>NZ_LFXJ01000009.1 GCF_001183605.1 Lysinibacillus xylanilyticus | reverse complement strand
GGGGCTTCCCCCTGTGAGAGTAGGACGTCGCTAGGCAATGAAAACAGTCAGCTGAGTGCTGGCTGTTTTTTATTGTTAAAGAAACGGCATAGGCTAAAGTACTATATCCTCGTGGTCGCTTCAATCCCTAGGGTTGGATGTAAACGGACACTTAAACTCAAATGTTCAAATGATGTAATTTACCATCGACAAGAAATTAAAACTGTTGGCAATTAAACAATGAAAGAGCAACTACAAACCATTATAGTTTTTGTAGTTGCTCTTTTTTCTATTTGTTATGTTTATGTTTGTTACTGTACTCTATCCAGAAATCAGCATTTTCAATGCCTACTTCTCGCGGATCAAAAATCGGATCGAGCCCAGCCTTCTTTTGACGGTCGTAATCACGCAAAACTTTTATAGCTGGTTTTGTTAATAAGACAATGGCAATAAAGTTTAAATAACTCATACTGCCGAATCCGATATCTCCAAGACCCCACATCAAACTAACAGATTGAACACTTCCAATATAAACTACAATTAAGAAGACAAATTTTAAAACTAATTTTAATACTGGGTATTGCAGTTTTTTATCTAAATATACGATGGTAGTTTCTGCGATATAGTAGTAGGCCATTAAAGTTGTAAATGCAAAAAGGAAAATGGCTATAGCCACGAAACCACTACCAAAATCATTAAACACAGTAGAGACTGCCGCTTGTGTATAAGCAGTACCTGCCACAACGCCAGGAATGTTTTCAACTAGAGGCGCTGTTGCTCCAGGAGGTGTTACATTATACATACCTGTAATTAAAATCATTAAAGCAGTTGCTGTACACACGATAATAGTATCAATGTAAATCGAGAAACCTTGCACTAATCCTTGTTTAGCTGGATGGGATACTTCAGCAGCGGCAGAACTGAATGTTGCTTCACCAGCTCCAGCAACATTTGAAAATACTGAACGTCTTACACCCCAAGCGATGGCAGTACCAATTATACCCCCAAATATTTCGTTCGTACCAAATGCACTTGTAAAAATTAATTTAATCATATTAGGAATTTCACTTGCATGAGCACCTAAAATAATAAGTGTTAAAAGAACGTAGGCAAGCGCCATGATAGGCACAATTTTATCGGCAACTCGAGCAATACGTTTAACACCACCAAAAATTATTAGTCCTAAAAGGACAACAATCACTATACCCGTTATATATGGAGAAATATTAAATGCTGTACTAAATGAAGTGGCAATTGTATTTGCTTGAATACCGGGTACTAAAATGCCATAAGAAATACAAATAACAAGTGCTACAAAAATAGCGAAACCTTTAAGTTTTAAACCTTTTTCAATATAAAACGGTGATCCACCACGATATTGATTATCTGCTTTTTCTTTATAAACCTGTGCTAGTGTTGATTCAATGAAAGCGCTTGCCCCTCCAAGAAACGCCATCACACACATCCAAAAAACTGCACCTGGTCCACCAGCCGCAATAGCAGTAGCTACCCCTGCGATATTACCGACCCCAACACGTCCAGATAATGCCATACAAAAAGCTTGGAAAGATGATATTCCTTCATTTGATTCTTTTCGTTCACGCAATAATCGTATCATTTCTGGAATATAACGAAATTGTACAGCTCGAGTCAGAATAGTAAAATACAAACCTACACCTAATGCTAAATAAACGAGTGCATTTCCCCAAATGTAATCGACTAACGTATTAATGATTGCTTCCAAATTATTTCCCCCTTGAACAACTAATTCTTTTTTTATGTTCATAAATTCCTTGCGCTATGGGCATTTCCCTAAGATTGTATACTTCCATTTCCTACTAAAATCGTTTTACTACATAGCTATCGTTAGGGATTACTCAAGCTTAAATTTATGAATTGAAGATAATAGTTAAAAAATACCTCCCTTCAAAACTTCCCTCCCTTATAATTCTTAATGCATTTTTTATGCCATAAAAAAATGCTCTTCATCAAAATATGTTCTTGATTACACACTTCACTCCGAGAACGCTTTACGGGGGCGTCTTAAGCAAGATGTCAAAAAAATCTTTTTCTTATAAATCTAAAAAAAATCCTTTTCTCCGTGTTATGAGAAAAAGATTTTTTTAGGTTGTTATGCTGTTTACGCTGACTCGAATGCTTGCTGCGTGTAAATGTAACACAGTGTAATATTCTAATTGCTAAATGTTATACACTTTTTTGTTTTGTCTAAAATACTGACAGTTTTATTTGGTAACTTTTAGAAATGACTCTGTCCAAATTTTTTTCAATTGTTGGCGACCTGCTAGAACTTCTGGATGGAACTGAATATGTGCGTTAGCCCTTGTAGTCTCTACATCTTCAATAGCGCGTTGAATTTCTTGCTTTGTAGTGCCAGTATTTAATTTATATGCGATTGTAAGCGCAGCAACTTTGCCTTGTGCTAATGCAACTTTTGCTCCTTCAATACCAGTAATATTGCCCGCAACATGCAGTCCCTCTAAGTTAGTTTCCATTTGCTCATTATGTAACGGGATAAACCCACCTAATTGTTCAATATAATGGAATGGACAACCTGCTAAAGAAGCAAGTTCTGCTAAAGGATATAAACCGCCAGCTATACAAACAAAATCTGCTTTAATGCGTTTTTCGCTGCCAAGAACGATGGAGCCATCAGTATTTACTGTTGCAATGACTACACCTTCTACTTGATCTTTGCCAACTATTTCGACGACTGCTTTTCGTAACATAATTGGAATATCCCACATTTTTACTCCATTTTTTGGATAGAAGGTAATACCTAACTTCTTCATAAATTCATTTTTCATAAATTTACTTCCGATTTTAACAAGGGGAGAGGGGGCCATCTGAGATACATGTAGTAATGAATTCATGACCTCTAGAGGGTTTCCACTATCCTCTGTTAATAAGTTGGTAGCGGGTAATGTGATAGCTGCTACTTGAACGCTTGCGATTTGTAATTCCATCGCGATGGCTGAGGAAAGTACGTTAACGCCAATAATGACCCCACGTTTGCCGGGCTTTACACGATGTACATTTGTCATTACTTGTGCAGCCCCTACAGACATTACGCCAGGAAGTGTCCAACCTGGAATTGGGAATGGAGATTCAGCGGCACCTGTAGCTAACAGAAGCTGCCTTGTACGAAATACACCTTTATTTGTATGGACGGTCCACTCTTGCTCAATTTTTTCTAAATCTGAAACGCTCGTTTGTAGTAAAAGTTCGACATTGAGAGCTTTTGCACGTTCAAATAAACGCTTAGATACTGCAATGCCATTCCACCATTTCCCTGGACTTTCTTCATATAATTGTCCAAGTAAGCGTCCTCCTGCATATAAGTATTCATCAATGACAAGAACAGCTATATTTTTTTCTGCTAATGTAATAGCGGCAGAAAGCCCAGCAGGACCAGCACCAATAATAATTACTTTATTTTTCATTGTTTTTCCTCCAGTCACGGACCGACGTAGGAAGTGTCTTACCACTTTTCACAACTATGCCATCAGAGACAGGGGTTATACATGCGCGTTCTCCTTCTAAGCCGTTGACATTGACGCGACACTCAAAGCAGTGACCAATATTACAGTAGATGCCACGTGGTTGACCTGTTTCTTCATGGACACGTAAGGTGCGAATACCATTTGCAAGTAGAGCAGCTGCTAAGGATTCACCTTTGTATCCCTCATATTCTTGGTCATCAAAAATGAAAGACACTTTGTCTTTTGAAGGTAAAACCCCTAAAACAGGGTGATTCATAATACGTTCAGTCATTATTTAACCTCCCCTAGTTCGGCAAACCGCACAGGACGAATTGGTGCCTGATATTTTAATGAAATTTCACTGTCTTGGCGTGGGTGATGTTTGTGTGCGATGTGATCGACCATTGTACGACAAGTACGACCACCACAATAGCCCATAGCTGCCCGCGTTCGTAGCTTAAGTTCACGAGCAGAGCAATTATTTTCAGATGCTACTTCTACAAGTTCATCGTAGCTAACTTCTTCACAACGACATACAATCATAGATTTATTTTGCATAACTACACCCCTAATTAAGGAATTTTATTTACATATTAGTTACTGCAAGAACTGTGCCATGAAGTGTTTTTGGACGTACATTAATGTCTTGACGCATTTCGAAAGAAAAAAGTGTATAAAATTATTTACATTAATTTTAAAAATTAGACATCAATGTTTAATTTTTTTAATCGATTGTATAATGTAGCCCGAGTAATGCCTAAATTTTTAGCACAGATTTTTTTATTGCCATTTACGAGAGCAAGCTGCTCTGAAATAATATCACGTTCATAATGCTCTAGTTGATTGCTTAGTTGCGTCCCTTGTGGAAAATCTTTTCGCACATTGAGTTCACTTTTTGGAACGGCTTCTAAAATATCAGCAGGTAAATCTTCAATATGAATGGCCCCTTCATCAGAAAAAACAACGAGGCGTTCTATAACATTACCTAGTTCACGAACATTTCCTGGCCATTGATACTGCAAAAGAATCTGTGCAATTTCAGGAGGAATTCCTTGAATGGGCCGATTGTATTTAATGGATTTTTCATATAAGAAGTAGTTACTAATCTCCAAAATATCTGAAGCCCGTTCACGAAGTGGAGGTACTGTGAAATTTACGACATTTAAACGATAATATAAATCTTCTCTGAATTTCCCTTCTTCCACCATTTGCTTCAGATCCCTGTTAGTAGCGGCTACTAAGTTAAAATCGACATCCATTTCTTTTGTGCCGCCTACTGCATAAAATGTTTTTTCCTGCAGCAATCGTAAAATCTTTACTTGCATATCTAAAGGCATTTCTCCAATTTCATCTAAAAACAGTGTACCTCCTCGTGCAAGTTCAACTTTTCCTTTTTTTCCTTTTTGATGTGCCCCAGAAAAGGCTCCTTTTTCATAACCAAAAATCTCACTTTCGAATAAGCCACTTGGAATGGCCCCACAGTTGATGGCTACAAATGGTGCATCTGGTTTTTCACGAATTGCGTGGACTGCACGTGCGAAAAGCTCTTTGCCGACGCCACTTTCTCCATAGATCAAAATATTTGCCTCGGTTTTTGCGACCTTTTTTACTTTTTCGAGCACCTTTTTAAGTGTGGGGCTATTACCACGAATAAGTGTAAATGGGTCATAGGCTAAGCCGTTCGTATTCATCTGTTTCTCTAAATTCAATAATTTTTCAGAAGTAATATGAAGCTCTTCGTTTAATTTTTTTACATGGGTAATGTCTGTTTCGGCTACGACTGCGCCTATCGTTTGATCGTTTAACATAACAGGATTGGAATTAATCATTACAACTAGATCTTCACGCGGAAAATGCTGTTGTTGATAAACGGATTTTCCATGCTGCAATGTATGTAAAATTTCAAGTTGATCTTCTTTAAAGAAATCTGTGATTGGCTTTCCAATAATATTTTCCCCAGATACGGAAAAAATTCTCTCCGCTCCCTTAGTCCAATAAACCACGTTTTGATTACGATCAATGACAGTACACGATTCATTAATCGTTTCTAAAATGGTATTTAAATAAGCGTTTATACACTCTAACTCATAAGCGAGATCGTACATCAAGGAATCTTTCGATAAATATCCTATATATTGCTTCGTTTCATCACGTATTAGTAAAAATTCACATTCCTCCAAATAATCAAGAGCTGTTTTGATTGGGCAATCCATGCGGACAATTTGACAGGCTATATAGTCAAAATCACTTTTCCTTTTACCTCGTTTCACTGCATAAGGCTTCTCATTTTCAATGACAAAGTACTGTATCTTGTCATCGTTAAGTATAGTCACGACATCCTCTATCGGGATAAAAGCCAAATTCAGTTTTAACATTTTATTCATAATTAAATGGTATGGATGCAAAATAAATCCCCCCTCATCATTCATTTGTCTAATTTTTTTGAATAATATAAATAATTTTGACACATACTACATAGTTTATCAAACAAATTCAGAATAGATAGATTGGCACGTTTTTTGCAGAATGTTAAGTGCTAGCAAAAAGGGGGGAGAGTCTTGCAGAAAACTCATCATGATATCGTAGTTATTGGCGGTGGTATTATTGGCGGTGCAATTGCTTATTATTGTGCAAAAGCGGGTCTAGAAATAATGGTACTCGAAAAAAATGAATTGGCGAGTGGTACATCTTCTCGCTGTGATGGAAATATTTTAGCTATAGATAAGGATCCGGGCTTTGACAGCCAGATGTCATTAGTAAGCCAGCAATTAGTACATGAGTTAGATAAAGATTTGGAAATTAAATTTGAATATCGCAACCCTGGGAGCATTCTTGTTTGTGAAAGTGATGTAGAAATGGAAGCCGCTCAGCAATGGGTAACTCGTCAACAAGAAGCAGGGTTGGATTTTAATATGTTAGATCGTTCGGACTTGCAAAACGAGTCGGAATTTTTTGCAGATGATTTGTATGGTGGATTGGAGTGTAAAACAGATTCAACAGTGAATCCGTATATGCTGACATTTTCTATGTTCCATTCAGCAGAAAAATTTGGTGCAAAAATACGAAAACATACAGAAGTTAAAAACATAAAGAAACAGCCAAGTGGCACGTTTTTAATCGAGACTAACGAAGGGATAATGACAGCCAATAAAGTTATTAATGCTTGTGGTATTTGGGCACCAACTATTGGACAAATGCTCGGTGTTGACGTACCTATTAAACCACGTAAAGGTCATATTATCGTTGCATCACGTCAGCAACCAGTAGGTCTAAGAAAGGTAATGGAATTCGGTTATTTGATTTCTAAATTCGGCGGAGAGCGTATAGTGGATGCGGATATCGAAAAATATGGAGTTGCTTTAGTATTTGAACCGACAGAAGCACAAAACTTTTTAATAGGGAGTAGTCGCCAATTTGTTGGTTTTGATACGAAAGTAAATCATGATGTCGTGAAAATGATTGCCAGACGTGCAGTACGCTTTTATCCGAAAATCGCCGATATGTCGGTTATTCGTACATATGCGGGGCTAAGACCATGGACAGAGGATCATTTACCAATTATTTGCGAAGTAGAGGAGGTACCGGGCTTCTACATAGCGGCAGGGCATGAAGGGGATGGTATTAGCTTAGCGGCAGTCACAGGAAAGCTTGTGCAAGAATTGTTACAACACAAAGATACATGTATTCCTACAGAGCCAGTAAATATAAATCGATTTAAGAAAGGAGTAATCCACATATGAAATTTCAAAAGTTATTTACAACAATTGATACCCATACAGGTGGAAATCCAACACGTTCACTCATTAGTGGCATGCCGCAGCTTGAAGGTAAAACGATGTCGGACAAAATGCTTTATATGCAAAAGCACTTTGACTGGATCCGAAAATTTCTTATGAACGAGCCTCGAGGACATAGCGTCATGTCAGGTGTTATTATTACGGAACCTTGCCATCCAGAAGCTGATTTAGGTGTGATTTATATTGAAACGGGTGGCTACTTACCAATGTGTGGGCATGACACAATTGGGGTTTGCACAGCTCTTGTTGAATCGAATTTAATTGAGGTTCAAATCCCTTATACACATATTAAATTGGACACCCCAGCAGGTTTAATTGATGTAAAAATTAAAGTAGAAGATGGCGTGGCTAAGGAAGTAACGTTTAAAAACGTACCTTCTTTTCTATTAAAGACAGTTGAAATTGAAGACACCGAACTCGGTATTGTTGAATGTGAAATTGCATATGGTGGTAA
This sequence comes from Lysinibacillus xylanilyticus, assembly GCF_001183605.1. GTDB lineage: Bacteria > Bacillota > Bacilli > Bacillales_A > Planococcaceae > Lysinibacillus > Lysinibacillus xylanilyticus. Next base: position 79,966 of record NZ_LFXJ01000009.1, on the reverse strand, counting down.
TTTTTACGGCATTATAGATGCTAGAAAAATAGATCTCGATTTATCAGTAGAAAATGCTACGAATATTATTAATACAGGTATTCGTCTTCGCAATGCCGTGAATGCCAAGGAAGAGATCGTACATCCTGAGTTTTCGTTTATTCATGGGTTAACGCATATCGAGTTTTATACAGATCCAGTAAATGAGTTAGCGGATTTAAAAAATACAGTCGTTGTACCGCCGGGCGGCATTGATCGCTCGCCATGTGGTACAGGTACTTCAGCTAAAATTGCGACTCTTTACACGAAAAATGAGCTCGCTATTAATGAACCGTTCATTTATGAAAGTATTGTAGGTACATTGTTTCAAGCACGTGTACTAGAGGAAGTAGCTGTTGGTGATTTAACAGCTGTTATCCCAGAAATAACAGGATCTGCATGGGTAATGGGTATGCATCGATTCTTTTACAATGATCAGGACCCGTTAAAAGAAGGCTACCTGATGATTCCACCAATGGATCACTAAAGGAGGTTAGATATATGAACTATCATAAATCTTTTCAAACGATTGATACACAGGTAGTCGGAGAAGCCTTTCGCATAGTCGTGCAATCGCCTATCGTAATTTCTCAGGAAAATATAGTGGAAGCGGCTAATGCACTAAATACACAATTTGAAAATACAAAACAACTTCTATTAAATGAACCACGTGGGCATCGTGGTATGAACGGATGCATTACCTTGCCATCAGCTGTTGCATCATTCCGTTTATTATTTTTTCAGCATGATGCTTCTACAGATTTTAAGTATGAGGCACTTGTAGCTACGACGACAGCATTAATAGAGCTTGGAACAATTGAAGTGTCAGAGAATGATATTTATTCGATTGAAACAGTAAAAGGTATTTATGAAGTAAATGTACAACTTTCTGAGAAAAAGGATGCAGTACTGTCAGTTCATTTAACAGTGAAGCCAGCGCTTGTAGAAGACGAGTTTGTAGTGGTAGATGGTGAGCGACGTTATATTGTTTTAGAAAAGCCACAACAATTTAAGGCACTTGCCCTAGAAGAGCTAGCAAATATTAGTACTTGGGGAGTAAACGAGAGTATCAAATATAGTGCAGCTGATGGTGTCATTTTGTATGAAAAAGTAGACAGGGAAGTGCGTTCAGTAACATTTGAACGTGATGGCTATATTCTTCGCTCGCCAAGTGTAGATAGTACACTTGCATTAATAGCAGTCTTAGGCGATGAGGCTGTTCAAAAAAATAACAGTATTTTTTGCAGTTGTATTGAAATTGTAAACAAACATGAGGTTGGCTACGAAATTGCATTAACAGGATATATCACAGGAATCCATCAATTTGTAGTAGACAGTGAAGATCCGCTACAACAAGGATTTGTCATTGTGTAAATATTATTGAATTACTTAGGAGGAAAGAAGTATGAAAAAATTAGAGGGTGCATTTCCAGTATTAGTAACGCCAATGTTAAACCAAACAGACATCGATTGGGATGGCTTCCGCCAAAACATCGAGAGTTTTATTGATGCAGGGGTAACAGGTATTGCCATAAACGGCAGTACAGGCGAATTCGTAAGTTTATCTAAAGAAGAGCGCTTTAAAGCGGTAGAAGTAGCAGTTGATCAAATTAAAGGTCGTATTACATTAATTGTTGGTACGGCTGCAGAAACAACAGCGGGGGCAATCGAGTATACACAACAAGCTGAACAAGCAGGAGCAGATGCAGCTTTACTCATTAACTCTTATTACGCACATCCAAAAGATGAAGAAATCTATTTACATTTTAAATCAGTGGCAGAATCAGTAAGCTTTCCAATTATGATTTATAATAATCCATTCACTTCTGGTGTGGATATTGGCTTAGAAACAATATTAAAAGTTGGCCGAGACGTACCAAATATTACACATATTAAAGAATCGAGCGGTAGCATTGGCAAAGCGCGTGATATTGTGCGTCAAGGACGAGACAACATTAAAGTGTTCTGTGGTTCAGAAGATTTAGCAATTGAATCATTCCTTGTTGGTGCTGTTGGTTGGATTTCTGTATCAGGAAACATCGTGCCAGAACTTGTAACGGAATTATATAACAATGTAAAAGACGGCAATCTGGATGAAGCCTGGGCTATTTATGATCGTTTATTACCATTATGTGCGTTTTTAGAAGGATCAGGTAAATACGTACAAATTGCAAAGCGTGCTATGGAATTAAAAGGTTGGGCGGGTGGACCTTGCCGTTTACCACGTCTTCCATTAACTGAGGAAGAAGATGCACAACTAAAAGCAATCTTGGCTGACTTAGACGTACTTGTTATCGAGCATAAGTAATTTTGAAAGGAATCGTGTCTGCCCTCGTGCAGGCCTGGGACAATTCAAAATCCAGACGCAATGCTTATCTGTAGCGAAAGCGAAGCGACAGCTACAATGAAGCTAAGGTGAAATTGATGATAAGAAGGGGTGGCAAAATGGAGGCATTATTAACATTGAAACCAAAGGTGAAGGAATTTTTACAATCGACAATTGGTTTATATATTAATGGTGAATATGTACATTCTCAATCAGGTAAAACATTTGAAGTATTAAACCCGGCAAATGAAGAAGTAATTGCAACAGTACATGAAGCACAAGCTAAAGATATCGATATAGCTGTACTGGCTGCACAAAAAGCATTTGATGATGAATGGTCCATCATGGATGCAGCAGAACGCTCACGTATTATTTATAAATTTGCAGACTTACTAGAGGAGCATCGGGAAGAACTTGCACAGCTAGAATCATTAGATAATGGTAAGCCATACAAAACGGCTTTAGCTGATGATGTGGACGGTACTGTACAACATTTCCGTTACTATGCAGGATGGGCAACAAAAATTACAGGAAAAACGGTGCAAGTATCAAAGGATTACTTAAATTACATTGTCCATGAGCCAGTAGGGGTTGTAGGGCAAATCATTCCATGGAATTTTCCGCTTGCAATGGCTGCATGGAAATTAGGCTCGGCATTAGCGGTAGGTTGTACAGTTGTTATTAAACCGGCAGCGGAAACGCCACTATCCTTATTGTATGTAGGTCAATTAATGAAACAAGCCGGCTTCCCAGATGGTGTTGTGAACATTGTACCAGGTACAGGTGAAGCAGGTGAGGCTGTTGTTACACATAAAGGTGTAGTCAAGGTAGCATTCACTGGATCCACAAAGACAGGAATTCACGTCATGAAAAAAGCAGCAGACGATGTGAAAAGTGTAACATTGGAGCTTGGGGGTAAATCTCCAGCAATCGTTTTACAAGATGCGGACGTAGAAGAAGCAATAGAAGGAACATTTGCTGGGACAATGTACAATCACGGACAAAATTGTAGTGCATGTACAAGGGTCTTTGTACACAGTAGCTTATACGATCAGTTTGTTGAACGACTTGCAGAAAAAGCAAAAGTATTAAAATTAGGACCAGGGCTAGATCCAGAAACAGATATGGGGCCACTTGTTTCAAAAAAACAACTGAATACAGTACTTGGTTTTATTGAAAAAGGAAGAGAGGAAGGTGCACGTCTAGTAGCAGGCGGAAAGCGTGAATTTAACAAAGGTTATTTCGTACAACCAACTGTATTTGCTGACGTACAGGATGATATGACAATTGCTCGTGAAGAAATATTCGGACCGGTTATGTCTATTTTCTCATTTGACACAGTAGAAGAAGTGATTGCTCGTGCAAATGATAGTAAGTATGGACTCGCAGCAAGCATTTGGACTGAAAATGTGAAAAAAGCACATTATATCGCTAGTAAGCTACAAGCAGGAACGGTGTGGATTAATGATTTTGGTTTAGAGTGGGAAACGATGCCATTCGGAGGTTACAAGCAATCAGGTGTTGGTCGCGAAATGGGCGGCGAATATGGCTTGTCCAACTATACAGAAGTTAAAAGTGTCTTCGTAAATATGAAGCAAAACTAAGCTGATTCTTCGGGCTCATCGTATGCCTTAGGGAAGTGCCCAGTCAGAACGGAAATCAACTTCACTTTAGGGTGGTAAGCTTATAGGAAAAGGAGCTACCAAATTAAGAGTAGCTCCTTTTAAAATAGTTAATTAAATTGAATCATTTTACGTCTTGCAGATGACGGAATGTTCATTTCTTCACGGTATTTTGCAATTGTACGACGTGATATTTCAATACCAAGTGTGGTGTTGAAATGCTCGGCAATTTTTTGATCTGAGAAAGGCTTATTTTTATTTTCAGTTTTGATATAGTTTGATAAAAGCGATTTTACTTTTATTTGTGAGACACTATTACCGTTAGTTGTTTGTAATTTAGAAGTGAATAAATCTCGAAGTTCAAATATCCCAAAAGCCGTTTGTACATATTTATTCGTTGTCACTCGGCTAACTGTCGATTCATGTACTTCAATTTGTTCAGCAATTTCACGCAAGGTAAGAGGCTCTATAGCATCAAAGCCATGTGTAAAAAAGGCCTTTTGCTTTTCAATAAGTGCTTTTATGATTTTAATAATTGTATTTCGGCGCTGCTCAATACTGTTAACTAGCCATTGATAGTCTGATAAATACTTTTTAAAATAACTCTTTTCAGAAGAATTGGCAGTAATATATGGTGCATAGTCCGCATGTATATTAATTTTAGGTAAATAATAATCATTTAATGAAAAAGTGATGACGCCATCAATAATCTCAACAATAATATCCGGTGTATGATGATGTATAGCTTCCTGATAAAACAGTGAGCTAAGCTTAGGTTGCAAAGTTTGAATGAATTGATAAATCTCTTGTAATTCACAAAGTGATATATCTAATTCGTCGGCAATTTGTTTCCATTTTTGATTTGCAAGTTCATCAAGATAAAAGGAAATTACTGTTTCTGCATGGGCAGGGCTATTTTCATGATACATTGTTTGTAATAGTAGGCATTCTTTCAAATTCCGTGCCCCAACACCAAGTGGTCCAATGTTTTGTAATAAGTGAATACCCTTTTCGATTTCATGATCTTGATAAGTCGGCGTCATTGTTTGTTCATAGTAGCCGTTGTCATCCAAATGATAAATAATATGTTTAAGCAGTTTAATGTCCTTATCTTTATGCAAGGTTAGCTTAATTTCCTCAAATAAATCATCACGAATATTTTTTTCATATTTAGTTACATGTTCCAAGATACTTGTGTGACGGCTAACACCTTTTGAAAAATGTGTACGTTCTTGAAATATCGGTTCACTTAACTCTATTAATGGATTTTCGAGCTCTTGTTCACGAATATACTGTTCTAATTCTAGTGTAGAATATTGTAGTAACTCTATGGCTTGACGAAGTTGGGCAGTCATAACTAAATTCAAATCATGAGTTTGTTTAATAGAAAGTTGCATTTTAAAACCTCCATTCTCTATTTAAGTGCTTAAATCTATAGAAAATGATGCTATTGAGTATTAGTAACAATAATTTTTGACATTTTTAGAGTGATAAATGTCTATATTAAAGATATTTAAAATGTCTTAAAAAATGAACATTATTATGAGTGTGTATAAATAATGTAACAAGGCTCTTCACCAATATATGTACTTGACTGCGAATTTCATTCCGGGAGACGCTCTCCTTTGGTGTGGCCCGAGCCTCATGAGCACATCCGATTTTTGTACTCGTAATGCTACATGTAATTGTTCTAGTAGCGACATGTTATAATTCCCCCTTTTTAAATATACTGCAAGATTCGTGCCAAAAATTTAGAGCGAATAAGGTGTCAGCATGAGTATACATATATGTTTGTTGTGCAGGAGCTATCGTGCAATAAAAACAAAGGAGGGGGTTAATTTCCGTTGCTTTCTAGGGGGCGAGCCGTAAGCCTTCACTCCAATAACAAAATATCATCCCAAATTTTTGGTGATGCGCAAAAAAAACAAAAAAATATTGCATATGTTATTATTCTATGATATATTTATAAATGTCTTAAAGAGGTCCCGTGGTGTAGCGGTTAACATGCCTGCCTGTCACGCAGGAGATCGCCGGTTCGATCCCGGTCGGGACCGCCATTATAAACGATAATATAGTTCTTATGATGCTTTTAAATCATAAGAACTTTTTTTATTGTTTATATAAGGGAATTAATGGATATCGATAAAATTGGTTCTATAATATTTGTTCGGGTAACCATAGATTTTTAGATTAAAGTTTTTTCCCCGACACTTCACTTTTGGTACAGATAATCTACTTTTTATCGATTCCTTACGTATGAAGGAATTTGGAGGTGTTAGCATGCGAAATTATTTTCATATAAAACGTCTGAATATAAGCTTACTAATAGGTGCTCTTATAACACTAGCAGGCTGTGGAAATCCTATTTTAGACATAGAAGAGTCCAATGCGTACCATTGGCAGAAAAATATGAATGAAACAGAATTTGAAAAATTAAAAGAAGGTATGTCATATATGGAAGTGGTAAAAATTGCAGGAGGAGCAGGGGACAAAGTAAAAAAAGATCAATATCGCTGGAATGATGAAATACTTATGACAAAAACATATATAGTACAATTTAAAGATGATAAATTGGTTGATAAAAAGGTTACTGAGGTAAAGGGGCATAAAAAATAAGAGCGAGCGTTTTATCTTGATTCAGCATATAGTTTAGTATCGTCAGCGACAATTTAGCAAAGGCTTAATTGATGAGTAGATTCAGCTTGCCGACTACCCCATTATGAGTACTTACACAGGGCGAAAATAACTTTGTTTATGAGATACACAGTATTTATATTTTTGGTCGACAAGCTGAAACAATTACACTAAGGTGTAATTGTTTTTTTTGAAATCCATTGGATGTTTTGAACATTTACGCTTGTTTCGGTAAACTAGAAGTAATGGAGCTAGGAGAGGAATAAGAGATGATGTATGAAAAAATAATGAATTCACTTGATGATACTGAGAATTTTGCGTTGAAGCTAGCAAGCTTACTAGAAGCCCAGGATACAATTACATTAGAGGGTGATTTGGGCGCTGGTAAGACGACATTTACGAAAGCATTAGCGAAGGGACTTGGTGTGACGAGAACGGTCAATAGCCCGACATTTACGATTGTAAAGCAATATGAGGGGCGTTTACCATTTAATCATTTAGATGTTTATCGTTTAGCAGAAAGCGATGAGGATCTTGGATGGGACGAACTATTTTATGGTGATGCGGTGTCAGTTGTCGAGTGGGCTCATCTAATTGAACAGGATTTACCACTGGAGCGTCTTGGAATAGAAATTTATCGAATCGGAGAAAATCAACGACGATTTGTAGTGACACCTCTTGGAAAGCGATATGAGGCATTATGTGAGGAGCTAATGAAATGATTTGGTTAGGGATTGAAACAGCGAATGCACCACTTTCTATTGCTGTAATAAGGGATGGAAAAGTGATCGCAGAGATTGTACAAAATATAAAATTAACGCATTCAGCGGGTGCTATGCCAGCCATTGAAGAAGTACTAGCAAAGGCTGGCATAAAGCCAGGCGAGTTGGATGCGATTGCTGTATCAGAAGGACCTGGTTCTTATACAGGTGTACGAATAGGTGTGACGCTTGCTAAAACATTAGCATGGACATTGAAAAAGCCTTTAGTTGGAATATCTAGCTTAAAGGCATTGGCCGCAAATGCAGCACTATATGATGGGTTTATTTGTCCTGTTTTTGATGCGCGAAGAGGCAATGTCTATACGGCCGTTTATAAAGGTTGTGAGCTTGAAACAATTATAGAAGATTATCACGATCATATAGATGGTTTGTTAGTGCGTTTACAGGCTTTAGAGGCACCGATTTTATTTGTTGGAGCCGATGTAGATGTTTTTTGGCATAAAATCGTAGAGGTGCTAGGTGATTATGCGCAGCGCACACCATTTAGTAATGACTTACCACGAGCAAGTGAAACAGTTCGATTAGCGACGAAAGTGGAGCTACCAAGTGTGGATGCAGTTCATCATTTTGTCCCGCAATACAAACGTATTGCCGAGGCGGAGGCGAATTGGCTGAAGGAACAAAAGGAGAAGGCACATGAGTAGTAATGTAACATATCGAAAAATGGTATCTGAAGATGTACCAGTAGTGTATGAAATTGAGCTTGCTACATTTCCTACACCATGGACGTTAGATTCTTTTTATTATGAAGTGCATGAAAATCAGTATGCACATTATGTGCTAGCTATAGATGAATATAATAACATTATCGGTTTTTGTGGAATGTGGATGGTTATAGACGCAGCGCAAATTACGAACGTTGCGGTTATAGAGGCTGCTCGAGGTCGCGGAATTGGTGAAGGTTTAATGCGAGAGGCAATGCGTATTGCTAGAGACCATACTATGGAAGTTATGAGTTTAGAGGTACGAGTAACAAATATAGTTGCTCAAAATCTTTATCGAAAGCTTGATTTCCAAGATGGTGGCATACGTAAAGGCTATTATACAGATAACGGGGAGGATGCCCTTGTCATGTGGGTGAATTTATGATGGAAAATCGAATTATATTAGCAATAGAATCGAGCTGTGATGAAACAGCAGCAGCGATTATTCGAAATGGTTCTGAAATTGTTTCAAATGTGGTTGCATCTCAAATAGAAAGTCATAAACGATTTGGTGGGGTTGTACCTGAAATTGCATCTCGTCATCATGTTGAGCAAATTACAGTGGTCATAGAAGAAGCATTGGCTCAGGCAAATATGAAGCCAGATGATTTAGATGCTGTGGCAGTTACTGAGGGCCCCGGTCTTGTAGGTGCATTATTAATTGGAATTAATGCTGCGAAGGCCTTTGCATTTGCTAACAATTTACCAATTGTAGGTGTGCACCATATAGCTGGACATATATATGCTAATGCACTCGTGCAGCCAATGGAATTCCCATTGTTAGCACTTGTTGTATCAGGTGGCCATACAGAGCTAGTTTATATGAAAGAACATGGCTCTTTTGAAGTCATCGGTGAGACGAGAGATGATGCAGCTGGTGAAGCTTATGATAAGGTTGCGCGTGTATTAGGCTTACCGTATCCAGGTGGTCCGCGAATAGATAAATTAGCACATGAGGGAGAAGAGGCTGTATCTTTCCCAAGAGTCTGGTTAGAGGAAGATTCTTATGATTTTAGCTTTAGCGGCTTGAAATCAGCGGTTATTAATTACAAACATAACATGGACCAACGTGGTGAAGAAATTTGTCCGACTGCCGTTGCCAAAGGGTTTCAGGAAAGCGTAGTTGAAGTATTAACGGCGAAAACATTACGGGCAGCTCGCGAATATAAAGTGAAGCAGGTTATTGCAGCAGGTGGTGTAGCGGCTAATAAGGGCTTGCGTACATCACTTGATACAGTATTTGCTGAAGAAAACATACCATTTTTCGTGCCGCCATTAAAGATGTGTACAGATAATGCCGCTATGATAGGAGCAGCAGCAACACCTATGTTTGAAGCAGGTATTCGAGGCAATTTATCAATGAACGGTCGCCCTGGAATGGAATTAAAATCCTGGGTTTAACTTATTTCAGCGAGTGTCCAAGCACCCGCTGAAATAGAGGAACTAGTCTAAGAACGCCACGTCCTATGGTGGCATTACCGAAATGACCGACATCGTGTTGGCCCTCGTACTGGCCTAAGCACAAAGCCGATTCCAGACGAAATTATGCAGAGGCATTATTAATTATATAGTAAAGAGGTGTTTTAGATTTGATTCTAAAATACCTCTTTTTGCTTTTGTGAAAAAATTGTTGAGAAAACAGAGGGTATAAGAAAATTTGAATCTAGTTAGTTGACAAATTTTTCAGAAAATTATCCACAGGTAAGGTAGAAATAAAACAGCGAACATCCGTACTTATGCACAAAATGTTGATAACTTGTGCATAACTTGTGATTATTCAATATATAGTAGCCTATTTTGCACAGAATGATGTGAATAAAATAATTTTTAATTGTGGACAATGTGGAAAAGTCTGTTGATATGTTGGTATTACTAGATTTATAGTGTGTATAAAGTTGTGGGCATTTTTTGTCGAAAAATAGCACTTGACCAATATATATGAATAATCAACGCGAGTAAAGTAAAAAGCCATGCGACAAGGCACATGGCTTTACAAGCTTTATCCCAATTCAAGAGGGATGTTATAAAATAATATTTTCAAGTTCTTCACTTAGCTCAAGCCATTCCATTTCGAATAACTCATACTGTTCCTTAGCAGTTGATAATTCCTCTTGAAGCTGTGTAATTTTTTCGTGGTCAGTGAAAATCTCGGGATCGCAAAGAGCTTCTTCTAAGCGAGCAACTTCAAGATTTACTTGCTTCATTTTCCCTTCTAGTTCCTCAAGTGTGCGTCTAATTTGGCGCTCCCGTTTTTTAGCCTCTTTATCAATTTTAGAGGTAGAGGTCTTCTCAGGTATATCAGCTTGTACTCGCAGTTGAGCAGCAGCCTTCATTTGTGCAAGTTCTAATAGCTCTTGTTTCTTTTCAAGATAATAATCATAGTCACCTAAGTACTCAAAGGAACCATCGCCAGATAGTTCGATTACTTTAGTAGCTATTCGATTGATGAAATATCGGTCATGCGATACAAATAAGAGCGTTCCAGGAAAATCGATCAGTGCGTTTTCTAGTATCTCTTTACTATCTAAGTCTAAGTGATTGGTAGGCTCATCGAGAATTAAGAAATTTGCCTTTTGCATCATTAACTTAGCTAATGCGAGCCTAGCCTTTTCTCCACCAGATAAAGATGACACGATTTTATCTACATCATCTCCACTGAATAAGAAACGGCCTAGCACCGTGCGAATATCTTTTTCATTCATTAAAGGCCATTCATCCCATAGCTCTTTTAGCACACTTTTATTGCTAGTCAGCTTTGCCTGCTCTTGATCATAATAACCAATTTGAACATTTGTACCATAGCGAATCTCTCCGGAGAGTGGTAGCAAATCTTTGACGATGGTTTTTAATAAAGTTGATTTACCAACGCCATTTGGACCAACAAGTGCAATGCGGTCTTCTCGGAAAGTTCGTAATGTGATGCCGCTTGATATTTTCCTATCGCCATAACCTATAGCTAAGTCATCAACAGATAATACATCGTTACCACTTTGACGCTCAGTTGTAAAACCGAAGCTTGCTGACTTTTCATCACCATCGGGGGATTCCAGCCATTCAGTGCGTTCAAGCATTTTACGACGACTTTGTGCCATTTTAGTAGTAGAAGCACGAGCAATGTTTTTTTGAATAAATTCCTCAAGCTTTGCCTTTTCATCTTGCTGACGTTCAAAAAGCTTCAAATCACGCTCATAATTTTTCGCTTTTTCATCTAAATAGGCACTATAATTGCCTGTATATTTTGTGACCCGATGACGAGAGACTTCGTAGACAATGGAAACAACTTGGTCTAAGAAGTAGCGGTCATGGGAAACAATTAGAATAGCCCCTTCGTAGCCTTTTAAATATGATTCCAACCAAGAGAGGGTTTCAATATCTAAATGGTTAGTAGGTTCATCGAGTATTAATAGGTCAGGTTTACTTAATAGAAGCTTAGCAAGCGCTAACCGAGTTCGTTGTCCCCCTGATAGTGAGCTAATTGGCTTTTCGTAATCATTAGGATAAAACTGCATGCCATGAAGCACAGAACGTGTATCCGATTCATATTGATAGCCACCTGCATCCTTAAAATTATGCTGCAATTGGTCGTATTCAGACATTATTTTTGCATATAAAGTAGGGTTTTCATAAACAGCTGGGTCGGCCATTTGTTGTTCTAATGATCGGATTGTTTGTTCTTGGGCAATAAGCGGCTCAAAAATTGTCATCATTTCATCCCAAATCGACAATGTTGAGTTTAATCCAGCATGCTGCTCTAAGTACCCAATTTGTATACCTTTAGGGATAATAATATCACCAGAGTCGTATGACATTTGACCAGCAATTATTTTAAGTAAAGTAGACTTACCAGCACCGTTACGACCTACTAATGCAACACGGTCACGATGTTGAACCTCTAATTTTACGCCACTTAAAATTTCATCTGCAAGGAAGGATTTATATAGTTGATTGACCTGTAAAACAATCATTCTTGACACCTCAATTCTTCCTTAGTGTAATGGATGAGCGATTGGCTTGCAATGTCGATGCTTTACTTATTCCAAGCTGTCATGTAAGATTGAAACGATTTCTCTTTAGTTAGTGGCGTAAAAGCGCGCCATTAACTAAAGGGAAATACTCTAGTGAATATTATAAACTTAGAAATAGTTAATTAAGCGTGTATCATAAATAGATTTGATACTCTATAAGGAGGAAAAAGTTTGAAACAAGAATTAAAAATTCCACAAGCCACTACGAAAAGACTTCCTCTTTACTATCGATTTATCCAAAACTTTGCGCAAGAAGGCATGGAACGTATTTCGTCGAAGGAACTGAGTGAAGCGATGAAAATTGATTCTGCAACTATTCGCCGTGATTTTTCTTATTTTGGTGCTTTAGGGAAAAAGGGATATGGCTATGATGTGCAGCATCTCTTACAATTTTTTAGTCAAACACTCGATCAACATGAAGCGACAAAAGTAGCGTTAATTGGGGTAGGGAATTTAGGTAGTGCTTTATTAAAATACAATTTCCAAAAAAATCATAATACCCATATCGTTGTGGCATTTGACTCAAAGGCCCCAAAGGAAGGGAAGATGATTAGCAATATTCCTGTTTTTCATCCTGATTTATTGGAAGAAAAGTATGCAGAATATGGAGCGGAGCTTGCAATTTTAACAGTTTCACCACGCTCTGCACAGAAAATGGCTGATAGATTAGCGGCGATGAATGCAAAAGGAATTTTGAACTTTACGCCGGAGCGTATTACTGTACCAGATAAAATGCAACTTTTAACAATCGATTTGTCGGTAGAATTACAGGCACTCATTTATTTAATTCGCAATCAGGAAGAGTGATGATTGTACATAATTTAACTTACTTCGGTGGGTGTACAAACATCCGTACCTGTCGCTACGCTTTCGGTACAAAAGACATCCGCTGAAATAGAGGAACTCAGTCTAAGAACGCCACGTCCTGTGGCAATTTATCTGTGCGAAAGCGCAGCGACAGCAACAGGTTTTCTTTCTGTGCGAAAGCGAAGCGACAGCAACAACACATGACTGAGTGATCAACATCGTTTTGGCCTAAAGCCTCCGGCGGATGTCACGGAAATTGGAAAGAGTAACGGCTAACTGACCTGCATCGGTAAAAGCGCCACGTCCTGTGGCATTACCGAAATGACCGACATCGTGTCGGCCCTCACGCAGGACTAAGCATAAAGCCGATTCCGAACGCAATTATGCCGAGTCATAATTGATAGTATAGCTCATAGTTTCTGTCAATTAGAAGTATGGTATTAAATGAGAGATTGACGAAAAACTTTCACATATAATTAGTTAGCAAAATGGCGAATTATGCGTTAAAATGATGGATATAAAAGAGGAGGTGGCTTTAATGGGTGGTATTGGTCCTATGAGCCTCATTATTATCGGAATTGTCGCATTACTAATTTTCGGTCCTAAGAAGTTACCGGAGCTTGGTAAAGCATTTGGTTCAACATTACGTGAATTCAAAAATGCTACTAAAGGATTAGCCGACGATGATGATGATGACAAGAAAAAGAAAGAACTAGATAAGTAAAGTTAGGATGTTTGAGGAATGAATCCAAAAGATCTAACTGTCATTGAGCATATAGAAGAATTAAGAAAACGGCTTTTCATTGTTGCCGTTTTCTTTGTTCTCGCTATGGCTGGCGGCTTTTTTGTTGCGAAACCGCTTGTTAAATACCTTCAAACTACTGGAGCGAATTATAATATAGAGCTTCATGCGTTTGATGTAGTAACGCCACTTGCAATTTATATCCAAGTCGTTTTTTTAATAGCATTTATCCTATCTTCTCCGGTATTGATGTATCAATTGTGGGCATTTATTAGCCCAGGATTAAGGGACGTGGAACGAAAAGCAACCTTAAGCTATATCCCGTATTCATTTATATTGTTTTTAGCAGGGCTATCTTTTTCATATTTTTTACTATTCCCTTACGTCATAAAGTTTATGATGAATTTATCAAATGAATTAGAAATTCAGCAAACGATTGGCATACATGAATATTTTTCGTTTTTATTTAAGCTTACAATACCTTTTGGTTTTCTTTTCCAATTACCGATTGTCGTCTTGTTCTTTTCACGTATTGGGATTCTATCGCCTGAGTTACTAATTCGTGTTCGTAAGTATTCATACTTTGGTTTATTTGTATGTGCTGCTCTAATCGCACCACCTGAATTAGCTTCACATTTAATGGTTTCAGTACCGTTATTTATGCTTTATGAAATTAGCATTATGATTTCCCGTATTGGCTATAAGAAATACTTAAAATCAGAGGAAATGCGAATGAAGGAAGAACAAGAAGCTGAGCAAAAACGCCAAATCGAAGAGGCACTTGAACAGCAGCGACGTCAAATCGAAGAATTAAATCAATAATAATAGAAGCTCGATGCATATTAGTAGCATCGAGCTTTTTCGTCGTCGTTTATAGAGGTCAAAATCGGTGGGAAGAAAAACTTCCACTGATTTTTTATTGCATTTTTTCTAGTTGTTCAAGAAACTTTTGCAATGGTTCTGCATACAATTGTACAAGTGTCACAAAACCGTTTAGCATGACATGGGCGATAATGGACGTCCAAATGCGTTTTGTTTTGTGATATAAGAAGGCAAAAATCAATCCACAAATTGTATAAAGTAAAATATGTGAGAAGTCGAAATGAATAAGTGCAAAGAAAATGGCGCTTACTATACCGGCTATCCAGAAATTAGTTGTTTGGACAAGCGATCCGAAAATAACACGACGGAAGACGAACTCTTCTAATATTGGTCCAAATACAACAATCGCTAATATTGCAATAGGAGTACCTTTTGCAATAGATACAATATCAGCTGTGTTTTGCGATCCACCTTGGATACCGAATATAGCCATTTCGATAGCTGCGCCAATCATTTGGCCGAAGAAAACTAAGAAGAAACCGATAATCCCCCACATAATTGACAGTGGAATAGTTTCTTTCTTTCCTTGATAAATATCCCAAAACGCTTTATCGCGAGATGTTAGGATTAAACTTAGAATTAACGCAATGGCAAAGCTAAGAGCGATATACCAGCCTTGCGTAAGTGGAGCTGCTTGCTCACTTGGTAAACCGGTTGTACTCATAACAAGCTTGTGAAACGGTTTTGCCAGTAGTATACCTGATATTTGCATGAGGATATAGATCAGTAAAACATAAAGGGCTGTTTTTTTATGTTTATTTATTTTTTGAGAATTATTCACAGTCAAAATCCTTTCCATTCATTATGCTACCTTTCTATTGTAGAGGAATATGGAAAGAAAACAAAATTTTTCGAAGTTCTGACTTGCAAAAAAAAGTGTGATTGATTATCATAATAATTGTGTTAGCACTCGACTAGATAGAGTGCTAATAAACTTTTAAGTATATTTTTAATAATAGGAGGTTGTTTCACTTGTTAAGACCACTAGGAGATCGTATTGTAATCGAACTAATCGAGGTAGAAGAAAAATCTGCATTCGGTATTGTACTGCCAGACTCTGCAAAAGAAAAACCGCAAGAAGGTAAAGTTGTTGCAGTTGGGACAGGTCGCATTTTAGAGAACGGGCAACGTGTAGAGCTTGACGTAAAAGTTGACGACCGCATTATTTTCTCTAAATACTCTGGTACAGAAGTTAAATATGAAGGTAATGAATACCTAATTTTACGCGAAAGCGATATTCTTGCAATTATTGAGTAAGTTAATAAGTTTATTAAAGTAAATGCCTTTAGTGATTGTCACAGATTAATAAGATAGGTGACAATGACAGTATGGCGAAATTTCTATAAATATATTGATCAAGCTTAACGAATATTCCATTCCAGGAGGGTAAATTCAAATGGCAAAAGATATTAAATTCTCAGAAGACGCTCGTTCATTAATGCTACAAGGTGTAGATAAATTAGCAAACGCAGTAAAAATTACTCTAGGGCCTAAAGGTCGTAACGTAGTTTTAGAAAAAAAATTCGGTTCACCACTTATTACAAATGATGGTGTAACAATTGCAAAAGAAATCGAGCTAGAAAACCCATTCGAAAACATGGGTGCAAAATTAGTAGCAGAAGTTGCTTCTAAAACAAATGAAATCGCTGGTGACGGTACAACAACTGCAACAGTATTAGCTCAGGCAATTATTCGTGAAGGTTTGAAAAACGTAACAGCTGGTGCAAACCCTGTAGGCATTCGTAAAGGGATCGACAAAGCAGTTGCAGCAGCTCTAACGGAATTACACGCTATTTCTCGCCCAGTAAGCAACAAAGAAGAAATCGCACAAGTAGCGTCAATCTCTGCTGCTGATGATGAAGTAGGGCAATTAATTGCAGAAGCAATGGAACGTGTGGGTAATGATGGTGTTATTACAATTGAAGAATCTAAAGGCTTCACAACTGAGCTTGATGTAGTTGAAGGTATGCAATTCGACCGTGGTTATGCATCACACTACATGGTAACAGATACAGATAAAATGGAAGCGGTATTAGATAACCCATACATTTTAATTACTGACAAAAAAATTACAAACATCCAAGAAGTATTACCATTATTAGAACAAGTGGTACAACAAGGTCGTCCACTATTAATCATCGCTGAAGATGTTGAAGGTGAAGCTCTTGCAACACTTGTAGTGAACAAACTTCGTGGTACATTCAATGCTGTAGCGGTTAAAGCTCCAGGGTTTGGTGACCGTCGTAAAGCAATGCTTGAAGATATCGCAATCTTAACAGGTGGTCAAGTAATTACTGAAGAATTAGGCTTAGACCTTAAAACAGCTGATATTACATCACTTGGTCGTGCTGCGAAAGTTGTTGTTACAAAAGACAATACAACAATCGTAGAAGGTGTTGGCGGCGCAGATACAATCGAAGGCCGTATTGGTCAAATCCGTGCTCAGCTTGCTGAAACAACTTCAGAATTCGATAAAGAAAAATTACAAGAACGCCTTGCAAAATTAGCAGGCGGTGTAGCAGTAATCAAAGTTGGTGCTGCAACAGAAACAGAACTAAAAGAACGTAAACTACGCATTGAAGATGCTCTTAACTCAACTCGTGCAGCAGTTGAAGAAGGTATCGTATCAGGTGGTGGTACGGCACTTCTTAACGTATATGCAGCAGTTGAAAAAGTTGCAGATGCAGAAGAAGGCGACGTATCAACTGGTGTGAAAATTGTTCTACGTGCTTTAGAAGAGCCAGTTCGTCAAATCGCAAACAATGCTGGTCTTGAAGGCTCAATTATCGTGGATCGCCTAAAACGCGAAGAAATCGGTGTAGGCTTCAACGCTGCAACAGGCGAATGGGTAAACATGATTGAAGCAGGCGTAGTAGACCCAGCGAAAGTAACTCGCTCAGCTCTACAAAACGCAGCATCTGTCGCAGCTCTATTCTTAACAACAGAAGCAGTAGTAGCAGACATTCCAGAATCAGCTCCAGCAATGCCAGATATGTCTGGTATGGGCGGCATGGGCGGAATGATGTAATCTACGGCTCTAGCCAAATAAAAACCACTTCTCAAAATTTGAGAAGTGGTTTTTTTGCTTTGGCGAATATTTTTTAGTGAATCGCTGATAAAACTCCGGAAAAGAGCTTTAGAGTAGTTATTCTTTTTGCTTCAGCCTAAAATCAGAAGAAATATAAGAGATAAGAGCATAATCCAACTCTTCTCCTGCTTGAGTTGATAATTGCACAAGTAAAGATTCTTCGGTATTTGTGGGATGTATAGCGCTTGTTTTTATAGTAATCACTTGAACACCGGTTCTTCTTGGATTTCCAACAATGACTACCTGATTCCCCATTGTATAAACTGCTGTAATATCAAATTGGAACGCTACAATATATAAATCTAAATCAGTTTTATTTTGAAACATCGGAATCGTGAACCCCATATTTTGTTCAAAGTCGTACCATTCAGAAAGAGCAATATCGTAATTCGTAAATAGTCGATGCAGTGCATAATGAATTCTAGTTGGAATATAGCTCCACCGACCGATTGAGCTATGCCAATATTCTTCATAAGCGGGTCTCTTATAGCCTGGATTATTGATGATAACATCATAAGGAATAGTAATGCCATCCTCTATCACCTGTGTAAGTGGTACAAATTTTGACGGGGGAGATAATTCAGGAAAAGGAGGATCAGCAATTGTCTGAGGTTTTATCGGCTCAAGGCTTCTCAAACGATTCTCTAGGCCATTTATTTGTGCTTTAAATCCATTAACTCTATTTGATTCTTTTGCATCGTAAGAAGATACAATGCTCAAATTAAATATTATTAGGCTAATCATACATAAAGATATTTTTTTTACGTTACACATAGATTCACCTCACTAATACTTTGCTCATTAGATGAGGAAATATGTAGGATGGCTGAAAATTGTATAGACATGTTTCCACCTCCATAGTTCTCTTATCAGTCAATTATAGTTTCTAATAAACAATAAAAAGGCAATCCATTAGTTCGTATTTGAACTTCTGGATAGCCTTTTTGCTACAGTCATTTATCTAGGGCTTCCAAATATGTCAGGAAACAAATCTACATGCCTGGTAGGTTTAAACCTGGTAAGCCAGGAAATTGCCCGCCCGGAAATGGCATCGGAAATGGCTGAGGACGTGGTGGGTATGGTTGTGGCGGATATGGTTGCGGAGGACGCGGTGGATATGGTTGTGGTGGATATGGCTGCGGAGGACGCGGTGGATATGGTTGTGGTGGATATGGCTGCGGAGGACGCGGTGGATATGGTTGTGGTGGATATGGCTGCGGAGGGCGCGGTGGGTATGGTTGTGGTGGATATGGCTGCGGAGGGCGCGGTGGGTATGGTTGTGGCGGATATGGCTGTGGAGGACGTGGTGGATATGGCTGTGAAGGGCGCGATGGATAGGGTAATGGGTTTAAAGATGGATATGGGCTACCAGAAGGCATGGAAGGGTTAAACGGAATGTTAACATCAAAATCTTCGGGATTTAATCTAGGATTGACCAATGAAACACACCTTTCTTCATTTTTATTCTCTAACATATGCCCACTATTATGATCGTCATAGGCGTTAAACTCGGTGAATGATCGACATATGAATTATTCAATCATTTATGCCTCGGTATAATTGCCGCTGTCGCTTCGCTTTCGCGCAGAAAACATTTTGTAGCTGACGCTCTGCTTTCGCGCAGAAAACATTTTGTAGCTGACGCTCTGCTTTCGCGCAGAAAACATTTTGTAGCTGACGCTCTGCTTTCGCGCAGAAAACATTTTGTAGCTGACGCTCTGCTTTCGCGCAGAAAACATTTTGTAGCTGACGCTCTGCTTTCGCGCAGAAAACATTTTGTAGCTGACGCTCTGCTTTCGCTACAGAAAATAATTGCTAAAAGAGATTAAAACGGAAAATGTTATAAAATATATCAAATTTAATTATAATAGAAAGAAATATCATTAAAGGATGTTTAAATAAATGACCATTATAAAAATAAAGAAAATAAAGGTACAAAATTTACGAAATGTACGTCATGGTGAAATTATTTTAGCGGTAAATTTTGAGACGTTTTTTAAGCCCGATGTTGTAGGTTTATATGGACAAAACGGTTCTGGGAAAACAACTATTGTTGATGCATTTGGCTTGTTAAAGGCACTTATCTCCGGCTGGATTGCTGAAATTAAATTACCATCTCAGGAAAAGAAATTAATTATGGCAGGGGAGGATATGGCAAGTATTGAGTTCGAGTTTCTAGTAGAAAATCAATTTGGCACATTTTTTCTCAATTATTATGTAGAGTTACAAGAAGATGAAAACAGACTGTACACAACGGTTGAACGTTTAGCTTACAGAGAAAACGAGAAAGGGAAGCGTTCAAAGATTCTAATTAATGTTACAGTGGAAGACATACAACTACGTAAAGCAAATCTTTCTGATATGAATGAAAAAACGCGTATCCAATTACTAGTCACTCATCAATTAGCTAAAAAACAATATATGTCCTTTATCTTTCACAAAGATTTAAAGCCATTATTACAGGACAGGTTGTCAGAGCTAGAAATGCAATTGCTTCATAATTTAGCAATAGATTTTAATCGGGATTTACATGTCGTTAATAATCAAAATATCGCACCGTTATATGAAGAGCGCAGTATGCCCTTTAGTATTCATCTTGAAAAAACTCGTGGTTCTATCCCTTATAATTTGAAGGGGCCAGCGTTATTGCCAGAGGATGCATTTTACGTGTTATGTGAAGTAATAGAGCAAAGTAATCAAGTATTATCAGCGATTATTCCTGGTCTGTCTATAAAGATTAATGTGCTTACAAAACAAACTATGGATAACGGGGAAAAAGGAATCCGTTTTGAATTTTTATCGCAGCGAGGGGAACGCGAATTACCACTACGGACAGAGTCAGAGGGAATTTTGAAAATTATTTCTGTACTCAGTGTACTCATTGCAGTTTATAATAACCCAAATGCTTGTGTAGTGATTGATGAATTAGATTCTGGTGTTTTTGAATATTTGTTAGGCGAGTTGTTAACAGTGATTGATGAGGGCGGAAAAGGTCAGCTTATTTTTACGTCTCATAATTTACGTGTGTTAGAGGTGCTAGCTATTAAAAACTTATGGTTCACGACAACGAATGAGGATCGTCGTTATATACAGCTAAAGGGTATTAAAGAGGTAAATAATGCTCGAGATGTTTATTTACGTGCAATTCAGTTGGGCGGACAGGATGAAGATGTATATAAGGAAACGAAGACATTTAAAATTAAGCGTGCCTTTAGAAAAGCGGGTGTACAGCGTGACTAAAAAAGTTCTTTTAATCATTGTAGAGGGACAGACGGAGCAAATTGTTTTAGAGGATTTTCTAGATGAACATTTTGCAAATTCAACGATACGATTCGATGTACAACGGGAGGACATTTTAACCAAATGGGATGCAAATAAACGGATACCTAATATAAAAAATAGTGTTACTCGAGTGATTCAGAACTATTTGGAGAAGTATAAGTTTTTAGCGAAAGATTTAACCGCTGTTGTTCATATTACTGATGCTGACGGTTGTTTTATTGCCCCTGAATTTGTCAAGGTGAAGGAAGATATCGGGCAAAATTTATTCTATACAGAAGATGCGATATTGGTGAAATCTGAGAAGCGTAAGGAGCAAATCGAACAACGAAATGAAATGAAGGCGAATAATGCTAAAATCCTTATGGCAAATGATCATTTTAGCATTCATCGATTAAGAATACCGTATCAGCTATTCTATTTTTCTACAAACTTAGAGCATGTACTATGGGATGAGCGTAATGAAGTAGCAACGGAAAAGGTGCAAAAGGCTGATGAATTTATGGAAAGTTTATCGAGTTCCATAGATGAATATTTAAAAGAGTATCTTCCAGTTAATTCAGAGCTTCCGTATAAAGAAAAAATGAAAATGAGCTGGTCATTTTTAATGGAGGGCTGTAATTCGTTACAGCGCGGAACGAATGTGCCACTATTATTTGAAATGATTAAATCAGATGTACAATAAAGTGAAACTTTAATCAGTGGGGGTTCTTTATTCCCCACTGATTATTAGTCTTCACCAATCGGGCTTTTACGGGCAGTTAACTTTCACCTAGTTTCTTTGCGATTAGTACAGATAAATTACTGCCCGTTAAAGCGGGATAAAGTGAAACTTTAATCAGTGGGGGTTCTTTATTCCCCGCTGATTATTAGTCTTCACCAATCGGGCTTTTACGGGCAGTTAACTTTCACCTAGTTTCTTTGCGATTAGTACAGATAAATTACTGCCCGTTAAAGCGGGATAAAGTGAAACTTTAATCAGTGGGGGTTCTTTATTCCCCGCTGATTATTAGTCTTCACCAATCGGGCTTTTACGGGCAGTTAACTTTCACCTAGTTTCTTTGCTTTTAGTACAGATAAATTACTGCCCGTTAAAGCGGGATAAAGTGAAACTTTAATCAGTGGGGGTTCTTTATTTCCGACGGGTTATTAGTTTTCATTAAAACGAGAGGGTTGATTTCAATTCCGACTGGGAGCTTTCCTGGCGGAGTCGAAGCAGCAGATGTTTATTGCGCGAAAGCGAAGCGGCAGCGGCAGATGTTTATTGCGCGAAAGCGAAGCGGCAGCAATAACAAATATGGTAGAAGCTCGACGCTTGCTCGCAGAAAAAAGGTCCATTCGCTAGAAAGCGATGGATTTTTTTGTTCAGGGAATTTGTTCTTACGGAGCAATGACATTTTTTTCTTTCCGAGTTCATAAGCTTTATAGGTGTGATTTTATCAAGCTAGAAGGAGGCACTGACATTCAAATACATGTTGTTCGGGCAGGAGAGTCCTTATGGGGTATTGCGCAGTCATACGGGACAACAGTTCAAAGTATTGTAGATGCCAATCAAATTCCTGAACCAAATCGATTAGTTATAGGGCAAGCTCTTGTAATACCGATTGTCGGAAATTTCTATTATGTGCAGTCAGGAGATAGTCTATATTCAATCGGTCAACGCTTTGGCATAAATTATTTAACGCTTGCACAAGTGAACAATATTAGTCCGAGTCAACCTTTATCGATAGGTATGCGACTTTATATTCCACCTCAACCAAAAACAAGAGCTGAAACATTGGCATATTTAGAGCCGAAAGGGACATTCGTTAGTGAGGCATTACTGAGTCAAGCAAGAGAAGCTGGTCCATTTTTAACTTATCTTGCTCTATTTAGCTATGAGGCAAGACGAGATGGGACGCTTAAGGTACCTCCGAGTCAAGGTGTGGCGCAAATTGCAAATGATACAGGTGCTTCTCTAGCAATGGTTGTCTCAAATTTGGAGAATTTTAGTTTTAGCGGTGATTTAGCGAGAGATATTTTTCAAAGTACGGCCGTACAGGATTTGCTCTTCAATAATATTCTTGAAGAGGCAAAGCGTTTAGGAACTGTTAAAGATATTCATTTTGATTTTGAGAATTTGCCAGGCGATCAACGAGAAGCGTATAACAACTTTTTAAGGAGAGCGGTGAGCCGATTCCATCCACAGGGATATACCGTATCGACAGCGCTAGCTCCAAAAACAAGTGCTAGTGAGCGAGGTCCCTGGACGGAGGGGCATGATTATAAAGCACATGGAGAAATAGTGGATTTTGTCATGTTAATGACTTATGAATGGGGTTATTCTGCAGGGCCACCTATGGCAGTATCGCCACTCCCAGAGGTAGAAGCGGTTGTTAAATATGCAGTCAGTGAGATACCTCGGAATAAAATTATACTTGGACAGAATTTATATGGGTATGACTGGACATTGCCTTTTGTACAGGGTGGGCCTAATGCAGAAGCGGTTAGTCCACAAAGAGCAATCGAGATTGCTAAGAAATATAATGCTGCTATCCAGTTTGATTTGAGATCTCAAGCACCGTTCTTTGAATACTATGATGAGCAAGGTAAAGCACATGTGGTGTGGTTCGAGGATGCAAGATCCATTCAAGCGAAGTTTAATTTAATCAAACGGTATAAACTTCGAGGAGTAGGCTATTGGAAGTTGGGTCTACCATTCCCTCAAAATTGGTTATTAATCGGGTCAAACTTTGATGTAGTAAAGAAATAAGAAATTTAGGGAGCAATCAATTTCGCCTTGGCGTAGCTGACGTTTTGCTTTCGCATCGAAACATTTAATAGCTCTATGTTCATTCTATTTCTAATAAACATAAATAACTCGAGAACATAATTTCCATTTATGGAAATGTATATTATAATTATGGTAAATGATAATATAGGAGGGGTTTTTTGGTAAATCTTAAAAAGTTAGGTATTATATTAACGTCTACTGCATTTTCTGTTAGTGTACTTTCGCCAATGGCACAAGCTTCAGCAAATGTAAAAGAACCGCAAGAGAGAGTTGCAATTCAAATTGCTTCAACAGAAACAAAAGTAACGAAAAATATGCTTATTAAGCAATTGAATACACTATTCCCAGGCAAGTTCAATTTTGTAACAGAGAAAGATTTCTCAATGGGGCAAGGGCATTACTTTAATGATGATAAAACGGTGCGCTATGATTTAAGTTTCCACAAGGTAATCAATGGTAAAGATGTATATGGTGGTTTTACTTTTAAAGGCGAAGATTTAGAATTAGAAAATTTCTACTACCAACCTGCAAATATAGCGGATGCATTGTACCCAGTGAAGTATTCAGAGGGTGATGCAAAAAAAATTGCCCAAGACTTCCTAAAGAAATTGCCGAACACTGCGAATTACAAACTTCGTGAAGACAATGTATATGGTGATTTTAATTTTAATAGACCTTTATCTGAGCCAATTACGTATTCATTCTCTTATTCACCTACACACAATGGTGTACCACTTAGTAATCAGTTTATCGATATTACAGTTCTAGCAAATGGTGAAGTTACAAGTATGTATCGTAATACTGAGTCAACGAGTAAGGCTACATTTGATAACTTAGATCAGAAAAAGAATGAGTCAGACATACTTGCACAAGTTCGCGAAAATTTATCAATAGATTTACGTTATATGATTGACTATAACTACCAAACAGGTGAATCTATTGCCAAGCTTGTGTATATGCCGCCAACAAGCTTTAATGGTGTGCATGCAATAAATGGGCAGTGGCAAACAATGAAGGGTTTCACTTCTGAAGTACCAAAGACAAAAAGTGTAGAAAAACTAGCATCGCAGCCACTAGAACCTAGAAAAAAAGGTATTACATTAGCAGAAGTTGAAGAGTTAGCTAAGTCATTTTTAAAAGTTGATTCTGACAAAGTAAAGCTACAACTTGAATCGGTTGATGAAAGAGAAAACGAAAATGGTGAGACAATTTATTCAGTGAATTATATGTATCAATCTGGAAACCATGGTTATGGTTCGTCATTTGAAGTGAATAAGGCAACAGGTGAGGTTATCAACTACTGGGATGTACGTAGAGAGTTCAATGAGAAAGATAATAAAGTAGAACCAATTTCAAAAGATGCAGCGTTAGCAAAAGCGATCGACTACTTAAAAGAGTGGGCTCCGTCATATATTCATAACTATTCAAAGCCAATAGAAGATACAGTATATGACAAACAAGAAAAACAGTATTACTTCTCCTTCCCACGTATTGTCAATGGCATTGCCGTAGTAGGGGATGAAATTTCTGTTGGTATTAGTGCAGATGGGAAATTAAGTGCATTAAATGTTAGTAATCGAAAAGTTGATAATTGGCCGTCTGTAAACAAAGCTGTTCCTGCTGATAAAGCAAAAGCAACGTTCAGTAAGGGGCTAAAATTGGAGCTCCAGTATGCAAAACAGGATGGTGAGGATAATCACCACTATGATTTAGTATACTCTCCAGTTTATAATGGAAGCTTGTTCAATAGTATTGATGCAACAACTGGTGAATGGCTTCAAAAAGTTGATGATTCTAAAGAAAAACCAGCCATTTCACATCCAACAGCTGGAGGAGAATTAACTTATTTACTACGCCAAAACGTGTTAGAGGTTAAAGACCCAGCACACTTTAATGCTGATACAGCTGTAACAAAAGGAGAAGCTTTGAAAATTTTAGTTAAATCCTTAACATACGGATATGATTACGGTCCGTATGGAAGAGATGACGATACGCAATCCTTTAATAATATTGACAAAAATCATCCATTATATGGAACCGTTGAACAAGCCGTAAGAATGGGTATTTTACAACCGGCGAATCAATTCGCAGTAGATACAACATTGACTCGTCAAGAGCTGGCAGAATGGTTAGTACGTGTTCTAAATTTAGAAAGTGCTGCTAAGCATAGTGACATTTACAAATTAAACTTTGCCGATGCAAGCTCAATTGACAAAGCGTACGCAGGTTATATTGCTTTAGCAAGTGCAATGGGACTAATTGATGCACAGCAAAATAAAAAATTCAATCCTACAGAGAAAGTGACTTATGCAGATTTGGCTATATCTACAGTTCGTCTAGCAAAGGCTATTAATGAGGAAAACAGTGGCCGCCGTTACTATTAGTAAACGATAATTTATACATGAAAGGGCATCTCCTGATTTTAGGGGATGCCCTTTTTAACTTCTTTAAATGAAGAGATAAAATAGCTCTATGTCCATTCTATTTTCTAATAAAAATAAATAATCCGAAAACATCATTTCTATTTCTGGAAATCTATACTATAATAATGGTAAATGATAATCTAGGAGGTATATTATGGTAAAGTTTAAAAAAATAGGAATCATATTAACGTCTACTGCTTTTTCTGTTGGTGTACTTTCGCCAATGGCACAAGCTTCAGCAAATGTAAAAGAACCGCAAGAGAGAGTTGCAATTCAAGTTGCTTCAACAGAAACAAAAGTAACGAAAAATATGCTTATTAAGCAATTGAATACACTATTCCCAGGTAAGTTCAATTTTGTAACAGAGAAAGATTTCTCAATGGGGCAAGGGCATTACTATAATGATGATAAAACAGTGCGCTATGATTTAAATTTCCATAAGACAATAAATGGAAAAGATGCTTATGGTAGTTTTACTTTTAAAGGCGAAGATTTAGAAATAGAAAATTTCTACTACCAACCTGCAAATATAGCGGATGCATTGTACCCAGTAAAGTATTCAGAGGTGGAGGCAAAGAAAATTGCCCAGGACTTCCTAAAGAAATTGCCGAACACTGCGAATTACAAGCTTCGTGAAGACAGTATTTTTGGTGATTTTGGTTCAAGCTTTAGTAGACCATTAACTGAACCAATTACGTATTCATTCACTTATTCACCAACATATAATGGTGTACTAATTAGTGATGAGTCTATTAATATTGCAGTTCTAGCGAATGGTGAAGTTACAAATATGTATCGTAATACCGAGTCAACTAGTAAGGCAACATTTGATAACTTAGAACAGAAAAAGAATGAGTCAGATATACTTGCACAAGTTCGCGAAAATTTGTCAGTAGATTTACGTTATATGGCTGACTACAATTACCAAACAGGTGAAGCTAGTGCTAAGCTTGTGTATATGCCGTCAACAGGCTTCAAAGGTGTACATGCAATAAATGGGCAGTGGCAAACAATGAATGGCTTCACTTCTGAAGTACCAAAGGCAACTGGTGTAGAAAAACTTGCATCGCAACCACTTGCGCCTAGAAAGAAGGATATTACAGTAGCAGAAGTTGAAGAGTTAGCTAAATCTTTCTTAAAAGTAAATTCAGACAAAGTAAAGCTACAAATCGAATCAGTTAGTGAAAGAGAAAATGATAATGGCGAAACAATTTACGATGTGAATTATATGTATTATCATGGAAATGGAGGTTCGGGCACATCATTTGAAGTGAACAAGGCAACAGGTGAGATTACAGACTACTGGGATATTCGTAGAGATTTCGAGGATACAGATGATAAAGTAAAACCAATTTCAAAAGATGCTGCATTAGCAAAAGCAATCGACTATTTAAAAGAGTGGGCTCCGTCATATATTCATAACTATTCAAAACCAATAGAAGATACTGCATATGACAAATACAGCAAACAGTATTACTTCTCCTTCCCGCGTATTGTCAATGGCATTGCGGTATTAGGGGATGAAATTTCTGTTGGTATCAGTGCAGATGGGAAATTAAGTGCTTTACATGTTAATAATCGTAAGATTGATAATTGGCCGTCTGTAAACAAAGCTATTCCTGCTGATAAAGCGAAAGCAACAATCAGTGAGGGGTTAAAATTGGAGCTCCAGTATGCAAAACAGGATGGTGAGGATAATCACCACTATGATTTAGTATACTCTCCAGTTTATAATGGAAGCTTGTTCAATAGTATTGATGCAACAACTGGTGAATGGCTTCAAAAAGTTGATGATTCTAAAGAAAAACCAGCCATTTCACATCCAACAGCTGGAGGAGAATTAACTTATTTACTACGCCAAAACGTGTTAGAGGTTAAAGACCCTGCACACTTTAATGCTGATACAGCTGTAACAAAGGGAGAAGCTTTAAAAATCTTAGTTAAATCATTATCATACGGATATGATTTTGGTCCGAATGGAAGAGACAACGATACGCAATCCTTTAATAATATTGACAAAAAGCATCCATTATATAAAGTCGTTGAACAAGCGGTAAGAATGGGTATTTTACAACCGGGGAATCAATTTGCAGTAGATACAACATTGACTCGTCAAGAGCTGGCTGAATGGTTAGTACGTGTACTAAATTTAGAAAGTGTTGCTAAGCATAGTGACATTTACAAATTAAACTTTACTGATGCAAGCTCAATTGACAAAGCGTACGCAGGTTATGTTGCTTTAGTGAGTGCAATGGGGCTAATTGATGGACAGCAAAATAAATTCAATGCTACTGAAAAAGTGACATATGCAGATTTGGCTGTATCTACAGTTCGTCTAGCGAAGGCTGCCTATGAACAAAACAACGACCGCCGTTACTATTAATTAATAATTTAGAAATGAGAGGGCATCTCCTAAAGAGGGATGCCCTTTTTGTGTAAACAGTAAAGCAAAAGGATTGCTGTATAGAAGTTTATATGTTATTATTATCTCGAATTAAAGATAAATTAATTCGAAGTAAATAGGAAGAGGGAGTCGTATGAAGGAAGACAATCGTAATTTAAAAGCCTTTACGGTATTGTTCCGAGCATATCAAACGATTCAAGATGCAACAAAAAGAGATTTACTTCAATACGATTTAAATCAAACCGAATTTTCGGTACTTGAGTTTTTATATCACCATGGTGAGCAACCAATCCAAGTGATTGGAAAGAAAATATTAATCGCAAGTAGTAGCATTACGTATGTTATTGATAAGCTCGAACAAAAAGGTTTTGTGTATCGACGTGCTTGCCCAAAGGATCGTCGTGTCACGTATGTTTTATTAACATATGGAGGACAAACGTTGATGGAAGAAATATTTCCAAAGCATGAACGAAAAATTAACGAGATTTTTGAAGTATTAGATCAACAGGAGATGAACACAATGATTCTGTCTCTGAAAAAGGTTGGTTTGAACGCAGTTAAAAAATAAAAAATTTTACGTATATATCTCGAAATCGAGATATATGGGAGGAATATAAAATGAATCATTTAAAAGGAATTCACCACGTTACTGCTATTACAAGTAGTGCGGAAGAGAATTATAAATTTTTTACTTATGTATTAGGGATGCGGTTGGTGAAAAAAACGGTTAATCAGGATGATATCCAAACATACCATTTATTCTTTGCAGATGATAAAGGTAGCGCTGGAACTGATATGACATTTTTCGATTTCCCAAACACCCCAAAAGGTGTTCATGGGACAAATGAAATTTCCAAAACGTCATTCCGCGTGCCTACAGATGCGGCATTGGACTATTGGGTAAAACGTTTTGATCGATTGAATGTTAAACATACGGGTATTAAAGAGCAGTTTGGCAAGAAAACTTTATCATTCGTCGATTTTGACGATCAGCAATATCAACTAATTTCTGATGAAAACAATACTGGTGTTGTATCTGGCACTCCATGGCAAGATGGACCGATTCCTCTTGAATATGCAATTACAGGCTTAGGTCCGGTTTTTGTAAGAGTTGCTAATTTTAAACATTTCAAAGAGGTGCTAGAAAAAGTGATGCTCTTTACAGAAATTGCAGAAGAAGGAGATTTCCATCTTTTCGAGGTTGGTGAAGGCGGAAACGGTGCACAAATCGTTGTAGAACTTAACACAGTTCTACCAGTAGCTCGTCAAGGCTTCGGTACAGTACATCATGCTGCATTCCGCGTAGAGGATCGAGCTGTACTAAATGAATGGACTGAACGATTTGAAAGCTTTGGCTTCCATACTTCAGGTTACGTAAATCGTCATTTCTTCGAATCACTTTATGCACGAGTAGCACCACAAATTTTATTTGAGTTAGCTACTGATGGCCCAGGATTTATGGGTGATGAGCCTTATGAAACTTTAGGTGAAAAATTGTCGTTGCCACCATTTTTAGAACAAAAGCGTGCACAAATTGAAGAGCTTGTTCGCCCAATTGACACTGTAAGAAGTGAGATTACGTTCGATAAAGAATATGAGTAATACTTTTTATTCCAATCAGAGAATAAGCTTCTACTGATTGGAAATTACATACTCTCGGGGGTTAGTAGATGGAATTTGCAAAGCTAATAGATAAGCGCCGATCAGCAAATAATTTTATAGAGGGCATCAAGATGAGCGAAGAAGATATACGTCCCATTTTGGAGGATGTTAAGCTTGCTCCATCCGCTTTTAATTTACAACATGCCGATTATATCGTTGTATTAGATGAAGAAAAAAAAGAAAAAGTAAGAGACGCAGCATACGGACAATACAAAGTGCACTCAGCCTCAGCGGTCATACTTGTTTTAGGAGATAAAGAAGCCTATAAAAATACTGCTACCCTTAATCAAGGGATGGTAGACTTAGGTATTATTAATGCTTGTGAATTAGAAAATATCGTTAATGAAAACGCTAAATTTTATGAAGAACGTGGCGCTGAATTTATGAAGGAGGAAGCCATTCGTAACGCTTCACTTTCAGCTATGTTATTTATGCTAGCAGCTAAAAATCGCGGATGGGATACATGTCCAATGATCGGCTTTGATCAGCAACAAATGAGAGCTCTTTTTAATGTCCCAGAAACACATGAAATTGCACTAATGATTACAATAGGTAAGGAAAAAGAAAGTAGTCGCCGCCTGCGTGGTTACCGTAAACCGGTTGAGGAATTTGCAACCTACTACTAGAGCGGTATAAAATAAAACTGTTTACAAATAATAAAATTAATGCACATTTAGGAGGAAATATTGTGAAAGTAGTAGCAATCGTAGGTAGTATCCGTAAAGAATCTTATAATATGCAATTAGCAAAATTTGTTCAAAAGCGTTATGCAGAGAAAATTGATCTTGAAATATTAAGCTTAAACGATTTACCAATGTATAATCAAGATATCGAAAATGAAGCACCGCAGCCTGTACTTGATTTTAAAGCAAAAGTAAAAGCGGCAGATGCAGTTCTTTGGTTGACACCAGAATATAATGGTACAGTGCCAGGTGTTATGGTTAACGCCATCGATTGGTTATCTCGCGTTGATAAAGTAATGATTGGCAAACCATCATTCATGATGGGGGCATCAATGGGTAACTTAGGTACTGTTAAAGCACAATTACATTTACGAGATATTTTATTCTCACCTGGAGTAAACTCACCATTACTTAGTGGTAATGACGTTTATATTGGAGCAGTACACACTAAATTTGATACAGAAGGAAATTTAACAGACGAAGGTACTAACAAATTCCTAGATGCAGTTATTGATAACTTCTTAAACTGGATGAAAAAATACGTTTAAAAATAAAAAAATGCCCCATAAGTATAACAATATACTTATGGGGCATTTTTTGTTTGTTAGATAGAGGTGAGAATCGGCTCAACGGACGCCTTCGAGAAAGCACATAGCCTTAACGGAAATCAACCCCTCGTAATGGTGATAAGCCTTTTATTTAATCGGAATTATTTTTAATACCTTTTGAAGGCGATATGCAAAAATACCTGCAAATATAGCTAAAATAATATCCTTTGGTAAAGGAGGCATCATCCAAACCCATGCTACCTTATAAGTGAAAGCATCAGGAGCACTAGCCCATAGCTTATAGGCAAAGTACATCCAATTTGTCCCTAGTAAGTAATTAATAGCTGTTGCAACTAATGCAGCAACCACATAGCTTTTCTTTGTTCCACTGCGTTCTACAATAAGCCCTGCGACAAATGCAGCTAATATAAAAGAAACAATGAAGCCAAATGTAGGGCTTAAAATTTGTCCAAAGCCTCCACCAAAACGGGCAAACACAGGTGCACCAGCTAAACCTATGCACATATAAACAGTACAAGCGAGTGCCCCTTTTCTACTACCAAGAATAAGTCCTGCTAAAATAGCAAAAAAAGTTTGCAATGTGATAGGTACGCCACCAACCATCATGAAAGGTACAATGGACGTAATATTAGCTCCTATCATCATCAATGTTGAAAATAGTCCAATGTACGCAAGGTCGACTGTTCTTAATTTGTTATGCGTATGTTCCGCAACTGTTGCCATTATTTCACCCCTAAAAAGTAATGTTGATAATAATATTGTAAAAAAATAAACATTTTGTGTCAACTTAATAAAAATAATTAGTTAACACAAAATGTTTATCCTGTTTAATTTGATAACTTATTGTTAGTTATAGACTATAGAAACATCATAATTAAGAACAGATACTGATGGCGTGATATCTTGTATGATGTGGCCCTTAAAAGGGAAGTTGATGCAAAGCCTACGCTGTCTCGGCTGTAACGAGGCGATCTATGATGATTTAGCAATCGTTCTTGGACGCCCCAGCCGGAACGGAGATCAACCACTCGCTTTGCCAAAGAGCCACTAGGCTTTTGCACGAATAATAAAATAAATTAAGATACTGCTTTTAATCCTGCCACACCAATGATAATGGCGATGATACTAATAATTCGAGTCAGATTTTTAGATTCACCGAAGAATATGATATTCACAAGAACAGCACCAACTGTACCAATACCAACCCATACTACATAGGCAATGCTTAACTGTAAATAGTTAAAGGATGCATATAATAGCACAAAGGATAGCCCAAAGCCGCCTAGATATATTAATAAATTTCGTATATTTTTTTCCTGACTATAAAAGCGTAAACCTACAACACCGACAATTTCTGAAAATGCAGCTAATAAAACAAGTATCCAACCCATTATGCATTAGCTCCTTTCTCTTCAACAGGATCTTTTGAAGCGTTATCAGCTAAATTAAGACCAATAACACCCAGTACTAAAATAAACATGAAAATCCCTTTAATAGCATTAAACTCACCGTCAAAAATAAAAATGTCCATTAATGTTGTACCAATTGTACCGACCCCAGCAAAAGTCGCATAAACTGTGCCGGTAGGTAAGTTCTCACAAGCCTTCGATAAGAAATGGAAATCGATCGCAATTAGAGACACAATAATAATCCAATGCCACCAGGAATCGGCAACATTAAAGCCAAATATCCAAAACAATTCAAACAAACTAGTTAATCCAACATAAATCCAATCTTTTTGCATAGTTAAATTCCTTCCTATCATTATGACTGACATTCAGTCATTTTTAGTGTAAAAGAGAACGTCACTTATGCGTGACGTAAATCGAGTGCATGATGTAAAAAGTCGAGGAGCTCAAGCTTTTGATGTCTAATTGTTTCTTCTTCACTGTCGTCATACAAATAAATTTGCTCAGCGGCAGATTCTACTAGACCGATTATAAGTTTAGAAGAACGTGTAGTATCTAGAGAAGCGCGTATCGTTCCTTGTTGTTGAGCTTCATATAAGAAATGATTCATCCATTCGTAATAGGGAGCATATATATTTTCCCATTCTTTCATATGCTCGGTTTGGGTAATACCGGCATAGATAAGTGCAAATACATCTCGATATTCCTCTGTTAGAGAAAAAACAATATCTACTACTTTTTCAAGCTGCTTTGCAAAAGGCTCTTGTTTTGAAATCCCATCGTTAATAGCAGCAATAATTTTCTCAACCATAACCTTTGCGATGGCTGGCATAACTGAAAGACGTGATGGGAAATAAAGATAAAATGTCCCTTGCGCGATACCTGCAGCTTTTACGATATCTGAAACCTTTGTCTTTTCTATTCCTTTTTCACGGAAAACTTCAATTGCAGCTTGAATAATTTTCTCTTCTTTTGACATGAAATCCCTCGCTTTTGGCCTGCTTATTTAATATGTTACAAAATAGCTGAAATAAAGTCAAAGAAAATGACTGACAATCAGTCATTACTTTTCGTGTATATATGTTTCTTATTTAGGGAACTTTATTCGTGAAAGGAATTGATGCAAATGGAAGAGATAAAAATTGCACGATTAGATCAGCAACAGCTTGAAAAAATTAATGAGCTAGAAAAGAACATTGGAGTGACATTAGTGGCATATGATTCTTCGACAATGTCATCACAGGGCTCGGGTGCCTTCGAGTCAAACAATAGTACTCACAGCAATCATCCATCATAATTAAGAATAAAATACCTTACAGCAATGAAGTGACCCCTAAAAGTTAGACACGGTTATTTCATTAGGCAGCTTGGGTAAAATGAGTTCGGTATTGTACCGGACTCGTTTTTAATTTTGCCTTGATCCGTTTCGTATTATAGTAATTTATATATTTTTCTAATTCTATTTTAAAATGCTCTATACTTTCAAATTCTCTCATGTAAAGGAATTCAGATTTCATAATTCCAAAGAAATTCTCCATGACAGAGTTGTCGTAACAGTTTCCTTTACGAGACATACTTTGAACAATCCCTCTTGATTCTAAGGCGCGACGATATTTATTCATTTGATAATGCCAGCCTTGATCGGAATGCATGAGTAACTGGTGGTGCTCAGGTAAACGTTCGAACGCTTTGTCCAACATATCTGAAACAAGTGAATAGGTTGGTCTAGAGCCAATTGTATACGTGATAATTTCCCCGTTAAATAAATCTAAAACTGGCGATAAATAAAGTTTCTCACCGAACAATTTAAATTCTGTAATGTCTGTTACCCATTTTTCATTTGGGGCATCTGCTTTAAAATTGCGGTCTAAAATATTTGGCGCAATTTTACCAACGTTTCCTTTATAGGATTTATATTTTTTCATACGTACAACACACTTTAAACCCAGTTCTTTCATGATACGTTGCACTTTTTTATGATTCACTTTTTGCCCACGATTCGCTAGCTCGTCACGAATACGGCGATAGCCATAACGCCCTTCATGTTCTTCATAAATCGCCTTAATTTCCTCTTTTAAATCGGCATCTAAATCTGGTCGATTCATACGTTTTACTAAATCATAGTACGTACTTCGTGGAATGCCAGCGAATTTTACGAGTGCTTTCACCGGATATTTATGCCTTAATTCATAGACTACTTGCGCTTTGTCCTGTTTGGTGATTTTTCTTTGTTTTGAACTAAGGCATTCAACTTTTTTAAATACTCATTTTCCATTTCTAGTTGTTTAATACGTGCTTCAAGTGCTTCGGTAGAGCCTTCAACTGGTGCTTGTTTCGATTGTTTATTAAATTCTTTTTTCATGGATGGACGCCCCTTTTTCTTTGATTGAAGGGCATCTAATCCTTGAATTTCATATTGCTTTCTCCAAACACTAATTGTTGAAGGGGCAGGTATCTTAAAAATCGCTGCCGTTTCGTTTAAGGACGTACCATTTTCAATCATAAAATTTAGTACATCCATTTTAAACTCTAGTGTGTAATTTGTATATGGCTGAATAAAAGCTTCAACACCATTGTATTCATATTGCTTAACCCATTTAAGGATTGCTTTATTATCAGTCTCCATAGATTTAGCTATATCATAGGAACTTTCCTTTCCATTTAAGTAACGCTCAACAGCTTGTAATTTATCTTTGGCAGTATATTTTTTGACCATACAAAAACTGCACCTCCAATTGTTAGATGTGTCTAACAAT
Organism: Lysinibacillus xylanilyticus; assembly: GCF_001183605.1. Taxonomy (GTDB): domain Bacteria; phylum Bacillota; class Bacilli; order Bacillales_A; family Planococcaceae; genus Lysinibacillus; species Lysinibacillus xylanilyticus. The sequence continues at coordinate 44,378 of NZ_LFXJ01000009.1, read as the reverse complement.
TGGGGCGCAGTTCACAATGTGAGGTTTTTTTTATTTCATTTGAAAATAGGAGGAGTACAATGATGCAAGATTTCTATGCAGATTTACATATTCATATTGGACGCACTTTAAGTGGTCGTGCTGTTAAAATTACTGGCAGTAAAACGTTAACGTTAGCAAGAATTTTAGAGACTGCAAGTGCAAGAAAGGGACTAGATATTATCGGGATTATTGATTGTCATTCACCCGAAGTAATGGATGAAATGGCAGAGATGATTGAACAGGGAGAACTGAAGGAGCTGGAACATGGAGGGCTCCGTTTTCAAGAAACAACACTTATTCCAGGTTCTGAAATTGAGATTTATGATCATCATTGCCATGGACCAATCCATGTACTCGCCTATTTTCCAACACTTCTACTTATGAGGGAATTTTCAAATTGGGTGTCTAATCATATGAAGAATATTCATTTAAGCTCTCAGCGTATTTATTGTGATGGGCGAACATTACAGCAAAAGGTTCATGAATTAGGCGGGCTTTTTATTCCTGCTCATGTTTTTACACCATTTAAAAGCTTATTTGGTAAAGGCGTGCATCGTAGTTTAACAGAAGTATTTGACCCTCAGCTTATAGATGCGATAGAGCTTGGTTTAAGCTCCGATACCAATATGGTGAGTAACATTAAAGAGCTGCAAACATATACATTTGTCAGCAACTCTGATGCACATTCACTAGGGAAAATTGCACGTGAGTATCAAAAATTAAGACTATTAAATGCAAATTTTACAGAATTAAAGATGGCGCTTCATGAGCAAGAAGGTCGAGTAGTAATAGCCAATTATGGCTTAAACCCTTTGCTTGGAAAATATCATCAGACTGTCTGCGCAAAATGTGGCGAGCAGCTTAGCAATTCGGCTACAATCTGTACAAACTGTGAAAGCACGCAAATTATAAAAGGTGTTGCAACGCGTATTAAGGAGCTTTCAGAGCAAGTTACAGATAAACGTGCACGACCACCATATATACACCAAGTACCGCTAGACTTTATACCAGGATTAGGGCCAAAAATGATGGAACGATTAGTGCAAGCATTTGGTACAGAGATGAACATCTTGCATCGAGTTACACTAGAACAGCTCGAACAAATCGTGCCGCCCAAAATTGCCAAGATGATCGATTTAGCAAGAACGGGGCAATTGGCAATTGAAGTTGGTGGTGGCGGCATTTATGGGAAGGTTCAGCTGGAATAAAAAAGGTTCATCACCATAGGTGCAGTTCACTGATCCCCAAGGAGTCGCCCAGCCGGAACGAAGACATGGCGTACATTTTAACAAACGTCATCATAACTTTTGGTGATGAACATTAAAAATAATTACGCTTTTTTAGCCTATTTCCATCTCCTGTATATTAAAATAGTAATTAGTAAAATTTGGAGGAGTGAGGGTGTGCAATTATCAAAGAAATTTCGGTTTTTAGCGGCTAGCATTCTGGCATGTCAATTAGTAGTACCAATAGGTGTAAATGCTGAGGAACAAAGAGACTACATAGCGCCAAGTTGGGTAGTTCAAGCAGATTATGTAGCACTGGGTGATTCCTTAGCACATGGTATGAATGAGGTTGGTATGATCGGGTTAGGTTACACGGATTTTGTTGCACAAGCTTTACAGCAAGAGGATTTAATTACTTCTTATAATAAGGGTTTTGCGAATTCAGGCTATACAACAAGTGATGTATTAAAGGATATACAAAATAATGTGGAAAAGTCAGTGGTAGGATTCGGTTATCCAAGCGAGAAGGTGAAGGTTCGTACATCTATTAAAGAGGCTGAAATTATTACACTAACCGTTGGTGCCAATGATTTAATACCTATTTTAGAAGAGTCTCAGACAACAGGCATTAATGCAGCAATGATGCTAAAAGCTTCCCAGGGAGCAATAAAAAATATTGCTGCTATTTTAGAAGAAATTAAGAAACTTAATCCGAATGCTCAAATTTATGTGATGGGCTATTATAATTCTTTTCCTTACTATAGTGAGGATGTACAGCAACAATTTAAAATGCTATTAAAAGTTATGAATGCAACGATAAAAACAACTGCTGAAAAAGCGGGTGCCATTTTTGTACCGACATACAATATTGTAGCAAAAGATGTTCCAAGCTATTTACCAAACCCTGATAATATTCATTTAAGTGAAGCAGGCTATTTAGCAGTAGCGAACGAGGCGTTTTTACCAGCGATTAAAACAAGTACGTTATGGGATGTATCAAAAACGATCCAAGCAAACATGATGGATAGTACAACGGTAAAAATAAGCTGGCAGGAAGCAAAGGATAATGTAGGTGTCACTAGTTACAAAGTATATGTAAACGGTAAGCTAACATTTACAAAAGATGCTGCAATAAACGCTATAACGTTGGATAATTTAATAGCGAATACAGCATATACGGTAGCAATTAAAGCGGTTGATGCGGCTGGGAATGAAAGTGTTCAAAGTCCAACAGTTAATTTTACTACGGGAAGAACTTTAAGCTTTACTGATGTAGAAAAGAATTGGGCAAAGGAGTTTATATTGAAGGCAGCTGAATTGGGTATTATGAACGGGTATCCAGATGGTACGTTTAAACCTGATCAAAGTGTTACTCGTGCACAGGCCGCTTCGATGCTTGTTAGAAGTCTTGGTTTAACGACGAATGAACAGGCACCGTTTACAGACATTGCAATTTATGATGTCGGAACTCAGTCAGAAATTGCAGCAGCGTATGCATATGGGCTAATTAAGGGATCGGATGGGAAGTTTAACCCAGGGCTGCCAGTTACTCGCGCTCAATTAGCAGTAATGATTAATCGTGCTTATGAATATGAGAAAAAGCAATCTTATGCTGTGAAAGGGAAAGCCCCATTCTCTGATATTGCCTCTTACGACGAAGAAACAAAACATGCAATAACTATGTTGTATGAGCAAGGTATTATTATAGGTAGTGAAGGGGGATTTTCACCCGAGGCTCCTACAAAACGAGGCCATGCAGCTAAAATATTTGTGAATTTTAGTAGTCTATTAAAAAAGTAAACGTTAAAAGGTAGAGATTGTAAATCGAAATCTCTACCTTTTAACGTTTACGTATGTTATTTTTATTGCTATGAATATCTAGTACAATTTGGGTTCTTATCAAAAGTTGGGGATGAGCCAATTTAGAATTGTAATAATGCTGAAGTGAAAATGGATCAAAGGAGAATGCGATGCTGTCATTTATTTTATCTGCGAAAAGATTGTTAGTAGGAATATGGAAGTCATTCAAGCGTCCACAATTTCTATCTTTGTTTACAACATTATTTTTTATCATTCTTTCAGGAACTATGTTTTATAGAGGGACGGAAGGTTGGCATTGGCTGGATGCTATGTATTTTTCAGTAGTGAGTTTAATTCCAACAGGTGTTGAGACTGGACTATATCCTACTAGTGATTTTTCAAAGATATTTACGATGATTTATTTAATCGTTGGAACAGGCGTCATGTTTATTACGCTATTAATGCTCGGCAGATCAATAGTCGATTTTACAATTGAGGAAGAAAAGAAAGAACAAGTAATAAAACATCTGAAAAAATAAAATAGCAGTTCAATAAATCTATAAGATTTACTGAACTGCTATTCTTTACTTATTTACGATAGTCTAGCAATGATGCCTTCTTCATCGTCTAAGACTAATTCGATGCCTGTTGAAAAAGGGTCACCATGTAGGACATCTTTAATCCATACACGTAGTGCGCCGATCATTGCTGCTGTATTGAACAACTCGATTTGACCATTAACTTCAACTTCTGCACCAAAGCCTGTGTCATCATCGTATGTTAGTTCAACAAGTACATCCTCAGGGCGAATGTTATTATAATAGGCCTGTGATAAGCAAATTGCATTAATAATATCTTGCTCATTAATTATTTGTGCCATTGTGCTTCCTCTTTACGTTTTTTATCTTTAAACATATTAACAATTTTTACAACTAGCATTACGATAACCATGATAGCTGCAACGTTAATTAATAAGCCTAAAATATTACCAAGCATTCCCATGCCACTGAAAAGACTTCCGAATAATAAGCCAGCTAAGCCACCAAGCATTAAGCCTTTCATAAGGCCACCTGAGAAGAAGCCACCTTTTTTAGCTGTTGAATCCGTTTTGTTTGTAGAAGTTGTATTGTTTTTATTTGTTGTTGCATTATTTTGGTCTTTAGTTTTATCCTGAGATTTTTGGAAATTTGAGTTATTGTTGTTATTGTTGTTTGAGAAACCTTTTTTACCTGACTTATAGGATTTAGCTTCTGCAGTTGGGGTATCTGAGATGAATAATGTTGCACCAACAGACGCAAACATAAGTGTCGCTGCAAAAATAGCAGCAAGGATTTTTTTCATTACTTGTATTCCTCCAATATAATTTTTAGTTTTATCATAAACTAGTTCTTAATAATAATTTTACATGAATCATCTCGAAAAACAAAATAATTGCTACCATCAATTTAAGTATATCAATAAATTTGAACAAGAAGTGTCAGTACTCATCGCTAAATATTGGACATGTATATATAAAGGAAGGAGTGAGACGATGATTTCAACATCATTACTATTAATTTCAATTTTTTTACTGTTATATATAACGGAAAAAAGACGTTTTCTCAATACAGTAGTTCTCGGCCTTTTAGGTTTGTATTTTTTTAGCACAGTAATTAGTTATCCTGTATTTCTTCCAAATGAGCAAGGGATTGTGTCGAAAATGGGTATAGTCATTATACTAGGGAGTTTCCCGAGTATTATGTTTGTTTTATCGATAGCTACGTTTTTTAATAGTAAAGTTTTACTCGAAAAAGAAGGACGTAAAGTTCGTAATCTAATGTTAGCTGTTTTCGGCTTGAGCTTTTTTATCATGATGATTTGGTATGTATTTGTGATTTTTGCGAATATCGAAAATGAAATTTGGCATATTCTTTTCTTCTATGCGTTTTTGATTTTTGGCTATACAATGTTTTTATACACAAGCATAATGGCTTATGCCACTCTATATCATTTTACGCCGATCTTTTATGAACCTAACTATATTATTGCGCTAGGATCAGGACTAATTGGAGATAAGGTGCCACCACTTTTAGCTAGTCGTTTAGACGAGGCAGTAAAGCAATTTCAAAAATATGGAGAACGACCGTACATTATCGTCTCTGGTGGACAAGGGCATGATGAAAAAGTATCAGAAGCATACGCCATGAAAAAATATATAGTTGACGAACATCAGATACCAGCCCAAAAAATATTAATGGAAGATCAATCGACAAATACTGAACAAAATATGGCATTCTCTAAAAAAATTATGGATAAGCATGCTCAAGGAAAAAAATATCGATCCTTATTCGTAACGAATAATTTCCATGTTTTCCGTGCAAGCATATATGCCAAAAAGGCAAAACTTGATGCACAAGGTGTTGGTTCAAAGACCGCATTTTATTATGTACCTAATGCATTTACGCGTGAATTTATCGGTTTATTAGAAATGTATAAATGGATTCATGTCACTGTCTTTTTGTTCATTACATTGTTCATTGGATTAATCTTAAGAGCATATGTGTAACCAATTTAGAACTGTCTTCCATATAATAGTGGCAAGATAGAGTGCAAGGGGGGAAACGAATGTATGGGCAATTTTTAGCAAAACAAAATAAAGAGCGAATTGTATCCCTACAAAAGCTCACGCAAACACAAGATACATGGTTTGCGCAAAACATTAATTTAATAAAAGTCGAACAAGTACAATTAGCAACCTTGCACAAAATACTATATCAAGTTGTGCAAGGACTTTTGAAAAAGAATCAACTACGACACTTACAGATTATACATCCAGAACAAGCGAAGTCAGTACAGGAGAATGTGCTAACGCTTTTAGCAGAATATGATGATTTACTGCGTGATGCAATTCCACTCCCTATCTATATTTTTATTTGGCAAGTTTCTTCACTAGAGAAGTTATCCAATTGCATTGAAGTTGTTGATGATGTGCTTGATATATTGGAATGGTATTTTATTCACCAAAATGAGCATGTTGAGGCGTTTGACGAAGAAGATCTAGATCATGAGGAAATCATTGACTTATACAAAGATGCCATAGAGGAACAGGATGCAGATGCACAATTTCAGCTTGGAGAATATTATAGTGCCATTGACGGCGAATTTTTCCAACCAGAAAAATCAGTAAAGTGGTTTGAGTTAGCGGCATCACAAGGAAATGCCGATGCACAATATGCACTTGGTAATTTTTATTTTGAAGGTCTAGGTGTTCAAGAAGACTATAATAGAGCCTTTATATTGTATGAGTCTGCAGCAAAGCAAGGGCATCCAGATGCTGCGAATAATTTAGCAGATATGTATTTTAACGGTGAGGGAGTACCAGAAAATTTGGTACTTGCGAAGAAGTGGTTCGACTTCGCTGCACAACAAGGTGTGGCAGAGGCTATGTTTACACTCGGAATTATTTATGAGAAGGGCTTAGGAAACGACAAAGACGAGGAGCAAGCATGTAGGTACTATAGAAAGTCTGCTGAAGCAGGCTATGTTGAAGCACAATACAGGATTGGAGGAATCTATTTAGAAGGACGGCTAGGGCAACCTAAAGATGTGAACCGTGGATTATATTGGTATGAAAGAGCTGCAGAGCAATATCATGTCGATGCCTTTTATGATTTGGGCTTTATTTGGAGCCAAGGGTTAACAGGAATACGAAATATTGAAAAGGGTATTCATTGGTTTAAACAGGCTGCTCTTCAAGGAGATTCGGAAGCTAAATTACAATTAGGGCACATATACAATAAGGGGGAAGGAATAGCTAGAAATATTAAAGAGGCTATAAAGTGGTATGGACTTGCAGCAGATGCAGGAAGTGAGGAGGCTGCAATTTTACTACAAGAATTAAAAGGAATTTAAGTATTTTTTATTAAAAAATAATAGGTGTTTAGATTCGATTATTAACAATTTGCGCATAGGTATTAGGTAATTGTTTTGATGTAGTGTATAGGTTTGAATAACTAGGAGAAACTGATAGTAAAAATATTAATATAATAAAGCATAATTACTGCAAACTAAAACAAGGAAAAAGTAAGCAAAAAAAAACAGAGATGATGTAAATTGGCTACCCAAAAGTATTGTGGTAGCTTTTTTACTGCTTTAGATAATAAGTAAGATGACAGGGACTTTTTATACAATTTATGGTAAAAAATGTATATATGAAAATTGACAGCTATTTATAAAATGTATATTGTATATGAGTGATTTTGAAAGAGTAGTAAGTAATAATGGCTAGTAATAAAGTCACGATTTTTAGCTGATTGTAGCCCGTAACAGAAATCAGCGTCATAAATGTAAATAGATAATAATGGTTAACTAACATCCTAATAGCTTATCATCGAAAGTTTGGGATGAGCCTTCCTAATCTCTTATATTTTTGGTGGACGGAATTAGATTTTTCTCAGCTTTTCAAAAGTACACGACATGAAAGAGGGTAAATGTGTGATTTTTCAAAAACAGAGAAAGACAACTGCTTTAGATTTAGAGCAATATATTGTAAAAATGGATATAGCGAATTGCCAGTCAATAAAAAAGCAAATTGATTTACTCAAATTGACAAAGCGGGATTTACAATATTTAAAAGCCTTTCAACCTTTTGTAGAAGGCGATATTGATAATATTGTTGATCGATTTTATGAAATGATTGGAACTGAACGTTGCTTAGTAGATATTATTAATAGACATAGTTCTGTGGAGAAATTGAAAATTACTTTACGACGTCATATTATTGAAATGTTTAATGGTACGATTGATGATGAATTTTATCAAAGACGAATTAAAATTGCTAAAGTACATGTCCATATCGGGCTTAAAACACAATGGTATATTTGTGCTTTTCAAGATTTAACGGCATCATTTATTGACTTAGTTGAAGAACATGTTCATTATCCAATGGATCAGCTTAATACAATTCGCGCCATCTCAAAAATTTCAAATTTTGAGCAACAGTTGGTTTTAGAGGCGTTTGAGCATACAATTGAGCAACTTCATGAAAAAATGGAACGTAGAAAAGAAGCAATAGAGCAAGAAATCGTAGAGTCTTCGGAAGGTCTTGCCACAATATCTCAGGAAACAAACAATTCATTTCATCGCTTAAGTGGACAATCAGATGAGATTAAACAACTAGCGAAAAAATCACTTCAAGTGTCGACTATGGCTGAGAGTCAGGCATTAGAAGGTCGTGAACAATTAAAGAGTCAATCGCAAAATATGAGTAATATTATATCCTCACTTGATGATATAGCAGAAAATATTACACAATTGACAGATATGTCAAAGGAAATGGAATCGATTATGAACGTTGTAACAAATATTGCTAATCAAACGAACTTGTTGGCTTTAAATGCGGCAATAGAAGCGGCTCGTGCTGGAGAAGCGGGTAAAGGCTTTAGTGTTGTTGCAGATGAGGTGCGAAAACTATCGATTCAAACAAAAGAATCTGTCACATCGGTAGCAACGTTACTACATAAAACGAATGAGCGGACAGATAGACTTGTTCTTTCACTTAGTAATATTCAAGAAGAGGTAGCATCTGGTGAGGAAAATATGGTTCAAACGGAAGGACAATTTACTAACATATTAGAAGCTATGACCGAGGCAAAAGATCAAAATAGCCGGATGGAAAAAGAAGTACAAGCAATAGTAGAAGTACTAAATGAATTAGGTATTGCCTTTAACGAAGTGAAAAATTCGGCTGGAAAATTAGCTAGCTTTACTCAAAATTTAAATTAATTAAGAGAAAAGCAAAGGGCAAAGGAAATTGTTGTTTCCTATTTTTTTAACGCTACACACTTTAGGGCACAAATAACACTATATCAACTGTTAATATATAATTTCTGTTAGGTAGATAAAAGCCTCTAGCGAATATATACTATTCGAATGTGAAAAAAATGGAGCTATCCAATGCGTTGGATAGCTCCATTTTTGCTAAATTTGTAAAGGGTTTAGCGTAATTTTCGATAAAAAAAGTTTATACTAAATAAAGAACTAAAAATAGGGGCGGTTAATTATGAAAACAGTTGTTGTATTAGGTGGCGGAATAACGGGATTGTGTACGATGCATTATTTACAACGCCAAGTTCAGGAGAAAAACTTAGATGTAAAACTTGTACTTGTTGAAAAAAATACATACCTTGGTGGCAAGCTTCACTCTGCATTTGAACAAGGCTTCATCATGGAAACAGGAGCAGATTCTATTGTAGCGCGTCATAAAGGTGTCATGGAGTTAGTAGAGGAACTAAATTTTGAACAAAATCTTGTGTACAACGAAACAGGTATTTCGTATATTTACACAAATAATGAGCTACATGCCATCCCAGCAGACTCAACGTTCGGTATTCCTATGAGCTTACAATCTCTTGAGGAAAGCACGCTTGTATCAGAGGAAGGTAAAAAAGAAGCATTAAAGGATTTAACAATGCCAAATGAAAGGTTTACAAAAGAAAGCTCAATTGGCGAATTTTTAACGTATTATTTAGGTGAGGAGCTTGTTCAGAACCAAATAGCTCCTGTACTTGCAGGTGTATATTCTGGAGATTTAAATCAACTTTCAATTGCTTCCACTTTACCGTATTTAATCGATTACAAAAACGATTACGGTAGTATTATTAAAGGTTTCGATGCAAACAGAGATCAATTTGTGAAAGCCGCCAATAAAAAATTTATTTCATTTAAAAATGGTTTATCATCACTAATTGATCGACTTGAAGAAACATTAACGGATGTAGAAATTATAAAAGGGATAGCCACTACTAGCGTTAAAAAGCAGGAGAATCAATATTCTGTTACATTAGCAAACGGTAAAATGATTGAAGCAAATCATGTCGTATTGGCACTGCCAAATGAATCGGTACAAAGCTTATTACAGGATGAATCTTTGAACTACTATTTTGAACAATTTAATACGGCATCCGCCATTACTATTTATTTAGGGTTTGATGTACCCGATAATAGATTACCTGCAGATGGAACAGGCTATATTGTGTCACATAATTCGGATGTTATATGTAATGCAGCAACGTGGACAAGTCGCAAGTGGAAACACACTTCAGCAGAAGGCAAATTACTTGTACGACTTTTTTATAAGAGCATTAACCCTGAGTATGAGAGATTGCGTATGATGACAGATGAAGAGTTAGCTGCAGTTGCTCTTGAGGATGTAAGAAAAAGCTTGGGGATTGAGGAGAAACCAACTGTTGTTGGCGTGACAAAATGGATCGACCAGATGCCGAAGTACGACTTGGCACATCGTGAAGCATTGCAAGGTCTCTTACAAGAACTTGAGAAAAACTATCCAAATTTATCAATAGCGGGATGCTCTTATTTTGGAGTAGGCATAGGCGCATGTATTCAAAATGGTAAAAAAATTGGTGAGGAACTTGCTGGAAAACTATCGTAAATGTTTGATATTAATCAAAATATAACATTTTTCGTAAAAATTATCCTTTGTTCAGTGAAATAGTCTTGACTCAATCGTCTGTAAACGTTATGATTCTTTTAATTATTTAAAAAATTCATACTAAATTCTTATCAAGAGAAGCTGAGGGACTGGCCCTATGAAGCTTCAGCAACCAACTTATTGTCAGGTGCTAAATCCAGAAGACCGTTGTGTCGAAGATGAGAAGGAAAACAATTACGAAACGTTAAAGCCTTCTTTTTTTTTGAAAGAAGGCTTTTTTATTTTAACTTCTTTCAGCTGAAGTCTCCCACCTCTATAGGTGGTGAGATGAATGCGGATTTAAGTTACTTTTCAGCGGGTGTCCATACATCCGCTGAAATAGAGGAACTCAGTCTAAGAACGCCACGTCCTGTGGCAATGACTGAGTGACCAACATCGTGTTGGCCTAAGGCCTCCGGCGGATGTCACGGAATCGGAAAGGAGTGCTTAAAGGATGTTAGCCTAAAATCATCGCATCCATGCGATAACGGCTAACTGACCTGCATCGGTAAAAACGCCACGTCCTGTGGCATTACCGAAATGACCGACATCGTGTCGGCCCTCCTGCAGGCCTAAGCACAAAGCCGATTCCGGACGCAATTATGCCGAGGCATAATTGATAAAGATAAGGGAAGAGAGGCTAATTTTATGGGATTGCTTGAAAGGTTAAAAACGCATGTTCTTACAGCAGATGGTGCAATTGGTACGGTTTTGTACGGCTATGGCTTGGAGTACTGCCATGAGGAAATGAATGTACAGAGACCTGAATTAATTGAAAAGATTCATAGAGAATATATAGCAGCTGGTGCAGATATTATTCAAACGAACACATACGGAGCTAATGCCATAAAATTAGCCCGCTATGGATTAGAATCCCGTGTACAGCAGTTTAATGAAGCTGCTATAACAATTGCAAAACGAGCAGCGGCAGATGGTGGACAATTTGTTTTGGGTACTATTGGGGGAATCCGTGGTATTCGAAAAAGTGACGCAACGTTAGAGCAAATTTTAGCAACTGTTGATGAGCAGGCAACTGTTTTACTTGCAGGAAATCCAGATGGCCTTTTACTTGAAACATATTATGATTTTGAAGAGCTAACAGCGACTTTATCAATGCTGAGGGCTAAAACGAAATTACCGATTATTGCTCAAGTTTCTATGCACGAACCCGGAATATTACAAAATGGAATGAGCTTAAATAACGCCTTACATGAACTTGAAGCATTAGGTGCTGATATCGTAGGTGTTAACTGTCGCTTAGGTCCTCACCATACTATACAAGCATTTGAAGGTGTAGAGCTTCCTGAGAAGGCATTTATGTCAGCGTATCCGAACGCCTCTCTTCTTGATTTGGAGGATGGCCGTGTCGTTTATGAGTCGGAGGCAGATTATTTTGGCCGAGCGGCTGTAGAGCTTCGTGATCAAGGGGTACGCTTAATTGGTGGCTGTTGTGGTACGACACCAAAGCATATTGCCGCAGCGAAAAAGTACTTAGAAGAGCTATCACCGGTTGAGGAAAAGTATACAAAGCCAGAAAAAGTAGAGGTTGTCCGTGAGGCAGAGCCAGCAAATTATGAGCCATTACATATAAAAGTAAAACGTGAACGCTCGATTATTGTGGAGCTAGATACACCGAGACATTTAGAAATTGAAGGCTTTATTGAAGGTGCAAAAAAAATATATGAGGCGGGCGCGGATGTAGTCATGATGGCAGATAATTCACTCGCTTCTCCAAGGATTAGTAATGTCGCAATGGGTGCCTTGCTAAAAGAAACGCACGGGGTACGCCCGTTGACACACATAACATGCCGAGATCGTAATTTAATTGGTCTTCAATCACATTTAATGGGATTAAATGCACTAGGGATTCATGATATTTTAGCAGTTACTGGAGATCCGACAAAGGTAGGCGATTTCCCAGGAGCAACTAGCGTTTATGACGTATCTTCAATGGAGCTAATCCAATTAATAAAACAGTTAAATGAAGGTGTATCGTTCTCAGGGAAACCACTCCGTAAAAAGGCAAATTTCTCTGTAGCGGCTGCATTTAATCCTAATGTACGTGTATTAGATCGTGCTGTCTCTCGATTAGAGAAGAAAATTGAACATGGGGCAGATTATTTTATTTCACAGCCTGTTTATACAAAGGAAAAAATCGTGGAAATTTACGAGGCGACAAAGCATTTAGAAACACCAATTTATATAGGTATTATGCCAGTAACGAGCTATAAAAGTGCGGAGTTCTTACACCATGAAGTCCCAGGCATCAAACTATCTGATGATGCGTTATCACGTATGAAGGCTTGTGGCGATGATAGGGAACACGCAACACTAGAAGGAATTGCAATTGCCAAGGAATTAGTAGAAGTAGCAGCGGAATATTTCAATGGAATTTACCTCATCACACCATTTTTACGCTATGATATGACGCTAGAATTAATGAAATTTATTGAGCAATTGGATGAACAGAAAAAAGGAGTAAGTATAAATGGCTAAGCACTTGATTGAAGAGCAACTAGAAAAACGAATTTTAATTCTTGATGGCGCAATGGGTACAATGCTACAAAATGAAAATTTATCAGCAGAGGATTTTGGCGGCGAGGAATATGATGGCTGTAATGAAAATCTTGTGCTAACTAGACCAGATGTGCTTGAAAAAGTTCATAGGAAATATTTGGAGGCTGGAGCGGATATTATTTGTACAAATACATTTGGGAGTACACCACTTGTATTAAATGAATATGATCTTGGTGCGAAGGCAGAAGAAATCAATAAACGTGCTGTAGAAATTGCACGTAAAGTAGTAGATGCGTTTTCAACATCCGATTGGCCACGTTTTGTAGCTGGGGCTATGGGGCCAACTACAAAAACCTTGTCGGTTACAGGTGGAATTACATTTGATGAGCTAGAGGAAAATTTCTATGTTCAAGCTAAGGCATTAATCGAAGCCGGAGCGGACGTTCTGTTGCTAGAAACTAGTCAGGATATGTTGAATGTTAAGGCAGGAACATTGGGAGTATCTCGTGCTTTTGAAGCAACTGGAAAAGAGCTACCTGTGATGATATCTGGAACAATTGAACCGATGGGAACGACACTTGCTGGCCAAACAATTGATGCTTTTTACATTTCCATCGAGCATATTAAGCCATTGTCAGTTGGCTTAAACTGTGCGACTGGACCAGAATTTATGACTGATCATATTCGTTCACTAGCAGAGCTTTCAACAGGCTATATTAGCTGTTACCCAAATGCAGGATTACCGGACGAGGAAGGTTGCTATCATGAGTCACCTGAATCATTGTCACAAAAGCTAAAAGGCTTTGCAGAAAAGGGTTGGCTAAATATTGTCGGAGGATGCTGTGGTACAACGCCAGCACATATTGCTGCTATTCGAGAGGTGCTAAAGGACGAAAAGCCTCGACAATTACCAGATGCAACGCATGGTCATGTAGTATCAGGTATCGAGCCATTGGTGTATGACGATTCTATGCGTCCATTATTTATTGGAGAACGGACAAATGTCATCGGCTCTCGTAAGTTCAAAAATTTAATTATTGATGGGAAGTTTGAGGAAGCGGCAGAGATCGCGCGTGCTCAGGTGAAAAATGGAGCACATGTGATCGATATTTGTTTAGCAAATCCTGACCGCGATGAATTAGCGGATATTCGTGGCTTTATGCAGGAGGTTGTAAAAAAAGTAAAAGTACCTCTTGTGATTGACTCAACAGATGAAAAAGTAATTGAGGAAGCACTTAAGTTTTCTCAAGGGAAAGCCATCATTAATTCTATTAACTTAGAGGATGGCGAGGAGCGTTTTGACGCAGTTTTACCGCTAGTGAAAAAATATGGTGCCTCTTTAGTTGTAGGTACAATTGATGAGCAAGGCATGGCGATTGATCGACATCGTAAGCTAGAGATTGCCGAACGTTCATATAAATTGTTAACAGAAAAGTGGGGTATTGCTCCTGAAGATATTATCTTTGACCCATTAATGTTCCCAGTAGGTACGGGAGATGAGCAGTATATTGGCTCGGCACTTGAAACGGTAGAAGGAATTCGCCTTATTAAAGAAAAAATGCCACGTACATTAACGGTGCTTGGTGTAAGCAATATTTCATTCGGATTACCACCAGTAGGTCGTGAAGTTCTAAATGCCGTGTATTTATATCACTGTACACAGGCTGGTTTAGATTATGCAATTGTTAATACGGAGAAGCTAGAACGCTATGCATCCATTCCTGAGGAAGAAATTAAGCTAGCAAATGATTTACTCTTTAATACAAATAAAGAAACCTTAGCTGTCTTCACAGATTTCTATCGTGATAAAAAGAAGGAAAAAACAGAGGAAGATATTCCGAAAACAGTAGAAGGTCGCTTAGCCTACTATATTTTAGAGGGTACAAAGGAAGGACTAGTTGAAGATTTAGATGCTGCTCGTGAAATTTTCGAATCACCGCTTGATATTATAAATGGACCATTAATGGGTGGAATGGCAGAGGTTGGCCGCTTATTTAACGATAATCAGCTCATCGTAGCAGAAGTATTACAATCAGCAGGGGTAATGAAGGCAGCAGTGGCACATTTAGAGCAATTTATGGAGAAAGATGAAGAGAGTGCTGGCAAGGGTAAGATGGTACTTGCAACTGTAAAAGGCGATGTGCATGATATTGGGAAAAACCTTGTCGATATTATTTTAAGTAATAATGGCTATAAGGTGATTGATCTTGGTATTAAAGTAACACCTGCTCAGTTAATAGAAGCGGTTCGCAAGGAAAAGCCAGATTTCATCGGGCTTTCAGGCTTACTGGTAAAATCAGCGCAGCAAATGGTCATTACAGCACAAGATTTTAAGGAAGCTGGTATTGACGTACCTATTTTAGTAGGGGGAGCGGCATTATCTCGTCGCTTTACTGAAACAAAGATTGCCGGTGAATATAATGGACCTGTCATTTATTCAAAGGATGCGATGCAAGGATTAGATCAGGCAAATCGGTTAATGGGGACAGATACACGTGCAGATTTCTTAGCTGAAATTAAGGAATCTCGTGAAAAACGCTTAGAGGCAGACGAAAAAAGAGCGGCTCGCCCTATCAAAGAAGTGACTATAAAGCCTGTACGCACAATAAAGGAAGCGTCTGTCTTTCTTCCAGCAGATGTGCGACGCCATGTAAAGAGAGAATATGCTGTTTCGCATTTATATCCATATGTTAATATGCGGACATTACTTGGACATCACTTAGGTTTAAAGGGTCAAGTACAGCAGTTGCTTGATGCTGGCGATGAAAGGGCTACACAGTTAAAGGATTTAGTCGACGAGTATTTACAAAGTGACCTATTGAAGCCGTCGGGTGTGTTTCAGTTTTTCCCTGCTCAAGCCGATGGGGATGACGTAGTCGTTTATGATCCAACAGATAGCAAAACAGAAATTGAACGATTTACATTCCCTCGTCAGCAAGTTGAACCGTTTTTATGTCTTGCAGATTTCCTAAAAACAGTTGAAAGCGGTGAAATGGACTATATTGCCTTAATGGTGGTAACAGCAGGGCAAGGGGTTATGGCGAAGGCTCGTCAGCTAAAAGAGGAAGGGAAATTCCTTGAAAGTCATGCATTACAATCTACAGCCCTTGAGCTTGCGGAAGGCTTCGCGGAACGTATGCACCAAGAAATTCGCGACCAGTGGGGATTCCCGGATGCGACAGATTTTACAATGCGTGATCGTTTCGCGGCGAAATATCAAGGACAGCGCTTCTCATTCGGCTATCCAGCATGTCCGAACCTAGAGGATCAAGAGAAATTGTTCGGCTTATTAAAACCGGAAGACATTGGTGTACATTTAACGGAAGGCTTTATGATGGAGCCAGAAGCGTCTGTTTCAGCAATTGTCTTTGCACATCCGGATGCTCGATATTTTAATGTGTGATGCTTGAAAAAGTAGTAAAATCTTATGTAATAGTAGCAATTATGCCGAGGCATAATTGATGGTTAGGACGTGAGCATGATGATTCGATTAATGGAAGAGAAAGATTTACCTGGGGTTTTAGATATTTACAATGACATTATATTAACGAGCAAAGCTGTTTATCGATATGAAACACAATCGTTAGAAGAAAAAAGACAATGGTTCAAGGAGCAGCAGACACTCGGTAATCCACTACTAGTCTTTGACGAAAATGACATAGTAGCCGGCTTTGCAACATATAGTCAGTTCCGTCCATATCCAGGTTATAAACACACAATGGAGCACTCTGTATATGTGCATAAGGATCATTATCAAAAGGGGATAGCTTCACAATTAATGCAGGAGCTTATTCGAATTGCTAAAGAGCAAAGTGTGAAGACACTCGTAGCGGGCATTGATGGTGAAAACATCGGAAGCATTAAAGCACATGAAAAACTAGGCTTTAAATATGTAGGTACAATTAAAAATGCAGGCTATAAATTTGATCAATGGCTAGATCTTGCATTTTATCAGCTACAGTTAACTGGACCAAAAGCATAGAAATGTCATATCTTTTCAGGCTACAAGAAAAACTCTATTTTGTTTGCATAAAGCTATAAAGTAAGTTAATCGTGAGACTCGATCAGCATTTTGTGAGGAGCATCGGATAGTATTGTATTCTCCATAGTGAGGCTTTCCTTGGATAAAAATTATCAAATATATCTATTATGCTGGATCTTTATGCTATTTTAATTATAGCTATATTCTTTTGGTTTAGCGTTTCTACTTATACTAATGTTGAGGAGATGTTGATTTTTACGTAGAGTGGCGACTCCTGCGGGATGAGTTTGCGCTGAAAGCCACGCAGGAACGTAGTGACGAGGAGATTGATCAATTATGCCACGGCATAATTCCGTGACATCCGCCGGAGGCTTTAATTACTTTCAGCGGGTGTCCAAACACCTGCTGAAAGTAGTTGAAGCCAAGCCCGCGGAAAGCGCCAACTCGGAGTGAAAATCAACCTTTGCTTATTGATACACATTTTTTATACTTATTCTTTTGAACACAATCTGAAAGGATATGACAAATGTCATATCCTTTTTATGATGTTTGCTTCTGTTGCATGATTACACTCTTGTTTTATGATGAGGTCATAAGGAAAAAGGAAACGAGGGAGTAAAAACAATGGCAACTGATCGAGAAAAAACAAAAAAACTGCGCCAGGATGTAGCACCATTTGCGAAGTCTGATACAGTTAAAAGTATTTTTCAAATGGCGAATACAATGGTACCTTTAATCGCTCTATGGGTAGCTGGCTATATGTTAATGGATATTTCACCATGGCTAACAGTTGGGTTAAGTGTAATTTCTGCTGGCTTTGTCGTACGAACATTTATTATTTTCCATGATTGTACACACGGTTCATTTTTCAAAAGTAAAAAAGCAAACGACTGGGTTGGTTTTGTAACTGGAGTGGTAACATCATTCCCATATGAAAAATGGAAGCGTGAACATACAATTCACCATGCAACTAGCTCGAACTTAGACAAGCGTGGTATCGGTGATATTGATATGATGACAGTGGAAGAATATTTACAAGCATCAAAAGGACAACGTTTATGGTATCGTTTTTACCGTAATCCGTTCGTAATGTTCGGCTTAGGTCCACTATTTATGGTGTTAATATTAAATCGCTTTAATCGTAAAGATGCAAAACAGAAGGAACGCTTTAACACATATTTAACAAATGTCGTTATTGCTGGAATTTGTATAACTTTAATTTACTTTATGGGTTGGCAAGCATTTTTATTAGTACAGGGTGTAACACTATTTGTTGCTGGTTCACTTGGTATTTGGTTATTCTATATCCAACATACGTACGAGGATTCTTATTTTGAGCATGATAAAGATTGGGATTATGTAAAGGCTGCTGTCGAAGGTAGCTCGTATTATAAATTACCGAAGCTATTACAATGGGCTACAGGCAATATTGGCTTCCACCATGTACATCATTTAGCTCCTCGTGTACCAAACTATAACCTTGAAAAAGCGCATAATGAAACACCGCCATTACACACGGCGACAACAATAACATTGCGTACAAGTTTAGAATCATTACGCTATAAGCTATACGATGAAGACCAAGGTAAGTTTATAAGCTTTAAAGAAGCTAATGAAATAATTAAACGAAAAGCAAGGGGCAGTATTGCTGCTTAGTAGAATTTTTTCAGCCATCTCGTCGAAGGGATGGCTGTTTTACGTAAATAAAACATATATTGTGGATGAAGCAATTGATATGTAATTTACAGCTGTCATGGTAAAAACCATGTACAGGCATAAAATTAATATTCTTGTTATAATAAGGGAAAAGTAGGAAAGAGCGTGAGATTATGTTGAGGAAATCGCACAGTATTATTCCGAATAGTCCAATGCTCAGTATATATTTGTGGA
The DNA here is from genome assembly GCF_001183605.1 of Lysinibacillus xylanilyticus. Taxonomy (GTDB): domain Bacteria; phylum Bacillota; class Bacilli; order Bacillales_A; family Planococcaceae; genus Lysinibacillus; species Lysinibacillus xylanilyticus. The sequence goes on along the minus strand of NZ_LFXJ01000009.1, from coordinate 25,474 downwards.
TTATTTTCTGTTTCCTACCGTTTTTCTTCATTTTTAGAAAATCATCTTATATAGAAATATCAATAGGTATTACATTTTTAATACTATATTTTATTTTCTATCGGTTTTCCATGAATTCGAAAAACGGTCTTGTTTATATGTGGATTAGTTTTGAAATGGTCATTAATATCGTTATGACCATACTATATGGCTATGTGTATTTATCGATTTTCACAGCTTTCTTCATTGGAAATATTCGTAAACCTGTTGGCTTCTATATTATGTATGGATTACATATTGGCTTTACGGTTATTTCTACAGGTGTTGGCTTTTTCGTAGAGCTACACTTATTTTTATCACAACTACCATTTGTTGTTTTAACGATCCTAGCGGTTGTGCTTCTCCCACTAACGATTTATTCAAAAAATAAACGCGAAAATTTAGAGGGTCAGCTTGAGACTGCTAATGAACGAATAGCTGAGTTAATTGTTTTTGAGGAACGCCAACGTATTGCTCGGGATTTACATGATACACTCGGTCAAAAGTTATCGATGATAGGCCTAAAAAGCGACTTGGCTTCAAGATTAATTGAACGTGACCCACAGCAAGCTCTAACAGAGATTAAAGATATTCGTCAAACGGCAAGTATCGCATTAAAAGAGGTACGTGAATTAGTATCGGATATGCGAACAGCTAGGTTTGAGGATGAGCTTATGCGTATTTCTCAAATATTAAAGGCTGCTGAAATGGAGTTTATATTTGACGGTGATAAAGATACTTTACAAGTTCCACCACTTGTAGAAAATGTATTATCAATGTGCTTAAAAGAAGCGGTTAATAATGTCGTAAAGCATAGTGGTGCTACAAAATGTGAAATTGCTTTCCATCAAAATTTTAAGGAAGTATATTTAGTTGTTCGTGATAATGGACAAGGAATCACCAAAAAGCAAGCTTGGAAGACAGGTAACGGATTAAAGGGAATGCGAGAACGGTTAGAGTTTATAAATGGTTCTTTTAAAATCGAAAGTGAAGAAGGCACTACATTAACAGTGTCGATTCCAGTGGCGATAACGCATCAAAAGGTCAAAGAAAATCTGAAGAACATATAGAAAAGAGGTTTGCGACATGATACGAATTGTAATTGCTGAAGATCAGGGTATGCTATTAGGCGCACTTCGTTCATTACTTAGTATGGAGGATGATATGGAGGTTGTCGGATTAGCAAAAAATGGTGAAGAAGCATTGGCGCTTGTTGAAGAGCATCAGCCTGATATTTGTATTATGGATATTGAAATGCCAGTGAAAACTGGATTGGATGCTGCCGAAGAACTGCATTGTACAGATTCTGATTGTAAAGTGATTATATTAACGACATTTGCAAGGCCGGGTTATTTTGAACGTGCAAGAAAATCCAGCGTTCGTGGCTACCTACTGAAGGATAGTCCGATAGAAGAATTGGTCAGTGCCATTCGTACAATTATGGACGGCAAAAGAATATATGCGCCTGAACTCGTTGATTTTGTCTATGAGGATGATAGTGAAAATCCTTTAACTGACCGAGAGAGCCAAGTACTGACACTTGTTGCAGAGGGAAAAACGACAAAAGAAATTGCTGCAGAATTATTTTTATCGGCAGGGACTGTTCGTAATTATATCTCCACTATTTTAGAAAAATTAAATGTTGGGAATCGTATTGAAGCTATTGCACGCTTTAAAGAAAAAGGGTGGAATAAATAAATAGCTTAAGAACCTATCATGATAACCTTATACCAAAGGTAGACAAAAGGCATTGAATCATTTAAATTCAGTGCCTTTTTCTTTGGAAAAATATATTAGAATATTGAATATTTAGTCTACTAATGATAATATTTAGAAAACTATAAATGTTTTAATAGGAAGGATGGAAATGATTATGGGAAAAATTATGAAAGTTACATCAACAGCATTATTAGCAACAACTTTTGCCCTAACTAGCGCATATCCTTCAGCCGTTTTTGCTGCAAGCAACGATATGGTTGATCCAGTAGTTGAGACGGAGACAGATATCCCATTACAAAGTAATATGGATCTAGCTGTTCAGGCGGCATTAGTCGGTCCTGAAATAAAAAAATTAAATGTACTAGGTCATGAATTTAATGTGAAACCAGCTTCAATTTCGAAAAAGAATGATCTAACAGTTGTAAATGGGCAGATTTCCCATCACTTGAGCTGGCGTCCAGATGATCAGTTATACTACCGTATTGATATAGAGAATGGAGAAGTAAAGCAAGTAGACATTAAAATTGACCGTGGAGGTTGGACAAGTTTATCAGCACCATTTCTTGCTACATTAGCACAAAAGAATGATATTCCGATTACGCTCGAAATGATACAAGAACTTGGGCAAAAATTAGGTAGTTTTATTGATGGTAAATGGGAGTATGCAGCAGAAGCAATTGTTTCGGCCATTGCGTTACAAGTTGAATAATATAAAAATAATCAGTGGGGCTTTTTTTCATCCCGACTGATTATTTTTATGACACGTTTTTAAGGAATTCCTAATAGTGCTTGAGTGATCAGAGTTTGAATATCCACAACTAAAGCCAGAAGCTTATTAATTAAGCTTCTGGCTTCTATGTGGGACCTTATTTTTTGCGTTTTGTTAAACGTCCAAGAACGAAAGCACCTGCTGCAACAGCAAGGACTGTGTTCGTTTTTTTCGTAAATACTTGTTTTGTAACAAGATTAAGATTTTGAGGACGCTCCGCTAAACGGCGCATAAAGTAGCCGTACCAATCTTCGCCGAATGGTACATATACACAGAAGTTATAGCCTTCTTTTGCAAGCTCTTTTTGCATTTCTGTACGGAAGCCGTAAAGCATTTGGAATTCGAATTTATCAAGTGGAATATTATTGTCTGCTACAAAGCGTTTTACGTGTGCAATAACATTATGATCATGTGTTGCGATGGACGTAAATTTACCATGTAGTAAATGATATTCGATTAACTCGATGTAATTTAAATCAATATCTAATTTATCTTGGAAAGCAACCTCAGCAGGCTCTTTATAAGCACCTTTTACGATACGAAGGCGATAGTCCTTGAATTTTTCGATATCGTCCTTAGCGCGGTAAAAGTAAGATTGGATAACAGTACCTACATTATTAAACGTTTTCGATAGCTCTTCCACCATATCAAAGGATGTTTGTAAACGACCGTAGTCTTCCATATCAAAGTTAACGAATATATTATATGCTACTGCTTTTTCTACAATCTCATATAAATTATCGTAACAAAAATCAACATCAATATCTAAACCTAATTGAGATGGCTTTAACGAAATATGTGCATCAACGCCATTCTCATGAATAGCATCAATAACAGCAAGGATTTGTTCTTTAGCTTTTGTTGCTTCTTCTTCAGTCGAAACAAATTCCCCTAAATTATCTACTGTGCAAGAGATTTTATGTGCGTTAAGCTCTTTGATGCTCGCAATCGTTTCTTCAATATTTGTACCAGCTACTACACTTTGTGCTCCTAATTTTAGTCCGTATTTTTTTGCAGCACTATTTAATAGTTGGTTTTCAGATAAATGGATGAAAAAATCGCGTAATAACATGGTCATTCTCCTCACTGCATTTCTTTTTTCTGTATTATAGCATAATTTAGAAAATAAATATTGTTTTTACTATAACAATTATTTCACTTCAAGTATTTGCATACGCTCATTAAAAAGTGCAGGATAGCTTAAAAAACCTATCATTATGCTAGATAATGTCGCTGCTGTTAGCAGGGCGAAAATGATTAATAGTTGGAATTGCACCGCTTGAATAGGGTCTGCTCCGCCAATTATTTGGCCACTCATCATACCTGGTAATTGAACAAGGCCAATTGTTTTTTGGCTTTCAATTGTAGGAATCATACTTGCCTTTATCGCATTCATTAGCTGTCGACGAATTGCCTGTTTTGGTGTACCGCCAAGCGATAAAATTAACTCGATTTCGTTCTGATGACTTGAAATTTCCGAAGTAAAACGATTTAAAAACAGAACCGATAATACCATTGAATTACCAATCATCATGCCGCTAATTGGAATAATATACTGAGCTGTTGCAGGTACAATATCAAAACCAAGCAATACTCCTTGCGTAATAAGTTCTACTACAATGAGTGTTAGTGCTATTTTCCATGTAATACCTTTAATACCTTTCCCTTTTTTACGAGCATTTAGTGTTGCTACTATAATCATTAAAGCAACCATAAGGAAAATATAAATATAGCTTTGAGCATTAAAGACAAATTTTAAAATATAACCGACGGCAAGTAGTTGAATAATAGAGCGAATAGTAGCGATGAGTGTATCTTTTTCAAGTCCTAGCTTCAAGGTTTTTGACAATAGAAGAGGGATTAAAACAAAAATTAACGTTAAAGAAAGCGAAGTATACGTCATATATTCACCCCCTGTACAAATTCAGCGACACGTGGATTTTTAGGTGCGTTAAGTAAGGAGCTTTTTCCTGTTTCAATAAGTTCTCCGTCCATCATGACCCAAGTGTAGTGTCCGATTGTCAGCGCTTGCTGTAAGTTATGAGTTATCCAAATGATTGTGACATTAAACTTTTTATTGATTGTAGCAATCAGTGTCTCAATTTCCTGCACGGATTGACGGTCTAGTGCTGATGTGATTTCATCTAGCAATAAAATGGAGGACTGATTAATAAGTGTTCTTGCAATAGAGACTTTTTGTCGTTGTCCACCTGATAATTTATTCGTAGGGCGTTGTAAAAAGCTTTGATCGAGTCCAACGTCTCGTAAATATTGGATAGCTTCTTGCTCTGTAAGCTTTTCTCCTTGTAACGAACGAGGAAGTGCAAGATTGTCAAATACAGTCCCTTCTATCATAGGGGCCGCTTGAAGGGCCATGCTAACATGTCTTCTTAAAGCAGTTGGCTCGTATTTAGAAATGTCTTGATTATCAATTAATATTTGACCATCTGTAGGGGATAACAGTCCATTGCACAATTTAAGTAGAGTTGTTTTGCCAGCACCTGAAGGGCCGACTAATGTAGTGATTTTTTCTTTTGGGAAAGAACCAGTAATCGAATTTAATATCATCTTGTCATTCGATGAAAAGGTGACATGTTGAAAATGAATAGCAGGCTCATATGATGTATTCATAAAGTTAAAACTCCTTTATACTAATAGGTAAAATAACTGTAGCATGAAACAAAGGGAAGCTAAATAATATTTTACAGGTAATGGGTAAATTAAGTTAAGGGAGATAGAGAATGGATATATTATATGTAGATACATTAACATATGCACAAGGGAATATGTATATCATTGCTTCAGATGAAGGACTTGTATATATTGGAACACCGAATGCACCATTTGAAGAGGTGGAAGTGTGGGCAAAAAAGCCATTTAAAGGCTATCGTTTTGAAGAGAATAAAGAAAAGCTACAGCAATATGTTAAGCAATTAACGGCTTATTTTAATAAAGAACTTACTGAATTTGATGTGCCAATACATGTCAAAGGGACACCGTTTCAACTAGCAGTATGGGAAGCTTTGAAGGAGCTATCATATGGTACAACGACAACGTACTCAGATATTGCACACCGTATCGGTAATCCGAAAGCAGTAAGAGCTGTAGGCAGTGCAATTGGTGCCAATCCGATATTGGCGATTATTCCATGTCATCGCGTAATTGGAAAAGATGGTAAACTAACAGGCTTTCGTAGTGGACTAGCTATGAAAGAATTTTTACTGGAGCTAGAGAGAGCATAAACAGGAATCTGCACATACCTTTTGGGATACAGCTTGCCAAAGGGATTGCAGATTCTTGTTTTTGTATTAAAGAAGCCGAAGCTCAATAAACACTATACATGTTCCTCTTGGACATTGTTATTTGTTTTACCGAAATGAGTTAAACGATGAGCAAATGTTTCTCCTCGTACGGCAGAGCCTTTGAAAATATCCTGAAACTCATAAGCCGGAGCACCATGTTCGATGACATCTAGACCAGTGACTTCTTCTTCAGCAGAAACACGTAATGGCAGAAATGCTTTTATTATAAGTAAACCAGCTGCAACTGAAATGCTAACCCAAGCAATTGTAGCAATAACTCCTATGGCCTGCACTGCTAATAGGCCAAAGCCTCCTCCATAAAATAATCCTTGACCACCAATATCAAACAAGCCGACTGCTAGAGTTCCCCAAATGCCACATATACCATGGACAGCGATTGCACCAACAGGATCATCGACTTTTAATTTCCATTCAATGAAGCGGACGCCCTCGACTAAGAATGGAGCAGCAATTAATCCGATAATGATTGAACCGACAATACTAACATTAGCGGCACCAGCGGTAATACTTACAAGCCCTGCTAAAGCACCGTTTAATGTGAGTGAGCCATCAATATGACCATATCGGAATTTCGTATAAAGGGCAGTAACCACAACTCCAGCAGCAGCCGCGAAAAATGTATTTGTGATTACGCTAGGAACAAGTTTAGGATCAGCAGCTAATGTTGAGGCACCATTAAAGCCAAACCAACCAAACCAAAGTAAAAATACGCCTAAAGCTCCTAATGGTATACTATGTCCTGTAATAATGTTAACACGACCATTTTCATATTTACCCAGACGTGGACCGACCATTACCGCTGCTACAAATGCCGCAACTGCACCTGTTAAATGAACAACGGTAGAGCCAGCAAAGTCGATAAAACCAAGATTTGTTAACCAACCTTGACCACTCCAAACCCAATGACCAACAACAGGATAAACAAGTGACGACATGAGAATAATAACGCCGATATAAGCAAAAATATTAGTACGTTCTGCCACCGCTCCAGATAATATCGTTGCTCCAGTTGCTGCAAACATCGTTTGGAAAATAAAGAAGGAAAGATTATCTACACCATTTAAGGCAAAGCCACTTGCACCGAAGATACCGCCAAATGAATCTCCAAACATAATAGCGTAACCACAGAGAAAATAGACAATGCCGCCAAGTGATATAGTTAGGAAGTTTTTCATAATAATATTGACTGCGTTTTTTGAACGTGTAAAGCCAGCTTCAACCATCGCAAATCCTGCGTGCATAAAGAAGACTAAAATCGTACCGAGCATCATCCAAACTAAATTTATAGATAATGTAATTTCATCCATATATATCGCCCCCTTATTCTACTGCAATTGATCCGACTTCTTTTGTGCGGATACGAATTGCTTGTTCAACTGGATAAATAAAGATTTTGCCATCCCCGACCTTTCCGGTTGCTGCCTTACATAATAAAACTTCAACAATAGGGTCTACTTTTTCATCATCTACAATCATTTCTAATTTTAACTTCGGCAAAAATTCAATTTCGTAGGTATTTCCACGAAATAACCCTGTACGCCCTAATTGACGACCGCATCCAGCAATCTCTGAAACACTGAGCCCTGCAATTCCTTCCTGTGCAAGTCCGTCTCTGACAGCACCGAAAACTTCAGGACGGATGATTGCTTCAATTTTTTTCATCAATATCAGCTCCTTGAGTAAATTTAATTTACATGTTAAAACGCTATGAAAAACAGCGCAATAATTTTTTGAATATTCATGTTATATTTTATTACATGGAATATTTCGTCTTTCGTAATAGTTTGCTGAAAAGGTTTTTAAAAGGGGAATGAAAGCGGTACTAAAAAGTGTGTCTAAAATGTGTACAATTCAAAATTTTCTAAAAATTCATGTAAGGAAACCTAACATTAAAGTAGGAGGATGTAATACGCAAGAATTTGGGTATTTAGTGTATACTAGGACTAATTATCAAAGCGGAAGAAGGGGTTTCTTGTGAGATCAAACTATGCAGATGATAGCTTAGCGCTACACACGGACTTGTACCAAATCAATATGGCAGAATCATATTGGGCTGATGGTATACATAATAGAAAAGCAGTTTTCGAATTATATTTTAGAAAACTACCTTTTGGCAATGGTTATGCAATTTTTGCGGGATTAGAGAGAATTCTTGAGTATTTACGTGATTTCCGTTTCACTGATTCGGACATAGCGTATTTACGTGAAGAGGTTGGTTATAAAGAGGATTTTATCGAGTATTTAAAAAATATTCGTTTTACAGGGGATATGTACTCTATGGTGGAAGGAGAAACTGTTTTCGCTAATGAACCAATTATCCGTATCGAAGCGCCGTTAGTGGAAGCACAGCTAATTGAAACCGCATTACTTAACATTGTGAATTACCAAACCTTAATTGCAACAAAGGCTAGCCGTATTAAACAAATTATTAAAAATGAAGTGGCGATGGAGTTCGGTACACGACGCGCTCAGGAGATGGACGCAGCAATTTGGGGAACGCGTGCAGCGTTTATTGGTGGTTTTGCTTCAACTAGTAATGTGCGAGCAGGTAAACTCTTTAATATACCAGTATCAGGTACACATGCACATGCACTTGTACAGGCCTATAAAAATGATTATGATGCTTTTCACTCCTATGCAAAACGTCATCGTGATTGCGTATTCCTTGTAGACACTTACAATACGTTAAAATCGGGAGTACCAACAGCGATACAAGTGGCTAAAGAGCTTGGTGACAAAATTAATTTTATTGGAATTCGTCTAGACAGTGGGGATATAGCTTTCTTGTCAAAAGAAGCACGCCGTATGTTAGATGAGGCAGGCTTCCAGAACGCTAAAATTATCGTATCAAATGACTTAGATGAATACACGATCTTAAACTTAAAGGCTCAAGGTGCAAAAGTTGATGTGTGGGGAATTGGTACAAAGCTCATTACTGCGTATGACCAACCAGCTTTAGGTGCTGTTTATAAAATGGTCTCCATTGAAAATAACGATGGACAATTAGAAGATACGATTAAAATTTCAGCGAATGCTGAAAAGGTAACGACGCCAGGTCTTAAAAATGTATATCGCATTATTGATAGAAAGAATGGCAAGGCGGAGGGGGATTACATTACGATGCAAGATGAAAATCCCCAATCAGAGAAAAAAATTAAAATGTTCCACCCTGTTCATACATTCGTATCAAAATTTGTAACGAACTTTGAAGCTAAGAATTTACATCATCATGTAATTAAAAATGGTGAAATAAATTATCAAAATCCTACTTTGGAAGAAATGCGGGATTATGCAGCTAATAATTTAGAGTTGTTATGGGATGAATATAAACGTGCCATGAATCCTGAGGAATACCCAGTCGATTTAAGCCAAAAATGCTGGGATAATAAAATGCGTAATATTGAAGAAGTAAGTGAAATGGTCAATCGATTGTAAAGCGTAAGGAGTGAAGGACAAAATGACATTACAGCAAGAAATCATTAAGGAATTACGTGTATTGCCTACTATTGATGCGCAGGAAGAGATTCGCAAGTCTATTGATTTTTTAAAGGAATATGCACGTCGTTATAGCTTTGTAAAGGGATTTGTTCTCGGAATATCAGGTGGTCAAGACTCCACGCTAACTGGGAAATTAACGCAGCTTGCGGTTGACGAATTAAATGCTGAGGCAGGAGAAGCGAAGTACACGTTTTGGGCAGTTCGATTACCATATGGTGTGCAAGCAGATGAAAAGGACTGTCAGGATGCGATTAACTATATAAATCCTACGAAAACTAATACGGTCAACATTAAAGATGCAGTAGATGCAAGTGTTAGAGCCCTAACGAATGCGGGTATTGAACTAAGCGATTTTGCTAAAGGAAATGAAAAGGCACGTGAGCGAATGAAGGTGCAGTATTCTATTGCTGCTATGAATAATGCTGTTGTGTTAGGGACCGATCATGCTGCGGAAGCAATTACAGGTTTTTACACAAAATTTGGGGATGGTGGTGCGGATTTAATGCCAATCTTCCGTCTCAACAAGCGTCAGGGTAAGCAGATGTTAGCTGCGCTTGATTGCCCGGAGCACTTATATTTAAAAATACCAACTGCAGATTTAGAGGAAGATCGTCCTTCATTACCAGATGAAGTAGCTCTAGGTTTAACGTATGACCAAATTGATGATTATTTAGAGGGTAAGGAAATCCCTGAAGATGCTCGTAAAACATTAGAAGGGTATTATTTACGTTCACAGCACAAACGTCATATGCCAATTACTATATTTGATGATTTTTGGAAGTAATATTTAATTAAAGATAAAGGGTATTTATTAATAAATATCCTTTTGTATATAAGTTGATTTCCGTTCCGTCTGGGCGACTCCAGGAAAGCGCCTAGCCGGAACGGAAATCAACCCCATGCTATGATGATGAGTAATAGTTGGGAAAAGAGTTATAAGAAAAAGTGAAAAATACTTTTTCTTATAGCTCTTTTCTCTCTTTTTTAACTTCTTTCAGCAAAAGCCTCCAACCTTTATAGGTGGTGATATGAATGAGAGTTTAAGTCACTTTTCAACGGGTGTCCCAACATATGTCCCTGTCGCTACGCTTTCGGTACAAAAAACATTTGCTGAAAGAAGTTAAAGCCTCCGGCCGATTCCGGACGCAATTATGCCAAGGCATAATTGATTAATTTGGTTCTGTATTATTAAGTTCAAGCATATAATGTCGATATATATACCTATAGAGTTGATAAAAAGTAAAGGAGGGTAATTATTTATGAGGACTTCTAGAGTAAGTTCGACGACTAGTAGTATATTTCGTAACGAACAACAGTATTTACATGCTGGGGATTTAAGTCATAATTTCGGACAAAATCCGAAGCAACAGTTTAAAAATAGTCTGCAAAAGAATAAAGATAAAAAGCATATCAGTAAAACTAGACAAATACAGCAGCAACGTCCAAATAAAATAGCGGCTAGTTATGTGGACAGTGCTTATGATTTGCAAATACGCAATGAATTAAATGAAACTGCCGTTAAGTTAAGTCTTGTCAGCAAACAAAAGAAGCTTCTCAATAGTTACCGTTCTTCTATATAACATCGTAAATCAAACTCACTACATCATTTTGGATGTAGTGAGTTTTTTATTTGTGTTGAAAAAAATGTTGTGACACTTTAAGTTCCAGCATATTAATAGTTCTTCGCCAAAACGAGGGGGTGATTTCCGTTATCGCTAATCCCCGAGGAGTCGCCGGTCTCCACTCCAATCGACCACTTTCGGCAAGTCACTCTAATTTTTAGTAATAAAACGAAATTTCGCCAACAGGTCAGGTACACCTTAATTACTTTCAATACAAGGTGTAAAAAATGGAAATAATATATTTTTTATTCAAAATATTTGAATTCAAGATGTTCAATGAATATTCAAGTAAATTTTTCCAATACTTCACAGCTATTTTTAACTTATTTCACAACTTACCTGTAAAGTAATTAATAGCAATAGAAGAAAAGAAATTGGGGGAAGCAATTGTGAAAAAATTATGGTTACCTGTACTAGCAGTATTACTTTTACTCGCGGCTTGTGGTACAGAAAAAGCGCAAGTTAAGAAAGAGGAATCGAAGCAAGATGTCGCAGCAAATGAAGCAGAAGCAAAGGATAAATCAACACAGGTCGCTTCTTTAGCGGATCCACGTTTACAAGAGCCAAAAGAAGGTACAATGTGTGAAATGTGTAATATGAAAGTGTATATGAAGGACGAAGATATGGGTGAATTCTCTACTCAAGCAATAAAAGAGGATGGAACAGTTGCCTTTTATGACGACATAGGCTGTTTAGTAAATGCCGAGGTTGCTAATCATGAAAAGAACGAAAAATTTGTACGTGATTTTATCACAAAAGATTGGGTAAAGGTTGATGATGCAACTATCGTCAAGACAGACCTAAAATCTCCCATGAATTGGGGATATATTTATTTCAACGATAAAACTGATGCAGACAAATATATAGCTGAAAATCCAACTGCACATGTAGAGGAATTACAAAAAATTAAAGATGATGCGTTAGAGCGACGTAATAAGAAAATGAAAGAAAAAGCTGAAAAAGAAGCCAAAGGTGAATCTGATTCTATGCATATGGAAGAAAAGAAACCTGATGGTCATGGTCATTAATCGAAGGGACTAGGGGGAATCCTCTAGTCTTTTCGTGTTGAACTGGGAGGTAAGGATTGGTGAAAAAAATAGGGTTTACCTTATTATTTTTTCTATTTATGAGTCAGACAGTGCACGCCGATTTTGATGTACAGGAAGCCATTAATGTAGCAAAGCCAGGGAAGGTCGTTCATATTCCTGCTGGTCGTTACCAAGGTAATTTTATTGTGACAAAACCGATAACGCTACAAGGTGAAGAGGGAACGGAACTTATCGGTGAAAGAGACAACCCCACACTCCGAATTGAAAACACAGCTAATGTCACTGTGGAAAATATAACGTTATCAGGGAAAAATAAGGCGATTGTTGCTAGTACTGTAGATGGGCTTGAGCTACGTAAGTTACAAATTAAAGATGTTCATACAGGTGTCCATATACAAAGTTCCAAAAATGTACACATACATGATATCAATGTGACTGGTATCGAGGGTCATTATTCCCAAAAAGGTAATGGGGTGGCTGTTTTTAAGGGTGAAGACATCACTATCGAAGGCAATACTATTGAGCAAGTGCAGGATGGAATTTATATAGAAGAGGTCAAGCATATTGTTGTTCAGCGTAATAAGGTGACGAGTGGCCGTTATGGTACGCATTTTATGTATACAAGTGATGCTGAAGCACTTTTTAATACATATGATCAGAATGTGACTGGCCTTATGATTATGATGACAACAAATATATTCCTTGAAAATAATATAGTAGCTAATCATTTTGATTTTAATGGCTACGGTATGCTGCTGTATGATGTGCAGCAAGCCAAAATTAAACATAACACGATCAAAAATAACCGAACTGGTGTTGCAATGCAGAAAAGTGCAAATATCCAAATTGAAACAAATGATTTTCAGATGAACCAAACAGCCATCGAAGGTACAAAGGTAAGTGACGACACAATGGCTAGTAGAAATAACTTTACGGGTAACATTTTAACTGCGCGCTCCGATAAGCAAGGCTTTCAACTAGTAAGTAATTATTATGATGATTACTCAGGGATTGACTTAAAAGATAATGGTATCGGTGATATTCCGTATGTAGCTGTGTCAAGCTTTGGTCAATGGATGGTACGCCAGCCAGTTTACCAATATTTCGTGGCATCTCCTAGCGTCATTTTACTGACATCGCTGGATCAGCAAATCAATAAAATTGAAAAGAACATGCTTGTTGATAATACTCCTAAATTGGCGATGAAGCATGAGAACGAGAAGAACAAGATGAATGTGGTGCAAATGCTATTGGGCTTATTCTTGACATTAAGTAGTTTATGGCTATGGAAAAGAGGAATAACAGAATGAAAAAATGGATAATGATTGTAATGCTATGTTGTGGTGTTTTGATGGGCTGTAGTGAAAAAACATATGAGCCTCGTGACATAATTAGTGAAACCGATGTTTGTAAAATTTGCAATATGAGTATAGTTCACAATGCATATGCTGGTCAAATTGCGTTGAAGAATGGTGATTATGAAATTTTTGATGACATTGGCTGTCTGATGGAATATATAAAAGCAAATGGAGAAGATGAGATAGGGGCGGCTTATATTAAAGATGCAGCAAAAAATGAATGGATTGATGTTTTTAAAGCTGTTTATGTATACAACAAGGATTATTGGACTCCGATGAATTATGGGGTAGTTGCGCTCGATTCAAAGGAAGCGGCACAGGAGTGGATGACTACAGAGGGTGAAGGTCAGCTACTTGCCTATAAGGATTTACACGATTTTAAATGGGGGATCCATAAGTGATGTATAGCATGCTTATTAAACTAGAATTAAAGCAAATGCTTAGAAGTCGTTGGATGCAACTTGTAGGCATACTTTTCACATTTGTTTTTACAGCTATCGTTGTCATTCAGCAAATGGCATTACCTGATGTAGATGGTTTTACAAGACAGACCGCCTCGTTTTTAAATGTATTGTTGTTTTTATTGCCTTTGTTTATATTAACAATCGGTAGTATGAGTATCGCTGGTGATGTGGAATCAGGCTGGTTTTCATTATTAAAGACATATCCGATGACACGTACGCAATATATTGCAGGAAAGTATATAGCCTCCGTACTTGCCTTTTTATTGGTCGTTGTTGTGGCGTTTGGAGTGATTTTAGCGCTTGGTGGATTTCTTGGTGGAGTGCGTTTACCATTTATTTTCATTATTTTAACTTTGCTATGTATCTTCATCTTTGTGTCATTGGCCATTGCAGTAGGAGCATTTGCAAAAACAAGATTATTTGCACTATCGTTATCACTTGTATTTTGGTCCATTTTTTTATTGTTAATCTCTTATGCTTTAATGGCAATCGGAACTGTCGTGGCGGGACATATTCTTCAAAAGCTGACGATTATAGCGATACATATTAATCCTGTGGAGTGGCTGCGCTTTGGTTACTTTATTTTTACAGATCAAGCTAGTGTGCTTGGACCAGCATTTTATAAAGTAACACAGTTTTATTCATCGCCACTAGGTTACGCAGTATACGTAGCTGTGACACTACTTTGGATAGTGTTTCCATTATCTTACACTAGCTTACTTTTAAAGAAAGGGGAAAGAAGATGATGCTATTAGAAACAAAGAAGTTATCGAATATCTATGATAATAATAGAGGTCTTCAAGAAGCCTCCTTTTCTTTACAGGCTGGGCGTATTTTAGCGCTTGTAGGAGGAAATGGTGCTGGAAAGAGTACTTTAATTCGCCTGCTAACTGGGCAAGAAAAGCAAAAATCAGGAGAAATAATATGGCATAAACCACAAGCTATTCGGTACATGCCTGACGATGTGGACTTCCCGTCTATGTTAACAGCAGCAGAAATTTTGCAGCTACTTGCCTCTTTAAAGCAAATTGGCAAAAAGGAACAGGAAGATGTACTGAGACGCGTTGCTTTATGGGATGTTCGAAAGCAAAAAGTGAAGCATTTCTCAAAAGGGATGCGTCAACGGTTGAATCTGGCTCAAAGTTTACTCGGTGAGGGCTCTTTGCTTATTTTAGATGAGCCTACGAATGGTCTAGATCCTTTTTGGATTGCAGAGCTGAAAAAAATGATGCTAGAGGAAAAAGCAAGGGGCTGTACTGTCATATTTTCTACGCACTTACTGGCTTTTGCGGAGGAAGTAGCGGACGATGTGTTAGTTTTACATGAAGGAAACATACTTATTTCTGGTGAATTAGAGGAAATACTTTTACAAGAAAATTCATCTTCATTAGAGAATTTATGGTTAAAAAAATTAAATCTGTAACATTCTGAGAGGTAATGGCGTTATACTAAAAGATAGGTTTGTTTGAATTGTATTCAAGCAAGCCTTCTTTTTCATGCTGAAGTGTTACTACTTTTCTTGCTAAGTGCTCGAACTATAGGAATAAAGCAATAGAGGGACGTTTCATATAATTGTGTTACAAAACATATTTCGTTATTCTTAAAGGAGTTATCATGCAATTCGAACAATTGCTGTAAATGAAGTAGGAGGTTTTTTGATTTATGAATTCACAAATACAAGTTGTATTAGAAAATATAGAAAAAGTAATGATAGGCAAAAGAGAAGTTGCGGAGCTCAGCATAGTAGCTTTGCTGGCAAGGGGACATGTCTTGTTAGAGGACGTACCAGGTGTCGGAAAAACAATGATGGTGCGAGCACTGGCTAAATCCTTTGATGCACAGTTTAAAAGGATTCAATTTACACCTGATTTATTACCGTCAGATGTTGTAGGGGTATCTATCTATAATCCAAAAACGTTGGAATTTGAATTTCGACCTGGTCCGATCATGGGAGATATCATTTTAGCTGATGAAATTAACCGTACGTCTCCAAAAACACAATCTGCTTTACTTGAAGGGATGGAGGAAGCTTCTGTAACAATTGATGGTAAAACTTTAACAATCAATCAACCATTTTTCGTTATGGCCACTCAAAATCCAATTGAGCATGAGGGAACATATCCGTTACCAGAAGCACAGCTAGATCGTTTCTTACTAAAAATAAAAATGGGTTATCCTTCAAGAGGGCAAGAAGTGGAAATTCTTCGTCGCGCTGAACATGGTAAACCAATTGAAAAAATTGAAGCGGTGCTAACAGTTGCGCAATTAAATGAATTGCAGGAGCTTGTACAGGGTGTGTTTGTTAAAGATTCGGTCAAAAACTATATGGTCGAACTAGCGACTCAAACAAGGGAAAGTAGCTATGTATATTTAGGTGTAAGTCCTCGCGCAACGATTGCTTTAATGAAAGCTTCACAAGCTTATGCATTTATAAAAGGGCGTAGCTACGTTACTCCTGACGATGTTCAATATTTAGTACCATTTGTTTTTAGCCATCGCCTAGTATTAAAACCAGAAGCTCGTTACGATAACGTTACGGCAGAGGAAATTATTGAGCGAATTATTGCGAAAACACCTGTGCCGACAAAGAGGTTTGCAGAGCAATGAAGAAATGGCAAGCTTTAATAGAGAAAAGTAAACATTTCTTATTAGTATCTTTGTTAATGATCATAACGTTTTGTTATGCCATGTTCCAAGGTGGGTTTGTTAGTTGGTTTGTGTTTTTTACGGTTAGTCCGTTTTTATTATACGCAGTTATTTTCTTACTGGTGAAAGAAGATATTTTACTAGTGGAACGCAAAATTGAGCCATCTCATGTTGAGTGTGGACAATCTGCTAAGGTTACAGTTACGGTAGAACGAAAAACACGCTTTCCGTTTGCTTATATGATGATGGAGGAACTTGTGAACAGTGAAGCCCTTGTTCAATCGAGGGTCCAAGGAACGAATACCGTTAAGTTCGTTGGCTTCAGGAAAAAATTTAGCTGGGATTACGTGTTGGAAAATATGTCCCGTGGCGAGCATCGTTACTTAGGTGTTAATATTGTTTTCTGTGATTTTTTTGGCTGGGCAAAAAAGCGAGTTGCGGCAGAAAAGGAACAAGTCATTTTAGTTTACCCGAGAGTACGCGAGATGAGGTATGCCGCGCTTCAAACAAAATTTGATGTTGGTACAATGATGTCTCCTTATTCGATTGTGAAGGATACATCAATGGCTGTTGGCTTACGTGAGTATGTTCCAGGTGACCGTTTTTCATGGATTCACTGGAAATCATTTGCGAAAACACAAACGTTGCAATCTAAGGTATTTGAAGATCGTCAATCACAAGAGTTAATGTTGGTACTCCATGCCGGAAAGTCTCCGTTATTTGAAGAAAAAATTGAGCTTGTAGCATCGATGCTACAAACAATTGTCGGAGAACGTGGAGATATTTCATTTGTTTCAGCTGGTTCTAAAACGAATGTGTTTACTAATATCCAAGGTAATAAGCAGCTAGATCAAGTAATGTATCATTTAGCTGCAATAAAACCGGCTGAAGCTGTCAAATTTCAATTACGAGATCAGCAAGTGTTTAAGCATATCGCAACATTACTGTATGTTACGAGTGAAGTATCAGATGAACTACTTCATTCGCTAGCCAATATGGTGAAAAGCTGTATTTGTTTTGTAGTAGCGGAGCGGCCACCTGTGCAAACGGAGCTGGCTAAGCGTTATAAGCAAATTCGAGTTGTATATGTAAATCCAACAGATTATTACCATCTGTTCACGGAGGTGATGAAGCCGTGAAAAAATCACAAGGAGATTTTATAGAATTAACAATAGCATACGTAATAATTTTTCTAATTTTACGTGAGTGGCTTATTCCTGTAATGGAGCTAACAAATACAAGCTTGAATCATTTGTTTTTAGTGTTTATCGGTCTATCATTGGTACTCAGCTTATTTCAAATACATCCATTGTTGTCGGGATTAGTGAAATTTGGTTATATTACTTGGTTTATAGTGTTTGTTTATAGTGAAAGTCCCTTTATATCAGGACAGACATTACCATTTCTAATGCATGAATTGAAATGGAATATGACTAAAATTCTTTCGGGAGATTTTGGACAAGTATCGGATTCATTTAGAACGGTGCTATTCCTTGTGTTGATTTGGATGTTAATATACCTAATTCATCACTGGATAACGGTGCGGAAAAATATAATCTATTTCTTCGCGTTAACCGTATTCTTTATTGCTACACTAGATACGTTTAGTGACTATGATGGAAAGGTAGCAATTGTTAAAGTTATTGTGCTTGGATTAATAATGACAGGTTTGCTTTTTGTTAAGCGCCTATGGCTTCAAACAGATGCACCGAGCAATGAAATAGGAAAGTGGAAACTGGCTATTCCGATGATCGTTTCGGTAATGCTTGTTAGTTCAGTGGCATTCTTTTTACCTAAGACAGGGTCGATCTGGGCTGATCCAGTGCCATTTATTAAAGGGGTTGCAGGGCAAGGGAACTTTGGAACAGGTGCAAAAAAAGTAGGTTACAGCGAGGATGATAGCCGATTAGGAGGACCGTTTCAAGGTGATAATACACTAATTTTTACTGCAACTTCCCGTGATCGCCATTATTGGCGTATAGATACAAAGGATACTTATACTTCGAAGGGCTGGATTCTTTCGGAGGGGAACTTTGGCAAAAATGTCTACCAAACCAATACCCCTATCCAAACTTCGTTACAAGTTGGATCTCCTGAAAAAGAACGTCAAATTCAAATAGACATTGCTTCTCCAATGCCATTTTTATTGCAAACGTATGGCATGATATCTGTTTCTGCCCAAGATTCACCACTGTTTATTCAGGATGAGCGCACTGAAAAGATAGCAATAGAACAACAGAATGGTGAATCAAAATTATTGTCTAACTATACTATTTCTTATAGTGAGGCAGAATATAGCATGAAGCAGCTTCAAATGTCTGAACCATCCTCATTAGAAAAATTAGATACGTCCTTTAATCGTTTTTTACAATTGCCAAATACCCTTCCGCAACGTGTAGTAGATTTAGCGAATGACATTACAAAGGATAAAGCTTCGGTTTATGATCAAATAAAAGCAGTCGAAAAATATTTTTCATCTCATGGCTTTAGATACGATAAAAAAGAAGTAGCAATTCCGGCTGAGGGTCAAGATTATGCTGACCAGTTTTTATTTGATACTAAAGTTGGCTACTGTGATAATTTCTCAACATCAATGGTTGTCCTCCTACGTTCGGCAGGGATACCAGCACGTTGGGTGAAAGGCTTTGCACCTGGCGAGCCTGGTCAAATAACAAATGGTTTACAGGAGTATCAAATTACAAATGATAATGCACACTCATGGGTCGAAGCATATGTACCTGGAACAGGCTGGATGGAGTTTGAACCGACAATTGGATTCGCAGGGAATGAGAATATTGATTATGATATTGAGCAAGATACTCCTCAGCAGGAGCAAGAACTGCAGCCAGAAAAAAAACAAGAGCAACCAAAGAAAGAAGAGCAAGAGCCGAAGAAAGAAACATCTAGCTCAACGTCGTATAGTTTTGATTTAGGTTGGACATGGATGAAAAAGTTTACTTATGTATGGATCGCTCTAGGCATTTTGATGATCCTCGGTGGCATTGCTTTGTTTATGCAACGTAAAACGTGGATACCTAAAATGCAAGTACGAGCATTTCGTAAAAAAGAAGCGGACTGGACAAATTTTGATGCTTCATACCAGGTTTTAACGAAGCAATTATCTCGTATTGGCTTACGCCGGAAAGATGGCGAAACATTACGTGCATTTGCTGAGCGAGTTGATGAAGCGTTAGAGACAGGAGCGATGCAGAAACTGACCGCTGTGTATGAACAACATATTTATGGCAAGGATAAACAAGAGGTTGATCTTGTGAAACTGAAAGAAAGTTGGGAAAATTTAATCAATCGCACTATCAGTTGATTTTGATGGGTACAAAGAGTAAAATGAAAAAAATTATATATGATTAGGATTGCTTTCATATAAGTTCGATAATAAGGTTCGGATGTTTCTACGAGATCACCATAAATGATTTCTCTATGAAGGTGGATGTTTTGGTTAGGTGAGAAGGTTAGTAAATCACTTTTCTTTGCTACGCATTCGCCTTTATAAATCAAGAGCTTATGAACGCGTAGGAAGTTTTTACTTTCATACGCGTTTTTCTTTGAACATATGAAAAGTCCTTTAAAAATAGTAGAAGAGGTGGAAATATTGTCAGCTAGCCCTGTATTAGAGCAAGAAAAAATCGTCGTTCTTGATTTTGGTAGCCAATTTAACCAATTGATTACGCGTCGTATCCGTGAATTTGGTGTTTTTAGTGAGTTACATCCTCATACGATTACAGCAGAAGAAATTAAAAATATGAACGCATCAGGTATTATCTTTTCAGGTGGTCCAAACTCAGTTTATGACGAGAATGCATTCCATGTAGACCCAGCTATTTTTGAATTAGGCTTACCAATTCTAGGTATTTGCTATGGTATGCAATTAATGGCACATACTCAAGGCGGTAAAGTTGAAGGTGCTGAAACACGTGAATATGGTAAAGCAGAAATTAAAGTAACAGCTTCAAACAAGTTATTCGGTGACTTACCAACTGAACAAATCGTTTGGATGAGCCACGGTGACCATGTAACAGAGGTACCTGCTGGTTTTGAAGTAATCGCAACAAGTGCTGCTTGCCCTATCTCTGCAATGGCAAATGTAGAACGTCAACTATATGCAGTACAATTCCACCCAGAAGTACGTCACTCTGTATACGGTAACGACTTATTACGTCAGTTCGTATTCGACATTTGTGGAGCAAAAGGCGATTGGTCAATGGCAAACTTCATTGAACTTGAAATCGCAAAAATCCGTGAAACAGTAGGCGACAAAAAAGTATTATGTGCACTTTCAGGCGGTGTAGACTCATCAGTTGTTGCTGTTCTAATTCATAAAGCAATTGGTGACCAACTAACTTGTATGTTCGTTGACCACAACTTAAACCGTAAAGGTGAAGTTGAGCAAGTTATGAAAACATTCACAGAAGACTTCGACATGAATCTTATTAAAATTGATGCACGTCAACGTTTCATGGATAAACTTGCGGGCGTTTCTGATCCAGAGCAAAAACGTAAAATTATCGGTAACGAATTTATTTACGTATTCGATGAAGAAGCAGCTAAACTTGAAGGAATGGATTTCCTAGCACAAGGTACGCTTTACACAGATATCATTGAATCTGGAACATCAACTGCACAAACTATTAAATCACACCATAACGTTGGTGGTCTTCCAGAAGACATGCAATTCAAATTAATTGAGCCACTTAACACATTATTTAAAGACGAAGTGCGCGCATTAGGTTTAGAGCTTGGTCTTGACGAAAAAATCGTTTGGCGTCAACCATTCCCAGGTCCTGGTCTAGGAATCCGTGTACTTGGTGAAGTAACAGAAGAAAAACTAGAAATCGTACGCGAAGCTGATTTCATCCTACGTGAGGAAATCGCAAAAGCTGGTCTTGATCGCGACATCTGGCAATACTTCACGGTATTACCGGACATCCGTTCAGTTGGCGTAATGGGCGATGCACGTACGTATGACTATGCAATCGGTATCCGTGCGGTAACATCTATCGACGGTATGACTTCTGACTGGGCACGCATTCCTTGGGATGTATTAGAGAAAATCTCTGTCCGCCTAGTAAACGAAGTAAAACACGTTAACCGCGTGCTGTACGATATTACATCTAAGCCACCTGCAACTATTGAGTGGGAATAGACCTTGTGAAATACAAGGTTATTGATACACTTTAAATGTTGATATATCAACGTTTTTTGTGTTCTTAGTTAGTAAAATCACTTCTAACTATTTATATGTAAATTCAAACTCTCTTTTATTTAGTTTTAGCAACTAAATAAAAGAGAGTTTTTTTATGGTCAAAATTACGGAACTGATAGATGATTTTGAAATGAGTTAACAGGTTCAGGAATGGAAGAAGTATACTTCGCGAACTGCATAGAAGAACAGTCTAACATTACTAAAATTGAAGGTGTTAGAACCGTTCATTTAAGCGATATATTCGCTCTTTTCAGGGGTTAGGTAAAGAGAACGCAATTACAATCAACGATAGTATAGCCACGATAAGGGCGAGGATTAAGAAAGAAACCATATAACAAATAGGACTAATAATGTCACCTTTAAATAAAGTGCGACTATAATCCAACAAAAGACAGATTTATAATATAAAAAATGACTTTCTTTAGTTTTTCAGTGCCCTTCAGTAGTTGGTGGGTTGCCTCATGTATTTTATAAGAATGTCCTGAAAGGTAAAAATTGGACATTGTTATAAAAATGTAAATAGAATATTATGAATATTGTAGAAAGGGTGTGTTTAAAATGAATCTAAAGACTGCTAAAGAAGTTATTGAAGAACTACAGGTAACTATGTCACATATGTGTCCAGAAGAAAAAAGGAATTTAGAAGTTTGGCTTAAAGAGTATTACATAGACGAAATAATAAAAAAAGAGAGTAATAAGGCACGTACAAAAGTTTATATTTCGAATGCTTTCTGATAGCTAGTCATTGGAAAAAGTTATACGATGAATCGTTAGGTATAGTAAAGTAATAAATGTAAATAAGACTCTATGTCGCTGTTTAATTTAGGGAGGAATAAGATGGGAATAGATATAGCGATGATTCACACACTTGCTATTGGTATGCCGAAAGAATTGCATTATAGTAATGGGCGCTCGATGATTACAGGGATTGAAAAACGAAAAGTACAAGAAGTTTATTTGTCCGCTCGTGGATTTGAGGGGGACGATGTAGCAGATAAGAAACATCACGGTGGTCCAGACCGTGCCGTTTGTTTATATCCTGCGGAGCATTACATACAATGGGAACGGGAACTTGGTAAACCGTTGCCGACAGCAGCATTCGGTGAAAACTTAACGGTAACGAATATGCTGGAAGCGGATATTTGTATTGGCGATATTTATAAAATAGGTGATGCTGTCATCCAAGTTACCCAAGGACGTGTACCTTGTAGTACGATTGATAAATATACTGAGGTGAACATATTACTCAAACGTTTAATTGAAACAGGATATACGGGCTTCCTTGCTCGTGTACTGGAAGAAGGGACAATCTGTGCTGATTCAAAAATTGAATTAGTGGAAAAGCACCCTGCGCGTATTTCAGTTTTACATTGCAACGAAGTGTACTTTAAAAATAAAGATGCACTTGCGATGAAACGTATTCAGGCGGTTGATGCATTAGCAGAAGATTGGAAACAAAAATTAGAAAAAAGAATTCAGCTCTTGCAAAGTAAAGTGATGAATTAAGCATATGACGATATCAAGGGAGCTCTCCCGCAATTGCTGTATTAAAATCCTCTAGAAATCGAATGAGTTCTAGGGGATTTTTTATTTTGTAACTATCGATAGAACGTTCAGTCCTGGCCTATTTATGCAACGATTTCTTAAAATGTGAATATTAAATAAGAATTTTACACGAACTTTCGTGTAACATTTATAAAAAATGTTCGGAAATAGGGTTGAAATCTAAAAAGTGAAATGATATATTACGATTGTAAATTAAATATGTCGTCGTATAATGTCGGGGATAAGGCCCGTGAGTTTCTACCAAGTTACCGTAAATAACTTGACTACGATTTTAGTTATATATACCAATGTATAGACACTAATTAATTTCACACAATAACCGGTGATGAAATGTATCGTAGACATGCGACTAGTAGAGTAGTCAGCGTGTTTTTTTTGTTTTCGATATTGAAGACGACCATACGGAGGATTTCTTTAAAATGAAAAAGTATTTCATGTTCGATGAATTAGGAACTAATTATCGCCGCGAAATAATAGGTGGTATTACTACATTCCTTGCTATGGCTTACATTTTAGCTGTTAACCCTGGTATGTTAGAAAATGCAGGAATGGATAAAGGTGCTGTATTCGTAGCTACAGCATTAGCAGCTACAGTAGGTTCTCTGATTATGGGTATATTCGCTAAATTCCCAATTTCACTTGCCCCAGGTATGGGCCTAAATGCATTCTTTGCCTTTACTGTAGTTGGAGCGTACGGTATTCCTTGGCAGACTGGTTTAACAGGTGTTTTCTTCTCAGGTGTTATCTTTATCATTCTTTCGTTAACAGGTATTCGTGAAACAGTAATTAATGCTATTCCGGTACAACTTAAATATGCAGTTTCAGCAGGTATTGGTTTATTTATTACATTTGTTGGTTTACAAGGAGCGGGCATTATAACAGATAGCCCAGCTACATTGGTAACTTTAGGAACATTTACTGGTTCAACTTTACTAGCTGTATTCGGGATTGTCCTTTCAATTATTCTAATTATTAAACTACGTAGTATTGGTATTTTCTTAGGGATGGTTATAACAGCTATTGTTGGTATGATTACAGGTGTGATTGAGCCTCCTACAGCAGTTGTTTCAGCAATTCCAAGTGTGGATTCTACATTTATGGTAGCTTTAGATCCGATTTTCCATGACTTCGGTTCATTATTAAACGTTAAATTTTTAGTTGTTGTGTTAACATTCTTGTTTGTAGATTTCTTTGATACAGCGGGTACTTTAATGGCAGTTGCGACACAAGCAGGATTAGTAAAAGATAATAAATTACCACGTGCAAGCCGCGCATTGATGGCTGATGCTCTTGCAACAACAATTGGTTCCTTATTTGGTACATCAACAACTACAGCATATGTTGAGTCAACTTCTGGTGTAGCAGCAGGTGCTCGTTCAGGTTTCTCTGCTGTAGTTACTGCAATACTATTCCTGATAGCGTTATTCTTCTCACCATTACTAGCTGTGGTAACTCCAGCCGTAACAGCGCCAGCTCTAGTTATTGTTGGTGTTCTGATGGTATCTTCATTACGTTTAATAGATTGGGATAAATTTGAAATTGCAGTACCTGCTTTCTTTACAGTAATCATGATGCCTCTTGGTTACTCAATTGCTACTGGTATTGCAATAGGCTTTGTATTCTATCCAATAACAATGCTTTTAGCGGGTCGTAAAAAAGAAATTCACCCTATGATGTACGGATTATTCTTTGTCTTCCTTGCATACTTTATCTGGGTACGCTAATTATAAATATACAAATCGAAATATAAAAAGCATCTGCAATTGTTAGAAAACGAAACTAACAATTGCAGGTGCTTTTCTTATTGGAATATTTAACGCTAGTGAAAAAATCAAGAAGATCTTAATGGTAAGTAAGCTGCATTAATTTCTACAGGAGAAAAGGGGGGTGATTAATGTGGGAAATCAGAGGAAGTTAAAATAATCGATTAAAGAGCCGTTCTTCAATCGAAACATATAAGGGAGTTTATTTGGTGAAGTTTATTTATATATTATAGAAGAAACTCTTTGTTAATTAATTAGAATAGTTTTACTTTAATAATTCTCTTGCAAACTTAATATTAAGGTGATATATTTATAAACGTTGTTACGAAACAAATAACAACATTAAAAATACTAACATAAGTGGTTGACATAGAGTTAACAACATGTTAAAGTATAGAAAGTCACTTAAATGTGACGAACAAATGAACCTTGAAAACTGAACAAGCAAAACGTAATCA
>NZ_LFXJ01000003.1 GCF_001183605.1 Lysinibacillus xylanilyticus | reverse complement strand
AGCTGACGAATACTAATCGATCGAGGACTTAACCAAAACATTTGAAATNAGTAAGTAAGATCCCTCAAAGACGATGAGGTAGATAGGTTCGAGGTGGAAGTGTGGTGACACATGGAGCTGACGAATACTAATCGATCGAGGACTTAACCAAAACATTTGAAATATTCAATGCACCGTTTATCCAGTTTTGAAAGAACAATTCTTTCAACTAAGGGTTTCAAGATACAAGTAGTTCGAGGAAGCGATGAAGAGAGGGAAGGAGCGTACTCAAGTACGTGACTGACTGAACGACAGAAGCTGACGAAGAAATACGATGTATATTGGAAGCCGACAATAGTCTAGTGATGATGGCAAAGAGGTCACACCCGTTCCCATACCGAACACGGAAGTTAAGCTCTTTAGCGCCGATGGTAGTTGGGGGCTTCCCCCTGTGAGAGTAGGACGTCGCTAGGCAATCTAAAGTCTGAGAATTTTTTCTCAGGCTTTTTTATTTTTAGGCTGTCTTATACAACAAATGTATAGGACAGCCTTTTAGCTTCAGTCAGCAATGTTTTCTGTGCGAAAGCGAAGCGACAGCAACAAATGTTTTCTGTGCGAAAGCGAAGCGACAGCAACAAATGTTTTCTGTGCGAAAGCGAAGCGACAGCAACAAATGTTTTCTGTGCGAAAGCGAAGCGGCAGTAACAAATGTTTTCTGTGCGAAAGCGAAGCGGCAGTAACAACAACAATTACGCCAAGGTAAAATCTAAAATTCAAGAGCGTTACGAAGATTATTTAAATAAGATTGGCTAACAGGTAGTTCGCTGCCATCTTTTAGAGTGACAATAAAATTAGAAGCAAGATCACGAGACATTTTTTTTATGAAATGAATATTAACAATATAAGACCTATGAATGCGAATAAAAGATGACGGTAGACGCATTTGAAGTTCTTTAAGAGTAATACTTGTTTTAAATTGTTCCCCCTCCACATAAAACCACGTTTTTTTCTGCAGGCTTTCAATATAAGAGATCTTTTCAATAGCAACAGGATTCCATTCCTCTTCTTGCTTGCCAGTTAAAAATTGAAAGGGCTCCAATTTCTTCTCAGTAAAGGTTGAAGGTAATACTACCACAAGTGCTGCTGGCACATCTAATATGTTTATAGGATAACCTATCCCATAATACGGCGTTTCGAATAAAGAATTATCTAATACGGCATCTGTTCGTTTCCTCGTGCGTAGTACTTGTTCGGCAATGCTACCAGACTGTACTTGTTGACCTATTTCCAAGTTAATGTTTTGATGTCCAGAATGAAAATAGATATAGGAGTTTTCAGCAGCAATTACAATGGATGAATTGGCTGGAACCCAGTCTTTTAACATTGAAATAAACTGTAGTGAAATATCTTTTGGCAAAGAATTAAACTCATTATTCATTGTGAATATCCCCCTTGTTTGTAAACAGTTTACCAAATTTCGTCGCCAAAAAAAGCGGTTTCATCATTAAAATTTGGTATTTTATCTAAAAATAATGAAAATCCAGATGTGCTGTTATATATTAATTTATAACAAATAAACCTGTTATGGAACAGCAAATTAAAAGTTTTTTAACAGAGTATATTGTATACAAAGGGGAAGGTGGAATTTCAATATGTCAACACGTCAAGAAAAAATCCAAGCATTAGAAAAACAATGGGCAGAGAACCCTCGTTGGGCTGGTATTGAACGCACATATTCAGCTGAAGAGGTTGTTAAGCTACAGGGCTCTGTTGTACTTGAACAAACTTTAGCAACTAAAGGTGCGGCTAGACTATGGAAATCTTTACACGAAGAACCGTTCATTAATGCATTAGGTGCATTGACTGGTAATCAAGCTGTACAACAGGTAAAAGCGGGATTAAAAGCAATCTACTTATCAGGCTGGCAAGTTGCTGCTGATGCTAACCTTTCTGGTCAAATGTACCCTGACCAATCCTTATATCCAGCAAACTCTGTTCCAGCAGTAGTTAAGCGTATTAACCAAGCTTTACAACGTGCAGACCAAATCGATCACGCTGAAGGACGTGTAGATCAATTTGATTGGTTCGCTCCAATCGTAGCAGATGCTGAGGCTGGCTTCGGTGGTCCTCTAAACGTATTTGAGCTTGTAAAAGGAATGATTGAAGCTGGAGCTGCTGGTGTTCACTTAGAAGACCAATTAGCTTCTGAGAAAAAGTGTGGTCACTTAGGTGGTAAAGTGTTACTTCCAACACAAAATGCTGTTCGTAACCTAGTTGCTGCTCGTCTTGCAACAGACGTAATGGGTGTTGATACAATTTTAATCGCTCGTACAGATGCTGATGCTGCTGATATGGTAACATCTGATATCGATCCACGTGATGCTGAGTTTATTACTGGTGAACGTACTCCAGAAGGCTTCTTCCGTACAAAACCAGGCATTAAACAAGCGATTGCTCGTGGTTTAGCTTACGCGCCATATGCAGATTTAATTTGGTGTGAAACTTCTAAACCATCTCTTGAGGAGGCTCGTGAATTTGCGGCAGCTATTCATGCTGAATTCCCAGGAAAATTACTAGCATACAACTGCTCACCTTCTTTCAACTGGAAAGCGAATCTATCAGAAGAAGAAATCGCAGAATATCAACGCGAGTTAGGTAAATTGGGATATAAATTCCAATTCGTAACATTAGCTGGTTTCCACGCATTAAACCACTCTATGTTTGAGCTTGCACATGATTATAAAGATAATGGTATGGCTGCATACTCTAAGCTACAACAAGCTGAGTTTGCATCAGAATCAAAAGGCTACACAGCTACACGTCACCAACGTGAAGTAGGTACTGGCTACTTTGATGAAGTATCTCAAACTATCTCTGGCGGTACTTCTTCTACAACAGCTATGGCTGGTTCTACAGAGACAGAACAATTCGTTTAAGTTTCATAAATACGCGTATTCCTAAATTCATAATCATAGATTAGTCTCCTTCGCTCCTCCTAAAGCGGGGGATGACTACTTAAAATCGCAAAGGTGGGGGAAACAACTGATGGAACAAGCAATAACAGGTAAGCTTAAAATTGTTGGGGAACAAAATGAGCAAACAAAAGAAATTTTAACACCAGAAGCCCTTGAGTTTGTTCTTGCCCTGCACGAAAAATTTGATGCTCGTCGAAAAGAGCTATTAGAGGCTCGCCAAGAACGTCAAAAGCGCCTTGATGCAGGTGAGAAACTCGACTTCTTACCAGAAACAAAGCAGATCCGTGAGGGAGATTGGACAATTGCACCACTTCCAGCAGATTTGCATGACCGTCGTGTAGAAATTACAGGACCTGTTGACCGTAAAATGGTTATTAATGCATTAAACTCTGGCGCAAAAATGTTTATGGCTTGCTTTGAGGATGCATCTGCTCCGACATGGGAAAACATGATTGGCGGTCAAATTAATATGCGTGATGCTATTAATAAAACAATTGAGTTTACACAAGCATCTAATGGTAAAACGTATAAGTTAAACGAAAACACAGCTGTGTTATTAGTTCGTCCACGTGGTCTACATTTACTTGAAAAGCATGTACTAGTGGATGGCGAGCCGATCTCTGGTAGTTTCTTTGATTTCGGTCTGTATTTATTCCATAATGCTAAAAATGCATTGGCACAAGGTACGGGGCCTTATTTCTACCTACCGAAGCTTGAAAGCCATTTGGAGGCACACTTATGGAATGATGTCTTTGTGTTTGCACAAGACTATATTGGAATTCCACAAGGGACAATTAAGGCTACTGTCTTAATCGAAACAATTTTAGCTGCATTTGAAATGGATGAAATTTTATATGAATTACGTGAACATTCAGCTGGTCTGAATTGTGGACGCTGGGATTACATTTTCAGCTATATCAAACGTCTGCGCAATCAACCTGAAGTAATTTTACCGGACCGTGGGCAAGTAACAATGACTGTACCATTCATGAAGGCATATACGTCTTTATGTATTCAAACATGTCATAAACGTAATGCTCCTGCGATGGGCGGTATGGCTGCACAAATCCCTGTTAAAGGGGATGACGACGCGAATGCTGTAGCGTTTGCAAAGGTTGCAGAAGATAAACATCGCGAGGCAACAGATGGCCACGATGGTACTTGGGTAGCGCATCCTGGTATGGTTGCAACAGCTATGGAACAGTTTGACGCGATTATGACGACACCAAACCAAATCCATAAAAAGCGTGAGGATGTAAATGTTACGGCGGAAGATTTAGTAGCTGTTCCCGAGGGGACAATTACACTAGAGGGTCTTCGTATTAACTGTAGTGTAGGGGTTCAGTACATTGCTTCTTGGCTACGAGGCAACGGAGCTGCGCCAATTAACAATTTAATGGAGGATGCTGCAACTGCAGAAATCTCTCGTACACAAGTATGGCAATGGATTCGTCATCCAAAAGGTATCTTGGATGATGGCCGGGGCATTACATTGGCCTTTGTACTATCTATCTTGGAGGAAGAGCTTGTGAAAATTAAAGAGGCTGTTGGGGAACAAGCCTATAACGGTGGTCGCTATGAAGAAGCTGCAGAGCTGTTTAAATCTTTAATTGAACAAGATGAATTTGCGGAATTTTTGACGCTTCCAGGTTACGAAAAATTAGCTTAACTCCCTTTCAGCAATCGCTGAAAGAAATTGATTTGAGATACGAATCTACTAAACGAACATATCCAACTTTCCTAAATTGATGTGGACTAAACTCGAATGGAGTCCACCTTATTCCACTATTGTAACGGGCGGGGTCTGTTCCCCCGTTCCTTACTAAAAAATGAACACGGTTACAAAAAAGGGGTCTATTAATAAAAGTAGAGAGATTTAAAAGGGGTAATGATGTCTTACGAGCTTAGATGGGGAGCTTGTAAGGCATTTTTTTATCTTCTAAAAAATGTTCTTTGACCGACACCGGTAGTTGATGAAATTCATGATGCATTTGCAATAGTTACGAAATAGCTATTGTTGAAAGGAGATGTCTTTGAGACATCTCCTTTTTCAATTATTTAACTACGGCGAGCACAAAGCCATCATAGCCTTTATTGCCAACTGTTTGTATAGCTGTAGATTCAAGTTGAGATTCTTCTTGCAATAAATCCATAAATCGTCGCACACCTTGTACCCTTTCATCTACATTTATTTCATCAATTACAGCGCCTTCACGCACTACATTATCAGCGATGATTATTGTTCCTGGTTTAGCTAATTCTAATGCCCACTTTAAATAGTGTGGATTATTGGGCTTATCTGCATCAATAAAAATTAAATCGAACAATTGCCCTGCTTTTTTCAAAATAGGTAATGTATCTAATGCCTTTCCGACTATAATTTCAACTTTATGTTCACAGCCAGCTCTTTTAATATTTTCTTTGGCTACTGATGCATACTCGGGATCAATTTCTAGAGTGTAAACTTTACCCTCGTTAGGAAGGGCACGTGCCATCCAAATACTACTATAGCCACCAAGTGTTCCAACTTCTAAGATGTTTTTTGCCTCTTTTATTTTAGCTAGTAAATACAATAGTTTGCCTTGAGTAGGCGATACATCAATCTCCGGAATACCAGCTGCTTTATTAGCTTGTAATACTGCTTCAAGTTCTGTGTCTGCCGGTATTAGTTTTTCCATAAAGTACTCATCTACATTGTTCCAAATATTTAAATTGGTCATTAAACAGTCCCCGTTTCGTATTTTTTTGCAAGCTTGCATGTAAAGTGTATGATAGGATGAATCATAATAAAAATATATTATTATTATTAATTCATAACTAAAGATTATAGGTGTGGGGTGAAATCGTGAATATTCATGGATTAAAATTGTTTTATCAAGTTGCTACTACAGGTAGTTTCACGAAAGCGGCAGAATTACTTCGTATTAGTCAGCCAGCAGTTTCAAGCCAAATAAAAAAATTTGAGCATGAGATTGGGATTCAATTATTTAAGCAACAAGGGCGGGGCGTGGTATTAACTGAATTTGGGGAGGTTTTAGCAGAAAAAGCAAAAAATCTTGTTACGCTTGAAGAACATATTAATTCATTCATTGAAGATTATCGTCTTGCTAAAGCAGGAACAATACATATAGTTGCAACATACTTACCAGCTAATTTTCTAATTCCTAAGTGGGCAGCTACCTTTAAAGGGGCAAATGAAGACGTAAATTTAGTTATTACGACTACTAACACCAAAGATGCCTTTGAGCAATTAATACAGTATAAAGCTGATATTGCTATTTATGGTGGTGGTATTTTAGAAAGACCGGAAGAAGTAGAGTGGGAGGAGCTTTTTGAGGATGAATTATGGTTTGTAGTCGCACCTGATCATCCTTATGCAAATCAGTACATTTCACTTGCTGACATGATGAAAGAGCCTTTTATTATGCGTGAAGAAGGAAGTTCAATGAGAGAGCATCTTTTTTCTTTATGTCAAACGTATCAAGTCAAGCCACCTAAAATCGCACTACAATTTAATGGAATAAATGAAACGATCCGTTCAGTTATGACCGGCTATGGCGCAAATTTTATTTCGTCACTAGCAGTTCGAGAGTATGTTGATAGTAGGCAATTGGCGAGGGTTTATGTAAAGGATGTTCATATTAATCATAAAATTGCAATTTGTACTAGAAAGAATGAAAAGCATAGTGTACTTGTGCAAAAGTTTATTGAAACTGTTAAGAACTCTTTATAATTGTCCCTTTCATTATGCATAAAGAATGATTATTTGTTATATTATCTGTATAACAATTATGGAGATGATAGTAATGTTTATTCAAATAGAACCACAGTCTGATGTACCAATCTATGAACAGGTAACTCGAAAAATTATGGAAGGGATTGCAAGAGGGGAAATGAAGCCAGGAGATACCTTGCCGTCTGTACGTAATTTAGCAGCTGATCTAGGCGTAAATATGCACACGGTTAATAAAAGCTATCATGAGCTAGAGGAAAAGGGGATCATTACAATTAGAGCCAAATCAGGTGCTATTATTCGTTCAGCAGAGGAGCGAGCGTTAACTACTGAACAATTACAACAAATTGAAAAAAACTTAAAGCCTGTTGTGGTAGAAGGAATGGTGCTCGGCGCAACAGCTGAACAAATCGAGCACATGATAAAAAAGGTATTTTCTGATTTGCAAATACCTGCAGAAGGGGTGTAGTAAATGCTACTTGGCGTTTTTTCAACTGTCTACTTCATAACATTAGCTCTACAAGTTTTTGTGCCATATATAGTACGTGAGACAATTATTTTTGGCGTTACTGTACCTGAACAAAATGTAAAACATCCCGCATTACGTAATATGAAAAAGCAGTATGCTCAATTCGTTGGAATATCGGGTGTCATGTTATTAATGATGATGATTGTTTGCTATTATTACTTTGCACAATCTGAGTTCATGCAAAGTATTTTACTGCTAGGATGCTTATTTGCAATGCTTGCAGTCAGTATGACATTATATTGGAAAAACCATCAAAAGGTTTTAAAACTTAAAAAGGAAGAGCAATGGGGCCTAAATATAAAACAAGTTCGTGCAGTCGACTTAACGGCTCGTAGTCGTGATGAAATGCTCCCTTGGCCATTTTATGTAATCCCATTTGGTGTTACGGTGTTTCTAATTATCTTTACGTTCCGCCATTATGACCAAATCCCAGATCACATTACGGTACATTGGGGACCTAGCGGTGAAGCGGATTCTTGGAGAAGCAAAACATATTTTACGGCGGTTTCACTGCCGCTTGTTATGCTGATGGTGCAATGTATGATGTGGGGAACTGTAGATTCTATAAAACGTTCAGCAATCAAGTTGGCTGTTAATCGTAAAGAAGAATCATTGGAAGATCAGCTAAAAAGTCGAAAGTATATGAGCTGGAGCATTATGTTATTAAGCTATGGTTTTACTATATTATTTACAGTATTACAGCTAAGCAATATCCATCCTTCAATGACTACAGGAAAATGGCTATTACCGGTATTTATTTTGTTTTTATTGCTTGTTCTGGGCTCAGCCCTTGTCTACGCATGGAAAAAACGTAAGCTGAGGGTGAACTATGGAGACAATGTCGTTTCAGAAGTAATGGATGTTGATGAGGATCGCTATTGGAAGGGCGGATTAATTTATGTGAATCGTCAAGATCCTTCCGTTTTTGTAGAGAAACGCTTTGGGGTAGGCTGGACGATGAACTTTGCAAATCCACGAGGCTATATCGTAATTGGTTTGCCGTTACTTATATTGCTATTTATTTCTTTCTTTTCGTTATAATATGAAAAAATGGAGTTATCAATAATACCCCGGCATTACGTCCGGAATCCTTTCTGATAACTTGACGTCCGCGGAATGGAGCGGATTTTTTGTTAAAAGTAAACAAGTTGGATGGAGGTAGACCTGAATGAAAATTCTCGTTGTAGATGATGATGTACATATTTTACAACTAGTGAATATTTATCTGACAAGAGAGGGCTATCAGGTAATACAGGCGGAGAACGGACAACAGGCCCTTAAATTACTTGAAGGAAACTTGCCTGATTTGGCTGTTGTTGATGTTATGATGCCGGGAATGGATGGTTATACATTAACAGAGACATTGAGCCAGGATTACGATATTCCAGTATTGTTATTAACAGCAAAAGGCGAGCTTGAGGACAAGGAACGAGGGTTTTTGGCAGGCTCAGACGACTATGTTGTGAAGCCTTTTGAACCTAAAGAATTGCTGTTTCGCATAGCCGCAATATTGCGTAGACTCGATAAGAAAAATCAGGTAACCATCAAGGTGGGTAGGCTCGTTATTGATCGTCGAAGCTTTGAGGTTGTCATTGGGGAAGAGACACTCGTTCTGCCTTTAAAGGAATTTGAACTATTGGCATTACTAGCATCCCGTCCGAATCAGGTGTTTACACGTAGTTTTATTATGGAGCAAGTGTGGGGCTATGACTACGATGGAGATGAGCAGACTTTAAATACGCATGTGAAGCGGATTCGTGAGCGTCTGCATCGTTATGAACCAGGTGTTGAGATTACAACGGTGCGTGGCGTCGGCTATAAGCTTGAGGTTATTGCATGATGAAAACGTTATATAGCAAATTTGTTGTGACGACGATGCTCGTTATGATTGGTAGCTTGTGTATCGGCTTTTTAGCGACAAATACTTATTATCATCAAGTTGTGAAGGAAAAAAATGATGCTAAAAATGTGAAGATTGCACAGGATATTGCGAAATACATTGAGTCGTCAAAGCCTGACGATTTAGATAATTATTTAACGACTCTTGGTGAAATAGGTTATCAAATTTATGCAACCAACGGTAACGAAGGGCATTTCTTCGGAGGTAAGTATCGTGATAAAACTCTACCGTCCAATACAGTCAAGCATGTTTTAAACGGGGAAATTTATCATGGTATGCGTGATTTTCCAAAAGAGACTTTTGTGACAGGCTTTTTTGCGAATGAGTTAATTAATACGATAGGTGTGCCGTTTACTTATGAAAATAAGCAGTATGCACTGTTCATTAGACCGGATATTCGCTTGTTGTTCTCTGAAGTGCATACGATACTTGGTGGACTTATGCTTACGATGACAGTACTTAGTCTATTGGCAATGCTACTTTTCGCTAAGGCTCTAATTCGCCCTATTACACAACTAACAGAGGCAACACATCAGCTTGCATATGAAAAATTCGATACGCTGCTTGAAATAGATCGAGCAGATGAAATTGGACAATTAGCGGTTAGCTTTAATGTCATGACTGAAAAATTACAGGAAAATGATCGAATACGTAAAGAGTTTATAAGTAATGTATCCCATGATTTTCAGTCGCCATTGTTAAATATTCAAGGCTATGTAGATTTATTAAAGAATCCCTTGCTGACCGACAAGGAAAGGCAAGAATATACAACGATTATTGAGCTAGAAACGAAGCGTATGTCGACATTAACTAAGCAATTACTTTTACTAACGTCACTAGATCAATCTACAAGGTTGTTAAAGCGTGAATCTTATCGTTTAGATGAGCAATTAAAGGAAACCGTAAGGAAATACCGCTGGCAGCTTGAAGAAGCAAATGTACAATTATCGTATCAAATTGAACCAGTAACATATGATGGTGATGCTGGGCTATTACAAAATGTTTGGGATAATTTATTGACGAATGCCATTAAATATAATGTCGATGGTGGAGAGATTCATATTCACTTGCAAGAATCCTCAACTTCAGTTGAAGTGCTTATTGAGGATAGTGGCATAGGAATGACTGCCGAAGAACTACAAAAGGTATTTGATCGCTTTTATAGAGTAGATACTTCCAGAACAAAGCAAGGAACTGGTCTTGGACTAGCCATCGTGAAGCAAATTTCTGAGTTACACGGAGGAACGGTTCATATGGAAAGTGTTATGAATTCAGGTACAAAAGTGCGTGTCCACTTACCAAAACTGTAATGAGGAGTTCATGTAAAGTTCATGTTCGCGAGATAAACTGCTAACTAAGTTGAAAAAGCTTAGGGGGGGTTATCGTTTGGAACAAAAATGGAGTATACGCCTTATTCGTCTTGCTGCAATTTTTGCCTTATTTGGTACATATCTAGGCTCACATATGTCTGGCTCAGGTAGTTATGAATATAGACCGATACATGCACATATTTTACTCGTAGGTTGGTTAAGTATGTTTGCATGGGGTATTTTCTATCGGGCCTTTAAAGTGAAATCGCAAAAATTAGTGACAGCACATGGTTGGACAGCTATTCTCGGTGTTTTTGGCTTAACACTAGGCATGTGGTTCTACAATCTAAATCCATTTAGTTTTAGCAGAACATTTACAACGGTTTTCTTTATCATTGGTGGAACAACGCTATTAATTAGCTTTGCTTTATTCATCGCTGTAACATTTATGGTAAACCAAAAAGAAGAAATGAAAAACTAGAAAATACCGTGTCACTGCCGTTGTTAGGAGGTGACACGGTATTTTTTAGGAAGAACAGCTTTATTCGGTCATTACTACAAGTTAGGGATGACTTTTGTTAAAACATATGTCATACATATAAGTTGATTGGAGTGGAGGCTGACACACAGTTTTGTGTGTGAATCTTTTTTTACTCTTTGCAAGGTGAATGTCGATAAAATTCAGAAGTTGGGTGATAAAAATTAAAAGTTGGTCGATAAAACATGAAAGTTGGTCAATAAAACTAAAAAGGTGGGCGACATTCTGTTAAAACGTATGTCATGTGGATAAGTTGAGTGGAACGAGCCCCTTGGGTGAAGTGGCTCAACGAACGTCTCAAAGAAAGCGCCTAACCCCACTCTATGCTTATAATCCCTTTATTTCATATTTTCAAGTGATTTCTTAAGCCATTTTGTTGCCTCAGTATAATCCTGTGCA
This sequence comes from Lysinibacillus xylanilyticus, assembly GCF_001183605.1. Classification (GTDB taxonomy): domain Bacteria; phylum Bacillota; class Bacilli; order Bacillales_A; family Planococcaceae; genus Lysinibacillus; species Lysinibacillus xylanilyticus. Next base: position 95,259 of record NZ_LFXJ01000003.1, on the reverse strand, counting down.
ACACCGTGTCCTTTTTTGTAAAGCATACCAAGCTGGAATTGCGCTTTTTGGTGCCCTTGATTGGCTGCCAGTCGATACAGTTGGGCAGCCTTCGCAAAATCCTTCGGTACCCCTTGTCCTTGACTGTGCATTTGAGCTAATTGATATTGTGCTTTGGCATGTCCCTTAGCGGCAGCTTGTTCAATCCATTTTGCAGCCTCAGTATAATCCTGTTCGACACCTTTGCCCTTATCAAATAAATTACCGAGCTGATATTGAGCACCTGAATGTCCTTGGATGGCTGCTAGTCGATAGCAGCGTCGTGCCTCTTCTAAGTCCTGCTCGATCCCCAATCCATGCTCATATAATAATCCTAATTGGTATTCAGACTGAATATGGGACTGATCAGTAGCGGCTCTCCACCATTTTACTGCTTTATCATAATTCAATTCAGCTTCGTATAATAATCCGAGCTCGTATTGAGCATCAGCATAGCCCTTTTCAGCAGCTGCTTTGAAGTAAGGGAGAGCCTTCTCTAGTTGCTGGAGATGGTATACATAAATACGTCCAAGCTCAAAACCTGCACTTATATGTCCATTGTTAGCAGCTAACTGCAACCATTTTTCAGCTAAAGTTATATCGTTTTCTTTGACATAGAGTACGCCAAGACAATATTGGGCATTCAAGTGTCCTTTATGTGCTGCGAGCTTAAACCATTTTATAGCCTCTAGGTGATCTTGAGGAATACCTTGACCAGTGTTATATAGCATGGCCAATTGAAATTCTGCATTTGTATGGTCTTGAAGTGCAGCTAGATGGAACCATCTCACAGCTTCTTCCAAATTTTGCGAGATGCCACGACCTTTAAGGTACATATAGCCAAGATTATATTGAGCACTTGCATCACCTGCTAATGCTGCCATTTCAAAATAGGCTATAGCTTCCTCATAGCTTTGCTCGACACCAGTTCCATTATGGTAAAGGAATCCAAGATTATTTTGAGCACTTGTATTCCCTTGATTGGCTGCTAACATGTACCATTTTGCTGCCTCGGCAAAGTTTAGAGGCATACCGAGTCCTTGATTGTATAGGACTCCTAGATTGTACTGTGCATCTGCGTTTTCTAAATTTGCAGCAGCTTGATAATATTGAGCGGCTTCCTCATAATTTTGTACAACACCATGACCTAAATGATAAAGCACGCCTAAGCTATAAAGCGCGTTTGCATCCTTTTGTTCAGCGGCGCGTTCATACCACATTTTTGCGACTGCATAGTCTTTCTTAACACCACGCCCTTGATTATAAAGAGCGCCTAAATTATATTGAGCACTTGCATTCCCTTGTTTTGCGGCAAGCTCAAACCAGTCTGCAGCACTTTTATATGCCTCGGTTGATTGGTCATCTTGAAGCAGCGTAATTATTTCAAAAGCCGAAGTTATATCTTCAAAGCTGGAACCTTTGCGCATTAATTTTGCCCTTAAGGTACGGTCATAGCGATCGATAAACCATTCTACAATATCACTTATATAATCTAGAACAATTTTTGCTGCCTTTGCCTCCACAACTTCACTTCTATTACTAGAAGTCATTTTGCTTACAAGATTCATTAATAAATAAATGCGACGTGGATGAATTTTTGCAACAAAGCTACGATTATTGAGTAATGATCGAATATTTTTTAGCTTCGGCTCTGAATTCATTTCTAGCTTATAAAGCTCATATAAAATTTCCTCTAGTACTAGGAGTGATTTTTGAAGAGATAGAGCTGGCTTTGGAATGGCGAGCGAGCTAGCATCCTGTAAATTTTTAGCCAATTTAACCAAGCATAAAGCTTTTAATTTCGTACATTGATCTTGGAGAATTTCATATTGTATGACGATAGCACTCACCTCTTTCATAAAATTCTTCTTAGTATGCTCACTACTGAAAAATGGATATTTAATTTGTTAAAACGTATACCATGTATATTAGTTGATTGAAGTGAAGACTGGGCGATTCCTTGGAGATTAGCGAATAGGGGAGCGAAGGCTAAAACCATCAGAACCTGTGATAACGCCTTCGTACCAACATCGTGTCGCTGCCGCTTCGCTTTCGGGTTGCCCCAAGCGGCTCATCTGACGCCCCTAAGAAAGCGCCCTGTCGGAACGGAAATCAACCATACGCTACGATGATATCCTCTTTTTTCATATATCGGGAAAATACCGTTATTGTTGAATTGTCCTCGATACATGATACTATTTGTTATAAGAAGATTCGTTGATGTTCGAAGTAACAATTACTAAAAAGTGCATATGCCAAAGTTTCATGTTATCCGGGGGATAGAAATGATGAAAAATATTGCAGCAATTATACCAGCCTATAATCCACAACAGTCACTTATAACCTATGTCCATCAATTATTAGCCACCACCATTAGCCGAATTATTATTGTCAATGATGGCAGCGATCAAAAATATGCAGATGTTTTTGAGGAGTTGAAAAAGATTGACTGCTGTCTAGTGCTAGAGCATGGCAATAATATTGGTAAGGGAGGCGCACTAAAAACAGCCTTTGCCTATGTAATGGAGCAAAGAGGCATGTTTCAAGGTGTTATTACAGTAGGTGCTCATAGACAACATACTTTACAAGATGTAAAGCTAGTTTTAACAATGACAAAGGTATTTTCTGAAGGAATTTTGCTAGGAGTACGTAACTTTCATTCTTCGGACAGCACGTTTTTATCATATTGGGGTAACCGAGCAACAAGTTTGTTCTTTGAAATCCTTTATCATAGAAAATTAATGGATACACAAACCGGTTTACGGTTTATTTCTATAAAGGAGCTACCGTGGCTAATAAATGTAAATGGTGAACGATATGACTACGACACAAATATGTTAGTTGCTGCACTTAAAAGAAAGTGTCCAATTTTTGAAGTAGAGATAGGTCAGCTACGAATAAAGAAAAATACAGTTATACAGTATGATGAAATAACAAATGCAGGGTCAATTATTGCTAAAATGCTTATGAATTATTTAAACCCAAGGAAGAATAACGAATAAGTTTAACTTATTTATATTTATGTCACGGATTCAGAAAGGAGTTCTTTGCATGCGCAAGGCCGATTCCGGACAAATATGCCGAGGCATAATTGATTTTTGAAATAATGTGCTAGGATAAAGAATAATAATAACTCAAGAACGTAGCGAGTATGGAAAGAAGGAGCAATGATGATGGAATATTCAGATCAAGTGAAAAATCGTGTAAAACGGATGGAAGGTCAGCTACGTGGAATATTAAAAATGATGGAAGAAGAAAAGGACTGTAAGGCAGTCATTACTCAATTATCGGCAGTACGCTCAGCAGTAGATCGTACAGTTGGTGTCATAGTTAGTACGAATCTTTTAGAATGCGTACAAAATGCTGAAGGTGATGACGAGAAAATGAATGAAGCTATTCAAGAAGCAGTAAATTTAGTAGTAAAAAGTCGTTAACAGCAGCCTGACCTATATAAGCCCATTAATTTATAGAAAACTCACTTAAAGACAAGTGGGTTTTTATTTTTTTACAAAAATATAGTTTATTTCTATACTTATGTTTTATTTAAGGGATTTTATACCTATATGCTGTGTGTTAACTGTATAGTTAATAGTCACGGTTAGTGAACTTGTCCGATAGATTTATAGTTCCTTTCTCTGTTATCCTAATTATAAGAATATAACAATCGAGAAGGTGATTTATTGTGAAGAAATGGTTGATAAGCGGGGCAGCATTACTGATGTTAAGCCCAACAGCAGCCTATGCTCAAAATGCAGACACTCGTTCAGTAAGTACTTCCCCGGTGATTGCTTATAATGTAGTAGCTAATACTAAAGTAACAACTTGGGATCAATTCACAACAGAAATCGTAAAGCAATTAAATAATTTCGCTCCCGAAATTAAAATTACATATAGTGGACCAATGACTGATTTTAAAAAGAATTTTATGGAGTCCTTTGAAAAAGCACAGGAACAAGCAGTCTATCCGAGTGGTCATATGGAAAGTACCACTATTTCTGCAGACTCAACAGGCAATGTGACATTTAAAGTAAAATATTTGACAAATCAAACGCAAGAAGTAACCGTACAAAAAAAGGTTGATCAAATATTAAAAACGATTATTAAGCCTTCAATGAAAACAGATTTCGAAAAAGTAAAATCAATTAATGATTATATTGTGTCAAATACTACATATGGTACTAAAACAAAGGCAAGTCCCCATAGTGCTTATGCATTGTTAATGGAAGGACAAGCTGTATGTCAGGGCTACGCGTTAATAGCCTATAAAATGTTGGAACAAGCTGGATTCGATGTGAAATATGTTGTAGGCAATGTTAATGGTAACGAGGCACATGCATGGAATTTAGTGAAGGTTGATGGTAAATGGTATCATTTAGATACAACATGGAACGATCCATTACCAAATCGTTTCGGCGCTTCTTCGTATGATTATTTCTTAGTAACAGATGCACAGCTTAAGAAAGATCATGAATGGATAGCTTCAGATTATCCTGCTGCAACAAGTACAAAATATAGCTATATGCAAAATGTTCATTTTGCATATCAGGTTAATAATACACTGTACTTTAGTAATACAGCAGATAAGGATAAATTGTATACGCTTGATTTAGCAAGTGGTAAGAAAACAAAGGTCATTGATAAACGTGCCTTGTATATTACAGGAGCGGATGACTTTTTATATTTCAGTGATTATAGCAACAGTGGCTACTTAACAAAATTAAATCTTAAAACATTAAAAACTGAGGTGCTCGCGAAGCAAGTAGTTTCTGATTTAAGAATTAATGATAGCTATTTAGTTTATAATGTTAATGGCAAAGAACAGAAGCTTAAAATAAAATAAACTTCAAATATTCGTATCTATTGATAAAATGAAAGCACAAAAGGACTTCCAAGTGAGTTCTTTGTGCTTTTTTTGTATATAATGAAAACAGGAAAACGGTTGGAGGTGAGGATTTTGTGGAAAAAATTAGCCATTATCGTAATTCTTATTATTTTTATTGACCCCATTTATACGGCTGGTAAAGCAGTTGTACAACAAGTGATAACTTGGGCAAATAATGATGAAATAGAAACGATGCTTCTTTCAACAAAGGACAAAATCATAGATGTTACTGCTAAACTTTCAGAGGATGCCTCCATTGAAACGGCCACACCTATAGAAGACAAGCCTGAAGAAGGGGTAGCCGTTACAGCCCCTGCAGCCAAAAAACCTGAAGCAAAGTTAGTTGTAACAAATGCAAAGGAAATGGCTGATGCGATGTATGCGTACTATAGTAGTTTTTCACCTACTTTTGAGATTCAATATAAAGGCGATACACAACGAATTGAACAGTTAGTGGAAGAAGCCTATGAAAATGCTATAAAACGAGATGATTATGTATATGGGCATATTAGTAAGCATTCAATTCGTTTTGAATATGGAAGAAAAACAGCCAAAATCTTTGGAGAGCAAAGTTATTTAATGACGCCTGAGCAGGCAGCATTCGTTGAAATGAATGTGCAAGAAATTGTAGCCTCTATCAATAAGAAATCATTAAGTGATGTAGAGAAGGTTAGGGCTGTCAATGATTATATTGTTGCCAATACAGCCTATACGGATCAAACGAATTCAAGCCCACATAGTGCTTATACAGTGCTTGCAGAACATGGCGGCGTTTGTCAGGGCTATGCGTTGTTGGCCCATTCGATGTTACAAAAGTTAGGTATAGAAACAAAGTATGTAGTAGGCTATGTCGGAAAGGAAGGACATGCTTGGAATTTAGTAAAGCTGGATGGTCAATGGTATCACCTTGATACTACATGGAATGACCCGGTGCCTGATCGTAAAGGGGCGGTGCGCTATCAATACTTTTTAGTAGATGATCGAACGATGGCAAAGGATCATACGTGGATTGCTGGAGATTACCCAAAAGCAACGAGCACAATGTATAACTACTTTCACAATGTAGATTTCGCTACACAAGTAGGGCAACAAATATTTTATAGTAATGTTGCTGATGATAATAAGTTATACGTGCTTGATTTACAAACAGGTAGATCGGAACGCATCTCTAAATCACGTACACAGTACATCGTTTATGCAGATGGCTGGCTATATTTTAGTAATTATTCACACGGAGCGTATTTAACGAAGATTCGCCCGGATGGAAGCGGAGAAAAAGTATTAAATAGGGAAGAAACGAAGGATTTATTCGTGCAGGACAGCTATTTATATTTCACGACGAATGAGCTTAAAAAAATGGCACTTTAACGTTATTAGCCAAAAATAAAGAGCCTATGACATTACAGTTAAATAAAGAATGACTCTTCTGTAAAACGAGGGGGTGATTTCCGTTCCGACTGGGCGCTTTCCTTGGGGCAACAGGATGTGATAACGCCTTCGTTCTTCTATTGCTGATCCCCGAGGAGTCGCTCAGTCTCCACTCCAATCAACCACTTCACATTGGTGTATCTTCTGGCGTGTTACTCAAATATTATAAATACTTTAATTTCATTGAACATAATAGTTTTTCAACAACATGAAAGGCCTATGACATTACAAACTGTCATAGGCCATTTTTGTTCGTTCCATAAGATAATGGATAGGTTGATGCTGACATAGAGAAACTTCAATTTGCGGATACCTTGATTTCATTTCCTGTGAAAAAGTTTTAAATATTAATGGATTATGCTTAATGACACCACCATTACAATAAAGGCTAAATGCTTCACCTTGATAGTCAATTTTTTTCAACACGGCGCATGCAAGGGATACTAATTCATGAGCAGCACGCATTGATATATGAATGGCGCATGAATCCTTTTTGGTCACGGCCTCTGCCAAAAATGCACCCATTTTTGCAAGCTGCGCATTCGTGTAGGATGGACGGAACAACCATGAAGCTAGCTCTGTAACATCTTGGATCTGTAAATAATTATAGACAGCATTTTTTAATATGGTCTGCTCACCACGCCCATCTTCCATGCGGAAAATGGCGCGTATAGTCTCTTGCCCTAACCAATAGCCACTGCCTTCATCTCCTGCACGATGCCCCCAACCACCCGAACGTACTATTTGTGTACCATCGAATGCGTACGCAATGGCCCCTGTTCCAGCAATGAGTAGTGCGCCTGCCTGTCCAGCAGTAACACCAAGTAAAGTAGCTTGTGCATCATTTTCTATAATAAGCGTCTCTATTTTTAACTGTATTGCAGATACGGCATTATGAATGATCGCAGATACGGCTTCATGATCTTTGGGAGAATCAATCCCAGCCATTGCAAAGGTAGCAACAGCAATATTTGAGTCATCTTGCTGTTGCAAAAACGCCTGCACATTTGCTAATAACGCTTGCAATATTTCTGTAGCAGATGTAGCACCTATTGCTTGATAATTCGAGCCACTTGTTGATTTTGTATATTTTATTTCACCAGACTCGGCATGTACGAGCGCACATGCCGTTTTTGTAGCACCACCGTCAATAATAAGTAGCCATTCCATCATTGATTCCATTCCTCTAGAATTACTGTTAATTGTTTTTCTGCCTCAACAATCATAGACTCCTTCAAACGAACCCACTCATTAAGGTTATGAGAATTTGCCTTGGAGCGTTCAAGAGATTCTTTCATCGTTACGGGCGATGGACCACCAAGTAATGTACGGACACTAACGAAAGTCTCGGGTTTTAATGTGTTGTAAAAATCTTCTTCGGAAATTTTTAATGGTTTACCAGTAATTAATTTAGATTGTGTATTGGCGAGCCCCCATGTAAGGCTTGCTAGAGATTCCTCACCGTGAGAGAGCAATACTCTAATACATTTACTAACAATACTATGTGCTTGGCGGAAGGAAATCCCTTCAGAGCGCACTAACGTATCGGCTAGCTCTGTAACATTGGCAAAGCTGTTTTCTGCTCGATTTCTTAGTTTTTTCTTGTTCACATCCATCGTGACAACAAGCGAACCAAATAGCTTGTAAATACCTATTAAACGGTCGATGGCGCGCCATAAATATGGTTGCATATCATCTTCTGTGTCTACGATATCTCCAAAAGGTGTATTATGTACCATTTGTAATACTGTACTAGCATCACCAACAACCGCTGATAGCAATGAACGTGTATGCTCTATCGAAACAGGATTGCGCTTTTGTGGCATGATAGAGCTAACTTGCACGTATGGGCTAGCCAGCGTAAAGGCATTGAACTCCTGTGTAGCCCATAGTAAAAAATCTTGAGATGTGCGGCCAAGATTGAGTGCAGCAAGCTGAACGATACTCGCTGCCTCTGCAATATAATCTGCACCAGCAACAGCATCCCACGCATTTTCGATAATATCATCGAATGCCAATAATTCACGCATACGCTCTCGATTAATATTAAAGCCTGTTGTCGTTAATGCCGCTGCCCCCATACTACTGCGATTCACCGTTTTATAGACATGCTGTAAACGTTCAAAATCTCGTTCAAGTTGATCGATGACAGCTTTCAAATAATGCGCAAAGGTTGTTGGCTGTGCCTGCTGCGTATGTGTATAGCCAATCATAATCGTATCTACGTGCTCTTCAGCAGCTGCGATTAAATCATCACGTAATGTCAGTAATTCTCGCATAAGCAATAATAATTTTTTTCTTAAAGTCATGCGATAGATGGCAATCCCCATATCATTACGACTTCTACCAATGTGAAGATTCCCAGCAACGTCTCCAGCAAGCTCTATTAATTTATTTTCGATGCGGAAAAACAAATCCTCATATCGCGGGCTGTAATCTTCTATACGAAAATAGTTCAAGTCCAGTTTTTTTAGAGCAATACCAATGTCTTTAGCCTCTTCCTTTTTTACTAGTCCCTGTTCTTCTAACATTTTTAAGTGTGCAATATTGATTTGCAAAATAATTGTTAAAAAGTTTTTCTTGGCTTCATCGTAAGCCGGCTGTAAGACAATTTTACGATAAATATTAGAAGGGAAGTTCATCCCATCTTCTTGCTGGGTTTTGTTGCGGAAATCTTCAAACATATAAATTGCCTCCTAGTAGATTGGCAGTTATATGGCCGAACCAGCACTGCCTTTAGATAACTTCTCGGAAATAATAAGTACAATTAAAATTAAACAAATTTGTAAGACACCATATGCACAAGCAGTCCCAAATTTAAAAGAATACAATTTTTGGAATATCGCCACTGATAATGGGATTGTTGACGTACTGTAAAGAAGAATAGACGCTACGAATTCGCCAAAGCTTTGAACAAGAGCTAGTAACGTACCCGCCAAAATGCCTGTAAATGTAAGTGGTAGGACAATACGTCTAAATGAATACCACCATGTTGCACCTAAACTTCGCGATGCTTCTTCGATAGATTGATCTAATTGCACAAGTGATGCCGATGTCGAGCGGAAAACAAGAGGTAAATGTCTAATAAAATAAGCTAACGGCAAAATCCAGAACGTCCCGATCAGAACCTGATTAAAGGAGAATATATTTTCCGTACTAAATGCTGCAATCAAATTAACAGCTACAACCGTACCCGGCAATGCCCAAGGAACCATGATTAAAATATCGAGTAATGTTTTACCTTTAAAATTTAAACGTACCATAGCATAGGCTGCCGCAACACCGAAAATGATATTGCCGATTGTGGCAACAATCCCCATTCGAACAGAATTCCAAATCGGTCGCCACGTCCGTTCATCTGTAAAAAGAGCGTGATAATGATCCAATGTATAGTCTGTTGGTAGAATTTGTGTTTTCCATGCGCCATCAACGGAGAATGAAATTAATATAAGCACCAAAATCGGCAAAATTAAAATTAATGTGCCTATGAAAGACGCAATAGTCGCCATGACTTTCATGCCTCTTGAAGACACTTCAGATCGATGAACACTAATACCTTTGCTGAGATTTTGGTAGTTTCGGCGGTTTTGATACCAACGCATAATAATTAAAAAGGTAATGGACACAAAGGATAAAATCATAGATTGTGTCGCTGCCATATCTAAATTCCCGTTCGTACGTGATAAATAGATTTGCATCGTCATTGTGCGTTCGACGCCGAACATTAAAGGTGCAGTGTAGGATGCCATAGAAATCATAAATACGAGTAAGGATGAGGCAACTATCGAGGGTGTTAACATGGGCAAAATCACCTTTGTCCATACTCGAACACGCCCGGCACCTAAGCTAGTTGCGGCTTCTTCTAAAGCTGGATCAAGACCTTTTATAGCTGCTGAGGCGGTTAAGTAGAAGTAAGTGTACATAGTGAATGTATGTACTACGATAACCCCCCATATGCCCTTTAATGAAAAAGGAACTTGCTCTAAACCGAATAGGTGCTGAAACGCACGTGGGAAAATACCACTATCTCCATACAAAAATGTAAAGGACAGCACACCTACTAACGGTGGAAGAGCCATGGGTACCAATACTAAAACAGAGAGTATCCGTCTGCCAGGGAAATCATAGCGTTCCAATAGAAATGCCATAGTTACACCGACAATTGCACAGCAAATAACACTGATAACGGATATATAAATACTAGTCCACAATGCTTCTATATTTGCTGGGCTAGCTAAATTAAAAAAGTTTTTATAATTAGATAGCGCAGCATCACCTGAAAAGCTTTCAGTAAAAGTTTGATAGAACGGGTACACTACATAGGCAAACAACACTAAAAATAAAGGTGCAACTAAAATATAAACAAACCAATTTGATCTAGTTAGTCGTGTCCATGCATTTCCTTCAGAAGGATTGAGGTGTGTTTTTTCCATGTTGGTACCCTCCTATTCTCCTAAAAAATACAGTGAATCTTGGGCTATATTTAAGGTGATGTCTTCACCAATTTTTTTAAGTTGACCGTTCATATTGATAATCATTACTTTTAGTGAAAAATCTAGACATTCCACAATGTAGTTCACACTAATTCCTGTAAATTCAACAAAAGTGATTTTACCTGTTACTGTGTTTTCACCAGTACCTTGATTAATAGATTCAGGACGAATAGAAATAAACACTTTGTCTCCAATCATATGCGTTAAAGTGGGGGAGCTTTGTTGCTTTCGCCCAGTGAGAACAAGTCCACTCGCTGTTTTAACTTGTACATCGTTATCATTAACAGCTTCAATTGTCGCCTCGATTAAGTTTGTCTCACCAATAAAATCTGCTACGAAGCGGTTTGAAGGCCGATTATAAATCTCTTGCGGAGTACCGATTTGTCTGACGTTCCCATTTTCCATGACCATTATCCGATCTGACATGGACATAGCTTCCATTTGATCATGCGTAACATAGATGGTTGTAACACCGAGCTCAGATTGAATACGTTTTATTTCAACGCGCGTTTCTTCGCGTAATTTAGCATCTAAATTAGACAATGGCTCGTCTAACAATAAAATATCAGGCTCTATCACAAGTGCTCTTGCCAATGCAACCCGTTGCTGCTGCCCACCAGATAGTTCATTAATTTTTCGATTCCCATATTGCGATAAATGAACAAGCCCTCTAATACGGTCAACCTTTTGTTTGATCTCCGCCTTCGAGAATTTCCGTACTTGTAATCCAAATGCGATATTTTCATCTACCGTCATATGTGGAAAGAGAGCATAATTTTGAAACACCATACCGATGTTCCGTTTATTAGGTTGAAGCCTTGTCACATCAAAATCATCAAAAAGAATTTTCCCCCCCGTTGGGAAATAAAAGCCAGCTATCATCCTTAGTGTTGTCGTTTTCCCACAACCGCTTGGACCGAGGAAAGTAAAAAATTCACCAGCTTTAATGTGAAGATCTAAATCCTTTACGCCATGAATTTGACCGAATTTCTTAGAGACATTTTCTATTTTGACACTTTTCAACTGAAATGCTCCTTTCTCTTTAGAAAATTAGTTACATGAAGCCTCGAGCAAAAATATACTCGAGGCTTATAAACATGAAAAATATTCGTAGATGTTTTACGCGTTAACTCTTTAATAATCGGTCACTTTTTGCCGCGTCCTTTAATATTGTTATCCCAATGCTCCATCCATTCAGCTTCTTTCTCAGTCATGAGTTGCCAATCGATATCAAACGTTTTTAAATCTAATTCTTTATACCATTCAGGCATTGTAGCTTTATCGATATCTGAGCGAGTAGGAATTTGATAGTAATCGTTTGCTAGTTGAGTTACCATTCCTTTTTCGAATAAGAACTCTACGAAGAGCTTTGCATTTTCTAAGTTTTTGGCATTGTTGACAACAGCAACACCATCAACTAAAATCGGTGCACCACTTTTCGGATAAATATAATCAAACGGATAATCAGTCGTATATTTCTTTAATAAAATATCTTGCAAATTCCATAAAGAAACACTGCCTTCTTGTCGTGTCATCTTTAAATAAAGTGCATTTGGATCTTGTGTATATTCCTTCGTGTTAGCATCTAATTTTAATAACCAATCGTAGCCCTTATCAGGTGAATCAGCACCTTGACGTAAAATCATAGATGAATAAATAGTACGCATCGTTCCAGATGCTAAAACACCACGAATTAAAATTTTATCCTTCCACTTTGGATCTAATAAATCATCCCAATCTTGTGGACCTGTTTCTTTCGTTAATACATCACTGTTAATCATAATGACCTCTGGCAGTAACATTTCACCAAACCAACGACCGTCCGCATCTTTATAAGCCGGATCAATGGAGTCGTTAAAGCTAGGCTTCCAAGCTTGAAGTAAATCTTCATTGGCACCAACAGTTAGTGCAGATTGCGTACCGCCCCACCAAAAATCAGCTTGAGGATTTGCTTTTTCACCACGTAGGCGTTCTAAAATTTGCTGTGCGCCCATCGTTAAAAATTCCACTTCAATGTCCGGGTACTTTTCATTAAACTGATCGATTACCTTTTGCACCATCTCTTCATCGCGCCCTGTATAAATAACAAGCTTTCCAGATGGTGTAGCTGCCGCATCAGTCTTTTCAGAATTAGACGTTTTCTCGCTATCTTTTGCATCCTTTGTAGAAGCCTTGTCATCGCTACTACAAGCAGCTAATACAATAACCATCAGCACAAGTAAAAAACCGAAGATACGTGTTTTCTGCATAATCTTCCCCCTCTCTAATAGTGAAAAACTTACATACTAACAGTATAATCTTTAAACCTAGCATTAATGTTAGAATAATTAAAAAATTATAATTAGCTTCATCATAGCTAACAAAATACTAGATAGCAATGGTGCTTCACTAAAGTTGAAAACCCTTTAAAGTAGCGAGAATTAAAGCTTTTCAATATAGATTATCAACTTTTGTTCAAAAGTGAACAAAAGTTGATTTTGGTAGTTTTGAATTGCATGCTACGGTTTAAAACAAGGACATCAATAATATTAAATTTATGAGCAAGAGTAGAAGGGGAATGGAGGGCTTAACGAATCACGCCGTGTGATAACGCCTTTGGCTCAGCATCCTGCCGCTGAGCTTTCGTACATAAAACACCTGTTGCTTTCTTCAACATAACTAAGTAAATAGAAATAAATCAGATTCGAAAACTCTTTAAAGTAGCGGAGGGTTTCAATTCTAGGAGTTTTTGAAAATAGATTATCAAAATATGTACGAAAGTGAACAAAAGTTGATTTTGGTAATTTCAAGATGCATGCTACGATTTGAAACAAGGATATCCCAAAATTTGATTTTTATGTATGTTCTGAATACTATGGAAAGGAGTTTTTATAATGATTAAAAAATCGTTTCATGGGATTTTAGCAGGATTAGCAGTTTGTGCATGTTTAAGTTTATCAGCAAAAGGAGCTTCAGCAGAAGAATTACCTACAAATGAGGGCGGTATTGACTTAGATGCATTAATAGTCCAAGAAGAAACTGGGTCTTTCCTAATTGATGATACTAAAAATAATTTTCGCTAGAGCAGCTGTATCAGCTGGTGGCGGTACATTTAACGTAATCTGGGGATTGGATCGTCATACCTCAGAATACAACCATCCCTCAAAAGTTCATAGATCAAGCGCAGGTAATTGGAGTACCAATCGTCAGAGTGATTGGGAAGCAGCAGGTGACTTAGCAGCTATATGGGTTAAATCTTCACTTTGGGGTAATACAGCAAATTGGAATGTTAAATAAATATTAAACAAACACAAAGTGTAGGGAGTTTTCCTATACTTTGTGTTTATTGAAAGGATATATTTATGAAAAAAATAATATATCTATTTTTAACTATCGTGATAATCACATCAAATTTATTCAGTTATTCGTTATTTTCGAATTATAAAGTAGTTGATTTTTTATATAAAAGAAATCAAATTGTTATGATTGATTATAGTTATGCCAAAATAAACTTCAACGAAAATGAATTTACTGAACATTTAGTTGAATTTTCAAAGAAAAATAAAGTTAATATTTCTCAATATAATTTTGTAAGCGACAATTCTTTAAATATATACTCTACGAACGTTTTAAAAGATTCGTATATAAACTTAAAATCAGGAGAATTTCCGATTGGAAAGCATTTTATCGCTAATCACTTGGAAGAAGATGAAATAAACCAATCAGGTATTTTTTATTTTCCATTATCTAATTGGGAATTTCATATATATGACTTTAAACAAATAAAAAATGTAGGATTTAAAAATGAGTTTTATTTGAGTAGTTTAGATAAAGAAATCCTCCATTCTTTTACTAAAGAATTCTCCCCATTCGGTAAGGTACTAACCAAACAAGAAAATATAAGTAGTTTAGTATTAACAAATATTTCTTTATTAATAATTGTTATTTTTTCTTTTGTTATTTATATAATAGGAATGTTTTATTTTTTAATCCAAAAAAGGAAAACTTTACTGTTGTATTATCTATGGGGGTACTCGAAAGCGAAAATTGTATGTTCTTTTTTCAGTCCCTTTTTAAGGTTCTTATTCATTATATTCACATTATTCTCGATGGGAATAATTATAATTTCCTTAATTTTTAAACAAGTGTACTTTTTAAAAGATTTTTTCCCACTGTTCATATTAGTGAATATTTCAATTTTAATGATTCTTCTATTTGTTACATTACTAGGTATTTTACTAATTTTTAAATTTAATAAGTATCATCATAGTGTTAAAGGCGCTTTACCATTTCGAAAAATTCAGTGGATGTCGATTATTTTAAAGACGTTAGTATCTATTGTTCTTTTTAGTATGATTAGTTTTTCTTTTATGAAATATAATAATTTAACCAATAAATTGAATAGTTTAAGTTACTGGGATGACACCGAAAATGTATTTCGTATTCAAGTGGGTGTGCTAAATAATAATATTTCGGATGATTTAAAACTAGATAGAGATTTAAATGATAGATTAAGTCTCTTTTATGAAAAAATCAATCAGGCCTTTCTCATAGAAGCCGAAAAATTTAGTGTTATTGATTATAAAGATGGAAAGCCTATATATAGCTATATGTCAGGTATTAAAAATACGAATGATATTTATACCCCTCATGGAAGACGCATTATTATAGATGAAAATTATCTCAAAGTTAACTCGATTCAAAGTAGTAAAGGTGTGCCGATTATTAAGCAGTTGAATAAGGATAAAAACATCTTGAATGTATTAGTACCTGAACATTTAAAGGTTATCGAAGAGCATATTGCGAATTCGTATAGAGAATGGTTTTATTTCCAAAGCGTTGAAATTGTCAATATGTATAATAAAGAACTCGATCAACCATTAATTGAAAAGACAATAGACGATTTGAAAATTAATATAATCTATACTAAAAAAGGACAAGAATATTTTACATATAGTAATTATAGAGGAAACCAAAAAAATAGAGTTATAGACCCTATCGCTATGTTATACACTGATAGCTTAGATACTTCTACTATAGGTGCGTATGCGACACATTCATTATTTTTCTTAGATAATTCGAATGGAAATGCCTATGAAAATATTTCTTCATCTTTAAAAGAAGCAAACGTCAAAGAAATAAATAACGTAGTATCTGTTTATGACGAAGCAAGTGATGAAATAATTGAACTCAAGTGGGAATTGTTTCAACAACTAATTGGTTTAACTATTGTTATTATATTTTCATTTATACTTTTTATTGCATATATTTGGTCTTACTATAATGCATATCTTTATCAATTAACCCTTAAATATTTGTTCGGTTATTCTTATTGGAAACGAAATAAAACTATTATTCTTATAGCTAGTCTCTCTAATATTTTCGCAGCTGCATTGGTGTTTTATTTCTTCAAAAGTACTAATGTTACATTACTGCTTTTAGGAATTTTATTTTTAGAACTTCAATTTTTAAATATATTTGTCAAGTTTTCGAACGAGAAAAATACAAACAAAGTAGTAAAAGGGGATTGAGTATCTAATGATTGAACTCAAAAATATAAGTAAAAGTTTTTCGGGGAAAACTATACTTGCAAATTTTTCACTGAGCATTAATAAAGGGGAATTTGTATCTATTATAGGTGAAAGTGGTGCAGGTAAAACGACAGTTTTAAATATGATTGGCCTATTAGATAAGCCTGAAAAAGGTACTGTTTCTATAGACGGTCATTTAAATCCAAATAGTAAAGATACTATGTATTTGCGAAGGTATAAATTCGGATATATATTTCAAAATTATGTGTTAATGAATAATGAAACAGTTAAAGATAACTTACTAATTTCAAAGGCATATAGTAACAATTTTAGTAATGAAATAATGGTAAATAATTTAGAAAAAGTCGGCCTGGATGCTACATATTTAGAAAAGAAAGTTCACCAGTTAAGTGGTGGTGAACAACAGAGGATTGCTATAGCAAGAGTGATGCTAAAACCTTGCGAAATAATATTAGCAGATGAACCAACAGGAAATCTTGATGATTTAAATAAAGAAGTTATTTTAAATTTATTTAAGCACTTAAAAGATTCAGGAAAAACTATTATTTGTGTAACTCATGATAAGGAAGTAGCTAAACGGTCAGATAGAATAATTAGTATAGAGCGAGGAGTTTAGATGATAAAAATCATAGTAATCTGTAATCAATTGTGTAGTAAATTTGCTTGTAAATATAATGTTTTATAGAGAAAAAATAATTTGTAAATGTGGTAGGAATCAATATAAAAAAGAGCTGGTAATCCAGCGCTTGGTTTATAAAATTTAAAAAAGAAATAAGGGAGATGTATCAAAATGTGATACATCTCCCTTTCTAATTTAGATTAAAGTATTTACTTACTGATAGGATCTAAAGATTTTCCCTTTTGTCGTCGTTGCGAAAGTATTGTCGGTAGCATCATACCGACAATAACCAAAATAATACCCGCTATTTGTAAAGAAGTTAATGGTTCATGTAGAACAATAACTGAAACGGTTACGGCAACGGGTAACTCCATAGCACTTAAAATAGAGGCAAGAGCTCCTCCCACTTTCGGGACAGCTATAGAGAATAAATAGATCGGCAAAATAATACCGAAGAGTCCTAATGCTAGTCCGAATTTCCATAAACCACCGGCAAATAATTTACCGTTCCAAAGAACTTCAGGGTTTAGGAAAATACTAATAATGATAAGGGCGACAAAGGAAACAATCAACACGCGTGATGTAGTTGTAATACCTTCCACGTGGCGAGAGTTAAATTGGATAAAGCAAGCAAAAGTAAAGGCAGCAGCAAAACCTAGAAGCCAGCCTTGAATAGCGATACCGCTTAAATCTACATTTAGTACACCAGCCGCTAAAATAGTTCCAGCAAATAATACGATGATAGAAATCATTTCAGTCCGACTTGGTAAGCGTTTATGAAGTGCGCAATCTATTAATAAGCCTATCCACGTGAATTGGAAGAGCATGACTACTGCAAGAGATGCGGGAAGATACTTTAATGATTCCCCGTATACAATCCCTGTAGTACCGGTAAGTATCCCGGCGCACACTAAAATTAGCAGTCCCTTTTTAGAAAGCTTCGGTAATTGTCTTTGTGTCATTATAAAAATAGTTGCAACAAGCATAAAGCCTATAATATATTGACTCGATACTGCCTCTCCTGTTGTAAAGCCATGCTGCATAGCGACTTTGACAATTGTCGATAGTACACCGTAGCTACTAGAAGCAATGACAATCAATAGAGGATAAATTAAATTCTTTTTCATGTTTTTTATTTCACTTCCTAAAATTGCTTCACCATATGATGAAATGGTTCATCGATTATGGACCATGGCTCTGTAATGACAAAGCCCATGCGTTCATAAAGGCGACGAGCGTCCTCTTTTTGTGTTTCAACATTTAATGATAATTTTGTATAGCTTCGTTTTTGTGTTTCCTCTATGGCAAATTGCAGTAATAATGTTCCTATTCCTTTACCCCGAGCTTCTGGTGCTACACAAATAGTATCAATATAATATTCATCTTCATGAGCTTCTTTATCGATGATGATGGATGGTGCATTTTTCTCTTCAAGCCATTTTACGAGATTTGCATCCATATGAATGGCTTCGACACCATTATAGTAAACAAGAATTCCTAATACTTGCTCATTCTCAACAGCAACAAAAGTATTTAAATAGGAATGTCGATTGTCCTCACGCTTGAATAGTACAGTAAGTTCTTGTTCAACGGCTTTCGCTGATTGTTCACCTGTTAAACGGTTGGCAATATCACCAATCGCATCAATGATGAGTGGTACTACGGCATGGGCATCCTGCGGTTGCGCTTGTCGAATTGTGATACTCATTGTCAAAATCCCTACCTTTCTATAGGCAAGTATAACAAAGATAGAGGATGACTCAAGTTTTTGAGTTAATGGTGATATTCTGATGGCATCTTTAACTTCTTTAAGCGGGTGCTAAACACCCGCTTAAAGAAGTTAAAGCCTCCGGCGGATGTCACGGAATCGGAAAGGAGTTCTTGTGCAAGCACAAAGCCGATTCCAGACGCAATTATGCCAAGGCATCCTTGATTATTATTCCGAAAGTTTAAAACTTTATACGATATCAGATTTCGTGTTAATCTATAAGGACTAGAGTTTCGGGAGGACAACAATGATAAAGGAAGATAAGGATTATATTTTAGTTTATGGAGATGCTTTTATTGACTATATCGCTGATGATGTAACAAACACATCTTTTACTAAATATATGGGTGGCGCAACGGTAAATGTTGCTGCGGGAATTAGCCGTATCGGTGCTCCATCTGCATTAATTACGATCACAGGAGATGACGAAGGCTCTCAGTTTGTTCGAGATGGCCTTGCACAAGAAGGCGTAAGCCTGGATTATGCAGTATTTAACCCTGCGAAGCGTGTTAGCGGTGTCTATGTACATTTAACAGAAGCATGTGAGCGAATTTTTAAGGATTATGTCGATGAGACGCCAGATTTACAAGTTGAAGCAACACAATTAAATGAAGCGGCTTTTAAACATGCATCCGCTTTAACTGTATGTTCAGGTACAATGTTCCACCCTACAGCCCTTGAGACAACACGTGCTGCTGTAGAGATGGCAAAGGAAAAAGGGGCGATTATCGCAATGGATGCGAATATTCGTCCTCTACGTTGGAGCAGTGAGCAGTTTTGCCGTGAAACTATCACGTCATTTTTTGAGCACGTAGATATTTTAAAGGTCACTGATGAAGAATTATTTTTCCTGACAGAAACAACTAGCTTGGAAGAGGGCATTGAGCAATTAAATAGTTATTTAGTGCCTATTATCTTAGTAACAGTAGGAGAGAACGGCACATATGCGGTATTAAATGGTGAAGTTATCCATGTACCGACAGAAAAGGTTGTGCCGGTAGATACTACAGGTGCCGGAGATGCATTTATGGCTGGTGTATTACGCGATGTTCATTACAATGGTTTACCTACAACGGAAGAGGAACTTGCTCGTTGTGTAAGCTTTGGCAATAAGCTAGGTGCTTTGGCAGCCACTAAAGCAGGGGCATTAACAGCTCTTCCATACTATGATGATATTAAGCATTTACTTAAATAGTCGTTTGGAGCGTGCATACAATGGAGAAAAATTACGATGTATTAGTAAAGGATCGATTATTCTTTGGCGGTGCGAAAGATGCAGATTTAGCTTTTGAACAAGAAACAGTTGATATCGTGATTGATGTTCGAGTAAATGGCTTATCTAATGAGGAGCAAGAAGCGGCTTCATATGTGTACAAGCATATGCCAATTGCTGATGAGGATATAGAAGTTGCACCATCTATTCATAAGGTTGCGAAAGAAATTGTTTCAGCCTATGAGAATGGGCAAAAAGTGTACTTCCATTGCGGAAGTGGGGGAGGTCGCGCAGGAGTGGCAGCCACTGCTGTATTAATGGAGCTCGGCCAGGCCAATTCTCTTGAGGAAGCGGAAGAGGCTGTAAAGAACGCCCGTCCACAAGTAACAATTCGTCCAAAAATGGCAGATGCTTTGCAGAAGCTATACAAATAAATGAGAAGATGTACCAAAAGTTTTTTTCAACTTTGGTACATCTTCTTTTTTAGTTAGTGAAATATCCTTTTTTGCTCTTTGAATCAAAAACCTTTCATAGCTTTGAATAATCCAACGTTATTTTAAATAGTCCTCAAAACCATTATCAAAAATAACATTTTCTCAATATATGTAAAATTATGCTATACATAATAGAACAGTTTTTGTTATAGTAATAATATAACAGTGATGAGGTGATCTGATGGAGGAGTTAGCGAAAGTTCCGTGGGCAGTCATAGCACCACTAATTGTGGTTCAATTTATTTTAATGATTGTTGCTCTAGTTGATTTACGTAAAATCCATGCCACAAATGGGCCTAAAATTTTATGGGTGTTTCTTATCATTTTTACTAGTTATCTTGGGTCGATTGCGTACTTTATAGTTGGGAGAAAACAATCATGACAATATTACTTCAGGTAACAGGACTTACAAAGCAATTTGCAGAGAGAGTAGTTGTGGATGGAATAGAGTTCACGTTAGAAAAAAATACATCGACAGCATTAATTGGACCTAATGGCGCTGGTAAAACAACGACATTATCGATGCTGACAGGTTTATTAAAACCAACCTCTGGAAGTGTAAAAATGCTGGATGGTGATTTAAGAGCCAATATTGGTTTCTTGCCACAATATCCGCAATTCCATCCTTGGTTAAGTGCGTTAGAGTTTACTGAAATGGCGGCAAAGTTAAATGGTGTGCCGACAAAAAAAGCAAAAGTTGAAGCACAAAAAACACTTGAGTTTGTAGGTCTAGGTAATGATTTAAATAAGAAAATTTCTACTTTTTCTGGTGGCATGAGGCAACGACTAGGTATTTCCCAAGCAATTGTGCATAAGCCTAAGTTACTCTTACTAGATGAACCTGTGTCTGCGTTGGATCCAGTAGGTCGTAGGGAAGTTCTTGATTTATTAAAGGGCTTACAGCAAGAAACAACTATATTATATTCGACTCATATTTTAAATGATGCCGAAGAGATGACAGATCAATTATTGTTTTTACGTGATGGAAAGCTAGTAGAACAGGGGACATTACGTGAAGTTCGACAACGTTTCGATGAACCAAATTATGTTGTAGAGTTTGGCACTGAAAAAGAGGCACAACTTTTTGCTAGTCAATCTGAACTTATTGGAGAAATTAAGGGCAGTAATGTATATATAGAAATTATTGATGAAAAACCGAGTATGCAGGAGCTGCTTCAACATTTAAGCAGTTGCCCTAATAAAATACGAAAAGTGGAGCGACAAACAGCATCACTTGAAGAGATTTTCATGAAGGTGGCGAGAAAAATATGAGAGGATTTAATGTACTTTTGCAAAAGGAATTCAGAGAAGCTTGGCGAAGTTGGAAGTTTTTATGGATACCTCTTGTATTTGCTTTGCTCGGTATGAGCGATCCACTGACAAACTACTATATGAAGGATATTTTAAATGCTGTTGGTAACGTACCAGAAGGCTTCGAAATGTTGATGCCAGAATTAATGCCAGTGGACCTATTGCAAGGTTCCATTGGGCAATTTCAAACGATATGCTTACTCGTATTAATGGCTACTTTCGTAGGAGCCATTAGTAAAGAAAGAGCAAGTGGAATGGCTACTTTATTGTATGTCCGTCCTATATCGTTTAGCGCTCATTTTATGAGTAAATTTATCGTCATGAGTACTGTTGGCTTCATTAGTATTTTAGCTGGCTTTGCTGCGAGCATATACTATACAGTCGTGCTTTATGGGACATTTGAGATAGGGCCACTTGTGGCATGTTTCTTCACATATTTTTCTTGGCTACTCTTTGTGATAGCAGTGACATTGATGATGAGCTCGACTTTTAAAACAGTGGTAGCAACAACATGTGCATTCGCTGTTATATTTATTGGGCAAATATTGGATTCTTTAGTGGGAACATTTTGGACAATATCACCGTGGAAATTACCTTTATATGGCGTTCAATTAATGAGGGGCACAATGGAAATGTCGGATTATTGGTGGAGTCTAGCTATTACTTTAGTTATTTCGATAATTTGTGTGATTATAGGAATTTTGACAATGAAGAAAAATGCACCAACGACTAAAATTTAACTTCTTTCAGCAAGTGTTTTATGTAACGTAAGTGAAACGGCAGTTACAAGTGTTTTATGTAACGTAAGTGAAACGGCAGTTACAAATGTCTTCTGAAGCGAAAGCTACAAATAACATCTGCTGCTGCTGCGTTAGCACTACGCTTTCGCACAAAAAACATCCGCTGGCATAAAAACTCCGGACGAAATTATGCCAGGTGGAAGTATTAAGGTGAAAATCTGCGAAAGTTTTTATGGTAGGGTACGAGAAAGAGAACGAAAATCAGCGTGCCCTACCAATTAAAAACTATAGCGGATTTTTGCCGTATTATCCCTTAAATCATACACCATTCATCAGAAAAATGAGACCGACGAAAAACATTACCCATGAAAGAGCTGAACTGGTGCTTTTATTAAAAAGCGCTTGTATTTTTCTTAAGGGCTTATTCATAAAGCGTTTGAACAGTATGTGTAATCCGAGTAATAGGATTGCTGGCGTGATCATTATTAGATTATATCCGACTATGATGGGCAACCATTCATAAAAGGCTAAATGATTGCTCGTTAAAATACCTATTGTGGCGAAATAGGGTAAAGCCATTGCCACTTCTAAAAGGGAAGTCGTAAATCCTAAAGCAATCATTGCTCCTATGCTAAACGATTTCGGCTTAGGAGATCCTGAAGTCTTTTTCTTGGGTACTAACCAACTCCCGACAAATAATATCGCACCTACAATTGTCATTGCTGATCTAGCAGAGTGGCTATTTAATGCATTTACAATTGGATCAAAAACAACATCTAGGCCAAGCATTAAGAATATGCCAGTACAAAAATAAAATAAAGCTACTGTCGTTAAATATGCTAATAGCAGTCGACATTGATGCTTTTTTGCCACAAGCAATACATATACAGTCACACCGATTATAGCTGGACTCAACATATCTAATATAGCTAAGACACCAATTACCGATAATGTCTCTATACTCATTGTTGGAGATCGCCTTCTTGGCTATTTTTAATTTCATAAATTGTAAAAGCCTGCTCAATAAAATATATGAAATCTTCCTCTAATGGATACAATCCAATTTGTTCAGACTGTAAAGAGGATTTCCGTATTTCCCACATCTTTTCTAAAAATGACTCGTTACCTTTGTATTCCTCTGCTGCTTTTTCCATCATTCGTTTAATAATGCGTTGCACTGGATCTGATCCTGCATCATAATTTCCCCTCAATTGCTTTAATTGACCTAATAGGCCAAGCCACTCTAAAGAATGTGGATCATTGCGATTTAAATTCGGGAGTTTTTTTATTAGCTTCAGGTCAGCATCAGTAAAGATTTGTTTTCGAAGTGCCTGCTTCTTCTCATTGGATTGATTAGAAAGTTTAATGATCTTTTGAATAAGTGATTCATTTAAACTTCCCTCGATAGCGAAAGCATTTTGTAATCCAAGTATTGCGCTCTCCATCTGTTGTAATTTGTTTTGTTCTTCTTGAACAAAGGCAAGCTGATGATCTAAACTTTCCACCCAATCCAAAGATTCATTTAGCAATGTTTGAATGTCTTTTAATCGGAAACCTAATGTTTTTAAAAACACGATTTGTTGTAGCGTTTTCAGCTCTTCCTCACCATACAACCTGTGTCCACCTTCTGTTTTAGCACTTGGGAATAATAAACCAATTTCTTCGTAATAACGTAGCGTCCGAACTGAAATCCCTGTTTGTTTTGAAACTTCATGAATGACAAACAATTCAAATCCCCCTTTTTGACTGTTACCAATATTGTACAAAATGACGTTACGTAACTTTCAAGTATTTTAGAGAAGATTTTTTATTTTGGTTAAACCTATCTATGTATATAAGATTGGAGTGGTGGGGAGATGGCTCATCGGACGCCCCTAGTAGGAGCGGAAATCAACCTCACGTTATGGTGATGAACGATAAAAATAAATATCATAGGAATAAAGGGGGGCTTAGAGAAGAAAATTATTTAGGTGTTCTTGGAATATCCATAACTTAGGAATATAATGTAGCTATAACTCAGTATTTATCAAATAACTCAGAAAATATAAGGATCTTTATTAATAACGGAGTATGGCAAACCACATCAATAATTAATCGGCATCGTTACACCTTCAGATATTGTAAAAATAGATAAAGCAAGACGAGACAAGCTGTTAAGAGCTTGATCGTCTTGCTTTATCCTTTAAGCTTACATATAAGGAACCGTTTCCTTGAACTTGAGCAAAATAAACATCTTCTACGGATTGGACGTTTTGCTTTTTCAGCTTTTTCATAAGCCAATCTTCAGTTAATTCAAGTTCAACTAAGTTTTCATAAATAACCTTCCCATCTGAAGCTACTTCTGTTGGTATATAGGTTGGTGGTGTAACATCGGCCTTTACATCTTGTTTTGTAGCTGGTTGTTCAGCAGGCTTTGGTAGCACACTTAGTTTACCCGTAGTTTCAAGTAGAGCATATTGTACATCTTGTACAGAGAATACAGCTTGTTCCCTTAGCATCATCGCTAATTCATCCATATGCAAACGATTTTTCCTTAAGGCAGATTCTAAAATAATGCCATTTTGAATTAGGATTGTTGGCTTGTCATCAACAATTACACGCGCTTTTTTGGATTTAATGGTAATGATGGTCATGATATATGTTAAGATACTCCACCAAATGAGAGCGATAAGTCCATCTAAAAAAGGTGTCTCAGCCTGTGCTGCTATTTCTGACGCAATAGACCCAAATGTGATACCTGTTGTATAGTGGAAGAATGTAAGTTGTCCAAGCTGTTTTTTCCCTAGTAATCGGGTTACGATGAGTAACGCAAAGAAGGAAAGGGTTGCCCTAAGTATCATTTCCCAAAAATCAGCTTTAAAAAATTCGTCTATATTCATACATAAATCAACTCCCTTAAAACTGCTATTTTCAATGAATAGCTTGTGCAAAAAGGTCAATAGTATGCGACGATCTCTTATAAATGAAAGTTTACAAAAATTAGAAAGTGAGGTGGCGGCATGAATAAGCAAGTAGGGAATCTTAACAATCCGGTCTATCCAATTATGATTGCAATAGCTGTTGCCCATCTTATCAATGATACGATGCAAGCTGTTATTCCAGCGATGTTCCCGATATTGAAGAGCGATTTAGGGCTAACTTTTACACAAATTGGTCTTATTTCGTTCGCATTAAATATGTTTGCTTCTGCTTTGCAGCCTATTGTTGGTTTTGCTAGCGATAAAAAGCCGATGCCATACGCTCTACCGATTGGTATGGTAAGTTCATTCATAGGCATTGCCATTATAGCGTTCACATCACAATATTGGATAATTATTATTGCAGTATTATTTTTAGGGTTTGGCTCAGCTATTTTCCATCCTGAGGGATCACGTGTTTCATTTATGGCAGCGGGCTCGAAAAGAGGACTTGCACAATCGGTTTATCAAGTTGGAGGTAACTCTGGGCAAGCACTCGCACCACTAATTAGTGCTTATATTTTTGATTTGCTTGGTCAACGTGGTGCTGCGATTGTCTTAGTAGTGGCAGCAATAGGTATTGTTATATTGAGCAAAATTGCAGCGTGGTATAGAAAGCAGTTGGAACAAGAACGTTTGGCAAAGAAAAAACGAGTATTAGTTTCTAACTTGCCGCCATTAACAAAGAAACAAGTAGGCATTGCGCTGACGTTACTATTTACTATTATTTTTGCGAGATCATTTTATACAACTAATATTACAAGTTTTTATGTGTTTTATTTGATGGATCATTATGATGTTAGCCTTCGTCTTGGACAAATATTAATTTTCACCTTTATGGCATTTGGAGTAGTTGGTACATTTTTCGGAGGTTCATTATCAGATCGAATTGGTAGAAAAAACGTTATTTTACTGTCCGTTGTTGTACCGATGCCATTTTGTTTAGCGTTGCCGTATGTACCATTATGGGCAGCGATGATATTTTTAGTGATTATCGGCACACTCATCATGATTAGTTTCTCGGTGACAGTTGTCTATGCACAGGAGCTTGTTCCGACAAAAATTGGTACAATGGCTGGTTTAACAACTGGTTTTGCTTTCGGAATGGGTGCAATCGGTGCGATGGTAATTGGTGTATTAATAGATCATAGGGGTATTGATTTTACGATGATGGTCGTATCTTTACTACCATTATTATTACTAGTAGCATTTTTCTTACCTAAGGATAAACCGGCTTCTGCGGTGTAAAATAAAAACGCGTTCTCCAGTTAGGGGAACGCGTTTTATTATTGACGTAATGGCGATAAAAATTCAGCCGGAAGTTTGTCTTTATCAAGTACATAGCCCTCTGATATGTGAACTTCATGCATTTTATCATTGTAAGTGAATTTAAAAATACCATTATCAAAGTCAGTGCCAATCTCTTTGAAAAATATACCTTCAATTGATACATATTTAGGACATGTAAATGCTACTTTAAAATCTTCGTGTTCTTGGATTAAATAAGCACGTACACCTTTTTCGTATGTATCGTTAGCATCGTCGTCGTCAGTTGGACGTTGGACAGCTACGATGTGAAAATCAACGAAAGGAACTTCTTTTAATAAAACGTTTAGGAAGGAACCCTTTGTAATTTCTTCCCAGCGACTCTGTGCACTCTGACCTACGATGATTTGAGAAATTCCGTAGTTTTTTGCCACTTCTGCAATAACCTTTTGTATGGGGCGCTTTTCATTATCTTGTAATATGAATTTTTCAATTTCAAGCTCATCAGATAACTTTTTCCATTGCTCAATGTAGCTAGATTTCTCTGCATCAAATGCATCAAGGGGTTGCGAATCAACAGAAAGAATATATAGTGGACAATCTAACATTGTAGCCATTTTATGACCACGTCGTATTAATCGTTCACCGTTAAGCCCATAGTAGACACAAACTAATATACTTTCGTCTAAACGCCCTTTTACATGCTTCATAAAATTTAACACCTCTTATCTTGACTTTATTTTGTCATTTTTACTGTAGATTTTGAAAAAAATATCCTAAAACAGCTAAAATCGATACTGATACAGTGCATTATGCTCATTTATATTGTATACTAAAAATGTATAAAAGTTAATGATAACATATTGGGAAAACCTTGAGGAAACAGGGTTATCTTTATGCTTTACAGTTATTTGATTTATGCATTTCGTGCATTTAAACCAATTGCTTCTATATGCCACACTATTATGCAGTTAGTTAATATAGATAGTCAAGTGACTTGGTACGTCGTAGTGATGTGAATAGTGTGTACATACTATTTCTTCAAAAGTCATGCCATTTTCTAAAAGCTTTAAGGCAATACGCTATTGGTTATTCAGGCTTCTTGGAATATGTAAGCTCATAGCCTGAAAAGTTCCCCTGGTTTTATGCAGTGCTATCACCAAAAGCTCCTCCCTGCATAAAATATGTGCTGAATGTTGAATGAACTAGATTTTTATCATTTAAATCATAGATGACACTTCAATACATACTACTTACTTCCCAATCCAAGGAGTACTCACACACTTTATTACATGAATCAAATTTTAAGAGAATTTCTAATATGTTAGTTAGCTTTATTTTTCTTACCCCTATAGAGGTAGGAGACTTATGTACCTGTCGCTATGCTTTCGGTACATAAACATTTGTAACTGCCGTTTCACTTACGTTACATTAAACATTTGTAGCTGCCGCTATGCTTTCGCTACATAAAACATTTGTTAAAAGAAGTTAAACGCTCTCCAGCAATTGTTATAGATTTTTGTGCGTGAAGCAAAGTATAAAACAGTAGTAACTTCAGTAGATTTGGGAATACTTTATTATCGGTTACTTTCTCATATACACAGTTTTTCGTACCATATCAAACAGCGGTTGCTGAACGAAATTGTTAGTAGGAGGTTTTCACTTGGTTACAGTTCTCTTTGCGATACTTTTACCAATTGTTTGTGCTGCGCTTATTCCACTACTTTATAGGCGACTAAGGCGTGTTGCACATCTTGGCTGGTTTGTTTTATCCGTTCCATTCATCTTGTTTCTTTTACTCGCGCGCTATATTCCTCAAATTGCCGAGGGTAAAACGTTTATTCATACATATGAGTGGATTCCCTCTTTTAATATAAATTTTACAACGTATCTCGACGGACTCAGTATGATTTTTGGCTTGCTGATTACGGGTGTAGGTAGTTTAGTCATTTTATATTCTATTTTTTATTTATCAACGAAAGAATCTCTTCACCATTTTTACTGCTATTTATTACTATTCATGGGCGCTATGCTTGGCGTCGTCTTTTCAGATAATTTAATGGTATTATACACATTTTGGGAACTAACAAGTGTATCTTCATTCCTGTTAATTGCATTTTGGCATCATCGAAAATCATCTCGTGCCGGCGCAAGAAAAGCTATGACAATTACTGTTTTTGGTGGCCTATCAATGTTAGCAGGCTTTTTAATGCTCTATGTAGCTTCGGGTACATTTAGTATTCGTGAAATCGTTGCTAATGTAGGGGTTATACGAGACCATACACTGTTTATCCCAGCGTTAATCCTTATTCTAATTGGGGCATTTACAAAATCTGCACAGTTTCCTTTCCATATTTGGTTACCAGATGCGATGGAGGCGCCAACACCTGTCAGTGCTTATTTACACTCGGCAACGATGGTAAAGGCCGGTATATATTTAGTTGCACGTTTTTCCCCAGTATTTGGAGGAGAGGCTGTTTGGTTCTGGCTAGTAAGTGTGATTGGTCTTGTAACGTTGTTCTGGGGTTCATTTAATGCTGTGCGTCAGACCGATTTAAAGGCGTTACTGGCTTTTTCAACGGTTAGTCAGCTTGGTTTGATAATGAGTTTATTTGGGCTAGGATCAGTAGGGCATTATTACGGTTATGCTGCAGATACTGTTCTTTATACGCAGGCAAGCTTTGCAGCGTTGTTTCATCTTATTAATCACTCCACGTTTAAAGGTGCACTATTTATGATGGTAGGCATTGTCGATCATGAAGCGGGCACACGCGATATTCGCCGTCTCGGGGGATTAATGGCCTTAATGCCAGTAACTTTCACAATTGCAGTCATTGGCGGGTTTTCTATGGCCGGCTTGCCTCCGTTTAATGGCTTCTTAAGTAAAGAAATGTTTTTCGCAGCGGTACTAGCTATTCGCAATGTAGAGGCATTTTCAATTGCTGATTTAGGACTGCTCTTTCCAATAGTGGCCTGGGTGGCAAGTATCTTTACATTTGTTTACTGTATGATTTTGATCAGTCGAACGTTTTTCGGAAAACTACAGCTAAATAAGTTGGATAAAAAACCGCATGAAGCTCCATTAGGTATGCTACTTTCGCCAATTATTTTATGCGTCTTTGTAGTTGGGATTTTCTTCTTCCCAAATGCGCTAGGGCATTATATTTTAGAGCCTGCTATGGCAAGTATTTATCCAACATTCCCATCAACTAGTGAATTAACACCACATATTTATGCTTGGCATGGCATTAATGCAGAATTGTTAATGACTCTTGGTGTAATTATTATTGGGATCATCTTATTTAAAACGTTAAAAAGTTGGAAGCCTTTGTATCGGATATTCCCGCAAAGATACACGTTTAATACGTATTACAATCGAATGATTGAGTTTAGTGAAAATAGTTCTGCAAAGCTTACTAATCGCTATATGACAGGTAACTTAACACATTATTTTGTCTATATCTATGTATTTTTTGTTGCGCTAATTGCAGGATATTTTATTTGGTCGGATGCTACTGCTTTTAATTTTGCGAAGGATTCCTCAATTGAGACTTATGAGCTCATTTTAGTGTTTGTAATGATGTTCGCCGCAGTATGGATGATTTTCGCTAAGGGACGCGTAACAGCAATGTTATTAAATGGCGTACTAGGTTATTCAATCGCATTTTTCTTTGTTATTTTCCGAGCGCCTGATTTAGCGTTAACCCAATTAGTCGTTGAATCTGTGACAACTGCTCTATTCCTTCTATGTTTTAAATATTTACCTGATTTAATGCCTGAAGCCTCCCGCAAAAAAACGCAATGGTCTAAAATCATTATATCCATTTTCGTTGGCGCCACAGTTACATTAATAGGTTTAGCGGTTGTCCATTTTGATCGCTTTGAGCCAGTGGCTACTTACTTCAATGATTCCTACGAACTGGCGGGTGGTTCAAATATCGTCAACACAATATTAGGCGATTTCCGTGCATTTGATACGATGCTAGAAGTTGTCGTTCTTCTGATTGCTGGCTTAGGAGTGTATACATTAACGAAGCTAAAGCCACGAAAGGAGAAAACGGATCATGAAAATTAATGATGTCATTTTACGTACTATCACAAAGACGGTCGTATTCATTATTTTAACCCTTGGTATTTATCTATTCTTTGCAGGGCATCATGCTCCTGGTGGAGGTTTTATTGGTGGTCTCGTGCTGGCTTCTGGCATTGTTTTATTGTATTTAGCGTATGACATTGAAACAGTGCATAAAGGGATGCCATTTGATTTTAAAAAAGTCGCAGCGCTTGGCGTATTACTAGCGACAGGCACAGCAATCGGCTCACTATTTTTTGATGTTCCATTTTTAACGCAAACACATAGTTATATAAATGTACCGATATTCGGGAAAATGGGCTTTTCGACGGTAACAATTTTCGAGGCTGGTGTGGCTTTAACGGTAGTAGGTGTTGTAGTCACAATTATTTTAAGTATAAGTGAGGATGAGTAGCCAATGGAGTCTTTAATACTAGTTTTAGTTGGTGTATTAGTAGCTGTTGCGACGTACTTAATCCTCTCGAAGCAGTTATTACGTGTGATTTTAGGAACTGCGGTCTTATCGCATGCGGCACATTTACTGATTTTAACGATGGGTGGACTGAAAAAGGGGAATGTACCACTCTTAGATGAATCAGAAGGTCCTTATACAGATGCTTTGCCGCAAGCATTAATTTTAACTGCGATCGTAATTAGCTTTGCAGTAACGGCGTTCGTGCTTGTTCTCGGTTACCGAGCCTATAAAACGAACGGTTCGGCGAATTTTGATGAATTGAGAGGTACGCCGGATGAGTAATATGATTGTTTTACCATTAATTGTGCCGGTTATTACGGCAATTTTACTTGTATTTTTACGTGAAAATGTTTTTTTGCAGCGCATTATTAGTTTATTGACATTAAGCTTTGTTGTTCTTATTAGTGTCATTTTATTGCAAGAGATTCAAAAACAAGGTGTGATGCGTATTGATTTTAGTGGCTGGGCGCCACCATTCGGCATTTTATTTGTTGCTGATTCATTCGCAATGCTCCTTGTATTAGTAGCGAATATTGTCGCAGCCATTTGTTTGTTGTATGCCATTTTTTCAATCGGTAAGAGCTTTGAAAAGATGTATTTTTACCCATTTGTCCTGCTTATGGTAGCGGGAGTTAACGGCTCGTTTCTAACAGGGGATATTTTTAACTTGTTTGTGTGCTTTGAGGTTATGTTACTTGCTTCTTACGCACTCATTAGTTTAGGTGGCGATAAAGTTCAACTGCGCGAGGCGTTAAAATATGTGCTTATTAATATTGTTGCATCTTGGATTTTCCTAGTGGCATTAGCATTTTTATATGGAACCGTTGGAACGTTGAATATGGCACATATTTCTGTCCGTGTTATGGAGGCGGGAGTTGACCCACTAATAACGACTGTGGCTCTTATTTTCTTAATTGTCTTTAGCTTGAAGGCAGGTCTATTATTATTCTTCTGGCTTCCAGGCTCGTACAGTGCACCTCCAACAGCTATAGCCGCACTTTTTGCAGCGTTGTTAACAAAGGTTGGAATTTATGCGCTCGTCCGCACCTTTACATTACTTTTCCCAAATAATACTGAAGTGACTCATATGGTACTAGGGATTATGGCAGGACTTACGATTATTGCTGGATGTATGGGGGCACTAGCAGGGCGGGATGTAAGAACAATTGCCTCTTATAATGTCCTTATTGGAGTTGGCTTTATAGTGGCTGGTCTAGCGATCGGGACGGAGTCTGCTTTACAGGGCCTAACATACTATTTGATGCATGATATGGTGGCTAAGGCCATGCTGTTTTTAGCAGTTGGAATGATGATGTATGTTACGGGCGAAACGGCTATTGATAAAATGAGTGGGCTTATTCGAAATTACCCTCTTTTTGGCTGGTTATTCTTTATTGTCATGTGTTCCCTTGCTGGGATACCACCATTAAGTGGCTTTTTAGGGAAGGTTTTAATTGGACAAGGAGCTATTGAGGGCGGAAATTTTGTTCTACTAGGACTAGGATTTTTATCTAGTTTAATTGTTTTGTATTCGTTATTACGAATATTCCTCTCTTCATTCTTTGGGGAAACCATTATTAGTCTAGAAGATGAAAAGCCGTTACCAAAGCGCATGGTCTTGCCATTAACATTGTTGGCAGCTTGTACAATTGGTTTAGGGATTGGAGCTGAATGGATGGCTCCGTATGTAACAGATGCAGCAAAAACGCTCTACACACCATCAATCTATATTGATGCAGTGCTGGATGGAACAACATGGCAAGGTGAGGTGAATAAATAATGGCGATGCAATTTATCCTAAATTTATTTATCGCAACACTTTGGCTCTTGTTACAGGATGAAGTTATACCACAGTTTTCAACATTTTTAATGGGGTTCATCGTCGGAATAGGGATTTTATATGCTATGCATCGCTTTTATGGCACGCAATTTTATTTACGACGTGTATTTTCAATCATTAAATTATTATGGCTCTTTAATTGGGAGCTATTATTATCGAGTTACAGCGTATTAAGGCAAATTACTACGCCGAAGCTCAATATTACGCCTGGTATATTTACGTATAAAACAGCGCTTAGAGGAGATTGGGAAATAACAGCACTGGCGTTGTTGCTCACGCTTACTCCGGGTTCAGTAGTGATGGAAGTTTCTGAAGAGGGAGATATGTTTTATATTCATGCAATGGATATTGAACAATCAAAAGAAGCTGTCATTCGTTCAATAGGGAAATTTGAACAAGCAATCATGGAGGTGACACGTTAATGACTGAAAAAATTTTACTATTGGCTCTTGCGTTATTTAGTGTATCGATTGCGTTGTCGTTGTTTCGTGTAATTCGAGGTCCTTCGTTGCCCGACCGTGCTATAGCACTTGATACAATAGGTGTTAATTTACTTTCAGCAATCGCTATCGTCTCAATTATTTTGAAAACAAAAGCGTATTTAGAAGCTATTTTAATATTGGGTATTTTAGCTTTTATCGGCACTATTGCATTTACGAAATATATTGAAAGAGGTGTGATTGTTGAACGTAAATCAAATGATTGAATGGGCGGCAGTTATCCTTATATTGATTGGCTCCATTGTAAGTGTTATTAGTGCATTAGGGATGATTCGTTTACCTGACGTATATACACGCTCACATGCTGCAACGAAAAGTTCGACTTTGTCGGTCTTAACATGTCTATTAGGCGCATTTATTTACTTTTGGGTGCATGATGGATATGTGAGTGTACGTTTAATTTTAGGAATTATCTTCGTTTTTGTAACAGCTCCTGTAGCAGGGCATTTAATATGTCGTGCAGCGTATCGCTCTCGCGTACCATTAGCGGAAGGATCTGGGGAAGACGAGTTGAAGGAAAAGCTATTTGCAGATGAAAAATAAGATAAGGGCCTCCATTTTTAGGGGGTCTCTTTTGTTGAATAAAACTCTCACAGATGAGACTCTGGAGCGCAAGTGACGCGGCTCATCGTACGTCCCTAGGAGAAGCGCCCAGCCAGAACAGAAAGGTACTTCACGTTATGGTAATGAGGTTTTTATAGGAAAACTAGAACAGATATATTTATCAGAAAATTCCGTGTATATTGTTTTGTCTAAAAATTTTCAATTTAGCTTGATTATTATTTCAAAAGAGTATATCTTATTAGCAGATAGATTTTTTATTCTCTAAAGTGAATAAATATCCATTTAATTTTTTCGAGAACTAGATTTTTATAGACAATAAAACATAAATAAAAGGAGATCAATGAATATGAAGAATAAATTTTTCATGCTAATGTTTGTTCTAGTAATTGGTGTACTAGCAGCATGTGGCGCAAAAGATGATAAGGCGAGCGATAAAAATTCAAATGCTGGCGAAGGCTCAGAACAAAAGCAAGTATTAAAAGTAGGTACTTCATCTGATTATGCACCATTTGAGTATGTTGATGCTGCAAAAAGTGAAGATATTATTGGTTTTGATATTGATTTAATTAAATTAGTTGGTGAAAAAATTGGGGCTGAAGTGCAAGTTCAAGATATCGACTTCAATAGTCTAGTGCCAGCTCTACAAGCAGGTAAAGTAGATGTTGTTATTTCTGGAATGTCACCTAATGAAGAACGTGAACAAGTTGTAGATTTCTCTGATAAATATAATCAAACAGAGCAAGTGTTTATCGTGAAAAAGGATAGTGGAATTAAAAAAGAGGCTGATTTAGCTGGTAAAAAAATCGGTGTTCAAAATGCTTCTATCCAAGAAACTTTAGGTAATAAAATTGCAAAAGAAGTAGATGCTAGCGTTGAAGGGCGTACTCGAATTCCTGAAATTGTTCAAGACATGATGTCTAAGCGTTTAGATGCAGGGATTGTAGAAAGTGGTGTAGCAAAAGGTTATCTTGATACGAACGATAAACTAGAAGCGTTCCCTGTTAAAGAGCAACCTGAAGACTTTAAAGCAATCGCTGTTCAAAAAGGTAGCGATCTTAAAGATAAAATTAACAAAGCTCTAAAAGAATTAGCTGCTGAAGGTAAAATTCAAGAGCTAGAAGAAAAATGGCTAAAAGTTAAATAAGCAAGTTGAACTGCGATAGCTCGAAATAGAGCTATCGCTTATATTTCCTTAAAAAAGAACAAGAAAGGAGGGGGCGCTGTGAATTTAGATTTTACAGCTATCATTCCCTCTATGCCTTATATATTAAAAGGGATAGGTGTCACACTTCAAATTGCATTCGGTGCATCAGTCATTGGTTTTATAATTGGTATATTACTAGCATTATGCAAAATTGGTAAAGTGAAAGTTTTGCGTTGGTTTGCTGATTTTTATACATCGATTTTCCGTGGTACGCCGCTCGTACTACAATTAATGATTATTTACTATGCAGTGCCACAGTTATTAGATATTCAAATTGAACCAGTTCCAACGGCTATCATTGCATTCGGGTTAAACTCAGGTGCTTATATTTCTGAAATCATTCGCGCTGGTATTAATGCGGTTGATAAAGGGCAGATGGAAGCGGCACAGGCTCTAGGTATTCCATATGCAAAAATGATGAAAGATATTATTATCCCACAAGCCGTAAAAAACATTTTACCATCTTTAGTAAATGAGTTTATTACATTAAATAAAGAAACAGCCGTTGTCACAGTTATTAGTGCACTTGATATTATGCGCCGTGCTTACATTGTAGGTGGTTCAACATATCGCTATCTTGAGCCTTTACTATTTGCGGGTGTGATTTACTACATTATGACGCTTGTATTAACGTTCCTTGGTAAACGAATCGAGAAAGGAATGAGAAAAAGTGATTAAAATTGAAGATTTACACAAATCATATGGAAATAATGAAGTACTAAAAGGTATTTCAACTGAAGTTAAAGAAAAAGAAGTAATTGCTATTATTGGACCATCGGGATCTGGTAAATCAACATTTCTGCGCTGCTTAAATTTATTAGAAGAGCCAACGAGCGGAAAGATTACAATTGCTGGCGACGTTCTAACGGACAAAGGGACAAACATTATGAAGATCCGTGAAGAAGTCGGTATGGTATTTCAGCATTTTCATCTTTTCCCTCATAAAACGGTACTTGAAAATTTAACATACGCACCGATTAATGTGAAAGGAATGGACAAGGCAGTTGCTATCAAAAAGGCTGAAGATTTATTAACGAAGGTAGGCCTATTTGAAAAGCGCAATGAATATCCAAACCGTCTATCGGGAGGGCAGAAGCAACGTGTTGCCATTGCCCGAGCACTTGCGATGGATCCAAAAGTAATTTTATTTGACGAGCCTACTTCAGCTCTTGACCCTGAAATGGTAAAAGAGGTATTAGCTGTTATGAAAAATCTTGCTGATACTGGGATGACCATGTTAATCGTAACGCATGAGATGGGCTTTGCACGTGAAGTGGCTGACCGTATACTATTCCTTGATGGCGGAAAGCTAATTGAGGATGCATCACCAGAACAGTTTTTCACATCACCATCTACACAGCGCGCGAAGGATTTCTTAGAAAAAGTATTATAAACGAAAAAACGCATTTAGACTTTCTGAAAGGAATGTCTAAATGTGTTTTTTTTACTTTGGTTCGTTTATTGAGGTATTCATACACGTTGAACATGGAGTGCCACTACAGAAACCCGCAGTGTTTATGTCAACAAACCAAGAAGGTTTGACAGTCAGTTGACAATACATTTGGGGTTAGTCTTTTTGGAGCAGTCTAATGATTTTATGTGTATGTGCTTACAATTACTTTGTTTTATGCTTATAATAGGAGGGTCAGATTTTTTATCTTCATTCAGTAGAAGCTCCCACCTCTGAAGGTGGTGAGATGAATGTGGATGTTGTTCCTTTTCAGTGAGTATCCCAACACCTACTGAAATAGAGGAACTCAGTCTAAGAACGCCACGTCCTGTGGCAATGACTTAGTGACCAACATCACGTTGGCACCAAAGCCTCCGGCGGATGTCACGGATTTTTAAAGGAATGAATACGAGGATGTTAGCCTAAAACCTTCGCATCCTGCGAAAACGGCTAACTGACCTGCATCGATAAAACGCCACGTCCTGTGGCATTACCGAAATGACCGACATCGTATCGGCCCTCGTGCAGGCCTAGGCACAATTCAAAATCCGGGCGCAATTACGCCAAGGCGAAATTAATCTGATGAATAAGTAGCCTAGGGTGAGCGATTGCGATTGAAAAAATTATTATATGTAGCTTTTTTTCTTGTTTTTATAGTCATTTTTTTGTACGTAAACAATCATTGGCTGGTCGTAAGCAAGTATGAATTCGAGTCAGAAAAAGTGCCTGCCAGCTTTGATGGGCTACGCATTACACAAATATCAGATTTACAGGATGCTCTCTTTGGTGAACAGCAAGAGAAGCTCATAGCAAAGGTGAAAGCAACAAATCCTGACCTGATTTTTATTACAGGTGATTTAGTTGATAGTAATCGTTATGATTTGGAGCGAAGCTTGCAGGCTGCTAGAGGATTAGTTAAATTAGCGGATGTCTATTATGTACTAGGGAACCATGAAGTAGCGACGAATAAAGTGAATGTAATTTATGAGGAGCTATCATCGTTAGGTGTACATGTATTGTCCAATGAATCGACCGTCATTGAGCGCGACGGGGAGCGCTTGGCGATTGTTGGCATAGAAGATCCGTTATCGGGTAGAACAACAAAGGAAATGCTAAAGATAGCAACTGAAAATGTTCCACCAAATATATTAACGATTTTACTAGCGCATCGAC
Source organism: Lysinibacillus xylanilyticus (assembly GCF_001183605.1). Classification (GTDB taxonomy): domain Bacteria; phylum Bacillota; class Bacilli; order Bacillales_A; family Planococcaceae; genus Lysinibacillus; species Lysinibacillus xylanilyticus. The sequence continues at coordinate 57,261 of NZ_LFXJ01000003.1, read as the reverse complement.
CAGAAGTGTTTAATACGTACGTGGATTTTGGAATTGATTTAGTATTTGCAGGACATGCACATGGCGGACAAGTTCGAATTCCTGGTTTTGGTGGTCTTTTCGCACGAGGACAGGGAATACTTCCAAAATATACGGCTGGCGTTTTTGAGGAAGGAACAACGACAATGGCCGTTAGTCGAGGATTAGGTAATAGTACAGTACCTATTCGAATTTTTAATCCACCAGAGATTGTTGTAATGGAATTAAAGAAAAAATAAAGCACTGCGTCTTTGCTACGCAGTGCTTTCTATTTGTTTACGCTCTATACGTTTAACAAGATAGATACTTATTTCATATAAAATAATCATTGGAATTAAGACGAGTAACTGGCTAATAAAATCGGGTGGTGTAATTACAGCAGAACCAACCCCCATCCCAATATAAGACCAGCCTCGTATTTTTTTCATGGATTCAGCCGTTAGTACACCAATAGACGATAAAAAGAGGGCTACAATTGGTAATTCAAAGAGTAGTCCGAGTGGTATAGTTGTCATCACTAAAAAATGCATGTATTCATTTGCTGAAACCATAACATCAAAATTAGTTGCTCCTACACTTACTAAAAATGCGTAGCTGAGTGGATTAACAATAAAATAACCGAATGCTACGCCTAATAAAAAGAGTACAAGCATGACAGGTGCATAAAGACCGAGGAAACGGCTTTCTTCTTCTTTTAAACCTGGCTTTACGAAGCTCCACAAAAAATGAACTAAAAAGGGCATAGATAGCCCGAATGCTAGTGTTGTGGAAATGGTCATGTAAAACTTCACAACCTCTAAAGGCCCTAAAATAATTAGTGAATGTCCTCGAGTTACATAAGGAAACCAAATATTAATAGTAGAGAATACGATAATAAAAAATAAAATAAATACGAAAAGCCCTTTAATAATTTGTTTTCTCAGTTCAGTAAGATGTTCAAGTAATGATGCAATTGGGAAAAGAGGCTCATGAACTACCACATCCTGTTCAATTGTCTCTACTGGAACTTCAACAAAAGCCTCTACAGGTGTGAGAGGCTCAGCTTCTTTCTTATCAAGTGGACTTAAATATTCTCTTTTTCCTTCTTCATATGGATCCATAGGAAAACCTCCTACGAAGCGTCAGATTTTTTATTTTCTTTTTTCGTTGAATCATCTTCATCATCAATAAGCCCCTTCGTGGACTTTTTAAACTCTGCAAATGTTTTACCGACTGCACCGCCGATTTCAGGCAATTTTTTTGGACCAAACACGATTAAAACAATTACTAAAATGATGATTAACCCTGGTAATCCAATTGCTCCAAGACCTCCCATAATCTTGCCTCCTTTTAATGAAATTTTTAGTATATCAATTTTGCCTTGGTATAATTCCGTGACACCCGCTGAAAGAAGTTATACTAAGGAACCACCTGATTTGCTATATTTCACAACACCCTCTGCACAGCGATAGGCTAGTGCCCCTAACGTACCAGTTGGATTATAGCCACTATTGTGTGCAAAGTTTCCGGCGCTCACAGCAAAAAGGTTTTCTGCATTCCAATGCTGCATGTAGTTATTCACAACGCCGTCCTCAGGCTTTAAGCTCATAACCGTTCCGCCTGTATTATGGGTTGTTTGATACGGTACAATATTGTAATCAGTAATTTCAGCATTAGGGACAACAGTTTTGGCGCCCATTTCTTTCATAATGTCAGCCGCACGTGCTGAAATATATTTATGAAGTGCGCGATCCTGATCCGTAAAGTTATACGTTAACTGTATAAGAGGTAAGCCATAAGCATCCTTATACGTAGAATCAAGAGACAAATAATTTTCTTTATGTGGCATCGAAGCACCCTGTGCACCAATCCCGAATGAACGTGTATAGTAATGAATAGATTGCTTTTTAAATTCTGATCCCCATGTTGGCGTATCAGGAGGTGTTGGGTTCGAGCCGATAGGGCGCGCACCTGTTTGTGTTAGAGCTATACTTCCACCGTGAATAAAATCTAAGTCGCTATGGTCAAAATTATCGCCATTATAGTCATCTAAACTCACACCGAGTGAACCTGCACCCATAAAGGTGTTATACTGCTCATCGAAGAAACCTGCTGCTCCAGGTAGTATTTGATAGCAATAGTTTCTTCCAAGTGTCCCTTTTCCAGTAGCTGGATCATAACGTTCTCCAATGTTAGATACCATTAATAGTTTGGCATTATTAAAGACATAACTAGTAAGAACGACAGCATTAGCTGGTTGAATAAATTCTTCACCAGATATCGTATCAATGTATCGGACACCAGTTACTTTATTGCCTTTCTTTAAGATTTCAACAACATTGGAATTGTAGCGTAAGTCAAAGTTACCTGTTTTTAATGCAGTTGGAACAACAGTAACCTCTGCAGATGATTTGGCGCCATATTCACAGCCGAAGCGTTCGCAGAAGCCGCAATATTGACAAGCATTAATCGTTTCACCGTCAGGGTTCTTATAAACTTCTGATAAGTTAGCAGAAGGAACCATGTAAGGTGATAATTTTAATTTTTTTGTAGCTGTTTCAAATTGCGTAAGCATCGGTGTCATTTTCATAGGCCCAGTCGGATAAGGATTTGAGCGTTTTCCACTAAATGGATTTTTATCGTCTCCAGAAATACCTGCCGTTTTTTCGAACTTGTCGAAATAGGGCTCAAGTTCATCGTATGTTAATCCCCAATCTTGTATTAAATAATCAGGTCCAAGCTTATTCGCACCATATCGTTTGTCTGTCAATGTTTTAATTTGAAAATCATATGGTAAAAAGCGATACGTCATACCGTTCCAGTGTGTACCAGAGCCGCCAAGCCCTTCACCAAGTAAAAAAGAACCGAGCTGACGCATAGGCAATGCTTTCATATTGCGATTATTACGGAAGCTTACTGTTTCCTTAGAAAGATTTTGCATTATATCGTAACGAATTGCATAACGATACTCGTCATGGATAGTCAGATAATCTTCTGTGCCACGCTTTTGTCCGCGCTCTAGACCAACGACCTTTAAGCCAGCCTTCGAACACTCTGCCGCGACAATACCGCCGGTCCAACCTACCCCGACTGTTACAACGTCTACAATTGGTAATGTTTTTGCCATTTTTCTAACCCCCTAATATTAGTGGCTACCTAATGAATTAGGCTCAATTTTTTGGAATTTCGGATCTTCGATTTGAGTAATATACGCCATTTGATGACCGGGAAAGCCTTTCATACGCCAGCCATCCATATTACGATTCCCACCATATATTGGATCAGAATAAGCACCTTCTAATGTTGCTGCACGTAATAAATTAAAGAAGAAAGCAGATGTGACACCGCTCATTTGCACTTCGCCTTTCTGGAAGGCAGTTAAAATTTCATCCATTTGCGTACCATCTATATCGTTAAAGCTCTTTTTATAGCGATTCTGTGCTTCCGCCTCTAACTTTTGAACACCTTGCTTAAAAATTTCCGCACGCGTTAAACGACTCTGATAACCTTGTGTTGGAGCACCCTCGCCAAATGGTCCGTGCATATATTCTTTAGAATTACTGCCATATTGCCCTGCAAGCTGATAGTCAATAAAGTAAGGCACATCTAAGCCCTTTGCCCCTGGACCTAAATCGTCCTCAGGGAAAATACGTTCAGTAGCATTTGCTAAAATATTAAAATCTCTTTGATTCATAAAAAACATTTTGGCTTTTGGCGAACCAGTCTCTTCGGTAGCAGTTCCATGCTGACCATGCTCTAGCGTGGCAGTTCCTTTACCAGGCATGTTATAGCCTACAAGACCACCTATTAATCCACCGCCGACTAATGTACCTGCTGCGATCCCTGTTGTTTTTAAAAAATCACGACGTGAAATATCTTTTTCAGGACTCATAGAAATCCTCCCCTCAAAATGTATAGAAACTATTCTATTTTTTATAATCAGCAAAAAAAGTAAATTATAATCAGGTATCTCTGGAAAATTTTTTAATTTAATCCAATAGGCGAATCAACTTGATGTAATCGAGATGGTTGTGGATAAGTTGTGTGTTATCTGTGGGTAATGTGTGGATAAATGAAATATGCTAAGAGATCGATTACTACAGCTGAGCGAATGTCTGTGGATAATCATCGATGGGGGATAGTAGCAATAGAATGTTCAGCAAGTGATGATGTGCAAAAATAAATAAATAAAGGAGCTCCCCAAGTAATGGGGAGCTCCTATCATCGAAAAGGTTAGTTAAGTACTTCTTGCACAGCTTCAAATAGTTGCTCGGTAGAGATAATACGCTCGCCACCGCCTTGTACCATCTGATCACTGCCACCGCCTTTTCCATTAACGAGTGGAAGTGCTTTTGCAGCAATGTCCTTCATACTTTTCTCAACTTTTGCACCACGTGCCGCGACAAACTGAAGCTTGTCTTCATTTTCTGAAACGAGTAATACGATAGATTCGGTCTGCTCTGCGACAATAGTTCTTGCTAATTTTTGAAGCTCTTGCATAGAACGCTGAGTAAAGGCTGCAGTAATAATACGTTCTTTACTAGAAACTAACGCTTTTGCTTCATAATTTAGTAGTTCCTCTTTTGCTGCCGCGAGTGCTTTTTCTGTATTTTTCTGTGTTGTTAAGACTTTTGTAAGTGCTGAAGCTGCTTCAGTTTCAGGTACACTTAATTGTCTTGCAACATCAGCTAATACTTTCTTTCGCATTGCAAGCTCCGCTAAAACTCTGTGACCACAGACAAAGGAGACACGAATATTGCCCTTCATTTTTTCGGTGCCAAGGATTTTTATTGCACTTACTTGTCCTGTAGATATTGGATGCGTACCGCCACAGCCGTTGTAATCAAAATCAGGAATAATAACAAGTCGAATATCTCCTGTGACGGCTACCTCTTTACGAAGGCTATAGTTCTCAAGCTCTTCTTCTTTAATCCATTTCGTGTCAATTGGACGATTCTCTAGAATAATTTCATTTGCACGGGCTTCCGCAGCCACAAGCTGTTCTTCAGTTAGGCTGTCTACGGCAATATCAATTGTGACCTGCTCAGTGCCCAAATGGAAGCTAACAGTTGGTGCATCAAAAAGCTCGACAAAGGCCGCTGTTAAAATATGTTGACCTGCATGTTGCTGCATATGATCAAATCGTCGTTGCCAGTTCAATTTACCATGCACTACTCCAGCTAAACTTGAAGAGTCACCTTGAATATAATGTCGAATTTCATTATTAATTTTCTCAACATCAATGACCTCGATATCATTTAAAGTACCCGTGTCATGAGGTTGTCCACCTCCAGTTGGATAAAAAGCAGTATTTGATAGCACCACGTAGTTACGGCCATCTATATCGGTTCCTTTATTGACAATTGTTGCATTAAATTCACGTAGCGTAACATCTTGATAATATAGTAGATCTTTCAAGAAAAAAACCTCCTTTATGTAGAGTATTCTTAAGAGAATCGCGTCTCTCAACTAGGTCCATTTTATTGTGGCATAATTACTTTCAAGTGTATACGAGTTTTCTATTTGACCAATGCTGAATTTGATTTAATATATAGTATGAACAGGTTAACTTAAAGGAGATCGTACAATGGAAATTACACAATTCTCAATGGAAGAAATTTTAGATCCAACAAACATTATTGAAGGTAAGCGTTACGAATTTATTTTAGATGTAGATATTGATGAAGAAGATGAGCTTTATCACGAAGCAGGAATTGAAATTCGTGTACTAATCGCCGAAAAAGGCGAAGAGCCAGTTATTTTAAATTACTTCATCATGGAAAAAGCAAAAGGTGAATATTTAGATTTTGCATTAGAGGATGAAGAGCTAGAAGAGATTTTAGCATTCTGCAAAGAGGAAATCGCAAAAGCATAGTATGATCGCGTAAAAGCCTTTCCAACAAAAATTAATATTTTCTTATTTGATAAAATTCCGCTTTTCTTTCCGTGAGCAGGCAAGAGCTACATTGGTGTACTCTTGTTTGTCTCCTGGGAGTCAACGCGGAATTTTAACTTATTTCAGCAGATGTCCAAACATTCGCTGAAATAGAGGAACTCAGTCTAAGAACGCCACGTCCTGTGGCAACGACTGAGTGACCAACATCGTTTTGGCCTAAAGCCTCCGGCGGATGTCACAGTATCGGAAAGGAGTTAGTAAAGGATGTTAGCCTAAAATCATCGCATCCTTGCGATAACGACTAACTGACCTTCATCCTGTTGCTGCCGCTACGCTTTCGCACAAAAAACATCTGCAGGCCTAAGCACAAAGCCGATTCCGGACGCAATTATGCCGAGGCATAATTGATCGTTACATCACTAATTAAGAATTATTTAAGATTGGTGAAATATTCGTGTTGTGTTGAAGTGTTAGACTAAGCTTAAGACTTAAATAAAACGGGGATTTTTAAATTTATCATTAAAAGTTAGGGATAATATTTTTAAAACGTATGCTTGTATATAGTTGATTGGAGTGGAGGCTGGGCGACTCCTTGGGGATTAGCGTCACAGATGAGACCCTGCAGCGAAGCGAAGCGGCTCATCGGACGCCCCCAGGAAAGCCCCAGCTGGAACGGAAATCAACCCCACGTTATGTTGAAAGCCGATTTTTAAACGAAGAGGTGTTGTATGTCAGTTTATACACATTCTATTATGGTTGCTTTTTTAATAACAATTTTCTCATCCTTTGTACTATTTGTACCTTGGCTAATTTATACGTATCGGAAATATGGCTATTTATCTGTATCCAAAACCATTATTATGTTCTCATTTATTTTTTACTTTTTATCGGCATTATGCCTAGTTTTACTGCCTTTCCCGGAAACACGTGATACTTGCTCTTTGCAAGCCCCAGATACAGTCCATTATAATTTACATCCTTTTCAATTTGTCACTGATATTTTAAAGGATAGTAGGATTGTTCTGACGGATCCATCAACATGGATGTATATACCGAAAAAGGCTGCTTTTTTCCAGGCGTTCTATAATTTCTTACTGCTCATGCCATTTGGTGTATACTTGCGTTATTTTCTTAAAAAAAGGGAGTACTGGAAGCGTGCATTTCTATTTAGCTTTTTGTTAACATTGTTTTATGAGGTAACCCAATTTACAGGGATTTATGGCATCTTTAATTGTGCGTATCGAATTTTTGATGTGGATGATTTAATGCTTAACAGTGTTGGTGCACTATTAGGGTTCTTTTTAGCTCCCGTTGTGTGGGCGCTGTTTCCTTCTCATGAAGAGGTGGCGGCTAAAGCAGCAGAGATGGTCGAAAAAGATATCGTCAAGCCATTATCAATTTTGTTAGCACTAGCAATAGATTTAATTATCGCACAGTTCATTTTATTCATAATTGATGCTGTAACAGGATATAGTGGTATGTTCGAGTTTTTAGTGAAAATTGCATTATATATGTTGCTATTTGGTGTTGTTCCAAGCTTTACAAACGGTGCAACATTAGGGATGAAGTTTATGCGCTTTACAATGGTAAGTGAAAACGGCAAAAGTATTGTAAGTCAATCATGGCGCCGTTGTATTGCCATTCTCGTGGTAGTATGTACATCGAAGATTATAACAACGCTAGGCCATATCCAATTAGATATGGATTCACCATTTTATGTGCTGCAAATTGTCATTACATTGCTAGCATTTATAGCGAACTTTATTCTAACGATGATTATTGCTATTCATGTAATACGCATCATCGTAAGTGGAGGCAGACGCCGTTTATTTATGGACTATTATGCAGGCTTAATAGCAACGAGAAAAAAATAAGGGGGATTGTTGGATGAAATACGTAATCATCGGAGGAGATGCTGCCGGAATGTCAGCAGCAATGGAAATATATCGAAATGTACCAGGAGCAGAGATTACATCTGTAGAACGTGGATTTATTTATTCATATGGGCAGTGTGGCTTGCCCTATGTTGTAGATGGGCGTATTTCATCGACAAAGCGGCTTATAGCAAGAGATGTAGAAACGTTTCGTGATAAGTATCGTATTGATGCCCGTGTTGGTCATGAGGTTAACGGAATTGATGTAGACAAGAAACTTGTTTTTGGAACGCAGTCGTCTGGAGAATCATTTGAATTTCCCTATGATAAGCTACTTATTGCAACAGGTGCAGACCCTATTATGCCTGTGGAGAAGGGTTCAGATTTAACGGGTATACACACGGTGAAAACAATACCTCAGCTAGAGGATTTGCTAGCTGATTTAACGTCAGATATAGAAAATGTAACGATTATAGGTGCAGGCTATATTGGGCTAGAGATGGCCGAAACGATACACGCTTGCGGCAAAAAGGTAAGATTGATTCAACGAGGTAGCTATGTTGCAAGAATTCTAGACGAAGAGTTTGCGCAACATGTTCATGAGGAAGCGAAAAAGAACGACATCGAGCTTGTGCTAAATACAAAAGTAGAAGCGTTTGAGGGCAATCACCGTGTTGAACGTGTTATTACGGACAATGGCACATTTGAAACAGATTTAGTCATTATGGCTGTGGGGATTAAACCGAATACACAATTTTTAGAGGGAACAGGCATTGCATTAGCTAAAAATGGTGCAGTCATCGTCAATCGACATTTAGAGACATCTGTTGAAAATATTTATGCTGCGGGAGATTGTGCAACGCATTTTAATATTGTAAAGGAACGCTTAGATTATATACCTCTTGGCACGACAGCTAATAAACAAGGTCGTTTAGCAGGACTCAATATGTCGGGTAAGTCTGCGCCGTTTAGTGGTATTGTAGGTACTTCAATCTTAAAGTTTTTCAATTTAACGATCGCCACGACAGGTATTAATGAGCGCAATGCTAAAGAGCTAGGTTTTGAATATGAGGCATTTAAATTATCTGCCCGCCATATTGCAGGCTATTATCCAGGTGCTCAACGGATGTTTATTAAAATTGTTGTTCGTAAACGAGATCAACAGCTTTTAGGAGCACAAATTGTTGGACCCGCAGGTGTTGATAAACGGATCGATGTGTTTGCAACAGCCTTATACAATAAAATGACATTACCAGATTTACTAGATTTAGATTTAGCCTATGCGCCTCCATTCAATGGTGTTTGGGATCCCCTACAGCAGGTTGCCAGAAAAAATGCGCGTTTATAACATAGGAGGTTATTTGAAATGAGCATGTACGACATTCAGGTTGCTTTAGAAGATGGTACTGAATATAGCTTAGATCGTTATAAGGGTAAGGCAATGTTAATTGTTAATACGGCTTCCAAATGTGGCTTTACACCACAGTTTGAGGAATTAGAAGGTCTATATAAAAAGTATCAAGATGAAGGCCTTGTTGTGCTTGGCTTCCCATCAAATCAGTTTAAGCAAGAAGTTGCGACTGCTGAGGAAGCGGCATCACAATGTCGTTTGACATATGGGGTGACGTTCCCTATGCATGAAATAGTGAAAGTTAATGGTAAGGATGCACACCCTATTTTTGACCATTTAACATCCCATTCAAAAGGTTTTCTCGGCAACGGCATAAAGTGGAATTTCACAAAATTCCTTGTGAATCGCAATGGCGAGGTTGTTGGACGTTATGGATCAGCGGATAAGCCAAGTAGCTTTGAGGATGAGATAAAAAAAGCATTAGCATAATAAAGTAAATGGATTCACGCACAGTTTTGTGTGTGAATCTTTTTTTGTTCTTTGGCAGGTAGATGTCGATAAAGATTAAAAGTTGGTTGATAAATCGTGAAAGTTAGTCGATAAAATTCAAAAGTTGGTTGATAAATCGTGAAAGTTAGTCGATAAAGATTAAAAGTTAGTCGATAATTCTTGAAAGTGCCCGAATAACTAAAAAGTTGGATGACATTTTGTTAAAACTCCTGTCATGAGGATAGGTTGATTGGAGTGGAGACCGGGAGACATAATAAAGTAAAAGGATTCACGCACAGTTTTGTGTGTGAATCTTTTTTTGCTCTTTGGCAGTTGGAAGTCGATAAAGTTCAGAAGTTGGTTGATAAAACGTGAAAGTTAATCGATAAAGATTAAAAGTTAGTCGATAATTCTTGAAAGTGCCCGAATAACTAAAAAGTTGGATGACATTTTGTTAAAACTCCTGTCATGAGGATAGGTTGATTGGAGTGGAGACCGGGAGACATAATAAAGTAAAAGGATTCACGCACAGTTTTGTGTGTGAATCTTTTTTTGCTCTTTGGCAGTTGGAAGTCGATAAAGTTCAGAAGTTGGTTGATAAAACGTGAAAGTTAATCGATAAAGATTAAAAGTTAGTCGATAATTCTTGAAAGTGCCCGAATAACTAAAAAGTTGGATGACATTTTGTTAAAACTCCTGTCATGAGGATAGGTTGATTGGAGTGGAGACCGGGAGACATAATAAAGTAAAAGGATTCACGCACAGTTTTGTGTGTGAATCTTTTTTTGCTCTTTGGCAGTTGGAAGTCGATAAAGTTCAGAAGTTGGTTGATAAAACGTGAAAGTTAATCGATAAAGATTAAAAGTTAGTCGATAATTCTTGAAAGTGCCCGAATAACTAAAAAGTTGGATGACATTTTGTTAAAACTCCTGTCATGAGGATAGGTTGATTGGAATGAAGACTGGGCGACTCCTTGGGGGCGAGCACATAGAGGAACGAAGGCTAAAATCATCACGTCCTGTGATAACGCCTTTGTGACCAACATCGGTGCTGTTGCCGCTGCCGCTTCGCTTTCGCACAGATGAACCCCTTTTGCTGTCGCTTCGTTGCACTACGCTTCGCACAGAATGAACCCCAGTTGGAACGGAAATCAACCCCTCATTTATGATGACGATTTAAGGTTGTTGTAAGCTTGCGACAAATTTGCTGTAAGTTTGGGGGGGTATACTAAAGTCAGAAAGAAGAGGTGAGCGTTTATGACGCCATTATTAAAGGTACAAAATGTTGAAAAGACTTACGGCAAAGGCGCAAATACATTTACAGCGCTATCGAATATATCATTTGAAGTAGAAAAAGGAGAGTTTGTTGGTGTAATGGGGCCTTCAGGGGCTGGGAAATCGACGCTACTAAATGTGTTAGCGACAATTGATACACCAACGACTGGTGAAATCATTATTGGAGATACAAATTTAGCGCGCATGAAGGATGCAGAGTTAGCAGATTTTCGTCGCGATAATCTAGGCTTTATCTTCCAAGACTATAACTTACTCGATTCATTAACAGTTCGCGAAAATATCGTACTGCCGCTTGCGATTGCAAAAGTGCCAACAAAGGCAATTAACGCAAAGGTAGAACGCATAGCTACACTGTTTGGGATAAAAGAGTTACTCGATAAATACCCATATCAAATTTCAGGTGGGCAAAAACAACGTACAGCATCATCACGTGCATTAGTTACAGAGCCGAAATTAATTTTTGCGGATGAGCCAACAGGTGCTCTTGATTCAAAATCAGCAACAGACTTGCTTGAAAGTTTAAGTGATCTGAATAATTCTCAAGCGGCCACTATTATGATGGTTACGCATGATGCATTCGCAGCAAGCTTCTGCCAGCGTATTATTTTCATTCAGGATGGACAGCTTTCTAAGGAAATTCATCGTGGTACTCAAACAAGAAAGCAATTTTTCCAAGAGATTTTACAGGTGCTTGCTGGCATCGGAGGTGGAGTAAATGACGTTATTTAGTTTAGCGCGTAAAAATATTCAGCGCAATTTGTCGAACTACTTTTTATATATAGCCTCAATGGTTTTTAGTATCGTCATCTACTTCACGTTTGTGACGCTGAAATATAATGATGATCTTTCAGCCTTAAAACAATCATCACAGCAAATTAAAGGATTGATGAGTGCATCATCCGTTGTGCTATTATTCTTTATCATCATCTTTATGGCATATTCTAATTCGTTTTTTATGAAAAAACGAAAAAAGGAAGTTGCACTTTACTCACTTCTAGGTGTGCGTAAGCAGAAAATTGGCTTAATGCTCTTTTTTGAGAATTTAGTAATCGGTTTTGTTTCTCTAATACTAGGAATTGTTCTTGGATTCTTTATGTCTCAAGGTTTATTAATGATTTTAGTACGTTTGATGGGCTATGAGGTTGTAGGGAGTTTAACATTTTCCACGGAGGCTCTAGTAAATACAGCAGGAATTTTTACGCTACTATTTTTATTCACATCTTTACAGGGCTATCGTGTTATCTATCAATTTAAATTGATTGACCTGTTCCATGCAGAGAAGCAAGGAGAGAAAATTCCACGTGCATCGATTTTAACAGCTATTCTTGGGACAGCGTTACTTGCATTTGGTTATTATACAGCGTCTTCAGAAATCTTTACGAGTAATATTTGGAGATTCTTCACTATACTAGGTACTCCATTAATGGTTATAGGTATGACAATTGCAGGGACATATTTATTATTCCATAGTGTTAGCGTATTTGTGTTAACAGCGTTGAAAAAAGCAACTTCTTGGTCATGGAAAGGCTTGAATTTAATTGGTGTATCGCAATTATTGTACCGTATTCGAGCAAATGCTAAATCTCTTTCAATCATCGCTATTTTAAGTGCAACTACGATTACAGCAGGTGGCGGCGTTTTCGGAATGTACTACAATGCGGAGGCCAGTGTACGTCAAATGCTACCTAACACATTTATGTGGAAGGGCGATACGGTGAAATTTTCTCAAGAAGACGTCTTATACAACGAATCGCTTTCTGTGAAAAATTTACGCGTGGATAATGAATATTCATTTTTTGAATATACATTATTAAAGGAATCTGACTATAATCGTTTAGCAAAATTGCAGGGGAAAGATGAAGAACTGCACATTGCAAATGGTTCAACAGTTTTACTTGATGCAAGCTTCGATGAACGTTTTTCACATGATTTTACGGGTGAAGAGTTTAAATTGGAGAACGGGGAATCATTCCATGTTGATAAAATGTATACAGAGAGTGTATTAAACTTTATTCCAGCTGGGACAGTCCTCGTAGTTAATGATAAAGTGTTCGCTGCAACAAATGCAGAAGGTGTTAAAATGCAGGTAGTTGGTATGGATAATGACTTGAAGCAACAGGCAATTTCAAAGGAAATTTACAAGCAACTATCAGCTGAACAGCAGGAAGGGTTTTCAAGTGTTCCGCAAAGTTATGAGGATGGTTTAGCTACTGTAGGATCACTATTGTTTGTAGGAAGCTTTTTAGGATTAGTATTTTTAGCAGCGACAGGAAGTATTATTTACTTCAAAGTTTTAACAGAGGCAGAGGAAGATCAGCCTAAATATGCAATTTTAAATAAAATCGGTGTTAACAAAAAACAAATATTAAAAACAGTTGCAGGGCAGGTTGCCGTTATCTTTAGTGCACCACTCGTTGTCGGCATCGTCCATAGTGCATTTGCGCTACTAGCCTTTTCACAGCTATTTGGTATGGATATAACTAAACCAGTAATACTGTGGATGATTGCTTATTCAGCAATTTACGGCGTATATTATATCTTTACAGTTCGTTCATTCTATAAAATTATTAGACAGGGGAATTAATATGAAAAAGGTTTTCGCAGGTATAGGAGTATTGTTCTTATTGTTCGTAGCAGGTCTTGTTGTTCTGATGACCGTAGATTTTAACCGTTTAAATAAAGAAGCATACTATGTTCATATCACTACTGATGGTGATGTAGAGGAATATAAGCTAGATAGTGGAGAAATTATGAAATCGTATTGGTACGAGATACCTGCTTATGACGAAAACGGTAAAGAGCAAACATTAAAGTTTTCAGCTCAGAAAAATTTACGCCATGATGCATACATGAAGCTTTATGTAAAAAAAGAAACGGAAGTTACATCATATGATGAAGTAAAATTCCATGAGCTACCTAAAAAAGTACAGGAGCTAATGAAGAAATAAGAAAAAGGAGTAGTCCCTAGTAACGGGCTACTCCTTTTCTCCTTCTTGTAACTGAATGCTGACAGTTGTACCTTGTTGTTCTTCAGAGGTAATAGTTACAGTTCCTCCGTGCGCTTCAATAATATCTCTAGCAATAGCAGTACCTAACCCGGTACCAAGTGTTTGTTCAGTATTTGTCCCTCGATAATAGCGCTCAAAAATATGTTCAAGATCTTCGGCAGAAATGCCTTTACCATTATCAGAAATTGTAATAGAAGTATCATCAACAAGAACATTGACTGCAACATCAGAAGGGTTATGAAGCAATGCATTGTGTAAAAAATTCATCACGGCTCGTCGCATAAAGTGCTCGTCAATGTGATGCTTGATGACATCTTTAGTTGCATTAAATTCAATATTTGCTTGCTCATATTGTGGTGTATTGAGTGTATCAATAACGATTTCACGAACAAATTGCACCATATTTACCTCGGTTAAGCTGAGCGGAAGCTGCTGATGTCTTAATCGCATAGTTAAATTTAAATCATCCAATAAATCTTGCATATGCAATGATTGTTTTTCGATAATCTGAGCATATTCTGTTTGTTCACCAGGAGTCATTTTCCCATCATTCAGCAGCTCAGCATAACCACGAATCGAGGCAAGGGGCGTTTTCATATCGTGTGAGACATTACTGATCCATTCCTCGCGCATCATCTCTAATCTTTTACGTTCCTGCTCATGTGCAGCTAGTTCTCTTGATACTTCATTTAAATTTTCAAAAACTGGTTTGTACACACCACCAGGCATTTTATTAGGCATATGCTCATGATTTTTTAAATGACGAATCCGTTCGATTATTGAATGTAGAGGTTTGGTCAACGTACGACCGAAAAGCCATCCAACTAGTGTAGCTACTAATAAGTCGGCAATAACAATGAATAACCCAAACTTGCCAATAAACTGTAATACTGATGAGCCAGAAAAATGCATGACTAATCTTGCAGTATCGCTACCCTTAATACCAACGAGATAACTAACAGCATCCTTACTGCCTACATACACCGTAGTATCAGCATCAAATTCTTGATATTTATATACTTGAATTAAGTCGATGGGTGCATAATGCGACTGAGCCTTATCTGGTGCATAATGCGATTCAAGGACCTGACCATTAACATCAAGCAATTGAATCCAAGCATTTCGCTGATGTAAGCGTTGAAGTCCCTCTTCACTTACTGATGGCGTACCATTACTGATTTCAATATACTTCTGGAAGTCCCGGACAAAGATTTCTTCTGTATATGCAATTCCCCGATCTAGCTGATAAGAGAGGAGCCCGATTAGAATGGCCGTATTGACGAAAATAACAATAATAACAATAGACAGCACAGACAGAAGGAATCTAGCTGTTAATTTCCATTTCATACTTGCTCCTCTTTTGGAACGACAAATTTATAGCCAAGCCCTTTTACAGTTGTAATATACACAGGTTTTGATGCATCCTTTTCAACCTTTTCACGCAGACGTCGAATATGCACCATTACGGTATTGTCTGAGCCGAAAAAATCCTCTCCCCATACACGTTCAAACAACGTCTCTTTACTTAAAATTCGATTAGGATTGTGCATAAAGCAAGCCATTAAGCCGATTTCCTTTGCCGTTAGCTCCAATAAATCGCTGTCCTTATGTACCTCCGTTTCGTCACCATTAAGCAAGAATGGACCAACTTGAATAGACTTCACGGAAGTTACTGGCGCTGCTTCTTGCGTTTGATAGCCAGCTCTGCGAAGCTGTGCTTTCACACGATAGGCGACCTCTTTAGGACTAAAAGGTTTCGTAATGTAATCGTCACCTCCGATAGCAAGTCCTAAAATTTTATCAATTTCCTCATTTTTCGCTGACATGAAAAGCACCGGCACATGTGACACTTCTCGAATACGTCGACATAAATCATAGCCCTCACCATCAGGAAGCATCACATCAAGAAGTACAATATCGGGCTGCGTCTGTTGAAAGCTCGTCCAAGCTTCTTGAATGGAGCCAGCTGTATGAATTTGCTTATAACCTTCTCTTTGTAGGCTGACTTTTAGAAGATTTGCTAAATCTGCCTCATCATCCACCACTAGAATAGTTGGTTCTTGCATAGTTCCACGTCCTTTCTTCTTTATATTGTAAATCGTCATTAGAATTTTAAGAATAGAGTATGGCTAATAAGTTTAGTAATAGCGCGATAAGCAATTACTTATTATTTGAAATAAAAGTTACCGATTGAAATATCACTTTATGTGACTCATTATAAATGAAATTTGCTTAAAAAAGGAATTGAGACATTCCTTGAATTAAAAATATAAAAACGTTAACCGATCAGTTACCTATTTCAAAATGGGAAAATGGTAATTGTTATCCGGATTTAGATAATCTCATTTCATTAAGTGGGTTATATTATAAAATACATTAGAATACTCGCTAGCTCCTGCATTCGGTCATTGATAGCAGGAGCTGTTTTTATAAATTTTTTAAACCATTTCAGAAAAGGTCAGTACTATTAAGAGCATTAAGGCTTTTTGAAACTTTTTACAGATGTAAAGCGTAATAAGAGTATTAACCATTGAAGGAGGCAAACAATGTTTAAAAAAATAGCAGCAGACGCACTCGGACTTTCGGATATTGGGGTAGTTGTCACTCGTGAGGACTATGATAAGACGGATGCAGATGATTTTATCCTGCATGAAATTGATGAGAAAATTTATTTTTTAATTAAGACGAAGGCAGATGAGTATTGCTTTACAAATCGTGCGATCATCCATGTAGACGGTGAAAGCGCGATGAGCAAAAAGCGTTTACTGTGTCGTTACGACTACTCAATGCACTATATTAGCGATGTATTCCTCGAAACAGCAGGAACTATTGACCTTGATGTCGAAATTAAATTTACAATCGACAATACACCATTATCAATTGATATTCATAAACGTTTTATCGATGACATTAAAGATTTATATAAAGCGTTGCATGCCATCAGCTATGAGCAAAAGCAAAATGCATACAAGCTAGAGGTGGCAGAAAAGAGTTTATCCGTTGCTTCTTCATCCATTGGTCGTATCGGTAATGACAATGTCTCACCATCTGCATCCTTCGAAGAGATTACACGTTTTGCGAATAATTGGATGATTGACCATAAGGACAAATACAAGAAAGAAGATTTCTCACACATATTTGATTTATACATGAACAATTAAGGAATATAGCTCTCTACGTTTTGTGGAGAGCATTTTTAACATAAGTATATACATAAAATCAGAACTAGGAGCGTGACGAAAAATGATAAACGAGTTGCAAATGCTAGAAAATGAAGAAACGGAAAGCGAAGACCTTGTACAGCATCCGCAAGCCGTCGAAACATTATTCGTAAATGAGTTCATAGATGGTATTTTAGATCCACAACAGAAAATGCTTGGACCTGTAAAAGATGGTGGCACAATTATTGCTAATACTACGCCGGGATGTTGGGGCCCGATGCTTACACCAACGATTCGTGGTGGGCATGAAGTAACAAAGCCTGTATTTGTAGAAGGGGCAGAGGTAGGAGACGCTATTGTCATCAAAATTAAATCCATACAGGTGACATCAATAGCAACAGCATCTGGGCACGATGAGGTAATTCCAGATCGATTCATTGGGGATCCATTCGTATCAGTAAAATGCCCAGGTTGTGGTAAGCTTCATCCTAGTACAGTTGTCAAAGGGATAGGTCGGCAAGCCATTCGTTGTTCGACATGTGATACAGAAACATCGCCTTTTAACATGACGAACGGCTATACTATGGCGCTAGATCATAAAGGTAATATTGGTGTGACTGTTGGGCGGGAAGGGGCTCGCCGTATAGCACTTGATGCTAAAAATTATATGCGTACACCTGAAAACTCTGTGCAAAATCCTGTGGTTGCATTAGCACCAAGTGATTTAATTGGTGTTATGGCAAGAATGAGACCTTTTTTAGGGCAGCTTGGAACAACACCTTCAAAGGCGATGCCAGACTCCCATAATGCTGGTGATTTTGGTTCATTTTTAATCGGTGCGCCACATGAATATGCATTTACGCAGACTGAATTAGATACACATCGTACAGATGGACATATGGATATAAGCCGTGTTCGTGAGGGTGCAACAATAATTTGCCCAGTTAAGGTTCCTGGGGGCGGTGTGTATATTGGTGATATGCACGCAATGCAAGGGGACGGAGAAATTGCAGGACATACAACGGATGTTGCCGGCATTGTTCAACTTCAGGTAAGTGTGTTGAAAAAGGTAGCTTTGGATGGCCCTATTTTATTGCCAAATACAGAGGATTTGCCTTATACGGCTAAACCTTTTACAAAGGAAGAAAAACGTCGTGCACGTGAGCTTGCTGAGGAATTCGGCGTTAAACAAGTGGAAGAAGTATTCCCTGTATCAATTGTTGGTTCTGGAACATCATTAAATGAAGCAACAACTAATGCTATAAGCCGTGCTGCAAGGCTTTTTGAGATGAGCGAGCCAGAGGTCATGAATCGAGCGACAATTACAGGATCAATTGAAATTGGTCGTCACCCTGGAGTTGTAACAGCAACCTTGCAAGTACCTAAAACAGTACTAAAAAAAGCAAGAATTTATAAGCCAGTGAAAAAACAATATGATTAAAGGCATTCCAAAAAGCCCAGAAAAAAAGCAAACTAGAAGATTTCATAGTTTGCTTTTTTGTGTTGGATATATTTTTATATGGTGAAAGACGGATTTGAATTTATGTCTAAAATTCGACATTTTGAAATTAAATTCTATTTAGTAGTGTTATAATAGAACAAGCTTAGAATTCACAAAAAATCGATACGGTTCTATATAATTTAGAATAAAGAGGAAGGTAACTCATGGCAGATTTCATACGCTTGCAGGACAAGGAAGAAAAATCGAAACCTATTAAAGCATACATATTCAAGATGAAAGGTGGGGGACATGCTCCTTCGCGAACAAATTTTGCTGATGCCATAACAGGTGCAATCGGTGGATTAATATGTATTTCTATGTTGCTTTGGTTGACGAACTATACAGGTGCCTCATGGTTAATGGCGTCACTTGGTGGAAGCTGTGTACTCGTATTTGTCGTTTGGAATGCGCCATTGTCCCAACCTCGAAATATTATTGGAGGTCATTTGATTTCAGCTTTAATCGGCTTGACCATGTATTCGTTGTTAGGGACGAGCATTGTCTCAATTAGCCTTGGCGTAAGTTTAACAATTTTTTTAATGGCCTTATTAGGAATTATTCATCCGCCAGCAGGAGCGAATCCAATTATAATTATTTTAGGAGGCTATGGATGGAGCTATCTAGTAATGCCCGTTCTTATTGGTGCTCTCATTATCGTATTCTTTGGTCTTGTCATAAATAATCTACGAGAAACGCGGAAGTATCCTTTGTTTTGGTGAGGAATAAATTCGAGCATGTGGCAAAAAAATGTGTTGCGCTTCGTGAAAATAAACATTGCCGCTGCGCTTTCGATGCAGAAAAAATAGGTCAAAGACTTTGACGTATTTTTTTGTATCTATTTTGTTAGTTGTTCGTCTACTGTTGTGAAAATGCTTTTTCTATCTTGTATTGGTGAATGATGCATAACTTTTTTAGTTGTGCGTATTATGGTGCTAGCTTTGAGTTGGCGTAGGCAATGATTATTTGTAACAATACGAATGGGCTACCAGTTTATGAGTGTTTGTCCAAGGAACTCATTAGCTGCTCCTCTTTTAAACAGCAAATTTAATCTTTACCCATCTATGAGGTATTTGGCCTTTAGGTGGCTTTTTTTATGCGTTGTAGTTAAAGTTGTCGATTTTTCACGAATACTTTTGTTGTCATTTCTTTTATGTAAATCATGATTTCTTTAGCATATGTTGGATAAGATTTGTTATATTGAAGAAAGAGTGTTAAAAGATATAATCAAGTATTTTACAGGATAGGGGAAGATCTTTGTTGGTTGAATTTGATGGGGGGCTCCAGTTGCATGCTGTTGGATTGTGATGAGCAGTTATTCATGACATATAAACAAAGTGGTGAAAAGGGTGCTGAAAAATTACTTTCAAAATGGTTAGAAGCAGAGATTGATTCACCAGTAGACCCGAAAATTCTAGGTACTGCACTTTCACCAAATTTATTTCTAGTGAATGAGGAAACAGCGATGAATATTGCGTTTTCAACTGCACGAAAATATTGGGGCCGTGTAACGACAGATATGCAAACTTTTTTTAATAAACATGGTTTGGATACTAAATTTGTCACTGAACGTCTCAATGCCTTTTTTTATACGCAAAAAGGCAAGGAGACCTTTTTTGAGCAGCTTTTTGCACAGCATACAATGGACTTAGAACGATTAATCTGGCTAATTTTCGGGAAGCGTATGCAAATTACAATGCCAGTTAACGAACTACAAACTATATTTTTATATAAATTTGAAAATGAATATTTTGTGCATATGATTTATAAAGGAGAAGCCCAATTTTGGCATTGGCTTTTCATAAAAAAAGTTTATTCACTGTTTATCCACAAACCATTAGAACAATTCACATTTATCCATGAAATGATGGGGCATATTGAGCAATCTACAAGAAAAGCTTGTGTACATGTGGATAACTTTGTGAATAATTATAGAGGGATTCTGGATAAGTGTATAACTTATGTGGATAACCGTAATTCTACTTGCCTGGCTAAAAAACAGTTACATCTTTACCAAATTGTAACGCAATATCGTCTATCGGAAGGGGATTATCGGTGTGTTAAAGCGCTAATTACTTCTTTTGAAGCGGATTGGCGTTATTCAATGTATGCATTGACAGAGAAAGAAAAAGCTTTGATTGCCTATCTTCTGTTTCATATAGCGCATCAGGAGCAGAGCCACGAAACTGTTATTCATTACGGTGAGTATTTATTAGAAGATGAACGACTTAATAATTACGCGATAGAGATTTTGTTGGAATATAAGGATTTATTGCCGAATCGTAAGCCAACACCTCCTGCCATTATTAAAAATTATGAACTTAATTTTTTAGAAAACTTGTATGCAGTATTGCTTGATCATTATGTAAAAATGGGGCGTTATCAAGAGGGGCTCCTGCTTTTAAAGGAGCATGTACTAGCATCCAATAAAAAAATACATGCCTCTTTAGTACAGAGTAACTATAGTAATGAGCAATTTATTGCGATTGAGGCATCAGTTCAGCAGGATATTGCTCTTCATGTTAATAATTCATTACAGCATATCGGCTTGTCTGTGGAAGAATGGCGTCGACTTTATCGTCAGATAGGAACGCCTTGCTATTCGGTAGCGCAGAGCGCATCCGCGCATATGCTCAATATATTAAAAGTTTTATTTGTGACGGAGCAGTATGAGGTGTTTGAAAAATTAATGGAAATTTATAAAAAATATTTACTCATTGATGATCATTTCGAAAAACTACGAGTCTTTATAAGTGCATATGTTTAACTTATTTCTGCAGGTGTACAAACATCCGTACCTGTCGCTACGCTTTTTTGCACAAAAGACATTCGCTGAAATAAAGGAAATCAGTCTAAGAACGCCACGTCCTGTGGCAAAGACTGAGTGACCTACATCAAAAAAGTGTCTAATGTATTTTAATTGCAGCATTAGACACCTTTTTTATTTCGTGCAGTTGGCCAATTTTATTCTAAAACCCCTTTGTCCTTTAAGTCAGCAATTTGCTCGACACTATAGCCAAGTGAAGACAACACTTCTTCATTATGCTCTCCAAGCTTGGCACCGACATGCTTGTACTGCGGCTTAACACCGTCAAACTTAAAAGCAGAAGCAATTTGTTTTTGCGTAGTACCGTCGCTTTTAGGAATATCAACAATCATACCACGAGCCTTAAGCTGAGGATGATCGCATGCCTCCGGGAAAGTTAATACAGGTTCGACACATCCCTCGAAATCCTCGTTAAATACTTCAAGCAATTCTTCGTAAGTCTTCGATAAAAACGCATCATGGACAGCTTCTTTAAAACGAATTTGTGTATAGTATGAATCATTAAACGTATTATCAATGAGCTCAGGAATATCAAGCGCCTCACAGAGTAATCTGCGGAATTGAGGTTCAAGACTTCCTACCGAGAAAAATCGGCCATCCTTTGTTTTGTAAAAGTCATAGTAGCTACCACCATTTAAAATTTCCTGCTCAGGCTGAGGTACACGACCGCCGCCAATATAAGCAGAACCATACATAGCATTGAGTGAAAATACAGCATCGGTCATACTTATATCAATATATTGCCCTTCACCTGTTTTTTCACGGTGTAAAGCAGCTGCTAGTACTCCAATTGCTGAATGCATTGTTCCCCCAGCAATATCGGCTAGCTGAACACCCATTGAGACAGGTTTTTTATCTTTATGACGTGAATAATCAAGTATGCCAGCTAATGATAAATAGTTATTGTCATGTCCTGGCCGATTGCTATATGATCCGGTTTGTCCATAGCCTGTAATAGCACAGTAAATAACCTTAGGATTTACTTCTTTTAGTGCTTCATAGCCGATGCCAAGTCGTTGCATGACACCAGGCCGAAATCCTTCGATAATTATGTCGTACTCTTTCACGAGTGACTTAACAATCTTAATAGCTTCAGGAGATTTTAAATTTAATGTTA
Organism: Lysinibacillus xylanilyticus; assembly: GCF_001183605.1. Classification (GTDB taxonomy): domain Bacteria; phylum Bacillota; class Bacilli; order Bacillales_A; family Planococcaceae; genus Lysinibacillus; species Lysinibacillus xylanilyticus. The sequence continues at coordinate 34,748 of NZ_LFXJ01000003.1, read as the reverse complement.
ATGACTTTTTAGAACGATTTAAATGTTGATGAATATACGCCTCGTGATCATCGTCGTAAGGAGGCATAATACGTGTTAAATCTACGCGCTTTGATGATTCAACGTGAATAACCTCAGCGCCTAAATCAGCAAATATCATTGTCGCCATTGGCCCCGGTAGTAATGCAGAAAAATCGAGAATTTTTAACCCCTTTAAAATACCCAAATCTCCCAACCCCTTTTTGTGTAGGCTACATTGTATTCAAAAATGCATTGTAGCGCTTTTCTCATAATCCCCATTTTGTGAAAAGCATGCATCACCACTGTATTGGTACAGAGTGGTGATAAATTATCAGTATTATAACAGAAGAATTGATGGCTTGACTATGTTAATTTTTATTATAGAATATTTAGTTGGAAAATTATATGTCAGAATAACGATAAAAGTAAAAATATTCAGAATGTAGTATTATTTTCATAACATGGGGGTGATTTCGTTCCGATTTGTTCAACCAATCAACTTATAAAAAGGGCATACGTTTATAACTATTATCTGTATCGAAAGCGAAGCGACAGCTACATCCGCTGAAAGAAGTTAAAGCATCCTTACAGATTACGACAAGGCTACAAAAAATCTCTATGCAATAGATTTCTGCATAGAGATTTTTGCCATTCAAATTACTTGGAATAAAAGTTAACTGTATAATAGGGTGCACCGTTGTCTTTAAAACAGACACCAACAAAAATATGTGTAAATTCTTTTCTTAAAATATTTATACGATGTCCTTTGGAATTCATAAGTGCTTCATGGGCAAATATACTATTGGGCTGACCATGTGCTATATTTTCGCCATACCAATAGTGATTAACTCCACCAGCAGTGAGGCGGTCATTGGAATGATTACCTTTATGATCTTCATGACTAAAAAATTGATGTGTGATCATATTGCTACTATGCTGCCGAGCAATAGGGTTACACCCTTTGTCATAAAAGAGTGGTTGCAATCCTTCTATAGCCCGCTCATGGTTAATAAGATCAACCATTAAATCTTCAAGTCCTGTTCGTAATTCATAGGAAGGCATACTATAATAACCACATTTACTTAATTCGGTTTTAGCATTTATCCAAATAATAGAACGAACAATATTGTTTTTGTGTAAATCATAGAAAAAAGTAACATAGTGACCATCAATCAAATAGGTCCCATGTGTAGTATTGCCTTCACAATCATTGTAATTGAGCAAATAGCTTGTATTTTGATAGTGAATGTCTCTAAGTGGAAGACCGTATTTTCTTTTCACATCTATTCGGTTAGAACCGATAGGAATACCAAATACGCTATGTCCAGTACGTGTTTCATATCCTCCGACCTCATTGGAATTATGCTTTCCTAAGAGGGAAAATTGGGGGTAGTCCATCTCTACTTGATGCCATTTCATTTTATATTCACTTTGAAAGCTAGATAGTGACAAAGTTTTTTGTGTATTTGTTACTTTTGTACGAGCTGACTTATTTGGATTGAGAGAAGTATTCGTCCAAAGAGCCATACTAAAACCAACCATTATTGGAGCTACTTTGCGTAACAACATATTTAAACCCTCTTTTAATAATAAATTTATAATAAAAATCTATCAAAATAATAAAAGCTTTATAGATATAAAATACTATATATTTGTCCCGTTAACGATGCTAAATATCTGGAACTTCACCTACTTTATGGCTTACTAAAGGATAATATTTTTTAAAATGTGTGATATTTATATATAAGTTGATTGGAGTGGAGGCTGGGCAACTCCTTGGGGATTAGCGTCACGGATAGGACCCTGGAGCGAGCACATAGAGGAACAAAGGCTAAGAGCATCACGTCCTGTGATAATGCCTTCGTGACCAACATTGTGTTGGCCCAAGTGGCTCATCGGACGCCCCTAGGAAGCTTTGCTCTGTGCGAAAGCGAAGCGTCAGCAACAATGTTTTATCTGCGCGTCAGCCGCAAATGTTTTCTGTAGCGACAGCTACAAAGCGCTCAACCGGAACGGAAATCAACCCCACGTTTTAGTGGCGAGCATTATTTTTGTTGTAGAGGGCCATGAAAAGTACTATTTTTACAAATACTTTTTTCTTATTAAAAGAAATTTTCTTAATAAGGAATTTTTTTGTGCTTTAATAGAATAAGAGAGGAAATTATAAACTAGGGGTAAAAGATAGAAGATGAAATCAAAACAGATAAAGTTAAAGTATTTAATCATGGGTGTTGCCATGGCTGCTTTTTTCTTAACAGGAATTGGTAGCGTTTGGAGTGGTTACCGTATGAATGTTGCTTCGATTAAAGAAAATACGCTTGAAACGAATCGAGTATATGCACAAAAATTAGCAACAACCGCAAGTTCTTATCTTGAAGAATCTTTTCAGATTTTAGGGTATAGCGCCAGTACGATAAAGACGAAAATGCATGATAACAATGCATTGATTCAGGAAACAGAGCGTTTAAAAAACCAAAATAACATGTTTAACTCTGTTCTTATCACAAATGCAAAAGGTCTTGTTTTATCTATTTCACCACCATCTGAAGAGGTACAAGGTGAAGTATTAACATCAGTTGGAGCGAAAGAGGCTCTATCTAAAAGGGAACCTCTTGTCTCAAAGCCTTATAAGGGAATGACAGGGCGTCTCCTTATTTTTATATCGTATCCTATATTTTCAGAGACAAATGAATATTTAGGAATGGTAGCAGGAACAATTTATTTAAAGGAACGAAATGTTTTCAATGATTTACTCGGAGAGCATTATTATCATGATGGTTCATATGTCTACGTAGTTGATTCTGATGGTCGCGTTATCTATCACCAGGACCCAAGCCGAGTTAATGATATTGCTATCGATAATAAAGTTGTCCAAGCAGTGGTTTCAGGAAAAAATGGGGCTCAGCAAGTATTGAATACTAGAGGAGTGGAAATGCTTGCTGGTTATAGCAACGTACCTTTAACAGGCTGGGGAGTAGTTGCTCAAAGACCGTTAAATGTAGCATTAGCTCCTTCATTTGATAGAGTGCAGGATGTAGCTATAAAATCCATTCCGCTTATGCTAATTTCAATTTTTATTGTCCTTTGGATGGCCGCACGTATTGCTAATCCTTTACAGCAATTAGCTACTTTAACAGAGGAGAGCATGGAATCAAAAAATGTAGAAGGCTTGAAATCTGTACGTAGTTGGTATTTTGAAGCTCACTATCTAAAAAGTGCACTCATTCGGAGTTTGACATTTTTACAGGGGCAGGTGTCCTATTTTAAAGATCAATCTACAACAGATCCGTTAACAGGTGTAACCAATCGTCGCACAATGGATGCGATGCTAGCTGAGTGGCTTGAAAAGGATTTGCCACATGCCTTAATCTTACTTGATTTAGATCATTTTAAAAGTGTTAATGATACATATGGGCATGCTGTAGGTGATAAAGTTTTACAATTTTTAGCTAAAAATATGAAAGCAGTCGCTCGTAAGGGAGATGTTTGCTGTCGCTACGGTGGTGAGGAATTTGTAATGTTATTGCCAACTACCACTGCTGAGGAAGCGGCACAGGTGGCCGAGCAACTACGCGATATTTTGACACATACTATAAGTCCTTGTGGTCGCCCAGTTACATTATCAGCAGGTGTTGCAGTGTATCCACAAATGGCTGATACGACAGAAAAGTTAATTGAAGCAGCGGATGGTGCGCTGTATCTTGCAAAACAAGCTGGACGGAATCGAGTCATAGTAGCAGAACAAGAATAAATAAAAAAATAAAAAAATGTTTTGAAATAGGCATACATTTCTAATTTTTGGGGTACATGATTAATGCAACGATCATTTGGGCAAACTATTTTTAAGTCATTCCCCATATGACTTGTAAATCCTGTTCAAATGATACGTAAACTCGGGACACATCTCTCGATCGACTTGACAAGATGTAAGGTTATCCCCCTTTCCCTTTATGACATCACAAGTACGACTAGATGTATGCCTATATATCGTTAAAGCCAAGTAAGCACCGATGCTCCTTGGCTTTTTTTATGTGGGGTTAAAAGTAAAATGGTTTGGATGAAACTGAAATTGTTCCGATAAAACGAGTAAATATTCCGATAAAAGCTAAAATTGTTCCGATAAAATGAGATTTTGTTCCGATAAATCTTCAAAGTATTCAATTCATCACAATAACGTGGAGCTGATTTTCGTTCCTCTGTTGCTAATCCCCACTGAGTCGCCCAGTCTCCACTCCAATCGGTTAAACAAATGTCTTCTCTAACTTTTGATAATAAACTTTTTATGTTATTGCCTAATTTTGTTAACGATTTTCTTCCAGTATTTTAGAATTATCTATGAAGGTTCACTATCTACCTGTCGATATAAAGGGTATGATGAAAATGATATTTTGAACGTATCAAATACATAGATGAAAGGAAGAGTGGGATGGATAAAACAAAAGTCCAAAAAGTGAATAAAGCACTTATAGCAACTGTTTTTGCTACTAGCGGGATTGCTGTTGTAGTGCCACCACCGCAAAAGGCAGCTGCAGCTTCTTCACCATTTACGGATGTTGACCCATATTCAAGTCATTATAACGATATTTTAAAACTATACAATGAAGGTGCGATTAGTGGGTATGCAGACCAAACTTTTCGACCAAATCAAAGTGTAACACGTGGTCAGGCGGCAAAAATGCTGGCAACTGTTTTAAACTTAGATTTGAAAAATGTCCAAGATCCATATTTTAAAGATGTCCCAAAAAACAGTGAGTATTACAAGTACGTAGCTGCTTTACAAAATGCAGGAATCATGTCTGGGTATTCAAACGGAACATTTATGCCTAATGAAGTAGTTACACGAGGGCAATTAGCGAAAATTTTAGTGCTTGGCTTTAAATTTGAGGTAGCATCTGATTACAACAATAGTTTCAAAGATGTAACTAGCCAAACAAGCAACGCCATCTATATCCAAACTTTAGTAGATTTAAAGATTACGGAAGGGACAACGTCTGTCGCTTTCTCACCATTTAATGCGGTTACACGTGGACAATTTTCATCCTTTATTGTGCGTTCACAAGAGAAAAAGGGCAATGCCACATCTTTCAAAATTACAGGTGTTGAAGACGACACTATCTACATAAATGGCGAGCCTTACTCAGTTCCAAAAAGTCTCTCGCATATTTTTAACGAAGATAATGCACCGGTATTAAAAGGAGCACTTATTGAAGGGGATCTTTCAGGTAAAACCATTCGCTCTGTATCAAAGCTTACATTGAATGCAAGTGGGACAAGTTCAAGATTTCTAGAGTTTGATGGTAATCATGGGTCCTTTGGTGGGACAATCGTTGTTAATGGGAACTATATTGAATTTTCAAATGTTACCCTGACTGGCACTATGCTTGTCAACGAAACGGTACGTCCACCTTTACAATTAGGCGTTTCCTACTATAAGCCATTATCTCTTGGCCGTATAGCAAGCACTAATACTGCATTTATCAACTGGTCTAATCCAGATAATCCAAATGATGAAGGCTCGTCCTCATCCAATAACGGTCCAGCAACAGATCTTCAAAATTGGACAGATCAGAATTCCGACAAGAATCCTGATAAAAACAAGCCATTTGTGAATTGGTCTAAAGATAAAGTGACGATGAAAAATGTTGAAAAACATATTGAATTTTATAACAGCACTGTATCACGACTTGTTGTCTCTCAAAGCGGTACAAAAATCGAAACAAATATGAAGCTACCACGTGTAGACATCATCGGGAATGTTCGTGAATTTGAGATTCAAGGAAATATCGGCACACTAAACCTTGATACAGAAACGAAGCTGACAATTTACGGAGATGGCAATATTGACTGGATTAACTACAATAGCTATACAGATTTAGAGCTATATCTAGATGGTCGTGTAGGTGTTCTGTATGTTGATAATGTATACGGTTGGGTTGATATTGGAGATTACACGTATGTTGACAAAGTGATTATACCGAAGGGCGAGGGACCGAATAATATCTTCGACGACTTCTTAGAGGATAAAGATAATATCGGCAATATTGTAGATGAAGACGGTAAACCAGTCGATAAAGACGATATTGATAAACAAAACCCAGCTGATAAAACAAAACCTTTAATCGACATTACGAATGTATCAGTTTTAAGTGGTAGTGATGTTCAGGTTGATTTCACTTCAGATAAAGTTGGAACTTACTACTATATTGTTCGTGAAAAAGGCGCCGATGCACCGACGAAAAAAGAGATGGTAAATCGCATTTCTACTGACAATGCAGCACATGGAACGAGCGCAGCAGTGAATGGCAAAAACACTATTAAAATCACTAATTTGGGTGAGAAAAAAGAATATGTTGTTTATGTGATGGTTGTTGATGGAGCGAAAAATGTTTCGGATATTAAATCACAAGAATTCAAAATGAAAGATACTATACCACCTGTAGTGATACTTAAACCTATAATAGCACTTCCAGGAGGAAAAAGAGCAGAAGCAACATTTAGTTCAACAAAACCTGGGGAATATTTCTATATAGTACGTAAAAAATCGACTAACGCTCCTGCACCAACGGCTGAGGAAGTTGCAAAATCAACAAATAAGGGTAAGGTTACTGGCAATACTGCCGCCGAGTTAATAAAGAAAATAATGCTAGAAAATCTTGAGGCCGAAACAGAATATGACTTCTTTATAGTGATGAAGGATGACTCAGGTAATCTATCAAAGGTAGCTACAACAAAGTTCACAACACTTGCGTTAGATGAAATACATCCATTTGTAGAGAAGGCGAAACTTGAATCTACTGATGGAAAGGTAAATCAATTTTACATTTATCTAAATGAAGCATTAGACCCTAAAAGCGCTCGAGATGTAAATAACTACGATTTATCAGGAACAGTTATCGTCAATACGACAGGTCAGAAAAAAATTAAACCCTCTGCTGTAGAGTATAAAGAAGGCGATAAAAAAGTATTATTAACAATTCCATCAGAAACAGGTTTTGTTTATGGAGATACATTACGTGTAACTGTACTACCTGGTGTTAAGGATTTGGCAGGCAATGAATTTGAAAATACCAATACTGTTGAACCTGGTAAAAATGTTCGAAACTTTGCAGAATACGTGCATGTAATATATGATGAACCGATGATTTCTAATTTAATGGTTGTTGGGAAACCAGACCAAGATGAAAAATATAAACGAGCTGAGGTACAATTTGAGCCAAATAAAGCAGGGACGTACTATTACATGGTGTTACCTGATACGGTCGTAGACAATAATGAAACGAAAACATTTGAACAATATTTAAAAGATAAAGGCATTACGAAGAGAGATTTCTATAATGAATTTGCGACTAATTCATCATTAAAATCAGGCTACTTCCAAATAGGCGGAAAAGATATTTATATTGAAATTGGCTCTGGTCCGGCCGACTTAGAAGAGAAAACAAAGAAATTCCCTATTGTAATTGATAAAAATAAACTAAATCCATTTATAAGCTATTCGGTTCATATGGTATTAAAAGACCGTGGTGGCGATCTTTCCGATATAGTGTCTAAAGAAATATTTGGGGATTCAAAAGCACCATTAGTTACTGATTTAGAGATTAAGTCTGGGACTGCAAAAAAAGGTCCTGACGATACGAAAGCCACTGTAAGTTTCAGTACAGATGAGACAACAGATCTGCATTACTGGTTCGTACCAAAGAAAAATGCTGATGGAACAGATAATCCGGATGCAAAGCTAACTATTGACACGGCAGCAGAAAGAAAAACATTAGAAGACAAGCTTAAATCAAGTCCTGTAGTTAAAAAAAGTGGAAAAGGTGCGTCTGGACCTTTAGATTTGACAGGGGTTATTTTAACACCACATACCGAATATGTTGTTTATTTAGGTGCACAGGATACGTATGGTAACTTTACGGTTTATAAAGCCAATACAAATGGAAATCACGATGAATCAAATGATGGTTGGATGAAACAAGATTTCTATTCCGATGGCACACCACCACGTTTTGAGATGACGGTTGATAAAGAAAAGAAACGCAATATTGTATATCGAAATCTAGATGATACGTTTACGATTTCATTCAGTGAAGCCATAATGCGTGATGAAAAAGGCGATTCTTCTATTAAAGATCTAAGTCTATTAACAATTACAGACGACGCGGGTCAAGATATTACTTCACAATATCAATTTGTTAAGTATACACAGGGGAAAGCGACAACAGATGAAAGTCAGTTAATTATTAAACCAACTGCCTCTGGTACGTCGGACAAATCATTTACTGTGAAGATGAAAGATGATATAGCTCGTGATTACATTATTTCAGGCTCTGAAGGTAATAAGTTTGATTTAGCTGACTTCGGTAAGTATGTATATCCAGGTAAAGATGCATATAACACAATGAGTTATGCTAACTTAACAGGAAATGTTGAGGGCGTACTAGCAGAATACAATTCAACAACAATGAATGTTTCTATAAATATTCTGACACTGCTTGAATTAAACCAAGAATATTTCTATGCGGTTACTATGGCGAATAAAACAACATTAGACCCGCAATTAATAATAGATAGTGTTAAGAATAATAAACCGGCCGATAGTGGAATATCTTCATTTGGTAAAGGTTCTATTAAAAAAGCAGCAGATGGTAGTGCAATCTTACCTCTTGTAGCTAACCCATCTACTACCCCTGGTGGAGTTAAGAATGTGTTTAAAACTGGTCAAAGAGTATTTTTATTCACAAAAGATCAATATGGAAATATTGTCTGGGCTTATCAAAAAGAGACGAATGGTACAGGCCATACTTCACAACAATATGTTGAAATCCAGTATTCACCTAAACCATAAAAAAGAAGCAAAGCTAGAGAATTCTTATGTCGAATTCTCTAGCTTTTTTACATCAAATTTCAAGCTAAATTCTGAGAATGAAAAAAGAGGGGCTTTTAAACAGCCCCTCCCATCCTCACACCCAACCAAAAGCACGAGCAACTGTCGCCGTTAGCCAAGTCACGCCAATGGCAATAACAGTTGGAATTAAAAATGACATAAATGTCCACTTTGGACTTTTTGTTTCTTTATAAATATTGACTAAAGTCGTTCCACAAGGGAAGTGTAGCAGAGAGAATAACATCATATTTAAAGCTGTTAGCCACGTCCAGCCTTGGTCAATAAACACTTGTTTTAGTTTCGATAAATCCTCAATTTCCAGCATAGCTCCTTGAGATAAATACGCCATAATTAGGATAGGGATAACAATTTCATTGGCTGGTAGCCCAAGAATGAATGCAGCCATAATAAAGCCATCCATACCAAGAGCCTGACCAAATGGATCTAAAAAGTTAACAAAGTGCATTAGAATACTTGTATCACCAACATAAATATTAGCGAATACCCAAGTCAAAATAGAGGCAGGCGCTGCGACGATAACTGCTCTTTTTAATACATACCATGCTTTATCAAGACTTGCTCTTAAAATTGTATTCCAGAACTTTGGTTTTCGGAATGGTGGAAGCTCTAATGTGTAATGGGTTGGTACACCCTTTAAAGCTGTTTTAGAAAGAATCCAGGACACAGATAATGTCACAACGACACCCAACATAACAAATCCTATTAAAATACCCGCTGTTACAAGTGTACCTGTTGCACCTGAAAAACCAGTTACCATAAATAATGATGCTAATAAAATAAGTGTCGGCCATCTCCCGTTACAAGGAACAAAATTGTTCGTTAAAATGGCTAACATTCGCTCACGAGGAGATTCTATAATTCTCGTAGACAGGATAGCAGCAGCATTACAGCCGAAGCCCATTGCCATTGTTAATGATTGCTTCCCGTGTCCTCCTGCCCGTTTAAATAAGCGGTCCATGTTAAATGCTACACGTGGAAGGTAGCCGTAGTTTTCTAAAAGAGCAAAGATAGGGAAGAATATTGCCATAGGCGGTAACATAACACTAATAACCCACCCGGTACCTCTAAACAACCCAAGTACCAAAATGCCGTGTAGCCATTCTGGTGCGTGCATTGTTTCAAAAAGAATTGTTAGCTTACCCTCTAGATAGCCAAATAAGCTTGCTATCATATCTGATGGTACGTTTGCGCCAGCAATAGTAATGTAAAAGATAGCCCCAAGCATGATAAGCATAATAGGGAATCCCCAAATGCGGGATGTGAAAATTTCATCTAATTTATCAGATCTGTACATGGCAGAGTGCTGCTGCGATACTACTTTTTTGCATAAAGATTTGCTTTTAGTATAAATATCACTAACGATTTCATCTCGAATATCCTCATTCGAAACTTCATTTACTTCAGCTAAAATCCCCTTAAGTACACTATGATTTAACACTGACTGGGACTCCATTCGTTCTCACCTCGTGCTGTTTATTATTCTTATGATTTTGTAGTTTTAAAATCAATTCTTCATCACCATCAAGTAAGCGAAGGGCAACCCATCTTGATGGATATTTTTCATCAAAATAACCTTCTAATTTCGATTCTACCTTTGTAATGGCTTCTTCTATTTCTTTCGAATATTTCATACGATACGGAGTTGTAACAATTTGCCCCTTCACCAGTTGACTTAATGTATCGAGCAATCGATTAATACCTTTTTTATTTCTCGCCGATATTTTTACTACTGGGACGCCTAGCTCACGAGCCAATCTCTTTTCGTCAATTCGGATACCTTTTTTCTCAGCTTCATCGATTAAATTGATACAAATGATGACATTATTAGTCATTTCTAAAACTTGGAGTGCAAGATTTAAATTTCTCTCTAATGATGTTGCATCAAGCACAACAATTGTTGCATCCGGTTGGTCAAAAATAATATAGTCTCTTGCGACTTCTTCATCTGCTGAATTGGAAAATAGAGAATAGGTCCCGGGTAAATCCACGAGAATATATTGCTCTCCTTTGTGTTCAAAAGATCCTTCAGCATGAACAACCGTTTTCCCTGGCCAGTTCCCGGTATGCTGCTTCAATCCCGTTAATGTATTAAATAATGTACTTTTACCTGTATTTGGGTTACCTGCTAAAGCTATTCTATTTACTCTCACTTTGTATTCCCCCTAACAATTTCGCCCAGAATCATAGAGCTTTCATCATGACGTAATGCAATCGTTGTATTGCTTACACGATAAGCAACAGGGTCTCCTAAAGGACTTTTACGAAGAACAGAGATTTCTGCTTCTTTTACAAAGCCTAAATCCAATAATCTTCTTCTTAAAGGGCCTTTAATGTTTATTTCTTTTATTAAAAAGCAATCTCCAAACGAGCATTCAGAAAGAGGTTTTAATGTCTTTTCCATAAGCATCTTTTATTCCTTTCTATAATAATATTTCCCGAACATCATATTGTTTCTATAAGGAAACTTTAATATTGATTATGCCTGTTTTATGACAAATGTCAATAGTTTTCTGAAAATTTTAGGGAAATTGCGAAAACGGAGCATACTACTTAATCAGTTGTTGGACCAAGCAATGTTGAAAAAAAGGGGAACTGTTTGGTGTGCCAAAAAGTTGGTGATGTAATGATAAAAAAGGTCCTCTTAATGATGTATTAGTGTAAGTAGGATTTCGTTACAGGTGCCCATAGAGTTTTGAAAGAAGAGTCTCTGCTTTGAAGAAGCGATGGTGGAGCAGAAAAAATACATATTAAAACCCTCTGCAAATAATAAAGTATTGGCAGAGGGTCATAATTTCCACTAGTGGATTAATAATTAATTTGGAATGAACCAGGGGTATTTGTTTGAATGAAATGGCGATTTCCTTCTACTGTGTAATCAGCTGGCACTTGTTTGCCAGAGTCATAGGTACGAACGATGGAAGCGTTTTGTGATAAATTATCGATAATGATTTCCATATTCGCCTCAAATTCAACTGTTTTTTTATTTAATGTTGCCTGGAATGTGATACGATTCGAACTTTTTGTAATTTTAATTTCCATAACACCAGTATCCTCATTAAGAAGAGTTCCTAGTGGTGGAATAATAACAGTCATATTGGATTTTGTTGTTAAAACGAAGCGCTCTGTATTATTTTCCGTGTCGGCAACGTTTATTTTTGCTGTATAGGTATTTTTGTTTTTAGTCATAGCAGTAATTTTACCAGGTACGGCTGCTGTATCCGATAAAATTGGCGTTTTTGTCCCGTTCCCTTTAGTCGGTAGATCATATTTTCCGTTTACAAAGTCTACTAAAGTCCAGACATTAGGCACAAGCTGCTGCTGCACAGGTGTTAAAGCCTCGAAGGCTGTTTTCGCTGCCTGTACATCTTGAGCAGTAGACGTTTTAGGCGATAAAGCTGCAATTGCGTTTTCCACGTCCTTAGCTGCCGCCTTATCCTTCGCAACAAGCTGTTCAGCATCTAATAACGTCTTTTCGATACCAGCCGGTAAATAGACGTATGTAAATCTGCGTAGTGCATTAAGCTCAGCTCTAGCATCAGCAACATCTTGATGGAAGGTAATGCGAGAAGAGTTTAATAATTGGATTTTATTGATCACTTTATCGACAGATGTATTTGGCGTGATGTAGGATGTCAGTATTTTTTGTGATTCCGCACTCACAAATGTCTTTTGCGCTGCATTTAACGTATTGTACCAATCTTTCGTTTCTATAACATTTTGGTAGTAATTTACAGAAGTTGGGTCTACTGAAGCTAATTTCTCATCAATTTGTGCAGCAAGCTTACGATACGCTACTCTCGTCTGTTGATGATTTGATAACGTTGAATAGTTCGTGACATACTGTTTTTCCGTTTCAGTTAAATCATTGTAGGCTTTGATGGCTGCTTCTAAATTTGTTTGGAATGAAGCGGTTGTATCATTAATGTTTGAAATAAGTCGATCAACATTCGCAACGTTATAGTTGTAGTAATAAGTATTGTTGTATATGTAAGCAGTTTTTACATGTCCCGTAATATCAGCAGCTGATGCTGACGTAGTAGGTGCAGTATAGATAAGTGAAGGGACCGCAACTAGGGCGAGTAAGGCTAGTTTTCTTTTGTTTTTCATGATACGGGAAACCTCCTATTTGGTTTTGGATAAGTGTGATGGCTAAATCATAGGATTTTTATCCTAGATGAAATCTTTGATTGCGTCGAGAATATCCTAATATATGTTGATAAACCAATTTTAGCATATATTAGTCTTCTTTTATGTATATTTTGAGTGAATAGGTAGATAGGTTGTGCATTTTTAAAAACATTTTGTGTCTTATGTACTTATGGGCATATGAAAGGTAAGCAGATCGCTTTTTTAATAGAGACGGATAGAATCGCAAGAATGGTTGATAGTTAACGAAAATGCTGCAGGAACAATTAGTAGTAGAGCCAAGTGAGGGAGTTGAACAATGGTATAAGGACTAGAGAAAAATGAGTATGATTTCGCTGATAGATAGTTGAGATTTAATTTTATATGAGAATGAAAAAGGACTCGACATTGTGCCGAGTCCTTTTCTATTTTATCGTTGTTTACCTGAACTTTGGACATCATTATAGATGGTGATGGCCTTGTTTAAACTGTTAATAGCATCTGTCACCTCGTATGAAGAAGCATAGTAGTTATTAACAACAGATTGAGCGTGTTGAACTGCTTTTTCTAGGTCACGTTTTTCTCGTTCAGTAGTCCATAGTTCATAATAGGGGATATCAGTGCCATCTCCATTTGCAGAAACTTTTACATACTGAACCGAATTAATGAGTGATTGTAGCCAAGATTTATCAACGTAATGCCAAGAATTCACACCGGATTTATAATTACTCCTATATGTTGAAATAGCATTATTTAAATAATTATATGCAGACGAAATATCTGATAGAGACGAGTAGCTATTGTTTGCAATATTTTGTGCGTATGAAACGGCAGAAATTAGAGCGTCTTTTTCACTTTGCGTCGTCCAAATTACATTGGAGGATAATTCAGATCCATTCACAGAAACGGTTACATACTGAACAGAGTTAATAAGTGATAAAAGAGCAGATCGATCGGCATTCGTTTGATAAGTAGTACCATATTTTTGCACATTCTTATAAATAGTGATAGCGTAGTTTAAATTGCTAATTGCATTTGTGATATCAGACTGTGTTGCATAGTAATTATTTACAACATATTGAGCAGATGAAACGGCAGAGGTTAAAGCGTCCTTCTCACTTTGCGTCGTCCAAGGTACATATGACGCTACGTCATTACCATTGTTCCAAGAAACCGTTACATACTGAACTGAATAGATTAGCGATTGTAGTGAAGACTTATCACCATAGACATATTTTGTTCCATATTTTTGCACAGCTTGATAAACGCTTAATGCAGTTTTGTACTGTGTAATAGCATTGTTTACTTGTTCCTGAGAGGCGTAAGAATTATTAACTACTGCTCTTGCACTGCTTACGGCAGATTCGAATGTTGCACGTTCAGCCTGGGTTGTCCATTTCTCTGTTGTTGAAACGTCATACCCATTAACAGATATTGTAACGTACGGAGGCGATGCTACTAAATTACTTAGCTCAGTTTTATTCAAAACTGGTAATGCCACAGAGGCTTTTTTATCATCCACCTGGACTTTGTTAATTAGATGCCCTGAATTTAATGCCACCTTTGCCCCATGCTTGACAACCACTTGCTCAATTTTACCTTTTCCGTAAAGGCTGAAGTCTTTCTCAACATCGATAATAAGTTTATCAACATTGGCTGTAACTTCAAATGCTGTAACTTTACCAACTACTTCAATTTTCGAAATAGCTTTGTCAGAAGTGACACTTACTTTAGTGCGCTTTAAGTTCATATTTGGAGATTTAATATCTTTTAGAGAAACATTTAACCAATTAATATTTCGAATCAATACAGGTTTAAAAGTAATTGTATCCCCAATAGTAACGTCATCAATTGTAATTGCATTCTTCACACGATTAGTTACAATAAGCTCATCTTCAATAGTTACATTTTGAACTTTTACATAATCCGCATTTACAGTTAGGCTTCCTTCAATTTGTGCGTCACCACCATCAAAATATACCGTATTATTTTTTGTACCAGCTTTAGTTAATGTTAGTGCTGTAACACTTGTAATTTCGCCGTTATTTACGACAATTGTAGCTTGGGCATTCTTCAGTGCAGTGCTATTCGCTGTATTAAAAAGATGCTTCAGCGTCTGACTAATATTAAATTGGCCATTGGATGTCAGTACTTTATCTTTAGTGATACTGGTAATGGTAACGGTTTGCTCCTTTGTTTTGGCTGCAGCTACTTGTGCATCAATTTGAATTGAGTGGTTTAAAGATGAAACATTTGAAGCAGCGTTTGCATGTGAAACTGGCAAAACTAAGGTTGCTGTAATAGCTGTTGCCATAAAAGCTGATAACGCTTTATTCTTCAAGTTAATCACTCCAATCATAGTATTTTGTAGATAATATATCATATATTTCAATATTATAGTATATAATGGGTATGTTTTACTAGATAACCAAATTGGTGGATAATTAGTCCTTTTTTTATGCGGTATGGATTTTCGGTATATATACATTCAAATTCTCTATAAAACGGCAAAATTCTACTTGGTTTGTTAAATATCTTGTTGTGATACGACCTGCCATCCATTATCATTATGTATAAAAATGGGGTGTTGTGATGGGGAAATCTAGGAGTATTGCTTTAAAGCTATCAGCTCTAATTATAGGGTTATTTTTAGTGTTATTTATTACATATACCGTTATTGTAGGCGTTATTTTGAAGAATCAAAGTGTTGATGATGCAGAAAGTGCAACATTGGAAACTGCTGAGTATTCGGCAGCAAAGATGAGTGAGCGCTTTAAAAAAGTAAACACGACTTTACTTACGACGAAACGTATAGTTGAGGGCATGGAGAAAAAAGGCAAGCTTTCCGCAGAAGACATAATAGATATGATGGAAACTAACTTAGTTAATAATGAAGATTTACTTGGTGTAGGAGCTGTTTTTGAAAAGAATTCTACAAATATAGAACCGACTATAAGTTCTACTTTAGTGGATTCAAAAAATCGCTTTATACCTTATTTAAGTAAGGATGGAAATGGAATAACAACGAATTCTCTTGAAGGCATCGAAGACAAGAGTATTTCCGAATGGTATTGGATACCAAAAGAAGAAGGAAGATCCGTTCTAACGGAACCATATGATTATAAAATAAATGGACAAACAGTACTAATGACAACGATTGCTGTTCCATTAGTTGATGCTTCGGGGTCAATTTTTGGCACATTGACGGCTGATATAGCTATTGATTATTTAAAAGGATTAACAGAGTCCGTAAAACCGGATGGTGGCTATGCAGCTATTATTACTAATAATGGAGTTTTAACTGCAAATAGCTTTGGTGAGTCATTAGATGGGTTAAATATGCAGGATAATTTGGACTGGACAAGCATTAAACAAACAATGGATAGTGGCGAGCTAAAAAGTATGTATTTGGGTTCCGACGAGCTTAAGGAAAATTCATTTAACGTTTTTGCTCCGATGAATTTAGATGGAATTGATGAAACTTGGACTGTACAAATAGTGCTACCAAAATCCAAAATATTAGAAACCTATAATCATGTGCTTGTTTTTACCATTATAGCGTCAATTATTATAGTCGTTTTAATGACCGTCGCTAGTGCATTGTTTATCTATAAATTACTGAAACCATTAAAGTTTTTACGTACATCTATTGAAACAGCAGCAGATGGAGATTTAACTCAAAAAGTTGATGACAAATATATTAAGCCTGATGAAATTGGTGCTGTTGCATTAGCTTATAATAATATGTTGGATCAAACGAATAGCGCCATTCAAACGGTGCTGAATGCTACGAAATTACTTAATCAATCATCAAATCATGTTCATGAGGCGTTTAATGAAATAGTTGCTTCAAGTCAAGAAGTCTCAGTAGCTATTAATGAAATTGCACTGGGAGCATCAAAGCAATCTGAGGATACAGAAGAAACCAATTATCGGATGATTGATTTATCCGATCAAATTGATACTATTACAACGCTTTCAAATGAAATGGATGAGCTGTCGATTAAAACAAAAGCAACCACAGACAAAGGGATGAAAGAAGTCGAAAGCTTACGTGAACGTAATTCAGAAACGAATGTAATGAATGGACGTATTCAGCAGCAAATGGAGTCATTGGCGTCTAATATTGCCAATATCAATCAAATTATAGCGTCTATTCAGGGTATTACCGAGCAAACAAATCTATTAGCCTTAAATGCAAGTATAGAAGCTGCTCGTGCTGGTGAACATGGTAAAGGTTTTGCAGTTGTCGCCGAGGAGGTACGAAAGCTAGCGGAGCAATCCAGAAATGAAACAGAGGTTATTAAGCAAACGGTAGATAGCATTCTTAAAAACTCTCAGCAAACAGTTGCTGTCATTGCCTCAAACGCGAGCTTAATACAAGCTCAAAATGAGTCAGTACAAAGCACGGAGGTTGCATTTAAAGACAATAGTGAGCTTTCTAGTTCTATTGCAACGTCAATAAGTGAGTTAATGACTAAACTTTCTCATATGTTAGAGCATAAAAATCAAGCGATTATGGCAATCCAAAGTATTTCTGCTATTTCTGAGGAGACTGCTGCATCTGCAGAACAGGTAAGTGCATCTTCTATTGACCAACAAGCGGAACTACAAAAGGTTGCAGAGTCCATCAATAATGTGAACGAGATTTCAAAAGAATTACAAGAGGTCGTTAATCGCTTTAAGCTTGCTTAACTTCTTTCAGCAAATGTTTTATGTAACGAAAGTGAAACGGCAGTTACAAATGTTTTATGTAGCGAAAGCGAGGCGGCAGCTACAAATGTTTTATGTAACGAAAGCAAAGCGACAACAATAGGGTTTTATCTGTGCGAAAGCGTAGCGACAGCAACAAGTTTGCTTTCTGTGCGAAAGCGAAGTGACAGCAACAACAACACACGACTGAGTGACCAACATCACGTTGGCCCAAAGCCTCCGGCGGATGTTACGGAATCGGAAAGGAGTTAATAAAGGATGTTAGCCTAAAATCATCGCATCCGTGCGATAACGTCTAACTGACCTGCATCGGTAAAAGCGCCACGTACTGTGGCATTACCGAAATGACCGACATCGTGTCGGCCCTCACGCAGGCCTAAGCACAAAGCCGATTCCGGACGCAATTACCGAGGCATAATTGATTAGAATTGTAAGAAAGACTGCGCCAATATTTTTGAGGCAGTCTTTCTTTTTTTTATGGTAAAAGAATGGCTATGAGTTAACTATGAAGTACATTGACCAAGCATAAAAACAGCACTACTATAGGAGAGGGAAGGGGGACATCGCTATGGTGTATCTCGGTATGATATTTTTTCAAATTGTAGCTCCGATTTTAGTGCTTCTAGTGCTTGGAGCAGTTTTACAAAAGAAATTTCGCTTTAATTTAAAGGCGTTATCTCAACTTATTACATATTGCTTCATGCCAGCAGCTGTTTTTGTGAATTTATATGAAACGACTATAGAGCTGTCTGTGCTTGGGGAAGTTGCGTTATTTATTCTACTCTTTATCGGAAGCCAAATGGTGCTTAGTCACTTTCTAGTAAAGGGACTCGGTTTAGAAAAAACAGAGGCGGCAGTGTTTAAAAATAGTGTTGTCCTAATTAATTCAGGTAACTATGGTATTCCGGTGGCACAAATGATTTTCGTGACCCAGCCGATTGGAGTAGCGATTCAGGTCATTCTCGTTATATTTCAAAATATGACTACCTATACTTACGGCTTGTACAATTTAATTTCTTCAACAAAATCGGGCATGTCTATTTTGAAAGACTTCCTCAAAATGCCTATAATTCATGCACTTATTATTGGTGTTGCAATGAACTATTTTAATATCGCTATTCCACAGTTTGTAAAAATTCCAATAGACCATGTGGCAGATGGCTTTATCGCTGTTGCATTAATAACTTTAGGGGCGCAACTATCCCAGCTTGAAATCAAATCCATGTTTAATAAGCTTGTCTTCATTAGTTGTTTTACACGACTAATAATAGGGCCAGCTGTAGCATTGTTAATCATTTTTGCGCTTGGTCTTGATGGTGTCGTGGCACAATCACTTTTTATAGCTAGTTCGTTCCCGACATCAAGAAATAGCTCTAGTCTGGCATTAGAATATGACGTAGAATCGGCAACTGCTGCACAAACCGTTTTATTTTCAACAATTGTGAGCTGTATTACAGTGACGATTGTGATTTACGTAGCGGAGCTGTTGTTTACCTAACGGTTTGGTGCTCATTTGATTGCCTATAGCTGATAAAAACTGAAATTGTTCCGATAAAACAAGATAATGTTCCGATAAAAGTTAAAATTGTTCCGATAAAATGAGATTTTGTTCCGATAAATCTTCAATGGATTCATATAAAAATGAATTCATCAATGATGAACTGCTTCGCATGCGCCCAGAGTCACATCTGGCGCTGACTCTTGATGAATGTACCAAAAATATTCAAATGAAGCTTCCATCTCTTTGCAATATCTGCTACACTATCATCAAACTTAATAGTATTAACTAGGGGAGTCTGATGAGTCAGGCTGAGAGGGAAACGCATAGAGGTTTCTTGACCCTTTGGACCTGATCTGGCTCATACCAGCGTGGGAAAGTTAACCATTATTGCACTCCATGTTATTTGCAATAACTATACCTTTACATTCTTAGCCGGATCCAAAATTTTTTTTGGATTCGGCTTTTGTCTTTGTTGGGGTGAGCTAGATTCGGTCCTTGTATAAATGTAAAAGGGAGCGAAGTAGTTTATGACAACAGTTAGCGACAAGAATATTACGATTATGTCAAGTTTTGAAGGAAGTAAAAAAGTTTATGTAGAAGGTTCTCGACCAGATATTTTAGTGCCAATGCGTGAAATTGCTCTAAGTCCAACGACAGGAAGCTTTGGTGAAGAGGAAAACGCGCCAGTGCGTGTTTATGATACGAGCGGCCCGTACACTGATCCTGCTTATAAAGTGGATATTACGAAAGGATTGCCAGCTTTACGTAGTGCATGGATCAAAGAGCGCGGTGACGTTGAAGAATACGAAGGTCGAACTATCAAGCCAGAAGATAATGGATTCCGCAAAGTTGATGATCCAAGAATGAATGAAAATGTTTTTCCAAATTTATCTAGAAAGCCTTTGCGTGCGAAGAAAGGTAAAAATGTAACACAGCTTCACTATGCACGAAAGGGAATTATAACTCCAGAAATGGAATTTGTAGCGATTCGCGAAAATATGGATCCAGAATTTGTGCGTTCAGAGATCGCGGCAGGCCGTGCTATTTTGCCATCTAATATTAATCACCCTGAGGCTGAGCCAATGATTATTGGACGTAACTTCCATGTGAAAATTAACGCCAATATTGGAAATTCGGCGGTGTCATCCTCTATTGCAGAAGAGGTAGAGAAAATGACGTGGGCTACACGCTGGGGTGCCGATAACATTATGGATTTATCTACTGGTAAGCATATTCATACGACACGTGAATGGATTATCCGTAATGCCGCGGTACCAGTAGGGACGGTGCCGATTTATCAAGCGTTAGAAAAAGTAAATGGCGTGGCAGAGGATTTAACGTGGGAGGTGTATCGTGATACGTTAATCGAACAGGCTGAGCAAGGTGTTGATTACTTCACGATTCATGCAGGGGTATTGCTACGCTATGTGCCATTAACGGCTAATCGTGTAACAGGCATAGTGTCTCGTGGAGGCTCGATAATGGCGCAGTGGTGTTTATATCACCATCAAGAGAGCTTCTTATATAACCATTTTGAAGAAATCTGCGAAATTATGAAAACCTATGATGTTGCCTTCTCCTTAGGTGATGGTTTACGCCCGGGTTCTATAGCAGATGCGAATGATGAGGCTCAATTTGCGGAGTTGGAAACGCTAGGGGAATTAACGCAAATTGCCTGGAAGCATGATGTACAGGTGATGGTAGAAGGACCAGGGCATGTGCCGATGCATCTTATTAAAGAAAATATGGACAAGCAGTTAGAGGTGTGTAAGGAAGCTCCTTTCTATACTTTAGGGCCACTGACAACAGATATTGCTCCTGGCTATGACCATATTACATCGGCTATTGGTGCTGCGATGATAGGTTGGTATGGTACGGCAATGCTATGTTATGTGACGCCCAAAGAGCATCTAGGCTTACCAAATCGTGAGGATGTTCGTGTAGGAGTTATTACGTATAAAATTGCTGCACACGCTGCAGATTTAGCGAAAGGGCATCCGGGAGCACAGCAGCGTGACGATGCACTCTCTAAGGCGCGCTTTGAATTCCGCTGGCGTGATCAATTCAATCTTTCGTTAGATCCAGAGCGTGCAGTCGAATACCATGATGAAACGTTGCCTGCAGAAGGGGCAAAAACTGCGCACTTCTGTTCAATGTGTGGACCTAAGTTTTGTAGTATGAGAATCTCGCAGGATATTCGTAATTATGCAAAAGATCAAGACCTAAATACGACTGAAGCGATCCACAAAGGTATGCAGGAAAAGTCTGAGGAATTTAAAAAGGCAGGCAGTCAAATTTATCAATAATTATCAAAGGGCTTGTGTCTATCAAATTAGGCACAAGCTTTTTTGTCGTTAAGATAAAAAAGCTCCATGTGAAGTTGTGCCCTTCACATGGAGTAGAAAGTTGGATTTGGATATCAATAATAGTGGAAAATTAGACGTTAGTTGGTTGTTTTACGTATGGGTTTGAAAGATCTACGCCTTCTAATGAAAGACCCATAGCTTTTGCTACCCCTTCACCATACGCTGGATCAGCTAAATAGCAGTGAAGGATATGACGACGTTTGATGAATTCTTCAACTGGCGCCATATCATTAGCAGTATTTTCGAATAGGCGTTGTTGCTCTTCAGCAGTCATTAGACGGAATAATTTACCCGGCTGCTCGAAGTAGTTGTTGTCGTCTTCACGGAAGTCGTGGATACCAGCATTACCGTCAATACGTAATTCAGGCTCTTTGTAGTCTAAATTATGCTCCCATTCACCATAGCTATTTGGTTCATAGCCTAACGTTGAACCAAGGTTGCCATCGAAACGCATAGCGCCATCGCGGTGGAACGAACGGAATGGGCATTTTGGTGCGTTTACAGGAAGCATGTAGTGGTTCACACCTAAACGGTAGCGTTGTGCATCCGCATACGCGAAGATACGAGCTTGTAACATTTTGTCTGGCGAGAAGCTAATACCAGGGATAATGTTAGATGGTGCAAATGCAGCTTGCTCAACTTCCGCGAAGTAGTTGTCCGCATTTTTGTTTAGCTCGAATTCACCCACAGGAATTAATGGGAAGTCTTTTTTATACCATACTTTCGTTAAATCAAATGGGTTATATGGTAATTTGCGAGCTTGTTCCTCTGTCATTACTTGAATGTACATTTTCCATTTAGGGAAATCGCCTTTTTCAATTGCTTCATATAGATCGCGTTGTGAAGATTCGCGGTCGTTACTGATTACTTCAGCAGCCTCAGCACCAGTTAAGTTTTTAATGTCTTGCTCTGTGCGGAAATGGAATTTAACCCATACGCGCTCATTTTCAGCATTAATAAAGCTATAAGTGTGAGAACCGAAACCATGCATATTGCGGTATCCAGCTGGAATACCACGGTCAGACATTACGATTGTTACTTGGTGAAGTGCTTCAGGTAATGAAGTCCAGAAATCCCAGTTTGAATTAGCGTTTTTCATATTTGTACGTGGGTCACGTTTAACCACGTGGTTTAAATCTGTGAAGTGTAAAGGATCACGGAAGAAGAATACAGGTGTGTTGTTACCAACTAAATCCCAGTTACCTTCTTCTGTATAGAACTTAAGTGCAAAGCCACGAATATCGCGCTCAGCATCTGCTGCACCACGCTCACCTGCAACTGTGGAGAAACGTGCAAACATTTCAGTCTTTTTCCCAACTTCTGAGAAGATTTTTGCTTTTGTATATTTAGTAATATCATGCGTTACAGTGAAAGTACCGAATGCACCTGAACCTTTAGCGTGCATACGACGTTCAGGAATAACTTCACGGTTGAAGTTTGCTAATTTCTCAACTAGCCATACATCCTGAAGTAATAGAGGACCACGAGGACCTGCTGACATTGAATCGTGGTTGCTTACTACTGGAGCGCCACCTGCTGTTGTAAATCGACGGCTACGATCATTTTGGTTTGTCATTTTAGTTTACCTCCTGAAGAAAAAAATTGTGAGTCAAACTCTTCATCAATAACTATAACAAATACAAACTAGAATTGCTAGTAGATTATAATTATTATTGTTAAAGAATTTTTACATTAAGATATAAACTATAAATATATGCTAGATTTAAAAGAATTATGAATAATTTTTACAACTAATCTAGCTTTTTTAAACCATTTTCGAGAATTACTTAAAAATAAGTTGTGGAGAAGAGGAAGCTCAAGAATAAAAGAAATTAAAATGAACTCTTTCGTTTATTTATTCTTATTGAAAATGGAATATGATAATTGAAAAAAGTAATTAATTACAGTGACAGTGGGGCACTCTTTGGGAACCAGCAGCTATCGTTGAGATTCCGCGAAGATAAAGCCTTCATCTACTACGCTTTCGCACAAGTTCCCAGCTGGAACGGAAATCACCCTCATGTTACGTTTTACGATAACGATGAGGGGTAATTCCGATGTGCTGTTTAAAGATCTTAATGAAGTAATTCGAATCATCGAAACCATTTAAATATGCAATTTCGCTAATAGCAAAATCTGATTCTGCAAGCATCTTTGTGGCATTTTGAATTCGGACCTGCTGTAGATAGCGTTTAAATGGCAAGCCTTGCTTCTTTGAAAAAATCGTACTTAAATAATTGGGGCTAATCCCTAATTTATGGGCAACGAAAGGTAAAGATAACCCGCTATCCTGAAATTGCTGGTCGATTATTTCTATGGCCAGTTCTACATAGTCAGCCCGTTTTTCTATTCGAGCCTCATTAGCTAATTCAATTAGTCTTTGTGTAAATGAGATGATGCCATTTAGAATGGTATAAAATATAGGATGCTCGATAATTAAATGAAAAAGCTGACGGTAATTTTGCTCAATAGCAGCTTTCTCATGTAATTTATACTTCAGCATAAAGCGCCGAATTTGCGCCAAAACACTCGTTAGATGAATACGTAAGTCATCTTGCTTGTAATAAATTCCTTCATTAGATAGTCGATATAAAAATGCTTTGACGGCTTCAATATTTCCGTCCTCTAAACTACTTATTAGTAATTGCTGCTCTTCAGGCGTTAGTAATGGATCGAAGGTCTGTGTTTCCAATTGTTTGCTAGCATAAAAAATATGTCCATAGCCTTCATAAAAGCTTTGATGAAGTGCGCGTTTTGTTAAGGTATACATATTCTTCATGGTGGTCGGTTCCCCATCATAAACCCCAATATTTAAAGAGCTATTATTTGTTAATCGCCATTCCTTCATTAATGTACGAACATCCTTCTCTAAATCATTCGTTTGGAATAGACATACAATTTTTTCTGATAAAGGATAAATTCTCATACTAGAATAAATAGGAGTTTGCTGAAGCCAGTTGTATAGTTTGTTAAACATTTCGGAATGCTCGGGCTCGATCATTGTGAAATGTATATTTGTCTCTAGGGAACTAGTTTTACTATCTAAAAATAGTTGATAGTAAAAGGATTCGTCTGTAGCTTCTTGATACACTGCTTCTGCTTTGGTTGTCCGAAGAGAAATAGCAGTGAGCTTTTGCTTTAATACTTCTAAATCAATTGGTTTAACGAAGAGATGTGCGACCTGTAAATCAATTGCCTTTAATGCATTTTTAAACAGAGGCTCTGTCGTCATAGCTAAAATAGTCCCTGAATGCTTTTGTAAAACGCGATAAAGTGCAATTAAACGATTATTTGAGAATAGGTCAATATTTAGCAGTATCACCTCAGGCTCAAATTGCTGGATACTTTGAAGTGCCTCATTAATAGTCGTACCTATTTCTATAGTTACATCCCCAGGGAAATATGTATGTAAAAACCAACGAATTCCTGAAAGGTCGGTAGAGTCTCTGTCAATTAATAACAATTTCAAAACTGTAAACCTCCTTAAAATTATCTAGTTTCGTATAAAAGTACTATTATATTATTAAAATAACAAAAATTCTGAAATAATTCATGTTTTCTCTTTTAAAATTCCCTATTTTCTGAAAAAGGTAGTTAGTACAATGTAGTTAGTGTAATTTGTTATTTAACTTTTGTAGCGATAGCGAAATTGATTAAAAACATTTTTACATAGCGCTAAGGAAACAGGGGGATGTCATTATTATGAAGTCTATTATCGAACTTGATGGCAAGACATTAACAAGACAGCAAATAGGGGAAATTGTAGACGGTAGTGCTACGGTAGCGCTTTCTCTAGACAGTGTGGAGCGTATACGTTTAAGTAGAGAGCGAATTGAAAAGCGTTTAGCTGAGGGGCAAACGATATATGGTGTGAATACAGGCTTTGGAAAGCTTAGTAATATAAAGATTGAAGAGGAAGACATTGAACTTTTACAGTTGAATTTATTGCGTTCAGATGCAACAGGTGTTGGTGTACCGTTCCCGACAGATGTTGTACGCGCCATGATGATTTTACGTGCCAATGCTTTAGCACGAGGTTTTTCAGGAATTCGTCTGGAAACAGTGCAGCTGCTATTGGAATTTATTAATAATGGAGTGCATCCGATTGTACCTTCTCAAGGTTCAGTTGGAGCAAGTGGAGATTTAGCGCCGTTATCACATTTGGCTTTAGTGCTAGTAGGCGAGGGTAAGGCGGAGTTTAATGGAGAGGTTTTGAGCGGCAGTGCGGCGTTACAGCAAGCTGGGCTAACGCCTGTCCGATTACAAGCTAAAGAAGGGCTAGCGCTTGTAAATGGTACACAAGCAATGACGGGTATCGGGGTTTTAACAGTGAACGAGGCAGAGCGTATTGGGCTAGCGGCAGATATGGCAGCAAGTTTAACGCTTGAGGCACTGAAGGGTATTACTTCCGCATTTGATCCAGCGCTATTGGCAGTTAGACCACACCCGGAATTAGAGCTTGTTGGAGGGAGAATCCGTAAGTGGCTTGATGGAAGTAAACGTGTGACAAAGCAAGGTGAAATCCGCATGCAGGATGCCTATTCACTACGTTGCATTCCGCAAGTGCATGGTGCTTCATGGCAGTCCTTTTTCTATGCCCAGGACCGTGTGCAAACTGAAATGAATG
This sequence comes from Lysinibacillus xylanilyticus, assembly GCF_001183605.1. Taxonomy (GTDB): domain Bacteria; phylum Bacillota; class Bacilli; order Bacillales_A; family Planococcaceae; genus Lysinibacillus; species Lysinibacillus xylanilyticus. Next base: position 8,511 of record NZ_LFXJ01000003.1, on the reverse strand, counting down.
CAACGACAGATAATCCAATTGTTTTAGAAAGTGGAGAAGTATTGTCTGGTGGGCATTTCCACGGCCAACCAATTGCATTAGCAATGGACTTTTTAAAAGTCGGTGTAAGTGAGTGGGCTAATATTTCTGAGCGACGTACAGAACGCATGGTTAATCCACAGCTTAATGAAGGTTTGCCACCATTTTTAGCGACAAATCCTGGTCTTGAATGTGGACTGATGATTGCTCAATATACAGCAGCCTCTATCGTATCTGAAAACAAAGTATTAGCACATCCTTCAAGTGTGGATTCTATACCGACTTCAGGTAACCAAGAGGATCATGTAAGCATGGGTACAACATCAGCCCGCCAAGTACGTCAAATTGTACACAATGCTGCACTTGTCATTGCGATAGAAATGATTTGTGCATCGCAGGCTATCCATTTAGATAAGGCAGAAGAGCAGTTATCTCCAATGACACGAAAGTTTTTAGAAAAAGTGCGTGAATTTTGTCCACCGTTGTTAGCGGATCAACCAATCGGCGATGAAATTGAAGCGCTTGCACAGTATTTACTAACGAGTGATGTTCTATTGAATGAGTATGTGTAAACCTTAGGTGATAACTTCCTAAAGAAAATCCAATATATCCTTCAGGTTGTCTGGATGACCTAGTAATTTCTTTCAAAAGTACTTGCATCGGAGGGATTGATATAGAATTTCATCAAAGAGAGCTGGAGCGAGACTTGCAATTTCGAGTCTCCTCAGCTATTAAGATGTTTGTCTGTAGTTTAGTCGGAATATTCAGCTTTTTTGTATCGTTTGACTGGCAGGGCAAGAATACAATTTTAATTGATCACATCGTGAATTTTATTCGAGCCGAAGCACCGCTGCTTGTAACTGCGTATGTACTCGTAATGCTTGTAGGTGGAGCGATTCATCCTTTCATAACTAAGAAATGGAATAAGTCGATAGTCAATATTGTGATGTCCATCTTTAAAGTGGGCGGTATGATTGCGGGGATTTTGTTAATTTTCAATTTAGCACCTGCATGGTTAGCGGATGAAAGTATTGGCCCGTATTTACTGGAAAAGCTTGTTAAGCCAGTGGGAATACTAATTCCAATCGGGTCTTTGTTTTTAGCACTTTTAGTAAGCTATGGATTACTTGAATATATCGGTGTTTTAACACAGCCGTTTATGAAGCCTATTTTCAAAACACCGGGACGTTCAGCAGTGGATGCAGTTGCCTCATTTGTCGGCAGTTATTCGGTTGGCTTACTTTTAACAAACCGTGTTTATATGGAAGGTCGCTACACAGCAAAGGAAGCCGCGATTATTGCAACAGGTTTCTCGACTGTATCCGCAACGTTTATGGTTGTTATTGCGAGTACGCTAGATATTATGCAGCATTGGAATGCATTTTTCTGGGTTTCGCTCGTTGTAACATTCGTGGTCACTGCGTTAACAGCGCGTATTTATCCACTTCGTTCAATGAAGGATGACTACTACAAGGGCGCAACGCCGATGCCAGAAAAGATTGTGAAGAAGGACCGTTTTAAAGAAGCGTGGCGTCAAGCGATGGATGCAGTTGAGCAAAATCCACCTTTATCTAAAGTTTTATGGACGAATTTAAAGGATGGCTTCATTATGGCGATGGGAGTTATTCCATCGATTCTATCAATCGGTCTGCTAGGGCTTGTACTTGCAACATATACGCCAATTTTTGATTGGCTTGCATATATTTTTGTACCATTCACATATGTGTTACAGATTCCAGAACCATACTTAGCAGCGAAAGCGCTGTCATTATCGTTAGCAGAAGTATTTTTACCAGCACTTGTAGTCACACAAGCAACACTCGTGACGAAATTTATTGTGGCAGTCGTTTCAATATCGGCAGTTTTGTTCTTTTCGGCCGTTATTCCACTTATTTTATCATCTGAAATTCCATTGACATTGCGCCAAATTTTACTCATTTGGTTTGAGCGTGTCGTATTAACTTTAATCATCGTAACACCAATAGCATTTTTACTATTTTAAAGGAGCGTGTTTTTAATGGTAGTTAAAACAAATATTCGTGCACCACGTGGGAATGAATTAACATGTAAAGGTTGGACACAAGAAGCTGCAATGCGTATGTTAATGAACAATCTAGATCCTGAAGTAGCAGAAAATCCAGAGGAGCTAATTGTCTATGGTGGGATTGGTAAAGCGGCGCGTAATTGGGAAAGCTATGAGCAAATTATTGCGTCGTTAAAAGAATTAGAGAATGATGAGACACTTCTTATTCAATCAGGAAAGCCGGTAGCTGTATTCCGTACGCATGAACATGCACCACGTGTATTAATTGCGAATTCTAATTTAGTGCCAGCATGGGCAAATTGGGAGCATTTTTATGAGCTAGAGGACCGCGATTTAATGATGTACGGTCAAATGACGGCTGGTAGCTGGATTTATATTGGTGCACAAGGGATTTTACAAGGAACATACTTATCATTCATAGAGGCAGGTAAAAAAGTATTTGGCACAGCAGATCTACGAGGCAAATTCATCCTTACAGGTGGTATGGGTGGCATGAGCGGTGCACAGCCTTTAGCTGGAAAAATGGCTGGCGCTGTCATTTTAGTAGTCGAAGTAGAGCGTGCTCGAATTGAACGTAAAATAAAAGAAGGCTACTGCGACTATCTTGTGGAAACGGTAGATGAAGCTATTGAATTAGTCAATAAACTACGTGACGAAAAAGAGCCTGCGTCAATTGGTCTTGTTGGTAACTGTGCAGACGTTAATAGTGAGTTATTGAACCGTGGAATCATTCCTGATTTTGTAACTGACCAAACATCTGCCCATGATCCGATAAATGGTTATGTTCCAAATGGTATGACGTTTGAGGAAGCACTTGAACTGCGTAAAAGTGATGTAAAAACGTATGAGCGAAGAGCGAAAGAGACGATGGCTGAGCATGTTCGTACAATGCTTGAATTCCAACAAGCAGGTGCGGAAGTATTTGATTACGGTAATAATATTCGTGCTTATGCCAAAGAAATGGGTGTAACAAATGCCTTTGATTTCCCTGGTTTTGTTCCAGCGTATATTCGTCCTTTATTCTGTGAGGGGAAAGGGCCGTTCCGTTGGGCCGCACTTTCAGGTGACCCTGAGGACATTTATAAAACAGATGCACTTGCCAAAGAAATGTTTGCTGAAGATAAAGGTCTTGTGAATTGGATTGATATGGCGCAAAAAATGGTGAAATGGCAAGGGTTACCGGCACGAATTTGCTGGTTAGGCTATGGTGATCGTCATCGTTTTGCATTGAAGGTTAATGAAATGGTTGCCAATGGTGAGTTATCAGGACCGATTGTCTTTGGTCGTGATCATCTAGACTCAGGCTCAGTTGCATCACCAAATCGTGAAACAGAGGGTATGCTTGATGGCTCTGATGCAGTATCAGATTGGCCAATTCTAAATGCACTTGTTAATACAGCAAGTGGTGCTAGCTGGGTAAGTGTGCATCACGGTGGTGGTGTAGGAATGGGTTATTCGCAACATGCTGGCCAAGTGTTAGTAGCGGATGGTTCTGAGTTAGCTGCTGAGAAGATTGCGCGAGTGTTAATCTCTGATCCAGGAATGGGAGTTGTGCGTCACGCAGATGCTGGCTATGAAATTGCCATTAATACAGCAAAGAACAAAGGTGTGCGTATACCAATGCTAAAGGATGATGCGAAGTGACAATTTTAATCAAAAACGCCAATGAAGTGATTACGTTAAAAAGTGTCGCACAAGGTCCTCGTACAAAGGAACAAATGCGTGACATTGCAGTAGTGGAAAACGGCTGTGTTTTAATGGAGGGAAATAGCATTATAGCAGTTGGTTCAATTGCGCAGCTAGAAGCGGATTTTCCTGATCTTGTAAAGGCGGCTGAGGTTATTGACGCCTCAGGTAAGATTGTTATGCCGGGTCTCGTCGATTGTCATACACATCTAGTTCATGGAGGCACACGTGAGCAGGAGTTTAATATGCGACTCAATGGTGCCACATACATGGCAATTATGAATGCGGGTGGTGGTATTCATGCCACGACAAAGTGGACGCGAGAAACTAGCTTTGATGATTTATATAGAAAAACTATGAGTCATTTAGATGTGTTTTTAAAGCATGGTGTCACAACGGTTGAAGCAAAATCAGGCTATGGTTTAGATTGGGAAACTGAAAAGAAACAGCTTGAGGTAGCTAAGGAATTACAAGCTACACATGACATCGATGTCGTTAGTACCTTTATGGGGGCGCATGCGGTGCCGCGTGACTATAAGGGACGCGAGGATGAATTTGTCGATGTAGTCATTCATGACATGCTGCCGAAAGTAGCTGAGCAAAACCTTGCTGAATTCAATGATGTATTTTGTGAAAAGGGTGTATTTACGCCAGAACAATCACGACGCATTTTAGAGGCCGGGAAAGCGTTAGGGTTAACACCGAAAATTCATGCAGATGAAATTGAGCCTTATAAGGGAGCGGAGCTTGCTGCGGAAGTAGGGGCAATTTCAGCGGAGCATTTATTAGTTGCTTCTGATGAGGGTATACAAAAAATGGCTGAAACTGGCACGATTGCGGTGTTGCTACCTGGAACAGCATTCTTCTTACGTGCACCATTTGCAAGGGGACGCCTAATGATTGATGAAGGGGTACCTGTAGCTATATCAACTGATTTTAACCCGGGTTCATCCCCAACGTTGAGTCTGCCGTTTATCATGAATTTAGCTTGTATGCATATGGGTATGACATTAGAGGAAGTGTTAACTGCGACAACAATTAATGCAGCATATGCACTTAACCGTGGACATCAAATTGGCTCTCTTGAAGCGGGTAAACAAGCCGACGTCATTATATTGGATGTTGCCAATTACAAGCAGTTACAATATTTCTATGGCATGAATCATACGAATACTGTAATTAAAAATGGTCGAGTTGTCGTACAGGATGGTATTCTTTTGAAAAACCAACTAGTGAATTAAATAATACGAAAGGCATAAATAAGGCAGAGATGCTTTGTTTATGCCTTTTTAATTGAAGGGATTATATTGCGTTTACTATGTAAACCCGTATGAGGAAGCGCGCTTGAAAATGTTTAGCCTTGTTTATACTTATATCAGTAAATTTATGACGGATTTCACAGCAAAAGAATTACATCAAGACATTGTATAAATGGGTCTATTCTTTACAAAGAACCAAGATTTAAAGAAATCCAAGTATATGTAGAAGAGAATTTACATCTACTATGGAGTGAGTATAAATGAACAATGAATCCAGAAAAGTATCCCATCGATTTAAGCCAAGCGTGCTGGGATAACAAAATGACAAGAATTAAAGAAATTAAAGAAATTAAAGAAAAAGTCGAGAAGATGATGAGTAGGGGAAATTAATAGGGGATGGAAATGGAGGGATAGATGATGGCGAAAATAGGGATTTACGGATCATCCTTTGATCCAATCACAAATGTTCATCTTTGGACCGCGAGCACAGTCGCACATCGTTGCAAATTAGATAAAGTAATTTTTTTACCTTGTTCAAATAAACGAAAGGACAAGGAGATAAAAACTGAAAATACGCATCGATGGAATATGTTACAGCTGGCTATTGCTAAGGATGAGCGTTTTATTGCAAATTCATATGAAATGGAGCAAGAAGGCTGGAACATTTACACATATGATACGATGAAATATTTTAGAGAACAAAACCCGAATGATGACATTCATTTTATTATGGGAGCCGATTTATTAGTTGATATTGGCGCAGGATTATGGAAAAACGGAGAAGCGTTAGTAGATGAGAACAAATTTATTGTAATGGCAAGGCATGGAATTGATATGTTATCAACAATTAGTCGTTCTCCAATTTTGAGGAATCATGATGATGGAAGATTTCATTTGATTGACAAAGGTTTGGCGATGGAAATTAGCTCTACCTATATTCGAGAAGAATTCGCAATGGGCGGTGAACCAAAATATCTATTGCCTTCCGCTTGTTATGACTATATTAAAGAACATAATCTTTATCAAAAATAATCTGGGTAAGGCCGATACATGATAGTAGAATGCGGTTTAATACCGCACATCTCAGATTATAGGCAAAAGCAATGAATCTTTTATTTTGAAAAGATGGTGAACTCTCTCATATATCGTTTTGGGTAAGATATAATAAAACAAAGTGATATAGCAAAAGTGCAAGGTGCTACAATTACAAAAGGTTTTGCGTATTACCTAGCACAATATTTAATGTTAGAAAGGAATTCTTAGAAGTGCAGCTTACATTAACATTTCTTATTTTAGGAGCGACAATTTTTGCATTCGTGACAAATAAAGTACGGGCAGATCTCGTTGCGATTGTGTCGCTTCTTGCCTTCGTCATTACAGATATTTTAACGCCGACAGAGGCGCTTGCTGGCTTTTCGAACTCTGTAGTTTTAATGATTGCAGGGTTGTTTGTTGTGGGTGCAGGAATTTTACGTACTGGACTTGCAGGGATGGCAGGACGATTGTTGTTGAAATGGTCTGGTGATAGTGAGCTAAAATTATTTGTGTTACTGCTCATTATTGTAGGGACGGTAGGTGCCTTTATGAGTAATACAGGTACTGTAGCTTTAATGATGCCGATCGTTGTTAGTATTGCCATTAGTATGAAGGAAAGCCCTTCGAAATTCTTGCTACCACTTTCTTATGTTGCGAGTCTTTCGGGGCTTATGACATTAATTGCTTCACCAACAAATTTAATTGTCAGTCAGTTATTAGTAGACCGTGGCTATAATAAACTAGGATTTTTCGAAGTGACTCCCATCGGTATTGTAGGAATGATTGCCGGTATTATCTATTTAGTACTCGTGCGCAATATTCTTTTACCGAATAAAAAAAATCGCACACAAACAAAAGCTGACTATAAACTATCACCGAAGAAGATTATTAAGCAATATGATTTAAACAATCATTTGTTTAAAGTGTTTGTCCCTGAAGGTTCGCCGATTATTGATGCAACATTAGCAGAACTAAAGCTTCCGGCCAAATATATGCTTTGTATGATGAAAATTCACCGCCGATCTCAAGAAGGTATTAATTTTTTACCGATGACATATCAGGAGATGGCAGGTCCGACAAGCGTGATACATGCCAAAGATGAATTGTATGTCCAAGGTGAGGAAGAAAATATTCGTCGCTTTGCTGCGGATTATAGTCTAGAGATGCAGGAACTAGTCGAAGGAGAAGCGGATGAATTGGTATCGAAACATCTTGGTATTGCTGAAGTATTATTAACGCCAAATTCGAGCTTTATTAACGAGACTGTTAGCACCCTGGGCTTCCGAGAAAAATATAATCTTAATATAATCGGCATTAATCGTAGAGGCGGCTATAAACTTCAAGACATGGTGAAGCATAAATTGAAATTTGGCGATGCCATTTTAGTGCAAGGATCATGGGATGAAATTCTATTACTTGCAAGGGAAACGCAGGATGTCGTTGTTGTCGGTCAGCCGAAAGAGCATGCGAGTGTCGCGGCAGCAACGGGTAAAGCTGGTATTGCTGGTGTCATTATGCTTTTAATGATTGTGTTAATGGCATTTGAAATTTTCCCTGCTGTTATTTCCGTCATGATTGGTGCTGTATTAATGATATTAACAGGCTGTTTACGTAATATGGAGGATGCATACAGCAATATGAACTTTGAAAGTATTGTGCTTGTAGCTGCGATGCTTCCGATGGCGACTGCATTGGAGAAAACAGGTGGTATGGTTATTCTATCCGATGGTATTATTAACGCACTTGGAGATTATGGACCATATGGGGTACTAGTTGGTGTATATATTTTAACAGTTATTTTTGGACAATTTATTAGTAATACGGCGACTGCTGTCTTGTTTGCACCAATTGCTATGAATGCGGCGATTGCAATGGAAGCAAGTCCAACGACATTTATGATTGCTGTTGCTGTAGCAGCAAGTATGGCGTTTGTTACACCAATTGCTTCCCCGACAAATGCGCTTGTAATGACGGCTGGCGGTTATAAATTTATGGATTTTGTGAAGATTGGAATACCATTACAGATTATTATGTTTATTGTCATGATGCTAGCAATTCCATTTTTCTTCCCGTTTTAAAAACTCGGTATAATAACCGAGTTTTTTATTTTCAGTTGAAAAATAATTAATTTTTTAATAGAGATTATGATAAAGTTATATTTTAAATAACAATAAAACATTAAATTAACTTCAGATTGTGAGTCTAATATTTAATTTTTTTCGTGATCATTATAATAGGAAGTTTCTCAGCAAAATGAAAAACTATCAATTTTTTTTAGAAAAAGTGTTGACCGTATTAGATTAAGCGTGTATTATTATACAAGTCGCTAAGACATCTACTGAAAAACAATTAAATTAAATGAAATTAGTTGTTGACATAGAGTTTTCGACATGATATTATATAAAAGTTGCTGTTGAGAAAACGGTAACGACATGAACCTTGAAAACTGAACAAGCAAAACGTAATCAA
>NZ_LFXJ01000011.1 GCF_001183605.1 Lysinibacillus xylanilyticus | reverse complement strand
TTGATTACGTTTTGCTTGTTCAGTTTTCAAGGTTCATGTTGATGTCGTTGTTTTTCAGCAACTTCTTCATATTAACATTTAACTCAATTCATGTCAACAACTTTTTTTGAAAGTTTTTTTCGTTCGTTGAGTTTTTGTTATGTCTTAGCGACAATTAATATAATACAATATCAACAAATAAAAAGTCAACAACTTTTTATAAAAAAATATCGAGGTATTTTTCATACCTCGATATCTAGCATACTACAGTTCTTGCTCCATTTCTAGAGCTTCTTTATTTACCTTATAATGACGGTGGAATATCATTTCACTCTTCGCAACGATAGGTTCAATTTGAATATAGCCTTTGTCCACTAAATATTCTACAAACACTTCTAAATCTACCGAGTAGTTCATGAGCTCATTATGATCGTGCAATTCCTGAATTGTCCAAGTCTCTTTTGTTTGCATTACTTCTAAAATATGTTGAGCGCCATCCCGTGTACGTGAATGTATTAAAAACTCGCTAGCTAAAAACAATAGCTCTAACCGTTTTTCTATCGGTTCATTACTTGTAACGAGCTCCTCGTATAATTTATAAATCGCTGGTTCTATTTTTTTTACCTGTGCCCACACAGTTACTTCAGGGTAAAGTCCACTATCAATGATGGATAACCGACCCAAATGATGTAATGAATCCACTACATGATTATAAGCATCGAGATAACTCCCCTTATCAAAGTATTCTTTCCCTTCTAAGTAACGTCGAATTAACTTTGAAAATTGAATACCTGTTTTAATTTTACGACCACTAAACGGAAACTCCTGTAACTCAATTTTTAATTTATGAAGAAATTCATTACGATCAAATAATACTCTACCAAAGAAAATCCAATCGACCACTTTTTTATTTGAGCCAATGAGTAACCATTTTCGTATTATTTTCTCAGTAACAGTATGTAAAGCTACTTTATTCCCTTCATATAAGTAATGCTTCGAAAAGACTGGCTTATCTGCTTCCTTTACAATAATAAGTAAGACTGTATCAAATGTATCTGTAACATTACTTTTTTCCTCACGTTTTTCCACTAAAATAACGCCTAATGTATTTGACTGACTTGCACGTTCCTGGTATATCGGACGCAAAACTTGTTCCATGTTCAGTCCCCCTCTATTTGCTTGTTACCTTTTAACTTCATTCAGTGGATGTCACGGATTTTCACCGGACTCAATTACGCCAAGGCGAAATTGATTTCGTTAAAAATTCGACATACTCTAAAAGTATTCCTTCTTTCCACGTTATCAAAGCTAAAATACTTTGTTCTTATATGTTATAGTAGATTTTAGATTGGGAGGCAAGATGATAAATGAAACCTTACAAAAGTAAAATTAATAAAATCCGTTCATTCGCATTAGCACTTATTTTTATCGGCTTCGTAGTTATGTATGGGGGAATCTTCTTTAAAAACAATCCTATTCTAGTATTAATTTTCATGACCCTTGGTGTACTTTGTATTATTGGAAGTACAGTCGTATATGCATGGATTGGACTGCTCTCAACAAAAGCTGTTCAAGTGGAATGCCCTAATTGCCATAAGTACACAAAAGTATTAGGTCGTGTAGATATGTGTATGTACTGTAATGAACCATTAACACTGGATCCAACTCTAGTAGGAAAAGAGTTCGATCAATCTTATAATAAGACAAAAAAATCCTAGCCCTTATAGAAGAGCTAGGATTTTTTCATTGTACTTTTGCAGATACATCTTTACACGATGGACAAGTGCCGTAAATTTCTAAACGATGCGCATGCACATCAAAGCCTGTTACTTGTGATGCAAAATGTTCAATTTCGTCGAGACCAGGATAATGGAAATCGACTATTTTGCCACAGCATTCACAAATCATATGATAATGATCATTTGTAACGAAATCAAAACGACTTGAAGCATCACCAAATGTTAGTTCTTTTACTAGACCAACTTCACGAAATACGCGAAGGTTATTATAGACAGTCGCTACACTCATATTTGGGAATTTCCCTTCAAGTGCTTTATAAATTTCATCGGCAGTTGGATGTGCCATTGTTTGAATTAAATATTCCAAAATAGCATGACGCTGAGGAGTAATACGTACACCAGTTGTTTTTAACGTGTCAAGTGCATCCTGTAAATGCGTTTCAGACATCGTCATGCACCTCTTCCATAAAGATTATTAATTTATAATTGTTACAATTAGTGTATCGAATTACTCTTACTTCTGTCAACATTCATACACATTTCAGTTTAACCTCTTTCAGTGGGTGTCACGGAAATTGGAATGGGGTTCTTATAGGATGTTAGCCTAAAATCATCTCCAGGCATAATTGCTTTAGGACCACTTCTTCAATAGCCTCTTGATAAATCCATCATATTTTCTAAATCTGTTTCACCGCGTAACCACTTCTCTAAACTTGGCTTAAAGATTTCTAAGCTGCGTTCAACATAGCGAGAAGAGTGACTTGAAATATGAGGAGACACAATGACATTCGGTAAAGTCCATAAAGGATGATTCTCAGTTAAAGGCTCTTGTTCAAATACATCTAAAACAGCATAACCAATTTCATCTGCTTGAATGGCATGTATCAAAACGTTTTCCTCTACTAAGTTTCCGCGACCAAAATTCATGAAAATAGCATCATTTTTCATCGCTTTAAAATGGTCTTCTCTTAGTAAATGTGTCGTCTCCTCTGTTTTAGGTAATACAGAAATGACAATATCAGCCTTAGGTAAAGCTTCGATTAATTGATCAAAGCTCACCATATCATTCATATATGCCGCTTCGTTCCCTGAACGGTTGCAGCCAATTGTCACAACACCAAAAGCTTGTAATAAGCGACCTACTTCTGAGCCAATAGCTCCTGGCCCTAAAATAAGTGCTGTACTATCCCGCAACTCGGTTTGTTTCGCTTTTTTAGACCATTCATTTTTCTTCTGCTGTTCATACATCCAAGGCAGTGCACGCTTAATCGCTAAAATATGGGCAAGCATTGATTCTGCCATTGGCGTTTTATGAATGCCACGCACATTCGAAACTAATATCCCTCGTTCAAAAATGGCTTGTGCTGGCATTTTTTCGATTCCCGCTGACGCTACAAAAATCCATTTAACCTTTGTCGCATACTGTATATTTTCATCATTTAAATCTTCACCATATGTGACAAGCACATCCGCTTGTTGTAGCTCATCGTTTGATAAGCCATTTTCAAAAATAAAATCAACTTGTGGAAATTCTGCTACTAGTGGCTCACGTAAATCCGGTCTTGGTTCAAACGTAAAATAAATTCTCATTACTTAGCCTCCAATTCTGCTAAATATGTATATACTTCTTCAATATGATTTTTCACTCTTACTTTACGCCAAGCCTTTATCAGGTTTCCTTCTGTATCAATTAAAAACGTCGAACGTTCTATCCCCATAAATTCACGTCCATACATCTTCTTCAGCACCCATACGCCATACGCTTCTGCTATGGCATGATCCTCATCCACTAATAGCGAGAATGGTAATCCATGCTTATCTATAAATTTGGTATGTTTTTTTGCATCGTCAGGACTAATGCCAAGTACAACTGCATTTAATTTACTAAAATCCTCGTGCTTATCACGGAAGTCACAAGCCTCCGTCGTACAGCCTGGTGTCATATCTTTAGGATAAAAATATAAAATAACATTTTGTCCTTTGAAATCCGCTAACTTAACTGTTTCTCCTTTTTCATTTATAAGGGAAAAATCAGGTGCTTTTTTACCTTCTATTAAAGCCATATCAATCTCCTCCTCTGTAGGCTCTATTTTACTCTAAATAGTAAAACAAATCATATCCCTTATTTTCTTTGGATTTCTTGCACTGATAGGTCTACAATAGATGAAGTATAAAGATTTAGGAGGCAATATATATGAATCACACAAAATCTGAAGCAGTACACGCAGAAGCGACACAGCATATCGTTGGTGGTGTAAATAGCCCTTCTCGTTCTTATAAAGCAGTTGGCGGAGGTTCACCTGTTGCAATGGCTCGTGGGAAAGGTGCTTATTTTTGGGATGTTGATGGCAACCGCTATATCGACTATCTAGCAGCTTACGGTCCAATCGTTACTGGTCATGGTCATCCACATATCGCAAAGGCTATTACAAACGCAGCTGAAAACGGCACTTTGTTTGGGACTCCAACTGAATATGAGGTTACTTTTGCTAAAATGTTAAAAGAAGCAATCCCATCTATGGATAAAGTACGCTTTAATAACTCTGGTACAGAAGCTGTAATGACAACAATTCGTGTTGCACGTGCTTATACTGGCCGTACAAAAGTTATGAAATTCGCTGGTTGTTACCATGGTCACTTTGACTTAGTATTAGTAGCTGCTGGTTCTGGTCCTGCAACATTAGGCACTCCAGATTCGGCAGGTGTTACAACTTCAACAGCAGAGGAAGTAATTACTGTACCATTTAACAACCCAGAAGCATTTACAGAAGCTATGGATAAATGGGGCGATCAAATCGCAGCTATTTTAATAGAGCCTATCGTTGGGAACTTCGGTATTGTAGAGCCCAACCCTGGCTTCCTAGAATTAGTTCATGCCACAGCGAAAGAAAAAGGTGCATTAACTATTTACGATGAAGTTATTACTGCTTTCCGCTTCCATTATGGTAGTGCTCAAAACTTATTAGGCTTAACACCTGACCTAACTGCACTTGGTAAAGTAATCGGTGGTGGTTTACCGATTGGTGCATACGGCGGACGAAAAGAGATTATGGATACAGTTGCTCCACTTGGACCTGCCTACCAAGCAGGCACAATGGCAGGAAACCCCGCATCCATGCAAGCGGGTATTGCCTGCCTAGAAGTATTACAAACTCCAGGTATTTATGATGAAATGGATCGTCTTGGAGCCATTTTAGAAGAAGGTATCCTGGCTGCAGCCAAAAAACATGATGTAACAATTACTGTTAATCGTCTTAAAGGTGCTCTTACAATTTACTTTACAGATGTGAAAGTAGAAAACTATGAGCAAGCTGAAAACTCAGACGGTGAAATCTTTGGTCGTTTCTTTAAATTAATGCTTGCACAAGGAATTAATTTAGCTCCATCAAAATATGAAGCTTGGTTCTTAACAACAGAGCATACAGAAGCAGATATTATTGAGACAATCAAAGCGGTAGATACTGCATTTTCACAATTGTAATTTGTAAATGTGAAGGCAAAAGAGCAATTTAGAACAGTGTCTAAGATTAACGATTGCGATTAAATTTTAAAGACGACTCCCTTGTGAGTCGTCTTTTTCTGTAAATGACATACAAATCTATGTATTTTATGAGCACTTCCTTCTATAATGTAGAGAAGCATCAATTGTGCAGCCTGAGTTCCTCTATTTGAGCGGGTATTTGGACGCCTGCTGAAAAGTAACTAACACTGCATTTATCTCACCTTATTGAGGTGGGAAACTTCTACTGAAAGAAGTGAAAATTTTAGACAGAAAGGACATCCATTTTCTATGAAATTAGGTGCCCGTGTATTTAAAACTGGTGTCGCTATCGTGTTTGCACTATTTATTGCTGAGCTGCTAGAGCTACCTTCACCTGTTTTTGCAGGAATTGCAGCAATCTTTGCGATTCAGCCATCTATTTATCGCTCCTATCAAACAATCGTTGAGCAAGTACAAGCTAATATTATAGGAGCTACCATCGCAGTCATTTTTGGCTTACTTTTTAGTCACCATGTAGTAGCAATTGGCATTGCAGTCATTGTTGCGATCGGTATCATGTTGAAATTTAAACTTGAAAAGTCATTGTCTCTAGCACTTGTTACAGTTGTAGCTATTATGGAGATTCAAGGAGATGACTTCCTTACATTTGGTCTTATTCGCTTTGTTACCATATTAGTTGGGGTGTTAGCAGCATTTGTTGTCAATCTGTTCTTCCTACCACCAAAATATGAAGTAAAGCTTTTCCGTAAGATTTACTTTTTACAAGATGATATTATTCGATGGACACGACTTGCTGTTCGTCAGGCATCTGAGCATACTTCTACAAAAGAAGCATTAAGCAAATTTAAGTCTCGTATGCAACGAGTTGATACTCTGTATGATTTTTATAAAGAAGAGCGTAGTTACTTTAAAAATAAAAAGTTTGTAAAAGCACGTAAATTAGTTGTTTATCGTCAAATGATCACAACGTCAAAGAAAAGTTTAGAGCTTCTTCATCGTCTTCATAATCATGAAAATGAATTAGCGCAGCTACCGACGCAATTTCATTTAATGATTCAAGAGCGGCTTGATTTCTTGCTAACCTACCACGAACAGCTACTACTGAAATATACGGGAAAATTAAAGCCCGAGCATTCAGAGTGGAGTAAACATATTGATTATGTTCAGCGTAACGAGTTAATGGAAATATTTATAAAACAAATAACTTATGCGCATGATGAAGGCGATACAGAATTCTCGAGTTATCACTTGCTTTATATTTTATCGCGTATTTTAGATTACGAGGAAAACCTAGAGCATTTAGATACGCTTATCGTGTCGTATCAGACTCATCACGGCCATGAAATCAATGTGGAATTTGAAGAAGAATTTATTTAAGCAAAAGAGCGAAGAGTTGGCATTATATCCATCCCTTCGCTCTTTTTTATTAGCTTTTCATTTTCGGATCAAGTGCATCACGTAGACCGTCCCCCATTAGATTAAAACCGAGAACCGTTAACATAATAGCTAAACCTGGGAAAATCATCGTCCACGGCGCCTTTAATAAATAGATACGGGAATCCGCTAGCATTTTACCCCATTCTGGCGCTGGTGCTTGAGCTCCTAATCCAAGGAAGCCTAATGCCGCCGCTTCAATTATCGCTGTCGCTATCGCTAGCGTTCCTTGTACGATGATTGGCGTCATCGAGTTTGGCAAAATATGCGAGAACAAAATTCGTGAATCACGCATTCCGATCGCCTTTGCTGCTACGATATACTCCTCTTCCTTAACACTCAATACTTTCGAACGAATTAGGCGCCCGAAATTCGGCACGTTTATAATGGCTATAGCAATTAATGCATTTTGTAAAGATGGCCCAAGTACTGCTACTACCGCAATAGCTAGTAAAATACTAGGGAACGCTAACAAAATATCGAAAATACGTGAGATTATCGTATCAACCCATCTTCCATAATAACCCGCAATAATGCCCAAGAAACTACCTACAATTACAGAAAGAATAACCGAAAAAATGCCTACCTTCAAAGAAATACTAGCTCCATGTATAACTCTAGAGAAAATATCCCGACCAAAGTCATCTGTTCCAAACCAATGCTCACTTGAAGGTGCTAATAAACGCTGCGAAAGATTTTGTTCATTAATTCCTTCAGGAGCAATCATCGGGCCAACTATAGCAAGTATAATAAAAAATAGTACAATGCCTGCACCTACTAGGGAGATTTTGCTCTTTTTAAAGCTACGCCAGCCTTCTCTCCAAGGACCTGCCGCTCGTTCACGACCTGGTGCTGCTTCTGTTTTTATATTTATCGCTCCAGTCATTATCGCTTCTCCCCTCTATTTGTATTTAATCCGTGGATCTATCACCGTATACAGTAAATCCACAATTAAGTTAATCATGATAAAAATAAATGCAATTACTAAAATACCTGATTGAATAACAGGATAGTCTCGGAAGCCAATGGCATCATAAATATAACGACCAATTCCTGGCCAGCTGAAAATTGTCTCTGTTAAAATGGCACCACCTAGCAGCAATCCTGTTTGCAAACCGATTACTGTTAACACCGGGATAACTGCATTTTTCAATGCATGCTTATAAACAACAATAAACATTTTTTGCCCCTTTGCTCTAGCGGTGCGTACATAGTCAGAGCGCATTACTTCAAGCATAGACGACCTAGTCATTCTTGCAATAATTGCCATCGGAATTGTCGCGAGAGCCATGCCTGGTAATACTAATCGCTTAAATACTTCCGAAAATTGATCAAAGCGGCCTTGTATGAGCGTATCTAGTAAATAAAAATGAGTAATGGCGGTTATTGGATCTCGCACATCTTCTCGTCCAGATGTCGGGAACCAGCCGAGCTGATTACTGAAAGCCCATTGTTCCATTAAACCGAGCCAGAAGACTGGTACAGACACCCCAATTAAAGCAACTACCATTGCCACATAGTCGAACCAAGAATTTTGAAACCATGCAGAAATAATACCTGCATTTACTCCAATTATCACAGCGATAATCATGGCAAATAGTGCTAGCTCAGCTGTTGCTGCTAAATACGGAAAAATTTCCTCTGATACAGGTAATTTTGTACGCAATGATACTCCTAAATCCCCCTGAAAAATGCCACCTAAATAACCAAAATATTGTGTATACCACGGCTTATTTAATCCTAAACTTGCGTTTAACGCTTCAACCGCTTCTTTCGTTGCCTGCTGTCCTAAAATTACTTGTGCTGGATTACCAGGAATTGAACGAATTAACATGAAGACGATAAAAGTCATTCCAAGCAAAACTGGGATTAATTGAAACAAACGCCTACCCATATAGTGAAGCATCTTCTTCACCCCTCTGTTATTTTCATAATATACTTTTGCATGAAAAGCATTGAAGTCTTAACGCATACTGTAGAAAGGGTCAGCTTTCACCAAACGGTTTTAACTTCTTTCAGTAATTCCTTTTGTACCGAAAGCGTAGCGTCTTTCATACAGAAAGAATACCTTTAGCTTGGAAAAGAATCCGCTAGATTTCTACGGCTTACCCGCAGAAAGCAAGCAGATTCTTTAAAATCCCATCTTAAATTAAAACTTGTAAGGATAACCCTTTTACGACTACTGCATATCTACATTATCTAAACGGTCAGAACCTGTCGGATGTGCAATATAGTTTATAACTTTAGTGTTAGCAGCTAAAATCGGAGTAGAGTGAGCAAGTGGAACCCACGGCGCATCTTTAGAGATAATCTCTTGTGCTTGCTTGTAAAGTTCATTACGCTTGTCCTCATTAATTTCAGTTTGCGCAGACACTAAAAGTTTGTGTAATTCTTTATTGTCATAGAATGTATAGTTGTTGGAACCAATATTATCCCCATCTAATAAAGTATAAAGGAAGTTATCCGCATCTCCGTTATCGCCTGTCCAACCAAGTAAGAACGCATCTGCTTCACCATTTTGCGCTTTTTCTAAATACGTAGCCCATTCAAAAGATACAATTTCAGATTTGATTCCAACATCCTCTAGATTCTTTTGGATCGCTTCCGCAATTTTTTTGCCATCTGGCATATACGGACGTGGTACAGGCATAGCCCACAGCTGAATTTTTTTACCATCATAGCCAGCCTCAGCTAATAATGCTTTAGCTTTTTCTGGATCATACTCATAGCCTTGAACGTCATCGTTGTAGCCTGAAATTACTGGAGGCATAGGATTTTTCGCCGGCTCTGCTAAGCCTTCATAAAATGCATCTACTAATGCTTGTTTATCGATTGCATAATTTACTGCTTGACGAACTTTTACATTATCGAATGGTGGACGCGTTACTGTTAATCCAAGATAACCAACATTCATAGATGGGCGCTCGATTAGTTGTAATTTTGAGTTTGATTCAATTGATGCTTTATCAGATGGGCTTAAGCCATCCGCTACATCAACTTCACCGGTAGTTAATGCATTTAAACGTGTAGAGTTTTCTGGAATTGATTTATAAATTACTTTATCTAATTTCGGTAAACCATCAATATAGTAATCTGGGTTTTTCTCAATAGTTACTGCATCATTACGTACCCAGCTTACAAATTTGAATGGACCCGTACCTACTGGATTTGTAGATAATCCTTCTTCATTTGCTTCAAAAGCTGTTGGAGAAGCAATTGCAAAAGGAGACATTGCTAAATTTTTCAGGAATGGTGCCTGTGGCTGGCTAAGCTTGAATACAACAGTATAATCATCTTTAGCAGTTATCGATTCAATCACTTGCTTGCCACCTACTACAAATTGGGAGCTGTAATAAGGGTGTTTATCTGCTCCAGCTTTCCAACGCTCAAAATTTTTAACAACAGCTTCTGCATTGAAATCAGTGCCATCATGGAACTTTACACCTTCTTGCAGCTGGAATGTGTATGTTAAACCATCTTCTGATGGCTCCCATGATTTCGCTAAACCTGGTTGAATTGTTACATCTCGCTCGCCGAAATTAACCAGTGTTTCATATATATTTGCTGTAACCGTGAATGATTCACCATCAGTTACAACTGCAGGGTCTAGCGCTACTGAATCACCACCACGGCCATATACTAATGTTTTGGGTTCGCCACTGCTAGCTGTATCGCCACCACTTGAAGTATCTTTACTACCCGTATCCTTAGTATCTGAGCTGCCACAAGCTGCTAAGATTGTCGAGAGAACAAGGATAAGCATTACACCCAAAGTCCAAAGCTTCTTTTTCTTCATTAAATTTCCCCCTAAGTTTTTTTATATCATTTAATGTTGGATTGCATCGTAAAGATGGCAAGCAACATAATGACCCGGTTTCACTTCTTGCATTTTCGGAACAGCTTGAGAACATTCTTCTTTTTTAAATGGACATCTCGTATGGAAAGTACACCCGCTTGGCGGATTCGAAGCACTTGGAATATCTCCAGAAATAATGAGCTGTTCACGTTCAAATGTAGGATCTGGAACAGGTACAGAGGATAACAGTGCCTGCGTATATGGGTGAAGTGGCTCAGCGTATAAATCCTCGCTTGCTGTCAACTCCACTAATTTTCCCAAATACATTACACCTACACGATTACTAATATGGCGTACAACCCCTAAATCGTGGGAAATAAAAATATAAGTTAGCTTTAAGTCCTTTTGTAAGTTTTGCAATAAATTTAATACCTGCGCCTGTATTGACACATCGAGTGCAGAGACAGGCTCATCCGCAATAATTAAACGAGGATTCGTCATTAGAGCACGGGCAATGCCGATACGCTGTCTTTGACCACCACTAAATTGATGTGGATACCGTTTCACATGATATTCATTTAACCCAACAATTTCGAGAAGCTCTAATACCTTCTGTTTCCGTTCCTTTGTGTTGCCCATTCCATGAACAATAAGAGGCTCCTCCAATATTTTTCCAATATTATGCCTAGGATTAAGAGAGGCATAAGGATCTTGGAAAATCATTTGAATATCTCTACGGGCTTTGCGCATTTCATTATTTGATAATTCAGAAATTATTTTACCTGCGAATTCAATCTCGCCCTCTGTTGGCTCAAGCAATCGCATTAAAAGTCGACCAGTCGTTGATTTACCACACCCGGACTCACCTACAATACCTAATGTTTCTCCTTCAAAAACTTCAAAGGAAACATCATCCACTGCCTTTACGTCTCCAACCTGTGTATTTAAGACACCCTTCCGAATGGGGAAATATTTTTTTAAACCATCAACTTTCAACAACACTTTCGACATGTTGCTCCACCTCCTGTTTCTCTAGTAAAAAACATCTCGATTTATGTTGCTCTGCTGCTTCATATAAAGGTGGTGTTTCTTGTACACAGCGATCCATCGCAAATTCGCAACGCGCTGCAAAACGACAGCCTTCCTGAATACTTCCAGGCTTAGGTACACTACCTGGTATAGAGTAAAGATTGTCCTTTTTATAACGCATATCCGGTACAGATTTAATAAGCCCTTGTGTATAAGGGTGCTTTGGATTAACAAATATCTCCTGAATAGGTGCCTCTTCCACAATCTGACCTGCATACATTACAATAACTCGCTCGCATGTTTCTGCAACAACGCCTAAATCATGTGTAATTAATAAAACAGCTGTATTTAAACGTTTATTTAAATCTTTCATAAGCTGCAAAATTTGAGCTTGAATCGTAACATCTAGCGCAGTAGTCGGCTCATCAGCAATCAATACCTTCGGATCACAGACAAGTGCCATCGCAATCATGACCCGTTGTCGCATCCCCCCCGATAGATGATGTGGATAATCTTTTAATAATTCCTCGGTACGTGGTAAACCTACTAGCTTCATAATTTCAATCGCCCTTGCATAGGCTTCTTTTTTCGACCATTTTGGATTATGAATTAAAATTGCCTCTTTTAACTGATCCCCAATTGTAAACAAAGGATTTAAGGATGTCATAGGCTCCTGAAAAATCATCGCCACATCTTTTCCACGAATTTTCTGCATTTGTTTATCAGATAATGTTACGAGGTTTTTGCCATCTAATAGTATTTCTCCACCCGTTATTTTCCCAGGTGGTGACGGTATTAATCCCATAATGGACAGTGATGTAACACTTTTTCCACTTCCCGATTCCCCTACAATCCCTAATATTTCTCCCTCATGAACAGAAAAATTGATATCATCTACGGCAGGAATTTGTCCATCATCTGTAAAAAAGGTTGTCTTTAAACCTTTTATTTCTAGCAGCTTTTTTCTCATGATCAATCGCCCCATCCAACCCATATTTTTACTTAATTACATTCACTATCACTCTATTCCCTATTTTCAGATAATTCTAACCAAAAAATATTGCTCTTTCAATCATAATTATTCTGCAATTTACATAGATTTTCTACATCGTTCGAGTTTCGTATTAATAATGTCTTATTAATCGATAACATTTTATAAATAAGACAAAAAAATAGCCTTCCATTTATGTTAAATAGAAGGCTATTTATAGATTATTCATCACCAAAAGATGAGGATGACATGACACTTTGCTATTTATTTCCTCGACGCCCCAGTCGGAACGGAAATCAACCCCACACTATGATGGTGATTCAGATTTTTTCTATTTAGGGTGCATCATTCTAAATGTTGCACCTGGAATAAATTAAAGTAAGTCCCCTCTTTTTGCATTAATTGCTCGTGCGTACCACTTTCAATTAATTGTCCATGATCAATAACCAAAATTTTATCTGCATGTGTAATTGTAGAAAGTCTGTGAGCAATTATAATGGTTGTACGTTCATGTGCAAGTACATCCAATGATTCTTGAATAAGTGCCTCACTTTCTAAATCCAAAGCAGAGGTCGCTTCATCCAGTATTAAAATAGGAGGATTTTTTAAAAATACACGAGCAATTGCTACTCGCTGCTTTTGTCCACCTGATAACTTCACACCTCGCTCCCCGACTTTTGTGTCATAGCCATTTGGTAAGCTCATAATAAAATCATGTGCATTTGCCGCTTTTGCCGCAGCAATAACCTCTTCATCAGAAGCATCTGGCTTGCCCATTAAAATATTTTCTTTTACCGAATCACTGAACAGAATATTGTCCTGTAAGACTATTCCGATTTGGGAGCGTAAAGAAAGTAATGATACGTCACGTACATCATATTCATCAATAGTCACTGCGCCACTCGTTGTATCATAAAAGCGAGGAATTAAACTAATGATGGTTGATTTTCCTCCACCACTCATTCCTACAAATGCAACTGTCTCTCCAGGGTTAATCGTGAAATTGATGTTGTTTAAAATTTGTGAGCCTTCTTCTTCATATTGAAAGTTCACATTGTTAAAGCGGACTTCACCCTTTACTCGAGGTAGTTCTACCGCATTAGCCTTGTTTTTTATTTCATAAGGTTCGTCCATTAATTCAAACATTCGATCCATTGATGCAAATGATTGTGTTAGCATCGTTGATGAACTTACAAGACGACGAAGTGGACCATAAAGTCGTTCGATATAGGCAATAAAGGCCACCATTGTCCCAACTGATAGAGAACCATTAATAACTTGATAACCTGCATAAGCAATTACTAAGAGAGGTGCTACATCCGTAATTGTATTCACCACTGCAAAGGATTTAGCATTCCATTTCGAATGATCCAACGCTTTCTCTAAAAATTCACCATTTGCTTCATCGAATAATTTTTGCTCGTGCTTTTCTAGCGTGAAGCTTTTAATAATGCTCATTCCAGCTACACGTTCATGCAAATAACTTTGCACACCCGCAAGCGCTTGTGACCTTTTACGTGTTAAAGATCGAAGTTTACCAAAGAAGTACTTCACACTAAAAGCATAGAATGGGAACGCAACTAATGCTACTAGCGTAAGCTTAACATCCATGGCAAGCATAATACCGATAGCAATAACAATTGTCGCAAGGTCAAGCCAAACATTCATCAAGCCTGTCATGATAAAGTTTTTTGTTTGTTCCACATCATTAATCACTCTTGAAATAACTTCGCCAGCTCTTGTATTTGCATAGTACCTTAAACTTAGTCGCTGTAAATGTGCATATATTTGTTTTCGAATATCGAAAAGCACCTTGTTACTGACATGTTGAGCAAAATATTGACGGTAATACTCAATCGGTGGTCGAATAATAAAGAATACAATGATCGTACCACCTAACCAATAAAACAGTTCTTTTGTCTTCTCTGCATCCGATAGATTATCCGCAGCGATAATATCATCTAACACAATTTTTATGAGTAATGGGATAAATAACGGAATCGCAAATTTCACTATACCAATTACAATCGTTAAAATAATTTCCCATGTATATGGTTTTACAAATCTCATATAACGCTTTATACTACCCAATTTATTATCACATCCTTATTTTAAAAGACTCGCTCTTATGTAATACATAAAAAGAAACAGACATCCACAAATTGAATGCCCAAACGTATTATAGCAATATTTTGTTTTAAGTACAGTTAATTTAGCTTTATCACTAACTATTTTACAATCCGATTGTTCAAAACATAAAAAAACACCCATTAGTAAAACTAATAGGTGTAACTAACAATCATCTGCTTGCATATCGAGCTGAAACTTATAACGACTTGTCCAGGCATCGATGAAATCAGGTGCAAAGGGTCCTCTTTTTTGTTGAATCCAGCTAATTAATTTATCGACATTGCGCTTTAAAATTTTATCTATGACATCTGGATAAGACATTTCCTTACTATGTAGCTCATATTCATCCTCATCTAAGAGAGAATAAGACATATCAGGGAAAACTTTAATGTCTAAATCATAGTCAATATATTTAATGGCATTATTATCGAAAACAAATGGTGAGCTTAGATTACAATAATAATACACACCGTCCTCACGTAGCATGCAAATGATGTTAAACCAGTGCTCCGCATGGAAATAACAAATAGAAGGCTCTCTCGTTAGCCACGTACGACCATCGGATTCTGTCACAAGTGTCCGTTCATTCGCACCGATAACGATATTTTTCGTTCCTTTTAAAACCGTTGTTTCTTGCCAAACACGGTGGATACGGCCATTGTGCTTATAACTATGTATTTGTATCGTTTCTCCTTCTACCGGTATTGCCATCTTTGAAGCCCACCTTTTCGTCTATGCTACCTAAATCTAGCAGTCTCTAGTATATTATAGCAATGTGTACGCGAAAGGTGTAGTTAGAAAACCACAAATTTCACTGCGCTCTTTTAAATTTGTACAAAATTTCGTTAATTTGAAGCGGATTTTATCATAACAACAATCCAATTGAAATTTTTTTGCTTGTTTATTCTGAATCTGAGCCGTTCTTCTTCGCATCCGATTAGTTCTCTGTCTTACCTAATCAATTTCCTCGGCTACCCGATTCGGTTCTCTTGCCTACCCGAGCAGCTTTCTCATCTTGCTATATAAAATTCAAAAGGAGCTGCCTTTTTTAATCTTTTCGATTTTAGACAGCTCCTTAAGAGGTAAATGCAATTATGCAATTACAAAGTGTTATTCACCAAGATCTTGGTTAGTTTTATTGAAGTTACCTGAAGCTTGAGCTTTATTTTGCTCTGCTTTAGCATTTTGCTTTTGCACTTCATTAACGTCTGTTTCATAACCAAATTCTTGACTTTGACGTTGCATGTTTTTATTCGGTTGTAAATTTTGGTTGTTTTGCTTTTTCATTATTCATTCACCTCCACGCTCATTATTGTGTACCGAGGTGAATGGTTTTATGCTCATAAATTTTTATAAATATTATTTTCTTGATTAATCTTTAATTTCTTGCCATATTTTCAGCATTGGAACGGACATTGGTAATAATTCTATTTGCTCGTGAGTCAGCCATTCGCCCTTTACTGCTGAATTACATTTCATAAAATAGCTATTTATATGCCATGTTAAATGTGAAAAAACATGTTTAAACGTTAACAATTCCTGTTTCGGTTGAACATTCATAGCGTACTCATTAATAAAAGTATCTATTGAATCTTTGTCGTGTTCAAGCATTGGAAACTGCCATAGATTAGCAAGTAGACCCTCTGCTGATCGCTGCTCCAATAAAATTCGACCTTTGTCATCTTGACATACAAGCACATCGTATGAGATATGCTTCATCTTTACTTTTTTTGATTTGATAGGTAATTTTTCAGGCTCACCTTCATTAAAAGCGGTACAGTATTCGCGAACTGGACACAATAAGCACTTTGGTGAAGTTGGCGTACAAATAAGTGCACCAAGCTCCATTAAACCTTGATTGAAGGACGATGTATTTTCTGAATCTATCAATTCTTCAACAGCCGCTTCAAAAATCTTTTTAGTCTTTGGAACTGCTATATCTTCATGGATATTAAGTACACGACTTAAAACGCGCATAACATTACCATCAACCGCATGTTCTGGCTTATTATAGGCAATACTTAAAATAGCTCCAGCGGTATATGGGCCAACGCCTTTCAATTTTGAAATCTCATGGCGATTATCAGGTACTACACCACCGTAGTTTTCTAATACTTCACGAACACCCGCTTGTAAATTACGTGCACGGGAATAATAGCCTAGGCCTTCCCAATGCTTCAATAAGTATTCTTGTGGAGCTTCCGCGAGTAATTCTAATGTTGGAAAACTTTCTATAAAACGATTGTAATAAGGAATAACTGTGTCGACACGTGTTTGCTGTAGCATCACTTCCGATACCCAGATTTTATAAGGGTCCGTAGTATGCCTCCAAGGTAAATCACGCTTCTCAACATTAAACCATTCGACTAAAGATTGTCGAAATTCTGTTACATATGGATAATTCACAGTGACCTCCAGCGCCTTTACAATTTTATTTATGGTAAAAAGAGTATACAATTAAGAAAAGATTATCTGTCAGAAACGACAAAAAACGCCATAAATTTTCTAGCTTCAAAATTTAGCACGACGTCTTAAATAAGTAAATATCAAGTATTACGGATTATTGAAATATACATGTATGCAAATTGTACTCTATTTCGTTGCATACAAGGAGTGGATATTTTTGGATTCAGGCACACATTTCGTTATGGGTATAGCCCTCGGTGGTCTTGCATTAGCCGACCCCGTTGTAGCAGATCATTCAATGACCTTTACCGCAGTAATGGCAGGTACGATTATTGGCTCACAGGCTCCTGATGTCGATACAGTTTTAAAACTGCGCAACAATGCCATTTATATTCGACATCATCGCGGAATTACACATTCACTACCAGCAGTAGCTATTTGGCCCATCTTAATTACAGCGGTTTTAGCATTTATTATTCAAGACGCAAATGTGTTTCATTTATGGCTTTGGACATTTTTAGCTGTAGCACTTCATGTCTTTGTTGATATTTTCAACGCTTATGGTACACAAGCACTTCGACCGTTCTCTAGAAGATGGGTTGCACTTGGTGTCATTAATACATTTGATCCTATTATCTTTACATTACATTGCCTTGGCATTTTACTTTGGGTATTTGGTGCAAATCCAGTTTGGACATTTAGTATCATGTATCTCATTATTATCGTCTACTACATTTTACGATTTGCAGTCCAAAAGGCTGTGAAGAACGCTGTGCATAATACCATCCAAGATGAAGAGTATGTTATTGTAGCCCCTACAATGCGATTCTTCCACTGGCGAATTGCGGCTAAATCCAAAACGCATTATTACGTTGGCCGTGCTTACGGGCGAACTGTTAATATTTATGACAAATTCGAAATAAAACCTTTACCGAAAACGCCTCTTATTGAAATAGCATTGAAAGATCGCAATCTCGCTGCATTCGTGTCATTCTCACCATTGTATCGTTGGGAAATTTCAGATCTCGAAAATGGCTTAACAGAAGTAAGATTAATCGATCTGCGTTACCGTAGTGATAATCGCTATCCTTTCGTTGCTGTTGCTCATTTAGACGATGACAACGAGATTGTCACTTCATACACAGGGTGGATTTTTACAGAAGATAAACTTCAAAAAAAATTACAGATTGGCGCAAGTAATTAAACATCAGCAAACCCTGACCAAACATTGGTCAGGGTTTTGTTATTGTATCATATCATCACTAGCATCAAGTAAATGTGCGTATTTGGGATTACGTCCTGCAAAAGCATGCAGCTTATCACCATAGCTGGTAATTAATTGACGCACTAAATTCTCAGTGTAATCAGCACCACGATAGTTGTAGCCAGCTTTTGCAGAAGTTGATTCAAAATCACTCCATAAAAGCTCAATCCATACTCGTGCACGCCCTACTGACATTTGCGGATTTTTTGCAAGTAACTCAGCAGTTAGTTTCTCAATTTTTTCATCCATTTATTTGCCCACCTTTACAGGAGATAGCATTGAAACCGGTAAAGCCTCTTGGTATTTTTCGCCCCCTAAGCGATGTCCCCACGCAAAGCGTCCTTTTAAATAATCCACTTGGAAAAATTCATTTTCAGAGCCGTCAATACGATACATTTCTCCAGGAACTATTGTATCCAAATCCACTAAATAAGCAGCCGCCATTAAAGCCTTACGCTCGTATACTGCGAATTCATTGATAATTCCTAGTTGCTCTGCCTTACGTGCTTTTTCCTTTATCATGGCTATTTCCTCACGTAATTCGTGCTCTGACATTGCAGCATAATTTTTTTCGTTCATTCCTCATTCTCCTTCTCTTCTATAAAACGATCTATAACCTCTATAGGAAACCCCTTTTGATAGAGCGCCTGCTTTATTTTCATTTTCAATTCATAACCAGTATACTTCGATGAATACTTTTTCCAAACTTTTTCGCCTTGTACATCGAGTAGCTGTTGCCATTCATCTTCATCTTGCTCAATTTCTATTTGACTTAGCACATCATCTACAACATTAAAAGAATAACCTTTTCGCATTAAAAAATCTTGAATTTTAGCTTTTATTTGTGTTGGTGTCTTCTTTTTTTCCGATCGAATGACCTTCTCAGCCAATTGTGTTGCAAGCTTCACCTGTTCAGCATGACTATAAGTAGCAAGTACCTCATCCTGTAAGCTTTTATCAATTCCTTTTTTCATAAGGTCTTGTCTAATTGCCTTGGGTCCCTTTTTCATCGTAGCTTTTTTCGTATCAAGTAATGCCTTGGAATAAGTTTCATCATTTAAAAAACCATATGATTTAAGCTTTTGTATAGCCTCTAAAATAACCGCTTCGCCAAATTCTAACGTGAGAAGCTTTTTCTTTACTTCATGCTCACTACGCATTTGATAAGATAAGAAATTCAACCCTTTATTAAAAGCTTTTCGAATCTCATCCTCGTAGGCAATTTCCTGAATATCAAATTCCTCAAGCACTTTTCCCTTCGTTAAACCAAATTGAATGAGAATTGCTTCATCTACAGGAAAAGCGTATTCTTCGTTCAAATATATATTATAACGTTCTGGATTGTTTTTTTGACGTGCAATTTTCGTAATAATACGCATTAGTAACACCTCACTATTTACCATTATAACATTTTTCGCGGTATTGCTTTTTCCCATAGACATTTCATGTACGCGGGTATTACTTTCCGGAAACTAACATTTGTAAATGATTAGGTGATAAACTTGCTCATATAGAATCGTTTTAAAAAGGAGGGACTCTTATGAAAATCGTTATTGCAGGTGGTACTGGTTTTGTTGGGAAAGCTCTAACAAAGCTTTTGCAAGATAAGGGACATGAAATCATCATTTTAACACGGAACAAAACAAGACGAGAAAATGATATTCAATATGTACAATGGCTTCAGCAAGGAGCAAGACCTGAACAGTTGTTAAATGAAGTCGATGCAATTGTTAATTTAGCAGGAATTTCTTTAAATAATGGACGTTGGACGAAAAAACAGAAGAAAGCCATTTATACAAGTCGCATGGATGCAACACTTGAGATAGTACGTATTATGGAGCACCTTAGCTCGAAGCCAAAAGTGCTTGTCAATGCGAGTGCAGTGGGGGTTTATCCTACTTCTACATCGTCTATCTATACCGAAAGTTCCACAGACTATGCAACTGATTTTTTAGGTTCGACAGTTTATGATTGGGAACGCCATGCAGTACGTGCTGAAAAATTAGGGGTTCGAGTTGCTCTTGCTCGTTTTGGTGTTATTTTAGGCCGTGAAAATGGAGCTCTTCCCTCCATGTTACTACCATATAAATTGCATATTGGGGGCACAATAGGTTCAGGTGAACAATGGCTTTCATGGGTCCATATAGAGGACGTTGCTAGAGCTATATATTTCGCAATGACGAACGATGATATGAAAGGCCCTTTTAATGTCACTGCTCCTAACGCGACACGTATGAAGAATTTCGGAAAAACAATTGCAAATATAATGGAAAGACGTCACTGGATGCCTGTACCAAGCTTTGTAATGCGTTTAGCGCTAGGTGAACAAAGCATGCTTGTATTAGAAGGTCAGCATGTACTACCTACTGTTTTAGAAAAACATCATTTTACATTTAAATTCCCTCATTTAAAAGAAACACTTCAAAATTTATTGGTTTAACTTCTTTCAGCAACAAGCACAAAGCTGATCCCGGATGCAATTATGCCGAGGCATAATTGATATCGAATAGGATAATTTTTTAAAAAATACGCATTCTAATGAAAAAGAAAGGATGCGTTTTTATGTGGAAACAGCATATAGTAGGAGCGGTCATTGCTACTTTTATTATTGCCGCGGCGATTAGCTTTAATCCATATTCGGCTTCTGGCTCTGAAGAATACAACTGGGGCCTTAAACGAGCGAAAAATGGTGAACAAGCGGAGGCTGGGGCACAGCTTGATCAAGTAATTGAGAAATATGGTGCAATTTATAAAGGCAAGCCAGATAAAAAAGTTGCTTATTTAACCTTTGATAACGGATATGAAAATGGGTTTACAGAAAGTATTTTGGATACTTTGAAGAAGGAAAATGCACCAGCTACCTTCTTTTTAACTGGTCATTATGTAGAAAGTGCCCCTGATTTAGTAAAACGTATGGTTAAAGATGGACATATAATTGGCAATCATTCATACGGGCACCCTAATATGGCGAGACTAACACCCGATGGTATACGTACAGAATGGAAAAAACTTGACGATAAACTGCGTGAATTGACAGGTATTGAACGTACAACATATGCTCGTCCACCTGAAGGTACATTTAATGCGAAATTATTAGAGGTAGGAAATGCTGCAGGCTATCGTCATATTTTTTGGTCCGTTGCCTTTAAGGATTGGGAAAGGGATGTACGTCGTGGTGCAGATTATGCCTATAATGCTTTAATGGAACAGCTTCACCCTGGTGCTGTTATTTTAATGCATACAGTTGCACAAGATAATGCAGAAGCTCTTCCAAGGTTTATTGCTGAAGCGAAAAAACAAGGCTATACATTTTTATCCCTTGACGATTTAGTTTTAGAATATGAAGATTTCCCTCTCGCTTTGCAATCGTCTACTCCTTAGTTATAATGGGGAGATGATATTAAAAGAACAGGGACGTGGAACGCTTGACGCAGCAAACAACAATGGAAGTAGGACAAAAATTTCCTCTAATAATAAAAAGACTTGGTATTAACGGTGAAGGAGTAGGCTTTTATAAGCGTAATGTTGTATTCGTAAAGGGCGCTATTCCTGGTGAAGAAATTACAGCACAAGTGACTAAAACACAGCGAAACTTTGCCGAAGCAGAAATATTAGCTATTCGCAAAGCTTCAAAACATCGTCAGGAAGCACCCTGCCCAGTTTACAATGAATGTGGCGGCTGTCAGCTTCAACATATGACATATGAAAAGCAGCTAATCGAAAAGCGCGATATCGTAATTCAGGCATTAGAACGTTATGCTAAGCCTTTAACTAATACAGTTGAAGTTCGCAAAACTCTAGGGATGGATAATCCATGGAATTATCGTAACAAAAGTCAATATCAAGTACGTAAAGAAGGCAAGCGTGTCTATGCAGGACTATTTGCAGAAGGTAGCAACAAGTTACTGAACATCAATGACTGCCTTGTTCAACATCCGATTACATCAAAAATTACAGTGGCAACACGTAAAATTTTGCAAAAACTGAATATTACTATTTACGATGGTCGTACGCTTGATGGATTATTGCGTACGATTGTTGTACGTACAGGAATTCGTACTGGTGAAACGCAAGTCGTGCTCGTAACAACACGTAAAGAAATTCCACATCTAGCTGAGCTCATTGCACGTATCAAAAAAATCGACCCAAGTATCGTATCGATTGCCCAAAATATTAACCGTGAGAAAACATCGTTAATCTTTGGTGATGAAACGATTGTCCTCGATGGTAAGGAAACGATTCATGAGGAGCTTGGTGAATTAGCCTTTGATTTATCTGCTCGTGCCTTTTTCCAACTGAATCCAACACAAACCGTTCATCTCTACGATGAAATCAAAAAAGCAGCAGCATTAACAGGCAAAGAAACAGTTGTTGACGCTTACTGCGGTGTTGGGACAATCGGTTTATGGCTAGCTGACAAAGCAAAAGAAGTTCGCGGAATGGATGTTATTCCAGAAAGCATTCAGGATGCTCGTAAAAACGCCCGAAACCATGGCTTTAAGCATACAAAATATGCGGTCGGCACAGCAGAAAGTGTCCTAGCAAAATGGCGCAAGGAAGGATTTACACCAGATGTTATTACAGTTGATCCACCACGCACAGGTCTAGCACCAGAATTCATTCGCACTGTATTGAAGCTAAAACCGAAGCGCTTTGTCTATACATCGTGTAATCCATCAACTTTGGCGAAGGATTTAAACGAATTAACGAAGTTTTATGATGTTGAATATATTCAGCCGGTGGATATGTTTGCACAAACAGCTCAGGTGGAGTGCGTGGCGAAGCTTGTGTTGAAGAATAAATAGTGATGAAAAAGGACGTCTCCTAATATTTGAGACGTCCTTTGCAATTTTGGTGCCATTATACCGCAGTTTAAAAAACTTAACTAGTTGCCAGGAAATTAAAAGTCCAAATATTACCTCGCAAATATTATTTGATTTTTTGTTTGCTTGTCTGTATAATATCATTCTAGGTGCCAAACCTATGTGACTTGGATGGAACATCCTTGTCACGCAAAAGACGCCATAACAGCACGGATTTGCTGGGCGTTTTTTGTTTTATGAGCGGGAGATGAGCCCCGCTCTTTTTATTTTCTCTAAAAAAGTCTCCGGGCTGATTAATTCTTCTGATTCCCCGAGCGTCTTCAAGGATAATTTCCAAAAGACAATGCCCCTTACACCGACACTGGTCGCTTATTTTTATTTCGTCCAAATACTAGCAAAATAATTGCTATGGCTAGCAAAAGTATCGCCAATAATAAAAGGAAGCTATAATTTACATATTCTAAATAAATGCCTCCTAAAAATGGCCCTGTTAAACTACCAATGCTAAGGGCAATACCGCAAAGCAGATTTCCTGTCGGCATTAGTTCCTTCGGTGTTAAGTCAGCCATATAAGTAATACCTAATGAAAACATTGAACCGACTAATGTACCTGTAAAGAAGAATGCTACGGCTACTGCCATTTGTGAATGCTCTACAAAGCTTGCAATTCCAAAAATAATAGCCCCTCCAAATGAGCCTATCATCAAGACATTGCGTCTTCCGACTTTATCCCCTATTGCTCCAAGCGGCACTTGCGTTAAAATCCCGCCAAATGTAAAGACTGATAAAATAATAGGAATCATATTCACGTCGAAACCTTTTCGCAAAGCATAAACTGGGAACAAAGCGTTTAAAGAAGATTCTAAAAACCCATAAACAAATGGCCCTAAAAATGCAATCCATCCAAATACAATAGCAATTTTATAACGATGCCAGCCTCGTGCCTTTAAGTCTCCCGTTAATCGCTCTGGTTTTTCATTTTGTAAAAAGAATACAAAAACCCATGCAAACAAACACATAATCGAGGACACAATAAACGGTAATGCTTCTGAAACTTGTATAAGTTTTACCATCAGAGGACCGATCGCAAAGCCTGTACTAAAGGACAAGCCGTAAATGGCCATACCTTTTCCTAAGCTTTTATGGTCTGAGGTGCTTGTAATCCACGTCTGTGTTGCAAAATGTAACGCATGATCCCCTACCCCGATGAGTAAGCGGAGGATAAACCAAAAGGTCACACTTTTCCATAAAGGAAATACAAGCAGTGAAGCAAAGACAAGTGCACCTCCTATTAAAATAATAGGTTTGTAACCCCATTTTCGTAATGGCTGCTCGATAAACGGTGAGATTAATAAAGTTCCTATGTATAGACCCGTTGCGTTCAATCCATTCAACGCAGAGGAAACTCCATCACGTTCAAAAATAATTGAAATTAGCGGTAAAAGCATCCCTTGTGAAAAACCAGAAATAGATACAATTAACACTAGAATGGCAAATCTTTTTTTGCTGTAATCTGAGAAGTATGTCATCTTTCCCTCCAACATCAAGTCAATCTTCCAAATAACAGCATATCAAAAAGCCTTAGCGCTCACCACATGTGATTTTACGCTAAGGCCTAACTAACACTTATCTCCATTTAATTGTATAAACACGAATTTCGGCTTTTATATTGGCCGAGTACTTGTTTAAACTCCCTCCTTTTCGAGTTAGAGTTTTTTTGAACTTTTTAAATCAGCTCCTTTACCTTTTCTTAATATTAATTTAACACAGCCTCTCAATATTGTAAATATTCTGTCTATTGATTTTCACAAAATAATCGCTAAGTCCTAGGTGTTTACCTAAACATTGAAATTTAGTCCCGAATCAGCTAAGATGAAGGGGACGAAATGAGGTGTATGCATGTCAAATCCTATCACTGATAAAAAACAGCAAATGAATTACTTAAAAGAGCGTCTTGAAATGTTTTTAGAAGTTTTAGATGCAATTGATCCTGAAACAACTGAATTAGAGGATATCGATCGTTTAATTCAAATGATGGATGACTTAGAGGACAAAATGGAGCAATTTAATGCTCGTGAACAATAATTACTAATCAATTTCGCCTTGGTGTAATTGCGTCCAGAGTTTGAACGTGACATCCGCCGGAGGCTTTATCTTCATTCATCTCACCATCTTCAAAGGTAGAAGTCTTTTGTAACTGACGCTTCGCTTTCGCACAGAAAAGATTTGTTGCTGAATGAAGATAAAAGCAAGTGGAGGCTCTATATCCACTTGCTTTCTTTCTGTTCCATTTTGGTTAATAGCAATCCCAATTATATAGAACTTTACTAAAATCCTTACGTTTCAGCTCATCTTCAGTGATGAAAAAATTGCCGACCCCAACATCGCCCCATAAAATATGTTCGCCTATACTATCAATTTGAAGCAACAAGATTGTAGAATCTGTATAGTCGCCATACACTCTTGGATCTTCTTGTGTAAAGAATGGATATCCCCCGATTTTATGACCTGTACTATTTAATGTTTCATAAAATGAATCTACTAAATTATCATTGTCTTCTATATTAGCAAAGATCTTCGCATATAGTTTTTCACTTCTAAAATCACTTGCTGATAATGGTTCATAGCCTGCTCCAAAGGACAATGCCATTTCTTTTTCCACCGGAAAGTATAATTCTTCTTCATTCGCTTCAACAAATGAGAAGTCTCGTACTAACTGTGACTCATCACTGACAATATGCTCGTGGAAAATAACGCGGAAGCCCTCCTGATTTTGACCATTATCAAAGTCCATCCCTAATACATCATCATAGCCATCAATATAATACTGTAAAATTCCCTCTTCAGGGAAATTCGGTAAATGCTTAGGTATATCTGCAAAATTTATTTGTGCTAGTAATTTTAATGGTTGCCCTTCAGGATTTTTCGGATATTCCATTGACAGCGGAAAATATGGATCACCCGCAAACTTACTTTCAAATAAAGATGTTTTTCGTTCTTCCGTTTCAATAAATACA
Source organism: Lysinibacillus xylanilyticus (assembly GCF_001183605.1). Taxonomy (GTDB): domain Bacteria; phylum Bacillota; class Bacilli; order Bacillales_A; family Planococcaceae; genus Lysinibacillus; species Lysinibacillus xylanilyticus. The sequence continues at coordinate 103,253 of NZ_LFXJ01000011.1, read as the reverse complement.
GTAGGCTGTATCGTTTCCTCTATTAGAGTCCTATATTGTTCAAATGCTTCAGGTAAATTAAGTAACTTCATATTTATTACCTCCTAAAGTAAATTTTAAATTCATTATAGAACAAATGTTCCCTTCTGACAATCTCTATGGTGATTCGATCGGCTTTGCTTCAAAAGTGATTCACTTTGCTCCAAAAGTGATCGGCTTCGCTCTAAATGTGATCAGCTTCACTCTAAAAGTGATCGGCTTCGCTCTAAATGTGAGCAGCTTTGCTCTAAATGTGATCAGCTTCGCTTCAAAAGTGATCGGCTTTTTTCTAAAATCGATCAGTTTCTCAGGAAATGCCTTCGTTTCCTACTATACTCTTCTTAAAATATTGTTTATTCCCCTGCTTCAATATCTTAATAATAGCTTAACGATAAATAAAACTTGATTAACATAATTTCACATTTATATTACCTCTTTTTGAGAATAGACCTTTAATTCCGACCACAATGAGTTGAACTCTTTTTTTCATTAGTTGAAAAGAGTATAATGTATCGTGGAAATAATCAAATTTTCTATGGGGGGCAATACCAAATGAATATCCAAACTTTGGAGAAAAGTCTTTACAATTTAATTACAGAAACATCTACTAATCTACCAAAAGACGTACGACGTGCAATTAAGAAAGCTAAAGAAGCTGAGAATGCTGGTACTCGTGCTGCAATGAGCTTAGACACAATCTCAAATAATATTATTATGGCAGAAGATAATGTATCACCTATCTGTCAAGATACTGGTCTACCAACATTCAAAATCTATACTCCTGTTGGTGTAAACCAATTAGAAATTAAAGAAGCTATTAAAAAAGCTATTAACGATACTACTGCAGATGCAAAATTACGTCCAAATGCGGTTGATTCATTAACAGGCGCAAACAGCGGTAATAACCTTGGTGACGGTCTTCCTGTTATGAAATTCGAACAATGGGAAAAAGACTATATTACAATTAAATTAATCCTTAAAGGTGGCGGCTGTGAAAACAAAAACATTCAATACAGCCTACCATGTGAACTTGAAAGTCTTGGCCGCGCTGGTCGTGATTTAGATGGTATCCGTAAATGTATTATTCACTCAGTATACCAAGCACAAGGACAAGGCTGTTCAGCTGGCTTCATCGGTGTAGGTATCGGTGGAGATCGCTCTTCTGGTTACGACTTAGCAAAAGAACAGTTATTCCGTCATGTGGAAGATACAAATCCAAATCCTGATCTTGCTAAATTAGAAGAGTATGTAGTGAAAACTGCAAACACATTCGGTATCGGTACAATGGGCTTCGGTGGTGAAGCAACATTACTTGGCTGTAAAATTGGTGTTATGCACCGTATCCCTGCATCATTCTACGTATCAGTAGCTTATAACTGCTGGGCATACCGTCGTATGGCTGTGGACATCAATCCTGAAACTGGTGAAATCATTAACTGGCATTACCAAGAAGGCGAAAAAATTACATTTAAAGAAGATGAAGTTGCAGCAACAACAGAAGATACTACTGCAGATGTAGTAGAACTTACTGCACCAATTACTGAAGAACAAATTCGCGCTCTAAAAGTTGGTGACGTTGTATCAATTACTGGTCGCATGTACACTGGCCGTGACGCAATTCACCATCACTTAATGAGCCACGATGCTCCTGTTGATCTTAATGGACAAGTTATTTATCACTGTGGCCCTGTAATGGCAAAAGACGAAGAAGGCAACTGGACAGTAAAGGCTGCTGGTCCAACTACTTCTATTCGTGAGGAGCCATATCAAGGTGACATCATGAAAAAATTCGGTATCCGCGCTGTAATTGGTAAAGGCGGTATGGGACCAAAAACACTTGCTGCATTAGAAGAGCACGGTGGTGTGTACTTAAATGCAATCGGTGGTGCTGCACAGTACTACGCAGACTGCATTAAAGGTGTTGAAGGTGTTGACCTAATGGAATTCGGTATTCCAGAAGCAATGTGGCACTTAAACGTTGAGAAGTTCACAGCTGTTGTAACAATGGACTCTCACGGTAACTCACTACACGCAGATGTAGACAAATCATCCCTAGAAAAACTTGCACTACACGCTGAACGTGTATTCTAATAGGAAAATTATCTTTTTATAATTAGATTAGTAGTGAAAATTTAACAATTTATGGTTCATCACCAATTTTGGGTATGACATTTATGTATGTCAGTTGATTAAAAGTGAGGCTGGACGCCCCCAGTAAAGCGCCCAGCCGGAACGGAAATTTACCTTACTTTATCGTGATGAGCCTGCACAAATTTAAAAAGCACAGAATATTCCTAGGAATAGCTGTGCTTTTCTTATGTTCAAAATTAATTCAAAAACCCCATAATTGCCTCTATCTCGATCCTGGACTACTTTTATCCCCTTTCTTTAAAAATTACTTCAAATTTCTTACTTTCTTTTTCCAAAAACCTTTGTTATAATAATTCTAAATTAGAGATGAGCTAATCGAAAACGTTTTTCAATTCCAAATTGTTTATATACACTGATTTACAAGGTTTTTGATATTGATTTTCATTATCAGGAGGGATAAGTATGGAGTATTCTAATCGAGAAAATTCATATATAATTGAGAAAATAAAGGAACATGCTGAATTAATCGCTGCCCTTATAGCAGGTTTGTTTATTTTACTTGCCTGGCGTTTAGACACTAGCGGACAAACAACAGCTCCTATTCTTTTATATATTGTTGCTTTTTGCGTTGGTGGATTCGCTAAAGCAAAAGAAGGTATTGAAGAAACCATTGAAAATAAAGAGCTTAATGTTGAACTATTGATGGTATTAGCTGCAATTGGTTCCGCAGCAATCGGTTATTGGACGGAGGGTGCCATTTTAATTTTCATTTTTGCAGTAAGTGGTGCTCTTGAGACATACGCAATGAATAAAAGTCATCGTGAAATTTCGGCACTCATGAATTTGCAACCCGAAGAGGCTTGGCTTGTTCGCGGTAACTTTGAACCAATGAAAGTCGCTGTCTCCACATTACAAATTGGAGATCACCTGCTCATAAAACCTGGTGAACGTGTACCAGCAGACGGTGTAATCTTTAAAGGACAGTCTTCTATCGATGAATCCGCACTAAGTGGTGAACCACTCCCAGTGGCAAAACGTGAAGGCGATGAGGTATTTGCAGGTACAGTGAACTTAAATGGCGCCATTACAATGGAAATGACAAAACCGAATTCTGAAACACTATTTCAAAAAATTATCCAACTTGTACAAAGCGCACAGAGTGAAAAATCTCCTTCTCAACAGTTTATAGAAAAATTCGAAGGTACTTATGTGAAAATTGCGCTACTTACGGTTGCACTTATGATGTTTCTACCTCACTTTGTACTCGGTTGGGACTGGACAACAACTTTCTATCGAGCAATGGTACTCCTAGTAGTTGCTTCTCCATGTGCACTTGTTGCATCCATAATGCCTGCAACACTTGCAGCAATTTCAAATGGGGCAAAACACGGTGTCCTATTCAAAGGCGGCTTACATTTAGAGCATCTAGGTGCATTACGAGCACTAGCAGTAGATAAAACAGGTACTTTAACACAGGGTAAACCAACCGTTACTGATTTTATTGTTCGAGAAGGATTAGACCGCGAAAATACACTGGCAGTCCTTGCAGGTATTGAAGCACAATCGAACCATCCACTTGCTCAAGCAATTACTTCATTCGCAAGAAAAGAAGGTATCACACAGTTTGCTCAAGCCACTATAGAAGATATCCCAGGTTGGGGTATGAAAGGTTACGTCAATGAAGTCGAATATCTTGTTGGTAAACCAGACTTTGTTGGTCTAGATGAGGCAAACGATTTTGCAAATGGTGCAGCAGAAAACCTTGCCTCAGAAGGAAAAAGCGTTATTTTCATTCGTGACAAAGATGGTATCGTCGCATTGGCAGCCTTAAAGGATACCGTCCGCAGCGAAGCAAAAAAGGCAGTATCATTACTAAAAGAGCTAGGTATTAATGTTGTCATGCTAACAGGCGACAACGAGAAGACCGCGAAGGTAATTGCCAAGGAAGCAGGCGTGACAGAATATGTTGCTGAATGTCTACCCGAAACAAAAGTGACTGAGATGAAACGACTTCTTTCTCAGCATAAATTTGTAGGGATGGTCGGTGACGGGATTAATGATGCACCCGCATTAGCAACCGCAACTACCGGAATTGCTATGGGAGAAGGAACAGATGTTGCTTTGGAAACAGCAGATGTCGTTTTAATGAAAAATGACTTATCAAAAATCGCCTATGCAGTACGTTTATCACGTAAAATGCAACGTATCGTTAAACAAAACATCTTCTTCTCAATCGGTGTTATCGTTTTATTAATTGCCTCAAACTTTTTACAAGTCGTCGATTTACCTCTAGGCGTAATCGGACATGAAGGAAGCACCATTCTAGTTATTTTAAACGGCTTACGAATGCTTAACAAAAACGTCTAAAACAAACAGCCTCGTATCACATAACGTGATAACGAGGCTGTTCTTTTCAATATTCCTAACTTTTCGTTAGTGTCTTCTGCTTCATAAGTTCTTTTTGCAATACTTTTTTCTGCATCGTTGCGTTTAAAATACCGCCAAAAATTAATATAATCCCTGTGAAATATAGCCAAAGCATTAAAATAATCACGCCACCAATACTGCCATATGTAGAGGAATAATTCGCGAAATTATTAATATAGAAAGAGAAAGCATACGTTACTGCCAGCCAGACAAGAGTTGAAAACAATGCCCCTGGCCAAACTCCCATTAATTTCAAACGAGGATTTGTATTTGGAACAAATCTATATATCCCCATTAAAACAATAAAAATAAGTAGAGGTGGTATCGACCAGCGCATTCTATACCAGATTATTTCAAATTGCTCCTCAATGCCAACAATCGAAAATAAGAAATGCCCTACCTGTTGCCCAAAAATCGGTAAAAGTAGAGCAACAACAATAACAACTACAAATGCCAAGGTGAAAACAAGGGATAACCCTCGATCTAAAATACTGCCTCTAGTTTCTGTATCATAGGCCTTATTCAAGGCTCTAATCAATGCATTAATTCCTTTGGAAGCAGACCAAATTGTCCCAAGTATCCCGACGGATAATAAACTACTATTTCGGTTTGTTAAAATTTCATCTAATGTATCTTCAATAAGCCTATATACCTCGTCCGGCATAATATTCACTAGAAATGAATACACTTGCGTCGACTTTAAATTCAAATACGGTAGTAATGTAACTAGAAAAATTAATAGTGGGAAAAAAGACAGTAAAAAGAAATAAGCCAATTGCGCTGCAAGAGCTGATATGTCCACTCGCCGGAAGCGTAGTATTAAATCTTGCATAAAGCCTCTTGATGTCATCACATCTACAGTGTCTTCGTCTGGCGAGACAAATGATTTCACCACACCGACAGCTGTATGTATCGATGCTTTTTTCTTTTCCATACAAATTCCCTCCTGTACGACAACTATTCTTTATCAGGCAAAGAAAAGGCAGATTTCGTATCTTTAATCATGCCTTCGATTGTGGAAGGTAATTCTTTAAATTCATCAACTTTATCAATGATTGAATTGACATTTTCTGAAACATTTTCACATAGCACTTTAGCCGCCAATACTTTTTCTTCAACCAGTACTTGTAATTCCTCCCGATTGGCTGAATAATAAGATATTGCTTCTTTCATATTTTTCGTTGAAGCTATTGTTTTCTCACGTGTCACACGGTCAAACATACTTAATGCAGCACCAACTGTGGCACCAACTACGATAGATGCTAATAATTTACTTCGTCCCATATTAAATACCCCCTGCTTGGTAATTGTATATTCCTTTAAGATAATTAAGATTCATCTCCAAAAGTTAGGAATGATTTTGTTAAAACGTATGCCATAAATAAGTCGGAACGGAAATCAACCACACGTTATGGTGATGAACCATAATTAAACTACTTCTGCCCTTATTCTACCCAATAACAGTTTATTTTTAAAGCAATGACGAAATACAGTGTTGACATTTTTTTTATTCAATGAAATGATATTTTCGAGGATTACGAAAGGTAGGTTTAAAATAATGGATTTATCAGTACCGTCAAAAGAAAACGTTATTTATATGATTGATCAAATGAAAGACAAGCTTCGCATGGTTAATGTTGATGCGATGAAATCGGAAAATTTTGATGAAGCTAATTACGAAGATCTAGTCTATTTATACGAAATGATCATGAAGCGCGATACTTTTAGCCCAAGCGAGATGCAAGCTATCGTTGCTGAATTAGGAGCTTTACGTAAATAAAAAGGATTTTGTAAAAAAAGCTATTAGCAATTGGGCACCAAAGCCGTTTGCTAATAGCTTTTTTCTATTTTGTATTTTTTACAGAAGAACCATCCTCAGTTACAAGTGGTTGTATTAACACTTCTACACGACGGTTTTTCGCACGACCCTCAGGCGTGTCATTCGGAGCAATAGCTCGATTTTCACCATAACCTTTAGCGCTAAAGTTCTCAGACTTTAATTTAGAATTACTATTCAGTAGAACCAAATAGAAATTTGAAGCACGCATTAATGATAACTCCAGGTTTGACGAAAAATTCGGTCCTACTGGAACATTATCTGTATGTCCTGTTATAACAATATTTCGGGCTGGATCGGATACTAATACACCAGCGAGCTCTTTAGCAATTGGAATATATTCTGGTTTAATCACTGCTTTCCCTGGATCAAACAGAATACTATCACGAATTGTAACAAGTAACCCCTCATCAGTCATCGCTGTTGCGAATTGACCTTCCATCTCATGAACAGCGATGAAATTATCAACACTATCTTTAATTTGAGCTAACTCCTGCTGATCCTTCAAGTAAGCCGAATTTTGCTGCGTTTGCGGTGTTTGGTCACTTTCTGCATTCGGACTTTGTATCGGTGAAGGCTGCTCTAAAAAGCTTGTACCACCATCAAATACTTGACTGAACACCGCGGACATTCTCTCTAGCTTTTCTTGGTCTACTGAACTGGATGCAAATAATATGATAAATACAGCTAATAGCAGTGTTAAAATATCTGCATACGGAACTAACCAAGACTCATCGATATGTTCATCATGCTTTTTTTTCTTAGCTTTCTTTGCCAAGGCCGCCCGCCCCGCTTTCATCAGAAATTTGACGACGTTCTTCCATTGTTAAGTAAGAAGATAATTTTTGTTCAATAACACGTGGAGCCTCCCCTTCTAAGACAGAAAGGATGCCTTCAATCATCATTCTTTTTTGCTTAACTTCGATAGCTGATTTACGTTTTAATTTATTCGCAAACGGATGCCATAGAACATAACCAGTAAAAATACCTAATAATGTAGCCATGAAAGCAGCTGAAATAGCATGTCCTAGCTTTTCTATGTCATTCATATCTGCTAATGCAGCGATTAATCCTACTACCGCACCAAGTACCCCTAAAGTTGGGGCATATGTACCAGCTTGTGTAAAAATTGCAGAACCACTAGCATGACGTTCTTCCATCGCTTCAACTTCTTCCGTTAGGACATCACGAATATAGTCTGCATTCTGACCATCAATTGCTAAAGTAAGTCCATTTTTTAAAAACGGGTCTTCAATCTCTGAAGCCTTACTTTCAAGCGCTAATAGCCCTTCACGGCGAGCTAAATCAGCCCATTGTGAAAACATCTTAATAATCTCAATATCATCTGCTAATTTTGTTTCTTTAAAAAGAATTTTAAATAGCTTTGGTACACGCTTTAACTCCTTCATTGGGAAGGCAATTGTTACTGCGGAAATTGTACCGAAGATGATAATTAGAATGGCAGCTGGGTTATAAAACGCACTTAAACTTACACCCTTTAGAACCATTCCTGTTAATAGCGCTACTAGCGCAACAATTAACCCTACAATCGACGATATATCCATTCTAGAACCTCCAAATCTCCTATTAAGTATTATTTCGTCCTTTTTTCCATAATTTTAATATAGTATAAATTTATTTCACATTTTTTTCGATGTAATAAATACTTTTTATGCACTTTTCGACCATATTTGATTATATTGAATTAAGAATAATACACTAAATTGTCTTCATTTGAAAAAACTTAAGAATTTGTTATTATTTTTCGACACAAAATTACTAAAATTTACTGGACTAGTCATAGAATTAGGATTAATTATCCAAAAAGATCCACGCATTCATATAAGCAATTCGACCAATAAATAAAACCAGTTCAGATAATTACTAAAATACCATATAAAAACGGTAAAAACATTCACTATAATAAGTTAAATTACATTTAAAAACGGGGAAATTGTTGATGTTGAGAATAAGCAAGAAGAACAAGAAATTTTAAGGTCACTTATTTTAAAAGAGGAAGTACGCATTATCTTGGTAAAATAGCATTAGTACCACACCAATCATCTATTTCACAATCTTATTTATTATTCTTCAATATATTATTTGATGAAAATGTCTCTAAACATTTTCGAGGGGATTGCCTATAACGTTTTGTTTTTTGAGGAGGAAGGAGATGTTCATTGAAGAGCTATTAAAGAATGGACTAAGTCAAAACTCTGTACATTACTTTATGATTACTCCTAGGCAAATGAATATAGCAAATACTACTACAAATAGGTAAAAAGATTCGATTCCCCGTTTTGTTAACTGGGGATTTCAAGTAATTTATCCCTACTAATATTAGTCTAGACTAGGTATGTTATGGATGTCATAAATTCTCCTTAGATTTTCCTAGTAACCTATTGTATAATTACTTTAGATAATATTGTAGATCATTTTAGTAGAGAGGAGCTTTTATTATGTTCATTACGACTGTACTAGGTTTTTCAGCCGTTTTACTAATTTCTTTGGCATTCTTCATCCACTACCTACAAGTTGGTTTAGATTCTAAGTCTTCAGTAACTGTAGATCCAAAACCACACGAAAAATTTTAATTTCATTGAAAACAGCTACATTAAGTAGCTGTTTTTTTATTTATCTTCCGGCGGATGTCGCGGATTTTTTATTATTTTGATTCGCTAAATAAATTACTAAACTTCTTTTTTTTTCTAAAAAATTGCGTGAATATTGTCATTATTATTTGCATATTTATAGTTTTGCTCTAAAATAATTCCTGTAAGGAAGGGAGCAATTTTTCATGACAATGTTACAAGATATTCTTAATTTTAATGAAGATTTCGTTCAAGAAAAAAAATATGAGCCTTTTATTACAACAAAGTATCCTGATAAGCGCATCGTTGTGTTATCTTGTATGGATACTCGACTTGTAGAGCTATTACCTAAAGCTATGAATTTGCGTAATGGCGACGTTAAGATCGTTAAAAGTGCTGGGGCATTAGTTAGTCACCCTTTTGGTGCAATTATGCGTAGTTTACTTGTAGCTGTTTATGAACTACAAGCAGATGAGGTGTATGTTGTTGGACATTACGACTGCGGTATGAGTGCAGTTGATCCAGAAGCAATGTTAAAGAAAATGGTTGCTAGAGGGATTACCCCTGAAACTATCGACACGATAGAATATTCAGGTTTTGATTTAAAAGAGTTTTTACGTGGCTTTGGTGACGTATCAACGAGTGTAAAGAAAAGCGTCGATACAATTCGTAATCACCCGTTAATGGTTAAAGACGTGCCTGTTCATGGATTAGTGATTGATCCAAATACAGGTCGCCTTGATTTAATCATAGACGGTAGCAAACAATAGTAAAAAAAGCGTCTATCCTTCAAACACCGAAAGATAGACGCTTCTTTTTATTGACCCTCTAAACGTGCATACATATAGTGATCCACCCAATTACCATTAATGTACAGCAGCTTTCTCAAAAGACCCTCACGCTGAAATCCAGCCTTTTCTAAGACTCGGATAGACGGATTATTCTGTGTTGAAACATAAGCCTCTACTCGATGTAAGCCTACTTGCTCGAACGCAAATTGCACGACCATATTAACTGCTTCTGTGACAATCCCTTTTCCAATATAAATTTCATCCATCGCATAGCCAACAAACGCACTGGAATACGGTAAACGTTTTACTGAATAAAGAGCAATATGTCCTATTAGATTATTTGTATCCGGCTCAAAAATACCAAATGTAAATTCCCTCTTCGAATCCATTAAGTATAAGCTTTCTTGAATTTTTTTATATTGAGCATTAATTGTATAATATTCCGGTCGTTGTAACGGTTCATATGTAGACCAAAAGTATTTATTGCGAATTACGAGATCGGTTAAACTTTGTGCATCTTTTTCATAAAATGTGCGAATGTAGCATTTTCCTCCTTGAATTGATACCACATTTTCACCCTTTTTCCTCAATAATCTCCAAATTTTAAGCACCATTTTCCCACACTAACCTTCCGATAATTGTCAATACGTTTTTAATGCCTGAGTTCATTTTATCAATGGATGAAACCACCACTAATGGCTAACGGTTAGTAAATGTCTCTCCCAGTTTTAAATGGAGATTTCAGTCGACATAGTTGACGATTAACTGACCGTAAAAGCCCGATTGGTTCAACTAACAATCAGTGGGAGAATAACCCACTGATTGAAGTTTTACTTTATCCCGCTTTAACGGTCAGTAAATGTCTCTCCCAGTTTTAAACGGAGATTTCAGTCGACATAGTTGACGATTAACTGACCGTAATAGCCCGATTGGTTCAACTAACAATCAGTGGGAGAATAACCCACTGATTGAAGTTTTACTTTATCCCGCTTTAACGGTCAGTAAATGTCTCTCCCAGTTTTAAACGGAGATTTCAGTCGACATAGTTGACGATTAACTGACCGTAATAGCCCGATTGGTTCAACTAACAATCAGTGGGAGAATAACCCACTGATTGAAGTTTTACTTTATCCCGCTTTAACGGTCAGTAAATGTCTCTCCCAGTTTTAAACGGAGATTTCAGTCGACATAGTTGACGATTAACTGACCGTAATAGCCCGATTGGTTCAACTAACAATCAGTGGGAAAATAACCCACTGATTGAAGTTTTACTTTATTGTATGTAAAAAAAGATGCTGCTACAACTAAAACATCTCGTCTTGTTGTTACAGCATCCATAACATTATTTCATTTTTTGTTTTTGTTTTTTAGGCTTTTCCTCTAGCAATTCAAGGCTAGACGATTCAGCATCTTCTAGATGCTCTGTGTCTAATATATTAGTTAAATGTAGGCCACGTTTTTTTGCCTCACGTTCAATATGTGCTAGTGTTTCTTGCAGCACCTGTACACGAGCATATTTTTTATCGTCTCCTGGTATTAGAACCCATGGAGCACTTTTCTTATCGGTCTTCTCAAACATTTCATTGGCAGCTTCTATATACTGAGGTGTTTTTTCACGGTTTCGCCAGTCTTCATCTGTTAGCTTCCAAGACTTATATGGATCCTCTTCACGTTCATTAAAACGGTTAAGCTGCTCCTCATCAGATACTTGAAGCCAAAACTTAATGACAATATAATCTCCTGCTGTTAAATTCTTTTCAAAATTATTAATTTCTTCGTATGCACGAGACCACTCTTCATTCTTTGCAAATCCTTCAATACGCTCAACTAATACACGACCATACCATGAGCGATCAAAAATAGCGATTTGCCCATGCTGTGGCAGCTTTCGCCAAAAACGTTGTAAATAATTGTAGCGTAGTTCATGAGGCTGAGGTGCTGAAATTGGGTGTACGACATAGCCACGTGGATCAGCACGTTCAATTAGACGCTTAATAGCGCCACCCTTACCTGCAGCATCCATACCTTCAAATACTAGAATTAGCCCAATCTTATTGTTTAATAAAAACTGTTGAGCATTTAACATTTCATATTGGAGTACTTTTAACTTCTTTTTATACAACTTCTTATCCAGTTTAACTGATAAATCTAGATCGTTTAAATTTTGAGTCATTAAAACTTCACTCCTTACTTTGAATATTCTCATTGTACTAAAGAAATATATGAATGCCTATTCAAATGGTAAATTGTAGATATTTTTAACGAAACAACGCGATACATTGTAGGGAATTTCCGTTATAATGAAAATATAATATTACAGTCCTATACTTATTTGTCTTTTCCCTATACAATTTAACACGAAGGGAGAGGAAAACATGCCTCGATTTTTTTTGATGACAATAACTTTTATTGTCTCACTCATCCTAACCTTTTCATCCTATTTCATGAAAATAAACGATCATTCTTTTTTAGAGATCTTAAATCGTTTTCCAGTAATATTTGCACCGTTTAATGTTAGTTATATGATTTGGATTGTGGTTTACATGTTACTTGGTTATTGGTTAGTCATGAATCTAATTAAGACATCTATCAAACAGACTGTTCTCTTTAGTAGTATATGTATCATGCAGGCGATAGCAATTGTTATTTGGCATCACGAACTATTTATCATGTCAATTATCAGTACGTTTGTTTTAGTACTGTATTTATTTAAGTTGTACAAAACGTACCCTCTTAGCAATAATTCACTCACAGGTCGTATGCCCTTCTCGGTTTATTTAGCATGGATTACATTTAGCCTGATGACAAATGTAAGCTTTACGCTAACATCTTATCAATGGAATGGTCTAGGCCTTAGTGATCCACTTTGGGCAGTTATTTTACTGACAATGGGAGCAATATTAGCGCTACATATTAGATTCCATTATTTCGATATTATCTACCCAAGTGTATTTATCTGGTCCTATATTGGGGTCGCATTACATAATGGTTTTGATGAGCTACTTGTATCAACTGCAGCCTTATTTTTATGTGGAGTGCTACTTGTCGGTATATTATTTATTAAAAAAAATCCTGCCAACCAAAAATAAATTGGTTAGCAGGATTTTTAACTTTTTATTGTTCATCTAGTGAAGTTAAAATAATTGGTTGGTCTTTAGTGACGATAATTGAATGCTCGATTTGAGCGACTAATGATTTGTCAGGCGTAACGAATGTCCAGCCATCACCAGACTCTACAATATGCTCCGCTTTCGCTGAGATAAATGGCTCGACTGCAAGCACCATGCCCTCTTTCATAATTGTCGAATCCCATGCATCATAGTAGTTTAAAATATGATTTGGCTCATCGTGTAAAGAACGACCTAAACCATGTCCTGTTAGGTTCATAATCACTGTTAAATCATTCGCATATGCTTCACGCTCAACAGCTTTACCGATTTGGTTTAATTTTGATCCAGCTTTTACTTTTGTCATCGCACGGTCGAAAGCACTTTTAGCTACGCGACATAGCTTTTCTTTATCCTCGTAGCCTTCACCAACTACAAATGAAATGCCCGTATCAGCAAAGTAGCCATTTAGTGACCCCGATACGTCTATATTTACGATATCGCCCTCTTCAATCACACGTGTACCCGGAATACCATGTGCAACTTCCTCATTTACACTAATACATGTGTATCCTGGGAAATCATATTCCCCTTTAGGTCCAGAAATAGCTCCTGCTTCAGCAAACATACGGCCTGCAATTTCATCTAGTTCAAGTGTTGTTACACCTGGTTTTGTAGCAGTTTTCATTGCCTCACGAATTTCAGCACAAATACGGCCGATTTTTTTAAAAGCTTCAATCTCTTCTTGCGTTTTTACAATCATTTTTAACGTCCCTTTCATCTAATGTCTACTATTTAATATAACATAACTTTCTATGCATAAAACGCCAAACGCTTTAAATATTATATGCCACCTTAAATTGTAAAGTGCTGAAAAATAAGCTATTCACCATAGCGTGAGGTTGATTTCCGTTCCGACTGGGCGCTTTGTCGCTGACGCTTCGCTTTCGCACAGAAAACATTCGCTTCGCTGCAGGGTCTCAGGCCAACAGATGTTTTTTGCGCGAAAGCGTAGTGCTAACGCAGCGTCAGCAAAGTGGTTTTGTCTGTGCGAAAGCGTAGTGCAACGTAGCGACAGCAACAGCACGATGTTGGTCACGAAGGCGTTATCACAGGATGTGATGGTTTTAGCCTTCGTTCCTCTTTTCGCTGATCCCCAAGGAGTCGCCCAGCCTCCATTCCAATCAACTTATATACTACTTTTCAACAACTGTCATCCCTAAAGATGGACGTTTTGGTTTCAATTTAATAATAATAATAAAACCCTCCACTCATGTGAAGGGCGTAATAGTTATGATTTTCGTTTCATTAATTGAGGTGCTGCCGTAAATAGCAGAACACCAACAATTGCTGTTAAAATCGTTGCTGGTAGCATATATGTTCCATTATAGATGATTGAATAAATCCACGCATTTTGATCGCCAGCATACTCTGAGAAAAATACAGCGCCCGCAATGGTATGAGCTGCATAACGTAAAAAGCCAGCTAATACCGTTCCTAAAATAATATAAAGCGCCATTTTCATTTTGTTTAAATCTTTGGCTGCCTCGAGCACTGGTCGGCGAACGACGGCCGCCAAGCCTACTACTGTAAAGGCAACACCATAATCAAGTAATCCTTGAAGCCAATGTATAATATAGGCGCCAAACATTGTTTGCATAACACCAATAAGTAATCCCGTTGTCAGACCTGGAATAAGGCCCCAGCGGAATGCTATTAAAATTATTGGTACCATCACTAGACTAACAGAGCCACCTTGTGCCCATACTTTAAAGGAAACCTGATCTAGCACAAGGCCAATCGCTGCGAATATCGCAATCTCCACAAGCATTAAAAGTCTTTTATTGTCCATAAATATTCTCTCCTTTGTTCCGATGTAGGATACAAGAGCAGGAATAGAAATCAGCTGGCAAATATGTCCTTATCTGGCATCAATAAAGATAAAAACGATGCCAGGACAGAGCCTCACATCGTAAAAGTGTCGGTTTCTATCCACATCCCTACGCAAGTGTTAACTTACAGGTTCGAAGAGTCAAGGCATTACGTGCCCAGTCTCAGCTGACATCATCAGCTCCCCTTGTGGTCGTTACATCTTAATTTATTTGAACAACCTCATTGTACGCAAACATTGTCATGATTACAACCTCTTCCAAATTTTTTTTTGAAACTTTATCATTTTTCATGCGTAAATATTAAAAAAGGAGGTACTACTATGGAGAACCAAAAAATTTTATCTGCCTTTAGTTATCTCAGTATTTTATTCGCACCCTTTATTGTGCCATTAGTCGTTTACTTTGTTACAAAAGATAGCGACGTAAAGAGTCACTCTATCCGAGCACTTATTTCACATTTAATTCCAGTCGCATTCGGAATAATATTATTTGTAGTCTTTATTTTCTCAACTTTATCATTCAACACCAATTTTGACCTAAATTCAGGTAGTAATAATTTTCTTATCATTTGGTTTGCTTCATTCGCAATTTATATTCTCATTTCATTAGGAGTCGTTATTTGGAATATTATTCAAGCTGTTCGCGTGATCCGATAAGTTTCATCTCACCCTCACCTTGAACAGGTAGTCTAAGGAGCTGTTATTTTGTGAAAGTATCTAAAGTTGTCAAAGTCGCCGTAAAATTAGCACCTATCGCTATCCCAATTGTAAAAAAAGTAATTGCTGCAAAGAAAGGAACCAACCCTAACGTAACTAAAAAATGACAAAGAGGCGTATTTCCACACAATGGAAACACGCCTCTTTTTTTATTTTACTTCAAAATATGTTTGACTATGACCGTTCATTGCTTTTTCGACATGCAACACAGCGGGCATTGTAGCTTTTAACTCTGCAACGTGTGAAATGACTCCAATCATACGTCCAGAATCTTGTAAATCAATAAGCGTATCAATCGCCTTATTTAACGCTTCTTCATCGAGAGAACCAAAGCCCTCATCAATAAACATCGTCTCAATGCGGATATTACCTTGATAGCTTTGAATGACATCTGCCATCCCAAGGGCAAGACTTAAAGACGCATTAAACTTTTCTCCCCCTGATAATGTTTTCACATCTCGTAATTGATCCGTATAGGCATCATACACATCTAGTCCAAGCCCACTTTGCTTGGCATGCTTTTCTAAGCGATCTGAACGCCGCAGTTCAAACTGACCATTGGATAGATGATAAAGCCGGACATTTGCTGCCTCTGTAATTTTATCTAAATAATTGATTTGAATATAACGCTCAAAGGACAGCTTTTTCTCATTCTGCCCATTTAGCATTGCATAAAGTTCCTTCACCCGTCCCGCCTCTTTTTCAAGTAAACGAATCTCCTGTTCGGTCCCCTCAACTTTTTCGATAAAGTCTGCACAAGCCTTCGCAAATCCTTCCATTTGTTGCAATACTTTAAAGGCTTCCTCATATGTGATACGAAGCATCTCTAACTTTTCTTCCATTGCCGTTAAATCTTGTTTCTCTTGCCCTTTAAGATGCTTCTCCCCCTCAGTAATTTGTACCTGTAATGAGTGGGTTTGTAGTGCATAATCATTGCAAGCCTTCCGTAAAGCTTCTATTTGCTGCATGCTCCGCTTCCCTGTAGCAAATTCCTCATAGCTTTCAAAGCCGGCTTCCGTCATACTTACTGAAAATTGTTCCCGCTTTTCATCCATTTTCAGCTTTAATTCCTCAAAAGTCTGTTTCGCAATTTCTACGGCCATTCTAGCATTATTCGCTGCTTCCTTGGCAGATTGCAGATTTTGTTGACTGAGATTCCATGCTGTTTGTAATGCAACTTTTTGTGAACCTATATCAGTAATCGCCTGCTTCAATGCTTGTAGCGTCGTAAGATTTTCTGGAATATGCTTTTGCTGCTCTTCCACAATTGCTTGTTGTTTAGTCAATTCCTTCGTCTTCTCAGCTAAATATTGCTCTAGTTTTATTTGCTTTTCTTGTAGCTGCTCCAATCGTGTACGATGATCCTTTTGTTGCATACGTACATCAGACAATTGATTGCTCACTACTTTTAAGATTGTTATTTGTTGCTCTACGTTTTGCAAGGAAGCTACAATTTGTGCTTGATTCGATTGATCAATCTCATTCGTCTCTAACTGTTCTAGCGCTTCTTGTAGAAGATGCGTTGTAGAATTCAAGAAAGCCTCTTTTTCTAAAAACTTGCGCTCATCAGCAGTAGCCTTTCCTCGTAAAGCTTCCACCTGTGCTAATTCGATCATCTCTAATTGCTCACGATGTGTTTCGAGATGCGTTGTACTACCACACACTGGGCAAGGCTCTCCATGCTTAAGTTGCTGTGCCAAAATACTTGCCTGACTCGCAATCCATTGCTGCTCCAGCTTTTGAAGTGCTTGCTTACTTTCTTGATAATGATCATTAGTAATGGCTACATCCTGCTCAGCAGTTGCAACTGCTCTCGTGTATTTTTCGACTTGCGCTAGTAATGATACGTGTTCTTTTAGCTTCGGTAGCTGTTCTAAATAACTTTCATATGGCTCAAGTTGTTTTTCATATTGTTCAATTGTTTTTGCTAATTGCTGGACTTGTATTTGTCCTGTTTCTACGATTTTACTATTATCGTCTACTGCTAGCTTTGCTGTTGCAACATATTGTTCAGTTATTTGCATTTGCTGCAGATTATTCTCATACGCCTCGAATGTCGGTAATAATGCTTGTAGCTGCAATTCCTGTTGTAGAACGTGTTGCCGTTCAGATTCTTTCGCCTCTTCAATGTTAAACTTTTCCTGTGCTATCTTTAACCGAGCTTCTGCGTTTTGCTGCTCCGTCATTGCTTGCTGGTAGGATTGTTCTTTACGATTTTGCTCAGCGCGTAAATCGATACATTGTTGCTCAAGTATGACAAGACGTTCTGCTTTCTCTGCTAATGCAATTTCACGTTCTTTGGCGCTATATATATCTTGTTCTTGTAGCAATGCTTGTAGGCGATTCTGACGATTAGTCTGCTCATCAAATTGCTCATTTAGTGTTTTTGCCATACTATAAAATTCTTGCTCTTTTTGATGATGCGCATAAGCCCCTTTATAGCGTTGCTGTTCCAATTGTATACATTCTGTATAATAGGTCTGCTCCTCTTCCAGAGCCTTCTTCAACTGATACATATTTTCAGTATTAGTAGTAATGCAAGTAAATAAAGTTGATGAACGCTGTGGTAAAGCCCCTGCAATTTGGCCAAGAAGATGCTCCTTTAATTGTTTAGCACGCAGTAAATCACTTTCCGCTTCTTTTCGTTTCGCATCAAGTCTTTTTGTCATCACACCAAAGCGATCTGTTTTAAAAATTTTGCGCAAAATAACTTCTTTATTCGTAGAATCTGAGGTTAACAGTTTGCGAAATTCACCTTGTGGTAGCATAACAATTTGACTAAACTGATCCTTGGTGAGGCCGATTATATCCTGTAGCTTTTTGTCTACCTCAAGCGTTTGCTGCTTTTCTACAATATTATAATCAAGGGTGTCTCCTTTAATTTCAGCCAGTTCAATTTTCTTGCCAGTAACACTTTTATTTTTTGCTTTAATATGACCTGGCTGACGTAAAATTTGATAGACCTTATCATGCATTTCAAAAACAAGTTCCACAGCAGTATAGACATCATCATCTGCAAACCCGCTTCGAAGCATAGCAGTATCCTGACGATCTTCACCGCTACCCGATCCGTAAAGTGCATAGCAAATAGCATCAAAAATGGTCGTTTTCCCAGCACCTGTTTTTCCAGAAATCGCAAATAGACGATGTTCACCAAGCTGTTGAAAATCAATAACCTCAGTATTTTTATATGGACCGAACGCAGTAATCGTTAACTTTAAAGGCTTCATTTTACTGTCTCCCGCTCCTCATCTAATAATTCTTGTAGCATCTCTGTGAATAGACGCTCTGTATCTTGATCAGGCTGTATGCCAATTATATCTGTAAAAAATGATCGGAATAAATCGATGTCTTCTATCTTCTCTGTCTCAACCACCTGAATTTCATGTGGTACTTCTTGACGTATTGCTTTACGCTCAACATGCATCGCATGAGGAAACACTGTACGAATACGTTCCATCGGCGAAGTTACTGGCGTAGTATCTGTTAAGCGTACAAATACATAATCGTCACTTGGTGGTAATTGCAATAAATCATCCATTAATCCCTCTACCACACGTAAATCTCGTCTAGCTATAAGCTTTCGTTTTGCGACAGTAACTTCTCCCTGCGCATCTAGCTCAATTATTAAAAAGCCCTTTTCATGTAAGTGCTCAGATAATGAATACTTCAATAGAGAGCCAGCATATCGAATCGTTTCATTCAACACAAAATGCGCTTTATGCAAATGTCCAAGTGCTGTGTAATTAAAAGGCTTAAACAATACTGCATTTACACAATCCGAGCCTCCTATTGATAAAGGTCGTTCAGAATCACTCGTATTCGCTTCCTCTTCTCCATACTTCGTCACAAAGGCATGTCCAACAAATACATTGCGCTTTGTCGTATCTAAACTATGCTCAATATGTTCGATAATTCTCCCCATCGCATCTTGATGAGATCTAATGGAATCATCCTCTAAAATAGTTCTTACTGAAGCCGGCTCTGCATAAGGAACGAGATGAAAATGTACTTCACCATACTCATCATGAAAAACTATCGGAGTATGATCTTTCGTAAATTGGCCTTTAATATGTAGACCACTATCACTCATTAAACTACTGCCAAAATTCAATCGGCCTGCACTATCATGATTCCCAGCAACCGCTAACACAGGGATTTTTTTATCAAGTACAATCTCCGCGAAAATATCATTTAGTAAATTCACTGCCTCAATCGGGGGCATCGAACGGTCATATAAATCACCTGCTATAACGATAACATCTGGTTTTTCCTCATCAATGGCTAGCATAAATTGCTGTAAAATATATTGTTGATCCTCCGTCATATAGACGCCTTGTACAAGCTTCCCTAAATGCCAATCTGCTGTATGAAATATTTTCATTCTTTGCGCCTCCTGTCTATTTCATTTTATCACGGCTGATGGATTGATTGTTTTTCCTTTTATTAGTTTAAAAATTATAATTAGGCTCCTCACCATAATGTGGGGAACTGGGGTGTCGGGAATTCGTCGCTCTGGGGGTTCCTTCCGTCGCTTCGACGTTTCTTTCCGTCGTTCCATGGATTCCTTCCGTCACTTCGGCGTTTCTTCCGTCGTTCCGGGGATTCTTTCCGTCGCTCTGACAATTTCATCCCACTCTCAGTGGATTCTATCTTTCGCCCCGATGTAAACATAAAAAAGAGCATCACTGTCGATGCTCTGTTACAAATAGCTATGATTAAAAAAGTTCTTTAGCTCTTACCTTCTCCATAAAAGCAGTGTATCCTTTAAAACCACCTTGAATGGCACGCGCAGTAGGACTTGGCTTTTCTTTTTCTTTTTCTACTTGTTTCTGCTCTGCCTTCGCTACTTGTTCTAAAATCTGCTCGAACGAAATAGGATTAGGCTTTGGCAGTTCGTTTGAAGAAATTGCTAGTGTTTTACTTCCGCTATATTCATGTAAAAATGCATTTGCCATTTGGCGATAGCCTTCAAAATTCGGATGTACATCAGAGATATTGGGTAAAAGGTTTGTAGCGTTTAATCCAAAAGAATCATATACGTCTATAAAAACTGCTCCAGCATGCTCTGCCTGTTGCTGTAAAATCTTATTTAGCTTTACAAGCTGTGCGTTTGTTCCTTCTTTTTGCGTAGCGTGAACACTTGGATATGCAAAATAGTAGCCCATTACATAGACCTTTGCTTTAGGTGCTCGTACTTTCAACTCATTCAAAATCTTCGCCATATTTTTTCTAGCAATGTTTAATGCATAATCTGTTTGTAGCTGCGCAAAGGCTAATGTACCGGCAGTTGGATTAACCTGCACTAGACGCAGTAAATCGTTGGCACCTGCCGAAACAGTAATAAGTGTTGCATTTGCTAATAAGTCACTTGCTTCCTCTGATTTTACTCGTTTCAAGACATCAGCTGTTGTATAGCCTGGAAAAGCGAGCTCTTTTGTATAGAAACTCAATTGCCCAGTCATCCCCAATTTCATGGCAATTAAATCACTGTAGCCTGTATCAATCTGTTGATAAGGTGTTTGACCAGCAGCCAAGGAATCTCCAATTGACAGGTAGTTTTCAGACTGAGCAAAAGCAGATGAAACACCTAATGACATCGTGAGGATAGTTGCACCAATTATACTTAGTAATCGTTTCATCTGCCCAACTCCTTTCCGATTCCATGACATCCGCCGGAGGCTTTAGGCCAACAAATGTTTTTTGCGCGAAAACGTAGCGTCAGCGGCAACAACATGATGTTGGTCACTCTGCCGTAGTCACAGGACCTGGCGTTCTTAGACTGAGTTCCTCTATTTCATGGGGTGTTTGGGAACCCGCTGAAAAAGTTAAAATCAAGAGCCTAAAATACCCAGCTACCTTTGCGGAAAATTGGTTCTACAGTTCCATCTGGTAAAATACCGTCAATGTCCATTTCACCGCTACCAATCATAAAGTCTTCATGTGTTACTGAAATATTTGCACCTAACGCTTCTAGCTGTCCGTTTTCTAAATCTCTTCCACCTTCTAAGCAAGTTGGATAAGCTTCACCAATCGCTAAATGGTTCGATGCATTTTCATCAAACAATGTATTAAAATATAAAATCTCCGATGCTGAAATTGGTGATTCATGCGGTACAAGTGCAACCTCACCTAAATAACAAGAGCCTTCATCTACATTAATAAGCTCCTGTAATAAATCATGTCCTACCTGTGCTTCAGCCTTAACAATTTTTCCTTCTTCAAACGTTAGTTTAAAGTCATCAATAATATTCCCTTGATAAACTAACGGTTTTGTATTGCTTACATAGCCGTTTACCCCTTGTTTCATCGGTAACGTATAAACTTCTTCTGTCGGCATATTAGCAATAAAGATAGTATCATCTGGCGTTTTACTACCTCCAGTAAGCCATTTATGCTGTGGCGCTAAGGCAATTGTTAAATCAGTCCCTGGCGCTGTATAGTGAAGCTTCGCATATTTTTTATTGTTCAGTAGGGCCGCACGAGATTCTAAATTTACTACGTGTTCATGCCAGTTTTCAACAGCATTGCCTTCACCGATACGAACAGTTTTAAAAATAGCTTCCCATAATGCTGGTACTTGTTCCTCAGCCGCTAAGTTCGGGAATACCTTTGATGCCCACTTTGGTGAAGGGACAGCAACTATTGACCAAGCTATTAAGTCTTTCATTACGGCGTTGCGATAATTTTTCAGAGCAGCTCCGGATACTTTTTGATGGGTAGCTAGACGATCTGCTGAAATTCCTGCTAATTTATCAGGGTCTGCAGCATCAATCCATAATAGTGCTCCTTTTCGTTCGATTACCTCATCACGCATTTTAACTACCCATTCTGGGAAACGATTAAATTCTTCATCTGAGGCATGCTCAAAATAAGCACGATCCATTTCATCATCCGAAAAATTAACATGAACCCGTCCTGCACCAGCCTTATAAGCCTCTTTCACGACTAAACGGGCGAAATCTAAAGCTTCTACTGATGTATTAACTAATAAGTATTGCCCAGGTTGAATATTGACACCGACTTTTACCGCAAGTTCTGCATATGCTTGTAATTTTTCTTCAAACGTCATATTATTTACCTCGCTTCTGTCCAATTGTTTTTGAATTGCCCTCCACTAGCTTACCTTCATGCCATACTTTTTGCACTGGTTTCACTGGAACTTCTCTTGTCCATTTTTTATACGTTTTTTCATCACGATAAGATAATAACGTTAATACTTCACCATCCGCACCAGCACGTCCTGTACGACCAGAACGATGCAAATACTGCTCAATTGTTCTTGGTACATCGACATGAATAACATGTGTTAAACCTGCAATATCTAAACCACGTGCAGCAATATCAGTAGCAATTAAAATACGTGCCTCTCCTTTACGGAATGCATCTAACGCCTTTTTACGTTCTTCCTTCTTCATGTCAGAATGCAATGTTACAATCGGTGCAGTACGATATTGTAATTTCGTTTCCTTCATCAGCAATTGATCTATATTGTTGACGAAAGCCAATCCACGTAATCCTTCTGTATGTGATAGTCGGCGTAGGAAATCTGTTTTATCTCGCTCCTCCACTTTCACGAAAGAGTGTACAACTTTACCAACCTTTAGCATATCTTCAGGTTTAATTTTGAAGCGTACTGGCTCGAACATCATGCGACTAGCCACTAATTCAATTTCCTCCGTAATTGTTGCCGACACAACAACTACTTGTCGTCCATATCCTGAGCCTTCGATAAAGGATTTTACGACAACACGATATTCACGACTTAGTAACTGATCACACTCATCTAGAATAACTGTTTCAATCTCTTTAAGCTTTAATTTACCAGCGCGTGCTAATTCATTTAATCGGCCTGGTGTTCCTACAACAATCGTCGGTTTTTTCTTTAACTTTTCGATTTGGCGTGCAGAGTTTGCGCCACCAATTAGTTGTTGAACCGTAATATCAGAACCTGCTGTCCATTCACGGATAACTTCTACAATTTGCATTGCTAGCTCCTGTGATGGGGCTACGATAAGTCCTTGTGTTTGTTTTTTTGATCCGTTTACTTTATTTAGTAAAGGGAGTACATAAGCTAAAGTCTTCCCCGAGCCTGTCGGCGATTCAGCTACAATATCTTTGCCCTCAAGCATTACCGGAAACATTTCTTCTTGAATTTTCATCGGCTCTTCAAATTTCCATTTTGCTTGTAAGTCTTCATTTAATAAATTTATTACTGACATGTAATTTCCCACCTTCTATCTGCTTGACACTAGTTTAACACACTAATCATTTTCCTACTTCATATGTACGTAAACCTTTGTATAATCGTTTCAAAAATGGCGCTTTCTTAATCTCCCCTAACGAGTTTTGAGTATGCAGATAAAAAAATCTGCACATCTCATCACGGGATTGGTCAACCCTTAAGCCCTTATAGACACTTGAGCTTCTTTTGAAGGTTTACAATTTACCTGTGAAAAGCGAACAGATTTTTATTTCGTTCATTCAATTGTTAATCTACTATTTCATAGCCACATGCTAATATAGCACGTTCTGCTAACACGATTAATGAGTCAATATATTTGTCACATAATTTTAGATCGCGATTGACGATTGATAATTCTGTACATCCTAGCACGATACGATCACAATTAAGTGCAAGCATTGCCTCTTCTATCGGCTGCCAATCCTCATGAGAGACATCTTTCCCAGCCTTTACATAATCGTAAATAATAGACATGACTTTTTCTTTCATGACATCGTCTGGAACAACTGGCGTGATACCAAATTCCTCTAACGCATCTTGATACATGCGTGAGGTTAATGTACCCGTTGTCGCTAAAATCCCTACACGCTTTGCCCCTAAGTCAGAGGCACGCTTCGCTGTTTCCCTGATCATATGTAAAACAGGAACTGGCGAACCTTCAACAATCTCATCATAAAAGGTATGTGCCGTATTACATGGAATAGCAATCATATTTGCTCCAACAGAAGCAAGCTTTTTAGCATCTGCGACTATCACTGGTACAGGATTTTCCTTTGTACTATCTAAAATAAAGGCAGTACGATCAGGGATATTCGTATCATTATCAATGATTGTATGTAAATGCTCCTGATCCTTCGTTGCCTTCGTACGTCTTACAATCATTTCACCGATAAACATCGTTGCAAGTGGACCAACGCCACCAATTATACCTAAAGTTTGTTTTTTCATTAGTTTGACAGACCTTTGTTGTTAAAATATTTCTTATATTGGCGATAAAAGCTTAAATTATCTAGCGTTATATTCAACCAACGCTTCGCATTCATATCCTTATAATTAAAGATGGAATCCGTAGCCATTCCTTGGCGAATAAGACTTTTCGCTTCAATCACAAGTTGTTCATTTTGTACATATTTAAAGAGGACACCATTTGGCACAATTGTCCAAAGATGCTTGTTCTGAACATATGTTAGCTGTTGCTTGCTTCCACGGATAAAATCATCCGCAACATATTGCATTAAATTATAGCCACTTGCTGTCACATAATAATTTGAAAGTTCATTATGTAATTCAATACTTAATAACTTATATTGACCATCACGTTCATCATACTTCATATCAAACGTGGCAAAGCCCTGGAATCGTGTTTCTTCAAGAAACAATTTCACGCGATCCATTAAGTCTTTATCGTATGCTGTCATGATGGCTACATAGCGACCAATACCCTCTGGAGAATGCTCCTCTAAAATTGGATTACCTACAGAAAGCAGTTTTACCTTACTATCTTGACCAACATAAGCATTTACGACACACATATGAGCATCTTCGCCAGGAATATATTGCTGTACCATTAGGTCGTCTCGGTATGCCGATTCCTTATAAATGGCATGGAAAATAGCATCCTTTTCGTCGTTATCTTTTGCAATATACACTTTTTTCTTGCCTGGAAAAATACATGTAGCATACTTTGTCATATTCAAAGGTTTAATGACAACTGGGTATTCAAAAGGGATGTCAAATTCCTCGTAATCATTTACGGTGCAAACATGCATTGCCGGATAAAGAAAACCGAATTTCGCACAAAGTTCATACATGCTCTCACGTGTTAATAGCTCGTTAGCAAGGTTTGCATCCACATAAGGAATTGCAAAATACTCTGCTAGCTCCTCTTTATGTTGCACAATTTTTTTCACGTAAAATTCATCGCAGGCTAATAAAAGCAATTTTTTACCTGCAAATTCCTCTGCAATTGCCTTTAACGAAACGACAAAACGTTCTTCAATATGGAGTCTTGGAACTTCACGAAATATTAATAAATCACTCTGCTGTATTTTCTCCATATTCGTATGATTTAATGCAAGTGGTTTAACGCCATAGGACTCGTAAAATGCTCTTGCCATGCCGTAAGCATTCATTTCATCTCCTAATAAAACCGGTAAAAAAGCGTGCTCAATGGCCATTCTACTCAACTCACTTTAGCTTTTTTTTAGACCTATCACCATAACGAGGGGTTGATTTCCGTTCCGACTGGGCGCTTTGTTGCTGTCGCTTCGCTTTCGCACAGATAAAACATTTGTAGCTGACGCTTCGCTCCAGGGTCTCGGGCCAACAGATGTTTTTTGCGCGAAAGCGTAGTGCTAACGCAGCGTCAGCAGCACCGATGTTGGTCACGAAGGCGTTATCACAGGACGTGATGGTTTTAGCCTTTGTTCCTCTACCGCTAATCCCCAAGGAGTCACCCAGCCTCCACTCCAATCAACTTATATACATGGCATTCGTTTTAAGAATGTCATCCTTAATATTCAGTGACGAGCCTTTTTTACAAGTGTAACATACTTTCCTTGTACTCCTTATAACTCTTCTTTGAATCATTTATGAATGGCTACAGCTTGTTTACCTAACTCTCTATAGCTTTTAAAAAACTGATCCACATTATAAGTGACAAAGCCTTTTAATGGGTCCATGACAACTACTTTATCGCCTAGATGCCCAGTTAAAACAACAGCATGCAAGTTCATGTACGCTTTATGTGGTACTGTTTCACCTTCATAGATCCAGCCCTTTTCTGAATTATCTTTTGGTGTTGATAAATCCAATGTAACCCATGTCACAACAGGAACTCCCTCCCGAACAAGTTGTAGAATCTCGTCCTGCGAGGCACCACTCTTATTAGTCACTCGTAAGTCTGCCTGTTTATCTGTTATTACTGCCTCTGCTGCTTTGACAATCGGAGCTGCAAAGACATACATACCGCTTGCTTTGTCACGAGGATTACCAGCAAAAGCCTGTGCTGGATTTGGACCAAATCGTTGTCCGTCTACAGTACTAATCTTTTGCTTCGGTAAATAGTTATCAGCCATTTCCAGCTTCGTAACATCTAACCCATAATAATTTAATACAGCCGTTAATGATGTTATTTCACAACCATGTGGTAGTTCAGGATTTTGCATAACAGCTGGGACCCCCAGCTCTTGCTTGTCCCTTGAAAAATATGTCTCCAATCGATAATACGGCTTTGTCGAATCATATGTAAAATTTTCGATTGTCGTATAGCCATCGTTCTCCGTACTATTTTCAAGCGTAGTTGCAGCTATAGCATATTTCCGTCCCTCTTGAAGTTTTGAAAATGTTGCTTCGCCCTCTTCTGAGCCAACTGCATCCTCCACTACCTCACCTGACTCTACATCTGTGGCAGTTATATAAAGGTTAGGTATGGGTGCACCACTATTAAACTCTACTGTTAACACAGTTAATTCTTTGTTTTGCATTTCCTGCTGCGAAATCTGATTGCAACTCGAAAGTAGCATAATTATCATAATACCTATTAGTAAAAGGCGTTTATTCCACGTCCACAAGACAAATTCCGCTCCTATCTTGTTTGAAGACAATAACTTCAATTCTATTATCAATTTGTCGCAGACTCTATTATACGCTAATTTCATAGACGTTCCTATTTTAACTTCTTTCGCGGTTGTCCAAACATCCGCTGAAAGAAGTTAAAGCCTAGGACACAATTATGCAGAAACCTAATGTGTCATATATACCCTTATATATGACACATTAACATCTCTAAATTCAGCGTACGTTTGATCAAGGTATTACTAGATTCGCTACTTCTAAATTTCACCAAACTGTTTTACACGTTTTAGTTTATGGCGTACTTACTCTTGGTCGTAATGTATGCTTCAAAACTTTACCGGAAGCATTTCGTGGCAATTCAGTTAAAAATTCAATTTCATGTGGCACTTTATATTTTGCTAGCTGAGTCCGACAATAAGCCAAAATCGCCTCATCATCGGAAGGCTTCCCTTCCTTCAATACGACAAAAGCTTTCGGGACTTCGCCATATACTTCATGTGGTAAACCTACAACGGCTGCCTCCAAAATTTCTGGCAGTTGATATAAAACCTCTTCGATCTCGATAGGATAAATATTTTCGCCACCTCGAATAATCATATCCTTTTTACGATCTACAATATAGAGATAGCCTTCCTCATCAAAACGCCCTAAATCTCCTGAATAGAGCCAACCATCTTTAACTGCTCTAGCTGTTTCTTCAGGATTACGTAAATAACCTTTCATGACTTGTGGTCCTTTGACACAAATTTCTCCTACCTCACCTGCTGGCACAGTTTCACCAAAGCTATCAACAACACGGACTTCAGTTTGTGCTAATGGTTTTCCTACTGATCCAATCTTCGTCAATGCATCCGCATCTAAAAGAGAAGTGGCCGCAGGGGAATTTTCAGTTTGTCCATACAGGTTTTGTACTTTCACATTAGGGAATGCCTCTTTAACTTGCTTAACAAGCTCATAAGGCATCGGTGCCGCTCCGTAACATAATAAACGTAAATTTTTAAATGTATGTTCCTTAAAGTTAGGTGTGTTTAAAATAATTGTATACATTGACGGAACTCCAAAGAAAATTGTCGCATCTGTAGCGGCAAGCTGTTCTAATGTATTTGTCGAAGAAAAAGCCTCTTCTATAACCATCGTACCGCCTTTATAAAACATCGGCATCGCAAATACATGAAGACCTGCACAATGAAATAAAGGCGTACAAACAAACATTCTATCCTTATTGGTCATATCCATTGATGACGACCATATATCTGCAGCTGATACAACATTTTGATAAGTCAACATTACTCCTTTTGGTTTTCCCGTCGTACCAGAAGTATACATAACAACAGCCGTATCATGAGGTTCCAATTTGGCAGCTTTTCTTTGACCTGGATAGTTTTTGATAACGCCTTTCATTTCTTGGAGCCCTACAATATGTTGAAACGGATATGCAATAGTTGCGAGTACATCCTCTAACCTTTCATCATAAATAAGTCCTTTAGCTTCTGAATGATTAAAAATGAATTCGACCTCTGGAGCTGCTAATTTTGTATTAATAGGCATGACAACATAGCCCGCTAGCTGAACACCGAAATAAGCGATTAAAAATAAATCAGAATTGAGCGTATATAATGCAATTACATCATTTTTTTCATAACCTTGCTCTTGTAAGTATGCTGCGAACATTTCTGCACTTTTATAAAATTCGCTATAGGATAGCTTTGTCCCATCGTAAACCGTTGCGATCCCATCTGGTTGCTGCATAGCATAGTTTTGTAGAATGTCTGTCATTAACATCGTCATCATTGCCCCCAAATTTTTAATATTCATTACCCTCATACCACGCGAAATTACAATGAGAAAATTCAGAAAATTACAATTACATTTTATCAATCTATGAAAAAGATAGCAATTTATCTATATAGAAAATTTAAGGCTCATTACCGAAAGTTAGAGAAGACATTTTGTTAAAGCATATGTCATGCGGAGAAGTTGATTGGAATGGAGACTGGGCTACTCCTTGGAGATTAGAGACCCTGCAGCGAAGCGGATGTTTTCTGTGTTAAAGCGAAGCGTCAGCTACATTGTTTTATCTGTGCGAAAACGAAGCGACAGCAACACTGTTTTATCTGTGCGAAAGCAAAGCGTCAGATACATTGTTTTATCTGCGCGAAAGCGAAGCGTCAGCAACAAAGCGCTCAGTCGGAACGAAAATCAACTGGACGTTATGGTGATGAACCAAATATACTGATACATTTTACTTTTCTATCAATTTCTGTTAGGTGTATGATATTCATATAATGATTAACTTCTTTCAGCAATTTTTTTATGAGCGAAAGCAAAGCGTCAGCTACAAATGTTTTATGTAGCGAAAGCGAAGCGTCAGATACAGCTGTTTGGATACCCGCTGAAAGAAGTTAAAGCCTCCGGCGGATGTCACTGGATCGGTTTTGTGCAGACACAAAGCCGATTTTGGACGTAATTATGCCGAGGCATAATTGATGAAAGGCCTGATTAATATGCTGTACGCACTTTTAGGAGATTTACATTCTAGTATAGAAGATACTAAGGCAGTTCTAGACCATATTCATCAATCTGCGAAAGATGCAAAGGTATTGGGACTAGGTGATTTATATGAATGCACTGTAAGTAAGAAAAAGGCTCAAACAATGTCGGGTATACCGCTACAAAAAGCTGCGATAGTAGAAAACGATTTTGAAAACTTACTAACATTCCCCTCTATTCGTGGCAATCAGGAAGAGCGTATTACACGTGTAACTGGTATCGAACGTTTTACAGAGCTACCTGAAACAATGGAGATTGATGGAGCAACACTTATTCATGGACATCAATTTAAATGGAGTGTGACGTGGCAACCTACATTTCCGCCATTTAAAAAATCAATTCTTTTCTTCGGACATAGTCATGAATCAGGTCTTTATCATCGTAATAAAAAATTACCTATTCGTATTCACTATGGCCAACCAATCGCATTACAAGAAAAACAATACGGTATCAATGTTGGGTCGGTTGTTGATCACCGAGAGTGGTGTCTTTACGATAGTAATAAACGAACAGTAACATTTATGTGCGCTCCTTCTGTTGAGAATGTTTGATTAGTTTCCATCAAGAGCAATCGTAGTCACAAAAAAAACGCTAAAATCGACTTCGACTCTAGCGTTTTTTCACTTTATAAATGGGCCGTTCAAACTAGCAATTCTCGCAATCCTTTAAAGCATCCAGTAATTTTTCCATTTCACAAATACGATCGCACATAGTTTGAATCATATTTCGAAGGATTGGTATTAATTCTTGGCAAATACAGAACCTTAAAACGTTTTGTGCTAGTCGAACTCCTCCCTGATGGTGGACAATCATTTCTCGCAAAAAGTTTATATTAATATTATTAGAAACTGGCGGCAAACTCATTGCTTGGAACATAGCCCCGGTAATTTCTTTATAAGCACACATGTATTCGTACAATTCACATTCCGAATTTTGTACGATACAGCATCTATTTTGTATCGCTTCGAGGCATTCAACAGTCTCCGTACTTGTTGCTATTATTTCTAATGCGAGATTTTGTACAAATATATTAGTGGTATATTGCAAAACATTTTCCGACATTC
Organism: Lysinibacillus xylanilyticus; assembly: GCF_001183605.1. Taxonomy (GTDB): domain Bacteria; phylum Bacillota; class Bacilli; order Bacillales_A; family Planococcaceae; genus Lysinibacillus; species Lysinibacillus xylanilyticus. The sequence goes on along the minus strand of NZ_LFXJ01000011.1, from coordinate 72,348 downwards.
TAATAGCAGCTACTTGATGCGGTAATATTTGCTTAATAAAATTATCTGAAATACTACATGTAATTGTCACATAGGTCATGCCCTGCATCATTTTATCGAGGATCCTTTGGTATTCCTCTAAATATGCCTTAGTTACATTACTGAGTACAATTGGTTTAGTCATTAGACACACTCCTTTCAGAGTAATATATGTCCGATAGGTTGTTGTGTGGTAGACAATTGTACCAAATGATCTCTACAGCAATTGAAGTATTTTTAAGGCCTAACGATTAATCTTCATTATATGTATCTAAGCACTTTTGGCAAATGCATTGATCTTTAGGTGCCGCTTCAAGAATTTCTTTAGGAAAGCTTTCTGTCATACACCAACAATCCTTTTGCCCATTTACTATCCCACAATGATTTTCTTGTCCACATAACGGACAACGTTTTTCCTCCATTCGTATACCTCCTTACCTTTACTTTTCATTGTAAAATAAAGTGAAGTTTTAATCAGTGATTTTTTTCATCACAAGCGCACTTTTACAAAATAAAAATAGAGGAGTAATTAATTTCATACTCCTCCCAATTAGCCTATTGATTTTTCCCATGAATCTGTTGCTTTACTTCTTCGACATCTGTATCACTATATATTTCAGTACCAGCCCCACCTCTTTGAGCTAGCAGCTTTTTCACTTCATTGTAAGATAAACCACCTTCTGCATTTTTTCTCACTACTTCATTAATATTTGTTCCAGCAGAAGTAAACTGAGCTTCATTATGGTCAGTCATTCAAATACCTACTTTCTATAATTCATCAGGCTGTAATTCGATCAATTCATCGCCTTCTCGTTCTACTTTCTTATTGAGCTCCTTGATCGGTATAGCATCGACCGTTTGCATATCTTCATGTAAATCGAAAAGACTTATAGTATCTGATTCAACCATGTCTGGTTTATTCTTGCTTGCTAAGTTCATAAATACTTTTTTCTCATGTGGTATGTTTTCTATGTCCATCATTGCTCACTCCTTTACCTATAATGTGTGCAATGTTGGACAAATCATGTACCTTTCGTTTTCGCGCTTTTATCGATGCGATGATATTCAGATATTTGAATGACTCGAACATGTCTTGTATGCAGCTCATGATACATCCCTCTACTATCTGTAAAGGATATATATTGATCTCGTTCGCTACGAACTAATGCCTCTGCTTTTTCTTGTGATTCGATATGGATAAATCTCCGTACATAATGCATTTCATCAAAAAAATAAGTAATTTTAAATTCTTTCATAAATGCTCCTCGGTTACTGGTTATGGTTTGTCACTGCTTATCATATCCAACTAACCGCAGTTGCTATCCTCATGAAAAATCAATTATGCCTCGGCATAATTGTAGCTGTCGCTATAAAAGACAATAGCTGAAAGAAGTTAAAGGATTTTTCTATATCTACGGCATAACCTGTATTAAAGCAAATATTTTAAACACATCACCATAACGCGAGGTTGATTTCCGTTCCGACTGGGGTCGTCCAAAGCGACATACGTTTTAACAAATGTCATCCCTAACTTATGGTGATAAATCTTATTTTATTGGAGGTGATAAATTTGATTCATACAGTTAAGGCAGGCGAAACATTGGCCCAAATTGCTAGAAATTATCGTACACCGTTATCGTCCATAATGGCTGCTAATCCTGGATTAGATCCAAATGTACTATATTTGGGCCAACAAATTGTTATACCTGGATTTCCTAATCCAAATACTATTCCTTATAGAATAGATATTTCTACTGAAAACCGATGGCTACGGTTATATAAGGATAATATTCTTCAAAAGCAATACCCAATTGCGGTTGGAAGGATGTTACACGATACACCTACTGGCGATTTTATAATCATTAACAAGGCTCCAAATCCCGGTGGTCCTTTTGGAACAATGTGGATGAGTTTATCTAAAGAGCACTATGGTATTCATGGAACTAATGATCCTAGCTCTATTGGTCATGCCGTTTCACGCGGCTGTATTCGTATGCATAATAAGGATGTCGAAGAGCTTGCAAGCATTGTCCCAATCGGTACTGAGGTTATTATTCATCCCTAAAAATAAACAAGGCTATCTCATAACAAGATAGCCTCACACTCCCAACGATAGCGGCGTAGAACTAAGATTTTATCGGAATGTTTTTTAGTTTTATCGGTACATTATGTAGATTTATCGGAATGTTTTCCAATTTTATCGGTACATTATGCTGATTTATCGGAATAAAAAAGGCAATCTGAAAACCTCAGATTGCCATCACTTTTTATGCCTACATTTCAAAAGTGAACGCTATGGCCACATAAATTAACCTTCACCTCTAGATTGTGCAAGCTTCGATAAATAGTATTGCTCCTCTCTTAGCATATGATCCGCCATTAAAGCTGTAAATGTGCCTAATACTTCTGCACTTAACTCCATCTCCTCTAACTCCCGTAAAAAAGTTTTGAATAATCCCATCTCTATATCCACATCATGGTTAAAGCGAGTTAATGCGGGGAATGAGTTTATATTTGAACGCAAATATCCTGTAAGCTCCACTGCTTTTAAATAAAATTCTTCAAAATGTTGTGCAAAGGTAGTACTTTTTTGCCTCAATCTTCTTTCTACACCATCCAAATCGTCATGAATGATACCTGCATGTCCTGATGCATCTAACAGCCAGAGTAAGTGATGATGTAGCTCATGAAAGATTGGCGGGACTTCCCCCTTCTTCAGATAGCTAAGTACATTTTGATATTCCTCTAATTCATTCACCATGTGATTAAAAAAGGTAGGTGGTAGATGGGTATTAATATTTCCCGTTAATTGCTTTCTAAGCAAATAAAATTTAAATTGCTTTAGTTGTTCTACCGCTTCATCGACTGTAAGTGAAAAGGAAACCGCATTATTGGCATCTATCGAATTAACATAGGCAAGCAGTTGAGAAAATTGAAGAATAAATGAACTCGCTCTTTTTATATCCTCTGTTTCCAATGGATACAAGGAATCATGAATAAATTGAGAATGGTCTTTCAGTATCCTTAGCCAAAACTTATGTTCAAACATCGCATGCTGTAAGTAATTCGACAACCAGTCACATCCCCTTTATTTTATTCGTTCCTCTATTCTATTCTTCATGAAAATCTTATATTAACGCTTATCCTCAAATTGTCTTTTCGTATAGGATGAAACGCTTAAAGCTATACTACTAATGCTGAATTTTCATTAAAAGAACATACTGAAAAATTAGGAGGGAATATGCTTGTCCACAAAAGACAATACATTATCGATTTTCGCCTTAGGTGGCATTAACGAGATTGGAAAAAATATGTATGTAGTACAGTATGGGAATGATATTTTAATTATCGACTGCGGTGCTAAGTTTCCAGACGAAAGCTTACTAGGTATCGATTTAATAATTCCTGATATTACGTACCTACAGGAAAATAAAAAGAAAATCAAAGCTTTAATTGTGACACATGGTCACGAGGATCATATTGGTGGTATCCCTTATTTGTTAAAGAAATTAAATGTTCCTATTTATGCGACACGTTTTACTCTTGGGTTAATCGAGCTAAAGCTGAAAGAACATAAGCTTTTAAGAGAGACAGAATTAATAGAAATTCATTCTTATTCATCATTAAATTTCGGACAAGTTGATGTTAGTTTCTTTAGAACAAACCATAGTATACCCGATTGCTTAGGAATCGTTATTAATACACCAGAAGGGAATGTAGTACACACTGGAGATTTTAAATTTGATTTAACGCCTGTCAATAATCAATTCGCAGATATTCATAAAATGTCTGAGATAGGATCAGAAGGCGTACTTGTACTTATTTCTGAAAGTACTAATGCCGAACGACCTGGGTTAACTCCTTCAGAGAAGCTTGTCGGTAATCATATTGAAGATGCATTTTTACATGCCGAACGTAAAATCGTTATCTCTACTTTCGCTTCTAATGTTAATCGCATACAGCAAATTGTAAATGCAGCAATTGCTACAAATAGAAAGCTTGCATTGCTTGGCCGTAGTATGGTGAATGTTGTAGATGTTGCACTTGAGCGAGGCTATTTAAACATTCCTGATGATATGTTATTAGATGCACGTGAGGTGAAATATCTCCCACCTGAAGAAGTTGTTGTACTATGTACGGGAAGTCAGGGTGAGCCATTAGCTGCACTCTCTCGACTAGCAAATGGCAATCATCGTGAAGTCAAAATATTACCTGATGACACAGTTATTTTAGCTTCATCCCCTATCCCAGGGAATGAGAAGGGTGTTTCACGGATCGTCGATAATTTGTTCCAGCTAGGTGCGAAGGTTATTTATGGCTCGTCTAGTAATACAGGTATGCACGTTTCAGGTCATGGATATCAGGAAGATTTAAAACTAATGCTGACGCTAATGAAGCCCAAATTTTTCATTCCGATTCATGGTGAATTCCGTATGTTACATCAGCATCGTTTATTAGCTGAGTCCGTCGGTGTCAAAAGAGGACATACGTTTATTATGAAAAACGGGGATGTTGTTGATATTGAAAATACAATGGCTAGGCAAACACGTAAAATCCCTTCAGGTGATACGTATGTCGACGGTATCGGTATCGGTGAAGTAGAAGGAATTGTCTTACGAGATCGCAAACAGCTGTCAGAAGACGGTATGCTCGTTATCGTTATAACACTAAATAAAATAGATGGTGCCTTCATTTCAGAACCAGATACAATTTCACGAGGCTTTGTTTATGCCAAAGATTTTGAGGAGCTTTTAACTAAAGTAAATATTCTCGTCAAAGAAACGATTAATGAACTTCAGGAAGAAAGTAAGCAGCCAATCCATGTCTTAAAAAGAGAAATCAAAAGAGCAGTCGGACAATATCTATTTACACAAACAAAAAGAAAACCAATGATTTTACCTATAATTATCGATATTTAACTTATTTCAGCAATTTTTTTCTGTAGCGAAAGAAAAGCGTCAGTTACAGAAGTCGCCCATCTCTATAGGTGGTGAGATGAATGCGGTTTTAAGTTACTTTCAACAGGTGTCCAAACATTCGCTGAAATAGAGGAACTCAGTCTGAGAACGCCACGTCCTGTGGCAATTTATCTGTGCGAAAGCGCAGCGACAGCAACACGGTTTTATCTGTGCGAAAGCGTTGCGGCAGCAACAACACACGACTGAGTGACCAACATCGTGTTGGCCAAAGCCTCCAGCGGATGTTACGGAATTATGCCGAGGCATAATTGATAAAAATCGGTGTGAGGTCTTTTCCTTACACTGACTTTTTTCTCCACCCCAGCTAGGATGAAGAACTTTTCCTCTTTATGGATTATTTAAGCTCACCCTTAAAAATTTTATGTAGCATAATATCGTAAAGATGCTGAGCCTGATTAAACCCATCATGTAAACTCTTTGAGTGATTTTCTAATTGCGTCGAAAAATTCTCAAGATGCAGCGGTAGCCCCTCTACTGCTGTCATTAAAGACTCTTTATTTTTTAATAAAAGCTGAATCGTATTTAAAATTTGCACCATTTTGTGTTGGATAGTTAACATCGGAATATCTATGGATATTTGGTACAAATGATGCCATCTTTTATTAATTTGATACCATCTAAGAAAGTGTAATAAATAATCACTTAAAATAATTGTTTCATTTGGAATAATAGCGACGATATCATTTGCAATACATATTTCAGTTTCGCATTGATATATATATTTATTTGTTTCCTTCAAATTAGCTTTAGTAAGAATGATGGTTTTAGCTGGTACTGGTACACACTTAAAATGTTTATTAAATGTAATATTAACTTTTGGTAATTGTTCAATATCACCATTTAGCATTAATTTTTTTAAATTTTCTGCTGTAATTAGGGGTACTCCGACGTTTGTAAAATACTTTTTCTTCGGTACTATTTTCCCCTCTTCTATTTTAGCAACTTCTTCTAATCGATAACGCTTTACCATGCTTGAATCCTCCAATCCTTAAATAGAATTAGCTGTACTCTAAAACAAGCTACTGAAGAATCATCAACACCGTTTTACATAGTCTTTTCTCTCAATAAACACTTACTACTAACCATTGTACCATTTTATTGTAACATTATCTCTATTATACCACTATAATGGTATAGGCATTTTTAATGTTTTTCACTAGCTTTTTACTTAGAGGTGAATCATATGTCAGACTTTTTAAAGCTAGTAGGCGAACAACTCCGAATTATTAGGGTTTCCAAGGGGCTTAGTCAGGAAGAAGTAGCAGAAAAGACGGGGAAACTAGGTTTTAGTAAAGGACGAATCTCAAATATTGAACACGGGCAATCTAATATCACATTAAGCACTTTAGAAACACTGATGAAAGCGTTAGATATTGCCCCTGAAGAGCTTTTTAATTTTCAAAAATTATCTGGTGTTACTGATATTGAAGAAAAGAACCTTGTGCTTGACATACATCGTTCAGTATTAAGGGAGCGCAATTTAGACGAAGTGAAATACGTAGTACGCATTACGAAGGATTTTTTAGATACTATTGATTCACAATCAAAGAAAAACAGCTCCAATGGTCAATGACGTTGGAGCCGTTTTGACGACTAGCCACAATCTATTTTTCGAAAATTTTTGATACACTGCTTTAATGCGGCTAATATCCACCTACACATGGTATTCGTTATAACAAATGTCATCCATAACTTTTGGTGATGAGCCCGTTTTAGCATGGTGGCATGCTATTGTTTCGACCATATAAAAAATCCATTTAGCCTAAAACCAAATGGATCTTTCTATTACATTCCAAACTTTTGACGATAGCCGCATTTTCTACATAGCTCTTCGACTGCTTCTCTACGTGAAAATCCGTCGACAATATTATTTGCACGTTCTCCTTGAACAATGTCTGTGAAAGATTTCTCGTTCACATTCCCCAAATTAATAACGCCCTCACCATCAAGACAGCACGGTACTACTGTACCATCCACTAAAATAGCAGCTTGGCTTCGCAGTGCATGGCAAAAACCTTTGCCTTCATCCTCCGGCTCCAGTAAGCTTGGCCACTTGAATTCATGATCTTGATTTAAATAAATATTATTAGCAATCTTTACACCTTTACCGGGCTGCACTTTTTCTTCGATACGATAATCAAGATTATATTCATTTTCTAGAATTTCGAGCGTTTCACGATTTCTCCGTGCCGCAATATCTGTAACATTATCCTTTTGTAAATTCCATAAACGATACGAAATAATCGTACTATAGTCTCTCGAAGCTCGCACAAAATCTAATATATCCCCTAAATATTTCTCACGATTTTCCGATCCCTCATGACCGTCGAAACTATGCAAAGAAAAATTGATTTGGCGTAAGGCTGGTTTCCCTAATATCTTTTCATGATTCTTTTTAATCAGTGTACCGTTCGTTGTAATGTTAACTTTAAAACCTTTCTCGTGTGCTGCGTCAAGTAGCTGATCAATACGTGGGTGTAAAAGTGGCTCTCCTTTTACATGCAAATAAATATATTTCGTATGAGGACGTATTTCATCCAATATTTTATTAAATTGTTCTACTTTAATAAGTCCCTTTGCACGAGCAGTTGGAGGACAAAAGCTACATGCTAAATTACAGACACTCGTTATTTCTATATAAACCTTTTTAAATGTTCTCAACGTTGACTCACCGTTCCAGTTCTTCTTATATTCAAATCCTATTCATTTTAACAAATTTTACGATAAGGAACAGTTTTTCAGCCTCCATCTTCTCACATTATTTATACAACTTAGGGCTACATAAACAAGTATGCTTCAGAAAGATTAATAACTTAAGAGTAATGCTAAAATGAAGGAGGTGAAAATTATGCCTGATAATGAACATTCAAAGGATCCATCTAAAAATCATATTACCATCAATCTTACTATTAATATTGGCAATAAAGAAATCCATCTTAATCAAAGGGCTGAAGGTGGAGGACAAATCAATAAGGATGTAGGTACTAATGCCAACCGAGGCGGTCAAAATGCCCTAAACGACAGTACTAGAAATATAAACTCCCAATTCGCCGATGGAAACGACAGAAGCGGTATTGCTGATGACAATAATGATGAAGTGGCGGACAACAAGGAATAAAAGTAAAAGACAGCAGAGTAATCGACAGCGCTATCCATTCATCTTTGAATCATAGCGAAAGTAGTGAAGATGAAAATGAATCCTCTCCATTGTTAGATGAAAATAATAACGAATAAAGTTTATTGGGCTCATCGGATGCCCTAGGTAAGCGGCGCCTAGTCGGAACGGAAATCAACTCCTCATGATGGCGATGAACCTTTATTAGGGACTGTAAAAAACTTCTATCTGCAGGAATATTTCATACCAACAGATAGAAGTTTTTGTTTTAATTATCCACAAAGGAATTACACCTCAAACATTGCGCTTATAATTTTTCGTACCATCATAGGAATAAAGCATTGGCTTTCCATCCACATATGTTTCTAGATGAACAGGACGACCCCATAGCTGATAAATATATGGCAAAACATTTTCTAAGTATTGTGGATCGAGCTCCGTTCCCTCATAGCCATGCACTAAATAGAGCTCTCCGTTACGAAGGTAATCTCCATTTTTTACGACGATATATGGGAATCCCCCGTTTACACGCATCGATACGAGCTGATCTCGTACCATTTCATGCTCCTTATCAGTAATACGGTATTCATTGCCCTTTTTCTGGAACAAATAAAGATCTTCTCGCTTTGCTAAATCCTTCGTCAAATAGTTACGGATAAAGGATATATCCGACTCTATCTCTCTAACCTCAAACATTTTCTCCCGTCCAGAGTTCGGTTGTGCACCTAGCTTTCTCATCTCTTCCGTTGGATGATTAAAGCGCTCTTCAATATCCTCAAATATTTTCACACCAAGGTAATAAGGATTAATGGATGTTTTTGAAGGCTGCACAACACCTGCATTTAATTTCGCATACTCAATTGTTTCCGCTGTCGTTAGCTTAAGCTCACGCATGATACGTTGATGCCAAAAGGAAGCCCATCCCTCATTCATAATTTTTGTCTCTAATTGTGGCCAAAAATAAAGCATTTCCTCCCGCATCATCGTTAATATATCTCGCTGCCAGTCCTCGAGCTCTCGACTATGCTCCTCTAAAAATAGCAATAAATCTTTTTCTGGCTGTGGCGGGAATTGCTTTATTTTTCGCCTTACCGATTTATATTCTTTTTCCTTATCGTCTAAACGCCATAGATCATCATACGGTGATTTTGCTTGAGGAATATCCTTTTCAAATTCATCCTCCGAATTCCAAGACAATTTTGGTCGTAAAAGGGAAGGATCGATATGCTCCTGAATCGCTAAAACCGCATCTAAAAACTGTTCGACCTCATCCTTCCCATATTCTCTTTCATAGCCAGCTATCCTTTCAGCTGTTGCAGTCATACTCTCCACCATATCTCTTCTAGTATTGGAGAAGCGTACATTATTTTTAAAGAAATCGCAGTGCGCCAATACATGCGCAATAATCAATTTATTTTGTGTTAACGTATTTGTATCAAGTAAAAATGCATAACATGGGTTTGAGTTAATTACTAGCTCATAGATTTGACTTAGCCCTAAATCATATTGGAGCTTCATTTTGTGAAACTGTTTACCGAAGCTCCAATGTGAAAATCGAGTAGGCATACCATATGCGCCAAATGTATAAATAATATCTGCCGGACAAATTTCATAGCGCATTGGAAAGAAATCTAAGCCAAAGCTTGAGGCAATTTCTGTGATTTCATCAATCGCTCGTTCAAGCTCATTCATCTCCACTTTTCCGTCCCCTCCTTGGAACATGATTTAAGATTCACTTTTTTTGAAAAAGCTCTTTAAAGCATCGTAAACATCGCCTTTTTTTCTCAAAACATGATATCTAAACTTAGGGTCATCTATTTTTTTATATGTGTACATAAGTGTAGAAAAGCGGTTATGTTGATTGACTTCACCATAGCCAAACATGCTCGATACATCCATTAACTCTCCCACTAGCTTCAAGCACTTTTCATTATCCATTGATATATTTTCACCATCTGAAAAATGTACGGGATAAATATTATAGCGAGAGGGATTATACTTTTCCCGAATTAATTCCAATGCCTTTATATAAGCAGATGAACAAATTGTTCCACCGCTTTCTCCCTTCGTAAAAAACTCCTCTTCTGTCACTACTTTTGCCTCGGTATGATGCGCAATAAACTCAATTTCCACCGTTTCATACTTGGAGCGCAAAAATTTTGTCATCCAAAAGAAGAAGCTCCGTGCACAATATTTTTCGAAGGAACCCATCGAGCCACTTGTATCCATCATGGCAAGGACCACTGCCTTCGATTCAGGTTTTTCAACTTCATCCCACGTTTTAAAACGCAGATCATCATTATGAATTGGCGTAATTTCTGGCTTTCCTTTCATAGCATTACGCTTTAACGCATTGAGGATTGTGCGCTTTTTATCGACATTTCCCATTAAACCTTTTTTACGAATATCGTTAAACTCAATTTTTTCCGTCTTAATATCCGCCTTTTCTTTCTCCTGTAGGTTTGGTAGCTCAAGCTCGTTAAATAACACATTTTGAACCTCTTCAATGCTTACTTCAGCTTCATAATAATCCTGACCTGGCTTGTCGCCAGCTTCTTTCCCTTTACCATTAGCCTGATTGCCTCTGCTTGCATCACGCGCAACCACATCACCAACATTACTGTCTCCTTGACCTTGCCCAACATGCTTGGAGTTATCATAGTTATATCGAATTTTATATTCATCAAGTGAACGAATAGGTATTTTAATTACCTCGCGACCATTGGACATGACAATACTTTCTTCACTAACTAAATCGGGTAAATTATTTTTAATAGCATCTTTTACTTTTTCCATATGCCGTTGCTGGTCCTGGTGCCCTTTACGATGGAGGGACCAATTTTCCTGAGAAATGGCAAAACGTTTATTTTCGTTTTCAGTCATTTTTATCCTCACCCATCTATCAAATTCGCTTTTTCTATACTATGCTAGTGATTCGCTTTCTTGAACTAACATTAAAACCGTATCTATCTCACCACCTATAGAGGTGGGAGTCTTCTGTACCTGCCGCTACGCTTTCGATAAAGAAAATAATTGTACCTGCCGTTTCACTTACGTTACATAAAAAATTTGTAGCTGATGCTTTGCTTTCGCTACAGAAAAAAATTGTAGATGACGCTTTGCTTTCGATACTTAAAACATTTGCTGAAAGAAGTTAAAATGAAGATAAAAGGAGTGCCCTAAAATGGGACACTCCTATTCATTCCTATCAATAGTTTTATAGTTTCCACTGAATAGGTCAAAGCCACTAACGATTCAACAGACTACCTACATACTGTAATAATTCATTAGCAGATGTTGTATTATAGCCATGCTCATCAACAAGTCTTGCTACAACCTCATTAATCTTCTTCAGCTGTGATTCATCCGGCATTTTTGAGGATGTTGTAATTTTTACGACATCCTTAAGATCCGCAAACAGTTTCTTCTGTATTGCTTCTCGTAATCTTTCATGAGAATTATAGTCAAAACGCTTACCTTTTCGAGCATAAGCAGAAATACGAATTAATATCTCCTCACGGAATGCTTTTTTCGCATTTTCCGAAATGCCTATTTGCTCCTCTATAGAGCGCATTAATTTTTCATCAGGATTCATTTCCTCACCAGTTAATGGATCGAGAATTTTATTTTTATTACAAAATGCCTCTACATTATCGAGGTAATTATTCATCAATGTTTTTGCAGACTCTTCATACGAATAAACGAAAGCTTTTTGCACTTCATTTTTGGCAATTTCATCATACTCTCTTCGAGCAACCGCAATATAGTTCATATATTTTTCTCGATCTTCCTGAGAAATGGAAGCATGCTGGTCAAGCCCATCCTTTAGTGCACGCAAAACATCTAATGCATTAATAGATGGTACCTCTTTTCGGATAATCGCAGAAGAAATACGATTAATAATATATCGTGGATCAATACCGTTCATGCCTTCGTTTGGATACTCTTTTTTAAGCTCCTCTAAGTCAACGGAATTAAATCCCTCCACATTTTCTCCGTCGTACAGTCGCATTTTTTTAATAAGATCCACACCTTGTTTTTTCGGAACTTCCAATCTTGTTAGAACCGAAAAGATTGCTGCGGCCTTCAATGCATGTGGCGCAATATGAACATGTGCCATATCGCTTTCTTTAATCATTTTTTCGTAAATCAATTCTTCCTGACTCACTTTTAAGTTATACGGAATTGGCATGACAATAATACGTGAATGTAACGCCTCATTCTTTTTATTTGAAATAAATGAACGATACTCTGTTTCGTTTGTATGCGCAACAATTAACTCATCTGCACTAATTAATGCAAATCGCCCTGCTTTAAAATTACCTTCTTGCGTTAAAGATAATAAATTCCACAAGAATTTTTCATCAAGCTTTAACATTTCTTGGAACTCCATCATACCTCTGTTTGCCTTATTAAGCTCACCGTCAAAACGATAAGCCCGAGGGTCAGACTCTGAACCAAATTCTCCGATTGTTGAGAAATCAATACTACCTGTTAAATCGGCAATATCCTGTGATTTTGGATCTGATGGCGTAAATGTTCCTATGCCCACACGTTTGTCTTCAGAAAAACTAATACGTTCAATCATCACATTCTCAATACGTCCATCGTACTCTTTTTCAAGACGCATCGTATTTAAAGGCGATAAACTTCCTTCAATTCGTATACCATACTCCTCATAAAATTCATTACGCAAATGATGTGGAATTAAATGTAAAGGATCCTCATGCATTGGACATCCCTTAATTGCGAAAACTGCACCTTCATCTGTTCTCGAAAATTTTTCGAGTCCGCGTTTCAACAAGGTCACTATTGTTGATTTACCACCACTAACTGGTCCCATTAATAACAAAATACGTTTTCTAACATCCAATCTTCGCGCTGCCGGATGGAAATATTCCTCCACCAGTCTTTCAATTGCTGTTTCAAGCCCAAAAATTTCTTGCCCAAAAAACTCATACATTTTTTGCCCATCGCGTTCCTCTACACCAGCACTTTTTACCATATTGTAGACGCGTGAATGGGCTGTTTGAGCAACTTCAGGTCTTTCCTTGATGATGTTTAAGTAATCTGCAAATGTACCTTCCCACTTCAGCCTATTTTCTTCTTCGCGATAGCTTTTCACTTTATCTAAAATGTTGATAGCCTTCCCTCCATTCAGGGCTTGATTTATAACATAGTATGAAGGAAATGGCATTATGATACCCAATACTTTTTCTTTGTCGAAGTTTCTTCTTATTGCCTATAATTTTTTCCTCTAAATAACTGAAGTTTAAACGAAAAAATAATTTATGGCTCATCTCCGTAAAAGGATTGATTTCCGTTGCGGCTGGTGGCGTCCAATGAGTCGCTTGGGCTGCAAATGTCTTTTGTGCGAAAGCGAAGCGGCAGCAACAGATGTTTTTTGCGCGAAAGCGAAGCGGCAGCGGCAGATGTCTTTTGTGTGAAAGCGCAGCGGCAGCAACAGGATAACATTATTCGTTATACCTGATGTTTTTCCAAAAAATTGCTCAATTCTACCGCTTTGTTTTCCCACAAAAAGTGCTGAATGAAGATAAAAAATTCGGTTATTCTAACGTTAGAAAGGAGGTCCATTATTGAATCGCCATTTTATATTCCTTTTATCATGGATTTTTTTATGGAGCTTTACTCTCCCCACTATTGCTTTAGCAAAAGAAGAACCAACCCAAGAAGAAATTGTGCAGGAACGTATGGCTTATTACGTACAATTTGACGAGTTACTTATCCCATGGCATTTCTTAGCAGCCATTGACCAATATGAGCGAAATTTGCAATCTGTTCGTAAAGATATTCCGAAACGAGATGGTATCGTTGCCATTCAATTTTCTGATGAATATTGGTCAGGTGCTTTAAATCCTGTACGAGATGATACTCGCCCAGAAACAATTAGTTACTTTGGCGGGATGGGACTAGATGGCAATGGTGACGGAGTTGCCAGCCCAAAAGATGATGTCGATATAATTTTCTCCATGGCTACATTTTTAAGTAAATTTGGAACAAGTGATGAGGATTTTAAATTAGCTTTATGGGAGTATTACGGAAGTGAACAGGCTGTAAATCAAATCTTCACCATTTCCAAAATGTATAGTCATTTCAAAACAACTGAGCTCGATGCCCACACATTCCCCGTTCCTACTAATTACGATTACAGTTATCGGAGTACATGGGGTGCCAATAGGGGCTGGGGTGGACGCCGTATTCATGAAGGCACAGATATTTTCGCTAGCTATGGTACTCCAGTACTTTCTACCTCCTATGGAGTAGTGGAAATAAAGGGCTGGAACCAATTTGGTGGTTGGCGTATAGGAATTCGAGATAATCATAACTCATACCATTATTATGCCCATCTTGGTAGTTATAATAAGAAAATTAAAGTTGGAGACTTTGTCGAACCTGGTACTGTTCTCGGTACGGTTGGTAGCTCTGGCTACGGTAAAGAAGGGACGTCCGGAAAATTCCCGCCTCATCTTCACTATGGTATATATAAGTTCAATGGACGTACAGAATGGGCGTTTGATCCATACCCATCATTACTACAATGGGAACGACAAGCAAAAAAAGCAAAGCAAAACAGTAATTAAATGTTACACACAAAAAAGAAGGATAGATAAAATTGACTTTATCCATCCTTCTTTTTTGCTACATATATCCGGTAATTTCTAAAGCTTCTATGTTTTTTAGCCGAGCTCAGTCGCTAATCTACCACAAGCTTTCTACCGCTGATCTGTCCGATTCTCCCCTTCAATTTTTAGGACTAGTTTGTTGCAATCGTTGTTGTTGCAATTTTCCTGACTGAATTTTCCCAGCTCCGTATCTTTGCCCTGAGCGTCTACAATTCCATAAGTGAATAAGCCATGCATATACTCGTCCAAGAAATAAACATAGCTTTTAAAGGTTGGTTTCGCTCCCCACTCTCGTTTAGCCACATCATCCTTCTGCCATTTAATGACTGCCAGACCTTCATTATTAACTTCATAATAAGCATCGCTATAGCCGGCGAAATTTAGCGTGAAACGCAATGCTTCTCCTTCTGGAAACGTGTAATAGAAGTAATTATACCCTTCTCCAGCATGAAGAGGTGGCGCTTCCTCTGTGAGTTTTTCTAGTCCGAGCGCAATATGACGCGCCTTCGTGAGATCCCCGTGCATCAGTGTCTCGTATTCTTCCTGACCCGCAGGCGTACGGACAATAACCCGTTTATCTTTGTTATTGTAATAGACATAACCGCCAAGTGTCTCGCTAATGAAACGAATCGGCACATAAGTACTACCGTTTTTGTTTACTACTGCAGCGTCTAATTTTATCGCCTTCCCATTAACTGTTGCTGTTTTTCTTCCCGCCACAAGCTGCACTTTCTTACTCTTATCTTTATTTTGAATCGTGACGACACCGGTCTTAGGATCATAAGCGAGCACAGGCCATGACGGGTCGCTCAGAGACCTTAATTTAACCATTGTTCGTCCTTCAACCGTAATAAAGTCATACTCAGCTTGACCGTTGACAAAAAGAGACGTAGAAGAAGCCGCATTTGCTGAAGTATTACCAATAAAGCTCACAAATATCACGAAGCCTATTATTTTGAACCATTTGTTCATCCCATATCCCTCCTATAATCGCATTATTTTTTGGAACAATTATACCATCCACACTAAAATATGGATAATAATAGGAGCAACTTTATAGAAGCTCATCAGTTAGGTATAAATACATAAAGGCATTAAAAAAACATCAGAATTTCAATTTAGACGTATATATTTAACTATCTATCATTCATAACAGGATTTGTTATTGTACTAAAAAACCATTTTTAAATTTTTCCATTAAAAGGGCTTATGTATAAATCTAATTAGTTATAGAATATATTTGTACTATAACAATTATTATTTCGATTTTTTTACAGTTCTACATTGAAAATGAACAATAAAAGGGTGGGAAAAGATGAAAGGTATTTTTCAGTTTAAAACACTTAAAGCTCGTATATTAAGTGCATTTATTCTTTTATTAGTATTAGTTGTTTGTTTTACAACCTATACCTACATTTCTAATAATAAGATGGAAAAACAGGCAGAAAGTTTAGTGAAAGAAGATTTACTTGTCTTAACCGCAAATAAAAATTTAGCAATGTCTATGAGCGTTCGTCTCTCTGCAGCTTTAAGTTATGTTGTATCTGGTGAAGAGAAATACATAGAACTTTTTAATGAGTATCGTCAAATTGCTGAGGAAAGTGTTAGTATTGTAGAGAAATACGAAAATACGCCTGAGCGTGCGGCCCTAGTAGAAATGGCACGTACATGGAGCAATCGCGTAAATACCGAAGTATTCGATGTTTATAAAAAAGGTAATAGAAATTTAGCATTAAAAAATTTAACAGCTATGAATAATCTCGTAACCGAAGTTCTTGATGGATATGAAGAATTGGCCGATAAACGTTCAGATTCCATTACTAAGGTGGGAGATGACGTAGTATCAACAAGTTTAAACAATAAATCAGTCGGACTGATCGTTAGCATAGTATTGACAATCGCAGGTGTCCTAATTGCCATTGTCACTGCTAGAAATATTTCTAATCCTATTACGATTGTCACAAAGCGCATGAGCGAATTAGCGGATGGTAATTTGCAACATGAACTACTTCCAATAACTCATCGTGATGAGATTGGTCAATTAATGCTTTCCGCCAATGAAATGAATGAAAAATTAAAGCAAACGATTAGCTCAATCCATACTGTTTCTGAAACAGTAGCAGCTGGTAGTGAAGAGCTGGCCCAATCTTCTAATGAAGTGCAATCAGGTACAGAACAAATTACCGTGACTATGCAGGAGCTAGCCTCTGGCACAGAAACACAAGCCTCTACAGCAGGTGATTTAGCCGAAACAATGGCTTCTTTCCAGCGTAGTATTCATGAAACAACACAGGAAGGCATTGAATTAAAAGTACATTCAAGTCATGTACAAGAACTAACAACAACAGGCAAAGACTTAATGATACAATCAACACAACAAATGACAACTATTAACGAGATTGTGTTAGATTCAGTGAAAAAAGTTGAAGGCTTAAATGTGCAGTCTGCTGAAATTTCCAAGCTTGTTTCTGTCATTGATGATATTTCAAATCAAACAAATTTACTTGCTTTAAACGCTGCCATCGAAGCAGCTCGTGCAGGAGAACATGGCAAAGGTTTTGCAGTTGTAGCCGATGAAGTTCGTAAGCTTGCAGAACAAGTACAATTCTCTGTCACTGATATTTCGACAATCGTCAACCGTATTCAAGGTGAAACTAGCAATGTAACAACCGCTCTGCAATCCGGCTATGAGGAAGTAAAAAGAGGAACCGCCCAACTAAATCAAACAAATGAAACATTTGACCAAATTTCAGGAGCCGTTGAAGAAATGATTCTTAACATAAATACCATTTCAGGAAATTTAAATAAAGTTGCTCAAAATTCCGAGTCTATCAATGTCTCTGTTGATGAAATGGCTTCTATTTCTCAAGAGTCTGCAGCTGGTGTAGAACAAACAACAGCAACTGTAGAGGAAACTGCCGCTACTATGGAGGAAATTTCAAGGAGTGCAAATCAACTCGCTGGTATGGCTGAAGAGCTAAATATCCAATTACAGCAATTTAAAATTTAAAGTACGAATGATTCTTAATATACAGTAGTTTGAAGAACGTAAACGTTTTGGGTCTCTAACGGAGATTTCTTTGGTACCCCGAGTACTTCGTGGTGATACCGGATTACTTTTCTAGCTCACTCGAGCACTTTGAGGCGACACCTCGTCACTCTAGAATTATCCTAGAAGTTAAAAAGCTATCTCGACATTTTGTTCGAGATAGCTTTCTTTACTTCATATTATTTTATTGCCACTGTCTAATTGGTACCCTTTCAAGCTCATACCGTTTTATAATCACACTGATCTTCTGAAACCATTCCTCACATAACTCTAGCGCTTCTTGATATTCATCCTCTTCTCTTGATATAGGCTCACCGTTATCCAGAAAAACATATTCTAGAATAGGATCAGATAAGTTATCAGCTACAATTTTCAACTTCAATTGAGACACAGTGTTATACTCAGGATCCTCTTCATCACATTCCTCTTCTTCTATATCCAGATCTTCACCAAGTAATGAACCACTTATTAAACTATTGCTAGTCCTAGCAATAAACATTTCGTCCTCTACTATAGCAACTTCATATATTTTATTGAATGAGATTTCTTTTTTAATCAAATCTTCTTCTAGATCTTCCCTACTTACGAGGAAAAGCGTATTTGTAGGTTCATTTAGTAATAAAGCATTTAAACAATCATTTGAGATGATGCAATGCGTATGAGGGATAGCCATAAGCTCCTCCTCACTTGCCTCTTTCATTTCATTTAATCTATTGTTATAGATATATTGTTCTTTAATAAATCGAATAATTCCTGCTATTAATAGTCCTATACCAATTAAAAAATATACGTTACTAAATATAGCCGTTTCGACTGACTTTGCTAGTAATAAATAAATCATTCCTAGAAATAAAAGAAAAAAGGTTTTCATCCATATCCCACCCTCAAAAAGATAATCGATAGGATTATTTCATCCATGTTAATAGAAATTTTATTCTAACGATTATCTTTTCATTCTTAATTTCAGTGGGAAATATCTGTGTTTTTAGCGTCTACATCAAACTTTGAAACGGATTTTTCAAGTTCTTCTGCCATTTTGTTCAGTTTTAAAACAGAATGAAGGATATCTTGATTGTAGCTTTCTTGCTCCATCGTACGCTCTACAACACTTTCTGTTGCCTTTGCAGCCTTATTAGCAAGCATCGTTGTTTCCATAACTCCTGCTGTAATCTCCTCAGAAAATGCGGACATTTCTTCTGAGGTTACAGAAACTTGTTTGGTATGAGATACTACTCCCTGAATAGATTGGAGAATACTTTCAAATGATTTTCCAGCTTCTTCAACAGCTTGTAAACCGTCTTCTACATTTCCTGTTACAACATTCATAGTTTGCACCGTTAAGCTCGTATCCTCATTTATTTTGGAAATCAAATTTGATATACTATTCGCCGATTTTTCTGATTGCTCTGCAAGCTTTCTTACTTCTTCAGCTACTACGGCAAAGCCTTTTCCAGATTCACCAGCTCTAGCCGCTTCAATCGCAGCATTTAATGCAAGTAGATTAGTTTGTGAAGCAATATCACGAATCATATTGATAATAAGTGATACTTCATTTGATTGATTCTCTAGTTTTTTAATTGCATTTGCGGATAATTGAACGGACTCATTAATAATATTCATTTGATGAATTACTTTTTCAATGTTCCCATTGCCAAGCTCTACATTTTGTAAGCTAGTAGATGATAATTGAGATACATTTAAAGAAGCCTCGGCAATATGTTGAATGCCCTCCGACATTTGCTCTAATGTTGCAGAGCTTTCCTCTGAACTTTTATGTTGTGCATGTGCTCCAGCAGACACTTCCTGGATGGAGGCTGAAATATGACTAATAGCCTCAGTTGCCTTTTCACTACTTTTAGCCACTCCATTAGTCGTATCGATTAACTGCTTAGAGCTAGAATTGATTCCAATGATAATATTTTGTAAATCCAGCACCATTTGTTGGAATGTATTTGTTAAAACTCCAATTTCATCTTTTCGATCTGTTTCTATTTTTACGGTTAAATCACCATTGCCAACTTGTCTTACTTGTGATGTTAATTTTCTTATTGGCCTCGTTAAATAATCTGTGAAGAAATAAACAATACAGATTCCTACTATTAATATAATTAGCGTAATCAATATAATTTTCATTTGATTAGCATTCATGTCCGCATAAACTTCTGTGGCATCTAAATCTGCCCCTATTATTCCTATAACTTCGCCTGCATCATTTTTTATTGGCGCGTAGATGGCAAGTACACCACCGTATTGTGAATCATTTGATAGCTGAAATTGTGTTTGCCCTGTTTCAAATACTTGCTTTATTTTAGGATAAGAATCCGGTGATTCCTCTTTAACACCAATCGATGAATTATCATTCGGCACACTATCTATCATATAGTAGTAGTCATACCCCTCACCATTTTTTACGCGAGTCATTGTATATAAACTAGTTACTTTATGAAGCTCTTTAACAGAGCTCAATTCTTTTTGTAATTCGTAATAATAGTCATCTTTTTTGGCACCAATTTCTATCTCTTGATAGCCTTTAACATCTATCTTTGACATTGCCTGATCAATCATATTTAAATTTTGCTCACCAA
This sequence comes from Lysinibacillus xylanilyticus, assembly GCF_001183605.1. Taxonomy (GTDB): domain Bacteria; phylum Bacillota; class Bacilli; order Bacillales_A; family Planococcaceae; genus Lysinibacillus; species Lysinibacillus xylanilyticus. The sequence continues at coordinate 51,958 of NZ_LFXJ01000011.1, read as the reverse complement.
CTGTCTCTTTCACTAGCTCCAATGACGAACGATAAATAAAAAAGCTAATCAGCAAACACGAAACAACAAGTAAAATTGAAAATACCATTAACATTTTAATTTTTAAGCTACTTCTCATCGTTGATCTCCTTCATTTTCTATATGAATACTTATTTTAAAGTAACAATAAATTTTACAATATTTTCCCCTAGTGCAATATCGGTATTTCCAAAATATTTATTTTTTTGTAAAAACTAGCTAAAATTGGTCATTTTTAAGTGTAATGTTCTGCATAAAAAAACACAAGGGCATAAAAATCAACGCCCTTGTGTTTCCATTTTCATTTACAAATATTTATCAATTTGAATGTTCCTTTAATTCCTCTTTACTACCTACATTGTCTAAAGACTTATCTTTTTCAATTTTATGCATCTCTAGAACATGTTGTGAAGGTGGAATAAGTAAACTAACGATAACAAAAAACGAAGCGGCAGCAACGTGTTTTGACTGTGCGAAAGCGTAGTGAAACGAAGCGGCAGCAGCGGGTCTTTGGACACCCGCTGAAATAAATTAAAAGCAGCTACAACGCAATATTGTAGCTGCTACTATAATTTGAATAATCAATTACCCCTAAATGATTATTCATATTAAAGATAATTATTTATTTTAGTGTCATGTATAAGACTGACGGTATGAATGATAAAGCAAACATGCAGGAATACCATATAGATGTACGGCGTAATGAAAAACGAACTTGTTTCTTTTCTGCATAAAAAATGTCTAACATCACTGAAGCAACAACAAGTGGGATAGTAACACATGCGATAGCAACTAATAAAATGTTTAAACCAAACATAAAAGCACCCCTCTGTTCGTGAACATTTATTTTTCCTCTTTGTGACAACTTTATGTCAATTACAGTGTACACAATTTCGTCACAAACTGTCAACTAGATTCAACTAAGAAAAATGTGCTTTTTGCAGAATATTTTTATCAGAACGAAGAAATTTACGTAATTTTTTTCACAAAAAAACAGCTGCTAAATTGCAGCTGCTTTTTAACCATTCATTCATTGGCTCTTTATCAAAAATCGAACTTGACAAATCAAGGAGAACGTATCTATCTACAACACCTCAGATCTAATCAAGAGTTGATCCTTATAATTCTCTATATTTATATGTCAGCCCTCTTAAAAAATTTCTCACAAAGCGATCGCCACATTCTTTATAATTACGATGACTTGGACTTCTTAAAATGGCACCTAATTCGCCTTTCGAAACGCTAACGCCTCCGTCATATAAAATATCGAGTATCTCCTCACTCGTTAAGGCTAACGCAATCTTCACTTTCTTTAATAGCATATTATTAGGGCTTTCTTTCCCAGAAACAGGTAGTGGTCCTTCTGGCTGACCAGACTTAGACTTTTGCGGCCCTCGTTTAAATGTAATAAATCCATTTAAAAATGCCTCTACCATTTTATTATTACATTTGATGTATTCTTCTGGTGCTTCTTCCTCATCATTAACTTTAATGAGCATGTTCAATACTTCTTCCTTCGTAAAGTCCATGCCGCCTAACTTAAAAATTTCAACCATATCTTTATTTTTGATATCAAATGCATATCTTAAACGAATTAAAATATCATTGTTCGTCATTTAAAAAACCTCCATTTTGACTGTAAAAGCGCTCCTAATAATCATATCCTCGAAATTGAAGCATTACTTTATTATAGCAGAGACATTCACAATTTTAGATAGCTTTCCAAAAGTTACTTTACTATAGTATTTAGAATGTGCATTTTACTTTTTAACATGTATGATTAGCTAACTCTCGACCATTCTAATCACAAGGAGGTGAGAAAAATGGCTAATCGCAGTTCAAATAAGCTTCTAGTTCCTGGTGTACATGAAGCTGTTGATCAATTGAAGTATGAAATCGCACAAGAATTTAATGTACAATTAGGGCCAGAAGCCTCTTCACGTGCAAACGGTTCAGTCGGAGGAGAAATTACAAAGCGCCTCGTAGAAATGGCTGAAAAACGTTCAAAAGGTTTATTATAATAATAAATTTCAAAAAGAACGAATCCCTTTTTAAATTGGAATTCGTTCTTTCATGTTTTGACTTCTTTCATAGGGTGTCCAAACATCCGTACCTGTCGCCGCGTTTGCACTACGCTTTCGCGCAAAAAACATTTGTTGGCCTAAAGCCTCCGGCGGATGTCACGGAATCGGAAAGGAATTCTTAGAGGATGTTAGCCTAAAATCATCGCATCCATGCGATAACGGCTAACAGACCTGCATCCGTAAAAACGCCACGTCCTGTGGCATTACCGAAATGACCGACATCGTGTCGGCCCTCTCGCAGGCCTAAGCATAAAGCCGATTCCAGACGCAAATATGCCGAGGCATATTTGATTTAATTAATTTCAACCAGTTGTAAAGCCTCGCTTGTCCCCTTTTTAAGAGTTAGCATCACAATAAAGGAAATGCAATATAAGGCAGCTAAGTAGATCATAACGATCGTCATATCATAACTTTGAAGGATATATCCGACAAAGATCGGTGAAAATCCTCCAATTGCTCTACCGAAGTTAAAAATCGTGTTTGTAGCTGTACTTCGAATTTGCACTGGATAAAAGCTACTAATTAAAGCTCCATACCCCGCAAACATACCATTTGAGAAGAAGCCGACAATTGCACCACCGATTAAAATTGCGACACCTCCTGTGGCATATGAGTATAAAAACACAGCACATGCTGAAGCAAGTAAAAAGAAACCAAATGCACGCTTTGCTCCAAATCGGTCCATAAATCGTCCAAATGTTAGCATCCCGATAATCATGCCCACTGCTGTGCTAATCGTCCATAGTGCTGAGCTTGAAACGGATAGACCTTGAGTTTTTTGCAACATAGATGGCAACCAAATCATTAAGCCATTGTAGCCAGCAATTTGAACTGTTGCCATAACGATTAATGCGATTGTTGTCATCGATGTTCGTGGCGTTTTAAATAATTGTGCCAGCTTACCTTTTTCATGTTGCTTTTCGATTTTTTTATTTTTCTGAGCAGCTAGCCACTCCGGTGATTCCTCAAGATTTTTTCGTACAATAAAAGCAAAAATTACAGGTACTACACCAACAAAGAATAAAGCTCTCCACCCTAAAGTCGGAAGTATAATGGCACTTAGTAATGCTGCTAAAATAACTCCGTATTGTGCACCTACACTAACATATGAAGAAGCTCTTCCTTGCTTATTCTTCGGCCAAGCCTCGGCAACAAGCGCCATACCAATGCCGTATTCGCCCCCTGCACCAAGACCTGCAATAAATCTATAAATATAAATTTGTTCAATATTTGTTGCTAATCCAGTTAAAGCTGTACCAAGCGCAAACAACAAGACGGTATAAGTAAATACTTTTACCCGCCCATACTTATCAGCTAAAACCCCGAAAATAATGCCGCCCAATAGCATACCAATATTCGTTATAGAAGATATCAACCCACCCGTTGCGAGATCAATGTTAAATTCCGAAATAATCATTGTCATCGCAAAGGAGATAAACATAATGTCCATCCCTTCCAACGTTAAACCAGCTACTGACGCTACCACTGTTTTCTTACGATAATCCATTCTTACAATCCTCCAGTTTCTTGTTAGTTAAAAATCTCTTTTAGCCTATTTGAGGGAATGGATTATTCAATTCTTTTCCATTCTCTTTTGAAGCCTCACGGGACTCCCTTTAAAAGAGGTATAATTGGGAAAATAAAAGCCCTTCTGTCACAGAGGACAAAAGGGCATGAGAAAACAAAGATATTGTTAGCTTTAAAAATATCATGTAGCCCTTTTCAGCCTCTCTGGACCGTATTAAAGGAAATTTATTTCGTTCATTTATATCGTTCTACATTCTATAAGAATATTATTGAAAAAGCAATACTTTTTAGTAGAAATAATTACCTCAGCACTTAGAAAGTAGAGATAATAATTTTTTATCTGATCATTGTGTACAAGAAATGTAATTGCATCAAACTGCGAATACATTCATGATGGAGGGAATAATTTAGGTTGATACGACGACGAAATAATGGCGATAATATCCAAATCGCAGTTTTTCAAATGGCATCGAGCATGTATTTTTTGGACTTTATTCGTACGAAGGAGTAATTTCATGAATATAAAGGTACCATACCTTATACATTAGAATCTTAGTAGTATGTTTTTGTATTAGGAACATGATGGTCTGAGACAACACTCAGCAAAATAATTCTGTTCTCCATAGTCAATTTCAGAGTCCATCGAATCCTTCTATTCTGTAATTAAACTGTAGGCAGAAATTTTTTTGATTTTTAAGGATACGAACATCGAGACAATGTAGCCTAATATAAGGATTCCTACACATAGCATTAGAATAGTCGGTAAATGAATGGTAAAAGCCAATCGTTTAACCCCTACACTTGAAAGCAATACAGAAAGCATAGGATTTGTGTAAAAATACCCTAGTACACCACCAATGGTCACTCCTGTAATAATCACGGGTAAAAAGCTGATGGATATTTGATGCATCAGTTGAATCGTTGAGTAGCCTATTGCTTTCATTACGCCAAATTCTTTCTTACGCTTAATAATCATCGTTTTGATGACCAGATACAGAATCATTACAACGACTAGAACAGTAATTGTCAAAACCATTGTCATAACTGCAAACACTGCAGCTGTATACATACCTGTTTGGCTCTCTATATTTTCAGCTATGTCTAACGTTTCTACTATATAATCTCCGTACTTTTCGTGGACGTTTTCGATAAAGTTTTGGTTTGATATACCATCTAGATATACATAAAGGGTCGTGCCTTTATAATCTGATTGTAATTGCTGAATTCCATCCATCGTTAATGCGGCTATTTGTCCTAAATTACCGATTGATTGGCTGAGGCCAGTTACTAGAAAACTAACTGTTTCAGTCCCATATTCTACTTCAACCGTATCGCCAATGCCTTTATTAATTTGATTTGATACAACCCAGGAGATGGATATTTCATTATCATATTTTGGCTGACGACCTTCGTAGACAACATTATTTTCGAACTGATTATAATTATTCGTAACATTCGTATATACAGTTTTATTATCAATTTTTGTTGTAATGAAATCAAAAATATTTACCTTACTTACTTGGTCCATTTGTTTAATGTGACTCAAAAGTTCTGTTGTATCTGTACCTGGTTTAACAGATATCATCACATTTGCTGGTTCTATGCCAAATAAGTTAACGAATGCGGTTTTGTCTGAAGCAATGTTGTAATATAGTACCACTGAAAAAACAGATGCGAATGTTAATGCGATAATAATTAAAAGTATCATGATGTTTTGTTTTACATTTGACAGCATCGATTTAATAGCAAGTAAAAAATGAAGCCCACCTCCCGTATTCTCCAATGGAAAATAATTTTTTCTAAAACTGTGCGTTTGAATACCTCCCCGAAGTGCCATAATAGGTTGAATTTTTCGAACACGGAAGGCAGAAATTAACGCAACAATTACAACACAAAAAGCAACAATGAATATATTGGCTAAATTAATAATCATATTGAATCCCTGATACCATATTAATCCAGATAAAGATGAAATAATGCTTCCTATGAAAGGCATAAGACAATATGACAATGCAATCCCTACCACACTTGCACTAAAAGCAATTAAAACAAACTGTAAAATAATTGACGATAGAATTTGCCTACTTGTATAACCAATTGCTTTAAGTACTCCTATATTCGTCATCCCGTCTTCAATGCTATTTGATACACGATACTTAATGACAATTAGTGAAACAAGCACGATAATGGCTGCAAAAGCTACTAATATCATAGCTATGATGTTAATGGTCAACGTGCTCACACTTTTCACCATTTCAATATCTAACGTCCAAATATCACCTACTGTTGACTGTGGAAACTCTTTAATAAAATCATTTAGTAACTTTGTAGATTGTGTTTCGTCTTCCATCACTGCAGATATGATCAATCCTTCTGTTAGTTGTTCATCTGCTAACGTTTGATAAGAAATTTCTGGTAGCATGAATTTCATGATTCCAGTGTTGGTCGTACCCATCATTGTTGTTTCAAAGAATCCAGCAATTCGAAAATCAAAGTCCTTGTTTTGATATGTGATGGTAAAATCTTCACCTAACTCATAACCACCATTTGTTTTAAAAATGTAAGGAAGAAAAATATCATTAGCACTTGAACTGTTTAGTTTTTCAACCAACTTCAACGCACCGATATTACGATGATCATCTGCATTAAAAATAGCGGTACTATTAGCAAATTCACTATCACCAAAATTATATTTGGCAATGTCCATTTTGATAATTTCTTCTGTTTCTGACTCTGTCACCCCAGGATATTTCGTTATAAATTCTCCATAACTTGAATTATAACTTGCATAATCCATCATAATTATTGCGTGAGGATCTTTTAATTGTTCAGCTTTACTATCAAAAAATGTATTGATTTGAGTAATGACCATTAAACCTATATTCAGAAGTAGCGCAGCAACTAAAATAAATGTAAATAAAGAAGCTGTTGCAGATTTACTTCTTCTAATATTAGCAAGGGCTAGATTTATGATTTTCACCTTACCACCCCATTTCTGCAAGGAAAGCCCCGAGCTTTTCATGACGTTCGAAATTCTCTTTCTCACTGAACGCGCCTAACTGCAAGTCACCGCAAATTACGCCATCTCGTAAATATAAAATTCGATTTCCGCGCAATGCTGTTTTCATATCATGAGTGACCATAACCATGCTTTGCCCGTTTCGATTTACATTTGTTAAAACATCTAACACACTATCACTAGATGCCGAATTTAATGCACCAGTTGGTTCATCGGCAAAAAGTATTCTCGGATTGTTAATTAATGCTCGAACAATCCCAACTCGTTGAGCCTCACCACCAGAAAGCTGTGTCGGAAATTTAGAACATGCGTTTTCATTGATTCCTACTTGTATTAATAATTCTTTTGCTTTTTTTACGAGTTCACGCTTATTCTTATTTACTAAAAGACCACTTGCCAGTACATTATCGAGTACGCTCATATTGTCCAGTAAATAAATTTGTTGAAATACAAAGCCGCAATTGTCTCTTCTAAATATCGCTAGTTGGTCGTTGTTTAATTTAGCTAAATTTTTACCAGCAAAATCGATTTCGCCTAATGTCGGTTTATCCATTCCACTCATTGCATAAAGTAGAGTGGACTTTCCAGACCCTGAACTACCCATTATGATTGTAAAATCCCCTTCTATTAAACTGATATCTAGATTTTTTAATACATGCTGTTGAATTCCACCGCTCGAAAAGGTTTTACACAGCTTCTCCGTTTTGATAATCGTCTTTGTCATGTTTTTTTAGCACTCTCCCTTTATTAAGCTCATGTTTGAATTTTCAACTCAAATAAAAAAGACCGTAATGAAGATTACAGCCTTATCATACAAAATGAATTCTTATTAAATCTTTGTGCAATTATTAACTAATCCTTAATTTTCATGCAAGCTTGATTTTCAATACTACGGTAAAGCCATCATGCCGATTGTAACAGCTAATTTGGCCGTACATATTTTCCATGAAATACTTCGATATATAGAGACCAAGTCCTGAACCATTCTTGCCCTCGACATTTGTTCCTCGATAATATTTATTGAACAGTAGGGGCAATTCTTCTTCGCTAATTCCGGACCCTAAGTCCATGATGTGGAGTTCAAGATACCCCTGCTTGATTTGTGACTTAATAGTGACCTTAGTTCCTGCATATTTATATGAATTACTGATAATATTGTCTATTACCTGCTGCATACGTACAGGATCCGTTAAAATAATACATTGTGGAATTGAATCATAGACGATTTGATGGTCATAATTTACATTTTCAATCATATCAACAAGTACTTCGCTAGATTCTTCGGTTACCCTTAACTTTAACTGTTGCAGTTCTTCTAAAGTGGCGTGAAACATATCTGTAACAAGTAAGTTAATTTGCTCTGCTTTCGAATAGATTGTATTCACTTGCTTAATGACCTTTTCATCCTTTGCCTGCACAAGCATCAATTCACTAACTGCCTTTATTGAAGCGACCGGCGTCTTAATATCATGACTTAATGTGGCCACAAGCTCTTTCTTACTACGGTTGGATTCATACTCTCTTTGACGGGCAGCATCGAGTTCTTCACGTAATAAATCAAAACTTTCCGTAAACGCACCAAAGTAATTGTACTTGTCCATATTTAAAGGTATATCTAAATTACCTCTAGCCACATTTGTTGCAAAAATCCGAAGCTGCTGAAACGGTTTCAATAACGTTCTATAAATATAGGTGATATATAGAATACTAATAATCATTAATAGACCAAAAATTAAACTTATGGATGTGATCAGTTCATTTTTCATTTGTTCCACTATTTCTTGTTCGTTATTGCAAATAATTACTTTCCCTACAATTTCGTTATTTTGTTTCAGATCTATAAATGTATCTCTATTTTTTATGGCATCGTATATATTGTTAAAGTGATTGCCTGATGTTTGGTAAATCACGTTTCCCAATTGATCTATAATAGAAAATTGTTGTTTTATATCGCTACCGTGAAAAATTTCTTCACTAACTTGTCCCCAATTTTTTTCGACAATTTTAACCACATCATTTATGGCTACAAGATCCACTTCTGAAATATTTTTATTGTTAATAGTGCTTATTGAGAAAGTAATTCCTACAGCAAAAACAACCAAAATCACAACAATTATCAGGTTTATTCTCATTGGTTGGTATCCTCTAACACATATCCTATTCCCCATACCGTTTTTATAAATTGCGGGTCCTTTGGATTCTCTTCAATTTTCTCGCGTAAATGCCGAATATGTACATTTAGGGTCCCATCCCCAACAAAGGAATCTCCCCATACATTTTGAAATAATTCATCTTTTGTGATGATACGATTTTTATTTTTTGCCAAATACGAGAGAAGTTTATATTCCATCGTTTTTAGTTGAATATCCATACCTTTTACTCGAACACGATAAAGTTTCATATCAATTTGGATCTGTCCAAACTCTAAAAATTCTTGCTGGTTGCTAGAACCACTGCCATACCTTTTGAGTACTGCTTTTACTTTTGCTAGTAACACACTTAATGTATATGGCTTTTGTATGTAATCGTCACCTCCTATGTTAAGCGCAATTAGCACGTCGTCATCACTAGAACGAGCACTTATAAATAGAATCGGAACCTGCGTTGTTTTACGCAATTTTTTACATAAATCAAACCCCGATTCATTACCAAGGTTGATGTCTAGAAGAATCAATAATGGTTCATGTTCTTCCAAAAAACGTTTACACTCCCCTGCACTCACCACAAATGCCGTTTTAACTTCGAACATATTAAAATACTCACAAGTTGTTTCAGCTAAAGCAATCTCATCATCAACAATTAAACAATCAAATTTCATCGTATATCTCCTAGAAAATACTTTCCTACTTGTTTACAGGATAATTAAAGTATACATTAAATTCAAAAACGAAGTGTAAATTACTGGATTTATACAAAGAAACAGATTTACAAAATTTTGTCCATTGAATTTTGCACATCCACCTGTATTTGATATTCTTACCCATACCAGAAACTGAATTCACCAGAAGAAAAACAAAATATCCATAACTCTAAAACACACCAAAAATATCACTATTTCAATTCACAACTTAAAAACAACCCTTGAAATTGCCTTCAATAAGTCATCTTCAAGGGTTTGATTATTATTTTAACTCTAGCAGTTCGAGCGATTCACAATGTGCAGAGTGTATGTGACAACATATGTGGTGCTGCTGGTCGGTTCAATACCGCATTCATTCCTGTTACCGCTAAATAAACTCTAACTTTTTTTGCTGTTAGCTCATTCTACCGTCCGTCGTCAATCAACATTGTTTAATGCAAAGTTATCAAGCAATGCACGCACCTCATCTGTTGATTTCGTGTTCATCAATTGATTTCTTAATTCACCCGCTCCACGGAATCCTTTGACATAAATTTTGAAAAAGCGATGAAGCCCTGTGATTGAACGTGGTAGTTCTTCCGCATATTGATCTTGAAGATCAAGCTGCAGTCTTAAAAGATCAAGGTACTCTTTACTGCTATGCTCTTTTGGTTCCTTTTCAAAAGCAAAAGGATTTTTAAATATACCTCGCCCAATCATAACACCATCAATACCATATTGTTCAGCAAGCTGCAGCCCAGTTTGACGGTCAGGAATGTCTCCATTGATTGTTAGTAGCGTATTTGGTGCAATACGGTCACGTAATTTTTTGATTTCCGGAATTAGCTCCCAATGCGCATCTACTTGGCTCATTTCCTTTCTTGTACGTAAATGAATAGAAAGGTTCGCTATATCCTGTTTAAAAATATGCGTTAACCACTCCTCCCACTCATTTACATCGCTAAAGCCAAGTCGTGTTTTCACGCTGACAGGCAGTCCGCCCGCTTTTGCCGCTTGAATAAGCTCTGCCGCTACATCTGGACGCAGAATAAGGCCACTACCTTTCCCTCTCGATGCCACATTCGGTACAGGGCAGCCCATATTAATATCGATGCCTTTAAATCCTAGCTCTGCCATACCAATACTCATTTGACGGAAATATTCGGGATTATCTCCCCAAATATGTGCCACCATTGGCTGTTCATCTTCTGTAAAAATCAAACGGCCACGCACACTTTTCATGCCCTCTGGATGGCAATAGCTATCCGAGTTTGTAAACTCTGTGAAAAATACATCCGGTCGGCCAGCTTCACTTACTACGTGACGAAAAACAACATCTGTCACATCTTCCATTGGTGCAAGTACAAAAAATGGTCGTGGTAAATCACGCCAAAAATTATCTATCATTTCAAACTCAATTCCTCTCACTATCGATACAGCTTCAAACTCTCGGTCATAAAATAAAAAGCCAAATGTTCCGCTTCTTTTACACTTATATCATGCTTAATAACTTATAATCAAACACGTACATTTGGACATTTATAATTTTGGAAAACCGGCAATGTTTATTTTAACGAAAATCGGTCCTGAATGGTACTTTTAATCAATACTGCCTCAGCATAATTGTAGCTGCCGCTTTGCTTTTGCTACAGAAAACATTTGCCGCTGTCGCGCAGATAAACAATGCGTCCGGAATCGGCTTTGTACTTAGGCCTGCGCGAGGGCCGACACGATGTCGGTCATTTCAGTAATGCCACAGGACGTGGCGTTCTTAGACTGAGTTCCTCTATTTCAGCGGATGTCTTTTGTACCGAAAGCGTAGCGACAGGTACGGATGTTTAGACACCCGCTGAAATAAGCTAAACAAAAAAAGCAGTTGGTATAGACTTCTTCTATATCAACTGCTTTTCTATTATACCAACTCCAACAACGCGACCGCTTCACAATGTGTGGAGTGTATGTGGCAACACATGGTGTTGGTGGGTTTATATAATTGGCTAGGTCCTACCATAGTAGAACCTAGCCTTATTATTTATCTTCAAACAGTTTTTTCTTCAACTAACGTCTCCGTTAGTTGAAGTATATTCCTTCATAAATTTTGATTACTTCACATTATTAATCTTATTCATTCTCTGAGAAATCTTCACATCGTTATCAAGCTAAGCGAGTAATTTCAAATGCATTTAATGTAACTAGGTTGATACGATACCTTTATAAAGAATAAAGTCCAAAACACTGCGGTGCATTGATACTTGCATCGCAGTGTTCATTTCATTTAATCGACCCTTTTAAGTTTAAACTGGATTTCTTATTTTGCTGAAAACGTTAAGTTTTATTAAACCGCTGCTTCTCTCAATTCCTCTAAGTCCTCTTTAGTGAAATGGTATGTTTCATTACAGAAATGGCAATTCGCTTCTGCCTGTCCGTCTGTATGAATCATGTCTTGAATCTCTTCACTTCCTAAACTGATTATGGCATTGGCAACTCTCTCTTCAGAGCATTGACACTGGAATTGAACCGGTATTTTTTCTAGAACTTTCACATTTCCTTCACCGAGTACTTGCTCAAGTATTTGTTCCGGCGTCATACCTTCAGCAATCATAGAAGAGATTGGTGCAATTACTTTCAGTCTTTCTTCTATTGCGCTAATTATTTCATCCTCTGCACCTGGCATAAGTTGTATGATGAAACCACCGGCTGTTTGAATTGTGTTATCTGGGTTCACTAGCACACCTACTCCTACAGCAGATGATGTTTGTTCGGAATTAAAAAGATAAGATGTAAAATCTTCACCTATCTCACCAGATACAATTGGGATTTGCCCCGTAAAAGGTTGCTGTAATCCTATATCTTTTGATACTGTCAGCATTCCATTTGTTCCTACTGCTCTTTTCACATCTAGCTTTCCTTGTTCATTAAGGTCGAAATGAGTTTGAGGATTGGATACATAGCCTCTTACTTCTCCTTTGGCGTTTGTGTCAACAAGAATTGTGCCAATAGGGCCACCACCATTGATTTTCACTGTTATTTTTTCTTCACCTTTGAGCATTGCTCCCAGCATCACACTAGCAGTCATTGATCGTCCTAATGCAGCCGAAGCAGTTGGCCACGTATTGTGGCGACGTTGTGCTTCTCCAATTACTTCGGTTGTATTGACTGCATAAGCACGTACTTGTCCACTATAAGCTAACGCTTTTACTAAATAGTCTTTCATTTTCTTCTTCCTTCCTTTATTTAAAACAATTCCTGTGCTAATAATTTATAAACATTCAGACGCTTCTCTTGTGAATGAGGGATGCTGCAAATCATCGCTTCATCAAATCCATAGTGAGCTTGCTCTTCCTGTAACAATGTTGCGATTTCTTTTACATCTCCCACCAAATGGATTTTACGATTTTCTTTAATCGTCATGCGATCCATTTCCGTCAATGAATAATCACAGGCCTCTTCAGGCGTCAAAACTTGCCCAATCTTGCCTTTCATAAACAGTAAACGCCAAATATCTTGTGGCATTGCCTCAAACTCAGCTTCTTCTTTTGTCTCGGCTGTTGTCACCATATAGGAAACATTTATTTCAGGCTTCTCTATAAAAGCTGAAGGTTGAAAATTCTTTTTGTATACATCTAAGATTTCCTTAGTCATCTCACCATTAAAGAATTGTGCAAAAGAATAACCAACACCCCTACGCCCAGCCTGTACAGCACTGTTACCACTAGAACCTAAAAGCCAAGCTTCTGGCAGAGAGATTTTGGACGGTGTTGCAATTGTTTTGTTATATAAGTCATTATCAGGAACCTCGTCGCTGATCAACTGCAATGTCGTATCAAATTTTTCATACATATTGTTCACCATCGGTTGGCGTCCTTCAGATAAAGCATAAATGGAGTAGTTATCCCCTCCTGGAGCTCGACCAACTCCAAAATCAATGCGGCCCGGTGAAAATGCACTTAGTGTTTTAAACACTTCCGCCAGTTTCAATGGGGAATAATGCATCATCATAACTCCCCCGGTCCCTATCCGAATATTTTTTGTTCTAGCAGTCAAATAAGCAGCTGTCACCTCTGGAGCTGAACTTGCAAAAACATTTGTTGCATGATGTTCTGCCATCCACATTCGATGATAGCCTAATTCATCTCCTAAAATCGCTAGCTCTTCCGCCTTCTTCAAAGCGTCTGCTGCTGTATTCCCTTTCGTAATGGGTGCTTGGTCCAATATGCTTAATCTCAATTAGTTAACCTCCTTCCAATAGATTTATTCTTCTCGTAAATCCATTTCCTTTTCTCTACGCAATTTATCCGGTGTTACATCATTTCCAAGTGGATCAAGTACAGTCATTCCTGAAAAAGTGTCGAGAATTTGTCCGCGAATTTCACGTAAGTAATCCTCGCGTAATACTTGTTGCTCAACTAGTTCAGCATTTGTCAAACCTTCTTCACGCTGTTTTTTCGCTAATTCATTAATACGCCCTAAGTTATTTATCATCTTATTTCATCTCTATTCTCTTTATTAATTTTGTCTATAATTCAATCTTGAGTCACTTCAGAATTACCTGTTTCTCCTTGATGCCACGCGACTTTTCACAAGTGCTACACTAGATTTGTTTTTCATTTCTATACATAAACCGTTTATTTAGTTAGTGCAGGGAAATGCGGTACTACATACTCTCCTAATTCTTGAATCACTTCAGCCGTAGGACGATTACCATTTTTAAAAATAAGTATGACATGATTAATCCCTCTATCTTGTAGAGCATAAAGGTAATCAATTAAAAACTTACGACCTGATGTGAAACCAACTTTTATCGGAATTGGGCTAGGTGAAGCCATTGGATTCTCTGATAAGTTAATAACTAAAGGTTGAGAAAATGGCTTAAATCTTTCCGTCACTTTCCTCCAATGCTTGATTAACTCCTGCTGACGATTCACCTCTTGCGCATAAAACATCCAGCCATCTGTGTTTTCTGCTAACCATTCAACTGTTTGCCCAGAATATCCTGTACCTAAAATGGGGATGTCAGCTAAAAATGGCTTAGGAATCACATCACCCTCTGTAAGTCCCACTCGCTTTGACTGTATTTGTGGAAATGATTTTTTCCACACTTTTCTCATGACCAGTATAGACTCCCTAAACAATTCTGCACGATCATCACGTTCAACTTTAAATGCAGGAAATTCGATTGGCCGGTCTCCAGTTGCAGCACCAAATAAGAAGCGTTGTTTAGACATATTATCTAAAGTTGCAGCTGACTTCGCTAAGTGAAGAGGGTGTCGCAATGACGTAACAACACTCGCAGTGCCAAGCGCGATTTTATTCGTATGTGCTGCTACGTATGCAAGGAATAGGAAAGGATCGTACATAACGCCATTATCCCCAAAGTTAGGATCATAAAGTGGTGAATCCCTAACAAACAAAGAAGCAAACCCGAGATCTTCCGCTTGTTTTGCCAGTATCATTTGTTCTGCTAAATCCATTGCCTGAAGATTGTCCGAAGACAACTCCAAAGGAAACGAAAGTCCTAGCGTCAATCTATTTTCTTTAAATGTTCGCGCAAAACCATTATGCGATTGAAATTTCTCCATATTTACTCCACCTGACTTTGGCGCTTTTCTATTTATAAAACCATTTTTTCTTTTATCCATTCATGTAGTAATTGTACTTTTGGTTGATAATTTTCATTTAATTCTTCAAATAATGATGCAACCGTTTCACTCTTTAGCACTGATTTCCAAGATAATTCGGCTTCTTCCATTAGGTTCGTTAACAAGCAACTACTTTCTTCTACATCAAACATGCCAAGAAAAACGCCACTAGAGGAATAAAGAGATTGTTGTCCCTCTACTGCAAGATAAATATCATATACGCGAATATCTTCAGGTTTTTTCTTTAATTTAAATCCGCCTTTCACCCCTGGTACAGAAGTAATCAAGTCCGCGCTGACTAACTTCCTCAACAATTTTTGAAAATACGTTGGAGAGGCACCCAATTGTTGACTGATCGCTTCGCCAGGTAATACCGCTTTATCCGGCAACATGTTAAGGATTAGAATGGCATACACTGACTGCTCAACTCCCGTCTTCATTTGCATTAATATCACCGCCTTTTCTAATAACTTTCTAAATATTTTCCACCAAACAAATAAAACTAACATGGATAATAATTATCCACGTTAGTTTATCTTATCGTTATCTAAAAGTAAACACTTTTGCACTGTTGTCATCCCATCCTATTCCCTTGACTATTGCCATTATTAATTCGGGCATTCTAATAACATTTTTTTAAAACAACAAGAATTTATCGTTTTTTTAATCCGTCTACTATAGAGGCTTTTGGTATGGAATATTCATATCTTTCCATACCTTAAAATTTACTTTAAACGCAAAAAGAAGACAGTAACCTCGATGGGTAGCTGTCTTCTTTAAAAGGATTAATCCTCTTCTTTTAAAATTAGTTGCGAGACACACTCGACGTGCGTCGAATGAGGGAACATATCCACAGGTTGAATCTCCTGTGTTTGATAGCCTCCATCTTCCAAAATTCGAAGGTCACGTGCTAGTGTAGCTGGGTTACAGGACACATAAACAACACGCTTTGGACGTTGTTCTAAAATTGTCTTTAGAAGCGCCTCATCGCAGCCCTTACGCGGTGGGTCAACTACTAAAACATCCGCTTCTTTACCTTCCTTATACCAACGTGGAATTACTTCCTCTGCTGGACCTGCCTCAAAATACGTATTATTGAAACCATTTAATTCCGCGTTGCGTTTTGCATCTTCAATAGCTTGCGGTACAATTTCTACACCCATAACAGCCTTTGCTTTTTGCGCAAGGAATAATGAAATTGTGCCTATACCACAGTAAGCATCAATTACTCGTTCATCACCCTGTAAGTCAGCGTAATCCAATGCTTGCTTGTAAAGAACTTCCGTTTGCTGAGGATTTACTTGATAAAATGAACGAGCAGAAATTTCAAAACGAACATCGCCAATTGTATCAATAATAACGTCCTTGCCCCATAGGTTTACGGTTTCATCACCGAAAATAACGTTCGTTTTGTCGCTGTTTACATTTTGCATAATTGATGTTACGTTCGGGACAAGCTTCTGGATTGACGCAACAGCGGCTTCTTTTTGTAGGAATTTTTTCTTTTTAGTTACAAGAACAACCATAACTTCACCAGTTGCTCGTGCTTTACGAATAACTACGTGACGTAGCATTCCCTCATGCGATACCTCGTTATATGGTCGAATCCCGATAGCAGCTAATTCCTTTTTCAAGCCTGCTAGAATAGCGTCCGCTTCTCCTGTCTGAATTAAGCAACGTTCCATATCCACAATGCTATGAGACTTCGTTTTATAGAAGCCAGCAATTGCTTGTCCTGCTTCATTTGAGGAGAAAGGTATTTGTGCTTTATTTCGGTAATGCCAAGGCTCTTCCATGCCTTTCACAGGTAAAACAGGCGCATCAATCTTACCAATGCGCTGCATGACATTACGTACCATATTTTCTTTCCATTTCAACTGTCCTTCATAAGACAGGTGCTGTAATTGACAGCCGCCACATTGCTTGAAATATTCACAAGGTGCATCCACACGGTCTGGTGACGGCTTTAGAATTTCTGCAACCTTCGCAAAGCCGTAATTTTTTAATGTTTTTAAAACATGTACTTCCGCCGTTTCATTAGGAAGTGCACCTTGGATAAATAATGGATAGCCATCAACCTTCGCGACGCCATTGCCATCATGTGTTAAATCTTCTATATAAACTGTTAGTCGGTCATTCTTTTTCACGGGTGCTGACATTCGTACATCCTCCATTTCAATCTCTATATTGTAGCATGTTGTGGCGGATGAAAAAAGAACAAGGCTTAATATTAACCGCTCGGGTATGACGAGGAAGTGATCTAGTCTACTTCTAAACTGCTCGGGTAAAACAAGAATGTGATCAGGTTTGACTTCAAACTGATCGGGTAGGTCAAGAATGTGATCCGCTTTGCTCCAAAACTGCTCGGGTTGGCCGAGAATGTGATTCGCTCTCCCTACAAACTGCTCGGGTAAGACAAGAATGTGATCCGCTCTCCCTACAAACTGCTCGGGTAAGACAAGAATGCGATCTGCTCTCCCTACACACTGCCATGTCCTTTCTCCTCCCAAACTGCTCAGGCAAACAAAAAAGTAATCAGCTCTTCCTTCCCATGCACCAGAACGGATAGCTCTTCCACTTTACACGAGTAGAAAAAAGAGCCGCTATTCGCGACTCTTCCCCTCTTTCCTCACTGTATGGTAATCTCTAGGAGCCCACCAGAAAGCAGCAGCTACTCCGAGGATGACGACTATAAATGGCGCATAAAACATTAGAAAACTTGCCATAGTTTTATCCCTCCTATGCGTGATTGTCTTCTTTTCCTGTCACATAGTTTTTGTTGAAGAGGAATAATTTCAACAACAAGAACAGTGATGGAATAAGCAAACACAGTCCTAAAATAAACGCAATGACGAGTGCAATCGCCATTTGTGTACTTGTAAAGCTATCGTAAATTGTTAAATACGGATATAGTAAATATGGATATTGGGCGATACCATATGCGAAGAACGCCACTGCAAATTGGGCAATCAATAATCCAACCGCAAGACCGTAATTTTTTCGCATCCATATTAACACTACAGTAATAATAAATAACACGGCAGAAATGGCGAACATCCACCATAAATTAACCATATTATCGTAACTTTCAGAGTTGATGAATTTCATTTCGTACGTAATGCCGAGCGCACTCACCATTAAAGGCACCGCCCAAGCAAGTGCATATCTTCGCATTAAATTTGTGGCTTCTTTATCCTTTGCTTTATAAGCATACCAAGTTAAAAATACGGCTGAAATATAAAGTACAGCTGCAATACTTAACACGACAATACTCCAAGCAAATGGGCTCGTATACAATGTCCAGTAATTTAAGACTGGTTGCCCGTCAACAATATCAACATAGCCACCAGCCGCAATCGCGAATACAACAGAGAGTGAGGCTGGGATGAGCAAACCTGCTACCCCATACGTCAGTGTGTAACCGATATGTCCACGTGCGCCATATGATTCAAACGCATAGTAGGAGCCTCGTATTGCAAGAAGCACTAGCGAAATACTAACTGGAACAAGTAATATCGTTCCATAATAGAAAGCTGTTTGTGGGAAAAATCCAACAATCCCAACAAAGAAGAATACTAAAAAGACATTGGTTACTTCCCAAACTGGTGATAGATAACGCTTAATAATATTCGTTAAAATATGATTTTTTCCGATGAGTAGGCTGTAGGCATTAAAGAAGCCTGCACCAAAATCGATTGAAGCTACAATGACATAGCCAAATAGGAAAATCCATAAAACTGAAATACCTAAAATCTCTAATGTCATAAGATGTCACCGCCTTTTTCAGCATGGCGATCTTCTATTTCTCGCTCAATTGGATTCTTTTTGAACATACGAATCAACACCACCATACTTCCTATTGCTAATACGGCATACACTCCTGTAAACAATAGCATCATTAAATCTACATGGTCACTCGTCGTGGCCCCTTCTGGTGTTCGCATTAATCCATATAAGATCCAAGGCTGTCGTCCAACTTCAGCAAGCCACCATCCTGCTTCAATCGCAATAATAGAAAGTGGTCCGCCTGCAACAACAATCCATCTAAACCAACGTGAATGAATAAACTGCCAATCACGTGCTTTCCCGGTTACGTAAAGCAGTGAAACGAGTGCCATGAACATGCCAATCATCACCATGAGATCAAAGAGGTAATGAATATATAGTGGTGGTCGATCTTCTTCAGCAAATTGATCTAAGCCAATTACCTCTGCATTTGGATTATTATGTGCTAAAACACTCAAAGCATAAGGTACTTTAATAGCATATTTTATTTCTTCTCCATCTAATACACCAAACAGTATAAGGGAAGCTTTGTCTTCAGTTTCAAAATGCCACTCAGCTGCAGCTAGTTTTTCTGGCTGATATTCTGCTAAATACTTTCCTGAAAAGTCTCCAATAATCGCTGACGCAATGGAGAAAATCAGACCTATCTTCATAAGTAGTAATAAAGATTTTTTATGATATATATGCTTAGAACCTCTAAGCATACGGTATCCTGCAATTGATGCTAACACAAATGCGGATGTCATATAGGCTGTAACGAGAACATGCGCTACCTTTGTCGGCATCGCTGGGTTAAACATTGCTAAAAATGGTTGAATATTCACAAGCTGGCCGTCCACAATATCAAATCCTTGTGGTGCATTCATAAACGCATTGACAATTGTTATAAACACAGCTGACATCGATGCACCGATAGCAACTGGAATTAACAGTAGCATATGCTTCTTCTGACTATCGAAGCGATCCCAAGTATATAGGTAGATGCCTAGAAAGATGGCCTCAAAGAAAAATGCAAACGTTTCCATAAAAAGTGGTAATGCAATTGTCTGACCGGCGAGCTGCATAAAATTCGGCCATAGTAAAGATAACTGTAAGCCAATTGCTGTCCCTGTAACAACTCCGACTGCAACCGTAATAACAAAACCTCGTGCCCAACGTCTTGCCATTAAAATATAGTGCTCGTCATTTTTTTTATACCCAGTCCATTGGGCGATCATAATCATTAACGGGACACCAACACCAATCGTTGCATAAATAATATGGAACGATAAAGTTAGTTCTGTTAATGCTCTACTCCAAAAGACTGCTGATTCATTCACCATTTCATTGCCCCCCTAACCTCCAAATATTCTTCCAAGTATGGAAAGTAGCATAATAATTGCAACACCAAAGCTTAGCCAAATGAGCTTTCTTTCCTGTGACTTATACAAAGGCAACACTTCCTTTCCCTTATCTCTACCTCATTTTCCACTATTGCAACGAAAAAAACCTTTATAATGGACCGGAATTTCGGCCTATTATAAAGGTTTCAAATTTTGTTCAAGTAATATACGCACATTTGCCAAACATTTTTCTTAATTCATTCACAATACCAATTAGAGGCAAAATCTAGCCCTATAAACGGGGTTTTTACCGATTTCATCCACAAAACTAGATTATTGTGAGCGCCCTGTTCTAATGTTTTATTAATTACGGTCTTCCTCACGAATATCTGCTAGTGGAACAAAAATCTCAATATGGCGCTTTAAGTTTTCAAAAGTAGCAGGCGCATCCCCACCATACTCACCATCTAAATTTAAATGTATTTCATCTTCAGTAGATACTTTTACGACACTTGCCTTTTTATAAATTACACGATCATCATTCAAATGCTCGCCTCTTAATGCCATTGCGGCAAGCTGAATAAATTCAGGCAGGCTTACTTTTTTCAATACTAATAAAGTAAAGTAGCCATCATTAATACTTGCATCAGGTGCAAGCTTTTCAAAGCCACCCACTGAATTTGTTAAGCCACATAAAAACATCATGGCATCCCCATCAAACACTTCGCCATCATATTCGATACGCATATGGGAAGCTTTAATTGATGGGATCATTTCTACTGCTTTTACGTAATAAGCTAGCTGTCCTAACATTGTTTTCATTTTACTTGGCACTTCATAAGTTAACTCTGTAATACGTCCGCCAGCGGCAATATTGATGAAATAGCGTTCCCCATTTAATAAACCAACATCAACCGGCAACGTTTCGCCTTTAATAATGATTTCAACGGCAGCATCAATATTTCGCGGAATATGCACGGCACGGGCAAAGTCATTCGTTGTGCCCATCGGAATTAAACCTACTTTCGGGCGGTTCTCAAAAGAGCTCACACCAGAAACAACTTCATTTAATGTGCCATCTCCACCAACTGCAATGATTATATCAAAGCCACGTTCAACTGCATTTTTTGCTGCAATGGTTGCATCACCTTCACAAGTTGTTGCGTGACAAGATGTCTCATAGCCTGCTACCTCTAATTTCGCCAATACTTCTGGTAGATGCTTTTTAAACACTTCACGTCCAGATGTAGGATTATAAATGATTCTTGCTCGTTTCATAACATACCTTCTTTGCTTCATAAGATTCTATTTCTTTCAACGAATTATTCGTTTAAATGTTGCTTTAGCTTCCAATAGTCAACAAAAGCAGGCATGTCCTCATTTTCTGACATGCAGCCTTACGATTTACAATTATTATAATGCAGCTGTTACTTGCTTTTTAAAATCCTCATAAACAAATGTCCAATATGATTTATTCGTTATATTTTCTTCACGAATTTCAGCATATAGCGCTTTTTGTGCATCTTCAAATGTAGGATCTTCTTTATCAGGTAAAGTAGCTCGTTTACTCACTACTAGCTCCTGTAATTCCGGTGCACGTGGACCCCATTTTCCAACAACCTCACCAGCATCATCTAATAAAATATAAATTGGAATTGCACGGCCACCGTTTGTTAAATAGCGATCAATTAAATCTGTATCAGCATCGCGTAGTACTGCGCGCATTTCTAATCCTGCTGCCTCTGCAACTCGACGAATAACTGGATTGTTTAACATTGCGTCCCCGCACCAGTCCTCAGTAATTGTTAAAATTTTTGGTTGCTTCTTCTTCAGTAATTCGATAAAGCCATCGTTTAATGGCACTTCGAAGCCATCATAAATACGGAAGCTTTCCTCTTTTAACGTCGTCATATTATCCATATATTGTTGAATCGAAATCGCGTCATTGAAATATTGTTGTTCAGTTTTCATTGATTGACCTCCTAAAGTTTTATCATGTTCTATTCTATATTTTGCTATGAATACGCTTTTAAGACAACTATTAAGTGTTAATTTGGTATTTTTTAGTCTAAATTGACTTCAGTTCTAACTAGGGGCGTTCAGTACGAACTGAAATCTACTTATTCAAATGACATACGTTTTAACATAAATTATCCCCGACTTTTGGTGATGAGTATTATTTCCATACTGCCTGCATTCAAAATTTTGCTTGTCAGGGCATTTATCTTGTATAGATACCCCAAAGAGTCTTTTATATGTATTGATTTACAAAATAAAAGGCCAAGAAAACAAATTTGCTTTCTTGGCCTTTTTGCAATCGCAATTAACGTTTTGCAATTTCTTGTTGTAATAATTTATTGA
The DNA here is from genome assembly GCF_001183605.1 of Lysinibacillus xylanilyticus. Taxonomy (GTDB): domain Bacteria; phylum Bacillota; class Bacilli; order Bacillales_A; family Planococcaceae; genus Lysinibacillus; species Lysinibacillus xylanilyticus. Next base: position 29,363 of record NZ_LFXJ01000011.1, on the reverse strand, counting down.
CCATTGGTGGGTTCGCTTGACCTTTAGTAGCTTTCATAATTTGACCAACTAAGAAGCCGATAGCGCGATCCTTACCGTTTTTGAAGTCTTCGATTGATTGTGCATTGTTGTCTAGAACTTCTGTAACGATAGCAAGTAATGCACCTTCATCAGAAATTTGAACTAAACCTTTTGCTTTAATGATTTCTGCTGCAGAACCGCCATTTTCTACTAATTCAGTAAATACTTTTTTACCGATTTTAGAAGAAATTGTACCGTCAGTAATTAATTTCACCATTTCTGCAAGGTTTTCTGGTGTTAATGCAGTATCTTTAAGGTCTTTTTGTTCAGCATTTAAGTATGCAGAAACATCACCCATAAGCCAGTTTGCTGAAAGCTTTGCATCTGCACCTTTAACTACCATAGCCTCGAAGAAGTCTGAGATTTCTTTTGAAATAACAAGAACTCCTGCATCATATGGAGTTAAGCCTAATTCTTCAGCATAGCGTTTTTTACGAGCATCTGGAAGCTCTGGAATTTCTGTTTTAACTCGCTCTAACCATTCATCAGAGATCGATAGACGAACTAAGTCTGGCTCTGGGAAGTAACGATAATCATCTGTTCCTTCTTTCACACGCATAAGAATTGTTTTACCTGTTTTTTCATCGAAGCGACGAGTTTCTTGCTCAATTACCCCACCTGAAAGAAGGACATCAGCTTGGCGCACTTCCTCGTGCTCTATACCACGGCGAACATAGTTGAAAGAGTTAAGGTTTTTAAGCTCTGTCTTCGTACCAAATTCTTCTTGACCATATGGACGAATTGAAATGTTAGCGTCACAACGTAGTGAACCTTCTTCCATTTTACAGTCAGATACATCTGTATATTGGATAATTGATTTTAATTTTTCTAAGTAAGCATACGCTTCGTTTGCTGTACGAATATCTGGCTCAGAAACGATTTCTACAAGTGGTGTACCTTGACGGTTAAAGTCAACTAAAGAGTGGTCACCAGAGTGAGAAAGCTTCCCTGCATCTTCTTCCATATGAAGACGCGTAATACCGATACGTTTTGTATAGCCGTCAACCTCGATATCAATCCAGCCGTTTTTACCGATTGGTTTATCGAATTGAGAAATTTGATAAGCTTTCGGATTATCTGGATAGAAGTAGTTTTTACGGTCAAATTTTGTTTCTTGCTCGATTTCCATGTTAAGTGCAAGTGCTGCACGCATTGCGAAATCTACAACATTTTTATTAAGTACAGGAAGGACACCAGGATAGCCCAGGTCGATAACTGTAGTATTTGTATTTGGTTCAGCACCGAAGTGAGCTGGTGCTGGTGAGAAGATTTTTGAGTTCGTTTTTAACTCAACGTGTACTTCTAAACCAATGACTGTTTCAAAGTTCATGTTATTTTCCCTCCCAAATTTGAGGAACTTGTTTATGGAACTCCGTTGCTTGTTCAAAAGCATGAGCTACACGGTAAATTGTTGCTTCGTCGAAATATTTACCGATAATTTGTAAGCCTAATGGCAGTTCATTTTCAAAGCCACATGGAATTGAAATGGCTGGCACACCAGCTAAGTTCATAGGAATCGTTAAAATATCATTTGCATACATCGTCATTGGATCATCGACGTTTTCACCAATTTTAAATGCTGGTGTTGGAGAAGTTGGTCCAATGATTACGTCAAAGTCTTCAAATACTTTGTCATAGTCTGCTTTGATAAGTGTACGTGCTTGTTGAGCTTTTTTGTAGTAAGCATCATACGTACCTGCGCTTAGTGAGTAAGTACCAAGCATGATACGACGTTTTACTTCATCGCCAAAGCCTTGTGCACGTGTTTCTTTATAAAGGTCCATCAAATTATTAACATTTTCTGCACGGAAACCATAACGGATACCGTCGAAACGAGAAAGGTTAGAAGACGCTTCTGAAGAAGAAAGAATATAGTATGCTGCAAGTGCGTATTTCGAATGAGGAAGTGATACTTCTTCTACTGTAGCACCTAAGCCTTTTAATACTTCTAATGCTTTAAGCACTGATTGACGTGCTGCTTCGCCAACACCTTCACCAAGGAATTCTTTTGGCACAGCGATACGTAAACCTTTTACATCACCTGTAAGGGCTGCTGCGTAGTTTGGTACTTCTACGTTTGCAGAAGTTGAATCGTTAGGATCTAATCCTGCAATTGCTTCAAGTAATAGAGCATTATCTTCAACATTACGAGTAATAGGCCCGATTTGATCTAAAGAAGATGCAAATGCAACTAAACCAAAGCGAGATACACGACCATATGTAGGTTTCATCCCTACAACGCCGCAGTATGCTGCTGGTTGACGGATTGAACCACCTGTATCAGAACCAAGTGAGAATGGTACTTCACCTGCTGCTACTGCTGCTGCAGACGCACCTGAAGATCCACCTGGTACGTGGTTTAAGTTCCATGGATTTTTTGTTGTTTTATAGTATGAGTTTTCGTTTGAAGAACCCATTGCAAACTCGTCCATGTTTAATTTACCGATAGTGACCATACCAGCTTCACGTAGCTTTTTAACTACTGTTGCATCGTAAATTGGCATAAAGCCTTCTAAAATTTTAGAAGCACAAGTTGTTTCTAATCCTTCTGTCACGATGTTGTCTTTAACACCGATAGGAAGACCGAAAAGTGGTCCACGCTCTTCAAATGGCACTTTGTCCATTTCAGCTGCTTGTGCAGTTGCTTTTTCTTCGTTTGAAGCAAGGAAAGCTTGTACATCGCCGTCAAGCTTCGCCACACGTTCGTATGCTTCTTTTGTTAAATCAGCGATTGTTAGCTTACCCGCTTTAATGTCAGCTTGTAGCTCCTTTGCTGAACGTTCAAATAACGTCATGAGGAATCCTCCTATGTTTTAGTATTACATGATAGCTGGTACTTTTACTTGACCATCTTCTTGTTCTTTTACGTTTAACATCATTACTTCACGGTCTAAGCCTTTTGTTGCAACATCTTCACGCATTACGTTTACTAGTGGTAAAACATGAGTTGTTGGTTCAACATTCGTTGTATCTAACTCGTTTAGTTGCTCTGCGAAGTCTGTAATTTTACCAAGCTGTTCAGCAAATTTCTCTGCTTCCTCTTCAGTAATTGCAAGACGTGCTAAATTTGCAACGTGCTTAACTTCTTCTTTTGTTAATTTTGCCATTTTTCCACACCTCCGAATACTCACTCAATTCATTGTTTTTGTCGATAACAATAGGGTTGAATAAAGTTAACCATGCAAGTAATCATAACATTTTTCATATTAAAAATCACAACTTTCACCAAAAATAAAGAAACTTTCACTACTATGACGAAGTGTTGTCTTTAAGGGCCACCTTTAGAGTCCTTCATATAGACTTCGCTTTTTGGGAGAAGGGCTTGGATTGTGTGCTGCAGCTCTTCTAATTGTCAAATCGGGGAGAGCTTCCGTCGATTCGATCGCTCTTTCCGTCGCTCTAAAAAGTCTATCCATCATTCTGATTTCTTACAACGAACAAATCTCATTTTTCTTCCAAAAAAAATATAGTCAGCACGTGGCTGACTATAAATTAATAGATATGGACGTATGGTTCCTTTTCGCTGGAATTCTTTACGATCAATGCCTCTGGACCATTTATTGAGGTAATATTCACTTCAACATTGATGTTATCAAATTGATTGATCAGAACACCTGTTAAATATTGAGTAAAGCCTATAATTTCAGACTTACCGTAGAATTGGATAGGCACTTCAATCTTTAGCTTTTGAATTTTTTTATCTTTGTAGAAGCCTGTTCCTATTACACTAGTATAGTTAGAAAAGTATTTATCTATATCTTGTTTAAAATTCTTAAAGTTATTGCTAACATCTCGGTATACATCTTGTGATTCACTCGTTGGGAAAAGAACATATTCTTCGTCAATACCTTTCCAATCAGCTACGTCGTTTTGTCCTGCTTTTGATACGCCATAGCTAAAATACGTTCCTGGAATAATGTCATTGCGAGCTTTTTGTTTAAACAAGCCTACTACAATCGGTATATCTTTCAATTCATCACGAGCTCTTAGGCGGGACACAATTTCAGCGGCCATTTTCTTTCCTTGCTCAACGAGTTTTGCCTCTTCAATTGGCTTCTCATAGTACTCCCCATATTTTTCTTTTTGATAGTAATAAATAGTGTTTAAGGAAAGTCCTATCGAAATACCGCCTAATTTTACTTTGTTATCACTAGTTTTAGTTAAATAATTTTGCTCAACAATATGTGATAAATAGATTGGAGCCTTTGTTGCACGTTCTTCTGCTGGCATTGAGTCCGTCGTTGGAGGATTTAAACCATCCTTCGTTTGTGAACTACGTGCAAGCCAATCTGTCACTGTGCTTTCCGCTAAATATTGCCCCTCTTGGAAGAAGTAGTTTTCTGTATCAAACTCATCTTGAGAAAGACGCATTAAACCTGTTTCAACTTCCTTCATATCATATTTTGTAAAAATATTTGAAACTACTAATCCTCTGCTAGCACTTTGTTTGTAAGGAGTTAGCGTTCTATAATATGATTCATCAATCTGTAAGCTTGGAATAATTGTTGTTTCCGCTTTTTCCTGTTGCGTCTCCTGTGTAAGCTCTGTTTCCTTCTTATTAGAAGGCACACAGCCGACTAGCATTGCAGCAGCGACAATTGCTGGAATGAGTCGAAATGACTTCATTATCTTAGTACTCCTTTACTGAAATTAAAATTCTGCTCGACGAATTGTTCACACCACCTATGGACCGAAAAAGACATATAAATCCATTTACTTCCCACCAAGTGGCTAGGACAATTCAGCATACTTTAACTATAATATTTTCCATTATTGGACGAGGTTAAATTGTTCGATCAGGCTGTCTTCATTCCAAACTTCAATACCTAATTGCTCGGCTTTTGTTAGTTTAGAACCCGCATCTGCTCCTGCAATGACAAGATCAGTTTTTTTGCTGACACTACCTGTAACAATACCACCTAACTCTTCTATTTTCGCCTTTGCTTCGTTACGTGTCAATTGCTCAAGTTTACCAGTTAATACGATTGTTTTACCTGCAAAAGGATTATCCCCTACAGCTACCTCAATCTTTTTACCTTTATACGTCATATTTACGCCTACTTCAGCAAGGCGCTCAATGACTGCACATGCATCCTCATTTGAAAAATACTCGACAAGTGATGAAGCCATTTTATCGCCGATTTCATGAATCGCCACTAGTTGCTCCTCTGTTGTTGCCATCACCGCTTCCATCGTTCCAAACTCCTCTGAAACAATTTTTGCTGCTTTTTCACCAACATGTCGTATCCCTAATCCAATTAGTAAACGCTCCATCGAATTTTCCTTGGAAGCCTGAATAGCATTGACTAAATTCGTAGCTGATTTTTCTCCCATACGCTCAAGCTCGACAAGCTTTTCTACAGTTAAGTGATACAAATCAGAGATATCATGAATTAAATCTGCACGTAATAATTGCTCAACGACTTTATCACCAAGACCGTCAATATTCATAGCATTACGCGATACGAAATATTTAATGCTCTCCGCAATTTGTGCAAAGCATGCTGGATTTACACAACGTAATGCCACTTCTCCTTCAATACGAATAAGTTCGCTATCACAAACAGGACAATTTTCAGGCATTACATATGGCACTGAGTCTTTAGGGCGCTGCTCCAATATTACACCTACAACTTGTGGAATAATATCTCCAGCTTTTCGGATAATGACCGTATCTCCTAGTCGAATATCTTTCTCTCGAATTAAATCCTCATTGTGTAATGATGCACGTTGAACCGTTGTACCCGCTACTTGAACAGGCGATAAAATAGCAGTCGGTGTAACAACACCTGTACGCCCAACGGTTAAATCAATATCAAGTAATGTTGTCACTACTTCCTCAGCAGGGAATTTATAGGCAATTGCCCAACGTGGACTCTTTGCTGTATAACCAAGCTCGTCTTGTTGCGCATAACGATCCACCTTAATAACAATACCGTCAATTTCATAGGCTAAATTCGGACGGTTTTCAGTCCATTTTCCGATAAATGCTAGTACATCTTCAATCGTTGAGCAGCGTTGACGCTCTTTGTTTGATGGGAAGCCTAGTCCCTCTAAATAATCGAGCATCTCCGCATGACCGTCAATACCATACGCCTCGCCATCTCCCCCGATTGCATAAATGAAGGTTGATAGCTGTCGACTCGCTGCTATTTTAGGATCTAACTGACGTAATGAACCAGCAGCTGCATTTCTCGGATTAGCAAATAATTCTTCTCCATTTTCAGCACGTAGGGTATTCAATTTTTCAAATGATTTTTTAGGCATATACGCCTCACCACGTACTTCAATTGTAAGTGGTTCCTTCAATCGAAGAGGTATTGCCCGAATCGTTTTTAAATTTGCTGTAATATCTTCCCCGACAACACCGTCTCCTCGCGTTGCTCCTTGTACAAAAACGCCATTTTCGTATTTTAATGAAATGGCAAGACCATCAATTTTCAGCTCGCAAACATAGGAAAAGTTATCACCGATTGCTTGACGCACTTTACGGTCAAATTCACGTAAGTCTTCTTCATTAAAAGCGTTTGAAAGACTTAGCATAGGGTAATCGTGAGTCACTTTTTTAAAGCCTGCTACCACAGCTCCACCAACACGCTGTGTAGGTGAATCTGGGTAAATAAGTGACGGATTCGCTTCCTCTAATGCAATAAGCTCATGTAATAATTGGTCATAAACACTATCTGCTACGACAGGTTTATCCAACACGTAATAGGCATGACCGTATTCGTGTAATAATTTATTTAACTCCACAACGCGCTGTTCGATTTCGTTCATTTAAGTTCCCTCGCTTACCCTTTTTCAATAGGTGCAAATTGTGCTAGTAATCGCTTAATACCAATAGGTTGTGGAAAGGCAATATCTAGCTCTGTACTATCACCCTCACCTTTTACACTTACAACCATACCTGTTCCCCATTTTTTATGGATCGCTTTGTCTCCAGCCTTCCAGCCAAATTGGTCTCCACCAGTTGTTTGTAAACGAGCTGTTGCAGACTGTGTTTTCTGAACCGCTCCAAGTGTACGTTTTTGATAGCCACCTGCAGAACGATTACTAGAGGCAAACGGAACCTCAGGCTTCGAGCCACCTTTGGATATTGACTCTGTAATATCCTCCGAAATTTCACCTAAGAAACGTGACACATTGTTATAGCTAAAACGACCAAAAATCGTACGACTTTGTGCACTCGTTAAATATAAACGTTCCTCGGCACGCGTCACGCCGACATACATCAATCGTCGTTCTTCTTCCATTTCATCCATATCATCAAGTGAACGAGAATGCGGGAAGATATTTTCCTCCATTCCAATGATAAAGACGATAGGGAATTCTAAGCCCTTTGCGGCATGCATCGTCATTAAAATAATGTTGCCCTTCGAAGCGTCCTCTTTATCAAGTGCATCAATATCTGCAATTAGAGCCAAATCTGTTAAAAAGGAGATTAAGCTTTTATCATCACTACGCTCTTCAAAAGCCTTTGTTACTGATAAAAACTCTTCAATATTTTCTAAGCGGCTTTCCGCTTCAATCGTCTTTTCGTTTTGTAGCATTGCGCGATAACCAGATTTGTCAATGACCTGCTCTACAATTTCTGTCACCGATAAATATTCTTGCATCTCTGTAAAGCCTTTAATCATTGCGTAAAATTGCTCAGCTGAATTAGCAGCCTTCCCTGAAAGACCCATGAATACAAGATCATTCATAGCATCAAAAATAGAGCGATCCTGTTCAATCGCATAACGAGCCATTTTTTCAAAGGAAGTTGCACCTATACTACGCTTTGGCTCATTAATAATACGTGCGAGTGATAAATCATCATCATTATTGGCAATAAGGCGCAAGTAGGCAAGTAAATCCTTAATCTCTTTACGATCATAGAACTTAGTACCACCAACTATTTGATAAGCCATATTGGACTTAACAAGCACTTCCTCCATCACACGGGACTGAGCATTTGTACGATATAGTATCGCAAAGTCATCAAATGTACGATCTTCTTTTTGAATAAGCTGTTGGATTGTTTGTACAACGAATTGCGCTTCCTCTTGCTCGTTATACGCTTTGTACAACACAATTTTTTCACCTTCTGCATTTTCTGTACGCAGTTCTTTTGGATAACGTGTTGTATTATTTTGAATGACGTCATTTGCCGCTTGTAGGATGCGTTTTGTTGAACGATAATTTTGCTCAAGCATAATGGCCTTAGCATTCGGATAATCCTTTTCGAATGAAAGAATATTGCCAATATCTGCACCACGCCAACGATAAATCGATTGGTCTGAATCACCTACAACACAAATATTTTTAAATTTCTTAGCAAGCAACTGAACGAGTAAATATTGGGATTTATTCGTATCTTGATATTCATCTACATGAATATATTGGAATTTATTTTGATAGTATTCAAGCACTTCTGGTACGCGGTTGAATAATGTAATAGTTGTCATGATTAAATCATCAAAATCGAGTGACTGATTGCGACGTAGTCTTTTTTCATAACCTTGATAAACACGGGCAATCGTTTTTTCGTAAGGATTATTTTCATTGATTTGACCTGCATAATCGTCCGCAGTTTTACATTCGTTTTTTGCTGAACTAATCGCATTTAAAATCGCACGAGGCTCAAAACGCTTAGTATCAAAATTTTCATCCTTCATAACATTTTTAATAACTGATAGCTGGTCAGTAGAATCTAAAATTGAAAAGTTACGTGATATCCCAAGCTGATCAATATTACGTCGTAAAATACGCACACACATTGAGTGGAATGTCGATACCCACATACTATCGCCAGTTCCGTTACCAAGAATTCCATCAATACGCTCACGCATTTCACGTGCAGCTTTATTTGTAAATGTGATTGCTAAAATCTTTGATGGGTATACTTCTTTTTCGATTACTAAGTATGCTATACGATGTGTTAATACACGTGTCTTCCCTGATCCAGCACCAGCCATAATAAGAAGCGGTCCCTCAGTTGTTTTGACCGCCTTTTCCTGCTCAGGGTTCATACCTGCTAATAAGTTTTTCGTTAACTGCTCCATTTTGCACCGCCTTACAAACATTTTTTCATCAATTATGCCTCGGCATAATTGCGTCCGGAATCGGCTTTGTGCTTGCACAAAGAACTCCTTTCCGATTCTGTGACATTCGCCGGAGGCTTTAACTTCTTTCAGCAGGTGTCTTTTGTACCGAAAGCGTAGCGACAGGTACAGGTGTTTGGACACCCACTGAAAAGTAACTTAAATCCGTATTCATCTCACCCCTATAGAGGTGGGGAAACTTCTGCTGAAAGAAGTTAAATTATATATTATTTTTTACAGCCTTAACAGTCGCAAGTGCAGCTTTTAAATCTTCGTAAATAATATTACCAACTACTACTGTATCTGCATATTTTGCCATTTCTGCTGCTTGCTGAGCAGATGTAATGCCACCACCGTAAAACAGTCGAGTATTTTTCAGTTCATTTTTCACAGCACTTACAACTTCAATATCACCATAAGTACCGCTATACTCTACATAAAATACAGGTAGTCTAAAGAAATTTTCTGCCAAACGTGCGTAGGCAACGACATCATCAATGGATAAATCAGTTTTCGCATTCGTTACTTCCGCTACTTTACAATCCGGATTTAAAATACAATAACCTTCAGCGACTAATTCATCCCACACCATAATATCTCCATATTCTTTAATGGCTTCATGGTGTAAATTTTTAATCCACTTTGGATCATCACTATTTAACACGGTTGGAATGAAATAATAGTCATAACCTGGTGTTACCGAATCAATCGCAGAAATTTCAAGCGCTATTGGTACTTCAAAGCGTCTTACACGAACAAGTAAATCTAATACACCGTCTAAAGTTACACCGTCTGTTCCACCAACTATAATAACATCTGTACCTGATTCACAAATTTTTTCTAGTGCCTCATCTGAAATATCTTTAGCTGGGTCTAGCTTGAACACATGTCTCCATTCTAAATAATCCATCTATTTTTACCACCTATCATTTTCTATCTATTCGTTTACAAGTATAGCTTATGACTGTCTACAAAAAAATGAAAAAGACTGGGTAAAAACTCTACCCAGCCTCTTTACCTACTATTCTTTTGGTGCTTGAAACGGCTTTTCATCTGGATACAAACGACCTAACATTTCATCATATGTATCATTCCCATAATCAAAGCAACGACGTACACGCGAAATAGTTGCTGTACTTGCACCTGTTTCCTTTTTAATGGATTCGTAGGTTTTCTTTAAACGTAGTAAATGCGCAACCTCAAAGCGTTGTGCCAGCGATTGAATTTCACTAATCGTACATAAATCATCAAAAAATTTATAGCATTCTTCGATGTCTTTCAGCTCTAACACTGCTTTAAATAATTGATCTGTTTGATGCCCTCGAATTTTTTCGATTTGCATGCAATCTTCCTCCCTTTAAGGCTGCGTTTTCACCATTGCTTGTAACCCTGGTGAAGTTGGTACGAAATGAACCCAAGACTTCCCTGGTACTAGCTTCACAAGCTCCCCAGACTCTTCTACAGCCATTGGTATCCCATCAATATTAGCCCATTTGACTTCTCTCATATAGCCATTTTGAAATACATACGCATTTCCACCAGAAGTTAAATCAATATCTTGGCGCCCCTCATTATCAATCGTTCGATGTTTCATTTCAAAAAATAGAACATTTGAAAATGATAATGTGTCGCCTGTTAAAATATCCTTTGTGTCAACGCCAGCCGATTGTCGTCCATAACGATTACTTTGCTTATCATACGAATACGAATTATGGAAATTCTCACTATTTCCGTAGTAAATGTCAACTCGACTTGTTTCATTGCCTATTTTACCACGTTCATCGGGTTCATAAAAAGCCTCACGTACTTTTTCATGGTAACTCATTGAAGCGCCTACTTTTTTCGCTCCATTTAATATATTTTCAGACGTAATATACGAGTTGTGTGGAGCAACACGGTCTTTTGAACGTTTAAAAAGTATGCCATCATATTCCATACCATTTATATTGTCGACTACATTATTATCAAGCATCGATTTTGCCTCTGGGCTATAACCATGTGCTACGTAAAATGCATCAAAGCCTTTCGCAAGATCAACAAAATAAGATCGAGCACTACGAACAGGCCCTACATTTTCTGGCAGTTCACTTTGATAAACTGCTAATAAACGCGTAACATCACCTTCTGCCAGCATTTCATAAATGATATCTGCCGCTTCTATTCCTGATTGTGGACGTGCTTTCGGGTGATTATTAACGGTAACAATAATTGGGCGTTGCGTAATTTCTTCCTTTACAGCTTCACCTGTTAACGGAGCAACATATGCCACTTCTTGAACAGGCTCTTCAATAGCAGTTCCATCGTCAACCTTGTTTGTATCATCTTCTTTCACTTCTAAAGAATCTTTTGAACATCCTCCTATTAATAAGGTGCTAAAAGCCATTGCGATAATTAGTTTCTTCGATTTGAACACAAGCATTACTCTCCTTTTATCGATTACATCAACCATAGGAAAACTTCAATTAGCGCATCACTGCTGGTAATAATAACTTATTCTTCATAACATCAAAAATCCCTTTTGGCGTTATACGGATATATGGTAAATGTGTCGATTGTAAGAATAGTAAAGAATAAATTGCATCTCCTAAGTGGTATCCCCGATCCGCTAATGCTTGTTTTAAGAACTTCTCTTTTTCTGCTAGCTCCTTAACATCTCCATCATATAAAAAACCGCCAATTGTTAAAGGAACGGTAGCAATTACTTCGCCTGTTTCAACAAGGACAATACCACCACGCATTGCCTTCATTTCTTCAAAGGCTTTGATCATATCGTCTTTATTTTTTCCGATTAGTAAAATATCGCCTGTATTCGAATAAGATGAGGCAAATCCTTGAACACTAGTAGCAAAACCTTTAATCATCGTGTTAACATGCCAATTGCCATCTCTATTCATGAGCATTAAATAACATTCATCATGATCTGCAAGCTGACCTTCTCTAGTAATTAATGAGTTATATGGTTTCGTAATAACATCATTGACCAACTCAATTCCAAATGGCATCGAGAATTGAAAATCATGAGACGTTAATGAAAAATCTAAGTCAAATGTAGGTAACGCTGAATAATCAATTTCAGCAAGTTTTTGCACTTGCTCTCCGTCGCGTTTTAGCCAAACTCCCTTCGAAAGTACACTCTCAGGAACTGGATGCCATTCATCTTGTAAAATATTAAGGGAGGCAAATCGACCCGTTGCGATAAAGCCATGTAAGTTGGACATATTATAATAACGGGCCACATTATAGGAAGCCATTTGATAAGCATCTATTGGTGCTACACCTGCATCTAAGGCTACTTGAATACATTTATCCATCACACCATCCTCATGAAATGCAGGTGGTGAGCCATCTGTTGTCATCATTAAATGATCAAAAATAGGTAGCTCTTTTTCAACTATCCCCTTTAATAGATCTGGTAAGTCTGGACGTATTGAAGAATGACGCAGCGTTACAGCATATCCTTGCATTATACGTCGCTCTACTTCTTCTACTGTCATAGCTTCATGATCACCATCTGCACCAAGTAGCTTCATACGTGCTAAAGTTCGTTCTGATGCACCAGGGAAATGTCCTTCAATTTTTTTCCCATAGCCCTTAGCCATTTGCATACGATAGAGCATTTGGTCATCTCCATGTAACAACCTTGGCCAGCCCGTTAATTCTCCTCCAAGTAAAACATCATCTCGTTCCAACCATTCTAAAATGGACGTATTAGAAAAAATCTCTTCCTCCTGTTCCATTTCAGTTTGCGAATCAAAACGAGTCCACCAATAAAATGAAAACGGTAGCTTTTTCAAATTATCCAATATTGAAAACGCTTTCTTATTTTCTAAAGATAAAACGAAGCTTAAATTGTCTGAAATAAAAGTTGTCGTTCCTAGTTGTCCACAAAAATCAGCAAAAGATTGCGGATGGTATAACTGGAACGGATGAACATGTGGCTCAATATATCCTGGTACAATTGTTTTATTCGTACAATCGACGACCTCTGTTCCTTCTAATAACGGAGGCATTCTATCACCAGCATAGACAATACGATCTCCTAAAACCCAAATGTTCCCTACTACCCACTGTTTGAGCATGCTATGTAAATAACGTGCATTTTTTAATACAATATCCGGTGCCTTTTTACCATCTATTACAGCTAATTGCTGACGTAATTCTGTAATTTTCCATACTGGATCCATTCTATTCGCCCCTTCCTAAATTACGTAAAATTTCATTGTGTAAATCCTACGTGAAATCACATACTACTACTGCATAAACGCTTTCTTTCATAAAATTAATGCTTTATGCAATCATCTTGTTTCAATCGTAACACAGCACTTTCATAAAGCAAAGTGCACCCCGCTTTATTTTTTCCACAATGACTAAAGGAGGAAATATTATATGATGCACGAAACAAATTTAAGCGAAAAAAATGCCTTTTGTCGCTTTGCAATGGGTGTAAGTTTAACGGCATTCGGTATCGCTAAGGTCTCAAGAAATCCTGAATGTACGAAAGGTCGATTGATGATTGCATTTGGTGCCTTTAAAATGGCTGAGGGTATCTTTAAGTATTGCCCAACTAAAGCTTTAATGAGCTCTTGTATGGAGAGTGCTATGAGCAACAACAATNGTGCCTTTAAAATGGCTGAGGGTATCTTTAAGTATTGCCCAACTAAAGCTTTAATGAGCTCTTGTATGGAGAGTGCTATGAGCAACAACAATAGCACCGGCAACTCTTCTATGCAAAGTATGTTCAGCGGCCAAAATTCTATGTCATCTGAACACATCGATAAACTCATGAAGGATTTCTCCTCTGCTATTTCTGGAAATACGTCAGGATCAAATGCAACTGCATCAAAGCAATCTGACTCCAGCACTTCAAATCAAAATTCCTCAGAAAGTAAAAGTTCTACAAATAAAGCACAAAATCCTTCTTAGTCAAAGGAGCCGTCTCAACTGTATTGTTGAGACGGCTTTCATCCTTTTTAATCCTACGTTTGAAAACAATAAGAAGTTTCAAAGTATGATTAAAAAAATTTAATTCAAGTGCGTTATCATTTTCATTAATTAGAAGGCTCTGATTTCCGCTACGGGCTACTCGCTTTCCTGCGGGCGAGCGTCGAGCCGCTTCCTCCGCTCCGCTCCGTGCAGGGTCTCGTCTGTCTCGCTTTCCCGCGGGAGTCGAGTAGCCCTACGCTACAATCAGTTAAAATGGGAATTTAATAGCAAAATAGCAACACAAAAAACCCTTTTATCACTCAATAATAAACCTATTTTTCCCAAATCAATACACCTAAAGAAATTTCACAAAACTATAAAATATTTGTTATTAACCATTTAGTAGCCTGCAACGCAAACGAGCTTCTTCTAATTAAATTTATACTAAAACTTTGGGCGACATTTAATAAAACATATGCTATGTATCTAAGTTGATTGTAGTGGAGACTGGGCGCCCCCAGGAAAGCGCCCAGTCGGAACGAAAATCAACCACACGCTATGATGATAAACTTAAGCAAAATGTAAATAAAATATCCTTTTATCGAGTAATTATAAATCTATATCTCCCTAATCATTACGCCTGATATTTAGTTACTCAACGACTACTTAAACGTACGCCAGCCGATATCTTTGCGGTAGAAGAAATTGTTCCATTTTTCAGTTGCAATGCCTGCGTATACTTTTTCTTGTGCTTCTTTTAAAGTAGATGCCTTAGCGCCAACTAATAAAACTCGGCCACCGTTCCCAACAAAGTTCTCATCTACAAGCTTTGTACCTGCATGGAATACTGCGTGTGAAGCTGATAGTGAATCTAGGTTAGGTAATGTATTTCCTTTTTCAACGTCCCCAGGATAGCCTTCAGCGGCGATTACTACACCTAACATGGCTTCTTCAGACCATTGCAAATCAAATGGCTTTTCATCCATCAATGCTGTCATAAATGCCCCAAAATCGGATGCCATACGTGGTAAAACTACTTGTGTTTCTGGATCTCCAAAGCGTGCATTAAACTCAATCACTTTCGGACCATTTTTCGTTAAAATTAATCCTGCATATAAAATCCCTGTAAACGATACTCCATCTGCCTCCATACCTTTCACGGTCGGTTCAACAATCGTCTTATAAGCACCGTCCACTACTTCTTGTGCGATTTGAGGTACTGGTGAATAGGCTCCCATACCACCTGTATTTGGTCCTTTATCGCCATCATAAGCACGTTTATGGTCTTGAGCAATCACCATTGGATAAATCTGACCTTTATGGACAAATGACATAAAGGAGAATTCTTCTCCGTCCAGGAATTCTTCAATGACAACACGAGAAGATGATTCACCAAAGCGTTGGTTTCCAATCATATCCTCTACAGCTTCAATTGCTTCATCTTCAGTCATTGCTACAACTACACCTTTACCAGCTGCCAAACCATCTGCTTTGATAACGATTGGTGCACCTTGCTCTTTAATATAAGCTATAGCCTTTGCAGCTTCAGTAAACGTTTCATGGGCTGCTGTTGGGATTTTATATTTATTCATAATTTCCTTCGCATATGATTTACTGCTTTCGATTTGTGCTGCTGCCTTTGTTGGACCAAATACTTTTAAACCACGAGCAGTAAAGAAATCAACTATGCCTTCAGCAAGTGGTTGCTCAGGTCCTACAAAGGTTAAATCTACTGCATTTTCTTTTGCAAATTGTGCAAGACCTGCAAAATCCATAGTATCAATAGCAACGATTTCCGCATCGCCCCTCATGCCATCATTACCAGGTGCTACAAATACTTTATTAACTGATGGTGAAATACTAAATTGTTTGGCGATAGCATGCTCTCGACCGCCGCTTCCAATAACTAATACTTTCATTTTAGGGAATCCTCCTTTTTGTGCGTAAGACCGAGATGTTGCCCATCTCGGTCTAGTTTTTGGATATTTTAGTGCTTGAAATGACGTACGCCAGTAAATACCATCGCAATGCCGTATTCATTAGCTTTATCGATTGAATCCTGATCTTTGATAGAGCCACCCGGTTGAATAATGGCTGTAATACCAGCCGCTGCAGCGGCTTCTACAGTATCGCTCATTGGGAAGAATGCATCTGATGCTAGCGCTGCACCTTTTGCTTTTTCGCCTGCTTGCTCAAATGCAATTTTAGCTGCTCCAACACGGTTCATTTGACCAGCACCAACGCCAAGTGTCATTTGAGAATCTGTAACAACGATCGCGTTAGATTTAACGTGCTTCACAACTGCCCAGCCAAGTTGTAATGCTTCCCATTCTTGTGCTGTCGGTTCACGGTCTGTGACAACTTTAATATCTGCATTAGAAAAGCCATAGCGATCTGGTTCTTGTACAAGAAGACCACCTTCGACTGATACAACATTGAATTTGTCTTGTTTTGCTTGCTCGAAAGGAATTGTTAATAAGCGAATATTTTTCTTCTTCGTTAAAATATCCAGTGCTTCTTGAGAGAAAGCAGGTGCAATGATAATTTCTAAAAATATATGGCTTAATTTTTCAGCAGTTGCTACATCTACTTCCATATTTAAAGCAATAATACCACCGAAAATAGACGTTGGATCTGCTTCATACGCTTTATCAAACGCTTCTTCTAATGTTGCGCCAGTTCCAACACCACAAGGGTTCATGTGCTTTACAGCTACTGCTGCAGGCATTTCGAATTCTTTGACAATTTGTAATGCGGCATTCCCGTCTTGAATATTGTTGTATGATAATTCTTTACCATGTAATTGCGTAGCATAAGCTAATGAAAAGTCAGAGCCTAGACGTTTTTGATAGAACGCTGCTTTTTGATGAGGATTTTCACCATAGCGTAAGTTTTGTTTTAATTCATATGTCATTGTTAAGCTCTCTGGAAACTCTTCTTCTGTTAAGTAGTTTGATATATATGAATCATAAGCGGCTGTGTGACGGAAAACTTTTGCAGCTAACTTACGACGTGTTTCTATTGTCGTTGCACCATTTGCTTTAAGTTCTTCTAATACGTTCGCATAGTCATTGCTATCCACAATTACTGTTACATATTGATGGTTTTTTGCTGCAGAACGTAACATTGTTGGACCACCGATATCAATGTTTTCGATAGCGTCATCCCAAGTTACATTAGGCTTTGAAATTGTTTCAACAAACGGGTAAAGATTGACACAAACAATCTCAATTGGCTCAATTCCATGCTCATTCATTTGTGCTTGATGAGAAGCATCGTCAAACTTTCCTAATAGTCCACCGTGAATCATTGGATTTAAAGTTTTTACACGACCATCTAAAATTTCAGGGAATTTAGTTACTTCATCTACTGCTGTTACGGCAACATTATTGTCTTGTAACATTTTTTTCGTACCACCAGTTGATAAAATTTCATAACCTAATGCTACTAGTTCCTTTGCAAATTCTAAAATACCATCTTTATTGGAAACACTGATTAATGCACGTTTTGTCACAACAATATCCTCCTGTTTTTTGGGATCACCACCAGAACGTGTGGTTGATTTCCGTTCCGGCTGGGCGCTTTGCCGCTGACGCTTCGCTTTCGCGCAGAGCAGAGCTTCCTGGGGGCGTCCGATGAGCCGCTAATCCCCAAGGAGTCGCCCAGCCTCCACTCTAATCAACTTATTTTCATAGTAGACGTTTTAACAAAAGTCATCCACAACTTTTGGTGATGAACCAATTTTCATCGTGTTTGCCACGAATATGTCTTGCTATTATTGATAGAGTAGTGTTAGGCTGTATTGTTCCAGAAGGCCTAACTCCTCACCACTGAATTACTTTAATAATTGCTGCAAAGCTTTTGTATATAGTCCATGCTCTTCTTTATGGATAGCCATTTCTGTTGCCTCACGGTCACCTTCAACAACTTGAACTGCCGATTGGGCAATAATTGGCCCTGTGTCCATACCTTCATCTACAAAATGGACGGTTACACCTGTTATCTTAACTCCGTGTTCCATCGCTTGACCAATGGCATCCTTCCCAGGGAAAGCTGGTAATAATGAAGGATGAATATTCACAATGCGCTGTGGGTATGCAGTTAGTAATACTTCACTAATTAAGCGCATATAACCTGCAAGCACAATCCATTCTACATGACATTTATGGAGAGCCTCGATAATAGCAGTCTCGTAATCTGCTTTTGAAGAAAACTCTTTCGGACTTAAAGCTAGCACTGGAATATTATAGTTCTCAGCCCGTGTCACTACAAATGCACTAGGCTTGTCTGTAACAACAAGTTCAATCTTTGCATGTAGTTCACCACGTTCAATAGCCTCTTGAATAGCTTGAAAGTTACTGCCGCTACCTGAAGCAAAAACGGCAATTTTAGTTGGTGCCGTCATTACACTAAGCTCCCATCATGTGAGCCATTGAATACAACACCCTCGCCTTTCACAACGCGACCGATTTTGTATGCTATTTCACCATTCGATTCTACTGTAGCAAGCACTTTATCTACTTCATCAGCAGGTACAGCTAACACGAAGCCAATACCCATGTTGAAGACATTATATAAATCCTTGTCCTCTAACTGGCCTTTTTCTTTTAAAAACTCAAAAATACGTAAGACAGGCCAAGATCCTAAGTCAATTTCAGTTGCTAAACCTTCTGGCATCATACGTGGTAGGTTTTCATAAAAACCGCCGCCAGTTACATGTGCACAGCCATGAACGTCTGCTGCTTTTAAAGCTGCAAGTACAGGTTTCGCATATAATTTTGTTGGTACTAACAAGGCTTCCCCGATAGGACCAAGATCCTCGTAGCCTTCCACAATCGAATCAACTGCGTAATGATTATCTGCAAAAACAATTTTTCGCACTAATGAGTAACCGTTTGAATGCACCCCACTTGAAGCAATACCAACAAGCACGTCACCCTCTACGATTTTCTCTCCTGTTACGATGGCTGATTTTTCACAAGCCCCTACTGCAAAACCAGCTAAATCATACTCATCTTCATCATAAAGACCTGGCATCTCTGCAGTTTCTCCACCGATTAATGCCGCACCAGATTGCACACAGCCATCTGCAACACCCTTTACAATTTGCTCAATTTTCGCTGGCTCTGCCTTGCCAAGGGCTACATAATCTAAAAAGTACAATGGTTCAGCACCTTGCGCTACGATATCATTGACACACATCGCTACACAGTCCACACCAATCGTGTCGTGCTTGTCCACCATAAACGCTAGCTTTAGCTTTGTCCCAACACCATCTGTACCTGAAATAAGAACAGGTTCCTTAAGATTTAGTTCTGACAAGTCAAACATACCGCCAAAACCACCAAACGTGCCCATCACACCTAGACGGTTTGTTCGTTCAACGTGAGACTTCATTCGTTTTACGGCTTCGTAGCCTGCTTCAATATTTACACCTGCTTGTTCATATGCTTTTGACACGCAGAGTTCCTCCTTATCATCCAAATCGCCTTGGCACATCTGAATCTAGATTTGTTATCATCGCTAGACGTGTTTAGATGTTTTTCTTAACGTAATAGTTCTTTTTCGTGCGGTAAGATTGTATCTGGGAAAATTTCTGTTGGATATTTACCTGTAAAGCATGCTAGGCATAATCCTCGGTTTTCATCTTCATATGGTCTTGCAATCGTCTCCACCATACCTTCAACGGAAAGGAATGTTAGTGAATCGGCTCCTATAGCATCACGTATTTCATCTACATTGTGGCTAGATGCAATCAATTCTTCATGTGTTGAAGTATCAATACCGTAATAGCAAGGATCTGTCATCGGTGGTGAAGAAATGACAACATGTACTTCTGCAGCCCCTGCATCTTTTAACATTTTTACAATACGTCTTGAAGTTGTACCGCGAACGATTGAATCGTCCACCATCACTACACGTTTACCTTTTACGACTTGAACAACTGGAGAAAGCTTCATTTTCACACCGCGTTCACGTAATTCCTGTGTCGGTTGGATAAATGTACGACCTACATAACGATTTTTAATAAGACCTAGCTCATACGGAATGCCACTTTCTTCTGCAAAGCCGATTGCTGCTGAAATACTTGAATCAGGCACACCTGTTACAACATCAGCTTCTATATGTGCACATTCACGAGCAAGCTGTTTGCCCATACGTTTACGCGCCATGTGGACGTTAATACCATCAATATCAGAATCAGGACGTGCTAAATAAACGTACTCCATCGCGCACATTGCACGTTTATCCATATCTGCAAAACGATCAGATTTTACACCCTCATCGTTAATAATTAATAACTCACCAGGTTCAACAGATCGAACAAATTCTGCACCTATTAAATCAAATGCACAAGTTTCAGAGGCTACAACCCAGCCATCTCCTAGCTTCCCAAGAGATAATGGACGTAAACCATGTGGATCACGTGCAACAAGCATTTCATCTTTAGTCATAATTAAGAACGAATACGCACCCTTTAATAACGATAGGGCATTTTTCACCTTCGCACGGAATGGTGAATGCGAGCTTTTCTTAATAAGATGCGCTAGCACTTCAGTATCGGAGCTAGAATGGAAAATGCTCCCTTGACGCTCTAAGTACTGTTTTAAGTGTGTTGCATTGACTAAATTACCGTTATGAGCAATTGAAAGGCTACCAGTTGAGGAGTGGAATAATAACGGCTGTACATTTTCTATACCGCCACCTCCAGCAGTCGTATAACGGACATGAGCAATTGCTGCTTTTCCGTCCACTGCCTTTAATTTCTCTTCGTTGAAAACATCATTAACTAGTCCTTCGCCTTTCACCGCGCGAAGATGCTGACCGTCAGAAACGACGATTCCAGCGCCTTCTTGGCCACGGTGTTGAAGAGCATGAAGCCCGTAATAACTAAGGTGTGCTGGATTTGAGTTGCCCCAAATACCAAACACCCCACATTCTTCGTTTAAGCCTCTGAGTTCAGCAAGCATGGGATTGCTCCTTTCCAATTAGAACGGAATTCCTCCACTGTACCTTCTACAAGCACACCGTTGTCACCGTTGATTTTAACAAGCGCATCGTTTGTTACGACACCGATTTTCTTTGCGTCTTTTACCATTTCTACAAATGTAGCTGCACTTTCTTCTTTCACAGTTACAACAAAACGAGATTGTGTTTCACTGAATAATGCTGTTGTAGCAGAGCCTGTTAATGTCACATCAAGACCTAAGCCATTCGCGCTAAATGTTGTTTCAGCAAGCGCAACTGCAAGTCCACCTTCTGCTACATCATGTGCAGATTGTACAATTCCAGCTTTAATCGCTTTAAGCAATGCTTCTTGACGTGCAGCTTCAATCTGTAGGTCAATAGCTGGTGCTTTCCCTGAAATAACCCCATTATTTAATAATTTTTGAAGCTCCGAACCACCGAACTCAGTATTTGTATCGCCGATCACAAATACTACATCACCAGAAGCTTTTACTTCTTGAGTTGTCACATGTGCTAAATCTTCAATTAGTCCAACCATACCGATAGTTGGTGTTGGGTAAACCGCTTCACCAGAACGCTCGTTATAAAGAGATACATTACCGCCGATTACTGGTGAATTCAGTGCTGTACAAGCAGCTGAAATACCATCAGCTGATTTTTCAATTTGCCAGAAGATTTCTGGTTTCTCAGGATTACCGAAGTTTAAGCAGTCAGTAATCGCTAATGGTGTACCACCTGTGGCTACGATATTACGAGCCGCCTCTGCTACAGCAATGGCACCGCCTACCTCTGGATCTAGGAAAATATAACGAGAGTTACAGTCTGTAGTCATCGCTAATCCTTTGTTCGTACCACGAACGCGGATTACTGCTGCATCCGAACCTGGTGCAACGACTGTTGATGTACGAACTTGATAATCATATTGATCGTAAACCCACTCTTTTGAAGCAACTGTTGGTGCTTTTAAAAGTGCATTTAATGTTTCTTTATAATCAGTTACCACTGGTTCTGTGTTTTCCATCGCCTGGAACTCAGCATAGTAAGCAGGCTCCGCAGATGGCTTATGATAAACTGGTGCATCTTCTGCAAGTGCATCAGCAGGTACTTCAGCTACAACTTCGCCATTATGTAATAGGCGTAGCATTTTATCATCCGTCACGCAACCAATTGCCACAGCATCTAAATCGTATTTATCGAAAATCGCTTTAATTTCATCTTCGCGACCTTTTTTCACAACAAGTAGCATACGCTCCTGAGATTCAGATAGCATCATTTCATATGCTGTCATGCCTGTCTCACGTTGAGGTACTAAGTCTAAGTTCATTTCTACACCAGAACCAGCTTTAGAAGCCATTTCTGCTGATGAAGAAGTAAGACCAGCAGCACCCATATCTTGAATACCTACTAACGCGTCCGATTTTACAACTTCTAAACATGCTTCAAGTAAAAGTTTCTCCATAAATGGATCTCCTACTTGTACTGCTGGACGTTGATTCTCAGATTCTTCTGTTAACTCTTCAGATGCAAATGTTGCACCATGGATACCGTCACGACCTGTTTTAGCACCCACATACATTACTGTATTCCCTACACCAGCTGCGATTCCACGTTGAATATCTTTGTGGTCAATTAAACCTACACACATTGCATTCACTAGTGGGTTGCCTTCATAGCAAGGATCAAATTGAATCTCGCCACCGACTGTAGGAATCCCGATACAGTTACCGTAACCTGCGATACCAGCAACTACTTCTTCAAATAAATATTTACCACGTGCTGATTTTAATTCGCCAAAGCGTAGTGAGTTTAGCATCGCAATTGGACGTGCACCCATTGAGAATACGTCACGGATAATACCACCAACTCCTGTAGCAGCACCTTGATAAGGCTCAATTGCTGATGGATGGTTATGTGATTCCATTTTAAATACAACTGCTTGTTCATCACCAATATCTACGATACCAGCACCTTCACCTGGACCTTGTAAAACTTGTGGACCCTTTGTAGGGAATTTACGTAACACTGGTTTTGAATTTTTGTATGAGCAGTGCTCAGACCACATTACGGAGAAAAGACCTGTCTCTGTCCAGTTTGGTAGACGTTTTAAAATACCTTCTACCATTGCAAATTCTTCGTCTGACATCCCCATACCAGCGTATAGCTTTTGCTCTTTAATTTGCTGTGCTGTTGGCTCAAACTTAGTTGTTGACATGATTTTCCCTCCACTGCTTCACAATTGATTTAAATACTGCTAGACCGTCTGCTCCGCCCACCAATGCATCAACAGCTCGCTCTGGGTGAGGCATCATACCTAGCACATTGCCGCGCTCGTTTGTAATCCCTGCGATATCTTCTAAAGAACCGTTTGGATTTTCGCCTGAATATGTAAACACGATTTGATTGTTATCTTTTAATTGTTGTAAAGTTTCCTCGTCACAGTAGTAGTTACCTTCACCATGTGCGATTGGAATATTGATAATTTGACCTTGCTCATATTGGTTTGTGAATAATGTATTATTGTTTTCAACTTTAAGCTGAATTGTACGGCACATGAATTTCAAATTTTTGTTACGAAGTAATGCTCCTGGTAATAAACCTGCTTCAGTTAAGATTTGGAATCCATTACATACTCCTAATACTGGCTTTCCAGCATCTGCTGCCTTCTTGACCTCTGCCATAATATTAGATTGGTTTGCCATCGCACCACAGCGAAGATAATCCCCGTATGAGAATCCTCCTGGTACTAAAATGCCATCAAATCCACTTAAATCTGTTGCTGTATGCCATACATATTCTACTTCTTCACCTAGCTCGTCTTTAATCGCATGATACATATCGATATCACAGTTAGACCCAGGGAAAACGAGTACTGCGAATTTCATGATTAGTTAGCCTCCTCGACTTCGTAGCGGTAGTCTTCGATTACAACGTTAGTTAAAACCTTTTCACACATTTCTTTTACTAGAGTATCAATATCACGTTCTGTATCTTTAATTACTAGTTCAAGATATTTACCGATACGTAAATCTTCTACTTCAGCGTAACCCATTTTCACTAAAGAACCTTGTACAGCTGAACCTTGTGGATCAAGAATGCTCTCACGTAATGTTACGTAAATTTTAACTTTTTTCATTGTTATTTGCCTCCGAGTCTAGAAAGTATAATAGTATAAACTTCAGTTAAATTACCAAGGTCTCTACGAAAGACATCTTTGTCTAACTTTTGCTTTGTAGTTGCATCCCAAAGTCTGCATGTATCTGGTGATATTTCATCTGCCAGTAGTACATTTCCATCGTTGTCACGTCCGAACTCTAATTTAAAGTCAATTAGTGTAACGTTCACATCTGCAAATATAGGTTGCAAAACTTTGTTTACTACAAGTGCACCATCATAAATGGCTGTCACTTCTTCAGGTGTTGCAAGATCAAGTACGTCAATATGCTCCGTAGTAATGAGCGGATCGCCTAGCTCGTCGTCTTTATAATAAAACTCAACGATTGGGCGTTTTAATGGTGTACCTTCCTCAAGGCCAAGACGTTTAGCTAAACTACCTGCAGCTATATTACGAACTACGACCTCAATTGGAATAATCTCAACCTTTTTTACAAGCTGCTGCGTATCAGATAATTGTTTTACGAAATGTGACGCAATTCCGTTTGCTTGTAATTTTTCGAAAATTAAAGAGGTAATGCGATTATTTAATACGCCTTTGCCTTCAATTTCTTCTTTTTTCTCACCATTAAACGCTGTTGCACTATCCTTGTATTCAACGAGTAACACATTTGGCTCCTCTGTTGTATACAATTTTTTTGCTTTACCTTCATACAAAAGTTGACCTTTAGTCATTTCGTTACTCCCCCAGATATTATGAAATACACGCGTATTGTTCAGAATTGAATCGTACGTATACGATTCAATTCTGTAACATCCGCTAGTGACTCTACTTAGTTAAGTCCAAGACGCTCAAAAATCATATCTACATGCTGTAAATGGTAGTTGTAGTCAAAGCAATCATCTAGCTCTTCTTTTGTTAAATACGATGTAATTTTTTCACTTGCATCGACTAACGTACGGAACTGAACTTGCTCGTCCCACGCCTGCATCGCTAAAGGTTGTACTGTATCATACGCTTCCTCACGCACTAATCCTTTATCGATAAGTGCTAATAAGATACGTTGAGAATAAATTAAACCAAAAGTGCGACCCATATTACGTTTCATGTTTTCAGGGAATACTGTTAAGTTTTTCACAATGTTACCGAAGCGGTTTAACATATAGTTAAGTGTAATCGTTGCATCCGGTAAAATAACGCGCTCTGCTGATGAATGTGAAATATCACGTTCATGCCATAATGCTACGTTTTCATAAGCCGTTACCATATAGCCACGCATTAAACGTGACATACCAACCATGTTTTCAGACCCGATTGGATTACGTTTATGAGGCATCGCTGATGAGCCTTTTTGACCTTTTGCAAATGCTTCTTCAACTTCACGCGTTTCAGATTTTTGCAGGCCGCGAATCTCTGTTGCAAATTTCTCAATTGATGTTGCGATTAATGCCAACGCCCCAAAATATTGAGCATGGCGATCACGTTGTAATGTTTGTGTTGAAATAGGTGATGCTGCTAGTCCTAATTTATCGCATACATATTGCTCAACTCGAGGATCGATATTGGCATATGTTCCAACTGCACCAGACATTTTTCCTGTTTCAATTACTTTTGCTGCTGCTTCAAAGCGTTCTAGGTTACGTTTCATTTCTTCATACCATAAACCTAGTTTTAAACCGAAAGTTGTTGGCTCAGCATGAACACCGTGTGTACGTCCCATCATAACCGTATGCTTATGCTCTTTCGCTTTTGCAGCAATAATATCAATGAAATTCACGATGTCTTTACGTAAAATATCATTCGCTTGTTTAATTATATAAGAAAGGGCTGTATCAACTACGTCCGTAGAAGTTAAACCATAGTGCACCCATTTTCGCTCTTCGCCAAGTGTTTCAGATACGGCACGAGTGAATGCTACAACATCATGACGTGTTTCTTGCTCAATCTCTAAAATACGATTAACATCAAATGAAGCATTTTCACGGATTTTAGCTACATCTTCTTTTGGAATGTCGCCTAATTCTGCCCAAGCTTCACATGCTAAAATTTCAACTTCTAGCCAAGCTTGATATTTATTTTGTTCTGTCCAAATTGCGCCCATTTCGGGTCTTGTGTAACGTTCGATCATTGCGTTTCTCCTTCTATTCTGACCAAATGCCAGAACTCTCGATTTGTTGTAGTGTTTCTTCTAAGTTTTTTGTCATAATCGTTACGTGGCCCATCTTACGGTTCACCTTAGCTTCAGCTTTCCCATAAAGATGTATAGACCATTCAGGATATTTAGCAATTGAGTTACTAAGTGGCATGACATGCTGCCCTAAAACATTTACCATAATAGATGGTGCCCAAAGTTGTGGTTTACATAATGGCCAACCACAAACAGCACGTATATGCTGGTGGAACTGTGAAACGTTACATGCTTCTATAGAATAGTGACCTGAATTATGAGGTCTTGGTGCTAATTCATTAATAACGATTCCACCATCTTCTAATACAAACATTTCTACAGCTAATGTCCCTACTAAGTTTATATAATCAGCAATTTTAAAGGCTTCCCGCTCTGCAGCCAATGATGTTTCCTCTTTTATACGAGCTGGTACGATCGTTTCATGTAAAATATGATGAACATGAATATTTTCTCCAACTGGCTGACAATATGATTCACCATTACCGTTTCTTTGAACAATGACAGACACCTCTTTAACGAAAGGTACAAATCCCTCAACAATACATTGTGAATGAGAGAAAAGTCCTTTTGCTAACGGTAGGTCTTCTGCAGATTTTAAAAGCTGCTGCCCCTTGCCATCGTAGCCTCCTCTTGCTGTTTTGACTATACAAGGATAACTAATCCTGTCGATATTGGCTAGTAATTCTTCATATGTATTTACAACCAAATAAGGGGCTACTGGACAACCTGCGTTCATAATCGCTTCTTTCTCAGTCACTCGGTCTTGTGTGATGCGTACTAGCTCTGCTCCTTGTGGGACGTAAGCCATTTGTGATAAACGTTTTAAGCCTTCATAATCGATATTTTCGAATTCATACGTTATTACGTCACTTACCTCGGCAAGCTCTTCTAAAGCTGCCTCATCATCATATGGGGCTACAATACGTACATCCGCAACCTGTCCACCTGGTGAATCCATTGATGGTTCAAGAACGGCAATTTTAAAGCCTGCTTCTTTAGCAGCAAGTGCCATCATACGGCCAAGCTGCCCTCCTCCAATAATGCCTATCGTCTGCCCTGGATAAATTATCTTCGTCACACTAAGTCACCTGTGCTTTCCAGTACTTGTTGTTTTGTGGCTTCACGTCTAGCATCTAGTTTATTAGCAAGCTCTGCATCTGTTGTCGATAAAATTTGCGCTGCAAGCAAGCCTGCATTCGTCGCTCCTGCTTTGCCAATTGCTACTGTTGCTACAGGTACACCACCAGGCATTTGAACGATTGATAATAAAGAATCAAGACCGTTAAGAGCACGGGATTGCACAGGTACACCGATTACCGGTAACGTTGTTTTAGCTGCTACCATTCCAGGTAAATGCGCAGCTCCACCTGCTCCAGCAATAATTACTTGAATACCTCGTCCACGTGCTGATTCTGCATACTCAAACATTAAATCAGGAGTACGATGTGCAGATACAACCTTTTTCTCATACGGCACCTGTAATTCATCTAAAATATCACATGCATGTTTCATTGTTTCCCAGTCACTTGAACTCCCCATAATGACACCGATTTTCGGATTCATGATTGTCGCTCCTTTTTAACGTTAGAAAAATGATCAAATATATTATAGCTACTACATTTTTTACTTTTTATAACAAAGAAAATCCTCAAATAAACTACTCCCTACCATACACGTGAAAGCAGCTTACTTGAGGACTTATTATGAAAAGAATATGCAAATGTACATTTCTGCACACAAACCTTCCCGTAACATGCCAAAAGTGCTTTCCCGCATAGTCCAGCATTTACGGTGCCGGGTAGAGACACTAGAGCCGATC
Source organism: Lysinibacillus xylanilyticus (assembly GCF_001183605.1). Lineage (GTDB taxonomy): Bacteria > Bacillota > Bacilli > Bacillales_A > Planococcaceae > Lysinibacillus > Lysinibacillus xylanilyticus. Next base: position 1,209 of record NZ_LFXJ01000011.1, on the reverse strand, counting down.
CTCTAGCATATATGTGGGATTTATTTGTTTTTCCTACTCATATTTTAACAAGTCATTTCACTATCGTCAATGCAAAAATGCGAACAATTTATTTTAGTGATTTGTAAATGTTCGGATTTTAGTCAAATTCACTCGGAATCTTGCCATAACATCGCTTTAAACTGTATTTTTTGACGTAAATACGTTGGTTCTCCATTGACTAAGTGAAAAATCGGTTCTTCTTTTCTTCCAACTGCCATATAACCATCTCGACGCATTCTTGCCAAACAATCTTCAATTGACTCGTTTTCTTCTACTTCATACCAAATTTGTTGTTTTCCCAAATTTTTCTTCCTTTCAATCTTGCCATACTTTTTCCTCGTATTAGTTCCATTATACCTTGTGTTTCTTCCTTTAGATGTATCATTTATTAATTAAAAGGAATTATACCTTTAATGTTCCTTTAAAGAAAAATTAAAAGAACTGCAGGAATAAAACCTGCAGTTCTTTATTAAGGATTTTGAAATCCGAAGATCCCTATTAAATATGCACCTAAGAAAATGAATAATAAAAAAGCATTGAGCACAATAAGAACCATACGAATATCACCTTTAATACCCAAAAATGCGCTAATTATTCCTAGTCCTCCTAATGAAAATGGCGTAAATATACTTATATCATAAAGGAAGTTAAAAAAACTACCATACCATTTTGTTGAATCATAACCTAACATAAAAAAGGTAATGATGAAAGACAAGATAGATATAGTTGAAAAGATGTTACGCCTCATTTTTACCCCCTCATTATCCAACCACAATATGTTTTATAAACCTAATACGTAATTAACTAGTAAAGCTCGTCCTACTTCATTCTTTGAGCAATAAGTTACGGGTTTATATATCGAATGTTTTAGGCGAGGCACATTGTGAGACACCGCCTCTTTCTATTTTTCAGGTATCCCAGCAAGTGATCAGGATCTCTCTTCATGGCGTTCTATACATCGTAGATTCTATCAGTCGACAGTCTGCTAAGCCAGGTTTTTCACTGGAGTGTGGTTCATTCATATCCATTGATACCTCGAAGTATATTATATATCCTAACCTATTATGTAAATTTTAACATTTAAATTGTTATATCATTTTATTATTATGTTACAAAACAAAAAAGCCGAGGAATAAATCCTCGACTTTTTAGGTGCCTAGCGACGTCCTACTCTCACAGGGGGAAGCC
>NZ_LFXJ01000006.1:4347-165922 GCF_001183605.1 Lysinibacillus xylanilyticus | reverse complement strand
TGATTACGTTTTGCTTGTTCAGTTTTCAAGGTTCATTTTGTCGCCGCTTTCTCAGTAGCAACTTTTATATAATATCATGTCGCGAACTCTGTGTCAACAACTTTTTTATTTAATTTAACTTCGTTGTTTTTCAGTAGCTGTCTTAACGACTTGTATAATACTACACTCTTAATTTAAAAAGGTCAACACTTTTCCTGAAAAAAATCCATAGTTTTTCAATTCATTGAGAAGCTTCCTATATTATTAAGAAAACAATTTAATATTAGACTCACAATCTAAAGTTATTTAATGTTATATTGTTATCCGTATTTGATAAACTTCTTATTTGGATCACTATGAAATTATTTTCAACCCTATATTATGGAGTCAAATGATGTTCCCTTTGAAAGAAAGGACTTACCCACCCTTATGTAGTTCGTCTATCTCCAGCTGAAAATTCTCCGCTTCCTTATCTCTGGTGTTTGGGCTTCATGCCGAACAAAAAAGTGAGGAGCGATGCATAAAGCGCATACTCCTCACTCTTCACCTATTGTTTTACATAATAGTCTATTTGCTGAGCCTTCATAAAGCCTGCCTTCTCATAAACTGAAAGCGCCTTTTTATTGTCAATTTCTACATCTAGCATGACGAATTTCGCTCCAATTTTGCTCGCATAATCTTTCGAAAATGAAAGCATCGCAGTACCTACACCTTGCCCCTCACGGTTTGGATGAACTGCCAATGCTGTAACCCATTGAATTTCATTTTCCTGGGCAGTCGTTACTGTTCCAACTATTTCTCCATCTTTCCGCGCTACCCACAACTTTCGTCCATTCGTTGATGTATTAAAAGTGATTAGCTCCTCAGACTCTTCAGGTAGATCTCCAAACGCTGCACTATAAATAGCAATCAGCTCTGCCTGTTCACCTGTATAAGGAATGATTTCGATATCATTCTTTAATTCAACTGACTCTGCTCTTGTTTCTAAAGTGGCTTCTGAAAAGCTATATGTAAAGCCCTTCTTTTCAATAAATGTGTCTCCAAAAGGTGAGCCATCTATCACTACCGCCAATTGACCTTCTGCCCCACGCTCTTCGAGGCCGGTCTGTAAAGCATCCATTAAAGCAGTTCCAATTCCCTTTTGACGGTACGTAGGTATTACAACTAAAGACCACTCATATGTATGAAGGCCCATTAAATCTATTGCACTAGCTGCACCAACTAATACATCTTTGTCATCTTCATACGCAAGTACCATAAAGCCTTTCGATTCAAAGGAACTCGCCATAGGCAAACCCATAGCAGTTTCATACACACGATAATCATGTGTAGTCGCTTCTTCACACAATAATTTTAACTCATTTAGTGTTTCCCCATCTAACGGAAAAGACACTGTCATCACAGAAATATTCATCATTTACTCCGTTCTTGTATCAAACTATTGCCCTATTGTAGCAAGAAAGAAAATAAGCTGGCAACAAATTATATTAGTCTCTCGCAATTATTAAAAATTTTATTCCAAATATAGTGAGATTAAAAAGTTTTATATAATTTTTGACAGTCATAAACTGAAAATCACTAGAATAAGGTATAGATCTTTAAACAACCCTATCATCTGAAGGCCCGTTTTCCGCCGTGGGTGAACGTCGAGTCGCTCCCTCATCTAAGAGAGTTATTACCATTTGTATTTTTATCCATAATTATACTATTTTTATAAATAAATTACATTTAGATTATGAGATAAAAGTCAATATTTCAACTAAAAAAGAGCGATCTCATAATTTTGAAATCGCCCTTTCTTATATTTGAGGAATGTGATCGACACCTACATCTTTACTTTCACACTACTCATCAAGATGGTGGGATGAAGATTGCAACATCTGCGCGTAGATGCCACCGGATTCCATTAACTTTTGTTGGGGTCCCGCTTCAACTAACTCACCTTTATGCATAACAAGCACAATATCAGCATTGTGCACTGTATTTAAACGGTGAGCAATAACAAAGCTTGTGCGTCCCTGCATTAAAACATCAAGAGCCTCTTGAATTGCAAGCTCAGTAACAGTATCTATACTACTTGTCGCCTCATCCAACAACAAAATTTTCGGGTCAGCAATCAATGCTCTTGCTATTGACAATAACTGCTTTTGACCTTGCGAAATTCCACTGCCGTCTGCGGCAAGTACTGTGTCATAGCCATCCTTTAGCGTCATGATAAAGTCATGTGCATTTGCACGCTTCGCCGCTTCCTCTATCTCTTCATCACTAGCATCTAATCGACCATAACGAATATTTTCACGTACAGATGCTTCAAACAAAAACGGATCCTGTAACACAAAGGCCATTTGCGAGCGCAATGCTTGTCGTTCTATACGCTGAACGTTTACACCATCAAATAAAACCTCACCCTTTGACACTTCATAAAATCTTGCAATAAGCTGCAAGATCGTTGTTTTCCCCGCTCCAGTTGCCCCAACAAGTGCTACCGTTTGTCCGGGCTCCACGTTAAAATTAATATCCTTCAAAGTGTAAGCTTTCTCTGCTTGCTCATATTTAAAGTACACATGCTGAAAGCTCACCTGTCCTAATAGCTTATGCTTCTGTGCTGAAGCAGCTTCCTCTTCAGGCTGTTCATCCAGTAACGCAAATACACGTTCAGCACCAGCAATCGCTGACAGCACGGTATTAAATTGATTGGCCAAATCATTTAATGGTCGTGTAAATTGCCTTGCGTATTCTGTAAAAATAACAATTACTCCAATTGATACTTGCCCATAAAAAGCAAGTACACCGCCAATACCAGCTACAATCGTAAAACTCATATTGTTTAAAAAGTTCATGACCTTTGGAATATACCCAGAGTATGTTTGCGCCCAAAAGCCAGTACTTTTTAATCGTAAACTTTTTTCGCGAAACTCCGCTTTCATGCGTTCCTCTTGTGAGAAAGCTTTCACAATTCTCTGGCCCGATATCGTTTCTTCAATCATGCCATTCAAAGCTCCTATAGCCGCCTGCTGTTCTTTAAACAAAGGTGCTGTTCTCCGGGTGATCCAACGCATTGCCCAAAACATAATTGGTATAATCGTCATTGTTAATACCGTAAGTAAAGGGCTTAAACTTAGCATGATGATCACTGTTCCTGTAAGCGTAATTACACTAGAGAACACTTGGATAAAGGAGCTATTTAATGTTGAGCTAACTGCTTCAATATCATTCGTCATCCGACTCATTAATTCTCCATGCTGACGACGATCAAAAAAGGCAATCGGCAGCCTTTGGAAATGAGCAAATACACTCGTTCGTAATCTATAAATGGTTTGTTGGGCAACACCAATCATCCAATAGTTTTGCAAAAATAATGATACTGCTAATAGCGCATAAATGCCGATTAACAGCATAATCCCCTTCTCTAGTCCTGCAAGCTCTCCATGAGTTACGTACATGTCAATCATTTTACCGATTAAATACGGCCCGAGGAGAGATAAAATGGAACTCGCCAAGACAAGTAACAACACAATAATTAGTAGTACACGTTGTTCATCAACTATCTTCCATAAACGTAGTAGTGTACTTTTCCAATCTGTCGCACGAGGTCCCTTCTTTTTCTTAACAACTTGCTTCACATCATCTTTCGTCAAAATCGGCTCATAGCCAAAAGGCTTTTGGAAAAATCCCATTATCCCTCCACCTCCTGTTGAGAGATTGCGATTTTTTTATAAAGCACTGACGTTTGCAAAAGTTCTTCATGCGTCCCGTACGCGACCACTTTTCCTGCATCAATGAGTAAGATGCGACTTGCACCTTTAGCTGTCCGAATTTTTTGAGTGACCACTAGCATTGTTGCTTGTTCCTCACTCAAAGCTTCCCATAACGCCTGCTCCGTCTTAACGTCAAGCGCACTTGTACTATCATCAAGCATTAATATATGCCCTTTTCTTAATAACGCTCTTGCAATCGATAGTCTTTGTTTTTGACCGCCTGAAAGATTGACACCCTTCTGACCGACTTTTGACTCGTAACCATTCGGGAAATCCTCCACAGAAGCATGGATTTGCGCTTGCATCGTAGCCTGTAGCACCGCATCCATTTCAGCCTCTGCATCGCCCCAACGAACATTATCAGCAATACTTCCTGTAAATAATAAAGATTGTTGCGGAACATAGCCGATGATTTCGCGCAGTTCTTGTAAATCCCATTGCTGTACATCTTTTCCCTCTACTATTATTTTGCCTTCTGTCACTTCGTAGAAACGAGGAATAAGCTGTAACAGTGTTGATTTCCCTGCACCTGTTGCCCCCATAATGGCAAGCTTTTCACCAGATCTCACTCGAAAGCTTACATCAGATAGTACAGGCGAGTCTCCCCCAGGATAAGTAAAGCTAACATGCTCAAAAGCTAATTCTCCAAAATTCAAGCCTATAGAAGTTTTCTCTGAAGATGATGGTAGCTCAATCTCATCCTCAGTTGAAAGGACTTCTGCCATACGCTCTGCAGAGGCTTTTGCACGCGCATAAAAAATAATAATAAAGGCAAACATCGAAAACGAGCCTGTCATACGCATTGCATAATTGACAATGGCAACAACATCTCCAAGCGGTGTTGTACCTGAAGCTATTTGTTTTGTCCCAAACCACAGTACTGCAAGTAGACTCATATTCATGATGAATAACAGCACAGGCATAATATACTCCATTGTGCGTAAAGCCTTTACAGTATCTATTTTTAAGCGTGAGGCAACTTCATCAAAACGAGAGGCTTCATATGCACCGCGTAAATAAGCCTTCACTAATCGAATAGCCTGTAAATTTTCCTGTAGTACACGATTCAAACGATCCACTCTCTTTTGCACAAGTCCAAAATAAGACACGCCTTTTGCCACCATAAAAATAAGAAAAATCAAAATAATCGGTGCGCCAATAACTAAAAATAACGCTAATTTAGCATTTACAACAAAGGCCATAACGATGCTGCCAACAACGGCAAGTGGTGCACGAAGCATAATACGCAAACTCATAAACAGTACCGTCTGAACTTGCGTCACATCATTCGTTAACCTTGTAATAAGAGAAGCTGTTGAGAATTTCTGATAAGTAGCTAATGTAAGGGATTGTATTTTTTCAAACAATGCATTTCGTAAATCATAGGAGAAACTCTGTGCTGTATGCGATGAAAAATATGAATTTACGACACCAGCTATAAAGGCTACGAAAGATAAGCCAAGCAAAACAATTCCCCATTGCCAAATCATCCCTTGATTTTGAGCTCGTACTCCATCATCTATGATTTTAGCCATGATAAGTGGCTGAGCGAGCTCCACAAACAATTCCAACAGCATTAAACAAAACGCAATAAATGCAGTCCATTTATAAGGCTTTACATAGGAAAAAATTTCTTTCACATTCTTCCCCCTTGCTTTTAGTAAAGGAGTTCCACAAATTTCAAAAATAGTGAATAGCTCCTATACAAATAGTATTTTTATGCTTTTCCTCCACCTACAGAAAGCCATGTTACATCTACAAGCATAACGAAAACACCAGCTAATTACCAAAAACCTAGATGTACCAAACATGATAACTGAAATAACCATTGCTGTTAGAGGTTCAATTCTAGAAAGGATACTTGTCTCAACTGCTGTGATGTATTTCATGCTACATCAATTATACGGCCGGAGGGTTAGGCCAACACGATAATCCCCCAATATGCATTCCTCAGCCGACAACAAGTAGTACACTCCATTCTTTCATTAAACATGCAGGACATAATGTGTAGAATGCAAACGCGAGACCAACAGCTACTCCCACAATAAGGCTTTGCTACTAACTAGAAAACCCTCAAATGAAGCGTTCGTTAGTAGGAGAAAATAACCTAAAAGTGTATCAATAATCCCTAACACTTGATATTTCGGTGACCGTTTCTTTAAACTAAGAGAGTCTCACCACCCTTTTAGTGGGAGTCTTCTTCTAAATGAAGATAAATATGTAAGTAGTATAATACCTGTGACAGATAAACGAATTGTTAAACATAAAGGAGACTGTCAATGGCGTATGGTTGAGTATCTACTCCATTAAAGGTCAGTCGCTCCCATAAAATCGCACCGGAGACGATAAAAACTATTCCTTTCAACCATTCCATACAATTCTTACTTCCTGTATATATACTAAAAAATGTTATTATTCTTCAATTTTTTCCTTATTACCCGCTAAAAAAGTCCCAAAATCTCGTATTATCAAATATTTACAATCATATTCATAATGACTAATTCCCGATAATTAACTATAATAATAGTATATATAGATTACTCAAGGAGATCGAATAATCATGAGTCTTATGCATAAATCATTTACGATCGATGAACATTATTTAAATTCACTTCCTTTTCCTGCTATTGTCATGAATCAAGATGGACAAGTTATAAATTTGGGAAAGCTTGCTGAACAACTATTTGATTTTTCAGCTACTACTATTAAAGAACATACCACTTCATTCATTCATGAAAATTTACTACGTCAGCTTTCATTAGAAACCTTTCAAGCCATTTTGCAAAATAATGACAGCACGTATATTAATCAAATTCAACTGAAAACGTATACAAATGAAGAAATTACAACAGCACTACTAGCTAAACCATTTACTGAACAAGGGGAGCATTTCGTTCTTATGATGTTCATGCTACCAGAGTTAATGATTAATGCTGTCTCAAGTAGCAGCACTCTCGTAGACTTAAAACAGGGATTAGACTCGACATTTATGACAGTTACACTTGATCATGATGGCTTCATTTTAGAATGTAATAATGAATTTCTAAAAACGAGTCAATGGACACCAAAACGCGTGATTGGAAAAACGTTTTGGCAGCTATTCCCTGAAAATAGAGAAAATGAAAAGATCACAAATACCATTTGGCGTAATTTAAACAATGGCCATACTTGGCAAGGTGAAATTGAAAAAGTTACAAAAACAGGTCAGCCTTATTGGGTACTACTTACTGCTATCCCAACATTTAACCTTGAAACAAATGAGCAACAATTTTTATTAATTGAAAAGGATATCACCAAGTCCAAGACAATACAACATCAGCTTGAAAAAATCGCTTATATCGATACAGAAACAGGTCTTATGAATGCACATCGACTCGAAAAAGTGATTTCTAATATGATTGAGGATGAAAGAAACTTTTCTTTTGTCTATTTAAGTATTGATAAATTTTATACATTAAAAGAGTTACATGATCAGCATATCGATCAAAGTCTTATTGTAGAGTTTACAAATCGTATAAAAATGTACTTCCAAGATAGCACAATGGCGCGTATTAACGAAAATGATTTTGTCGTGATTACACCATTAAGTGAATGGTTTATTCAAGGCTTCCTGTCTTACTTACAACAACATCCAATTTATAACAGTAATGTTGCTGTCCCTATTTCTATCAGTGGCGGAATTACACGTTATCCAGAGGATCAAACTACATTCTCCCAACTAATGAAGGCATCCATTGCTACTATTACAACTGTCCGTGAAGCAGGTGGCGATAAAGTCGTCTCACTATCCAAAGCAACACATAAAGCATTAAATCGTAAATCCTTAATTGAAAAACGTTTACTTCAGGCTCTTGATCAAAAAAACCTAAAAGTTCTCTATCAGCCGCAAATTGATGTTAATACAGGTAAAATTACAGCTGTAGAAGCACTAGTTCGTTGGGAAGATGAAGTAATTGGTGTTGTCTCACCTGATGAGCTTATTCCAATTGCTGAGGAAACTGGTCTTATTAATAATATCGGTTCCTTTATGCTAGAAAAAGCTTGTGAACAAGCACTAATCTGGAAAAAAGCTGGTCTAGATTTAAAAGTATCCATTAACTCTTCTGTACGCGAATTCCGTGATAAAAACATGGCAAAGTCAATCCTTGGAACTTTGGCAAAGACCGGCTGTCCTGCAAGCCTTATTCAAATCGAAATTACAGAGAAATTCGCCCTAGAAGCAGAAGCTGCTACCTTTATCACACAACAAATGCGTAAGCTTGAAAATGAAGGTATTTCCTTTATACTGGATGATTTCGGTACCGGATATGGTTCATTTAGATATATGCAGATTCTACCAATAGATACATTAAAAATCGATAAAGCATTTACAAGTTCTTTATTAAAATCCGAAAAAACTCAAAAGCTAATGCACGGCATGGTGCAACTCGGAAAATCTATGGAACTTAAAGTTGTAGCAGAAGGTGTCGAAACTGCTGAACAAGCAGACCTTTTAACTACTTATGGCTGTGATGCAATTCAAGGTTACTATATTAGTAAACCAATCCATGCAGAGGACATTGAAGCACTACTAGTTAAATAGTTGATTTGAAAAAGGAGGTTACGTTTAAGAACGTAACCTCCTTCTTTATAATTGTTCTATCCGCCGTGCTAACCCCTACATTTGATGTAGAGTCTTATTTCTTGTAGACCTTTTGGAATCTCGCCTTACCTGTACGAACAGAACGGAAAATAAGCTGTATTAATACCTCTGCAAATACAAGTCCTATAACGATAGCACCTGTAATTAAAAATGCCTTTAATCCATACTGTAGCCCTTGTACATAATCATCCTCTACAACATTTCTCATTGCATTATAAGCCATGCCCCCCGGAACTAACGGGATAATACCACCGACAATAAAAATAATCATTGGCATTTTGAAGCGTCGAGCATACAAATGGGAAACGATAGCAATTATAAAAGAGCTAAAGAATGAGGCATTTACTATATCCATGCCATGCTCAGTTAGGATGAAGTAAATCATCCAGCCTACTACCCCAACAAAACCACAATAAATGAGGGTTCTTCTAGGTACATTAAAAATAACTGCAATACCTGCAGTCGCAAAAAAACTAAGAATCAACTGTACAATATAGTCCATGTCGTCTGCCTCCTAAAACGATAGAGTGACGGCAATAGCTGCACCAATTGCAAAAGCTGTTAAAAAGGCCTCTACGCCCTTTGCCATCCCTGAAATAAAATGACCTGCCATTAGATCCCGAACTGCATTCGTAATTAAAATACCTGGTACCAGTGGCATAACGGAGCTAATAATAATTTTATCTATCTCCGCACCATGGCCATATTTCACTGAAAAGACAGCAATATATCCTACTACTAACGAAGCCGTAAATTCAGAGAAAAATTTCACTTTTGTTAAGTCATTTATCAATAAAAGCACTAGGAAGCCTAACCCCCCTGCTAAACATGCAAAAAGGAAATCAGACCATCCTCCCTTAAACATTATAAGGAAACAACCACTCGCAAGAGCTGCTGATATGACTTGAATATATATTGGTAAAAAATAATTTGTTTTTTGTATCGACTTTAGCTCGTCATAAGCTTCTTCTAATGTTATCATGTGAGATGTGAGTCTCCGAGATACTGAATTTACCAAGGCTATTTTTTGTAAATCTGTTACCCTGTTGGAAATTGATTTGATTCTCGTTGGCTGTGTCTTGCCCAACGAAAAAATGATTCCTGTAGGTGTGGCATAACATTGCGCATCCAGCATATTTTGAGAATGTGCCATGCGTAGCATTGTATCCTCCACACGGTATGTTTCTGCACCACTTTCAATCATAATTCGACCTGCAAGCAATAAACAGTCAATCGTAAATTCATTATCCACTTCATGTAAAACCATTACAGTTATCTGCCTCCTTTAAAAGGTTCCTTGCCAATAGTATCGAACTGCAAATAAAAACTCAACAAAAAAATTTTTTAACTTTTAACCAAAGTAATTTTGCTTTCATAAGTTAGAAATGGTAAGCAAATGGGTAATTTATTCATGAAGATGGGTTTTCCCATAAATTAATAGCAAAACTTTATAGATTCGTATAACTTTTTCAATGACTAACACGTCTGATTTTATAGAAAAATAAATAAGGAAAGGAGCGTATCCATCAAAATGCCGGAACGCAGAAAAAAACGGGGCCCAATGATTGATTTCCTATTAATTGGCCTCATCATTACATTAACAACTATTATTTTAGTCATTATCCTATCAAAGGATGACTTTAAGTTTCAAAAAATTAGTGCCTCTAAAGAGACAACTTCAGATTCAATAAAGAGTAATCTATCCACAGAAAGCTCTGCGTTTCCAGGTATACGTATTGTATCAGATGTTTCCAACGACAAGCGAACTCCTTTTGCTATTCACTATCCAGAAACAGATAATAAAGCTTTTAATGATGCTGTATTACAGTACATAACGGAATCAAAAGAAAACTATCTGTCATCTATGAATGAAAATAAAGATAAAGAGGTAATGGGTGAGCTTAATATTAGTTTGGAAACTTTCCCATATCAAAAGCATTACTATTCCTTTGTGCTAACAAAAATGTTGTATACAGGCGGAGCCAACCCCGAGGTTTCAACAAAAACGTTCTTCATCAATCATGAAACTGGTGCACTAATTTCCATTGAAACATTGTTAAATAACGATAAAAACAACTTATCGGCATTAGCTACTCATGTACGTAATGACTTACAAAAAAACCTCAAGTTAAAGGATGAGCTTTTCAAGGAAGATTTAATTAAATCAACTGAACCGAAGTGGTCTAACTTCAACCGATTTGCTATCGTTGATGATTCGTTACAATTCTATTTTGATAAGTATGAGATTGCTAGCGGAACAGCTGGTTCTCCAATTGTGAAGCTTCCCCTATCACTTATCAATCCGTTGTTAGCCTCTGATTTCCAGATTGCTATGGAAAAACCGACGAAGCCAATTACTACAGGTGATCCAAACAAAAAACGTATTGCCTTAACCTTTGATGATGGCCCACATCCAAAGGTTACAGAACAGATTTTAAATACGCTCGATAAATATCATGCGAAAGCTACCTTCTTTATGCTTGGTAGTCGTGTACAATATTATCCTGATATCGCAAGAGACGTACTTGCACGAGGACATGAAATAGGTAATCATTCATGGAACCATCCTGTATTAACAAAACTGTCACTAGAGTCGGCAGTAAATCAATACACATCTACGGATGCGGAGATAGAGAAGGCCATTAATCAAAAGCCAACTGTATTTAGACCACCGTACGGAGCAACAAACGATGCTATTAACGCTCAAATTCCAATTCCTGTTGTTTTGTGGACGATTGATACATTAGATTGGAAACATCGCAATGCGCAACAGTTACTACCTAATGTCAAAAATAATTTACACAATAACGCCATTGTCTTAATGCATGATATTCATCAATCGACTGCTGATGGTCTTGATGCCGTACTTGCTTATTTACAAGGGCAAGGCTATGAATTCGTTACAGTATCAGAAATCCTTCCATATCGTCAAAAATAACCAAAGAAAAAGTCCAATAAACTCAAGATTGAGTTTATTGGACTTTTTTACAGAAAACCTATTGTGTCAATGAACTTCTGCAAAACAAGGGGGTGATTTCCGTTCCAGGCTACTCGCTTTCCTGTGGGCGAGCGTCGAGCCGCTTCCTCCGCTTGCGCTCCGTGCAGGGTCTCGTCTGTCTCGCTTTCCCACGGGAGTCGAGTAGCCTTCCACTCCAATCAGCAATAACGTAGTACTTTGATACATTTAACTTAATGTTAAAAGTGAAAGATATGCTACTCACCATAATCGATCAGAATAGACTTATAACAGAGAAAGCGATTGTACATCTGTTGTTGCTGACACTCCGCTTTCGCACAAAAAACAATTGTTGCTTATGAAAGAAAATATATGTTCTAAGTGAAAAGGTTGATTGGAATAAGGCTAGGCGATAAAACGTAAAAGTGTTCCGATAAAACTCAAAAGTTGGATAACATTTTGTAAAACGTATGTCATGTGGATATGTTGATTGGAGTGGAGGCTGGGCGACTCCTCGGGGATTAGCGAATAGAGGAACGAAGGCTAAAACCATCACGTCCTGTGATAACGCCTTCGTGACCAACATCGGTGCTGCTGCCGCTACGTTAGCACTACGCTTTCGCGCAAAAAACATCTGGTGGCCGGATACCCTGGAGCGAGCATCGCGAGTGAAGCGGCTCAGCGGACGCCCCCAGGAAAGCGCCCAGTCGGAACGGAAATCAACCTCTCGTTTTGCAGAATCATTGAGATAATAGGTTTTTAACACAAAAAAGTCCAATAAACCTTGAGTTTATTGGACTTTCTGCTTATTTAATTGTTAAGGTATCAAGTGGTTTGAAGTCTTTTAGTTGATAGCTCTTTACTTCATTGTTAGCTATTGTGTAAAGAGCGTCATCTATATAGACTACTCGTTGTACACGCTGCTCCCAATTTTCGTATTGATCGCCAGTGCTTTTATTAACAATATTTCCTTTTAGTACGATTCCTTTATTTGCAGTGATTTCATAGATTTGTGCGCCTTGACCCTTGTAGACGACTTCATCGCCCTTCCCTGCATCATAAAGGACAACTGGGAAACCAAAGTAATTGTATTCCTTATTGCGGAATAGAGCTTTAGGATTGTATTGAACTTCGGAGTACGAGCCTTTTCCGCCTATTTTTACTGTTGATTGTTCCTTTGGATTTTTGAAATCTGAAACATCAAACAATGACATTTTCATATTAGTTGTAACCGTAAAATTACGCTTTGAATACTCATCATAGCGTTGCTCGGTATCATAGCCAATACCGATTAAATGTGTATCATCTAATGGATGTAAATAGTTACTAAAGCCCGGAATCTTTAGCTCACCTAGAACAGTTGGCTTTTTCGGGTTTGCTACATCAATTACAAACAGTGGATCCACTTGTTTGAATGTTACTACATATGCTTTTTCGCCCATAAAGCGTGCAGAGTACACTTTTTCACCAGGAGCTAAATTTTTTACTGCACCGAGCTGTTGTAAGTTTTTATCTAAAATAAATAGGTGATTTCGTGATATTTGTTGTTCATCCCATGCATTTCCTTCAGTTGTAACGATGCGGAAATTTCCTTCATATTCATCCATTGAGTATTGATTTAACACGGATCCTTTTACTTCCGTAGTACCTACAAAGTTCATGGCAGTCCCATCAATATTCCATTTAAAAATTTGTGTATCAGTTGTTCTTGGCATCCAGATCATATCCATAACGCGACTAGTAGCAGGCACTGAATATCCATCATAAATTGGTGTTGTTAAATAAAGTGCATTCTCTGACATATAAAGTCCGCTACTACCACCTAAGTATCCCTTAGTATTCGCAGTTGTCTTTGCACCATTTTTTAAATCCAATGCTGTAATTAAGCTATATGTTCCATCCATTGTATTAGGTAAAATAGAAATTTTCTCTAGAGGTAAGCTCTTATATTCTTTCCCTTCTACACTATCAAATGTTTTCGGTTTTAAATCCACCGTTTTTTGCTCTCTAAGCATCCAGTAATTCGGATACATATTACCGATTAAATATAATGTGTCATTTGTAATTCGAATATCTTGTAAATACCCCTCTTGCCCCACTTCACGTATGAGCTTCGGATTCTTTGGGTTTGAAATATCATACAAAGTAGCTGTCGACATGCTTGTGCCTACTTTTTCTAAATATTTATCCCCAATTACTATTAATAAATTATCATATAATGCTAGCTTCGAAATATATTGTGACTCCTTCAGCTTGATTGTTGTCGCTAGCTTTAAATTTTTCGGATCTTTAGCATCCACTACAGTAATGCCATGATCTTTTACAGAATAAATAAAGCCATCTTTGACAACAACAATATCTCCTTCTTCCACTCCTTCAACTTGATTATTCGTTGTAGAGGAGTTGTCTGCACTCGCTTTGTCTTCGCTCTTTTCAATTTCTGCGGTTGCTTCATAGCCATGTTCTTTTCGTGAATTAGCTAATAGTGTTTTGAAATATTGTTGTAGTTCCTTTTCTGATTTTACAGCTTCAAGTTTTTCAATGATGGTAAACGCTATTACTTGCGATGTTGTTTTAGGTCCACCTAGTACAAACGCATCTTTATTCACATGTAATTTATAGCTTCCAGGTGCTAAATCGCTTACGAAAATTGTCTTTTTATCTTCTCCCAATTTTACTGCTGCTGTTACCTTTTGATCATTGCCATTTGTTACGTAAACATTATCTTCCGTTATTTTGCTTTCTTTTAGTGTCTTAGTAAAGGATACTTGCCAGCTATGAGTTGTCATACTCGCACCGGCAGTCTGTGCCTCTACTTTTGGGGCCGACATCAACATAAAAATCCCTGGCAAAATAGCTAGTATGGTAATGAGTAAAATTGCTATCCATTTATTTTTCATCAATTTACCTACCTTTCATAAATTTGTTTATTAATTAGACTACCAAAAAGCCAAAGAGTTACATTGTTCAGAATTTTTTTCTCATTAAAATAACGAGAGGAACTGAATCCCTCTCGTTACGTTAGTTACTGCTCTATTTACGTTATTGTACTTTTACTGTATATGTCCCGTTTTCATTATCAAATTTATAAATATATAAATAATACTTTCCTGGTTTCGCAGTAAATTTACCTTTTATAACATTTCCATCTTCCTGCCCATATGATGCGTAATTTTGCATATCAGACTCATGAAGAAGCACCCATGTCATGCCAATTTGATTTTCATTTACCACAGAAATATCTATTTCTTTTGGAGACGTAACATCGAATGTGTATACATCCGTATGATCACCATCCATCAAGCTACCTTTTAGGGGCATATTAAATGGAATGATATTCGCTTCTTCTGGATTATTATTTGGTTCAATATCTGTTTTTACTTCATTTTGTACATTTACTGTATATGTCCCGTTTTCATTATCAAATTTATAAATGTATAAATAATACTTTCCTGGTTCTGCAGTTAGTTTACCTTTTATATTATTTTCATCTTCCTGTCCATAGGATACGTAATTTTGCATATCAGACTCATGATAAAGCACCCATGTCATGCCAATTTGATTTTCATTTAAAACAGAAATATCTATTTCTTCTGGAGACGTAACATCGAATGTGTATACATCCGTATCATTCTTATCATTCAAACTGCCTTTTTGTGGAGTATTAAATGGAATGATATTCGCTTCTTCTGGATGATTATTCTCTGTTTGTGTTCCCTTCCGAACAGTTACAATTGCATGATCTTTACTTTCTATACCCTTATCATTTTTCACTGTTAATGTCACATTATATGTGCCTTCTTTTCCGTATACATGAGTAGGGTTTGCCTCTTCACTTGTTTGTCCATCACCAAAATCCCAAAGGTAAGAAACTATTTCTCCATTCGTATCTTTTGAACCATCGCTCTTGAACTGGATTTCTTCATTTTCGATTCCAGCATACGGACCATTTATATTTACAATAGGTGCTTGATGATCTCCTTCATCCGTCGCAACACCGTGGAAAACAATATCATATTCAAACTGGTTTGCTGCATTCACACGGTAGTTTACGAAATACGCTGTCACTGTTTTATAGCCGCTCCACTCTTTTTGCGACAGTTCCTCTAGTACTTGGTTCACTTGCTTACTCATCGTTTTCCAATCTTGAGATTCACCTTTTGTTTCACTACCTACATACGTACCTTCGAGTGTAAATGTATTAAAAAATTGAGACTTATGTTTTGTCATTTTTACATCTTTTACGTTTGCAACATCAGCAATTTCCTGCTCCACTTCGTTTAACGCTTTTGGTGTATGTTCCACTAAATAATCTTCTGATACTTGTGGCACCTCGTACTTATCTTGATTATCAATCAATTGCTGCATATAGGCTTCGTAGTCCGTATTCAGTTGTGGATCTTTACTTAAAGTGTCGCGATACGCATCATAGTTTTTCACATCGTTCGCACGAATTAAATCTTGAATTCTATCAAATGTATCAAATTGATGATTATACATATAAGACTGTAGTGCAAACGAATAGTTATAAAAATCCCATGATCCATATTTTGCAAACATTGTTTGTTCAGCTGTATAGCGTTGTGATGGATCATCTGCTAATCCACTAATAATACTCTTACGTGGAACAACATCATTTGTACGGGTTGATCCGGCAAAGAATTCTGCATTTCCTTCCTGGAACCATGTAAGTCGCTCATTTTGGTACATATCTCCTCTTCCGAATAGTCCAGGAACCTCGAATCTTGCTTGTAAATAATGAGTGAATTCATGGCGGAACAACTCTTCTAAACTATAAATACTTTGCTCTGGTGTACGTTCATATGTAAAGAACGTTCCAGTCTCTTCAATATAAATACCACCATTATTTGTTTCATATCCATACAATTGACGGTTTAATAGATATTGATCTGGAGAGTTATAAATGACAACTGTTAATACATCGTCAGGGTTACCTGGTTCTAATGGCTTATCATTACCAATTACACGGTGATATTGTGCTTTTACTTCTTTTGCAGCCCAGTATAATCTTTGAATTTTATCTTCTGTTACTTGATCTCCCGTCTTAAAGACAATCGATCCATTATCAAAAGAATATGTTTTCGGTAAATACTGCTTCTTACCCTCTTCACGCATTTTTTGTAAATCTACTGTATTTCCACTATAATCTTTTCCACCATAATTTGTAGTAAGTTGCTCTACCGCTACAAAATAGGCTTCACTTAAATATGGATACATATGCATCGCTTGTGTAACAACTTCTAAACCTTTATTCGGATTACTATGGAATTTTCCTAAACGCCCTGCATAATAAATGCCATTATTGATTAACCAACTATTGTCATCCGTCACATTATGTATAAGAGCAATGTTATTCACTTCATCTATGAAACTATCAATCTTTCCATACCATATCGACGTATTAGCTTCTTTACGTGCATCATTCAAATACGACTGCAAGTCAAAATCTATCCCATGCATCAAATCATATATAGCTTGTCCTTTTGAATACTCGCGTTCATATGTAGAGATATTTTCATTATACTGTTTTAAAATCTTCGTAGCATTTTGAACTGTTTCAGCATCACTAGAAGCATTACCTATTAATTTCCCATAGGCGGATACCACTTTATCTTGCTCATCTGTACCAAGTTTAAAGTTCGGATTATTAGCTATTTCCTTTAATGCTGGTAAACATCTATCATGAAAACTTCTCTCGTTTAAATAACCTAGTTCGTTATTATAAAATCCTACATAAAAAGCAGAACGCAATAGTTCAACAAATGTATCAATACCCTTTGAATCATCTTTCGTAAAAGAACTTCCTCTTTTCCCTAATTCATCGATAATAACTTGCATACGTTCTTTATTTTGATAGAAAGCTTTTGAGTCCTCATTGAATTGGAATAAGTCTGTAATTTGATCCCAGCGAATATTTCCTAGTGTATTAATTAACTCACTATCGTTCATCCTATTAAGCTCCGCCATCGAGTACTGTTGCTGCAATTGCTTCGTTTCAGCAAGTTTTATAGTTGGAGTTGGGTGTTCCGAAAAATCTCCCATTTCCAAACGTTTTTCAAATGATAATGTTTCATCAGCCTTTGTAGAATGTGTAACCTCATCATTCGAATTCACTATGCCAACAGGCTTCATCTGTAATACATTATAAGGCGTTTTTTCTGCTGCTGATGCCTCTGCTTGTAACGCTCCAAAAGAAAGTGCCATTGTACTTACTCCAATTAACACTTGATTGAGTTTTAACTTTTTCTTCATAACAAATCCTCCTATTGTACTATATTTATAACTTGATAATACGTTGATTATTTAGAACTATATTACCTTTTTAAAAATACCATATTATGAGAGTAAAGCAATATAAAATGTTATTTTATAACAATGTTTTCTTGTATAATTTGAACGCTAGGACACAATTGGAGTATAAAAATCAGTTCAATTGTCACAAAATGGAATATTTTACTGAAACATAAAAAAAGAACCCCGAATTCGGATTCTTTTTTATGTTTAATTTTTGATAAAACGCTTATTCTTCAATTGGCCATTTTGGTAGCATCTTCGTTAATGACTTATCTTGACGTTTTCCTAATACATAGTCAGCCTGCATAATTGTATGAATTTCACGTGTACCCTCATAGATAACTGGTGCTTTCGAGTTACGTAAATAACGAGCGACTGGATATTCATCCGAATAACCATATGCTCCATGAATTTGGACAGCATCATCCGCAGCTTTATTGGCAAAATCACAAGCCTGCCACTTTGCTAATGATGTCTCTCGTGTATTGCGTACACCTTTGTTTTTCAACTCTCCAACACGATATACAAGTAGGCGACTCATTTGATAGCCCGCTTCCATTTTGGCAATCATTTGCCCTACTAGTTGGTGCTCACCAATTGGTTTACCAAATGTTTCGCGTTCATGACAGTATTTCACACTCGCCTCGAGACACGCTTGAATAAGACCGACAGCACCTGCAGCTACTGTGAAACGACCATTATCTAACGCAGACATTGCAATTTTAAAGCCTTCTCCCTCTTCTCCAAGGCGATTCTCTACAGGTATACGTAGATTTTCAAAGAAGAGCTCGCCGGTATTACCAGCACGAATACCGTATTTACCTTTAATGGCCTTCGATGTAAAGCCTGGCATGGAACGCTCTACGATAAACGCACTAATGCCATGATGCTTCTTCGATTTATCAGTGTAGGCAAAAACGATAAAATGGTCAGCTATATCACATAAGGAAATCCATGTTTTCTGTCCATTTAAAACGTAAAAATCTCCATCCCTTACAGCGGTGGTAGACATTGCAGCTACATCTGATCCTGCTCCGGGCTCTGTTAAACCAAATGCCCCAATCCGAACTCCTTTTGCCTGTGGAACAAGATATTGCTGTTTTTGAGCCTCTGTTCCCCATTGCATTAAGGTCATGCTATTCAGACCTGTATGAACTGAAACAGCTGTGCGAAACGCTGTATCTCCACGTTCAAGTTCTTCACAAACGATGGCAAGTGCATTGTAATCCATACCACTACCACCGTATTGTTCTGGTACACAAACACCCATTAAGCCTAGCTCAGCAAGCCTTGACCAAATCTTCGGATTGAAGCCACCCTCAGCATCCCACTTCGCAATATGTGGAATAATCTCGGCATCCACAAACTGTCGCACTGTTTTACGTAACATTTCCTGCTCAGTGGTAAATTCGAAATTCATGACCAAGCACCTACCATTTCACAATCATTGCAGATGTATGAGATGTCTCCTTAATGACAACACCACGTCTTGCCATCTCTTCAATATAAGTATCGCCCGGTACAACTGATTCAGGTGCAAATACACCGCGCTCTGTAATTTTATTTTCTCCAATCATTTGAGCAACGACAGAAATTGTATTTGCTGTTGCACGAGCCATAGCCGTTTCATTAATCGTCATATCTTTACGCACGACCATTTCGTATTCATAAGTCACTTGTTGTTGCGCTTTTTCACCGGCTACAATTACGCGCAGTAGCACTGCATCTGGTTTTGTACCAAGTTCAAGCTTCTTTTTAAGTGCCTCACGTACAACTGGACGCACAGAAACCTCCTGATCTTCTACCTCTACCTTATTACTAGCATCGAGGAATCCTAAATCTGCTAATAGCTTAAATTTCTCTGCATGTCCTTTATAACGAATCGTTTTATATTCTAATGTTTGGACATTTGGGAATGTCTTATCCAACGTCGATATACCGCCAGATGTATAAAATGCCTCAAGCACACCAAAATCTTTGAAATAAATAGGTTCGACGCCTGATAACGATGGAACTTCTTGAAGTTTACCTTTTAGAATCACTTTTGATGGCTCTGTGTAATGATCAAAGACACCATCTAGAGAAAATACGCGTGTGTAGTGAAGAGGTGGTTTCGGCTCTGTAGGAATACCGCCTACAAATAGTTTAATAGATTCTACCTCATCTAATTTCGAAGCACCGTAACCCGCTAAAATGTTGACCATACCTGGAGCAACACCCAAGTCCGGAATAATGGTTACACCTTTTGCCTTTGCCTCTTCGTCAAGATCTAATATTTTTTCAGTTACACCGCCAATATGACCACCTAAATCCACAGAATGGACACCAGCTGCGATTGCCGCTCTTGCTACACGCTCATTAAAGGAATAGAATAATGCATTAACGACTACATTACCTTTTGAAATAACTTCCATTAACGAGTCATCGCGCTCAGCATGAAGCTCCACAACCTCAATCTTATCTGTATTTAACGAGTCCACAAAGTTCTGCGCTAAACTCACGTCTATATCCCCTAAAATTACACGCTCCACTTTGCTATTTTTTATTAAATCACGAGCTACCTCTTTCCCCATTAAACCTGCACCTAATACAACAACTTTCATCAAGAACATCCCCTTTCATTGATCTGTTATTCTGTATCGATTTGTGCTCTTTGTAATTTACCGCTATAGTCTACATAAATACTTTTCCATTCTGTATAGACATCTAAAGCAGCTACACCCGAGTCACGGTGACCGTTCCCCGTGCCTTTTGTGCCACCAAATGGCAAATGGATTTCAGCACCTGTTGTGCCAGCATTCACATAAACAATACCTGTATCTAAATCTCGTTGTGCGCGGAAAATCGTATTAACATCTTGTGAGAAAATTGAACTGGATAAGCCAAATTTCACGCCATTATTTACTTCGATTGCTTCATCCAAACTTGCTACTTCAATTAGAGAAACGACCGGACCAAAAATTTCTTCCTGTGCAATAATCATGTCAGGCTTTACGTGGGTAAATAGTGTAGGCTCATAATAAAACCCTTTATCATAAGGAGGCTCAGATAAGATTCTACCTCCAGCTAACAACGTCGCCCCCTCTTGTTTGCCGATTTGCACATATTGATTAATCTTTTCTAATGCGGCTTTGTTAATCACAGGTCCGATTTTCACACCGTCACCCAGGCCGTCCCCAATTGTTAGTTTTTGCATTTCGTCTAATAGACGTTTTTCTAGTTCTTCTCTTACATCTTTATGCACAATCACGCGACTGCATGCTGTACATCTTTGACCAGCAGTGCCAAATGCACTCCATAAAATGCCTTCAGTGGCTAGCTGTAAATCAGCATCATCCATAACGATGACTGCATTTTTTCCACCCATCTCTAATGAAATCTTTTTCAGGTGTTTACCGCCTAGCTCTGCTACCTTACTTCCTGTTGTTGTAGAGCCGGTAAATGAAATGACCTTTACATCTGGATGTTCAATCAATGCTGTTCCAACTGTTGGCCCCGTACCAAATACGATGTTTGCCACTCCACCCGGTAAGCCAACCTCTTCAAAAATTTTGCCCATCTCATACGCCATCATTGGCGTCTCATTCGACGGCTTCCAAATGAACGTATTGCCAGCAACTATTGCGGGGAATGACTTCCAAGTAGCAATGGCTACAGGGAAATTCCACGGAGTTATTAAACCTACAACGCCAATTGGTGCCCGTACACTCATAGCAAATTTATTGGCCAGCTCTGACGGTGTTGTCTCCCCAAATAACCGTCGCCCTTCACCAGCCATATAATAGGCCATGTCTATCCCTTCCTGTACTTCACCTCGAGCTTCTTCAATAACCTTCCCCATCTCTTTTGTTAAAACGGTCGCTAAATGCTCCTTCTTCTCTTTCATTTTTTGACCGATGGCATATAAATAGTCGGCACGTTTAGGCGCAGGTACTAATGCCCAGTTTTTTTGTGCCTGTTTTGCAACCGCTACCGCTTCATCTACCTCGCTTTCGGTAGATAGCGGTATTGTAGCTAGCTGCTCCCCATTAGCAGGGTTGGTCACTACTATACTTTGTAAATGCGAATGTGTTACCCATTCACCGCCGATATAGTTTTTAATTTCCACTACATACACCCCCCTGAACTATCTATGGTGCCTCTGCCTCATTGCTACCAATCGCATTGCTTTCAGACAGATATCATCTATTACTCTATAGTATATAGAATTAGATATGTCAAAATTCCGAATTTTTAATATATAGAGATCTGAAGAGTATGCTTTTGGATCAATAACATCGGTGACAATCGTCAGAGGCTTTATTTTCCTTTAGCTGAGCATTGATGTCAGTTACGGATGAAAGTCTTTTGTGAGTAATCAATTATGCCTCGGCATAATTGCGTCGGAGGCTTTAACTTCTTTCAGTGGATGTTTGACACCCTATAAAAGAAGTTAAAACAATCACAAAATTCCAGCTAGGCGAAAATAAAAAAAATACCCATTATAGTTTTTTATATTCGACATTTACTAGCTTATTCCCTTTTTTTCTAAAATAATTAATTATGCATTGAAACTAAATTAACTTATAATCGTATACATTAACAAAACTATTTTTCGGAGGAATCCTTTATGAATAATCACGAAATTGACTACAAATTATATGGCGATGATATGCAATACGTGCAAGTTGAGCTTGACCCTCAAGAAACAGTAGTAGCTGAAGCTGGAGCATTAATGATGATGGATGATTCTATCCATCTGGAAACTATCTTTGGCGATGGTTCAAGAGGAAGCCAAGAAAGTGGTATTATGGGTAAATTATTTGGAGCTGGAAAACGTCTAATTACGGGCGAAAGTTTATTCATGACGACATTTACGAACGTTGGTTCAGGTAAACGTCATGTGTATTTTGCTTCTCCATACCCTGGTAAGATTATTCCAATGGATTTAAGTCAATTAAACGGAAAGATTATTTGTCAAAAAGATGCATTTTTAGCTGCTGCAAAAGGTGTTTCAATCGGTGTTGAATTCCAGAAAAAAATCGGTGTTGGCTTCTTCGGTGGTGAAGGCTTCATTATGCAAAAGCTTGAAGGAGACGGCATGGCTTTTGTACACGCAAGTGGAGCTATTCATGAAAAGACTCTACAACCTGGCGAAGTATTACGTGTTGATACAGGCTGTTTAGTAGCTATGACATCTGATGTGGATTACAATATCGAAATGGTTGGGGGCGTAAAAACTGCATTATTTGGCGGCGAAGGTATCTTCTTCGCTACTTTAAAGGGTCCGGGTAAAGTATGGATTCAATCATTACCATTTAGCCGATTAGCAAGCCGCGTCTTTGCTGCAGCACCAATTTCTCAAGGCGGTGGCGGTCAATCAAGAGGCGAAGGTGGTATTGGCGGTTTATTTGATATGTTTAATAAATAATCGATGCTATTTATTAAAGGAGCACATCTTATTACGATGTGCTCCTTTAAGCTTGTCGATAAATATAATGTGTATCAATAAATGCGCTTTCTACGTTCCTCACGAGCGAAGCCTCTGCGTCGCATTCCTACTTCTGTTAACTCTAGGTGTCATTAATCTATTCGGTTCGTTACAGCCTTGCCCTGCCCATATGCGGTAAGCTCTTTAACGTTCAGCATCAGCATAGCAGTTCTAGTTTGAAGCGAGGCACTACCGATATGCGGAAGTGCTACAACATTTGGAAGTGTCAACAATGGGTGATCCAACGCAATAGGCTCTTGTTCAAAGACATCTAGCCCCGCTGCCCACAGTTTACCATTTTTCAACGTATCATATAGTGCATTCTCATCTATAATGCCACCACGTGATGCATTAATTAATACCGCGTCATCCTTCATCAAAGCAAGTTTCTCTGCTCCAATAAGTCCTACCGTATCATTGTTAAAAGGTGTCATTATAACAACAAAATCCGATTGTTTTAAAAGATCCTCCAACGATACATATTGAAAGCCATACATTTCTTCTGCCTCATGGCGACGTCTACGATTGTTGTATAAAATTTTCATATCAAAACCTTTTGCTCGTCTTGCCACAGCTTGGCCAATACGTCCCATACCAATAATTCCTATAGTAGATCCTGAAACATCTTTACCTACTAATTGCATTGGATACCAACTTTTCCATTTACCCTCACGCAAATATCGTTCGCTTTCTGGAATTCTTCGAGCAGTCGCAAGCAATAATCCCCATACTAAATCTGCAGTCGTATTTGTTAAAACTCCTGGAGTATTAGTCGCCATTATTCCACGCTTACGCAAAACTTTGACATCAATATTATTATATCCAACTGCTAAATTTGTCACGAGTTTTAGATTGGGTGCATGTAATAATAACTCTTCATCGACTTGGTCAGCAATCGTTACCCACAGTACCTCACAATCGGCTACAGCTGCCAATAGTTTTTCCCGTGGTATAACAATTTCCTCCTCCTCCCATTGATTGATATCATAATACTCTTTCAACGGCTCAACTATATGCGCTGGGAACTTTCGAGTAATAAATAATTTCTTTTTCATATTCCGAACACCCCTCAATTCAATTCGCCTATAGCGTAACACTTAGAACGCTCATTTTCTAGGGATTTCTTATCTTTACGTGTGTGATAGCTATTCCTTTCTATCACTCTACAAACTTCATCCGTCTATTTGCTGTTTTATCCTCTAAATAAACGATTTTGTCCTATTTATAAAAAAACTGGCTAGTCTCATAACGTGTGGTTGATTTCCGTTCCGACTGGGCGCTTTGTAGCTGTCGCTACATGAAAACATTTGTCGCTGACGCTTCGCTTTCGCACAGAAAACATCCGCTTCGCTGCAGAGTCTCNATCTTTACGTGTGTGATAGCTATTCCTTTCTATCACTCTACAAACTTCATCCGTCTATTTGCTGTTTTATCCTCTAAATAAACGATTTTGTCCTATTTATAAAAAAACTGGCTAGTCTCATAACGTGTGGTTGATTTCCGTTCCGACTGGGCGCTTTGTAGCTGTCGCTACATGAAAACATTTGTCGCTGACGCTTCGCTTTCGCACAGAAAACATCCGCTTCGCTGCAGAGTCTCGGGCCAACAGATGTCTTTTGCGCGAAAGCGTAGTGCTAACGAAGCGTCAGCAGCACGATGTTGGTCACGAAGGCATTATCACAGGACGTGATGGTTTTAGCCTTTGTTCCTCTACCGCTAATCCCCAAGGAGTCGCCCAGTCTCCACTCCAATCAACTTATCCTCATTAAACACCTTTAAACAAAATATCACCCTTAACTTTAGGTGATACAAAAAAACTATGCATAAGCTTTATGCATAGTCGTTAGAAGTCTCTGATTGTTGTATCTAATCGATTGGCGACTTGTTTTAATTCCTCGGAAGATTCTCCAATAGATTCTATAATTTCTGCCAGTTCCGTTATTTTTAGTCCGACATTTTGGAAGTTAGAGATAGAACCGTTTACTGAGCCAGATATTGCATCGAACGCTTTTAAAGACTCTTCGTTTTGCTCAATACTATTATTCACCAGTTCTTGAATCTCGTGAATTGCTAGTACAACTTGTTCTGTTATTCCATTAGACATAGTTATGAGATCCGCAATTTGTTCAACCGAATTTTTCGTCTGGTCTGCAAGCTTACGAACTTCACTCGCCACGACCGCAAAGCCTTTTCCATGTTCTCCTGCACGTGCAGCCTCAATAGCTGAATTTAACGCAAGTAAATTTGTTTGACCAGAAATACTTTTTACTATTTCAATAACAGCATTAATTTTAGAGGAAGAATGATCTAATTGCTCCACCATACCCGACATTTCAATTGTCTTATGATGAATTTTCCCTGTTTGCTCATTTATTGATATTATTTTAGAATAGCCTTCAGACGATACCTCTTGCATTGTTTTTGCCTCATCGATACTTTCCTTCAAGTATTCATTCACTTCCTTGGCGTTATAAACAAGTTCGGTTACTGTTTCATTGGTACTATGAGATTGAGTCTCTAGCTGCGTAGAAATACCACCTATAATTTCCTTAACATGTGCTCGAACACTATCCTGTTGCTTCTCCATTAAGGTATTTGCATAATTATCATATTCCTCTAAGACAATCTGTTGTTCGATATTACACATTTTACTAATAGCTTCACAAAACTTTTCTTCTTCATCCCTCGTTAATTGAAGATTATAAACAATCTTTCTTAAAAATTTCTCAAGGTTTTGAAAGGCTGCTAAATACCACTTAGGATACAAGTTAATCTTCACATGCATTTTTGCTACTCGCCTTCTCTTCTCCAAAAACGCATCGTCTATACGCCCTTCGAACATTTCTATAATATGATGGCGTAATGTTTGGCGTAATCGCTCACTAGAGCTATATTTTTCAATAACCTCAAGTAAGGCTGGCACACTTTCAATCGCATGGTAAAATGCTGCCACTACCTCTTCAACATTTCGTTCAATATACGGTTTTAAACTTCTTATTAACTGCAAATCTTCTCTAGTTAAGTTTACTAGATTTAACTGTAGTAAACGTTCCTGATCTTGAATCATAACCCCTACATTTGATTCATCACTAATTTCAATTGTATTTTTCTTTGGCCTATTTTTAATTAGAAACAATTTCTCCACCTCACTGTGTCTGAGTCTATTCTGCCGAATATAATCCGAAAACAAAAAACTCTCTGAATTTATTATAAGTTCTTTACAACTGTAATGACAATATATAGGTAAAAAATATCTTTTTTTGGGAATAAGCAATAATCTATCATACTTTCGAACAATACTTATTAACCACGTAATTCTCCCTAAAATAAGGTCAAAGCAAAAAAAGCCACTCTTTCTTAATAGAAGAGTGACTTTTTTTTACATAAAGATAATAACAGCTAGTACCGCAGCTAGTACTAAACGATAAATAGCAAATGGCATTAATTTCACTTTTGAAATAAGTGCTAAGAAGAATTTAATTGATAGTAATGCAAAGATAAATGAACTAATGAAGCCCACTACATAGAATCCAAAATAATCCATAGATAACGTATCCCAGTTTTTCAGTACAGATACTAAACTAGCACCCGCCATAATCGGTACTGCCATAATGAAAGTAAAATCTGCCGCCACGCGGTGACTCATGCCAAATAGTACACCGCCAGATATTGTTGCACCTGAACGGGAGAACCCTGGCCAAAGTGATAAACATTGTACTAACCCTACTTTAAATGCTAAACCATAAGAAATTTTATCTAGAGAATCCACTTTTGGTCTTTTCGGTGCTAATTTATCTGCAGCAATCATTAAAAGTGCTCCAGCTACTAAAGCATAAATAACATGCTCTACTTTAAATAAATGATCATCGATAAAATCTTTAAACGCAAAACCTAATACAACTGCTGGTAACATGCCCACAATAACATGCATTAAGTTGAAGTGACCTTTCACCGATTTCGATTGGCCATCAATTTTATATAGTCCAACTAAATTTAACATTCGTTTCCACATCACAACGACTACGGCTAAAATGGAGCCTAGCTGTACAACGATTTTAAATGTATTGGCGGGATACTTCCCTAAAAACTCTTCTGTCTTTAGCCACATATCGTCTACAATAATCATATGACCTGTCGACGAAACTGGTGCAAACTCTGTCATTCCTTCGACAAAGCCTAAAATCAGCGCCTTTAATAATTCAATGATATCCACGTTTTCACCTTACCTTTTGTTAATTAAATACAAATATATTATAAAATATACACTTACTTATTCATATACTGTGGCTATAGTATTCTGATATGAGTAATAAGATCATCACCATAATACAGGGGTTATTTTGAGCCCCATGCCTAATTTATCTACTAACGAAAATTTATATCTACAACCCATAATTCAGAACGGCTGCCTATTCGCATTGGAGGACCCCAAAAGCCGAAACCTGATGAAACTAGTGTATGCATTTTCTCCTTCATCTTATAACCATAATCGAGTTCAAATACACGAGCTGTTATATACTGATTGGGCCATAATTGACCTTTATGTGTATGACCTGACATATGGAAGTCTACACCCATTTTTGCAGGCGTACTTAAATCATTTGGGGTATGATTCATGACAAACCAAGGCAAGTCATCTGTTGTCTTCAATGCATCTAGTTGCTTTCTATCCTTGTTTGTAATATCCTCTTGCCCTGTTAATACTAACACATTATCGATTCTAATAGTTTCATCACACAAAACTTTTACATTAGAATTTTCCATTTCTTCAACAAATTCAGGAATTCTCTTGCCGTAATACTCGTGATTACCCAGTACACCATACACTCCATATGTAGATGTTAATTGTTTCATTACATCTGCCATTCCCTCTTTAACAAACCATTTAGGGTCGTCATCTACAATATCACCAACTAAAAAGACGACATCCGGCTTTGCTTCATTCGATAAAGTAACAAAACGCTGTAAGTGTTTTTTATTTGATAGCACACCTAAATGAAAATCTGATGCAACTACAACTTTCATCGATTCTAGCTCACTACTCTTTTTATCCATCGTTATTTCTAAATGACGGACAACAGGTGAATATGCTAAATAGGTACCCACAATACTTAGTACAAATAACATAGCAACTGCTACACTACCAATTATTTGTACACTTTTAAAAGGACTTAGCCAAATAATCAAGTGTGCTGCCAAGCAAAGCATTAATCCGTATTCAAAAATAAACATCCAATAATTATGGATTATTGAAAACATTCGTAAAGACTCATGCAATCTACTAATAATAATACTAAATGCAATGATATACAGTACTAACCAATATAAAATTGGAAATCGGAACCAGCCCATTGCCACAAGCCACTGTCTCAATCCCCATCCTAAGTAGAAAGTTAATGCACTATATATACTTATTAAAAGAATTCCACCGATTACTTTAGGCATTTCAGTTCCCTACTTTCATATAGTCTTAGTTGATTATAGCATTATACTTAACATTTACATTTGCATTAAGTATTTCCTATAGAAAGTAAGTACGAAAAGATAACCAATCAGCTCGCCCGTTATCTCAAGTGTACATATTCTTTGGCATTTAATCGTATGATTTACATGACAATCTAATTAGGAAAGTGACAATATCGTAATCTAGGGGATTACACGGAGTCGTTACAACACCTATGGACCAAGAACGCTCATCGCTTACGAAATTAAACCTATGTTATATAAGATCCCCTTAACAAACCAATCTAATTATAAGACTATGTAAAAAATCTACGAATAATATACTTTAATTTTTCTGAATATTTAAGTAACATTATAATTGCAAGATAAAATTTACGCATATACGAGGGAAAAAAGGGGTGTTGTTCATATGACAAGATATAAATTCGAATCAACAGAGCATGAGTTATTTCGTAAAACCTTACGTAAGTTTTTAGCAGAAGAAGCTGAGCCACACTATTCACAATGGGAGAAAGATCATCTTATTCCACTTGAGTTTTGGCGTAAGCTTGGAGAAATGGGGTATCTATGCCCTCAAGTAGAAGAGCAATACGGCGGTCTCGGACTCGATTTTAGTTTTGGCGTTATTATTCAAGAAGAGCTTGAGCGTGTAGGTTCGAGCCTTATCGGTGTTGGTCTGCATAACGATATTGTGGTCCCTTATATTGAGGCATACGGCTCAAAT
The DNA here is from genome assembly GCF_001183605.1 of Lysinibacillus xylanilyticus. Classification (GTDB taxonomy): domain Bacteria; phylum Bacillota; class Bacilli; order Bacillales_A; family Planococcaceae; genus Lysinibacillus; species Lysinibacillus xylanilyticus. Next base: position 136,615 of record NZ_LFXJ01000006.1, on the reverse strand, counting down.
GAGCAAAAATCACGCTGGCTACCGAAATGCGTTACAGGCGAAAATATTACAGCAATTGCTATGACAGAGCCAGGGACAGGTTCAGATTTGGCAAATATCCGAACAACTGCTATTCGTGATGGCGATCACTATATCGTCAACGGACAAAAAACATTTATTACAAATGGTATTCATACAAATTTAGCGGTAGTTGCTGTAAAAACAAATCCTCAGGCAGAAAAAAAACATCGTGGCATTAGTCTCCTTGTCATTGAGGACGGGACACCAGGCTTCACGAAAGGTCGTAAGCTCGAAAAAGTTGGCATGCACGCGCAGGACACAGCCGAGCTATTTTTTGAGGATTGTCGCGTACCTGTAGAGAATCTCCTAGGCGAAGAAGGTAAAGGCTTTATCTATATGATGGAAAAGCTACAGCAAGAGCGTTTAGCAGTAGCCATCGCCGCACAATCGGCTGCTGAGGATATGCTTGCTTTAACAATTGATTATGTAAAATCCCGCGCAGCTTTTGGAAAGTCAATAAGTGACTTCCAAAATACGCAATTTAAAATAGCTGAAATGGCGACAAAAATTGAACTTGGCAAATCATTTTTGGAGTCTTTAATTGAGGAACATATCGCAGGAAATGATGTTGTGACAAAAGTTTCGATGGCAAAATACTGGATAACGGAAAATGCACGTGAGCTTGCTGTCCAGTGTATGCAGTTACACGGTGGCTACGGTTATATGGAGGAATACAAGATTGCTAGAAGATATCGAGATATTCCTGTCATGTCCATTTATGCAGGTACCAATGAAGTCATGAAAGTGATTATTGCCAAGAATTTAGGCTTATAACTAATAAAGTATGGCTCTTCGGTACAACGAGTGGCCAAAGTGACGGTATGAAGAGCCGGAACGACGGAAGAAAGTACCGAAGTGACGGATAGAAGTGCCTAAGCAACGGAAGAAAGTACCGAAATGACGGATAGAACCGTCAAAAATCGTGGATAAAACAGCAAAAGTCGTGGTTGGTCCCACTAAAGCGACCGGATAAAGTGCCAAAATGACAGATTGAAATTCACAACATTCAAAAGGAATTCCTCACATATTCAACATAAAGAAAACAGCGGCAAAATGTTTACCGCTGTTCTTTGTCTATGCTGCTGGAATTCGAACGATTACCTTAAATAAATCTCCATCTATTTCTATACTCATACGAGCACCATGCAAATCTACAATGGATTGTGCAATGGCTAAGCCTAACCCTGAGCCTTCTGTATGGCGCGATGCATCTGCTCGCTTAAAGCGTTCAAATAACTCATCGGCATTCTCGCTAATCTCATATTTCGCAACATTCTTCACCGTGAATTCAGCATCACCTTCTGCCGTACGCTTCAATGTTACATAAACACGTGTGCCTTCTAATGCATATTTCAATACATTAACAATTAAATTATCGATCAGTCTCCACCATTTTTGTCCATCCACATACGCGTAGATTGGCTCATGTGGTTTTGTCATACGTAAATCTAAATGAGCCTGGGCTAAATCCTCCTCATGCTCCCCTACTGCCTGCTGTACAAGCTGGGTTAAATCAACACGAGTACGATGAAGCTCCATATTACCACTCGCCATTTTAGACACTTCAAAAAGATCCTCAATTAGTAATTTTAGACGTTCTGATTTTTTATCAAGGATATGAATGTATTGCTTACGCTCTTCCTCTGTAATATCAGGATTTTTCATTAAATCTGTATACGTAATAATGGATGTTAACGGCGTGCGTAAGTCGTGACTAACATTCGTAATAAGCTCTGTTTTTAAACGTTCACTTTTTGCCTGTTCATGCATAGACGTACGTACGCCTTCTCTTAAATGATTAAGATTTTCTGCATGTCCTGCGAGTGGTGATTTGCCCTTTACTTTGACATCACGGTTTAAACGCCCTTCTGCCATGTCTTTTGTATCCTTCATAATTCGGTTTAAATAGCCCATTTTAGAAAGGAAGAGAATCATGGCTGGCATACCGATCATTGCGCAGACGCCCAATACTAGAACGGGGAATCCCCCACCTCCTAACATTGAAGCTACAAGGCTTCCACCACCGAAAAACGCTGCCCCAATCATCACAAAGGAATGTAATGCAATGGAACGATTTATAAATAAATCTGTAATGGATTCACCTAGGGACCATAAATAACTAGCTTTTAAATTCTCCTCTATTTTCTGTGCTGTATTCACCCGATTATACAACCAAATTAGCTGTACAAAGAACAGCATAGCAATAACAATCAAAGCACCTATTTTAAACAACCAATCCATTGAATAACGTACATAATTATAATAAAAAACATTTACAATCGATTTATAGACAGTATCAGATGCTCCCATATACATGAATGCAGTTATTAATAATAATCCAATTGGGTAATCAATTTTCATTTTTTCAAGAGCTTCTTTTCCCTTTAAACTTTGTACCATCTGCAGTACTTCTTTACGCTCTTTCCATGCAAAAATAGCTGCCACAATACTCGTTAACCATATAAAGAAGAAGATGTATTGACTAGTTGTAAAATTGTTATAGCCTTCCATATTGTCTACTGCTTGCGCTGATTTTTTTGAGATGGTTATAATACCTGTGTAATCAGAAGTTTCCCTTAAATTTTCTGTATCAAAGTTGAGATCAGTTTGATAAAAAATGTGGTTTAAATTATCACTAATATTCCAAGTAGATAATGGATGTTGCCCAGTATATTCTATTTGGAACGCATTTCTATCCAAAACATTACCCGAACTAAATTTTTCGCCTGTTTCAGTGTTCGTTAATTCATAAGACCATTTATTATTATTTTTCACAAACTTCTTTGCTTCTTCTTGTGCTGCTTTTATATATTTATCAACAAGTTCTTCCTTTTGAGTCTGAATTTTTTTACGGACATGCTCATCATCCCCAAAATTAGTCGTAATATCTTTAATTTTGGCATCTCGCTCTTTCTCGAGCTTTGTTTTTAACTCCGTTGCATTTACATTAGTAGCTTCTTGAATGCGCTCCGCATATTGAGCTTTAATATTATCTACCTGTACTCCTAATGTTCCATAGCGATTACGATGTTCTTCAATTTCACTTTGTGTCACCGCAATTTTACTTTTTAAATCCTCAGTCGTCGGTAAATTTAATACTAATGGTCCTAATTCTGACTGGAAATTATCTAGTTCGTGCTGGAAATTTTCAGATTGAAAATACGACTTTCCTATATATTGATACCCAACTTTTGAGAACGTAAAAATACCGAATATTACCCAGATTAAACAGATAAGAGCGAGAAGAGGTTTCCAATTTTTCAACATACTTTTAACTCCTCTCTAAAAAATTTTCTCGAGTAATTGTAGCATCCCCAAAGAGCGTGTAGTTACTATTTGGTACGCATACACACCGAAATAAATTAGTCCAATAACCCCTGCTACAAACCCTGCAATTGTAACATACTGCTCTACTTTATTTTTCCATTTTATAGCCAACGCCCCACACCACCTTTAAATAACGTGGATTTTTCGGATCCGCTTCGATTTTTTCACGTATTTTTCGAATGTGTACAGCCACAATATTTTCTGCATTGTAAGCTTCCTCATTCCATACACGCTCATAAATCTCTCTTATCGAAAATACACGCCCTACATTTTTCATTAATAATTCCGTAATTTTATATTCGATTGGTGTTAATCGAACAGGCTCGCCTTCTAAAATGATTTCCTTTGCATCTTCATCCAATACAAGTCCGTCGATTTCCACCTTTGCTGCTCCTTCATTGTACGTCCCAAGTTGTACGTAACGTCGCAGCTGAGATTTCACTCGTGCCAATAGCTCTAGCGGATGAAAAGGCTTTGTAACGTAATCATCTGCGCCTACAGATAGACCATGGATTTTGTCGCCATCCTCCGCCTTTGCACTAAGCATAATAATTGGAATATTGCGCTCTTCTCTAATTTTAAACGTCGCTGTAATTCCATCCATATTTGGCATCATAATATCTAAAATAATTAAATGTACTTCATTGCTTTCTAATTTTTCAAGTGCCTCTAAGCCGTCAGCAGCTTTTATGACATTGTAGCCTTCATTCTTTAAATAAATTTCAATACCATCACGAATATCTTGATCATCGTCTGTTACAAGAACTGTTAGTTTCGTCATGATATACACCTCGCTCTCAATTAATAGTGTACCTTTTAAATCTTAAAAACCAGTTATTATAAAAATGAAGAATTTCTTAAGGTTTTAACTTCTTTCAGCGGATGTCACAGAATCGAAAAGGAGTTCTTGGTGCACGCACAAAGTCGATTCCGGACGCATTGTTTATCTGCGCGAAAGCGTAGCGGCAGCGGCAAATGTTTTCTGTAGCGAAAGCAAAGCGACAGCTACAATTATGCCGAGGCATAACACCAAAACGTATACAGGGCATATGTTTCAACATATGTAAACAAGCAAAAGCCATAATTGTTAACTCTACATTTTCTTAATTCAAAGTATGACTTGTTTTCAAATCGTTTTTCGTCCTCCTAATGTTAGAGCGATAATGCCACCTAGTAACATTACAATACCTATCCAAGAAGTCATACTTAAATATTCACCAACTAAAAATACACCTAACATTGCTGCAGTCAAAGGCTCAGCTAGTGATAGTGTAACAGCTGACGATGAACTAATTTTCTGAAGCCCCTTTAAAAATAAAATATAGGCAACGCTTGTACACATAATCCCCATGAAAAGCATTGTCCATAGGTTATGTGGGATAGTTAACCATCTAAAACCCCCATTTATCGAAAATGGAAGTAAGAATAGCGCACAGATTGAAAAAGTCATCGCTACTGCAGGTAACGCCTCTTCTTTTCTCATTAGCCTTTTACTAATATTTGTGTACAGCGCAAAGGAGAGACCTGCACAAAGGGCTAGCCCAATCCCTCCCATATGGACAGCCTCTTCTCCATTATTAACGAATAATAAAATACAGCCGAGTGTTGCCATTACAGTTGCTATTCCCCACACCTTTGTCGGCTGTGATTTCCATAGTATCCATTCTAAAGCACCAGAAAAGACAGGAGCGCTACCAATCGTTACAACGGTTCCAATAGCTACACCTGTTAGACGAATTGATGAGAAAAAAAGGCCTTGGAACAATGCAATGCTCGCCGCAGCTAAAATTGTCCATTTCCATGACCATTTCAGAAAGTTTATTTTACGGAGCAAAATAGTAATAGCTAATAATAGCCCTCCACCAATTGCAGAACGAATTGTTGCTACAGCTATCGGAGATATTCCTACACTCAAAAATGTTTGTACAGTTCCTGTCATGCCCCATAATATTGCCGCTAGAAGTATGAAAAATGGATACATCATTTATTGCCCCCTCGACCGTCACTACTCATTATCATTAATAATACAGATTTATCCAAATTCAAACAATTACCATTTTCCTTTTTCTTTCATTTATTAACCCATAGTAGGTTTTCTATTAAACGGAGGTTATAATAAAAACAATAAAAGGAGCGAAAATTATGTATAAAACAATTGAAGAAACAGCCATCGAACTTGGTATGCCAGAGGATCAAGTACTTCGCCTAGTTTACGAGGGCCGTATTCGTTCAGTATACGACGGGGACCAAATACTGATTAATAGCGGGCAGTTCAGCACTTATTTTGAACAATTAGATCGTATTAAAGAAGAAATTGAAATTTGGCGGAATACACCTATTCCAGAGGATATTGATGTTAAAGATGAGGATTAAAAAATGCCTATCATTCAAACAATTAGAACATTGTTGAATGATAGGCATCTATTATATTGTTACGACAAATCCAGCTCGCTTACCGATAATTTCCGCATAATCCTCAACCATTACACTAGCTGTTGGATACATGCCTGCCCCAGGTCCAATTAGCGTTAATGTGCCAATATAATTAGTATCCAATGCCACAGCATTATTGACGTCATCAACTGGGTAAAGTGGATGTTCTTTATCAACTAATTGCGGGCCAACCTTTGCGACCACTTTACCATCTGCTAGTTTCTCAACCTCAGCAACGTGGCGGTAACGCAAGCCTTTTTCACATGCTTCTTTTACTTGCTCTGCCGAAATGCTATCAATGCCTATCACTTCAACTTCAGACCAGTCTGGTTGTTCACCAAATGCTAAAGCACTTAAAATCATTAATTTTTTGAAGGCATCCTGTCCTGAAATATCATTATATGGATCTGCCTCTGCATAACCTAAATTTTGCGCCTCTTTTAATGCAGTTTCGAACGACCAGCCCTGTGAACGCATTTTCGTTAAAATATAGTTGGATGTCCCATTTAAAACACCCTGAATACGACTAACATCATTAACAAGCAAAATATTTTTCATCGTTTTAATAACTGGTACACCACCAGCAGTTGTTGCCTCAAAGCCTACAAAAACACCGTTTGCTTTTGCAAGATCCTGTAGCTCCAAGCCTCGTTTTGCAAACATTACTTTGTTAGCTGTGATGACATGACATTTATGTTCAACAGCACGCTTTAAATAAGTAAATGCTGGCTCCTCATTGACAATCGCCTCAAAAACAACCTGCATACCTGGTTCCGCTAAGACTTCATCCATACTAGTTGTCATTAAATGTGCTGTGCCTGATACACGTTCACGGCTAGCATCTGTAACTAAAATTTTTGCTACTTCTAGCTCAATTCCTAATTTATTTTTAAGCTCTTCACGCTTTTCGTTTAATATATGGTAAATTCCTTGACCTACCGTTCCAAATCCTAATATAGCTGCCTTTATAGTTGCCATTGTTGTTATTCCCTCCAACTTACATTCCGCAGTTTCATTAAATTTATTTCGTCTCAGCTTAATTCGTACAGATTTTGAATTGTGCGCCGACTTTGCAAAGCAGGTCAATTTGCCGTGTTTCTAACACTTCGTTTTCAAACAGATATTTAGTCATGTTGTTTCACTCTCGCTACAAAAAATATTCTGAATGAAGATACAAAGTCCGTGAAACAAACAAATTCAAATAATTCAAAATTCAACTCAAAGAAAATTGTAACGCAAATACATACATTGTACAAGAAAAATCTTTCTAGGATGTACATTTGTTTTCTACAGATGTGCAAAGGAAATCGTTTTCATTCCTTTTATTATATGATTTTTCACTTGAATCTATAATAATTGAACAAATTTTGACGAATCTTTATCAATTATGCCTCGGCATAATTGCGTCCGGAATCGGCTTTGTGCTTAGGCCTGCAGATGTTTTTTGTGCGAAAGCGTAGCGGCAGCAACAGGATGCAGGTCAGTTAGCCGTTATCGCATGGATGCGATGATTTTAGGCTAACATCCTTTATTAACTCCTTCCCGATTCCGTGACATCCGCCGGAGGCTTTAGGCCAACAGATGTTTTTTTCGCGAAAGCGAAGCGTCAGCGGCACGATGTTGGTCACTCAGTCGTTGCCACAGGACGTGGCGTTCTTAGACTGAGTTCCTTTATTTCAGTGGATGTTTGCAACCTCGCTGAAAAGTAACTTAAATACGCATTCATCTCACCACATATAGAGGTGAGAGACTTTTGTAACTGCGCTTCTATTACAAATACACTTGTAACTGACACTTTGCTTTCGCTACATAAAACATTGCTGAAAGAAGTTAAAAACAAATGCCTTTCTTCTATTATATATATGTATGTAAAGACATTCATAAAAATTGTTCTTTTTAAATATATTAATTAAAAATTTTTCAGTATATCTACCACCATCTAATTAAAAAACTCATTCCCTGTAGCAGCAGAGAATGAGCCTAAATATATGAGGGTTAATTAACTAGCGTTGGCTAGCAATCTATAACGAAATTGTGTTAAAGCTTGTTGCACCAGTCTTACTTCCTCTTGCGTAAAATTTGGTATTGCATACGTACGTTCAACTAATTGGAATGTGCCGTATTTTAAATAATACTCTGTCGCTGGTAGAGGAATATGACTCGCTCCATAGCTTTCATAAGCTTCGAAAACTTCTTTTATTGTATAGCTTTCCTCTTTGGCATCAACAAATTCCTTATAAGCAGAATGTCCAAAGATCTCTTGCCATTTACGCTCAACTGACGCAAGTATGTTTTGAATGGACATGTTGTTCACAAACACATGACCTTCATTTAGCTCATAAATAAGATAAGATGCAATGTTTTGCGCACTATACACATTTCCCATTTAAAACACTCCTTTATCATCAGTTTTTTAGATAAGAGTAGTTACTGGCTGAGTAACTACTCCTCTTCATATATATTCAAAAGTGGGGGAGCACTTATGAAACTAAATCAGTTTGAGTAATGATTGAAAACACTTTACCGATCTACCAGTCGGCGCTTTAAATTGGTTCTAGGTTGGTAGCTTTTCGAACACTTTTCTTATTCCCTAGTATAAAACAAGGAATTAAATAAGTCAATAATACTTATAAAATTACTAGGTATTAATTTTATAAAATTTTAGTTACTTCACCAAATGAGGTGAGCGGATGATGTAGCAACGTTTGACGCATTACCAAATGAGGCCAATCGAATGAGAAAATACGTAAACGCTACAACATTAGCCATTGTATTTTTAAGCTTCTACTTCTTGTTGTGAAGCTGTTACTTGTTCAATTGCTTGTTCTAAATCTGCAATAATGTCCTCTACTGCCTCTAAACCGATGGATAAACGAATGAGCGACTCGGTTACGCCAGTTTGGATTAGCTCTTCAGCTGATAGTTGCTGATGTGTAGTAGATGCTGGATGAATAATTAATGATTTAGCATCCCCTACATTTGCTACGTGCGAGAATAATTTCACACTATCTATTAATTTACGCCCTGCTTCACGTCCACCTTTAATACCAAATGTAAGCACTGAACCGAAGCCATTTTTCAAATATTTTTTAGCTAAATTATGAGTAGGGAAATCTTCTAGGCCGTTGTAATTTACATATTCCACAGATGGGTGGTTTCGTAAATATTCAGCTACCGCTAATGCATTTTCATTGTGTTTAGGGATACGCAAATGAAGCGTTTCTAAACCTTGTAATAAATTAAATGCTGCATCTGCACTTAATGTTGGACCAAAGTCGCGTAGTAATTGCACGCGCAGTTTTGTGGCGAATGCTGCATCTGCTGTGTCAATACCATAACGCAAACCATGATAAGAAGCATCTGGCTCAGTAAAGCCTGGGAAACGTTCACGAGTCCAATCGAACTTCCCTGCATCTACTACAACGCCACCTAAAGTTGTTCCATGACCACCAATCCATTTTGTTGCGGAATGAACAACGATATCTGCACCGTAGTCAATTGGTGTAGAGCCATATGGTGACGCAAATGTGCTATCAATAATTAATGGCAAGCCATTTTCATGTGCGATATTTGCTACTGCTTCAATATCTAGTACCTTTAAACTTGGGTTACCGTAAATTTCAGCGAACACGGCCTTTGTTTTATCAGTAATAGCAGCACGGAAATTTTCTGGATTTGTTTCGTCTACAAAAATTGTTTTAATTCCGTAGTTTGGTAGAGTATTGGCGAATAAATTATAAGTACCTCCGTATAAAGAGCTACCTGCAACAATTTCATCGCCTGCCCCCGCAAGATTTAAAATGGAAAATGCGATAGCTGCTGCACCTGATGAAAGTGCTACTGCTGCTGTACCGCCTTCTAATAAAGCGACACGTTTTTCAAAAACATCTACAGTTGGGTTTGTAATTCGTGTGTAAATATTACCGGCTTCCTCTAAAGCAAAAAGACGTTGCGCATGAGCAGTGTCTTTAAAAACGAAAGCCGTTGATCGATATACCGGTACTGTTCTTGATCCTGTTACCGGGTCTGGCTCTTGGCCACCGTGTAACAGCAATGTTTCTGGTTTAAACTTTGTCATTATATACCTCCAAATGGTTATTTTTTTACGATGGTACCGGAGATGAGGAGGATTTTTTCAGTAGAAAACAAAAACCCTCTTCAGCTAAGAAGAGGGTTGCGGTTGCAAGTTTTCCTCCCCTTATCTGCCAGATCCAATAAGAATCTGTAGGAATTAGCACCTTAGTAAGTTCATCACTTACTGGTTGCCGGGCATCATAGGGCCTATCCCTCCGCCGCTCTTGATAAGAGTATATGAGATTCAATTTCCATCGTTGTTACACAGTATAAACATAGACTTTTTCTCTGTCAACACTAAAATTTTATTTTTTCCGAAACTTCTGTCTGCTTTTTTACGTATTACGAACGCATACACTATTTTAGTATTTACATAGCCCATCACCAAAACATGGGGTGGATTTCCGTTCCGACCAAGCGCTTTTCTGGGGGGCGTCCAGTCTCCACAACAATCAACTTCAGGGCATATGTTATAACAAATGTCATTTCTAACTTTTAGTGATGAGCTTATTTGGAAAGGAGGACTTTTATGATAAAAGCCGTTATTATTTTTCTTCTTGTTGGTTATTTGATTGGCTGTATTCACGGCTCTAAAGTTGCTCAGTTTTTATCCGGAGTTGATTTAAAAAAGACTGGTCATGGCAATGCTGGTGCCTCTAATGCAACACTTTCCCTTGGCTGGAAATACGGCATATTAGTTGCACTAATCGATATCGGTAAAGGTGTCGCAGCAATAATCGGTGCACAAGCTTATTTAGCAGATATAACACAATTAACAGAAGTACAAGTTTGGCTCTTCACCTATATTGTAGCTGCCGGTGTCATTCTAGGTCATAATTTCCCATTTTATATGGGCTTCAAGGGCGGCAAAGGAACGGCCTCAATCATAGGGATATTACTTGCGATTGATTGGAAAATTTGCTTATTCGCACTCATTTTATTTGTTATTTTTTCTTTTGTGACAAATTATTTAATTGTCGGTGTACTTGAATTTTATCTCGTTTTTTGTACAGTCACATTTTTATGGATTCCTGGAACAGTCCCGACGATTATAGCCCTATTACTTTTTAGTCTAGCAATCATTTTGCATATCGAAAATATTAAGCGATTGTTGCTTGGAACTGAGCCTAAAGTGACTTCAGCATTCAACAAGAAAAAATAATATCTTTTGGAAATTTTCGTCTTTTCTATGACCGTATATTTTCTCGTAACTGCCCGTTATCGCTATAAATAGAGGGTATTTCACATACTAGTCTTTTTACAATAAATTGACAAATTTACTTTCTTAATAAAGCATTTTACTAGCCGATGTTATAGAAAATTACAGTCATGTTTATCTTCATTCAGCAATTATTTTATGTAGCGAAAGCGAAGAAACAATTATAGAAAACTCCCACCTTTGAAGGTGGTGCTTCCTTTTCAGCGGGTGTCCAAACACCTATTGAATGAAGATAAAGCCTCCGGCGGATGTCACGGATTTTCAAAGGAATGAATTGTGCGGGCACAATTCAAAATCCGGACGCAATTACGCCAAGGCGTAATTGAATAGAAAGGATGAAAAAGTATGTCTACTTCTGAACAAGCAAAACCGAAACGTAATTTGAAACCACTCTGGATTGGATTAGCCTTCGCTTTATTAATCATCATTACTTTTTTACCTAACAGCGGCGATTTACCTGTAGCTGGACAACGAGCTTTGGCTATTTTAGCTTTCGCGGTCATCCTTTGGGTTACAGAAGCAGTTTCCTATCCCGTTAGCTCTGCCATGATTATTGCTCTCGTTACAATCTTACTAGGGTTAGCTCCGTCAATGGAAGATCCAACGAGAGTACTAGGAACATCGGATGCATTAAAACTGGCGTTAAGTGGATTCAGTAACTCTGCAGTTGCACTAGTAGCCGCAGCTCTTTTCTTAGCGGCAGCCATGCAAATTACAAATTTACATAAACGGCTTGCGCTATGGATACTTTCACTAGTAGGAACAAAAACGAAAGCTATTGTATTCGGTGCTATTTTAGTATCTATTGCACTTGCATTCTTTGTCCCTTCTGCAACTGCACGTGCAGGTGCAGTTGTGCCAATACTACTTGGAATGGTAGCAGCATTTGGTTTACCACGTGATAGTCGACTTGCTGCTCTACTTGTCATTACATCGGTGCAAGCTGTCTCTATTTGGAATATCGGTATTAAGACGGCAGCAGCTCAAAATATGGTCGCTTTAAACTTCATCAAAGAACAGTTTGGTGTGGATATTTCTTGGGGAGCTTGGTTACTTTATGCTGCCCCCTTCTCAATCATCATGTCAGTCGCTCTATTTTTCATTATGATTACACTAATCAAACCTGAAACAAGTAATATTGAAGGTGGTAGAGAAGTAATCAAAAAACAGCTTGCGGAACTTGGTCCATTAAAAGCTCCCGAAATTCGATTAATCATAACATCGGTAGTTTTACTATTTTTCTGGGCTTCTGAGGGCAAACTTCACCCGTTCGATACGACAACAGTCACAATCGTTGCAATTGCCATTTTATTAATGCCAAAAATCGGAGTCTATTCATGGAAGCAAGTTGAATCACATATTCCCTGGGGGACAATTATCGTCTTTGCTGTAGGAATTATGCTAGGAACGGTCTTGCTTAATACAAAAGGTGCATCGTGGTTATCTGATAAAGTATTCGGTTCACTCGGTTTAGATTCTATGCCAATTCTAGCAACAATTGCACTAGTTACTTTATTTAATATTCTTATTCACTTAGGCTTTGCGAGTGCAACAAGCTTAGCATCTGCACTTATACCGGTATTTATAGTTTTAGCCTCAACATTAACAACTAATGTCGATCAGGTTGGTTTCGTTATCGTACAACAATTCGTCATTAGCTTCGGCTTCCTCTTACCTATTAGTGCACCGCAAAATATGCTTGCCTATGGTACAGGAGCCTTTACAACAAAGGATTTCTTAAAATCTGGTATTCCATTAACGATTATTGGATACATCTTAGTTCTTCTATTTTCCGCAACGTATTGGAAATGGATTGGATTACTGTAAGGAGAAGGGATCGTCACCATAACGTGTGGTTGATTTTCGTTCCGGCTGGGCGCTTTGTTGCTGACGCTTCGCTTTCGCGCAGAGCAGAGCTTCCTGGGGGCATCCGATGAGCCGCTTGGGGCAACAGGATGTTGGTCACGAAGGCGTTATCACAGGACGTGATGGTTTTAGCCTTTGTTCCTCTATTCGCTGATCCCCAAGGAGTCGCCCAACCTCCACTCCAATCAACTAACATACATGACATATGTTTTTATAAATGTCATCCACAACTTTTGATGATGAGCAAGAAGAAGCCGTTATTAAAACAACAAAAAGCCTTGAAGGGACAAGTCAACTGTCCTTCAAGGCTTTTGTTACTTTATTATTTCGATAAAGCAGGGTTCTTCATCGTACCATTTTTTGCGTAATTCACATGCCATGAGAGTGCTTTTTCTAGATTGTGTGGCGTATGGTGTCCACCTGTTGCTTCATTGGCATCGTTAAAATACTTCCATAATTGCTCACGATATTCTGGATGTGCGCAGTTATCAATAATGAGCCCAACCCGCTCTTTTGGAGCAAGGCCACGTAGGTCTGCTACCCCTTGCTCTGTGACAATTACGTCTACATCATGCTCTGTATGATCTACATGCGAAACCATTGGAACGATACTAGAAATATTTCCGCCTTTCGCGTAAGATTTTGTGACGAAAATACCTAATCTCGCATTACGTGCAAAGTCCCCGGAGCCGCCGATTCCATTCATCATTTTTGTGCCAGAAACATGTGTAGAATTTACATTCCCATAAATATCTACTTCTAGTGCTGTATTAACAGAAATTAACCCGAGTCGGCGAATAATTTCTGGTTGGTTAGAGATTTCTTGCGGACGTAATACTAGTTTATCTGCATATTTTTCGAAGTTACCATAAACTTGGTTTCCAACTTCCTCTGAAAGAGTAATAGAAGTAGCAGATGCGAAGTTTACCTTCCCTGCATCAATTAATTCGAATACCGCGTCTTGCAGTACTTCTGAATATACTTCTAAGTTCTCAAACTCAGAATCTTTAAAGCCTAATAAAACGGCATTTGCTACTGAGCCTACACCTGATTGGATTGGTCTTAAGCTTGTTGTTAAACGACCTACTTTAATTTCTTCACGTAGGAAGTTTAATAAATGATTGGCCATAATATCTGTTTCTTCATCTGCTGGAACGATCGTTGATGGCGCATCTAAAATATCTGAAATGACAATACCTTTTACTTTATCTAAATCTAATGGAATACCAATTATGCCAAGCCGATCGGATACATTTTGTAATGGAATTGGATCACGTTTCCCCTGCGGTCCTGGCACAAAAATATCATGGACACCCTCTAATGCATCAAGCTGAGCTACGTTCAACTCAATGATTATTTGGTCTGCCTCTTGCACAAAAATCGGAGAGTTACCAACTGAAGTTGTAGGAATTAGTAAGCCGTCTTCTGTAATAGCAGCCGCTTCAATAATCGCAAAATCAATAGGACCAATAATGCCTTGACGTACTAGCTCCGCATTATGTGATAAATGCGCATCAACGAATGTAATTTCGCCACTGTTGATTTTGTTACGAATACCGGTATCCGCTTGAAAAGGTCCACGTTTACGAATAACGCCAGCTTCTGCTAAGTATTGGTCAACTTCTGGGCCAAGTGATGCACCTGTATATACATCTACCTTGAAGCTCTCTTTTTTAGCTTTCTCCACAAGTGCAAGAGGTACCACTTTAACATCACCAGCACGGGTAAACCCGCTCATCCCAAGTACCATACCATCCTTAATCCAAGATGCTGCTTCTTCTGCTGTTACAACCTTGCTCCGTAGCTGTTCATTACGAAGCTTTTTCGCCAACTTTTCTGCCATTCCTTATTCCTCCATCCCACTTTATTTTTTTAATTAGATTTCTAAGATTTAATCATCTTGTTATAGTCATCCATTTATTAGAAATCCAACCAAATAAACCATTCACGTATAATTTTAAACTATTTAGAATTTTTAATCTATAACTAACAAAATATTTTATATTACGAGAAATTTTATGCATTCGTAAATTATCTGAAAATAATTTCAATGTCGGAAAAATTCGATTTTGAAGATAAAGCGTGATATGCTCTTGATATATATAAAGGGGAAAAGGAGATTTTATTAATGGTTAAAGAATTATTACGGAACCATTCTTCGGTTCGTATTTATGATGGAAATCCGATTTCAAAGGAAATTATTGAAGAATTAATTTCTACTGCACAAATGGCTGCTACATCACATTTTGTACAAGCTTATAGCGTAATTTGGGTAACAGATGCGGAGAAAAAAGAAAAATTAGGATTGCTCTCTGGTAATCCTCGTCAATACGAAACTTCTGGCGGTGCCTTTGTCTTCTGTGTAGATTTTAAGCGTCTGCAATCAGCAGGTAAATTAGAAGGCGTAGATATTGTGGCTGATTCGGCAGAAAACGTACTTGTTGGAGTAGCTGATGTATCATTATTCGCTCAAAACTTCGTCGTTGCTGCAGAATCTATGGGATATGGAATTTGTTATATTGGAGGAGTGCGTAATAAGCTTGAAGAAATCAGCGAATTATTCAATCTACCTGACTATGTTTTCCCATTATTCGGCTTAACTATTGGGGTTCCTGCTCGTCGCAATGATGTAAAACCTCGTTTACCGGTTGCAGCAGTATTACATGAAAATGAATACAATACAGAAAAATATGAGGAGCTTTTACCAGCTTACAACGACACAATGGAAGCATACTATAATACTCGCTCATCCAATCGAAAAATTGATAACTGGACAAAGCAAATGGCCGATTTTTTAATTGAACAACGCCGTCCTCATATCAATGAATTTTTAGCAAAAAAAGGGTTCAACTGGAAATAATTTATCAACAAGCTGTGTGGAGTTACTATCGTATGATAGTTCTCCACTTTTTTCATATTCTACATACGCCCTCATTTTACACCTAGTATTTTTGTCCATCACGACATGTTAAATTTAGGTATAAATTAAACAAAAAGACTCTTTCCTTTTTAAACAATTACATTAATACTAATAGATGACCGTTATGTGAAAAGGAGTTATTTATAAATGTCCTATGTCAATAAACATCTTGCTCGTACCCTAGAACAACAACATAAGCGAAGTGTAAGAGGTTTATTTTTAAAAATTCAAGACTTAAATAATGAGTGTACATTATTAAGAAAACGACTTGAACCACCTATCGACTTAGTCGTTTATAAAGATGCTATTGATTATGTTAATCAATTCGTTTCCCACACTACTATCCTCAACTTAAAATTTATTACAAATACACAAAATCTAGAGGTTGTTGTGTTACATGCACTTTTATTAGCGCATATATTAGAAAACGAAGATTCTTATCCTTTTGAATATGAACATAATTTATTGCAAGGGTACATTCATGAAATATTTGCGTTAAACGATCATGCAAAAGCACTTTTTACTAATCACCAAGAAAAGATGCTTCACTATATGGAATCTCAACCAACATAAAAAGAGACGATCTTCGTAGCATAGTACTACTAGATCGTCTTTTTTTATTTAGCGATAACTACATTACTGTAATCCTTTAATAATCAGTTTTCGAACTGGTAAGAACTGCTCTCCTGTATCACCATAAGTGAGAATTACATCATCACCTTCTTGCAAATAAATTGCAAGCGGTTCTGTTTCTGAGCTTACTAAATAGTTTTCACCATTATTTAATAAAAATGATACAACTGTATAGTCTCCGAGACGTTCCTTGTAAACGCGAAGCACCTTTCCACTTACATTTTTCTCTTCCGCATGTGAGCTTCCTTCGACTGTAGTTCCACCGCGACTTAAGGCTGTTTTATATAATTTTAATGCCTCTTTGGGAGTTGTCGCATACACGGAAATTTCAGGATTAGCCGCAGATACAATGAAATAATTTTGTAAGAAACCATTTGAGTCGAGTACCGCAGTCAACCAGCTAGCCTCACCGTAAAAGTTATACAATACCGGCATTTCTCCAGACCATTTTTTCTCTATAAATTTCTTCTCGATAATTTGCAAGTTACCTTGTGAATCCATATAAGAAGCGTCTTGATTTCCAGTATAATAAGTCGCTTGACCTGTTCGGGCATTTGTTAAGGAATAGCCAAGCATTGAATCGACACCCTCTTTAGGGCTCGTAAAGTCTGTGAAATAATACATATCGCCCTTCTCGTCAAAAATCGGGCTAACATTTGCCTCTGTTCCCTCATCAGAAGGAAGTTTTACATCTTTTTTACCAAACTTACTGTTCCAATATCCATGTACATAATTACCAAAATAACTATTTTGTAAGCTTACTGTCTCTGGAGAAACAGCTCCATCAATAAATTCTGGGACATCCTCCAGCTTAATAACTTCTGATTTTCCTGTTAGCGCATCTACAAGCACGATCCCTTTTACATCGAAGCCATTACGTGCTGAAATAAATTCACCGTATGAACGGATGTAGTATGGTTTACCCTCATCATCTATTTCAAGTTGTACATCTCCACAAAAAACAAGGAATGGATGTTGTAATCGCATATGGCGCTCTAAATTTGAATTTAAATAAGCAGAAGGAACATACTTCATTTCCTGCTTAACAAACTTAGGATTGTCCGCTGAATCCGTTGCACTCATTATAAAGTAACCAGGAGTCGTATCGCCGTTCATCCATTTAAAGAAACCAGAGAACTCAACTGGTGCTATATAAACATACTCACCTTTTACTTTTTGAATTTGTAAGCGCCCTAACTCATAATAGCTCGTATTCGGTACTTGGCCGAACGCCTTTTTCATCTTATTGCGCGCAAATTTAGGAGGAACACTAGCTGGTGTTTGTGTTTCATCGAATGGTTTTATTTCAACTTCTTCCTTCATTTCAGCTGATTTGAATTTTTCGTTAGCATTCCATAAAGGAGCTGATAATACATACACTGCAACACCTAAACTAGCTAAAAATAAAACTCCCTTTATTTTTCTTTCAATACCACTTGCAAGAAGCGCACCGCCTAATGTTAATAAAATAATAGCAGGCCAAAAAGCAAGCCAGTTTACATCCATTTTTGTCACATAAACTGTTATACCCGTAGCTAAAAAGCCTAGTACAAATGCAGCGATAAAGAAGAATCCAATTACCTTTTTAGATCCGCCATCTTCTCGTTTTTTCGTTATAAGCGGTGTTAATAAAACACTCGCGATTAGTCCAATGACTGCCGAAGCTATTAATAGCTTAGTCATTTTGTTCACCCTCTCTAAACTTACTGTCCACTTATTTACGGCTACATACAAAAAAAGTTTCATACATAAGATGAATGGGTGCATCTTGTGCATTTTCTTTACAAAAGAAATAAAGGAAATTCTAACATAGATAAAGAATTTCAAAGAAAAGGAGATGAGAATTTTGTCAAAAAAAGTTTTATTAGCATTTATTATTTTGTTTGGTCTTTATTATATTTTTTTCCTGTCCCATATTCCAGAAAGCTTGATACTTATCTTTAAAGTTATTCCGATGCTTCTGATCATTATTTTAGCCGCTACACCCAAAAATTTAGGTATTAAAAAGTATCAACTACTGATCGTCATCGGACTTGTGTTTTGTATGGTCGGCGATTATACGCTTCAGTGGTTTCTAATTGGGCTAACAAGCTTCTTAATCGGGCATATTTTTTATATCTTCGCCTTTTCTTCTACTAATGAACGACAAGTACCTACTTGGGCGAAGATTGTCTTACTCGTCTACGGTGCAAGTATGGCTGTGTGGATCGCAGGTACAGTGTTTTCATCAGGAGAAATCGTGCTTGGTTTTGCGGTAATTGCCTATATTTCGGTCATATTAACGATGGGTTGGACTGCGATTCGTACAGGTTCTACATTTGCAACGATTGGCGCTCTACTATTTATTTCATCAGATTCCTATTTAGCTATCAACAAATTTGTTATGTCTTTACCATTTTCACATGAGTTTATTATGTTGACATATTACAGTGCCCAAATTCTAATTGCCTTAAGTATTTCTCAATATTCCGAAATCCGAAGTAAAGTGTTACAATAATATCAATTATGCCTCGGCATAATTGCGTCCGGAATCGGCTTTGTGCTTGCACAAAGCACTTCTTTGCGAAGCGGCAGCAACAGTGTTGGATACCCGCCGAAAAAAGTTAAACATACACATTAGGAGGCCATACTTATGAAAGAACAAGTAATTGAGCGTTTAATTCGTTATGCAAAAATTGATACACAATCTGATTTCACAAGCGAAACAACTCCTTCAACACAAAAGCAATTTGACTTATTGCATGTACTAAAAGATGAACTTGCAGAGATAGGCTTAACTGATATTACATTAGATGAAAATGGTTATTTATTTGCGACACTCGAAGCAAATACAGATAAAAAAGTGCCTACTATTGGCTTTTTAGCACATGTGGACACTACAACAGATTTTACTGGCACAAACGTTAATCCACAGCGCATTGACAACTATGATGGTGGAGCTATCCAGCTCAATGAAAATCTAGTGATGTCGCCAACAGATTTTCCTGAGCTTAAAAATTATGTAGGTCAAACGTTAATTACAACGGATGGTACTACATTATTAGGCGCTGACGATAAAGCTGGTATCGCAGAAATTATGACGGCTATGGAATACCTAGTAAACACTCCTTCTATTAAACACGGTAAATTGCGTGTAGCGTTTACACCTGACGAAGAAATTGGCCGCGGTCCTCATAAATTCGATGTGGCTGCATTTGGAGCCGACTACGCTTATACGATGGATGGCGGACCACTTGGCGAGCTACAATACGAGAGCTTTAATGCTGCAGGCGTAAAGGTTGTGACAAAAGGTACGAGTGTACACCCTGGTTCTGCGAAAAATAAAATGGTCAATGCCATCACAATGGCGATTGCCTTCCAAAATGAAATGCCTACTAATGAAGTACCAGAAAAAACGGATGGTTATGAAGGCTTTATTCACTTAATGGGCTTTAACGGTGCGATCGAGCATACTGAGCTTTCTTATATTGTCCGTGACCATGACCGTCAAAAGTTCGAAGCAAAAAAACAATTAATACTTGATGCTGCGGCAAAAATTAAAGCTCAATATGGCGAGGATGCTTTAATCATTACTATGGAAGATCAATACTATAATATGGGCGAAAAAATTGAGCCTGTAAAAGAAATCGTTGATATTGCACGCACAGCAATGGAAAAGTTAGATATTGCTCCAATTACATTACCAATCCGTGGTGGCACTGATGGCTCACAGCTTTCTTACATGGGCTTACCAACTCCAAACATTTTTGCAGGTGGCGAAAATATGCACGGTAAATTCGAATATGTATCTGGAGAAACGATGGAGAAAGCTACACAAGTGATTATCGAAATCGTACAGCTCTTTGAACAACAAGGAAAATAATTACGAAGAAGGGTTTATCCCTTCTTCGTAATTTTTCTGAAATCAATGACTGAATTTTCAAATTACATAAAGGATTATGAGGTGAATTTATTGAAAGAAATTGCATTAGGTATTTTAGCCTCACTATTTTTTGCAGTTACATTTATATTGAATCACGCAATGGAAATGCAAGGTGGTAGCTGGTTATGGAGTTCATCACTGCGCTATTTCTTCATGCTACCGTTTTTACTTGCGATCGTCTTCTATCGAAAGGGCTTTTCCCAACTATCAGGTGAAATGAAAGCACAGCCTGTCTCTTGGCTGCTCTGGAGCTTTATAGGATTCGTATTGTTCTATGCACCACTGACATTTGCAGCAGCATTCGGTCCAGGCTGGCTCGTTTCCGGAACATGGCAATTTACAATTGTCGCTGGCGTATTATTAGCTCCCCTATTTGTTTCAGTAGTAGCTGGGAAAACAGTACGTCAAAAAATACCGCTTATTTCATTACTAATTTCATGTGTCATTTTAGTCGGCATTTTACTTATTCAAATACCACAGGCACAATCTGTTCCATTTAAAAGTTTATTGCTTGGCATTTTACCTGTTGCCATCGCTGCATTTGCCTACCCTCTTGGTAATCGAAAAATGATGGAAATCTGTGACGGACGCATCGATACATATCAACGAGTTCTCGGAATGACCATCGCTTCGATGCCCGCATGGATTATTCTAGCCATTTATGCATTGGCAACTGTTGGGCTTCCTTCAATCAATCAAGTGATGCAATCGTTGCTTGTAGGCATAAGCTCTGGTGTCATCGCCACAACTTTATTTTTCATTGCAACTGACCGTGTTCGCGATCACCAAGGCAAGCTTGCAGCAGTTGAAGCAACACAATCGACTGAAATAATCTTTGTCATTATTGGTGAAGTATTATTGCTCGGCATTGCATTCCCAAATCCTATTGCACTCGCGGGCCTAGGTGTCATCATTGTGGGCATGCTGTTACATAGCTACTATACGATGATACTAGGGAAAAAAAGCGCTGTTCATAGTAGTAGTCCTACTCAGTAAATACAAAAAAATGTACATTACTAAATCACCCTTTAGTCGTGTACATTTTTTATTCTAGAGAACACTAAAATTTATAAATCATTGTTTTTGATGTCCCTACTACTTCATAATCTTTAAAGCCTAGTTTTTGATACATATTAATGGCCGTGTCATTTTCGAGGTCTACACTGAGAGAAATGGTATTGTATCCTTCATCCATTGCTTGTTGAATTATTTCATGCATCAGTATAGTTCCCACCCCTCTTCCTCTTACTTCTTTTGAAACAGCCATTCCTATTTCAGGCGTGTTGCCATCAATATAACCATAGCCTTTATTACGGTCATCAAACAATCTGTACCAAACTGCACCAACAGTTTGATTTTCTGTGTTAAAAGCAATTAACACTTTATCTCCCTTTCTCCCCCAACCTTCGTGATATTTTCTTATGTCAGGCGAGTTTAGTAAAACTTCTTTTAATGGTTTATTCTCAGGAATATGAATAGACTCATATAACATATCTAGAAAGAACTCAAACTCTTTTTCATTACCTTCGAAGTTTCTAATAGAAAACATGAAATAATCCCCCCTTCTTATTAAGATATATTATATATTAAA
The DNA here is from genome assembly GCF_001183605.1 of Lysinibacillus xylanilyticus. Classification (GTDB taxonomy): domain Bacteria; phylum Bacillota; class Bacilli; order Bacillales_A; family Planococcaceae; genus Lysinibacillus; species Lysinibacillus xylanilyticus. Next base: position 114,570 of record NZ_LFXJ01000006.1, on the reverse strand, counting down.
TTGTAATTTTTGACATAATTATCAAAGGTTACATATTTAAATGTACGCTATATATTAGTGTTGATTGGAGTGGAGGCTGGGCGACTCCTTGGGGATCAGCAATAGAGGAACGTGAGTGAAGCGGCTCATCGGACGCCCCCAGGAAGCTCTGCTCTGTGCGACAGCGAAGCGTCAGCAACAAATGTTTTATCGGTGCGAAAGCGAAGCGACAGCAACAAAGCACCCAGCCGGAACGGAAATCAACCCCACGTTATGGCAATGAGTTCACTTTTATAGGAATACTTTGAAGATTTATCGGAACATAATCTCATTTTATCGGAACAATCTTTGCTTTTATCGGAATAATTACTCGTTTTATCGGAATAATTACAGTTTCAATCAAAAAAAGACGACTCAATCACAATGGAGTGAGTCGTCGAGAGATTTTACGTTCCCAAAAAATGAGGGGGGTTTTAGGAGCGTTATCATGAACTAGCAAACTTCTGGAGAAAAGTAGCTAAAGTTCATCCTCTCTACACTGTATTGTAGACGAGGAATAATCTTTATACGATAATGATAATCATTATCAATTATAAAGTCAACATTAATCTGAAAATTTCTTAAAGTTTTTTTCAATTTCTTTTGGCTGAAAGAAATGAATGTCACAATGCCTTCTTCAGCGAGCGACGATATTGCCATTGCTTTAGCTGAAAATGTAGAAAACAGCCTATACAAAAGCCTGCAATTGCTATCGATGAAGCTATAGCAACCATTCCCGTAAAGACATAGCCAACCACCTGCCATTTAAGCAAGAAGCCTAAAATTCCACCTGCTAAACAAAAGCTAGCAATACTGGAATTAAATTTTTGCTGCTGAGCGTCCTCTGGTATATATGTAGATGGCACCTTTTTTAGAAACAGCTTCCCTACTCGAATAATAGGATTAAAATTGCATAAAATGCCAAGAATATTCGCTACTAAAGGAATTGCTAAAATCCAAAAGACACCTGTTACCCACGTTAAAATGATGCTTAACAGAATCGTCCATTGATTGAGTCGAACGAGCGGCCTTGGAATTGAATGGGGCTGTGACATTGTAAAACCTACCTTTCAGATACGTTTAATGTATTTTACTATATTGCATTCCATTTGTGAAGCAAAAATGATTAACTTATAATAAAAGTAACAGATGATTGAAAGAAAAGGTGATCACAATGCCAGCATTAACGATGGATCAAGTTCGACAATTGAATTCCTATAGCATTTATACGACAGAACCAAAGCGGACATTATTTACATTAGCTGATATACATAAAGACTTTTACCATCCTGACTTTTTAAACCTTATGATGGGAATTACAGACGCAGCAACGGAAACAGCCGCTATTTCTCATTTTGCGCGCCGCTACGGTATGTTTTTCGCTATGCAACTTTACATGCTTGCCGCCTATGACGAGGTGTGGGTTGGTAAACCAATCGAGCTTCGCTTTGATGCAGCAAAAGAATTCGACAGTTTTACAGTCGCAATGTTTGTTAACCCAAATGATTGGCGTTATGTTGATGAGGATGAACGTCAATCAGTTATTGAGAAGATCCTATATGATGGGCACGTTATCGTTCAACAGCTCCGTAAAGTAACTTCTATTTCCCCTCTCACTATTTGGGAGAATTTCTTTGGATATCTACTTTGGCACTATCATGTATTGCTTTCTAATCCTGGTCTAGCTGATCAAGCAATGGAAGATATTGAAGCTTTAGAGGACCCTAAAACATGGGCTCGTTTCTCCAACAAATCTTGGTGGGCACAATATACAGGAGGTCAAAGCCCTACTAATTTAGTGAACGTCCCCGTACGAAAATCATGTTGTTTTTCTAAAGACATACCTGGTTTAATGGCTTGCGGTTTTTGCCCAATGAAATAAAAGCCCCTCTTTAGCGAAAAAGCCTTACCTCTCACGTAAAGTAAAAGGTAAGGCTTTTTACTATTTATTTTTCATAAACAACGAACCAATCATTTTGATCCTCATACATAGAAGTACCTATATAACCCTGTTTCAAAAGTTGTTGCTGACCAACTGTATCATCCATCGAAATTGTCTTCTTTTCTGTAAAGGTTGGTAACTCTTGTCGCAAGTCTTTATAGAAAATATATCGGAGCTTATCTACGTACTTAATCTTTAATCCCTTTACGACTAACCCTTGAGAAAATTTATCTTTCAAGCTCGGGATATTATATGGCTTTACTGTTGAGCATACATAATCGTATTTTTCTAAATCGATATGACCCATGACAACTTGGGCTAATGTTTTTTGTAATCCATAGCCACGATATGCTGGTGAGACATTTGATATTTCTTGATATAAAACTTTATGAAATTCTTCCTCAGCAATCCCACAATCATAGCCAAGGTGCTCGTCATCAACAGGTGGGTTCAATAGTGCGCGAAAGGCAATTAACTCTTCCCCTACGTAAACACCTATCATCATGCCATTGCCACTTAAAATGTAGTCAAATTCCTCAGTACTTAATGGTTGTAATATACTTTGGTCTGCTAATAATTCATAAACCTGAAGCTGTAATTTCTCAATTTCTTGCAAATGGTGAAGATTTAATGTTGTAACAAAAAACGGCGTTTCACCAAGCATGCCTTCATAAATTTTTTCCATTTCGCCGCCTCCTTAAGCTGTTACAATCGTTGAGAACTTACATAATTCTTTAAGGATCTCTTCATCTACTTCTACACCTAATCCTGGTTTTTCATTTAAACAGATAAATGGAACATCATAGTGTAAGTTTCCGACATCCTTAGAGAATTTTAATGGACCTGTTAATTCTACACTTGTCATTATTTTTTTAGAGAATGCTACATGGAAGCCAGCTGCTGAACCAACTGATGATTCTACCATTGAACCGATTTGACATTCAATGCCTGCCATTTCAGCCATAACTGCTAGTTTCATAGCAGGATATATCCCACCGCATTTCATTAATTTAATATTGACTTTATCCGCAGCACGCTTTGCAATAATCTCACGCATTTCACGTACACCGCGAAGCCCTTCATCAATCATTAATGGTACATCAGATTTTGACTTTACTTCTACCATGCCATCAATATCTTCACTATCTACTGGCTGCTCTAACCAATCGATATTTAGATCCTTTAATGCACGTAAACCTTGTAATGTAGTTGACGCATTGCTCCATCCTTGGTTAACATCTACACGAATCGCAATGTCTTCACCAACACGTTCACGCACCGCTTTAATACGAGCAACATCACGAGATACCTCTGTTCCTACCTTCATTTTAAATGATCGATAGCCCATCTCTACACGATTAGCTGCCTCTTCTGCCATCGCCTCAGGTGTTCCAATGCTCAGCACATGCGTAATCGGGAATTTCTCATGATAACGCCCACCTAATAGTTGGTACACTGGAACTTGTAACGCTTTCCCTGCAATATCAAAACAAGCAATGTCAATCGCTGCTTTCGCTGCTGGCACATCCTTCACGACTTTGTTCAATTTATCATGAAGCTTTTCAAAGGCCATTGGATTTTCTCCAATGATTGCAGGAGCAAGCTGATTTTTTAATACAGCATATGTGCTCTCCCACGTCTCCCCTGTTACGTGCTCATCTGGTACTGCTTCACCGTAGCCTACAATACCTGTATCTGTCGTAACCTTCAAAATGATAGAAGGCATTGTATCATATGTAGCATAACTGATGATAAATGGATCAATAAGTGGTAAATGGATTGCAAAAATTTCTACTTGTTGGATTTTCATTTTTATCAGTCTCCTGTATAATATAGTTGTCGCTAATACGTCGCTAATACGTCGCTAATTGTTGAAAAAATAATAGGAAAGGACGTTGCCTATGTCTACTAAAATAGCGGTTATCTGCTCTAAAGCATTTATGAAGCGTATAAATAGTATCGCACAAAACATAGAGAATATTCAAATAGATTTTTATCTTTACAATCAACCTACAGAAGCACCCGTTTTGTTAAAGGAAATGAAGCCATGTGATGCACTTTTATTCGGAGGAACACTACCCTATTTACATGCCCAATCAGCACTGTCAGAACTGCCAATACCTTGGAATTATATAAAACAAGATGAGACGGCAATTTCTACAACTTTTTTATCCCTTATAGCCAATCATGCAGTACCTTTAAATAGAATTTCCATTGATGTTATGGATCCAGCTATTGTAGAAAATGTTCTAACAGAAATAGAGTATTGTGGTCCAAAACCATATATTCAGCCTATTTCTATCACTAAACCTACTCAATCTATATTGCAGCATCATATAGCTTTATGGGAAGCTAACAGCGTTGACTTTGTCGTAACAAGTATTCATAGTGTGTTTGATGAATTGCAAGCTCTTCAAATTCCTGCAATGCGCACGTTAGATGCAACTAACTCCATTGTTCAATGCTTAGAGGAGACGAAATCCCAATCACTTCTTACAAAATCTGAATCTGTAAAAGCGGTTGTTGGACTATTAGAAACTCCTGAAGATAAACCTATAGACTATAACAAGTTAACTCAAATCACAGCAGCAACACATGCAACTTATAAAGAAATTTCTCCATACTCTTTTGAGCTATATACGACAGCTGGACATTTGCAAAAGGCACTCGAAAAAGAGAATATACAGAACTTATTACAACAAACCGATAGGCCATTTAAGCTAGCCTTTGGTTATGGTCATTCAATTTTTGAGGCTAATCAAAATGCCAAGAATGCCTTAACATTTACCAAACCTTTCGAGATTTATATACTAGACGAACATAAAAATTTGCTAGGTCCATTCCCTAAATCAGAAGTAAGACTAGCTTTAAAAACTGATGATCCCTACGTTTTACAAATGGCGAAGAAAACAGGCTTAAGTCCATTAAATATTTCCAAGATCATTCATTTTAGTCGAGAGCGACAATCAGCGCAATTTACTTCCCATAATCTTTCTGAATACTTACAGGTTACACGCCGCACAACAGAACGCATTATAAAAAAAATGGTGGATAACGGTTATGCTAAAGTTGTTGGTGAAGAAATGACTCATCAACAAGGTCGCCCACGTACAATATATGAATTGAACTTTGCTATTTATTAAAAAAATCTCGCAGATACTTTTGGCATCTGCGAGACTACAGGTTAACTATAGTAACAATGTAACTCCTGTTTTTATATCTTTTCAATTATAGTGGATATTATTTTAAATTTTTAATTTCAAATTCAAAATTAACATCCTTAAGGTTAACAACTTTTGTTTTTTTAATGATTTTATAGCCAAACCATAAACTAAGGAAGAATGGGATTCCTAAATACGCTGCTACAACACTACCCCAATCTACTTCTTCAGCCATAAACGCTTGGAAATTTTGTGCAATAATTACAATTAGTCCACATGCTATTGCAAAAATCGGTCCAATCGGAAACCATTTTGCCCTATAAGGCAAATCGTCCAACGAATACCCTTGTGCAATAAAAGCTTTACGGAAACGATAGTGACTGACAGAGATCCCTAACCAGAAAATGAACCCTGTTATACCTATTGCATTCATTAACCACATATAAACTACCCCATCCCCGAAAAAGGAAGCTAAAAAAGCAAGCATACCGACTGCACATGTCAATATCATACCCGCAACAGGAACACCACGTTTATTCAACTTTCCAAAAATTCTTGGAGCCTGACCTTCTTTAGCCATAGAGTATAGCATACGTGTTGAAGCATACAAACTTGAATTCCCTGCTGATAAAACTGCTGATAAAATAACAGCATTCATTAATGAAGCTGCAAATGCAAATCCAGCTTTTTCAAATACCATGGTAAATGGACTGACCATTACATTTTCACTTTGTAAATTTGGATTTGTATACGGTATGATAAGCCCAATAATTAAAATTGCAAATATGTAGAAAAGAAGAATTCTCCAAAAAACACTTTTAATAGCTGTAGGTACATTTTTCGCTGGATTCTCACTTTCTCCAGCAGCTACCCCAACAATTTCTGTACCTTGGAATGAAAACCCTGCTGCAATAAAGACAATAAAAACACCTAAAGTTCCACCTGAAAAAGGTGCATCATCTACAGTGAAATTTTTGAATCCTACTGCTTCCCCACCCATTATACCGAAAATCATTAGTAAGCCGACTATAATAAAAATTACAATTGCACTTACTTTAACTAATGACAGCCAATATTCTCCTTCACCATATCCTTTAACAGATAGAAAGTTTAATAGGAAAATAATAGCTAAAAATGAACCGCTCCATAATATAGATGAGCTGTCTGGAAACCAAAATTTCATAATCATTGTAGAAGCAGATAACTCAGCTGCAATCGTCATTGCCCAATTAAACCAGTAGGTCCAACCAATTGCAAATCCAAAAGCTGGATCAACAAATTTTGTACCATAAGTACTAAATGCGCCACTTGTGGGCATAAATGCTGCTAGTTCTCCTAAACTTGTCATCACAAAGAAAATCATAGCTCCAACTAAAGTATATGCTAGTAATGCACCGCCTGGACCTGCGGTACTGATCGCTGCACCGCTACTAAGGAACAATCCTGTACCAATTGCTCCACCAATCGATATCATTGTTAAATGTCGAGCTTTTAAACCCTTTTTTAAATTTTCTTCTCCTAGTATAATAATGGGCGAATCTTCATGAGATATACTATTTTCTTTTTTTAAGACCATTTTTTTATCCTTTCTAAAAACATTTAATGTTGCCAATTTAAAGAAAACTAAATCTAGTTTTTCTTTACCTAGCTGTTGTTATATATCAAAATTAAATGTTCCTGTTAAAATAATAATGTCAAAATCTCTTTTTAATAAACCCTTGCGATAACAGCATAATTGTTACTAAGAACCATGCTGGAGAAATTAATTTTAAGCCTTAATAAATCATTATTGCTACGACTCTATCATCGGTCCATGCTCTGTTAGTTAATCCTACTAAAACAATAGATATAATTACAAATTTCGGAAGTGCCCAACTAGCATAATTTCCTTTTTACAGTTCCATCCCCTTTTTTTGCACCTATCCCCTTTTCAACTTTTCTAAGACGCAAATATTTTTATATGTTTTTTAGCATAATATTCGAAAAATTAAAAGTCAACGCAAAAATTTTATGCTTCTCGAGCTATTTCGACTATTTTTGCGCATAAAAACGCTTTCAAATAGCTATTAGGGACAATGCAAAATATTCATATATTTCGATAAAAAATAAAAAAGAACTATATCAAAGAAACTTTGACATAGCTCTCTCGCGATCCTTATTCGTATTCAGGTTTTTTCTCTAACACACAAGCAAGTACTTTTGCAGCATCAATTAATGCATTTCGTTCAAAAGTCATTTTTGGATGATGTAATCCCGGAGTTAAGTTGGCCCCGATCCCTATCATCGTTGCTTTTAATTCAAGTTTTTTAACTGTGTAAAAATGGAAATCATCACTTCCAGGTGTTGTGATTTCCTCAGCTAGATGCGCTTCCCCAAGCGTTTCAATAATCGCGTCTTTAGCCATACGTGCGGCAATTGAAGAAACCTCAGCACCAGGTGTGAAATCTAACCATTTCCAGTCCATATCAATTTCAAACTGCTGTTGGATTGATGTTAAGCCAAACTCAATACGACTACGAAGTAATTCTAGTTGGCTATTACGTTGCGCTCGAATATCCATAGAGAAGCTCGCAGTACCTGGAATAATATTTGTACTACCACCATCTGCAACAATCTTCGTTAACTTTGCAGAATGAGGCTCGAAAGGTGATAAATGTATGCTATGGAGCATTTGTTGTACGGCCATAATAACATCGATTGCATTTTGCCCTTGATGAGGTCTAGCTCCATGAGCATCAGTACCTCGTATTGTTCCTTCTAAAAAATAAGCCGCACCATGATGGATAGCAGGTGATACCTTGCCAAGCGGTAGCTCTTCAATTGGTCTTAAATGAACACCAAATAAATGTGATACACCATCAACAGCCCCGCGCTCAAAGGCTGCACAAGCTCCATTTCCAAGTTCTTCAGCAGGTTGGAAAATAAATCGAACACGATGTTGCAATGGTCTATCTTTCAGCAGTAATAAAGCCCCAAGAACCATCGTTATATTTGCATCATGCCCACATGAATGGTTAGCTTGCCACTTCCCATCCACTTCTTGCCACAAAGCATCTATATCTGCACGTACAGCAACAATCTCATCACCTGTACCAATTTCAGCAATTAAGCCCGGAACGTCCCCTAACAAACGATAGGATACATTTAACTCATCTAAAATCGACGCAATCTTTTTAGTAGTTTCAAACTCCTTCCAACTTACCTCTGGGTATTTATGAAAATGATCAAACCATTGGTAAATTGTTTCTTCTAAGATTACAGCATTTGACATAACTACACCTCTATACGCATTTTTGTTTCCCATTATACATGAAACTATTTCTTAAAAGTACATATGGATTTAGACTTATATAGGAATTTATTAAGGAAATTAAAAATTAAAAAGAAGGAGACAATGAGCATAATGTGGGGTTGATTTCCGTTCCAACTGGACGCTTTCTTAGGGTCTCCCAGTCTCTACTCTAATCAACTTATATATGGCATGCATTTTAATAAATATCACTTTTAATTTTTCTGTAAAAAAAAACGAAGGACTGTGAAAAAAGTCATTTCAACCTTTAGCACAGTCCACCAAATATTTATTATAAACTTGTAAAAAAACCTTCTGGGAATTCTTCATAATGTACCATCGTTAGTTGCTCCTCATTTTTTTCCTCTTCGATATTAAGCTCAATTTCCTGATCCATTAAATATGTTTCAAATTTTGAATTCGCCAACTTTTTCATCTAATCACCTCGCTGTTCTATTTAATTGAATTTTCTGATAAAGGAATTATACAATGACCTTTGTAAAAAAAGCAATAAACGATGCTCATTATGCATAATAAATATGAAAACGATCTATTTTTTAGATTGAATTTCGAGGTTAATAAGAAAAAGAGACGTATCAAATTATGATACATCTCCCCTCATGGTTAGACTTATAAACCAAGCGATCGGTACATGGACGACGTAAATTGCACGTGTTTTCATCGCCTCATAGACATTACAAGGCTCATTCGTTGTCGATTTTTACCCCAAAAACAAAAATACTGTATCTAAAGTGATTTACTTCAGATACAGTTGATTCATTTTCCTTATTGAATAATGCCACAAGCCATTCTTGCACCAGAATTACCCGAAGGATCTGTTTTATAATCATCCTCAGATTCATGAATGACTAATGCAGTGCCCCCATCTCGTAACAATGAGTTGGCAGCATTTTTTTCTAATGTTAGCCCTTCAGCTAAAAAGTTCAAATCCACTTTACCATCTTCTCCAACTTCTAAATTTGGAAGATCTCCTAAATGATATCCCTTAGGATTATCCTTCCCATGCTCTTTACTCGTTGGATTAAAATGAGGACCTGCTGATTCAAATGTTGGTGGTTCACACTTCCCAACGGAGTGAATATGAATGCCATGTGTTCCGGCTGGCAATCCTGATAGTGCGAGTGTCATTTTAACCCCATTATCCTCTTCTTCAAAATATGCATTACCATAGCTTTCATTATTTTTACCAATTACTTTTGCGGTTGCAGTTGGTCCTGAATTTGCGTTAACGGCCACTTTTTGCTCCTTCTTTTCAAAGAAACCACAACCGCCGACAAATACTAATAAAGAAATAATTATTAAGCTCATTTTTTTCATAAAAATACCTCCTTTATTTCTGATGGTTGCCAACAATCCTCCCACTTATGCAATTTCATTAGAATTTTGCAAATTATTGGTTACGGAGTAATCTTTGCAGACTTGGCTTTTATTCTTAAAAACAATGCAAAATAAAAGGATATCTCCAACCCAAGGAGACATCCTTACAATTACATTAATTTAAAATTTTTACAGTTACATTTTTGACGCCCCACTGACGAGCTTGTCCTTCGGTAGGAATAAATACGTCAATTTTATTACCTTTTATTGCTCCACCAGTATCTGCTGCGATTGCTTCACCATAACCTTCAACCCAAACCCTAGTACCAAGAGGAATTACACGTGGGTCTACAGCAATTACCTTTAAGTTTGGATTAGATCTGATATCTGTCCCATTCGCTGTAATCCCTGAACACCCTTCACAATACGCTGTATAGGCTGTTGCTCGCATTGTTAATGTTTTGCCCGTATTTGCTGGAGCACTCACTGAGTCTGTGCTTGATGTTGTTACTTTCTTTTTACTTGATGCCGTCGCTACACTTTTAGTTCTGTTTTCGAAAGTTTTAGGTTTTGCCGCTGATTCTTTGATAGCTATTGTTTCACCTACATAGATTACATCAGACGAGAGATTATTCCATTCCTTTAATTCTTCCACTGATACATCATTTACACGCGCAATTGTAAATAATGTATCCCCGGCCTCAACAAAGTGTTGGTCTTTCATTGAATTATCATCTTTTGATTCGAATACACTTAAATCTTGCTCTGGATAAAACCATCCCACGTCTGTGTCAATCATTGGCTCATAATCTCCTAAAGACAAATTGTAAATTTTCGAGATTCCCCACAATGTATCGAATGGCCTAAAAGCGAGTTGTTCCTTAGCAGATGATGGACTGGCAAATAAACTTAATCCCAACGTCATTGTTACAGCTAAAGCTAAAGCTTGTTTTTTCATATTTTGTAACCTCCATATTTTAATATTTCGCAGTCTGCTGCTAGCACACTAGAGTTAGGCTCTTTTATGTGCAAGCAATGCTAGAATGCAATTAATAACTCAGGACAACGGACCTGATATTACGAATTATTGCTATAAAGGAGGAAAAATATACAATATTGAATATATTTTTGGTAAATCAAACAATTTTAAGAGGGAATATTGCGAAACTATTTGCAATTTTTATATGTTGGAAAATCAGTGCTTTTATCCGATAATATGGTAAAGAGGAATGTAGGATGGAAGTTAATACGATAATGTCTTCTCAAATTATGGAGCTACATCATACTGTACAAATGAGTATGATGCAAAATGCACTCAACCTAAATACTGTAGTTGCTACTGAATTATTAAAAGATCTTCAACAGCAGCAAGTGGCCATACATCCATATAAAGGGTCAGTCATTGATATTTCACTTTAGCCTACTTCACTATTTATCAATTATGTTTCGGCATAATTGCGTCCGGAATCGGCTTTGTAAGTGCATAAAGAACTCCTTTCCGATTTCAGTGACATCCGCCGGAGATTTAGGCCAACAGATGTTTTTTGCGCGAAAGCGTAGCGTCAGCAAAAGGGGTTCATTCTGTGCGAAAGCGTAGTGCAACGAAGCGACAGCAACAGCACGAAGTTGGTCACTCAGTCGTTGCCACAGGACGTGGCGTTCTTAGACTGAGTTCCTCTATTTCAGCGGATGTTTGGACACCTGCTGAAAGGAGTTAAAATTAAAATTTGAAAGTTGGTGCCCTTTTTGATTCGAGTGATAGTAATGGAGGATGAGCCATTAGCTCTTGTAAACATGGAGAAAAAGTTAAAGGAATTTAATTCAATAGAGGTCATTAAATCCTTTACAACAGCAAAAGATTTGTTGGCAGAGGGACCGAGCTTGGATTTTCAAGTAGCATTTTTAGATGTTGAAATGCCTGGCATGAATGGTTTAGAAATTGCAAGGCTATTAAAAGAATGGAACAAAAACATTTTTATCGTATTTGTCACTGCGTATCGGGACTATGCTGTCCAAGCATTTGAAATTCACTCCATTGACTATTTACTAAAACCTATTTCAAAAGCTCGTCTAGAGACAACTATTAACAGAATCCAAGAACTCCTTCACCTAGAAAATAAATCGACTCCTTTACAAATACGAAATAAACCCGAGCTTACAATACAATGCTTTGGAGGATTCGTTGTTTTACACAATAACAAAGCCGTACATTGGAGAACGCTTAAAACAAAAGAATTATTTGCCTTTCTTTTTTCCAATCTTAATAACCATGTACCTCGTGATACAATCATCGACAGTTTATGGGTAGATACAGAATTTAAAAAGGCAAGAGTACAGTTACATACAACAGTTTCCTATCTACGCACTACGCTTTCAGCATTGGGCTATTCAGAAGTCATACAGTATGCAAATGGCAGCTATATTTTGCAACTAGAGGATTTTCAATGTGATGCCCATGACTTAGAGCATATTTTAAATGCTAATATGGAGACTGCCAAGATTGATGTAGAGAAGGCTGAGGCATTAATACAAAGCTACCAAGGTGAGTATATGGCCGCCTTAGATTATCCCTGGATTACAAGTAAGGCAAATTTTATGAACAACAAATTTACTCTTTTACTTCATGATTTAATAGAGCATTATACAGCAATACATGATGTGAAAAAACGAGAGCAAATTTTACTTTTAACGATAGAACATAATCCATATTCCGATAAAATCATACAACAGCTAATAAAGCACTATATAGAAGTGGATAATCGAGCATGTGCAGTAAAGGTTTACAATACCTTTAAAAATACCTTGTTAGCGGATCTCGGTATTTTACCAGAGCAAGAAACGACTGAACTATTTAACGCTATATCTGTCGAAAATTTTAATCTATAAAGGCATCGAGAAAATAACTCTCGATGCCTTAGCTTGTCAACAAACAAATAAATATGAATAAAGTGTATCAATAAACAAAGGTTGATTTTCACTCCGAGTTAGCGCTTTTTCCGCGGGCTTGGCTTTAATTTCTTTCAGCGGGTGTCCAAACACCTGTACCTGTCGCTACGCTTTCGGGTACAAAAAGCATTTGCTGAAAGAAGTTAAAGCCTCCGGCGGATGTCACAGAATCGGAAAGGAATTCTTAAAGGATGTTAGCCTAAAATCATCGCATCCATGCGATAACGGCTAACTGACCTGCATCCTGCAGGCCTAAGCACAAAGCCGATTCCGGACGCAATTATGCCAAGGCATAATTGATTATTTTCCTCGTCACTACGTTCCTGCGGGGCTTTCAGCGCAAGCTCATCCCATAGGAGTCGCACCTCTCCGTGAAAATCAACGGTTCCTCATCTAATTTATAATAGTTTAGTTAAAACACTCCATTTATCTTCAATCAGTAGAAGACTTCCACTTTTGAAGGTAGTGAGATGAATGAAGATGTGGTTGGTTTGGATGATAATTTATTTGATTATTTTTTCAGATAGTTCTTCAAAGACACAGATACAGTTCCTTCCTGACTGCTTCGCCTTATACAATGCCTGATCTGCAATTGTAATGATCTGATTAGCTGTTTTAATATTTGCTGTAAATGATGTAATGCCCGCAGACATTGTAACAGGTCTTTCACATGCAGTATCTAACATGGCCTGCTTAATACGTAAATTCTCCGCTAATTCTATAGCTACATCTATTGTCGTGGATGGCAATATAACCATAAACTCTTCCCCACCATATCGAAAGCACATTCCTTGTTTCTCTATGTTCTCCTGCATATGACTGGCGAAAGCTTTTAGCACTTCATCCCCTACAGTATGACCATATGTATCATTTATACTTTTAAAGTCATCTAAATCTATTAACACTATTGTATGTGGAACTTTATTGATGATTAATTCATTTAAAATTTGATCCATTCTTCCTCGGTTAGGAATTCCTGTTAAGGCGTCTAAATTCAGTTGATTAGTTAAATCAAATATTGTGCTTTCTGAACTAATAACCATATTTTGCACTACCTTTTTTAAGGAATGTGCTTCGTAATACCAGTCATTAATTTCTTCAAGCTTCTGTACCTCTTCTTTCTCCACACTAATAAAAAGCTGTTTTAAAGGTCGTGCAATTTTGAAAGCAAGCCATACAGCTAATACAAGTATTGTGACTAACCATAATAGTAAAGGCATGAGTATACTTTTAATGAACGCGCTAAAAGAAACCACTCTTTCATCAAGTAACTTATCAACCACTTGCACCATATAAGGTTCGATCGATTTATCTTGATTTGGTTCCCTCTGTTTTTCTTGTACGTAGCTCTCAGTGATTATTGAAACTTCCCTCACATAATTCTCCTGCATGACAATTTTATTTTGCATAAGAATGTCGTTAAAATTTCGATAGCTACTCCAAATACTAACACTAGAAGTCGCAAGTACTATCATTACCGTCATACTAACAATAACAAACGATAACTTTAACTTGAGTTTACTCACAATAGATCATTTCTCCCATTGAGATTTTATTCCATCATCATACGTCATACCTCTTAAAGAAAACTTAAAAACGAATAGATATTTACCGAAATGATGTGCATTCCACTCTCGGAAGGATGTAGGACACTCACTTCCTTCCTCTCCAAAGTGCTGTCATTCCAACAATACTTTCTCAATCTGGCATTTTTTATAAAAGCGACTCGACGCTCGCAAGTAGATAAACAAGTAGCCCACAGAGAATATCCGTTACCCTCAATACTTTCTGATTAGTCTGAAAGTATTATTTTTATAAATTTCTTATTTCTATTTTCTAAATTTCATGGCATGGTAAATGTAGTTCTTTTTACTTCTTTCAGCAGATGTTTTTGTAGCGAAAGCGAAGCGCCAGCTACAGATGTTTTTTGTAGCGAAAGCGAAGCGCCAGCTACAAATGTTTTTTGTAGCGAAAGTGAAACGGCAGTTACAAATGTCTTTTGACCGAAAGCGTAACGACAGACATAGAAGTCTCCAACCTATATAGGTGGTGGGATGAATGCGATTTAAGTTACTTTTCAGCTGGTGTCCAAATAACCACTGAAATAGAGGAACTCAGTCTAAGAACGCCACGTCCTGTGGCGACGACTGAGTGACCAACATCACGTTGGCCCAAAGCCCGGCGGATATCACTGAATTATGCCGAGGCATAATTCATTACAAGAGGAAAATTTTGGAGGTACTTATGTCACTGTTAAAAAAAACGACTATACGACATTCACTTTTCATTATTTTAATTTTTATAGTGCTTACAACACTTCGTTTACTATGGCTGACATACTTTCTCCCTTCAAGTGATCAACCGCTTGCAAAGAAAGGTATATTTGATATACATAATCAGCAGCTATCCGATGAGGAAGTCCTTAACTTAGATGGTGAATGGCTTTACTATCCCGGATTATTACTAGATCCCTTAAACATTGATAATAGCAAGTCTCCTCAATCATTTGAACAAACTACCCGGACGATTCCCATGCGAGATTCAGAGGTATCGACACAACGATATGGTACATACCGTTTAAAAATCTTACTTAATCATAATGCTCCTAAAGATCATCGTTATGCCGTTCGGATTCCTGCAGTGTCAACTGCTTCAGCATTATATATTAACGGGAAGTTGGTTGACCAATCAGGAAAAGTAGCTACTGATTCACAAAACCATAAAGGTCAAGCCGCTCCTTATACCCTTTACTTTACAAATAAGGAGCCTGAAATTGACTTAATTTTACATGTATCTAATTTTGATACATCAATAAGTACTAGCATAGATAAAAGAATTTTATTTGGCTCTGCTTCAGCTATCGAACATCACCAAATGATTAACGATCTATCTCTTGCTACAATTTCAATAACGCTCATATTGTTCGCACTTTTTAGCACCCTTGTATTCTTGTTTATTTATCCAAAGCCAATTGTTTTACTGTTTACAGTAGGTTTTCTTTTGCCATTAGCAGATGAATTAATTTCATATGACCAATCTATAATCACTTGGTTACATCTCGATTATGTATGGTCATTTAAGCTATCTACTATCATTTATCTCGGATCGTCTTTTTTCTTTATCCAATTTATGCGTGTGTTACTAGTCAAATATCATAATGCTAAAAGCTTTCAGTGGCTCATTGCTTTCTACGGCCTTTCAGCATTTTTAACTGTCGTCTTACCGATTAGTTGGTTATTGGTAATAAATTCTTTTTACTATATACTTTATGTCGTTTCATTTTTATTTGTAGTAGTACTCGCTTTAAAAGAGTATCTTGAAAATCAAAAACAGAGTACTGCTTTTATTGCATTGACCGCCCTTGGTACAATGAATGGCATCATATGGGCATACATCAAATCCATCTATGATTTTGATATACCAATGTATCCATTCGATTATTTATTTGTCATGCTCGGTTTTTCGGGTTATTGGTTTAAACGCTTTTTTGAAAATAAAGCGCAAATTAATCAATTGATTGCTAAATTACAAAAGGACGATGCATTAAAGGATGAATTTTTATCTAGCAGTTCACAAAAGCTATGGGATCCCATGAATAAAATGGTTACATTAGGACAGTCCATTTATGATAATCCAAACAATAAGCTTATGGCTGACGATAAGCAAAACCTAAAGCATCTAATTGATATCGGAAGAAGCATGTCCTTTACGTTAAATGACATACTAGATTTTACTCGTTTAAAGGAGGGTAATTTACATCTCCATAAAAAGAACGTTAGCATTCAAAGTATAGTTTACGGTGTTTTTGACATGTTACGCTTTATAACAAGTGGAAAACAGATTCATATGAATTCAACGATTCCTAGGGCATTTCCTAATGTAGTAGCCGATGAAAATCGATTGATTCAAATTCTTTTCAATCTCCTACACAATGCCATTAAATATACGAGTGCAGGATCTATAAAAATAAGTGCCCATATAGAAAATAATATGGCTGTTATCCATATTCGTGACACTGGGTTAGGCATGGATGATGATATCCAAAGTCGTCTATTTTCCCCTTACGAACAAGGCAATGACAACAATGATGGAATCGGTCTCGGATTATTAATTTCAAAGAAGCTCATCGAATTACATGGTGGAACTTTGCGAATACATTCTATTCCTAACAAAGGATCGGATGTCTATTTCACATTGCCATTAGCAGAAGGAGAATTTAATGAGGAGCAATCTTATATAGAGAAAGAGGATTTGCATCTTCCTATAGAAGAACATAATTCATCACCGACAGTGGAAAAGCAATTTAAAATTTTAATGGTCGATGACGATCCTGTAAACTTAACAATTATGCGTAGTTTATTTGCAACTTCAGAATACGCGGTTACTACAGTTACTAGCAGTGAAATGGCATTAGAAGTGCTACAGCAAGATGATTGGGATTTAGTCATTATAGATGCGATGTTACCTTATATATCTGGCTATGCATTAATTGAAATTATTCGAGAACACTACTCATTGCTCGAATTACCTATTTTACTATTAACAGCTCGTAATTATTCCGAGGATGTCTTTGCTGGTTTTGCCCATGGTGCTAATGATTATGTTACGAAGCCTATTAGTTCTTTAGAGCTAAAGGTAAGGAGTAGAGCCTTAATCGATTTAAAATATAGTATCAATCAACGCCTACATTTGGAAACAGCTTGGCTTCAAGCTCAAATACAGCCCCATTTTTTATTTAATACATTAAATTCAATTGCATCGCTTAGTACGATCGATACAGATCGAATGATTGATTTAATGCATCATTTTGGTGAGTATCTACATGCAAGCTTTGATGTACGGAATTTACAGCGAGTAGTGCCACTAAAGGATGAGTTGGAGCTAGTACGGTCATATCTCTATATTAATCAGCAGCGCTTTGGGAACTTACTAAATATCGAATGGGATATAGATGACAATATAAATATTGATATCCCCCCTATCTCCTTACAAACTTTAGTAGAAAATGCCATATGTCATGGTGTATTGAAACAGGGAGAAGGCGGTACAGTTTGTATCCGTATAAAAGACTTTCCGGATCATGTAGCAGTCAGTGTTGTAGATGATGGCGTTGGGATTGATCCTAGTATATTAGATGAACTACAATCTGTTAGTAATTCACCAAACGCTGGCGTAGGTCTACGCAATACGGATTTACGTCTTAAAAGGATTTACGGACAGCGATTACAAATTAAAAGTACTCTAAACGAAGGAACAACTGTCACCTTCCATATTCCAAAAAATAAATGAAAGAGCTCATCACCTTCTCAATTGAGTTGGTGGTGGCTCTTTTTTATACTTTCAAGCTACAATTACTACTATATTCAATGACGAATATTAATGGATTTTTAAAAATCAGGGTACATTAAAAGTATATAAATAAAAAAGGCTACTCAGCATAACGTGGGGTTGATTTCCGTTCCGACTGGGCGCTTTCCAGGGGGCATCCGATGAGCCGCTTCGCTTCGCTGCAGGGTCTCATCTGTGACGCTAATCCCCTAGGAGTCGCCCAGTCTCCACTCCAATCAACCAATATACCTTCATATATATTAATAAAATACCCACTTTTTAGTGATAGTCTACAAAGAAAGGTCGATACTATGTACAAAATATACATAATAGAAGATGATCCTAATATTTCAAAGATTATTGTGGAGCATTTAACAAAATATCAATTTGAATGCTATACCGTTCAACAATTTAATCATATAGTAGAAGAATTTCAAGCTATTCAACCTCATTTAGTGGTTATGGACATTAACCTACCAACCTATGATGGGTACTTTTGGTCACGCAAAATCCGTCAGCTATCCAAATGCCCTATTATCATTGTATCAGCGCGCGTGAATGATATCGATCAAGTGCATGGAATTGAAAATGGTGCTGATGATTTTATCACTAAGCCCTTCTCGCTAGATGTGCTTATGGCAAAAGTGAATGGTCTTATTCGCCGTACATACGGAGAATATGCTTCCTCCGAATCTAATTCGATATCAATTGCTAATACAACATTAAATTCTGATACAGTTCGTCTTTACACCGAAAAACACGAGAGCCTGTTAACGTTAAAAGAGATGCAGCTTAGCAAATTACTATTTGAAGCTTATCCTAATGTTGTTCCTCGTCAAAAATTGTTAAGTGCCATTTGGGATGATGAATCCTTCGTCGAAGAAAACACTCTATCTGTTAATATTGGCCGATTACGCAAAAAATTCGAGACTATCCAATCTAGATTAGAAATTAAAACAATCCGTGGACTTGGTTATCAATTAGTGGAGGCAGAGGAATGAAGCTGTTCTTTCGAGATCATATAAGTGTAATCATTCTTTATTGTGTAAGCTTTCTATTATTACCTTGGATCATTCAATCATTGGATGATTTATCTTCACACTATCTTTATTTTATCTTTCTCGTTAGTTTCCTATTTACCATTTGGCTAATTGGACGTTATTATCGCAGAAAAAAACTCTATGCTCATTTACAGAACAACACATTAACAAGTGATGACCTTCATCTGTATGAACCACAGGCTATGATTGAGCAGGCCTACAGCCAAAAACTACGACAAATGCAATATCTATACTTAACACAGCAGCAACATTTAGAGGAGCAAGAAAACGAAAAGCAACTTGTGCTTTCCCATTTTGCGCATCAAATGAAAACGCCATTGTCGGTTATTCAACTGATTATCCAATCTAATGCCAATAGCCAATCCGAGCATTTGCAAACAATTAATCAAGAATGCGACAAGTTGACGTTTACCCTCAATCAGCTACTAACTTATGAACGCACGTCCAATCTTGTGGCTGATTTAAAAATAGAAGCACTCTCATTAAAAGAACTTATGAAGGAAGTTGTTAACGATTTAAAGGATTATTTCATTGCTAAAGAAGTTTTTCCAAAAGTAACGCTTATTGAAAATACTATTATTTATTCAGATCGAAAATGGTTAAAAATTGTCCTTTATCAAGTCATCAATAATGCCATTAAGTACGGTGAGTCTGAAAGTTCTATTCAAATTATTTATGACGAAGCTACTTTACGTATTAAAAACTATGGAGATACGATTCCTGAGAGTGAAATTTCGCGTGTCTTTGATTTATTTTACACAGGTGTGAAAGGAAGAACGAGTGGAGAAGCAACAGGTATAGGCTTGTATTTAGTGAAAAAGATTTTAACTGAATTAGAGCACCCTTTTACTTTACAGTCCCATGAGTGCGTCACTACCTTTTCCATAGATTTTTCAAATAGCGTGAAAAAATCATGCTCGTAATATGACAACTTTGTCATATTGACGTCATTTAACCAAATAGGTAAAATGCTACTCCTTCTTTATACTTAAGCTATTCAATCGAAGTAAGGGAGTTGTTCAAAGATGGGAAACTCAATCCTACAAGTGACCAATCTACAAAAAGAATATATCGGAGAAATCACATATAAGGCATTGAATGGCATAGATTTTCAACTTGGTGAGAACGAATTCGTAGCCGTCATGGGGCCTTCAGGAAGTGGAAAAACTACCTTTTTAAATAGCGTATCAACAATCGATCGCCCTACTATTGGTGAAATTCTTATTAATGGTAGAAATCCATATTCATTAGATGATGAAGAGCTTGCAAAGTTCCGTCGTTCAGAATTAGGCTTTGTCTTTCAAGATTTTAATCTTGTACACACATTAACGGTGAAAGAAAATATTTTATTACCGTTAACTTTAGATAGTTTACCTGCCGATAAAATGCAGCAACGACTTCAACATGTATCTCAATTTCTTGGAATTGAAGAGCTTCTTTCAAAACGAATTTACGAAATATCCGGTGGGCAAAAACAACGTGTAGCTATTGCTCGTGCGGTTATTCACGAACCGAGTTTATTGTTGGCAGATGAACCTACAGGAAATCTCGATTCAAAAGCAGTAAATGATGTCATGAATTTATTTAGTTCTATTCATACAGAACTGAAAACTTCCATTTTAATGGTGACACATGATCCTTATGTTGCAAGCTTCGCAAATCGTATTATATTCATTAAGGATGGTAAATTATATAACGAAATTCATCGCGGTCATAATCGTAAACAATTTTACCAGGAAATCATGGACACACTTGCTTTTTTAGGTGGTGGACAGCATGAGCTTTAATCATATTGTTATTCAAAATATTTTACGTGATAAATGGACTTATGTTTCGTATTTCCTTAGCAGTATGTTCTCTATCATTATTTTCTTTCTATTTACAGTCATTGTGTTTCATCCAAGTCTTGCAGGTTTAGATCCAGACTCAACACTTGGCCTTGCATTAATGTTAGCGAGTTTACTCGTTTATTTGTTTTCATTTATCTATATCGCCTATTCCATCATGGCCTTTTTAAAGAAGAAAACTAAAACACTAGGTATTTTTATGATTACCGGTGCATCTATGAAACAAATTCGTATGCTCGTTTTTCGGGAGAATATTCTTATAGGTGTACTCGCGATTATTACAGCAATCGTTCTTGGGCTTGTCATTTCGCCTCTCTTCTTAATGGGTGCTAGGGTTGTTTTAAACGCAGAAGCTTTCGGTATGTATTTCCCTATTAAAGCAATCATGCTAACTGTTGGTTTATTCCTTGTATTATTCGTTGTTATTTCAAAAGTAATGACAAGATTTATTAATAAAGAAGCTTCCATTCAACTATTAAAAAGTGATGTTGTCATCGAAAAGTCGATAAAGTCACATTATCTTTTATTATTCATTAGTATTATGATTTCCACTACATTAGTCTATTTATTAAAAATAGATCATGACATTGTAGGTAGTCTCAGTCTTCTTTTCTATGCAGCGTTTTTCGTGAGTGTGCTTTGTACAATTTATTTAATCATCTCACAAGGAATGCGCTTCATGCTAAAGGCTTTTGAGAGATCGTCAGCCTATATGAAACAAACGAATATGCTACTGGCTTCCAATCTCAACGCAAAAATGAAATCACATGCAAATATGCTATTTTTAATCACTATTTTATTAAGCGGTGTATTTTTATGTACAAGCATTTTATTTAGTTCTTACTATAATGTTGAAAAAGATAGTGAGGCGAATTATCCATACAGTTTTCAATATATTGCCCCTCCTAAGGCTGATCCGAGTATGGTAAAAGCTGATATAGAAAATATTGAAAAACAATTATCCACAGTGGATTCACAAAATTATTTTATTGAATTTAAATCGAATGAAGATCAACGACTCGGTTATATGTCAGTTTCCGATTATAACTTGTTACACAATGAAAAGATTAACTTAGGTGCAAATGAATTTATTGCAGTTGCTGGTAATCGCAAAACATTACCCATTACTAATGTAAGTGATGACAAATATCTAAAGCAATTTAAGCTTGTATCTGTAAATGAAAAAAATCTATTAACAACAGGTTTCCAACAAACATATTTTATTGTGCCTGATGAAGTTTATAACAGTATCAAATATCCTGTCTACAAAACCTATTTATTTGAGCTAGACAATTGGACGGCACATACAGAGTTGGCGAAAAAAATTATTAAAGATTTCCCACATATATATGAGGAACGTTATGTAACGTCAAAAATCGAATTGTATGACGCAGAGATGTTTACAAAAAGTGTGATGTTCTTTATCGGCTCTATGTTGAGCTTAATTTTCTTAAGTGCAGCTATGAGCATACTCTACTTCTACTTACAGACGACACTTCTTCAGGAAAAAGAAAAGTATGTAGGTATACGAAAACTTGGGCTATCTAAAAAAGAGTTATTCACAGTTGTGTCTAAAGAGCTGGCAATCCTTATATTTGTACCATTCGCGATAGCGACTACAATGTTATTTGCTACATTATTTGCAATGCGAACAATGGTTTCAACATCATTTTTACAAGTCTCAATGATGAGCTCTTTATGCTTCTTTGTCCTATTCTTCGTTAGTTATATATTTATTCGCAAAAGCTATTTCAAACGCTTGCTTAGCAATTGATGAAAAAAAATTCGCACTCCTCTCGGGGTGCGGATTTTCATAGTGTTGAAAAACAAATTAAAGGTGATCTTTGAGAATGTTGCGACGCAATGAATGAAGGTGATTTCCGTTCCAGGCTACTCGCTTTCCTGTGGGCGAGCGTCGAGCCGCTTCCTCCGCTGTTGTTGTTGCTGTCGCTTCGCTTTCGCACAGATAAAACATTTGCTACCGCTACGTTAGCACTACGCTTTCGCACAGAAAACATCCGCTCCGTGCAGGGTCTCGCCTGTCTCGCTTTCCCACGGGAGTCGAGTAGCCTTCCACTCCAATCAGCAATAGCGTAGAAATTTTATAAATTTCATTCATTTCAAAAGCGAACACTATCGCTACCCAACTTAATCTACAAAAAGGACTTTTTACAGTGATGCAATTGTACGCCTGTTATTCTAATGCTTCGTTTTCTAAGACATCTGTTTGTTGCCGCTACGATAGACCACGCTATTGCATAAAATTGCTTTAGTATCGTTTTATAACTATAAATTAGAGTTTCATGCCAGAAGATACTTGCTATGTGAAGTGGTTGATTGGAGTGGAGACTAGGCGACTCCTTGGGGATAAGCAATAGAGGAACGAAGCGGCTCATCGGACGCCCCCAGGAAGCTCTGCTCTGCGCGAAAGCAAAGCGACAGCTACAAATGTTTTCTGCAGCGAAAGCAAAGCGACAGCTACAAAGCGCCCAGTCGGAGCGGAAATCAACCAAACGTTATGATGATGAGCCAGCTTCTTACCAAAGTACAGGCTTTGCAACCATTAGCCATAACATAATTAGCAATAATAAAATGTACATCCATGCTTTGCGATGTAGCAATGAAGTAAATTTTTGCTGATCATAGGCAGGCGTATTAAATGTTTGTAAAGTCGGTTTGAACGCTCTAGCTAAAAATACAATTGAGGCCAACATCACAAGGAATGTAAGAACAATCCACGAGGTACTCCAATGATAACCCGCATGCCACATTAATAAAATACCGGACGCAACAAGAACATGCCCCGAATGCTTGACGATCGTAATGGCTCCTTTAAAAGCCTCAATATATGGTGACATTTCAACATGAGATGCTATACGCATTTTCTTAACAATTGTTAAAACAACGAACAAAGGCCCAATCGAAAGTACAGCACTTAAAATATGTATGTATAGTAGAAGTGTATAAATTGATATCATTGTGCACTTACTCCCCCTTGATTCATTCCCCCTCATTATAGCACTCAACATAAGTATGCTTTATCGTCAATTGTGAATCCTTTGTAAACGCAAAATGAATCATTGTTAAGTTGTTTGAAATTTGCACAAAGAGGGTATGGATTATAGTAACATGCACATATAGACCAAAAAGGAGTGATTTTTATAGGAATTCATCAATTTTTTACAAGTCTTAATGATTTAGAGCGTATTATTCGTTGCCCTGGACGCTTCAAATTTGAAGAGCACAATGTGGCTGCTCACTCTTGGAAGGTTTCACAGTATGCGATGTTCTTTGCCACACTTGAAGAAATAAACGGAGCTACGATCAATTGGAAATCATTATATGAAAAAACCATCAACCATGACTTTGCTGAAGTATTTATCGGCGATATTAAAACACCTGTAAAGCATGCTAGCCCAGAGCTTAAACAAATGCTTGCACATGTGGAAGAAAAAATGATGGAGAAATTTATTATTGATGAGATCCCACAAGAGTTTCAGGCTGTATTCTTTGAGCGCATGAAAGAAGGTAAGGATAAAACTATAGAAGGTCGCCTACTTGAGTTTGCTGATAAGCTTGACCAATTTTACGAGGCCTTTGCTGAGTTAAAACGCGGTAACACAGATAAAGAATTTGTGCATATGTATCAATCCGCTCTTTCTAAGATTTTAACTATTCCTCTTGAAGCCTCGGTTCACTATTTCCGTACTGAGATTCTGAAGGATGCTGTGAAGGAAAAAACACACATTGATATTCAAGCTTTGACCAATGAAGTATTAACATCAAATTAATAGGGTGCATGTACAAGTTTTCCGAACGAATTAATTCACGGAAGGCTTTTTTTATTTTCATCAATTATGCCTTGGCATAATTGCGTCTGCTGAAAGAAGTTAAAAAGTCGTATAATGGAAGGAGATCGAATGGAGGGAAGCTTTTGTCACAGGAATGTTCAATTGTAGAGGATTTATTACCTTTGTATAAAAAACAAGCGCTCCAAGCAACTACTGTAGAATTTGTCGAACAGCATTTAGCTAATTGTGAGCATTGTCAGCAGCTCGCTACTTCAAAGCAATCACTGGGTTATCATTTATTAATGAAAAGAACGATAACATTTTTCCATCTTGTTTTTATCGTACTATCCTTTATGTTTGCCATTAACTCTTCCTTACTTGGCAATCAAACAAGCTTTGCTATATCTTACGCGATTTTTGGCAGCCTTACTTATTTCTTTTACAAAAATATTTGGATTGTTTTTGCTATCAGCTCTATACCCGTTTTCGTCTGGGCTATTATTAACAATATCAATAATTCACTCTATGTCACCCACTACTCCTTAACGGAAATTGGTACACTTTTGATTGGAGCTAGCTACATAGCCCTTTTACATACTATTTTCGCACTATTCGGTGCTGCTTTTGCTATTATGTTTCGTAGGTTTACAAAATAATGATACACCTTGCAAAAAGGAGTTGTATTAATATATTTGAGGTAGCTTCCTTTATCCAGAAACAAAAAAAGAGTCGGTTTAGAATAGCACCCAACTTTATTTCCTAGATTGGGGCGCCTCATCACACGACTCTTTTTTCAGTTATTATGCTTTTTTAACGAACTCTGACTTTAATTTCATTGCACCAAAGCCATCGATTTTACAATCAATATTGTGATCGCCTTCAACGAGACGAATGCTTTTCACCTTTGTCCCAATTTTTAATGTTGAAGAACTACCTTTCACCTTTAAATCCTTTATAACTGTAACGGAATCACCGTCTGCAAGTAGATTGCCATGAGCATCCTTTACGATTAACGAATCTGTGTCCTGCTCCGTTACATCAGTGCTCCACTCATGCGCACATTCTGGACATACAAAGTTCGTTCCATCCTCATATGTGTATTCAGAATTACATTTCGGACAATTTGGATAAGCTGCCATTTCCGCTTCCTCCTTTTACTTTTTAGGTAAACCCTATATATTCTCCTATCTTTACATACTTCGTCCTATTAAGTAAAGGCTGTTCGTATTTTTCGTTCGTATTTGTGAAAAATGTTTGAATCTGTTTTATGCTTTTTGAGTTTTTTCATTCTGGATATGTATGATTTGGGACACTTGCCCATTGACTTTTTTGTACAAACCATCTTACTTGCAAGTTTGTTTAACATGCCTTATTATATCCTTAAAGGCTGCATTGTTCGTACAATATTAAGTTTTAACCTTTAAGCTGTAAAAGGGAGTTTTATTATTGGAGTTGGAATGACGGGCCTCACACCATGGTGCATGAGGATAAGCAGGAAAGCTTCTGCGAACACCCACTTTGAGGAGTGGTGGTTTAAAACTTTCTATAATAACTACGGCATACGCGGCTTTTTAATTTTAATCATACAGCCACTTGGCTTTTGAACGAATCACTCTCCATTATTGGAGGGTGATTTTTTTATCAAAATGCTAGTCATTCTCTATTAACTGTTTCATCTATATATGATGATTTATTCGATTTATTACTTAAAGACTCTAAGCAAATTAAAATCATATCTACTGGAAACGTAGCTATCATTGACGATGTACCAGTGCATATTGCACTTAAATTCGCGAATTGAATTCTTTATTAAATGACGAGTTATTGGTTCAGGAAGAATTTTACACGAAGAAAAAGCAATTGTTAGGGAGATAAAATAAAACCAGGCGCTCATATGAGTACCTGGTTATTTTAATGGTTGGTTGAATTTACTACTTTAATTTGAAACTTGTGTTTTCTTAAACATTGAAATCAAAGCCACACCAGCTAGTGACACAATACCTAAGAAGAATAATAAAAATCCAATTGGAATTAAGAAGAAAGGTTCTTCTAATGTGCCATCTATAGCTACTTTACTTCCAATGATGGCTTTTGCAATTAAACAGATTACTCCTAAAAGTATTGGTGTTGATGCGATTACATATTTCTTTTTCATAACATTTTCCTCCAATAAAGTTAATTTATTTATTTTTTATATTCCAAGATATCACCTGGTTGGCAGTCTAATACTTCACATATTTTTTCTAATGTTGAAAACTTGATTGCTTTTGCTTTTCCATTTTTTAAAATTGAGACGTTTGCCATTGTGATACCAAGTTTTTCTGATAGTTCTGTAACACTCATTTTCCTTTTAGCTAGCATTACATCAAGATTAACTATGATGCCCATGTTACACCTCAAATCGTTAATTCATTATCCTGTTTAATTTCACTAGCTTTATTCATTAAATAAGAAAGTAAAGAAGTAAATACAGAAATAACTACTGCAAAGAATAGTATAAGCAAAAGAATCATTAAAAGATTAGTATTGTAGTTCCCACTAATAAATACATAAAGTAGTGCAGCAACATATAAAACTCCTTCTGTCATTGCTAAAACACTTATACGCTTTAACCTATTTGCATTTTTTAATGTAAAATCGTTACCTAAATTAATGTCTGAACAGATACTCCAGCCTATACATAAAGCATAAAAGTAAGGTATACCAGTTATCCAAATAAATGCAATAAAAGGTTTATATAATTCTTTTAAGGAATGAGAATCTAACAATATATTCCTTCCTGTTTCTGGCCCAACATAGACGCAGAACAATAAACCAAATACCCAGCAGAAAAAAATAATTATTTTTAACCACTTTGCTAATTCCTTATGTTTCATAATTCACCGCCTTCTCAACTTTCTTATGTTAGAATAATCGACAACACATCCTTAGTCAATACTTTTTTATCGTAAAACGATAAATTTTTATTACTTTACTATAAATAACCTTTATTGGTATACAGACAAAACGCCCTGATTTTAAATTAAATAGTACCTGGAATTTAAAATTTTTCGGATATAACATCTATGCTAATTTAGCTGTTTCGATTTTACTCGCCCCACTTTGGCCGCTCCCTTACCTAAAAATGTACCTGTTCTAACACGTCATAACTTCCATCTAGCTCGATATATGCACCATAGCGAAAACGATGTTTACTCGACTACTTGCTTATTTAGGATGATATCTTTTTATATCGAGATGATGAGTAAATTAAGAGTCATAGCAGAAACATTAGATAATCAGTCTTAAGGCTGAGAAGTAGCACCGCCTAAAGTTTGTTTCCAGTAAAAAGGAAAAGTGTTACAATTATAAACAATAATCGGAGCATTAAATTCATCACCCAGGATGACATTTATTAAAGAGCGTATCGATTTTAGAAAGTACATTGATCTTCGTCCTTAGACGACTCTCTTCGTAACCAACATCCTGTTTTCTCAAAGTGGCACATCGGACGCATATAGAAAGTGCCTCGCTGGAAAGGGAATCATCCCTAAGCTAAGGTAGTAAACCAAATACAATTATGAATAGAAAGGAGATATTTATTTTGAGTATAAAAATATGGTGGGCTATAAATATTGTATGGCTATTCATTTTTGCTGCTGGAGCCATTTTTATTGGAGTAAGAGAAGTTGATTATACGGGGGTAGTTCAAACTCCTGAAGTTAGATTGGTCTCATTCATTGTTTTGGGTATCGCATTTTTTATTGTTGTACTGTTTCAACTAATACTACTCATTTTTATTCATTTTCTTAGAAAAGGCACAACCAATAATTCAGCAAAAAGGCTATCTTAATAACGGTGGTCTTTGTAGTTCTAAGTCACTTAAATAAAGTGGCTTTTTTTATGTACTAATGTAAAAGCGCCTGTGCGCTATCTTACTCCCCTTCTATTCTTCAACTAAACTGTACCGTTGAACATCCATGAAGTGCAAAAACCACACACTTTAGCCATAAAAAAAACTGCACCCAATAGATATTGGAGTGCAGTCAACTGCTTCTTTTTTATAAATTAAATAACCAAACCAACAATTGTAGCTGTTAAGATACTAACAAGTGTTGCTCCGTACAACAACTTTAAACCAAAACGAGCAACTACATCTCCTTGCCTTTCATTCAAACCTTTTACTGCTCCAGCAATAATACCGATCGATGAAAAGTTCGCAAAGGATACAACAAATACAGAAATAATAGCCAGTGTATGTGCACTCATAGACTTAGCTACTTCTCCAAGGCTTACCATTGCAACAAATTCATTCGTTACTAATTTGGTTGCCATAATTCCTCCGGCAGAAACAGCATCTGCCCAAGGTACACCCATTAGGAAAGCAACTGGTGCAAAGATATAACCTAAAATGTCTTGGAAGGATATACCGAAAATCATATCAAATACTGAATTGATTAAATCCATTAATGCTACGAAACCGATAAGCATAGCTCCAACAATGACGGCTACTTTAAATCCATCCATGATATATTCTCCAAGCATTTGAAAGAAAGTCTGCTTATTTTCATCTTCAATCGCTAAGATATCTTCACTTTCTTCTACGCTATACGGATTAATGATTGAAGCAATAATAAATCCACCAAACAAGTTCAAGACAATCGCCGTTACAACATATTTGGGTTCAATCATCGTCATATATGCTCCAACAACTGACATAGAAACGGTCGACATTGCTGATGCGCATAATGTATACATTCTCTGTGGAGTAATCTTATCTAATTGTTTTTTTACAGTAATAAATACTTCAGATTGACCTACCATTGCAGAAGCAACAGCATTATAGGATTCCAATTTCCCCATACCACTTACTTTACTTAAAAGTAAACCTATCCATTTCATTATAAATGGGAGAATTTTAAAATGCTGTAAAATACCTATCAATACAGATATAAAAATAATCGGTAATAACACATTTAGGAAGAAGGAATACTCTCCTTTATTCGCTAAACCACCAAAAACAAATGTTACGCCCGTACTTGCGTAAGACAATAAATGATCAAATACATTTGTAAATCCTTTGATTAGAACATAACCAAACTTCGTATTTAGCAGTAATGCTGCAAATATAAATTGAATGATTAACATAATAATTATGTTTTTATATTTTATTTCTTTTTTGTTTTTACTCATTAACAGAGCTAAACCAAAAACAAGTAGCAATCCACAAATGGATATTAAGTATCTCATGAGTTCCTCCATAAATAATATTGATAATATTTTTGCACGTTCGATATCCGAAACTACAAATCCTTCTTTCACTCATTATGTTCCATTATTGAAACTTGAATAACAGCTTTAGATCTTAAAACTGAAAATATGTAGATAGTCAGACGTCAGACAAATCACTTCACTATACATTGTTTTCACTAGCAATTCAATAGTTAAAGGAAAAAAACTCTGCGAAAAGTGTATACGCTTACAAAATTACCGTTTTATAAAAAAAGACCATCATATATGATGGTCTCTGCTTACTACAAGTTTTTGTAAACTTTATTGAAATTATACTTATTTAAATGAACTTATATGGATACATAAATCCTTCAATTTATTTTACAGAAAAAAAGTATGATCTTTACAGCTATTTAGTAAAGTATTTAGCATTCCATTTTATAAAATTCAATGCTTGTCGGGTAGACTCGATAAGTGATACATCACCTTTAAATTCCCTTAACTTTAATGCTTCTTTAAAACATTTTTCTGCCTCAACAATTCCCCCTAATTCTAACAAACACTTCCCTTTATGTTGTATAGCAAAGTCCAAATATAACAAATTGTTGTTTGCCTTACATTTTTCTAAAACTTCATTGAAGATTTCTAATGCTTTCATTGGATTACCGTTGTATTTGATTGCCTCTCCAAGACGTATTAATGCCACGATTTCACGATTGCTGTTGTTCTGATTGCTAGCAATAGTAACGCATTCAGTTAAAATTTTAACAGCTTTTTGTAGTTCTCCGTAAATTCTATATAAATTCCCTAGCGTTCCCATTAGAAAATATTTTTCATCTTCATTCGTTATATTCGCTAGTAAATTTTCAGCAATGTCTATAATTTCTTTCATTCTAAATGGATTAGAAGTTTTTTCACGAAGATACTCATTGCTATCAAAATAAATTATTTCGCTTAATGTCAAAAGACAGTCTTGAAACTCTGGAAAATTCATTTTTTATGCTCCCCATTGTTTTTATTAATACAAAATTAGAGAAATTATGTAATGGTGATTTTGATTAATGACGTACTGAAACAGATAACTAATATCAGTTATCAATTTATTTATTATATACTTTTACCAAATTCAAATTTAAAATGTAAATATAAGGTTTCATTACCAAAAGCTATACGTGTTATCTGTTAAAAATATGCCATTTTATAAGTTGATTAGAGTAGAAGCTAACGACTCCTTATGCATTTGCGGCTCATCGGACGCTCCCAGGAGAAACGCCCAGTCAGAACGGGAATCAACCTAGCAAAACTGAAGTTATCGTAACATTTTGATACGCGATTAAATATAAGAATCAATAAGGAGTATATTAAATGAATATAAAGAAGAGTATGTTGTTTTTTCTATCACCACTATTTCTATTAGCTTCTTGTAGTGACGATGATCAAGTTAATAAAAATGATGAAAAAATGTATGTATCATCAACCCAACAACAGGAAATATATGAAATTAAACAACCTGCAATATCTAATGTTTCAAGAGGGTTGATAGTTAATAATATGAACAATTCACTAAACGTCACTGAAATTGAAAAGGGATTAATGGATTTATCGGTCAATTACTTTCCTACAAAGGAGTTTTATATGCAGGAAGGTCAATATTTAGATGGTAAAACTATAAATAAATGGTTAGATAGAAAATCAAAAGAAGGTTTTGGTTTAAACCCACCTATTGAAAAAAGTACTGGAGATGTTTTAGAGGATGAAAAAAGTAATCCTAAAATATTATCTCATGTCTTAGAACAAAATTTTGTTAATAAAGAAAACGGAAAAGTAGAAGGAATGTCTTTAGCCATATCTTTAAATGAATTTTATGACATTAGGGTACATGATGATAAAGGCTTAACTTATACAGATCAAGTTAAAGTCGATACGAACGAAGATAAGGTTAATGACGTAGAAAATTACGGTAAGAAAGTAGCCGGAACTATTATAAAAAACATAAGAAATAATAACAAAATACCCAATGTTCCTATTTACCTAACCTTATATCAAGAATCCAACAAAAACGATATCATTCCAGGAATATTTTTAGCTCAAACATCTATACCTGAAGGAGAGGATAAAATAGATAAATGGGATGCTATAGATATAAAAAACTATACTTTCCCATCAGATTCACTTTATAGTTTAGACAAAGATACTTCCAGTAAATTATTAATTTTCAAAGAAGATATTCAAGAAGGCTTCAAACATTTAAATCCTAAAATAGTTGGGAAGCTTCGATATGAAAACGGGAAATTAACGGAATTAAAAATAGATGTTAACGTACCTTTAATAAATGATACCGAATTGATTGGCCTTTTACAGTTGACTAGTACTAAATTGAATACTATTTTATTTGATTATATTCCTATTTCTATTCGTATTATAGATCAAAACAAAGATGTTGGGATTGTCCTCTGGGATCCAACTGAGAAACAAATTTATGTAACTCCAATTTAGTTTATTTCCTTCCTGCTTTTTGTATAAATCACCTCCATTTTGCGCATATATGGTAGTAACAAGGGAGGTTATTACATTGAAGAAGTTATTTTATTTGTTTTTACTAGCCACACTACTATTATCCGCTTGCGGGAAAAATACCGCACCAAAGGAAGTTGCCGTCGATAAAAATACTACCGTTGAAGATGTAGTAGGAGCTATCGTTAAAAACAAATTCACTGTTGAAGAAAAGAATGGTACGGTATCAATCTCCATTCAAGATACAGATGTGAAAAAAGGTATGAAAAATCAAATGCTGAAGGATTCCACTAAAATATTTGCAGAGCTGTCTAAGCTTCAAAGTGTTAAAGCTCCAGCTATTAATTGGTATGCCCCATTAACGGAGCCTAGAGGGAACAAATCTATGACTGAGCTTTTAAATATTTACTTTAGTGAGGAAGATTTTAGAAAGACTAATTGGGCAAACTATACTGAGCTAGATATTGAATCCATTGCTACTCATTATCATCAAAGTGCTTCTTTAGGACAATAGAATATCCCAAAAATGATACCCCTCCATGTATATAGAAGGGGTATCATTTTTTATTTATTAATTGCCACAGACAAAAGTTTTTTTACCTATCGCCTTTTCCATCTTTCGATATTAAAAGTTGCAATTAAATACCGCGAGGGGTATGGAAATGTAAGCTCCTACCGATTTAAATCCCCTCTGTATTCATCAATACGAGACGCCAGCCGTCGGGATCTTCAATTGTGACACCTTTTTCAGCCCAATATGAATTTTCTGGCTCTACCTCAGGATAGCCCATTTGCAATAAGCGTTCAGCGATAAGCTCTATGGTTGAACGCTTTGGAATATACAGTACAAGCAAATTATCCTTTGTTGGTGCTGGGCAAGGGCTTCCTTCAATATGCTCTATAAATTCTAAATGATAGCTAGCATTTGGAAGACCTATCATGATACCGGTGAAGCCTCGATGTCCTGAAAAAGAGCCGATTTTTTCTAACCCTACGCCTTCACAATAAAATTTTTCAATTTCCTTTAATTTATCAGTTGGCCGTGCAACGCGTACCTGTGCCACCTGTAATTCATCTGACCATTGTTGTCTCATAGTTATTTTTCTCCTTTTCAATCATTGTATAATTGAAAAATAGAGCTAGAGAACCGCCAATAGTCTGAAAAATCACAATCAACCTTCATGCTCTTCAGAAATACCCTGCCCGGAAACACCTGAATTGTGAAGACTAATACTCAGTTGGGATGAAAAAGATTCCCACTTCACTTTATCCATTTAAGGAGACACTAAACGAAGCAGCTGTCTTCTCTTTTACTTCCTCTAAAGTAACACCCTCTGCTAATTCTATAAGCTGCATCCCTTCATCCGTAAAATCAAAAACAGCCAAATCTGTAATTAATCTATGCACAACGCCTTTCCCTGTTAACGGTAGCTCACATTGTTTTTTTATTTTTGACTCACCATTTTTATTAACATGCTCCATCACGACGACTACTCTTTTTGCCCCAACTACAAGGTCCATGGCACCTCCCATACCTTTCACCATTTTCCCTGGGATCATCCAGTTCGCAAGGTCACCCGTTTCAGATACTTCCATGCCACCTAAAATAGCCAGATCAATATGACCGCCACGAATCATGGCAAATGATTCAGCACTATCAAAGAAGGAAGCGCCAGGTACAGCTGTTACCGTTTCTTTACCTGCATTAATTAAATCTGGATCGACTGCGTCTTCTACTGGGTATGGACCGATGCCAAGAAGTCCGTTTTCTGATTGTAAAAGGACGTCATAATCAGATGGAATTGCATTGGCCACTAGCGTTGGGATACCAATACCTAAATTGACGTTCATGCCGTTTTGTATTTCTTTTACCGCTCTATTTACGATTCTTTGTCTTGTATCAGCCATCACGCATCCCCCTTTTTCACCGTCAAACGCTCGATACGCTTCTCATAAGTGCCACCTAGTAAAACGCGTTGCACGAATACTCCCGGAGTATGAATATGATCCGGATCTAGCTCTCCTACTTCAACAATTTCCTCTACTTCCGCAATCGTAATTTTCCCCGCCATTGCTGCTAGAGGGTTAAAATTACGTGATGTTTTTTTGAAAACTAAATTTCCTAGCTTGTCTGCCTTCCACGCTTTGACAAGTGCAAAATCTGCGACAATACCTTTTTCTAAAATATATTCTTTGCCATCAAAAACCTTTTCTTCTTTCCCCTCAGCAATTGGAGTACCAACTCCAGTAGCTGTGTAAAAGCCCGGAATTCCAGCTCCGCCAGCTCGTAAACGCTCTGCCAACGTACCTTGTGGTGTCAATTCTACTTCAAGCTCTCCACTTAAAAATTGCTGCTCAAAAATTTTATTTTCACCTACATAGGATGCAATCATTTTTTTGATTTGTTTATTTGCTAATAAAAGCCCTAAACCCCAATCATCCACGCCACAGTTATTGCTTATAACTGTTAAGTCTTTTGTTCCCCTTTGTACTAGCGCCGCAATTGATTTTTCAGGGATACCACATAGCCCGAAGCCCCCTACGACTAATGTATCTCCATCTTTAATATCAGCGACGGCTTCCTCAAACGAATTCCACACTTTTCCCTTCCCCATATCGAAACCCCCTAAAATTGCTCACTTATTAAGAAAAATTCTACCTTAATACCATTTTATAAGTAAAGGAATTAATTAGAATACTATTTATTCTAAAAGTGAATAAATCAATTTTCAGAACGTATTGAATTGAGTAATTGTTTTAAGGCAAAAGATTGATATGTATTCTTCTTCGTAATAACACCTAAACGCCATGGCATGTCAAAACCAAGCAACGGAATAATTTTGACATTTTTATTCGTCTGCTTTGCGGCTATTGAATATGGTAAAAGTGTCACCCCTAAATTCGAGGATACTAGCTCCACTATTAAATCCCATTGCGAGCTTTTATAGCCTATTATTGGTGTAAATCCCACACTTTTACATGATTTAATAACATAATCATGCAGTGTGAATTCCTCTGCAAAGATAATAAATGTCTCATTTTTTAAATCTTGTAATAGAATATGCTCTTGCTGAGCTAATGGATGGGACTCATTAATAAAGACAAAAAATTGGTCTTCCACAAATGATTGAACAGAAAATTTCCTTTCATCTGTAGGTATAACAACAATCCCCATATCAACATCGCCATTTTCTACTAATGTTCCGATCATTTTAGCTCCACGTTCCACAAGCTCTAAATGCACCTTAGGATACTGTTTATGAAACTTTCGAGCGATCTCAGGGAAAAATAGTGTACCAATTAGCGGCGGAATCCCTAGTTTAATCGTACCTGTTTCGATGTTCGATAAATCATCCAATAATATATGTAAATCATGTACAGAACGTATTATTTTTTGTCCTTGTTTATAGACGATACTACCAGCGTCCGTTAATTCTATATTGCGTGTAGAGCGATTTAATAACTCTACATGAAGAGCATCCTCCAACTTTCTAATGCTTTTGCTTAATGAAGGCTGTGATACAAAGGATTCATTTGCTGCCTTTGTAAAGCTCCCATGTTCAACAACAGTCATAAATGCTTTTAAATCTCGCAGCTCCATATAGATACCTCATTTATTCTAATTTGTAATAAAATATATTCTCATAATCTCTATTTAGTAATAAATTCTCCTTATTTCCTACTAATCCTTTTTCTAAAAAAATATGTAGACAAATACAATAGCAATAAAGCTTTGTTATGATTTCAATAATTATTTAAGCAGGTTGGTTGAAGAAGGAATTTTCACATTTTCATTCTAATATATCTATAAAAAGACTATAGATGGAGGGCAATTTATGGCGTTAGTTTCAATCTATACTGTTGGTAGGCTAAATCACCCCTATGACCACCCAGCCTCTCGTGAATTTTATCAAGTGGGAAATGAAGTATACCGTCAGGCAACTAAATCAGGACTTATAGAGACTTTTTCACCTGAAGGAGTCCCTTTCCCTGAAGAAACCGTTAAGGGAAAGGGTTCTCCTATTCTTACGCTAACAGTATGGAGAAATCTTCAATCCTTATATCGCTTTACCTATTCCGGACAGCATATACAAGCATTACGAGATAGAAGCAAATGGATCGAGCCATATCCAGAGAAACATCTTTCTTATGTAGTTTGGTGGACAGAAAAGGTGAAGGATGTCTCATGGGAGGAGGCATTTAAGAGATACAACTATTATATTCAGCATGGTCCAACTTCTTTTGCATTTGATTTTAAGCATACATTTGATGAAAAAGGGGAAAGGTTCTTGATTAAGTAGCAAGGGCCCACTCTGGAGGGAATAGTGAAGTATTACACTTAAACTATCAAGGTGCGTTAGTTGAACAACAAAAAAGTTGTTGTGGTAAATGAGGTCATTTGTTGTAAAAAAGGATAGATGAAAACAGATATTCTTCCTGTTCATCTATCCTTTTTTAGACCTATAAAATGTCTGACATTATATTCAGTTAATTAATTCATAACAATTTTAAATATTTTTTGATTTTCAATAAAATCTTAGTGAGCTTTTTCTAATGCCAATTTAATGCCAAATCCAATTAATACTGCACCTGTTAATCCTTCTATAACAGCTTTCGTCGTTGGCTTTTTCATAAATGCGCTAATTTTATCCAATAAGTAAACATAGAACACAAACCAAAATCCTGTTAATGCAGTATAAATGAGCCCCATTATAAGAAACGGCATAAATGTACCGCTCTTGCCATCTACAAACTGAGGTAAAAATGTTAGAAAAAATACTGCCACCTTTGGGTTTGTAACGTTCGTTAAGAAGCCTTGTTTAAAGCATGATTGCTCCGAATATTTGTGGTCGATTTGGGTTTCGTCTTGTACAACTGGA
The DNA here is from genome assembly GCF_001183605.1 of Lysinibacillus xylanilyticus. Taxonomy (GTDB): domain Bacteria; phylum Bacillota; class Bacilli; order Bacillales_A; family Planococcaceae; genus Lysinibacillus; species Lysinibacillus xylanilyticus. The sequence continues at coordinate 77,244 of NZ_LFXJ01000006.1, read as the reverse complement.
GGCTGTGTCCGTATTGCTCGTAATGCCCATAAGGTTTTGACACCTAAATAGCATAAATAAACCGCGCCGACGTATTTTAAAATGGTAAATACATATGCTGACTTTACAATAATCGCGGAAAGTCCAATAACCGCTGCAAAAGTATGGATCAATAATCCACAGCACGAACCGAGTAAAGTCTGTAAGCCTCCCTTTCTGCTTACGGTAAGTGTATTTTTTGTTGCGATTGCCGTATCCGGGCCAGGCAAAATAATTAATAAAATGCACATTAATAAAAAGAAAGATATGTCCACCACTTTAACAACCTCCTCTTAGTCAGAAAATTATAAAAATAATTCTAACATAATTAAGGCTACACAAAAAGACGTAAAGAAAATTTATCCAATGTATTTATAATTGACATATAACCTTAAGGTGTTATATATTCATAACACCTTAAGGTTATATTTTTATAAAGGAGTTCATTTTAATGACAGAAAAACTAGAGAATATTGTTAAAACAGTTACACTTAATGCACCGATTGAAAAAGTATGGGAAACGGTAACGGATGCTGAAAAGATTGCTTCTTGGCTTATGCCAAATGATTTTAAGCCAGTTGAAGGTCATGAATTTACAATACAATCACCATTTGGTCCTTCACCATGTCGAGTAGAACAAGTAGATGCTCCACATTTTGTTCGTTTTGCATGGGATACAGATGGATGGTTTGTCACTTTTGAACTGAAAGAAATTGATGGGCAAACTGAATTCACGTTAACACATGGTGGCTGGAAAGAAGCTACACATATCATTCCTAAAGCTAACATGCCTGCTGAAGCTATTCGAAAAATCATGGCTGACGGCTGGACAAAAATCGTCGATCAAAAATTTAAAGAAGTTGTGGAATCACAATGACACAGCTTGCTGTAAAAAATGATGTTTTTCAAGCTATCGCTGATCCGACAAGACGTCATGTCCTACAGCTACTTGCCTCAAGTGATAAACCCATCTCACTGATTTCCGAGAATTTTTCTATAAGCCGAACTGCTGTCGTAAAGCATTTGAAGATTTTAGAACAGGCTGAGTTAGTTTCTGCTCAGAAAAAGGGCCGAGAAAAAATTTACACATTACATGCCGAAAAACTAAAAGAAATTGAAGACTGGCTACAGTACTTTGATTTATTTTGGGATAATAAATTGGCAAAATTACAAAGTATTTTCGAAGAATAATCAATAATGCCTCGGCATTATTGCGTCCCGAATCAGCTTTGTGCTTAGGCCTGCGTGATGCAGGTCACTCAGTCGTCGCCACAGGACGTGGCGTTCTTAGACTGAGTTCCTCTATTCCAGCGGGTGTTTTGACACCCGCTAAAAGAAGTTAAAATGGCAAGGAGCTGTCCCACTATTAGGACAGCTCCTCGTTTAATAAAGATAAAATAATCCACCATTAATAATTTCTATTTTAATTTTTGTATCGTATTGTTCCTCTAACGCCTTCATTTCAATGTCATAGCATTCCGGCTTCTCTTCTTCTTCCTCATAAAAATAATCAAGTACTCGCTGATCATGCTGCCATCGTTTTTTTGCTTCTGTAGCCCATGAATGGTCATCACGTTCAATAATCTTTTCAATAGTAGCATGTAATCTTTCGAGTGCTCTAAGAGGCTTAATGATATATTGTACATGAAAAGCATTGTCTGCTGGAACAGTGTCAAATTCAGATGTACATATCGTCTCTTGAAAATCCTCTTTTATTATCCCCGTTAGCAAGTTTATACCAAATGAATAGAGCGTTTCTTTCGTTCGATCGCAGCAATACGACACTTTAAAATTAACACCAAGCCAAGGAGTTAAGATAACTTGCCCTATCTCGTTATCCACCTTTTCAAAAAGCTGAACATAAGCCCCTAGCTCCCTTGTTGCTTGAAAAAGCTGGTTCATTCTCGGAGAACCGAAATGAATAGCTTCGCCATAAAGACCCCCTGTTGATGCTGTTTGATTTGTAATAAAAGTTACTTGGGCTGGATTGCCCTCACTATTAGTAGCCTCCACGTATTGCCAATAAAAAGGCCGATTCATTATTCTTTTATCAATATCAACGGTTAATTGTACAGTAAGATAATGATGGTCTTCTCCTAAAATACGGCAATCATTTTCATTAAAAAATTGGCGTAAATAACTATGAACTTGCTGTGGATACATGGTCCTTCTCCCTTACACTATACAGATTCTTTAAAGTTAGATAGAATCGCATCTAAATCGCCTACTACCTTTTCGAACACATCAATTTTCGTATGAAGTAATGCTAATATTTTCTCTTCAATCGTATTGGCAATAGCTAGATTATAAATATGAACATCATGCTCCTGCCCTAATCGATGTACACGACCAATTCGCTGCTCTAGCTTCATGGGGTTCCAGGGCAAATCATAGTTAATGACATGATGGCAAAATTGAAGGTTAATCCCCTCGCCACCTGCCTCTGTCGCGATTAGAACCTGTGCCCTTTCCTTAAAAAGATGCTTCATATAATCACGTTTGCTTTTATTATATTTACCGTTGAACAGGACACTCGTAATACCGTTAGAATGTAAATACCATTGCAAGTAAATTTGAGTAGCTCTATACTCTGTAAAAATAATCACTTTATCCTTAGCCTGTTCGATTATTTCAAGGGTCTTTTTCGCCTTTGAATTCACTTCTAAGGCCATTAATTTTGCTAGTATTTCTTCAATTTCTTGTGGTTGCGCATTGTCTTCAAGCATTTTAGATAATGTTAAACCTGTTGCTTCCTTGCTACTACACATTTCCTTCTGCAATGTAATCATCGAAAAAGAGGCAGTATTTTGAAGCGTTCCGAGCAGATTATAAACTTCCTCTTCTTCCTTCGTGAATTGAATCGGAATAATTTGAACACGTCGTTTTGTCCAATCAATACCTGTGTCCTCTCTCCTATTCCTCACCATCACCTGATTCACTAATTCCTTTAAATAATCATCATGCTCTAAATCATGCTTACTCGCCGAGAATGCAGATTGAAATGTATCATAATTGCCAAGATGGCCAGGCTTAAGTAAAGAAATAAGATAAAATAATTCAAAGACATCGTTTTGAATCGGTGTAGCCGTTAATAATAAACAAAACTTTTTCTTTAAACTTTGTACGAATTCATAAATTTGTGTTTTATGATTTTTGAGTTTATGAGCCTCGTCAATAATAATCATGTCGTAATCCTGCTCATAAATACGCTCTTTGTGAGGACTTTTCTTTGCCGTATCCATACTCATAATAAGGACATCATGACGCTCAATCTGAACATTTTTTTTATAAGCTACTGCCGGAATGTGGAACTTTATATTTAATTCTTCAACCCACTGATTAATAAGAGATGCTGGAGCTAATATTAATGCTTTTTTAACGAGGCCTCGAATCAAATATTCTTTTAAAACTAAACCTGCTTCAATTGTTTTACCAAGACCTACTTCATCAGCTAAAATTGCTTTACCATTCATACGTTCAATAACTGTCTCTGCTGCTTCCAACTGGTGCTTAAGCGGTTTTAAATTTGGTAAATACTTTGTCGCCTGTAAACCTGTGAAATCAGGAATTAACTTCATTTTCACAATTTCATAATTCATCTTGTACAATGTCCAACTATCCCATTTTTCAGGTTCATTCAATTTATTGATAAAGCCTTCTTCCCATTCGGACGACCTTTCTATTTTCATGATCAACACCTCATGCCATTATTTCTAGTTTAGGTTGTCCAAAAAAGAGAAAGCTATGTTAAGTTTTTGCGAAAGAAAAATTAAATAATTTAAGTTTACTCCTGCAAAGCTAGTAGTTGATTTCCGTTCCGGCTGAGCGCTTTGTTGCTGTCGCTTCGCTTTCGCGCAGAGCAAAGCTTCCTAGGAGCGTCCGATGAGCCGCTAATCCCCAAGGAGTTGCCAAGCTCCCACTCCAATCAACTTACATTTTTTCCACAAAGTTCTATCGCATATACTCCATGATTACCGCGTCTATAATATTCTTACTATGCAAATCCAATCCCTGTTTAAAAATTAAACATATAGTACCCTTAATTTTGTGCAATTTAAAAGGATAATGGTATTAATATAGTCTTTTTATTTTCTTACTTTTTTCATACAATTAAGAGGTATTACTTTCCAAAAATTACGTTTATAGAAGAACGGGATTAAGCCCTTTAATAGGGCTTACATATACTAGGAGGTTACTATGGAAATTCTTGAAGCTTTAACAATGTCAATACCTTACATGCATTTAGCTATGAAAGGCGAGTCCATGATTGGATTAGTAGATAAAGAGAGTGAGACTATTATTGCTTATTTACCTGGGAAACGGATAGATTCTGGTTATAAGATTGGACAAAAACTTCTCCCACAGGATGCAATTTTACATCTTCCACTTAAAGGAATAAGCACTGATGAACCTGTACCAAAAGAATTTTATGGTGTGGAGTTTAACGCATTTTCTTTTCCCGTTCGTGAAAATGGGCATATCGTAGGTGCGCTAGCCTTTGGAATACCTATTGACCACTCTCTCCAAATGGAGAAATATATTACTACTATGAATGACATTATCCAAAACCTACAGGATAAAGTACATACAATTGCCTCTCATTCGGAGGAGCTAGCTGCAACTAGCGAGGAAATTAATAAACAAACACAATTTGCTTTAGAGGATGCTGAAAAGACAAATGGTATTACCGATTTAATAAAAAATATTTCGCGTCAAACCAATTTACTCGGATTAAATGCATCGATTGAGGCAGCACGAGCAGGTCAGCATGGTGCCGGATTTAATATAGTCGCACAAGAAGTTCGCAAGCTTTCTACTGAAACAACTACTGCTACTGATAACATTGAATCCTCGCTTCGAAGCATCAATCATAATCTTGAGAATTTAAAGCAAAACATGACTCAAATAAATGGTGCTACAAACGAACAGGCACAACTAGTTCAGGACTTTAGTGAAATTATTGATGAGCTTAATGCACTTAGTATGGAAATGAAGGGTTTTATGTCTAAAGAAATGAAATAAAGGCATATATCAACGGAAAAATCCGCCTCGCTTTCTGTGGTCAATCCAGAACCACATAAGTCTGTGCGGATTTTTTTCATTTGGGCACTTTTCGAAATAATTACTGAAACACAACGAAACAAATCCCAAAAAATTACAAAATATATGATATGATTACTTTTTGGTACACTATTGAAAAAAGCAAAAATGAGGTCTACATGAAAAGGAAAATATTTATTTTACACGAGATTTATGGCGTCAACGATTTTATAAAAATGCAAGCTGAAGCATACAGTAACGCCAACACTACTGTTGAGTGCATTTCTTTATATTCAGACAATAGAGTATTTCCATATGAACAAGAACAGGAAGCCTATGAGTATTTCATAAACGAAGTTGGCTTTGATGCTCCTCTCGATAAACTAACTGAAAAAATATTGGAAGCTAAAACACATTATGATGAAGTGCTGATAATCGGATTTAGTGTAGGTGCAACTTTAGCTTGGAGACTATCAACGCTACCATTACAAGGTATCGTTTGCGTCTACGGTTCACGCATTCGCCAATACTTGGATGTAATCCCCTCTTGTCCGACACTCGTTATTTTACCAGGTCATGAGAAAAGTTTTAATGTCCATGAATTAAAAGAAACACTCGATGCATTCCCATCTGTTCATACGAGACAATATCTAGGTCAGCATGGTTTTATGGATATCCATAATTCAAACTATTGTTATGCGAGCTATTCACATGTACAAGCTGAAATCTTGCAATTTTTAGAAAATAAACCAGGTCAAGGAGAACTACATAATGAACCAAAATGAAAGCATAATTATTGACCCTTATATAGAAGGAGGGAATGTAATTTATCCAAACTTTCACCTATCTATGCAGCCTGGTATTATTATAGGCATCCATACTGACGTGTCAAAAATACATACATTAATACAGTGGTTTTCGAAGCAAAGCAATACGTATACACATTTTCGTGAAAATGCCTTGTATGAGCGACTGACGGTTCGAGAATATATCAATTTTTGCTTAAAGCTTTTCAATGCTTCTTCTGAAAAGGTAGAGAATCTATTAAAATTATTTGCTTTAGTGGAGCAAAAAAGCATTAAAATCAGCAAGCTTTCAAATGGAGAAAAGCAACGCTTAAAATTGATTCATACATATCTTAATCAGGCACCGATACAAGTTTTAGAAGAACCATTCCAAAATATAGATGAGTTCTCCAAACAAAAAGTCATTCAGTTATTGGATGTCCTTCAAAAGCAAAATAAAACAGTCATTTTACTATCCAACAATTTTGAGGATTTAATAATTTCGAGTACAGAAATACATAGACTGGATGCAATGGGCTTACATGCATTAGATGTGAAAGAAGATGAGACAGAACCAGCTTCTCCCTCTCTTGAAAGTGCACCTATTCGACTTGATAAAATACCTACAAAGAAGAACGATAAAATCATTTTATTTAATCCTCCCGAAATCGATTATATCGAAAGTGTTGAGGGTGTTGTTTCGCTATATGTTGCAGGTGAAACTTATCCATGTACATTATCATTAAACGACCTTGAGCAAAAATTGACACCGTTCGGTTTCTTTAGAAGTCATCGCTCTTATATCGTTAACTTACAAAAGGTACGGGAAATCATTACGTGGACTCGCAATAGCTACAGCCTAGCCCTAAACAGCAATGAAAAGACCATAGTACCTTTGTCGAAAAATAAACTCGCAGATTTAAAGGAAATACTCGGAATTTAGTAGATTTCCCAGGAAATAAACGACTCCTGTCAGCTGAAATATTTCTCCGCTAATAGTCATTTTACTGCCTTTCACCTGTAACTTAATGTTGTTATCTTCATTGTCCCTTATAGTTGAGACATCAACAACAACACAGGGAGGTTTTCAAATGAACGCAGTGATCGATGTTCAGCATTTGAAAAAAACATTTAATAAGGAAGCAGCATTAAAGGATGTTTCATTTACCATTCAAAAAGGAGAAATATTCGGCTTTCTTGGACCTAGTGGTTCTGGAAAAACGACTACTATTAAAATATTAACAGCACAAACTGAAAAAACTGCAGGCGATGTTTTACTATTTGGTCGCCCAGCAAGTGAGATGAAACAAAGCAACAATCGTAAACGCTTCGGTATTTTAACAGATAATAGTGGACTATATACGCGACTTTCAATCGAGGAGAATTTAATACTATATAGTAATTTATATCAATTACCTAAATCAGCTGTAAAAGAGGCATTGGATTTTGTTAATTTATACGGTGATCGTAAAAAGAAAATTAGTCAGCTTTCTAAAGGAATGATGCAACGTGTTACGCTGGCACGTGCCATCATGCATAAGCCAGAATTATTATTTTTAGATGAACCAACTTCTGCACTCGACCCTGTTAATACACAGCATATTTATAATGGCTTGCGTAAATTAAACGAGATGGGTACGACAATATTTTTAACAACACATGATATGAGTGAAGCCGAAATACTTTGTGATCGTGTAGCCTTCTTACATAAAGGTAAAATTCGAGCAATTGGTGCGCCAAAGGATTTGAAAAAAGAGTTTGGCGATGAATCTATTACAGTCGAATTAAAAAACGGTGCTTGCGAAGTCATTCAAAACGGAGAACAGGATGCTGAAAAACTGTATCATTGGATGCAATCTAACGAAGTTTCTCGCATTTATACAAACGAGCCAACACTAGGTAATATTTTTATGCAAATAACAGGGAGTGATTTAGTATGAACCTTTCAATGACACGTATTCAAGCTATTTTAATGAAGGATTATAAGGAATTTTCACGTAACTATGCGGTATCCATTATGGTACTTATGCCACTTGCTTTGGCATTTTTATATAATAAATCAGGTGCTAATACTATCAACACCTATTTCCTTGCAATTAATATGGCATTTACTCTGGTGACTGCCTATGTACAATGCTGTCTAATTGCAGAGGAGAAAGAAAAAAACACGCTTCGTAGTCTAATGCTTTCCCCTGCTTCACTTGGCGATATATTAATTGGTAAAAGCTTGTTCGTCTTTATCCTTACAATGGTAATTGTAGCATTGACTATTTTCATTGTTGGCTATAGCCCAGCTAATCTTTTCATCTTAGCTATTGCTTTAATACTTTCGACTGTGTTCTATATTGCAATAGGAACATTGTGTGGATTATTCGCCAAAACAGTTATGGAAGGATCTCTTATCATTCTACCTGTTATCCTTATTTTCGGGTTTGGCTCTTTTGCCCTAGCATTATCGTCTGCCTTTCCTATTTTAAAAATTGCAGAGTGGTTACCAAGTTCTCAATTGGCGCAATTAGCAGAGGTTCTAGAAGGTACATACACAACAATGGACGTCATTATTCCAATAGCTACTATCATCGCATGGTCAATAGTAACTTGGATTGTAGTAGGATATATTTATAAAAAAAGAATGGTCGACTAATTAATAAGCTATTTTTAAGCTGAACTAATTTTGATATTAGTCCAGCTTTTATTTATGTTTATAGATATATTTTGATTATATTTAATAAAAGTATAGTATCTACTATCCGTTATTCAACTAACGGTGCAGGTTAATTTTAGAAGAACTTTGGTTTTCCTTCTTCTGTAAAGGTATGTTTTTAGTTAAACCCATTTTTATCCAGATAATTAATTATATGCTTTTTGTTAGTATTGTTCATGTAATAAACAAGGAGTTGACTAACAAGTTTGATTGCAATAATAATGATGTCATTGATGATATTGGTTGGATTTCTATCAATGTATTCTGCAATATACTCAAAAAATAAAGATCTAGAAATGTTATTTATTATGGGTGCGACAGATTTAATCTTGGTAGTAGTTAATTTAGTATTCAATCTTTCTCCAATATGGTTTAAAAGAATATTACTATTTGTATTTGGGTTATTTTGGTCAAGTTTATTCTTATTTTTCTTTATTACAGGGAGATATTAGAATATAAAACTAACTAATACAGTTTCGCAAAGATTGAATTGCATATGCAGCTCTTTTTTATTTATTAAACCAACATTTTAGTTGTAAGAGGAAAAAATTACATATATAAAACAAGGCAATATATTGTTAATATTTGATAGGCAAAGTATTCCACGGAATGAAATTGGAGCGGTGGCGTTTCTCTAACAAGTGAAGACTTTTTAACTAACTGACTTTACAACAACAATCTGTTAGAAAACAGCCTTTAATAACAAAAAAGGAGCATCCAAATTGAAATTATTTTTAAATGTAACAACTTATTTAGTGACTGCTATTGCCGCATTTCTCGCATTTTTTTCTTTAGCAGTCATTTATCATGATTTAAGTGGTAATGATAATGAGTTTTACCAACTAGATATCATCTTCATGTCACCTATTACCGTGATTGTTTCGTTTATTATCTGTTATTTTTTAATTAAAAAAATAACTATCAAACCGATACTTCTTGGGACATTAATCGGGTTTTGGTTGATCAAAGTTATACAAATAGTTAACGATTCATATAACTCATATCATTACAAATCAAACGAAGATTACATACAAAACATCTTTATTCGCAACACAGTTGACCTCTATATCCCGTTAATGTCAATCCTTCTTGTGTTTTTATCTCATTTCTTATTAAAGAAATATAACAACTGGTTGCATATCAGTGGTTTTACACTTGGAGCAACTATCGGTTTCTTTACATCCTACGCAACGGTTCTCTTTATAAGATTTGTTAATAATTCATTAACTTCGTACCATTATTTCAATAACAAAGAACTAATGATAGTTATCGTAGGAACTGCTATTTTCACAATTTTAGGAAGTATTATCGGGCTCAAGAAATTTAATCAGACACAAGAGATGTAATTTATCTCTTCATAACTAGAACTCGAAGTGATGAAATGAAAATTTTTTTCCGTATCAGAACGACTTGTTCATTTTGTCGAAACTTGTAGTTTAACTATAAAGATCATTGAGTTGCATATGCAGCTCTTTTTTCTTATTGTACTAACGGTGCAGATTAGTTTAATAAAGACTGATAATAAATAGATTGCCATGTATAAAAATCTAAGGGAGAGATACATATGGAAAACTTTGAAGATCTTTTGCCAAGACATAAGTTTGATAATGATAGAGTAGAATTGATTAAAAAAATGGATAGAGATAAAATATTGCCTTTACTGCCTAACCTCCTCGAATGGATTCAAGATATGAATTGGCCAGTGGCACCAAACGTATTAGAATTACTTTTAACTTTTCCAGAAGAAATTGTCCCACATGTGCAAGATGTTTTATCTTCCGATGATGAAAACTGGAAGTGGTTTGTTTTACACTTTTTAGTTATCAAATTACCAGCAGAGTCAAGAGTTCAGTTTAAAGAGTATTTAACAAGAGTGGCTGAAACACCAACACAAAATGAACTCGCTGAAGAACTTGATGAAATCGCAAAAGAGATCTTGGAAATAATCTAAAAGAATTACCCGTTCTTCAACCTTATCCACATGGCATACATTTTAATAAAATGTCATCCCTAACTTTTAGTGATAAGCTACAATATTTTCTTCATAATCACTTATCAGTAAAATCAATTAGCAATTGCTGCAAATGTTTTTTCACTTGTGGCCATTCTTGTAGAGCAATGCTGTACATCACAGTATGACGAGTCGTACCATCCTTCCGCACCATATGATTACGTAAGACCCCCTCCTTTGTTGCCCCTAAACGTTCAATTGCCTTTTGAGAACGTAAATTTTCGTGGTCTGTTTTAATTTGAACACGCTGTAGATTAAGTACCTCAAAGCAGTATTGTAATAATAAATATTTGCAATTCGTATTAATAGCAGTGCGCCAAAATGCGGTTGTAATCCATGTAGTACCTATTTCAAGCCGTTTATGCGTTTCATCAATATCCATAAACCTAGTCGAACCGATGATTTTTCCGGATTTTTTATCCACAATTACAAACGGAAACTCAGTTTTCTCATGTTTTTTTTCTAATGCCTTGTCCACAAAGTTATTCATATCGACCATCTTCTCAACAGTTGTGGACATATGTGGCCAAATCTCTGGATAACTACCTGCCTCCAATAATCCTTGTGTGTCCTCTTGTTCTAATGGCTTCAGTAATACTACCTCATTTTCTAATGCTATAAAATTCATTTTTCTTCACTCCTTTTTTAATATTTAACGGTATTTTTGATATGATGGATAGAACCAATTTTCAAAAAATACACCGTACCAGGAGGTGCAATGTTTTGGAGTTATCGATTTCATTTACTGGAGATACATCGAAATACGTGCAAATTTACGAAGAATTAAAACAAGCAATATTAAGGAAACAACTACTGGCCCATGAGCAATTACCTTCTAAAAGAACCCTTGCTAAAACGCTTGATGTAAGTGTCCATACGATTAAGGAAGCTTATGAACAATTGCTAGCTGAAGGCTATATCTATAGTAAGGAACGCTCTGGCTATTTTATAGCTCCCTTTGAATTTGAATGGGGACAGCAGCAAAAACATCACATATCCACAGCTATAACATCAACTACATACAATATAAAATTTGATTTTAATAACGGACATGTGGATAAGGAAGCTTTTCCACTTTCGATCTGGCATAAGCTGTTGAAAAAGCACTTCAATGTGGATAATTTAACGACAAGTCCTTGGCAAGGAGAATCTATATTGCGGACTGAAATCGCTCGCTATGTTGAACGCTCAAGAGGAGTTACTTGTGAAGCCTCACAGGTGTTTGTTTATAGTGGTACACAAAATCAGCTTCAGGCTCTCTGTCACTTTTTTGACCAAAAATCACATGTTGGCTTAGAGGAGCCTGGCTTTAAAAGAGTACGTGCAACATTGCAACAATGTGGATTAACAACTCATGCTATTCCTGTTGATAACTTAGGGGTAACAATACCGAAAGAATCCATCCACATGTTATACACAACACCAGCACACCAGTTTCCGCTAGGAATGGTTATGCCTGTTGAACGGCGTGCAGAACTTCTGCAATGGGCTACTTCTGATAAGGCATATATTATTGAGGATGACTATGACTCAGAATTTCGTTATAAGGGGCTCCCTATCCCCTCCTTAGCAAAAATGGATCAACTGCAACGCGTTATTTATTTCGGAACCTTTTCTAAAACACTTATTCCATCGTTGCGCATTAGTTATATGATTTTGCCTAAATCGTTAGTCGAAGAATTTATGCTTTTTAATCAGGAGCAAAAATCTGTTGTCTCAAAAATAGATCAGCTTGTGTTAGCCGATTTTATTGCTCAAGGTTTTTTCGATAAGCATTTAGCCAAAATGCGCACTATTTATCGTAAAAAGCAACAAGCTTTACTAGCAGCGATTAACGCAAATTTTTCTAAGGATTTCGAAGTTATTGGTGAAAAATCTGGGTTACATATTGTTATGAAGTTACCAAAAGGGCTTGCTGAACAGGAGGCAATTAAGCTGGCCGAGGAAGTGGGAATTAAAGTCTATCCATGTTCAACCTCCTATCAACATGGCTCTAAACACGCTAAGGTCATTATGGGCTACGGTGGGCTAACCCTTGAGCAAATCAACGAAGCCATCGCGTTACTTGCAACAGTTTGGTAATCATCCATGACAGCTTAGTTCCTATACTTTACTTCTACAAGATTAGTTTGAGGCTAAGGGGTTACTTCTTAAATTTTATGAAGACTAACGAAACCTTTATAAAAACCTCCTCGTATTATAAATAAATAGAAATATAAGGGGAAAAGACAAAATGGAGAATCTCGAGCAATTAGAAAAGCATTTACGAGAAATTCAAGCATGGGAGAAAGATCAAAAGGATTTATGGTTTTGGGAGAAATTAGGTCGCATTCCGTTTAAAATCTTAGATAAGATGACTCCTGCCTTTCTTCAAAATAAGATAGCTTTACTAGTTGATGAATTAGGGAGCTATATTCAATCAGGTGGTCAATACTTAATTAATGAACAGACTATGCTGCAGAAAATCCGTAACAATTCTTCGTTTCATAATATTTTTGCTATATCCGATATTGGACAAATCCCTTTGGAGGATATGATTGCACTAAGTGACAAACTCCAAAATGAACGCGTAAAATTAGCAACAGTACAAGGTGCTTCTACCGGCTTTGGTGGTATTTTTACACTGGCTATAGACATTCCTTTTATTTTAGGAATGGCTTTAAAAACATTGCAAGAGATTGCAATCATTCACGGCTATAACCCAAACGATAAAGTGGAACGAATTTTTATCGTTAAATGCCTCCAATTCTCCTCTGCTGATATTGTCGGCAAAGAAGCTATATTGAAGGAGCTTTCTTCTATGCATAATACGAATCATGCAGCGGAAGATATGATTTCACAACTGCAAGGCTGGCAGGAAGTATTTTTTACGTATCGTGATCAATTTGGCTGGAAAAAGCTATTTCAAATGATTCCGGTAGCTGGTATGATTTTCGGTGCCTATGCAAATAAAGGAATGATTCAGGATGTTGCTGAAGCAGGAATTATGCTCTATCGTAAGCGACGTATATATGAAAAAATCAATGAACTAGACAAGCAATAACACTTTCTATACCGAAATAAAAAAGATGAGTCTGGATTATCAGAGTCATCTTTTCATCTTTTCATCATTTAATCAATATTAACATCTACCACAACATTTTTAAGGTACTCATCAAGATTTCCTTAGCCTGCTTTTGAAAAATCCAGTATAGCGTGTATCTATACCGGGCTTGGTTATTTTATATTTTAATTAAAATTTTCCCTTGATGCTGGCGACTTTCCATTAGATCATGCGCTTTCTGCATGTCTTCTAATTTAAAGATATTAGCAATTGGTACTTGGAAGCTTTCATCCTTCAATAACGCAAACATCTCCTGTGCAACTTGTTGTAGCATTTCTGGCTTGGAAGCTCGAGTCGTTCCTAAGCTAAAGCCTTTCACATTGCGGCAGCTATTATGTAAATCAGATGTTTTAATATTCCCAGCTTTACCACCACTATTTCCAAATTGCACTAGTGTCCCATACGGAGCTAAACAATTAAAGCTCTCTTCCGTAATATTTCCTGCAATTGAATCAAAAACAATATTAACACCTTGACCATCTGTATATTCATTGACTTGAGCACTGAAATTGTCGTATGTCAGTACATGATGGGCACCTAATTCATAGGCAATCGTCGCTTTTTTCATATCGCTAACCGTGCCAATTATCTTCTTGGCGCCTAGCTTTTTCGCCATTTGAATCAGCATTGTCCCTACCCCACCAGATGCAGCATGAATTAATACGCTATCATCTGTACCAATTGGAGCGATTTGATGTGTCAAAAGATAGGATAGAAACAAAACCGTTGGTACAGCGGCCGCCTTTTCCAAAGGGACCTCATTCGGAACTTTAAAGACGAGCTGCTCTTTCGCCACCACATATTCTGCATAGGCTCCGTTTTTCGGGAATGCAATAACTTGGTCTCCCCTTTTAAAATTACTGTTCCCATCAAAGACCTCTTCAACTACACCAGCTACATCTAAACCGAGTATCATTGGGAAATTTGCTTTCGCTTTATTACCTGTTCTATTTTTAATATCAGCAAAATTCACACTCGTATATGTCGTACGTATTAATACTTCCCCTGCTGAAATAGTGGACTTTGGACACTCCACATACTTTAAAACATCAGAAGTACCAAACTCATTAATGATCACAGCCTTCATATATTTCTCCCTCCTTGTTATAGTAAGATTATAAAATAAAAAAGGAATAAATGGAGGGATTTCCATGAAAATCAAATCAATAAAAGAACAATACAACGGGATCTCATACAATTACTTTGATAGCACTAGTAATAAGGTGTGCTTTATGTTCTCTGGCACAGGTTATACGTATGAAAAACCACTTCTTTATTATTCCTCTGAGCTGATGCTAGAGCTTGGCTATGATGTAGTACAAGTATGCTATTCATTTGACCCACAGCAATTTGAGCAGGGACCAGAAGCTATTTCAGCAATGGTTTATAAAGCCGCGAATCCTATTGTGGAATATGTCTTAAGCACAAAATCTTATACAGAAGCTGTCTACATAGGGAAATCACTCGGAACATTGCCTATTACAGATTTTTATATGCAGCAGTCTTCACCTATTCCCTCTCGTTATGTACTTTTAACGCCGCTCCTGGGACTTGAACATGTTATGAAAAATTTGCTTGAAAAGCAGGCATTTCTAGCAATCGGTACAGCTGATCCTCACTACTCAAAAGAAAGCTTAGAACTACTTTCTTCACATGAGCTTGCTATTGTAGAAAATGCTAACCATTCTCTTGAAATAACAAATCATACCGTTGAGTCAGTCATCATTTGTCAGTCACTATTAAAAGAGCTTAAAGCTTATCTTCAATAAGAATGTCGGAACCTTTTCCATAGTTTATTGGAATATTTCTGAAATTTAACACTTTACTGAAATTATTAACATATGCTACACTAGCAAAAATACATTGAAGAGAAAAGTAAATAAGGCTGTTCTTCCCAGAGAGCTCGGATTGCTGAAAACGAGTAAGAACGAATTATTGAAACAAGCCTCGGAGTAGCGCATTGGATTTCTGATTGAATGATGGTGCGACGGGAACTCCCGTTACAGAGTAACAGTATAAGCATAAGAATTTATGCCGTACTGAAAAGGCTATTATGGTGACATAATAGCGAACTAGGGTGGCACCACGTGAGTATAAATTCCACAATCTCGTCCCTAAGACAAATCGTCTTGGGGGTGGGATTTTTTTGTTTTAGTTACCTGTCATAACTACAAGGAGGAATTTATATGAGCATGAATAAATTATTAGAAGCGTGGCGTTATCCGGCTATATTATTGTTTAGTATTGGAGTATCCAGCGTTGGAAGTTGGATATATTTTATAGCTTTAAATCTTATTGTCTTAAACCTTACAGGATCAGCTATAGCTGTGTCCGGTTTGTATATCGTTAGAGCGTCATCTACACTTTTCGCCAGTTTTTGGTCAGGTAGTTTGATAGATCGTTTAAATAAAAAATATCTCATGATTGTTCTCAATCTTTTCGAATCGTTACTAATTGTCACACTACCTTTCTTCTCTACTTTGACTTGGATATACTTCATGGTCTTTGTTATCACAATGGCTAGTTCTATGTATCATCCAACTTCTATGACCTACATTACGAAATTGATACCACCTGAACAAAGAAAACGTTTTAACTCGCTTCGTAGCTTTCTTGATTCCGGCGCATTCATAACCGGTCCAGCCATTGCAGGACTGCTGTTTACGATTGGATCGCCTCATATGGCTATTTACTTAAATGCCCTCGCTTTATTTTTATCAACCTGTATTACATTAGGTATGCCTAATGTTGAAGCCAATCAACAGCTGGCTAGTAAAGCAGATGAGAAAATTTCCTACAAAGTATTATTCAATGATTGGAAGCTTGTTATAAGATTTAGCCTTAAAAATCCTTATATTATGATGATCTATATTTTATTTAGTGCAATGATTGTCATGATGACAGCGACGGATTCTTTAGAGGCTGCCTTTGCTACTCAAGTACTTTCATTATCCGAAGGTGAATACGGTGTTTTAGTGGGGATAGCAGGTGCTGGTTTATTAGTTGGTTCTTTAACGAATACAGCAATCGTTGAAAAAGTGTCGACTGCTTGGCTAATAGGAATGGGTTCATTAATAACCGCATTAGGCTATTTAACTTTCACATCCTCTTACACATTTCTTATCGCTTCTTTTGGATGCTTTATTTTGTCCTTTGCAACAGCCTTTGCCAATACGGGCTTCCATACTTTTTATCAAAACAATATTCCCGTCGATAGTATGGGGAGAATAGGAAGTATTTATGGCTTTGTAGAAGCCTTGTTCATTATTATCATAACGGCCATCTTTGGAATTGCAGCAGAAATTACATCTATTCGATATGTTATTGTACCTGCAGCCATCATCATGTTTGTAGTAGCAACGATACTGCTAATTTTAAATATTCAACCTTCAAAGGCCAGATTTTATAGAAATGTTTCTGAACTCAATGAGTAGAGGGAATTTTGATGCTATTGCTTCGCTTTTGCACACAGAAGCAATAGC
This sequence comes from Lysinibacillus xylanilyticus, assembly GCF_001183605.1. GTDB lineage: Bacteria > Bacillota > Bacilli > Bacillales_A > Planococcaceae > Lysinibacillus > Lysinibacillus xylanilyticus. The sequence continues at coordinate 60,101 of NZ_LFXJ01000006.1, read as the reverse complement.
GATATAAAAATCGTAGCACTTCCTATTATAAGGGGTGCTACGTAAAATATTGGGGTAAGACATCATGGTATTCTACAGTTGTATCGATAGCTCTATTTGTCGCTTCGGCATATCTATCCGTCACTTTGGCAGGGCTATCTACGATTTTGGTGGTTCTATCCACGATTTTGACGATTCTTTACGTCGCTTCGATTTCTTTCTGTCGCTCTAGCTCTTCTTTCCGTCGCTTCGGCATTTCTATCCGTCACTTTGGCGGTTCTATCCACGATTTTGCCTGTTCTATCCACGACTTTGGTGGTTCTATCCACGATTTTGACGATTCTATCCGTCACTTCGACTCTTCTTTCCGTCGCTTTGACCATTCTATCCGTCACTCTGGCTCTTCTTTCCGTCGTTCTTGCCTTGCTATCTGTCGCTTCAGCATTTCTATCCGTCACTCCGACTCTTCTTTCCGTCGCCTCGATTTCTTTCCGTCGCTTTGACCGTTCTTTCCGTCGCTCTAGCCCTTCTTTCCGTCGCTCTAGCCCTTCTTTCCGTCACTCCGACTCTTCTTTCCGTCGCTCTTACCTTGCTATCCGTCGCCCCGACTGCTTTCCGTCGCTCTGACTCTTCATTCCGTCGCTTCGGCATTTCTTTCCGTCGCTCCGATTCTTCTATCCGTCGCTTCGACTCTTCTTTCCGTCACTTCGGCACTTCTTTCCGTCACTTTGTCGTGGCTATCCACGATTCGGGTGGTTCTATCCACGATATTGACGATTCTATCCATGACTTTGGTGGTTCTATCCACGATTTTGACGATTCTATCCGTCACTTCGACTCTTCTTTCCGTCGCTTCGATTTCTTTCCGTCGTTCTAGCTCTTCTTTCCGTCGCTTCGGCATTTCTATCCGTCACTCCGACCCTTCTTTCCGTCGCTTTGACCGTTCTTTCTGTCGCTCTTGCCTTCCTATCCGCCACTCCGACTCTCTCATCCAGTTTTTACAGCAGAAATGCCGAGCGCTCACTTCACCTAAAATTGTATATATACCCTAATAAAACAAAAAGAGCATGAATTCAATATTACTATTGATTCATGCCCTTAAAATATTAATACGCTAAGCCGAATAGCGCTTTAATGTGTGTAAGATAGCGGATGTTAGACGCTTCTTTCATAAGTGTTGCAGGAAGACCTTTAAGTTCTGTGTTGCTAGCACCGATAGTCGCAACAGCGTCTTTACGGCCTAAGCTTGCAAGTGTACCAGAGTTAATTGCAGAGAAAGTCTTCATCTCTTGGTTTTTGTATTGTGCGAATAGGTTGTAGCCAGCGCACTCACCCATTTGCCATGCAACTTGAGCAGTTGGTGCGTATAGCGGACGTCCGCCATCAGCTGGTAATGCAACAGATGCGTCACCAATTACGAATACATCTTTATGAGATGTTGATTGTAAGAATTCGTTAATTGTTGCTTTACCGCGGTCAGCAGCAAGGCCAGACTCGCCTACGATTGGAAGTGGAGCTACCCCGCCTGTCCAAATAAGCGTATTAGCAACGATTGGTTCGCGATCTTTAAGAGCGATGACATTACCATCAACGCCTGTTACAGGAGTACCTGTAATGAATTCAACTCCACGTTTTGTTAAGCTTTCAGTAGCACGTTGGATAAGTACATCTGGAAGTACTGGTAAGATTTTTGGACCAGCTTCAACAAGTTTGATTTTAAGATCAGCAAAGTTAACACCGTGTTTTGCTGCGATTTTCGGGAAGTTGTCCACGATTTCACCAACAAGCTCTACACCTGTTAAACCGCCACCACCGATAACGATTGTTGCATCTGCTTCATCTTTTGTTTGCGCATATGCTTTAATACGGTCTTCGATGTGTTTGTTAATTTTGTTTGCTTCGTTTACTGATTTAAGTACCATAGAGTTTTCTTCTAATCCAGGGATACCGAAGAATCCAGTTTGGCTACCTAAAGATACTACTAAAGTATCGTAGTTTAAAGTATAACCAGTATCTAGGTCTACTTTTTTATTGTCTACATTGAAATTTGTAACTTTAGCGATTTGTAAATCGATATCTAAACCTTTAAAGATTTTTTTAAGTGGTAAAGCAACAGCACCTTCAGCAATAGTACCACCAGCTAAACGGTGAAGTTCAGTGATGATTTGGTGTGTTGGGAATTGGTTTACTACAGTAATTTTAGCTTCATCAGCTGATAGATACTTACGTGCTGTTAATGCAGTTAAAACGCCAGCGTAACCAGCACCTAAGATGACGATTTCTTTTGTCATGATTAATTAATCCTCCGTCCTTACGAATTGAATGTATCTCGAGTCGAGTCTTATTTAGCTTTACGTTCAGCGCTTACTTGTAAGAAAGCATTAACAAAACGGAAAACACCTTGAACTTGTGGGTCTTTTAACATTTTCATAAGACCGAATAAACCAATTACTTCTTGGCTTTCAGAAGCACGGTCCTTCGCTTCAATTGCAGTAGCTGCAAGGTTTTTAGCTGAGCCTACTACTGGGCCAGCCATTTCTGTTACTGCACCAACAGTATCATTTTTAAGTACTTCGTCAGTTGCAACAGCTTGAGCAAACTCATATGATTTTGTTAATAGCGTCATCATTTCAGTTAACTTAGGTAATTGTTCAACTAATGTTGTAAGTGATTCCTGAACCTCAGGCTTTAATAATTGATCTAGCACATCTAGTTGTTCTTGACTCACAGTAAGTTGTTCAGACTGTGTTTGGTTTTTCGTTTCTGACATTTTGAACTCTCCTTTGCCATCACTATTACTATTTTAATTTTATTGCTTCCATGTAAAAAAGACCATTAAGGCACTTCTTAACAGTCGTTACAGCGCGTATATCTTACAAATCACCAGTCTCAAGAGCTGGATAGTAATTCGTATAACTTGTTATTACAATGTTAACTTTATTTTGCAAAAAGTGCATCATAATTCCATCCTTATCTTGTCTTGGTGACATTATAAACTCCATTATAAGACTGTTTGCACATTATTTCAATGAGCTAAATCACAATTTCGACAATCTTTTCAAAATTCATTGTTTTGTCAACTATACATCGTATTTAAGTTTGCTTTTTGTCCCCACTGTTAAAAAATACAATATTTTCAACCTCAAATTTTTAAAATGTCACTGTAAAACATTTGATTTTCAATAGTATTTAGTCTACTTAAGCTTCCCCTAAATCGATCTGGTAATACTTATTTTATCTTCAGCATTATATGTTACATATATAAAGAAATCATTTTTCAACAGATTGCCAGAAAAAGTCTACAATTTCTTTCGCAGCCATAGCTTCTGATTGAAATAACCTTTCCCCTTCTCCATCTTTAAAGTAGCCTACTGACATTAATGCCATAAACGCATGTGCAAAAAAAGTAGCATTTCCCTTCCGAATTGTGCCTTGCTCCATCTCTCGCTGCATCGCCTGCTCTATCGTTTTATACATATTATTTTCAGATGCCAGTACTTCTTTTAATTGGGATTTCGATAAATTAATTGTCGCCTCTCTCATAAAATTTTTCATATCAATATCTACAGTGGCTGATAAATGGATTTCAATAAGCTGCTCTAACCGTTCTTTAAATACTATTGGCTGCTCTAAAATATGCAAAATGGACAGTCTGATTCGATCCATCATTGCCAACAACGCTGATGTATATAAATCCCCTTTAGTCGGGTAATAGTAATAGATAGTAGCCTTTGTAACGTTACAAGCTTTTGCTACATCATCCATCGAAATATTTTTATAGCCTTCTTTTATAAAAAGCCTTGTTGCCGTTTCAAGGACAATATCTTTTTTTGGTTTCGCGTTTTCATCATGGCGAGGTCTCCCTAGAACACGCGGTGACTGCTTCAACAAGTTCGCCCCCTTATAAAGGATTCTTTTTAGACATAGTATAGCATATAAATTTTTCGCAATTGATTAATTAACCTTCCAGTATATATAATTAAAATTACATAGATGAAATGGAGGTCCTATCATGAAAAAACACCCACTTGAGCAATGGGGTTCGATGGTAGCAAGTAAAAAGGGTCGCCTATTAGCCCTTGTTTTTTGGGTTTTACTTGTGGTTGTATTGTCTTTTGCTTGGCCACAGATTAATAGTATCAAGAGTGAATCTGGTAAAAATTTACCCGAGAGCAAAATGTCTCAGCAAGCAGCGACTATTATTGCGGAACAATTTCCGAATGAAGCAGGTACACCATTATTACTCGTCTGGTATCGAGAAAGTGGGCTAACTACCGACGATTTCGTAGCCATCCAAAAGGTTTACGGTGAGCTTAAGTCTAAACCTTTAGAAAACCAAACTCTTATTCCACCATATGATAAAATGCCACCTCAAGCCTTTTTAGCGTCTGCATCTGACAATGGCACAACAATTGTAACTCCTATTTTCTTTGAAAAAGGCGTGGCTACTGATTCGTTAAGAGAGAGTTTAAAGGCATTAACAAAAACAATGGATAAGTACAATATCCAACTAGATAAAGACTTAGTTAGCGACAATCTTCATGTGCGTTATTCCGGACCAGTTGGTATTGCTACGGATGCTGTCAGTTTATTCTCTCAGGCTGATGTGAAATTATTGATTGCAACAGTGCTCCTTGTTTTAGTATTACTAATTATTATTTATCGTTCACCATTATTAGCTATTATTCCATTAATCGTTGTCGTTCTTGCCTATGGTGTCATAAGTCCTACGCTCGGCTTCTTAGCTGATAACGGATTGATAGATAAAGATTCGCAGGCCGTCTCTATTATGACTGTATTACTCTTTGGTGCAGGTACAGATTATTGTTTATTTTTAATATCAAAGTACCGAGAGATATTATTTAAAATTGAGGATAAGACTACTGCCATGAAGCTTGCTATAAAGGAATCTGGCGGTGCAATTTTGATGAGTGCCTTAACGGTTGTCATTGGTCTAGCTACTCTTAGTCTGGCCCATTATGGTGCATTCCAACGCTTTGCAGTTCCTTTTAGCTTTGGCGTACTCGTGATGGGAATTGCAGCACTTGTTGTTCTTCCAGCAATTCTTGTCATGATAGGTCGCGTCGCCTTCTTCCCATTCATACCTCGAACAGAGGAAATGGCTCGTAAGAAGGATAAAAAACAGCACAAACCAACACATAAAATAAGCCGTAAAATTGGGCGCTTTGCGACGCATAAACCATGGATTGTCATTGTTGTCACTTTACTGTTACTCGGTGGATTAGCAGCATTCGTACCACGTATTCAGTATACTTTTGACTTATTATCGTCATTCCCTGAGGATATGCCATCACGTGAAGGCTTTACTTTAATAGAAGAAAATTTTTCACCTGGCGAATTAGCTCCAGTTCAGCTCATCATTGATACAGAAGGTATAGATATTAACTTGCAGCAGCAATTAACTGAAATCTCTTATATTGATAGTGTTGCAGATAGTCAAATTGGAAAGAAGAATAATGCTATCCAACTGTACGAGGTTTCTTTAAATGCGAATCCTTATGCTAAGGAATCGTTAGCTCATATTCCAGAGCTTAGAGCAGAGGTTATAAAAATGCTTGAGGCCGAAGGTATAAAAGATGCAGATAAACATATTTGGATTGGCGGCGAAACAGCTAGCCAATATGATACACAGCAATTAACTGTACGCGATGAAACTGTTATTATGCCAACTATGATTGCATTAATTGCTTTATTATTATTTATTTATCTACGTTCAATAACAGCAACTGTTTACTTATTAGCGACGGTTATTATTTCTTATTTCGGTGCACTTGGTGCAGGTTGGCTAATTTTACACCATGTAATGGGTGCGGATGCCATTTCAGGAGCGATTCCACTCTATGCATTTGTATTTTTAGTGGCACTCGGAGAAGATTATAATATCTTTATGATTTCGGAAATTTGGAAAAAACGTAGGACCGTAGATCATCTAACAGCTATTGAGGAAGGTGTCGTACGAACAGGAAGTGTTATTACATCTGCTGGTTTAATTTTAGCAGGAACATTTGCTGTCCTTGCTACCTTACCTATTCAAGTACTTGTTCAGTTCGGTGTCGTTACGGCAATTGGGGTGTTGCTTGATACATTCATTGTACGTCCATTGCTTGTACCTGCCATTACGACAGTTCTCGGTAAGTATGCGTTTTGGCCAGGAGCATTATTTAAAAAGGATGCTTAAAATTAATGCACGGACATTAGCGCAAAAGGTTTGGATGATTTTAAAATTCATCCACCCTTTTGCTTTTGCTAATGTCCGTGTTTTTTTGAGTGCCAAACGAATATTGCATCTATGTATTGCTATGAGATGCATCAAAAAAACTCCCCTTCGATAAACAGAATTATATTTTTTCATCCGTCTACCTATAGGGGAGCCTATCAGTCATCATTATTTAGTTGTTTTTTTCAAATCCATTGAAGCCGCTGAGCTTTCAATTTTTACACGTTTTAGGAAGAACGCAAGCACTAGCGCAAGAACTGTAACACCAGCTGCTATTAAGAATGAGTGTGTAATACCTTCTAATAAAGCATTTTGCGTAATCTGATCCTGCATTTGTTGCATTTGTTCTGGCGTTGGTGCAACACCTGATTGCGCTGCATTGGCTTTTGCTTCTGCAATTAATTCTTCCGCTTTTGCTTTTGTACGGTTATTCATGATCGTTACCATCACAGCACTACCAATCGCCCCTGCCACTTGCTGTAAAGTATTATTAATGGCAGTACCATGTGGGTTCATCATTTGTGGTAATTGGTTTAAACCGTTTGTCATAATTGGCATCATAACCATTGACATACCGAACATACGAATTGTGTACATGGACACGATAAATGTATAGCTTGAATCTAACTCTAACTTTGCTAAACCGAATGTTGCAATTGTTGTAATCGTTAAACCGATAATCGCTAATATACGCGGTCCAAATTTATCAAAAAGTTTCCCTGTAATCGGCGACATAATACCCATTGCAAGTGCCCCAGGAAGCATCATTAAGCCCGCTTTAAATGGATCAATTCCACGAATAGATTGTACATAAGCAGGTGTTAAAATCATCCCAGAGAACATAGCCATTGACACGATAACCGAGATGGCTGATCCCAGTGCAAACATCGGATATTTATAAATCCGTAATTCAAGTAAAGGCTGATCCATACGTAGTTGTTTAAATATGAAGATGATTAAAGCAAGAAAACCAACTGAAATTGTGCCATATACCCAAGGACTTGACCAGCCCTTATCTCCTGCAGTAGCGAAACCATATAGAATACCACCGAACGCTATTGTTGATAATAGTACTGATGGGAAATCTAAATGAACTTTACGTGTTTCCATTACGTTTTCTAATTTCCAAATACCAAATAATAAACTGATTACAGCAAATGGAATAATCATTTGGAACAGCATACGCCAATCATGGTGCTCAACAATATATCCAGATAATGTAGGACCTATCGCTGGCGCAGAAATCATAACTAAACCGAAAATACCCATTGCTGCACCACGTTTTTCTTTTGGAAAACTGATCAGCATTACATTCATTAAAAGTGGTGACATACTTGCAGCCCCTGCTGCCTGCACCATACGACCTGCTAAAAGTGTACTGAAGTTAGGTGCAAAGCCGGCCATAACTGTACCGATTGTAAAGACTGACATTGCTGCAATAAATAAATGTCTATTTTTAAAGCGTGTTACGAAGAATGCTGAAGCAGGTACTAAAATACCACTTACAAGCATATAACCTGTTGCTAGCCATTGTACCTTTGAATACGTTATATCAAAATCTTTCATGATTGTTGGTAACGCAACATTTAACAATGTGTTGTTTAAAAAAGCAACAAAAGCACCCACAAATAAAATTGAAATCATTCCATAGGGGGGCTTTTTCAGTGTTTGACCACTATTCATTTATATCCCTCAATTCTTTCCTGTTTTTTTCGATAAGACTTATTTTATACTCGCAGTCTACTTTTTTCAAGAATTAAGATTATAAAATTTAAAAACATTGATATATAGGCGTTTTAGCTATAGAATGAGAGTATAATATTTTAAAAAAGGTGAGGTTATGAACAAAAGAAAAAGACAAATCATTACTGCTGCACGTGCTCTTTTTATTGAAAAAGGATTCGTGGATGCATCGATTAACGACATCATTAGTGCAGCTAAAATTTCAAAGGGTACATTTTATAATCATTTTTCTTCTAAAAATGAATGCTTAATCGCCATATTGGATGAAGGGCGTGAGGAGGCAAGTAATCGCCGTCACGAACTTCTTTACGGCAAAGATCCTACTGATTTAGAAGTATTAACACAGCAAGTTGCGGTACTCATGTATGTCAATCGAGAACATAATTTAATTCAAATTTTTGAATCGGTTTTCCATTCTCGTGATAATGAACTGAAAAAAATTATTTTAAACTATCATTTACAAGAACTGGAGTGGCTTGCCAATCGACTTGTACAAGTTTTCGGAGAAGAAGTTAGTCCAATTAGCTACGAATGTGCTGTGCAAACACTTGGTATGATTAACCTTTCAATACGTGCTGTCTTAATTGCTGATTATAAATATATAAATCGCGAAGCCATTGTACGTGTAGCATTACGCAATATTAGCGTAATTATACCCGTTATGCTTGAATCAAAAGAAATCCTCATTAGTACGGAAATGATCAACACGATACAAAACGTCGCGAACTATAAAACCGTAGATAAGGGAACGGTCATCGAGCAATTAACAGGCTTTAAAAAAGGATTGTCTAAGAATGAAACAGCGGAAGGCTTAGAGTATGTGGAATTCTTATTAGAGGAACTACAGCGCGAAAAGCCAAAGCTCTTTATCATCGAATCACTTCTTACACCTTTCCGTAAAGCATTCGTTGGGACCGAACACGCAGAAGAGGCACGTGACATCGCTAATAGCTTATGGCGCTATGTAAAAATCGAACGACCATCAGAACGCTGCATGAAGTAAAACTTATCTTTAGACACTTAAAGGGACTATACGGAAAGTGTAGTATCACGCTTTTCATATAGTCCCTTTTTGTATTTACTCTATTTAAATTAAGGTTCGACATCAAATAGGTGGGATGACATTTTTTATATAAGTAGCAGGGCGACTCCTTTGGGGATCAGCGTCCACAGCCTACCGCTTAATTTGACGATCTTTCGGCCCTATCCAAAAGCCAATCACAATGCTAATAGTTACTACAAGAAAAGGTGCATACAAAATAATAAATTGATTCATATATAATTCCCCCTATGCATGATGATCATGTTTACCGCAAGCATAATCACGATCAAACACGAACCATTTCATTACTAAATATAGTGAAGGTATGAGTAGAACTAATCCTCCAACAAACGTAATCACTAATGCAACTGCCATTGTTTCATTTGTAAAGCTATCATAGACTGATAGGTACGGATACAGTAAATATGGATAATGTGAAATACCATAGCCAAAAAATGCAAAGCCAAATTGGGCAACCATTAAAAAGACTGCTATGCCATAGTTTTTCTTTTTAAATAAAAGAATTAATGTGACAACAAATAGCACACCTGAAATGGCGAAAAGCCACCACAGATTTAACATATTTTCATAATGCACAGGCACATGTCCCTTTAACTCCACCATAATCCCTATTACACTTATTATGAGCGGCAACGACCAACCGAGTGCATACTTTCGCATTAAATTAGAAGCATGTTCATCTCGCGCTCTTTTCCCATACCATGTTAGGAAAACGGCTGAAATATACAAAACTGCAACTATACTTAATAACACAATAGACCAAGTTAACGGATTTGTGAAAAGTTTAACCATTTGCAAATGCGGCTCTTCATTTACGATTTTTACGAACCCTCCCTCGGATATCGTTAACACAATAGAAAGAGATGCAGGTATAAATAAACCAGTAATTCCGTACATCATTGTATAACCAATATGTCCACCTTTTTCACTGTAGGACTCAAATGCATAATAGCTCCCTCTAATTGCAATTAATATTAATGCAATACTGACCGGCACTAGCAAAATTGTGCCGTAATAATAAGCTGTTTGAGGAAAGAAACCTACCATTCCAACAAAGAAAAATACAAGGAAGACGTTTGTAATTTCCCACACCGGAGATAAATAGCGCTTAATAACATTGGCTAGTATTTGGTCTTTACCAATCACGACACTATACGCATTAAAGAAGCCCGCTCCAAAGTCTATGGACGCAACAATGACATAGCCGAATAGAAATAACCATAGCACTGAAATCCCTAATATTTCTAAACTCATTGCCCTGCACATCCTTCCACTTGTTGATGTTCTTCAATTTCACGTTCAATCGGATTGTTACGGAACATACGAATAAGTACAACGATACTTCCTACCGCTAATACAATGTACAGCCCCGCAAATAGTATTAGCATAGTATCGACTTGGCCACTTGTTGTAGCACCTTCCGCCGTTTTCATATAACCACGAAGTATCCAAGGCTGACGCCCTACTTCCGCAAACCACCAGCCTGCCTCAACAGCAATAAGAGATAGCGGACCACCTGCCACTACTATTCTCTTAAAACTTTTTGAAGAAATAAACTTCCATCCTCGCCACTTACCTAGCACATAAATAGCTGCAACGACAATTAGTAAAGTTCCGATAACTACCATGACATCAAACAAATAATGAATATAAAGTGGCGGCTGTTCGTCCTCAGGAAATTGATCCAAACCTTTTACTTCAGCAAAAGGATTATTATGCGCCAATACACTCAATGCATACGGTACTTTGATGGCGTATTTCACTTCTTCTCCATCTAACACTCCGAATAGCACAAGTGAAGCATCCTCTTTTGTTTCAAAATGCCATTCAGCAGCAGCTAATTTTTCAGGTTGATATTCAGCTAAATACTTCCCAGAAAAGTCACCTACAATCAGTGCCGCTATCGAAAATACTAAGCCAAGTTTCAATAATAGATGTAACGCTTTTTTATGATACACATGCTTCGATCCTCGCAGCATACGATAAGCTGCAATAGAGGCTAATAAAAATGCCGCAGTCATATAAGATGTTACTAATACATGCGCTACCTTCGTTGGCATTGCGGGATTTAACATAGCCAGTACTGGTTGAATATTTACAAGCTCTCCATCTACAAGGTCAAAGCCCTGCGGTGCGTTCATAAATGCATTCACAATCGTAATAAAAACAGCCGACATAGAAGCACCAATAGCTACTGGAACCAATAATAATAGATGGCGCTTTGGATTTTTGAATCGATCCCAAGTATATAAATAAAGCCCTAAGAAAATGGCTTCAACAAAGAACGCGAATGTTTCCATAAACAAAGGTAATGCAATTACCTGACCAGCCAACTCCATAAAGTTTGGCCATAGTAGCGATAGCTGCAGTCCAATCGCTGTACCAGTGACAACACCGATTGCGACAGTAATTACAAACCCTCTTGCCCATCTTCTTGCGAGTAATAAATAATGTTCGTCATTATTTTTCAATCCAACCCATTGAGCAATCATTATCATTAAAGGTATACCAACACCAATTGTTGCGTATACAATATGAAATGATAATGTTAATTCCGTTAAGGCTCGACTCCACATTACAGCTGAATCATTCATTTTATTTCATCTCCTAGGTACCAAAAATTCTTCCAATTATCGAAAGAAACATTATCCCCGCTACTAAAAAACTTATAATTATCAGCTTTTTCTCATGCGATTTATATGCAGCAGCCTTTTGTTTTTCCATCATAGTAAATCAACCCAAATTTTAATCGCTGTCGCTAAGATGAGTACGGCTAAAAAACTTTGCAAAATTTTTGTATTCATTTTTTTACCTATTTTTGCACCAAGGGGAGCCGCAAGTAAACTTGCCACTATCATAATTACTGCAGAATAGTAATCGACTTGCCCTGTCATTAACTTTCCGATTGTTCCTCCGATCGATGATATAAACGTAATGGCTAGGCTAGTTGCAATCGTCATACGCGTTGGAATACCAAGCACAACAAGCATTATCGGAACAAGTAAGAAACCACCTGCAGCACCAACAATCCCTGAACCAATCCCAACTATAAATGCTAAAATAGCTGCTAGCGGCTTGTTGAAGGTTACTTCATTCATTGGCTTATCATCAATTTGTTTCTTAGGAATAAACATCATCACAGCTGCAATCAGGGCTAAAATACCGTAGACGACAGTCACACTGTTTTCAGATAAAAACATTGACCCGTAGCTCCCAACAAAGCTACCAGCTAAAATTGCTCCTCCCATATAAATAATGAGTGGCTTATTAAGATATCCACCTTTTCGATACGCCCAAACCCCTGCAATCGAAGCAAAAAACACTTGTACCGCACTAATACCTGAAACTTCATGCGCTGAAAATGCGACTAAGCCAAAAAGTGGCGGTATATATAGTAGCATTGGGTATTTAATGATTGAACCGCCTATCCCCAACATACCGGACACAAAAGATCCAACGAATCCAATCAGGAAAATCACCATTATAAATGTTATATCCACTGTGCTTGCATCTCCTTTTATTTATGTGCTTTCAGTATAGTCCTGCTACAATTTCAGACATATAGGGGTTTTCCACTATTAGCTTTACTCACTGTGACAATATTGAAAATTATTCCTAAAAAACAAAAAAGATCACTCATCTTTCAAGTGATCTTAGCTTGTCAGCAAAGTAATAATTATAAAAAATGTATGTCCATCAATTTCACCTTGACGCAAGTCACTTTGCTCGCACTCCAGGGTCTCATCGAACGCCCCAAGAAGCTTTGCTCTGTGCGAAAGCGAAGCGTCAGCAACAAAACGCCTAGTCGGAACGTAAATCAGCCCCTCATTTTGCCGCAGAGCTATATATTTTACTTTACATATTGCACCAGTTTTCAACAGTAACAAGTTGTTACATATAGTTATTTGCAAGCCCATACTGAATAAGCTCAGCTTTATTACTTAAATCGAGCTTTTGCATAATATTCGATTTATGATTTTCAACCGTTTTACTACTTATATATAGCTGCCCAGCAATTTGGATATTCGTATACCCTAGAACTGTTAACCTCATTATCTCCTGCTCACGCACAGTTAAAATGCATTGATCTTCATGCCCTTTATGTTCAAATAATTTATCCATCTGCTCCTGCGGAATACCAACGTTGTAATATACGCGACCACTATATACAGCATGGATAGCCTCATAGAGAATTCCACCTTGACTATTTTTTAAAATATAGCCATGGGCTTCAACAGCAATCGCTTTTTGAATATAAGCAACTTCATTGTGCATTGTTAACATAATAATTTTCACGTTAGGCATTTGCTTATGAATTTCTTGAGTAGCCGTAAATCCATCTAACCCATTTGGAATGGATACGTCCATCAAAACGACATCCGGGTTTAATGATATTGCCTGAGTGATCGCCTCCGCTCCATCACCCGCTTCACCCACAACCTCTATATCTAAATAATTTTCCAACAAAAGAACAATTCCTTTACGGATTAGCACATGATCATCTACTACTAAAACACGAATCATCTAAAGTCATCCTTCCAATTAGGAACTTGAATGCTAATTTGTGTACCTTTATCGTGAGCTGAAGTAATATTAAAAAATCCCCCTAACAATGTAATTCTCTCCTCCATATGCTTTAAGCCAAGCCCTTCTTTTTTCACTTGCCGTAGATTAAATCCTACGCCATCATCTTCTATATTGAGCGTTAAATTTGTAGCTTTCTTTTCGAGCCGAATGACGACTTTAGAAGCTTTGGCATATTTAGTAATATTGTGTAAAGCCTCCTGTACGACGCGATAAATATTGATTTCCACAGATGGATGACAACGTTCTTCAAAATCTGTTTCGAACGATATAGCAATATCAGGATGTACCTTTTGCACGGAATCGACAAGGGTGCCTAATGTAGGTGTAATCCCTAACTGATCAATGCTATGAGGGCGAAGTTGATAAGAGTACAATTTAATATCATTCATTACTTGCTCTAGCTCATTGCGTACTTCTTCAATATACGTATTTAGCTTTTCATTGTCTTTGACATAAGATTCAATCGCTTGTAGTGCAACAGATACTGTATATAATGATTGGCCAACGCCATCATGTAATTCCTGCGCAAGCCTTTTATGTTCCTCCTCTTTTGCCTCAATCAGCTTTTTAATAATAAGCTTTGAAATCCGGGCCTCTTCTTCCTTTAACTGAAGAGTCTGATCTCGCAATACAAGCAGAAACTCTTGCTCGTTCGCTTTACCGTCTGTATACATCAATGCCGTGCTCATTTCAACATCTATCTTACTCCCATGATACGTCGGCATTTTCGATAAAAAATAGGGAATCTCATTATGCTCTATTAAATAACATGTATGTTCGCTTGGAGACTTTTGACGGTTTTCACAAAATGAACAAAAGGGCACTCGATCTCCTAATTTCCATCCTGTTAACCGCTCCGCCGAGGGATTCATCATTAAAATCTCACGTTTGTGATTCATAATCATAATTCCATCTTGAATATATTGAAATATTTGCTGTAAATATAGCTGTTCTTTCTCCAACTTAAACACACTCCAGACTTAAAATTGAAAGCACAACAAGAATCAATGCATTCCTTTAAGTTACCAACCAGCATACTTTGTCCTATACTTTTTCTTCTATCAAGCTATAACTATTAACTTCATGCCCTGCTTTCCGAATGATACGAACACTCATATTTTTTTCTAGCTGTGTTGATGCAATAATATGAAGGGGCTTTTTTGGTAGTTCATGTATGTGACGGACCAAATAGGAAATTGGTAAATTTAATGCATTTGGTGTAGGTGATTTGTAAGAATCATTATAATCACGTACATCCACTATCGCCGTTCCCGCATTTAACTCTCGCGGTAAACACTCCTGTATTTGACGCACTGGGACATGGCGTTTATAAATAATTCTACCAATAATAAGAAGGAATATACTCAAACTTGCAATAATCATTTTTTAACCCCTTTTAACGAGAAAAAAGGTTGTCTAAATCCGTTTAGCTTTCACAGACGAGTCTCATAATCCATTTTAATTAAACATAACGATTTATACTTCTCATCTTCCAAAGTGCTAAGCAAAGAAAAATAGCAGACTAGGATTACTAGTATGCTATTTTTCTTTTAGAACAACCTCTTTAAATAAAACTTTCTTTTTTAGCCATTACCTCTTGTTGCCATGCCATATAACCGCCCGTTAAATTTACAATGTTATGAATGCCATTTGCTTTCAGTACACTTACAGCAATTGCAGAACGAGCGCCGCCTTGACATTGTACAACAATTTTTTTATCTGTTTGCAATTCATCTAAACGTTTAGATAATGTACCAACCATAATATGCTGAGCGTTTTCAATATGCCCCGCATCATACTCTGTTTGATTGCGCACATCAAGCACATAAACTTGTTCACTTTCAATTAATGGTTTCGCTTCTAAAGGCGTTATATTTTCATAACTTTCTAGAGAAGTAGCCTCTTCCAAAACTTTCGATACATCCCCATAGCCAACAACATTGTCGATACCTATAGAACGTAAAGCCATTAAAATATTATCTAGTTGCGAAAGATTAACTAGTAAATATAATGGTTTTGTATAATCTACTAGCCAGCCAGCCCAATTTGTCAATGAATTATTGTAAGGAATGTTTAGTGTACCGGCGATAAATCCTTGTGAGAAATCTTCCGCTGGACGTGTATCAATAACTTGCTTTCCATCTGCAAGAAGTTGAACAATTTCTTCATAGCTTGACACGACCTTCACTGGCGTTAGGTTCTTAATAAGCTCTATCCCTACTTTATTGACACGCTTCATAACAGCGAAATAATAAGGAGGCTCCGGTTGGCCATCTAGTAACGCGTCAATAAATTTTTGTTCATCATCAAATTGCATAGCCCAGTTGAATTGCTTCTCATACCCAACTGTTGAGGACGGCACTGCTCCTAGTGCTTTACCGCAAGCACTACCTGCTCCATGAGCCGGCCAAAGCTGCATGTAATCTGGTAAATCCTTAAAGCGCTCTAATGATTTAAACATTGCTCTTGCGCCAGATAGTGATGTACCCTGAATCCCAGCAGCTTTTTCTAATAAATCAGGGCGTCCAATATCACCTACAAAGACAAAGTCACCCGTAAAAATCCCCATTGGTTTATCTGCTACGCCGCCACGATCCGTTAATAAGAAGGAGATACTTTCAGGCGTATGCCCAGGTGTGTGCATAACTTTAAAGATAAGATTACCTATACTAAATTCATCACCATCTTTTAATAATTGATGAGGAATGCCTTCCAGATTTTGATACTTCCAATCAGCATCCCCTTCATCGGAAATATACATCTTTGTTCCAACACGGTCTGCTAACTCACGAGACCCTGCTACAAAATCAGCATGGATATGCGTTTCTAATGCGCCAACAATTTGCATCTTCTCTTTTTCTGCTAATGCAAGATAGGGTTCAATGTTACGCATCGGATCAACGATAACCATTTCTCCCTTCGCCTGACATCCCACAACATAAGAAGCATGTGCTAATTTTTCATCGTAAAAATATCGTAATAACATGTTTAAACTCCCCTTTATACTCAATTTTTTTCTTTTAAAATATCTAATGCCGATTGGACATAATTCAGTGTTTTTTGAACAGCAGGATCTTTCAGCCATTTGACAATTGAAAAAACATTAATATGCTGAGGCTTTTCTTCTGCTCTTTGCTGTACCATTTTTAAGAAATCCAAACCTGTCTTTCCTTTTTCAACATACGGATCGATATAGCTCTTTAAATTATTCATTGTATATTCTGTCGTTTGTTTATCTCGAAGTACTGCTTTTCCAAAATCAACGATGTTTTCTAACTGATGAATGATTTGAACAAGCTTTGGCAATTTCTCTATAAGCTGTACAATAGCTGTTATCGTTTCTGAGCCTACATTATAAGTAGTGACAAATTGTTCGTATCGATCTATTGTCTTTTCATCCGTCAGTACTGCTTTTCCAAAATCCACAACATTTTCAGCTGAATCTATCGTTTGCTCTAAATTCGGTAATTTATCCAACAATCGCTGCAAAGAGTGCCGAACTTCTGGTTTCTCAAGCATTTCGATTATTTGATATAATTCTTCGCTCATACTTACCGTTGCATTAGCCATGCTTGTCGCCTCCCTTCATTTGTAATTACATTGTTCCTTTCAACATGCCATCCCAGTACATGACAGGCAGTAAATCCTTTTTCATGAAATACATACTGGATCTTTCCACAGCTTGGTTAAAAGGCATAGATTCGACAGGCTCTTTATTGTAATCAAACTCAGCTAATATCAGTTTGTTGTAGCCTGTTACAATCGGGCAAGAAGAGTAGCCATTATACATTTGTGTCATCGGCTGTTGTCGCATTAAAGAAATAAGATTTTGTGCAACAACAGGTGCTTGCTTGCGTATAGCTGCACCCGTTTTGGAAGTCGGGAGATTGGCATTGTCACCTATTCCAAACACATTGCTATACTTTTTATGTTGCAAAGTAAATTTGTCGACATCTACCCAGCCACATTCGTCTGCTAATGCACTTGTTCGAATAAATTCAGGTGAACACATATAAGGTGTCACATGAATCATGTCGTATTTAATTTCTTCTAATATGCCCGTATCTAAATTTTCAAAGATAGCTATTTTTTCATCCGCCTTAATTTCAATCAAATTACGACGGAATCGAGCATCAATATTTTTTCGCTCAATTACCTTTTCAAGTGCTTCTCGATATTTTAGAACATCGAAAATTGCTGGATTGGCCGAACCAAAAATAACGTTAATATTGCCACGAACATTGACGTTATTAAAATAGTCCTCTGCTAAATGCATAATTTTTTGTGGTGCACCGCCACATTTTACCGGAGAGTTCGGATGTGTAAATAATGCTGTTCCCTCCTTAAAATTACGGATCGTTTCCCACGTATAATCTACATGCTTAAAAGAGTAGTTACTGCATACACTTTTAGTCCCAAGTGCTTCTTTTAGCCCTTTAATAGCACCCCAGTTAATCTCTATCCCACCAGCGACTACTAAAAAATCATACGTGTATGTTGTACCATCTTGTGTTAGTACCTGATTTTGATTGGGATCAAAACTACTAACAGCTTCTTTTAACCAAACAGCTCCTTTAGGAATAACGGACCTCATTTCACGCTCAGAGTCCCATTTATTTGCTGCACCACCTCCCACCAATGTCCAGAGTGGTTGATAATAATGTTTTTGTGCAGGATCTATGATGGCAATCTCCCCTTGAAGCGAATGAGATTGACGAAGTAAACGTGCAGCTACTGAAATGCCAGCAGTTCCTCCTCCAACGATGACTACTTTAAAAGAAGTCTTCATGTGTATATCCTCCTTATCATGCTGTCTTTCGTATACAACTTTTACACCTTAATAATAGGTATAAGAGAGAGCTGTTCATATAGGGGTAATCCCCTAAAAAATTACATCCTAATACTCAAATAGCACAAAAAGGCAGTACAAGGTGAATGTTTCATCACTTGTACTGCCAAAATTAACAGTGTTTTCTTTACTTTATCAATCAAGAACTAGCTCATTATCATAACGTGGGGTTGATTCTTTGAGGCCAAAACACTACTACTTACATTTAAACTTCATCACAAAGACTGTACCTTCAGCTCCTGATTGGACACTAATGGTACCATTGTGTAAATCAATTAACTGCTTAGTAATAGCCAATCCTAGACCTGTACCCGCCGTTTCATCCGTAGTATTAGTACCACGATAATATCGCTCAAACAGATTATCGAGCTCCTCTTGAGGAATTCCTGGACCTTGGTCGGCGATTGTCAGCATAATCTCTTGGCCTATATTTTGCGCTTCTACGTTCACCTTTGTACCTTCAGGAGTATATTTTTTAGCATTGGTTATAAGGTTATCTAAAATACGCTTTAATAAAAGCTCGTCCGCTTCAAGCACGACATCCCCATAAACCTTTACAGACACTTGCTCATCTGCAAATTGAGGTAACCATACGTTAAGTGGTAATAGCACTTTTTCAAGCTGTATCGCTTTATTTTTTAATTGGTACGTATATGTTAAGTCTCGTATTAGAGCATCCATATACGTCGCCTTCTCCTGCATCGTAGTTGCGAAGACGCGCATTTCTTCCTTTGTCCACTCATAGTCCTCAGAAGCAAGCATTGTTGAATAACCATAAATAGAGCTTAACGGTGTCTTTAAATCATGGGATAAGCCTGTTATCCATTCCTCACGTAATTGCTCTGCATGCTTAATTTGCCTTTCATTGGAGGAAAGGCGTTTTGATAAATTATTAATCGATTCATCAACTGGCTGGAATAATTTAAATTTCTTCTTTAACTTCCCTGTCTCTCGATGATGGATACTTTTATCTCTCACTTTACTGTAGTCAAACTGCGTTAGCCGTTCGATACGAGATATTACATAAACAAGCGGACGAACAAATTGACGGGAAATGCTAATCGATAAAAAGACGATCCCTAATAACAATATAATATGACCACCAAAGAAGATGGAAACAAATAAAACCATCGCTTTATTAAAAGGCTCGTCAAATGGCTTATATGATGGGTTTGGCATACGCACAACTAGTGTCGAGCCATCCTCTAAAGCAACATTTCGCGAAAGCTCTTTATACTCAAAAATATCGTAGTTCTCTTCCAGCAATTGAGGCTTATAGAGTTTTTTGTAGCGCTCACCAATGACTTCTACCCGATCCCACTGTTCATTATAGATTTCAACTGAGGCCTTCTTATCCTGTAAATGCTGGAGCAGTTCTGAAGAAACCTCTCCTTTCTCCTTCCAATCCCGAACTACTTCCTCAAAAAGCGGTTGGACAGGTAAGGCCGGGAGGAATAACAAGTGGTATTTAGGAATCTCCCACGTGTGCATTCCCGGCCTTTTAAGAGTCATTATTTCGTTATCTGTCATACTACATAGTTCACATGTATCTCCCGTGTAATCAACAATGTCCATCGAATTATCGAACAAATATAATTCCCCTAAGTTCTCCTTAGCTCGCTTCACTAAATAATCAGCAATCTTAATAGATTCTCCTTCTTCCACGACTGCATCATCTTTAATTTCAGAGGAACTCATTATATGAATATCGTCACCGACATGACGATTGATAAAGATTGCAAACAACACCAAGCTTATAATAAAACCTGCAATGATTAGTAAATAAAAAATGATGAAATAAGATACAAAACGAAGTGTTAATCTTCTAGCTGGCTTCATGAATGAACATCTCCAACAAGTTTATACCCAATACCTCTTACAGTAATAATGCAGGTTGGTTTACCTGGATTCTTTTCTATTTTTTCTCGCAGTTTTCGAATATGAACCATCACAGTATTATCATCGAACAAACAGTCACCCCATACGCGCTCGTAAATTTGCTCCTTCGATAATACTTGCCCTGCATTTTCACATAAATATTTCAACAAATAAAATAACCTACCGCTAATAATCTCCTTTGTACCATTTACAGTCACCTCTGCTGCATCGATATCGAATGTAAATCGACTGCATGAAAATAAATGACTGCTCGGAGCCTTTTTTTTCTTCATATATCTGGTAAGTTGCACCTTCACCCTCGCAACAAGCTCAAGTGGATTAAATGGCTTCGTAATATAATCATCTGCCCCGTTCATAAAACCACGAAGCTTATCAGCATCACTACCTTTTGCAGTTAAAAAGAATATAGGTGCTTCACTTTGCTCTCGAATCATATTCGCCATATCAAGTCCGCTACCATCCGGGAGCATAATATCTAATAGATAAAAATCAAAAACCTTCGTTTCAATTTTCCTTTTTGCTTCTTGAACAGTGTCGCAGAGTGTAATGTTTAAAAATCCTTCTTTTCTTAAGATAATTTCAATCATTTCTGCAATTGCACGTTCGTCCTCTAATACTAAAATTGACGCGTCCTGCATGCTATCACCTTCTTTTAAGATTACTTTAAGGTAGCCATCATTTCACCATAAGCTTTCCCAACTACACTATGTATAAGATAACCAATTAAGGAGATAAAACGCAATGACAACTAACCGTGTTACCTTCATAGATACAATGCGTGGATTTAGCTTATTCGGCATCTTAATGGCAAATTTGTTGATTTTCCAGTTTGGCATGTATGGCAAAGATGAACTAAAAGATCTATCCGCCCTCGATAATGGAGCCTGGTATTTTGTAAAAATCTTTATAGAAGGGTCATTTATGCCGATCTTCACCATTTTGTTCGGCTTCTCTCTTATTAAACTTATAGAATCTATTCGCAGAAAAAAAGATAAGAGTCGATGGTCCATTTTACGGCGTGCAACTGGACTTATTGCTTTAGGTTTACTGCATTCAATGTTTTTATGGGAAGGCGACATTCTATTTTCTTATGGCTTTATGATTTTATTTTTGATCCCTTTTATTAATCGCAAACCAAAAACTTTATTTATTTGGGCTGGTATCTTCTTATTACTTATTACTAGCATATCATTTGGTTCCGCTGAAGAAACTAAAAAAGAGCAGAAAGAAATAGCTTCCTATATAGAGAAAGCCGACAATATATACGCTAACGGAAGCTACTTAGACATTTATGATTTCCGTGCAAACGATTTACCTCCGGGCATGGACGATGCAGGTTTAGTCGTTTTCTTATTAATTTTCCTTGCACCAATGTATACCACTTCATTGACCCTTTTCGGCATGGGTCTTGCAAAAAAGCAATCTTTTGTGAATATGGAGGACGAAAAGAAATGGTATAAGCTCGGCGCCCTGCTTGTTCCAATAGGGCTAGCTTGTAAAAGTCTGAGTTTTATAGAAAGCAATTTTTCTGGCATGTTGTTAACAGGAGGCTCTGAGTTATTAGCAGTTGGCTATGTCTGCCTTGCAGCTTTAATATACAAAACCCGCCCTGTACAACGTCTCGCTCCTGCCTTCGAGAGTGTCGGTAAACTATCATTAACTAATTATCTAATGCAAACCATTATTTGTACAACAGTATTTTATGGATATGGTCTAGGCTTATACGGCAAGCTCGGTGTATTTGGCGGTATTTTATTCGGAATCGTCTTGTATAGCTTGCAATGTGTTTTCAGCCTTGCCTATTTCAAGAAATTTAAACGCGGACCATTCGAAACTATACTGCGTATTTGGACGAATTGGTCTTGGAACGGACAAATTAAAATAAAGCAGAAAGGAAGTACTTTACATGAATAGTGACTCCAAAGAGGATTTTACAGATACATGGTGGTTCTTAGGAATCTGTACTGCCGTAGCTGTAGTTTTAACACTATTTGCTTTTTAGAAGATTACAAAATGATTATAAATAAAAATCACACCCCAAACTTTGATGCATCAAAGCTTTGGGGTGTATTATTAATATAGGGTGCTAGAGTTCAAAATTTTAGCACTCTATATTTACAATTCACTTGGCATTTCGCCAAATTTACATATTCAATTCTAGACGCCGCGCAACTAAAGAAAGTGCAAAGTTCACAATAAAATAAATTACAGCAACTAAAATGAAAATCGGAATAATATAATTAATATTTTGTGCATTAAGAACCTGTGCATTATGCATCATCTCTGGTAGTGCAATAACAACCGCTAGCGACGTATCTTTCAGAAGTGAAATAAACTGGCTAACAATCGGTGGTACCATGCGTCGTACCCCTTGCGGCAAAATAATATACCATAAGGTTTGTATATAAGATAACCCAGACGAACGCCCCGCCTCCATCTGTCCTTTGTGTACAGAGTTTAAGCCACTACGAATAATTTCTGCTAGCATTGCAGATTCAAAAATCGTTAGCGCTAAAATAGCAGACCATGTAATACTTAACTTAATTCCCACTTCCGGCAAAGCAAAGTATACAAAGAAAATAATCAATAATAGCGGTAAATTTCTTATGGTCTCAACAAAAATAGCAGAAATTTGTGCAAATACTGGTACTTTAGTATACCGAACAATACCTAGAATTGCTCCGAGAAGGAAACTTAATAAAATAGAAATACCCGCAACTTCAAGTGTTACCAAAAAACCTTTCAACAAGAAAACAATATGATCAGGGCTATATGCTCCAATAAAGTCCATCCATCTAACCCCCTACTAATTGCTCTTCGCTAAGCTTTTTTCTAAACGATTAATACCATAGCTTAACGGAAGCGTAATAATTAAATAAAAAAGTGCAATAAAAATATATACATCAAAAGTTACGAAAGTTCTTGAAGAGATCAAATCTCCCTGATACATTAGCTCACCTGCTGCAACAATTGTTAAAATTGATGAATTCTTCACTAAATTCAAAAATTGGTTACCCAATGGCGGAATAACAATTTTAATCGCTTGAGGTAAAATGATATAACGCATCGTTTGGATGTACGTCAAACCTGAAGATCGCGCAGCCTCAGTTTGTCCTTTATGCACAGACAAAACACCTGCACGAATAGCCTCTGCGATAAAAGCAGCAGTATACACCGTCAACGCAATTGTGCCCGCTTGGAATCCACTAAAACGAATACCTAAGACCGGTAATCCTATAAAGATGAAGAATAAAATAATTAACAACGGGATATTACGGAAAAATTCGACATAAATTGTACCTATCCAGTTTAAAGGCTTAATAGGTGCAATACGAAATACAGCAATCAACGTCCCCAGAATAAAACTACCAATCAATGCCAAAAGACTTACAATTAAAGTATTTTTAAAACCTTCAAGAAACATCCCCATATTATCTGTAAGAATAGTAAAATCAAGCATTCAATTTTCACTCCAATCCAATACGCTCTGCCGATATAGTTACGTTTTCATTTTGAATTGGCTTGTCTCAAAATTCGCAACCCCATCAGAAGCTTTAACTTTATTCAACGGGTGTGTATAAACACCCGCTGAATAAAACTAAATAACCAAATTAAAACAAGCAGTCATACACCTATTGAACATCGCATTCATGAGGTTATTCATATGACTGCTCGCAACATTAATATTCGTTTTATAATAGATTATTTCTTAATCCATTTGTCGTGGATTTCATTATATTTACCATTTGACTTTAATTCTGCAAGCGCGTCGTTAACAGCTTTAACAAAATCATCACTACCTTTTTTCATTGCAATTCCATATGGCTCTTCCGTGAATTTACCACCAACTAATTCGAAGTTATTATCCTGTGAAGCCATGCCATATAAAATCGAGTCATCCGTCGTTAATACATCACCTTGGCCAGCTTTTAATGCAGTAAATGCCTCTGCATAGTTTTCAAACTCTAGAACCTGTGCATCCGGTGCTTTTTCACGGATATTAATTGCCGATGTAGAGCCTTTAACAGCAATTACTTTTGTTTTTGAATCTAAATCATCAATACTCTTAATCTTACTTCCTTTTTTCACCAATAGTGATTGACCTGCCTCGAAATAAACATCTGTGAAATCAACTTCTTTACGGCGTTCTTTTGAAATCGTCATTGTTGCAATAATCGAATCAATATCACCGTTATTTAACATTGGTATACGTGTTTTAGATGTTACTTCTTTAAATTCAACTTTTGTCTCATCACCAAGAATAATTTTTGTAAGTTCTTTCGCAATATCTACGTCAAAGCCTTCAATTTCACCAGTACTTGGATTTTTTAAACCAAATAACTTTGTATCGTTTTTAACACCCCATACAATTTTGTCATTCGCTTTAATAGTTTCTAATGATGATTTCGATTTAGCCCCTGAGTCTTTATCTTTCGATTCTTTATCTCCTCCACCACAAGCTGCTAGAACAAGTACAGAAAGTACTGATAGTAGCATGAACATTAAAAATTTTCTGTTTTTAAACATAAAAAAATCCCCCTATTCTTTTCTCTAAAAATTATTAATGATTAAAAATCCTGCTTAAGAATAATTTAGCACGTTCCTCTTTTGGCTCTCTAAAGAATTCAGCTGGATTAGCATCCTCCAAAATTTGACCCTTATCGATAAAAATCACTCGATCAGCCACCTCACGAGCAAACCCCATTTCATGCGTCACAACCACCATCGACATTCCTTCTTGTGCTAGCGCTTTCATAACATCCAATACTTCCCCAATCATTTCAGGATCAAGCGCCGAAGTCGGCTCATCAAACAACATGATGTCAGGACTCATAGCCAAGCCACGCGCAATTGCAACACGTTGTTGT
This sequence comes from Lysinibacillus xylanilyticus, assembly GCF_001183605.1. GTDB lineage: Bacteria > Bacillota > Bacilli > Bacillales_A > Planococcaceae > Lysinibacillus > Lysinibacillus xylanilyticus. The sequence continues at coordinate 34,875 of NZ_LFXJ01000006.1, read as the reverse complement.
TGTCCTCCCGATAATTGCGATGGAAATGAATTTGCCTTATCAGGTATACCTACTTTTTCCAAATAATATAATGCCGTTTTCTTCGCTTCTTCTTCCGATTTCCCCAAAACTTTCATAGGAGCTAGCATAATATTTTGTAAAACCGTTTTATGTGGATATAAGTAAAAATGTTGGAATACCATACCAATATTTTTACGCAAGTCATTAATGTCTGTTTTTTTGTTACTGATTTCTACTTCATTCACCTCTAATAATCCATCAGAAATGGTTTCTAAACGATTGATACAACGAAGCAGAGTACTTTTTCCGGAACCAGAAGGTCCAATAATAACAACAACTTCCCCTTTTTCAATGGTCAAATTGATATCTTTTAAGACATGGAAATCTCCATAATGCTTATTTACGTTTTGAAATCGAATCACTCTATCAAACCCCTTACCAAAATGCATATTATATTCATAGATACTGTTATAACTCAACAAGTAAAATTTATAGACATTTAACTCTATTTAACTATAACCCTAATTATTGACAAAACGCAACAATATTTTCAGAAAAATGAATTATCTAAATATAAAATAATATTTTATTCATAAAGCAGAAAATAAAGACTATCATCACCGATATTTCTATTTAGAAATAGTTATACAAGATAAAATACATAGAATAACCAATTCATCTAATCTATTTCTATCTGTTATATAACATTTAAAATAACTTTGCATGGTTATAATAAAAATGTATATACTTTATTTAACAATAAACGTTTTTTTATTATCTTTATGTTAATATATTTAATTTCATCATCCGAACGATTTTAAGTTATCTTTATTCAGCAAATGTTTTCTGTAGCAAAATCAAAGCATCAGCTACAAGTGTTGCTGACGTTTGTTACTGTATTAATGGGAAATCGTTATTTCTAATACCCTTTTGATGTTACGCCTTTTTAATTCCTCATATTGTATAATTATTTTAAATAAAGCTTAGCTTTGGAGGTTTTCCTATTGATACAGCGAATTATTATTACTGGCTATAGACCACATGAATTGGGCATCTTTAATGACAAGCACCCAGGCATTGCTATCATAAAAAAAGCACTTGAAAACCGTCTGCGTATATTAATCGACGAAGGTTTAGAATGGGTGATTATTAGTGGTCAGCAAGGTGTAGAAACATGGGGTGTTGAGGTTATTCTTACGTTAAGAAAGGAATTTCCTCATTTAAAATATGCTGTTATCACACCTTTTTTAGAGCAGGAGAAAAATTGGCAGGAACATAAAAAAGAAAAATATCAGACATTAGTAGCTCAAGCAGACTTTGTAACGAGTGTAACGAAAAAGCCATACGAGGCTCCGTGGCAATTTATCGAAAAAGACAAGTTCATTATACAAAATACAGATGGTCTGCTGCTAATTTATGATGAAGAAAATGAAGGCTCCCCGAAATATATGAAACGTCTAGCAGAAAAATATATGGAAAGACACGAATATACCCTTTTAATGATTACCGCCTATGATTTACAAATAGTGGCAGAAGAAATACAGCAACAAGATTGGTAGGTAAAATATTGATATAATTTTCTGATAATTATATACTTGAACTATATTAGTCATAGCCTTATGGTTCATCACAATAGCGTATGGTTGATCTCCGTTCCGACTGGGCGCTTTGCCGCTGACGCTTCGCTTTCGCGCAGAGCAGAGCTTCCTGGGGGCGTCCAGTCTCCACTCCAATCAACTTATATAAAAATGGTATTTCTTTTTCACATCTACTTTTCTACCCTTTAGTGCTAATTTCTAAAAAGGAGCTGCTAACATTTGAGTAAAAAAATCGAAATGGTTCTTGAGTCGTCGCCGGTGAATGTTTCTCATGATACGTACCGTAGAGAATGCAGATATACACGAGGGATTCATATTGAAGAACAAGAGTTTAAAGCAATTTTGGATACAATGTGCCACGATTCTCGCTTGTATTTTGATTTTCATAATCCTCGTAGGGAGATTAAAAAAGGAACATATTTAAATGGACACTCTGGATTGGCACGCAATATTTTTAATTACTATAAAATAAATCACGGCATTGAACTGACCGAGCTTATAAATGGTAAAGATTTTTATGTAAAAATAATATAAAGGGATGAATTGATTTCATATCAATCATGAGGGTTGTTTCTTACATAACAACCCTCTTTTTATTTTCGATAAAAAAGAGCTACCCTCAATGAGAGTAGCTCTTTATCTTCATTCATTAGATGTTTTGTAGCAAAAGTGAAACGATAGTTACAGAAGACTTCCACCTCTGAAGGTGGTCATAATAACCGGATATCTACTGAATGAAGATAAGGCCTCCGGCGGATGTCAGGGATTTTGAAAGGAATAAATTGTGCGAGCACAATTCAAAATCCCTACGCAATTACGCCAAGGCGAAATTGATTATATTTATAAATCTGATACTTGAGCACCTAATTCTTTATTATTGTACATTTCAGTATCCAATTCTTTTGTAATACGTGCTGTTGTCACACCTGCAGTCATTGAACCACTTACATTAAGTGCAGTACGGCCCATGTCAATTAACGGCTCAACAGAGATTAATATACCCGCAAGTGCAATCGGTAAGTCAAGTGCTGATAATACAAGAATTGCTGCGAATGTCGCACCACCACCAACACCAGCTACACCAAATGAGCTGACAGCTACAACTGCAATAACAGTAATGATAAACACTGGATCAAGTGGATTAATCCCAACTGTCGGTGCAATCATAATCGCTAGCATTGCAGGATAAACACCGGCACAGCCATTTTGACCAATAGATAGACCAAATGAGCCCGAGAAGTTTGCAATACCCTCAGATACGCCAAGACGACCCGTTTGTGTTTTAATGTTCATTGGTAAAGCACCTGCACTTGAACGTGAAGTGAATGCAAACAATAATGTTTCCGCAGTTTTCTTTAAGTACGTAAATGGATTTAAACCACTTAAAGTAAGAATTAGTAAGTGTACTATAAACACGATAATTAACGCTACATAAGATGCTACAACAAACTTACCTAGGTTATAGATTGCCCCGAAATCAGATGTTGCAACTGTACGTGCCATAATTGCTAAAATACCATATGGTGTTAAACGTAAGACAATTGTTACAACTCCCATTACTAATGCATAGATGGCATCCAAGCCCTTTTTAATAGTAGCTGCAGTACCTTCATCCTTACGTGCTACACGTAAATAAGCAAAACCTAAGAATGCTGAAAAAATTACAACAGCAATTGTTGATGTTGAACGAGCACCTGTTAAATCTAAGAATGGGTTTGCTGGGAATAACTCAATAATTTGCGTTGGTAAATCCGGCGCAGTTAATCCAGAAGTTTTTTCCTCTAAATATGCTCCACGCTCTGTCTCTGCAGCACCTTGCATAATATGTGAAGCATCTAAATGAAACACCGTTGCTGAAAAAATACCAACAGCAGCTGAAACAGCAGTTGTACCGATTAAAATGGCTAAAATAAGAGCTGCCATTCTTCCGAAGTTTTTACCAACCTTCATTTTCGTAAAGGCTATTAAGATGGAAATAAAAATTAATGGCATCGCAACCATTTGTAGTAATTTAACATAACCAGTACCAATAATATTGTACCAACTTGTTGTTTTTGCTAATACATCAGAATCAATACCATAAATTAAATGCAGTCCAAGACCAAGTACAATACCAAAGCCTAGAGCAGTAAAAACACGATTTGAAAACTTAACGTGCTTTTTATTCATAAAATATAAAATTCCAACGAATACCAACAAAACAGCAACGTTAAGAATAATTTGTAATGTAGACAATTGAAAGCCTCCTAAGAAGTTTGATTAATGTAATCGAATTATATACCTATAATCCCTATAATTCAAGTATGTTTTATTTAGATTAATAATTTCCTAAAGTGAAAGCAATTTATTTCTTTTGATTATGCCCTAAAAACCGGATTAAATGTTGTTATTGAATATTCAACGACAGCAATATGTGTGTTTTTCCCAAGGAAGGCCAAAAAGACTGTGGGCAAGCTCAATTTATTGCGAGCTTGCCCACTGTCTGATCTACTTTATTTAATGAACGAGATAGCTTTCTTTTTCATTGTCATTAATGAGGTAACAGCTTCCCGGAATTTTTTTACATTGTTTTTTCACACGTGTCACCGCATCTGACAATTGGTCAACAGATTCAAATTGCTGATATTGATTAGTAATAACCGCAATGGATAGCGTAGTACAAGATAAAGGCTCTAATTTACCAGCTCTATTTTGTACTTGTAAGTATGTTAAATCCTCTAAATCATAAAAGCTTAAAATAAACGTATCAAAGTCATCAATAATTCTTTGACAGATCTCGGCAGCCTCATAATGGGGAAGAATCGCAACGAAATCGTCTCCCCCAATATGACCTAAAAAATCTTCTGTTCCGCCTATGTTTCTTTTCAAAATATCTGTTAAATACAGTAAAATTTTATCCCCTTTATTAAAACCGTACGTGTCATTGTATGATTTAAAATGATCTAAATCAAAATAAATCAAACTATATTGTGATAGCTGTAGTGTCTCTTCTAGTTTTTCATCTATTAATTTATTGCCAGGAAGACTACTTAATGGATTTAAAAAGCTAGCAATAGCTACTTGTGTGTCTACGAGCTTCAACAGTAGCTCCCGAATACTCACTACACCGTAATATAAGTCATCCCTTATTACAATCACATCATCATATAAGTCCTCTGAAGGTCTAGACATCGCTAACGTGCTGACCTCTGTTATAGGTATATTGCGATCTACAATTAAAGGATTTTCTTTAATAATCAGCTGATTATGCCGACCCATAAATAAATTATAGCCATAGCGTGTACCAATTTTTTGATAGAAATGTGTACGTGTAATATGCCCAATTGGTTTGTCATCTCGAACAACGACAACACTACGTAATGACGGAATACTTGTAAAAAGTAAATCCACCTCTTGATTTTTCACAAATTCATCAATACAAGGAACATTTTCTATGACTTCCCCTATCTTCATGGTCACCCATCCTTATTTTCCCCAAATGTATTTCCTTTGCGGGTTTCCCTATCGCATAACCTTGTGCGTAGTGGATTCCAATATTACGTAAATAATTAAGCTCTTCCTGGCGTTCAATACCCTCTGCAATAATTTTCGTCTCAGCCTGCTCTGCGTAGCTCATCAGCAATGTAACAAGTTGTTGCTGCTCGCTGTTTTTATCAATAAATTGTATTAAAGAACGGTCTAGCTTAATAAACTCTGGCTTTAAGTAAACAAGAGTTTTCAAGCTATTGTAGCCTGATCCTACATCATCCACTGCAATGCGATAGCCCTGTGATCGATAATTTGATAATACACGCTCAAACTCTTCAAAATCTACCACTGCACTACGTTCAGTGAGCTCAAACACTACCTGCTGTGGTTTTATCCCAAGCTCCTTTAATAACTGCAAGGTTTCACCGCAATGGTAGCTCCTATCTAGTAAAACATTAGGATGTATATTGACGAATACTAGAAAATCTCGGTTAACCCATTCTCCGTGCAGTCGTTCTTTGAAACGCTGCAATGAAAGATTACGGCAAAAGCATTCAAATAAAAATACGCAGTCCGTTTGCCCAACAAATTCATAAAACTGATCGACACTGCGAAACAATTCTGAGGGCTCTGGACGATTCAATGCCTCAAAGCCAATTGTTTGCCCCGTCTGTAAATCGACAATAGGCTGAAAATAAGTATGTAAATTCTTGTCCTGAATAATTTGCTTCAATGCTTTTAAACGTTTTATATAGAGAGTATTGTTTTGATGCTGCCCGTATAAATACTTTAAATATGAAAATATATTACTTGTTTTTATGCTTTGTCTCACAACAGACTCCATGCTCGCACCTCTTAAATCGGTTATTAGCATCTATTGTACGCTTTCATTGTAAAAACACTGTGAATTTTATGTAAAAACAAGTGTCTCTAGCACTAGATCCCCTTGTGAAAATAATCTTTTTTGATTATTTGATGAGCGGTATAAATTCAGGATGTGGAGAAGGCAGTTCGAGCAAAGGTTTGTGGGGATCTGACGATTCGTCGTGTTTTATCAGCGATGTCGACCAATTAATCAGCGACTCCGAATTGCCTTATTAGCGATACTAATAGTATTTTACTGACAAGTACTTTTATAATAAGTAATAGAAGCTCAATCTCAAGAAAGGTTGTTTGATATCCTAATGAACGTAGAGAACTTTTTACAACTGCCTATTACAAAAGATTTTACAGTCGTTGCCGGTCGCAATGGTTTACATAAACCCGTTCAAAATGTGGAAATTCTAGACTTTGAATTTTCACCTGATATTCAAACTGTGAGAGAAACGATATTCACACCGAATAGCGTTGTTTTAAGCAGTTTATTATTCGCAAAGCAAAAGCCCGAGTATTTATGGAATGCCGTTAAAAACCTTATTGAATTAGGGGCAAGTGCCCTAGCTTATAAACCTGTCATCTATGAGCATTTACCAGTGGAATTGCTAGCCTATGCAGATGAACAAGATTTCCCGATATTGCGATTTGGGGGAGATGAATTTTTTGAAAAGATTATTTTAGAAACGATGGCCTATGCAAAAACGCAAGATTATTCATTCTTTTTAGATACGATCATGCGACGTCTCATGGAGGAAGAAGTAACTAATGAACAAATAAAGTCTATTTTACAGCAAATCAATAAGCCCTTTGAAAAATATGTATATGTTGCTAATATTCAAACGCAAGATCATGCAAACAGCCAATGGATGAAATCGCTTTTTCAATTAGAGCCTCTATTGAAATCTGGTATGATTTGTACCTATAAAAAGAGTCTCTTTATAATAATGACCCATTCATCACAACAACTTCAATTTGAAAAACTTCTTAATGAATGGTTAACGTTGTATGCAATTCCGACGGATTCAATGACCTTTGGCTATAGTCGTTGTCACGTTACACAAACAGAATTCCCTTTTGCTGTTCGCGAAGCTTTTTATGCACGCATCATGGCTGAAATTAAAACGGATTCTACATGTCATTATGAGAACCTTGCTTCCGATTCGTTATTAATTGAATTGCACCGTAAGGACGCTAAATTTGCTATGGACTATGTAAATAGCTATCTTGGTCCCCTATTTGAAGTAAAGGTTGATCCGGATTTAATAAAAACTGCAATCACCTATGTCGTAAAACAAGGAAATATTAAAGAAGTAGCCGTTGCTCATTTCTGCCATCCAAACACAATTCGTTATCGTATGTCAAAAATTCGTCAGCTAGTAGCACCTTTAGAAAATGATTATGTTTTTTATGAGCGTATAGCTGCAGCCGTTAAATTGTACTTATTACATAGCAAAACGAATGTTTGAATGACAGCTTTGGAATAAGTACAAAAAACGCCTGAATTTTTAGAATTAAAATCAAACTATTCTCTTCCATCTCATGCTATTCTATTGAAGTTAGGAGGAAGAATGATGAAAAAGTACATAGCTGATGGTATGCTATTAGTCACTGCAATCGTTTGGGGTAGCGGTTTTGTTATAACGGCTATTGCATTAGAATATTTAACAGCCTATCAAGTAATGGCAGGTAGATTCTTATTAGCTTCGATTATACTGACAGTCTTATTTGGATATAAATTAAAAAAAGCTTCAAAATCAGTTATTTGGAAAGGTATTTTGTTAGGAAGCATCTTGTATATTGCCTTTGCCCTTCAGACAGTAGGGTTACAATATACAACACCATCTAAAAATGCATTTTTAACCGCTGTCAATGTCATCATTGTGCCGTTAATTGCGTTTGCGGTTTACAAGCGTCGTATAGATGGCTATGAGATTATCGGTTCAATTATAGCTATAGTTGGTATTGGTTTTTTATCTTTGCAGGGCTCTCTAACAATGAATATCGGAGATGCGCTTTCCTTAGCATGTGCTGTCGCCTTCGCATTCGATATTTTTTGTACGAACCTTTTTGTACAAAAGGAAGATGCTATTGCCCTGACGATTATTCAATTTATCACGGCATCTTTTATAGGTGTCCTAGTCGTAGTCGGTAAAGGCGATATCCCGACCACCATTGAAAAAGAAGCAATCTATTCAATCATTTATTTAGCCATTTTTTCAACTACCCTTGCTTATCTTTTTCAAAATATTGCAAATCAATATACAACTGCTACAAAAGCAGCTATTATCCTGTCTACAGAATCCTTCTTCGGCATGGTATTATCCGTTATATTCTTACATGAGGTACTAACAAGTCGTATGGTTGTAGGGGCAATACTGATTTTACTCGCCATATTAATTGCAGAAGTAAAGCCTGCACATCCTAAAAAACGAATGGTGAAGAGCTCCCAATAACAATTTTTGAAATAGTTTCAGTCCTACTGAAGCTATTTTTTTATTAAACACGGCTGGTCATGATACTCGTAGTAATCCCTGCTACCAAAATTGTAATAATAGAAAGCAATAATGTATTAGAAGATAAAAGCAGTCCCCCTATAACGATGACGATTGAATCTATCATAAAAATAAGTATCCCGACATTAATTCCAGTTTTATCACTTAAAAATTGTGCAATCAAATCTGTACCACCAGTGCTTGTCTGAAATCTAAGCATCAAACCAACACCAAAACCCATAAGTATCCCTCCAAATATGGCGCTATAGAGGGCATCTACATGAATAAGATTGCGGACGGACTTGAGTAAATCAATACTAAGTGAATATGCGAATAATCCATGAATACTATTGTAAAAATACGCTCTGTATTTATACCAAGAAATAACGAAAATCGGAATACTAATAATGATGATCATTAAACCTATTTTAAGCCTATATATATAATGTAAAATAAGCGCTATCCCCACAACGCCCCCATCTAAAATTTGATAGGGCGTTAAGAATAAATTAATTCCTAATGATACCGAGGCACTTCCTATAAGAATGACCAAGCCTTTCGTAACAAAATACATAAAACCCCCCTCCGAGACTTAGCATGTTTTTATAGTATGAAAAAATCTATTTGAACATGTTATCGTTCACGTCTGTCGATGTAATAGTAGTGTTATTTTTTATCGAGCTTGGTCGCTAAATTTCTCATATTTACTTAAAAAGATGAGTGCAAAACGTCGTTTCGATGGATTGTGTGGACACAAAAAAATGCCCTTCTGCATATAAACAAAAGGGCGTTGTTAAGGACAAACTATTTGTTTTTTACCTTCATTCGATCCAGCAAGAATCCACCTTTAAATGATTTGGGCTCATACGAAATAATAAAAGCATTCGGTTCATAATGCTCAACAATTTGGAACAATTCCGTCTCACGGTTTCTCTTTGTTAATATTTCATATTTATAGCGATTACTATCTCGTCCCTCACCAATGTAAATCGTGACCGCAAATCCTTCATGCCGAAGAAATTTCACAAGTTCCTCATTCTTATTTTGTGTATTAATGGTCGTATAAACATAGCCAATCGCTAGTTTACGTTCAATTTTGGCCCCTAAAAATATACCTAACCCAAAGCCGACAGCATAAAAGACCATAGCTAACATACTTTGCTTCCCACTAAAAACAAGTGAAAGGCCAAATACATACACTAACATTTCCAGCATACCGAATATGGCGGCAAGGAAAGTAACATTTTTCACTAAAAGTATTGTACGTAACGTTAAAAAAGGCACATAAATTAATTGAAGTATTAATATCAGAAATATACTTTGCATTTGTAAGAAACCTTTCAAAAAGTAGTTTTATATACTATAAATGTATGTTGAGACATCGACTTGCATTCTATTAAGATGTATCTATTTTCTTGATTCCCTAACAATAAAAATTTAAACATCTACTCTCATAAAAAGTGCCACCTGCTATAGAGGAGATGGCATTTTTTTGATTACCTTTAAACTTACCCTTGCTTCGGTCCAATAATGTTAAATAAAAGGCTCATCACCATAACGTGTGGTTGTTTTCCGTCCCAATCGGACGCTTTCATACGAATCCAAAATTCCAGAAACTTGTGAAGAAAATGGGACTAGGGCAATCTATGTCACGCAGAGGAAACTGTTGGGATAACGCCCCTCAAGAATCCTTCTTAGGTAATTTTAAAAATGAAACCAATCTGAAAACGTGAGAAACATTAGTAGAAGTAAAACTAGAAGTGAAAAGTTATATGATGTATTACATCCATTATCGATGGCATTGGAACTTGAAAAAGCTGCTGCCTGCAAAATACAGACAGCAGCTTTTTCAAGTTGCCTAGTTTTTTTTCAAAATGCCCCTTACATAGGGTACGCTTTAAAAAGGGATGTTGGCTTATTTTTTTAAAATATAAACTTTCATTTTTTTAGTATAAAGGTTTAACTGAGTAATTTCTTGTCCAATAGATTTTCACTTCTACTCCTCTATTGCTTTTTGCATTGGCTTCGTTAACAGCAGATTCTAGTAAATAGTAATATCCTGAACTTAGAGCAATACCAGCTGATACCCAATATAAAGGAGCAGCTACAGCAGCTCCTATAGCTAACTTTGTTGCTACTTTATTACACTCATTTGCGTATTTTTCAGCGGCTATTTTACCAAAATTTCTATCATAACCCCACCAATGATTTGTCCACTCACCATAAACAGCTCTAGCTTTAACAGTTAAATTTGTAATAGATAAATCTTGATTAATGATAATTTGTCCATCATCAACTTGTTCATTTAATAGATTGAAATGTTCTTCAAGATATTGCAGGCCGTATTTTTGGTATTGATCTGGTGGTACATTTTCGAGATGTATATGTCCATTTTCATTTATTTTAACGGATTTTTGTAACTCATTTAAATCGGTTTCGGAGAGATTTACAAATTCATTATTATCTCCCTGATAAGTAATTTCTTCTTGGTTTATTTTTGTATCAGCGTGTGCTAACGTAGGTGAAACTAAAGATAGTGCCAAGATACTTACTAAGCCATAAGATAGTATTTTTTTCATTGTATTCTCCTTTTTAAATATATTTATATTACATATATAGATTTTAATTGAAGTGTAAATACATAAATGACTTTTACGTTAAAAGAACCTTCACTAAATTTTTTTAGTGCATCTGTTACAATTTTAGCTTTTGTATTGCCTGAAAATGCACTTAATACTAAAACACCTGTACCAATACGTAGCATAAATTTAAGTTTTAAAGGTATTTTTAATTTATTTAGTTCTACTCTTACTTTTACCCGGGTATGTTAATAGGATATCATTAGCTATAAATGTTTTAAAATCAAGTTTTGTCATTAATTGAACAAAATTTGATAAAAATCATAATAAATATCTACTACTTTTTAATATGCGAACCTTCGAAATTGCAATAACGAACTGTTGCTAGAACAACACTTAAGGTGTTCTGAACAATTTATGTTGCAAGTATTTAGGTGTGTGACAATTGGAAGGAGATTGAGTTTGATAAGAGTGATGATACTAAAAGAAAAGGCATCTAATAAAAACTAGACCTCTACATTTAATTAGAAGTATTAAAGTACTCATAAAATTCTTTAGAGAGCCCCCATTCCACTATTCTATTAAATTTTCAAATCAAGTTTTGCTGTAAATTGAACAAAAATTGATAAAAATCAGAAAACTAAATACTTGATTTTTGATATTAATGTAAAGTACACTTTACGTTAAATAAAAATTAAATTATAAAGAGGCGTTTAGTTGAAAAATAATATTAAACAATTGAGGGAACAATTTGATTTAACTCAAGAAGATTTAGCTAAGGAAATAGGTGTTTCTAGACAAACTATTATATCTTTGGAGAAAGAACGCTATAGTCCTTCAATTATTCTTGCTTTTAAGTTAGCTAAATTATTCAATTGTCAGATTGAAAATATATTTATTTATGAGGAGAATTAACTATGAAAAAAGATTTATTTTTAAATACTAGTAGGAACAGTCGTATTGCATATTTATTTTCGGGTATTGTTTGTACAGTAATTGGTATATACATAAACATTCCAGCGATCACATCTAATTATTTTTCTGAAAGTTATATATTATTAGCGATTGGAATTGGCCAAATTATGCTTGCATATTTGGCTCCCCATATATTTCCGAATGATGAACGTTCTGAAAAAATTGTTGGTAGAGCTATGTATATAAATTATTTTGTATTATTTATCATGTTATTTGTTTTATATTCACTTATTAGTTCGGATATTTGGATTTTGAGTGGAGTTCAACTTTTAATTATTATATTTTCCGTGATGGTTGTATCAATTCCGGCTACAATGATTATTTATACTAAAAAATATTAATAAAGGTTTTTGAAACAAGGAAACCCCTCGAGAAAGGCTTGCTGTAGAAACAGCCTTTTTCCGCATAAAAAATACCACCTCCTTAAATCTAAATCAGTAGATAAAAGTAGGTGGCAACATTATCGAAATATTTAGGATATTTAGATGAATGTTCTTAAATATTTGTTTTAAGCTTCCCCATGCATCGGGTCTATCTTATGCTTTGGCCCGATCATGTTGAATAAAATATTAAGGATAATCGCTGTAACCGAACCACAGACGATACCGTTAGATGTTAGAAGAGATACCTTCTCTGGTAGTGCATCAAAAACTCCAGGAACAACCGATACACCGACACCAAGACTAACTGCAATGGCAGCAATCATGGCGTTTTCCGCTGACTCATTCATAACAGGTACTAACATGCCCATACCTTGAGTAATAACCATACCGAACATCGCTAGCATTGCCGCACCAAGTACTGGTGTTGGAATAATCGTTGTTAATGCTGCGATTTTTGGTAGGAAGCCAAGTGCTACGAGGAAACCACCTGTGATGTAAATGACTTTACGATCTTTTACGCCTGACATACGTGTAAGTCCCACGTTTTGTGAGAATGTTGTATATGGGAAAGCGTTGAAAATACCACCGATAACAGAGGCAAGACCTTCTGAACGGTACCCACGTGATAAATCTTTTGAATCTAATTTTTTCTTACAAATATCACTTAGTGCAAAATAAACTCCTGTTGATTCTACTAAAGAAACCATTCCTACAAGCGTCATTGTAATAATCGCAGATGCATTAAATGTTGGCATCCCGAAGTAAAATGGCTGAACCATGTGCAAGACGTCAGCATCTGACACTGGGCTAAAATCAACCTTCCCCATAAATACTCCTAGGATTGTCCCAGCAACTAATCCGATTAAAATTGATATTGCACGAACGAAGCCTGTAGAAAATCGATAAACGACTAAAATAATGACCAATGTAATAAATGCTAAAGCTACATTCGAACTGGATGCAAAGTCTTCTGCACCTTGTCCACCTGCCATATTGTTTAAAGCTACTGGTAGTAAAGAAATACCGATAATCGACACGACCGAGCCTGTAACAACCGGCGGGAAGAATTTTACTAACTTACCGAAAAAGCCTGCAATAATCATAATGATTATACCTGATGCAATAATAGATCCATAAATATCAGTAATACCTTGTTCGGGATTTGTACCGATTGCAATAATTGGACTAACTGCTGTAAATGTACAGCCTAGTACTACTGGCAAACCAATACCGATCATTTTACCTGAATACACTTGTAAAAGCGTTGCGATCCCACACATCATAATGTCAATCGCTACTAAATACGTCATTTGTGCTGAATCAAAGCCGATTGCCCCACCGATAATCAGTGGCACTAAAATGGCTCCTGCATACATCGCAAGTAAATGTTGAATAGCTAGCGTCGTCGACTTAACGGTATTCATTACGCATTAGCCTCCGTAGCAAATGTTACTTTGCCGTCTTCAAGAGAGTCTACAATTGCTAATGATTCCACGCGAACCCCTTGCTGGCGTAATAATTTTCCACCGTCTTGGAAGCCTTTTTCAATAACAATGCCTACACCAACAACATTTGCACCAGCTTGTGCTGCGATATCAAGCAAACCTTTGACAGCTTCCCCATTAGCTAAGAAATCGTCAACAATTAGAATGTTATCATCTTCATTTAAGAAATTACGTGATACTGAAATATCATTTGTCTCATTTTTTGTGAAAGAATGTACTTTTGAAGAAAACAGATTATCTGATAGTGTTAATGATTTACGTTTACGTGCAAACACTACAGGAGCACCGATTTCAAGACCTAGCATTACGGATGGTGCGATACCTGAAGATTCGATTGTTAATATTTTTGTAATGACTTGATCAGAAAATCGATTTGCAAACTCATGACCAATTTCCTTCATAAGCATTGGGTCAATTTGGTGATTTAAAAATGAATCTACTTTCAATACAGATGAAGATAAAACTTTACCCTCTTGTGTAATTTTGTCGTGTAATAACTTCATTTCCTTGATAGCCTTCTTTCTTATTAGTAATAACTCTTTATGAGCGACTTACATTCCGTTACAGGCGAGCGCCGCAAGCAATGCAAGTAATAAAAAACGCTGAATACTTTGATTCCAATCATCTACGAGTGGAGCAAAGCATTCAGCGTAAAAACGTCGAAACCAATAGAAAACATCTTATATGAAGTCTTCTAAAGCATTGCTACCCATAGTCGATTTATTTACGGTAAATCGGTAGAAACTTGCGAGCCATATTCTCGCTATTATATGAGTGAAATAGTATAAAGCTGTAAGAATTTCCTTATCTTTATAACGCCTTGGCGTTATTTCCAAAATTGGTACTTTATTCGGCATGTACCTATATCTCACACTAAATAAAGTCTGTATTTTCGGAATTTACTATCATTCTAGTAAGTTTTAATTGTAAACGTTCGTGTTTTACAATCAACGTAATGATTATATCAGACTATTTTCGAGCTTGCTAGTCATTATTTTGATAAATGGAAGGGCACTGTCATAATGACGATATTTTTGTGAAATAATAGCGAAGCGCGAATTAATAAACTCGATTGATTGTGTAACATATGATGCCATCCTTTTTTCGGTAAAAACTGTGGGATGATAACTGTTAATTGATAGCCAGATTTCGTACATTGATGTTCAACCTTATCAATAAACTTCATCAGCGGCTGTGTAATACTTCGGTATGGAGAATAATATGTCACAAGCCGTATATCTGGCTGCCAAGCTTTCCATTTCTCCTCAAATGCTTTTGCTTCCGCTTGATCGAAGGCTACATAAAAGGCAATAATTTTATCAACGTTTAATGTCTGCGCGTAATGCAATGTGTTTTCGACTACTTTCGTAATACCCGCAACAGGGACAATGAAAACATTACCCTCAACATTCGGTAATTCCACATTATCTAATCTTAGCTGTTCACCAACTGTTTTGTAATGCCGTTTAATACGGTGGAACGTCCAAATAATAATTGGTAAAAATATAAACACTGGCCATACTTGAGGCAATTTTGTCACAAAAAACATCATGGCTACAATAAAGGAAATGATCGCTCCAACCGTATTGATCATAAATTTAGCAAGCCAACCTTTTGGTTTTTCACGCCACCATTTTCGCATCATTCCAGCCTGCGCTAAAGTAAACGGAATAAACACACCAACTGCATAAAGTGGAATCAAATGTTCTGTTGTTCCACCAAATAAAAAGATTAAAACAATGGCAGCTAAACCAAGCATCAAAATGCCATTTGAATAACCAAGTCGATCCCCACGAATTTGGAATATTCTTGGGATAAAACCGTCCTTCGATAAATTGACAGCCAGTAAAGGAAAGGCAGAATAACCTGTATTCGCAGCAAGTACTAATATCATCGCTGTTGTTCCTTGTACTATATAATAAAAAATATTACGACCTACACTTGCCTCCGCGATTTGTGAGACAACCGTTTCTTTCGCATTTGGAGCAACTCCATAAAAATATGCTAGACTCACAATACCGATAAATAACACTGCTAAAATACCGCCCATAGCTAGTAATGTTTTAGACGCATTTTTCGGCGCTGGATCTCTAAAATTAGGAATAGCATTTGAAATTGCTTCGACACCAGTCAAAGCTGAGCTTCCTGATGCAAATGCTTTTAATAATATAAATAAACTAATCCCTGCAACTGGTGTACCGACCTTTGGATGCAACTCTGCAGGAACTTGCCCTGTTACTACGTTATAAATCCCTACCCCGATTAACATCAGCATTACGATCACAAACAAATAAACTGGATACGCTAAAATAGATGCTGATTCTGTAACACCACGTAGGTTTAAAATCGTTAAACATATAACAAAAAACACAGCGATTACAACATTATAGGGATGTAGACTTGGAAATGCCGAAGTAATGGCATCTGTTCCAGCCGATACACTTACCGCAACTGTTAAAATATAATCGACAAGCAATGATCCCCCGGCGACCAGACCAGCATTGACGCCTAAATTTTCCCGAGAAACTACATATGCTCCACCACCATGTGGATACGCATAAATAACCTGACGATACGAGAAAATAAGTGCTGTCAGTAACACAACTACCCCAGCAGCAATCGGTAAAGAATACCAAAAGGCAACCGTACTTACTGTCATGAGTACAATTAATATTTGCTCAGGCCCATACGCTACTGATGACAAAGCATCAGAAGATAGTATGGCAAGTGCTTTTGTTTTACTAAGCTTTTGTTCCCCTAACGCATCAGATCTCAATGGTTTACCGATAATATAACGTTTTAATGAGGATTTCATATTCGACACCTTCTAGTTTCATAGAATGTGTTTCGCATTTCTAAATCGATTACACTTTAGCATAATCGGTTTTGTGCCATTCACCGGGGCCTTGTTTCATTAAATGAAGATAAAAAAAATCTACAAGCCATCACTAAATAAGACTTGTAGACGCTCATTCGTCTGCCAAGCTCCACTTTTCTGCTCTTAACGCTTACGAGGTTAGCTGTCGGATTCGGGCCTGAGTAGCCCTACCCCTCAATAAATGAAGAGATTCACCCCAAGGATTACCTTATAATCCGTAAAAATTGGGTCCCCCGCGTATAATTGCTTCAGCGATTTAGAAATTTGAAACTTTTATAATGATGTCATATTACGCCTGAATTAAGAAAAAGTAAAGATGAAGAAAACGGTTACAAAAAATTTATTTTACTTGATATTTTTGTATGTTGGCCCTCTACCATAACTTGGTGAGATTTCCGTTCCGACTGGTTGCTTTCCTAGGAAGCCGCTTCGCTTGTATTTCAGAGCCTCGTTGTGAAGCGGAGTCGCCAAATCTCACCCTAATTATTCCTCAACTTTGGAGACGATTCTTTACTATTTGAAGAATAACGTTTTAATATTGGTAGAAAATATGTGAATACCCGAATCGGAAATCGATTAAATCACTTATGCCTTGGCATAAGTGCGTTTGGAATCGGCTTTGTGCTTAGGCCTGCGTGAGGGCCGACACGATGTCGGTCATTTCGGTAATGCCACAGGACGTGGCGCTTTTACCGATGCAGGTCAGTTAGCCGTTATCGCATGGATGCAATGATTTTAGGCTAACATCCTTTAAAGAACTCCTTTCCGATTCCGTGACATCCGCCGGAGGCTTTGAGCCAACGTGATGTTGGTCACTCAGTCGTCGCCACAGGACGTGGCGTTCTTAGACTGAGTTCCTCTATTTCAGCGGATGTTTTTTGTACCGAAAGCGTAGCGACAGGTACAGACATTTGGACACCCGATGAAAAGTTACCTAAACCTGCATTCATCTCACCACCTATAGAGGAGGGAGACATTTGTAACTACCATTTCACTTTCGTTACAAAAAACAATTGATGTAAGAAGTTAAAAGCCACCTTATAAGTATATTCCCTCTTTTAAAATGGCTAAGTACATTAATCCTTAATCATTTTCAAATGAATCGAATATTTTGCTATTATGCTTCAATACATTATGGTACACAAACAAAAATCAAAGATCTTCAATGACCTTTGATTTACTATATCAAAAAAATTATGAATTAAGTAAAAAATTGAGCAAACTCCTTCACATTTTCTTCTTCTAGCTATAAAATAAGAATATATAATTTTCCTCTAGGAAACTTTATTTCACTTGTGATACTCTTTGAAATGAGGGAACAAAATGGTTTATAAACGAATGACGAAATCGTCTGCAGAGGCGGTTTTAGATGGAGATATAAAAGGTTGGCGACGAATCTTACCGTTTCTTGGCCCAGCCTTCATCGCATCAGTTGCCTATATTGACCCAGGCAACTTCGCAACAAATATTACAGCAGGTTCACAATATGGATATTTACTGCTGTGGGTAATCGCCTTTTCCAATTTAATGGCGGTGTTAATTCAATCCTTGTCAGCAAAGCTCGGCATTGCGACAGGTAAAAATTTACCTGAAGTAGCTCGTGAACATTTTTCTAAAAAAACTTCTATATTTTTATGGATACAGGCTGAATTGGTCATTATTGCAACAGACCTAGCAGAATTTATTGGTGCGGCACTAGGGCTGTACTTGTTATTCAATATTCCAATGTTACCTGCAGCGCTTATTACAGCGGTCGGCTCATTTGCTATTTTAGAATTACAGCGTAGAGGCTTTAGAGCGTTTGAAGCGGGTATTTCTGGCATGGTGCTTATTGTCGTTTTAGCATTTGCATTCCAGACATTTTTAGCACAGCCAAATTGGGGCGAAGTAACACTAGGCATGTTCACACCACACTTTGATGGAGTAGATTCTATTTTACTTGCAACAGGTATATTAGGAGCAACTGTCATGCCACACGCCATTTACTTGCATTCTTCCTTAACCCAAAATCGTATCGTTGGTCGAAATGATGCTGAAAAAAAACGTATTTTCCGTTTTGAATTTATTGATATAATCATCG
The DNA here is from genome assembly GCF_001183605.1 of Lysinibacillus xylanilyticus. Lineage (GTDB taxonomy): Bacteria > Bacillota > Bacilli > Bacillales_A > Planococcaceae > Lysinibacillus > Lysinibacillus xylanilyticus. The sequence goes on along the minus strand of NZ_LFXJ01000006.1, from coordinate 16,041 downwards.
CGATGATTATTGCCGGTGCTATCAATATGAGTATGCTTATTATTGCCGCGGCCGTATTCCATACACAAGGTGTTGTAGTGGAAGATTTAGATATCGCTTATAACGGATTAAAAGAGGCGCTTGGTCCGATGGCGGCAGTGTCCTTTGGTCTTGGACTTCTCATTGCAGGTCTTGCCAGTTCTTCAGTCGGTACACTAGCAGGTGACGTTGTGATGCAGGGCTTTATTAGAAAGAAAATTCCGCTCTATTTACGCCGTGCTGTTACAATGTTACCTCCTTTGGTCATCATTGCATCCGGCGTTAATGCGACTTACGCGCTTGTCCTAAGCCAGGTTATTTTATCCTTTGGTATTGCATTTGCTCTTGTACCGCTTGTTATGTTTACAAGTAAGCGTGATATTATGGGAAGCCTAGTCAATCATCGTATTACAACAATATTAGGATGGATTGTCGTAGCGATTGTAGTTACTTTAAATCTTTATTTATTATGGCAAACAGTATTTGGTTGAAAAAATGCCGGCCACAAAACCTCAAATTTGGTTTTGTGGCTGGCATTTCTACATGTAAGGGGCTTACTCCATAACGTGTGGTTGATTTCCGTTCCGACTGGGCGCTTTGTCGCTGACGCTTCGCTTTCGCACAGAGCAAAGCTTCCTGGGGGCGTCGGGGCAACAGGATGTTGGTCACGAAGGCGTTATCACATGACGTGATGCTCTTAGCTTTCGTTCCTCTATATCGCTGATCTCCAAGGAGTCGCCCAGTCTCCACTCCAATCAACTAATATATGGCATACGTTTTAACAATTGTCGCCCCTACTACAATGCCCTATTTTTCACCTTTAAATATCTATCTTCTCAATGTTCCGAAATGATAAATAGGCCACGCTTATACCGATAATAGCTAAAGTTATAGGAATGAAAATAATATCGTACAAGGTGAAATTACCCGAATTTGATGATACGACCGATACAATTAATATAGATGATATAATTGTTGCCGGAATAGAGTATTTTCTCATACCGAAATACAATGGTATTAATGCGATGCATGATGCTGAAACTGCATTCATGATCACAGCGGGAATTCGTTGTATTATGAGAGATACCGATATTGTATCTGGAAGCAATTGAAAACTCTCACTAACAGCACAAAAAATCGCTGTTACAAAAATAGTCGAAATAAGAATTGCACTAAAGGTAAAAAGAACAACAATGGCTAGTTTTGAAGCAATTAGCTTTTTTCTATTGATCGGATACATAAATGCTACGGTGATAGTTTTATATTTAAATTCTCCAATAATAAACTTGGCGATTAACACACTAGCAAAAATAATAAATACTGCTCTTACACCTGAATCTATAATGCTAAATGCCCTCTGATAAGTTCGAAAATCTTGATCCCCTTCTATTTTAGTGATAAATATAAGCATAAATATAACAGCTAATATCACAAAATTTGCGAAAATGGCTCGTTTAATATATGAACCAATATGATATTTTTTCATTTCTAGACGCATTAAATTAAGCACTAGCGACACCTCCATTGATTAACTTCAAGAAATAATCCTCTAATGAGCTTGTTTTTTTGCTAATGCCCTCAATTTCAATATCATGCTCAATCAATGTTTTAGAAAGCACCTTTTGTGAAGCTGTCGATTCATAAATTCGAATACATGTATCATCCATTAGTTTGAAATTAGTAATATTTAATTTACTTTCTATAATAAAGGCAGCCTTTTTCCCATCATTGACAATCACTTCAATATAGTCTGCTTGACTACGATTGACAGCATCCATTGATACTTCCTTAATTAATCTTCCATCTTTAATAACCCCAACTGTATCTGCCAATTGTTCAATTTCACCCAAAATATGACTAGAGATAATAATCGTAATTCCATACTCTTTACAAAGCATCTTGAATAGTTCTCGAAGCTCTTTAATGCCAACTGGATCTAGCCCATTTATCGGCTCGTCTAAAATAAGTAATTCCGGCTTAGTAATAATTGCACGTGCAATACCCAACCGTTGTTTCATCCCTAGTGAAAAGTCTTTAACACGTTTCTTCTCAGTGTTTGTTAGTTTCACTAGATCTAGGACATGGGCAATTTCTTTCTTGTCATAATAGCCCATATATTCACAATGTAATTCTAACGTTTCCTTTGCTGTTAAATCTTCATAAAAAATTGGGTATTCAATAATCGTCCCCATCCTTTTCAGCACGTCGTATGAGCGGTCCATTAATTTTTCACCAAATATTTCGACATCTCCACTCGTTGGCTTCGTAAGGTTTGTTAGCATTTTCATGACTGTCGTTTTGCCGGCACCATTAGGACCTAAAAAACCGTAAATCTCTCCCTTTTTCACATGCATAGTTACAGCAGAAACAACTTCTTTTCCCTCAAACACCTTTGTAAGCTGATTTGTTTTCACAATATATGTCATGTAGATCTCTCCCTTTAATTTAGCTACCTTTATTATAAAAAACGAAACTCTCTAATTTATTACTTGATTCTTACAAATTTCTTAAGGGCAGAAAAAAAGCCTGTAAAGCCATAAAATTGCTCTACAAGCATGACTGCTCAGTATGTTATTCGTTTTAAAGAAACTGAAAAAATGGTCTTCTCATATGGGATACTGGAAAGCTGGATGGAACCCTCCATTAATTCTACAAGGCGTTTTGTAATAGTTAAGCCAAGGCCACTCCCTTGAAAGGATTTATTTCTGGAATCCTCAAGCGTATACATTCTTTCAAAAACATTATCAATATGATATTCGTCAATCCCCTTACCACGATCCCAGACATCAATAAAAATATTAGTATCATCATTTCTTACTGTGAGGCCAATGATGTTTCCCGCTGCCCCATAGGCAACAGCATTTGACAGTAAATTATTCAGAACCCTATCTAACGCGTCTTCATTGCCAAATGCATACATGGACATCTCTGGTATTGCTATATCGATTTCTAGTCCCATAGACGTGACCATATCGTAAAATGATAAAATATTTTTGCGGCAAATTTCATTAACATTAATTTTCGTCATTGGATAATCTGTATCTCCTGCCTCCAATTTTGCCAGGTCAAAAAATGTATGGATTATTTTTAATACTTCCAATGATTTCGAATGAACACCCTTGAGCAACCGGCGCTGCTCCTCTTCACTAAGTGATTGCTTCAGCTGTAGCATTTCTGTATAACCTAGTACAACTGTTAAAGGTGTTTTAAGATCATGTGAAATATTGGCCAACATTTTTTTCATAGAGCTTTCCATTTTTCGATGTGTCGCCGATACTCTTTGATTGTGATCTAGCAACGCATTCATCGCAATAAGTAGTTGCTGTAATTCTTGATTTGCTGTCGGCACTAAAATCTTTTCGCTCGATTGTTCGTTAATGATTGCTTGCAGTTTTTGATGCATGTATTGAATGGAAGTGTTTTGTTGTTTTTTAACTCTCACCTGAAAAATAATAATACCTACAAGTAACACAATCATCAGTAATAGAAATATAATCATCTGTTTATCCTTCAAATTTATAGCCGATTCCCCAAAGTGTTTTAATATATAGAGGATTGGATGGATCGTCTTCAATTTTTTCGCGTAATCTTCTTATATGTACATTAATAATATTTTCATCCCCATAGTAAGCATCATTCCAAATCAATTGGTAAATTTGTTGCTTTGTAAAAACTCGATTACGGTTTGTCACGAATAATTTTAAGATAGCAAATTCCTTTGATGTGAGCTTTACTTGCTGCCCATTCTTCTCAGCTGAAAAATTAACAAGATCAATCGATAAGTTGTCTATCTCTACTATATCTTTCTTCTCCTCTACTTGACTGGAGTATTTCGTAGCTCTTCGAATTGCGGCTTTGACACGTGCTGAAAATTCCAGCATCGAGAATGGCTTAGCGATATAATCATCTGCCCCTAATCCTAATCCTAACGCTTTATCAACATCACTATCCTTGGCTGACATAATGATTATTGGAAGTGATGCTTGCTCTCGTATAATCTTTAAAACTTCTAACCCATTAAGTTTCGGTATCATAATATCCAAGATCACTAAATCAAAGGGATTGTTTAAACAATTTTGTAATGCTTCCTCACCATTTACCGCAGAGGTGACAAGGAACCCCTCCATCGTTAAATAGTTTTCCACCATTTCACGAATGGCTTCGTCATCTTCTACTAGTAATATATTGTTTTGCACTTTCATGCACCTCTTCCTAATATAAAGCAGTCTATATATGACTTGGTCATTACTATGATCATCACCACAAAGAGGGGTTGATTTCCGTTCCAGCTGGGCGCTTTGCCGCTGACGCTTCGCTTTCGCGCAGAGCAGAGCTTCCTGGGGGCGTCCGATGAGCCGCTTAGACCAACAGATGTCTTTTGCGCGAAAGCGTAGTGCTAACGAAGCGTCAGCAGCAGGATGTTGATCACGAAGGCGTTATCACAGGACGTGATGGTTTTAGCCTTCGTTCCTCTATTGCTAATCCCCAAGGGGTCGCCCAGCCTCCACTCCAATCAACTTATATGCATGGTATACGTTTTAATAAATGTTATACCCAAAATTTGGTGATGTGTCATTTCTCTATTAGTTTACCATATTAAGGTTGTGCACCAAAAGTGGGGGACGATTTGAGAAACTAAAGTCCCCTTTCTTCTTCTCTCCAGTACAAACAGGTATTTTTAATTAACTAGAATTACTCATCATTTTGCTTATTCTTGTAGTCTACGGATCGATGATTGCAATTATGGGGATACGAGGTTTTGGAGCTTAAAGATTAATCGTTCACTCGCAGTATTTTGAACGTCTAGGGTTACAAATTTATTATTTAACTTAAAAAACTGCCCTGCAAGTCATTTTCTATGACTCACAGGACAGTTTTATTTTTTATTCTTCGACTTTTAAATCACATTGCTCTAATGGAAGCATTTTTGTTTTATGCTTGATTTTATAGCCAAGCCATAACAGCAAGAACAGTGGAATACCGATATACGAGACAAAGACTCCGTACCAATCTACTGTATTACCCATAAAGGCATTGTAGTTTTGTCCAATAACAACAATCATACAAACCGTAAAGGCAAATAGCGGACCGAATGGGAACAGCTTTGCTCTATACGGCAATAATTTCGGATCTAAGCCTTGTGCCTCGAATGCTCGACGGAAACGGTAGTGGCTAAATGCAATACCTAACCAAGCAATGAATCCAGACATTCCTGAGGCATTTAGAAGCCACATGTAGACCACACCATCACCAAAGAATGAAGCTAAAAATGCTAGGGAGCCTACAGCTAAAGTCGCCAGCAATGCGTAAATCGGAATACCTCGACGGCTTAGTTTAGTGAAAAATTTCGGTGCATGTCCATCTATCGCTAATTGCCAAAGCATACGAGAAGATGCGTACAGCCCTGAATTCCCTGCTGACAGCATTGCCGTTAGAATGATAGCATTCATCAATGATGCAGCAAAGGCAATTCCTAAACGGTCAAACACCAGTGTAAATGGTGAAACAGCGATATCTTCAGATAATAAACGTGAGTCTGTAAATGGAATCAACAACCCAATTGCACCGATTGCTAAAATATAGAACAAAAGAATTCGCCAGAAAACAGACTTAACTGCTTTCGGAATATTTTTACCAGGATCATCTGTTTCACCTGCTGTTATTCCAAGTAGCTCTGTCCCTTGGAACGAGAATCCTGCAGCTAAGAAAATACCAAATGTAGCAAGGAATCCACCGTGGAATGGTCCATCACTGATAAAGAAATTCGTAAAGCCTACCGGAGCGTTTCCTCCTAAAATACCAAAAATCATTAAAAAACTGATGATAATAAAAATGATTACAGTTACAACCTTTATCATGGCAAACCAATATTCACTTTCACCATAGCTTTTTACCGATAATAGATTGAACGTTAAAACGACGGCAATAAATAAAACAGTCCAAAGTGCTGATGAGCTATCTGGGAACCAATATTTCATAATTAATGATACAGCAGAAATTTCTGCTGCAATTGTAATTGCCCAGTTGTACCAGTAGTTCCAACCAAGTGCAAAGCCTAGAGCTGGGTCTACAAATTTTGTAGCATACGTACTAAATGAACCCGATGATGGCATATAGGCTGCCATTTCGCCTAAGCTCGTCATTAAAAAATACACCATGATACCGATTAATGCATAAGCGAGTAGTGCACCTCCAGGGCCTGCTTGTGCAATTGCACCACCACTAGCTAAAAACAATCCAGTACCGATTGTACCGCCTAATGAAATCATTGTAATATGACGGCTTTTTAATTCTTTTTTCAGCTTCGGCGCTTTATGTCCGAGCTGATTGACTTTTATTTCACTCACAATATAGCTTCCTTCCTTTTAAGAGGCAAAAAAATGCCATCACATGAACGTTGCTGTGATGGCTAAGTAAATCCTCTGTTCTTTCAAAATGATAGCTCAACACGTTGTCCAAACGTGACAGTTCTGTTCCTTTCGGAGACAGCCCCAGCATGAGGTTTTCAAGTCCCCTCACACTTCGGCAGTATTTCCTTTCAGCTAATTTCTCAAATGCTTGTCATTTCCATTAACATACTCTTAAATACCGCGACCTCTACCTCAATATAAACATGAGGCATTAAATATTAAATTTATGATGGGTATTAGTTTAACATACGACCTATGACATTTCAATAACTCGAGTAATATTCTATATTTTGTGAATTTTCAACTATTTTTTATTAATGTGATAAAGTGGTATAGTGATTCAATCAAAATTGTTCTAACAAGGGGGATTTATTTGACTACTCATGAACATACCGATACTTATCCTAGCAGGAAAATTAACTGGAAAGGTACAACCTTATTACTAGTTATCGGAGTAATTTGTATTGCCTCGACATTACGGATGCCGCTAACAGTTGTTGGACCTATTACTTCCTTTATTCGTGAAGACCTCGGCATATCCCATGTACTAGCAGGCTTTCTAACGACGATTCCATTGCTAGCATTTGCAATCATTTCACCATTTGCACCAATTGTCGCACGTAAATTTGGACTAGAATTAACATTATTTTTATCGACTATTCTATTAGCGGTAGGGATTGTACTACGCTCCCTTGGCACAACTAGTTTACTTATTTTTGGTACTATGCTAATTGGTATAGCCATTTCATTCGGTAACGTACTAATTCCGGGATTACTTAAATTGAAATTTCCCTATCACGTAGGTTTACTTATGGCATTTTTCACAATGTCGATGAATTTGACAGCTGGACTCGGCGCTGGCATTAGCTATCCTATTGCCAACTCATCACTCGGTTGGCAAGGTGCACTGGCAATCGCACTTGTTCTTGTGGTGTTAACCATCTTAATTTGGATTCCACAGTTGAAATTTAATAAGCCTGAACCGACTGTTGAGACTACGAAAGAAAGTACACCATTATGGAAATCACCTGTTACTTGGGCAGTAGCAGGGGCTATGGGATTTCAGTCATTATTATTCTACACAACTGCCGCTTGGATTCCTGAAATATATATAGCACAAGGATTAGCTGCAGATCGTGCAGGCTGGATGTTTTCCATCATGCAATTTTCACAAGTTCCAATGGCTTTAGCTGTGCCTATTATAGCTAGTAAAATGACATCTCAACGTCCTCTCGTATTAATGTTTACGGTATTTTACTTAGTTGGCTTTATCGGAGTAGTCATGGAATGGACAAGCCTCGCTGTACTATGGATGGTGCTACTAGGCTTAGCCGGAGGTGCTTCATTCGCATTAGCGATGATGTTCTTTACACTACGTACCCGTACAGCTTTAGAGGCAGCTGATTTATCAGGATTTGCACAATCATTAGGATATTTATTAGCCGCAATCGGTCCAATTTTATTTGGATATTTACATGATTTATTTGGTGGCTGGAATATCGTTGGTTGGTTATTTGTTATCGTAGTATTGATACTTTTCTTATGTTCATTTAGGGCTTCTAAAAATGAATATGTGAATTAAATAAGGCGGCTCATGATCTTCTTTCAGCGGATGTCTTTTGTACCGAAAGCGTAACGACAGGTACAGATGTTTGAACACCCGCTGAGATAGATCAATTGTGCCTCGGCATAATTGCGTCCGGAATCGGCTTTGTGCATGCACAAAGCACTCCTTCCCGATTCCGTGACATCCGCCGGAGGCTTTAACTTCTTTCAGCGGCTGTTTTAAACACCCGCTGAAAGAAGTTAAAGTGGGCTGCCTTTTTCTCTAATAAGGTGGTTTCTGATAAAAATAATTCGGTGTATTGTAAACATTAACATAGGGCTTATGGAAAATATGAGTCGTAGCTGGTGAAAGAGGTGGAATCAACCACGTCCAATTGCCTGTAACCTTACGATCCGTCGCTGCTTCAGTTTCCTCAAACAATTTAAATTGCTGTGCAGCTGTATGATGATCTACAATGCTCACACCGTCTTCTTTAAAGGAATGTAGTACGGCAATATTCAGCTCGACTAATGCGCGATCACGCCATAAAGAAGCCTGTTTAGTTGTATCGAGATTGAAAATTTCTGCTATAGCGGGCAGCATATTATAACGCTCATGATCTGCTAAATTACGTGCCCCGATTTCTGTACCCATATACCAACCATTGAATGGGGCAGCCTCAAAATCAATACCTGCCATTTGGAAACGCATGCTCGATATAATCGGCACTGCATACCATTTTAATCCTAGCTTCTCTACTTGAGATGATTCTGGATGACGAATCGGTACCTGTAGTACATACTCGTCAGGAATCGTAAACAATTGCGGCTCCCTTCCATCCATTTGTACAACAAGTGGAAGCACATCAAATGCCGTTCCCTCTCCTTGCCAGCCAAGTGACTCACATAATTTTGTAAACTCAACAGAATGCAAATCACCAATGATTCCAGATTCAGTTTCATAGCCAGCATAACGGATTAGCTGATGATTCCATATACGAACACGCCCTGGTGCAAAAACCGTTATTGTTGGACGAATTTTTCCACCATTTGTTGCATACTTAATATGTTCAAGCAAAGCGTTGAAGATACCCTCTTCATTGGAAATATCGCGGGCATCTACAACATGCAGCGATTGCCAAAACAATCGACCAATACACTTATTACTATTACGCCAGGCCACTCGTGCACCAAAGATTAATTCTTCCGTTGTCGGTATATATTCGCCTGCAGTTTTAATTTGCTGTAATTTATTTTCTAGCCATGTTTTCGACTCATTTTGTTCTACTTGATAAAGTTCTAAAAAACGCTGTACTTCCTGTAAATTCATATCGAATTCCTCCATCTACCCTCATATTAGAGGAATGGAACTATAATCACCACGAAAAAACCTGCCAGAAAACATACATATTTTATATATGAAATACTTTGTTCAATATTTCATACCACCTCTTCATTTTATCAATTATGCCTCGGCATAATTGCCGCTGTCGCGCAAATAAACAATGCGTCCAGATTCGGCTTTATGCTTAGGCCTGCACTAAAGTTATTTAATAATTAGGGTTCCCATCTTGAGTAGACATTATAAATATTAGGAGAAATTACGGAGGAAAAAACTATTGAGTATAGACTTGCTATTATAACGTTTTCTTATGCCGAAGTAGGAAATACATGAGACGCTTTAGGCCACATTGCACTCCCTTCGCAGTATTTAGGAGAAGACGCTATTACTTGTGCATTAGAAATAAAATTTCCTTAACGCATAGTGAGCTTTGTTTGTCAGTATAGTTGGCATAAAAAAAGCATGTCGCACTAATGTGCAACATGCTTGATGACCCGTACGGGATTCGAACCCGTGTTACCGCCGTGAAAGGGCGGTGTCTTAACCACTTGACCAACGGGCCGTGGCTCCGAAGGCAGGACTCGAACCTGCGACAACCTGATTAACAGTCAGGTGCTACTACCAACTGAGCTACTTCGGAATAATGGTGGGCCTAAATGGACTCGAACCATCGACCTCACGCTTATCAGGCGTGCGCTCTAACCAGCTGAGCTATAGGCCCATTATTTTTTGGAGCGGGTGATGAGAATCGAACTCACGACATCAGCTTGGAAGGCTGAGGTTTTACCACTAGACTACACCCGCAGATGGTGGGTCAGGACGGAATCGAACCGCCGACACGTAGAGCTTCAATCTAATGCTCTACCAACTGAGCGACTGACCCGGAAAAATGGAGGAGGTAGAGGGATTCGAACCCCCGCGCGGTGTTACCCGCCTGTCGGTTTTCAAGACCGAGCCCTTCAGCCAGACTTGGGTATACCTCCGGAAATTATATAAATGGTGGAGCCTAGCGGGATCGAACCGCTGACCTCCTGCGTGCAAGGCAGGCGCTCTCCCAGCTGAGCTAAGGCCCCAATAATTAGGAAAGATGGTCGGAATGACAGGATTCGAACCTACGACCCCTTGGTCCCAAACCAAGTGCTCTACCAAGCTGAGCTACATTCCGATATTATAGGTTTTTTTGGCGCGCCCGACAGGAGTCGAACCCATAACCTTCTGATCCGTAGTCAGACGCTCTATCCAATTGAGCTACGGGCGCATTTATAAAAACTGATGAGCCATGAAGGACTCGAACCTTCGACCCTCTGATTAAAAGTCAGATGCTCTACCAACTGAGCTAATGGCTCAAACTAAGAAATGAATGGCTGGGGTACTAGGATTCGAACCTAGGCATGACGGAATCAAAATCCGTTGCCTTACCGCTTGGCTATACCCCAATAATTAAATGGGGCGACTGATGGGAATCGAACCCACGAATGCCGGAACCACAATCCGGTGCGTTAACCACTTCGCCACAATCGCCACTATATGTAATCATAGCAGTGTTTGATAACGAGTACCTCGAAAATTGGCAGGGGCAGTAGGAATCGAACCCACATCAAAGGTTTTGGAGACCTCTATTCTACCGTTAAACTATGCCCCTATGAATAAAAAACTGGTGGAGGGGGACGGATTCGAACCGCCGAACCCTAAGGAGCGGATTTACAGTCCGCCGCGTTTAGCCACTTCGCTACCCCTCCAAGGGATGGTGCCGGCGATAGGAGTCGAACCCACGACCTACTGATTACAAGTCAGTTGCTCTACCAACTGAGCTACACCGGCAAAAAAAAAAAAATGGCGGTCCCGACCGGGATCGAACCGGCGATCTCCTGCGTGACAGGCAGGCATGTTAACCGCTACACCACGGGACCATTTTGGTTGCGGGGGCTGGATTTGAACCAACGACCTTCGGGTTATGAGCCCGACGAGCTACCACTGCTCCACCCCGCGATAATGAGTAATTTATTTAAATAATGGTGGAGGATGACGGGCTCGAACCGCCGACCCCCTGCTTGTAAGGCAGGTGCTCTCCCAGCTGAGCTAATCCTCCTGGGTATAATGCCTAGCGACGTCCTACTCTCACAGGGGGAAGCCCCCAACTACCATCGGCGCTAAAGAGCTTAACTTCCGTGTTCGGTATGGGAACGGGTGTGACCTCTTTGCCATCATCACTAGACTATTAACGGCTTTCAATATACGTCGTATTTCTTCGTCAGCTTCAGTCGTTCTGTCAGTCACGTACTTAAGTACGCTCCTTCCCTCTCTCCATCGCTTCCTCGAACTACTCGTATCTTGAAACCCTAAAATGAAAGGGTTTGTTCTTTCAAAACTGGATAAACG
>NZ_LFXJ01000006.1:0-2813 GCF_001183605.1 Lysinibacillus xylanilyticus | reverse complement strand
GCCTCGGCATAATTGCGTCCGGAATCGGCTTTGTGCATGCACAAAGCACTCCTTCCCGATTCCGTGACATCCGCCGGAGGCTTTAACTTCTTTCAGCGGCTGTTTTAAACACCCGCTGAAAGAAGTTAAAGTGGGCTGCCTTTTTCTCTAATAAGGTGGTTTCTGATAAAAATAATTCGGTGTATTGTAAACATTAACATAGGGCTTATGGAAAATATGAGTCGTAGCTGGTGAAAGAGGTGGAATCAACCACGTCCAATTGCCTGTAACCTTACGATCCGTCGCTGCTTCAGTTTCCTCAAACAATTTAAATTGCTGTGCAGCTGTATGATGATCTACAATGCTCACACCGTCTTCTTTAAAGGAATGTAGTACGGCAATATTCAGCTCGACTAATGCGCGATCACGCCATAAAGAAGCCTGTTTAGTTGTATCGAGATTGAAAATTTCTGCTATAGCGGGCAGCATATTATAACGCTCATGATCTGCTAAATTACGTGCCCCGATTTCTGTACCCATATACCAACCATTGAATGGGGCAGCCTCAAAATCAATACCTGCCATTTGGAAACGCATGCTCGATATAATCGGCACTGCATACCATTTTAATCCTAGCTTCTCTACTTGAGATGATTCTGGATGACGAATCGGTACCTGTAGTACATACTCGTCAGGAATCGTAAACAATTGCGGCTCCCTTCCATCCATTTGTACAACAAGTGGAAGCACATCAAATGCCGTTCCCTCTCCTTGCCAGCCAAGTGACTCACATAATTTTGTAAACTCAACAGAATGCAAATCACCAATGATTCCAGATTCAGTTTCATAGCCAGCATAACGGATTAGCTGATGATTCCATATACGAACACGCCCTGGTGCAAAAACCGTTATTGTTGGACGAATTTTTCCACCATTTGTTGCATACTTAATATGTTCAAGCAAAGCGTTGAAGATACCCTCTTCATTGGAAATATCGCGGGCATCTACAACATGCAGCGATTGCCAAAACAATCGACCAATACACTTATTACTATTACGCCAGGCCACTCGTGCACCAAAGATTAATTCTTCCGTTGTCGGTATATATTCGCCTGCAGTTTTAATTTGCTGTAATTTATTTTCTAGCCATGTTTTCGACTCATTTTGTTCTACTTGATAAAGTTCTAAAAAACGCTGTACTTCCTGTAAATTCATATCGAATTCCTCCATCTACCCTCATATTAGAGGAATGGAACTATAATCACCACGAAAAAACCTGCCAGAAAACATACATATTTTATATATGAAATACTTTGTTCAATATTTCATACCACCTCTTCATTTTATCAATTATGCCTCGGCATAATTGCCGCTGTCGCGCAAATAAACAATGCGTCCAGATTCGGCTTTATGCTTAGGCCTGCACTAAAGTTATTTAATAATTAGGGTTCCCATCTTGAGTAGACATTATAAATATTAGGAGAAATTACGGAGGAAAAAACTATTGAGTATAGACTTGCTATTATAACGTTTTCTTATGCCGAAGTAGGAAATACATGAGACGCTTTAGGCCACATTGCACTCCCTTCGCAGTATTTAGGAGAAGACGCTATTACTTGTGCATTAGAAATAAAATTTCCTTAACGCATAGTGAGCTTTGTTTGTCAGTATAGTTGGCATAAAAAAAGCATGTCGCACTAATGTGCAACATGCTTGATGACCCGTACGGGATTCGAACCCGTGTTACCGCCGTGAAAGGGCGGTGTCTTAACCACTTGACCAACGGGCCGTGGCTCCGAAGGCAGGACTCGAACCTGCGACAACCTGATTAACAGTCAGGTGCTACTACCAACTGAGCTACTTCGGAATAATGGTGGGCCTAAATGGACTCGAACCATCGACCTCACGCTTATCAGGCGTGCGCTCTAACCAGCTGAGCTATAGGCCCATTATTTTTTGGAGCGGGTGATGAGAATCGAACTCACGACATCAGCTTGGAAGGCTGAGGTTTTACCATTAAACTACACCCGCAGATGGTGGGTCAGGACGGAATCGAACCGCCGACACTTAGAGCTTCAATCTAATGCTCTACCAACTGAGCTACTGACCCGGAAAAATGGAGGAGGTAGAGGGATTCGAACCCCCGCGCGGTGTTACCCGCCTGTCGGTTTTCAAGACCGATCCCTTCAGCCAGACTTGGGTATACCTCCGGAAATTATATAAATGGTGGAGCCTAGCGGGATCGAACCGCTGACCTCCTGCGTGCAAGGCAGGCGCTCTCCCAGCTGAGCTAAGGCCCCAATAATTAGGAAAGATGGTCGGAATGACAGGATTCGAACCTACGACCCCTTGGTCCCAAACCAAGTGCTCTACCAAGCTGAGCTACATTCCGATATTATAGGTTTTTTTGGCGCGCCCGACAGGAGTCGAACCCATAACCTTCTGATCCGTAGTCAGACGCTCTATCCAATTGAGCTACGGGCGCATTTATAAAAACTGATGAGCCATGAAGGACTCGAACCTTCGACCCTCTGATTAAAAGTCAGATGCTCTACCAACTGAGCTAATGGCTCAAACTAAGAAATGAATGGCTGGGGTACTAGGATTCGAACCTAGGCATGACGGAATCAAAATCCGTTGCCTTACCGCTTGGCTATACCCCAATAATTAAATGGGGCGACTGATGGGAATCGAACCCACGAATGCCGGAACCACAATCCGGTGCGTTAACCACTTCGCCACAATCGCCACTATATGTAATCATAGCAGTGTTTGATAACGAGTACCTCGAAACCTGGCAGGGGCAGTAGGAATCGAACCCACATCAAAGGTTT
>NZ_LFXJ01000013.1 GCF_001183605.1 Lysinibacillus xylanilyticus | reverse complement strand
AAGAGCTTAACTTCCGTGTTCGGTATGGGAACGGGTGTGGCCTCTCTGCCATCATCACTAGACTATTTCAAAGACAAGATTTATTATAACTCATTTCCGTTATAATTGCAAGCTTTTTTTAAAAACTTTTCTTATTCTTTCAAAACTGGATAAACGTGCATTGAATGTTTCAAACGTTTTGGTTAAGTCCTCGATCGATTAGTATTCGTCAGCTCCATGTGTCACCACACTTCCACCTCGAACCTATCTACCTCATCGTCTTTGAGGGATCTTACTTACTTGCGTAATGGGAAATCTCATCTTGAGGGGGGCTTCATGCTTAGATGCTTTCAGCACTTATCCCGTCCACACATAGCTACCCAGCGATGCCTTTGGCAAGACAACTGGTACACCAGCGGTGTGTCCATCCCGGTCCTCTCGTACTAAGGACAGCTCCTCTCAAATTTCCTACGCCCACGACGGATAGGGACCGAACTGTCTCACGACGTTCTGAACCCAGCTCGCGTACCGCTTTAATGGGCGAACAGCCCAACCCTTGGGACCGACTACAGCCCCAGGATGCGATGAGCCGACATCGAGGTGCCAAACCTCCCCGTCGATGTGGACTCTTGGGGGAGATAAGCCTGTTATCCCCGGGGTAGCTTTTATCCGTTGAGCGATGGCCCTTCCATGCGGAACCACCGGATCACTAAGCCCGTCTTTCGACCCTGCTCGACTTGTAGGTCTCGCAGTCAAGCTCCCTTATGCCTTTACACTCTACGAATGATTTCCAACCATTCTGAGGGAACCTTTGGGCGCCTCCGTTACCTTTTAGGAGGCGACCGCCCCAGTCAAACTGTCCGCCTGACACTGTCTCCTGCCCCGCTAAGGGGCATGGGTTAGAATTTCAATACAACCAGGGTAGTATCCCACCGACGCCTCCTTCGAAGCTGGCGCTCCGAGATCTCTGGCTCCTACCTATCCTGTACAAGTTGTACCAAAATTCAATATCAGGCTACAGTAAAGCTCCACGGGGTCTTTCCGTCCTGTCGCGGGTAACCTGCATCTTCACAGGTACTATAATTTCACCGAGTCTCTCGTTGAGACAGTGCCCAGATCGTTACGCCTTTCGTGCGGGTCGGAACTTACCCGACAAGGAATTTCGCTACCTTAGGACCGTTATAGTTACGGCCGCCGTTTACTGGGGCTTCAATTCGCAGCTTCGCTTGCGCTAACCACTCCTCTTAACCTTCCAGCACCGGGCAGGCGTCAGCCCCTATACGTCACCTTACGGTTTTGCAGAGACCTGTGTTTTTGCTAAACAGTCGCCTGGGCCTATTCACTGCGGCTCTCATGCGCTTGCACGCTCAAGAGCACCCCTTCTCCCGAAGTTACGGGGTCATTTTGCCGAGTTCCTTAACGAGAGTTCTCTCGCACACCTTAGGATTCTCTCCTCGACTACCTGTGTCGGTTTGCGGTACGGGCACCTCTCACCTCGATAGAGGCTTTTCTTGGCAGTGTGAAATCAGGAACTTCGTCCATACGGACTCGCCATCACAGCTCAACGTTATAGTGTGCGGATTTGCCTACACACACGCCTTACTGCTTGGACGCGCATATCCAACAGCGCGCTTACCCTATCCTACTGCGTCCCCCCATTTCTCAAACGGTGAGGAGGTGGTACAGGAATATCAACCTGTTGTCCATCGCCTACGCCTATCGGCCTCGGCTTAGGTCCCGACTAACCCTGAGCGGACGAGCCTTCCTCAGGAAACCTTAGTCATACGGTGGACGGGATTCTCACCCGTCTTTCGCTACTCATACCGGCATTCTCACTTCTAAGCGCTCCACCAGTCCTTCCGGTCTGACTTCAACGCACTTAGAACGCTCTCCTACCACTGACATCGTAGATGTCAATCCACAGCTTCGGTGAATCGTTTAGCCCCGATACATTTTCGGCGCAGCGTCACTCGACCAGTGAGCTATTACGCACTCTTTAAATGATGGCTGCTTCTAAGCCAACATCCTGGTTGTCTGTGCAACGCCACATCCTTTTCCACTTAACGATTACTTTGGGACCTTAGCTGGTGGTCTGGGCTGTTTCCCTTTTGACTACGGATCTTATCACTCGCAGTCTGACTCCCGTGTATAAATATCTGGCATTCGGAGTTTGTCTGAATTCGGTAAACCGGGATGGCCCCCTAGTCCAAACAGTGCTCTACCTCCAGTATTCTCATCACGAGGCTAGCCCTAAAGCTATTTCGGAGAGAACCAGCTATCTCCAAGTTCGATTGGAATTTCTCCGCTACCCACACCTCATCCCCGCACTTTTCAACGTGCGTGGGTTCGGGCCTCCAGTAAGTGTTACCTCACCTTCACCCTGGACATGGGTAGATCACCTGGTTTCGGGTCTACGACCACGTACTAATTCGCCCTATTCAGACTCGCTTTCGCTGCGGCTCCGCCTTCTAAAGCTTAACCTCGCACGTAATCGTAACTCGCCGGTTCATTCTACAAAAGGCACGCTATCACCCATTAACGGGCTCTAACTACTTGTAGGCACACGGTTTCAGGATCTATTTCACTCCCCTTCCGGGGTGCTTTTCACCTTTCCCTCACGGTACTGGTTCACTATCGGTCACTAGGTAGTATTTAGCCTTGGGAGATGGTCCTCCCGGATTCCGACGGAATTTCACGTGTTCCGCCGTACTCAGGATCCACTCAGGAGAGAACGAACTTTCGACTACAGGGCTTTTACCTGCTCTGGCGGACCTTTCCAAGTCGCTTCATCTAACTCGCTCTTTTGTAACTCCGTATAGAGTGTCCTACAACCCCAAGAGGCAAGCCTCTTGGTTTGGGCTCTTCCCGTTTCGCTCGCCGCTACTCAGGGAATCGATTTTTCTTTCTCTTCCTCCAGGTACTTAGATGTTTCAGTTCCCTGGGTCTGCCATCAAGACGCTATGTATTCACGTCAAGATACTACGCGATTAAACGTAGTGGGTTCCCCCATTCGGAAATCTCCGGATCAAAGCTCACTTACAGCTCCCCGAAGCATATCGGTGTTAGTGCCGTCCTTCATCGGCTCCTAGTGCCAAGGCATTCGCCGTGCGCCCTTAATAACTTAACCAAGTTATTAAGCCTATAAAAAAACTTAAAAAATAAATGTGTTTGTTACAATTTCAATGTCGTTTTATCCAGTTTTCAAAGAACAAGTTTTGAAGTATTTCATTCTATGATGAACCTTCAAAACTGAACGCAAAACGTAATCTTACAAACCCTAGGTTTGTATTCCGAAAATATCCTTAGAAAGGAGGTGATCCAGCCGCACCTTCCGATACGGCTACCTTGTTACGACTTCACCCCAATCATCTATCCCACCTTCGGCGGCTGGCTCCAAAAGGTTACCCCACCGACTTCGGGTGTTACAAACTCTCGTGGTGTGACGGGCGGTGTGTACAAGGCCCGGGAACGTATTCACCGCGGCATGCTGATCCGCGATTACTAGCGATTCCGGCTTCATGTAGGCGAGTTGCAGCCTACAATCCGAACTGAGAACGACTTTATCGGATTAGCTCCCTCTCGCGAGTTGGCAACCGTTTGTATCGTCCATTGTAGCACGTGTGTAGCCCAGGTCATAAGGGGCATGATGATTTGACGTCATCCCCACCTTCCTCCGGTTTGTCACCGGCAGTCACCTTAGAGTGCCCAACTAAATGATGGCAACTAAGATCAAGGGTTGCGCTCGTTGCGGGACTTAACCCAACATCTCACGACACGAGCTGACGACAACCATGCACCACCTGTCACCGTTGTCCCCGAAGGGAAAACCATATCTCTACAGTGGTCAACGGGATGTCAAGACCTGGTAAGGTTCTTCGCGTTGCTTCGAATTAAACCACATGCTCCACCGCTTGTGCGGGCCCCCGTCAATTCCTTTGAGTTTCAGTCTTGCGACCGTACTCCCCAGGCGGAGTGCTTAATGCGTTAGCTGCAGCACTAAGGGGCGGAAACCCCCTAACACTTAGCACTCATCGTTTACGGCGTGGACTACCAGGGTATCTAATCCTGTTTGCTCCCCACGCTTTCGCGCCTCAGCGTCAGTTACAGACCAGAAAGTCGCCTTCGCCACTGGTGTTCCTCCAAATCTCTACGCATTTCACCGCTACACTTGGAATTCCACTTTCCTCTTCTGCACTCAAGTCCCCCAGTTTCCAATGACCCTCCACGGTTGAGCCGTGGGCTTTCACATCAGACTTAAAGGACCGCCTGCGCGCGCTTTACGCCCAATAATTCCGGACAACGCTTGCCACCTACGTATTACCGCGGCTGCTGGCACGTAGTTAGCCGTGGCTTTCTAATAAGGTACCGTCAAGGTACAGCCAGTTACTACTGTACTTGTTCTTCCCTTACAACAGAGTTTTACGATCCGAAAACCTTCTTCACTCACGCGGCGTTGCTCCATCAGGCTTTCGCCCATTGTGGAAGATTCCCTACTGCTGCCTCCCGTAGGAGTCTGGGCCGTGTCTCAGTCCCAGTGTGGCCGATCACCCTCTCAGGTCGGCTACGCATCGTCGCCTTGGTGAGCCGTTACCTCACCAACTAGCTAATGCGCCGCGGGCCCATCTTATAGCGACAGCCGAAACCGTCTTTCAGTATTTCACCATGAAGTAAAATAGATTATTCGGTATTAGCCCCGGTTTCCCGGAGTTATCCCAAACTATAAGGTAGGTTGCCCACGTGTTACTCACCCGTCCGCCGCTAACGTCGAAGGAGCAAGCTCCTTCTCTGTTCGCTCGACTTGCATGTATTAGGCACGCCGCCAGCGTTCGTCCTGAGCCAGGATCAAACTCTCCATAAAAGAAATTTGATTAGCTCAAATTGTTTTGCTGGCATCATGTTTGATGTCCAAAATTTTGTTTTGTTCACTAACTCGAGGTTAGCTACTAAAAACTTTATTGATTACGTTTTGCTTGTTCAGTTTTCAAGGTTCATTTCGTTGCTGTTTTTCAGCTACTTCATTATCATAACTTGTATTCAACAAGAAGTCAACAACTTTTTTAAAAATCTTTTTTTCAAATCTTTTCTCAAGTCGTCCTTCTTGTTAAGGACAAGTAATAATATATAATATAGCAATCTAAAAATCAAGCTTTTTTTGAAAAAAACTTAAAAATCTTTTTCTCATCGACTACAAACAAGAGAATTCCTACTATAACAATGAATCCCCCAATAATTTGCGTGGCTATTAAATACTCTTTAAAAATTAGAAGAGCTAAAATGGCAGCGCCAATTGGTTCAAATAATATAGCAATGGAGACTACATTTGTACTAACGTATTTAATAGACCAATTAAATAGAGTATGACCTAATAAATTAGGAACTATCGCTAATAAAATAAACCATATCCAGTCCATAGTAGGATAAGGGCCGAACGGTTCCCCCTTAATAAGAACATAGATAAATAATGTAATTGTACTAACAGCATAAACAACCATTGTATATGTCACGAGAGATAATCTTTTCCGTACATCTTGTCCAAATAAAAAGTAAGCTGTAACGAGTGCGCACGCAACAAGAGCAAGCAAGTCTCCATAAAATGCAGTACCGCTAAGTTTAAAATCTCCCCAACTAATTAAAATACTCCCGACAATAGCAATCACTCCTGCAAATATGGTTTTCAGAGTGATGTTCTCTTTAAAGAAAAAATATGTACCTACAAATGCAAACAATGGCTGTAGTGTAACCAAAACTGTAGAACTTGCTACAGAAGTGTAATTGAGTGATTCAAACCACAAAATGAAATGGAAGGCCAAAAATATACCTGCAACTGAAGAAAATAGCCAATCACGTATTCTTAATTCCTTTATCTCATTAGTGTACTTCCAAAAAAACAGAGGCGCCATTATTAACACTGAAAACAACATACGGTAAAACGCAATAACCCCTGCTTCTGCATTTGCTAATTTTACAAATATGGCAGATAGGGATACTGAAATTACGCCAATAAAAATAGGAATGTATGGATGAATTTTTGGTTTCTCCATTAAACCCAACCTCCAATCAATTTTACCTCGGCATTATTACATCTGGATTCGGCTTTGCGCTCGGGCCTGCAAATGTTTTTTGTGCGAAAGCGCAGCGGCAGCAACAGATGTTTTTTGTGCGAAAGCGCAGCGGCAGCAACAGATGTTCTTTGTGCGAAAGCACATGACACAGGTCAGTTAGCCATTATCGCATGGATGCGATGATTTTAAGCTAACATCCTCTAAGAGCTCCTTTCAAATTCCGTGAAATCTGCCGGAAACTTTAACTTATACCCGCATTCATCTCACTACCTATAGAGGTAAAGATATCTGTAGCTGACGCTCTGCTTTCGCTACATAAAACATTAATAACTGCCGCTTCACTTTAGCTACGAAAAAATAAGTACTGAATGAAAATAAAAATACTTATACTTCATTACTATCGTGTTGTACAATACAAAAAAGTAATGTACATATAATAATGACACCTTGCATATCTCTTATCAATACGAAATACCTGTGGAGGGTTGCCTATGGAAGCCTTACTTGGAAATACGATTACATATGAAGTTGGCATAAAATTAGTAATTGCAGCCACATTAAGTTTAGTAATCGGCATCGAAAGGGAATTAAAAAAGAAACCTGTAGGATTAAAAACAAGCTTAGTCATTGCTACATTCAGCTGTTTATTAACTGTTATTTCTATTGAAACCGCCTACTCAACACCCCCAAGATCAGATATCAATATTTCAATGGACCCTCTACGCTTGGCTGCCCAAATCGTAAGTGGCATTGGATTTCTTGGAGCAGGTGTTATTTTAAGACGCGGGAATGATAGTATCTCAGGTTTAACAACTGCAGCAATGATCTGGGGAGCGGCTGGGATAGGAATTGCAGTTGGTGCAGGCTTCTATATGGATGCTACTTTAGCTGTAATTATCATTGTCTTCGGAATTGAAGTTTTATCGCCATTTCTAATGAAAATAGGACCAAAAAGAATTCGTATGCGAGAAATATCATTGAAGGTTCAGATTAACAATGATGAAAATAGTGAATCCTTTTTACAATTTCTAAAGGAAAACAATATTATTATTGAAAACATACGCATTAAAGATATTCCAAATAATAGTAATGTTTTTCACGAATTAGATTTACGCTTATCATTAATAGTTTCTGATAACTTACTGTCATTTTATCGTTCATTACGAGCACTACCCTATATAGAAAAAATCGAAATGGAAATTTTAAACTAGTTGGAGGATTCTTTCGTGGTAGAACTATTAAAACTATTAAAAAATGGGAATAAACCTTCTCTGCTTGCAGCAGTTGTCAATGCCTTTTTAGGAATTATTAAAGGTGTTGCCTTCTTCTTTACAGGTAATGTTGCCATGTTTGCAGAAATGATGCACTCACTAGGAGATGCAGCAAACCAATTATTCGTTTATATCGGCTCAGCGCTTTCGAAAAAAGCACCGACAAAACAATTTCCCGGAGGCTTTGGCCGAATTGTAAACTTAGTTTGTCTTTTTGCTGTTATAATTGTGGCGATCCTTTCTTATGAAACTGTAAAAGAAGGCTGGCATCATTTTATACACCCAGCTGGAGAATCTAAAGGAATGCTCATTGCACTTGGCGTACTATTAATCGGTATTGTTTTAGAAGGGTCAGTTCTTGCGAAGGCTGCCGTTGAAATACTACATGAGGCTGGGCAGGAAAAAACGGGGATAATAACAGCTATTCCTAAAGCCATTCCCTATTTAAATCGTGCGAAACCAGCTACAAAATTAGTATTTATGGAAGACTTAGTTGCTACAGGGGGTAATTTCTTGGCCTTCGCTGCTATTTTAATCGCACATTTTACAGGCTGGACAAGAATCGAAGGACTTGTTTCAATGATTATTGGCTGTATGATGTTCTATGTAGTAGCAAAAGTTTTCCTTGATAATGCACGTGGAGTTATTGGTGAAACAGACGAAGAAATGCTAAATCATATTGCTCACCTTGTTATGGATGACCCAAACATTAAAGATATTGTTCGCTTAGAGGTCGTTAAAGAAGGCGAATTTTTACATGTGGAATTAGTTGCCGAAGCTGACGCTAGCCTATCACTCGCTTATCTGGATGATGTACGTGACCATTTAACAGAGGTCATTTTATGTCAGAAGGGTGTATCAAAAGTGGCTATTTTATTTGATGAGGATGATGGGAAACTAGATTGGAAGCATATTGGCGAAAGACCGGGAAACTCAACATTTAAACAATAACATCATTAATAATCAAATAGCCAATTGCCATATTTCGGGCAGTTGGCTATTTTTTATATAAGTACCAGATAACACTGTTCTTGTTTTACTTCTGTTGTACCTTCTATTAAGCAATCCTGTATACTTCTGTAACTGAAGTTGCAAAACATTTACTGAAAGAAGTTATAGGGAGTTTTGTAAAATAGTTCGCACATCTTCTTCCTGTAATTTGTTGAAGTTTCCAAAGGGTCCATTTTGCATAGCATGCTCTACAATTTGCTGGAATTTTGAACCGTCAATTTCATAATCGGCTAAACTACTTGGAGCTCCTAGTGAAGTCCAGAATGCCGATAAACGATCAATCCCCTCGTATGCAACCTCTTCTGGAGACTTCTCTGTTGCATCGACACCGAAAACGCGTGTTGCAATACCTGCAAAACGCTCTGGATTTACGGGTACACTTAGACGCATCCAATGTGGTTGTAATATTGCTAAACCACCTGCGTGCGGAATATCGTAAACTGCAGATACAGCGTGCTCAATATTATGTGACGCCCAATCACCACGAGAGCCAATTGATAAGAATCCATTTAACCCAATGGTTCCGGCTAATAATATTGTTTCACGCAACTGGATATTCTCTAAATCTTCTATTAGTTTAGGTGCAGTTGTAATGACCGTTCGTAATACCCCTTCACACATTTCATCTGTAATCGGTGTATTCGTCGTATTATGGAAATATTGTTCAAATACATGAGACATCATATCAACGATACCGTAAACTGTATGATTTTTCGGTACTGTCACTGTATACGCTGGATTTAAAATCGAAAAATCCGGGAATACAGCAGGGCTACCCCAGCTTAGTTTTTCTTCTGTCGCAGCGTTTGTAATGACAGAGCCCGAGTTCATTTCGGAACCTGTTGCAGCTAGTGTTAATACCGTTCCGAGTGGTAAAGCGTCCTCCACAATTACTTTACGCTTTACAATATCCCAAGCATCGCCATCATATTTTGCACCCGCAACAATTAACTTAGAACAGTCAATTACGGAACCGCCACCAACAGCTATGACTAGATCAATTTCTTCTTTTTTACAAAGATCAATACCAAGTCTTGCTGTTTCCACACGTGGATTTGGCTCAACACCGCTAAGTTCAAATATTGTTTTATCGGCTTCTTGTAACTTTTCGATGACAGCATTGTATACACCATTTTTCTTAACGCTGCCTCCACCATATACTACTAACACCTTTTTACCATGCTGTGCTAACTCATTTGAAAGCTTTTCCAGTGCATTTTCACCAAAATGTAACTTCACTGGGTTATAAAATGTAAATGAATCCATTCAATTCGCCCCTTTCTAGTTGGATTTTCTCATATTTCTATTGATGAAAGCAAAGAATTAAAACCAAAATATTGGCTCTAATATAATTGTATTCACTCTACAAAAAGTGCAAAGAAAAAAGATCTTCATGGTGCAACAAACTAAACAACTTATTCAAAGAATAAAAACCGGACGTATACATAAAAAAACGAATCATCCGACTAGGAATGACCCGTTTTTCTTATATATATTGATTAAACCCATCCACGGAAGCGTGAAGCTTCTGCAGTGCGGCGAACACCTACCATATAAGCTGCTAAACGCATGTTAATGTTACGTGTTGTCGCTGTTGTATAAACGTTTTCAAATGCTTCAACCATTTTTTTGTATAGACGTTCTTCAACTTCTTCTTCTGTCCAGTAATAACCTTGGTTATTTTGTACCCATTCGAAGTAAGAAACTGTTACACCACCAGCCGATGCTAATACGTCTGGTACAAGTAGAATGCCACGATCAGTTAGAATTCTAGTTGCTTCAGCAGTTGTTGGACCGTTCGCTGCCTCTACTACGATGTTTGCTTTAACGTTGTGTGCATTGTCAGCAGTAATTTGGTTTTCGATAGCAGCTGGCACTAGAATATCACAATCAAGCTCTAATAATTCTTTATTTGAAATTGTATTTTCAAATAATGTTGTTACTGTACCGAAGCTATCACGACGATCTAATAAGTAGTCGATATCTAAACCTTCAGGATCATGAAGTGCACCATAAGCATCTGAAATACCGATTACTTTCGCACCTAAATCATGCATGAATTTTGCAAGGAAGCTACCTGCGTTACCGAAGCCTTGAATAACAACACGTGCACCTTTAATTTCAATACCACGTTTTTTCGCTGCTTCTTGGATAACGATCGTTACACCTTGTGCAGTTGCACGGTCACGACCTTGAGAACCACCAAGCACTAGTGGCTTACCTGTGATGAAACCTGGTGAGTTGAATTCGTCCATACGGCTGTATTCATCCATCATCCAAGCCATAATTTGTGCATTCGTAAATACGTCTGGCGCAGGAATATCTTTTGTTGGTCCTACGATTTGACTAACTGCACGTACATATCCACGGCTCAATTTTTCGATTTCATCCATAGACATTTGACGAGGATCACAGATGACACCGCCTTTACCACCGCCATAAGGTAGATCCACGATACCGCATTTCAATGTCATCCACATTGAAAGCGCTTTAACTTCTTCCTCAGATACTGCTGGATGGAAACGTACCCCACCTTTAGTTGGCCCTACAGCATCATTATGTTGTGCACGGTAACCAGTAAATACTTTTGTTGTACCATCATCCATTTTCACTGGAATGCGTACTTGTAGCATGCGAAGCGGCTCTTTTAATAATTCATACATAGCTTCGTCATAACCAAGTCTATTTAGTGCCTCTTGAATGACTTCTTGAGTTGATGTGAACAGATTTAAGTTTTCAGACATATTAAATCGCCTCTTTGTTTTTTATAATGATAGTATATCGGCATCATTGTAACATACTTCCGAATTAAAATGTGAACATTTTGTTAAATATTAAATACTTTTTCAATTTGTTCGATTGACCAATCTAAATCTTCTTGAGAAATAACAAGTGGTGGCGCAAATCGAATGACTGTATCATGTGTTTCTTTACATAATAGGCCTAACTCTTTAAGCTTTTCACAGTACGGACGTGCCGCCTCTGTTAATTCCATTCCGATAAATAAACCACGACCACGAACTTCTTTAATGACTGGGTTCTTAATTTCTTTTAATTTACCTTTAAAGTATTCGCCAAGTTCGTGTGAACGCTCGGCTAATTTTTCATCTAGTAATACTTTAATTGAAGCAATTGATACAGCACACGCTAAAGGATTACCACCGAAAGTTGAACCGTGTGATCCTGGATTGAATACACCTAAGATTTCACGATTTGCAGCTACACAAGAAATCGGGAATACGCCGCCGCCTAAAGCTTTTCCTAAGATGTACATATCAGGCTCTACTTCTTCCCAATCACATGCGAACATTTTACCTGTACGTGCTAAACCAGCTTGGATTTCATCTGCAATGAATAAAACATTGTTTTCACGGCATAACTCGCGAGCTGCTTTTAAGAAGCCTTCTGATGGAATAACAATACCAGCTTCGCCTTGGATTGGCTCAATTAAAAATGCTGCTGTATTTGGAGTAATTGCAGCTTTTAAAGCTTCCAGGTTACCGTAATCTACTAACTTAACATTCGGTAACATTGGACCGAAGCCACGACGATACTCTTCGTCAGATGATAAAGATACAGCAAGCATAGTGCGACCATGGAAGTTTCCATTACATGCAATGATTTCAGCTTTGCCATCTTCTACACCTTTTACATCATATGCCCAACGACGAGCTGCTTTAAATGCAGTCTCTACCGCTTCCGCACCTGTATTCATCGGTAATACCATTTGTTTATTCGTTAATTTACCAACAAGCTCATACCATTCACCAAGGTTTTCACTATAAAATGCACGAGAAGTTAATGTTACTTTATCAGCTTGTTCTTTTAACGCGGCGATAATTTTAGGATGACGGTGTCCCTGATTCACAGCAGAATAAGCTGATAGCATATCTAAGTATTTGTTACCTTCTGGATCCTTTACCCAAACACCCTCAGCCTCTGAAATAACGATTGGCAGCGGATGATAGTTTGCAGCACCATAATTTTGAGTTTGTTCAATAACTTGATCTGTTTTTGTCATATAGTATTCTCTCCTTACGTTCATGATGAAAAATCTTTGGCAGACTATGTTTCTCTATAAGTAAAATTAATAGAACAATTTCAGCATTTTCTGAATATAAAAAGCAAGAATCTGCTCACTACTCCTAGGTAAGCCGCCTCGACAGGACTCACTTTACCAGGAGGAGTCTCGCAGATTCTCTTATAATGCCTCAACTAATTGCGTCCCGAAGCATAACTCCTTCAGTCAGCCGAAAGAAGTTATAGCATTTCAGAAGTTGTTTTTGCTTGCATGTGTAATTGTAAGTAGTCTGGACCGCCTGCTTTTGAGTCAGTACCTGACATGTTGAAGCCACCGAATGGTTGGTAACCTACGATTGCACCAGTACAGCCACGGTTGAAGTATAAGTTACCTACATGGAAATCTTCACGTGCTTTTTCTTGGTTCATACGATTATTTGTAATAACGGCACCTGTTAAACCGTATTCAGTATCGTTTGCAATATCAATTGCTTGATCGAAATCTTTAGCTTTTGTAATAGCTACAACTGGTCCAAAGATTTCTTCTTTCATAACACGCGCAGAAGGCTCTACGTCTGCAAATACTGTTGGTTGAACGAAGTAACCAACTGAATCATCAGCTGTACCACCTGCAACAAGGCGACCTTCTCCTTTACCAATTTCAATGTACTCTGTCACTTTATTGAATGCCGCTTGGTCAATAACTGTTGCCATGAAATTGTTGAAGTCTGATGGATCACCAACTGTTAACGTGTTAGTAAGCTCAATTACACGATTAACAACTGTGTCATATACATCTTCAACAATAACAGCACGAGAACATGCTGAACATTTTTGACCTGAGAAGCCAAATGCTGATTTTACGATAGATTGTGCCGCAAGCTCTAGGTCTGCTTCTTTATCAACAACGATTGTATCTTTACCGCCCATTTCAGCGATAACACGTTTAATCCAAATTTGACCGTCGTTTAATACAGATGCACGTTGGTTAATACGTAAACCTACATCACGAGATCCAGTGAAGCTGATGAAGCGTGTTTTTGGATGATCAACTAAGTAGTCACCTACTTCAGCACCTGATCCTGGTACAAAGTTCACAGCACCTGCTGGAAGACCTGCTTGCTCTAACACTTCGATAAATTTATAAGCAACTACAGGTGTTGTTGAAGCTGGTTTTAATAATACAGTGTTACCTGTTACTAAAGCTGCAACCGTTGTCCCTGCCATAATAGCGAATGGGAAGTTCCATGGTGAAATAACAATACCAATACCTAGTGGAATATAGTCATAACGGTTATATTCACCAGGACGGCTTTCTACAGGTTGACCGTTTTTAATACGTAGCATTTGACGACCATAGTATTCTAAGAAATCAATTGCTTCTGCAGTATCTGCATCAGCTTCAGCCCACGGTTTACCTGCTTCTTTTGTTAAAAGTGCAGAGAACTCGTGTTTACGACGACGGATAATCGCCGCTGCTTTGAATAGTACGTCTGCACGAATAGCTGGATCTACTTTTTTCCAAGTTTTGAATGTTTCGTCTGCAGCTTGCATTGCTTTTTCAGCTAGTTCTTTGTTTGCTTTTGATACGCGGCCAATTACTTCTGTTTTCTTTGCCGGATTATATGAAACGATTTTATCTTCTGTAGTAATACGTTCTCCACCGATAATTAGTGGGTAGTCTTGACCTAAATAACTCTCTACTTTATTTAATGCTTCTAAATATGCGTTGTAATTTGCCTCTTGAGTAAAATCTGTGAATGGTTCGTGTTTGTATGAAATCATACTTTATCCTCCCTCGTGAGATGTGTTTTAAGTGTGCAAAAAACATTGACGCAAAATATCTTTGCGTTTAGAATATTCTTACACTTATTATAATGCAAAATTTTGTTGCATATTTCAAGTAAAAAATTTTTGAGGTGCACATTTTATGAAAAATTCCGAACCTTTACTCCCTTTTTATAAGTTCATTGCAACAAATGTTTCTGTTGGTATCCATGCTGTAGACCTTTCTGGCAAAACAATTATTTATAATTCAAAGATGAAAGAAATTGAAGGCTTCCATTTTGATGAATTAGCAGATCGTTCTATTATTGAAATGTTTTCCTTCCGCCAGCATGAAAGTACTTTAATGCGTGTATTACAAACAGGTAAAAAGGAAATTAACGTTAAACAAACATATTGGAATAAAAATGGTCATGAAATTACAACTATTAATGATACTTTTCCACTTTATGTTGAAAATAAACTAATTGGAGCGATTGAATTTGCTCGTGACATTACATCACTCGAAAAGCTAGTTTATCAACCCCTTCGTCGATATGATGAACCTTTAACATTCGATATGATTACAGCTGTTTCCGAATCGATGCGACAAATTATCGCAAACGCAAAAAAAGCAGCAGCTGTGAAATTACCGGTATTACTAATTGGAGAATCGGGTACAGGAAAAGATTTAGTCGCAGAGGGGATACACCATGCAGCATCGCCTGACCCTGAAGCATTTGTAACCTTAGTGAGTCGTCGCTCTGTTCCATCTGTTTTAGATAAAGTGCAGGAGCTCTTACAGGATGACAAGCCATACACTTTTTTCTTTGAACGCATTGACTTTTTAAGTTTAGACATTCAAGAGCAACTATTAGAGATATTACAATCTCTTCCACAGTCTAAATACATGCTTATTGGAAGTGTAGGAAGCGATCCCATTACATTGATCGAGGAAAAGAAACTTTCAAAATCACTGTATTATTTCTTTGCTACAATGGCTATTACCATCCCAAATCTAACAGATCGTAAAGAAGATATTCTTCCATTCGTAGATGATTACTTTAACCGCCATCGAGAACGCTTTGCTTCAAATGTCGCGGATCTAGCACCTGATGTACAGGATTTATTTTTGCAATATGATTGGCCAGGAAATTTAAAGGAACTTGAGCTATTACTAGATGAAATTGTGTCGTTTATGACCACTGAATCAACAGTTACTTCAGATTTATTACCAATGCATTTCCGCTTCAAGGTACAGCAGCAAGACACATCCAATCACGAGCCGGAATTCTTTATGTTCCAGCAACAGAATGATGTTATGCCGCTCGATGCTTATTTGCGTGAAGCCGAATCATATTATGTGCAAAACGTCTTAAATTTATATGAAGGCAATATTACAAAGGCCGCCAGTGCACTTGGAATGAGTCGACAAAACTTACAATATCGAATTCGAAAAATAAAAAACCAATAACTTTCAGCTATATTTGAATAAAAAAAAAACGAGGATACCTTCATATTTGAAAGCATCCTCGTTTTTTATCTCGCATTAACAGGCAGTAATTTATCTGTATAGTATAAGACTCCCGCCTCAAATTCAGCAAAAGCAAAGAAGTTAGGAAAAATAACTGCCTGTAAAAGCCCGATAGGTGAAGACTATTAACCAGTGGGCGATAAAGAAAACCCCCACTGATTAAAGTACATTATTGTCCTGACTGCTCAATCCAGTCCTGCAATTTATCTTTTAGGGAATTAAAACCATTCGCATCCGATTCATCTACACGGTCCTGCAATGATTTACGTGGTAGTGGATCTTTTTTACGCAATGTAGTTGGGCGCTCCTGCAAAGCACGAATCGATAAACTAATTTTTTCGGCATCTTCATCGATTTCAAGTATCTTTACTTCTACCTCTTGCCCAACTGACAAAAATTCACTAACGTCCTTTACAAAGCCGTACGTAATTTCGGAAATATGCACAAGGCCCTGTGTATCTTCATCAAGTGCAACAAATGCACCATACGGCTGTATACCTGTAACTTTTCCAGTCAACACGTCCCCTAATTCATATTTTTTTCCCATAAACTTTGCCCACTTTCTTTTTGTTTGCTACGTATATATCACCATAAATTATAACATACGTGTTTTAGTGGGGCAAAAAATCATCCCATCAATCAATGATCCCTGTTATGCGATAATTACCTTCTTTGTTTTTCGCTAATTTAATAAGAAATTGCCTTCCATACATATCCTGATACTCTCCAGAAACACGAGCAGCAACCATTGGATAAATACCATCATATTCACCTAATTGGCTAAAGATATCTAAACTTTTAACTTTGTCTAACGAACTTGTATTAATGTTCGTTTTTGGCCATAATATAGCTTTTTGCAAAGATTCGTCTCCAATTGTTATTGCAAATAAATAAAGAGAAACCATATTCAATGGGCTTAGTTGATTGATAAATGCTTCATTATCACTTTTTTTATATTGTTCATATACACTCTTTATTTGTGATTCATCAATACTTACAATAGTAAAATCACTATCATTAATAAATCCTGCTGTTTCTTCTCGAGTTTGCAATATGATAGTCCAAATATCGTAAGCTGATAACTGAGTTAAAGTATCTGAACGATTGTCTTGTTGTAGTTCATTTAAAATTGTTGAAGCAGTTTTTTTCATTACTTCCCCATAGTTTCCATTAGCTACTTTTTGTAAAAAATCCATATAATCTTTATGAGGTTCCCCATTTTTTGTAAGAGCAGGATAACTTGCAGTTCCCTTCATCAACACCAACCATGTATTTTCAAAGTTTTGTCTTAAAACCTTATAAGTAGGTGAATCAGCGTTCACATCAGCTAGTAACGTACGCTCCATTATTTTCAAGGATTTAGCGGTTTCTTCTCGTGTATACCTTAAATCATCTGCTAATAATAACTGCCCCTTTTCTAAATACTCAAAGTAACCAAAAGTATCAGGATGCAATTTATTGATATTGGGTGGCGAAAATTCACCGTAAATTGGCGTGGCTTTAAAATAAAACGCTCCCTCTTCATTCTCTTTCAATTCCATGAATTGATTATTTGCGGCCTCAATAATTATCTTTAAATCTGACGGATATGCATTAATATCTTTTGACTTCTTTAGAAGAGATTCATATGGTTTAAGAAGACCACTGTAAAAATCCTCTAATTCCAGTGCAGTTTTTTCATATAAACGATATATCTCTAAAGATTCATCGAACGTTAAATTATTATATTCATCAATGGCTTCTAGGGCTCTTCTTGGTGTCATTAATTTATTAAGTATAGATTCCTCATTAAATTTTAAAATCTGTACATCTTCTTCTTTTACATGAGAACTCCTTTTTGTATAGAAGTCTAGCATGTAGTCAGCCTCTTTAATAAATTCAAATGCATTTAGTTCATCAATAGAAACTTTTAATTCTCTTCTTATTTGTTCTTTTTTACTGTTATATTTTTTAGTAATGTTTTCGATCCATTCTTGAATTCCAACTTCCTGTTTTTCTTTCTGCGAAACATCTTTCTTACCATTAATGCTTTCTGGTTGATTAATGACATACGACGAAACAAGAACGCTTAATAAAAGTACACTAGCAATGCTTGCTATCCAGATAGCTGGCTTTTGCCATCTTGAGGGGGGCTTTTGTGTTGTTACTGTTTCTTGTGCTTTTTGTGTTGCATTTTCTGCCTCGATTTGTGCGAAAACGGCTTCTGGATCTAACTGTGGTTTCATGCGATTATAGGATTTTTTTAGAAGCTCCATTCGCTTTTCAAACTGTTTATCATCCATTTTCAACACTCCCCTCCAGCACTAACACCACTTTGAGCTTTTCCTTTGCACGCAATATACGAACTTTAACAGTTGATAACGAAATATTTAGTACTTCCGCAATCTCCTCATACTTTAATTCATGGAAGTAAAATAATATGAGTGGATACCGATATTTTTCATCGAGTTCTTTAATAGCATTATGTAATAGCCTATCCTCCTCAAAATTAAGGACATGCTTTTCTGCTGAAGATGAGGGCATTTGTTGTTGTGCACTTAGCCTTTCTTCCTTAGCTTGCTCTCGTTGTTCTTTGCGATAATAATCACGCGTTGCATTTAATGTGATTTTATAGAGCCATGTCGTAAAACGATCCTGCTTAAATTGGTCTAAAAAACGATAGAGCTTGACAAATACCTCCTGTGAAACATCTGCTAAATCATTACTCTGCACGCCACATTGAAAGGCAAATTTTTCAACTGTGCTTTGATATATTCTAATCAGCTCTATATAGGCTTCTTTGTCTCCTTGCTGAGCTCGTTCTATTAACTCAGTTTCTGTCACCGTCATTCCCCCTTTTGCACATGTAACGAATCATTCCTCCCAATTGTTACATATTATATCAATTATGCCATGGCATAATTGCGTCCGGAATCGGCTTTGTGCTTAGGCCTGCACGATGCAGGTCAGTTAGCCGTTATCGCATGGATGCGATGGTTTTAGGCTAACATCCTCTAAGAACTCCTTTCCGATTCCGTGACATCCGCCGGAGGCTTTAACTTCTTTCAGCGGATGTTTGGACACCGCTGAAGAAGTTAAACAGTTTTTTCTTTCTAAGAATAAATCCAAACACAAAAAAACGAGGTTGTCTCAAAATTGAAAGACAACCTCGTTTTCTATAGAAAAGCAAAAGCATCATTGCGTCAAAATTCGGCTTTGCGCTTGCATAACACCTTTCAGCAGGTGTTTGGATACCTACTGAAAGAAGTTAAATAATGCATTTTGCTTCAAATTTTATCGCAATAAGTTTGTACGAAATGGCTACACAATCTTCAAATGGAATCCATTCTTCAAACGAATGCTCATATGTTTCTTGAATAACCTTTGCAAGAGTAGATGGATCATCAATACCTTGCAATGCTGCTACAACATCAGCGGTTTCAGTATCATAATGATCTGGACCTAAGTGGAATGGATCCCACTCCTCTAGCAGATGTACGGCTGCTTGATTCATTTTTATATTTTCCAAAATACTCACCTATTATCCTTTTATCATACTCGTATGATACCATAGTAAATAAAAAAGAAAAGAGTGATTTGCTTGTCTAATTTCGATCAAACTATTAAACGTCGTTGTACAAACTCAGTAAAATGGGACGCAGTGGAAAATGTATATGGGCTACAAGATGCTTCAGACATACTACCAATGTGGGTAGCCGATATGGATTTCCCCGCTCCAGCAGCCGTATCAAAAGCACTACAAGAGCATGCTGAAAAGACTGTTTTCGGCTATAGCTTTGTTAGTAATGAAGCAGTGCAGGCGATCGTAGACTGGCAGAATGCTCATCATGATTGGCACATTGACAAAGAATCCATTGTTTTCTGTAACGGTGTTGTTGCCGCTTTAGCGGACAGTATCAAGGCATTTACAAATCCAGGAGATAAAGTACTTATTTCCGCACCTGTCTATCCGCCATTTTATAATATCCCAAAAAGTAATGGTAGAGAGATTGTTAGTTGTCCTTTAGTAGAAAAAGATGGGACATTTATTTACGACTTTGAAGCCTTTGAGCAAGCACTTGCTCAAAATGTGAAAGCCTACATATTGTGTAATCCACATAATCCAGGAGGTTATGTATGGGATGAAGCTACATTAAAGGAAATCGTACGACTATGTGCAAAATATGATGTAGTGATTATTTCCGATGAAATTCATTCCGATTTAATGTTGGATGGCTCAAAACATACACCATTAGCAAAAATCGCTGGTGATGAAATTGATCGTATTATTACGTGCATGGCACCGACAAAAACATTCAATCTAGCTGGTATTCAAGTTGCCTATATGATTGTGCCTGATAAGGAAAAGCGTATGCTACTAGAAGCAGTTCATATGGCTAGTGGGCAAGGCTCAGTAAATACCTTTGCTTCTGTTGCACTTCAGGATGCTTATACAGAGGGTTCCCCATGGTTAAATGACATGCTTACTTACATTTCAAACAATATGGACTATGTAATTGCTGAATTAGGACAATTACCTGGTATCCATATTAATAAACCTCAAGGCACTTATTTACTTTGGATTGATTACCGAGAATTAGGTCTTGATGAAAAAGAAATCATGCAACGCTTGCTGGAAAATGGCAAGCTAGCATTAGAGCCAGGATCAAAATATGGCGAAGAGGGTTGCGGCTTCCTGCGTATGAACGTCGCTTGCTCATTTGACACAGTGAAAGACGGTGTTCAGCGCTTTAAGAAAGCACTTGAACAATAGAAAGTAAATAGTGAAGGATATCTCAAGTTTTTCTGAGATATCCTTTTTTGTTTAGAAAATATATCTCAAATGGAGAAGGGTGCGAAGACAAATAATACTTGAGGTATTTTAACATAAGATTAATGAGAAAGTCAGATGCCCCGCAGTCATAAAAGACAGCGGGGCATCTGGTACAATCAATTATGCCTCGGCATAATGACTGAGTTCCTCTATTTTAGTGGGTGTTTGGACACCCGCTGAATGCAGTTAAATATTTTGCTGATTGTTTGTATTATTTTTCTCTGAAAGAATACGTGCTTCGAGTTCCTTTGATTTCATTTCTTGTTTCTTAGAAATCTTACGGAAAACGGTAAAGACAACAATACATAATATAAGCATTATTAAAAATTCAAAAGCTGCAGGAACATAGCCTGATTTATCTTCAGGGAAATATAAAAATTGATACATTAAATGTTTCATGTTTTACACGTCCTTACAATTATTATTCAAAAACTGTAATTGACTCGATTTTCACATCTTCTACTGGTTTATCACGCATGTCTTTTTCTACGTCTGCAAGTTTGTCAACGATGTCCATACCTTCAACAACATGACCAAATACTGTATGCTTATGGTCTAACCAAGGAGTACCACCATTTTGAGCATATGCTTCAATAATCTCTTCTGGGAAGCCAGCACCTTGTAATTGACGAAGCATATCACTTGGAAGGTGCTTCATTTGTACGATAAAGAATTGTGAACCATTTGTGTTTGGACCCGCATTTGCCATTGAAAGGGCACCGCGAAGATTAAATACTTTGTCAGAGAACTCATCTTCGAAAGAGTTACCCCAAATTGATTCGCCGCCCATACCTGTACCAGTTGGGTCACCACCTTGAATCATAAAGTCTTGGATTACACGGTGGAAAATGATGCCGTCATAGTATCCTGATTTTGCATGGCCTAAAAAGTTTTCAACAGTTTTCGGTGCATGCTCTGGGAATAATTTAATTTTGATGGCACCTAATGTTGTTTTCATTTCTACAAGTACTTCGCCTTCTAGTACTTCTGTTGTTAATTGTGGAAACATTGAAGTCTCTCCTTTAAATGTAAAATTTCAGTTTCAATGAAAATGATAGTACTATCATTTCTGACCTCATTTTAGTCTAACATACTTCTTACTGGTTTTCTTCACCAAAGTATTGACGATTTTTTGCACTTTTAATTTTTTAGCTTATCACCATAATGTGTGGTTGATTTCCTGTGGGCCTCCGATGAGCCACTTAGGCCAATAAGTGTTTTTTGTGCTAAAGCGAAGCGACAGTTGAAGATGTTTTGAAAGCGTAGTGCTAAACGTAGCGGCAGCGGCACGATGTCTTTTGCGCGAAAGCGTAGCGGCAGCGGCACGATGTTGGTCACGAAGGCGTTATCACAGTACTGTTCTTCGGTTAAGAAATATTCTTTCATATTAACCCTCCTTATATTTTTTATGATTGTTCATATATCCCCTTGATTGATAATAAAGATGGATTATATGGATAAAAGTAGAAAAAACGGAGGGATTGCAATGAAATTTATACAAAAAATAAGTTTAATCGGTCTGTCGGTATGTATGTTGAGTATCGTTTTTTCATCTGCCAGCATGGCAACAAAAATCGCTACAGAAGAGCACTTGAATTCAGTAAATAATAAAAATAAAAAAGAAGTTCATTATTACAAAAACGACTCCGCCAAAATATTAGCACAAGAAACAAAAACGGTACTGATAAAAACAGAAAAAGAGGATAAATCATTATTAGAGCAAAAAACCAAAGAATTTGAAGAAAAAATGAAAACGAAACAAATAGCCTTTATCGAAGAGGGTTTGAAAAAAGCAACAACGCTTCAAGATGTAGAAAAAGTAAAGAGTGAAGCAGCCAACTTATTAAAAAAAGAAAAAGAATTGTTTACAGCAGAAAGTGAAAAATATGTAAAACCAAAGATTGATACGGAAAAAGTGGACTTAGCGATGATTTCAAGTTCATATAAGACGGTTAGAGATGACTTTTTCACCTTTAACAAACACGGATTCTATTACTATGATGTAAATAAAAATGAATTTGTTCCAAACAATAAAGTAAATACAACAGAAGAAGTAAAGGAATTTGAAAAAAAACACAAAGAAGATACAAAAGTAAAAGATAATCCAATCAACACCTTAATCCTGTCCATTCTCCTTGGATTGTTATGTATAATTCCACTTTTCATAAGTTACAGACAAGAAAAAATAGCTTAAGCTTTGTTGATGCTATTAGCCTTCGTTCCTCTGCCTGCTCTCTCCAAGGTCTCAGCTGTGGTGCTAGTCGCGCTGCCTACACTCCAATCAACTCTAAGCAATTTCGACTTGACGTAATTGTAGTTGCCGTTTCACTTTCGCTACAGAAAACATTTGCCGCTGATGCTTCGCTTTCGCGCAGTTAAACAATACGTCGGGATTATGAATTGTGCCAGGGTCGACACGATGTCGAACATTTCGGTAATGCCATAGGACGTGGCGTTCTTAGACTGAGTTACTCTATTTCAGTAGTTTTCGGACACTCACTGCAAAGGAATCACATCCGCGTTCATCTCACCACCTTTACAGGTAGGAGTTTTCTATTAAATGAAGATACGTTTTAACAACCGTTATCTCCAACTTCATGGCAAAATTATTTGATAAAAACAAATAGGTCGGAACGCGTATTTGGAAACTATCCAAATTATGTTATTCTGTTGAGTGACTCATATTTAGAGTGGAGGCACACATGAAAAAGGCTTTTGGTTTTTTTATCATTTTACTATCCTTACCTGTCCTTTGGTGGATTACTACAAACATTAGGTCAGAAATCAATGCGGCACAAGCCCATGAAGAGCAAATTGCAAGCGCTATTCATTTACCGGAAATACAGCCACAGCTTCCAGTAACACTTGTTGATCGAAACGGCAAAACATTTAGCGAGGAATATGTCGAATGGCGTCAACCTCTAACATTACAGAAAATCCCAAAAATTGCCCAGGAAATTTTCATCGCAAGTGAGGACGCTCATTTTTATGAGCATATCGGCTTTGACCTCAGTGCTATCGTCCGTGCAGTTGTTGCTAACTCAAGCACAAATTCAACTTCTCAAGGTGCTAGCACCATTACACAACAGCTCGTTCGTATGCGTTATTTATCCGACGAAAAAACATATGAACGAAAATTAACAGAGATCTTTTACTCCCATGAGCTTGAGAAAGAATTTGATAAAGACGAGATATTAACGATGTATCTAAATGAAGCCTATTTTAGCAATCAAGTTTATGGAATCGGTGGAGCAGCTACATATTATTTTCAAAAACCACTCCAAGAATTATCTATAGCAGAAATTGCATTTATTGCTGCCATTCCAAATAACCCTTCACTGTATAATCCTTTAAAAAACTTTGATAAAACAAAGGCAAGGCAGGAGCGGTTATTAGATACACTCGCAACGAGCAGCGCTATAACAAAAGAAGATGCCATTACATATAAAGCTGAAACGATAACATTAAATGTAAAGAATAAAGCGCAAAGCTACCCTATGTACAGTACTTACGTCCTACAAGAGCTTAAATGGTTAGTTGCAGAAAAAGAAGGCTATTCGGATCGTCTTGCCAAAACACAAAGCGACGAAGAGAAGAAGAAAATCAAAGCGCAGCTAGACAATCGACTCAATACATTATTCCAAAATGGATTAACGATTTATACCGCGCTTGATCCAGACAAACAAGCACATGATGAGAATAAAATGACTGCAATTTTAGGCTCAGGCAAATTGCAAGCCGCTGGAGCAGTTATTGATAACACATCCCGTGAAGTTGTTAGTCTTTATGCTGGGAAAAACTACGAAAAATTTGGTTTTCATCGTGCCTTTCAAGGTACGCGTCAGCCAGGCTCTGCCTTTAAGCCGCTTGCGGTATATGCTCCTTTCTTTGAGACAACAGCACATACACCTGATTCTATTGTCAGTGGCGGCAGTTATTGCGTCGGTTCATTTTGTCCACAAAACTATGGAGGCTTTAAATACGGTGATGTACCAATTCGAGTAGCATTTCGAAATAGCTACAATACATCGGCTCTCCGTTTATTTAACACAGTCGGAATTGATACAGCCTTTAGTTACTTAGATCGCTTTAATTTCCGCTCCATCGTAGCAAAAGATCATAATTATTCTGCCTCTTTAGGAGGATTAACGTATGGTGTTACAGCACTTGAGCTAGCAGATGCTTATACAAGCTTTATAGACGGCTCATACGTACTTGCCCATAGCATCCGTAAAGTAACAGCATCTGATGGCACGGAGCTTTACAGCTGGGATTCAGCACGCGATCAAATTTGGTCACCGAAAACCGTTAATTATATGCGTTCGATGCTTACAGATGTTGTTACTAAAGGTACCGGGCAAGGCGTTTATAGTAGAAGTAACTATGTCGGTGCCAAAACAGGAACAACTAACAACTATCGCGACTACTGGCTTGCCGGATTAAATGATGAATACACTGCAGCAGTATGGCTTGGCTACGATAAGCCACAATCTATGGAGAGATTAGAATCTTATAAGATTCATCACAAGTTATTTAATGTATTACTTGAATAAAGATCAATTATGCTTCGGCATAATTGTAGCTTTCGCGCAGATAAACAATGCGTCCGGAATCGGCTTTGTGTGTTTGGACATCCGCTGAAAGAAGTTAAAAGGAGCAGCCCTAAGACTGGGGCCGCTCCTTTCTTTGTTATTTATTTAATAAACACTTAATGAAACCGAGGCATTTAATGAGCAAACGGTAAACTTGCCAAAATGCCATTATACAATTTTAAAACAACATAAACTAATAGCGTTAATAGTATTGTCCACATAAAAAGCTCAAATACAAGTAAGCCAATCGTTCCACCCATCGACATATAATGACTCATTTTATAGATAAGGTAAATAAAGTAGATAAAAACGGTTAAGACAAAAATACCGACTAAAACGTAAATAAATTGAATAGCAAAGGCTGAACAGATTGCCCCAACTAATAAAATGATGTATCCGCCTCGGGCTTGATTCACTGTCGCACCATCATGATCCTTTGAGAAAAATAACATTCCTAGCTCATGAATAGTTTCCCCTACTAATTTCAATGCTGAAAATAGCATAAAAAAGATTACGGCAAAGACAATTAGCAAGAATACACGGAGCTCGAAATCGGATAAAAACTCACGCATACCGGAATACACACCAATTGCATGAAAAACTTGCAACGATTCACTTACTGCATACATCCCAAATGTCAAACTAAACAATAAAATTGTAATTAATGGTAGATAACCATAAATATAAGGGTTCTTCATAAAAAATTTTATCCTCTATTATTATTGATAACTTCCTATTTATAATATATCCGAGGTTCTTCCACTATCGCAAGCTAAATCATATGAGTGCATATGCATTCATACAAAAAGTGCGTTATAATTAACATACTTACCTGCATAAAGGAGGGTTTTTTTGTTACAAGTACTTTATATTTTCATTCCAATGCTTGCTGCAATATTTGTGCCGCTTCTATATAAAAGCATTAAAAATATTCACACAGGCTGGTTTGTTCTTGCAGTACCCGCTACACTCGCTATTATTTACGCATCTTATATCGGAAAAGTAGCAGATGGTAAAGTATTTCTTCAAGAGCTTCCTTGGATTCCATCGCTCGATATTTCCATCGTTTCTTATTTAGATGGACTTAGCTTGCTATTCTCATTGCTAATTACTGGAATTGGCTCATTGGTCGTACTTTACTCTATTTTTTACTTAGACAAACATAAAGAAAAATTACATAATTTTTATGTTTACCTATTATTATTTATGACCGCAATGCTAGGAGTAGTACAGTCAGATCATTTAATTTCTCTGTACTTCTTTTGGGAGCTAACATCTATTTCATCATTTTTACTGATTGGCTATTGGTATTCTCGTGATGCCTCTCGCTTTGGTGCACTTAAGTCAATGATGATTACAGTCGGTGGCGGCTTAATGATGTTAGGAGGATTCATCCTTCTTTATATAATGGGAGGAACGTATTCAATCCGCGAACTTATTGTAATGGCACCTAATTTAGTGCAGCATCCGCTGTTCACTTGGTCGCTCGTTTTAATACTTCTAGGAGCATTTACGAAATCTGCCCAATTCCCATTCTACATTTGGTTACCAGATGCAATGGAAGCGCCAACACCAGTTAGTGCATACCTCCACTCCGCAACTATGGTAAAGGCGGGTATTTATTTAGTTGCACGCTTTACACCGATTTTCGCTGTTTCTGAACTTTGGGTATGGCTCGTTACAGGCGTAGGTATCTTAACGCTATTCTGGGGTTCGTTCTTTGCAGTGAAGCAAACAGATTTAAAAGGAATCCTCGCTTTCTCTACAGTGAGTCAGCTTGGACTTATTATGTCTTTGCTCGGCGCTAGTGCTTTAGCGTTTCACGGCAATGGGCCAACAGATACTATTAAATATGCTGCCTTTGCGGCGATCTTCCACCTTATCAACCATGCAACGTTTAAAGGAAGCCTATTCATGATTGCTGGTATTGTCGATCATGAAACAGGTACGCGTGATATTCGTAAGCTCGGTGGCTTAATGAGTATTATGCCGCTTAGCTTTACAGTAGCGGCAATCGGAAGCTTATCAATGGCTGGTCTACCGCCATTTAACGGCTTCTTAAGTAAGGAAATGTTTTTAACTGCAATGCTTGCACTACAAAATTTTGAATTTTTCGGCTTTGATACATGGGGAGCACTCTTCCCGATTGTAGCTTGGATTGCTAGTATATTTACATTTGTTTATAGCTTCTATTTTGTTTTCAGAACATTTACAGGTAAATATAAACCAGAAAAATTACCTCATAAACCACATGAGGCACCGATTGGCATGCTAATTTCGCCGATGATTTTAGCAGCATTAGTCGTAACAATATTCTTTATTCCGAACCTAGTTGGGGATACTT
Organism: Lysinibacillus xylanilyticus; assembly: GCF_001183605.1. GTDB lineage: Bacteria > Bacillota > Bacilli > Bacillales_A > Planococcaceae > Lysinibacillus > Lysinibacillus xylanilyticus. The sequence continues at coordinate 312,888 of NZ_LFXJ01000013.1, read as the reverse complement.
TTGTAAAGCCAGCAGTACAAGCTATTCAGCCATTCTTATATGATTCACCAAAGGATATTGATATTCACGTGGCTGCTTGGCATGGTGAAATTACACCTGAATTAATCATGACATTTGGCATAGTACTTCTTGGGGTTCTATTGTTTGTAGCATTACCGAAATGGCAGGGCATTTATCAAAACTTCCCACGAGCTTTAACGTTAAATAATGCATACGACAAAATTATGCTCGGACTAGATGTTGGGTTAAATCGTGTATCACGTATTTATATGACGGGATCTATGCGTCACTACCTGCTATATATGTTTAGTAGCATTGCGGCGATTGTAATCGGCTCTTTATTTGTGAAGAATGCTTTTACAATCTCCTTCCAAGACACTTCACCTATTCGCCCTTACGAAATCATTTTAGTTGTGGTGTTAGTCATTGGAACAGCCATTACAATTTTAGCAAAGTCACGTTTAACAGCTATTATAGGCCTTGGTGCTGTGGGCTACACAGTAGCATTATTCTTCGTTATCTTTAATGCTCCTGATTTAGCATTAACACAGCTTGTCATTGAAACGATTTCTGTTGCGCTATTTTTACTAGCGTTTTATCATCTGCCTAAGCTTGGAAAACGAGAAGAGCGCATGAGATTCCAATTAAATCGCGCGATTGTTTCCATTGCAGTCGGTGTGATGGTTACGCTTTTGGCACTGTCTGCACATTCACAAAAATTGATTCCAACTATTTCGAAGTATTATGAGGAAACAGTTTATTCAAAGGCCGGCGGTGGAAACATTGTCAACGTAATTTTAGTAGACTACCGTGGCTTCGATACATTATTTGAAATTACAGTGCTAGGTATTGCTGGAATGGCCATTTTAGCAATGATCAAGCTACGCATGAATAGAAAGGAGAAATCACATGAAAACAAATGATGTAATTATACAATTTACAACAAAAATTGTATTCTTCATTATTTTCTTCTTCTCCATTCATATTTTCCTTGCTGGTCATTACACACCTGGAGGCGGCTTTGTTGGTGGACTTTTGACATCGAGTGCTATTGTGCTCTTAGTCCTTGCCTTTGATTTAAATACGGTTCGTAAGGTTTTACCAATAAATTATACGTATTTAACTGCAATTGGCTTACTATTAGCACTTGCAACAGCCGCTTTCCCAATGTTTGTAGGTAAACCGTTTTTTACTCATTTCTTTGATTATTTCGATTTACCGCTTCTAGGCAAACAGTCATTACACACGGCCATGCTTTTTGATAGCGGTGTCTATTTGGTTGTTGTCGGCGTTACGATGACCATTATTCAAACGATTGGAGAGGATGAATAATGGAAATATTGATGGCGTTTGTCATAGGCTTTCTGTTTATGGCAGCGATTTATTTAATCTTATCCAAAAGCTTATTGCGTATTATTATCGGAACAGGTCTTTTAAGTCATGGCGCTCATCTTCTCATTTTAACGATGGGCGGGCTTGGTGGAGAAGCACCACCTGTTTTAAAAGAAGGGGCTAAAACTTTTGCAGACCCATTACCACAGGCGCTTATTTTAACAGCGATCGTTATTAGCTTTGGGGTAACAGCTTTCTTCCTCGTCCTTGCTTACCGTTCTTATCAGGAGCTTGAGACAGATGATATAAGCTTAATGAGAGGAAGTGATGAGGATGAATAACTTCCTTCTATTGCCGATTATCATTCCGTTCTTCTTCGGTATAATTTTAATGTTTGGGCAGAAAAACTTAAAATACCAGCGTTCATTCGCATTACTTGGTATAGGGCTTGCACTTATATCAGCTATTTCACTGCTTTCAAAGGTAAAAAATGACGGTATACAAAAGGTGACGTTCGGAGATTGGCCTGTGCCGTATGGTATTACTATGGTTTCTGATATGGTGTCCGCACTGCTTGTCACAACAACGTTGCTGATCGCTCTTTTTGTTGTTTGGTATGGCTTTGGTTCCATTACGAAGGAACGTGAACGCTTCTTCTATTATCCTGGCGTTATGTTTATTTTAACTGGGGTTAACGGGGCATTTACGACAGGCGATATTTTTAACCTTTTCGTGTTCTTCGAGGTATTGTTAATGGCCTCTTATTTGCTCATCGTTCTTGGGGGCGAAAAAGGACAGCTTAAAGGTTCCATTAAATATATTCTAATTAATGTTATTTCATCTGCATTATTTGTTATTACAGTTGCCTTTCTATACTCTGTAGTAGGTACATTAAACATGGCAGACATTGCAGTAAAAATTGCTGACATCAATCAGCCAGGTATTGTTACGGTTATAGCTGTACTATTTTTAATGGTATTTGGATTAAAAGCAGCTATTTTCCCGCTTTATTTCTGGCTTCCAACTTCTTATGCGGCAGCTCCAATACCAGTGTTAGCGCTATTTGGTGCACTTCTAACAAAGGTTGGTATTTATGCGATTACTCGAACATATACGTTGTTCTTTGTTCATGATTTATCGTATACACATGATTTACTGATGGCATTAGCAGTTGCAACAATAATTGCGGGCTGTATTGGTGCACTTGCGTACCATGATGTGAAGCTCATCATTATATATAATATTGTCATTGCTGTAGGTGTTATTTTATTCGGCGTATCTCAAATGAATGAAATCGCCCTAAAAGGTGCAATGTTCTATTTAATTCATGACATGCTTATAAAAGCAGCGCTCTTTATGTTAATAGGTATAGTAATCTACATTACTGGCACATCTGATTTACGTAAAATGGGCGGTCTTATGAATAAATATCCTGCTCTCGGTTGGTGCTATTTAATTGCAGCATTTGGTTTAGCAGGGATTCCCCCACTTAGTGGCTTCGTTGGAAAGCTATTGATTGTACAGGGAGGATTTGAAGCAGGCAGTAAATGGAGTAGTATTTTTATATTGGCTTCATCACTTCTCGTTTTATTATCGGTTATTCGAATTTTCCTTTATGCCTTCTGGGGTGAAGAAAAAGAAACAACGGGTACTGTTGATAAAAAAGTCTACTATACACTATTTGTGCCTACGGTTCTTTTAGTGCTCATTACTGTAGCGTATGGTGTAGGCTCTGAATGGATTACTCCATTTATGGACGATGCGGCAAAAATATTAAGTGATCCATCTATTTATATAGATGCTGTAATGAAGGAGGATTAGAAATATGGCATTTCAAATTATTTTAAATTTTGTACTTGCCTTCGTTTGGATGTTCCTTTCTTCTAATTACACAGCAACAGGCTTTATTATTGGGTTTATTCTCGGTATTATATTGCTCATTATTATGCGTAGATTTTTTACTACTCGTCTTTACGTCTACCGCATCTGGGCAATCATTAAACTGACAATACTCTTTTTTAAGGAGTTAGTGTTAGCGAATGTACAAGTTCTTCGAGTGGTCTTAAAGCCTAAGTTGGATATGCAGCCTGCATTCTTTGCCTATCCGACTGTTTTAACACAGGAATGGGAAATTACCTTATTATCAAGTCTTATTACGTTAACACCTGGTACAGTAGTAGTGCACGTATCAGATGATGCAAAAACATTGTATGTACACGCCATTGATATTAGTGATGTCGATGAAGCGATTACAGCAATTCGAGATTCATTTGAGAAAGCGATTTTGGAGGTGAGTAAATCATGACAACGTTTATTATTACTGCAATTGTGGTGATTTGCTTATCGATGATTGCAGTCATTTATCGAATGGTTAAAGGACCTTCTGCATCCGACCGTGTGGTAGCATTGGATTCATTGGGCGTGTCAGTAATCTCACTCATTGGACTGTTTTCAGTATTGGTTGAAACAAGCTTCTTCCTTGAGATTATATTATTGTTAGCGATTTTATCGTTTATCGGTACTGTTGCTTTCTCTAAATTCATAGAGAAAGGAGATATCATTAAACGTGACAATTCTCGCTAATAGTTTAGTTATCTTTTTCATTTCTGTAGGGGTGCTATTTATTGTCGTGACAGCCATTGGTCTTGTCCGTTTACCTGATTTGTACACACGCGCTCACGCTGCTTCAAAAAGTGCAACGCTCGGCGTCATGTGTATACTCATTGGCGTATTCTTTCACTTTTGGCTTATTGAAGATCACTTTAATCCCCGCATTTTACTCGGTATACTGTTCCTGTTCATCACAGGGCCTGTTGGAGGGCATATTATGACTCGCTCCTCGTACATCGCTGGCGTAAAACCTTGGAAAGGCACAATACACGACGAACTTGGACCTGAAATTGACCGGATGAAAAAGGAACAAGGCATTAAATAACTTTGATACAAAGACAAAAAGAATCTGCTCGATTTTAATTAATAAATCGAGCAGATTTTTTTATTATTCAACTTAAATATACCCTTTGGAAAATAAAATACTCGTTAGCTGATCAACACATTCTTCTATTGAGCATTTTTCTGTATCTAAAATAATTTCTGGACGTTCAGGTTCCTCATATGGCGCACTAATACCCGTAAAGTTAGTAATTTCCGCATTGCGTGCTTTTTTATAAAGACCTTTCGGATCACGCTTTTCACACGTTTCAACGGAACATTTCACATAGACCTCTATAAATTCCCCTGCTTCCACAAGCTCACGGACAACTTGACGATCTTCTCGGTAAGGTGAAATAAAAGCAGTTAGAACAATTTGTCCATTTTCCACAAAAAGCTTAGAGACTTCTCCAATACGTCGTATATTTTCCTTTCGACCTGCTTCATCAAATCCTAAATCCTTATTTAAGCCATGGCGAACATTATCACCATCTAAGACAAATGCTTGATTGCCACGTTCAAAGAGTCGGCGTGCGAAGGCATTCGCCACAGAAGATTTTCCTGAAGCTGATAGACCGGTGAACCATAAAATAAAGCTTTGATGCTTGTTTTGTGTACGACGCTCCTCTTTCGTAATAGACGCTTCGTGCCAAACGATGTTTGAACTCACTTAATAACCTCCTGACGCATTCCTTTAATTAGTACATCCACAACCTCTTTACGACTAAATGTACTTGGAGGTACTTCGCCATTACGTAACATTTCACGAACTTTAGTACCCGATAAAATGACATGCGCCGAGCTATCATGTGAACACGTTTTCGTCGTTGCCATTCCCTCACATTTGTTGCAATAGAAGCTATGCTCAAATTTTAATGGAGTAATTCCTAATTCATCTTCCGTAAATTGTTCAAAGATTTTTTGTGCATCGTATGTGCCATAGTAATCGCCAACACCTGCATGGTCACGCCCAACGATAAAGTGAGTACAGCCATAATTTTTTCGTACAAGTGCATGGAAAATAGCTTCCTTTGGTCCTGCATAACGCATTGCAGCTGGAAACACCCCTAATTGAACGCGATTTTCAGGATAATAATTTTTTAGTAAAACTTCGTAACTTTCCATGCGAATTGCGGCCGAAACATCGTCTGACTTCGTTTCTCCAACTAGTGGATTTAAAAATAATCCATCAATTGTTTCAAGCGCTGCCTTTTGAATATATTCATGTGCTCGATGCACAGGATTCCGTGTTTGGAAGCCAACAATTGTTTTCCAGCCCTTTTCCGCAAAAAGCTGGCGTGTTTCAAACGGATCAAATGAATAGGCTGGGAACTTTTGCTCTAGACGTTTTACTAATGTAATTTTTCCGCCCACATAAATACTTGGACGTTCATGCAACCTCTTAACACCAGGATGCTCTAAATCCTCCGTGCCATATATTAACAACGCCTCTTTCCGTTTATTTGGCTCATAAATATCCGCGACTTCAATAACGCCATAAACAGCATCACCATATACTAATTTTGCCTCATCACCCGGCTGCAATGTTGCCGCTACATCCTTTGCTACAGGTAATGTAATCGGAATACTCCATACCACGCCTGACGCTAAACGTGTATGTTCAACAACTGATTCATAATCTTCCTGCGTTAAAAATCCTTCAATCGGACTGTAACCACCAATAGCAATTAACTCTAAATCACTAAGTGAAATGGCATCAAGCTCAATAACTTTATTAATATGCGTAACATCCTTCTCTGGATTAAAGGCTTGCACTAATAGTCCTCCATGTGGTAGTAAACTCACCAAAATCTCCTCCTAGTTTTATCGAATTACTCAGTTTTATAGTTAAGTGTATTTGCATATTTTATTGATTTATCTTCTTAGGCAAATCGAGGCTTCTGCGATTAATTTTCTTCCTTACAGAGGTTATCGGGTCCAACTCTGATTTGATCAGCTCCCCGTTAAAAGTGATCGACACCCCGGCCGATTCAATAGTTTTTCGGGTATTTAAATCCCTTCTCCTGAATCGTATATTGAATTTTCTTCTTCACGCATTGTTCGCATTAAGCTAATTACACCAAGCGTTCCAACAATAATACTGCCAATTAATACGATGGTATAGAAATCTTTTTCTAAGAATAGCTGTACTAAAAAATAGGAGATGGCTAAAGAAAAGATTGGCGAGACAATCCAAATACGGATTATTTTTTTCACAATATGCTTATGAAAAATTTGTTTCCCGTTTTTGGCCATCCCCATTCCGATAATCGAAGACGATGTTACTTGTGTTAATGGCACGGGTAGCCCAAAGATAGAGCTTATACCGACTAGTAGTGCACCTGTACTCGAAATTAATATTCCTTCTGCCTTCTCAAAGCGCATAATTTTTTTACCGTTTGTTTCAAGCACTCTTTTTCCAAGTAGCATTGCGCCAAGCGCTACAAATGCCCCGCCAAGCAATATTCCAGTTGTTACACCTATCATTCCTGCACCAACAAGAGGTCCAACTGCGTTTGCTACGTTATTCATCCCTGCTGAAAATGCTTCAAAAAATCCAGCGAACACAAGGAGAATCGTTAATATTAAATGATCCTTTAACAAGCCCTTAACTCGTAATTTATACAGCCACTTCCCAAAGACAAATGCAATGATAAATGCTATGATCGGCACTATTACCCAAAACGATATGATGACAAGTAATGACTTAATATATAGCACTTTATAGGCAATCCCTACACCTACAACTGCTCCTACTGTCACTTCACTCGTCGATAATGGGATGCCTAAAAGATTAGCGAATAATAGTGAGCTTGTCGCAGAAATCAAAATAATAATGACAATCTTTACTGTAATGTACTCCTGTGGCATTATGCCGGAGCTGATTGTTTTTACTACCTCTCCCCCTCCAAGAACTGCCCCAGAAAAAACGCCCACTGAGCAAATAAGCAATGCTTGCCAAGCTTTTTTAATAGCACCTGCTCCGTAAGCAACTCCCATTGAGGCTGCCGCTCCACTAGCACCTATATTCATCGCAAAAAATAAACTAATCGCTATTGCTACATATTCAAGCATGGCAAGACTCCTTTACTCATGTAACCCACACTCAGTTTTACCAGATCCCTGCCATCTACCTGAACGTAAATCATCCATTGTAAATGCTGGTTTTGTACAGTGCTCGCAGCCGATGCTTGGATAGCCTTTATCATGCAATGGATTGTACGGCAAATTATGCTTTGAGACATATCGCCAAACATCCTTCCATGTCCAATGAATGAGTGGGCAAATTTTAATGGATTTAAATTTATCGTCACGATTGATAAAGTTCGTATTTTGTCGGGTTGGTGATTGTTCACGACGTAAGCCAGAAATCCAAGCTGTTGCGCCCGATAACGCTTCATGTAACGGTACAATCTTGCGAATATCGCAGCATTTGTTTGGATTAGACTTCCATAATTCATCACCATATTCAGCTGCTTGTTGTTCCAATGTAAGTGCTGGTTTTTGCATAATAATATTCAACTTCGAATATTTTTCTTTTACTCTATCAATCGTTTCATATGTTTCCTTAAAATGAACATCTGTATCTAAAAAGATAATCGTAGCATCGGGCTTCACCTTTGAAATAAGGTCAATCAAGACCATTCCCTCAATCCCAAAGCTACATGCATAGACGATATCCTCGCCATAATCAGCATAACTCCACTGCAAAACCTCCAGTGCAGCCTTATAAGTTTCGTCTACCTTAAAATTCAATGTTGGCTCATGCCAAGTTGCATATGTTAACATATAATCCCCCTCGTAACGAAAAAAGGCGTTCTAACGAAAGACATATATAGATATGTCTTCGTTAAAACGCCTCTAGTTTGACTAGCCAGCTTATTATTAACTTCTTTCAACTACAGAAATTTCCCACCTCTATAGGTGGTGAGATGAATGCAGATTCCGGACGCAATTATGCCGAGGCATAATTGATTAATTGTTCACTAGTATTAGCTACCTCGTTCTACAATCATTTTTCTTATTACCAAATATATACTAAAGTACACCTAGTAGTCAACTAGGCTTTTTTCAAAAAAATCATTTCAATGAGCCCAAATTTTCATACTGTATTCTTGCATATGATAATGATCAAAAGCAATATTTTCTCAATTCCTTGTTGACTAATAGGAAATATATGTTTAATGTAAAAATAAGCTTTGAACCAAGCCAATCAATTTCGCCTTGGCGTAATTGCGTCCGGAGGCTTTATCTTCATTCAGTAGATGTTTGGACACCCTTTGAAAAGGAACAAGTGGAGTTCTTTTGTAACTTCCGTTGCACTTTAATAAAAAAATATTTGCTGAGTGAAGATAAAATGCTGATCAGAGAATCTGAAGGCCATCTACTTAAGACGATTATAAATCGTACTGGTAGGTGGCCTTTTGTATTCACTAGACAAAAAAGGAGCGATTTTTTATGAAAAAAAGGAAACATTTTCTCCAATCGTTAGCACTTATATCTGCATTAGCCCTGACATTAACAGGTTGCGGCAGTAGCTCTTCAGAAAAGAATACAAGTGCTCAGGATACAAAAAAATCTGTAGAACTTTTAAATGTATCCTATGATCCAACACGTGAACTTTACGATGAATTTAACAAAGATTTTATAAAAAAATGGAAGGATGAAACCGGTCAAGATGTAACGATAAACCAATCACATGGGGGCTCTGGTAAACAGGGTCGAGCTGTAATTGATGGTCTAGAGGCTGATGTTGTTACACTAGCACTAGCTTACGATATTGATGAGATTGCACAAGCTCGAGGCCTATTAAATAAAGATTGGCAAACAGAATTTGAAAATAACTCTACACCTTATACATCTACTATTGTCTTTTTAGTACGCAAAGGCAATCCAAAGGGTATTAAAGACTGGGATGATTTAATAAAAGACGATGTATCTGTCATCACACCAAATCCTAAAACATCTGGTGGTGCACGGTGGAACTATTTAGCCGCTTGGGCCTATGCAGGGAAATTATATAAAAATGATGAGGTAAAAATAAAAGAATTTATGAAAGCACTATATAGCAATGTTGAAGTACTGGATTCTGGTGCACGTGGTGCTACAACAACATTTGTTGAACGTAAAATTGGTGATGTCTTAATTGCATGGGAAAATGAAGCCTATTTAACGCTCAAAGAATTGGGTGACGAATTTGATATCATTACACCTTCTTTAAGTATTTTAGCTGAGCCACCTGTGGCAATTGTTGACAAAATTGTTGATAAAAAAGGTACACGCGAAGTAGCAGAGGCTTATTTAAAGCATTTATATAGTGAGCGTGGTCAAGAAATTGCTGCGAAGAATTTCTATAGACCACGAAATGAAAAAATTCTAGCAAAATATCAAGAGCAATTCCCAACACTTGAACTCGTTTCAATCGATGATTTCGGTGGTTGGGCAGAAGCACAAGCGAAGCATTTTAAAGATGATGGTACATTCGATGAAATTTATGTACCTCAATAAGGAGGCATGTAATGAGTAGTTTAACTGTTAATAAAAAGACACGCCGCATTATTCCAGGTTTCCACCTTTCTCTTGGCTACACCATGTTATATGTTAGCTTGCTAGTCCTATTGCCGCTATCGATGATTTTTATTCATACAATGTCCTTAAGCTGGGCAGAGTTTATTGATATTGTAACCGCTCCTCGTGCAGTCGCTTCCTATAAGGTAAGTTTCAGTACTGCACTCGCTGCTGGTTTATTAAATGTTATTTTTGGCACAATCATTGCTTGGGTGCTTGTACGCTACAGCTTTCCGTTTAAACGAATCATCGATGGACTTGTCGATTTACCATTTGCTTTGCCTACCGCTGTAGCAGGGATTGCCTTAACGTCACTCTATGCGCCAAATGGTTGGATTGGTCAATTTTTTAATTTTAAAATTGCCTTTACGCCACTCGGCATTATCATTGCCCTTACATTTATCGGGCTACCATTTGTCGTCCGTACTGTGCAGCCTGTCTTACAAAATATTAGTGCTGAGGTTGAGGAAGCCTCTGCAAGCCTTGGAGCAACTCGTCTACAAACCTTTCGTAAAGTGATTTTTCCAGAGCTTGCTCCTGCTATTTTAACAGGTTTTTCATTAGCATTTGCACGTGCGCTAGGAGAGTATGGTTCTGTTGTTTTTATCGCCGGGAATATGCCGATGAAGACTGAAATTACGCCTTTAATTATTATGACAAAGCTCGAACAATATGACTACGCTGGTGCAACTGCTATTGCAGTGGTCATGCTTGTCACGTCCTTCATCCTATTATTTAGCATTAATTTAATACAATGGTTGGCAAATCGTCGCTTTGTACATTAGGAGGTATTTATGGAACAGTCTACATTTATTCAGCAAGTTGCTTCTGAAAAAAATAATGCAGTGACAAAGTCTGCTGCCTTACAAGAGCCACGTTTTGTCCGATATACGCTAACATTTATTGCGCTAGCTTTTTTAGCATTTTTCATCGTGCTTCCGCTAGTATCAATTTTTTCCACTGCCTTTCAAAAAGGAGTAGGCGTATATGTAGCAGCTATCACACATCCAGATGCAATGGCAGCTATTAAGTTAACCTTAACTGTCGTCGCGATTGCAGTACCATTAAACGCGATCTTTGGAGTTATGGCTGCTTGGGCTTTAACAAAGTTCAACTTTAAAGGGAAAAATCTATTACTTACGATTGTCGATCTTCCTTTTGCAGTATCTCCTGTTATTGCAGGATTAGTATTTATTTTGTTATTTGGCTCACAGGGACTATTTGGGGATTGGCTATTTGAACATGACATTAAAATTGTTTTTGCGCTACCTGGTATTGTCCTCGCTACTGTCTTTGTCACGTTGCCCTTTGTTGCAAGGGAGCTCATTCCTCTTATGCAGACACAAGGTACTTCCGAGGAGGAGGCGTCCATTTCACTTGGTGCCAATGGTTTTAAAACGTTTTGGTATGTGACATTGCCAAATATCAAATGGGGCTTATTGTACGGCCTTGTATTATGTAATGCTCGGGCAATTGGTGAATTTGGTGCCGTTTCTGTTGTATCAGGGCATATTAGAGGGATGACAAATACGATGCCCCTTCATATTGAAATTTTATACAATGAGTACCAATTTGCAGCAGCCTTCGCCGTCGCTTCACTAATGAGTGTGATCGCCATTATTACACTTATCGTTAAAGATATTGTTGCTTGGAAATCAAAATCTGCTTAAAGGAGGTATTGTCAACATGAGCATCCAAATAAATAATGTATCTAAAAAATTCGGTTCCTTTCAAGCTTTAGAAGATGTTTCTCTTCATATTCAATCAGGGGAACTGGTTGCCCTTCTCGGCCCATCTGGTTCTGGCAAGACTTCTTTATTACGCGTTATTGCTGGACTTGAAACGTCAGATGTTGGTGAGATTTTATTTGACGGTCAATCGATGATAGATCGCCATCCAAAGGAGCGAAATGTAGGCTTTGTGTTCCAGCATTATGCGCTTTTTCGCCATATGACAGTTTTTGATAATGTCGCTTATGGTCTTAAAGTACGCCCTCGTAAAACAAGACCATCTAAGTTAGAAATAAAGAACAAAGTGATGGAGCTTCTAAGACTAGTCAAACTAGAAAATTTTTCTGATCGTTACCCAACACAGCTTTCAGGTGGGCAACGTCAGCGAGTTGCACTTGCTAGAGCTCTCGCCGTGGAGCCCAAGGTGCTTTTATTAGATGAACCTTTTGGAGCACTTGATGCTAAAGTGCGCAAGGAATTGCGTCGTTGGCTACGAAAACTTCACGACGATTTTCATATTACAAGCATTTTTGTCACACACGATCAGGAAGAGGCTCTTGATGTTGCAGACCGAATTGTCGTGATGAACAACGGCAAGATAGAGCAAATTGGTAGCCCAGACGACGTATACACAAATCCAAAGAGCCCTTTTGTTTATGATTTTTTAGGTAATGTGAATCTCTTTAAAGGACGGTTACATAATGGTAAGCTCCTGCATGGTGAATTTGCGATTGATGTACCTGACTTACAGGTACATACAGAGGATCAAGCAGTAGGCTATGTACGTCCCCATGATATTCAAATTGAGAGAACAAATGTATCGGGCACCGTCCCTGTCAAAGTAAGCCATATCCACTTGCTTGGACCTATCGTGCAAGTTGAGCTACGTCGTGAAGATATGGATGAATTTTTAGAGGCAGAACTAACTAAAGAACAATTTACTAATCTTCAGCTTAAGGTTGGTGACCATGTATTTATCAAACCAAAGCAATTAAAAGTCTTTATCCCCGAGGATTTTTCCATATAAAAAGGCCCTGTAGCAAAGAAATTTGCTACAGGGCTATTATTTTATTTTTGATGAAAATCTCGTCCGTCATGAACAGATGTTACATAACCCGCACGAATAACAAAATCACCGAAATGTTCACCATCTAGACGTTCCTTCGCATAGTGGAGTAGGATTGGACGAAGCTCCGCTAATATCTCCTCCTCACCAATATTTTCACGATAGATTTTATTGAGACGATCACCAGTAAAGCTTGCTCCTAAATACATATTATATTTCCCTGGACCTTTACCGATAAAGCCAATCTCAGCCATTGCTGCACGCGAGCAACCATTCGGACAGCCTGACATGCGAATAACGATTTCTGTATCGTTTAAGCCCGCTTCATCAATAATTGTTTCTATTTTTGTAATAAGAGAAGGGAGGTAACGCTCGGCTTCTGCCATGGCTAAACCACACGTTGGTAATGATACACAAGCAATCGAATTTCGGCGCAATGCAGAATAGTGCGCTCCATCTGTAAGGTTATATTGCTCAATAATCGCAGCGATTTTTTTCTTCTTTTGCGGCGTTATATTACTAATCATTAAATTTTGGTTTGGTGTTAAGCGGAAATCACCTGTATGCACCTTCGCAATTTCACGTAATCCTGTTAGAAGCTCATAATTTTCAAAGTCCTTAATACGACCATTTTGAATAAATAATGTATAATGCCATTGACCTTCTGCACCTTGAATCCAGCCAAACTCATCACCCGTGCGATTAAAAGTAAATGGACGAGCCTCTTGGATATTCCAACCTAGACGACGAGTTAGTTCTTCGTTAAACCATTCAAGTCCTCTTGCATCAATTGTATATTTAAAACGTGCATTTTTACGAACCGAACGATTCCCATAATCGCGCTGAATCGTAATAATTTTCTCCGCTGTTTCCAGTAGTTTATCAGGTGTGATAAAGCCAATTATGCGAGCAAGCTGTGGGTATGTTTCATGATCGCCATGTGTCATGCCCATTCCTCCACCAACAGCTACGTTAAAGCCTACTAGCTTATCATCCTCAACTATTGCTATTAACCCTATATCTTGTGAAAATACGTCCACATCATTACTTGGCGGAACCGCAATACCAATTTTAAATTTACGCGGTAAATATTGCGCACCGTATATAGGTTCAACTTCTTCATCCTGACTATCAACTACCTTTTCACCATCTAGCCATAGTTCATGGTAAGCTCGTGTTCTAGGTAATAAATGCTCACTTAATTTGGCAGACCAATTATAGATTTCCTCATGTAATGCAGATTGGTTTGGATTCACATTACACATCACATTACGATTGACATCTCCGCAGGCTGCAAGAGAATCTAATAACACCTCATTAATTTCCTGCATATATTTTTTAACATTCCATTTTAAAATGCCATGCACTTGAAATGCCTGACGTGTCGTTAATTTTAAGGAGCCATTACCATACTTTCTCGCCATTTCATCCATCACTAGCCATTGTGCTGAAGTTGCTGCTCCGCCCGGTGTACGTACACGCACCATAAATTGATAGGCTGGCTCAAGCTTTTGACGCTGACGTTCATTACGAAGATCGCGATCGTCTTGTAAGTAACTACCATGGAACTTCATTAGACGGTTATCATCCTCTGGAATACCTGAACTTAATGGATTGTTCATTGTACGCTCTAATGTTCCGCGTAGATAATTACTGTCGTTTTTAATACGCTCTACATCACTAGGCTTCCCTGGTTGTGGAGGTAAAATAATTTTTCCTGTCATTTGTTATCGCTCCTTTAATCAATTATGCCTCGGCAGAATTGCCGCTGTCGCTTTGCTTTCGCGCAGAAAACATTTTGCCGCTGTCGCTTTGCTTTCGCTACATAAAACACTGCCAAAGGAAGTTAATAAACGTCACGTTGATAGCGTTTCTGCTGTTTTAGCTCATTGACAAAGGCTTTAGCTTCCTCTGGCGTTTTTTGTCCCTGTTGTTCAATAACGCGATGTATTGTTGCATCAACATCAGCCGCCATCGATTTTTTATCGCCACAGACGTAAATGACAGCTCCTTGCTCTAGCCATTCATAAAAAGCAACAGCATTTTCCTCAATTTTATGTTGAACATATATTTTTTTATCTGTATCACGTGAGAAAGCGACGTGCATTTGACTAAGTGTGCCTGAAGCAAGCCAACGCTGCCAATCAGTTTGATAAAGAAAATCTGTGACAAAATGTTGATCACCCAAAATTAGCCACGATTTTCCTTCGACGCCTAATTCCTCACGCTCCTCCAAAAATGCACGATACGGGGCTACACCTGTTCCAGCACCAATCATAATAAGTGGTGTATCCTCATGCTCTGGTAATCTAAAGTTCGGATTTTTATGAACATATATCGGTAATGTTTCACCAATTTGAACACGCTCAGCAACGCTTCCGGAGCAAACTCCAAGACGTTGACGTCCATTCGTCTCATAGCTTACTTTCCCAATTGTTAAATGTACCTCTTCACTATTTGCCTTTTGACTACTAGCAATGGAATATAGACGTGCTGGAATTTTACGTAATAAATTTACAAATTGCTGCGCATCCCATATAAATGGTGCAAAGTCTTCCACAACGTCAAGTAAGTCTCTTCCTTTCGCATAGTCCTTCCAAGAATTCGAGTCTTCAAGTAGCTTTGTAAATTCCTGATGGACCGTATAGGCACCAATTTTTTGTAACAATGGCTTAGACAACACTGTAATTTCTAATTTTTTTTGTAATGCATCCTTTAATGTCAGCGTTTCTTCAAAGACGTTTACCTCAGTTTGTGGATCAAATTGTAATGCTGTGATTAAAGCATTGACTAGTTTTTCATCATTTTCTGGTTGAATACCGATACTATCTCCTGGTTCGAAATGGAAACTTGCACCTTCGATGGATAATTCAATATGACGTGTTTCTTTGTTTGATCCTCGGCCGTTTAAATTAATGTTTTCAAGTACTTCGGCATAAAACGGATTTTTTCGAGAATATGTAGTGTCTCTTTGTGCTGTCTGATTTTGTGAAGTAGATGTAACTGTTATATCCTTCTGTTGTAGCAACTCCTGCTGAACAGCTGAGAACCATTGTGCTGCAGTGTCATCATAATCTACATCACAATCTGTGCGAGGAACGATGTGACTTGCCCCTAATTTTGCAAACTGCTCATCAAAATCCTTTCCTGTTTTACAGAAAAATTCATAAGACCTATCACCTAAGGCTAGCACCGAATAATGAAGATGCTCTAACCTAGGAGCCCGCTTGCTATGCAAAAATTCGTAGAACTGTATCGCTTGATCAGGTGGATCCCCTTCACCGTGTGTACTAACAATGAGTAAAAGATTTGTTACCTTTTTTAAATTATTTGGTTTAAAAGTTGCTAACGACGAAATCGTTACGTCCACATCGTTGTCTTTCAAGGCTGAGGCATATTTTTCAGCTAACCCCTGGCTATTACCTGTTTGTGAACCATATAAAATCGTTACTGTTTTGGTGATTGTTTTTACTATCGGAGTTACTTCCTCGACAACTGGATTAATAGTTGCTAGTGGTGCACTTAAAAAGCCGTTTAACCAAATCCTCTGTTCTCCTGTTAGTTGAGGGAGCAGCTCATTTAATAGCTTTACCTGCTCCTCATTAAATGGACTGTTTACTACTTGTAGTTTCAACCTTGCCACCTCACGTATTCGTATCATTTTCTACTGTTGATAATTTGTCTTGCTAAAAAAAGATCAATTATGCCTCGGCATGATGTTGGTCACTCAGTCGTGTGTTGTTGTTGTTGTTGCTGCCGCTTCGCTTTTGCACAGATAAATTGCCGCAGGACGTGGCGTTCTTAGACTGAGTTCCACTATTTCAGCGGATGTCTTTTGTACCGAAAGCGTAGCGTCAGCAGCAGATGTTTTTTGCGCGAAAGCGTAGTGCTAACGTAGCGTCAGCAGCAGATGTTTTTTGCGCGAAAGCGTAGTGCTAACGTAGCGTCAGCAGCAGATGTTTTTTGCGCGAAAGCGTAGTGCTAACGTAGCGTCAGCAGCAGATGTTTTTTGCGCGAAAGCGTAGTGCTAACGTAGCGTCAGCAGCAGATGTTTTTTGCGCGAAAGCGTAGTGCTAACGTAGCGTCAGCAGCAGATGTTTTTTGCGCGAAAGCGTAGTGCTAACGTAGCGTCAGCAGCAGATGTTTTTTGCGCGAAAGCGTAGTGCTAACGTAGCGTCAGCAGCAGATGTTTTTTGCGCGAAAGCGTAGTGCTAACGTAGCGTCAGCAGCAGATGTTTTTTGCGCGAAAGCGTAGTGCTAACGTAGCGTCAGCAGCAGATGTTTTTTGCGCGAAAGCGTAGTGCTAACGTAGCGTCAGCAGCAGATGTTTTTTGCGCGAAAGCGTAGTGCTAACGTAGCGTCAGCAGCAGATGTTTTTTGCGCGAAAGCGTAGTGCTAACGTAGCGTCAGCAGCAGATGTTTTTTGCGCGAAAGCGTAGTGCTAACGTAGCGTCAGCAGCAGATGTTTTTTGCGCGAAAGCGTAGTGCTAACGTAGCGTCAGCAGCAGATGTTTGGACACCCGCTGATAGAAGTTAAAATTATCGAAGTCGTATTTTTTCTTTCTTTTCAATTTGAACCACATAGGAATTTTGCACAATCAATGTAATCGATCCGTGGCTCACAGTATTTAAAATTTGGCGTACATTATCTAATGCTAGATTTACATTTTCAGTCCTTTTATCTACCATTACAAAACACCTTTCTTAGTAAATTTTATTAATTGATAAATACGTTCCACTAAAACTTTCCTTACATTGTCGTCATAGCCTAAACTTTCACATAAAATAACGTTCTTATTCTCATAATCTTGTAATCGCTTTGTTATGTTTTGGCGCAAAACCCCAGTAAACAACAGATACGGCACTATAAATACTTGACTGTCCTTATTCTCTTGTTGTAACCACTCTTCAAACGTAGGACCCATGCCATATAGAAAGCATGTGTCTACAGCTTCATAATCATATTTATCACGTAGTCTTGTTGCAATTTTATCTAAATCTCTCTTTACTGCAGGATCACTACTCCCACGACCTATAACTAAAACACTTGCATCTTTAGTAGGACACCCTGCTTCTAAAATTCTAGTCTGTAATGTATCAATTAATAATTCATGGACACCAAGTGGTTCACCGTATGTAAATCGCACTTGTGGATACTGTTTTTTTGCTTTATCAATCTCACTTGGAATATCGTGCTTTGCATGCTGAGCAGCAAGCAATAAAATAGGAACGATCGCTATAGCTGTAGCCCCTTGGTTAATACAGCTTGCTATACCTTCAGCAATTGTCGGCGTCGCGAGTTCTAAAAAACTAATTTCTTGAATCGGTATTTCAATCTCCTGTTGTACGCTCTTTAGAAAGTTTACTGCTTGCTCCACCCCTGCCTTTACTCTACTTCCATGGGCGATATATAAAATGGCTTGCATGAACCCACATCCTTACAAAGAAACTTCTGCTAACTGTGGCTGCGGAATGTTTTGTTCAAACCATTGAATTGTTTCCCTCAAAGTAACAACTTTTCCTACTACAATTATGCTTGGGTTTTGAATATTTTCTCGCTGGACTAGTTCTTCAATATTAGCTAAAGTTCCCGTGACTGTTTTTTGTTGAGAAAATGTACCCCAATGGATGAGTGCTATTGGTGTTTCTTTATCTCGCCCATATTTAAGTAGTTGCTGACGGATATAGGGAAGGTTACCGACCCCCATATAAATAGCAATCGTATCGATCCCTTTTGCAAGACTTTCCCATTGAATTCCATCATCCTTGCCCTCTCTCATATGCCCAGTAACCATTGCAAAACTTGAGCTTAAATCACGATGTGTAACAGGAATCCCTGCATATGCCGGCACCGCTATCCCTGAAGTAATGCCAGGCACAATTTCAAATGGAATATTATGCTGCGCTAGTACCTCAGCTTCCTCAGCCCCCCTTCCAAAAACGAATGGGTCGCCTCCCTTTAATCTCGTCACAATCAATCCTTGCTGTGCATAGTTAACAAGTGATTGATTAATTTGCTCTTGAATCATGGCGTGCTGCTGAGGTAGCTTACCACAAAAGATAAGTTTAGCCTCTCGTTTAGCATAGGATAGTAAATTCTTATTAATGAGTCTGTCATACAGGATGACATCAGCACATTCGATACACCGTAATCCTTTTACTGTGATAAGATCAACATCGCCAGGCCCAGCACCCACTATAAAAACTTTCCCCATTTGATTTCACTCCCTTTCGTCTTTCCCTAGAGATAAAAAAAGGACTCAAATTATCCATAGGCAGAGCAATGCCTGCGAATAATAAGAGCCTCTAGTTTGCTAGTCAGCTACGTATTTAATTCTTAGTAATACAATAAGAATAATAAATAATTTAGTATATTCTGTCAACACTTTATTTAATGACTAGAATCTGATATTTATTTAATTTAACTAAAGAAAAAACCAGGTGTCGTTATTATTGCCGACAACTGGTTATATATTTTCATTGAAATCTATGTCTTATTTGAATTAATATGGTCTAAAATGGTGTCTAAATGGTGGACCAGGTCGGTAAAATGGCGGAAATGGACGATAGAACGGCGGATAAAATGGATATGGGCTAAACTGTGATCCAAGAAAACTTCCTAAAAACCCTCCCAAAAACGGCCCACCGATTGTCCATAAACCTCCTCCTCCTGGATAACCTCCGAAGAATGTCATAAACTTCCTCCCTTTTTTAATCTATCGTATGTGGGAGGATACATATATCACATGTCTATCGCCTAATCTATTTTTCTTCTCCTAAACGTTGCACAAAATTAGCTAGTGTACGTACCATTACACCTGTACCACCTTTTGGGCCTAGGTCATGTACAGCAATCGCATCTGACGTTCCCGCAATATCTAAGTGAATCCAAGGTGTATCACCAACAAACTCACCAACAAAGCCTCCTCCAAAAATCATGTGTCCATCACGACCAGGAGAGTTATTTAAATCAGCGACGTCTGACTTACGAATTCGTTTTTTATCATTTTCTGTTAAAGGCATGCGCCACACAAATTCATCAGTCTCCTGTGCAGCTTCCATGAAAGTAGCAAAGAATTCATCGTCATTAGAAAGTGCACCTGTTTTATCCATACCAAGCGCAGTAATTACTCCACCCGTTAATGTTGCAACATCGATCAGGGAAGTAGCTCCTTGTTGCTTAGCATATGTAGTAGCATCTGCCAATACTAAACGTCCTTCCGCATCGGTATTTAAAACTTCTACCGTCTTACCGCTATATGTCGTAATGACATCATCCGGCTTAAATGCTGTGTCAGATACCATATTATCGGTAGAACCAATAACTGCAACGACATTTTTATTAGGACGTAATTCACCGATGATTTTCATGGCACCTAGCACAGCTGCTGCACCACCCATATCGCCCTTCATGCCTACCATTGCATCTCTTGGCTTTAAGGAATAGCCACCTGTATCATACGTAACTCCTTTGCCGACAAGGCCAATCGGATCCTCAAAACCTTCAGTCGCTTTATATTTTAATGTTATTAAACGAGGTTCTTCATGGGAGCCTTGATTGACACATAAAATACCACCCATACCAACCTCCTCTATTTGTGCTTTATCTAAAATTTCCACTTCAAAATCATACTCGACTGCAAGGGACTCTGCGTAATTGGCTAAGTCTGTCGCTGTCAGTAAGTTTGGTGGTAAATTAATTAAGCTACGTGCTTCATTTACTGCATTTGCATAAATAGCACCAACCTCAAAACTTGCCACAACTTCATCTAAATCATTAGCTGTAGTCACAAGGTGAACAGCGTCAATACGTTTCTCTACTTCATTTGATGTTGTTTTGTAATGAGGAATTGAATAATAACCAAGACCCGTTCCTTCACCAGCTAAAAAGGCAACATCTGTTACAGTAATCGACTCTGTCGTAAACGACTCAAGCCAAATGGAATATTCTTCAACCTTTAAGGTTCTTAGTTCCTTGCCAAGCAATCCAAATGCTGCACGAACATCGTCTTCTGTTAAATTTTTACGCTCATCTAAACCAACAAATAAAATACGTTTAAGATTTGGGTGACTCTTCAAGAATGGTAATTTCGTAATTTTTTTTAGCTCAGTAGAAACATCCCCTGCACTAATCCACGCATCAAGGGTTTCTCCATAAAATGATGAAAAGCTTGCCCAATCCTGCATTTGCTCACGATGTTTAGTGACCCCTACTACTAACACCTCAGTAGAAATCGTTTCAAATGTTTTTGCTTCTCTTACAATATGCATGTAAATTCCTCCATTCATTTTTCTATTATACCTAAGTTTCAGAAAACGCGTAATATTTAGCTTTTAGAAAATAATGAATGTTATAATAAAGACAATTATAAGTGAAGGTTGTGATGATTATGAGTTTACTTCAAAATACCCCTTTACTCGTTGCCCTTTTTGCAGTCCTCTTTGCACAGTTTGTTAAAATCCCTATTCATTTTTTAATGACAAGAAAGATTAACTGGGGATTATTTACTTCCACCGGGGGAATGCCTAGTTCACACTCCGCTTCCGTAACAGGACTTACAACCTCTATTGCCTATGAAACAGGATTAGATTCCCCAATTTTTGCCGTAGCCGCTATGTTTTCATTTATCGTCATGTATGATGCGAGTGGTGTACGCTATCAGGCGGGTCAGCATGCAGCTGTATTAAATCAACTGCGTAAAGACTTTCAAACATTGCTTCATGATTTAAAGAAATGGCCACAAATGGATGGGCAAGAAAAAATGGAAGAGCTAAAAACATTGCTAGGCCATAAACGGAGCGAGGTATTTTTCGGGGCATTAACTGGCATTTTTATCGCCATCATCACATACCAGTTTATTTTGTGAAAAGAGACACATCCTCATATCGAGGATGTGTTTTTTATTTATCGGAAACATTTCACGTTTTATCGGAAACTTTTGTGATTTTATCAGAAGCTTTTCACGATTTATCGGAAACTTTTGTGATTTTATCGGAAGCTTTTCACGTTTTATCAGAAGCTTTTCACGATTTATCGGAAACATTCAAAAAAAATCAGCGAATGTTAGAACACCCGCTGAAAGAAGATCAATTATGCCTCGGCATAATTGCGTCCGGAATCAGCTTTATGCTAGCACAAAGAACTCCTTTCCGATTCCGTGACATCCGCCGGAGGCATTAACTTCTTTCAGCGGATGACTAAACATCCGCTGAAAGAAGTTAAAACATTCGATAACCACTTTTACGCAAATAAATCATGACAATTCCCGCAACAATTGAACCGGCAAAGCCACCAGATAAGATTGAAATATCTACTAAATGCAGTGCTTGCAACTTATCTAAAAGTGCTGGAAATGCGGAACCTGGCTTGAAAAAATAATCTAAAAAGCTTACATCATCGACAATAAAGATAACAACAATTGGATACACTATTGCCATTAACCATGTCATTCGCAGAAGCATATTCAATAAAAATCCAATACCAAAGAACATGACGAAAAATAACAAAATTGAAATGATTAACTGTACTAATGAAACTGGACCATCCATGTATGTATAACCTCCGTTTTCCTCTCATTAGTTTACATGATTACTACAATGCTTTCAATTAGCATATCCTTGATTTCGCTTGTTCGTCATATTTTGGACAATCATTAAGTATATTCCATTACAGATAGACACCCCTTATGGCAAGGTGTGTTTTTTATATGAAAGCGAAGCGGCAAAACAAAGGTGTTATCACAGAACGTGATGTTTTTAACCTTCGTTCCTTTAACATGCATCCCTCACTCTCCACTACGTAAAACACTTACTCCTGTCACTGCATTTCATTTACACAATACAGTTCGCAGGAGCTGTTCACTCCACGGGATGCACATTGTACATTTATGTGAATTCCTAAAATAAAAAGGATTATTGCCAAAAATTAGTAGTAACTAACATTTGCTATGATATAAGTTGATTGGAGTGGAGACTGGGCGACTCCTTGGGGATCAGCAATAATAGAGGAACGAAGGCTAAGACCATCACATCCTGTGATAACGCCTTCGTGACCAACATCGTGTTGGCCCGAGACCCTGGAGCGCAGCGGATGTTTTCTGTGCGAAAGCGTAGTGCTAACGTAGCGGCAGCAAATGTTTTATCTGTGCGAAAGCAAAGCGACAGCAACAATAAAAGCGGCTCATCGGACGCCCCCCAGGAAGCTCTGCTCTGCGCGAAAGCGAAGCGTCAGCGGCAAATGTTTTATCTGTGCGAAAGCGAAGCGTCAGCAACAAAGCGCCCAGTCGGAACGGAAATCAACCACATGTCATGGTTATTATCCATATTTTAGCAATAAAAAAACTATTGAAAACTAGTATACAACTAATTTCCAATAGTTTCTTGCTTTTCATTATGAAGCTGTTTGTGATAATACAAATCTTGGTGACTTCCAAAGCTCTGCCCATTTTTTAATGGCTGCTAGTACAATTATAAAGCCTAAACTTAACATAATAACAGATAATACACCATTTAACATATTGTAACCAGCTGCCGCTGTATTCCAATAAACATTTTTAATCATCCAAAAGCCCGCTACATTTACAGTGACATATAGATAGGCTAATGGGATAAAACATGTTAAAGCGTAGATTCGCTTATCTGCAACTTTTAAGACCATTGTTACCCCACATACTAAACCGATTGTCGCCATTAACTGATTCGACACACCAAATAATACCCAAATCGAACTAATATCTCCTGAATACAATAAATAGCCCCACATAAAGCATGCAAGTGCACTTGCAAAGATTGTACCCGGAAGCCAATTTGTACGCTTCAGTGGCTTGTAGACATTGCCGCCAAAATCTTGAATTAAATAGCGCGCTACACGTGTTCCAGCATCAATAGCCGTTAAAATAAAGACCGCTTCAAACATGATAACGAATTGATAGAAGTAAGAAGACAGTTCAGCAAACCAAGGAATCCCCGTGAAAATATCAGTCATCCCAACTGCTAGAGTTACAGCTCCACCTGTACGACCTTCTAAATCCATCCCAATACTTTCGGCTAATGCATGTAAATGAACCGGCTCCATTCCTAATGTAGCAAATACTGCTGGAGCTGAATTAATCGCAAAATAATCTGCAGGATGAAGAGCCGTTGCTGCGATTAAAGCCATTACACCTACTAAAGATTCTACGAGCATAGCACCGAAACCTACGATGCGAATGTCTTCCCAGCGATCAATCATTTTCGGCGTTGTCCCAGAGCCTACAAACGCATGGAAGCCAGAAATAGCCCCACAGGCAATTGTAATAGAGACGAATGGCCATACTGGACCAGCAATTACTGGACCACCACCATGAATAAACTCTGTAAGTGGTGGGAATTGGATGATAGGGTTCACGAAAAAGACCCCGATGATTAACGCAATAAATACTCCGATTTTCATGAAACTACTTAAATAATCACGCGGCGCTAATAAGAGCCATACAGGTAATGCCGCCGCAAAGAATGCATAGATAGGTAAAATAATAGCTAAAGTATCACGGTCAAACGTTAAAAAATCACCAAATGCCGTTCCTTGAATCATTGGTCCAATAAATACACCGATCATTAACAAAATAAAGCCAACTGTTGACGTAACAATTAAATTTCCTGTTTTACGATAAGCAATGCCAACAAACATCGCTATTGGAATAGTAATCCCTACCGCAAAAGTTCCCCATGGATTTCGCTCCAACGCACCAAGGACAACCATCGATAGCCCGGCCATTGTAATTGTAATAATGAAAAGCATTGCAAGGCCTGTACAGAATCCCGCAACAGGTCCTAACTCCTTCTTCATAACCTCTGATAACGACTTTCCTCCATGGCGCATAGAAGCGAATAACACTACAGCATCATGTACTGCACCACCGATTACCGCACCAATTAACAACCAAAGGAGCCCTGGCAAATATCCAAATTGAGCAGCTAAAATAGGTCCGACTAACGGTCCAGCTGCTGCAATCGCTGCAAAATGATGCCCAAATGTTACCCATTTATTCGTCGGAACATAGTCTTTACCATCTTCCATAGCGTGTGCTGGGGTGGGCGTATCATCTTTTATCTTAAGTACCTTCTTTGTGAAAAATATGCCATACAAACGATAGCTAATCATCAGTACACAAATGGAACCTATTACAATTGTAATAGCATTCATGTTATCACTCCTTTTACGTTTTCCACATCATAGCAAATGAATTATACGATTATTCGTAAAATTCACCAAAATGTCAGAATTTTAAGTTGAAAGGGTGTTTTCTACTGTTGAAATGCAGCTATTTTGATAGCTGAAAGATCTTGCGCACATCTTTCATGTAAAGCCTGCTGACAGGTATCGAATGTCTATTATGCAAAATCAAATTGTATTTAGAACTACTCCAAGGCTCCAGCTCTACAATATGTTCTAAATTGACGATAAATGCCCGATGGACACGCACAAAACCTTTTAAAGTGAGCTTTTTCCCCAAAACGGCTAACGACTCTGAAGCAAAATATCTCCCTTTCTCAGTAACAACAATCGTCTTACTTTCTTCAGACGTACAATATAAAATTTCCTGTATTTTAATAAGTAAAATTCGATCATTCACATAAACTGTTAATTTATCAAGCTTGTCCAATTGTAAATGCTTTAACTTCTCAATCGTTTTAGCCTGCGTCTCTCTTCTTTTGGCCACCAGCTTTTCAACTGCACTTTGTACACGCTCTTGCTCAAATGGCTTTAAAATATAATCAAAGGCGTTCACCTCGAATGCCTGTAATGCATACTCATCATAAGCAGTAGCAAAAATAATTTCGGGTTTAAGTATGCCTTGTTGCAGTTGTTTTGCTAATTCGAGGCCATTGTTTACGCCTAGCTGAATATCTAAAAACACACAATCAATCTGCTCAAACTGTGGATCCTGCAGTATGTCCTCTAAATCCTCCGATTCTCCAATGATCTGGACTAACTTTGTTTGCTCCAATAAATATCGCAATTCAGCCCTTGCTAACGGTTCATCATCTACTATATAGACATTTAACATTTCTCTACTCCCATCTTGTGGCTTTTAACGGCAGCTGGATCATAATTTTCGTGCCTACATCCAACGTACTTGAAATGTGAAAATCTGCCTCAGTTCCATAAATTTCATGAATACGCTGATAAATATTCCATAAAGCTGTCCCTGTCCCTTGCTCGGATTCCATAATTGTTTTGCCAAGCTGTTTAACCTGCTCTTCTCTCATCCCACAGCCATTATCCTCTGCTAACAGCAATAGCTTATTATTAATTCGTTGCACCTTAACGTCAATTTTGCCTTCCTTACGATTTTTAAAGGCATGATAAATGGCATTTTCAACAAGTGGCTGTAAGGTAAATGGGGGAATATGTACGTCAAAAAGTGATTCATCTAAGTGAAATTGCACATCATAGCGGTTCGGAAACCTTGTTTGTTCAATCGACAAATAAGCCTCCACATGGTCAATTTCATTTTTTAACGGAATTAGCATTTGACGAGCTCCCTGTAAATTACTCCTAAAAAACGTACTAAGCTTTATCAATAATGCTCTAGCCTCATCAGCATCCGTTCGAATCAAACTTGAAATAGTATTGAGACTATTAAAAAAGAAATGGGGATGAACCTGCGCTTGTAACGCTTTAATTTCTGCATCCTTTAATAGC
Source organism: Lysinibacillus xylanilyticus (assembly GCF_001183605.1). Classification (GTDB taxonomy): domain Bacteria; phylum Bacillota; class Bacilli; order Bacillales_A; family Planococcaceae; genus Lysinibacillus; species Lysinibacillus xylanilyticus. Next base: position 286,574 of record NZ_LFXJ01000013.1, on the reverse strand, counting down.
TTTCTTTGCTGCTCAATTTCAGCATATTCAAGCTGCGATGAAAATAGTCGACTGAGGCCCTCAGCAAGCTCCTTTTTCGCCCCGGTTAATGAAGAAACATTAATAAAATATAGCTTTAAGGTACCTACCGTTTTATGCTGTACTTTTAAAGGTAAGACAATCGCAGCACTTAACGGACAATCTTCATTTGGACAACTGATTTCTTTTGCGGACGTCGCTGTAAGAATGCGCCCTTCTACTAATACCCGTTTCGTTAAAGCCGTCATTATTTCTTGATGAATTACATGATGGTCCTCGCCTACTCCTACATGTGCTAAAATCCCATTTGTATCCGTAATCGCAACTGCATCAACTTCAATCTCTCTCTTAATAATTTCCGCAACCGTTCGGCAGGATTCTTCATTTAACCCTTTCCGAAAATGTTCAATTGTTTGTTGGGCAATAGAAAATGCTTGGTGTGTTTGTAATGCTTTTGTGCGCTCTTCCTCATCAATAAAAGTTTTGATAATAATGAAAAATATCAAAATCCCAAAGGCATTCATAAAAATCATCGGTAGCGCTATTATAGAAACTAATTGCAAAGCTTGTTCAAATGGTTTTGCCACTAGTAAAATAACAATCATTTGTAAAGTCTCTGCACAAATTCCGATGATAACAGCCTTTTTATAGGAGAAGGTTTGACGAATTTTTAATTGATTACTTAAACCACCTGTAATGAATCCTGCTAATATTGTCGATATACCACAGGCAATCGCTGTAAAACCGCCAAGGGTAATACGATGAACCCCCGCAATAATACCTACGCTAACACCCACAAGTGGCCCACCAAAAATACCAGCAATCGCTACCCCAATTAGCCTCGTATTTGCAATGGCTTCCTCTGCATTTATAGTGCTATGTATCATTTGATTTAAAGGATTGATAGTACCGCTTTCGATTTTTATCCCTGTATAGCTGCTCACTATACTTAAAGCACTAAAAATAATAATGAGCCAAACCTTTTCCTTAACCCCTTGATCCTTAAATAACACTCCCCGAAAGAGCCGCCATCTTGACATTAAAAAGGCAAACACAATGATTAGCCCTACTCGCTCTAACATAAATAAAAATAGCTCCATCATAGGTCCTCTCCTTTGTCACTTTATTTTTTAAAGAACAATTTATAAGAGGAATAACCAAAGACATCTCCTGGATTAATACCTTCAATCCCCTCTAATTGATGCTTTTCGAATTGGTTGGATGCCATTTCTTTTAACATCACTGATGTCATTTCATCCTGAGCAAGCTCCTTTGGATACATCCATTTCGCTTCTAATAATTCATTTTCCTGAATGCAAATCTTCTGCTGCTCATCCTTCATACAACAATAAAATATCGCCATATTATCACTAATGTCACCACGAATCACACCCGTTCGAAAACCAATTAAGCCTGATACGTAGCAATCGATACCCGTTTCTTCTTTTAATTCGCGAACAACGGCTTCATCTACTGTTTCACCAGCATTGACAAAACCTGCTGGCAATGACCATCTTCCCTTTAATCCGCTGTATGCCTTTTTGACAACAAGCCATTGTCCTAGCTCATTGACAGTAACCCCCGCAACACCTAACCAAACTTTTCCTCTATCCTTTTTCATCATCATTTTCACCTCTATATCACTATTATAACGGCCAATTTTCCATATATAGAAGTATTAATTCAGAATTTTATGGTTACATCTCACTTTCAAACATAAAGTATGCATGCGCTCCAATATTGGAAATATGTTACACTTATTAAAATGCAGAATATTCACTTTTTAAAAAAGGAGGAGATTTCATGTTAAACGTATTATCACCTCGTGCAAAACTTTTTATTTTTGCGATAGTGTTGCTTTTATTATCACCTATCATTGTTTTCATGTTGCCATTTACGATTTCCCAAACGTTTTATTTTAGTAAAGATAATATCGTACTGATCACTCCAACATACAACTTCATTATGCTTTTCCTAGCAATTGCGCTAATTATTTTAACGTTAGTCATACTTGGGTTCAAAAGAAATAAATACACCTATTTGATTACGCTTTTAGTAATAGTAAGCAGTCTAGTTTTAGTCTATTTTTCTGTTTTAAGTTATACCGCTATACAGAATACACAAATTGTTTTCAAAGATTTTCATCATCAAACTACACATGAATGGCAGGATATTAAGGAAGTCATTTATGAGTATGAAATAGGTACAGTAGGCACTTATTATTTCCAAACGAAAAATAACGAAAAGTTTGTCATTGAAGAAAACGGACAATTTGACCCAGAGGCAAAAAGTGCCATTTACAATTTAGCAAATGACAATGGCGCTTCATTTATAGAACGCGAGAAGGTAAAGTAACGATTATCAATTATGCCTCAGCATAATTGCGTCTGGAATCGGCTTTGTGCTTACGCCTGCAGATGTTATTTCGCGAAAGCGTGCGGCAGCAGCAGGATGCAGGTCAGTTAGCCTGAGTTCCTCTTTTCAGCAAGTATTTTTTGTACCGAAAGCGTAGCGGCAGGTACAGGTGTTTGAACACCCGCTGAAAGAAGTTAAAAAGAAGCCACTTTCGAGCAGAACGAAAGTGGCTTACGAAATTTTTCTATGCATCTACCTGCTAAAATAGTTGCCTAACCTTATTATGTTACAAGCAATGTCCCAAACATTTTCCATACCTAAACTACGAATACTTACGCTTCCAGCTGCTCCATATCCCAATTAAGTTTTAATATATTTTTTAATCTAATGACCTGATCTTCTCCAATTGTATTGACCAGTTGTTTTTCTATTTCTGCTTTACAATATTGATTTTTTTCAAAGCATTCTTCACCAAATTCAGTCATACGAATAGCTTTATGTTTTTTACTATGTTCGACACCCATAACTGTCACCAACCCTTTAACTTCCAAACTCTTTATTATTTTATGGGTTGCTTGTCTTGAAAATTTAACATTTTTAGCTACATCTGAAATCGTAAGTTGTTTTTTATAAACTATCCCCAAAATATACCATTCCGAATTTGAAATATAAATATCGTTATGCTTATGCCACTTCTCTTCTGCAAGTCTTCGAAGTAGTTCGTGACGTTCGCTCAACAAATCAATGACATCTCGATTCTGCAATTCGTCCTTCAACTATTTCACCTTCATTTCATTTTTTTCGTTATTAATATACAAAAAACAGCAGCAATCGTCAACTAAGTTGACAAAAACCTTCTAATTGCTTACAATTAATTTAGTCAACCTAGTTGACAAAATAGTTTGTTGGAGGGGATATACATGTACAACGTTGGCGATGTAGTCATTTACTCATCACATGGACTTTGTTCTATTGAAGATATTTGCGAACAAACCTTTAACGACATTACTAAATCTTATTACGTTTTACAACCACTAAATGAACCACAATTAACAATTCGTACCCCTATTGATAATTCAAAAAAACAGCTTAGAGATATTATTAAAGAAGAAGAAGCCCTCAGTATTTTACATTCATTCACATCCCCTGGTGTGGAATGGATTGAACAAAATACGCATCGAATGAGATTTCATTTAGAAATCATTAAATCCGGCAATCGCCAAAAACAAGCAGAGCTTTTAAACACATTGCTACGAAAAAAGCTCGAATATAAGACCAATGAAAAAAAATTCCCTAACCAGGAAGAAAAAATATTGCAATCTTTACAAGATACTATCTTTTCGGAGTTTTCAATAGCTCTTAATAAACCATCCGATGAAATTTATAAATATGTTTTAACACAACTTCACTAATTTTGTATTGTCGGTACATTAATAAGGCCACGATAAAAAATAATCGTGGCCTTATTAATATTTAAAAAGAAATATATAAAAAGGTTCTGCTCCATAGTTTAAGCAAAGTAATAGTTCATGTTTAAAATCTTCATTTTCTATTAATAAAAATGCCTCCTTCAAAAGCCACCTCTAAACTTTCACAACTCGTTTGTAATTCACCGCCAATAGGAGTTCCTAACCACCATTTGTATTCATTATTTTTCCAGTTAACAAAATCGTTTATCTTTGAGAAAATAATTGTAATACATAAAGATTTCGAGGTAGTAATTATTTGAAGAAAAATATTTTTACAAGCATTTTGTATATCCTAGCTTTTGTAGGTATGATCATCACATTATTTGTTGTATATAAGGATATTGATAATTTATTTTTAGCTAAATTTGTATTTGGTTATTTAATTTTTCTTGTTTTATTCCTTATTTATATAGTAACCGTATCTATAATAAATTTAAGAAAATTAAATAAGATGGATAAAAGAAAACGGTTCTTTAAAATTATTATTATTACCATTCTAATTAGTTGTTGTAACTTTATTTTTTACTATTTAAGAGAACCATCCAAAATATCTTTTTACAATATTGTAATTTCACCATTTGTTATATCACTCATTTTTATTTTATCGGATTTACCATTCTTAGCGAAAAATAAAAAATATTATTGAACTAACAGGATCTTTAAAATTGGGGCTTGTATTGATGAGTAATTCTCAGATTTACGAGTCCTTTTCTTATACCCCATTTAACTCAACACATAGCTTTAAGACTTGCTGCACATTTACCATTCCAATACCAATGAATAATATTCCATGTTATAATTTTGAAGAAAGATTAATATTAGTTTAAATTTAAAGGAGCACAAAATGATGTTTAAAGACCCTTGGAATCCTACGCAAGAAGAGATAAAAAAATGGGCATATAGTGATGAAATGGAACCTGAGCAAGATTGGGAACTCGCTATCTATAAAATCGAAAATATACCCATGATTTGTACATTTGTTGAGGATGAGCGATGTGAACGTACTTCTTATTTCCTTAATACTTTATATGTTTTCACTGGAGATATGGTTCGGGTAGGTAGAGAAATTCAAAAGCTATCTCAATTACTAGATACGATTGAAAATACAACCAAATCAAAAGAACTTAAATTGTGGATCGAACGTTCTCAATTTCTCATTGAATATCCGGAATACTATGATAGCTCTTATAGCTCTTATTGGGGGCTTTGTTCAAAGTTTGTTTATGAATGATCACAAATTTTCAAAGATTAAATTTTAATATAGCCATAAAAGTAGCCTTTTCAATTCGTTATGTTTTTCAACATACAAATCAAAAAGGCTTGGTATCTAAACACATTTAGACAATTTATTTTTAGTCACAAATCTCAGGTGTACCTTCACGTTTCGCCGTTTTGAAAGACGTGCCACAGCCGCATGATGCGATGGCATTTGGATTATCGATTGTGAAGCCTCCGCCCATTAGCGATTGCTTATAATCAATTTTTGTCCCAATTATAATCGGCGCATCTTCACGGGAAACAAGAATTGTTAAACCATGTTGTACATCTTCAAAATCATCTTCTTTTTTCTCTTTATCAAAATGCATACCGTATGATAGGCCACTGCATCCGCCACCATTAACAACTACACGTAAAAACGAACCTTGCTCTTCATTGTGCTCCATCATTTCATTAATATGAAAAGCAGCCGCTTCAGTAACTTCAATTACTTGCTTACTTGTCATCCCAATCACCTTCCTTCTTACTTATTATCATATCAATTTTGACTATTGTATGACAAACATTCAGCTCCAAAAGGATTTTTAGTAAAAATTCTAATATTTTTCACATTTTTAGTATTTTTTATCCACGTTTATGAAATCCACATTGGTATAATAGTTGTAATAAGTCGATGAAAGAGGTATTAAATATGGAGAATTCACCTTATTACGAAAAAAAAATTCAATGTCTTAATTGCAAAAAAGAATTTCCAACATTAAAAGTACGCTCTAAATTCATTAAAGTAGATCACACAGAAACAGATTTTCATCCTATCTATGCAGACGGTGTAAATGCCCTTTATTATAATGTATTTGTTTGTGAGCATTGCGGATTTTCATTTACAGAAGACTTTTCAAAGTATTTTGCTCCTGGCACGCAAGATGAAATTCGCACGCAAATTACTGAAAAATGGGTACACCATGATTTTAAGGGAGAACGCACCGTATTCCAAGCAATACAAGCTTATAAATTAGCGTTCCTTTGCGGTACGATTAAAAAAGAAAAGTTTGTCGCAATAGCTGGTCTTACATTACGTCTTGCATGGCTATATCGTTCACTAAAAAACGAAGGACAAGAGCAACGTTTTATGACAATGGCCCGAGATTACTATATGGATTCTTATTCAACTGAGGATTACAGCTCAACTCAAATGTCAGATATACGAATTATGTATATGATTGCAGAACTATCACGACGTATCGGTGATTTAGAAAATGCTACACGCTTCTTTTCAAAGATCATTGAAAAGCAAAGTATTGGTGGAGAAGCGAAGATCATTGATATGGCTAAAGAACAATGGGCAATTATTCGAGAAGAAAAAGAACATGCACGCCAAGTTTAAGAAAAAAAGTTCTAGCCTGGATTAATCAGCTAGAACTTTTTTAATCGTTTTAGAATACTTGCTCTACTTCAATAATACCTGGTACTTCTTCTAATAATGCGCGCTCGATACCAGCTTTAAGTGTAATTGTTGAACTTGGGCAACTACCACATGCACCTAATAAACGTAATTTTACAATGCCGTCTTCTACATCTACTAATTCACAGTCTCCACCGTCACGTAGTAAGAATGGACGTAATTTATCTAATACCTCTTGAACTTGATCGTTAATTGTTGCTTCTGCCATTTTGTCTCGACTCCTTTCCTTATAATGATTATAATGTTAGCAACAGAAAAAATCCAATATAGAATCCGAGGAGTGGAAATGAAATGAGTCAAACGAAACCAATGATTGAAATTTACGGAACAGCGGTAATCTGCGCAAGTTGTGTCAATGCGCCATCTTCAAAGGATACATATGAGTGGCTACAAGCAGCCATAGATCGAAAATATCCAAACCAAGGATATGATATTCGCTATATCGATATTGAAGGACCAATTGAGAATGAACGCGACCAAGATTATGCTTCACGCATTCAAGAAGATGAATTTTTTTATCCGCTTGTCCTTATAAATGATGAAGTAGTGGGCGAAGGCTATGTGCAATTAAAGCCTGTATTTACTGCACTTGAAAATTTAGGTTTCGTTCCTGACGAAACCGTATAAAAGAAATAAAAGGAATTGTTTCAATTGAAACAATTCCTTTTTATAAGAATCAAACTAGCTAATTAATCATTTTGACGTTTGTAGTACCATAATAATCCTGATTTCATCAAGCGAGCGATACGTCCTGTTACTGTTGTATCTGCTAAATAAACAAAGCCTTGTTTTTTACCAAGAGCTCCCATGAAACCTTTTAATTTAATGTCAGGCATTTTCTCAGGTAAGTTTTCGCCTTTCCAACGCATGCGAAGTACTTTGACGATTTGTTCTGCTTGCTCCTCAGCTAACTGAGCAGTTGGAGGTAAGTCTGAAGCAGCACAGTCACCTACAACATATACATGCTCATCATCAAGAAGATTGAAATATTGTGTTACAAGTGGACGACCTTGATTATCTTTTTCAACCTCCAAATCGCGAACGATTTTGACAGGCTGTACACCCGCAGTCCAAACTACAGTATCGAGTGCAATTTCTTCTTCGTGATTGTAAATTTTACCTTGCTCAATTTTTGTAATATTTGAATTGGCAATGACTTCAACATTATGTTTTACAAACCAGTCTTTCACGTATTTACTTAACTTTTCTGGGAAGTCCTTCAAAATACGAGGACCACGGTCGAATAGCTTTATTTTTAAATCTGATCGACTTTCACGTAACTCACTTGCAAGCTCAATACCACTTAAGCCAGCTCCTACAATTCCGACAGTAGAGCCTGCTGGTAAACCACAAAGTGATTGAAATGTTGAACGTGATTTCGCCATTGTCTGAATGCTATATGTGTACGCCTCTGCACCTGGTACACCATGATATTTATCCTCACAGCCAAGACCAATTACTAAATCATCATATTCAATGCGTTGTCCATCTTCTAGAATGACTACTTTTTCCGCACGATCAATTTCAACAACTTCTCCATATACAGCCGATAAACGTTCATTCTCAGGGAAGCTTACACGAATTTCTTTATCTGTTGCAGTCCCTGCTGCTAATGCGTAAAATTCTGTTTTTAAACTATGGAAAGGGGCTCTGTCTACTAGCACAACTTCTGTGTCTAATGGAATGTTTGGTAATAATCGAAGCATAAGACGCATGTTGCCGTAGCCGCCACCTAAAAGTACTAATTTACCCATAATAGTCTCCTTTTATATCTCTTGTAATAATTGTTCACAAAGTATCCACAAATGAGTATAACCGATTGTGAGAAGTTTCACAATATCAGAATGCAATTTTGTGAAAGATTTCACAAAACAAATGCTAACTTGCCTTTTTCGAATGATTTTTGAATCATTTGGGCTTCGATAAACCATCGCTATTGTTCGAATTTTCCTTAAATATCGTTTCCTTTTCTTCATTTTTGCAAAAAATTGTTTAACACTGTAGCATATTAACGCGACCAACCTTACTACTTAATATTTGCTTTCTAGGTCAACTCAAATCATTGACGAATGTTTTAAAAGCGAGTAGCATTATTTTGGTGAGGTGACATGTATGAATCCAATGGTTGAATTTTGTATAAGTAATTTGGCAAATGGCTCTCAAAAAACTTATGAAGTACTAGAACGCGATCCGAACATCGACGTTTTGGAATATGGCTGCCTTAGTTACTGTACAAAATGTTCAGAATCATTTTATGCAATCGTCAATGGTGAATTAGTTGAGGCTGATTCTCCTGAAGAGTTGACGAAGGCAATTTATCAATTTATAGAAGAAAATCCGTTATGGTAATGAAGGCGTAATACCTCATTCATATAATGATGAAACACTTACTAATACTAAATTTGAACATAAAAAAAGGATGTTATGCCAAAAAAATCGACATAAGCATCCTTTTTTTATGTTTGAGCTATATTTTTGAATTAATCAATTATGCCTCGGCTATTAAATCCTCTACCACATAGGTAGGTTGCTGCTCCTTCTCAAGTACAGCCTTTGTCGGTGTAACACCTGTGTTTACATGGATTGTGTCACAGCCAAAGCGAATCCCACACATAATATCTGTGTCGTAATTATCGCCAATCATCACCATTTCATCTTTCGTAAAGTCATGCTCTGTTGCAATAACTTCAAGCATTGCAAGTGATGGTTTTCCGATATAGATTGGCTCAACGTCTGCAACTTCACCTACTAAGCGGGCAAATGACCCATTACCTGGTAGAAATCCATACTCTGTCGGGAATTTAATATCTTGATTCGTTGCTATAAACGTCGCACCATTTTGCACAGCAATCGTCGCCTTTGCAAGTGCCATATAATCAAGATTTCGATCAATCCCCATAACAAAAACCTCTGGTTCATCCTCGGTAGGTTCAATGCCTTCATTAAATAACGCTTTCCGAATACCATCAGAACCTAGCATGGCTACTTTTTTGCCAGGGAAATTCAAGGCTACATATTTTGCTGTAACTAATGCGCTTGAGTAAATATGTTCTATCGGTGCATTCACACCTATAGCACTTAAAGCTTCCTGTAGCTGCTCTCTTGTCTTAGAAGAATTGTTTGTTACGTAAAATGGCTCAATTCCTGCTTGTTGTAACCGATGAATAAAAGTAATCGCAGAAGGAATGCCGTCCTTTCCACGGTACACTGTACCATCTAAATCAAAGCAATACGCCTTGTAGGTTTTCATTGATGATCCTCTGGTAAAAAAGCTGAAACAGGGCCGAGTTCATTTGTTAAATAACTATTCACAGCTGGTGAGAATTGCTTTAATGCTGGTAAAGTCGTTGTTAACACATTAACAACTTCCTGAACATCTACTTCTGTAAATTCTCGAACAAGCATTTTACGTAAGCCAACTACTGCTTTTAACGGTGCTTCCATTTCAGTAGATACGACTTTTTCATCGATTAAAATATCAATAATATCCTCATAGCTTCCTGGATCACGCATAATGAAGCCGTCAATCATTAAATTTCCTACATCCATCATTGACTCCATCACATTGTGACCAATTCGCTCGATTGCTAATTTCTTAATATCATTTTCTAGCCAGCTATCTTCTGACTCTAAAATTTCTAATAGTCCATCTAAGTACTGTAAGTTTTTTGTGATTTTATTACGATCTACAAAATACACAAGGAAAGCCCCCATTCAAATCTTTAAAAGTTGATAGTCATTTCTCTTCTATAGTACCATATCTATAGGACTGGAAGGAGATTAAAAGATGGAACGTTTTTTTTTATATGATGATGTAGAAGATACGAAAACACGCTTTGTTAGTTTTGCAGGGGATAAGTTACGCTATGATTTAGCTATTTTGCAATCGGGTCGTTTCTTTGGGAAAGTGCTTGTCATGGATATTCAATTTGGACGCTTTGCTATAATTGGTCCAGATGATGTAGAAGAACCTGGCTATCTTGAACATGTATACAATCGCACAGAGGAAGACACGGTCGAGCTACGTGAATATTTACGTGAATTATTAAATTAACACTCTTCAAAGATTGGGTGTTTCCATAGCAATTAAGCATTTAATACAAAAAAATTCCGCTTTTCTGCGGACATAGGGTTCTACTTTGCGCACTGTGCAACAGAAGGTTGGCGGAATTTTTTTGTAAGTATCTTAATACTAAATCAAGGAGCATTGTATTGTGCACTTACTTTTCATTATTTATTTTAGCAGGATTATCCTTGTTGCGAGGCTTGTCTTTGTTTTCATTATCGTTTTGTTTTTTGGCTTGTTGATTTTGCCCAATAACTGCTAAGTCATCGACACTAATATCAAAACCAAATCCATACTCTTCTCGATCTAACCCTTTTTTATTTTCTTTAGTCAAATTAATCACCTCCAATAAATAAATTATCCTTTTTCTCATGATTTATACGCTTTGACTTTCCACTTCAACAATACTAGCATTATGCTGTTGCATCTTTAATAATCCAATCAGCAGCACTAATTAGATCTGGAAAAACCGCATCTGCTAGCGGATCTTTCGCACCTAAAAATACCCCCTTAGTTCCTGCTCGTTTGCCTGCTATTATATCTGTATCCGTATCTCCCACCATGTAGGATTTTGCTAAGTCTATATTATATTTTTCACCAAGATCAACGATTAATTTACTATTTGGTTTACGACAGGCACAGCCCGATTTGGGTTTATGAGGACAATATACAACTTCGTGAATAGTGGCCCCTTCCTTCTTCAATTCTTTTACCATATGTTCATGTATTTTTTGTAGCTGCGTTTCTTTCATAAACCCTAATCCAACCCCGCCTTGATTGGTTACTACAAAAATATAGTCGAAGTATTTATTCAATTTTTTTATAGCTTTCGGAACATGCGGTAGGAAATAAAAATCCTTTGGTTTATTTACAAATTTAACGCGATCCGTTAATACTTCATTGATGACCCCATCACGATCCAAAAATACAGCTTTTTTCATCTAAACAACACACACCTTTAATATAAAACTAGAATTAATTTTAAAATCCGTCCTTTTCGATTCCTCACCAAAAATTAGGAATGTTATTCGTTAAAACGTATAACTTATAAATAAGTTGATTGGAGTGGAGGCTGGGCGACTCCTTGGGGATTAGCAATATAGGAACGAAGGCTAAAACCATCACGTCCTGTGATAACGCCTTCGTGACCAACATCCTGCTGTTGCTGTCGCTACGTTAGCACTTCGCTTTCGCGCAAAAAACACCTGTTGGCCCAAGCGGCTCATCGGACGCCCCCAGGAAGCTCTGCTCTGCGCGAAAGCGAAGCGTCAGCGGCAAATGTTTTCTGTAGCGAAAGCAAAGCGACAGCTACAAATGTTTTATCTGTGCGAAAGCGAAGCGACAGCAACAAAGCGCCCAGCCGGAACGGAAATCAACCTCGCGCTATGTTTATAAGCCACATTTTTATTATTACCAAATTAAAAAAACCTATTACTTCAAAGTAAAAACCTGATGCAAATTTCGCATCAGGTTTTAAAAGTTTATTCTGCTATTTGTTCATGCTCAACAATCTTTGTCACTTCATGATCTTCACTTACTACAGCTTCTTCTGGCTGTTGAGTAGATTTACCCGTTTTGTGCAAGACGAAATATGAACAGCCAAAATTACAATACTCGTATAAGTAATCTTGTAGTGTACTAATCTTCGTATCGAAAGTGGCTTTCTGATTTTTATCGTCAAAAAAGCCTTTTAAGCGTAATTGACTATAGCCCCAGTCGCCCACAATATAATCATATCTAGCTAAAATATCTGAGTATCGTTCCTTGAACACTTCTTCTTGAAAAGCCTCTTTGTAATCTTCAATAAGCTCGTATTCATATCCTTCAATATTGATCAAAGTGGCACCGCCTTCTAATTCAACATTTATTTTTACTGTTCTGCTTGTAGTTGACGTTCTTTTGTTGCTTCGTTAACTTGTTCATCAGCGTGATAGCTACTACGTACAAGTGGGCCTGCTTCACAATGCTTAAATCCTTTTTCCATTGCGATTTTACGCAGTTTACCAAACTCTATTGGAGAATAATACTTCTTAACAGGCAAATGTTTTTTCGTTGGCTGTAAGTATTGACCAATTGTCATAATATCTACGTCGTTTGCTCTTAAATCGTCCATTACTTCTAAAATTTCTTCTTCTGTTTCACCTAAGCCTATCATTAAAGATGACTTTGTAGGGATATCTGGCTGCATTTCTTTTGCCAAACGAAGAAACTCTAATGAACGCTCATATTTTGCTCGTGCACGGACTCTTGGCGTTAAGCGACGCACTGTTTCAATATTATGATTTAAAATATCTGGCTTCGCATCCATTAAAATTTGAAGATTCTCTTGCAAACCACCTAAATCGGACGGTAAAACTTCAATCGATGTAAACGGACTTTTACGACGAATCGCACGTACTGTTTCAGCTAATACTTCCGAACCGCCATCCTTTAAGTCATCACGTGCTACCATTGTAATAACAACGTGCTTTAAGTTCATAATAGCTACAGAATCTGCTACTCGTTCTGGCTCAGCTAGGTCTAATTCATTTGGTAAACCTGTTTTAACAGCACAGAAACGGCAAGCACGCGTACAAACAGATCCAAGGATCATCATTGTTGCTGTACGTCGTTCACCCCAGCATTCATGAATATTAGGACAGCGAGCTTCCTCACATACTGTATGCAGATTTTTTTCACGCATGAGCTTCTTTAGCCCTTTATATTCATCATTTGTGTTTAATTTAATTTTTAGCCAATCTGGTTTTCTTAAATATTCTTCTTTTCCTTTGCTTGTAGGTTTACAAGATGTCATACGGATATCGCCCCTATCAAATATGTGCAGTTTTTATATTACTATCTTCACTGATGTCAATGTAACATAATAAATGAACTCCAACAACTATCATAATCAATTTTGCCTCGGCAAAATTGCGTCCACTGAAAGAAGGCAAACATTTCTACTTTTTAGGAGAAACAGGTACTTGAATTGAAGGAACCTCTGAACTACCATTTGAATAAACATCTGGAACTTTTCCCCTTACTAAGCCCATCGCCACCGGAATATCCTGAGTAACTGTTGTAGTTTTACTAGCAAACGGGACAATAATTTGCACATTTACCTCTATATGAATACCTACCTCCACATAAGCGCTATTAATACCATATTCAGTTATTGAAGAAGTAACTTCACTATGCACATTGCCAATTACATGAAAACGTATCGGAATTTTAGGGCCTAAGTTCCCAAGTATAGGCATATTGGCCGCCTGACTGATAGGTACATAAAAAACGACCCCGTTGCCTTCATTTATCTTGTTAAAATCATATTCAACATTATCAAGATTTGGTAAATGTGACAGCTCCCCTTGCTCTGCCTGCTCTAAATACACTTTTACTTGATTGACCGTTTCTGTTCGAACTCGATTAATCGTTTCTGTATTAATCTTCAAATCAGCCTGGTTGTTAGGGGATACTTCTACAAGAATATCATTAACATCCATAACACTTGATGTACGAGAATCAATCGCTTTACTCACAACGGAAGATGCAATCTTACCCGTTTGTACTTCAGCATATTCTAAGTATGTCGGCATAAGCTGCTCATTTAAATAATAAATAAATAAAAAAACACCGATAATAGTGCCTACAACTAATAAGGTTAATCGATTCAACCGACTTCCCTTTTTTCTATAGTTGCCCTGATTACTATATGATCGTAATTTCATCCTTTTTCGAGGGAAAAACAAAAAATCTCCTCCTGTTTCATAAAGTATGAACAGGAGGAGATTTTTATTCTATTTCGATTGTACAACATAATCCACTTCTATGTTTTCAATTGTTATGGTAGGGTAGCCCACTAAATTAATTTCATATGTAGCTGTTAATATTTGATTTTTCTCTTCAAAAATACGAATCCACGGAAATGCGGCATTCAATGTATCTTGTCTTGATACAATACCCCGACGCCCATCCGATAATTTTAAAATAACACCATTAGGATAATGGACAACAGACCTTTTCAATGCATTCACAATACGTGCATCGTATATAGTTCCAGCGCCTGCTTCTAAAATTGCTAGGCCCTGAGAAGGTAACATTTTTTCACGATATACACGACTTGTAGTCACCGCATCAAAGACGTCTGCTACACCAATAATTTTGGCAAACGGATGGATTTCAAAATCAACTAAGCCCCGTGGATAGCCACTCCCATCAATCCGTTCATGATGTTGGAAGGCACAGTGTGCAACAATCAATGATATGGAATGTAAATTACGTAACAAATCAAAACCATATCGAGTATGCTGCTTCATCGTTTCAAATTCCTCACACGATAGGCGATCAGGCTTAGTCAGAATTTCTTTTGGTACCATAAGCTTTCCTATGTCATGTAATAATGCGCCTATTGCAATTAAACGTAAATCCTCAGCTGAATATCCAAGCTCCTTAGCAATCGCTATCGAGTAAAGTGTGACTTGAAAAGAGTGTTGATATAAATATTCATCAAATAAATACGCATCTGTTAGTATTGTTAAAATTTCATCATTACCTCTAACTGCCAACAGTAATTCATCTACAATTGAGACAATTGCTTTTGATTGCTGGTCAAGCACATAAGAGGCATTTACTGGATTTAAACCATTGATTGATTGGAAAGAATCTTTAATGGTTGAAATTGCTTTATTTCGAATAACAGTTGGAACTGTTTCCTGTACCTCAATACCCTTAGAAATTTTATCGTCAATATATAAATAATGCATATTTAATTGTTGAAGTCTTTGTATGATACGTTCATTAATGACAACATCTTTCTTTAAAAGAGGGTGTCCCGCCTCATTCCAAATGGTTCTTGCTAATACCATTCCTTCTTTTAATACATCGATTGAAATTAAACGCATGACCTTTTCCCCAATCCATTCTAAAAGCGTTTTATCTACTATTACTTAAAGAACCTTTGCCCATAATCTATCATAATGTTTCGTAAAAATTCTGGTAGAATATATTTTTTCTTAGCATATTTAAAGCTAGGATAAAAATAACCGAACGTAAACAAATCAAGTGTTACTAATTTATAAATTCGATCATTATCTGCAAGCTTCCCATTGATCAGTAATTGGCGATCTTCATTCATAGAAAAGCCATAGGTTAACATCTTCCCAAAAATAACGCCTCTAAAGCCTAATCCTTTTAGCTCAATATAAGGCCATTCTTCATTTTTAGATTGCTGAAAAATTTCTTTCATTTCGGCAACTGATAATTCAATCGTACATAAATTTATAGGATGTGGGAAAATTCTATGCAAATCAAGTGCTGTCACTGTTCCTTTAGGTAAACCATCTAAAAAAATACCTGCATTAAATAACGAACAATCCGCTCCACTTTTCTCTAAAATGGCACGCGCGAACAAATCGGATAATTGTGAATAATGGAACCATTCCTTATTGTACGATTTTTCCGTAGTGAATACTGGAATATCAAGTAATCGTTTGCCTTCTATTTCTAAAGATTGAACGATTTCATGTTCATTTTTAATCGTAGGCAAATCTTTATTATGAATTAACGCATCCTTTTTTTCAACAATTCCCCTAGATTTTGTATCATATTCTAATACAAGATGGCCAGTATATTGTCCAAATTTTCCTCCACCCGTTAATAAAACGCCATTAATTAACTTTCCATTAGGGAGAACATGATGTGTATGTGAGCCGAATATAACATCTATTTCTGGGCATTCCTCAGCTAAAAGCTCATCCTCTGTTATCCCTAAATGTGACAAACAAACAATAATATCCACTTCTTCACGAAGCTGGAGCGCTAAGCGAATGAGTGTGCTTCGTGCCTCATCTATCTCCCAGTCTAATTCCTTATAATAAATTTCAAACATAGCCGTTGCTGCAATCACTGCAACCTTTGTGCCATAAGTAGTTGTTAATACAACATACGGCTTCATCCACGCTGGATTTGGTCCTTGTGAGGCATTTACATTAGCAACTAATACGTCAAAAGCTGCTTCATCATACAAATGATAAAGCTCCTTATGGGACAATGTTATACCTTCATTATTACCAATTGTTACCACGTCGTAACCAGCTTCATTCAATAACTTCACATTGCCCTTTCCGACTGTTGCTTCTGTATAAATATTTGAACGATCCAAATGATCGCCGACATCAAATAAATAGCTTGTTTCTCCCATGGTTGCAAGCTTAGTACGAATTTCTCTCACATAGCTTTGCATTCGTGGCCAATACTTAAAATGACTGTGCAAATCATTCGTGTGAAAAATATGGATTTTTTCCAGCAATTAAGCCACCTCTTCTTTAAAATAGCTTCTATGTCTGTAGTAGACTTGCTTTAAATCAATATTACAATAAAGCTTCGATAATGGAACGAATTCCTAATAATAATAAAATAACTCGAAGTGCTACTACAAGAGTATCTGATTTAATTCTTTTATTTAATGCTGCCCCAAGCTTTGCTCCAATATAAGCACCTGGAATAACAGGAATCGTATAGAGCCATGGCACATGTCCTAAATAAATATGACTCGCTGAATTAACAATCGACGATAGAAATACCATGAACATCGATGTTGCCACTGCAACATGCGGAGGGAATAAAAATAAAAGAATCATGGCCGGCACGGTCATCGAGCCTCCGCCGATACCAAATAATCCAGAGGCAAAGCCTATCCCAAATGTTAATACAATGGCAAACCAAATTGGATACCCATATACAAAGGTATTTCCTTCTTTATCTTCGAATTCCCTTTGCATACCGTTTTTTACAAACCATTCTACAGGTTTCAATCTATCCCTTACAAGTAAAATCGTCGCCAAAATGATTAGTAAAATACCAAAATACAAATTAAATGATGGTAAATCTAGCCCTTTATTTACCCATGCACCTAGCATTGTTCCAGGAATACTTCCTATAAAAAATATCCAACCGCTTTTATAATCAACTGTTTTAGATTTCATATAGCTTAACGTAGAGGCAAGTCCAGTGAAAATCATCATGACAACAGATAAACCAACCACTTTTTGAGGAGTTATATCTGGAATCATCCCTAAATTTAACCCAACGTATAATGTTGCTGGGACTAAAATAATTCCTCCACCAAGCCCAACCAACGAGCCAATTACCCCAGATAATAATGCAATAATAACTAAAACAAAAAATTCCATTATAGTTCCCCTTCAAACATATTTAATTGTTTAGGCGCTAACCCTACATCTCTAATCGCTAAAATACCTTGTAATTCCTTAGCATTTTTCGCAGCATGAAGTCCTGAATTATTATTAAATAATACATACAGATCCTGTACTTCTGATTGGAGATGTTTTAAATGCTGTCCAAGCTGCTGCAATTCTTCACTATTATAATCATATAAAAAGCGAACCTTCCGCCAGTTTTCGGCATTACCAGTATTGCGCCACCCATGAATGTTACGTCCATGAATACGTACAAGTGCCTTAGTCGCAGTAACCGTAGGATAAAATGGTACAGAACCTACTCCAGCCTGTGGTTCATCACAAATCGTATGAATAAATTGCTGCTCTCGTAAAAAATCCATTGTTTGCTGTACGACATTGTCCGCATACCATGTTCGATTGCGAAACTCAATAGCTACGTCAAAGTCTTTGAGCTGCTGCCTAATATACAATAAATATTGCACATTCTTAGTCTGACAATCAAACCACGGTGGGAACTGTGCTAGTACCATCGCCAGCTTCCCATGGCGTTTAAATTCATTGGCACATTCGATAAAGGCATTAAACATGTCATTCTTCGATTCAAACGGTATGTCGCCACGTAAATGACCAGTCATCCCTTGATAAACCTTCACAACAAAACGAAAATTTTCGGGTGTATCCTCACACCACTTCCGAACATTCTCTTTAGAAGGTATGGCATAAAAGGAAGTATCTACTTCAACCGTTAAAAAATGACCTGTATAATCGAATAATTTGTCCTTTGAGGCAGTCACTTCACTATAAATCGAAGGATGATCACCCCAACCAGTTAATCCAACTATAATCATGTGACCCCCTCCTCCATGTACATTTATCATAGCATACACTTTCTAATGAAATATGAACGTATCGTAAAAAAACACACCTCATAATTTAGGGCGGCAAAGATAGATGTTACCATCATTTTCCTATATGATAAAGCAAAGGATTATCTCATCATAGCGTGGGGTTGATTTCCATTCCGGCTGGGCGCTTTTGTAGCTGTCGCTTTCGCACAGATAAAACATTTGCCGCTGACGCAGAGCAGAGCTTTCTGGGGGCGTTCAGCCTTCACTCCAATCAACCTAAGCACATGGTATACGTTTTAATAAATATCATTCCGAACTCTTAGTCAAAATATAGCAAAATTAATGCGAAAGGATAGTGATATAAATGATTACTGAACTACAGCAAAATGAATTTCACAGGTGTAAAGAGCTGCTGAATGAGCAAGGTCAATTAGAAGCAAAAGCAGTCGTAGAGGGAGTTAATCCCGGACGAATATTTGTGGATACTGTCGACACACCACGTACAGCACTTATTTGGTTAGGCAACAACGATGGTTTTTTATTTATAGGGAATGAAGGTAATGAACAATTTAATAATCAAATAAATGGTTTTGTTGATCGAGTAATTGTACCCGAAGCGAAGAAAGTGGGGTTACATTACTTCGAAGGCATCGGTAACCATCCGGAGTGGAATCAAACGATTGAAAAAATATTTAAGTATCGTGAACTTGGTAGTTGGAAGCAAAGAGTATATAAGCTTCATAAAAATAACTATATAGTAAATAATGAGCCCGATGTTAAAGAAGGATACACTGTTTTAAAAATAGATAACGCTCTATTTAACGATAATGCAATTAAAAATCTTGAATTTTTACATTCAAAAATTCTTTCGTGTTGGTCATCTTCTGAGTGTTTCTTGAATAATGGAATTGGATATTGTGTCGTTTACAATCATCACATTATTAGTCTTTGTTTTTCAGGCTTTGTCGTTGAAAATGTTCACTGCATTGACATTGAAACATTAGAAGCTCACCAAGGAAATAAATTAGCCCAAAAGTTAGCTCACTATTTTGTAAAAGATTGTTTAGCGCAAGGTTCGACCCCATATTGGGATTGTATGGATTCAAACAAGCCTTCCATCGCTGTAGCAGAAAATATAGGGTTTACCAATGTTTTTAACTATGTAGGATACGAATTTTCATTTAACTAATATGTTAAAACCCCGTTAAGTGAACGTGTCACTTAACGGGGCATAATTGTAATTAGGCTTTAATTAATAAAACTTCACTACATCTTCAAAAGGTAATGACGTTTTTTCTCCTGGTTGCTCATTTGGTTCACCAAATGGCATTTGAGCTACTAGACTCCATTCTGCAGGAATATTCCAAGTTTGTTTAACTTCCTCATCAATAATTGGATTATAGTGCTGAATAGATGCTCCAATTCCTTCAGTAGTTAAAGACATCCATGTTGCGTATTGTAGCATAGCATTTCCTTGATGTGACCAGAATGGGAATTGCTCTTTATAAGAAGGTGCATTTTCTTGCATTTGTTTGATTGTTGCTTGGTTTTCAAAGAATAAGATTGTTCCTACGCCCTCTTTAAAGCCTTGTAAACGCTCTTCTGTTGCAGCGAAATTTTCTGCTGGAACTCGTGAACGTAATGTTTCTTTGACAATATCCCAAAACTTTTCGTGCTCGTTATCCATTAAAACTACTAGACGTCCACTTTGCATATTAAATGAAGATGGTGCATGTACACTAATTTTTAATAGTTCTTCAATCTTTTCTTTTGTAATCGCTGCGTTCTTTTTCACTTTACGGATTGAGCGACGATTAATAATTGCTTCTTTTAAATTAGTTGTTGTTACTGACATTTGTATTTCCTCCAAATTTTAATCAATTTTTTTATAGACTTTTACATGCAGCTTTATTTTATAAGCTACCTTACATTACCTATTTTTTTAATTGCTGATCGATAACTTGTGCTATTCTTTCTTTACTAGCTAATCCTTGAATTATTTCATCACCAATAATTAGTGTAGGAACAGCCGTAATATTTGCTTCTTCATATGCATGCTTTAAAGCATCTTGATGTACTTCACGATATTTACCTGAAAGCAAAGCCTCTTTGAATTCTTCTTTTTGCAGACCTACCTCATTCGCTAATTGAGTTAACACTTCTACATCTTCAATATTTTGTTCCTCTTGGAAAAACGCTACGAAAACTCTATGATGAAATTCATTTCCTTTTCCATATACTTTAGCGAATTGGTATCCTTCAAAAGCTAAATTTGTATAAGGATGTGGGGATACTCTTGGTAATCGCATATCAATCCCTAGCTTTTTAGCTGTAGGGAGAATATAGGAATCCCACGACCCTAATTTAGCAGGCTCTTTCCAAGGATCGATTTTTGGATATGGTTTTGGCCTTAATTCAAATGGCATCCACTCTATTTCAATATCCTTTTCTTTTGCAATTTCATCTAATGGCCCTTTCCCTAAAAAACAGAAAGGACAAATAAAATCCGAATATGCTTTTATTTTAAGAGTCACCCAATAAAACCTTCCTTTCTTTTTCTGTTGTAACCACTTTAGTTACAACTAAGTCAATAAATAATGCATTCGAAAAGAATGCATGCACTTATTGTGATTGTTGAATTTCTTGGATTAAAGATGTAATCACTTGTTCCATAGTAATGTTGGCTAATACTTGCTCCATCGCTTCTTGTGCCTGCACTAAAATTAGCTCTAACACAGCCTGTATATTTGCACCAATAGGACAATCAGGATTTGGATTTTCATGTAGATGAAATAACTTATCTTCTTCTACAACTTCTACTGAACGAAAAACCTCTAGCAAAGTGATAGCATCTAGATCTTTGACTAAAGAAGCTCCACCTGTTCCCCGGCGCACTTGCACTATACCTGCCTTTTTAAGATAGGATAATATTTTCCTAATCACTACTGGGTTTGTATTTACGCTTTCCGCCATAAATTCTGATGTGCAAATAGTCGATGGATTTTGTTTGATGATTGATAAAATATGAACAGCGATTGTAAAACGACTGCTAATTTTAATCTTCATCACCTCCAACCTGTAACCATTATAGTTACAACTAGAAAATAAGTCAACTGTTTTATAAAAACGACTTTGCACAATTACCTATACACAAAGCATAAGATAAGTTGATGGATCAATTATGGCTCGGGATAATGGTGTCCGGAATCGACTTTGTGCTTAGGCCCGCAGATGTTTTTTGCGCGAAAGCGAAGTGCTAACGCAGCGGCAGCAGCGGATGTCTCTTGTACCGAAAGTGTAGCGACAGGTACAAATGTTTTTTGCGCGAAAGCATAGCGTCAGCAGCAGATGTTTTTTGCGCGAAAGCGTAGCGTCAGCAGCAAATGTTTGGACACCCGCTGAAAGAAGTTAAACTAAAGGAGGACAATGATGTATCCAAATCAATACTATTATCATTATGCTCCACAGCATAATAGTACTTATCCTATGCTAAACGATACTCAACTTGTAAATGATATTCAGAAGGCAATTAATGCTGAGTATAGTGCTGTTGCTTGTTATGAGAAGTTAGCAAAGATGGCACCTACAGAGGATGAAAAGAATAGAATACTTGAGATTCAAAAGGATGAAATACGCCATCTTGAGGAATTCAGCAAAATTTATTCGCATTTAACAGGAAGAAAGCCTTCTTATCAAATAATTGAGGAATGTCCGGACAACTATAGGGCCGGAATCGAATTTGCTTTTAAAGATGAACAAGAAACTGTTGATTCTTATTTAGAAACAGCAGATAAAGCAAATGATCTGATGATTAAAGAAAGATTTCGACGTGCAGCAGCGGACGAGCAAAATCATGCTGTATGGTTTTTGTTTTTTTTTTCAAAAAGCCCCGACATAACACATATAAATAAGCAAACTCAAAATTACGGCTATCCAGATCTATTGCATCCTCCTGCAATAACATCCCCTCAAATGTTGGATGAAAACTTGAATCAATCAATTTTTGATAATTCTCTAGGAAACTTTAACTTTATTAATAATACATTTGGGCATATAAATGCTTTATTGCCGTTTTTCGGACATAATTGGGTACCGTTCTCTAATGATGAATCGCAGTTATACGTAACTAACTTAGAAAACAATAAAATAGCTTATGCGACTAGGAGTCATAAGGAAAAAGACAATATTTCTATGTATGAATCGTTTATGGCATTTAATATTCCTACTGATAACTTTCCAACCTTTTTTACACAACTTTATAAAGACTCTTTGAACCACCCAAACAACATTAGGTACTTACCTTGAAGAACAAAAGAAGGAGACGATTTTCAAAGTTCGTCTCCTTCAATCAAATGCTCCGTGCTCTTGCTTTTCCACAAGAGTTTTCGCTGATTTTCACCTTACCCAAAACTACAGTAGGCTATATTTTTTATTTAATTTCTTTCCATAAAGACAATGCGAATATCCAATTTGGATCTCCATATCCTTGATAGCTTTGCACAGCTTCATAAATTTTACCTTGATGCTCTACTTTATCGCCTTTTGTGTACGCCTTATTTGGACTCCATTGCTCATAAGACGCTCCTTGCTCTTTTGTAGTTACAGTGAAAACGGAACTTTTGTTAGATTCATTTCCAGCAGTATCAACGGCAGTGACTGCATACTTATATGTTGTATTTGATTGTAGATTCATGTCCATAAAGGATGTAGTTTTAGATGTTCCAACTACAGACATTTGTCCTACTTGTGTCCCTCGATATATAACATAATGGTCAACTGCTACATTATCCTCTGAGGCACCCCACATTAAGTCTACACTTGTGGCTGTTACTCCCATCGTGTGAAGTGAAGTTGGTTGCGTTGGCGCTTCCGTGTCTGGAACTGCATTCATTGTCTCTACAGCTATAGACTCACTTTCTTTAGAAACATTTCCAGCTGCATCCGCTGCTTTTATTGTATATGTATAATTTGTATTCGCTTTTAAATTTTTATCTGTGAAAGTTGTTCCTGGTACAGTTCCAATTGCTTTACCATCACGGAATACTTGATATTCTTTTACGCCTACATTGTCTGTAGAAGAATTCCATTTTAGTTCGACGCTGTTAGCAGTGATTTTCGTTGCCTGTAATCCATTTGGCTGAGTTGGAGCTTCTTTATCTACATCCACATTATTCACCAAATTAACATCAATTACATTATAGAAAGCATTTGTAGTATCAGCTACATCCCAAACAGCTAAAATAACGTGGTAGCCACTGCGATCAGTTGGTACGTTAATTGTATGAGTTAAATTAGTTGATGCAGCAGTACCGTTATGTTCAACAGTTCCAATTGGCTCAAGATCAGCACGAGTTAATGGCTTATTAGGATCCCAACCTTTTTTTGTAATATAATAGTGCCATTTGCTTGTTAGATGCGGCGCAGTGTACTTCCATGTAAAGGTATTTGGTCCACCGGTAATCGTATTCTTAAACCAGCGATTTACGGATTGTTGATCGAGGATACCACCAAACATACCTCCTGCAGATGCAATTTTACCATCAACTGGTCCAGCTTGTGGAAATCCTTTTGGTGCCTCTAAGCTCTGTGGCTCATACATAACGTTTCCACAACTCAAGTTAAGCGCGCCATAACTTTGGCTACATAAAGCAGCACGGCTAGCTGGTTTTTCAACAAACCCATGTGCAGATGCATTTGGTGCCATTGCAATCCCCATGATTCCGGCTGCTAATATTGCCGCACTTAATCCCTTTTTACTTTTACTTAATTTTGTAAATTTAGTATTCATATAAGTAGTCTCCTTATCAATGAAAATGTATTTCTACTCGTATGATAGCTATGGATTAAAAATTAAGCAAACTATGTATAAATGTGATAAAAGTCTCATTACCCTGTTATGTTTTTTCGCAAAAGATGTATATTAATAGCTCTAAACATAATAAATATCTTATAATTTTGTGCCTTTTAACTTAAAAGAGCTATATATTTTGATAAAGTGTTCATAAAATATCCAAATTAAAATTTGTCTATTTAATGATCTTCTCCACAAGTATTTATGCCGCGTAAAATAGGTCGGTAAGCTATTTAACAACATCTGCATAAAAAAAATCGAGTGCAATGCACCCGATTTATACAAGAAATTTGTGGGCAATAAGGGGTTTTTGCATTTAGCGTAAAACCCTTATTTACCAACGATTATCGGCGTATTAACCGATTGAACCTTCCATTTCAAACTTGATAAGGCGGTTCATTTCTACTGCGTATTCCATTGGTAATTCTTTTGTGAATGGCTCGATGAAGCCCATTACGATCATTTCTGTCGCTTCCTCTTCAGAAATACCACGAGACATTAAGTAGAATAATTGTTCTTCTGATACTTTAGAAACTTTCGCTTCATGCTCTAAAGAAACGTTATCATTTAAGATTTCGTTGTATGGAATTGTATCTGAAGTAGATTGGTTGTCCATGATTAACGTATCACATTCGATGTTAGAACGTGCACCACTTGCTTTAGGGCCGAAACGAACTTGACCCATATACGTTACCTTACCACCTTGTTTAGCAATCGATTTAGAAACGATTGTTGAAGATGTGTTTGGTGCCATATGAATCATTTTCGCACCTGCGTGTTGGTGTTGGCCTTTACCTGCTAATGCGATTGATAATGTCATACCACGAGCGCCTTCACCTTTTAGGATACAAGCTGGGTACTTCATTGTTAACTTAGAACCGATGTTACCGTCGATCCATTCCATTGTACCGTTTTCTTCAACAACTGTACGTTTTGTTACTAAGTTGTAAACGTTGTTCGCCCAGTTTTGAATCGTTGTATAACGGCAGTATGCATCTTTACGTACAACAATTTCTACTACTGCTGAGTGTAAAGAGTTTGTAGTATAAACAGGAGCTGTACAACCTTCAACGTAGTGTACGTGAGCGCCTTCATCTACAATAATTAACGTACGTTCGAATTGACCCATGTTTTCAGAGTTAATACGGAAGTATGCTTGTAATGGCGTTTCCACTTTTACACCTGGTGGTACATAGATGAATGATCCACCTGACCAAACAGCTGAGTTTAGTGCAGCGAATTTGTTGTCAGTGTAAGGAATTACTTTGCCCCAGTATTGTTTGAAAATATCTTCGTTTTCACGTAAAGCTGAGTCAGTATCTTTGAACACAATACCAAGATCTTCAAGGTCTTTTTTCATGTTGTGATAAACAACCTCAGATTCGTACTGAGCAGATACACCTGCAAGGTATTTTTGCTCTGCTTCTGGAATACCTAATTTATCAAAAGTAGCTTTAATTTCATCAGGTACTTCATCCCAAGATTTTTGTGTAGCTTCTGATGGTTTTACGTAATACGTAATTTCATCAAAATCTAAATCTCCTAGGTCGCCACCCCATTGCGGCATTGGTTTTGTATAGAAAGTTTCAAGTGCTTTTAAGCGGTATTCAAGCATCCACTCTGGCTCTTGTTTCATATTAGAAATTTCACGGACGATTTCTTCAGTTAAACCACGTTTTGAACGGAAAATTGATACGTCCTTGTCATGGAATCCGTATTTGTAATCGCCAATATCAGGCATTTTTTTAGCCATCGTTTCTCCTCCGTTCATGTATTATTGTTCTTTTGTTTTAAGCTCGGATATCTTACTTTGAGTGAAAGCACATATAGTGACTTTCACTCAAAATTAGAATTTATTATTGATTTACACCTTTTTCCATCGCTTTCCAAGCTAATGTCGCACATTTAATACGTGCAGGAAATTGAGAAACACCTTGTAGCGCCTCAACATCCTCAAGGTCATATTTCTCGCTATAATCTTCGCCCATCATCATTTTAGAGAAAATTTCAGCAAGCTCTAATGCTTCCTCAACATTTTTCCCTTTAATGAGCTGCGTCATCATAGAAGCAGAAGACATGGAAATCGAACAGCCCTCACCGTCAAACTTCGCATCTTCTACAATACCGTCAGTCACTTTTAGCGTTAAGTGAATACGGTCTCCACAAGTCGGATTGTTCATATCGATCGTAACAGCATCATCTTCAATAGATCCTTTATTACGAGGATTTTTATAGTGATCCATAATGACTGAACGATATAGTTGATCTAAATTATTAAAAGACATCGCCAAAATACTCCTTCGCCGAACGTAACCCCGCAACTAGGCGGTCAATATCTTCTTCTGTGTTATACATATAGAAGCTTGCACGCGCTGTCGCTACTTGTTGAAGACATTTCATTAGTGGCTGTGCGCAATGATGTCCTGCACGAACGGCAATACCATTCATATCAAGAACAGTTGCCACATCATGTGGATGTACATCGTCTAGGTTAAACGTTACAAGGCCACAACGCTTCATTGGGTCACGTGGGCCGAAAATTTTTAGTCCGTCAATTGTTTCAAGCTGATCCATCGCGTAGCCTGCAAGCTTATGCTCATGCTCCGCAATGTTATCTAGCCCAATTTCAGTTAAGAAATCAATAGCGGCTCCTAAACCTACTGCACCTGCAATAATAGGAGTTCCACCTTCAAATTTCCACGGTAATTCCTTCCACGTTGAATCATAAAGTCCAACAAAGTCAATCATTTCGCCACCAAATTCTATTGGCTCCATCTTTTCAAGGTGTTCCTTTTTACCATATAGTACACCTATTCCAGTTGGTCCGCACATTTTATGACCTGAGAACCCTAAGAAATCTACATCCAAATCCTGTACATCGATTTTCATATGTGGTGCCGCTTGTGCACCATCCGCTACCATTACAGCACCGTTATCATGTGCGATTTGAGCGATTTCTTTAATAGGGTTAATAGTTCCAAGGACGTTTGACGCCATTGACACCGACACAATTTTTGTTTTAGGTGTAATTGTCGCACGAACCTTTTCTAGGTTAAGTGTGCCATCAGCTTCAAGTTCAATATATTTCAGCGTTGCATTTTTTTCCTTCGCTAGTTGTTGCCAAGGAATAATATTAGAGTGGTGCTCCATGTGAGTAATGACAATTTCATCACCTTCAGCAACATTAGCACGACCATAACTTGATGCAACTGTATTTAAAGCAGTTGTAGTACCGCGAGTAAAAATAATTTCTTGTGTTGATGTAGCATTAATAAAATTACGAACTTTTTCACGTGCACCCTCATACTTGTCAGTAGCACGATTACCTAATGTATGCACACCACGGTGAACATTAGAATTATCAAATTCATAATAATGCTTCATTGCTTCAATCACTTGAATAGGTTTTTGAGAAGTTGCTGCGCTATCAAGGTAAACAAGTTTATGACCGTTTACTTCCTGATTTAAAATTGGGAAATAGCTTTTAATGTCTTTATTCATCATTAGCGAACTTTCCTTTCAATAACCTCCGTCAGTTGCTTTTGTACGCCTTCGATTGGTAATTGCGTAACAACTGGCGCAAGGAATCCATGGATAACAAGGCGCTCTGCTTCTGCTTTCGAGATACCACGACTCATTAAGTAGTAAAGTTGTAGTGGATCAACTCGACCAACAGATGCTGCGTGTCCTGCTGTTACATCATCTTCATCGATCAATAGAATTGGGTTTGCATCGCCACGAGCTTTTTCAGAAAGCATTAACACACGTGATTCTTGTTGTGCATCCGCTTTTGTCGCACCGTGTTCGATGTAGCCAATACCGTTAAAGATTGATTGTGCTGCGTCTTTCATTACACCATGCTTTAAGATATGACCATTTGAGTTCTTACCCCAGTGACGAACTTCAGTAGTAAAGTTAAGTTTTTGTTCACCGCGACCAACAACTACTGTTTTTGTATCAGCATGAGAACCGTCACCAATTAGATGTGTAATGTTTTCAGAAATAGTATCTGAGTCATTCATTAAGCCAAGAGCCCAATCTACTTTTGCATCACGAGCTAGTCGTGCACGACGATTTACATAAGTAGTATATCCTTTCGCAAGCACATCAACCGCACCGTAAGTAACTTGTGCATTATCTTGAACTACTACTTCTGCAATAATATTTGCTTGACCTTTTGCTTCTTCAACTGTTGAAATATAAGTTTCAACATAAGTTACAGCTGAATTTGCTTCAGCTACAACTAACACGTGGTTATATAATGAAGCTTCTGCGTTATCATTTAAGAATACTACTTGAAGCGGCTGTTCGATAACTACATTTTTAGGTACGTATACGAAAACACCACCATTAACAAGTGCCGCATGAAGTGCTGTTAATTTATGCTCATCAACTTTTACAGCTTCTGTCATAAAGTACTTTTTAACAAGGTCGTCATGTTCACGAACCGCTGTTAAAATATCTGTAAAAATAACACCTTTATCAGCTAGTTCTTGTGATGTTTTAATGAAAGCTGGTGTGTTATTGCGTTGAATATAAAGGTTTTCTTGTGCCTCAAAATCAATTAAACCTTTTGCTTCTTCTGGTAATGCATCAAGTGAAGCAAATCCTTCACTGTCAACTGTGTGAGTTGGGAAATTTACGAAATCCCATTTTGTAATATTTGTTCTATCTGGTTTTGGCAAATCTAAACCAGTTACTTTGTCTAGTGCTGCCGCGCGAAGTTCTGTAAACCACGCCGGTTCTCCATTTGCTTCTGAGAACGAGCGCACGTCCTGTACTGTTACAGGCAAGTTAAGTTCCACTGTCATGCTAGTTCGTCCTCCCTCTTATGCTTCTTGTTCTTCAGTTTCTTCTTCGATACCTAATTCTTTTTTAATCCAGTCATAGCCTTCAGCTTCTAAACGTTGTGCTAATTCTTCGCCACCTGATTTAACAACGCGACCTTGCATCATTACGTGTACATGGTCTGGTGTAATGTAGTTAAGTAGGCGTTGGTAGTGAGTGATCATTAAGCAGCCGAATCCTTCTCCACGCATTGCATTGATTCCTTTTGAAACAACTTTAAGCGCGTCAATATCAAGACCAGAGTCGATTTCATCTAAAATTGCGATAGTAGGTTTAATCATCATTAATTGAAGAATTTCGTTACGTTTTTTCTCACCGCCAGAGAAACCTTCATTTAAATAACGTTGTGCCATATCTTCGTGCATTTCAAGGAATTCCATGTTTTTATCTAATTCACGGATAAATTTCATTAGAGAAATTTCATCGCCTTCTTCACGGCGTGCATTAATAGCTGAGCGTAAGAAGTCAGCATTTGTTACACCAGCGATTTCAGAAGGATATTGCATTGCTAGGAACAAACCTGCTTGAGCACGCTCGTCCACTTCCATTTCAAGTACATTTTCGCCATCAAGTTCTACTGTACCAGAAGTTACTTCATATTTAGGGTGACCCATGATTGCAGAAGCTAGTGTTGATTTACCAGTTCCGTTTGGTCCCATGATTGCATGAATTTCATTTGTATTAATTGTAAGGTTTACGCCTTTTAAAATCTCTTTCCCGTCGATTTCAACGTGAAGATCTTTAATAACTAAAGTTGACATGAAAATACCTCCATAGTGTGTTCAGTGAATGGTGTACCATTCCTTAATTATCATCATTCTAATCTTAACTGAAAATCGTTCTCTATGCAAACCATTTCAATCACTTTCATTTTTCTCCGAAACAATCCTTAAAAATAAAGAGTTTGTAAGCATTTTCAGATTATTGCTAATCGTTATTGACAATGAGAATCAACTTTCCTCATTTTCAATGAAATAAATCTAATTGAGAATTGATTTCATCTAGCTACATAGTGGAAACCCCGCAGAAACCGCTAAATGTAGCGGTTTTGTGACAGAATTGCATAAATAACAATATCAATACTATAACCTTTTTTATTAGAATGGAATCAATTAAAGGAAAGAAATCTCTAGCGCACTAGTTGGTAAATAAGGCTCACCATCATAATGTGAGGTTGATTTCCGTTCCGGCTAGGCGCTTTGTTGCTGTCGCTTCGCTTACGCACAGATAAGACATTTGTTGCTGACGCTTCGCTTTCGCACAGATAAGACATTTGTTGCTGTCGCTTCGCTTTTGCGCAGAGCAGAGCTTCCTGGGGGCGTCCGATGAGCCGCTTGGGGCAACAGGTGTTTTTTGCGCGAAAGCGAAGTGCTAACGTAGCGGCAGCAATAGGGGTTCATTCTGTGCGAAAGCGTAGTGCAACGAAGCGACAGCAACAGCAGGATGTTGGTCACGAAGGCGTTATCACAGGACGTGATGGTTTTAGCCTTCGTTCCTATACTACTGATCCCCAAGGAGTCGCCCAGCCTCCACTCCAATCAACTTTTATACAAGGCATTCGATTTAACCAATGTCATCACTTACTTTTGATGATGAGCCAAATAAATAATTGAAGATAATCCGATTATCTTTTAATCATAAATACTTGCTAGCTAACATTTATTTACGGTCATTTTTCATCTTAAATAGTATATAATTGAGGTATAATCAATCGTATTTTTCGATTAATAGAGGTGATATCTAGTGGAGTTACGTCAATTACGTTATTTTGTTGAAGTTGCTGAGCGTGAACACATTTCAGAAGCTGCCGAACATCTTCATGTTGCTCAATCTGCAATAAGTCGACAAATTGCTAATTTAGAAGATGAATTAGGCACACCACTTTTTGAACGTGTAGGACGAAATGTTAAATTGACACCGATTGGAAAAACATTTCTCGAGCACACAATTACAGCTTTAAAAGCCATTGATTTTGCCGCAAAGCAAGTTGAAGAATATTTAGATCCTGCTAAAGGTACAATAAAAATCGGTTTCCCAACGAGCTTGGCTAGCTATGTATTGCCAACTGTTATTTCAGCCTTTAAACGTGAATATCCAGATTTGCAATTCCAGCTCCGTCAAGGCTCCTATCGTTTTTTAATCGATGCAGTCAAAAATCGCGAGTTAAACTTAGCTTTTTTAGGCCCGCTTCCACCAAAGGATGAATCGATCACTTCAACAATATTATTTACTGAAAATATCGCCGCATTACTGCCAGCAAATCATCCATTAGCCAAAAGGGAAAGTATTCAGCTTGCTGATTTACGTAACGATTTATTTGTATTATTCCCAGATGGATACATATTACATAAAGTAGCTATGGATGCCTGCCGAGCTGCCGGCTTCTCGCCAAAAGTCATCTCCGAGGGTGAAGACTTAGATGCACTAAAGGGCCTTGTCGCTGCAGGTATCGGGGTCAGCTTATTACCAGAAAGCTCACTGTATGATTCAGCAGCCCGCTTCACAGTAAAAGTACCGATTAAATCACCTACAATTCCAAGAACAGTCGGTATTATTTCACCTGTAAACCGCGAGATTGCACCATCAGAAAAAATATTTTTAGACTTCGTTACAAATTTCTTTTCACGTCTTTCTCAATTCCAATAAAAAAAATCGCCGTAGCAGGCGATTTTTTTTAGGGTTTAGGTGATTCTTACTGTCGCTTTAGCGATTCTTTCCGTCGCTTTGGTGATTCTTCCCATCACTTCGTCCGTTCTATTCGTCGCTTTGACGTTTCTATCCACAACTCTGGCTTCTCTATCCACGACTTCGACTGTTCCATCCGTCTCTCTGGCAATCCGATCCGTCACTCCTCTGATTGTTCGTTAATCCATTGTAACGTTTTCGAACTTAGACCTCCGGCACGCCATAAAACAATCTCATTGTAGCGTTTCTTTCGTACGTGTGCTGTCCATTTTTCAAGTGTTTCCTGATCGGCATACCAAACTTCATGCTTCACTTTTTGTTCATCTACAAATGTGAAATATACAGCACCACTTGCTTTATCTCGTTGTTTAACCGCTTTCGTTTTGTTCAGTAATTCCTCTACCTCTATCTCTGTTAATGCAACTGTTTTGCCTTGATTCACCCATTCAAATCCGCCAGTTGCAAAAGCAATCGCTAGTTTTTGATTGGACTTCTTAATTTTTTTTATTAAGTCATTTAAAAATGAAAAGTCTGCCTTTGCACCTGGACCACTATGATATCCGTGCACATTATAAGCCATCACTGTATATTTAGGTCCATTTGGCAATTTAACATCAAACGGAAAGCTAGGCTCTAGTACGACATGTAATGAAATACCTTTTTTTGATAGCTGTTTATAAAGTTCGTTTAGGAAGTGGACATATCCAGGAAGATCCTCTTTAGCAACCTTTTCATAATCAATTTCGATACCATTCACATTGTATTGTTCAACAACTTGCATAATATTATCAATATGTCGCTGCCTTGATGACGCACTTTGAAACAATCGATTTAATAACGCGCTATCCTTCTGAACTGAAGGGGCGTTATCTGTAACAGTATCGTTAATTAACGTAAGTATCACTTGATGAGAATCATTAAATTGTTGCTGTGTTTGTTTCAACATTTCTATCGTATCTTCAGTTAATAATAATTGGTCATTCTCATTAAAATAAGCACCAAAAACGCGAATGTCTTGTAAGCCCTGTTCTGAATTTTCCACATCCTTGATGGCAGATTCGATTTGCCATTCAGGTAACCAAATAGATAATTGAAGCTTTTCTTTGTTCTTCAACTGTTCTCTTGCCTTAACAGGCTCTTCTTTGCTATTACTACAGGCTGTGATAATTAGTAGTGCTAGACAGATAAACAATAAAATTTTTTTCACTTGAATTTAGTTCCCCCCGTTTTAGAAGGTTTCAATAAAGAAATCAACAACGTTATTAATTAAAGTCATTGTTTTGTGCTTTACTTTATTGAAGTTCGTGTATTGGTTAGTAAAAAGTGTACGATCGTTACTATCTGTAATCAAAATATCTTCGATGAATGTATCATAAATATCATCTGCATACTGTTCATGCGAAGTTTCTTTTTTGCTGAACATCGCACCAAATCCAATTTGTGATCCTTGAATGTCAGGATTTACTTGTATTGTTTTGGATAATACCTTATCTACATCTATCTTTATTTTTTCCTTATTAACAGCAATGTTAAATTCTCTTGTTTTTGTTAGGTTTCGTGGATACTCTTCCTCGTCAATTCTAGAGCCTTTTTGCGTATCCTTATAATTGTAAACAGTAGCCTTATTAAATGCATACTCTTCTTCATTCCACTTTATTTCATTTAACGGGAAACGCTCCTTCTCAACAATGCTTGATTCTGGTAACTTCTCAGAAACAACAATCTCATTATCGATTAATGCAACCCGAATATAGCTATCATTTTTTTCATCATAGTTTAAATAAATAGATTGTTGTCCAACGACATTCCCTTTAAAGGCAAAGTTTATATTATATTGCTCTGGAAGTGTTTCCTTCAATATTACCCGACCTTCACTAGCAGGTGCAGATGTTATAGTTATCGCATTATTTTCATATTCTGCTGCACCATTCATGACAGACCATTCTTTTGCTCGTTTAGAATCTCCCACTTCAAATTCTACATTTTGCTTACTAGCTTGGCGGATTTTCATCATCACGTGATTGGTAGACCAATAGGGCGATACTTGTAATCTACTTAAATTGTAGAGATTAGCATCCGCATCATTATATGCCCCTAGCTCCAAATTGAAATGCATTTTAAACATATCCTTAATTTGTTTATCATTAGCACGTTCAACTAACGAATCCATATTATTATAAAGTGAGTTGGCATGCATAATAGCATAAGCTTTAGGAACTTCCCCTAATTCCTCCTCATAAATATCTTCCATTAGCTCGTAATCTTTTTGGATACGTTTTTCCATTTCCTGTCGCGTTTCACTTGGAATCATATATTGATTACGAATGAAGTCCATTAAATAATGATTATAATATTCGATAGTCGTTTTATTCGGCACATTATTTTCATCTATTACACCTAACGACTGTCCTTTATTATTAAAAATATTAATGTAAGTGAGACGGTATCCATTAGAGCCCAGCTCCCAATACCCACTTTTCTCCATGAGCAATAAGTCTTTCGGCTTTAAAAATTTGTTGTCCCGTGTATCCATTTTATTGGCGTACGTAAACATCGTAGCTTTATAGTTTAGATCCTCCATGATGTTTTGAGCAAATATACTAGAATCCGTCCGTCCATCTTCAAATGATAAAAACAAAGCTTTTTCTGGCAATGGTTTGTTTTTCTGATAAAAATCTAAAATATCTTGCTGAGTAATCGTTTGATAACCCTGACTTTCAAGTAATGCTAGTTGTTTTTTTAAATTCTCTTTAGATACGTATTTGGGAGATTCACCTCTGCTCACACCAAAATAAGATAATGCGATGAAACCATCTTTATTTTTTAAAGAAGCCGTTTCCTCTACCCTTTTTTCTGTTAAAAACACCACACGTATTAAAATAATCGCTAAAAATATAACGATAATCGCTTGAACAATGGATCGTATTACTTTCCTTCGATTTTTTTTGGCTGGATTTAATACACCATTTTTTTCACTCATTTCTTCTCACCCATTTTTCTAATTAGAATCGAAAATCGGGATTTTCGTAATTTTTGTTTTTCCAATTTCTTTTCTTTAGCGATGACATCTTGAGGTGTTTCTCTCGTACCCCATGTTGATTTCCAAAATGTAACCCATGCAACAGGCATTTGCCACAGCAAAATAAATTCATAGAAAAGTACAAAGATAAATCCAAATGTCCATAACTTACTTTTTCTAAAGAAAAGATGGGCCAAACTCATTAGCATTGCCATCAATAACAAGCCCATTAAAAACGTAGTTGGAAAAACGCCATGCATAATTGGCACATAAAGTAGATTGTAAACAACAACAATAGGGGCTGCTATTGGTACGATTAAACCGATGATGAAGAAAAGAAACATAAAAGGTTCCTTCTTCCACATAAATAAAAATGCTCGTAACGATTCGCGTAGCCATGATCGTTTCCATCTCATTTGTTGAGATAAAAAGACTTTTGAATCTGATGGAACAATTGTAGAACATACGGCATTGTCTTGATATCCCGTTCGATGTGTTTTTAAAATATAGTTTGTCATACTACGGTCATCACCGAATGTTGCGGGTTGTCCAAGAAATTTTTGGTTTAACCATGCTGTTTCATTCTTTAAAATAAGCTCTTTTCGATAACATGCTAATGGACCAGATAAACAAGTTACTGTATCAAACCAAGACTCAGCAGCTTTCATTATCCGGAAGGCTATATAATAGCGAACGGTTTGCAATTTTGTCAGAGCATTTGTAAATTTATTTTCAACCTCTGTTCTTCCAGCCACACCGCCCATTTTAGGATCTTGGAAAGGCTGCACAATATTTCGAATAGCATGAGGTTCTAAAAAACTATCTGAATCTACGAAAACGACTAAATCGTGTTTGGCTAGATGCACTCCCGCCACTAGAGCTTCACGTTTCCCTCCATTTTGAGGTAGCTTATGGAAACTTAAGCGATTCTTTGTTTTAAATCGCTCACCCTCACTATGAATAAGTTCAATCATTTCCTTTGCTTTTTCCTCAGTTCTATCTGTTGAATAGTCATCTACAACAATAACCTCTAATTTGTCTACAGGATAATACTGATTAATACAGCTTAAAATTGTTCTATGAATCCACTCTTCTTCGTTAAACACTGGAATAATAATAGAAACGCCCGGTTCAAATTTAGGATTTATTGGGACATTCCTATAGAAAATACCGAATAAATATCGACTTAAAAGAAATGTTGCAGCAATAATACTATATAGATATAGGAATTTATTGAATCTGAAATAAATAACACTTTCAGCCCTCATTAATACCACAATAAGAGAAACAATCAATAGAAATAAACTTGCCACAAAGATTGATAGTCCCCAACGTTTTTTAGTCATATAGTCATTTAAAGGCTGTAGAAATTCACATGCATAATAGCATCTAGTTTCACCATCTACTTCTTTCGTAAAATGACGAACAACTTTCGCTTTTACCTTTACCTTAGATTCATAGCCCTCTGGCATCGCACCACCAGGTATGGTGAATTTCATCGCAATAATTTCATCTATTACAAAATTATTAGGACTATTTGAAAATATAAGGATACCTGTAACCGAAATATCCTCCGCATAATATTTGTCACTAACCTTTTGCTTTGCTCTTTTAATTTGTACTTCAAAATTAGTTTCATAGCGTAAACTTAACAGCTGTAAACGATATATTTCATTGACATCTGTAGGATCGATTTCTTCCTTTTGATACGAAGCACCTCGTCGATTAACGAGATTTCGTACATTTTCTGGGTCAGGAATATTCGATAAAATTCGTCGATCAGAGCGCGGTATCGTTAAAATCTCTTTTTTCTTATTCATGATTATCAATTCACTTTCTTATTTGAATCTTCTTCAATCCAAGTCGACATTTTCGCAAAGCTATACCCATCTTTTTGCAGCTTTTCAATGATTACTGGTAAAGCCTCAACTGTTTTTGTACCATCTAAAATGTGCATAACAATTACTTTTCCTGGACCAATCCTACTCATCACACGATTATAAATATCTGAAACGGTAAATTCTAAATTCCAATCGAATGATGCAATATCGTACATAGCAATGGATTTGACACCTGTTGCGGCAATAATTTTCGCTGATTCTTCATTAATAGCACCTTTATTAGGTCTGAAATACAGTAAAGGTTCTTCCTGTAAGGCGTATGTTAACGCCCTATGTGCCTTCACGACATCCTCTTGAAGTTCCTCCGGTGTCATTGTCGTAACATCAAGGTGATTGTAGGAGTGGCTTGCAACCTCATGGCCTCTCTCGACAATTAATCGCGCTAGTTGTGGATCCTTTTCCACACCTTTGCCAATTAAAAAGAATGTAGAGTGAACGTTATACTTATCAAGAACATCTAAAATTTCTTTAAGTCTCTCCTCACTCGCCCAATCATCAAAGGTTAATGCAATTTCCTTTTTAGAAGTATTTTTACGGTAGTACATATTTGGTTGTACATTTTCATAATCCGGATTCACTTTAATAGCGTCATAGCCTTCTATTTCCTCTAAGGGTTTTACTATATATTGCTCATCTAATACGTCTGTTAATGTAGAGAAAGCATAGCCTTGTTCTTTCCCCAATTGAGACAATAGTGGTACAACATCAATAATTGCAGGATTAATGTATGTGTTTAAATGAATGACTGATCCACTGTTGATAAAACGATGTATATAATCCGTTATCTCTTCTGCACTTTGCATATTTCGATCTTTCGGATTAATGGAGGATTCTACGACTCCCTTCATATTGAGCGTTTTAGTCGCTAAACGCATATTGTCAGTTGAGTCACCAGTACGACTGCGAACATATTTTGGTGTATAACCTAGATGTTCTTCAAAAACTTGATTCGCTAAATAAATCTCTTCATAGGTTTCTTCATAATTTAAGTCATTCATGTCAGAAAATGTCAACGTACCATTTTCTACTTCATGTCCTTTAGCTAAAATGTCCTTCAATAACTCAGGATCTTGTGCCACTCGCGTACCTTCTACAAAAAATGTTGCCTTCATGTTACATTGATCTAATACCTTTAATAGCTTCTGCATTGTTTCATTGTCTGCAAGCCCATTAAAGGTTAATGCTACCTTCGGACTAAGAATGCTTGCGTGACTATAAATTTCACTCATTGTTCCATCATGTTCCTTTACCTCAATTGTTGAATCAATTGGTTGAACCTGATTAGTTTGAGCTGACGATTGACATCCAGCTAAAAATAAAATGAATAATAGACTACATATTTTTAGTCGACTCGCGTTCACAGAACCCCTCCTATAATTTGTAGTATTTTTCATTCTCGAATAAATAATGGGTATTACGTGTATCAAAAATTAAAGCAGCGTGTTGATCAATCAATGAATAATCAATAGTTGTATGATTCGTTAAAATGACTACAGCATCTGCTTTTTGAATGATTTCTTTTGTAAGTGAGACTGTGCTAAACATGTAATTACCAACTGTAAACGTTTCAATAAATGGATCAATAACTTTTAGACCACACTGCTTGTCCATTAATTCGTCAATGACACGTACTGCTGGTGATTCTCTAAAATCATTAATATTTGGCTTATAAGAAACTCCAATCACCACAATTTCTGCATAACTTATCTCTTTTCCTTGCGCATTTAAATAACTTTCAAGTCTTGCAACTACAAACCTTGGCATAGAATCATTAATTTTATCTGCGGTCTCAATTAGAGTTGCAGCAATACCATGTTGCTGGCCAGCCCATAATAAATATTTAGGGTCCACCGGGATACAATGACCACCTACTCCAGGGCCAGGTGTAAATGGCATAAAACCATAAGGCTTTGTCGAAGCTGATTCAATAACTTCCCACACATCAATATCCATCTTATGACAAATCTGACTTAATTCATTAACAAGAGCAATATTAATTTGCCTAAATGTGTTTTCTAGTAACTTTTCCATTTCGGCAACCCTTGGACTTGTTACAGCAAATACATTTGTATTGATCACTGATTCATAAAAAAGCTTAGAAACTTCTAAACAAGATGGTGTTATTCCGCCAACTACTTTAGGCGTGTTCGAAACTGAAAAATTAAAATTTCCAGGGTCGACACGTTCAGGTGAATAAGCTAAAAATAGATCTTGTCCAATAACAAAGTTACCATTTTCTAAGATTGGTTGAACTACTTCTTCTGTTGTTCCAGGGTAAGTTGTACTTTCAAGAATAACTAAAGTATTTGAGGATACGTTCTGTACGATCGCATTTGCTGCATCAACAATATACGAGATATTAGGTGTTCCATCTGCAGTTGTAGGTGTTGGTACACAAATAATAATAATATCTACTTGTGCAAGTTTAGAAAAATCATTTGTCGGCTCAAATTTCTGTTCATTAACCGCTTTCTCTATGACTGCATTAGACATATCAGCAATATAACTATCACCGCTTTTTAATTTAGTAATTTTTTCATTGTCTTTATCGAGGCCAATTACTGCAAAACCTTTATTGACGATTTCCAAGGCTAACGGGAGCCCCACATAACCAAGTCCAACAATTCCAATTGTTGCACTTCTTGTTTTGATTTTTTTTGATAAAACTAATCCACTTGACTCAATTTTTATCCCCATAAACAAATTCCTCCTTTGTCTAAGTTATTATCAAATATGTCTCAGCAAAATTGCGTCCAGAATCGATTTTGCGCTTAGGCCTGCATGTCGTTACAAAAACATTTGTAGCTGACGTTTCACTTTCGCTACGAAAACATTTGTAGCTGACGTTTCACTTTCGCTACGAAAACATTTGCTGAAAGAAGTTAAAAACCTAATTCAAAGACTATCTCTACAACTGTTATTTCTTTTACGATTCACTTTTTGTACATGTATTTCCTCATCGCACATCCAATAAAGCAACATTATCCTAAAATTCAAAACATGCACCTCTCTAATACATATATAGTACTAAATAAAACTTAACATTTTCTATACAATTTCCTTTTTAAATGAAAAAATAACTATTTTACCAATAACCAGTCTCCTAACTAAATCCATATCGTCTTTCTTTAGAACTATAAATTTTCGATATATCCCTACATAAACATGTAATTTTATTAAATTTCAGCAAGTAAAAATTTTAATCACTTATCACAAAAAAATTTTAGTAGTCTTAAAAAACTGTGTGCTATCTCATTAACTATTAAACCCGTAACGCTTTATGTTCACCATTAGCTATTTATCTTGAAAAGTAGCACTCTCTAAATAATCTTTAAGAGAACTCCAACATTATTTCACGACCTAAACAAAAAAATCGCCATAACAGGCGATTTTTTTCTTTAGTGATTCTATCCGTTCACTCTGGTGTTTATGATTTAGTTTCTTTGTTGAAACGGTCGACAATCATCGCTAATGCACCATCTCCCGTTACATTTGTAGCTGTACCAAAGCTGTCTTGTGCTAAGTACAGTGCGATCATTAGTGCGACCATTGTTTCATCGAAGCCGAGCATTGTTTGGAGTAAACCAATCGCTGCCATAACTCCTCCTCCTGGGACACCTGGTGCAGCAACCATCGTAATACCTAGCATAAATATAAAGCCAATATATTGCGCAAAACCTATATCCATACCGTTCATCATCATAACACCTAAAGAACAAGTTACGATTGTAATGGTACTACCTGATAAATGAATGGTAGCAAACAGCGGGATTGTAAAATTCGTTACTTTTTCTGAAGCTCCTGTTTTTTGTGATTGTCGCAATGTAACCGGAATAGCTGCAGCTGAAGATTGTGTACCTAATGCTGTAAAATACGCAGGTAGCATTGTTCGAAGTAACTTAAGTGGATTTTTCTTATTTAAAGTTCCTGCAGTAGTGTATTGCACTAGCAATATTACCCAATGCATCACAATTATAAGTGCGAAGACAATTGCGAAGACAGATAATATTTTTGCTACTTGTCCTCCATATGTCATGTTCAAGAAGATCCCGAAAATATGAAATGGTAAAAGTGGAATAATGACAAATGAAATTAACTTTTCAATGATTACATTAAACTCTTCAAAACCACGTTTCATCACATCGCCTTTGATGGCAGTCATACCAATCCCCACGATAAATGCAAAAATTAATGCTGACATCACACCCATTAATGGAGGCATTTCAACTTTAAAGAATGCCTGTGCTAAAAACTCCTCTGGGTTTTTCATGCTTTCCATAGCACCATTTGATATGAAATTAGGCAACACATTTCGCGCTACCAAAAAGGCGAATATTCCTGCAATGATTGTTGAGAAATAGGCAAAGAATGTTGCCAAGCCTAATAATTTTCCTGAACCTTTCCCAAGCTGAGCAATGCCCGGCGCAATAAATGCAATAATAATAAGTGGTACAACAAAATTTAAAAAATTACCGAATAAGCCATTAAATGTTGCAAATATACGTACAAATGGCTCTGGCATAAATCCTCCAAGTATTACCGCTAACAAAATAGCGACAATAATTTTTGCCAATAGACCAAATTTAAACTTCACGATTTTGTCCTCCTTAGAAAAACAACTGTCTCTCTCGAATGTATTATAAGTAATTTAACATAAACAGTTGCGAGAATATACAGCTCGTAAAATAGGCGGAATTATAAAATTATTTTATATTTTCTGATAACTAAACAAAAAACTTAGAATAGGCAAAACTCACCTATCCTAAGTTCCATTTAACTTCTTTCAGCAAAATTCTCCCACCTCTATAGGTGATGAGATGAATGCGGATTTAAGCTACTTTACAACGAGGTTGCAAACATCCACTGAAATAAAGGAACTCAGTCTAAGAACGCCACGTCCTGTGGCAACGACTGAGTGACCAACATCGTGTTGCTGACGCTACGTTAGCACTGCGCTTTCGCACAAAAAACATCTGTTGGCCTAAAGCCTCCGGCGGATGTCACAGAATCGGAAAGGAGTTCAATAAAGGATGTTAGCCTAAGATCATCGCATCCATGCGATAACGGCTAACTGACCTGCATCGGTAAAAACGCCACGTCCTGTGGCATTACCGAAATGACCGACATCGTGTCGGCCCTCCAGCAGGCCTAAGCACAAAGCCGATTCCGGACGCAATTATGCCGAGGCATAATTGATTAATCTTTAAATAATTTTTGTAAAATGTAATATGATTGTTTTAAACGCTCTTCAGACTTAGGAGTTTGCCATTTTTCCCAAGAATAAGCTGAGAGAGCAGGTAAAACATGATTCTTGGTCTCTGGTAAAGATTTCACAACCTTGCCGTCTTTATCTACAAAGACAGCACCAATATAAATATTATCTACTTTCGTCGAAGCTTCCTTCCCATCCTTATATAAATCACCCATAAACTCACGCTGACTTGGGTCTTTTGATTGGATCAGTAGCCAAGGGATCCGTAGCTCAATAACATTTTCATCCGTCCACGTATAGTCTACTAACGAATTATAATCTTTTGCTTTTGGATTAGCATTCCCTTGAAGCAGCTTCCCTGTTTCATATGCACTAAAATCGGTAGTAATGTTTTGCTCTGGTAAGAATAGTTGTTTATTTAACACATAGTTAATCGGTGCAAACTTACCACTATTTTTAGTAGGAACTGCCATTCGAGGCGGAATCATATTTAAAGTATGGCCATAAAAATAATCATAGAAATCATAGTATTCATCTATGACAACTCGAGAGTCTCCACTTTTATTTAATTCCACCATAAAATCTACGCCATTTGAAAAGGT
The DNA here is from genome assembly GCF_001183605.1 of Lysinibacillus xylanilyticus. GTDB lineage: Bacteria > Bacillota > Bacilli > Bacillales_A > Planococcaceae > Lysinibacillus > Lysinibacillus xylanilyticus. Next base: position 243,842 of record NZ_LFXJ01000013.1, on the reverse strand, counting down.
CATATCTTTTATTGATGTTGCCGACGTATTTCCTTGGTTTGGTACGACATCAAGTAAAATACGCGGTGAGGCTTTTTCTAAAACATCACTTTTTATTTTAAAATACAAATATCTTTCATCATAATCGACAGCAAAATCTGTTGAGTCAGAAGGTGTGGTATTGTACATTTGTGTACCTGTCCATTCCTTTGTATCTCCGTCTACTTTTACTTTAAATCGATCAAAGCTTAGTACGCCAAATTGCTGTTCATTCGTTTGTGCATTGGACCAAAACGGTCGACGATTTGGATCATCATAATCCATCGTATTCCACGTCCGCTTAAACCACTCGTCCTGCCATGTAAAGACAAGACCTCCTAGCAAGCCTTCATGCATAATATCTTCATATAAATGTTGAAGGGTTTCCCCTTGCTGCTGTTCGGACATATGTCCCTGATTCCAGCCGTAAACATTTTCATGTGTCATACCACGCGCTGCAGGTATTCCAAATTCCGCAATAAGAACGGGCATATTATGAGCTTCATGTAGTTCTTTTAAGTACCCTGCATAACTATTTTTATTGCCCCGGAAATCTTTATAATTTAAATATTTTTGGTCGAAGTTAAAGAAATCAGGGTAATATGGATACACATGATAGGACGCAAATTGTCCTGGTGCCTGCATCTCACTCTTCGTATAGATAACATTTGGATTTACGCCTACTAAATCTTCATCCTCAGAAGGCTCAGATGGATGGTCTAGTAAGTCTGTCGTTACCCAGTTTGTGAAACTCATTGGACGGATCCAATTATATTTATCCTTCTCATAAGTAGTAATAAGATCCATTTGCTCCGCTAGCCAATGCTCAAATGGTGAAGCATTTTTCGTTTCGAAATACGTCCCATTATATTCGCCAATATTAGCGTGTTTTTCGTTCGTACCGACTACCATGTGCGGATACCATTCGATTCCAAGCACCCAGCCAATAACATATTTAGAAACGTCAACATCGTATAATCCTGAAGCATGTCCTGCTACTGGCTTCACATAAGTATTACCGTGGATAACGTCCACCATGCGCTTCATTTCAAGTTGAAAATCCTTTAAGGTAGCTTCATCATAGGCATCTAATGAATCAACCAAGCCTTCTTCGTTAATCCATACACCATGCAATACATACAGGGGTTTATCTGGATTTTCTTCATTGTATTTTGCAAGTGCCCGATAAAAACCTGGAGGGTGTAATGTATAAACACGAATCGTATTGGCATTCATCTCACCAATTTGACGGAACCATCGATAGTACTCTTCCTCCGTAATAGCAGCTTCCCCGGGGAATGCTCCCGGTTTACCCATACCAATATTAACGCCCTTAAAGACTAGTGACTCCCATTTCCCATCGCGTAAGACTTCAAATGACTCGCCCTTAGTACGTGCGTTATAATTTAATTTGTCATGATTAACGTTTTCTTGAACTTCTTTTTGCTCAAACGTGTCAAAAATTTTATGCATGACCGGTATATAAATTGACCAGTAAAATGAACTATCTGCATACTTCTCAGCGTATTTATAAATGGTCGGTAATCCCTTTATTTTGTAAAGGGTCGGTACCCGTGACATATCGTTAAAATCTCCAGCAAAATAATAGCTTGTAGTGTAACGTTTATCCTGTGAAACAATAGCCGCAAATTGCTGTGGAATATCGTTGTCCTCTAGTAGTTTTTCCCCTTCTTTTGTTAAGTCCCATTTATAATTAGCAAGAGCATCCTCCGCATATTTAGGGGTGATAATATCAAACCAATAGCCATAGTCCGCACGAGCAGAAGTATTAAAGAATTTTTTCCCTTCTTCAGTAAACTGCACCTGAATACCTTCCGTTTTTACATGCTTGTCCAGTTCCAGCACAATGAGCTTTTCTGTTATTTCATTAAATAGAAGAAAGCCTCCGCCCTTATATGGCCAATTATCACCATGTTCATCGATGACCCATTGTGGGATTTCTGAATTTTTATGATAATCAAGCTCATCGAAATAACGCCCAATCCATCCAGACCATGAAATTCCTAAATAATCCTGTAACTCTTTTCTAACTGCCTCTGATGTTGGTGACGCAAATGTATTGTATTCAGCTATTAGCATACTTTTCTTGTTGCTTGCTAAACGACCTACTATTGACTGCCATTCATCCATTTCCAAGCCGCCAACAATTTTTTCTGAGCGTTTACCTAGACGCTTTTTTTCATTTAAATCATCCTTATAAACACCATACGTATCTGCCAAATAAATAACATCATAATTACTATAGTCAGTCGGAAACTTTTTTTCTGACACTCTTTTCGTTTTATCATTTGGAATCGTACCGTAGTAATTTTTTTGTACATCATATGGTTGATGATCAATTGTATATTTATAATGGTTTAAAAACCAGTTAACACCTAAATGCTCTCGGTATGTTTCATTCGGAACCGTTTTATCTAGGATCGCGACGTTCAGCGGTTTTTCATCGCTCAAATACCACCAAGCTATTGGTGTAATAACGAGAATTAGAATAGCTATAATCCCTATATATATTCGCTTCATACACTTTTCTCCTTTTCACCGATGCCGACACGCTTCATATTACCCCAATCGCTTCTTCTTAACACAAATCCAAGCAATCCCTCGCATCGCCAAAAAAGAGTAAGTGGTCGATACCAGAAAATTTCAGTAAATGCTAAAAGTATCATGCGTAGTAGATCTCTCGGCCTCGGATAAGTATTCAAGATCCATGCTTCGAATAATATTGAGGCTATTGAAAAAATTACTCCATAAATGACGAAAAGTAGTAACAGGATTATGGCTACTTCATAATAGATTTTCCCTAAGAAAAATGCCACTACGATATAAATATAACCACCTAGCTCAACTAGTGGTCCTAGGCATTCTACTAGCCAAAAATATGGAAATGAAAGCAAGCCTATTAAGCCATATTTAGGATTCAACGTCATCGTCTTATGCTTCCATAGGCTTTCAAATAATCCTTGATGCCAGCGTCTACGTTGGTTTCGTAAAACCCCTAATGACTGAGGTGCTTCAGTCCAGCACACAGGATCTGGAACAAATTCTATACGTTTCTTTTCTTTTTTCTTTCTTATCAAACGGTGAATATTTACGACAAGCTCCATGTCTTCTCCAATAATATCCGTTGAATAACCGCCCGCTTCTACAGCCCATTCCTTCGAAAACACACTAAATGCTCCCGAAATAATAAGCACAAGATTGTATTTACTTAAAGCTATTCGCCCCATTAAAAAGGCTCGAGCATATTCTATTATTTGCATGATGACTAAGTGATTATTTGGTAAGTGTGTTTCAGTAACGGAACCAAGCTGCATTTTCGCTCCATTGGCTATTCGAATATTTCCTCCTGCCGCAATCACTTCTCCATCTGATAAAATAATCGGCTTCATCACACGAAGCAATGACTTTTCATCTAAGATTGAATCACCATCAATAGAGCAGAAGTATGGATATTGAGATACATTAATACCAACATTCAATGCATCTGCCTTACCACCATTTTCTTTATCTACTAAAATACAATTTTTATAGATTTCAGATTCATAAATTTGTTTAACTTGTTTTGTAGGGATATTTGTACGAACAATTTTATCAACGGGCTTCATTCGGAAATGCTCGATTACGGTTTGTAGTGTAGAGTCAGTTGACCCGTCATTAATAATGATAATTTCCGTTTGTGGATATCGTAAATTCAACAATGAATAGACTGTGTCTACAACACCAATCTCTTCATTGTAAGCAGGGACTAATAAGGATACTGGTTTGGAGTAAAAGGCATCTATATGCGCATCATCATACTCCGAGGGATCTAATTTATAGCGTTTTCGCATAGCTAACATGGCAATGACAAACATTGCGCAATATGAAACAATAACAATTAACATATAAAACAGAATAAAGCCACCAAAAAACCACATACAAAAATCTAAAAATACTTTCATTTGCTCCCTCGCTTTCTGACTATTGTTTCCTGTGCCATTTCAATTGCATATAGGTCATTTGAGGACTCCAAAAATTGCTGTAATTTTGCAATTCCTTCTCTTTTTTCTACAATTGTTTTAGCAGCCTGGGAGCGTACCCACCAATTTTCATCTTGAAGAAGCTGTTCTAAATAAGCATAGGTATAGTTAAGTGGTACATGCTTAAAGATTTTCGCAACCATTAATCTTATTTCCCACATATCTGATGTTACAAACGGAACATAAGGATCGATTTCATCAATTACACCAATTTCATAAAGACCCTTTAATGCTCTTATTTTTATTTCTGGCATCTCATGTGTTACTAGCTGTTTTAACTGATCAATATATTGCATATTTCTTTTGACAGCTGCAGTATCAATTGCAGCAAATTGGATTTTTTTTGTCCAGCTATTAAAGTCTTCAAATAATCGTATAAATACGTCATCCTCTAACAATACAAATAATCTTCTATATTCACTTTCAGAATAATTGACACTCGATTCTTCAATTTTTTCAATAAACAATTCTGGTTGGAAGATAGAGTAAATTTTTAACAGTTGAAAATATTCCTCTTCCGAAATTTTGGTATTCTCGAATTGTTGACAAGTATCTAATAATGCTTCTATCTGGAAATCAGCAATACGATATAAAGCATTCATCCTTATGCTCCATCGTTTACTGGATAAATCCTTTTCATAAAACTTTTTTAAATAGAGATTAGAAAACTCCTTTATTTTATGTTCAACTTTTTCATTGGTTATATTTTTCAAATAAGATGAAAAGATTGTTTCTATAGCCGCTACTTGAGCTCTTCCTCGAGGAACAAGCACTACAGAGAAAATTTCATCATTGATCAAATAGTTGTACCAATGCTGTGCAGAGTTTTGTAAAAAAATATCACGCACATCTGCAAAACGAATCTCTCGCTTGCGCTGAACAAGTATATAGATCGTAAATAAAAATAAAACTACTAATAAAACACCGCAGACCGTTAAAAGCAAAGGAATCGACAGCTTGATCATAGCCAAAACCTCGCAAAAGTCTGCTTAATTTTTGCTTCTAATAAACGTAAATTAAACGGTTTTACGATATATTCATCGACGCCACCTTCATAAGCATTAAGTGTCGCACTCTCTGAGTTTCGTTCTGACATCATATAAATGATGAACTTTTTCTCATTCGGCATTTCTCGTAAAATGTGCAAAATTTCTAAGCCATTTTTACGTGGTAAAATATCGTTCATCACAACTAAATGCACATGGCCTGTTTTATAGCTATCGGACTGTAAAAAACTATAGCCATCTTCATAGGTTGAAACGTCTAAAGTATAATGATGAATGTCTAAATTTTTGAGCGTTGTTTCTAGCACTTTTCTAAAGATTTCATTTTGTTCAATAATGCTAACCTTTGCTTGCTCCGTAGGTTGTACACGATAATCTGTAACCTGCTCTACTGACCAAGTCGGCTGTTCGTCATCTGCTAGTTTGTGCTTATTTTTATCTAACAATGTTTCAAAGTTAACACTATTATTTCTTATTTCAGTAATGGAAGCTTTTAACTCTATTTGTTGAAATTCCCTCTCTTGCGTTAGAATTGCGAAAATCCGTTTTAAAAACGCCTTTACCTCTACCTCACTACTTTGCAGAAAAAATATTCCCCAATGCATGCCATCTGCTAGTTGGAAAAGTAAATCTGTTTTTCGTATTTTTGATTTTAGAAAAGCCGAAATTTGATGATTCACTTGATTTCGTTCTATATCAGTTCCTTGTGAGGAATTTGCTACTTTAAAAAAGACTGCAGTCATTGTTAATCGTGAGCGAATAACACTCTCACGCAATATTTCAAAATACCCTTTTACCTCATGCTCCTGCATAATGTCTTCTGTAATAATTAAATTATTCATTGATGTTCACCCCAGTTGATGGAAGAAGCATTTTATTCTCCTTCATTATTTTTATATCATTCTTTTGATTTATAAACACAACAACTATAGTAATAAAGATGACTAAACAATTGCTATACAAAATTTTTGGTAAATCGATTTCTTTTAAAATATTATTACATTTTTGCTAAAAACTACAGAACAATACCTTTTTTGATAAAATGTTATATTTTTCTGATAAAAGACAACCCTTTTATAAAAGAAGAAAGGGGATGTAAGTTGTATCACTTACATCCCCTTTCAGACTACAAAAAAACACTATTTTGATTCAGCTTGTCGCCTCATCCTGTGAAGAGAAACCGTAGATTTGTCACGGAGATTGAAGCCAAGAGCCACGGCAAGCGCCAACTCGGAGTGAACATCAATCATTGTTAATCGATACGCAATTATTCTTTTGTCGACAAGCAAAAAGGGTATGTAAGCTGTCATACTTACATACCCTTTTTGATAAATATCAATTATTTAACTGGTACAACTGAGCCTTTCCACTCTTCAACAATGAAGTCTTGGATTTCTTTAGATTTCAATACTTCTACTAATTTTTTAATTTCTGGTTTTGTTTCATCGCCAGCACGTACAGCGATAATATTTACATAAGGAGATTCTTTATCTTCAAGAGAAATTGCATCTTTCAATGGATTTAAGCCGTTATCGATTGCAAAGTTCGAGTTGATTAGAACCGCATCACCTTCATTATTTTCGTACATTTGTACAAGCATTTCAGGCGCTGTATTTGCATCGAATTTTAAGTTTTTAGGGTTTTCTGCAATATCTTTTATTTCTGCTGCTGTTTTATCAACACCATCTTTTAATTTAATTAAGCCCTTAGCTTCTAACAATGAAAGCATACGACCGTGGTCTGCAACTGAGCTAGAAAGTAAAATTGTTGCACCCTTCGGAAGATCATCCAGAGTTTTATATTTTTTAGAGTAAATACCGATTGGTTCAATATGAATAGCACCAGCATTTACAAAGTCATAACCATTTTCTTTCATGCTAAGCTCTAAGAAAGGTAGGTGTTGGAAGTAGTTCGCATCTAGTTCTCCAGAATCTAAATGTTGGTTCGGTAATACATAGTCTTGATATGTTTCAATTTTAAGATCGATACCTTCTTTAGCTAAAATTGGTTTTGCTTTTTCCAGAATAACAGCATGTGGTGTATTAGAAGCACCTACTGTTAATGTTACATTTTCTTTGCTGTCACCAGCATCAGATGATGAGCTTGTTTCTTCTTTTTTACCAGCACCACAAGCAGCTAGAGCTAGTACTAATACAGATAAAAATAATCCTGTTAATAACTTCTTCATTTTATTACTCTCCCTTTTTTCTTATATGTTAGCGGTATATAACCGAGATAACCTCTTTGATGTTCATAGCGAGATGCTCCTTTTTGTGAGCAAGTTCCTTCACTACAATTTTTAGCGTTTATCTGTTTTGGCTGTAATTAAGTCGCCAATCCATTGAATAATAAATACTACTATTAAGATTAATATAGTCGCCATTAATGTTACATCTGTGCGATTACGTTGGAAACCATCTAAGAATGCTAAGTTTCCTAGACCGCCTGCACCGATAATACCTGCCATCGCAGTATAGCCAACAAGTGCTACAGCCGTTACAGTAAGACCAGAAATAAGCGCTGGTAAAGATTCCGGAATTAATACTTTCCAAATAATCGTTGATGTTTTGGCACCCATTGAACGAGCTGCTTCAATAACACCTTTATCAATTTCACGTAAAGCAATTAATACCATTCGCGCATAGAATGGTGCAGCTCCAATAATTAATGCTGGTAAAGCCGCGTCTGCGCCACGAATCGTGCCGAGTAAAAATTTCGTAAATGGAATTAATAAGATAATCAAAACGATAAATGGAATCGAACGGAAAATGTTAACGATTGATCCTGTTAAAAAGTTCACAATTTTATTGGCCCATAGTTGGTTGGGACTTGATAAAAATAATAAGATTCCAATCACTAATCCAAGTATAAATGTGATGACCGTAGAAATCGTTGTCATATACAATGTTTCATACGTAGCGTCCCACATTTTTTCCCAGTCGACATTCGGAAAAAGACTAGTTAGCATTTGCAATCACCTCCGTTTGTACTTCGACTGTATTTAAGTAGCTAAGTGCAGCAGCAACATTGGCCTCTGAGCCATCAATTTGCACAATAAGTGTACCGTACGCTCCATTTTTCGTTTGCGAAATATTACCATGTACAATACTTACTTCTACATCAAACTGTTTCACAAGATGTGAAATGACAGGCTGCTCTGTTTTTTCTCCTACAAAGATTAGCTTAACAAGTTGTCCCTCAGGATAATTTGCTTTAATTTGTGCCACAGTTTCCTGAGTTTCCTTCGTATCTGTAATTTGAGAAACGAATTTTTTCGTAATGGCTGCTTGTGGAGCTTGGAATACTTGTAATACTTCACCACGTTCTACGATTTCTCCAGCTTCCATAACCGCTACACGATGACAAATTTTACGAATAACGTGCATTTCATGTGTGATTAACACAATCGTTAGACCTATTCGTTCGTTAATATCGACAAGTAGATCAAGGATAGCATCCGTTGTCTCTGGATCGAGTGCGGATGTGGCCTCATCACATAACAATACCTCTGGATTATTAGCAAGTGCACGAGCGATACCTACCCGTTGCTTTTGTCCCCCTGATAGTTGTGATGGATATGCTTTTTCGCGCCCTTCCAAACCAACTAGTGTAATCAATTCTTTCACATGTGCTTCACGTTTTGCCTTTGGAACACCTGCGATTTCTAGTGGGAAAGCGATGTTTTCCGCAACAGTTCTAGACCAAAGTAAATTGAAATGTTGGAAAATCATACTGACCTTTTGTCTAGCATCTCTGAGCTTCTGCCCCTTTATGGATGAAAATTCCTGATTGTTAACCGTCACCGTACCAGAAGTAGGCTTTTCTAAACCGTTTAACAAGCGAATCATTGTACTTTTACCAGCGCCACTATAACCGATAATGCCAAAAATTTCACCTTTATTAATGGAAAGGTTGACGTCTTTGACTGCTATTAATTCGCCATTCGCGGTTTTGTATTTCTTCGTAATATTTTGAAGATTGATCATAGCGAATTCTCCTTTTCTTATACCCGTTGATAGAAGTTAAAAAAACCCCTTCACTTAATAGATAAGTAGAAGGGGTCACGTAACTTATACGTTAGACCGTTCTCTCATCTTTCAAAGATAAATCTTTGGGTGATTTGGCACCTTTTCACGATTGTGATGGTTGCCGGGCTTCATAGGGCACTTCCCTCCGCCGCTCTTTATAAGAGTTCGATATTTTTATTGTTTTTTTAATATATTTGTTACTTTACCACGCGATTAATATTCAGTCAATTAGTTTTTTAACAATTCGTATAAATATGGTACGGATTGAAAGGCATAAACCTTTTCTGTAACTTCTCCGCCTTCACATACGAGTAAACATGGTACACTTTCGATTTTATTATCATAAGCTATTTGCTCTATAAAATTAATATTCGCTTTACCGACTTGTAGCTGTGGCAGCAATTGTTCAACAACCATCATCATTTTCGATGCAACTGCACACGTTCCACACATTGGTGTATATAAATAAAAAGCAGCCTTTTCACCGGACTGGATAGCCGCGTTCCACTGCTCTTTTGACCATTCTTCCATCTTTTTTCACGCAACCTTACAAAATATATTCATTATGGATTGAGAAATGTGCACGAAGCAATATCGCCGCTAACACTTTCCTCGGAGTTGTCTCAACTTCCTTATATGTTGGCATCGTACGTAAATGCTCAGCCTCTGGATAATGTCTGTCCATTAATGCCCGTAGCTTATTTCCCGTTGTATCAGCATCAAAAAATGTATAAAGCTCGCAACCCTCATACGGATCGAGTAGCTCTTCTAATTGATGCACACCAATTGTACCATTTGTACAAAGTATTTTTACGTCATCATTTAAAATAGGTTCAATTTGAAGTTTATCCGATCGGCCTTCAACAATTAAGCATTTTCCCTCGAACATCACGCCACCCCCATTTAGACATATCCCTTATATTCATTATATCAATAAACTTTGTCGTTGATACAGTTAGACACCTACTGTTAAGGGAATATACTTGCATTTACTTCACCAACTATAGTGGAAGAATGCATGAAGATAATAAAAAACGTCGGTAGTTTCCGACGTTTTTCTATTACGGGCTTGTCTTATTCAGCAATCATTGTTTCGTATTGCTCAGCTGTCATAAGTTTTTCAACTTCTGATGCATCAGCAGGCTCTACAACGATCATCCATGCTTTTTCATATGGTGATTCATTAACGAATTCTGGGCTATCTTCTAAATCTGCATTTACTTCAACTACTGTACCTGAGATTGGTGCATATAATTCAGAAACTGTTTTTACAGATTCTACGCTACCGAATGGATCATCAGTTTTGATTTCGTCTCCAACTTGTGGAAGTTCAACGAAAACAATATCTCCAAGTTCAGCTTGTGCGAAATGAGAAATACCGATACGTACTTTTCCATCTTCTACTTTTACCCATTCGTGCTCTTCAGAGTAACGCAAGTCTTTAGGTGTGCTCATGCAAAAAACCCCTCCATAAATATGTAATATATTCACTTTCAGTGTGCCATACTTCTTCCATAAAAACAAGCAAGAATCAATTATGCCACGGCATAATTGTGTCTGGAATCGGCTTTGTGCTTGCACAAAGAATTCCTTTCCGATTCCTTGACATCCGCCGGAGGCTTTAACTTCTTTCAGCGCATGTTTGAAAAGTGACTTATAACGGCATTCATCTCATCAACTATAGAGGGAGGAGACTGCTGAAACAAGTTAAAAGCGTTATTTCCAAGCTTGCTCAAAATCTGATTCTTTAAACCCTAAAGTAACTTTTTTTCCATCGGTTACAATCGGACGTTTAATCAACATACCATCTGATGCAAGCAGTTCAAGCTGCTCCTCTTCAGTCATTTCAGCGAGCTTATCTTTCAAGCCAAGCTCACGATATTTCATACCAGAAGTATTAAAAAATTTCTTTAAAGGTAGTCCACTAGCTTGCCATAAGTTTGTTAATTCGTCCTTTGTAGGTGGTTGTTCGACAATGTGTACCTCTTCGTATGATACCCCATTGTCATTTAGCCATTTCTGAGCTTTTTTGCAAGTAGTACATTTCGGATATTGAATAAGTTGAATCGTCATATATAGGCTCCTCTACTATCATTTTAGGAACTACATTTTCAGTGTATCCCTCATTTTCTGTAGTATACCATCATAACCGTTACGAGCCAAAATGAAACTCATTATGCCAAAGCGTGGGGTTGATTTCCGTTCCAGGCTGGGCGCTTTGTTGTTGCTGTCGCTTCGCTTTCGCACAGAGCAAAGCTTCCTGGGGGATAGCGTTGAGCCGCTTCCTCCGCTAAAGGAACGAAGGCTAAGTGCGTCACGTCCTGTGACAACGCCTTCGTGACCAACATCGTGTTGGCCTCAGGGTCTCGCCTGTCTCGCTTTCCCACGGGAGTCGAGTAGCCTTCCACTCCAATCAGCAATAGTGTAGAACTTTTATTAAATTTATGCATTTCGTTGTTGCTGCCGCTTCGCTTTCGTGCAGACGAAACCCTTTTGCTATAAAACAAATGTCAGAGGATGCATGCTATGCGTATTAGTTGAATGGAGTGGGGACTGCGCGACAAAGGATTCACACACAGTTTGTGTATGAATCCTTTTTTTGCTCTTTTGCAGGTGGATGTCGATAAAATTCATAAGTTGGGTGATAAATCGTGAAAGTTAGTCGTTAAATTTCAAAAGTTGGTAGATAAATCGTGAAAGTTGGTAGATAAAACTCAAAAGTTGGATGACATTTTGTTAAAACGTATGTCATGTGAATCAGTTGATTGGAGTGGAGGCTGGAACGGAAATTACCCCTCATTTTGCAAGAGCCTACTTTTATTTTCAACAAAAAAACCTAGCTATCTCATCTATGCGGATAGCTAGGTTAGTCTGCAATATTAAACTACAAATTTTTCTGCTTCAATTAATTTAACAGAAGCTTCGCGTTTCTTCGCGATTAAGTTGTATGGGTTGTTGCGAGTTAACTTACGTAGCGCAGACAATGTCATGCGTGCAGCGTCGCCGTCTGCTGAAGCAAGAATCGTATCTTTTGCTTCTTTTTCGATTTCTGCAAACGCTTCTTGGCAGAAGATTTGAGTGTATAGTAATTTTTGATTAGCTTTTTCAGCACCGTCACGAGCAATCGCTTTTTCTGTACGTAATACAGCTGATTCCATTGCGAATAGTTGGTTTGTGATATTAGCAATATTCACCAATACTTCTTGCTCTTGATCAAGCTTCGCGCCGTAGCGTTGTGCTGCTAACCCTGCTGCTAATACAGCGATTTTCTTCGCATTTTTCACAAGATATTTTTCTTGTGCTAGAGGCTCTGTGCCTACATCCTCAGGCATTAGCATAAGTAGCTCCTGTTGTAAGTTTTGAGCAACTTGTAGCAATGGCAATTCACCTTTTAATGCCTTTTTCATAAATGTACCTGGTACAATCATGCGGTTAATTTCATTAGTACCTTCAAAAATACGGTTAATACGAGAATCGCGATAAATACGCTCTACTTCGTATTCAGCCATAAAGCCGTAACCACCGTGTAATTGAACAGCTTCATCTGCAATGTAATCTAAAGTCTCAGAACCAAATACTTTAGCAATAGAACATTCAATTGCATACTCAGCAATTGCACTAGCAATAACTTTCCCTTGTTTTTGCTCATCTGGGCTTAGCTGACTTAAACGGTCTTCAAATAAACCTACTGTACGATAGTTTAATGACTCAGACGCATATAATTGTGAAGCCATTGTCGACAATTTTTCTTTTGTTAGATTGAAATCAGATAGCTTCGTTTTAAACTGCTGACGTTGGTTTGTGTATTGAATGGCTAGCTCTAATGCACGCTTTGAGCCACCAATTGTTCCAACACCTAATTTATAGCGACCGATATTTAAAATATTAAAGGCAATAACGTGTCCGCGACCTATTTCACCTAAAAGGTTTTCTACAGGTACTTCTGCATCTTCAAGGATTAATGTACGTGTTGATGAAGATTTGATACCCATTTTTTTCTCTTCTGCGCCAACCGAAACGCCATTGAAAGCACGATCAACGATAAAGGCTGTGAATTTATCGCCATCGATTTTTGCATAGACAACAAATACATCTGCAAAGCCTGCATTTGTAATCCATTGCTTTTCACCATTTAAAATATAATGTGTCCCTGCATCATTTAACTTCGCAGTCGTTTTTGCACCTAATGCATCAGAACCTGAACCTGGCTCAGTTAATGCGTAAGCAGCAATTAATTCACCTGATGCAAGTTTTGGTAAGTACTTTTGCTTTTGCTCTTCATTTCCGAAAAGTACGATTGGTAAAGAACCAATACCTACGTGTGCACCATGTGTAATAGAGAAGCCACCAGCAACAGACATTTTTTCTGCGATTAATGCAGAAGAAACTTTGTCTAATCCTAGACCCTCATATTCTTCAGGTACATCTGCGCTTAGCAAGCCAAGCTCACCTGCACTTTTTAGTAAACGAACCGAATGCTCAAATTCATGGTGCTCTAAATTTTCAACGACTGGTAACACTTCATTTGCTACATACTCTTCAGTTGTTTTAGCAATCATTTTATGTTCATCTGTGAAATCTTCTGGTGTAAATACACGATCTAATTCCACATCTTCAATAATAAATCCGCCGCCTTTAATGAAATCTGTTGTTTTTTCTGTCATTCTAAATTCCTCCCTATATATCTATTTTTAATAGCTTTTATCCCCAATATAAAGAAAAGCTTGGAGCACTTTGTTCGGAGGCAACCGAAAACGCTGCACCCCAAGCTGATCTAGCAAAAATTATAAAATTTCAAATACTCCTGCAGCACCCATTCCGCCGCCAATACACATTGTCACGACACCATATTTCTTACCTTGTCGTTTCAATTCATGAATAAGTTTTAATGTTAAAATGGCACCAGTCGCACCAAGTGGGTGACCTATGGCAATTGCTCCACCATTGACATTTACTTTGTTTTGGTCGATGCCTAAATGACGTACGACTTGTAAGGATTGTGATGCAAATGCTTCGTTAATTTCCCATAAATCAATGTCATCAATTGATAACCCTGCAATTTCAAGTGCTTTAGGTACTGCCACGATTGGTCCAATACCCATCACCTGAGGTGGTACACCACCAACTGCAAAGCCTAAAAACTTCGCCATTGGTGTAAGCCCTTGCTTTTCTGCTTCCTCACGATCCATCACTAGTACTGCCGCTGCACCGTCCGAAGTTTGAGAGGCATTACCAGCTGTAACACTGCCCTTAACATGGAAGGCTGGACGAAGCTTCGCTAAACCTTCTACAGATGTACCTGGACGTACACCTTCATCCATGCTAAACGTGAATTTTTTCACCTGTGGCTTGTTGTTGTCATCTACATAATGCTGCTCCACTTCGATTGGTACGATTTCATCATTGAACTTACCTTCTTTAATCGCTTTTTCTGCAAGCTCATGTGAACGCACAGCAAATGCATCCTGATCTTCTCTACTTACATTGTATTGACGTGCCACTTCCTCTGCTGTGTGCCCCATCCCCATATAATATTGAGGAGCAGTTTCTGCTAATGTTGGGTTTAAGCGAGGTGTATTACCTACCATTGGCACCATACTCATAGATTCGACTCCACCAGCAAGAATTGCCTTAGAGTGTCCTAGCATAATACGCTCTGCTGCAAAAGCAATTGCTTGTAAACCTGATGAACAGAATCTATTAATGGTTTGTGCTGGTGTTGTATCTGGTAACCCGGCTAGCGCTCCTATATTACGTGCGACGTTCATGCCCTGCTCAGCTTCAGGCATTGCACACCCTAAAATTAAATCGTCAATCGGACCTTCATAGCCCGCTCTTTTTAATGTTTCTTTGACAACAACCGCTCCAAAATCATCTGGTCTAACTGTTGCTAAAGAACCCTTCTTCGCTTTTCCAATTGGAGTTCGTGCTCCTGCTACAATAACGGCTTCACGCATCGTATTAATCCCCCTTTGTTTCATGTGCAAGTATGGTTAAATTCGTGTTATCAATTATGCCTCGGGCATAATTGCGTCCGGAATCGGCTTTGTGCTTAGGCCTGCGTGATGCAGGTCAGTTAGCCGTTATCGCATGGATGCGATGATCTTAGGCTAACATCCTTTATTGAACTCCTTTCCGATTCCGTGACATCCGCCGGAGGCTTTAACTTCTTTCAGCGGATGTTGTATACCTGCTGAAAAGTGACTTAAATTCGCATTCATCTCACCACCTATAGAGTTAGGAGACTCCTGCTGAAAGAAGTTAAAATCAGTTACGCAGTGGTTTGCCCTTTAAAAGCATGTGCTGCATTCTTTGTTGAGATAAAGGTTCTGCAACTAAGCTTAGGAACGCCTCACGCTCAAGGTTTAATAGGTATTGTTCATCTACTAATGTGCCATACGGAACTTTACCACCAGCAATGACATACGCTAATTTTTTAGCGATTTTTAAATCGTGTTCACTAATATAGCCTGATTCAAACAATCCTTGCGCACCGATTAATAGCGTACCGTAGCCTGATGCACCGACTACAGGAACTTTCGTAGGTACAGGTGATTGATAGCCTGCCTCATAAAGCGCTAGTGCAGCTTGTTTTGCATCATATAGTTGGTGATCTGGGTTAACAGAAATCCCATCAGCAAAGTTTAAGAAGTTATTTTCACGGGCTTCTTCGCCAGACGTCGAAACTTTTGCCATCGCAACTGTTTCAAATACTTTATTAGCAATATGTTGATAGTCTACCTCAACGCCATTTGGTAAACCTTTGAGGAATTTTTGATATAGTGCCTTATTACCGCCACCGCCAGGAATTAATCCTACGCCGACTTCTACTAAGCCCATATACGTTTCCATTGTTGCTTGAATATGTGCAGCTGGTAAGCAAACCTCTGCTCCTCCACCAAGTGTCATAGCAAAAGGCGCCGCCACAACAGGCTTACGAGAGTATTTAATCTTTTGCATTGCATCTTGGAATGCTTTAATAACAAAATCTAGCTCAAAAATATTATCATCCTGTGCTTCTACTAAAATCATTCCTAGATTCGCACCAACACAGAAGTTTTTCCCTTGGTTACCGATGACTAAGCCTTTATAGTTAGCTTCTACTTCATCGACTGCAAAGTTAATCATTTGAATAATGTCTAAACCGATTGCATTTGATTGGGAATGGAATTCAAGTAAGGCAATTCCGTCACCTAAATCTATTAAGCTAGCACCTGTATTTGATTTAATAACACCATGTTTTTTCTTATAGCGTTTTAAGTTAATTTCCTTTTCATTAACTGGTACTTTTACGTATTCAGAGCCATTATAATACGCTAGGTCGCCGTCAATTTCCGAATAGAAAGTTTCAAAGCCGCTTGCTAACATATCTTTAACAAATGCTGGCACCTCACGACCTTCAGCCTCCATTTTAGCTACTGAATCTTTGACGCCAATTGCATCCCATATTTCAAATGGCCCTTGCTGCCAGCCGAAGCCCCATTTCATGGCATTGTCAATCGCAACAATATCATCAGCAATTTCACCGTGTAGTTGTGCCGAGTAAATTAGCGTCGGAGCGAAGATACCCCATAATAACTCTCCTGTACGATCTTTCGCATATGTTAGTGCTTTTACTTTATTTGCTAATCCACGAGTTTGTTTTGCCATTTCAATAGAAGGTGTTTTTAATTTTTTTGCTGGGCTATATTCTAGTGTGTCTGGATCAATCTCAAGAATCTCTTTGCCTTGCTTCAAGAAGAACCCTTGACCTGATTTTGCTCCTAGCCAGCCGTTTGTGACCATTTTCTGTAGGAATTCTGGTACTGCAAATACTTGCTGCTCTTCACCAGTTGTTTGATCATAGACGTTTTTCGCTACATGGATAAATGTATCTAAACCAACAACATCCAACGTTCGGAATGTTGCAGATTTTGGACGACCGATTAGTGGACCTGTTACAGAATCCACCTCACCAATTGAATAGCTACCCTTCATCATTTCTTGTAAAGTAATTAGTAAACCGTACGTTCCGATACGGTTGGCAATGAAGTTCGGTGTATCCTTAGCAAGTACGACACCTTTTCCAAGCACATCTTCGCCAAATGTTTTCATAAAGCTTACAACCTCTGGCGCTGTTGTGTTTGCCGGAATGACTTCGAGTAATTTCAAATAGCGTGGCGGGTTGAAAAAGTGAGTTCCTAGGAAATGCATTTTAAAATCTTCTGAACGCCCTTCTGCCATTGCATCAATACTTATGCCAGATGTGTTTGAACTAATAATTGCTCCAGGCTTACGAACAGCATCAACTTTTTCATATAGGTTTTGTTTAATCGCTAAATTTTCTACGACAACTTCAATAATCCAATCTACATCTTTTAATTTCTCTAAATCGTCCTCAAAGTTACCAACCGTTAGTAGTGATAAATTTTTCTTAGAAGTAAGTGGTGCTGGCTTTTGCTTTAATAACTTTTGAAGAGCCCCGTTAACGATACGATTTCTTACAGCAGGATGCTCTAAGGAAAGACCTTTCGCTTCTTCCTCTTTTGTTAGTTCCTTCGGTGCAATGTCTAATAATATTGTTGGAATACCGATGTTTGCTAAATGTGCTGCAATCCCAGAGCCCATTACCCCAGAACCTAGAACAGCCGCTTTTTTAATGTTGTAAGTCACAAGCAATTCCCCCTTATTCTCCCATTGAATGAATAGCCATTCATTTTTTGGCCAAAAAAATATCAAGTTTGCCTTAGTGTATTTTTGTCCAGATAATTTTAGACGTAATCTGTGACATACGACTGAGGCTTATCTTCATTCAGCTACCATTTTGATTTAGAGGTAAATAACTTCTGCTGAATAAAGATAAAACTACTTTTTCTGTTTTTAGTTTAGATTATTTTGTATAATTTAGCAATCTTTTTTCACCAATTATTTTTGCAATATACAACTTTTTTTGTTTTTTACGAGCGAAAACAAGACAATAAGTAGATAGCGATAATTCCAAACAGAAAACTTTCAGGTTGAGGGAAAAATGTGTAGAATGGAAAGCAAGGAGAGTGAAATACTAATGAAAACAATTACAACTGCTGAACAATTTAATGAACTGATCTCAGGTGATCAAAAAGTTCTAGTGAAATTTTACGCTGGATGGTGCCCAGATTGCACACGCATCAATATGTTCATCGATCCAATTATTGAAGAGTACAACCAATATGACTGGTATGAACTTAACCGCGATGAACTTCCAGAAATCGCGGACAAATATGATGTAATGGGTATTCCAAGCCTACTAATTTTCCAAAACGGTGAAAAATTAGCACACTTACATAGTGCAAATGCTAAAACACCTCAGCAAGTTACAGAATTCTTATCTGCTCAACAATAATTAACTAGGCTAAAATAGCAAAGTTAATGTAGAAAAGCTACTATTCTGTGGCGAAAGCGAAGCGTCAGCTGCAAATAACGGAATTCTTATCAACACAACAATACTGGAAAAATGAGCTGCATTTCTTTTTGAAATGCGGCTCTTTTTAGAAAGGAGATTATGATGCGCCACTCATTGTCACTACAAGGAAAATCACAATATGATGCATCCATTTCACCAAAATACCGTAATTCAGCTTGTGGTCCTACAACTGTACACGTAGTCTTAAACTATTTAGAAGATCAAGCTCCTTCGGTAAATGAGCTTTATAAACTTCTCGGTGGCACAAAAATCGGGTTATTTAAATGGCGTCTAATTCGCAATCTTCGCCGGCTTCGACCGACATGGGATATTCGCGATTGTACATTAAAGGAAGCTATGCAGGAAATAGATGCAGGTCGCCCGGTCGCCATACGCTTTGACCGCTATTTTAGCTTAAATTGGTGCGATAAAAAATCTGCCTTCGCCTATCATTGGGTACCCCTCATTGGCTATGAAATACGAAGTGATGAGCTGTGGTTAATGTTCCATGATAACGGCCGCCTTAATCGTGAAAGTAAAATTCGAACGGCTCCTTTTAAAGATAATGAAAAAATATTGAGTTTCGTGAAAATTACACCGAACTAAATGACAGCGTCGTGTCGCCCATCTCCCACTAGTGCTCGCCTAGCCAAAAGAAACGTCAAAAATTTTATCATATTAAAAACCAATTCTTTCTTTTGTTATTCTAAAAATTGCTATGGTGAAGTTGATTTAAGAAATTCCTCTATATCCTAAGAGAAATATCTGAAAATGGTTGAGAAAATGAAAACGTCATAAATCCTAGAAGAAAAATAAGAATGTTTTTTGTCTTGTTTTTCACATCCTTACCCTCCTTTCATTTCCAATAATATCCGAATACCCAATAATAGTAAATTATTTTTTAAATTATTCTGACACAATAGCCTTTATTAAAAAAATAGTACCCAACCGTGTAACTATTCACTTTTTTCTAATTAATAATTCAAGATTTATTCTCTGTTCCGGCTGAGCGTTTTGTTGCTGCTACTTCGCTTTCGCACAGTTAAAACATTGTAGCTGTCGCTTTGCTTTCGCTACAGAAAACATTTGTTGCTGACGCTTCGCCTTCGTACAGAGCAAAGCTTCCTAGGGGCGTCCGATGGGCAAAAAAAAAACAGAGCATATTACTATACTCTGCGTTGATTCCCTTGGATGTTTATTAAATTAGTGAATACAGTGAGCGTACCTGCTTGGCGATTAATGTGTAGCCACGTTCTTCTATTTCTTTGAACGTTTGAGGCTCATAATTAGGTAATACTAAGCTCGCTAATTCTGCCTCGATAGGTACGTTCGTTTGAATTGTTGCAAGCTCGTGTGACAATTTTAGCATGTCTAGATTCTCTTTAATTTTCGTGCGTTGACCAGGTTTTAATTCGTCTATTGACTTCAGAACATTTTCGATAGAACCATATGTTTGAATTAACGTAAGTGCCTGCTTTGGTCCAATTCCCTTAACACCTGGGTAACCGTCACTCGAATCCCCCATAAAAGCTTTGACCTGTGCAAATTGGATAGGTTCAATGCCATATTCATCATTAAAGCGCGTATGCGTATAAACGTCATACTCTGTGTAGCCTTTTTTCGTAAAAGCAATTTCCGTTGATGGTCTTAAAAGTTGCAGTAAATCCTTATCTCCACTAATTACTGTAATGTCAGCCTCATCCTGAAATTTTGTAATCATTGAGCCAATTAAATCATCTGCCTCCATCCCTTTAACACCGAAATTTTGCCAGCCGATTTGTTGAGATAAATTTTTCGCCATATCAAATTGCGGTAGCATTTCCTCTGGTGGTGCTGGACGATTAGCCTTATAGCCATCAAATAATTCGTTGCGGAATGTATGTGAACCCATATCCCAGCAAACAGCAAGATGGGTTGGTTTCATAATAGATTGTGCCGTCAATACATGACGTACAAATCCTTGAGCACCATTAGTCGGTGTCCCATCCGCAAGGCGAATATAATGCCCCATCGCAGCCGAAGCAAAAAATGAACGGAATAATAGCGCCATTCCATCAACAATTAAAAGTTTTGGTTTTGTTGTCATGATAAATAATCCTCTCTATAACAATACAATGATGTATTCATTCATAATATAATTTGCATTGTTCTATTATAGCAAACTATCATCAAACTTCATTGTAAATATCTACAAGGCAATTTCCACGTCTTATTTAATTACTATCTAATCATAGCGTTGACTTTCTTTGAAACACGATTGCGGTAATCCAATCGAATACCTGTTAACCATTGCAAAAATGCCGTCACGCCCATCTTTACTGTTTCAGGGCGTAGGTCCCCCTCCTTTGGATCAGCGTAGACAAAGTCAATATGGCGGACCCCTTCATTTTCTCCAATGAGCTTTAGAATATCAAATAATTCATAGGCCGTTAATCCACCTGGTGTTGCTGCAGGTACATCTGGGGCGAATATAATATCGAGTGCATCCAAATCTACTGATACATAAATACGATCCACCTCATACATAAGCTGACGAAGCATTTCGCGAATTGTTAATGATATGCCATCACGACGCATTTGCTTTAACGTAATCATATGTATTCCTTGTTCTTTCGCGTAGTGAATCATTTCTGGTGAATTAAAAAAGCCGTGTAATCCGACATTATAAACATGTTTCCCCTCTACAACGCCTGCTGCAATGAGCTGCTGTATTGGAGAATCCATAGCTAAGCCAATTTCCTCCTGATTCCGGGCATCCAAATGCGTATCAATTTGAATAATCCCTATTCGATCCTTCGGAAAAGCATTCTTTATTCCTCTTAAAGAGCAAGCTGTAATCGCATGATCTCCACCTATAAGACACGTGAAACTTTTAGAATATGCAGTGCTTAAGTTTTCTGCCGCAGCTTCTATAGCTGACTCTGAAAGCATTCTATCCGTCTCATGGATAGCCACATCGCCTACATCAACGACTGCCAACGAGCGCAAATCTACTTGCTCATCTAAATTATAAGATTGAAAGCTTGGCCAAGCCTTTCGAAATGCTGTTGGATACAACGCTTTTTGTGAGGGTTTACTAGAATACGATAATAAAGCACCGTACAAAATAATATCTACATCATTTGGAAGTGGATTTTCTTTTTGCTTAATCCATTGATGCATAGCTGAACCATTTTCTTGCTTATACTGCCATTCTGGTTGAATAAACATTTAACCGACCACCTTCACTTCATTTTTCTATAACTATCATATCGTTGGGTTGATTTCCGTTCCGACTGAGCGCTTTTGTCGCTGACGCTTCGCTTTCGCGCAGATAAAACATTGTCGCTGACGCTTCGCTTTCACACAGAGCAAAGCTTCCTGGGAGCGTCCGATGAGCCGAATTGAAGTCAATTGCCCTATACTACTTTATTGTTCCTATAAATATACCTAGAGAATTACCTTTGATATTAATAGTACCATTTGTACATACAATTTCGTCAAAGTTTGGTACTTCCCCTCTTGATTTCGAATACATCCAACTTACCCCTATAACATAAAAAGCAGCACACTAGGCAGTTTTCTAGTTTGCTACTTTTTGGTATTTTTTCATCCCACTAATTATTAGTCTTCACTAATCGGGCTTTTGCGGGATAAAGTTCGGCAAAGCTCTGCGACCTCGTACATCGTATAGCTTTGAAAGTTATATTGATTATGCAATTCCTGATAATACTGTAAAAGCTCCTCAAGCATAGCCAAATTCTTTTCAATGTTCTTGCCAAAATTATGTGGGCGCCACCATAAATGATAAAAAGCTTTAGACCTTGCAGCTTCATGCATTCCCTCTTTTATACGTTGGACTTTTAAGCCTTCAAAAAATCGTAAAGGGCTAAAATAGGGCCTTAAAAATGCACTTGAACGAATGTTAATAAAGGAATCCTTTTGCATCTCTTCTAGCGTTACTAGATGATTTCCCGTTACATTAACATAGCTATCCAGCCATTTTTTTGCACCTACTAGTCGACCTTTTTTCGTAAATTTTTGAGGATCGTACAACGGATGTTTTTCATTTCCTCGATAGCATACAAACCCCACTTCCTGACACGCTGGGAAATATGCTTCATTCACTTGATTACGTGGAAATACAATCGATTTCATCGGTCTGATATTTTCTTCACAAATCATTGCAGTGGCATGTAAATCTGCACGGAAATTTGCTTCAGTTTGTCCATTTTCCAAACAGTAAAAATGTGAAAATGTATGACTGCCTAATTCTTGATGTGGCGTACGTTTAATCTTCTCAATTAAAGATTTGCCGAAATGTAAAAGGTCCTCTTGCTCATTTTCTCCTACTTTTGCAAGTTGTGTATGTGCCGCGTAGCGCATGTTTTTATATTTTATTGGAATACCTCTTAAGTAGTGGGCCATTTCAGCTTTTGTTTCTGCAAACAATAGCCCCACTGTTGCCCAAGTCGCATGAATGTCATATTGTTCAAACAACTCTAGTATTTTAGGCAATGCCTCACGCACGCCATATAAATTTTTATTGTATTGTCCGTACTTAAAAACATCGTGGACACCCCAATTTAGCTCAAAATCCAATGATATGACAAGACCTCCACGATTTACTTCAATTACTACTTCCTCCATTTTTGCACGCCCAGTAACAGTGCACGTATTTTTGATTGGGTAATGTAGCCGGAGTATACATCGACGACTTGTCCACCGAAGCCTTGCTTAAATGCACGAACATTTTGATCATCTGTCAGCTTCCCCATATCATATAAAACAAAGCCTTGCTCCTTAAAATGCAATAAATTATGCCATAGTAAGAAACGATTTGCATAACGAACTGGTCTTTTTAAATGCTCTGGCATCAATTGTGAATGACAAGTCGCTACATAATAGGACATCGCTTTTTTAGCGTATACAATATCGAGTCTATAGCATAGTGTTTGTCCACAAATACTGCGAATCTCAGAAAGCCATAGTGCTCCTTTATTTTTCAAGAGCGTAATAGCTTCCATTTGAGACTTACTAATTAGCTCGAGTTTTTTCCTTTTTGCGAAGTTATTATAAAACTGTTGAAAGGCTCGTAAATTTTCATCTGATGGTTCTTTATAAATAAAAACTTGATAGGACTCTTTTTGTGCACGACGAAGAATTTTCCGATTACTTTCTGAAAGAGCAAGATACAATGATAACTCACTATCTGTAAGGTGAATATGAACCGTTTCGCTTTTAACAAGCTTACGGCTAGGTACAAGTGAATTTGTATATCCAACAACCTTCATTGATTTTCTAACATTGGCTGGCTTCTCTACGAAATAAAAATGCTGCATTGCGATATTCCATCGCTTACTTTTAATGGACAGAATGAACATCGCCCCCACTCTCTGTGTATTTTTCTACATGATTTCGCTCAAAACGAGCACATTTAAAATGTTTCATTCGAGAAATACGTTTATAGCCTAGCTGCAATAATCGTTTACGCTTTCGCCATTGCCAAAAGCTTGCAGTAACCCAAAGTGTTTGTGCAGGTTTCATTTTTTTGAAAAAGGCTGTGATAATATCGATATTTTTATAAACATCATAGGTTAAAAAATATGTCTGCTTTGGCAATGCTTCAACAATTTGCAATTCGTCTACACGCCAGTTCACCGCATGTAACGCAAACGCAGGCTTATTCGTTTCTGCATAAGAATCTTTGTAAATGGAGTATCCCTTATAAAATAGAGAAATAATTTCTTCCTCATCGAGTTGCATCGCCTCCTGTATCGACAACTCCTCAAACAAATCTCCTACAGGTCGTTGCGGTGTAACATTATCTGATGGGGATAATTCATACAAATCCACTTGCTTAAAACGAATAAATTTTTCTACGAACAGTTGCCCATATTCTAGCCAATCTTTTACTTTTCCATACTTTACTAAGTAACGTAATTGACCTAGAGTGTTGCGCTTCCATTCCACGACACGATGATTACCTTTTAATAATTCCTTGAGTCGCTCTTTCAGCGTATAACAACTCGCCAATAGCTTTGCTCGTTTCGTGCCACTGCTTACGAGCATACGCCTTGTAAAATCAATATTAGAGCGCCAATCGAATTTATCTGGCTCGTAGCCAATACTCATATCGAACAAGCGATAATTTTCAGAATGGGTTCGCTTAATAGTTTCCTGATTCACTAATCTGCCTGGCCCAAATATATTAAATGTCGGCTCATGTGCAAGTGCGTAAGTTACATAACGTCCACGACAGCAAATTCCGTAGGTGAAAGCAATCCATTGATCTTCAAAAACAAGTGCGTCTATCTCGACTTGCAATGTCTCCCCTTTAAGAAGCGTTAACCGTTCGAAAAAATCCTTTTTCTTCCCTTTCGTAAAATCACTTGTATCTATTTTTTTAGCCCATCGTCGATCAAATAATCTAAACATTTGCCAAAGCTCGTCCTGCGAAGGGGTTTTCCTCGTTAATGAGCCTAATTTTTGTAGCTTCTGTTCTCTTTTATCCACACTATGCATTTTTCTACGTTGATTGAAATAGTTAGCAAAATCTACATCGTGAAAGGCAAGATACGGAGTCACTTCACGAAAAATACTCGGCCGTAACTGCCTTTCAACAAAATATTGCTCGATGACCTTTGTAGTGTCTTTGCTTTCCAATAATCCATGAAACGAAAATAGTAGATGTTTATACTTTTCAATGAGCTGCTCAAAGACAAAGGTCGTTGCGGGCAACAGCCATTCTTTTTTCGCTACAACACCTGAATAATTCGCAATATTTTCTCCCACAAAGGCATAAATTCGTATTCCCCATCGAAGTCGGACTAAGAAGGGGAAAAAGGCAATGATAGTCCCATTTTCTTCAACGGCATAGAGCTCCACACGCTCTCTTCGCCCAACAATTTGCCACCAGTTAAAAAACCATGCTAATTCTATAAATGGATTATCATTGTCCTCCGCTGCTAAAATTTCATCCCAAATATCCTTGTACCACATAAGCTCATCATCAGTTCGAATGCGAATTAATTGCAAGTTAATCACCTTTCTTAGCCGACTTTAATACAGCCTTTCGTAGACAAATAGAGTTTTTTAATACATTGGTAGAAACGTAAAATTCCTTAAAAAACTACGTGCACTAGCATCCCCCACATACATTCGTGGCGATAATCGGAAGTCCTGCTCGAGTTCTTCAATACTTGGAATTGGTAAGCCCCCTAATATGATAGCAAGACAAATAAATGACTTTCCTCAAGTAAAGATTTGCCCAAAAATGAGACACAATCTATTAATCCTTTATCGATAACGAATTTTTCTAAACTAGGGCGAAGTGAACATTACCTATCAATTGCTGGCGCCAAGGTACATCAGAAAACTCGCTAAAGCCTCTAGCAATAAATCCTGTCTTTTTGGCACTTCAAAACGAGCGACCATCACGATTAATGGATGCTCCTCTTTTTCTTTCATAGGTACTACTCGCTTCTTTATTTGGTAAATGCCATTATGAATCGTCTGCATTTTATGAGCAGGAGCAATTTTTTCAGAACCTAATACTCCTTAATAAGCACCTGCTCTCGATAAAACTACATAAAGTGTTTTGATGATAATTTTAAAATCCATCCAAAAGGAATAACAATCAACGTATTCTAGGTCATATGAAATTTTTTGCCCGTGAGAAATATTAGAGCGGCCGTTAATTTGAGCAAGCCCTGTTAAACCTGGCTTTACTTCTAAACGCCGTGCCTGTAATGTGTTATAAGCGTTTGTGATGGTTGGTACTTCTGGTCGTGGGCCAACAATACTCATATCTCCTTTTAAGACATTAATGAGCTGTGGAATTTCATCAATACTTAACTTCCGAAGAAAGGCCCCAACCTTCGTTATTCGTACATCCTGTTCAGTTTTAAAAAAGTAATCATCCGGAATTCCTTCTGCACACATAGTAGGCATATTCACCGGAACTGCCTGTATGGTCATTGTCCGTAGCTTCCAAATAACAAAGCGCTGATGATCTTGTCCGGTACGAATTTGTTTAAAAAAAACAGGGCGGCCTGTGCTAATAAGTAAAATGAGGAATACTACTAACATAAGAGGAATGGTAATAAAAAGTAATAGGAGTGCCCCCACAATATCAAAAATTCTTTTCCCGTACTGACTATAAAATTTAATAGTCTGAGCCGACTGCTCTTGCAACACATCATCCTTTGCATTTTTTTAGCACTTAACTTTATATATTCATTTGGGACATTTATAGAACTACTTTTGAAAAAGCAATTTCATAATAATATGTAAAAAAAGAAGCATATCACTATAACGTGGTTGATTTCAGTTCCGACTGGGCGTTCTCCTAGGGGTGTCGGGGCAACAACGGGGTTTGTCTGTGCGAAAGCGAAGCGGCAGCAACAACTGGGTTTGTCTGTGCGAAAGCGAAGCGGCAACAACGGGGTTTGCTGTGCGGAATGCGAAGCTATAGCAAAGAAGTCACCAGCTCTACCCCAATCTGCCTACTAAAAATGCCACACATTTTAATAGATTTCGTCTCAAATTTTTAGTAATAAATCAAAAAAGGAGTTATTTCAAAATCATTTTTGAATAACCCCCAACTTTATTATATTCAGCCAATCAATGGAGATGTCCCTTTTCACTCTTGGATAATTTGTACATCGCATGTAATTTGAACATTTCCTTTTAATGCCTTACTAATCATACATGTTTGTTCTGCCTTCTCAGCTAAGCGATTAATTCTTTTTTGTTCTCGCTCAGATAAATTTTGTACAACAATTCTTGGCTTATGTACGATTTTCTCATAAGTAAAAACACCGTTCGTCACATCAACAAAACCTTCAGCTTGCATAGACAAATCCAACACAGCAATCTTCGAATTTTCAAGAAGTGTGGCCAGTGTAATTAAATAGCAAGTTGCTGCCGCTCCAAGTAGCATTTCATCAGGATTTGTCCCAATCCCTGGTCCATTCATTTCTCGAGGAATAGAAATTTTCGTATTTAGATTGTTCGCAACAATATTCCCCGTCCCATTTCTCCCCTCCGACCAGTTTAAATTCATAGTAAATAAATGTTGTACCATAATTAAATCCTCCTTTTGATTATGTAGTTATAGGTTATATCAGTTACCTTTGGGATCAAAGCAGTTCTATGCTCTACCCGATCACTTTTTGAGGTTACCCGAGCAGTTCTACGTTCTACCCGATCACTTTTCTGGGTTACCCGAGCAGTTCTACGTTCTACCCGATCACTTTTCTGGGTTACCCGAGCAGTTCTACGTTCTACCCGATCACTTTTCTGGGTTACCCGAGCAGTTCTACGTTCTACCCGATCACTTTTCGAGGCTACCCGAGCAGTTCTATTAATTACCCGACCAATTTTATTACCTACCTATTCAGTTTGCAAGGTTGCCTGAGCGATTTTACATACAACTCAATTTCTCCCTACGAAAGATTTTACCAGTCTCATCACCAAAAATCGGAAAAGGTTTATGGTAGATATGTACTCATTGGAGATTAGCAGCTCATCGGACACGCCCAGTCGGAACGGAAATCACCCCACTCTATTGCAATAAACACTTTTCTTCTCTCGGCATCATAAAGAATTATCATGGCAATAATAAAACATCCAATATTTAAGAAAAACAGGAACACTGATTTTATGGTAGAATAGAAAAAACAATTCTTTAGGAGATTTAAAAAATGATTTTAACAAAGCAAGAAGCAATACAAGCACTTAAAAAGAACAAATTTATCGGTTTTACTACTAAAACAGGTAATATTATTATGAGAAAGATGAATAAAACCGATTATAATATTTTCGTATTCGAAGAAGGTAAAGATAAACCAGTACGTTATGTTGGTTCTATTATGAACGTAATGGCGACACTGAGCGACAAAGCTTCTAATAAAGATTTCGTCATTGTGGAACAGCTTGCAGCTCAAAATAAAGAAGAGGCTACATCTGTAGAGAAAGCTGAAGTCAACGAAATAGCTGAGCCTGCAGAGAAAGCTGAAATTAAAGAAGCTGCTAAGCCTGTTGAAAAAAAGGAAGTCAAAGAAGCAAAAAAAGAAAAAGTAGAAAAAGCAGCTGACATCAATGAAGAAAGACGTGCTATTTCAGGTTACGAGGGCTTATACGATGTTACAGAGAGCGGTCGAATCATTACAGTGCGTGAAAATCGTCCATTAGCTCGATGCAACGATGAATATGGTTTCCATATTGTTCGACTAACAAAAGAAGGTACTGCTTCAAGTCACAATGTATTTGAGATTTGGAAGCAAGCATTCTCAGAACTTGAACAAACTAATTTTAAAGGTGCCTTAAAAGCGAAATACGGAACAGGCTGTAAGCTATCTGATAAACCAGGTATACACTTTTAATCATATTAACCCCTAGCGTCGTTGCATTGACGCTAGGGATTTTTTTAATTAAGAGTGTAAATTGCTATAGTTGTTCAATAATTTTCACCTTTTGATTGAAGGTATCAATTTTACAGGCTCTTTATACCTTTAGCAAAGTCGATTCTTCCTGATTCACTGCATTTGCCATATGCGTTGTTGCAATATAGCTTAATGTCATACCAGGCCCTAATGTTGCACCTGGTCCTGGATACGTTTCGCCCATTATAGAGGCTGAGCAATTCCCCGATGCATACAACCCTTCAATTGCCGTACCATCCGACTTTACAACGCGAGCATGCTCATCCACTACTAAGCCACCCTTAGTCCCAATATCTCCTGGATATATAGGGAGTGCATAAAATGGAGCATTATTAAGCTCTGCTAGGTTCGGATTCGTCAAAGTAGGATCTCCATAATAATTATCATAGGCACTATCTCCTCGATGGAAATCTTCATCACGGCCATTACGAGCAAAGGCATTGAAGCGCTCTACAGTGTCCACTAAATTTTCTGGAGGAACATTCATTTGTTCGGCAAGCTCTTTAATTGTTTGTGCACTTTTCACTATGCCATTCTCAATCCAGCTTTTTGGGAAAGCTTGTCCTGGGAAAAATCCTGTGAAAATATAGCGACTCTTTGCTGTTGCATCGATTACTATCCAAGAAGGTATAGCATCGTTCGTTTTTTGATGGTGACAATGCATATTGTCTACAAATTCATGATAAGGTGCCGCTTCATTCAAGTAACGTTTTCCAGCACCATCCACAACCATCATATTAGGAACCCCGCGATCTGCAACAAGGAAGAAAGGATGTCCTTGTGGATCAATAACAGAAGGTGCTCCCCATACTTTATCCATTAAATCTAGTGTCGCTCCTATTTTCACACTTGGCTCGATAATATCTCCTGTTTGTCCTTCTGGTGTAGAAGTCCATTTTGCGTTTGTTGGTGCTGGCAAATATTTTTCACGATATGCTTGATTATGAGAAAAACCACCTGAAGAAAGGACAACCCCACGCTTCGCCTCGATGCGCATCTCCTGCCCATCTCGTTCAACTACGATACCAATCACCCGATTATTTTCAACGATAAAATCTTTAAATGCAGTCGAAATCCACAGCTCTCCATTCGCTTCTGCAAGTGACATTCGTAAACGAGCAATTAATGCTTCCCCTAATGCAACAGGCAGACTTCCTTTAACTTTCGACTTCACCAATCGCATGCCTAATTTTAAGGCAGTTGTTTTCCCTTTTATCGTGCGTCTTATCATATTCACCTTATGAAATTCATAGCTATTCATCGTAAAGCCTTTAGTAGACAATGCCGAACGACGCATCGTATCTGCTAATGACCCCATTCTCTTCAAATCAAAAATAACTGGCTCAATCGACCGTCCTTGAGGTAAGCCACCTGGTTTTTCAGGATAATAATCTGAATATCCTTTAGCATATTGGAAACGCATATGCCTAGTATGGTTATTTAAAAACCTTAACATTTCTGGTCCTCGTTTAATATAAGCCTCCTTTAAAGCCTCTGGTACACGATCACCAATGGTTGAATCTAAGTATAAACGCGCTAGTTTATGTGTATCAGGAACACCTTCACTCTTAATCACATGATTATTTGGAATCCATAGTGCTCCACCAGACAAGGCAGATGCCCCGCCATAACGCTCAGTCTTTTCAATGACTAATGATTTCATACCCTGTAGCTTTGCTGTCAGACCTGCTGTTAACCCGGCTGCCCCTGAACCTACTACTACCACATCATAACTCGCATCCCATTTCATACTTACATTCCTCACCTTCATTAGTAGTTACTAAATCAATGAATCTGGTATTACTACTTACGAGTATAGAATTTAAATAATATTCAGTCAATTTAACACCATCAACTTTGTAATTGGTGTCTTCTCCGGTTCGATTTCGCAGGTTTCGATAGAAATACCCCTAAAAATAGATTTATCGATAAAATAACCTTTTACTTTTTAGTAATTAATACTACGAACATTTTTCTAAAACTTACGGCTATCATATTCATTTCTACTTAGCATATATTTTTTAAAACGACTTAAAGAATATATAGGGTGGAGGAATTTTGCAATTGAGTGCAATGATACTTGGTGGTTTTCTATTTTTAAGCGCTAGCATGGGAGGAGCCCTAGCTTGGGTATTCTCTAGGCTATTCAAACATACAACTCATGGATTATCATTATTATGTGGCGGATTTTTAGTTGGCTTACTTGTAGTTGACGTCATTCCTTCTTCTTTTCAAATGTACAAATCATTTGGCCTTTTACTTGGAATTTTGATGGGCTATTTTATGTTTGAAATACTTAATAGTATATTTCACAGTTCCCATACACAAAATCCCTCTGTATCACTACTCGCAATCGCTATAATTATCCACACTATTCCAATGAGCCTTACTGTCGGACAGTTACTAGGGAGCTCCGCATTAAGTATCGCAATAACAGCTTCCATTATTCTACATCATCTACCAGAAGGCTTTGCACTTTCAACAGCATTACTGTCACAAGGAGAAAGGATATGGAGACTCTTTCTTTATTTTGTAGCATTTTCGATTTTCTTTAGTACTTTTATACAGATCGGCCAATATTGGGAGTTATCTAATAAGGCACAAGGCGTACTAATGGGTGTATCGATTGGGTTAATCGCAACCGCCAGTATTTCAGAATTTATTTTGCATCATATTCGTTCAGTATCACGAAAATCCTTTATAGCATTTATTTTATTAGGTTATTTATTAAGTCATGCATTTCATATGCTAGTCGAATAAAAAAGCAATCCATCAAATATGTGGATTGCTTTATATTAATTACTCAGCATCATCAAATAACGCTAATGTTAGTGTGAAAATTTTAGAGAACTCGGCACGTGTAAGATTGCCTTTTGGATTAAATTGACCGTTCACTCCATCAACCACACCTAATTGCTTTAATAATCCGATAGATTCAACAGTTTCTTGACGCATTTTATTTTTATCTGTAAATGGGTTATTTTTGCTAACCTTACTTACATCATAGTCCGTTCCTTCAATATATCTTGCTGTTACAAATGCCATTTCCTCACGTGTAGCAGGTTTATTTGGCTCAAAATTAGCACCATCAAAAATATCAAGTAAGCCATATGCTTCTAAAATCGCTACTTCTTTTGCACCTGCAAAATTCCCCAAATCCTTATATGAAGCAGGACCTTCATATTCTTCCTTCGCATCTAATCCAGAAGCACGGAAAATCATAGAAGCTAGTTGTCCGCGTGTTACTTTTCCGTTTGGATTAAATGTTGTAGCAGATGTACCACTAATAATGTCAAACTGATAAAGTACTTGGATATAGCTCTCAGCCCAGTGACCTATAGAATCTGTGAAGTAACCGCCTGGTTTTAAATCAATAGTTTCATCTCGGAATAGTTCTTTAATAAACTCATTTAATTCTTCCTTATCTAAAGGTATCCATTTTCCTTTAACCAAAACTTCTCCTTTAAATGAATTCCCAGATGGAGTAAATTTTACTTGCATAGCGTTACCGTACAACTCTTTAAATTCTTTTTGTTCCTGTGGAGTCATTTCAGAATCTATTGCCCACTTTGCTGTAATACTATTTTTTGTTGTTACAATACCACGATGATCAATAGCTAATTCGGAAATTAACAGTTGTTTATAAAGGTCCTGGTAAGTCAATGATTGTAATGGTATAACCACCGCAACTTCCTGTTTTGAATGGATAAAGCTAGCAACATCTATATTTTCTTGTGCATTTGCATGTACCCCAAAACCTCCTGTAAAACATGCAATACCAAGTGCGCCAGCTAAAAGTGTCTTTTTCATTATTATTCTTGCCCCTTTCAATTCATAAATTCAGTGTACTAAAACAACTGTTAGTAAATCTATAAAAATATGTAAGTTATTCAAAATTATAAAAAAGTCCTATTTTTCACAACTTAAAAAATTACTAAATATCCATGTAAACCCAGAGAATATATTACCTAATTTCTACAATATATTAGGTAGTAATTAGGTAGTTTTCTCAATAAACCCTACGAAATGTATCATTATTTCTTATTTCGAATGAACATTCTACTATAAATATGCTTTATTTCCCTTTTTCATTTATGTGGAAAAAGTAGTAAATCTATTTTCCCTTTAGTAGGTATAAAGTAGTTAGTAGTGAACGAAGGGGTTTCCAGTTAGAAGAAATCTAAAGAAATAGCCGAGATTAAACACTATTTTGTTTGTAGAGGTAAGTAATGGAGAATCATTTTTGAAATAAAATATCATTGCCCAAAAATAAAAAAACGCCAAGCCAATGAACACCGCCAAAATAATGGCGGTATCTTTAAAACTAATTAGCTCGACGTTGCTGAATTGTAATATACAGACCCAATAATCGGTCAGTAGTCATTACACCACTTTGTAAATCTTTTAAATGCGAATCTTGGATAATACCTTCTTTGATTGCTCGCGCGATATAGTTTTCTGTTTCTGTGCGCATTGTTGGTGATGCCGGATTCCATACTTGTGTCACTTTGTTGACCTCCTTCTTGTCTTCTACAATTAGTTGCACTGTCATTTTGCTACTGCTAGGAACAATTACTTGTCCTTCTAACTTATAACCCGTAGGCATCTTCCAAGTCGATTTAACTTCAAAATGCGGTCGGTCAATGCTACCGTTCCAATCCCCGCCCCATGTAATGTCAAGCTTGCGAGCGATAGTCCCTACTTTATTCAATGTAGTAACATCATAAAGCGTTTTTGGAGGACCAACGGCAATATCCCAAGCTAAACGACTACTATGGTTGCTTTTAAGCGTCCAAGTAACGACCTGTCCTGGTCGAGTACGCCCTTGGGCATATAAATAGTTTTGTCTTTCTTGAGAGCGATATGTTTCGGTAATAAAAACGTTACGAATGCCTGCCTTGTAGCATTCTTGAAATAAGAGTCGACATGCTAATTGTGCAGCCGGTAATAATTGTGCCAAATCTCTGCATGTTGTTGTTATATTCGTACTCATTTATTGTCCCCCTCACCTGTTTTATCTTTGACAATCGCTAAAATATTTTTAATGAAAATTGGTGTAGGAAACCCCATCTTTGTACCATTTTCTGTTATAGAAATAAACTCTATAACACAAAAAGCAATCGCCGCTCCATCCCCTGCATATTCAATCCCAGGTATCACTAAAGCTAGTAAATAAACCGATCCAACTAACATCAAATAATAGATTTTTCGAATAATACCATTCACACCAATTCGGCTATTCAAATTATGATTAGCTATACCAGACAAAATACCAGTGAGATAATCAATCGCCATAAATCCTATTAAAACCGTTACTGCCATGCCTAAACCATTCACCAAATATGAAATAAGTGCTCCAATAAAACCACTCCAAGTCGCTATCCATTTTTCCACTCCACCACTTCTTCCTTTTGTAGTCCATAAGAAAAGCCCTCCACATATGTGGAAGGCATCTACTAAAAATTGAATAAAAAATAACGCCCGTCTTAAGACTGCGTTTCTGTTTGTGTGGCTGTCGCTGGTAATACACTCACGATAATATGCTTATTAATGATGGCCCCACCAATATTTACGAAAGAAATTTTTTGATCGTTTAATGTTGCTGTAAATGCCGTAGCATCAAACTCAGCATTTTTCAAATTAATTGCTTGTCCATTGTTTAGTTGTACTTGATAATCCATAGTTATCTTTCTCCTTTTATTTAAGTTAGTTTAACCGAACCTATCGTAGAACCATTAACTTGTACATACAAATTACCACCTGATGTTGAAATACCAATCCCAGAAGAGTTTGCTCGTACTAAACCTGAAAGACCTGTAGCTTGCGGGACATTTAATTGACCATAAATAGTATTAGAACCGTTAAGTTCGTTATAGTTACCATTTAACCTTACATAAGGAGCAGATAATTCCATATACGTACCATTAGCATAAATTGTATTATTACCATGAAATACGATACCCCTGTTAGTAGTACCCTGCAAATACAATGTACTTCCTATGCTAGCATCTTGTTGAATGTTAATGTTAGCTCCATAAATATCAACACCATTAATAGTTCCTGCTGTAATTGTTCCTAACCTACCCGTAATATCAGATAAAAATGTGACAGCACCTATAAGATTAATCTTTGATGCTTGTATACTAATAGTTGTTGCTGTTTGATTAATTTGAGATACGACAGTATTACCCGTAAAATCTTCGACACTAACTTTTGACTTTATCTGATCGGCTTGTTGTGTAATACTACTCTCCGCTGTGCTAACTCGTGTTCCTAATCCACTGATTTGAGTTTGTTGACTAGTCACAGTTGACTGTATTTGTGATGCTGTTTGTGTAACAGCAGATACATCATTTCGGACTGTTTGAATATTGTTATTAATTGTAGTTACTTGAGCAGTTACTTCACTTCGTATTTCAGTAGCTGTTTGAGTGATGCGACTACTTAAATTGTTATTTAAATCTGTGACGCTCTGAGTAATACTATCAGCACGGATATGAATTGCAGCAATCGATGCGTCAATTTCTTCTACTTCTAAATCAATTCGATCATTCGTTTGCTCAAATTTAGAACGATAGCGTTTATCGTTAGCATTAATAGTTGCATGTTGATTTAACAGGGCATCTACAATACTTTTCGCTTGTGTATTCCCAACCTCTACCTCTGAATTACTATAATCTCTTTTTGTCTTTTTACTTAGAATTCGAGTTTGGTATTCTAGCGCAAGATCCTCATGTATAAGCCAAACCATGTCCCCTATATTACCGTCTACTGTTGTGACCTTTACTTTAATGTTCGTTTCAGGTGCTGGAGGCAGCTCACTAGCTAAACGTGTTGTCATTTCTTCAGCAGATTCTATCTTCTCGTCATGAATAGGATCTGCAACGCGGATTCCAATTCTAGGTGAATCGGCTAATGGCGAAGTATAAGTTATATCAATTCCCTCTGCACCATACCCACGAATTTGTGTTTTTAAATTTGCAGTATTTACGCTATATGATAAGGTTTCGATGTTATGACGATAGCGGAATTGCATGTCATTATCCGCCCCAATTTTCTTTGTGAAGCGAAGAACTTTACCAGGTAATATTTGACGTTCACAATTAAACGCTGCACATAATTGGTCAATCAAAACAATTGGATTTGCTTCACCGAAATTCTGTAGCAATTGATGCCCGTCTACATCTTCATTGATAAAAGTCCAGCCAGTCCCAGCAAGAACCAATGACATAAAATCATCGAAAGTCCGTGTGCCGCCATAAATATCATATTTAAACTCATCAGCTAAAGAAAAATATATGTGAACAGCAGTCGCCTTTTTAGAAATTGTGTCACCACCGAAATCTTTAACTACATATTCATGGCCATCCTCATCTTCAATAATTGTTTCAAAATCTAACAGTGGATGTCCTGGATTTTTTTCGTGTAAAAAAGAGCTGAATGAGATACGTAATGCCCCATTCAACTCTTCAATTTTTTCATAATTTGTTTCTAAAATAGGTTCAACTTGCGTTCCATTCGATACAATGAGCAAGAAATATCACCTTCTTTTTATTAAAAATACGCTACTCGATGTGAGAAGCGTTTACTGAACAATATGGAACTTTTGTATAATAATTAACTCACACAAATCCTTACCTAGACCTCTATTATTAAAAGTTTCACAGATATAAAAAATAACGCTAGCTTATGCCGCGTTTACTTGTTTTCGTTATTGAGTAATGCTTGTACAGCTTCTCGCCATAACAATGGCACCTGGTCAATTGTTCGCAAATTCATTTTAATTAAATCCCAATATAATTTAGCCATTATAAAACCCCCTTATTTGTTAGTATCTCTACTAATTCAGCAACAGCTAATTGATTCTCAAGTTTATCTGGTTGTTGTGCTTCTACTGATTCTGCCAACGCTAATTTCAAATCTTTATTTTCAACTTTGAGTTCCTCGTTTTCTTGCCGCAGAAGATGTATCTGTTCAGATATAGGCGTTTCAAATTTTGGATATTCGAATAGAACCTGCCCTGTCTTTAAATCAACCTTCCAACTATTTGCGATTTTGAAATCGCTGCGGTATTGACCATACGGTAGCTGAATGAAGTCCACTGCCGATGGATTGCGGGCTTGCAGTACATAAAACATGATGAAATCCTGCTCTTTCGTTGTCTCCATTGCCCCTACCGCGTTCTGCTCTGGAATCGTCAGAATGACGTCCCCTGTGTCTTTTTCGTAATAGATCTTGAATCCGATCATATAATCTCCTCCTTAAGGTTTGATACATATCCATTGAATACCGCCAGTGAAGTATCCGTCATTCATATCAACAAAATCTACTGGCGATCCAGAGATGCTGTACGTCACTTTGTATCTGTCCCCGTCTAGTGTGGCATGAGCTGTTATACTGATATTACGGTTAGACCCTATTACCGATACATAACCATATGTCGACATCACAGCCCCGTAGCCATACCCGGCTTTCTCTTGATAGCCATATTGGAACCATGTAATCGTGTTTACGAACCCTAATGGTACATATCCTACCGGTAGTTATTGGGTGATGACCTGCGGGTTCGGGTTCCTATCAGACGGTCTTATGCTGTGCTCAGAGAATACTAAGTTATTACTGGATACATCCTTAAGGGTCCCAACAACACCGAACATGTTGATTCCAACCTTGATGTTGCTGGCTATGAGATTCGGGCTACCCTCTACATAACCTGTGCCGTCATGCAGACCTGCAGAGACCGCTTTGTTGGTAGTGCCTGGGACTATGATCTGCCGCCCTATTTCCACCTCGCTTTCACCCTGTAAGATAAAAGCCCCATCACGGTAACGAACAGTATAAACACCGTTAGTAATACCATTACTAAACGGTGTGCCATTCGCTTTCTTGATAGGAATAGCTCCTAATCCATTAATATTTAATGTCATAGCCGCTGTGCTATTTGATTTAACGGGAAAAGACACACCCAAACCATTTTTATAGCTTGTAATACCAGCAATGGTTGCTGTTAATGCATTAGCTGTGCCTCCTACTGTTTCTATCCATTCTGTATGTGAAATATTATCCACCAAATGTTCAGTAACTTCTGTTTGCAAAGACTCTAAATCTTTACCGTTCGCTTTTTCATCAACTAAACTCTTCAGTTCTTTACCGCTCTCAGCCGATAATGCCTTGTCAGAACCTCCCGTAGTTAAGTCATTGACGATAGAGGTCTTTAATTCTTCAAGTTTTTGCTTCATATTTTCACTAAGGTTATGGTATGAAGCTTGATTTCCGCTATACATTTTATCAACTCCTTTATTTAATAAAAAATAGGCTACCCTTAGTAAGTAGCATTAGTTGAACTAATATGGAACAATTACATCATTTTGTCTTGCTTAGTTTCCTTTATTTTAACGGTCCCTTCTCCACAGCAATTAACAGAAACCCCCAAATCAATTTTCTCTTCCATAGCCCTACTTTTTTCCCAATTGCGTAAAAATAGATTGTATACAGCACTCAAATTAATTACTCTAAGTAACATTAATTGCATAAGTGATTCGCTTTGGACAACTTGTATTTTTTATCATTTCTGACTATCGGTTCCTTATTTTCTATAACAAGTGCTTGACTGGTTCTGTTAGTGGAGTTTCAAATGTTGGATACTCAATTAAAATCTGACCTATCTCTAAATCAACCTTCCATGTGTTTTCAATTTCAAAATCACTTCGATACTGTCCGTAAGATAGTTTGATAATTTCTACAGTTTCTGGATTTGAGTTTATGTTGTAGCTATTGAATTCGATTTGTGTTTCTCGAGAATTGATAAAAAATAATACCTCCTGTATCTTTTTCATAATATATCTTAAAACCTAAAATACAAATTCCTCATTATATAATCTTTAATAGATGTGGATTAATAAAAATACTTACATTACTATTTGATGTAACTTCCCACCCGGTCACGATTCCTCTATAGTCAGAATTGCTGTCACGAATTCCTGACAATGAAATTTCATAGGTGTCACCCTCTATAAACTCCACGTTGTGTACATCTATGTCCATTTTATCTTTGCCACTTGAAAAGATAACCGATGCATTTCTATAATAAATACCTTTTGTAACATTTTTCACACTAAAAGAATCACAATCTGCTTGGTATATCTCGGTGATTTTCCTTCTCTTTAGTGTGAAAACAATGTTCGCCGTCACGGTTTTCGTAGATACAAACTTCATGCTTTTAACTTCACCTGTCAGAATATCCCCAAAATAATTCGGCAATCCCAAGAAATTAAGGTTAGTGTTATATGTCGAACCTATTTTGAATTCTGCACCACTACCAAAGCCAAGTGCAAAAGGTTCATAATTACCGACAACACCAAAAAGATTAACACCACTTTTTATGTTTGAGGAAAGCAAATTTGGACTACCAACGACATAACCAGTACCATCGTGAACACCTTGTAGGATCGCTTGATTGGTTGTCTTCGGAGTTA
Organism: Lysinibacillus xylanilyticus; assembly: GCF_001183605.1. Taxonomy (GTDB): domain Bacteria; phylum Bacillota; class Bacilli; order Bacillales_A; family Planococcaceae; genus Lysinibacillus; species Lysinibacillus xylanilyticus. Next base: position 204,429 of record NZ_LFXJ01000013.1, on the reverse strand, counting down.
TTATTTGTTGACCTATTTCCACCTCGCTTTCACCCTGTAAGATAAAAGCCCCTTGCCCTCCGTTTGCTGTAGCACTGTATCTAAAGGATAATATAGCACCAGCTTTAGCATTCTTAGCTAAACCTATTTTGCTCGTATAAACCACTTTGCTTTCCAACCCATTAACTTTAATGTAATAGTCATTAGCGTAACTAGCGTCAATCGTTAGTACTAATCCCATGCTATTTACATACTCTTTAGGTGCTGGATTAAGCATCACTTGATACACATTGCCTACTAATGTAGTTGTGGCCACCGCGGGGTGTTTCACATAATCTGCCAAATGTTCAGTAACTTCTTCATGATTCTGATTAACAATTTGCTCTAAATTTGTTACGGTTTGCGTGACTTCATCAGCTTGTTTTTTTAAATCTTTACCCATTTCAGCAGATAATACCTTATCAGCTCCACCAGTTGTAAGATCATTAACTATTTCTACTTTTTCACCTGCATTGCTAATGGCATCTTGAACTTCCTTACCTAATTTTTCGATAGAAACCGTACCATCCTCTAGCAAGTTACCACTAAAGCGTTCTGTTCCATCTATAGGGACGTTATTGAAAATTATGATTCTTACGTTGTTTTCTATTTGTTCTTTTATAGGATTATCAGGGATGTTTAAGGTATATCCATTAATTGCGTCACCTGAAATATTCCATGAAGTAGGGGATAGGTAAAAACCATTATGAAAAACAATAATGAAGTCGTTATTTTTAACATAAGAATTTTCAGGTAAATTCCATGATTTTTGGTTTTCTTCTGTTGTAGTCAAGTCATATGGTACGGCACTAATTTTAAGCCCTTCGCTTCCTGAGCCTCCACCTTCAATCCATCCAGAATCTTCTATATGACCTTTTGTTTGTCCATCCTTTGTAATTACCCTTGTATATGTCTTAGCCGTTTCTTGAGAGATCGCTAATAATGTTTGATAATTTTTTTTGTTTGTTTCATTCGCTTTCATGCCCACATAAACATGAAAATCTTCGGTATCGTTTGGTAATACAGTTGATCCTGGTGTATTTTTAACATTCCAAAAGCCTGACTCAGTTTTATTTAATAAAGAATCAGGTGAAGCAATCAATCCTGGTTTGTCAGTACCTAAACCATGTGCCTGCACCCACTCCTTAATTCCATTTGCTTTTTCCTGCGCTCCATGAGGAGTTTCTGCGCCAATATCGGCTGGAATTAATGATACATTCCCGTCAACGTCAGGAGATTTACTAGCAACCTTCGAAACAGAGCCAGTACCATCTACTCCACGTTGAGCAAGTAAAATCCAGTCCGTATTAGATTCTGAAGGAACTGAATTTATATTAGTCGTTAATGATTGCCATGTTGAGCCGTTATTAGTTACGATGTTATTCTTTTCGTACTGTGTAGTAGCACTCCATACTGCGGCTGTACCCCAACCTTTAACATTTTCAGCCGCTTGTTTAGCTTGATCAGTTGCATGATTAGCATTTGTGATCGCTGTATCTGCTTCGGTGATTTTATCATTCACAGTTTGTGTTAAATCGTCTTTAACTACGTTAATATCTTGCACAACTTGATTAGCTTTTTGAGTTGCCACTTCGGCATTCGTGATTGCTGTATTTGTATCTTGTATTGCATTACGTGTCTCAAGCGTAGCATTATTTGCATTTGTTATGGCTATTTCCGCTTCTTTATTTACTGCTACTAATTGCTGTTTGATTTGTTCTAATTGAGTTTTGAGCGATGCTAAACTTTCAATCATTTGCGTTGCTTCTGTCACTTTGTCGTTAGCTATTTGTGCAGCTGTATTAGCATTACTAGTTGCTTGATTAGCATTGGTTGTAGCTTCATTTGCATTAGTAATTGCTGTGTTTATCTCTTGTATAGCTGTAGCAATTTTCTCTAGAGCCTCTTCCAATGATATATTTACATTGTTGATTGCCTCTTGTGTAGCATCATTATTTTCTTTAATTGCCGCTGTTACAGATGTATAAGCATTATTAATTGCATCTTCAATACGTTGTAGTAAATCTTCAACTTCTTTGCCACCAGCTAAAACATTGACTTGATATTGTAACCTTGATAACCCTTCAATAATCCTTTGCCAGTTTTCATTTATTTTCATTCGTTCTGATCGACTGACTGGTGATTGTGTCGTGTGTAAATTAATGACCATGTCTTTTTCTTCACCATCCTTATTTACATATATAAAAATCTAAAATTAAAAACGATACTGTGAACAGTACCGCCTGAGATTGAGAAACTATTATCTCCAACTGCTAGTGAGAGGAGTTTTTTATTTGTCTGTTTAAAAACGGAAGTACCGTTTTTAAATGAGCGAATTCCGCTAATGTTTAATTCATCAGAAGAAGATAAAGCACCATTCAATTGATACACTTCTCCTGTAGTGTTATTTGTAATAGTAACGCTATCGTTGAAAATACCTTTTAAAGTAATAGCAAGCTCATTTTGGCGTGGATCCACCGCAACATTTCCGTAATTTTTAATTGTGAAGTGGTTGCTATTAAATGAGTAGGCTAAATCTTCATCCCAATCAAGACCCATGCCCCATGCCCATTTATCAATGTCCCATTCCTTTAAATCTAAAGTTGTAGGAACCGATTCTGCATAAATATTTTCACAAATAAATTGTATTTCGAGCTCTCCTACTTTTCGTAGTAGCTCATTTGGTTGATAGCTGTTTGCAAGACGTACCTTCCAGCGCTTCCCTGGCTCAGCATCAAAAATAATATAAAAATATTCTTTTCGGGCAAACAGCATATTAATGTCTGCAATAAACAATTTAAAATCATGATAATCAAATGCTTTATACATAAATTTCGCAGTAATCGTTCGTCCACTAAAACGTGTGCTCGTGAAGATTGCTCCATCACTACCATCGACCTCAGACGATTGATGCTCTATTGATACAGAAGGAATGTAATATTTTAATAATTTTAAACTGTAGTCGCTCATCAGCATTTCACGGCCATCCTTTAAAATCATCTTCATATACCACTTAACCCCCTCGTCAATGCATGAATGCTTGCATTGCTATATTGTTTGCCGCTTACGACATCTACAACAGATTCTCCTAAAACTTGTCCATCTAATATGGATTGTACAACAATAGTTGAAGGCCCTGAATTTTGTGATATTTTGTTATTCTTGGATTTTTGTATTGGCAATAAAGAAGAAGACTCGTGGGTAACACTATTTGCTAGAAGTTTACTAACATTAGTAGCTTTATTCATAATAGAGTCAAACCCATCGACTACACTATCTCCAACCTTTTTCAATAGAGAAGATTTTGGTTTTAGATTTAGCGCATCACTTAATGTATCCGAAACATTTTGGACAAGGTTATTTGCGGTTTGCTGTAATGCTGTTTGCATTCCATTCATGCCATCAATTAAACCTTGAATAGCATTTTTCCCAACTTCATTCATTGAGCCTAGGGTTTCTTCTGTTCCCAGAACAACATCCTTGATTTTCTTTTGCCACTCGCTATCTAGAGTGTTCAATTCCGAATTTGCTGTTTTACGTAGAACCTCAATGTTTTCCTCCGTTTTAGCTTTTAATGGCTCTAGCTCTTTAACTGCTGACTCACTTGCTATTAGCAGCTTTTTCTCATACAAGTCTTTATATTGCTTCAATTCTGCATCTGTCATTCGATTTAAAGCTTCTAGCTGTGCAAGGACACTCGGGCCCATTGCCTCGAGTTCATCGATAATATCACTTGATAATCCACGAATTTCAAGTTTTGATAACTCAATTCGCCATTGAGATAAGGCATTCACTTGCTCACTTAAATTTTGCGTTAAGCTGGAAGAATCAATTGGATCGGTTACTTTAACTTCATCAAATAATCCAAAGTAACCTTTAATACTTTTTATACGACTATCTAAAGCCTTATTGTAATCATCATTAAGTTTTTGCTCTTCATCCAATAATTTTTTGTTAACATCCTGCGTCTGCTTTAAATAATCGTTGTTGATAGTTTTAATTTTTTCGCTTATTTCTTTTTTCGTATTATAAAATTTTTCTTCATAATACGTACGTTCGTCTGTACCAGCCTCATATTGTCCTAGATAGCGTTCATAAATTTTCAATTCCTCTGCTAGAGAGATTGAATTGTACTTTTTACGTTTTTCAACGGAGTCCTTCTCTTTTTCGAATTGTTCCTTAACCATTTCAGAATACGCTTTTTTGAACTCTTTTAATGCATTTGTTTTTTCTTTTGTACCTTCTTTAAACGCCGTTGCACTATAGCGCCAAAATTCAGCTTCTTGTTTTGCCGACATTTCTCCAGCCGATTTCTGAGCTTCAACATATTCTTTTAAGGCTTTGAATTTTACATCTGCAGACCTAGATTCTGCTTTTGCCATTTTTTCAGCATATTGATTTGTAATTCCTTCGCGGTCTTTTAATGATTGTTCTTCTATCTTCTTGATTTGGGCTACCTGATCTGCTGTAAGAGCTACATGTTTTTTTGCTGCATTGCTTTTGATCGCTGTAATTTTATCTGAAGCCTGTTGAGAAATCTCAGCTTTCTTATTCTCAGCTTCTTTATGCAAGGCCTGAATTTCAGCTGCATTGGTTTTTATTACATTGCTTATAATTTGCTGGGCTTTTTCGATGGCCTCTTTAGAAATTGATAAACGCTCGGTTAAATCTGGAATTGCAGCCTCTGCTAATTTCTCAGCGGCTCTGTTAACTCCATCACTGCCTTTCTCAATCCCTATTGCTAAGCCTTCACCAACGCCTTTACCGATTGCAATCATTACTCGTGAAGGAGAATTTATTTTTAAAGTTCTCTTTATTGCATCTCCTATTGATGTTGCAATTGATTTAGCTTTATCCCAGACAAGATCTGCCATGTCGCCAATACCATTAATTAGACCTTGAATAATATCTTTACCAATTTTACGCAAATCGAGGGCTCTGAAAATACTAAGTATTTTATCCCAAATATCAGTAACGACTCTTTTAGCCTCATTCATCTTTGTTTCTATTGCCACTTTAATATCAAGAAATTTTTGGATAGTGCTCGTTACTAATTGAGTTGCTGTATTTACTACCGTAGTTTTGATAGATTCCCAGACATTACTCAAAAAGCTTTTTATCGTATTAAATGTATTTGTTGTCATCTGGCTGAACCTTGTCCATCCCGATACGACTAAATCAACAATACTTCCTACCGTGCCTACAATCGCATTTTTCACGTTATTCCATACATCACTCAAAAATGACTTAACAGCGTTAAATACAATTTCGGTAGTTTCTTTTAATTTATTCCATCCAACTTCTATTCCATTAATAATAGTTGTAACTATTTCGATAATCGCAGAAGAAATAGAGCCCCATATATTGGTAGCTACATCAACTATTGATGTCCAGATATTTGATAGGCTTTCTACAAAGCTAGTCCATATTTCTATCGCTCCGTCTATAATTGACGTCCATAAGTCTGTGAGTAGTTGAGTAAACTCTTCCCACGCGATAGAGGCTATTTCTGTAATACTTGTCCACAATTCTGAGAAGAAGGTTACCATGCCTTCCCATATTACTAAAGCACCATCTACAATTGACGTCCATAAGTCTGAAAGTAGCAGGCTAAATTCTTCCCATGCGATAGAGGCTATTTCTGTGATATTTGTCCACAATTCAGTGAAGAAGGTCACCATGCCTTCCCATATTACTAAAGCACCATCTACAATTGACGTCCACAATTCTGAAAGTAGTAGGCTAAACTCTTCCCATGCGATAGAGGCTATTTCTGTGATGTTTGTCCACAATTCTGAGAAGAACTCTACTATGCCTCCCCATATCTCTATAGCTCCTTCTATTATTGACGTCCATAAGTCTGAGAGTAACTGCGTGAACTCTTCCCATGCGATAGAAGCTATTTCTGTAATACTTGTCCACAATTCCGAGAAGAAGGTTACCATACCTTCCCATATTTCTATAGCTCCCTCTATTATTGACGTCCATAAATCTGAAAGTAACTGGGTAAACTCTTCCCATGCTACTGAAGTCGATTCAGTAATGCTTGTCCATATGCCTGCAAGCAAATCTACCAAGCCTGTCCATATTGCTTCAGCCCCTACTACTAACCCCGTCCATAAGTCTGAGAGTAGTTGGGTAAATCCTTCCCATGCAGCTGAGGCAGCATCTGTAATACTTGTCCATATGCCTGCAAGCTGATCTACCAAGCCTGTCCATATTGCTTCAGCTCCTACTACTAATCCCGTCCATAAGTCTGAGAGTAGTTGGGTAAACCCTTCCCATGCAGCGGAAGCCGCTTCTGTAATGCTTGTCCACAATTCTGAGAAAAAGCTTGCTATGCCTTCCCATATTTCAACTGCTTTTGCGCTAACTACATCCCAGTTTTTATATAATGCTATACCGCCAGCTATAAGTGCGGCAATAGCAGCTACAACCCATCCTATTGGTCCACTTAATACTGCAAAAACAGATCCTAGGCTACTAATTGCTCCAATGATTGTACCGACCGTTGATATTAATGTTCCAAATACTACAAGAACTGGCCCAATAACCGCCGCAATCCCACCAATAATCGTAATTAGCTTTTTGGTACCATCGCTAAGATTAGAAAACTTTTCAATCCATGGCTTAAGCTTTTCTAAAAAACTCTTCACGATCGGTATTAAAATATTCCCGATGCTAATTCCAATATCCGTTAGTTCATTTTTCATTGTAGCCATTTGAGATTCTGTCGTTTTATAGCGTTCAGCTGCTTTATCTGATAAAGCCGTGTTTTCCTCCCACGCAGCTGAGGATGAATTAACAGCCGATGATAGCAAATCAGAGGCATCAGCCATGCTTAAAAGTACATCTGTTTCATCACCGTTAACACCTAGATCTGCAAGTACACTTTTTAGGTTTGCTCCACCTTCTGATGACTCAGCTAGCCCCTTCACTAAGGCATCTAATGCAGAGGTAGCATCTGTTTCAAAGGCCTTTTTAAAATCTGCACTAGACATGTTGGCCGCTTTAGCAAATCCTGATAAGCTATCGCCACCATCTCCTACTGCTTTTTGGATTTTTTGAAGAACCGAAGTCATCGCCGCTCCCCCGGTTTCAGCGTTAATCCCTAGACTAGACATAGTAGCCGCTAGTCCCATGATTTGCGCCTCTGTTAGACCAGCTTTAGAAGCTTGCTCGGCAAATCCCATTCCCATCTTCATAATATCAGAAGCAGCAACACCCGTTTTGCTGCTAAGTTCAACAATTGAAGAGCCTAAACGGTCAAAATCACCTTGCCCCATTCCAACAATATTTGCAAAATCAGCAAACTCCTTTGCAGCCTGCTCACGGGTCATACTCGTGGAATTTCCCATATCAATAACTGTTCGTGAGAAAGATAATAGGTGTTCTTCAGCAATTCCTAGCTGTCCAGCTGATTCAACAACTCCCGCAATTTCGGTAGCACTAACTGGCAGCTCCTTAGCCATACCTCGTATACCATCTTCAAGCTTTTTAAAACCTTCCTCGCTCGTGTTTACCGTTTGACGAACTCCAGCAAAAGCACTTTCAAAATCTACTGCAGCATTAAAAGCAAATGAACCAAAATCTTTAATAGGGGCTGTAATAGAGGATATGCTTTCGCCAACAGATTTTACTTTGCCTCCAGCTTCTTGGAATTTATCCCAAGTTGACGTCTGTACATTTAATTGATTATCTACATCTTTTAACTGTGTAGTTAAAAGATTGTATTCAGCAAGAGCTTCATTAACAGCGATTGCTTGTTGTTCAATTGCTTCTGTATTCGCTGACTCGGAGGCTATTAATTCTTCATATTTATTACGTTGCTCCGTTAGTTTAAGGTTCGATGCTTCAACTGATCGTGTGAGTATATCTTGTTTTTTTGATAAACCCTCCATAGAGTTTTCGTAGTTAGTACCAAGCGCCTGTAAAGCCTGTAATTCTGCCCCCATTGCGGTTAATCGCCTAATAGATTGCTCAATGGATCCATCGAAATTAGAAGTATTTAGACTAAGTTCAACAGCACCAATCTCCGCCATTTTTCATCACCGCCTTTTTTGGAGAATAGATCACAACCAAGAAATTTCATCAGCAGTAACCTCCTCCATTTCATCAAAATCACTTGTAAGTTCAAACCAAAAATGAATATCCATTTCGTCGACTTCATGTAATTTATAACCTTCTTTTATCAAATCCCGATAAAATTTTTTAATATACTCATAAGGAGTTATTCCACTAGCTTTCCCTCAGCATCATTAAGAGCCGGTTTTGTTTCAAGGCCGCCAATATTTAGCACGTTATTGAAAACTCGCATAATTTCCTCTTGTAATCTTCCAGCCTCTAAACCATCCCATACATCATCAATTGTGAATTGATTATCAAACACGTTTACAACAAAGGAAATCATCTCATCAAATGTTTCTACAGAAATTTCATTACCTTCATTTCGCATTTTTTCGTTCATCTTTAGTGCATTTCGGAACACTCGTGCTTTCACAAAGTCATTCGAGAAAATTTTTTCTTGTCCGTTAATTTTTAAAGTAATTTGCATAATTCATCCATCCTTTTCTAGTTATCTTCATTAATAATGCTGTCATTATAGTTAGTCACAGAGTCTTGAAATAAAAAGAAAAGAAACCCTTAAAGGGCTTCTCTCTAATTATGGTGTTTCAACTGTTTCACTTGGTTTTGCAACCGATTTAAAGAATGTTTCTGCAGTCACTGTTACTCCTGCATCTCGTGTATCTACCGTATGTTTGATAACACCATCGATTAGTGGTAATGCTTCACCACCGAATGGATATACTTTATAACTTGTCTCACCTTTTTTACGAGTTGTATTTGTTTCTTCACCTGGTTTTAATTTTGCTTTTACTAACCAAACCAGCTTAGAGCCTGATTCGAAACCAATTGCAATCGAGTTTGGTGTATCATTTGCGTTTGTAATAATACCGCCTTCAGCAGATTTTTTGTGTCCATACCAATCTACTAGCACATCTGTTGGTAAATCAGCAGTTTCACCAGCAATTGTGATAGAATCCAATTGTGCTTCCTGATCCACTACTCGATCCCCAGCATCTAAATGCGCTTCTGAGAAGTTTGGTGTCAGTGTCATAGAAATAGGCATTGTTAAAGTTTTCACTTCACCCCATGTCTCTGTTTGTTCATTTGTCATTAGTGCATAGTGAATACGTTTTAAGCTAATTTTTTGTGGTTTTTCATTTACTGTTGTCATTTACATGACCTCCTGATTTTTTATAATTTTTCATCAAAAAAGACGAATCGTAGCACCCTATTATAGTGAGACTCGCCTGTAGTATTTGGTTCATCATATTCTAAAGTTCGCTCATAGCCCGCACTTCCCATCAATCGTTTGATGTTCTCTGCAAGCTGATGATAACTCGAATTCGACCATACATTGATTTGTATAATCCTCTCGATTTCCAGTTCATCTCCATCTACTTCAAAGATAGGCTTTGCACTTATCTCTAAAAAGGTAATGAACTGATTTGGCTTTTCTGAGCCCGTAGGATATCCATTAAAGATGATGGGCAGACCTAATGGCTCTAATATAGAGGGAATGTGATTCATTAGATCTCTCATATTTTTCTCCTAATCTACTTTTTTAATGTAGGTAAGACTTAAAAATAGTATCTCCTTTCAGTGAATGAAATATTGAACTTCTTAAATAAAGTAAGAGTTCTAATGATGTTGGCTTCTCGGAATATAAAAGCTGTTTACAATTACTGATTTTTGGAATATCAAAAACGCCTACTGAAAAGAAACCAGTAGACGTTTTCATTCTTGCGTTCCTATTCACTTTATTCACCTCCTTTCAAGAGCACTGATTCAATTAGCCTTCAATTAATTTTCTAACACTAGCCATACCTTTCGAAATTAATTGTTTTAAGTCAGACTCTTTTTTCTTCAGCCCATCTAGCTCGTCTTTTTCAATCCATTTCATTTCTCGATGCAGCTCTCTTAAAGTAGCTTGAAGTTTACGTGTATTTTCATCCGTGTAAAAACATACATACTCTCGACCACAGTTTGGACAAGTAAAATAAGTTTTCTCAATCGCAGCCTGCAGCTTGTCTTTCTTAAAATGCTGAACATAGAATTTGTGACCACATGATTTATTGCACTTTGCATAAATAGGCTCCATCTACTCACACCCTTCTATTTATTAATTTTAATGAGCAAAAAACCACTCGGCTTGGAGTGGTTTCTAGCTGGTAGTTATTTATCTTTACTTTGTATGTTGCTCGTCAATCAAACTTTTACACTACCATCATATAACGGAATTTCAATCGTTTCTATTCTCATTACTGAGTGTCAGTTAAAGGAAAGTTCACTTTTCTGAACTTCCCAATAAAAAAGATCACCTTTTTCTAAGTGATCTCTAACTAAAGTAAATGTTGTTCATTAACCGAACTTTTACACTACCATCATATAATGGATTTTCAATCGTTTCTATTCATACTGCTGGGTGTCAGTTCAGGGAAACTCATCTACCGTTGTCCATAAAAAAAAGACCACTTTTTACAAGTGGTCTCTAGATACAATTCATTAGCAATCAATGTGTTAGTTTTATTTCGTGAGCAAATCTAATCATCTTGGCAATTTCCGCATGTTTTTTATAAATATAACTTGCACTGTAATTTAACTCTTCAGCTATTTCTTCTAATGTCATGCCATCTACATATTTCATTTTTAAAATTTTGTGATTCAATCCACTGAAATTACTAATAAGCTCCATAAAATTCTTCTGTTCAGTAAGCTTAATCTGTAACTCTTTTTCAATTCGCTCTATCCGGTCCTCTAGTTTCGCGCCATCAGATTCTGCAGTCAGTTTTACTCCTGCTAAATCGCCACTGACCCAACGTTTCAACTCTTTTTGTGATCTCTCTAAATTATATTCCAAATATGTAATTTCATCTTCAATTTGCTGATAATCTCTTAACCATTCGTACATACTTAGCACCCACTTTATTTTTATTTAACCAACGGCAAAGTACCTTTAAACGGTACTATTGTATAAAAAATTTTTATCCGCCGTAATTTCTCTCTATTGCTGCTTCTTCTACACGCTTCTTAACTTTATTGCATTCTAAATCCCGCTCCTTATTCTTAAATAGATTCAGTTACTACTCAATCAATATCTTTTACAATGTAAATTTATTGTAATACCTTTAAACGGTATAGTCAAGTAAAAAATTCCTTTAAAAGGTACTTTAAAGTTTACACAACTACTGATTATCGGTATCATTATATAAAAGGAGGTGCTTTAATATGGATAAATCGGATAAACTAAAAATCGTCTTTTCCATAAACTTAAAACAGCAATTGGATAAAAGAGGTTTAAATCAAACAGATATGGCTAGAGATTTAAATTTACCAGAAACAACCGTTTCTAATTGGATGAAAGCTAGCACATACCCTAGGCCTGATAAAATTCAGTTAATGGCTGACTACTTTAATATTAGGCGTTCTGAGTTAACGGAAGAGCAGCCGACAAATTTAATTGAAATACAACCTAACTTTGCGAAAATTCCAATCTTAGGTACCATCGCTTGTGGAGAGCCTATTCTAGCGGAGCAAAATGTAGAAGGATATATGTACGAGTTTTCCGAGTTATTACCCGCAGGAAATATTTTTGCTTTAGTGGCAAAAGGTGATTCGATGGAGCCGACTATACCAAATGGCTCTAGGGTTTTGATTAGAGAGCAAAGTGAAGTAGAATACGGTGAGATAGCAGCCGTACTTGTAAACGGAGATACAGAAGCAACTCTTAAGCGTGTTAAAAAACAAGGTGATACCATTTTACTTATGCCAGATAACCCAAAACATGAACCTTATATAGTAGACCAAAATAATCCTGCAAAGATTATTGGAAAAGCTATCAGTTTTAAAGTAACGCTATAAGAAAGGGGGCTTTATACTTGTTTAAAATTCTTTCTGGCATATTTATACTAAGTGGTATAACGGGAGTGATTTCCCTTCTTCTTGCAATTTTTAATTTCATTAAATTGGACAGAATAAAAGGAATTAAAATGCTAAAGTTTACGGGAATTTCTATTATTATTTTATGTCTTTCTGCTTTAGGTGCTAGTGAATTTCTACCTGAGTCTTATAAAGTAAGCCAAGAAGAATCTCCTAACGAGAAACATGAAAAAAAACCAGTAGCTAAAGTAGAATCAACAGAAGATGTAACTTGGCAGGGTAAAGTAAAAGAGGTTGCTTCTTTTAATAGCACTCCTTCAAAAAAGTTCGATACAATTGAAGCCTACGCTAAAAAATATCCAGCTACAAAGGCTGAAATCAAAGAATTCGAGGATTACATCGTTGCCGAATATAAAAATAAAAAATATTTAGCAGATGTACAAAATAATGAATATATGCTAGGAAATATATTTAAGGCATATGTAGTGAATAGATACTATGGAGAAGAAGAAACGCCTATTAACGATTTTGTCTTTGGGTTTTATCAAAACTCGAATTATACTTTTAAGGGGCTCGAATCCATTAATAGTAATGCAATAAAATATAATGAACGTCAAATGGATAATGCATTAACAGCCATGGAAAACTAAATGTCGCTCTCTCGGGTGACATTTTTTTATTGTTATACGTCCACACTTGCTTTTAGAAAATTCAATCCATTGTAGAATTCTTTATATCATTATAATAATTGAGGCTTTCATTTGATTTTTCAATATTGAAAGAAGTAGTATGGAGTTGTAATAAGGGATACATTACATATCCAAACAATTATTTTAATGTAACAATTCCGAAGGAGGAATTTAGGATGAATTATCAAAACATTACGGTTGCAGGTAGCGGTGTTCTAGGTAGTCAAATTGCTTATCAATCAGCTTTTAAAGGTTTTAATGTAACGGTATACGATATTAATGATGAGGCATTAACAAATGCACAAGATCGTATTACAAAATTAAAACCTTTATACCAACAAGATTTGGGGGCAACTCAAGAAGAAGTTGATGCTGCATATGCACGCTTATCATTTAAAAGTGATTTATCAGAAGCGGTTGCAAATGCTGATCTTGTGATTGAGGCGATTCCTGAAGTTGTTAAAATTAAAACAGAATTTTACACAAATCTTGGCAAAGTTGCCCCTGCTAGAACAATCTTTGCGACAAACTCATCTACTTTATTACCAAGCCAATTTGCAGAAGCAACTGGTCGTCCAGAGAAATTTATAGCACTTCACTTTGCAAATACGATTTGGAAAAACAACACAGCCGAAATTATGAAACACCCAGGCACTGATATGAAAGTGTTCGATGAAGTTGTAGAATTTGCACGTGCAATCGGCATGGTTCCACTTCCATTATATAAAGAACAACCAGGCTATATTTTGAATTCATTACTAGTTCCATTTTTAGATGCTGCTGAATCACTATTAGTAAAAGAAGTAGCAGACCCAGAAACAATCGACAAAACATGGATGATCGGAACAGGCGCACCACTAGGTCCATTCGCCATCCTTGACATTGTTGGTATAAATACTGCTTTCAACATTGTAGAAGCAAAAGCCGCTGCTACTGGTGAAGAAAACTTTAAAAAATTAGCCGACCTCTTAAAAACAGAGTATATCGATAAAGGCAAACTAGGCCGCGCTACAGGCGAAGGCTTCTATAAATATCCAAACCCAAACTTCGCAAAACCTGATTTCCTTAAAGGTTAATCAATCAATAAAACGATGCACATAGTGTCATAGCTATGTGCATCGTTTTTTAATTTTCGAGGTGTCGACATCGGTAGCAATTTGAAGTGATCGGGTATGACGTGAAAATGATCAGGTCGTAACTCAATCCGATCGGGTATGATGAGAATGTGATCGGGTGGCTACTTAATCTGCTCGGGTAGGCTGCGAAAATGATCAGGTAGTGCCTTAATCTACTCGGGTATACTGCGAATGCGATCGGGTGTCTGCACGTTACGCTCGGGTTTACCAAGAATGTGATTAACTATTTACTCGAACTGATCAAGGGATACAGTTCACGAGAAAAAATCCCAAAAACTAGGTGCATCCTGAAACCTTACCGTTGCAAGCTTTTCTATAATTTTTAGTTTAATTTCTTGTTCCAGGTCTTCCCTTTCTTGATAGTCTGTATTGTGTAAGCAATGTTTAATTTTAGGTATGAAATTCTCGATAATTGTTAGAGTCTCTTCGTTATGTTGATCTCCTAAATTCACCATAAGTCATTCCCCCTTTTTTCTGAGTGTATTATTGAGTTTATTTAAAGCTTTCCTGTGAAGGTTTGAAATATTTTGTGGTGTAGTTTGTAATGTTTGAGCGATCTCTTTTATAGACAGCTCTTTTACATAAATCATCTCTAAAATTTGAAGCTGTTTAACCGTTAGTTTTTGTAGGGACTTTAATAACTGTTCATCTTCAATATTGTCCAGTAACCCTTCCCCAACTATATTATCAAGCTCAGTTTCATTGCTTGCATCTTCTATTCCCTCTATAGCAGTCTTGCCATCCTTTTCTGATAAGCCCTTATCTAATATTAATAAAGAGCGATTTTGTAACCTTCTTCTTTTTTTATCAAAATCTAAACTAAAGAAATAAATTAAATTACTGACGTATTTGGTCTTCCTAACATTTATATAGTGAGATTGAAAAGATTCATCAACGAGTTTCTTATTAATATCAGTTGGATATAAAATTGCTTTTTGCACCAAATAAAGATTTTGGGAATCCGACAAAAAGCTTTTTATAATTGGATTGTTAACCTGCTCATTATTTCTATAGAAGAAATCCTCTATTTTTTGATTATCTTTCTCCATTTAATAATCCCTCCTATATCCGCCCTCTTTCTATATAAAGTGAATGTAGTATCTATATTATAAACCAAAATAAGAACAAATGTTCTTATCTAGAAGTAAAAAAATCACCTTTATATACAAATAGATGAGTTAATTCAGCTTTATTAGTATTAAGTGGAGGAATAAAACAGCAGTTTTAGTAATGAAACCATCACATAATATTTTTTATCTGTAAGGTTGTTTTTATTAAGGAAGGATTCTCTTTACATATTACAGTTTAAATTTTGGCGATATAGCCAAGGTGAAATAGATCCTCGTTCCAATCTGAGGATCACCTTATTCTACTATTTTGAATTAATCAGGAGGGTGATTTACATTATGACACCGGAGAATGTATCAATGTGGATAAGCTTAATAGGAAATTTTGGGTTCCCAATTGCCATAACAGTCTATCTGTTCATTCGCTTTGAAAGGAAAATAGATAAATTAGAAGCTATCATCATGGAGTTATCTGAAATTATTAAATATCAGAAATTCTAAAAAGGAGTATGATCAAATGTTGTAATGCGAGAAAAATTCAATCATTTTATACAAATTGTTTAACTAATGACAGTCTTTTTATAGCTGTCAGAACAAGCTAATGAAATATGAGATAAACCCACAAATGATTTGATGGATGTAATTCATTGCTAAAAGGCTTACCTCTTCGGTATGATTGTAAATTAATAGGAGGGGAAATTTATGATAGCCTACAGGAGAATTGCAGTACTATATTTTCTTATTATGTTCCTTAGCATTTTTATTGCTACACAGATGAACAGTATATTAACTGGTGTATTGATTCTTGCTTTTTTGTATTGGTTTTTTATTGGTTTTCCTTATTTACTTCAAGAAAAGGTGCGGTTTTTCGAGATATGTTGGAGTTGGTTAACAAAGGGTGGAAGAATAGGTCCTAGATGATTTACCTGCAGAATTTACCGAATATTCCGATTAACATCTCAAGTAATGTAATCAAATCCGAGAAGCTTTAATTCTTTATCAGATTTTTATTTCAAGCATACTATACAGCAATAACAGGATCGATTGGAGGCAATTATGATTAGCAACAATAAAATTGCAACGACTAATATTGTGCTAGCAATTTTACTTGTTCTTGGTATCACCTATTATTATTTTTACAATCAATCACCAATTCAAATTGAACGCTTAGGTAATCTAGGGTTTTGGCTAGCATTCCCATTATCAATAATTAATATAGTACTGGGATTAAAGCTACTGAAAAATAAAACGACGGGTAAGCGCTAGATATTGTTGTGATTAATTTAATCATTACCTTGTTTTCATTATTTCATTGGGGCTCACCGTAAAAGTTAAAAAACTCCAAAGGCTAAAAAGCTCTTTGGAGTTTTTATCAATGCGTCCGGGAACAACTGAAATAAGTTATAGAAACAAAACCATATAATCCTCATCAAAATATTGCTGACCTATTTTTAATGCCCTCTTCTCAGTTCCAAAAACCTCAAACCCTAAAGAAGAATACAGTCCTTTTGCCGAAGCATTCGTTGACACAACCGTTAACGTAAGCTGTTCAACTTCCTTTAACTCCCTCGCCTTATTAATTGCTTCGACCATTAAATGCTTACCAATGCCAAGCCCTCGCTTTTTCGGAGAAACATAAACAGCAAAAATACTCGCTTTATGCTTTAACTTAAGCTTACTTTCCTGAACTAACGTAGCAACGCCCACTAATTCATTATGATCAAATACCCCTATCGTATAAGAACCCTGTGATTCAAATCTGTCGGCAAACTGCTCGATCGGATAATCCTTTTCCTCCTCAAAGCTTGAACCAAATGCCTCGGGATTATTTTGTAGCCCTTCTAATCTTAAATTCCGATAGGCTTTAGCATCTGCAGCTGTTATAAGTCTACTATTCAATCTTATTCCCCCTTCGAACTTTTCATTTTTATCGACAATTCCTAATAGTGTTTTATATACTTTCATAAGATATTTCCCTAAAATGGTAATAACATCATAAAAGGGAATGAAAAATATGAAATCAAAAAGTATGGCGCATCATTTTCATCTATTACAGGAGCAGCGAACTCACTACCTACCTTGCATTCATTCACTCTCACAGGAACAACTATGGCATCGTGAGAAAGAAGGAAAATGGTCTATCGGTGAACACTTCTACCACCTTTATCTGATCCTAAAAATGCTTAAAACAGCAACGAAGTTTTCCTTAATTCTAACGCCTTACGCGAAAATGCGAAGAAACAAACCATTCGCCACTGAAATACATGATATTTACGAGGAATATAAAAACAAAAAAGGCAGAGGCATGCGGGCTCCAAGAATATTAGTACCTCCCTCAAAAATATGTTTTACGCTAAGCAGTGATGAAATAGAACAATTACTAGTGAACGAAACGAGCATGATACAAGAACTAGTAAAAAATATAGAGGAGGATATTGCCGGGCATATTGTCTTTCCAGATCCTCTTGCTCATTATCCTAACCTTATTCAATCGATCCAGCTACTTGCAATCCACGAAAAGCATCATTTTAGAATAATGACGGGGCAATATAATCGATTGATTACGTCTAGCGAAGTTTTAATTTAAACGTTTTGAAATGAATCCATTTAAATAGATTTTATTTATGAAAAGAGGTTTGAAATATGAAGATTCTAGGAAATGTTATTGATAATCAAGGAAGATGTACGCACTATTCTAATAAGGTAGATACGATTTCAATTAAATTTAAATGTTGTGGAGAGTATTATCCTTGCTATAAATGTCATGAGGAAAATGCTAATCATAAAATTCAGCCATGGAAGAAAGAGGATTTTGATGAAAAGGCAATATTTTGTGGCGTATGTAAAAAGGAGTTAACTATTCATGAATATATGAATCACACAAACTGTAAGCATTGTAATACTCTTTTTAATCCAAATTGCAGTAAGCATTTTCATATTTACTTTGGGACGGATAATAATTCTACATGTACTTTCTAAATAGGAAACCTTTGAAGGGTTAATGCCTTTGAAGTGACCCCTAAAAGTTAGACACGGTTATTTCATTAGGCAGCTTGGGTAAAATGAGTTCGGTATTGTACCGGACTCGTTTTTAATTTTGCCTTGATCCGTTTCGTATTATAGTAATTTATATATTTTTCTAATTCTATTTTAAAATGCTCTATACTTTCAAATTCTCTCATGTAAAGGAATTCAGATTTCATAATTCCAAAGAAATTCTCCATGACAGAGTTGTCGTAACAGTTTCCTTTACGAGACATACTTTGAACAATCCCTCTTGATTCTAAGGCGCGACGATATTTATTCATTTGATAATGCCAGCCTTGATCGGAATGCATGAGTAACTGGTGGTGCTCAGGTAAACGTTCGAACGCTTTGTCCAACATATCTGAAACAAGTGAATAGGTTGGTCTAGAGCCAATTGTATACGTGATAATTTCCCCGTTAAATAAATCTAAAACTGGCGATAAATAAAGTTTCTCACCGAACAATTTAAATTCTGTAATGTCTGTTACCCATTTTTCATTTGGGGCATCTGCTTTAAAATTGCGGTCTAAAATATTTGGCGCAATTTTACCAACGTTTCCTTTATAGGATTTATATTTTTTCATACGTACAACACACTTTAAACCCAGTTCTTTCATGATACGTTGCACTTTTTTATGATTCACTTTTTGCCCACGATTCGCTAGCTCGTCACGAATACGGCGATAGCCATAACGCCCTTCATGTTCTTCATAAATCGCCTTAATTTCCTCTTTTAAATCGGCATCTAAATCTGGTCGATTCATACGTTTTACTAAATCATAGTACGTACTTCGTGGAATGCCAGCGAATTTTACGAGTGCTTTCACCGGATATTTATGCCTTAATTCATAGACTACTTGCGCTTTGTCCTGTTTGGTGATTTTTCTTTGTTTTGAACTAAGGCATTCAACTTTTTTAAATACTCATTTTCCATTTCTAGTTGTTTAATACGTGCTTCAAGTGCTTCGGTAGAGCCTTCAACTGGTGCTTGTTTCGATTGTTTATTAAATTCTTTTTTCATGGATGGACGCCCCTTTTTCTTTGATTGAAGGGCATCTAATCCTTGAATTTCATATTGCTTTCTCCAAACACTAATTGTTGAAGGGGCAGGTATCTTAAAAATCGCTGCCGTTTCGTTTAAGGACGTACCATTTTCAATCATAAAATTTAGTACATCCATTTTAAACTCTAGTGTGTAATTTGTATATGGCTGAATAAAAGCTTCAACACCATTGTATTCATATTGCTTAACCCATTTAAGGATTGCTTTATTATCAGTCTCCATAGATTTAGCTATATCATAGGAACTTTCCTTTCCATTTAAGTAACGCTCAACAGCTTGTAATTTATCTTTGGCAGTATATTTTTTGACCATACAAAAACTGCACCTCCAATTGTTAGATGTGTCTAACAATTGGGGCGCAGTTCACTTCAAAGGTTTTCCTATTTATTATATTTTTTAAGAAATGCTTTTACTTTCTCCTTGGCAAATTGTGTGCTCAAACTACCTGGCTTTGCATCAAAGCCATGATCGACCTTTGGAAGAAGATAAAGTTCATGCGCTACACCATTCTTAGTCAATTTTTCATCCAGTACGGTTGCCTGCTCAACAGGAACGATACGGTCGCTCGTTCCCAAAAACGTAATTGTTGGTGGCGTATTTCCCTGGATATAACTTATAGGTGAAAGCATCTCATAACGCTCGGGGTATTCAGATGGTGAACCTCCAATGTACTTATTCATAACATCTTGGACATAATTCTTACTTGGATTGCTCTTATAAAACTCAGTCATATCTGACGGTCCATACATGTTAATCACCGCCTTGATCGGTACATCCGGAACATCCGTTGATGGTGGTAAACGCTTATTCCCCATACTATATGCAGCAAGCATAGCTAGATTCCCCCCAGCAGACTCTCCCATTAAAATGATTCTGTGCGGATCAATCTTATACGTATCTGCATTTTGCAAAATCCAACCTACCGCCGATTTAACATCCCCTACTTCATCTTTCCAACTTGCTTCAGGAGGCATACGGTATTGGACATCAAAAACGGTGTACCCTTGATCATTCATCCACTGATTCCAGTCTTGAACTTGGCCTTTATCTCCACTTACCCAACCACCCCCATGCACTTGAACAATGACAGGTGTTAAAACATCCTCTGATTTTTCCTTTGCTGACCACACATCGAGCTTTAATTCAATGCCGTCCATAGTTTTCCCATACACCACATCTATACTAGGCTTTGTTGAGATATCTTGTTTAAAGAAAAAATGTGGGCTAAGAGAAACCGATACATTCTCGCTTTTAGCATAGCTTTTCATATTACTAATTGGCTGCACAATTAAAAAGATTAATAACAACAAAGTAGGAATTAGAACTGTAAGAGCAATGAAGGTTTTCTTCCAAAAAGAAAGAGCTAATAAAACTATTATTATTAATATTGCAACTACTAGAAGAATAGGAAATATAGCAGCCCCCCATGCAAGCAAACTCATTATTTTATCCATATTACTTGGATTAAAAATATAGTATGCCACTATACTGATAATGAAACATACTATCATAGAGAGGAATGTGAGCTGCCACTGAAGAAAACCTCTAGGTCGCCAATTTGATGTCTGATTCATTTTTTAAAACCTCCCATATTCCAAAGAACTTCACCCGTTCGACGGTTTAACTCATACGATATGTTATTATCATTTCCATTTAAAAATGCAGCCCCAATTTCTTCACCACATTTTAATTCTACACGCACAAATCACACTTAATATTACAAAAAATGCCCGCAACCATTAATCGTGGCTACGGGCCGTTAACTATTTTATTGAGAGATAGAATGCTTAAGCTCAGTCGATAACTGCATAAAAAAGAGCCGAAAAGATTCGATTCGGCATTAATCAAGCATTCCTATACTAAGATTCCTACAAAATGATTCTATAGTGTCACGCTCTTCTTTTGGCAATGCTTCGTACTCAACCAGATATTGTGCTGAAAAGTCTTCAAGCTCCATATAACTGACTTCTCTTGTCAGGACGATTCCTTTGACCTCATTAGCCAACTGGTTTGCAGCTTCAATATCCGTAAACGCAAAGGCCTGTTCTTCGTCATCCGTAAATGTTAGAAGGTCAATTTCCCCCTGGTAATAGCGCTCATCTACTTGCACTACGTAATATCTAATTGAATCCATTATACACCTCCCCAAGTCATGATTTTAATTATATCCTTTATAAACTGATGAATACCCACCATACTCAAAATGTGATTAAAACTCTGAGAGTTCTAAAGTAACATTCGTAAAAACTTTTCAAAATTCACGCCTGCTTCGCGCGGAATTTGCTCCTTTGATGTAGCTTCAATTGAAGCGGCTAAAAACGTCTCGGCAAGTTTCATCGATTCGACTAAATCTTGCCCGCGCATCATGCCACCCATAATGACGGATGCAAACAAATCACCTGTGCCTGAATAGCTCTCGCCGTTGTATTCTCGGATGCTAGAAAATGAACGATGTGCATCGACATACATATTCCCTACATAGCGCTTGTTCGCATCTGTTGGCGGCGGATTCAAACCAGTAATAATGACGTTCGCACCTGTCTCCTGCTGCAGCTGATGGCCCGCTTCCTCTAAAGCTTGAATATAATCTGAATCGTCCTGATAGCTCTGTAACTTCTCGTATGACAAACCTGTAAGCAAGCAGCATTCTGTAATATTTGGCGTAATAATGTCCGCACTCTTCACGAGCTCTTTCATACGATCAAGCAACTCGCCAGAATACATTTTATACACTTCGCCCAAATCACCCATTACCGGATCGACAAGCAAAGTCGTTTTACTCGAATGAAAGACGTTTAAAAATCGAAAAATATTATCGATTTGCTCCTTCCCTGTCACAAAGCCAGTATGAATGCCATCAAAGGTCGCATCAAGCTTGCTCCACTCATCCACAAAATGATCCATCTTTGAAGTTAAATCCTCACAATAAAAACTAGAATACCCTGTTTGCGCTGTTAAAATCGCAGTTGGTAATGGCACCGCCTGAACACCCATCACTGACAGCACAGGCATCGCAGCCGTTAACGAGCACTTCCCAAAGGATGACATATCCTGAATTACAGCAACTTTTTTCATCATACTCTCCACCTAACTAATCCAGCTTGTATTCTACTCATCGTATCATAATTAGATAGGTGCGAAAATGCACTCACTATAGAAAAACAAACTGACCTTTAATATTTTTATCAAATTGGCACTTTTACGATAGTCAGTCCTTTGCTAAATTAAAATTATCAAAAAATTCATCATAGCGAGGATATTCAGATGCAAAGTATACAAAGTCAATCTTATACAAAACCACGCACGAAAACATTTGATTTAGTCATTACATCAATTCTTGCAGCTCTTGTTTTCGTTGCGACAATGTTCATCAATATTAAACTACCATTCGGGCAAGGCGGACTTATTCACTTAGGGACATCCATGCTTTTGATTACGTCGATTTTATTCGGCCCTAAAAAAGGAGCACTTGCTGGAGCAATCGGAATGGGCTTATTCGATATCGTAGGTGGCTGGTTAATTTGGGCGCCAACTACAATTATCTCCCGCGCATTACAAGGCGCCATCGTCGGAAAAATCGCTTGGTCTAAAGGACATAGAGGCGATAACATTGGATTAAACATTTTCGCAGCAGTTGTTTCAATGCCTGTGATGATTGCGGTCTACTATATCGGGCAAGCAATTATGTTCAAAAGCTGGGTTGCCCCTATGGCATCCATTCCAGGAGACATAATTCAAAACGTTGTCGGTTTAATTATCGCGATTCCTGTATGTATCGTGATGAAAAAAACGCCGTATTTCAAAAAGAATTTCTAATACTACAAAATCAAGCACGCTATCTTGTTGTTTACCTTACAGCATAGAAATGGCGTGTTTTTTTGTTAATAGAACCATTATGTTTAGGATTGTGGCTATGTTTATAATTCCAAAAGACAATAATGAAGGCTTTTTTTCATACTATATGGTGGAGGTGAAAAAATGCCAAGAGTAAAATATATAGATTCTGACATTGGTTTGGTGGCAAGAATGATGAGAGCGGAAGCTGAAGGTGAAGGAAATCAAGGCATGCTATATGTTGGTAATGTCATTGTGAATCGTCTTGTAGCAGAATGTCCCGACTTTAAAGATTTAAGAACAATTAATGATGTTATTTATCAGGTACAAGGAGGAAATTATTCTTTTGAAGCTGTTCAAAAAGGTAATATGTTTTACCAAAGGGCGCGAGCTAACGAAAAAAGATTAGCAAAACTAACTCTGGATTATTGGCGAGATCATCCAGCGAAATTCGCACTTTGGTATTTCAATCCGTACGCACCATGTCCTCCAACATGGTACGGTCAACCTTTCACTGGTCAATTTAAAAATCATTGCTTCTACGAACCAGCACCTGATACATGTGAAAGTGTTTATCTAGGATAGGTAGCCGTTTTGCGTTTTTATGCTGCGAATACAACATTTTTAGTCCCAGGTACTTACAGCGAACAATACTCATTCTCCGTAGATAACAGTTATCGGTTGGGAAAACCTCAAAACCCTAAAAACACCTTAGGGGGAGAAATTCGAATGAACTACTGTTGGCAATTTTCCCGTACTATATGTTGGAGGTGAAAAATGCCAAGAGCAAAATACCGAGAATCTGACGTTGATTTAATGGCAAGGTTGATGAGAGCAGAAGCTGAAGGTGAAGGAAATCAAGGAATGTTATATGTTGGCAATGTTATTGTGAATCGTCTTGTATCAAATTGTTTAGACTTTGAAGATTTAAGAACAGTAGAAGATGTCATTTATCAGGTACAAGGAGGAAATTATTCTTTTGAAGCTGTTCAAAAAGGGAATTTATTTTACCAAAGAGCTCGATCTAATGAAAAAAGATTAGCAAAAATGAACCTGGATTATTGGCGAGATCATCCAGCGAAATATGCACTTTGGTACTTCAATCCATATGCCCCATGTCCTCCAACATGGTACGGTCAACCTTTTGCAGGTCAATTTAAAAATCATTGTTTCTATGAACCAGCACCTGATACATGTGATGGTGTTTATATAGGATAAGTAGTCATTTTATTTTTCATCTTTAAAAAGAAATCCCACGGAAAAAGTCTACACCCTTTCCGTGGGATTTTGCGTGGTCTGGCTATACCTATTCTTCAAAATAATCATTTGCTCCATTTCTTCATAAATACTTATTTTAATTGCTATTTCCAAAGTGAACCACTCTATTCCCTTTACTAACAACCCATTAGTTCTGCAACACTTCAAAATCCATTCCTTATCAATCGTCATACACCTCAATAATTGCCGTATTTTTTGTGTGAAAATACATTGAATGCTGTCTAGCAACAGTACTCTACTGTAATTATGAAAATTCACATTTTAGAAAGAAAAGGTTAGTTTCCTGAGTTTTATCAACTTTTGTTCACTTTATCACAAAAGTTGATTTTGAAACTTTTATAGACTTGTGGAATATGGTTCTATACAGGACTTTATAATTACTTCAATAACAAATTAAACGAAAAAGTCTAATTTTTATCAGGATTCTTTTCTTTCTTATAAAGATTATCTGTGATTTCAAACTCCAAGAAGAGCCTGTTTTTCTGATTTTTATCAATTTTTACTCAATTCGGAGCAAAAATTGATTTTGAAACTTTTATAGCTAATGATATGTTACTAACATACCCGGTGAAAGGTAAAAGAAGGAGGAAATTCCATTCTAAGATTTTTTATCTGTGTTTTCAATTAAGATTTATCTCCTTGTAGATAAAAACACAAAATATGGATTAAGTTAACAGTAAACATCACAAAACCTTAAAATTCAAATCACTAGAATATTTCTAATTATCAAATAAGACCAAAAACAGAAAAGAGAGGAAAATAAAAAGATGGAATCTCAAAAATGGTTGAAACAATTAGTTGTAGCAGTATTTTTTGTATCGGGATTGATGCTAAATGTAGGGGTAATGAAAAGTTCAGCAGAAACGATTAGTAAAGATGAAAACATTGAGAGTACTGAGTCCTATGATTTTTCAACTCCAGAAACGATTAGTGAAGGTGAAAGCATTGAGAGTATGGAGTCCTATGATTTTTCAACTCCAGTAGTTAGTGAAGAAGAAGCAGAAAGCGGATATATGAATGACGGTACAGAACTTCCAGATGAATTTATTGTTAACAGAAATGAAAATACGAACTCGTTGTTAAGAAGTCCTGCAACAACAGGGACTGAAAAATGGACGAAGGAATCAACTACTAGAAAAATTTCTGATGGCTTTATTGCTTGGCATCCAGGTTGGAGTGAATATCAATACAATATCTCGGATTATTATTTTAGCAACGATTCTATTTCATTTAGTGTAAGTATTGGATATGGATATTTTTCTATTTCTGTAGATAAAGCAGGATCTAGTGGGCAATCTATTAAAGCTGATCCCAAAAAATGGACAAGACCGGGTGTTTATGGAAATGTAGATGTGACTAAATACAATGTGAAGAAATATAATGTAGCAGGAATATACATTGGTTCCACGACGAAATATATAAGCAAAGCATCAAGTACGTATGTTAAGAGTAGAAATAAATAGAGAGTGGTATGCAATATGAAAAACAAAAAAAAGATTTGTATTATTGGTACAACAATACTTATAATTGCCTTGCTTATAACTGTTGATAAGGTTTACGAGAGCAAACACAATCTTGTGGAGATGCTGAAAATTCAAGATACAGTCTATGTCGTAACCTGGGAACCAGTTGAAAAATCCCAAGTAGTAAGGAAATTGGGGGAGATTAAGCAAAAAATAAATAGATATCAAATTCCGGATAATAATTTTGAGTCTAATTCTTTAAATGAGGGTACTCCTATATATGAAAGAAAAAATGGAGATGAGTTTCCAAAATCTGTAGTGTATAAACGAGAGGGTAAATTATATATTGCTAATCAAGTAGTAAACCGTAGTAATTAGAAATTGATTGAGCAACAACCTCTTTTTTGAGAAAAATTGTAAAAGTGGCTGACTTTTTTGAAGGTTAGCCTCTGAAATACTTGTACACATTTGTGCCAAGTCAATCTAAAAAAGTATGATATAAAAAGCTCAATAGTCATGGTTATCCCCTCCATCTATTGAACTTTTTAATTGTCTCTTACCCTCATAGTTTAAATTGAAGCCTTTT
The DNA here is from genome assembly GCF_001183605.1 of Lysinibacillus xylanilyticus. Taxonomy (GTDB): domain Bacteria; phylum Bacillota; class Bacilli; order Bacillales_A; family Planococcaceae; genus Lysinibacillus; species Lysinibacillus xylanilyticus. The sequence continues at coordinate 178,325 of NZ_LFXJ01000013.1, read as the reverse complement.
TTGGATCCGCTTCTTTTATAGTGGTTTTTCCTCTACCAGGTGTATTTCCTATCTGTGATGTTCCATGGAATTTTGTAATTGCCTTTATCTTCAGTTATATAATAAACTCCACCGTCTTTCTTATGAAGATAATTTTTTTTATAACCATTATGGTTAGTTACACAATGATAATTGGTTAGTGAGGTGAAAATTTTATGGACGAAATTACCCTAAATAATTACAGAGTAAGAATAGATAGGAGGAATAATATTGATTTATATAAAGGACTTCCAAAAGTTTCTGAAGATGCGCATTGTGGATGTGGGGATTGTCAACTTTTTGTTCAGCAAATTCAAAATGCTAGTCAAGAGGTATTGAATTTCTTCCGACAATTCGGAGTTGATCCAACTAAAGAAGCTGAAGTTTGGAGATTTAATCCTAATAAAGATGGTTTTGATTCTTATACTGCTGATTACCACTTTATTGGAGCCATACAAGGAACAGATGAAATAGATTGGATTAAAATTGGTGAAGCGTCTTTTGGGCTTGCAAACTATAAAGGGGAATTACTAAGTCCGATGATTCCAAGTACTTTTTCTAAACCATTAGTAGAATTAGCTGTGAGAATAACAATGCCTCACAAAGAGTTAGATTAAAAAGTAATTTTTCTATAAAATTCATCTAACTAAAAATTTTTAAGCCCAGGAACTCAATGAAGTATATTAACTAAGGGCCAAAGGAAAATAATAATGACTCGATAAAATTAAGAAACTATGTTTACAACATACACTCCCGAGGTGTTGGCATATGAAGAGAAAATATATTGCTAATATTAGTTTGGTGATTGCATTCATTTTAGGAATTCCATTTAAATGGATTCAGTATAAAGGATCAGAAAATGTATCAATTCTTCAAATATTAGATTTAGGGATTAATAATTTATTTTTTGATTTTACTTTATTAGGCTTAAATACTTTAATTATTTATTTGGTGTTATCTAGATTACTAAAAAAGTGGGTTGTTTGATATTTCTCTCTAGTTTTATGTAGATTTAAAAGATTGAGAAAAAATGTACTAAACTATCGTGTTGTTTACTCATTGCACTACATTTAGTAAATATAAAATATTTTACTTATTTAATTATGTTTTTAAGCATGATACATGAAAGGTTGTGATATGGATGTCAAAGAAGTGATATTGGTTTGGCGATCTCTCATTATCTTAGTATTAGTGTTATTACTTATAAGTAAGGTTATTTCGCTATCACTCTTCATAGCTATTATATCGGGAATAGTTCTCTTTTCTATCATTCCTGATACGTTTAAAAAAATTTTTAAAAAAGAAAACAACTAAGATCTGTAGGAGAAGGGCAATAAAAAAAATCGAATAATTTTTTTATTTGGATTACTACTTGTATTAGATACATTTTCTGTGAATATAAAGAATCTATGTGAGCAAGCTACAACATGGTGGAATTCTCTGGACACAAAAAGCTCAATAGTCATGGTTATACCACCATATCTATTGAGTTTTTTAATTGTCTCTTAACCTCATAGTTTAAATTGAAGCCTTATTTTGAACCCGCGCCAGATACTCTAACACTTAAGCTACTTCCTGAGTTATGTTGTTATGGAGTTAGTCATTGCCTCACTCCATTATTATATTATTGAATAAATTTTTATGCCTTGTATAAGCAACAGGAAATTAAAAAGAGGAAAATCCGAAGCAATTAGTTCACTTCGAGTTTAACTTTCACTCCTCTACCAAATAATGATAGATATCATAATTCACAGGTTGCTCTAGTACTAAATTCATCGTAACGACTGATAGATGATTGCCTTTTCCATCAGGCATTTTTTCGTTTTCTGCACTACCATCTACAATTTCTGCTTGGCCTAGGTAATAGAAATCCGTGCCTTCGCCGTCATCTTTTTTCATGAATAGATGAATTTTCATTCCTGACTCTTTATAAGTTAAGATGTTCTTTACTTCAACGGAATCCAGTGTTAAACGATTACGGGTGAACCATCTAAATATTTCGGGTGCTAAAAATTCATCACCATAAGCTTGACTTGTTTCGACTTCATCCTTTTTATGGTACGTAACAAAGATTGGACAAGTGTTATGTTTTGCTCGGTAACCGTAAATGGTTGATGAATCATCATGGGGCCAATTCAATAATCGGCAAGCATCCCGACGTGAATATTTCTCGAATAATGTCATTGCTTTTGTTTTATCATACTTTTCATTTTTTACATAAGCACATTTTACAATATCCTCAATATATCCTTTAAAATTTGAATCTCTCAAACTTCCTTGAATTTCCTTGTTGAATCGATAGTGTCCATCAACGATTTCAATAATCGGCTTAAATTTATACTTTTTCACATCATTTTGAACATGGAATTTTAGTGAGAACATGTTTTCAACAGATTGAATTGTTGCATCATCTACATATGTTCCAAATTCTTTTAATCTTTGAACGAAAGACTCTCTGGAAATTGATTCATCAGAAAGTAAAGTTTCAATTAAAAGAATTTCGTGTACCCGTTTTCCATTCAAAAACTCTTTTGAAAACATTCCCAAAACAGATAGTTCATATTCAGTGAGAGAAGGAATTGACTCCTTCATTTTCAATATGAAATTATAGTAGTTATCGGAATAACCTACAATAACTTCAGGGTCGATTGAGTTTTGCTCAATAAAGTCAATGAGGAAAGGGATTCGACCCAAACGATTTTTCATTTCTGTATAAGCATCTCGTAATGTTTTTAATGTCGATAAATTTGTATTGTTAATAGCATCAAAAATCTTCTTTTTGGCAATTTCCTCAAAGTTTATCGTCGAAACACCTTGTATATAGTTTGTATTTACCGTCTTTCTGCGGACGTTATCTTTGTTCATGGTTTGGTCCCCAGAGAGGGCAATCGGAATCAGATAGTTATTTTTATAGTTTCCGATAAAATCAATAATTGTTACATATTCTTTAGAATCGTGTTTACGTAGACCACGACCAAGCTGTTGTATAAATATAATGCTCGATTGTGTTTGGCGGAGCATTACTATTTGATTTAAGAATGGGATATCAATTCCTTCGTTAAAAATATCAACCGTTAAAATGTATTCGAGTTCACCACTATTCAATTTGTGAATTGCTTCTTCGCGCTCATTTTGTGAATTGTCACCAGTTAAACCAATCGTTTTTAAACCTTCATGGTTTAAAGAGGTAGAAAGTTCATGAACTTCCTCCTTTGAACTACAAAACATTAATCCACGAATACGATCACCAGAATAGCCATAATAATTAATTTTCTCAATAATGTGTTTTACACGTTCGGAAGATACTAGTTTTTGAAGTTCTGTTGTATCATCAATGGTTAAACCATCTTTTTCATAGTCCAAAACACCAAAATAATGGAAAGGGCAAAGCATCTCTTCTTCAAGAGCTGCTTGTAGACGGATTTCATAGGCGATGTTGTAATCAAACAACTCATAAATGTTGAATCTATCTGTTCGTTCAGGTGTTGCGGTCATACCGAGTAAAAAATTCGGAGTAAAATAATTGATAATTTTTAAATAGGATTCAGCACCTGCTTTATGTACTTCATCTATCAACACATAATCAAACTGATCTTTTGCAAATTGTTGAAAGTAGCCATCCCTTGAAATTGTTTGGATGGTTGCAAATAAGTATTTAGCATGAACATCTTTTGAGGTACCGGAAAGAATGCCAAAATCATCTTCATGTCCACCTAGAATTTTCCGATAATCTTGCATCGCTTTCTTTAAGATTTGCTCACGGTGTACAATAAATAGCATTTTTTTAGGAGAAAAGCTTCGAACATCAAAAGCAGATAAATACGTTTTACCTGTACCTGTTGCAGAGATAATTAATCCTTTTTTAGCGCCTGTTGCACGAAGAGCATTTATTTGTTCCAGCGCAGCTGTCTGCATTTTATTTGGTTGAATGGCTAAGCTTTCAGTAAGCGCATTTGTTAAATACTCAGCTTTTAGTTCAAGTGTATTTGAAGTAGTATATTTAACAAAAGGTTGTGGCTCATAATATTGTTTGTAATTAGCAATCCATTCTTCCTTTAAAGGAATCGCTTCATCCCAAGCATCTTCAAATTGATTTTTAAAATGATTAATAATTTCTCCACTTTCTAATGAAGTTAAAAATACATTCCACTCATAGTTTGCCTTTAAAGCACTGTCCGTTAAATTGGAGCTTCCGACAATTAAAGAATAATAATCTTGATGTTCAAAAATATAGCCTTTTGAATGGAAACCTTTTTCACTAGTTACACGCACTTCAACGTTATCAAGTTTAAGAAGCTCTTTAAACATTTTCGGCTGGTTAAAGTTTAGAAACGTCGAGGTTAAAATGCGTCCATTTATCCCTTTTTGTTTTAAGTCGTAAAGCATTGTTTTTAAGGTTGCTAAACCACCTTCAGTAATAAAGGCGACAGAAAAAATAAATGTTTTACATGTTTTTAATTCTTGAAGTATTGTCGATAAGACATTTTCATGATGCTTGTTTGTTAAAAGTTTTGGTTTAAATTGTGCTGAGACTGTCTTGTTTTGATCGATAAATCCTTTGTAAAGGGAGTTTTCGATTTTTCGAATCAGTTGCTGTTGCTCCATTTAAATTCACATCATTTCATTTATTTATTTTTCTTCCTTTGAAATCTTCTCTACTGCAGGGACATCCGCAGGGGCGAAATTCAGTTGTGTAAGTTTGTCTCGCGTAACCCATTTCGTAGCAGCATGTTCTAATGCGTTCGGTTGTCCATCTACTAATTTCGCTTTGTATGTTTCAAGTCGTACAATTACTCTATCATATTCATATGTTGTATCTTCTACTTTTGCTCCTACTTGAATCGTACAAGTAAATTCCTCTTGAATCTCTCGTTTTAACGCTTGTTCAGGTGTTTCTCCAACTTCAATTTTACCGCCCGGGAATTCCCAATAATTCGCCAAACTCATTTCTGGGCTTCTTAACGCACAGAAGATTTCATTTTTTTCGTTTTCGATAATTGCACCAACGACATGGACTGTTTTTTTCATAATAAATCACCTTTATTTTCTTTTTTAATTTAAGTTTAGCTTATTTTAGTAAAGGAGTTAAGTAAGGAGTTTAGTGAGGGGTTCGAAGTATCAATATAAAAGAAAATGTAAGTAGTATAAAACCTCAGTAGATGCTTTACGGAGAAACCGTATCATAAGTGAACTGCACCTTAATTGATAGAAACCATCTAACAATTAGGGTGCAATTCAAAAGAAAAACTAAGTTTTTTAAACTACTATTTAGATAAATATTAAATATTTGTATTAAAATTTATATCTCATTATATTTAGTATTTTTTCCAGCAAACTTTTCAATGGGATACTTCTTATTATTTTTTTGAAGTTTATTATTTATTATATTTACTAAGTCCATATCTGTCTCATTTGCAAACAATATCGCATAAATCAAAATATCCGCTAGCTCATCCTTAATCTTATCTAAGTTCTTTTCAACTGCTTCTTCACTCGTTTTCCATTGAAATAGCTCTAATAATTCACTCGCTTCAAGTGATAAGGAGAGTGCTAGATCCTTAGGATTATGGAATTACTGCCAGTTATGTTGGTCTCGAAATTGCAAAATATTTTCACGTAGTTTTTCTAACTCACTCATGCTATTCACCTGCTTTTTGATATTCCAAAAGTTTATTACGCAATGCTTCATCACTTGAATAAATGTACAGCCCCTTAATTCCACGCTTCATCAAGATATTGATTGAGTTTAGGACGATTTTTTCCTTTGCTTCATTTACATTTTCAATTCCGTCCATACCTGTATACGCACCTTTGTCCATATACTTACTCGTATCAATAATGATCTCATCTTTAGCAGCGTCGTATCGAACAGATGGCCCAAGCACTACTCCAACATAATTTAAATCAAAGCCCTGTATTGTATAAATTGAACCAGCCTCATGAACTGTTTCAGCTTTTTCAGCCCACGTATATTTCGTACTTGTTGTATTCCATGGCAGTTGGTATTCCCCATTTGATTCCTTCACGTAGTATGTTCCACCGTCTTTTTTATGTATGTAATCAAACGTTGATACAACACGGCTTAAACCGTGCTTTTTATTTTTAGCTTTAATTTCATCATGCATGTCTTTCATCGATTCAAACACTTTAAATTCATAGTTTTTATCTTTAGGAAGCGGCATTAACTTTTTATGCTTAAACTCGTTTATCCAATTGATTACGTCCTCATTCGCCTGCATGCGGAATTGGTTTGTTAACTGGTATTCTTCGCGAAAAGTACTTAATTTTTTGAGCTCTTCTAATGTTGCTGCTCCCCATAAGCTCTTCAGTTTCAACACTTGGTTTTGGTCATATATGATGACAACTACTTTCGCTAGCTTCAACAGCTCCTCTAAATGATTATTGCCATGGAAGCTATTATAAGTATCTGGTTTTGTTAACAGTAAATGCGCTTCATCAACGAAAATGATATCTGCCTTTTTTTCCTCTTTTTGCAACGTATTAATCAGAGATGTAGGCTTTGCAAAGTTTTTCCCTTTTAAATGTTTCACCTGTTTTGCTATATTTTTATATGTTTTAAACATTTCCTCATGGTTCACAGCTAAATAATTTTCTGTATGATATAAGTTTGAAGATGCTTCTTCTACTCTTTCTTGAATGGTGTTGAAAATAGAACTTAAGACAACGCTTTTACCAACACCTGCTTCACCTTCAATGACTAATAGACTTCCATATTTACTTGAGTTTTGAGTTACTCGTTTCTCACAAAAATCGAGTACTTTATCTTTTAATTCAAGTTGTTCTAAAGATAATTCTTTGAAAGGAGATAATTTAAAAATATCTTTGTTTTCAATCACATATAACTCATTGTTGATAAGCTTCTGTTCATATAGTTTTTGCCAAAGTTCTTTAAATAGTTGTTGATCGTAATAAGGCTTATTGTAGTAGTTGTGAGTAAAATCGCTAGCCGTCTTACTTTTATTTTGAAGCGTATATTTTTCATCACCAAGGAAGTAGTTAATTAGCTTTGTCTCAAGATGAAAGGTTGCTGAACGATTAAAGTGTTCGTGCTTAATCAAATTTACTTGGTTAATATTTTTACGTGCTTTTAAATGAGCTTTAATACGATTTTTAAAATAAACAGTTTCACCAATATAAGCTTCTTTATTCCCATTTAAAACATAAATGACTGGATAATTTAAATACTGCTCTTTGTTGTTGATTTGATTAATGCTTTCTTGTATAAAAGGCCATGATAGTATTTCGATAGCTGTCATTTCTTTTCTCCTTATCACAATACTCTGGTTAAAAATCATTATTTTAGAACTTTCTAACTAAAATTCACTTTACTATTTTATCATAATTAACCCTTTTTATTTGTGAAGACTGCTAACCAAATGGAAGTAAAGACTAGAACATTTAAGAGTTTGCTGCAAACATTCATCTTAGTTCTTTAACCTTCTTTTGAACCCAAAAAGTTTAATTTCAGTTTAAAGAGATAAACTCTTGATTATCTCACCTTAATTGTAACTGGTGCCCCCAAATGAGGAATGAACATCAGACGACGAGTGTTTTGTCACCGAATCTACAATTTAGGAGAATAATATACTCAATCATCAATTGAAAAGAAGAACATAGGGAGATTTTAATGTTCCTATGTTTTCATTCATATTATTGATCTGTTTGTTTTTGCTTTTTTTCAAATACTCTGCACGTATTTTTTCAAGTTGCTGTTGAAACACAGCTACTATTATAATCTTAGCTGTGTTTTCATATTTAATAGAATCCAAATTAACCATATAAATTAAAAATTAATTTACCTAAAATTTCATCTCTATAAGTATCCTCTGTATAAAACATTCCTTCCGTGAGTGTCAAAACTTGTTCATGTCCTAAAATATCTGGAAAATTTTCAGCTAAATATTCCAAATAACTTTTACTTAAAATTTGCCTTTGTTTATTTTTATTATTAATTTTATTTCTATATTGACTATACACTGATTCCAACTGAAATAAAGAAACATTTGTCAAAACTTTTACAGCTAAATTATTATCAATGTTATGAGTTGGCAATATTTTTATATCGTAATCAGAAGTTTCTCCAAATATTACTTCTACAAAATTAAATTTTTTTTCTTCATTAAAGTTTAAAACTTTAAATTCTAATGAGTAAACGTTTGAAATTACTTCTTTAAATGTATCTCTTAAAAAAGTCGATATAGATCTAAATTTACTATGACCATTCATTTTAACTGAAAATAAATTATTATATATATCAACATGTTGGTTGTGATAAATAACTATTTCCTCACATATTCTTTCTTTTACATCCCGGTCACCAATATCAGAAAGCTCAGAATACTCTAAGATGTTATTTAATATTAATTTATGAATTTTTTCAAATTCTCTTATCAGCGCATCAAATATTGTCTTATCATCCTTATTACATATTCTAACATTAGCCTTTTGAACATTAAGTTCTTTTAACTTTGATTCAATTAAATTTATATAATCATGAAATATATTCTTATTTAATTTTTCTTTAGTGCTAATTAGCTTATAATAACTTTCATGTTTTGTATTTTTCAAATTCCCTCTTATTGCTTTTAAAGAATCAAAAGAGTTTTTTGGAGCTCCCATGGGTTCTATTGAAAACGTAAAAGCATGCTCAATTTCTTTTTCATAAGGAGAAAAACAATTATCAAAATCTGTATAATAATTTGACTTAAAATAACTATTACAATAATAACAGGATGGGACTAAATTATATAATGATATTGAAAATATAGGAAACATCGAGATTGGTATAAAATGGTCTAAGTGTGGACGAGCTTGCTTTCCTGCACCATTCAGAGCTCTATTATTTCTTATTGGATTAATATACTGTGCATGACAGTATGGACAAATTTTAGTATTTAAGCTTTCCACATATCTATATGCATTCCACTCTATTAAATTACCCTCATACTCAAAAAATTGACTACTGTCTTTAAAATTTCTATATGCTTTTATAAAAATCTTCTTTAATTCCAAATGTAGTTTCGTGAATTTTACTTTTTCTTCATTATTATTAATATTGAAGTTATCCAATATTTTATCTATATATTCATCCTGTATTTTCTTTAAAGATTCAGTATTACCAATTGCTAAACTCGTTAAATTTTTATCAAGATAATCGATAAGATCCTTCGAACTTTTGCATTTTTCACTATCTCTTAAATTATCTAAATCAGATTTTATTTCACTTTCATTATTAATGATGAATTCCTTATGTATGTCCAGTATTTTATATCCTCTATATTTCTTTTCACTTAACTCGATATAAATCACTTTATTCAACTTCCCCCTCAAGTTTTAGTAATTTTTCACTCGCCAATTTAATTTGCTCTTTTAATATTCCTATTTCCTGTTTAATATTTAAAACATCTTCGTTAACGGGTTTAAATAGCTTTATTTTTTCATCATAAATTTGAATTAATTTATTTCTTAATACTGGCTCTGCAATTAGGTCAATTTCATATCTAATTTGATCCAAATCCTTAATGTCTTTTGGCACGAAATACATAAGTTTTTTTGCTAATTTATTTATCTTCTGTTTAGCAAAATCTCCTATAACTCCACCCTCTAAAAAAAATGAATTAGTATATAATTCATGTATATTTGCACCAAATGTTAAATGCAAATCTTCTAATTCCGATTTGTTGACTATTCCTTTAATTTTATCCCTATGTATTAAAATTAAAGAATGCGAAGGTATGTCGGACACTAAAAATGGTGAATGCGAGGTCAATATCACTTGAAATTTATGTCTATCAAAATATACTTCTAAAAAATTTATTAGTAGTGCAATAATCTTTTTTTGCCATTGGGGATGTAAAGCATTCTCAATTTCATCTAATATAATTACTTGCAATTCTGGTTGCTTCTCATAGTAGCTAATACCGTCTAATAATCTTGAAAAAATATCAAGTATCATTTCTTCTCCTGTACTTAACTCTCTCCAATTCATTGACAAACCTGTAAATTGTTGTTTTGTAGCATTATCTAAGTTTTTAATAAATGTTTTTATGCTTTGAATATCATTTAATTCAAAGGTTGAATCATTTATTTGAATAATCTGCCCTCTCTGTATACCCTTTTCAACTTTCTTAGAAAACTTATTTATTCTTTTAATTACTCTCAAATGACTTTCTCTATTATCCATTGAAACTGGTCGAATATTTTTATGAGTTTTTTCAACATATTCAAAAATATTTTTTTCTTTTTTCTCTATAGCTTTAGAATATTCGAGAAGTAAAGGACCTTCTGCAGTATTAAATCCTAGTAATAGCCTTTTATCAATATAACTCTTAAACATGGAGAATTTTAAATTTTCCGCATATTTAAAATCAGAATCAATATTTATTATAGAAAAACTCAAAATTTCAGGAAGTGATAATTCTTCTAAAACATTGGATAAATACTCTATTTTTATATCTATTTTCCTTTTAAGCATATCAGTTCGGTTTAAAAATAATAAATTATTTTTTATCTTTTCAGAATCATATTCATTAATATTTTTTAACAAATAGTTGGTACTATTATTTGTTTCCCTTTGCAAAGGCTCATATTTTTTTCTATCTAAGACAGTAGAAAGAAATAATACTTTAGATAAGTTAAAGCGACTTTTTCTACTCAATTCTTTAACTTTTTTATCTTTGAAATCAATATCAGGCATATTATTTTGAAAATAAAATACATCACCATATTCATCCATAAATATTTCAAAGTACTTTTCTTCCCTTATTTTATAAATATCCGCATTTGTATACCTAAAAAAATCTAAGAGGGTAGATTTACCAGATCCATTTTTACCAATTATACCTGTAAGACCCTTTATTCTATTAGTAGGAGGGTTCTGAATACTAAAAAAATCTACAATAAATTTCTCATTCACCTCCATATCCACACAATTCAGGGTAGAATTATAAGCTATATTAAATTGATTATCTAATAAAAATTCCTGATCTTTGATTCGATTCTTAAAGTTACCGATGTATACATATAATAATTTCATTTTGTCCTCCTAAAACAAATTTTCTAATTTGGTTATTAATCTTTATAAATTATATTCCATAATAATAATATTTTCCCTGGTAAATTTCTTATATAAATGAATTTTCTAAAAAACAATAACTGATTGACTCCCAAAATAAATGCCCTTGAATACTACAGCACAAATTAGCTTAGAAACACAAAAAGACCGAAACCCTTTTATCATACGGGTTTCGGTCTTTTTTGAAATCGTTTAATTCCTATGTATGAAGACAGCAGTCCATATATACTATGTACACATTACTCCTCCCTTTTTGTTGGTCTTTTGAGGTATGCTCGTACTTCATATTCTTTAAAATGTGTAATCCATTCTAGTTTTCCCTCTAAACCAAATTCATCAGACACTCTAATATAATAAGGATTTTCTCTATTTGAATCCTCAATAAGTTTACCTAATAATTCAATATTGCTCTTTTGTAACTCATTTAGGCTTCTAATAAATTTATACATCTCATCTTCATTAACTTGGCGTAAAAATTTAATGGTTCTTCCTAAAATCCCAACAATCCAATCACATATACGGATTTCTATAAATTCTAAGGAACTCTCAAATGAATAATTGTCTATTTTTTTACCTTTAAAAGATAAGGGATATTCTTGAATAATTTGTTTTATAACATCCTCTTCATCAAACATATGTTTTGAATGCGGGAAATAAATTAGAGGTAATTGATAGAATCTTGACAAATCATTTTCTATCACTCCCTTTCCATCAAATAGCATATCTTCTACTTTTAAACAGGTTTTCTTAGCAGAACACAAGTCGTTATAAAGATCTTTCATTATTATAAATTTAATTTTCAAAATCAAATCGTTTTTACTTTTAGCAACTGAATCTATTTTTTTAGTGATTAAATGATTATTCAAATATTTATCAAAATTAATCCAATCAATTAAGTCACTCCAAAATCCAATAATTTCTCCCTTGTCTTTATTTGAATGATTTAATTTCTCTAAAATATCAGATAATCCTTTTTCATCTTTACAAACTAGTTCAAAGAGAAGCTTCTTCTTGAACAACTTCTTCCCTTCATCGCCAGAGTTATCTATAGAATTAATTATCTGCTCACATATATTATATCCTGTACAATGGCTTGTAAAATGAATAAAAATCTTATTTTTTTCGATCCACCTTAAAATCGAATGAAGATTCTTATTATTTATTTGATTAAAATAGTTACCCCCTGAACCATAGATATGTCGACTTTTTATCTCAGGAGGATTATTTTTTAATTTAATTTGTGACATAAGTTCTTTAAATGAGCTATCACTTATTTCATTTTCACATACCATGCCACCCAGAACTAACGTTTCTGTCAAACTTATATTAAAACCATTATTCTTTTTACTATTCAATCTGAATTTCCTATAATTACTAGTTTCATCGTAATAAAAGTATTTTTTTATATTGAGCTCTTTCTTGTGGTTTCGGTTCCTAATAAATTTTTGACGCATTTTGCTAACTTCAATATAGTTATTTTGTTTTTTATATATAAATTTAAAAATCTTCATTATATCCATCTTTACTTTCCTCTCTATAAATATTTATATATCAATGGTTCTTAATACGTCATTTGAATTATTATCCCATCCATAAAACATCTACATCACCATTTACAGCAAATACATTATGTTTACGTTTCCTATTTGCCCTAGAAAAAACCTCCAAAATTATTTAATTAGAAGGTCTTAGGACCAAGTTCACTCCTGAAATATATAAGACTTACTTATCCCTTTTAAAAAGTTCTATTTAAATTCTCGTAAAATAAGATCAAAAATAGCGAATGTAACTAGAGCTTTTATAAAGTATACTATACCTAGGATTTTGAACGTGGGGCTACTAGAAGATACAATAATGGGAAAGTTCTTCTTAACTACTTTATTAGCAGTAACTGATATGGAACGCTACACAAGAAGGAAAGCGATTACTAGACCGTGTGATGATTTTAGAGAAGGTAGACCGAATAAGTACAATCCAAGCAAATAAAAAAGAAGACTCTGTACTAAGGGCAATTTGGAATTGCAACATATTTGGACAACTCTTTTTAGGTGATTAGATGGCTAGTAAGATTTATTTAGCAAAAGGCATTATTATATCTAATAAAAAACAACTCGTATTTAGCAATAAATATAACCGCTTCATCCAACCTGTTCAAACGCAAAAGTGGCTCCAAAAAGTAATTGATAAATACAAGCTTCAACCTATTACTACACATGGTTTACGCCATACCCATTGCTCACTATTATTTGAAGCGGGTGCAAGTATTAAAGAAGTACAAGAGAGGCTAGGACATACAAATGTAAAAACGACAATAGACATTTATACGTATGTGACCAAGAAAACCAAAGCTAGCACCATTGAAAAATTTGATGCATACATCAATTCACGCTAATTCTTTGACCCAATTTCGACCTAGTTTGACCCAAAAAATGACCCAAAACCATTTGATATCAGTTGAAAGTCTTTGACATAAAAAAAGCGCCAAACCCTTGATATATCAATAAATTTGACACTTTTTGAAACCATATTGTTTCCAATGTATGGAGACGGCGGGAGTCGAACCCGCGTCCAGAAACTCCAATACTTCAGCTTCTACGCTCCAAAATGTTATTATATCAACGTTTATTCCCCTAGGGAGTACTACATATTTACGAACTTGGTTCAAAGACCTTGCTGAATCTATTTTATATCAATCTATTGTTAAATGGTATCGATTAGTGATCAACTTCAAATCGTGTAGCTGAGCTAGGTAGTCATTGATTTTAGTATTGTCTATACTAATTTGTATTAACCTCCGGCTTGTAAGACCAAATCTATGTAAATTACCAATTAATGATATACCTAAAATTGATACTAAACAAAAGCCATTTAGTTTTGTACTCTTTCATAAATAACCTATATTAAATATCCAAAAGTATTACACCTCCATATCCTCATGGTCAGCTTTGTTGTCGCTCTTAATAATACTTTTCATCATTTTTATCCATCAGTTAAATATTCCTCAAATCTAAAAAAGTGCAGGTTTCCATAGAAAACCCACACTAAATATATTAATATAAAAGAAATAATTACCCCGAAACTATAATTAGCAATCAGAATCATATAAGAATAATTAAACGTTATGCTAAATTGACAGTAAAAAAGCTAACCCAAGTTAAAGGGCTTTGACATTCTCATGCTTCATTTTTAATTAATGAGTACAATGTAAACCCTTTAATTATTAAAGATCGTTTAGGACATGAGGATATTAAAACTACACTAAGTAATTACTCACATTTATATCCAAATATTATTTTTGAAATTGCTAATAAAATGAGTGGTACTATAAATATCACTACTTCAAATACAAAGAAATCTAAAGTTCAAGGAAATCAATTTTACTCTGATAAATTATTAATAGAAAAAAGCTTTCAAAATTGAAAGCTGTTTATTTATATGTTTGTAAAAGTTCTTTTAAATACTCATAATCTACCTGAACATCAATATCTTTTGGATTTATATTTCTGATAAAATTTGCTGTACCAATTAATTGATAGACATATGATTTAGGATCAGAAACATTGATGTTTATTATATGAGATTCCAGTCCAAACTTTCTAATAAAAAACATATTCTGTCTAAATTTCCTCCTATATTGTCTAGAGGCTTGTAATTTTTCATTTACAACTATACCTGTTACTTCTTGCCTTTGATGTTGTAACCGTACTCTTGTTTTAAAAGGGTTAACCTTAAATCCTTCAGAGTTGATTACTTTTTCAGCAAATTTAATAACATAGCCCTCATTAAAATCTCCTGAAAATGTTAAATCATCAGCATATCTTGTGTACCTTATTTTCTCTTTATTAGCAAATGCCGACAAACGTTTATCTATATTCTTAGTTATAAGTGTAGCTAACATGGGACTAGTAGGAGCACCTTGAGGAAGTTCATCATCAATTACGCAAAGTTTAGCTAACATCATCGAAACCTGTTTAGTATACCCTAAAGATTTAAAAAATTTAAATACAGCCTTAAACTTAATGGTCCCAAAATAATTTTCTATATCAATTGTTAAGACCTTCTTCTGTTTACGATGAAATTTAGCATTATCTTTAATCGATACCCCTTTACGAAAAGCTTTTGAATATTCACTAGGCTCTAACTTATATAATATTTGGTCTAAAATCCAGCGTTGAATATCCTTTAAATTAGGTAAGGGTTCGGATATTTCTCTATAATCTTTTTTATTCTTTTTTAATACTTTAAAATTCCTATAGAACAATTCCGAAGCATTAGCTACTTTGAATAAATATTCTTCCCTATAACCTACTAACTGCGAGAGATGTTTCTGATCATAAATTACAGGCAAATCTTTCATAAATAGTCTTTCCGCATAATCAAGACAACTAGAAATATATTCTTCACTTTTTTGATTATAGGTTGCATAATGGTAAAACTTCTTTTTATATTCTTCCCATTTCATAATATCACCATTTTCATTAAGTCCAATTACCAATTCTCTCAGTTTATCTCCCGCAAACGACAGATTAAAGCTTCAGCTTTGATTTGGCGTTTGCGACACGTAGGCAAAGCCGGAGTGCCATTAATAGCTTTGAAATTGACCTCCGGGAAATTGAAAAGCTATTAATGACAGGCTAGAAATACAGTTCTTCTTTGCTTGGCGAAACGCCAAACATGTGATTGTTATTCACATAAGTCTAATTGGACTACTTAATTTTACTAAAATTCATCAGATAAATAAACATCATAAATACTTTTTTTTTCTTCAAGAAGATATTCACTTTGAGGACTAATAAATTTATCGATTTTTTTCTTCTTAAATTGATTATTTAGTAACCTCCATTCATTTTCACCAGCATCTGTTAATTCTATCTTGTCTGGAGAAAATGATATAAGTTCTTGTTCTATAAAATCACTAATCATTTTTGCAATCTCAGAATACTCATAGCCTTTTTTAGTTAAATTTTCTATCTTACCATTATTTTTTATTAACTGTAGTAATAACAATTTATCTTCTTCCATTATATTCACCTCGGAAACGGAGCTACCCTACCCTTTTTTTGCTTCCAAAATACTGGGAAGGTGTTATTTGGAGTTCTTATTAAAGTAATTAAAGCTTCTGAACTATCATAACCAAATTCTTCATTTTTATGTGCTTTTACTTTTTTTTCTATTGACTCCATTATAGAGATTTTTTCTGGTAATACAGTACTATCATAATAATCTGTAATACCTCTTTTAAATTTCATAGCATAAAATATTGAAATATTATTTTCATTTAAAACCCTTTCCCCTTTTTCAAGAGTTGCAATAGTTATAAGTGAAATTTTACTTTTTTTTATATTCTTTTTCTGTTCTAGATATTCTATAGCCTCTAAAGCTGTTCCTCCTGATCCGACAAAATCATCAACTAATAGTAGAATACTATCTTCTCTATTTATTAATGAGTCTGAAACTTCTAGACCTTCTGTAAAAGAAATGTTTTTACCAGCTATGTCAGGATAGGTATGTACTATACTTCTAATAAAATATTGTACTGCAGTAGAACTTTTACTTTTCCCAAAATCTTTTGGAGCTAGCAATGGAGCTATAAATATATTTTTTATTGAAACTAATTTTGTTCGATTAGTTTCAATAAAGCGTTTCAAAGCTTGAGATAAATAAACTAAATAATCATTAGCTTCTACTTTTGTAAAGTTCTCTGTTAGTTCTAATACTAAAATTTGCTCTTCTTCGGATAACATAGATAAGGCTGTACAAAATCTATTAAATAAACTAAAGTCATTATCACCATCATCTATTTCCCAAGATTTACTCAAAAAAATCGCTGTTAATTTTGCAAAAGTACTAGCTGATATACTTTCTTGCTTCTTTTTATACTTCATCAAATCACCCATCATCATCTACAAAAGCTTTTTTTACTATTATAGTATTAATATTCAATATTATTAAGAAGAATTTTTTAATGTTATCAAAAGTGGTATTAAAAAATAAAGAAGCTCGGCAGAAACCTTATTAATTAAGGCTCTGTCAAGCTTTTTAAATAGTTATTTAATTATTCCCACTCAATAGTTGCTGGAGGCTTTTATGTAATATCATACAGTAAGCTCATGAACGTTGATACATAAGGGGTTTTACCTTATTCATCAAAACAGAAAAATCCGTTCAAATCATGTTATTCTTGTCCTCAATTGTAGCTGGTGAACTCCCTGTTTACAACGTTATTATTTTAATAATAAACATGTCGTTTCGTTTTCAACATCGGTTCCCATGCGTGTATCAGGACTGGTCTATATTAGTGTATAGAACACTGATTTATCGCTAAATAGCCCCCCTCTTAATTTCTCTATATTACTCAATATAAATGAAAAACGAGATATACACTAGGCTACCTCGTTGAAATAAATCATATTAACTTCATGTTTCATATTTGTTAAAAGATTTTGATATACGATAACCGTTTGTCCGCACATAAACCTTCTAACATTCCATCTCATACTCACTTAAAAGAATGATTTTACTCTCCCATTAATCTAGTTAAATTCTTTTTTTCTTTGGTAGCATAACACTTAAAGCCTTTAATAATAAATTAAAAATTAACTATTCAAGGTAAAATTTCTATATATATAGTATTATATAACTAATCCATTTTCTATATACAGAGGTGAATAAATATTGTTTGAAAAATTTTTAAATGGACTAAATGAAAAACAACAAGAAGCTGTAACAGCTACTGAGGGTTATATTAGAGTTATCGCAGGAGCAGGTTCTGGAAAAACTAAAACATTAGTAAATCGCTATGCTTATTTAGTTGAAGCCTTAGGTATTTCTCCAAAAAACATTCTTTGTGTTACTTTTACAAATAAAGCAGCGGCTGAGATGAGAAAAAGAGTAAAAAGCCTTTTAGGTAATAGTAATGATGGTTCTTTAATTTGTACGTATCATGGCTTCTGCGTAAAAGTTTTAAGAGAAGACATCCATCATATTAACTATCCGAAAAATTTTATGATTCTTGATGAAGATGACCAAAAAGATATTTTAACAGAAGTTTACGGAGAATTAGGATTAACAATAAAATTTATGAAGTTTGATGATGTTCTGAAAGTTATAAGCCTATTTAAACGAAGTTACGGCTATGTAGAGTTATTAACAAATCCATCAGCAAAAATTGAAATACCTGCTGAAACACCTTTACTTTCAAAAGTAATCTCTTTGTATTTGAAAAAACAAAGAAAATATTTTGCACTAGATTTCCAAGATTTAATTAATTTCGTACTTTACCTATATGAACAAAAGCCAGATGTTAAACTAAAATGGCAGAATCGAATACATTATATTCAAGTAGATGAGTTTCAAGATAGTAGCGATAAACAAATAGGATTAGTGAATATATTAAGTGCTGCACATAAAAATCTTTTTGTTGTTGGCGACCCTGACCAAGCTATCTATACTTGGCGAGGTGCAAAACCTGAATATTTAGTTGATTTCGATAAAACTCACGAACCTTGTGACACTATCATCATGAATGAAAATTATCGTTCAACACCAGAAATTCTAAATCTAGGAAACTCAATTATAAAAAATAATAAAATACGAATCGATAAAGACCTTTTCACTCATAATAATAGTGGCTTAGATGTTATTCATTATCATGGGAAAAATGAATCTGAGGAAATAAAGTACATTTCAGAAACAATAAACAATCTTGTAGAACATGAACAAGTTAAATACAGTGACTTTGCCATTGTTTACAGAGCTAATTATAATTCTCGTTTTATAGAACAAGGCTTTATGAGAGCTGAAATTCCTTACACAATGTTTAGTGGATTCAAATTCTTCCAAAGAGCAGAAATCAAAGATTGTATAGCTTATTTAAAAATGATTCTATATGCAGATGATTTATCATTACTCAGAACTATTAATAATCCTAAACGTAGCTTCGGAAAAACAAAAATTAATTGGTTAAAACAGAAAGCAGAAAATGACTCTCTTTCATATTACGAAACTCTTATAAAATACCGAGAAGAACCTAGTTTCAAAAAAACAAAAATTAAACAATTCATAGATACAATTGAAAAATACAGAAGATCATATAGTAATTTAACAATTTCTGAACTTTTAAGAGGTATATTAGATGATTCTGGCTACGATGAAGAAATTCGTCTCAGTGGCGACCAAGAAAGAATTGATAATATAAGCGAATTATTGTCATCTATAATTACTTTAGAAGCTGAGTACGGAGAAAAATTAGAATTAGATGATTATTTACAACAAATTGCATTATTTAGTGACAATGACAGAGACGTAAACAAAAACTCTGTAAAACTTATGACAATCCATACGGCAAAAGGCTTAGAATTTCCTTATGTATTTTTAGTTTCCTTTAATGATGGTATATTACCTTCTTATCGTTCATTAGATAAAGGTAATGAATCTGGTTTAGAAGAAGAAAGAAGATTAGCTTACGTTGCTATTACCAGAGCTATGAAAGCATTTTATATGACTGAATCAGAAGGCTTAACAAATTACGGAAAAAGAAAGATTCCTTCTCGATTCATTTTCGAAATAAAACAAAATTTATTTAATCGTGTTGGTGTCCTTGAACAAGAATTAATAGAAGAAGCAATGGAAGCCTTTAGACAATCAAATAACGATGAAAAATTTATTAATAAAAACAAATTCAACATTGATGAAAAAATTATCCACCCTATTTTTGGTGAAGGCATTATAAAAGAAATAAATGAAACAGATAATCAATATATTATCTATTTTTCAGAGAAAGATATTACTCGACCACTTTCTATGGATTTTAAAGGATTAGCTAAAATATAAAAATACAATCCGATGCTCAAGGGTAACTATGCATCGGATTTTTAGTTTAAGACTCATTAATTATTTTATAGACAGTTGCTCTCCCAATCCCATATTCCTTTGCGATATCATTCGCACTCTCTCCTGATTCAAACAGTGTTCGAACACGCCTCTTCACCTTATCATCAATAGCTGGTCGTCCACCAATACGTCCTCGCTTCTTCGCAGCTTCTAACCCTGCTTTTGTTCTTTGTTGAATAATGTCTCGTTCAAACTCAGCAAATACAGCTAACATACCGAACATTGCTTTACCTGTAGGAGTGGTTGTATCAAATGCATCGTGAATTGAAGCAAATTCAACTCCCTTTTCTTTCAATCGATCTGTTAGCGTATAAAGTTCTTTTGTACTTCTAGCTAATCGATCTAATTTATATACAACAAACAAATCGCCATTTGTTGCTGCTTTTATCGCATGTTCAAGCTCAATACGCTTTTCTTTACGACTTGAAATTTTCTCCACATACAAAATAAGTTCTAATCCTTTTTCTTTAGCATAGCGTTCAATAGCTTGCTCTTGCATATCTAAATTTTGCTCTTCTGTACTTACACGACAATAGCCAATAACTCTCCCCATAATCCCCCTCTATTCTATTTACTTATACGTTTTATATACTTCAAATAATAGACGAGTTTATAGACAATAACAACAAAAAAATGAAGCATAAACGTTAATTTATGCTCCGTCTTCAATTTGTCTATTAAACGATGGTTTTATAAACAAATTAAATTTCAATTTCTTTTTTAGATTAAGTAGAGTTATATATCCAAAATATTCAATAAAGTAATTAAATAATAATTTAAATAAACCCTTTTAATAATAATTCCGTATAAAACTCAGTTCTTTAAATACTTTTTATTTTCCAAATAATACGAAAAAGAGCTCATTATAAAATTCAACAAAATATTGATTTCATTTACTTTTTTTACCAAATCAGCAAAAGTATATCTTCTCCCTATTTCACTGGCTCTTGTTCTACCATGCGAAATAGCATTTCGTCCTTCTGTAATTTCCGCTACAAGAATTGTATGTATATCTAAAGAATTTGAAGGATTGATCTCTATTCCGAAACTCTTGAAAATACTTTTTAATTGCTTAGTCTTTATATTCGATCCATCCGCTGGTAATAAAGAGTTATTTATCTCAACTATTTGTTCAGAATCCCATATTTCTGTAATTTCCCATGTCTTATCCCACTTTTTTGCTATTCCTGAATCCGAATAGGCTTGAAGCTTATTTTGTATAGCTATACCTTTAAAAATGTCTGCACTTTCTCTAAAAGTAATTTCCTCATCATTAATAATATTAAGAGTGTTTGTAACACAGCTGACTACTGTATATTCCAATATAGAATAAATGTTTACAATCATTAATCCTTTATTAGCATTTTCAACTTCGTTAATTTCCCTAATTGCCGAATTTCTTTCTAAAGCCTCTATCATTTTTTTTACTTCTAAAATCCTCAAATCTAATTCTCTTGAAATAGAAGTTAACATTCTTTCTCAAAATTCTCCTTAGCAAAATGTATTCTTTCACGAACTCGGCTTTTCGAATTAGTTGCTCCAGAAGTTATAGATTGCATTTGTTCACTATTCATCCAACCATTAATATCGCTTAAATTTAATTTTCCAGTATTTAAATAAGCTAATGCTGCTCCAACAGAAATAGCCTCATATAAATTTAATGGTGTCAAATTTCTAGTGCCTCTTACAATACCATTTTCTAATTTTTCAAACAGTGATTTGAAAACATATTCGAATATTTTTGTACCCTCTTCATAGTTGAAATTCTCACTAGCCTGTTTCATATAATTATTTAAAAATTTAATCACGCTATGGTCAAAATTTTGATAGTCATTTAAATACGCAAAGAAACGTAAAACTAATTCTTCTTTTGTTCCATCATTTTCTTGTTTTTTTGTCAATTTTACCACTTTTGCGAAATATTCATTTTTTGCTAACTCTTTTATAAAATTGTTAAAATTCCCTCTGAAAATACAACTTCTTATTTCTTGATCTGAAAGCTTAACTCCACCTGTATTTAACCTTTCAAATAAGTCAAACCTTACATCAACATCACTTTTATCACTTAATGTTATAACCTTTAAAGGACTATTTAATAAAAAGCTATATTGATGATTTTTAGATAATTCGGAGAATTTTTTACGATTCAATTCTGTAATCTTTTCTAAATTATCAAGAATAAGATTTTCTTTTAAATTTATTTTACCTAAAACTTCTTCAGAACCAGCAAAATGTATAATTGTACTTAACCTCTGAACTCCATCTATTAATTCCCACGTCCCGTCTGCATTCGTAGCCATAAATAAATTTGGGATAGGGATTCCTAAGAAAATAGATTCGATCAGTGAAGATTGTCTGTCTTCTTCCCATCTAAATTGCCTTTGATACTCAGGAGCAATATCAATGATACCACTTTCAAACATACTTATTAGTTCCTTAACAGAGATGTCATAGGAATTAAAATCTACTCTCCTTTTTTGCTCCTGTAATTGTTCATCTAATGTCATTAAGCACACCTCTTCTTTTTACTTTTCATATAACTATTATTTTACCTTATTTTACACAAAATAAATCCATATTTTTATTTTTCAAACCCTATCGTCTCGTTAAAATATAACAAGACCACATGAATGATGCACATGTGGTCAAATTTGGTGTCTCTATATAATAATACTCTCATCATTTTTATCCTTCATTAGAAAATCACATCTTGGGGACGCTGCGGTTTTTGAATTGTTTTATCTCCCGCTTCGCTCCCGATAAATTCAATTCGAAAAACACGCTTTTCGTCCGTCCCCAAACCCCTCGACGAGCGCATATTTTTTTCTCTTGGTCAAATTTGGTGTCCCTATATATAATTACACACAACATTTTTAACCACTCTCATTTTGGCATTTGAATGATTCTCCATGCTGTTTTATATCGTTTTCCATCCTTTTTAGCGTCATGTTGATAAACACGATAAGAAGCTTCTTTCTTGGTTAGCTGCTCATTTATCTTCCTAAAGCTCTTTATAATGCGACCATTTACTTTCAGATTTAATTTTTCAGCAAATGCCTGTTTCTCCTCATTGCTATAAAAAATTAATCTTTCAGTAAATCCCTCTTCTAAAGCTAAACGTGTTTGTGGTTCCAAATAAGCATCCATTGAAATGCTTCCTTCTTTCCCAAATATCTCAACAATAAATTGACGATACCCGCCAGCCATTTCTTGAATATCATTAAGTCTCTTATATTTATACTTATTGCTATCAAAAAGAAGTTGATTTACACCAATTTTATAAAGTCCGTTGGGGAGTGGTTCGTAATAAACTAACTGATAAGGATCAGGTTCACGATAAAACTCTCGATCATATTCTTCTTGGGTATGTTCTTCAAGAAACTTGGCGTGTTTCATACGAGTGGTTATGTTCCCTTTATCATAACCTAATCGCCCATTCGAACGATTCTTCACCACTAAATGCACATAATCAGCTTCTGCATCTCTTATTCGCTTTCTTCCCACACACTGAACCAACACATCAGGATCAGCTATATCTACTATAATAAAGTGCAAGTCATCATCAATAATATTTACTCCTGCATCAAGTGTTTGTGTTGTGAATAAGAATAGGTCATCAAAGCGTTGGTTCTTTAAAAATTGCTCCCTTTTCTCTTCATCTACATACTTATATTTACTATGACTTTTACCGCATATAAACATACTATGCTCCTCAAACTGCTTATAAAGCTCATAGCAATCATTAGCTGATTCAATAAAGATTAGAGCTTTTTCTCCATTCTCTACTCGTTTTTTTAATCCATCAATGATGAGCTGATCATCTTCATAAAACTCCAATGTTTTAACATAATCATAGTTAGCTGGCAAAACATATTCTTTTGGAGTAATCGATTTACGATTATGCAAATATTCTTTAATAAACTCATTTGTAGCACTCATTAGCACTACAACTCGTTCATCTGTTTCTTCAATAATTTCATTGAGTGATAAGTCAGTGTATTTATTGAATAAAGAATCATTACCAAAATAATGATATTCATCACAAATAATAAATTCATACAACCAAAGATCAAGCTGATTTTGACGGATGATTGCCTTCTCAAAGCTCTGATATGTGATTAATTCAATTACATCATTTTTCCCTTCAGCAGCAATCTCAGCTTCAAATTGTTCTAATGTATTGGTTCGATGAAGAAAGAACAAAATTCGCTTGCCTTTGCTTTTTGCATGGTCATAAAGTTTATTTTTTACGAAATGGCTTTTCCCATTTCCTGTACCAGCGGAAATGGTGATAATGTCTCCTCTTTGCCATTCTAAGTATTCTTGTTGAATACATTCTGTAACATTCATGTTGTAACCTCCATTTTATTAAGGATTCG
This sequence comes from Lysinibacillus xylanilyticus, assembly GCF_001183605.1. Classification (GTDB taxonomy): domain Bacteria; phylum Bacillota; class Bacilli; order Bacillales_A; family Planococcaceae; genus Lysinibacillus; species Lysinibacillus xylanilyticus. The sequence goes on along the minus strand of NZ_LFXJ01000013.1, from coordinate 153,941 downwards.
AGGGCTAAATGAATAGCCCTTTAGCAAAAAATAACCCTTAATTTATTCAGAAAATTCAGTAATTAATATTTAGGTTTCTACTTATCTTTAGTAGCATAGTGGCTAGCCCTAAGCTCCTCAGCCTTTTTATTCCAGAGCTCAATTGCAGACTTCCCTTTGAGTTGCTTCACTTTTTCATTGTAAGCTTTGTCTTCCCCCAGTAGTCTTGTATATGAATCAATATCTTCCAAAATAGAAATAATTGATTCTAATATTGAAGATTTCTTATCTTCATCAACTGCTTGTTTTAAGAATCTTATCTGAGAAGCTAGAAAGCGTTGCTCAATTTTTAAATGTTCTATAAAAGATGCTTCGATTGCTGATGTAACGATCTTCAAGTTTGCTACATTTCCATCAAAAATAAATATTCCCGATTCAAGTGCTTCCTCAAATTGTTGTTTAGTTAATCCATAAGTTTGACGAAGGACATCCTTATTCCTAAATTCTTCTCTTTCTATATAGCCCCCATTGGCATTGTGGATTTGAACTACATAATACGGTTTATGAACATCATCATGCGCTAAATGTAGCAACCAAAATACACTACTAGATGTATAATGTTGTTCTCTACGATGTAGTTCATATTTATCAATACCATCTGCAAATGCTAATTTTGTTCGGACATAAAAGTGATCGTGATTATCTACAAAATAAGCAAATGCTGCTTCAATTACATTTTGGTAAAGCACCTCAACATCTTTATATGCTCCAGTACCAGCTCTCTTAAATTCTCCAAATATTCTACCGATAGTTGCTTCAACCATTGGTAAATCTTCAAACTCACAAGCACCGATTTCATATAATTTAATTGCATTACTTCGGTTATCCTTTTTGCTCTCCAAAGTTACAGAATTATAATAATCCTGAACCTTCTTTGAATGATGCTTAATAATAATTCCTTTTAATCGGTGATTTCCTGCGATATTTCCCATGTAAATCTCTCTTTTCTAAGTTGTATTTTATTAAAGTAAAATGGAGATTTTACTCTCCAATTTACTTTAATTGAATGTTGCATTAATGCCTTATATTTACGGAAGTTCTAACGTTACTTCATTTAAATGATCTTCTTCCATCTCAGCATCTTCAATAGATTCATCTTTAAAATACATAAATAAAATCTCTTCTTCAGTTGCCTCCATTACTTTAATTACTTCTTTCATAAGTACAACAACTTCATCAAAGTTATCGGAATTATCCCAATAGCAAAAAATCAATTCCTTAAATTTATTTACTAAACGGTGACGATAAGCTTTCGTCAATCCATCGTCTATTAACATCTTTTGAAGTTCCAAAAACTCCATTTCATCCGCAGTCTGTTCTGCTGAATTTACATCAATAATTTTCTCCATACAATTCCCTCACTTTTAACCTACTAAAAAAATATAATTAGTAGGTTTTATATTTGAAATATCTTATTGTTCACTACATTTAACTATAGTGTTTTATGGTAGGAACTAAATTTACGCTTTGATAACATCAGATCAAAGACAGTTTTTGCGTAGCTCATCTCTTCTTCATGAAAGCGTTCTTTAGTCGACTTCAATAGATCATCTAATAATTGAGCTTTCGAAGCTTTCTCGTAATAAGCACGTTCATTCATCAATTCAGAAATTTTTTCATCGAATAATTCATCTCTTATGTCTGCAAGCAATAATTGTTGTATTTTATTTTCAATATCTACAATTGCATAAGCTTGAAACTTTCGAATTACTAAATCAGTAAACCAACTTTTTCGGATCTTATAGAACTCTTCAGTCATTTATTTTCACCTCCATAACATTATTATTATTTTACAAATTAAGTGATGGAAGAACTTCCAATTCAATATTATAAAACTAATATTAATACAAGAATATCAAAAAATCAACAAAAATATAATACTTTAAGACTAAGTATAGAGAACACTTATACTTTTTAATAGTTAAAAAGACTCACTTACAAATTAATGATATTCAAATTTGTTATTTATAAAATATTAGATAATAAGGGAACTGTCGTTTGATTTCAATAAAAAATGCCTACATCTCAGAGACAAACTAATTCTAAGACATAGACAGTTATTTTAATTTATAGATACTCCCTCAAATCTTTCGCAACTTCCTCAACATCTAAATCTAAGTAGTATGTGGTTACATCAAGTGAGCTGTGTCCAAGAGCCTTTGATATTAATGCAACGCTAGCTCCATTGTCATAGAGATTCTTTGCATAGGCTCTCCTAATAGCATGAGCATTAATGTTTTTTAATCTAAATCGCTTTGAGTATTTACACAATTGCTTCGAGATAGCGTTGTTAGATGATTTACTTGAGTTCATCGGTAAACCATTTTGAGTAATAAACACATGACTGTTATCCGTACCATAATATTCTCGAATACCCTTATTTAGTTTCAACAGCATTTGTAACATATCCGCAAGCTCCTGAGTAATAGGCAATTTGAGGAACTTATGATTTTTTAAAGTAGAGCCATCAAGACTCAAGCATAGATTCTCAAAATCAATATGACGCTCTCTAAGTTCACCTAACGTGCGAATACGAATACCTGTCTTATACATTAATGTGACCGCACAAGCGTCCCTAAAGCCAATGAACGTGGTCTTATCAATCAATTGTAGTAAGCGGTCTATATCAGAATCCTTCGCACCCTTTTTGACCTCTTTATCAATCTTAATCTGAATGTTGCTCCAAAATCGTTCTTTTATCCAACCATTATTATGGAATTTGCTTAATACGGCTTTTGTTGATTTCAAGCGAATCAACTTAGTACGTTGGCTTACATCAAGTGAACCTAAGTAATTGTAAATACTATCAATGTTGATTTCCTCTACATACTCAATGTTATTCATCTCCACAAACTGATTAAAGATATAGGAATAACTCTCAATTGTACGTGGTCTATTCCCAGCTACCCTCATTTGATTAAAAATTGTTTCTAATGCTTCTGCTATTGGTTTACTTGTCACTTTCTGCTGTTGCACTTCCTCCGCCTGAATCATCTCTACTGCTTCATTAGAAACAGCAAAAATACCATGCTTTCTTTTTCTGTTAGACAAACAAAAAACCTCCCAATCAATTTGATTAGAAGGTCTAAGAATAAGCTAAAATATGTCATTTTTCCGTAGGGATAAGAAAAGGGATATTCAACAAGAGTTCAACTCCCGTTCAATATCCCTAATCGTGAAAATCGTTGATATGACTACGTTTGTAGCCATTTTTGTATGGAGACGGCGGGAGTCGAACCCGCGTCCAGAAACTCCAATACTTCAGCTTCTACGCGTGTAGTTTGCCTATTTACAATTCACGTAACATTATGCCGACAAACAGGCGTCCTGTACGCTAATCTGGAAATCTCTTGCCGGTGACTCAGATGGCACCACCGACCGTATCCCACTAAAGTTGGGCCCTACGTTCTCTACATGGGCGATAGAGAGGCAGAGCGCTTAAGAGCTTACGCTGCGAAAGCTAAGTTTTGTTGTTTGCCAGTTATTATATAACTTCCGTTGATGACGGAGCCGAGACCTCCGACGCGCGACTAAAGCTTGAACCATCCCTGTCGAATCCGTAACGTCCCCTTGAATATGAATCGAAGCACGTGGCCTCGTTCAAGTAAAGGAGCTAGAATTTCTTCTAGTACGGTGGGAGCTAAAAGTACGCTTCCAAGTAATCTGGCATTCAGTAATACATATTATAAAACAAATTTAGCTATAGTTCAAGTGTCCCGCTATGATAGAAAAAATTGGCTAGCCCACAATGATTTTCTTATTTCATAATCATCAATTATGCCTCGTCATAGTTACGTCCGGGATCGGCTTTGTGCTTGCAGAAAGCACTCCACCACTTTAGCTATTCTATCCGTCCAAATATAAAAGCTCACCATCAAAAATAGTGAGCTTTTTAATAATCTATTAATCTTGATTTTTTGCTTTGAAGGCGCGTTCCATGTCGCGTTTTGCTTCTTTTTTGCGCATATCGTTACGTTTGTCGTAATCTTTTTTACCTTTGCCGACGCCGATTAAGAGTTTGGCGTAGCCATCTTTAATGTACATTTTTAATGGGACGATTGTGTAGCCGTCACGTTTTACGGCACCGACTAGCTCGCCGATTTGCTTTTTATGAAGCAGTAGCTTGCGGGCGCGCAGTGGGTCATGGTTAAAGCGGTTGCCTTGTTCGAATGAGCTAACATGCATATTGTTGATCCATGCTTCGCCGCTGCGGATTTGTACATAGGATTCTTTTAGTTGAACCCTTCCTGCACGGATGGATTTAATTTCTGTGCCTGTTAGCACCATGCCCGCTTCGATTGTTTCTTCAATGAAGTAGTCGTGCCCGGCTTTTTTGTTTTGTGCTAATACTTTGCCAGTACCTTTTGCCATATTACTCACCCTCTACTTAAAGGATAGCAGGGATACCTGCTTTATTATTGATTAAGCGAAAGCACCCTTAAAGCGCTTGTTGGTGCTTTCGCCTTTCTATTATTTACGTTTTGGTTTTTTCTTTTTGTTTTTCTTAGCGACGCCCTCGTAGAACTTTTGCTTTTGCTTCACGCCTTTTTTAGGGCCTGGGCTTGAGCCTTCTTTGCGGCGTCCTCGTGGATCACGGTCGTTTTCACGTCGCTCTCCTTGTCCGCTTCGACCTTCTTCATTGCGGCCACTGCGACTGCCACGTCCGCCTCGCTCTTCTTCGTTGCGACCACCACGACTGACACTTCCGCCTCGCACTTCCTCGTTGCGACCACTGCGACTGCCACGTCCGCCTCGTTCTTCTTCGTTGCGACCACCGCGACTGCCACGTCCGCCTCGCGCTTCCTCGTTGCGACCACCTTTGCGGCCATTACGACCATCTTTGTTGTCGCTGTAATTTTTGCGTGCGTGAATAACAGTAGGTGCTGCTTTTCGAGTTCGTCCATAAGACGTTACCATTCCGACGATTTCAAAGTCAATTGATGACTCCTCAATAATAACATTTGCTACACGAACTGTAACTTCATCACCAATACGGAATTGACGATTTGTACGTTCACCAATCATAATCATTTGACGATCATCAAAGCGGTAGTAGTCATCTGTCATATTGCTAATATGGACAAGTCCTTCAATCGTGTTTGGCAGCTCCACGAAAATCCCGAAGTTTGTAATTGATGAGACGATACCTTCAAACTCTTCACCAATTTTATCGGACATATATTGTGCTTTTTTCAGTGCGTCCGTGTCACGCTCTGCATCGACAGCTCGGCGTTCACGTTCTGACGTATGGTCAGCGATTTCATCCATCGCCATACTCCACTGTGCAACTGTTTCTTTTGATGTATCTTTATTAATTAAATACGTACGAATTAAACGATGGACGATTAAGTCTGGATAACGTCGAATTGGTGACGTAAAGTGTGTATAGAAATCAGTTGATAAACCAAAGTGACCTAAGCTTTCAGGGTAATATTTTGCCTGTTGCATTGAGCGTAGAAGCATTGTTGAAATAACAGGCTCCTCTGGCATGCCTTCAATGGCCTTTAATACATCCTGTAGCGCTTTAGGGTGCACTGTGTTTCCTGTACCTTTGATTAAAATACCGAAATTCGTGACAAATTCAAAGAAGCGTTGTAGCTTTTCTGGCTTTGGATCCTCGTGAATACGGTAAAGGAACGGTACATTCATCCAGTGGAAATGCTCTGCTACTGTTTCATTGGCAGCTAGCATGAAATCTTCAATTAACTTTTCAGCTACTGTACGTTCACGTATTTCAATATCTACTGGCCAACCATCTTCGTCCACGATCACTTTAGATTCTTTAAAGTCAAAGTCAATTGCACCACGCATTGCACGTTTAGTACGTAAAATGTTAGATAGCTCAGCCATATGTTTAAACATTGGTACTAGTGGCTCATAGCGGGCAATTAGCTCTGCGTCCTGCTCCTCTAAAATTTTGTAAACGTCTCTATATGTCATACGCTCAGTTGTTTTAATGACACTTTGGAAAATTTCATGTGAAATCACATTACCATTTGCATCAATAATCATTTCACAAGACAGTACTAGTCGATCAACCTGTGGATTTAATGAACAGATACCATTCGATAATCTATGAGGAATCATTGGAATAACGCGGTCTGTTAAATATACACTCGTCGCACGATCATAAGCTTCAATATCTATTACAGAGCCTTGTGTTACATAATAACTAACATCTGCAATATGTACGCCAAGTTTATAAGTACCGTCTACATTTTTCGTTACGGTTACAGCATCATCCAAGTCCTTCGCGTCTGCTCCATCGATTGTCACAATCGTTTCGTGGCGTAAATCACGGCGGCCCTCTAAATCTGCCTCTGTAATTTCATCTGGCACACGTTGCGCAGCAGCAACCACTTCTTCTGGGAATTCAGGTGGAATATCGTGCTTATATAAAATAGATAAAATGTCCACACCTGGATCATTTTTGTGTCCTAAAATTTTAGTAATATAGCCTGTTGCTGATTTTAAATCTTCTGGCCAAGTAGCAATCTCAACGACAACCTTGTGTCCGTCAACAGCTCCTAACGTATCTCCCTTAGCAATGAAAATGTCCATCGGTAGTTTTTTATCATCTAAAACAACAAAGCCAAAGCCTCGATTTGCTTGGAACGTTCCAACAAAACTCGTTTGTCCACGCTCTACTACCTTTGTCACCGTACCTTCACGACGATCACCGAACGATTCCTTTAACACACGTATTAAAACTATATCGCCGTTAATTGCACCATTTACTTCATGCGGTGGAATGAAAACATCATCCATTCCCTCAATATCAGGTGCCACAAAGCCAAAGCCTTTCGCGTGCCCGATAAATTTGCCTCGAAGTAAATTCATGCGCTCTGGTAGGCCATAACGATTGGAGCGAGAACGCACAAGTAAGCCTTGCCCCTCCATACGTACTAACGTTTTCACTAATTCTTTAAATTCGTCAGCATCTTTAAAACCAAATACATCCTCGATTTCGCCAACGGTTAATGGTTTATATTCTTCTTCACTGAAAAAATCGAGTAAACGACTTTGTAGTGTATCTTTCTGGTCTTTCATAATTTCCCTCCTTCATGAGAAAATACTAATTATATTTTTATTGTGCCCAATTTAAGCTTTCTAAAAAGCGATAAATATCTTCATGTAACTGATCTTTTTCTTGATCTAACGTAATAACATGTTTTGAGTTTTCATACCACTTGATATGTTTTTCAAGTGACTCAGTTTGATTATATATAATGTTGGCAGATTCTGTCTCAATTACCTCATCATTTGTCGCCTGTACGACAAAAATTGGTGCATAAATCATGTCAATTTCTTGACGAGTCCGAGCAATAAATTCTCGCAAATCTTGGAGAGATGGCATGCCCTTTTCAGCAATTAATGCAACCTCAGCATCGATTTGTTCCTCGTCTTTACCTTGGAACTTTTTATAGTCCCTTGCATATTTTAGTACACCTTGAAACATAACATCAGTTGTACGCATCGTCATTGGGGAACACATTGTCACAATACCTTTAACTGGGTTATTAAGCGCAACGTTCAAAGCCATCACACCACCCAATGACAAGCCAGCAACAACGATTTCCTCATAGCCCGCATCCTGCAGCTGTTTATACGCGGCTACGACATCCTGCCACCAATCAGCAGGACCAGTTGTAATAAGTTCCTCAGGTTCCACACCGTGACCTTTATAATGAGGTGCTAATGTAGTATACCCTTTTTTCTCTAAAAATCTACCAAGCATCCGCACATCCGCCGAGCTTCCCGTAAACCCATGCAATAACAAAACTGCTCTAGGCCCTGCCTGAAAGAAAAAAGGCTGTGATAACGATTTTTTCATTGCGAGCTCTCCTTCATTCAAATACATACTATTACCATTATAGCCATACTGAAGCTTCCTCAAAAGCTTTGGCGATTGTTACTTTTTTTATGAGGTTTTATTGGTTAATTTGAAGGGTCTTTTTAGCATTTTGATGGTCTTTCTGGAATTTTGAGGATACTATCCGTCGCTTTGGGGATTCTATCCATCATTTTGGTTCTTCTATCCACGATTTTGATGGTTCTATCCACGACTTCGGGGATTCTATCCACGATTTTGGCTCTTCTATCCACGATTTTGGCTCTTCTATCCATCATTTTGGCTCTTCTATCCACGACTTCGGGAATTCTATCCACGATTTTGGCTCTTCTATCCACGACTTTGAGAATTCTATCCACGATTTTGAGAATTCTATCCATCATTTTGGTTCTTCTATCCACGACTTCGGGGATTCTAACCACGATTTTGATGGTTCTATCCACGATTTTGAGAATTCTATCCATCATTTTGCGATTCGCGGGTATTTGACTTCCTTCCGCGAGTATTCGCCATGCTTTCGCGAGTATTTCCCTGCCCCGCGCGAGTATTCGCTTCGCTTCCGCGGGTATCTCCCTACTCCGCGCGGGTATTCACTTTACTGAACTAACTATGTATTGACATCCAAATAATTAGTACCATAAAAGAAAACGCCCAACCAGTAAAGGTTAGGCGATATATCTTCAACTATTAGATTTTTGTAATAGCGAGTGCTAAAATAAAGAATAATATTGCTAACACAATTGTTGCACGGTGAAGGATTAAATCCATTCCGCGTGCTTTTTGCTTTCCAAATAGTTGTTCAGCTCCACCCGAGATGGCACCTGACAAGCCTGCACTTTTACTAGATTGAAGTAATACTGCAACGATTAACGCTATTGATACGATAACTAATGAAACTAATACTACTGTATGCATTCACTGCACCTCCCGAACTTCGAACATCACAACATATCATATTATAACAAAAAAAGGTTCCCTTGACAAACTGAGATTAATAAACGTCCTCATTTTTCCTCTATCAGTTAGTTTTTCTATTAAATTAGCATACCACACATCTACCATATTATCCTATAATAGTTAAAAATATATTTATCACTAAAATTTTAAAACATATGCCATTCATATAAATTGGTAGAATGGGTACCGGGCAACTCCTTGGGGATTAGTGGCACATCGGACGCCACCAGGAAAAGCGCAGAAATCACCCGCACGTTTTAGTGATAAATTTAAAATGTAATTATAATGGGAGGAATTATGAAAAAGAGTATATTGCTGATTTTTTTATTTATTATTCTAAGCATGCTTAGCGCTTGCTCAGCTGCTATCAAGGTCGTCGAAGTATTAGTACAAGATGAGCCTGAATTACAAGAGGAACCTGAATCTATGAATCTCAAGGAGCCTACTAGTAAAGCTCCATCAGTTGAGTTTGCTGCGGAGGATCTTTTTTCAACGACATTATTTAAAGAAGATCCTGCTTTGCTTCAATTTTCAAAAAAAGTTGAGAAACATATATCAACATTTGATCCAAACTTTACAGTAATGTATAGAGGCAATTTAGATTGGGCTACATTTGAAAAACAACTATATGATATTTATAACATAATTAATTTCGTAAATCCTTACACAGCAGGATATGTCGAAGATTTAGGCTGGGAAGTATGGGAAGTAAATGATGGTTACGAGGTAGAGTTTGATTTTACATATTTAACTGACTCCAAGAAGGAAAAGAAAATTGATGCTTTTGTGCAGGAATTTGCAAATACGTTTATTACAAATGACATGGATGATTTTCATCGTGCTAAAGCCGTTAATGACTTTGTAGTACAACTAGCCACTTATTCAGGTGAAGATGCGTCTGAGGGACAATCCGTTTATGAATTAATCAGTAAAGAAACTGGTGTTTGCCAAGCTTATGCATTATTAGCCTATCGTTTATTTTTGGCGGCCGGTATTGATGCTAAATATGTATATGGCTATAGCGATAATCAGCTTCATGCATGGAATTTAGTCAATGTTAATGGTGATTGGTATCATGTTGACACGACTTGGAATGATGTTAATCCTGATGAACCATATGCTATTTCCTACGCATATTTTTTAGTGAATGACGAGAAACTAAGTGAAGATCATATTTGGGCAAATGAGAACTATTTTGCTGCTACAAGTAATGCGTACGATTTTATGCATGATATGTGGTACGCAGATACTGTTGGCAACGTTATTTATTATAATAGCATGATCGATAACATGGTATACGCCTATGATTTAGCAGCAAAACAAAACAGACAAGTTACTGAAACATCTTGCTATTACTTGGCGGCTGTTGACGATGCGATTTATTGCAGTGATTATGATAATGCCGGCTTTTTAACAAAAATATTTATTAACGATGGCTCAGAAGAAGTGTTATTAGAGGAAGAGGTTCTAAACTTGTTCATTAATGATAAAGGGGCTTTATTATACGAAACCATTGACGGTGAAAAACATTCACAAAATTTATAGCCCATGCTTCCATCCCAATAAATAGTAAATCAGATTCTATTTTCACATTCAGTCTTTAGTTTTCGTGAAGACCAGGCGACTCCTTTGGTATCAGGTCACAGATGAGCCTGAAGGAAAGCGCCTAGTCGGAACGGAATCAACCCCACGCATTGGTTATATATACCAAATTTAACAATACCAACACAATATCATAACAATTAATTCATCGTAGCTTTACAACCTTCCTTTACACTTACTTGTGAATTGACCTTAAGGAGGAAAGACATGAAACACTCAAAAAAATGGAGTTCATTGTTGTTAGCAAGTGCAATTGCTTTATCGTCGATTAGTATCGGTCAGCCGCAAGTACAAGCTGCTCAAGTAAAGAAGCCAACAAATGTGATTATGCTCGTGATGGATGGTAGTAGTAATAATGCCGTTACACTTTCTCGTTGGTATAAAGGTCAAAGTTTAGCGATGGATGAAATTTTATCAGGGGGCGTGCGTACATACTCTGCCGATTCAGCCATTACTGATTCAGCTCCTGCCGCTACTGCGTTAGCAACTGGCCATAAATCAAATGATAAATTTGTAGGTGTGTTACCGTCTGTTATTAATTCACCAGGGTTAAAGCAAATTGCGAAAGAAGATGCTTTTAGACCTGTAGCCAATGTTTTAGAAGGGGCTAAACAAAAGGGCAAGGCGACTGGATTGATTTCTACTTCGGAAATTCAGCATGCCACACCAGCAGGCTTTTCTGCACATGTTAATAATAGAAGCCAATATGATAACATCGCTGAGCAGCAAGTTTATCAAAACATTGATATCGTATTAGGTGGTGGCTTTGAGTCTATGGCACCCGGCACAACTAAAAATGCTCGTAAAGATGGCGAGAATTTAGTGGATGTTCTTAAGGAAGAAAATTATGACATCGTTAAAACTCGTGATGAGCTCTTTAAAAGTAAATCGTCAAAAATTTGGGGAAGCTTTGCTCCAAGTGCTCTTGCCTACGATTTTGATCGTGCCAAAACAAAAGCATCTGAGCCAACTCTTGCTGAGATGACTAGTAAAGCTATTGATACGCTCAAAAAGGATGAAGATGGTTTCTTCTTATTTGTAGAAGGCAGTAAAGTGGACTGGGCTGCTCATGCGAATGACACAATTGGCATGATTAGTGATATCTTATCTTTTGATGCTGCAGTCAAGGAAGCGATTGATTTTGCAAAAAAAGATGGCAATACTATGGTCATTGCTGTTACAGACCACGGTAATAGTGGGATTACAATGGGTAATGCTAACACGACAAGTACTTATTCCAACACACCTGTTTCTGCCTATATCGATCCTCTAAAGAAAGCTAAAATGACAGTTGAAGGTGCGCTAAGCCAATTAAAAGAAGATAAATCGAATATTGTAGAAGTCGCTGCACTTTATGGATTAGATGATCTATCTGTGGACGAGCTTGCAACATTACAATCAGCTAAAGACCCCGGTGAAAAAATGGTAAAAATGCTTGCCAACCGTGCTAATATTGGCTTTACAACTGGTGGGCATACTGGTGATGATGTGTTTTTATATTCATTCGGTCCATCTAAAATTACAGGTCTTGTAGAAAACACGGATTTAGCACATGCTATGGCAAAGTTTATGGGCTTCGATTTAAATAAGCTTACAGATGATTTATATATACCGGCAACAAAAGCATTCACTGAAAAAGGCTACACATCTAAAATAGACTTAGCTGATAAAGAAAACCCTAAATTTATTGCACAAAAAAATAATGTAACCGTTACAATCCCAGTTAATAAGAACATTTTAATATACGAACAAGACAAGACAGCAAAAACACATACCTTTGACACAATCAATGTCTACAACGGTACTGAATTTTATGTTTCTAAAAAAGTTTTAAATGTAATCAAATAAGGGCTTTAACGAAGAATTATTGTCCACAAGCTTTTGCTGTATTTTAAGGTGGTTAAAGTGGGATAAAAATAAGGGTGCTATCATAAGTTGAGATGTTTAACTTGATGGTGGCACTTTTCTTTTTGCTCAAATTTGTTTTTGCGACAGTCCTCAAAAGATACCACTTTCATCATCTGCTTAACATTTTTGCAGCTTCTATTTTGGTTATCCCCTTCTGCATCTCGCCATATTTATACCAATATTTTTCGTTCAATTTACTTTGATTTTACTTTCATTAATTATGCTTAATGTAACGAGAAAATCGATGTTTCGAATGTCCTATAACGAAATTTAAGAATTTCTTAAGTACCAATGAAGCGGAAAATCAGCGATAATAAAGGTGATTATAATTTTAGTAAAATACAGTTGGGGTGAAATACAGAGTCTTTAAAGTTCATTTTTCCCCTTCATTTTAGTTACGTTTTCCTAAACCTTAATTTTACCTTAAATTAATCTTATGATTTTATGAATAACAAGAAATTTAGCAACATTTTTATCTACAATCCGTCAAAACAGTGTTAAAAATTATTAGGGTGTAAAATTAATTTTTAGAAAAAACTTGAAAAAATATCTATTTATTTATATATTTACAAGGTTATAATCTTTTTTCATTTTTAATCGGAGGTGGACATATGCAATCCATTAAAAATAATGAGGTTTTACGTTTTATAGGCTTTACGTTATTTTACTTCATCATTTTAGTGCTCTTGTTTCTCATCCATGGCTTCCATGATATGAACGCAGGACCATTTATATATACGGAATTTTAAGAAAAGGAGATATAAACTATGTTAAGTATTTTAGAGGCTATTCAAAAAGTGGCACAACAGCATCCACATAAAACTGCATATCAAACCAATAGTGATTCCTTAACGTATGGTGAGCTTTGGCATCTTTCTGATTGTGTAGCACAATATTTAATGGCTCTTGATTTAAAAAGACAACAGCCTATCGTCGTCTACGGGCATATGTCCCCTTTACAAATCGTTGCCTTTTTAGGAGCTGTAAAGGCAGGTCATCCATATGTACCGGTTGACTCTTCTACACCGTCTGAAAGGTTACAAATTATAATAGAAGCATCTCAATCTTGCTTGCTACTAAAAACTGAAGAATTAAGCTTGAATCAATCAGTTCCTGTAGTGGAAGTAAGTGATTTAGTGGCTCAAGCAACTAGCATTGCTACAGAACCTTCAACATGGGTTAAAGATCAAGAAATTCATTATATTATTTACACATCTGGTTCTACTGGAAAGCCAAAAGGTGTTCAAATTACAGCCGATAATTTAGCACATTTTGTTGCTTGGATGCATGAACATTTCCCATTACAGGAGTCTGGTGTGTTTCTAAATCAAGCGCCTTATTCCTTTGATTTATCTGTGATGGATTTATATCCTGCACTCGTTAGTGGGCAAACACTTTACGCTATTACACAAGAGCAAATTGCTAATCCAAAAGCGTTATTTGAGTCATTAGCTTCATCTGGTATTCGCGTTTGGACTTCGACACCTTCCTTTGCGAAGATATGTTTAATGAACAAGGAATGGGATCAAGCGTTAATGCCTTCGTTAAATACGTTTTTATTCTGCGGAGAGGTTTTACCAGTATCAGTATCTAAAGAATTAATGCAGCGCTTCCCACAAGCTTCTATTTTTAATTTATACGGTCCTACAGAAACAACCGTTGCCGTATCTTATGTAGAAGTAACAAATGAGCTTTTAGAGCAGTTTGACCAATTACCAATCGCCCCTCTATCTGAGCCTAATCTATCGTTGCAAGAAGATGGCGAGATTATTATTTCAGGACCGACTGTAAGTGCGGGATATCTTGGTGCGCCTGATCTAACACTTAAAGCGTTTCCTACAATAGGGGATCAACGTATTTATAAAACTGGGGACGTTGGTTATGAAAAAGATGGCTATTTATTCTTTTCTGGCCGAAAAGATTTCCAGGTAAAACTGCACGGTTATCGTTTAGAAATCGAGGAAATTGAAAAGCAAATTGGCAATCTTCCACCTGTTTCTAGCTGTGTTGTTATACCTATTTCAAAAGGTGATGAGATTGTTTCACTAAGTGCATTTGTTGTTCTTCGCGAGCCATTGACAGACTCTGCCTTCAAAATGACGAAGCAGCTTAAAGCATTGTTAGCGGAGTATTTACCATCTTATATGATTCCGAAAACGTTCAAATACATTGACACTTTACCTTTAAATACTAATGGTAAAGTTGATCGTAAAGGATTGGCGGTTATGGAAACAGTATGACGCCTTATGGAAATATAGTTTTTTTCATCATCATTGGTATTCTGTTAATGCCAACCATTATTTTAGGACTACGTGGGAAATCAGCTAAACGCTACAATATCTTTATTTCGATTGTCGTGTTAGCTCTTATTTTTGGTAACTCCCTTAATGGCTCAATTTCGCTTATACTATTTACAGTATTTCAGATATTATTAATTATCGTTTATCAAAAATATCGATTACAGAAGAATAGCACGTCCGTATTCGTAATTGCTGTATTGCTGTCCATTTTGCCACTTGTACTTGTGAAGGTTCTGCCAATGCTTGGCCTTCATCATTTATTTGGATTTTTAGGGGTATCCTATATTACATTTAAATCGGTACAAATGATTTTAGAAACACGTGATGGCTTAATTAAGGATAAAATTTCAGCAGTTGAGCTTGCTTATTTCTTACTGTTCTTCCCAACAGTATCTTCGGGACCTATTGATCGTTGGAGACGCTTTTATAAAGATTTGCACACAGTGCCGTCTGGTCAAGACTATCAAAAACTACTGTTAAGTGGGATAAATTGTATATTTTTAGGCTTTTTATATAAATTTATTTTGGCTTATTTAATTTACAATTACACGCTTATTTATTTACCAAGTCAAACGTATAACTATTTGACACCTTTTCAAGGGCAAATAGCGTATATGTATATGTATAGTTTTTATTTATTTTTCGATTTTGCAGGTTATAGTGCTTTTGCTGTTGGTGTCAGTCGCATTATGGGTGTTCAAACGCCAATTAACTTTAACCGTCCATTCTCGAGTCGCAATATTAAAGACTTTTGGAATCGTTGGCATATGAGTCTTTCATTCTGGTTCAGGGATTATGTTTATATGCGCTTCGTGCTTTGGATGACAAAGAAAAAATGGATTAAAAACAAATATACAGTTTCTTATCTTGGCTTCTTTTTACTGTTCTTTTTAATGGGTATTTGGCACGGATTAGAATTACACTATGTTGTCTATGGTCTCTACCATGCCTTATTAATTATTTCCTTTGATAAATTTGAACGTTGGAATAAAAAGCGCAAGATTTGGCCGAAAAATAAATGGACTCACGCAATTGGCGTATTTATCACATTTAACGCAATTTGCTTTGGTTTCTATATTTTTTCAGGAACATTATTATAATAAACGGCTCTGTAATAACGCAGCCTAAACACTAAAGGAGATTTATATTATGGATAAACAACAAGTATTAGAAATGTTAGTAGAGTTATGCGAGGACGATATCATTTTAGAAAACCAAGATATCGATTTATTTGAAGAAGGACTTCTTGATTCATTCGGTACAATTAATTTATTAGTGGAAATTGAAAGCCGCTTTAATATCTCAGTACCAATTACTGATTTCAACCGTGAGGAATGGAACACGCCAAATCGTATTGCAGCGGAATTAGCTGAAAGACAATGATTAAGAAAGGCTTTCTATCATTATTAGTTGCTTTTGCTCTTTTTGCCGCCTTTATATTCTTCCCTAATTCCTGGATACAAGCTTGGATTTCAGATAAAGATGTAGAGCAAGCAAAGACTAGTATGTCTCCGTTAGTGTTCCAAGGGATGTACTTCCAAGAGCGGATGTTGCAGGAGCCTAATGCTATGCCTTTATACGGCTCCTCAGAATTAAACCGTTTTGATCCTTTCCACCCTTATAATTATGCTCGAGCAACAAATGCTCCGTATACGACATTTATGGTCGGGCGTGGTGGAATGCAGTCTATTACACACTTTTTAAATTTTGCTGCACAGGAAAAGAATTTAAAGGATAAGAAAATTGTTTTCATCATTTCTCCACAATGGTTTACGAAAAAGGGAATGAATGAATTACATTTTTCTCCTAACTATTCGATGTTGCACGCTTATGATTTAGCATACAATAAGGACATTGACGAAGATCTTCGAAATCGAGGAATGAAACGCCTGCTTGAATTTGATACTGTAAACCGCGATGACCTGCTAAGAACAATTTATGAATATAAATTATCTGGTGGTAAGAAAAAACCAATCATCGGGCGACTTGCAATGATGGCCGGTCATGTCCAAAAGGCACTTTTAGAGAAAAAAGATTTGTATTACTCTCTATTCCCTCGAGAGGGAAGTAAGTTAAAGAGCAATGACAAACTAGTTGCAGATCAAACGTTTGAGCAACAACTACAAAATGCCGAAAAATATGGCGAAAAACGTGTTTCCAATGATTTAATGATTGAAAACAAATTTTATAAACGTCTTGTAAATGCTAATATTAAAAAGTTTGAAGGAATGCGCAAAAAAGAAGATTATACGACTTCACCTGAATATGAGGATTTACAGCTTGTAATTGATATTTTAAAAGATGCTGGTGCAAAGCCTCTATTCGTTTCTATTCCAGTAAACGGTCATTGGTATGACTACACTGAATATCCTGCTGATCGTCGTGAAAAATATTACGAAAAAATGAACCAGATATTGACTGATAATGGTGTACCATTTGTTGATTTCTCAGGCCATGACTATGATCCTTATTTCATTATGGATACGATTCATATTGCATGGAAGGGCTGGGTATATCTAGACCAAGAGCTAGACAAATATTGGGCACAGAAATAATAGTGCATGGTTCTCGTTAAATGAACGTAGAGACAGTCTAAAGTGTTAATCACTGAAGACTGTCTCTTTTTTTATGTGGATTATCTTCGAGGGGAAATGTAAGGTTTAGTGTACATGGCAATGGTATTTATTTAAGTATGTCTCTTAGGCAAAGCGAAGGGTTGATTTCCGTTCCGACTGGGCGCTTTGTTGCTGACGCTTCGCTTTCGCACAGATAAAACATTTGCCGCTGACGCTTCGCTTTCGCGCAGAGCAGAGCTTCCTGGGGGCGTCCGATGAGCCGCTTTGCTCGCTCCAGGGTCTCGGGCCAACAGATGTTTTTTGCGCGAAAGCGTAGTACTAACGTAGCGGCAGCAGCACCGATGTTGGTCACGAAGGCGTTATCACAGGACGTGATGGTTTTAGCCTTCGTTCCTCTATTGCTAATCCCCAAGGAGTCGCTCAGTCTCCACTCCAATCAACCATTTCTTTAAGTGTGTATTTTCTGGCGTTTCATTCTAATCTATAGTAATCAAAGAAACTACAACAAGATGTGTTTTTGTGCGAAAGTAAGTAGCTCGGAACGGAAATCAACTACACGTTTTGGAATGGATCCCTAATTCTCCATTCCTCAATTCTTTTTTAATATTCCTAAGTTTGTATGAAGGCTTACCTTCTTTATCCGTTATTCATATATCATAACCCAATATTTTTCCTTTTCCCCTTCTTCAATTACCTTCTTCCAACCATTCTTCTCATAAAATTTTAACGCTTTATGATTTTCGGATACACATTTTAATCTTAATGGTTTATTCATTTTTTCAATGGAGGCGTTTAGTAAATGACCCCCTATACCTTTACCAAAGTAATTTGGATTAATAAATAAATTATGAATGAAATTATCTGGCAAATATAATGAAGCAAATCCAAGTAGATGATTATCCTCTTCCGCAACAATTATATGTTCTTCTATAGTGTCATTATCAAAATCGTTTAAAGTCATTTCTTCTGAAGCCGCCCAATGGAAATTTTTACGACGTGATTCCAGATAGATTTTTCTTAATTCTGGGTAATCTAATTTATTCGCTTCTCTAATATTCACATGCTCACCTTTGCTTTCATAATAATTTTAAGTGACTAAGCAATTATGCCTTGGCATAATTGCGTCCGGAGGCTTTAGGCCAGCAGATGTTTTTTGCGCGAAAGCGAAGCGACAGCGGCAGCAGCAGCACAATGTTGGTCACTAAGTCGTGTGTTGTTGCTTTCGCTACAAAAGACATTTGCTAAAAGGAGTTATATGAAAAAAGTCTAAGTTCTTCAGCATCATCAGAAAACTGGATTAATCTCTCAAACTTCAAACCTACTTTTTCGAGTAGCTTGGCCGAAGCTTCATTATCTTGAGATGTAATAGCTACAATACGATTTAACCCTAGTATATCTATACCATACGCCATTGTTGCTGAGGCTGCTTCATAAGCGTATCCTTTTCCCCAATACTTAGGCAGAAAAGCGAAGCCAATATCCACATCTTCTAACGACTCTCTTTTAACTAAACCACAAATTCCAAGAGGGGTTTGATCTTCTTTTCTTTCAACTAAATAAAGACAAAATCCAAATTGCTCATACATGCGATTTGGTCCATTTTCTATATATTCACATGCCTCCTCCACTGTTCTCACACCGCGATCACCAATGAACTGCAACCATGAAGGATCATTCACTAGCTCAAGGATAAAATCTGCATCATCTGTTGTTTGTAAGCGAAGGGTAAGTCGTTCTGTTTCAAAAATTTTCATAGTAATTCTCCTTTCAATATTATATTCTCCATTTCTAAGCTTTTTCTCTATAAGTAATGTATGTTTTAGTAATGAATTAAATATATAATAACGGACTAACCATTGCACTTGAATAGCCTTTCCTCTGATGCCGAGAAAAGAGTAGATCCTATTTCTCTGGTTCATAAACGAAACAAACGCATACATTCCGAGAAAGTAATATTAGGTAAATATTTTTCTTCTTTAAAGAGTGTTTTTGCATTTTAACCGCCAAATCAACAATAGGAAATGGCTGAACAATAACCCAAGCATGTGGTGCCCTCCCAAACAGATTACGGGAAAGAATAGCAAATATATCAACACATACATCGGCCATTTTTTTCAAGTTCTTTGATCAAGAAATAGAAGAGGATTAAATCTATTGCAGAAGGGATTGGAATAACGGACGATGGGCATATTATGGGCCAAAAAAGACTTTAAGCTTACCTCTTCGGGTGTGAGTGAAGTTGTAAAGACGAGAATTGGAGGGATTGACCAATATCTATTAATTCAGACGGAGAATGTTAATTCCCCTGTTCTGTTGATGCTTCATGGTGGACCAGGATTCCCTGTGCCTGGCGTGTCGAACCGTTCCAGAGATTTCGCTATGGTCACGACTACCAAAAAGTTAGTTAAGCATTATACGTTAGTCTTTTGGGATCAGCGAGGAGCAGGTAAGACGTTTAGTCATCTTGTCCCAGCAGAGACTTATAACCTCTCTCAATTTATACAGGATGCGAAGGAAGTTATTCATTATTTAAAGAGCAGATTTAATCAGAGCCGCATTCATCTTGCAGGACACTCATGGGGATCAATAATTGGGCTTCGATTAGCACAAGAAATACCTGATGAATTACAAAGTTATATTGGATTCTCCCAAATCATCAATTGGATTGAGAATGATCGCCTGTGCTTGCAATGGACACTTCAAAAGGCAAGATCACTTCATCATGCAAAAGCCGTAGCTGCGCTTGAGGCATGCGGAGAACCTCCTTTTGTAACAAGTGTTAAGCAATGGAGCACGCTTCGTATGTGGATGGCGAGATTTAATTCGATGATTTATACAGATGAACAAGTAAAACATCCTGGAATGAAATTAGTAATGTCCATTCTATTACGGTCACCTGATTATTCAATCAGAGATATAATCAACACATTTCGTGGATTTCAACATAGCTACACGCAATCATTGATTGAGGAGTTTGCACAAATTGACTTTGCCGTTACAATCCCGCGAGTGGACATTCCTGTCATATTCATCCATGGTCGTGAGGACGTTCATGTATATGGCGATATAGTTGAAGAGTTCTATAGGAAGTTGGATGCTCCTCAGGGTAAGAAATTTATCTGGAAGGATAAATCTTCACATATGTTTCATCCAGAGGACGCCGAAGCGAATGAGCAAACTCTCATTTGTATACTGGAGTGAAGAACCCATAATTATAGATAATCATTATGACTGAGTTACCTGATTTCTTTGGTAAAAGCTGCCCCTCAAAAACCGCTCGAACAACAAAAAAAATCGCCTCAAAAGTATTTGTATACATTTGAGGCGATATTAGTGAAGCTAAAAGTAATAGCTTATTTTAAGTTATAGAAAGATTTTAAACCAAGGTATTCAGCTGTTGAACCAAGTTGGTCTTCGATGCGAAGAAGTTGGTTGTATTTAGCTACGCGGTCGGTACGAGATGGAGCACCTGTTTTGATTTGACCAGCGTTTGTAGCAACTGCGATATCAGCAATTGTTGCATCCTCAGATTCACCAGAACGGTGTGAGATAACTGCTGTGTAACCAGCGCGTTTTGCCATTTCGATTGCTTCAAATGTTTCTGTTAAAGTACCGATTTGGTTTACTTTGATAAGGATTGCATTACCAACACCTTGCTCAATACCAGCTGCTAATTTTTTCGTATTTGTTACGAATAGATCGTCGCCTACTAGTTGTACGCGAGAGCCAATACGATCTGTTAATAATTTGTGTCCTGCCCAGTCGTTTTCGTCTAAGCCATCTTCAATAGAGATGATTGGGTATTTATTTGTAAGCTCTTCGTACCATCCAACCATTTCTTCAGAAGTTTTGACAACACCTTCACCGTCTAAGTGATATTTGCCATCTTCTTTATTGAATAATTCAGATGAAGCAACGTCCATTGCAAGTTTTACTTCTTCACCTGGTTTATAGCCAGCTTTTTCGATTGCTTCTAAAATTACAGTAATGGCTTCTTCGTTAGAACCAAGGTTTGGTGCAAAACCACCTTCATCACCTACAGCTGTATTATAGCCTTTAGCTTTAAGTACAGCTTTTAAGCTATGGAAGATTTCAGCACCCATACGTAATGCATGACGGAATGATTCTGCGCCTACAGGCATTACCATGAATTCTTGAATGTCTACGTTGTTGTCAGCGTGAGCGCCACCATTTATGATGTTCATCATTGGTACTGGTAGTTGTTTTGAGTTAAATCCACCAAGATATTGATAAAGAGGTACATCTAAATAATCTGCCGCAGCATGTGCAACTGCCATTGATACACCTAGAATGGCGTTGGCACCTAGTTTACCTTTGTTTTCTGTACCGTCTAGCTCGATTAAAGCTTTGTCGATTACTACTTGATCAAGAACTGAGTAGTTACCTTCTAGCTCTTGAGCAATAATTGTGTTTACATTTTCAACTGCTTTTAATACACCTTTGCCTAGGTAACGAGATTTGTCACCGTCGCGTAATTCTACTGCCTCGTATTCACCTGTAGATGCACCTGATGGTACGATTGAGCGTCCAAAAGCACCTGATTCTGTAAATACTTCAACTTCTACCGTTGGATTCCCACGTGAGTCTAAAACTTCGCGCGCATAAATTTGTGTAATAAATGGCATAATTAATTCTCCTCTTTTTCAATTAATGATTGACCTGTCATTTCAGAAGGTTGTGACACCTCTAATAATTCTAACATGGTTGGCGCCAAATCGGCTAAAATGCCACCATTTCTTAACATTAAATTCGGTTTTGTCACAATTACTGGAACAGGATTTGTTGTATGAGCTGTCATTGGATTCCCCTCTAAAGTAAGAACTTCATCAGAGTTACCATGGTCAGCTGTAATAATAGCTGCGCCACCTTTTGCAAGGATTGCATCTACTACTTTACCAAGACATTCATCGACTGCTTCAATAGCCTTGATTGTTGGCTCTAACATTCCGCTATGCCCAACCATATCAGGGTTAGCGAAATTAAGAATAATGCCATCAAATTTATCGGCTGCAATCTCTGCAAGCAATGCTTCTGTTACTTCATAAGCACTCATTTCAGGTTTTAAATCGTATGTTGCAACTTTTGGAGATGCAATTAAAATACGCTCTTCCCCTTCAAATTTCTCCTCACGACCACCACTCATAAAGAATGTAACATGTGGATACTTTTCTGTTTCTGCAATACGAAGCTGCGTTTTGTCATTAGAAGCTAACACTTCACCAATCGTATTTTTTAAGTTGTCGTTTGCATATGCAACTTGAGCATTTACTTCATCACTGTAGTGTGTGAATGACACAAATTTTAAATTCTTTGGATGTTTAGCTGATAAAGCAAAACCATCAAATTCACTATTTGTAAACACTTTAGACAGTTGAATCGCACGGTCTGGGCGGAAATTGAAGAAAATAACTGCGTCATTATCTTCAATTGTTGCCACTGCTTCTCCACGCTCTTGAACGCTAAACGGAATAACAAACTCATCTGTTACATCACGCTCATATGATTCAGCTACACCACTTGCTGCGCTGTCAGCTGTTTGACCAACACCATCTACTAGTACATTGTACGTAAGGGCTACACGATCCCAACGTTTATCACGATCCATTGCATAATAACGACCATGAATAGAAGCGAATTGACCTACGCCAATTTCCTTCATTTGTTTTTCAGTTTCTTCAATATAGCCTAAAGCTGTTGTCGGTCCAACATCACGACCATCTAAGAAACCATGTACAAAAACTTCATCTAAGCCTTGTTGTTTTGCAAGCTTTAATAGTGCAAACATATGCTCACAATGGCTATGTACGCCACCATCTGAAAGTAAGCCCATAATATGAAGCTTAGACTGATGAGCCTTAGCATGTGCTATTGCATCCAAAAATGCTTTATTCGTAAAGAAATCTCCTTCACGAATAGATTTGTTTAAGCGTGTTAGGCTTTGATAAACAATACGTCCAGCACCGATATTTAAGTGTCCAACTTCAGAGTTCCCCATTTGACCATCTGGTAACCCTACCGCTTCACCTGCTGCAATTAAGGTTGAATGTGGAAACTCATTCCAAAAACGATCGAAGTTAGGTTTGTTCGCTTGTGCTACTGCATTTCCGAAAGTTTCGTTGCGGAATGCAAAGCCATCTAGAATAATTAATGCTACTGGCTTTTTAGGCATTTGCTGCCGCCTCCAATAATTTTAAATATGATTCTGGCTGTAAACTTGCACCACCGACTAAAGCGCCATCGATATGCTCTTTTGATAATAATTCCTGAATGTTTTCAGGTTTTACGCTACCGCCGTATTGAATACGTACAGCATCTGCCGTTTCAGCATTATATAATTCCTTCACTACTGCACGAATTGCTCCGCATACTTGGTTAGCATCTTCTGCTGTAGCTGTTTTACCTGTACCGATTGCCCAAATAGGTTCATAGGCGATTACCATATGCTCCACTTCTTGTGCTCCAAATCCAGCAAGTGCTGCTGTAATTTGATGAGCAACCTTTTGCTCAGTAGTCCCCGCTTCACGTTCCTCAAGCGTTTCTCCACAGCAAATAATAGGTACGATATTGTGCGCTAGTGCTGCTGCAACCTTTTTATTGATCGCTTCATCTGTTTCATTATAATATTCACGTCGTTCAGAGTGTCCTAAAATAACATAGTCTACTTCCACGCTTGCTAGCTGAGCTGGACTAATTTCTCCTGTGAATGCACCTTCGTTTTCATAATGCATCGTTTGTGCAGCAATCGCTAGCTCAGATTCACTAGCAACTTGCACAAGCGTAGGTAGGTAAAGTGCTGGTGCACAAACAACAGCGTCTACTTTATCATTAGAAGGAAGTTTGTCCTGTACCGCATCAACAAACTGAATAGCCTCTTCAAATGTTTTATACATTTTCCAGTTACCTGCAATAATTGGTTTACGCATCATTCTTGCCTCCTATGTTTTTTATTCCACGTTAATGTTTTACTTATCGTTTAATGCCACAATTCCAGGAAGCTCTTTTCCTTCCATTAATTCAAGTGATGCACCGCCACCTGTAGAAATGTGGTCCATTTTATCGGCAACTTCAAACTTTTCTACTGCTGCAGCAGAATCTCCGCCACCGATCACTGTATAACCAGTTGTTGTCGCCATAGCGTCAGCTACAGTTTTTGTACCATTCGCGAATTTATCCATTTCAAAAACACCCATTGGTCCATTCCAAATGATTAATTTAGAATCTTTAATAACCTCTGCGTATTTAGCAGCCGTTTTCGGACCAATATCTAAGCCCATCCAATCCGCTGGAATAGCGTCTACATCTACAATTTGTGTTTCAGCATCTTTTGAAAATTCGTTTGCGACAACGGCATCGATTGGCATATGTAATTGCACGCCTTTTGCCTTTGCTTTTTCAATAAAGGATTTTGCTAAATCGACTTTATCTTCTTCTAATAAAGATTTACCGATATCATGACCTTGCGCTTTAATGAATGTGAATGATAAACCGCCACCGATAATTAAGTGATCGACTTTTTCTAATAAGCTTTCAATAACACCAATTTTGTCTTTAACTTTGGCACCACCGATAATGGCTGTAAATGGATGCTCCGGGTTAGACAAAGCTTTACCTAGCACATCTAACTCCTTCTGCATAAGGAAGCCAGATACTGCTGGTACATGCTTAGCAATTCCTTCAGTTGAAGCGTGCGCACGGTGAGCTGCACCGAACGCATCATTAACATAAACGTCCGCTAATTTTGCAAATTGCTCAGCTAATGCTGGATCATTTTTCTCTTCACCAGCGTGGAAGCGTACATTTTCAAGTAAAATTATGTCGCCATTTTGCATGTTTGCAACAGCTTCTTCTACCTCTTGACCAATTGACTCATCTAATTTTGTAACAGGCTTGCCAATTAATTCAGCTAAACGTACACCTACTGCAGTTAAGCGCATATCCTCTTTTACTTCACCCTTTGGACGTCCTAAGTGAGAGGCTAAAATTACTTTGGCACCTTGTTCCACTAAATATTCAATTGTAGGAATTGCTGCTCGAATACGTGTTTCGTCAGTAATCGCACCATCTGCCATCGGTACATTAAAATCAACACGTACAAATACGCGCTTACCTTTTACATCAATATCTTTCATCGTCTTCTTATTTAACATGAAGAAACCCCCTTCAAAGTTTTTAGTCGTGAATTTCCTGGATTCACCCATCTTGGCTCCTCACATCATTCACTTAACTGTATTAGATAAAAATAGTTGGTCCATCATTACATAGGATTGATTCTGTTTAACAAGCCTATTCAGCTAATATCATCCAGTACTCATTCAGAGCGGAAATCAACCCACGTTATGGTGAAGTACCCTTTTACTTGCTTTTATAGTAGCAAAAGTCACGTTCTATGTCTTGCAATTACATAACCAGTCACGTGACCGCCTTATATTACTTATCAATTTCGCCTTGGCGTAATTGCGTCCGGATTTTGAATTGTGCCCGCACAATTCATTCCTTTCAAATTCCGTGACATCCGCCGGAGGCTTTATCTTCATTCATCACCACCTTCTGAGGTGGGTGTAATCTGTAACTGACGTTTCACCTTACGTTACAAAAGACATTTGCTGAATGAAGATAAAAAAGGAGTAAGGGTAAATTTCCCTTACTCCCATTACCCTTGTATATTATATCTTCTTGATATTATAAAGGCTATACTTTTTGTGCGCAAAAAGCAGTATTATGTCACACTTTTTACTTAAGTTATCGAATTATGACACTTATTTAGTGTTTAATCCTTTTTCCGCGATATATAAAGCTAAGTCCATTAAACGAGTAGAGTAACCAATTTCGTTATCATACCATGCAAGAACCTTTACCATACTATTTTCTAATACCATTGTAGAAAGACCATCTACAGTTGAAGAGTTGTGGTTACCATTGTAGTCAATTGAAACTAATGGTAATTCGTTGTATCCTAAAATACCTTTAAGCTCGTTTTCTGAAGCTTCTTTTAATGCAGCATTAATGGCTTCTTTTGTTACTTCTGCTTTTAGCTCTACTACTAAGTCAACACATGAAACGTTTGGTGTCGGTACACGCATAGAGAAGCCATCTAATTTACCTTTTAAGTGAGGTAATACTTTTGAAACGGCAACTGCTGCTCCTGTTGTTGTTGGAATCATTGACACTGCACCAGCACGTGCGCGACGTGGGTCAGAGTGCGGGAAGTCAAGGATACGTTGATCGTTTGTATAAGAGTGAATTGTCGTCATCATACCGCGTTCAATACCAAATTTTTCATCAAGTATTTTTGCAACTGGCGCTAGACAGTTCGTTGTACAAGAAGCGTTTGAAATGACATCATCTGTTTCATGGTTATATTCCTCATGGTTAACACCCATAACAAACGTTGGCATATCACCCTGCGCTGGAGCTGAAAGAATAGCTTTTTTAGCACCTGCTTGAATATGCTTACCTACTTCTTCCATTGAGCGGAATCTACCTGTACATTCAAGTACTACATCTACACCTAGTTCACCCCAAGGTAAATTAGCAGGATCTTTTTCTGCATAAACGTTGATTTTTTTTCCATTTACTACGAAAGAATCGCCTTCTGCATAAACATCAGCATCGTAGATACCGTGTACTGAATCATAAGTTAATAAGTGTGCAAGCTGACCTGCATCTGTTAGGTCGTTTACTGCAACCACTTCGATTTCATCGTGTTTCATAGCTTCACGAAATACTAATCGTCCAATACGTCCAAATCCGTTAATCGCTAATTTTAATGCCATTGTCAATTCCTCCAATATTGTTTAAATAATTAATTTTGCCTCGGACATATATAATATCCGCAATTGGCTTTATTCTCATTCAGAGAGTGTTGTAACACCCTGAAATACGAGTTACATTGTAATTTATAAAGAAGGTAAACCTTCAGCGATAGCTTTTGCGGCTACCTCATCCGTTATAAAAACAGTTTGCTTTGGTGCTACCTTAAAGTACGAAAGCATTGCCTTCACTTTTTGTTTACCAGCAGCAACTGCAATGACGTGCTTACTTCTTTGCACTTGCTCAAACTGAATACCGATTGTTCGAATTCGATGTACAATTTCGCCTTCAGCATTGAAATAATAGCCAAATGCTTCACTAACTGCACCCTTTTCTTCGAGTATCCGTAAATCCTCAGGCGACGAATTACGACGAACAGCCATTTCCTCTGCCGATCCAATACCATGAATAACACAATCTGCATGATCATAATAATTCATCATTTCAGTTACCATTGGCTCTGCTAACATTGCTTGATAGGCCTGCTCACTTAAATGCTCCGGTAAAAACAATGTGCGATACTGTGCATCCATCTGCATGGCAAATGCTGAGACAAGTGTATTGGCTTGCATTTGCATTTCATGTCCAATACCTCCACGAGCAGCAACAAATGTGATGTTGTGTGAATCAGCTGGATGCAAAAATTGCGCAAGTGATGCAACCGACTTACCACCAGTAACAGCTACTATTTGACCATCAACGCTTGTTGACATAAATTGTTGTGCTGCCTCTTTTCCAAGCAATGTTAATATCGTATCGTCTTCATTGTAATCACCTGGAACAACAATTACATGCTGTAAGCCAAAATGTTTTTCCAGTAATTTAGCTAGCTGTGTAAGGCCAGACCATTCATAGACTAATGTTCGAAGCTTATCAATAACTACTTCGCCTTCGTCTGTACATACCATACCCGACTTTTGAGAATCTAATAACCCTTGCTCACGTAAAATATCCGTTTCTTTACGAATTTCTCGTTCGGTCATTTTAAGTGAATCTGCAAGTGTGCGACGCCCGATTGGCTGCATCAGTTGAACTGTTTGTAAAATACGATATCTCGATTGTAGAAGCGGATACATTTCTGGAAGTAGCCTTTGCTGCGCCTCAGGTACAGAAAACATATTCATCTACTCCCTTTTCAATATAGGTGGGTTATATTTAGTCCCACTATACAAAATTATGTCCCACTTACAAATTCATTATAATACTCTTTATAAATAAAGTAAAGTGACAAAAAACCTGTTTAATTTACAATAAAGCTGTTTAAAAAATAATAAACCGTTTAGTAGGAGAAAGAATTAATAGACGTGAAATGAAGCTCTCAATTATCAAATTATGAAAACACTGCATTAAATGGAACCATTTTACAGTTCGTTCGTAATAATAGATAATAGGATATATCAGAAAAATAGCTAGCTTACATATATACCAGGAGGGTTTCAAATTGAAGAATTCTACGAAAGCATTAGAATGTCCAAAATGTGGTGGGAAGGAATTGGGGAAAGGTAAGCAATCTGGATACGGGGTTATTTACCCAGATAATAAGATGAGTATAGGATCAGCTATCGAATATATTATTTGCACAGAATGTGGATTTATAATCGAAAGCTATGTAAAAAAACCTGAGAAATTTAAGGGAACACTTTTTTGAGGAAATATTGTAAACAAAACTAAATGGAAAATTTTATTTCAAAATATTTCACCGGGTATCCAAACATCTGTAACTGCCGCTACGCTTTCGCACAAAAAACATTGTGGCCTAAAGCCTTCGGCGGATGTTACTTTTACCCTGATTTTTAGTGGTAATAACCACAATTCACAAATTGTTCAATGAAAGCGTTTAGAATTTGAACAGTTTGTGAAGACCTTCACATTAGGCTTTATTTTAAAAAAAATAGGAGTAGAATAGGAATCAGTAAGAAGTTGTTATAAAACAGTTTATCAAAAGTATCACATTTTTAGTGGTTGTTATATTACAAAAACATATAGTTGAAGGGAGATTTTACAATGTGGGTTATTACAGTATTTGAGAAAAAGGACGTTCGTATTTTTGAATACACAAATAAAAGTGAAGCAACAAAAGCTTTAGGCGGATTTAAGAAAAACGCAATTTTATCTTACACAAAATAAGCTAACAAAAACTCGTAGCCAGGACAATGTGGTTACGGGTTTTTTATTTTATTATGTTTGAGCTGGTGAATTACTATAAATTATATATATTATGTGAAGCGGTTGATTGGAGTGGAGACTGGGCGACTCCTTAGGGATCAGCGTCACAGATGAGACCCTGGAGCGAGCAACATAGGCGAACGAAGGCTAAAAGCATCACGTCCTGTGATAACGCCTTCGTGACCAACATCCTGTTGCCCCAAGCGGCTCATCGGACGCCCCTAGGAAAGCGCCCAGTCGGAACGGAAATCAACCCCCTCGTTGTGCAAAATACAACAAACGCTAATAAACATCGGAAAAAGTGACTTAAAACCGCATTCATCTCACCCGCTATAGAGGTTGGAGTCTTCCGCTGAAAGAAAATAAAAAATTCCGCTCTTTCTTCACCGCCACATACATAGCAGGGAAAATGCGGAACTTTTGGGATTCACTTAATGTTTTGTTTCATTAAATGAGCGATTTGCTGCTCATTGTTATGTTCAATTTCTTCTAATTTTTGAAT
This sequence comes from Lysinibacillus xylanilyticus, assembly GCF_001183605.1. Taxonomy (GTDB): domain Bacteria; phylum Bacillota; class Bacilli; order Bacillales_A; family Planococcaceae; genus Lysinibacillus; species Lysinibacillus xylanilyticus. Next base: position 124,208 of record NZ_LFXJ01000013.1, on the reverse strand, counting down.
CACTAATTGCTGTCTTTCTTTAGAATGATTCTGACTTAACTTCTTCTTACCTTCCATACTTAAGTTTTTTATTTTAAAGCCCTGAACTCCTTTATTTAAATTGCTTACAAGCCGCTCATCTACCTGAGTTAGGCTATATGTGCTGGTAGGATGTTCATATTTTTTAATCATGTTGTTAAAGGAGTTCAATAATTCATCATCATGTTCAATAAGCTCAATTTCTCCATAAACATGTACTGCTACATAATTCCATGTTGGGACAGCTTGATTTGTTTCATACCATGAGGGAGATATGTAGCAATGTGGTCCATGAAATATCGCTAAAACCTTTTGATTTTCAATATCCTTCCATTGAGGATTACCCTTTGCAAAATGCCCAATTAAACAATCTTTTGTGTCATTCAACAATAACGGGAGATGTGTAGCAACTGGTATACCTTCATGAGTTGAAAAGAGTGTTGCAAAACCGTTCTCCTGAATCACTTCTATCATCTCGGACATTTCCTTCATTTTAAAAGCCACCGGTATGTACATTTAGCAGATCCCCCTTTGTTATTCGCTACACAAATGCTCCATAAGTGTTGCGTAATCCAAATTGCCGTATTGTATCACTTGCCCATCCTTTTCTACTACCGGAATCATTAACATATACTTTTCATGTATGCTCTCATCTTCTTCAATATTAATAATTTCAATATCGAAATTTATATCCTCCTGTACAAGCTTTAATGTAAGCAGTCCATCTACACAAAGTCCACAATTATCTCGACTAAAAAATTTCACGTTCAACTACAGCACCTCCCTTAAGAGCTATTATAAAATGAAACAGCTATTTATGAGCAAGAAAGTGTAATGTCCATACAATAGCCACAACAAAAATGGCTCTGAATTCCCACTCCTAAAACTGTGGTTTCTTTTTGGGCCTCTAATTAAAAAAGACTGAGCAAGATACTTCTTACACAGTCTTCTATCATATTATTTTTTCAGGTGGCTATCTAAGTTAAAATTTCCGACTTGCTCCTCCACCAGCAGATGAGCCACCTCCGAATCCGCCAAAGCCACCGCCCCCAGAGCGGCCTCCTCCGAAACCACCCCTAAAGCCACCCGGAAAACCGCCACGTCTACCAGAACGTGGTCCTCCTCCTCTACCGTTAGAACTAATTGAATAAACAATAAGTACAATGATAACGATTAATATAAACATCCACGTTGGCATTCCTTCATTATCAGCTGTATTTTTAGGCATCTCTCCATCCCAATTGTATTCTTTCGCAACAGTTTGAAATACTTCAGCGTACGTTGCTTTAAATGCCTTATCAATATCCCCATCACTTGCATTTGGATAAAACGCTGTATCTAAAATGCGCCCCAACTTGCCATCAGGTAATGCTCCTTCGAGACCTTGGCCTACAGCAATGACGACATCATTATTGCCATCGCCCTGCCCAAATGTTGCTAATATTAAAACACCATTATTTTTTTTCGCATCGCCAATACCCCATGAACGAATCATTTTTGTTGCATACATTTTCGGTTCTGCTCCATTAATAGTATCTACTGTTACAACCATAATTTCAGCACCTGTACCTTTGTCTAACTGCTCTGAAAAATTATTGAGCTCTTCCTTTACGGATGTAGATAACGCATTGGCAAAATCGTGAATATACGTATTTTTCATCGGTGTCGGCATTGCGGCATCAGCAATTCTTATAGATAGAATAAACATGATACTAACAATTGCAAGTTGGATAATAAACCGTTTCATTATTGTTTACCTGAACTGCTAAAATCTATTGATGGCGCTTTTTCAGCACCCGCAGCTGCTTTAAAGTATTCTTTCTGTTCAAAACCAAACATCCCTGCAATTAAATTGCCTGGGAAACGTTTGACCGTTTTATTAAAAGCCTGAACTTCATTGTTGTAATCTTCTCGGGCAACTGCTAAGCGATTTTCTGTCCCAGCTAATTCATCCATTAATTGACGGAAATTTGCATCTGCCTTTAAATTTGGATAATTTTCTACGACTACTAGCAATCGACTTAGTGCTCCGTTCAAGGCATCATTGGCAACTGCCTGTTCCTTTGGACTATGTGCACTACCCATTTGTGCACGTGCATCTGTAATGCTAGCGATAACTTCTTTCTCATGGTTGGCGTATCCTTTTACAGATTCCACCAAGTTCGGAATCAAATCAAAGCGACGTTGTAGCTGATTTTCAACCTGAGCCCATTTCGATTCCACGCTTTCCTCAGCCGTTACAAGACTATTGTATTTTGGAATAAATAGTAAGGCCAGTACAACTAAAATAATAACGATTATTCCTATAGGTCCAAATATTTTTCTCAATTAAATACCTCCTTCGCTTTCTTTTAGCTATCATCCATGTTTTGGCGAAAAGCCTTTCCTTTTTCTTACCACTAATGTGCAGTAAAAAAACAACTCTATTCTACATATTATGCAAATGCATTAATACCGTATGAAAATTATCTAACGAGCCATACTTAAAACTGTAACAAACTATGATATTTAGGAGGCGCTTTTTTTGACACAATCGTTTCAAAATGAATCATCAAATCAAACATCATTTAACCAACAACAAAGCCTAAATCATGGTGGACATGAGCAAATGGACTTGCACGAAACAATCGGTGCAATCATTGCTTGTATGAATCAATCCATTGTTTTACGTCCACATGTTAAGGACACAGAGTTGCTTAGCATTTTGGATCGCCAATATAATTTCACATTAGGTATGTATAACACTATTGTGGAATCTTATAACACAGGTCATGATCCATCTGTTCCTACAGGTCGCTATCAAATGGAGACAGGAAATAATTTCAAATACGGAATGAATCCTGGCCAACCTAAAAAGCCAATGCAAAATGCAAATGAGCTCAGCGATGAATGTATCTCTGGCTTCTTACTTGGCGCTCAAAAAGGTATGGCGAAAGAGATGACTGCGTCAGCAACAGAAACTACAAACCCTGTTGTCCGACGTGTTGTTGCAGATAGTATTCCCAACTGCATTGAAATGGCATACGAATTATCTATTTACCAAAATATGCATGGCTACTATCAAGTACCTCAATTTTCTCAACAAGATATGCAAACGATGCTTACTGCATACGGCACTACAACAAATCCCCTTCATTAATTATAAAAAACAAGAGCAGTCCCCGTGTGATCGTAATCACATATGGGACTGCTCTTGTTCAAATTATAAAACTTTTCCTAAAAATGCTTTCGTTCGTTCGTTTTGTGGATTACCGAAAATCTCTTCCGGCGTTCCCTCTTCGACAATATAGCCACCGTCCATAAAGACAACACGATCTCCAACTTCACGAGCAAAGCCCATTTCATGTGTTACCACTATCATGGTCATACCTTCAGCCGCTAAATTTTTCATTACATCTAATACTTCTTTTACCATTTCGGGGTCTAGTGCCGAAGTCGGCTCATCAAATAAAATAGCCTTTGGTTTCATCGCTAAGGCACGAGCAATGGCAACGCGTTGCTGCTGACCGCCCGAAAGCTGCTCAGGATAGTTATAAGCCTTACTATCAAGACCAACCTTTTTCAACAGCTCATGTCCAAGTGCTTCTGCTTCTGTCCTATTCATTTTACGGATTTGCATCGGAGCCATTGTTACATTATCGATAACTGTCATGTGCGGGAATAAATTAAACTGTTGAAACACCATGCCCACTTCAGCTCTAATAGCATTAATATTTGTTTTTGGCTCGTTAATCTTTACATTCTTGATATAAATTGCACCATCTGTTACTTCTTCTAGCATATTGATGCAACGTAAAAATGTACTTTTCCCTGAGCCTGATGGACCTATAACACAGACAACTTGCTTTTCCTGTATTTCATAATCAATCCCTTTTAACACTTCCAGTTGGCCAAAATATTTGTGTAAATTCTCAATTTTAATCATCGCGCTTCCCTCCCTTCTGCCTTACGAGGGACATAACTATTACTAAGTCGTTTTTCGATATACGCTACAATCTTTGTTACACCATACGTTAAAATTAAATATAGTAACGCCGCAACTATATATGGTTCCCAAAAACGGTAGCTAGCTCCGGCCACGATTTTACTTGCATATAAAATATCCGGTGCCGCAATAACGGTTACTAAAGATGAATCTTTTAATAAAGCAATAAATTCATTACCTAATGGCGGAATCATACGTCTAAAAGCTTGTGGTAAAATAACTTTTCGCATAGCTTGGTTATGCGTTAAGCCAAGTGAACGAGCTGCCTCCATTTGCCCTTTAGCAATACTTTGAATACCCGCGCGGAAAATTTCTGCATTGTACGCCGCACAGTTTAAGATAAGCGCCGTAATCCCTGAAACCATATAGCCTAATGAATGTCCAAAAATGGTCGGTATCAAAGCTAAGTGAATTAATAAAATTTGTACGAGCATCGGTGTCCCACGGAATAAATCTACATATAGCTTACATGGCCAATAAATCCATTTTCGAGTCGATAATTTTCCAAGTCCTAAAAATAGTCCTAAAAGGATTCCGCCAAAATAACCACTAAGCGTTAAAATTAGCGTCACACCAATACCACGTATAAACATATCACGGTAGTTCCAGACTATGTCCCAGCGTAAGTCAAAGATGTCCATCCGAAAACCCCACTTCCCCTTTAGAAATTAAATGAGGAGTTACCTAAAAAGGTCCTTCATAAGAAATTTATAAATAGTAAAAATCCGCATCAGTGTACTCCTGTCATAAAATCAGTTTTACACCCTCTCAGCTGGGTCTTGTCCTCTTTTTCACGTAGGAGTCTACGCGGAATTTTTCCTTCTTCTTTATTTCTTTTAGGACAACCCCCTCATGCAGTCGTTTATTACTTAAGCTCTTTACCTGTAATTTCTTTATATTTACCGTTCTCTTTAATTTTTTTCAGACCTTCATTTAATTTGTTTAAAAGTTCTGTATTCCCCTTCTGAACCATAAATCCATAGTATTCTTTTTCAAATGCATCATCTTCGATTACTTTAAGCTTCTCTGTTGGATGAGCTTTGATATATTCATAAACTACCGCATTATCACCAATCGTAGCATCCACATTACCATTTAGCATTTCTTTGATAGCAACCGGCTGATTTTCAAACGCCATAATATTTGGACTTGAATCACCTTGTAGCTTTTTCGCAGCTTCATGACCTGTAGCATTAATTTGTACTGAAATCTTTTTATCCTTTAAATCAGCTAATGATTTAATCTTAGAATCTTCTTTTACAACGATTAATAATTGAGATTCATAATATGGCTCTGTAAAGTCAAACGTTTCTTTACGCTTATCATTAATAGAGATCCCTGCTGCACCGATATCTGTTTCCCCATTTTTAACAGTTTGGAAGACAGGCTCCCAGCCAATATTTTGCCACTCTACTTCAAAGCCCATTTCATCTGCAATCGCCTGCAAAATATCGAAATCTAATCCTACAATATTTCCTTTATCATCAAGTGATTCGAACGGTGCAAATGTCGCTTCTGTTCCTACCTTATAAACTTTCTTACCATCTCCAGATGATTCGCCACCCGATGATGTCTTTTCTTTTGCACCACAACCCGCTAAAGCTAGCACAAATGCTGCTAAGACCACAAGTAACACAGATAAACTTCTTTTCATAGCTACTCCCCCTAATTCGATATTTTCCGAAACGCAATTAATATTTTATTAATTCGGAAATATTAGACTATTAGGTCAATTATAGTGACATTATTCTCTTTAGACAATATCATTTTGCATAAAAGTAATTATTATTTAATAATAATTTATTCCAATTAGTTTTTTGTAGAATAAAACAACTTAAGAAACTTAAAACAGCGTAAATAATGAATATTTATACATTCATCACCTATGCTGAAGTTAGATATATTTGCAAAAAAAAAAAAGAATCCCCTCAGATAGGATTCTTTTCTTCGACTAGAATAACTAGTCCTCACGTACAGTATGTTCACTAAAAAATAATTTGGAGTTGTTGCTTTCTTGAAGGTTTGAAAGGAACAAATACGGGAATAATGCCTACTAGGCAATATTACCATTATTTCCCCTTCTCATTTTTCCACTAAGCAGGCTGCTAAACTACTTATTAGGAGAATTGAGTTATAAAAGTATATCAAATAATCAGTAAAATGGCGCCCTCGGAGGGAATCGAACCCCCAGTGCAAGAACCGGAATCTTACGTGTTATCCATTACACCACGAGGGCAATTAAACAAAAAAAAAGTACTCACCCTAGGCTTTACGAAAAAGCATGATGTAGATAACCCTCATGTGAAGCATACCTGCAAAATAGTGTACTGTACTTTAACTTATGACCTTATCAATTATACAAACGTATGGCTCATATTTCAACTATAGAATGCAAAACATTTTAACTTTTTTTATCTTTTTTCAATTGGTGTCAAAATACCTAGAGAATATAGATAATCCTCCAGCGGATGTCACGGATTTTTAATTGTGCGAGCACACTGTTTATCTGTGCGAGGGGGACGTCTGCAGCATTCTCTTTCGGCGTGGAAGCGAAGCGACAACGGTAAATGTTTTTGTAGCCAAGGCAATGCGTCCGCGGCAAATGTTTTCTGTAGCGAAAGCGATGCGCCAGCTACATTACGGCAAGGTGAAATTGATTTAATTTATTTTACTTTAACAGGGTTAATATTTGACCTTCCCTGACTATAATGTGTATGATAAGGTTACAGCTGAAATACAAAGGAAGTTTTCAGCAAAAGTAATCGAATTTAGTTTTTTAAGGAGGATTTAACATGAATTTAATTCCTACAGTTATTGAACAAACAAGTCGTGGTGAACGTGCCTATGACATCTATTCACGACTACTAAAAGACCGTATCATCCTATTAGGAAGTGCAATTGACGACAACGTTGCTAACTCAATTGTTGCTCAACTTCTATTCCTACAAGCAGAAGATCCAGAAAAAGATATCCATCTTTACATTAACTCACCAGGTGGATCTATCACTGCCGGTATGGCGATTTATGACACAATGCAAATTATCAAGCCACAAGTACAAACAATTTGTATCGGAATGGCAGCATCTATGGGTGCTTTCCTACTTGCTGCTGGTGAACCTGGTAAACGTTTCGCATTACCGAATGCCGAAGTAATGATTCACCAACCTCTTGGCGGTGCACAAGGTCAGGCAACTGAAATCGAAATCGCTGCAAAACGTATTTTATTCTTACGTGAAAAATTAAATGGAATTTTATCAGAACGCACTGGTCAACCACTTGAAGTCATTGCAAGAGATACAGACCGCGATAACTTCATGACTGCTGAGCGTGCAAAAGAATACGGCTTAATCGACCAAATTATGGAACGCAAATAAAAGTTAAAGGCATCCCAGATCATATCTGAGATGTCTTTTTTTGTTCGATATCCAATGTATGTATGATTTGAAGGGGCTATCCTTCACTTCGATCGCTCTATCCATCATTTTGGCGTTTCTATCCACGATTTTGGCTACTATATCCATCATTTTGACGTTTCTATCCACGACTTTGGCTCTTCTATCCATTATTCCGGCTTTTCGATCTTCTTTCCGTCGCGGCCTTTTTTTTCCGTCACTTTGGCTTTTCCTTCCGTCATTCCGGCTCTTCTTTCCGTCACGATCTTTTCTTTCCGTCACTCCGGCTTTTCTTTCCGTCACTCCGACTTTTCCTTCCGTCATTCCGGCTCTTCTTTCCGTCACGATCTTTTCTTTCCGTCACTCCGGCTTTTCTTTCCGTCACTCCGACTTTTCCTTCCGTCATTCCGGCTCTTCTTTCCGTCACGATCTTTTCTTTCCGTCACTCCGGCTTTTCTTTCCGTCACTCCGACTTTTCTTTCCGTCGCTTCGGCTCTTCTTTCCGTCGCCCCATCCTTACTTTCCATCGCTTTTGCTCTTCTTTCAGGACCTTTTTATGCTGTGCAAAAGCGCAAAAAAACTGTCCAGTATGTAAGTTTTACTGCTGGACAGTTTTCGCATTATTATTTTTTAATCTTCTTTTTCGATTAGTGCTGCTAATGCTGTAACCGCTTGCTCAGCATCGTTACCAGCGCCACTAAGTACAACCTCAGTTCCTTTTGCAATGGCTAAGCTCATGACGCCCATAATTGATTTAGCATTAACTTTTTTCTCGTCTTTCTCTAGAAAGATATCCGCGCTAAAACGGTTTGCTTCTTGTACAAATAACGCTGCTTGTCTAGCCTGTAGTCCTAATTTTAATTTTACATGGACTCTTCTCTCGGTCATTCTTAAAACTCTCCTTTACTACCGTTCATCTATTATTTTTATCTTACCTTACTTACTAGCAAAAGAACAATACGCGATTACTCATTAAATTCATACCTGAAAAGTATGAAAATTTAACCACCAATTTTTTCTCCGCTTCTTAATGCATCGGCTATTTCATCGATTTTCCGTAATCGATGATTGACACCGGATTTACTAACCGTTCCACTTGATACCATTTCCCCAAGTTCTTTTAGCGTTACATCTTGGTATTCTACTCGTAATCGTGCAATTTCACGAAGTTTTTCTGGCAATTGATCAAGACCTATAGAATTTTCAATAAATCGGATATTCTCTACTTGACGTAATGCTGCGCCTATTGTTTTATTTAAGTTCGCTGTTTCACAATTGACGATGCGATTGACACTATTTCTCATGTCTCGCAATATGCGAACGTCTTCGAATTTCATCATTGCTTGATGAGCTCCAACAATATTAAGGAAATCAGAAATTTTTTCCGCTTCTTTTAAATAAGTGACAAAGCCTTTTTTTCGTTCAATTGTTTTTGCATTTAGCTCGAATTCATTCATTAAATCCATTAAAGCCTCACCGTGCTCTTTATATAATGAATAAATTTCTAAATGGTAGGCTGATGTTTCTGGATTGTTGACAGAGCCACCTGCTAAAAATGCACCTCGTAAATATGCTCTTTTTTGACCACTCTTTTTAATGAGCTTCCGAGAAATAGTATGATTAAATTGAAAGTCGTCTGAGATGATTTCTAAATCAATCAGTAGCTCACGAGCACCTTCTCTTACACGGCAAATGTATACGTTATTTTTTTTCAAACGCATTTTTTTTCTAACAAGTAACTCTACATTATACGGATATAACTTCTTCATAATTGTATAAAGTCTTCTTGCGATTGCTGCGTTTTCAGTTTGTACGTCTAAGCTTAACTGTTTATTAGCAAAGGATAATGAACCATTCATACGAATTAGGGCAGATACTTCTGCTTTCATACAATGATTGTCCGCTTCTATTTGAGTTAACTCTTTTTTCGTTTCAGAAGCAAAAGACATATCACGCCCTCCTTTCAACCTTTTGTTCTATGTATATGTTCATCTTATCATATACAATAAGTGCTTTATAATTCACTAACTTCTTGCTCATAGATATTTGCGTAATCTACAAGCCATTTCGCAACGTTTGTAGCATTATGTCGAACCGTCCCATCTGGGCGAATCGTGGCAATATCTCGTTTAATAACCTCTAATCCCATACTTTCAAGCTTTGCAACATCAAATGTTACTGGCTCAGCACACTCTTCTTTATACAGCTCTTTTACAGGATGAGGGAGTTTTACATCATTTACCAATATAGAATCAATGAAGGAGTCTCCAACATGTTTATATAAAGCTTCAACATGATCGCCTGCTGTATAGGAAATGGTTTCACCTTTTTGAGTCATTAAATTACAAACGTAAATTTTTCTTCCTTTAGCCTTAACAACAGCTTCCCCAATTGCTTTAACAAGAAGGTTTGGAATAATGCTTGTATATAAACTTCCTGGCCCAATTAAAATATAATCTGCACGATTGATTGCTCGAATAGCCTCTGGTAGCGGTTGCACGTTTTCAGGCACTAAAAAAACTCGATTAATTCGTTTTTTAGCCTTTGGAATTTTAGATTCCCCTTCTATAATAGAACCGTCTTCAAGCTCAGCATGTAAATTTATCTTTTTGTTGGCTGCTGGTATGACGCGACCATGAACCTTTAAAACCTTTCCCATTTCACTAATAGCATGGTTAAAATCACCGGTAATATCTGTTAAAGCAGTTAGCATTAAATTACCTAATGAATGCCCACGTAAATCTTCCGATGCAGAAAATCGGTATTGAAACATTTGCTCAACAAGTGGCTCAACATCCGATAAGGCAGCGATCACATTACGGACATCACCAGGTGGTGGAATATCATAGTCATCTCGTAAGCGTCCTGAAGAACCACCATCATCTGCTACTGTCACAATTGCAGTAATATCAAATGGGTGGTGCTTGAGCCCTCGTAGTAACGTAGAAAGCCCCGTACCACCACCAATTACAACAAGCTTTGTTCGCTTCTTTCCCATTCACTCAATCCTTTCTACGATTGATGTCACGATGCGTAATAACAGTGTTTTCCTTTCCAGCTAAATATGCCCCAAAATACTCTGCTAATGTTACCGAACGATGCTGTCCTCCAGTACATCCAAAAGCAATGACAAGTTGGGATTTGCCCTCTTGTCTATAGAGTGGGATCATAAATTCAAACAAATCCATTAGTTTTTGAATGAGTGTTTGCGTATCTTCAAGTGCCAGAACATAAGAAGATACTTCAGTTTGTAAACCCGTTTTATGGCGTAACTCTTCAACATAATATGGATTTTTTAAAAAACGGACATCAAATACTAAATCGGCATCTATCGGCATACCATGCTTAAATCCAAAAGACATGATATTTACTGAGAAAATATTATCTGCATCACCGGCAAATTCTTTAGCGATTTTTTCACGTAGCTCTTTAGGCTTCATATTAGATGTATTATAGACAAATTTAGCGCGACCCTTTACTTCGGATAAAAGCTTACGTTCTTGTTTAATACCATCTAATGGCAAACCATTTACAGCCAATGGATGTGCACGTCTTGTTTCTTTATAACGCCTAACTAAAGTTGCATCATCTGCATCTAAAAATAATATTCGTGCAACTATATCGCCTTCTTTAAGAATATGGTCGAGAGCACCGATAAGAGAATCAAAAAAGTCGCCACCACGCATATCCATGACAGCTGCTATACGTGTTATATTTTTACCCGAATCCCTTAGTAAGGTTAAAAATGTTGTGAGTAACGCAGGTGGTAAATTATCAATACAGTAATAACCTAAATCCTCAAAGCTTTGAATAGCTACTGTCTTTCCAGCTCCAGACATTCCTGTAATAATAACCAATTCATGTGTACCTTTTAGGTCTTCAACCACCACTGTCATGCAGCTCCTTTATTGTTCGATTGATATTTGTATTTTCTCATGAAGTAATTCAAAATCAGTTGTGTATTCAAATGTACCGTACTGAATGCCTGATTGTGAGATAGCAAATTGTAAGTTTGTTCGATCACCTTCAGCCATTGGCAAATGTTTTAAATCCTCTACTGGGTGCCATGCAAGTTTGCCTTCTCTAGTTTCTTTAAACGGTACACCTTCTACATCCTTTGCAACAAATGTATAAAGCATCCATTCGTCCACTGCCTCATTATTTTCTTTAATAACCATTGTATAAACACCCTTTAAATGAGCGTTTATTGGTGTGACATTTGTTTCTTCTTTAAACTCACGCACTGCAGCCTCATAAATCGATTCGCCGCTCTCCATCTTACCGCCAGGAGCTACGTACCAGCCACGTCTCGGCTTCTGAAGTAATAACACTTGACCGTCTTTTACGGCTATTAAATTTGCAATTCTTTGCATAGGCACACCTCTAATCTCTTTTGCATTCTTCCTTTTATTATAGCAAGACCAAACAAGGTTTGTCCTCAATTCTAAACTTTACGTGCATTGCAATTTTAACTTCATCGATACATGTAGGAACATGTTTTTTAACCTCTATTCAAACATATGAAACTCCGCCAAAAAAAATCTGTTCACAACAAAAATAGGTTGCTCCACCTTATTTGGCGGAAACAACCTACTCAACAAAATAAAAGGGGGATTGCTAATTACACTTTATATATTACACCTTTTATATGTCATTCAAGTTACAACTATATTAAGACCGTATTAAAATTGTATTTTTTTCCTTAAAACAATAAATATTGGGCATAATCGGTTGAACACCCTACTTTGGGAGTAGACTCCCTTTGCTCATGAACATTCTAAACCTGCTTACTTAAGCATTAATTTTTTCTAATAATTCTTCCACATAGTGCTGTACTGCTTGTGCTGCAATACTTCCGTCACCTGTCGCTGTAACGATTTGACGAAGTGATTTTTCACGTACATCCCCAGCTGCAAAGATACCTGGTACTGTCGTTTCCATATTATCATTTGTCAAAATATAACCAGCATCATTTAAAATACCTAGAGACTCAAATGGTTTTGTTAATGGAAGCATACCAATGTATACGAATACGCCTTCAGTAGCAAAATTAGATTCTACACCATCTATAGTTGATTGTAATGTTACACTTCCAACTTTACCGTTAGCCTCATTAATTTCTTTGACTGTTGAATTCCAAATGAAATCAATTTTTTCGTTAGAAAAGGCACGATCTTGGAGAATTTTTTGTGCACGTAATTTATCACGACGGTGTACAATTGTTACTTTATCAGCAAAGCGAGTTAAATAGACGCCTTCTTCAACAGCAGAATCCCCGCCACCTACGACAACAAGATTTTTTTGTTTGAAGAATGCACCATCACATACTGCACAATAGCTGACACCACGGCCCCCAAGTTCTTTTTCGCCAGGCACACCCATTTTTTTATACTCCGCACCTGTAGAAATAATAATTGCTCGTGTTTTATATTCTTTAGCACCTGAAATTATTGTTTTATATTCCTCACCATCAATAATTTCAGTTACATCGCCATACGCATACTCTGCACCAAATTTTTTAGCATGATCGAACATTTTAGTCGACAGCTCAGGTCCTAAAATTGTATCAAATCCTGGATAGTTTTCTACTTCTTCTGTATTTGCCATTTGTCCGCCAGGGATCCCACGTTCAATCATTAAAGTTGAAAGGTTGGCACGTGATGTATAAACAGCCGCAGTCATACCAGCCGGACCTGCACCAATTATTACAACATCATAAATTTTTTCTTCTGACATAAATACTTCCCCCTAAACCGATTTTTTACTTTTTTATAATAACTTTAGTATGTTCATCGTATGTGAAAGTAAAAAGTTATTCAACTATGTTGCTCACGGTCTAATTATGCGTGTTTGGTAAATAATTTAAAATTTCATCAATATACTTCGATAAAGTTGACACTGATACTCCGTATTGCTGAGCAATCTCCTTTTTTGTAACCTTCAGCATTCGTGAAGAACGGAATAAATAATCATTTGCTCCTGCAATAGCTGCTGGATTTGTAAAACGATAATTGTTGACCAATGCTTGCTCACAAAGCACAAACCACATTTGGAACATTGGTGCAATTAATGTCGTTAGCTTACCATACTGTTCTAGTAAAATTTCTGGCACACTTACTGCTCGTATAAAGCTAGCCTCTACTTTGTTTTTCATATCAAATTGATGTTCTAGTGCATAAGCGAGGAATAGCTTTTCATACGCATTAAATTGGTCAACGTCTATCCATTTTGGATGCGCAATAATTTCCTGTTTATGTGCTGTAGCGCTTAGTAAAAATAAACCAAATATGCGTTCACTTGTATATTCGCTCTCTAGCTTATCTACAATATAATCACGGTCATGTTCTAATGCATCAAGTGAATAATCGTTTTCTTCTTGACGCCAAGGTTCAAAGCCTTCTTTATCGGGATCTAGCTCAAGTAGCTGCTCCCATGCACCTTTTGAAATTTCTTCATGTCCTGAGAAATAAGCTGCATGTGATAGCCAAAAGTAAAAGCCAGCATCACCTACATAGCCTCTTTTCTGCATGCTACGCAACCATTTAAACGCTAAATCATATTGTCCAACGAGCGCTAATGTTGCACCTAGCTTGTAGCGATGTTCCCATAAGTATGGCTGAATTTTCACAAGTATTTCTAAAAGATCTTTTAAATCTTCTTCATTTTTTTCATAGTACGCGATAACCGTTAAATTACATAGTGCATGTAAATTCCCTTTATTTTCACGTAATACAGTATTTAGAAGAGCCTTCGCCTGTTCTGCTTCGCCCACATAAAAATAGGCAAGGGCTAAGTTGTTATAAGCTGACCAAAAATCCGGTCTATCTTCAACTAAGTCTTCTAGAATTTTAATAGCTTCAGGGAAATCTCCCTTTTCCATACAACGCCTCGCCTGTTCCTGCCGATATAAATCTTCTGCTGAACCTTCAAGCTCCTCAAAATCATCTTGCTCAAAATCAACAAACTCTAATATTTCAGTAGCTTCATCTGCATAGGCACCATCTGGCTCTATTTGTAAATATTGCTCTGCAAAGCGTTTAGCATCATGTATGATGCCGACACATCCTGAAATCTCTGCCATGTAAAAAATAATTTCTGGATTGTCTTTATCTATTTGATAGGCACGACGAAGTAGATCATACGCTTCCTCGAAACGTTGACCCTCTAACTCTATTATAGCTAATTGCAATAAAATCATTGGATCATTAGGACTTAAATCGACTGCTCGCTGTAAATATTTATAGGCTTTATTCATTTGTCCGCTATTCATTGCTTGAATTGATTTTTTATAATAATAGTCGCCTGTTGGAATGAACGACACTATATTTGTTTGGTTCTCTTTTTGACGTTTCTTTTCCAAAATATTTCCTCCGAAACAAGAAATAAGGAACGTATAATACGTTCCTTTACACAGTAACTTATATTATAACATACAATAAGCAATATGCCGTCATTTCTCCTCGTGACGTTTTTCTAACACATGTAACACGTCATAAACACTTACTTTTTGCTCTTGTAGTAACACTAGTAGGTGATAAATTAAATCGGCAGCCTCCCATTTCACTTCTTCTGCATCGCGATTTTTTGCACCTATGACAACTTCAGTTGCTTCTTCTCCAACTTTTTTACAAATTTTATCGATTCCCTTATCGAACAAATATGTAGTATACGCCCCTTCTGGCATTTCTTGCTCGCGCTTTTCAATGACCTTTACGAGGTTAGAAATAATCTCAACAGATCCGACCTTGGCATTTTGCTGAATGATTTCCGTGAAACAAGAAGTTGTTCCATTATGACAAGCAGGACCAGCAGGAATTACTTCTACAACTAACGCGTCATTGTCACAATCCGCCTTGATAGATACAATTTTTTGTGTATGACCACTTGTTGCCCCTTTGTGCCAGAGCTCTTGACGTGAACGTGAGAAAAACCATGTTTCTCCCGATTCAAGTGTTTTTTCTAGAGATTCTTTATTCATATACGCTACGGTTAGTACTTCTTTTGTATTAGAATCTTGGACAACCGCAGTGACAAGACCTTTTTCATCAAATTTAATGCTGTCAATCATCTTACTGCCACTCCTTTTTCACGTAAGTACTCTTTTACTTGTGCTACGCTCGTTTCTTTGTAATGGAAGATGGATGCGGCAAGTGCTGCATCTGCATCGATATCTTCATCTAATACCTCGTAAAAATGTTCGGCATTCCCTGCACCACCGCTTGCAATAACAGGAACTGTCACAGCCTCTCTCACAGCTTTTGTTAATGCTAAATCAAAACCGGATTTCTCACCGTCCTGATTCATACTCGTTAATAAGATTTCACCTGCACCTAAGCGAACCGCTTCCTTTGCCCACTCAGTTGCTCGCCATGCCGTTTTGTTTCGGCCCCCATGCGTATAAACCATCCATGTTGCATCTTCTTCGCTATAGCGGGCATCAATAGCTACAACAATACATTGTGCACCAAAAAAATCAGAACCTTCTTTAATAAGCTCTGGTCGCTCTAATGCAGATGTATTCACTGATACTTTATCGGCACCTGCACGTAAAATACGTTTCATATCATCTAATGTACGAATTCCACCACCTACTGTGAATGGGATTGCTAATGTAGCTGCAGTTTGCCGTACGACATCAACCATTGTTTCACGTCCTTCATGTGATGCCGAGATATCTAGAAATACTAGCTCATCTGCTCCTTGTTCATCATAAAACTTGGCAAGCTCTACTGGGTCACCCGCATCACGTAATGACACAAACTGTACACCCTTTACAACACGTCCCTCTTTCACATCAAGACATGGAATAATGCGCTTTGTTAACATGATGCCACCCCCTTTAACCATTGCTCTAATAAATGCACACCTAGTTCACCTGATTTTTCAGGGTGGAACTGCATACCCGTAATAGAGCCATTTACCACAATGCCAGGAACCTTAATACCATGATAATCCGCATAAGAGACAAGCTCCGTTTCATCGATATCAGTTGCATAAAATGAGTGAACAAAATAAACATGCTTTGCCGTTACTTCACCATTTAACCATGAAGGACGCTTTGTCACTATGAGCTCATTCCACCCCATATGCGGCACTCGATACTGCTGCCCAGCATTGTCACCACTAAATCGTTTAATGCTTCCTTTAAAAAAGCCTAACCCCTTCGTTGGGGACACTTCTTCACTTTTCTCAAATAACAATTGCATTCCTAAGCAAATTCCGAGAAGTGGTCGATTTTCAGCTTTCACCTTGTGTAAATATTGATCTAAATTCGTTTCAGCTAAACGTTTGATGGCATCTGGAAATGCTCCAACTCCAGGGAGTAACAGAGCATCTGTTGCATCTAGCTCTTTTTCGTTAGCCGAGACAACAACCTCACAGCCAAGTCGTTTTAATGCTTGTTCAACGCTAAATAAATTCCCCATTCCATAATCAATAACACCTATTTTCACGTCAACAGCCCCTTAGTCGATGGTACACCTTTAACACGTGGATCAATTTCCACTGCTGCGTCAATGGCACGTGCTAACGCCTTAAAAATAGCTTCAATGATATGATGTGTATTATGTCCATAAGGTACAATGACATGAACATTCATCCGAGCCTCAAGTGCAAACTTCCATAAAAATTCATGTACTAATTCAGTATCAAAGCTACCGACCTTTTCCTTCAACTGTGGCACACGATATTCTAAGTGCGGACGATTCGAGCAATCCACTACGACCTGTGCAAGTGCATCATCCATTGGCACAAATGCTGTGCCGTAACGCTTTATTCCTTTTTTATCACCGAGCGCTTCACGGATAGCTTGGCCTAGTACAATTCCGAGGTCTTCCGTTGTATGATGATCGTCTATATAAGTATCACCATTCGCTTCTATCGTCCCATTGAAAAGCCCATGTTTGATAAATAGGTCAAGCATGTGATCCATAAAGCCGACACCCGTTTTAATATTCGCCTTCCCTTCACCGTCTAAATCGATGGCTACTGAAATTTGAGTTTCATTTGTCGTACGTTCAACTTTTGCATATCGTTTTTTTTCAGTCATTGTGCTACTCCTTTTCCCATCCACGCGATTCGACTGCACGCGCATGGCCCTCTAAGCCTTCCATACGTGCTAGACGTGCAATTTTCGGTGCGTTTTCTGCCCAAGTCTTTTCACTATAAAAGACAACACTCGATTTTTTCACAAAATCATCGACGTTTAAACCACTTGCAAAGCGTGCAGTGCTATTCGTTGGTAGCACATGATTTGTCCCTGCAAAGTAATCACCAACTGGTTCAGAGCTATAACGACCGATGAAAATACCACCTGCATGTCGTACTTGTTCAGCTACAACCTCAGCGTTTTTTGTGACAATTTCTAAATGTTCAGGAGCTAGCGAATTAATTGCATCTACGGCATCCGCCATCGTTTCAGCCACATAAATAGCACCAAAATTTTCTATAGATGCACGTGCTACCTTTTCACGCGGTAAAGTCGTTAATTGCTTCTCCACTTCATCAGCTACTTTTTTAGCCAATTGCTCAGAAGTCGTTATTAAAATGGCACAAGCCAACTTATCGTGCTCAGCCTGTGATAGAAGATCAGCCGCGATTTCATCAGCAAATGCTGTGTCGTCTGCTAATACTGCAATTTCACTTGGGCCTGCAATCATATCAATCGCAACCTCACCAAATACCTCACGTTTTGCTAATGCTACAAAGATATTTCCTGGACCTGTAATTTTATCAACTGGAGAAAGCGTCTCTGTCCCATATGCAAGAGCCGCAATCGCCTGAGCTCCACCGATTTTATATATTTCCTCTACTCCTAAAATGCGCGCTGCAGCAAGTACACCTGGAGGTAACTTTCCATCTCGACCTGCTGGAGATGTAATAACAATGCGTTTGACACCAGCTACTTGTGCAGGAATAACGTTCATCAAGACCGAAGATGGGTACGCTGCTGTACCACCAGGAACATAAAGACCTACTGCATCGAGCGCAGTAATTCGTTGACCAAGCCAAGAGCCATCCTTAAGATCTAAGCGATAACCTGAACGCTTTTGCTGTTCATGATACAAGCGAATATTTTGAGCAGCTTCTGTTAAATCATCATAAAGCTGTTGATCAATTAAATTTACGCTCTCTTCGATTTCTTCCTTCGTTACGCGTAAATGATCAGGGGCAAAGCCATCCCATTTTTCTGTATAAAAACGTATAGCTGCGTCACCTTGTGCACGAACGTCTGCCAATACTTGACGCACAACCTTTAACTGTTCTTCATTTCCACCTTCAAGTGGTCTCTTTAAGGAAATACCTTTTTCTAGCTTTGTTATTTTCATAGGATTAATCTCCTTTAAATCTAGGAATGAGCCTCTTCCAATAGGACTTTTTTATTTAACACATTTTTTTAAACGTTTCACAAGATCGATAATACGGTCACTCTTCATGCGATAACTTACTGGGTTGGCAATTAATCGTGATGATACGTCTGTAATAAATTCATACTCCACTAAGCCATTTTCTTTCAGTGTCCGTCCTGTTGAAACAATATCGACAATTCGATCTGCTAAGCCAATCATGGGCGCCAATTCAATCGATCCATTTAGTTCAATAATTTCAACCTGCTCTCCAATACCCTTATAGTATTTCATTGCAATATTAGGATATTTTGTCGCTATTCTTGGTGCAATTTCATTCATTGTCGTATTAGGTAAGCCTGCTGATGCGATATAGCAAGTACTTATTTTTAAATCCAGTAGTTCATGCACTTCTCGTTGCTGTTCTAGCAAAACATCCTTACCTGCAATACCAATATCCGCTACACCGTGCTCAACATAAACAGGTACATCCATTGGCTTTGATAATATAAAACGAATTTTCTCTTCCGGAATTTCAAGCATTAATTTACGGGACATTTCGACTTCTTCTGGTAAATTAAAGCCAGCTTCTAAAAGCATCTGATATGCCTCGTCAAAAATGCGTCCCTTCGGCATAGCAATCGTTAATTCATTCACCGTCAACGTCCTCCTGTCCCACAATAACTACTTCTGTAAAATGTGCTAAAAAAGCGGCTTCATCGACAAGACTACTCCTTAACTGTAAGGTAGCCTGTTTACCAGCTGCTCGTAGCGTCTGTACCTCTGCAAGAGCCGCTTCAAATTGTTCTTCCTCAAACAACACGACTGTAGCTTCTTGTCGCACATCCGATTGCCCATTAAGTGTTTCTAATAGGCGATCAACACGAATACTAAATCCTGTAGCACCTACTTTTGAGCCAAATACCTCCAGCAACCCGTCATAGCGTCCCCCATTGCCTAATGGAAAACCACTGCCGGTTGCAAACACTTCAAATAACATGCCTGTGTAATAGCTCATGTGACTTGAAAGTGTAAAATCAAAGGCTACATAATCCGCTAAGCCTGCAATTTCAAGCAATTTAGCGAGCTGTTGCATATATTCTAATGCGTCATTTTTCCGCACATATTTCTCAATATCTTGAATTTCATTTAAATTCATAGCTTCTTCAATAAATTGCAATAATGCATCGGATTTTGTTTTTGGTAAATCAAATGATTCTACCGCTTCTTCAAACCCTACATAATTGCGTTGCACAAGTAATGTCCGAAGTATATTTTGTTGTTCGATGCTTTCTGTGTAATCTTGTAAAATACAATTTAATATACCTGCATGACCGATCGTCACTTTAAATTTCGCTAAGCCAAATTGCTTTAATAACTCCATTGCCGTAACAATAACCTCAGCATCAGCAAATACAGAATTGTCTCCAATTAATTCGATTCCCATCTGATCAAATTCTGCTGGGCGTCCACCCTCCGCTTCCTGTGCGCGGAAGACACTAGCAAAATAAGCAAGGCGTATTGGAATCATTTCTTTTAATAATTTTGATGTTGCTATACGTGCAATCGGTGTTGTCATATCAGGTCGTAGTACTAACGTGTTGCCCTGGCCATCTACTAATTTAAATAAATGCGTATTGGCTATCGCTGATGCTTTACCGACTGTATCAAAATACTCAACTGCAGGCGTTTTAATAAATTCATAGCCTCTTCTACATAAAAAATCTCGCCCTGTATTTCTTACAGCCTCTACCTTTTCAAAAATTTGCGGAAATGTATCGCGCATTCCAAGTGGTTTCTCAAACATTTTAATCGACGACATCCTGACACTTCCTCACGTTTCACTTTAACTCACTAGAGTGTTAGAGAATTAGATTATGAAAGTATTCTAACTTATTTCTTCTTGCTAGTCAATGCAACTACACTTGAATTATCAAATAATTTAAACACTGATTATTCTGTTAATTATACTTGAAAATAAATAAATTGAAACTTTATTCGGCATAGCAAGTTATGTGAATCTTTTTTTACTCTTTGGAAGGTGGATGTCGATAAATTTCGGAAGTTGAGTGATAAAACGCGAAAGTTAGTTGATAAATTTCAGAAGTTGGGTGATAAAATGCGAAAGTTAGTTGATAAATTTCAAAAGTTGGGTGATAAAACTAAAAAGTTGGGTGTCATTTTGTTAAAACGTATGTCATGTCACCCCCTCGTTTGGCCGGAGAGTCATACTTTAATTTCATTGTTACGATTATTTCCGCCAAAAAAACACTGTGCACAGTAAAGCATGCACAGTGTAGGCATTATTATTTTTTGGGCGTGCACCATTCTACTACTTCATTGCGTTTGCGCTCCGCCATTTGTTCAGCTGTATAAATAATTTGCATAGGGTTACCGCCTGCTAGACAGCCAGCTGGCACATCCTTATGCACAAGGGTTGCAGCAGAAACTATCGCACCGTCACCTATCGTAACACCAGGCAGTATTGTTGAATTGGCACCAACCATTACTTCATTGCCAATATGAACATCTCCCAGACGATATTCCTCTATTAAATATTCATGCGCCAAAATAGTCGTATTGAAGCCTATAACAGTATTGTCACCGATATGAATGCGTTCTGGAAACATTGTATCTGGCATAACCATTAAAGCTATGGAAGTTTGTTCACCAATCTCCATTTTTAATAAAGTTCGATACAACCAGTTTTTTACACGTAAAAATGGTGTGAAGCGTCCAATTTGAATGACAACGAAACACTTTATCACCTTCCAAAAGGACACCGTATCATAAATATTCCAAAGCGAGTTTGCTCCTTCGACACGGTAGCGTTCTGTTTTACGTGCCATTTACTTACCCCGCTTTCACAATTTCAAATAAATCCGTCATATGATGCAATATATATTCCGGCTTGAATTGCTGTAAGTATTCCTCACCTTTAAAAGCCCAGGCGACACCAGCTGCTCTAACTCCAGCGTTGTGCCCTGCCTCAATATCGTGAGAATTGTCGCCAATCATAATGGCCTCTTCCTTGTTTACACCAAGGCGTTCAAGCGCAAGCAAAACTGGCTCTGGATCAGGCTTTACATTTTTTACATCATCCGTGCCAATACGGATGTCAAATAAATGACTTGCACCAAGTACAGATAGACCACGGTCTATCATCCCATTACGCTTTGTAGAGACAATCGCTAATTTGATCCCCATATCCTTTAATTGCTCTAAAGTTGATACAACATCAGGATATTGAGTGACAAGCTCATCGTGATGTAATTCATTATATTCACGATATTTAGCCATCATTACATCCTCTTCACCAGGAGCAATGTCACTAAATGTCTGTTTTAAGGACGGCCCGAGGAATTTCAGGCAATCTTTTGGCGAATATTGCCCGGGAAATCGCTCATTTAAAACATGCATAAAAGTTTGAATGATTAAATCATTTGTATTGAGTAATGTACCATCAAAATCAAATAGTAATGCCTTTACAGTCATGCTTTGCACCCCTTATTTATCATCTAAATACTTTACTGCAGGTTTTACTTTTATGCGTCTATAAATAATCGCACCAAGACCCACAACAATACCTATTATTGAAACAACCTGAGCCGAGCGTAAATCTCCTACTAAATAAAGGCTATCTGTACGCATGCCTTCTATATAGAAGCGACCGATTGAATACCAAATTATATAGCCGAAGAACATTTCGCCACGATTTAAATTTACTTTGCGTAAAACTAATAAAATAATTAGCCCAATAAAGTTCCAAACGGATTCATATAAAAAAGTAGGATGTACGTATGTTCCTAATTCTTCAACATACATTTGATTAATAATCCAATCCGGCAGCATTAGATGTTCTAAAAACTCACGTGATACTGGACCACCATAAGCCTCCTGGTTCATAAAATTTCCCCATCGGCCAATTATTTGTCCAATTAAAATACTCGGTGCCGCAATATCCGCAACTCGTAAAAAGCTTATATTTCTTCTACGAGTGAATATGTAAGCTGTCAAAAAGGCGCCAATAAGAGCACCGTGAATTGCGATACCACCATTCCAAATTTCAATAATCTTTCCTGGATTTTCACTATAATAATCCCAACGCATCGTTACATAGTAAATACGTGCACATATTATGGAAATAGGAACAGCCCATAGTAATAGATCTGCAAGAAAATCCTCTGGTAATCCTCTCTTAACAGCCTCTCTTTGTCCAACAATATACGCTAAAATAATACCCGATACGATTAGTAACCCATACCAACGAACTTCGATAGGTCCTAAATGGAAAGCAATCGGATTAATTTCTAATAATAACAAGTCCATCTTATGCTCCTCTCATAATCAATTCATTGCATTTGCAAATGAATCCTAATCAATTATGCCTCGGCATAATTGCGTCCGGAATCGGCTTTGTGCTTAGGCCTGCACGAGGGCCGACACGATGTCGGTCATTTCGGTAATGCCACAGGACGTGGCGTCTTTACCGATGCAGGTCAGTTAGCCGTTATCGCATGGATGCGATGGTTTTAGGCTAACATCCTCTAAGAACTCCTTTCCGACCTCCGTGACATAGGCCGGAGGCTTTAGGCCAACAAATGTTTTTTTGCGCGAAAGCGTAGTGCTAACGCAGCGGCAGCAGCATGATGTTGGTCACTCAGTCGTTGCCACAGGACGTGGCGTTCTTAGACTGAGTTCCTCTATTTCAGCGGATGTATATACACCCACTGAAAAGCAACTTAAACCCACGTTCATCTCATCCACATATAGAGGTGGGAGACTATGTAGCTGAAATAAGTAAAAACAATTAATCATCCAACTCGTCCGTTGATGAGATTACCTCATCTAATCGTCTAGAAAACTCCTCGGCTGCATTTACACCCATTTTTTTCAAACGATAGTTCATTGCTGCTACTTCAATAATAACAGACACATTACGTCCAGGTCTTACAGGAATCGTTAGCTTTGTTAATTCCGTATCAATGATTTTCATTTTTTCTTCCTCTAAACCTAGACGATCATATACTTTTTCAGGATCCCATATTTCCAATTCGATAATTAATGTAATACGTTTGTACGGCCGTACCGCACTTGCTCCAAAGAGTGTCATTATATCGATAATACCAATGCCTCGAATTTCGAGTAAATGTTCTAAAAGAGGAGGCGGACTCCCAATTAGAAAATTCTCTGATTCTTGACGGATCTCTACACAATCATCAGCTACTAAGCGGTGCCCCTTCTTGACAAGCTCAAGTGCTGTTTCACTTTTCCCTACACCACTTTTTCCGATAATCAGTACGCCGATGCCGTATACATCA
Organism: Lysinibacillus xylanilyticus; assembly: GCF_001183605.1. Taxonomy (GTDB): domain Bacteria; phylum Bacillota; class Bacilli; order Bacillales_A; family Planococcaceae; genus Lysinibacillus; species Lysinibacillus xylanilyticus. The sequence goes on along the minus strand of NZ_LFXJ01000013.1, from coordinate 100,147 downwards.
ACTAAAACTCCATGCGCAGCAGTCATTGGTGCTAAGCGACCTTCTAAATAGTTTGTTAGCCTACTCGAAAATTTCGTTGTTGTCATGTGTGTTTTAAATACAGGTACATGTTTTTCATTGGACGCCTGAATAAGTTCCTTAGGTACCTCTAAATCACGAGAAATAATAATAGCTGGTGTATCCTGTGAACATAGAAGACGCATGCGCTCCAATTTCACATCTGCAGGCAGCATTTCAAAAAAAGAAAGTTCTGTTTTTCCTAGCAATTGTACCCGATTTGCAGGATAATGCGTAAAATACCCCGCCATCTCGAGCCCTGGTCTTGAAATATCACTAGTAACAATCGTTCTTCCTATTCCTTCCTCACCAGCTAATAGTTCTAACTTAAATTTCTCCATAACGTCTCTTGTTAATACTACGACCAATGTTTAGTAGCCTCCATTCAAAGGATTTGAATATGTTTTGTCCTAAGTAACTAACAATCAGCATAATGATTGCAGTTTCACCTTATTTTAGCATGTCTATGTATAAAAGAAATGTATTTACACTCTGTCTGCCCTAACTAAAAATTCTACAAAATATAAAAAACTAGCGGTTCTCCAGCCCGCTAGTTTCATTATCGCTTTATTTTTGAGTAGCTAACCATTTGGCAACTGCTTCTGCATCTGCACCTTTAACAACATTTGGAGGCATTCCATTTTTACCATTTTTAATAACATCCAAAATTTCAGCTTCTGATAAACGAGAGCCTACATTATTAATTGCTGGTGCATTTCCTGCCCCTTGTAATTCGCCACCGTGGCAAGAAATACAAGATTTCATAGCAATTGTTTCGCCATCTGGAGCAGCAGTTTTTGTACCTTCATTTGTTGCCGTTTTACTTCCGCCACAAGCAGCTAAGAAGATTGCTGAACCAATCGCTAATGTTAACATTGCCTTTTTCATTAGGGCCCCTCCTCAAAGTAAATAAGTATCTTTCCACGACATTATACCAAAATTATGCACGTTTGAAACCTTCTCCTAACACCTCATAAGCATTAGAAACGATCACAAACGCTGATGGGTCAACGCTTTTAATGAGTTGTTTCAGCTTTGTGAATTCTGTTTGGTAAACGACAACCATAAGTACTGGTCGCGCTTCCCCTGTATAGCCACCTATAGCAGGCAACTTTGTCACTCCACGTTCGATCTCGGCATAAATGGCATCACGTACTTCATCTTGTTTCATCGTAATAATATAAACCATTTTAGACTGACTGAAACCGAGCTGAATAATATCTATCGTTTTTGTAGTGACATAAAGTCCAATTAGGGCATACAAACCTTTCTCTAAGTCAAAAACAATTGCTGCACTAATCGCGATAATCCCATCAATTAAAAGTACACTTGTACCTAACGATATTCCGGTATACTTCGTAATTATTTGCGCTAGTAAATCAGTGCCACCAGTAGAAGCATTCCCCTTAAAGACAAGTCCTATTCCTAAACCGACCACAATTCCCCCAAAAAGTGCACCTAGTAAAGGATTATCTGTCCAAGGCCCCCAACTGTTCGTTAGTAATACAATTAACGGTAATGTTACTGTTCCAATAAACGATTTTATCCCAAACTTTTTCCCAAGTAATAATACACCCGCGATAAATAATGGAATATTGAATGCATACTGTACAAAACCAGGATTCCATCCAAATAAACCGTGCAAAATTGTACTAATCCCGCTTACTCCGCCAGAAGCTACTTGATTTGGCAGTAAAAATACATTGAAGCCAATAGCAATAATTGCCGCTCCTACTACGACGTACACATACTCCATAATGCTTTCCCTTACATCATGAATTTGATTCATTTCCCCCACGTCCACTTCAACTATCAGAATTTTTTAAAGACGAGATGATTATAGCAAATAGTTTTCGCATTGAGAACTTCGTCTTGATGAAGGGAATATGTATTTTTATATTTTTGTTCATCATCAAACGTGTGGTTGATTTCCGTTCCGACTGGGCGCTTTGTTGTTGCTGTCGCTACGCTTTCGCACAGATAAAACATTTGTAGCTGTCGCTTTGCTTTCGCTACAGAAAACATTTGCCGCTGTCGCTTCGCTTTCGCGCAGATAAAACATTTGCCGCTGTCGCTTCGCTTTCGCACAGAGCAGAGCTTCCTGGGGGCGTCCGATGAGCCGCTTGGGCCAGCAGGATGTTGGTCACGAAGGCGTTATTACAGGACGTGATGGTTTTAGCCTTCGTTCCTCTATTCGCTGGTCCCCAAGGAGTCGACCAGTCTCCACTCCAATCAACTATACACATTTCATAAGTTTCAATAAATGTCTTCCTCTACTATAAATGATGAGCCCAATAATGTATAAAACATAAAAAATAAGCTACCTTAAAAAGAATTTTAAGATAGCTTATTTTTGACTTTTCACTAAAATTTATACTTAACTGCAATTTCCACAACGAGTCATTTTGGATCAAATTCTTGTTTATAAAGATTTTTCTGCCCACTCCATTGCTTCATTGTATAAAAGATCGATTTTTGTGAAATCAATATTGAACTGAGGAGCTAAATTTTCTAAAGTAGACCAATCTAACTTACCTAATGCAATACTGAATTCCAGAAAAGGTGTCATTTCAGTAGGATTACCTAAAATCGTTTCTGTTATGTCTTCTGAAAAAGGTAGCTGCTGCAAAATAACATTCATCGGTCTTTGCAACAACGTGTCTATCAACGAAAACATTCCGACTAAAAAATATTCAGAGAAGTTTTTCTTATAGGAAAGCTTGGCTAATTTCTCACATACTTTTGCTCTAAATAAAGAAGTACGCATGACTTCTTTAAAAAGATCATTCTCAGCATTTCTATCTATTTCTCGCATCGCCAATAAATAAATCCACTTTCGTAAATTTGAAACGCCGAGTAATATAATCGCTTGTTTTATCGAACGAACCTTGGATTTAGACCGCAGTTCTGAATTATTAACCATTTGCAATAATTTATACGTTAAAGAAATATCACGCTCTATATTTTCAGCTAATAATTGTATATTAGGTTCCTCTTCTTTTAATAGCGTAATAATATATAAATATTGAATAGTATTAGCAGGTATATCGGTAGCTGTAATAATTTGAGGTTGTTCAAAAAAATAGCCTTGAAATAATTCATAGCCAGAATGCTTTGCCACTTCAAATTGATTTCGTGTTTCAACCTTCTCAGCTAGCAATTTTATGTGAGGGAAATTTTCTTTCACTTTATTTTCAATTTCCATGCGCTCCAGTAATGGTGATATTAAAAAGTCCACTTTTATAAAATCGACATAAGGAAATAACTCATCATAAACTTGTACCTCATCATCCAAAATAAAATCATCTAATGCAATTTTAAACCCATATGATTTCAGTTCAATGACTCTCCCGACCAACTGAGTTGTAATAGGAACGTCCTCTAAAATCTCAATAACAACTTGCGATGGATCTAAAAATTCATTTATAGGACTCATAAGTAAATTTTCTGTAAAATTAACAAAACTAGGTTTACCTTTAGTTACCTCTTCAATGCCAATTGAAAGAAATGAGTTTACTAATACATCGATTGTCGCAGCATCTGAATCAACCATCGGAAAAGAATTCACGTTTTTGCTACGATATAATAATTCATACGCAACGATTTGTTCATGAAGGTTAAAAATAGGCTGTCTGCCGATAAATACTTCCATTTCGTTGCCCCCCATTTCACCATATTCTAGTAATTAATATTATAGCACCTTTCATTATTCTCTGCTTACCATTCAAGTAACTGTCTAAAAGTCTTCTAACATTCATTACAAGGTGATGGATCATCGCTTTTTATGACGTTATTCCCTAGGTATCATCCGGCCTCATGAAGTACGGTTCTTGAAGATTCACAAGGTCTTGTACAATATATAGAATAGATAAAATGGATGATCATCGAAGTTTAGGTATGACATTCAGAAAATATCGTGTTGCAATATATATGATAATTGACGTTATGATGATGAGCCAAAAAACAAGGACAGTCCTAAGTGATCTTTTATCACTTTTGGACCGTCCTTTTATTTTCCACTTGCTTTTGCTTTAATAGCACCAATTACAGCTGGTACAACTGAAATTAAGATAATTAATATAAGAACCGTTGAGAAGTTATCTTTAATAATTGGAATATTACCAAAGAAATAACCTAATAATGTACAGCTGAATACCCATAACACTGCACCTAAAACATTATACATAATGAAGTAGCCATACTTCATTTTACTAGCCCCTGCAACAAATGGTATGAATGTGCGGATGAAAGGCATAAAACGCGCGATGACAATCGTTTTTCCACCGTGTTTATTAAAGAACTTTTCAGCTGCTTCCATACGTTCTTTTTTTACGACTCTACCAAGAAAGCTTTTTGGTGGAATAGATGTCCCAACTTTATGACCAATATGATAGTTCATCGTATCCCCTAAAATTGCAGCCGCTAAAAACACAGGAATTAATATCCACATATTAAATGCGCCCATTGCTGCTGCTAATGTACCACTTGCAAAAAGCAATGAATCCCCTGGCAGGAATGGGAAAATTACGACACCTGTTTCAACAAAAACAATTGCAAATAAAACGAAATAACTGAAATTACCAAATTCGCGAATGATTTCCTCTAAATGCACATCAATATGCATAATAAAACTAATTAACTCCTTGATGAGTTCTATCATTTTTCCGTATGCTCTCTTTCAATTAAATTTTCTAAAGGTTTTGACGTGGCTAGACACCAAAGGGTTCCATTCTTCTTTACAATTATTGGTGTCACTTCTCCCTCACTATATGACAAGCCCTTAAAAAGTATGTAGATTTCACAAGTTTGATTTTATCACTTATAGACCTACACACTCAACTTATTTAATTAAGAGACTCTCCCTCTCACATAGCAATAATGCTGTAGTAAAAAGCGTTATCATAAATGATATTAGCTACTCCCAAAAACCATAAATAAAAAGCTACCATTTAAAAATAGTAGCTTCTTTATTGGATTCATCACCCACAGTTTTGATGCCGTGTATATAAGTTGATTGGAGTGGAGGCTGGGCGACTCCTTGGGGATTAGCGATAGGGGAACGAAGGCTAAAACCATCACGTCCTGTGATAACGCCTTCGTGACCAACATCGTGTTGGCCCGAGACCCTGCAGCGAAGCGAAGCGGCTCATCGGACGCCCCCAGGAAGCTCTGCTCTGTGCGAAAGCGTAGCGACAGCAACAACAAAGCGCCCAGTCGGAACGGAAATCAACCACACGTTATGGTGATGAGTATTTATTTTACACTTTTTCTTTTAATGTACGACGCAAAATTTTTCCTGTCGTATTTTTCGGTAATTCATCCATAATCTCAATTACTTTAGGAACCTTGTATTTCACCATATGCTTTGCACAGTATGCTAGAAGGTCTTCTGTAGAAGTTGCTTCTGCATCTTTTAAGACAACATATGCATGAACTGCTTCTCCTAAGTTAGGATCTGGGAAACCTACAACTGCCGCTTCAACAATATTATTATGAGCAAAGAGTACTTCTTCAACCTCTCTTGGATATACATTAAATCCGCCTACAATAATCATATCTTTTTTACGGTCAACGATGTAAAAGTACCCTTCTTCGTCAACTCTAGCTAAGTCTCCCGTGTATAACCAGCCATCACGTATAGCCATCGCTGTTTCTTCAGGTAATTTATAATAGCCCCTCATAATGTTAGGCCCTCGTACAATTAGCTCCCCTACTTCGCCAACTGGCACTTCTTGACCATTAACATCCACCACCTTATTTTCAACATTGGAAATGGATGTCCCAATAGAACCTGCCTTACGCTCACGATCCAATGGGTTAAAGCACGTTACTGGTGATGCTTCTGATAAGCCAAAGCCCTCTGAAACACGCACATTAAATTTCTTCTCGAAATTATGTAATAGTGCTACAGGTAAAGACGCACCACCTGAAATCGCCAAACGTATTGTTGAGAAATCTTCAGGGTTGCTATCAGGTAATTGATACAAGAAGTTATACATAGTTGGCACACCAGCGAAGACTGTTGCCTTTTGTTCCTTCGTTATTTTAAAGATTTCAGTTGGACTAAAACGTGGTACAAGTAAAACCGTTGCTCCACTCAATAAAGGCGCATTGGCTACAACAGTTAACGCAAATACATGGAAAACTGGTAACGTAGCAATAATACGATCTTCTGCTTTATAGCCTAAATAATGCGCTACATCTCGTGCATTTGAATAGATATTTTTATGAGTCAGCATTGCACCCTTTGGAGTACCTGTCGTTCCTGAAGTATATAAAATAATTGCGTTATCATCGTCAGCTACTTCTACTGGTTGTAAAGAGTCCGATACACTAGCAATTACTTGTGAAAATAAATGAATTTTCGCCTTTGCCTCTTCGGATAAAGTCGTTACTTTTTCAGCAACATCCTCTGTTGTTTCACAAACAACAAATGTTTTTACTTTTGGAAAAGCATGTACACCCATTTCTACTAATGGAAGAAGTGCATCAAGTGCAATAACAGCTTGTACATCACCATTATGCAAAATATACGAGATTTCATCTGGTGAATAGATTGGATTAACCGGAATTGCCGTTGCCCCTAAGCGCATTGTTGCATATAACGCAATTAAATAATGTGGTGTATTGCCGAGTAAAAACGCCACATGGTCTCCTTTTTCTACCCCTAAATCTTGTAACCCCTTTGCAAAGCGACCAACTGTGTGTTCAAACTCACCGTACGTCGTATCTTTCCCCATAAAATGATACGCAATTTTATCCGGTTGTTCTAATGCTTGTTGACGAACACTTGAAACTAAATTCAATTACACCATCCCCTTTATCGTATCAATTTCGCCTTGGCGTAATTGAGGTCCGGATTTGGAATTGTGAATGCATAATTCATTCCTTTTAAAATCCGTGACATCCGCCGGAGGCTTTATCTTTATTCAGTAGATGTATGGACATCCCTTAAAAAGGAATTACACCCGAATCCATCTCACCACCTCAGAGGTGGAAGTCTGCTACTGGATGAAGATAAAATGAATCATTATTCAGTAATATTATATAAGAAATATATCTAAAAGACAACGAAACTTTTTATTTCATGTCATGAATTACGTCAAATAATTCATTTTTTTCTCTCTTATACATCTTTATTACGAACGAATATGTGAGATGTATCGCCAACGAATCAAATAAAAATAGACTACTTGTATTAAAACAAAAAACCCAAAAGCAAAGACAACTTCTTTTACAATGGAAATATTAGCAATATCTTTCAAGATACCTTGAACCATAAGAAAAGCAAAGGCGCTATGCATCATTGCAACACCCCATGGCAAGAAAAATTGTGGGAATAAATGACGGTTCACAAGCTTTTTGAGCTCTGTATCTGTTAAGCCCATTCGCTTTAAGACATCGAATTTACGCTTTTCTCTTTCAAGAGAAGTATGCAGTTTAAAGTAAACGAAGCTACCTGCTGCTAATAAAAATACAGTTGCTACTAAGACCCCTACTAATGTGAATAATGAGTAAGTAGCTAATACATAAGAATAATTTAAGCCAGCATTTTCAAAGTAAAATGGGCTAAACTTATTCTTCTTATAAAAATATTGATTTGCTGCTAACTCGCCTATGTCCTTGCCTATATCTTTCGTTTCCATCCACTGAGGAATATAGAAGGTAAACAAATGATAGGTTGGTTGCGCAACGTCTTTATCGGCAATCGGCTTTCTAAGCTTACTAAAATCCTCATCGCTTATTACTATAGAGTTAACGCTAACAATAGATCCTGGGAATACTATATTAGGATATACACTATCAATTGTTAGCGGGATAGAATTTTCCTCTAATACAGTATGCACAACTCTATCTTTTAGTTTTTTAAGAGACTCTTCCGAGTATGGTATAAACACTGCCTCTCCTGAAGCTAAATTAAGTAATGGGTAACTAAAGGAAGAAAGCAATACATTCATATCTGATTCCCTAAAAACTTCAACCTCATTCTGTGTATATGAAGATGTTTGCTTGATGACAACAAAGCGCGATAAATGATAGGACAGACCCTTCTCCTCTAATTGAATCCGTAAAGAGGCGATATGATTTCGCTCATATGGATTATCGACATCTCCCTTATAGACTAGCCCTAATGGATTTAAACGATCATATTGTATTGTATAGGAAGACATCGTCGCTAAAATACCGACCGATAAAAAGGCCATTGTTGACACCATCGTTACTACAAAAAACATTTTCACATTGTCCATCATAATATGAGTTTGCTCAGCTAATGAAAGAAGGCGATAGCGATGCCAATGAAATTTACGTTTGCCCCGTGCTTTATCTAAAAAGCAAGGTAAAGAATCTCTGAAAAAATAATATGTTCCAACGGTCGCTAAAAACGGAATTAATAATGCTAAACCGATCCAAGATGTATTCGATACGATAAATGCTAATACGTATGCTGATAAAATAAGGGTAATACCAAATACTGCACGAATTTTAGAATAGGTTGAAACACTATTTGAATAGTCATTTCCCTTAAGGAGATCGCGCAATTTTCTTTCACGTGTAAAATACACACTAATTAAGGAAATGACCACAAAAGCACTTGTGAAGACACCAATCGTTAGTAAAAATGGCTGCCATGAAACATATAGGGGTAAACTATCTAAATGTAAAATTTCTCGAACAATCATGAAAAAGAATTTCGAAAATGAGAAACCAAATATAATCCCAACAAAAATAGAGCCCGATCCAATAATCATTGTCTCCAAAAAGACAAGCTTATTCATCTGGCGTTTTTCCATTCCTAAATGTAATAAAATTGCAAACTCATGTGATCTAGCCTCTAAAAAAGCACTCATCGAATAATATAAAAAGAATAAGGTAAAAAGGACGAGTACGATTTCCGCACCAACCATTCCAAGTAACGATGCCTCTCCTAATATCCCTTGTTCAATATCCGGATGAAACATGAGCATTGAATAGATGAAAAACACAGCCACAGAAAAAAAGCTTGCCATGAAAAAGGCTCCGTATATACGGCTGTTCCGTACGACATTACGGTAAGCGAATTGTCGAAAGGTCACCTACTTGTCCTCCTCCTAGTAAGCTCAAAACATTTAATATTCTTTGGAAAAACATTTGACGACGGTCATCTTTGTAAATTTCATTGAAAAATTCACCATCTTTAATAAATAACACGCGATCACAGTAGCTAGCTGCAATAGGATCATGTGTTACCATTACGATCGTTGTTCGTTTTTCCTGATTAATTTTTGTTAAAAGTTCAAGTACATCACGCGAAGAATTCGAATCCAAATTTCCTGTTGGCTCATCTGCTAAAATGAGACTTGGACTATGAATAAGTGCACGTCCAATGGCTGTTCTTTGTGCTTGTCCACCTGATATTTCATTTGGGCGTTTATGCAAGAATGAAGTTAAATCGAGCTTTTCCACAATACTTGCAAGACGCTCCTCCATTACTTCTAATGGTTGTTGATCTAATGTAAGTGGCAGCACAATATTCTCTTCCACCGTCAGCATATGCAAAAGATTAAAATCCTGAAAAATAAAACCAAGCTGTCTTCTTCTAAAGTAGGCAAGCTCAGTTGCTTTCAGTGTATGAGGATTCATGCCATCTAAAATGATTTCTCCACTCGTTGGTTCATCAATCGTAGAAATGATATTCAATAATGTTGTTTTTCCACTTCCTGATGGACCCATGACTGCTAAAAACTCACCTTCCTCCACATTAAAGCTTAGTTGATTTAACGCACGATGAGTTACTTTGCCTTCATACACCTTCGTCACGTCTTTTATTTGTAAAATAGGCATATCTTGTTCACCTTATTTCTTGATTAATTCCAAGGGTTCTGGTAAAAGCCATTGCAATACTACCTCAAAGCCAATTTGAAAGTGTGGCCCTGTTAAAAATTCAGCTGACTTATTACCATCTTCCTCTACTAGACTAAAGCAATGCGAACCAACGATTACATCCCAGGCATCTACTTCACCTTCAATGATTTCTCCACAAATCGTATAATGCCCACTGTACATCACTTGTTCACCTTCTACAGGAAAAGCGTTAAGTAAAGTTGGTTTATGTAAGTCTAGCCCAAGCTTATTCGAAAAATGCATTACTTCTTCATTAAACAAAAGACTAGCCTTACGAAAATTTTTGCAGGATAAACACTCACAAACATCGTTATGCGATTCGTATAATGCCTCTGTTTTTTCTGTCTCTACATGTAAAACCCATTCATCCAAACATACTTCTGTCATTTCCGATCCCCCTAATTCGTAAAAGTCACTGTAACAATTGTTCCTTTTCCAACCTCTGATGTTATGTTTAGTTCATGACCGAGTTTTTCACAGATTTCTTTCGCTAAATATAAGCCCATCCCTGTGGACTCCCCAGTTTTACGTCCATTTTCACCAGTAAAAAAGGCTTTAGTGACACGAGAAAGATCGGAAGCTGGAATACCAATACCTTCATCACGAATGGATAATTGTACGTAGTCATTCTTTTTAATGGCGGAAATGACTATTTTTTTATTTGCTTCAAACGTATATTTAACCGCATTCGTTACGAATTGCCCGATAATAAAGCGTAGCCATTTTGAATCACTTGCTACGATGATGTCATCCTCAATATGAATCTCTGGAAAAACACGCTTTGTAATAAATAAACGTTTATTTTCATTTACAGTTGCAGTAACAATCGTTTTTAAAGTAACCTGTTCTACTTGCATATCCTCTTCAAAGTTTTCTAATCGAGCATTCACCAACACCATATCCAAGCCTCTACGCAAGCGGTCAATTTCCTCCTGCACATTCTTTTTATCGAGAGGACGCTCATCCTGTAATAAAAGCTCAATAACAGAAATTGGCGTTTTCATCTGATGCACCCATTGATTAATAAACTGATCATGTCGTTTTTGGCCTGCATATAACGATTGAAGTTCATGCTTATATAGTCGATATAGTTCATGCATATATTTCTCAGCCTGCACCGCCTCAGCTGTTTTAGCATTTTTTCGCAACACATCCTCCATTGTTTTAGGAAGCTGTGATATTTTTAATAAATAACGTTGGCGCATTAAATAACGGATAAGTAAAAACGAGGTTAATAACACTAAACTAATACAGAAGGAATAAATAGCAGTATCAACATTTCGAAAGCCGTCCAACCAATATAAGACCATGATGAAGCCTACTAATAAGAACTGGAATACAATGAACGATGCGTAATCACGCAAAAATAATTTCCAGCCCACTATAACTCACCTGCACTTAAAATAAAGCGATAGCCTGCTCCGCGTACCGTTTCTATAGAAGACGAAATATGATAATCAGCTAGCTTTTTCCGCACTCGTGTCATATTGACGTTCAACGTATTCTCATCGACAAATGCCTGATCGTCCCAAAGCTCTTCTAACAGTTGCTCACGTGTCACTACTTTCGGCGCATTTCCCATTAACAGTTCTAATATGATACATTCTTTTTTCTGAAGTGGGATCTCTAAATCATTTTTATGAAGCTCCATTCTTTCTAAATGAAGAACAAGCTGTCCTTGTTTAATTGTCCGCTCCTCTTGTTTCGATGCATATTCACCATATGTACGACGCAAGTGACTACGGATTTTAGCCAATACAATTTCATAATTAAATGGCTTCGTAATGAAATCGTCGCCCCCATTTTCTAGCGCAAAAATTTGATCCATTTCCCCAGAACGAGCGGAAATGAAAATAATTGGACAAGTTGTATGTTGACGTAGTTGGCGACACCAATAGTAGCCATCGTACGAAGGTAAATTTATATCAAGCAACACCATATGTGGATTAAATGCTGTAAATTCTTCAACGAGATGATCAAATTCTTTGATCGTTTCAACTTCGTATTGATATTTTCTTAGCGTTTCTGCGAGCAAAGACGCAATTTTCACATCATCTTCGACAATAAATATTCGATGCTTCTCCATACCAACACTCCTTTCTATCTTATATTGTATCAAAAAAAGGCCCGTTGACATAACTGTCAGCGAACCTTTTGTAGCAGGTGTGTTAATTAACCATTTTTATCCATTCTGATTAATTAGAAGGCTCTGATTTCCGCTACGGGCTACTCGCTTTCCTGCGGGCGAGCGTCGAGCCGCTTCCTCCGCTTCCTCCGCTGCGCTCCGTGCAGGGTCTCGTCTGTCTCGCTTTCCCGCGGGAGTCGAGTAGCCCTACGCTACAATCAGTTAAAATGGAAATATATTAGCGAAATAGCAACAAAAAATCCTTTTATCGCTCAATAATAAACTGATTTTTTTCCTAATCAACACGCCTGCTTTTGTAGTAAAAATTAACATCGAATCGTTAGATACAGATTTTTGAGGACTCACCACCAAAAGATGGGATGGTATTTTTTAAACATTTACGATTTATCTTCATTCAGTAGAAATTGATATAAGTTGATTGGAGTGGAGACTGGGCGACTCCTTGGGGAACAGCGTCACAGATGAGACCCTACAGCGAAGCGAAGCGGCTCATCGGACACCCCCAGGAAAGCGCCCAGTCGGAACGGAAATCAACCACACGTTATGGAACGGTTCCATTTTGAAAAAGTGTGTACTCTTATATCTCAATAAGGACATTTGCCAATTTCTACACAAGCTTTTCTTAATAAATTAATTGTAAAAACTCTTCTGTCGTAATTCCACCAAAGTATGTTGGAATATCAATATCTGTTAACGCCTCAGCAATTGCAGTTCGATCATAGTTTGTCCCAACCAATCGTTGTTCAACATCTGCCATGTCGCCTACACCGAAGAAATCACCAAAAATATGTGCTTCTTCAATAATCCCATGATTTACCTCTAAGCGGATATCAATTCCTCCTGTTGGGAAACGATGTGTTTTTTGAATATTAAAGCGTGGTGATTTCCCATAGTTCCATTCCCATGTTTGATAACGCTCAGCAGATAGCTTATGGATATTTGCCCAATCTTCCTCCGTTAACTCATAATAGCGAATATTTTCTTCACCACCGAAAATGGATTTTAAAATTTCTAGGCGGAATTCTTCGACTGTCATCTCATCCTTTAAGAACTCAGAAATATTAGCTACTCTTGAACGAATCGATTTAATGCCCTTTGATTCAATTTTATCTTTCTTCACCTTTAATGCAGATACAACAGCATCGATTTCTGTATCAAACATTAAAGTACCGTGGCTAAACATACGGCCTTTTGTAGAAAACTGTGCGTTGCCAGAAACTTTACGCCCTTCCGCTAAAATGTCGTTGCGGCCTGATAGCTCAGCATGAACTCCCATTTTTGCAAGTGCATCTACAACAGGCTGAGTGAATTTTTTATAATTCATAAAGCTATCGCCGTCGTCTTTAGTGATAAAACTGAAGTTAAGATTCCCTAAGTCATGATACACCGCGCCCCCACCAGAAAGACGTCGCACAACGATAATGCCATTATCCTCTACATAATCTGTATTAATCTCTTCGATAGTATTTTGATTTTTACCAATGATGATTGAAGGTTGATTAATGTAAAAAAGTAGCACTGGCTCCTTCTCAACATCCATCGTTTTTAATAAATACTCCTCAATGGCAAGGTTAATGCGTGGATCATGAATCCCTTTATTATCAACGAATATCATAAATTACGTTTCCTCCTTCACAATATATCCATATTTATTTTAACGTAAATTAGGCATTTTGTGTTGACGAAAAGCATCTGTTATAATACACTATGAAATATAGAAACAGTAATAGTACAGATGAACTTAAAGGAGGAGTCCACAATGTTAGAAAATGTAGTTGAATTTTTCAAGAACCTACCTGCAAAGCAATGTACAGAATGCGGTGAAAAAATTGAAGAACAAAGTGAATGCTACAGCAACACTTGTGAAAAATGTAACCACCTATAAGCATTTGCCTATTCTGTAATTGTCATATATGTGCCCACTCGTACTTATAATGACAGCCCTCATCATATATTGATGAACCATTAATTAATCTCTTACACTTACAAAACAGCAGCTGATACGCTCATATCGGCTGCTGTTTTTTGTGTGATTTTTTGCATATGAGCCATTTTCCCACGTACCCGAACAGTTTTACACTTTACCTGATTAGTTTTCGGGGATACACGAGCAGTTTTACTCTCTACCTGATCAGTTTTCGAAGATACACGAGCAGTTCTACTCTTTACCTGATTAGTTTTCAGGGATACACGAGCAGTTCTACTCTCTACCTGATTAGTTTTCGGGGATACACGAGCAGTTCTACTCTCTACCTGATTAGTTTTCGGGGATACACGAGCAGTTCTACTCTCTACCTGATTAGTTTTTGGCATCTCTTCCTTACCCCCATTTAAAGCAATCATTCAATCACAAAAAAACACCCACCAAAATTGGTGGGTGTAAAAATTCCTATTTTTAATTTTCTTCAGCTACTTTTGAATAACGTTTTGTGTGAAGTAGCATGAAATAACCAAAAGTAATAACTAAGAATACTACTAGGAAGCCTAATAGAACTCCGTAGTTTGACATTAAGAATGATGTATCACCAGTTGAGATACTTGCTTTAAATGCTGAAACAGTATATGTCATTGGCAATAGTTTATTAAATACTTGTAATGGTTCTGGGATTAACTCAAGTGGGAATGTACCCGCACTTGTTGTAAGTTGTAAAATTAATACAACAATCGCCATAAAGCGTCCTGGATCACCGAAAATAGATACTAACATTTGGATTAAAGCTAAGAAAACATAACTTGTTAATAATGCTGTTAAGAAGAAGTATCCTAAACTATATACTTCAAGGCCTAAGCTCCATTTTACAATAAACACTGTTAATATAGTTTGAATTAAGCCGACTATTGCTAAAACTGAGACTTTACTTGTAAACCAAGTTGCGCCATTTTTTGGACGGATCGCTGGTTCCACTAATGGGAACACGATAGAGATTAATAATGCACCAACGAATAAGCCAAGAGAAATAAAGTATGGTGAGAAACCTGTTCCATAGTTAGGTACATGGTTAACAGATTCTTTTTCAACCTCAACTGGGCTACCTACCATATCATATGTGTCTTTACCAGAATGAACTTCTTTCGCTTTATCACTTGCTTCACCTAGTTTGCTAGATAAAGTTGATGTACCATCTACAAGTTCAGTAGTACCATCAGCAAGCGTTTTAGAACCTTCTGCTAATTCACCTGATTTAGATGCAAGTGTTGATGTACCTTGATTCAATGTTTTTGAACCACTTGCTAGCTCATTTAAACCTGAAGCCAATGTGTTAGAACCAGTTACGGCTGTCTTAACACCAGCATTTAATTCCCCTAATTTTTGAGCAAGTGTTGCATTACCAGCTTGAAGACCTTTTGCTCCTTCGACTAATGCACCACTTTTTGATGTTAACTCATTAGCACCTGCTAACACTTGTGATTGACCTGCTGCAATTTGTGATGCACCAGAACTTACCTGGTTAGCACCAGCTTGTAATTTTTCTGTACCAGCAGTTAAAGAACCTAAGCCATTATGCACGCTTGCACTTCCTGCTTGTAGCTCTCCTAATGTTTGTTTTAATACTGCCGCTTGCTCTTCAGGCAATGCAGCCATCATGCCTTCTAATTGATTTGATAAAGCAGTGATACCTGCTTCTACTTTTGCAGAACCAGCTGTTAATTGACTTGCTGCACCATTTAATGCACCTGCATTTTCAGCAATTGATGCTGCGCCTGCACTAATTTGTTGTTGTTTATCGTTAATTGTAGCTAAACCTGCTTGAACCTTTCCTACACCTTGTGTATATTGTGATACACCTTGTGAAAGAGTTGTTGCTCCAGATGCTGCTTGTTGTGCACCTTGTTGTAACTGTCCAGTGCCGTCTTGTATTTTCACTAGACCATTAGATAAGTCATTTGCGCCTTTTGCAGCGTCTCCAGCACCTTTAGTAATTTTATCTGTACCATTTGATAATTCAACTGTGCTTGATGCTAGTTGCTCAAGATAACCTTTTAAATCTTTTGCACCATTAGCTAAAGTTTTAGCACCTTCATCTAGCTTACCAGAGCCATCAGCAGCCTCTGTAAAGCCATCTCCCATTGTTGTAATAGAATCAAATAACTTTTCTGCATAAGTAGCAGAAACTTGTTTATTCACTTCCGCACGAATTTTTTCCATTGCTGATTCACCAATTTGTGCACTCAGGAAGTTTAATCCTTCATTCGGAATATAATTCATAACTAATTTAGAAGGTTTGTCATCTAATAACGTAGTCGCATGCTCAGAGAAATTTGTTGGAATTTCTAGAGTCATATAATAATCTCGGCCATTTAGGCCTTTTTCAGCATCTTCTTTGGATACTTCAACGAATTTAAATTGCTCACTATCGACAAGTTTTTTAACCAAGTCTTTCCCTACATCTAATTTAACGCCTTCCATTTCAGCGCCCTTATCTTGGTTAACAACTGCTACTGGTAAATTTGGCAGGCCTGCATACGGATCCCAAAACGCCCATAAAAACATGCCTGCGTACATGACTGGGATAAATAATACAGCGATAATCGAAACAAGCATTTTTCTTGTTTTAAAGATTTTCAGCCACTCAGCTTTAATCATAAGTTTTCTTCACTCCTATAATTTTTGACCGAAAACGTCAGTCGGTCAGTTTTATTCAAAAAAAAACCTAAATCTTCCCTAGACTGTCATTGATTCATCTTTTAGCTCAGCCGAATCAAGATAGAATTAGCCCTCGAAAGATCGTTTCCTTGAAAAGATTTAAGATCTTTTCTTCAGGAATAATATCGCCATGTAGCTCATGCCAATCAACGACAAATGCTAGATACGCCTTTAACAATAGAAAGCTTACTAATTCTGCATCACAATCTTTAATTTCGCCTTTATCGATACGTCTTTGAATTAATTCAGTAACGAAGGATAAAACTTCATTCTCAATGCGAACTAAAACTTGTTTAACTGCTGGCGTTCGTAGCTCCTTTTCTTCCTCTAATAACTTCGCAAATAAAAGATGTTTTTCACGGAACT
Organism: Lysinibacillus xylanilyticus; assembly: GCF_001183605.1. Classification (GTDB taxonomy): domain Bacteria; phylum Bacillota; class Bacilli; order Bacillales_A; family Planococcaceae; genus Lysinibacillus; species Lysinibacillus xylanilyticus. Next base: position 83,051 of record NZ_LFXJ01000013.1, on the reverse strand, counting down.
GTAGCATTTTCATTAAAGCATTATGCGCATTGTCCATAAAGCTAGCGGATGCATCCAACACTGCATCTGCTTCTGCTTGCATCTCTCGTACAAGTGACATAGCTATCTCTTGAAATAAAATTTCTTTATTTGCAAAGAATGTGTAAATCGTCCCTTTGCCGACGTTGGCGATTTTAGCCACTTGCTCCATTGTTGTTGCCTTGTAACCAAACAATGTAAAGGATTTTGCAGCTGCTTCAAGAATTTCCTGCCTACGATCCATTAGTAACATCCTTTCCTGTTATGTTATGTACATGCCTTTGTACACGAAAATGATAATGACCAGAAAACCATTTCGGTCATCTGGTCATTATCATATTCCTATTTTAAAAATAATGCAAGCATTTAATTGTGATTTTTTTCACTTTTTTCGTGATCACTATGCTCAGAAGTATCATTACCGTGATTCATCGTATTATGATCCATACTGTTGTTATTTGCTTTTTCATCCTCTGGTAAAACTTTCGTCATATCAGGGCTGCCAGCAGTAACTTGTTGCTTCGGCATATTATGAACGCCATTAGCAGTTGTATGAGCATACATATAATATACCCCATCGTGGTCAAATGTAGTCGTCGCTTTATAAACGCCATCTTTCTCTAATTTACCGTCAATCATTTGCCCTTGATCACGTTTACCAGATTCCCATACCTCAAATTGTACAACTGCATCATCAACTTTTTTGCCGCCTTGTTCAACTTGCGCAGCAAGATCAATCGTTTCATTGATTGCTACTTCTTTCGGTGTTAAAATTTCAACTTCTGGTATTTGAGCTACCTCAGGCTCTGGTAAATCAGCTGACTCTTTCTTTTCTCCGCATCCTACTAACAATGCAGGTACTGCAACTAATGCTAATAACCATTTTTTCATGTTTTATTCCTCCATTAACGGCAATGTAATTTTTACAACTGTGCCTTTTTCAACTTCACTTTCAATCTCAATCTTGCCATGCAACTGCTTCAACAATTGTTCAACAATTGACAAGCCTAGCCCACTGCCACCATCTGCTCGGCTCCGCGCTTTGTTCACACGATAAAAGCGCTCAGTTACATGCGATAAATCCTCTTGAGGAATACCCATTCCATAATCCTTAATGATAATTTGTGCACTATCATTATCCTCAAAAGCAGTAATTTCAACCTTTGACTGTTCATACGAGTAATTAATGGCATTTTCAATAATATTTATAAAAATTTGTTTCAGCTTTACTTCATCAGCTTTGATGATTAATGCATCATCAGCATCCAAATGGAGTGCAATGCTCTTCTTCTCTGCCTGGTGAGTTAATATTTTTTGAACCTCACGTAATGTTTCGGCAAGAGGAATTGGATATAAAGTAATTTCTGCTTGTTCATTTTCCATCCGAACAAGTTGAAGCAATTCATTCGTTAAACGTTCCATACGATTTGCCTCACGTACAATCAGTTGGATCGTTTCCTCTTTTTGATGTTCTGGAATAATGCCATTCTGCATTGCTTCACTATACCCTTTTACATAGCTAATAGGTGTCCGTAGCTCATGTGAAACTGTCGCTAAAAACGTTTTTTGAGCCTCATCCTCTTGTTGGATCGCCTCTGCCATTTGATTAAAGGTGCTCGATAGTCTTCCAATTTCGTCTTTTGAATGAACTGGCACACGTGTTCCATAATTTCCGTATGACATCTGCTCAACAGCTCTTTGTAAATTACTTAATGGCCGCATAATATGACGAATTCCTTTATAAATTAAATAGCTGATAATAATTAAAAAGATAAAAGCACTGACAAATAAGAAAATGACTTCATTATTCGCTAACTCACTAATTTTTGCTAAAGGGAAGTATATATAAATAATCCCTTCGAGCCTATTTTGATCTACTAGCGGAAGTACTACAGAAATTAGCTGTCTATCAAATCGGGGTTCATACCCAATTTTTTGTACATATTCACCTGCAAGCAATTGTTGTCGCTCTTCTGGACCAATTAATGTTTCGAAATCAATATCAAACGGCACACAGGCACTTAGTTCTCGTGGATTTCTTACTGCAAAAATATTCAAATTCGAATAATTAGCATAATGCTCAATATCTGCAATAAATTCATCCGTCACCTTACTGCCGGTATACATCGTTTGAAGCTTTGTCCCTATTTCTACCATCGTCTCTTCAGTGTCTTCTACATAAAGTCGTTCATATAAATAATCAGTCAGGACATACATAAAGACAACGGTAATGATCAAAAATGCAAAGATTAATAGCCAAATGCGTGTTGAAATCTTTTTCATTCGCCAGGATCAAAGCGATAGCCCACTCCCCAGACGGTTTGAATATGCCCCGCCGCTTCCTTTCCAAGCTTTAGACGTAAGGTTTTTATATGAGTGTCAACAGTTCTTGTTCCCCCTACATAATCAATATCCCAAATGCGTTCTAGTAATTGTTCCCTCGTATAAGCATTTCCAGGATTATTCATAAATAAATGTAATAGTTCAAATTCCTTTAAAGTAAGCGGAACACTCTTGCCATCTACAGATACCTTTCGTGCAATCTCATCTATTTTAATAGGTCCAATTATTACGTATTTTTGCTGTAAGTCTTCAATATTAGTACCACTTCTTCTTAGCACAGCTTGGATTCGCGCAACTAGCTCATCATTTGTAAAGGGTTTTACAATATAATCATCTCCGCCTATTGTTAAGCCTTTAACCTTATCTTCGTTTGCATCACGTGCTGTCAGGAAAATAATTGGTAAACTCGACATCGCACGTATACTTTGACAAACCGCAAAGCCATCTTCATGCGGCATCATCACATCAAGTAAAACTAAATCAATTTTTTCGCGTACAATAATATCGTAGGCTTCTGTACCACTCGCTGCTGTTACGGTCTCAATTTTTGCATTATGGAGCATCATTTCTATTAAATTACGCATATCTTGCTCATCATCAACAATTAATACAGTTGTCACATTTTTTCCTCCCTCACTAACAATTGAAATGCACCTTTCCCCACATCAACTGTTTTTTTCACCTGACCTTCTTTTATGAAATACAAAGTATGGTCATCATAGCCAGCGACAACAATATAATCTTTAAACTGATTTACCACAAATGGATTAGCTCCTACCTCTTGCTGCCATTTCACATTTCCATCAAAGTCGGCAACATATAATTCATTACGGCCATGACTAACAACTAGAACAGCATCCTTTGTTTTAGTTAATCCAACAGGCATTAAAGGCATTTCTATCTCCCCGTGTTTGACACCTGTTATTAGATCATATTTTTTAACAGAGTTATTCGGTTTACTTCCTTCTCCATGGCCACCAATCCATAGTTCATTTTTCTCTTCAAGAATTGCTATTCCATGTGATGATTTTTGAATCGGCCACTCTTGTTCAACTTTTAGATTCTCAATATTTAACACCGATAATTTCGTATCTTTATAATTTATCACATATAGCTTATCTTTATAGGCTGCCATTGACATAGGATAATTACCAAGCTTCTGTGTTGCCAGTTCGTTGCCTTCTTCATCAAAGCTTGTCACTGTATTCGTTTTGCTATTCGTAATAAAAAACTGTTTTCTATTTTCAGCATAATACGCATTCGTTGAACCAAGCTGTACTTTTTTAGAATAGAGCTTCTTTCCGGTTGATAATGTATAGACGTCAATTTCATTTAATTGATGACCATACAATAACACACGATCATCTCCGAGGAGTATTGCCCCTGAGTAAGCTTTATCTAATAACCATGTTGCTATCCCATTACCTTGTTCATCTATAAAATCTAGCGAAGGCTCTTGTATATTTAAGGACGCAACAAAATTCTGATCGCGTTCAATAGGCTTAAACGATTTCTCCGTACACCCTACTAGCAATACAAGCTGTACTAAAGAAAAAATGAAGAATGCCCATTTTTTCAACATCATCACCTCTGTTTCTTAACTATACTTCACAATTGTGAAATTCACGTGAAACTTGAGAGGTAAATTTATGACAAAGAAAACAAGCAAATTTCACTATTATTATTATGTAATGCTACATCTACGAGCATTTATCCAACCCCAAAATTATAGTAGCACATATACTACATAGATTATGGTGAGGAGGAATCAACTTTATGGTGTCAATAAGCTTATGTATGATTGTGAAAAATGAAGAAGCTGTCATCGGTAGATGTCTAGCATCTGTAAAAGACTTAGTCGATGAGATTAATATCATAGATACAGGCTCTACCGACAATACGAAGCAAATTGTGAAACAGTTTACAGATCGTATTTTTGATTTTGAATGGATTCATCACTTTGCAGCTGCAAGAAATTTTTCATTCCAACAAGCAACAAAAGAGTACATTTTATGGCTAGATGCGGACGACGTATTATTAGAGGAGGATCAGGAAAAATTTAAAACACTAAAAGAAGCCTTAACCCTTGATATAGATGCCGTTTCGATGAATTATAATTTAAGCTTTGATAATGAAGGAAATGTAAGTTCCCTATTAAGAAGATATCGCTTAGTAAGAAGAGATAAACCATTCCAATGGATAGGTGCCGTACACGAATATTTAGAAGTCGGTGGAAACCTATTGGATAGTAATATTGCTGTCAGCCATTTACCACTTAGTCATGATCATACGCGGAATATTAACATCTATAAGCAATTAGTTGAATCAGGAGAACCACTCTCTCCACGAGACACATTTTATTACGCAAACGAATTACTAGATCATGGACAATTTGAGGATGCAATATTTTACTATGAAACGTTTTTAACTTCTAAACTAGGCTGGTTAGAAGATAATATTCGTTCCTGTTTCAAATTAGCAGATTGTTATTCTCATTTAAATGATACAGAAAATAATTTAAGTTCCATTTTTAGAAGCTTTGAATATGACATTCCACGCCCAGAAGCGTGCTGTAGACTCGGTTTTCATTTTATGGAACAAGCCAAAAACTATGAAGCAATATTTTGGTATGAACAAGCACTTCTCATCAAGCAAAATCCTAACGCCCCTTTTCAAAATAAAACCTTTACAACATGGTTGCCTCACTTACAACTTTGTGTCCTCTTTGATCGATTACAACAATATGAAACTGCCAACGCACATAATGAATTAGCCAGATCCTTTTTACCAAATGATGAAAGAATACTGCACAATAAAACATATTTTGATCGTATTTTAAATAAGGGTAATGAAAAATCTTAATTTTCTTCTATATTCATGGGTTAGTTAGTACATTGAGGTAATTTTTTAATTCTAGTATTAGGTTATGAATAAAAATACTTTTATCGCTATCGATATTTTTAGGAAAACAAGGAGTTAACTGTCTATTTCGCCTTTCCCCTCTATGAATACGATATTTTGAGAGAGGAGGTGAAACAATGCATTTTGGAAAATTTAAAGATAGAGTTTGCAGCAAATGTAATACATTCCCATGTTGTTGTAGTCCTTGTCCTCCTCCAAGCTGTCCTATTTGGCCAGTTAAACCTACTGGAAAAACTGGTCCTACAGGAAGTACCGGAGCTACTGGCGCGACCGGGGCTACCGGCTCTACTGGAGAACGCGGGGCTACTGGCGTTACTGGGGCTACCGGTTCTACTGGGGAACGTGGGGCTACTGGCTCTACCGGCGTTACTGGAGCGACTGGCTCTACTGGTGTTACTGGAGCGACTGGTTCTACTGGAGAACGTGGGGCTACTGGCTCTACAGGTGTGACTGGGGCTACTGGAGAACGCGGGGCTACCGGCGTTACTGGGGCTACCGGTTCTACTGGGGAACGTGGGGCTACTGGCTCTACCGGTGTTACTGGAGCGACTGGTTCTACTGGAGAACGCGGGGCTACTGGCTCTACCGGTGTTACTGGTGTTACTGGTGTTACTGGTGTTACTGGTGTTACTGGTGTTACTGGTGTTACTGGTGTTACTGGTGTTACTGGCTCTACTGGCTCTACTGGCTCTACTGGGGTTACTGGCGTTACTGGTTCTACTGGTTCTACTGGTTCTACTGGTTCTACTGGTTCTACTGGTTCTACTGGTTCTACTGGTTCTACTGGTTCTACTGGTAACACTGGCTCTACTGGGGTTACTGGTTCTACCGGGGCTACTGGCTCTACCGGCGTTACTGGTGTGACTGGGGCTACTGGGGCTACTGGCTCTACTGGTGTTGCTGGAGCGACTGGTTCTACTGGAGAACGCGGGGCTACTGGCTCTACTGGTGTTGCTGGAGCGACTGGTTCTACTGGAGAACGCGGGGCTACTGGCTCTACTGGTGTTGCTGGAGCGACTGGTTCTACTGGAGAACGCGGGGCTACTGGCTCTACTGGTGTTGCTGGAGCGACTGGTTCTACTGGAGAACGCGGGGCTACTGGCTCTACTGGTGTTGCTGGAGCGACTGGTTCTACTGGAGAACGCGGGGCTACTGGCTCTACCGGCGTTACTGGTGTGACTGGGGCTACTGGGGCTACTGGTTCTACCGGGGCTACTGGCTCTACCGGCGTTACTGGGGCTACTGGTTCTACTGGTGACACTGGCTCTACTGGTTCTACTGGTTCTACTGGTTCTACTGGTGCCACTGGTTCTACTGGTTCTACTGGTTCTACTGGTGCCACTGGTTCTACTGGTTCTACTGGTTCTACTGGTGCCACTGGTTCTACTGGTTCTACTGGTTCTACTGGTGCCACTGGTTCTACTGGTTCTACTGGTTCTACTGGTGCCACTGGTTCTACTGGTTCTACTGGTTCTACTGGTGCCACTGGTTCTACTGGTTCTACTGGTTCTACTGGTGCCACTGGTTCTACTGGTTCTACTGGTTCTACTGGTGCCACTGGTTCTACTGGTTCTACTGGTTCTACTGGTGCCACTGGTTCTACTGGTTCTACTGGTTCTACTGGTGCCACTGGTTCTACTGGTTCTACTGGTTCTACTGGTGCCACTGGTTCTACTGGTTCTACTGGTTCTACTGGTGCCACTGGTTCTACTGGTTCTACTGGTTCTACTGGTGCCACTGGTTCTACTGGTTCTACTGGTTCTACTGGTGCCACTGGTTCTACTGGTTCTACTGGTTCTACTGGTGCCACTGGTTCTACTGGTTCTACTGGTTCTACTGGTGCCACTGGTTCTACTGGTTCTACTGGTTCTACTGGTGCCACTGGTTCTACTGGTTCTACTGGTTCTACTGGTGCCACTGGTTCTACTGGTTCTACTGGTTCTACTGGTGCCACTGGTTCTACTGGTTCTACTGGTTCTACTGGTGCCACTGGTTCTACTGGTTCTACTGGTTCTACTGGTGCCACTGGTTCTACTGGTTCTACTGGTTCTACTGGTGCCACTGGTTCTACTGGTTCTACTGGTTCTACTGGTGCCACTGGTTCTACTGGTTCTACTGGTTCTACTGGTGCCACTGGTTCTACTGGTTCTACTGGTTCTACTGGTGCCACTGGTTCTACTGGTTCTACTGGTTCTACTGGTGCCACTGGTTCTACTGGTTCTACTGGTTCTACTGGTGCCACTGGTTCTACTGGTTCTACTGGTTCTACTGGTGCCACTGGTTCTACTGGTTCTACTGGTTCTACTGGTGCCACTGGTTCTACTGGTTCTACTGGTTCTACTGGTGCCACTGGTTCTACTGGTTCTACTGGTTCTACTGGTGCCACTGGTTCTACTGGTTCTACTGGTTCTACTGGTGCCACTGGTTCTACTGGTTCTACTGGTTCTACTGGTGCCACTGGTTCTACTGGTTCTACTGGTTCTACTGGTGCCACTGGTTCTACTGGTTCTACTGGTTCTACTGGTGCCACTGGTTCTACTGGTTCTACTGGTTCTACTGGTGCCACTGGTTCTACTGGTTCTACTGGTTCTACTGGTGCCACTGGTTCTACTGGTTCTACTGGTTCTACTGGTGCCACTGGTTCTACTGGTTCTACTGGTTCTACTGGTGCCACTGGTTCTACTGGTTCTACTGGTTCTACTGGTGCCACTGGTTCTACTGGTTCTACTGGTTCTACTGGTGCCACTGGTTCTACTGGTTCTACTGGTTCTACTGGTGCCACTGGTTCTACTGGTTCTACTGGTTCTACTGGTGCTACTGGTTCTACTGGTTCTACTGGGGCCACTGGCGCTACTGGTTCTACTGGTTCTACTGGTGACACTGGCTCTACCGGCGTTACTGGGGCTACTGGTGACACTGGGGCTACTGGGGCTACTGGGGCTACTGGGGCTACTGGCTCTACTGGCTCTACCGGTGTTACTGGCGCTACTGGCGCTACTGGCTCTACCGGTGTTACTGGCGCTACTGGCGCTACTGGCTCTACCGGTGTTACCGGTGCGACTGGCTCTACTGGGGCTACTGGCTCTACCGGCGTTACTGGTGTGACTGGGGCTACTGGGGCTACTGGTTCTACTGGCTCTACTGGTTCTACTGGTTCTACTGGTTCTACTGGATCTACTGGTGACACTGGGGCTACGGGGGCTACTGGTGACACTGGCTCTACTGGCGCTACTGGTTCTACCGGGGCTACTGGCTCTACCGGAGTTACTGGATCTACTGGTGACACTGGGGCTACTGGGGCTACTGGGGCTACTGGGGCTACTGGTGCGACTGGCTCTACCGGCGTTACTGGTTCTACCGGCGTTACTGGTGTGACTGGGGCTACTGGGGCTACTGGGGCTACTGGTGCGACTGGCTCTACTGGTTCTACTGGTTCTACTGGTTCTACTGGTTCTACTGGTTCTACTGGCTCTACTGGCTCTACTGGCTCTACCGGCGTTACTGGTTCTACTGGCGCTACTGGCTCTACCGGTGTTACTGGTGCGACTGGCTCTACTGGCTCTACTGGCTCTACCGGCGTTACTGGGGCCACTGGGGCTACCGGCGCTACTGGCGCTACTGGCTCTACCGGCGTTACTGGCTCTACTGGGGCTACTGGCCCTACCGGCGTTACTGGTGTGACTGGCGCTACTGGCGCTACTGGCGCTACTGGGGCTACTGGCTCTACCGGCGCTACTGGCTCTACTGGCGCTACTGGAACTACTGGGGCGACTGGCGAACGTGGGGTGACTGCCTCTACCGGCGCTACTGGCTCTACCGGCGTTACTGGGGCCACTGGGGCTACCGGCGCTACTGGCGCTACTGGCTCTACCGGTGTTACCGGTGCGACTGGCTCTACTGGGGCTACTGGCTCTACCGGCGTTACTGGGGCTACTGGGGCTACTGGCTCTACTGGTGTGACGGGCTCTACTGGTAACACTGGCTCTACCGGTGTTACTGGTGCGACTGGCTCTACTGGTAACACTGGCTCTACCGGGGCTACTGGCTCTACTGGCTCTACTGGGGCTACTGGGGCTACTGGGGCTACTGGGGAACGTGGGGCGACGGGGACTACTGGCACCACTGGTGCTACTGGTAACACAGGCTCTACCGGCGCTACTGGCTCTACTGGCGCTACTGGAACTACTGGGGCGACTGGGGAACGTGGGGTGACTGGCTCTACCGGGGCTACTGGCTCTACCGGCGCTACCGGTGCTACTGGCGCTACCGGTGCTACTGGCGCTACTGGCGCTACTGGTGCTACTGGCGCTACCGGTGCTACTGGCGCTACTGGCGCTACTGGTGTACGTGGGGCTACTGGACCAGCATTTACAGAAGGTTTCTCAGCATTTAATAATGCTATATCAGTAAGCGCTTCTACTACAATTACAAACTGGAGTGTTGCAGCTCCATATTTCACAACACCAGCATTCAATCCAACGACCGGAATTTTCACTGTTCCAACGACTGGAAGATACGCTTTTGAAGCTACAATCAACTACTCTACAACCGCAGCAGTTACTATAAGTTTAGGTGCAGGTATTAATCCATCATTTGCTATTCGCCAAAACGCTACAACAAATTTAATAAGCGGGCTATTCCCATTATTAAATGTAAATGTTATTGCCGTATTGACTTTACGCGCTGTCCTTGGCAATGGGACAGTAACATTGGCTGGAGAAGTCGATTTAAATGCAGGTGATACCATTGATTTATTCTACAATGCTAACGGTTTAACGATAGGGCTTACTCTTGGTGGAGCTAACTCTGGCGGTATTGTATGGTCATGCCACAGAATTTCATAGCATTAAGATCTTTACTGGGAAAGTAAAAGCTTACTTTCCCAGTTTTTAATTTGAGACATCTTACTTGTGCAATATGAACTTTGCACTATTCAAATTTCAAAATAAAAAAGTAGTACAAACACTGGTTTGTACTACTTACTGATAACCATTTATTTCTCACAAGAATCCCCAAATATTTCCTTCAACATTTCTTCAGCAACATTTTTACCTTGCTCAACGCACTCAGGTATTGATATTCCTTCGAAGGAACTCCCCGAGAGCTTAACAGTCGGAAAATGTTCACGTAATTCTTGTTTTGAACGTTCAACCTTAGCCTCATGTCCTACCGTATACTGTGGCATGGCATTTTTCCAGCGTGAAACTACAGTCATTAACGGTTCTCCATCTACACCAATTGTTTTCATTAAATCCTGCAATACAGTCTTTTCAATTTCTGTATCAGATAACGCTACAATTGCCTCGTCGCCTACTCGGCCAATATAACTGCGTAACAGCACATAATCATCTGGCGCTGTGCCAGGCCACTTACGGTTAATCCAAGTACAAGAAGTTATTGAAAAATCACTATTTCGGGAGACAAAAAATGATAACGCATCTAGATCACCTAACTGATCTTTTTTAAATGCCATTGTCACAGTAGCAATAGTTGCTGCCTTCATCGTACTCAATTCATTTAACAACTGGTATTTACTGAACATTTTTCTCGCCACATTAAATGGTGTAGCAATAATAACAGCATCTGCTTTTAATTGTGTAAAATTGTTTAACACAACTTGGACAGTCCCATCCTTGCCATGCTCAATCTCCTCAACTTTAACACCCTTCATAACTGTCCCAGGAAGTAGTGATTCTTCGAGTTTTTCGATAAGTGTCTCCAGACCATTATTAAATGTTTGAAAAATCCCCTTATCTTTCGTATTGGGTTTGTTACTTAAAAAATTCGCACCAGACTTTTTCATACCAATAAGTAGGCTACGATATTTCTGCTCTAATCCATAGAGCTGTGGGAATGTAGAGCGCATGCTTAACTGCTCAATATCACCAGCAAATGTTCCTGCAAGTAGTGGCTCTACTAGATTTTCTACAATTTCAGCACCGAATCTTCTTCTGAAAAATCGCCCTAATGGTTGGTCATCATTCTGTGCAGAACGAGGGATGAAAAAATCCCCCGCCGCACGAACTTTCCCGCTAAGTGAAAACAACCCTGATGTAATAAATGACGAAACATGTGGTGTTGCCCCGGACAAAAGACTACTTGGGATTGGATACAATTGACTACCAACGGCAACGTAAGTCGGTCCTGTATTGCTTGTAATCATTTTCTGTTCAATGCCTAAATCCTTTGCCAGAGCATATACATAGTTCTCACGATCAAAAAAAGATTCTGGACCACGCTCGATAATAAAGCCATCTTTTCTCAGTGTTTGTATTTTTCCGCCAAGACGTAATGACGACTCGACAAGTACGATATCTAACGGCAATTCTTTTGCGCTTGCTTCTTTTTGCAAATAGAACGCAGCTGTGAGGCCAGTAATGCCACCGCCTACAACAACTACCTTTCGTCTTTTCTGAGTCACCAACATCATCACTTTCTTTTCGCTTAGCTTAATTTTTTATGAATGGCATCAACCATTGCATCAATAAATAACGGGTGTGTATTTGGCATTGCTGGACGATAATATTTCGCGCCAAGTTCATCACAAACAACTTTACATTCATAATCGTTGTCATATAAAACTTCTAAATGTTCTGTTACAAAGCCAACTGGCGTATAAACAAACGAATGGAAACCCTTTTGCTCATAAAGTTCACGCGTTAAGTCCTGAACATCTGGACCGATCCACGGCTCAGGTGTTTGTCCTGCTGATTGCCAGCCAACTTCTACATTGTTTACACCTGTTGCTTCTTTAATTAGTCGAGCCGTCTCGATTAATTGATCTTCATATGGATCGCCCAGCTCTTTAATTTTTTCTGGAAGTGAATGTGCAGACACGATTAAACATGCTTTTTCACGTTCTTCATCAGACATTGCATTAAACGTTTCATTCACTTTCATTTTCCAATACTCGATGAATTTTGGTTCATCATACCAAGATTCTACAGAAGTAATTGTTAATCGATCTCCAGCCGCTTCTGTTGCACGACCATTATATGATTTAATGGAGAACGTAGAGAAGTGAGGAGCTAATACGATAGAAACTGCTTCTTTAATACCTTCTGCTACCATTCCTTCCACAGCATCTTCAATGAATGGGTGAATATGCTTTAGACCGATAAATAATTTATATTCCACATTATCTTGCACTTCATTTAAGCGTGCACATAAAGCCTCAGCCTGCGCTTTTGTAGCAGCAGCAAGTGGTGATAAACCACCAATTGCCTCATAACGACCGCGTAAATCTTCTAAATGCTCTTCTGATGGTTTGCGACCGTGGCGAATATGCGTATAGTAAGGTTCGATGTCTTCTTCTTTATAGGGTGTTCCGTATGCCATAACTAATAAGCCTTTAACTTCTTTCATTACCTTTTCACCTCTAAATAATAGTTAAATATATCTTTAATCGTACAGTATGTGACAAAAAGAAGCTGTCCAATTCATTAGGTTGGACAGCACCCTTTCTACGATGAAATCGAGATATCATTCATAGAAAAGAATTATGAGAGTTAATGTCTTGTTCGCATCTATATTAAGAGCGTGCTTGGATTTGTTGAGCACTATACTCATGAATAAGAGCTGTTAAACGTTTTAACACTTCTGGGTCTACCTCTGGGAATACACCATGACCTAAGTTGAAAATATGTCCTGGCATTTCTAAGCCTTGATCGATAATGTCTTTTGTGCGTTTTTCAATAATTGACCAATCAGCAAGTAATAGTGATGGATCTAAATTACCTTGTACTGGTTTAGTTATACCGTTTGCACGTGCTTCTTTAATTGGTAAACGCCAATCTAAGCCAACAACATCAACAGGTAAATCATTCCACTCTTTCGCTAAATGACTTGCACCTACTCCAAACTGAATAAGTGGCACATTTTCTTTTTTCAGCTCAGCAAAAATACGTGTCATAATCGGTTTAATGAAAACACGATAATCTTCAACATTTAAAGCACCAACCCAAGAGTCAAATATTTGGATAGCTTTTGCTCCCGCTTCTACTTGAGCAGAAATATCAGAAATAATCATATCAGCTAGTTTGTCCATTAATGCAAACCAAGCTTGAGGCTCTGATACCATAAATGATTTTGTTTTATTATAGTTTCTTGAGGGACCACCTTCAATCATATAGCTTGCAAGAGTAAATGGTGCACCTGCAAAGCCGATTAGAGGTACATTCAGTTGTTCCTCAGATAACATTTTTATAGTTTCTAAAACGTACGGTGTATGTTCTTTCGCATTGAATTCGCCTAGTTTTTCTATATCAGCGATTGAGCGAATAGGGTTTGAAATTACAGGACCTACGCCTGCTTTAATTTTTACATCTACCCCAATACCAGGAAGTGGTGTAACTATATCTTTGTATAAAATCGCTGCATCAACATTGTAATTTTCTACTGGTAATCGAGTTACATATGCACAAAGCTCAGGTTGAAGTGTAATTTCCTCTAAAGAATACTTTTCTTTAATCGCACGATATTCTGGTTGAGAGCGTCCTGCTTGTCGCATATACCATACTGGTGTATGTTCAGTTCTTTCTCCTCGTGCAGCACGTAGAAGAGTATCATTAAAAGTTGTCATGAATAGTTCCTTCCCCTCAATAAAATTCACATCGTAAAATTCTCTTGTTTATTCCGTTATTATTGATATCCGTTTTCAATAGTAAACGCTTCCTCTGTTATTGTATAGTTTTCATAGGGAAATGTCATAAAATTGTTCTTTCTATGGGATTTCTTTTTTGACAAAGCTTTAGACTTCCACTTAAATGGAGATAAATAACGCTATATGCTATTAGCAATTTCACCTTGGTGTAATTGTTGCTTTCGCACAAATAAACAGTGCGTCCGGATTTTGAATTGTGCTCGTACAATTCATTTCTACCAAAAGATGAACATTCATAAGGAGGGCAATTTTATGTATATTTATTTAACTTCTGGAACAGGTGATTTTTTAGAACAACTAAAGAATAAATATCTAAAAGAGGAAATGATTTTAATCCACGGTGAAGGTAACTCTGTGCTTATCCATGAAACCGAAGGAAAATCTGTTTTTGCCACACCTCGAAAGTTTGAAGTGCTAGATTCAGTAAATGATTTAGAAGAACGTGGCTTCTTTGTATTCAACAATATCCCCGTTACAGATGAAGGTCGACCAGTTTTTGAACATCGCTTTTTAAATCGAGCAGGCGCTATAGAAGATGAGCCAGGCTTTGTAGCATTTCGACTACTTCGTCCATTAAATAGTGAAACATACATTGTCATGACACAATGGAACGGCCCTCATTCGTTTGAAGCATGGAAAAGCTCAAAGGCCTTTGCATCCGCACACGCTGAACGTAAAGAACCAACAGGTGTGAATCAGCAGAATATTTTCTCTGCAGCTTCATATGTCACAACCTATAGCGCTGCTCCAAAAGAAGAAAACGAAGATTAGTTAGAGCGGGCAGGGATTCACTGCTTTCGGCAGATATCCTCCTTGGGTGCGCTGGGTGTTCGCTTTTCTTCTGCGGGGGTATCCCACGGGTGCGGGGGTATTCGCTGCTCTTCCGCGAGTATTCTCCTCGGATTCACGAGTATTCGCTGCTCTTCCGCGAGTATTCTCCTCGGATTCGCGAGTATTCGCTGCTCTTCCGCAAGTATTCCACTCGGATTCACTCGGATTCGCTACTCTTCCGCGAGTATTCCACTCGGATTCGCGAGTATTGGCCACCCTTCCGCGAGTATTCCCCTCGGATTCGCGAGTATTCGCCGCTCTTCCGCGAGTATTCTCCTCGGATTCGCGAGTATTGGCCACCCTTCCGCGAGTATTCCCCGAGTACGCGGGTGTTTACTTCCCTTCCGTGGGTATTAAAGTGCTGACCCGCGGTTTATCCAGTTAGTGAAACTATTATGCTATTAATAAAAATCTAGGATAATCTGTTTAAGGAGGTTTTACTGTGAACCAACGTCTACTTGAAAAGATTGATGCCCATTTTGATGAAATGGTGGCGATTCGTCGTCATCTACATATGCATCCGGAGCTAAGCTTCCAGGAGCAAGAAACTGCTAACTATATTATTCAATTTTACGAAAATCTAGGCGTACCTGTTGAAGCTAATATCAGTGGCTACGGTTTAATTGCACGTATTAAAGGAAGCAAGCCTGGCAAAACGATTGCCTTACGTGCAGACTTTGATGCGCTGCCTATACAAGATGAAAAAGATGTACCATACAAATCAACTGTGTCTGGCGTTATGCATGCTTGTGGGCATGATGGTCATACAGCTACTTTGTTAATTATCGGTAAGCTTTTGTGGGAAATGCGCGATGAATTAGCAGGAGAATATGTACTAATTCATCAGCATGCTGAAGAGACTGATCCAGGTGGAGCAATTGGGATGGTACAGGCTGGAGCTTTGAATGGCGTTGATGCTATTTTTGGTACACATCTATCATCTAACCATCCAACAGGTATGATTGGCTACCGCGTCGGTCCAACGATGGCTGCTGTTGATAGTTTTGAAATGAAAATTCAAGGTCAGGGCGGTCACGGTGCTCATCCGCATCAAACAAAGGATGCGATCATTATTGGCTCTCAGCTTGTTATGAATTTACAACAGCTGGTTGCACGTCGTGTTGACCCAATCGAATCGGCTGTTTTATCAGTTGGTTCATTCGTAGCATCTAATGCTGACAATATTATTGCCGATACAGCCTATTTAAATGGCACAATCCGAACATTTAATAAGGATGTTCGTGAAACGATGGAACGTGAATTTAAACGGGTTATCCAAGGTACAGAAATTGCACATGATTGTACAATTGAACTGGATTATCGTCGAGGCTACCCTGCAGTTGTAAATCATGAGAAGGAAACTCTATTTGTGCGTAATATCGCACAGGATATTTACGATGTTGCTGAAGTTGAAGCAAGTATGGGGGCAGAAGATTTCTCTTACTATTTAGAGGAAAAGCCAGGTACATTCTTCTTTACTGGAGCCAAGCCAGCTGAATATGCACCACATCATCATCCAAAATTCGATATAGATGAAAAAGGTATGCTCATTGCTGCGAAGGTGTTAATAACAGCAGCACTAGACTATCAATTAATAGAATAAAAAATAAAGCTCACTTCTCCAAGTCTTTTATTGGAGAAATGAGCTTTATTAATTTATAAACAGCAATGCCATGATTTCCGTTCCAACTGTGGGACTTCCGATATGATCCCCAAGAAGTCGCAATCAAAACATTTTTCCACTCTTGGTGATTATCCAAAATTAATCATTTTTCAAGGTTTTGAGACCTTAGCCGTCAATTCACTAATAACCAAAATGATAATAAAGGTTAAATAGAACATTGGCTGTGTGATACTACATAGACCAACAATAATAGCTTGAGTTATCATCGCAAGACGCACAATTTGATTGACTGCTACTTTGCGTGCTTCATCAGGTAAAGGATAAAGCATGTCCATACGGAATTCACCACTTGATAATAAAGCCGACTTTAATTGTATGGTTGTAGCAAAGCTCAATGCACCTGCAACAATCCATGAAACGACTGGGATATCTACAAAGGCCGCAATAACAGCTGAGATCACTGTTAAACGGAACCATAAATAAAAATGATCATCTGTTCGGATGAATGTACGGAACACCAAGTACTTTTGAGTATTGTCCTTGTTGTATGACACAAATTTGTAAAGCCAGTCAAGCCAACCTCGACGACGAATGCTACCACGTAAATGTGGCACGTCTGTGAAGTAATTAGCAAAACGATAGAAGCTCATCATACGATTTTGTTCTAGCTTCACAAAATGCTCGTATGGGACAGGCTCACGCGCACATTTTTTTCTAAATATTACAATATATACACACCCAATTACAGCAGCAACAATCGCTAAAATATGCTGCATATGAAGCCCCATGTAAACAGCAACACTAAAGATAACAGCTCTAATTAGCCTGTCCACCCAAATCATTTGACCGCGTTCACTATAACGATAGCTAAATTCACCCTGAACGCTCAAATACTTCAATATAATAATAAGTAGAAACACTGACCAAATTTCAAATGTAGTTAATTCAGTAACAGCCTTTAATAAAGGAATACTAACGATATAAACAATTGCCACAATCCACACCTGTGACCAAAACGTCCACGCTTTCGCCTTTTTGAAATACTGTGACATTTTTGATTCTAAAGGTAATAAATACACTTGGTCTGGCTCTCTCAAAAGTGAAGTTGGACGACTAAACGCAAGTAAAACCCCTACAAATAATGCGATTAATACCTCTGCTGGAAAATCAGATTGCACAATTTTCAGCCATTCACTATATTGATAGCCTCCTGCTCCGATAAGAAATACTAGTACAATCGCTAAATGCCCTGTAAAAATAAATCGCATATATTTTTGCACTTCACCTATATAGTGCATGAAGCGAGAGGACCATACATCACGCAAGTTCTTCATGGTCGCGCTCCTTTGTCATTGCAATATATAAATCATCCAATGTCGCATGTGGCATCGCAAATGCCTTGCGTAAATCCTCCATTGTTCCTTGTGCTCGCACACGTCCTTCATGCAATAAAATTATGCGGTCACAATGCTTTTCAGCGGTCGATAAAATGTGCGTGGACATTAATATAGAGGCGCCCTCTTTTTTCTTTTCATCCATCTGATCAAGCAATGATTGAATCCCAAGTGGATCGAGCCCCACAAAAGGCTCATCAATAATGTAAAGACTTGGATTGACTAAAAAGGCACACATAATCATAACCTTTTGACGCATCCCTTTTGAGAAATGCGAAGGGAACCAATTAAGTCGCTTTTCCATTCTAAATTCTTTTAATAATATTTGTGAACGAGCTGCAAGTGTTGCTTCATCTAGACCGTAAGCCATTGCGGTTAATTCTAAATGTTCACGTAATGTTAGCTCATCGTATAATACAGGTGTTTCAGGAATATAGGAAAATGCTGTACGATACTTGTCCGTATTTTCCTTTAATGTCACACCATTTAAACGAATGTCTCCTTCTTTTGGCAGCATTGTTCCGATGATATGCTTAATCGTCGTACTTTTACCAGCGCCGTTCAAGCCTATTAAGCCAACAAGCTCTCCTTTTTCAATTGTAAATGATAAATCTTTAATAACAGGCTTTCTTGTATATCCACCTGTCACATGTTGTACCTCTAATACCGTCATGCCCTCACTCCTCTTCTAGTTTATATTTTATCAAAAATTAGCAAATGATACAGTTATGAGTATGATAGAATGTACTTACATATAAAATAAGGAGGAATTTTCAAATGAGCGATTGCCTATTTTGCAAAATCATTGACGGATCTATTCCAAGTACAAAAATATATGAAGACGAGCATGTCTATGCATTTACTGACATTTCTCCCGTAGCAAAAGGTCATACACTATTAATTCCCAAACATCACTGTAAAGACATTTTCGAAATGCCTGAGGATGTAGCTCGTAATTTATATGCAGTAGCACCGAAAATTGCAAACGCTATTAAGGCTGCTTTTAATCCAATTGGACTTAATACCATTAATAATAATGGTGCTGCAGCTGGACAAACTGTTTTCCACTATCACTTACATTTTATTCCGCGTTACGATGAAAAAGAAGGCTTGGGCTTAATTTGGCAAACACAAAAATATACACCAGAGCAATTAACTGAAGTTGCTGAAAACATTAAAGCTAACCTTAAGTAATTGAAATTCTGCCACACTCTAATTGTCAGAATTGTATATTGCAATTTTTCAATTTATAGCGTACAATCACAAATAAGTTTCGCTAACGGGCATGAGGACACGTTAGGAGACAAAAAAGATTAGCATAGTCGAGGAGAGATTAGAAATGAATACGAAAAATTTAGTATTAATGGCACTTTTAGTTGGTGTTGGTGCTACCCTTTATGTGGTCACACCAGGTATGGTAAACGGCATGAAGCCTGATTTCATGCTAACAATGATGTTTATTGGCATTTTATTGTTCCCCACTATTAAAGAAACGTTCTTACTTTCTTTAGCAACAGGTGTACTTTCAGGATTATTTACAACGTTCCCAGCTGGTCTTGTTCCAAATATTATCGATAAAGCAGTAACAGGCTTTGTCTTTTTAGCTGCCTTAATGGTGTTAAAAAAATTGGCAAGCAACTTCGCTGTATCAGCTGTCTTAGTTGGTTTAGGAACAGTTTTATCTGGAATTGTCTTTTTAGCAGTAGCACTTTTTGTATTCAATGCAAATGTTGGTGCAACATTCGCTGTACTGTTTGTAGGCGTTGTATTACCTGCAGTAGTATTTAATGTTATTGCTTTCGCACTTATTTATCCTATAGTTGCAAAATTAGTGAAGCGTTCTAAATTCCAAACAGCTATTTCAATTTAAGGTGCATTTGTTTAGAAAATGCACGTTCAATCTCAAAGGAAACTAAGCCGTGATACAAAATCACTCGTTTAGTTTCTTTTTTCTTTTTGTAAATGTGCATTTCATGGTTTAATAGTAGATAACACATGATCATTACAGAAATGAGGTATTCAATATGAAAGCAAAACCATTTTTATTTGGATTGTCAGCTGGGATTGTAGGCGGTACAATCGCTATACTTTTTTCGACTCCTCAATCAGGACAACAATTACGTGCTAATTTACGAGCAAATGCTGCTAGCACAAAGGACAAACTTTTAGATGTAAAACTACAAGCAGGCACAGTTCAACAATCCGTTAACTCACTCACAAATGAAATAAAAAATAATATACCACTAATAATAAATGATTTAAAACAAACTATTAATACATTTACTGAAGAAATCGAACCGTCAAAAAATAACTTGCAACAAGAAATAGAAGCATTACAGAATTCATTAAGCGAAATCGAGAAAAACGTTGCACAATTTACAGAAAAAAAGAAAAAACCACAAGAAAAAGTTAACGACTAAAGTCCTTGTTCACTGATAAAAAAACTACATTTTTATCAAATTCAAGCTCTATAATGTTATTTTTTAGCCGCTTTTCAATTTTTTAATTTTTCTAACTTTAAACTTTTTTCCTTTATTGCTATAATATTTTTAAAATGTTAAAGAAAGCAGTAGGTGATGGCTTTGTCAGAGGAATTATACACTCAAAAAGAAGCGATGCTTTATAGTCAAAGAATTGCGCAATTATCAAAAGCTTTATGGAAAGCAGTGGAAAAGGATTGGCAGCAATGGATTAAACCCTACGATTTAAATATTAACGAACATCATATTTTATGGATTTCGTATCATTTAAAAGGGGCATCAATTTCTGATGTGGCAAAATTCGGGGTTATGCACGTCTCCACAGCATTTAATTTTTCAAAAAAATTAGAAGAACGTGGATTCCTTAAGTTTTCAAAACGGGATGACGACAAACGTAATACGTACGTTGAGTTAACAGAAGCTGGTACAGAACTTATTGTTGAAATGAATAGTAATTATCATAATACGTATCATTCTGTACTAGAAGGCTCATTAGCATTAAAAGACCTTTACGGTCGCTTCCCAGAATTTTTAGATGTTATGGCTGTTATTCGCAATATATATGGTGAGGACTTCATCGACATTTTTGAACGTTCTTTTCAGCACTTCCGTGATTCCTTTGACACGATAGAAGAACGTTCAACTGTAAAAGGATGAAAGTGACTTTCATCCTTTTACAGTCAGTTGTTCGTAATCCATAACTTATTGGTCGTGAAAGATTATAAAATCATGCTAAAGAGGTACTTCAGATTTTTTTCTGAGATACCTCCTTTTTCTTGCATTCTAGTATAAATCAATTTACATTAGATAGGACCATTCATACGGAGTTGATAATCATGCACTGTTGGAAAATTTTAAATCTTGAACATCATTACGGAACAACGCGTATTATGATCATGTCTGTAATTGTTTTCTTAACTGTCTTTTCTCTTTCCTATGTGACATTTAATTTGTTTAATGATGAGCACTATACAGATCAATTGTTTTGGCTATTTGTTATTACTGTATTTGCAATCTATCCAATCCACAAATGCTTACACTTTCTAGCATTGTATGATTTACGACAACATTTAAAATTGCGTGTACGTACCCAATTTTATGTTATTCCTGTACTACACATGCGTATCCGTGAACCTTTATCGAAAAATCGTTATATTTTAGCTTTACTTACACCATTTATTGTTCTAAATACAGCCATTATATTAGGTACACTGCTATTCCCTGCCTATACCCATTACGGCTCATTACTTTTAGCTTACCATTGCAGTTTATGTGTAATTGATATTCTATATGTGAAATATTTATTGAACTCACCTAAAGACTCCCAGGTTGAGGAGACTCCTAAGGGTTATGAAATATTAGTTCCACCTACTATTCACTAAATTGCTTGTACTTGTGTTTTATTGACGTTTTTTGTTATGCTATTAATACTGAAAGAGGGGAGGAATAGACTTGCTGTTAATGATTGTAGTTCTATTCTCGGTATTCTATTTATTTCAAATAAACCGCATGACTTATGCGCTGTGCATGCGACGTGAAATTCCCGAAGAAAAACAACCAAAAGTATTTCGAACTATAAATATACTTATAACAATATTACTTGTCTCATTTTATATTGAAGTTTTATATGCAGTATAGTAGAGCAATTATGCGTCGACATAATTGCGTCCGGAATCGGCTTTGTGTTTAAGCCTGTACGAGGGCCGACACGCTGTCGGTCATTTCGGTAATATCACAGGACGTGGCGTTTTTTACCGATGCAGGTCAGTTAGCCGTTATCGCGTGGATACGATGATTTTAGGCTAACATCCTTTAAGTGCTCCTTTGCGATTCTGTGACATCTGCCGGAGGCTTTAGGCCAATACGAAGTTGGTCACTCAGGCGTTTTCACAGGATGTGAAGTTCTTAGCCTAAATTCCTCTATTTCAGCGGATGTTTGGAAGACCGTTGAAAAGCAACTTAAATCTACATTCATCTCACACCTTAGAGGTGGAAGAAGTTAAAAAGAAAAGTGCATTCGCGCCCTTGCGCACGTACAGAGGTAAATTGGACACCTTATGTGATAACTCTGTTTGTCCAATCATATTTTTGTGGACGTGACCTCAAGCGTGCGACGCGAATGCCATACGTTGAAAAAAAGCTAAGGATGCTAAAATCCTTAGCTTTTCGTCTTTTTTTATTAATTAGTATAGGAACGCTGCACCAACAATAATTAATAAAATAAATAGCACAACTAATAAAGCAAAGCCTGAGCCGTAGCCACCGCCGCCACCGTATCCTCCGCTGCTCATAACTTCACCCCCTTTCTTTTCTATATCCTATGCGCTTGAAAATTTGAAATATAGGCTATACTCAAGGGGGAACCATTTTGTTTTTAAAACGTTTATGTTATAGTAAAAAATGGACGAAACCATTGTAAGGAGAGAATATCTACTATGAAAAAGACAGTATTATCTTTAACATTAGCTGCTTCGGTATTAGCGCTTGGTGCTTGTAGCGGAGGAGACAACAAAACGATTGCAACTTCAAAAGTAGGCGACATTACAGTTGCTGACTTTAACAAAACGTCAAAAAATTTAGCCGGTTCTCATATACTTTCACAAATGTTGACTGAAAAAGTATTAGCTGACAAATACAAAGTATCAGATAAAGAAATCAAAGAGGCATATGACGCAACCGCTTCACAATTCGGTAATGACTTTACCCAAGCACTTGCTGAGAGTGGCTTAACTGAAGAAGGCTATAAAAATGCTTTACGTGTTCAACTTCTTTCTGAAAAGGCTTTAAAAGATAAAGCTTTTACAGAAGCAGATGTAAAAAAACATTATGAGCAAATGAAAACTGAGTTAAATGCCCGTCATATTTTAGTAGCAGATGAGAAAACAGCTAAAGAAGTCATTGCTAAAATTAAAGGTGGCGCTAAATTTGCAGATGTAGCAAAAGAATTCTCAACTGATACTGGCTCTGCTAAAAATGGTGGAGAGCTTGGTTGGTTCTCTGTTGGTGCAATGGTAGATGAATTTAATGATGCTGCTTATGCCCTTCCTAAAAATACTTTAAGTGAACCAGTTAAAACAAGCTATGGTTACCATGTTATTGAAGTTACGGACAAGCGTGATGCAAAAGGTGTTGGCTCATTCAAAGATGAAGAAGCAAACATCCGTACTCAAATGCTTTCTAAATTAGCGAATACAGGTGAAGATCAAAAAGTTCTTAAAGATATCATTGCAAAAATGGCAAAAGATGCTGATATTAAAACATCTGATAAAGAATTAGAACCTGCTATCAAGGCCCTTACAACAACAAGTGAGGAGCAAGCTAAAGCTCAAGAAGAAGCTGTTAAAAAAGCTCAAGAAAAAGCTGAAAAAGAAAGTAAAGACGACAAAGCTGAAGATACTGACAAAAAATAATCTAAGTAGTTGTTATTTTACTATATGAAAAAGGGTTACGCTTATACAGGCGTAACCCTTTTTATATACAGTCGATTTCAAATAAAATTAATTAAAAGTATCTTGAAAACACGTAGAAGAGGATTCATTTTGAATAAAGTTTAATCAAAATGAATCCTCTTTCTTTTTAAACGCTATTTCATTTTTCACAAAGGTGTTATCACTTGATGTGATGCTTTTATACTTCTTCCATACTAGGGCGCTCATCTGTGACGCTGTCGCCCATACTTGAATCCAATTAACTTATAGACAAAGCATATCCTATGAAGCCTCAAATCTACATTTATTTAATAGACGGCTTATAAAACGATCGATTATCAAGCGGAAATAGTCGCTCAGTAAATTCACCTGGCGCTGTTTTGCCCAATGCTCGTGTTAGCATGTTCATCTTTGCATCAATATTATCAATATAATGCAAGATCTCCGCTTCCTGAATCATCGGTTTTTTCGGGCTGCCCCATTCTTCTTTACCGTGATGAGATAGCACCAGATGTTGCAATAGCATGACTTCCTCGCCCTCGATCTCTAATTCACTAGCAATCTTGGCAATTTCATTGACCATAATAGTAATATGACCAAGTAAATTCCCTTCAACAGTATACATTGTTGCAACAGGCCCTGACAGCTCAACAACCTTACCGACATCATGCAGAATAATCCCTGCATATAACAGATCTCGATTTAATGTCGGATATAAATCAGCAATTGCTTTTCCGAGCCTTAACATTGACACCATATGATCCAGTAGACCGGACGCATAATCATGATGATTTTTCGTTGCAGCTGGATAAACTAAAATAGCATCCTGATGTTTTTTAATAGCTGCACGTGTAATTCGAGATATATTCGGATTTTTAATATCAAAGAAAAATTGCGTCAATTCTTCATATAATTCTTCTTTTGGAGTTGCTGAGGAAGGAACTAAATCATTAATAGCAACTCCCTCCTCTGGTTTTGCTACACGAATTGATTTTATACGCAATTGGTTTTTGCCACGATAGTCATGAATTTCTCCACCTACACGGACAATTGCCTCAGCGTGATACATTTTTTCATGATCATCATTTGTATCCCATAGCTTTGCCTCAATATCTCCACTTTTATCTTGTAATAACAGTGACATAAATGGCTTTCCAACTGTGGTAACCCCTTTTGTCGCCTGTTTAATTAATAAAAATTGATCAACTGATTCTCCAGCCTGGAGCGTCGTAATACCCTTCATGTTGACGCCACTCCCCTTTCATTTGCTAGTGCTCCTACATCGACTATTTGGTCTTTCTGCCAATGTTCAAGCATCGCGTCATGGCAAGTAAAATATAAAATTTGACGTTCATATCCTACTTCTTTCATTAATTGTACCATTTTGTCTGTACGGTTTCGATCAAAATGGACAAAAGGATCGTCCATAATAAATGGAAATGGAGCAGAAGTTGTCAGTGTTTTTGCTAGTGCCATACGCAACGAAATATAAGCTTGCTCCTTCGTTGCCTGTGATAATTCTGCCATTTGATATCGTAATCCAGAAACATCCTGTGTAACAAAATAGCCTTCATCATTAATTAAAAGCTTCTCATAACGTCCACCTGTTAACAAATTAAATATTGTATTAACCTCTGTCAAAACATACGGTAGTTTTTCTTCTCTTAAGCGGAACAATGTTTCATGAATCGCAGTAGCCAATGCCTTTTTTGTAGCCCATTGCCCTATTAGCTGTTGCAACACTGATTTCTCCTCTTCAAACTGCTGAAGCAATTGACCATATTTCTCGTCATTTAGAAGATTTTCCTTTTGGATTTGTAGTGTCGCTCGTTGTTCTAAGCAATGATCTATGGCTCCCTGCATTGCGCTACGCTCTTCTTCTAAAGCAAGGAGTTTTTCTCTAAGCTGTTCCTCGTCTATTAATGACTGCTCGCTGTCTACCTTCAGTGAGACTAGCTGACTCTGAATGGCTTGAAGTTCTGTTGCTATTTTTTGTTGTTGCTCAAATTGTTCATGAGTTTCATAATAAACCTTCTCTGTTTGGACATTCGCAGCATCAAATAACTGAGTAATTTCAGACTCATAGCTATCTATATGTGATTGAACTGCTTGAATTTTGGTCTGAAGGTTAGTCAACTGCTCTTTTGCTTGATGGGATATCTGTTGCTCCTGCTGTAAAGTAAGGAATGTATTACGTAAATGCATAAAGATTTCTTGCTCACTATACTCTACATGTAAGACTTGCTGTACTTGATCTAGAAGCTCGATTTTCTCCGCTTGTACCGTTTGTAGAAGAGTAAATGTACTCTTCTTCTTTGCTGCCAGCTCTTGAGCACCACGAATGCGCATAAACAGCTCGGGTAATAATGTTTTCGGTATATTCCCCTCTAACCGATAGCGCCCTAAAAAATGTTGAAGCGACTGAGTAGCCTCTTCACTCACCTGCTCAGCCTGCTGAATTTTATATTCAAGTTTCACATATTGACGTTCTTTTTCTTGCTGCTGCGCATTTACATGTAACCAGCGATCTTCAAGTTTTTGTTTTTTCTGCAGGATGGCTTGAGCAATATTTTCCTCCTGCTCTAACTCACGTATTTGCTGACTTTGTTGTTTACTCGGCGCTTCATGTGCTTGTCTAGCAAATTTTAAATATAAAATAATGATCAGCGCCATTACCGCGCCTACAACGATTACAGCCGTATTTTTTTCCATAACACCATAGATAAACGCAAGCATACTTATGGCTAACACAATAAATATAAAAACACTTGGTTGTTGTTGTTTCGAGCGTTGTGACCTTCCGTAACGTAATTGTTCAAGCATTCGCTTACGCTGAGGCCACTGTGCTAAAATATGTTCTTCCTCCGTAGATAATGACTCCTGTTGAAGCTGCTGTTTCAGTTGAGCAATTGTATCTAATTCTGCATGTATTTGCTCTATCGAACGCAAATGAAATTTCAGCTCTTCTTCTGCTTCTTCTAATAGGCTTAACTGTTGTTGAAACTGTTCCTCTTGCTGTAATGATACTGTTTCCTCAAGCAGAATATCCTGCGCTGTTTTTTCCTGAACACCTAATAAACGAAACTGCGCTTCTATGTCTTGCTCGATTAAATACAGCTCATCCATTAAGTTTTGTTCCTTTACTACTAACTGATTCCACGTCGCTTCCTTATTCAAAAGTCGAGACATTTCAGTAATAGCCTGCTCGTCCACCGTTAATTGTAGCTTTTTTTGTAGTTCCTGATACTGCTCCTTTAGCTGCTGCATTTGTAGTGTTTCATGCATAAGCCGATCCTTTAATTGCTCATATCGTCGGATCCCTTCTGGAGGAAACTGCACATGTTCATAGCTTTTCCGGGTCTGTTCGAAGGCTTTTTGCTGTTTTATAAGTGGCATAGCCTGCTGAAGAATTGTGAGCTGCTGCCAATTTTGCTGCTGAGTTTTTTGTTGGCTATATAGCCCTTCTAGCCTTTGTTCGAGTTGTTGTAATTGTAATAATTTATCCTCAAAGGTCTGAATATTACCTTGCTCTTGTTTAATGGTGCGTTCTAGCTTTTTTAAATGCTCCAATTTTTGATTAATAAGTGGCACTTTGCCTGTTTTTTTAAAAAGCTCACCAGCATCTTTGTCCAATTTCTTTTCTAGAGACGATAGATGTTGAATCCCTGTTGTCCCAGAGGCAAGCAACAAATGTGTTAGCTCTTCCTCTGACATTTTTTCAATGCCCTGAAGCTCATGTAATGAAAAGGAGAAAATGGACTCAAAGGAGGCTTTTGAATAACCATATAATAGTTTTGCCAACAGCTCCTCATGCCCAATTGTTCCGTCTTCTAGATAAACAGTGACATCTCCAGCCGCCTTTCCTTTAATACGTTCTATCGTGCATTGCCCATACGTAGGGTGCCAAATCGTAAGCTGACCACCGAATTTAGTCGATACTTTCGGCTCATATTTACGTTGTGTCTGCTGTCTCGTGGGAAATCCGAAAAGCATTTGTAAAATAAACTGTTGAATGGTTGTTTTACCCGCTTCATTCACACCGTAAAAAATGGTAACACCTTCAAGTAAAGTAATGGTGATGTTTTCATGCTTGCCAAAGCCATAAATTTGGATTTTTTGTATCTTTAGCATGTATTCACACCCTTTGAATTTCTTCTGCTAATAATTCTTGCGCGTTGTGCATTAAATTTTTAACGTCCTGTTCTGTTAGAGGCTCAATTAGTCTTGCACCACCAGCATGTTGGTATAATTCCTTTAAAATATCCTTCCATTCAGAAATATCCCATTGCTCCATTAAATTCATCACCGATTCAGTTGCAGCAGTATGCTCATACAATACTGTCGATTGATGTAACACGAGCTTTTGAACCCAGCACATCGGTTCCATCCCATCTTCAGCTTCTCTAATAGTTTCTAGCCATGCATCAACTGTAGCATGTTCAAATAACGATTGTGATTGTTCATCTATATTTTTTAAATGGAGCTCAACAACAGATGCCCCATACTCTTGACGATTAAACATCAATGCTTCTTCACATTTTTTTAGTAGTTCATTTGCATGAAACACACTTGTACAATCCACCTCTACCGCGTTATAAACAACAGCAGATGTCGGCACAAATTCCAAATCAGTAGAGGTTTGTGTCAAGGTTACGTCATAGAAGCCTTTGATCCCCTGCTCTTTCCGATGTCGACTTTGAATATTGCCTGGATAAACAATCGGTGGATTTTGATGTAAAAGTTGTCGTTTATGAATATGACCTAGAGCCCAGTAATGATAGTTTTTTTCAAGAAGTTGATCTTTTGTGAACGGGGCATAAACAGCATGTGAGGTATCGCTAGCCTCACTTCCATGAAGCATACCAATATGAATAGCATGCTGGTCCTGTGCAACAGGATAACTATCGATCATTGATTTCGTTATATGACGGTCACCATAGCTGAAGCCGTATATATTAACTTGCTGACCACGTATTTTTAATTGCACAACACTTGTTTCAGCTGGTAATTCATAAACGTTGCTCGGTAAAGAAAAGCGTGTCCAAGCACCATTTAAGTGATCGTGATTACCATAGCTTAAAATGACCGGGATATTATGCTGAAAGAGTTTCTCCATAGCCTCTTGAAATCGTCTTTGTGCCTGCAAGCTACGATTTTCACCATCATATATATCACCGACAATCAATAAAAAATCGGGTTTCTCCTGAATAGCTTTTTGAATAATTTTATCAAAAGCTTCAAAAGTACTTGTTCGAATCTTTTTGAAGCTTTGCTCAGGTAAACCAAATAAGCCCTTAAATGGACTATCTAAATGTAAATCCGCCATATGGAAAAAACGAATTGCTGACATCCAATCACCTCAATAAATAATCTATACTTCGTAATCATTCTTTCATCACTCGCAATGTAGTACTTTATTCAGTACATTAGGATTGCTACTTCAATAATTTACTACCTGCAATTTATCTCATTTCTATAGTGAGACATTCGTGAAACATACCGAAACCGAATATTTGTTCTATTTTATCATACTTCACGCTAGATGAGAAATGTATTCAAAGAATGTTTATTTATAGTATTGCCTCGAATTTTACATAACTTTCATAATTTATCGAAATATCCGCTATTTTTACCGTGAAGTTTATAAATCTTCTATGTATAATAGATATATATATAAGTAAAGGATGGGGTTTGTATGGAGAATTATCGTTTTACAGCTTTTGAAAAAACTGGGGAAACATTGTTTGATGAAACATGGACATTCGAAAGCGATGAGGCTGCAAAAATCAACGGTTTACAACAAATCGAAGAAAAAGGTGTTGCCAACAAAACTCATCGCCTTGTGAACTCCTCAGGTAAATTAATTTTATTCCATGTCTAAAAATGACTAATAAAAGGCACGTAGTAAACTTTTCTACGCGCCTTTTATTCATTCTATCTTTTATTTTCCTGCAAAGGCAGGTGCTCTTTTTTCTACAAACGCATGGATTCCCTCTAAATGATCGGCCGTTTTACGCATTGCTGCTTGCCCTGCTGCTTCCATCGATAAAATACTCTCTAATTGAGGTAAATTTTGAGCATGTAGAATTTTTTTAGTCGTAATCATCGATGCAATTGGAGAAGCAAGCATTTTTCCAACTAGTTGGTCAGTAATCGCAAAAACAGTCCCATCTGGCGCAACGTAGTCAATTAATCCTTCATCATGTGCTTCAGATGCAGTTAATACCTTGCCTTCCCAAATCATTTGTTTAGCTTTGACAGTACCCACACGTTCCTTCATAAAGAAATGGCCGCCGCCATCAGGGATGAGCCCTATACCTATGAAATTCATAGCTAGCTTACTATTTTCACATGCCACAACTATGTCAGCCCCTAACGCTAGACTAAAGCCTAATCCAGCTGATGCTCCATGGACTGCCGCAATGACGATCATCGGTAGCTGGTAATACGCTTTGACAATACGTGTTAAATAAACCATTGCCTCATCAATATTTAGTGGCTTATTTGGATCTAGCATCGCTTTAATATCGCCACCTGCAGAAAAGACTTTTCCTTCCCCGCGAATAACGAGAACTTGTATTTCTTGCTCTTGCTGTAGTGCTTCAAAGCATTCTGCTAGTTCACGCATCATCACATCGTCCATGGCATTCATTGCATGTGGTCGATTTAATGTTAATGTTGCTCGTCGTTCTAATTTTTCTAATGTAATCGTTGAAAATTCCATCCCAACACCCCCAAATATGAATAGTCATTCACTATGTACTATTCGTGTTTTTTTAGAAAACTCCTTCTATCCTACGCAAAATAGCACTTGATATGCTATATTTAAGAACGAACATTGATTTAAAGGTGGTTAATAATTGTGACACAGAAAGACTATCGTATATTACTTTATTATAAATATATAGCTATTGAAGACCCTGTAGCATTCGCAGAGGAACATTTAGCAGTTTGTCAAGAAATTGGACTTCTTGGTCGTATTTTAGTTGGATATGAAGGGATTAATGGAACGGTTTCAGGTACAGTCGAGCAAACTGATGCATACATGAATCATATGGAGGCAGACCCTCGTTTTAGCGATATTATGTGGAAAATTGATGAAGCTGAAGGGCATGCCTTTAAAAAAATGCATGTGCGCCCTCGTAGAGAGATTGTACACCTTGGTTTGAACGATGATATTAATCCTTTAGAAATAACAGGAGATTATTTATCTCCAAAAGAATTTATGGAACGTATGCAGGAGGATAATACGGTAATTATTGATGCACGTAATGATTATGAATATGACCTTGGTCATTTCCGTGGTGCCGTGCGTCCAGATATTGAAAACTTCCGTGACCTACCTGCCTGGATGGAAGCTCGTAAAGAAGATTTTGCTGATAAGAAAATTTTAACTTACTGCACAGGTGGTATTCGCTGTGAAAAATTCTCTGGCTGGTTAAAACGTGAAGGCTACGGAGAAAGTGTTGGTCAGTTACACGGTGGAATTGCGACGTATGCCAAAGACTCTGAGGTAAAAGGTCAACTATGGGATGGACAAATGTTTGTCTTTGATCGACGTCGTAGTGTACCGATTAATCAGGTCGAGCATGCGATTGTCGGCAAGGATTTCTTCACTGGTGAACCGACAGAACGTTATACAAACTGCGCAAATCCTGAGTGCCATAAATTAATGCTTTGCGAGGAAAAGCATGAGTCCTTCTATATGCGTAGCTGTTCAGACGAATGCCGCCGCGCAGAACGCAACTTCTTTGTTGAAAAGAATGGTTGGACAAAAGAGCAGATTGAGGAACAAATCGCTAAAATCGCTGTAGTTCAAAATTCCTTTTTATAAGAAAAAAGAGCATCATCCATTTGTGGTGATGCTCTTTCATATTCTAAAACTCCTCATTTAGTATATTTTCTTATCACCGTAACGTGGGTTGATTTCCGTTCCGACTGGGCGCTTTGCCGCTGACGCTTCGCTTTCGCGCAGAGCAGAGCTTCCTGGGGGCGTCCGATGAGCCCCTTGGGGCAACAGGTGTTTTTTTGCGCGAAAGCGAAGTGTTAACGTAGCGGCAGCAGCAGGATGTTGGTCACGAAGGCGTTATCACAGGACGTGATGCTCTTAGCCTTCGTTCATCTATGTGCTCGCTCCAGGGTCTCGGGCCAACACGATGTTGGTCACGAGGGCGTTATCACAGGCCGTGATGGTTTTAGCCTTCGTTCCTCTATCGCTGATTCCCAAGGAGTCGCCCAGCCTCCACTCCAATCAACTTATTTACAGGGCATACGTTTCAATATACGCATCCCCAAATTTCTGTAATGAGCCCATATGTTGTCGATATTTCTAAAATTCGTATCACTTTTACAGCTTTTCACTTCCATGTATGTGAGGGTTACTCCTTTCATCCGAGTAATTCCCCCTTGTATTAGAGCGGCTTCTTCTCTCACCAGAGCTTTCTAAATTTTCTTTCGTCAAGTAACGCCCTACTTGCCGTCCACTAAATAAACAACCACCAACAAAAGTCCCTTCTAAAGCACGATAACCGTGTACACCGCCACCACCAAAACCACTAACTTCCCCAGCTGCAAATAAACCCGGTATAGGCTGACCATCTATCCCTAACACAGCACCATTCAAATTTGTCTGTAAGCCTCCTAATGTTTTACGCGTTAAAATATTTAAACGTACCGCAATTAGTGGCCAATTTTTGGGATCTAATATTTTATGGGGCTTCGCAACACGCACAAATTTATCACCAACATAGTTTCTTGCACCATGGATAGCATTAACCTGTAAGTCCTTTGTAAATTTATTGTCCATTTCACGATCTCTTGCTAAAATCTGCTCTTTTATTTTGATAAAATCAAGAAGATCATTGCCAGCCAACTTATTCATTCCTTCAACTAACTCCTTTAAATCATTAGCAATAACAAAATCCTCACCATGATTTTTAAATGCCTGAATTGGACCCGGTGCTCCTGGCAAAACACGTTTCAGAACATCGCTAATACTTTTATTTGTTAAATCAGGATTTTGTTCAGAGCCTGATAATGCAAATTCTTTTTCAATAATTTTTTCAGTTAAAATAAACCACGAGTAATCGTAACCTGTTTTTTGAATTGCCTCTAATGTGCTTAACGTATCAAAACCTGGAAAATTTGGTGCTCCAAATCGATTTCCTTCTGCATCAAACCATAATGATGAAGGGCCAGGCAAAATTCGAATACCGTGATTTGGCCAAATAGGGTCCCAATTTTTTAAGCCTTCTGTATAATGCCACATGCGGTCTCGATTAACGATACGTCCTCCCGCATGCTCAGTAATTTCTAACATTCTGCCATCTACATAAGCAGGTACGCCACTGACCATATTTTTAGGTGGTGTACCAAGTCGAGCAGGCCAATTTTTTCTGATTAAATCAAAATTTGCACCTATCCCACCGCTCGCCACGATAACCGCTCCCGCTTCATAAGAAAATTCTCCAATGCCTAGCCTAGAGCTTTTTTCACCGCGAATTGCATAACTTTGAGCCAAAACTGTTCCACTAATCCCTGTAATCCTTCCATCTTGTTGAATAAACTCATCTACCCGATGTCTTGGTTTAAAATCTATATATCCATCCTTTATGGCCTTTTTCACTTTTTCAGCAAACGGCTTTACAATACCTGGTCCAGTTCCCCAAACAATATGAAATCTAGGCACCGAATTTCCGTGGCCGCCTGCTAATGATCCCCCACGTTCTGCCCAACCGACGACAGGGAAAAACTTAATACCCTTAGACTTTAACCAACTATATTTTTCACCAGCTGCAAAATCTACATAAGCCTTGGCCCATTTATACGCCCATGAATCTTCATCCTCCAAGCGATCAAAGCCGGCCGTTCCTTGCCAATCTTGCCATGCAAGCTCTTTACTATCCTTAATACCAAGCCTTCTTTGTTCGGGTGAATTCACTAAAAAAATACCGCCAAAGGACCAGAATGCCTGTCCTCCCATTGAATTTTCAGGTTCTTGATCTACTAAAACAATTTTTTTCTTTGCATCCGCTAACTCACAGGCAGCTACTAATCCTGCCAGTCCTGCACCGACAATTGCTACATCATACATCATTCTATACCCCCTAAAAATCAATCTTTCATTACTTACATTCTTCTCTAATGGATCGTTTACCTTCTACACATTGTAAATTTGACAAAAATGTGACAAGAAAAAAACGTTCGCTTTCCTCCACTAAACAAAGAAAGTTCCTATTCTCACAATCCATTTAATACCAGTATTTCCCCATATAATTTTCGACCTCAAATATTTGTTAAACGCCCATGTATTCTGACTTAACATCTATCGATAGCGCTTTCATTGTCCTTTCCAGTAATACGAACGATATTTAAAACTAAACAACTTAATGTTCGTTTTTAGATACTTTACAGACTTCCCAAGTCTATATTTTTAATCTTTTTTAGAAATATTGTTGACAAAGGTGAACAATAAGGATTATGATGTTAACAAATTTAATCACACGGAAATATAACGACGGAGACACGCTAGTCGCAAGAAAATCCAAAGAGAGCTGATGGTTGGTGTAAATCAGTGATTTCTACGATAATAGTTCCACTCCTGAATAGATAAGCCGAACATCTCCAAAGTAAGCTTATCCGTCACATGCACGTTACGCATATAGCTAAGACTGCTAGAAATCTTTCAAGCAGTGATTAAGGGTGGTACCGCGAACCAATGTTTTTTCAGCCTTTCGCCCCTTACAACACAATATCTGTGTTTGTAAGGCGTGGAGGGCTTTTTTTATCTTCATTTTGTAATACTTACAAAATGAAGATAAAGCCTCTGGCGGATGTCACGGATTTTGAGAGGAATAAATTGTGCGTGCACAATTTATTCCTCTCAAAATCCGGACGCAATTTCGCCAAGGCGAAATTGATATTGTTCTCATTTCTAGAAAGGAGATTTGTATATGCTGTAAGATGTACTATCTCCACAAAAATCAGACTGTTTCGTATATAAAGAACACTAACATTTTTTAATTAAAAGGAGCTAATTACAAATGACTACTCAAATGACAACTGCAACTAAAACAATTAACGTATTTATAGCTGATCCACTAAGTGAAGATGGTATTTTCCCATTACGACAAGAACAAGATTTAGACTTAAATATCATCGTTGATACTGGTCTTGCACCAGAAGAATTAATCGCAAAAATTGCGGATGTAGATGTTTTACTAGTACGTTCTCAAACAACGGTAACACGCGAAGTAATTGAAGCGGCTAAAAGCTTAAAACTTATCGGACGTGCTGGAGTAGGTGTAGACAACATTGATCTAACTGCTGCAACTGAACATGGCATTATCGTAGTAAATGCACCAGATGGCAACACTAACTCTGCTGCTGAGCACACTATTGCAATGATGACTTCACTTGCTCGTCACATCCCACAAGCATTCAATACACTTAAAAACGGTAAATGGGATCGTAAATCTTATGTTGGCGTTGAGCTTAAAAATAAAACTCTAGGTGTTCTAGGCTTCGGTCGTATCGGTGTTGAAGTTGCTTATCGTGCAAAAGGTCAACGCATGAACGTTATGGCATACGATCCATTCCTAACAGATGAACGCGCTAAAGAGTTAGGAGTAACAAAATCAACAGTTGAAGAAATTTGTGCAACTGCAGATTTCATTACAGTACACACGCCACTTCTTCCTGAAACACGCAATCTTATTAACAAAGAAAAATTCGCTATGATGAAAGATGGCGTGCGTATCATTAACTGTGCACGTGGCGGTATTATCAATGAGGACGATTTATACGATGCAATCGTAGAAGGTAAAGTAGCGGGTGCTGCTCTTGACGTATTCGTATCTGAGCCAGCAACAGATCACAAGCTACTTACTTTACCACAAGTAATCGCAACACCTCACTTAGGTGCATCTACAATTGAAGCACAAGAGTCAGTAGCTGTTGACGTTTCAAACGACATCATTAAATTCTATAAAACAGGTACTGTAACTAACCCAGTAAACATGCCATCTATTCCAAAAGAGTTACTTGCACAAGTTGAGCCTTTCTTTGAATTAGCTGAAAAACTAGGTTCATTCTTATCTCAACTTACAACTGAGCCTGTAAAAGAAATCAACTTATCTTATGCTGGTGAAGTAGCAAATTATGATGTACGTCCATTAACGTCAAACGCGTTAAAAGGCTTATTAGCTAAAAACCACGGTAATCATGTTAATGACGTAAATGCTCGCTACCTATCTGAACGAATCGGCATGAAAATTAATGAGCATAAAACAACAACTGCTAAAGGCTTCACTAGCTTAATTACGATTGAAATTAAAACAGTAAACGAAACACACACAGTTGCTGGTACATTATTAAATGGTTTAGGTGCACGTATCGTTAAAGTAGAAGACTATGTTGTTGACGTTATTCCACAAGGTCACCTTCTTTATATTAAAAATACTGACAAACCAGGTGCAATCGGCCGCGTAGCTACAAAGCTAGCAGAAAAAGATGTAAACATCGCAACAATGCAAGTTGGTCGTGCACAAGTTGGCGGTACAGCTGTCATGATGCTAACAATCGACAATGCTGTAACAGAAGAAGATTTAACATTCGTTGCAAAGCTTGAAAATATTGATGAAGTAAAAGCTATTAACCTATAATATATTGATTTATATAGGCTGGGTAAAATTCTATAAAAATTAATAAACCGCATGAAATCAAATTAAAAACTTTGATTTCATGCGGTTTTACTTTTACGATTCGAACTAAAAACAATTTGGTCTCATCATCACAGATGAGACCCTGGAGCGAGCCTCGCGAGGATAGCGCCCAGTTGGAACGGAAATCAACTCTACTTTACGGTGATGAGCTTTTTTTCAATAACATGATTGTAAAGTTTCCACAGACCTAAATTTGTTTCGATATACTTCAAAAAACAAAAAAAGTACTGATCCTTTCAAGAATCAGTACTTTTTTACTTACAGCTTATTTACAAGTTCTAATAATGCAGTTAAAGAATCAACCTCATATGTTGGAGTAACAACACCATTTGGTACATTGTTTTCACGATTAATCCAAACGTTGCGCATACCAACACGAGATGAGCCTAAAATATCCGTATTTAGATTATCTCCAACCATGATCGCATCGTCTGCTGTAATACCCGCTTTCTCCATTACATGCTCGAAAATAGAGGCATCTGGTTTTCCTTTTCCAAAGTCCCCAGAGATAATTATATGGTCAAAATACGGTGCGATTTCTGGTGTTATTTCTAGCTTCAAATTTTGTAAACTTGGTGCTCCATTTGTCAGTAATACGAGTTGATACTTTCCTTTCAGCTTATCTAGCACCTCAAAAGTATCTTCATATAAGAATGGAGATACTTTACGCTCTGCCACAAAGCGCTCCCCTAGCTCCGCCCCTAGTTGTGCATCATCAATACCAAGAGCTGCTAAGCCTTTTGTCCATGCTTCTGTACGATAGCCCGGCACGATATTTTTCATTTTTTGGAAAGAATCTGTTGGATCGTCGAATGTTCCCCAAAGGCCTTCGAATGGGTTAATGCCAATTAACACCGTATAATCATATGTTTCATAGCCTTCGTAAAGTGCACGCGCTTCTTTACGAACAGCTTCCTCTAGCTCAGCCGGATTTACATTATGTATTGTTGCTGCATATTCACATGTTTTCTCAAATGCTGTTTTGACGGATTTTTTATCCCATAATAGCGTATCATCTAAATCAAAAATAATTGTGTTAATTGACATTGTGTCAGCTCCTAGCTTCCTATTAATATAATTATTTTAGCATATATTCAAAATATTTAGCATAGCGTTTTAGGTATTTAATTTGGCCGGTTAAATATAGGCTCATCACCATAACGTGGGGGTGATTTCCGTTCCGGCCGGACGCTTTCCTGAGGGCGTCCCAGCCGCAACGAATATCATGGCATACGCTTTATCAAATGCCATCCCCAACTTCTAGTGATGAGCCTATTCCCAGCCTCTTCTTCATTCTGTGACTATTGATTTTTCTTACGCAATCTATCCATTAAGCTTTGTATTTCAGTCTTTTTCTGCTCAGTCTCTTCTTTTAAAATTTCAATTTGATAGAAGTCGTCAATTTCTTCAATTAGCACGCGATCGCCAACCTGTACTGGTTTATTTATGGCGGACTGTAAAATGATTAGCTGTTCCTGTTCCTCTTCCTCTGGGTACTTCAAAAAAACTGCATATCCATCTTCAATACGGTCTAAGGTGTATTTAGTCAAGCTCACTAACAATAGCCCCTTTCGCATTACGTAATTGTGCAGCATCCCCATCATTCAGCCAAATTTGTTTCTTTGTCCACTTTAAATAATTTTGACCGTCTCGTGCATTTGAGCCACTTGTGACATAAATCGTTTTTCCTGGCTGCAATGTTACATTTGGAAAGTTAAAAACTTGATTACCTTCTATTGATATAAGCTGCCAATCTTTTAAGGACACTGCTTCATTACTATTATTTTTAATGCCTACAATTTCTTCGATTAAGTCCTTACTAACAATCTCAACACTTGCACTGGTTGTTTGTGGTGCTGAGGCAATTGTTCCAGACCATTCTTTCGAATTCACGTCATAGTTTACCCCATCTGTTGATACGATAACAGTCCCTGCTTCTGCAGTTGCATAAATTTTACTGCCAATTGCTTGTAAACGCTCAACTACTTCAGCATGAGGATGACCATACTTATTTCCCTCTCCATAGCTTAAAATTGTTACCTCAGGATGCACTGCCTGAATGAATTCCGCAGAGCTACTCGTGTTAGAACCATGATGACCTGCCTTTAAGATTGTTGCTTTCACATCGTCCTGCATCATCTCTTTTTCTAACGCTACTCCCGCGTCAGCTGTTAATAAAAATGAAACATTACCATATGCAATTTTTAAGACAATGGAAGCATCATTATTATCTGTAGCATTTTCATTGGCGTTTAACACCTTCACATTAATCTCATCATCAAACGCTATACTATCGCCTGTTTTTGGAACATTATAAGGAATATTCTTCGTATCAATAAGTGTCAGCATCTCTTCAAAGGTTTGAGATGTATGTACCTTCCCTGAATCATAAAATTGTCCGATATCTATCGAATTTAACACAGGAATTAAACCGCCAATATGGTCTGCATCAGGATGGGTAGCGACCACTATATCAAGCTTCTTCACGCCAAGCTCCTTCAAATAAGAAACAACATTTTGACCAGCTCCTTTAACGCCTCCATCAACAAGCATTGTCTTGCCGTTTGGCGATTCAATAAAAATCGAATCTCCTTGTCCTACATCAATAAAATGTACGCGCATTTCATGTCCCGCAGTGACAGATACTTTCTCCTCATTTAATGTCTCCGTACAGCCTGCTAACAAAAAAATACAAAGGAGCACTATTATTAATTTTTTCATCTACTTACTTCCTTTCTCTTTTTCTATTATACAAAAAAGAGAGCTAACCACGGGCTGCTCTCTATCGTACCTGTCATTGTTCTGGTATTAATCCTTTCCCATTTGCAGGTAAGACTCAAAAATCCTTTTTGTTTTCACCCGAATAAAATAATAAGGTTCTTGCATTGCCTGCTGAACACTAATATTTTCATCTACTAATGATTCAACAACGGTAAAATGTTCGAGCAACGCAGGTTTATCATTTTCATCTATTGCCCCTGACAATAAGACAGCCTGTACATTCGCTAATGTTGCAGCCTTTGCCACCCCTAATGGAGCTTTCCCATGTAATGTTTGACGATCCGATTTTCCTTCACCTGTAATAACAAACTCGGCACCTTCTAAATGCTTTTTTAACTGTACTGCTTCAATAACAATCTCAATACCTGCATGAAAACTGCCGTTTAGAAAAACTATTAACGCTCCTCCCAATCCCCCTGCAGCACCCGCTCCTTTGTAGTCGTGCAGTCGGATGTTAAATTGCTTTTCTACAATGTCTGCAAACTGTTTTATGCAGCTATCAAAATAGGCAATTTGATGCTTTTTCACACCTTTTTGAGGACCAAAAATAGCTGTTGCCCCGCTCTCTCCAATCAATGGATTATCAACATCACAGGCAATAATAAATGTTGCTTCAGCGATTCGGGGATCTAGCTGACTGACATCAATTGAAGCTAAATCTAATAGTGATGACACCCCGTCAGAAATTAAAGTACCGTCTTCTTTTTTAAATTGCAGTCCAAGTGCCTTTAACATACCTACACCAGCATCATTTGTAGCACTGCCACCAATTCCGATAATAAACTTCCTAAATCCTTCATCAAGAGCAGCCTTTATAAGCTGTCCCGTTCCATACGTTGATGCAAGCTCAGGATTTTTTTCTTTATCCCGTAGCAGCATAATCCCGGATGTCTGGGCCATTTCAATTACACATGTTTCATTATCACCGAGAACACCATATTTTGCTTCAATTACTCTCCCTAATGGGTCAAACACATATTGTGAAATATACCGACCATTTGTTGAGACAACGAGTGATTCTAGTGTACCTTCTCCACCGTCTGCTACTGGTAAAATGACGGTTTCAATCGATTGATCAACATCTAAGATTCCTGCTTGCATTGCATTAGCCACCTCGATGGCCGACAAAGTCCCCTTATAGGAATCTGGACTAATAACGACTTTCATGTTATACCTCCACTCATTTAAGTTAGGCGCTTACAATCATTATAAAATTCTGCTTAAAATATTTCCTTAGAATTTTTATCGGAATGTTTTTTAATTTTATCGGAATGTTTTCCAGGTTTATCGGAACATTATCGCGATTTATCGGAATAAAAGAGGCAATCTGAACATCACGTCAGATTGCCATCATTTTTATACCTTATATAATTCGTCTAAAAACTCGATTTTTTTACCGATTGCCTCTTCAAACGTCATGATGTAAGCAGCCGGATCCTTTGGATTATGGAACTGTGTAATCTTCCCTGTTTCAGGATGAACAAATTTAGAGGATGCTCCACAGCCAATCCCTAAAATTGTCTGTACTTCTTCCATGATAACAATATTATAGATGCTTTCTTCGCCAGCTTTACTGTAGCCGACATTTTCTAAATTGCCTAAAATATTTTTTTGACGGTATAAATAGTATGGTACATAATCATTTTCCTTCGTCCATACTTGTGCCATATGCATCATTTGTGCAACAGTATCACGGTCTGCCACCTTGTACTTATCCTTATTACGCGTCATTTCCGATGCACGCTTAAATGATAATGTGTGTACCGTTAGCGATTCAGGCTGCATTTTCCCAGATTCATCTAATGAATGGTGGAACTCCTCAATTCCTTCATTCGGTAAACCAATAATTAAATCCATATTAATATTATTCATGCCTGATTCACGCGCTAACCAAAACTTATCAATTGTTTCTTGTACCGTATGATGACGACCAATTGCCTTAAGTGTTTCATCTGTATATGATTGTGGATTAACACTTATTCGGTCAATGCCCCATTTTTTTAACACTTCTAGTTTTTCAGGCGAAATCGTATCAGGTCTGCCCGCTTCGACAGTTACTTCACGGATTGTTTCAGGATGAGGGAAGGATTCATGCATCGTCTGGTAGAGTGCATCCATTTCATTCGCCTCGATAGACGTCGGTGTACCTCCACCCCAGTAAATGGACGTGATTTTCATATTGTTTTCCTTCAGCCATTTACCCATTTCACGCAATTCAATATGCAGCCCATCTAAAAATGTAGCAACACGCCCTTGTTTTCGATTGCTGCCAATCGCATAGGCTGGGAACGTGCAATAGGCACATTTAGTCGGGCAAAAAGGAATGCCGATATAAATACTTATTTCTTTACCGATTCCATCTATATCAGGAATCGTCACTAACTGGCGAGCCACTATTTCTTTTAGTAGCACTACCTTTTCTTCTGACAAACGGAAATCACGAATAAGAATATCTGCAATTTCTTCCTCGCTCTTCCCAGCCTTTCGGAATTTATGGTAAAGCTTAGTTGGACGCACCCCCGTTAAAATTCCCCACTGCTGATGCATTCCAGTATGTTGCTCTAGCACATCTAAAAAAACGTGAGACAAAGCACGCTTAATACGAATATTTAATTCACGTCCTTCAGCCCCAGATTCGTTTTGAATACGGTAATCATTCGTATAACGCTTACCGTCTACCTCTAGAACAGCTCTTGTAGATATTGAGAAATCATCCCCAACGTTATATTCGAATGACACTGTCATATCTGTTCCTTCAGACTCTACTTTTAACTTTGAATCCTCGAAAAATAGATTCGCAATATGATTTAATACGCGAATCCAATCCTCAGGATATTTTTGATCTATATGAATAATTTTCATTTTCTTCGCTCTTTTCTCTCAAAAATTACAGTACCAATAGTTTAACAAATTTTTATAACGTTAAGCAAAGCCACTAATAATTACAGAACATTCTGTTTAACTTCTTTCAGCGTGTATCCAAACATCCGCATTACCGAAATGCCGACATCGTGTCTGCCCATATACTAGCCTAAGCACAAGCCGATTCTGATTAAGACGCTGTTCGTTCTCCCAAGTTTCCCGTGACAGTAATACTTGTAATAAAATTAAAAAATCCCCATAAAGGTAATCCTACCTTTACAGGGATTTTTTGAATTATTTTAAGTATTCCTCTACAAATTCAACTGGTACATATGTTTTATTACCTTCTAACAAAGCTGGGGCTGTATGAAGTGGGCGTAATGCTTTGTTATAACCAAACATTTTTTCTCCACGAGTAATTGTGTAAGATAAATTACCTTTCGATACAATTGCACCTTTACCTGTTGACTCTACTTTATAGCCAAGTTTTTCGGCAATCAAACGCAATGGAACCATCTTTGTGCCATCGACTTCATAATAATCTGTAGCGATTATTTCTGCTATCTCTGCATCTACAGTATTTTCTGTTGTATTTCCTGATTCTTCATCAAGGACAATTACTTTCGAAGGTGTTGTTTGAGCTGGGATACTCTTCGTTGAAACTGTATAGAAAACAACTAAGTTCTTCTCTTTTAAATCTTTAGTCGAAACTTTCTCTCCCTTCGTATTTAAAAGCTCTGTGTTTTCACCAATGTTTAATTTTAACATTTCATACGTATTGGTTAAGTTCTCAAAGAAGTAATCAACTTCAACAAATCCAGCTTCCTTAGTTTCAACAATGACAACATCGGGATTGAATTGTGGTGGATAAATTAATTTCTGTGGCTTGTTTGCAAATGTATAAGCTACAATTTTATCCCCTTCTTTAAGTTCAACTTTTTTACCTGTATTATCGAAAACCAGTGTATCTTTTGTTATCTCTAAAATGTTTGTTTGCTCGCCATCTTTTACTGTGAAATATGTAATTTTCTCACCAGAATTGACCTTTTCAACTGTTCCATAAGTAGTATTAAAAATGTGAACAGGATCAATTTGAATTTGTGGTAGTTGTTGTTCTGTCTCTGTCGAATTTTCTTTTGCCGAAGCGACTGGTATTACTACACTTCCAAATAATAATGCTGTCATTGCCGCAGGTGCTAATTTTTTCATGTTCATAATATCTCTCCTTATTATTAGGTTCATAGTAGTAGTAGTTTTAGAATGGTAAAAGTTTCATTTAAAACTGGTAAATTTGCGATAAAAACCATTTATCAGTAAATATCTATATAACAAATGGAACAATAGGATTTTATTTCAACAATAAGTTAATAATCAGACTATCACCAGTGCGTAGGGTTGAGTTCTTGTTTACACCCATGTAATTTTTCTTCTGTAGTAAATTTAGCCAAA
This sequence comes from Lysinibacillus xylanilyticus, assembly GCF_001183605.1. Lineage (GTDB taxonomy): Bacteria > Bacillota > Bacilli > Bacillales_A > Planococcaceae > Lysinibacillus > Lysinibacillus xylanilyticus. The sequence continues at coordinate 39,535 of NZ_LFXJ01000013.1, read as the reverse complement.
AAAAACTGCACCTCCACTTGTTAGATGGTGTGTCTAACAAGTGGAGCGCAGTTCATAAATACTGGTGATTTGTTTTTTGAAGTGTCTTATACTTACTCCTTTACCATTTCCCTTAATCCTGTAATATCAATACCGTTTAATGCTTGAGTTGCAAGGCGATCTGCTTCTGAATTTTCTTTACGTGATATTAGCTTGTACTCTGGCTGGATACTGAGTTCCTCTAGCTTTGCATCAATTTTATCAGCCCAGCTAGATAAATTCTTTTCAAGTGCTGGCCATTCCCCACTCAATTGATTGATAACAACTTGGGAATCACCAGTGAAACAAACGGGCAAATGGTGAACATTCAATAGCTCAAGCTCGACTAACCCCAAATAAAGCGCTGCGTATTCTGCCTCATTGTTGGATTTAAGCTCTGATGAAAAGGAATTTTGTCTTAATCGATATGGCTTGCCATTTTGCTCATAATAAATCACACAGCCTAACCCCGATTGATTTGTACCTCGATCAAAGCCCCCATCAAAATAGACCGTAATATTGTGTGGCTCAGTGTCAATTTCCTTTAAATATGCCTTGAGTTCCTTTAAAGACCAATTTGTATCCTGTCGATCGACACAATGCAGTGATTTTACTCTCCCTGTTCGCTCCATGTCCTCTGCAAGTAGTAATGCTTGAGCTGCAGGCATTTCTTCTGAACGCAAAACAGTTTCTGCACCCTTTTGCGCTTTATAGGTCCATTCAATAATTACATGCATAGTATAACCTCCAATGATATTGAGCCATAAATTGAAAACGTGCTCCGGCTTGCGGAAACACGTTTTTCTTCTTACTTGTTATATGTGCAACTATTAGTATTTTTATGCCTAAGAAAGCTGTTTGATCAGGACTCTCGTTTCGACGCTAGAAAATGTTGTTTTGTTGCTAAGTTGTTGGACTTCGCCATTTACCGCCGCTTGGATGTTCTACTTAGAATTAAAATTCTTCATACAATGCTTGAATAGGCTTTATTAAAATGCGGTTTACCTCTTCAATGATCTTACTTAGCTGCATTTCTGCCTCAAGCATTGCTGAAATTTTCGCATTTTGTTGTGCAAGCTGTGCAGTTTTTTGCGCATAGACAAGCTCATCTTCCAAAATATCTTCGCCAGTTAATTGCTTCTTCTGTAGGTCAATTTGAACCTTACGGAAACTTTTGAATAAATTTAATGCCTCTTCATCTTGCTTAACAGCTGCCACTGCTTCTTTCAACGCTTCAAATTCAGGTGTTTTACGAAAAGTTGCCTCTAACGTATTAATTTCATTGTAAATATTAATCATAAACATAATTCTCCTTTTTAAATAAAGTAAACAATTAACCCTTGCACAATCCCAATCAATCCACCTAGAACTGCACCAAGTACTGTAATCATTTTAAACTCTCGCTTTGAAATACCTAGTACAAGTTCCTCTAATTTCTCTACAGGGAAAGAATCAACCTGCTCACGTACTATTTCTTGTAAATTTAAGCGTTCCAACACATCTTCTAATTTCTCTTCAGCTTTTACAAAAGCTTTTTCAATGGCTTGTGGAATCACTGTTTCCTTCATCCATGAATTACCTTCTGGCCAGTAATGTGAAATAGGATAATTTAAGCGCTCTTCAACTGCTAATTGTTCTTTTACGTAAGTTTGCAATTTCGATAATATTTGTTCAAAACGAATATCCTGTAAGAAATCCATTGCTGGGCGATCTTTTAATTTCTCAAATTCCTGAGTAAAAATTTTCGTTAATAATGCTGATGTTCCTGGTTTCTGTAAAAATTTTATAAGTTCACGCTGAACCTTCGACATGAGCGACGAAGAATCACCTAAAAACATATTAATCATTCCACCAAGTGATCCTTTTGACGATAAGAAGTCATCAATCATCGCCTTAATTATCAGTTCTCCCTCAGGTGATAAAAAATAATCCTCACCCTTTTCTAAAATATGATCAACCGCTACTGGTATCTTTGCATCAATTGTATTTTGAATATCTGCTGATAATAGTGTACGAATTGATTTCGTTGATAGTGTATTCTTAACTGATTCAAATTGTCCCTCAACAATTGCTTCTGCCTTCTGTTCAATTGTTGCTGGCATATTGGAAAACCCAGCTAATGATAGCCAATCTTGAATTGTTTTATCATTTGTAAAAATCGTTTCTTCTACCTTTGTTTGTACAAACTGTTCTACCTTTTCCTGAATATCCTTTGAGAAAAATTTCTTTCTAAAAGTTTCAGGTGTTAATAAATAATTCACAACCGTTAGCCCAAGTTGCTTTGCTAATTCGTCACGTCGTTTCGGAATAAGACCTGGTGTAAATGGCACGCGCCAATTTTTAATATAAATAGCTTTATGTGGTCGGAAAAGCATTTTTATAGCTAGGTGATTCGTTACACCACCGATTGCAGCACCGATAACGGCCATAAATATTAATGTAACTAGAAAATTATCCATTAGTATCCTCTCATTTCAATTGTATTCACTATTGGCGTATTTTGTCGCCTGCTGCACTAATTATAGCAGAGCAATGATTTTCTACGAAAGAAATTCCCTTAGATTAACTATTTTTATCCATCTTTATTAATTTTAAAATACTAATTTCAGCTCCGGGCTACTCATTTTCCAAGGAGACAGATAGTCCATTGCTAATTATGCCATGTATTAAGTTAAAAACTTGGCGACTCCAGGAAGGTGCTTAGTCGGAACGAAAAAAACCACACGTTAATATTATGTCTAAGCATATACATCGCTACTCACAAAGCATTCGTAAAGTGAATAGTTGCAAAATTACCACTATCCTTGAATAATATTAACTACACATATAAGAAATGGGGTTTGGTTATGATTCAGCATTTTAGCTTTAAGCCATTATTTGAAAATTCTCAGCTTCCAGGTTGGTCTATTTCGTTTTTTTATCAACGTGAACGTTATTCAGCGGAGTACTTAAAAGATGGCGTTATACAATGGAATGGACCTATCCCTCTAAACGAAGAGGATGTAAAAAAAATGATTCACGAGCTTATGTTGTACCATGTTTACGACTGATCAATTTCGCCTTGGCGTAATCGTAGCTGTCGCTTCACTTTCACAAATCATTTCTGAATAAAGATAAAAGTAGTATTTTCCTGAACTAATATTGCTTAAAAACACCTATTTTTTACTAATTTTAGCACTGCTATTATCTTAATATTGTTTATGTATATTGAAATTCCCTTATTTTTCTTATACATTTATGTTATCAAGTATTAAAGGTTTTTTATGCAGGAGGCTATTTCAATGAGTAAAGTCACTCTTTCTGATGACTTAAACAGTTATAATTCAAAAGCATTAATTCGTGCAAAAGTAAAAGAAGTTTTTTCCGAATTTTCCGCTAAAATTTTCGAGTTAGCGAATGAGGCTGAAGCTATTGATAGTAAAAAATTCGAGACTCTTTCTGGCTTTAAAAGTGATTTCTACAATGAATATTGCAGTCAATTAAAAGGATTTTTCAATTCATCTACTAGTGCTTTCGGAAAAAGATCTGTAAAAATTATATATTTAACGTATAAGGGCAAAAATTACATTTTTACGCAGCAAGGTATAACAGAAAAAGCACCTGTTACAATTGCACTTTACTCAGGTGAAATACCATTTAAAGAAACGCTTCACGATGTAGAAAAAGCGTGCTTAAAATTACGTTTTCAACAACAATAAATAATTAAAGTAGAAGGAGCCATCTCATATAAATGAAAATGGCCCCTTTTTTATGAAAAATTATTCTGAAATTAAAGAGTCATATTATCGCTCTTCAGCAAAACAAGGGGTTGATTTCCGTTCCGACTGGGCGCTTTGTAGCTGTCGCTTTGCTTTCGCTACAGATAACATTTGTTGCTGACGCTTCGCTTTCGCACAGATAAAACATTTGTAGCTGTCGCTTTGCTTTCGCTACAGAAAACATTTGCCGCTGACGCTTCGCTTTCGCGCAGATAAAACATTTGTAGCTGTCGCTTTGCTTTCGCTACAGAAAACATTTGCCGCTGACGCTTCGCTTTCGCGCAGAGCAGAGCTTCCTGGGGGCGTCCGATGAGCCACTTGGCCCAACAGGTATTTTTTTTGCGCGAAAGCGAAGTGCTAACTTAGCGGCAGCAGCAGGATGTTGGTCACGAAGGCGTTATCACAGGACGTGATGATTTTAGCCTTCGTTCCTCTATTGCTAATCCCCAAGGAGTCGCCCAGTCTCCACTCCAATCAACTTCTTTACTTAAGGTATATTTTTGACATATCACTCTAATTTATAATGATAAAACGTAACTTCAGCTACAATTGTTTGCGAAAGCGAAGCGACTTTCTACAACATTTACATAAATTTCTTTGACCATTTTATTTTCAACAGTACAAAGGAGCCACCTCATATGAATGAGGTGGCTCCTTTGTGTTGCTATTAAAAATAATTCATTTAAAAAAATCCGCAAGTTTAGCTCTCTTGAGATTTTTGACGTGTCGTTTTATATGAGATGTAAATGCTTCTTTCTCTAAACAAACTATCTTCTTTGCTACAATTAAAGTTAGCATACAAAATTTCTATTTTCAATCTTTTGGTGTTTGAAATTATTTAATTTTTTTCAATTTACGGTGTGAAAATCAAATCTATTATGCCTCGGCATAATTGTAGCTGTCGCTTCGCTTTCGCGCAGAAAAAAAATGTAGCTGTCGCTACAGATTAATTGCCACAGGACTTGGCGTTCTTATACTTCTTTCAGCGGATGTTTGGACACCCGCTAAAAGAAGAAAAAAAATCGTTGTCAATATTTGTGTTTTTCATGTAAATATTTTATGATTAAATCATTCAACAATTTTTTAATATCATAGGAGGTGTACACTTTGTTTACCTCCCTCATTCGGGCGGGGACAAAGGAATTATTTGGACGGAGACATAATGGAAATAACCATAAGGTTGGCGGCATTTGCCCTACTAATAATAATGACAGGATTTTTCGTTGCAACTGAATTTGCAATCGTTAAAGTAAGATCTACACGTATTGATCAATTGCTTGCAGAGGGCAATAAAAAAGCAAAAAATGCAAAACGTGTACTTTCAGATTTAGATGAATACTTATCTGCATGTCAATTAGGTATTACGATCACTGCTTTAGGTCTAGGTTGGCTTGGTGAACCTACATTTAAGATTATTTTGAATCCAGTGTTTGAATTTCTAAATTTGAGTGAAAATTTTACTACTGTCCTTTCATTTATACTTGCATTCTCAATTGTAACGTTTATGCATGTAGTTATAGGGGAATTGGCGCCAAAAACACTTGCCATCCAAAAAGCAGAATTTGTAACATTAAACCTTTCTGGTCCATTAATTTTATTCCACAACATTACGTATCCAATCATTAAGCTGTTAAACGGATCTGCACGTGGCTTAACAGGCCTTTTCGGCTTAAAAATGATGTCAGAATCAGAAGTAGCCCATACTGAAGAAGAGTTACGTATGATTTTGTCGGATAGTTTAAAGGGTGGAGAAATTAATACTTCAGAATATGAATATGTGAACAGTATTTTTGAGTTCTCTGATCGTCTTGCGAAAGAAATCATGGTCCCACGTACTGAAATCGTCGGTATTGAAAAAGAACTAACGATTAGAGAAGTTTTCGATTTAATGGGCGTTGAGCAATATACCCGTTACCCAATTATCGATGGTGACAAAGACCATATTATCGGCTTAGTCAATATGAAGCACTTATTAACTGCTTACATTAAAGACCCAGCAAATGGTGATAAGCTAGTGATTGACTATATGCAGCCAATTATTCGCGTAATGGAGACAACGCAAATTAACGATTTATTACTAAAAATACAGCGTGAACGCATTCATATGGCCATTTTAATGGATGAATATGGCGGAACATCTGGACTAGTTACGATTGAAGATATTATTGAGGAAATTGTCGGCGACATTCAAGATGAGTTCGATGAAGATGAAATTCCAGAGGTTCAGGAAATTGCAGAAGATCACTTTATTTTAGATGCGAAGATGCTAGTAGAAAACGTGAATGATATGCTAGGTACTGACATAGAAGATGATGATATTGATACAATCGGTGGTTGGTTCATGACAATGCGCTTTGATGCGGTCGAAGGAGATAGTATTGAAGAACAAGGTTATGAATTTATCGCAAAAGAATTAGATGGTCACCATATTTTATACTTAGAGGTTCTGAAATTACCTGAACGTGATTTATCAAATGACAACGATTAATAACTGACTAATAATCTATTATACCTCGGCATAATTGCGTTTGGACAAGCGCTGATATAAGATAAATTGCCTTATCCTATTTGCCTTGGTAAGATAAAAATCGAGCTTGTTTGATTTGAGCGATAAATAAAATTAGCATTTTGCTCACAACCTATAAGAGCTTCTACTGAAATAAAATATAAACGCAAAAAACGACTCCCTTACTCGAGAAGGGGGTCGTTTTATAATGCCCGAAAGTTTTGCTAGGAGGAAACAAAATGGAGCTCTATACAAATTTACGTCAAGGGGAAAAAGGTGCCTGGTTATCCATCGGCACATATATAATACTGAGCTCAATAAAACTGACAATCGGCTATATCGGAACATCAGAAGCATTAAAAGCAGATGGACTTAACAATACTACTGATATTATCGCATCCATTGCAGTATTAATTGGATTACGTATTGCCCAAATACCACCTGACTCCAATCACCAATACGGACATTTACGTGCTGAAACTGTTGCTTCACTTGTTGCATCGTTCATCATGCTAATTGTTGGCTTACAGGTACTCATCAATTCGATCAAAAGTCTATGGGAGCCAACTGGCACAGCGCCCTCGCTATTAACAGCCTATGTGGCAATCGGCAGTGCAGTAGTGATGTATATTGTTTATCGCTATAATTTGGCACTGTCCCAAAAAATAAAAAGCGCTGCTGTTAAGGCTGCAGCCTATGATAATCGCTCAGATGCGCTTGTCAGTATCGGTACAGCCATCGGGATTTTTGGAGCAATTTTCGGCTTCCCCATTATCGATACCATAACAGCTCTTTTCGTCGCACTTCTTATTATTAAAACAGCTGTAGAAATCTTTTGGGAAGCAGTTCAAAGCCTTACAGATGCCTTTGATGTTGAAGAGGTCGAAACATTATCCGTATTAATTCGCAATGTTGAAGGAGTGATCGAGCTCATCGACTTTAAAGGCCGTGCTCATGGCAATATGCATTTTATAGACGTAACAGTAACCGTCGACCCTAACTTAAATGTCTTTGAAAGTCATCGAATCACAGAGGAAATTGAAAAAACCGTTACTCATGAAAATTCCTTCTGCCAGGTACTCGTGCATATTGAGCCAGAAATAGCAATAATTCCTCCAGCAAATGTCGACAAGTCTTCTACCAATTGATTGGTAGGAGACTTGTTTTTTAACTTCTTCCAGAAAATATCTTTTGTAGCGAAAGCTAAGCGTCAGGTACATAAGTCTCCCACCTCTATTGGTGGCGAGATAAATGTGGGTTTTAATTTACTTTTCAACGGGTGTACAAACATCCGCTGAAATAGAGGAACTCAGTCTAAGAACGCCACGTCCTGTGGCAACGACTGAGTGACCAACATCATGCTGCTGCCGCTGCGTTAGCACTACGCTTTCGCGCAAAAAAACATTTGTTGGCCTAAAGCCTCCGGCGGATGTCACGGAAATCGGAAAGGAGTTCTTAGGGGATGTTAGCCTAAGATCATCGCATCCATGCGATAACGGCTAACTGACCTGCATCGGTGCTGTGTTGCTGTCGCTTCGCTTTCGCACAGACTAAGACACGTTGCTGCCGCTACGCTTTCGCGCAAAAGACATCTGTAGGCCTAAGCACAAAGCCGATTCCGGACGCAATTATGCCGAGGCATAATTGATTGTTTAGGTTTTAACTTCAACACCAAAAAGGCTTATGGTTCACCAATTCCCATTGCTAATTGTAAGAAAAAAGCATAAACCAAAATTAATACATTTGTGAATAGACCGATCCAACCGAAAATACGTTTTTTAGACAATACTAAAGAGACTACTGCAAATATAATACCGATAATTGATAAAATGCTAAACAAGGTGATACCAAAATAAATATCAAAATCGGGCCCTCTTTTTATAAAGAAAAAAATAACACTTATTATCGCTGGTAATAACGATGTAACACTTAAAATGTCTCCTACTCTTCTCTTAGCCAAATAACTTCTCCCTTCTTACAGAAATTAATGACTCGTCACCATCATTCAGTTTAATTCCTTTGTGACTCCTTATCTAACAGATGTCAGAATATTATTAATTTATTATACAAAACATAATTCTAGAAATGTATACTTCTACAATATTTCAAATATGAAAACTCCTAACACAAACAAAAACCTCCTATCCATCATAGATAGGAAGCTTAATTTGTTTAATTATTTGATTGCAATATAAATATCGACCTGAGCTTCTTGTGGGTTGGAACATCGTTCATCGTACATTTCAAAGTCACCTGTGTATGTACGCTCTACTCTTGAGCTTGCGAACCAAGCCCATACATCCTGCCAAGCTTTTACGACAACTTCTTCAAATGGACCTTTGTCAGAAGTAAACACTAAATATTTAGCAGCTGGAACTGTTTTTACGACCATCCCTTCAGGAATTTCGTCGGCTGCTAAAACTTCCACTCCAAGTGTAATTGAATACTCTCCATTAACATCTGTTTCATAGTCAGAATACAGACCATAAGTTACTTGATTTACTGCATTAGCTATTTGTCCCGTTACACCTTGTTGATAAAAGTTCGTCCATAATTGTGGGATTTTTGCTTGGGAAGTAATTTCATTCGCATTACTTGTTCGCGCTGAAATTCCTACGATTTGAAATGATTCTTTATTCATCCCAACCGGTTCTTTAATGTCATGCTTTCTCCATCTCTTTAAGCTTGGTAAAAAAGAAGTCAACATTTGACGTGCTTCCTCTTCCACCATTCCGTCTTCCTTTAAATGCGGTACACAAATTTCAATCATTTCTTTAACCGTTATATTCGGCTGCTTAAACTCTCCTAATTCATAACAATATGTGCAATAATCCTGACTTTTGTGTCCTTCTTTTTCTGTACCAAGTAAAGCCTCATCCACTAATGGCATTCCACAGCTTTGACAATAACTTTGCATTTTTAAATCCACCCTTCGTTCTATTTGTTATGACTATAACAAAGGAAACCTGACATCTGTATGTCATCAATTACGCAGAAGTTAATTTTTTTTATATAACTCAACAATTTCCTGCGCTCGTTTTAGCACAATCTCACTTATATGAGATGGTTCTAAAACTTTTAGGCGATGGCCAAAGCTAAGAAGAAAGCCATATAACCATTCATCCTCAGGCAATGAAATATTAATAGTTGAACTTTCATTATCTACATGTTCAGCACCAAATGATTCTTCTACTAATGTTGTTATTGCAGAATCGAAAGATAACGTAAGGTTTACTATATTTTGAGGGCGGTGCCACTTCTTATCCCATGGGAGTTCAGACAAGTTGACTTCTTTGCGCTGGAATGTCGTCTTCTCTTCTTTTATATCCTTCATTCTAGAAATTTTAAATAAGCGAAAATCCTCTCTCAATGTGCAATAGCCATAAACATACCAAACTTTTCCCTTCTGTACTAAAGTGTGTGGCTCTAATAATCGTCTTGTTATACGACCATGTGTAGTAGAATAAGTAAAGCTTATATGATGCTCGTGTTCAATCGCATTTTTTAATAACGTAATCTGTTCCTTAAATATAACATTCGGCCCCCAAGGACTAAGGTCAATAAATAGTTGATCGATAGATTGTTTAACTTTCTCATCCGCAACACCTGTCAATTTTTCAAGCACCGCTTCAGCATGTGAATCCTCGTATGTTGTTAGCGCACTTTTAATGGCAATAGAAAGTGAAGTAAGCTCCTCCTTCGTCAGCACCTGCTTATCAACACGGTAGCCATCAATTAAACTAATCCCACCATTAACCCCCTGCTGGCTAATAACAGGAACCCCAGCACAGCTCAACGTTTCAATATCTCGATAAATAGTGCGAACTGACACATTAAATAAATCGGCAAGTTCCTGCGCTGTCACTTTTTTACGATTTATTAAAATCATTGTCATCGTTAATAGACGCTCTAATTTCATATTTGTACCCCTTTACGATAAATTCTATTTGTTCTTTGCTAATACCTACTAATTCCATATCTAGCTCTATATTAATTGATATTTCTAACAAAGTTTATATTCAAAAATAAAGACTCTTCACTTAATTATGTACTTACCTACATGTTCCAAAGGGGCGTGACCTCTTCTTCATATACTTTTATACCATCAATATTTTTTGATTTAAAATAATTCATTAAAAAATGACGAGCTCCTATGAACTCGTCATTTTTTAATCATCAAGCTTATCACCTAGGTTGGTTTTCCGTTCCGGTGTGGGCGATTTCCTAGAGTCGCCCAACCTTCACTCCAATCAACTTATATGCATGTGATATGGTTTATTATCCCCTGTTTTTCGGCCGTGACTAATAACTTTTTTAACTCTTAAACACCACTACCCTCAGTCAGCCCATGCTTCACTGCATAAAGAGCAGCCTGCGTACGATCTTGTACTTGTAGCTTTGTGAAAATATTAGATATATGAGTTTTCACAGTTTTTTCTGTAACGAATAAAGAGGAAGCAATTTCTCGATTACTTTTTCCTTTTGTAAGCTCCGCAAGCACATCCTGTTCACGAGGTGTTAGTGGGCTTAAAACATGAGGTGCATTTATTGATTCTTGACGGTCCATTTCAAGGGTTGTCGTTGCTTCTGGATGTAATGTATTTTCGCCTCTCATAATACGACGAATGGACAATACCAACTCATCAGGTTCAATATCTTTCAACTGATAGCCTGCAGCTCCTGCCTCCATTGCTGGCACTACATGATCACGGTCTGAAAAGCTAGTCAGCATTAGAATTTCTATTTGTGGAAACTTAGCTTTAATGCGCTTTGTTGCCTGAATCCCATCCATCTCAGGCATTACCAAGTCCATGAGTATAATATCTGGCTGTATACTTTCCGCTAAAGCTACTGCCTCAAGTCCATTTTTCGCTTCTCCTACAACTTCAATATCTTTCTGTGTTTTTAAGAAAAATAATAATCCCCGACGCACTACATGATGGTCATCTGCGATTAAAACACGTATCATACTCTTCCCCCCTAATATGGCAAGCGGATTAACAGCTCTGTTCCTTTGCCAATTTCACTAACCCAGTCAGCTTTGCCACCAACTGATTTTGCACGATCCTTTATGGATTGCAAGCCTATCGAAAGTAGCTTCGTGTTATTATCGATGACGAAGCCTCGTCCCTCATCACGAATAACAAGTAAAATATCTGTAGAAGTAACCGTAATATAAAGTGCTGCCTCTAGCACACCAGCATGACGACGAACATTATTAAGTGCTTCTTGGGCTACCCGAAATAATGTTTCTTCAATACGTGATGGGAATTGCAGTACACCTGAAACCGTTACATGAAGCTTCAAGCCAAGCATTTCAGCATACACTTTTATCGCTTCAAGTAAACCATTTTCTAATCCTTTTGGACGGAGCTGCCAAATAAGAGCACGCATTTCTGTTAAGGCATCCTGTGTTAAGTGCTGAATCTCCTTAAACGTTTCCTTCACATCACTATCGTTTGTCATTTCAATACCAGCTCTCGCCGTTAATGTAACCGAAAAAAGTAGCTGATTCACGGAATCATGTAAATCTCGAGCTAGACGATTGCGCTCCTTCACAAGTGCCATTTCCTGCTCCTGCTTAGTCAGTAAAATACGCTTAATGGCTGATCCCATCTGAAATGCAACCGATTCAAGTAATGCTAGCTCTTCCTCTGAAAAACGCACGGTATCCTTCGATGCAACATTTAAGACACCAAAACGCTCTTGTCCAGATTGAAGCGGCACTGTTGCATGATGTGTAATGCCCTCGTGATCGCCAACATTTGCTGCAATTGCACTTTCAATACGTTGACATTCAATAATATTAGAGGCTTTTTTTAATTCCTCATTACGATAGCGGGAAACACACCAACAGCCTCCCTTTTTTAAATAATGGCAATTTTTATACTCCAGTGCCTCTGGTAAATTGACATGGACAACAAGCTCTGACCGCCCTTTTTCATCGATAAAAAAAATCCAGCCTGTTTCAAAATTTGTGCCATTTAAAAATTTCACAAGTGCTCCCTTTAACATCGACACAATTTCAGTTTCTTCGTTTAATAACTCTGCAATCTCTTTTAAAATACCAATATTGGAATGATCATTGTCCCTCACGAAAACACCTCTTCTTTGGCATTACTAATTTTAATGATAACATTTCAAAGTCTGGAACGTCTGCCTCAGCCATTCATACTTTAGACTGAAATTTTTTTGCTTCGTTCAGCAGGTGTCCAAACATCTGCTGCTGACGCTACGCTTTCGGTACAAAAGACATCCGCTGAAATAGAGGAACTCAGTCTAAGAACCCCACGTCCTGTGGCAACAAAGCCTCCGGTGGATATCACGGAATTATGGCAAGGCATAATTGATAAAAATATTCCTTATTTTAGGTAAGTTAATTTACATATAAAACTAGAACAACTATAATCAAACAAGTACATGGTTATACTAAGGGGAGAATTTATATGTCTAAAAAAGTGGAAAATGGCTTATTATTTATTTGGATTGTCTCTGTAGTTGCAACACTGGGTTCCTTATACTTTTCTGAAATTCGTCATTATGAACCTTGTAAAATGTGTTGGTACCAACGAATTTTCATGTATCCAATAGTCATAATGACAACAATTGCCTTTATTCAAAAAAATGCACGTATTGCTGTAACAACAGCTGTTTTTGCCATTATGGGAGGCAGTATATCACTTTACCATTATGGTATTCAAAAGCTTAGTTTTTTAGCTGAAACTGCACCTTCTTGTGGTCTTGTTTCATGTACTGGTCAATATATTAACTGGTTAGGTTTTATTACAATCCCATTTTTAGCGCTAACTGCATTTATTTTAATTGCAGGGGCAAGCTTTTATGTAATGAAGGCTGCTAAAACAGCAAATTAATTACGAGACCGTGTTCTACAATTGGGATACGGTCTTTTCTACGGAGGAAGATTTATGTTTCACTATGAAATAAATACGAATAATTTGACAGTCGAGGATTTATTACGCAATCATTGGCGACTCGGTAAAAAGATAGTCCATGAATTGCGAATGGCGAAGGCTATCACAACAATTGACGGAGAGCCTATTCAATGGAATGATCCACTACAGGTAGGAACAATCATAAAATTCACATTCCCAATTCCGACATCCAATTATCAACCTACACCGGTTTGTGCAATTGATGTCGTCTATGAAGATGACCATTGTTTGATCGTTTCTAAACCAAAAGGTATGTCGACACATCCAAATGATGCACGCGATACTCACACTTGTATGAATCATGTTATGGCTCATATTAAAGAGCAAGGCGGCACTTATGCGGAGCATGTCCATCGTTTAGATAAAGGGACACAAGGTTTGTTGCTTGTAGCAAAACATCCTTTAGCAAAATCAATCTTTGACCGTATGATTGAGGAAAAATCTATTATTCGAACATACGCTGCAGAGGTGCAAGGGAATTTACGCTCTTCATCTGGCACGATTTCTGAAGGAATCGGAAAAGATCGACATCATGCAACAAGACGTGTCGTTTCAAAAACTGGACAGCATGCGGTTACACACTATGAAGTTGTAGCGCGCTATAAAAGCTCTTGTGTTGTCCATCTAATTCTTGAAACAGGAAGAACTCATCAAATTCGCGTACATTTAGCACATATCGGCCATCCGATTATTGGAGATACAATGTATGGAGCAAGAGAAACTGCAAGTGATGACTACGAGCTCCACGCTATTCAATTGGAATTCGAGCATCCATTTTTAAATAAGACGATCGTTGTAAAGGATCAGCAGTAATTATCGTACTACATTTTCTATTGTTGGACAGCTAACAATAGGAAGTGTAGTTTTTTTTATGCCTTTATTTAAGTCGAAATCTTCATATTCTGCAGTATCACAAAACATCCATCGAAAAAGCAATATTCCTTTACTTAGGCTCATCATCAATGGTTTGAAATGATATTTGTAAAAAAGTATGCCATGTATATAAGTTGATTGTAGTGTGGACTGGGCGACTCATCGTGCGCCTTTGTACTCCCGTGGCATTATACCGGAGCTGATTGTTTTTACTACCTCTCCAGCTTCAAGAACTGCTCCAGAAAAAGCCAACTGAGCAAACGAGCAATACTTGCCCAGGAAGGTGCCCACTCTTAACAGAAATGAACCCCACTCCACAGTGACGACACCAATATTTCAATATATTTACTTATAATTCTAAAAAAGTATAAATATATTATTTAACATTTCTTTCATCTATTTTTTACAGTAATTTTAATATGCATTTCTATTATTGGTAATGACGATGCGTTTTTTTCATGGTAGAATTAGAGTAAATTGTCAGTCATCTGACTAATTATGAGGAGGAATTCATTGATGAAATGGGTTAAAAGTATTGCAGCAACAACTCTAGCTGCTAGTTTACTAGCTACACCAGGTTTTGCCGCACATGCAGCGGAAGCAACACCAACAGCTACAAAAGATGGTTTCAAATTAACAATTCTACACTCAAATGATACGCATGCACACGTTGAGGATGCTCCAAAGCGCGCAACAAAAGTAAAAGAACTTCGTGCAGCAAATGCAAACTCACTTCTTTTAGATGCTGGTGATGTTTTCTCTGGTACTTTATACTTTAACGAATTTGCTGGAGAAGCTGATATGAAATTAATGAACTTAATGGGTTATGATGCCATGACTTTTGGTAACCATGAGTTCGATTTAGGATCAAGCCCAGAAGGACATGCTGCACTTGCCAAATTCGTTAAGGGCGCAGAGTTCCCATTACTAGGATCCAATCTAGATTTTTCAAAAGATTCTTTATTCGATGGCTTACAATTCAAAACAGTCACAAAAGACTTTAAAAACGGTCAAATTTATGACGGTATCATTAAAGAGATCAATGGAGAAAAAGTAGGTATTTTCAGCTTAACAACAGAAGAAACACCTACGATTTCAAGTGTTGCTAACGTCAAGTTTGCAAACTATGTCGACTCTGCGAAAAAAGCAGTAGCAGAATTTGAAAAGCAAGGTGTTAACAAAATTATCGCATTAACACACATAGGCTACGATGACTCTGCAGATTGGGATAATGACCAATTACTAGCAAAAACTGTAGAGGGCATTGATGTAATCGTAGGTGGTCATACACATACGAAATTAGACAAGCCTGTGAAAGCTGAAACACCATTTAAGAATCCTACAATTATCGTTCAAACAGGTCAATATAGCGAAAATTTAGGTGAATTAGATTTAACATTCAACGATAATGGCGCCGTTGTTGACTACTTCGGTCAATTACATGCTTTAAATGATAAAGAAAAGCCTGTAGCAGCAGATCCTGAAGCTACAGCACTTTTAGCACCATATAAAGAGAAAATTTCAAAAATATTAAATCAATCAACAGGTAATACAGCTGTTTCACTACTAAATGGCGGTCGTAATCTTTGGGGCGTTCGTGCTGGTGAAACAAACCTTGGTAACTTAATTACTGATGGTATGCTTGCTGGTGCTAAGAAAATTGACCCAGAAGTACAATTTGCATTCCAAAACGGTGGTGGTATCCGCGCAAGTATTGATGCAGGAGATATCACTGTTGGAGAAGTTATGACAGTTATGCCATTCGGTAATACTCTTGGTATCGTAAAATTAAAAGGTGCTGAAATCTACGAAATTGCGGAACATAGTGTGAAAGATTTCCCTAAAGAATTCGGTGGCTTCCTACACTTCTCAGGTTTACAAGTAGAATTTGATGGAAAAGCACCTGCAGGAAAACGTGTAACTTCTATTAAATTAAATGGTAAAGAGCTTGATAAAGCAGCCTATTATAAAGCGGCAACAAATACATTCACTGCTAAAGGTGGAGACGGCTACGATACACTGAAAAAAGTTTATGAGGATGGCCGTGTAAGTGAACCTGGTACGATTGACTATGAAATGTTTATCGAACATTTAGATACACTGAAAAAAGTTGATCCAAAAGTAGAAGGACGTATTATTGCGACAATTCCATTTAAAGATATTGCAAAAGGCTCAGAAACTGAAGGCTATGTTCGTGATCTTTATTACCGTGATTTAGCAAAAGGTACTTCTGCAACAACATATTCACCAAACGCAAACTTAACTCGTGCACAAGCTGCATCATTTATCTCACGTGCCTTAAAGCTTGAAGCAAAAGGTCAAGCTTCATTCTCTGATATTGCTAATTTAAATGATGCAACACAAAAAGAAATTGCAGCGCTTGCTGAAGCTGGAATTGTTCAAGGTACAAATGGTAAATTTAATCCAAATGCGAAAGTAAAACGTTATGAACTTGCATTAATGTTTACTCGTGCATATAATCTACAACACGATGCAAAAACTGGTTTAAAAGCTGATTTCAGCGATATTTCTAAATACGACACTGAAACTCAAAATGCTATCGCACTTATGAAAGACTTAAAGATTGTTAGCGGCGCAAACGGCAAATTTATGCCTGGTGACAACGCTACACGTGCACATATGGCAAAAATGCTTTCTAACTATATTCCTTTTGTAAAAGAATCTAAAGAATCTAAATAATATATTTACAAAATCCCGCTTCTCAAATTAGAGAGCGGGATTTCTATTGCACTAAAAATTAAATTTAAAATTATCTGGGTCCTGCCCAAATCGTTCATTGCGATTTAATGTAGCTATTTTATCCATTTGTGCTAGTGTTAATTCAAAATCAAAGATCTGTGCATTTTCTTCAATACGACTAGGTGTTACAGACTTCGGAATAACAAGTGTATCATTTTGTAAATGCCAACGCAGCACTACTTGAGCAGCTGTTTTCCCTACTTCACGACCAATTTCCATAATTGTTGGATTATCAAGCACACCACCACGACCTAATGGAGACCATGCAGTAACAGCAATTCCATGTTCACTACAATATGCTCTTAATGTGTCTTGCTGTAAATATGGATGCACCTCTACTTGGTTGACCATTGGTGCAATATTTGCTTTAGTTAATAGCTTTTGTAAATGGTGCTCATGGTGATTTGAGACCCCTGTTGCACGAATTAATTTTTCATCATATAAGCGTTCAATTGCTCTATACGTTTCTTCAAATGTTTCTGGTACTGCCCAATGTGTTAAATATAAATCTAAATAGTCCATATTTAACTTTTTTAATGACACTTCAAAAGCTCTCAATGTTTCATCATAGCCTTGGTCATTATTCCAAACCTTTGTCGTCACAAAAATATCCTCACGTTTTACGCCTGAATGACGAATAGCTTCGCCCACCTCAGCCTCATTACCATAAAGAGAAGCCGTATCAATAGCTCGGTAGCCAAATTTAAGAGCTTTATCAATAGCCTGCAAAGTCTCATCACGCTCTGTCATTTTGTAAACACCTAAGCCAAAGAGAGGCATTTCCGCACCGTTTGCTAATGTTTTTGTTGATTGTAAATTCAAGAATAACACCCCCTTTCTTTTCCTAGTTCCATTATACAAAAAATTGGTTTTAAGAAACATAAGGAAAATCCGCGGGGAATTTCTTATTAATCTTTCGCTTCCTCTTCATAATCATCTACTTGTATAGGATCTGGAATTCGATCGTCTTCAACAAGTTCTAGACCATCACGCAAATGCTCCATTTGCTTCCCCAAATCCTGTAATTCCTTAAAATTTCTAGCCATTGTACCGTTTTCGATATTTGGAACCTTTTTTTCCATTATTATCACCTCTCTTATAGTTTTCCCGAAATAGTTATTTCCGAACCATTTCTGACATATTTTATTCCTCTATGTCGTTTCATTTTTATAGTGGATAGGCTATACTAAAAAGAGATTTCTTTATAAACATGAGGAGGGTTCTTCCATGAGTTTAATTTTAATTATTGGTGTAACTGTTGCGTTCTTAACTGCTATTTTCACTGCTGGTTACGAAGGCAACTACAGATCAGAGAAGTAATACCCCAAGAAAATCACTAAGCATAAATAGATGCTTAGTGATTTTTTTGTTGTTGAAAAAATATATGGTAAAGAATAAGTGTCATAATTAAATAAAGTTGGTTCTTTGGCAAAGCGAGGAGTTGATTTCCGTTCCGACTGGGCGAATTGTTGCTGTCGCTTCGCTTTCGCACAGAGCAAAGCTTCCTGGGGGCGTCGGGGCCACAGATGTTTTTTGCGCTAAAGCGTAGTGAAACGTAGCGACAGCATCAGCAGGATATTGGTCACGAAGGCGTTATCACAGGACGTGATGCATTAAGCCTTCGTTCCCCCATCCGCTTCGGTTACTTTTCTTATTTTTCGGAACAATATAATTACTTGACATTTTGTACTTTATAAAATAAACTTACTTACATAAAGTAACTTGATGATTAATGATAACTTATATTTGGAGGTAATTAACTATGCATTTTCATGAAAAACCTAACACATATGTCACGAATGTTGAAATTAAAGTGAGCGATTTACAACGTTCATTAACTTATTATCAGGAGGTCATTGGCTTTAAAGTTTTACATCAGGAATCTCATAGAGCAACTCTAACAGCCGATGGCAAAACAGCTTTACTGACAATCGTCCAACCTGAAACAGTAGCAGAGAAAACGAGCTTAACAACTGGACTTTATCACTTTGCAATTTTATTGCCTACTCGTCGTGATTTAGCAAATATTATTACTCATTTCCATAACAATGGCGTCTACTTCGGAGCATCTGACCATGATGTAAGTGAAGCACTTTATTTAAATGATCCTGATAATAATGGTATTGAGGTTTATGCGGATCGCCCTGAAAATGAATGGACTTGGCATTTCGACCAAGTGCATATGGTTACGGAACCTCTTAAAATCCATTCTATATTAGAGAAAGGCGATGGTAGATGGGCTGGCCTACCAGCTGATACGTTAATGGGGCATATTCATCTATCAGTTTCTAATTTAGCTGCCACAGAGGAATTTTATACTAAAGGATTAGGATTTGAGATTGTCACTCGCTATGGAGCACAAGCTTTATTCATCTCAACTGGCCGCTATCACCATCATATCGGTTTAAACACTTGGCACTCTGAAAACGCACCAAAGCTTGGTGAAAATCAGGTTGGCTTAAAAACATTTTCACTGCGTCTAGATAATGAAGAGCAAGCAGCAACAATGAAAGAAAATCTACTTGCAATTGGTGCACCTGTTAATGATATAGATGGAGGTTTCCAAACAGAAGACCCATCAGGTATCGTTGTTTTAATGAAATTTTAAGAGCGATGTGACGGGCTATCCGGCGGTTTGAGGATTGTATCCGTCGCTTGACAGGTTCTTTCCGTCGCTTGCAGAAATAAAATTAATAATTTTCACATCAGAAAAGCGCGAGAAATCAACATTTCTAAATTGATTTCTCGCGCTTTTTAATGTTTTGATCAGTTTCTTTTTAATGTAACCCAGGATATCCTTGTTGACGCAATGCCTCATAAATAACAATTGCTGCTGTATTCGATAGATTGAGTGAACGAACATGCTCACTTTGTGGAATTCGTAAGCACATATCTTTACGCTCATACGCAAAATCCTTTGGCAGGCCAGTCGTTTCTTTTCCAAACATAAAGTAAATATCACGATCTTTATCACTAAAATCATGTGTCGTAAATGGCTCTTCACTATATGTTTCAATTAAATAAACGTCGCCATTTTTGGATGCCTCTAAAAAATCCTCTAGCGAATCGTGGTACACGACATTGACACTATGCCAATAATCTAAGCCGGCACGTTTTAGCATTTTATCGTCCGTTGAAAAGCCAAGAGGGCGAATTAAATGTAATGAGGTATTTGTGCCAGCACATGTGCGTGCAATATTTCCTGTATTTGCTGGAATTTCTGGTTGATATAAAACGATATGCAATGGCATAACGGTACACTTCCTTAATTAAAAAATTGTAAACCTTTATTAATTTCAACGAGTACTTCCTCGTCTTGTTCTTTTCCTTTTGCCTTAAGTAATGCAGATTGAGACTGCTCTCCGCCTATTTTACCTAAAGCCCATGCCGCTGTCCCTCGAATTACTGGTCGTTCATCCTTTTCAAGAAGTGCTACTAAATCTGGTACCGCAGCTTCCTCTTTAAAGTGCGCAAGTGCCGAAATAGCATTGCGTTGAATTGGCTTTTTCCCCCGCCATGAACCAGAAACATGTCCAAATTTTTCTTTAAAGTCACGATTTGAAATCGTTAAAAGTGGTACAAGTAATGGCTTTGCAAGCTCTGGGTCAGGTTTAAATTCCTCATGTATCCAGTTAATCTTCCCCTTATTCTTTGGGCATACGGTCTGGCATGTATCACAGCCATACAAACGGTTTCCAATATGGGTACGAAACTCATCAGGTAGCATTCCCTTAGTTTGCGTTAAAAAGGCTATACAACGCTGAGAGTCCAACTGTCCTCCCTCGATTAACGCGCCTGTTGGACAAACATCTAAACATAAACGGCAATCACCGCATTCATCCTCCATAGGCTTATCAGGAGCAAAAGGGATATTCGTAATAAGCTCTCCTAAATATACATAAGAGCCGAACTCAGGAGTAATAACCGAGCAGTTTTTCCCGCTCCAGCCTATCCCTGCACGCTCTGCCACTGCCCTATCCACAAGTGCACCCGTATCAACCATTGATTCAATACGTGCACCTTCTATGCGTTCCTCAAGCCAGGCTGATAATAATTTCAAGCGCTCACGTAATGCTGTATGATAATCGACGCCCCAAGAAGCACGACAAAAAATTCCCCGTCTTGAACCCTTTTTGCCTACAGGTGCATCTTGCATACGCGACGGATATGCTACTGCTATCGCCACAATGCTCTCTGCTCCTTCTAACAATTGTAGGGGTTCGGTACGTTTTTCTATATCGCTTTCTTCAAAGCCAGACTGATAGCCAAGTTCTTGCTGACGGCGCAGTCTATTTTTTAATTCTGTAAATGGAGCTGCTGTTGTAAAGCCAATCTTGTCTACACCAATGGACATTGCATACGCTACAAATTCACGTTGTAGGTCATGTATGTTCATTTTATTCCCAACTCCTTACATGGTACAATAATAAAAATAGATAAAGTAGGTGATGTTTTATGGAAATTTCAATTAATCGATCTCTATTGACACAACATCCCGAGCTTAAAATCGGCATTATTCATTATACCAAAATTGTCGTTGCAGAATCGCCTCAAATGATTAAAGGCCGCATGCAATTGTATCAGGAAAACCTTTTTTTAGAACTGCAAGATAGTCCTGTAACGCAACGAGAGGGTATCGCAGAATGGCGACAATTATGGAAAAAGCTTGGTGCAGATCCAAACCGCTATCGTCACTCAGCAGAAAGCTTAATGCGCCGCATTAGTAAGGAAAATTATTTAACACCACTTCACTCAGGTGTTGATTTAAATAATTTCTTCTCCCTCCAATATGAGATTCCAGTAGGCTTATATGATGTAGATAGACTAAAAGAAAATATAGAAATCGCACTTGGTAACGAGGAAACAGGCTATGAGGGCTTAAATGGTCGTTTTAATTCATTAAAAAATATCCTTTATAGCTATGATGCTGAAGGAGCATTTGGGTCACCATTTGTCGATTCTAAACGTACGTCTGTTTCAGAGGAAACGACCGAGGCTTTACATATCTTCTACCTCCGTCCATCATTGTCAGAAGAACGTGCGGAAGAGCTTCTTGCATCTGCTGGTAAGATGTTTAATCAAATTCATGGCGGCGATTATAAAATGGCCCTATTAACAAACGCAGCACCATCTACTACACTGTAAAAGGACGTGTTTTTATGATTAATCTTGCAGAAGCCGTTAAGCTAAAAAGTATTTTAGCAAAAAAAGTTCAGGAGCTTGTTAGTGAATTACATCGTAGCGCTTTTGTAACTGTTGAAAAAGGACAAGCACCCAAAACAAGTAATCGCGCAATGAAAGTAATTGAAGCTGAATTAGCTCAAGTACGTCTCGATGTTCGTACATTAGATCGTTTAGTATATGAAGCAAATATAATAAACACAGTAGACTTTAAAAGTGAAAAACTAGCATTAGTTGAAGCGATTGAACTCGCAACACAGCTTCGCGCAGATGTCGAGCTTTGCAAACAGTTTAGTATGCATGAAAAAGAAAGTGTACGCGTGGGTTATGGTGAAACTACAATGCTTTATGAAATCGCTATGTATGAGCCAGATGAGTACCGTGAACGTGCTATAAAACTAGAGAAAGATGCCCATAAATTATCGAATCTTATCAATGCAAAGAATTATAGCGTTGAAATTAATTTTGATGATTCTCGTTATTTCTAATCTCGAGCGCCAAGGCTATTATTTAGCAACAAAAAAAGCATCCTTTTTGAACTGCACCTCCAATTGTGTTTAACAATTGGAGTGCAGCTTTGGGATGCTTTTGTTCTACTTACTTAAATCATATTTAATTTCAAATTTCCCTAAAT
Organism: Lysinibacillus xylanilyticus; assembly: GCF_001183605.1. Classification (GTDB taxonomy): domain Bacteria; phylum Bacillota; class Bacilli; order Bacillales_A; family Planococcaceae; genus Lysinibacillus; species Lysinibacillus xylanilyticus. The sequence goes on along the minus strand of NZ_LFXJ01000013.1, from coordinate 16,852 downwards.
CCCAATCAGCATAAAGAAAAGTTACATTAGTCTTAGTGTTAGGATCAGTATATGTATAATTCTCCTCGTCAAAAGCTATATCACTTTCTTCGTCATATTTATCTATATTCAACCCTAGTGCATCAGCAATTGCCATCGTGGATATGATTCCTTCCGCCCATTCTTCTCCATTTTCACTTAATTCGTTTGCGGGGACTCCTTCTATAGAAATAGTATAACCAATTATTTTTTTATCTTCATTATATTTAGCGTCTATCTTATAATGACCCTTATGTTTTTTATAATCAGTTTCCAATAAGATTTGTGAGAGAGTATTTTCCTCTTTATTCAGTTCACTAGTTATTGGTTCTTGAATTTTCGCTATCTCAATTCCTTTTTCTTGATACTGTTTAATAAAATCAACTCTGACATTGTATTTTTTAACAAACTTTTCTACCGTAGCCTTTGATTCAGGATCAACTTCTTCAAATTTTACAGGAACGACTTTTTCTTCTTTTATAACCTCTTCTTTCTTTACATCTTCCTCTTTTTTCTTCTCAGTTCCCTCTCCGGAACATCCAACTAGCATAACTGCTAGTAGTAATAATAAAGCTTTCTTCATTACCTTATTCCCTCCGAATGCATATCAATAAAAATATACGTTATTAGACTCAATGGAATAGAATTATTATATAGAAAAATTACCAAATTACTATCCGACTTACTCTAATTACAATTCTGACAAAATAAGGTTTACATTTCCACAATTATCATTCGCTATTTTTCGACATTTTGTGAAAAATTAAGATTTTGTGGGATATTAAAACTATATTGAATACCCATTTTAAAAGCTCAATTGCACCGAAGCAATTACAAAAGACAAACCGAGTTTTCATGGCTTCTTAATAAATAAAGGCTTGTATATCAAGATTTAAGCTAATAAAAAGTAGGACGAGTATGTATATAGGAATAACGAATTAAAATCTTAAATAAGTTCGCCATTCAACTACACACATTTCACAGAGAGTCTGTTGACATTGCAATTAACTTCGATAATTTTCGTTATTTTAATTTCAAGCTCTAAAACAATTAAAATAAATACAGCAAAAAAGCATCCCTTGAACTGCATTGCAATTGTTAAACACAATTGAGGTGCAGTTCATAAGAGATGCTATTGGTCTACTTAGTTAACTCAAAATTAAATTCAAATTTTCCTGATTTTAGATCAGCAAATAGATTAGTTACCTTATATTTAGAATCCGTATATGAATGAGTGCCTTTCTTCTCCTCAGCTATACCTAAGGATTCACTAAATTTATCTAAATCTAATCCTAGTACTTGAGCAACTAATACAGCGGAAGTTATTCCTTCTTGCCATTCGTCTCCCTCTTCATTTACTTCTTTTTCAGGAAGTCCTTCTACAGAAACATTATATCCAATTATTTTTTTATCCTTATTATATTTAGCAACTAGTTTGTAATGGCCCTTATATTCTTTAAAATCAGTATCCAATAAGATTTGTGAGAAATCATTAAGTTCATTAGTTACCGGTTCTGGAATCTTCACTAATTCTACCGGTTGAACCTGTTTAAATAAATCAACGGCAGCATTGTAATCTTTAGCAAACTTTTCTACCGTAGCTTTTGATTCAGAATCAACTTCTTCAAATTTTACTGTAACGATCTCTTTTTTTTCTGCCTCTTTTTTCTTCTCTGTTCCTTCTCCAGAACATCCAACTAGTATAACTGCTAGTAGTAATAATAAAACTTTCTTCATTACCTTTATTCCCTCCGAATGCATATCAATAAAAATATACTTTTTTAGATTTAATGAAATAGAATTTATAGCACAAAAAACACCTAAATTACAATCCCACATCCTCTTATTACAATTCTGACAAATAAAGGTTTATATTACCACAATTAATTTTCGTCATTTTTCGACATCTTTAATTAAGATTTGTATTGCATATTGAATTAAATGGGTAAGGCAAGAATCACTTCTTTTTTGAACCTTTCGTAAAAAAAGCGTTCAACCGCTGTGGTTAAACGCTTTTTGGTAGTATATTTATTGTTCTTCTACAAGCAATCCACTTAGGAGCAAGGGTATCTCTTGCCAAGTCATTTAAAATGCTTTACTGGTTTTGAAGTCTGTTCATTTAGCATCTCTAAGTAAAAACTTCTTTTCTCATTTGCAAGAGTCATCACGTTTCCCAATTGCTCCAATTGCTGCTCTAGTAGATTAACATGTTTATTTAATAGTTCAATCCGTTTGTGTAAAATATCCTGGATATTTTCTATTTCTTGATCATTTTGTGTTAACAGACATCCATCTTCAACAAATAAAGCAATATCCTTTAGCTTCATTCCTGTTTGCTTTAATCCATAAATAAATTGAATAAAGCGAAGATCCTGATCATTATATTGCCGAATCCCGTTTTGTTTCCCATCCATACGATAAGGATTAGGTAAGAGACCCATTTTTTCGTAATAACGTAGTGTATATGTAGAAATACCTGTTAATTTCGATACTTCACCAATCGAGTACATTAAGTTTTTGTCCCCTTTCATTCACATATAAGAACAACCTTTCCTACCGATAATGAATTTTCAAGTAATTCTTGTGCATGTGCCGCTTCCCTTAATGGAAGTCTGTAAGAAATCAAAGGATTGATTTGCCCTTCCTCTAACAATGAGAGAAGGAACCGAACATCTTCCTGAAACCAATCTAATCTTTCTTTTTTTAAAGAGGTTATAGAGTAAAGATAGGCAGGATTACCTTTCTCTGTAGTTTGATCTTCAGCCAACCTGCCCCATTCTTTGGTCCACTCTTCTGAATCTCCTTCCTGAAGAATCGAAGTATAGCCGTAACCTATGAATCGTCCATTCTTGCTTAAGGTTTTCATCGAACGCTCATAATTCCGACCTCCTATTGGATCAAATACAACATCCATACCTTCAGGAGCCTGGATACTAAGAATATCTACAAAATCTTCGTTTCGATAGTCAATAGGCATGGCGCCGAAATGGGATACAATTGAATGTTTAGCCAAGGAAGCTGTGCCATACATTTCTAATCTCGCTAACTTTCCAAGCTCAAGCAATGCAGTACCAACCCCTCCACTCGCTCCGTGAGTAAGGATACGTTCCCCTTCAGCTACCTTTGCAATCCGGTGAAGCATTTGATAGGCTGTCACATAATTTAAGATCACAGCAACCGCCGTTATGGAATCGATATGAGCAGGAATTCCGACAACCTCATCGTCCATCGCGTACACATAAGATGCATAGCCACCCGTACCGTTAAAAAAGACGGCTACCTTATCCCCTATCAAATATTTTTGTACGCCTTCTCCCAACTCATCAACAATTCCAATAGTGTCGTATCCTGGCGTAAAAGGAGGTATAGGAGTTAGCGGAACTTTTCCCTCTCTCCTCATAATATCCGCAAGTGCAACACCAGCAGCTTGGACCTTAACGCGAATTTCTCCTCTTTTAGGTTTTCGTAATGGCTCCTCTATCACTTCAATAACCTGAGGTCCTCCGTATCGAGTTACAATTACTCGTGTATTCAAATTAAAACATCTCCCCTCAATAAAGATGTTTGTATTATATTTGTTAGAGTAAACTCTAAGTCAAGGGATCTATTTTGCATTAGCCATGGTTTAAAGTTCTATTACATAGACGATTTCCCTGAAACTGTATACAATATATTTATGGGGTCGTTGAGACTTCATATCGAATTGGATGTGCTGTTTTCAAAACTAGCTTTTTGGAGCTAACTCAAACGAAACCTATGACAAGTTACCTGTTACTGTATGACCAATGACTAATAACCAACTATAAGCAATGGCCATACTCAAACAACTTGACTATTATTTGAAAACGCCATCCAATAGCTCTCATACAACTTGTGTGTAGGAGAGCTTTTTATGTGCATATAATTACCTCACCTTGCATTAACGAATAAAGAAGTAATGTAGAAAATAAACCCTATTGCAAAGGCAATTAATTGATCTAATCATATTTCATCATGAAGAAACCATCTTAGCAATAAGACTCCATCGAAAAGTCATAATAAAAAAACCCAATATATTTTAATCCATTATGTAGCATTTTCTATCTCTTCAAATTAATAAAAAAATCCAAGGTGTTTCAATATTAACGAACACTCTTGGTAAACATATTTTGATAATTCGCTTTAGTTGACTCTCACTCATCTCGTGTGCTAAGTGTTTTTTCATGACTAGTTCTCCCCTAACCTGGACAGAATGTAGACATCAAAAGAAAGGGGTTAAACAATGACAAACCAACATGATTCAACAAACGAGCATGACATGACTTTGACAAATCGACAGGGGCACCCTATTACTAACAATCAAAATATACGAACTGTCAGTAATCGAGGTCCTGCAACCCTTGAAAACTATGATTTTATAGAAAAAATAAGTCACTTTGACCGGGAAAGAGTTCCTGAGCGTGTTGTTCATGCACGTGGTGCAGGGGCGCATGGCTATTTTGAGACATATGGTGTTGTTGGGGATGATCCTATTTCAAAGTATACAAGGGCAAAAGTATTTCAGGAAAAGGGGAAGCAGACGCCTGTTTTTGTGCGCTTCTCAACAGTTATTCATGGTGGTCATTCACCAGAGACATTACGTGATCCACGAGGCTTTGCTGTAAAATTCTATACTGAGGATGGTAACTGGGATTTAGTCGGCAATAATTTAAAAATCTTCTTTATCCGCGATGCAATGAAATTCCCTGATATGATTCACGCCTTTAAGCCTGATCCCATTACAAATATTCAGGACGTTGAACGCTTTTTTGATTTTTGTGCAAGTTCACCAGAATCCTTCCATATGGTGACATTCATTTATTCACCATGGGGTATTCCTGCTAATTATCGAATGATGCAAGGCTCTGGCGTCAATACGTATAAATGGGTCAATAGTGAAGGCAAAGCTGTCCTTGTAAAATATCATTGGGAACCTTTACAGGGCATTAAAAACTTAACACAAAAAGAAGCAGAAGATATCCAAAAGAAAAACTTCAATCATGCCACACAAGATTTATACGATGCGATTGAAAATGAGGATTATCCTGAATGGGAGCTAAACGTCCAAATTATGGAGGATGGTCCACATCCAGAGCTTGATTTTGATCCGTTAGATGATACAAAGCTTTGGCCTAATGATCAATTCCCGTGGTATCCAGTTGGTAAGATGGTGTTAAATAAAAATCCAGAAGATTATTTTGCTGAAGTTGAACAGGTCGCTTTCGGTACAGGTGTGCTAGTGGACGGACTGGATTTCTCGGACGATAAAATGCTACAAGGTCGTACCTTCTCTTATTCTGATACACAGCGTCATCGTGTAGGTGCAAACTATTTACAACTTCCTATCAATGCTCCTAAAAAACGAGTGGCAACCAATCAAAACGGTGGTCAAATGATGTACAAGCGAGATTTAGCTCCTGGGCAAAATCCTCATATTAACTATGAGCCGTCGATGTTAAATGGTTTAAAGGAAGCTACTCAATCGGCTAAAGAATATACACCACTCGTGGAAGGTAATCTCGTTCGGGAATCCATTGATCGTCAAAGTAATACGAAGCAAGCTGGCGAAACGTATCGCAATTTTGAGCAATGGGAGCGAGATGAGCTGCTTGAAAACTTAATTCGTGATTTAGCAGTCTGTCATATAGCCATTCAAGAAGCGATGATTGCATTAGCGGAGGAAGCAGATGAGGAGTATGGTCGCTTGTTAAAAGAAGGGTTGCAAAAAGCTCAGAATGATTCTTCTTCATTAAAGCCACTTGGTAATATTGATGGTGATAAAGCGCCTAAAAAGGCTGTAGATAAAGGCCATGACGCAGAGCCTTATTAATAGCCTAAACGTTCCTATAAAATAAAGCGCTCAGCACAATATAAAGTGCTGAGCGCTTCTTTTAATGCACACCAGGCAAAATCTTTAGTACCTTTTCCTGTGCATCTAAAATAGCATCTACGCCTAATGGAATAGCAATATTCGTTGAATCATGACCAATTTTAAAGCCTGCTACAACCGGAACGTCTAAATCCGCAAAATAGTCCTTCATTAAAGTCATTAGTGCCGCTTCATCCGCTTCTGTTTGCGTAAAGGAGCCGATAATAACACCTGCTAATTGCTCAAGCTTTCTAGCTTGCTTTAACTGCTGTAGATTCTCATCGATTTTTGGAATAGTTTCTCCAAGGTCCTCAATCAATAAAATTCGATCTTCCGTGCGAACTTCAAATTTTGTACCTAATGTGTTAACAAGACGACGTAAATTGCCACCAATAATCTGACCACGAGCAACACCAGTTGCAATCGTTGTTAACGGGGCAATATCCTCCGTAAACTGTAATTCCATCGGTGAAAATAACTGTAAAAACATTTTCTTTGATAAATCATCTATTCTATCTACAGACATAAGGAGCGGTCCATGAAACGTCACTAAACTAGCATATTCGTTAATCGCGCAATGTAAATATGTAAGATCAGAGAAGCCCCAGAAGACTTTTGGATTTTCCTCAAGTAGTCCGTAGTCAATCTTCTCCGCAATGCGTGCAGAGCCATAGCCCCCCTTAACACAAAAGATTGCCTTCACCTCTGGATTTCTGACCATCTCATGAAAGTCAGCCAGACGCTCTTCATCACTACCTGCCAGGTAATCGTGCTTTGCCTGAATGGTATCCCCAATTATATAGTTAAGACCTAACTCTTCAAGAAAGGCTATTGCAATTCCTAGCTTTTCGGACTCTACTTGACTTGATAAAGCCACAAGACCAACTGTATCGCCCTTTTGTAAATGTGGTACGGTGCTTTTCACCCTAACCCCTCCTATTGTTTTTCTCATTCTAGCATATAGAAACTATTGTAGCATTGATTAATGGCGAAGCTAATATCTATGACAGCTAAATTTCTAGGTGAATGCTCCTTCTTTGGCGGGCTATCCACAACATTGACTGCTCTATCCACGATTTTGTCTGTTCTATCCACGATTTTGTCTGTCCTATCCACGATTTTGTCTGTCCTATCCACGATTTTGTCTGTCCTATCCACGATTTTGCCTGTCCTATCCGCGATTTTGGTGTCCTATCCACGATTTTGCCTGTCCTATCCACGATTTTGCCTGTTCTATCCGTCGCTTTGCCGATTCTATCCGTCGCTCTGATTCCTATCCCCGTCCCTTCGAATTCAAAAAAAAAGGCGTAGACTTCAAATAATATAAAGTCTACGCTTAATTTTTATTTTGTTCCGCCGTAAATAATCGTTACATTTGGATGATTTAATAATTGGCTTGCTGGGAAATCTTCAGTGATGATACCACTTTTTAATTTTTCTATAGCCTCTAGTTTTTTTTCACCAAATGCAATTAACACGATTTCCTTGGCTTTCATAATAGATTGAATGCCCATCGTAATAGCATGTGTCGGTACATCTTTAGAGTTATCAAAATAAATTGCATTTTCGGTGCGTGTAGATTCAGTTAATTCTACAATATTAGTCATTGTATCAAAAGATGTGCCTGGTTCGTTAAAGCCAATATGCCCGTTAACGCCAATGCCTAGAAGCTGTAGATCAATTCCTCCCGCTTCCTTAATTCGAGCATCATAGGCCGCACACTCAGCATCTAAATCTTCTGCCTTACCATTTGGTAAATGTATATTTTCTTCCTTAATATCAACATGATTGAATAAGTTCTCATGCATAAATGTCCAATAGCTTGCCGGACTTGATTGATCGAGACCTACATATTCATCAAGGTTAAAGGTAATCACATCGCTAAAAGATATATTTCCAGCTTGTTGGCGTTTCACTAATTCCTTATACATTCCTACAGGAGAACCACCAGTTGCTAATCCTAAAATACTCGCTGACTTTACTTGTAATTGTTTAGTGAAAATATCCGCTGCCACTTTGCTCATTTCATCGTATGAATTTACTTCTAACCATTTCATTTCGCTTGTCATTCGTATACCTACCTTACAATCATTATTATTAACTAAAATAATAGGAAATATCTCTCTTTATAGTAGTTAATAATTTCATTTTACTAGTTATTTACCTTCTTTTCTATTATTTTCTTTCTATTATTCACGTGTATTCTCAAGCCATTTCGGTTATGTTATTTAGTAAGGAAGTGAGGAGATTTTATGAATTCACAAATACAGCAATATTTAAAGCTTATTCAATTTCAAGGATCTTTAGAGCCATCTATTAAGCTACTTGGTCAGCTCCAAACAAAAAATCTACATACCATTCCTTATGAGAACCTAGATGTTGCCTTGAAATATGGCATCTCCTTCGCTATCCCTGACCTTTTTCAAAAAATCATTATTCAACATCGCGGAGGTAATTGCTTTGAACTAAATATTTTATTTAGTTGGCTACTTCGTGAACTTGGCTTTTCTGTAACCAATCGCTATGCACAGTTTTGGCGCAATAATAAAGCCGAAACTCCTATTGAGGATGTACCTATGCATCAGCTATTGCTGGTTAATTTCGGTGGCCAACCATATATTTCGGATGTTGGCGTAGGTGCACTAGCTCCTTGTAAGCCAGTTCCACTAATAGCTGGGCATCAACACCGTGAAGGTAATGAGCTTTATAAAATTGAACGAGATGAAGCGAATGGCTGGATGCTGTATGAACAAACAAAGCATAATTGGCGTTTACTTTATAGTTTTTTTGATGACGCTAACGATGCACAGTTTGCACCAAGACTTTCTAAACAAAAAAATAAAATCGCTATGATTCGTACTCCTCGCGGACGACATACAATGCTAAATAACGAATTTCGAATTTACGAGGGTTACTCCCTTACAACTTATACAACTCATAACGAAAAAGAATGGCGACAAGCACTTCATCGCTTTTTTCATATTTCAATAGATTAAATGCTTTTCCTATGCTAACTTTTTAGATACGACGTATTCACAAAAAAGCCTCCGCAATCGTTTGCAGAGACAGACTTATTAATTAGACTATTTGTTTTGAATTAAGCCGAAGCCAAGCCCAGTTGGATCTACCATATAGGCAAGATAAAACTCATCGAATTCCATTTTGTCACGAACAATGATGGCACCATTCTGTTTAGCTTTGGAAATAGCGTCATCGATAGAATCCACTTCAATTTGAATACGTGTCCCAAACGGATAGTCATGTGGCCCCTTAGCAATACCGCCATTAATCCCAGATTTTTTATCTTCCCCGGTTGTTACAGCCCAAAATCCCCAATTAGGTGCAGCTGCTTCCCAACCAAAAACCTTAGCATAAAACTCAGTTGCTTTTTCAGGCTCCTGACTATTTAATTCAAACCCTTTTACTCTCCCCACATAGTTCCCCTCCTGATTTTTGAAGTATAATTTATAGTTCAAAAATTGTTAAATATTTCCTTCAACCAATTATGTCTTAGCATAATGGTAAGAGACTTCTGTACCTGTCGCTACGCTTTCGATACATAAAACATTTGTAGCTTCACTGTCCGTAGCAATTGTAAAAACATGTTAACTTAGGTATTTAACTATTCATTAATTAGTAAAATATTGTATACTTAAATTAGAACGGCCGTTCAAATCTAAAAAAGAGGTAAACCCTTGAACAAAAGACGTTATGATAGCGAGAAAACAAAAGTTGTAATTATGGACCATGCGGTTAGTTTGTTTTCTCAAAAAGGCTATAATCAAACATCAGTAGGAGATATTTCAACCGCTTCAGGCTACAGCAAAGGACATATTTATTATCATTTTGAAAACAAAGAAAAGCTTTTTGTTCTTTTATCGCAACAAACAATGCAAGATTGGCACAACAAATGGCTGCAAAAAGAATGTATCTACTCCACGGCAACAGAAAAATTATATGGCATGGCTATGCATGTTCTCTATCATTACCAAACACCTTTATTAAGATCAGGGCAAGAGCTAGCTTCCAATCCAAAATCGAGTCCTGAATCCGTGCAACAATTATACAATTTAGCGGTTGTACCGATGGGTGCTTATCGTACGATTCTTCAAGAAGGAATTGATAAAGGAGAATTTGTTCATGGAAATATTGAGGAGTGGACAGTTCTACTAGGCACATGGCTAGGAGGGTTATGTCAGCTTACAAATACTCAGGAGCTTAAAGCACTAGAGCCACTCTTTAACCAGGCAATAACCATTTTTTTAAAGGAGATAAAAAAAGGTGGGATATAAATGAAAATTGCATGTATAGGAGACAGCTTAACAGAAGGTCGACCAGGAGTTTCATTTTTCAAACTACTAACAGCAAAACATCCACATATCGAATTTAATAATCTCGGTAAACCGGGTGAGACAGTAAAAAGCTTACACACTCGTTTGGAGAAATCAAAGCTAGCTACTTATTATGACCTCAGCTTTCTTTGGATTGGTGTCAATGATGTCTATGCTAAACTTTTGAAAGTGCAGGCACAGCCAGTAACAAAAAATCATCATGAATTTAAAGATTACTATGTAAACTGTTTAGAAATGATTTTAGCATCCTCTAAACATGTTGTTTTAGTAACACCAGCTTTAATAGGAGAGACAATTAAAAACACTTCAAATATGGAATTAAAAGAGCTCTCCTCTATTATTCAGTCCATCTCTTCTAAGTATACAAATGTTAGCTTTTTAAATATGCAAGAAGTGTTTGAGCATCACTTGGATCAAGTTAATAGTTCGAATTATATTAACACCAATGTTATGCGAGTAATGCAAGATGTACTGTTTTATAAAAATCCTTTGCGAATTGACCGATTATCCAAAAAGAGAGGGCTACATTTAACGTTAGATGGGGTTCATTTAAATAGTAACGGAGCAGAACTTGTCGTGGAAGAATACACAGCTGTAATTGAACAGCTTCAATTACAGGAAGCTACTGTCCATTAGGATTTCATACGAAAGGTGATGAATATGAGAAAGGTTGCGATTGTTACTGGTGGTGTATCCGGTATAGGGAGGGCTATCTGCAAAGAATTAGTAGGTCGTAATGTATTTGTTATTATTGCAGATATCAACGAACATGATGGACGTCTGCTAGAGGCAGATCTAAATAAAGAGGCTTCAAATGCTCAATTTATTGAATTAAATGTAACCGATTACAAAAGTGTTGAACATGTCATCACAAATGTATATGAGGAATTTCAAAGATTAGATTATTTATTCAATAATGCTGGTATAGCTATGTATGGTGAAATTTATGATATGTCGATGGACGAATGGAAAAACATTGTGGATCTTAATTTATGGGGCGTTATATATGGTACTCAAGTTGGCTATCAAATCATGAAGGAACAAGGTTTTGGACATATCATCAATACATCATCAGCAGCAGGGCTGGGGCCATCTCCTATATCTACGGCATATTAAACTACGAAACATGCTGTTGTGGGCTTAACGACATCACTTCACTATGAGGCTGAGGAATTTGGCATCAAGGTAAGTACGCTATGTCCGACTTTTGTTGATACACCTATTTTTGATAAAGCAACCGCTATTAATATCGATAAATCATTGATGTCCAAACAATTGAAAAAACAAAAAATGATGTCTCCGCAGCAACTAGCAAAAATCACTATTGCAGGCGTACACAAAAATAAGCCTATTATCTGTCCTATGCCAATGCGTAAAACAATGGATGTTATCTTTACGATCTTCCCTTCGTTGCATAGGGCATTAATGAGAATGGTCTGTAAAGTAAGTCGAAAAGCTCGATTAACATAAACATTTATCGTAAAAGCTTCTTCCAGATGGTAAAAAACCGCTATGCTTTTCCGCAGGCCAGACACGAGCCGCATCAGGGCAAAAAATAGGATGTTGGACACGAAGGCATAGTCTCCTTCGCTACATTTTCATTATTTCATTACACTCATCCCAAAAACAATTTGTAGGAGTCTCGCGGCTTTTTACCTTTATATTTAAGATAATTAAAACACACTGAACGGAATAACCCCTTTTCAGAGATAAATAGCTAGTTATTTATACTTTCCTTTATCATTTTTATAAATACCTAAAAGTAATATAATTAACCCTATAACAAAAATTATAGGAGATAAATACATCATAATCGATGTTGCCCAACTATTTTTAACCACTATTCCATACATTACGCCAATTACAAAAGATAAGAACGGTGCAAACGCTATCATTGTAATGATACCCCAAACGATGTAATTCCCTTTCTCTGACCTTCCTTCGGTTAATTGGAATCCCGCTATTAAACCAACTAATACTATCAATAAAGCAATGACAAACGCCATTTCAAATCACCTCCCTCTTTCTTTCTATAATATGCTCCATTAGTTTAGTGGTTTGGTAACATAACACTAGGCTTATTAAAAATATCTATAAATTGCGCCCAGACGAAACGGAAAATCAGCTTAACATTATTGTGATGAGCCTGTTTAACTTCTTTCAGCGGGTGTCACGCAATTATACCGTGGCATAATTGATTCAAAAAAAACACAACCATCAATAACTGTGGTTGTGTTTTTTACGATTCAATCTAAATAAATGGCATCTTGCAAAATGACACCGTCGCTCATTTTTATAATACGATCCGTATAAGCAAGCATTTCTTCATCGTGTGTCACCATTAAAGTAGTAATGTTTAACGTTTTAGTCAAATCTCTAATTAGCAACATAACCTCTTTTGATCTTTGTGAATCTAAGCTTGCTGTTGGTTCATCTGCGAAAAGAACTTTCGGTTTATGAATGATTGCTCGGGCAATGGCAATACGTTGCTTCTCGCCACCTGACAATGACGAAGGATAAGCCACTTTTCGATGATCCATCCCTACTAATTTTAGGATTCGATTAACTTCATTTTTTTGTTCCTGCTTTTTTAATTTTGATTCCGAAACATCTAGCATTAGCAGTAGTTGCTCCTCAACTGTAAGAAAAGGTACAAGGTGTGCAAACTGAAAGACAAACCCAAACTCACTTGCTCGTACTTTTCGAACCTCTTCAGAGTTCATGATAGACATATTTTTCCCTTCAAATATTACGTGCCCATCTGATGCAGGCTGAAGTCCAGCAGCTATTGTCAGAAGTGTACTCTTACCAGATCCAGATGCACCGACCAATGCAGTTATTTCCCCTTCATTTAGAGAAAGATCTATGCCTTTAAGTATTTCTTCCTCTATCTCGCCATTCTTAAACGTTTTTCTAACTTCATCGATTTTAAATAAAGTCATATTAAGCCTCTCCTTGCTGTATCGCTTGTAATGGTTGAATTTTTTTAATTTGGATACCTGAAATTGTAGCACCAATAAATCCAATAATTAAGAATACAATCGATAATTGCGTTGTTGTCGCAATTGTTAAAGTGAAAGGCATTCCTTTTGGCGCTATCAGATTAAATGCTTGGCTAAAGGCTACCGACAAAATAAGTGAAATAACTGTAATGATAGCCATCTGTGTCCATATCATTTTGAATAATTTACTCGTTTTCACACCAATGGCTTTCAAAATTCCGTATAAACCAATTTTTTGAACGTTCATCATATAGAAGAAGATAGCAAACAGCATCCCACTAATGACTATTAAAAACCAAACAATCATATTTAAAGACATTTGTTCTGCATTATAACTTGGAATTGTATTAAGAAACTCTTTATTCGAAAATGATTCTAATCCAGCAAATTCTTTTGAAGAATCTCCGTCTGGCGCGAAAATCATCTGCATTTCATCAACACGGTAAATTTCTTTATAATCTTGTTCATTAATATAGGCAACAGGTGCATGACTATATTTCTTTTGGTCGACAAATCCTTTTACTACAAACTTGCCACTAAATTGATTATTCGTTAATGTATCTCCTACTTTAATTCCTTTATCTTTCATTGAACTATCTAATACGACTTCATTATGTTTCACATTTTCAAATAAATCTGACTCGGTAGATGTAACAAAGGCAACGCTTTGTTGCTTATTGTCCTTATCATTTAAAAAGCCCATTTGTAATGAAAAAGCTACTGCATCTTTTTCTTTGCTCAATATTTCATTTTGTGTACTGCTATCTATTTTTGACAGATTATAAGTTTGATCTGCATCCTTATTCATATAAAATTGACCTTGTGGTAAATCCTTGATTAGAGCGGCATTATCTTGTGACAATCCATTCGCCAAACCAGAAATAATAAAAGTTAAAAAACTAACTAGAAAAACAATCGAACCTAATATTAAAAATCTTACTTTATTCTTCTTAATTTCTTTCCATGCAAGATTCATAGTTAACTCCTCCATTCCTTTTTACATCCTTATCATAAAATCCTTAAATGAACGGAAGATGAACTAATTATTAAAAGTGAGATGTTTTTAACAAAAAAGCTCGTAAACCTTTTCTTTTTGGTTTACGAGCTGATCTAATATTCATCATTATTATAGTAGTAGGCTTTTTCCCTTTGTCTGTACATTATGCAACCAACCACTTCATACATTTACAGATTTATTGGTCATCTAAGTGAATAACTGCCTTTTTATAATATTTCGGGTTTTCCTCTACCCTTGATTCGTACAAAATCACTTCTTTCACTGGAAATTCAGGAAGCTGAAACTCTTCTTTTAGCAATTCTTCGAATAGAAATTTACCGAATGCCTCATCCCATTTTCTCGCAACAGTTATATGTGGTGTAAAAGGCTTCATATCTAATTCAAATCCAGCTTTAATACAATCACGGTATACTATGTCTCTCACAAAATTTAATTGCTCAGATTCGAGCAGATCCACCCATAAAATTCTTGGATATTCTCTTCTTCCAAAAGTATTGAATCCTTGAATTATTAATTCGAATGGAGGAACATTCTGAAGATTTTTTTCCATTTCAACCATCACATCCTGTAATTGCTCTTCATCCGCATGACCTAAAAAAGCCAATGTGATATGATAATCTTCCTGATGAACCCATCGTTTAAAATGAAAATCTGTCTTCATTCCTTCACATCTCACTTTAAGAGCTGCTTTAATGTATGAAGGAAGTGGAACTGCAATAAAAAAGTGTCTGTTCATAATCATATCCTCTCTATTCATCGTAAATGCTACTTATCAGGCATTATGTCTTTTCCTACAATAATTTAACCATTACTACTCATGCTAAAGCCGCGAAGACTACCCAGGTAAAAGGAAAACATTCTTTCCATTTAAATAACCCACTTTGCTTTTTAGCTGAGTTAGCCATAACCTTCATTTCTATATTCTTTCTCACTTTATAATGATAACATGTAAAGAGAGGTGGTCTAAATGGAACAACAAGATTATTATCAAAATTTTCTAAAAAGACTTTGTAAAGCACACAATATTTCTCCTCGAAAACCTAGATTTATTGAAGTTGAAGATGTGGTTACTATTAATATTAAAAATCATTTGAAAGAAGGAGTAGATTTGGAATGTTTTAAAATTCTAAATCTTATTTATCAAACGGTTGGACCTTTAGGTATAAAATTTAATCAGCAATTACTTTTATATCCGGGTGGAAATAGATTGGATAGAGTAACAGTAACCTTTTCCAAAAAGGATTATATAGCTTTAAACAAAAAATTAGAAAGTGGTGAAATAAATTAAGGGTAGCTTAATGCTACCTTTTATTAATAATCCTAAATGGACCAGCAACAAATAAAATTGAACGCAACAAACTCGCCATTACTTTTTCATCTCGTCACCCCCTTGTTATTATTGATTTCTACCATATCACTCATTAAAAAAGCATACAAATCAATCTTTGTTGGCTTTCGATCATATTTTGAGAAATGCTTTTTTTGAAATTTTAAATTCACATATGATATAAAAGAGTTTTAGACTAATATTATTTAAAATTCTGTACTATGTATAAGCAATCTATGGTTCGTATAAAAAAATCCTCTCAAAAAATACATTTTGAGAGGATCTTAAATGTTTTCTACAAACAAAAAAAGAACCCTTGTAATCAAGGATTCTTTACTAAATATGATACCGGTGGTCGGGGTCGAACCGACACTCCAAAGGAACACGATTTTGAGTCGTGCGCGTCTGCCAATTCCGCCACACCGGCATAATGGAGATAAAAAAAATCGGAAAATCCGATTAAGAAATAAATTATGGAGGCGGCAACCGGATTTGAACCGGTGATAAAGGTGTTGCAGACCTGTGCCTTACCACTTGGCTATGCCGCCATAATAATTGGAGCGGAAGACGAGGTTCGAACTCGCGACCCCCACCTTGGCAAGGTGGTGTTCTACCACTGAACTACTTCCGCAATAAATGGCTCGGGTACCTGGATTAGAACCAGGGCGTGACGGAATCAAAATCCGTTGCCTTACCGCTTGGCTATACCCCATAAGTTAAATATATAAATGGGGCGGCTGATGGGAATCGAACCCACGAATGCCTGACCCACAATCAGGTGCGTTAACCACTTCGCCACAACCGCCATATTACTATATATTTTATTGTTTTAAATTAAATGGGGCGACTGATGGGAATCGAACCCACGAATGCCTGAACCACAATCAGGTGCGTTAACCACTTCGCCACAACCGCCATGAAATTAATTAATNACGAATGCCGGAACCACAATCCGGTGCGTTAACCACTTCGCCACAATCGCCACTATATGTAATCATAGCAGTGTTTGATAACGAGTACCTCGAAAATTGGCAGGGGCAGTAGGAATCGAACCCACATCAAAGGTTTTGGAGACCTCTATTCTACCGTTAAACTATGCCCCTATGAATAAAAAACTGGTGGAGGGGGACGGATTCGAACCGCCGAACCCTAAGGAGCGGATTTACAGTCCGCCGCGTTTAGCCACTTCGCTACCCCTCCGGAAAAGCCATGGTGCCGGCGATAGGAGTCGAACCCACGACCTACTGA
>NZ_LFXJ01000008.1 GCF_001183605.1 Lysinibacillus xylanilyticus | reverse complement strand
ATATTTTTGATTCCATCGCAAAAGATTTATAAATTGCTGTCACAATTTAAAAGCGGTGGCAAATCGGTGGCAACTTCCACCATACTAATATAAAAACACACAATTCAAATCCTTATAAACGTTGTTATATCAACGTTACTTCGAATCATCCATCTTCAGAACAGCCATGAATGCTTCTTGTGGTACTTCGACTGAACCTACTTGTTTCATACGTTTTTTACCTTCTTTTTGTTTATCAAGAAGTTTTCGTTTACGGGAAATATCTCCACCGTAACATTTCGCTAATACGTTTTTACGCATGGCTTTAATTGTTGAACGAGCCACAATTTTTTGACCAACTGCTGCTTGAATTGGCACTTCAAATTGTTGACGTGGGATTAATTCTTTCAACTTTTCAACGATGATTTTACCACGCTCGTACGCAAAGTCACGGTGTACGATAAAGCTTAGTGCATCGACTTGCTCACCATTTAATAAGATATCCATCTTCACTAGTTTTGAAGTCTGGTAACCAATAAGTTCGTAGTCGAATGATGCATAGCCCTTCGTATTTGATTTTAAATAATCAAAGAAATCATAAACGATTTCTGATAACGGCATTTCATAAACAATGCTGACACGTGTCGTATCAATATAATCCATCGTCATAAAATTACCGCGCTTTAATTGACAAAGCTCCATAACAGCTCCTACATAATCGTTTGGTACCATAATTGTAGCTTTTACATATGGTTCTTCCACTCGATCAATTTTTTGAGGATCCGGCATAAATGATGGGTTGTCAACCTTAATTGTAGATCCATCCGTCATTTGAACATTGTAAATTACAGAAGGTGCTGTTGTAATTAAATCAATGTTAAATTCGCGCTCGATACGCTCTTGAATAATTTCCATATGTAGAAGCCCTAAGAAGCCACAACGGAAACCGAAACCAAGTGCTTGTGATGTCTCTGGTTCATATTGTAGTGCTGAGTCATTGAGCTCTAGCTTTTCTAACGCTTCACGTAAGTCATTATATTTTGCTGTATCGATTGGGTATAGTCCACAGTAAACCATTGGATTTAAACGGCGATAACCTGCTAATGGCTCAGATGCAGGGCGATTAGCAAATGTAACTGTATCCCCCACACGAGTATCACCTACATTTTTAATGGATGCTGTTAAATAGCCTACGTCACCTACTGTTAGTTCAGTCTGTGATACAACTTTTGGTGTGTGTACCCCTACTTCTATAACTTCAAATTCTGCTCCAGTAGCCATCATACGAATTTTATCGCCAGGTTTTACAGTACCATTCATGATTCGAATGGAAATAATAACACCTTTATAAGCATCATAAATAGAGTCAAAAATAAGGGCTTGTAGTGGTGCATCTGGATCACCAGTTGGTGCAGGTACCTTCTCTACAATTTGCTCTAAAATATCTTCAATTCCGATGCCAGCCTTGGCAGAAGCTAGTACCGCTTCAGAAGCATCTAATCCGATTACATCTTCAACTTCTTGACGTACACGTTCTGGATCTGCTGCTGGTAGATCGATTTTATTGATAACTGGTAAAATTTCTAGGTCATTATCAAGGGCTAAATAAACATTTGCTAATGTTTGCGCTTCAATACCTTGTGCTGCGTCCACAACTAAAATTGCGCCCTCACATGCAGCTAAACTACGTGATACTTCGTATGTGAAATCGACGTGTCCTGGTGTGTCGATTAAATGGAATATATACACTTCGCCATCTTTCGCTTCATATTTTAATTGGACTGCATTTAATTTAATCGTAATGCCTCGCTCACGCTCTAAATCCATTGAGTCAAGGAGCTGTGCTTTCATTTCACGAGATGTTAATGATTTCGTTTGCTCTAAAATACGGTCAGCAAGCGTTGATTTCCCGTGGTCAATATGTGCAATAATAGAGAAATTTCGGATATTCTCTTGTCTTTTTAAACGTGCTTCTCGGTTCATCTTTTCCACTCCTAATTAAACTATAATAAATTATACTATGAACCTTATACAAACCACAACAATAGAACGGCATAAATGCTGTTAAATCAATGATTATTCTAAATAGTGTGCCGTTCCTCTGCAAAACAATGCATTTAAAAGAAATAGTGTGGGGCTGATTGAGGCTGATGAAAACGGCGAGCGTGTGTACAGGAATGTGTGAGTAAGAAAGATTGAGGCTAATTGCTTAATCAAATCCACGGCGGCATATTAGGAGAAATTTGTTGGAATTGGTTAGAGATCTATACACTGATGATTGATGAAGATATTCGCGGATTATGTTACGGTTCTAACTTATTATTTGAAATCGAACAAATTACTTTAAATAACAAATGTTATGCCTCTCCGTTTGTCAGAATTGTGTCTAAGTTATGTCCAGGCCAGCTGTTAAACCGCTTGGCGCTTTAATAATGCACTTCAAGACTCCACAAAAAGCTGATTGGCCATTTTACAACGGGCAATCAGCTATTTTGTCGTATAGAGATGATTAATATACGTTGAATTGAACTACTCGTCACTTAGCTAACGCTTGAAGTGGGAGTCTTCTGTCGGGATCTGATAAAAAATCCTACCGACAACGCTCGGCGCTTGGGGATACCACCCGCAATAAACTAAACAGAAAACTACTGTCAGTCTTATTATTTTCACCTATCACAGTAGGCGCCTTCGCTGAATGATAGAATAGCATCTTTATCCAATATATTCAGTAAAGCAACAGGCGCTTACCCGAATTGCCACGGACGATTTGCACCCGCCTTTTTCCTTGGCTTATTGGGCCCTAATTCTTTTCGACTCATAATTTGCGGCTCCATTCCCTTTTCGATTTGCGAACTAAGTGCTCTCGAAAGTGAATACACATTCGGTGCAAAATAGACCCGATTTGACTCTAATTGGCAAATAGGACAAGTTGATTTGTCTTTATTCCCTGCCATTGATTTAAAAAATAACGTAAAATCTCCACAATCATTGCATCGAAATGTGTAACTAGGCAAGAATAAACCTCCTTATCCTATCATTTTGGCATAATATTTTTATCGAATATTTTTGTAGGGATTGCAATGGTACAACAAGCATTTGGAACATCGACTATGCCATTGATTCGACTTTCAACTGGTGCTGTACTCAGCAGCATATAGGCTTGTTCACCTGTATAACCCAGCGTTTTTAAATACTCAATGGCATTCAAGCATGCCCGACGAAACGCAAGAGTAGCATCTAAATAATGTTGTTTCCCATCCTTATTATCTACTGAAATCCCTTGGAAAACGAGGAAATCATTATAGTTTGGATCTACTGGGCCCGGTTGGAATACAGGATTTTCGTAAATTTTATAGGTTTCCATGCCACCTTTAATGACATCCACCTTTAGATCAATCCATCCTGCCATCTCGATACCACCACAAAATGTGATTTCTCCATCCCCTTGTGAAAAATGAAGATCTCCTACCGATAACTTCGCTCCCTCCACAAATACTGGGAAGAAGATTTTCGACCCTTTAGATAGATTTTTAATATCACAGTTCCCGCCATTTTCCCTTGGTGGTACTGTTCGAGCTCCTTCCTTAGCTACTCGATCAAACTCAGTCCCTTTTAATGTGCCGAGCACTGCCCTCTCCGGAGTCGGTGCATTGGCCAATGTTGGAACCCGGCCCGGGTTGGTCATGATGAGTTCTTTTTCTCGTTCATTCCATTTTTGCAAAAGTTCCATAGAGGGAGCAACGCCTATTAAGCCAGGATGGATAATCCCAGCAAACTTCACACCAGGTACATGTCTCGAAGTGGTATAAATGCCTTCAAAATCCCAGATTGATTTAGCTGCTTCTGGAAATTCGTCAACTAAGAAACTTCCCCCATTCTCTCTTGCGAAAATGCCGTTAAACCCCCACGCCGAATCTTGAAAAGTACCAATATCTAAAATATCTACGACAAGTAAATCTCCAGGTTCAACGCCGTTCACATAGACCGGTCCACTCAACACATGAACACGTGCAAGATTCACATCCCGAATATCATTTGGACTATCATCATTTTTAATTTGTCCATCTGTCCAGTCTTTACATTCCATTCTAAAAGAAGTGCCTGGATCTACTGAAAATGCTGCTGGTATGTCTGGGTGCCATCGATTGTGACCAGGATGTGCCTGTTCTTCCATTGATTTGCTTAAATCTAATTTGTACAGAGTTTTCACCATTTGATTTACTCCCCCCAGTTTATATCTAAGTGACGTATGCGATTTCATATTATCAAAGATAAGTAGAAGCGTCAAATTATTTTGAATATTCTATCTTTCTTTCGAGGAACAAACTAGAATGAATCGAGCTCAATCAAATGTATTATTTCATATTTAAAAACCTCACACATTCAGTATCCCCTTTAACTCATCCTAATTATCTAAATATTGTGGTTATTTATCAGAAAAATGGATGCAAACAACTATTTATATATAGCTGGATTATTTAATTTCTTTGTCATTTATTGTGCATCTAAAAATGGTTTGTAACTAGGATCATTAATCTTTCTTTTTTTTACGCAAATATGTACTGACAATAAAGTACAGTAAATAGCGTGCCATTTCCTCTGCAATCAATAAAAAAATGATAAAGAGTGCTTAAGATTTTCCTGCAAAAAATATCCAGCTACACTTACGTGCACTCTGGATATTTTATTACTAATTATATATTTATTGTTTGTTGGATAAGGTTTGTTAACGTATTAACACCTTTTTGTTCTAAATGTACGCCATCTGGAGCAAAGAATTCTGGATGGTTGATAGCAGCAGAATGCCAATCAATCAATGTAATATTATTATGCTCTTGAGCTTTTTGTTGTAATGAATAATTCACTTTACCTTCCCAAGAACGCGGTACCCGAGTATTCACTAAGTAAATATCTGCATTGGAGAAAGCTTCAAGTAGTGTTTCGATCTGATCATTCGTAAAGAAACCATTTGTGCCAAGTTGAATAATAACTGCTTTATTTGGCTGATTAAAACTAGCATAATTTGGTGCAAGTTCGACAGCTTGTGAAACTTGACGACCAATTTTTGCATCAATTGTAATGTTAGGATAGATATTATGTAAGCTTGTAGCAATATCTATCATTAAAGAATCTCCAATAGCTAATATCCCATTATAGGATTCATTAGGGTTAGCAGTTGCATCATTTTCTCCTTGCTTAGGTTCTTCTTTGTCCGATTGAGGGTTAGTTTCAATTTTTTCGTTCTCAACATTCGATGAATCGCTTTCTGTAGTTTCTTTTTCCGCTACTGAGTCATTATGCTTCGAAGGTTGTTCTCCACCATTTATTATAATTTCTGTTGGCTTAGATTCTTTTGATTGTGTTTGTTCTTCTCCTACAACGCCTGTCATTCCAGTAAAAAATACTAGAAGGAATAGTGGAACAAGCACCGTAGAAATTTTTCTAGTAAATGAAAAGCTGCCCCATTTATTTTTATTAAATACAAGATACTGTCGATAATAGGAGCGGAATCCTTCCTTCCGTATTGGCATTTCGATAAAACGATATGATAATTCAGCGATAATTAAAATAAGAACTAGCTGTAAAGCAACTCGCCAGTATGCAGGATTACCTATTTCATGGACTGGAGTGCCCAACACCATAATCGGATAATGCCATAGATAAATTCCATACGATCTTGAACCAATCCAACGTAGAGGCTTCAAAGAAAGTAATTTTCCTAAAATGCTAATCGGATGGCATACACACGCTATTAATATTGCTGCATTCAGACAGAAAAGGAACATGCCTCCTCTATATAAGAAAGTTTGATATTCATCTACAAAAATAATACTTAAAATGAAAATACTAAAAGCTACCAAACTTATAGCGTTTAGTTTATTGACATGGTCAGTAGATAGTTTTTGAGAAGATAGTCTTTTCATCGGCCAAATGAGAGCTAGCCAGCAACCTATAAGTAATTCAAAGGATCGTGTATCTGTCCCGTAATAAATACGGCTAGGATCAGCTCCTGGCTCATACAGTACGCCCATTAAAACAGCTGAGCATATTGCACCGATAAAGATAAAAATGGCTAATTTACTCTGTTTTTTAACAAGATAAAGCCCTAGCATTAACAGAATTGGCCAAATAAGATAAAATTGTTCTTCAATCGCTAAAGACCATAGATTTTTTATAGGTGAAGGGGATCCAAAGCTATCAAAATAAGAGAGCTTATGAAAAATGAACCACCAATTACTTGAATAAAAAATAGAGGAAATTGCGTCTCCGCGCAATGTATTTAGAAGTTCCTTATGAAATAAGGTAGCCCAAGCGAATGAAGTAATGATCATTACGTACGCAGCAGGTAATAAGCGTCGAAATCGACCAATCCAAAATTTACCTAGCCCTACTGTTAACTGATTTCCTTTTAAAGGTAAAATAGTAGAGGTTATTAAGTAACCTGATAAAACAAAAAAGATATCAACCCCTAGGAACCCACCACTGGCCCATTTGAAGTTAAAATGATAAGCTATCACAGCTAGTACTGCTAAAGCTCGAATCCCATCTAACCCGGGGATATAACGATGATTGACTGTCTTGCCTGACATAATATTCCTTCCTCTTCTTCCGATAATCTACAAACCTTTTTATAGTGTAAATTTTTTAAAGTCAATATCGTCCCCTTTTAACTAATGATTCGGTACATTCACTTATATAAATGACGGATGAGTATAAATAAAAGTTTACGATATCTTTAAATATTCTTGTGATCACTAAACAACTCGAAAATAAACTTTTCATATGTATGTTTTCCTTCATCTTTTTAAAAATAAAGGTTAATCTTTTTCATATTTTATCCATCAAAAAAGCATCTCCAAAATGGTAGATGCTTTAAAAGCGTATTTCGCCTATTGCATATGCCGATACAAAACTTTTACAGCTCATCGTCAAATCTTTATGTGCTGACTCGAAAATTATAAGGCAAGAAATGAATAATTAAAAGGCTTTACAACTATTTTTTCTAAAAAAAAATTCCTGGTATTTTTGTTAACAATCATTCAATTTTCATACTTTGTCCAAAAAATTTTTAAGTGCAACGTTTCAACAGAAAATTGGCAAAAAGAAGGCTATAAAAAATCCCTGCTTTCGCCAATTCCAAATTAAAATTATTGTTGTTTTCCTGTAATGAAGGATTTTGATATAGCTTTTCCTATTACAGCAATTGTACGATTCAATTCTTCTCCCGTATTGTCAATTCCACCCAGTTCAATTAATATCATTTCTTTTGTCAAATCTTGATTATAACGTCCATCTACATTGTCACCACTTTTTGATATAACACCTCTAGAAATCTTTGGCACAATTTCATTCATTGCAGCAGATAGACTTTCTGCATAAGCAGTATTCCATCTATAATTCTTATGTTCTGCACCAATAACAATTGCAATCCGTGCATAGGATTCATTGTTATATGTTAAAGTTGTCGCATTTTTCTTGGCAGAATCTCGATGCAAATCAATAACTAAATCGTAGGATTGCTCTTGTAAACGTTTTTCTAAATAAGGACGTACAAAGTTGTAAGAATCCGGAAAACTTTTCCCTTTAAGTTTTAGTTCCTTCATAACATCAACATCTAAAACGTCCGTTTGTATACCATTCATGCTAAAATGCTTAGAAATAGTATCTTTTAAATTTAAAATATTTGTTTTTTCATCATAAACGGCTGCTTTCCCGCTAGCAGCCTTCACCACTGGTTGATATGATTCCTGTGAATGCGTAAATAATAACAATACCTTAAATGGATCTTTTGATGAATCTTGTGTTTGATCTTGTGTTTGATCTTGTGTTTCCACTTTTGTTTGATCTTGTGTTTCCTCTTTAGTTTCCTCTTTTGTCTGCTCCAGTGCACTTTGTTCAGCTAAATTAGTAGCGGCATACACGACTTGTTTATCCTCTGGTTCTTTAATCGGAGTCGATGCTTGCTTGTTGAACGGAAGTTGCCCAGCAATGACAGGTAATACGAAGAAGAACAATAATAAACCAAATGACCACTGTAGTTTTTTTAGCAAAGTCACACCCTCCTCCACATATCGTATGGAGGGGGTGTGACTTTTAGAACGAAAAAAATTATAGATTATTGGCCCATTTCATAAGCATAGATGACACGAGTATTGCATATTTATCTACCCAATAATCCGCTTCCTTTGGCGTAACCATCAGCTGTTTATGCGAGGCTGCGAAAGTCTCTGCAAACAATTCCTGACGCTCTTCTTTAGACCACGTAGCCCATTCACCAAAAATCGGCTCAACTAAAGACATATCTAGTTCTTTATTTATATCTGGTTGCCAAGACGACAATGACAATTTCGATGAAGGTTTACTCCGCTCTGCCACCCGTGCAGCTATAGAACGTAACATTACCTCTACAGCATCCGCAATTAATACAGGTGCATCAACTACTGTTGGGACACCAATTGCGGTAACAGGAATACCAAGCATCTCATATGAAATTTCCTTACGCTGATTTCCTACACCTGAACCAGGGTGTATTCCTGTATCCGTTAATTGAATTGTTTTACATAAGCGATCACTAGCTCTCGTTGCAAGTGCGTCCACGACAATAATTAATTTAGGTTTAAGCCGCTCTGCCAACGCCGCTACAAATTCACCAGTTTCATATCCTGTTTGCCCCGTTACACCAGGCGCATACATGACGAATTTTTCATCAATTACATCTAAACTATGCAAATGATCAATAAGATACGGTCCTATAGCATCTGGTGTAATTGTACGATTCCCTAAACCGATAATTAAAATTTTGTCATCTTCTTTCCATGACATAGATTCATGCATATTTTTAAAATTCACAAGTAATTCTTTTTCAAGCTGCTCAAATCCATCCTGATCTTCTAGTGTCAAAGTAGGCACAGAAAGAGTAATGTACTGCCCTTTCTTCTTTCCAATTTGCTTCTCACCTTCTGCATTAACGAGCACATCAGTGATTTTTACCCGACCAGTATTGCGATCTTCAATTTGAATACCACTCGACTCTTTAAGCGTATCCTTTTGTTCTTTCGTTTGATGTAAAACTACCTCTTCAGACTCATCAATCAAATCCGTACGTTGCCAATTAAAATTTTGCATACAGTTCACCTCAACTGTAGTTTGTTCAAACTGTCAAGTAAATATTCTTTGCATTTATCTATTGCAATTTGTCCAAGCGTTTGTTAAAATGATTTTTGTTGTATTGACACAAGAAATCAATGAGAAGATATCATCTCGTACCTATTTTAGGAGGTGAAACATATGCCAAACATTAAATCTGCGATTAAACGCGTAAAAGTTAACGAAAAAGCTAACGCTGCTAACACTCAAGCTAAATCTGCAATGCGTACTACAGTGAAAAAAGCTGAAAACGCTGTTGCTGCTAAAGCTGAAAACACGCAAGAACTTTTACAAGCAGCTTATAAATCTTTAGATAAAGCAGCTTCAAAAGGACTTATCCACAAAAACGCGGCGGCTCGTAAAAAGTCTCGCCTTGCTAAAAAAGCGTAATTGTTAAAAAAGATCAGTTTACTCTATTAGGAGTAGCTGATCTTTTTAATTTATAAGAAAATTAATTACGCCTTGTCGTAACTTCATTATCCCACTATTGTACTTACTTTAAAGAGCTGCCCATATTGCTTCGGACAGCTCATCAATAGATGTTTTCTTATCGCTATACCCTTAAAGTTGACGCAATAAAAAGAGTTCTAAATAACGCTCACGATTGCCTCCTGTTGATTTCAGTTGTAAATCGACCTCTGCTAACTGATATAACGCCTTCAATAAGCTTTCCTCTGATGGACGATTTCGCTGCTCAACCATCAACTTGACACGATAAGGATGTATTTTTAAATTTTTTGCGATTTGCTGTGGATGATAGCCCTTTTTTAATAAATAAAAAACATTGGACATCGTACGTACATTTGATGCAAGCAATCCAACAAGCATGATAGGCTCTTGCTTTTGACGTAGTAAATCGTGATAAATAGAAAGTGCCCCTACAGAATCGTTCGCAAAATAAGCATTTAACATTTTAAAGGCATCCTGCTCTAACGTTTTTGCCACTAAATCCTCGACTAGCGTAGTAGTTATTTCACCACCATCTCCTATATAAAGAGTTAGCTTCTCAATTTCCATTTGCAACTGTAGCATATTCGCTCCAACCATTGAGACAAGCTGCTCAATCGCATTTTGTGAAATGCTGTTGCCCTCCGCTTTAACTATACTCTGTATCCACACAGCTAAGTCCTGCTCCTTCGGTGTTTCAGCTTGGACTAAAAACGCATGCTCCTTCATCATCTTTGTCACTTTTTTACGTTCATCCAATTTTTCATAAGGTGCGATAAAAACTGTTACTGAAAAATCAGAAGGATTAGCAAGCCATGCTTCTAAGCGTTTAATATCATGGTCAATTTTTTCTTTTCCTTTTTCGGTTGCCTTTAAAAAGGATGCGTTTTTAGCAATGATTAGCTTCCGCTCAGAGAAAAAAGGAATTGTATCTGCTTCATCCATAACGGCATCCACTGGCACTTCTTCCAAATCAAATGTTGACATCTCTATCTCTTCTTCGGGTCCAATTGCTTCTTTTAACCGTTTAACTGTTTCATCTATAAAATAGCCTTCCTCACCCACGAGTAAATAAACTGGTGAGAGCTCTCCTTTTTTGATATTATTCCAAACCGTTGAAATCATAATTTTCCCTCCATCTAGCAATACTACTAGTATACATGATTTGAATTCCTTTGTGACTTTGACCGAATTGTGTCGATTCTTTGCCACATGGTAAATTCTCCTTTTCGATATAGCTTTTATGAAAACGATGTCTTATAATAAATAACAGAATTGGAGGGATAACAATGAATCCATTTGAAGGAAAAAACATACAATGTCGCCGTAACGATGCAATCGATTCTGGAGTTGGCTTCGGTGTATCATTCGGAATGTTTGCAATTATGTTTCTCATCGCAATAGTAGTAGAAGTAGCATCTAGATAATTAAATGTAATGTACGAGGTAAAAGACCTTGCTCATTGGGACAAGGTCTTTTTCCTTTTGCACAGACCAACTATTTCCACGAATTTTTACTTCAATCGTCCCAACTATTCCTGTTGTTAATATAAATAAATCTCGACTTGTAAAACGCTTCACAACCTCATCATGCGGATGACGATAGCGATTATTAAGCCCAGCGCTGAAAATGGTTAATTCAGGTCGTAACAGCTCTACAAAAGGCTCAATACTTGATGTTTTACTCCCATGGTGTCCAGCCTTCAACAATGTCATATTCGCTAATAGCTTGTTGTAAAGATGAATAAGCTCCTGTTCACCATGTTCCTCTAAGTCACCCGTTAACAATGCTCTAAATGACCCCTGTTGCATATATAAAACAATTGAATCATCATTACCCTCATAAAGGGTGTCACGGGGCCAGAGATAATAAAAACTAGTTTCTCCTACGCGCCACGCTGTCCCCTGCATTTTTTCTTTCACAGGAACTTTCTGCTTTTTGGCTTCCATCAGTAAATCCCGCATTACAGGTTTATCCATTGAACCAGGAGTGAGGTGAATTTCACGCATGTTAATCTCTTGCAAAATCTCTTCAGCTCCCTCTACGTGATCGGCATCCGCATGAGTGGCGATAAAAATATCAATGTCCCGTATCCCTCTACCTTTCAAAAACGGTACAACAACTTGTCTCCCAACCTCATATGGGCTTTCTGAAGTCTTCCATCCTTCTTGCTCAAAGCGTAGTAAGCCGCCTGAATCAATAACATATACAGCCCTTCTAAACGGTAATTCAATAACAGTACAATCACCCTGACCAACGTTTAAAAATGTAAGCTTAGTTTCGTTAAACAACATTGGCGATAAATGAATACATAATGCAGGAATGAACATGACAACTGCAAATTTACCATAATGTTTTATTTCGATAAAATAGAAACCCGCTAATACACTTATCAAAGCCACGCAAATAAGCCATATAGCAGGCTTCCCTGGCGACCACAGCTGAAACGGCAATTCCTGAAGATATAATATAAACTTTGTAAGCCAAACTCGGAGCGGCTCGTACCCAACAAACAAAGCTTTTGCTACTGGCATTGATATAAACGTTATTACAAACATAGCAATATTTAAGGGCAAAATAACAAAGGAAAATAGAGGTACGAAAATAATATTTGCTAAAAATGAAGAAATTGAAATTTCATAAAAATGATGAAGTAATAATGGATAAACAAGAAGCTGGCACACAAATGTAATGAAAAATGAACGGATTAACCAGTTCGAGGATCTTCTTAAAATGACGCCAGAATAGACAAGACTAACCGTTGCTAAATATGACAATTGAAAGCCGATCTGATAAATGACACCTGGTTCAAGTAGGACAAAGCAAAGAAAACTAATTGCTAGGGCATCATCAATCGATATTTGCCACCTAGCGTAACGCATCAGCATGACTAATTCTACGACAGATACTGCACGCCATACAGAAGGAGCACCGCCAGCTAGCACCCCATAGATAGGTAAGACGATGAGCAAAACTATAGTCGCCATTTCCTTCCGTATGCCTATACGTAAAAGACCTTCAAAAAACAACCATGAGACAAGCGCCACATGCAGACCAGAGATAGCAAATAGATGTGTGATACCAAGCTTTTGATAGGCTCTCTGAAGCTCATGATCGACTTGATCCTGTGATCCTATTAGAAGTGCTTGTGCCTCTGCAACTAGTGACTCTGGGAATGTTGTTTCAATATGTTTTTTCATAGAGTGTCTCTGTTTAGCAAGAAACGAACGAATGGATTTATTCTCTTCTATAAAGGTCCAGCTTGAAATTTCAAATATTCCCCTGGCACCTTTACTTATCAAATATTTTTCCATAGAAAACGCATACGCATGTGCAGGAGGAAGAGGTGCTATAAGTTCTCCTTGAACTAGATAGGTCCTACCTGTCAATGAAGTAGTTTCATAAAAGCTTTTCTCTTCTTCTGATGAAAATGTAAAGACGACATACAGCTTCTCACCTGTTTCAGTTTTGACAAAGCCTCTAAGCTTTTGACCAGTTATTTTATATTCACTCGACCAAGTTATTTGGAATGCTGACGGTAGAGGGGGAGATTCCGTCAATTGAAATGTAATAATGAAGAAATAGGAAAGAAATCCACTGATGATAACAAGCGCTGAAATTAAACGTGTTTCACCTTTCAATTTAAGCCATAACGCTAAAAACAGAAGTATAGAGAGTAGCCAAGCTGACTTGTGTGCCGCTATTGAAGCAACAAGTACAGCTAGTGCTACGTAAATCCATTTATGCTTTAAAGCTCTTTGCCAAATAATGCACTCACCTTCTGTTCATATGGGAGCAATTTTTCTGCAGGCATACCACTCTCACGTAGCTCGTTTAGCATGTCTATATACAAGGCTAATTTTTCTTCGCTTAAAAAGTCGATTTTGCGTTCATCAAACGGAACGTGTACAACCTCTACACCTGCTTTTTCAAATAATTCTTGTGCATAAGGGTTATTTTTATAATCGGTAGCGTAATACACACGTTCAATACCTGCTTGAATAATAGATTTCGTACATGGCAGACACGGGAAATGTGTAACATATAAGTCTGCACCTTTTGTAGGCGTACCATATTTAGCACATTGTAGCAGTGCATTCATCTCAGCATGCACTGTACGTACACAATGGTTATCAACAACGTAGCAGCCTTGTTCAATACAATGTTCATCACCTGTAATTGAACCATTATAGCCACCTGCAATAATTCGCTTATCCCTAACGACAGTTGCTCCTACCGCAAGTCTTGTACATGTACTACGTAATGCGAGTAAATGGCTTTGCGCCATGAAAAATTGATCCCAAGTAATTCGCTCCATATGACTACCTCCGAAAATTTACTTATATTGATTATTTACGCTGTGCTTTTATTGCAACAGTCCTTTTCTACTATCAGTGTAGCCCTTTTTGAAAAGAGTCGTCAATATCATAAAACTTACTGTCATTACTTAACTGTAATAAAATCCTTTAGTTTCTCAAATGTTTTGTCGCCAATACCACTCACTTTTTTTAAATCCTCAATTGTTTTAAAGCCACCATTCTCCTCACGGTACGAAATAATGCTTTGCGCCTTTGATGGACCAATACCTGATAATGTCGTAAGCATTGCTTCATCTGCTTTATTTAAATTGACCTTTTGGTCTTTCATACCGTTGTCACCTTGTGATGTTCCACTAGTAGGCATTTCCAAGAGATTAGGAGTAATTTCGTCTAGCTTTTCACCCTTTTGAGGAATGTAAATAACCATCTCATCCTCAACTTTTTGCGCATGATTAATGAGTTGCGTATCAGCATCCTGAGTGTAGCCACCTGCAAGCTTTACTGCATCTATAATTCGCTGGTCAGTCTGTAACTCATAGACACCTGGATACATAACAGCACCCTTTATATCAACAAATACCTGCTGTATGACCGCTTCCTCAACAGATTCTTTCATATCAGGTTGTTCAATAGGTTGGATTGTTTCGATGAGCTCTTCTTGGGGAGGTGAAGAGTCAGAACTCGAAAAAAAGAAGTAACAGAGTCCACTGATTATAAGTATGCCGGGGAGCAACATACTTTTTTTATACTTTTGCCAAAAAGATTGGATCATCAAATAACATCCTTTCCTTTGCAAAAGGTAATCATATGGAGTCAATTTCATCTTACATTATCATTCATGCGTTGAAAAGATAAATTATTTATAGAAAGTGCTAAGACTAATAATGAAAGCCCATCACCATAACGTGGGGTTGATTTCCGTTCTGACTGGAGCTTTGTTGCTGTCGCTTCGCTTTCGCGCAGATAAAACATTTGTCGCTGTCGCTTCGCTTTCGTGCAGTTAAAACATTGTTGCTGTCGCTTCGCTTTCGCACAGAGCAAAGCTTCCTGGGGGCGTCCGATGAGCCGCTTCGCTCCAGGGTCTCGGGCCAACAGATGTTTTTTACGCGAAAGCGAAGCGGCAACAAAAGGGTTTCATTCTGTGCGAAAGCGTAGTGTAACGTAGCGACAGCAACAGGGGTTTCATTCTGTGCGAAAGCGTAGTGCAACGTAGCGGNTGTCGCTGTCGCTTCGCTTTCGTGCAGTTAAAACATTGTTGCTGTCGCTTCGCTTTCGCACAGAGCAAAGCTTCCTGGGGGCGTCCGATGAGCCGCTTCGCTCCAGGGTCTCGGGCCAACAGATGTTTTTTACGCGAAAGCGAAGCGGCAACAAAAGGGTTTCATTCTGTGCGAAAGCGTAGTGTAACGTAGCGACAGCAACAGGGGTTTCATTCTGTGCGAAAGCGTAGTGCAACGTAGCGGCAGCAACAGCACCGATGTTGGTCACGAAGGCGTTATCACAGGACGTGATGATTTTAGCTTTCGTTCCACTGTCGCTGATCCCCAAGGAGTCGCCCAGTCTCCACTCCAATCAACTTAATCACTTTTATTTCTACCGTTACAATAGGAAAAGAACCACAGTGCATATTTGTGCAAAGTGGCTCTTTTTAAGCAATACTTTATTAAGGTTTTCGTCTTCTAGAAGATCTTTAAATTCCGCTTGAAACAATGAAAAGTAAAAACGCTCACTGGTTAGTTAACCAGCAAGCTGTTTTACTATTTCACCGCACGGATAAAAATGCGTTCACTTTCATATTCAGGGCATTCATCTGTAAAATCTGCTGTTATTTCTACATGTTTAAAGCCAATTTCCTGAAGCCATGCCATATATTGCTCAATCGAGAATGTGCGTTGGTTATGTTCCTCGTCAAAGCGTTCATACAGACCACTCTCAGCATCACGCACATAAAACGTCATTTGGTGGATAACTGAATGTTCGAAATCGCCAGGTTCCGTATGCCATACATAGCTAATATCACCATCGTCATACGTAAAAGGTCCGTCTAAAAATATATCATTCATTTTAAATAATGAATGTACGTCAAAAAACAGCTGGCCTCCATCTCGTAAAGCACTATAAATTCGTTCTAATGTTGAATAAACTGCTTTTTCTTCAATTACATAATTCAGCGAATCAATAGCAATCGTTACAACGTCAAGCGCCTCAAAGCCCTCTAATTCATCCATCGACAGACAATAGAGGGGTACATGTAATCCTGCATCAGCAAAGCGCTCTGCGGCAATTGAGAGCATATTTTCAGATAAGTCAATTCCACTCACCTTGTAACCCGCCTTCGCAAACAGCAGACCAAGTACACCTGTACCACAGCCGATATCTAAAAGATTTGGGAATTGACTGCTCGGTGCATGCTGCAAAACCCATTCCACATAAAGATTGTAAGGGATATCGGTTTGCAGCTCATCATACACTTGAGCAAAACGTTCGTAACTACTCACACTTAAGCCTCTGGCATGTCTAGTTGCGGTGCATCGCCCCATAGACGCTCTAGGTTATAATAAGCGCGTTCATCTTTATGGAATACATGCGCTACTACATCTCCAAGATCAACAAGTACCCAGCGTGCTGCATCAAAGCCTTCTACACGGCGAATTTCATAGCCCTCTTTTTCTGCTATCTCTTGTAATTCACGTGCGATTGCTTGCACTTGGCGATCAGAATTACCATGAGCAATAATAAAGTAATCCGCTAAAAGTGAAATGCCTTGCATATTTAAAACGACAATATCCTCACCATGTTTGTCGTCAATTGCTTTGTAAGCTGATTGTAATAAAGTTGAAGTCATCCTTCACTGTCCTCTCTTTTTATCATATCGTTATAACATTCTATTGATAATGGATAAATTGGTTGTTTTGTGTCAATTAAAAATGCCAATGTATGGCGCACACAAGCACTCATCGCTTTATCCAAATTTTTCATTGCTTTTTTTCGCAGACGATCAACACCATCAAATTTACGATTAGGTTCAATCATATCTGCAACAAAAATTATTTTTTCTAGACGGCTCATGCCCACGCGTCCTGTAGTATGAAAACGAATAGCATTTAACATATCCTCATCTATAATGCCAAATTCGCTTTCTGCAATATATGCACCAACTGGACCATGCAGTAATTCACTACCCCAGCCAATAAGGCGAGCATCTAATTTTTCGTCACGGACGATTTTCTCCATCCATTCGATATCTGCATATTTTGCAATATCGTGAAGGATGGCAGCTATCTCAGCCTTTTTTTCATCCTCACCATATAATGTTGCTAGCTCAATGGCTGTTTCCATTACACCAATGGTATGAATATAGCGCTTCTCAGGCATGCGTGGCTTAATCGCTGCCAAGTACTGTTCGCGTTCCATATAGACCTTCCTCTCGTATGAACGTCTCTACCTCTTCAGGTAGTAAAAAAGTAACCGTTCCTCCATTGGCAAGTCGTTCACGAATCAGTGTGGACGATAAATCGATTTGGGGAGCCTCCACCATTACTATAGGATACTCTGTAGTGGCCTCTGTTCCTGGACGCTTTACTCCTACAAATTGCACAAGCTTCACTAATTCATCAATACAGTACCATGTATGAAGCGAATCAATCATGTCGCCTCCAATGATGAAGTAAAACTTCACATTAGGCTCTCTTATACACATCGCAGAAAGTGTTTTATATGAATAGGATACGCCACCCTTCTCCACCTCATACGACTCCATAGAAAAATACGGATATGGACTTATTGCACGCTTTACCATTTCAAGGCGTTCCTCATCGCTAGCATCATGACGCGCGAACTTATGTGGTGGCAACGCATTGGGCATAAAGCGAACTTCATTGAGATCTAATGCATGCATTACTTCATTAGCCATCATTAAATGTCCATTATGTGGTGGATTAAATGTACCTCCCAGTAAACCGACCTTTTTCATCGTCTCACCTTATTTCGTTGCTTTTGGTAATACAATCTTTTTATGATTGCGTGACTCTTTATATAAAACAACTGTCAGTCCAATTAATTGTACAAGCTCTGCATGAGTACCTTTAGCAAGTGCTTCTGCAACTTCATGCTTGTCCTCCTCACAGTTATCTAAAATACGTACCTTAATCAACTCTCGTACTTCTAATGCTTCACGGATTTGCTTTGTCATTTCGTCATTAACGCCGCCTTTTCCTACTTGGAAAATCGGTGATAAATGGTGTGCTTCTGCACGTAAAAAACGTTTTTGTTTACCTGTTAACATAAAAATTAATTTCCTCCTAATTGCGCCTTTAATTGCGCAATCATTGAATTTGTATTTGGGTATTCACCAATCCAATGCTCAAAAGCAATTGCCCCTTGGTGAACGAACATTCCAAGACCCGTAACGACGGTTGCTCCTTTTTCCTCAGCCGCTTTTAAAAAAGGCGTCATTAATGGATTATACACAATATCGGCCACAATTGCGCCTTTTGCAAGTCGTTCTAGTGAAAATGGCATTGAAAAATTGCCCGTAGCAAGTCCAGCCGATGTCATTTGCACTAAAATGCCGAAATCAGCTAATGTTTCCTCAGCCTCTGCTAAAGAAATAGCATTACCTATACCCATTTCATCGACAATTGCTTGGGCATTTGCCACTGTGCGGTTTGCAATTGTTAAATTCGTATAACCTTGCTGCTGCATTGCAAAAGCAATACCACGAGCAGCACCGCCCGCACCAATAAGAAGAACTGACTTGTCTTGATGTGACTTACCGACTGCCTCTTCTAACGAGCGTACAAAACCAACACCGTCTGTATTGTATCCCTTTAATCTACCTTCTTTTGTTCGGACAACCGTATTGACAGCTCCCATTTTTTGGGCCAACTCATCTAGCTCGTCTAAATAAGGAATGATCGCTGTTTTATGTGGGATTGTAATATTCCAGCCACTAGCACCTAATGTTTTCAAGCCAGCAACCGCTGACTCCAAATTTTCAGAAGATACATGCACTGGAATATACGTCGCATCTATCGACATTTCCTCGAACCAAGCATTATGCATCGTTGGGGATTTTGAATGCTTAATCGGATCACCCATAACTGCAAACCATTTCTTCATTTCCTAGTCCCTCTTCTCTACTTGTACATCCTAAATAAGTGATGGGCGAATTGAAACTTGCACACCCTTTGGCGCATAAGCCGCTACAACTACATTGGCATGCTGCACAGTAATCCATCCAAGACCAGAGAATACAACATCTGTTTTCGCTTCTTTGATAGAGAACTCATGACGCACTAATGGCGGTAGCTGTTCTATAAATTCAGCAGTTGGAGGCGCCAACAATTCACCCTTATGCTCTGCATACAATGCATCTGCCTTCTCCAGCTTTGTTCGGTGTATTGGTAAGTCATTTGCCACGTGAACCGTAAATGCTGAACGATCTCCTTGAATAAAGTCAAAGCGGGCAAGGGCGCCGATAAATAATGTTTGTCCAGCATTTTGTTGATACACTTTTGGCTTTATTTCTTTTTTAGGCATAATATATTTTAATTCGCTAGAGTCAATATGGTGTGCCATCTGATGATGATTAATAATTCCTGGAGTATCATATAATGCACTACCATCATCTAATGGAATTTCAATCATATCTAAAGTGGTACCTGGGAAATGAGAAGTTGTAATAATCTCACCTTCACCAGTAGCCTGCTTGATAATGCGATTAATGAACGTGGATTTCCCAACATTTGTACAACCTACAACGTACACATTTTGTCCATTACGGTACTCATCAATGGCTTCCATAGCTTCGGCCATCCCGTTACCTTTATGGGCACTCACTAAAAGTACATCGACAGGTTGTAGACCAAGAGCCTTTGCTTCACGTTTTAGCCAATTAATCACTTTTTTCGGTTTCACAGATTTCGGTAATAAATCGGCTTTATTCGCGATTAATAACACTGGATTATTACCTACGAAGCGGTGAAGTCCTGGTAGCCAGCTCCCATTGAAGTCAAATATATCAACAATTTTTACGATTAAGCCTTGCTGTGTTCCAAGACCGTTTAATATGCGTAAAAAGTCGTCATCTGTTAATGACACTGGTTGAATTTCATTATAATTTTTCAAACGGAAGCAACGTTGGCAAATGACCACGTCTTTTTCTAATGATGATGGGGGTGCATACCCAACTGCTGTTTTATCTTCTGTTTGAATTGTTGTACCACAGCCAATACAATTTGGCATTTCGTTCATTCTTTTTCCTCCCAAGTACTGATTCCTTTTCGTTTTAAATTATTGAACACACGACGTTCAATAAATCGGTTGAATTTTGTTACGAGACCATCTGATTGTGCAACTGGTTTTACTAGTACCGTATGCAAGCCTAAGCGATTAGCGCCCATTACATCTGTTAGTAGTTGGTCTCCTACCATTACTACTTCCTGTGGTCGTAGCCCTAATTGAACAATTGCACTATAAAAGGCATTACGAAGTGGCTTTCTCGCCTTATGAATATAAGGAATACCTAATGGCTCAGCAAATTGCTTAACACGTGCTTCTTTGTTATTCGACGCAATAATAACACGAATGCCTGATTCTTTCATAATGCGTAGCCAAATAATAAGCTCTTCCGTTGCATCTGCGCGGTCCCATTCCACAAGCGTATTATCTAAATCCGTAATAATCCCTTTAATGCCTAAGTCTTGAAGCTTTTCCGGTGTAATTTCATAAATACTCGTGACAAATTCATCTGGTAATAAAAAATTATACAAAATAGCGACCCCTAATCTAAATGTATTATTCGACCATTATAGCATATTTGCGAAGGCTTCACCCATTCGAATTGGGCTTCCTTGTACAACATTTTCCGTAAATTCTATTGCATCCTTTTCAAACAGCATAACTACTGTTGAGCCGAATGAAAAATATCCGACTTCTTCACCCTTATGCCACTGTGTTGTTGTATTAGTGAGCATGATAGAGTTTACAAAGGTAGCACCAACTTTAATAAACGCTATCTGCTGATTATTCGCCACTTTCAGCTCCGTTACTGAACGATAATTGTGTGAAATAGGTTTTTTACCGTATGTAAGACCGAGCTGGTTAACAGGAAAAGATTTTTGACCAAGTGTATATTGTCTAAGCACTTCCCCATCAATCGGGCTATGAATACGGTGATAATCTGCAGGACTTAAGTAAAACACGATAAAATGTCCATCTGCATATTGTGTAGCACGTTCTGCATTGCCAAGTAAATCATGTAAAGCATAAGGCTTACCCTTTACATGAAATGTCATATCCCATTCGATACGTCCAAATGATTCCACTTTTGCATCCACTGGACTTACATAAGTAGTGGGATTTTGTTCAATTGGACGCGCATCTTCTAAAAGCTCTCTTGTAAAAAAGTCATGTAAACTTGAAAATTGTTGTTGTTTTTTTGAAACCTCTTCAAGATTAATGTCGTATACCTTCATATAACTAGGAATCATACGTTTACTCCACTTTGCTTTTGCAATAGATTGCAAAAGATGGGAGGATTGCTTACCATTTGTTAATTCAATCAAGCGTTGATATAGTTTTTCTTTCATAAAACAAAACCCCTATCGATTAATTTAGACTGTCAATTTTTTCGCATTCGAAGTATAATGGTACAATATCTTAAGTGCAAAGGAGTGATCCCCCTTGTTTTTTTATCACAAGTTGGTGGATACCACGGTTAAGAAAATGAAATCGCAAGCAGCAAACTTTATCACAATCAGTAATATGTCCTTCGGCGGCGCGGCCATAATGGCTACACTACACGAATACTATAGCTACAGTGTCTTGTTTATCTTTATTGCAGCCCTTCTTGATCGTTATGATGGAAAGGTAGCTAGAGCACTCGGACAAGTGTCTGATCTAGGTAAACAATTAGATTCTATGAGTGATATTATATCATTTGGTGTAGCGCCTGCATTATTAATGTATAAAGTTGTCTTAGTCGACTTTGGTTTCGTTGGAATGACAATGACAGTACTATACATCATTTGCGGTGCGATGAGATTAGCTCGCTTCAATATTTCTGATGCAAACGGTTATTTTACAGGGTTACCAATTACAGCTGCAGGTACGATCTTAACTTTAACGTATTTTGCATCTAATACGTTCCACCCGGCATTTTACCTTTTCCTATTCCCAATACTAGCATTACTCATGATTAGTACAATCACGTTAAAAAAAGTGTAACAGCGCATTTGCTGTTGCACTTTTTTTCATTTAACACAGTTTTATAACATATACTGTCGAAAAATGGGGAAAGGATGAAATCATTCAATGAGCGGAATTTTTACATCTATGTTGCAGTTATGGCTTGAGATCCCAGCGTTACTTGGCTATTTAAAGGGGCAAACATTCCATAAACCCTTTTCAAAAGAAGAGGAAGCTGCTTGTATTGAACGATTTTTAGGCGGTGATGAGCAAGCGCGTCTTGATCTAATTGAACGCAATATGAGACTCGTCGCACACGTTGTGAAAAAATTCCACCCAAAGCATGAACAACTTGATGATTATATTTCCATCGGTACTATTGGTCTTATGAAAGCTGTAGAAAGTTATACTCCTGACAAAAAAACACGCCTTGCCACTTATGCTGCCCGTTGTATCGAAAATGAAATTTTAATGCATCTTCGTACACAGAAAAAAGTGCAAAAAGATGTTTCCTTATTTGAGCCAATCGGTACAGATAAAGATGGTAATGCCCTACAAATCCGAGATCTCTTACAATGCGATGAAGAAAGTGCAACAGAAAAAATTGAACATAAAGAGCATGTTGCACAACTATATCATTATCTGCATATGCTTGACGAACGTGAACTCGAAATCGTTACACTCCGCTATGGTTTAAACCAGCAAGATGCACTTACACAAAAGGAAATCGCTGCACGTTTAAATATTTCTCGTAGCTATGTATCTCGCATTGAAAAGCGAGCACTTATTAAACTCTATCAATTATATAAACGAGATCAAAAAATAATTGAGTAATATATTGTAAATTGATAATTATATAATTTCAATATTTCCATTACATTATTCTGCAATTAATCTTGTATTTTTTGTTACAAAAGTATTAGGCTCGTCATAACGTGGGGTTGATTTATGTTCTTTAACGGGCGCTTTCCTGAGGGTGTCTGATGAGCCGATTAGGACAACAAATTTTTCTTGCGCGAAAGCGTAGTGCTAACGCAGCAGCAGCAGCGGGAGGTTGGTCACGTGGGCGATATCACAGGACGTGATGTTTTTAGCCTTCGTTCCCCTGCCTGCTCGCTCCAGAGTCTTATCTGTGATGCTATCTCCAAGGAGTCGCCACACCTCACTCCTATCACTTATATACTAAGCATACGTTTTACCAAACATCATCCCTAACTTTTAGTAATGAGCCAATCCTTAGTAAGTTCGCGTCGCGTAACTATGAAGCAATAAAAAAGCTCTCTTGCGATTGAATGTCGCAAGAGAGCTTTTTCTCTTAATGAAATTCTGCTGATTCTGATAGTTCTACCGAAATAAGTGTACCGAGTAACATTGTTATAATGACTACACCCACTGTTAAAAATAGCATTATGAATGCCTCCCATCTAAATATGAAGAGATTTATTTAACAACAGTTTAGCATTAGCGAGACTTTCAAACTGTGATTTTTCTCACACTAAAAGCCACTCATTTTGACTATTTTGTGTAGTTTATCTCGCAGATTTGTGAATACGAAAAATCAGTGGGGATGAAGAAAACCCCACTGGAATATTTATAACGATTCTATAGCTTTAAGTACGATTTGTGTGGAATGCTTTGCAGCTACTGGTAAAAACTCATCGAAGCTAATATTCGATTCTTTTCCAGCAATATCTGATAAAGCACGAATAACAACAAACGGCGTACCAAATTGATAACACACTTGTGCAACAGCTGCTGCTTCCATCTCCACTGCCTTCATTTGTGGGAAATGGCGTCGGACATCTTCTACACGAACAGGATCATTCATAAAGGCATCACCTGAGCAAATTAAACCAATACCATATTGGTGCTCTCCAACAGCCTCTACTGCCTCTTCAGCCACTTTCATAAGTTTTTCATCTGATTTATAAGCTGCTGGCATACCTGCCATCTGACCCATTTCATAACCGAAAATCGTAACATCTACATCATGATGACGAACTTCATCCGAAATAACGACTGCACCTACTTCAAGAGTTTCATCATAGCCGCCTGCAGAGCCCGTATTAATGACTACATCAGGCTTAAATTCATGTAATAGAATAGTAGTTGACATTGCAGCATTTACTTTACCAATACCGCTCTTTAATAAAACTACCTCTTTCCCTTTATAAGTTCCTGTTGTATACTCACTGCCTGCGATTGTTGAACTTTCTGCATTATCTAATGATGCTCTTAAAAGCTCTACTTCCTCTTCCATTGCGCCGATTACTGCAATTTTCATCTCTCTGTTACTTCCCTTCTTTAATCAACTCTATTAAAAATAAACAAACGTTTTATTTTCGTCAATAGGCGCCATCTAATGTATTTAGTTGCTCAAGTTTTACTGTTGTCCAGCCTTCGTTGTCGACCCATTCCATACTAACGCGATACATTTTTGTCTTATCATTTGTTGAAACTGTTGCAATAGCTGAATTAGCGCTACCGTTATTCCCCATACGCCAAACAATCATATTGTCCTTTCCGATGCCTGTAACGGCCGAAACTGTTGCTACCTTTTCAGCCCAGTCTACTGATTTATCATCGTAAGAAGACACATGCTGACCTGTTTGTGTTGTAGGTGTAGGTTGCCAGTTTTCATTTGTTATGACCTTGTCAACAATTGGGTTGTCTGAAGTAGTTTCAGTAGTAGCGTCCTGTTCAGATGTTTGTGATTCTTCTGTAGGCTCTTCCTTTGCTGGTTTTTCCTCTTTAGCTGATACATCATTATTTTGCTCTTTAGAAGGCTCTTCCTTCACATCTTCTTTATCGTTCTTCTGCTCCTGTTTTGGCTCGTCTTTCTCAGCCTTTCCTGCATCATCCTGCCATTTAAACACAAATGTTGCTGTTATAATAATTAATATCACGACAATACCAATTAAAACATTCAATAGTTTATCTAGCTTTTTATTACGAGATGGCTGCAAATGACGACTGCTTCGAGTTTTTCGTTCACTCATGAAGTCTCCCCCTCTCTAGCCAATATTCTATCAAGTTCAACAGTACTTGCAAAATAATTGTGCTCATATATTTTTTCGTAGAGAAAAATATAGACATCTCGACGTATTTTCCAACGATTTATGGATCATCACCAAAACGTGTGGTTGATTTCCGTTCCGACTGCGCGCTTTATCTCTGACGCTTCGCTTTCGCGCAGAGCAAAGCTTCCTAGTGGCGTCCAGCCTCCACTCCAATCAACCTATTTACATAGTATATGTTTTAGCAAATGTCATCCACAACTTTCGGTGACGAACCATATTTTCATCATTTATGTGAAAATTTACATATAATGCAGATTCAAGAATCATTTTTTCCTTGGCATAGTTGCTGTTGTCGCTTCGCTTTCGCACAGATAAACCCTTTTGTTTCTGTCGCTACAAAAAAACATTTGCGGATGAAAAAAAAGCAGCTAGCTCTCCTTTAAAAAGATAAGCTAACTGCTTGTACTAAAATTATTTTATTGAAATAATTTTAACTTTCATTTCACCACCAGGTGTTTGTACGACAACCTCTTCGCCTTCAGCACGACCAAGCAAGCCTTTAGCAATTGGTGATTCATTCGAAATACGGAACTCCATTGGATCTGCCTCAGCCGAACCAACAATTGTATACGATTCCTCATCTGTTGATGGTTTCCCATTAATAACTTCTACAAATGTAACCGTTTTCCCTAGTGATACTACACTGTTGTCTGTTTCATCCTCAGAAATAATAACTGCGTTACGAATCATTGATTTTAATGTAGAAATTCGACCTTCTAAAAAGGCTTGTTCTTCTTTTGCAGAATCATACTCAGCATTTTCAGAAAGATCCCCGAAATCACGAGCGATTTTAATACGTTCTACGATTTCCTTACGTGTTTCTGTTTCTAATTTCACTAATTCTTCTTCTAATTTTCTTTTACCTTCAGCTGTCATTGGGTATTGTTTTTCGTTTGCCAAAGTTCTTCACTCCTTGTTTTCGTCAATATAAAAACATAAAACTCGATTAAGTGCCTAGTAGGATTCACTTAATCGAATTTTATTATTTTTAAACGGTTTCAAATTACTCTTTGACCTAATAGTATGCATGCCTTTCTGAAATATGTACAGATTTGCATGTAAATATTGTCAATACAACTCTATCTTATTACAATACGTTGTCGGTTTCAAGGATAGTTTTAATCTTAGTTACCATTAAATCAATCGCAACCTCATTATCCCCACCTTCAGGAATAATAATATCAGCATAACGTTTCGTCGGTTCAATAAATAAATTATGCATTGGACGCACTGCCGATAAATATTGGTCGATTACAGAATCGGTTGTACGTCCACGCTCTTTTATATCACGCATTATACGACGAATAATACGTAAATCTGAGTCCGTATCTACAAATAATTTAATGTCCATTAAATCACGTAAATCTGCATCTTCTAACACTAAAATACCTTCTAGTATAATAACATCTACAGGCTCTACATGAATAACTTCTTGAGCTCTTGTATGCTGCACATAATCATATACTGGCTTTTCGATTGGTTGACGGACCAATAATTTTTTTAGGTGTTCAATTAACAAATCATTATCAAACGCTAACGGATGGTCATAGTTTGTACCTAAACGCTCCTCAAACGTTAAATGACTTTGATCTTTATAATAAAAATCTTGTTCAATTACAACTACTGAATGATCGCGGAAAACATCATAAATAGCACGGGTCACACTCGTCTTTCCCGAGCATGAGCCACCAGCGATTCCGATGACGACTGGACGCTTTGCTGCCATTATTTA
Organism: Lysinibacillus xylanilyticus; assembly: GCF_001183605.1. GTDB lineage: Bacteria > Bacillota > Bacilli > Bacillales_A > Planococcaceae > Lysinibacillus > Lysinibacillus xylanilyticus. The sequence goes on along the minus strand of NZ_LFXJ01000008.1, from coordinate 429,500 downwards.
TTCTCCTTTCGCATCATGTTATGTGGTTTTAATGGTGTATCGCATTTAAATTTAACAATTTGTAGTGGATGACGTGCCGCATCTAAGCTATTGCCATCCTCGTCCCAAATCTCACCCATTGTAAAACGGAAATTTTCGATTTCTGGTCCAAAGAACTCTACCTCATCACCAGGTTTAAAATAGTTACGTTGTTGCATTGTAACAATTTTTGTTTCAGTGTCATGCTCCAAAATTAAACCAGCAAACTCATAAGTTGTTTTACGTCCATGAACACCAAACATTTGCTCCTCCTGGCCAGGGGCATCATGGAAGAATGCTTCAGCAGTATCTCGGTTAGCACATTTGTCTAGTTCTTCAAGCCATTCACGTTTAATTTTGAAATTTTCAGGGTCAGCACAATAAGCGTCAATCACTTTGCGGTACACTGAAACAACTGTAGCAACATAGTGAATTGATTTCATACGACCTTCTACTTTTAATGAATCAATACCAAGCTCAATCATATGTGGAATTGCTTCAATCAGCTTTAAGTCTTTCGGACTCATAGCAAAAGGTGCGTGGTTATCATCGAAAAGTGCCTTTTCTTCGCCATCTTCTAGCTCATATAAATCATAGTCCCAACGACAAGATTGACAGCAACCACCACGGTTAGAGTCACGAGCAGTCATATGATTTGAAAGTACACAGCGACCAGAATAGGCGATACACATTGCTCCATGAACGAAAGCCTCAATTTCAATATCGACTTTTTCTTTCATCAGCTTCATTTCTTCGCCGCCAACTTCACGTGCTAATACTACACGATGTAAGCCTTCTTCTTTCCAGTACTGTACTGCCTTCCAGTTCGATAAAGATTGCTGTGTAGAAAGGTGAATTTCAAGCTTTGGTGCAGCTGTACGGCATGTTTCAATGATTAATGGGTCCGCTACTATAATGCCTGTAACACCTGCAGATTCAATATCTTGTAAATATTGCTCTAAGCCGTCCATATTTTCATTGTGTGCGAAAATATTTGTCGTAACATATATTTTTGCACCGTATTTATTGGCGAATTCAACACCTTCGCGCATTTCTTCAATTGAGAAGTTATCTGCGTTTGAACGTAGACCGAACTCTCGTCCACCGATAAATACAGCATCCGCTCCATAATGAACTGCTACTTTTAATTTTTCTAAACTACCTGCAGGGGCAAGTAGCTCTGGTTTTTTTGTAATGACACGTTTACCGTCTACAATCTCACGGATTTTGTCATTTTGCTCTAATACTAATGCCATGTTCTTGCCACCTCCTAGTAAACTGTTTCCTTGAAGATAAAGCCAGTATCAAGAGGTCTGATGGTAGGCTGAATTTCTTCAATTTTAACTAATAAATCATCTTTAATATCTTCGTAAGCATCTTCTGATTCGTCAAAATATGTGTCAATTGCTTGACGATAAGCTTCTGTTACTGTGACCACATATTCTGGCGCTTGAAGAACACCCTCAATTTTCAATGCATCAATGCCACCTTCGAATAATTCGCCAAGCTCATCAATAATGCACATATCGTTTGGACTGAAAATATGAGTACCGTTAGCGTCCTCATAAATCGGATATTTATTATTACGTTCATCATCATGAATGAACATATTGCGGTTTTCCTTACGATTTTCAATTTCCATTACTTTATCTTGATATAAGAAATAATGGCCTAGTAATGGACGTTTTGATTGGAACATACATGTCATTCCATGTACTTGAACCTCAATCTCTACTTCTGTATTTTCTTTAATTTCTAGCACTTCATCTAAAGAAAGTTCACGTGAAAGCACTGCTCGAGTTGCTCCGCGTTTCCCCCAATAATTTGCAGTAAACCAGTTCGTTGCAGTCGTTTCTGGATTCCAGTGTAGCGGTATTGTTACACCTTGCTCACGACGGATGATTAATACTGCTGGATCACCATAAATTAAACGGTCAACACCAATACGTTGCATTTCTTTTAAATATTCGGCAAGCGCATCCAATTTTTCATTATGGAATAACGCATTTACCGCAACATAAACCTTTTTACCCGCTGCATGAATTAGCTTTGTAGCTTCTTCCACTTCACTAACAGAAAATTCTCCAGCTAGGCGTAGACCAAATTGTTGTTCACCAATGACAAAAGCATCTGCTCCAGCCTGTAAAAGTGCTTTTACATGGTCCACTGATTGTGGTGTAACAAGCAATTCAGGTTTTTTCATAATAGTCACCTCTTCAAACATAATAATAAACCATCACCAACTGGTAAAAATGCACTTGTGTAATCAGGATGCTGCATAATCCATTCGGTGAAGTTTTTTAAATTGCGAATCATTGTACGCTTACGACGCGGTACATCTTTTAAATCCAAATCTGATAAGCCATGCATATACATATTATCGATATACAGAACTCCTCCAGATTTTACAAGAGGCGCGTACTTTTCAAAAAAGCGTTGATATTGTCCCTTTGCAGCATCGATAAAAACCGCATCGAAGGTCGTTTGAATTGCTTCATCGTTCACCTCTAAGGCGTCACCTTCAATGACCGTAATACGATCTGATACCGTGGAACGCTCAATATAAGCTTTTGCTCGAGTAACACGCTCTATATCACGCTCGATTGTAACAATCTGCACATTTGGTAAAGCCTCTGCCATCCTTATTGCAGAATAACCAATTGCTGTACCAATCTCTAAAATTTTCGACGGATTTTGAATACGTAGCAGTTGATTTAGTGCATCAATGCCTGAAAGTTGCATAATCGGTACATGATTCTCCTCCGCAAATGCTTCCATTTCTAAAAGCAATTCATTACGTGGTTGAATAAATGATTGTATATATGCATCTGATAATTCCATTTTTTAGTTCACCCTCATATCAATTATGCCTCGGCATAATTGTGTCTGGAATCGGCTTTGTGCTTAGGCCTGCTGGATGCAGGTCAGTTAGCCGTTATCGCATGGATGCGATGGTTTTAGGCTAACATCCTTTAAGAACTCCTTACCGATTTCCGTGACATCCGCCGGAGGCTTTAACTTCTTTCAGCGGATGTTTGTACACAGCTGAAAAGTGACTTGAAATCGCATTCATCTCTCCACCTATAGAGGTGTGAGACTACTGTAGCTGACGCTTCGCTTTCGCTACAAAAGAGATCTGCTGAAAGAAGTTAATAGGCAACGAGCAATACTCGTTGTCTGTACTTCATCATTTAGCAACAAAAAGAAAAAGACCAAACGTGATGTCTTGGTACTTCGTCATACAAAAATGAGCAATTGTTTTATAAGCTCAACAATTGCCACCACGTATATTATTCCGCATTAACGGACAGATTGAATTTTTTCCATGCGGATCGATTAAAAATCACAATTTATAATAGCACGAAAATAGAAGGAAAGCTATTTTTCTTTCCTTCTACCCACATTATTGCTATTTAATTTTTTCTATTTAAAGTACTTACTCTGCTTTTTTTATATATTTATCTACTTTCTGTAAATGTTCATCGTATGTTTTCGAGAAGTGATTGACACCTTTTTTATCCGCTAAGAAGAAGAGGTAGTCCGTTTTACTTGGATTAAGCACTGCTTCAATTGAAGTTTTTCCAGCACCCGCAATAGGACCTGGTGGTAAGCCTTTATTTTTGTAAGTATTATAGGCATTATCTACTTCTAAATCTTCATATAATACACGATCTTTATGGGAACCAAGTGCATATAAAACAGTTGGGTCTGTTTGTAGTGGCATGCCTTGATCGATACGATTATAGAATACGCTCGCAATTGTTTCTCGATCTGTTTGAGCAGTAGCCTCTCTTTCCAGTAATGAAGCGAATGTTAATAATTGATGTACTGACATTTTCTTTTCAGTTAAAACATCGTTGTAATTTTTCACAACCTTGTCCATTGCTCTTACCATTTCGTCTACGATCGATTCTAATGATGGCTTCTCTTCAAAATAAGAATAAGTTGCAGGGAATAAATAACCCTCTAAATCATGTCGAATATTCTCGGCTAAAACCGCATCCGTTACAAGCTCAGGATATTTAGCCTTCATTTGTTGCACAAACGCATCACTTGTTACTAAGTCCATAAATTCTTTTTGAGTGTACGGCGTTTTCTTTTCCACAATGTTACCAATTTGTTCAAGTGTTAAACCTTCAGGAATTGTCATTGTAAAGACAGGCTTACGGTAGACCTTCCCGGTTTTTAAACTTTCGATTAGCTCATCGAATGTCATTGCTTGTGTTAAATCATAGTTTCCTGCTTGGAACTGGGATTCATTTTTAAATTTAGCATAGTATTTAAAAACACGAGCATCTTTAATAACTCCTTTTTTCTCTAGTAGAGTTGAAATAGAGCTTAAATTTGAGCCTATTGGCACTTCAACTGCTATTGTTTTAGTCGCATCTGGATCCATTGGTTCTAAGGCACTCTTCACATAATTATAACCAAGTAAACCGACAATCCCTGATATTAGAACAAAAGCAATTGCTACAATAGCAACGATTTTTCTCACAATTTTTACCTCGGATTTTCTTTCTTGCATTTTTGAAAACATTTCTTGTTTTTTCGAACCGTTATTCACGGGTTTCCCCCCTATCACTCCATTATCATACTAGAAATCAACTTTCACGACAAACAGAAATAGATAATTCAGTAAAAATAGATCATATCAATTATGGCTTGGACAAAAGAAAGAATATAATAAATCAAAGTTGATTTTCAGTTCAATAAAATTTCATCAAAACTGTTCTTTGTCTTCCATATAATATCAGAGAAATCCAGTTAGATTATACGGGGATAGGTTTAATTATTAATCAGAGGAACTCCTTCCATATGAAAAACAAAAATCTGCCAACTAGTTTGTTAGCAGATTTAATAATATTCTCTAATTATCTCAAAATAAAGTGATATCTATAATTGAAAAGCTTCTTGTTTGACATCGACAAGTAAACCTTTTGCAAGCTGTGCAATAACTACAGCATCAGCCGGAGGATTAAAACGGCTACATTGAACGTCTCGAAATAGTCGTTGTAATTTACTAGTTTTAGACAGACTTCGTCCCCAACAACTTGCATTGCTTTTTTTTACGATGTCAATCGCATTGTTACAAATAACATACTTTGCAATACTAACATCTTCAGAAAGTTGGTCCTTAATCGCAGGATTTTGTTTAACTTGCGCTGCGATACTATACAATGTTCGACGTGCCGTTTAAAGCACTTCTATTTCACCAATTTTTTGTTGGACATGACTTGCGTGTGCGATAGTATTTTCTAAGCTATATGAATAGGTATTTTTAGCAAAATCTATTGCATAATCCCTAGCTGCACCAGCAACTCCTAAGTAAACAGCTGGAATTTCTAACGAATAGACGCGTCCATCCGCTAAAAAACGATTTACTTCCTTTGGACGGTGTTTGTATAGCAATGCCTCCTCTGGAACAAATGTGTCATGGAAAATAATATCATGACTACCTGTTGCACGCATTCCCATCGCATCCCATGTATGAATAACCTTTACCTGATCATTTTTGGTTATTAAAAATTCAGCTGTTAAATTTTCTTCTTCTATAAAAGCGATAATCGTAAATTGTTTTAATATTGGGGCTAAGGAAGCAAAAGCCTTTTCGCCTGTAATGATATAGCCTCCAGGCACTTTTTTCGCAATTGTTCCCGGTAAACTTCCACGAGAGATATTCCCCTTCCCTCGCTCGCTATTTATAATATTTAAGAGAGAACCTTCTTTAACTGCTTTATGGCACAATTCCGCAAATATAGGCTCAGGCCATGTATCCGCCTCACGAACGTTCAAAAAAGTTAATAAGTGCCACCCAACAGACAATGCAGTAGAACCATCACCTTTAGCTAATTGTTCCTGTACTAATAACATTTCATAAAGAGAAATTTCCTCGCCGCCGTATTTTTTCGGCACCGTTAATTTAAAATAGCCAGCATCCTTTAAGATTATCAATTATGCCAAGTCATAATTGCGTCCGGAATCGGCTTTGTGCTTAGGCCTGCTGGATGCAGGTCAGTTAACCGTTATCGCATGGATGCGATGATTTTAGGTTAACATCCTTTAAGAACTCCTTTCCGATTCCGCGACATCCGCCGGAGGCTTTAACTTCTTTCAGCGGGTGTTTTGACGCCCGCTGAAAGAAGTTAAAATGCTCAAACGAAAATTCTCCACTCTCATCATATTTACCAGCTGTCTTGTCAATTTGTTGTGCCAATTCAAGAGCATACTGAACTAGCTGCTGCTCACGTTCGTTCCGAATAAAAACATTACTCATCAATGAGTCACCTTGCTTTTAGTAAATCTATTTTGTGGTTTTTTCAGCCCTAAATGTTCTCTTAGTGTTGAGCCTGTATACTCTTTACGATAAATACCACGCTCTTGTAAAATTGGCACAACTTTGTTCACAAAATCCTCTAAATCGCGTGGCAATAACGGAAACTGTAACATAAAGCCATCTGCCGCCTCTTCTGTAATCCACCGCTCCATCTCATCAGCAATTTGTGTTGCTGTGCCAACAAAGGCATCGCGCTTGGCAGGACCAAAAAGGCGTGCATATAAATCACCGACTTTTAAATTTTCTTTTTTAATAATCTCTAAATGCTCGTAGAAATGACTTTGAATACTATTGACCTCTGGAAAATCCACTTCGATTGCAGGAGTATCTAACGAGTACTTTGAGAAATCAACATTTCCCATATAACCCGAAACAAATTTCAAACTCTCATATGGGTCAATCAACGACTGTAATTCATTATACTTACGGATGGCCTCTTCCTCCGTATCACCCACAATTGGCGATATCCCCTGAAACACAAGTAACTCCTCGTCGGTGCGCCCAAATGGAGCAAGCTGTGCCTTTAAGTGGCGATAATGCTCCTTGGACTTCTCAATATCATCCCAATGAACAAAAACGACCTCCGCTGTTCGTGCTGCTAATTTTTGACCTGGTTTTGAAGCACCAGCCTGCACAATAACAGGCTGACCCTGAACGGAACGTGCAATATTCAACGGACCTTTCACTGACAAATATTTGCCTTTAAAAGCGGTCTCATGTACTTTATTGCGATCATAAAAAATATTATTATCACGGTCGTAGACAAAAGCATCGTCCTCCCATGAATCCCATAATGACTGAACTACATCAATAAATTCCTCTGCCCGTTCGTAACGATGATCGTGCTCCCAATGTCTGTCACGGCTGAAGTTTAAGGCCGTCTGCCCTGTTGCATCTGCTGTTGTCACTAGATTCCATCCGACTCTACCATTACTAATATGATCTACGGACATTAGCTGCCTTGCTAACACATATGGCTCACAATATGTGGTTGATGCAGTTGCCCCAAGCCCAATTTTTGTTGTCGCAGCTGCCAAAGCTGTAATCTGAATAAGAGGATCAAAGCGATTTAAAATATGTGGATGTGATTCATGATTGATCGCTAAACTATCCGCAACAAAGGCAATATCGAACTTGCCTTTTTCAGCAATTTGAGCCGCCTTTTGCAATGCATTAATATCGATGCTTGCATTTACTTTTGCAGACGGATGTTTCCAGGCTGCAGCATGCATTCCTGCCCCAATTAAATATAATGCAAGCTTTAACTCCTTTTTCTTAGTCATCTTCTCGTCATCTCCTTCTTTTCATATGAATCAAATTCGCGATCGCTTTGCTTTCACACAGATTTCAGGAAGTTTTAGGCCAATATATTGTAAGTTAATGAAGATAAAACTCTTTCCATGTAGCTAATTCATCTAATGGCATTTTTACAGGAATATAATTGCCATTAGAAACATCTTTAATGAAATTAGTAGTTTCTTCACGCTGATAGATGGCAACAATTTTTTCCAATGTCTCATTGTCCTTATCTTCAGATCTTGCCACGATGACATTAATAAATGGCTTAGCCGTTTCATTCTCATGAATAATGGCATCTTTCAATAGTAGGCCAGCCTCGACAGCAACCCCATTATTAATGACCGCAAAATCTGCATCCTCCATAACCCTAGGTGTCGTCGCACCATCAACCGGTAAAATGTTTAATTTCTTTGGATTATCTTTAATTCGATCCTCTCCACCATTACCATCAAAATTATCCGTAACCGTCAACAAGCCATATTCTTGTAGCAGCATTAAAGCTCTACCCCAGTTAGAAGGATCGTTTGGTACAGCAATTTTCGCTCCCTCTTTAATATCATCCAATGATTTATATTTATTAGAATATAGGCCTATCGGAGCCATAATCGTTGTGCCAATTGCCTCTAAATCTGTTTTGTTATTCGTATTAAATAAATTTAAGTAAGCGACATGCTGAAACGCATTGATATCAACCTCCCCCTCCGACAATGCTTGGTTCGGGTCATATTGCGCTGAGAATGTCACTAAGTCGAGGCGAATATCTTCCTTAGCAGCCTGTTCTTTTATATACTCCCATGTTTTCAATTCTGAGCTACGGATACCAACCTTCACAGTATCTTTTTCATCTGCTTTTGCACAAGCAACTAGTAGGAACAATAATGCAATTAATCCTAATATATTATTTAATTTCCTCATATTAAAATTCTCCTTTATGACACTCTGCGTAATTTCCGTTCTAGACTATTTCCAATACTTTGAATGATTTGTACTAGTACTACTAAAATCACCACCGTTACTAAAATCGTTACATTGTCAAAGCGTTGATAGCCGTAAGTAATGGCTACATCACCAAGGCCACCGCCTCCAACTGCCCCTGCCATTGCAGTCGCTCCAATAAGCCCTATTGTTGCAGTCGTGACACTTAATATTAAAGAGGGGAAGGCTTCAGGTAGCAAAAACTTTTGGATAATTTGAAGTGGAGAGGCACCCATTGCCTTCGCCGCTTCAATAATGCCTTCATCCACTTCCAATAATGAATTTTCTATTAATCTCGATATATATGGCCCTATATGCAAGACAAGCGGTACAATAGCAGCTGTTGTACCTATTGCTGTTCCAACGAGCAAGCGTGTAAATGGAATGATAGCAACAAGCAAAATAATGAACGGAATAGAGCGCAGGGTGTTAACGATGGGATTGATGATTGAGAAGATTATTTTATTTTCAAGAATATGCCCTTTTCTCGTCACAACTAAAGTTATACCTAAAATAAAGCCCAAAATAGCTCCAAAAAATAGCGAAATACTAACCATGTACAGCGTATCTAGCACTGCGTCGATAATGATTTGCGAGCTCACCTTCATCTGCAATAACCTCCTCTATTTGAATATCTTTCGTTTGAATAAATTGATGCGCCTTGTCTATTTCTTTGTCTGTGCCAACTAGCTCAACGATTAAATTACCAAAGGGAATCCCTTGTAGCTCTGTAATATTGCCAAACAGTACATTGACATCAACATCAAATTTTTTCGCTACTTGAGAGACGACTGGTTGCCCAACATCTACACCTATAAATTTAAGGTTGTAAATCTTTTTAGAATGATCTTTCGTTTTTAATTGCTCGTAGACAGATTGTGGAATGTCATCTCGAACTACCGATTGTACAAAGTTTTTAGTCGTCTCCTCTTGCGGTGCAGAAAAAATTTCAAGTACATTGCCCGTTTCAATAACTCTTCCGTTTTCCATAACAGCTACACGATTGCAAATATCCCTTATGACTTCCATTTCATGCGTAATCATTAAAATGGTAATGCCATACTCGATATTGACTCGCTTTAGTAGCTCCAATATAGATTTAGTCGTTTGCGGGTCAAGAGCTGAGGTTGCCTCATCACATAATAGAATTGTTGGCTTTGTGACAAGTGCACGAGCAATGCCCACTCTCTGCTTTTGTCCACCTGACAGCTCATCGATATAACGCTCGGCTTTGTCCTGTAAACCGACAAACGACAAAACCTCCCTTACTTGACCTTCAATGTTTGATTTTTTAACGCCACTTAATACTAAAGGCATCGCAACATTTTCGAAGACAGTTTTTGAACGGAGAAGATTGAAATGTTGAAAAATCATACCAATGTTTTTCATTTCCTCGCGAAGCTGCTTTTTACTTAATGTTGTCAGCTCTTTACCATTCACAAGAACGCGACCAGACGTCGGTTCCTCCAATAAATTCACTGTCCGTATTAATGTACTTTTGCCAGCACCGCTAAAGCCTATAACGCCAAAAATATCACCCTTCTGAATCGTTAAATTAATGTTATTCAATGCCGTTACAACGGTTGTTCCTACCTGAAATTCCTTTGTCATTTCGATAAATTCAATCATTTCACGTTTACCTCCTTAGCATTTCATTTTGACTACTCTCGACTTTAAGCTAAAATGCTGGAACGACAGCACCTTTATACTGATCTTCAAAAAAGTTTCGCGCCTTTTCGCTTGTCAGCCATTTAACGACTTTTTGAATCGCGGGATCATTCTGTTTTTCTTTTGTCGTCGCAATAATATTGACATATGGCGATTCAGGACCTTCTATAATAAGAGCATCCTTCATAGGGTTGTAACCCCCTTCTAAGGCGTAGTTCGTATTAATAGCTGATGCGTCTACATCATCTAATGAACGAGTCAATAACTGAGAATCAACACCGATAAATTGAATATTTTTTTCGTTTTTTGTAATATCCTCAACTGTATAGTCATTTTCCTTTGCTTTATTTAATTCAATTAGTCCATTATTTTTAAATAGTAGTAAAGCTCGAGAAAAATTGACGACATCATTCGGGACGGAAACCTTTGCGTTTTGCGGTAAATCATTAATATTTTTAATTTTTTTAGAGTACACACCAAATGGTTCAATATGAATTCCTTTTACACTCACTAAATCTAAATGACTTTCTTTATTCGTTTGCTCTAAAAAGGGAATGTGTTGAAAATAGTTAAAATCTAGTTCACCATCTGCCGTTTGCTGATTTGTTTGAACAGCATCTTTTAAAATAGTAATGTCTAATTTCACACCATCTTTTTCAAGATCCTTTGCTAAATACTCTAGTACTTCCGCATGTGGCACATTGGCTGCCCCCACCTTTAACGTTACTGTTTCATCTTTGCTCGCTTCTCCTCTGTTTGTGCAACCTGCCAACAAACCTATTATTAATACACTAAATAGTAGGCCCCATATTGTCCTCATTTAATTTCCCCCTTTTCAAATTAACTTACTTGGTTTAATTTAAAACAAATCTTATCTGTTTACTTATGATTGGTCAATGCTCGATATCTCATTTTATCTACAAATATTCGAAAATTCAGATAAAATAATAAGCAGAAAATTCCGTTTTATCTATAAAATTTACTAAATTAGCTCTAAAATGCATAAATTCCATTTTAATATAGAATATTTTTACATATGAGATAGAAATATTCTATTAATACTCTACAAGCCACTTAATAAAAAAAACTCTGAGTAGCATTTTACCACTCAGAGTTCTAATTATAATTCATTTAATACATCTTCAACAAAAGCCCATTCTTCATCTGTTTCAATCGGTAATAATTCATCAATCGTTCCGTCATTTCCAGATACATATTGTGAAGCAAAAATATCTCGCTCTTCAATTGGCTCGTCCGTTGCTAGAACATAAAGTACATAGGATTTGCCAAATTGTTCTGATGAAAATGTATGAATAACCTCACATACCTGATCTGCCCCATCTTCATCTGTTATTGTAAATAGTTGCGGCTCTTCTTCAAATTCGTCTAGAAGTGTCAGGACTACCTCATTAATCATTTCCCATTCTGCATCTGTTTCAACTGGCAGTAGATTTGTCATTTCTCCATTGTTATCATCATAATCAAATGTCATAGCAGAAATGTCTCCAGGAATTTCATTACCCTCTTCGTCGATTAACGAAAACAATACATATGATTTTTCATCCGCATCGAAAGTGAAGACAACACGACACTTTTGCTCCTTACCATTCTCACCAACTATAAGAAATTCTTGCGTTTCTTCGTTCATTTAATCTCCTCCTTAACAGCTTTATGGCACATCACCATAACGTGTGGTTGATTTCCGTTCCAGCTGGGCGCGTCCGTTGAGCCGCTTGGGCCAACACGATGTTGGTCACGAAGGCGTTATCACAGGACGTGATGGTTTTAGCCTTCGTTCCTCTATTTGCTGATCCCCAAGGAGTCGCCCAGCCTCCACTCCAGTCAACAATATACAGGGCATATATAAAAATGTCATCCACAACTTTTAGTAATGAGCCAGCTTTATTCTTTCAAAAGTAAAAAAGGAACAAGGAGTGCTTGTTGCAATCCTTGTTCCACACTTTTAAAGATTACGATTATTCCTCGTTTTCATCCTCTAAAGCGTTTAATACGTCTTCTACCATATCCCACTCTGCTTCAGTTTCGATTGGTGTTAACTCACCATCTTCACCATTTTCAGATGGAACGAATGAAGATACGAAGATTTCTACAGAGCCATCTTCATCTTCTTCTGCGCCTACCATAGAGTAAAATACGTATGATTTGCCAAATTCAGCTGATTCATGTACGTGAATTACTTCACAAAGCTGTTCATTTCCGTTCTCGTCAATCACTGTAATGTGTTGTACATGTAATTCTTCTTCATGGTTATGCTCTTGTGCCATGTGGTGTCACCTCATCAATTAATTTTTGCTATCCAAGTAGCCTTGTAAAATCATCACAGCAGCCATTTTATCAATGACTTGCTTACGTTTTTTGCGACTCACGTCTGCTTCGATTAGCATACGCTCAGCAGCCATCGTAGTTAAACGCTCATCCCAAAGCTTGACCGGTAGTGAAAATGTTTCTTCTAAAAGCTTTTTATAGTTTTCAGAAGCCTCAGCACGCGGTCCAACCGTATTATTCATGTTTTTCGGGTATCCTACAACAAATTCTGTTATAGCATACTCCTTCACTAGCTCGGCTATTCGTTCAATGCCGAACTCGCCGTTAGCTTCATCAATTTTTACGGTTTCAATACCTTGGGCCGTCCACCCTAAAGCATCACTTACAGCAACGCCAACGGTTTTTGACCCAACGTCTAATCCCATAATTCTCATTTCTAGTCCTCGTTGTTCTTTTTAATATAAAACTTAACAAGCTCTTCTAGAATTTCGTCACGCTCAAGCTTGCGAATTAAATTACGAGCATCCTGATGGCGAGGAATATACGCCGGATCACCAGAAAGTAAATAACCGACAATCTGATTGATAGGATTATATCCCTTTTCCTCTAATGAAGAATGTACTTTCAACATTACCTGCTTGACTTCCTGTTCCATTGATTCTTCTGGAAAATTAAATTTCATAGTTTGATCAAATGAACTCATGACCAGCACCTCGCTTTCAGAAATAAGGAGATGTGCAAAAGCTCATCTCCAATTTCTCTTTATTATAACATGTTTTGGCGTATTATCAATTATGCCTCGGCATAATTGCGTTCGGAATCGGCTTTGTGTTTAGGCCTGCAGATGTTTTTTGCGCGAAAGCGAAGCGGCAGCAGCACCGATGCAGGTCAGTTAGCCGTTATCGCATGGATGCGATGATCTTAGGCTAACATCCCCTAAGAACTCCTTTTCCGATTCCGTGACATCCGCCGGAGGCTTTAACTTCTTTTCGCTGAAAGAAGTTAAATGGATTTAACATAATCATACACAGAAAGTAGTGCTTCATCAAGTTTTGATGCTTCTTTTGCACCTGCCATCGCCATATCTGGACGACCGCCACCTTTACCACCACATGCTTCTGCGACCATTTTCACAATATTTCCTGCGTGGTAATTGCCACCAACTAAATCTTTTGTTACACCAGCACATAGCATAACCTTTTCGCCATCGGCAGCGCCAAGAACGATAACAGCTTTAGGCATTTTTGCTTTCAAGTCATCCATCATTTGACGCAGTTGGTTATTGTCCTTCGCCTCAACTTTAGTAGATAAAACAGTTACATCGCCAAATGTTTGCGCTGCATCCACAATTGCACCTGCTTGTGCATTCGCGATTTTTTGTGATAATGCCTCATTTTCACGTTGTAACTCTTTGTAGTCAGCTTGTAATGCATGTACTTTTTTCACAATATCTTTTGGATTTGCTTTTAATAATGCTGCAGCTTCGTTTAATAAAGCTTCTTCCTCTTTTACTGCTTCATAAGCAACTTTACCTGTCACAGCCTCGATACGACGTGTACCTGCACCGATACCACCTTCTGAAACAATTTTGAAGAAGCCAATTTCAGAAGAACGTTTTACGTGAATACCACCGCATAGCTCAATAGAGTAGTCACCAATTGAAACAACGCGAACGATATCGCCATATTTCTCACCGAATAGCGCCATTGCTCCCATAGCTTTCGCTTCATCGATGCCTTTTTCTTCAATAACGACCTCTATATCATCCCACACTTTTTCATTTACAATACGTTCAATTTGTTGTAATTCCTCTTTTGTCACTTGTCCGAAGTGAGAGAAGTCAAAGCGTAAGCGATCAGGTCCTACATATGATCCAGCTTGGCTAACATGGTCGCCAAGTACATCTTTTAATGCACGTTGCATAATATGTGTTGCTGTATGGTTTTTAATAATTAAATTACGATCTTCACGGTTAACTACTGCTTTCACAGCATCTTCAACCTGCATTTCGCCAGATTCTACAAGTACAGTATGAAGCGGCTGACCATTTGGAGCTTTTTGTACATCTTTTACAATGGCAGTAAAGCTATCATTAGAAATAACACCGCTATCCGCAATTTGACCACCCATTTCAGCATAGAATGGTGTTTTAGCTAAAATAACTAGTGCTTCTTGCCCTTCAGCCGCCACTTTTGACACTTGACCGTTAACAATTATCGCTGCAATTTCTGTTTCTGTCGTTAATGTATCATAGCCTACAAATTCACTTGCAACCGTCAAGTTTGCTAGCACTTCGTTTTGTACTTGCATAGAATCAACATCCTGACGAGCTGCACGTGCGCGTTCACGTTGTTCTTCCATTGCTGCTTCAAAGCCTTCATGATCTACCTTCATGCCTACTTCTTCTGCATACTCTTCTGTTAATTCGATTGGGAAACCGTAAGTATCATATAAACGGAATGCATCTGCACCTGGAATATAGTCATGGCCAGCTGCTTTTTGAGCTTCTACTACTTCGTTAAAGATAGCAAGACCACCGTCTAATGTTTCATGGAAGCGAATTTCTTCATTTTTAATAACACGTTGGATAAACTCGCATTTTTCCGTTACTTCTGGGTAGAAATCATTCATAATTTCACCAACAGTTGGTACTAATTCAAACATAAATGGCTTTTCAATGCCGATTTGTTTTGCATAACGCACTGCACGACGTAGTAAACGACGTAATACATAACCACGACCTTCATTTGAAGGAAGAGCACCATCACCAATGGCAAACGCCACTGTACGGATATGGTCAGCGATAACTTTAAATGGTGTGTTGATATCTTCTTCTGAACCGAAGATTTCACTTAGCGCTACTTCACCTGGACGTTTGTATTTGCGATTTGCTAACTGCTCGATTTTTTCAATAATAGGCATGAATAAATCAGTATCAAAGTTCGTTGGAACATTTTGAACAACTGATACAATACGCTCTAGACCCATACCAGTATCAATATTTTGCTTTGGAAGTGGTGTATACGTACCATCAGGATTATGGTTGAATTGAGAGAACACTAAGTTCCAAATTTCAAGATAGCGTTCATTTTCACCACCTGGATACATTTCCGGATCATTTTCATCTGAACCGTAATCTTCCCCACGGTCATAGAAAATTTCTGAGTTAGGACCAGATGGACCTTCACCGATATCCCAGAAGTTCCCCTCAAGTCGGATTAAACGCTCTTCAGGAATACCAATTTCGTTATGCCAAACGTCATACGCTTCTTGATCTTCAGGATGGATCGTAATAGATAAAAGCTCTGGATCAAAGCCCATCCATTTTTTATCTGTTAAGAATTCCCAAGCAAAATGAATAGCTTCTTTTTTGAAGTAGTCCCCAATTGAGAAGTTACCTAGCATTTCAAAAAATGTATGGTGTCGAGCTGTTTTACCTACATTTTCAATATCATTTGTACGAATTGATTTTTGAGCATTTGTAATACGGGGATTTTCAGGAATAATACGACCATCGAAATATGGTTTAAGTGTTGCAACACCTGAGTTAATCCAAAGTAATGATGGGTCATTGATTGGCACTAGTGGTGCTGATGGCTCATGATGATGACCTTTTTCTTTAAAGAATTCTAAATACATGCGGCGAATTTCTACTGCTTTCATTTGAAAAGTTCCTCCCTATATGTTTTGTAAAATCACGAAATGAATCCGCAAATCAAGTTTGCCTTGGCGAATGTAGCTGACGCTCCGCTTTCGCGCAGATAAACAATGTAGCTGGCGCTTCAGATAGACAGTGTGCCATTGGCGTGCAGATAAACATAAAAAAGCCCTCATCCCGTAAAGGGACGAGGACTTATGATTTGTCTCGCGGTACCACCCTAGTTGTAAGTAAAAGTATACTTACCTCTTTAGCACTTGTAACGTAAGTGAACGGCAGGGATTAACTGCACTCTGGAGTAGCTTTCGGCATTTGCTATTGTGAGGATTTTTTCAGCCAAGAAATCCCTTTCTTTTACACGCACAAATACGTACTTTTTCCATCATCGTTTTTTACAATTTTCTAACGAGAATTATAAAAAAAATATTTTCTTCTGTCAATTGGCACTATAATTGCTAATCATAACTAAGCAATCATTTTTTTAAAATATGCCCACATTCCCCAAGTAAAAACGACTAGGAAAACACTAATTATTATTGTCGCTATTGGAGAATCTTGATATGGCAACGGGACATTCATGCCAAAAAAGCTTGTGATTACTGATAAAGGTAACATAATAGTTGAAATGACTGTTAATAAATTGAGCTTTTCTATCGATTTACCACTTATAATAGAAAAATACGTATCTAAGGTACTGTTTACTAAATCTCTATATGTTTCTGTAGATTCTACAATTCGTTCTAAATGATCATTTAAATCTTTATAGAAAGGTATATTTTCCTCACGAATTTCAAATTTCCACTGACCATTACTATTTGAAAAAATTCTTTTTTGCGGCATAATTGTTTGTCGAATTAAAATAATAGTTCGTTTTAGTGCAAGGAATTCTTCCGTAACTTCTTTTGGTTCATAATCATATATTTCTTCTTCAAGCTCGTCAATTCGTGCTCTAATTCGCTCTAAAACCGGGAAGTATTCATCCGTAATTCCATCGATAATAGTATGCAATAGAAAATCGGTACCTTTATCTAAATATTTTGTACTGTTTAAGCACACATTCTCGATGTGACCTAGCCATTTAAGTTTTTGTTTATGAACCGTTACTACATAGTTAGGACCCATAAAAATGTTTAATTCTACTGTTGTTATTTCATTGCTACTTTTTTCGTTATAAATTGGTGCATGGAAAACGAAAAATTTGTACTCGCCGTAATTATCCATTTTAGGACGTGAGCCTTCATGAAGACAATCCTCAACTGCTAATGGATGGAAACCAAATATTTCAGCTATATCATTCAATTCATTGTAGTTGTAAGCATATAAATCAACCCATAATAAATCCTCATTATGAAGGTCATGA
This sequence comes from Lysinibacillus xylanilyticus, assembly GCF_001183605.1. Lineage (GTDB taxonomy): Bacteria > Bacillota > Bacilli > Bacillales_A > Planococcaceae > Lysinibacillus > Lysinibacillus xylanilyticus. The sequence continues at coordinate 411,902 of NZ_LFXJ01000008.1, read as the reverse complement.
TTAAATTTTTTAATATCGAAATCATGTTGTACTGCGCTTTTTCCTTTTTCAAAATAATGGATTTTAATCATTGTTCCTCACCTCATGTTTTATTATTTAAGGACAACAAACAGGTGACGTTATTGATTGTAATTTAGCTTGTTTTAAAAGCATTTCTCATCAATACCCATTTGTTTTTGGCGATAAGAAATCGACAATCCTTAATTCTTCACTACTACTTAACTTTTTCGTACTCGGTTCAGGGCTACTATCCATTTCTCATCACCTTCCTTAAATAACAAAAACACGCCTCCGACGAATGAAGGCGTGTTGAATACACATATCAAAGAAAAGCATAGTTTCAAACACTACTCTGCTTTCTTCCTTCAAACGTTGAGTTTTAGCACTATACGGCATAGGATTTATACCAGCTACGTTAAAAAACACCTTATTTCGATGATTTCTGTTGACCCATTGGCGTCTCTCGACATTTTTGGGCAGTAGCGTATCTCCAGCATAGGAGCCTCACCTAACGAAGGGACTGTTATTTTGTTAATTTCTTTGTTCCTGTACATCATAATGTAAAGTAAAATAACTGTCAAACAAAATTAAAAATACAGAAAATTAGATATTATCTAATAAATTAATTATTATCTTTCAAAAAGTTTTCTACACGATTAACTAATTCTTCCCTATCATAACTTCTATAAAGTGCACTTGCTAAACGGACTGAGTCCCCAAAGAAAAAGCGCTCATACAGTGTTTGTCTTGTGCCAAAGCTGCTCATCGTTAAATCCCAAGCTAAGCGGAATTTTTTGACGCGCTCCTTTCCTCCATCCTGAGAAGACTGTAAATAATGCTCAAGGTCGCCGTCATCCACATTAAATGCTTTTTCACTTGGAATGGACATTAATCCGCTTGCACCAAGTAACTGGATAATTTCTGTAAAGGTCGGATATATTTTAGGGAACATCTGAATAGCTACTTGTACTGTTGGAAGGTCAGGTCTTATAAAACCAAAATCATCTCTTTTTGCTTCTACTTCGGACTTTATCAGCAAGGCCTTCATCGTTTCTAATGTCACGATGATATCAACAACCTTTTGCTGCACATGTTGATATTCGCCGATATTTATTGTATTTACAATTGACTGTACAACACCTAAGACAAATTCTGTTTTGGCAATTTGACGTGTAAGAACTTGATGTAAACCATAAGTTTGAAAACCACTAACGTTCAAAAAGTTATTGGCAACTTCTACATTTTCATAATAAAAGACGCGTTCCCACGGTACTAAAACATTATCAAACACAACAATTGCATCCATTTCCTCATAACGACTACTTAATGGATAATCAAAAAACGATTCCCCTCCGACAAATGATTGTCTACATAAAAACTTTAAACCTTTTGTATTACTTGGTATTGAGAAAGAATAGCCTTTTCCTTCATCAAAACCATTTGTTGATATAACAAGGAGTTCATCTGTAATTCCTCCCTGTGTCGCTAGTAATCTCGCACCTTTAATTACTAACCCCTCATTCGTTTTATCTACAATTTTAGCAGCGATTGTAACATCTTCTTCTTCAAAATAAAATTTTTGACGGTTTACTTGTGGCTCAATAAATGTATGCGTCATAGTCAAATCATTCTCACGAGCATACTCATAAAATTTTAACAAATGCTGAGGGAAACAATTCGGCTTATCTTTCAAATATTCTGCTATCGAAGCTAGAGCCATTAGTGTCGTATTCATGTAATCCGGACTTCTCCCCATAAGGCCATGATTGGATAATGCCCACTCTCGTATTGCATTACGTCTTTTTTCGAGATCTTCGACAGTCACCGCTTGAAGGAAAGACATACCTACACGCTTATTACTCGTAGGTGAAATATATGTCATCTTTTCAAGCAATTCCTTTTCATTTTGTATATCAAAAAGCCTTGCCTGACTCTGCATTATTCCCTTAAATGCTGGATGCTCCGACACCTTCCCTGTGACAACTTTCCCATCAATCGAAATATATGTTTTCAAAGCGTCAATACGGTCAATATATTGCTGTCCTGTAATTACTGGCATGCAGTCACCCCTAAACGTTACAAATATTTTATACTTTTTCAGTATATGAAATTTCCTAATATTAGGTTCCACTTTATCCAACTGTATTATATCAAATCCTCAAATCACCTAAACTGTACTATATTATAAACACAGTTAAAAACCCACCTTTATTGCACGATTTTTCAGTTATTTTAGATAAAAACGGTTTCAATTAGCACATTTTTAACGAGTTCAATTTTGTGACACATTCATAAAAAAGTCCTCATCGACTAGTACAGAATTACTAGAATTTATAGATATCCAGGTGTAAGATAGCTTCGTAACTAAATCAAATACATCTTTTTATTAAAGGAGAATATATATGAACAAACAAATCATTTCGTATGTGGCGGAAATGGAAGCTGCTTTAATGAATAAAATGGAGGATCATAATGAGGAGAATCTTTTATTTACGATTGCTTCAGATATGATAGCCAAAGAAAAAGATCAATTCAAAAATGTATGCCAAGCATATGAAGTAGTTAAACATCATCTAGTTGGAATTCACTAAATCAATTACGCCTCGGCATAATTGTAGCTGTCGCTTTGCTTTCGCTACAGATAAAACTAAAACCTTGTTGCTGTCGCTTCGCTTTCGCACAGATAAATTGCCACAGGACGTGGCGTTCTTAGACTGAGTTCCTCCATTTCAGCGGATTTGATATTTGGCACTCGCTGAAATAAGTTAAAAAAATTGCATAACAAAACCCGATCAATTCGAATTGATCGGGTTTTGTATTTTATATGGCACTTCATAAAATATTATCAACTTTTACTCATCTAAATAATCATACGGCGATACTCCGTCCATTCCAATCAATGGATGGATATATGGTTCTGTTTCTACCGTTAGCTTGAAATCAATCTCAATGGATTGTTTTTCATTTTGTAAATCCTCTTTTAAAGGAACAGTTTCTGCTTCTACAACTTTCTCCGCAACATTCATTGGATTGAGTCTTGCACGTAGAGACGTAAAGCGCTGTAAATCATCCGTACGCTGTAAGCCATCTGCTAGCACATCAGGCTCACCGCATAAAATCAAGAAATTTTTTGCACGCGTTATACCTGTATATAACAAATTACGTCGCAGCATTTTAGAATATCCTCTGACAACCGGCATTATAACTGTTTGGAACTCAGAGCCTTGCGATTTATGAATTGAACAACAGTAGGCAAGTGTCAATTGATTGAGGTCACTACGTTGATAAGTTACTTCAATACCATCGAATGACACAACAAGCAAATCTTGTTTCTCAATTGTTTCCTTTGCCTTAATAATACTGATTACCTCACCCATATCACCATTAAAAACATTGCTCTCTGGTTGATTAACAAGCTGTAAGACCTTATCCTTTATGCGATATGTGACATCACCAAAGACGAGCTCTTTTCTAGTACCTGTATCGTTAGGATTAATAAGGTTCTGAATCATTTTATTTAAATTGTCTATTCCTGCGGGACCTTTGTACATTGGTGCTAACACTTGGATATTACGAATTTCTTGACCTTTGGCAACCGCACTTTTCACCACTTGTGTGACAACGTTTGCTACCTGATCTGAGGAGGCTTTAATAAATGAACGGTCAGACGTTTTTAACGTTAGGTCATTTGTGATATTACCACGTTTAATTTGATGAGCAAGTTCAATAATCGTTGAGCCCTCTGCTTGTCGATATACATCTGTTAATTCAACAGTTGGTATTTGCCCGGAAGCCAACAAATCCTTTAACACCTGTCCTGGTCCTACTGGTGGAAGCTGATCTTGATCGCCAACAAATACAACTTGAACATCCTCATGCAAGGATTTTAATAATTGATGCGCGAGCCAAGTATCGACCATCGACATTTCATCTACAATAATGAGTTTCCCTGTAACTTCACGTTCAGTTTCTTCCTCTTTCTCCTGACCAGTAAAGCCTAGCAGTCGATGAATTGTCATTGCTGGAAGTTCTGTTGATTCCGATAAACGCTTGGCAGCACGTCCTGTTGGAGCACATAAAATAATCGGAAATGGTTCTTCTTTTTGTGCGTATTCCTTCGGGTTTAATGATAGTCCGTGTAACTTTGCATACACTTCTACTACACCCCGAACAACAGTTGTTTTACCAGTACCAGGGCCACCAGTTAAAATCATAACAGCTGAGTTTAAAGCTTGCTCAATAGCATTCGCTTGTGTTTCAGCATATGTGACATTGAGCATCTCTTCTGTTTCACCAATCGCTTTACGTATTTCGTCTTTGCTAAAATGTTCAGCCTTATTGTTACGTTCGATTAAAGCTAATATTTTTGATGCAATTCCGACTTCTGAGAAATATAGAGATGGTAAATATAATCTCGTCTCTTCCCCACAAATTTTACTTTCCTCACGCAATTCGATACAAGCTTTAGAAATGGTCTCAAAAGGAATATCTTCTCGTTGGCTTTGCTCAAGCATATCTTTTACTAGCGGTAAAACATGTTCTGCATCTAAATACACATGCCCGTCCGATAAAGCTGCAGTATTTAGAGTATGTAAAATCGCCGCCTTAATACGGTCTGGATGATTGCCAGTAATCCCTAATTTTGCACCTAGCTCATCGGCACGAAAGAAACCCACACCCTCTACATCTTCAATAAGGCGGTATGGATTTTCAGTTAATAATTCAACTGCCTCGGTTCGGTATGTTTGGTAAATTTTCATGCCGAGCTGTGGTCCGAAACCCCATTCATTAAGTTGAATCATCACTCGTTCTAAGCCTAAATTTTGTTCAATCGTACGATGGATAACCTCTTTTTTTTCAGCAGATAGTCGAGGTACAGCATCAAGCGCATTTGGATCCTCTAAAATAAGACGTAACGCATTCGCCCCGAGCTTTTCTACGATTGTTTCAGCAGTTTTTCTTCCGATTCCAACAAACAAATCACTCGATAAGTAATGAATAATCCCTTGCTCTGTTGCTGGTACTTCTTTTGAAAACGTCTCAATTTGAAATTGCACACCATATTTTGGATGTTGTTTCATTATACCTGTAAAACGATATTGTTCATCCATTTGTAACGGCGGAAAATATCCAACAACTATTATTTCCTTATCCTCATACTGTAAGTTGGTCTCTTGAATTTTCACACGAACTATCGAATACATATTTTGCGCATTATGGAAGATAGAGACGATTGGACGTCCGAGTATAAAAAATTTATTTAGTTCAAATAAATCATGATTCTCTGCCATTTGCGGTTCGCCCTTTCGTATTCATTTCAATCATTATATTTTACCACAGCATACTGTGAAAAATCGTTTAAAAAGAGAATTCACTAAATTTTTATCAACATTGTATTTGACGCTTTGGCTTTCGCTACATAAAACATGCTGAAAGAAGTTTGAAATGTATTGATAAATAATATTTCGCAGTTTTTATCAACCTTTCCATGCTATGATATAGGTGAATTTGTCGCACGGAAGGATTGTGAAACTATTGGAATTTAGACCTTGCATCGATTTACACGATGGCAAAGTAAAACAAATTGTTGGTAGCACACTAGGTCATAAAGATCAAGAAGTTATCGAGAACTTTATTTCAAATCATGACTCTAGTTATTATGCAAAAATGTTTGCCAAGGATCAATTAACAGGCGGTCACGTCATTATGCTAGGTGATGGAAACGAAGAAGCAGCATTAGCAGCATTAGCAACATATCCTCAAGGGTTGCAGGTTGGTGGCGGGATCACCACGGAAAATGCAAAAAAGTATATTGATGCGGGAGCTTCCCACGTTATTGTCACATCATTTATATTCTATGATGGTAAACTCAATTTAGATCGACTTAAACAATTAGTACAGATTATCGGTAAACAGCATCTTGTCATTGATTTAAGCTGCCGTATGCGAGATGGAAAGTGGTTTGTTGTTACTGATAAATGGACAAAGTTTAGTGATTTTGAAGTAAATGCTGAGTCTATTGCATTTATCGAAAATTACTGTGATGAACTGCTTATTCACGCTGTTGATGTGGAAGGAAAAAAAGGCGGTATGCAGGAAAGCTTAGTGCATGATTTAGCCACTTGGACAACAATTCCAACAACATATGCTGGTGGGGTTCGTTCTTTAGACGACTTAAAGAAATTTAAAAATATCGCCAATGGGAGACTTCATGTTACAATCGGTAGCGCTCTTTCAATTTTTGGTGGAGATTTACCTTATTCAGACGTGGTAAATTATTGCAAAAAAGGCGAGGTATTGTGAAGTTAATATAAAAGGATCATGTTTTTCCTTTTCAGAAACAAGTTTAGAACGCATTAGAATACGAAGGAAAATTCTCTTTCGTTGCATATACAGCTAGATGAAATGCTACTTGAGTTTTCGAAATCTTTAAAATTAACATATGCTTCTTACGTGAGTAAAAAATGAGGCCATGTATCGGCATTTGTATTGATTTACAAATATTCGTTGATGAATTTAATAAACGATGCAACTTAAATGCTAAAATTATCGTTTGATGATAAGGGGACTAAACATCCCCTTTTTTTATTAAAACAAGAATACTACATAATTTAGAGCACATATTTCTGTTTAGTAGCTATTTTTGTTAAGCTATTATTTAATGAGATCAGTAATAAGAAAATTTCATTAATGTTATTTGCTAGAAGAAAGGATTTTATGAAGAATGAAAAATGAGCTCGAAGCAATCACTTTAAAAAACCTACAGTCAGAAATAACACGTTTCTTTTTAGCCTATAGATTTGCCTTACAAGAAATTGAAACAAAAATAAATATTTTACAAGAAGAGTTTAAATTAATTCATGAATATAACCCGATAGAGCATATATCAACTCGAGTAAAATCACCAAAAAGTATATTATCGAAGATCCAGAAAAAGAACCTTGAGACATCAATTGAAGCGATTCGTGAAAACATTCGTGATATCGCGGGTGTGCGAATTACATGCTCCTTTGTTGAGGATATTTATAAAGTAAGTGCCATGTTACGGGCGCAAAATGATATTGAAGTTGTGGATGTAAAGGATTATATTAAATCCCCAAAGGAGAATGGCTATCAAAGCTTGCATCTTATTATAAAAATTCCAATTTTCATGTCTGATCGTATGGAAAGCGTTTATACAGAAATTCAAATCCGTACAATTGCAATGGACTTCTGGGCTAGCCTTGAACATAAAATCTATTACAAATACAACAAAGAAGTACCTGAACATATACGTTTGGAATTGAAGGAGGCTGCCATTCAAGCTGCTGAACTGGATCGAAAAATGGAACGACTTAATGAAGAAATAAATATTCTAAAAGCGAATGAAGAAGAGACGTCATTAGATGCAATGCCTATTGCTTATTTAGCACAATATCTATCTAAACTACCACTTGATTATTCTTCTGAGGATAATCAAGACTAAACTCAATATTTAAAAGGATGCCGAAATAATTCTGGCATCCTTTCTACTATAAGCTATTTTAGTTAAATCGTTGTGCAATCATATCATAAATATAACGTGCTTGGTCGTAATCTGGCTGTAATGTAAAGGCTTGTTTTAGGTGGTACATAGCATCTTTTGTTTGCTCAGTAGATACAGCATATAGTACACCTAAATTATAATGTGCATCTGCGTTATTCCAGTCCTGTTCGATCAAATAGTCTAATTCCTTTTTACCTTCATCGAACATTTCTAGCGCACATAGCACGATGGCATATGCTAGACGAATCTGTGTGTCTTCTGGTGCAAGCTCTGAAGCTCGTTGTAAATATGGCAGTGCAAGCTTCGGATTTTCCATTCGCTCAAAACATTTGCCCATCATATAATACACATCTGCGCCTTCAATTTTATGTTTTAATGCTTGCTCATAAAGCTTTACTGCTTCCGCATATCGTTCCGCATTATAATATAAATTTGCTAAACCATAATAAGCAGTTGCTGCCGTTTCATCAACAGTGATTGCTTTTTGAAAAAAACGCTCTGCACGTTCAGTATCCTCTAAGACCGCTAAGAGATTTCCGAAGTTCACATAACCAATTGGGTTTTCAGGCTCTTCTTCAATCGCTTGTGTAAAAAGTTGTGCAGCTTCCTCGTAGCGCTTTTCTTGAAACGCTTGAATGCCCTGCTCGTTAAAATCCATTGTTTTCCCTCACCTCTATGTAGCAAAAGACTGCTTAAACTCTATACGCTTCAGGAAAGAATATAAGCAGTCTTTACGCAAATTAACCTACATATGTTAGTTTTTCATTATTTTTAAAGACTTCGTCGATTGTACCGCCACCTATACATTCTTCACCGTCATATAGTACAACAGCTTGTCCAGGTGTAATCGCACGTACTGGCTCAGCAAACGTAATATGAGTACGTCCATCCTCTAAAATTTCCACTTCTACAGGTGTATCTGTTTGACGATAACGGAATTTTGCAGTGCATGAAAATTTCCCGGGCAATTTTTTTGTCGAAGTATAGTTCATTTTCACAGCAGTCAGTGAAGTAGAAAATAGTGAATCATTATTGAAACCTTGTCCAACTAGTAGCACATTGCGCTCCAAATCTTTCCCTAACACGAACCAAGGTTCTCCGTCGCCACCAATTCCAAGACCATGACGCTGACCAAGTGTATAGTACATTAATCCATCATGTTGGCCCATTACGACTCCATCCATCGTCTCCATCTTACCAGGTTGAGCTGGTAAAAATTGACTTAAAAATTCTTTGAAATTACGCTCTCCAATAAAGCAAATTCCTGTTGAATCTTTTTTCTTTGCTGTAGCTAACCCAGCTTCCTCCGCAATTTTACGGACTTCTTTTTTCTCAATATGTCCAATTGGGAACATTACATGCGACAATTGTTCCTGTGATAATTGGTTTAAGAAATACGTTTGATCTTTATTATTGTCAATGCCTCGAAGCATTTTAACTTCGCCATCGCCACTACGATCAACTCGAGCATAGTGACCTGTCGCTAAATAATCAGCCCCAAGATCCATCGCATGCTCTAAAAACGCTTTAAATTTAATTTCCTTATTACACATAACATCAGGATTTGGCGTGCGTCCTGCTTTATACTCTTCTAAAAAGTATGTGAAAACCTTATCCCAATATTGTTTTTCAAAATTAACTGCATAGTACGGAATCCCAATTTGATTACATACTTTAATAACATCATCATAGTCTTCTGTAGCTGTACAAACGCCATTTTCGTCTGTATCATCCCAGTTTTTCATAAATATCCCGATTACTTCATATCCTTGTTGTTTTAGCAAATATGCAGCAACCGAAGAATCTACCCCACCCGACATGCCGACTACAACACGAATTTGTGAGGGGTCACGTGTTTCTTTCATTTTGGTCACCTTTTCTTTTATTCAAATTCCATTAAATATACAATTATTAGCAAACTATTTTTTTGCTAGTCTTTTCACAATCGCTACTGTTTTTTCAGCTGTATGTTGTACATCAGCTTCTGTTAAACCTTGACCGAAGCTAAAGCGGATCGAGTTACGTAATTCCTCTGCCTCTTGTCCAAACATCGCTACTAAAACATGTGATGGATCAATGGAGCCAGCAGTACACGCAGAACCACTCGATACGCAAATACCTGCCATATCAAGATTTACTAGGAATGATTCTACTTCCATACCAGAAAAACTTACATTTAAAACGTGTGGGAGCGTATTTTCTAAATCTCCATTCATATGAAATGCTAGATTTTCTTTCGTGAAAACATCCAGCATAATTTGCTTAAAGCGATTGTATAACGCGCGCTTTTCTTCTCGCAACTCATTTGCAATTTGCACTGCAGTCGCAAAACCAATCACTGCAGGCACATTTTCAGTACCCGCACGACGTTTTTTCTCGTGTGCTCCTCCTAATGCATAACTAGTGAATGGTGTCCCTGCTTTTTGGTATAGGAAACCAATACCTTTAGGACCATTAATTTTATGTGCAGAAACACTTAGTAAATCAACATGTAATTCAGTAACATTAATTGACTCTAAACCATATGCCTGAACAGCATCTGTATGGAAAATAGCCTTATGTTCACGCAACAAATCACCAATTTCAGCAATCGGTTGAATTGTACCAACTTCGTTATTGCCGTACATAATCGTTACTAAAATTGTATCCTCTCTTAATGCATTTCGCACATCTTCTACAGAAACACGTCCATTTTCATCTACCGGCAAATATGTCACATCAAAGCCATCTCGCTCAAGCTTTTCACAAGTATGCAACACCGCGTGATGTTCAATTTGTGTGGTAATGATATGCTTTCCTTCAGCAGCACGGGCATAAACAGTGCCAAAAATAGCCGTATTATCCGCCTCTGTTCCGCCACTTGTGATAATAATTTCTCCAGGTTGAGCACCAATTGATTGGGCAAGTATATCACGTGCATTATCTAAATATTTGCGTGCCTCTCGACCTATCCCATGAATACTTGATGCATTCCCATAAACCTGTTGCATTGCTGTAGTCATAGCGTCTATTACTTTGTCATTCATTGGTGATGACGCTGCATGATCGAGATAAATATATGAATTCATGATGAAATCTCCTTTTACGAAAAGCGCTAAAGACTCATCTCCCTTTCTCAGGGTAGGGAGATGTGCTTTAGCCTAATTTTAAATATAGAACATATAGCCTTCCGCTACATTTTCCTCAGTGTATTGTGCTAAATCTTCAATTGACGTTGTATCTAATACATTTTTCACAGCATCGCGAATGCGAAGCCATAACTCTCGCTGAGGTGCTTCTTCATTTTCAATACCCTCTACAGGTTGAATTGGACCCTCTAACACGCTAATAACATTAGCCGCTGAAATTTCACTTGGTGGGTTTGCTAGCATATACCCACCATATGCACCGCGTACACTTTTTACTAAGCCTGAATTACGTAATGGTGAAACTAACTGCTCTAAGTATGCCTCAGAAAGATCCTTTTCAGCAGCAATTTTGCGTAGTGGAATAGGTCCCTCTCCATAATGCTTTGCTAATTCAATCATAATCGTTAGACCATAACGGCCCTTTGTAGAAATTTTCATTTTATCACCCTCAAATAGTCTAGTCAAAAATACTACCAACAGTATATCATAATCTCCTCTCGAAGAACTCGGAAATACTCTCGGGAGGTTATGATATACTATTAATTGCGCCTTAGTATAATTAGGCAAAATACTATGTAACATTTCATTATAAGCACAAAAAAACATTTAGCAATCAATTATGCCCGGCATAATTGCGTCGGGAATCGGCTTTGTGCTCTTGTACAAAGAACTCCTTTCCAATACCGTGACACCCGCTGAAAAAAGTTAAAAAAAATTACGGAAACTGTTAAAAGAGGGAAATTTTAATGCATAATGAACCACTCGCTTATCGCATGCGTCCTTTAACCCTTGATGAGATTGTAGGACACCAAGATTTTATCGGTCCTAACACCGCTCTTTATAAAATGATCCAAAATGAACATATTCCATCCATGCTGCTATATGGTGAGCCAGGTATCGGCAAAACGTCAATAGCGAATGCCATAGCAGGAAGCTCGAAGCTCCCTTTTTTTGCGCTTAATGCTACTCGTGCTGGTAAAAAGGACGTCGAGGATATTGTACAGGAAGCTAGAATCTCAGGAAAAGTCCTTCTTTTTTTGGATGAGATTCATCGTTTTAATAAATTACAGCAGGATGCTTTGTTGCCACATGTTGAAAACGGCTCAATCGTATTAATTGGAGCTACGACGGAAAATCCGTACCATGATGTAAATCCCGCTATCCGCTCACGTTGCGGAGAAATATATCAACTTAAACGTTTAACGAAAGACAATTTAATTGAGCTTATAAAAAATGCACTTTCTGATGAAAAGCGAGGGCTAGGTAAATATCACTTTGTATTAACAGATCATCAAATTAATCAAATTTCAGAAGCAGCTAATGGTGACGCACGGAAGGCATTAACTTTGCTTGAATCAATTTATTATGCAAGTGATGAAGTAGATGGTCAAACAATCGCTGCGGATCATATCATTGAGCATCTTGTAGGCAGAATTGGCGTTTATGGTGATAAAAAAGGATCCCATTTTTATAATTTGCTTTCTGCATTACAAAAATCAGTTCGAGGAAGTGATACGAATGCAGCATTGTATTATTTAGCTCATTTATTGGAAACAGGTGATTTAGTAGCTGTTAGTCGACGTTTACTTGTCATGGCTTATGAAGATATAGGCCTTGCCAACCCTGAAGTAGGACCGCATATGCTTGCGGCTGTACAAGCTGCAGAGCGTTTAGGGCTACCAGAGGCGCGTATTCCGCTTGCAAGTGCTGTTATTGAAATGTGCCTTGCATCCAAATCCAATTCTGCAATTATAGCCATTGATGCCGCCATTGCCAGCATTCATGCAGGAAAAACAGGCGATATTCCACATCATCTACGCGACGCTCACTATGAAGGGGCAAAAGATTTAGGACATGTAGGCTATCAATATCCCCACAACAGCCCTATCGGAACATTTGGAGGATGGGTAGACCAGCAATATTTACCGGATGAGCTTGTTGGCACAGAATTTTATAAACCTGTTATCGCGGGTGAAGAAAAACGGATGGCAGGAATCTACGAAAAGCTTAAATCTTTTCATAAGGATGAAAAGTAATAAGGTTACTGAAAAATATATAATAAAGTTTTTTCATAAAAATAGGGCACTTCAAAGAAGCGCCTTATTTTTTTATCTTATTACTTTCAAAAAAACAGGACTGACTACTAAGCAATCATCCTGTAATAGTTGACTTATTTGTTGTATAGCGCTTTTTATAAAATCGGTTCAATGTATCTTCTACATTTTTTATCGATGGTAATTTATTCGTTTCTTCCTCCTCTTCGATATCATGTAAATAATGAAGAAAATTGTAGGTTTGATAAAGTAGACTAGCAAATTCCTGGGAGTTCTCCCGTACTTCAGAGCGAATTGCTTTTACAGCAATTGCTTGACCTATGGATTGCTCTCTTGATGGAGAGGTTTGATCATCTACATTATCATCTGAATTTCTATATAATAATATTAATGCCTCATAAACTTCCTGGTTATCACTAAACCGTTCCTTTATCCACTGTAAGACAAATTGTAATAAGACAACAGCATAAATAAGTGACAACCACTCATCTCCAAAGGATTTTTTCGACAAACGTTTAAAGTAATCGTCTTGTGTCACAAGTTCGAATATGATTAAACGAATTGGATACAGGAGCGCATGTTCACTGTTGATATATAATTTTTCTCGATCTTTATACATAGCCAACCAAAAATCCCTTACTAATGAGATAGTTTTTCTAGTCGACAGAGCTAATTGGCATTGGATAAGCTCATGTTCAAGTGTTGACTGTATAAGCTGTCGAAATAGAAGTTCTTCATCCTCTTTTACTAATAAGAGTGGTTTTTCTAATTTCGCCAAATCGATTTCGATACCGTTTATTAACATTGAACGGCCCCCTTCCTATAAATTCTTATAGCATGGAATAAACCTTAGCCATCACTATAACGTAGTATGATTACCGTTACGATTGATACTCAAATCCATGGCGTACGTTTTAACAAACGATGATGAGATAAACCTTACACATAGATTTTCATTTTTTAACTATATTTCGACAAAAATTTATAAATACCTTTTAAGAAAAAAGTCCCTTTTTTATTTTCATACAACAAAATTTTAACACTACTTCTACAGTCTTCTCTCAATAATTTATTAACATAAAAAAAATCTGCAAAACTTTAAGAGCTGGAAATCCAATACCTCCTCACAAAGCAGAGTGCTGTAAGGATTGGTGGATCAACTTCAAAAAGTAAGCAGATTCTAGACTATAATTCTATTTTATAAAAGTGATGATAAATCATTCCGTAAATTCTTTATCAACAAACGCTTTAAATTGTTGCAGACATTGTTTGACTGCACCTTTTTGTTCAAGCACCGCATTTCGTAATGATGCTGTTTGCTCTTCATTACCTACGACTTCACGATAAAGCGCAAAAATTGCTGATAATAATTGTTCATTCTCTTCCTGGTCAATGCTAGGTAAAGAATAGGCAGCAACCGTTAATAATTGCTCAACTTTTTCAGGTGTTTTTTGTAACTCATTGGATGAATAATAGGTTGATGCCGCTAAAAAGTAGCAAAGCTTTGAACAACAATCTATAAACAAATGCCAATATGTATTGGCACTTGGTAATTCACCCGCTCTATTATCTAAATACTCTTTATAAAATGTTATAGCTTGTGTATATAAAGGATTTAATTCTCTCATAGCCTTTGGATAATTATTAGATGTATCCAAATAGTCAAATACAATATCATTCATTTTCTCTTGAAGTTTTACAATGTCTAAATGATCACGAATTACTTGAATTTCCATTTTCCCACTCTCCCATGTTGTCATTTGCTTTCTGAATGTTATTCCTACTCCCCTAAGTAGTTCTGCACATCCATACAAACTTTTTTATTATCAATTGGAATTATTAAAATTATAGCAATAAACCAAATAAAGAAGTGGGCACATGAAAAAAATAAGACAATTTAGTGAATTATTAGCATTTTAAGCACTTAAGACGAACAATTTTGGTAGAATTATATTCTTTGTACATAAACATCAAATAAAGACTGCTCTTTCGTTCGATCAACAATTTCTATAATACTTCCTTGAGTATATTTTTTTATTCTTTTTTGTGGTATATAAAAATAGGCAGTATTTGTAATTAACCACTCGCTAAGTGTTCGTTCATTACCTGTTTGATTTGTCAAAATACGTTTATGTCGAAGTATATCTGCCATTTTGTAAAAACCATCTGATAGCTCGTATGCCGAAACATCAAAATTAAAAATAGGGCTAACAACCTGTCCAACATCAAAAATGTGAATTGTTTGCCCTTCTTCATCGATAGCTAATTCAACTGTGCTAATTTCATCGAATAGATTTAAGCCCCTATATTCCATTTGATAGATTTGCTCCATAATAAAACGCCTCCTTTTAAAGGTTCTACAGCAAATGTAAAGGAGCCATAATGTGCCTCTTCACCATAAATTGTATAAATAACCCAATAAGTATCGTAGACCCCTTTTTTACAACGTTCCTATTGTAACATAGAAAAAGTAGCTGTCTTAAATCTAGACAGCTACTTCCATAAAATGGACCATCAATATAAATGAGGGTGTATTCTTTCCTCATTTATTTTTATCGAAGAAATTTTTAAATTTATCGACAAAAAGTTGTATTAGCCTTGTACACGTGTAATTTTTACATCTTTTAAGATTGTATTCACTACCCAACTGGCAGCAATTAAGCCTGCCACAGAAGGCACAAAGGCATTGGAAGATGGGGGCATTTTCGCTTTACGGATAGCTGCATCGGGTTTTCCGACATGCTCCACGACATCTGGACGAACAACAATAGGACTCTCATCAGAGAACACAACCGTTACTCCTTTATGAATACCATCTTTACGTAATTTTGTACGGATTACTTTAGCCAATGGGTCTGTGTGTGTTTTAGAGATATCTGCAATTTTGAAACGAGTTGGATCCATTTTATTGGCTGCACCCATGCTAGATATAATTGGAATATTACGCTTTAGACATTCCTTCATAATATGAATTTTATACATCACTGTGTCACTCGCATCAATGACATAATCTATGCCCTGTGCGAAAAATTCCTCATATGTTTCCTCCGTGTAAAACATATGCATATCAATTACTTCACATTCTGGATTAATATCAGCAATACGTTCTTTCATGACACCTGACTTAGATTGTCCTACCGTTGAAAGATAGGCAACTAATTGACGATTAACATTCGTAATATCAACATTATCCTTATCTACTAAAATAATGCGACCAATACCACTTCGTGCACATGCCTCAGCAGCAAATGAACCTACACCGCCTACACCAAGAATGGCTACCGTTGTATTTTTTAATTTTTCGAGACCCTCTGTTCCTATTGCGAGCTCGTTACGTGAAAATTGATGTAACATCCTTACACTCTCCGTCTATTGAATTTTTATCACGCTTTAACTGGCAGTCATTTATCTGTACCGAAGACTCCCACCTTAACACTTTAGATAGGTGGGGGATTCACTGCCCGTAAAAGCCCAATTGTTGAAAACTAATAATCAGCGCTAGAAAAAAAACCATCACTGATTACTTTATTAGTAAACCTAGTTAAATACTAAGATAAAATCAAACCTATCTTACATTTTATCACGTTATTCATCAAGTGAAAATTATAACTAAAAAAATTAAGTATTCCTAATCAAAAGTACGTTTTATGTATGTAAAGGGTACCGCAATCAATATGTTCACATTGTTCTTGAAGTAGAAAATTTAGGGCAATTGAATAAAGGGTAATTCAATTGCCTTTAGTTTCATCACTTTCATTCCTGTTCATAATTTTTGGAGAATGTTTTCGCAAAATCTGAACCGAGCTGAGCATTTAATTGCTTAAAAGCTGCAATTACTGCCCCGCCGATTGGCTGTAAGACCGGTGCCATAAATTGCAATGGTATCTCGTCCACTTGTGCGAATTGCTGTAATTCCGGTAAAAAATATGCTTCATTATTAAAAACGCCACCCACCAATACGACAGGTACGTCCCCTTTCTCCCAAGACATTTGAGAGTAACATGCTTTAATCGCCACATAATGTTTCTTGCAGGCGTCTTCAATGATCTGGATAGCAATCCGATCTCCTTTTTCCGCCACGTCAAAAACATATTTACTTAACGGTGCAATAACTGTCCGAGGATGCTCTTCTCCATAAATACACTCTATTAATTGTGGTACATTTTTTACAGAAAAATAACGTAATACTACATCTGTCAATGCTGTTGGGGCACCTCGCCCATCATAGCTTTGAAAAATAGCCTTCAGCACTTGAACACCTAAATCATAGCCACTGCCCTCATCATCAAAAAGATAACCCCAGCCACCTACTCTATGAAAATGTTGTTCACGATCGTAGCCCATTGTAATAGCGCCTGTCCCTGCAATTTGCACAATACCTGCCTGCCCAAGTGTGCCTGTATAAAGTGCAATTAGAGCATCATTATCAACAATCACATGTGCTGTATTAGAAACATATTGACGTACTATCGATTCTACAACTTCTTCTGCCTGTAGCTCTTTAACTCCAGCCATTCCAGCAAAACAACTATCTATGGCTGCAAATACTTGCGGGTTTTGCTGTTGCAAATTTTGTAGTATATCATGAATCGTTGACTTAAAATATTGAATACCCATAGCTGTTGGGTTACTCCGGGTCGTTACTACTTTAGCATAAACATTGCCCAGTTCATCACAAATCACTGCTGACGTTTTCGTTCCACCACCGTCAATCGCTAATACATACATATCTCTTTGCTCCTTTCTTTTCAATCCATTTCACCCTGTCGTATTTGTAGTTGTTAATACAGAAAATATTGGTAAATCAAGATTAAAAAGGTTCATCATCAAAAGTTGTGGATGACTTTTGTTAAAACGTCTACTATGAAAATAAGTTGATTGGAGTGGAGGCTGGGCGACTCCTTGGGGATCAGCGAATAGAGGAACGAAGGCTAAAATCATCACGTCCTGTGATAACGCCTTCGTGACCAACATCGTGCTGTTGCTGTCGCTACGTTGCACTACGCTTTCGCACAGACAAAAACACTTTGCTGCCGCTACGTTAACACTACGCTTTCGCGCAAAAAACATCTGTTGGCCCGAGACCCTGCAGCGAAGCGAAGCGGCTCATCGGACGCCCCCTGGAAGCTCTGCTCTGTGCGAAAGCGTAGCGTCAGCAACAAAGCGCCCAGCCGGAACGGAAATCAACCACACGTTTTGTGATGAACCATAAAACAAGGGATTAAGCACTATCTACTAATGGCTTAATCCCTTCTTCTGTAATCATTTCGTAAAGCCAAATGATGCCCAAGGCTGAATATGTGCTAATAAAAATTGCTCTTCTTCTACAACTCTTGCCACAACATTTGTTGATCCGGCATTTGGCATTTCCTTTAAAACAATTTGGAGCTCACCCTTATAACGTACATCTAAATTATTATCGATTGTCACATCCCCCAATTTTAATGGGTGGCTATCATGTGCAGGGAAGTCACCATTTTTGTATTTAACACGAGATTGCGTACTACGGATAACATAATCCGAAACATCGCCACGATTAAAATGTGGCTCCTTAAAAAGGATGGCTTCTTCTAAAATAGACGTTTCAATAGACTGCTCAACTTTCAGCTCTAGTTTATGGCGATTTAATTGGCCTAATGCACGTATTTCTTCATCAGAAGCATACATATTGCCGATAATACAATCATCTATTAGACCAGTGTGCCATAAATCCTTTGCTTGCACAGTAATTGGCAGATGACGATGTTCTTCTAACGTAGGCAATCCATGCTCGGTTTCTTCCCAAGGTCCGAACATAGCATGCTGCGATGAAATCATGGCTGCTGTTCGAATATGATTTGCTTTAAATTGTTGAGACGTTTGTAAATAATGTTGACGTGATAAACCCGTGAAACGTCTCGGATAAAAATTATGACAGCCAATAATATTATTTCTATTCGGTTGATAGGATAATATATTTTCTACATATTTAGTACCGTTACTAATATTTAATTCTATTTTTAAATTACTTGCATCGAGAGACATAAATGCTTCTTCCTGGCCTGAGAAACCCATATCTAGGCGCAATGCGGCTAAATGATAATGCTCCTTAAAGTAACCAATATCTATATACGTTAAGCCTAAATCTTCAAAAACAGCTGGTGCAATATCAGCAGAAATTTCAAAGCCAAGCTGCTGCGCAAATTTATTTATTTGCTGTAATTTTTGTCGTTCCTGATCGTTATTTAACGACATTAGACATGTAAATATTCGATCAAAACCATTGTCATGAGCGAGCTGAACATACCGCTTCATATCTTCTAGTGTACTATGCTGAGGATATAGTGAAATCCCTAATCTTCTCAATCCAAATACCTCCGTTAGCTTACATTTACACTTCTACTTTTTGATTCTCTAATTTTGTAACTTGCTGTTCTTTTTGAGACTCTGCTTCAGCAACTCGTAGTTCATTCTGCTTTGCCATACGGTTTGCCATTGAAATGAACGGTAAATAAATACATACCGCGACTACAATTAAGACAATACTAAGGGCAGCTCCTTGCCAAGATTGAGTTGCTAAGAATCCATTAATAATCGGTGGCGTTGTCCATGGCGGTGAAACCGTAGCTGCTGGCACAAAGCCCCACTTCGTTGCAAAGAAAGCAATAGTTACGTTAACCATTGGTGTCAAAATAAATGGTACAAATAACACTGGATTTAACACGATTGGAAGACCGAAAAGTAATGGTTCATTAATATTGAAAAGCCCTGGTGCCGCCGACAATTTCCCGACGGTATTATATTGCTTGTTCTTTCTAGCGAAAATGAAAATGGCAATAATAAGTGCTATTGTCGTACCGGAACCACCCATATTAATGAAGGCATCAAAGAATGGTTTATTTACGATGTATGGTGCTATTTCACCAGATGAAATCGCTTTTACATTCGCTTCTATAGCTGGTAAATTTATCGTTTGCATAAATGGTTCAATAATGTTGGCACCATGAACACCTAATGTCCATAAAAACGTAGGAATGAATGCTAAAAGTAAAGCCGCAATCCATGAATTTGTTAAGCCCATAAACGGCTCTTGAACAGCTGAGTAGAATGAACCGACAATATCAGGAATATCAAAGCCTGCTGAAATAATTGTACGAACTAGAGCAAATAAACCAATTGTAATAATAGCAGGTAATAATGCGGCGAAAGATTTTGAAACAGCTGGTGGTACTCCATTTGGCATTTTAATTAGCAGCTTAGGATTGCCAGTCAATTTACAAAATAATTCAGTTGACAGCAACGCAACAATAATGGCAATAAATATACCGCCTGTACCTGTCGTTAACCCTGTTAATCCACCTTCACCGAAGGTACCAAAAGTCAGATAAGTAGAAAGACTGATTACACCGGCAGAAAGTCCATCCTTGTCGTAACTTTTTGCGAGATTATAAGCAATTGTGAAAGCTAATAACAGAGAGATGATTCCAAATGTTGCTCCCCAAACATTGCCGCCCCACTGTGTCCAAGTTTCATGCTTCCAGATGGCATCGAGCGCATTTTGATAGAATTTGATAGGCAAGTTATTGACAAGAACTGCAAGTGATCCAACAATTGTCAATGGCATGATTGTAATAAATCCATCTCGAATGGCAACTAAATGACGCTGATTCCCTACTCTAGCTGCAACTGGTACAAATTTTTCTTCTAAAAAACGGAACATTTCACACACTCCCTTTACTTTTTATTGTGACATCAAGGTTTGATGCTATTCCCCTTTGATACGTTCATACAACTCAATCATTTCAGTTGCTAAATCACGAAACGTAATGGCATTCATTAAATGATCTTGCGCGTGAATTAACAGCATTGATACTTCTACTTTTTCTCCCCTTGCCTCTTGTGATAATAGAGCCGTCTGAGAATGATGCGCTTCAATCAATGCATCATTAGCTAACTGTATTTTTTCCTTTGCTTCTTGAATCTGTCCATTTTTTGCTAGCTGGATAGCCTCCATACATTCACTTCTCGTATTACCACTGTGCACAATCAGTCCCATAATGGATTCCATTAAAACTGTTTCTTCCATTGTCGTCGCCCCCTTAACCAATCAACTGTAACGCCTGCTTTAAAACATTTTCACCATTCATCATGCCGTAATCCGCCATATTGATGACATCAATCGGAAAATTCATTGCCTTGTATTTTTTTTCAAATGTCCCTTTTAAGTAACGGACTTGTGGACCTAGTAACAGCACATCCGCCGTTTTAGCAGCTAATACTTTGTCAACCTCACCTTCAGCAATCGCATAAATATCTGCCTCAATGTTTTGTTCTTGTGCCGCTTTTTGCATCTTTGACACTAGTAAACTAGTACTCATACCCGCCACGCACACTAGCATAATGTTTTTCATAAAAACACTCCTTTTTTTGATTAAGTTCGTCTTTCTAACTACCTTTATTTTTATGATTTTTTAACTATGAAATCGCTTTCTTAAGATGAGAATAGCATTAATTGGTATATACCACAATATACTTTTTAAACCATTTCCTTCCTCATAAAAAGACTTTAAAAATTGGGCTATAACTCTGCTACAGACAACTGAATGGATTCGACCAACTGGTATAGTCCAGAAAAAAGTTCAAAAAAATTTAAATTTTTAGAACAAATTACGTTCATATCCACTTTTCAATACGCGTAGCTGTCGCTACAGATAAACAATGCGTCCGGAAATGGAAAAAAGTTAAAAGTATTCATAGAATGCTGGTTTATTAGTGGGTAACGCTTGTTGCCATCGATCAATAACGTCTTCAGTCAATTGTTTATTTGCATACAAGACCGTATCCTTTACAGAAAGATAGCCAACCATCATCGCTGAAAAAAGATTAATTGGTAATGTTAACATATGCATTTCTGGGATAGAATTTGTCTCAATTATCGATACGTCACCACTTTTATTTATTTTATATGCGTGCTCATTCCAACTACAAAATGCATCTTCAATTTGAATATATAAGGGCTCCAGAATATCGCCCCACGGATAATGTTGCATAAACCTTAAAGCATCTACTATTCTTACCATCACATCCTGAACAACTTCCTTTTCAAACTGTGGTTCTTTAAAATAGAAGCCAAATTGATGGTTGTTAGAAGTAACTCCTTTAATGCTACCTACACTCGCCGCATGAGACGTTATATAACGCCAAATTGCTTGTTCTGCTAGTAAATCCTCTGCTATAAAATCATGAATCTCAAATGTTCCATCCTGAATGATATAGCGAATATAACCTGCAATTTTATCATCCTTAAAATATGCCGCAAAATGACTATCAGGCATCCTTCTCTCTATTCTTTTCCACCAAGCATCATCTCGAAGCATACTTCCATTATTAAAGATCGACTGTGCATTATGATAATCCTTAATCGCCTGAAAAAGATCACGATCTGGCCATTCGAAGCTCATACGTCTCACTTCGTCCAGCTGCTTTCCGAAAGAAGGAAACATCGATTGCGGAATGGTGTAACATAGCTTTTCAAAAAATAATTCCCAGCCAAAGTAACGATAAAAGGACACAGAAAATGGTGCTAACACAGAAATACTCTGCCCATTCTCTCGCATTTTCTTTAGTGCCTCAGTCATAAGATTTTTGATAATACCTTGTTGCCGATATTCAGGATATGTTGCAACAAAACCAATTCCACCCATCTTATAATTTTCACCATGAATTGTCATATTAAGTGGCAATATTAATAGCTGTCCAACTACTTTATGTTCATCGTAAGCACCCAATGTTGTGCTATGCTCAATCCAATAATGAAAATCATCGCGCCGCGCACCCGAATACTTATTAGGAAAACAATAATCTCTTAATTGATGTACCTGTAAATAATCTTTTGGTGGGATTATTTTTATTTCCATATGCAGGATCACCCCTTTTAGGTACTGAATATTCGTGCAATTCAAGGTAAACTTAATAGATTATTTTTCACATATTCCTCGACCTCCGAGGCTGTGGATAGCTGTAAAATGCGTTCATTATGTGGCATTAGCTGCTGTTTAGAAAGCTTAGCGATATGTGCACGAGTCCTTAAAATAGAAGAAGCACTCATGGAAAACTCATTTAATCCAAATCCTAGTAATATCGGTAACGCTATTTCATCCGCTGCCATTTCACCACACATACCTACCCATTTACCATGATTCTGTGCGGCATCAATGACAGTTTTTATCAGTCTTAAAACAGCGGGATGGTACGGTTGATATAAATAAGAAACATTTTCGTTCATGCGATCCACCGCTAACGTGTATTGGATTAAATCATTAGTACCGATTGAGAAAAAATCTACTTCCTTTGCAAATAAATCTGCAATGATGGCTGCCGATGGAATTTCAATCATCATTCCTACTTCTAGCGTTTCAGATATAGGAAACCCATCACTTGTCAAACTTTGTTTTTCTTCAAGAAATATAGCCTTCGCCATCTTAAATTCGTCCAATGTAGCAATCATCGGAAACATAATTTTCAAATTGCCGTAAGCGCTTGCTTTTAATAATGCGCGAATCTGTACACGAAACATTTCTTGTTGCGTTAAACTAATTCGAATTGCTCGATAGCCAAGAAAAGGGTTCATCTCATCAGCAAGTTTTAAATACGGTAGATTTTTATCGCCGCCAATATCTAATGTTCGAACAATCGTTGGCTTGCCTTGCATTTTTTCAAGTACGCTTTTATATGCTTGAAACTGCTCCTCCTCAGTAGGTAACTCCTGTCGTTCCATATATAAAAACTCCGTACGAAACAGGCCTATACCATCTCCACCAGCATTAATGACCATATCCGCATCTTCAGGGTTTCCTATATTCCCTGCAATTTCTACTGAAAACCCATCCGCACTCAAACTTGGTATTGAACGATACTGAAGAAGTTCTTCATTCTCTTCATTGTGTAAACGTTGTTGCTGCATATAAAAGCTAGATACTTCCGATGTAGCGTTGACAATAATCTTGCCATTTGTCCCATCTAAAATAATTGGTGCTCCATGTTGAATATTTTCCGTGGCATTTTTCGTCCCGACTACCGCTGGAATCTCTAATGTTCGTGCGAGAATAGCAGAATGAGATGTTTTGCCACCAATATCGGTTATAAACCCCTTTACATACGTTGTATCTAACATCGCAGTCATGGACGGTGTTAAATCTTTAGCAACTATAATAACATCAGAGGTTAAACGATTCATATCCACCATTTCAACCCCTAACAAATGGGCTAACACTCGTTTAGACACATCTCGAATATCTGCAACTCGCTCCTGCATATAGACGTTATCTAACCCTTCAAACAAAGCAATGAACATATTTGATACTTCGTCTAATGCAAATTCAGCATTCACCCCTGATTGAATTTTCGCTTCAATAGACGCTAACATTTCCGGATCCTCTAGCACTAATAGATGTGCAGCAAAAATGGCCGCCTTTTCAGCCCCAAATTTCTGCTGTGCGATTTCATGGATTTCTTGCAGTTCAGTTTTCGTTTTTACAATAGCTGCCTTGAATCTTTCTAGTTCAGCATGTACATCAGTAATCTTAACTTCTTCAAAAGTTAAATCTGGTTCTTTTAAACAATACGCATTTGCAAAGGCAATACCTCGGGAAACTGCAATTCCTTGTATTTCTAACATTCCTCACCAATTCCTTTTGAAACCATAACTTCTGTTATTGTTTGAAAAAGCTTCTCGGCATCAGGTCCCTCAGCGGAAATTTCTACAATGCTTCCTGGTGCTACGCCTTGTGCCATAACTCCCATAATTGATTTTAAATTAACCGATTTCTCTTTATACGTTAACTGAACGTCACACTCAAACGGTGTTACAGCCGTTACCAGTAATGCTGCTGGTCTAGCATGTAGTCCCTCTGGCGCTGTTATTTTAAACATTTTCTTCATCGATATCCCTCCACATGTTATTTAAAGTTAATACGATGTTGATAATTGGTAATCATAGCCTCATTATGAGACAAATCAGAGTCAACATTATTACTTTTAAAAACTGGTAATATTTCGTCAGATAAAGCCATGTTC
Organism: Lysinibacillus xylanilyticus; assembly: GCF_001183605.1. Taxonomy (GTDB): domain Bacteria; phylum Bacillota; class Bacilli; order Bacillales_A; family Planococcaceae; genus Lysinibacillus; species Lysinibacillus xylanilyticus. The sequence goes on along the minus strand of NZ_LFXJ01000008.1, from coordinate 387,141 downwards.
TCAATGATTTCACTGATTAATGCATTTAAAATAAATGAACCGATAACTGTAGAGGATGGTGCATACTGTATTTCATTGTGATGCAGCAAACCATCTCCTATTGGTATATGCGTATCGATAACTATATCTACTACATCCTCTAAGCGCTGCCCACTTTGATGGCGTGTCGGCTGTTCACAATAAGCAAGAGATTGCAGAGACATAACAAGTACCCCTGTTTCTTTCGCTAAAAAAGCCACATCTATCGGTGCTTGATTTCTTCCGGATGTCGAAATGACTATACAAACATCATTTTCATGAAAATCAAAATGATCATTGTACCGTTCAATTATAGTCGGGTCCTTCTCGTTTTTAGAAGATGTCATTGCTCCGGCATGTAAAGTTAAAGCTTCAATAATTATAGGACGTACAGGTACAAGCCCTCCCGCACGATAAAATGCGTCCTGTGCTAAAAGATGAGAATGGCCACAACCGAATAATTGGACAATTCCTCCGCGTTGAAGCCTTTGGACAATTAATTGTGCGGCATCTTTTATTTGGGCATACTCTTGCTCCTTCACAACCTGCATTAGCTTTTGAATTTCTAGAAAATATGCATCCATAAGATCACCTTTTTATTTCACTAATGAATTTGTATCGATCAGCTCGATAAGTACTTCGCACAAGCTCAAACGGAACTCCATCAGATAAATAACTTGTACGTTTAATAATTAACACAGGTGCAGTATGATTAATTTGCAAAAATTTACTATCTTCTTTTGGAACAATAGCTGCCTCCATTTGCTGAATAGCATTTCCAATTTTTTGATGGAATTTCGCTTCAATTAACGCATACAATGACCCCATTATTTTCTTTTCATCTAGTTCTGGATATATTTTCACAGGAATATAAGTTCTTTCTATTGCCATTGGCTTGGAATCTGCACTACGAATTCGTACAACGAAGAAAACCTCTTCGCCCGCCTCTAACATTAAATCTCTAGCAATATCAACTGGTGGTACGATTTTTTCAAAGCGTAAAACTTTACTGCTTGGTTCCATCCCTCTAGACCGCATATCCTCTGTGAAACTTGTTAATCCTTTTAGCGGTTGTTCTAATTTTGGATTAGCGACATATGTACCTCTCCCTTTTTCACGATACAACAATCCGCTATTAACTAAATTTGTGATTGATTGACGAACAGTCATTCTACTAACATCAAACTGCATAGAAAGCTCTCGCTCGGAAGGTATATTTTCACCGATTTTGTATTCTTCTAAATAAATACGTTGTTTAATGATTTCTTCTATTTGTATATAGATAGGTATATGAGAATTTTTATCTAACAAGTATTGCACCATCCTTATCGCCTCTTTACTCTTTCATTTCTCAAATACAACTTTACCCCGACAAATAGTTTTTTGTACATTTAAATTTTCATCTAGTAATACAAAATCTGCATCATAACCTTCTGCAATACGACCTTTAGTTGGAAGCTGTAATTGCTTAGCAGCATTCGTAGAAGACATTGCAACAATTTCCTGCAATGAGCAATTGGTAATTGCTTTCATATTTTTTATTGCTTGCTCCATCGTTAATACACTACCCGCTAATACCCCATTAGATAAATGAGCTCCATCCTTTGAAACATGAACGGTTTGACCACCTAAATCATAATCACCATAATGTAAACCTTTTGCCCGCATCGCATCGGTAATTAAGATAATACCATTCGCTCCTTTAATACGATACGCTAGCTTTACAGCCTGAGGATGACAATGCACGAAATCAGCTATAATTTCAGTCTTCACCTGATCCTCTAAAAGCACTGCACCAACGACACCTGGATTGCGATGATGGAAAGGGCGCATTTGGTTATATAAATGTGTAGCCTGTCTTACGCCCAATGTTACTGCCCTATCCACCTCTTCAATTGATGCATCAGAATGGCCAATGGAAGCAATAACATTTAAATCTTTTAACGATTCAATAAACGTAAAGCCTCCCTCTACCTCAGGTGCAATTGTGACTTGTTTAATACGTTGTTTACTTATGTTCTGCCAGGATGTAAATTGCTCAGTAGACGGTAAAATAATGTATTCTATTGGCTGAGCTCCTGCCCGTTCTTTCGATACATATGGCCCCTCTACATGTATACCTAATAAACTTGCCTCTTCATCATTATTTTCGAATTGAGCAACATTTGATAAAGCGCTTTCAATCGCTTCTATAGATTGCGTCATTGTAGTAGCAAGAAAGCCCGTAACGCCCTCCTGTACTAAAGAACGTGCCATTTGATGTAATGCTAATTGCGTTGCATCCATCACATCATGCCCAGCAGAGCCATGTATGTGCATATCGATATAGCCAGGTAGCAGTAACCAATTTTTCTCTTTACCATCTATATAATGCTCAGCCTGAACAGATAAGTTATGACTTATTTTAATAATCCTACCATTTTCAATGAGTAAGTCGCCCTTAAAAGGTGCTCCATCATGATTGACTATCGTAACATTGGAAATTAAAAGTGTATTCTTCAATAGATCACCCCCTAATCATTTTTTGAGGAGCCTTGCTGAAGTTAACAAGCTATCATTTTATTTGGTATAGTTGTCTATACCAATTATATGACACTTTTACAAAAATAAAAAGTATTTTTTATATTTTCTAAATTTTTCAGATTCTTCACCCTAACTTTGGGGTAATTTCCGTTCAGACTAGTCGCATTCCTTGGGGCGTCGAGGCAACAACAGGTTTTGTCTGCGCGAAAGCGCAGTGATAACTTAGCGGCAGCAGCAAATGTTTCACTTCATTCTTTTTTAAGCCAAGGATCATTGTCATTTCTCCTCTGCAATTTGTACTATTATAAGTCTTGCTTGTGTGGTTGTCTTTTTGAATAGCCATTTACTCGCACTAAAAAAGGAGCCAATTTTACGCTCCTCTTTGTGCTTATTTCCTATGTATGACGAATCCCGATTGTGCCGTTATGCCAAGAAACATTCGTTTTGAACCCGCAATTCGCAGGGGGGTGCCCGCTTTGCAGCTTTAAACGTCCCGCTCCGAGTGGGGCTTGTTTGCGACTACAAAATGAAGACTCCCGATTCTAAAATGTTCGGTCAAAACTGTTAAGTAGAGCTAGCAATTAGACAAACACTTCAGGATTCGTATTACAGTTATAATAACATTAACTGTCTGATAATTCAAACTATTTTCTTTTAAAAAATCTAAATTCTTGTGAAAACGCAAAAAATACCTAGATTCTCAACAAATTTCGCTAGAGAATCCAGGTATTTAGGAGTATTAATTATCTTTTAAATGTTTTAATTGCTAGATTTAGCTCATCCAATTGTTCTAGAGAAACTTCACTTGGTGCATTTGTTAATAAGCAGCTTGCACTTGCAGTTTTCGGGAATGCAATTGTGTCACGTAAGTTAGTGCGGCCAGCAAGTAACATTACGAAGCGGTCAAGACCAAATGCTAGACCTCCATGTGGCGGTACACCATATTCAAATGCTTCTAATAAGTAGCCAAATTGAGCTCTTGCTTCTTCTTCTGTGAAACCAAGTAAATTAAACATTTTTTCTTGTAATTCACGTTCATAAATACGTAGTGAACCTCCACCAAGCTCATAACCGTTTAATACGATATCGTATGCTTGTGCTCGGACAGCAGAAGGATCAGTATCCATTAACGGAATATCTTCGTCAAATGGACGTGTGAATGGATGGTGCGCTGCTTTGTAGCGACCGTCTTCTTCAGAGTACTCTAATAATGGCCAATCTGTAATCCATAGGAATGCAAATTCTGATTCGTCGATTAATCCTAAATCTTGACCTAATTTCGTACGAAGTGCACCTAGAGAAGCTGCTACTACAGATGCTTTATCAGCAACGAATACTAAAATATCGCCCACTTCTGCTTTCATACGTTCGATTAATGCAGCTGCTAAAGCAGCGTCAAAGAATTTTGCAATCGGCCCGTTTAAGCCTTCTTCCGTTACTTTTAACCAAGCCAGACCTTTTGCTCCATAAATGCCAACGAACTTTGTTAGTTCGTCCATGTCTTTACGAGAATATTTGTCTGCTGCACCTTTAATGTTGATACTCTTCACTTGCTTGCCTTGTGCTACTGTATCAGCAAACACTTTGAAATTACAGCCATCAAAGATATCATTTAAAGCAACTAGCTCTAAGCCGAAACGTACGTCAGGTTTATCTGAACCGTAACGATCCATAGCTTCTTGATATTTCATACGTTGGAACGGAGCTGGAATATCAATGCCTTTTACATCTTTCATAACTGCTTGGATTAAGCGTTCGTTCATTTCAATAATCTCTTCTTGCGTTAAAAAGCTTGTTTCAATATCAACTTGTGTAAACTCTGGTTGACGGTCAGCACGTAAGTCTTCATCACGGAAACAACGTGCAATTTGGAAGTATTTTTCGAAACCAGACACCATTAATAATTGCTTAAATAGCTGAGGTGATTGTGGTAATGCATAAAATTCACCTTCATGAACACGTGATGGTACTAAATAGTCACGAGCGCCTTCTGGAGATGATTTTGTTAAAATTGGCGTTTCTACTTCTAAGAAGCCTTCGTTTTGTAAAAAGTTTCGAATTGTACGAGTAACGTCTGAACGCATTTTGAATGTATCAAACATAACAGAACGACGCAGGTCAAGATAACGATATTTTAAACGTAAATCTTCTGATACGTCAGTGCGATCTTCGATTTGGAATGGTGTTGTTTTTGCCGTATTAATAACGACTAATTTTGTTGCTTCTACCTCAATTTTACCGTTTGGTACATTTGGGTTGATTTGATCTTCTGCACGAAGAATAACTGTCCCTTCCACTTCGATTACGTACTCACTACGCACTTTATCGGCTAAAGCATGTGCTTCTGCTACATCAGGGCTAAACACTACCTGTGTGATCCCAGTACGGTCACGTAAATCAATGAAAATTAAACCACCTAGGTCGCGACGACGTTGTACCCAACCTTTTAATACGACTTTTTCGCCTTTTAATGCTTCTGAAAGTTCATTACTAGCATGTGTTCTTGTTGCCATTTATTTAATTCCTCCAAAATTTATTTGGCTCATCACCATTACTTATGGTTGATTTCCGTTTTCACAATTCTCATCCCAAGCTTTCGGTGATGACCTATTTATTTTACATATGTAGCATACAGTTCCTACTAAGTAGTGAATGGATGCCAAGGAAAATTAGCAGTTCATTGTTAGATAAATTATCTGTCCAAAATAACGTAAATACTTTAGACAGATAATCCTAAATTGATATATAAATGATATCTGTTTAGTTTGTATTCGTTTATTGTTTTAATAGGTAGTTCACTAATTCTGAGAACGCTACTTTTTGTTGTTCACCTGATTCCATATGTTTAACAGTAGCTACTTGTTCTTCAAGCTCTGTTTCGCCTAAAACAATCGTATATTTCGCACCTAAACGGTCTGCCGATTTCATTTGAGCTTTCATTTTGCGATCTAAATAATCCATCTCCGCAGAAATGCCCTTAGCACGGAAGGTACTTGTTAATTCTACCGTTTTTAGCTTTGCTTCTTCGCCCATAGCAATCATATAGACATCGAGTCCTGATGCTGTGTCTAATTCAACACCCTCAGCTTCAAGCGCAAGCAACAAACGCTCAATACTTAATGCGAAACCGATACCTGGTACATCCGGTCCACCAATTTCTTGCACAAGGCCATTATAGCGACCTCCACCACAAAGTGTAGTAATTGCTCCAAAGCCAGAAGCCGTTGACATAATTTCAAAAGTCGTATGATTGTAATAATCAAGACCTCTTACAAGATTTGGATCAACCTCATACGAAATTCCCAGTGTATCTAAATACGTTTTAACTTGAGCGAAATATGCCGCTGACTCCTTTGTTAGGAAATCAGTTAATGCAGGTGCAGATTTCATTAATGGGTGCTCGCGGTCCACCTTACAATCTAAAACGCGCAGTGGATTTTTTTGCAAACGATTTTGGCAATCCGAACAAAACTCATGAATATGTGGTTCGAAGTGTTGTAACAGTGCTGTACGGTGTGTATCACGTGTTTCTTTATCGCCAAGTGAATTAATGACTAATTTTAAATCCTGTAAACCTGCTGATTCATAGACATCCATTGCTAGTGCAATAACTTCTGCATCAATAGCTGGATCAGCTGAACCAATAGCTTCTACTCCAAATTGAACAAATTGACGGTAGCGTCCTGCTTGCTGACGTTCATAACGGAACATTGGTCCTAAATATGAAAGTTTTACTGGTTGGTCAGGTGCACCAAACATTTTATGTTCAACATATGCACGAACTACTCCAGCTGTATTCTCCGGACGCAATGTTAACGAACGGCCACCGCGATCTTCAAATGTATACATTTCCTTTTGAACAACATCCGTTGTTTCACCGACACCACGTGCAAATAAATCTGTTTGCTCAAAAATTGGTGTGCGAATTTCATTGTAGCGATAGACACGACAGATATCACGGATAACCGCTTCTACCTTTTGCCATTTTTCTGATTGGCCAGGCAAAATATCTTGTGTCCCTCGTGGCACTTTAAAACTCATAGAAAAACCTCCTTTATAAATTGCTTATGAGCAAGCTGTCTTCTGGACTTCTCTCATTTTTTGTCCACAAAAAAAGCCCTCGCCTCCTTGCGTATTGCAAGGGACGAGAGCTGTACAAGCTTCCGCGGTTCCACCCTAGTTGACGCATCAAATTCATGCGTCCTCCTCCTAATCGGATAACGGCCGATTCCGTTTTTTCCTACTAAGCATTACTTTTCAGAAAAAAGCCTCTCAAGTGTTGTTCACAATATACTTTTTTGTAGGAAAGATTTCAGCCTAGGTCTTTCCCTCTCTTCTCCAATAGAGGTATATGCTACTTGCTTGGTCATAAGCGATTAATCATTTTTTGATTACCCTTTATGTTAGTCACAACAAAAGGCAATGTCAACTGTTTTTGTTTTTTTAACAATACATTCTTGAAAATAACAAATTCCATTACCTTTTTCCCACGAATTCTATTACTAAAGCATGGTAAAATAGGACAAGATAGGAGGAATCTGATGAGGACAAAACTTTTAAATATTAGTATCATCTACATACTAGTGCTAATGATTGCGATTCCAAATATGAATAATGTTCAAAGAGCACTAGCCGACACCAGTGATTTAAAAGTAACTGGAACGATTCTTCATTTACGTGAGGGACCTGGACTGTCTTATCCAATTATTACGACATTAGATGAGGGTGATCAGCTAACTTCTATTAGTCGTGAGGGCGATTGGATCCAAGTAAAAGCAGGCGATAATGAAGGTTGGGTAGCATCTTGGCTAACAGCCTCAATTAACGATAAACAAACGATTGATAAAACGTTGATTTCACAAGTCGATCGTCTAAATATTCGTACTGAGCCTGACATATCTTCGGCAGTTCTTGGACAATTATCAATAGGCAATCAAGCAAAACTTATTGAAAAAAATGGCGAATGGGCAAAAATAGATTGGAACGGACTAGTAGGATGGGTTTCTACTGACTATGTTACAATCAATGACCTACCTGAAAAAAAGGTAAAGGCCGAGGCTGATGAACCTAAAGTTGAAGTATCTACAAAAAAAATTAACAAAGATACTACATTTACAGTTTTAGTGGATGCACTTAATGTGCGCCAAACGCCCGACTTAAATGCTAAAAAAATAGGAACAATTTCAAATGGACAAGCCTTTAAAGTGCTGGCTCAAGAACATAACTGGGTACAAATTCAATATAACGATAATAAAGCAGGTTGGGTTTATAGCTTTTATGGTACTTTTTCAAATATAGAAAAAACGACATCAAAATCTGCTTCTTCTTCCTCAGAGCTTGAATCTGTCACAATCATTTATAACGGGACAAACCTACGGACAGATGCAACAACAGTTGCTGATGTTGTTGCACGTGTTGATGCTGGTGAAACCTACCCTATTGTAGGCGCAAAAAATGATTTTTATGAAATTCAAGTAGATGACAAAACTGCATTTGTGGCGAACTGGGTCGTTACTACTACTTCGTCGAGCAAAGCCACTACTGCTATAAAAAAAGATAACTCTAAACCACGCAAGAAAGGCACTTTAAATGGGCTAACTATTGTCGTAGATGCTGGACATGGTGGAAATGATCACGGCACTACCGGACAACGTGGAACAGAGGAGAAGGAAATTACATTGAAAACAGCATCTCTTCTTGCTTCAAAGTTGAGTGCTGCTGGAGCAAATGTTGTCATGACAAGAGAATCAGATGAATATGTTGCACTCCGTAAACGCGTATCAATTGCGCACCAGTATGAAGCAGATGCTTTTATTAGTATTCATTATGATGCAACAGAGGATAGCTCCGTTAATGGCTTTACCTCATATTATATGAACAGTAATCAACAAGGTCTTGCAGACGCAATAAATAATGGACTTTCAAATAAAATCGATCTTAAGAATCGTGGTACTCAACAAGGAAATTATTTAGTGCTACGAGAAAATCGCCAACAAGCTGCCCTCATTGAGCTAGGCTACTTAAGTAATGGTAGTGAGGAACGTGTGATTACAACCGCTAAATTCCGAGAACAAGCCACGCTCGGCATCTACCAAGGCATTTTAAATTACTTTAATGAAAATCAATAAAGAAGTCGGGACTTTCTTCATCCCCACTTCTTAATAGTCTTTTCAATCGAGATAAATAAATAAGCTGCAAAGGAAGCATTATACTTCCCTTGCAGCTTTTTTATTATTATCAATCAATTATAAGACTGTTTTAAATGACTCTTTTGTTATAGTAGTCATAAGTAGATAGAAAGTTACGATGTTTGCTGTCTGTGTTGCAAACAGTACATGTTCATACAAACAGGTCTTAGATTTCAGTAATCGCTGTTTTACACACGCTAAAACGTAAAAGATCTCCAATTATACGAGAGTATAGGTCCTTTATGCGTTTATTTTTTCATGGTTGCTAAAGTAACCCATACAATTTCCTTCATACTAAAGAAAAATGGCGTACGGCTAACCTCTAAAACAATATCATCAGCTAATACAGAGATTAATTTTCCTTGCTGAATATTTTTCTTAGTTTGCACTACAATTGCCTGACCAATCATCATGTTAAGAGTTTCGTATAAATATGGATTTGATATGCTTCCTACCTGCGTCATATTAATACACTTCCTTCCTACAAAACTAACCATACTATTTAATGTATGAAGGAATCATAGGAAATGTACCATTTATTTAGACTCAAGAAGGATTGTAATAGGGCCATCATTTATAAGTGCAACATCCATCATCGCGCCAAATATTCCTGTTTCCACATGTAAACCGTGTTCACGCAAGGAATTATTAAATGCCTCCCATAACGGTTCCGCAACCTCAGGTCTTGCTGCACTTGTAAAACTTGGACGATTCCCTTTTTTGGCATCCCCATACAATGTAAATTGTGAGACAGATAGAATAGCCCCTCCATTTTCTAAAATGGAATGATTCATTTTTCCGTCAGCATCTTCCCAAAGGCGGAGATTCGCTACTTTTTTCGCTAAATATTCTACATCCTCTTGTGTGTCCCCATGTGTAATACCAACCAGAAGAACATAACCGCTATCAATAGCTCCCGTTACTTTTCCGTCAACAGTAACAGAGGCTGCTTTACTACGTTGTAAAACTACTTTCATTCTTTAAAACCTCAATTCTCACTTTGAATGCACCAGAAGATCCACTTTCAATACAAATAAAGTTGCTACTGTCCAACCATTCCAATTAGTTAATAACACGTTGCACTGAATATATATCAGGTGTTTGCTTAATACGTTCCACCACTTTATGCAAATGCGAAATATTTGAAATCGAAATCGTTAAATGAATCGTTGCCATTTTATCACGATCTGCACGACCACTCACTGCTAAAATATTCGTTTTTGTTTCGCTAACAATTTGCATGATTTCATTTAAAATTCCTGGTCTATCGAAGGCTGAAACTTCAATATCAACAGGGTATTCTTTTTTCTCTGGAGTAAGTCCGTGTTCCCATTCAACTTCTATTAAACGCTCCTGCTCATCATCAACTTGAATATTTGGACAGTCTGCACGGTGCACTGAAACACCTCTTCCTTTCGTAATGAAGCCTACAATTTCATCTCCAGGAACTGGCGTACAACAACGTGAAAGTCGAATAAGCATATTGTCGATATCTTTTACGATAACACCCGATTCTGTACGTTTTTGTGGAATAGGGTTTTTCATTTTTTGTTCAATTTTCTCAAGAGCTTCTTCCTGTTCACGCTCTTTGCGACGTTTTTCCGCTAAACGATTAACAACTTGTTGAGCTGTAATTCCATTCATGCCTACAGCTGCATATAAATCTTCTTCATTTGTATAATTGAATTTTTCACATACACGCTTCAAATTTTCCGCTGACATTGTTTCTTTTATCTCAAAACCTTGTGCACGGATTTCCTTTTCTATCATCTCTTTACCTTTGATGATATTTTCTTCACGAAGATGACGTTTGAAAAATTGCTTTATTTTATTTTTCGCCTGTGAGGATTGGGCTATTTTCAACCAATCACGACTCGGACCAAATGATTGCTTAGAAGTTAAAATTTCAATAATATCTCCCGTTTTCAACGGTGTATCAAGTGGTACCATTTTACCATTGATTTTCGCGCCAATTGTACGATTCCCAACTTCTGAATGCACACGGTATGCGAAGTCGATAGGTACAGAGCCTGCTGGTAATTCAATGACATCTCCTTCTGGAGTAAATACATAAACCATATCAGAAAACAAATCAAATTTTAACGATTCCATAAATTCTTCAGCATTAGAAGATTCGTTTTGGAACTCTAAAATTTCTCGGAACCACGTTAATTTTTGGTCGACATTTTGTTTTTCATTATCAACTTTTTTACCTTCCTTATACGCCCAATGCGCAGCAATCCCGTACTCGGCAATTTTATGCATTTCCTTCGTACGAATTTGAACTTCTAATGGGTCACCATAAGGACCAATTACTGTTGTATGCAGTGATTGATATAGGTTTTGTTTTGGCATCGCAATATAATCTTTAAAGCGTCCAGGCATTGGCTTCCATAATGTATGCACAATCCCAAGTACGGCATAGCAATCTTTAATACTATCGACAAGTACACGAATGGCTAATAAATCATAAATCTCATTGAACTGTTTCTTTTGTAACACCATCTTACGATAAATACTGTAAATATGTTTTGGGCGACCATAAACATCCGCTTCAATTTCAACATCTGTAAGCTGTGACTTCATCTCAGCCATTACATTGTCTAAATATGCCTCACGCTCATCACGTTTTTTCTTCATAAGACTGACAATGCGATAATATTGCTGTGGATTTAAATAACGAAGTGCTGTATCCTCAAGCTCCCATTTAACAGTCGAAATCCCAAGACGATGCGCAAGTGGTGCAAAAATTTCAAGCGTTTCTTTAGAAATACGGCGTTGTTTTTCTGCTGGTAAATGCTTTAACGTGCGCATATTATGTAGGCGGTCTGCCAGTTTAATTAAAATGACACGAATATCCTGCGCCATAGCTACAAACATTTTTCGATGGTTTTCTGCTTGTTGCGCTTCTTTAGATAAATATTTAATTTTCCCTAGCTTTGTTACACCGTCTACAAGTATCGCAACCTCTTCGCCGAATTCACGAACCAAATCGTCACGCGTAAAATCTGTATCCTCGACAACATCATGTAAAAAACCAGCCGCAACTGTTTCAGGATCCATTTGTAATTCGGCTAAAATACCAGCTACTTGCACAGGGTGAATAATATACGGTTCACCCGAGCTTCGGAATTGCTCAATATGGGCATCCCTTGCTAATTCATATGCTTTTTTCACGAATGCGACATTTTCATCATTCATGTAGGATTTGACTAACTCAAAAACGTCCTCGGGAGTCAAAATTTGCTCTTTCGCCATAACATGTCCACCTTGCTCGTCAAATTTTTCAGATTAGATATAAACTTAATTGTATAAAATATTATGGGCTATTGTAAAGTAACTGTGTCATTTTGTTTAGTTATTCTCGTGAACAATGTGAAAAATGGAAAAAATATTCATGGTAATGAATAAAAAGACCCTTTGCGAATGAAATATTCGCAAAGGGTCTCTATCTATATTTATAGTTGTTTAGCTTAATTTATTATACGCTACAGCAATTTTTGACCCAACTACTGCATTATTTTTCACTAATGCAATATTGGCATCAAGGCTTTTACCTTCTGTTAATTCTTTAACTTTTCCAAGTAAGAATGGTGTCACGTTTTTACCTTGAATACCGTTTTCTTCTGCTTCTACTAAAGCTTTTTCAATGATTTCAGTAATGAATGAATTCTCAAGCGCTTCAGACTCTGGGATTGGGTTAGCGATGACAGCTCCACCTTTTAAGCCCAATTGCCATTTTGCACGTAGCATTTCTGCCACTTCCTCTGGAGTATCAATCTTGAAGTTAACATCAAAACCGCTTTGACGTGTATAGAATGCTGGTAGCTCATCTGTACCATATCCAACAACTGGTACACCTTTTGTTTCAAGATATTCTAAAGTTAAACCAATATCTAAAATTGACTTAGCACCCGCACAAATTACAGCAACATTTGTTTGAGCTAATTCTTCTAAATCTGCTGAAATATCCATTGTTGTTTCAGCACCACGGTGTACGCCACCGATACCGCCAGTTACAAAAATTTCAATATCAGCTAGCTCCGCACAAATCATTGTTGCAGCTACAGTTGTCGCTCCTAATTTTTTTGTTGCTAAAAGATAGCCTAAGTCACGACGAGACGCTTTTGCTACACCTTGTGCATTACCGAACATTTCAAGTTCTTCATCTGATAAACCAATTTTAATTTTACCATCGATTAATGCAATAGTTGCTGGTACTGCACCATTATCACGAATAATTTGTTCTACTTCACGTGCTGTTTGTACATTTTGTGGATATGGCATTCCGTGAGAAATGATTGTTGATTCTAATGCTACGATTGGTAAGCCTTTCGCTTGTCCTGCTTTTACTTCTTCTGATAATACGATGAATTCTTTCATGTTTATTCCTCCATTTCACTGTTTAACAAATCAACTGATAGCTCAGGTCTTACTGTATATGGGGATGCAAGTGTATTTTTGGCATTCGTTAAGCCTGCATCAATACATGTTGCAAAGGATTGCCCAGTAAGCCAGCTATGTATTACAGCACTGACAAAGGCGTCTCCTGCACCTGTTACATCTTCAATTTTTTCTATAGCTTTAGCTGCGTAATGACTTGGCTTCGTTGTTGTGGAAGCTGCATACACACCCTTGCTACCCGCAGTAATAATTACCTGTTCAGCACCTAATTTAAGAAGTTGCTGTAAAGCCTTTTCATAATGCGCAGAGTTTTCGATTTTGTGACCAACAATCGTCTCTGCTTCATCTGTGTTACAAATAAACCATGTTACACCTTGCAACGTATCGGGTAATCGATTCATTTTTGGTGAAGATACCGGTACGATGACAAAAGGAATGTCACGGGCAATTGCAACCTGCTGTATGTAAGCCACTGTTTCCTTTGGACAGTTTAAGTCCATAATAAAGCAGCCCGCATTCATCAGCATTGCCTCATGTTTTTTTAGCAAACTTGGCAATAAAAGATCATATACTTCCATATTTGCTACCGCTAATGCTAGCTCGCCCTGCTCATCCATAACCGCAGTATAGGAACCAGTCGAAGCGTCAGGTAGCTGCTCTACATAACGTAAATTCATAAATGGCTCAGAAGCTTCTTGGATAACATGCCAATCAGCATCTTTGCCGGCAGTAGTCAGCAATGTTACTTGATGATTTAATCTGCCTAAGTTTTCAGCAATGTTTCGTCCAACACCACCTACACTAAATGAAGAGCTTGCAGGATTGGATGTACCGAACTGGACATTCCCCTTCACATGAAATTTTCGGTCAAGATTAGCTCCACCGATACAAATAATTTCATTTTCCTCAGGCAAAATATACGCACGACCTACAATTTTCCCCTGTTTCGTTAAGCTCGACACTAAATTAGCAAGGACTGGTCGAGACAGATTCATTTTATCGGCCATCTCTTGTTGAGACATAAACGGATTCTGGCGAATTAATGCAAGGACCGCCTGTTCTCTTTCATTCATAGCATCACCTTTTATTATATTTGTTTACATTATAAACTTTTGTTTGATTGATGTCAAAAAATTTTTAAAGAAAAAGTTGAAGCCGATATAATATTGGCTTCAACTACATGTTGTTATAACTATTGCTTCAATGAAATTTGATGCTTTACTAAATAAAGTATGGCTTTTCAGCATAACGTGGGGTTGATTTCCATTCCGGCTGGGCGCTTTGTTGTTGCTGTCGCTAATCCCCAAGGAGTCGCCCAGCCTTCACTCCAATCAACCATTTCACTTATATGCATTTTCTGGCATGTCACTCTAATTTATCTTCATAAAATGAAACTCCAGCAACAAATGTTTTTTGTGCGAAAGCGAAGCGACAACGGAAACAAATCGGAGGAACGGCTCGATACTGCAAAATGCCGATCGCTAATAAAATTTCGAGAACCGACGAAAGCTAGAATTGCGCCCAAAGGAAAATCGAGTAGCCTATTATCAAGTATTGGCATGATGAGGTGTTTGTTTTTTCACGATGATAACAAATAAACTTGCCAATGCACAGAACATCCCTGCAAGGAAAAAGGCCCAAGTATATGAATTGAAAAACTTATAGATAAGGCCACCACCATAAGCTGCAACTGCTGCCCCTGCTTGATGTGATGCGAAAATCCACCCATAAATAATGCCACTTTTATTTGTTCCAAAAATTTGTCTAGAAATACTTATCGTTGGAGGCACTGTTGCAATCCAATCTAATCCATAAAAAATTGTAAAGATTGTCAGTAAAGTGAGCGACCCTTGCATTAATGCATACGGGAGTAAAATCAGAGACGTTCCTCTTAAAAGGTAATACCAAAACAATAACCATCGATTATCAAAACGGTCAGACAGCCACCCTGATAAAGTAGTGCCTACGAGATTAAACACTCCCATAAAAGAAAGGAAGGATGCAGCGGTTACTAAAGGGATACCAAAGCTAATACAATAAGAAACAAAATGAGTACCAACTAACCCACTAGTTGAAAGTCCACAAATGAAAAAACTTCCCGCTAATAACCAAAACTCTTTCTTCTTTATAGCTTCAAATAAACCATTAAACGCAATACTAATCGGATTTTTCTTATGATTCTCCTGTTGCATTTCTAGATTTTCTTCCATTCCATAAGGAAGAATTCCAATATCCTGTGGTTTATTTTTAATAAATATAGAAATAGTGATGAACATAACCATACTTAAAATGAGAATTAATCCAATCGCCCATCGCCAAGAATAATGCTCAATAATAATTGCCAATATAGGAAGGAGAATTAACTGCCCTGTTGCAGTACTTGCCGTTAAAATCCCTACTGCCAACCCTCTACTTTTCACAAACCAATGATTGGCTACATAAGGACTTAACACCGTTAAAAAGAGACTTGCTCCTAAGCCAATAATACAACCCCATATAATGATTAATTGCCATGATTGTGTCATAAAAAGCGTAAGCATCATGCCTATGAATAATGTAGCCATCGCTCCAAGCATCATTTTCTTTAAACCAACTACTTCTAGTAATGCCGCCATAAATGGACCTGAAAAACCATATAAAAATAGACTCACTGCAAAAGCTAAAGCTATTAAAGATCGATCCCAATTAAATTCTTTTTCAAAGGAGTCTATAAATACCCCTGATGATGACATTGTAATCCCTGCAACAATAATTGAGAAAAAGGTTACGACTAAAATAAACCAGCTATAATGAATACGCTTCATCTGAACACCTTCATTTCTTAATTGATTTTTTAAATACTCTTTAATGAAAAAGATTACAGCTCAATATATGTATATGCATACATCACTGGAGTAAATCCCTTTCAAAAACATGTATATACATATATAATCTTAGTAATCGCTTTTATTACTGTCAAGAAACATTTTCCACCTTAACAAAATAAATCAATAAGGCTACTATAATATTGAACCAACTCGAAAAGGAGTACGGAGCAATGAAGAATATAGATTACACACAAATATGTGTATGTGCAAACCTTCGTAAAAAAACACGAGTCGTGACACAATTGTATGATAAATTACTACAGCCCACTGGCTTAAAAGTTACACAATACTCAATGCTAGCAAATATCGATCATCAACAATCAGTTTCCATAAGTCGACTAGGAGAAATTTTGCTGCTCGATCAAACAACTATTACACGCAATATTAACTTGTTAAAGCAAAATGGCTATGTGGATTTAAATAGAGATCCGCAAGATGCTCGAACAAAGGTCATTACACTAACTGAAAAAGGGGCTGAAAAATTAAATGAGGCTGCTCCAATTTGGCAAGATATTCAAGAAAAAATTATCAATGATATTGGCTTAGAAAAATACAATGATTTTTATGAAACATTGAAAACTATGCAAAAAATAATTCAATCTTATGAAGAAGAATAAATAAACGGACCTAAACAAAAGAATCCATTTTGAAAATGATTGATCAAAATGGATTCTTAAAGTTGTTCTAGAGTTTTTATGCCAATGAAATTAAGTAAGTATGGCTCTTCGGCAAAACGAGAGTTGATTTCCGTTCCGACTGAGCGCTTTGTTGCTGTCGCTTCGCTTTCGCACAGATAAAACATTTGTTGCTGTCGCTTTGCTTTCGCTACAGAAAACATTTGTTGCTGTCGCTTCGCTTTCGCACAGATAAAACATTTGTTGCTGTCGCTTTGCTTTCGCTACAGAAAACATTTGTTGCTGTCGCTTCGCTTTCGCACAGATAAAACATTTGTTGCTGTCGCTTTGCTTTCGCTACAGAAAACATTTGTCGCTGACGCTTCGCTTTCGCTACAAAAAACATTTGTTGCTGTCGCTTCGCTTTCGCGCAGAGCAAAGCTTCCTGGGGGCGTCCGATGAGCCGCTTGGGCCAACAGGTGTTTTTTGCGCGAAAGCGAAGTGCTAACGTAGCCGCAGCAAAAGGGGTTCATTCTGAACACCTGCTGGATTACCGCCAAATTTTATCTCTGTAAAAGCATCAATTACATAATATGACAAAGCTAACTCTCCCTTACTTTAGAATTTAAATTGTTACTAATACCTTACTATATCGATTAATCTATATATAAATAAAAAAACGCCACAAAAATGTGACGTTTTCATATTATTGAAGTACGTTATGCCGATGATTTTAAGGTGCCATATTAAATAAATTATGGCTCTCCTGAAAACGAAGGGTTGATTTCTGTTCCATCTGAGCACTTTCCTGTGAGGTGTTCAATCTCCACTACAATCAACTAATTCGTTTAGCAAGTATCCAATAGTTATTAATATTCAATAAGTGTTTTTATGTTAATGTCGCCAAGTTTTGCACGTCCGTTTAGCTCTGTTAACTCGATAAGGAATGCACAGCCAACAACTTGACCACCTAATTCTTCAATTAAACGTACAGTCGCTTCAACTGTACCACCTGTCGCAAGTAAATCATCACAGATTAATACTTTTTGACCTGGTTTAATTGCATCTTTGTGCATTGTTAGCGTATCTTTACCGTACTCAAGACCGTAGTCAGCACTTATCACTTCACGTGGTAATTTTCCTGGCTTACGAACAGGCGCAAAACCAATTTCAAGTGCATAAGCAACTGGACATCCGATAATGAAGCCACGAGCCTCAGGACCTACCACAATTTCTGCACCTAATTCTTTTGCGTAACTTACGATTTGATCTGTTGCATATTTATATGCAGCACCGTTATCCATAATTGTTGTAATATCTTTGAAGCTAATGCCCTCTTTCGGCCAGTTTTCAACCGTTGTTACGTATTGCTTTAAATCCATGTTATTGTTCCTCCTACGAAACTTATTCGTATATTAATTTAATCGTTCATCAAACCATTGTTTTAATTCTATATAAGGGGCATATACTAGCTTCTGCTCCATTTCAATCTGTTCTGAACGCTGTTTGTAAGACGGTGCCTCTGTAAGTGCCTGTTTTGGTGCATTCACGTTGACAGTCGTCAGTCCACTCTCCATTTTAACAAAATCAAGCTCAAAAAACACCTGTGTCATAAATTTTAATGCATCTAATGGCCAACCTGTATGCTTAGCTAATTCAGCCAAATGCATATTTAATGGAAAAGCAGGACGATTTTTTAAGAACTTATAATACCAAGAGAATTGCTCACGTGTAGGCAATCCATTGAAGTACTGAGAATCAGGCATGTAAAAATGTGCATATATACGGGAAGGCGCTGTTTTTCGCAAGACATTTTCTAACATTTGAACATTTTGTGGCAAATCCAGAAGCACGATATAATTGCTTTGTTCTACATTTGAAAGTGTAGGATCCACTGCTAGGATTGGTACACCAATTAGTGACTGGTAATAGGTAATCGACTCTGAACGGAAGGCTATAAATGTTGCCTCTTCTTTTGGAACCGTATTTAACCAGCGGGATGTTTGGCGAATACCACGAATATCAAATAATTGCCATTCAGTCGTTTGGACATCCTCTATCATAAATTGTGCTTTTTTACGTCCTTGCCATTCGTTAATTTGTAAATCCCCTGTAAATGATACTTTTATTCCATATGTTAACTCGTCGTGTAAATGTCCTTTATTGAATCCGACACTATCCAATTTTTCATAGCCATCCGTCAATTCCATTTTTATATGATTTTCTGCTGCTCCAATTTTCCGCATGGATGCTATCTCTACATCTTCAAGCACATAAACCGGCTTCCGAAAATCTGTACCATACGGACCAAGCGTAGAAATTTCCTCAATGGCATCTGCTGAAATTTCATCCATTTTTAGTGGTATATCAATATTGAGTACAGGTGTCAATTGTTCTTCTGATAAACATGCTTTTGCTTGAGCATCTAAGCGTGATCTTAATTCATCCACATGCTCAATGGGTAATGTCATCCCCGCTGCCATAGGATGCCCACCAAAATGGGGTAATATATCTCGATTCTTCGCTAATTCATTATACAAATGGAAGCCTTCAATACTACGAGCTGAGCCTTTAGCTGTTCCTTTTTCATGGTCTAATGAAAGTACAATTGTTGGACGATAATAAAGCTCTACAAGACGAGATGCAACAATTCCTACTACTCCAGCATTCCAGCCTTCTCCAGCAATAACTAAAACGAGTGACTCTCCGACCTTTTTATCTGATTCAATGAGAGCAATTGCCTCATCTGTAATACTCTTTACAATATCTTTGCGTTCGCTATTACACGCATTAAGCTGCTTCGCTAATGCTATTGCCTTAGCATTATCTTCAGCCATTAATAGCTCTACACCTGGCGCCGCTTCTCCTAGACGGCCAACTGCATTTAAGCGCGGCCCAAAGTAAAAACCGATTGTTTCTTCGTTAATTTTAGCTTGCTCTGCACTGGCCACTTCACACATTGCTTGTACCCAAGGGCTGAGTGAACGGCGCATTTCTTCTATACCTCGTTTTACTAAGTAGCGGTTTTCATCAACTAAAGGTACTAAATCCGCTACTGTTCCAACAGCGACATATTCAATTAAATGCGTTGGTAGTTCTCCATATAGAGCATGTGCTAACTTAAAGGCTACACCCACGCCTGCAAGCTCGCCAAATGGATAATGTCCTTCTGGGATACGAGGATGTAAAATAATATCTGCAGGTGGTAATTCATCGCCTGGTTCATGGTGATCTGTAACAATAACATCCATACCTAGTTCCTTTGCGACACGAATCGGTTCCATGCCTGAAATACCATTATCAACTGTTATAATTAGCTGAACACCCTCTTCATGTGCTTCACGAAATAGCTCTTCATTCGGTCCATAGCCGTGAATAAAACGATTCGGTATTTTAAACGATACATCGGCACCGAGATCAAGCAACACATTCAGCATTACTGTCGTGCTTGAGACACCATCCGCGTCGTAATCGCCAAATACAAGGATTTTCTCACCGTTTTCAAGCGCTTGCTCAATACGCGCTACAGCTTCTGCCATTCCATGCATTAAAAACGGGTCATGAATACTTGCTTCTGTCATATTTAATAAGCTCTCTGCGTCAGCTGTTGTTTCGCAGCCTCGTGCTGCTAAAATTTTCGCTGCAATCGCAGAAAGTTGTAGGTCATTTTGTAATGTTTGGACAAGCTTAGCGTCTGGGCGCTCTACCTGCCATCTCTTTTTCGATAGGATCATCTTTTCACTTCCTTACGTAGGCTATTATACAGAAAATCTAGCCTATCCGCACTATTTGACAGAATGATAGTTTTATCCATCAGATCGTCAATTCAATCCTTATGTTTTTCTAACTACCCGAAGGATAGAACCGGCCAAGTGACGGAAAGAGATCAACGTAACGGATAGAAGAGCCGAAGTCGTGGTTAGAACGGTCAGAGTCATGGATAGTACAGCCGTAGTCGCGGATAGAACCGTCAAAGCCTTGGATATCAGTCTCAAAAGAAAAAAGCCTACTCCGTTAAAGAGTAGACTTCTGAAACACACCTTATCAATTATGCCTCGGCATAATTGCGTCCGGAATCGGCTTTGTGCTTAGGCCTGCGAGAGGGCCGAAACGATGTCGGTCATTTCGGTAATGCCACAGGACGTGGCGTTTTTACCGATGCAGGTCAGTTAGCCGTTATCGCATGGATGCGATGATTTTAGGCTAACATCCTTTATTGAACTCCATTCCGATTCCGTGACATCCGCCGGAGGCTTAAATTTCTTTCAGCGGATGTTTGGACACCCGCTGAAAGAAGTTGAAGCAAACACTAATGCCTCAATCTTCTCCAAATTATCTTCATGCAATGCTGTCACGATCGCACTGCCAACGATTACACCATCACTTAGTGCCCCCATGCTTACTACTTGCTCGGGCGTTGAAATTCCAAAGCCAGCTAGTACTGGTATATTGCTTGCTTCACGTAAGCGAGCAAAATGATCATTTAAATCATTAGCAAAGCTTGTGCGAGCACCTGTGATTCCATTGACTGTTACAGCATAGACAAAGCCTTGACTAGCGGCCGCGATACGTTCAATTCGCGCTGGAGGACTTGTTAACGATACTAGCTGGATGATGTCGATACCATGGGGATTTAATGTGTCACGTAAGATTTCACTTTCCTCAAGTGGTACATCAGGAACGATTAACCCTTTAACACCCCCTGCCACGCAAGCCTTCGCAAAAGCTTCTAACCCAAAAGCTAACACAGGATTAAAATAAGTCATGACAACTAACGGAACTCTGATTTCTTCTTTAAATGAAGCTAATGCTTCTAGCACTTTTCGTAATGTCACACCTTCTGCTAATGCCCGTTCACCTGCTTGCTCAATCGTCGGCCCATCCGCTACAGGATCTGTGAATGGTATACCAACTTCAATTGCCGTTACACCCATTTGCTGTAGCTTCAGGATCGTTGGCTTCAAAGTTTCCAGACCTCCATCGCCTGCCATAATATATGGTACAAATGCTTTATTACCAGCGATCTTCGTTTCTTCAATTGCCTGCTGTAGAGTTATCATGACATATCTCCTCCTAATGCTTTACGAACAGTATGAACATCTTTATCCCCACGGCCAGATAAGCACACAACAATGATGTCATCTGTAGCCATTGTCTTCGCAAGTTTTGCTGTATAGGCAATGGCATGAGAGCTTTCTAGTGCGGGTAGTATACCTTCTGTTCTACACAGTAATTGCAAGCCCTCAAGTGCTTCACTATCTGTAATCGAATCGAATTTAACACGCCCAATATCATGTAAATAACAATGCTCTGGGCCCTTCCCTGGATAATCCAGACCAGCTGAAATAGAATGCGCTTCTTGTACAAAGCCATTTTCATCTTGTAATAAATACATGTAGGCACCGTGTAAAACGCCTAGCTGTCCACCGGCAATTGCTGCTGCATGCTTCCCTGTCTCAATGCCACTACCTGCAGCCTCTACTCCGTAAAGCGCTACAGTTTCATCGTCGACAAAAGGATGGAACATACCGATTGCATTACTACCACCACCTATACAAGCTACGACTGCATCTGGTAAACATCCTTCCTTAGCTAAGATCTGCTCTCTAGTTTCAACACCAATTACACGCTGGAAATCTCTTACGATTTTCGGGAATGGATGTGGTCCTAAAGCTGAGCCTAAAATATAATGAGTATCGTCAACATTTGTCACCCAGTAGCGCAGTGCTGCATTGACAGCATCCTTCAATGTTTTTGAACCTGTTTCTACAGACTCTACTTTTGTACCGAGTAACTCCATACGAAAGACATTCAATTGTTGGCGTTTTATATCCTCTGCGCCCATAAATACAACACACTCAAGATTCAATAATGCGCATGCAGTTGCCGTTGCGACTCCATGCTGCCCTGCTCCTGTTTCTGCCACTACTTTCTTTTTACCCATTCGTTTTGCAAGAAGCGCTTGACCAATCGCATTATTAATCTTATGGGCTCCAGTATGATTTAAATCTTCACGCTTTAAATAAACCTTCGCGCCGCCTAGCTCTTTTGTTAAATTTTCTGCGAAATATAATGGCGTCTCGCGACCTACATATTGTTGTAAATAATATTCCAGTTCCTCAGTAAATGTTTGATCATTCATTGCCTCATCATAGGCCGTCTCTAATTCCAACAAAGCTGTCATTAATGTTTCCGGAACAAATTGTCCACCAAATTTTCCGTAACGCCCTTCCTTTGTCGGTACACTATTTGCAATTGAATTCGCCATTATGCTCTCCCCTTCTTCAATGCCTGTATAAATGCGTTTATTTTCACTATGTCTTTTACACCATCTGTCTCCACACCACTCGATACATCTGCCATAAATGGCGACACAAGTGACACTGCTTCTTCAATATTTTCAGCTTGCAATCCGCCTGCTAAAATTAATTTTTCTCGCGGAATCCCTACCATTTCTAGCAGGGTCCAATCAAACGTGTGACCACTGCCACCTTTAAAATCTGTGCCAGGTGCATCAAATAAGTAGTAGTCTACATCATAGTTAGCAGCCATCTGAACATCTTCAGCACCTCTTACGGACAAAGCTTTAATGGCCGGATAACCTTGCTGACGAATAAACTCCGGAGATTCTTCCCCGTGGTATTGCACATAATCTAATGGCACTTCTTCTACTGCTGTGCGTAATTCCTCTGCGCTTGGATTAACAAAAACACCGATTTTTAAAACGCCATCTGGCACATGTTTGGCTAATTGCTGTGCCTGTTCAACCGTCACTCGTCGTTTACTTGGTGCAAAGACAAAACCAATTGCATCCGCTCCTGCCTCTACTGCTGCCTGCACATGCTGTTGTTCCTTCAGTCCACAAATTTTTACCTTCGTCATACAGATGCCTCCACCTTATTGACTTGTAAACTTTTTAGAGCAGAACCTGCATCACCACTGCGCATTAATGACTCACCTACAAGAACGCCACTAGCTCCCATGGAAGTCACCGCTTTAGCGTCTTCTTGTGTCCAAATCCCACTTTCACTTATTAATACTTTATCTTCATCAAACGGAAAAGCTTCTGCAATTTCACGTGTACGTTCTAAGCTCACCTCAAAGGTACGTAAGTCGCGGTTATTAACGCCAATCAGCTTGGCACCAACCGTAATAGCACGCTCAAGCTCCTCAAGATCATGTACCTCAACTAATACCTCTAAATTTAAGCCAGTTGCATAACTAAACAGATCACGTAATGCCTCATCTGTTAATGCGGCCACAATTAGTAAAATAATTGATGCACCTGATGCCTTTGCAAATCGAATTTGTACGCGATCAATCATAAAATCCTTACAAAGAAGTGGCGTCTGAACAGCATTTGCAACTGCTGCTAAATCATCAAAGGAGCCTTTAAAAAACTTTTTATCTGTTAAAACGGAAATGGCTGCTGCTCCTGCTTCCGCGTAAGTTATTGCTTGTGCCACTGGATCTGCACCTTCTGCGATTAACCCTTTTGAAGGGGATGCACGTTTCATTTCTGAGATAACCTGTAATGTTTCAGCTTTACGCAATTGCACAAATAATGATGGACGCGGTTTTTCTGTAAAATTAGCTAATGGGTCAGGCTGTTCAAGTAAAGCACTAACTTCTATCTTTTTTTGTTCGAGAATTTTGTTTAAGATATTCATTGTCGGACCTCCACTCCTTTAATATGCTCACTATAAGCAACGACTGCCTCTAATTTTTGAAGGGCACGCCCGCTAAAAATACTGTCCTTCGCCATTTCTACACCCTCTTTAACGGTTTCAGCAATTCCATAGCTGAACAATCCAATACCAGCATTCAATATTACTGTGTCAAAGTAAGCACTTTGCTTACCAGCTAATAATTTACGCATAATAGCGGCATTTTCATCTGCATTGCCTCCATGAATAGCCTCTATTGGTGCATAGCTGAGACCCGCTTCCTCAGGAGTTAAAGAAAAAGGAACCAAGTCTCCCTTATCTACTAAGACAAAAGTATTTTGACCAGCTAACGATGCCTCATCTAAACCTAGTGGACCAGAAACGACCATTGCTCGTTCACGCCCGAGCATTTGTAATACGGAAGCATACTCCATGACAAAATTAGGACGATTAATACCTGTAAATTGTGTCGATAAAGGCACTGGATTCGTAAGAGGACCGACAAGATTAAATATAGTTGGCTTACCTAATGCCCGTCGCACCTCGCCGATTCGCTTTAATTTCGGATGGACATTCGGAGCATATAAAAAGGCTATTCCTTCTTTCTCTAACAGCTCGACAGTTTGCTCAATGGAAATATTCGTATGAATACCGAGTGCTTCCAATACATCAGAGCTCCCTGATGCCGAAGAAATTTTGCGATTGCCGTGCTTCGCCATTTTGACACCTGCCCCCGCTAATACAAAGGCGCAAGCCGTACTTATATTAAATGTATTAAGACCATCGCCACCAGTACCGCAATTATCCATATAGATCCCTTCTTTTGCTGGTACGTCTAATGCAAACGAACGCATAATGGTAGCTAATGCTGCAACTTCATGTGCTGTTTCACCTTTGACAGATAATGCCGTTAAAAAGCTTGCGATTTCTTCCTTCGGTGAGTCATCTTGGAACATCCATGTTGCTGCCTGTAGCATTTCCTCATACATTAAATGCTCTCGTTGTTGTACTTTTTGACGAATATCTTCCATTAGTGTGAACCTCCTTCTTTTTCAAGTAGCTGTAAAAATTCCTGTTTGTCCTCTTCTACTTGTTTTATCATTGCTTTGACATTTGTGTATTTTGTCATCGTTAAAGTTGATTGCATATGCATCGTTTCATTTTCAATGACAATGGATTTTCCTGTTAAAGCAAAATCAAGATGACCGTTAAAACCGATAAATCCAAGGGCTCCTCCAAATATCCCAGCAGTTTGACTAGATTTTTCTAAATAGTCCTTTGCCTGATCCTTTGGAATACCTGTTGATGCAAAAGGTGGTAACATCGCTGCTAATACATCCAATGCATGAAGCATCGGTAATATTTGACCCTCGACTCTCGATGTCATGTGTAATGCATGCTTTGAACGCTCAATCCTCATTGCCTCAATGACTTGAATGGTATCTCGGAAGCATACAGACTGTAGCTCTTGTTGCACGGTAGAAACAAGTACAGCATGTGACTTCCTAATATTTGTGTTTTCATACAGCTTTCGTTCATGTTCTAAATCTTCACCTTTTGTGGAACCCCTAGGAAATGTACCCTCAGTTGGTGTCGCAATCACTCGTTCACCTTTTACTCTAATTAGGCTTTCAGGAGATGTTCCTAAAACAACATGATCCTCAAACTCTACATAATACATATAAGGAGCAGGATGTTTTTTACGCAATTGACGATATAAAGCGAAAGCATCTCCTTGTAAATTTGCTAAAAAACACTTTGATAAAACGACTCTTGTAATATCTTCATCTAAAGTAGCTTTGATAGATGTAAGAGAATCTGCAAATTGTTCGTTCGTAGTCGATTCAAAAAGTTCATAGTTACAAGTTGTATCTTCATCCTCTCTGCCTTTTAGAAGTTGCTCTGCTAACTCTTCTAAATTTGGTTCTTTTTTTTCTGCATCAATATTCGTATGAATCAAAGTAACCTCATCTGTTACATGATCAAACACAATGACTGTCTCATATACATGGAAATGTACATCTGGTAGTTGCACTTTATCCTGAGCAGTTGATAATATCGTTGTGGTACCATGACCAACATATCCAATAGCTCCACCTGAAAACGGGAATTGTGTCGTATTGGATATGCGTGGCATTAATCTTTTCAATAAAACAAACATATCGCCCTTATGTGTATATGTGTTTCCAGTCGTATATGAATATTCATGAATCTCATCTCCAAAGCCTTTATACGTTTTTCTTGGATTAGCACCGATAAAAGAAAAACGTCCTGCTCCCTCATGCTGTGCTGAACTCTCAAGTAAAAATTTATGATTTCCTTGTAGGCGTCTAAAAATTAAAATCGGTGTTAAAGAATCAGCATTAATGGTTTTCATTTTTGTTCTTGAACTAGTCGATTGCATAATTACCAAGCTCCTTTTCTTAAAAATCCATTACCATTGGACTTATAAATGTTTAGCAGCTGAATCGTTTTTTTGTTGAATAAAAAGAATCGTCATAGCGTGGGGTTGATTTCCGTTCTGGCTGAGCGCTTTCCTGGGGGCGACCAGCCTTCACTCCAATCAGCTTATTTACATGGCGAAGGTTTCAACTAATGTTGTTCCTAATTCTTAGTGGTAAGCCAAGCAATTAAAGGAACAGTACTTCAAATGTTCATCATGTTACGCCCCCTAGAAAGTTCCAATGAAAGTCCCTCATTTTGACACAGTCAAGTATTTTTGGCATTCAGATTGAAGCATTCATCCCCATGCAAATGGAAGCAATAAAAAAAGTCCCCTGCAAAAAGGATTTTTCCTAATTGCAGAGGACGATCATGACCGCGTTGCCACCTCATATTAGAGCATATTTGCTCTCCCTTATGTGCTCAATCTTAGTTCACCAAATCAATTATGACTCGGCATAATTGCGTCCGGAATCGGCTTTGTGTTTAGGTCTGCGTGAGGGCCGACACGATGTCGGTCATTTCGGTAATGCCACAGGACGTGGCATTTTTACCGATGCAGGTCAGTTAGCCGTTATCGCATGGATGCGATGATTTTAGGCTAACATCCTTTAAGAACTCCTTTCCGATTCCATGACATCCGCCGGAGGCTTTAGGCCAACACGATGTTGGTCACTCAGGCGTTTTCACTGGATGTGAAGTTCTTAGCCTGAGTTCCTCTATTTCAGCGAATGAATGGACACACGCTGAAAAAAGTTAAATTGACATATCTTTTGAGTTAATAAAGATTTGTCTTGACTAAGTCGATGCACCCCCTATAACGTGGGGAATCCGTTCGCTATTATCAATTGCGCCTTGGCGTAATTGCATCCAGAGGAATTTATCTCGTTCAGCAGGTGTTTGGACACCCATTGGATGAAGATAATTAGCGACTCTCATAAGTCCATTCACATAAGCTACAAATCAGTTCGCACCATCCACTGACTCTCTAAATTGCACACTTATGCTACTACTCTTATTCAACAATTTCTCAGCTATTCTCATCTAAACTCAGCTCATCTGTTCTAAGGCTGACCTCGCTCCCGAGATCAACTACCTTGGATCGAACAAAAAAGTTAGCCTTATTCTATGCCAAACAACGAAAATTGTCAATCAATTCAGAGAAAAAGGAAAATCTTGAAAGAAGTTTTGACATTATATAAAAGGGAAAATCATCCTTCATATATACCAGAAAAAGCAAATAAAACTACCTACTTTTGTGTATTTATCAAGTATTGACCATGTAAAAATATCAAGTTATAGTAAATTCAGAACATTTATTAATACATAAAAGAAGGTAGGAACGAAAATGTCCGTTCGAAAAAAACTAAATATAGGTTTTATTTCACTCACTTGTTTACTCTTATTATCAAGTATTATTGCATTTTTTCAATTTAAGTCGGTTGAAGGAGATATAGTAGAGGTACTTGATCACAGAATCGTGCAAATTCAATTAACAGAGAAAATACAGCAGCAGATTGCCTCACAAGGTCTATTTTTACGTTCCTATATTCTAAATAGTAAGGACGAGACCACAAAATCAAATTTAGAACGTTATGAAACACTTTTACCAGAAACGATTCAAGAGCTTTCAGGCATTGTTCGTTCCGATTACACAAAAAATATTATGAAGCAAGTAACCGAATTACAGCATGATTTACTAACAAGTTCTGACAAGGCAGTGCAAGCATTTAATAGTGGAAATACAGATTTAGCTTTATCATACATAAATGGAGAAGTGACAAAAAGCAACAAAGAAATTTATACACTGACAAATGATTTATTAAATTACCACGATGAACAGCTTGAAAAGGTTAAAAGCAGTGTTGTCCAAACAGTTGAACGAGCTATTATTATTTCTATTGTCTTACTTGTTTTAAGTGCAATTGTCGGTTTATATTTTATGTATTTTGTAAAACGCTCCATCACTCAACCGCTTCGTAAAGTGATTGACGCTGCCGATACATTAGCACACGGCGATTTAACGATCGCTGAGCTTAAACATAGCTCTAAAGATGAGATTGGTACACTTGCCACAGCAGTAAATACGTTGAAACAAAATTTATCTGTACTACTTAAAAATGTTCAGGACAACGCTACACAATTATCTGCTGCTTCTGAAGAGCTTTCCGCAAGCACTGTAGAAGTGACAACAACTTCAAGCGACATCTCGCATCGAGTACAAGACACGTCAAACCATCTAGCATCATCTGCTAGTGCCTCTCAACAAAGTGCTCTAGCTATGGACGAAACAGCTGCTGGTGTACAACGAATTGCTGAGGCAACTCAAAATTTGCATCACAATGCTATAAATATGACACAGCTTGCTGATACGGGAGGAAAAACTATTACTACTGCCAAAGTGCAGATGGATACAATTTCCGAGGCAACTACACGAATTGCCGATTTAACGCAAAAGCTAAGTAAGCAATCTGAAGAAATCGGGCAAATTACAAAAGTAATTACCGCTATTACGGAACAAACAAATTTACTGGCACTCAATGCTGCCATAGAAGCAGCACGAGCTGGTGAGCACGGCAAAGGCTTCGCGGTTGTAGCAGATGAAGTAAGAAAGCTTGCTGAAGAATCCAATCAATCTGCTGGCCAAATTGTTGCCCTTACAAATGAAATTCAAACGGATACAAGAAATGTTGCCGCTGCTGTGCATGAAGGATTAGCATCTGTCCAGGATGGTGTAGCAAAAATTCATGAGGCCGGTGATGCATTTGATTCCATTACAGAGTCTGTGCAAGCCTTTACTGATCAAATTGAAGATATTTCGGCCACTTCGGAACAAATTTCTGCAAGCGCTGAAGAAGTTGCTGCCTCTGTAACAGAAATTGCAAATGGTGCGAGTATTTCAGCGAGTAATTCTCAAATCATTGCTGAAGCAGTAGAAGAGCAAGCTGCAACAATGCAGCAGGTGAATGAGGTAGCTGAGGAATTAAGCAACAACGCTCAGCAACTGCAATCATTACTACTGCAATTTAAACTTTAATAAACGAAATAAAAAGAATCTGCTGCTTTCCAAAGAAAGCAAGCAGATTCTTTTTATCATCAAAAAAACAGGGAAAGAAATATTTCTTTCCCTGGCTTTATTTGAAGTTAAACAGTAGGCTCGTCAGTACCCCATTGTTTTTTCTCTTTTTTGTGTATTTGACCATCTGACTTTTTCATTTCACGAACTTTAAGTGAATACCAGATTTGTGCAGCAATACAAATTGAAGAATACATACCTGTGATTAAACCAACTAATAACGCGATTGAGAAGTTTTGAATCGACGGTGCACCTAAAATAAGAAGTGACACTGTAACGATAATAACTGTTAACACTGTATTAACAGATCGACCCATTGTTTGACGGAGTGATTTGTTAACGATATCCGCCAACAATTCACGGTCTTTAATCGTATCATATCGATTTAAGTTTTCTCGCATTCGGTCAAACGTAACGATGGTATCATTAATAGAATAACCGACAATCGTCAGTACAGCTGCTATAAACGTAATATCGACTTCTAAGCGCATAAAACTAAATACAGCAACAATTAAGAATACGTCATGTAGTAACGAGACAATTGCCCCAACACCCATGCGCCACTCGAAACGAATTGCTACATAGATAATGATTCCGATAGCCGCAATAGATAATGCTTTAATAGCATTTTTCACAAGCTCTTTACCAACTGTTGGTGACACTGTACTTACGCCAGGTTCATGACCATACTTTTTGCCTACTTCTTTTTTGAATTTTGCAATTTCGGATTGTGATAGATCATGTTTATAACGGATAACCGCAGAGTTACTCTTTTCACCTGCCAAAAGGATATCTTCAGATGAGAAGTCGATACTATCTAAGTATTTAGATACTTCTTCTTTAGTTAAAGTATGATCCGCTTCAATTTGAACACGAGTACCACTTGAGAAATCAATACCAAGGTTTAGACGGAATATACCAAGAACCACTAAACCGGCTACTAGAATAGCTAACGAGAATGTATAGAATTTCTTACGGTTGTGTACAAAGTCAAAACGATCAAATTTCGTTGATAAATCTAATGTTCCGATATTTTCATCTAAGCTATGCTGTTTAGATTTTGCAATACCAAACCAGGCTGGATTGTTGAAATAGCCACTGTTGACAAGTAAACCTAATAGTACACGAGAACCCCAAACAGCAGTTAAGAAGCTTAGTAAAATACTAATTATTAAAGTTGTTGCAAATCCTTTAACAGAGCTTGTCCCCCATTGGAATAATACAGCAGCTGCTAATAATGTAGTTAGCTGTGCATCGACAATTGCTGATAAAGACTCCTTCGAGCCAATCTTGAATGCTTGTTTAACCGAATAACCTACCCGTAGCTCTTCACGAATACGCTCCGCTGCTAAAATATTCGCATCAACGGCCATTCCTATACCAAGCACGATAGCTGCGATACCTGGAAGTGTTAACACTGCATTAATCCAGTCGAATACAACAAGTACTAAGAAAGTGAATATAGCAAGTGTAATGATGGAAATAAAGCCAGGCAAACGGTAGTAGAATAGCATAAATAAGAAAATTATTACTACGCCCACAATACCAGCGAAAATTGTACTTTTCAGTGCTTGGTCACCAAATTGTGCACCAACTGAAGTAGAATAAATTTCATTAAGTTTTACAGGAAGTGCCCCAGCATCTAAAATACCCGCTAGATTTTTTGTTTCTTCAACTGAGAAATTCCCGCTAATCATTACATCTGTTGTATCTAATCTTTGGTTAACTGTTGCTGCAGATGCATAGCGAGGCTTCGCTTTTTGTGATTCAGCTTTATATGAATCAACACCTTCTTCAAAGTCTAACCATACAACGAGTAAATTTTGACCTGCTGGTTTAGCAGCAATTTTACTTGTTACATCAGCAAATTTTTTCGCATCTTTTAACGTTAGCGAAACAATCGGACGATTTTGCTGGTCAAAGGAACCTTTAGCACCACCTGGCTTTAAGTCATTCCCATCCAACAATAAATTGTCATCGACATCACGGAATGTTAAATTTGCAGAAGTAGACAATAATTCACGTGCTGATTCTTGGTCTTCGACACCCGCTAATTGCACACGAATACGGTTTTTGTCTTCAACCTGAATACTCGGTTCACTTACCCCGATAGCATTTACACGTTCACCAAGTGCTGTTGCTGTTGCCGACACAACTTCTGGTGTAATTTTTTGTCCCTTTTGTAATTCTGTCACCTCATAAAGAACCTCAAACCCGCCCTGTAAATCAAGGCCTAGCTTAATATCCTTTAAGACGCCGCCTACAGTCGTACCTATGGTTGCTACAAAAATAACCATTAGTAGTACGAATGCAACTATACGACTTTTTAGTTTCATTTATAAATCCTCCTCGAATTGGTGTAAGGCAATTCCTTACACTACAAACAAGTATATAGCAAGTCCTTTTGAAACGTTTATTCCTCCTTTTCCTGTAGAATAATGTTGCCTGTGCTTCAAAAAGGTTGCTCTACTTATTTCAATCGTTCATAACGCGCAAATTTATCCTTTTATTTGATCAGGTGTATTCCTCCAAAATTAGAAAAGAATTATTAGGAGGGTTTTGAATAAATATACTTATACAAATAAAAAAAGCGCAACACACTCATTATGAAACACGTTGCGCTTGGTGTCAATTCAACACTTTTAGTATTCTTTTATTATTTGACAAATTTCACACATTCTTCTTAAGTTTTAACCGGACCAAGCAGCATTTTTAACTCTTCCGTATTCAAATCTGTAAACCAATCATTACTTTGTAAAAATTCTACTTGATTAAATGATACGATATCGGATGGTGATACTGAAAAAATAGTGGAGATAACTTCATGTAAACGTAATTGTTCAATATTTTTTTTGCGCCATTTTTTTTCTATACAGAAGCGCCATAGTTCTTCTGCTGTAATCGCATCGTATTGATAATGTTTAAACTCTTCCATCTTACTATCAATTGCAGGACGAATTTTTTCAAATAGTTGCTCATACTGCATACTCATTTTGAATCATCTCCAATCAAAGTTGTATCGTAAGACATGTCTGCATACAAATAGTGTAAATGAATTTTTGTGGCTTGAGAAGGGACGGATGGCATGAGTTCTTTTGTACGGGGTACACTATTTTTAATGTTCGTGATTTTTTTATCGAAACTCTTTGGCTTCTTTTATAGAATGCAATTTATGCGTATCGCTGGTGAAGAGGCAGTCGGCATTTATATGACCGTCTATCCGGCGTTCATTTTCTTCATCTCACTCATTCAACTTGGACTACCTATCGCTGTGGCAAAAATTGTAGCAGAGTTACTAGCAAAAAACAAACGCGAAGGCATCTATGGTGTTATGCGTACGGCTATTCTTTGGTCATTTATTGGAATGATTGTCTTTATGCCGATTGTTGCACTTACAATACCATATATCTCGTCTACTCTTTTACATAATGAACAAACAACAATTACGCTTTGGATTGCACTCTTTGCTGTACCAGTATCAGTTGGTTCTGGATTATTGCGCGCTTATTTACAGGGTATTGCGAAAATTACACCAACAGCTTGGGCTCAAATGATTGAACAAATTATCCGCATTAGCTTCATCACATTTACGCTACCTTTTGTGGCTGCCTATGATAATGCTGCCATAACAGCAGCATCTGCTATGGGTATTACGCTACTAGCTGAAGTCGTTGCTTTTTTGTATTTGTGGATGCATTATATTGTTTCAAAGAAAAAATTATTGACACAAAAAAACAAAATCGAGGCATATCCTTCCTCCCCGATGTTACGGATTGCCCTTCCTTCTGCAGGAAGCAAGCTGTTTGGATCCTTTACTTGGTTTTTAGAGCCTATCATTTTTTTAAAGGCTTTAACTATGGCCGGATTGACAGCCTCAGCAGCAACAATTTTATATGGGGTTATTTCGGGTGTATTAGTCCCTCTTTTATTATTCCCGGCTTTTGTGTCTGCAGCACTTTCGATCGTTCTTATACCGGCTGTAAGTGATGCTGTTGCACGTCAGCATATACCGCTCCTGCAAGAACGTATTTCTGTATCATTGCGACTATCATCCTTAGTGGGCTGTGTTGCTGCTACGTACTTTTTCGTTCATGGAGACGACTTAGCTGTAAAGCTCTTTCACTTACAAGAAAATCGTGGTTATGTGAAAATATTAGCGCCTATTTTTTATTTTTATTATATACAAAGTCCATTGCACTCTATATTACAAGCAATCGGTGAGGCTCGCGCTGCAATGATGAACTCCATTTACGGTGGTCTTGGTAAGCTCTTTGTTATGTTCGTACTTGCTTCTCAGCCTGGGATACAAGAAAAAGGTGCCGTTGTAGCAATTGGCTTTGGCGTTTTATTAACTTCATTCTTGCATATTGCAACAGTAAGACAGCGCAAAAATTTACGTGCTGGATTTAGAATGTTTGTAGTTCCATATAGCTGCTTTATTGCCGTTTGTGTTTCTCAATATTTCTTGATGCAGATTATGCCACTACCTTTTATTTTAAGTAGCTGTGTAACCTTGTTTTTACTATTTACTTTCTTACTATTTTCCAATCAGTTGCGCATTACTGATTTGCGCTACCTTCGTAAGCTGGCCAAGAAAGTTTAAGACTCTTTCAGCTGGATATGAAGCCGATCTTCCTCCCATACACAAAAAAATACAGTGTTACTATCCGTAATATTATTTTTAGCAAGCTCTGCCATTAACCAATCAGCATCTTTATGCAAAACCTTTAAATGCCTATCCTGAATATCACCATCGATAATTAGTGGGTAAACAAATGCCTTTTCATCTTTTTGGTATACGGATAGATTGCCAGATGGCTCTAAATAGGCATAAGCAATATCTGTAACGGAAGCATTTCCATTTTCGCGTAATTGTTGACACAAGTCATCTAAATTATAGCGTTGCTTACGCATTTCACTTTCTAAAATAACACCATCTCTTATAAGTAATACTGGATCACCATCAACTAGGTCACGAAATTTTTTATTTTTGAGTGACAAATAAGCAGTTGTTATTTGAATGAAAAACAGCACGATGATTGGTAAAATGACCTTAAATATAGGACTTTCGAAATCATCAAGTGCAAATGCTGCAACCTCAGCCATTAAAATGGATACGACTAAATCAATTACAGACAATTCGCCGACCTCACGTTTACCCATTAAACGGAATATTATTAGGATAAACACATATAAAAAGCATGTTCTTAAAATAATCGTCAAATATTCTTCCATGCAGTCACCCCCATACTAATCAAGGTGACCTTACTCATCGTTTTTTATACAGGATAATGTTATATCATAACTTTGTCTTTTTTTACTTCTTTAAGCAATTATTTTTAGTAGCGAAAGCGAATCGGCAGCTAGAAATGCCTTTTGTATCCAAAGCGTAGCGACAGGTACAGATGTTTTTTGTAACGTAAGTGAAAGGCAGTTATGGAAGTCTCCACCTCTATGGATGGTGAGATGAATGCGGGTATAAGTTACTTTTCAGCGGGTGTACAAACATCCGCTGAAAGCCTAAGTACAAAGCCAATTCCGGACGCAATTATGTCGAGGTATAATTGCTCACTTTTAGTCTCCCAAAATTTTTCTGTGATTTTTGCATACTAACCTTTAAGGAAACCTAGTTTTGAATTAAGAAGAACGCACGAAAACATTAACAAAATAACACCCACTTGCATATAAAAGTAAATACCACTGTGAACTTTCGTAAATCAAAAGAATAAACCTTAGTTGTTTGTGTACAATACAAAGAGCAATAATTCCTGCTTTTCAAATGGCAAAAAGTAAAATTTCCCCGGACAATTAATAATGTTCCCCCAACAAATGTAGTTATTTTAAGCACAAAGCCGATTCCAGACGCAATGTATATCTGTAGCGAAAGCGAAGTGACAGCGGTAACTATTTTCTGTAGCGATAGCAAAGCGACAGATACAATTATGCAGTGGCATAATTGATAATTCAAACATAAAACAAGGTGAGAAAATGAAAAGGATAGTAATTTTTCTAGTTGTTGCTTATAGTATATTGCTCATTAAACCATACCCTATTTATGGAAATAATAATGAGAAGATTCCAGTTCTTATGTACCACCATTTAGAAACAAATGTGAATAATAATACAGTCATTTCCCCAGAGAATTTCGAAAATCAAATTAAAACGCTTAAAGAAAATGGGTACAATTCGATTACAACCCAAGATTTATATGATTACTTAAACGGTAAAACAGAGTTGCCTAAAAATCCGGTGTTAATAACTTTTGATGATGGTTACTTAAGCAACTTTGAAAAAGCTTATCCAATTTTGAAAAAATACAAAATGCATGCAGAAATCTTTGTTATCACCAGTCACATCCTAGAAACAAATGAAAAAAATGTATATACAAACGAAATTCCCAAAATGAATTGGGATCAATTAAAAGAAATGAAAGATTATATAACCATCCAAAGCCATACTTGGAATTCACATTATAAATTACAGTCATTCAGCGGAGGAATGAAAGGTGCCATATATGGTCGTAGTTACATTAATGGAAAACTAGAAACACAAGCAGAGTACGAAGAAAGGGTTAAAAAAGATTTTAATCTTTCCAGGAAAATTATTAAAGAAAAATTAGGATATGAACCCATTGCTCTTAGCTACCCCTTCGGAACTAATTCTGAAGATGCAATGAAATTAGCGAAGGATGTTGGATTTAAAATGGCTTTTGTTATTAAAAATAAAGGTGTTACTATGGGCGATAATGTATATGCTTTAAGCAGAATAACGGTAAACGGCAATGAAACTGGAGCAGAATTAATTAAGAAATTACAAAATGGTGGCACTTGAATAAAACAAAAGAGAAAAAATCATGTATCGATATATGCCTTGGCATAATTGCGTCCGGAGTCTTTAGGCCAAATAATTTCATCTGTACCTATCGTTTCGCTTTCGCTTCAAAAAATAATGCTGAAAGAAGATAAAAAAAAGACTTACAACTAATGTAAGTCTTTTTCTAATTATTATTTTTATTGGTCGCCATTCACTACTCGTCCAATTGCTTGGCGGTCAAATTTAACGCGCACATTGTCTGAGATCTTTAATGTCACAGCTGTGTCCTCAATTGAGTCTATCTCACCATGTAAGCCACCGATTGTAATAACTTTATCTCCACGTTGCAAACTACCCTGCATATTTTGTGTTTGCTGCTGTCTCTTTTTAGCAGGGCGGATTAAAATAAACCACATTGCAACGAACATTAATAATATTGGTGCGAATCCTAATAGTTGATCCATCATTCTTGCCCCCTTTCCAGTTCTTTTTTAGTATAGACTATTCCACCATAAAAAAGCGATGGACAAGCCCAAATTTTTTCTATATTACTAATATTTTTTCTAAGATAGACATTTTTTTGCTAGAAATATTCACAGTTCGCACAAATTTACATAGTTTTTTACCAAATTTTAGAAGTTCTTTGCATTTGGTTCATTAAAGCCGTACTTCTCGAAAAATTCTTCTCGGAAATCGCCAAGACGGTCTTCGCGTATTGCCTCACGTACTTGTTCCATTAGCTTCAATAGGAAGTGTAAGTTATGGTAAGTCGTTAAACGGATACCAAACGTTTCTTCTGTACGGATTAGGTGACGAATATATGCGCGTGAATAATTTTTACATGTATAGCAATCACAGTTCGGATCAATTGGTCCGAAATCACGTGCATATTTTGCATTTTTAACAACTAAACGGCCTTCAGATGTCATTAATGTGCCATTACGAGCAATACGTGTCGGTAATACACAGTCAAACATATCAATGCCTCGAATAGCACCATCGATTAATGAGTCAGGTGACCCTACCCCCATTAAATAACGTGGTTTATTAGTTGGCATTAAAGGTGTTGTAAACTCTAACACTCGGTTCATAATATCCTTAGGCTCACCAACAGATAGCCCTCCAATAGCATAACCTGGGAAATCTAGCTCAACTAATGCTTCTGCAGAACGGCGGCGTAAATCCTCGTATTCTCCCCCTTGAATGATACCAAATAGACCTTGGTCTTCTGGACGATTATGTGCCTCTTTACAACGTTTAGCCCAACGTGTTGTTCGATCTACTGATTTCAGCATATAGTCATATGTCGCAGGGTAAGGTGGACATTCATCAAAAGCCATCATAATATCCGAGCCTAAATCATTTTGAATTTCCATCGCCTTTTCTGGACTTAAAAACAATTTGTCCCCATTCAAATGATTGCGGAAATGAACGCCTTCTTCTTCGATTTTACGGAATTGACTAAGTGAGAACACTTGGAAACCACCTGAATCTGTTAAAATCGGGCGATCCCAGTTCATAAATTTATGCAAGCCACCTGCTTCCTTAACAATATCATTACCTGGTCGTAGCCATAAATGATACGTATTTGACAGAATAATACCTGCATTCATGTCCTTTAATTCCTCAGGTGACATTGTTTTAACAGTTGCTTGTGTACCAACAGGCATAAATGCTGGCGTTTCAAAAGAGCCATGCGGTGTATGCACGATTCCAAGGCGTGCTCCTGTTTGCTTACAAGTATGAAGTAACTCATAACGAATTGCTGGTTGTGTCATATTATAAAAATCCCTCTCTTATCTAAAGTAAAAACAGTACTCCGATTTTTTCTTTATTCTCCTTTTGGACGAATAAACATAGCATCACCAAAGCTAAAGAAACGATATTTTTCTTCTACAGCTTGATGGTATGCACTTAAAATTGTTTCTCTTGTTGCAAGCGTACTAACAAGCATTACAAGGGTAGACTTTGGTAAATGGAAGTTTGTGATTAAACCATCCACAATAGTAAATTCATATCCCGGATAAATGAAAATAGACGTCCAACCTTGTTCTGCTCGCACTTCGCCTCCATATTTAGAACCGATAGTTTCTAATGTACGTGTAGAGGTTGTACCAACTGCAATCACTTTTCCACCATTACTCTTTACTCGGTTTATGATAGATGCTGTTTCTTCCGTTACACTATAAAATTCGGAATGCATTTCGTGATTTTCAATTGAATCTACACTTACAGGACGGAAAGTTCCAAGTCCCACATGTAAAGTGATAAATACAACTTCGACCCCTTTTGCTTTTACTTGCTCAAGTAATTCTTCTGTAAAATGCAGGCCTGCAGTCGGCGCTGCAGCTGAGCCACGCTCTTTTGCATAAACGGTTTGGTAACGATCCTTGTCCTCTAATTTTTCACGAATATATGGAGGTAGTGGCATCTCACCAAGTTGCTCTAAAATTTCATAAAAAATCCCATTATATTTAAACTCAAATGTACGCCCACCATGATCAAGCTCTCCTGTACAAGTAGCTGTCAGTAAGCCATCTCCAAATGTTACAACTGTGCCGACTTTTACACGTTTAGCTGGTTTAACAAGTGTTTCCCATTCATCTGTACCTGCCATTTGCTTTAATAGCAGTACTTCTATATGAGCACCAGTTTCCTCTTTAACGCCCATTAAACGTGCTGGCAAGACTCTTGTATCATTTAACACAAGGCAGTCTCCCGCTTGTAGCTCATCTAAAATATGAGCAAAATGATGATGCTCTACATTTTTTGAGCCTGGCGTCACTACCATTAAACGACTAGCTGTTCGGTCCAAAAGTGGTGTTTGTGCAATAAGCTCTTCTGGCAATTCAAAATCAAAATCTTCTACACGCATGAAAATACTTCCTTCTTCTAGGTTTGTTGGGGATATTCATATCCGAAATGTTCGTAGGCTGAATGTGTTGCCACACGTCCACGTGGCGTACGCTGTATAAAGCCAATTTGCATCAAATATGGCTCGTACACATCTTCAATCGTTACGCGTTCCTCACCAATAGATGCTGCCAGCGTATCTAAGCCTACAGGGCCACCACGGAAGCGCTCAATCATATTGGTCACAAGTTTATGGTCAATATGGTCAAGCCCTCTAGGATCGACTTGTAATAGCTCAAGCGCTTGCTTAGCAAGTCCCTCCGTTATCATACCATCTCCGAGCACCTGTGCATAATCTCGCACTCGTTTTAGCAAACGGTTGGCAATACGGGGTGTTCCACGCGAGCGTGTCGCCATTTCAAGTGCTGCTACTTGCTCAATCTCAACATCAAATAAATGCGAACTACGTACAACAATTTCTGCAAGTGACGTATTATCATAATACTCCAATCTCAATAACACGCCAAAGCGATCCCTTAAAGGTGCTGATAATGCGCCCGCTCTTGTTGTTGCACCAACGAGTGTAAATGGCGGTAAATCAAGTCGTACAGAACGCGCCTCAGGGCCTTTACCAACGACAATATCTAGACAAAAATCCTCCATGGCAGGGTAAAGCACCTCTTCTATTGCACGAGGCAGGCGATGGATTTCATCGATAAAAAGCACATCCCCTGGCTCCAGTGAGCTTAAAATAGCTGCTAAATCTCCAGGACGTTCGATCGCAGGCCCACTAGTCATGCGCACATTGACATTCATTTCATTAGCAATAACAGCAGCTAATGTAGTTTTCCCAAGTCCAGGCGGTCCATATAACAGCACATGATCTAAACTTTCCTGACGAAGCTTTGCCGCTTCAATGAAAATTTGTAAATTCTCCTTTACCTTATGTTGACCAATATATTGTGCTAATCTTTTTGGCCGTAAAGATAATTCAAACTGTTCATCATAGCTACCTGCCTCTCTAGCCATCATACGTTCAGACATGTACTTCCCCCCCTTTCACTATTTTAGCTTTAATAGCAATTGTAAAGCTTGTTTCATAAATGCATCTGTTGTTTCAAGCATGTCGTTCTCTTCGAGCTGTGGACGTATTTTTTCTAATTCTTTTTCAGAATAACCAAGTGCCATTAAGGCAAGAGTAGCTTCTTCAAGCTCATGTTTATACGGATTAACACCAAATAACGGTAACTCATCTTCTGTGCTTGGTAACTCAATAGTATCCAGCAATCCGCCGAGTTTTCCTTTTAAATCCAGAATCATTTGACGTGCTGTTTTCTTACCCACACCAGGAAACTTTACTAAAAACGATTCATCTTCTCGTTCAATGGCACTGATAACCTGTTGCGGATTCCCAGTAGCTAAAATAGCAAGTGCACCCTTCGGTCCAATTCCTGACACTAAAATAAGCTTACGAAACAGCTCTCGTTGGTCTAAATTTGGAAAGCCATATAATACTTGTGCATCTTCACGTACATGCAAGTGAACAAAAATTTGTTGCTCAAGCGCCGATGTCCGGAACGCAAATGGATTTGGTGTATTTAGCTGCCACCCAATCCCTTGCTGCTCAAGGACGATATACTCTGGAGTTATACGCATTACTTGTCCTTTTAAATAATCATACATTCTATAATCCCTCACAATCATCGTCTTCGATTATAGCATATTACGAACGAATGCTCGACAATAAGAAATAACACAAGTAGTCTTGCACATACAAAAATGACCGCCAAAAGACGGTCATTTCTTTATCATTTTATCAATATCGTACCACAGTTTTGGCCAATATGTGAGAGCTCGTTTTGTAAATGGCACTAAATAATCTAAAAATACCAGCTGTTGATCTAATGGTAAATCTACTGCAAAAAGCCATTCACGTAATAGCTCATTTGGATATTTTAAACGATGTAGCTTTCTTTTATCTAATCGTTTCAACTCTGGTAGCTCAGCAAATATTTTACCAAGGTCATAATCTACTGCTGGCAATACACGATGTAACCATAAAATATATTCATCATCAGCTTCCCCAAGGTGAGCCAAATCAAAATCAATTAAACGTAATTCCCCATCTGAGCACCATAAAAAATTATGATGGACGACATCTCCATGTAAAAGCGTTATTTCTTTTTCAGGTACATCTTCCTGAGCAATTAGCTGTAACGATTTCTCGCTATAATGTGAAATTTGATTGATTTCTTCTTTTGTTAAAAATGCACGAAATTCATTCCGTCTGCTCTTAAAACGCATATGACGCATTTGCCATTTTAAAAGCTGTGAATAGGTATGCAAACCTGGCATCCGCTGCCAAGCAATTTTTTTATGTGTATCATGTAACGTATTTAATAGCTTTAGTGATTCCTTCCGATCCTTTTTATGTGCAAAATTAGCACTATGACTTCCTTCTTGCCAATCTTGCACGATTAAATACTCATCATCACTTTTCATTAAAGGTAAGATCAATGAGGGCTCTAGATGTCCAAGCTGTCGATGGATAACCCTTACCTTTTCTGCTATTTCTATCTGCTTTGCTCGTTTCACAAAATAAATATTGGATTGATATTTATACTTCCAAATATTCGGCTTTACTTCTTCAATGATATACGCTTTTTTACCATCGATAAGGCGTCATCCCGCCTGGGAAATAGTGCGGTGACATCCATTGTCCTACTGACGAATACGGCATATGGCAGTGTGATGGACATGGCATTGGGCATGGTGGCGGACATGGTGGTGGACAGCAACATGGGTCCATTTGCCAATTTGGCATCATAACTGGTTGTGCATGACAACCACAGGGCTGTTCCATTTCCGGCATTTGCTGATATTCAGGGCTCATAGGGAAGAATGGAGATGTACTAGATTCTAAGAAATCCCCAGCAACTTTTTCGCATCCCATTTCACATGATGGTTGCTCCGGCATTGTATAAGCCTCAACTTGCGGTTGC
Source organism: Lysinibacillus xylanilyticus (assembly GCF_001183605.1). GTDB lineage: Bacteria > Bacillota > Bacilli > Bacillales_A > Planococcaceae > Lysinibacillus > Lysinibacillus xylanilyticus. The sequence goes on along the minus strand of NZ_LFXJ01000008.1, from coordinate 344,674 downwards.
ATTGGCATCGGCCAATACATATGATGATGCACGGGCTGATGGCAGCTTGCACAATGTGGTACTGCTGGCATTTGTGGCATGATAAAAATCGGTTGCGGCATTGGTGCTGGTGGTGGCGCCGGTTGGGCTATAGGCTGTGGTTGTGGTTGAATTTGAATTGGAGATACAGTTTGCTCTACACTTGGCATGACAACTTGTTGATTCCAGCTAAGCTCAACTGGAGCTGGCTGAGGCATCGGCATTGGCATTGGCATTGGATAAGGAAATGGAATCATCTGTGGTTCTGGCATTGGTGGTGGTGGTACAATGATTGGAGGTGGCGTTGGTCTTTGAACTTCTTTTTCTTTAACGTGCCTTGTAGGTGACTCCTTGTGCATATGTTCTTTGTGCATGTGTTCCTTATGCCCCTCTTTATGTGATTCCCTATGTCCTTCTCTATGGCCTTCTCTATGTCCCCCCTCTCTATGGCCTTCTCTATGCATTTTTTCAGGTAGGATAATTTCCATGCCCGGTACAATATAATCTGGATTAGCAAGATGAGCATTAAGCCGCTTTAAATCTTCAAACGAAACTCCGTACTCTTTCGCAATCTTCCACAACGTGTCTCCCTTTTGGACTATATGAATACGCAATTTTTTCCTCCCTTCCTCTCTCCGTATCATATGTTCAATGTTTCATTTGGATACAAAAATTTCACGCATGTGGAAATGCTTCATGGTACACTAGTTTTTAAGGAAAACTGCTTCCTTTATTACAGGCAGAGGTGATCTCTTATGAAAAAAATGTTAGGCGAAGAACGCCGACTGCAACTCCTAGCACAACTAAAAAAAAGCACAGCACCTATAACAGGGACGGACCTAGCTAAATTCGCTAATGTTTCTAGACAAGTCATTGTCAATGATATGACATTATTAAAGGCTAGAAATGAACCTATTATTGCAACTAGCCAAGGATATCTTTATATGCATCAGGAACAATTACATCAAACTGTTGAACGTGCAATTCCTTGCTTCCACACTGCAGAGGATGCTGAAGACGAACTTATAACAATAGTTGATTGCGGTGGTACAGTAAAAAATGTTATTGTTGAACACCCAATTTATGGGGAAATTACCGCATCCATTATGGTTTCTAACCGTCATGAAGTAAAAAGATTTATTCAGCGTGTCAACGAAACACAGGCTAGTTATTTATCCGAACTAACAGGTGGTACACATCTTCATGTTATTTCTGCTCCTTCTGTGGAAATTTTAGATTTAATTGAACTAACTTTACAAAAAAAGGGCTATTTAGTTGTAGATCAATAAATGAACAAATTTGCTTCAATAACGTGGAAAATCAAATAATTGACTAAAAGCTGCTAGCCTTCACGGAGACTTGCAGTTTTTTTATAGAAAACATACGTAAATGTTTAGGGCTTTTAGTGATATTTACCACAAAAAATATGATGTATAGTTATTTCATTTGTTCCTTATTTATGGCCCCTCTTCAAGAATTGGTAGTGAAATTTATTATAAAGTATGACCGTATATATTAGTTGATTGGAATGGCGACTGGGCGATTAGTGTCACAAATTGGCCCTGGACCAAAGCAGCTGAATTACTGTTTCATTTTCCGTAAAAAAAGCTATCCACATCAATTGGATAGCTTCAAAGTTAGAGAAATCTTTTTCGTTGCGATGGTGTTGGCAATAAACATACTTCTTTCCGTCCAAAAAGACGATATCTATTTTTAGCAAATAATCGATACATTTTATTTCGTATAAATGAAGGAATCATGACGAAAATATAACAAACAGGCCAAAAACTATCTAATCTCCTACAGATTTTAAGTGCTGCTGCGGATTCAAAATATACCTTTCCATGCTCAATTAATATGACACTATCAATATTTTCTGGTACTTCGTATTGTACAAGTAATGCCTGCCCAGCATCGCTTTGGATGGATGCAAATTGAAAATACGCTGCCTGATCATATTTGATAATAAATTGCACACTACTATCACAAAAATTGCATACTCCGTCAAACAAAATAATCCCACCCACAACGATTCCTCCTAGCCACTTTTATTACTCGTCCGATGTTAGATAAGTAAAGTATGTACCAAGTGACTTCACCTTGCAACCAAGTGCAGCTAGTTCTTCCATCGCCCCACGCATCATAGGCTCCTTTTCATCAGCTAATACATCAATCATAAAGAAATAATCACCTAAGCCCGTTTTTAATGGTCGTGATTCGATTTTACTTAAATTTAGCTGTCGCCATGCAAATACTGATAATACTTGATGTAATGCCCCTGAACGGTCCGTTGGCAATGTAATCATGAAAGTTGTCTTCGCCTGCCCATCAGATAATTCTTGTGGCAATCGTCTATTTTGCTTTGATAATACAAAGAAGCGTGTATGGTTAAAATGGAAATCATGAATATCAGGTTGAACAATTTCTAAGCCATATTTAACTGCTGCCGCTGCATTTCCAACTGCCGCAATGCACTCGTTTGGATTTTCGGATACAAATTTTGCAGCAGCTGCTGTTGATGTCGTTTGATGTAACGGGACATGGCTGAAACGATAAAATAAGTATTTATGACATTGAGCTAGAGCATGTGGATGTGAATAAACACCGGTAATCGATTCCCAATTGTCCTTTTGCGCTTTATTGACCATTAAATGTTGTTGTATTTTTAATAGAAGCTCACCTGTAACGTATAGGGTTGCCTCATGGAATAGATAATCGAGCGTTAGCGATACAGATCCTTCTAAAGCATTTTCTAGTGGTACAACTGCTAAATCTACCTTCCCCTCAGCTACTGCCTCAATACATTCTGGAATTGTAGAACAAGAGACAAGCCACTCATTCGGAAAGGTTGCCTTTGTTGCTAAGTATGTAAATGATGCCTCCGGTCCTAAATATCCAATTCGTTTTTCCCATTGTTGCTCTGTCATTACTTCTACCTCCTTCACTACAACTTGTAGCTTTTGATTTTATATTAAAATGGCTCATCACCATAACGTGGTGTTGATTTCCGTTCCGACTACGCGCTTTGCCGCTGAGGCTCCGCTTTCGCACAGAGCAAAGCTTCCTGGGGCGTCGGGGCAACAGATTTTTTTTGCGCGAAAGCGTAGTGTTAACGAAGCGTCAGCGGCAGGATGTTTTTTGCGCGAAAGCGTAGTGTTAACGAAGCGGCAGCGGCAGGATGTTGGCCACGAAGGCGTTATCACAGGACGTGATGGTTTTAGCCTTCGTTCCTCTATTGCTGGTCCCCAAGGAGTCGCGCAGTATCCTCTCCAATCAACTTATATACATGACAACGTTCTAACAAATGTTATCCTCAACTTCTTTTTAAATTTCACTAATGTAAAAATTTAGAATTTTTAGTTTCCGAAAGCTCCTTTTATTCTACATCAAATGTCGGTAAGGCATAATATGAAGCTTCCCAACCATTATGGAATCTCTCTTTATGACGTTCTATCCATTACTTTCCTTTCTATGAATTTTCTCTTTTGTTATAGAATAAGGAGCTGTCCCATGAAGCGATATTTTTGCATCACATGGGACTGCTCCTTTTGAGCTTATTTACATTCTGTCAAAAATTCAAGCTTGCTTTTAGTCATTACAATGCACCAGAACTAATTACTTCCGCTGACTCTACAAAATCTAGACGTTTGAGTTGCTGTATTAAATCATCAAGGTCGCATGTCATACTAGTTACATCCAATGACAATGTAACATTAGCTCGTCCTTGAATCGGTATTGTTTGATGGATAGTCAGTACATTGCAATGCGTAATTGTCACTGTTTCTAAAAGCTTTGCAAGTGTTCCTTTACGGTCCTGAAGCTGTACAAAGACTGTTAAAATGCGTTCCTGCACAATTGAGTGAAAAGGAAATACAGCATCACGATATTTGTAAAACGCACTACGCGATAAATCCACCTGCTTTACCGCATCCCAAATGGAAGATACCGAACCACTTGACAGTAAGTGTTTCGCTTCCAAAGTTTTTTGCATAGCATCCGTTAAAACATCTTCACGAACTAAATAATATCGCTGATTCGCAACATTCTTCATACGCTTCCCCCTAAAACTCTTGTCTTAATCGATAAATTCAAATTCAAACTCTTGCAGACGAACTACATCGCCATCTTGCGCTCCGCGTTCGCGTAGAGCTTCATCCACGCCCATTGCACGCAATTGACGAGCAAAACGGCGAATACCATCTTCACGGCTAAAGTCAGTCATTTTAAATAGGCGTTCAATTGCGTAACCACTAATGATAAATGTGCCATCATCATCACGTGTAATTTCGAAATCTTCACCTTTTGCTTCATGTTTATACATTACCGTTGCGTCTGATTCCTCTTCTAAATCATCAAATAGAAGGAATTCAGGCGTTACTTCTAGTAAATCGGCAATAGCAAATAGTAACTCTTTTAAACCTTGACGTGAAACAGCTGATATTGGGAAAATTTGAACGTCTTCTCCCACTTTTTTGCGGAATTCCTCTAAGTTTTCTTCTGCATCTGGCATATCCATTTTATTGGCAACAATAATTTGTGGACGCTCAGTTAAACGAAGATTATATTGCTTTAGCTCTTCATTAATCGTTAAATAATCCTCGTACGGATCACGGCCTTCCATTCCAGACATATCAATTACATGGACAATAACACGTGTACGTTCAATATGTCGTAAAAACTGATGACCTAAGCCTACCCCTTGGTGTGCTCCTTCAATAAGACCAGGTAAATCAGCCATCGCGAAGCTTCGATGATCGTCTGTTTCAATCATCCCTAAATTCGGGACAATTGTTGTAAAATGATATGCACCAATTTTTGGTTTCGCAGCAGAAACAACAGATAAAAGCGTTGATTTACCAACACTTGGGAAACCTACTAGTCCAACATCTGCTAAAACTTTTAACTCTAATATAACATTTAATTCTTGTCCTGGCTCACCTTTTTCAGAAAGTTCTGGTGCTGGATTTGCCGGTGTTGCGAAGCGTGAATTTCCTCGGCCACCTCGGCCAGATTTTGCGATAATCGCTTGTTGACCGTGCTCGACTAAATCGGCAATAACAGCGCCTGTTTCTTCGTTCATTACGACTGTGCCTGGTGGTACTTTAACGATTAAATCGTCTGCACGTTTACCATGCATTCCTTTACTCATACCATGCTCACCACGGTCAGCCTTAAAATGGCGTTTATAGCGGAAATCCATTAATGTTCGTAAGCCTTCTTCAACTTCAAATACTACGTTACCGCCATGTCCGCCGTCACCACCAGCTGGACCACCATTCGGTACATATTTTTCTCGGCGGAAGGCAACCATTCCGTCCCCGCCGTCGCCACCTTTTACATAAATCTTAACGTGATCGACAAACATTTAGTTCACTCCCTATTTGCTTTCAATACATATTGCCAGCACGAATTCGTCTGTTCAATTGTTTGAATGTCTAATTGTTTCAAACCTTTTTCGGTGAATGCATCAGCACTCCATAGCCCATTTAGCGTGAATGTCACGGCAAATGTATGATCGTCAACACGTACATCGAGCGCTAAGCTCTGCTCTGTAAATGGATCTAATGTATCATAAACATGCATAACTGTTTTGTTTAAATAGTCTACAACATCCGAATCAATAGTATTTGTGACAGGCTTTTTTATCTCACCGCTTAGCTTCATTGGTAATGAAGGGTAGCGCCAGCCTCCTGTTTGCAGCCATTCTATTGTCCGTGGTAATTGTAGACGATTAAGGATAGAAAGCACATGTAATTGCTCTGAATACTCTTGAATTAGTTTTTTTGATTCATCAATTCTACCTAAATCTAGATTCATGCGAATAAGCTGAAGCTGATTCACATAATCATGATTTGCAAAACGTAATACTTCACTAATGGTTAGTGATTGATTGTTCATCCCATTCACTCCAATAAAGTTATCCTTACTAGTATAACAAGTTTTGCTGTATTTTTCCCTTAATTCTTCAATCAATTATGCCTCGGCATAATTGCGTCCGGAATCGGCATTGTGCTTAGGCCTGCAGATGTTTATTGCGCGAAAGCGTAGCGCCAGCGGCAGATGTTTATTGTGCGAAAGCGCAGTGCTAACGTAGCGGCAGCAACAGATGTTTATTGCGCGAAGCGTAATGCTAACGTAGCGGCAGCAGCACGATGTTGGTCACTCAGTCGTGTGTTGTTGCTGTCGCTGCGCTTTCGCACAGATAAATTGCCACAGGACGTGGCGTTCTTAGACTGAGTTCCTCTATTTCAGCGGATGTTTGGACACGCGCTGTAAAATAAAAGTGATTTTAAACGGCATTCATAGACTTCTGTACCTGTCGCTACGCATTCGGTACAAAAGACACTTGTAGCTGACGCTTTGCTTTCGCTACAGAAAATAATTGCTGAAAGAAGTTACAATTTAGCCAAAAAAAGGACTGCAATAAATGCAGTCCTCCGCTTTATGTTATCTTATAAAAGATTAAGCTTCTTGTGTTGCTGGGTATACAGATACTTGTTTGCGATCGCGACCTAAGCGTTCGAATTTAACAACGCCGTCAACTTTAGCAAATAATGTATCGTCACCACCACGACCTACGTTTGTACCTGGGTAAATTTTTGTACCGCGTTGACGGTAAAGAATTGAACCACCAGTTACGAATTGGCCATCAGCACGTTTAGCACCAAGTCGTTTTGACTCAGAGTCACGTCCGTTTTTAGTAGAACCTACACCTTTTTTAGATGCAAAAAGTTGAAGGTCTAATGCTAATAATAATTTCATCGTGTTCCACCTCCTACTTGGTTGTAGTTGATTTGGATGTATTGTCCGTAATTTTGCACCATAGAATACACTTGGGCAGTCATTACTTGGACAATTAACTGTAGTTTTGCATCAATCTCAGGCTCTATATCTGATGGCAAATCTACCTTAAGATAGCCTCCACCTTCAGCAGCTTGTTCGACTTCTGGCTGTAATTGTAATAGTGCATAAATAGCATTCACCGTACCTATGGCAATGGTAGATGCTCCTGCACATACTAAATCCTTACCAGATTCATCGTATTCAGCATGTCCTGAAAATTCGAATGCTGACACATGTCTATTTTCATCGTGATGAATCGTAACTTGTATCATTCGTTACACCTCACAATTAAGCGTTGATAGCTTCAACAACTAATTTTGTGTAAGGTTGACGGTGACCTTGTTTACGACGGTAGTTCTTTTTAGCTTTCAATTTGAAAACAACGATTTTTTTCGCACGGCCTTCTTTAACAACTTTAGCTGTTACAGTAGCGCCTTCTACTAATGGAGCTCCAACTTTAACGTTTTCGCCACCAACGAATAAAACTTTATCGAAAGTTACAACCTCGTCAGCTTCTACACCTAATTTTTCAATATAGATTTCTTGACCAGCTTCTACTTTGATTTGTTTACCACCAGTTTCAATAATTGCGTACATTTTACTGCACCTCCTCATAGACTCAGACTCGCCTGTTTATAAAGGTGATCATACGATACTTAAACCTTTCCAGTGCGGTTGTAGTAGCACAGGTGCTACAAACAATAACATTAAAATATTACCACACGATTTATTTTAAGTCAATCTATTCATTACATATTTCTCAAATGCTAAACGATATTTTCGATAATTCCATTCCTTTAACACTTGAAGCCATATAAATAAACATAAAATTGCTAAAAAAATAGATTGTGGGAGATAACATAAAGTTATCAAGAATAGTATAAAGGCAATTATAAGAGAAAGCCAGTAGTAATATTCCAATGCACGAACACTTGGATAGAATAAAAATAAGCACGCTAAAAATATTCTGCCACCGTCCAACGGAATAATTGGTAAAACATTGATGGCTAATAGCACAAGTTGCACATTAATAAGTTTAGTAGCAAGCAGTTCTGGCATAAAAAAAGCGAGGCCAATCCCTAATATTGTAGCGATTGGTCCCCCTAAGGCAATCCAAAGGAGTGACGTTGCAGGCACAACCGCTGGATTTTCAAATTCTATTTCCCCTCCGTAAGGTGTAATAACACATGATTTCACCTTAACACCACACAGCATTGCCGTTAACATATGACCCGCCTCATGCCATAATAACGAAGATAAAATAATGGCGTAATAAGCAATTTGGCCAGTAAAAATCATTAAAAATACGAGAGGGATACATAGAAGATGCAGTTTAATTTTCATTGGACGCCGCTGTTTCAAGCCACTGTACAATCTGTTCTAAATTATATTGGGTCTTATCTTTTTCAATCGAGATATAGAGTTGTCCCGCCTCTTTCATGCCGATTAAATCGTTTGCCTGCACCGTTGTATATGGGAGTTGTGCTAAACTATCCAGCATGCCATAGGATACTGTTGTACCATCATCATAGCTTATCGTCATTGTTTTACCAGTATATTTTGTATGACCGGTAAAAACGACAAGACCATTCTTTCCTGCATAAACCGGTAGGCCCATGTCATATTGCATTAAAAAGCCTTCCTTAAAAACTTGCGCATTGGCAAATGATAATAGTTCAGTTTGCCCAACATCACTCGATACCAAAATTGTTGTATCCTCTTTATTTAGCCAGCTTTGTCCGAGCTCACTTAAATAGGTTAAATCTGCTGATGTTGTAACAAGTTTTCGCACCGGTGTTTCCAATACACCTCGATCCTCTAAACGAATTACGAGCATAATTGCAGCCACAAGCAGTATTGTGACCAACCATTTCCATTTTTTAAACAAGCCCTCATCCTTTTTTCACACTATATGAGGTTGCATGTCCATTCATGCACAAGAAAAAAACCTTCTCGCACTGAAGTGACCCCTAAAAGTTAGACACGGTTATTTCATTAGGCAGCTTGGGTAAAATGAGTTCGGTATTGTACCGGACTCGTTTTTAATTTTGCCTTGATCCGTTTCGTATTATAGTAATTTATATATTTTTCTAATTCTATTTTAAAATGCTCTATACTTTCAAATTCTCTCATGTAAAGGAATTCAGATTTCATAATTCCAAAGAAATTCTCCATGACAGAGTTGTCGTAACAGTTTCCTTTACGAGACATACTTTGAACAATCCCTCTTGATTCTAAGGCGCGACGATATTTATTCATTTGATAATGCCAGCCTTGATCGGAATGCATGAGTAACTGGTGGTGCTCAGGTAAACGTTCGAACGCTTTGTCCAACATATCTGAAACAAGTGAATAGGTTGGTCTAGAGCCAATTGTATACGTGATAATTTCCCCGTTAAATAAATCTAAAACTGGCGATAAATAAAGTTTCTCACCGAACAATTTAAATTCTGTAATGTCTGTTACCCATTTTTCATTTGGGGCATCTGCTTTAAAATTGCGGTCTAAAATATTTGGCGCAATTTTACCAACGTTTCCTTTATAGGATTTATATTTTTTCATACGTACAACACACTTTAAACCCAGTTCTTTCATGATACGTTGCACTTTTTTATGATTCACTTTTTGCCCACGATTCGCTAGCTCGTCACGAATACGGCGATAGCCATAACGCCCTTCATGTTCTTCATAAATCGCCTTAATTTCCTCTTTTAAATCGGCATCTAAATCTGGTCGATTCATACGTTTTACTAAATCATAGTACGTACTTCGTGGAATGCCAGCGAATTTTACGAGTGCTTTCACCGGATATTTATGCCTTAATTCATAGACTACTTGCGCTTTGTCCTGTTTGGTGATTTTTCTTTGTTTTGAACTAAGGCATTCAACTTTTTTAAATACTCATTTTCCATTTCTAGTTGTTTAATACGTGCTTCAAGTGCTTCGGTAGAGCCTTCAACTGGTGCTTGTTTCGATTGTTTATTAAATTCTTTTTTCATGGATGGACGCCCCTTTTTCTTTGATTGAAGGGCATCTAATCCTTGAATTTCATATTGCTTTCTCCAAACACTAATTGTTGAAGGGGCAGGTATCTTAAAAATCGCTGCCGTTTCGTTTAAGGACGTACCATTTTCAATCATAAAATTTAGTACATCCATTTTAAACTCTAGTGTGTAATTTGTATATGGCTGAATAAAAGCTTCAACACCATTGTATTCATATTGCTTAACCCATTTAAGGATTGCTTTATTATCAGTCTCCATAGATTTAGCTATATCATAGGAACTTTCCTTTCCATTTAAGTAACGCTCAACAGCTTGTAATTTATCTTTGGCAGTATATTTTTTGACCATACAAAAACTGCACCTCCAATTGTTAGATGTGTCTAACAATTGGGGCGCAGTTCATACAAATGCACGAAAAGGCTGATGATTATTTAGTAAATAACGCTTTTAGTTTTGAAAATACACCTCTATGTTCATCTTCAATTGCCATAAGTGGCACAGACTCGCCAAGTATTCGACGAGCAATATTACGATAGCCTAGAGATGCTTTATTAGTAGGATCCATTACTACTGGTTCACCTTTATTGGATGATGAAATAACACCTTCATTATCTACGATGATCCCTAATAAATCGATAGACAAATGTGTCGTAATTTCATTAACATCCAACGTATCACCGCTTTTCATCATATGCTGGCGAATGCGGTTAATAATTAGTTTAGGAGCAGAAATTTCTTCCTGTTCGAGTAAGCCAATAATTCGATCTGCATCACGCACGGCAGAGATTTCTGGTGTTGTTACAACAATTGCATGATCTGCACCAGCGACAGCATTGCGATATCCTTGCTCAATGCCAGCTGGACAGTCTATTAAAACATAATCATAGTCTCTTTTTAATTCTTCTACTAAGCTCTTCATCTGCTCAGGTTTAACAGCATTTTTATCTGTCGTCTGAGCAGCAGGTAATAAAAATAGTTTCTCATCTACACGTTTATCCTTTATTAACGCTTGATGAATCTTACAGCGCCCTTCAACAACGTCTACTAAATCATAAATAATCCGATTTTCAAGACCTAAAATTACGTCTAAATTCCGTAGTCCAATATCAGTATCTACTAAACATACTTTTTTACCTTGTAGAGCCAATGCAGTTCCAAGGTTAGCCGTTGTCGTTGTTTTTCCGACACCGCCTTTACCTGAAGTTATGACGATCGCTTCTCCCACACTAGCTACCTCCCTTAGACACATTTAATAATGGTCGAATATTTTTTAACGCGTGAACTTGATCGTACGTAATGCGCCCATCATAGCCAATAAATGCACAAGTCATCTCTTCATGTTTAATTGCTTTTACATGTTCGTCCGACATTGCCTGAACTTGATCAGCAATCATGATATGTGTGGCTTCAAATAGAGATGCTGCAATGATTGCCTCCTTATTACCATGAACACCAGCATGTGCAATTCCCTTAAGTTTACCTAGAACATACACATTGCCACCCGCTTCTACACGTCCGTTCGGATTGACATTCCCTACGATAATAATATCTCCCGGCGAACGCAGAACTTGACCCGATCTGACCACACCAATATATGTATCTTGTTGACTTTCAATCCTTTTCTGGTTGCTCTCATGGGCAGTCAGTACTTCACTTTGCACCTTTGAAACGATTAGTTGCTCTGTTTCCTGAACAATTTTAATAAGCTCTTTGATTTGTTCATCAGAACAGTATCGATAGCCCAAATATAATTGTACATCTACTTTACTATCGATACCGCTTTCTGACACTTTCTTTTTAAGCTCTTCTACTAAATCGACATACGCACATTGATCGTCTAAACGAAGAACAAATCCATCCTTTGTTCCCTTCATATTAACTAACTGTTTTTTCATGAATGCCTCACCCCACGTTGCTCTTTGTTAAGAAACTTCACGTGCTCTCTGCAAGACACGCGCATTAATTAGATACTTGAAGGCCCAACCAAGGATCATTAAAAATAGTGCATTAGCGATGATCGTTGGCAGCAGTCGTGAACGTAAGAAATCCGATAATGGAATCGTTGTAAAGTCGATAAGATAGAAGAATTGATAGAGTATAAATTCTAAAATTGCTACTAAAACAACTGAAATCGTCGTTGTCACAACTAAGTGCTGATGAATAACTTTCACAATAGACCCTGCTAAAAAACAAATAAGCGGAAACAGTACTGAATATAATCCAATAATATCAATGTAAAACACATCATACAAGACACCAAAAAAAAGTCCATACATTACCGCTCGTTGACGGCTGTAATAGATGGATATAAATATTAAATATAAGATTAAAAATCTCGGCACTAAATAAAAGATTTGCCCTTTCACTTCAATCGGTGAAAACATAGCAAACTCGGGTTCTACTAAAAATAGTAAAACTGCCACAGCAGGGATGAGAAACCGAACCATTATTCCGCCTCCTCTTTACCCTTTTGTGGATGTGTTAAATCCTCGTTCGATGTATTACCATCAGATCCATCTATTGTAGTAGCGGAACGTTTAGCAATAACAACATAGTCTAAAATTGAAATATCAGCAGATGGTTTTACATAGGCCATTTTTGTTAAGCCATGATCATCTGTACTTACTTCAGTTATTTCTCCGATTGGCACATTTTTAGGGAAAATACCGCCAAGTCCTGATGAAACTACTTGCTGACCTTTTTTAACTGTTACTCTTGAATCGATTCGCTTCATGATGAGTTCATTACGCTCTTTATCATAGCCCTCGATTAAACCGTATGCTTGTTTATCTCCTTGAACCATCGCAGAAACACGATAGTTTGGATTATTTGTATATAAAAGCTCTACCTCAGAGGTGAAAGGTGTCACTAAAGTAACTTTACCGACTAACCCTTTTGCTGTCATAACTGCCATATTTTTTTCTACACCGTGAGAAGATCCTTTATCTAAAATGATCTTTTCTTCCCACTGGTCAGGATTTCTAGCGATAACTGTGGCATGAATCGGATCATAAGCTTTTAAGCTTTCCGATTTGTCCATGAGCTCTTGAAACTTTTTAATATCAGATTTCAAGTCCGATGCCTCAGCTTGTACAGCTGCATATTCATCTAAGCGTGCTTTTAAACGTTTGTTTTCTTCGTACGTGTTTAAGAGGGAATCAATATTATTAATAACACCAGTAATATAATTCGCCGGCTTCGCAACAATAGATTGTGCGACGCCGACAGTGTCTTTAATAATTTGTTCTGGTAAAGTTGCATTCGTCCGTTCACGTAATGAGAAGCTAATCAATGCCACAAGAAAAACCATGCCTATGAGCAGCAAAATTAATTTCTTATTGAAAAAAAAATGTGGCATTGCCTAAACCTCCTTACCCTTTAACTTGTTGTGCACGAATTAAATCAATATGTTCTAGAGACTTACCTGTACCAATAGCAACGCAGTCCAGTGGATCTTCTGCGATAAATACTGGCATATTAGTTTCTTGGCTAATAACTTTGTCTAAATTCGTTAATAGCGCACCACCACCTGTTAGTACAATTCCGCGTTCCATTACGTCTGCAGATAATTCTGGAGGTGTTTGTTCAAGCGTTTTTCGAACACCATCAATAATAGATGCTACCGCTTCACGTAAAGATTCAGAAATCTCTTGTGAAGAAATTTCGATTGTTTTTGGTAAACCTGTTAAAAGGTCACGTCCTCTAATTTCCATTCTTTCTTCTGGACCCTCAGCCAACGCTGTACCAATTTCCATTTTTACTGCTTCCGCAGTACGTTCACCAATTGTTAAGTTATATGTTTTACGAATATACGAAATGATGGATTGGTCCATTGCATCACCGCCAACACGCACGGATTCACTTGTCACAATACCACCTAATGAAATAACCGCTACCTCAGTTGTACCACCACCGATATCAACGACCATTGACCCTGTTGGATCCCATACTGGTAAGCTCGAACCGATCGCTGCTGCAAATGGCTCTTCAATTGTAAATGCTTCTTTAGCACCTGCTTGGCGAGCAGCATCAATAACCGCACGTTGTTCAACCGATGTAATACCGTAAGGCACACAAATCATAACATTCGGCTTTTTCCAATTACCACCAGAATTTTTACAAGCTTCTTTTAAATAGTATTCTATCATTGCTGTAGTAATATCAAAATCAGCAATAACGCCATCTTTCATAGGACGGATTGCTACGATTGAGCCAGGTGTACGACCAATCATATTTTTAGCATCATTACCAACTGCAACAATATCTCCAGTTTTTGTATTTTTCGCTACAACTGAAGGTTCGCGTAAAACGATTCCCTTCCCTTTAATAAACACTAATGTATTCGCTGTGCCAAGGTCAATCCCGACATCTTTACTTCCTAATCCAAACAAATTGTGAACTCCCTTTCTATTTAAGCCATACTTTCGTTGACATCATATACCCCGGCGCGTTAAACCCCGAGGCTTTATCTTCATTCACTCGGTGTTAGACACCTACTGAAAAAAAAACTACACACTCATTTATCTCACACCCGATGGAGTGAGAGTCTTTTTCTGAACAAAAATAAAATCATACCTTTCATTATAACGGAAAAACGCAAGAATTTGTAGTGTCACATACCTCTTCTCGCGGAAAAGATACTATTTTATTTCCCTCCTAAACAAAAATAGTACGTATAGATTAGCATATAATTTTTATTCTTGTAAGACAACGTGTAATTGCCTACCAATTTTTGTGAATATAATAGACATTTCTACGAATACAATAACGATTTCTATAAAAAAAGGTTCACATTTATTTTTAGCTTTTCGCAAAAAAATACAAAAATATTTATTTTTAAAATAATAAGTGATGCAGACTTTACACCAAGAAACCAGGAACACTGTGAGGCTTCCTGAAATGATGCGGCAACCGGTTTACAATTCTAAATCGTGTATATCCCGCAATAACTACTAAAAATTCCCATCAAAAAAAACTCTGCAAAATATATTGCAGAGTTAAAAGTATCCTTTTTCTTTCAAGCTAATGAACTGATGATCACCGATGATAAGATGATCTATTAAATCTATGCCTATTATATAACCCGCCTCTATAATTCGTCTCGTCACTTCAATATCCTCTTCACTGGGTGTTGGAACTCCACTAGATAGCAATAGGTAAGGCTTTGAAGTAATCTCTACCTTTTCCCCTGCTCCACACCGTGCATGCAACTTTCATCGCACACGGCATTCCATCGTTTGCCTACTATTTCATTTACCTCAATCTACTAAATCTAATTTCCATCCCTATTTTATTGCTTCATTCCCAATTAACAACCTTAGTTTGTTTACTTTCTCAATTTGTTCCTTATTTAATTTGAGAAATACAAGATATGTTTGGATAGTTTCTGTATTAGTGGCATGCATTAACCGATGAACATCTCTCGTAATTAGAATTAGATTAGCATACCTATCATCTTTCGTTTCACTCCATAATCTTTTATGATGGCAATCCATTTCAGTTAGAATTAATTCTTCCCCTGTTACTCCACATTTCCCATTTTGGGCCATAAACAGCGATATCCGATTATCATTAAATTCTATAGTTGCTCGTTCATGTACGACAGGATGTTCCCTAATCCATTGTACTTGCCACTTCGGAACAGACTTTTGTTCTCGATGAATTAGTTCCCGTCCTTCTTTGGTGAATTTATTGACTCCGTTTTTTGGCATTAATGCATTCGTTTTGATGAACCCAATAGGGATAAGAGGATATCCATTTATATATCTTGTCATATCAGATTTCAAATAAGTTTTCGCTCAAGGTCTATCACGCTCCAATCATGGCTCGTGACCTTTTTAGTCATACTAGAATCCTTGAAATGATTGAGTTGAAATAGTTTAAACGAAACGACTTGAGGCTATTGTTCCATTTCCATTACAGAAACTTCATTACTCCTGCCTCTACTCTCACTATCATAAAAGGAAGTTATAGATACATTCCTTTCCTTCCTAACACTTCATCGAGTGTGTACTCTTCATGTTGATAGCTTTCCACGTTCCCTTAACCCTATCAATACTTAACTTAGGTGCTAGCTCTTGCCTGGCGTCCTCTCCATCGCCTGTAACGATGCATGGAGCTTTCGAAACCACCATACTTATTCGTCCACGGAAACGCACTTGAATTTTCATCAAGTCTACTCATTTCTAAATAGTCACACTTACAGACATTTCGTTCGCTAGTTCGTCAGTGTTTTACCACATTCTCACCATATTAAGTTTTAACGACTCCCGACCTATCTGTTACACCAACTACCTCTAGTTAGCTTTCGATTACCAATTAGATTGGCACTACGGTAACATTCAGCCGACTTCACCGAGCTTCACACCTTATTCTTATACACATTCGAATAACGCATGTCGGAGTATTAGAGTAGGCGTTTCAAGGCGTTACCCTATCATTCCACCTATCGAGTGAAGAGTTCACGACTCTCTTACTTGTCAACTTGACGTTCGGACAGCATGCGCAACCTTTTCAGTTGCGAACGTGTCGCACGATGATTATGTGCACAAATAATAGAAGCAGCAGATCTTTTTACAGCCTCGCGGAAAATTTCCCGAGGATGGACGATCGAAGCATTTAAACTGCCTATAAAAATCGTCTGTCTGTGAATAATTTGATTTTTGACATTCAGAAAAAGAACTACGAAATGCTCCTGATTCAGTGAGGTCATATCAGGCATTAAATAGGCAGCGGCATCTTGAGGTGAACGAATTGTATATTTTTCATCGCTATGTTTCTGTGCGAGACGTCTCCCGAGTTCAATAGCCGCTAATAATTGAATGGCTTTAACCTCACCAATCCCTCTAATGGCAACCATTTCTTCTATAGTTGCATCTTTCAAATGATGTAAACGTTCAAAAACGCTTAGTACGCGATTTGCAAGTATAAGAACAGATTCTTCTTTAGTGCCTGTCCTTAGTAAAATAGCCAGCAGCTCCTGATTAGATAAACTCATAGCTCCTTGTCTACGTAGTCTTTCGCGTGGTCGATCCTCTATATTAACGTCACGTATCATCATCCTTGGTAAAACCTCATTTGTCAAAAAAGCCTCACTCCTTCGCAAATTGGATAATATTAAGTGCTACCAATTGCGTAAACAACGCTGCAAGTGGTAAGCCGACAACATTGTTATAATCTCCCTCAATTAGTTTTACTAGAAGGGTTCCAGCAGTTTGAATGCCATAACCGCCTGCTTTATCAAATGGATCTCCCGAATCTACATATGCTTCGATGAGTTCCTGAGATAAATGATGAAAGACAACATTTGTCTCTTCGACGAATGTAGTTTCATTACCATTCGGCTCAATAATTGCAACAGCTGTCATGACCGCATGACGTTTACCTGATAAGCGCAATAAGTGAGAAATTGCCTCCTCACGATTTTTAGGTTTATGGAGTAGCTCATCATCATAAACAACAATAGTATCTGCTCCAATAACCATGGCATTTGGAGCTTTTTTCGCCACATCACGTGTTTTTAATAGAGCTACATCTTTTACATAATCTTGCATTGTAGATGCCTGAACGCTTGTCTCTTCCACTTCACTAGTTATTATGTCGAATGGAAGTGATAGCATAGCAAGCAATTCTTTTCGTCGTGGTGAAGCTGAAGCAAGCACTAGCTTGTGATTTGTTTTAAACATTATCTGACCATTCCTCCTTATTAGTTATCATAACGGAGAAATTGGGATTTGAAAATTTTCTAAAAATCAAGATAATGCTAATTCCGCTATCTTTTGTGCTTAAAATTTCACTTGAAGACAAGCATTTTTCGATTTGTAATGGGCAAGAACTTGTAAGCGAACGATGCTGATATCAGTTGAAATAGAAGAGGCTGCCGCCCCAATAGATTGCCAATCAGCAGGCAACGTAGAATCCTTCGATTTATCCTTAAAATTTAATTTTGTTGCATTTTTGTCAGCCAGCACAGATGGAAGTTCTGCAATCGTTGCCTCCTTGCAACTGTCACCGCTTAAAGTAAATGCTTTTTTAAATGTTGCAGGATCTTTTAAAAAGACAAGCTGACTTTCATCTGTTACCACACTTGTCCAAATATAAAATTTTCCATCAATCTCAACAATAGCACTTTCTTTTAATGAAGGATGTTCAGATACAAACGAGCTTGCACTTTCATAATTCGAATAGACCCCTGCTTGACTTGCAAAAAACGTGGGTCCTTTCGTTGCCCCTCCAGCTGTCGGCATTGTTTCTCCGGTTGAATTACCATTATTACTTTTAGTGGCTACCTCAGTACTATCATTTTTTAAAGAAAATTTAGTACTTGCTTGAAGAATGCCTAAAAAAAGAGCTACACCAAAAAGTCCGACTATACCTCCAATAACCATCGCTCGAAATATTTGTTTTTTCATCACATGACTGACAATTTTCATTCGACCATCACCTCTTTCTTTAACGTATAAAAGTAAATTTAAACAAGACGATATTGTTACAATTTGATATATAAGTATATGTATAAAAGAATGTGTAAATGCGAATTTACTACATTTTGATTTAATAGTTATTTTCGAAGTTTTACTTCAAAATTAACTATTTTTGCAACGAAAGATTTTTCTATAAACAAAAAAAGAGGTGGATTCATTACTCTACTATGAAGAACATTATTGCTGAATGAAAAAAGGAGTTAATAGAAAGGAAATAGAAATAATATTTTTACTGGTAAATAATCGGCTCATCACCATAAAATTGTGGATGACATTTGTTAAAACGTATGCCATAGAAGAAAATGTCCACGTCTGAAGGTGGTGAGATAAATGCAGATGAAGCTCCTTTACCCTGCAGCGAAGCCAAGCAGTTCATCGGATACAGCGCTTAGTCGGAACGAAAATCAACCACTCGTTATGGTGATGAGCTAAATAAATCGTTATTGGAGGTAATGAGATGGAAAATCCAAAAATTATAGGACAAACAAAAACGGTTGGATTTCAAGTAGGTGTTAGAAGGACATTCCCAATTTCCCAAGAAGAAGCCTGGAACCTCGTTACTTCACAAGATGGTTTAAACTTATGGTTAGGGGAGAGTAAAAACATTATCCTTGAACCAGGGCAAAAATATATCACGAAATCAGGGTATGGTGAAATACGCGTTGTTAAACCTTTACAGCAACTTCGCTTGACTTGGCAAAAGATAGAATGGGAAAAGGCAGCAACAGTTCAAGTTCGTATTATTGAGTTCAAGTAATAAAACAACTATTAGTTTTCATCATGAAAAACTTTCCAATCAGAATGTAAGAGAAGAAATGAAGTTATATTTGGAAAAAGTGCTTGAGGAAATCAAAGTGAGAATACCCAAAAATTAATTTATATCCCTTAACTGATTTATTTAAAGTTTGATGGAGAAAATGTAGTTCCCCTTTCGAAATACGCTTTGGGTACAAAAAGTATTTGTAACTGCCGTTTCACTTACGTTACATAAAACACTTAGCTGAAAAAAGTTAAGAAAATCAGGACTCATTTAATAATGAGTACCTGATTCTTTACTGTAAAAATATTGTTCGCTCAACTAGATATTATATATTTTTCAATCTACTACGTACTTCCGTTAATAAATACAACGAACCCGATACAATCGTTCTCGATTTGTTTTCTGACTGTAGTTTTAATAATTGCACATAATCTTCTAAAACTACTTTATGAGAGGCGTTCGACAGCTCAAGCATGTTGTGAGCAGCCATCGCACGGGGATTATTGAAATCAACAAAATAAAAATAATCACTTACCTGCTCGAATTGCTGCAAAATCTCTGTTACAGCCTTATCAACAAGAATACCAATTACAAAAGTAATTTGCTCACCAGGAAACTCCTGCTTAATCGTTTCTATTAATTTTTCAGCACTCGCTGGATTATGCGCACCATCTAAAAAAATATAAGGCATAATTTCTTCAAAACGTCCTAAAATGGTTGCGTTTTTCACAGCTTTTTGAATAGCTTCTTTACTAAGTTGTAACTCTAGTGCTGTTGCCACTTCAAAAAAGGCTGTAATAGCTAATGCCATATTATTCCCCTGATGTGCTCCCTTCATTGTGCGAGTAAGCTTTGTTATATGGAAGCTGTTGTCGTTATGCATATAGCTCTCTCCATCATTCTCTTGTTCTATATAAAAATGATGATTTAGTTCAAGAACGGATGAATGTTTTTTTTGAGCTTCCTGATAGACTGTATTCTTCGCTTCTAACGGTAGATCTCCGATTATAACTGGACGATATGGCTTAATAATTCCTGCTTTATGATGGGCAATACTTTCAATCGTATTTCCTAAAAAATTCGTATGCTCTAATGCGATACTCGGTATGATTGACACAATTGGTGTAACCACATTTGTACTATCAAGTAAGCCCCCCATACCTGCTTCAATAAGGGCAATATCTACATCACTAGCAACAAAATGTAAAAATACTACAACCGTTAAAAGTTCGAAATCTGTTAGTTTCCCACTTAGCCCGGCAGCCTGCATTTGTTGGAATACATGATTCATTTCCGCTTCTGTAATAGCTTGACCCTCTACTTGAATTTGGTCATGCACATCCAAAATACAAGGAGACATAAATTTACCAACACGTAAACCATGTTCTTTAGCGATTGATTCTAGAAATGTAAGTGTCGAGCCTTTACCGTTAGTCCCTGCTAAATGCACGACCTGTAATTTATTTTCTGGATTACCTACTCGCGCCAATGCCTCTTCAATCGCAGTCAGACCAGGTTTTATAACATCATCACTTTGAACATTCCACTTTTCCTTGTAGCTATTCAATTTAGGAATCATCGTTGTTCCCCCTGTAGCCATTGTCGTATTTCAGCTATAAAATACAATGACCCTGTTATGACGATAACATCCTTATCATTTCTTTTATGTAGCATCGTTTGAACCATTTCACGCCAATTCGCATTATGCTCTTTATTCGTATTTGTAGATAATGCAGCTAATTGATCAGCAGGCATTGCATTCGGTAGCTCAATTTGTGTAAATGCAATTGATGTAGCAATACTATCCATTAAAGCAATACTTTTCGCATGATCTTTATCGGATAATGCCGCATATATAAATCGATAGTTTTGGTGTGGGTAGACCGTTTTTAGTGTTTGAATTAATGCAGCAGTTCCTTCCGAATTATGTGCTCCGTCTAATATAATATTATTAGGTAATTGTTCAAATCGACCTGCCCACTGAGCTTTTGCCAAAGCTTGACGGATTGATTCATCTGAAATATCAATGGCTCCATTCTCTCTTAACGTTAAGATCGCCGTGATCGCAAGGCTTGCATTATTTATTTGATGTACCCCGGCCATTTTTAACGGGACAGCTACCATCTCCGCATTTGCTTTTCGGTAATTAAAGTGTTGCGTATTAGTGCCTTGTTCAACGTTTCCAACCGTAAAATCTTTCCCTAAAACAAGGCATGGGGCATGACGCTCATTTGCTATCTCCTCGATAACAGTAAGTGCCTCCTCACTTTTAACACCCACTACAACAGGTACATTTTCTTTAATAATTCCCGCCTTCTCAAACGCTACCTTTGCTAATGTATCTCCTAAAAACGCAGTATGTTCTAATGAAATCGTTGTAATAATTGAAATTAGGGGCGTAATGACATTCGTAGCGTCTAAACGTCCACCAAGTCCCGTTTCTATCAGTGCAACATCCACTTCTTCATCCGCAAAATATTGGAACATAATAAGTGTCACAACTTCAAAGAAGCTTGGAAAGTCACCTTCATAATGTGTCTCAATAATCTCAGCAACTTTGTTCATATAGTATAAAAATTGTGCATCAGAAATCTGATTTCCATTAATAGTCATACGTTCATTAACAAGCTCTAAATGAGGCGAAGTAAAGGCGCCTACTTTAGAGCCAGCATGTTGTAACATTTCTCTTAGCGCATTTACTGTTGACCCTTTTCCATTTGAGCCTGCTAAATGGATAGCATGCAGCCTATCCTGCGGGTTATTAAGAAGTGCTAGTACCGCTCGCATCAATACGAGCGGTGCACGTTTATGATCAACTGCCTTTAATGTAAAAATAAAATCTGTACATTCTTTCATCGTTTTAAACAAAAGAAACACTCCCTCTTAACTACAATATCTCTATTTTAGTACATGTAGCGCCCAATACACATACATTTCGAAAAAAACTCTTGTACTTTGAATGAAAGCTAAAAAAACACACAGAGAAACACTTATAAAGTGAGAATCCGTATATTGTATATTAATTTCATACTATTGGAGTTGTTGTGCACCTGATAGCGCTCCCACATTATCTAATTACCGTATTTTACCTAATGCAACGCATATCTTTTGTTGCATATACAATCAATAAAAAAACAGCGGATGACTATATCGCCATCCGCTGTCTCAATCTTACATATTTTTTAGTTCTTCTAAACGTTTTAATACAACCGCATGTTTACTTTCGTAATCGGCTAATTTTTCACGCTCCGCATCAACTAATGCTTCCGGCGCTTTAGATACGAATTTCTCATTCGATAATTTACCAGTTACAAGCTTCACTTCTTTTGCCCATTTTTCTAATTCTTTTTCAAGACGAGCAATTTCTTCTTCTAGATTAATAAGTCCAACAAGCGGTAAGAATAGCTCAGCTCCAGTTACTACTGCTGTCATTGACTGACCAGGAGCCTCTAAGCCTTCTCCAATTGTTAGTGATTCTGGATTACAGAATTTTTCTAAGTACGCTTTATTGGCTTCAAGTACTGTAACCGTTGTAGTATCCTTCGCTGAAATATATAACGGCACTTTTTTGCTCATTGGTGTATTAACTTCCGCACGAATATTACGTACTGAACGTATAATATCCATTAGGAGCTTCATATTGTCTGCTTCCTCTGCAAAATGAAGATCCGCACGTACAGTTGGCCATGCTGCCACTGTGATTGATTCACCTTCATGAGGTAAGTGCTGCCAGATTTCTTCCGTAATGAATGGCATGAATGGATGTAATAGACGCATAGTTTGATCTAAAACATAAGCTAAAATAGAACGAGTTGTTTTCTTAGCTACTTCGTCATCACCGTATAACGGTAATTTCGCCATTTCAATATACCAAGAACAGAAATCATCCCAAATGAAGTTATAAAGCTCGCGGCCAACCTCACCAAATTCGTAGCGCTCTGCAAGAGATGTTACACGTTCAATTGTTTCATTTAAGCGAGTAAGAATCCATTTATCGGCAACTGATTTTTCACCAGTTAAGTCGATTTCATCATATGTCATACCTTCCATGTTCATTAAAGCAAAACGAGAGGCATTCCAAATTTTATTAGAAAAGTTCCAAACTGCTTCTACTTTTTCAGTTGTATAGCGTAAATCTTGACCAGGTGATGATCCAGTAGCTAAGAAGTAACGTAATGAATCGGCACCATATTGATCAATAACGTCCATAGGGTCTACACCATTGCCAAGTGATTTACTCATCTTACGTCCTTCACCATCACGTACTAAACCGTGAATTAATACATCTTTGAATGGGCGCTGACCTGTAAATTCAAGACCTTGGAAAATCATTCGAGAAACCCAGAAGAAAATAATATCATAACCAGTTACAAGTGTGCTTGTTGGATAGTAACGTTTATATTCTTCATTTGTCTCATCTGGCCAACCCATTGTAGAAAATGGCCATAGTGCTGACGAGAACCATGTATCTAATACGTCTTCATCTTGTGTCCAATTTTCTGCATCTGCTGGTGCTTCTTTTCCTACGTAAATTTCACCTGTTTCATTGTGATACCAAGCTGGGATTTGATGGCCCCACCATAACTGACGAGAGATACACCAGTCACGAATGTTTTCCATCCAGCGAGAATATGTGTTTTCAAAACGAGATGGTACGAAGTTTACTTGGCCTTCTTCATCTTTTTGAAGAGCAAGTGAAGCATCAGCAAGTGGTTGCATTTTTACGAACCATTGTGCTGAAAGATATGGCTCTACAACTGCACCAGAACGTTCAGAGTGACCCACTGAGTGTGTATGCTCTTCAATACGGATAAGCACGCCCGCTTCCTGTAAATCTGCTACGATTTGCTTACGGCATTCAAAGCGATCCATACCGTTATACTTGCCTGCAAGCTCGTTCATTGTACCATCTTCATGCATTACTAGAATGCGTTCTAGATTGTGGCGGTTACCAACCTCAAAGTCATTAGGATCGTGTGCTGGTGTCATTTTAACAACCCCAGTACCAAATTCCATATCTACGTAGTCATCTGCTACGATCGGAATTTCACGACCTACGATTGGTAAAATAACTGTTTTACCAATTAAGTCTTGATAACGCTCATCTTTCGGGTGCACGGCTACCCCAGAGTCACCTAGCATTGTTTCAGGACGTGTAGTTGCTACTTCTATATATCCTGAGCCATCAGCTAATGGGTATTTCATATGATAGAACGCACCTTGAACATCTTTATAGATAACTTCAATATCCGATAATGCTGTTTTTGCAGCAGGGTCCCAGTTAATAATGCGTTCGCCACGATAGATTAAGCCTTTTTCATATAATTGAACGAAAACAGTTTTAACTGCATCGGAAAGACCTTGATCAAGTGTGAAACGCTCACGAGAATAATCTAATGCAAGACCAAGTTTCGCCCATTGATCGCGAATATGCCCAGCATACTCTTCTTTCCATTCCCATGTTTTTTCGAGGAATTTTTCACGACCTAAATCATAACGTGTAATATTATCTTCTCGTAGTTTGGCCTCTACTTTTGCCTGTGTTGCAATACCTGCATGGTCCATTCCTGGTAACCAAAGTGCATCATAACCTTGCATGCGCTTCATACGAATTAAAATATCTTGTAATGTTGTATCCCATGCATGACCAAGATGCAATTTACCTGTTACATTCGGTGGTGGAATAACGATAGAATAAGGCTCCTTTTCACTTGTAGGCTGCGCCTCAAAAAATTTCCCTTGTAACCACCATTCATAACGACCCGCTTCAATGGACTGCGGATCATATTTTGTAGGCATTGAAATGTTTTCTGTCATTTTGACTCCTCCTGTTGACTTATTAATTTTACCGGTGTGAGATTGTACCAATCATTCTGTTTTTATGTCTCAGGTAGAGGCACATGTAGCAGAAGATTAATGAAAATAAAAAAAACTCCAAACGTCTAAAAGGACGAAGGAGTTTAAGTTCGCGGTACCACCTTTAATTCCAGCAGAGGCGAGTTAAGCTGTCACACATTTCATCAGAAAAAATGTACATCTTGCTTAAGCCTTTCACTACTGGCTCTCAATTCGGTAACGGTGTTTAACCGGCTTTAACTACTGTTAGTTCACTAAAGCTGCTCGAGGGCTACATTCAATTAGGTACATATAGAAACTTCTCAGCTACCGTTTCCTCTCTTAAAATGTACTTATAATTTACTCTTCCCTGTCATAGCATCTATATTCGACTTTTTCACATTGTACCGCAAAATCATGGAATTTTTCAAGTGATTTAGTCATTTTTTAGGAAGCACTACTAGAAAAGGAAGTGAAAATTCAAATGCGTCGACGTAAGTATAATCCTTGGCATTTACCACCATGGCTACGACAATTTCGTTTTTATTTCAAAACGATAATTGTACCAATTTGTGTTTTTCAGTTTGTACGTGTCATCATCATTCCAACATCTGGAGATTTCATTATTTTATTGCTCCTGCTACTTTTATGCTATTTACTTTTGAATGAAGTCATTTGAAACACGAACCTTTAGCGGTGTATAGTCTTCCGTTAAATCCCAGATCATAGATGGAGCTTCTCCCCAAGAGCTGGATTCACGGACTACAATATGACTCGAGGATTCCCTCAACATTGTTTTTTGCTCAGCTTGTGCAAGCTTTTCTTTTTTGTCTGAAGCTACTATTGCTTCAGACTTTTCCTTTTGTGCTGCAAATGTTACAATCTTTGATTTTTCCTCTTGTATTGATGTTGTTACAACTGCGGATTTTTCTTCTCGTGTTGAATCTACTACTTCTGTAGACTTTTCATATTGTTCCGAAGCTGCAGTTACTACTGCTGCAGGTTGTTTTACCTGCGACGTTTCTTTAAAAGCCGCTTTCTCTATATGAGCTGAAGCATTGACAGTGACTGGCTGTGTTTCTAAAATATGCGCTTTTTCGAATGCTGGCTCTGACTCATTAAAAATACTTGTAACTGTCCATTCGAGCTGACACATCTGATTAGTCAATATAGGTCGAATATCCTTTACCATTAAATCTTCAATAGCTGCATCCTTTGGTAAATCCACATTTAAAGGAACTGCATACTCAAAATAACCAGTATCCCCTTGAATATCTAACGCATCAATTTGTACTAATTCTTCATCATCCATGAAAGCTTGCATGTCTTGAAAATCAAAGCGAACATGTGCTGTGATATGATAAATACCATTTAATCGTAAAGAATCTTCTAACTGCATTGTCTGCCACCGTGGCTTGATTTGTACAGCTGCTATTTCTGTTGGGCAGCCATAACCAGGAAAACAAAAAGTTTCACTCATATTCCAAGTTTTCTGTTCGATAATAATCCCTCCCCTTGCATCATATGAATCTCCGAAGGTGAGTATGCTATAGGATGAATAATCAATTTCGTCTTGGCGTAATAATGTAGCTGTCGTTTTGCTTTCAAGCAGAAAAACAATGCGTTCGGATTTGAGTTGCACTAAGGAAGGTGACTTATGGAACGCCCCAGAAAAGAGCCAGACCGGTACAGATAATTACTGATGATGAGCCTAAAAAAGGCATACTAGAAAATTTCTAGCATGCCTTTTTACTATTTGTATCAATTATGCCTCGGCATAATTGCGTCTGGAATCAGCTTTGTTGCACAAAGCCGATTCCGTGACATCCGCCGGAGGCGTTATTATACATTCACCAATTTAATTTTATTTGCTACACGATCTGTTAACATTTGTGTTGCTTTTGGTATGATCGGTTTAAAGATTGGATTTAAAACAGGACCAGCTAATCCTCCTGCTACTACTTCCAAGAAGCCTGTCATTTTTGTATTTTCTGCATCAATACTTTCTGCTAGGAAATAACCGTTTCCTGAAAAATTATCAGAAAGTCCTTTTAATTCGAATGTTACTTTTGTAGGCGCTGCCCATTCTAAAATAGTAATCTCTACTTGTACTGTCTTTTTTAGAACACCAACATTACCTTTAAACGTCCAATTTGAATGTTTTTCATCAATCATTTCATGTGCATTATAACCTGGGACAAGCTTTGCCCATTTTTCCATATCACTGACGAAATCCCATACATTTTCAATTCCTACGGGTACTTCGACCATATGTGTGCCAGTTGCCATATAAATTCACTACTTTCTTTTACGAATAGCTATATTATATACGATTTCGCCCACAATTTGGCTATGCTGAAAGTTATAATTTTAATAATTTTTTTCAAGTAATATCGATTTTTTTGATCCAATAAACTTTTAACGAGTAAAAATAAAAACCATTGCAGACAAAGACATATTGTATAACTTTATCAACAAAAAAATAACATGCCAGAAAATACTTCTAGCATGCTATTTTGTAACAACTTTTTATCTTGCTAATTGTGCAAATACTTTATGGAAGGCATCAACCGTTTTTGCGATATGCTCCTCCGTATGTGCCGTAGAAATAAATAAACCTTCAAATTGAGATGGCGGTAAGAAGATACCTTCCTCTGCCATTAGACGGAAGTATTCAGCGAATAATTGTAAATCAGACGTTTTTGCTGAAGCAAAATCAATAACATCTTCATTCGTAAAGAAGAAACCTATCATTGAACCAGCACGATTTACAGTATGTGGAATATTGTATTTAGTTGCTGCTTCACGGAATCCGGCCTCTAATTGATCTCCTAGCTTTTTGAAGTATTCATAAGAGCTATTATCAAGGCGAGATAATGTTTCATAGCCTGCTGTCATTGCTAATGGATTCCCTGACAATGTTCCAGCTTGATAGATTGGACCAGCTGGTGCTACTTGCTCCATAATTTCTTTTTTCCCTGCAAATGCACCGACAGGAAGTCCACCGCCAATTACTTTTCCTAATGTTGTTAAATCTGGTGTTACATCAAAATAACCTTGTGCACAGCCATAGTCAACACGGAAGCCTGTCATAACTTCATCAAAAATCAACAATGTTCCATGTTCCGTTGTTAATTCACGTAAGCCTTCTAGGAAGCCTGGTAGCGGAGGTACAACGCCCATATTTCCTGCGACTGGCTCAACAATTACTGCTGCAAGCTCTGAACCAAACTTTTCGAAAACTAGTTTTGCCCCTTCTAAATCATTGTACGCTACTGTTAAAGTATTACGTGCAATATCCGCTGGGACACCTGGGCTGTCAGGTAAGCCTAATGTAGCTACCCCTGAGCCTGCTTTAATAAGTAAGGAATCTCCGTGACCATGATAAGAACCCTCAAATTTTAAAATTTTATCGCGTCCTGTAACGCCACGAGCTACACGTAAAGCAGACATTGTAGCTTCTGTCCCAGAAGACACGAAGCGAATCATTTCCATACCAGGTAGTCGATCTAACACTAATTTAGCTAATCGATTTTCTGTATAGCTCGGTGCTCCAAACGAAGAGCCTTTCGCTGCTGTTTCTGCAATCGCTTGTACAACTTCAGGATGTGTATGTCCTAAAATAAGAGGTCCCCATGATAATACATAATCAATATATTCATTGCCATCAATGTCTTTAATAATAGCACCGTGACCAGATTCCATGAAGATTGGATCCATATTTACGGATTTGAATGCACGTACTGGGCTACTAACACCACCTGGCATTAAGTTAATTGCTTCAGCATAAGCTTGTTTTGATTTTTCGTAAGAACGCGTCATTTATTTCTCCTCCAACCAACGTACAACATCTTTAGCATGATACGTAATGATTAAATCTGAGCCTGCACGTTTCATGCTAAGTAACGTTTCAAGCACTACTTTTTTCTCTTCAATCCAGCCATTAATAGCCGCTGCTTTAATCATTGCATATTCACCAGAAACGTTATATGCAACAATCGGTAATGTATAGTTATTTTTAACATCACGAATAATATCTAAATAACTTAGAGCTGGCTTAACGATTAAGAAATCTGCACCTTCTGCAATATCAGACTCTGCTTCACGGAATGCCTCCATACGATTCGATGGATCCATTTGGTATGATTTACGATCACCAAATTGAGGCGCACCATCAGCTGCTTCTCGGAATGGACCATAGTAGCTAGATGCATATTTTACGGCATATGACATAATCGGAATATTTTCAAAGCCAGCTTCATCTAGACCTGCACGAATCGCAGCCACAAAACCATCCATCATATTGGAAGGAGCGATGATATCCGCACCAGCTTTTGCTTGTGATACTGCTGTACGTGCTAAAACATCTAATGAAGAATCATTTAGAATTTGATCACCTTCAATTAAGCCACAATGACCATGATCTGTAAATTCACATAAGCATGTATCTGCAATAACTAAAAGCTCTGGGTAACGAGCTTTAATAAGTCGTGTTGCTTCTTGCACAATACCATGATCATGGAATGCACCTGTTCCGACTGCATCTTTTTCTGCAGGTAAGCCAAATAAAATAACCGCAGGAATACCTAAAGCAACAACTTCATCAATCTCAGCTTCAAGTTTATCTAATGAAAATTGAAAAACTCCCGGCATAGAAGATACTTCATTTTTAATATTTTCGCCTTCAATAACGAAAATTGGATAAATTAAGTCTTCTTTGTGTAAGTATGTTTCTTTTACCATAGATCGTATTGCAGCATTAGCACGCAAACGACGATGTCTTTGAAATTGTAATTTTGTCATTTTCTTTCTCCTACTTTCGTTATTTCCTCGATGACTGCTTGCATTGTATATACGCTCGGCATAACATCCACAATAGCACCGTGATCCAAAATAGCTGCTTCTGTAATATGACCGATTACTGCTACACGTACTGCCTCCCAACCAATTACCGAGGCTACTTCCTTGGCGTAGACATCAACAGCGGAAGGGCTAGCAAAAATCACTGTGACATCGCTATTCGCACGGATACATTCAAATATTAATTGTTTTTGGTCATGTCGCTCAATCGTTTCATAAACTGTCCATTCCTTTAATTTAAAGGGCAGCCCTTCCTTTAATGTCTTTTTCGCTTTTTCTCCACGAATAAATAGACACGTAGGATTGCTACCTGCTACACTAGGAAATTCTTGAACAAATACATCTGCACTAAATATAGAAGGCATAAAGCTCACATGGAATCCTAGCTGTTCTAGGGCTGTAGTAGTTTTAGTACCAATAGAAGCAATTTTCCCTGGAAAATACGCTGCATTTACATTAAATCGGCGCATCTTGCTAGCAAAAGCTTCTACAGCATTTTGACTCGTAAAAATGAGCCATTCAAATTGACGCGCAGACTCTAATTGCACATCGTCGTTTCTATTGATCAGCTCGCTAGTTTCAATCAATGGGACAATTACTGCTTGACCACCTAAAGCTGTAATGTCATCTATTACTGTTGTCGTCTTAGATGTACCTGTCAAAATAATAGTTTTACCTTCTAAAGGTAAATTACTTTGCATCTTGCTCTGCCTTTACTCGTTGAATTAATTCAAAGGCACCTTGCTTCGTTAAAATCTCAGCAAGCTCTTTTCCAACTGCTTCTGCATCAGTACCTACAACAGTTTCCTTATAAACAACTGAAGCGTCTGGTGCAGCAACAAGGCCAGTTAATGTAATTTCTTCCCCATTAGACTTTGCGTATCCTGCGATAGGTACTTGACAGCCACCATCCATAGCCGCTAGGAAAGCACGTTCTGCATGTGCTTCTTGCCAAGTAATGTTATCTGTTAACTTGCCTAATTCCGTTAATAGCTCCGTATCGTCTCCACGGCATTCAATACCTAGAGAGCCCTGTGCTACTGCTGGTAGACAATCCTCTACAGGTAAAAACTCAGTAACTACTTCATCGCTCCAGCCAAGGCGTTTAAGTCCAGCTGCCGCTAAAATAATAGCATCGTATTCATCAGTTTCAAGTTTAGCTAAGCGTGTATCTACATTTCCTCGAATCCATTTAATTTCTATATCTGGACGGACTGTTAAAAGTTGAGCACTGCGACGAAGAGAACTTGTCCCAACTACAGCTCCTGCTGGAAGATCGGCAAATTTCACATGTCCTTTTGAAATAAATGCATCACGTGCATCTTCACGTGGTGGGATACAGCCAATTACTAATCCTTCAGGCAATACTGCAGGCATATCCTTCATAGAATGAACTGCAAAGTCAATTTCTTTGTCGTAAAGTGCTTGTTCAATCTCTTTTACGAAAAGCCCTTTACCACCGACCTTAGATAGCTGCACATCTAAAATTTGATCACCTTTCGTGACAATTTCTTTCACTTCAAATTCAAATGGTACACCAGCAGCTTTTAACTCATTGATAAACCAATTTGTTTGTGTTAAAGCTAGCTTACTTCTTCTAGAACCTACAATAATTTTTCTCAACAGTCTTCAACCTCTCTTCTAATACCATAAATGGAATCGTGATAAACTGCTTCCTAAAAAGAAGTTAACAACAACTAATAGGTAAGCATATATATGTACCCACGCATAGGTTGTCCCTGTCAGTTTACCTTTACGATTCACATACAATATAAAGCAATACAAAATTAAAATAATAAAGGACCCAATAATCTTCGCATCAAAAATTGAAAAACTCTCTAGCGTTAGTAGTGCCCATTCAAACCCTAAAACTAAACTTACAAATAGCACTGGAATAGCAATGAAAAATGAAACATTCATCCAATTACTCGTCTGCTGTAGTGATGGCAACCTTGTCCATAAATGTGACCATTTTTTCTTTTTAAGCAAACGATATAATACTAAATACAATATCGCAAAAACAAATGTTAACGAAAACACTGCGTACGATAAAATTGCAAATGATATATGAATAAACAGCAATTCCGAAATTAAAGTATCGCTAACTACTCCTGTTGAGCGTTTGGGCATAAAAGTAAAAATGCTGGCAAATAAAAATCCTAGTATATTAATAATAAATACCGGTAGATCAACTCGTGCAATACAATGCAAAATAATAGATAGTGTCACGAGCAGCCAGGAATAAAAGAGAATCCCTTCTGATAAGGATAAAATCGGAAAACGCTTCGTTTCCACAAAAGTTAATAATATTATGGCACTTTGAATTACCCATACGAATGAAACAAGCCAAAAAGCAATTCGCCTTGCTCGTATTTGCTTATAAAAGTAATCAGTAAAGTAAAATACTAGACTGATCGCATACAAGACGATCATTACTTCATAGAGCCTTGTCATTGTCAAATCAGCCAATAGACATCCCTTCTTTATTTTGAAAGTGCTAAAGTAGTGTACTTTAGCCTAGAAAAAAAAACGTTTTCGCATCCTTAGTTTACCATACAGATACGAAAACGCCTCATATAATATCAGTAGAAAATCTCGTTCGCGGAAAAAAGCTCGAAGGACAACTTTTCTAAAGTTGCACCGCGAACACATAGACATCTATCAATTATACCTTGGCATAATTGCGTCTGGAATCGGCTTTGTGCTTAGGCCTGCGGGAGGGCCGACACGATGTCGGTCATTTCGGTAATGCCACAGGACGTGGCGTTTTTACCGATGCAGGTCAGTTAGCCGTTATCGCATGGATGCGATGATTTTAGGCTAACATCCTCTAAGAACTCCTTTCCGATTCTGTGACATCCGCCGGAGGCTTTGGGCCAACAAGATATTGGTCACTCAGTCGTGTGTTGTTGTTGCTGTCGCTTCGCTTTCGCACAGATAAATTGCCACAGGACGTGGCGTTTTTACCGATGCAGGTCAGTTAGCCGTTATCGCATGGATGCGATGATTTTAGGCTAACATCCTCTAAGAGCTCCTTTCCGATTCTGTGACATCCGCCGGAGGCTTGGGGCCAACAAGATATTGGTCACTCAGTCGTGTGGTGTTGTTGCTGTCGCTTCGCTTTCGCACCGATAAATTGCCACAGGACGTGGCGTTTTTAGACTGAGTTCCTCTATGTCAGCGGATGTTTGAACACCCGCTGAAAAGTAACTTTAACCTGCATTCATCTCACCACCTATAGAAGTGGGAGACTTCTGTAGCTGACGCTTTGCTTTCGCTACAAAAGAGTTCTGCTGAATGAAGTTAGAAAGAATACTTTGGTTCAGTGGAAGATTGTGACGACTGTAAGCGCTCTTTGCGTTCAAGCTCTTGTTCTGTCATCGCAGTAACTTCAGCTTCCACAGCATCCTCAATACCGAAAATTTGTTGGAATAAACGTAACTGTTCATTTGCTTTTGGTGAATTTGCCATTTCCTTAGCTTGTAAAATTGGTTCTTTTAACAATTGATTAATAATAGACTTTGTATGCTTACTTAAAATTTTACGTTCTCGATCCGTTAAATCCGGCATTTTATTTTCGATACTAATCATTGTCTCTTCTTGAATATGATTCGCTTTTTTACGTAAAGCCGAAATGACAGGGACAACGCCAAGAGTCGCAACCCAATCTTTAAATTGCACAACCTCTTTGCCAATCATTGTAGAAATATCAGCTGCAGCACGTTCACGTTCAGCTAAGTTTGCTTCGACGATGCCTTGTAAATCATCTATATCATATAAGAAAACATTTGGTAAATCTCCAACCCTCGGATCAATATCACGTGGTACTGCAATATCTACCATAAATAATGGTTTACCTTTACGCAAACGTTCAACAAATTGCATCAATTCATAGTCAATAACATAATCTGTTGCACCTGTAGACGTAATTAAAATATCCGCTTCTAATAACGAACATTGAAGTTCCTTCATAGATTTTGCTTCACCGTCAAATTTAGCTGCTAAACTTTCTGCTTTTTCGAACGTACGATTAATTACGGTTACTTTTCCTACACCGCTACCGTAAAGGTTCTCAATAGCAAGTTCCCCCATTTTTCCTGCACCTAAAATTGCTACATGTTTACGTTGTAAAGATCCGAATATTTTCTTCGCTAATTCAACTGCTGCATAAGAAACAGATACTGCGTTCTCACCGATAGCCGTTTCATTATGTGCACGCTTCGCAAATGTCACCGCTTGTTTAAATAGCTGATTGTATACCGTTCCTGTTGTTCCAATCTCTTGTCCATTTAAGAAGCTTTTTCGTACTTGTCCTAAAATTTGAGTTTCGCCAAGTACCATCGAATCAATTCCAGCTGTTACTTTGAATAAATGTTCGATTGCCTCATCTTCTTCACGAATTGTTAAATACGAAGAAAATGTCTCCGCAGGCAGGTCGAACCAATTTGCTAAAAATTGTTTCACAAAATGACGTCCTGTATGCAATTGATCAACTACTGCATATATTTCTGTACGGTTACATGTCGAAACAATAACGTTTTCTAATATACTTTTTTGCTTTTGCAGCGCTTCCATTGCCTGTGGTAGTTCACTCTCTATGAATGATAACTTTTCACGAATCTCAACTGGCGCCGTTTTATAATTCAAGCCTACTACGATGGTATGCATGAATAACACCTCTCACGTTCTAATTGACAAATCTCATTATAGCACAGTTCGACAAGAGTTCAGCAATAATTTGTGAACATGTCATGAAGAACTGAAATTCGTCATCTACATTAGAATTATTATAAACTAAGTGTAACAAATTATACGTTCTGTTTCAAATTTAATGTTTGTCCAGAACATTGTCTTTTAATGGATCATTACCAAAACGTGTGGTTGATTTCCGTTCCCTCCGGGCGCTTTTGTTGTTGTTGCTGTCGCTACGCTTTTGCACAGAACAAAGCTTCCTGGGGGCGTCCGATGAGCCGCTTTTATTGTTGCTGTTGCTACGCTTTCGCACAGAAAACATCCGCTTCGCTGCAGGGTCTCGGGCCAACAGATGTTTTTTGCGCGAAAGCGAAGCGGCAGCAGCACCGATGTTGGTCACGAAGGCGTTATCACAGGATGTGATGGTTTTAGCCTTCGTTCCTCTTTTCGCTGATCCCCAAGGAGTCGCCAAGCCTCCACTACAATCAACTTATCCACATGATATACGTTTTAACAAAATGTCGTCCAACTTTTGAGTTTTATCGAAACACTTTTACGTTTTATCGCTCAACTTTTGAAATTTATCGATTAACTTTCATGTTTTATCACGCAACTTCTAAATTTTATCGACATCCACCTGCCAAAGAGCAAAAAGGATTCATACACAAAACTGTGTGAACCCTTTTACTTCATTATGTCTCCTAAAATAGAATTGTTGAATTATCTTTAACAGGCTAATTTTACTCTTAAGTCAAAAATGAAATAATTTATCTGGTCCATTTAATAATCAATAGAATTGGCTATGTCCACTAAAGTTTCAGGGGTTACTTTATTTGAAACTCGTTTATCTATACTTAGCATATACTGCAAATTGTCTCTCTCGAAAACAAGCACATTAAAACCTGAAATGGTCATATATGTGGCCACAATCCCATTTTTTAATTCATAAGTTTTTACTACATATTTCTCTCTAAGAGGCAATTTATACTTAAGTGGACGAATATCAATTTTATAGTGATTTTCGGATAATTGGTCATTGATAAGTGTCACTTCAAATGCGTCATTGCCTTCATACTTTGAATCGGAGAATCGTCCAAAATGATGTGTAAAGCTTATAGGGGGTACTCTAAGAGGTAGTTTTAGTTTTTGATTAAAATGTTGTTCAAAATCACTCACTGCTTTTTCCACCGATTTATATCCTATTTCGGAATATATTTTTTCATAAGGACTTGGCTTATCCTTTGCAGATACATGTAATGTTAATAAAAAAAGTGTACAAAATGAAACTAAGAAAAGATAAACAGTTCTACCCATTTGTCTCCACCTCAAAATATCTTTAGGTGTAATATCCCCGATTTCATTAAAATTATTAAATGGATAAGGGTATCACCATAATTAAAAAACCACCGCCTTCTATGAAAGGCGGTGAGCTTATATCTCCGTTCAAGAAAAAATTAAAACTGTACACTAAACCCTTTAAATTTATGAATCCCTGTTCCAAACTTTACTAGATCCTTTTCTTTAAGTTCCTTAACTGCGTTTACGAGTTCTTGTAGGATACTTGGTTCAAGACCTAATGTATTATGTGAACCATAAATTTTTGTGACATATGGGATCTTTGATATCTTTTCCCAGGAATCGACTAAATCAATAGGGTTAGTAGAAGGATAAAAAGCATAAATAGGTGTTTCATCATAAAGTAAATCACCGGTAAACAAATATCCGTTAGTTTTGTCAAAAACACATATATGACCTGGAGAATGCCCAGGAGTATGATGAATAATTAATTCTCTATTCCCTATATCAATCATATCACCATCCTGTAATAAGCCAGTTGGTGTTCCTTGATATGGTTTATATGTTTCCGGATTAAATGTTTTTGGAGTAGGAATTGTTATATCCCTACTAATATCTCTTCTTATTTGTTCTATGGTCAATCCTTTAATACCATTAGTTAACCAATCAGAGTCAGCTTCATGAACATAAATATTTTCAAATTCTCCATGGTTTCCAATATGATCAGCATGCACATGAGTTGTTAAAACAATAATCGGCAAATCAGTCAATTGATCCGTTATGCGTTTAATATTATCTATTCCAAGACCAGTATCAATAAGAACTGCTTTTTCATTGCCGACTAATAGAAATGAATGCACCTTTTCCCAATGTCCATATTCACTAATTGCGAATGTTTTATAATCGATTTCCTGAATCGTAAACCACGAGTCCTTAACCATAATAATCCCCCCAAAAGTGCGAGTATGACTTTCAATATTATCCGTAAACAGGCTCACCATATTTTTCTTATTCGATATAGTATTCTCATATTCCTTGCTATTTTAGTAACGAAACCAAACTAAATAATTCATAGCAATCACCCCCACGTAGGTAATTACTATATGAATATTTCATCTAGAGTAAAAAAGCTGAACTAATTGTTAGAATTAGTTCAGCTTAAAAACAACTTTTATCTATTAATCTGTTATTGTCACGGTTTTTATAGCTATAATTTTACCGTCTTTATCATATGCAACAAATTCAATCTCATTATTAACTTTGAAGTCCTGCATCGTTTGAACTGTTTTTGTTAGCATGTAGACACTATCACTACGCTTATTCAATTCAAATTGCACATCTCCACTTAAAGAAGGGAATCGCACATTAACCTTTGCAACATTAGAGCAATTACCATCAATTCTTGCATTCATTGTAATATTGCCTTTGCGTAGAGTGACTGTCGCTTCTTCAAATAAATTTTCAGGATTCACGCAACTTGAAGATGGTGTTTTACATAAAATTGAATCAATAATTTTTTGGAATACGTGATGTAATTGTAAGTTATCGATTGCGTGGTAATAAGTACCACCAGTTTCAGCAGCCAGTTGCATTAAAATTGCATCATTGACTTGTGATTTTTTACCCATACTTACAGTGTAAACCTTAACCCCTTTATTTTTCGCATCGTTCAGCACTTTTGTCATTTTAGATTTACTTGTTTTACCGTCTGATACGACAATTATAGCTTTTGAAGTTTTCGAGTCATTTGAGAATTTAGACAGAGCGAGATCTATACCTGCAAAAATATCTGTAGCACCTTTCTCTTTTGATGCTTTATATAGATCTTTTTTCAAGACATTGGCTGTACTGCCTTCTCCAAGAATAGTAGCTTTTGTATTTGTTTCAATAACAATATTATTTTTAGCCTTGATTTGATCGATTACTTCCATCATTTTCTTACCGCGATAATTTGTTTGGTCAGAAGCTTTCATGGAAGCAGAGTAATCAACTACGTAAGCGACCTCTGTTGCTAAAGAACAAGAATTTTTACTAAAGTAAGGATTTGTGAAAATTTCCTTTGTAATTGTTTTATCTTTTAAATCCTTCAAAATTGTTGCATAACGAGGATCTATTTTGTTTACTAATGTTGCTTCAGCTTTTGATTTCCCATAAATAACTGAGTCAAAGTACGCTACAGCTGTACCTGGGCTTCCAGTATTATTTAAATAATCCGAAGTGTTTGTAACAAATGAAGCTGTTTTCTCAACACCATCAAATTTAATTTTTACTGTTCCTTGGTAGTCAGTAATAATTTCCCCACCTGGTCTTACTAATGTAACCATTACCTTAGTATAACGATCTTTTCCAGACGGTCTTGATGCCGCATCTGCACTTTCCTTTAATGCTTCCACTCGTTTTTTATAGGCTTCTACTTGACCGAGCAATTTACCACCTTGGTATTTTAATAATACTGTTCGATCATAGTTACTCAAGCTTGTAAAAATAGCATAAATTTTCATAACACTATCATAATGTTCAAGCGTCAGCTTTTTCTCATCTGGCAAATAACCCATAAGTTGAATAATAGCACCGACTGGGTTAATGTTCTCAACCTGTGAGGCAATTGCATCATCAATTCCTTGAATACGATAAATTGGACGCCCATCATCTGAAATCATATACATAATTTCAATCGTATCATTAACCGAATCCTTCAAGCGTTTTTCAACAATCTCTTCGAACAGCCAAACGGAAATATTATAGTTTTCAAACTGTAAAATGGCATTTTCATAGCCTAATGCAGGGTATTTTGTATCACTGCCACCATATTGTAAATATTTATTTTCAACATTTCCAAGAGAATTTGTTACATTTGTTTGCTGCCCAATACTAAATAGTTTCTTTTCTCTATCAATCCAATGGACGTTAATAATATTTTCTGTAAAGAACTCTGGTAATTTTTCATACGGTACATATGGAGGTGTGACATTTCCATTTTCATCATCAGTGTTTGCTGGATCATACACTTGATAATCAATGCGCATTTCCGGCTGAGGTGAGTAACGGACATGTGCATTAAGTTTTTCACCTACAAGACATTTCATATTAGGATCTGTGTTGTTAATAAGCTCAAATGAGATTGTATCACGTACAGATTTTGTTAATTTTGGCGCTATCACAATCGCAGAGACAGTGGAGCCATCTGATTGTACATTTCGAACAGCTTCACCAGATGTGTCAACAATTTTTGCACCATATGATGAAGTTACTCGGAATGTATAAGATTTATCATCAGGTAATGGATCACCATTACAAGCTTTTAAAGATACAGTAATGAGTGTTGAATCTTGGCCATTTGCGATTAAATCTGTTTTTTCAACATCAATACTTTGTAGCGCATTATTCACATACTCCGGTCCAGTAAAATCATTGTTATTATCCTTTGGCTCTTCAAATTCTGTATTGCTTGAGCCCATAAAGCCTGGAGGTAATGTAATATTATCGTTATCACGGCCTGCTGCAGTACGTTTTAATCCTAGTACAGCAAAGCTGCTGTTTTGTACACTGCGGTATAAAAATTCAGCACTATCTCCTCGAGTTAGTTTTGTAGAAGGATTGAAATTGGCAAATGTCTTATTACCAGTGCTTCCTGTTGAAATCTCATTTGTGTATAAATATTGAACCGCCTGAGGCTCATCTAAATCTAAACCTTTAAAGGCAGCATATATACGCGCAAATTGTCCACGTGTAACAGCCTTTGTACGATTAGCAGTTGTGTAGGTACCATTAAAAGGTAAATAAAAATCGCTATAGAAGTTATAAGCTACACTGTCGTTATATGTTAATGCATAGTTTCGATCCAGTTTTGCAAACATGACAACAAGCTCTTGCTCAGTTAGCTGCTCATTAGGTAAAAAGTTATTAGCGCTATTCAATGAGAGTAAATCATTATCGACTGCCCATGAAATAGCTTTGAATTTACTATTATTAGTTGGTACATCATTAATTTTCGTAGCCGCCTGTGTTACAGCCGGAGCTGATGTCATCAGGATTAGTACGAAACATAGCATGGATAGAAATGCTTTTTTAGCATACGTCATTTATTGTTCAGTCCTTTCTTTAATTAAAGAACAATATGTCATCTCGATAGTTTTGTTTTAAATCATTTTCTAAATAATTCAAAAAACGTTCTAGTACTACTGATGCTTCTGCCCGCGTTAATGGTTGATTTGGATTAAATCGACCTGCAGGGTCACCAGTCATTAAGCCTAACTCATTTACAATGTAAATACCGTCTCTTGCGTAGGCTGGAATTTGCGCATCATCCTTAAACTTTGTTATATAGCCTGGATCTGGCGCTTTATTCTCAAGCCCTAAGGCACGCACATAAATCGTAGCAGCTTGTGCTCGAGTAATTGGATGATCAGGCTTGAAATACTCAGGTGATACACCTTTAATAACACCTTTATGAACCGCAGACTCAATATAGGCATAATCTTTTACTGAACGCTTGATATCTTTAAAAATACTTGCAGTAGTTGTCGATTTTTTCGTTTTCGGTGCTGCCATTACACGTAAGTCAACTGCCTTTCCAATCGCCGCTGTAAAGTCAATACGCTTCATAGGGGTATTTGGTGAGAAGAAGTTACTTGCATCAGAGTAAATACCTAAAGAGTATAATTTTTCAATAGCTTGTTTCGCATAATGATTTGATAAATCGCGGAACTTAGGAATGATTAGACGTTCAATTGTCGGCATGTATTCAGTATCTAAGTCCATAGTACCTTGTTGTCCAGAGGCTAAATCATACGTATATTCAGAAATAACATCCTTTTCACTTACTACCGCATATCCACCATCAAAGCTCCCTAAACTCCCTAGGTTTTCTTCATAGTTTAGTACACGTGATTTGCTTGTAGATACACGATTTTTCACATGGCTTGTCTTACCATCGCTATAATTATAAACATCTTCTGTAATTTGTGTTTCTGTTGCTCCCCAGAAGTTTTCATAGCCAGCATGACGACTATCGGTATCAATTGTTACAGTATTTTGGACCGCATTTTTTCCAGTCCCGGTTTGATAGGCATATGTTTTTCTCGAAATCACATTACCTGAGAAATAATCAGAGGCTACACGATTGTCCGTTACAGTCCCTTGTGAAAATTGATAATCAACCAATGAATATGTTGTTTTCCCAACAACAATTTTCTCTGTATATTTTTTCACAACACCATTCGATGTTTTTTGACCAATCGTAGCATAATCTACAACATCTGATTCATATGCAATATTTCGTGTCAATGTAGCACCGTTACTTGCTTTTAACTTTAAACTATATGTTTCAGTTAACTTTCCTTTAGATTCTTTTTTTGTAATATTAATGTCTTTACTAGTGCCTTTAAATATAATGGGTGTTCCTGTTATGAAAACAGCTTCCTCATATGTATATTCATTTTTTACAGCACCTGTTGTTTCTAATGAAGCAGCTGATGCATTTTCTGGGATAGTAGCTCCAATAGCAAATACAGCAAGGACCACTAACATTATTTTAGATAAATGTTTTCGCATTCTTTTTTTGTCCCTCTCTTTCAATCCATACATATCCGGATCTGGTGCTGTCAATAATTTCTTCAACATTACAAAATAATCAGGTGCATTGATTAACCATTGTTATCTACTTTTATCAACACACCTGAAAAATTTAAGGTTAATATTTGCTCGCCTTTTACTCGTGCCACAAGATTATCCTTCAGAAGCGACACTCGAATACCTTCATCGGAAATATACTCGTAGAAGACTCATAGATTCTCATTTAATCAATTATTCGTAGCTGAGTTCCTCTATTTCAGCGGGTGTCCAAACACCCGCTGAAAGTAGCTTATATCCGTATTCATCTCGCCACTTATAGAGGTGGGAGACTTCTGTAACTGCCGTTTCACTTTCGTTACAAAAAAGATTTTCTGAAGGAAATTAATCAACTAATATTAGATGAGCTTTAACAAAACGATCTGATAATACTACTAAACGATCAGCAGGTTTTAATTCAGATGCTTGAATAACTTTACCAGCTTTAATAATTGTTGCTTGGTCAATATTCATATCAACCATTTCACCAGCTTCATACCAACGACCATTTTGCCATTGACTAACACTCTTCACATTGATTATAGCTGGGTATTTCGATTTAACTGACTGTAGTTTACCAGTTAACATTAATGGTGCAACTGGCTTAGCTTTATTAAGAATATGAAGGGCCTGTACATGACCATCCTTCACATAGAAGTATCCATATTCCCCTTCGTATAAATGAAGCTCAATATCAGGAATGACATTAAATGTTTTGTTACCATCATCTACTTTTGCTTTTGTTGAATTACTAACAGATAGTACAGTACGCTCTGTTTTCTTGAAGACATTTGACTCGATCTTTAGCGCATCATCAATTTCGATTAGATAGCCATCTGCTTGTGATAAGCGTCCATAATATAATTCATGACCTGCTAAGTTTGGTGACATAAAGCTATCACTTGTTACTTGGACAACTTGAGCATAATGATCACGTGCAGCACCGTCCGAAATAACAAAAGCTGTACCATAAGCTAATAAACCAGTAGGTTCAATTAAACGACCATTTCTAATTAAAATCGTTCCATCGTGGAAGTATAATGTGCCAGCATATTTAAGTTTTAATAATTGATATTTACTATCTACAGAAAGCATAGGCTCATAGTAAGTTCGCTCATCGTTTTTCAATACAACAATCTTTTCAATCACTTCTTTGCCAAATTGTTTAACTGTTGCATAATATGCTTCACTACCAATGTAATTTTTCAATTGATCTTTATTAATTTTTGTGTTTCCAACATATACCGGAACCTTCGATGAAAAATTCATCGTTGATAAAGCCGTTGTTGTATCAGAACCAAATTGCCAATTTATAAAAGCATGTTGGTTTTTGACAGTTAATTTATTTGCGTTGGCATTAACCGTTTGAATCTCACCTTTATATAGGTTTTCAACTAATGTACCCGTCTCACTAATTTCAATCTTCGTGACAATGGATGTGTTTCGATTTTTAAGGCTAAGCTTAACACGATCCCCTACATATAATGCACTAATATCGACTGCAGAGGAGTTTTTTTGGTAGTTTGTATCTTTATTTATATAATAGGTTGTTTCTTCTCCAAAATCTGACTTCAGCATAATGAATAGTCCATTTGGATCAATACTTGTCACTACCCCAGCAAGTGTTTTAGTATTTTGTGCAGCTGTTGGAGATTCTGTTTCTTTTGTAGAATTAGAAGTACCTCGAAGCTCAACAACACTTCGTAGGGAAATTTCCGCTTCTACTTTCATCCCCATCTTAAAGCCTTCAATTGTTGTCTCTGTATTATTAATATACAGGCGGGCACTATTATTTATATTGTATGTAACCTGACGACCGCTATCATTTTGCAAAGTAATTTTACTAAGCTTTTTTTCTATTACCCCATTGGAATTTGCATATTCTGAAAATGTTACATCGACAAAAGTTCCAGTCACCATTTGGGCAGCATGTGCTGTTTGATTTGATGAGAACCCGAGAATCGCTAGTAACAAAATCGTTAGTATGTATGGAATCTTCTTCAACAAATCCCACCTCCTTAAAATGTTATTAATAAATAGTATATCGTAATATTGGTAGTTTTTACTATTGAAAAAAAGTTGAATTTTAGTGCTTTTACTTACTTTATCAATTATGCCTCGGCATTTTTCCGTGACATCCGCTGAAAGAAGTTAAATCTACCATCACTAGACACAAAGATAGAGGTAGCTTCTAATTTCAAGCTACCTTTGCTTCATCATACTTGAACGTCAATTGTATGTCCGGCTGTAGGATGTGGAGCATCTAACATTTCAACTAATTGTTCTGAATTTTGCTGTTGCATCTCCATTGCCTGTTTCGTTACAGCAAGAGATACATTTTGTATTAAAGTTGCTTGATTCATTGCCATTGATAAACCTGCGATATCCATTTAGTCCACCTCCTATTTCATTTATCGGTCAGTTGTTTCATTCATCAAGCGATTCCCTCAATTTTCAATAAAAAAAAACATCTACTGTCCTAAACAATAGACTCAATAGATGTTTTCTTATTACATTTTATTTTCGATTATACGCCAAGCTTCTTCAAAGCCAATTCCTTTTTCTGAAGAAAAAACAATAAGTGGATCATTTTTGTCCATATCTAGCGTTTCTTTTACGACTTTTTTATGCTTATCCCATTTACCTTTTGGAATTTTATCTGCTTTTGTTGCAATGACAATACAAGGAATATTGTAATGCTTTAAAAAATCATACATCATGCGATCATCAACTGTAGGAGGATGACGTAAATCAACAATTTGTACGACTGCCTTTAATTCATTGCGCCCTGTGAAGTAACGCTCAATCATTTTTCCCCATGCTTCACGCTCAGTCTTTGAAACCTTTGCATAACCATAACCCGGAACATCTACAAAAAATAACTGCTCTTCAATTTTGTAAAAATTAAGCGTTTGTGTTTTTCCGGGTTTAGAAGAAATACGTGCTAAAGCTTTACGACCGATCATTCGGTTAATAAATGAGGATTTCCCCACATTCGAGCGACCGGCTAGTGCAAATTCTGGCAGTCCATCTTCTGGATATTGGTCTGGTCTTACAGCACTAATGACCATTTCTACGTTATGGACTTTCATTTTCTTAAAAACCTCCGTCCAGTGCATAGGCTAATACTTCATCAGCCGATGACACTAGTTTAAATGTTAGTTGTTCGCGTACGCTTTCAGGAATATCCTCAATATCTCTCTCATTATCTTTCGGACAAATAATTGTCGTTAAGCCCGCTCGATGCGCACTGAGTGTTTTTTCCTTTAAGCCCCCAATTGGCAGTACACGTCCACGTAATGTAATTTCACCTGTCATGCCGACTTCACGGCGTATTGGACGGTGTAAAATTGCGGAAACAATTGCGGTTGCCATAGTAATACCTGCCGAAGGTCCAT
This sequence comes from Lysinibacillus xylanilyticus, assembly GCF_001183605.1. Classification (GTDB taxonomy): domain Bacteria; phylum Bacillota; class Bacilli; order Bacillales_A; family Planococcaceae; genus Lysinibacillus; species Lysinibacillus xylanilyticus. The sequence goes on along the minus strand of NZ_LFXJ01000008.1, from coordinate 299,874 downwards.
CTTTCGGCACAGCTCCTTCAGGAACGTGAATATGAATATCATGTGTTTCAAAATATTCTGGATCCACTTTTAGATCTTCCATTTTTGTACGGACATACGATAGAGCTGTTTGAGCAGATTCCTTCATGACATCGCCTAACTTCCCAGTTAACTGCAATTTTCCTTTACCAGGTGTTAATGATACCTCAATTTGTAATGTATCACCACCCACAGTTGTATAAGCAAGTCCAGTAGCGACACCGATTTGATTTTCCTCTTCTGCTTGTCCATATCGGAAACGGTGTTTACCGAGTAATTCCTCTACGACTTTCGAGCTCACTGTTACTCGTTTTTTCTCACCAGAAACGATGATCTTAGCAATTTTACGGCATAGGGTTGCGATTTGACGCTCTAGTCCGCGAACACCTGCTTCACGAGTATAATAACGAATGATATCCACTACAGCTTCGTCTTTAATAGTAACTTGTGTTTTTTTCAAGCCATGCTCTTTTAACTGTTTTGGTATTAAATGATTTTTCGTAATTTGTTCTTTTTCAATTTCTGTATAACCAGCAATTGAGATTACTTCCATACGGTCTAGTAACGGCCCAGGAATTGTACTTAAATCATTGGCTGTTGCTATAAATAATACATTCGATAAATCATAAGGTTCTTCGATGTAATGATCACTAAATGAATTATTTTGAGCAGGATCTAAAACTTCAAGCATTGCTGCTGCCGGATCTCCCCTGAAGTCATTAGACATTTTATCAATTTCATCTAGAAGGAACACAGGGTTAATTGTCCCTGCCTTTTTCATCCCTTGGATAATACGACCTGGCATTGCCCCAACATACGTACGACGATGACCACGAATTTCCGATTCATCTCGTACCCCACCTAATGAAATACGGTTAAATTTGCGATCCAAGCTTTCTGCAATAGATCGAGCTAATGAGGTTTTACCTACACCTGGAGGGCCAGCTAAACATAATATTGGTCCACGTAACGATTTTTTCAACTGACGTACAGCTAAATATTCCAATATACGTTCTTTTACTTTTTCTAATCCGTCATGATCACGATTTAAAATGTTCTCTGCAAGTTCGATATTCATGCGATCTTCAGTCGCATTTGTCCATGGTAGCGAAACAATCCAATCAATATAGTTTCGGATTACACCACTCTCTGCACTAGCTGCCGGTATCTTCTCATACCGATCCAACTCTTTAAGCACTACTTCTTTCGTTGATTCAGGCATTCCTGTTTCGTCAATACGTTTACGTAATTCAGCTACTTCACCAGTTTTCCCTTCACGGTCTCCTAGCTCAGTTTGAATTGCTTTCATTTGTTCACGTAAATAATATTCCTTTTGCGTACGCTCCATGGATTGCTTAACTTTTGAATTAATTTTCTTCTCAAGATCAAGTACTTCTTGCTCGTCATGTAAACGAATAATTAAATGATCTAAACGCTTCTTTACACTGAGCATCTCCAGTACTTCTTGTTTATCTGCAATCTTAAAGGGTAAATGCGATGCAATGATGTCTGCTAAACGACCTGGCTCTTCAATGTCTGCCACAGTACTAATGGTTTCAGATGTAATTTTATTGGAGCCTTTAGCGTATCTTTCGAAATACGTTAACAACGTACGCATTAAAGCCTGTGTTTCAACATCCTTACCGATTGTTTCCTCCTTAACATCGATGTCAACAATCGTATATTTGTCTAACGCACGATAGTTAGACCATGTTGCACGCGACACACCTTCCACTAAAACACGCAGTGTTCCATTTGGTAATTTTAGCATCTGTTTGACATATGCCATCGTACCAACTGTATATAAATCTTGCTCATCAGGCTGTTCATCATGCACTTCTTTTTGTGTTACCAATAATATCAATTGGTCCTCTAACATCGCTTGTTCTAGCGCTGCTACAGAACGATTTCTACCCACATCAATATGTAACACCATCGACGGGTATACTAAAAGTCCACGTAAAGGTAATAATGGTACATTTGTTGTTTTTTGTATTGTCACCATGCGGGTATTCACCTCCGTCAAAATTTTCTTATTCACTCCCACGCTACTAGTATGTGTCTAAAAAACTGATTCACACTAGTTAATCAATTGAGCCAAAAATTTCATCTAATTACAGTTGGCTTTATGTATGAATGAATAAAAAGCTGACTGTCGATATGTGCGGATATTGCACAATCGAAGTCAGCTAAATTACTCTTTATCTCATAACAATAGACACCCAAGCCTGTTCGTTATGCTGAAGTTTTTGTGTCGCTACCTTCATCGAGTTCAGTGCCATCTTCAAGAAGCAATTTCGGTTTTTCTTTATCCGTAATTGTTTTTGCCGTAATGATACATTTTTTCACATCTTCGCGTGAAGGTAGTTCGTACATTACATCAAGCATAGTTGACTCAATAATTGAACGAAGACCACGTGCACCTGTTTTTCGTTCTATTGCTTCTTTTGCAATTTCAGAAAGCGCACCTTCATCAAACTCAAGCTCAACACCATCTAGTTCAAGCATTTTTTGATATTGCTTAGCTAGTGCATTTTTAGGCTCCGTTAAAATTTGTACAAGCGCATCCTCGTTTAATTGTTCTAGACTCGCAAGTACTGGTAATCGACCGATGAATTCTGGAATTAGACCAAATTTTAATAAATCCTCCGGAATAAGCTTTGCCATAATTGAGCCTTCATCCACATCAATTATGTTTGGATCTGAACCAAAGCCAATTACTTTTTCACCCTGACGACGTTTAATAATGGATTCTATTCCATCAAATGCTCCACCAACAATAAATAAGATGTTTGTAGTATCGATTTGTAAAAACTCTTGGTGAGGATGCTTACGACCACCTTGTGGTGGGACACTTGCAACTGTACCTTCTAAAATTTTCAGAAGTGCTTGTTGTACACCTTCACCAGAAACATCGCGTGTAATGGATGGATTTTCTGACTTACGTGCAACTTTATCGATTTCATCAATATAGATGATTCCTTTTTCAGCACGCTCGATATCGTAATCTGCGGATTGAATTAATTTTAACAAGATATTTTCAACGTCTTCACCAACATAGCCAGCTTCTGTTAGAGAAGTAGCATCTGCAATAGCAAAAGGAACGTTTAATATACGCGCCAATGTTTGGGCCAATAAAGTTTTACCGCTACCAGTTGGGCCGATTAACACAATGTTCGATTTTGCTAATTCTACATCATCAATTTTACTGTTTGTATTAATGCGTTTGTAGTGATTGTAAACCGCAACTGCCAAAGCTTTTTTAGCACGTTCTTGTCCTATTACATACTCATCTAAAATCGTTAAGATCTCTTTCGGTTTTGGAATATCTTGAAATTCAATTTCTTCTTCAACGCCCAGTTCCTCTACAACGATTTCTGAACAAAGTTCGATACATTCATCACAAATATAAACACCAGGACCTGCAACTAGTTTACGTACCTGTTCTTGTGGCTTTCCACAGAATGAGCATTTTAAATTGCCTTTTTCATCATTAAATTTGAACAATATGTTTCACCCCTATTCAAGCAACAATCTTACAAGATTATTGAATCTTTATCAAATAAATTGTCTGCATCTATTTACAGCACGGCGATAATGTTTCAAGATTTTTAAAATAATTCGACATCCATTGTACAAAAACATTAACATTTATCACAAAGAATGCCAATTTATTGACTTGATTCCAGCTCATCACCATAATGTATAGTCGACTTCCGTTCCGACTAGCGCTTTCCTTATGGCGTCCGATGAGTCACTTTGCTGCAGAGTCTCATCTGTGACGCTAATTAAACATTTTATTTCCACGTAAGTGTAACTGACTGATTCTTCAGAAACCTCTAGCGACCAGAGACCTTTCATTTCGTTAAGATCTCTGTCCATCGACAGATATTTGACTTGTGACTTCACTGATGTACCCGATAGTACAAGTTAAAGATACCCATATATGAGTATCTTAATTTCTTTAAAATCTATTACATTCGCCAGAGGCTTAACTTCATTCAGAAGAGGATGTATTTCGTTGTTCCTCATTTGGAAGAATTGAGACATCAGTCAATTATGTCTCGGCATAATTGTGTCCGGAATCGACCGGAGGCTTTTTACTTCTTTTAGCAGGTGTCTTATGTGCCGAAAGCGTAGCGACTGGATACCCGCTGAAAAGTGACTTAAAACCGCATTCATTTCACCACCTATAGAAGTGGGAGACTTTTGTAACTGCCGTTTCACTTACGTTACATAAAACATTTGTAGCTGACAATTTGCATTCGCTACAAAAAATAATTGCCGCAAGAAGTTAAACTAAAGCCTCTTCTCTGCTGAATAAAGTTAAATTTTTAGCATCGTGTGAAAAGTCAAACAATACTATGTATTAGAGAAGTGTAAAGGCCTTTGCCTGCCCCTTTTCAAAAAAGTATTTCCTTTTGGAGGATGCTTTTTGCGGTGAAAGTAGTCGTATATTAATAATATAATTAACCGAACTAAATCTAAAGGGGAATCTAGCTTAAACTAAATAAAAAATATGTTATAAAACAAGGCACGGTTTAATGCCGTACCTTGTTTTCATTTTTCTATCCAGTTACAAAAAAAATCCTATTCAGTAATTTTAGCGTTTTCTACTAAAAATTCAACTGTTTTTTGAATTTTAATGTCGTTTACAAGAACTGCTGTGCCGCCTAAAGCTCCAGTAATTTGGTCTTTAGTCATGTTAAATTGAGCAGCCATTTTTTCTAATTCAGCTTCGATATCAGCTTCAGTTGCTTCAATTTTTTCAGCTTCAGCAATTGCTTCAAGTGTTAAAGATACACGTACACGGCCTTCTGCTTCTTCTTTCATTTGTCCACGTAAATCTTCTTCTGATTGACCTGAGAATTGGTAGTAAAGGTCTAAGTTCATTCCTTGCATTTGTAAACGTTGACCAAATTCTTGTAACATACGATCAGTTTCAGAGTTAATCATACCAGCAGGTACTTCGAATTCTGCATTTTCAGCAGCTTTTTCAACTAATTGATCACGAAGTGCTGCATCAGATTCAGCTTGTTTTTGTTCAGCAGTTTGCTCTTTGATTTTAGTACGTAAAGCTTCAACGCCTTCAACTTCTGGGTCTAATTCTTTAGCGAACTCATCGTTTAATTCAGGAAGAACTTTCGTTTTAACTTCTTTTACAGTTACTTTGAAAGTAGCTTCTTTACCAGCTAATTCAGCTGCATGGTATTCTTCTGGGAAAGTAACAACTACGTCTTTTGCTTCGCCAGTTTTCGTACCTACAAGTTGCTCTTCAAAGCCTGGGATGAATGAGCCTGAACCGATTTCTAGTGGATAGTCTTCACCTTTACCACCTTCAAATGCTTCTTCACCTACGAAACCTTCAAAGTCAATTGTAGCTGTATCGCCTTCTACGATTGCTTCATCTTCTTTAATTTCAAGCTCTGCTTTACGAGCTAATTGGTCTTGAATTTGTGCTTCTACTTCTTCGTCAGTAACTTCTACTGGAAGTTTCGCAACTTCTAAACCTTTGTACTCACCAAGTTTTGGTTCTGGTTTTACAGTTACTTGAGCAGTAAATGTGAAATCTTTACCGTGTACGAAGTTTTCTGTACCAGAAATTTCTGGGTAATCCACTGGCATAATTCCAGCTTCATCGATCGCTTTTGAATAAGATTCAGGAACGATGATTTCTAATGCATCTTGGTATAAAGATTCGATACCAAAGCGTTGTTCAAACATATTACGAGGCATCTTTCCTTTACGGAAACCTGGTACGTTAATTTGTTTTACAACTTTTTTGAACGCTTGGTCCATTGCTGCGTCTACTTCTACAGCTGGTACTTCGATTGTTAGAGTACCGATATTACCTTCTTGTTTTTCCCATTTTGCTGACATGTATAAATACCTCCAAATAAATGATCATTTTTAATGTTAGACAATTCATTCGTAACTACGATTTTGACAACCATTTTAGTATAACATAGATGCGTATAGTTTCAACTTATTTCATACTTCATGGAGTTCTGATAATTTTTCTAACATTTGTAAAAAGTCAATGATTTCATAGTCCATTTCCTGTACTTTGCCTAGCATAGACTGTACAAAGTCAATATAACTATAAGCAATATCATCGGCTTCGAATGGGTGCCATTCAAACGGATACGACACAATGGCATGCTTCGCCATTAAATATTGTACCATTTCCAACGTCGATGGGTCTTGCTCTAATTTATTTTCAATTATTTTTTTTATTTCCCTATACTGAGGCAACTGATTTGGTAGGACTAAATTATTAGGATTAACAGTTATAGTTTGATCAAATTTTGAAACTAAAATGTCAATTGACACTTCTTGTTCCACTAATAAAATTAATGCAAGGCTCCGAACAAATGGATGGATTGTTGGACATTCTATAATTTCTTTCAGTGCTGTTTTTAATTGTCGTACATTCGTATCCATTAAGCGATGCAATCGAATAGATTGTTCGTTTGGCGTTAATGCACTAAATTTCGAAAGTTCATATTCTTGCTCTTCTAACAATCGTTTTGCATCCTCTTTTTTTTGAAGATTACTAGCAACCTCTTGATTCAAGCTTCTTAAGCGTTCAAATTTCTCAAGCTGATCTTCGGGAAGTACGTTTTCTTCAATTAATGTCGTAATTAACGACTCTACTTGATGGTATTCCTTTAGCTGCATACAAACTGTAACATACAGTTCCATTACTTCCACATACAATGTCGTCCCTATAGCAAACAATTGCTCACAAACATTTTTAACTTTATCGTATTCTTTTAATTCATATAAAGCATACGCGTAGGTACTTAATGCATTTTCGTCTCCAGCTTCATATAAAAATGCTTTTTCAAAGCTTGCTACAGCCTCTTCATATTGATAATTTTCCGCATACATATGTCCTTCACGTATTAATGTCTGAACAGCACCAGGAAAAACAACAATATTGTCATGTTTGATAACATGCCGTTTTCGCTTTGTCATTTTTCTCACCTCTTTACCTCTATTTTACTTATTAATTTTAGTTTCTTATTGAATTATCATCATAACATGGAGTTGATTCCCGTATTCGACTGACCGCTTTACCAGTAAGCTATTCTTGCATTATTTATAAATTTATCCACTACTTATTTTTAACAAAAAACTTTTTCATATTTTGTAATAAATTGTATTATAATTAATAATATCTTTTATTTATTTCTGTTTACAGGCATCCAGCCTTCTCTGAAATTTAAAGTTCTTCACAAGGAGTGGAATACATGCAATTAATAGATACAGTTAGTGAATTTGGTAGTAGCATCTCTCCTATGTTTGAGGCACTATCAATTAAAGTTGTTTCGTTTTCTACAGCGGACGGTCCCTATCAGAAAGATTATCCGATTGAATTTGAAATACTCACAAGGACTAAGATTGATTTATACACACAAGAAGCGATTACACATATTATAAGTATCCAAGGAAACATTCCTGGCTCCATCTCACTTGGACACCAGCATGAGTCACTTTTTATTATTCCCCAAAGTGTACACATTGAATGCAACTATAAACTTCTAAGTATCGATAAAAAAGATATGCAACAAATCTTAATGCATTCTCAACCGAATCTTCATTATAGTGAATGGCTAATCGATGCCATTAAAAATGCAAATATTCTCGTAGAATTAAAAACCAATCAAAATACCTTTACTGAATGGCCGCTCGGTATAAAGTCAGCCGTTATATCATAATCAGGATGAGACATACTTTAATTAGGTATGTCTTTTTTTATTGAAAACTATTGTGTCAATGAAATTAAGGTGTCATTTTAAATATGATTCTTCGACAAAACGAGGGGATTGATTTGATTTCCGTTCCGACTTGATCGCTTTCCTGAGGGGCGTCCGATGAGCCGCTTGGGGCAACAAATCTTTTCTGTGCGAAAGCGAAGCGACAGCAACAAATCTTTTCTGTGCGAAAGCGAAGCGACAGCAACAAATCTTTTCTGTGCGAAAGCGAAGCGACAGCAACAAATCTTTTCTGTGCGAAAGCGAAGCGACAGCAACAAATCTTTTCTGTGCGAAAGCGAAGCGACAGCAACAAATCTTTTCTGTGCGAAAGCGAAGCGACAGCAACAAATCTTTTCTGTGCGAAAGCGAAGCGACAGCAACAAATCTTTTCTGTGCGAAAGCGAAGCGACAGCAACAAATCTTTTCTGTGCGAAAGCGAAGCGACAGCAACAAATCTTTTCTGTGCGAAAGCGAAGCGACAGCAACAAATCTTTTCTGTGCGAAAGCGAAGCGACAGCAACAAATCTTTTCTGTGCGAAAGCGAAGCGACAGCAACAAATCTTTTCTGTGCGAAAGCGAAGCGACAGCAACAAATCTTTTCTGTGCGAAAGCGAAGCGACAGCAACAAATCTTTTCTGTGCGAAAGCGAAGCGACAGCAACAAATCTTTTCTGTGCGAAAGCGGCGTCGATGCACAACTACAGTAAAGTGAGTAGTTCGGAAAAGAAACAATCCTCATATTAAATACACAAAGATTTACCCGACAATTTTGTTTTCCATCAATATAAGACATTTATAAATAAGTATGTATTTAATTGTACACTCGTTTAGTCTACCCTTTTTTGTTGCTTGTCTATCATATCAACTTTCTCTTGATTCTGGAATTCTTATTGTGAATATACTCGTATATCACATGAAAACTTCACCAATCAACAAATTTATCGTTGTAGCGTTATAATAAAACAAAACCTAGTTCAATATAAGCATTTTTATTCTGTCTACGCATTTGTTAGAGGACAAATAATCATCAAGGAATACATTTAAAAAATTCTCATAAAGAGAATGAACTTAACTTCGGAGGAATTACATATGGATATCAAAAATACATTACAATCATTTTCAACAATGACACTTCCAGCGCGACAAGAATTCATGTTGCACAAAGGCAATTGGTTGTTACAAGAAATGTTAACGCACATTGGTTCACCAGATGCCGAATTACGAGACAAATTAATTTACCGTACTTTTATTGATATACTTAGCGACAATCTACTGAGCCCCGAGCAGCTAGGATATTTATTTGATACTGCAATAGGCGACGATTTTTTATATTTAAACATAGGTGAAGAATCGACAGATAGTGTCTTTACACGTTCGTTTTCCGCTTTACTTGCAGCAAGTATTCTTGCAAAAGATGCCGAACTACTAATTTTAAATGATGAACGTCTACAGGTTTTCTTTCAAAAGATTGGTCGTTATTTATTATTAGAAAAAGATACACGAGGTCATGTTCATAATAAAGGCTGGGCGCATAGCATTGCACATGGTGCAGATTTAGCAGCAGTGACGATTAAACACCCTAAATTTGATTTACAGCATGCGCCTTTAATTTTACATGCATTGAAACTTGTAACTTGGAAAGATACTGTCTTTGTCAACGATGAGGAAGAACGCTTAATTAATATAATTGAGGCGTTACTAGCTCGTGACTACTCCGAGGAAGCATTAATAGAATTTATCGAGCAGGTATTTGATAAATTTGAAATGCATTTAGTGACGCAGGGCTATAACGAAGCCTTTTTTAGTGGGCGCACATGCACATTAAATTTAATGAAGACATTGTACTTCGCCTTAAAGATGAATAACCTAGCCCCAAAACTTCAAAATACTATCTATGGACAAGTAGCAAAATGGCTGAAGCTCGGAGCTTAAAACTAATTAATTTAACTTTTAATTGAGCAGAATGAAGATAAACTTCACCTTCTCTCTGCTTAGAACATTTATCTTCGCCTTCATAACCAAATTTAGCAAACCAAGGATATCCTTAGTTTGCTATTTTTACTTTTTAGATAAAATATTATTAATACAATATATGGAAGTGTGTAATTATATTAACATAATTAATAGTAGCTTCCGAAATATCCTTTTCCAATCATCCCTTTCATTTATAGTTTATCCTGATATATCCATAATTTCACTTTCTGTGGACTCCCCTTTTAAAAAAACGCAACAAAAAAGCATTCGAAACCTTAACATAGCGGTGATTTTATTACAAAATGAAGTCTAAAATGTGAAATGATATTTTCACAAAATAAACTATTTACATAGTTAAATACGAGAAACTCAGTGTTTTCAACGTTTCAACAGTGTTTATTTAATTAAACGCAAAAATACTAATATTGAAATAACGATTTTTGTTCAAAAAATGTTCATATTCTTCCCCAGTTTATTATTAAAAATACAAAAAAATAATTTTTTTTTTGTAAAACGGGGCGTATAATCCAATGTGCAAACAACAACATTTGTGTCGATCGATTATGACACATTGTTAAAAAATCGATTACACAGATTAATGATTTTGCGAACGCTTGCACTAGACCAATCAAATACTAGATTCAATGTTTCATAATGAACCATGCCATTGTAAGTATTTCTGATTATTTGATTGGTACAACAACTAAAAGAGGTGACCTTATTACCCACTATTTATAATTTCGAATCTACTATATAAACACATGAAATTTATGAATAGCCGTTTTATAGAAAGGAGTCTAACATGAAGAAAAAGTTAAGCTTAATGTTTATTGCGTTTGGTGCGCTTGCAGTTCTTGCTGGCTGTGAACCCCTAACAATTTTTGATCCAAAAGGTCCAAATGCCAAAACATTATCAGACACAATTATTTTATCCATTATTACAATGGCCTTTATATTACTAGTCGTGTATGTACTTTTAGCATTTATGCTAACTAAATACCGTGCTTCAAAAACACCTGCCGATTATGAGCCTCCTCACGAAGAGGGTAGTCATCTACTTGAAATAGTATGGACAGTTATCCCTATTATCATAGTGGCATTCTTGGCGATTGTTACTGTAAGAACAACAAGTACAGTAGAGTCTCAACCAGCAGGTTATGACAATAAAGAGCCACTTGTTATTTACGCATCATCTTCTAACTGGAAATGGCATTTTAGTTATCCAGAGCAAGGTATTGAAACTGTAAACTATGTAAATATTCCAACTGACCGTCCAATTGAGTTCAAACTTTACTCATTCGGACCAATCACAAGTTTCTGGATTCCTCAATTAGCTGGTCAAAAATATGCGATGAGTGACATGTTAACAACTATTCACCTTGCAGCTGATGATGTTGGTTCATACATGGGCCGTAACTCTAACTTTAATGGTCGCGGATTTGCTGAAATGGAATTTGAAGCTCAAACTATGACACAAAAAGACTTCGACAAATGGGCTACTGATGTGAAAACAAAAGAAAAACCATTAACAGAAGAAAAATTTGATGAACTATTAAAAGCAGAACACGTTGGTCGTTCAAGCTATTCATCTACACACTTAGAATTTAGTCCAGCTCCAATGGAACACAGTGAACACATGAAAATGGGAAACATGGATCATAGTGAGATGAACCATGGGGATCATTCTGATTCACAAGAAAATTCTGAAGCAACACATTCACATTAATTTTTAAACCTGAAAGGAGCGCGTCTAATGAGTATGGAAGAAGTTTTCCATCCAATGAAAGAACCGATGATTTTAGCAGCAGCTATTAGTATCGTAGTTGGAGCAGTGGTTATCTTTGCTGGCCTTACGTATTTCAAAAAGTGGGGCTATTTCTATAAAAACTGGCTATCAACTGTTGACCATAAAAAAATCGGTATTATGTATATCGCTGTAGCGCTTTTAATGTTATTCCGCGGTGGTATCGATGCACTATTAATGCGTGCACAAACGGCAGTTCCTGATAATGGACTTCTTGATGCACAACACTATAATGAGATTTTCACAACACATGGTTTAATCATGATTTTATTCATGGCCATGCCATTCGTAATTGGTTTAATGAACGTTGTTATCCCACTACAAATTGGTGCACGCGACGTTGCCTTCCCACGTCTAAATGCAGTCAGCTTCTGGTTATTTGCAGCTGGTTGTGGTTTACTAAACCTATCATTTATCATTGGTGGTTCACCTGACGCTGGCTGGACAGCCTATTTCCCACTGGCTGGGACAGAGTTTAGTCCATCTGTTGGGAACAACTACTATTCTTTAGCTTTACAATTATCAGGGATTGGTACGTTAATGACTGGTGTTAACTTCATCGCAACAATCATTAAAATGCGTGCACCTGGTATGACATTAATGAAAATGCCAATGTTCACTTGGTCAATTTTAATTACAAACATTATTATCGTATTTGCATTCCCAGTGTTAACTGTAGCACTTGCATTAATGATGTTAGACCGCCAATTCGGTACACAATTCTTTGCAATGCAAAATGGTGGTATGGATATGCTTTGGGCCAACCTATTCTGGGTTTGGGGACATCCTGAGGTTTATATCGTTATCCTACCTGCTTTCGGTATTTTCTCTGAAATCATTGCGACATTTGCACGTAAAAACTTATACGGCTATAAATCAATGGTTGCGAGTATGGTCGTTATTTCATTACTATCATTCGTAGTATGGGCCCACCACTTCTATACAATGGGTCACGGTGTAATGGTAAACAGCGTATTCTCTATTACAACAATGGCAATCGCTGTTCCGACAGGGGTTAAAATATTTAACTGGTTGCTCACAATGAGAAACGGTAAAATTCAATTTACAACTCCTATGCTTTACGCTCTTGGCTTTATTCCAATCTTCACAATTGGTGGGGTTACAGGGGTAATGCTTGCAATGGCAAGTGCTGACTATCAATATCATAATACGATGTTCTTAGTTGCCCACTTCCACTATGTATTAATTCCAGGTACAGTATTCGGTGTACTTGCAGGTTACCACTACTGGTGGCCAAAAATGTTCGGTTTCCGATTAAATGAAAAACTAGGGAAAACTGCTTTCTGGTTTATCGCAATCAGCTTCAACGTAGCTTTCTTCCCTCTATTTATTTTAGGTTTAGATGGTTACGCTCGTCGTATGTACACATATTCTGAGTCAACTGGCTATGGTCCATTGAGCATGGTATCGTTCATCGGTGCACTTGGTCTTGCTGTCGGCTTTGCGTTAATCGTATATAACATTTACTACAGCTGGAAACATATGCCACGTAATGAAAAAGCAGATGTTTGGGATGGTCGTTCACTAGAATGGGCTACTCATTCTCCAGTACCAGAATATAACTTTGCAGTAGTTCCAACTGTTACACGTTTAGATGAATTCTGGTTCGCGAAAAAAGAAGGTCGCGATATTACAGCAGGTAAAATTGAAAAAATTCACATGCCTAACAACACTGGCACACCATTCTGGATGAGTGGATTCTTCTTCCTTGCAGCATTCTTCGCTGTATTTAATCTATGGATTCCAGCTATCGTTAGTATGCTTTGTGTATTTGGCTTTATGATTCATCGTTCATTTGAAAAAGATCATGGTCGTTACATTTCAGTTGAAGAAGTTATGGCAACTGAGAAAAGTTTGAGAGGTGATAAATAATATGAAAATCGATTCTTCACTTCCATTAGAATATAGTACAGAGGAAAATCGCCTGAAAATTTTCGGTTTCTGGATTTTCCTTGGCGCCGAAATCGTATTATTCGCCACACTGTTTACAGTGTATTTCACACTTCATACACGTACAGGTAGTGGCCCGAATGGCGCTGAAATTTTTGAACTAACACCAGTATTATGGGAAACATTCTTATTATTAACAAGTAGTTTCACAATTGGCCTTGGTGTTCATGCAATGCGCATTGGCAACAAAAAAGCGATGATGGCATTTTTCATCATCACACTTCTATTAGGTCTTGGCTTCTTAGGTATTGAGATCGACGAGTTTGTAACATATGTTGATGAAGGTGCAACAATTCAAACTAGTGCATTCTTATCTGCATTAATGACTTTACTTGGTACGCACGGTGCCCACGTAACATTCGGTTTCTTCTGGGGCGTTGCAATTTTAATCCAAGTAGCTAGCCGTGGTTTAAATCCACAAACGGCTAACAAAGCATTCATCTTCTCACTGTACTGGCACTTCCTAGACGTTGTTTGGATTTTCATCTTCAGCTTCGTCTACTTGAAAGGACTGATTAGCTGATGAAGGAATTATTCCCAAAACAACACGTGATGGGCTTCGGCTTCTCACTATTACTAACACTTGTAGCTTTAGCTGTTGTTAAATTTGATATGTCTTTTAACATGGCATTTGCTGTATTACTAGTGACTGCTCTTGCACAAGCAACTGTACAATTAGTATTATTCATGCACATCGGTGAATCTGAAGACAAGAAAACGTTATATACAACGATTTTATATTCAGTATTCGTAGGTGTTGTCACAATCATTGGTACATTATTCACAATGATCTGGGGCTATAATTGATAAACAAGGCCGAGAAAATGTTATCATTTTCTCGGCTTTTTCTTTTTGTAAATATATTTTTCCACCCTCGAACTCAAAACAGAACAACTATCCCCCTACTCTTCCTGATGTGCAAACATAGCAATCACTGACCTTATTAATTATTCCTCGGCAAAATTGCGTCCGGAATAGGCTTGCTACTTAGGACAGCATCGATAAAAACGCCACGTCCTGTGATAAAGCCTTCGTACCAAGATCCCGTTGTTGCCGCTGCCGCTTCGCTTTCGCGCAGTTAAAACCCCTTTGCCGCTGCCGCTTCGCTTTCGCGCAGTTAAAACCCCTTTGCCGCTGCCGCTTCGCTTTCGCGCAGTTAAAACCCCTTTGCTATCGCACTAAAAACATTTGTGACCCTAAGCTGCTCATCAAACGCCTCTGAGCCCAGCCGGAGGGAAAATCAACCCCTCGCTTTGGTGATGATCCACACCATTGCAATATTTCACAATAACTAGCAACGGTTTTATTGATTATTAATAAATATTCATGAACCAATTTTCTTGCAACTTATCATGAGTATGAAGACTTATTAATAAAGACATACGTTGGGCATTTACTATTATTTTAATTTTGAATTAGTACTGTTTTTTAAATAACGAAACTTTTACTATTATAGTAATGTATACTAATAGATGATGTTTTTACCAATGAATAGGAGATGAAAGTAATGAACAAATTTTTTAAAGTTTTAAGTGTTGGGGCACTAGCACTAACGCTAGCAGCTTGTAACAGTAGCGCTACCCCTAAGAAAGACACAACTAATACAAGCAAACTCACTTTAGAGCAAGTGTATGAAAAAGCGGTAGATCGCCAATCAGACATTAAAAGTGCAACTGCGAAAATGGAGATGACTCAAGATTCCAAAGTTGGATCAGGCGAACAATCTATGGAGTTTTCCATCGAATCAAAAATGGATATGGATGTAGTTGCCGATCCAATGGCTATGCACTTATCAGGTTCAATGACAATGCCAGATATGGCTAGTGCAGATCAAAAAAGTACGGAAATGCCGATTGATATGTACATGAAGAAAGATCAAGGCTTTTTCATGAAAGATGAAGCAACTAATAGTTGGTATAAATTACCAGACGAACAATTTGATTCAATGATGGAACAAACTGCATCATCTGCAGACGCTAAGGCACAATTAGAGCAGCTTAAAAACTTTATCGAAGATTTCAAATTCGAACAAACAGATAATGCATATATCTTAACTTTAGACGCTAAGGGCGATAAATTTAAAGAACTTATCGATTCTGAAATTAACAAATCAATGAAAGACATGGGTCTTGAAGAAAATCCGCTTGATAACTTAACAATCGATAAAATACACTACATTCTAGAAATCGATAAAAAGACTTTCGATACTAATAAACTGGATATGAATTTCGACTTAAAAATGAAAGTTGAAGATCAAGAACTATCAATGAAAACAAAATCAGTTGTGACATACACTGATTTCAATCACCTAAAAACAATCGATATCCCACAAGAAATTATCGATAATGCAAAATCTATTGCACAATAATCAATATAAAAAGGAATCTGCATACTTTAATGTACGCAGATTCCTTTTACTTTCGTATCACTTCAATGAAATCGACCAGTCCCCTAGGATTTTACTTGCAGATATATCGAAAAAAATCCGCGAGAATATTATAAATGAACAGAAACATTACGATTTAATACATATTTAGCAGCCTCAACATATTCTGTTGCTGCTCTTTGGCTAATTGTTGCTGTTGGGACGAAGCTTTCAAAGGCATGATAACAGCCAGGATACAAATGGAATTCAACATCAACACCAGCCTGACATAGCCTCGTTACATATTGTAATGTTTCATCACGGAAAGGATCTAATTGACCGACACACGTATAAGTAAATGGTAAACCTGATAAGTCTTCCGCTCTTGCAGCTGCAGCATATTGTGATACATCATCACCGCCATTATCCCCATTTAAATACATTTCCCAGCCCTTTTGATTTAAATCATGATTCCAAACCATATGTCCTGTAATCTCCAATGCAGAAGGTGTATTATTACGATCATCTATCATCGGATAGAGCGGCATTTGAAAACTAAGGTTAGGATAATTTCTATCACGAGCCAGTAGTGCTAATGCTGCTGTTAACCCACCTCCCGCACTTGCCCCAGCTACACCAATACGTGTATTATCAATACCTAAATCTTTCGCATTATCAGCTACCCATTTTAATGCTGCGTAACAATCTTCAAGTGGCGTAGGATAAGGATATTCAGGTGCAAGTCGATAGTCAACCGACACTACAATACAATTTGCTTCATTCACAAAACGTTGACATAGTAAATCATCACCCTCTGGAGCACCTAGTACATATCCTCCTCCATGAATCCATAAAAGCGCTGGTAAATCCCCTACTTTTTCCTTTGGCTTATAAATTCTAATACGTAGTGGATCATTATCATCTGGTCCTTGAATCATTTTGTTTTCAACAGAAATATTGTCTGCTATCTGAGGAGGTTGAGCAATAGCAACTAACCCTTCTCTAGTAGCCTCCAAATTGTCTAAATCTAAAGGTGGCATTAGTGATAAAGTCTCTCTTAGTTCTGGATCAATACGATTTTCCATTCATTTCATCCTTTCATCATTAAAATTTTTTTATGATTTTAAGAAGTTAATCCACCATCAATCGTCACAACTGCGCCATTTACATAAGATGCATCCGTTGAAATTAAGAAACCTATCACATTTGCAATCTCTTCTGGCGATGCGAGTCTTCTCATTGGTCCGTTTTCTTCTGGACTCGTCTCTATTCCCTTCGTCATATTCGTTATTACACCACCAGGACATATAGCATTTACTCTTATTCCACTAGAACCATATTCGATGGCTGCTGTTTTTGTTAGTCCAATGACACCATGTTTGCTCGCTGCATAGCCTCCTAAATATGGCTGACCTTGAATTCCTGCTGCAGATGCGGTATTCACAATAACACCTGATTTTTGTTGCTCCATTTCCTTTAAAACATATTTTAAGCCTAGAAAGGCACCCTTAAGGTTAACGGCTATAATCCTATCAAAAGTTTCTTCTTCTATATCCCCTAATAAAGATGGTGGGCTCAATACACCTGCATTATTAATGAAAACATCAATTTTTCCGAATTTCCCCTTGGCTACTTCAACATACTGCTTAACGTCCTGGCTCTTGGATACATCAGCATGTACAAAAATAACATGTTGATTATGTTCCTTAACCGCCTCTAAGGTTTCCTGTCCAGTTGTTTCATCAAAATCTACTAAAACAATCGCCGTATTCTTTTTTGCTAAAAGTTTAGCAGTCTCTCTACCAATACCACTACCTGCCCCCGTAATAATTACTACCTGTTGTTCCATTGTACTTCCCCCTTCTTCGTACCATCAGTTACGATATAGTTTTTAATTTCAACATCGTATAACCTTCATAATTATTTTGTGCAATCTCGTTACAGCGTTTTGTGTAATAATCAAATCCGCCAAGATATATTAAAAAGCTTCGAGGCTTCCCTGCTATATTGGCGCCAGTGTACCAAGAATCGCCCTTTACATATAAAGTTTCATTAGCGATTTCTCGATTATGCTCACTCCATTCTTCTTCCGCTTGTATATTGGTCTCTATTACATCAATGTTATGCTCTCGCATATATTCAATACAATTTGCGACCCATTCTACGTGCTGTTCGATAGCAGTTGGCATATTGACAAGCACAGATGGACTTTCAGGACCTGTAATCATAAATAAGTTCGGGAACCCCGCTGTCGTTATCCCTAAATACGTTCTAACCGACGCCCCGTTCTCCCATTTATCCTTTAATGCAACGCCGTCTTTTCCTTGAATATCGATTTTAAATAAAGGACCTGTCATACCATCATAGCCAGTAGCAAAAATAATAATATCTAAATCATATTGATCATTTGTTGTTTTAATGCCCGCTTCTGTTATCTCCTCTATTGGTGATTCCTTTACATCAACTAATAAAACATTCTCTCTGTTGTACGTTTCAAAATAATCGGTATCTAGTACTTGTCTTTTCGTGCCATACATATACTTTGGACTTAGCTTCTCCGCTACTTTGGGATCTTTGACAACTTCACGAATTTTCGAGCGGATAAACTCTGAAGCCTTTTCATTCGATTGTTCATTTGTTAATAAATCATTATAAGACATTGCAAAAGCAAATCCTCCCTCTGCCCAAGCATCCTCAAACACCTGTTGCCGTTTGCTTTCACTATCCTCCATAACAGATCGATCATTTTGTATGTGAGGTGTACCTGATATAGAATTCCTCATTGCATGTTTTAACGTTTCAAAGTTTTCCTTAGTACTTCGAATAAATTCCTTGTCATAAGTATGGTTTCGTGCAGGAATTGTGTATTGTGGTGTACGCTGAAATACTGTTAAATGCTTTGCCTCTTTTGCTATTACTGGAATTGCTTGAATTCCACTTGAACCTGTCCCAATAATCCCTACTCGTTTTCCAGTGAAATCAATCTTTTCATGTGGCCAATGCCCCGTATGATACCACTTACCTTTAAATTGATTTAATCCTTTTATGTTCGGAACATTAGCAGCCGATAAGCAACCTATTCCTGTAATGAAATACTTTGCGAAAACTTGAGTGCCATCATTTAAATGAATAAGCCATTTACAACGCTCTTCATCAAAATGTGCGGCATTTACTCGTGTCTTAAATTGAATATCCTTTCGCAAATCAAAACGATCTGCTACATAGTATAAATAGCTTAATATTTCCTCTTGCTCCGGGAATCTAGATGTCCAATTCCACTCCTCGTACAATTCTTTTGAAAACGTATAATTATAATAGATACTTTCAACATCACATCTAGCACCAGGATAGCGATTCCAATACCAAACGCCACCTACTCCGTCCCCCGCTTCATAAACAACAGTAGATAACCCCTTACTTCTTAGTTGATATAACATATAAAGACCCGCAAACCCCGCACCAAGTACAATTGCATCTACCTCTTTGATTGAATGATTTTTCACACACTTTTCCTCCCCCACTTCGATAATTTGTAAAACAGTCATATAAACTTCTTTAAATCTAATGACTAAAGAAAAAAAGAGAATATATTAGCATTAATATTACATTTTACAGAAAATATTGAAAATTCCTCATTTCAAGCGTATTATATACTTAAAAAAGGGGATACAATATGTCAAATCTTTATACCATTCAAAAACATTTTGACACTATTGATGACTTTTCGAATCATGAAGAGTTGCTGATACACATTTTGCAGGTATATTTGAATTCATTCCCTATTAAAGATGCCTATTTATTGAGATATTCTCCAATAGGATTTGTTGCTGAAGGCATTATTTATTTAAATGAATCTGGAGGAATCCATATCGGAGAAATTAGAGAGGAGATACGTAGTTTTCCAATTATCTATTCTGCCATTGTCGATAAAAAAGCAAAGTTTTGCACAGGGATGGATTATTTAAAAAACATTAGTATTAAATATGTTGTTGCCTCTAAACACAATAAGCTTTTAATCGTCCCTATATTTATCGGGCCATATGTTTTCGGTTATATTTGTAGCACTCATTTTGAAGAAGATATAGAAATAAGTGAAAAGCTTTTAGATGATTTAACTAGCTTTGGTAATACGGTTGGACATTTATTAATTCAATCCAAAGGGAAAAACAAAGATGTTTCTCTTAGTAAACGAGAGTTAGAGGTTATGATGCAGGTTGCTAACGGAGACAGTACAAAGGAAATTGCAAATATTATGGATTTAAGCGAATTAACGATCAATCAATATGTAAAATCTGCAATAAAAAAGTTAAAGGCTAAAAATCGTTCCCATGCTATTAACCTACTTTATCAGCAAGGTATTATTTTATAATATAAAAGAAGGGGATTTCTCTCATCCCCTTCAGTGTAAAGTTATTAACTTGAATAGATAGCTTCTTTTAAATTATTCATTTATATAATTAATACTCTGTTACTAGGCCCAATAATTCTTCATTAAATCAGTTGCCCAATGTGGCTGTTTTATTTCCCCGTTTGGTAAAAACTCTTTCATTACAGGTTTTATATCAATGATTGGTGTTCCGTCAATAGCATCTAAGCCTTTAACGATTAATGTTCTATCCTTTAATTCTAGTAATTCTACAACCGTTACACCTATTTTATTAGGCCTATTTTTACCTCTCTGTGCAAAAATACCGACTTCCGGATAGTCCGTATTATTTCTTGGATGTCTCGATTCATATTGGATTTTCTCATCTGCAACTTTGTCAAAATAAAAAATTATTTCTAAATGAGAAAAATCATCGATCCCCTTTAAAGATGATTCATGTATATCTTTTGTCAATTCAATAGTAGAAATGACGTCACCCCAATTGTCGTCTTCAATCATTTTTCGACTATTGCTCACTACAGCTATTGGTTTAATGTTATAAAGCATATCAAGACCTCTTCTCTTCGTTGACTTCTCCATGCACATTCCGTTTAATTCCAGTATACTTTAGCTATCTGCAATGTAAATTTACGGTAATGACCCAAAATTTCAAAGGAATCTGCCAATTAATTGAAATTCCTATATAATTGTCTCTCCTATTGCAAGCAACCCAAAGAATCTCTTAATTGCATGTATTCACTGTTCTTTTTTATTTTATTATTCGTAAAAATTAAATACATGAAAATGTGGCGAGGGTTATGATATGGTATATTATCTACAATGAAATTTTAGAAGGTGGAAAACATGCTAGAAGTAAGTGAAAGTAAGTTAGCACAATATATTTTACATTTTATTGACGATACACTCGTGTTAGGTGAGGAGCCATTTTCACAGCCTGAGGTCATGCTGGAGGCAGCTTTTACACAGCTTGCGTTTAGCAAAATCGATTTGGAGCAGCAATTCGAATTTTTTCACGAAACAGATATTGGGTTAAATGAGGTGTACACATATGTAAGGGCAATTTTTGATCAGGAGACTAGTTTCCTTGAACAATCAATCAACATTGCTAAACACTTACATAGTGTTTCTCAACACCCAAATATTAAAAGTGGCGAATTGTTTATTGGATTATTTGACAATTGTTTTCTAGCTACAGAAGTAAAAAAAATAATTGCCATTGTTAAAATTGATGAAAAAGAAATGTTTTTAGATGTAAAGAACGACCACAACAAAATGGTTGTCAATGGCATAGATGGAATTAATGTAAAGAAAATTAATAACATGGCCATTATCATAGATATGGGAACGGATAAGGCACCTGCTGTATTTATGAAAACGAAAAGGAAAGAAGATATTGTCTACTGGCAAGAACGATTTTTAAAGATAAAAGCAGCCGATGAACATTATTACAAAACGAATTTAGCATTAACAGAATGCAAAAAATATATTTTAAAAGAAGAGAGCTTTAGCAATACTGAGAAACTGGGGCTTTTAAATAAAACGCTTGATTACTTTAGAAATGAAGATGAATTTCAAGTAAATAATTATATTGAAACGGTATTTGAAAATGCAGAGCCAACACAAAAAGATATTATTATAAATTCGGTAAAACCTTATGAAACCGTAATTTCTGAGAGTGCGCTTGAAAAGGCTGAAAAAAAATATAAACGTAAAATTAAACTCGATTCCAATATTGAAATCCAGGTGAATGTACAGGATATCGAGCAAGTGGATGAATTAATTGAAGTAGGCTACGATGAATCTACAAATCGAAAGTTCTACAAAATATATTTCCAGGAAGAGCTATAAATCAATTAAGCCTTGGTCCGAATCGTCTTAAAGAAGTTAAATTCTAAGAGACTTCCCTAGTATACAGGGAAAGCTCCTTACCATAGCGTGTGGTTGATTTCCATTCCGACTGGGCGCTTTGTTGCTGACGCTTCGCTTTCGCGCAGAGCAGAGCTTCCTGGGGGCGTCCAGTCTCCACTCCAATCAACTTATATCAATTTCGCCTTAGCGTAATTATAGCTGTCGCTTCGTAGGCAATTATAATAATTACCCATGATTTCGTATTACCTAAAATCCAAGGCTTAAAATAGCTCAATAGCTTGTCCATCACCCTAATATCCCCTATTATTACCTATACATCAAATTTGTTAATATGTTACAATTAAGTTAAGTATTTTTATCGAAATAGGGGGATCTTTTTAATATGTCCTATGTAAACGATTTACAGTATTATATTGATAGTGCTTCAATCGGAATTTTACTCGAACTACTTTTGGTGACAACTTGTATTTCAACTATTATTTATTTAGTAACTAAAAACCAATATATTTCGTACCTTTCGTCTGCACCAATATTTTATTTTCTTTCAATAATTTTGTACCACAATTCACACTTCATTCTGCTTGTCTTAGCAATGACAGTACAAGCCTTAGTTATTTTATTTATCCAGAAGAAGAATCTACTAAAGGTAATAACAATGAAAGACAAAGCTCACGACAGTATTTAACATGATAAAAAAAAGGACTTGTTTTTATGATTTATCAACAAGTCCTTTTACTTTTTTAAACTAAAAAAATATCACCTTAAACTCTCCCATATTTTAATGCTCTGGCCCAATCAGATCTATTTTGACCTTCACTTTGTTTAATAGCCTCCGTAGTATCATAAGGAATGCTTAACTGCTCAATAATCCATTCACCATTCCTTTTTTCTACAACTGTATAATTCGCAAACGGTGTACCTGATTCAATCTTATAATAGAACGGTTCAACTTCTTCATAAGCAGGCAAACCAACACTGCCCGGGTTAATAATAATTTTGTTATTAGGTAAATAAACAATCGTTGGAAAATGGGAGTGACCACAAAATATAATATTTTGAGGGATATCTTTTACTAATTTCATTATTTCCTCTGGTTGTTTTAAAGTAACACCATTTGGCGTAATTTCATTCAACATATAAAGCTCATCATTTTCAGGTGAAGCATGACAAAAGTAAAAATCATCTGTCTGAATCGAAAATGGCAGGTTCATTAACCAACTTTTATGTTCCTCTGAAAGCACGTCTATTACATATTGAACGGTTGGATTTTCCGTTGAAGACTGTAATAATATCCGATCACAATTTCCACTTACACTTTTAATATCTGTACTCTTTATTATTTCATATGTTTCTAATGGGAATAACGGTCCGTAAAGAGTGTCACCTAAATTATATATCTTATCGATACTTCTATATTTTATATCCTCTAACACTGCTTTTAATGCATCTTTATTTCCATGAATATCTGATATAACTGCTATTTTCACAATATCCTCACCTTAATTAGTTTTACATTTCTGGAGCTTCCATACCGAAATTTACCCATTCCTCTTTAGCTGGACCATAAATGCCTGGAACAGTTAATCCAGCCTGTCGCATAAGAACCGTCATTTGTCCTCGATGGTGATTTTGATGTTGAATCAAAAACATTAATAGTGTACCAATTCGCATTTCTTGACCGAAAAAGTTGATGTGCTCTTGAAGGGTTTGATCAGTCCAGTTGGTTTTTACAGCTTGCACAAATGCATTATTGACTTGAGAATAGCTATCTGCAATAAATTGTGCTGAAGTAGGAACAGGATAATCTTTAGTTGGACCTTCAAATGTTAAATTTGAATTTGAAGTTATGATGCGAATTGCAGTCACAGTATGCCAAACAATACGTCCTAGAGTCCAATTTTCAGACGTTATTTCCTGTTTAAGTGATTCATCAGTTAAAGTATTCAATAACCTCTGTGTACCATCGGCTTCGAACTCCCAAGACTTAAAAAAACCATTTAATGTCTGATACATAATGCTCCCTCTTTTCTTGCAAAATTTTTAGTAAAGCAACAGAAAAGTGCTCTCATCGTAAAGGAAATGGATTTCCAGATTAGTAGAGTGTATCAATATATTTATTTAATTCTTTTTGATTAACCTGTCCTTCTATCGAATATTTCAATATACCTTTAGAATCAAATATAAAAGTTGTTGGATAAGCCAATATTCCAAATGATTTTTGAAGTTTACCATCTAAATCAAGAAATATAGGGAAATTCAAATTGTATGTTTCTTGAAATTTCATAGCATTTTCACTACTATCTTTGGAAGTTGCATTGATTGCTAACAGCTCAACATTTTCAGATTTATTGTTATAAAAATCCCTTAATTCAGAAGCCTCTTCTTGACAAGGTCCACACCAAGACGCCCAAAAGTTAACGATTAGGACCTTTCCATTGTATTCTTTAAATGTTGTTGATGATTCATCTAATCGTGTTAATTTTGCATCAAAAGCCAGCTGTTTTGTTCCATCTTCATTTTCTACTATCGGATTAACTGTTGCTTCATTTATAAATACATTTTTCAAAACAATCCCTACAAGTAATACGACTACCAAAGCTGAGAAATATAAACCTAAACGTTTTTTAAGTTGCATAAACAATCACCTAAATTACCCCTTTTTAAAATTACCATTATATATATCAATTACCATTTTAACCAGTTTGATAAATTCAGTCTACTCTCTATAAATCGTAGTCCTCCTATTAATCCAACACAATCTGGCAAGATGACATTTTTCAGCTATAAAAAATCCTTTCTTTAAATCAGTAGTAATTCCCATAATTAGTTTTTCATCTAATCCATACAATTAAAAATATTCAGATTACTGATTGACTTCCAAATTTGTCCAATGTTATATTTACTAATGCAGTAATTTACTAAATTACTAAATTCTGAATTAACAAAGGGGGATGAAATCGATGAAAATACCTACACATTTAAAGCATAAACCAGTTATTGTTGCTGAAAATTATGCCAATATTGATGGGCGCACTGCTTATCATACAGATGCACAGGGGCTCTCACTAGGCTTAGCGCAATGGAATGACAGAGGCAAGGTTGATATTTCTGCTAAAGTGTGGCGTCATACAGGTGGTAAATGGTCACGTCAATCGGAAGAATTACCACTTCATCGCGTGCTTGACCTCGCTATTTTAGTTTGTGAAACTCAGCTTCATTTTAAGGAAGCTTATCGCTACGATCATTTATATGATGAAGAAAACCCTGTTATTAAACGTATTGGCTTACAAGGGGATGCAATGACAGTGGAAGTATGTACGGAAAATGAACAAATTGAAGAGGATATTAAGCTCTTTAATCAAGCTTTAAGTGCGGATGATGAACTAATTGGCGAACGCCTGCGCACGCTATCACAAATTTTAAAGGAAATGGGCTATTAAAACCCAGGAGGGCATAAAAAATGGACCTACAAATTTTACATGATGATAAAAAACTGCAAAAAGCTTTTTTTAACTTTTTAATCCCTGTTATGCTAGCGAATGTGCTGCAGTCACTAGGGCAAGTCTTTGGCATGTTTATAGTAGGGCGTAATTTAGGTGTTGATGCGCTAGCGGCAATTTCAGCATTCTTTCCATTCTTCTTCTTTTTAATGGCGTTTGCTATTGGGATTGGCTCAGGTAGCTCAATTTTAGTAGGGCAAACGTATGGGGCTGGCAATCATGAGAAGATGAAGGAGGTTGTAGGGGTAACTTTAGCCTTCACAACGATTTTATCGATTGTCGTCGCGATTTTTGGTGGCTTTTTCATTGAGTGGATTTTACGCTTTATGCAAACACCTGCAAATATTTTAGATATGAGTATTAGCTATGCTCAAATCCTATTTTTCACACTACCAATCATGTTCTGGTATTTTGTGTACACAACCTTTATGCGTGGTGTAGGTGACTCTAAAACGCCTTTTATATTTTTAGTCATAAGTGTTATTTTAAATATCGCATTCCTACCACCATTAGTTTTTGGCTGGCTTGGTCTGCCTAAGTTTGGCTTAAACGGCGCTGCATATGCTTCTGTTTTATCGAATCTGGTGACGATGATATTGTTACTTGCCTACTTGCATAAAACAAATCATATTTTGCGCTTAGACAAATCGATTTTACAGCATTTTAAATTAAAGAAGGATGTTTTATCTTCATTATTAAAGTTAGCCATTCCTGCAAGCATTAGTATGGTTGCGATCTCTGTAGCAGAAATTGCTGTAATAGGCTTCGTAAATGTTTACGGCTCCGATGCTACTGCCGCTTACGGTGTTGTTAATCAGGTCGCTAGTTATGCACAGGTACCAGCGATGAGTATTGCTATTGCGACATCTGTATTTGTTGCGCAGGCTTTAGGAGCAAACTCTACAGAAATGATAAAAAAAATTCGTCAATTTGGTGTGCTCGTTAACTATATTTTAGGTGGCGCAATTATTTTAATAATGTATTTATTTGCGGAGCCTATTTTATCTTTCTTTATTGATAAACATGATACGGTACTTATCGCCAAGGATTATTTATATATCGCATTTTGGAGTTATTTAATTTTTGGCCATACACAAACCGTTTCAGCTACAATGCGAGCTACAGGTGTTGTCTTATGGCCTACAATTTTCCTAGTCATCGCAATTTGGGTAGTCGAGGTACCATTGGCGTTTATTTTATCGCACTACACGTCATTCGAACTAAATGGCGTTTGGTTAGCTTATCCTACTGCCTTCTGTGTACATTTTGTATTACAATACGCATACTTCAAGCTAGGCTGGCAAAAACGAACATTAAAAGCAATGCTCAGCGATTAATTTTATGATAGTGTCTGTAGACAAAGTTATGTGTAACTTTGTCTACAGCAATTTTATATAGGTATTTGGAGTAAACCGTATTTGTTGATCCACCATTATTTAAGCTTGTCTAGGTGGAATTATTCCCCAAATAAGTAGGAGAAAGAATACTAATCCAATTAAAAAGAATATAAGTGAAGTAATAAATATCGGACCAATTTGATAAGTAAACTGTTCTCTTTTCTGAATTATGCCTGTTTGCCCACTAGCTTGAGATGCAAACAACCTACTCATGGCTCCACCACTACTTGAAAAGTAAAAAGTACCCCCAGCAAAAGCTATACCAGTGAAGAACATTACCTCGATAAATCTTACGGAGAAAAATGAAGCAATAAAATACGTAATTAAAACTTCTACAATAAATGCTACTATCATAATAATTAAATTTTTACTACGCATGCAAACCCCTCCTCTCTACATTTTATGTCCCTTACTCTGTATACGGTCAAATCGAGATAAAGTTCCAATTTTAACTTTTTTAACCATATTGTTTTTACATTTAATAAGAAAGAGATTATTGTAGAAAATGTCAGAGAAATTAAATGAATGTTTGGTGATGTTTTTTGATGAGTTGAAACGCTAGATATAACATTCACAATTCCAGCTAAATAATCCTTTAAGTCGCTCAACATTGAAAAGAGGGGCTTTTTTAGTTTATCAAAGGTTGTTTTCTCAAGGTTGTTGCTTCTGGTTTATCTATCTAATTCAAGTAAAGCACCCCTTAGCCATCCATGTAGCGCAAAACCAGTGCTACACCACAGAATATGAAAGATGATTTAGTTCTTTCATGGGAGTTGAATAAAGAAAAAGGCTATGTTAAAAGAAAAGGTTGATTTATAACGTTAAGAAATCCGCTGTATATGCAAGTTTTTATTCAAAATATGATTCAGTGCAATTTCTTTTGAACAGCATTGAAAGCTTTGTTGTATCTAAGTTCAAACGATAGTGCATAAAAAGGTGTATATGAATGAAATACAGAAAAACACTTAATACATTGGTATGACAACGTTTTAAGTGTTTTATTTCGTCCCAAAACTTGCGTTTGGGAACGTTTTTAAGTATATATGTGTATATTTTATTCGACAATTTTTGTTTGGTTTTTTAATTTATATGAGTGAATATAATTTACTGCGTACTTTACTAAAAATATTCCTAAGACTCCACCCAAAACATTAAATAACAAATAGATAATATCCGTATTACCAAAGTTGCTTATAGTAAAACCAGACCACCCAAGTAAAAGACGGGCGACAACTATCACTAAACAACTTAAAATAACAATAGAAATTGCTTTTTTGTTACTTTTTAAATCGAAAAGGAGTAATAAGAAAATCCCTAACGGTACAAATAAAATAACATTATAAAATAAAGCTGAATAACTCCAAATAGAAATATTAAAGTGCATCGTATCAAATATTCCAAACCAGTCATTCGTTGAAATAAATGTTCTATTATTGTCTGCTGGATTTTGATGGAGCGTGAATCCACCCAATTTAATTTGAACTAAGCTTATTACGTAAAAAATAGAGCTATATAACATAACTCGTTTCTTAGCACTTTTTTCTACTTTTCTAAAATAATCAAGTAATACATCAATAAAAATATATACTAACAAAATTAAGAATGCTAAGGGAACAATATTGTAAAGAACATATGTTGAATGCATAATTAACATCTCCCGTTATTTTATAGTCACTATTCATTTTACTATAGCAACTTAATGAAGGGTTAACAAATTTTCCCTATCCATAATATTGATTTCGATGTTCTTAATGTTCTTATTTCACTAAACTGTTCCGTTAGTTCAACAGAGAAAAAAGGGCTGCATACGCAACCCAATGATATTTAACTAATCATTAATATATATTTACCCCTTGAATATATGTTAATTAATTCATAGATTTGTTATTTATAGTTTTCAAGATAATTTCCTTTTTCAAAAATTTCTTTTGCACTTAGGGCAGTCCATTCCTCTGGTGTTTTATCGGGATTCAAGTCAAGATAGGAATTAATCATTTTGTAGCCTTCGCTGTAACCGTAACCTTTCGGCAACCCTTTTCCACCATATAAAATTTCTGAGGTACGATTATTGTCGTACTTATTTAAATCAGGTTCAACTTTAGACCATAATGCCTTGTTGTAAGTCATATCTATTGGTGTATAGCCGTAGTCGGGATAAACGGACTTTTCAAACATGACCGCTTTTCCTTCAAAGACTATATTATCCAAAACAGAAGCCCAGTCATTATTACTGAAATGCTTTTCCGCCCAAACGCTGTGATGGTATTCGTGCGCAACGGTTACCTTTATACTATCATCCAAAACATTTAGATTAAGCGGGAGGATAATTTTACCCGCCCCAACTGTGAATGGTGTCCTATTATTGGTGGAGGAAGGGAATACGCAAACTGCAACATCACTCTGTGAAGGTAAGAGGTCTGCGGATTTCAAAAGAGATTCATTAATTAGTTGATTGATTTCTGCTTTACGAGTCTCCATCTTTTTACTTACCACTTCTATTTCTGTTAACCCTTTAGGAACCGTATTAAGAAGGGTTTCTGCCATAAGAGGGTATTCTCCATTTTCAAAACAATCCTGGTATATGGGTTGAATGATTTCTTTATTATATAGTTCCAAAGTTTCCGAGGATGAAAGATTCGGATTATCTTTGACCTTTTCAATATACGAATAAAACAGTTGATTGACATGAATAATTTTGTATTTTTGTTTGGTTTGAGGGTGTTCA
This sequence comes from Lysinibacillus xylanilyticus, assembly GCF_001183605.1. Taxonomy (GTDB): domain Bacteria; phylum Bacillota; class Bacilli; order Bacillales_A; family Planococcaceae; genus Lysinibacillus; species Lysinibacillus xylanilyticus. Next base: position 270,102 of record NZ_LFXJ01000008.1, on the reverse strand, counting down.
AATGAGAACACAATCTCTTTGTAATCTATTATTTGCTCTTTCTCGTGAAGTTGGTTCTCACCTTTTTCTGTTTGTGTACAGGATGTAAGTGTTAGCAATGCACTTATTAGAACAAGTACGACAATTATTTTTTGATAATTTTTCAAATAAATTCCTCCTGCGCGAAAAATTAGACTATTCAACAAATTATTTTACCATATTTTGGTGCGATTTCACTTATTATTTTGAAATCTCTTATTGAACAAACCTTCTCCGTTAGCCATCCATGTAGCGCAAAAACCAGCGCCACACCACAGAAAATGAAAGATGATTAAGTTCTTTCATGGGAGTTCAATAAAGAAAAAAAGAGCTGCATATGCAACTCAATGTTCTTCAAGTAAAGCACCCTTTCGTATTATAAGGTCAGCCAGAGTAATCTGGTTGACTATTTTTTATTCAATTTATAGATTGATAGTAGCCGGGGTCGAACGGAAGCACCCGTGGGACTAGATCCCGACAACTAAACTGTTCGCCCTCTACTTGTTAACACATGATTAGGCTGGTTGGGACATTACGATCTCGTATAACAAGCGAAGATATGAATAACAAGCTAGATAGAGGTTACCGGTCAATACACTACCTTAGGAGGAGATAAACATGAATCCAGTAGTTGGTCTGGATGTCGCAAAAGGAGAAAGTCAGGTTCAAATGTTCTTGGTTAAAAAAATGCCCTATAAAAGCAGCGTGAAAGTTGATCATACGGTGGATGGATTGGAAGAGTTACACTCTTATTTATTAGATTTAGAGCGTCAAACAGGGATGAAGCCACCTGTTGTTTTGGAATCAACGGGTCACTATCATGCCCCAGTTGTACAGTTTTTAGAAGCAAGAGAATACATTGTCATTATCGTAAATCCACTGGTATCTTACCGAGCAAAAAGTTCTAGCTTGCGAAAAACCAAAACAGATGCCATTGATGCTTATCACTTAGGCGAACTGTATTACAAAGAGGATTTAGCGCCTCAGAAAAAGCGTGGTGTACAGTTATTAAACCTTCGGCATCTAACAAGGCAACATGAAAATATGACGGGAATTATGATTCAAACAAAGCTTCAATTTCAAGCCGTATTAGATCAAATATTCCCTGAGTACAAAGGAGTTTTTGGTGATTTATACGCTGAGATTTCCATAAAAACTTTACAAGCTTACCCTACTTCTGAATCAGTTAAAGAAGCAGGTGTAGAAGAGATCGCACAATTCATTGATACACATTGCAAAGCACGTTCGTTTAATTGGGCGCTTGAAAGATCGGAAAAATTAATCGGAGCTGCAGAACGCAATCCATTTCAATCAACTCTTTATCAAAGTCTTTTAGTCAGTTTGAATATATATATTGATTTACTTCAAGTGTACCACCAACAACTTTCTACGTTGGAGCGTGAGATTGATGAGTTAGCGGCACAACTTGAAGAATATGAATTACTCCAATCAATTCCCGGTATTGGTGAAAAAATCGCTGCAACGATTATTTCAGAAATCGGAGAAATTGATCGGTTTAATCATCCGAAAAAGTTAGTAGCCTTTGCAGGACTAGATCCCAGTGTGTTTGAATCAGGTCGCTTTAAAGGCACGAAAAATCACATTACTAAACGCGGCTCGGCTAGGCTTCGCCACATGCTTTATACAGCTGTTCGTTGTTCTATTCGAGATAGTCGGAAAAAGAAAACAACACCTGAAACTATCGCACGAAATAAGCGATTACGAGCCTTTTACGATTTAAAACGTGAGGAAGGAAAGCCATATAAAGTAGCCATTATTGCTTGTGCAAATAAGCTTTTACATTGGATTTATGCGATTTTAAAAACGAAAACACCATTCCAAGAAACCATGTGATTACAGCATTTTCAAATACAAAAAAAACCTTCCAAATTGAATTCGGAGGGTTATTTGGGTTGCGCTTTTTAGTATATCATGAAGTGTTTTTTAATTTAAAAGATTTTTATTGACAATCTATTAGCTGGTTTTGTTGAATAACAGTCGCCCAACCTTCACTCCAATCAACTAATATACATGGCATATAATTTTAAAAAAGGCATCCACAACTTTTATTAATTAACCAAAATTATATTAATAAGCCAAATTTAAGCAAAATTTAAGCAAAATTTAAACTTACTTGCTTATTATTGGTCTTAATACATAGAGAAGGACTGATTGAGAGTGTCAAAAGGTAAGAAACGTAAGATTTTATTTTCATTAAGTATTGCTCTAACAAGCTTTGTTACGTTTAACGGAGTATCAAATGCATCTGCAGCAGTTCCAACAGTAGAAGAACGTGTAGCTTTAGATAACAAATTAGAAGTCAAACAAGCTCGCACATCCAATGAAACACTTCAAGATTGGAAAAAGTGGACAAACGACCATTCTTACAGCTTAACATCCATTCAACCTGAAACAGTTGGCAAACAAAAAATACCAGCTAATAAATTTGAAGATTTAGAGATGCTTAAGCCTTTATTGCATGATAAGCGCATCGTTTTTTTAGGGGAAAGTTCTCATGGTGTGGCTGAATTTAATCTAGCAAAAACGCGTATTATTCAATTTTTACACCAAGAAATGGGCTACAACGTTCTTGCCTTTGAAAGTGGTTTGGGGAATGCCATGAATGCCCAAGGTCAAATTGATAAACAAACAGCGCAACAAACGATGAAGGATGCTATTTTTCCCGTATGGTGGGCAAAAGAAACACTGCCGTTATTTGAATATAGTAAAAAAACACAGAATACAGATAAACCATTAATATTAGGAGGCTTTGATATTCAACTGCAAGGTTCATTTACGAACGGAGACTGGCTACAAAATAGTCAGCTTGTTAAACAGTTCGGTGAAGCAGAGAAGCAACTTACAGAGTGGAGCTACAGTAATGATTTAAAGGGCTATCAAAAGGTAAAACCAAGCATTATCGCAGTATATAAACAAGTAAAATCACAAGTATCGCTTAAAGAAAAAGAGTTAAAAGAGGCTTATCCGAGCGAGCCTCATATTGTAAAGCTTATGGAACGTACTTTTGCTGACCGTATCCGTTTTGCGGAGGAATATGTAGAATTAACAATTAAAACAATTATTGAACTTGAACAAGATAAATATGATTCTTATTTAAAGACAATAGAATGGCGTGATCAAGCGATGATGGAAAACCTACTTTGGTTAGCGGAAGAGGTTTATCCAACTGAAAAGTTTATAGTCTGGGCGCATAATGACCATATTCGTAAAGCACAATCCGAAGTAAAGGGTTCCCCTGATTCTGTAAAATTAATGGGTGAACGTCTACCAGATATCTACAAAAAATATAGCTATGTACTTGGTCTTTATATGGCTGGTGGTGAAACTGCAAACAATCTACGCGAACCAATGGCTGTCTTACCACCAATAAAAGGATCAATCGAGGATATTCTTTCATCGACAAATGAACCTTACACATTTATCGACTTACGCAACCGTCAAAATGAACGAGGGAACTCATGGATGTTTGAGCCACGCTTATCATATAGCTGGGGAATTATGGAGGAAAGTCTAGTTCCACGCGATCAATATGATGGCATTCTACTAATTGATAAAGTAAGTAAGCCAAATTATATAAAGTGAAACTTTAATCAGTGGGGACTTTCTTCATCTCCACTGATTATTAGTTGAACGAATTGGGCTTTTAATAAAAATATAGAAATAGCGAACTATCGAAGCAGCTCATTCCGGGATGGGTTTGCCTCATCCTCTTTCTATTCAAATGTGATTAAGATGCCATTGATGCCTATCGTCTATGGGAACTGTATTATAAAGAAGAGTTAGAACCGTACTATTTACTGTGGAGTGTATCTGGCAAACAGGATGCTGGTGCGGTTTAACTAATGACTAGGTCCCTTCAATAGTGGAACCTAGCCATTTTTCTTACTTATCTTCTCATAGTTTCTTTATCAACTTAAGCACACTTTAGATGAAGAAAATAAGAGACGCTTATTCAACAATCGCGCCCGATTATTTAACACGAGTTAAACAACACTTTTAAACTAACCTGCATCGTTAGTTGAATAACAACAATCTTTTCGAAAACGGCCTTATTAAAAGACAAATCTAAGATAATCAAGCGTTGGTACTATATTTTTAGAATCATACATATTTGCAAGCTCAAATTTGGTTACCCATGTAATATCGCTCACTTCATCTTCTTGTAGCACTGTCTCCGTAATTTCAAAACTTTGGTCAAAAAGCCATACATCGTAAAAATCATTGTACGCATCTCTACGTTCACTCTTTATCATTTTTCCATTAAACTTAAATAAATTAATTCCGATCTCTTCTTTTACTTCTCTTATAGCACCACCAAGACTACTTTCCCCTGCTAAAATAGAGCCACCCGGACATTCCCACAAATTAGGATAAGTTTTATCCGGATGTCTTTTCGTTAAGAGAATCTCACCCTTATTATTCTTTATCCATACATGTACAACTACATGATAATCACCATGCTAACTTTTCTCCACGCACATGACGCTTATTTGTTTTGTTTTTATTCTTATCGTAAACATCCCAAATTTCCATAACGCCCTCCTACATTCAAATCATGAAAAACATACTAACTCGAAGCTTATAAGAAGTTAAATAATTGTCTCCTTCATTATTCCAGTTTACAACTAAAATCACTAATAAAAACTGCAGCTCCAATTGTTAATGTCTAAAATTGGAGCTGCAGTTCAGTTATGTAAAACAAAATTATGCATAATAATGTTCGCATACATATATCTTTATTAAATTTGTTGCGTCAATCCATTTCTCCATTACAACGCTTCCTTTTTCGCATAAAAAAGAGGCATCCTAATGAAAGGATGCCTCTTTGATGGTTACATCATTAAAATTAAAGTTTTACGATGTTTGTAGCTTGTGGTCCGCGTTGTCCTTCTTCTACTGAGAATTCAACTTTTTGACCTTCTTCAAGTGTTTTGAAACCATCACCTTGGATAGCTGAGAAGTGAGCGAAAACATCATTTCCGCCTTCTACTTCGATGAATCCAAAACCTTTTTCTGAGTTAAACCATTTTACTGTACCTTGTGCCATTTTGCATGACCTCCATTAATTGTATTTAAATAAAATCATTTTCTTCAAAAGAAAAAAATTCACATATTACAAAAAGCATCAAACAAAACACGATTACTCTTTGTAATATGTGAATTTATTGTTCTCTTGAAAACGATTTTATTATCCTCATTATATAAGTAAAAATCATATTTGTCTAGTGAAAAAGCAAATTTCCTAAAATTTTTTCTCTCACTTACCCACTTTGTTACTAAAATAAGTTTTATGCAGTTGAAAAACTATTATTCAATGTAGATGTTTGGACAATCGCTGAACACCTATAGGGTTGAAGACTTCTGTACCTGTCGCTACAAAAAATAATTGCTGAAAGAAGTTATAGGGTTTCATATATAATTTTTCCCATTTGAGTGACGTCATAATCTCCTAGTGCGACTACTTCTGATTGGAAATCTGGTGAATTTAAAATCTCTTTTACCGATTCAACCAGCAGTTGGTTTTCAGGTGTTTTTAATAGGACAATATCATAACGTTCTGTAATAAGTGGTATAAAGTCGACCTCTACGAGTTTTGATATTTTCTCAATGCCTATTCCAACGTCTGCATTCCCATTTGCGACAGCTGAAGCTACATCTATATGGCTCATTTCTTCTTCGTTGTACCCTTCAATTGAGGACGGAGAGATATGATGAATGCGTAATTGTTCATCTAGGAAAGTACGAGCACCTGAACCTTTTTCACGGTTCATCAATTTTAGTGATTTAGTCTTAAATTCTTCAATTGATTGAATTTGCAATGGATTTCCTTTCTGAACATAAAAGCCTGCTCGGCGTGAAATTAGATTGAGAAGAATATAAGAGTGACTTACAAATATCTTTTTCAAATAAGGAGTATTATATTCCCCTGTATCACCATCGTACAAATGTAAACTAGCAATATCACATTCCCCATTATATAGTGCCATGACACCATTAAAGCTACCTTCATGTGAACGCAATACTTTATTTGATTGTTTTTTCTCTATATATTTTCCTAATAAGTCTAAGGCTAAATCTTGTCCGCTAATAATAATTTTTTTATTTTTTGTCGAAGGAGTAGTCAAGGCAGTAGATGCAGCAGGAGTTGCTCCTGTCTTGCTTTTTTGTATATATAACTGTAAATCATTTCTATCCACACGCATTTGTCGACCTACACGAAAAATAGGTAAATCTCCCTTTTTCACTAAATCGTAGATCGTTAATTTTGAAACCTTTAATAATTGAGCCACCTCTTCAATCGTATAGGAATGTTCCTGTGACATGTAATAAATCTCCCCTTCTGCTTCTATTGATTCTATAGTAACTTAATTATAATATTTTTGGACCATCACCAAAACGTGTGGTTGATTTCCGTTCCGACTGGGCGCTTTGTTGCTGACGCTTCGCTTTCGCACAGATAAAACATTTGTTGCTGACGCTTCGCTTTCGCACAGATAAATCATTTGTTGCTGTCGCTTCGCTTTCGCACAGATAAATCATTTGCCGCTGACGCTTCGCTTTCGCGCAGAGCAGAGCTTCCTGGGGCGTCCGATGAGCCGCTTGGGGCAACAGGTGTTTTTTGCGCGAAAGCGAAGTGCTAACGTAGCGGCAGCAATAGGGGTTCATTCTGTGCGAAAGCGTAGTGCAACGAAGCGACAGCAACAGCAGGATGTTGGTCACGAAGGCGTTATCACAGGATGTGATGGTTTTAGCCTTCGTTCCTCTTTTCGCTAATCCCTAAGGAGTCGCCCAGCCTCCACTCCAATCAACTTATTTACATAGTATACGTTTAACAAAACTCCTCTACAACTTTTGGTAATGACCCATATTTTTAACATCTTGAAAGTTTCTAGCGATTTGGTATTTCTTTTTTAGACATAACTAATTATAATTAGTTATGTCTTGTTATAACGAGTTATAAAAGGAGTATAATCAAAGTGAAAAAGTATTTTAGTTTAATAGCTTCATTGTTACTACTGGTCGGCATATTAGCAGGTTGTGGTAACCAAGAGAGCAACAACAAAACAAACGAGCCTGTTGAATTAACGATTTCCGCAGCAGCTAGTTTACAAGATTCATTAGAGGAACTTCAAAAAAACTATGAAAATGAACACGATAATATTAAAATCACATTTAACTTTGGTGGCTCTGGTGCTTTACAGCAACAAATTTTAGAAGGTGCTCCTGTTGATCTTTTCTTTTCAGCAGCAGAGGATAAGTTTGATGAGCTAGTTCAAAAAGATTTAATCGACAAAAAACAAGGAACGGATCTTTTAGCTAACGAATTAGTGTTAATCGTTCCTAAGAAAAATGAAAAACATATTCAATCATTTGAAGACTTAACGAAAGTTGATAAGATTGCCGTTGGTACACCTGAAACGGTTCCTGCTGGCAAGTACGGTATAGAAACATTGAAAAACATGAGCCTTTGGGAAAATGTAGAATCAAAAGTAGTGTATACAAAAGACGTACGACAAGTTCTTACTTATACAGAATCTGAAAATGTTGATGCAGGTTTGGTTTATAAAACAGATGCCCTTGTGTCAGAAAAAGTCAATGTCGTTGCTACAGCCAAAGAAGATACACATACGCCTATTATTTATCCTGTAGGTGTTATCAAAGATAGTAAGCATGCGAAAGAAGCGGAAGATTTTTATCACTATTTACAAAGTGATCAAGCGATGAAAGTATTTAAAAAATACGGCTTTCAAGGAACTCATTAATAGATGAGTACTGATTTCTGGTCACCTCTTAAGCTTTCTATTGAGATAGCGCTTGTGTCAGGAATAATTGTGATAGTAGCAGGTATTCTATTTGGTAAATGGATGGCAAAACGCGATTTCAAAGGAAAATTAATTCTAGAAACAGTGTTACTTTTACCATTAGTATTACCTCCTACTGTAGTAGGATTTCTTCTAATTATTATTTTTGGCAAAAACAGTGTGCTAGGTAACTTGATTACATGGCTTTTTAATCAACCCGTTATGTTCACATGGTGGGCGGCAGTCATTGCCTCTACTGTTGTTGCATTTCCTTTAATGTATCAATCAGCAAAAACTGGCTTTGAATCTGTTGATGTGGACATCGAGAACGCTGCACGTGTTGATGGTGCTAACAAATGGCAAGTCTTTTTCTTTATTTCTATCCCTCTTGCATTAAAATCAATTGTCTCAGGTGGAATTTTAAGTTTTACACGAGCTTTAGGTGAATTTGGTGCAACCTTAATGTTTGCTGGAAACCTTCCAGGCAAAACGCAAACTACGCCACTTGCTATTTATATGGCGATTGGTTCAGGTAACATGTCACTCGCTTGGTCATGGGTGATTTGTATGATAGGTATTTCCTTCCTTATGCTTCTGAGCGTTCATCTCTTGAGGGCATAAATGAACCAGTGGGAGTTTCTTATCCTACTGATTATTAGTCATCACCAATAGGGCTTTTACAGAATAAATAAAGTAAAAGATGTAGTCGGTTCAAACTAAACTGTACCAACTACATCTTTTCTTTTTACCCTCCACTAATAGGTGGAATAAAGGCGATTGTATCCCCTTCTTTTACAACCGTTGCATCTGTTGCAAATTCCTCATTTACAGCAGTCATGACATGTTGTAAATTAACTTGTGAATATTGCGTTTCCATCCATTCTTTAATTTGTCCTACTGTAAGATTTGACAGGTCTATACATAATTTTGACTCACCGATTAATTCTTGTAAGTGAGCAAATAGTAATATGTTAATCACAAGATTCCTCCTCACTGGTTGATGGATTTCCTTTTGGATAAGGGACATTTTCTAATTGATCACCAATCCATTCAGTCCCGTCTTCCCAATACTCTTTTTTCCAAATAGGTACAATTTGTTTAATACGATCAATAGCAAATTCATTGGCTTCATAGGCTATTTTACGATGCGGTGATGAAACCGCAATTACTACGGCAATATCCGAAATTTCTAAATGACCAACACGATGTGAAATGGCTACTTTCGCTTCTGGCCATCGCTCTTGTATTTCTTTAGATATTTGTTCAAACATTTTAATGGCCATAGATGGATAAGCTTGATATTCCAAATGTAGTGTTTTCTTGCCTTTCGTCATTTCACGTACTGTTCCGATGAAAACAGTGATTGCGCCAGCATTTCGATCTGTTACTTTTTGTCTAACCTCTTCAACATCAATTGGTTTATCAATGATTTCAAACAACGATGTAGTCATGATTTATTCCTCATTTCCTGCATTAGAAATTCTATATATTGTGCTTTTTCTTGAATTGAAAAAGCGGGATAATCTAACGGTTTATTTAGTGGATATGTTGGCCAATAAAGAACACAGACGATATTGGTTACTTTTTGTAGCAAAGATTGATCTTCCGCCCGTCGCAAAAGAACAACCTTTGGATAGTCTTCATTTTTATAACCTTCAATGAAAATGATATCCATATTAAATGTTTCATAAATAGCCAGTATATCAACAAGCTGCCAGTTACTTTGGTGAATGCTCATGCGCAAAGTACCTTCTCCCTCAACTGCTGTCACACTTGCGCCAGCTTTCTCATGACGAACACTATCTTTTGAACTTTCAATCATAGGGATACCACCATGTCCATGATGCTTGATTGATCCTACACGAAAACCTTCTGTAGTGGCTTGTGTAATAAGTTGTTCCATTAACGTTGTCTTTCCACTATTTTGATAGCCTACGATTTGTAAGATTTTTCGATGATGCCCCATGGCCACTCACTTCCTTGCAAATCTTCTAACAATAGGACAACTACTTGCATTCCTTTTTCGTATCCACGTGATCCACCTGGTAATACAATAAAAGAATTGGCTTCTGCTAAGGAAGAAACGGCACTTGATTTATCGAACCCAGAAGGAACTGCAACTAATTGACCGTTTTCGTAAGAAGCATTCGCACGCACAAAACGGGTAAACGGATTCGGTTTTTTAAAGTCCGCATTTAAAACAGCCTGCTCTCTACGTAGATGTGGTTGCTTATTACCAAATGCCGTTCGAATAATAGGTCGTGTAAATAATTCAAAACCAACATAGCAAGCTGATGGATTACCTGAAAGTCCAAATAATAATTGACCATTTCGAGCCGCAACAGTTGTTACACTACCCGGTCGCATTGCTACTTTATTAAATAGTACTTGTGCGTCAATGGCTTCATAAATGGCAGGTAAGTAATCGTAATCACCTACTGATACTCCTCCTGTTGTAATCAAGATGTCTACTTCCTGAAGTGCTTTTTCAACAGCTTGAATACATAAATTTAGATCATCGCTAAATTTACCAAAATATTTGACGGTTGCCCCAGCACGTTCAATTTGAGCCATTATCATATATGCATTGCTATTACGAATTTTTCCTGGTTGTAAAGAATCACTCGGTTCTAGTAATTCACTTCCTGTTGCTATAACGCCAACGATTGGTTTACGAAAAACAGGTACTTGATCATAACCAAAAGTAGCAAGTAATGCAACAACACCTGGATTGATGTATTGTCCTTTTTCAATAAGAATTGCGCCTTTTTGAACGTCCTCTCCCTTATAGGAAATATTTGTTCCTGCTTCAAAAGAACGTTTCATCGACATATACCGTTGATTGTCTTCTTCAAATGTATGCGTTAATTCTAGCATAACGACAGCATCACATCCGTTTGGGATAGGAGCTCCTGTCATAATGCGCACCGCTTCTCGATCACCGATTTCTCCCTCAAATACATAGCCCGCGCCAATTTCCCCCACTACTTTAAAGGTTACTGGATTTTCTGAACACGCCTCTTGACTATCGACCGAGCGAATAGCATAACCATCATAAGGTGAACGATCAAAAGCCGGTACATCTTGGTCTGCAGCAACATCTTCTGCTAAAAAACGTCCATGTGCTTGCTGTAGTGAAACGACCTCTTTTTTTTCTTGGAATGCAAACTCCATTACACGTTGAACAGCTTCCCCAACAGCAATTGGTTTTCTTTTTTCTAACATTTTAGAACACTCCTTTATCCGAATAAACGATAATAAATGGTTTTAGCTTTTTGTATATCTTGTACACCGTGAATTACAACTCGTCCATCTTGGAAAATCACTAGTCGATAATCTTCTGCTTGGCAAGATAGTAAATAAGGATTTTGTTGAATATCACCATAGGGGCTAAGTTGAGCAGCGAGTTGATCAAAATTATAGTAAATCGGTTTTGCTGGACGTATTTGAATAGCATCTCGACCACATAATACATTTAACTTTGTTTGATTTTCATATGATAAATACGGATAGGTAGGATTTTTGCCACATGATGGGCAATTATCATTGCGAATTTTTTCTACGTTTATTTCATAGTGTTGATTTTGCCAAACATCAAAAGTTAGATAACTTTTTCTTAATGCTTTTTCATCGCCTACTAAAAACTTTAATACCTCAGCTACTTGATAAGCTGCTACGATTTGAACAGTCGGACTTATAATTCCTACTGTATCGCATGTCATCCCTGTATTAGGCATCGCTGCTAGCAAACAATGTAAACAAGGTGTTTTACCTGGCACAATCGTATAAGTAGCGCCATAACTGCCAACACAAGAACCATAAACCCAAGGAATTTGATATTTTTGTGCAAGATCGTTCATCATAAAGCGAATATCAAAGTTATCCGTTGCATCCACCATAATATCTACATCTGCAAGCAGTGGGATTATTTGCTCTGAACACGCATCAAGAATATATTCGTTAATTTCTACCTCTGAGTTAATGCTTTGTAGTCGTTTTTTTGCAGCGATTACTTTAGGGACTTTTTCTTGCGCATCTTGTTCGGTATATAGTTGTTGTCTTTGTAAATTACTCCACTCTACATAATCACGATCAATAATCGTCAATTTACCGACGCCTGCCCTTACAAGAGCCTCTGCACTAGCACTGCCTAAAGCACCAACTCCTATCATCAGGACATGCTTTTGTTTTAGTAGTAGCTGCCCGTTTTCTCCGATTGGGCTGAATAATTGTTGTCTAGAATATCTATTATGCATAAACGCTTTTGCCTTTCTTTCTATGAATTTTAGTTTGACCTTTTAATTTATAGCTTTATAATAAAAGCAATGTTTTTCAGCAAAAACAAAAATCAACTCTATAAAAGGAGGTCTTTTACCTTGCATCCTACACATAGTCAACTTCCTATACGAGCTGCCATTTTAACTGTGAGCGATACACGCACGAAGGTGGATGATCGTGGTGGTCAGCGTATTCAATCATTACTTCAAGAAGCGTCATTTGAATTAGCAGACTATCAAATGTCAAAAGATGAACCGCTTGAAATCTCTAACCACGTACAAAAATGGTGCGATGATCCTGCTATTAATACCATTATCGTAACAGGAGGAACAGGATTTACACCGAGAGATCAAACTTACGACACGATTCTCCCTCTTTTCGAAAAAGAAATGATGGGCTTTGGTGAATTATTTCGAACATTAAGCTATGAAGAAATCGGCCCAAGAGCCATGTTTAGTCGTGCAACAGCGGGTAGTCGCAATAAAACGGCTATCTATGTGCTACCAGGTTCCACTAATGCCGTGACACTCGCCATGACAAAACTGATTCTTCCTACTGTGCAACATTTTGTCGGTGAGTTGAATCGCATATGAAAATGGCTGGTGTTGTCTTAGCTGGCGGTCAATCTTCTAGGTATGGTCAACCGAAAATGTTTGAATTATTTGCTGGTCTACCTTTATATAAGCACAGTCTCCTAGCCTTACAAAAAAATCAACTACAGCCTTTAATTATTGCTACAAATGCTAGCTTGCAATCAAAGTTTGTAGAAGAAAATGTCCAATGGATCATTGAAAAACAGCCTCATCAAGGACCTCTGTTTGCCTTGCATAACATAATGACAAATTTCCCGGAAGTAGAGTGGTTTTTCGTAATAGCAAGTGACATGCCTTTTATTAATGCAGAATTTGTCCAAACTATGCTAACATTTATCGATGATCGTTATGATGCGATTGTTCCTAAACAAGTTTCAAGATTACAACCGCTTGCTGCTTTATATCGACGCAGCGCTTTACCTAAAGCACAGCAATTAGTCCAACAAAACAAGCGAAGTATGAAAGTCTTGTTAGAGCAACTTCAAGTATGTTATGTACCATTTGAAGAAGACAGCTCCACATTTATCAATATCAATTCCCAACAAGATTGGCTACAAACATCTGAAAGGAAGTCTAATAATGAGTAATTTTACACACTGGAATGAAGAAGGTCGTCCCAAAATGGTCGACATTTCAGATAAAACAATCACAAACCGTACAGCGATTGCTCGTAGTACAATCACGTTATCCGATGAAGTCTATCAAGCTATCCAACAGGGAGGCATTAAAAAAGGCGATCCTACGCAAGTGGCACAAATTGCTGGGATTATAGGTGCTAAAAAAACTGCTGATATTATCCCAATGTGCCATCCTATTATGTTACAAGGAACAGATCTTCAGTTTGAATATACAAAGGCAGAAGTTGGTTACGAACTACACATTCAAGCTACAGTAAAATGTAGTGGCAAAACAGGTGTCGAAATGGAAGCACTAACTGCTGTATCCATTGCCGCACTAACTTTTTATGATATGTGTAAAGCCGTCGACAAATCTATGGTGATTAAAGAAACATACCTCGTTCAAAAAACGGGCGGAAAAAGTGGCGACTTTGTGCATAAATAAACATCAAATCAATTTCGCCGTGGCGTAATTTCGTCCGGATTTTGAATTGTGCTAGCACAATTCAAAATCCGTGACATCCGCCAGAGGCTTTATCTTCATTCAGCAGGTGTCTTTTGTACCGAAAGCGTAGCGACAGGTACAGGTACTTAGACACCCACTGAAAAAGAAATCTCATACGCATCCATATCACCCATATCACCACCTTCTAGGGCAGTAGCTTTCTGCTGAATGAAGATAAAAACGGCATTATTTTGCCGTTTTTTTTCTGTTCCTAACATAGTCACTAATACTAACAAGCAAGCACCAACTGATACACTCTAATTTCGTCTACCCACCGATATGTGACATTTCGATTTTTGAGTTTTTCCTTTTTTCCATCGTTTGTTCATTTCGTTCATCGGAATAGCGATCTGTTCTATTTTCCCAAACATTCGAAATGTGTTGGGTGATAGTTTCATCATCTTCCCCAGACCTTAACAAATCTCGTAGATTCGTTCCCTCTGTTGCAAATAAACACGTATATAATGTTCCTTCTGCCGAAATACGGGCACGCGAACAAGTGGAGCAGAAAGAATCTGTTACAGATGATATCACGCCAATTTCGCCTCGAGCATCCTCATATTGATAACGTGTAGCCACTTCCCCTTTATAATTAGGATCAACAGGATGCAAAGGGGAAAATTGGTGGACCTGGTCAATAATTTCTTTCTTCGGCACAACTTCATCCAGCTGCCAACCATTCGAATTACCGACATCCATATATTCAATAAAGCGAAGAATATGCTGTTTCTCTTTAAAATATTCTGCCATCGAAACGATATCTTGCTCATTTTTCCCTTTTTGGACGACCATATTGATTTTCACTTGTAAACCCGCTTCTGCCGCTTTTTCTATACCTTCTAATACCGTTTTCACTTTTCCTCGATGGCCATTCATCTCGAAAAATCGTTCCTCATTTAGAGAATCTAGACTAACAGCTACTCGTGATAAACCTGCTCTCGCCAATTCATTGGCATATTTTTTCAACAAAGTGCCATTAGTCGTTAAAGCAATATCTTCTACCCCATCTATGCGATGTATACGTTCAATTAATGTCGGTAGATCACGACGTAATAAAGGCTCACCACCAGTAATGCGTACTTTTTTCACCCCTAATGAAACGAAAATCTTTACTAATCGTTCGATTTCTTCAAAGCTCAATATTTTATCGGACGGTAAAAAAGCATAATCTGGACCAAATACTTCTGCAGGCATGCAATATTGACAACGAAAATTACAACGGTCTGTTACTGATATCCTTAAATCTCTTAATGGTCTGTGTAGTTGGTCTTGTAGATTAGTAATTTTAATCTCTTCCTTTCATTTTATTGGTAGGCAAGTGAATACGTTCTTTGTGTGTATAAATATTAAGTGTATTTTGGCGAATAAAACCTACCGTCGTAATACCGAGTTGCTCTGCCAATTGCAATGCTAATTCTGTTGGCGCTGATTTAGACAGAACAATTTCACAGCCAATTTTCGATACTTTAAGTAAAATTTCAGATGAAATCCTTCCGCTAAATACGATAATTTTGTCCTGAATGCTAATTTTGTTTTTTAGGCAATAGCCATAAATTTTATCTAACGCATTATGGCGCCCAATATCCATTCTACTTAATAAAACACCATTCGCATCACATAGCGCTGCGTTATGAACACCACCGGTCTGTTTGAATGTTTCAGCCAAATCTTGCATATCGCGCATTAAACGAAAACAATCATCTGTTGTAATACGCACATGAATGCCTTCCATTTTTTTAGCTACTAGTGCATCATTAGCAAAAACAAAACCTTGGCGGCTCATGCCACAACAAGAAGTAATGTAACGTTTATTTTGAATCTGTTGAAAGTAAGGATTCACACGCTTTGTTTTAACATGCACAAAACCTTCTTTTTCTTGGTGCCAAATTTTTTCAATATCTTCGTAATTGCGTATAATTCGTTCAGAAGCCAAATATCCAATAACCATATCTTCTACATACTCTGGTGTGCAAACCATTGTCACAAATTCTTCCTCATTAATCTTCACTGTGACAGCGTATTCTGTGACAACAGTATCTTCTATTTCCTTGATTTGATTACCTTCAACACGTATTATCTCTCTTACTACTGCGCGTTCCATATGGCATCCCCTTTATTCACTAATATTATCTTCAAAAACAAAGACAGAAATAGCAAAATCTTCTTCAATTTTGATATCTGAAAATAAATGGAGTAACTTAGTGCCCATCAGTTCTTCCATGCCTTCCGGTGGTGATTTAGTATACAAATCTTGAATCATTCTTGTACGTGCAGCATGAACCATTTTTAACCCTTCAGGCGTACTCGCAATAAATTTTTCTGTCGGTGTGATATTACCATATAAAGTTGAGACAGCCATGTTCTCTACGAAAACAGTATGAATACGCTCTGGTCCTTTTCCAAATATATCTTTGCGTAGTTTTCGAATAATGTCGTTGAACTCATGCACTTTTTTTGACATTTTAACGATTCTCCCAACGTAATTAATCTTTTTATCCTATGTTCATGGGGGTCACCCTTACAGTTTGTTAATAATATAGCAACTTAAATAAAAATTAAAGAGAAAATATCCGATGATAATTATTCTCAATCAATAATTTTTATTATTATTATTGTCCATTTTAGCTGAAAAGGCTATAATAATTGGTATTACATATGGAATAAAAGTATTTTGATTCCTATGTCATGGTTTCATACAAATAAGTTTGAACTATAGGCATGGTGGTTTTAATATTTAAATTCTATAGTTATATTGAATAAAAAATAAAAGTTGATTGAATTTTTAGCAAGTCCTGTTAAGAATTTTATCCACCATGAATAAATAGCATGTTTTAACGTGCCTTTTCATGGTGGATTTTTTTATTTTTGAGCAATATCAACATCGACAACTCGTAATAAATTTTTCTTCATCTAAGTTGGTGTAGAAGTTGGACAAATTGGGAAATGACATTATAACAAGACAATTTTTTTATAATAACAAGACAATTAAAATAAAAAAACTCGTAATTCTATTCCCGATTTATCCTAAGTATTAACTTGTTGTCATATAAGTCTCAAAGAGCAAAAGGAGGAAAATACCTTGACTACAATTAAAATTAATGGCCAACCGTATGATGTAGCAGAGGGAGCTACAATACTTGATACCATTAATCAAAATGGCATCGCCCATCCACAAATTTGTCATGTACCATCTGTTGATCCTATCGAAACTTGTGATACATGTATCGTCGAAGTGAATGGACAATTAGTTCGCTCTTGTTCAACAAAAGCAGTAAACGGCATGGATATCCAACTTACTTCTGATAAAGCGAAAGCTGCACAAACAGAAGCGATGGATCGTTTACTAGAAAATCATTTGCTGTACTGTACAGTTTGTGATAATAACAACGGAAATTGTACATTACACAACACAGCAGAATTAATGGAAATTGAACATCAAAAATATCCTTATCAACCAAAAGTTGAACCACACGAAGTAGACATGTCTCACCCGTTTTATCGATATGATCCAAACCAATGTATCGCATGTGGACAATGTGTAGAGGTTTGTCAAAACCTTCAAGTTAATGAAACATTATCTCTTGACTGGGAAGCTGAAAGACCAAAAGTAATTTGGGATGAAGGCGTTGCCATTAACGATTCTTCATGTGTAGGCTGTGGACAATGTGTAACTGTTTGTCCATGTAATGCCTTAATGGAAAAATCAATGCTTGGTGAAGCTGGTTTTATGACTGGGCTTAAACAAGAAACATTAGATCCGATGATTAACTTAATTAAGGAAGTCGAACCTGGGTATAGCGGTATCTTTGCTGTTTCCGAAGTCGAAGCTGCTATGCGTAGTAAACGTACTAAAAAAACAAAAACAGTTTGTACTTTCTGTGGTGTAGGTTGTTCGTTTGAAGTTTGGACAAAAGGTCGCAAAATTTTAAAAGTGCAACCTTCTGACGGTCCTGTAAATGCTATTTCTACTTGTGTAAAAGGAAAATTCGGCTGGGACTTCATCAACTCTGAAGAACGAATTACAAAACCATTAATTCGTAAAAATGATGCATTTGTTGAATCTTCATGGGATGAAGCTCTTGACTTAATTGCTACTAAACTAGGTGGTATTCAAAAAGAATATGGCTCTGGTTCTGTCGGCTTTATTTCTTCTTCAAAAATTACTAACGAAGAAAACTACTTAATTCAAAAAATGGCGCGTCAATTATTCGAAACAAACGATGTCGATAACTGTTCACGCTATTGTCAATCTCCAGCTACAGATGGCCTACTACGCACAGTTGGTATAGGTGGCGACGCTGGAACGATCAAAGATATCGCAAAAGCTGGCCTTGTCATTATTGTTGGGGCAAACCCTGCAGAAGGTCATCCGGTTTTAGCAACTCGCGTAAAACGTGCCCATAAATTACACGGTCAAAAATTAATTGTTGCCGACGTTCGTAAACATGAAATGGCTGAGCGTTCTGATATCTTCATGCGTCCAAAGCAAGGTACAGACCAAGTATGGTTAATGGCTGTTACAAAATACATGATCGATCAAGGTTGGCATGATGAAGCCTTCATTAAAGAGAACGTGCACTTCTTTGATGATTTTAAAGATGTACTTGAAACATACACACTAGAATATGCAGAAAAAGAAACGGGCATTTCAAAAGAAACGTTGATAAATGTTGCTGAAATGATTCGTGATGCTGACGGTACATGTGTACTTTGGGGTATGGGTGTTACACAAAATACAGGTGGCTCATATACATCAGCTGCAATTTCTAACCTACTTCTAGCTACTGGTAACTATCGTCGTCCAGGTGCAGGTGCCTACCCTCTTCGTGGTCACAACAATGTTCAAGGTGCTTGTGATATGGGGACACTACCAAATCTATTACCAGGTAATCAAAAAGTAGTAGACGACGAGGCACGTAAGAAATTTGAAGAAGCATATGGTGTGAAAATCAAACCTGAACCAGGTCGTACGAATATGGCAATGTTAGATGCTATCATGGAAGGTAAAATGAAAGCAATGTATTTAGTTGGGGAAGATATGGCACTTGTAGATTGCGATGCTAACCATGTAGATAAAGTACTTTCACAATTAGACTTCTTTGTTGTACAAGATTGCTTCCTTTCACGTACAGCACAATATGCGGATGTTATTTTACCAGCAGCACCTTCTCTTGAAAAAGAAGGTACTTTCACGAATACAGAGCGTCGTGTGCAACGACTATATCAAGTATTACCAACACTTGGTGAATCAAAAGCCGATTGGGAAATCCTTCAATTAGTAGCACGTCGCCTAGGTGCTGACTGGAATTACAGTCACCCAAGTGAAATCTTTGCTGAAATGGCTAGTCTTGCTCCATTCTTCTCGCAAGCGAACTATGATGTATTAGAAAATTGGGGTAGCTTCTGTTGGGGTAGCCATGATGGTAAAGACACACCTTTACTATATGAGGATGGCTTTAACTTCCCTGACAAAAAAGCTCGTTTTGCTTTAAATGATTGGATCAGACCGGTTGAATACGAAGCGCAATATGATTGCCATATTAACAACGGTCGTATGCTTGAACACTTCCATGAAGGTAATATGACAAACAAATCAAAAGGTATTCAATCGAAAGTACCTGAAATTTTTGTTGAAGTATCACCAGAACTAGCAAAAGAACGCGGCATTGAAGATGGAGCTCTTCTTCGTTTAGTGTCTCCTCAAGGAGCATTAAAATTAAACGCCTTAGTAACAGATCGCGTACAAGGAAATGAACTTTTCTTACCTATGAACTCTGTTAGCAAAGATTCAGCGATTAATTTCTTAACGGGCCCTGCTGGAGATATCAATACATCGACACCGGCGTACAAACAAACAAAAGTACGCGTAGAAGTATTGAAACAAAAAGGAAAATCACCACTTCCTAGAACAAACCCGCGTTATAAAAAACGTCATCCACAAAATGGTGTTGAGGTACAACGTAAATGGAATCGTCCTGGCTACGTTCACTTAACAACTAACGAAAGGGAGTGAGTTCATGGCTGCACCAATTACGACAATTCATAAAGCGCAAGTAACAGAAGAACAACTAAAAGAAGAAAAGCTAGAGAATTTAAAGCAGCTTCTTTCTGAGAATGAAGAAATGGTTAACCAGGTCTTTACGATCATGGCAGAATTAAATGATATTGGAGCGCTAGAAGCAGCTACGAAACTACTTGAAGCAAAAGAGGATGTTGCACATATTGCTCTTGGTCAATTAACTCGTAAGCCTGTTACGAATATCATCAACAACTTAATGGGTGTTGCGGGAGCATTAACCGAACTGAACCCAGAAACAACAACAAAGCTGATTGAAGGCTTAAATTCAGGCTTAGATGAAGCGAACAAAGCTGTTGAATCTGATGAAAAAGTTAGTGCTTTTAAGCTGTTCAAAATGCTAAACGATCCCGATGTTAATCGTGCTGTAAATTTTGGCGCTCACTTCTTAAAAGGGCTTGGCAAAGGCCTAAAATAGGAAGGTGGATTCTGATATGCTAACGAACGAACACATTTTAAAAACTTTACAGAAAATCGATGACCCAGAACTTCATAAAAGCATCGTTGACTTGAATATGGTACGAAATATTCAAGTCAACGGTACGGATATCTCACTTGATATTATCTTGACTATTCAAGGATGTCCTTTGAAAGCCAAAATCCAACAAGATATTGAAGAAGCGTTGAAAGCGATCGGTGCATCAAAAGTCTTCATTAAATTTGGTTCTATGACGGACGAAGAACGCCGTAGTTTAACAGCCTCTTTAAAATCAGAAAAAGTTACGGATAAAGGAATGCCTAAAATGCTTCTACCCGATTCTGGTGTCAAATTTATAGCAGTTACCAGTGGTAAAGGTGGCGTGGGTAAATCTACCGTGACGATTAACTTAGCAGTAGCTCTTGCCCGTCTTGGTAAACGTGTAGGTATTTTAGACGCCGACATATACGGATTCAGTATTCCTGCCATGATGAAGGTTCAACAAAAGCCAACAATGATTGACCAAACTGCTATTCCGGTAATAAGTCATGGTGTAAAAATCATGTCGATGGGTTTTTTCACAAACGAAAACCAACCTGTCATGTGGCGTGGCCCAATGCTCAACAAATGGATTCGTAATTTCCTTGTTAATACACATTGGGGTGAATTAGATTATCTCCTTATTGACTTACCACCTGGTACAGGAGATGTAGCCATTGATATGGCAGCAATGATCCCACAAGCGCAGGAAATTATTGTAACAACACCACACCTTGCAGCTTCTCATGTTGCTTCACGTGCAGGTTTGATGGCTCAACATACGAACCACACGATTCTTGGTGTTGTTGAAAACATGGCTTACTTTGAAAATTCAAATGGCGAAAAGAACTATTTATTCGGTCAAGGTGGCGCAGAAAAATTAGCAGATGAGCTTCAGTCAAGTATCATCGCTCAAATTCCATTTGCCCAACCTGAGGAAAATACAGGTTCTTCCGTTTATGACGAAGACTCCATTATCGGTGAGGTATTTACCCACCTTGCAGAAGATATGATATATCAATAAAATGTACCTTTCATCAGTAGGCGGTTTTCTTCATCCCCTACTGATGATTAGAGGCTTTTACGGGCAGTTAATCTCTCAAAGAGCACAAAAATCCTTGTCTCGTTTTTACACGAGACAAGGATTTTTTAATGATATATTTATTCAATAGCCAGCCTTTTTCAAAACCTGCATAAAATAAAAACGGTATGTATTTTTAACAAAAGAATCTAAAGGCAGTCCAACATTCAATTGATACTTTGTAAAAATAAAATAAAAACGCTTATCCCATTTTAACCGTAATAATTCCCCAGCATCTTCACCGTATTTCTCCGTAAATTCCTCAATTAAAGGTTCAATCATATAGTAGCAATAGTCTTTTAAGTTTGCGAGTGCTTCTATATCTTTCTCCTTTTGAAAACGTGTAATCCAATCTACTAATTGTTCGTTCATATTAAAATCCATCTCTCTATATTGAGTTTCTTCCTATTATATTATAACTCTTTTTATAGGTTTTCGCTTCTCTCGTTTCTGAGACATTTGGATGGGTACGTATTTAGATTTTAAATTCAACTGGTATCATTGACTCTGCTAATTTACGAGCCTTTATTATATTCAATCCACTTTTCCATTTCTCTCTCTACAGCTCGATTTTGCCATTCAAACCAAATACCTGAACATTCACTACAGTGACTATCTACCCCACTTTTACTATGCATATCTTTACGTGTAAATATAGTTTTTTTACGACAGCTGTAGCAGAAAACTTCTCTCTCTTTATCAAATTCCATAACTATCAACTCCATCATTTTTACACATATTTCTTTCCGTTTTTTATATAAATTATTCTAATTTACAAAAGAATCTTTACGGAAGGAGAATGGCATTAAAAATGGTTAAGTGAGAAAGTCCACTAAATCCAATAGAGGTTAAGTGCAATAAATTACATTTTCTCAAAAAAGAAAAGCGCCTCAAACCTTGATAATAAAGGTTTTGAAGCTCTTTTCAGTTTGTTTAAACTTGTTCTTTCTGAACCCCGATTTGTCTTCAGAAGTACATAACTTTACAGCGGTATAAATCTCAAAATTTTTATGGATTATTAAAGCTAATCATTACATTAATCCTGCTCAGTCACGACCTGCCTCGTAAAACTTCTGTGCCACCATAGCCGGCCTTGTACGCGTGTCCGTAAAGTGGTCACCATCACCTACAATTAGGCGAAACTGCCCGAGCCGACTAGACATATTCGGATGCCAGCCGTAATTCTCTCCTCGTGGCAATGCGTTGTCTTGGTAGAAATAGACATAGCTTTTGGGCGTAGGTAGCGAGTAGAACGTTTTAAGATCCAGTTTCTCGAAAAGCGGCTTAGCCGGTTCCGGAGTTACGCTTTCATACATCCGTTTAGCTTCCTCCAAAGAGGCCGTATTGACGAACGAATCCCTAAACAGGGAAAACGGCATAAAAATCGTATCGTCCTTCGAGCTGGCTCTGAGCTGCTCAAAACCTTGTATCATTTGGGGCGAGAATTCGTCAGCAACTGATTCTCCGTCTTTCAGTACGAACGCGTCCCAGAAGACCAGTCGCTTAATGCGATCCGGAACCTGTTCTGCAACCTTTTGGATGACTGATCCTCCAAAACTATGCCCGACAAGAACAAAGTTACGTAGATTCCACTTTGTTATAAAATCAACGACAGACTTCGTAATCATCGCATGCGTGACATTTTTATTCGGATCTTCTCCGTGACCTGCGTATTCAGGTGTATAAACGTCATGCCCTCGACTGCGTAACTCTGCGGCTACTCCATCCCAGAAGTGAGCATCAGCCCAAGAACCATGCACAAGCACGAAAGTAAGCCGTTGCTGTGAGGGCAAACGGTGTCTTTCATCTAATTCAGGGGCACCATTGCTCCAGGGCGACCAATAAGGGGCGTAATAATAACTGTTGGACATAGATCTATAATCGCGATAGGGAAATTGAGGATAAGGAAACATGAACTAGACACCCTTTCAATTCGGCATATATTATCAGCTTATGCCCACTGCATTTGAGAAGTTCCCACACTCAAATCACCTAAATGTTGTACAGCTACGTTCATGGCAATAATCGTGATTGCTGTAAGTCTTACTCTGAATTCGTGTATTCACCTAAAATGTTCAATCGAATCTAATCGAAAACCACAAAACAAAAAAACGCTTAAAAACCTTGTATATCAAGCTTTTAAGCGTTTTTCTTTCTTCATAAAATCCAGTATTTTAATATACTGTATTTCATAAAAAAAGCGGTAACAAGCATAACCCCGTTCTAAAATTAGTACGGGGTTTTAAATAGTTGTTTATTTTTTTTCTGTAAGATACTTCACTTTACTTAATAAAATAACAATAAAGTAGTTTATCTAAGTGTTATTCAATAATTGTACCCAATTCTTGATTAAATAAGAAACTCTTTTTTGACTATTGCTGTTATATAAAGGCATACAGCAGGACGCCTAATAAATTTTTAAATTTTCCTCATTAGATGCCGATATTCCGTGGGGCTGGATTTCATATATTTTTTAAACAATCTGCTAAAATAATTGGAATCATGGATACCCACTTGATTAGCAATTTCATGTACGGGAAATTCAGTTTTTTCTAAATAATATAAGGATTTATCAATTCTAAGTTTATTAAAAAAATCAATAACACTGATTCCAACTTCTTTTTTAAAAAGATGGCTAAAATGATATCTGCTTAAATGACAATAATGAGCGATATCGTCTAAAGAAACTTCTTTTTGATGATTCTCTTTCATATAACGTATCGCATGTTTAATAGTGGGTGAAACATCACCAATATATATTTTTTCTACCTGTTCGGTTAACCATTCTGCATAATGACAAACTTTCATAGCAAACTTGTCATATCGGATCATATGATAGAGATCTTGAATCACATTTGCCGTATTGGTCAAAATCGAGACAGGACTTACTCCGACTTCTAACACAATTCTAGACATCATCATAAGAAGATCAATAACCTTTGATTTAAATATATCTTCATTATAGTTATAAATCTCTGCAACTCTATTCATGATTCCTTTCATTTGGGTCACGACTCCTTCTGTGTGCCCGATTCTAACGATCGAAAATAGTTCCGACTTCTCTTTCGTTAAAGGAATCATTAATGATTCAACCATATTTTTTCTCATACCGGTATGAAAAATTAATTTATTCCCTTGAAAAAACCTTCCGGACATTGATTTTTTCGCCTCTTCAAAAGAACAAATGAGGGATATAGGATCATCGTAAAAATTACCAATACCAATCGAAACATGTATGCCATTTTGATCTGAGGTTTTTTGAATCATTTCGGCCAGTAAAAGAACATACCTCTTTCTATCTTGTGGATTTACCTCATGAAAATCCAGTAAAAGGGCAAGAACGCCCTCTTCGATCCATATTCTTAAAAATGGAATAGGTAAGATGGTGTCTAATTCTTCTACAAGCTTTCGTCCAATCTTCATTTTCCATTCAAGCGGTTTTTCCTCAGCTAAATCTGGATAGCGATCCATCGAAACTAAAACAACTACATTAGGCTGAATATTCACGCCGTACATTTCCTGTAAAACTTCAAAAGGTGCCACGTGTACAAAGGTTCCTGAAAGCAATAGTTGTGAAAAAGATATTTGTGTCAGTTCTTCGATCATATTCTAAGCCCCCAAATAGAAAGGAAACTTTTCTACTCGAATGAAGATGAGTAAAAAAGCTTCCATTATTCTTGATGTTCCTACCAATCTAGTTTTCCAATTATCAATTCGACAGTTTTTAGGATTTCACCTTCATGAATAATATTGGTAATAAATTGAA
Organism: Lysinibacillus xylanilyticus; assembly: GCF_001183605.1. Lineage (GTDB taxonomy): Bacteria > Bacillota > Bacilli > Bacillales_A > Planococcaceae > Lysinibacillus > Lysinibacillus xylanilyticus. The sequence continues at coordinate 244,888 of NZ_LFXJ01000008.1, read as the reverse complement.
TATCCGGATAAAAATATCGATCTTCTTCTACAGTTGGAACTGCACTTCTGATGAGGTCATAAACCTTTTGGCTGACAGGTGAAGGTTGTAAAGGTTGATGAAAATCCAATGCTTGAACAGCCGCCATCAATTCAAGTGCTAAAATATACTCCAGCTTTTTAGAAATTTGATAGGCCTTTTTTGCCGCAAAATAAGCAAAACTGACCACATCCTCTTGATTTGCACTGGTTGGTGTATTATCAACAGTTGCGGGATGAACAAGAACCCTTATTTCATTAAGCAGCCCAGCCGCTGTATACTGTGGAATCATGTAACCGTTATTTAAGCCTGGCTTTGCTACGAGAAAGCTCGGAAGCTCACTTACATGATAGTTGACGAGTCGGTCTAGCCTTCTCTCTGAAACCTTCGCAAGATTAGCCATCGCTATGGCCATCGTATCCGCATAGATACCAACGAATGATCCATCAAAATTTCCAACCATTAGGGCATCCCCCTGATCCTCGGTGATAATGATTGGATTGTCACTTGTTGAGTTCATTTCATTGCTGATGGTTAATTCTGCATCTTTTAAAACCTTTTTTACAGCTCCATGAGCTTGAGGAATACATCTCATGCTATGGGCATCCTGTACTCTGTAATCCTGATATTTTTCAGCAATCTCACTGTGTTCCAGTATTTTTACTATATTTCGTGCTGTGATAGCTTGCTCTTCATGCCTTTTAACTGAATGGATTCTTGGATCAAAGGCTTTAATGGTTCCCTTTAATGCTTCTAGTGACATGGCACCTGCAATATCCGCTGTTTTTACTGCCTGAATACTATTATAAAGAGCTAATGAAGCCAAAGCTGTGACCGAAGTCGATCCACTTGTTAAGGATAATCCTTCCTTGCAGCCCAATGAAACAGGCTGTAAACCAGCTTTTTCTAAAGCTTCATTCCCTGGAATAAGTTCACCATTGTACCATGCTTTTCCTTCCCCCATTAACACTAAGGCCATATGGGCTTCAATAGCTAAATACCCCACCGAGCCTTCTCCAGGGGCAAAAGGAATAATTTGATGATTTAGTAGCGACCTTAAAAGTTCTAAAGTCGCTAACTTTACACCAGAGAAACCATTCCCTAAATTCACCAGAATCATGAATTGGATGGATCTTATCACTTCTTTTTCCAACGGGTCACCGACTGATACTGCATGAGAACGAATAATATTTTTTTGAAGAATCTCGGCATCTTCTGTGGAGATAGTTTCAGTTACGTTACTGCCAAATCCTGTTGTGACCCCGTAAATGACCCGTTCTTCATCTAAAAACTTTTCAATGACCGACCGTGAAAGATTTACCCGTTCAAGGTAATTTTGTGAAAATAAAACCTCGGCATCATATCTAGCAACAGCTATGATTTCATTTATGGAAATAACTTCAGCACCAAGTGTAACTTTTTGTATTTCTTTTGGGTGGATTTTTGATATAGTTGTATTCATTTCCCTTCTCTACTCCCTTCAGTTCCAATGACCAAGAAATAAATGTTAACTACCTACTTCAACACTATTTTCCTCTCTATTTAGGCTAGTGGCAACGTCCAGATTCGGATTACTTGCTTCATTCAAGCCAAGTGATTTCGTTTCTGGTGCCCATGCAATCGAGACAACCGTTCCGATTAATAAGATAACTGACAAGGTTATCATAGATGCAGTCATTCCAAAAGAGCTTACACTAACCGGTAAAAGGAATGTTCCAATTGCTGCACCGATACGGCTTATCGCTGTGACTAACCCAACTCCTGTTCCACGGACTTCGGTTGGGAATAATTCTGCTGGATAAACGAGTGTAAGATTGCCAGCTGCTGCCATTACAAAAGTGAAGATGGCAAACACCATGATAACAAAACCATTTGAACCTGCTGGCATAAGGCTTAAAATAAATAAGGAGATAGTTAGGATAATAAATGAATAAATGGTAAAACCTCTGCGTGAGAGCTTTTCGGTACACCATACACCAGCGATTGCCCCCAAAAGAAGGAATAGATTTAACAGCATATCAACCGTAAAGGTCTCTTCAAAGCCCATTGCTTCTAAAATTGTCGGCAGGAAAGTGAAAATAGCAAAATAAGGAATTACCTGACATGTATAGAATAGACCGCCAAAAGCAGTTCGTTTCCAAAGATGTTTGTTGAAAAGATCCTTTATACCATAATTAGCGGCAGTATTTTGCGAGATATTTTCATCCATTACAGCATTAGGGCCAATATATTTTCTAACAATTTCTTTTGCCTCTTCATTTCTTCCCATTTTCACAAGCCATCTTGGAGATTCAGGAGTTCCAATACGCATAACTAACACAATTACAGCAGGGATCACTGCACTAACAAGCATCCAGCGCCACGAGTCCGGTCCCATCTTTCCAAGATAATATCCTACAACACTGGCAGAGACATAGCCTAATGTCCATATAGCATTTAAGGATGATAATAAAATTCCTCTGTACTTTCTTGGTGAAAATTCTGCGAGTAAAGTAGAACCTACTGCATAATCCCCTCCAAGGGCAACGCCGATTAAGATCCGCAGTATGAAAAGTGTGACTGGATCAGTTACAAAAAATTGCAAAGCTGATGCTACTGTGATAATGACAAAATTAGATAAGTAGATTTTCTGCCTGCCAATTTTATCAGAAAGTCCCCCAAGAAAAAGGCTACCAATGAATAATCCGATTAAGGCTGAGCTTCCAATTAATCCAGTCCAAAATGAACCAAAGTGCATTTGCGGACCAAGGAGGCTAAGAGCCATCCCGATGATTCCAAGTGCATATCCATCAGAAAAATTAGAACCAAATGTAAGTGCTGTGATCCTTATATGAAACTTATTTAGCGGAGCGTCATCCATCCTATATGTTTGTCCATTCATCAGAATTCCCCTCTCTTTTTCTGATTTTTCAGATATTTATATCTAAAAAAAAAACTAAATGACTCAAAAACCTCCCTTTAGTCCTCTATTAAAGCGCTTTCAATCACTCAATTAATAATTTAGTAATTTATTAATCGATTAGTGTGATACAGCGATTATATCTATTTTTAATACATTTGACTCTAGAGGATGTTTCGAAATATTAGCACAATATTGCTATTCGACATGTGTATGTTGAAACAGTAGGTTTCACTTGTATTGAGAGCACATAAATTATGAGAACAATCTCATGCTGAATCTTTCGAATATCCTTTTCACACTTGATTTTGAACACCTTTTGACACAGTAAATCGTCACGTAATGGATATGTTGCGCATTCTTTTGGGCGTGTAAATATTACTGTTGTAAACTGATTTGGCATATCAAAGGTAGCCAAAGATTTTAAATGATTACATGTCTTGGTCGAGAAATATCAAGCCTCATGTGCAAAATGGCCATCTATCCGAAAAAATTCCAGATAGATGGCCATTCGTCGTGCGTATCAATAAGATGCGCTATTTTTTATATTTCTAGCTTACAATTAAATATTTTGATACAACCAATGTTAAACGCTTTTGTTGTTTCCTACGTTCATAAATTATTTGAAATAATATTGATTCAGACCACGTTTTCAGCTATAGGTATTCTCGCTTCTTTTCCTTTTGATGCAAGAGTGGGAATAAAATCGGAATTAGTATGCTTTTCCCTTTTTTTATTTATTACTGTTTCCCGAATTATTTATATTAAATAAAGTACTACCATCTTCACGTCTAAAAAAAACAGGGGAGTTCGATTCAGAACAGACAAGTAGCGTCTTCTCGCTACATTTCCTATCTTTTTCTCGTATTATCAAAAAAAGAAAAAACGCTTCAAACCCCTGATATTAAAGGATTTAAAGCGCTTTTCAGTTGGTTCAAACTTATTCTATCTGAACCCTTAGACGTCCCAGGAGGGATTCGAACCCCCGACCGACGGCTTAGAAGGCCGTTGCTCTATCCTGCTGAGCTACTGAGACATGATGTTATATTTTTTATGTAGTCCACATCAAGGACAATATTTATTATATGTTCTTTACACCATAATGTCAACATTAATTTTACTATGCAGGCAAGGTCTGCCTCAATATTAATATTATATGATTTCCTGTACCTCATTATGCCCTCTACAACCCTACTTTTGCTAAAATAATGAAAAGTAAATAAACTGGAGGAAGCAATATGTTTAAAGATTTAGTAGTCGTTGTAACTGGCGGTGCGCAAGGGATTGGCAAAGGTATTGTGCTTGAGTATGCACGAAATGGTGCCAATGTAGTTATTGCCGATGTAAATAAAGAATTAGGACAGCAATTAGAAAAAGATTTACTTGTGCAAGGTCATTCTGTTCTTTTTGCTCAAACAGAAGTTACAAAAGAACAGGACATCGTTTCTTTAATGCAAAAAGTAGTTGATCATTTTGGTACTATCCATATTTTAATTAATAATGCGGGTAAATTTCAACATAAATCTTTTTATGATGTAACATTGGATGAATGGAATGATATGCTTCAAACAAATTTAACGAGTGTCTTTTTATGTTCAAGGGAGGCTGCAAAAGTTATGCAAGCAAATACCAATGGCGGCTCAATCGTTTCTATAGCCTCTACACGCGCAGAGATGTCCGAGCCCCATACTGAAGCCTATGCAGCAACAAAAGGCGGTATCGTCGCATTAACACATGCTTTAGCGCGTTCCTTAGGTCCAGATAATATTACGGTTAATTGTATTTCGCCTGGTTGGATTGAAACAGGTGATTATGAACAGCTCAGTAAGAATGATCACGAGCAGCATTTATCGGGGCGTGTAGGCGTTCCCGCAGACATTGCACAGGCTTGCTTGTATTTAACTAGCCCAACAAATAATTTCGTCACAGGCATTAATCTAACAGTTGATGGTGGGATGACTAAAAAAATGATGTATGAAGAATAGGTCAAACTACTACTCAATCAACAAACAAAAGCAAAACCAGATCCACTAAGTATTTTTGAATCCGGTTTCTACTTTTGGCGAATAAATTCTTGCCTGTTTACTCTTCGAATAATGAGCAATCGGTTGAATGCCTTGTATAGATTCCTTCACAAATGGAGCTAATGAATTGCTTTCAATATTAATATGAACTCGTTGTAGCTGCCATGGCATATGATCTATATCTATGCGGAATAGTGAACTCTTCCACTTTGACCATGAATGATAACGTTCCACTAACCATTTTTCAAAGGTAGAACTAGTTATTTCACTATCAGTCGGTTGATATGAAATTTTCAACCTTTCATCCTGCGCACCGTGATATAAACTTGTAAAAGAAAAATTGTTCTCTTTTTGTTTTAAAGCTATTTTTGAATGACGATATGATAAACTGCCCATTGTAGCTATTTGTACAATAAAACGATTCGTAACATCTGAATTAAAGAAATAGACTCCTTTCATGCCGTTATATGTAACATATGTCCGAATATTAAGCTGCAAATGGGAACCTACTCCTGGGAATGGAGGTAGAAATCTTAATCGTTGTCCTTTTACTTTAAAAAGGACAGCACTAAGCCAAGCGTTATTTTCATAGAGATCCAGTTGCAACTCTTGCGGAATGTAGTGCTCTAAATCCTTCGGTGATACTGGCCAATGTAGAAACAACACATCTTGCCATATTTGCGTCATAATCCACGATTTACTCCACATAAAATAACTCCTTTCTGTAGTTAAGTTCTTTCCTACAAAGGAGTTATTCAAACTAAAATGTCTATTTTTGTTCTGAATCTAACGTTTCATTTTCAACATATCGATAATATAAATTGCGCAGTTCGGATTCTTTATAATTGCCTAAATGACTTTTATATTGTGGATGTACCAAAATACCATGATCTCGAAGTTGCTTCACAAACCAACCTTTTGAATACTTATGCACTGTACACATTCTCCTTCACTAATACTCATACATAGCGTATGCTCAGGAAATTATGTAGTGACATTTTTTCAAAATAAAAAAACGAAGAATTTATCCTTCGTTTTCGTACTGTTGAAAACTATTACATTAATGAAATTAAAGTGTCATATTCAGGTATGGCTCTTCTGCCAAACGAGGGGTTGATTTCCGTTCCGACTGGACGCTTTGTTGCTGTCGCTTCGCTTTCGCACAGAGCAAAGCTTCCTGGGGGCGTCCGATGAGCCGCTTGGGCCAACAGGAAGTTGGTCACGAAGGCGTTATCACAGGATGTGATGCTCTTAGCCTTCGTTCCCCTATGTGCTCGCTCCAGGGTCTCGGGTCAACACGATGTTGGTCACGAAGGCGTTATCACAGGTCGTGATGGTTTTAGCCTTCGTTCCTCTATTCGCTGATCCCCAAGGAGTCGCCCAGTCTTCACTCCAATCAACCGCTTCACTAAGCATGTACTCAAATTTACCGTAATAAAACGACGCTTCAGTAAGATGCATTTTTGTGCGAAAGCAAACCGTTCAGCGGCATTGTTTATCCATGCCCGGAAATCACCTTCGATAAAAGTGCTTCAACACTCACAAAGATTTCCTTCACAATTGTACTTTTAACTCATGTGCCACAAAACGTTCGATATGGTTGATTAGATGGTGTTGGTAATGTTGTATACTCCTGCTGCTCCTTACAATGCGCAAAAGGTTGAGCAAGAGCATCCAGTAATCGCTCCATTACGCTATAGTCTCCTTGTTCAACAGCAGCCTCTAATGCTTCTTCTACACGGTGATTTCGCGGAATAACTGCTGGATTATGATCACGCATTAATTGTTGAGACATGTCTTTTGTTTCCTGCTGTCTTTCTAGTCTTGCAAGCCAATTCTTATGCCATTCTTTAAATTCATTTGTACTAAATAACATTGATTCATCAAATTTATCAAAGGTTAATGCGATAAATGTGTTCGTATAGTCTGCTTGATGTTGCTGCATTAACTTTAGAAGCTCTTCAATGAGTGACCCATCCTGATCTTCTTCGTTAAATATCCCAAGCTTTGCTCGCATACCTGTTAGCCAGTTTGCATAATACAGCTCAGGATATTGCTTTAGAGTCTCTTGAGCTAAGTGTATAGCTTCTTCCTGATCTTCATGGATTAACGGTATTAATGATTCAGCAAATCGTGTTAAATTCCATCCTCCGATATTAGGTTGGTTGCCATACGCATAACGGCCTTGACGATCAATAGAGCTAAATACTGTCGCCGGATCATACGTATCCATGAAAGCGCAAGGACCATAATCGATCGTCTCACCACTAATGGTCATATTATCTGTATTCATGACTCCATGAATAAAACCAACTAACTGCCACTTTGCAATGAGAGATGCTTGTTTCTTGATAACTTCCTGTAGTAGGGTTAAATAACGATTTTGGGCTTCATCAGCATTAGGAAAGTGACGTTCCAAAGCGTAATCCGCCAAAGCTTTTAGCTCATCCTCATTGCCAAAGTTCGCTGCATATTGGAAAGTTCCCACTCGCAAATGACTACTTGCAATACGCGTTAAGACTGCCCCTGGAAGCTCTGTTTCACGAAGGATCATTTCACCTGTCGTCACGATAGCTAAACTTCGAGTAGTTGGAATGCCAAGTGCATACATGGCTTCACTAATAATATATTCACGTAGCATTGGACCAAGTGCTGCTCTGCCATCTCCCCCACGGGAATAAGGTGTTCTTCCTGAGCCTTTAAGCGCTATATCAAAGCGTTCATGAGCTGGTGTTAGTTGTTCACCTAATAACAGCGCTCTTCCGTCTCCGAGCATATTAAAGTGACCAAATTGATGGCCTGCGTAAGCTTGTGCAATGGGTGTGCCACCTGTCGGATTGTTGTTACCTGCAAAAACCGCTACTGCTTCTTCGCTTTGCAAAGCTTTAACGTCTAATCCAAGTGAATTGGCAACTGATTCATTTAACATTATTAACTTTGGTGAACGAACTGGATTTAAATTAATTAATGAATAAAAAATGCTTGGTAGGCGGGCATAGCTATTATCAAAATTCCATCCTAATGTATTTTCCATGTTATCTCCTTTGTTACGTTTATCTTTATTTTTTCTACTTCATCATAAACAATTCATAGCCATTTTTACCATTTAATCTTCACCAATCGGTCCTGGATAAAACAAAAAACGCTTATAGTTTCTAAAACTTAAGCGCTTTTGTTACATCATTTTTTTCGCATAAACTTGTGGCTGGAAATACAGCTATTATCATCCGTAAAGAACTTTACTTCAAAATACGTGTCCTCAGCCTCAACAAGGGCAAAGCTTTTTTCTTTACGACCACGAGGTTTTAATAAGCTCCCCGGATTTAAAAATAACACATCATCAATCATTTCCGCCCCAAGAATATGAGAGTGACCAAAGCACGCAATTTGTGCGTTTACCTCTTTGGCACGATATGATAATGACAAGATTGAAGTTTTAACATTGAATAAATGGCCATGTGTTACAAAGACTGTGACGTCCTCTAAATCGAATACTACCTCGTCATGGAAGGCTTTATCAATGTCACAATTTCCGCGTACTTTATTCATGCCATCCAATGCTTCATGCGAGAAAGGAAGCTCACTATCTCCACAATGAATGAAAGCATCAACCTTTGGGTAAAAGCCACGAACTTTTTCAATCACATTACTATCGCCATGTGTATCACTCATGACCAGTATTTGCATGGATATCACCTCTTATTTTATAAGATTAGGTAATTGTTCCTTCAACTTACGAATAGCATTCCCGCGGTGGGAAATTGCTCCTTTTTCATCGGCTGTTAGCTCTGCCATCATACGGTTTAAGCTTGGTACAAAGAAGATTGGATCATAACCAAAACCATTTGTACCACGTTTTTCGTGTGCAATAACACCTTCACAAGTACCAAAAACTGTTGTCGTTTCAAAACCAGGCCCTGCAATAGCAATGCAACAGCAGAAACGTGCTGTACGTTTTTCATCTTCGACATTTTTTAGGTTTTCTAATAGTTTAACCATGTTTGCTTCATCATCATGATCACCAGCATAACGTGCGGAATAAACACCTGGTTCACCATTTAATGCATCAACAGCTAAGCCACTATCATCAGCAATAACAATTTTGTTTAGCTCTTTTGCCAATGCTTCTGCCTTTAAGATTGCATTTTCCTCAAAGGTAGTGCCTGTTTCTTCTATTTCCATCTCTGGGGCTACATCAAACATAGTTACTACTTCATAGCCAAGTGGACCAAATAACGCTTCGAAATCTTTTGCTTTTCCTTCATTTTTAGTTGCAATGACTACTTGTTTCATGTTATTCATTTCCTCCCACTTTGTTAGCCAATTCACCTAGTGTCTCTTTTTGAAGTGCAATCAATTGTTGAATGCCCGCTTCACCTAACGCCAGTAGTTCATTTAACTCTTCACGAGAGAAGGTTGCTTCTTCACCAGTCCCTTGTAGCTCAACAAATCGTCCTGCTCCTGTCATGACGATATTCATATCTACAGCAGCAGCAACATCTTCAACGTAGTTTAAGTCTAAAATTGCTCCGTGATCCTCTACAATACCAACACTTGTTGCAGCTAAATAGTCTGTCACCGGGAATTTAGCTAATTGTTTTTCTTCTGCAAGCTTAGCAATTGCTTGCGTCATCGCTACAAATGCTCCTGTTATTGAGGCTGTACGTGTCCCTCCGTCTGCTTGAATCACGTCACAGTCAATCCACACAGTGCGCTCACCAAGTGCTTCTAAATCAACGACAGCACGTAATGCACGACCGATTAATCGTTGGATTTCCATTGTGCGGCCATTTACTTTGCCGCGAGATGATTCACGTGCTGTACGCTGTGCTGTTGCACGAGGTAGCATTGAGTATTCTGCAGTGATCCACCCTTTGCCTTGTCCACGTAAAAATCCAGGAACTTTATCCTCAATAGTTGCTGTGCAAATTACTTTTGTATTGCCTACTTGAATTAACACTGAGCCTTCTGGGTGCAATAAATACTCACTATCTATTTTCACAGGACGCAGTGCATTTACATTTCTTCCATCAAATCTTGTCATAATTTTCGTTCCTCCTAAAAACTTTCGCGCACTCATCTTAACATAATTTTCACCTTCAAAAAAGTGCCCTGTCCCTTATGTATAATACTAAAAACGGCAAAAATCAGCCTAGCACCTAGCTAAGCTGATCTTTTATTTTAATGTCATACGTTTTATATGGAGAGTACCTTGCTCAAGCCAACTTTCAGCAATTGAACGGAAAATCGGTACTGAACCAGTTGCATAAAATTTATGGGCAGGCACAGCGTCTGGATCAGCCAAAGTGCCATTATATTCAAGCATTTCTTGAACATCCTTCGCTGTTTCCTCTGCAGAAGAAAGCACAAAAACTTCTTCTCCTACAACAGCTTCAATTTGTTTTTGCAAAATTGGATAGTGCGTACATCCTAATATGACCGTATCAAATTGTTCATTTTTCAACGGTTTTAAGCCTTCCGCTATTAATTTATTTGCAAATCCACCTTTATATTCGCCACTTTCTACAAGTGGTACGAATGTTGGGCAAGCCAGCGGAATTATATGAGTTGACGTATTCAATGATAGTAAGGCTTCTTCATACGCCCCACTTTTAATTGTTCCTTCTGTTGCAAGCACAACGACTTCATGTCGCTTCGTTTTCTTTACAGCTGCACGTGCGCCAGCATTAATAACGCCTAGTACCGGAAAAGGCATATTTCTTTGTAAACTTTCGAGTGCTACTGCAGTCGCTGTATTACAAGCAATGACGAGCATTTTGATATTCATTTTCTCTAGTGCTTTTGCCATTTGCCAAGTGAAATTTCGTACTTCCTGACGACTTCTTGGACCATACGGACATCTTGCTGTATCACCAATATAATAGATCGTTTCATTTGGTAATAGTTTCATTATTTCTTTTGCTACGGTTAAACCGCCTACTCCTGAGTCAATAACGCCTATCGGGGCATTCATACTTTCCGCCTCAATCCTGTTTCATGTGTACATGTAGTTTTTCTAAATAGCTTGATAATTGAGCGACTTCTTGTTCGTTAAAACCAACAAGCTTCTCCTGCAAATATTGCTGTCTTTTTTCAATAACCTCTTGAATAATACGTTCGCCCTTCTCGAGAAGATGAACAACAACGACACGACGATCATTTTCGTCACGTACTCGCTTGACTAATTCATTTTTCTCCATTCGGTCCACTAGATCTGTTGTTGTACTAAAAGCTAAGTATATTCGATTTGACAGGTCGCCAATTGTTATATCTCCAAGCTCTTCTAACCACTGTAATGCAACAAATTGTGGCGGCGTAATCGCATATTGTGAAACAATCTCTCTTCCTTTTTGCTTCACAATCGCCGCTATATAGCGTAATTCCTTTTCAACCGTTGCAACGGTTTCAGGTGAGTGTTTTGTTACTTCATCCGACATATAACTATTTCACTCCTAAAAATACGTTGAATAGTTCTATTTTGTCGTTTTTTTTCTGAAATAGCAAGTGTCCAATTAGTCTAATTTGAATTCTTCTAAGCGTAACAGCTCAATTAACGCCTGAGATCGATTTGTTACACCTAACTTTTGAATTGTATTGGAAATGTGATTTCGCACTGTTTTTTCACTAATACCAAGTTGCTCTGCAATATCCCTCGTTGTTTTTTCAGCTAATAAAAGCGCAAATATTTCACGTTCTCGGTTCGTTAAAAGAGAACGATGATGAGAGCCATTCATTTTCAGTTACACCCTCCTCCCCCGCACGTATTGTAACTTATGTTAATGAATGAGGAGCGGTGACGGCTATTTTCATGAATATCCCGTGTTTCCTAAAAAAAATCGGAAATTAATTCCACCCATTAATGAATTTTATGTAAAAGTGGATCATCACCATAACGAGTGGTTGATTTCAGTTCCGACTGGGCGCTTTGTTGCTGTCGCTTCAGAAAACATTTGTAGCTGTCGCTTTGCTTTCGCTTCAGAAAACATTTGCCGCTGACGCTTCGCTTTCGCACAGATAAAACATTTGTAGCTGTCGCTTTGCTTTCGCTACAGAAAACATTTGTTGCTGTCGCTTTGCTTTCGCTACAGAAAACATTTGCCGCTGACGCTTCGCTTTCGCGCAGAGCAGAGCTTCCTAGGGGCTTCCGATGAGCCGCATGGGCCAACAGATGTTTTTTGTGCGAAAGCGAAGTAAAACGTAGCGACAGCAACAACACGATGTTGGTCACGAAGGCGTTATCATAGGATGTGATGCTCTTAGCCTTCGTTCCCCTACTTGCTCGTTTCAGGGTCTCGGGCCAACAAAACGTTATCACGAAGGCGTTATCACAGGACGTGATGGTTTTAGCCTTCGTTCCTCTATTGCTGATCCCCTAGGAGTCACCCATTCTTCACTCCAATCAACTTATATTTTGCATACGTTTTAACAAATGTCATCCACAACTTTTTGTGATGAATTGAGCCGTAAAAGTGCAATTTCAACCGTTGAGATCATTGTTTAAACTTCATTCCTCGAATAGGACTTTTTCGCAATCCTTTTCCAATACTATATGAAAACCAAGCTTGCTAATTGAGTTTTTACTTCTTCAGATAGTGGCACACTCTTGCCAGTTCGAGGATTCATTTGCACTACCGTACCACGACCCGTAAAGCAAACTTCATCATGCTGGTTTTTCGCTAAGTAATGAATATCCAATGATGAGTTCCCTACTGTCGCTACCTTCGTATAAATTCTTAGCACATCATCAAAGAAAACTTGCTTCACGTAATCACACTGTAAATCTGCTACAATCGGAATCCCCTCTACATGTTCATCAATTGCAGAAGGCATTAGAATACCTAGATGATGAAAATAATCTATTCGTGCCTGTTCAAAATATGTAAAGCTAACTGTATTGTTCATATGACCGTACATATCCGTTTCTGAAAAACGTACACGGACCTCAATAAAAAATGCAAAATCCTTTGCCCATTCCTGAAAATCTCCGATATAATTTGCTTTCATCTTAACCATCCCCCTAATTTTCATTCGCTTCTTCCAGAACAACAAATAGAATTAGCAAGTCATAAATGAATATACATTCATTATAAAGGAAAACACTATATTATCATAGAAAATTCACATTTTCACTCGTTAAAACTCATTTTTCATTGATCCCTATTCTATTTTTGCGTAATTCGATCTTTTTATGCTGTATTGAAGACATCATATTTAGTTTATTACTCTTTCTTGAAAATGCCCCTATCTGGACTCCCTATAGTACAAAACTTTAATGGTGAGTAGGATCAATCAAGCATTTACGAGTAGTTATTCTACAAAATTATTTAATATTTTTCATAGAAAAAACTCCCTTACACATTCAGTGTAAGGGAGTTTGGGAGTAAAGCTTGTACTATTAGTCAACGTAGTGGTCAGAACCGAAGAAGTTACGGAACATTTGCACTGAAGTTGCACGGTTTAATGATGCGATAGATGTTGTTAAAGGAATACCTTTTGGACAAGCAGCCACACAGTTTTGTGAGTTACCGCAGTTTGCAAGGCCTCCATCACCCATGATTGCATTTAAACGTTCGTCTTTAATCATTGCACCAGTTGGGTGAGTGTTGAATAGACGCACTTGTGATAATGGTGCTGGTCCGATGAATGAAGCTTTTTCAGACACGTTTGGACATGCTTCCATACATACACCACAAGTCATACATTTAGATAATTCATAAGCCCATTGACGTTTACCTTCTGGCATACGTGGACCTTCACCTAAATCATAAGTACCATCGATTGGAACCCATGCTTTAACTTTTTTTAGTGCATTGAACATACGTTCACGGTCAACTTGTAAGTCACGAATAACTGGGAAAGTTTTCATAGGCTCAAGTTTAATTGGCTCAGTCAATTGGTCAACAAGTGTTGAACAAGATTGACGTGGACGGCCATTAATAACCATTGAACATGCACCACAAACTTCTTCAAGACAGTTCATATCCCAAGTTACTGGAGTAGTATTTTCGCCATTTTCAGTAACAGGATTTCTTTGGATTTCCATTAAAATAGAAATTACGTTCATACCGTGACGGTAAGGCACTTGGAATTTTTGCCAGTAGCCATTGCCGCCTTTTGCATCTTGACGTAAAATTTCCACTTTGACCATTCTTCCAGTATTAGCTGCGATATTCATAATTCTTAGTCTCCTTTCGCAGAGTAATCACGTTTACGTGGTGGAATTAATGAAACGTCAACTTCTTGGTACGTGATAATTGGATTACCAGTAGTTGGGTCAAACTTCGCCATTGTTGTTTTTAAGAAGTTCTCATCATCACGGTTAGGGAAATCTGGTTTATAGTGTGCACCGCGAGATTCGTTACGTAATAATGCACCTTTTGTCATTACTTTCGCAAGGTAAATCATATTTTTCAACTGACGCGTAAAGTGAGCACCTTGGTTACTCCATTTTTGTGTATCGTTGATGTTAATGTTTTCCCAACGTTTTTGGAATTCATCAAGTTTGTTTAATGTATCTTCAAGTTGGTCGTTATAACGTACTACTGTCATAGTAGCTGTCATCATTTCACCAAGCTCTTTATGAAGTAAGTAAGCGTTTTCTGTGCCATCCATTTTCATGATAGCTTCCCACTTAGCTTGTTCTTCTTGAACGCGTGCATCATAGATTTCTTGTGGAAGATCTTCAGCATGCTTTTTAAGATGTTTAACATAGTCTACTGCGTTTGGACCAGCAACCATACCACCATAGATAGCAGATAATAATGAGTTCGCACCAAGACGGTTTGCACCATGTTGAGAGTAATCACATTCACCTGCTGCAAATAATCCAGGAATTTCAGTCATTTGGTTATAGTCAACCCATAATCCACCCATTGAGTAGTGAACTGCTGGGAAAATTTTCATTGGTAATTTACGTGGATCATCACCTACGAATTTTTCGTAGATTTCAATAATACCACCAAGTTTTACATCTAATTCATGTGGATCTTTATGAGAAAGATCTAGGTATACCATGTTTTCACCGTTGATACCTAGTTTTTGGTTCACACATACGTCGAAAATTTCACGTGTTGCAATATCACGCGGTACTAAGTTACCATATGCTGGGTATTTCTCTTCTAAGAAGTACCAAGGCTTACCGTCTTTATAAGTCCAAATACGGCCACCTTCACCACGAGCTGATTCTGACATTAGACGGTTTTTGTCATCTCCAGGAATAGCTGTTGGGTGAATTTGAATGAACTCACCATTCGCGTAAGTAGCACCTTGTTGGTAAACGATAGAAGCAGCAGAACCTGTATTGATTACAGAGTTTGTTGTTTTACCGAAGATAATACCAGGGCCACCAGTCGCCATAATAACAGCGTCTGCACGGAATGATTTAATTTCTTCTGTACGCATATCTTGCGCTACGATACCACGACAAACGCCGTCAGGATCGACTATTGCACCAAGGAATTCCCAGTGCTCATATTTGTTAACTAAACCAGCTACTTCGTGAGAACGAACTTGCTCGTCTAGCGCGTATAGTAATTGTTGACCAGTTGTCGCACCAGAAAATGCTGTACGGTGGTGTAATGTACCACCAAAACGACGGAAATCAAGAAGACCTTCTGGTGTACGGTTGAACATTACACCCATACGGTCCATTAAATGAATAATACCAGGGGCTGCATCACACATACCCTTAACTGGTGGTTGGTTCGCTAAGAAGTCCCCACCGTATACTGTATCATCGAAGTGAATCCAAGGAGAATCCCCTTCACCTTTTGTATTTACCGCACCATTAATTCCGCCCTGCGCACATACAGAGTGTGAGCGTTTTACAGGAACTAATGAGAATAAATCAACTTCAGTACCAACTTCAGCTGCTTTAATCGTTGCCATCAGACCAGCTAGACCGCCGCCGACAACAATTACTTTGCTTTTCGCCATGATTATTTCTCACTCCTCTTAAAAAATTGCAATGATTGCCATGTGCTCTATAGTAGCTTCTATTACATTAAGCAAAAGCTAAAATAGCAGCCACACCAACTACACTTAGAATTACGAAAATAATGTTTGTTACATAAGTAGCAATCTTTTGAGACTGAGGAGATTGTGTAATACCCCAGCTTACTAGGAATGCCCATAAACCGTTAGATAAGTGGAAAGTTGCTGATATAATACCAACAATGTAGAATCCAAGCATGAATGGATTTGAAACGATATTTGCCATCATGTCGTAATCAACTTCTGTACCAAGTGCTTTTTGAATACGAGTTTGGAAAATATGCCATGCAATGAAGATCACTAAGAATACACCAGTGAAACGTTGTAATGAGTACATCCAGTTACGGTATGTGCTGAAACGTCCTGTATTTGGTGTAGCAGTGAATGCAATGTAGACACCATAAAATGCGTGGAACATTAATGGAATATAGATGACAATCCATTCAACTAGGATAAGGAATGGAATCTTTTCCATATTAGCGGTAGCCGCGTTGTAACTTTCTGCTCCGCCTGTTGCTGTAAAGTTAATTAACAGGTGCATCGTTAAAAACAGACCTACTGGAATGATACCAAGTAGAGAATGTAAGCGACGCAATAAAAACTCTCGATCTTTCGACAAGACTGTTACCCCCCTTAGTACTTAAAATAGCACAACAAAAGAAGTCATCATTTTGTAACTGATACTTCATTGACTGTGTATTTCATCATGGTACAATATTATGACATGTTTATTGTACTCTCAAGAGCTACGAGCGTCAAGGCAACTTAAAGTTTTTCATATTCCTTATTAAAGAGACAATCTAGTACATGATGCATAGATTTTTCTCGAAAAATCTATCTTTGCTTTATGAGTGTCAAATTTTAAGAAAATTCTAAGAAAGAAGGATTTCAATGTTAAACACTTCATCCCCTACAATCTCACCCTTTGGATATGAGATAATTCGCGATTATATTTTATCTTCCATCCTTGGTAAACATGAAGGTGATGTCCTTTATTGGGCAGGAAAAGACCTAGCACGGAAGTTCCCTTGTAAAAGTCAAGATGAACTTATCGCATTTTTCGCAGATGCCTGTTGGGGTAATTTAGAGCTTATCAAAGAATCGAAAGATGGACGTATATTCCAGTTGACAAATGATCCAGAACTGTTACGAATCGGTCTTCGTAGCTTTAGACTTGAAGCAGGATTTATAGCTGAGCAAATCCAGCAAGCAAAAGGTTATTTAACAGAATGCTATGATGAAAAACGTGAAAAGCAACAGAACGTTATGTTTACAGTAAAATGGGACGTCAAAGAACGAATCATGAACACCGTTCCAACAGAATAAAACGAAAAGGATTGTCACCCTAAATTTATGGATGGCAATCCTTTTTTTGTATATTGTATATTATAGAAGTTAATCGTAGCGTTTACTGGGCAACTCCTTAGAGATCATCAATAGAGGAACGAAGGCTAAAACCATTACGTCCTGTGATAAACCCTTCGCTTTCGCGCAAAAAACATCTGTTGGCGAGACCCCACAGCGGAAATCAACCTCTCGTTATGCCCACGAATCCTTTTTTATATTTATAGTTGAGCATGTCTTTCTTTTAATAGCACATCTATTAACGTAATAAATGCCTCCAAAATATTAAGTGAGTGTTGAATCATTTCTTCTATGTTATTAATTGACAGTTCATTCACTAATTTTTGTGCGGCCATATGTACTAATTCATGTGGCTGTTCAATCTGACGATATTCTGGTAAATTCTGATATTCCTCAAAGTGTCCATAATACCATTTCCCAAACATACATTGATGATGCGTTTTTATCGTTTCTTTATGACCAGCCTTTTGAATAGCATTTCGTAAAAAGCTAGCATGATCCATTAACCTTGCTGCCAACTGGCTAACTACGGTTTGCTCTGATGGTTTTCTAATTGTCGGCGCAATAGCTTTTAACATTTCAGATACTTGATTTTGGATTATATCCGAGAAGTCACTAGAATGTGATAATTCCGTCGTTGTTTCCGCTAAACGACCTACAGCTATTACATTTTCTTCTGATGCAACTGTTATTTGATGAATGCCATGTGCTGCTTCTTCAATATTTCTACTTGATACAGTCAGATTAGCAATATTGTCCTTCATGATACTTAAAAAGTCAGTTAAATAATGTTCGACTTGTTTAATATTTGTTATTGTATTATGTAATTTCGTATCAATGACCGATCGAATCTTTGTCATTTCTTGCAATGAACCTTTCGAGCTACTGGCTAATTTCCCTACCTCCATCGCGACAACATTAAAGCCCTTTCCATGCTCACCAGCACGCGCGGCTTCAATTGAGGCATTTAAGGATAGTAGTTGTGTCTGATCGGCGATCCCGGTTACACTTTTACCGATATCATCCATTTTAATAATTTCTTCATACAACTGCTCTGTTGACTGAGCTCCTTTGGCCAGCAACTCGTGAACCATTTCACCTTTTGTAATGGAAGATTCCATTTCTTCAACAAGGAGTAACGAATGCTGTTTTATTTCTTGAATGTTTGCATTAACATTTTGCTCAACCGCAAGCATCTCTTCTGTATTTGACGACATTTCTTCACTCATCGCTGAAATATCCCCTACATTCGTTGAGACATTTTGAACCTTTAAAGCCGTTTGAAAATTAATTAACTCCATATGCGCTAGTACAAAGTCTAAAATCGCATTTTTCACATCAATGCTTTCCTGCTGAAGTTCCAATTCCAAAATTCGCTTTTTTAATATTTGTATTTCTAGATCGTTATCTCTCTCAACGCTTTCATTCATTGGCTTTTGAAATAAACCGAATAATACCATACAACCTTCCACCTTCCCCTTGGTAAAACATGTCACATTTTATTATATAACAATAGAATTGAATTAAATATTAAAATTGATGTGAACAAAAAAGATGTGCCTTTTACTGACACATCCTCTTCAAAATTATATATAAAGCGCTTTTTCTAAATTAAATTCATCATGTAATACATTTGCTGCATGGATCATTTCGTCCTGAGGTACAACGACAGACACTTTTATTTCAGACGTACTTACCATTTTTACAGAGATATCTTCACGACGTAGACGATCAAACATTCGAGCAGCTACCCCTGGATGTGATGCCATTGCTGATCCAATGATGGAAACCTTTGCTAAACCAATTTCAAAATCAGCAAAACTAAACCCTAGTGATAATTTGCTATCTTCTAGAACACGTAATGCTTCAGCGAACTCTTCTTTTAAAATGGTAAATGATACAGTCGGCTTTAAGCCATCAATTATTGCTTGTACGATTATATCGACGTTTATGCGATTTTCTGCAAGTATTGTGAACATATCTGCTAACGAAGCATTAGAATAAGCATCATAACCAACCGTTAAGCGAATAACGTCTGACTCATAGGCAACACCACGTACAATTAAATTTTTTTCCATTTCAACTTCCTCCTTCAATAAAGTACCTACTGTATCTATTTCGCTCGACCGAATAACAACTGGGATTTGAAACTTTTTTGCTAACTCTACAGCTCTCGGGTGTAAAACTTGTGACCCTAAGTTTGATAGCTCTAGCATCTCATCATAGGAAATTTCTTTTAGCTTCTGTGCTCCAACAACACGGCTTGGATCAGCTGTGTAGACTCCATCCACATTCGTGTAAACATCTACGCGCTCCGCCTTTAACTTTGCTGCAATAGCTATAGCCGAGGTTTCTGCCCCGCCTTTACCAAGCGTCGTAATATTCCGTGAATTATCGATACCCTGTTCCCCTGCAACGATTACAATTTTCCCCTGTTTAAAATGCTTTTCTATTTGACTAGCATCAAGCTCATCAATGCGGGCATTGCTGTACATATCATCGGTTTGAATACCTGCTTGCCAGCCTGTTAATGACACTGCATCATATCCTTCTTCCTGCAAAGCAATTGCCACTAACGTACTTGATAAGTGTGAGGTTGTTGAAAATAGTGCGTCTAGTTCACGCTTAGATGCATTGTCTGATAAATCACGAGCCATTTTTGCTAATTCTTTAGCCATCCCCCTCATAGATGTAGTGACAACGACAACCTCAAAACCTCTTTCCTTTTCTGCAATCGCCTTTTTCGCAACATTTTGAATATGTTCTGTTGATGCTAATGCAGCACCACCAAATTTCATCACAATTCTCGCCATCTTTATCATTCTCCTTCGCATTCAATCATTCCACTGATTATGAAGTAGCTATACTTTTGCAGCAAAATCAAAGTGACACTTACACTCACTTTGATTTGCTCCATTTTTTAACATCTCCTCTCAGGTAGGGTTAACTGCCCTGAAAAAGTTTGTCTCTAGAAAGCAAAAAAGGCAGCTCTCACATAACGTGAAAGCTGCCTATAACATGTACAATAAAAGTAACTTGCGCATGTGTGATAGCTCTCCGAAACGTTTAGATTCGACAGTCTTACATCTCTTAAATGTAAAACCAGCACAGCATCGGAAACAACGACGCTCCACTTCGGCAAGCTCCCCTTTCATACATTTTCACTGGACTTGTTCGCCCTCGAATGTACTACTCTTGAACCTTGCACCTCTATCATCACTTAATAGTGATTGTATATAATTGAACCTTAGTGAAGAAATTTCCATTTTAATATGTAGAAACTACTAAAAAACTAAGGTGCCGAATATAACATTGCTATATTGCAGAGCAATGTTATATTCACCTTAGCATACGTCTAATCCTTTGACAATGTGTCTTTTTGAAAATCAATTTCGCCTTGGCTTAATTGTTGTTGCTGTCGCTTCGCTTTCGCACAGTTAAAGCCTTGTTGCTGTCGCTTCGCTTTCGCACAGTTAAAGCCTTGTTGCTGTCGCTTCGCTTTCGCACAGTTAAATTGCCACAGGACGTGGCGTTCTTGGACTGAGTTCATCTATTTCAGTAGGTGTTTGTACATCCACCGAAAAGGAATTCCATCTGCATTTCTCAGCATCTTTAGAGATGGGAGTCTTCTACTGAATGAAAATAATCATAGATATTGCTAGCTAGATTAGCTGGCATTCCGGCTTCCTGTAATGCCTGCATACTTGCCTCACGAATTTTTTTGACAGAGCCAAAATGCTTGAGTAATTGTTGTTTTCTCTTTGGACCAATGCCCTCTATATTATCGAGGACAGATTGTATAGCATGCTTCTCGTGCTGCTGTCGTAAGAAGGTAATAGCAAAGCGGTGCACTTCGTCCTGAATTCGTTGTAGTAAGTAGAATCCATCGCTTGTACGCTTTAACGCAATTACTTCAGGTGGATCGCCAAATAGAAGCTGTGACGTATTATGCTTTTCATCTTTTGCTAATCCGGCAATCGGAATGACAAGGCCGAGCTCATCCTCTAATACTTCACGTGCGACTTCCATTTGCCCTTTCCCACCATCAATCAGTACTAAATCTGGTAAAGGTAGACCATCTTTTAAAACGCGTGTGTATCGACGACGTATTACTTCCTGCATTGCCCCGTAATCATCGTGCTTGGCGGCGGTACGTGTTTTGTATTTTCGATACTCCTTCTTTGCAGGTTTTCCATCGATAAATACAACCATTGCAGATACAGCATCTGTCCCATGCATATGACTATTATCGAAAGCCTCAATCCGTAAAGGCGTAGAAATGCTCATAGCTTCACCGAGCGCCTCACATGCTCCTATTGTGCGTTCTTCTTGACGTTCAATAAGCTGGAACTTCGCTGCTACAGCAATTTCAGCATTTTTTGTCGCTAATTCAACTAACTCTTTTTTTTGCCCACGTTTTGGTGTCAATACCTTAACTTCCAGTAATTCCGTTAAAATTTCTGCATCAATGGTTTGTGGGATAAAAATCTCCTTAGGCTTAATGTGCTCTAGCTTATCGTAAAATCGTCCAACGAACGTTAAAAATTCCTCTTCTGCCTCTTGATAAATCGGGAAAATCGAGACATCTCGCTCAATGAGCTTTCCTTGACGAACAAAGAAAACTTGAACACACATCCAGCCCTTCTCGATGGCATAGCCAAATACATCGCGGTTAGTTGTATCACTTGAGACGATTTTTTGCTTTTGCATGACTGTATCGATATGTGCAATTTGATCACGAAATTCCTTTGCACGCTCAAACTCTAAATTTTCTGCGGCCGCTAGCATTTTTACCTCTAGCTCCTTTTTGACTTCCTCAACCCCACCATTTAAAAACTTTGTCATATCCTCAATCATATCGTGGTAAATTTCAGCATCAATATCCTTGACACAAGGAGCTAGACATTGCCCCATATGATAATACAAACAAACCTTGGTAGGGAGTTGTACACATTTTCGAAGAGGATATAAACGATCTAGCAGCTTTTTCGTCTCACTTGCGGCATACGCATTCGGATATGGACCAAAATATTTTGCCTTATCCTTTTTCACTTTTCGTGTTGTAATAAGGCGCGGGTGTTTTTCATTTGTAATTTTCAAATACGGATAGGTTTTATCATCCGTCAGCATAACATTGTACTTCGGATCATGTAGTTTTATAAGATTAAGCTCTAAAATTAAAGCTTCAATATTGGAAGATGTCACAATGTACTCAAAATCTTCTATTTCACCTACAAGCCTCTGTGTTTTCCCTTCATGCGAACCAGTAAAATACGAGCGTACTCGATTTTTCAGCACTTTTGCTTTCCCGACATAAATAATAGTTCCTTGTCGATCTTTCATCAAATAGCAGCCAGGCTGATCTGGTAAAATTTCAAGCTTTCGTTTTATTAAATCATTCATCGCCTACCTGCCCCCATTTTCTTAAAATAGCGTTAGCTTTTTCTCTATATTATATAACGAAAAAAAAGCCAAGCACATCTTATTGATGGCTTGACTCTTTTTTTCTTACAGGATCAATTATGCCTCGGCATAATTGCGTCCGGAATCGGCTTTGTGCTTAGGCCTGCTGGATGCAGGTCAGTTAACCGTTATCGCATGGATGCGATGATTTTAGGTTAACATCCTTTAAGAACTCCTTTCCGATTCCGTGACATCCGCCGGAGGTTTTAACTTCTTTCAGCGGGTGTTTGGACACCCCTGAAAAGTAGCTTAAATTCGCATTCATCTCCCATCTGTAGAGGTGGGAGACTTGTGCTGAAAGAAGTTAAGCTTGTTTTGCGATAAACGCTTCTAACGCTTCTTTTGGTTGGAAACCAACTGTTTTATCTACTAATTCACCGTCTTTGAATAATAGTAATGATGGGATAGACATAATTTGGTATTCTGCTGCAGTACCTTGGTTGTTATCTACATCTACTTTTACAATTTTAGCCGCACTACCTGCAGCATCCATTTCTTCAAGAACTGGTCCAATCATTTTACAAGGTCCGCACCAAGCAGCCCAAAAGTCTACTAGTACTAACCCTTCTTTAATATCGTCTTGGAAAGTTGCATCTGTTGCATGTACAATTGCCATTTGAAATCCTCCTTAAACTTACTATGTTTGTAGTATATCATGGATAAATTCTCTTGAGCGAACAATCTGCCTACTATGCAAAATTTATGAAAAATAAGGTCGAAGAAGGCATTATTTTGATTTGCGTTTTAGCTTAATTTTCATGATAACGACCTTTGAAGACATACGTTAACGTAATAAAAAGATAAATAGCTAATGTAATACCTGTTACGATAATCGATGTTGTAAAAATAATTCCAATTAGGATTGCACTTAACGCAATAATAGCGAACCAAGTTGTATAAGGGAACCATTTCACTGCATAGGCACTTGTTTTTTCCGGCTGTATTTTACGCGATTTCAGATGGGCAATCGCAATAATTAGCCAAATAAATAACACAGTATATCCAAGTGAACCCATTAGGAAATCAAATGTTTTGCTCCCCGCAAATAAAGAAAATATTACAGCTATATATAAAGCAAAAGTACACATTAATATAGAATATACTGGAACTTTCCTTTTTGATAAATGTGCAAAGATTTTAGGAACACGCCCGTCTACAGCTTGTGTGTACAAAACTCGTGATGAACCATAAAGCCCCGAGTTCATTGATGAAATAATTGCGAGTATAACAACAGCGTTCATAATATGGTCAGCACCTGGAATTCCAATCATTTTAAAGACCATCACAAACGGGCTTTCTGGCACCCCGTTTACTTCATTCCAAGGAATTAAGCTAACGATAATAAAGAAAGGAACTAAATAAAAAGTCACAATACGTACTAATGTACTGCGGACAGCTTTTGGCACTACTTTCTCAGGATTTTTCGTTTCAGCTAATGTAATACCAATAATTTCAGTACCACCATAAGAGTAAATAACTACAAGCATTGCAGCAACCAATCCCATCGATCCGTTCGGGAAGAAACCACCATGCTCCGTTAAATTAGAAAAACCAACAGCTGTATGATTACCAAAAGTAACAAGCAATAAAATTAATCCGGCTATGATGAACACCACAATTACGGTAATTTTAATTAACGCAAGCCAATATTCTGTTTCAGCAAAAACTTTCACCGATAATAAATTAATAGCTGTAACTAACACCGAAACAGATAATGCAAGTATCCAAATCGGGTAATCTGGCAACCAATATTGAATAAAAATGGCCGCAACTATAGATTCTGCAGCAATATTTAACACCCACATTTTCCAATAGATCCAATCTAGGAAATAAGCTGGATACTTTCCTAAAACAGCTTGCACTAAATCTCTAAATGTTCTGGCCTCGCTATTACGGACTGCCATCTCTGCTAAACCTTGCATAACAAATAGCAGGATGATCCCACCAATTAAGTACGCAATAAGTACTGACGGCCCTGCCATATCAATAGCTGCACTACTTCCTTTAAATAACCCTGCACCAATGGCACCACCTAAAGCCATCATCGTAATATGCCGTGAGGTCATCGTTCTTTTTAATCTCTGATTGTCGTTTTCCATTTTCCTTACCTCCTAAAATGAACAAATGCGCTAAAGCACTCTTTTACATCCGACAAGCGCTGGAGAGCCCAAAGCAAAAGTAAACGCTCCTCCACTTTTGCCCGAGGGATCGAAGCGACCTCGAGTATGTAGCGCTTTAGCCTAGACGAAAAAAAGGCATATCGTCTGTTCCTTCATTATCGAATGAAAGAAGAGACGATATGCCATAAGCAAACCGCGGTACCACTCTAATTGGTTCTTTAAGAACCCAGCTTAAAAACCTAATAACGAAGGTTAACCGTCCAACAAATAGAATATTCTGCAAATTCTATTTATCTTACCGCTCATAGGCAAGTTCAAAGTCTTATTGGACTGCGTCGCACCAACCCGCAGCTCTCTTTACCAAATAATGAGCTTTTACTACTCCTAATCTTTGCGTTTCTTTTGAAGAATTAAATTAATATTCATCACTATACGTTCTAAAATTAATTATGTCAACATTTTATTTTGCGATAACTTTAAAAAATCAAAAAATTAGAACATAAAAAGACGGGGAAGACTCATCCTCCCCGCGACAAAACAAATATTAATTTCGCCTTGGCGTAATTGTGTCCGGAATTTGAATTGTGCCCGCACAATTCAAATTCCGGACATCTGCCAGAGGCTTTATCTTCATTCAGCAAATTTGCTGAATGAAGATAATTTAATTAGGCATTCACTTTTAATGCTTTAAATTCTTCGATTAAAAGAGGTACTACCTCAAATAAATCACCTACGATACCGTAGTCAGCAACTTTGAAAATATTTGCTTCTGGATCTTTATTAATCGCAACGATTACTTTTGAGTTTGACATACCAGCTAAGTGCTGAATTGCTCCAGAAATACCTGCTGCGATGTAAAGGTCTGGTGTTACTACTTTACCTGTTTGACCGATTTGAAGTGAGTAGTCACAATATTCAGCATCACATGCACCACGTGAAGCACCAACTGCACCACCAAGTAAATCCGCTAGCTCTTTTAATGGTTCAAAGCCTTCCTCAGATTTTACGCCACGGCCACCCGCTACAACTACTTTCGCCTCAGAAAGATCGACACCCTCTGAAGATTTACGTACTACCTCTTTAATGATTGTACGAAGGTTTGTAATATCTACAGTAATAGAAGAGATGTCACCTGATTTACCGGCTACTTTTTCTAATGGAGCAATATTATTTGGACGAACTGAAGCTAAAACCAAACCGTCTTTTACTTTAACTTTTTCAAAAGCTTTACCAGAGTAAATTGGACGGATGAATACAACATCATCGCCAGCACCTTCAATTGACGTTACATCAGATACAAGACCTGCTTGTAATTTACTTGCAATTTTTGGTGATAAATCTTTACCGTTTGCAGTATGACCAAATACGATACCAGTTGGTTTTTCTTCCTCAATTACTGCTAATAAAGCTTGACCATAGCCATCAGATGTATATTGTTTTAAATGTGGATGCTCCACCGTTACAACACGGTCTGCACCATATTCAAATAATGGACTTGTTAAGTCTGCTACAGTATCCCCTAAAAGAACACCAACAACCTCACCACCATCTGCGATTTGCTTTGCAGCTGCAATTGCTTCGAAAGAAACATTACGTAAGCTTCCTTCGCGAACTTCACCTAATACTAATACTTTTTTTGACATAGTATATTCCCTCCGTTACCCTTTAAGATTCGATTTGTGTCATCAGATGACTTAAACTACTTTCGCCTCTGTATGCAGTAGGTTTACTAGCTCTTTTACTTGAGCAGAAAGTTCGCCTTCAAGAATACGACCTGCTGCCTTTTGAGCTGGTAAGAAAATATCGACTGTTTCTACCTTAACCTCTACATCATCTTCATCGATATCTAAATCATCTAGCTCAAGTTCTGCAAGCGGTTTCTTCTTCGCTTTCATGATTCCTGGTAAAGATGGGTAACGTGGCTCATTTAAACCTTGCTGAGCTGTTATTAAAAGTGGTAAAGATGTCTCGATAACTTCTGAATCACCTTCAATATCGCGTACAATTTTCGCAGATGTTCCGTCAATCTCAAGCTTTGTAATTGTTGTTACATAGTTAATACCTAGTAAATCTGCAACACGAGGTCCTACTTGACCAGAGCCTCCGTCAATTGCAACGTTTCCTGTTAAAATTAAATCAGCATCTTTATCTTTTAAATATTCAGCCAAAATATATGCTGCTGCATTTTGATCCAGTTCATCTAGATCGTCTTCTGTATTAATAAGAACTGCCTCATCTGCTCCCATTGCAAGAGCTGTGCGCAATTGCTTCTCTGTATCTTCGCCACCAATTGACACAACTGTCACTTTACCGCCAGCAGCGTCACGTACTTGGATTGCCTCTTCAATTGCATATTCATCGTAAGGATTTATGATGAACTCAGCGCCATCCTCTTGGATTTTACCACCCGACACAACAATTTTTTCTTCTGTATCAAACGTACGTTTAATTAATGCAAAAATATTCATATATCCATACCTCCTGCAACGTTTTTTATTTCTAAGTAAACTTATAAATATTATATATTTTCAGTGTCGATAACGTCGATAACACTCTTTCAAGTCGCTATCGACACTGATGGAATATTATTTGCCAGTAAACACAGGCTCGCGTTTTTCAATAAATGCTTGAATTCCCTCTTTTGCATCTTCCGATACGAATACTGTGCCAAAGGATTTTGCTTCTACCTCAATACCTTCATAAAACGAAGCAGGCTTAGCATATTGCAATGTTTGAATAGCTGCTTTTAAAGCAACCGGGCTCTTCTTCGCAATTTTCTTCGCTACCTTTAGCGTTTCTTCCAATAATGCTTCATCTGTAAATGCACGATTCGCTAAACCCCATTGTACAGCTTCTGCACCAGAAATCGGCTCACTTGTAAACATCATTTCTGCAGCTTTTGCAACCCCTACATATCGTGGTAGACGTTGTGTACCTCCGAAACCTGGAATAAGACCTAATTGTAATTCAGGTAGTCCTAATTTCGCAGATTCTGTCACAAAGCGCAGATGACAGCTCATCGCTAATTCAAGGCCCCCGCCTAGTGCAGCACCATGAATTGCAGCAATGATAGGTTTAGAGAACGATTCAACTCGCTCAAAAACTTGTTGACCCGTGCTCGCTAGCTTTGAAAATTCATCACCAGATGTAACCTCTGTAAATTCTTTAATGTCTGCACCAGCTGAGAAGAAACGACCTTCGCCATGAAGTACAAGGACACGTACAGTGTCATCATTTTCTACTTCATCTAGCACAGCATTTACTTCAGCAATAATTCCGCGAGATAATGCATTTGCTGGCGGGCGTGCAATTGTGATAATCGCTACTCCATCCTCTGCTTTCCAACTTAGAAATTCCATTTCTCCACATCCTTTTAAGCTTTAATTCCGTTCAAGATTAATGCCTGAACTTTTGGAACCTGTTCTATCAAATCATATCGATATTCATTCATGACCCACGATGTAATGGTTTCGTCAATTGTTCCAAATACCATTTGACGCGCCAAGCGTACATCCATCGTTTGATTGAACTCACCTGACAGCATACCCTCGATTAAAATTTGATCAAGTAATTGTAAATACTCTCTTAACACCGAATTAATCTTTAGTCGTAAATCTTTATTCGATTGTCGTAGTTCCAATTGTGTGACGGTTGCTAGGTATCGATCTGTCGCTAGAACATTAAAATGATTTTCAATCATTCGTGAAAGTTTGTCCTTAGACGTACTTCCATTTTCTATTATATCTTGTAATGACTCTACAAAAACAGCCATTTTTTCATTAAAGACAGAAATTAATATATCTTCTTTATTTTTAAAATATAAATAGATTGTTCCGTCGGCCACCCCTGCCTGTTTAGCAATCTTCGATACCTGTGCTTGGTGATACCCATTTTCTGCAATAACTATGACAGCTGCATCAATAATCTGCTTATATTTTGGCTTATCACGTTTCACTTTTATATCACCACCTAAAAAAACTTGCACACGTCTTAATTCATGCTTAATACATGATGTCATCCTTCAATGAACAGCCATTTCAAACTGAATTATTGTTAAGGATATGACGTGGTAAACTAAAAAAATATGAAAATATGAATGGTCATTCATTCATATTTTCATATTATAATTTACATCTTTGCTTGTCAATACTTTATCACGTATTTATTTCGCTTCTTTATTCACCAATTTTGTTTTTTCTTCATCAACTAATGCGCGACGCAAAATTTTTCCAACAGCTGTTTTCGGTAGCTCATCTCTAAACTCATAATAACGAGGAACTTTGAAAGCAGCTAAGTTTTGACGACAATATTTATTTAATTCGTCTTCTGTAATCGAAAATCCTTCTTTTAAAACAATATAAGCTTTTACTGTTTCTCCACGATAGGGGTCAGGTATACCCGCAACTATACATTCTTGAATTTCCTCGCGCTCGTATAATACTTCCTCTACCTCACGAGGGTAAATATTAAAACCACCTGCGATAATAATATCTTTTTTACGGTCAACTACATAGAAATAGCCTTCCTCGTCCATATAGCCAAGGTCACCTGTTAAAAACCAACCATCTACGAATGTTGCTGCTGTATCCTCAGGGCGATTCCAATAGCCTTTCATAACCTGTGGACCCTTTACAGCTATTTCACCAACCTCACCGACTGGAAGTTCCTCAGCATCCCCTGTACGCAAAATTATTGAATCCGTATTTGGCCAAGGTAAACCAATCGAGCCCATGACACGCTTACCCCAAATTGGTGTTGCATGTGTGACAGGAGAAGTCTCTGTCAATCCAAATCCTTCTACAAGTTTCCCCCCTGTTACCGCTTCAAATCTCTCCTGCACTTCTACTGGCAATGAAGCGGATCCACTTAAGCATGCTTTTATGGACGATAAGTCGTACTTTGCAATATCAGGGTGATTTAATAAACCAATATATAAAGTCGGTGCACCTGGGAATAGTGTTGGTTTTTGCTTATCAATCGTTTTCAATGCTGTCTCTGCATCAAATTTTGGTAATAACACCATTTTATTTTCCGTGAATACGGATAATAAAATAACAGCCGTCATACCATAAACATGGAAGAATGGCAGTATGCCCATAATGGTTTCCTCACCATGTACACATTTATACATCCACGCATCACACATTGTTGTATTAGCAATTAAGTTTTTATGGGTCAACATCACACCCTTAGGAAAGCCAGTCGTTCCACCGGTATATTGAAGCAGTGCTATGTCCTCTTCAAAATCAAATGGAATATCAATCATTTTGATAGGCGAAGAGCGCATAATTTCTGTAAACAAATGATTTTGACCACTATGTTCAACCTTTACACTAAAACCGTACTGCTTTTTTTGAATATAGGGATAAACCAAATTTTTAGGGAATGGTAAATAATCTTTAATAGCCGTGACAATTACATTTTCAAGTGCCGTTTCTTTTATGATTTTCATAACACGTGGATACAAAATATCCATCAATAAAATAACTTTCGCACCTGAATCAGCCATTTGATATTGAAGTTCACGCTCAGTATAAAGTGGATTTGTTTGTACGACAATCGCTCCAGCATACATTGCCCCGTAGTAAGCGATTACACTTTGCGGAGAGTTTGGCAGCATAATAGCTACTCGATCTCCCTTCTCTACTCCAAGAGCTTGTAAATAGTTTGCGAACCTTAGCGCTGACTCATATAACTCAGTGTACGTCAAATCCTTTCCCATAAAATGAATCGCAACTTTAGATGGATTCTTTTTATAGGCACGTGTCAAAAACTCTTGCACAGGAATTTCCTCAAACGTTAAAGACGATGGTATTTCTTCAGGATAATTTTTTAGCCATGGTTTTGTTGTCATACGTCCTCTCCCCTTTGTCCCAAACTTTGTAAACTCTTATTTTAATTATAATGAAAAAGAATTACTCTTTCAAACACTAAAATAGAAAATAAATGTATTTTCGATTAATTATTATGCATTTAACAACATTTATATAACTACATTCCTCAAGGTTTTGGATCGATACACCTTATGAATACTCATTCATTCTTTCTTTTTTTATGGACAAGTCTGAGCCCATATTTCTATATTCCAAAAATAATTTTTAAATGATAGCTTTTCTGATAGATGAAGGAATATTAATAGGTTTTAGTAGTATTTTATGTTGGTTTGATGTGAGGGGGGATGCGACTTAAATTTTTTTCGAGGGTATTGAGGTTTTTTATTCTACTGGAGTGAAAACATTTAACCTGAGCAGTTTTAAGGCTACCCGAGCAGTTTCCCTCTCTACCTGATGAAGTTTTGGGGCTACCCCGAGCAGTTTTCGAAACTTCAGGAGCTAATTTCTTCTGCATCTTTGCCTATCCTTCAAATAATAAACGGTTTGATTATTGTGTCCCTCCTTTTCATTGGAATATTCTTGAACTATTCTTTTCGCAAGATGTCGATTTGATAATTCTAAAAAATAACGTGCAGTTTGTGTATTAATTTTCTCATTAATTAATACACAGTAATCTTGCAATGCTTGATTAGCCGCGGTTTTATCATATATTTTACATTTCGGGCAAAACCAACTTTGTTTTTGTCGGATTAATTTGAATTGATAACAATGTCTGCAAAATATACCTTTTTTAATAGCTTTGGGATCAATATTATAATGGATACATAGTGGGGGAGTCTGAAAAACACGATGATGCTTAAGTAAAAGGTTGGCTATTTTTGATGTTGGAATCTTACTTTTTGACTTACTATTATTTATATGTTGTCTAAGAAAATACGTCAATTCACGTCTCATTAAAACTGGATACTTTCCTTCTTCATAGTAAACTTCGGCATTATTAAAGGGGAAAACTATGATACCGAATATTTCCGCTTGCAAATTTAGCTGTTTGAAAAATTCACTTAAGCCAAAAATATATTCATCGAGTTGAATTTCTGGGTGATTGAAAATATGTTTATCGCCATTCTCTAAAACACGGACCATTTGCCTTGGGCTACGCTTTAATTCTATATTACCTCGTATATTTTTACTTTCAATTATAACAACAGCATACGGAGTAATAACTACGACATCAAGTTGAATAGGAACAGGTTCAAATAAAGTGATATTATGTAAAATATAGATTTCAAGGCCCCGAGATAGCTTTTGTAATTCTCTTATAATGCTTTGCTCTCCAAAATCACCTGCTTCTAACTGCTGTAAATCTTGAGAAATTTTTATATGGAGCGGATGACTCGAATCCAATCGATGAACCAATGCACGTAATCCAGCTATCATTGCTGCTTGCTCAAATGGTTTTAATAACATGGAATACTCCCTCCTTTTTGTCTTGAATATAGCAAGTATTTCTACCTTTGCAAATAGCTTTTTTTAAAATAAAAATTTAAGCGATTAAATGTAAGCGATATTTTATATTTAAGAAAATTTGTGGATACTTAGATTTTTACTGCCTGGGCGTTACACTTCTGAGTGATCCCACACTTTACTACCTAGGTATAACCTATGCAGTTTTTGAAGGTACCTGAGCGGTTTTCGGAGATACCCGAGCGGTTTTACTCTCTACCTGATCAGTTCTCGACGATACCCGAGCGGTTTTACTCCCTACCTGATCAGTTTTCGACGATACCCGAGCGGTTTTACTCGCTACCCGATCAGTTTTCGGAGATACCCGAGCGGTTTTACTCCCTACCTGATCAGTTTTCGACGATACCCGAGCGGTTTTACTCCCTACCTGATCAGTTTTCGAGGCTACCCGAGCAGTTTCCCTCTCTACCTGATCAGTTTTCGACGATACCCGAGCGATTTTACTCGCTACCTGATCAGTTTTACCGCCAGTTTCCTGAGCAGTTCTTCTCCTTACCCATTACTATAAAAAAAACGCATCCTCATAAAAGGATGCGTTTTTTGCTTAAACGGTCATCATATAATAGACACCGACTGCCAAAAATGCGATGCAAACAATGATTAGTATTTTCGCTAATTTTTCCATGTCATTACACTCCTATGCAATACTTGCCCCAATAACAAACGATAGACCGAGTGAAATGGTAAAGGAAATGAAACCGACTGAGCGATTATCATTTGCGATTTCTTGATCGACATTAAAACGTGGGGTCATAAATTCAAATAAGAAATACGCCACAATAAGTAATGTAAAACCAAAGAGGCCCCAGCCAATCATTTCACTTAGAGTGCTATGGCGTGCAATGGAAAAGCGAAAAATATTACAGATCCCCAGTATTTTCCCACCTGTTGCGAGTGCCACAGCGACATTACCCTTTTTAATTTCTTCCCAATTTTTGTATTTCGTAACGACTTCGAACAATGCCATCGAGACGACTAAACATAACACAACAACACTAAAATATCCTGCCGTTTCGATAATTGGATATCGCCAAAAGCTAGAATTTAGCATTTTCTCCGTCCCCTTTACTGCTTATTTCAATTCCACAACTGTGACGCCTAAGCCACCCTCGCCGGCTTCACCAAAACGGAACGATTTTACACGCTTATGCTTTTTCAAATAGCTTTGAATTCCCTGACGCAATGCACCTGTACCGACACCATGAATAATTGATACACGCCCATAGTTAGCTAGCAAGGCATCATCAATATATTTTTCCGTACGTATGATGGCATCTTCATATCGTTCACCGCGTAAATCTAATTCTAATTTTACATGGCTAGTGCGATTTTTTACACCAGCAATACGTTGCACCGGTTCTTTTTCAGGTTTAATGTACTCTAGATCACTATCCGAGATTTTCATTTTCAAAATACCCATTTGGACAACCCATTCGGAATTCGATACTTTTTCGAGCAATGTACCTCGTTGTCCATAGCTTAACACCTTTACCTCGTCTCCGACAACTAAGTTTTGTGTACGGGCTTTAACTTGTGCCGCTTTTTTCAGCACTTTATTGTTTTCAAGCGGTGTAGCTTCTTCTAGTCGTTTACGAGCTTCGATGAGCTCATGCTCCTTGACAACTTGGTCTGCATTTTTGCGCATTTCCCGAAGCTCCGCAATAATTGATTCTGCTTCACTTTTTGCTTCATCAACAATTTTACGTGCCTTTTCTTTCGCTTTTTTATCGAGTGCTTCTTTACGTTCCTCGTAAGCTTGTATTTTTCCTTGTAGCTCTTTACGAAGTTCTTCAGACTCCAATAGTAATTCATGAGAGCGTTCAGCATCATCTTCTGATTGGCGACGAGTCTCTTCTAGTGATGCAATCATTGACTCTACCTCATGGCGATCTGTACCTGTAAAGCTTTTCGCACGGTCAATAATTGATTCTGGTAAGCCAAGGCGACTTGAAATTTCAAATGCATTGGAGCGGCCTGGTACACCGATAAGTAGACGATATGTTGGACTTAATGTCTCAATATCAAACTCTACACTTGCATTGGCCACTCCTGGGCGATTATAGCCGTATGCTTTTAGCTCAGGATAGTGCGTCGTTGCCATAACACGGGCGCCACGACCATGTACTTCATCTAAAATGGAGATGGCCAGAGCTGCCCCTTCTTGAGGATCTGTCCCAGCACCTAGTTCATCAAATAGAACGAGTGACTCGTTATCAAACTTTTGTAAAATATCTACTATGTTGACCATATGAGAGGAGAACGTCGACAGTGATTGCTCAATTGACTGTTCATCTCCAATATCCGCAAAAAGTTGCTTGAAAACAGCAAGCTCTGAACCATCAAGTGCAGGCACTGGTAACCCCGCCTGTGCCATTAAAGTACACAGTCCAACTGTTTTTAAAGTGACAGTTTTACCACCAGTGTTTGGTCCTGTAATGACAATTGCAGTAATGTCTTTCCCAAATTCAATATCGTTAGGAACCGCTGTTTCAATTGGTAAAAGTGGATGACGTGCACGCACAAGTCGAATATAGCCGTCATTATTCATTTTAGGCATTGTACATTTGTTCGCTTGACCGTATTTGCCTTTAGCTAAAATGATGTCAATCTCACCTAATACCTTTACTAAGTTAAATAAATCCGGAGCTACTTCTTCTACCATTGCACTTAAGGCAAGTAAAATACGTTCAATTTCAGCTTGCTCTTTCATTTTTAATCGATGAATTTCATTATTCGCTTGTACAATCGAATCTGGCTCGATAAATAATGTTTGGCCAGAAGATGATTGGTCATGCACGATTCCACCATAATGATGACGATACTCTTGCTTAACTGGAATAACAAAGCGGTCATTACGAATCGTTACAAGTGTATCTGAGAGCATTTTTGAAGCATTGCTCCCGCGTATAAGGCTTTCCAGCTTAGAACGTACTTTAGCTTCCTCTGCACGCGAAGATTGGCGAATTGAACGCAAAGTTTGGCTTGCAGAGTCTAGTACAGAGCCATTGTCATCAATACAGTTATTAATTTCATGCTGCAAGCCTGTCAATACAGGCATTGCCTCCTTTTTGGCGATGAAATGAGGAATTTCAATTACATCTTCTGATTCTATATCTTCAATGAAATTGCGAAGAATTCTACTAGCTCGAATCGTACTTGAAACTTCCATTAATTCCATCGCTGCAAGCATGCCGCCGATTTGTGCACGCCTTGCAGCTGGTCGCACATCAAAAATTCCACCCATCGGCACATTGCCTTTAACACGTAAAATGGATAGTCCTTCATCCATTTCTTCTAATAATTGCACAACTTTTTCATAGTCTGTCTGTGGTACAAGCTCATCAACCGCTGATTTACCGATAGAAGAAGTACAGTATGTAGCCACTTGCTGACGTACTTTATCATATTCTAGTGTTTTCAATGCGCGTTCTGCGATCACTGAGAACACCTCCTCAACCTATTTATTTCGTCGAATAAACGCTTCAAATTGTTCTCGCGTCCATGTATTCACAATCATATCTCTTTTCAACCATGCTCTATTTGCGTAGCGCACCCCAATATCCATAAAGCGTAAATGAGCGATATCATGGGCATCGGTATTGATTGCTACGGGCACACCAGCTGCCAAAGCCATTTCTAAATGCTCAACACATAAATCAAGACGATATGGATTCGCATTTAACTCTAAAATTTTACCATATTCCTTTGCCCACGTAATTAATTGCCCCATATCAGGATTATAGCCATTACGATCTTCAATAATGCGACCAGTTGGATGTGCAATCATATGAACGTATGGATTTTGCATAGCCGTATGTAAACGTGCCATAATTTTGTCCTGCGATTGTGTAAAGCTAGAGTGAATAGAAGCAATGACAAAATCTAATTCTTTTAGTACATCATCTTCGAAATCAAGGGAACCATCCGGCAAAATATCCATTTCTGTCCCTGCGTATAAATGGTAATCTGGATGTGCTTCATTAAATGCCTCAATTTCAGCACGTTGCTTTGTTAAGCGCTCTGGCGTTAGACCATTCGCTACTTTTAAAAATTGTGAATGGTCAGTAATAACGCTATACTGATAGCCACGTGCAATCAATGCCTCGCCCATTTCAGCTACAGAGTACGCACCATCAGACCATGTCGTATGCATATGCAAATCTGCTTTAATATCTTCTAATTTCACTAGACTATTTATGTCATCCGTTTTGTCAAATTCCGTAGTTCCTGTACGCAAGCTAGGCGGGATAAATGGTAAATCAAAATGCGCAAAAAATTCCTCTTCATCCTTAAACGTTAATACGGTGCCATTAGCCTGCTCTACACCATATTCACTGATCTTTTCACCACGGGCCTTAGCAATTTGACGCATGCGGACATTGTGATCTTTCGAGCCTGTGAAATGATGCAAGGCCGTAGCATATTCAGCATCTCTTACTAATCGGAAATCTACACTTACAGGCTCATCTAGATCTAAAATAACTGAAATCTTTGTATCACCAGCTGCTACGACTTCTTGTACAGAAAGCTCATTTAGTAACTTTTCACGTACAGTTTCAACTACTTCAGTAACAACGATAAAATCAATATCTTTACTTGTTTCAGCTGCACGACGGAAGCTTCCAGCAACAGAAAAACGTTCCACTTCTTCCATACTACCTAGAAGAGCTTCAATTTGTAAAACAACTGGCTCTAACTGCCAAATCGGCAAACGTTCTGAACGATTTGCTAAATTTGCAAGTTCCTTCAAAATCTTTTCTTCAGTTTTTGCCGCAAAGCCAGCCAGCTCACGAACTTTACCTTCCTCACAAGCAGCCTTTAAACTTTCCGCAGAATCAACCCCTAACTCTTGATGTAGCTTAGCTATTTTTTTACCACCTAAGCCTGGAAGTTTTAATAACGGGAGCAATCCTTTTGGTACAATTTCTTCTAATTCTTTTAATAAGCTTGATTCACCACTTGTCATTAAATCCTCAATAACAGCAGCTGTACCTTTCCCTATACCTTTTAGCTTTGTTACATCCTCCATCTCACTTAATGAGCGCTCGTCCCCCTCAAGTGCTGCAGCAGCTTTTCGAAAGGCAGACACTTTGAATGGATTTTCCCCTTGTAATTCCATATACAATGCAATTTTTTCAAATGTGCGAATAATTGTCTTTTTGTTCATCGGGAATTCCTCCTATCGTAAAAACACTTCCCTCAAAACCGAGAGAAGTGCACAGTTTGCTATTGCATATAAATATACCACCAGTTTTGGAACATACTTGTAATAATCGGGGTATGCTCCAAAATGAGACCACTTAACAACGACTTCGACATTAAACTTTGAATAGAATCAACTGGCAATAGAGCAAGAATGTACAGCACAATAAACATAATTAAATAGTTTTCAATCATGCCAAACAATGCTCCAAGCCAACGATTCACTGTACCTAATACAGGTAAATACGCTATAAAATCAAAGATCGATGCCACAATTTGCAATGTAATTTTCACCGCAAAGAAAATGACTGCAAAGGCAATGACACGGTAAAAAGTGCGGTCTAAATCCAGGCTATCAATAACTACTCCAAGACTACCTGAATCCGTTACACCTGGATACGGAACCCAAAACACAAATTTTTGTGCTAATGGTTTATAATAGATATACGCAACAATTAGGGCAACTATAAAGCTAACGATATGCATCATCTGTACAATGAAACCACGTTTTGCTCCAACTATGAGCCCGGCTAATAGCACCGCTAATATGATTAAATCTAACATTCACTTCAACCCTTTAATTTTTTCAATTCTTCTTCTAATTGCTCCATTTGTTCTTTTAACTGTAAATAATCGTGAACGGTATTTACTGCTGTAAGAACGGCAAGCTTTGTGCTATCAAGAGAGGGATTATGTACAATCATTTCGCGCATACGGTCATCAACAATCGAAGCGACAAGTCGCATATGTCCAATGGATTCAGAGCCGACCATTTTATATGTATGACCGTAGATTTCCACAGAAATTTTATTCTTTTCTTGATTTTCCATAGTCGCACCCCCCTTTTAAATTTTTGTGCTCATGAAATTTTTTATTTATGAGCAGCATACACAAAAAAGCTATTTATTATCATACCATGAAAGGTATAAAATTGTGAACAACGAGGACAGAAAGGAACGAGTAAATGTCAAATATTGTACTTTCCATATCAACAAACAAACAAAAAGAGGTGATGTCTTACTATGCAAAGAACTTTGTAGAACGTAAAGCTCCTGGTGTAATCTTTGCCGCAAAGCTTTCAGATACAGCAATCACAATGTACAAATCTGGTAAATTAATGTTCCAAGGAGGAGGAGCTGAGCGAGAAGCTGCACGCTGGGGAAACATAGAAGTTACAAATACCCAAAAATCATCGTCGATTGGAGCAAAGGGTGACGTTCTGCCAGAAGGTTTTGCTGCGATGTCAGTGCTAGGCTCAGATGAAACGGGTACTGGTGATTATTTCGGTCCAATAACAGTTGCAGCGGTATACGTCCCTTCATCAAAAATTGCGCTTATAAACGAACTTGGTGTCAAGGATTCGAAAATGCTAACGGATGATTACATGCGTAAAATAGCGCCAGATTTACGTGCAGCTTGCGTCCATAGTGTGCTTGTACTACGTAATGAAAAATATAACGAATTACAATCCCGAGGCTACTCTCAAGGAAAGATGAAAGCTATGATGCACAATAGGGCACTTAAAAACACACTGTCAAAAATGGCACCCGAAAAACCAGAGCATATATTAATAGATCAGTTTGCGGAACGTGGCGTGTATTACAATTACTTAAAAAATGAACGAGAAATTATTCGAGAGGATGTACTATTTTCTACTAAGGCCGAGCAACTACACGTTTCAGTAGCAACTGCATCGATATTAGCTCGTGCTGCATTTTTAAAAGAAATGGACCGACTAAGTGAGATTGCTGGGATAGAGTTGTTGAAGGGAGCTTCAGCAAAAGTAGATGCATTAGCAGCACGTATTTGGCGAAAACAAGGTGATGAATTTTTACGTGCCATTACGAAATGGCATTTTGCGAATACTGAGAAAGCTAAAAAGATGAAATAAAATTGGTCTTATAGACACAAAAAAATTTCGCTATACTCCAGCAGATTACAAGTTACGCAACTTGCTCTCTACTGGAGTTAGCGAAATCCTTTATATCAAAAACTTATTATTATCATTTTAGAAAAGTTTCGTTTCAACTTAATATTTGAATTGTTGAATCGTTTGTTGAAGATTTTCAGACATTTTAGCAAGGGCTTCAGCCGATGCAGCGATTTCTTCCATAGAAGCAAGCTGTTCCTCTGTTGCAGCGGATATATTTTGTGCACTTGCTGTATTTTCATTTGTTTGCTCAAGCACACTTTCAATTCCGATAGCCACTTGATTGGCGTGTTCAGAAATAACCTTAGATGTCTCCGAAATTTGTCCTATTTCATAGGTTACACTTTGTACATTCGTACGAATCTCTTCAAATGACTTTCCTGCCGTATTTGTTATATCAATTCCCTTTACGACCTCAGCTGAACCAGCAGCCATTGATTCAACCGCTAATTTTGTATCGGCTTGGATAAAATCAATGATATCTTTTATTTGCATTGTTGACTGTGCAGATTGCTCAGCAAGTTTTCGCACCTCATCAGCAACAACTGCAAAACCTTTTCCATGCTCTCCAGCACGAGCAGCTTCAATTGCAGCATTTAAAGCTAAAAGATTTGTTTGATCAGCAATTTGCGTAATTGCCTCTACAATACGCCCGATTTCATTTGAACGATCACTTAATGTTTGTACCGTGTTCTCAAGTGCCTGAACGGTATTTTGAATCATTTTCATTTGTCCAATAGCTGTTTGAATAGTTTCATCCCCTATCATAACAGCATTCATCGCTTTATTTGACATCGCATTAACGGTATCGGCCTTAGCTGAAATTTGCTGAATAGATGAAGACATTTCAAATACAGCGTTAGTGCTATCATTAATTGTTACTGCTTGCACATCAACCGTTTCTGCAAACATTTGAACAGAATCCACTATTTGTGTAGTTGCTCGTTTATTTTCCGACGTGCTCGCTGTCAATTCCTCCGATGATGCAGCTAACTGATTTGATTCCTCACCAATGTTACCAACTACACCACGTAAAGATAGAATCATTTTATTGAATATATCCGCCAATTTACCTATCTCATCGTGTCTTTTAATTTCAATTAAATTACGTAAATCACCGTCTCCTACCTGCTCAGCTACTGTTGACAACTTATTTAATGGCTGAATGATTGTTCTTATAATGAAAACACCAATGATTCCAAATACGATTAGAGCAATGACAATAACCGTCATAGTGTTTATTAATATTGGTTTTGTGACAGCTGCTACGTCTGCTAAATCCATTGTACCAATAATTTTCCATCCCGTTAGTTTATTGGTAGTAAAAAACACTTGATACTCTCTTCCATCTTCTTTAATGGTAAAACTACCTTCTTCTTTTCCTTGCATCTTTTCTATATATGACTTTTTGAGCTCCGATCCCACCTCTAACTGTGGATCAGCAATAATTAGATTATTGGCATTTACTAATGTAGCGTAGCCATTATCACCAATTTCCACCGTTTTCACTAGCTCGGAAATTCCATCTAAATTTAGACCAATAGAAATAGCCCCTGAACGGTCCTGTAATCCAGCTGATACCGCTAATATTAATTCACCTGTAATCGTTGATTTATAAGGATCAATCATAACGCCTTTGCCTGGTGATTCAATAGCCTTTAAGTACCATGGTCGCGTAAATGGATCATAATCAGCTGAGGATTCAGCGTGTGGTTCACGTAAAAATTTGTGCCCCTCAATTGCTAAATTGACAACAGAGACATTGCTATGTAAAGCATTATATTTTTCTAACTCCTTTAAAGCGTCTGCATCTTGCACATTCTTATTAAAAGAAGCAGCTAAATATTCCACATCACTTTGAATAGGTGATATCTCTTTTGAAATTAGTGTATTTAATAAATCGACATTTTCGCGCGAGCTATTACTTAATTCCTTGTAATATTGATCAGAAGCCTTCAAATACGAAAACGTACCAATAGCAATGCTTGGGATTAAAAGTGTTAAAGTAAACGCCCATATTAATCGGGCTCGCACGGAAAGGCCTCTTCTTTTTCGATGATTTTTCATAATAACTATCACCCCTTAGTAAAATTTTCTATCCAAATTCTACTATACACATAAAAAGATCGAAAATTTATTTTTTGTTATTTCTAAATATTGACGAAAGACCAAAATATAAGATTTAGCCTTAAGTCTTCTCTCCAGCGCTTTATTTCTCTCACACTTCCTACAAAAACTACTTGTAAATGTTAACAAAAAAAGCTGCCTCATTATGAGACAGCTCACAAAAAATATTAAATTTAGCGTACTTCTGTGCCTTCAATTGTTGCAATAGCTTTTAACACTTTGTTATGTGCTGCAACAACCTCTTCATCTGTTAAAGTACGTTCTGGATCGAAGTATGTTAGTGAGAATGCCACTGATTTTTTACCAGCCTCCATTTTTTCACCTTCATATACGTCGAACACACGAACGTCTTTCAATAATTTCACACCTGCTGAGCGAATCACAGCAGTAACCTCTCCAGCTGTTGTTGTACGGTCCATGATAAGTGCAATATCACGAGACATTGCTGGGAAACGAGGCACTGGTGTATAACCAAGAGGTGCTTCTTTTGCAGTAGCATTTAATAATGTTACTAGATTCATTTCCATTACATATGTGTCTTTTACACCCCATGCTTTTTGCTCTGCTGGATGTAATCCACCGATAATGCCCACTTGTTCACCGTCTAAAAGAATGCTAGCAGTACGTCCAGGGTGTAATCCATCTACTTCCGTTTTCAAAAATGAAATACGGTCCTCTAAACCAAGCTTACCGATAACACCTTCTACAATGCCTTTTAAGACGAAGAAATCTACCTCTTTTTTCTCACCCTGCCAAGCATGGTCAAGCCATTTTCCTGTTACTACTGCCGCCACATGATCTTCCTCATATGGTAGCCCCTCTTCTGATTGACCAAGGAATACTGAACCGATTTCATACAATGCCACATTGTCAGCTTTACGTGCAACATTGTATGCAGCAGCTTCAATTAGATGTGGGATTAGACTTTGACGTAGTGTTGAACGGTCCTCACTCATCGGCATTAGTAAACGTGTTACTGGCTCAGCTTTCAATGCAAAGCGTTGTGACAATGCATCTGAAGTTAATGAGTAAGTGACAGCTTGGTAAAGGCCTGCCCCTTCCATGTAAGTACGAACTACACGACGATTTGCTTGATATGGCGTTAGACGACCTACTTGGTTTGCGCCCTCTGGTAAGGTCATCGGAATTTCATCATAGCCGTATAAACGTGCAATTTCCTCTACAATATCTTCTTCAATTTTAATATCTTGACGACGTGTTGGTGCATCAACAATTAGTAAACCATTAGCTGCTTCTACGCCGAATTTAAGACGCTCTAAAATAGACAGCATCTCTTCTAATGAAATTTTCATACCTAAACGTTCATTAATAAAATCTGGAGAAACAACAACACGTGCTGGTGATTTATCTAGTTCATCAACGATGCATGTTCCCTCTAACACTTCACCGCCAGCTAATTCAGCTAGTAGTGCTGCAGCACGTTCTGCAGCAGGTAACACACGGTTAGGGTCTACACCCTTTTCAAAACGAGCAGAAGCATCTGATCGAAGTCCAAGATGACGCGATGTTTGACGTACTGTTAAACCGTCGAAGTATGCAGATTCGATTACAACAGTTGTTGTAGAATCACTTACTTCAGAGTTTGCACCACCCATTACACCTGCGATAGCTACTGGCTCCTTGCCATTTGTAATGACTAAATCTGTAGCTTTTAATGTACGCTCTTGATCATCTAAAGTTGTAATTTTTTCGCCTTCTGTTGCTTTACGCACTACGATTTCACCTGTTGCTAGGCTATCGTAGTCAAATGCATGAAGCGGTTGACCGTATTCCATTAAAATGTAGTTCGTAACATCGACAACATTGTTATGTGGGCGTACGCCTGCTGCCATTAAGCGATTTTGTAGCCACATCGGTGATTCCGCGATTTTTACGTTTTTCACAACTTTTGCAACATACATTGGGTTTGCTTGTAAATCTTCCACTCGAAGCTTTAACATGTCTTCTGCTTTTTCAGAAGATGTGCTGTAGGCGATTTCTGGATACTTCACTTCTTCAGTTAGAATTGCACCAACTTCGTATGCTACTCCTAGCATTGACAACGCGTCTGAGCGGTTTGGTGTTAAACCAAGCTCTAATACTGTGTCACGTAGACCTAAAATAGCAAGGGCATCCGAGCCAACCTCAGCATCCTCAGGAAGTACATAAATACCTTCAGAATATGCTTTAGGTACAAGCTTCCCTTCGATTCCTAACTCTTGTAATGAACAAATCATACCGTTTGATTCATGTCCACGAAGTTTTGCTTTTTTTATTTTAATACCGCCTGGTAAATGTGCACCTGGACGAGCAACAATAACTTTTTGACCAGCATCAACGTTTGGAGCACCACAAATAATTTGTTGTGGCTCAGCTTCACCGACATCAACTTGGCAAATATTTAATTTATCCGCTTCAGGATGTTTCTCTTTTGATACTACATAGCCGACAACAACTTTATCCATTGCGTTAGCACGGTCAATTACTGCATCCACTTCAATTCCAGAGCGCGTAATTTTTTCTGCTAACTCCTCAGGCGTTAAATCCTGTGTACTTACATAATCTTTTAACCATTCTAATGATACTAACATTTTTTATCCCCCTTACGCCTCTGTTCGCTCGAATTGTGATAAGAAACGTGTGTCACTCGTATAGAAATGACGAATATCGTCGACACCATATTTCAACATTGCGATACGTTCAGCACCAATACCGAATGCAAAGCCTGACACTTTCTTCGGATCATAGCCAGCCATTTCAAGTA
This sequence comes from Lysinibacillus xylanilyticus, assembly GCF_001183605.1. Classification (GTDB taxonomy): domain Bacteria; phylum Bacillota; class Bacilli; order Bacillales_A; family Planococcaceae; genus Lysinibacillus; species Lysinibacillus xylanilyticus. The sequence goes on along the minus strand of NZ_LFXJ01000008.1, from coordinate 200,626 downwards.
CATTTGGATGCACCATACCAGCTCCTAAAATTTCAATCCAGCCTGTACCTTTACATACGTTACAGCCTGAACCACCACATTTGAAGCAAGAAATATCCATTTCAACAGATGGCTCTGTGAATGGGAAGAAACTTGGTCGAAGTCGAATTTCGCGGTCTCCACCGAACATTTTTTTCGCTAATGTATCAAGCGTACCTTTAAGGTCACTCATGCGAATATTTTCACCAATCACTAACCCTTCAATTTGCATGAATTGGTGTGAGTGTGTAGCATCATCATTGTCACGTCGGAATACTTTCCCTGGACAAATAATACGAATTGATTCACCTTTCTTCTCTTCCATCGTGCGAGCTTGCACAGGAGAAGTATGCGTACGTAATAATATTTCCTCGGAAATATAGAACGAATCTTGCATATCACGAGCAGGGTGTCCCTTCGGTAAATTCAGTGCCTCAAAGTTATAATAATCCTTTTCCACTTCCGGACCTTCTGCAACTTCATAGCCCATACCGATAAATAAATCTTCAATTTCTTCAATAACACGTGTTAACGGATGACGATTGCCAACTTTAATTTCACGGCCAGGTAAAGTGACATCAATCGACTCACTTGCTAATTTTTCAGCAATTGCTGCTTTCTCTAGCAAAGTTACCTTTTCCTCTAATACAGCAGTTACATTTTCACGAACCGTATTGACTAAGGCACCCATTTTCGGGCGTTCCTCAGCTGATAATTTCCCCATACCTTTTAGTAAATCAGTGATAGGTCCTTTTTTTCCTAGATATGCTACTCGCACATCATTTAATTCCTTTAAATTTGCTGCCGCTTCAATTTTAGCAAGTGCTTCTTGCTCTAATTGTTTTAATTGCTCTTCCATGTATAAACCCTCCTTGATTAAATCATTTTCGCCTTGGCATAATTGCCGCTGCCGCTTCGCTTTCGCGCAGAAAACATTTGTAGCTGTCGCTTTGCTTTCGCTACAGATAAACAATCCGTGACATCCTTTGATGGCATAAAAAAACTCGCCCCTAAAAAAGGGACGAGGACATATTCGCGGTACCACCCTAGTTATTGCATAGAAAACTCCTAGCAATCACTTCATTGACATAACGACTAGATTAAAGCCGGCGTACCTTTACAGCATTTAGCTGGTCCCGGTAGCTGCTCGCGGGGTGAATTCAAAACTGCATTGGTACGGCACTGGCTCTCAATCTTCGTCCTGTGCTCCCTGTCGTCCATTCACAATCTTTACTACTTCCCGGTCAAAGCATTTTAGTTTACATTTTAACAGTGATTATACAATACTATACCATTTCAAATCAAGAGCCATGTGCCTATTACCATCGATATTGATGGCTTTATCGGCAATTTTATGCTCATCATCATAACGTGTGGTTGATTTCCGTTCCGACTGGGCGCTTTGTAGCTGTCGCTTTGCTTTCGCTACATGAAAACATTTGTTGCTGTCGCTTCGCTTTCGCACAGAGCAGAGCTTCCTGGGGGCGTCCGATGAGCCGCTTGGGCCAACAGGATGTTGGTCACGAAGGCGTTATCACAAGACGTGATGCTTTTAGCCTTCGTTCTCCTATGTGCTCGCTCCAGGGTCTCGGGTCAACAGATGTTTTTTTGCGCGAAAGCGTAGTGTTAACGTAGCGGCAGCAGCACCGATGTTGGTCACGAAGGCGTTATCACAGGACGTGATGGTTTTAGCCTTCGTTCCTCTATTCGCTAATCCCCAAGGAGTCGCCCATTCTCCACTCCAATCAACTACTATACAAGGCATATATAAATGTCATCCGCAACTTTTGGCGATAATCCCAATTTCGGAAATTCCACCATATACTTACAACAAGGTTGTGATTGCTTTGATTAATTACTTTACAAATCCATATAATACTATTCCTGTTGCCACTGCTACATTTAGAGACTCTGCTTGCCCCAATATCGGAATAATAATATTTTGATCTGTCATCGAAAGTAATTGTGGATGAATGCCACTTCCTTCATTCCCCATCATTATCGCAAAAGCACCAGTATGCTCAATATCACTATAAACAACTGCATCCTCATCTAAAGCTGTTCCAAATACTGGTACATCATTATCCTGTAGCTGCTCAATCCATTCCTCTAAATCGCCACGAAGGACAGGAATATGGAAATGCGAGCCTTGCGCAGAGCGAAGCGTTTTAGGATTATATAAATCCGCACAGCCCTTGCCGAGTATGACTGCATCCAAACCTGCTGCATCAGCAGTACGAATCATCGTTCCAATATTCCCTGGATCTTGGACAGCATCAATTAGTAGCACCTTGCGCCACGAAGCCATTACATCTTCGTCTAACAAAGGTTGCTTACAAACTGCAAATACACCTTGAGAAGTCTCCGTTTCAGCAAACTCCTTGGCAACAGCCGCTGTTACTTCAACGATGGCTACACTATCAATCGGCCAAAGCATCGGTAATTCTACACCTTCACGCACAATTAGTTGCAGCACTTGCTCGTTATTTTTTAATGCTTCCTCTACCAAATGGAATCCCTCTACTAAGAATTCTCCAGATCTTTCACGCTCTTTACGTGTTGTCGCAAGCTTCTTCCAATATTTCACTAACGCATTTTGCGTAGATTCAATTCTTTTCATCGTACCTCGTACCGCCTTTTTCCTATTTACTGTTCATTATTATACAGTAGAAAACGACAAATTACATAGTTATACGAAAACCATTATAAAGTTATGTCCATCACCGAGATACACGTTATAATTTTCAATATTTTGACTCATCACCAAAAGTTGTGGATGACATTTGTTTAAACATATACAATGTATTAGTTGATTGGAGTGGAGGCTGGGCGACTCCTTGGGGATCGCGAAAGGGGAACGAAGGCTAAAACCATCACGTCCTGTGATAACGCCTTCGTGACCAACATAGTGCTGCTGACGCTGCGTTAGCACTACGCTTTCGCGCAAAAAACATCTGTTGGCCCGAGACCCTGCAGCGAAGCGAAGCGGCTCATCGGACGCCCCCAGGAAGCTCTGCTCTGTGCGAAAGCGAAGCGACAGCAACAAATGTTTTCATGTAGCGAAAGCAAAGCGACAGCTACAAAGCGCCCAGTCGGAACGGAAATCAACCACACGTTATGGTGACGAGCCAATATTTTAGGAAAACGGAACAATTGCTCATTTTTTTGTGATAGGTAATAAATGACCTTACCTTCTTACTGATTCCAAGAATACATAAATAAACTTAAGGATGATAAATATGAAAAAAAATGTACATGTAGTAGGTGCCATAATTGAAAATGATAAGCATGAAATTTTTTGTGCATTAAGAAACCCTAATATGGTACTAGCAAATTATTGGGAATTCCCTGGTGGTAAAATTGAAGAGGGCGAATCGTCGGAGCAAGCTTTATCTCGTGAAATATTAGAGGAATTTAATTGCTCTATAAAAGTTGGGGACAAGGTTGAGGACACCATTTATGAATACGAAAAATTTATAGTACGCTTAGAAACATTTAAAGCTTCGATTATAAAGGGAGAGCCGATCATGCTAGAACACGCTGAAATTAGATGGGTTCCTCGAAAAGAACTACTAAATCTTAATTTTGCTCCCGCTGATATTCCAGCAATCAATAAAATACTTGCCGAAAAATTGTAGGGATAGAGTTAAACTTTAATCAGTGGGGGTTCATCATTCCCCACTGATTATTAGTCTTCACCAATTGGTCCTTTAAGGGCAGTTAATGTGGGAGAAAAGAGCAACATGTTTGTTACCCCTCTGCATACTCCTTTTTCTTTTATAGACTCTCATCTAACGCCATTTTCTATATGGCGGGATACTTTGAGGAAAATGAAATACATTAAAAGGATCATATTTCCCCTTTACTTCTCTAAGCATTCGAAGATTACGACCATAATAGGCAGTTGGCCAATCTTTTATATAACGATCAGGGAAATTCACATAATCACCAACAGTGAACGGTGACAAAGCCCGTCTTAAATTCTCAACCCACTGAATATTTTTTTCTTCTTCTTTAGCCTTTTTCCATGAGGTAATATACTCCTGAACAATTAAAGCATTTCTATAATAATAAGCTGTTCGGCTTGACGCAATTTGACTTATCGCTCCTCTAAGAGATTGCTGCCAAATGGTCGTTTCTCTATTTGGAGCGTTAGATAAAAATTCTTTCATTTGTACAATGGCAGTATGAGGGAATGGCCTTTCAATAAAGGATCCTGACCTTTTACGTAGAGCTGGTTTGTTGCCGCTCGGTAAGTCAAAAAATTCTACAGCTTTAATATACGGTACTTCCTTTATCCATATATTCGTTGGTGAACCTGTTTTCCTTAATGGTCGGAGTAGTTTCTTTAACTCAGATGCTGTACCTATAAACTCACCTTGAGCAACAATTTCACCCACTTCCTTAGATTTAAGCTCAATTTGTGAGGTCAAGCGTTCATCAGTATAAGGTGCCCATTTTTGCCATGCGTCAAAGGCGCGTTCAAAATCTTCCCATCCCCATGTAATGGAGAAGATCGATACGTTAGAAATAGGATGCAGTTTAAATGTAAGAGCTGTAACGATGCCAAAATTACCTCCGCCCCCGCCACAACTTGCCCAAAATAAATCACTATTTTTCTGCTTGTCAGCTTGGATTACTTCAGCCCCTTCATGACCGCTTGCAACAACCATTTCAAGTTCAAGTAAATTGTCACATGTTAGCCCAAATGGACGCGATAGCATGCCAATTCCCCCACCAAGCGTCAAACCAACAACCCCTACACTACCTTCAGTTCCTGCTGGGATTGTAAAACCATTTTCCCATAAGGCCCGATACACTTTTCCTAAATTAGCGCCTGCTTCAATTCTCGCTGTCATATCTTGCCGGTTAATGATTATTTCATTCATATCACTAACATCTATAACAAGACCTTCGTTCAATAATGAATAATTTTCATAGTTATGTCTTCCACTTCTGATTCGAAATGATTCATTATTTTCTCTCGCCCATCTTAATGCGTTGATAACATCTTTCGTATGTCGACAAAATACAATGATACTCGGAAATTTGGGATCATTTAAGTTATTATTTGTTCTTGCTTGCTCATAGTCCAGATCTTCAGGAGTAACAATTCTTCCTGTGAGCTTTACTTTCTTCAAAATACAACTCCTCTCTCAAATGATGCCATGCATATGTTTTATCCTATGCACATCACTTAGAAAGAATATGAAAATTGAAATTTTTATCGTTTAAAAATGAAAGATAAATGCTCATTCTCTTTATTCATACATATGATGCTATATATTGAAACCACTAAGGAGGTGTCCTAATGATTATTCATGTGGTGAGCGCTGGTGAAACAATTTGGCAAATTGCAAACAGCTATTCTGTACCTATCAATTCCATTATCCAATTAAACGCTTTATCAAATCCAGATCAATTAGTAATCGGACAATCACTCGTTATCCCTTCTCCTTACACAACTCATATTGTAAAAAGGGGTGATACCTTATGGTCGATCTCCCAACAGTATGGAGTGACTATGCAATCGATTATCACAGAAAATCATTTAACGAATCCAGATGTTTTAACACCTGGAACTAGACTAATTATTCCACCTACTACACATATTGTGCTACCAGGGGAGACTCTATCGCAAATTGCCACGCAATATGGAACGACTGTGCAAGCAATTGTTTTAGAAAATGAAATTCCAAATCCAAACATGATTTATGCTGGTACACATTTAATTATTCCGAGAGCAAAACCTTCCATTGAAGTAGTTGCTTATTCGTATCAAGAATCTAAAGAAGCTGTGCAGTCGATTAATGCAATCGGTCATCTACTAACTTATTTTAGCCCCTTTGCTTATATGGTGAAGGAGGATGGTACACTGCAGCCTATAAAGGACCAAGAAATGATTGATGCAGCTGTTGCCAAAAACATTACACCTATGCTGACACTTACGAATTTCTCTTCTACAGAAACCGGTTCCAACTTATCACATGTTATTTTATCTAGTGCAGAATTACGGGAGAAGGTTATCAACAATACTTTGCAAGTGATGCAGGAAAAGGGCTATAAAGTTCTAAACGTTGATTTTGAAAACGTTCTTCCAGCAGATCGAGAGAATTACAATACTTTCCTCCAATTAGCTGTTGATCGTCTTCACCCAAAAGGATACCTAGTATCAACGGCACTTGCGCCAAAAACAAGCGCAACACAGGCAGGTACTTTATATGAGGCACATGATTATGAAGCACACGGAAGAATTGCAGACTTTGTAATTTTAATGACATATGAATGGGGATACCGACTTGGTCCACCACAAGCCATTTCACCTATTAACGAGATGAGAAAAGTTGTGGAATATGCTTTATCGGTTATACCTGCTAACAAAATATTTTTAGGCTTTGAAATTTATGCTCGCGATTGGCTTCTACCGCATGTTAAAGGTCAAGAGGCAGAAACATTCAGCTCTCAAGAAGCCATTAACAGAGCTATAAAACATGGAGCAACCATTCAATATGATAGGACCGCACAGTCACCGTATTTCCGTTATGTTGATGAACAAGGTAAAAATCATGAGGTATGGTTTGAAGATGCTAGAAGTGCACAAGCTAAGTTTGACATGACGAAGGAATATAATCTTCGAGGTATTAGCTATTGGGCGTTAGGTTTTCCTTTCCCACAAAACTGGGCACTATTAAATAATGATTTTTCCATCAAAAAGGTTTCATTATAAACGTGGGTGATTTCTGGTAGACTAGGCACTTTCCAGTGGGTGTCTGAAGAACTACTTTGATCAAAAAGTTGTTGATTACGAAGGCGATATCTTAGCATAGTATGCGCATTTAAGGCTGATCTATTAACGCAAAAAGTTCTATATACAGTTCTACAATATATTCTTTCCTTTTCCTAGTTTTTCCCATGATAAAAAATCAATTCAAAGCCATATTAAGAAATATCAAAACGAAAGGAGAACTGAACATGGGAAGAGATAATAAGCAAGGACAAAGCGCTAACAAAGGATCATTGCCTCAAACGCCAAAAAACCAAAAAATAGCTCCAGACAAAGCTAGTGAAAAAGCTGTTGAAGAATTTTCTCAAGAGTTTATGAACATGATTAATTCTGTCACTAAAGAAGGCAAGACGAAAAAATAAGGAGGCCTTCAAGTGGATTATACACGTGCACAAGAAATTGTCGCCTCACCAAAAGAATATGAAGTAAGCTATAATGGCGTATCTATTTGGATTGACAAGCTTCATGATGATGGTAAAACAGCAACTGTCCATTTACGTCGTTCTTTAGAGGAACGATCCGAAGTGGACATAGGTGAATTAAAGGAAGATTACCTAGTACATTAGACTTTATCATCAAATAAAAAAACTGCTTACTCACTGAGGTGAAGTAAGCAGTTTTTTTACTTTTGAAAAGGACTTTTAATAACCCCAGAATATTGCCTAAGCGAAGATCCAGGAAATGACAGTAGTCCATAAAAACAAATTTTTATAATCACTAGCAAACTTTCTTAAAAACAAACCTAACGTCACAGTAATGGTTATTATTAAAAGCAAGCTTAAAATAAATTGAGCATTTGGAAAAGAATCCCTCATTGTAGAAAGAATCAATGTTTTTATAGATAAATATAAAAAGGATGTTAAAAATATTATATACCCTAATACCATTATTATTTTTTTCAATTTTTACACCTCTGATAAACCCAACTTTAAATTATGAAATCCTCTTCATATTTAAACTCGGTTAAAATATCTTTTGCTCGATTGTGTAACTCGTTAAAATTATTGAAAATCTGTTCAGCAGAGACTGGCTTACTAAATAAATACCCCTGGATATAATCACAATCACCGTTAATAAGGAAAGCAAGCTGCTCAACTTCTTCGATTCCTTCGGCAACAACCTTTAACTTCAAATGCTTCGCCATTGATAAAATCATAGAAACAAGCGCTTCATCATTTGAATTATGTTGTATATTTCTAACGAAAGCCCGGTCAATTTTTAAACAATCTATTGGAAAATCTTTTAAATACGAAAGCGACGAGTATCCTGTCCCAAAGTCATCAACAGCAATTTGGATACCAATTGCCTTTAACTCATGAAGTAGCTGTGTTATATGATCAATATTCATCGTCATACTTTCCGTAATTTCTAATTGTAAATATTGTGGTTCTAAATTTGTACGTTGTAAGATTTCTTGCACCATATACACCAAATCTTGCTGGAATAATTGCCCAATAGATAAATTGACAGCAACCTTCAATGGTGGCAAACCTTGCTCCTTCCATGTATTTGCTTGAGAGCAAGCCGTCTCTAAGATCCATTTCCCTAAAGGAATTATAAGACCAGATTCTTCAGCAATTGGGATAAACAACTCAGGTGAAACAAATCCACGGGTTGGATGACGCCAACGTACTAGCGCTTCTACCGATTCAATTTTGCCCGTTTTTAAATTTACTTGAGGCTGAAAATCCAAGTAAAATTCTTCATTGGCTAATGCTTTATGGAGTTCTTGCTCAATCAATATACGATCAGCACTGCCATTTGACATAAATGACTTATAAAAAAGAACTCTTTGAGGTATTTGACTTGCTTCTCTCATCGCTAACTGAGCATGCATTAAAAGCTCTTCACCTGAGCAATCTTCTTCATGCAGGGCGATGCCGATATTAAGATTTCCGTTGAGTGAAAATAGTTGTACTTGTAATGGTTTTTTCATAGCACTCTTCAAGTTTAAGCAAAATTGTAGCAACTCTTCTCTTGTTTTCACATGGTTAATATAAATAATGAACTGCCCCTCACGAAGCTTTGAAGCAAAATAATGAGGAGGTAATATAGCTTGAATTCTTTCAGCTATGAGCTTCATCATTGTATTAGAATAGCTAATACCTATAGATGAACCAATAGCAGCAAGGCGATCAATTTCGATTGCAATGATTGCTTTTTGACGACTATTGTCATGTAATTCCTCTTTTAAGGTTTTTAATAATAAATGTTCATTTGGAAGCTTAGTAATATCATCATGATAAGCTTGAAAATGAAGCTCCTGCTGCGAATGCTCAAGATCTCGTTTTATTTTTAATAGTTGCTGAAATGGTTTTTCAACAGTTGTATAATAAATTGCTTTTAAGAAAAAGTAGAACGCTAAAAATTGGTAAATCAATGCTAAAAAGCCCCAAATTGATTTCAAATCTTTAATGAACGCAAAGAAAATATCACTAATAATTAAATAAAGTGCTGCGGTTATAAGCCACATAACTCGTTTAGGCAACTTTTTTTTATACTTACTTAAGATCACTATCGTTACACCTTGTAAGACAGCAGACAATAAATGAACAATAGCGCTTGCTTTCAGCAACAATTGTTCTTCAAGAAAAAAATATTTTGAAGAGAGATACAATAGAAGAAGGCTCAGAAGTACAAATAATAAGGAACTGCTATATGTATAATTACGATCATTCATCGTTAAGCGTTTTTTTGGCTTTAAAATAATAAAGAGAAAACCGATCGCTAAGCATAAACGCATTATTAAATCCAACCATATTTCAAAATATAATGTTTCAGCCATTGGATATTGAGCGATAACCAAGTTCACTAATTCAAACAAAGCGATGATAAAAAATAAATTACCTATGTATAATGTTTGATTTGATAATAAGTGTGAAAAAACGAGCCAAGATTGAATAGCGATTGCCATTGTAAAAACAATAATTAGTACTTGTATAATCAAATTCAAACAAATGTAACTTTCTTCCTTAAATGAATCAAATACCTGATTACTTAAACCTAATAGTGGCAACACGAGCAATAGTGGCAATACTATATACCAAATCTCTATCTTTTCTATCTCTAGTTGTTTCAACCTATTCACCAACAATAACCCTCCATACTAATAAAAATATAAAATTAGATAGGTAATATGAACTATCAAAAGGGAAAATAAAATTAAAAATTGTATTTTTCTTTGACTTCTTACAAATCATAGCATTTTTATTGGAATTTGTATGCAAAAAGTATGCTAATATTCGTTTTGATATTAGCATACTTTTGATGCTTTTTCGTACTATTCGGCTAATATAACAACTTACGAAGCTTTATCATTATTCTTGTACGTCTTTTTTTAACAGCGTCCACAGATAAACCTAGTTCTTTAGCTATTTCCAAGTAGCTATAACCTTCTACATAGAAAAGTAGTAATATTTTTCTTTCTTCAAATTTCAAATGAGACATAATACATTCTAAAAGAACTGGGCTGCTTTCACTCATTTCATAATCTCGAATATAATTTATCGTGTCATTATCCATAGGTGTATGAGTATTTTCAAAACCTTTTTCTTTCAAAAGCTCTTTTAAAATTTCTCCTTTTACGGTTGTATAAATATAAGCAGAAAACTTCCCTTTTGATTGATCCGCTTTACGCCAAGCCTCCCACACGGCTATGGATGCTATATGACGATAATACTCAAAATCCTTATAAATGTGGCACCTTAACAAAATCGACGTTATCATCGGCTGGACTAATTCTAATACTTCATTAAATGGTTGTTCAGGCGATAACTGATTATTATGCTGTGTTGTCATCTTATTGTCCTGTCGACTATGCACAGTCCATTATTCCTAGGTACCTTTATCTTAGTTACTATACTAGGAGGATGTCGAACAGCTCTTTTGTCAATACGATTAGAAAGTCTTTATAAATCTTTTTTAATATTTATACATAATAACAGTATGATATTTCAAAAATCATATGTTTAACTTCCTTCAGCATTCATCTCCTACCTCTATAAGTGGTGAGATGAATGCTGGCTAAGTTACTTTTCAGCGTGTGTTGAAAGAAGTTAAAGCCTCCGGCGGATGTCACGGAATCTGAAAGAGCTCATAAAGGATGTTAGCCTAAAACCATCGCATCCATGCGATAACGGCTAACTGACCTGCATCTTGCAGGCCTAAGCACAAAGCCGATTCCGGACGCAATTATGCCGAGGCATAATTGATTTGTCTATCTATACATATTTCTTAAAAGGTTGGACAAAATTACTACTAAGGAGGCGAAATAGATGAATTTTCAAATAAGAGATGCGATTACGACAAACGTGCATGGCCAATCAGCGGCCGAATTTAAGGATATTGTCGAAGATGCAATTAGTCGTGGTGAAGAGCATTTACTTCCAGGGCTTGGTGTATTTTTTGAAAAATGGTGGCAGCAATCTAGTCCTGATGAGCAGGATGCATTTGTTCAAAAACTTGAAAAAGTCTTTGCTCACTAAGTTTTTATAGACAGTTCATTCCATTTCTAATAAATGCGTGATAAAGTTTAATTTATCAGAAAATTAGGAGGGATTGGAATGACTGTTGCTGTAGAATTAATAGTAAATCAACTAAAAAAGGTTTTATCTGAAGAACAGGTGTCAACAAACGAAACGGTGCGACAGCTACATGGAAAGGACGAATCTCATCATACAATGAGCTTACCAGATATCGTTGTCTTCCCTCGTTCCACGGGCGATGTAAGTGCCATCTTGAAAATTGCGCATGCGGAACGTGTACCAGTCGTACCTTTTGGTGTTGGCTCAAGCTTGGAAGGAAATGCAATTCCCATTGCAAATGGCATTTCTATCGATTTCTCTGAAATGAATGCTATTTTAGAAATTCGACCAGATGACCTGCTTGTGAAAGTACAACCGGGTGTAACACGTGCCCAATTGAATAAAGAATTAAAAAAACATGGACTTCAATTCACAGTTGACCCTGGTGCTGATGCTACACTCGGTGGAATGGCGGCAACTAATGCCAGCGGGACAACAGCAGTACGCTATGGTGTTATGCGCGATCAAGTACGAGATTTAGAGGTTGTACTCGCAGACGGTTCAGTCATTCATACCGGTAGCTTAGCAGCAAAATCTTCTTCTGGATATCACTTGAATGGCCTTTTCATTGGCTCTGAGGGTACGCTAGGTTGCTTTACAGAATTAACTTTACAAGTCTATGGTATACCCGAATTTGTAACGGCGGGACGTGCAGTTTTTACGACAGTTGGCGATGCTGTCAGTGCAGTAACCGCATTGTTGCAAGCGGGCATTTCAATTGGCCGTGTTGAACTGGTCGATGAAGCCTCTATCAAACAAGCAAATATTTATAATGAAACATCCTATGACGAAAAACCAACACTATTTTTAGAATTTCACGGAAATGAAGCAGGTATGCATGCCGATATAGAATTTGCTAAAGAAATTTTTGACGACTTTGGCTGTCTTTCTGTTGAATTTGAACATGACAATGCTGCACGTAATAAGCTCTGGGAGTCACGCCATTCATTGGCCTATGCATATATCCATGCTTATCCAGGGAAAAAGCTTATGTCGACTGATGTTTGTGTGCCTATTTCTATGCTTGCTGAATCCGTTTTATATGCTCGTGAACAGCTTGAGGATGTTGGTCTAGCAGGTGGAATAGTAGGTCATGTTGGAGACGGTAACTTTCATGCCTTGTTAATGTTAGATCCAAACGATGCCGAGGAGCAAGCAAAAGCCAACCGCTTCAATGAACATATTGTGCACTTTGCTTTACTGCGTGGTGGCACTTGTACAGGTGAACATGGTGTTGGTATTGGAAAAATGAAATATCAGTCCACAGAGCACGGTACATCTCTATCAGTGATGAAGAGCATAAAGGCAGCACTTGATCCACATAATATTATGAATCCAGGGAAAATTTTCAACATGTAATTCATTATTCTCTCAAACATATAAAACCCGTTGATGTCAAAATCAACGGGTTCATTTTTTACAGTTCATAGCGGAAGCTTTTTACTAGCTTCTGTCCTTTATAAAATTCCTTTGATTCATCTCGTACGAAGCCTAGTGATAAGTAAAGGTTAATAGCAGCCTGCATTATATCACCTGAGTGCAAATATAATGCTCGATCCTGACGATTACGAGCAAAGGCAAAGCTTTCATGCAATAATTTTTTAGCAACACCTAGCCCTCTTCCCTTAGGATGCACGCCAAGTAAGCGCACAATGGTAGATTGTATGTTAAGCTCTGGTAAACCATATGCTTTTTCAGAATCTGTAAATAATTGCAGTCCCCCTAAAATCTCATCGCCACGCTTTGCCACTAAAATTGTCTCTGCATTAGGATTACCAACAGATGCCCGAATATCACTTAAGTATGAAGCCCAGTCCTCTGGATTTTCATATTCTTTTTCATACTGTGCATAACTTTCTACTAGAACCTCTAAATAACTTGCATAGTCTTCCTCTTTCAAATGTTCAATCACTATTTCAGCTACTGTCATCGTTTGATCCCCTTTCTAAATGCCGCCCCTACTGTAGGCAGTTACTCTTTTTTCAATACGATGTGCCAGCCATTCGACAATAGCTGAAACACTCCAATAAATTAACCCGACAGCGATAAATGCCTCCAGAAACTTTAAATTAATAGAAGCAACGATATTTGCAACTCCTGTTAACTCCTTAACTGAAAGGAAAAAAGCTAGTGACGTAGCATGTAAGAACCCAATAATAACATTTGTGAAGTTAGGTATAGATTTACTAAATGCTTGGGGTAATATATAACGTCGCATCGCCTGTGAAAATGTTAAACCGACTGCATAAGCTGCCTCTAGCTGTCCCTTAGGTACACTTAAAATACCGGACCGAATTATTTCAGAGGCGTATGCTCCTGCACTTAGCGTCAAAGCCAAAATAACAAAAAATAAAATAGGGATAGAGCTTGATTGATACTCTATCTTTAGAGCTTTCGCAATGACATCAACCACAATTGGTATTCCAAAATAAACAAGCATAATGTGCATAATGATTGGTGTGCCTCTAAAAAAAGATACGTAAAAATTCAACAATGGTGCGAGAATTTTTGTTTGTTGTATCCGAACAAAAGCAACTATTATACCGATTACAATGCCCAATAAGACAGGCGTAACTGTCATGAACAAAGTTAACGGCAATACTTTACTAATTTCTATTAAAGCTTCAAAAATAAAAGCGTAATCTATTGTCATAGTATTTCCCCCTAGCTAGATGCCGCTTCCTTCGGCATATATCGATTAAGATACCGTTCATTTCGCTTTAATACCTTTTCTAACAGCATAACAATGACATAATAAACGATGGACAGCGCCAAATATATTTCCAGCGCCCTAGTCGTTGAAGCAATAAGTGTTTCTCCACGACCCACCATATCCATGACACCAATTGAAAATGCTAAAGAAGTATCCTTTAATGAACTAATCATCGTATTTGTCATATTGGGAAAGGCAACACGAATCGCCTGAGGGAGCACAATACGTAAAAAGGCCTGTATTCCACTTAATCCAACTGAATAAGCTGCCTCCATTTGTCCACGATCAACTGTTAAAATAGCTGCTCTAAAAATCTCAGCAAACGATGCAGCATTGCTCAACGTATAAGTAATAATCACAAAATACATAGCATCCATTCTTGTTACATCAATATTCACAAGCTTTAATAACGCTGGTATACCATAAAACACTAAAAACAATTGTACTAAAATCGGCGTACCTCGAATAAACGAAATATAAATCGTAATAATTTGCTTCAGAACTGGTATGTGTAGCAGCTTTGGTATAGCAATCACTATACCAAGCAGCATGCCAAAAAAAGTAGCAAATACTAAAATTTCAAGTGTTACTGGTAAATACTGAAGCAATATTGGAAGTACTTTTGCAATTAGTGTGAAGTCAAGGTCATTAGCCATACTTCCTTCTCCCTCTCCTATTTCGTTTAGAAGTCTACCGAATAATCGTCACCTAGCCATTTCTTACTTAACTTACTAATGACGCCTTCTGCCTTTAATTCTCGAATAGCATCATCAAGGCGCTCCTGTAGGACAACCTCGTCTTTATTTAATAAGAAGTAAACTTTTGAATTTAATAAAGCATCTCCTACTACCTTTTCCTGTGCTTCATTGCTTTCGTTATAGTACTTTACTGCAAATGGTGTTGTAATGATTGCATCGATTCGACCAGTCGCTAGTTGATTGTGAACATCAACCGAGCCGGACGAATAGACAATATTAGCACCTAAATTATGTTCCTTATTGTATTTCTCTATAAAAACAGCAGAGTTACTAGTTGGTGAAACACTAACGTTTTTCCCCTTCAAATCATCAATGGATTGAATAGAATTATTTTTTGCATTGACTGTTACTTTTAATGGGAATACATTATAAGGCTCTTTATTAAATAGGAATTTTTCCTCTCGTTCACTATTGACTTCCATTTGATGGGCAACAAAGTCAATCTTCCTTGTCTCTAGACTTAGTAATAAATTAGAAAATTCCATCGTTTTAAATTCAAACTCATATTCTGGTAGCTTCTCATCAATAGCGCGAACAAGCTCCACATCATAACCTGTTAAATTCCCCTTGTCATCAATGAAGCAGATATTTGGAAATTGAGTGCCGGTACCAACAATAATTTTTTGAACTTCCTTTCCACCTTGTGCTGCATTATTTTCACTAGTATCCCCTTCGGACTTTTCAGAACTTGTACATGCTGTTAAAAGTAAAGCTAGCAACAGTAGTAAATAAAATGATAATTTTTTCATAGAATCCCTCTCTTCTTATGCATGCGACGGTATATCGGCAGCAAGTGCTGCTTTTAAATACTCCAGCCCAATCTCTGTTACTGCTTTAAAGACACCATTTGATCCAATTTCGACAACCGGAACATAACGGACACCATACTTTGTTTCAAGGATGTCACGGAATGCGTCATTATGTGTTACATCTACTGTTTTGTAAGAAATGCTTTGTTGTTGTAAATATGTTTTCACTTCATCACAATAACTACAGCCTTGCTTTGACCAAACAATTACATCTATATTTTTTGCCATGTTCATTTCCTCCTTAGCTTACCGCTTCCTTTTGCTGTAAATAGACTGGACTTAATAGCTCAAATGACCGCTCCCGCTCAAATTCCTTCAACACAGGTGTATGCAAGATAAACTCATCAATTTGATAGCGCACATGATAGTCATCTAATATCGTTTTAATATCATCCGGGGTACCATATAAAATATCTGCATCATATTGCTTCACCGTAAATGACTCTCCAGATTCCTGACCAAATTTCTCTGCTAGCTCTACCGATTGTAAAGTTAGGCTTTTGCCACTCGCTAAATGTACCTTCGTAATTTTTTGATCACCAATAAGCTCTTTCGCCTCCTCTTTGGTAGGGGCTGCAATGGCTGCGATGGAAACGGCAAAATGACCGTTTGGATGATGCTTGCGATAAGCTGTAGCTGCCTGAGCTAATACATCATTATCACTATTTATAAATCGCGCAAAGACAAACGCAATGCCTAGTGTGCCTGCAAGAGCGGCACTTTGTGGACTAGCCCCAAGTAAAAATAATGCTGGCTTTACCTTTGGAATCGGTGTTGCCTGTACCCCAAATAACTCGTGCTCTGCTGGTACTGTTTGCTCAATTAATTGCTGTAAAAATGTTAATCTTTCCTCAAAATCTTCGCCTTTATTGAGCGTGCCATATTGTAAGGCCTTCGTAGAGAGAGGTAAACCGCCCGGTGCTTTCCCTATGCCTAAATCAACTCGCCCTGGCTCCAACGATGCGAGAACATGAAAATTTTCTGCTACTTTGTATGGGCTATAGTGCTGTAGCATCACTCCACCCGACCCAATATTAATAGACTTTGTTTTAGCAAGGAGATAAGATACTAATACCTCTGGAGATGACCCCGCTAATGTATCTGTATTGTGGTGCTCTGACACCCAAAAACGTGAGTAGCCCAATTGCTCTGCTTTTTGTGCTAGAGCCACTGTTTTTTGTAAGGTCTGCTCGTTTGTAGCATCCTCAATAATAGGGCTTTGATCTAATATGCCTAATGAATAGCTCATATTTTGCCTCCTTAATTATATTTATTCATATACATTTACTTGGTTTTTAGACAGACTGTTTGACGTAACGGCTTTCTTTAAATGGTAAGCCTAAGTTACCACGTAATGTGTCTGCCTCATATTCTTCACGGTATAGCCCTCTTGCTTGTAAAATCGGCACAACCTTATCTACAAAATCCTCAAGTGCTCCAGGTACAGTAACGCCTATAATAAAGCCATCAGCCGCCTCTTGCTCAAACCATTCCTGCACGAGATCAGCAACATGCTCTGCTGTACCAAAGAATGCTGTTTTTGGGGTTGCTTCACGTAAAGCAACTTGTCGCAATGTTAGCCCTTCTTGTTTGGCATATTTTTTAATATAATCAGTTGTACTTCTAAAGCTGTTCGCTCCAATATCACCAAGCTCTGGGAACAATGCATCTACATCATATTGTGTAAAATCATGATGATCAAAATATCGACCAAGATAAGCAAGTGCACGCTCTATCGAAACAAGCTCAACGATCTCCTGATACTTTGCTTCCGCTTCCTCAAGCGTATCGCCAATAATCGGAGAGATTCCTGGAAAAATTTTAACTTCCTCTGGATTGCGTCCAAATGCTGCAACCTCAGTCTTTACCCTTTTATAAAATTTCTGTGATTCTTCTAACGACGCACCATGTGTAAAAATTGCATCCGCATCCTTTGCCGCCAACCGAATACCTGCATCTGAAGAACCCGCTTGGAAAATAACAGGCTGCCCCTGCTTAGAACGTGCAATATTTAACGGACCTTTAACTGAAAAATAGTCGCCCTTATGATTTAATGTGTGCAGCTTATCAGGATCGAAAAATACATCATGTTCTACATCTGCAATGAAAGCATCATCTTCCCATGAATCCCACAAGCCCTTTGCCACTTCCAAATATTCCTCAGCAATTTGATAGCGCTCTGCGTGGTTAGGATGCTGCTCAATTGTTTTATTGTAGTTCAAGGCAGTGCTTTCTAATGGTGTCGTAACAACATTCCACCCTGCACGGCCTCCGCTAATATGATCCAAAGAGGCGAATTGGCGTGCAACTGTAAATGGTTCGCTATAGGAGGTTGATACAGTACCCACTAACCCGATGTTTTTAGTTGCTACCGCTAACGCCGAAAGAATTGTTATTGGCTCGAAACGATTTAAAAAATGCGGAATAGATTTTTCATTGATGAACAAACCATCTGCAATAAAAGCAACATCAAATTTCCCCTGCTCTGCCTTTTGTGCCTGCTGAATATAAAACGGCAAGTTTACACTTTGATTACTAGCCACCTTAGGATGACGCCAGCCTGAAATATTACCACCTACACCATGAATAATAGCCCCGAATCGAATTTTGTCCTGTCTCACCATATTTGTTCCTCCTCAATCTTTATTTTTACTAAACATAGTGGTTAAGTATGTTTTATGGTTAAAAAAATATTTTATTTATCGTTGGTTGCTCATAAATAAAATAGGATTGAGGAAGATAATACAGTTCATTTATTCCATTTGCAATAGGCTACATAATAGAAAAAAATTTACTGTCTTATAAAATATTTTATCAATTCGAATTTTATTGAATGCTTTCATATTGCATTGCAGTTTCTAATATTGTGTTCCAAAAGGCTGGCGCCAGTGTCTCTTTATTTTTATACGTTAAAAAAATGTGTTGATTCATATCAAGTAAATGCTTAACATCAACCTCAACAAACTCCCCACTTTCAAGTTCCTTTTTTACACAGAGATGTGGTAAGAAGCTCATATACTCTTTCGTACGAATAAATTCTTTCGCTACTTCTAAATGATCCGTTCGCACCTCAATATTTGCTGATACACCCTCTACCTCAAACATTTTATGCACATAATTCCAATCAAAAGCCCCACATTCAAAAAACACGATTTTCTGTTTTGCCAGTTCCTTTGCTTTCATTAGATTTTGTTGTATAAAGGAATGCTCGCGATGCATCACAAGTTTAACAGCATTACTTAGCAATAGCTCATTGCAAATTCCTTCTCTATGCACGTATTGAATAAGACCAAGATGGATTTGATGACTTTCTAGTTTCTCTAAAATTATTGATGTTGAACCTGTGATAATCTGAAAACGTAAATGTGGAAAGTCTTTCTTCCATTTGGGCAAAGCGTAAGCTAAAAAATATTGCGCTGTGACTCCATTTGTACCAATGCACACCTCATCAGATTCCTGTGTTTCTTCTAATTGTTTCTTCCCTTGTTGAAAGGTTTGCACAATCTGTGTTGCAAACGGTACAAAGTCCTTGCCTTTATCAGATAATATTACACTTCGTCCATCGCGATAAAATAGCTCTACATTTAACTCTCGCTCCAATGATTTAATACGCGCCGTCACAGTTGGTTGAGATAAAAACAAAGCATTTGCGGCCTTATGAATACTTTTATAATGCACTACATATAAAAACGCTTCAATATGGTCAATGTTCATCTGAAGCCCTCCTCAAATTACTTATTTATCCTATTATATAGATAATCGTTTTAATTCTCTATAAAAGATTGGAAAACTAGGAATTATATTTTCAACAAGAAAAAAAGTAACCTAGCGTCTCCCAGGTTACTTTATTATGTAGCGATGTGGTCATCCATCTTGATAACAAACATCACGCGTGGCTTACATCCCTCTGTCTGCAACCACTGTTATGTTATTCACATTGACACCCCCTGTTGCCAATATGAACTCTATCTATATAGTACTTCTCTAATTGAGAAGCATAATACTTGTTGTCTGTCCTTGCTCGAAAAGTTCATTTATTACATTAAGCTAGAATTGATGCTAGCACTGCTTTTTGCGCATGGAGTCTGTTTTCTGCTTGCTCAAAGATGTAGGAATTTGGGCCATCAATAACAGATGACGCTACTTCTTCTTCACGATGAGCTGGTAAACAGTGTAGGAACATATAATTCGGTTTTGCATATGCGACAAGCTCATCATTAATTTGATAACCTGCAAAGTCTTCTAGACGTTTTGCAGCCTCCTCTTCTTGCCCCATTGATGTCCATACATCAGCGTATACTACATCCGCGTTTATAACCGCATCTATAGGATCGTTTGTAATAATAATTGTGCTACCGTTTGCTTCTGCGATAGCCTGAGCTTTTGCAATAACCTCCGCATCACATTCATAGCCAACTGGTGTTGCCACCGCCACGTTCATTCCTACATGAGCAGAAGCGACTACTAAAGAGTGCGCCACGTTGTTGCCGTCTCCAACATATGCAATTTTTAATCCTTTTAGATGACCTTTATTTTCAGCGATCGTTTCTAAATCCGCTAGAGCTTGACATGGGTGATAAATATCCGTTAAGCCATTGATTACCGGTATAGATGCATGCTCTGCAAGCTCCTTTACCATTGCATGAGAGTTCGCGCGAATCATAATACCATCTAAATAGCCTTCTAACACATGTGCTGTATCATAAATCGATTCACCGCGACCAATCTGTAAATCACGCGCATGCATAAACATACCTTTTCCGCCTAATTGGTTCATACCTACTTCAAATGAAATACGAGTACGAGTTGAATGTTTTTCAAAAATCATGCCGAGTGTCTTACCTTCTAGTAACTTCGGACATTTCCCTTCTTTAGTAATCATTTTCAGCTGTGTCGCTAATTCAACTAACTGCTGAACCTCTTTACTTGTATAGTCTAGCAAGGTTAATAGGTCCTTACCTTTTAAGCTAGACACTAACTTTAACTGTACTTCTTCGAGTAATTTCATAGCCTTCACTCCTTGTTTCGTTGCTGTTGGGTTTAGTATAACAAATGCATAAATATAAAATCAACTGAATTTTTATGTTTATTTTAAAAAGTTAGACTTCTATCTTTGGATGTGTCAAAAATGCGAATATTTGAATGTTTATGCATATTTCATCTTCGATCGCATAGTTAAGATAATTGCATCATTGTTAATACATATTTATAATTAATACATATTAATTATTTAGGTGTTGAAATACATGGATAAGGATTTGGTGCATCTTGTTAAAGAGATTAATCGAGTTGATTATGAAACCAATTTAATGTTAACCGATGAATTTACCTCGTTGTTGGATGAAACATTAACTACAAAACAAGCAGTATTTTTAAGTCTTCTTCAGACGAAAGGTCCCCTTCAAACCTATGAATTAGCAAAGTTAATGGGTACATCTGCAAGTGCTGTTAGCCAACTAGTAAATAGGCTGGAGCAAGAAGGTTATATAAAAAGAACAATGAGTAAAAAGAATCGTAGAGAGGTTATTATAGAGCTAGATGAACGAGGACATCTTTATTTTCAAAAGCAGGAGGAAATTGAGCTTGCTATTATTTATAAATATTATACAAAGCTCAATACAGAGGACTTGTTACAATTAAAAGACATGCTTTTGAAATTACATTTTATTATTTCAGAGGAGCAGGAAAAAAATAAGCGTTCTTAATGGAGGTATTATTGTGGATTTACATAATTTAAAAAAGGACATATTTAAAATTGCTTATCCCTATATAAAAACCCGTCCAAATGTTGCTTTATCCATCGGTATCTTTTCTCAAGACCAAGAAGCTACTTTTACTTTTGGTGGCTCGAATTTTATGATGGAAGAAAAGCCTTATATATATGAAGTTGGATCGATTTCTAAAGTTTTTACTACATCCATATTAGGGGAAATGATTCAGGAAGGACAAGTCCATGTAGAAGATTCTATCGGCAAATACTTTTCAGCAATTCCCGATAATCACCCTGTCACACTCAAACGTTTAGCAAATCATACTTCTGGACTACCAGGAATTGGTGTGCTGAAGAACATTTCCAATCTTTTTGACGCAGAAACCCATCGTGATCCTTTTTGTCAATATTCATTGAACGAGACTATACATTATTTTAAAACACACACAGACGAGCCAAAAGTTAAATTCAGATATTCTAATGTAGGAATGGGGCTTTTAGGATATATTTTAGCCAATACACTTCATACTGATTATGAAACAGCTATTAAACAAAGATTAACAGAGCCTTTAGATATGCCAAATACATTTATCTCTATCCCTTCTGATAAAGCAGAGGCAGTATTGCAAGGATACACAATCCTTGGACATAAAAAGCCACCGCTCCAAATGAATGAATTTATGGCAGCAGGGGCAGTCCGTTCAACTGTCAATGATCTTTTAAAGTTTATGAAAGTACATTTAAGTGATGAAAATTCAGGTTATACATTAACACATCAAGCTACTGAAACCTTTTCGGAACATATGGGTATTGGTCTAGGATGGCTTCTTGAGGACAATATCATTTGGCATAACGGTTCGACGAAAGCTTTCTCTAGTTATCTTGGGTTTGACAAAACAAAACAAACAGGCGTCGTTGTTTTATCAAATTATCGCTCTCCTATATTGGCGACAAACCCTGGGCAAATTGGTAAAGATATTTTACAGCTTTTAAATAGATACGTTTTAAAATGATCCACTTTTTATTTTTATCGATAAAAATTTTGAAATTATCGTCTTACTTTTTAAATTTATCACCCAACTTTTTATATTTATCACCCAACTTTTAAATTTATCACCTAACTTTTTATATTTATCGATATAAACTAACAAACAGCCTTTAAGCATTTAAGTTTGAGGGCTGTTTTTATAATCATCACGATGTATTTCATGGGTCTAACCAACGTAAAAAGCCTCCTAACATTTTTGTTAGAAGGCTTTGTTTAGTTCACTTAGCAGTATTAGTCAAAAATAATTTTATTGACTGCATCACGGTCTAATTTTTTAATAACTTCCACCATTAATTTTACAGCGTTGTCATAATCATCACGATGTAAAATGCCTGCATGTGAGTGGATGTAGCGTGTTGCAATACCGATTGATAGTGCAGGTATACCATTTGCAGTTACGTGGATAGAACCAGCGTCTGTACCGCCACCAGCCATTGCTTCGAATTGATATGGGATATTGTGCTCATCAGCCACATCTAATACGAATTCACGTAAGCCACGGTGTGACACCATTGATGCATCGTAAACAACAATTTGTGGACCAGCGCCCATTTTACTAGTTGATTCTTTTGCAGTTACTCCTGGTGTGTCTCCTGCTACACCTACATCGACAGCAAAGCCAATATCTGGTTGGATTTTATGCGTAGCAGTTTTTGCGCCACGAAGCCCTACTTCCTCTTGAACATTCCCTACAGAATAAAGGATGTTAGGATGCTTTTCATTTTGCAATGCTTTCATAACATCAATTGCAATTGCACAGCCAATGCGGTTATCCCATGCTTTTGCTAATAAGTATTTTTCATTTTTCATGATATTAAATTCGAAATATGGTGTTACCATATCGCCAGGACGTACGCCCCATTCAAGGACTTCATCTTTTGAAGCTGCACCAACATCGATAAACATATCTTTAATGTCTACTACTTTGTTACGCACATCTGCAGGTAAAATATGAGGTGGCTTTGAACCAATAACCCCAATAATTTCTTCGCCTTTACGTGTTGTAATTGTTACACGCTGTGCAAGCATAACCTGGCTCCACCAGCCGCCTACAGTTTGGAATTTGATGAACCCTTTGTCATCGATTTGAGTAACCATGAAGCCTACTTCATCTAAGTGGCCTGCAACCATGATTTTTGGGCCATTTTCATCCCCAACTTTTTTTGCAATGACGCTACCTAAATTATCTGTTTCAACTAAGTCTGCATATGGTCCGATGTATTTTTTCATGACCTCGCGTGGTGCACGTTCATTACCTGCAATACCATTCGCATCTGTTAAGTCTTTAAACATTTGTAATGTTGGATCTAGCTGTGTCATCCTTTTGCCTCCTGACTACTCTTGTATCTTCTCTATTATACTTCGTTTACCGAAATATTCCTAGCTTAATCGTCAGAAAATTAGTGTATTTCTTACACTTTAATATCCTGAACGTTGACGATTATAATTTTCTTCATTTTTTTCTATATATGCCGCAACTACATCTTCAAACGAAAAGCCTAGATTAAACGCAAGTAACCCATAGCATTGCCAGATCGCTAAATATCTATCCTCTGTTGGTTGACTAATAAAACTTAAAATATAGTCTTGTGTCATTAAAAATGTCTCTGTTAAATTTCTCTTTTCTTCTATCACGGGCCATTTTTCTATCGCTGTATAACCTTTTAGTAAGCCAAGTGATAGTATAAAATGAATCGAATCCACATATTCTTCTAAAATCACATTACGTTCTGATGCTCCCTTTGTGCTCCAAAACTTAAAGCAACGTGTCTCATTTGCTAGTTCAGCTAGCTCTACCATTAAAGCTAAACCTTTTTCTTTAAATACATCATGTTCTATATTTTGTGTTTTCTCGATGAAATCATCAAGCTCTTTTTGCATTTTAAACAATTGTTGTAAATTCATTTTTTTCTCCTAAATTTCATAAAAATTTTTATTAAAAGTGAAACTAATTGCCCTCTACAATCGTATAGGAAGGAATAACCTTTCTTCAAGGGGGAAATAAATATGTTGCCGTTACTTATTCGTCTTGCTGTTATTGCGCTTATTATCTATGTATTTTATAAAGCGATTCGTTATATAACCGATCCTAAGCGAAAACTTGATGAAGCCTATGAAAAAGGCCAATATTATTTTTATGATGACGTCAAAAATGTCCGAAAAAATTTCTTTATCTCTTATAAGGGTGCTCTTTTCGAAGGTGAAAAATACCTCGGCACTACTAAAGATGCCTTCGAGGTTGTTACGATTTTTGTTGGCGCCCGTGACGCCGCTACACTGCAAGGTTTTACGAAAAGAGACTTTGAATACTTACAGCAAGAAATTCTCTTGAACTATCCGAGCGCAAAAATAAATTGGAAGCAGCCCATTGAAAAGCTTATGCGCAACACATCCTCGGAATGAGGATGTGTTTTTATTTATCGGAATGTTTTTGTGATTTATCACCATATTTGTACTAAGATAAAAATTTGAATAGCTGCTAGCAGTGGGAAGCCAAATGCGAAGCTGTTATGGCGTGTTTTATGACGGAATAAATACATTCCTAGTACCCCACCTACTGCACCTCCAGCGATTGCTAATGTAAATAATGTGCGTTCTGCAATACGCCATTCATGTTTTTTTGCTTTTGATTTATCCATTCCCATCATAACTAGCAGGACTATAGAAACAATCGCCATATACGCTAATAATGCTTGTCCCATTGAATACTCCTTTTTATTTTCTATTTACTACTACTCTAACACAAAAAAGACTGACGGATAAATCCATCAGTCCTTCGAAAGCATTAATTTGCTTTATTATTTAGCAACAGCTTTTTTAGCAGATTCAGCTAATTGAGTGAATGCTGCTGCATCAGTTACAGCTAGGTCAGCTAACATTTTACGGTTAACTTCGATACCAGCAACTTTTAAACCGTGCATTAAACGGCTGTATGAAAGACCGTTCATGCGTGCAGCTGCGTTGATACGAGTGATCCATAATTTACGGAAATCACGTTTTTTCTGACGACGGTCACGGTATGCATATTGACCTGACTTCATTACTGCTTGGTTTGCAACTTTGTATAATGTATGTTTTGAACCATAGTAACCTTTAGCTAATTTTAAAACCTTTTTACGACGCTTGCGCGTCACTGTTCCGCCTTTTACGCGTGGCATATGAATTACCTCCTGCTTTTCATTTAAAAATGAATGTTAGTATTTTGTTTGTGTAGTCAAATTATTTCATGTAAACAAGTAATGATTTGATGCGTTTGAAGTCACCAGATGAAACGATGTTTGCTTTACGTAGGTGACGTTTTTGTTTTGTAGATTTGTTTGCGAATAAGTGGCTTCCATAAGCACGGTCATATTTTAATTTACCTGAACCCGTTTTTTTGAAACGTTTCGCAGCTCCACGGTGAGTTTTCATTTTTGGCATGTCGAATTCCTCCTAAACTGTTCGTCTAATATTATTTCTCGTTCTTTGGTTGAAGAACTAAGAACATGCTTCGGCCTTCCATCTTCGGTTTTTGTTCAACCGTCGATACTTCAGCACAAGCTTCAGCAAAACGATCTAATACACGTTGACCAATGTCTTTGTGTGTAATCGCACGACCTTTGAAACGTAGGCTACATTTTACTTTATCGCCTTTTTCAAGGAATTTAACCGCATTACGTAGCTTCGTTTGGAAATCATGCTCATCGATTGTTGGGCTCAGACGAACCTCTTTCATTACGATGACCTTTTGATTTTTACGAATTTCACGGTCTTTCTTTTGCTGTTCAAACTTAAATTTACCATAGTCCATGATACGAGCGACTGGCGGCTTGGCTTGAGGGGCCACAAGGACAAGATCCAAGTTTACACGAGTGGCGATTTCTAGCGCTTCGTTACGTGTCTTTACACCAAGCTGGTCACCATTGTGATCGATTAATCGAAGTTCACGTGCGCGAATGCCTTCGTTTACATACATGTCTTTGCTAATAGTAATCCACCTCCAAGTAGTTGTCGCGAATACATGGTTTGGGCAAAGCCTTGCCCGGTTGAACGGTACATCCTCTTGTCATGTCCATAAAAAAAGGACGGACACTTTGAAGATGTCCGCCCGCTATATGTGCATGCGCAAGTCTGCGCAAAACAATTCAACGTGTCATACCTGTTCACAGCCCAAGAGCGTTGTATCAGGTGAGAAGCGGGCAGCCTCTACTTCAACCACAAACTTTGTATTCATTAACCTTAACTATATTAACATGTACTTTTATAAGCTGTCAAATATTTTTTAGCTTATTATTAATAAAGTAACTTAAAAATTTATAATCTAAACTATTATAATGGTTCATCTTCATAACGTGAGGTTGATTTCCGTTCCGGCTGGGCGCTTTGTCGTTGCTGTCGCTACAGAAAACATTTGTTGCTGACGCTTCGCTTTCGCGCAGAGCAAAGCTTACTGGGGACGTCCGATGAGCCGCTTGGAGCAAAAGGATGTTGGTCACGAAGGCGTTATCACAGGACGTGATGATTTTAGCCTTCGTTCCTCTATCGCTGATCTCCGAGGAGTCGCCCAGCCTCCACTCCAATCAATTATATAACGGCCTTTGTTTTAACAAGTGTCACCCCAACATTTGGTGATAAAATCAAAAAAATTGTTTTAATAAAATTAAGATTACCCTTAAAAAATTGCCGGCGAATTCTAATTAATCGCATTCACCGGCAAAATCATTAAAATTATTTTGTAATTTCTGCTTTGATGTTAGCTAAGAAGTCTTGGAAGCTAATTGTTTCTGAGTCTTTTGAGCCGTAACGACGTACATTTACGCCACCAGCCTCTACTTCTTTGTCTCCGATAACAAGCATATACGGGATTTTTTTCATTTGTGCTTCACGGATTTTGTAGCCTAGTTTTTCTTCACGGTCATCCATCTCAACACGTAAGCCCGCTGCAGTTAATTGCTCTTCAATTTGTTTTGCATAATCAAAGTGTGCTTCGTTTGAAACTGGAATAACTTCAACTTGTACTGGTGCTAACCATGTTGGGAATGCACCTTTATATTCTTCGATTAAGAAGGCAACAAATCGTTCCATTGTTGACACAACACCACGGTGAATAACAACTGGACGATGTGGTTTACCATCTTCTCCAACGTAAGTTAAGTCAAAGCGCTCTGGTAATAAGAAGTCAAGTTGAACTGTTGATAAAGTTTCTTCTTTACCAATTGCAGTTTTCACTTGTACGTCAAGTTTAGGACCATAGAATGCAGCTTCACCTTCAGCTTCGAAGTAATCTAAGCCAAGCTCATCCATTGCCTCTTTTAACATACTTTGTGCTTTTTCCCACATTGTATCGTCGTCGAAGTATTTCTCAGTATCTGCTGGGTCACGGTAAGATAAACGGAATGAGTAATCACTTAAATCGAAGTCTTTGTATACTTCTAAAATTAGCTGTACTACTTTTTGGAATTCCACTTTAATTTGGTCTGGACGAACGAAGATATGTGCATCGTTTAAAGTCATCCCACGTACACGTTGTAAGCCAGAAACTGCGCCTGACATTTCGTAACGGTGCATTGTACCAAGCTCCGCAATACGTAATGGTAGGTTACGATAAGAATGCATGCTGTTTTTGTACACCATCATATGGTGAGGACAGTTCATCGGACGCATAATTAATGTTTCATTGTCCATTTCCATTGGTGGGAAAATAGAATCTTGGTAGTGATCCCAGTGACCAGAAGTTTGGTACAGCTCTTTAGAACCAAGTACTGGTGTATAAACATGTTTATAACCTAGAGATAATTCTTTATCCACGATATAGCGCTCAATAACACGACGGATTGTTGCACCGTTTGGTAGCCATAGTGGTAAACCTTGACCAACTTTTTGAGAAGTTGTAAATAATTCTAATTCTTTACCGATTTTACGGTGATCACGTTCTTTTGCTTCTTCAAGCATTTGTAGGTGATGTTTTAATTCTTCCTTTTTAAAGAATGCTGTACCATAAATACGTTGTAGCATTTTGTTATCTGAGTTACCTCTCCAGTAAGCACCTGCTAATGAAAGAAGTTTGAACTCACGAAGCTTGCCAGTCGATGGTGCGTGGATACCACGGCAAAGGTCGAAAAATTCACCTTGATAGTAAATAGAAACTTGCTCATCAGCTGGGATTGCTTCAAGTAATTCTAATTTGTATTCATCGCCAATTTCTTGATAGATCGCTTGTGCATCTGCACGGCTAACATTTTTGCGCTCGATCTCTAGGTTTTCAGCGATAATTTTTTTCATTTCTTTTTCAATTGCTGATAGGTCTTCAGCAGTGATTGGAGTTGGTGCATCAATATCGTAGTAGAAACCACCTTCAATAACTGGACCAATACCAAGTTTAACATCTGGGAATAAACGTTTAATCGCTTGTGCTGTTAAGTGTGCAGTAGAGTGACGTAAAATTTCTAGTGCTTCCTCATCATCCTGAGTAATAATTGAGATAGTAGCATCCTCTTCAATTGGTGTTTTTAAATCGACTAAGACACCATTTACTTTACCAGCATATGCTTTTTTACGAAGTCCTGGGCTAATTGATAATGCTACGTCATCAGTAGATGTACCTTTTGCAAATTCCTTTACAGCGCCATCTGGGAAAGTTAATTTAATCATATCTGACATTTTTTCGCACTCCTTATAGTTGTTTTGTTGTGATGCATGATTGAAGTCCAAGAATCCCCGGAATATATCCTTATTCTGCAGGTGTTTTAACACCTACTGAAAAGAAACTATATCCGCATTCATCTCACCACTTTTTTCCATTTAACGGAAATAAAAAAAGCTCCGTCCCAACGAAAGGGACGAAGCGTATGCTCGTGGTTCCACCCTTCTTCCTTCCGACTTTTATAGTCAGACGAAGCTCAAGGCTAGCTAACGGGCTAGGGACCGGCGAAAGATTATCCCTTTCGCTGCTCAGCAGGTAGTAAATAGTGTGCTCGAACTAGGAAGCTTACAGCCAATGACTTCCCTCTCTAAAAGCCGTTACACAAAATTCATGTCCTCATCAATGCATTTGATCAATTATGCCTCGGCATAATTGCGTCCAGAATCGGCTTTGTGCTTGCACAAAGAACTCCTTTCCGATTCCGTGACATCCGCCGGAGGCTTTAACATCTTTCAGTGGGTGTTTGGACACCCGTTTAAAGATGTTATTTAGTATATCTGACAGTATACGCTCGAATGTCGCAAAATGCAACAGTCAATCTTACATACGGCGATTTTTGCCATGCATTTCAATTGGCTCCGTCAAGGCTTTGACACGTTCCATAATACGTCCAGCCTTCACGACTTCAATGTCACCTTTTTGCGACTGTGCTAAGTGATGCTCCAACTCACCATAATTAAAATTAGATGTAATGAACGTTGGCAATTGCTCCGCCATGCGGTAATGGAAAATAGTTCCCAGAATTTCATCTCGAGTCCAAGCTGTCATTGTTTCGGCTCCTAAATCATCGAGCATTAGCACTGGGGCCTTTTTCACATAATCTATTTTTTCATTCAACGTATTATCGCCAATTGCATTTTTCATTTCTCTTAAAAATTCAGGCACGAAAACGACTACAGAACGAATTTTGATAGCGGCTAATTCATTCGCAAGAGCTCCTAATACAAAGGATTTCCCTACACCGAATTTACCGTATAAATAATAACCTTTTGCCGGAAGCTTTCCTGTCTCCAATGTCGCCTTCACAAATTGTGCCGCTTTTTGAGCAATCATGACACGAGATTCATCGTCAATGAGTAAATCTTGAATGGTTGCTTGTAGCACATCTTTCGGCATATGCATACTCGCAATCATATTGGCTACATCACGACGTTCCTCCTCACGCATCTTTTGTTCACATCGTACATAATCAATTTCAACGGTACCCCGGACTACTCGTAAAGATGGTAAAAAACCTTTTAAGTAGTTTGTACAACTTTCTGTATTGTCACAGCCGCAGCATACTGTAGATTGACTAATAAACTCATGGAGCTTCGGTAAATTACGTTCAATTGATTCATAGCTTAACTCATCTGCATGCTCTGCTAAAAATTCTTGCACACGAGGGTTTTCTAAAATTTCTCGACGCATCGCTTCGTATCGTTCTTGAAATGATGGTACATTAACTGCTCTTTTTAATGGTCCATTAATTGGTTCGATTGTCGTTCACCCTCCTTACTTATCACTTTTCCCTAACATCTCCAATATCTTTTGACGCTCTTGCTCAAAATCAATCGTGCTTGAAGTGTTTTCTTCTTGTTGCTCATTACGTTTGTAAAACCATTCAGGTACCTTCTCTTCACGCTGATTTCCTGAACGCCCTCTCGCACTTTGATTACTTTTCCTCGGTGTTTGCGGCTTATTTTTCCACGTAGTGTACTTATCATGCTCTTGGCGTGCTAGTTCCATTGCTTCTTTTGCTGTCTGAATATTTTTACGTACCCAATGATCCGCAATCGTTTCCACATATTTCTTAGGTAGCTTCATATCAGTTGTAAGCATTACATATTCCAAAAGAGCATTAACAACGCCTACTGGCATTCCATGCTGGACAATTAAACTCTCAGCAAGTTTTACGGAAGTCTGTAGAGGTTCTTTGCCATTATTGATATCTCGCAGTACTTGCACTGGGGGAGTCGTTTCTAAATATTGTTGAAGCTCCTGATCCTTTGTTTTTTGTCCAGATTCCTCTATAGATGATGGCTCACTCACTCTAGCAAGCTTTGGTGGTTCTTTTGATACCGTTAGCTTATAAAAATCTGCAGCGGCCTTACGTAAACGTTCCAATGAAATACCTAAGTCATCATCTAATGCCAGAATCACTACTTTTTGCATATCAAGTGCAGTTAAGCGATATAAAAATGCTAATTTCGCTATTGATTCACGTACCTCAAATGTTAGTAGGCTTGCCGGTACTAGTTGCTCCGATAAGCCCGCTTGTAGTAGATCAAAGTCAAACTGGTCAAAATAAAACGGATATACTTTTTGCTGTGTATCCTTACGATTAGCATCAACTTGTAATTCATCTGGAATCTTTGTACTTACAGGCTTAAAAACATCTATGAAAGCACGCGATACTTCTTTAAATTCTGCATCTCTTGCAGATGGAATAAAACGCTGACGTAACTTCCGATATGCTTGCTCACCAATTTTACTAAATAAAAACATCGAGAGCAGTGGATCTTTCATAAAGCTATCTGCATCAAGTGGACGTATCAGCTCATATAAAAAGCTTCGCTGGTCAGCATCTTCTTTTTTCCATGTGCGTAACAGACCAATTGCTTCAAGCGCAATACGCGCCTCAAATACTTTACCAATAGGAAGTCCTAGTACATTCATTAAATAATAATGTGTCATTTGTTGCTTAGGCATTTCCTCAGCCTCAGCCCATAGTGTTAAATAAAGGCTGATTGGTTCCGCTCCAATTAAAGGCTGATAAAAAAGCGTTACTAATTGACGTTCCTGCGTAGAAAGTGCATGAGGTAGACGGATATCAAAAGGATCAGCGGGCTGCAATTCCTTATACAAATGGATCAACGCCATTCACCCTCTCTGTTTTCCCTATAATTTCTGTTCTGTCTGACGTTGGATAATTTCTTTAATTTCTTCAATAAAGACATTGATATCCTTAAATTGACGATAAACCGATGCAAAGCGCACATAAGCAACCTCATCGATTTTCGCTAAGCGATCCATTACCATTTCCCCTACATCCTCAGATCGGACTTCAGAATTCCCAATACGGCGAAGATCTTTTTCAATAGACATTACTAATCCTTCAAGCACTTCAAGAGAAACAGGACGTTTTTCGCAAGCACGAATAAGTCCACGAAGTACCTTTTCACGGCTAAATTCTTCTCGTGAACCTTCTTTTTTCACTACAACTAAAGGTGTCTCTTCAATTTTTTCAAACGTTGTGAAGCGGAAGCCACATGACTCACATTCACGACGTCTACGAATTTCTTTATTATCATCAACTGGCCTCGAATCCACAACACGCGTTCCGTTAAATTGGCAAGATGGACATCTCATATAATTACTCTCCTGATTTCACAACAATTTAATATCTCTATTATAACAAATTTCCTATGTGTAAGAAAAGTGCATTGACGTAGTGTGCTCATGATAAACCTTGAAAGGATAAAGTACAAGCATAGATTCTACATTTAAACTGCTTTCTAAATAAAAAAAGCACATTGAAATCACCGGGATTTCAATGTGCTCATTCTAATTATTATTATGCATTAACTGTTTCTAAAGCTTTTGCCACTTTTTTTACAAGATCAACTACACGTGCAGAATAGCCCCACTCATTGTCGTACCAAGCAAGTACTTTTACTTTACGGTTACCCATTACCATTGTAGAAAGTCCATCAACTGTAGAAGAGTAAGTTGTTGTATTGTAATCAGAAGATACAAGAGGCTCAACTGAGAAGTTTAAGATACCTTTCATTGGACCTTCAGTAGCAGCCTTCACAAATGCAGCGTTGATAGCATCTACTGTTACATCTGTATTTAAATCAACTACTAGGTCAACTAATGATACGTTTGGTGTTGGAACACGAAGTGCCATACCATGGATTTTACCTTCTAATTCTGGTAACACTAATTTTAATGCTTTGGCAGCACCTGTAGATGTTGGAATGATTGATTGTGCGCAACCACGTGCACGACGTAAATCTTTATGTGGATTGTCTAAGTTCTTTTGGTCATTTGTATAAGCGTGAACTGTTGTCATTAATCCGCTTTCGATACCAAATGTGTCATTTAATACTTTGGCAACTGGTGCTAAGCAGTTTGTTGTACAAGAAGCATTTGAAATAACATCATGTTTTGCGATATCAAGTTTCTCATCATTTACACCTAAAACAATTGTTACGTCCTCGTTTTTACCAGGTGCTGTTAAGATAACCTTCTTTGCTCCTGCTTCTAAGTGCATTGCTGCTTTTTCACGATCATTAAATTTACCAGTTGCTTCAATAACGATATCCACACCCATTGTTGCCCATGGTAATTTTAATGGGTCACGTTCGCTAATAATTTGAACACGTTTACCGTTTACAATTAAAGCATCGCCTGCTGGCTCAACTGAACCCTCGAATGTTCCGTGATTTGTGTCATACTTAATCAAATGTGCTAACGTTTCAGCTGGATAGCTGGCGTTAATTGCAACGATATTTAAATCTTCTTGCACGATTGCTTGGCGGAAAACCATACGTCCGAT
The DNA here is from genome assembly GCF_001183605.1 of Lysinibacillus xylanilyticus. GTDB lineage: Bacteria > Bacillota > Bacilli > Bacillales_A > Planococcaceae > Lysinibacillus > Lysinibacillus xylanilyticus. Next base: position 166,978 of record NZ_LFXJ01000008.1, on the reverse strand, counting down.
ACGTCCGAAACCATTAATAGCAACTGATACTGTCATTTATAAAATCCTCCTGTGAGTACGTACTCATATTAATTATATACTTTACGGTGATTAGTATAACACAATTTTAAAAAAGATGAACATTATATATTCATAATATTAAAGTTCTTATTTTCTGAAAAATAAAATCGCCTAAATTAGTCCTTATTATGGTATAAATCCACCAAAAAATGCATAGCAAAATGTTCTTGCTACGCATCTCATAGTTAATGTTATGGCACTTTAAATCGGGTGATTTCCGTTCCAGGCTACTCGCTTTCCTGTGGGCGAGCGCCGAGCCGCATCCTCCTCTGTTGTTGTTGCTGTCGCTTCGCTTTCGCACAGATAAAACATTTGCTGCCGCTACGTTAGCACGCTTTCGTACAGAAAACATCCGCTCCGTGCAGGGTCTCGCCTATCTCGCTTTCACATATAAAACATACAGAAGTTTCTTTTTATATCTATAAATTAAAGCGCTATGCCTGAAGATACACACTATGCGAAAAGGTTGAATGGAGTGGAGGCTGGGCGACTCCTTAAGGATTAGCAATATAGGAACGAAGGCTAAAACCATCACGTCCTGTGATAACGCCTTCGTGACCAACATCCTGTTGCCCCGACGCCCCCAGGAAGCTCTGCGCGAAAGCGTAGCGTCAGACGAAGCGCCCAGCCGGAACGGAAGCCAACCCTCATTTTATTGAAAGAGCCATACTTTATTTAATATGACACCTTAATTTCATTGAAACAATAGTTTTTCAACAATAAGAATGCGTAGCAATATGTCATTGCTACGCATCGAATGATGTTACAGATTCTTAAATTAATTATATAACGTTCCAATATGTCAGGATTTTTTTTAATTGGTGCTCTGTTTGTTCTAGATTTTCATTATTGTAAATAACCGCATGTGCACCTTTTTCTTTGACTGACATAGGTAACTGAGAACGTATTCGAGCTAATGCATCTTCCTTCGATAAGTTGTTACGCTCCATTAATCGACGGAGCTGTACATCTTCACTAACCGATACAACGATAATACGCTCGACAAAATGCTGTAACTTACTTTCAAATAAAAGCGGAATATCCATCACAACATGTTTTTCTCCAGCCTCTAAATAAGCATCACGCTGGCGTAGCATTTCCTGACGAATAGCAGGATGCATAATATCATTTAACATTTTACGCTTGGCAGGTTCGTGAAAAATAATATCGCCAAGCTTGGCACGATTTAAATTGCCGTCTTCTAGCAATATATCTTGTCCAAAATTTTCAGCTATTAACTTTAAAGTCTCAGTTCCTGGTTCTACAACATCACGTGCAACAATATCTGCATCGACAATCGGTAAACCAAGTGCTGTCATCATTTTTACTACTGTACTTTTTCCGCTCGCAATACTTCCTGTTAGTCCGATAATCATAGTTAAATCCCCTTTAATGTTGACAATTTGGGCAAAAGACTGATGTGCGCCCACCTATCGTCATTTGGCTCGTTGCGGTACCACACGTTAGACACATCTTCTTACCATACATTTGCAGTCGGTTCTGCATACTTCCAGCCTCGCCATTAATATTACGATAATCTGAAATTGTTGAACCTCCTGCTTCAATGCTTTGCCGTAAAATAACGACAATTGCTTCGAATAATGCACGCTTACGCTTTTCACTGATGCGGTTCATTGTGCGGGCCGGATGAATTTTTTGAGCAAATAATGCTTCAGTAGCATAAATATTGCCACAGCCCGAAATAACCTGCCCATCCATAATTACATCTTTAACGGCCTTTTTCTCATATTTCGGTAACTTTGATTTCGCAATAAAATAATCACATGCTATTTCATCAAAAGGTTCTGGTGCCATTTTTGTTAATGGTGCATGATCTTCAATTTTTGTTAAAAAACGTAGTTCACCAAAGCGGCGTATATCCGAATAAATTAAATAGCCACCATCTGCCATTTGAAATGTAGCATGAATATGCTTTTTAAATTTCGCCTCATTGATTTCCTCAGGTGAATTCACGACAAACCATGCACCCGTCATCCCTAAATGACTAACAAGCACGTAAGGGACATCCTCTTTTAGCAAATGGAAAAAGATGTATTTCGCACGTCGTTCGACTTTTGTAATCGTCATTTGAGACAAGGATATTTCAAATGCATCAGGCTCAGCTTGCTTCACGATACATTGCTTCCCCTCTCCAAAGGAAAAACGAATAATTTCAGAAAGTTGAACCTGCTGAATTGTACGCCCTTCAATTTTAGGTTTTAATGCCTGGACGACACCTTCAACCTCTGGTAATTCAGGCATTTTAACCCCTCCTTATTTTGCTTCGTACCAAGTAGCACCATAGTTAAAATCTACTTTTAATGGTACTGAAAGCTCGATTGCGTTCTCCATAACCTCTGGTACTATTTTTTCAAGCAATGCAATCTCCTCTTTAGGTGCTTCAAAAATTAATTCATCATGCACTTGTAATAGGATCTTTGCCTGCATATTTTCTTTTTTCAAGCGAGCGTCCATATCAATCATTGCTTTTTTAATAATATCAGCTGCACTTCCCTGAATTGGTGTATTCATCGCAGTACGCTCTGCAAAGCTTCGTATATTGAAATTTGAGCTCGTAATGTCAGGTAAATATCGACGTCTATTTAAAATCGTTGTCACATATCCATTAAATTTCGCATCTTGAACGATATCCTCCATATATTGTTTTACACCCGGGAAACTCGCAAAATACTTCTCGATAAATGTAGCAGCTTCCTTACGGGTAATATCCAAGTTTTGCGATAAGCCGTAATCACTAATACCATAGACAATACCAAAGTTTACTGCTTTTGCAGCACGACGCATATTACTGTCGACCTCATCTTCTGAGACATGGAATACATCCATAGCAGTACGTGTATGAACATCCATACCTTCACGGAAAGCATCGACTAAGTTTTTATCCTTTGACATATCGGCTAACACACGCAATTCGATTTGAGAATAATCGGCAGAAAATAATATCCAATCTTCGTTCGATGGCACAAACGCTTGACGAATTTTCCGCCCTTCCTCTAAACGAATCGGGATGTTTTGCAAATTCGGATCAGTTGAGCTTAAACGCCCTGTAGCTGTTAGTGCTTGTTGGAATCGAGTATGCACCTTTCCATCCTCTTTATGGATTTCTTTTAGCAGACCTTCGATATAAGTTGACTGTAATTTCCCAAGCTGACGATATAATAGAATATGCTCAATAATGGCATGCTCTGGTTTTAATTTTTCCAATACATCTGCTGCTGTGGAATAGCCCGTCTTTGTCTTTTTAATAACAGGAAGACCTAGTTTATCAAAGAGGATGACACCTAATTGCTTTGGTGAATTAATATTGAAGGCTTCTCCTGCCTCCGTATAAATCTCCTGTTCAATCACAACTAGTTTGTCATTTAGTTCCTGCCCCATTTTCTCTAATGTAGCACGATTGACAGTGATTCCTTCACTTTCCATTTCACCTAAAATAGAAGCAAGAGGAAGCTCTAAGTTTTTATAGAGTTCGAACTGTTCGTTTTCCTTTAACAATGCCTCGAGCTTCGACTGTAAAGACCACACAGCAAAGGCTTTGCGGCTGGCATGCTCAGAAAGTGCATCAATGGCAGGTATAGCTCGTTTCGCCCCTTTACCATAAACAGTCTCATTTGCCTGTACATTACGATAGCCTAGTTCTTTCGCAAGTGTTGCCACATCATCTCCACTTAGCGCAGGATTATTAATATAAGAAGCAAGTAATAAGTCAAATTCCACACCAGCCAAACGAATTCCCGCACGTTTTAACGCAGCCTGAGATGCTTTTGAATCAGACATATACTTTATTTTAGTAGCATCTTCTAACCAAAGACGAAGGACATCTGATTTAGCTGCAATATCAAACGGCACGTACATTGTTTTCGCTCCATCTGTTAGAGCAATGCCTAGTTGCTGACATGTATGATAATGCTCGTCCTCTAGCTCCAAATGCACTGCCATTACATCTTTTAAAAACTCTTGTTTTACTTCCTGCACAATTTCATAGTCAAAAGGTGCTTGTTCCTCTTCTTCTACAGTAAAATCACTTTTATCTAGCAATGATTTAAAGCCAAGCTCTCGCCACACGTTAATTAATTCTTCTTCATTCGGACCATTATAAACAAGATCCGAAAGCGTTATATCAATCGGTGCCTCTGTAAAAATGGTAGCCAGCTTTTTACTCATTAGTGCCTGTTCTTCATTGGCAACTAATTTTTCTTTCATTTTAGAAGCCTTCACCATATCCATTGCCGCATAAAGAGACTCCACTGAACCATGCTCTTTTAGCAATTTAACAGCCGTTTTTTCACCGACACCTGGTACACCTGGAATATTATCTGAAGAATCGCCCATTAAACCTTTCATATCAATAATTTGTAGAGGGGTTAAGCCGTATTTTTCTGCTATAAAGGCTGGTGTATTTTTTTCAATTTCAGTAATACCTTTTTTAGTAATGTAAACCGTTACTTGCTCAGTCGCGAGCTGAGTTAAGTCACGATCTCCCGATACAACGATGACATCCATTTCCTGTGATGAAGCTTCTTTGGCTAGTGTTCCTATAATATCGTCCGCTTCGTACATTTCAAGCTCATATCGCTTAATACCATAAGCATCAATAAGCTTACGTATATAAGGAAACTGCTCAGATAATTCTGGTGGAGTCTTTTGGCGACCACCTTTATATTCCGTAAATGTCTCATGACGGAAGGTTGTCTTACCCGCATCAAAAGCAACCAAAATTTTCGTAGGTTGCTCTTCCTCTAAAATTCTTTGTAACATTGTTGTAAAGCCGTATGCTGCATTCGTATGAATTCCACTATCATTCGTTAATAGAGGTAACGCAAAAAACGCGCGATACGCTAAACTATTGCCGTCCAATAATAGCAATTTTTCCTGTGTCATGATTTTATCCTCCTGCGTTGTCGTCTTCTTAATTGTAAAACGAAAACGTATGTTTGAAAATGCCTCTTCCTTTTACTTTATCGAGAAAACAGGTATTTTACCAATCATAACGTTGAAAATCATCAAATTTTCTACATCAATAACTTAACTCAAGATTGTCTACAAAAAAAAGCCAATCACTCATTGTAATTGACCTTTTCCGATATTATTCACTAGCTTTACTTGTTTTTTCTTTACGATAGAAAATCTCTTCATATATAACTGTCAAAATAAAAGCATTCATAAAAGCAAATACTAAAAATAATGGCATACCACCAAGCTGTGGATGTGTAAGCTCTGTATTAAACACCATTACAGTGCCGATTTGTGCTAAGAAGAAAATAAAGCCAATCCCTACTTGCCATAAAGGACGTTTAACCTTACGTTTCTCGTACAAAAATATTCTTTTAAATATCTTGCGTACATCCTCAGCAATGATTAAACCTAATAAAAACAAAATGACAAAAAATACTGGTATATGATAAACACTTTTTGTGATCCATGTAAAATCTGATAGACGGAAGAAAAGTGTAAATAACGATGCAACAATACAGGCTATCCCTAAATTTTGGAGCCCCTTGCTAATTTGTAATTTCACAACTATTACCCCCATTTTTTATTTCTGAACATTATCATTCTATCAGATATTAGTAATTTACGAAACACAAAATTATAAATTTCTATCATTTTCATAGTATATCATCGATAATTGAAAGATATTTATATTATACATCATTAATATTACCTAAAATCAGACCACGAAAATTAAAATAAATTACTCATCATCAAAAGTCGGGGATGATATTTATTAAAACGTATGCCATTTAACTTCATTCAGCAAATGTTTTATGTGGCGAAAGCGTAGCGACAGCAACTACAAAGCGCCCAGTCGGAACGGAAATCAACTCCACGTTATGGCGAGGGGCCTTCGTATTCTTGTCAGTTTCATGGATAGTGTAAAAAAGCCGTCTCAAAAATTTGAGACGACTTCAATAATAGTATTATTTTATCCCGCATTAACGGGCAGTAATTTATCTATACCAAAAGCGACAAAACTCCCACATCAAAATTCACGTAAGCAAAGAAGTTAAGCGGGAGATTAACTGCCCGTAAAAGCCCGATTGGTGAAGACTAATAATCAGTGGGAGTTGGAGACCCCCACTAAATCAATTATGCCACGGCATAATTGCGTCCGGAATCGGCTTTGTGCTTAGGCCTGCAAGATGCAGGTCAGTTAGCCGTTATCGCATGGATGCGATGATTTTAGGCTAACATCCTTTATTAACTCCTTTCCGATTCCGTGACATCCGCCGGAGGCTTTAACTTCTTTCAGCGGATGTTAGGAAACCCACTGCAAAGTAACCGCATTCATCTCACCACCTATAGAGGTGGGAGATAAATGCTGAAAGAAGTTAAAGTTTCACTTTACATAGCCAGATAATATTTTTGCATATGGTGAAGTGGATGGCAAAATAATGACCGTATCTTCCCCTACAGTTTTCTTATACGACTCTAATGTACGGTACAATGAATAGAATTCAGGGTCTTGAGAGAACGATTTATTGTAAATCTTCGCTGCTTCTGATTCACCTTCCGCTTGAATCAATGCTGCATCCTTTTTCGCTGTTGCCAGCATTTCTTGAACTTCTTTATCTGTTTGAGCTTCAATACGGCGTTTCTCAGCATCACCTTCTGATAGGTATTTTTGCGACATTGATTCACGATCCGAAATCATATTTGTAAACACGGATTGCTCATTATCAGTAGGCAAGTCGATACGACGAATACGAACATCTATTACTTCTATTCCATAATTATCATTTGAGAGTAACTCATTGACACGTGCCGTTACCTGATCATTGATACTCCCACGTGAAGAATTTTCATCATTAATAATCTGCTTATATTCTATTCGACCAAGCTCTGAACGGATAACTGAATAGATAAACTCTTCCATACGTGATTCAACTTTTTCTATTGTCCCTGCATTGGAGATTAATTGCTTTGGATCTGTTATATGCCAAACTGCATAATTATCAATAATAATTCGTTTTTTATCTTTTGTATTAATTTCTTCTTCAGAAACTTCATATGTCATTTGGTTTTTTGGTAGCTTCGTTACGCTTTGAATAAATGGAACCTTTATTTTCAAGCCTGGCTCACTCTGAAATTTCACTACTTCTCCAAATTGTCTAACAACTGCGTATTCGGACTCTTTTACAATATAAACATTAGCAAATAATATAATGGCAATAGCAAAAACGGCTGTTAATGTTACAGCAAGCGAAATATATTTTTTCGGATTCATCGGGCCTTTTTTCGACATTTTGACCACATTATCCACTGTATCCCCTTCTTTTGGAGCCGTATTTTTGGATTTACCCGATAAAAAATTGAGGAATTTTTCAAGATCCTTATTTTTTTGATCCATTAGTTACCGCTCCCTTCTTTTTTCTCCTCTTTTGGTGTCTCTTTTGGCGCAGTTGTCTCCTTTGACTCAGGTTGCAATGCTTGAAGAGGTAAGTATTTCATCGTACTACCATCATCATTCATAATGTAAATTTGTGCTTTAGGTAATACACTTTCAAGTGTTTCCAATATTAAACGTTCGCGTGTAATTTGTTGATTGCCCTTATATTGCTCATACATTTTATTAAAAACAGCTACATCTCCTTGAGCCTGCTCAATACGGGCTGTTTTTTCTCCTTGAGCCTTGGAGATAATTGCATCCTTTTCACCTTTAGCCTCACTAATTCGCTGATTCTCATATTTTTCTGCTTGATTTATTTTTGTATTTTTCATTTCACGTGCGTCTGTAACAGCTGTAAAGGCTGCTCGCACATCTGCATTCGGTAACTCAACATCCTGTAGTTTTACCCCTAAAACACTTATACCAATATCGTATTTTTCAACAAGAGAAACGAGTAAATCTCGTGATTTTGCTTCTATGTCCGCTTTTCCCTCTGTTAACGCGGCGTCGATGGTGGAACTTCCGATAATTGATCGAATCGCACTCGACGTAGCGCTATGTAATATTTTTTCTGGATCTTGTGAGCTGAATAAATACTTTTTCGGTTCTGTAATTTTCCATTGAACGACAAGGTCTGTTAAAACAATATGCTCATCCCCTGTAATCATTTTCGTTTCAGCATCATAAGCTTCCAATTCTCCATTTTCATTTTGCTTATAGCCAAACTTTAAACTAAATGTTTCCTTCGATAAAACCTGAACCGATTGTACAGGCCAAGGTAATTTAAAATGTAAACCTGATTCTGTAACTGTATTATCGGCACGGCCGAACGTAATGACAACTGCTTGTTCTGATTCATCTACCGTGTACCACGATGTAAATACCGCAATAAGTGCAACAATGCCGAAAATACCAAGTCCCACCATCATTAGTGACCTTTTCACACTCATGTCTAATCCTCCCTTAAGCTTAGTACTATTGTATACGGGACACTTTATAAAAAGTTTCAAAATATTTTAATAAACTAGTTTTTTATTTTAGGCAGTTTGACATAAAGAGCAAGCTCACCAAACATTCCTGACAGGCCCTCATCTAAAATCATACCGCACCAAAATAGAACTAAAAAAAATCCTGCTACCATTTAAGGTAACAGGATATTGACAACTAGATGTTCAAATGCTGGGAAAAATGTTGTTGATAAAACAATGCTAATTAATGCAGCTACAATCATAGCAAGACTTGCAAACGTGCCTTCTAGCTCACCAAATTCAAATGCTTTAGAGGTACCCGCACCATGTGCACCCATTCCTAACAGTAGACCTCTAGAGGATGGTCGTTGGAAACGACATACTTTAATTACTAACGGTGCTATTAGACTCCCTAAAATACCAGTCACCATAACGAAAACAGCAGTAAGGGTAGGAGAGCCACCAATCATATTGGAGATGTCCATCGCTATTGGTGTAGTAACTGAGCGCGGAACTAAGCTATGCACTAGCTCATTATTCAATCCAATTACTACGGCAATGGTAAATGATGATGTAATAGCAACTGCTGAACCTACTGCAATACTTAGAAAAATTTCAAAAGCATGTTTCTTTAACAGATTAAAATTTCTATAAATTGGAACCGCAAATGCAACTGTTGCTGGCCCAAGTAAATTTGATAAAATACCGGTTCCTGCAACATAGGATTTATAAGATGTACCCGTTAGTAACAAGATGATAATTATCACTAATGGTGTGATCAGTATAGGTGTTAACCATTCGTTCTGATACTTTTTATAAAACATTTTACTAGTATAAAAAATTGCAATAGTACCTAGTAAACTTACTATAGCTATTAAAAAGCTCATGCAGTATCACCTTTCTTTCGTTGCCCTAGCAATTGTGCTGTGAAACCTGTTGCAAACATTACAACTATGGCACTCAATACAATTACAAGCACAGCTTTCACACCTTGCTCACCGAATAATGCAGTATAATCGATTACTCCGATAGCAGATGGAATGAAAAATAGTAATAATTCACTAAGTAATAAACCTGCACCTAGCTCAATCCATTCAAGCTTAATAATATGAAACTGCAAAAATAAAAACAATAAGACTAGTCCAATTATGCTCCCTGGAATCGGCAAGTGAAGTAGACGTGCAATACTATTCCCAACAAATAAAATTACATATAGATAGCCGATTTGCACGATACTTTTGACGATTTTCATGGTCATCCTTCTTTCAATTTTTTATCCCGCTTTTACAATCAGTAATAGAAATCACTTCTAGATAAAGTGGGCTTATTAGCTGACCGTATAAAGCCCGATTTGTTCAACTAACAAGTACATTTCTTATTAGTTGAATATTATGCTACTATACTTTACACCTATTTGCGTTATGTGTAAAACAGAAAAAGAATCTATCACCAAAAAGTTTGGCAATAGATTCTTCCTATTGGCGATAACTAAGCAACACATTCAAAAAATCTTTATCTAAAGATTTTTTTGGCTATTTTAAAGTCTTAATAATATATAGGGGGGGTTTCTACTAACAAGTATAAGTCCCTATTGTGAATCTAAAATTGTGCTTTTGTAAAGAATTCGTTAATTTTTCGGAATCATGACTATCATTTTTGTCCCGACGCCAACTTCACTTTCTACCTGAATGCGACCATGATGAGCCTCTACTAAGTGCTTCACAATAGCAAGCCCTAAACCTGTCCCTCCAGAATTTCGGCTTCGCGCACGATCCACACGATAAAACCGTTCAAAGACACGGGCAATTTCATGCTTTTCAATTCCTATACCTTGGTCTTCTATTTCAAGAATACCGTACGTTTCATTTTCCTTTAATCGAATCGTAACGATTGTATTTTCTGGAGAATACGTAATGGCATTGGTGATTAAATTAGTGACAATTTGAATGATACGATTCGCATCACCCATAACCTGAACATCACGTTCAATATCAACATGAAAGCTCATATTCTTCTCATCCAGACGAGGTCCTGTCAGCTCTGCTCCACGTATAAGTACATCTTGCAAGCCCATCGGCATAATATTAACGGTAAAACCATGCTGTTCAATTTTCGATAACTCTAGTAAATCCTGGATAAGCATCTGCAGACGGTTACTTTCCTTATAAATGATCTCCAAAAAAGATAGGAGCATTTTTTCATCCTTATATGCACCATCCAGTAAAGTTTCAGAAAAGCCTTTAATAGATGTAATAGGTGTACGCAATTCATGGGATACATTTGCTACAAAGTCCTTACGAATCTGCTCTAAACGAACAAGCTCTGTAATATCGTGCATAACGATAACGACACCTAGCCATCGACCATGATCCCCTATAACAGGTGCTCCATACACTTCCTTATTGTATAGCTCCTGTTGGACCTCCATTTTAATTTGTTGTCGATAAGGCATTTCTGTTAGAAACACATGGTCGATAAATTGCTCCAGTGATTTAGGTAAGCCAATTGTACGGAAAACTTTTCCTTGTACATCATCAATTAGCATACCGAAACGCTCTAAAAATACACGGTTCACGATAGATATATTCCCCTCACGTCCAATCATCATGAGGGAGCTTCCCATGTTTTCAATTAACGTTTTAAGCCTTTCCTCTTCTACCTCGCGAATCGTAGTAATATCCTGTAAGTTACGTGCTAAAATATTAATGGAGTGACTAAGTGGCATCATGCGTTCATGCTCATTTTCATGAGCACGAGCACGGTAATTTCCCTTCGCCAGTTCAAGTGCTGTATCTGTCACGTTATCAATAGGAGCAGTGAAATTTCGAATCATATAGCGACTTACAATAGCCATTAAAATAAGTGCTATTATAAAAAGAATCGCTAGCACAACATAAAGTCGCGCATGAACATACGATATTAGAGAATCTGTTGCCTCTATGTTTTGAGCAGTATACAGTGCCTCTTTATCTTCTTTTGATAGTTCAATCTTTCGTTCATCTAATACTTGGTTAATGGATTCTTGCATCTGTAAACTAGCCTGCTCATTGTACTGTTCTATATAAACAGGAAAAAGCTGACCTATAACAATCATTAGGACAGCTAATATAGATCCAAGCAATAGCATGAATGTCAAGAATAAGCGGTTGCTCATTGATTTCATGTCGTCTTCGGCTCCTCGAATTTATAGCCAAGGCCACGAATTGTCTTAATGAACATCGGCTTACGGCTATTTTCTTCGATTTTATCGCGAAGGTGGCTTATGTGCACATCTACAATTCGAGTATCACCGGCAAAGTCATACTTCCATACAGCACTTAATAGCTGATCACGTGTTAAAACACGGTTTTTATTTTCAAGTAGATAAATGAGAAGCTCAAATTCCTTTGGTGTAAATTCCAGTGCCTCATCTTGTAAAAATACTTCAAAACGCTCTGGAAAGACACGCAATTGTCCAAACTCATACATTTTCTCTTGAGGCCCATTCTTCTCTTCAGGCACTACATTTTGTGTAAAACGTCTCAAAACAGCCTTTACCCGTGCCAACACTTCGCGCGGACTAAAAGGCTTCGTCATATAATCATCTGCCCCTAGCTCTAGACCAAGTACTTTATCGAACTCGTCATCCTTTGCTGTTAGCATAATAATAGGTGTATTCATACGTTGTTGACGAATTTGTTTACAAACTTCCATACCATCAAGCCTTGGAAGCATCAAATCTAATAAAATTAAATCTGGCTGTATGGCAATTGCCTTATCAAGACCCTCTTGACCATCTGCAGCTGTTTCTACAACATATCCAGCCTGCTCTAAATTATATTTCAATAATGTCGCAATAGAAAATTCATCTTCTACAACTAAAATCGTTTTTGTCATGTGTAAAGCCTCCGTTAGTGATTTGAAACCCCCATTTCAAATCTCAAGACGTCTATAAAGCAAGTGGTGGTGTCACCAGCAAAATACCCTCAATCATAAGCTGTTTCTTCTCATTATATGAGTGTACCGATACAGTAATCGTATTTTCTAATTTATTTACTTCTGTTACCTCTAAAAGAGTATCAAATAATTCATAATGATAGAGCGGTTCTAAATATTTTATATGTTGCTCAATAATTCGTGCGCCTGGTCCAGGAATATACTTTGACACAGCTGAAGTAATAATGCCATTTAACATGATCGTTGGTACAATTGGCTTTTGAAAAGGTGTCATCGCTGCATAATCATGTTGAATATAAAGCGGATTATTATCATTCGTGAGTCCTAAGTAAAGCAATAAATCCTTATCTTCTATCTTCTCGGTAATATGAATCTTCTCGCCAACTGTAATTTCATCAATAGTGAGACCAAGCTTACTGTTTTTTTGAAGCAAAAATACGCCAACCCCTTTTCTATCATATACCTTCATAGTATCAATTTTATTCCAAAAGTACAACGAAAAGCAGAATAACCATTTGATCTTCATTCAGCATCGAGAGATGATTACCTCTTGAAAACAACTCTTTAGTGCAGAACAAAACATTAAAAGAATTCATATAAGCCATTTACAAAATAATTATATACGTTATCATCAATAATCTTTTCCCCGTACCCTTCAAAAAAAATTTCTTTATCTATTTCATTTTCAAAGGCATTGGGCTTTGAGCGTATTGCCAATGATACGTCATATCTTGGGTCTCCATAAGCTCCACTTCCCCAATCAATTACTCCTGTAATTCCCCCGTTGTAGACTAAAACATTATCAATTGTAAAATCTCCGTGAATCAAAGTTTGTTTATAGAAGTTGGGTTTATTAGTTTTAATTTTTTCTAATAATTTCTCATCTCCATCCACTTTATAATTTTTAAAATTATATTCAGCTTGATTTAATATTTGGTCAATCCATTTTCCTTCATAAATTAACTCTTTTGGACAAGGGGTTGTATGGATTTGAAATAAGAGTGCACCAAAATTAAATATCATTTCTTGCCGTTTCTCTTCATTTTTCTCGGTGAATAAAGCAGTCCTTAGTGTTTCCCCCTTTAAAAACTCAAGTAGAGCCCAGGAATCCCTTTGGTTTTCTTGTTCAACAAATTTCTTCACTTTTGGAACAGGTAGTTTTGTTTGATTAGTCAAACAGTTTAATACAGATATTTCTCTATTCAACCAGGAACAAAATAATTCTCCCTTTGTCCTTTTTAGTGCATAAAACCCTTGGCTATTCTCAATTAACCCAACATCAGAAGTGTAACCTTGCCTTGGAAACCTTATAGAAATAATATTTTTAAGATATTCTTTTATTTCAATTGGAATTTCATCGATATGTATTGATTGCATTGAGTACACCCCGTCTAATAAGCATTGTTACTATTTAATTCTTTCTCTATAATCATAATCCCTTCTTCAACTATAATTCAGAACTTCTATTACTGTTCATTTCCTATTGCCGTATAAATAAGCCGTTTTCTTCAATAATCTCTTTACACTTATTAAAACCTATTATTGAATTAGAATAAATTGGAAACGATAAATCATAATTCCCTATTATCATTGTATCCAGTGAAGGAAAGAAAAAATCTGTGAAATATAGTTCAGTTACTGAGAGTTTAGTTAAAAAGACAAGGGCTTCCACGTCTCCTATTTTATAAATTCCCTTACTGTGGGAAAACAGTTTTCGAAAGATGTTCGCCTCGGACCGATTTAAGCAACTTAATTTATATTTGAATGCTTTTTTACTCAAACCTTTTTTATAAATGTGTACATACACTCCACTCTCTTCTATATGAAAAAGTTGTGTAAAAGTATCCGAGAAATTTGCGCCGTACTTTAAATTATGTTTTTCTCCCAATAACTCAAATGCCTCTTCTTCAGTAAGAACGCGATTGAATACGTCCACAATACCGGTATGATTGTATAACTCACTTGGATTTTTAAGGAGGTGAGTGTTAAATCTTTTATATTTTGAATGGAGGATATTGATTTCTTCGTTTGTTGCCAATGTTAATTTCATAATTTCACCTCGATGTTTACTTGTACTAATAATATTTTGTCTCAATACTTAAAAAAAATCGAGTAGGAATGAATCCTACTCGATTTCATAAACTTTTATTAAGCTAAAATTTTCATCACGTTGCGGACAGCCTCTGCCGATTTATCTAAAGCTGCTTTTTCATTGTCTGTTAGTTCAAGTTCAAAGATTTTTTCTATACCATTTGCACCTAATAATGTCGGAACACCTAGATATAAATCATTGTAGCCATATTCGCCTTCTAAGTATGCAATAGATGGAAGTATACGCTTTTGGTCTTTAATGATAGCTTCCGCCATTTCAATAAGCGCCGCTGAAGGAGCATAATATGCAGAACCATTACCAAGAAGGTTAACGATTTCAGCGCCACCTTTACGTGTACGGTCAACAATCTCTTCAAGACGATCTGCTGGGATTAACGATTCTAATGGAATACCACCAGCGAATGAGTAACGAGTAAGTGGCACCATTGTATCACCATGACCACCTAATACAAAACCCGTGATGTCTTTTACCGAGATATTTAGTTCTTCAGCTACAAACGCACAGAAACGAGCCGTATCGAGTACACCTGATTGACCTATTACACGATTTTTAGGGAAACCAGTTTCTTTGAATACTGTGTAAGTCATCGCATCAACTGGGTTTGTAAGAACGAGGATTGTTGCATTTGGTGAGTACTTAGCAATTTCCTTAGAAACAGCTTTCATTACTTCTTGGTTAATTTGAACAAGATCGTCACGGCTCATACCTGGTTTACGAGCAACACCAGCAGTGATGATTACTACATCAGAATCTGCAGTATCTGCATAGTTAGAAGTACCTTTAACATAAGAATCATAGCCTTGCACTGGTGCAGCTTCCCACATATCTAAAGCTTTACCTTTTGTTGGGTTTTCAGCTTGAGGGATATCCACTAACACTACATCACCAAGTTCTTTTTGTGCTGCTAAAAATGCTGCAGTAGCGCCAGTAAAACCGCTACCGATTACTGAGATTTTTTTTCGTTTCAGAGACATTCGAATACGCTCCTTTAAAATTAGGTTATTTAATCAATTATGCCTCGGCATAATTGCGTCAGGAATCGGCTTTGTGCAAGCTTTCCGATTCCGTGACATCCGCCGGAGGCTTCTTCCAGCGGGTGTTTAAACACCCGCTGGAAAAAATTAAAAGAGGGAGGAGAATAAATTCCCCTCCCTCGATTAAACAAGTTCATCGTAAATATTTTATTAAGCTAAGGTCAATAGAAATTTACATTTCACCCTAATTATATCGGCAGAAATACTTCCGCTTTAACTTTAATTTCTATTTTAGAATAGAAAATTATAGGTTTTTGATTAACTCAGTAGCGAATTCTGAACATTTTACTTCTTTAGCGCCGTCCATTAAACGAGCGAAGTCGTAAGTTACAACTTTAGAAGAAATTGTTTGCTCAACAGATTTAGTAATCATGTCAGCTGCTTCTTGCCATCCTAAGTGTTCAAGCATTAATACACCTGAAAGTAATACTGAAGATGGGTTTACTTTATCTTGACCAGCATATTTTGGAGCTGTACCGTGAGTAGCTTCGAAGATCGCGTGTCCAGTTACATAGTTAATGTTCGCGCCTGGAGCGATACCGATACCACCAACTTGAGCAGCTAATGCGTCAGAAATATAGTCACCGTTTAAGTTCATTGTAGCAACTACGTCGAACTCATTTGGACGAGTTAAGATTTGTTGTAAGAAGATATCAGCGATAGAATCTTTAACTAAGATTTTACCAGCTGCTAAAGCGTCAGCTTGTGCTTTGTTTGCTGCTTCTTCACCTTGTTCAGCTTTAATAGCATCATATTGGTTCCAAGTGAACGTTTGATCAGCAAATTCTTTTTCAGCTAATTCATAACCCCATTTTTTGAATCCACCTTCAGTGAATTTCATGATGTTACCTTTGTGTACTAAAGTAACAGATGGGCGTTTATGATTAATAGCATATTCGATCGCAGAACGTACTAAACGCTCAGTACCTTCTTTAGATACAGGTTTTACACCGATACCAGAAGTTTCTGGGAAGCGGATTTGGTTAACACCAAATTCAGATTGTAGGAAGTTGATGATTTTTTGTGCTTGTTCAGAACCAGATTCGAATTCGATACCAGCGTAGATGTCTTCTGTGTTTTCGCGGAAGATAACCATTTCAACGTCTTCTGGACGTTTAACTGGAGAAGGTACTCCATCAAAGTGACGTACTGGACGTAAGCATACATATAGGTCAAGCTGTTGACGTAATGCTACGTTTAGAGAGCGGATACCACCACCGATTGGAGTAGTAAGAGGACCTTTGATTGCGATTAGGTATTCGTTAATTTTGTCTAAAGTTTCTTGTGGTAACCATTCACCAGTTTGGTTGAATGCTTTTTCACCAGCTAAAACTTCTAACCATTCGATTTTCTTTTCACCGTTGTAAGCTTTTTCTACTGCTGCGTCGATTACGCGTGATGCTGCAGCCCAAATATCTGGACCGATTCCGTCACCTTCGATGAAAGGAATCACTGGATTGTTTGGTACATTAAGTACGCCATTTTCAACTACAATTTTGTTTGACATGGATGTTGCCTCCTAAATTCATAATCATAGGACTGTGTTATCAGTAACACAGTCCCAAATATTCTAGCATATTTTCCGAATTAGCGCTCGCTGATTGGAACATATTTTTGCATGCCTGGTCCAACATACTCTGCACGTGGACGGATTAGGCGGTTGTTAGCATATTGCTCTAGAATATGAGCTACCCAACCAGAAGTACGTGATACTGCGAAAATTGGTGTAAATAGGTCATGATCAATACCTAAAGAATCATACACTGACGCAGAGAAGAAGTCTACGTTTGCAGGTAATTTCTTTTGTTCTACGATCATGTCATGGATTTTAACTGACATTTCATAAAGCTCTGGTTTACCAGTTAGCTCAGTTAATTTTTGTGACATTACACGTAAGTGTGGTGCACGTGGGTCGCCTTTGCGGTATACGCGGTGACCGAAGCCCATGATTTTTTCTTTGTTATCTAA
This sequence comes from Lysinibacillus xylanilyticus, assembly GCF_001183605.1. GTDB lineage: Bacteria > Bacillota > Bacilli > Bacillales_A > Planococcaceae > Lysinibacillus > Lysinibacillus xylanilyticus. The sequence goes on along the minus strand of NZ_LFXJ01000008.1, from coordinate 149,488 downwards.
TTTATTTTGAATATAAGATTCAACGTTTTCAAGTGAGCCGATTTCAGTTAACATTTTCATAACTTGCTCATTTGCACCACCATGAAGTGGTCCTTTTAAAGCACCGATAGCTGCAGTTACACCAGAATAAACATCAGATAATGTAGCTACACATACACGTGCTGTGAATGTAGATGCATTTAATTCGTGATCAGCATGTAATACTAATGCTTTGTCGAATGCTTCAATTTCGATTGCTGCTGGTTCTTCACCTTTAAGCATGTATAAGAAGTTTGCTGCATATCCTAATTCTGGTTTTGGCGCAACTGGCTCTAAACCTTTACGAACACGTGCAAATGCAGTAACTACTGTAGCAATTTTAGCTTGTAAACGGATTGCTTTACGGTAGTTAGCTTCTGTATCCATAACATCCGCTTCTTCATCGAATACACCAAGTAAAGATACTGCAGTACGTAGTGCAGCCATTGGATGTACAGTTGAAAGTGGGTATGATTTGAATTGGTCTACAATTGCTTGTGGAATAGACATGTTGTCTGCCAATTGTTGTTTTAATTCAGCTAGCTCGTCCGCTTTTGGTAAACGAGTATGCCATAATAAATAAATTACCTCTTCGAATGACGCGTTCTCTGCTAAATCATCAATGTTGTAACCAACATATGTAAGTGTGTCATCGATAATTGAACTGATTTTAGATTCCGCTGCTACGATACCTTCTAAACCTTTAGTTGCTGACATAAATTATCGCTCCCTCATAATATATTTTTTAGTTGTAAATGCAGTTATTAGCTCACATTTACGTTTTTTGCTCATATGAACCATTAAGTTAATCGCTTACATTGCTATTATAATCATTTTTGACAGCTTTGTGAATGAAAAACCTCCGAATAAAGAAAAAGGCGCACGAGCGATTATAAATAAGTTTTAAAGAGATTCTTTTATACATTTCAATATTAATTTATCATTTGAAACGGGGTGAATTTGTAAAAATGAGGAATATTAAATATTTTTCATACGAAAGAACTACAGGTGTTTTGCTTTTTATATTCTATTTGGTTATATTGTGGTTCGTTTTACCTGTATCACTTGCGATTTTTTTGTCTTTTTCTACGTATCCTATCATGAAATTCCTTCACTCGTATTGTAGAATGACCTATTGGCTTGCAGCAATTATTGTTGAAGCACTTATACTAGCTTGCATTTTTCTTCTTGTTATCATATCTATAAACAGTATTATTCTTGTCTTCCCTGAAATCAGAGATACACTACAAAATTTCCCACTTTTCAATGAATATGAATCAATGTTCATCCAAGTTTTAAAGGAAAAATCGCTTTCTATCTTCGATTCAATCTTTTTATACACAGCTAATATTTTCCAAATATTAATGAAGCATGTAATTGAAGTATTTATATTCCTTGTTGCTTACTATTTCGCCCTATTGGAAACCCGCAAATCCCGATATTGGTTTTTTCAATATGTGCCAAAAAAATTCCGTAATGAATGGCAGAAGCACTTTTCTAAAATTATGCAGCTATTTCATTACTTTTTGTACGTGGAGTTTCAGCTATTTACGATTACACTGCTCATTCTTTGTGCGGGATTTATGATTCTCCAATTTGAACAAGCCATCATTAAAGCTTTTATAGTTGCATTTGCAGATGTACTTCCGTTCTTCGGGATTGGAGTATTCCTTGTACCCATGAGCATTTATTTTTACTTAAAAGGCAATACCTTTTTATGTGTTTCAATTTTACTTTTGTATCTCTTCGTTCAATTAACAAGGCAGCTAGCTGAATCCATGCTTTGGTCGAATACATTACAGTTACGTACTTTCCACACCTTTTTCATCAGTGCTGCCTCTATTTTATTATTTGGTTTTTACGGCATTTTACTGAGCCCTATATTTTTATTTTTGGCAGTTAAACTAAAGGATAATGCTATTTTTGAACGATGATAAATTGACCTTTTTTCATTTTTTTCCGCATCCAATAATAAAAGATTGGCTGGAACATTTTACGAGAAAAAGGCATGAGCAGTAATACTCCAACAAGATCTGTTATAAAACCTGGTAATGCTAGAAGTACACCACCACTGAAATTTAATACTGTGTCAACTAATGCTGGCCCTGGAGCTTCTCCGCGTGCTATCGTATTTTTTACCTTTTGTACAGAATTCATACCTTTATTTTTCACTATATAAATACCTATAATACTCGTAGCGACTATAAGCAATAATGTATTTAGAATACCAATACTTTGACCAATTACTATTAATAACGCCAACTCGGCTAATGCATAGACAATGAAACCAAGAAAAACTTTTCTCATATTTTTCTCCTTTCTATCTGAAAAAGCTATACCTTATATACGTTATTATAGCCCATTAAGTTTCATTAAAAAAATAATGGGTCCTATTTAAGAGATGACGACGCTATTATTTTTATAGTAAATCTCATTCCACGAGAGAAAAGGATCGATTTCAATTTGGTTAAATATTGTTTAAACGCTCATAACCATAACGTGGGGTTGATTTCCGTTCCGGCAGGGCGCTTTCCTGGGGGCGTCCAGCTTCCACTCCAATCAACTTATACACACGACATAATTATTAACAAAATGTCAGTCCTAGATTTAGGTGAAACACCGCAAAATGCTATTTACTTCTATTTAATAAGAAAAGCTCTAGTACAATTATTTGCACTAGAGCTTTTTTATAGACAAAAACATTTGCTAAAAGAAATTAAAGTACACTTGCATGCCCTTTGTAAATAACTCCTGTTTCAGCATCCATTGTAATTTCTTGACCGTGGGGAATCAATGTAGTGGCTTCTTTTACTCCGACGATAACAGGGATACCAAGGCTTAGTCCTACAACCGCTGCATGACTTGTTAGCCCGCCCTCCTCTGTAATCAGACCAATACAATTTTCAAGTGCTGGCATCATATCACGATCTGAGCCAAGCGTTACTAAAATGCATCCTTCTGTATCATAAGCTAGTGCCTCTGCTGCATTTTTCGCAACAACTGTTTTACCTACTACTGAAGCTTTGCCGATTCCTTGACCACGAGCTAATAAATCTCCGATGATGTGTACCTTCATTAAGTTAGTTGTACCTGCTTCACCTACTGGTACACCTGCTGTAATGACAACTGCATCACCGTGCGTTACAAAACCATGCTTCAAACTTTCATCAACAGCTAGCTCTAAAATTTCATCTGTTGTCGAAACTCGTTGACAAACAACTGGGTTTACACCCCAAACAAGTGTTAATGCATGAGCTGTATTGGAAGAACCTGTTACAGCGACAATCGGTACACCTGGGCGATATTTTGCAATCATTCTAGCTGTGTTTCCACTTTCTGTTGGTGCTAGTACTGCCTTTACACCTAAGTTAATCGAAGTATATGCTACAGCCTGAGAAATCGCCTCAGTCATATTTGCCTCTTTTTCACGACTACGTGTAGAGACGATTGCCTTATAGTCTAATGAATTTTCTGTACGCTGTGCGATTTTATTCATTGTTTGTACGGACTCTACTGGATAAAGCCCTGCTGCCGTTTCACCAGATAGCATAATTGCATCTGTACCATCGATAATTGCGTTTGCTACGTCACTAGCCTCTGCTCGTGTTGGGCGTGGATTACGCTGCATCGAATCTAACATTTGTGTAGCTGTAATAACTGGTTTACCTACTTGATTACATTTTAAAATTAATTTCTTTTGTACAAGTGGTACTTCTTCTGCCGGGATTTCTACACCTAGGTCACCACGTGCTACCATTAATCCATCTGAAACTAAGATGATTTCATCGATATTATCGACACCCTCTTGGTTTTCGATTTTCGGAATAATTTGAATGTGGTTACCGCCATTTTGTTCAAGTAATTCTCGAATTTCTAGTACATCCTTTGCTCGACGAACAAACGAGGCTGCAATAAAATCAACACCCTGTTTAATACCGAATAGAATGTCCTGTGCATCTTTTTCTGTAATTCCAGGAAGCTGTACAGAAACACCTGGCACGTTAACACCCTTTTTATTTTTTAAGACACCTGTATTTTCAACAATCGTATGAATAAGGCCTTTTTCCATATCTTTTGCTAATACACGTAATTGAATAAGTCCATCGTCTAATAAAATAATAGAGTTTTGCTCAACGTCCTCGATTAAACGATCATACGTTACAGAGAAGCTTGACTCAGTTCCTTCAACTTCAGTCATTGAAATATCAATTACTTGCCCTGCTGCTAAATGCAATTCTCCGTTTTTCATATTATGTGTACGAATTTCAGGACCTTTTGTGTCGAGTAAAATTCCAACTGGTTTCCCTAATTTTTGTGCTACTTCGCGAATTAAATTAATACGTACTTCGTGCTCCTCATGAGAACCATGGGAAAAGTTTAAGCGGGCTACATTCATACCTGCTTCAATTAGTTTCTCTAAAACTTCTGGTGATTCACTTGCTGGACCAATTGTACATACGATTTTTGTTTTTCTCATTTTCTGCCCACTCCGTTTTTATAACAAATTATATTGATAGTTCTTTCATTAAAGTATATAAGCTTACATCTGCCTCATGATTTTTTTCGAAAGCCTCAGGCATATCATAGTCAATAACTTGATGATTGCGGATACCTACCGCCCTGCCAGACTTCCCTTCCATTAGCAATTCAACTGCATGTGCACCGAATTGACTCGCTAGAACACGATCACGCGCAGTTGGTGAACCGCCACGTTGGATATGTCCAAGAACAGAAACACGCGTTTCTTTTCCTGTTTTTTCAAATAATAGTTTTGCCAGTTCATTACCAGACATGACACCCTCAGCAACTATAATAATGCTATGCTTTTTCTCACGAGCTGCCCCACGATCTAAGCGTGCCACAATGTCATCCAAATTATAATCTTCTTCTGGAATTAAAACCGTTTCAGCTCCAGCTGCAAGACCTGCCCATAAAGCAATGTCCCCTGCATCTCGCCCCATTACCTCAACAATAAAGGAATTTTCATGGGAAGTTGCTGTATCACGGATTTTATCAATTGATTCCACAACCGTATTTAGTGCAGTATCAAATCCTATAGTATACTCGGTTCCAGGCACGTCATTATCAATTGTTCCTGGTACGCCAACAACAGGAAAGCCTTTTTTCACTAAATCCATAGCTCCACGGTAAGAACCATCACCGCCAATAACGACTAGTCCTTCAATGCCAGCTTCACGCATATTATCAATGCCTCGCTGCTGAACAGCGTCTTCTTTAAATTCAGGACATCTTGCTGAATTTAAATGTGTACCACCACGTTGAATAATGCCACCTACTGAACCTAAATCAAGATTTTCCATGTTGCCTTTTATTAAGCCATCATAGCCATGCTTAATTCCGACAACATCAATTCCATGATATGCTGCTTTACGAACGACTGCACGAATGGCTGCATTCATTCCTGGCGCATCTCCACCACTTGTTAATACGGCAATTTTTTTCATTGTCGAACCTCCTGCAGATACTATTATTATTCACATTAACATGAAAAAACAAACTATGTAAGTGTTCTGAGGCTAGAAAAACATAACTTTTACATAAAAAATAAAAAGAATGCGCTTTCACACACTCTTTCCACTTGAAAACATCCTAAATTTAACATTTATTCAATATATCTTCATCGTTTTTTACGCTATTCACTCTCGTTTTTTTATTAATATAAATCACAATTATTAACTATTTTCGAGCAAAATAACATATTCAAAAACTTAAAAGTGTAATTTACGCTTCTGTATATTGTCCAATTTTTTTGAATTTCTCGTAACGGTCTTCAATTAATTGTTCGCCATTTAAAGAATTTAATGCTTTAAGTGTATCGCTTATACATTCTTTTATATTAAGTGCTTGCTTCGCTACATTGCGATGTGCTCCACCTGTAATCTCAGAGATAATTCCATCAATAACACCAAGTTCTTTTAAGTCAGGTGCTGTTATACGCATTGCTTCAGCTGCTTGCTTCGCTAGGCTACCATCACGCCATAAAATCGACGCAGCTCCTTCTGGTGAGATAACCGAATATGTTGAGTTTTCTAGCATAAAGACACGATTTGCTACACCTAATGCAAGTGCACCACCGCTTCCGCCTTCCCCAATAACGATTGAAATAACCGGTACTGTTAAGCCCGCCATTTCGACTAGATTTCTAGCAATCGCTTCACTTTGACCGCGTTCTTCAGCTGCCTTACCCGGATAAGCACCTTTCGTATCAATAAAACAAATAATTGGACGGTTAAACTTCTCAGCCTGTTTCATTAAACGTAATGCCTTACGATATCCTTCAGGGTGTGGCATACCGAAATTTCGACGTATGTTTTCCTTTGTGGATTTTCCGCGTTGGTGTCCAATAATTGTTATCGGCTGGCCCTCAAAAAATGCAATTCCGCCAAGAATAGCTGCATCATCACCAAACGTACGATCACCATGTAACTCAATAAAGTTTTCACATATAGCTTCTATATATTGTAAAGTTGTTGGTCGTTCTGGGTGTCTAGCAACCTGTACACGATCCCATGGCTTCATATTGGCATAAATTGATTGTTCAAGCTGTGTCAGACGTGTTTCAAGCTTTTCGATTTCGCCTGTCATATCTACATCTGCTTCGGTAGCAAGCGTTTTTAATTCATCAATTTTTTCACGTAGTTGTACTACTGGTTCTTCAAAAGCTAAATTTTTAGACATGTTGCACGCCGCCTTTCGTATGCATTTTTACAAGTACAGCTACTTGGTTTCGTAAATCTTTTCGATGGAAAATGGCATCAAGCTGACCATGCGCCAGTAAAAATTCAGCCGTTTGGAAATCACTTGGTAGTTTTTCTCTTACTGTTTCTTCGATTACACGACGACCAGCAAAGCCAATCAATGCTTGTGGCTCCGCGATATTAATATCTCCAACAGAGGCAAAACTCGCAGAAACGCCACCTGTTGTAGGATGCGTTAGTATTGAAATAAACAATAGACCTTCATCACTATGACGTTTTAATGCCACACTCGTTTTTGCCATTTGCATTAATGATAGGACGCCTTCTTGCATGCGCGCTCCGCCACTTGCTGTAAAGATAATAAACGGTACACGTAATTCAGTAGCTTTTTCAACAGCACGTGTAATTTTTTCTCCGACAACTGAGCCCATTGAACCCATACGGAAATGAGAATCCATAATTGCTACAACAATTTCTTCTCCATCAAGGGTCCCTTTTCCTGTCAGTACAGCTTCGTTTAATCCCGTTTTTTGTTGATCCGCTGAAATTTTTTCAACATAAGCAGGGAAATTAAGAGGATTACTTGTTTGTAAATGATCGTCCATTGAAACAAATGAACCTTCATCTAAAAAACAGGCTACGCGCTCCTGTGCTGTCATTTTGAAGTGATGGTCACATTTTGAACATACTTTATTATTTTTTTCTAATTCCTTCGTTAATTGAATGTGACGGCATTCTGGACATTTTGTCATAAGTCCTTCTGGAAATCCCTTTTCTTGTCCATCCTCTTTCTTTTTAGTAAATAGGCTACGAATTGCCATGTTTGACTCCCCCTTTGTTGTCTAATTACTTTGTACAGTCTTCATCCACTGCTCGTAAGCTTTTAATGCTTCTTTTTCATAGCCTAGCTGCATCGATTTCAACATAGTTTGAATGATTAATTTTTCTTCTTCTGTTGAGTTTCGATTTAAACGGTCACCGTCATAAACTGCTAATTGAAACCATACTTTTAGTGAAAGACGATTTCCTGACGTGATTATTATTTCCCGTAAAACATCCAGACAATTAATCGTATCTTCTATCTCTAGCTTTACAAAAAAACTGTCCCACACAGATAGTGTTCGCAGAGTTTCTATACAACTTATTACGCGAATAGCTTCCTTTTCATGAATTTGTCGCGTTAATTCGACATCCTTTTTTGATTTTTCATCTTCTAATATAAACATCGACAGTATTTCTACGAGCTGATGCTTTTGTGTGGAAGCTAGGAATGTACCTCCCCCATGTTTCGTTTCAATAAGACCTAACAATTCTAAGCTTCGCAATGCCTCTCTCACAGAGGATCGCCCGACACCTAGACGTTCTGAAAGGACTCGTTCAGAAGGGAGCTTTTCACCAGCCTGTATTTTTTCCGTTTTAATAAGTTGTCGTAGTTGCTGGACGATATCTAAAAACACTTTCTTTTGTTCGATTTTTTTATCCATACGATCAACTCCTCGTTCTATCATTTTCGCCTTGGCCTAATTGTTGCTGTCGCTTCGCTTTCGCACAGAAAAACATTTGTTGCTGTCGCTTCGCTTTCGCACAGAAAAACATTTGTTGCTGTCGCTTCGCTTTCGCACAGAAAAACATTTGTTGCTGTCGCTTCGCTTTCGCACAGAAAAACATTTGTTGCTGTCGCTTCGCTTTCGCACAGAAAAACATTTGTTGCTGTCGCTTCGCTTTCGCACAGAAAAACATTTGTTGCTGTCGCTTCGCTTTCGCACAGAAAAACATTTGTTGCTGTCGCTTCGCTTTCGCACAGAAAAACATTTGTTGCTGTCGCTTCGCTTTCGCACAGAAAAACATTTGTTGCTGTCGCTTCGCTTTCGCACAGAAAAACATTTGTTGCTGTCGCTTCGCTTTCGCACAGAAAAACATTTGTTGCTGTCGCTTCGCTTTCGCACAGAAAAACATTTGTTGCTGTCGCTTCGCTTTCGCACAGAAAAACATTTGTTGCTGTCGCTTCGCTTTCGCACAGAAAAACATTTGTTGCTGTCGCTTCGCTTTCGCACAGAAAAACATTTGTTGCTGTCGCTTCGCTTTCGCTACATAAAACATTTGTTGCTGTCGCTTCGCTTTCGCTACATAAAACATTTGTTGCTGTCGCTTCGCTTTTGCGCAGATAAACAATGCGTCCAAAGGCTTTATCTTCATTCAGAAAGTATTTGGAAACCTAACTAAATCCACCACCTTCGGAAGATGGAGTCTTCTACTGATTCAAGACAAAAGTGGTCTGGCCACTTTTCAACATTGACTATAGCTTACAAAAAAATTATTAAAAAGTAAAGAAAAAAACTGCATAAAAATTTATGCAGTTTCTAGAATTTTCTTCAATTTCATATTCTTTTCGTCGTTTGTGCATGTTTTACTTTCACTTGAGGTTTACCAAAGCGCCTTTCTAGCGTTCCCTCAATGTAAAGCAATTCATCTTCTAGTAACAGCTCTTGAACAAGATGAAAAACTTGCGGGAATAAAGTTACAGACACCGTTCCAAACTCATCCTGAAGCTGCACAAAGGCCATTTGTTCACCTTTTTTTGTGCGTATTTTTTTTACTTCTTCTATCATGCCAATCATTTTTACATACGTTCCATCACGAGCATGTTTTAACTCTCGGCATGTATTATTTACTTCATTCCAAAAAGCTCTTTCCTCTGAGACCGGATGTGCTGAGATATAAAAACCAAGACTTTCCTTTTCATGGAGTAATTTTTCTTTTTGTTGCATTGCTTCCGCTTCCATATACTTCGGTTTACCAAAACTAAAGGCAGTAGCCGATTCTATATCTATGTCCTCAGTTGGTCTTAACAGTTCAGCATGCTTTAAGGCTGCCTCCAATGTTGCAATTAGTACAGCACGATCTTTACCTATATAATCGAGGGCACCCGCGAAAATTAAAGATTCCATAACTTTTGGTTTAAAATGCTGTGCACTTAAAGCAACCGCCAAGTCAAATAGATTATTAAATGCTTCTGCGTTCGTTTTGCGTAAGGTACTCACCGTCTCTATAAATGTATGAGGTACTCCCTTTATTCCGGATAAACTATAGCGAATTCCATCCTTTTCAACAGTAAAAAATTTTGTACTCTGTTTTAATGAAGGTGGATAAAATGGAATCCCCTTCTCTTTCGCTTCACTCACAACCTGTAGGATTTTCTCTACATTTCCTGTTGCATTTGATAAAAGTGCTGTATAAAAGCTTTGTGGGAAATGTGCCTTTAAATAAGCCATTTGGTAGGAAATAACGCTATATGCGACAGCATGGCTTTTTGGGAAACCATAGTCTGCAAAGCGCACAATTAATGCATACACTTCTTCTGCCACATGAACGTCAAAGCCTTGCTTCATTGCTCCCTTTACAAACGCGGCACGTTGCTCCTCTAATACTTGACGATTTTTCTTACTTACCGCCCGACGCAATAAATCCGCTTGTCCCATTGTAAAACCTGCCATCACCGAAGCAATTTGCATGATCTGTTCTTGATAAACTATGACACCAAACGTCTCTCTTAAAATGGGTTCTAAAGCTGGATGTGGCATAGTAACTGATTCCCTACCTGCTTTTCGTCTTGCATATACAGGAATAAAATCCATCGGACCAGGGCGATACAAAGCGTTGATTGCTACTATATCTAAAAAATGATTTGGATGAATATCACGTAAAGCTTGCTTCATACCTTCAGATTCTAATTGGAAAATCCCTAATGTATCTCCCGTTTGAAGAAGTTTAAATGTCTTTTCATCCTGCATTGGAATAAGGTCAAACTCTATCCAAGGACCACCCGCTTTATAAATTGACCAACGTATCTGCTCTAAAATTGTCAGGTTGCGCAATCCTAAAAAGTCCATTTTGACAAGTCCACTAGCTTCTACATCTCCCATCGGCCATTGCGTACAATATATTCCATCATGCCCTTCTTCAATCGGTATCGTATTGACTAACGGTGAAGGTGACAGCACAATCCCAGCCGCATGAGTAGAAGAATTTCTTGGCAACCCTTCAAGTTTTAACGCCACTTCAAACCAGCGACGATGTTTTTCATCCTCGGCTAGCCAGCCTTGTAAGCCTTGTGATTCGGCCAGTGCTTTTTGCAATGTTATCCCAGGTTTATTTGGAATCATTTTTGAGATTTTCTCCAATGTTTCAGCGTCAAAACCAAAAACACGGGCAACATCTCTAGCTACTGCCTTAGCAGATAAAGTGCCAAACGTAATAATTTGCGCTACATTTGCCTTTCCATATTTCTGAGCGACATAATGGATGACTTTTTGTCTTTTACTGTCCACAAAATCGATATCAATATCTGGCAATGTAACACGTTCAGGGTTTAAAAATCGTTCAAATAATAAGCCGTAAACTAATGGATCTACTTGCGTAATTGATAAGCTATAAGCCACAAGAGAACTAGCTGAAGAACCACGACCAGGACCTGTTAAAATACGATTTTCTTTAGCAAAATGCATAAAATCTGCAACAATTAAAAAATAATCTGCAAAGCCCATTGAACAAATAATTTCAAGTTCATATTGAAGTCGCTCCTTATAAACTTGAGGAATTTCAGTTTGCTTTAAACGTTCTGCCAATCCTGCAAAAGCCTCTTCGACAAGCAAGCTTTCGGCCGTTTCCCCAGTTGGCACAGGAAATTTAGGCATTTGAACGTGCATTTCAGGAATTTCCGCCGTACAGCTAGCTAGCATCGTTGCACTAGACTCAAGCCATTCTGGATGATCTGAAAACCAGCTTTGCCATTCCTCTTTCGTTGGAGCGAAATAACCTTGTAAATGAGTTGATAACATTGTGCCGGTAAGCTTGTCACCTGAATCTATCGCTCTTGCAACCTCAAAGGCAAAATGATCTTCTGGACGTAAAAAATAGCAGCTCTGAGAGGCAACCATCGTTATGTTCATAGTTTCACACCATGCTACAAACGTATCTTCTTTTTCAGCTCTTATTCCTGCAGGTCTTGCTATACCCATAAATAAAAGCTTACCAAATACCTTGTTTAGAGCACTTGCTACTTCAGTCCAATCCTCAATTTCTATTAAGTCATCCGAAGAAAGTAAAGCTACACAACCCGCTGCATATCCTTCAAGCCATTTCCAAGGAAGCGCATCATCCTCTCGAATTGAAACTGCGCTACTAATCTTTAAAAGATGCTGGTAGCCTTCTTCCGTCTGAGCATATAGCACAAGTGGAACTTTTCTTTCTTGCCACTGTACATTTATTGTGAGCCCTAATACAGCATGAATATTCGCTTGCTGCAATGCTTTACTAAAAGGCAAAAGCCCGTACAATTTTGAATTGACGATTGCACAGGCTTGAGTATTTTGCTCTTGTAAAAAAGGGATCAATTGTTCAAGCCGAATCGTACTTTTCAATAAATCCGCACTCGTATGCATTTTCGTATATACATGTGTCAAATGAATCCCTTCCTTTCTAGGTTCGATCAATAAAGCAACCGTTTATTGATATGCCTTACAAATTTCCTGTAATCTCGTTATAACACGCTCTGCCTCTTCCCATGAATAAGCTGTAGCCCCAGAAGCAAGCGGATGCCCACCGCCATTAAATTCCTTCGCCAAAGTGTTAATAATAGGGCCTTTTGAGCGTAAACGCACACGAATCTGATCGGCCTCTTCAATGAAGACTACCCATGCACAAATACCTTTTACACTTCCAAGACAGCCTACTAACAAGGACGCCTCTGACGGTACAACTTTGAATTCTGCCAACAATTCTTTTGTCAGCTTGATATGTGCTGCTCCATACTCATCGATTTTGAAATTTTGATAAATATAGCCCTGTAAATTTAAAAGCTTTTGTTCCATTTCATACATTCCATCGAAAATTTGATTTCGATCAAAATTATATGTAATAAGTTCTCCTGCAATTTTAAACGTTTTTACGGTCGTACTAGGGAATTGGAAACGTCCTGTATCCCCTACAATACCAGCAAATAATAATCTTGCGGAAGCATCAGATAAAATCCAATTTGCTACTTGTTTTCCTTCTTCAAAAAGCTCATAAATCATTTCACTACAAGAGCTCGCATTGGTATCCACCCACAGTAAATCACCATACTGATCATCATTTGGATGGTGATCTATTTTAATGATCATTTTACCCTTTGTATAACGTTGATCGTCCACACGTTCAGTATTTGCCGTGTCTGTCACGATAACTAAAGCATCGTCGTATATATCATCTGTAATGTTATCTGGATTTGCTAAAAATGATAATGATTCATCATGCTCACCAACTGCAAAAACCTTCTTTTCCGGATAATTTGCTAAAATGAGCTCTTTTAACCCTTGCTGAGATCCATAAGCATCTGGATCTGGACGCACGTGGCGATGAATAATGATTGTTTCATATGAAGCAATTGTGTCGATGATTTGTCTTTTCAAATTAATTTCCCCCAAAATGATAGTAATAACCGTTAGCAATTTTCTTTAATTATCGTTACAATAATGACTAGTTATGCTAGGAGGTTTACTATGCTCAATTTAATATTTGTGTTTGCAATAATCATATCATTTGTTTTTTATTTTTATTTTAAAACAAAACAGTTCCGTTCTTCATTACCGATCGCTAAAAATTGGTACAAAAGTAAAGCGAATGTAAGCTTCGGTGGATTTATTCTTTTATTCGGTTTAAACCAAGCCTATTTATTCCCTGGGTTATTTACATTTATTATTGTAGCAATTCTTGTCGTTTTAGGCATCTTTGTTGTAATCGAAAATATTAAAAGGGTTCGTCACTACGGTCAATTTGTTGACGAGGAGTACCGAATTAACCAATAAATAATCAATTATGCCTCGGCATAATTTCGTCTGGAATCGGCTTTGCTCTTAGGCTAACATCCTTTAAGAACTCCCTTCCGATACCGTGACATCCGATGAAAGAAGTGAAAGGGATGGTCTAGCATTTACCCTAGACCATCCCTTTGTTGTGTTTTCTTAACGTTCCAGTAGCTGGAACATCATCATTGCCTTCCCAACAAGCATTTGTTGATTAAACACTTCGAAGTCCATTTTCACAAACTTACGACTCATGTCTAATATTCGAGGCTTTACAGTAAGTGTACTTTCCATTTGCACAGGCTTGATAAAATAAATCGTCATGTTTTCAGCAACTGCATCTCCACGTTTACGACGCTTTAATGCGAATGAGCCAACTTCTGCTAACAAAGTTGTAAATGCTCCATAAGAAATTGCCCCATATTGGTTTGTCATTTGAGGTGTTACTTTAAATTCTACGATTAATTCTTCATCGCCAAGCACCTTCATCTCATTTTTCACTAAATCATCAATCGTTTCACCATGCTGCGGCTGTCTTTGAGCAAGCTGAAGCGCTTTTAGTACATCTTGTCGACTAATCACACCTTGCAAAATATTGTCATCATCAACAATTGGTAATAGGTCAATCCCTTCCCAAATCATACGATGTCCTGCAGAAGCAACGCTCATTTTCATCGATCCAGCAATCGGATTTTTTGTCATAACCTTTTCAATAAGCTCGTTTTCTTCTCGACCAATAACGTCTTTTACGGTAATCATCCCAACAAGCTTATTGTTTGCTGTAACAACAGGAAATGCACCATGAGTTGTTCGTTCATTTAGCTTTTGGAAATGATGAATTGTTTCATCATTTCGAAGAACAGAAGTATCAGTCATCGGCACAAAAATATCTTCAATAAATAAAATATCTTTTTTGATTAACTGGTCATAGATTGCACGATTAATCATTGTTGCCACGGTAAAGGTATCATAGCTTGTTGAAATGATCGGTAGGTCCAAGGAATCTGCTAGCAACTTGTTTTCCTCAGTTGTATCAAAGCCCCCTGTAATTAAAACAGCAGCACCAGCTCGCAGTGCATTTTCATGTGCTTTAATACGGTTACCAACGATAAGCAAACTTCCTGCATCTGTATAACGCATCATATCTTCTAACTGCATGGCACCAATAACAAATTTCGTTAACGTTTTATGTAGACCTGTTTTGCCGCCTAAAACTTGGCCGTCTATAATGTTAACGATTTCAGCGAAAGTTAATCGCTCAATATTTTCTTTCTTTTTCTTCTCAATACGAATTGTTCCAACACGTTCAATAGAGCTTACTAATCGGCGATTTTCCGCTTCTTTAATAGCACGATATGCCGTTCCTTCACTCACTTGCATTTCCTTTGCAATTTGACGTACTGAAATTTTATCACCCACGGGTAATGATTCGATGTATTGTAAAATTCTCTCATGTTTTGTAGACAAAATATCACCTATTTCTCAAGCATCAAATTCTGCTCTTAGTGTACCATATTTTTTATAAAAATATTTAATATAAAGTGATGAATTTGTTTTACTTTTCCCATCGTTTCAACTACGCACGTGGTGCCAACTCATATAGTACAGCAGTGTCCCTGATTAGGAACAGTTTACTTTTTCACCCGCTTTTAAAATTTGAACCTCTGTATTTTCCACTAAATCTGCAAAAATTTGTGGATCCTGCTCGATTGGCGGAAATGTATTGTAATGAATTGGTACGACAATTTTCGGCTTCAAAAATGAAACTGCACAAGCCGCATCCTCTGGGCCCATCGTGAAATTGTCACCAATCGGTAAAAACGCAATATCAATAGGATGGCGTTCTCCAATTAATTTCATATCACTAAACAAAGCTGTATCCCCTGCGTGATAAATCGTTAATCCCTCAATAAATAATAAAATTCCAGCAGGCATTCCCATATAAATAATTTCATTATTTTCTGTTACATATGACGAACCATGGAACGCTTGAGTAAACTTCACTTTACCAAAATCAAATTCCTTAGCTCCCCCTATATGCATTGGATGCGCTTTCACTCCTTGCCAAGAAATCCAATTGGCTAGCTCATTTGGTGCAATGACAAGCGCATCTTTTTTCTTTGCAAGCTCCACTGTATCACCGACATGATCATTATGGCCATGTGTAAGTAGAATAATATCCGGAGCTTCATCAGCAACGTTTAAATCTGTTAGCCCATTCCCATTAATGAATGGATCTATCAATATTGTTTTCCCATTTGATTGAATTTTGACAACAGAATGTCCATGATAACTAATTTCCATATAAGTTTCCTCCCTGCGGTACATATTGTTCTACATCATTTTTTATTCGCTATCCATGCGATTTTCCCCTTTTTTTGATATGCTAGTACAGAGAATAATAGATTCTTTCCCAACAAAGATTTAATTTCGCCTTAGCGAAATTGCATGTTGGGTAGGCTATAAGTATAGCCAATCATGAAAAAATTTTTCAATGCAATAAGAGGAGGAACTGTGTATGTCAAAAGTTGAAGAAATTCAAAACTATTTACAACAAAACCAAATTGATGCCGCTTTTGTAACGACACCAGACAATGTTTTTTACGTTTCAGGCTTTAAAAGTAATCCTCACGAGAGATTACTTGGCGTGATGATTTTTAAAGAGGCAGAACCTTTTTTAATTTGCCCCAAAATGGAAATCCCAGATGCCAAAGAAGCTGGTTGGTCTTATGAGGTCATCGGTCACCAAGATACTGAAAATTCAATGGAAGTTCTTGCCCAAGCGATAAAAGATCGTAATGTTAACCCACAAACGTTTGCTATTGAAAAAGCTCAGCTCATCGTAGAGCGTTTAGAAGCCCTACAATATTCATTCCCGCAGGCAAATTTTGTTCGTCTCGACGAAAAAATCAATGCTATGCGAGTAATTAAAGATGCAAATGAATTAGAAAAATTACGTAAAGCTGCAGAACTAGCTGACTATGCTATTGAAATCGGCTGTAAAGAAATCGCTGAAGGCAAAACAGAAATGGAAATCTTAACAGCGATAGAAAGTGCTATTCAGGATAAAGGCTGCAAGATGTCCTTTGAAACAATGGTATTGAGCGGTCCAAAAACAGCCTCTCCACACGGTAAACCAGGTGCACGAAAAATAGAAAAAGGCGATATGATATTATTCGACCTTGGCGTAATTTACGATGGTTATTGTTCTGACATAACTCGTACTGTTGCCTTTGGTGAACCTAGTGAGGCACAAAAGGAAATCTACAATACAGTACTATCTGCTAACACAAATGCAATTACAGCAGTAAAACCAGGTGTTCGCGCAATGGATTTAGATAAAATCGCTCGTGATACTATTACTGACGCAGGCTATGGCGAATACTTCACGCATCGACTTGGTCATGGACTTGGCATTTCTGTACATGAATTCCCTTCTGTTACAGGCGCAAATGAAATGACTATGGAAGAAGGCATGGTCTTCACAATTGAACCAGGTATCTATAAATCCGATGTGACAGGTGTCCGTATTGAAGATGATGTAGTAGTAACAAAAGACGGAGTAGAAGTACTAACAAAATTCCCTAAAGAATTGATTGTACTGTAAGTTTATTTAAGAAAAAGGAAGCAACCAACATGGTGCTTCCTTTTTTTAGTGGCAAGTATGCTCTTCGACAAAACGGGGGCGTCCGATGAGCCACTTCGCTGCAGGTCCTCAGGCCAACAGATGTTTTTTGCGCGAAAGCGAAGCGGCAGCAAAAGGGGTTCATTCTGTGCGAAAGCGTAGTGCAACGAAGCGACAGCAACAGCACCGAAGTTGGTCACGAAGGCGTTATCACAGGATGTGATGGTTTTAGCCTTCGTTCCTCTATTTGCTGATCACCAAGGAGCCCCCAGTTTCCACCAATCAACTTATTCACATGACAAACGTTTTATCAAAATGTCATCTAACTTTTGAGTTTCATCTGAACACTTTTACGTTTTATCGCCCAACTTTTGAATTTTATCGACTAACTTTCACGTTTTATCACCCAACTTCTGAATTTTATCGACTAACTTTCACGTTTTATCATCCAACTTCTGAATTTTATCGACATCCACCTGCCAAAGCATGTATCTTCTGACACATCGTTTTATAGCAAAAAGGTTTTGTCTGTGCGACAACGAAGCTGCAGCGGAGGAAGCGGCTCAATGTTCGCTCACATGAAGCGAGTAGCCTTGAACGGAAATCAACCCTCGTTTTGCTAAGAGCCTTAGTTTTTCAACAACATAAAAGGAAGCAACCATAATGAAACATGGTGCTTCCTTTTGTTATTTTACTTATTGAATTAATTCCTCAACATTGACATATGGCAAACCTTGAGAATCTGCAACAGCCTTGTAAACAAGATGTCCGTCTATAGTATTAACACCTTTTTTCAGTGCAGCATTTTCAACACATGCTTGTCTGTAACCCTTATTCGCAATTTGAAGTGCATAAGGAATTGTATTATTTGTTAAAGCAATTGTTGATGTACGTGGTACAGCTCCTGGCATATTTGCTACTGCATAATGCACAACTCCGTGTTTTACATAAGTTGGATCATCGTGTGTCGTCACTCGATCAGATGACTCAAAAATTCCGCCTTGGTCAATAGCAATATCGACTACTACTGAACCTGGTTGCATTGACTGAATCATTTCCTCAGAAACAAGCTTCGGCGCTTTAGCTCCAGGAATTAAAACTGCCCCAACTACTAAATCTGAGTTTTTCACTGATTCTGCAATATTATAAGGGTTGGACATTAATGTTTGAACATCACGGCCAAATAAATCTTCTAATTGACGTAAACGCTCTGGGCTTAAGTCGATAACCGTTACATCAGCACCCATCCCGACAGCTATTTTCGCCGCATTAGTTCCAGCTATACCGCCACCGATTACTGTAACTTTACCGCGTGGTACACCTGAAACGCCGCCTAGTAAAATACCTTTACCTTCATGGTTTTTCTCTAAGAATTGCGCACCAATTTGCGTTGCCATTTTACCAGCAACTTCACTCATTGGTGTTAAAAGTGGTAGGGAGCCATTTGCTAATTGTACTGTTTCATATGCAATGCCTACAACTTTTTTATTTAAAAGTGCCTGCGTTAATTCAAGCTCTGGCGCTAAGTGTAAATAAGTAAATAAGATTTGACCTTCATAGAAGTAATCGTATTCTGATGCTACGGGTTCCTTTACTTTCATAATCATTTCTTGTGCCCATGCTTCTTTTGCTGTCTCAACAATATGAGCACCTGCAGCAACATAGTCGGCATCTGTAAAGCTTGAGCCTAAACCTGCTCCAGATTCAATGTACACTTCATGACCTGCATTTGTTAATGTAACAACCCCCGCTGGTGTCATGGCTACACGATTTTCATTGTTTTTAATCTCTTTTGGAATACCAACCTTCATCTTCCCTATCCCCTTCCATTACCAAAAAATAAGCACATTTTGTTACATACTCTTCGATGTATTGATGCACCCCTTGCATCTCCATATTACCAAACATAAACAAAAAATGCTTTAATTAAAATAATAATAGATAAAATTCCTAACATTCTAACAATGATATTTTTTCCTATTAACGAGGTTGTAATTTTCCAACATGCAAAAATATAAGCTTATTCTCGATCGATAATAGATTTTCTGGAGAATGCCACGTTAGTAACAAAAAATATGCATGTGATTGTAATATTTATATTGTTTGTGACTGTAAATGCCTTCACTTATTCACATTTTTTCTTCCGGAAAGTATTTCCTTTAGAAAATCATTTGGTATAATCAACATATACAAATCTGGGAGGTAATTCAAATGGCTAATAAATATAAAAGCATTGTAGTTGCAGTAGACGGTTCTAAGGAAGCTGAGTACGCTTTCCGTAAATCGATTGACGTAGCAAAACGTAACGAAGGTGCTGTATTGAATTTAGTAAATGTTATTGACACGCGTTCATTCGCTGCAATCGAAGCATATGATCGTTCAATTGCTGAGCGCGCGCAAGCATTCTCTGAAGAGCTATTAAATGGTTACAAAAAACAAGCTGAAGAAGAAGGCTTAACAAATGTTAACCTTGTAATTGAATACGGCTCACCAAAAAACATTATCACAAAAGAACTTTCTAAAATTGTAGACGCAGACTTAATCATCTGTGGTGCAACTGGTCTAAATGCAGTAGAACGCTTCCTTATCGGTTCAGTATCTGAAGCAATTGTACGCTCAGCTAAATGTGACGTACTTGTAATCCGTACACCTGAAAATTAATTTTGTCTAACATAAAAGGTATCCAAAACTGGATACCTTTTTCTTATTGTTGAAAAACTATTATGACTTTGAAAATAATGTGTCTTATTAAATAAGGCTAAAATCAATGGTTCTACACCATACAGTGATTTGACAATCGGAAACTATAGACTTAGCACTTTGAGAGGAGTGTCAAAACTTTCCCGTTTTTCTCTATGATGAGTCTTGCCTAGTAAATAATCAAATCTTTAATAGGGTTTCATCTAGCGTTTTCTACACTTCCCTTTTGCACAAGTCCCTGCAAAAACGAGGGGGTTGATTTCCGTTCCGACTGGGCGCTTTGTTGCTGCCGCTTCGCTTTCGCTACAGAAAACATTTGTTGCTGTCGCTTGCTTTCGCACTGATAAAACATTTGTAGCTGTCGCTTCGCTTTCGCGCAGAGCAGAGCTTCCTGGGGGCGTCCGATGAGCCGCTTCGCTTGCGCTCCAGGGTCTCGGGCCAACAGATGTTTTTTGCGCGAAAGCGAAGCGGCAGCAAAAGGGGTTCATTCTGTGCGAAAGCGTAGTGCAACGAAGCGACAGCAGCAGCACCGAAGTTGGTCACGAAGGCGTTATCACAGGATGTGATGGTTTTAGCCTTCGTTCCTCTATTCGCTGATCCCCAAGGAGTCGCCCAGTCTCCACTCCAATCAACCAATGCACTAAGCGTGTATCTTCTAGTGTGCCACTTAATGATAAAACGAAGCTTCAGCGATAATGTTTATTCGGAGAAAATCAACAGTAGTTTATTGGTACGCATTATTTATAGGCAAACTAAAAGGTATCCTATTTCGGATACCTTTTATACTTATCTTCCTTCTTGCCACATCTTTACTTTTTCAAAGAACATAGCAAGAGCTGGTTTATTTTGCATGTTTGGTACTTTTGCTAACAGTACCTCTTTTGGAGCTTTGAATTCCTTACCTTGCTTTTGCAAAATGACAATGCTCTTTTCAAGTGCTTTATTGGCGAACATTGTATCAGGTAATTGAATAATTGCTTGAATCCATGCATGCTTTTGAATGTATTTATGCAGTTGTTTCGACTGCTCAGACTCAAAAAGATGGGTTGGTGCTAAGAAAAATAAGTAGCCTCCATCCTTCGTGTAATTAATGGACTGCTCAATAAATAAGTGATGTGCATAACTCATTCCTTCTGAAGCGCATAGTTCATAATCTAATGCGACATCTTCATTCGGGTAATACCCGACCGGTAAATCACAAACAATAGCATCTGCAGGATTTACTAATAAATCTTGTAAAGCATCTTGACGGAATAAGGAAACTGGCTGCTCTGTCAAATCAGCTGTAGCAGCAGCTATACGAATAAGTAGCTCATCAACCTCTACACCTGTTGCTTCTATTTTTTCGTCTAATAAATTCATAACTGTTAATAGTAAATTTCCTGTACCTACCGCTGGATCTAATATAGAAATTTTTTCTGCTTCTAGACGATCTGCAAATAGTTGCTCCACAAAATAACCAACTAATAAGCCAAGAGTATCAGGTGTCATTTGGTGATTCGGCTGAGATCCTTTTCGCATCCCCTTTAAAACAGCAATTTGAATCGCTTTGCGCACATCTTCCTTTGTAGCACCATCTTGTGAAAAATCAACTTCCCCATCTAGCCATGCCTCTAAGCCATCTAAAGTACCCTCTAGCAATGTAACATTATGTTCTTTTTCTATCTTTTCAGCATGTTCATTTAGCATACCAAATAACTTTTCGATATTTTCCATACACAACTTCCTTTCACGCAGAAAGGAGCCGTGACAAAAACTTGTCACAGCTCCTTTGTCTAGTAATATCTTAGCCTAAAATCAATAAATTATGCTAGTGCTTTGACAGCTGCAATTGCCGCTTCATAGTTTGGATGGTCTGTTGCTTCAGTAACATATTCCACATATGTTACTTTGTCATTTGCATCTACAACAAACACCGCACGCGTTAGAAGGCGTAATTCTTGGATGTAGACACCGTATGCTTCACCAAATGAAAGGTCACGGTGATCTGATACTGTTTGAACAGCATCAATACCTGCTGCACCACACCAACGTTTTTGAGCAAATGGAAGGTCAACAGATACCGTATAGATAACTACATTGTCACCTAAGTTTGCTGCTTCTTCATTAAAACGACGTGTTTGTGCATCGCAAACACCAGTATCTAATGATGGTACAACGCTAAATAAGCGAATTTTACCCTCTGAATCTTTTAATGTAACAGGTGATAAATCATTCGCTAATACAGTAAAGCCTGGTGCTTTGTCTCCAACTTTTACTTCGTTACCTACAAGTGTTACTGGACCATTTTTAAATGTTACTTGTGCCATATAAACGCCTCCTAATCTTCATATGTACATAATATTACTAAATGGAGGGAATTAATTGCAACTAAGACAGCTTGTTAAAATTAGTTTTGAAAAAATAATCTTTCTAACTTGTTCAGCCATGTTTGCTTAAGGTTGCACCATTTTCCATGCTCTTCACCATAATGTAAGGTTGATTTCCGTTCTGACTGGGTGCTTTCCTTAGGGTGTCCCGATGAGCAGCTTCACTTGCGCTCTGTGACACTAATCACCCTAGCTCCATCAATCACCACTATCATCACAAAAATAAAGAGCTGTCTCTAAATAATGAGACAGCTCTAGCCATTATTCTTCGTTTTTTCCCTCTAGCTTTTCAGGTTCTGGGTTTTCCTCTAGAGGTACAGATTCAGTCTTTTCCTCTTTAATTGGCAAAGATGGTTGCACAATATCTTTTTCAATATAAACTTTTTCATGAACGACTGTTGTATCCGCGAAATAATCATGTAAACCTTGATTGTTTGGTAAAATGCCTACAAGAATATAAAGTGGCATAAAAATGCTGTTGATGATACGCCCTATCCAATCACGGAATAACACATCTGACCAAGTCAGTTTCTCATGCTTTAATGAAATAACACGTAATCCAAATATCATTTTCCCTAATGTTTGCCCGAAAAATTTCGCCATTAATACGAAATAACTGTAATAAAGTATAGCGGAAATAATCGAAATTGGTGCATACCATACTGTTTCAGATAATGACCAATCCATTAAATAAAAAATTGGGTTGACGAGAATTCCACCTACAGCTGTAATAACGAATCCGTCTAATAAAAATGCCCAAAAACGTATCCAAAAGCCTGCCGTTTTTAACGCATAATTTTTATTCGTAATTGGCTTATCTATTAGGAAGGCATTCTCCATAGAGGGTGAACCTTGCATAACAATTTCATTGTTTGTCATTGTACTCCCTCCTTAGTTTTCGCCATATAAGTACATCATTTTTGGCGCTTTATAATCTGCCATAATTTTCATCAGCATTTTTTCCTCTGCTGAAGGACCAAACATTGATCCAATCTTCATACCAACATATGATTGCCAGCCACCCACATCATATGAATACTCAAATAATTCTGCGTCCTCTAAACCAAAGTCTTTACGCAGTGCAGCAATTGTTGCTTCCTCATCGCCAAGCTCATCTACTAAGCCTGCTTCAAGAGCCTTCTTACCACTAAGAATTCGACCATCGGCAACTTTTTTCACATCGGCTTCAGACATATTACGCCCTTTTGCTACAATATTAACGAATTCCTGATAAGTTTCATTAATCATGTCTTGCATCATAGCACGCTCTTCCGGTGTCACTTCACGCATTGGGCTAAGCATATCTTTATGTTCACCTGATTTAAACGTTTCATATTTAATACCGACTTTTTCCGCTAACGCCTGATAATTAATAGATTGCATAATGACACCAATCGAACCTGTAATTGTATCACGTTGCGCAAATATTTTATCTGCAGGTGCTGAAATGTAATAACCACCTGAAGCTGCCATCGAATCCATAGAAACATAGATTGGAATTTGTCGCTCTTCTTTAATTTTCAAAAGCTTTTTATAAATTTCTGCTGATTCCTTTACTCCGCCACCTGGTGAATTAACACTTAAGACGATACCTTCCACAGTTTGATCATATAAAATATTATCTAATTGATTTAATAAAAATTGATGATCATAAGAAACTGCTTGCCATACTGTACTTGAGCCAACATCTTGAATCGTACCATCGACCTTTAAGTATGCAATACGTTTATCCATATCGCCACTTTCTTTAACCTCTTCCATTACCGTCAAGTCATTTCCAGCTACCAAGCTATCAAAATTGCTAAAGAAATCCGATTTAAATATTGCAAAAATAGTGTTGATTCCTAATGAAAACACTAATAGTACACCTGCAATTATTAAAGCGGCCCACCTTTTACCATTCATACCATTCCGCCTCCTCATAACGTAATACGATTGATACCCTAATTTGTTTCATATTTATCGCAATAATAATGTGGTCTTATCACGGTGATGAGCCAATACTATTGCTTTAACCTATTCAACCTATATTACATTACCTAATTTCATAAAAAAAATCAAAGTTCATAAAAAAGCAGGAACTTTGATTTTCGACATTATTTCCTAGGAAATTAATGATGATTGATATAATGGATTTTTTCTTGTTCACGTAATTCGACACGGCGAATTTTGCCTGATGAAGTCTTTGGTAGCTCAGTTACAAACTCGATTGCACGAGGATATTTATAAGGGGCTGTTAAAGTTTTTACATGGCTTTGTAGTTTTTTTATAAGTGCTTCATCTCCAACTACTCCATCAGAGAGCACAACAAATGCCTTTACTAGATTTCCACGAATTCCATCTGGACTCGCCACAACAGCAGTTTCTTTTACTGCTGGATGCTTCATTAATGCATCTTCTACCTCAAATGGGCCAATCGTATACCCAGACGAAATGATGACATCATCGCCACGTCCTTCAAACCAAAAATACCCATCTTCATCTTTATATGCACGATCTCCAGTAATATACCAATCTCCTCTAAACTGTATATTTGTACGTTCCGGATCGTTTAAATATTTCTTAAACAAAGCGGGTGTTTCACAGTGTACAGCAATATCCCCAACTTCTCCAATTGCAGTAGGATTTCCAAAATCATTGATAATTTCAACAGTATTACCCGGAGTAGGTTTGCCCATTGAGCCCATTCTAGCCTCCATCCCTACCATTGTACCAACAAGTAATGTATTCTCTGTTTGTCCATAACCATCTCGTACTTGTAAATTAAAGACCTCGGAAAATACTTTTATCACTTCACTATTTAAAGGTTCACCTGCTGACACAGCCTGACGTATTGTACTTAAATTGAAGTCTTGCAAATTTTCAAGACCTGCCATAAATCTGTATTCGGTCGGTGTGCAACACAGAACATTAATATTGAATTTTTCAAGCAATGCAAGGTATGTCGCCGCATCAAAGTGACCTTTGTAAACAAATGCTGTTGCACCACTTCCTAAAGTAGCAAGGAACGGGCTCCAAATCCATTTTTGCCATCCTGGAGCTGCTGTAGCCCAAACAATGTCACCTTCTTGTACACCTAACCAATTTGGAGCAGTAGTTCGTAAGTGCGCATAACCCCAGCTATGTGTATGAACAGCTGCCTTTGGATTGCCTGTTGTACCACTCGTATAAGCTAAAAATGCAATGTCTGTACTCTTAGTCGGTGTAGAACTTATGTAAGTCGTAGGTTGATTTTGCATTTTTTCAAGCAACGGCTGCCAAGGTTCGTGTGCATGACCAATGACAAATTGCTGTATTTCTTGTAAATTTCCCACATTATCGAATTGTTCAATATAAGGCTCAAATGCAACAACGCCTTTTGCATTGGCATGATTGATTCGATATTCAATATCCTTCGTTCTCAGCATTTCTGAACTAGGGATAATAGTTAATCCTGCCTTTAAGGCGGCAATATAGACGATATACGCTTCAACTGATCTTGGCACCATAACTAAAATAACATCACCTTTTTTTAAACCTTGGGATGTAAATACATGTGCTGCCTGATTCGCCTTTTCAAGTAATGCTTGATATGTTAAGTACTGAATTTCCTCATCTTCGTTATAAACTAATAATGCATTTTTTGTAGAATCATGTGCATATTTTTCAATTTCCTCTGAAATGTTATACCATTCTGGTGCGATTAAATCTTCTCTGTTCATGGCAAATGCCCCCTTTTGATACGCTCATTATAAAACTCAATTTTTATCATTTTCAATGGAATTCACTCCAATTCATTAAAGTCGTGACAACTATCATGCTCTGCTATATGGCATCAGTCACGTATTGATGCTATCCATTCGAATTAACTTTAGTGCCGTTTTCGACATGAAGAAAAAATCCCCTATTGAACACAAATGAATAATATGGTACATTTTGGTCAACTAAAAGCATGATTGCAGGGGGACTCATTTAGAGTTGAGAAGGTAAAACCTGACCCTTTGAACCTGTTAGTTAATACTGACGTAGGGAGCAACTCACATCTATTTACTGATGAAAGGCTCTTTTGCGTGTTTTTTTCTACACGAAAAAGTGCCTTTTTTGCACGCTTACGTCCATCCAACAAGGAGGACTTAAAATGGTATTTCAAACAATCCGTAAACAAAATCCACTTATTCATTGCATTACTAATTATGTTGTGGCTAATTTTCAAGCAAATGGCTTATTAGCAATAGGTGCTTCTCCAGTCATGGCTGATGACAGTCATGAGGTTGAAGAAATGGTCGCAATTGCCTCAGGCTTACTGATAAATATCGGTACCCTTAACGAACGAATGAAAGAATCAATGTTACTCGCAGGAAAAAAAGCAAATGCTCTTGGCATTCCCGTTTTTTTAGATCCTGTCGCTGCTGGTGCAACAACTTACCGCAAACAAACGGTACAGCAATTACTGGAGGACATAAAATTTGCGGCTATTCGTTGTAATATTGGAGAACTTGCAGCTATAGCCAATGTAGAATGGCAACAAAAAGGCGTAGATAGCGGTAGTGGTTCAATATCTTTAGAAGTTGAGGCACAAAAAGTAGCTCAACTCTACAATTGTATTGTTATTGTGACCGGCGAAGAGGATTTTATTACTGATGGCAAACATCAGCAATGGGTTACAGGTGGAACTTCTCAAATGACAGAAGTTACTGGAACAGGTTGCTTATTGAGTGCGATTTGCTGTGCTTCATACGCTGCAGGAAATAAACCATTTGACCAATTAATAGATACATTATCGCTTTATAAAAAAGTAGCAGAGCAAGCCGCTTCTTCAACACAATATATTGGCGATTTTCAAATTGCAGTTTTGAATGAACTACATCGCCTTTCCAAGGAAGGTGAAGAATGATGCATATTGTAACGACAATTGCTGGTTCAGATAGTGGTGGCGGTGCAGGTATACAGGCTGATTTAAAAACATTTCAGGAATTAAAGGTATTTGGTACGTCTGTTATTACAGCTTTAACCGCCCAGAATACTCTTGGTGTATCGGATGTCTTACCAATTGAAGTTAGTTTTGTTGAAAAACAACTCCAAGCACTAGTAGAGGATTTTTCAATAAGTGCCGTTAAAACCGGAATGCTGTTTTCTTCCGAAATAATCCAATCAATTGCACAAATTTTAGCTGAAATAAATATTCCGCTTATTGTAGATCCTGTCATGGTTGCAAAAGGTGGCGAAAGCTTATTACAGCAAGAAGCAATTGAGGCATTACGCAATTATTTGCTACCTTTAGCAACAATCTTAACACCGAACATTCCTGAAGCTGAAACCCTTTCTGGAAGGAAGATCAATTCTTTAGCAGATATTGAAGAAGTAGCTAAGGTCTTATTACAAATGGGCGGTCAATGCGTCATTATTAAAGGCGGTCATTTAGAGGATAAATGTTATGCTACAGATTATGTATTTTTCAAAGATGGTCATTCATTTTCCATGAAGTCCGCTCGTATTGCAACAAAAAATACGCACGGTACAGGCTGTACGTTTTCCGCTGCATTAACTGCTTTTCTTGGTCGTGGACTACCTTTAGAAGAAGCGATTAAGGAAGCTAAAAAATTTATTCAATTAGCAATAACTCATGATTTATCTATTGGTAATGGCCATGGTCCTACAAATCATTTTGCTTATCAAAACTTTAAGGATTCTTGCGAGGTGATCATTCATGAAACGTGACGATCTACAGCTATATTTTATAATGGGTACAGGTAATGTTTTAAATCAAGAGCCATTAAACGTTTTAGAGAAAGCTCTGCAATCTGGAATCACTATGTTTCAATATCGGGAAAAAGGACTAAATACACTCACTGGGCAAGCCTATGAAGATTTTGCTCGCAAATGTCAAAAGCTCTGTCAACAGTATCATGTTCCGTTTATCGTCAACGATGATGTAGAGCTAGCAATAAAACTTAAAGCGGATGGCGTTCATATTGGACAAGAGGATTTTCCTGTGTCGATGGTACGAAAAAAAATTGGTAACATGATTCTAGGTGTTTCTGTTCATTCACAAGCTGAATTACAAACGGCTCTACAATATGGTGCTGATTATGTAGGAATTGGTCCAATTTTTTCAACCACTTCTAAAAGCGACGCCAAACCTCCTAGTGGAACTGATTTTTTACAGCAAGTTCGGATACAATATCCGGAGCTCCCTATCGTTGCAATTGGAGGTATTAATTGCTCGAATGCTCATACGGTATTTAAAACAGGTGCGGATGGAATAGCAGTTATTTCTGCAATTTGCCAAAGTGAGGATATTTCAAATACAGTCTCTACATTTAAATCATTTGTAGGATAAAGTGAATCTTTAATCAGCTGGGTCTTTACATCTCTGATTATTAGTCTTCACCAATCGGGTTATTACGGGCAGTTAGCCTTTTTGCTCTTATTGAATTGAAACGGAGGACCTAACGCTTCTCTTTTGATACTGATAAATTATTGCCCGTTAATACGGGATAAAAAATAATAAATTTAAACAAACTAAAACCAGTGCCTTTTACGGTCACTGGTTTTAATTTTTGCTTAATCAGCAATTATTGGTTGTTTGGCATACCTTTTAATTGTGATTCTGCCATTTGTACAAGACGTTTAGTGATTTCACCGCCAACGGAACCGTTAGCACGAGCTGAAGCGTCAGCTCCTAATTGAACACCAAATTCTTGTGCAATTTCGTATTTCATTTGATCTAGAGCGTACTCTACACCAGGTACTGCAAGTTTGTTTGAACTGCGATTTGTTGAAGTCATGTCTCTCACCTCCTTGTGAATATAGAATGTGCGATATTAGATTTTTAATACGAAAATTTTATAGGTAAATTGTACCTCAAAAGGGAATGAACAAAAAAAAGCCGACTCAAGACTTTGAGTCGGCTCATTAGCTTAGAAATCGCAAGTTTCTTCTATAGAAGATCTGCAAATTTATCGGCTTCTTGCTCTTTTTTCGGGAAAATATAGACTTCACGGTTTTTCACTGCTCGTTCGATTAGTTCATCAAAATCCGAGAAGCTTTCGTAATGCTCAACCTTTTCAAGCTTTGGCTTTGTTTTTGGACTTGCTGGAGTAAAGATTGTACAGCAGTCTTCAAATGGCTGGATGGACGTTTCGTATGTGCCTATTTTCTCTGCAATATCAATAATTTCTAATTTATCTGATGAGATTAATGGACGTAAAATTGGTGTGTTAGTAACGGCATTAATAGCTGTTAGACTTTCAAGAGTTTGACTCGCTACTTGTCCAAGACTTTCACCTGTAACAATTGCTAGTGCACCGATTTCTTCACGTACTTTGTCAGCAACTTTTAGCATCATACGACGAGTTGTTGTCATCGATACATTAGAAGGTACTTTTTCTTTAATAAGAACTTGGATTTCAGTGAAAGGAATTACATGTAAACGTATACTAGCGCCAAATTTCGTTAATTCATTAGCAAGCACCTTTACTTTTTCCAATGAATTTTGGCTTGTATAAGGTGGACTAAAGAAGTGAATCGCCTCTAAGCGTACTCCTCGTTTCATCATTAAATAACCAGCGACAGGACTATCTATTCCACCAGAAAGCATTAATAAAGATTTACCATTCGAACCTACAGGCATTCCACCTGCACCCGGAATAACTTGTGCCATCATATACGTTGAGTCATGACGCACCTCTACACGAAGTTCGATATCAGGCTTTTTCACCTTTACTGATAAATTTTGATATTGCGGTAATACATAACCACCAATTTCGCGTTGAATGGCATGTGATTCTAACGGAAATGTTTTATCAGTGCGCTTTACTTCTACTTTAAAAGTAAGCTGCTCATTTTTAAATGTATCCATAATTGTTATGGCAAGTTTTTTCATGGCCTCAAGGTCTTTTTCACATGCTGCCACTGGACTAAATGATTGGATACCAAAAATCTTAGGTAATCCTTTTAATAAAGCGTCCATTTGTGTTTCATCTTGAATAGCGATAAACATACGATCGCGCTCTGTGCGAATGTGTAAATGTCCTAAATCCGTAAAAGCATGACGAATGTTCTCGCGCAAACGACGAATAAAATCCATCTTGTTGCGACCTTTTGTAGAAAGCTCTCCATATCGAATTAAAATTTCTTTCCAAATCATTTTTAAAATTCTCCTTTAAGTTCCATCAATACTTCATCTAATACTTGTTTAAACTTTACTATATCTTCATTTGTTACATGCGCACCAAAACTTATACGAATAACACCCTTTTTAAAGTGCTCATCAATATTTAGAGCTTCAACAACATGACTTGTTTTTGTCTGTTTCGATGAGCAAGCACTCGATGTCGATACAATTACATTGCGTTTTTGCAATGCATTAATAATAACTTCACCTTTTAAGTCGCGAATACTAAAAGATAAAATATGTGCCGCACCTTGGGGGGTTGATAAAATATGCACTACATCTCCATATCCACGTAATTGCATGCATATTTCTTCATTCCATTGACGATATTTTTTTGCACGATCATTCATCACCTCAACTGCTATTCGAGCTGCTTTGGAAAAGGCTACTGCTTGCGGTACAGCTACTGTTCCACTACGTAAACCAAACTCTTGCCCTCCGCCAAGTGCATACGGTTGCCATTTCATTTTTTTACGGAATGCTAGTACTCCTGAACCTTTAAAACCATGGATTTTATGGCCAGAAATTGAAATACAGTCTGGTCCCTCGTCATCTTTAAATGATATCGGTAACTTTCCAAAGCTTTGCACAGCATCAACGTGAAAAGCTGCACGGCTTGATTCATGAATAATTTTTGCAGCTTCAAAAATTGGTTGGATAGCACCCATTTCATTATTTACATGCATTATACTTACTAAAATGGTATCCTTGCGCACTTTTGTGCGAAGCTCCTCTAAAGAAATAACTCCATTTCCATCTGCTTGCAAGTATTCTACATCAAAACCCTCTTGCTCAAGTTGCTTAACAGATTCTAGAACAGATGGATGCTCAATTTCAGTTGTTAAAATATGATTTCCTTTATGTGTATTGCTACGTGCTAAACCAAATATAGCCGTGTTATTGGATTCAGTACCACCTGAAGTAAATAGCACATTTTTTGCTTCTGTCTGCAAAATATCTGCTACTTGCTCACGTGCACGCATTAACAATTCGTTTGATTCAACACCCATTGCATGAATGGAAGCAGGATTGGCATAATACTGCTCATTCACTGCCATAAATGCTTGCATAACCTCTTTTAAAGGTTTTGTTGTTGCACTGTTGTCTAAATAGATTGTATTAACTTCCATTAATATTCACACACTTTCAAAACGTTGATTTAACGGTATTTATCATAACGCAATCTTAGGCAATTGACTACTAACTTTAACAATTATCCTAATTTAATCACTTATTTGTTTGCTTTAATGTGAAAAACCACCCTTTATAGAGTGGCATCTAAAGACTTGCTATGAACGTTTCTAGCTAAAAATTAAGCAGCATAAAAAATAAGATTTTTGCATTGTTAGGCTCATCCCACAATTTTTCTTAATTGACTAGCCGATTCATTAACCTTTCTTCATTGTTATAAATTCAGTTGATGCTGTAAATTCCATGACTTTTTTAAAGCCTAATTTTTCGTAAAGGTGAATTGCTCTTGTATTAAATGTAGCTACTGTTAAACGAAGAGGACTATGATTTTCTTGCTGTAGCTGATTTAAAATAAATGAAAAAAATTCTGAACCATAACCTTTTCCTGTTAGCTCAGGCTTCATCCCAATCCCAACATCAATGCACTCATCTAAATACGCACCATAATCACGTCCTTTAGGTACTTGTGCAGCTGTTCCTGTACAGTAAAAACCGACTAGCTCTTCTTTATCATTGAAAATTGAATAATATGGATTTTTTAGAAATTCTTTTAGAGATTCATCGCATAGATCATTATTATAAAAATCATACGGTTCCTCATATTTCCAATTCAAAATGTCAGTCGCATAAATTTCATTCATTTCTCGAAAATAAAATTGCATTATGAACACCTCTATTTTCCATCATTTTTAATCAAAAATTGAGATAAGGTACAATGTGAAGCAAGCTTCCCGTTATTTTATGTCCAAGAGCACACGCAAAAGCACGAAAAGTCGTATAAACACCCCAATAAAATGGCTTTTTAATAAAAAAACTGTCTAAAAAGTAATAACTATACCTTTTAGACAGCTGATGTAATTCTTTATTTACTTACTACTGTTTCTTCTGCTACAAGTTCTTGAATTCGCTTTAAAGCACCTGGCTCCATTTCTTCAACTGCCGTTCCAGCCTCTTCTAATGCCTTGGAATAGCGGAATTGATTAAAGGATTTTTCTGCTTCTCTTAAACGAGTATGCAATTTTGGATTTGTTGCACGGTGACGATTACCATACTGAATAATACGTTCAATCAGCATCACATTTTCAATCAATTCATGCGCCTTCGCTTTTACATCCTCTACACAAAGTGTTGCAGCATTTAAATTATTATGAACCGTTCCCATATTGAGTGGTACCTCTTGAAGGCTTTGCATAACTATATAAATATGCTCTGCTGCCTCATCTAGACGGGCATCCATCTCTTCAGGAATACCTGGAATATTAGCCTTATTCAATAGACGATCTGTTTCTTGTAATGTTTTCTTTAGGTTTTCTACTTGCGTGCGAGCCTTGTTTTCATCAATTCGGAGCTTCTTCATCGTATTTGATAAATGACCTTGCTCCTCATGAATATGTTCAAGCTCCTCGTTAATTTCAATCAATTCTTCCTGCAAACTTGAATATGCAGATTTTTCCTCTCTAACACGCATCGCTAATAAGTCATAGCGACGTTGTAAAGCCTCTAATTGCTTTAATGCGGCTTTTGGAATTTCTGCATCTTTTTCATTTAAACGATAGCTTCGCTGCACAAAGGTTGCTTCGTCACTTACTAACTTTGTTGAACTAATAACATTAGTGATTGAGCTTAACAAACGATCACAATTTTGGTCAACATAATTTTTAGCAATAACTTCTTTTTCTAGTAGATCGTAAAGGTGATCAATCTCTTCATTTATTTCAGCTACACGTGGTTTAACAACGGTTAAATTTAGTTCTGCTAATTCATTTTTTAATGTTGCAAATTCTTCATCAAATTTATCGAGCGCCTTAGTTAGTTCTAAATGCTGTAAATAATAAGATTGCTCTTCCATTTCACGCTGGCCACTACGTAATTCCTGTACCGCTCCTGGTAGCTTTACTTGCAATTCAGTCAAAATTGATGGGACATCATTAATATATTCAAATGTCTTCTGTGATTCTTGGTTCAGGCCAATAACAATTTCTCGCGCCTGCAAATAATTCCCTTCACTAGTAAGCACATCGAATTCCTCAAACTTTTGGACAAAAGTCTCCAGCTTTTTCTCCAGAGCCGGTAATGCTACACCAAATGAATGTTGGTGAGCTAACAATGTTTTACGTGCAGAGCGATAGTATTCTTTTAATTGTTCAATTTCAATACGATTTTTTTCTTCGCTGCCAATTAATTCATTTAGTTCTTCTAAGATTTTATCTTTATTTTGTTCACACTTTTGAATGTAATCTTCTATCTCACGTTCAATTAACGTTGCTTTCTTAAAACGAAGTCTATTGATTTGATCCTCTGCATCAAATAAAAGTGAATCAATTTTTGTCATATGTACATCGATGACTTCATCCCAACTATTACGCCATCGTTCAAACATCTCTTCCGTTTCACCATTCATGTTTAAAGATTTAACTTTTGAAATTTCCTCATTTATGGGATTGTTTTGTATTTGTGATTTTTCATTTTCAAGTTTAGCAATGATTGTTGTATGTTTTCGTCGCATCATAAATCCTACTATCGCTAAAATTAATAGTAGGATAACCGGAATGATGATATACTCCATCGTAAGCCTCCTTATTCTACAATAAACGAATTGGCTAGTTGTTTTTATTATATACTATGTTATCGCCTTTTGTACTAAAATTTGAGTGTTTTTTATGTATTTACGCCTTTCAAGAATAACACTTACTTAAGTTTTGAACAATTTGCGCAAATTAAAGTAGTTTATCTAAAAGCTAAAGGAGTGGTAATTTTATGAAATTTGACGGCCATGTTCATAGTCCATATTGTCCACACGGTACTTCTGATTCATTTAAGCAATACATTGAAAAAGCAATCTCTCATAACTTTACAGATATTACCTTTACAGAACATGCACCATTACCATTGAATTTCACTGACCCTACACCACAGCAAGATAGTGGTATGAATCCAGAATTTTTAATGCCCTATTTCGAAGATTTACAGTGCCTTCAAAAGGAGTACGCAAAAGACATTCGCATTCATATCGGACTTGAGGTTGATTATATTCAAGGCTTTGAACAAGACACCCGTAAATTTCTTGATACATATGGACACTTTTTAAATGACTCTATTTTATCAGTCCATTTTTTACAATGGCAAAATATCTTTGAATGCATCGACTTTTCTCCAGAAAGTTTTATGGCTTTTTCAAAAAAAGTGGGCTC
Source organism: Lysinibacillus xylanilyticus (assembly GCF_001183605.1). Lineage (GTDB taxonomy): Bacteria > Bacillota > Bacilli > Bacillales_A > Planococcaceae > Lysinibacillus > Lysinibacillus xylanilyticus. The sequence continues at coordinate 114,678 of NZ_LFXJ01000008.1, read as the reverse complement.
TATAGAACAAGTGTATAATCTATATTATGATACCGTCCTACAATCCATTAAAGCAGATTTAGGGCAATACAAACCTAAGCGCATTGGACATCCTTCACTTATTCACAAATTTCAATTAGCACATACGGTGAAAATTGATGATTCTGCGCGGATTCGAGAAGTTTTAGATTTAATGAAGGAAGAAGGTTATGAGCTAGATTTAAATAGCGCTGGTTTAAGTAAAACACATTGTCAGGAACCTTATCCACCTTTTTCCTTTATCGATTATAGTAAATCTATTGGGTTACCAATTGTTTTTGGTTCAGATGCTCATAGTGCTGCTGATTTACATCAACACTATAATGTTATATACCCAAAATAAATAACTTTCAAACGAGGTGCCATTATGTTTACACAAATTAATTATGAAGGGCCAATTGCCGAGCAATATAATACATTAGCAAAACAGTTAGATGCCCTACTTACTGGTGAAAGCGATCGCATTGCTAATTTAAGCAACGCCTCAGCTTTACTAAATCTTTTTCTACCTAACATTAACTGGGTTGGTTTTTATGTATTACAGGGGGAGGAACTTGTATTAGGGCCATTCCAAGGCTTACCTGCCTGCGTCAGAATACCAATTGGACGAGGTGTTTGTGGAACAGCTGTAAAAAAAGAAGAAACAATAGTGGTAAAAGACGTACATGACTTCCCAGGGCATATTGCCTGTGATGCTGCGTCCCAATCCGAAATTGTTATTCCCTTAATAAAAGAAGGACAGGTCATCGGTGTTCTTGATATTGACAGCCCAATCGTAAATCGCTTTTCTAAGGAAGATCAAGAGGGGTTAGAGCTATTCGTAAAAACCTTACTTCTCCATTTATAAAAAAATGCCCTGAAATGATTTATTTTCATTTCAGGGCATTTCAGCGCATAAGGCTGACGTTTTATGTTCAAAAACAACTATTTTCTTTTATTACATTATAATTTTTTTGATCGGATCGATTATGAATACAAAATCGATTTTTACCACTGTTTTTCGCTTCATAAAGTGCTGTATCTGCATGTAGGAAAACAGATTGAAATGCTGGACGGTACTGTTCGTCCCATGTTATGAGACCTGCTGAAATAGTCACCTGAGGATCTGTTGCATTTGGAATTATTGCAACAATTGTTGCTGCTAATTCGATTGCTTCTTTCTCATCAATATTTGGGATATACACAGACATTTCTTCTCCACCCCAGCGTGCACAAATGCCACGACCTCCAATAGTTTCTTTTAACTTTACTGCAATTTGCATAAGAATCTTATCACCAACTTGGTGACCATACGTATCATTAATGTATTTGAAATTATCAATATCAATGAGTAAGAACATCCCTGATTGATCATTTTTAAGCGACTTTTCTACATACTGGTCTAAATAACTTCTTGCATACAATTTCGTTAAATGGTCCAAATCCACCATTTCCTGAAGTTGATTACGTAATATTGAGTTTGCAATTGCTAAAGAAGAGTGATGGATTAATGATTGCATTAATTTAAAGCTATCAAATGAAAAGAAGTAGGGCTCCTTGTGTAACACAATACTAAAGCCATTAATTTTTTCTTCCATTAAAATCGGGATTGCCATAATTGAACGATATTCAATTTGATTAGGGGTTAATCTACTGAAATCGGCAATAAATAGTGGATCGTCAGTATGTTCAAAATGTTGTTCAACATGTTTTATATATGTTTGACACTTTTCTGCATTGAATAATGCTGTACTAGCATCCGTCACTTTAAAAGTGTCATTATGTTTAAAAGCGAAACAAACTTCCATTGGTTGAAAGGATTTCATTAACTGTTTTTGAAGGAAAAGTAACATTTCATTAATGTCAATCCTCATATTTAAACGATGAGATGTTTCATTGATGAGTTGTAAATCACTTACTAGGCGATGTGATTGATGATATAATTTTGCATTTTCTAGCGCATTTCCTGATGTTTGTGCTAGCATTCGTACAAAATCTTTTTCAGTCGTTGAAAAAAGATATGTTGTAGGAGCACTTACTTGTAAAATACCATAAATAGCTTGTCTACCTTTAATAGGGGCGTTTAATAATCGACAATTCATATCGCTTGCAAGCTCCGTCGTCAGCTCTCCTGAGACAAAAGCCTCAATAGTCGCAGGTCTTTCAGATAAGTAATCAAAAAGCTTAATATCGATAGTCGTATGACGGTCTTGATCATTCGATAGGATAAGCTCCACGTTAAACTCTGGGAAATTATCCTTAATATTTTTCAAGACATTTTCTAAAATTAAATCAATATCCATAGTGGAATGAAATAAATCTGTCATATTGTACAATTTTCTATATTGATCTTCATTCACTTTTACTTCAAAATTTTCACTAATTATCTGAAGAACGTTCGTAAGCGTTTCGACAAACCTTTCCCCGTAATCCGAAGTCATAAAGTCTGTCCAAACATCGGTTGCCTCGACAAGTAGCACACCAATTGGATTTTTCCCTTCTGCTTGGAAAAGCACCATATCTGTCATCATCGTATATGCTTCTTTTTCTTTTAATATATAAGGGACTTTTACCAACTTCTGTTGATAGAAGCTAGCTTCAATCATTAACCATGACACAGCATTTAGTTTTGTTTCAATTGTTAAAGTAGCCATCTCTTCAACAGGTATTAAAGAATTACCTTCGAAACCGAGAAATGTCACATTTACAATTCCAAAGTGCTTCTTTAGACACTGTTTCAATGAGTAAAAATACCCATTAAAACCGGCTTGTTCCTTAGAACTTACCCAAATGCTCAAAACATCTGATTTTATATATTTTAGCGTTTGTAAATGGTCTGTCATGAAATCACCTTTTCTATATAACGTCCAAATCAATTACTATTAACTTACAGTATAGTATACATAATTTGTGTCATTTTGACTATGTTATTCTATTCTACTTTTACGTTTTACATTTCACACTGTATCATTAACTATTACTGAATATTTCAATATGTACAGTGAGGAAATTTTTACTATTATACCTTTTTCAAAAATAGTTAGTCTAATAATTGACGTCTATGTAATAAGCAGTTACAATGAAATTTGTGTAAAATAAACGCAGCAGTGGTATGAGCTTATTACTGTATTTTATTCCTCTTTTTTGTTTAGTATAACTAAACAGTTTCTAATAGATGGTGTATTGCGTAACCTAACGGCTGCATAGGCGAAAATACATGAAAATAAAATGCGTATAAGAATGGGTACTACTGGTTTTTGTTTTACAACAAAAAAACCAAATTTAAAGGAGGAGACAACAATATGTCTCGTTATACAGGTCCATCTTGGAAATTATCACGTCGTCTTGGTATTTCACTAAGCGGTACAGGTAAAGAAATCGAAAAACGCCCTTACGCACCAGGTCAACACGGTCCAAACCAACGTAAAAAATTATCAGAATACGGTTTACAACTTCAAGAAAAACAAAAACTTCGTCACATGTACGGCATGAACGAACGTCAATTCCGTACTCTATTCGACCGCGCTGGTAAAATGAAAGGTGTACACGGTGAAAACTTCATGGTTCTTCTTGAAACTCGCCTTGACAACCTAGTTTACCGTTTAGGTTTAGCTCGTACTCGTCGTGGATCTCGTCAATTAGTAAACCACGGCCACATCTTAGTAGATGGCAAACGCGTTGATATCCCTTCATTCAGCGTAAAACCAGGTCAAACGATTTCTCTTCGTGAAAAATCTCAAAACCTTGCTGTAGTAACAGAAGCAATCGAAGTAAACAACTTCGTACCTGACTACTTAACATTTGATGCTGACAAAAAAGAAGGTACATTCACTCGCCTACCAGAGCGTTCTGAATTATCAGCTGAAATCAACGAAGCATTCATCGTAGAGTACTACTCTCGTTAATTTTTTAACGTTAGATTACTTACGGTTCTTAAACCTCGCAACCTTGTGTATACAAGCGTTTGCGAGGTTTTTGTTTTTAATAAGATAATCGGAAATTTACGTTTCTATTGATTTTCGGGGCGCCTGAGGGAGCATTTTTTCACCTTAATCAATTAAAAAATAACATACGAACAGGTGTACACTAACTCAGAATTATTCAAATATCTTCCACGCTTCAAAAAAGATATTCTTCCCTCCCCCCTTCTACCTATAAGATTGAATAAATTAGGAAAATAATACAAATCAACTTTTGTCCCCTTTTAAGCATATTTTGATAAAACCTCATTGGAGAATTATCAAAACTGAGTTGCGCTTATTGCGATTAAATTACAAACAGGCAAAAATGGTGAAAAAAATCAAGTTCAAGTTGAGTATAAAATCGTACGGACATTTATTTATCTGAATTTTATCAATTTTTGTTCAAATGATGACAAAACTTGATTTTATAACATTTATAGTTAATGGTATTTTATTAATATACCCGGTAAAAAGTAAAGAAGGAGGAAATACCATGCTTAAATTTTATTAATATTTTAAATTAGGATACTACTTTCAAGTAGTAAATTACTATTTCGTAGAAAAAGAGCCGAGTAGCAATTACACGGTTAGGGAGTTTTTTTAAAAGTTTTTCGTATTAGAATAATCAGAAAATAAGGTTCACCGTTATTGCATATTTGCTTATTATCGAAAATGAAAGGAGGAAAAACATGACAAAAAACATTCTTATTTTTTCTCTAGGTTTTGTGACGTTCTTCATTTTCTCAATCATTTTCAGATTTTTCTTTTAAAACAAAGGAGGTGGATTGCAATAGGTCTTAAAAGAATTGTTGTAATAATACCTGCCGTTGGAGAAACAATAAATACTTTTCCCTCCCAGTCTCCACTCCAATCAACTTTTAGTGATGAGCCCTGAAAATGCTAAAAAAATAAAAAAGGAACCTTTTGTCTTTACGGAAGTCTAAATGGAAAATATTTAAAATTACAAGGAGGAAATTATGGGGTTTTCTGAACTTACTGTTCTGACCTTAATTTATAGTGGCATGATGATCTTTTTCTTAGTACCTTTTAAAAGGCAGCGAAGCAATTTTTAATCCATTTTTAAAGAAAGCTTACTGCAAATCACTTTTCATAAAAAAGCTTTACTGGCCAGCTTTTTGTTAGTAGCTATTTGGTTCGGTTATGAGCAGGAGATCTATCATTTTAATGCTCACAGTGGTTATCCCCCTATCAATACAGATTCAGAAGCAACTTTCTATTTGTGCACATTAATTGGGTATACAGTCATTCTTTATTTACTTCTCGCATTATGGATTTCCTTAAACATTTTAAAAAGAAAGATAAAATAATTAAATATTCTAATAATTTATGACGTTTTTTTGTACTTTACAATAGTAATCACACAATTTATAAACAACTTAATCACTACTTTTATAATAGAAACAATATATCAGTTTTTTACTATTCATTCCATCTTTAAAATAGAACCGACTCTCCAAAAATATATTTTACTTTCATAAGAAAACAATTTAAAAACGCTTTCATTTAAATAATCTTAGATAATTCAATCTTTCAACAACCTGAAAAAACAGCTAACTTTTTTGTAAAATAATAACATGAATAAAATTTACAATTTTAATAAAAATACGAGTTGAACTTTTACAAGGAATAGAATAACATGAATTTCGAAAGGTGGTTCGCCATCATTCAAGCAATAACAATTTTGTTAAAGGGGTTGGAAATATGTCAGACGTTCTAAAGCAATTTGTAATGCCAAAAACAAACTTATTTGGACCTGGAGCAATTCAAGAAGTTGGTACACGCTTAAATGATTTAGAAGTGAAAAAGACATTAATCGTAACAGATGAGGGCTTACACAAATTAGGTCTCTCTGAACAAATTGCTAACATCATTACAGCTGCTGGAATTGATGTAGCGATTTTCCCGAAAGCAGAACCAAATCCAACAGATCAGAACATTGAAGACGGGATTGCAGTGTATCATGCTGAAAACTGTGATTCAATCGTTTCTCTTGGAGGCGGTAGTGCACACGATGCAGCAAAAGGTATCGGACTTATTGCTTCGAATGGTGGACGCATTCATGATTACGAGGGCGTTGACAAATCACAAAACCCACTGGTTCCATTAATCGCTATTAACACAACTGCTGGTACAGCAAGTGAAATGACTCGCTTCACAATTATTACGGATACAGCTCGTAAAGTGAAGATGGCCATCGTGGACAAACATGTTACTCCACTACTATCGATTAATGACCCTGAGCTAATGATCGGCTTACCTCCTGCTCTAACAGCGGCAACTGGTTTAGATGCTTTAACACATGCAATCGAATCATTTGTGTCGACAAACGCAACACCAATTACTGATGCATGTGCAGAAAAGGTACTTCAGCTAGTTCCTGAATATTTACCACGTGCCTATGCAAACGGTGCAGATTTAGAAGCACGTGAGCAAATGGTTTACGCACAATTTTTAGCGGGCATGGCGTTTAATAATGCATCACTTGGCTATGTGCATGCAATTGCTCATCAATTAGGTGGTTTCTATAATCTACCACATGGCGTATGTAACGCTATTCTATTGCCACATGTTTGCCGCTTCAACTTAACAGCACGTACTGAGCGTTTTGCAAGAATCGCAGAATTGTTAGGCGAAAACGTTGAAGCGTTAAGTAAACGTGATGCTGCTGAGAAAGCAATTGTAGCAATTGAAAATCTTTCTAGAGATTTGAACATTCCAAGTGGCTTCCGCGAATTAGGTGCGAAGGATGAGGATATTGAAATCTTAGCGAAAAACGCAATGTTAGATGTATGTGCTGCAACAAACCCACGTAAAGCAACTTTAGAGGAGATTAAACAAATTATTACGAACGCGATGGGCCCTGTAGCGAAGAAAGAAGAGTCACTTGAAGCTGTCGCACTTTCTTAATAAACAATAAAACAAATTGAACGGCATGTCTTTTACAGGCATGCCGTTTTTGTTGAGTCGAAAATGCGTTCGCTCATTGTATGTAACGCCAACACCCGCTATACTTTTCTTAAAAAAGAATTGGAGATATGAATATGCGTTTAATCTCAATTTGTCCTAGTAATACCGAGCTTGTGGCTTATTTAGGCCTGACTGATCAGCTTGTTGGTGTCGATGATTTTTCGGATTGGCCATTAGCAGTTAAAGACTTACCTCAACTTGGCCCAGATTTATCGATTGATATGGATGCATTAGAGGCGTTGCAGCCTGATCTTGTACTCGCATCCTTAAGTGTCCCTGGCATGGAAAAAAATATTGAAGCTTTACAGGCTAGAAATATTCCCCATATTGTTTTTAATGCTAATTCATTAGAGGAAATCGCACAAGATATCCATACTTTAGGTAAAGCCTGTGGAGTTGAAGGGCGTGCAAAAGAAATTTCTGAGGAATATTTACATTGTATTGATCGTCTTCGTACAGTTGCTCAGTCGATTCCTAAAAAGCCTACCCTCTATTGGGAGTGGTGGCCAAACCCTATCTTTACGCCAGGTAAAATAAATTGGCTAACTGAAATTAGTGCCGTTGCTGGTGGGCAAAATCTGTTTCAAGATGTAGAACTAGCAAGCGTGCAAACTGATTGGGCTGATGTAGTAAGGCGCGACCCAGACTATATTATGATGGCTTGGGTAGGAGTTGCCTTTGAGCGTATTCAACCAGCAAATTTATTAAAACGTGCACATGCGCAGGAGCTACAAGCCGTTAAAATGAAACAGCTTCACGTAATGGAGGAATGGCTTTATTGTCGCCCATCACCTCGCCTCATAGAGGGGGCATTAAAGCTTGCGAACATGCTTCACCCAGAAGAATATAAGAACGAAAAGCTTCCTAGTTTTTTAAATAGCTAAAACGAAACAATATGTCAGTGGCATTGTCGTACTAAATAAAGTGTGGCTGTTCATCAAAGCGAGGGGATGATTTCCGTTCCGGCTGGGCGCTTTGTTGCTGTCGCTTCGCTTTCGCGCAGAGCAGCGCTTCCTGGGGCGTCCGATGAGCCGCTTCGCTACGCTCCAGGGTCTCGGGCCAACAGATGTTTTTTGCGCGAAAGCGCAGTGTTAACGTAGCGGCAGCAGCACCGACGTTGGTCACGAAGGCGTTATCACAGGACGTGATGGTTTTAGCCTTCGTTCCTCTATCGCTAATCCCCAAGGAGTCGCCCAGCCTCCACTCCAATCAACCAATTTATTTAGCGTATATTTTCTGGCATGTTACTTATTTATAGTGATAAAACGCAGCATCAGCGCATGCAAAGCTAAGGTAGCAGCTAAACGTTCACCCATAGGAGAACGCATAAAGATTTCCTTGACCATTTTTCAACCAAAAGAAACATCCCCTCAAATTCCGAGGGGATGTTTGACGTGTGAGTCTGGAATCAATTATGCCTCCTCGGCATAATTGCGTCCGGAATCGGATTTGTGCTTAGGCCTGCTGGATGCAGGTCAGTTAGCCGTTATCGCAAGGAAGCAATGGTTTTAGGCTAACATCCTTTAAGAACTCCATTCCGATTCCGTGACATCCGCCGGAGGCTTTAGGCCAACACGAAGTTGGTCACTCAGTCGTTGCCACAGGACGTGGCGTTCTTAGACTGAGTTCCTCTATTTTAGCAGATGTTTGGACACCCGCTGAAAAGTGACTTAAAACTGCATTCATCTCCCCCCCTTATTGAGGTGGGAGATGAATGCTGAAAGAAATTAAACAAACTTCACCATATGGTATTTTTTCTTGCCGCGACGAACAATACTGAATGCATCTTCTAAACGATCTTTGCCGTCAATTACATATTCTAATTCAGTGACCTTTTCACCGTTCACGCTAATCGCACCATTTGTTACGTCTTCACGAGCTTGACGTTTTGAAGGTGAAATACCCGCTTCTACTAATAAGTCCACGATGTTTTTATCTTCTTTCGCCAATTCAATAGAAGGAACATCTTTAAACGCATCCTTCATTTCATCAGCAGAAAGTGCTTTTAAGTCTCCAGAGAATAAAGCAGCTGTAATGCGGATTGCTTGGTCTAATGCTTCTTGACCATGAATTAAGCGAGTCATTTCTTCAGCTAATGCTTTTTGTGCCTTACGTAAATGTGGTTCCTCTTCTACAGATACTGCTAAAGCTTCAATTTCTTCACGAGAAAGGAATGTGAAGATTTTTAAGTATTTTACAACGTCAGCATCCGCAGCATTAATCCAGAATTGGTAGAACTCGTAAGGAGATGTTTTCTTACTATCTAACCATACTGCACCACCAGCTGTTTTACCAAATTTCGTACCGTCTGCTTTCGTTACTAAAGGAATTGTTATACCAAAAGCTTTCGTTTCTTGCTCATGTGTTTTACGAATCACTTCTAAACCTGTTGTAATATTCCCCCACTGGTCAGAGCCACCTACTTGAATACGACAGTTGTAATGGTTGTATAAATGATTGTAATCAATACCTTGAATTAAAGTGTACGCAAACTCAGTAAATGAAATCCCTGTATCAAGGCGTGATGCAATCGTATCCTTTGCTAACATGTAATTCACGTTAATTAATTTCCCGTAATCACGTAAAAATTCAATCGTATTTATATTGCCGATCCAGTCACGGTTATTCACTAATTGTGCACCATTACCATCTTCTGCAAAGTCAAAAATACGCTCTAATTGACTACGGATACCTTGAACATTTTTATCAATTTGCTCAACTGTTTGTAATTGGCGTTCTTCAGAGCGACCAGATGGATCTCCAATCATACCAGTCGCACCCCCAACTAACAAAATTGGACGGTGGCCCGCTTTTTGGAATCGACGTAGCGTTAAAAGAGGCACAATATGCCCAATATGCATAGAATCCGCAGTTGGATCAACACCACAGTATAAAGATACAGACTGTTCATCTAATAATTTTGTCATACCCTCAGCATCAGTTTGTTGGTATAACAATCCGCGCCATTCTAAGTCTTGTAATAATTCGTTCGTCATTTTTATTCCTCCTAAGTGTTTATTATTTCGTGTAGGGAGAATTATTTTAGAAACAAAAAAGTCCCCACACGCAAAACATTGCATGCAGGGACGTTAATAACTAACGCGGTACCACCCGGCTTGAAGATGTCATCCATCTTCCTCTTCATTCAACCGCCTTTATCGCAGGCGCGCACGTCTAAGCTCCAAGCACGTAATTCGTCTCTACATTATGACCAGCTTTCACCAACCGCTGGCTCTCTAAACAGGGAATATAGACACTACTGCAAGCTCTTCATCACTAGAAAACTATAAGCATTATTCTATACGATTCTTTTTCATTGTCAATAACTATGTTCGACCTAAATCAATATGTGCTATAATAGACAAGATTTTAGGGGGTCGATACATTGAAAGATTGGATTGAGAAAATCAATGCAAAGATCGATGAGTTAATTCAACAAAAATGGATGAAGAAATTACGCATTTCAGGAAGTGTTACCTGGAACTTATTTTTACTATTTTTAGTCTTTGCATTGGTAGGCACTGTATTTGCCAGTTCAGTTGGCGCTGGCTATTTTGCTTCACTTGTTAAAGAAGAGCCACTACGCTCAAAGGAAGAATTACGAAAAGAAATTTTCAACTACGATTCAACAAGTGAAATTTATTTTGCTAACGATATTTATATCGGAAAATTACGTACAGATTTAGACCGCCGAGTAACAACATTAAACGATGTTGCACCTGATGTTGTTAATGCGGTATTAGCGACAGAGGACGAGTATTTCCGTGAACATAACGGAATAGTTCCGAAGGCCGTCATCCGCGGGCTACTTCAAGACGTAACAAACTCTTCCACTCAAACTGGTGGTTCTACACTAACACAGCAACTTGTAAAAAACCAAGTATTAACAAACGAAGTATCTTATGAACGAAAAGCAAAAGAACTTTTACTTGCTATGCGTTTAGAGCACTTTATGTCGAAGGAAGAAATTTTAGAGGCCTATTTAAACATAATTCCTTATGGTCGTAACGCTTCCGGTCGAAACATTGCAGGAGTTGAAACAGCTGCAGAAGGTATTTTCAATGTAAAAGCAAAGGATTTATCGCTTCCTCAAGCAGCGTATATAGCTGGGATTCCTCAATCACCTTTTGCTTACACACCTTTCACAAATACAGGTGTACTCAAAAGTAAAGAAGCTCTTCAACCGGGTATTGATCGTATGAAAACTGTACTTTATCGTATGAAAGACGCAGGTTATATTAACGAAGCTCAATATAAAGAAGCACTCGCTTACGATATCACTGCTGACTTCCGTTCACCAGAGATGCGCGCAGAAGATCGCTACCCATGGCTCACGTATGAGCTTGAAAGTAGAGCAAAAGACATTATTGCAGAAAAACTAGCAGAAGAAGATGGTATTGATCCAGAACGCTTAAAAAATGAGAAAAAATTAAAAGATAAATATACGATCCTAGCAGATCGTGATGTCCGCTCAAAAGGTTACCGTATCTATTCAACTATTAATAAGGATATGTACGATTCGATGCAAAAAGCAGCGGAAAACTTTCAAAATTACGGTCATACTTACACCGTTAAAGACAAAGATCCTGTAACAGGTGAAGAAATTGATGTTGAAATGCCTGTACAGGTTGGTAGTATTTTAATTGAAAATAATACTGGACGTATTTTAAGCTTTGTCGGTGGTCGTGATTTTGAATTAAAAAGTTATAACTATGCTACACAGGCAAAACGCTCAAATGGCTCAACAATGAAGCCTTTACTCGTATATGCACCTGCAATAGAATACGGTGTAATCGGTGCAGGTAGCCCATTAGTCGACGTAAAATTCTCTATCGGTAGTTGGAGTCCAAGCAACTACATTACTAATGATGAACGAGGACTTATACCTGCACGTGAGGCATTAGCTGATTCACAAAACTTATCTGCTTTACGTCTTTATTATGATATCCTTAACAGACGTCCTGCCGATTATTTAGTAAAAATGGGAATCTCAACTTTACAGCCTGATGACTTCACAAACATTGCAGCTGGGATTGGTGGAGTAAAAGATGGTATTACTGTTGAAGAGAACACCAATGCCTATGCAACCTTCGCAAACGGGGGACAATTCATTGACTCTTATATGATTGATAGAATTGAAGACCAAAATGGAAATATCATATATAAACACGAAGTTAAACCTGAACAAGTGTTTAGTCCTGAAACCTCTTATATCGTTACAGATATGTTACGAGATGTGTTAACAAAAGGAACAGGTACAGTTGCAAAAAATTCACTGAAATTCTCAGCTGACTTTGCAGCTAAAACAGGTACTTCACAAAATTATAAAGACGTATGGCTTGTTGGCTATAACCCGAATGTTTCTCTTGGTGTATGGATGGGTTATGATAACAACCAATCTCTGTATACATTTAATAATACGTATCAGCAGCCTAGTGTGCGAATTAACAAGCTTTGGGGAACATTAATGAATTCTGTGTATGATGTCGATCCACAATTAATCGCCCCTAAAACTAGATTTACGCAACCGAAAAACGTTGTCACTGCATCATTCTGTGGTATTTCTGGTTTAGCGCCTTCAGCAGCATGTACTAATGCAGGTCTCGTACGCTCTGATTTGTTTAACGCGAAAGTATTTTTACCTTCTCAGCCTGATGATAGCTTAGCTTCTTCAAGCGTTGTTACGATTAAAGGTAAAACGTATAATGCACTCTCTAACACACCTCCAGAATTTGTAAAACCAGGTGGTGCAGGTATTAATCAAGCATTTATTAATCGAATGTTAGGCAGACTTGGTGGTAACCCAGCCAGCCTATTACCAAAAAATTCGTCATTATCGAATTCATCGGTAGCAGCTGTTGATTTCCCAGCCGATAGCAATGCGCCAGCAGCAGTAACTGCTTCAATTAATGGTAATACATTATCTTGGACAGGATCTTCAAATGACGTAGTCGGTTATCGAATATATAATGTAACAAACGGTGGTAAAACTCTTGTCGGATCTGTGCTTGAATCATCACAAAGTATGACGGTAGCAAGTGGTCAAGCCTATGTTGTTGTCGCTGTAGATATTACAGGTCTAACTTCGTCGCAATCCAATGTCGTTTCTTCTGGCGGTAGTGCGAGTGTAGAACAACCCGAAAAAGACGATCAAGAAAAAGTTCCACCAACTACTCCACCTACTAATGGCAATGACTCGAACCATAATGGAAATGGTTCGGAAAACGGCAATGGCTCTAGTGGTAGTAACGGGAACGGCTCGAATAACGGCAATGGTTCCGGTAATGGCTCAAATAACGGCAATGGTTCTGGTAATACCGGAAACGGTTCGAATAACGGAAGTGGTTCCGGTAATAACGGAAACGGCTCAAATAACGGCAGTGGTTCCGGTAATAACGGAAATGGCTCGAATAACGGCAACGGTTCCGGAAACACCGGGAATGGCTCTAATGGAGGAGACAACGGAAATACAACTCCACCGACTGATCCACCTTCACAATAATAGACAGGCATACTACAATTATTTTTGAATTGTAGTATGCCTGTTTTTTTGTCATTATAAAGAAGACTACTAATTTGAAGGGGTGGAAATAATTGAACATTTTAGTTTTAGGAGGCACTCGTTTTTTTGGTAAAAAGCTTGTTGAACTTTGTCTTCAAAATGGTCATAGTGTAACTATTTTAACACGTGGACAAAGCGAAAATCCTTTTGGTACAAAGGTAAAGCAGCTAATTGCTAATCGAGATGATGCCGATTCGTTGTCACAGGTACTATCAGGTACAACATGGGATATTGTCTATGATAATATTTGCTATTCTCCTAACGAAGCTCATAATATATGTAACATTTTAGAAGGTAAAACGAAAAAGCTCGTTTTTACATCTACTTTATCCACATACGAAATAGACGGCGTTGTCAAAACTGAAGGAGATTTTAATCCATTTGATTATGAAGTTCGGATGGGGAACCGTGAAGATTTTTCATATGGTGAGGGTAAGCGACAAGCAGAGGCGGTACTTTTCAAAGAGGCCACATTCCCTGTCGTCGCTGTACGTTTCCCGATTGTTATGGGTGAGAACGACTATACACGCCGTTTACATTTTCATATTGAACGAATTTTACAGGAACAGCCTATTTCTTTACCAAATATTGAAGCAAAGATGAGCTTTATTACGGATGACGAAGCAGCTGCATTTTTATATTTTGCTGGCATTACACCAATGGAAGGACCTTATAATGCAACAGCTACAGGCGCAATTTCGTTAAAGGATTTACTGGAGCTTATTGAAGAAACAACCGGAAAGCATGCAAAAATTTCTCTGGTAGGTGGCGATGAAATGTCGCAGTCACCATACGGGGTTCCAGCAGATTGGTATATGACAACTACAAAAGCAGAAGCTGCAGGCTTTACATTTAGTCAACTCCACGATTGGCTCCCTACTCTTGTGAAAACATTAGTAAAAGAGCTGCAATAAAGTGAAACTTTAATCGGTGGGGTGTTCTTTACCCCACTGATTATTAGTCTTCACCAATCGGATATTTACGGGCAGTTAGCCTCCACTAATTTCTTTGTTCTCATTGAATTTAAAGCGGGGGGGACCTGACGCTTCTCTTTTGATACAGATAAATTACTGCCCGTTAATGCGGGATAAAATTTTACTAAACTACCCAATGGTTTGCGGATGGCATTTGTTAAAACGTAAACCATGTAAGTTGATTGGAGTGGAGGCTGGGCGACTACTTGGGGATCAGTAATAGAGGAACGAAGGCTAAAAACATCACATCCTGTGATAACGCCTTCGTGACCAACATCGTGTTGGCCCAAGCGGCTCATCGGACGCCCCCAGGAAGCTCTGCTCTGCGCGAAAGCAAAGCGACAGCTACAAATGTTTTATCTGTGCGAAAGCGAAGCGTCAGCAACAAAGCGCCCAGCCGGAACGGAAATCAACCACACGTTATGGTGATAAGTCTTTTTTGATTGGCTATTAAAAATCTGCTAGACTTCTCGCAAAAGAAAGTCTAGCAGATTCATTTTTTATCGTATTTAATTTGACCTGACACTATAACAGTATCGTTTTTAAAATCGTAATTGCCTCATCTATTTCCTCTTTTGAAACTGTTAATGGCGGTAGTAGACGAATAACGTTTGGTCCTGCTCCTACTAACAATAAGCCGTTTTCCTCTGCCGCAGCTATATACGAAGCTACCTCAGTATCACCACAGCCAATGCCAAGAAGTAAGCCCTGACCCTGTACCGTATACGTAGAAGGTAGATTTTCTTTCAACTGCTTAACAAAATACGAGGATAGCTCCTGTACATTTTGTAAAAAAGCAGGTTCAAAAACATGATTAAGCACGGTTTCAGCAACACTCATCGCAAGTGGGTTCCCGCCGAATGTTGTACCATGTGTGCCAGGACTAAATGTATCATATAACTCGGCTGTTCCAAGCATCCCACCGACTGGGAATCCACCACCTAGCCCTTTTGCCAATGTCACGATATTTGGCTTTAAAATCGTTTGCTCATAAGCAAATCTTGTTCCTGTCCGTCCAATACCTGTTTGAACTTCATCGATAATTAGTAATATTCCTTTGTCTTCACAGGCTTTAGCGATTGCTGCTGCGAATTCTGGTGATACACTGTTAACACCGCCCTCACCTTGAATCATTTCCAGCATAATTGCTGCGACAGAATCATCAATCGTTACTTCAAGTGATGCCACATCATTAAAAGGAAGAATCGTAAATTTTTCAACAAGTGGTCCGAAGCCATTATGTACCTTGCCCTGACCTGTTGCGGACATCGCTCCGAAAGTTCGCCCATGAAAGGATTTTTCAAAAGTAATAATATGATTTTTCCCTGTATGCTTACGTGCAAGTTTGATGGCCGCTTCATTTGCTTCCGCCCCACTATTACAGAAAAATGCATGAGAAAAATGTGTATCTGCTATTAATTTTTGCGCAACCTTCTCCTGACCGGGAATATCAAATAAATTAGAAATATGCCAAAGCTTTTGACTTTGGTCTTGAATTGCCTTCACGACTGCCGGATGTGCATGACCAAGACTCACTACAGCGATTCCACTTGTAAAATCTAAATATTTTTTCCCAGTCGAATCTTCTACAACAGTTCCTTGCCCTTTGACAATTTGGGCGCGGCGTTTACCATAGTTTCCAAATAAAGCACTCATTTTATCAACTCCTCAAAGTAAACCTTAAATCTTCTTTTCTAAACAACTATATTGCTACTTCTATGCCATTAGAACGGTCACTCTTATCTATAAAGCAGAATGACTTTTACTGAGGGAGAATGAAATGAAACTTTAATCATTTTGGTTTCTTCATCCCTCGGATAAAATCGTCGTGCCTACTAAGGATTCCCCAACGATTTGTACTGATGGAATACCTGCACTTAAGCATTCGAGAGCTCCTTGAACTTTTGGTATCATCCCACCATAAATATGCCCCTCCTCAATCCATTGATTGATAAAGAAAGGTGTTGCTTTCAATTGATACTCTTCGTTAATTCGAATACCACTTACATCCGTTACAAGTATTAAGCTATCTGCATCTATAGCTAGTGCTATTTCACTCGCTACTGTATCTCCATTAATATTTAATGCCTGACCATGTTCATCTGATCCAACACAGGCAATAACCGGTACAACCCCCGCACTAATTATTGCTTCTAGCAAAGATGTATTGACGGTTTTCACTTCACCAACAAAACCGTATACATCTTTATCTAGATAATCCGCTATAATTAACTGACCATCGAAGCCGTTTAATCCAATTGCAGCAATGCCAGCTGTTGTTAATTCATGAACAAGCGCAGGATTGACCTTTCCTATTAGCGTTGATTGTACAATATCAATTGCTGCTTCGCTTGTGACACGAATACCGTTTAAAGCATGTGATTCTATCCCGCGCACCGCAAGTTCACGGTTAATAGCTGGGCCACCACCATGGGTAATAATAAGCTCTATACCGCTTTCTTGGAGTTTTTTAAAATTCTCAAAAAACGACTCATTTAAGCCCTCTAGCGTACTTCCACCAAGCTTAATGACCATTCGTTTACGAGCGGTATGAGGCATTGATTTGAACGTAGTCATAAGTTAGATCACATCCCCAAGCATGCCCCTTGCCTTCCCCAATACCAAGTGACACATAGATTTTCACTTCATGCATTTTTAAAATTCGAATTAGCCCATCCTCCGAAAATGGAACTGGCTCACCGTTTTCAACCATAGTTACACCGCCAATTTGGATCGTAATTTTTTCTGGATCAACTGTTGCGCCACTATAGCCTACAGCGGCAATAATACGTCCCCAGTTTGCATCACAGCCAAATACTGCCGTTTTCACAAGCGGTGAACCAACTACTGTTTTAGCAATTTTGCGTCCTTCTTCATCCGAAAATGCCCCTTCAACTTCAACCTCAATCAGCTTCGTTGCACCCTCACCATCTTTGGCAATCATTTTTGCTAAGTCTTCAGCTACAGTTTTTAAAGTATAGTAGAAGTTTTGCCAATCTGGATGGTCAGGAGTTAAAGCTACATTTCCAGCTAAGCCGTTTGCCATGACAACTACTGTGTCATTCGTAGATGTATC
Organism: Lysinibacillus xylanilyticus; assembly: GCF_001183605.1. GTDB lineage: Bacteria > Bacillota > Bacilli > Bacillales_A > Planococcaceae > Lysinibacillus > Lysinibacillus xylanilyticus. The sequence goes on along the minus strand of NZ_LFXJ01000008.1, from coordinate 97,119 downwards.
TCCATCCACTGTAATTGCATTAAAAGTCATATTTGTTATATCAGATAATGTAGCTTGTAGGACATCTGATTCAACATTTGCATCCGTCGTAATAAAACCTAGCATCGTTGCCATATTTGGTTCAATCATACCTGAACCTTTTGCAACACCAGCGATAATAACCTCTTTGCCATCCACAAGAGTACTGTAACTTGTGTTTTTCATAACCGTATCTGTTGTCATAATAGCTTGAGCAAAATCAATAGCACTTTCTAAATTATCCTTTGGCTCTAACTGATTAATCCCATTTTCTACCGGCTCCATATTCATAATTTCACCGATAACACCCGTTGAGCAAACACCTACTAAATTTGCCTCAATACCAAGCTTTTCTGCCATGAGGACCTGCATTGTTTGTGCATCCTTCGCCCCTTGCTTCCCTGTACATGCATTAGCATTTCCGGAGTTGACAATCATCGCCTGCATTTTCTTCGTAGTGTACACAACTTCTTTCGTTACTTTTAATGGTGCTGCCTGCACAGCGTTCGTTGTAAAGACACCTGCTACACTTGCGGGTACTTCACTGACTAACACAGCTAAATCTTTTTTCTTATGCTTTAAACCACAATGTAAGCCTGCAGCTTTAAAGCCCTTTGGTGAAACAATATTTTTACTTGATAATTTCTTCATAATACTTGCGGATGCTAATAATGTCATAAAATCTTTCCTCCTTAGTTAATCAATTTTCCTTGGCATATAAGATTAGCTGACTCTCTGCTTAAATAAAGAACGGAACGACATCTAATCCTGTCGTTTGTGGTAAATCAAATTGAACGTTCATATTTTGAATGGCTTGCCCTGCAGCCCCTTTAACTAAATTATCGATGACGCCAACAATTGTGGCACGATTCGTACGGCTATCAACTTTCACTAAAATATCGCAATAGTTAGAACCTTTAACGCGGTTTGTTCCTAGACTATTTACATCTGTAACAATCCGTACAAACGGATGCTTTTCATAGGCATTCTGTAAACAAGCTACTAGCTGCTGCTCTGTAACACCAGACATAACAGGCGCATATGAGGTAGATAAAATCCCTCTAGTCATTGGTACTAAATGAGTATTAAAAGAAATGGTTGTATCAATTCCCGCAAACATTGAAATGGCCTGCTCGATTTCTGGTATATGCTGATGTGTATTCGTTTTATAGATCGAAAAGCTTTCGTTTGCCTCACTAAAATGCGTAGTTTGCGATGGTTTATTTCCAGCTCCTGAAATCCCACTTTTCGCATCAATCACTAAAAAGCTCGCATCAATCAATCGTTCTTTTAGCAATGGTAACAGCGAAAGTAAAACAGCTGTTGGATAGCACCCTGGATTTGCGATAAGAGGAGCATGTTGAACATTTTCTGCATTCCATTCAGTTAAGCCATATACACTTTGTTGAATAAATTCTAATGGTGCCGCTTTTTTACCGTACCATGTTTCATAGCTCGCGGGATCTTGTAAACGGAAGTCACCAGATAAATCAATTAATTTAGGACCTTTGCCTACCAATGGAGGTAATAGTTCACTTGTCACCCCTGAAGGCGTACTTGTAAAAACAACATCAAATTTCTCTAAAGCCCCATAATCAATTTTTTGTAAAGGTATATCGGCAATATTAACGAGATGACCAAACTTAGAAGAAAAAATTACACCTTCTTCTGAGGATGTGAATAAATCAATCCGCTCTACCGCTTTATGATTATGTAAAAATCGAATAAGCTCTAACCCGCCATATCCGGTTGCACCAACAATTCCTACTTTCAATGCACTCACCTCTGAAATAAGTTAAAATTAGTATACGTCTGCATTTTTATTAAGTCAAATGAATTTTTATTTATATTTAAACTTTTCTAAATCTTCGCTGATTATCACCATAACGTGGGATTGATTTCCGTTCCGACCGTCAAAAAAGCTGCTGAATTGAATAAAAAAATGGGAAGAGGAATCAAAGATGCTATTTGCAACGCTGGATACACGCATATGATGAGGTACTTTGAATTCATGGAAGTTGAGTTTCAAGAGTAATAGAAAGAAACGGTGTAGTAGATATAGTTTCTTCTATAAAAAAAATCACTTAATAATAGGTGATTAAACAAGACTGACTTTGAGTTCTCTTAGAATTAGAAGAACACCAATTCCATACACAATAGAAATTGCTAAAGGTACAAGAGTGAAAGCTTGATCAACAAGGAAGCCACCTAAGATTAGAGCAGAAAGACAGGTTCCTAAAGTAACAAATAAATAAGCTTTGCTTTTATAAATCCATATGTAAGGCAGAAAATGAGAGCCTGCAAGTAAACCAATTGTGAAGGGCAAGTATTCAGGTATTTTCATATATACAATTATAAATACAGGTATATAAAAAGCTTGAGGAGCTGCTACTATTCCTCCCAAAGTACCTAAAGGGTTGTCAGTAGAGAATAAATTAACTCCAAGAATTTTACTAATGAAAATTCCTATAGGAAAAATGACACCTAAACCAAATATCCAAATTAAACGTACAGCCTCTATTGGGAAAACTAAGGGCATTAGGGTGAAAATTAAAAAGACAACGGCGCCAGAAAGCAAAATGGGATACCCTTTTTTTACTTCAAATATAATTTCTTTTTGTAAATTTTCAAGTGTTTTATTCATTAAAGCACCCCCTTTAAAAATATCGGTAAAATACTTCTATAACATACCATTTTTATTACACTTCTACCATATATGATTCAATAATGGAATTTTTTTGCGATAGCATTATTGAAGGCTATGGAGAGATTGCATAGGAAGGGCAATTTAATTACTGCACATTTTGAGTAAAATAATAAATAAGGTGATCCACTACTTATTACGAATATCCAAAAATTTATGAGAAATCATATTTAAACTAACTGAGTGCTTTAGTTAAAAATTCGGTTTGTGAAATATCAAAACAAAAAGACAAAGTTCATTCTCTACACATTTTGTAGATAAAATCTGCCTTTATGTTTTAATAAATTAGAAAACAGCCTTCAATAAAGAAAGCAGGAATTTTTCGTCGACCGAATAAATTCCTGCTTCTTATGCTACAAATCAATCTTCCATCGTTGATAAATCCCCAGTTGGTAAATTTAGCTCCCATGCCTTTAACACACGACGCATAATCTTACCACTACGTGTTTTAGGTAGCTTATCCTTAAATTCGATTTCACGAGGTGCTGCGTGTGCAGATAAGCCCTTCTTTACAAAATTACGAATATCCTCAACCAATGCATCTGAAGGTTCAACACCCTCACGTAATGATACAAAGGCTTTAATAATTTCACCTCGTACAGGATCCGGCTTTCCGATCACCCCTGCCTCGACTATATCAGGATGCTCGAGTATCTTACTTTCTACCTCGAAAGGACCTACCCGCTCACCAGCCGTCATAATAACATCATCTACACGCCCTTGGAACCAAAAGTAACCATCATCATCCATATAGGCAGAGTCCCCAGACACATACCATTCACCTTTTAAGAAATAAGATTCATAACGCTCTGGATTTCCCCAAATTTGACTCATCATTGCAGGCCAACCACGTCGAATTGCTAAATTTCCCATTGTAAAAGGTGGTACTTCATTGCCTGCATCATCAACAATCGTCGCATGAATACCTGGTAATGGTTTTCCCATTGACCCTGGCTTAATATCCATAGAAGGATAGTTACAAATCATATGGGCACCTGTTTCTGTCATCCACCATGTATCATGAATACGGTGTCCTAGCTCATCAATCCCCCAACGAATTACCTCTGGATTTAACGGCTCACCAACAGATAAAATGTGACGTAACGAAGTTAGATCATAGTTCTCAAGCACACCACTACCAGCACCCATTAACATTCTGAAAGCAGTTGGTGCACTATACCATACTGTTACACTATAGTCCTCAATTGCTTGGTACCAAGCTTGTGGTGAAAATCTCCCGCCAACAATTAGCATTGTGACACCATTTAACCATGGACCAAAAATGCCATATGCTGTGCCTGTTATCCATCCTGGATCGGCCGTACACCAGTAAATATCGTCTTCACGCAAATCTAATACCCATTGCGTTGATTGATATTGTTGAAGCATTGCATTATGAACATGCAATACGCCCTTTGGTGCTCCAGTTGATCCAGAAGTATAATGAAGAATCATACCATCCTCTCTGTCCACCCATTCAATATCAAATTGAGAAGATGCTTCTTTCAAGCATCTATTAAAATCTAAAGTTTGTGGTGTTTCCTCTATATCTGATCCCACTAAAAAGACGTGCTGCAAATGCGGTAGCTTTGCTAAAGGTACACGTTCAAGCAACTCGGGTGTTGTCACTAATACTTTAGCTTCACTATCTGCAAGTCTGTCATAAACAGCACCTTCCATAAATGCCTCAAATAATGGGCCTACAATAACACCCATTTTCAATGCGCCCAATAATGAAAAATAAAGCTCAGGTGAACGCGGCATGAAAATAAATAATCGATCACCTTTTTCTAAATTTGTTGCTGCCTTAAAAACATTTGCGGCTTTATTCGTCAGTTTTTTCATTTCATTGAAAGAATAAGCCTCTTTACGCTTTCCATCATTAAAATAAAGTGCAACTTTGTTTTTTCGATGCGTTTCTGTATGACGATCAATTGCCTCATATGCCATATTCACAAGCCCTGTTTCATACCAACTAAATCCCTTTTCTGTCTCTGCCCAATCATGTGTTGCCGCAGCTTTCTCATAATCAGGCAAATTATATTGCCCCGGTAAAGCATTCAACTTCTCCAACATTTTCATCCCCATGAAACTACCCCTCTCTTTGTTATCGCCTTAGTACATTAGTAAGCAAATTTCAAATCGTCGTCGTAATTTCATTAATTCCCCCTTCAAAATCCGCCACCTTCTCCAAAGACAACTACGTTATGTAGCACTTGTTATATAACAGTTAAGATAGTGTTGAATTAGTGAATTCTTATTCACACTACATTCATCTGTTAAATAACAGGTGCGGTATAAATATATTTTACACGAATCCACCATAAATGTCTTAATATTTTCACTTTTCCAAAAACGCAGGTATATTTTGCAAAAGATAGCGTTTTTCCGCAGGAAATCAGCTATAATGGAATTATTAAACTCAGGTGGTGTAATCATGGAACATAAAAAAACTTTTTTTTCTGTTACAAAGGAAACTAAGCATGGTACTGTGTATGTGGAAGGACCTGTTCCTCCAGAAAAATTAGCTACATATTCATTCCACGAAGGCTTGGTTGCTTTTAGACCTCCAAAGCAACAGCAGCAAGCCATTATAGAAATTGCAGGACTTCCTGAAGGACGAATTATTATTATTCGAAATGAAAACATTATTGTAGGCTACGTCACTTATCTTTATCCCGATCCACTCGAACGATGGGCGGAAGATCGAATTGATAACATGATTGAGCTAGGTGCTATTGAAGTCGTTCCAGACTATCGGGGTACAGGTGCTGGTAAGGCACTACTAGCTGTGTCTTTTATGGGAGATGAAATGGAAGACTATCTTGTTATCACTACCGAATATTATTGGCATTGGGACTTGAAAGGGACTGGTTTAAATGTTTGGGATTATCGCAAAATGATGGAGAAAATGATGGGCTCTGCCAACTTCGAATATTTTGCTACAGATGATCCTGAAATTACATCACATCCTGCTAACTGCCTGATGGCACGTGAAGGAAAACGCGTGCCTCCTGAGACTATGGAAAGATTTGATAGACTTCGCTTTAGAAATCGCTTCATGTATTAAAACCAACACAAAGGGGATGAGTATATGATCGTAGAAGAAATTATGAATGATGAGCCCTACACGCTGGCTCCTACAAATACAGTGGTTGAAGCGCTAAAGTTAATGCGTGAGAAAAAAGTACGTCATTTACCAGTTGTAGATGAGGAGTATCATGTTCTTGGGGTAATCACTGAAAGAGATATAAAAGAGGCTTTGCCTTCCTCGTTACGGGATGAGCCTAATACTCCAGTTTTTAATGCAAAAGTAGAAGAGATTATGGTTAAAAATCCACTTGTCGGTCACCCACTTGATTTCGTAGAAGAAGTAGCTCTTACTTTTTATGAATCTAGAGTAGGCTGTTTACCGATTGTCTCTGGAGGGAAATTAGTTGGGATAGTAACTACCACAGATTTACTCTATACGTACATAGAGTTAACTGGTGCCACTGAACCTGGCTCAAAAATTGAAATTCGTGTATCCGATACGCCAGGAATATTATTTGAGATTACTAAAATTTTTCATGAACATCATGCAAATGTCCAAAGCGTCTTAGTTTATCCTGACTCTGAAAATACGCAAAACAAAATTTTAAGTATTCGAGTAAAAACTCTGAATCCACTAGCTATGATTGAAGAGCTTCGTAAAGAGGGCTTTGATGTATTATGGCCTAATTTACCCGGTGTTTCATTACAATGAAAAAAGCAGTATTTGTGTACTCGCCAGAGCAACTCGGATATAAATTTTCAGATACCCATCCTTTCAATCATAAACGCTTGACGCTTACAATGGATTTGTTAAAGAATATTGATGCTCTTGATGATTTGGACATCGTTCCGGCTCGTGTCGCAACAGAGGAGGAGCTTTTACTTGCACATGACCCAAAATATATTGATATCGTTAAAAGAGCAGGGCATGGTGAGCTTTCAGAGGCACAATGTGAAAGCTACGGCATAGGCACCGAAGATACACCCATTTTTGAAAATATGCACGAAGCAAGTGCACAGCTTGTTGGCGGAACGTTAACAGCTGTCGATTATGTTATGGAAGGAAAAGCCGAGCACGCCCTCAATTTAGGTGGAGGGCTACATCACGGCTTCCGTGGCCGTGCCTCAGGTTTTTGTATTTATAACGATAGTACAGTAGCTATTCGCTATTTGCAGGAAAAATACAATGCTCGTGTACTTTATGTAGATACCGATGCCCATCATGGGGATGGGGTGCAATGGAGTTTTTATGAAGATCCAGATGTTTGTACATTGTCTATTCATGAAACAGGACGCTATCTTTTCCCTGGAACTGGTAATATTACGGAACGCGGAAATGGACAGGGCTACGGCACTTCTTTTAATTTCCCAATTGATGCTTTTACAGAAGATGAGAGTTTCCTAGAAATATATGAAAAGGCGATGCGAGAAGTCTTTGAATTTTTCAAGCCGGATGTTGTGCTAACACAAAACGGCGCAGATGCACATTATTTTGACCCATTAACACATTTATATGGAACAATGAACATTTATAGAGAAATCCCAAAGCTTGCGCATAAATTAGCACATGAATATTGTGGGGGGAAATGGATTGCCGTTGGCGGTGGTGGCTACGATATTTGGCGTGTTGTGCCTCGTGCATGGTCTATGCTATGGCTTGAAATGACAGATCAGCTATTACCGACAGGACCTCTACCTCAAGCATGGTTAGATCGTTGGCAGCCTGAAGCACCAGTGCCTTTTATCCCAACTTGGGGGGATCCAAATCCATTGTATGAGCCCATACCTCGAAAGGCTGAGATTGAAGAAAAAAACGCGCAAATGTTAACCAAAGCGCTTCATATTATTCGCAATGAAAAACACATTTAACACTATGCCTCACGACAATCGTGAGGCTTTTTAATTTTACCTTAGTCCTCTATCAGTCATTCTTGGCGTTCTATCCATCGCTTTCACCTTTCATTTACGTCTATAAAAAAACACGCAAATCCATTATCAGATTTACGTGTTAAATACTGTTATTTACTTTTGACAGATTGTCGATGTTCAATACGATGCGGTAAAATAACCGCTTCGTCCTCAACAGGCTCTTTGTTCATCAATTTTGTCAGCAAGCGCATTGCGACAGCTCCGATATCGTACAGTGGTAATGCGACACTTGTTAGCTGTGGGCGAACCATGCGGGCTAATTTTGAATTTTCAAAGCTGATCACTTCGATATCCTCAGGTACATCTTTGCCTGCATCCTGCGCACCATGAATCAATCCAATTGCTAATTCATCACTACCTGCAAAATACGCAGTTGGTGGATTTTCAAGTGAGGATAATGTTTCCCAAGCCTCTAAGCCCATATCATAGCTCGATTCTTCTGCAGCGATTAGTGATTCATCTATAGGTAAACCTGCGTCTTGTAAGGCTTTTTTATAAGCTTCAAGTTTGAATTTTCCATTAATAGTATAAGTAAGCGGACCTGTTACGAAAGCGATTCGCTTATGGCCATTTTGAATGAGTAATGTAATCGCCTCATAAGCCGCTTGGTAATAATCAATGTTTACAGTCGCAATTGTTTGCGATTCATCTACTGAACCTGCAAGCACAATTGGTACAGGTGAATGATCCATAGTTTGTTGCATTTTTTCAGTTACTTCATCACTCATCATAACAATACCGTCAACCTGTTTTCCTAGCATTGTATCCAGTAGCTGAAGCTCTTTATCTTCATGTTGATCTGAGTTGGCTAAAATAATATTGTAACGATACATTGTTGCAATATCCTCTACACCACGTGCCAGCTCCGCATAAACATTGTTTGCAATATCCGGGATAATCACGCCAACTGTTGTTGTTTTCTTACTTGCTAATCCACGCGCTACTGCGTTAGGACGATACTCTAATCGTTCAATTACTTCTAATACTTTTTTTCGTGTTGCTGGTTTTACGTTTTGATTACCATTGACTACACGAGAGACCGTTGCCATAGAAACATTTGCTTCTCTTGCAACATCATAAATTGTAACAGTCATCGTACGTGCCTCCCTTTTTCCTTTTATAGCCTTATCATACGATAATTTTCATATTCTTTTCAAGAAGCAGTATGTACATTAAAAGAAAAACCAAGTACAAATAGTACTTTTCTAGTCATTATTTTGTCAATATATATATAAACACCGCCTGCCGATTAAAGCAAGCGGTGTTTATCAACATATCAATTATACCCCGGCATAATTCCGTGACATCCGCCGGAGGCTTTGGGCCAACACGATGTTGGTCACTCAGTCGTGTGTTGTTGCTTTCGCACAGAAAGAAAACCTGTTGTTGTTGCTTTCGCTGCGCTTTCGCACAGATAAATTGCCACAGGACGTGGCGTTCTTAGACTGAGTTCCTCTATTTCAGCGGTGTTTGGACACCCACTGAAAAGTAACTTAAATCTGCATTCATCTCACCACCTATAGAAGTGGGAGACTTCTGTACCTAACGCTCCGCTTTCGGTACAAAAGTAATTTGTAACTGCCGTTTCACTTACGTTACGTTACATAAAACATCTGTAGCTGACGCTTGGCTTTCGCTACAGAAAACATTTGTTGCTGTCGCTTCGCTTTCGCACAGATAAATTGCCACAGGACATGGCGTTCTTAGACTGAGTTCCTCTATGTCAGCGGTGTTTGGACACCCACTGACAAGTAACTTAAATCTGCCTTCATCTCACCACCTATAGAAGTGGGAGACTTCTGTACCTAACGCTACGCTTTCGGTACAAAAGTGATTTGTAACTGCCGTTTCACTTACGTTACATAAAACATCTGTAGCTGACGCTTTGCTTTCGCTACAGAAAATAATTGCTGAAAGAAGTTATGCATTAATTTCATGGCTCTTCATGAAATTTTGTAGTGTTTGGTAGAAAGCATCAAATGTTGGAATATCCATTTGTTGTTGTGAATCAGAAAGTGCTACAGATGGATCTGGATGCACTTCTGCCATGACGCCATCAGCACCAATAGCAATTGCTGCCTTAGCACATGGTAATAGTAAATCACGACGACCTGTTGAATGCGTTACGTCTACAAATACTGGTAAATGTGTTTCTTGTTTTAAAATTGGTACAGCAGAAATATCTAATGTGTTACGAGTTGCTTTTTCGTAAGTACGAATACCACGCTCACAAAGAATGATGTTCTCATTTCCTTTAGACATAATGTATTCTGCTGCGTGAATGAATTCATCAATTGTCGCTGCTAAGCCTCGTTTTAAAAGTACAGGTTTATTTGTTGCACCCGCTGCTTTTAATAATTCAAAGTTTTGCATATTACGCGCACCAATTTGGATAACATCGATGTAATCTAAAGCTTCCTCTAAATGACCTGGTGTAACGATTTCTGTAATAACTCCTAAACCGTATTCCTCGGACACACGTTTTAAAATCTTAAGTCCTTCTAATCCAAGACCTTGGAAGTCATATGGAGAGGTACGTGGTTTATATGCACCACCACGAATTAACTTTTCACCTTTTGCTTTAATAGATGCTGCTACTGCTGCTACTTGCTCGTATGATTCTACTGCACAAGGTCCAAATACGAAAGATGGTTTTCCTTGGCCAATTAGCTCACCATTCACATTAATGACAGTATCTTCTGATTTTTTCTTGCGAGAAACAAGTAATTCTTTTTTCTTATCCGCTTCAAGTTGTTTTAAAGCTGTTTTAAAGATTTGCTTAAATATATAATCAACCGTCATTTGGTTTAATGGACCTTGATTGTGTTCTTTAATAAGATCAAGCATGTGTCGTTCACGTAGTGGATCATAGCGATTCACACCTTGTTTTTCTTTAATCTTACCTATTTCATCAACTACTGCTGCACGTTCGTTAATTAGACGAAGAATTTCTAAGTTTAAATCGTCTATTTGACTACGTAAGCTTTCTAAACCTTTTTGGCTCATGTTTCTTGCTCCTCTCCTCATGACAGACACTTTCAGAACTCTGAAATGTATGTTACATTTTTAGATATTAGCAACATTATAATCAATGTTGCACAGAATGTCACGCATTTTTAATTTAGCGCTTCAACTCGCTAAATTATATTAACATATAACGAGAAAGGAAGCGAGTATATTGAGTTCAAAATTATTTGCACTTGATATTGGTACACGTTCTGTAGTAGGCATTATTTTAGCTGAAGATAATGACCGCTTTCACGTGGAAGACATCTTAGTAAAAGAACATAAAGAACGCGCCATGGTTGATGGTCAAATACATAATGTCATGTATGTGGCAGATTTAATTAATGAAATTAAACACGAACTTGAAGAGAAGCACGGTCCTTTAACAAAAGTGAGCGTCGCTGCGGCTGGTCGTTCATTGAAAACAGAACAAGCAAGCGTGACGATCAATATACGTAATCGACCAATCTTTACAGAAGAAGATATAAGTCGTTTAGAACTACAAGCTGTTCAACAGGCACAGCAACAGCTCCTTCAACACAAAGAAGAAGCAAAAATAAGCCACTATTATTGTGTTGGTTATTCAGTTTTATACTACCGTTTAGATGGCGAAGAAATTGGTAGCCTACTCGATCAGCAAGGTGATGAAGCACAAATTGAAGTTATTGCTACGTTCTTGCCACGAGTTGTAGTAGAATCACTTATCGCGGCTCTTAAACGTGCGAATTTAGAGATGGATGCACTAACATTAGAACCTATTGCGGCTATTAATGTACTTATCCCTCCAACAATGCGTCGTTTAAATGTGGCGCTTGTTGATATTGGTGCTGGTACATCTGATATTGCCATTACCGATAAAAGCACTGTTGTCGCATATGGCATGGTACCAACAGCTGGTGATGAAATAACAGAGGCTTTAAGTGACCACTACTTACTCGACTTCCCTGTTGCCGAAGATGCGAAGCGTCAACTGCAAACAGAAGAAGACGTTTTAATTCAGGATATTTTAGGCTTCGATCAATATTATCCGAAACAAGAGGTTCTTCAAGCCATCGAGCCTGCTGTTAAGCAACTTGCAAAAGCCATTGGGGAAGAAATTTTACGCCTCAATAATCAGACAGCTCCTAAGGCGGTAATGCTTGTCGGTGGAGGTAGCTTAACACCAAATCTTACAGCTGAGCTTGGACTAGTACTAGAATTACCTGCTAATCGCATTGCCGTTCGAGGGATCGATGCCATTCAGAACTTAACGAGGGAAGATCATATTAAAGCATCTCCTGAATTGGTAACACCCATCGGTATCGCCATCGCAGCAAAAAAAATGCCTATTCAATATATGAGTTTAACTGTCAATGAACAAGTAGTTCGCCTTTTTGAATTAAAAGAAATGACCGTTGCAGATGCATTTTTAGCAGCCAATATTCGAGCAAAGCAGTTATATGGAAAACCGGGCCATGGATTATCAGTGAATGTTAATGGACAAGATATTTTCATCCCTGGTGGCCACGGTCAACCTGCAGAAATTTTAGTAAATGGTCATCAGGCTTCCACAAAAACGATGATTAAAACAGGCGATGCCATCCAGCTAATTGAAGGCCAAGACGGTCAGCCAGCTAATGCTACGTTAAGAGATATTGTAGATGATGCTGCCATTAAAACAGTTTCAATTCAACATACAAAATATGTAATTGAACCACAAATAACTGTTAATGGTTCTCCTGCATCACTCGATAGTGCATTAAATGATCGAGATGTTGTGATGTTTGAAATAGCTGTAACAGTCGAGGACGTATTTAAGCTCACAAATAATTGGGAGTTAATAAAACAATTTGAGTCATTTTATATTCAAGTGGATGGAAAACCACTTTATTTACCAGAGTTTTCAGCTCATTTAATGATTAATGGTAAACCATCTAAAATGTCATATGCTGTCCAAAATGGTGATGATATTACATTTCAGCAACAAACATTCCCTACCGTTCAACTGATTGCTGACCAAATGAATGTTTTACTTGAGGATAAAATCATCATACACTTTCAAAACGAGGTGTTAGAGCTGAAGAAAATGGCCAACGAAGTCCTCATTAATCATGTAGTGGTATCACCTCTTTCAACTGTTCCAAATGGAGCAATAATTTCATTTAAAGAAAAAGACCGAAGTCGTTGGATATACCAGGATGTGTTCCGCTTCTCTAATTGGCAACTACCTACTACATTTAAAGGTAATTTTACAATTTTACGAAATGGTCAACCGGCAAGCTTCGATATGGAGATATTCGGCGGGGATAAATTAGAGATTTTACTAGAAAAAGCACCTATATCTGAACAAATGCGCTAAAGCGCTCGTTTACATCCGACAAGCGCTGGAGAGCCCGAAGCAAAAGTAAACGCTCCACCACTTTTGCCCGAGGGATCGAAGCGACCTCGAGGATGTAGCGTTTTAGCCTAGACGACGACTTTGCTCTAGTTTATCCACAGGCAAAAAATCCATAGTTTCCTTAACAATAAAAAAGGGATACGTTACATCTTTGATAAGATGTAACGTATCCCTTTTATCTATTATGCGCGAACTTCTTCGCTTTTTTCTTCAGCTTGTCCCTTTTCTTCACTAGCATCCTCTGCTTTAGGTTCTTCACTAGGGATGAAATCCTCCAGTGGTTCTTCACCCTCAAAAGAAACAGTACCATCGTCAAAAACAGTTGGTGCTTTTGCTGATTTTAATGTTTTTACTTTCTCTACTAATTGTGTAGATTGTTCTTGAATTTGTTTAGATAATTGAACCGTTTTATCTTTAGCAGTTGTCGAGAAATCTGCACTCTTATCTTTTAAGTTAACAGCTTGTACTGCTACATCGCTACGTAAATCTTTTCCTGATTTTGGAGCTAGTAATAAGCCTGCAGCTGCACCTACTATACCCCCAACTAATGCGCCAATAACAAAATCCTTCATGTTCACTCGCTCCTCTTCATAGATCGACTCTTGCGGATGATAAAGCTGTGGCAATGAACTTTCGATTTGTTGTTCCTTCACTTCATTATAATTTGGCTTTTGAGTTGTCATGCAACAATTCCTCCCCATCTTATTATCTAATTTGCTTAGACTGGTTGTCCATCTGCTTTCGCGGATGCATTCTTCAACATATGCTTAAGACTTTATTTTTATTCCGTTGACATTTAATGCCTACCGAATAATAATTATTTTTTACGGCCCCATTTTCTTTTCGGTTTTTCCGACTGCTCTGATTCAGAAAAATAAATATCTTCTTGAATCACCTCATTGGCCTGATCGATAATTTTACGTTTCTTCCACTTATCTGCAATGCCCATTGCGACATTACTCCATTGAACAACTTGTGCAATTTTTTCTTCATTTTGTTCCACAGTTTTAGAAATTGAAGAAGTAATTTGCTGTACAGATGTATTTAAACCATTCACAGAGTCGCCAATTCCTTTGACTGCATGAACAACGGAATTTAACTGTTCAGATTTCTCTTGAATATCCTCTGCCAAGCTATTTGTTTTGGATAGTAAGGAAGTCGTTTCACGAGTAATACCTTCCATTTGTCCTTCAATACCTGATAATGTTCCAGCTAAGCTGTTAAGAATTGGTTTGAGCGAAAATAATGTCATTCCAACGCTCACACAAAAAATTAAAAAACCGATTGCTGCGATAATTGCTGCAATATACAAAATAATTTCCATAACTAGACCTCCTGCATGTTCTCTTTACTATTCCTTACCTTATTTTCGACAAAAAAAACTGATTTCCTCCTCATTTTTGAGAAAAAACAGCTTATTCCTTGCGGACTAAGCTGTTTCGTTGTTCTTTAGCACGTCTTCAAAAGCATCTTGGAATTTGTGAACATCGCCTGCGCCCATAAATAAAAATACTGCGCCCTTATGCTTTGTTAACACTTCAATTCCTTCAGTGGTAATCACTGCACTGCCTTCAATTAAAGACGCTAAATCTTGGATTGAAAGTGCGCCTTGTGTTTCCCTTGCAGAACCAAAAATATCACATAAGTATGCTGTATCTGCAAGACTTAGACTATCTGCAAAATCCTGTAAAAAAGCTTGTGTACGTGTAAATGTATGTGGTTGGAAAATAGCTACTAGCTCACGATCCGGAAACTTTTGTCGTGCTGATTGAATCGTTGCACGGATTTCAGTTGGATGGTGTGCATAGTCATCTATTAATACATTATTCCCAATATTCGTTTCTGTAAAACGTCTTTTTACACCTTTGTATGTGTTTAAACGTTCTTGAACGATTTCTGGTGAAATACCTTCATATTGGCAAAGTGTAATAACAGCTAAAGTATTTAATACTGCATGATCCCCAAACAATGGGATAAAGAATGTACTATAAAATTCATTGCGGACAAATACATCAAATTTTGTACCCTTAGTTGTTTTTTCAACATTACGAGCCTCAAAATCATTTTCAGCCCCAAAACCGTAATAAACAACAGGTACCTTCGCTTGAATACGTTGTAGATGTTCATCATCACCGCAAGCAATAATTGCTTTTTTAACCTGTAATGCTAAAGATTGAAATGCTGAATAAACATCCTCTATGTTTGCAAAGTAGTCTGGATGGTCAAAATCAATATTAGTCATTACAGCGTAATCTGGATTGTAAGCTAAAAAGTGTCGACGGTATTCACATGCTTCCATCACAAAGAAGTCAGCATTTTCATGCCCAGCTCCTGTTCCATCACCGATTAAATAAGAAGTTGGTTTATACCCACCTACAACATGAGACATTAAGCCCGTCGTAGATGTTTTACCATGTGCACCAGTAATAGCAATCGACGTATAATTACCGATATATTCACCTAAAAATTTATGGTAGCGAATAACTTCTACACCGATTTCACGAGCACGCTCTAATTCAGGATGGTCATCAGGAAATGCGTTCCCTGCTATAACTGTCATACCTTCTTTAATATTATCTGCATTAAATGTAAAAATTGGAATATTGCGATCACGTAACGGCTGTTCCGTGAAGAAATATTTATCAACATCTGAGCCCTGTACTTGTTCACCAGCATCAAATAAGATTTGTGCAAGTGAACTCATGCCAGAACCTTTAATGCCTGTGAAATGAAAAACTGTCATTAATTAAACCCCCCGGGAATTCAATATCCCTTCTATCATCTATTAGGTGTATCGTATTTTTTTCAACTAATTATTAGGTATTAATACCTTTGTAAGTACTAAAAAATACGTACTAATCATCACATCTCGTCTATTATAGCACTATTTATGCATAAGGATAAATGTGTAACTTTTCTAAATATACTAATTTTGACGCGAATAAGATAATCTATACGAAAACAATGTAATTATTATTCAAACATAGCAATTAAATCTTCTTCTGTAATGTAACTTTCTCGTGGTTTACTGCCACGTGCCTCAGACACAAAGCCATGTGATTCCAACATATCGATTAAACGAGCAGCACGATTATAGCCAATATGATATTTGCGCTGAATTAAGGAAGTAGAAGCTCCTCCTTGCTCATAGACAAATCGACATACATCCTCGAACAGTTCATCTTGTTCAGCAGAAACCTCAGTCTTCTTTAAAAGTTCTTCCTGATCAAATATATAATCAGGCTCTCCTTGCTCACGGACATGCTCAATGATCGCTTCAATTTCATCATCTGTCACAAACGTCCCCTGCAAACGCACAGGAGCAGACATACCATTACCTAAATATAACATATCGCCTCGTCCAAGCAATCTTTCTGCGCCTTGCGCATCTAAAATTGTACGTGAGTCGATTTGTGAAGATACCGCAAAAGCAATACGAGTAGGAATATTTGATTTAATAAGCCCTGTTATAACGTCAACAGACGGTCTTTGAGTTGCCACAATTAAATGGATACCACAAGCACGTGCCTTTTGAGCAATACGACAGATCGCCTCCTCTACATCTGCAGGAGACATCATCATTAAATCTGCCAATTCATCAATGACAATTAGAATATACGGTAATTTTAAGCTATGTTCATTGTTTTTATCCGCAATTGCATTATAACGTGTAATATCACGTGCACCTGCATGTGCAAATAACTGATAACGACGCTCCATTTCCTCCACTGCCCATTTCAGTGCAGCTGTAGCAGCCTTTACATCTGTGATAACTGGGCTAACTAAATGTGGAATATGATTGAACGGTGCTAATTCTACCATTTTAGGATCGATAAGCATCAGCTTTAATTCATGTGGTGCAGCTTTATATAATAAACTAACCAAAATTGAATTGAT
The DNA here is from genome assembly GCF_001183605.1 of Lysinibacillus xylanilyticus. Lineage (GTDB taxonomy): Bacteria > Bacillota > Bacilli > Bacillales_A > Planococcaceae > Lysinibacillus > Lysinibacillus xylanilyticus. The sequence goes on along the minus strand of NZ_LFXJ01000008.1, from coordinate 80,155 downwards.
ACAAACCGATTTACCAGAACCTGTAGCTCCGGCAATTAAGCCATGTGGCATTTTTCTTAAATCAATGGTTACAGGCTTCCCTGTTAAATCCAGACCCAATGCTGCTTCTAACGGTGAATCTGACTCGAGGAAAGAAGCACTATTTGTCACTTCTGATAATCGAACAGCGCGAGATACACGGTTCGGTATCTCAATGCCAATTGAGCTCTTCCCAGGAATCGGCGCTTGGATGCGGATGTCTTTCGCTGCCAATGCAAGCTTCAAATCATCTGATAGATTACGGATTTTGCTAACCTTTGTACCATGACTCACGGTTATTTCAAATTGTGTCACGGCAGGTCCTTGCATAATGGATTCTATTTGAGCTGAGACTTGGAAATAGGACAAAGCTTCAACCAATGTATCTCCCTGTTGCTCCATCCACTCAGTATCTTGTGTTTTTTCCTCAGGTGGCTCTAAAAACTCATCATCTGGCTTTTGATACACACGAACAGGTTTTCGAGGTGTTTCCTTTACTTGATCCTCCACTAATGTTTCATCTAATTTAGAAGGTTGCTCTGGATATTCCTCTATATCAATAGAATTCTCCTCAGGAATATCTATATTCTCGGGAGTAAGCTCCTGTTCAGTTGTTGTTTCTACTTCCATTTCGGTAGTTGCCGAAATTTCGTCGATGCTCTCGACATCAATCACTGTCTTTTCTAATGTCAAAACGTTAGACATTGATGTTACTGGTGCCATTGAAATGACTGATACACTTTCTGTTGCATCATTGAATGGAGTAGTATTTTGAATAAGAACCTCGTTTTCCTCCGTCGACTGTGTAGCTATTTTATTGTCCAGCTCTAACTCGCCAATCTCTATATCTATAGATTGTGAAACTTGTTCTTTATCGAATGGAGTAGTATTTTCAATAGAAACCTCGTTTTCCTCCGTCGATTGTGGTGCTACATTATTGTCCAGCTCTAACTCACTAATCTCTAAATCTATAGATTGTGGCAGTTCTTTATTGAATGGAACTAATTGAGGTTCTGCATCCAAAATAATAAGCTCAGAAGAAGTCTCCTGTTCCTCTTGGCCTTTTTCAACAATTGTTGATGTCGGGGTCGTTACTTTTAATTGTTGTTGAATTCTCCATTTCTCTTTATCCGTTTTTAGCATTAAAACATTAAATGGAATGCCACTTTTTTCTTTCTTTTCTACTGATTGCACTTCTAAAGATTGTTCTTGCAACACATCTTGCTTATCATCTTCATTCATTGGTGGCTGGACTACTGTAATTTCACCAATGTGGATGGTAGAATTTTCGATTTGTACTTGTTCTACAACTACTTCTTTTACATGGATTTCTGATTGATCAGCTGAAAGTTGTTCAACATTCAGCTCATGCTGAACGGCTTCTTTCACTTGATTTTCAAATTCTACGGCAAAAGAAGTTGTTTGCGGTACAGGTAATTCCGTCGTCGTTTTATCACTATGATGATTTGTTTCGTCTGTTAATTTATCATCAAAAGTAATCGGTTGCTTTGCAGGTGCTTCAATTGTTTCAGTGATTTCAAGCTGTTCAGATTCATCTTTCCGAACTGCGCTAATAGGCCTTTTTTCTTCTAGTATATTTTCAATAGCCTCATTTGTTGTCGCTTCTTTTATAGGCTTAGAAGCTGTAGGTATTTCTAACTCTTTCTTGTCGTGCTCTTCCTTTCGTTTCTCTAATAAATGCTCAATTGGGCTTGGCTTAGAAAAACCATAGACTGGTGACGGAACATCACTTGGTACAAAACGCTTGCGATTTTCGGGTAAAACACTTTCATCTGCTTTTTCTAATTGATAGTTCGTTTCTTTAGGTGACTTCGGCAACTCATTTTGTGCATCTCGAAAAACAAGACTTGCTTTTGAACGATTCTCTTGTTCAGGCTGACTTCGTGTAATCGTCGTTCTTCCAGTTCTCTTCGTCCGATTTGCTAATAGATCTCGAATACCTGAAACCTCAATATTATAAACACTCGAATCCACAATATGATTATTTAAATGCCTCGGTAACGATAAATCTTCAATTTGTCCGGAGTAAGCATCGTCCATTTGATTGAATGCTTCTTTTAATGGTGGTGTTGATGGTGAAGCTGAAAACTCTTCATCCTCAATTAACGGAAAACGAAAAGTTTTTTGCTTTGCTACAGTTGCTTCTTTATATGAATGCAACTGTTCAGATTGTTCTTCCTCATAGTCTTCATAAAACTCTTCATATTCGTAATCTTTGTCATCTTTATTTAAAAATTTATCCATTTGTTTTTTTAACCAATTCACATTGTTCACTCATTTCTCTTACACTTCATTTATAGCATTAACTAAATCAATTATGCCTCGGCATAATTGTAGCTGTCGCTTTACTTTCGCTACAGAAAATATTTGCGAAAGAAGTTAAATGTCTATAACAAAAAGCATACCATAAAAATGTAATAGAAACTTGCATTAAGAGGCTCATTCTACACAAAAAAATCGTTATGTTACTAGCAAATTAGTAGCATAACGATTTTAAGTACATATATTCAATTTTGTCTCGGCAAATTGTAGCTGCCGCTTTGCTTTCGCTACAGAAAACACTTGTAGCTGCCGCTTTGCTTTCGTAACAGAAAACATTTACCGATGTCACTGCACTTTCGAGCAGCTAAACGGTGCTTCCGAAGGCTTTATCTAGTTGGTGTTTCAAACGCACTACCAGTTATCGCATCTTCCGGTAATACTAAAATTCCTTTTTCAGAAGGTGCATTTGGTATTGCTAATTCACGCGCTGAACATAACATACCGTAAGATTCAACACCTCGCAAATTACCTTCTTTAATAAGCATTCCAGAAGGCATCACTGCACCAATTTTTGCTACAACAACTTTTTGACCTGCTTCCACATTTGGCGCACCACATACAATTTGTAATGTCTCTTCACCTACGTTTACAGAACAAATGCTTAGTTTATCAGCATTTGGATGCTTGTCCTTAGTTTCTACATAACCCACGACAAATTTTGGAGAAAAATCTACATTAAGGCTGATTACAGCTCCATTTTTCGCAATAGCTGCCTCTAGCTGCGCTGCTAATTCTGGAGTAACTTCAACTAGACCTTTTGCATCAGTTTGTATATAGTTGCTGGCATTAAATAAATTAAATGCTTTAATTTCTCCAGTTTGTGCTTCCTTTAAAATAGCGATATCACCTGCACGTTCTACCTCTGTCTTCACGATTGATTCTGTTGCTAATTGTACTAGCAATACATCCCCTACATGCTCTTTGTTGTAAAATACATTCATTGTTTCTCTTGCTCCTTTTTAACTCTGTTTTTTGCTAATATAAAGATTGGTTCTAGCTCCCCATCTTCATAAATAAATGATAATGACGTGATCGGTACAGTACCGACAGCGAAGAAATGCATCGTCATCTGCGCTAATACATCATACCCTGTTTCATTACGAATATCACCTACTATTAATACATCCTGATGTGGCACAGATAATGTCATGTCACCTTCAATGTTAGTCTGCATTTCTTTCAGAAAGCTTTCATTTAAAATACGACTTGCATCGTAGCCATCATTAGCATTAACAAAATAGAAAATATTCCCCGCAACTTCATCTTTTTTATAAACTGTTGGTAGCTGCTTTACAGAAAATCGTGCCATTTCACGAACTTGCTCTACTGTTAATTGTAGTACCTCTAACATGGATTCATCAATAAAACGATAGGTTTTTCCTAGATCAAGTGCATAAAAAATACGTGTTTCAGCTGTATGTTCAGTAGTGATGAATGCATGCCCCTCCTTCGAGGCTTGAGGGTAGGATGTTGCGCGAATAACTGGATAAATTTGTGTAGTAGCTTGGAATCCTTGTTCCATCTCTTGCTCCATAGCATTAAAGGTTTGCTCGATTGTATAAACAACTTCATCGATTGCAGCCCCTTGCTTATCATTATATTTTGCTAAAATGCCTGGTAGAGAAAGCTCCATCCCTTTACCAATTTTTTTATGGTTTAGGCGTAATTTATCGTGCTTTTTATCAAATTCAAAATCAAACTTTTCCTCATTCAATTGTTGTTTTAATAGGGTCACAAGTTGTTCTGACTTAATTTGTTTCACCTAGCTCATATCCTTCCTTCTAAATTAATGTATTTTTGGCGTAATTACCGCTGTAGCGCAAAAAAATTGTCAACTGGGTACCCTTCAAAAATGAATTATACCCTTATTCAGCTCATCAACAATATAGGTAGAATTCTATTGTAGCTTAATATGATCAATTATGCCTCGGCATAATTGCGTCCGGAATCGACTTTGTGCTTAGGCCTGCTGAGGGCCGACACGATGTCGGTCATTTCGGTAATGCCACAAGACGTGGCGTTTTTACCGATGCAGGTCAGTTAGCCGTTATCGCATGGATGCGATGACCTTAGGCTAACATCCTTTATTGAACTCATTTCCGATTCCTTGACATCCGCCGGAGGCTTTAGGCCAACACGACGTTGGTCACTCAGGCGTTTTCACAGGATGTGAAGCTCTTAGCCTGAGTTCCTCTATTTCAGCAGATGTCTTTTGTACCGAAAGCGCAGCGACAGGCACAGGCGTTTGGACACCCGCAGAAAAGCAACTTAAAACCTTATCTATCTCACCACCTATAGAGGTGGGAGACTTCTGTAGCTGACGCTTCGTTTCGATACAGAAAATAATTGCTGAAAGAAGTTAAATGATGAGAAAACGGCTCACATATTTGTGAACCGTTCTGTTCAAAACTATCCAATCATCTGTCTTTCTATTTTAAAAAAATTATTTTAAAGTTGCAACTTTACTATCCTTTACTATTCCAGTATCACTAATCAAAAGACACTAGTCATGTGCTAATGTGAATAAATATTGTCCAATAAGAAGCGAAACTATATGCTCGAACATCATCTGACGACTTACTAACCCCTGTGTGAAAACACCTACAGCTCCCGCACCTTGTCGGATATCTCGGCGTTGTGTATAGTGCTCCATTACAGGCCCAAGTTCCTTCCCAGCTCTTATTTCCTGGGCAATTTCTTCTGGTAATATAATTTGTGCGCCAGCAGCTGTATAAGTTTTTCCATCTGATACTGTAAGTGCTCCCCAGTTACAAACGTACATAACACCATCAATTTCAGTCACTCCACCCTCTAATCCAAACGATAATTGCGCGCACGTCTCTTTGATTGCGTTTTCCGAACGGTTAATTGCTCCCAATCGTGTTTCTTCTTGAGTCATCGGTTGATCAGATACTTGTGAAGCAGCCTTAACGTAGGTGAAATTTGGATTATCAAAATATTTTCTAGCTATAACTTCAACTGCCTCTGTTTTTGCTTTGTTTGTTGTTCCAATAGTTATGTTCATTTTCTAATCCCTCTTTCTTCGCATAGAAAAAGATGCCCCTAAAGGCATCTTTTAACTTCTTTCGGTGGAATCGCTTTACACATTAGCGCGAATCGTTGCTAATGTCGAACGATCTGCTTTTTTCACTAGTTCCACAATTAAAGCTTTTGCAGCTGCATAGTCATCAATATGAATAATTGACGCAGCTGTATGAATATAACGTGAGCAAACACCAATTACTGCACTAGGAACACCGTCATTTGCCGTGTGCACACGACCTGCATCCGTACCACCTTGTGATACAAAATATTGATAAGGGATATTATTCGTTTCCGCAGTATCTAAGATGAATTCACGCATACCTCTATGTGTAACCATCGTACGGTCAAGAATACGTAATAATGTCCCTTTTCCAAGCTGACCAAATTGATTTTTTTCTCCTGACATATCATTTGCAGGTGAAGCATCTAGAGCAAAGAATAAATCCGGTTTAATCATATTTGCAGATACTTGAGCACCTCGCAGACCAACTTCTTCCATTACATTGGCACCTGAATATAAATGCGAGGCTAGCTTTTCACCTTTTACCTCTTTCATCAATTCAATTGCCAATCCACAGCCATAACGGTTATCCCAAGCCTTGGCCATAATTTTTTTCTGATTGGCCATTGGTGTAAATGGGCAGACAGGGATAATTGATTGACCTGGACGAACACCAAGTTCAATAGCATCTTCTTTATTGTCTGCACCAACATCTATTAGCATATTTTTAATATCCATCGGTTTAGAACGTTCAGCATCTGTTAATAAATGGGGTGGTATTGATGAAATTACGCCAGGAATTACACCGTTTTTGGTAAATACTTCAACTCGTTGTGCTAGCATAACCTGGTTCCACCAGCCACCTAATGTTTGAAAGCGGATCATACCGTTATCAGTAATAGAAGTAACCATGAATGCCACTTCATCCATATGACCAGCAACTAACACTTTTGGTGCATCAGCAACTTCACTATGCTTCACACCGAAAATACCCCCTAAATTATCCTGAACGATCTCATCCGAGTACTTTTCCAACTCAGAACGCATGAACGCACGTACCGCATGTTCATTACCCGGCGCGCCTGGTAATTCTGTTAGTGTTTTAAATAATTGTAATGTTTCCTCATTCATGTTGACTCTCTCTCCCCACGAAGTAGAATATTCTTCCTTGTCATTGTAACATATTTATCTATATTCATCAGAAAACTCTTATTTTTCAATAAGTAGAAGATAACTGCGAGTGTAGCCCATCTTCAAAAGTTATCCCAAATTTGCTCTGTACTAAAGCGAAGCATCAGTGCAATTTCCAAATTCGAAATATTGATACATTTCCTGAAAAGTGCTAATGTGTGAACGTGCATTCACTCTGTATGCTATGTTAAAATGGAGCTATAGAAAAAGGAGGAAAAAAGCATGAAATTACGTGATTTTTTAATTGGTGTTGCTACTGGCCTAGCTGCCGCAGTCATTGTTAAAGAAGCAAGTGAAAAGGTTTCTCCGTATGTACCTGCAGGACAAGTACTTGAAAACATAAAAAAGGAATTTAAAAAGGATTCACCGATTGACGGTTCTTGGATTTTTATGAAAACAGACAATTTCTCAAACGGCATTATGACTATTCCAGTATACCGTGGAGGTATCTCTCGTATGCATGAGGGCGAAATGCAAACATTTGAATTCGCTGCTGACGCACGCTCAGGTGTTGTAGTAGAGTTACAAGAAGTATAAACTTACACATTAATACGCGACAAAAATTATAGACTACAAAAGAAGCCATCTCAGCTATTTGAGATGGCTTCTTCCTTGTTTTAGAAAAACTTTTATGTCCATCAAATTAAGGTGTGGTTCTTCAACAAAACGAGAGGTTGATTTCCGTTCCTACTGGGCGGGGGGCGTCCGATGAGTCGCCCAGTCTCCAACCCAATCAACCACTTAACATAGAGTGTATCTTCTGGCATCTTACTATAGTTTATAGTGATTAAACAAAACTTTAGCAGATTTTTTTGTGCGAAAGCGAAGCGACAGCTACAAATGTTTTCTGTAGCGAAAGCAAAGCGACAGCCTCAAAGCGAGTAGCCTGGAATGGAAATAACCCACATTTAAAAAAGTACAACTTTTATAAATTTCTCCTTAATCATTTTGTTTTCTGATTCTATGAAAAAACCATCTCAGTTATATGAGATGGCTTCTTTGTTTTACTCAGACAATCCTTTATTGTTGAAGTATTTTTTATATTTGCGATAATAATTTAAATTATTTAACGTTAGCTTCACCCAACGTTTCGCATTCATATCTTGATTAAAGTAAAGAGAGTTTGTATATTTCCCTTCACGAATTAATTTTTTCGCTTCTAGCTTAAGCTTTTCATTGGATGCATATTTGAATAGAACACCCTTAGGAATGATCATCCATAAATGCTTGTCCTGAACATAAGTTACTTCCTGTTCAATATTTAACATATGGTCATCAGCTACATATTTCATTAAATTATGACCACTTGCTGTTACATAATAACTAGAGCGACCATTACGTAAGTTAATTTCAAACAACTTATACTGTTTGTCACGCATATCGTATTTCATATCGAAGTTAGCAAAGCCTGTATAACCGATATCCTCTAAGAAGAAACGTACTTGATCCATTATTTCTTTATCGTATGTTGTAACAATTGCTGCATAGCTACCGATTCCTTCAGGTGAATGCTCTTCTAAGATTGGGTTTCCTAGACACATTAGCTTCACTTTGCCATCTTTCCCTACATACGCATTTAATACACGCATATACGAATCATCACCTGGAATGAATTCTTGAATAATCATTGTATCCTGATAAGTTGAGCTATAGATTGCTTTTAAAATAGCTGTTTTTTCTGCTTCATCATGTGCAACGAAAACTTTTTTCTTACCTGGGAATTTACATGCCCAGTATTCCACAGAGTTAGAAGCCTTTAAAATAATTGGGTAATCAAATGGTGGTGTAAAGTTTTCGTAATTGTCTGCTGTTACAGTCGTCGTACCTGGATATTTAAAATCGTACTTATCACACATTTTATAGAAATTTTCTTTTAATAAAATTTCATCCATAAGTGACTCATCGATGTAAGGTACTGTAAAATGCTCCTGTAATGTTGGCTTATTTTTGATAATAAGCTTTGCATAATCATCTCCACAAGCTAACAACAGTAGTTTTTTATCAGAATATTTTTTTGCGACCTTTGCAAGTGCAGGTGCAAATACATCCTGTTCATTTAAGCGATCAATCTCTTCGAAATTTATGATATGACTGTCTTGCGTTGCCGTTAAATGTGAACGTCCTAATACAAGTGGTTTAATACCGTATGCCTCATAAAATGCACGTGCCATACCATATGCATTCATATCTGATCCTAGTAATACTGGTAAAAATGGTTGCTCAGTTGCCATGTATATTTCAACTCTCTTTTATGTTTTAGTATAGCTTTTAGTGTATCATATTTTCCAAGATGTTCACGAAAAAAGTGTCAAAAAAATGGGGTATAGATAAATAAGCTCTTCACCATAACGTGTGGTTGATTTCCGTTCCGGCTGACGCTTCGCTTTCGCGCAGAGCAGAGCTTCCTGGGGGCGTCCGATGAGCCGCTTGGGCCAACAGGTGTTTTTTGCGCGAAAGCGAAGTGCTAACGTAGCGGCAGCAGCAGGATGTTGGTCACGAAGGCGTTATCACAGGACGTGATGGTTTTAGCCTTCGTTCCTCTATCGCTGATCCCCAAGGAGTCGCCCAGCCTCCACTCCAATCAACCTTTTCACATAGAATTTATCTTATGGTTTGTCACTCTAATTTATAGTAATAATACAAAATTTCAGCAAGATGTTTTTTGTGTGAAAGTGAAGCGACAGCAACAATTGCTTTTATATATGAAAACATATTGAAAAAAACGTGCGAACACAAAAGGTTCACACGTTCTATTAATTAGAATGTAATAACAGCTTGTCTACTACGTTCTAGCTTGTCTACAATTTCTTTACCTGTTTCATCCCATTTAATCATGCGGTAATACGCATCATGGTAGAAGATAAAGCCGTAGCCATTCGCAAGTGCTTCTTTCATTATACGTTCCTTTGCAAAAACACTTGCCATTGGATAATCGTCATACGCTAAAACCCATAATGGATTTTGATGTGCATGTGTTGGCATAATATCTGCCATATGCAATAATACCTCGCCATTTTGAGTCAATTTTATAATGGCGTGACCATTACTATGACCACCCGTATGGATCATTTCAATACCCGGAGCTACCTCTAACGTACCTTCATACGTTTCTACTAAGTGCTGAACTGGCTCCCAGTTTTCTTTCCAATACGTATTTTTCGAGCGAATATTTGGATCACGCATTTCGTCCCATTCGATTTTCGTTACAAAGATTTTGGCATTCGGGAATGTTGGTACAAGTACATCATCTTCCCATTGCGTTAAACCTCCAGCGTGGTCAAAATGTAAATGCGTCATTAATACTGCATCAATATCAGCTGTTGTTAATCCTAGCTCCTGTAAGCTAGCCGCTAATGTTGATTCCTCAGTTACCCCAAAGTTTCGTAGCTGTTTTTCATTTAATTTGTTAAAGCCAACGCCAGTATCAATAATATAGTTTTTGCCACCATATTGAATTAAAATCGGCTCAGTTGGTAGCTCGATTTGATTTTTTTCGTTGACTGGATATTTACGTGACCAAAGTGGTTTTGGTACAACGCCAAACATAGCACCGCCATCAAGGCAAGTGACACCCCCGTTTAGCCATGATAATGACATACTGTGAAATTTTAACTGATCCATCCATACTCCCCCTATTTAATTAAGAATTGCGATTCTAGACGATAAATTGGCTGTCCTTTAGCAGAAAATTTCTGCTCATATTCAGTCATAACATTATCCTCAGGCATATTCGCATGTAGGTCGAGTGATACATACTTTAGTAACATACCATATTCAGAAATACTAGTTAATGAATACTCAAACAAACCACGGTTGTCCGTTTTAAAATGGATTTCCCCCTCATCCACTAAAATCGACTCATATAATTTCAAAAAGTCCCCGTGCGTTAAACGTCGCTTAGCATGGCGCGTTTTTGGCCAAGGATCTGAGAAATTCAGATACACACAATCTATATCATTTTTTTCAAAGAATTTATTTAAATCTGCGCCATTTACTTTTAATAGTCGTAAATTCGCTGGAGATTTAGCTTCTATAATTTTTTCCAATGCACAAACAATTACACTGTCATAAAGCTCAATGCCAATATAATTTATATCCGGATTTTGCAAGGCCATACCTGTGACAAATTGTCCTTTCCCAGTACCTACTTCAATATGTAGTGGGTTGTCATTTCCAAAAACAGCCTGCCAATTCCCTTTAAAGTCTTCAGGATTTGGAACAATCACCTCTGGATGATTCGTAATCATTTCCTCCGCCCAAGGCTTATTTCTTAATCTCAATTTTTTTCCTCATTTCTTTCTCGTGAAATTATGTTTTTTATAGTATAACGTATTACCATAAAATCCGCATGATATTATTGCGAAATGGTATTTTTTTAATGACCCTTTGATATAACCTGCCATGCCTCACGTTGCACAGTACAATGAATCCTCGTGCCATCTTTAATTTCTCCAATATAATTACCATCCGAATGACAATCAATGTTATTTGCGTGCACGAAAATGTTAAATTGATTGCCTTGTAAAAAAGTAATCTCTTTAAATTTTGTATGTTTTTCAAAAAAAACCGTGACAAAAACTAGTAGCAATTTAAGTCGTGAAATACCGTGAACGATTGTTATTTCAACTTGTCCATCATCAGGCTTAGAAGATGGGGAAATTTTCATACCCCCCCCGAAATAAGGTTGATTGCTCATCGCAACAAACCATACCTGCTTAAATTTCCATTCTTGATCGTCTGTACGAATAGTTACATCAAAGCATCTAAAGCTAAATAGCCCTCTTACAACAGCTGCAGCATAGGAAAGCTTGCCAAGCCCTATTTTATTGAGATAAAACTTCAAACGGGATTTATTAATACGCTTTGTGACAAATGCATCAAAGCCCACACCAGAATTGTTAACAAAAATCGCATGCTGCTGATCTCCAAATTGAACTGCACCAACGTCCATTTGGAGGTTAGTCGTGTCTTTTTGTATATAGCTTTCAATTTGAAAAGCATTATTAAATGTAGTAAAGTATCGTGCGAAATCATTGCCAGAGCCAGCACGAACTACACCAATAACTATAAATTTATTATGTACAATGCCACTAACAACCTCATGAATTGTGCCGTCACCGCCAACAATAACAATTAATTTTTTAGTTTGAGCATCTTGAGCCCAATTTTTTGCAAGTTCCTGTCCATGTCCCTCATATTCTGTATAGGCAACTTCATAGTCCATTGTTAAATGCTGTTGAAGGTGGTGCCAAACTTTCTTACCTTTGCCGTGCCCCGCTGCTTCATTCACAATAAATAATACTTGCATTTACTACTCTCCTGCCGGTTGAGAAGATTGTTTCCAAATATCTCGATTAAAGGATGTTGTTTGTACGTTATTTAAAATTGTTTGAGAAGCACGAATTTGCATATGCTTCATAGGAGAAGACACTTTCTTTAAATGCTCCATCCACTCCCCATAATTTCGACGATCAACAAATTGAATTCCGTAAGATGACCCTGGATAATCGAAATAGCCATTCTGTGTTAAAATAACCTTGCGAATCGGCATACTTATATTGTCCTGCATAAATAATTGAGTTAATACAGACTCCATGCGATTTAAACTTATCATCGGATTAAGAACTTTTGAATCCTTCGTCCCTACTTTTTTTATCCAGAATCGCTCACTGCCTCCTACATAAACGGCTTGATTTTCTGCTTCTAGTACAGTTATACAAATACATTCTGTCGGTGACATTAGTACGACATCAAGCTCTATGGGTGCTTTTCTAATTTGCAAAATTGGATAGTAAAAAAGTAAATAATTATCCGGTAATTTTTGCAATAAATTTCGTAACAAGGGGTCACGCATAAAACGAGGATCTACATACGATTTTTCTCGTAATGTTGAACTTGCCCATTTCATTTGGAAATGGAAAAATTGATCGATAAACATTCGTTTTAATTCATGAATAGATTGTGGCGCATAGACAATTTTCGGTTCAAATGTTAAAGTCGTTTCTTCTTCAGGAATAATATCTTCATCACTCACTAGTTCATTCGATATTTCTATCTGTTCAACGTCCTCATTTTCTTCCTTCTGACGACCTGCGAATATTTTTTTAAATAAAGAGAATCTCTCTTTTTCTGCGAAGGAATCATTTTCTGAATCGTCGTCGGTATGTTGCCATTCACTAATTTCTTCCCCTAACTCCCACTGTCGCTTAACACGCTCCCATTGACTTTTCTTTAAGCGTACAAATTGTGTCGGATATCTCGCTAAATCAATTTGATAGCGTGAAATATAATCTTGTAATTTCACCAATTGTGCCATGTTAAGGTCACTCCAATCTTACTCGCTCTATATCTCTAATTTGCTCTTTTCCCCATTACTGCTTGGAAGGCAAATCGAAGTATCAATTTACTCCTTGGTAATTGTAGCTGTTGTTGTTGCTGCCGCTTCGCTTTCGCACAGAAAACACTTGTTGCTGCCGCTTCGCTTTCGCACAGAAAACACTTGTTGCTGCCGCTTCACTTTCGCACAGAAACACTTGTTGCTGTCGCTACATAAAAAATTGCTAAATAAAGATAAATAGACATTTGCATTCATTACATCGACATTTGCTCTTTAACTTTAAATTCCGATAGCAATCATTTTACAACTGCATTCATCCTTTTTATTTTACATGACGTTTCAGGATAAAACATCCATAATTTACTCTATAGAAAAAAGAGAACTACCCAAGTTTATGGTAGTTCTCTTAATGGTTCATTTATTTCACATTAATAGAAAGCGGTAATTTCGCTTCGAATGCTTGCTGTAATTTACGAGTCCATTCACCTGGAACTCCAGCACCAATTTTATTTCCATCAACATCGATAACTGGTGTTACTTCAGAAGATACAGATGACACAATTATCTCATCCATTGTTAATACATCAGCTTTCGTCATTGGTTCTTCAATAACTGGCAAATTAATTTCCTCAGCACATTTCAAAATAACTTGGCGTGTAATACCGTTTAAAATGAAGTTATTTGCTGGGTGAGTATAAAGCTTACCATCTTTAATGCCGTAAACATTTGCTGATGAACATTCTGTTACGATGTCTCCACGATGTAAAATAGCTTCATAGCAGCCTTTTTCAGATGCTTCCTGTTTTGCCAGTACAGCACCTAATAAGTTTAATGATTTAATATCACAACGTAACCAGCGAACATCCTCTACGAAGGTAGCCTTAACACCTTTTTCAAAGTTTTCATATGAACGCTCGCCAGCCTTAACATTCCCTGTTAATATAGCTGGAACACTTGCATCCGGGAAAATATGATTACGAGAAGTTGTACCACGTGTAATTTGGAAGTAAACATGTCCCGTTTCCAAATTATTTTTTTCGATAAGTTCATGTAATAATTTGTGTAATACGTCTTTAGTATAAGGAATGACAAGACGAATTTTTTCGGCACTCGCATAGAAACGATCAATGTGTTCTTGTGCTGTGAACATGTTTCCGTTATAAACTTTAATTACTTCATAAATACCGTCACCAAATTGGTAACCTCTGTCTTCTGGAGATACTGCAATTGACCCTTCTTCAACGATTTGATCATTCCATAATGAATATGCCATGTTTCGTTCATCCTTTTCATATTTAATTTATTTGTTTCCTGCAAGTTCAACAATTGCTTCAGCATAAATAGCTGCTGCTTTTATGAGATTTTCAATGACCACAAACTCATCCGCACGATGCGCTACGTCAGGTTCACCCGGGAACAGCATGCCAAATGCAACACCTTTTTTCATCACACGTGCATACGTACCGCCACCTGTAGATAGTAAAGGCGTTTCATAATCCCCTGTTTGACGTCTATAAATATCTGCTAAAGTCTGGATAAATGCATCGTCCTCGCTTACATAATGAGGCTTTGAGTCATCTTGAATATCCAATGAAAATCCTTTTGCCACAGCTAAGCGTTGTGCTTCCGTGATTTTTTCATCAAACGGATATGTGACAGAATAGCGCATACTAATTACCATGCTACCACCTTTAGCCACATCATAAGTTACAATGCCTGGATTCAATGTAGTTTTACCAGACATTTCATCCTCAAATTGTAAATCAAGCTTGTTACCATAATGGTCTTGATAAAAAACATCTGCGGTAAAGTCGACAAATTGTTTACTTGCCTCTGTCGTCAACTCTTGTTGTAAAAATGCTGTAAGATAAACAGCTGCATTGACACCTTTTTCCGGCTCCATTGCATGGGCTGCCTTACCTTTGATAGTTATTATATAGCGAGAACCCTCGATTAATAAAGAGCCTTCTAGCTGATTTTTGCTTAAAAATGCGTGAAAATTCTGTTCGAATTGTGGAGAGACAAATTGTACCGTTGCTTTTGCAAAATCAGGTACCATATTTGGTCGCTTTCCAGCATTAAATAGTAATAGCTGTTCTTTCGAAGCATCGCCTGTTTTATTTTGAGAGAACACTAGCTCCGCGATGCCTTTTTCAGCATTGATGAGCGGGAAATCCGCATCTGGTGCAAATCCAATCGTCGGCATTTCCTCATGTTTAAAATAGTGGTCGACACAGCGGAAGCCTGTTTCTTCATCCGTACCGATAATCATACGTACTCTTTTATTAAGCTCTATGCCAGCATCTTTCACAAGTTTCATGGCCATCCATGCCGCAATTGTTGGGCCTTTATCATCTATTGCGCCACGAGCAAATAGCTTACCATCTGCTACAGTGCCGCTGAAGGGTGGGTATGTCCAATCTGTTTCATCACCAACTGGTACTACGTCAACATGACATAAAATACCTAATAAATCATCGCCTTCACCCATCTGTATGTGACCTGCATAATTGTCAATATTTTTAGTTTGCAGTCCTTCAGCTTGGCCCTTTGCTAATAACCATTCAAGAGCCTTTAGTGGACCATCACCAAAAGGTACTTCACTAGTGATCGTATTCTCATCGAGAACACTATTAATTTGCACAAGCTCCTGTAACTCTTGTATCAATTCATCTTGCCTTTCTTTAGCAGCTTGTAACCAATCCATATGATGTACCTCCTTAATGTATTATCATTATTCTACTCTTTACAACATAAATTACAATCATCTTTCTGACAACTTTTCTATATCTTGTTTCGGACAATACCACATATAGCATGTTTTTCACCTATTCCCACAAAATACAGTATAAATTTTATGTCTTTATTGTAAATTTCCCTTGCATTCACTAGAAAATTGACTAGCTTTTCTATATAATGAAGTTATCAGAATAATTTTTCTGAATATAAAATTAGAAAAGGGGATGTCTAAGGCAGCTACTTATTAGCCTAAGTGCACTCCGCACAAATTGTCGTCCGCTAGTCTTTGCCAAGAGAATTAAGATGAAGGAGTGGTTCATTTATGAAACCAACTACTGATCGAATGCTTAATCGTATTAAAGACGTGTACATGTTTATTTTAGACAAAGGAACCGTGTCTACACAGGATTTAGTCGAAGAGTTTAGTATCACTCCTCGCACCGTTCAAAGGGATTTGAACGTGTTAGCCTTTAACGATTTGGTGATGAGTCCAAGTCGAGGCAAATGGACAACGACGAAGAAAAAAGTAAAATTGACGTCTTAGTTTTTACGTGTTACACGTATTTTGTATGGGAAAAGAATGACCTTTCGTCGTGGTCATTCTTTTTTTGTTTTCTACTATTTTTTTTGATTTCCTCACAATTTATCAAGCAAATTACCTCTCAAAGATTGCGATTACTTTTAGTGGAATTTCCCTCTATTCATTATTTATGATATTCTTCATCAAAAGTTGAGGATAACATTATTATAAAAGTATGCCATGTATATAAGGTGATTGGAGTGGAGGCTGGGCGACTCCTTGGGGATTAGCGATAGAGGAACGAAGGCTAAAACCTCACGTCCTGTGGTAACGCCTTCATGACCAACAACGGTGCTGCTGCCGCTACGTTAACACTACGCTTTCGCGCAAAAAACATCTGTTGGCCCGAGACCCTGCAGCGCAGCGGATGTTTTCTGTGCGAAGGCGAAGCGTCAGCAACAAATGTTTTCTGTAGCGAAAGCAAAGCGTCAGCTACAATGTTTTATCTGCGCGAAAGCGAAGCGTCAGCGACAAATGTTTTCTGTAGCGAAAGCAAAGCGTCAGCTACAATGTTTTATCTGCGCGAAAGCGAAGCGTCAGCGACAAATGTTTTCTGTAGCGAAAGCAAAGCGTCAGCTACAATGTTTTATCTGCGCGAAAGCGAAGCGTCAGCGACAAATGTTTTCTGTAGCGAAAGCAAAGCGTCAGCTACAATGTTTTATCTGCGCGAAAGCGAAGCGTCAGCGACAAATGTTTTCTGTAGCGAAAGCAAAGCGTCAGCTACAATGTTTTATCTGCGCGAAAGCGAAGCGTCAGCGACAAATGTTTTCTGTAGCGAAAGCAAAGCGTCAGCTACAATGTTTTATCTGCGCGAAAGCGAAGCGTCAGCGACAAATGTTTTCTGTAGCGAAAGCAAAGCGTCAGCTACAATGTTTTATCTGCGCGAAAGCGAAGCGTCAGCGACAAATGTTTTCTGTAGCGAAAGCAAAGCGTCAGCTACAATGTTTTATCTGCGCGAAAGCGAAGCGTCAGCGACAAATGTTTTCTGTAGCGAAAGCAAAGCGTCAGCTACAATGTTTTATCTGCGCGAAAGCGAAGCGTCAGCGACAAATGTTTTCTGTAGCGAAAGCAAAGCGTCAGCTACAATGTTTTATCTGTGCGAAAGCGAAGCGTCAGCTACAAAGCCCCAGCCGGAACGGAAATCAACCACACGTTATGGTGATGAACCTTATTTATGCGATGCCCTATATTTGCTAAGAATTCATGTATTTTGATAACATTCCTTTTCTCAACATTATCCCCTAATGTTTTTTGACTATTTACAATTGATTAACAATCCGTTAAAATCGAAACATTCTACATTTTGAGAGGAGGATTCTATGAAACTTCCCAAACAGTTTCATCCACTAGTTTGGATTATTTTAGGGGGAACTATTTTCACACGTATTGCAAGTTTTATGGCAATGCCCTTTTTAGCAATTTACTTACATAATGAGATTGAAGCATCCCCTTTACAAATAGGTTTGACAATTGGTATTGCACCGTTAATCTCCACAGTTGGAGGATTCTTTGGTGGTTATTTAACTGACCGCTTTGGTAGGAAAAGCATCATTTTGCTTACTATTATTATTTGGAGCATCGTGTTCTTTGGCTTTGCAACAGCACAAACAGTTTGGTTCTTCGTAGCTTTGAACGCCCTAAATGGCTTATGTCGCTCCTTCTTTGAACCCTCGACACAGGCATTAATGATTGATTTTACTCCTGCAGATAAACGAAAAAGATTGTATTCGTTTCGTTACGCAGCCATTAACATAGCGGCTGTGATTGGTCCCATTATTGGTGTTTATATTTCTCAATTGTCCAGCCCAAGTATTCCATTCATGCTGACAGGGACTATGTATATTATTTATGCTGTATTTTTATTTTTCGTTTTAAATCGCTATGAAATGCAGCAACCAAAAGCTTCTACACCAACTAAAATACTGCAAACCTTTACGATTCTATTAACAAATCGTGTACTACTAAGCTTTATTTTGGGGGCAATTTTAATAAATATCGGTTACTCTCAATTTGATTCAACATTGCCACAAATCATTGAACTTAAAATTGAAGATGGTACCAAGCTTTATTCTCTACTAATCTCGCTAAATGCAGCAGTTGTGTTATTACTACAATTACCGATTAGTATACTTTCGGAACGTTTTTCATCAACAACTACTCTATTAGTAGGGATTCTGTTCTTCGTATTTGGTCTTTTATTATTCGGCTTCTCAAATAACTATCTGCTATATATAATCGCTATGATTATATTTACGATTGGTGAAATTTTCGCCTTTCCAACTATGAGTGTCATGATTGATGAAATTGCGCCTGATACACAAAAGGGAACCTATTTAGGAGCAGCTCAATTTAAAAATTTAGGGGGCTTTATTGGACCAATTATTGGTGGGTGGTTGCTAACTCATTATATGAACGCAATGTTTCCGGTCATTGCTGTTCTAGTTTTATGCAGTTGTATATTTTATAGATCTAAGCTTAAGCCACAACAGGAGTAAAGTGGCTCATCTTCATAAAGTGTGGTTGATTTCCGTTCCTACTGGGCGATTTGTAGCTGTCGCTTTGCTTTCGCTACAGAAAACATTTGTTGCTGTCGCTTCGCTTTCGCACAGATAAAACATTTGTAGCTGTCGCTTTGCTTTCGCTACAGAAAACATTTGTTGCTGTCGCTTCGCTTTCGCACAGATAAAACATTTGTAGCTGTCGCTTTGCTTTCGCTACAGAAAACATTTGTTGCTGTCGCTTCGCTTTCGCACAGATAAAACATTTGTAGCTGTCGCTTTGCTTTCGCTACAGAAAACATTTGTTGCTGTCGCTTCGCTTTCGCACAGATAAAACATTTGTAGCTGTCGCTTTGCTTTCGCTACAGAAAACATTTGTTGCTGTCGCTTCGCTTTCGCACAGATAAAACATTTGTAGCTGTCGCTTTGCTTTCGCTACAGAAAACATTTGTTGCTGTCGCTTCGCTTTCGCACAGATAAAACATTTGTAGCTGTCGCTTTGCTTTCGCTACAGAAAACATTTGTTGCTGTCGCTTCGCTTTCGCACAGATAAAACATTTGTAGCTGTCGCTTTGCTTTCGCTACAGAAAACATTTGCCGCTGACGCTTCGCTTTCGCGCAGAGCAGAGCTTCCTGGGGGCGTCCGATGAGCCGCTGATCCCCAAGGAGTCGCCCAGTCTCCACTCCAATCAACATATAAACATGGCATATGTTTTAACAAATGTCATCCACAACTTTTAATGATGAGCCAATATAATGGAAGTAATAGGGCTTTACGGATTTAATTTCTGACAAAAATATCGCTCCATTTCTATAAGTGAATCTCAAGCATATCATGCCTCGGCATAATTGCGTCCGGAGGCTTTAACTTCTTCTGCTTGGACTCACTAATAGGAATGGAGCGAGCATATAATTTTATCCTTAAAAATTTGAAGTGGCTTTAGCTTTCTTTATTAGTAAGAGCCTTTACATAACTAGTGTATCGGTCTTTACCAGCATTTTTCGATTGATACAACGCCTTATCTGCACGTTCAAATAAGCTTCTTTCTGACTCATCTGGATGAATGCAAATGGCACCCCCCATACTGACTGAAAGTACAGACCATCTATCAATAGAAAAATTATCCTCATACTTCAAGTGATGAATTTTCTCCAAAATAGAATTCGCTAATTTTTCCATATGTTCATCCTTCGTATCATATAAAACAATTGCAAATTCATCTCCACCAAATCTTACAACAAAGCCATTTTCCCCTACTTCTTGTTTTAAAGTTTTTGCTGTTTCAATCAGAATTTTATCACCTTCAACATGGCCATACCGATCATTTACTTGTTTAAAATTATCTAAATCTAACAGTAATAAACCAGGTTGATTCGTCTTCCTTTGTCTTAATAGCTTATCCATTTTTCTAATATAGGTAGCACGATTATAAACATTTGTTAAAGGATCATATGTTGCAAGATGAATCGTTTTGGAAAGGAGTTTGTTGATGACTAATAGCATGATGAAGGAAGTTACTAAAGCAATAAAAAGCAAAACTCGAAACTGCTTTGTATTTTTAGTTAGCGCTCTTATTTCTGTGAAATTACCATATTTCACAAATACAACTCTTTTAGAGGATTCTCCCCGAATCGCTTCAGCTTCATATGGTAAAAAGCGGTACTTCTCAATATAACCATTTTTAAACTCCTTTTGATATTCCGTTGGCTTCATTGTTTTTTTGGCTTGCTCAAAATGCTCTTGAAACATTTTCGATTGATCATTTACAGTTATTTCACGAGATTTAGAATCATCAAAGAAAACCCCTCCCGCATTTATCGTTTGCACTTCTAACAAATCAACATAATTATCAATTAGATAGTCAGCAGTCTTTGCGAAGTTAAAAGTTTGGAATACAGGATCTTCAAGTAAGTCTATACCTACCTCGAATAAATATTTCTTGTCAGGTGTTGCTAAATAGCCAAATTTTCGATATCCCCCAGTAGTTGTTGAAATATCTATACCATCAGTGTAATATTGTCCGCTTGCTCGACGTTCGTCTAGTAAAGTAGAAAAACGATGGCAGCATTCAGAAAAATTTAAACCTTTATCTTTTTCAAAAGTTGTATAAATTACGGTATTTGATTGGTCGAGTATGTACACATCCATTCCATTCTCGCTTTTTATTTTCTGTAAATCCCACTTTGCTATATATGGATTTTCTTTATAATATGTAATTAGTTTTCGTAGTACTTCTTCCATTTTGTCAGAAAGATTTTTATCAAAATAAAAATATGCATTATCTACAGTTTGCATGTCTCTCAGAATATGATTTTCAATTAAAGTTCTATTCATGACTTCTTGTTTTTTTATATCCTCAGTAAGTATCTGCCTATTCACATAAAAAATTACAGCAACAAGTATTAACGCAAAGGCAATTAAAGATATTAATAATTTAATTCTTAGGTTTTTCATTAACTTGTCCTCTACTTATCTTCACCATCATATTTTTACTGAAACATTTAGAGATTAATTAGTACGATAGACTAAATGGCCTTTCACCAAAAGTTATATTAATTATACAATTACTGGTATAAGTATGTATATAAAAAATACCTCGATACTAATCTTCGTTAGTATCGAGGAACTCTTTAATCCCTATTTTGTATGCAGGCTAGCTCTTCAGCCGTTAATTCTCGATATTCTCCCAATTCTAAACTGTCATCTAGCTTTAGGTTGCCCATAGATAAGCGTTTCAAATACGTTACACGTTTACCAACAGCCTCAAACATACGCTTCACCTGATGAAACTTACCCTCTTGGATCGTTAACTCAATTTCTGATTGCTGAGCAGATTTTAATATGATGAGCTCTCCTGGCTTTGTAACATAACCGTCGTCTAGCTCAACACCTTGAGCAAATGTCTCACGGTCTTCCTCAGTCACAATTCCTTCTATTTGTGCATAGTAAACCTTCGGCACATGTTTTTTAGGAGATAATAAATTATGTGCTAACATGCCATCATTTGTTATCAACAATAATCCCTCTGTATCTTTATCTAGGCGACCTACAGGGAAAGGCTCGAAATGTTGATGTAAAGGATCTAACAAATCGATGACAGTTTCATCTCGTAAATCTTCCGTTGCAGAAATAACTCCAGGAGGCTTATTCATCATAAAGTATACAAATTCTGTATAGTTCACACGTTCACCAAATACGGAGACATCCTGCTTGTCAGGATCAACATGTGATGCTGCATCCTTCGCATATACGCCATCTACTGTCACTGCTTTTTGCTTTAGAAGCTGCTTAACTTCCTTGCGTGACCCGTAACCCATATTCGACAGTAATTTATCTAAACGCATTAGTACCTCCTATTTAAATCCCAGTTTGTTTGTAATTCTTGTCAATCGTTCACCGAGAAGCTTTTGTGCTAAGCCTAGGCGTAAAGACAAGAAGCCATATACTGCTACACCTACTCCAGCACAAATAACAGAATAAACTAATGCAGAGAATTTACCACTTACTGGTCCCATTAATAACACTAAAAGTTTATGAACGATTAGTACACTTACCGCCATTGCCGCTGTCAAAAGAGAAATGAGCATGACACGACGAATAACCATTTCTGATTTGTAGTTCAGTGTTTTTCGTAGCACAAGCATATTAATGATAATTGAAACACTATAGCCAATAGCTGTAGCAAGAAGTGCGCCATCTGCCTCCATCCAACGAATTAACGGAATGTTAATCGCTAGCTTAACGAAAATTCCAGTTAATAAGCTTAAGACAATCCACTTTTGGAAGTCAATGCCCTGTAAAAGAGCTGCTGTCACTTGGAATAATGCAAATAAAATAGCAACAGGTGCATAATGGGCTAAAATCATAGCCCCCATCTCGCTTTCAGTATAGAGCATAAAGTATATTTCATTCGATAACAATGAAATTCCAACTACCGCAGGCAATGTAATAAAAATTAATATTTGATATGTTTTATCCATTGCATGTCGTAGCGCTATATATTCACCTTGCGTAAAATATTTTGTAATCGTCGGTACTAGTGCCGACGAAAAACCTGTAGCTAACATTACTGGGATAATGACAACCTTTTGTGTTGTAAAGTTAATCATTGATAAATACTTATCCGTTACTTCCGCTAAGCCTATAGATATCATAGCTCCATTAAACGTTAACATATCCACTAACTGGAATAACGGATTAGCTACGCCTACAAATACCATCGGAATCGAATACGTAATTACTTCTTTATATATGTTGGACATAGGTAGCTGTGTAGACGTCACACTTTGACTGCGCAGCAAATCAAATTCAGGTTGATATTTCTTCCAATAATAATAAAGTACTAGCAACCCACCAATTGCCCCAATAAAGGCAGCAAATACTGCAAAGGAAACGGCCGTTTCTGGTTTCCCGTTGAAAACTACCACTACTAAGAATGAACCACCCAATAACACAACAATACGAACAATTTGTTCCACTAACTGAGAAATCGCAGTAGGCTCCATTTTGTCATAGCCTTGGAAAAATCCACGCCATAGACTCATAAATGGCACGACAATTAACGCAAAGCTAACCCAACGAATAACCGAAGCAATTTGCTCTACCGTAAATGCCTGATCATCACTTTTAATAACAAGCCCTGCTATTGGCGTAGCTAGCGCAAAGAGAAAAATAAACGCCGCTAACCCCGTACACATCATAATAAGTATGCCTGATTTCATAAGCTTGCGGCCTGATTGATAATCACCCATTGCATTGTATTTAGATACAAACTTGGATACAGCAATTGGCGCACCCGAGATGGCTACTGCTAGCATTATCGAATAGGGAATATATGCATATTGATAAAGGGCAACATTTTCCTCACCCACAATTGCATAAAAAGGAAAAATATAAATTAATCCGAGCACCTTCGATAAAAACATTCCCATTGTTAATATCGCGGTACCTTTCATTAAATTGGACATCGTACCCATCCATTCATCGTAAAATCAATATTTTCAATACCGTAACACTTATAAAATATTTGCTGTTAAAGATGCTTGTTTCAAATACAAACAGAGCAGGCGTTGTTCTAAGCATTCGAGGTTCAACCTGCTTCTTGAGCAGTTCTTTCTGTTTCCCGTGTACTTTCGCGAAAGCGTCAGCGGCACGAAGTTGGTCTCTCAGTCGTTGCCACAGGACGTGACATTCTTAGACTGAGTTCCAATATTTCATCTGATGTTTAGACACCCGCTGAAAGAAGTTAAAAATAGCTTTCTTTTACTGTTCAAACCATAATACTACCGCCAGCAAAATTCAGCCAAAACAACAAGAAAGCTTATCATCGCAAAATATTAAATAAGTAAACCAACTGTAATCTTAACATATTTATAGGTAAACAGACGCATAAATACATTAAAAAGTTCTTGAAGCTCCATAAAAAAATAGCGATTATGTCCTTCCCACGGAAAGTAGATGGCTCAAAATAATCGGTGGAGATTAAGAAAACCCCCACCGATTAAAGCTACTTCTCTATTACATATCTACGAAAAATTGTTTATACCATACTAAGAACACATATGCTGTCCAAATATAACGACCACGATTTGCTTTTTCTTCATAGTGCTCATCTAGATAGCCTACTAATTGCTTTGTATCAAAGAATTCATTGGCAAAGTCCGTTGTAAACATTTCTTTAACCATCTTGTAATACTTCTCTTCACGTAGCCAGTGACGAATTGGCACTGGGAAGCCAAGCTTCGGACGTTTTGCCCATTCTTCAGGTAATTCCTGATGTGCAGCTTGACGAAGAACATATTTCGTATCAATGTCATTTACACGATATTTTGATGGAATGTTTTTCGCTAATTCCATCACTTCTTTATCTAAAAATGGTACACGTAATTCAATAGAATGAGCCATACTCATTTTATCCGCTTTTAATAAAATATCGCCTGGCATCCAAAGATTCAAATCAAGATACTGCATTTTAGTAACATCATCATCACCTGGAACCTCATCGTAAATACGTTTTGTAATCGTTTTTACAGATGGACCATTTTTATAGTCTGGTTTCAATACATTTAATGCATCTTCCTCGTCCCATACAACCGCTTCCCCAATGAAGCGTTCTTCTACTGTTTGACCACCTTTAACAAGGAAGTGCGTATATTGATTTTTAGGTAATGCCTCTGCTATGCCACGTAATGCTTTACGAATTCCAAATGGAACTTTCTCATACTGTTGCATTTTGCCAGAGTTTTGGTACCATGAGTAACCACCAAAAATTTCATCCGCACCTTCACCTGAAAGTACTACTGTCACATCCTTCGACGCTAACTCAGAAAGGAAGTAAAGTGGTACAGAAGATGGGTTCGATTGTGGCTCGTCCATATGCCACTGAATTTTTGGCAATGCTTCAAAACACTCATCTGCCGAAATATATTTACGCTCATTTTGAATATTTAATGTATCAGATAAATCTTTTGCTAAATTTGTTTCATTAAACATATCCTCGTAGTCAGAGAAACCAACAGAGAAGGATTTATCAGGGCGTAATAATGAAGTAATATAACTTGAATCAATACCACCTGATAAGAAAGAACCAACCTTTACATCACTGATTTGATGCGCATCTACTGATTCTCTTACTGTCGTACGAATGTCTTCTACATATTTTTCAATTGGAGCTTCTTTTGCATGGAATTTTTTATCCCAATATTGCACAATTTGCTTTTGTCCATTTTTAATAAGCATATAGTGTGCTGGTTGTAATTTGTACACACCTTTAAAGAACGTTTCGTCCATTGAAGAATATTGGAACGTCAAATAAGGACGTAGTGCATCTTTATTTAATTCTTTAATAAATGATGGGTGTGGTAAAAATGATTTAATTTCTGAACCGAAAATAAAAGTACCATCTGTTGTGTTTTCTGTATAATACAGTGGCTTAATACCAAAGCCATCACGAGCGATGAATTGTAAATCATGCTTTTTATCCCAAATACAGAATGCGAACATTCCGCGAAGCTTTTTGACAAAGTCTACTCCATATTCAACATAACCATAAATAATAACTTCACTATCAGAGTGTGTTTTAAAGTTATGGCCTTTTTCAATCAAATCAGCACGTAGCTCTTGGAAGTTAAAGATCTCTCCATTAAATACGAGAACGATGTTACCATCCGCACTGTACAACGGCTGATTTGCCACGTCTGATAAGTCGATAATGCTTAATCGACGGAATCCTAACGTTACTGTATCATCACTGTGAATCCCACCGCTGTCTGGTCCACGGTGAATAATTGTATTCATCATATTTTCGATCGTCTGATGATGATCGATCACATTTGTTCCATTAATATAGCCTATAAATCCGCACATTCTATTTTTCACCTCATAATTTAGTGCATAACCTTTACCATAATAGCATGAAAAGACATTCATTTCATACAGACAATGCAGATAAAGCAAAACTTTCATCAGTGAGGTTATTCAACACTGATTATTCGTTCAAACGACGAGCACTTTATCTCTCAATTATACTTGAATTTTCCATCTAAACTTTACACATGTAAGCTATTCACCATAACGTAGGGTTGATTTCCGTTCCGACCGGGCGCTTTGTAGCTGTCGCTTCGCTTTCGCACAGAAAACATCCGCTTCGCTGTAGGGTCTCGGGCCAACACGATGTTGGTCACGAAGGCGTTATCACAGGACGTGATGGTTTTAGCCTTCGTTCCTCTATCGCTAATCCCCAAGGAGTCGCCCAGCCTCCACTACAATCAACTTATATATAGCATACGTTTAGCAAACACATTTCCTAGATTTTGGTAAATAACTCTATATTAAAGTAGAAGATAAAGCATTATAAAATACTTTTGTTATATTTTCAATGTGAAAGAAGCCCCTCTATATAGACTTCATGTATAATAGGAAAGATTCCTAATTTGAAGAGAAAGTGAGTTTAAATATATGTACGATGTTATCGTTATCGGTGGTGGCCCGTCCGGTTTAATGGCTGCTATCGCTGCTGGAGAGCATAAAAAGAAAGTATTATTACTTGAAAAAGGGACAAAGCTCGGCAAAAAATTGGCCATTTCAGGCGGTGGTCGCTGTAATGTCACAAATCGTTTGCCAGTTGAAGAAATAGTTAAGCACATCCCCGGAAACGGTCGTTTTCTATACAGCCCATTCACGGTTTACAATAATGAAGATATTATCGCTTTTTTTGAAGGACTTGGTGTGGCATTAAAAGAGGAGGATCACGGGCGTATGTTCCCTGTATCTAACCGTGCACAAGATGTTGTAGATTCACTTATTCGTCAGCTTCAGAGGCTACATGTTGAAGTGCGCTTAAATACACCCGTTAATAAGCTTCTAATGGATGAGGAAAAAATTCTCGGAGTACGCCTTACAGATGGCACAGAAATTCGTAGTGAGGCAGTAGTAGTTGCCGTTGGTGGGAAAGCTGTTCCACAAACAGGCTCAACAGGAGATGGTTATCCATGGGCAGAGCGCGCTGGCCATAAAATTACTACACTTTTTCCAACTGAGGTTCCTGTTCTATCGAAAGAGGATTTTATTCAGGCACGCGAGCTACAGGGGCTTGCGCTTAGAGATGTCGCTGTCTCTGTTTTAAACAAAAAGGGCAAGGTGCTCGTAACACATCAAATGGACATGCTCTTTACTCATTTCGGATTAAGCGGACCAGCTGTTTTACGCTGCAGTCAATTTGTCGTGAAAGAATTAATGAAAACAGGTTACGAGCCTGTGACAATGCGTATTCAATCTCTTGTTGATTATAATGAGGAAACATGCCTGCAATATTTAAACAGAATCATTAAAGAAGATCCGAAAAAAGCGGTGAAAAATGTTTGGAAAGGAATTGCACCTGAACGCTGGCTTCTATTTTTATGTGAACGTGCAGACATTGATGTACAATTGACAGGCGCTGAATTATCACAGGAAAAAATCCGCAATTTAGCTAAACTACTCGTTAATTTCACAATGACAGTTAGTGGTACGCAATCCCTTGAAAAAGCATTCGTCACTGGTGGTGGCGTCTCTGTTAAAGAAATTGAACCAAAGACAATGGCCTCAAAGAAAAAGGCAGGTTTATTTTTCTGCGGAGAAATCCTTGATATTCATGGCTACACAGGTGGCTATAATATAACGTCTGCACTCGTTACAGGACGTATTGCAGGGATGAATGCAGGAATGTAATATACTCTGTTTCAGACTTCTATTAGTGGTTTTTATCAGAAATCACCTCATTAAATGCACCACAACATTTGCAAAGATTTCCTTGAACATTTTGTTTTTCCACATTATAAAAAGCGTGTCCTGAAAAAGCGGACACGCTTTTTTAGCTATCTTTAGACATATATACTTCCTCAAATGGTTGAATAATAACAAATCCTTCACCTGAAAACGCCATTTGAATGGATTCACCACTACCACGACCGATAAATGTTCGGAAGCTAATATCTGTTTTAAACTCTGGTGACAAATTACCTGACCATGCTACTGTGGCATGTGGATCAGTATAGACCGTTTCACCAGGCTTTACTAACAAGGTTAACGGTTCGAAATGAGTTGTAATGGCTACTTTCCCTCTACCTTGTAAGGTTACATTAAACAAGCCACCTGACATGACTCCAGCCATTTTACGCATTAAATGAATATCCCAATCAATAGTTGGCTCAAAGGCAAGTAAATCATTGCCGTTTACACAAATACTTTCATCCTTTAAATCGAAGACCGTTATTTTTTTTCCTTGATCGGCTAAATAAAGTCGTCCCTTACCTATTGCTTTCATAAGTTGCGTACCTTCGCCTGTTAATGCTTTTTTAAACATTTTACCGAGGCCATGCTCCAGCACACGCTCACGCTCAAATTTTATATCTCCTATGTAAGAAATCATCGCGCCCATCTTCGACCAAACCTCGCCATTTAGGTTGACCTCTAATACACGCTCAGTTTCTAACTCGAAATATTCATTTTCGTTGTCGTCCTGCTGAGTTTTATTGATAAATTCATTTAAAGAAAATTTCCCCATTTCACATTGCCTCCTTATTTATTTTATATACGTTTTAACATATGAAAAGATTCAATCAAATAAAATAAATGATAAAAATGAACAATTGAATTATTAGTTACTTTTCTTTTCATTAAAAAGACTAGCTTTAAGAGAGTGACAAAAAATAAGTTTTAGGTCGCCCTCTTGAAAATGAACCCCACAATTGCTTCCCGTTACAAAATTTCTCTTTTGGTAGCGAAATCACTTTATTTCCCATAATGATATTGACATCAGACACCAACTGTTATACATTAAACAAAGATTAATCAAGTGTTATATAACAATAACTACAAAAAAAGACCATACAAGCGTCATGTGCGAAATGACACTCATATGGCCAATACCTTCAAGTGCGAATTGAAAGTATATTTTATTGTGTAGCGGAGACGTCTCCAACTTTTTCAGAAGCTTGTTTTAATGCTGTTCGTTTACGTACATCTGCACGTAAAGTTAATGAAATAATTAACGAAGCTGCAATTAATCCTGTAAACACATAGAATACTGGAATGTAACTTCCATAAGAGTTTTTAATTGTGCTCACTAAAAGCGGGCCGAAAATACCACCTAATGACCAAGTCGTTAATAAATAACCATGAATGACCCCAAGTTGTTTCGTACCGAATAAATCACTTGCAAATGCAGGTAGATTCGAGAAACCTCCACCATAGCAACTAACAACTAAGAAAATAAGTGCTTGGAAAACAATAACGTTTGTTGTATGAGGTAAGACGATAAATGCAACTAGCTGTGCGATAAAGAAAATTACAAAGACGTTTGAACGACCAATATAGTCAGACACAGCAGCCCATATTAAACGACCACCACCATTAAATAATCCCATTATTCCTACCATTGCTGCGGCTCCCGCAACTGATAATCCTACAATTTCTTGAGCCATTGGAGATGCAACAGAAATCATCATAATACCTGCTGTTACGTTTACTAAATGCATCGACCAAAGCATCCAGAAATGCTTAGTTTTAACTGCTTCACGTGCTGACATGACAGCTAAATCTTTTTTCACTACTTCTTTACCATTATTTGCAGCAGCCTTCATATTCGCTGGCATGTAACCAGGTTTAGGCGGTGCTATATATGAAGCCCCTAAAATCATTAACGTGAAATAACTTGCCCCTAAAATAAAGTACGTTGTAGAAATACCCACAGCCTCCATTAAGTTAGCTGCAACTGGCGCTGTAATAAGTGCCCCTGAACCAAATCCAAGTACAGCCATACCTGTTGCTAAACCGCGGCGATCCGGGAACCATTTTACTAATGTCGATACAGGCGAAATATAACCAATACCCATACCCAATCCACTTAGTAAACCATATGTTAACCAGTACAATGTTACGGAATCCATAGAAATCGCTACACCCGCACCAGCTTGTCCTGCCCCAAATAGAACAGCTGCAATCATTGCAGATTTACGTGGCCCCATTTTTTCTACTAAGTTACCAAATAATGCTGCTGAGAAACCAGCAAGCCCCATCATTATTGTGAAGGCAACAGTTACGTTTGTTTCACTCCATCCCATTTCTGTGACAATCGGTATCTTGTATACACTGTATGCATATGCTCCACCGATTGAAAGGTGAATAGCGATTGCGGATAATGCAATTAACCATCTATTTTTATTCATAATTTCTCTTTTCTCCCCTCTTTTTCTACTTGTGAAAGTTTTATGAACGTCCCTGAAAACAATTTAACACTTAGAATTATTCAAATGCAAGATGTTTTTTAAAAAAATATTATTTCTCCAAAAAGTTTTTTATTTTTTTCCCTAGTAATTTTATGGCGAAAACCCTACAGCCTCTAAGAAAATAGGTGTTTATTAAACAAAAACTACAACATTTTTTAGCTAATATTATTTTTCTACTCTATTATCAAGTTACACATAAATTATTTTGATATAATTAATTTTGTGCATATTTTCACATACAATCAATGTATATTCCAGTTTTTTAACTCACATAATTCCTTTGTATTTCTTTAAAAGAACCAAAAGAAATATTCATTACATAGAAATATTTAGAGTAAAAGAGAATTTAATGGCTTAAATTAACAAATTTCTTTCACTTAAATAATGACTAAAAAACAATACCAAATGACACATCTTACTTTTAATGGGTATCCAATTAAATATACCCAATACATATTGTGTATGTTTCAAAATGAATAATCCTTACCTATTCATTTTTATTATTCAAATATATATTTTTTCATTTAAAATAAATCCTGAACATTTTTACACTATGGCCAGTAATGCTTTTTAAACTTAAAAGCAACTAAACCAATAAGTTATAACAAAAACATTTGCTATAGCAGACAAGTAAAAAAGTACTTTTTAATCAATTAATTTATTACTGAGTGCCAAGTATCAAAAAAGACGCTCTTTACAGATTGAGCACCTCTTTCCTTTTTATAAAAAATAAATGATAAATACAATTATTATTGGCACTAGTATAATAAATGAACCGATCGATATATAATGTCTTTTTTCCTCACGCGCATAATAATAGTCAATCACAATAGAATCTACCGTGAAGACAGCTAGAAATACGCATATTCCAGCTGTATATAAAAACCACCCATATATATTAAATGCAATTAAAATCGCCCCTTTTATAAACATAGCAATATACGTTGAACGTTGATGGCCTGTATTTATATATTTCGGCTCCTTTGGAATGTTAAACTTTTTTCTAATTGCTTTTACTAAAAGCCACTCTAGAAAGAGAACAATGAGTAAAAAAGTAAACATCTCACCGAAACTGAAATCTTTTCCATCTTTTTGCATAAGGGCAATAAATGCTGAAGCAGTAACGTCGTCTTTCACCTTGTAAAAGGTATTTGTATGTCGATCGCTAAAAGCTAGCTGTTCACCGTTTAAGAACATTTTTAGCTGCACAGCCTGCCCATTATCAAACTCCACCCACACATCACTATATGCATAATAATTAGTGTCCTTTTGCGATATAACCGCCTTCTTTAGTACATCTGCAATGAGCGTTGTTTCCGGATCTGTTTTATAAGCTTGTTGTCCTAAAATCCAGCCAGTTCTTCCTGCCTTAAAGGTATCTTCCTGCCAATTTTGCGCAATGGTAAATTGTTTAATATTTTCATGTTGGGCTAGTTCAACAATGGTAGCATGTTTAGCCGTGTCTACTTGTTTCCATGGCCCAATTACAATTAAAATGAGGATCGTCACGACTGCTCCAATGATAATCGTTGGATATTGCCATCTACTAGGTTTTTTATTTTGCTGAGATACATTTTGCAAAATTCGCTCCTGCATTTGTTGTGAAAAACGCGGTACTTCTCCAAGCTCTTTATCCAATTTATCCTTAAAAGATGTCATCTTCTAGCACCTCCCAATGACTCGAGTCCAGTTTTTCCTGCAGTATTTGCCTAGCTCTACGTAATCTTGTTTTCACTGTATTTTCTGCACATGCAAGAACCTCTGCTATCTCTCGAACCTTTAATTCTTGATAATAATAAAGAATAATTACTTCTCGATAGGTGATTGGAAGCTCAAACAAAGCTGCTGTTAAAATTCTTCGTTCATCCTTTTCAAGTAAATTTGTTTCAGGCGTTCGCTTGCTAGCTCCAATGTGCAGCTTTTCAAATAAAATATGACGCTTATTTTTCCAGCTTCTTAAATAGTCATGACTTTTATGTACTGTTATTTTTACTAAATATGTTTTTAGTGAGGATCGTTGTTCAAAGCTCTGCTGCTGCCGATAATAAGCAAAGAATACATCTTGAACGATTTCTTCTGCAATTGCCCAGTCTTTAACATATAGGTAAGCTACTCGAAGACAATATTCACCATGCTCATCTATAATATTTGCTAAATGCTCACTCAAACAAACACCTCCTATTCACACTATAGTCGTATCGAAATCTCAGTTGGTTTCAGTAGAAAAGAAAAAAGTGCCCAAATATTGGACACTTTTTACATTATTACTTAACTACGATATTAACAAGCTTACCTGGAATGACAATAATTTTCACTAAGTCTTTGCCAGCCATATACTCTTGTACTTTGTCATCTGCAAGTGCTACTTTTTCGATTGCTTCTTTTGAAGCATCTTTCGCTACGATGATTTTTGCACGTACTTTGCCGGCAACTTGAACTGCGATTTCCACTTCATCATCAACGAGTTTAGACTCATCATATGTTGGCCATTGCGCATATGAAAGTGTTTCGCCATGACCTAATATCTGCCATAACTCTTCAGCAACGTGTGGAACCATTGGAGCTAGCATCTTCACAAAGCCTTCAGCGTAAGCTGTTGGGATAACATCCGCTTTGTAGCAATCATTGATGAATACCATCATTTGTGAAATAGCTGTATTGAAGCGGATACCTTCGTAATCCTCTGTCACTTTTTTCACAGTTTGATGATATGACTTTTCAAGCGTTTTGTCATCAGAAGCTTGAATTTTCTCAGCGATTGTACCGTCTTCTTCATTGACAAATAAACGCCAAATACGATCTATGAAGCGACGTGCCCCATCCAAGCCATTTGTTGACCATGCAACAGATGCTTCAAGTGGACCCATAAACATTTCATATAGACGTAAAGTATCAGCACCGTGTGAAGAAATGATTTCATCAGGGTTAACGACATTGCCTTTTGATTTAGACATTTTTTCATTACCCTCACCAAGAATCATCCCTTGGTTAAATAATTTTTGGAATGGCTCTTTCGTGTGTACAACACCTAAATCGTACAGTACTTTGTGCCAGAAGCGAGCGTATAGTAAGTGTAATACGGCATGCTCTGCCCCACCGATATAAATATCAACTGGTAACCAGCGTTTTAATAACTCAGGGTCCGCAATTGCTTCTTTATTTGTCGGGTCAATATAACGTATGAAGTACCAGCTAGAACCTGCCCATTGTGGCATCGTGTTCGTTTCGCGACGACCTTTTTTGCCTGTTTCAGGATCAACAACATTTACCCATTCCGAAATATTCGCTAGTGGAGATTCACCAGTACCTGAAGGACGAATATTATCTGTTTTCGGTAGCATTAATGGTAATTCTGATTCCGGTACTGGTGTCGTTGTACCATCTTCCCAATGAATCATAGGGATTGGCTCACCCCAGTAACGTTGACGAGAGAATAACCAGTCGCGAAGACGGTAAGAGATTTTCTTCTCCCCTACGCCTTTTTCCTCAAGCCATTCAATTGCCTTAGCAATACCGTCCTCTTTGTTTAAGCCATCAAGGAATTCAGAGTTAATGTGCTTACCATCTCCTGTGAATGCTTCTTTACTAATGTCTCCACCTTCAAGAACAGGAGTAATTTCTAAACCAAATTCTGTTGCAAATTCATAGTCACGCTCATCATGTGCTGGAACCGCCATGATTGCACCTGTACCATATGATACTAACACGTAATCTGCAATCCAAATCGGCATTTTTTTACCGTTAATTGGATTAACTGCATAGGCACCTGTGAATACGCCTGTTTTTTCTTTCGCTAAATCTGTACGCTCTAAATCAGATTTCATTTTTACTTTATCTAAATAAGCTTCAACAGCTTGACGTTGTTCAGCAGTTGTAATTTGTTCCACTAATTGATGCTCAGGTGCAAGAACACAGTATGTAGCACCGAATAATGTATCAGGACGAGTTGTAAATACTGTGAAGTTTTCATCTGTTCCATCGATACCAAATGTTACTTCTGCACCTTCTGAACGACCAATCCAGTTACGTTGCATATCCTTAATAGACTCTGGCCAATCAACTTCCTCTAGGTCGTCGATTAAACGATCAGCAAATGCAGTAATTTTAAGCATCCATTGTTTCATCGGACGACGTTCTACAGGGTGACCACCACGCTCTGATTTTCCATCGATAACTTCTTCGTTTGCAAGTACTGTACCAAGTGCTGGACACCAGTTTACTGCTACTTCATCTACATAAGCTAAGCCTTTTTTATAAAGTTGGATAAAGATCCATTGTGTCCATTTATAATATTCAGGATCTGTTGTGTTAATTTCACGATCCCAATCATAGCTAAATCCTAACTCTTGGATTTGACGCTTGAATGTCGCAATATTTTTCGCTGTGAATTCTGCTGGGTCATTTCCTGTATCAAGTGCATATTGTTCTGCTGGTAAACCGAATGCATCCCAGCCCATAGGATGTAGGACGTTATAGCCTTGCATGCGCTTGAAGCGTGAAAGGATGTCTGTCGCTGTGTAGCCCTCTGGATGTCCTACATGAAGACCTGCACCTGATGGGTACGGGAACATATCTAACGCATAAAATTTTGGTTTTTCTGTTTCATTTTCAGTTTTGAAAGTTTTGTTATCAGCCCAATATTGCTGCCACTTTTTTTCAATTTGTTGATGATTAAAACTCATAATTTTTTCCTCCTTTGAATGTGTCATACTTTTCACCTAAAGAATTGACAAAATATTTTAAAAATAAAAAAACTCGTCCCTTTCTTTGTCAGAAAGGGACGAGAGAATTCGTATCTCCCGCGGTACCACCCACATTAGTGATTACACTCGGCTCTTGCTTCCTTAACGCGGAATGAACGGCACGCGCTATTTCACGCGGGCAGACTCAGAAGGCGAGTTCAATTTGCTCTCCTACTAGCTCCCACCAACCGCTAGCTCTCTAAAAAGAACCACAAATTTACTATTCCTCATCATTGTCTTTACATGTATTGCATTTATTCTAATGGAAAGTACTGAAAAGCACAAGACTTTGTTTACATACTACCCATTATTGAACAATTCAATCCCTAAAGGTAGCAATACCCAGAATAAGATAGGTGCAAATAGAACACCCCGTTAAGAAAATGCATATAAAACTCATTCTCTTCTTTATTTTTTCCTTTGGCTGTTTTCAAAAAGATTGTTGCTATAATTTATAACCTAAAGGACCTTTCATATATTCATTAATCACATTTTTTTTGAATTCTTCCCTGTATCTCACCTTAAAAAACACCCCTTTTTGACCCTAACTTTAGGGGTGCAGTACCGTTTTGTAGATTAAATCTGTCTTTTAGTTTTAACAACAACAATCTTTGAGAAAACGGCATTTCCTTTTATTCGTCTACACAATTTGAACTACAATTATTTTAAACTACGAGAAAGCTCGGTAAAAATAACCCCTAGCGCATAAGCTCCAGCATCCGGATATCCTAGGCTTCTTTCACCAACTGCACCAGCACGACCCATTCGAGCAACGATGTCTTTTGTATATTCCGCTCCTTTAACAGCAGCCTCTGCCCCGTTTTCAAAAGCTGTTTTAATATCCGTACCAGCTGCAGCGCTTTCTAACCAAGCATTTACACAAGGTACAAGCGCATCTACAAGCGTTTTATCGCCTACCTCTGCCCCTCTTCCGAAAGAGCGCTCACCGACAGACTGAATACCTTTAAGCGTAGCTTGTAACATTTCAGCAAACTCTCCGACTGTTAATTCCATTTTTTCTTCTACAGCTTTACTTGCCGCTAGGAAAGCCCCTCCCCAAATTGGACCAGAAGCTCCTCCGCAATGTTCCATAATTATCATAGAACACGCATCAAGGAAAGTTCCAATATTTAAATGTTCTTGATTTAGAATCGAGCTCCATCCTCGTTTCAATTGCTTAAATCCTTTAGCGACGCTCATTCCAAAATCGCCATCACCTGCATGGGTATCCAGTTCACAGAAAGGCACTTCGTTCTTAATAATAATTTCGCTCATTTTATCTACAAGATAAATCATATTATTTAATGTGATTACCTCATTTTTGATGATAGCGTGTTCTTCCTCTGTTTCAGTCTCAAAGAAAACTTGCTTCTCTTCTTCGTGATCATTAATATCTACGTATTCTACACTCTCAGCTGGTCCATCTACCTTAAATGCAGGTGTATTACATTCTTTCGATAGTAATGTTTTCAGCTCATCATCTAGTTTCATTACTGTTAGAGAAATCCCGGCCATATCAATACTTGTCATGTAATTGCCTACAAACGTTCTATTGATTCGAATATTTCTTTTACTCAACTCTCTAGTAACTGCATTGTTAAACAGATAAAGTTCTTGCAGAGGTGTACCGCCAAATCCATTTATTAAGACTGCAATTTCAGCATCTTCATCTAGTCCTAAATCTTTCATAAGGTCATTTGTCATGCGGAAGGCTAATTCATCTGCAGTCATCATTTTTTCACGTTTTCTTCCTGGCTCTCCATGAATACCGACGCCATATTCCATCTCATCTTCACCCAATTTGAAAGTCGGTGATCCACTAGCCGGAACCGTACAAGAAGTTAGTGCTAGACCAATTGTTCGAACATTTGCCGCTGCTTTTTCCGTCACAGCTTTGACCTGCATCAAATCCATACCTTCTTCTGCCGCGGCACCAGCGATTTTATGTACTAACACAACTCCCGCAACGCCGCGTCGTCCTACTGTATAAAGACTATCTTCTACTGCGATATCATCATCTACGCGGACATACTCTACTTGAATGCCATCCTCAGAAGCTAATTGAGCACCATTTTTAAAGTTCATAATATCTCCGCTATAATTTTTAATAATGAGCAGTGTACCTTTTTTGCTAGCTGTTGCTTTAATTGCTTGATATACCTGTATTTGTGAAGGAGAAGCAAATACATCACCGCAGACCGCAGCATCCAGCATTCCTTTTCCGACTAACCCCGCATGTGCCGGTTCATGTCCACTACCGCCACCGCTAATTAAAGTTACCTTATTTTCATTCATTTCTTTTTTCTTAATTACTTTATACGTTTTTAACAACTCTAGTTCCGGATGAGCCATAACCATCCCATTGCACATTTCCATAACGAGTGTTTCAGGTTGATTCATAATTTTCTTCATTTTTATTCCTCCCCTGTAAGCTTGGTTACATTCTTCGCAGCCTATTCGTATCCATACTTCTATAATTATTCATAGGAAATTCCTGCTATGATATGATTTTTATTATTCGAAAGCATTTTCTTATTAATTATAGCGAAGTGAAAGCGTTTTACTGCAGAAGGACAAAGTGAACGATTTGTCTAAAGACATTCAGCTCACATTAATGAATAAAGTTGCGGGGATGATTATAACGACCTCTCAGGCAGTTCATCTCCCACCTAAATTCTTTGCCTTCGCTAAATTTCGAGGTGGGAGACTTGTACCTGCGTTTCGCTTTCGGTACAGATAAATTACTGCCCCTTAGTCTTCACCAATCGGGCAGTTAGGGGCAGTTAATTTATCTATTGCCCCTTGATGCGGGATAAATCCTGACATTCACGGAAAGCAAAGTGCTTACATCCAATACATTTATTTGTATCTAAATAGCTTAGAGCTTTATTTATTGCTTCTCCTGTATGGGGATAGAAATTATCCTCACCAATCTCAGCATACAAGCCATTGTTTTGTAACGCTAGTTTCAATTCATCTTGCACACCTGTAACTAAAATAGTGCCACCCTGGGCTTTAAAACTCTTGATGACATTACCAAAATAGGCCTCGCCTGTTGTATCTAAAAAGGGCACTTTACTCATGCGTAATATTAAAACTTTTTGCTGATGCTGAATGGAACTTACAATTGCCTCCTCAAAAGTTTGAGCTGCGCCAAAGAAAAGTGGACCCTCAATTGTATAAATACTAATTTGTGGACAATCACGCTTCTGATGAACAGCATGTGATTGTACCTTCCCCTTCCCACTCTCTTTCGAATGATCCGGTAAAACTTTTGTTACTACAAGCTTTTCGCTCATACGCTTCGCAAATAATACGACTGCCAACACAAGCCCCACCTCTACAGCTAATGTTAAGCTTGTAAAAACAGTAAGAAGAAACGTAATGATTAAAACGAGAGAATCTCCTGTTTTTAATTTAACGATATGCGTAAAATGCTTTTGCTCACTCATATTCCAAGCTACAACCATTAAAACTGGAGCCATACTTGCTAAAGGAATATGTGAAGCAAAGGGCGCTAATAATAATAAAGTGACTAATACAAATACACCGTGAATAATACCTGATATTGGTGAAACTGCACCTGTTTTAATATTTGTCGCAGTACGAGCAATTGCCCCCGTTGCAGGGATCCCCCCAAAGAAAGGAGTGACGATATTAGCAATTCCTTGACCAACAAGTTCTCGATTGCTATTATGCTTTGTATTTGTCATGCCATCTGCTACGACAGCAGATAGAAGTGATTCAATTCCACCTAGCATGGCGATCACAAAGGCTGGTCCAATAAGTAGCTGAATTCGCTCTAATGTGATATCTGGAATTGCAAAATTCGGTAATGTATTTGGAATTTGACCATAGGCAGTTGCGATTGTGGCAACTTGTCCAGAAAAAAAGAACGTTGCAATTAATGTAGAAACAACAATGCCTGCTAACGCCCCTGGAACTTTGGGTAAAACTTTAGGTGTTATTAAAATAATGATGAGACTAATGATTGCCGTTAAAACACTATAAAAGTTTGCTGTACCAATATGGATAACAATTTCTTTTACATTGTCAATAAAGTACTCATGTCTTTTAATATTAGTCAAACCTAAAAAATTAGCGATTTGGCCTGTAAAAATAATAACTGCAATTCCTGCTGTAAAACCTATTGTCACGGGACGCGGGATAAATTTTATTAATGAGCCAAGTTTAAAGATCCCCATTAAGCACAAAATAATCCCGGCCATTAATCCAGCGATTAGTAAGTTTTCATAGCCATACGAAATGACTACCCCAAGCAGAATTGGCACAAACGCACCTGTAGGTCCCCCGATTTGATACTTCGAGCCACCCAAAAGAGAAATAAGTATCCCAGCAATAAAAGCTGTATATATTCCATATTCAGGCTTAACACCTGACGCAATAGCAAAGGACATTGCCAGCGGTATTGCCACAATCCCAACAATAATCCCTGAAATTAAATCTTTCTTCAAATGATGAACAGAATATCCTTCATATCGTCCTGTAAACAGTGACTTCATCTATAAATCTTCCCTTCAAAATAATAGCAAGGTAAATGTTTCATAAGAACTCAGTCTACAAAATTTACATATCCTCTTCATTATTTTCGTTAATAGTCATTTCTTCTAATCTTGAAATTGTATTTATCAAATGATTGTTGAAAATATCCTTCGCAACACCAAGTAATTCTCCAATCATCGGATCGCTTAAAGAATAGTAAACTTTTTTCCCCTCTTTCGTCCCATGCACAATATTTTTGCCTCGTAATACACTTAATTGCTGAGAAACAGCTGAGCCCTCTTTTTCTAAGCAGCTTTGAATTTCATTGACATTTTTTTTACCATCTACTAGTAATTCTAGAATTCTGATTCGTAATGGATGTGCTAACGCTTTAAAAAAATCTGCCTTAAATTGCTGCAAGCTCTCTTCCACATAAATCCCTCCACGGAACTTCATTTTCATATATTCAAATATTTGAATATGTATGATTGATTGTACGCTACAATATGTTAACTTTCAATATCAAACATAAAAAAAACGAGCAAAAAACGTGTTTCCCACACAGTTTTTGCTCGTTTCTGAAAAATCTTTGTTAAATTTAACCTATTATTCTGTCACTATTTTATTCTTTCGCAAAGGATAATCATAGATAAGGCATGGAATAATCGCAAACAATACAATAATTACTAGGATTAATACGAGTACAACCATGCCAAACTGATCGACCATAATACCACCAAATAGAGGGCCAATCATACGACCAGTTGTCGCCGCACTATTAATAATCCCCTGATAAAAGCCCTGACGTCCTTTTGGTGCAAGCTGATTGGCGATGGTAGGTAAAGCAGGTGTATAAAACATTTCACCAAAAGTTAGCACAACCATTGCTGCCCCAAACATTTTAAAATCACTTGCAAATGCAATGATTCCAAAGGATATTGCAATAAGGGTAACGCCAAATACTAATTGACGCTTTAATTTATTTTCCCAACGTTTCACTAGCGGCGCAATTAGCGGTTGCCCTAAAACAATCAGTAGACCATTAATAGTCCAAAGTAAGCTGTACTGTTTCAATCCTAATCCTAGATCTTGCGTATAGGAAGAAATAGTCGCACTCCATTGTGAATAAGCTAGCCAGCATAGTACAGAGGAAGAACTTATAATTAATAATGCATAAAACGGCGCTTTATTTATTATTCGCTTACTTTCACCCACGACATTCTTCGGTGCAATGCTCCCCGCTTCGAATCGTTTAAAAGTAAAAAACGCTATAAAAAAGAACAAAATATACATAGCTAAGTTGACCTTAAAGACGTATTCAAATTTGTAATCAGCAACAACGCCAGCAAGTGCAGGACCAATTGCTACTCCTAAATTTTGAGCTAAATAAATTGCGTTAAAGGCCTTTCGTCCACCCTCTGGCCATGCAGTTCCAGCTAATGCAAACATTCCTGGGAAAACAATGCCTCCACTAAAGCCAAGAATCGTTAAAATCCACACATAATGTGGCCAACCGTGCCAAATCGTTAAAGCAATTAATGAGACAATCGTCAAAAGAATGCCCAACATTGTTGATTTATAGCCACCTACTCTATCAAATAAATAACCACCTAAGAGGTTTCCTAATACGCCAGCAGCAGAATTCAACATCAACACGAAGCCAGCCATCGCAAGTGACTTCCCTAAATAATCGTGCATATAAATGGCGTTTAAAGGCCATAAAAAGGAGTTGCCTGTCGTATTCACAAGCATTCCGATAATTAAAAACCAAACACTTTTTGGCATAGAATGTCCTCCATTATTTCGCTACTCTAAATAGTTAGTTTATGTTGAAAAATACAAAAGCACAAGAAAAATAATTTTACTCTTTTTACATAGGCTTAAGAATATTTTTTGTGGAGTTTTTTTCGGTCCTCCTTATGATTTACTCCGGTCGATGTCCTTTTTGCTTAGCTTTCCGCGTCATTCGCTCAGGTCATTCACATAATATTAAATTCTTCCCCCATGACGGAAGCACTAGCACGTGATAAAATATACCGTTAGAGGAGTGAAACAAATGACAGAAACAAACTTTCCTTTTCCTTCAGATGGGAAAAGATATTATACATGGAATCGCTATTTACGTGAGCAATTTGGTCATAAAGTTTTTAAGGTAGCACTAGACGCGGGCTTTGACTGCCCAAATCGTGATGGTACCGTCGCCTTTGGAGGTTGTACGTTTTGTAGTGCAGCAGGTTCTGGTGATTTTGCAGGCAATAAAGTTGACCCTATCGAGGTACAATTTGCTGAAATTCGTGACAAAATGCATCAAAAATGGAAAGACGGCAAATACATGGCCTACTTCCAAGCATATACAAATACACATGCACCACTACCAGTATTAAAAGAAAAATTTGAAGCAGCGTTGTCCCAAGAGGGTGTTGTTGGATTATCCATCGCAACGCGTCCAGATTGTCTGCCAGATGATGTAGTTGAATATTTAGCTGAATTAAACGAGCGCACTTATTTGTGGATTGAGCTTGGGCTTCAAACTGTGCATGAAAAAACAGCGAATCTTATCAACCGTGCCCACGACTATGCAACATATGTGGAAGGTGTTGAAAAGCTACGAAAACATGGTATTCGTGTATGCTCGCACATTATTAACGGCCTACCTCTTGAAGACTCTAACATGATGATGGAAACTGCTCGTGAAGTCGCAAAGCTTGATGTACAAGGCATTAAAATTCATTTACTACACCTTTTAAAAGGTACACCAATGGTTAAGCAATATGAAAAGGGAATGTTAGAATTTTTAGATCAGGACGTTTATACAAAGCTAGTAGCAGATCAGCTTGAAATTCTACCACCAGATATGGTTATTCACCGTATCACAGGTGATGGACCGATTGATTTAATGATTGGGCCTATGTGGAGTGTTAATAAATGGGAAGTATTAAATGGAATTGATGCAGAACTTGAACGCCGCGGAAGCTGGCAAGGGAAATTTTATCAAGCTGAGGTT
Organism: Lysinibacillus xylanilyticus; assembly: GCF_001183605.1. Lineage (GTDB taxonomy): Bacteria > Bacillota > Bacilli > Bacillales_A > Planococcaceae > Lysinibacillus > Lysinibacillus xylanilyticus. The sequence continues at coordinate 37,388 of NZ_LFXJ01000008.1, read as the reverse complement.
GCCAAATGAAGCTACAACGCGTTATACAATATGCACAACAGCTGATAAAAGATACAGTTGAAGAGGGCGACACTGTAGTGGATGCCACAGCAGGAAACGGCCACGACACATTATTTTTAGCACAGCTTGTCGGCGATGAAGGTCAAGTATACGCCTTTGATGTTCAAAAGAGCGCTGTTGATGCAACTCTCCATCGCCTTTTAGACAATGGCTTAGAGCATCGTGCACTTGTTTTACATAGAGGGCATGAAGAAGTAGCCAACTATGTACACAAGCCAGTAGCTGCCGCAATTTTCAATCTTGGTTATTTGCCTGGTAGTAATCACGACATCGTTACACAACCAAATACAACAATACAAGCAATTGAAGATTTGCTAAAGCTGCTCAAAATCGGTGGTATTATTGTCCTTGTCATTTATCACGGTCATCCGGGTGGCAAAGAAGAGCGAGACGCTGTGATAGAATATGTCAGTCAACTTCCCCAAAAAAATGTACATGTATTAAAATATGAATTTCTAAATCAACAAAATGATCCACCCTTTGTGATTGCTTTAGAAAAAATGAAAGATTATCCTTTAATCTAATCCATATACGCCCGAAATAAGATAAGTATTTCGGGCCTTTTTTTGAGGGTTATCATCATAACGTGGGGTTGTTTACGTTCCGACTGGGCGCTTTGTTGTTGCTGTCGCTACGCTTTCGCACAGATAAAACATTCGCTGACGCTTCGCTTTCGCGCAGAGCAAAAGGGTTTCATTCTGTGCGAAAGCGTAGTGCAACGTAGCGACAGCAACAGCACCGAAGTTGGTCACGAAGGAGTTATCACAGGACGTGATGGTTTTAGCCTTTGTTCATCTATCGCTAATCCCCAAGGAGTCACCCAGTCGTAACGAAGATCAACTTGCTCTGAACCACCCCGATTTTATTTTATAAAAAATAAAAAGCTATCTAATAGAATGTTAAAATCCGCACTGACCTAAAAAAATGAGACAAATAAAAACACCTTTCGTTGAAAAACGGGTATTGTACCTTATCAAATCAACGTGGAGGTGTTTTTCTATGAGGACAAGAATTAGTTATCCAGTAGAAGTTAAAATGAAAGCAATTGAAATGAGATTAGCAGGGATCCCTGTAAAACAAGTACTAGAGGAGCTAAATATTCGTAACCATTCTCAGTTAAAAACATGGATGAAATGGTACAGGAATGGTGAATTACATCGTCTTGAACAACCTGTAGGAAAACAATATACCTTTGGCAAAGGACCTGAATATGAAAGTGAAACCGCTAAATTACAATCATAGATTCGTTATTTAAAGCAACAAATTGAAGTTTTAAAAAAGTACGCAGAGTTGGAGAGGATGTGGTCCCAAAAGTTGTAGTTTCGCTTGTAGAGGAGTTAAAAGAAATTATGCCGATTGGTGAAATCTGCCGTCATTTAGGTGTAGCCCGTTCATCGTATTATCGCTGGAAGGCCAATAGAAACAAATTAACTCAAAAGGATCTTCGAGACCAACAAATTGGTGACTTGTGCAAGCTACACATATTCAGATACGGCTATCGAAAAATCACAGAATTACTTAAGGGTATTAGTGAGAAAACAGTGCAAAGTGTGATGCAAAAATATGACTGGCAATGTCGTGTGAAGGTAAAGAAACGTAAACGTACAGGACAACCAGCTCATATTGTTCCTAACTTATTAGCACGTGATTTTACGGCAACAAAACCGTTAGAAAAGCTTGTAACAGATATTACTTACTTGCCTTTTGGACAATCCATAATGTACCTTTCAAGTATCTTAGACCTATTTAATGGCGAAATTATTGCGTATACAATTGGGTTTACACAAGATACTGACCTTGTCTTAGATACGCTGAATCATTTATCAGATTTACCAGAGGGCTGTATTCTGCATAGCGATCAAGGTTCTGTTTACACATCTTACGCATATCAGAAGGCAGTCAAAGAAAAAGGAATTACCATGAGCATGTCTCGTAAAGGCACGCCCGCTGATAATTCCCCAATTGAAACGTTTCACTCCTCGCTAAAGTCTGAAACGTTCTACCTCGATGATATTTATCGCACAACAAATGCGTGTGTAATAAATATTGTCGAAGAATACATTTACTATTATAACAATATTCGGATTAAAACGAAATTAAACAACCAGTCGCCGGTTCAATACCGTCAACTGGCTGTAAAATAAGGTGTTTTCTTACTGTCTCAAAAATGACACTCAGTGCCATCTATTAGATAGCTTTTTCTTTATAGTCTATTTATTTTTTCGTTTTTCATTATAATCTACCCAGAAATCTGCACCTTTAATTCCTAGTTTACGAGGATCAAAAACAGGATCTTTTCCTTCTTTTTTCTGTTTCTCATAATCCTTTAATGCGACTATAGCAGGCTTCATAATAATTAAAATCGCTAAAACGTTAATCCAAACCATTAAGCCAAGTCCAACATCCCCCAAAGCCCACGCAAGATCAGATGTGCGGATTGTACCGTAAAACGCAGAAATTAAAATTGCAAATTTAGCCAGCCATATGACGACTTTTTCTGTAGCTCCTGAGAATAAATAAGCTACATTTGTTTCAGCAATGTAGTAGTATGCCATAATTGTCGTAAAAGCAAAGAAGAATAAGGCAATCGCTACGAATGGTCCACCAAAACCTGGTAGTGAAGAATCAACTGCATATTGTGTGAAGGCTGCACCTTCTTTAATACTTTTCGCAAATGTTATTTGTTCTTCTCCCGTTAATCCGCCTTTATTGAAATCACCAACATAAACATATGAACCATCTGCAGCTTTTTCATCGTGTACATTATACATACCCGTAAATAAAATCATAAATGCTGTAGCTGAACAGATTAATAGAGTATCAATATACACAGAAGCGGCTTGAACGATACCTTGTTTAGCAGGGTGTGATACTTCTGCAGCCGCTGCCGGATGCGCACCTGTCCCTTGACCCGCCTCATTTGAATAAATACCGCGTTTAACCCCCCAAGCAATAGCGGAGCCAATAATACCACCAAAGATCTCATGTGCACCAAATGCGCTAGAAAAAATTAATGAAAATACAGCTGGTACTTCTTTAATATTCATTGCAATTATAATGATGGCCATCAGAATATATGCTAATGCCATAAACGGTACGATGATCTGTGCAGCATTGGCAATCCATTTAACCCCACCGATAATAATAGTACCTAATAATACAACAATAATAAGTCCTGTAATCCAAGTCTTAACATCGAAAGCGTTTTCAACAGCTGTCGCAATTGCATTCGATTGAACACCCGGCATCAATATTAACATGGCGGCTAATGCGGCAACAGCAAATATAACTGCAAACCACTTTTGCCCCATTCCTTTTTCTATGTAATAAGCCGGCCCGCCACGATATTCTGTATCTTTCTCTTCTTTATAAATTTGAGCCAACGTCGACTCAACGTAAGCAGTTGCCGCACCGATAAAGGCGATCGCCCACATCCAAAAAACAGCACCAGGTCCCCCCATCCCGATTGCTGTAGCAGTACCGGCAATATTGCCTGTACCTACTCGACCAGATAATGCGATAGACATCGCTTGGAAAGATGAAATCCCCTTATCCGATTTTTCGCCTTTAAACATTAAAACAAACATATCTTTAATGTGTCTTACTTGTAGGAACCGTGTAATAATTGAAAAAAAGAGTCCAATTAACAAAATGCCATAAATAAACCATGGTCCCCATAAAATCTCATTAATTTTCCCAACGATTGTTTCCATTTTACCCCTCCAATGTGATAAATATTACTTTAAGACATTATAGTATTACACTTTTCTGAAAATTTCAACATTATATTCAAGTAACAAAAAGTTAGTAATTTTCTAGTTAATTGGAGAGGTAATTCACTATTCAATTATATAGCCAATTCTTCGAAGAGCATTATTGATAAAATCACGTATATAAACAAAAATCTCGTCACGCTCTACTTCATGAAATAGATTATGATAACAGTTTGCCCATTCTTTGAATTGAAACTCTGTAAATTCCATCTGATGAAGCCAATTACGCGTTTGTTTAGTTTCAGTAATTTTATCTTTTTCAGCTGTCATAACTAACATCGGCATATTAGGAAACTCAGCCTTAGGCAATAACACTAAAGTACGCATCATTTGCTGTAGCTCTCGATACCATTTCACTGAAACGACAGACGAAAAAGGAACCTCATCCTTCATCTCATCTCTACCTTCTACACTGCGCGTTAACGATTCTAATGTAATTTCATGGGTCAACTTCACATTTGCAGTCAAGGCACTTAAACTAGTTAAAGCATTCGATAGTTTACCTGGCAATAGCTTTAACTGAAGCCAAGGTGAAGTTATTATAATCCCTGCACATTCATATTTTCGTTTTTGCATGGTATGTAGTAATAGTGTCGCACCAAGCCCATGTCCTATTAAAAATACAGGTAAATTATACGAAAAAGCATTCTCCATTAAATGCCTTGTATATTTGTTGTATTCTTTAAAATCTTCATCGTGAACACGTGAAAACCCTACATTTACTCCATGATTAGGTAAATCCCCCATGACTATGTGGAAGCCTTCCAATCTAAGTTTTTCTATAAGCCATGCATACCAACGGTGATTTTCATATGCACCATGAAGAATAGCAACCACAGCCTTTGCTTGTCCATCAGCTTCCCATTTCCACATTTCTCATAGTCCTCCTAAAAAAATAATTACACAATGATTATATCGGAATATCTAGATCATTTTAATTTTATATTTCCATCAAGTTGCGTATTTGATACGATAATATTACATCATAGAAAGAAAAGAGGCGATTCTAATGATCTATCCATTTAAAGGTAAGACACCCAATATCGATCCATCTGTTTTTATTGCCGATTATGCAACCGTTACTGGTGACGTTACAATAGGTGCTGAAACGACGATTTGGTTTAACACAGTTATTCGAGGGGATGTATCACCAACAATTATAGGAAAAAGAGTTAGTATTCAAGACCTCTGTTGCTTACATCAAAGCCCCAAGTATCCACTTATTATTGAAGATGAAGTAACAGTAGGACATCAGGTAACTTTACATAGCTGTACGATTCGAAAAAAAGCCTTAATAGGTATGGGCTCTATAGTATTAGACGGGGCGGAGATTGGAGAGGGTGCATTCATTGGAGCGGGTAGTCTTGTACCTCCAGGCAAAGTCATTCCTCCAAATAGCTTAGCATTAGGTCGTCCTGCAAAGGTTGTAAGAGAATTAAATGATGAAGATAAAGAAGACATGGAACGCATCATACGTGAATATGTAGAAAAAGGTCAATACTATAAATCTCTTCAATCAAAAAATTAATAGCTATTTCAACTAAATCAAAGCAGCTCCACGTTTGCTTGGGCAACCGAGCCATCCACGATTAGGGTTAGGAGCTTATTTTTTCGTTAAAAACAGCGAAAGGGGCTATTAAAGCCCCTTTCTTTAATAGTATTTTAAAATATTTTCCTAGCTACTTCATCACTTTAGCTGAATAGTTTATAAACCTGCTTTTTCTTTTAATGATTCAGCTTTGTCTGTTTGTTCCCAAGGTACATTTAAATCAGTACGACCGAAGTGACCATATGCTGCAGTTTGCTTATAAATAGGACGACGCAGATTAAGCATTTTAATAATCCCCGCTGGGCGTAGATCAAATAGCTCGCGTACCCATTTTACAATTTCACTTTCTGCAACTTTTCCTGTCCCAAATGTATCAACAGCAATAGATACAGGTTGAGCAACACCAATCGCATAAGCTAGTTGTACTTCAGCTCGATCCGCTAAACCAGCTGCTACGATATTTTTTGCCACATAGCGTGCTGCATATGCCGCCGAACGGTCTACTTTAGTTGCGTCCTTACCTGAGAAAGCACCTCCACCATGACGTGCATAGCCACCGTATGTATCAACGATGATTTTACGTCCAGTTAGACCAGCATCCCCTTTAGGACCACCAATTACGAATCGGCCAGTTGGGTTGATGAAATATTTAGTATCTACATCTAGTAATTCACTTGGAACAACTGGAGTAATAACGAATTTTTTTAAGTCTGCTTGAATTTGCTCAAGTGTAGCTTCTTCATCATGCTGTGTTGAAATTACAATCGTATCAACGCGTACTGGTACATTGTTTTCATCATATTCAACCGTTACTTGTGTTTTTCCATCTGGACGTAAATATGCTAGTTCACCAGATTTGCGTACTTCCGTTAAACGACGAGCTAATTTATGCGCTAAACTAATTGGTAACGGCATAAGCTCTGGCGTTTCGTTACATGCATAACCGAACATTAAACCTTGGTCACCTGCGCCAATTGCTTCAATGTCAGCATCTGTCATAGAGCCTTCACGTGCCTCTAATGCTTGGTCAACACCTTGAGCAATATCAGGTGATTGCTCGCCAATAGCAACAAGTACTGCTAGGTTTTCAGCATCAAAGCCGTATTTCCCACGTGTATAACCGATTTCTGCTACAGTATCACGAACGATACCTTTAATATCTACATAAGTAGAAGTAGTAATTTCTCCTGCTACTAATGCTAAGCCTGTTGTTACTGTTGTTTCACACGCTACACGCGCGTTTGGATCTTCTGCTAAAATTGCATCTAAAATGGCATCCGAGATTTGGTCACAAATTTTGTCTGGATGTCCTTCTGTTACACTCTCTGATGTAAACAGTCGACGGTTTGTCATTTGATTTTCCTCCTATTACTTATACAAATAATATTTGTGAATTAATACGGTACTCATTACCCATGTCAAGTTCGCCCCTAAGGATTGAACTCCCAAGCCGTTGTTGCTGTCGCTACGTTTGCACTACGCTTTCGCACAATGAAACAACTGTTGCTGTCGCTACGTTTGCACTACGCTTTCGCACAATGAAACAACTGTTGCTGTCGTTACGTTTGCACTACACTTTCGCACAATAAAATAACTGTTGCTGTCGTTACGTTTGCACTACACTTTCGCACAATAAAATAACTGTTGCTGTCGTTTCACTTACGCGCAAATAAACAGCTGCTGCTTTTAACACGAGGATTTTGAAAGATCCGTCATTATAATAAGGAAAGGACTAAATACTTACCTTTAATTCGTTTTTAACAATAAAAAAATCCTTTTCTCACGTTTACTTAACATGAGGAAAGGAATAATGACTTCATAACCTTTCACTCTTATCGTTCAAGGGGTTTTCCCTTGCATCAGGTTGGCACCAGCGCATGTCGTGAAATAGTTCATGCAGGTTGCCGGGTTTCACAGGGCCTGACCCTCCACCAGCTCGGGATAAGAGTATCCGTTCAATATCTCATAATACGTAAAAGGTCGAACATTGTCAAATATTTTTAACTTCTTTTAGCGAGTGTCAAAACACCAGTACCTGTCGCTACGCTTTCGGTACAAAAGACATCCGCTGAAAAAGAGGAACTCAGTCTAAGAACACCACGTCCTGTGGCAATTTATGCGAAAGCGAAGCAACAACAACGGCTGAGAAACCAACATAGTGCCGCTGACGCTGCGTTAGCACTACGCTTTCGCGCAAAAAACATTTGTTGACTTGAAGCCGATTCCGGACGCAATTATGCGGAGGCTTAATTGATTGTATTCGTATAAATAAAGTATGGGAAATAAATCGAGAAACTAATTTGTATTATGCTGTAAATTAAAACAAAATAATCCCTACTCTCCACCTCACATCATGTGTTAACATATGTGTAACCCTTTACAGACATTTTGTAGTGAAAGGAAAGCGTCAGCTACAGAACATGTGGGTGGATGAATATGATTGTAGCCCCTTTTCAGTCGAAGACAAGCTCCAACTAATAACGAAACAAGCTAAAACTTCACATCCTGTGCGAACCTCATGTTAGCTAAAAGCTTCCAAAGACAATTTTGCTGTGTCGAAAGTGAATGTGTGAACACTTATTAAATAGGGTAAGAAGCATTATCAAAACGACTAAATTTACTTTTTGTCGTTTTCTTGAAAAGTAATAAAATCTGAAAAATAATTTCTGAATTAGTATAGATTATTTAAGCAATTGTGTTATACTATTTTTGAAATTAAGAAAATCTCCCTCAGACTCAAGGGAATACTATAAAAAAGGATGGTATTTAATCGATGAATTCAGTAGAAATTGCAACCGAACTGAAGGAATTATTAAACGGCGGTAACATTAATGTTCAACTTTCAGTACCACAATTAGCTGAAAAAGCTACATCTCGTGGTGAAGCTATGTTAACAGTAGATGGCGCAGTTCGTGCAGAAACTGGCAAATACACTGGTCGTTCACCTAAAGATAAATATACGGTAGAAGAAGAGAGTACAAAGGATAAAATTGACTGGGGGAAAGTTAACCGACCAATTTCTTCTGAAGTGTTCGATAACTTATATGTAAAAGTAGTAAAATATTTAAAAGAACGTGACGAATTATTCGTATTCAAAGGCTTTGCTGGTGCTGACAAAGATTCACAATTAAGCATCCAAGTAATCAATGAATATGCTTGGCACAATCTTTTCGCTCATCAATTATTTATCCGTCCAACTAAAGAAGAATTAGCTTCTCATGTTGCTGACTTCACAGTTATCTCAGCTCCTAACTTTAAAGCAGACCCTGCAATTGATGGCACTGCTTCTGAAACATTCATCATTGTATCACTTGAAAAGAAAATTATCCTAATCGGTGGTACTGAATACGCTGGTGAAATCAAAAAATCTATTTTCGGTATTATGAACTACTTATTACCACAACAAGGCATCCTTTCAATGCACTGCTCAGCAAACGTTGGTGAAGCTGGTGATGTTGCATTATTCTTCGGTTTATCTGGAACTGGTAAAACTACTTTATCAGCTGATCCTGACCGTAAGCTTATCGGTGACGATGAACATGGTTGGTCTGATAACGGTGTATTCAACATTGAGGGCGGTTGCTATGCAAAAACAATTAACCTTTCTGCTGAAAAAGAACCAGAAATCTACAATGCAATCCGCTTCGGTTCTGTACTAGAAAACGTAGCTGTTGATCCAGAAACTCGAGTTTGTGACTATGATGATGGTTCATTAACAGAAAATACACGTGTAGCTTATCCAATTCAATACATTGAAAATATTGTTGATCCATCTGTTGCAGGTCACCCAAAAACAATCATCTTCTTAACAGCTGATGCGTTTGGTGTATTACCTCCAATCAGTAAATTAACAAAAGAGCAAGCAATGTACCACTTCTTAAGCGGTTTCACATCTAAACTTGCTGGTACAGAACGTGGTGTAACAGAGCCAGAACCAGTATTCTCAACTTGCTTCGGTTCTCCATTCCTTCCACTTCCAGCAACAGTTTATGCTGAAATGTTGGGTCAAAAAATTGACGAGCACGGTGCACAAGTATTCTTAGTGAACACTGGTTGGACTGGTGGCGAATATGGTACTGGTAGCCGTATGAAGCTTTCTTACACTCGCGCAATGGTACGTGCTGCAATTGATGGCAAATTAACTAATGTTGAAACAATTCAAGATTCAGTATTCGGATTAAACATCCCAACTTCTATTGAAGGTGTACCAACAGAAGTGCTTAATCCTCGTGATGCATGGGCAGACAAAGCTGCTTATGATAAAAAAGCTGCTGAACTTGCTGGTTTATTCAACGACAACTTCAAGAAGTTCTCAGATGTTTCTGAAGCTATCACTAAACTTGGCGGTCCATTAAAATAATTTACTATGCAAAGGGAACGATTTCAGTCGTTCCCTTTTTTGTATTAAAAAACAAAATATTCAAGCAAATCTTTGTGAATGTTTTAGAGCTTTAATTGAGGATACTTTCCATTCCATGCTCCAATTTAGAGTAATAAAACAATTGTGCGAAAGTGGAGCGACACTAGCAACAAAGCGGCGGAAGCGGCACGATGCTCGCACAGAAAAGAGAGTAGTAATTTGCCAGAAAATACATGCTAAATGAAGTGGTTGATTGGAGTGGAGACTGAGCGACTCCTTGGGGGTCAGATCACAGCGTCACAGATGAGACCCTGGAGCGAGCTCATAGGGGAACGAAGGCTAAAAGCATCACGTCCTGTGATAACGCCTTCGTGACCAACATCCTGCTGCTGCCGCTACGTTAACACTTCGCTTTCGCGCAAAAAAACACCTGTTGGCCCAAGCGGCTCATCGGACGCCCCAGGAAGCTCTGCTCTGCGCGAAAGCGAAGCGTCAGCGGCAAATGTTTTCTGTAGCGAAAGCAAAGCGACAGCTACAAATGTTTTATCTGTGCGAAAGCGAAGCGTCAACAACAAATGTTTTATCTGTGCGAAAGCGTAGCAACAGCAACAACAAAGCGCTCAGTCGGAACGGAAATCAACCCCCTCGTTTTGCCGAAAGAGCCAATGACATAATAGTATTTCAACAACATGCAAAGGAAACGAATAGAGTCGTTCCTTTTTTAATCCCCCCCATTTTAGAGAATTCTACTTTTCATATTGTTAACTTTGTGTATAATTCATAATAGTAGTTTTAGGGGGAAAAATATGAAAAGAAAGTATAAAGTGATTATTACCATTGTCAGTCTTCTATTAGTATTATTTGTTGTGGCTGGATTTTTTGCAGGGAATTATTTTTATAACTTCGCCTTAAATCCTAGTACTGATAAATCAGATGTGTTTAATGCTCCACACAATTCTATTGCTCTTAGTCCTGAGGATGCTAAAGAAAAAGAAGAGAGTGAGAAGTGGTTTAAAGAGAATTACAAGGACTCTTATATACAGTCTTTCGATGATTTGAAATTACATGCCTATACGCTTAAAAATACAAATGCAACAAATAAATGGGCAATTGTTTTTCATGGATACTCATCTGATGGCTCACAAATGACAAAGTACGCTAAGCATTTTTATGATACAGGCTACAATGTACTCGTGCCTGATGCAAGGGCTCATGGAAAAAGTGAGGGTGCCTATATCGGTATGGGCTGGCATGATCGGCTTGATGTAGTCTCTTGGATTAATAATGTTATCAGTTCTGATAAAAACGCTGAAATTGTTTTGTATGGTGTTTCCATGGGAGGTGCTACAGTGATGATGGCCTCAGGAGAGGATCTACCTAACAATGTTAAGGCTATTATTGAGGATTGTGGTTATTCCTCAGTTTGGAATGAATTCTCCTATCAATTGCAAGCAATCTTTAATTTACCCGAATTTCCTATTATGCACTTTTCTTCAATTGTTACGAAGTTAAGAGCTGACTTTACGCTTGGTGAAGCTGATAGCGTCAAGCAAGTAGCAAAATCGAAAACACCGATGCTATTCATTCATGGAAGTAATGATACATTCGTTCCATCTGATATGCTAAATGAAGTATATGAGGCCGCCAATGTACCGAAAGAGAAATTTATAGTTGAAGGTGCTGGACATGGTGGTGCAGAAAGCGTTGCCGGAGACGCTTATTGGAAAACTATTAATAACTTTTTAGAAAAATATATAAAGTAAATAGCCTTTTTTTACCGTTCAGGTGTCTGCCATAAAGCACCTGAACGTTTTTTTGTCTACCTGATCTGTGTCTTTTACTTTTTACGTACTTCAAACAATACACTTCTCTCAAAACATAATGTTTTATTGAAGTTTCATCCACTCGCAAAGTGCATGTACTGTTGCTCTATTTTTGGCCGGTGGATACTGATGAGCATAGCGAAGATCATACCATGTTTCATATCTTTTATTAGCATCCTTCAAATAAAATTCTAACTGTCTTGCATGTTCAATATCTACATTTTCATCACGGTAGCCATGAATAATAAGTACTGGAGCTGTAATGTGCTCTACCTCAAAAAGTGGTGTTCGAGCATCATAAGCCTCTGGTACACGATTAGGTGTCCCACCAATAACACGCTTCATCATCCTGCGCATATCTGTTCGCTCCCAATATGTAGCTGTTGCATCAGATACCCCTGCCCATGTCACAACAGATGTAATATCTCTACGTAAGATTGCAGTCCAAAGAGCCATAATACCACCACGTGAAAAACCAAAGACATGTATATTATCATTGCAAAACTGTTTTAGTACGTCTACTGCGTATACAGCGTCATACCGATCAGCTCCTGCAAACTCATCTCGACCTTCTCCACCTCGATTGCCACGGTAATATGGGGCAAAAACGATAAAGCCTTGAGCTGCAAACTGTGCGACACGCGAAGGTCTAACCATGCCAATACTTTGCATACCTCCCCGCAAATATAAAAAGCCATCATATGTACCTTCTGCTTTAGGCTCTGCTAGTAATCCCTTCACACGTAGACCATGTGACATATAAGTAATTTCCGTTAAACGAATAGCTGGATTAGGCGAAGGATAAGGACGTTTTCCAACGATCTTACCATTGGTCATAATGTTTCAACTCCTCCAGCATTTTCTGCATACCTTCATCCTTCATATGAAAGCTTAAATTTGGATGATGAGCAAATTCTTCATCGGTTAGCCAAGTCATTCCTGAAGTTTCTAAATCAAAATCAATGTCTTCCTGCCCCGCAAACTGTGCGGTAAAGACCGTTTTACAAAATAAAATGTCATCATGAACGGCGTATTCTGCAAACCATCTAAGTTTTTTCACATGAACACCAGTCTCCTCGAATACTTCCCTAATTGCTGCCTGCTCCAATGTTTCCCCAGGTTCTTGCTTTCCTCCTGGAACCTCTACACCACGTCGTTTATGAATTGTACATAACCACTTATTTTCATGTTTTAATAAAACGAGTACATGCTTAGGCTCAATGTCCAATTCGCCTCTTTTAAAACTTAAATCCACTTGTAAACCATTTAAATCTGTAAATGCAAACATGCTCTTTAACTCCTTTTTCTATATTTCATACACTGAGTCGAATCAATTACTAAAAAATAATAGCATTCTACAGCGTTACGATGATGATCTTTTACTTCACTATAGAGTAATCATGTATCTATAATCAACAGTTAAATCACTAATATTAACTTCCATTAAACGGTGCGATAGGCGTCTTTTTTCAAGAAGTAATACCTCATCTAATACTATGTTTATTCGATTGCAAACAACAACAGTTCCACAAATTGGAGTTTACTCACTACTAACTACTAGTGCCCACTATGACAATGGTTAATCCCTCAAGAGAAATTAGCTTACATCAATATAAAAAAGAGTCACTGATGTTTTTCAGTGACCCTACCTTTAGACACGTTTATTGAAATATGGAAGCTGTTCAACAAACGCCTTCGTATCCGCATCCCCATACTCATGGACGAGTGCATAGATTTTTTTTAATCGCAAATCAATTTCATCATTTTCTCTATCAAGATGATACTGTATATATGGCAATTGCGCACGCCATGCATTCGAAATTTCTAACATCTGCATTTGCTGAAAAATCTTTTCAAATACATCTAAAGCTTGGCGATCTATGTTGAGTTCAAAGTTCCACTGTCCTGCATATGGATTTGTATAATACGTTCTATTGGCAAGTGAAAAGTATACACGCTGACGATCCATCTCTACAAAACACTCCTTTTACCATAGTATGGTGGTAAAAGGACTGTTTTATTCGCTGGAATGTCAAACTTCCTTCACAACTAAGTAAGATTATCTAATTTATAATAGGAAGTATGAATAAGGAACGGAGTGAATGCCATGAGTTTAATCACACTCTTAGTTGTAGCAGCAATCATCGTTATATTAGTAACAGTCGCGACTATTATTAGTGTCAATCGCGCGTATGCTTTTAAACATACAGTTGATGATAAACCACAGCAAAACTTTCATCAAGATGATGACTAGTTCAATTTGTACATTTTTTTAAGATATTCTTTTATAATATTATTAACTAATAGAATTTGGAGTGAACGCAATGGGAGTACCATTACCAATAATCATTATGATCGCAATGATGATGCTTATGTTTGGCGTTTCTGTCATTGTCTTGTTGAAGAAAAAAAGCAATTTCTTTACACAAACTATCGATGCTAAGCCTAAGCAATTCAACGCTAAACAAAAGGACAAACAACTATGAAATATCCCTTTATATGGCTCATTAAGTTTTACAGAAAATTTATATCACCCATGACGCCGCCATCCTGTCGCTTCCATCCTACATGCTCCTCTTATGGACTTGAAGCTTTTCAAAAACACGGTGCCATTAAAGGATTCTATTTAACAATTAAACGTATATCAAAATGCCATCCATTCCATCCAGGTGGCTTTGATCCAGTACCTGAAAAATGGCCTTCGAAAAAGAATTAATGTTCGAAGGTCATTTTTTCTTGTACTTTTTTCAGATGTGCGTTATTATAGAAACTGTTCAAAAAAACAAATCGTAATGATTACTATTTTAAAGAGGTATACTATAAGATGAAAAAATTATTTTTGTTATTTTTAGTTGCAGTTCTTGCCCTATTCACTGCTGCCTGTGGGAATAAATCGGCTACTTCCAAACAGTCAGAGACAAAGGATAAATTAACAATTTATACAACTGTCTATCCATTAAGTTATTTTGCACAACGAATTGGTGGCGATTTTGTAGAGGTTTCTTCTATTTACCCTGCTGGCGCCAATGAACACACATTTGAACCAACACAAAAAGATATGATGAAATTAGCAGATGCCGATATATTTTTCTATATAGGCCTAGGACTAGAAGGCTTTGTTGAGAATGCCAAAAAGACACTAGCTAATGAAGATGTAACAATGGTAGCAACTGCAGATAAGGTTTCAGATGAAAAATTAGCTGTCAGCACAGGTCACTCACATGATGATGAAGAGGAAGCACATCATGATCATGAAGACGGACATGAAGATCATGATCACGGTAATGTAGATCCGCATGTTTGGCTATCTCCAACTATCAGTCAAGACTTAGCACTTTCCATTAAAAATACTCTAGTTGAAAAAATGCCAAAGCAAGAAGCTACGTTTACAGCTAACTACGAGGCATTGGTAAAAGAACTACAAGGTTTAGACAATGAATTTAAAGCTATGGCTGATAAAGCGCAAGAGAAAACGTTCTTCGTATCACATGCAGCATTTGGCTATATCGCAGGACAATACGGCTTAGATCAAGTAGCAATAGCCGGTTTAAACTCACAAAATGAGCCTTCTCAAAAAGAACTTACGGCGATTGTTGATAAAGCAAATGGATTGCATATTCACTACATTTTATTCGAGCAAAATGTCTCTTCTAAACTAGCCAAGGTTATCCAAAAAGAGGTTAACGCAAAGCCTCTTATCTTGCACAATTTAAGCGTTTTAACAGCAGATGATGTAAAGAATAATGAAACATACTTCACCCTTATGAAGAGAAATATTCAAACTTTAAATACTGCATTAAATGCTCACAAATAAATAATAAAGGAGGTGCCCCGAACATCGTATGGGGCACCTCCTTTATTATGACGTACTTTTCTTGTGGCATTCGTTTTTCCGCTCTATAAATACTAACTAGCCCTTTTTTCTTATGCGTAGCATTTCGTGTTATCTTTCGATTATCTTTTACTTGGGCTACATTACTTTCTAAAATGATTGGTTCCCATTTATTTAGAGGAACCTGAACAGAATTATCGCTTTTATTACCTTTTAAAAGCAGTCTAGGCTGTTCAATTAATTGTTTTACTATTTGTTTATTTTTACTAAAAATGGACAGCCCTTTATCAAAGGCAAATTGACCATCCAGTATTGGTTTTGTAATAACTTCAACCTTATTTGTTTTTTGTAAATCAACATAGGCTTCGCTTGTAGCAGCTGGGAAACTCGTATAGTCCCAAGAGTGATCCTGAGCTAATTGACGATCAGACACTAAAAAATAATTATAACGGACCTCACCCTTACGATCAGGCAATGGATCATCCCATGTAACATCGATATGATACCAAGCATTATTAAGCTTCACTAAGACCCAGGCGTGTAGTTGTTCCCCTACTTTTCCTGGTACATATTGTACCTCAAAACCTAGCTTCTCTAGCATTCGATAAAGCACTAAAGCATATGCCTGACAAACTCCCTTATTTTCCGTAAGCAATGTGTAGGGAGAATATTGACTTCCTTCGGTTTCCTTTGAATATTCAGCAGATAGAACGATAAAATCATGTGCAGCTTGTAATTTCTGCAATTCACTTAATCCATGCATAGGTGCAATAATATTCGTCAAAGTCTGTTCTACAAATGCCTCCTCTTCCTCCGAAATATGATAGGTAAAATCAAACCTAATGACAATATTATTGGCATAGCCATTATATTTCCATTTAAAACTAGAAATATTGGCGTAAATATATGGATCCTGAATAGCATGTTTAATAAGCTCAGATAGTTCATCTTGTATTTCCGATGTATTACCAGTATAACGAATGTCAAATTCAGTAGATAATTCCATTACTTGTTTTTGAATTAGATGTTGTAGTGTTTCTATTGAATTGGCCGTTGCAATATTCTTTTGTTCATAATTTGCGAATACTTGCACATGACTCATTTGTAGAACAAATAATATAATGACAACATTATATATATATTTTCTCATATGAGTCTTTCTCCTTTACTAACTAGTTTATGCCTGTCATTTCTTATTATGTTAATGAATGATTAATTTAATCCCAAAAGTTAACTAAAAATGACTTATCAATTATCCATCGGCATAATTCGTCCAGAATCGGCAGGAGGCCAACATGATGTTGGTCACTCAGTCGTTGCCACAGAACGTGGCGTTCTTAGACTGAGTTCCTCTATTTCAGCGGATATTTGGACACCCGCTGAAAGAATTTAAAACGAATAAAAGAAGCCTTCATATAATGAAGGCTTCTTTCATAGTGGTGAAAAAATGGTCAAAGAAATCTTTTTGAATGTTGGGGTGCTTTAAACGAGGAGGATTTTCCGTTCCAGGCGCGATGCTTTCTTCACTTTTGTTGCCCCTACCGCTTCATTAGCACTTCGCTTTTGTGCAGATAAATAATGTTGCTGTCGATTCGTTTTTGAACAAATATTAATTACTGAAGATACGTTTTTTACGAGTTATATGCCATAAGATACATGCCAAGTGAAAGGTTGATTGGAGTGGAGACTGGGCGACTCCTTGGGGATCAGCGAATAGAGGAACGAAGGCTAAAATCATCACGTCCTGTGATAACGCCTTCGTGACCAACCTCGTGTTGGCCCGAGACCCTGCAGCGAAGCGAAGCGGCTCATCGGACGCCCCCAGGAAAGCGCCCAGTCGGAACGGAAATCAACCACTCGTTTTGCCGAAGAGCCATACTTTGCAATTAAAAACACGAAAAGAAGCCATCATATCAATGAAGGCTTCTTTTTGTTATTAGTTCATTAATTTTCTACGAAGTAGCTTGTTGGCTCCGTTTCGAGGGAGCTCGTCCGTAACAACAATTTCTTTTGGTATTTTATATTTAGCAAGCTTCTTTTGACAAAATGCTTGTATTTGCTCTACCTGTACTTCTTCTTTTAATACAACAAAGGCGATTGGTACCTGTCCCCACGCTTCATCATCAATGCCGCAGACTCCAGCTTCTTTAACAGCAGGATGTGTAAGTAGCACATTTTCGATTTCAGCAGGATAAATATTTTCGCCACCTGAAATAATTAAATCCGCCCGACGATCAATGACAAATAAATAACCTTCTTCATCTATATAACCAATATCCCCAGTATGAAGCCAGCCATCAATCGTTGCATTTTTTTGGGCAAAACGACCAATGTACCCCGGTGTAACATGTGGGCCTCGTATGCAAATTTCTCCTTCACCATTGTCATTCGGCTCAGCAATGCGAATTTGATTAAAAAACAATGGTTTACCTGCAGATCCAATTTTCCGCATCGCATCTTCATTTGCTAAAGTTGCAGTTTGTGACGAAGTTTCAGTCATACCATACGTTTGAGCCACAGCTAAATTTAATGCTTGCGCTCTCTTTAAATAATCTACTGGCACAGGTCCACCACCCGCTAGCATCATTTTAAATTTTGATGAAGCTTGCGCGTTTTTCTGTTCAAGTGTATGTAGAATCCTTTCCAATGTGACAGCGACTACCGACATATGTGTAACCTCACCATCCCTTATATTTTTGGAAATGGCTTCTGCATCGAACTGATCATATAAATGCACTTTATTGCCGTACAACAATGAACGTACTAAAATAGAAAAGCCACTAATATGAAAAAGTGGTACAGCACATATCCAAATATCCTCCGCATGCAAACCTATATTTAAAACAGAGGCCGTTGCACTTGCCTGGTGATTTCCAACAGTTTGACAAACGCCCTTTGGAAAACCAGTCGTACCAGATGTATACATAATCGATGTTGTTTGGTTTAAAGACCACTCTTTCGTAATATCAATAGCCGCTTCTGTACTTTTTTCTATAGTAGAAAATGAATAATAAGATGTATATGATGGTAATTTTTCTATATCCTCATCTGCAATTAATACTGCCAAAGCACCTGAATCCTCTAGCTGATAGGCAATTTCATCCTGTGTTAGCCTACGATTTAGCATGACCATTTCACATTGTAAATGCATACATGCGTACATCATGATGACAAGGGAAGGCTTACTCGGCCCCATTATTGCAATACGGTCCCCTTGCTTAATATCTAGTGCTGTAAGTTGACGAGCACGTTTTAACGATAAATCATTTAATTCTTGAAATGTCCAAGTCTGACCATTATATGTTAAACCGTTTCGTAAAGGTGTTAAATATGCTCGCTGTAATATCCAATTTAGATACATCTCGTTATTCCTCCAATCAGCCTTAATCGTACCGCTTTTTCACATCATCCGTCTATCCGTCACTTTGATGAAGTAATCCGTTGTTTTGAAAAGTCTATCCGTTTCTCTGAATTGGTTTTCTACCACTTGACCATGCAGCTTCGTCGCTTGGCCATGGCATTTCCGCAAAGCCGTAACTTTCCGTCGCTCTAGCAAGTCTATCCGTCTCGCTCCCTTAGATATACAAAAAGCTCGTATCTCATTAAGATACGAGCCGTTCAACGTTTCAGATAATCAAGGGAATCTTGGGAATTGACCGAAATCTGGTTGACGTTTTTCTTTGAATGCGTCACGACCTTCTTTAGCTTCATCTGTTGTGTAGTAAAGAAGAGTAGCGTCGCCAGCCATTTGTTGAAGACCTGCTAAACCGTCTGTATCTGCATTCATTGCTGCTTTTAAGAAGCGTAGAGCAGTTGGAGACATTTGTAGCATTTCTTCACACCATTGTACAGTTTCATCTTCTAATTGCTCATAAGGAACAACTGTGTTGACTAATCCCATATCAAGTGCTTGCTGTGCATCATATTGACGGCAAAGGAACCAAATTTCACGCGCCTTTTTATGGCCGATAATACGTGCAAGATAGCCTGAGCCATAACCAGCATCGAATGAACCTACTTTTGGTCCAGTTTGTCCAAAGCGAGCGTTATCAGCAGCAATTGTTAAGTCACAGACAACGTGTAATACGTGTCCTCCACCGATTGCATAACCTGCAACCATCGCTACTACAGGTTTTGGAATAACACGGATTAAACGTTGTAAATCAAGAACGTTTAGACGTGGGATCTCATCTTCACCAACGTAGCCGCCATGGCCGCGTACTTTTTGGTCTCCTCCTGAACAGAAGGCGTGCTCACCTTCACCAGTTAAAATGATAGCTCCTACATTTTTATCATCACGTGCACGTGAAAAAGCATCGATCATTTCCATTACCGTTTTTGGTCGGAATGCGTTGCGCACTTCTGGACGGTTGATCGTAATTTTTGCGATACCGTTATAGAACTCATACTTAATGTCTTCATAAGTATGTAAACTTGTCCATTGACGTGTCATTGAATTGCCTCCTAAAAATTAAATTCGTCTCGTTCAAAATCGAGGCGATAACGTAAAAATTATATTACGTTAAATACTCCTCTACTATTGTAGCAAACTCAGCGGGATTTTCCACATGAATTGCATGTCCAGCGTCATTTACTGTCGAATGCTTGGCATTTTTTATTAACGCTTTTATTTCTAGTGCGATTTTACAAAATTTCTCATCTAGTGAGCCTGTAATTAATAAAACAGGATATTCAAGCTTCTCCAACGACATCCAATTTGATGGCTGACTGCCTGTACCAATCCCTCGTAAGCTACCTGCCAAGCCTTCCTCCTTTTGAGAAAGTCGCTCTAACCTAATCGCTTCTTGTACACTGTACGGTAAATTCTTTTGGGACTCAAACAAAGGAATGTTTTCCCACGCATTAACAAATGATAACAAACCGTTACTAATTATCTTTTCAGCTAAAGTGTTATCTCTCTCACAACGTTCAGAACGCTCCTTAGAAGTTCGTAAACCTGGAGAAGCGCTTTCTAAAATTAGCTTTTCAATACGCTCTGGGTAGGAGATTGCATACGATAATGCAATTCTTCCTCCCATCGAATAGCCGAGCAGCGTAAATTTCTTGAGCTGTATTTGGCAAAAAACTTCCTCTAAATCTTGGATTTGTGCTTGCATAGAGAAACGGCTAATTTGCTGAGGTATAGCTGTATGGCCATGTCCAATTAAATCAATGGCAATAACTCGTACACTAGGTAGAGCTTTCGCCAAATTTCCCCATGTAGCCGTACTACCTGTAAAACCATGCAATGCAACAAGCGTTTGCTCCGCTTCTTCATTCCAGATTTCCACGTATGTTTCAAGCCCTCGAATCATTAGCTTTGCCATGCTTTTAACCCTGCATTAATGCGGTTCCACAGTGCCCGATGCGCATACACATTTTCCTCTCGATTCGTGAAAATTTCAATTAAGCGCATTGGTCGTTTTTTCATCGTAGTGAACTTTACTGATAGCTCTGAAATATCATTTACGCGTATATAATCCATATCGTACATTTTAGCAATATCATGGAATTTAAGGGCAGTTGGCGTGCCGAATAAATCTTCATAATGTGCCTCGACAGTAGATTGTGGTAAATAAGAGAAAATACCGCCGCCGTCATTATTCATAACGATAATTGTCAAATTGCATTCCTGGTATCTTGAAGCAATAAGACCGTTGACATCATGTAAAAAGGCTAAATCGCCAATAAGCAAGTAGGTTTCACGGTTATTTCCTTGACTAAAGCCCATTGCAGTTGATACGACGCCATCAATACCATTTGTTCCACGATTCGCAACAATTCGAATATCCTTTGGCGTCGCCATTAAAAACGTATCCATATCACGCACTGGCATACTGCTACTAACAAAAATATCACTGCCACTAGGAATCATTTTTAGTAATCGACTTACCATTGATCCCTCATCAATCGCACCATCAGAATAATGCTCTATATACTCAAGTGCAATATCATTAGCATCTTGCCACTCAGCTAGATATTCTGTTTCTAGAGCTGTTTCAGAGATTTCTAATTGCGTCAGCCATTCACCAATACTCGCATGAACAAAATGAGTAGACACACCTGTAGAATCACGGAACATCGGATCTTCATCGACAACAATATACGCATTAGGCTGAGATTTAGTAATAAATTGCATAATAAATTTAGAAACAGGCTGTGCTCCTAAACGTAGCACAGTATCTGGTGCAACTATTGCTTTAAAATCTTCACTTTTCATAATGGCATCATACGTCGTGATTAAATAAGGCAGACAATCCTCTGGGACAGATGACCGCATATTAGATAAACTCTCGACAATGACCGGCCATTTTAATTGACGAACAAACTCCCACATAATTGTTAAATCTGTACCGAGTGCTAGCTCACCAATAATAATAAAGCCTCTTTTGGTTGCACGTAAAATCTCCGCTAGCTCTTGTTGAGTCGCCATTGAAGGTATTAACTGACCCATACTACTGTGCTTAAATGTCGCTTCTGGAAGTTCCTCTCGAAAATCAATCAACAAAGGTTCTCTGAAAGGTACATTAATATGCACCGGTCCAAATGGTGCGCTCATTGCCACTGCTACCGCACGCGCAATATGACGCTCAATAAACGGCAATGTTGGTGCAGCACCATCTGCCAAAGGGAAATCCACGCTCCATTTGACATTTGTACCATATAGATTCGGCTGATTAATAGCCTGTGGTGCACCGACCTCTCGCAATTCATGTGGACGATCAGCTGTAATTACAATTAACGGTACACGAGCATAGCTTGCTTCAACAATGGCAGGAAAATAGTTTGCAGCAGCTGTTCCCGATGTGCATAAAAGAACAACGGGTTTTGCTGTAGCCTTAGCAATTCCTAGCGCAAAAAAAGCAGCCGATCGCTCATCTACCTGACGATACATATGGAGCTGTTTCGTTGAAGCAAATGCATAAGCTAAAGGTGTCGAACGTGAGCCAGGGCTGACAACAACGTTTTCAACACCAGCTTGCACTAGTGATGCCACCATTTTATAAACATAGTCCGTTAAAATTTTCTGTTCACTCATGTAATTGTCCTCCTAGCGCACGAAGCATTGGACGGAATTTCACTAATGTTTCCTCATATTCAGATTGTGGCTCTGAATCTGCTACAATACCGCCACCAGCATATAAATAAGCTTTATCCTTAAGTAAAGCAGCCGAACGAATGGCCACCGCAAATTCCCCATTGCCTTCTGCATCTACCCAACCAATTGGAGCAGCATAAAGCCCACGATTCATAGGCTCATACTTACGTATAGCTTCCATTGCCTCTTTCCTTGGCACACCGCCTAAAGCTGGAGTTGGATGCAAAGATTTTGTCAGTTGTAATATTGTTGCCTCACTATTTAACTGACCTTCAACAGGTGTATATAAGTGTTGTATATCTCTAATCTTTAGTAGGCGAGGGCTATCCGGTATTTTCATCTCTATACAATTTTCACGGAATGTTTCCGCAATCATATCGACAACATATTGATGCTCGCCACCATTTTTCGAATCATTTAATAAGCTTTGTCCATAGGCTTCATCTTCATCTGCTGTCTTACCACGTTTAATAGACCCTGCCACACATGATGAAAAAGCGCGGCCT
Organism: Lysinibacillus xylanilyticus; assembly: GCF_001183605.1. GTDB lineage: Bacteria > Bacillota > Bacilli > Bacillales_A > Planococcaceae > Lysinibacillus > Lysinibacillus xylanilyticus. The sequence goes on along the minus strand of NZ_LFXJ01000008.1, from coordinate 14,386 downwards.
TTTTCTACTTTTACAAGACGCTCAGGGGATGCACCAAAGAACAATAATTCTTGACTCTCTAAACCAAATAAATAGCTCTCCGGCTGCTCATGAATAATCTGTGATAGTACCTGAGGTGAAGAAACTTGTTCTTTAAATTGCAATGCTAGTGAGCGTGCAATAACGACTTTATCTGCCTTCTTCTGCTTAATCAATGCTGTTACTTGGTCAATTGAAGCTAAATATGGCTCCTTATATGGCTCAAAATAACTTGTGATTTCAGGCTTTGAATACGTTTTCACTTCTTTTACCTGAGCAGCATGAATTAAATGATCTCGCTCTTTACGTAGCGCTTCAAATTGAGATTCTGCCAGCTCATTTTTTGAAATAAGGTGAATACTTACAAACGCTTTGTCATCACGGATGACAAGCTGGTATGTTGCGAGTGCAAAATAAGCCTCTGGAAAGTCTGTCCACTCCCCAGTTACTTCATTTTGTGGATCGAATGTAAATCCACCAAACAAAATTGGTTGTAGCTCGCTTTGTCCCTTCACACAGTTTTTCGTTAAACTTTTCCATTCCGCTTCTACTGCATCGAAGCGATCATTTTTGGCGTTATTTTGAATTGTATAGGCATGTCCTAGCCCTACTAATGTCATTGTTTTTTCTCTATTTTGCCAATAAAATCGTTCACCTTTATAAAGCTCCTCGCCCGCCGCATAAAATGCGAGAGCAGATAAGCGACTTACTTCAATTGTTTCCATATAAAAATGAAGGTTTTGGCCCAAAGAGTCCACTTCTACCTCTGTGGCTTGGTACCACTTCTGTTGCATGAAAATTACCTCCGTTGTTGCAATGTACATAATGAATGACGCACGGTATGTTTTGTACTCGTTCTACACTTTCAGTCATAAATATCAACTGCTTTGGCTTTTCTTTAGCACAATCAGCATTCATCTCACCACCTATTGAGGTTAGAGAATTCTGTACCTGTCGCTACGCTTTCGGTACAAAAGACATGTGTTAAAAGAAATTAAATAGCCGTCATTTTTCAATTGCTAGCCTATTCTTCGTACTGTTGCTTTTATCTTAATTATTGTTTTCAGTTCATAAATGCATGTTCTATTGTATCATTTTTTTACTTGAACTGTATGTAATAAGCTGTGAACCTACCCATTTTCTCATTCTTCGTATAAAATAAGAATAGTCTACAACATTTGAAGGAGAGAAAGACCTTATGACCAAAGTCATTGAAGCTGATAGGGGTTTTAAAGTTTGGTGGCATTTAACACGTCCACATACTTTAACCGCTTCATTCGTTCCAGTATTTTTAGGAACAGCGATTGCCTTAGCAATTGAAAAACAAACAATAGATTTTGGACTATTTTTTGCTATGCTCATTGCAAGTATGCTTATACAAGCAGCAACAAATATGTTCAATGAATATTACGATTACAAACTAGGATTAGACAACGAAAATTCTGTCGGTATCGGCGGAACGATTGTGCGTCACGGTGTTCAACCAAAAACAATTATGATGATTGCTTTAAGCTTCTATGCAATCGCTATGTTGCTTGGCATTTACATATGTGCCTCAACCTCTTGGTGGCTTGCTGCTGTCGGGCTTGTTTGTATGCTTATTGGTTTTTTATATACTGGAGGACCATACCCAATAGCCTATTCACCATTTGGAGAAATTGTATCTGGCGCTGTTATGGGAATGGGGATTATCTTAATCGCCTTTTATATTCAAACACTTACTGTAACATTAGATGCTGTTTTGCTTTCAGTACCAAGTATGATTTTAGTTGGGGCTATTATGCTGTCCAACAATATCCGTGATATCGTTGGAGATACAGAAGGTGGTCGAAGAACACTTGCTATTTTAGTAGGTCGAGATAATGCCATTTCTGTGCTATCTGGCTTTTTTATCGTTTCGTACTTATGGGTAATCGCTCTTGTAGCAATTGATGGTATTACTTTTTGGGCTCTAATCATTTTCTTAAGCGTTCCAAAACCACTTCGTGCGATCCAAATTTTCCGCGATAAAAAAGAAGCCAAAGAAGTTATGCCTGCGATGAAATTTACAGCGCAAACAAATACGTTCTTCGGCTTCCTCTTAGGAATCGGCTTATTAATTCAATATTTCTTTTATTAAAATCCAATTAAAGATGCAGTAGCCTTAACGGGCTACTGCATTTTTTACATAGCGTCGAAAATTATTACTTGCAATGCCATGAACTTCTTCGATTGAAAAATGTTCACGTAATGCCTCTAACAAATTTTGTGCCTCTCCTGCGTGTGCTAAGCCTTTCACAGTAACATCTATTCCATCGAAGTCTGAACCTAATCCTAGGTGCTCTATCCCTACTATATTCGCCAGATGCTTCACATGCACTACTAAATCATCCATCGTAGCATTGTCATGGATAAAATGCGGGTAGTAAACGACATGAATATGACCACCATGCTGGACAAGTGCTTTTGCCTGAGCATCCGTTAAATTTCTTGGATGATCACAAATTGCACGTGTATTGCTATGGCTCGCAATAATATGCTTCGCTAGTGGCAAGACATCCCAAAAGCTCTGTTCATTTAAATGGGATACATCGATAATAATATCTCGCTCATTTAGCAAGTTAATAACCTCTTTACCGAACGGTTTTAAACCAAGGCTTGTATCCTGTTCAGCACCATGGGCCACAGCATTTTCCTCATTCCACGTTAGGCCAACAAGCTTGACACCTGCATCTAATATTGCTGCAAGCTTTGCTAAATCTTCACCGATTGGACCACAGCCCTCTAAGCTTAAAATTGCACCAATTTCATGCGGAGCTAAAGTATCTAATTGCGACCAATCCGTAATATGCACCATGCCCTCAGTCTGTAATACATGTGTATGGAAGGCTTCAATTTGCCGCACAACCTCTAAAAATCGCATATTTTGCGGAGTTTTAGGATTAATAAAAATAGCAAATACTTGTGCCTTAACCCTTCCTAATTGTAATCTCTCACGATTAGCTTGCAATCGTACATCATCTTCAAATTTCGCCGCTTCTAAAGTTGTTAATTTCAATAGAGCATCGCAATGTAAATCAATTATGTCCATATCCTCACCCCATACAGCTATTATACTGCCTGTGAGTGAAATTGCTTACTAACTTTTATCCTGAGGTGTATCAGAAGAGCCAAATTCCTCAAGTTCTATGAAATCATCCGATCTCGGCGTAGAAGACAACACATCTTCCTCTACTGGCCTTAAATTATCTTCTTTATGCTCCGCGTGCTCAACACATGTCAATGCTTTCGGCATAGCTTCTAAGCGACCAATAGGAATCTCTTTACCACATACAGCGCATTTACCATACGTACCATCCTTCATCGCTTGTAGTGCAGCCTTTATTTCCTCACCATCGTCACCTCGATGCTCATCAATCGCCATTTCCGTTAGCTGATCCGTTAAATCACTCGCATTGTCAGCTGGATGGTTATCATAATTAGACAGCTCTGTCGCTTGTGGACGCTCTGATTCCTCAAGTTGCTGTTCTATTTCCTGTAATTCCTGCTCTAATTGCTTTCTTAGCTTTTCCATTACTTGTGGGTTCAAAAAAATCTCCTCCTCATGCCTTCATTTTTTCCTAAATTAATATTTCTAAAACACTAAAGCATGAGGAGGTGTTATTTATTTTGTATAATTTAAAACCGTCACTTCCTGCGACAACGGTTAACTAACTTGCGTTGTGCAGGCCTAAGTACAATTCAAAATCCCAACACATTGTTTAGCTGTTGCGAAAGCAAAGCGTCAGCTTCAATTACGCCATGGCGAAATTGATGATGGCATCATGTAAAAATTGTGCTGCTCCTTTAGAAACACGCTCATCGTAATATGCTGAAAATCGTTCATCCGCTATATACATCTGAGCTAGACCTGCATGTGCCTCTTTAGAATATTGTGACCATGTAAAGCTAAGCCAACGCTTATGAAGCTCTGCTACCTCCATTGCCACATCATTGTTCGTATCGCCGATTTCCATCGCTTCTTTTAAACGATTAAATAATTGCTGTTCTAATTGCTGCATTGCCTCATACTGTTCCTCTGTCATATTCATTAGCTTCGCATTTGATGCATCAACCGTGTTGTCACCATATTTCGCTCGAATTTCTTGACCATATTGCTTTTCATTTTCTTCGATTAGCTTCTCTTTAAATCCATTAAATTTCTCTTCGTTTGCCATTGGTTGTTCCTCCTCTATAGATTGAATGGTTTTTTCCACTGTTTGTAATATCTTTTCTAGCTGCTCCTTGCGTTTCAGTAAAGCAGTGCGATGAGTTTTGAGCGCTTCTGTATGTTGAAAATCAGGCGCTTGAATAATTTCTTTAATTGTTGCTAGCTTCATATCTAATGCTCTATAAAATAAAATTTGCTGGAGCATATCAACTTCAAATTGTTCGTAAAATCGATAGCCCACCTCATTCGTTCTTGCTGGCTTCAGTAATCCAATTTCATCGTAATAACGCAGTGTTCTTGTGCTAACTCCGGATAATTGAGCAAGCTCTTGAATTGTATATTCCACATTTTTCACCTCCACTAATGCTACTGTAAATGTTTACGCAACGTTAAGGTCAAGAAAAAAAATTAAGAAAAATTGGCTCTTTACTATAACGTTGAGTTGATTGCTGTTCCAACTAAGCGCTTGCCTGTGGCGTCCAGTCTTCACTCCAATAAATTTATGTAAATGGCATACTTCTTAATAAATTCAATACATGTGAATGAAAAAAGCAAACTAGAACATTTTATTGTCACTAGTTTGCATTTTCTTAAAAATCAATTATGTCTCGGCATAATTGCGTCCGGAGGCTATAACTTCTTTCAGAGGATGTTTTGCACCCGCTGAAAAGTGATTTAATACCGCATTCAACTTTCCCCTATAGAGGAGGGAGACTTCTATAGCTGACGCTTTGCTTTCACTACAAAATCCTTTGCTGAAAGCAGTTAGACTTTTGCATACTTGCCATGCCACACAATATTTCTGTAGTTATCTACATCTGTGTCACCTTCAGTGTTAATAAACAATACTCGAGAGTTTTCATCTAATTGTAATGAATCCTTCAGTTCTGTATATTGCTCATTCATCATCAATTCATAAAAACAGCCAACTGGGGCAGCTCCTGATTCTCCGGCAATAATTCGTGCATCTGTTGCTAGTGGATTGCCAAGAATGCGCATACCTGTTGCAGCAACTTCCTCATCACAGCAAATACTTGCCTTCGTATATGTCTTTAACAGGTCCCAAGCGAGTGGGTTCGGCTCACCACAAGCAAGACCGGCCATAATTGTTTGCATCTCTCCACCAACCGTTACAAACTGCTCGGCTCCTGCCTTAAAGCTTTCATAATAGCAATTCGCTGCAAAAGGCTCAACTAAGACAAATGTAATCTCCTGCTCATAATATTGTTGTAAGAAAGCTACAACTGCACCCGCAAAAGATCCAACCCCAGCTTGTAAAAATACATGCGTAGGTGCTTTTTCCACCTGCTCAACGGCTTCTTTTATTAGTGTTGTATAGCCTTGCATAATCCATAACGGAATTTCCTCATAACCTTCCCACATCGTATCCTGAATAACGACCCAGTCATTTTCTGTTGCTAGCTGTGAAGTATAACGAACTGTATCATCATAATTCATTGTCGTTATTTCAGCATATGCACCTTCATTTTTAATATTTTGAAGGCGCTCCTCTGCACTACCAGTAGGCATATAAATGCGAGCTGTCAAACCAAGCTCTCTAGCAGCCCAAGCCACTCCACGACCGTGATTGCCGTCTGTCGTTGAAATAAACGTTAAATCCCCTAGCTGCTCTTTTACTTCTAGTGATTTAAGCTGCTCAAACGATAGCTCATCAATATTCCTACCTAACTTTTTGGCAACGTATTGCCCAATTGCATAAACGCCACCTAATACTTTAAATGCATTTAAGTTAAATCGATAAGATTCATCTTTTACGAAAATACTTTGTACCCCAACTAGCGATGCAAAAGCATTTAAACTACGTAATGGTGTGCTTTCAAATTTCTCGTATGTACGCTGAAATCTACCAACACGATTTACTTGTTCCGTTGAAAAATTACATAGAAAAGGTGCTACTTGTTCCACGTTCTTCTGTAACAAATATTGATAGTTTTTAGTCCACAATAATTTTCCCATCCATATCCCCCTAGCTTTTGTTCTAGTTTCATCTTAGCGTATAGATTCACAAAACAAAATACTACACTCATCTATATTACAAATTTTAGTAATATAGATAAATTTGAATCTTTTTTATGAGATATTCGTAGATATACTAGTATATTCAACCGGAGGTATATAATGGATAGACCTTATAAGATCGCGATAATTGGAGGAACAGGGAAAGTAGGAAAGCATATAGCAACTCACGCAATACAAAAAGGATATCCTGTTCGGATGCTTGTTAGAAATCCTGAAAAGTTACTGCATAAAAATAATGCAATTGAAATAGTGAAAGGGCAAGTACAGGACATAGAAAACATCCGAGAACTTCTTAAAGATTGTCAAGTTGTTATTAATACATTTGGTCAACCACCTAAAGAGGAGCCCATTTATAGCAAAGTTACTACTAATATTTTTAAAGTGATGAAAGAGTTAAACATTAATCGTTATATAGGTGTTTCCGGTGGTTCTCTAACGATTAAAGAGGACAAAAAAAGCATGATGAATCGGTTTGGAGCAAAGATGTTTGAAGTTTTTCTTTCGAAAATGATGCAAGATAAAAAATTGGAATGGGAATTTTTATTAAATAATAAACAGATCAAATGGACATTAATTAGATTGCCGTTTGTAAAAGATAGCTTAACATCCAATCAGATAAAGGAAAACCTTACGGATATGCCTGGTACCAAAATAACTAATCAAGATATAGCCACTTTTATCATTGATCATATAGATAATACAAAGTACGTGCACAAAGCACCGTTTATCTCTCATTAATGTAATAGTCATAAAGCTATTCTTATAAAAAAAAATGCAGTAGATGTAGTTTACATCTACTGCATTTTAGTATGACCCGTACGGGATTCGAACCCGTGTTACCGCCGTGAAAGGGCGGTGTCTTAACCACTTGACCAACGGGCCAATGGCGGAGAAGGAGGGATTTGAACCCTCGCGCCGGTTACCCGACCTACACCCTTAGCAGGGGCGCCTCTTCAGCCTCTTGAGTACTTCCCCACAAAAAATGGCTCCGAAGGCAGGACTCGAACCTGCGACAACCTGATTAACAGTCAGGTGCTACTACCAACTGAGCTACTTCGGAATAATGATGGGCCTAAATGGACTCGAACCATCGACCTCACGCTTATCAGGCGTGCGCTCTAACCAGCTGAGCTATAGGCCCTTGGAGCGGGTGATGAGAATCGAACTCACGACATCAGCTTGGAAGGCTGAGGTTTTACCATTAAACTACACCCGCAAATATGGTGGGTCAGGACGGAATCGAACCGCCGACACTTAGAGCTTCAATCTAATGCTCTACCAACTGAGCTACTGACCCATATTTTTTAAAAAAATGGCGGTCCCGACCGGGATCGAACCGGCGATCTCCTGCGTGACAGGCAGGCATGTTAACCGCTACACCACGGGACCATTTTGGTTGCGGGGGCCGGATTTGAACCAACGACCTTCGGGTTATGAGCCCGACGAGCTACCACTGCTCCACCCCGCGTTAATAATATATTCTTTTCGAGTTTTTCAAGCACCATTTAAAAATAAACTGGAGGAGGTAGAGGGATTCGAACCCCCGCGCGGTGTTACCCGCCTGTCGGTTTTCAAGACCGATCCCTTCAGCCAGACTTGGGTATACCTCCGTAATTATATAAATGGTGGACCTTGCAGGACTCGAACCTGCGACCGGACGGTTATGAGCCGTCTGCTCTAACCAACTGAGCTAAAGGTCCTTTAAGATGGCGGCAGAGGGGATCGAACCCCCGACCTTACGGGTATGAACCGTACGCTCTAGCCAGCTGAGCTACGCCGCCAGGATCTTTATACTGGTTATCTTTTATGGTGGAGCCTAGCGGGATCGAACCGCTGACCTCCTGCGTGCAAGGCAGGCGCTCTCCCAGCTGAGCTAAGGCCCCATAAAATGGTCGGAATGACAGGATTCGAACCTACGACCCCTTGGTCCCAAACCAAGTGCTCTACCAAGCTGAGCTACATTCCGATAAATATTAATTTGGCGCGCCCGACAGGAGTCGAACCCATAACCTTCTGATCCGTAGTCAGACGCTCTATCCAATTGAGCTACGGGCGCTAATTATTAAAATAAAAAATGGTGCCGAGGGCCGGAATCGAACCGGCACGGTAGTCACCTACCGCAGGATTTTAAGTCCTGTGCGTCTGCCAGTTCCGCCACCCCGGCACATTTGGAGCGGAAGACGAGGTTCGAACTCGCGACCCCCACCTTGGCAAGGTGGTGTTCTACCACTGAACTACTTCCGCATGTGCATAAGATTTATTTATCCTGGCAATTATGAAATTTAAAAAATATGGTGCGGGTGAAGGGAGTCGAACCCCCACGCCTTGCGGCGCTAGATCCTAAGTCTAGTGCGTCTGCCAATTCCGCCACACCCGCATATTTTATTGGCAATAAAATGGTGAGCCATGAAGGACTCGAACCTTCGACCCTCTGATTAAAAGTCAGATGCTCTACCAACTGAGCTAATGGCTCTAAAATGGTGCCGGCGATAGGAGTCGAACCCACGACCTACTGATTACAAGTCAGTTGCTCTACCAACTGAGCTACACCGGCAAATGGTGGAGGATGACGGGCTCGAACCGCCAACCCCCTGCTTGTAAGGCAGGTGCTCTCCCAGCTGAGCTAATCCTCCTGGGTATTATGCCTAGCGACGTCCTACTCTCACAGGGGGAAGCCCCCAACTACCATCGGCGCTAAAGAGCTTAACTTCCGTGTTCGGTATGGGAACGGGTGTGACCTCTTTGCCATCATCACTAGACTATTAACAGCTTTCAATATACGTTGTATCTTGAAACTCTTATGTATTTCGTTTTGAAGTTTATTACCTGTCCTTCAAGACAAGAATTATTGTATAACGTTTTCTCACATTGTGCAACACTTTTTTATAAAAAAAAGAAATAATTACTTTATGAAGATATTTTTGTTATGAAAGAGAAATTATCACTCTGCTATTTATTATAGCAATTGTTCAATTAAAAGAAAACAATTAATTTATCAGATAGATTGATTTGCTATTTTATTCATAAAAAGATGCTGATTTTCGCTTCAAGCTAACTCCTTCCTCTAGCAAACATTTAAGCCTTGTCACTTTTCACGCAAGAATCTTTGCTCTGCTACAGAAGTACTCGAATAGCAATTCGCTCCAATCAGCTAGAATAATGGATACAAAATATCTTTATATATATTATGAACATGCCTGTTAATTTATAATTTCAATATTATTTTATTATAGATTCTTATTTTTCTTCTTATCCTTTACTATTTTAATCTGAGAAACACTAAATTACGGAAAGTGCCTTTTGTAATCGATCAATTTCTTCAAATGTTGTTGCTGGACCAAAAGATATTCTAAAAAATTGACGCGCCGCTTCTATAGAATATCCCATTGATAAAATCGCCTTCGTACCAGATTCACTATGAATATCACAGGCACTTCCTGTAGAAATACATATCCCCGCTTCATTTAATTTTAACAAAACGTATTGCCCCTCTACCCTTTTCATCAATACACCACAAATATTAGGCAATTGCCCCTTACACTCAATTATTCTACACGTTTCCGGTAAACTTTTCTGAAAGTATTGACGTAATGCTTCATAATGCTGAAGCTCATATTGATAATCTTCAATCGCGGTAGCAAAAGCGACAATAGCTGGGGTATCTAGCGTTCCCCCCCTTAGCCCACGCTCATGCGTGACACCTGGTGCTAATGCAGGAACACGGAGCTTAGGATTAATATAGATAGCTCCACATCCTTTTGGCCCACCTATTTTATGAGCTGAAACAGTAATAGCATCTACTTTCTGTTTTAAAGGAAGTTTACAGAAGGACTGTACACAATCGACATGCAAAAGAACATTTGATTGTTTTGCAATCTCGGCTATTTCTTCAATAGGTTGAATAGAACCTATCTCTGAATTTACATGTTGGAGAGTGATTAAAACCGTATCTTCTTGTATTGCTTCTAGTAAGTGCTCTACATGAATACAACCATCTTGTTGTAAAGGTAACTTCGTGACCACAAAACCCATTTTTTCAAGTGTATTTAAAGCAGCATGTACGGATGTGTGTTCAGCTTGTGATGAAATAATATGCTTACCTTTATCTGCAGCTAAAGCTAACAACAAAATCGAAATTAAATTACCCTCAGTTCCGCTTCCGGTAAAAATTACACCATCACTGTTTACTCCAAGAGATTTTGCTACAACAGCTCTTGCCTGTTCAACAAAATAATGTGCTTGTCCTCCTAGATCATGTAAGCTTGCACTATTTCCATAATACTGCCCTGCTACCTCGCAATATGCTTTAAGAGCTTTTGGAGTCATTGGAGCGGTTGCAGCGTAATCCAAATAAATCATCTTATTCTCCCCTTCTAGTTCATCAAGTCTTGTTTTCTCTTTTATTTTATGTAAAGATATGTGTCAAGACAACTGTAAAGAAGGTATATATATGGATGTAATGACAGATGTACTTATTATCGGTAGCGGTGTTGCTGCACTTCAAACTGCTCGACTACTCGAAGGACATTTTCAAATTCAGATAGTTACAAAATGTTCAATTAAAATGAGTAGTTCTTATCGTGCTCAAGGTGGTATTGCTGCCGTTACAGGTCAAGAAGATCATCCAAAGTTTCACATTGCTGATACGTTGACTGCTGGTGAAAATCATCATGAAAGAAGGAATGTTGAAGTACTAATAGAAAGCGGCACTGAAATAATGCGTGATCTATTAAATGAGGGCTTCCCTATCGATCGACAAGTTGATGGGTCCCCGGCTCTAGGCTTAGAGGGTGCACATAGTCATCACCGTATTTTACATGCAGGTGGTGATCGTACTGGCCAAGTAATGATCGATTATTTGCTCAATCAACTTACACCTAATATCGTTGTGAATTGCTATGAAATGGCTTACGAACTTTTATTGAATCTAGATGGAGATTGTGTTGGCGTTCTTACAAAAGGAGCAGAGGGAACGAAGCGCTATCTTGCCCACCACGTCATTCTAGCGACAGGAGGTGCGGGTGCTATTTATTCTTGTACGTCTAACTTTGCTACGAATACTGGAGATGGTATCGCTTTAGCATATCGTGCAGGAGCTGCCATCAGTGATATGGAATTTATGCAATTTCATCCGAGCTTACTTTGGAGTGGAGGGCAGGCCAAAGGATTAGTCTCTGAAGCTGTGCGCGGAGCCGGTGGAAAATTTGTCGATGCACAGCGTCATCCCATAATGGAAGGTATACATGAACAGTTGGATTTAGCACCACGCCATGTTACTGCACATGCATTATTTAATAAACGTGCTGCTGGGCAGGTGACCTTTATTGATATTTCAAATATCGAACGCTTTGAAGAAAAATTCCCTACGATTGCTCAGCTTTGCTATGACAATCAAGTTAATTTACAAGATGGGTTAATTCCTGTAGCACCAGGTAGCCATTTCTTAATGGGTGGTGTTGTTGCTGATGACAAAGGAAGAACATCTATTCCTAACCTATATGCAATTGGAGAAGTTGCTTGTACTGGGGTGCATGGTGCCAATCGTTTAGCTAGTAACTCTCTTTTAGAAGGCATTACGTTTGGACAAAGAACAGCCCAATACATTATTCAAACAGGTTGTAAGCAAAATAACTTCTTAATTGATGACAAACATCGCCAACAAACAATGCCATCATTATTTACAAAAGATCAGTTACGACAAATGATGATGCACACATTAGGCATTGTGCGAAATCCCATCGATATGGAACAATTCGTACAACAATTGCCATCAATGCAAACACTACTGCATGTTGATTTAGATGGCTTGAATCAGCAGGAACTTGAACTTTACATGATGCATATTGTCGCTACATTAATGGCACACGCAGCCATTACACGAAAAGAAACTCGCGGAGCACATATTCGCATTGACAGACCACACAATGATCATCAGTGGGGAAACCGTTGGATCATTTTTCAACAAGGACAGATGAAAGTGAGGAATTCATTATATGAATATCATCAAACTAGAGGAAATGCTAAAACAATTTTTTAATGAAGATATAGGCGATGGGGATATATCGAGTGAATTTATTTTTTCTCCAGAACAGCAGGGATCATTTTCTTTTTATGCGAAGGAAAGCGGCATTTTTTGTGGGGGCCCTATCATTAAGCATGGATTTCTTCTACTTGATCGATCTATGGATATTATCCTTTATAGAAAAGATGGTGAAAAAGTTAATGCTGGTGATATTCTTGCTGTTATCCAAGGACCACTTCAAAAGTTATTAATGGGTGAGCGTGTAATTTTGAATCTTATCCAGCGCATGTCCGCTATTGCCACAGCTACAAATTTAGCGGTACGAGAAACAGCAGGTACTAATGCGAAAATATGCGATACACGTAAAACAATGCCTGGAATGCGTATGTTAGATAAATATGCTGTTAGAATCGGTGGCGCCTATAACCATCGCAACGGTTTATACGATTCGATAATGCTAAAGGATAATCATATTGCTTTTGCAGGTAGTATTACTAAGGCCGTACAGGCGGCCCGTGAGAAAATCGGCCACACCATTAAAATCGAAGTCGAAATCGAAACAAAAGCCCAATTGGATGAAGCAATTGCAGCTGGTGCAGATATCATTATGTTTGATAATCGAAGCCCTGAAGAAATAAGTGAATGGCTTCCAACAGTTCCCTCACATATTGCTACAGAAGCTTCAGGCGGCATTTCGCTTCATAACTTAAATAGTTATGCTGAAACAGGTATTCAATGGATTTCACTCGGAGCACTAACACATTCAGTAAAAGCCTTTGACATAAGTGCACTTGTACAAACGAAAGGAGCTAATTCCATTGTCCATCACTAGTTTATTACAACAAACGTCACTACTACCCGAGCATTATCGTGCATTAACTAAAAATGACATGGAATCTCGCATTCTAGCTATAAAAAAGAAATTAGGTAGTAAGCTCTTCATCCCTGGGCATCACTATCAAAAAGATGAAGTGATTCAATTTGCAGATGCAACAGGGGATTCCTTACAGCTTGCTCAATTATCAGCAGCAAACAAGGAAGCTGAACATATAGTATTTTGTGGCGTTCACTTTATGGCGGAAACAGCTGATATGCTTACAACTGTACAGCAGCATGTTTATTTACCTGATATGCGTGCAGGCTGTTCAATGGCAGACATGGCAGACATTTATCAAACAGAACAAGCATGGCCGATTTTACAGGAACTCTTTGGCGATACCATTATCCCTCTAACATATGTCAATTCTACTGCTGCCATTAAAGCATTTACTGGACGTCATGGTGGAACCTGCGTCACATCGTCCAATGCAAAAGAAATGGTTAAATGGGCATTTACGCAAAAACCACGTATTTTCTTTTTACCAGATCAACATTTAGGTAGAAATACTGCCTACGATTTAGGAATACCGCTTGAAAATATGGCCGTTTGGAATCCTCATACAAATATGCTTGAGACAGATCAGTCTCCAGAAAACATTCAAGTCATTTTATGGAAGGGACACTGCTCCGTCCACGAAGGTTTTACAGTTCAGCATACGGAGCTTATACGTCAAGTTCATCCAACTATGCGTATCATTGTTCATCCTGAGTGTAGTCGCGAAGTTGTTGCCGCTGCAGATGATGCGGGTTCTACAAAATACATTATCGATACGATTAATAAGGCAGCGAGTGGTTCGGCATGGGCAATCGGTACTGAAATGAATCTTGTGAATCGTATTATCAAGCAGCACCCTGATAAGCAGATTATCTCTTTGAATGAGAATTTCTGTCCTTGTCTTACAATGAATCGAATTGACCTTCCCCATCTACTTTGGTCCTTAGAAAGTATAGAAAAAGGGCAGCCACATAATTGTATTCGTGTAGATACTCACACTGCTGAAGAAGCACGTAGCTCACTTGAAAGGATGCTTTTTAGAGCATAAATGGCCAAACGTCTACTCATTTCTGGTAGGCGTTTTGTCTTATAGTTACCGATTTTCTATGTAAGCATGTTGTGATATTCATTAACCTTAGACTCTTAAAAACTATTTTTATACAAAAAAAAATACAGTAGATGTAAATTACATCTACTGTATTTCAGTATGACCCGTACGGGATTCGAACCCGTGTTACCGCCG
>NZ_LFXJ01000002.1:2500-490472 GCF_001183605.1 Lysinibacillus xylanilyticus | reverse complement strand
TGATTACGTTTTGCTTGTTCAGTTTTCAAGGTTCATTACGTCGCTTTAAAGCGACAACTTCTATATCATACTACATAAGAATATGAATGTCAACAGTNTAGGCACGCCGCCAGCGTTCGTCCTGAGCCAGGATCAAACTCTCCATAAAAGAAATTTGATTAGCTCAAATTGTTTTGCTGGCATCATATTTGATGTCCAAAATTTTGTTTCGTTCACCAACTCAAGGTCAGTTACTAAAAACTTTATTGATTACGTTTTGCTTGTTCAGTTTTCAAGGTTCATTACGTCGCTTTAAAGCGACAACTTCTATATCATACTACATAAGAATATGAATGTCAACAGTTTTTTTGGAGCGGGTGATGAGAATCGAACTCACGACATCAGCTTGGAAGGCTGAGGTTTTACCATTAAACTACACCCGCGAAAATAATATTTATTTAAAATGGCGCGCCCGACAGGAGTCGAACCCATAACCTTCTGATCCGTAGTCAGACGCTCTATCCAATTGAGCTACGGGCGCATATTATATATATTCATAAATTGACTTGGTGCGGCCGAGAGGACTTGAACCTCCACGGGGTTGCCCCCACTAGGCCCTCAACCTAGCGCGTCTGCCATTCCGCCACGACCGCATTCGATTGGGAACTTTCTTATTATACTACGCTAACCCGAAAAGTCAACCTTTTTTTCTTGAAAAAGATGAGCCATGAAGGACTCGAACCTTCGACCCTCTGATTAAAAGTCAGATGCTCTACCAACTGAGCTAATGGCTCAAATTAAGAAATGAATGGCTGGGGTACTAGGATTCGAACCTAGGCATGACGGAATCAAAATCCGTTGCCTTACCGCTTGGCTATACCCCAAAAATGGCGGTCCCGACCGGGATCGAACCGGCGATCTCCTGCGTGACAGGCAGGCATGTTAACCGCTACACCACGGGACCAATGTTACTATATTTTTATGAATTAAACTAATGAAATGACCCCTACGGGATTCGAACCCGTGTTACCGCCGTGAAAGGGCGGTGTCTTAACCGCTTGACCAAGGGGCCATGGCTCCGAAGGCAGGACTCGAACCTGCGACAACCTGATTAACAGTCAGGTGCTACTACCAACTGAGCTACTTCGGAATAATTCATATATTTTGTCGTCGTTATCTTGTCGACTTTTATTATTATAGAGACACCTACAGCAAACGTCAACCCTTTTTTATTATTTTTTTTGTTCTATTAGTTTCAAATGTCCTAGACACTTGCTACAGCGGTATTTCTCTACATTCATTCTAATTTTTCTTACATATAATTGTTCGCATTTTACACACGTATATGTATAAAGTCGACGTTGTTTTTTTTGAGATGTTTTAGGGATTTGCAATACTGAGCAAAAACGAGGAGCATTCACTTTTACTAAAAGATCTCGAAAATCTTTATCTCGATGCTGATACCCTTTGCCCTCCAAGTGTAAATGATAATGGCATAATTCGTGTCGAACTATACCTTCTACCTCGCTAATACCATACAATTCATAAGCTTTTAGATTAACTTCAATATTGTGTGATTGTAAAAGGTAACGTCCACCTGTTGAACGTAACCTTGAATTAAAATATGCTCTATGCATAAATGGCTTCTGAAAACTTTCTAATGATATTCGACTAACGAGATTTTGTAGTTCCTCATTGTTCATATCTATATCACCTCTAACAACAAGAATACCACACTGCTTAGTATAGACAGTGTGGTATTAATTTATCCTGTATTAACAGGCAGTAATTTGTTTATATCGAAAGCGATGCGGCAGTTATACGACTTCCAACTCAAAATCCAGCAAAAGCAATGAAGTTAGGTTGGAGATAAACCGTCCGTAAAAGCCTGATTGCTGAAGATTAATACTCAATAGATAGATGAAGACCCCTCTGATTAAAAGTTTCACTTTATCTTCTTTCAGCCGAAAACTCTCTCCTCTAAAGTTAGTGAGATGAATAAGGAAGTGGTTCTTTATCAATAGTTGTCCAAACACCTGTTGAATGAAGATAAAGCCTCTGGCGGACGTCACCCTTCGATAGTTTGATCTTTAGGAGGTAGCATTGTTAGTGAAATGCGCCCTTTATTGACATCTATTTGTTCTACCCAAACCGTCACAATGTCACCGAGAGCAACAACCTCTAATGGATGTTTAATACGTCTTTTTTGTAATTTTGAAATGTGCACAAGCCCGTCCTGCTTCACTCCAATATCTACAAATGCTCCGAAATCAACTACGTTTCTCACTGTACCTTGCAATTCCATCCCAACTTGTAAATCTTCCATTTTTAATACATCTGTTTTCAGTAGAGGCTGAGGGAATGCATCACGTGGATCGCGACTTGGTTTCATTAATGTATCAACAATATCCTGTATTGTGACAACTCCAATATCTAAAACTCCACTTAATTTTTCTACATCTAGTTCTGCAATGGCCACCTCTGCCTTCTGCGTCCCAAGCTCTTTTTTATCAATCTGTGCTACCTCTAAAACCTGCTCGGCTACACTATAACTTTCAGGGTGAATGCCCGTAGCGTCAAATGCATTTTTTGCTCCTGGAACACGTAAGAAACCAATTGCTTGTTCATACGTTTTAGCACCAAGTCGCGGAATTTTCTTTAGCTGAGCACGTGTAGTAAATTGTCCAGTTTCCTCTCGTACCTTCACAATATTCTCCGCAACCGTTTTAGATAATCCAGAAACGTATTGCAGTAGCGAAGCTGAGGCAGTATTAACATCAACACCAACTTGGTTAACGGCTGTCTCTACTATAAATGTTAAGGACCCCGTCAATTTCTTTTGAGAGACATCATGCTGATATTGACCTACTCCAACTGCTTTTGGCTCAATTTTTACTAACTCCGACAACGGATCTTGTAAACGACGCGCAATAGAAACCGCACTACGCTGTTCTACCTGTAAATCAGGAAACTCTGCACGGGCAATTTCAGACGCTGAATAAACAGATGCCCCTGCTTCATTGACAATAACATAGGCCGTATCAGTTGCAAGCTCATTCAATATATCCGCTATAAATTGTTCTGTTTCGCGTGAGGCAGTACCATTACCAATAGCAATTATAGTTATTGGGTATTTTGCTAAAATCTCTTTTACAACTGCTTTTGATTTTGCTACATCTGGCTTTGGCGGATGTGGATAAATGGCTGTAACCTCTAGCATTTTCCCAGTTTCATCTACCACAGCTAATTTACAACCTGTACGGTACGCCGGATCAACACCCAAAACATACTTCCCTTTCATTGGAGGCTGTAATAAAAGATTACGTAAATTCTCAGAGAAAATGTGGATAGCCTGCGTCTCTGCCTTTTCTGTAAGTTCATTTCGTAACTCTCGTTCTATTGAAGGCTGAATTAAACGCTTGTACGAATCCTCTATCGCTAGCTTCACTTCGGCAATTGCTGGTGAAGAACCTGTAGCAGGAATCCATTCCTTCCACATAATCATCAACACTCGATCTATTGGTACTTGAATTGCTACTTTTAAGATTTCCTCTTTCTCACCACGATTTACAGCTAAAATACGGTGTGGGACAATACGATTTACAGGCTCTTCATATTCGTAATACATTTCGAAAACGTTTTTTTCGTCTGCCTCTGCATTCTTGACACTAGTAACGAGTACTCCATCTTTCCAAGAATACGTACGAATTTTTTCACGGATTGCCGCTTCATCAGCAAAGCGCTCGGCTAAAATATCTCGAGCCCCAGCTAACGCATCCTCTACATTGGCAACTTTCTCCGCATCTACGAAAGCCCTTGCTAATTGTTCTAAAGCATCGCTACGATATTCTAATAGAAGATCCGCAAGAGGTTCTAACCCTTTTTCTTTCGCTATAGTCGCCTTTGTTCGGCGTTTTTGTTTATAAGGTCGATATAAATCCTCTACACGCTGTAAAACAGTTGCAGCTTGAATAGCTTGTTCTAATTCAGGTGTTAGTTTATCTTGTTCCTGAATTAATCGTATAACCTCTTCTTTGCGTTGTTCAAGCTGCTGTATGTAGTGATAACGATCCTCTACAGCTTTAATCTGTACCTCATCAAGGGATCCAGTAGCTTCTTTTCGATAACGTGCAATGAATGGCACGGTGTTTCCTTCTTCTAATAATTTAATAACAGCATCAGCTTGACCTGGCTTAATAGCTACATCCTTTGCAATGAGCTGTAAAATTTGCTTTTGTTCCACATCATCACTACCTTTTTTTCTTTTCATTTTACCATTACACGTTACTAAAATTGCAAAAAAATAGTCTACTCTGAAGAAGAGAGTAAACTATTTCTGTAAATGTAAGAGTAGGCCGTTATCACTCACACTTAGTCAAAACGCATTAATGTCTTGAAGCATACTATATTCATTTTTAGGACAGCCCCTCGCCCCCAAAAATTTTAGAGCGAAACACCATCACTTACTAGGATAGATTCCTGTAACTTTTTTATTGCCTTCCTTTGTATTCTTGATACATGCATTTGAGAAATCCCTAATCGCTCCCCAACTTCTTTTTGAGTAAGTTGTTCTAAATATGTAAGCTGAATTATTTCTCTTTCTCTCTCATCTAAGGTACTCATAGCGTCAGAAACAATCATTCTTTTATTGGTCATCTCAAAGCCATCATCTTCTTTACCCGTAATATCAAATAATGTTACTGTACTGCCGTCAGAATCTGACTCTACTGAATGATCCATAGAAAGAGCATGGTAACTACGACTCATCTCCATAGCCTCTAAAACTTCTTCTTCTTCCACTTCTAATTGATCTGCGATTTCCTTAATAGATGGGGAACGCTGCAACTCAATTGTCAAAGCTTCCACTGTTGTTTTAATGCGCGGTCCTAACTCTTTTATACGTCTTGGTACATGAACATCCCAAGTTTTATCACGTAAAAAGCGCTTTATTTCCCCAACAATCGTTGGTACAGCAAACGCTTCAAAACTACGACTAACATCCGGATTAAAACGTCTTATTGCACCTAGCAACCCCAGCATACCTACTTGAGCAATATCATCATAATGAGACTTACCATTCGAATATTTGCGTGCAATGGACTCAACTAAATATCGATAATGAATCACTAGTTTTGTTTGAGCTTCATCATCCTCCGTTGATTGATACAATGCAATCCACCTTAGTATATCTTCCTTGGACGAAGATTTATGTAGTGATTCTTTCGACATTGTTTTCCACCTGCTCTCTAGAAACATACTTTGTCATGAAAACAGTTACGCCACCATCGTTATTTATCATCACCTCATCCATCAAAGTTTCCATTAAATAAAGCCCTAAACCGCCTTCGCGTAGACCCGCAATACTCTCTTCAGGATGATACGGACCAATTTTCGACTTTACCTCCTCAAAATTAAAACTATTTCCGTAATCTGCAATCATCATTTCTAGTTTATTTTCATACAGAGCGCAGCCAATGACGATCTCACCTTCTTCTTCGTCCTTATATGCATGATGTACAACATTCGTTACCGCTTCACTTGCTGCAATTTTTAAATCTTCAATATCATCATAATTAAACCCAACTCGACTAGCTAAGCCAGAAACCGTCAATCGAATCACACTGACAAATTGCGGTTTTGCAGGAACCCTTATCTCAATATAATCAAATTCCTTCATTTTCGTGATTCCACCTTTTTATCAGTTTCAATATCCATTAAATCGCTTAAACCAGTAATTTCAAACAACCTTTGTAATCTATTCGATAAACCGACAAGTTTAACTTTACCATTTTCACGTAACGTTCTTTTATAAAAGGCAACAAAAACACCTAACCCTGTACTATCCATATAATTAATTTTTGATAGATTAAGTACTATTTCTAATCCTTCAGTAATATTCACTGCTTCTAATTCCTCCCTAAGTCGTGAAGCAGTATAAGTATCTATTTCGCCCTCAACAAATCCGTATAATTTATTATCAAGTTCTTTAAAGTGTATCGCCATATCCATACAGCACACCTCCACCATATTTATTTGACTTTTATTCTATTCCCGTAATCACAAAGATTGAAACCCTATTTTTTTATAATCACAACTGTAAAATCATCAGATAGTTTAAAATCCTGTATTTCTTCAATTTGCTTATAAAGAAGATTACATAATTGTTGAGCTGATAAGTATTTATTTTCCATTATTAATGATGAAATGACCTCTCGTGAATTCATTTCATCATGCGCTCTGAATTCCGTAACACCATCCGTCATCATTACTACAATATCATTTTCTTCTAAAACAATTTCGTTGTACAAATATTTCGTTTCCGGTAGCACCCCTAGTAATAATCCTGTCGACTCCAAAGGAAAAAATTCATTATGTTTAGCGCTATAATGAAGGGCCGGCTCATGACCTGCAGAAGCATAAGAAAGAATACTCTTTCGCATATCCAAGCAGGCGTAAAACATAGAAACGAACATACTGTCGTCTACACTCTTTTCAATTACTCGATTGATGACCTCTAATACATATGAAGGATCTTTATATGCGTAATCTAACGTTTCAAGGCCATATTTCACCATAGACATACATAATGCAGCTGGAACACCTTTACCTACCACATCTGTCACAGCTACACTTAAAAAATCCTCTCGATTATATAAAAAATGTACATAATCTCCATTCATCTTCCGAATTGGGATAGATATCATTCCTATATCAATACTTGAAAGTTGGGGTACGTCTGTTTTAAGTAATGTTTTCTGAATGTTTGTAGCGATTTTCATTTCCATTTCATACTCTGCTTGTTTTTGTAATAAACTTTGATGCTCCCTATGAGCCATACCATAATGCACCATAACTTCGATAAGAAAATCATATGCAAGCTGTTCTTCACTCATTCTACGCGGAAATAGTTTCTCAACTGCGTTTTTATGAACACTTACAACATCCTCTGGAGATATATTCTTTTGGATTAACTGACGAGTGAAATTTTGAGCAATATACAAATTCTTTTCAGTTTGATCGGTCATATAATCTGACAAAATCTTTTGATATTGAGATTCTAATTGTTCCAAAAATTCCACATCCTAACGCAGCCATTTTTCAGCTCGTATCGTTGTTCCTTTTCCCATTACCGATTGAATAACCATATTGTCCATCAATCGATTAACCCCTGGTAAACCTGCACCGAGCCCTCCTGAAGTGGAGTAACCATCCTCCATCACTTTCCGAACATCTTCTATTCCTGGGCCCTGATCAGTTGCAATAACAATTATTTTCTTCTCAGTGTCAGCGTCAGTCTCAACTCTTTCAATTTCAATGACACCTATCCTTGCATATAAATATATATTTCGGGCTAGTTCACTTATAGCTGTGGTGATTCGTGCCTGATCAACAGTGTCAAATCCAAGCGCCTTCGCTTCGTCACGCCCCAGTTGTCTTGCTTCTACTATGTCCCACTCAGTAATAATTTCAACCGAAGACTTAATTGTCACTGTTGCCCCCCCAATTCCTGTCGGAGTTATACTTTTACACTTTTTTCGACTACTTAACTAAATACTTTAAATAATTTAAATGATCTTATCAATTTTACCTTGATGTAATTTCTCTAAATAAGTATATTTTCTTAGACCTCTCGATATTATTTCAAAAATCTATTCTAAGTATAAATTTTGAGTATATCTTAAATCTATTAATACCATTTTTGAATAGTGATTTCAATTTTGGGTAATACAGTATCCAAGAGTACAATATCAATCTCCCTTGGCATAATTTCCAAAAACAATTTGCCGCTGTCGCTTCGCTTTCGCACAGAAAACATCTGCCGAATGAAGAAAAAAAAGCATCGAGATGAAAATTCATCTCGATGCCACTATACACATATGTATATCAAAATTTAACAAGCCCTAAACTAATCATCAATGCACCATCAACTTTCTCCATCAACGCATGGTCAAGTTGCGTAATACGATCTGTCAATCTTGACTTATCAATCGTCCGCACTTGTTCGAGCAGAATAACCGAATCACGTTCAAAACCATACTTTTCAGCATTAATTTCAACGTGCGTCGGTAATTTTGCTTTTTGAATCTGTGCAGTAATAGCTGCGATGATGACAGTCGGACTAAATCGATTGCCAATATCATTTTGAATAATCAGCACCGGCCTAGTGCCCCCTTGCTCGGACCCGACTACCGGCGATAAATCTGCAAAAAAAACGTCACCACGTTTTACATTCAAAGTGTCATCCCCCGCTAACGAGACGCTCCACTGTATGTTGTGCTTCATATTCTGCATGCAAGCATTCACTTGCAATACTCAGATTTATATGAGACATTTCAACATATCCTTTCATCATAGCTTCCCGTATTTGATTTGGTTGCTCCTGCATTAAAACTTTGCGCGACAAAATACGCGCAAAAGATTCACTTTCAATTACTTCCTTAGTTTGTAGAAATAGTCTGTCTTGAACAGCAATTGTAGCTTCTCTTAACTTTTTCTCGTACACAGCAAGCACCTCCAACGGAACCATCCACTTTTCATTACTACCCATTCTACCATTGAAAGATATCATTGAAAAGACACGAAATGACAAAATATCTGACAATTTAAAGTCCAAGTTGTAAAAATATGTAGTTTGTCGAAGGTATATGCCGATTCATTCACCTTGCAATTTGTCACAAATTATGAATGACTCATCTTCTTAGTAAATCCAACATGTTCTTCTATAGTTGTTATTCACCAAGTTGTTTAGTGCTTTGATATAGTATTCATTTGTCCAAAGTTAGATCTCTAAACTATTTAAAATCGCCTATACTAAATCCTAAAGTAACTTCTTTAGTTTTAGGCTAAAGAATCTATTATGCCCCGGCATAGTTGCGTCCGGAATTGGCTTTGGGCTTAGGCCTTCATGATGGCCGACACGATGTCGGTCATTTCGGTAATGCCACAGGACGTGGCGTTCTTTCAACGGATGTGCTACGCTGCTTTCGCTACAAAAACACTACTTACTGAAAGAAGTTAAATGTATAATCTAGGAACTCTCGCTGTAATAATGCATGGTACTTCATAATTAATGGTTTCAAGCTTTGCTGCCCATTCATTCATTGAAATAGCATCCTGTCCTTGACGACCAATGAGCGTTACTTTCTCACCTATAGCATATGCTTTAGGCAAGGCAACCATACATTGGTCCATACAAATTCGTCCAACAATCGGCATTCTTTGGCCATCAATTAGTACTTCTTGTCCACCTAATTTACGAATTACTCCATCCGCATAGCCTACTGGCATCGTTCCTATCCACATATCCGAAGGGGCCTCAAAGGTAGCTCCATAGCCTACTGAATCACCTGCTTGTAACTGTTTCACATGAACAAGCTCACTCTCTAGCGAAAACGCTGGCTGTAACGGGAATGGTAAAATACCTTCTACATAAGGAGATGGTGATAATCCATACATCGATATGCCATATCTAACGGCATCAAATTGTAAATGCGCATTTTTTACTAAAGATGTAGCCGTGTTTGAGGCATGTACAAGTCTAGGTTTTTCAGGCAATGCAGTTACACATTTCTCAAAAAACTGTACCTGTCTATCGAAGTATGAAGTATCTTCTTCATCCGCAGTCGCAAAATGTGTAAATATTCCATCAAGCTCCACATTCACTGTATTCTGTATTGTTTGATATAGATCCAATAATTCTTGTTCTGAACGAACACCAATTCTGCCCATACCGCTATCTACTTTAATATGTAGTCGTAAAGGGTCTGCTTCATCAGCTATGAACGGAGCCGCCTGCTGCACCCATTCACTTGCAAAGGCCGTAAGAATAATGCGCTGCTGAGCAGCATATGGTGCAAATGAAACTGGAGAGGCACCCAATATTAGTATGTCTGGCTCTTCAAAATGTGCTCGAATATGTAATGCTTCATCGGGCGTTGCCACTGCAAGCATTGTTGCACCAGCCTCAAGCGCTGCTTTTGCAACGGCTACATCTCCGTGACCGTATGCATTTGCCTTTACGACAGCTATAATTTGAACATTAGGTCGAAGTAGCTTTTTCAAATTTTTTACGTTTTGTTGAATAGCTTGTAGGTCTACAACTGCTTTAGTTGGTCTAAAATATTGCTGTGTCTTCATTAGAATACCCTCTTTATTTTTTATTAAAACACTATGTATTGAATAAATTGCTTTTTCTACACTATTTTTACATAAGTTGTTCTATTTTAGACTGATTTTCTACATAACCTCTATCATATATGACTTAACAACCTCTAAACAATGTTAATTTTACTCAAAAATGTACTATTTTGCTTAACAAGCTACAGCTTTCCAAATAGAAAGCTGTAGCTATAAAAATTATTTCATACTACCTATCGTCATAGAAGTGGCTACTTGCACCATTTCTTCACGAGTCAATTTACTAGATGCTACAAAGAATTCAACGCCATCCTTTTCCCAGCTAATAGAGGTATCGGTAATAGCACCGATTGTAAAGCCTAAATCTACCGGATCACCAGGAGACGATACTGGCAACATTGCAGCCTCTTTCGTAACTGGTTGTTGCATGACAGTAAATGGCTTATCACCATCGAATGTTAAGACGACACGGTCCATTCCACTCTCTCGTATAACTTTCTCATCCACCATCTTCGTATTTTCAATATTTACAACAGGATAGTGTGTTTGGAACTTATTTTCGGCTTCTGCACTTACTGCCTGTTTCTCTTCATTTCCATTCGGGTTATTAGTGCTTTCCTTACCGTCTTTGTTATCTTTGTTTTCTTTTTCTGATGGTGTAGCTTGT
Organism: Lysinibacillus xylanilyticus; assembly: GCF_001183605.1. Classification (GTDB taxonomy): domain Bacteria; phylum Bacillota; class Bacilli; order Bacillales_A; family Planococcaceae; genus Lysinibacillus; species Lysinibacillus xylanilyticus. The sequence goes on along the minus strand of NZ_LFXJ01000002.1, from coordinate 479,689 downwards.
TCACCTTTTGTTTCATCCGATTCTGTAAATTGCTCAACCGCATACTCTTTAGCCGCATGTTGAACACCTAATTTTATATTTTTAAATGTAATACGAATTTGTTCTTCTTTTACATCATTCATAATTACTACGGAAGTTGGAAGCATTGTTTTCTTATCAACTGTTATAACTTGATGAGGCATACTATTTTTATAGCTATTTCTAGTAGCCGCTTCAAATATATATGCTTTGTCCTCCTCTTTCATGACTAAATTTTTATCTTGTGCTAAATCTTCTGCTAGTGCACCTATTAAATAAGCTTGACTATTTTTCTTTGGCCAATCACTTTGGAACTTATACATTTTGTTTAATGTAGGTGTAACAACAAAAACTCCATCTGCATTTCGCACTATCATTTGTGAAACATCTTTCCCACTTTCTACTACTTCTACTCGATAGAAATCAGGTTTCGTATGCCAAACTGTTACATCATATTTTTTCGGATCTCCACCAGCTTTAATCTCCATCGTAGCATTTAACTCATAACCGTTTGCATCTGCCCATTTCCCATTAACTTTCTTCAAGACTTTTTCCTGTGAGTCTGTACCACATGCCGATAAAAGTAATATCGTACAAAATAAGACGAGCCATTTAACTATACGGTTGCCCACGCTTTCACCCTTTCCTTCTTTCAAATCCACTACGACAATATATGAACCGTATTTGTCAGTTATGTCATTTGAATAAGGGCAATATATTTATCTTCACTCAGAAATTTATTTACTTTTAACTTCTTTCAGCAGGTGTTTGAACAATGGCTAAAAATAGAGGAACTCAGTCTAAGAACGACACGTCCTGTGGCAACGACTGAGTGACCAACATCACGTTGGCCCAAAGCCTCCGGCGGATGTCACAGTTGGTGATGAGCCTTTTTAATATTTTATATGGCGAAAGCTTTGTTTATCATTATTTATTGTAATAATATTACTTGTGCCGCAGCGTATTGCTTGGAATGTGTTATACTTACAAATCCATTTACAAGCTGTCCTTTGAAATATAAAACTGGATTTCCTGCTTCCCCTCTTAAAACTTCAATATCATGAAGCTTACATTCTTCACCAATACCAGTTCCTAATGCCTTTGAAAATGCTTCTTTTGAAGCGAATCGTCCGGCTAAAAATTCTATTTTACGAGTTTCTGAATGTGCATCAAACAAAACTCTTTCCTTTTCAGTTAAAATGCGATCTTTAAATTTATTTGTTCTTCTCATTGCTTTAGCAATACGGTCAATTTCTACAATGTCGAGACCAATTCCTTTAATCATTTGAACTTCTCCTTTTCCTATTTCTTAAAAGCCATGTATAATGATTGTAAATTGAGGTGGAGTTATGTTTAGTAGAACAGAAAATTTTAAGCAATATACAAAGTATTATCCGATTGTTTCAACATTAATAGCGGTTAATTTAATTGTTTATGTACTAACTATTTTACCTGGAGTAGGAGAAAATGTATTGAATTACGGAGTTCAAGCAAACTTCCTTATACGATCTGGTGAATGGTGGCGTGTTTTCACTGCAATATTTTTACATGCTGGCTTTTTGCACGTTTTCTTTAATACGTTTTCACTGTATTTATTCGGACCAGAGCTTGAAAGAATTGCTGGCAAGGCACGTTTTATTACAATTTATTTAATGTCTGGTATTATTGGCAACATGGCAACCTATCTACTTTATGATAGTGACTATGTAAGTCTTGGTGCAAGTGGAGCTGTTTTTGGAATATTCGGAGCTTTCGGAGCACTTGTCTACTATACACGTCGTACAATGCCGATGCTTCGTAAACTTATTTTGCCTATCATTGTAATCAGCGTTATCATGACTTTCCTACAGTCGAATGTGAATGTCTATGCTCACTTAGGCGGCTTAGTAGCAGGTTTCCTTCTTGGACTCGTTTACTTACATCCAAAAAGAATTTTAAGCTGGCGTAAACAAAAGATGGCGGGTAAGTAATAGGTACAAAAGGAGCAATCCTCCGTTATAAGCTATTATCGCGGATTGCTCCTCTTTTTTTATACTAGAGTGATATGCAATTCGTCAATTTTATTTCAAAGTGCTACCGTATCCTCTTTCGCTGCCTTTATTTTTTTCCATTCAACTGCTGTTAAGCCATAGACAACTTGGTCTACATGATGATCATAAAGCCACTCCGCATCTCTTAAACGTCCCTCTTCATGAAAACCTAACACTTTCGGAATTGTGCGGCTTCGAATATTTCCTACCGCTACTCGCACTTCAATGCGATTTAACTTCAGATAGCTAAAAGCATAATCAATAAATGCTTTCATAGAATTTGTGACTAAGCCCTTACCAACAAATTCCTTACCTAACCAATATCCGATACTTGTCCATTTATGCTGCCAATTCACTTGATGGTAGCCAATCACTCCCGCAAGTTTCCCCTCATAATATATCCCCGCTTGTAGGCCATTATTATCCGCGTATTGTTGCATCGCATCTCTTACAAATCGCTCTGTATCCGCTACTGTTTTCACATCATCCACAAAAGGTAACCATTCTCGCAACGTATCCCTTGAACGATCCGTCAACTCGAATAATTCATCTACGTCACTTAAATCCAACAATTTTAAATACGTGTTCTTATTAATATCATATTTAAACAAAATTACCACCCCTTTTGTTTGATTTATTCTATTATAAACAGTATTTTTCCATAATTATAGTTAAAAAAGGCTAATCCCCCCTATTAATTGTAAGGATTAGCTAAACCACTACTTTCAATGTTCATACCAAGATAATATTGTTTCAGCATCTTGCTGCTCTAAGCTTCGTACATTCCCTGTCATACCAGTCATGCCTGACATGACCGTCGCTTTTACAGTCATAACCTTCTTTCTTTTTTGGAAATACGTTTGAGTAGTCCCAATAGATTGTATACGTTTTTTCTCCATAAAAAACGTTATACGACTGAACACACGATATCGCATAGTTAGTTGCTTTCCATCTATCATATAACCAGCTGCTTTATGTTGCCAAATACCAATTAATATTGTTAATGGAATTAATAATAAAGAAAGTAGTCCATACGGATATAAGAAATAACTACTTGCACCAATTATAGGTATGAGCCAAACAAAATCAATTCGGTAAAAAGTTGAACGAGCTCGTTTTGGTGAATAAATAAATTCTGGTCGCCAATTTATATCCGGGAAAAGTTGCTCTAGCGTTTCCAAGCAATCTTGCTTCTTAATTAAGAGGGAACAGAGTAATTTTTTTATCCTTCCCCTCCTCACCATTGCCTCCAGCACTTTCAACAACAACTGTTGCAAAGCCAAATAATTGACGCACTGGATTCTCTACAATACGAATCGCCTGAATTCTATTTAACGGTAAAGTAATTCGCTTCTTCTCAATTAGCCCTTTTGTAATAATAAGCTTTTCATCTTCAATTCGGACTGTATATTCATAATAATTGATCAGTGTAATAACAAATGACACAAACCATGCCACAATAAGGCTGACTATCACAGTTAGTGCAACTAAAAATGCACCAATTTTCGCAAAATCAGCTAGCTCGTTAAAAATCTCTTCATATGGGATTATATCTGAAAGCTGAGAGATGATTGCTGCTACCCCGGACAAAACGACCCCAATTCCACCTGAAGTTATGGCCAATATAAGTAAATCACGTATCGACATATGATAAATAGTTGGAACTGGTACTTCCTCTATTAGCGAATGTTCATCATTCATCTGTTCATTTACTTGGTTCTTTGCACGGCGCATTTCCAGCTCTATTACATCTGCCGCTGCCTTACGTATAGCCGTCAACTCTACCTCAGGCTTTCTATCCTTACTTCCCGCAGTTTCAACCTGAACTTTTACTAAGCCAAATATTCGATGAAAAATACCCTCATTGTAATTTAAGCTCTGAATACGTTCAAATGGGATATAACGTTTCTTTTTAACGAACAAACCGTACTTTACACGCAATTCACCATCTTCAAACCAATATACAAAGGTACGCCATTTAACAATGCCACTAACAAACGCAAGTATGGCCCCTACTCCCCATATACCGAATAAGAAAATCGTCCGCCAAAAATTATCACTATGGAAATTAAAGGAGAAGTGAAAACCATTAGTTATAATAATAATAACCAACGGGAAAATCATACTTTTTAATGCTTTCGTACTTGTAATAATAGCCGAGATCGGGTGTAAACGATTAATTTCCTTAGACATCATCTTCCGCCACCCTTGCTAATTCCGAAATACGTGCTCGAAGTCCATCAGCCTCGTCCATCACAAGTGCAGGAATTGTATGTACAGTTGCTGCAGTAGATATTGAAATATTACCTAAACCGTATTTTTTTAATATCGGTCCTTGCGTCGTATCAACATGCTGTACGCGAACCATTGGAATAAGTGTACGTTTAACAACGAATAAACCATGTTGCACCTCAATCTCATTGTCACGCACCTCGTAGCGCCAGCGTTCCCATCTTATCTTTGGAAATAGATAAGTAGATAAGACAGCACTAAGTATGACTACAGCAACTGCAATGAAATAAATAAATGATGGCCATTCAAAATAATAGGTGCCGTAGCATGCGGCCGCCGCTACAATCAAAAGTAATAACGTTTGTAATACACCATATAAACGCCACACCGTTAACCCTTTCCTGGAAATTTTATGCATTGGCTCTGTTCTCAATTTCATTCCCTCTCTTTCTTTAACTACGTATACGTAATCAGTTATCTTTTTGTTTCAAATTATATCAAATTCGCCTTGGCGTAATTGCGTCCGGAATCGGCTTTGTGCTTAGGCCTGCATATTTTTTTGTGCGAAAGTGCAGTGAAACGTAGCGACAGCAGCAAATGTTTTTTGTGCGAAAGCGCAGCGAAACGTTGTGGCAGCAATGTGTTTCACAGGACATGGCGTTCTTAGACTGAGTTCCTCTATTCAGCGGGTGCTTGGACACCCGCTGAAAGAAGTAAAAAAAACCTTACAGCACTTTGACTGTAAGGTTTAATCATTTTGATGAAGATAAAGTTAAAGTTAGTCCTCGTGTCGACGTGGTGCGCGTGAACGACCTTGTCCACCTTCACGGCGTCCGCCATCTCGACGCTCTCCGCTGCGTCCGCCATCTCGACGCTCTCCGCCGCGTCCGCCATCTCGACGCTCTCCGCCGCGTCCTCCACGACGATCTCCGCCACGTCCGCCATCACGACGTCCGTTAAAGTTACGATTACCGCCGCGTCCACGATCTCCTCCGCCACGGTTACCAGAACGCTCACGACGCATTGGTAATGGTCGTTCTTCAGTAATTGTTACTGGCGAGTCATCTGGCTCTTTTGTTAATGAACGAAGTGCAGCAGCTACAACATCGATTGCATCATGGTTTTCAAGTAATTCTGTCGCAAGTATACGATAATCACCTAAATCATTGTTCGCAATAAGACCTTCTAGTGTCTCCATAGATAGGCGTTGTTGACCCACTAAAGCTTCGTCCGATGTTGGTGGTTGAAGTGGTGTCATACGTTTTTTCGTTGTTTCTTCTACAATACGTAGGTAACCCATTTCGCGTGGTGTTACAAATGTTACTGCAAGTCCTGATTTACCTGCACGACCTGTACGACCAATACGGTGAACATAAGACTCAGGATCTTGAGGAATATCAAAGTTATAAACATGTGTTACACCAGAAATATCAAGCCCACGAGCAGCTACATCTGTTGCCACAAGAATATCAATTTTATTTTCTTTAAATTGACGTAACACAGAAATACGTTTCGCTTGGCTTAAATCACCATGGATTCCTTCAGCAAGGTAACCACGAATTGATAACGCTTGTGCAAGCTCATCCACGCGACGTTTTGTACGTCCAAAGATGATAGCAAGTTCTGGTTGGTGGACGTTTAATAAACGAGATAAAATGTCGAATTTTTCACGTTCAGCAGACTTCACAAAATATTGATCGATGTTATCAACTGTTAATTCTTTCGCTTTAATTTTTACGATTTCTGGATCATGCATAAATGTTTCAGCAATTTTACGGATTGCTGGTGGCATTGTTGCTGAGAACAATAATGTTTGACGTTCAGAAGGCACATTTTCTAAGATTGAATTAATATCATCGATAAAGCCCATGTTTAACATTTCATCAGCTTCATCAAGTACCAATGTTTGAACATCTTCTAATTTTAAAGTACGACGATTAATATGGTCAATTATACGACCAGGTGTACCTACGATAATTTGAGGTTTATTTTTCAGCGCACGGATTTGACGGCCGATTTCTTGGCCACCGTAAACTGATAATAATTTCACACGTTTATCATAACCAATTTTATATAGCTCTTCTGAAACTTGAATCGCTAATTCACGAGTTGGAGCAATTACTAATGCTTGGATATTAGGGTTTTTTGGGTCAATTTTTTCGATAAGTGGAATCCCGAAAGCGGCAGTTTTACCTGTACCCGTTTGCGCTTGACCTAACACGTCACGGCCTTCAATAGCAAAACGAATAGTACCTTCTTGGATTGGTGTTGCTTCTTCAAATCCCATACGCTTTACTGAGCGTAATGTAGATTCGCTAATATTTAATTCTGAAAAATTTGTCAAACTTCTCAATCTCCTTTTTTTGCTTTTAAGTTGACAAATGGTTACATTTTCAGATGAAGTTGTCGGCAAATTCGAGCCTGTGTTTTGGAACGTTTCCGTTACTTAAAATTTTTCTCTATATGATGTCACATAGAGCTCTCTTATATGAAAAGGAAAGCCCGGTCTTTACCGAGCGGTTTGATTCTGTCGTAATTATTCACTTTAGAATAAAACCGTTGTGTTCAAAAAAAAGTACTCTTCAATCAAATATGAAGAGTCTTCGCACAAAATGTATCCATTGCTTACACTAGTCTAACATGGGATTAAAACGTATGCAACGATAACGCATGAGTCGTAATAATCTGACTACTTTACGCACTCTTTAAAAACGACAAAACGCAAGAAAACCATTCAGAGTAATCTTCACCATAACATATATGATGCTTCCCTTTATCAGAAATATACAAAGTTTTATCGTTTGAGGTTAATTGATCATATAAAAATTGAGCGGTATGATATGGCACTATTCCGTCTAATTTTCCTTGTACAATATACACCGGAACTTTAATATCCTTATAATACGGCTCCACCATTCGAACAAGCTTCATGAATTCTATCGTTGACGATAGTGGCACATGATTAAACTTATGTCGGTATCGTAAATACAGCTCATTATTAGACAGATTACGATGATACGCCTCAGTGGCAAGCACTTTAAAATCTTTGACCAGTTGCTTCGGACTCACATACTTGGCAGCAGCACTTAGTAAAACAAGCTTTTTCACTTTATAACGTTTAGCTAAATAAAGCGCTATAATGCCACCCATTGAAAACCCAACTACTATTACTTCATCTACTTTTTTAGCAAGAGCACGAAAAGCGAGCTCGGCATCCATTAACCAATGCTTAGCGGTGTAACCACGCATTTGTAATTCCTCCCCATGCCCTGACAAAGTAGGTTCTTCAATCAGCCAATTTGTATGCGTACGTAAATAGGTAGTAAAAGGTTCTACTTCATAAGGTCCGCCTGAAAATCCATGTATACATAACACACCTACTGACATTATTTTCACCTCTAAATGTGTAACTCATTTAAATCAAGAATTGAAAGAATCGGCGAGAGAATGTCCCACCGATTCCTTGTTTCATTTTATGACGTAAACGTACGTAAGATTGTTTCTAATTTCATACCACGAGAGCCTTTTAGTAAAACGATAGACTCCTCGTTAGCTTGCTGTAGTTTTTCGATAATTGGCGTATAATCATCCTCAACATATAGCAAATGTTCCTCATCAAAACGCTCTTTTAAGACTTCATTTAAATAAGCCATTCGTGGGCCAAATAAACATACATAAGCGATTTCTTCTGCACGAATATCCTTCGATAAATCTTCATGGAAATGCTTTTCATTTGGTCCAAGTTCAAGCATATCACCTAACACAAGCCATTTTTCTGGGCGAATCGTTGTCGATGCTACAAATTGAATAGCAGCCTTCATAGAGGTAGGTGCAGCATTGTATGCATCATTAATAAACAATGCCCCATTTAATCCATTCACTTGTTGCATGCGCATATCCGTAAGAGCTACTTGTTTTAAGGATGCACGAATTTGGTCATCGTTTAAACCTAGCTTTTGAGATATTAACATAGCGACTAATGTATTTTTCACCTGATGCTTCCCGAGAACGGAAATAAAGAAATCACCTTCAATCACACCATGTGTAGAGAAGCCACTACCATCAGCAGTTGCTTCAATACTGTCTGCATACAATAGATTGCTATGCTCTAAACCAAATGCCACTGCATTTAGCTGCTGCTCTTTCGCAACTAGTTCTTGAAGCAGCGGTTCATCTCCATCATAAAATAGCACTCCATCCGGTTGCATTCCTTGAATTATTTCAAACTTGGCTTTAGCTATTCCTGCACGTGAGCCTAAATCTTGCATATGAGCCTCGCCTATATTTGTAATCACTGTCATATGTGGACGAGCAAGCCTCGTTAAAAATTCTATTTCACCAAAACCACTCATTCCCATTTCAAGTACAGCGACATCAGTATCTTCATCTAGCTGTAAAACCGTAATAGGTAAACCTAGTTCATTATTAAAATTCCCAATTGTCTTTTGTACTTTAAAAAATGGTGTTAGCGTTCCTGCTAAAATATCTTTCGTCGATGTTTTACCGTTTGAACCAGTAATACCAATAAATTTTGCTTTATGCTCACTGCGATAGGCACGAGCCATTTGCTGAAGCGCTAATTCTGGATCATCTACAAAGAGTAATGGTACACCTTGTGGTGGATTTGGTTCATCTTTCTGCCAAAGAGAAGCACCTGCTCCTTTTTCAAAAGCCTGCATAACAAATTTATGTCCATTGGCCGTCTCACCACGAAATGGTACAAACAGGTCCCCTTGTTGAATTGTACGTGTATCAATGGAAATTCCTGATACGACCGTATCACCAAAAACTGGCACATCTTCATTTAACCATGTAGCTAACTGCTTTAATGTTTTTTTCACAATAATCCCACTCAGTCTTTTTTATAGTGAAGCTGTTGTTTTTCTTCAAAACGCTCAATTGCTAGTGTAATCAGACGATTAATCAGCTCTGGGTAGCTTACATTTGTATGCTGCCATAAAAGAGGATACATGCTAACAGGTGTAAAACCTGGCATTGTATTCACTTCGTTAATATAAATGCTGTTATCGCCCGTCACAAAAAAGTCCGCACGAACTAAACCGCTTCCATCAATAGCTTTGAACGAACGCTTTGCTAGCTCCTGTAAGCTTGAAACTGTTTCAGTAGGAAGCTCTGCTGGAATAATAAGGGCGGTTGAGCCATCTTTATATTTAGAGTCATAATCATAAAATTCAGTTACTGGTTTAATTTCACCCGGTACAGAAACTTCAGGGAAATCATTTCCTAGCACAGCTAGTTCAATTTCACGAGCGACAATACCTTGCTCAATTACAATTTTACGATCATACTGTAAGGCTATTTCGATAGCCTTCACTAATTCTTCACGATTTGTTGCCTTGTTAATTCCGACACTTGATCCCAAATTTGCAGGTTTCACAAACAGCGGCCATTCCAACTTTTCTTCACAACGAGCAAGGATAGCCTCCTGTTCATTAGCCCATTCGCTACGAATGAAGTACGTATATGGCACTTGTGGTAAGCCGGCAATTTCAAATAATTGCTTCATAACTACTTTATCCATACCCGTTGCTGATGCTAACACACCATTTCCTACATAAGGCAAATTTAAAACCTCAAGTAAACCTTGAACAGTTCCATCTTCACCATTAGTACCATGAAGTAATGGGAAAATTACATCGAATTGTACAGATTCACCATCTTTATCGATTAAAAAGTTTGTAATATTATTTTCTAAAATAGTGGCATCATCACCAAATTGTAATTCTTCAATTGTACTTGCAGGTTTTTTTAGACGCTCACCACGGCGCCATTCCCCTTCAAGTGTAATGAAAATCGGATATACTTCATACTCCTCGAAATTCAAAGCTCCAGTGACTGCACGTGCTGTCGACAATGACACCTCATGCTCTGCTGACTTTCCACCGTATAATAAACCGATTCTTTTTTTCATTTTTGTGCCCTCCACATACTTCTTGAGTACTATTAGTTTATCATGAAACGTCTTGACAAATGACATCAATTTCACCTTGGCGTAATTGAGTCCAGATTTTGAGAGGATGTGAAATTTTTAGCCTGAGATCCTCTATTTCAATTGGTGTTTGAATACCCTCTGAAAAGGTACCACATCCGTATTCAACTCATCACATTTAAAGGTGAGAGTCTTCTGTAGCTGTAGCTGTCGCTTTGCTTTCGCTACATAAAACAATTACTAAATGAAGATAAAAATCTCACCGTAATTTTGACGGTGAGATTTAGAGTATATTCATTCTACGTACAAATGAATAGATCAATTATGCCTAGGCATAATTGCGTCAGGAATCAGCTTTGTGCTTATGCCTGCAGATGTTTTTTGTGCGAAAGCGCAGCGGCAGCAACAAATGTTTTTTGTGCGAAAGCGTAGTGCTAACGCAGCGGCAGCAACAGATAAATTGCCACAGGATTTGGCGTTCTTAGACTGAGTTCCTCTATTTCAGCGAGTGTTTGGATACCTGTAGCTAACGTTGCACTTTCGCTACAAAGAACATTCGCTGAAAGAAGTTAAATAATATAAATCAATTCATCGTGCTCATTTTTCAAAATTGTATTTAAATCATCCCATACCTCATCAGGGAAGGAGTATTCTGACAGATTACGAATTTCGATACCGTAAGCTACTTTAGGCTTTTCGATTCGATACAACGATAACAGCGCTCCGTCTTTAGTAAAAGAACGATAGGCACGCAAAAACTCAGGTGAAATAGAAGGAATACTCGATTTCACTTTCCGTCTCCAAAAACCAGTGCTACGTTCCTTTTCACGAATCAAACTGTTTAAAACATTCGCAAGAAGTAAATCAGAATCACTTAAATGGCGAAAATAAATTTTAGTCATTTTCTCTAAGTCTGAAGAATAGTAGACAAATCGATTTTGTAATTTATTAAAAAATGGTGAAGTAATCGGCTCCTTTTTATGACTTATGTAAAGCAATTCTCCTTGTTCCATCGGTGTTAGTTGGTCTAGCCTCTTCTCATCCATAAAGTCTATCCAACACAATTCTTTGGATTCAGTAGCTTTCTTTACAAACTTAGATACTTCCTCTTCTGGTATATAATCAAACTGTGTATGCATATTAAAGGAACCATCTTCATAGGAATGTTTCAATAACAGTAAGTGATGCAGTGGTTCAAGTGCAGCCACAAATTGCGAGAATTTAAGCCCGCTAAAAATAACAAATTTATCGACATCATTCATATGAACATAAACATGGTACATAAAATCTTCAGCTGACTTTAATTTTTTAGCCACAACCATCACCCCATTCTTCACTACATTATAAAACTAAACATGAATTTTTTGAAACATTTTATGCTAATAATCGTCATAACAATATTCACAGGCGTAAAATTGTTTTTTACGGTATAATATGAATGTTAAAGATGCTATTGGATATCTGTTTTTAACCACTCTGAATGAACAAATTTTTAAAAATATAATTCTATTCATTTTTTACAAATATCAGCGAGGATTCTAAAAACAAGCATCGAGCCTCCTCGTTTACACAATTACTTCGGTATCAATATTTACCTCTTGACCTAAGGTGAATACTCCTTAACGATTATACATTGGCATAATTGCGTCCGGAGGCTTTAACTTCTTTCGCGGGTGTTCGAAAGGTAGCTTAAATCCGCATTCATCTCACCACCGAAAGAAGTGGGAGACTTTTGTTGAAAGAAGTTAAATATATTTGGTAGCATATTGAATTGGAATTAATTCGAATCAAATTTACTCATGAAGAGATACTATATTAATTTAGGTGGCTTGTATGGAAAATAAACGAAATTTCGCGAATCGTTTTGACTGGACGCTCGCTTTAATACTTTTAACCTTCCTAGTCATAAGTTTGTTAGCCATTTCGTCGGCGCAAACATCAGGTCAATATGGCATTAACTATGTTCCTAAACAATTGCAATGGTACGTCATTTGCTCAGTAATTATTGGAGTAGTTATGTTTTTTGAACCTGATCAATATAAAAAAATGTCTTGGTATATGTACGGTGCAGGAATTTTCTTATTAGTACTGCTTATCTTCATGCCAGAAGGACCAGGACAAATCGGCGAAAAAATTAATGGTGCAAAAAGCTGGTTTAAGACACCTTTAGGGAATATTCAACCCTCTGAGTTTATGAAAACCTTTTACATTCTAGCACTCGCTCGACTTATTAGTAAGCACAATGAAGTTTATTCTTTTAGGTCAGTAAAAACGGACTTTATATTGCTAGGTAAAATCGCTGCTACACTGTTACTACCATTAGCCCTTATTATGAAGCAGCCTGACCTTGGTTCGGCATTAGTATTCTTTGCCATTACAGCTGCTATCGTCATTGTAGCTGGTATATCATGGAAAATTATTTTACCAACTTTAATAGGTGGCGCTACAGTAGGTGGTACTCTTATATGGATGGCACTCTATATGCAGAGTTTCTTAGAGAAAACATTCGGCTTTAAACCGTATCAGTTTGCTCGAATCTATTCTTGGTTAGACCCATATTCATATTCTTCTAGTGATGGATACCATTTAATTACGTCCTTAAATGCTATTGGTTCAGGTGAAATTTTCGGAAAAGGTTTCCGCGGTCGCGAGGTTTACGTTGCCGAAAATCATACCGATTTTATTTTTACGGTTATCGGAGAAGAATGGGGCTTTATTGGTGCTAGTATCGTTATTTGTATTTTCTTTTTATTAATCTATCATTTAACAAAAACTACACTACTATTGAAAGATCCATTCTCAACATATGTTTGTGCCGGTATAATTGCAATGATTACATTCCACGTATTTGAAAATATCGGTATGACTATTCAGCTATTACCTATTACCGGTATTCCCCTACCATTTATCAGTTATGGGGGAAGTTCATTGATGGGGAACTCGCTAGCCGTCGGACTTGTTTTCAGTATGCGTTTCCACTATCGTACGTACATGTTTACTACTCACGATGATGATGATTAATTATGGATAAAAAAATGGGTAGTCTCAAATACGAGACTACCCATTTTCATTTGTAAAACGAGTTAAGCTTGAACTTGCGGAGTTTGCGTTGGTGGTCTTAGCACTTTTAAAAGTTCAAGTCGAGACTTTGTTACAGTGGCTGTTACACCCAACTTAGATAAATTCGAAACAATCTTTTTCAAATCTACTTCTTTTTTCATACATTCCACCTCAATCTTTCCTCGATTATATAACGTTTTATTTCCAAAAAAGTTTCATTTTTGCAACTGTATGATGTCTGACGAGTTAATCTCTTTCTATCATACCATTTAACTCTGCTATAAAATTTTTCAATTCTGTTACAATGTAAATTTTTCCTTCACATAACTATTTACCATCTCATAATCAAAGCGTGGGATTGATTTCCGTTCCGACTGGGCGCTTTCCTGGGGCGTCCAGTTTCCACTCCAATCAACTATAACGTGTTAATAAATGTCATGCCTATAAACTCATTTACCACTAAATAGAAAAAATTAAACATAAAAATATAAAATATCGATATACCCTCTAGTAGTATATCCCAGGGATAATTTAATACACTATGCGACAATCGATACAAAAAATTAAAAATGGAATGAGTCCTTTTAGTTACTTTAAAGATTGTCATTAATTTTAAGTATCAATCTAATTCCATTGTTAACAGTCTGCCGTTTTTTATACATTGTTTTAGTCCCGTTTCTCTACTTATGTCATGCATATTAACAAATGTCGTCCCCTAATTTAGTAATGAGCCATTAAACAAATCAATTATGCCTCGGTATAATTGCTTCCGGAGGCTTTTGGCCAACAAATGTTTTTTGCGCGAAAGCAAAACGAATTGTCTTCCGTCTTCTTGTAATAACAATAACAAGAGAGGTAGAATATACATACTAAAATATCATATGAAAGCAGGGTACTGTATGAAAAAGGCAATTTTATTATTAATGTCTGTTCAATTCCTCGTCTACCTAGGGTTTGGAATTATTATACCTGTCTTACCCGAGGTTGTAGTTCAGCAAAATTGGGATGAAATACACGTAGGTGGCCTACTTACAGTGTACTCTCTTGCAAGTTTTTTCACTGCACCATTTTGGGGTATGCTGTCCGATAAGGTAGGTCGTAAGCAACTTATATTAATGGGCCTAGTTGGTTTTAGCTTAAGCTTTGTTATTTTCTCTTTATTTATTGATAATTTAGCAATGTTGTACTTCTCACGTGTTGTGGGTGGTTTATTCTCAGGCGCACTTTACACAGCCGTGACAGGCTTTGTAGGAGATATGTCGAGTGAGGAGGATCGCAATAAATATATGGGTCTCATGGGCATGTCCATCGGGCTCGGTTTTATTTTCGGTCCTGCAATCGGTGGAATGCTAGGACACTATAGTCTGCAACTGCCATTTATCGCTTCTGCAACATTAATTGCACTACTATTTATTTATGCAAGTTTCGTTTTAAAAGAACCTACAAAACGAAAAGATACAAATAAACGTGCCATTGTGCCAAAGGGTGCGACTAAAATGCTGCAGTACCGTGTGCGTTATTTATTTATGTTCTCATTTTTAGTGACTTTTATGCTGGCTGGTGTAGAAGCAACGTTCCAGTTATTCCAAATTGGTCGAATTCAAATTACACCGTTACAAATAGGTTATTTGTTTATGTTTAGTGGCTTTGTAGATGCGGCTATTCAAGGTGGTGTTGTTAGACGTATTAAAAATGGAAGCGAGACAACTTGGTTAATAGGTGCACAAATTGTCACAGCGATGGGTATGCTTTTATTTACTTTAACAGCTAACTTATTTATGGCAGGCTTTGCTCTTTGTGTTTTCACAGCAGGAAATGCACTCGCAAGAACATGCGTCGTATCTCTTTCGACTAAAGAATCTGGTGGTCAATATGGGACTGCCGCGGGTCTTTCCTATTCAATGGATAACCTAGGACGCATTCTAGGTCCACTACTCTTCACTTGGCTATTTACGATACAATCTAGTCTAGGCTATTATACTTCAGCAGCAGTAGCAGTCTTTTCTATAAGTTTAATATTTATTTTTAAAGCATCAAATAAATCTTTACGACTTGAATAATTTGTTGATAAAAAGCCGTAACTTAATAGTAATTCGAGGTTTATAGAACACAGCAAGGGATATTATCTCCTTGAAGCAGAATATCGGAGGCCTCTGCATGAACGAAATAACAAATCTTTTACTTCCAAAAGAGTTAGAATCGTTTCGTTTTGAAATTGAAGATACACTACTTTCAGCAATAATTATCACGCCGTATAAACGTTCGACTACACTTACGGAAAGTAAATTTGCAGGGGAACCTTATTTACCCTGTCACCAAGCATATCCGAAAGATATTACAGGCGAACCTATGCGGCTATTAGCTCAAATTAACTTTGCAGAAATGCCACCACTGAAGGATTTCCCATCTGAGGGTATCTTGCAATTTTTTATTTCATCTAATATTTTTGTAAATGCTGATCATTATCACGAGGATATTTTCCAGCAATTTTATAAAATACGTTTTTATCCTACCGTAAATTTTAAAGCTACGGTCCCTAGTCAGGAGTTTTTAGCACAAACAGCAGATGATCCGTTCCCTATTCACCAGGAGTTAGCATTACAATTTCAACTGATCCAAGAACCTGTATCTGCTTTAGATTATCGCGCGATACACTATTTACCAAACTTAATTCCTTCATCTGAAGATGTTGATTTACGTGAGATTTATTTACAACACTTCTTAGGGGCTGGAGCTAAAATTGGTGGTTATGCCTATTTTTTAGAGGAAGATATCCGTCACGAATCTCAGCTCCTTAAACGATATGATGTATTGCTACTCCAAATAGACTCTAATGATGAAATTGGTATTATGTGGGCAGATAGCGGCGTTGGGAAGTTTTTCATTAACCGAGAAAAGCTTCTTCAAGGAGATTTTTCTGATATTTTATTTCAATGGGAGCATTATTAATCTTCATTTGGCAAATGTGCGAAGAAAAAGTGGCAGCTTACAACAATCACGACGGCGAAATTATTTTGGATTACCTCGTTCTAGTTTTGGAGGTAATCCTTTTCCGCGCTTACCAACAATTTCTTATCTTCTTTCCACATATAAAGTAAGCTATACTAGATATATTGCGAAAATATAGTAAAGGTAGGTGTAGGAATGAGTATTTTTACAGACTTAGGATTTCTAGTATCTTTAATTATGTTTGTCAATATTTTAGCAGCATTGGTCATAATTTTTTTAGAGCGTAAAGATGCCACTTCTACATGGGCATGGATTCTCGTACTATTTTTCATTCCATTAGGTGGGTTTATTTTATACTTGCTATTCGGACGACAATTACGGAGAAAACATTTATTCCGTTGGGAAGGACGCAAGGATATTGGTATCGATAACCTCATTAGCTATCAGACAGAAGCGATCCGAGATGATACATTCGAGTTTCGTATAGAAAATGCGGAAAATTATAAAGAAATGATTTATATGCATCTTAAAACAAACAATGCAGTATTAACGCAGGACAACCACATTGATATTTTTGATGATGGTGCAAATAAATTTGAGCAACTTCTGAAAGATATTGAGGTAGCAAAAGATCATATTCACATTCAATATTATATTTTCCGTCTAGATGACTTAGGTACACGCATTATTGATAAGCTTATTAAAAAAGCAAAGCAAGGGGTTAAGGTAAGAATCTTATATGATGAAATGGGCTCACGCAACGTTAAAAAGCGCCATTTCAAGGAATTGCTTAGTGCAGGCGGTGAAGTCGAAGTATTTTTCCCATCTATTTTCCCACTTATAAATCCTCGTTTAAATTTTAGAAATCACCGGAAAATCGTTGTAATTGATGGCCGTATTGGTTACATCGGTGGCTTTAATGTCGGGGATGAGTACCTTGGTCTACAAAAGAAGTTTGGCTATTGGAGAGATACACATTTACGTATTGAGGGTAGTGCAGTACATCCATTACAGACACGCTTTTTACTTGATTGGAATCAAGCTAGCGAGCAACAAAAAATGGGTTATTCGGACCGTTACTTCCCGGCTATTCCGAAAAAAGGCGATGTAGGATTACAAATCGTTTCTAGCGGCCCTGATTCTGAATGGGAACAAATTAAAATTGGTTATTTAAAGCTTATCAATATGGCAAAAAAATATATATATATCCAAACGCCATATTTCATACCTGATGTTAGTTTTTTAGAAGCTATTAAAATTGCAACGCTCTCAGGCATTGATGTAAGGATCATGATTCCGAATAAGCCTGATCATATGTTTGTTTATTGGGCTACATACTCATACGTAGGACAATTATTGCGTGCAGGAGCAAAAGTTTATATTTATGAGAAGGGCTTTATTCATGCTAAAGCAATTATTATTGACGATGAAGCATCTACAGTCGGGACTGCAAACCTTGACGTACGAAGTTTCAGTTTGAATTTTGAAGTAAATGCCTTTATTTATAACTCAACGATTTCACATCAGCTTGCTGAGCTGTTTGAAAAGGATATTTTTGATTGTACTGAATTGACTTGGGAAATGTACAAAAATCGTTCTACACTGATTAAATTTAAAGAATCAATTTCACGCTTATTAACACCTATCTTGTAGAATGTAGAAAAAGGAAGAGAGCTAGTTCATTAATGATGAACAACTCTCTTCCCTTTTTTATTTCACACCTAAATATTCTTCTAGCGTAATATTTTGTTTTTTTATATCTTTTGCTATGTCTACACCAACATAACGGTAATGCCATGACTCATACATATAACCTGTGATATCTTCTTTATTTTTGGGGAATCGTAAAATAAAGCCGTAGTCTTGAGCGTGTGTAAATAACCATTGCCCCGCTGGTGTTTCACCGAATTCTTCAGTTAACCATAAATCATCTTTGCCTTTCTCCCCTATATCAAAGGCCAAACCTGTTTGATGCTCTGAATAACCTGGTCGAGCACTATAGCGATCAGCCGCAGCTTGCCCATCACGTTTAGCGTAATTATTATATAATGTTGTTTGATATTCAAAAGATCGATAGCCGCTAAAGGCTACTAAATCAAAACCTTGTTGTTTTGCTGCAGCAATCATTTTGTTCAGAGCTTGACGTGCCTCAGGATCCTCTCCAGGCGTAAAGGTAGATGGTAGAGGATATATTTTATTCGCTAATAAAATACCTTTGATATATGTCGGCTCAGTTGGTAATGTTTGATTTGGGATATAGCCATTTTCATCTGGCTTCTGTTCTGGCTTAACAGGATTATCTGCTGTTTTTTTCGGCTCTTCTTTTGCAGGTGAATCTTTTTTAGTTGGCTCCGCTGCTTGTTGATCATGTTCATCTGATGCATTACTTACCGGTTTATTTTTATAGTTATAAACTACGAAAATAGATACAATAAGCGCCACTGAAATTAAAGCACCTAGGATGAGTGGTAAACGTTTCTTTTTCACTTTTTTTACCCCTTTTAAAGTTATCCAGTACTACAGTAAGTATCCTCTTTCAAAGAATTTAGAAAGAATAGTCTAGTAAGTACCGATACTATTTTGTACTATATTAGTTCATCACCCAAAGTTATGGATACGTTTGTTAAACGTCTACTATGTGAATAAGTTGATTGGAGTGGAGACTGGCGACTCCTTGGGGATTGAGACCCTGGAGTGAGCACATCCTGCTTCTGCCGCTACGTTAGCACTTCGCTTTCGCGCAAAAAATATCTGTTGCCCCAAGCGGCTCATCGGACGCCCCCAGGAAGCTTTGCTTTGCGCGAAAGCGAAGCGTCAGCAACAATGTTTTATCTGTGCGAAAGCGAAGCGACAGCGACAATGTTTTATCTGTGCGAAAGCGAAGCGGCAGCGACAATGTTTTATCTGTGCGAAAGCGAAGCGGCAGCGACAATGTTTTATCTGTGCGAAAGCGAAGCGGCAGCGACAATGTTTTATCTGTGCGAAAGCGAAGCGACAGCGACAAAAGAGCCCAGTCGGAACGGAAATCAACCACACGTTGTGGCGATGATCCACTATATTGGTATAGTCTCATTTTAGCACTGTTCACAATTTAGGGTGTAGATTTTCACCAATGATTTTTAAACTTCTTTCACCGAGTGTCCCAATACCTGCACCTGTCGCTTCGCTTTCGCTACAGACAAAGACACGTTGCTGCGGCTGCGTTAGCACTACGCTTTCGCACAAAAAACATTTGCAGACCTGAGCACAAAGTCGATTCCGGACGCAATTATGCCGAGGCATAATTGATCATTAGTCTGTGAGAATAATAATAAACACTACTATAGAAGCAATTGAGAAAAAGATTGCCATGTACTTCATCCACTTTGCCTCTTTTACATACCCTTGCTCTTTAAAACTTTTTGCCCTAAAACCATTCGATACGGCAAACATAATAGTCATTGCCAATACCGCAAAATTAAAATTACCCATGATAATAAATACGATAGCCGCAATACTAAAAATCGCGACTAAAATAGATGTTAACCACTTTATGTTCATCTTGCTGTCCTCCTAAAAAAATCGAGGCTACATAAGCGCCTCGACATAAATTATTTTATGAGTTTACTTTTTCCGGATGCTCCGAATAAAATTTTCGACCGATATATGTTTGAATAATCAACAATGCACCGCTGACAGACCAGTAAAGTGGTAGTGCTGCCATAGATGACATCGAGATAAAGACAATCATAATTGGTGAAATATAAATAAACATTTTCATTTGTGCTTTTTGTTGCTCTGGTACTGTCCATAAAGATACACGTGCTTGAACTAAATATACAAGACCTGCAACAATTGTCATAGCGATATCAGGTGAGCCTAAGCTAAACCATAAAAATTCGTGTGCTTTCACATCTGTAGAATATAAAATGGAGAAATAAAGACCCATGATAATTGGCATTTGAATTAACATTGGTAAACAGCCCATGTTGAGTGGATTAATACCATGTTTTTGATATAATGCCATCATTTCTTGTTGATACTGCGTTTGTTCTTCTTTTGTCTTTGCTTCCTTCATCTTCTTCTGAACAGCTTCCATTTCAGGCTTAAACGCATCCATTTTCATTTTCATCTTTTGTTGCGAACGATAATTTTTTAACATAATCGGCATTAAAATTAAACGAATAAGAACCGTAATAGCGATGATTGCTAAACCATAGCTACCTGAAAAAATAGTGTTACCGAAAAATTCTAATAAAAATTCCATTGGTTTTACAAAGATACTATAGAAAAAACCTTCTTTGTTTTGCACAGCTTCACAACCACTAAGAACAAAAACGGCGATTCCAAGCATTGAAAATAGCTTCAATTTTTTCATTTTTCCACCTACTATTTTTTATCAACTAAAATGAAGTATACATTATCGGGTCTATCTTTATCAAATAGCAAGTGCTACTAATTCCATAGTATAAAAAAAGAAGCGAGCTTTAGCATCGCTAGTATGTCCGCATCTATTTAATAATCTTATTTATAACTCATTGTTAATAAAACTAAGTATACTTCTGGCTTTCAACTATGCCTCGGCATAATTGCGGCCGGAGGCTTTAACTTATTTCAGCGGATGTTAGGACACCCGCTGAAATAAGTTAAACGTTTTGAAGCTCTGATTCCGCCATCTCAAAACGATAAAACTCATGATGTAGCTCGTCTCGGAAATGCTTGGGCGTTACCCCAGTATATTTTTTAAAGATGCGGGTAAAGTAGCTTTGGTTACAGAAATGGAATTGATCTGAAATAGAAGTAATACTTTTATTAGTGTGTCTAAGGTAGTACTGTGACTCTTCTACTCGACGTACATTTAGATATTCAACTAGTGTAATACCAACATGTTCTCTAAAAATACGCGATAAATGACTAGTACTTATATGGAAGTTATTTGCGATGCTTTCCACTGTTAAGTCATTTTCCAATTCATCATTTATATACATAATTACTTTATTAACTGTTTGGTGACGGAAAGTCGGTTGCTTGCGATCTGCAATAAAATAGACAAAGAAATCAATTAAATCGTCAGCGAATTGTAAAAATTCTGCGTCTTTCATTTGATTTTCGATCATATCATTACAAGCAATGTTAAAAGCAAATGCTTTCTTCGAAGGAACTTGATTGTCTAGCAATTTACGAGCAACAATTGACGACAAAACAGAAAAATAACTTCGAACAATTTTAATGACTTGTTTGCCAAAACGTATTGAAAGAATATCAATTAATTCATGCAAGGTTTTCTTAGCCTTTACAGATTCTAAATGGTAAATTTCAAATATTAATTTCGACTCAATATTAAAAAATTCTTCTATACCGATGTATTGGTTAATACTATCGATCTCTTGAAAGTATCTTTTGGATATCGTTTCTGACATAGAATGTTGATGTAGTTGCATAATCTTCCCCATCTTTCCTCAGATTGCACGAATTACTCTTTTGCAATTTTTGACAACGATCTGTTTCGTATAAGAAAATAGTATTTCCTAATTAATTTATGAATTGAGTCATATTTCACAATTATATTATTGAATATAACTTAAAAATAACCCAACTAAACCACCAGTTACAAAAAAAATAGACTATAAAGTGAATTTTACCATATTCTGCGATTTCCTTTCAACCACATTTTATCCATGGCACTAGTTCTAATTTATCACATATTCATAGTAGAAACCTCGTAAACTTATTTACCTACACTTAGATTTTACCATATACATATCAAAATGAATTAGTAATTATTTAAAAATTGTTACAAATTATGTAATGCATTTCACAACTTTATATTTCATCAATCGACATTTCTCTTTTTTATTCCGAAATCTTCTCTATATAATTTATACGAATATGTAGTAAAATAGATGATAATACTATTTTTAAAAGTTTAGACGAGGTGTTAATAGTGGATCCAAAACAAATAGAAGAAATTATGGAGATTATTAAGGAGTTCTTCCCCGAGAACACTTCCATTGCAATTTCCGATACAAACGAGTACTTGTACTACCAAGCAAGCAAAAAAGTTGATTTAAAAATCAAACCTGGTGACCCAATTAAAGAAGGTTCTGCAGCTCATAAAGCGTTAAACTACGGACAAAAGATTAGCTCTTACATTGAGCCTGATGTATTTGGAGTAGCATATTACGGCATGAGTATACCTTTAATGGAGGAAGGTGAAACTAAGGGTGCTATCACTGCAATCTTCCCACAAAAGCCGTCAGCATTTTTAACGAACTACATTACAATCAAAATTGATGATTGTTGGTACCCAATCAAGCATGATCAGGTCATTTATCTTGAAACACAGCTTCGAAAAACATTTGTTAAGACAATGAGCCGTGAAGGATATCACCGTTTAAACCTAAGTGATCTTGAGCTATTTTTAGCACCTGACTCATTTATACGTTGTCACCGCTCTTATATCGTTAACATTGACTACATTGATGAAATTCAACCAGATTCACATTCAACGTTTTTATTAATCATGAAAGACGGTACTCGTATTCCAGTCAGCCAACGCTACGCAAGTTACTTCCGTCGTTCTTTAGGTTTCTAATTTTGATAAGTACAGCGAGCATTTTTTATTGTTCGCTGTACTTTTTTCTTACTAAATTTATATACCCATTATCAACAGTTTGGGATGGCATTAGTTAAAGCTCTCAAATGTACCAGGAAAGCGCACATCGAAACGGAAATCAACCCCTCATTTTGTTGTTTAATCATTTATATTTAGAAAATTTCCACTGTAGCTCTACATTAAAACGTTTTCTCTGTCGAAAATTCGTTTTTATGCTCATTTTTCCTCTTTTTACTCAATTTAATGCTATTTCTAAAGTTTTTGTGACAATTTGGTGATAGTATTATTCAAATGGTTGGAGTCATACTACAACTGAATAAACAGAAAATTCTTACGTATTTTTTCTAGTTTTGTAATCGGTTTCCATCAAACTTTTTAGGGGAGGATTTTTTTATGGATGCAAATGTTCAAAAACGCCTAGGCTTAAAAGAACTTGAAAGTAAAATTGTTACTGCTGAAGAAGCTGCAGCACTGATTTCTGACGGTGATGTAGTTGGTATGAGTGGATTCACTCGTGCGGGGGACGCAAAAGTTGTTCCTATGGCTTTAGTAGAGCGCGCTAAAAACGAAAAATTCAAAATTGATGTATATACAGGAGCTTCTTTAGGACCAGAAGTTGATAAATACTTAGCTGATGCTGGTGTTATCCGCAAACGTGGACCATTCCAAGGAGATTCAACTATCCGTAATTTAATTAACACTGGTGATGTCCTATATGTTGACGCTCATCTTTCACATAACGCTGAATTAGTTCGTCAAGGAATTATTGGACCAATTAAATATTTAATTCTTGAAGCTGTTGCTATTACAGAAGATGGACTTATTATCCCAACAAACTCTGTAGGTAACTCACCAATCTTCGCTGATTACGCTGAAAATATTATTGTCGAATTAAATATCTCTCATCCAGAAGCGTTAATAGGTATCCACGATATCTATGTACCAGGTGAGCAAGGTCAACGTGAAGCAATCCCAATGACTGATGCTATGCAACGCATTGGTGACATCGGTATTAAAGTAGATCCAGCTAAAATTAAAGCGATTGTTATTTCTGAAGAGCCAGATGCTCCTTCATTAATCGTTCCGCCAGATGAAGAAACACAAACAATGGCGAACATTTTATTAGACTTCTTCAGCGATGAAATTAAAGCTGGTCGCTTAACAAAACAATTAATGCCATTACAATCTGGTGTAGGTTCTGTTGCAAACGCTGTACTTGACGGCTTCGCAAATTCAGAATTTGAAGATTTAGTTGTTGCTTCTGAAGTACTTCAAGATGCTGTATTCAACTTAATTGATGCTGGTAAAGTTAAATTTGCAGCAGCTACTTCAATTACACTGACTGAGGAATTACAGAAAAAAGTATATGGCAACCTAGAGAAATATGCTGATAAAATTTGCTTACGTCCACAAGAAATTTCTAACCACCCAGAGCTTATCCGTCGTTTGGGTCTAATCTCAATCAACACTGCTCTTGAATTAGATATCTATGGCAACGTAAACTCAACACACGTATCTGGTACTCGTATGATGAACGGTATCGGTGGTTCAGGTGACTTTGCACGTAACGCACGTCTAGGTATTTTCGTTACTAAATCATACGCAAAAGGCGGCGCTATCTCTTCAATCGTGCCAATGGTTTCTCACGTAGACCACACTGAACATGATGTTGATGTAATCGTAACTGAGCAAGGTATTGCTGACTTACGTGGTCTTGCACCACAAGAGCGTGTACCTTTAATTATCGAAAACTGTGCACACCCAGATTACAAAGAACAACTTTGGGATTACTATAACCGTGCGCTAGAAGCAACTGGCGGCCATCAAACACCTCATATTTTAGAGGAAGCACTTTCATGGCACGTAAATCTTGCTAAAAACAAAACAATGAAAAAAGAAGTTGCTAAAGCTTAATTTTCATTATTCAGGAACGCCTCATAGGTTAAAACCTTATGAGGCGTTCTTTTTTTGTTGAAAATGGTATAATAAGAGTGATATTGATTCTCACTTACAATTTCCCATCGGAGGAACTATGAAGAAACTTATTTATTTGATTATATTCTTTTCATTTTTCGACTTATTTACCCAGCTTCCTGTCATGAGTACATATGCTGAATCCTTAGGGGCATCAGCCTTCATTACCGGCCTAGCAGTAGGTATGTATTCTCTTTCCAATACATTCGGTAATATTATCTCTGGATTTTTAACGGATCGTAAGGGACCATTTACTATTTTAATCCTAGGACTTTTAACAACAGGTCTTTCACTATCACTTTATAATTTAGTAGAAGATCCTATTGTTCTATTAGTAGTCCGCTTTATACATGGATTAGTTGCGGGCTTTATCGTTCCTGCCGCTTTCACATTTTTAGCAAATGCAACTGAGCAAGAAAAAAGAGGTAAGGGTAGTGCTATCTCTGGAGCATTCGTTGGCATTGCAGCAATAATCGGCCCCGCATTTAGTGGAATTTTAGCGAGTCGAACTAGCGTACCATTCGTTTTTAATATAACAGCAAGCTTTATGCTCTTGTTAGGTATACTTGCCTTCTTTTTACTAAAATCAAATCAGGTAAAAAAAGAAAAGTCTGCTCCAACTGCAAATATTCCTTTTTATGTACTTTTTAATAATATAGGTGCATTAAAAGCCTTTACCAGTGCATTCTTTTTGATGTTTTCTCAAGGGGTTATTGCCTATCTCCTTCCTCTAAAAGTACAATCTTTAGGCTTTGATTCGCGCTTAAGTGGAACTTTGATGAGTACATTCGGAATTATTGCTGTACTCATATTTATTTTGCCGACTAACCGCATTTTCGATAGGGTGGCACCAATTAAAACATTATCACTTGGTATAAGTTTAATGGGGATAAGTCAATTATTAATTAGTCAGGCGGATTCAAGTACGTTACTTTATATCGCAATGGCCTGCTATGGTATCGGGTTTGGCTTCCTATTCCCATCAGTAAATTCACTTTTAATCGACTCTACGACTGCTGAAGTTCGTGGAAAAGCCTATGGTTATTTTTATGCCTTCTTTTCACTAGGAGTTGTTCTAGGTTCCTCATTGCTCGGTTGGCTCTCTCTAGGTATTGTCAGTGGCTTTATATTTACCGGAATTGTATTATTAGCATTTGCAACGATCATTATATGTACACAAAAAAGACCTTCTCACGTGAAATGAGAAGGTTTTTTGTTATTAATTCTTTTTTTCATGAATTTCTTCATGATAGTAATGGATACTAGTATGTCCCCCACCTTCAGCAACCATTTCGTTTGAAGCTATTTTTGTTGGAGACGTTCCAGCTTCTGTCGCTACTTCAGTCGATATACGTTCTGATATGTCTTTGTGCATCTCCATATTCGTTGTATTCAAATAAGATGCTAATTTAGATTTTGTACTATTGAGCATACTTAATGCTTTATCACGATTTTCTTTTTTACTTAAATAAGATGCTGCTAAAGCTAGCCCTGCAATCACAACACCTGTTCCTTTACCTTTTGCCATTATAAATCCCTCCCCAAAATATAGAATCTGGCTCTATATTTTATCTTTTCCTTATTATCTGAGGACTAAACATAATTTTTATATACATTACAGCATATATAAAAAGAGAGAACTCATTTATAACCCTTTTCCTCTATCATATAAACAAAATTCATAGTAAGTCTGTTTTCCAAGACATAGTTAATCATCTTCCTACACAATTTTATTGCAGGTATTTATTTCTTGCTTATTATCAAAACTATGAGTGACATTTAAGCGTCCAATCGAAACTGAAATCAATCCCACGTTATGGTAATGAGCTATTTTTTCGTAAATATTTATGATTGCAAATGACAATTAAAGGGAAATAATGTATTAATACAAATAATTGGAGAGTGATTATCGTGAAAGATTTGGATTCAGTATATGATTGGGTAGACATGGCTTCATTAATAGGCGGAGCAGGCTTCTTAACATTACTAATTTATAGTATTTTACTGTAAGGAGCAGCATGGATGATTTGCTAAAAATCAATCTTTCAGCGGAGGTTTACTAAAACATTTGTAGCTGACTTTTCGCTTTCGCTACAAAAACACCTACTGAAATAATTTAAAAGGCAATCCGCTTTATCTAACAAGCAGATTGCCTTATTTTTCATCCCGCATTAACGGGCAGTAAGTTTCACCATAAAATTTGAAATAAGATGAGATTAAAACTGCCCGAAAACGCCCGATTGGTGAAAACTAATAATCAGTGGGGATAAAAAAATCCCCACTGATCAAAGTTTCACTTTATTGTTTTACATCATTATAATCATTAGATTTTTCAAAAGCCGCAACTACATACGAGCAAACAGCTTCCATTTTATAACCTTTTTGACGTGCATAAGCTGCAGCATGATCCAACAATTTCTTTGCCACGCCTTGGCCACGGAGCTTATCTGATACATATGTGTGATCCATTACCATTACTTGACCCTTTTGTTGCCATGTAATTTCCGCTAATCTTTCCCCTTCTTGCTCATAGACAAAAGCAAGCTTATTTTCTGCTAGCTGTTGTAATTGAAATTCCATTTCTCACCACTCCTTTTTCTCATAGTAACATAGCTTTTTTACTGTGGCACTTAAAAAAGTCCATCCATAAAAAATAAAAGAATCTGCTACCTTCCTCTAGCAATCAAGAGAAAGTGTTGCAGATTCTTTTTTGAATTAATTAAACCATGACGCAATTGTATCCTTTAAATCAGCAAAGAAATTTTTCACGCTTTCCCAGAATCCTTTATCTTCCATTAGCGATCCAAATTTATCTTTAATCGTATTGCTAATATCATCTAATTGTTTAGACCATTGACTAAAATCAATGTCAAGTTTACTAATTTTGTTCATTAAATCAACTAGCAATTGACGATCCTTGTCACTTAAATTAATTTCAAGCTTGTTTAATTGCTCTTGCACAATCTTTTCAACCTCTTCTTTAGTTGCTGGTTTTGATTCTGCAATATCTTTTTTGATTTCTGTTAGTAATTCTGCAACCTTAGCATCGTCCACGCCTGCCGATTGCGTTAGAGTAGTTGCTACTGATAGTTCGTCATTCGCAACATCTGTACGATCAGTATCAAGCTTTTCACCTGTTGTTACTTCGTAAGCTTTGTATATTCCAACAAGCGCTGAATGACCTGTTACTGCTTTAGGCGCCGCCACTTGTACTGTTGCATCTTCAATACCTGCAGTTAGCATGGCATTCGCATACATTTCAGAAGTAACCTGTGTAATATTTGACGGTGTAACAATTTCAATAACTAAGCCTTCTCCTGCATTCTTACGTGTAATTTTGGCAGAAGAATACATACGAGAGCTTGAATTACTATCTTTAATATATTTAGCTAAGTCTTGACCTGAAACTGTAATTTCTTCAACTTCAGGCTCTTCTTTAACTTTTAATGACTCTTTAACAGACTCTTTTTCAGCCTCAGATAAGTTTGCACCATATACGACGATTGGTACTCCTAATTTTTCATCAATTGCTTTAGGTGGCGTATTATCGGCTGCAAAACCTGTTGCTGGTGCCATCACGCCAAATACTAACATAGTCGCAGTTAGTATTTTTATCCACGTTTTTTTCAAATTGTGTGACCCCTTTCGTTAGAAAACTCTTTTGGCCTGTATAATGTTTGCCCATTAATTATGCCTCGTCCGGATCCGGCTTTGTACTTGCATTAAGAGCTCCTTTCCGAATCCGTGACATCCTCCCGCAGCTTTAGGCCAACAAATGTTTTTGCGCGAAAGCGTAGTGCTAACGTAGCGTCAGCAACGTGTCTTTGTCTGTGCGAAAGCGAAGCGACAGCAACACAGCACGATGCTGGTCCACTCAGTCGTTGCCACAGGACGTGGCGTTCTTAGACTGAGTTCCTCTATGTCAACGGATATTTGGCCACATGCTAAAAGAAGGTAAGCAATAATTAGTACGAAAAAAAGACGAGAAGGTTTCAAAGTAGCTCTCGTCTTTTTTAAAATTTCATTTAGTAGTCGGTAATCCTATCTTAGTTAGAAGAATATCTACTACAATCACAATCAATTATGCCTCGGCATAATTGCGTCCGGAATCGACCGAAGTCATTAACTTTTTTCAGCGGATGTTGGACACCTGCTGAAAAGTGACTTAAAACCGCACTCTTCTCACCAACTATAGAGGTGGGAGACTTCTGTAGCTGACGCTTTGCTTTCGCTACAAAAAACATCTGTAGCTGACGCTTTGCTTTCGCTACAGAAAACATGTGCTAAAAGTAGTTAAATTTCCTCTGTCCAACCGTCCTGCTGTTTTACCTTACCAGCTTTCATAAGCGTACCTAACGCTCGTTTAAATGCACCTTTACTCATTTTAAACATTTCTTGAACTTCATCAGGTGAGGATTTATCGCCAAATGGCATTTTGCCCCCTACCTCTTGTAGATAATTTAAAATTCTTTGTGCATCATCTGAAAGACGCTCATGCTTACGTGGTAAAAGTGAACCATTCATTGAACCATCATCTTTTACATCAATAATACGAACATCTACGTCTTGTCCAAGACGAGGTTCTTCATTACGCTCTGACTCATGAACAAAAATACGGTACGGAATTTCTACACCTAATAAAAATGAGCCAACTGGTAATAAACGATATGGACGTGCCTTAATGTTTTTATTATGCAATTCTTCAAATGCACCTTCATACAATTCCGAAATTTTTTCTTCAGTTGCTAAACGTCCAAATAAATCTCCATTGCGATCTGTGCGTAATGTCATAAATAAATAGTCGCCTGGTGCTGGCCAAAGCTCTTTTATTGCAGGTAAATCTTCAGCTTTTACTAGTACTTCACGTGACGTACCGATATCTACAAAGGCCCCTTCATGCTCGACTACTTTTAGAACACGAGCCCAGCCATATTCCCCTTGTACGAAAGATGGTATAGCTGTTGTTGCTGCTAAATCGCCACGACGATCCGCAAATAAAAATACTTCAAGGCGGTCACCTACTGCAAGTGGCTCTGTTACCTCTGAAGCATTTAAGGGTAGTTCGTCAACTCCATTTGTTAATATCCATTTCGATGCTTGTTGCTCTAACACAGTTAACGTAACAACTTCACCTGATTTTAATTCGTTCATATTGTCTTCCTTTCCCTCTTACCATCATTTTGGTAAAAAACTTATCCGCTGGAGGCTATAACTTCTGTACTGGCGCTACAAAAAATATCTGTAGCTGGCGCTTTGCTTTCGCTACAAAAAACATCTGCTGAAAGAAGTTAAAAGTTATGATGTGTTTTCGATGCCTCTAGTTTTTTCGCGATATCCGGATTTTCTTCCATTACCTGCACAAGATCCGCAATTCGATCTATTGAATTCCAACTTAAATGATGTTCAATTCCTTCTACATCATCGTAAATTCGCTCTTCATCTACACCAATGATTCGCAAAAATTGCTCTAGAAGTTCATGGCGCTGTACAAGACGTTTTCCAAGCTTTTCTCCTCTAGGCGTCAATGTAAGGCCACGGTATTTTTCATAAACTAAATAACCATCTTTATCTAATTTTTGAACCATTTTTGTAACAGAAGAAGGAAGAACAGATAATGCTTCAGCAATGTCAGACACACGAGCATACCCTTTATTAGTGATTAATAAATATATTTGTTCGATATGGTCCTCCATACTAGGTGTTGGCATATCCTATTCCCTCTCTTTCCTTTTCTTACTCTCTAGTTTACTACAAGCTTGCCTTAAAAGTTAACTGAAAATACATATGCCAGAAAATCAATACATGTGCAGCATAAAAAGAACCAACTTCATATGTTGGCTCCCTTGTAGTTGAAAAATTTGTGTCAATGTAATTAAGGTATCTTTAAATAAAGTATTGTCTTTGGCAAAGCGAGTAGCCTGGAACGGAAATCACCCTCATATAATGCATCACATCATTCACTAAGATTTCCTTGACCATTTTGTTTTTCAAAAATATGAAGAGCCAACTTCATATAGAAGTTGGCTCTTCCTTATGTCGAGGATGCTTATTTACCACATGTAATGCATGAATAATCTCTTTATTGATTCGTTCGATATTTTCAGGAGTATTCATCATTCTAAATGCTTCATCTCGTGTTTCCATAGATGTAACATACTTGCTAGGCAATGCATTTAGTGTAAGTGCCACTGCGTCAAATTCACAGATTTCACATTTACAAAATGTTTGATATTCCGGTCCTCGTAGTAGAAAACTTACTAAACCACGCACAATTTCCTCTGTAACATTTACTAAAATAGGATCTGACATATTCAAACCTTCGCCTCATTTATATTTAATTGTTACATTATTCCTGAAACCATAATAACGTTAACAAAGCTTTTTTTCAAGAATCGCTATTAGCATCTATAACAAATATCACTAGCTCCTTAGAATGAATCAATTACGCCTCGGCATAATTGCGTCTGAAGGCTTTAAATCAACAAATGTTTTCTGCGCGAAAGCGAAGCGTCAGCGGCAAATGTTTCCTGCGCGAAAGACACTTACTGAAAGAAGTTAAACTTCCTACACACTTCCTCCCGATTATATCTTATTCACCATTTCTTACTTTTGATTAATCGTAATGAGTTGAACACAACTAGTAACGTAGCACCCATATCTGCAAAGATGGCAATCCATAATGTTAGCCATCCAGGAATAACGAGTAATAAGGCAACTAATTTTAGGGCTAAGGCAAAAATAATATTCTCTTTAATAATGCGTAATGTTTTCCTACTTAAGCCAATCGTATAAGGAAGCTTTGTTAAATCATCACCCATTAATGCGATATCTGCAGTTTCTAGTGCTGCATCAGTGCCAGCACCTCCCATTGCAATACCAACATTAGCTGAGGCAAGTGCAGGTGCATCATTGACACCATCTCCTACCATCGCCACTGCACCAAACTGTGCTCGTAAATCTTTAATGGCCATTAATTTTTCTGCTGGTAATAAACTCGCTCTCACATCTGTCATATTTAAAGCAGTTGCAATTGCCTGTGCTGTTGGCTCCGCATCACCTGTTAGCATAACTTTATGCTTCACTTTTAAACCATTTAATTTATTCAAGACATCTTTACTTTCTGGACGTAATTGATCAGCAATACCAATCATCCCTATAAACTGATCATTACTAACAGCTGCTACAACTGTTTTACCCTGTTGTTGAAGTTTTTTAACCTGTTCTTCTAGCATTTCATCAACAGTCGTTAATGTAGCAATCCATTTTAAGCTCCCTACATAGATTGTTTGACCGTCTACCGTTGCATAGGCACCCTTGCCCGTTACGGATTGAAAGTCTGTCGGTATAAGCTCTGTTAAACTTTTCTCATGCAATGACTGTAAAATAGCTTTAGCTAATGGATGCTGTGATTGCTTTTCAACGGCCGCTACTAGCTGTAAAACATAATCCTCAGATATCTCTTGCGATGTAAAAATATCCGTTACAGCAGGTTGACCTTTTGTAAGTGTTCCTGTCTTATCAAATGCTATTGCTTCAATATGACCAAGCTGCTCTAAATGAATTCCGCCTTTAATAAGAACACCATGTCTAGCAGCATTCCCGATTGCCGTAACAATAGCAACTGGAGTAGAAACGACTAATGCACATGGACAACCTACAACGAGGACAGCTAATCCTTGGTAAATCCAATGTTGCCAATCACCTATAAATAAAGGAGGGATAACCGCAACAAGTAAAGCAACAATCATAATTGCAGGAGTGTAGTATTTCGCAAAGCGATCAACAAACTGCTGCGAAGGTGCTTTTTCTGCCTGTGCTTCTTCAACAAGATGAATGATTTTTGCAATTGTTGTGTCCTCTACTCGCTTTGTCACACGAACTTCTAGGGCACCTTCTTCATTTAGAGTTCCTGCAAATACTTCGTCATCGACTGTTTTACTGACCGGAATAGATTCACCTGTAATCGCTGCCTGATTCACCGCTGACAATCCACTAACTACAATTCCGTCCATAGCAATCTTCTGACCAGGTTTAACGATTAAAATATCGCCAATCTCAATCTCTTCCGTTGGTAGCTCCATCTCATGGAAATGTTCGCCATACGCTCGCTTTATCGTAGCTGTTGGTGGAGCAATATCCATTAGCTGACGAATCGATTGACGCGCCTTATCCATTGAATACGCTTCAAGTGCTTCACTTACAGCGAATAAAAAGACAACAACGGCCGCTTCTTCCCATTCTCCTATAATGGATGCACCGATTACTGCAATGGTCATCAGCGTCTTCATATCAAATTCAAAGCGTGCTAGATTGCGGAAACCTGTTTTAAAAATGCCAATTCCCCCAACTAGAATCGCGATAATAAACATCCCAATAGTTAGCGGCTCAGTTTCACTACGCATTGCTCCAAACACATATCCAAGGACTACGAATAGCAAGGAGATTCCAGCTAAAATATTTTCTGTTTTTCGATAAAAAGGTGTTGATTTTTCAATTGTTCTTACTGTTGATTGGGAAACTTTTATGCCGTCGAAGGCACCTGCTTCTTCAAGTTGATCAACGTCTATATTACCAATAACCGTTATTTTAGAAGCACCAAAATTCACTTGTGCATCCTGGACCTCTGGAATAGCCTTCACGTTTTTTTCGAACTTTGCTGCACAGCTGGCACAGGATAAGTTTTGTAGCCTGTATTCTTGTTTAGTTGGTGTCACCGCCATTTGTAATCCCCTCTTTCACATGTTCGTAGGCAACCGTTACAATTTGATACACATGCTCATCAGCTAAAGAGTAATACATCTGCTTTCCTTTACGATTTGATTTCGCTAAATTATTATCTTTTAAATAGCGTAAATGATGCGATGCTGTTGCAACTGAAGAACCGATAATGGAGGCAACATCGCAAACACATAATTCATCTTTGACCGTTAAGGCATACGCAATTTTAAGTCTTGTTTCATCAGATAATGCCTTTAAAAATTTTGCTACTCCTGATAGATCTGGCATTTGCTGTTGTACCTTAATGACAGCTTCTTCATCAACATGTGTTATCTCACATACTTCTTTTGACATTTCATCACCTCATTCAAATGTTCGTTTGATTGTTTTCAATATAACATAATATCCCATCATATTCAAATGAATATTTGAATGTAAATGATTAATATCACAAATTTTCAAAAAATATTTATATAAATTGCTAACTCATAAATATAAATGCAAAAAAGCTATCACTTCAACGTGATAACTTTGGCATGTTGTTGTGTTATTGAAATTACGGTGACATATTAAACAAAGTGGAGATTAATAGGGCATGATAAGAGGTTGAATGGTGTGAAGACTGAGCGACTCCTTGGGGATCAGCAATAGAGGAACGAAGGCTAAAAGCATCACGTCCTGTGATAACGCCTTCGTTACCAACCTCGTGTTTGCCCAAGCCGCTCACCGTACGCCCCCAGAAAGCTTTGCTCTGTGCGAAAGCGAAGCGTCAGCAACAATGTTTTAACTGTGCGAAAGCGAAGCGTCAGCAACAATAAGGCACTCAGCCAGAATGGAAATCAACCCCTGAAAAACCATGTTTTCTTAATATAAAACCCTATAGATCTTATAACATCTCTTCCTACTGTGCTTTTAATAACAACGTTTTACCTTTAATATCTTCTTTTCTCACAAACGTTTGATGATAATCTCCATTAGCCCAATCCATTACTTGATCTTGATACCAAGCAGATTTTACATGTCCACTCTGCCCGGGACCAACGATATGATACGCTGAGCTTAAATCACCAACATCTACTACAAAGCGCCATGATGCTCCATGATTAACATTTCCAGCTAAGTCATTATCAGCAGCCTGAACAGTAACCTTTGAACCACCAATAGGAACCTTTTTAGCATTAAAATATGCTGCAAGAATTGGCGAAGCTTTACCTAATGTATGGTCAAAGGTAAGCTGATGGAAGTCACCCCATTTCCATTTCGATACGTTTTTTCCGAATTGATCTTCTATTTGTGCAACAGTGAGCTCTAACGCTTTGTAGACTGTTGCATCTACTCCACCCTGCTCCTCGATCCATATGCTCTTCTTACCTGCATAAGCTGTACGTAAAAGCTGGTCTGTAATATTAAATTTCCCATACATTAATTCATACATATCTTCTGGCATTTGATCCTTAAATAACACTTCCTGTAACTTTTCCATTAATGTATGGAACACTAATGGCGCTCCTGAATCCTTTGCATCTACCATATCCCAATTCTCTAATAGTTTAATAACATCTTTATATTTTCCATCCTGATCTTGTGCTTTTATCGATGTTAATAAATATGGTAAAAATTCACGAGCATATAGGTTATGCTGATCCATTTGTAAATTCATCATGTCTTCCACTGTTAAAGAATCATTCGCCGCTAAAACTTCCTTAATCCGCTCAAAACGATAAGGCTGTGCCCAAAGATCTGTTATATGATAAGAATATTCTTCCCCAATGACTTCATTATTCGCTGTTGCAATAAAGCCTTCATCGGGGTTTACTACAGTCGGAAGCTCATCCCAAGGAATAAATCCCTCCCAGCCATAGTCACTAGAATCACCCGGTACCGGTAATTGCCCGTCTCCTTGTTTTCGAATCGGAATTTGCCCATTCGCTTTATAAGCAATCGTGCCATCCTTTGATGCAAAGACAAAGTTTTGAGCTGGTGCCTTAAAATCCTCTAACGCTTTTTCAAATTCATTCCAGGACTTTGCTTTATTAAAGCCTAGTACTGCACGTAGCTCTGTCGTTGGTTGAAGTGCCGTCCATTGCATCGAAAATTGTGCTGTAGGCTCAGTATCTTTAAAAGCTAAATCTGTCATGATTGGGCCGTGACGTGTGACAACGACTTCAAAATCAACCGTTTCGCCGTCCTTCACCTTAATCGGTTCATCACGTACATCTGCTTGCTCCCACTTGCCATCATAGCGGAACTGTGTTGGGTCATCTGGATTTGGTATTTCAATATATAAATCCTGAACATCAGGTCCAACATTCGTCACCCCCCATGCAATGTTATCATTGTGGCCTAAAATAATACCTGGAACACCTGCAAAGATAACGCCACTCACATTTTGCTCTGGAGATTGTAGATGCATTTGATACCAAATAGATGGTGTACTTAATCCTAAATGTGGATCATCCGCTAAAATTGGCGTACCGTTTTTTGTTTTCTTCCCCGATACAACCCAGTTATTACTGCCGTTAAATTCATTTGGCAAAAGATCTGCATTAAAATGCCCTGCCACAGCTACAGGATTTTCTTTATTTGCCTCTATTATAGATGAAGCGTTTTCAGGATATTTTATAAATAATTCTTTTGCTTTTTCTTCATCAAAGTTTTGTAAAGCCCAATGCCGGAAAGCAAGCGTATTCCAATTCCCCCCTAAGTCATAGGCCATATATTTACCAATAGTAAGAGAGTCTACAACGGACCATTCCTCTGGTTCGTAGCCTAGTAATGCAAATTCATAGCTTAATGTATTACTTTTCTTTGCCTGTGCAATAAAAGCATTGACGCCATCTGCAAACCACTCAAGAACCTGCCTACTTTCTGCATCATAGGTAGATAATGATTTTTCAGCTGCATCACGCAAGCTAAACGTTCGGAAATGTTTGTCAGTATCAATAGTTGCCTCACCGATTATTTCCGACAAACGACCACTAGCTTGTCTTCGCGCTAAATCCATTTGGAACAGTCGATCTTGTGCTTGAACATAGCCTTGTGCACGATACAAATCTGCATCTGTCTTAGCAAAAATATGAGGGATTCCCTTGTCATCCCTTGTGACAGTTACATCTTCATCTAACACGCTCAACGAAAGCTCTCCATCAATTACTGGTTTTGATTTATTCATAAACCAGGTAAATCCGATAAATGCAACAAGAGCTACTATGGCTAAAAATCCTGCAATAGCTAGTAGCCACTTTTTCCATGTAAACTTTTTCACATCTCAACCCCCTCTTTGCAATATATTCTTTTACCTTTTAAAGATTCGAAGTTTAATGTTTATTGCTTTGCAGTATAAAAAAAATCGTATTTCCTTTTAGAAAATACGATTTTTTATGGTGTTGAAAAACTATTGTCATATTAAAGGGGCTCTTTGTGAATGTTATAGATAAGGATGGTTTCCATTCCAGGCTAATAGCTTCCCTGCGAACGCACTTCCTCTACCTATGTTTCCATTACACTTCACTTTCGTACAAAATATTTATGTTGCAAAAGTTTCGTTCTATCACTAAAAATTAGACAATCGTGCCAAAAGATAAAAGATATGTGAAGAGGTTGATTGGAGTGGAGGCTGGGCGACTCCTCGGGGATCAGCGAAAAAAAGGAACGAAGCGGCTCATCGGACGCCCCCAGGAAGCTCTGCTCTGTGCGAAAGCGAAGCGACAGCAACAACAAAGCGCCCAGTCGGAACGGAAATCAACCACTTGTTTTGCTGGGGAGCCATACTTTAATTGATCATTTTATTGTTCATAAATCTTAGTTATTAAGCTGTAATTCAATTGGACAATGATCACTGCCCATAATTTGTGAATGAATACTTGCGACATTAATTTTGTTCTTTAGTCTTTCTGAAACAATAAAGTAGTCAATACGCCATCCTATATTACGCTCGCGAACTTTATTCATATAAGACCACCATGTATAGTGATCTGTTGTATCTGGATACATGTAGCGGAATGAATCTACAAAACCACTAGCCAAAAGCTCCGTCATTTTTTCACGTTCTTCATATGTAAAACCTGAATTACCAACATTAGACTTCGCATTTTTTAAATCAATTTCCATATGTGCGACGTTTAAATCACCACAGTAAACTATAGGTTTTTTGGAATCTAGCTCTTTTAAATATAGCGCTAATCGATCTTCCCATTCTAAACGAACAGGTAGTCTAGCTAAATCACGCTGTGAATTTGGGGTATAAACATTCACTAAGTAAAAATCTTCATACTCTAGTGTAATAATTCTCCCCTCTTCCTGCGATTCATTGTCACCAACCCCATAACGTACTGCAAGTGGAGTATGTTTTGTAAAGATGGCTGTACCTGAATAACCTTTCTTTTGTGCATAATTCCAATATTGCTCATATCCCTCAAGAGAAATCTCCACTTGTTCAGCCTGGCACTTTGTTTCTTGAATACAGAAAAAATCCGCATCTACATGATTGAAGAAATCTAAAAACCCTTTGCCTAAGCAGGCTCGAATTCCATTAACATTCCATGATATAAACTTCATTTTTGTTTCACTCCTCAAAAAACGCCCTCCACCATTAGTGAAGGGCGTAGTATCCTATAATTCGTCACCAACGATTTTTACTTCTGTTTCTAAATCGATGCCAAACTTTTCTTTAACTACTCGTTGTACCATTTGGATTGTTGCAATATAGTCAGTAGCCGTTGCATTACCTTTATTAACAATAAAGCCTGCATGCTTCGTTGATACCTCTGCATCACCTACGCCTTTTCCTTGTAAGCCACTATCTTGAATAAGCTTGCCAGCAAAGTGACCTGGCGGGCGCTTAAAAACACTCCCTGCAGATGGGTATTCTAACGGCTGCTTAGATTCTCGTTGAAACGTTAAATCAGCAATTTTTGCATCAATTTCTTCCTGTACACCTTTTGTTAATTGAAATTCGGATGATAATACATAATATCCCTTCTTAGCAATGATACTTTGACGATAACTAAGTTCAAGCTCATCTTTCGATAATATTAAAATTTCGCCTTCTTTTGTTAATACTTTCGAAGAAATAATAATATCCTTAATTTCACCGCCATATGCACCTGCATTCATTGCCATAGCTCCACCAACTGAGCCAGGGATACCACATGCAAATTCAAAACCTGTTAAAGATGCAGCTGCGGCTAGTTTCGATACATCCTTAATAAGTGCACCGCTTTGCGCATAAACATGGTCACCATTAATGTGAATCTCATCTAAAAATGAAAATGTAACAACGATCCCTCGAAGACCGCCATCACGAACGACCATATTAGATCCATTACCTAACATTAATAAAGGTATATTATTTTTATGGGCATAGCGAATAACCGTTGCTGCCTCTTCCTCTGTTTCAACGAGAACGAAAACATCCGCTTTACCGCCTAATTTTGTCATAGTATATTGATGTAATGATTCATCTAACTTAATATTGGCTGGATTAACGCTCTGTGCTAAATCCGCAGCCCATTGTTCTTTTGTCATAAGAGCTAATTCCTTTCTAACGTCCTTCTTACTCTACACTAGTATGGATTTAGAACCCTAATTTGACAAGTAAAATGAAGGTTATTTTTTATCTCGCCTTAACGGGTAGCGAGAGTCCCTGCAGAGATGATGAATATGATAAAGAAAATTCCTGGTCATTAGTATTACATATGCCCAATGTCTATCTATCCATCAGAAATTCGAGCTTCATAATTTTAAAGCCAGCTCGTTGCCCATGATTCAATATTGCGGATTGCTCCTTCTAATGCCCAGCCTTTATCCGTCAAAGAATACTCAACACGCACTGGTACCTCTGAATATACTTTTCGTTCAACAAGCCCTTCTTTTTCTAGCTCCTTTAAACGTTCAGATAATAAACGACCACTTACAGGTAATGAAGATTCTATCTCATTGAAACGCTGTGGTCCGTCTAATAATTGATATAAAATTAGCCCTGTCCAGCGTTTTCCAATTAAATCCATTGCTTTAGCTAAACGAGGACATAAATTTGACTCATTCATTTTTTTCACCTCTTATGTACTCTATTGTAACGATTATTTTTAAAAAAGTAAATTTGAAGTAACTTATTTACTTACAGTAATCTATTTACTGTTTTTTATTTAATTACTAAATGTAACTTAAGAGTGTTTTATCATTTTCGAGGTAACTACTACCTTATCTAACTATGAAGACTAATGATGGCATAGAAATTAGCCATGACCGTCCAATTAGAGGAGAGTCATGGTCGTCTAATATTTACATTGAAAATGGCAACTTACTTCTATATAGATGCACATGATTTCATTATTATGACACCTTCCATTGTTTATCTCCTTTGAAATCGCTGTTGCTAGTGTTTCTACGAAAAACTTTGATCGCGATGTGCATCTTGTATCTCTTGACTTTTTGACGCTGACATTTATCCAAAAATTTCATTTACGTTTACATATATTGAAAAACTAGAAGATAAGAAATTTGCTATACATGGAGATTTAATTTAAAGGCATAACGAAGCCTATCGTATTTACAACAGTATATACGGGGAACGTTGTCAATCCATGGGCGCAAGAAGTACATGGATTCCAGGTTAAGACAAATTAAAAATGAATGGTCGCGATTATGGACAGCTTGCAGATGGTGACTATGGCTTATTAACATTTCAAGGAACACGTTATCATACATTTGAGCGACACAAAAAGGAGAGCAGCGTTTAACAACGCACTCTCCTTTTAATATTTCTTTATTACTTAATTAAATATTTACCAAAGCCGCCTTCTGTATCTCCTAAATATTCGATATTGCTACCGGCAGGAATGACTTTTTGTGCATCCTTAGCAGAGTTGTAAATAATTTTTGTATTTGCTGGGAATGGTGCAAATGACCAGTTGTTATCCGCAGCAGGATTAATTGTTTTGTTTTCCATAATGTAATCAATTACAGCTTGACGATTTTCATAAGCATAGTTTGTTATGTTAGAACCATCTGTATTTTTAAATGTGGCACCATAAGAACCACCCACGCGGTAATTGTTCGTAATAATGATAAATTCTTTCTTCAAATCGATTGGTTTACCGTTGTATTGCACGTTTTTAATACGATTTGCTTTTCCGTTTACTAGAATACCTCGACTATCATATTTCGTTGGTGATGTTACGTCGATTTGATATGTCAAACCATCTAATACGTCAAAATTGTAAGAACGTGCCTCTGGGTCAATAATATTTTGCTCTTCAGTTTTATTTGGATCAACTGTTGCAAAAATACCAGCAGCCATTTCTAACCATTCAATTGCTTGTGCACCTGTTACTTTAATCGTAGCGACAGTATTATCGTAATAATAGATGTCTGCCATATTTTTAATTGCAAGCGGACCTACAGGAATGTTTGTGTAATCTGTAGGGTTATTACGAGAGCCTGCCTTGAAAGGAGCACCAGCAGAAAGTATTGGTGTTTTTTCATCAGCAGTACCTTTTAATTCTTTTTCAATAAACCATTTTTGAGCTTGTGTCACAATTTGAATAGAAGGATCATCTTGAACCATCGAGAAGTAGCTATGGATTGGTGCAGTTGTCTCACCAACAGGCTGACGTATATACTTCAACGTACCTTCATGCGCTTCTTTAATTACATTTAAAACTGTTTTAGATGGTTGTAAGCCTTCTTGTTTGATAGAACGGATAGAACCTTTTCCATCCACTACAACCCATTTAGAGCCTTGTTGTTCTAGTTTTAAATCAATAACTCCAAGATAGCTACCATAGCTTCCTGCCATTACTGTAGGTACTCCGTTAATTGTCCCTTTTTCTTGATCAACATTTTTAAGATTTTTATAGTCACCTGGGAATGTTAAATGAGAGTGACCTGTAATTAAAGCGTCTACCCCTTTAATCTCAGAGATTTGGTATCCTACGTTCTCGTTGCCTTTTACGTAAGTATCCTCACCAATACCTGAGTGTGAAAGTACTACAATTACGTCTGCACCTGCTTTTTGCATTTCTGGTACAACCGCTTTAACCGCTTCAACTGGTTCTTGCATTTCTACTTTGCCTGCTAAATGAATAGCATCCCATTCAACAATTTTTGTTGGTACGATACCTGTAACGCCAACTTTAATTGTGTGCTTTTTACCTGTATTGTCTACAACCTCTTTATCAAGAATTACATAAGGTGTATACATGTGTTTTTTTGTTTTAGCGTCGTATGTGTTTGCATTTACGACTGGATATTTTGCATCATTTAATACTTCATCTAAAAACTTTAAACCATAGTTGAACTCATGGTTCCCTAAAGTTCCACCATCATATTTCAGTGCATTTAGTGCTGCAATAGCTGGATGAACTTCACCCGGTTTTAAAACGTTCTCTAACGCTTTATATGATCCTAGTGGCGTTCCTTGAATTAAATCGCCATTATCAAATAATAATGTGTTTTGATTTTTAGAACGGGCTTGTTCAATTAATGTTGCTGTGTTTGCTAAACCTACATCAGCTGATTCTTTATCTAAGAAATAATTATAATTTGCAAGGTTTGTATGAATATCTGTTGTTCCTAAAATTTGAAGATCTACTTTAGATGTAGATGTAGGTAATTTGTATTCGGCTACAAAGCGTTCAATAATACTTTGCATTTGCTTAGTTGTTACATAGTCACGAGGGCGAATTGTGTTATCCGCAAAGCCTTGTAATATGTTTGCAGCAACGGCATTTGCTAAATCTTGCTTATGTGTTGTTGCAACTTGATCTGCATCTTTAAACTTATCTAACACAGAAAGTGGAGCGTTTTCTTTGACTAATCCACGAGCAGAAATAACAAATGCTTGTTGACGTGTCAATTTATCATTTGGACCAAATAATGTCGAAGTTTTACCGTTAATAAGCTTCAATTCTACTGCTTTTTCTACATACGGGGCTAGATCCTTAGAGACGTCAGTGAAGGCAATTTTGGAACCATCACCTAGGTCTACATTTAAACTTTCTACTAATTCTTTTACATAATCCCCACGTGTTACATCGTTTGATGCAGCATTTGCGGATAGTCCAAATGGTAAGACTGTGAATAGAACAAGTAACATCGCTAAGAATTTAGTCATTAATTTCTTATTCATGAAACACCCTCCTTGAAAATCTAATATTTTCCTACGATTTCTATTATATTATACTAATTGCTTTATTAACTGAACAAATAGTCCTAATTGTATGTACTTTTAACCAAATAGCAAAACACTTTACTCAATAAAGATAGATTAATATCATTTCATAATTATTTCACACAATATGATGTTATTAAATGTAAATCAAAAATATGCGCATAATACCAGTATTTTAGACCTCTTCACCATTACCATACCTCTATGAAAGAAATAAAAAAAGTCCTCTCGAATTAGAGAGAACTTTTGTTAAAAAATAATTTATTATGCGTTTACAGTTTGTAAAGATTGAGCTACTTTTTTAACCGCTTCTAGGCCATTTGCAATAATTTCTTGTGCTTTATCTTGAGACGCGTTATGACCTTCAATGATAACCTCTTCGATAATTCCCATACCGAACATGCCAACAACATTTTTGATGTAGTTAACTGACATTTCCATTGGTCGTGCTTCAGGTGAAGAATAGTAACCACCACGAGCATTTAAAATTACAACTTTTTTGTCACCCATTAAGCCTTCTAATTGACCGTTTTCATTATATTTAAATGTATAACCAGCTTGGAATACATAGTCAATGAAAGTTTGTAATTTCGCTGGAATTGTTAAGTTCCAAAGTGGGAAAGCAAATACAACAACATTAGCTGCAGTTAAAGCGTCCATAGCTTTTTGTTTTGCTGCTAAAAGACGTGATTCAACGTCAGTTAACGCTTCACCATTTTGAACTTTACCAAAAGCATTGAAAAGATCTTGACCGAAATAAGGCATGTCTTCTGCGAATACGTCAAAAGTCGTTACATCTACACCTTGTACATTTTCCATAAATGTGTCATACATTTTTGTTGAAATACCATCTGGACGGTTGTTAGCTTTTACTACTAATACATTCATTGTATAAATTCTCCCTTAATATCTAAGTTTAATATCTCGAATTCAAGATATATAAGTATATTAAAAAATTTTGCGAAAAAAGTCAACGCTAGTAGACTCAGACTTTTGTCTGAGATATAGTTGATTCAAAATATTTACACCAAAACATAAGGTTGATTTCCATTCCGACTAGGCACTTTGCAGCTGACGCTTCGCTTTCGCACAGATAAAACATTTGTTGCTGTCGCTAATCCTAGAGGAGTCGCTCAGCCTCCATTCCAATCAACTTTGCCACATGATATGCGTTTAACAAAGGTCCATCCCCTTTTGTTAATGAGCTATTAAAGCATATGTGTTAGGTTGCTTGGATTGTGAAATGAACTTACCAGAGCTTCTTCGTGTTTCGAGAGTATTCTGTAAGGGAACCCAACCTTTTCGAGGTCCTTATCCGAATGTTGTAATAGTCAGATCGGCTTCCTGCCCAAAGTGATCAGGTTCCATTATCTCTTGGTCATTCTCTAACAGAATTAAAATTTACAGCTATCGTCAGTACAAACTCCACCATTTTCAGAGCCTGCCATCTTTAATCCTGGTTGTAAGCCTTCTTCCTCTGCAACTTTACGTAAAGTTGCTTCAAATACTTCTTGAGGTTGTGCCCCAGAAATACCGTACTTACGATTTAGCACAAAAAACGGAAC
Source organism: Lysinibacillus xylanilyticus (assembly GCF_001183605.1). Taxonomy (GTDB): domain Bacteria; phylum Bacillota; class Bacilli; order Bacillales_A; family Planococcaceae; genus Lysinibacillus; species Lysinibacillus xylanilyticus. The sequence goes on along the minus strand of NZ_LFXJ01000002.1, from coordinate 435,426 downwards.
CCCCCGTACACCAAGCTGTAATCCTTCCTGTATATCAGTCTCTACTTCTGTTTTAAAATCATCGATAGAAAGAACCTTTGCAACTTCTTCACGATTCAGACCTACTTGCTCAGCAATATCGATTAATACATCGTCCTGACCAATACGCTTTGCTTCAATAAAATAACTGTATAATAGTGCTTCAACAAGCGCTGAAACATCCCCTTGTTGTTCTGCCCATTTTACTAGACGATGCGCTTTTAATGTATTTTCCTCCATTAAATTATCAAAGTTATAATCTAAACCAACTTCTTTAGCGCGAGCAGCAACACCTTGCGTCATTTCTTTTGCTTTTTCTAATGACATTCCATACTTCTTCGCCAATGCTTCATACGTAGACACATTTGTATCCACAGGTGTTGTTGGGTCAAGTTGATAGCTTTTATAAACTAGCTCTACCTGCCCTGCAAGACCCGTATCCTGAATCGCCTGCTCTAGTTGCTTTTTACCAATATAACAAAATGGACATACATAATCTGACCAGATTTCAATTTTCATAGGTAGTCACGCTCCTTTTGCTACATTGTAGCGATAGTAATTACAGTAAGGCAATTTTTATGCTCCATTGCATAAATTTTCAAATCAATCTACATACTGAATGTAAAAACAATGTGAGGGTTATGTATGACACAATCTCTTTGGCTCGGTACAATCGATCCCGTTTCTCTGCCATCTCTTCCTGCGTCAACAACTTGTGATGTATGTATAATCGGTGGAGGCTTGACGGGGTTATATACAGCATATGTCTTAGCAAAATCAGGTGTAGATGTGGTCTTACTTGAGGCAAATTCCCATATCGGTCATGGTACGACTGGTAATTCAACAGGAAAATTAACTGCACAGCATAGCATAGTTTATGCCAACCTTATTGAAAAACTTTCTGTAGATGAGGCACGACTCTATTATCAGCTCAATCAAATAGCAGTTGAAAAAGCATTACAGTTACTCCCTAAAGCAAGCATTCAACAAGTAGATTCCTTGCTTTATTGCCAAACAAAAGAAGGCTATGCCCAATTATTAAAAGAATGGAATGCCTATAAAGTATTAAATATTAAGGCGAAAATCACTTCTGATACAGAGCTTCCCTTCCCAGTTACAAAAGCACTTAGCATGTCCCAGCAGGCTCAAATACATCCTGTAGAAGTTTGTAATTTCCTTGCAAAAGAAGCAGTATCAATGGGTGCAAAAATCTACACAAATACCCGAGTTAAGCAATTAAACCTACCACAAAATAACTTACATACCGCAAATGATATGTCGGTTCGATACAACAAACTTATTTTGTGCACACATTATCCAATCGAAGCCTTTAGAGGACTTCAGCTTTTTAAACTTTCTAACAGTCGCTCCTATATGGTGGCTAGCAAAATTACCGATACACTACAAGGTCAATATTTATGCGTAGATACCCCTACTCGCTCTATTCGGACGGCTACCATTAACGGCGAGCACTATTTAGTATTAGGTGGAGCTAATCATATTGCAGGTGAAACAACTAATACGGAGCCCTATTATGATGCTATTCAAAATGAAATGAAAGCGCATTTCGATCAGGAGCCAATCTATCGCTGGTCAGCGCAGGACATTGAAACACCAGATATGATCCCTTATGTTGGCAGGATTACACCGTCCTTGCCTAATGTTTTCATTGCAACTGGCTATCGAAAATGGGGTATTTCCAATTCTTTTGTAGCGGGAGACATACTATCATCCCTAATTACGGGAGCAGGGAATGAGGATGGTGCAATTCCTCTTTATTCGCCAGCGCGTACGAAATTATTTGGAGATCAGTTTATGCAGATGCTAAAGGTAGGAGGCTTTGTAGCCAAAGAGTTCGTGACAGGTTATGTGAAACATGCAAATACACCAACTTGTACGCATTTAGGCTGCAAAACAAAATGGAATGAAGCCGATGGAACTTGGGATTGCCCTTGCCATGGCTCTCGCTTTAATGCCAAAGGGGAAGTTCTTGAAGGTCCTGCTGTACATCCTTTAAAACTAGATTGAAAAAAGAGGTTGCCTTTTTCAGGACAACCTCTTTTTCATTATTTTAATGCATCAGTTAATACTGGAACGATTTGTTTTTTACGAGACACTACACCCGGTAAGATAACACGATTATTCATAAGCTCTGCGCCAAATCCTTTTGCTGCAGCCTCTGCTACTTGTCCAATCGCAACGGCTGTTGAATCGTTGTTTAAAATATCTGTTACAACAAAGAAGAATAGATCTAAGCCATTTTCCGCTACATTTTTATTTAATAAAATTTCTAATTCCTCTTGGCGACCAAGCACATCGTTAATATCGACAGCGTTTACTTGAGCTACTACAGATTTATATTCACCAAATTGGAATTCTTTTGCATCTAATGTTAAAAGATCTTCTAATGATTTATCTGAAAGGTCAGCACCTGCTTTTAGCATTGCTAATCCGTATTCTGCAACATCCACACCTGCAATTTTCGCTAGCTCCTCACCAGCTTTTACATCTTGCTCTGTGCAAGTTGGAGATTTGAATAATAATGTATCAGAAACAATGGCAGAAAGCATTAATCCAGCAATGTTTGCAGGAATTACTACGCCATGTTCTTTGAAGATCTTGTTTAAAATCGTTGCAGTACAGCCAACAGGTTCTGCACGATAGTATAGTGGATCAGCCGTTTGGAAGTTTGCAATACGGTGATGATCAATTACCTCTGTAATTTGTACTTCTCCAATGCCATCAGCAGATTGCTGGAACTCATTGTGGTCTACAAGAATTACTTTTTCGGCTTCTCCAACTACTGATGAAATTAATCGAGGTGCCTCAAAGCTAAATTTATCTAAAGCAAATTGTGTTTCGTTATTTACTTCTCCAAGGCGTACCGCTTCAGCATCAACGCCAATTTGTTGTTTTAAATATGCATATACAATCGCAGATGTAATTGTGTCTGTATCGGGATTTTTATGACCAAAAACTAAAACTTTACTCATTAAATTTATTCCTCCTAAATGGCAATAACATTTATATTATATTTTATCATATCTTATGTGCAAACATGATATAAAGTGAAAGTTTATCTATTAAGGATCTACTACCAATACACAACTAAAATCTACTATTCTAAAATAACTGATCTTTATGTATTTCTTACCTTCCCTACCTTGAACTACTCCCACTTTCGTTTCGCTTAGAGAATAAGTTAATTCGAGTGGAGACTGGGCGACTCCTTGAGGATCAGCATTACAGATGAGACCTTGCAGCGCAGCGAATAGAGGAACGAAGGCTAAAAGCATCTCGTCCTGTGATAACGCCTCGACCAACATCCTGTTGTTGCTGTCGCTTCGCTTTCGCACAGAAAACATTTGTTGCTGTCGCTTCGCTTTCGCACAGAAAACATTTGCTGCTGTCGCTTCGCTTTCGCACAGAAAACATTTGCTGAAAAAGTTAAATTTAATATATTTATCCGTAAATAATATCCTATTTATAACATTTAATATTAATAATGCATATTTTATAAAAAATTATTAACTATAAATAGATATATAGTTGTGTTTTTATATTCAAGAAACCGTAATTTTATGCTATTATCAGGTAGTCTATATATAAATTAGGATATGCAGGAAATGGGGATCATGATGACAAAGAAGATGGAAAAAAAGTATATTCCTTTAGCAAATTATTTTGATGTAGCTTTACAACAAGAAATTACTTTATCATTTAGCGAACTCGAAAATATTATGGGACAAGCCTTGCCAAATGCAGCTTACTTGAATAGGAGCTGGTGGAAGAAAACAAAGCCCCCTCTCTCTCACTATTTGTCATGGACTAATGCAGGCTACTATGTCATTGATGTTAAGCTCGGTACCAGTGTAACTTTCTCGCGCACACAAATAAAAACTACGAGCAATATTTCTAAAAATGACGAAAACCAATCAGCATACATAATTCGAGCAATTGAAGCATCAGATGCTAGATCATTTATTCATTTGCAAGAAGATATTTTCCAACAAACTGACTTCATGTACAACATGAAAAATGAATTAGACCTCACAGTTCAACAGCTTCGTAAAGATTTAGTCTATTGGAAACAATTAAAAAACCGTACGATTTTACTTTGTATATTAAATGGCATTTTTGCTGGTTATGCCGTTATTCATGGATATAAACATTCTAAAGCTAAGCATGTTGCATCAGTCCGCCTAGCTGTTAAGGAAGAGCATCAACGACAAGGTATTGGTTCAGAGCTGATGAAGGCGGTTGAACGTTGGTCTAAACAGCGGGATATTACGCGCTTAGAAGTATCTGTTATGGAGCATAATGAGAGTGCTTTAAATATGTTTGAAAAAATTGGTTTTCAGCAAGAAAGTATCCGACAAAACGCTATTAAATTAAATGATACCTATATTAATGAACATAGCTTAAGTAAACTTTTATAAACTTCTTTTTCAAGGATGTCTAAAACTTATTTGGACATCCTTTTTATGTGTTGCATTGTAAAAAACGTATAGATCAGTATTTTACGTTTTCTACGCGTTGTAACATTTTTAGAAAACTTGCTTTTCTCTTGCTGCATCTAAAAATAATAAATTTTTTTCTAATTGCTCATATGATTGCTGATATTTCTCATATTGCGCTTTATCCTGACTGACCATTTCTTCAATTAGCGCATGTAAAAACGAAAACAATACTGGAATAACGTCTAATGAAGATTGCTTTTTCAAACCAAGTGTAAATAACGCACTTGCATATTCCCGAATAGAAGACAACGCCGAACCAGTAATAGCAATAATTTTAGCCTTTTTCTTTTTGGCAATTTCTACAATCGTTTGAATGTCGTTTGAATGCTTGTCCCAAGAAAAAACTATTAATGTCGTCTTCTCCCCCATACTGTTAATTTGTTGAACAATATCGTCGGATTCTGAGCGAAGCTGTTTTACATTTGGACGCAAAGTTTTCATTGTAGACGATAACCAATTTGCAATGGATGCAGCTTGACGAGTACCCAAAATATATACGTTCTCCGCTTCATGCATCCATTTCGAGCTTTTTTGAAGCATATTATCGTTAATCAAATGAATCGTATCTTGAATATTTTGAATATCACGTTGCATCACCTTACCGAAACTTGGTATATTCCGCTTACTTGAAGAATATGTAGGTTGAATACTCGCACCTTCATTTTGAGTCATTAAATAGCTTCTAACCTTGTCTTGAAGATCTACATAGCCCGATAAATCCATCGCATAACAAAAACGAATAACTGTCGATTCACTAACATTAGCCTGTCTACCAACTTCGGCAGCTCCGTTACCAATAATAACTGTAGGGTTATTCATAACAAATTGTGCAACTTTACGCTGCCCCTTCGACAACCTAACAAATCTTCTTTCTATTTCTTCATTAATGCTCATTTCTAACAACCTTTCTTTCAATGAAATTATCAAGAATGGAGATTGTTTCCTACTGACTCTAAATTCGAATCAATTATGCCTCGGCATAATTGTATCTGCCTCGCTGTGATAAACTGTGTCCGGAATCGACTTTGTGCTTAGGCCAGCATATGTTTTTTGTGCGAAAGCGCAGTGCTAACGTAGCGGCAGCAACATGATGGCCGACACGGTGTCGGTCATTTTGATAATGCCACAAGACGTGGCGTTCTTAGACTGAGTTCCTCTATTTCAACGGATGTTTGGACACCTGTACCTGCCGCTTCGCTTACGGTACCGAAAACATTTGTACCTGTCGCTTCGCTTACGGTACCGAAAACATTTGCTGAAAGAAGTTAAAAATACAGTATCACGATTACAATCTGAATACAACGACTTTTCTGAAAAATCTTCAATGCTTTAACTTGCTAATATAATAGTTCGCACAAAAAAACATTCGTTACGCTCCAGGGTCTTATCTGTAACGTTAATCTCCAAGGAGTCCCCAGTCTCCACTCCAATCAATTTATCCACATGACATACGTCTTAACAAAATGCCCCCCTATTTTCAGTGATGAACCTTATTGATTGTGATTTTAACAGATTTTTTAAAATATTTGTATAAAAATTAACAACTTCTAATTTTTATGTAACTAAATCATAAAAATGTCTTGGATTATAGTTCATCCAAGACATGATTATTTTTGTTATTCTAATTCAATTTGTTTTGTTTCTTGACCTAGGAATATTACCCCAACAACACCGATAATAATCGCTCCACAGAAAATAGCAAAGATAAAGCCGATATCATAACCTGCTGTTAATAAAGAGCCTACTAACAGAGGTCCAAAAATACCACCAATACGCCCAACAGCCGCTGCCATTCCTACACCCGTTCCACGAATAATTGCTGGATACTGCTCTGGTGTATAAGCATAAAGTGCACCCCATGCCCCTAAGTTAAAGAACGATAAAAACATCCCAGATGTTAATAGCACTACTATCGTTTCGGCATTACCAAAAATGAGAGCACTTACTGCTGTACCAATTAAATAAGAAACAAGTACAAACTTCCGTCCGAATTTTTCTATAAACCATGCAGCTGTAAAATAACCTGGTAGTTGCGCAAGCGTCATAATGAGAACATATTTAAAGCTCGTAATCATATCAAAACCTTTACCAACCATGACACTTGGTAGCCATAAAAACATACCGTAATACGAGAAAACAACCGTAAACCATAACACCCATAACATAAGTGTCGAGCGTGCATATTTTTTCGACCATACTCCTCGAATATTTTGCATAACACTACGTTTCTTAGACTCAGCCTTTACTGTAAATTGTGGTGAATCTGGCAAGTGCCAGCGAAGATAAATTGCATATATTGCTGGAATTGCCGTTAATAATAAAGCACTACGCCATCCCCATGATGGAATAACAAAATACGAAATTAATGCAGCGATTAACCACCCCGCCGCCCAGAAACTTTCCAGTAAAACAACCACTCGCCCACGCTCTTTGGCTTCTACACTCTCAGAAACTAGCGTCGATGCGACTGGCAATTCTCCCCCTAGCCCCATACCTACTAAAAAGCGTAGTGTCATAAAAGCAGCTAATGTAGTGGTAAATGCAGACAAGCCACTTGCAATCGAAAATAATACAAGTGTCCACATAAAAATTTGCTTACGTCCCACTTTATCGGCAAGCACGCCGAAAATAAGAGCTCCTACAGCCATCCCAATTGAGTTTATGCTACCTATCCAGCCTGACTGACCTGGCGTTAATCCCCACTCAACTGCTAATGCTGCAATAACGAATGATAATATTCCTACGTCCATTGCATCGAAAAGCCAGCCTACCCCTGCTACCCTCAAAAGCTTATTGCGAGAAATAGATTGTTGAAACTTATTCGTTGTTACTGTATTTATCGTCACCTTAACCACCTGTCTTTACACATGACTTTACATTGTAAACTTACTATACAGTTGTTTCTAGAAAGTGACAAGCAAAAATTCAAATTACCGAATTGTTTAGACAATTTCTGAAATGCTATTGAAAACATGGGGCAATTTACGATAAAATGTCTTTTATACAAAAACAACTGTTCTTTCTATAAGAACAAAAGGAGTCGTAACCGTTATGTGGAAAGGCCTAATTGAAGAATATAAACAATTTTTACCCGTAACAGAAAATACACCTGCTCTAACTTTAAACGAAGGCAATACGCCTCTTATACATTTAGTAAATCTATCAAAAAAACTTGGCATTGAGCTTTATGGAAAAATCGAAGGTGCAAATCCAACCGGTTCATTTAAAGACCGTGGTATGGTGTTTGCCGTTGCAAAAGCGATTGAAGAAGGTAGCAAATGCGTTATTTGTGCTTCAACGGGTAACACGTCAGCCGCAGCAGCAGCTTATGCAACACGTGCTGGAATCCAGTCCATAGTCGTTATCCCTAAAGGAAAAGTGGCCCTAGGTAAGCTAGCCCAAGCAACAATGTATGGTGCAAAGATTATCGAAATCGATGGTAATTTTGATGATGCGTTAAATATTGTTCGTCAAGTAAGCGAAACAACTCCAGTGGCACTTGTAAACTCTGTGAATCCATTCCGTATTGAGGGGCAAAAAACGGCATCATTTGAAATTGTAGATGCTTTAGGGAAAGCTCCAGATTACCTTTGCATCCCTGTTGGTAACGCAGGTAACATTACTGCGTACTGGAAAGGCTTTAAAGAATATGATGCAGCAAAAGGCTCTGGTTTACCAAAAATGTTCGGCTTTGAAGCTGAAGGAGCAGCAGCAATTGTAAAAGGTGAACCTATCGCAAATCCTGAGACAGTGGCAACAGCTATTCGTATCGGTAATCCTGCAAGCTGGAAATTTGCAGAAGCAGCTCGCGATGAGTCTGGTGGAATTATTGATTCGGTTACAGACGAAGAAATTTTAGCTGCTTACAAATTAATTGCTGGTACTGAAGGGATTTTCGTCGAACCAGGCTCAGCAGCATCATTAGCAGGCGTTATTAAATCAGTTGAAAACGGCAAGATTGCGAAGGGCTCTAAAGTTGTAACAATTTTCACGGGTAATGGATTGAAAGATCCTGATACTGCCATGAATGTCTCTACTGTAGATGTTGTCGCACTTAAAAACGATGAGGAAGAAATTCGAAAATACATCGAGGGCGTACTATGAGTAACATGTGGGAAATCACGGTTCCCGGGAGCACAGCCAATCTAGGTCCTGGCTTTGATTCAATAGGGCTTGGCTTATCTCTTTACTTAAAGTTAACCGTGTCTTTACAGGATAGTTGGGAAATTATCCACCTCGATGATAATGGTCCTAAAGAGTTTGAGCTGGAAGAGCACCTACTATACGTGATTGCCAAAAAAATTGCAGATCAATACGGTAAGCAACTACCTGCCTGCCGTGTTGAAATGGCAAGCGAGCTTCCATTAGCCCGTGGTTTGGGGAGCAGCGCAGCGGTCATTGTTGCAGGAATTGAACTAGCTAACCAAGTCTGTGACTTAGGCTTAACTGTGCAAGATAAACTCAATTTATCCTCACAAATCGAAGGACATCCAGACAATGCGACAGCCTCGGTATTAGGGGGGTTAACAATTTCCTCAATGGATGAAAATGGCGTTGTTGATACATTTCATGTCAATGATTTAGGTGCTTCCTTTGTTGTGTATGTGCCCGATGTCGAGCTAAAAACAAGTGAAGCTCGCTCTGTTTTACCAGAACAATTTGACCGTACATATGCAGTGAGGGCCTCTGCAAATGCAAATATGCTAGCGGCATCATTAATGGTTCGTGATTTTGAGCGTGCAGGTCGTTATATGGAAGCTGATTTATTCCATGAACCTTTCCGCGCCAATTTAATTCCACAATATACAGAAATTCATACTGCAGCAAAGGCTAATGGAGCATTTGGAACGGCTTTAAGTGGAGCGGGACCAACACTGATATCCATCATCCCTACTGCTATTGCGCAAGGTTTCTTAAATGCCATGAAATATCAATTTCCAGAGCATGAAATTATCTTAACAAAAGCCGATGAATATGGTGTACAGGTAAAATTTGAACGTCTACTACAAAAGTAGACGTTTTTTCTTGAAGGGGGAAGTAGCTTGAAACCAATTATTTTCTGTGATTTTGATGGCACTATAACAGAAACAGATAATATCGTCTCACTAATGACTGAATTCGTTCCAGAGGAATCTGAGAAAATTGCTAAAGCAATGATGGAACAAACTATAACCTTTAAAGATGGCATTTCAGCAATGTTCGAGCTATTATCAACTAAACAAAAGGATACTGTGATCCAATATTTATTGGATACGGTCATTATACGTGAGGGCTTTGGCGATTTCGTTCGTTATGCACAAGAGAACCATATTCCGCTTTATATTGTTAGTGGAGGTGTCGATTTTTTCATTGAGCCACTATTAAAAAAATACGGTCCTTTTTCCGGTATATATTGTAACAGTGCTGATTTTGCCGGACAGCATATTAAGCTCGTTTTTCCAAATAGCTGTGATGAGGAATGTGCGAAATTTGAGACACAAGGTTGCGGTTGCTGCAAGCCAAGCGTTATGCGAAAGGTTGCACAGAGTAATCACTTTAAAATCGTAATTGGAGATTCACTTTCTGATTTTGAGGCAGCAAAACAGGCAGATTTAGTACTTGCTAGGGATCATCTTATTAAACGCTGTAAAGACCTCCATCTTCCTTATAAGCCATTTGAAACATTCTTTGATTGCTTAGAAGCTGTAAAGAAGATTATAGAAGCAGAAAAGGCTGTTTCCATGTAATTGAAAATTTCCGAGAAAGGATGGCGGTCTGTTAATACGGATCACTCTTATCTCTACATAACAAAGGGAACCACCTGCAAGTAGATGGTTCCCTTTTTATGTTCATAATTTATTTCTCGCTTTAAAAAGTCTCTTCCGACGTTCATACCAAATAACACAAATGATAAACCACGTATAGCCCATACTCCACCCGGCCAATACATCTGAAGCAAAATGACGGGCTCCAGCAACTCTAGACAAACCAATAAGTACAGTTAAAACAATTGCTCCGAGCCATAGTAATGTCTTACGTCCCTTGCTATTGTTCTCTGAAAAAATATAGGCTACTGTAAATAAATACAAGATACCGGTCATAGAATGTCCAGAAGGAAAGCTATAAGATGTTAATTGTTCCTCAATCTCAGGTCTTGGCCGTTGCACCCATTTTTTCAATAATTGGTTAAGTACATTCCCACCTGCAACCGTTAACAAAACAAATAATATCCCTCGGTTATTTTTTACCTTCCATGCTAAATAAACTATTAAGATTATAGCTACGGACACTACAAATGCCGGTTCCCCTAAATAGTGGAAAAACTCTATAAAACGATTACCGAAAAATAAATCCGCCATTTTTGTATCAAAAGTACGAATTAGTTCACTTTGAAAAGTAACTCGTAACACAAAAAAGATAATGAGCGTTAATACTGCTAAAGGATAAGCCCATTTTTTCATATAATACTTCACCTCAAAACCATATGCTGTTATATTTTTCACATCATATCATATTTAAGTCAGCTAGAGGTGAATTTGGCTTTTTATCCCGTGTACTACTACTCCCAACACAAAGAAGTTAGCTACAAGATTTACTGCTTTGTATATGCCTGATTGGGGAAACTTTATCTAACCCAATGTGCCCCCTCTTACTTGGGGTATGACAAATGTTTTTTCTTCGGCCTTATTAAAATAATTTGAAAGAGCTAATGCAACGATAAATAAGATTGCAACGATAGGTATTATTTTTCTAAACAAAATATACACTTCCTCATCTTCAGTTTGAATTATTTTAATAATACTGGATCGAATAACCAATCCTTTGGCCCAAAGTTTTTATCCTTCTCTCCTCTTACCTCACGAGATATATTGTTTTTAATAATTAATTCTCTAAACTTTCTACTGAACAAAGTCTTGCGATATAAATATTTTCCGTCATGGTTCCATTCTGCTGATAGGAAAATATCATTTTCTATATTGGTTAAATCTTTGCGATTATAAATATCAGGACCGTTGATTACCCCACTTAATCCACAACGACATGGAGGTTGTTCTGTCGCAAAATACAATTTAACTCTTTCAGCGCTAGCCTCTGGTAATACTTGTGTCGGTATAATTTGAAAAGCCTTTTGCTTCCCTTCTTTCGGTCCTTGATGAATAACCTCTAACAATTCATAGCCTTTAATATCCTCTTGCTTCATTAATGTCGCTAATTCCTGTGAAGCAACCCAATATCCGCTCACATGAACTAGATGACGGTCTTTCATTTCTGTAGTATCAATCACTAATGGAGAAAGCTGCTCTTTTTCCATTAGTCCGCAATGCTGGCAATGCGTGTTTATAGAAAATAAAGTTCCTCTATCATCTATAAACATATCAGGTGAGTTACCTGTTGAGTTTAGTGTGAACAATGGTGCTTGCTCATACTCGCTATCCGAAAAGTCAAAGTAGAAACGTTCTCCGATTGAATCAATTCCTAATTCGTGTTCCAATGATTTATATAGTGCTGCTACATGCTCGTATGTTACGTCTTCATTTAATGTAAAAATAGGATTAAAAGATGCCTTTAAACTTCTTTTTCTTATTTTAGGTGCACCGATATAAATACCATAGCGATTATAAACATTAATAACTTGATCTTGACTAGATTCATCTATAGAAAATAAATTTTCAAGTTCTACTTTCAAAATACACGCCTACCTTTATATAAAGTTTTATGGTGAAGTACGTTGACTAGCTAGTAACTTTAAAAAAATCTACAATCTCTACTTTCTTCATAGATAGCCAGGCTCTTATTTTAAATGAAATCTTATATAGTATTACTTACTATAGCAAAATCTACTTAACCACGATTATCTTAAGCGTACCAGTACTTACACCGATATTTCAATGTTGGGTTTACGCCAATTTTTTGGCGGTCCTCACCCCAATTTTTGGCGTGATTTGGCGGACGTACCAAAAAACACCGCCATAATTTGGCGGTGTCATAAAAAAATATAGGTATTTAGAATTGAATTTTAGGTATAATTAACCAAGTAAAAATATGGTATTATATAATCACCTAAAGTCTCCCTTTTTATTGAAAAATATCCCATTAGAAGTTAGTATAGCATACAGACAATCTATAGTAAATTCATTCTTTCTGCAAGATTTACAGCCTCTGTCCGTGAATCTACATTTAACAAAGAAAACAGCTGCGTTAAATATCTTTCGGTTGTTCGCTGAGGAATATTTAGCTCTATAGCAATTGCTTTATTCGTATGTCCTTCCGCAATCAGTCTTAAAATTTTCTTTTCTTTTTCATTTAAGTGAATATCAAGTTTTGCATCCTGCAATTTAAATTTATTATCAAGAAAATCTAAGAAATTTTGAGGTAAAACAATTTCACCATTTGCAATGGCTCGAACAGTTCGTAAAATTTGCTCCTTAGATGCTGTTTTAGCTAAAATACCTTCTATTTTCCGTTCTAAAATAAGTGGATAATAATCAGTAATATCATCACCAGTATAAAGGATAATTGAAGCATTTGACTGGATAGCTTTAATGTTACGTCCTAAATTAATGCCATTTTCTAACGGCATATTTATATCAATTAAATAGATATCATATGGCTTGTTTTTAATTCTCTGGATGACATGAGTTGCATCACTTTCTGTATCCACTATAATATCTTCGTTTTCTTGAAATAAATTTTTCGTCCCCTCTAACACAATAGGGTGATCATCCACTATGAGCATCGTAATCAAGTGTATCACTTCCTTCTTTTACTGTAATTCTAATAAACATTCCTTCATTAACCTGTGAATTAATGTGAAACTGCCCGTTAAAGGCCTTTACACGCTCTTGCATACCTTGAATTCCCATCGATTCTGCAACAATAATATCTCCAATATTACAACCTACACCATCATCCTTGTAGATAATTTCGAAACCATCGTCCATTTCCCGCAGATGAATTTCAACTGTTGTTGCATAGGAATGTTTTAAAGCGTTGTTGAGTAATTCTTGAAATAGTCGATAAATCATTAAATTCATACGCTCATCCTCTAAATAAAGGCGATCTATCGTATAAATCAACACAAAATTAGATCTTTCTATTACTTTGCGAATAAGCTTTTCTAATGCAGCATTCAACCCTAATGTATCTAATAATGGGGGCTTCAAATTTTCGCAATAAGCTCTTAAATCATGTAAAGATGTAACCATCTGCTGATGAATTTTCGTAAGTTTTGGCTGGATATTTGCCGTATCCCTTGTATGGACTAGGACATCAACCTCTCGGGCAATATGGAGCTGCTCTTGCAAATTTGTATCATGTAATTCTTGAGCTAATTGATATTTTTCCTCTTCAAACCTTAGCCATAATAATTTGCTTAACCAAGGTAATTGACTTTCATCCGCTTGCCTCATATACTTTAATTCCTCTAACAGTTCCTCTACCATCTTTGTATTTTCAATAAAATTATTTACATATAATAAGAGCAATTCAAGCCACAGAAGCTCTTCATCTTTCAAATGAATCGAATTATTATGATGCAATACTAATGCTCTTTTATAATGAGCATCTTGATGGAGGAAGGCAAGATAGACTTGATCAAATTTTTTAATTTCCCCTAATTTTAAATCTTCCATTAACATTGGATTAATCGGAAGACCTTCCTCAACCGTTGATGTAAATTGCTTTTTGTTATGGTCATAAGTTAAGACAAATACGTGCTCGAGCTCAAGATGTAGAGAAACTTCTTGAACAAATCTCTCTAGAAGATTATCTATTTTTATTGTTTTACCAATCTTATCTACAGCTGTATATAACTGATGTATATAATCCCCTTTAGTCGAAAATAAGATTTTTCGTTTTCGATAATCGACTTTCTCTTTTATGTAAAAAAGAACAACTAACGATATAAAAGTAAAGATTGAAACACCTGACATAATAGTTTTCGTTAAATATTCTCCTGCAATCCAATACAATCCAACTATAAACCACAAAGTAAAAAAAGATGAAAAGATTACATAATAACGTAATCTAGTAATATGATATTCGATATCAAATAATCGTTCTGCTAACTGTGTAAAGATAAAGCTAAAAGGTATAAGCAATAAAAATAAAGAACTAGCTTCACCTGAAAGAATATACTTATCAAAAAAAATGTTAGGGAGTGAAAATAAAAAAAGAAATGGCAGAAACGGTATCATTATACTAATTAACAATATTTTCAACTGAGGTGATTTATATTTGAAATAACTTAGCAATAAAATACTAAGTATAGTAATAAGGAGAATGAAAAAAAGGACTAATACTACTTGAGCCAAAAAATTATACGAAGCAGGATAGAAAATACTAATACAGGCCAGTAAAAAAGAGATCACTGGAAATATATAAAAGAATTTAATATTGTTTGTAAACACCCAATTTATTTTTACAAATGAATAATAATCTCTTAAAAAATGTAATAATATAACTAAACACAATACCATACTACTGCGATTTACTATTATCCCAATTCCATTTAATCTAGTAGCTACTCCACTGCTTACATAAGCTAACGCAACAGTTAACATAAAAAGAATAAGTAAGTTAGTTAGCTTTGTATTCTTTTGATTAAAATGTAGATAGATAGTAATAAATAGAGTTAATAAATAATAACAAGCCGGAAATAGTAATATAGAGTAAAATTGATTCGGAACATCCAATTGTTTGATATGTATATCTTTTATTTCACCATTAGGCTTCATTATGGTTATTTTATTAGCATCTACTATTTTAGATTTATATTTCACCTGATTTAGATGATCCATTGGCACATCATCTACGCTTAAAATAACATCAGATGATGAAATGCTCTTCCATCCTGTCCAGTCTTTAAAATAAGGTTGCGTTACTCCCCATTTGCCATTCTCTTTTTCTACCCCAATTTCTAATAAAGGCCCACTATAATTCATATAATTCAGATAAATCCCAATCACTAAATAGAACATTATAACGGGCCAAAACAACTTTTTACTCAACATTTTTACTGCCAAGCTACACTTTTCAACTCTATTTCACTATTAAACGCATCTAAAATTGCTTTTTGTTCTAAAGACGAAATTCCAATCAATGATGCTTTTTGTGTTTTTAATAGAGCAACTAGGTCTGGGTTTTTTTCTAGATATTGAATTACATTCATCATATATACACTCATTTCATTAACCTTTTTAAGTAGTCTTTACCTAATTCATTTATAGTCACATTTTCAAGAATATTTAACGCTTTAAACTTGTAAACATTTTTCATAGTAATTGCATATCGTATCGCACCACCATTTGTCAACTCGTTTTCCGTAGCATTATTATCTAAAAATGCATCCATATCGTCATTATAATAGTTTATAACAGATTTTGAAACATCATTTTCCTGTGATAACAGATAAATAATAGGTAGTGAGTATCTTTTATTTAGTAAATCATTTTTAGGTCCCCAAGTTTTTAAACCTTGAATATCGTTTTTAATCTGTTGGATAATACCTATGTATTTCCCATACTCTTCAACCTCAGAAGATGTCCCTCCTGTTGCAAGCACTTCACCAATTAAGCAAGCCATTGCTGATAAAGAACCCGACTTTTGTTCAATCATTTGTATATATGATTGCTCATCCCTACACGTATTGAGTAAATCCAATTGCTGACCGTTTATGCTTCGTAATGCATAATCCTCTAGTATTTGAATTGCAGTATTTTTGTCTTCAAAGGAAGTCTCACGTATAGTTCTAGAAGCCATAACTAGCATAGCTAAAGCAACATTTAATGATAGATCAGGTGTTTTAGTCCAACTGTAGTCTGAATCCTTGTCCTGCAAGTCATCGATGATATCAAATGATAAAATTAAAAGTTCGATAGCTGCGGCAACTTTATAGATGTCTTCGTTCAAACAATCTGTAAATGCCTCATAATGCAAATAACATAGCTTACCAAATGAATAGCCAACTGCCATTTTTTCTTCCTTAAAATTTTTCAGCATCGACCGTAGTTCGTGACCTATCAATGCGTCGTTTTCAATTAGAATAGCCAATGCCTCATTAATTTGTTCGTCAAGCTCCTGCAATAGTCCTCTCCCCCTCGAGTATGTTATTAAATAGTATACAGATTAATGGGAAATAACACTAGGCGCCGAAATCATAAGGGAATATTTCACATTAGTGTAATATACCGCCAAAAAATGGCGGTATTTGCGGAAAGCACGCCACTTCTTTATTTAGGGATAGTAAAATAAGTGGCGGTGTTATATTATTGACCGCCATTTTTTTGGCGTAAACTCAGCATTGAAATGGCGTCCTCACTGATGATACGCTTAAACTAAGCTAAGATAAATTTGTATCCTGTTCGTACACTAATCTTTAAGTTATAAAGTTCATACATACGAGACCGTATGCTATGTATTTAAATTGATTAGAGAGAAGACTGGACGGCTTTTCGGGATTAGAGCTATATATAGAACGGAAATCCCCAACGCTTATCGTGATGTACCATTTTCGTTTAATCTATTAACAAGGAAATTCTCGAAACATTGGGAGTGATTGAAATGAAAAATGAATTAAATGAAAACGTTTTAATACTTACAGCTAATTTTTCCTGTGCAATTTTTGTCTCTGAAGAAGAAATCACTATTAAAAGGCCTTCGAAGGAACAACAATATATTGAGCAAATAATTATTGATACTGAGCAACAGGCTTTTAAAGAAACATTAGCAGAGTATAAAAGCAAATCTACATTTTCAAATTTTATTTGCAATATTCCCGGATTTGAAGATACTTTTCAGCAAAGGCTGGACGGTTTTATGGAACAGTATGGAATTATAAGGGTATCTGAAGAAAGCCTGTCTATGTTGCCTTTAATAAGTCCATTTACCTCAGAATTAAACATACATACACCTATACTCTATACGTCACCAAACTTTAGTATTATAAATGCAAGAGGCAATTGCTCTAGCGCTTCGCCAATTGGAAATCCCGTTAAAATTGGAGAAACAGTCGGCTTACCTATTTATCTCCTTAATTCAGAATTGAAAAAGGAAATGTCCCCTTTAGGGAAAGCAAGTTGGACACCACAACAATTCACTGCTGCTTTCACCGGGATTGCCATAAGTGACAATGGTATTTCTTTTAATATTACTACAGCATTTAATGCATGGAATAGAACGTCCATTAAACATTAATACTAGACCGTGTATGGCACAGGTATAGATATGTGCCTCACCTTTCTTCGTTAATATCGTTCTCTATGCCCTTTTAATAGTTCTTTGAGGTCGCTTTGGGGGTTCTTTCCGTCGCATTGACTTCTATTCGCCACCTTCGCTCCTCTATCCTTCACTTTGACTATCTATCATTGCATTTCTATCGAATAGTGCGAAGCTTCATGTCCTATTCATAAGAAAAAGGTGCCTCAAATGAACTTTGAGACACCTCTAATTATTAACCTTTTACATAATAAACTTCTTGGCCGCTTTCGATGATATGATCAGGCTTCGGTTTACCAGCACTTGCTTTGTGACCAGCAATATGCTCAGGACTCTTCTCCCAATTTTTCCATGCCTCTTCTGATTCCCATCGAACCACAATTAGCACTTCTTCATCACCACGTCGTACTTTTTTTACAAGTACTTGCTTATCAATAAAGCCTGGCTGTTGTTCAAGCAATGATGGGCCATCTTTTTTGGCACCAAAACGCTCAACAACTTTATCCGAATTCCCTTCCATAACGACAATACGTTTAATTTGTACAAACATATTAGTTAAACGCCTTTAGAACATCTTCAATTTTTGAAGTTTCAGAAGTTAAACCGCCATTAGCAAGATACCAAGTTTCTGGATTTAAGTAGAATACTTTTCCATTTTTCACAGCATTTGTTGCTCCAACAATTTCGTTTTCAATTGCAGCTTTTGTACCAGATTCACCGTTTGGATTTCTAACTGCATCGCTATCAACTACGAATAAAATATCTGGGTTTGTGTCACGTACATATTCAAAACTTACACTATCACCATGTGTTTCTGCTTTAATATTTTCATCAGCAGCTTTCACACCGTAAATATCATGAATTACACCAAAACGTGAACCTTTACCATAAGCAGATAGCGCACCTTCGCCACCTAATACGATTAAAGCTTTATCTTCCGATTTAGCAGTTTTTGCTTTAATTTCTTCTACTTTTGCTTCATATGCAGTAATTGCATCAGCAACTTCTTTTTCTTTACCAAAAATCTTACCAGCTAATTCTGTGTTTGTTTTGAATGATTCTAAGAAATTAGTATAGTCTGTTCCAACAAATACTGTCGGTGCAATTTTAGATAATTCATCGTAAGCAGCTGCTTGACGACCAGAGATGAAAATAACGTCTGGATTCATTGAAGAGATCGCTTCAAAATCAGGCTCTTTTAAAGCACCAACATTTACATAATCTTTACCAGAATATTTGCTTAAGTATTTTGGAAGTGATTTTTGTGAAACACCTGCAACTTTAACACCTAAAACATCTAAAGTATCAAGGAAACCATAATCAAATACAACAACTTTTTCTGGCATTTTATCAAGAGTTACTTCTTTAAAAGTATCCTCACCATTTGTGCTACCTGGAATTGTAAGTGGGTAAGATGTAGCTTCTCCTTTTTGCTCTTCAGCAGGCTTGTTATCTGAAGAACCTTTATCTTCTTTTTTTGCTTCGTCCTTAGAACCGCAAGCAGCTAATACTAATAGCATCATTGCCATTAATACAGTAAGTAATTTCCAATTTTTCATTGTAAAATTGCTCCTTTAAAATTATTTTATAGTTGAAAGATGGTAATTCCATCTTTACTATTTCTAAGAGTTAAAATACACACAAATGCGACAACCATCCTGTTCTTGAACTGGGATATCCATATCATAGATTTCCTTAAGTGCATCAGAATTGATGATGTCATTTGTTGGACCATCTTTGACAACACGTCCATTTTTTAAAGCGACAATATGATCTGAGTATACAGAAGCAAAGTTAATATCGTGTAATACGATGACAACTGTTTTTCCAAGCTCATCAACGAGCTTACGTAAAATTTTCATGATTTGCACAGAGTGCTTCATGTCTAAATTGTTAAGCGGCTCATCAAGCAAAATATAATCTGTATCCTGCGCAATAACCATTGCAATAAATGCACGTTGACGTTGACCACCAGATAATTCATCCAAATAATTGTGCTGAATATCTTCTAAATTCATATATTGAATTGCTTCATCTATCTTTAGCTCATCCTCAGGCTTCAAATTTCCTTTCGAATAAGGGAAACGCCCAAATGAAACAAGCTCACGAATTGTTAGGCGCACATTCATATAATTTGACTGTTTTAAAATTGAAACACGCTTCGCAAAATCGTCCGATTTCCAACGACGTACATCTGATTTATCGAGTAATACTTCTCCAGTGTCTGCATTAAGTAAACGGCTTACCATTGAAAGCAATGTTGATTTACCTGCACCATTCGGTCCAATAAAAGACGTTATTCTCCCTGGCGCAACGTCGACACTGACATCTTGAATGACCGGTTTTTTCCCAAAATACTTGGAGAGTTCTTTTACTTGGATCATCCTGCTGACCTACTTTCCTTCAATAATAAGTAGATGAAGTATACGCCACCTACAAAGTTTATAATAACGCTTAGTGTTGTATCGAATTTAAAAATATGTTCGACCATCCACTGTCCACCGACTAAAGCGACAACACTCATTACACACGAACCTGCGATTAACACAGCGTGCTTGTACGTCTTGAAAAATTGATACGATAAATTTGATACGATTAGGCCAAAGAACGTAATAGGACCAACAAGAGCTGTAGAAACAGCAATTAATATTGATGATAAAATGAGCATACGTTGTACAAGCTTGTCATATGGCACCCCTAAGTTAATTGCTGTATCACGTCCAAGAGACATTACGTCTAATTGGTTCATATGACGCCAGCCATAAATAAAGGCAATGATTATGACAACAGCTGCAAGCCATACTAAATCCGAATTGACATTGTTGAAACTTGCAAACATTTTACTTTGTAAGTTTAAAAACTCATTCGGGTCTATTAACACTTGGAAGAACGTCGTTACGCTTCCTAAAAAGGTTCCGACAATCATACCGACAAGCAGCAAGAAATAAATCGGACGTTTTCCTTCCTTGAACAATACGCGATAAAAAATCACGGCAAAGACAACCATAGCTAAAACAGCGAGTAAGAAATTGTATTTAGCATTAATAACTAATATCGACATAGAGCCAAAGAAGTAAAAGATGAACGTTTGAACCATCATATATAATGCATCAAGTCCCATCACACTTGGCGTTAAAATACGGTTATGTGTAATCGTTTGGAAAACTACAGTTGAATAAGCAATCGCAATCCCCGTTAACGACATAGCAAGCACTTTAATGAGACGGCGTGGGAACGCATAATGATAGTTACCATTAAGTTCATAAAATATATACAGTAAAATAGATGCTACAGCCAAGCCTAGTAAAATCAACATTTTAGTACGATTACGCATATGCTTTCCCCCTAAACAACATAATTAGGAAGATCGCACTTCCGATGACCCCGACGGTCATACTAATCGGAATTTCATAAGGGAAAATAAGTACACGCCCTATAATGTCGCAGAATAATAAGAACGACATACCTAGCAATGCTGTATGAGGCAATGTCTTAGCAAGGTTATCCCCTTTGAACAGCGAAACTATATTTGGAATGATTAAACCAAGAAACGGTATCACACCAACTGTTAGCACCACCGTCGTCGAAATAAGTGCTACTAACACTAAACCTAAATTCACAACGAATTTATAGGAAAGACCCAGATTTTTTGCAAAATCCTCACCCATTCCTGCCACTGTGAAACGGTTCGCATAAATGTAAGCTAAAATCAGCACGGGTACACTTATGTATAAAAGCTCATAACGACCTTTCATCATTAATGAGAAATCTCCCTGTAACCATGCAGAAATGTTTTGGATAATATCCGCCTTATACGCAAAGAACGTTGTAATTGATGAAAGGATATTCCCAAACATTAAGCCAATAAGCGGTATAAAGATCGCATCTTTAAACTTTATTCGATTTAATATTTGCATAAACAATAATGTGCCGGCTAAAGCAAATATGAAAGCGAAGGAAATTTTTTGAAAGTACGTGACATTTGTGAAGAACATCATCGAAATTAGTACCCCCAACTTTGTAGCATCTAATGTACCTGCTGTCGTTGGTGACACGAACTTATTCCTACTTAAGCTTTGCATAATTAAACCAGCAATACTCATACCTGCACCTGCTAACAAAATTGCTACAAGTCTCGGTATACGACTAATAATAAATAGTCTAGTCTCTTCTGATTCGAAGTCTAATAGATCACTCGGTTTTATATCAACTACTCCGATAAATAGTGAAACTATAGACAGCACAACAGTTGCTGTTAAAAGATATCTTTTTTTCATTGTAATCCCCGGTAGATTCATTTTTGCTCGTAATATTCATTGAAAATGATTATCATCACTCACGATTCTCATTATAAGCGCGTTTCCATTCTCAGTCAACCTTCAATTGAGAATTATTCTCGTTTTATCTGATAATTATTAAAAAATGAGCATTCTCAACGGAATATTTGCATTTTGCATTATTTCCGAAGTTAAAATTCTCTACATTTTCACAAAAATAAAAAGGTAATTGAGAATAAAATACTAATTTTTTCTCAATCACCCTATTAAGTCAATTATGCCTCGATATAATTGCGTCCGGAATCGGCTTTGTGCTTCGCTTTCGGTACAAAAAACATCTGTACCTGTCGCCTTGCTTTCTCTACAGATAATAATTGCTGAAAGAAGTTAAGCTATTCGTCGAACGCCCTTGAGCCATGCAAAAACAATTAAAACTATTAATATAAAACCGACGTATCCCATCACTGCATATAGCTTGGCTACAAGCGTCGTAAAGCCAGCAAGACTTGCTAAAAAGCCCAAACCACCGATAAAAACGGCAGTTACCTTAAAACTTGCCTTATTCGGTTTTAAAAATCTCACCATAAATGAATAGAACATCCCCACTGCTGTATTATAAATCATCCCTAATAAGGAAAAGGACATCAATAGACCAATTAGAGGATGAATTTCATTTGCCAAAGCTAGCATCGGTATATCTATACCAACGATTACATTCATTTTTGCTAGAAGAGACAGGTTAATAAGTAGAATTAAAGCTCCAAGCAAAATCCCACCAATAATACCTCCCATCCCCGCCACTTTTTCATTGCGAATAGATCCACACATAACAGTTAAAAGCGAAAAACATACACCTATATTAAAAGACAAATACAGTAAAGCAGTAACCCACCAGCTTTTAGAACTTACCTGTGCTTGTTGTGCAATAACAGCTTGTTCGACAAAGGTTAAATCCATCGTAGCTAATGAATAGACCGCTATTATCGAGACAATCGCTAGCAGATAGGGTGTAGCAATAGCAATAACGTTTATGATACTCTTCACATCCATCATAACTGTCGCGATAGTAAGTACAATCATACAGATGCTCCCCAGCCAAACTGGCAGTCCAAACATTTGATGAAGCGTAGCACCTGCTCCTGCAAACATGATTACTGCTACACCGAATAAGAAGAGCGAAAGTAAATAATCCATCACCAAACCTACAGCATTACCTGAAATTTGATAAATTAAATCCTTGTGCGATGTCGTACGCAACCTCGAGCTAATTTGAGCAATGCACATTCCTACTAAGGCAAATCCAACTGTAGCAATAAGTGCACCATAAATTCCA
This sequence comes from Lysinibacillus xylanilyticus, assembly GCF_001183605.1. GTDB lineage: Bacteria > Bacillota > Bacilli > Bacillales_A > Planococcaceae > Lysinibacillus > Lysinibacillus xylanilyticus. The sequence continues at coordinate 412,084 of NZ_LFXJ01000002.1, read as the reverse complement.
TGAAAGCCATAGCTCGTAAAATATAGTACGATTTCCTGTCCTGATGCAAATCCCGCACCGACGATAATTCCTACATAGGCACCACCGATTTGCAAACTTTTTTTCAATCAGTTCTCTCCCTGTTTATCCTATTATTAGGACCATCACCAAAAGTCATCCACAACATTTGGTGATGAACCTATTATTGATAGACCTTCTTACTGATTGTTAGCTTATCAATTACTTTCATATTAGGTGTATATCCAATTCCGGCCGTTTGTGGCACATGAATATAACCATCCTCTACAATGACTTCAGGTGTAATGATATCCTCATACCAATAATGACTAGAGCCTGCAGTATCCCCAGGTAATACAAAATTCGAGAGCGACGTTAATGCAATATTATGCGCTCGTCCGATTCCTGCCTCTAACATACCGCCACACCAAACGGGAATATTATTTTCCTTACATAAATCATGAATTCTTCTTGCTTCTGTTAATCCGCCTACGCGTCCTATTTTTATATTGATAACACCACAACTACCAAGCTCTATCGCTTTTCGAGCATCTTCATAGGAGGTGATGCTTTCATCTAAGCAAATAGGTGTCTTTAACTTTCGTTGTAGCTTAGCATGATCGACAATATCATCAACAGCTAATGGCTGTTCAATCATTAATAAATTAAATGCATCAAGTTGCTGTAATACATTCATATCGCTCAATGAGTAAGCCGAATTAGCATCTACCATCAATGGCAAATCTGGCATTTCAGCTCGAATAGCACGAATAACTTCTACATCATGGCCTGGCTTAATTTTCACTTTTACTCGTTTATATCCTTTATTTACATGGCCTTTTAATAAATCAATTAATGCATCTGTAGAAGATTGAATACCTACACTAACACCCACCTCTATTTGCTCCTTATCTCCGCCTAACGCTTGAGCAAGTGATTGTTTCGTTTGTTGCGCATAAATATCCCATATAGCCCCTTCAATAGAGGATTTCGCCATACAATTACGACGAATAGAGGAGAACAAAGCACTGACTTCATCTGGATGCCCAATCTCTTTATGTAACAAGATGGGGATTAAGAAGTCTTCAAGCATATGCCATGTTGTTTTTACTGTCTCCTCTGTATACCAAGGCGCTACAAAGGCTACAGCTTCTCCCCATCCTACAGTTCCTGATTGATCTATCGCTTCTATAAGTAAAAGTTCTTTTTCATCAATTGTGCCAAAACTCGTTGTAAACGGTGCTTTCATAGGCATTTTTATATGTCTCACTGTAATCTGTTCTAGTTTCACAAGATTTCACTCCTTATCCTTATTATAAAGCTAATAAGGAGCGTCTGACTAATAGATAGCTATGAACATATTCCTTATTCTTTTTTACTCGAACAATTGCATAATTTTGTTCAAACAATGTTGTTAAAATAGTACGTACTTTATAACGCCAGTCCTCCGCAAGCCGAGGACTCTCCACTTTCATCTTTTGTAAAAATTGAGGAATGGGCAATAAATAGGCGTCCTTATAATATAATTGCTCTTGCTGAAATTCACCTTCAATATCGAGCACTGGTAAGCCATCTACCGTTAAAGACCACGGTACAATTTCTTCAGCTTCTTCTTCCAGTTCATCTAGGGAATCCTCCACTCGATCGCGTTCAATCCACCATTCAACAACAATTCGATCTGAAGGTAGCCCCTCGTTAAAATCATCCTTGAGCGGACCATAATAATCATTTTCGTACTGAAAACTAAATGCATTGAGCTTCAAAAATGATAAATTAGCCATATATGCTTCTAGCGGATCGAATAGCCAAATCACAAGCTGAAACCCATGTTCTTTTGCATATTCCTGTTGGGCATGCTTTAATAATTCACCTACACCTTGTTCACGATATGTTTTCTCCACACCAATCATGTGTGAGTGTAAATACATTTTTCCATGTCGATAGTCAACAAAGCAGTAGTTAAAGCCAATCAGCTTTTCGTCTAAATACGCTCCAAGGATTAATCCACCATTTTGTACAGCTGCTAACAACTGATGTGAGGGAATAGCCTGACTCCCCCAAATACTTTCGTTCAAACTTTGTACTTCTGCAATCTCTGTAGGTGCCATTATTTTTTGAATACGTACTCTCTCTAACATTATGCTGATCCCTCCTCTGATTTCCCCGACTCTAATGCTAACAATACCGCTCTTGTAAGGATTTCAACCCCCGTTACAAGCCTCGCCTGCTTAAATTTCATCTTTGGATGATGTAGTCCTGGTGTTACCCCACAGCCTAAACCTAACATCGTAGATTTTAAATGCGGGCGTTGAACAGCGTAGTGATGAAAATCTTCTCCTCCAGGTGTATAAACTGGCTTTCTTAAATTTGACAACCCGGTTGCTTGCACGATTGCCTGCTCCATAATATATTGAGCAGTTGAGTCTACCTCAGCAGCTACTACATTTGCTACTGTACGTAATTCAATCTGCACTTTATGCAAGATCTTGGAAGAATCAATAACCCTTTTTACTCCCTGCGCAAGTGCACCCATCACATCATTTTGTTGCGCTCGTATATCAATGGTGAACGATGCCCTTCCAGGAATAATATTGCCGGATTCTCCTCCAGCTTGGAATTTGGTCATCTTAATTGATACAGGAACCATTGGGTCTGTATGAAGCGTTCTTAAATCTTCGATAATAGTTGCTCCTACTTCAATAGCGTTCACGCCGAGATGTGGTCTTGCAGCATGGGCATCTTCTCCGATGATTTCTCCCTCAAGTAATCGAGAGGCTCCATGATACAACGCGGCACAATATGTACCGTCTTCAAGCTCATGGACAGGTCTTACATGGACACCAAATAAAAAGTCTAGATCATCAATGATTCCTTCTTTTAAAACTGATAAAGCACCTGTTCCTTTTTCTTCAGCTGGTTGAAAAATCACCCGAATTGTACCGTTAAATGATGGAGCCAGCTCTTTCAAAAGTAATAGAGCACCGATTGCCATCGTCATATGTCCATCATGGCCACAGGAGTGATTCGCACGAAATTCACCATCTACTTCTTGCCATAACGCATCAATGTCCGTACGCAAACCGACTTTAGGATTACCATTTCCTACATCAACATAAAGCCCTGTACTGTTTTTAAAGCGTATTGGTGAAAAACCTTCACGTGTTAGTAAATCAACAATATAATTCGTTGTTTCTACCTCATGCCAGCTTATTTCCGGATGCGCGTGCAAATACGTGAAAATCTCCATTAATCTTGGCCTCAAACGACTTAAAGCTTCCTTCATAGCAACCAACCTCTCAAAAATCATACTATTAAGAATATTATAACGAAAATAAAATCTTTTCTAAACAAAAACATATTCCCTCAATCTGCAAATTAACTACATGATAAGACTAAATGCTTTCAGGTAGATAAATGGTTCATCGCATAATGTGTGGTTAATTTCCGTCCCGGCCGAGCGCTTTTCTGCAGAGCATCTGATGAGCCGCTTTGGCCAACAAATGTTTTTTGCGCGAAAGAGTATGCGAAAGCGAAGCGACAACACGCACGATATTGGTTACGAAGGCGTTATCACAGGACGTGATGGTTTTAGCCTTCGTTCCTCTATTGCTAATCCCCAAGGAGTCACCCAGCCTCCACTCCAATCAACTTCTTTACATAGTATACGTTTTAACAAACATCAGCCCCAACTTTTGATGATAAGGCAAAAATAATACTTAAAGTACCTTAGCATCACAAAAATGGTTCTTCATTATTATTCGGATGCTTTATGACGTTCTTCCCTTATTTTTGTTTCTAAGGGCACAACGTGAAGCTTTCATGAACGTTCCGACAAATGATTACCAATCTCTTCGATTAATTCGAACACTAATATTAAATGCATCTTAAAACAAAAAAGATGCAAGTACAGTTATTTGAATAACTGCACTTACATCCTATTATTAGTTAATACCTCGCATCGCCTTTGAAATAATTGGCGAAAGTACTAATATTATTATTCCTAAAATAATTGATAATGAGCCTAAGAAACCGAAGTATGTGAATTCACTTACCACTTCATAAACTTTTACAAGTTGTGCGTTGATTGCTTGCGCTGCTGCGCTTGTTAAAAACCAAAGCGACATCGTCTGTGCAGCAAAAGCCTTTGGAGCCAATTTTGTAGTAGCCGATAAACCTACTGGCGATAATAATAACTCCCCAACTACAACTAAAAAGAATGATAATACTAACCACCATGGACTTACTAAATCTGTACCACCAGATAAATACGCTGGAAGCATCATCACTATGAATGACAATCCTGCAAAGAATAATGCATAAGCAAATTTACGCGGTGTAGATGGTTGCTTATCTCCCCACTTCATCCATAACATGGCAAATAATGGAGCCATCGTAACGACGAATAAAGGGTTTAACGATTGGAACCAAGAAGATTGAATATGGAAACCGCCAATATCCAATTGTGTACGACTATCTGCAAACGTTGCTAAAATAGTTGCCCCTTGTTCTTGGATTGCCCAAAACATTACAGCCGATATAAACAAAGGAATATAAGCGAGTATGCGAGACTTCTCATCCTTCGTTGTTTTCTCACTGCGGTACATATAAATAAAGAACACCGTTGGAATTAATATACCCAGTGTCGTAATAATTAAACTAAAAACATTCATTGTTAGTACGCCAGTTTTAATACCAATTGCCCCAACAATAATAATAAGTAAAGCTATAATCCCAAATCGTGTAAAGACTTTTTTACGTTCTTCTGGCAATAATGGGTTGTTTACCTGTAACCCTGCTATCCCTAAATATTTTTTCTCTGTTAATTTATATATAATTAAACCAACTAACATTCCGATCCCTGCTACACCAAAGCCTAAGTGGAAATTGTACTTTTGTCCAATTGTTCCGACAATTAAAGGTGCAAGGAATGATCCCATATTAATACCCATATAGAAAATTGAAAAACCTGCATCACGGCGACTATCTGTTTCAGCATACATATCTCCGACAATGCTTGAAATGTTCGGTTTTAATAAGCCTGTCCCAATAACAATAAAGAACATTGAAACAAATAACATGCTTACGCCACCAGGTAACGCTAGCAGGAAATGCCCAAACATAATGAACACGCCGCCATAAAAAATGGTTCTACGTGTGCCTAGTATTCGGTCAGCAATCCAACCACCGATAATCCCTGACATGTAAACCATTGATCCGTAGATAGCCATAATTGAGTTTGCTGTTCCACGATCTAGGCCTAAACCGCCTTCATGCAATTCATAATACATAAAGAAAATCAGAATTGCTCGCATACCGTAGTATGAGAATCGTTCCCAAAATTCAGTGAAAAATAATGTAAAGAGCCCTTTAGGGTGTCCGACAAAGCCATTTTGAGGGACGGATTTTACAATTTCATCTTTAGTAGACATAAAAATATCCTCTCCCGATTTCATTATTCAATAATAATATTATTACCCAAAAGTAAGGATAAAAACTTTATTTCATCATACTAAAGTGTTTTAAAAACTTTTTCAAGAGTTTTAAAAAATGTTGGAATTTTGGACATTTTCTTTAAATTCAGAATGATTTTCATGGAATTGTACCAAACCTATTGATATTCCTAAGTTTTCTGATTCTTTAATATCCACAATTTTATAAACCACCTCGAAATTATTCTAAAATATTTTATAGTCAGACTTTTTACTTTTTAAACAAAAAAGCTAGTATTATCTATAATTTCTTTCACAAAGATATAAATTCGCTTTTTCGATTACAAAAAAGCATGCTAGAAACACGAAGTGCTTTTAGCATGCTTTTAAAACAATGATGTTATTCATTATTTAATTACATATTGTTGGAATTTTGCATAATCGGCTTCTTTTAACTCTAGCGTTAGCAGCGTACCATTTTCTTCATATGCTGTTTCATAGACAGAAGCATGTTCATTTAAATAAGAGACGATATTCCCCTGTTCATACGGAATGAGCATTTTACATGTTACATAATCAGAGAAAATATGCTGACGTATTATTTGCAATAATTCTTCTAATCCAACCCCTTGCTTCGCAGAAATCCAAACATTATCACCACTAATAACAGGATAAGGAACGTTTGCTATATCCGCTTTATTATACACATAAATTGTCGGGATCCCTTCAACGCCAACTGCCTTAAGTGTTTCATTTGTTACTTCCATCATAAAGCCGTGCTCAGAATTGGAAACATCTACAACATGGAGTAATAAGTCGGCATCACGAGCCTCTTCCAATGTTGAGCGGAATGCCTTCACTAGATGATGCGGTAATTTGCTAACGAAACCAACTGTATCTGTTAATAGGAATGTCTTTTTATCAGCTAATTCTATTTGACGGACGGATGTTTCAAGTGTGGCAAAAAGCATGTCCTTCTCAAACACTTGTTTATGCTCTTCTTGTCCTATTTTCGAAAGTAGCTGATTCATAATAGTTGACTTACCAGCATTCGTATAGCCGACAATGGAAACGACAGGTACGGCATTTTTACGTCGTTGTTTACGCTGCGTCTCTCGTTGCTCCTTTACATGCTCTAGCTCCTTTTTTATTTTCGAAATCTGATCCTCAATTTTCCGACGGTCTAGCTCGAGCTTTGTCTCACCAGCACCACGGTTTTTAAAGCCACCACCTGTGCCACCACCTTGACGGCTGAGAGATGCATGCAAGCCGACTAAACGTGGTAGCATATATTGCAATTGTGCTAACTCGACTTGCATCTGCGCTTCACTTGTTTTAGCACGACGTCCAAAAATATCTAGAATCAACATCGTTCTATCAATAACCTTCGTCTCTAAATCACGTTCTAAGTTACGGATTTGTGAAGGTGATAATTCATCATTAAAAATCACTAAATTTGCTTGTGCTTCATCATAAAAATTTTTTATTTCTTCAATTTTCCCAGTGCCAACATAATGAGATGGCGTAATGCGCTCTAAATTTTGTGTGACAATGCCGACAACTTCAACATTTAAAGCTTCAGCTAAATTTTTTAGCTCTTCCATTGAATAATCAAAATGCTTCTCATTCCGTAAATTTACGCCAACTAAAATAGCTCTTTCCACCAATATATCTACTTCTTTAATTCTATCCATCCACAAACCTCCCACCAATGCCTTGATGATACTACGACAAATTTTCTTCATCTTACCATATAATGTCCAAATTCGTGTTGTTTAGTAGTTATCTTATCTTTAATAACATGTATATCGTAAAAAATGCGCCTTCTATACAAAAAGGCGCACTACATTTATTTATTTCATACGTTCTTCTTTTAACAATACCTCAGTGCGATTGAACTCGTCTTCAATATCTTTATTTGGTTTATATGTCAAGATGCTGACAATAACCGCAACGATTAAGCATACGAAGAAGCCTGGAACAATCTCATATAATGTATCAGATAAGAACTTTATTTTCCCCCAAATGAAGGCGGTTGTAGCACCTGCTATCATCCCACTGAGAGCTCCGTAATTCGTTAATTTTCTCCAATATAGGGACAGCAATATTACTGGACCGAATGCTGCACCAAAGCCAGCCCAAGCAAAGCCTACTAGGCCTAAAATAGAACTATCTGGATTCCATGCTAAAATCGCTGCGATAATTGCTACAACTAAAACAGCTACACGGCCAATAAAAACATAATGCTTATCATCTGCTGTTTTATTAAATATAGCTTTGTAAATGTCTTCTACAAGTGCTGACGAAGTAACAATTAGTTGTGATGAAATTGTACTCATCACCGCGGCTAAAATGGCAGCTAGCATTATACCTGCAATAAACGGATGGAATAGGAGTTGGCCAAGTACAATAAATACTGTCTCAGCGTCCTTTAACTCACCTGCATTTTGCTCATAATAAGCTACACCTACTAAAGCTGTTGCAATCGCACCGAATAAACTTAACATCATCCAGCCAATACCGATACGACGTGCCTGCTTTGTTTCTTTTACTGAACTTATTGCCATAAAGCGCACGATAATATGTGGTTGTCCAAAATAACCTAGTCCCCATGCAATTGATGAAATAATTGCCGTAGCAGTTGCAGTTGCAGGTAATAAGTTCAGGTGTTCAGGATTAACAGCTTTAATAGATGCTATTGTGTCTCCAATTCCACCTGTTAAAAACAATCCAAATAACGGTACAGAAATAAGTGCTACAAACATAATTAGCCCCTGTAAAAAGTCTGTATAACTAACCGCTAAAAATCCTCCAAACAATGTGTATGCCACAACAACAGCAGATACAATCAATAAACCAGTATGGTATTCATAGCCAAATGAACTATCAAAAAACTTGCCTCCTGCAACCATTCCTGAAGAAACATAAAATGTAAAAAAGATTAAAATAATAATACCTGACGCAATTCTTATCATCTTTGTGTTGTCACGTAAACGATTATCTAAAAAACTCGGAATAGTAATTGAGTCATTAGCAACTTGTGTATATGCACGTAGTCTCGGTGCTACAAGTAACCAATTCAAATAGGCACCAATTGTTAAACCAATAGCAATCCAGGCCTCAACTAATCCAGATAAATAGATCGCACCCGGTAAACCCATTAACAGCCAGCCAGACATATCTGCTGCACCTGCACTTAGCGCAGTAACAGCAGGGCCAAGCGAACGCCCGCCGAGCATGTAATCCGTTAAATTTGATGTTTTAACAAATGCATACCAACCGATTCCTAGCATGGCGATCATATAAATAATAATCGCAAGTAATTGATACATGTTTTCAGACATAAATTTCCCCCTATTTCCCCTTTAATCTTTTTAAACAATAAATGCCTCGTTGCGTCCGGAATCCGCAGGAGGCTTCAGACCAACACGATGTTGGTCACTCAGTCGTTACCACAGGCTGTGGCGTTCTTAGACTGAGTTCATCTATTTCAGTGGATATTTGGACACCCACTAAAAAGTAACTTAAACCCCACATTCATCTCACTATAGAGGTGGGAGACATCTGTACCTGTCGCTACCAATACACTTGTCGAAAGAAGTTAAAAAATTCTCTATAATTAAAATACCACAAATATACAAAATAACCTATAAATATTCAAAAAATGAATACTGAAATTTATACTAGCATTGCGCTTCATAAATTGTGTTAAACTAGTGCCATCAATAACACGATAAAGAAGGCGAAATATATGACATTTGAAGAAATGAAAGCTCAGCTTATAGAGCGTATTTTACAACAGCAACTCGTTACTGCTACCATCAGTCAACCACGTATGAAGTCAAACGAAGTAAAGCGTATAAAGTTAAAACCTTTATTACTTAAGGATGCTTACCATATACAAGTTGAATATCAATTTGAACGCATTTTAAAACACGAAAATGTTCTATTAGAAAATTTCAGTGAGAAGCTAGAAACATTTTTTAACGATTTTCGTCAAGCGCATGTTGATTTTATTGATGAAAAAATACAAGTACAGCTTTCAAAAAAGAACAAAGTACTATGGAAGTCCGATAAATCCTCAGCACCAAAGCAAGTCAATTTAACACATAATCGCAAGAAAAACTATTTACTAGCAGAAGATAAGCCCTACCCATTTTTAATTCGTCTCGGAGTACAAACAGAAGAAGGTAAAATAAAAAAACAAAAATACGATAAATTTAAACAAATCAACCGTTTCATCGAATTTATTGATGATGCATTAACATATTTGCCAAAGGATCGTCAGGTTCGTATCTTAGATTTTGGTTCAGGCAAATCCTATTTAACATTCGCCTTATACCATTATTTAAAAATCGAAAAAGGCTTAGACATTCGTGTCACTGGTTTGGATTTAAAGAAGGAAGTCATTGAGGAATGCTCACAAATTGCACAGGATTTAGGCTATGAGCAGCTCGAATTTCTAGTTGGAGATATTAATGATTATAACGATGAATCTGCAGTGGATATGGTGGTGACGCTACACGCTTGTGATGTTGCCACTGATATGGCATTAGCTCGCGCTGTGAAATGGGGAGCTAGCGTTATTTTAAGTGTCCCTTGTTGCCAGCATGAACTAAATCGCCAGCTTAACACACCAGCAATGGATATCATGCTTCAGCACGGTCTCGTACGCGAACGTTTTGCAGCGCTCGCAACTGATGCAATTCGAGCGGAAATTTTATCACTCGTTGGCTATGAGGCACAATTGCTAGAGTTTATAGATATGGAAAATACACCAAAAAACATTTTAATACGAGCTTATCATACAGGTAAAAAGCCAAGCTCTGAACAGCGCGCTAACTATGATGCCTTTTTAAAGTTGCTAAATGCCAAGCCGTTTTTAGCGAATGAATTACAAGCTTACCTATAAGAATCGCTGTATTTATGGTTGGTCGTAGCGTGGGTATTCTCTATCCTTCCACGAGTATTTCATGGAGTTGCGCAATTCAAATTAACAGGGCGGTCCAATAACTTCTGGACCGCCCTTTCAATTATAGTTCTTGTCGTAATGCTTGAATAACGTCTATTTTTGTGGCCTTACGTGCTGGACGATAGCCTGAAATCATCGCTACCCCAATACTAATCGCTGAAGCGATAAGAACAAGCTGCCAAGGAATAAGGGAGAATGTAATTTCATTTCTACCAAAAGCATCTTCCCCTGTTGCTGCTTTTAGAATTAAAGGCAATGCAGCATTTGCTACAAAGCTAATTACATATGAAATAGCTACAGCTATCAAAGTGCCAACAATACCAATGAATGTACTTTCCATTAAGAACAATCGTTGAATAAGCTTTGGACTTGCTCCAATCGCCTTTAAAACACCGATTTCACGAGTACGTTCTGTAACAGCCATTGTCATTGTGTTGAAAATGCCAATCGATGCAATCAAGACAGCAATTGTTCCAACAAATATTAAACCAATCTTTAAAACTAGGAAAAATACATTCATTTTATCCAATTGTTCAGTAACTGAATAAACGCTATAGCCTTTGTCTTTTAGTTTGTCTAATATCGACTTTACATTTTCCATGCTATCCGCAAAAATATTAAATTCCGAATAAAACATGTCATCCTCTTTAACCTTACCTGTTGCAGCTAAATTTGTAGCTAGCATTGGCTTTTGCTCTGTATCCATATAAACTGAGCTATCGATCATCCAATCATAAGAAGGCTTCTTCTTAACACCGACAATCGTATACTTCATTTTCTCTGTCTCTTCTGCCCCATCAATAGGTGGCATTAATGATAATTCGATCTCTTTACCAATTAATGAGTCCTTATAACCTTCCTCACTACCATTATAATACGTACCTTCTGCTTCAGCTTTTTTACTCTTTTCTTCAATAATTTTGCGCTCAGCATCATTGACTAATGTTTGAGCAAAATGATATCCTACAACGATTTCGTTTGGCTTTGTTGGATACTTCCCTTCCGCAAGCTTGCCATTTACTTGCTCAAAATCATGCATATTAGCGACAGATAAACTAGATTGTGTATCACGACCCTCAAAAAATGAATGTGCGGATGCATTGACAGTAATCGTCTCGAGTACCGTTTCCACATGTTCTATACCTTTTATTTCGTGTATTTGGTCCTCTGTAAATTTATCATTACCAAACACTTGAATTTTCGTAACTTTTTCATTTGATAATATTTCATTACGTATGGAATCCTGGAGACCAAATCCAACTGATGCAAGGACAATCAAAAATGCACAGCCCATCGTTGCCGCTAGTACTGTCATAAATACGCGTAATTTATTTTTCTTTATATGTTGTGTAACAAAGTCTAATTGATCTTTAAATAACATGTTATGCTTCCTCCTTCACGAGTTCCCCATCGTACATACGGAAACGTCGATGAGCTATTGTTGCTACTTCCTCGTCGTGAGTAATGATAATAAATGTTAAACCAAGCTCACGGTTTAAACTTTGAATGAGTAGCAATATATCTTGCTCAGTTTCTGAGTCAAGACTTCCTGTCGGCTCGTCTGCCAACAAAATAGGAGGATTTGTAATTAAGGCTCTTGCAATACTAACACGCTGTTGCTGACCACCCGATAATTCATTTGGGTAGTGGTCTGCCACTTCCGTTAAACTAACCTTGTCCATTAATTTTTTCACTTTTTCTATACGCTCAGCTTTCTTGATACCCTGCAACTTCAAAGGTAGTTCAATGTTTTCAAACGCTGTTAAGCCTGGCATTAGTTGAAAGTTTTGAAAGATAAATCCGAACTGTTGCAAGCGAAAAGCTGCACTTTCTACTTCGGAGAGATGAGCTGTTTCCTTTCCGTTTACCATAATAGATCCTTGTTCAGATTTCATAAATCCAGCTAATATTTGTAATAAGGTTGATTTCCCGGAGCCACTTTTCCCAACAATTGCGACAATCTCTCCTTTTTTCACCTCAAAATTGACACCTTTTAATACTGGAACCTGCTTTTCCTTACCTTTCTTTCCAATTAAAAATGTATGTTGTAAGTTCTCGACTTGAATCATTTTCAAATAAACGCTCCTTCCACATTCTTCTGACTCATCATCAAAACTAGGGTTGATTTCCTACAAAAGTCATCCTAAGTTTTAGGTTATGAGCCTTTCCTTCTCCATTGTAGTAAATAATTCTTAATAAAGTTGAAGGATAAAAATGAAGATATTCTTAAGAAAATGGAAGACTATTAGCAAAACATTTACTTTACATTCTCTTTACAATTCATCCGAAAATTTAATCATTATTTTATGTCCAAATAGTATCTTTTTGTATTAAACAGAGAGGAATCTCTTTATAAATCCTATCTTCAAGGCCTTTATCTGTATTAGTAAAAACAAATACAGAGATACCTTTATTATTTTGTGAACAAATTGTATATTACAGGATTGTAAAGTTTTCTGTAGAATAGAAGAATTTTATGTAGATAATTTAAAGATTTTGTTATGATAGTAAAGTTTAGAGGCCAATTTATTTATATCCAGGAGGATTCGATTTACATGCTTAACTCAAAAAAACAAGACCCTTTCTTTATAGCTTTGCATAAAATTGCTGAGAATATGAGAGAGGCCGTACATTACGCAAATGATTTTCGTATTAACAGTGTGGCTGACCTAAAAGAGATTAGCATTACTATGAAAAATTACGAAACAGCTGGTGATAAGCTCATTCATGAACTAATCGTGATGCTAAACAAATCATTTATGACACCTATCGAACGCGAAGACATTCTAGAATTCGCAATTCGTATGGACGACGTATTAGATGGTACGGAGCATTGTATCGCTCATTTTGAAATGTTCTCTCTAACAGAAGTTGACGAGTCAATGCGTATTTTCTTAGGCTATATTTCAAAAAGTGCTGATGAAATTGTTAAAGCAACAGAAGAGTTAAAGAAAAAGAATCTTATTGGCATGCGCCCACACGCAATTCTTATTAAAGACTACGAGCGTGAATGTGATGAAGTGCAACGTTCGTCTATTAAGAAATTGTTTTTAAATGAAAAAGATCCAATTCAAATTATTAAATATAAAGATATATATGAACAACTTGAAGATATCGCTGATTATTGCCAAGACGTTGCAAATACTATGGAAACAATTATCATGCGTAACGCGTAATTAGGAGATGGGCACTTACAATGAACACAATCATTATACTTACTGTACTGGTCGTTATCTTTGCCCTAACATTTGACTTTATCAATGGCTTCCATGATACAGCAAATGCTATCGCAACCTCAGTTTCCACTAGAGCATTGAAGCCTCGTGTAGCTATCATGTTGGCTGCGACGATGAACTTTATCGGAGCTATTACCTTCGTCGGTGTTGCAAAGGCTTTAACAAAAGACATTGTAGATCCATTCTCTTTAAATGCCTTTGAAGGGGACACGACCGGATCAATCGTTATTTTAGCAGCATTAATCTCCGCTATTATTTGGAACTTACTAACATGGTATTTCGGTATTCCATCGAGTTCTTCACACACTCTGATTGGGTCCATTGCCGGTGCAGCAGTTGCATCTGCTGGCTTCGGAGTTCTAAACTACGGCGGTTTTACTAAAATCATTATGGCCTTAGTGCTATCACCAATTCTTGCGATTTGCGCCGGCTTTATTATGATGACACTGTTTAAATTATGGTTTAAAAACTTAAACTTATATCGTACGAATAAAGGTTTCCGTACGATGCAAATTTTCACTGCCGCAATTCAATCTTTTACACATGGTACAAACGATGCTCAAAAGGCAATGGGGATTATGACGATGGCGTTAATCGCTGGTGGTTTGCATACAGGAGATGAAATTCCGTTCTGGATACGAGCTGCAGCGGCAACTGCAATGGGGCTTGGTACTTCTATCGGCGGCTATAAAATTATAAAAACAGTCGGCGGTAAAATTATGAAAATCCGACCTGTAAACGGAGTTGCAGCAGATTTAGCATCTGCATCAGTAATCTTCGGTGCTACATTAATTCACCTACCAGTATCTACAACACACGTTATTTCTTCCTCTATCATGGGTGTCGGCTCTGCACAACGTGTACGCGGTGTAAACTGGGGGATGGCGCGTAAAATCGTAACTACTTGGGTTATTACAATGCCAATTTCTGCAGTTATGGCAGCTATTATTTACTTATTTTTATCGTTATTCTTCTAATTTGATCGCATACTAAGACTCCTGTTCCTTGTTGAACAGGAGTCTTTATATTGTCACACGACAAAAGGTGACACATCCTTTACACTATTTTAAAAAGGAGGACAGTATCTACAATGAAAACTTTTTCAGCTTTTATAACAGCCCACGCTAAAGCTATCGTAGCCTTATGGTTCGTAATTTTTATTACTTTGGCTATGTTTGCAATACAACTTCCAAGTAAGCTTCATGGAGACGGTTTTTTTGTTAAAGGAGATCATACCTACGTAACAAATGAGCTTGCAAAAACATTTGATTTGCCTTCGGATACAATTTTGGTCGTCTTCAATCCAGCTGACGATAAGAAAATTCAAGATACATTAAAAAAACTTAAAAAAATTAAAGAGATTCACTCAATCCAGTCACCACTTGATGATGCTTCTTTACAAAAGAATGGTATAGCTTATGCTATGGTTCACATTAAAAATAATGTTGATCATCTACCTGATGTTGTGAAAGACATCCGTTCATTAATAGAGAATGACGGTGTGAGCATTACAGGCGGGCCTGTTATTTCTGAAGACATCAATACAGCAAGTCAAAAGGATTTAGCATCAGCGGAAGCAATAGGCTTACCAATCGCTATTATAGTGCTATTACTTGCTTTCGGTACTGTCATAGCCTCAATCTTACCTATCATTATCGGCATTGTTACTGTTGTAACTGCGTTTGGAATTTTGACTTTGTTTAGCGGTAATGTCAATTTATCGATTTTTGTGTTAAATATAGTACCAATGCTTGGACTTGCGTTAAGCATCGATTTTGCCTTGTTGTTTATTAATCGATATCGCGAAGAACGTGCCCATACATCCATTGTTCAGGCTATTCAAACAGCTATACAGACAGCTGGCCGTTCTATCATCTTTTCTGCTGTTTGTGTCATGATCGGCTTAGGTGCCATGATTGTTATTGACGTCGAAATTTTCCACAATATCGCTTTAGGAGGCGCAATTGTTGTATTCCTTGCAGTACTTTCTGGCTTAACCTTGCTACCTGCTACGATGATGCTAATAGGAGATAACCTAAATAAATGGCGCTTATTACGTGTAAAGCCTGGTGGAGCAAATCGTTGGCGTAGCTTTGCTGGCTTTGTCATGAAACATCCTGTTACCATCGTTATTGCAGCATTATTATTATTAGGTATTGGTATGATTCCATTGAAGGATATTAAACTTACAATTCCTCAGGTGGATTCATTACCGACAAAATATGATGCACGTGCAGCCTATGATCAGTTAGACGAAACGTTCGGACTCGGTGATACCTCAACTTTATATTTGCTAGCAGAACGTAAAGAGGGCTGGGAAGATAGTGAGGCAAGAGAGCTTATTTTTAATATTCAAGAAAAATTACTTGATGATCCTCTAGTGAGTCATGTATCAACCATTTATACGACGGCTAACATTAAGTCACCTGAGGAACTAACAGCTTCTTTGAAAGTTCCACAAGTTGCAGAACAATTAAAACCAATACTAAATACGTTTTCTAAAGATAAGCAACTCTTTATCCCCATTACATTGGATGCAGCCGGTTCATCAACTACCGCTCAACAATTCGCTCGAACATGGAAAGATAAAGATTTAGGTGTCGATTTTGCTCTTGGAGGTCATGCGAAATTCAACCAAGAAATTTTCGATGAAATCTCCAGTAAAATTTTCTTGGCTGTATCCATTATTATCGTCTCAACGTTCTTTATTTTAATGCTCGCTTTCCGCTCTATTTTAATCCCACTGAAAGCGATTATTATGAATATCATTGGACTTTCATCAGCTTTCGGTATTCTCGTCTATATTTTCCAATATGGACATTTAGGAATTGAAGCCGGTAAGATTGTCCTTATTATCCCGGTAATTGTTTTTTGTCTTGTATTCGGCTTAAGTATGGACTATGAAGTCTTTTTAATATCACGTATTCAAGAGGAATATCAAAAAGGGGCCGATAATACACGTGCAACGATTGACGGTCTAACCTCTACAAGTCGTATCATTACGTCTGCAGCGCTTATTATGATTGTTATTACAGGGGCATTCGCTTTTACAGATGTAATGCCTGTGAAGCAAATTGGAGTCGGTATAGCTATTGCGGTCGCCATCGATGCAACTATTATTCGTCTAATGCTCGTTCCAAGTCTTATGAAGCTATTTGGGGACTGGAATTGGTGGCTACCCTTCGCGAAGAAACAAAATAGATAGGGATCAATTATGGCTTGGCATAATTGCGTCCGAAGTCGACTGAAAGAAGTAAAAAAAAATCCGCAACCTTCCGTGAGCTCTCCCTCACTCAAAGGTTGCGGATTTTTCTTATTTTGAATAAATACGGTCGTACCATTCTTTTGCAGCTTCTACCTCAGGCATTGTTAGTTGATGTCCATAATTAAACCATACTGTTGTCACATCTGCCCCAGCCGACGTTAAAAGCGCCTCTAAATCCTCAGATTCCTGAGCAGAACACATTGGATCATTTGTCCCAGCACCGATAAAGACAGGGATTAAAGAAAGTGTAGGCAATTCAATATCACGTCTAGGCACCATAGGATGATGCAGTATTGCACCTGCTAGAGCATCCTTATAATGGAATAATAGGCTAGCAGCAATATTCGCGCCATTAGAGTAGCCGATAGCAACCACTCGATTACGGTCAAATCCATACTGCTGTGCTGCTTCTAATAAAAAGTCATTTAATTCCTTCGTACGGAAAATTAAATCCTCTATATCAAAAACACCTTCCGCTAAACGACGGAAAAAGCGTGGCATACCATTTTCAAGGACATTTCCACGAACGCTTAAAATACTTGCTGTTTCATCAATTTCCTTTGCAAGGCCAATTAAGCTTTGTTCATTTCCACCTGTACCATGTAACAGTAAAAAAATTGGTTTTGTTTCATCTGTTCCTTTATGAAAAACGTGTTGCATTTACAGTCACCTCTCGATTATCTTGAATTCGAGATAATTGTAGCCTGTGGCAAAATTAAATTCAAGCTCTTTGACTTATTAATTTCTCGATTTTCACGATTCGGCTGTTCTTCATGGTCTTTATAAAACTTTGTAATTGTAAATACCGAAAATAAACAAACAGCTATAACAGCAACAATAACTACTCCCACTATTTTTTTCCCATTCATTCGTTATCCCCCGAATTACTTATTTCTTTTTACGAAAACCTTCTTCTAGTAAATATTCTTTCGCCGCTTCTTGTGTACCAAAGGCTTCCTCTAAATTTTCTCCATGATAAACATTCCACGAACGTTGCTCAAAGGCTAACTTTAATTGAGCACCTTCACGATTTTGCCAAAGCTCTTCAATCGGCTCTTGCTCTTCTTCTTCTGCCGATAAATATTGAATGGCATCTTCAATAATTTCACGAAGCTGTTGTTCATCGTAGTCTCGAATATTTACTAGGCCTTTATCGTTTGCTTCTTCCTCATAGCGCAATAAATCACCAACAAAAACGAAGCCGTTGCCATTTGGGTGTAGCTTTTCTACAACAATGGTCTTTTCATAAAGGCTGTCCATAAAGTGATAATTTAGGCGTTTCAATGAAATTTCCTTCTTCGTAAGTTCAGGAAATGAGTCGATGATGGCTTGCTTTTGTTCAAATGTTAGCATATAAAAATGCTCCTTTTCTATTCAATCTATCTTACAGTATAACTTATTTTTTCTGTTATATCGAAGTAAATTGGGCAGTTCTAAAAGTAAAATAGAGGCTCCTCTTCTATAACGTGTAGTTGATTTCCGTTCCGACTGGGCGCTTTGTTGCTGTCGCTTCGCTTTCGCACAGATAAAACACTTGTAGCTGTCGCTTTGCTGTCGCTACAGAAAACATTTGTTGCTGGCGCTTCGCTTTCGCACCGATAAAACATTTGTAACTGTCGCTTTGCTTTCGATCCAGAAAAGATTTGTTGCTGTCGCTTCGCTTTCGCACAGAAAACATCCGCTTCGCTGCAGGGTCCCGGGCCAACAGATGTTTTTTGCGCGAAAGCTTAGTGTTAACGTAGCGGCAGCAAAGTGTTTTTGTCTGTGCGAAAGCGTAGTGCAACGTAGCGACAGCAACAGCACGATGTTGCTCACGAAGGCGTTATCACAGGACGTGATGGTTTTAGCCTTCGTTCCTCTATTGCTAGATCCCCAAGGAGTCGCCCAGTCTCCACTCCAATCAACTTATTCACATGGCAAACCCTAAAAAAATAATAACCCTAACTTTTGATGATAAGACAAAAATAGTAGTATATTTACGAAAGCCAGAGCCTAATAATTATCTAATATAAAGGTAAAAAAATCCGCTTAAAACTCCCTGCGGATAAAGCAAGAGCACACCGATGCGGCTCATACCCTGTCCACAGAAAGAGAAGCGGATTTTACCATTTACAATATACTAAAATTCTTATGAAGGGCTTTTTCAGACAACCCTCACAAATTATAATCTTTTATTAAACATTTTATCTTTTACAAATCGAATAACATGAGCAACGTATAGTTCACGGTAAGGGACGAATTGTGCAGCACCTACTGGGCGCACAATTTTCGCTCGTTGTCCATCAGGGAAATATTCGTAGCCTTCAATATTCAGAGTAGCCGTTTCTCCTAAAAAGAATGCCTCTGCCTCATCAAGTTTTGCTCGAACGACCCCTGCCACTTCCTCATACTGCAATTTAAATGATTCCCAATCATGTTTGAACGGATATATATAAACATGACAAAATTCATTGTCAATCATGTTTTCTGAAACGATACTACATGATGTCATACCCATTTTAACAACTTCGTGTACGTCGACATCGAGCCCTAGCTCTTCCTTCACTTCACGAGTTCCTGATTCTACTGTCTCTACTGCTAATAGATGCCCTGCCGCTGTAATATCAAGCAAGCCAGGGTAGTCCTTTTTTTGTGAACTACGGATTTGGAAATAGATATAGTCCTCATTAACAAGCCAACAGTGGAATGTTTCATGCCACAGTCCTTTTTCATGTGCCTCTGCTCTAGTTGCTGTCCCAATCTGTTCATGCTGTTCATTAAAAACTTTCACAATTTCTTGTTCCATTTTTTTCGACTCCTATACCGACTTCGTTGCCTTTTTCTTAATCGCGTTACGTTCATCATAAATATTAGATGCGATCACTTTTACTACTGCATAAAATGGTACAGCAATGATAATACCAATGAAGCCTGCAATATTACCTGCTGCTAAAATAACTGTAATAACTGTTAACGGATGGATATCGAGTGTTTTCCCCATTACATTAGGAGTTATAAAGTTACTATCAATTTGCTGCGCCACGAGTGTAACAACAGACACCCAGATGACTAACACTGGATCCTGAACAATAGCCACAATCAGTGCTGGTGTAAAGGCGATCCATGGTCCAATAAACGGAATCATATTCATAAAGAACGCGAATATAACAAGTAGCAACGAATAGTCTAGACCTATAATTAAATAACCGACAAACATAATTAGTGCTAGTAAAAAACTAATTTGCAGCTGCCCTTGAATATAGCTACGTAAAACATCGTCAATTTCACTTAACGTCTTTTTCACCCATTCTCGACGTTCACCACTGAAATATTTATAAACTGACGGCGCAAATTTTTCATGATCCTTCAACATAAAAATAAAGAAAAACGGAATTAAAATAGCTAATAAAGAAACTGATACAACTGATTGTAAAAACGAAACTAGCCCCTTACTTGCTGCAACGGCAAAATGCTGCGCAGAATCTGCCATATTGTCGATAAAGTCTTTCAACTGTGGTGGGAAGTTATCCTTGTTTTTAAACACATAATCAGCTGCGTCCTGAATGCTAGCACTAATCATTGGTACATTTTTCACTAAATTATTTACCTGTACTGAAATCGGATTACCAACGATCCAACCAAAGCCACCAACTAGCGCTATTAGTCCAATGATTATCGTTAATATACTTGCCCATCTCGGCCAATTACGTTTTTCTAAAAACCTCTGAATCGGCTCCGTAACATAATACAAAACACCGCCAAGCAACAAAGGTATAAAAATAGCCTTTAAGATAATAACAAACGGCGAAAAAATCCAATGAATCTCTATAAAATATTTAATGATTAGTAGAGCAAGCAAAACCCCTACTCCTACTTGAAACCAAACTTTCCTCGTCACTTTTATTCACTTCCTTTTATCACAGATACTGAAAATACTACTTATATATTAACCATTTCGCAAGCATCCTACTATTTAATTTCCAAATAACAAAGTATTCAAAACAAAAAATTTGCAACCCTCCAACAGGAGAGTCACAAATTTTCATTAATGTTCTACAATGAACAGTTTATAATTTTGTATCTTCTACTGAATTTAAGTAATCTTCAATATCACCAATTACCGATTCAACACAGCCGTCCTCAAATGGTGAAATTAAGCCTGCTTCTTTTACAAGCTTCGTAAAGGACATAGAGCCGCCTAGACCACATAAATGAATATAGTCCTTCCAAGCAGCTTCAAATTCTTCACGTGAACGTTTCCAGAATTGGAATGCACAAATTTGTGCTAATGTGTAATCAATGTAATAGAACGGACTTGAATAAATATGTCCTTGACGTTGCCATATACCACCTGCTTCTAGATAGCTGTTATGATCATAGTCACGGTGTGGTAAATATGTCTCCTCAATTTTTTTCCACGCAGCTTTACGTTCAGCTGGTGTCATATTCGGATTTTCATAGATTACATGCTGGAACTCATCAACTGCTACACCGTAAGGAAGGAATAATAAGCCACTACTTAAGTGTGTGAACTTATATTTTTCTGTGTCTTCCTTAAAGAATAACTCCATCCATGGCCACGTGAAAAATTCCATACTCATCGAATGAATTTCACAAGACTCATATGTTGGCCATAAATATTCTGGGATTCCAATGTTACGACTTGAATAGACTTGGAAAGCATGTCCAGCTTCATGTGTTAACACATCGATATCGCCTGAAGTACCATTAAAGTTCGAGAAGATAAATGGTGAGTGATAGTTTTCGATAAATGTACAATAACCGCCACTCTCTTTTCCTTTCTTCGCCACTAAGTCCATTAATTCATGATCAATCATAAAGTTAAAGAATTCACCAGTCTCAGGTGATAGCTCTTCATACATTTTTTTACCGTTCGCAACAATCCATTCCGGATCGCCTTTTGGTGTAGCATTTCCTGATACAAAGTTGAATGCTTCATCATAGAACTTAAAATCAGAAATACCAATGCGCTTTGCCTGACGTTCATATAATTTTGTTGCAATAGGTACGATTAAATCACGAACTTGGTCACGGAATTTCTTTACCATATCTGCATTATAATCAATGCGATTCATTCGAATATAACCTAGCTCGACATAGTTTTTATAGCCTAATTTAACAGCGATTTCATGGCGCACCTTGACAAGTTCATCATACAGTCGATCAAATTCATCTTCATGGTCAGCAAAAAAGCCAAAGCGTGCATCTGTTGCCGCCTTACGCGTTACACGATCAGTAGACTCTGCATATGGTCCAAGCTGAGCAAGCGTTAAAGTTTCACCATTAAAGTCAATTTGTGCAGAGGCAACAAGTTTATTGTATTCTGAAACGAGCTTGTTCTCCTTTTGCATTAAATCAATGACTGCTGGTGAAAAACCTTTAATTTGATAGGTTGCTAAATCAAATAATTGCTGACCCCATTTTTCTTCTAGCTGCTCACGGAATGGTGAAACGATTAGCGCTTTATAATATTCTGTTGTTACCTCTTCCAACTCAGGTCCAACCTCGTCAAAATAATCGCGTTCTGCATGATAAAATTCATCATTTGTATCAATCGAAGCACGAATGTACACTAGGTTTGCCATCGTAGCGTAGTCGTTGCTCAATTCATTTAATTTCTCAATTATTTCACTTTGCTCGTCCATCGTTTGAGCACTTTTAAATTGCTCAATTAAGGATAATTGTTGCTCTTTCATTGCCTCGATATTCGGACGGCTGTATTCATAGTCTTTAAACATTTTCATTAAAGTCCCCTCTTTCTATCATATCCCTTGTGATATTTCTATTATATGCCAAATCTATACTATTAAGAAACAATTTAATAGCCAATTATATAGGTTTTTAATAACGCAGCCCTTTCACGTAGCTTTAACTTTATTTCTACTGATTTTGGCGTTTCTGCCGCAACGACATCTACTTCAAAACCTAAAGACTCAGCTAAATATTTTGCACGCTTCAAATGAAAATCATTAGAGAGAATCGTGATTTTCTTTGTTCCTTTAGGCAAAAGTTCTTTAGAAAATAGTAAGTTCTCATAAGTTGAAGTAGATTGTTCTTCTACTAATATTCTGTTTGTATCTATACCCTTGTCCTGTAAGTATTTAAACATTACTGAAGCCTCTGTCTGATCTTCATCCGCCCCTTGCCCACCTGAAACAATTACTTTTACATGAGGATATTTGTTTAAATACTTTACAGCCTCCTCTAATCTATTTTTCAAAGAAAGCGATGGAATCCCACCCGGTTTTACCTTCGCTCCCAGGACAATTATGTATGTAGCTGTTCCATTTGCAGCCGGCTGGACACCTTGTTTCATCTCCTCGCCTAGCCAAATAAAAACAACAATACAAATAGCAAGTAGTATAACCCCTAATCTCGTTACCCATTTTTTCACATTTCCTCCCCCCTTTACCTTTTACTAACGTTTAGGCATATAAAAAGGATGCTTGTACAAGAATTATTGTACAAACATCCTAATTGATTATCTTAATATAAAGCGCTTAATAGACTCCTGTAGTGCCGATATTTCATCTGTTAAATCACTGGAAGACTCACTAACAAGCTGAATGGCACGCTGTTGTTCATCAACAGATGCCGTTACTTCCTCTGATGCAGCAGCATTTTTCTCACTAATCATCGCAATACTTTCGATAGATTGCATAATGTTATCCTTTGAGTTATTCAAATATTCTACTCCCGCAGTCATTTCTCCAATGATAGTAATAATTTTCTCTACGGCCAATTCAATTTCCTTAAAGGATGACTCTGTTATGGCAACCGAATCATTTTGCTGATGAACAATGACGTTTGTTTTCTTCATCTCATCGTTCACTAAATTAGTTTCACTTTCGATTCCCTTTAAGGTTGTACGCACTTGCTCAGTTGCTACAGATGTTTGATCCGCTAGCTTCCGTACCTCTTCAGCAACAACCGCAAAGCCCTTGCCATGCTCACCGGCTCTAGCTGCCTCTATCGATGCATTTAATGCAAGTAGATTCGTTTGATCAGAAATCTCGGTAATGGTACCTACAATGCCTTCAATTTCCCTTACTTTCACGATTAAGCTATTAAATACAGCATAAACATTATTAATCAATTCTGAAGACTCGTGTGATTTCTCTTTTAAGCTGTTTAAATTTAAGAGCCCCTCTTGATTTGACCGCTTCATATGTCGAGATGCATCAAGCATTATTTCATTTTTGTCATGCAATACTTCAATCTGCTGAGCAAAATCAATGGCAGTTCTATTTGTATCTTCAGCTTCTGAAGCCTGCTTTACTGCACCGTCCGAAACCTCATTTGTCGCCTTTACTATTTCATCTCCATAAGCATTTGTTTCCTCTGCCACAGATGTTAAATTTGACGATGTCGATTGAATTTCTACAATTGCTTCCTCTACATCTGTAATTAATGTTTTCAGTTGATCAACCATTTCATTAAATCCTTCATTTAACTGACCAATCTCATCTGAGCGTTGTAGATTTTCAATTTCTACAGTTAAATTCCCTTTTGCTACCTCACGTACTCGTTTAGATAACTTTTGAACAGGTAAAGCTAAATGTCTCGAAACCATTATGACAACTACAGTACCTATAATAATGGCACCTAATAATGTAATACCAATAACGAGTAATAATGAATTAGCCCCTTTATTAAAGTCTTGCATATATGTACCCGATGCAATGATCCATCCCCAATTAGGATCCTTTGCAGAATAAATTATTTTATCAGCTAATACATCTTGACCCGGTAGCTCAAACTCATATTGTGTAAATCCTCCACCAGCAAGTGCTTTTTCGGTTACTTCCCGAATAAAATAATTGCCCTTACTATCTTGACCGTCCCATAGGTTATCCCCTTCTTTAGTCGGATGGGCTATAAATGTCCCTTTATCATCTAAAACATATATATAACCATACTCCCCTAAGTCTCCAGGATAATTAATTGGCCTCTTTCCTTCACTATCCTTTGGTCCTAGAAGTGCCTCCCTCACTCGCTCCTGTGCAACTTCCAAAGGAACGTCGCCCCTTTTAACACTCTCATTCGCAAGCTCGATTAATTGTAAAGTAGATTCAACACTGTTTTTAATAACTTGTTCGCCAATATTATCCATACTTTTTTTTGCTTTGCTATAACTAACCAAACCTATTACTAGACTAGGTATAATTAATAATGCTAATGAAATAATAATTAATTTCCCCTGTATCGAACGTAAAAACTTCATTCTTTAGCCCCCTTTTCCTCATCAATCACCATGACTATTAATCTATATTATGTTATGATTTTTAATTTTCTACAATGGGTAAAATGTAATTTAAGCATGAATTATTCGCCCTTTTACCCCGATATGCTCGATCACCATAACGTAGATGGATAAGCTAGGGCGCTTTCCTGGGGCGACCGATGAGCTGGAATAAAAGAAAAAACTATCTTTCTACAGCAATATGCCTTATAGAAAAATAGTTTTTTAATTTCATCGTATTTACCTAAGAAATAATCATAATCCAAGCCACTAAAGCTATTAAAGTAGCGAAAAGAGTTGGGATTGTTAAAACAATACCTATTTTTAAATACTGCACCCAGCCAATTTTTATTCCTTTTTTCGCCAATATATGGAGCCATAACAATGTTGCGAGTGAGCCAATCGGTGTCATTTTAGGACCTAAATTAGTGCCGATGACATTTGCATATATAAGCCCATCTTTAATAATGCCAGTTGCACTAGTTTCAGCAATAGCTAATGCATCAATCATTACAGTTGGTAGGTTATTCATAAAAGCTGACAAAATCGCTGCTACAAACCCCATCGTTATCGTCGCTACCATCAATCCTTGCTGTATCGAGTGCTCTAATAGACTCGCTAGCAATCCTGTCATTCCTACATTTTTCAAGCCATATACAACTACATACATACCAATAGAAAAGAACACAATATTCCACGGTGCCCCTTTCACAACTCTCTTAGTATCTACAATATGGCTACGTCGTGCGAGCAGGAAAAATATTGCCGCTACACCACATAAAATAAATGACACAGGAATTTTGAAAAACTCACTCGTAAAGAAACCAACTAATAATATCGCTATAACATACCATGATAATAAAAATAATCTCGTATCACGAATTGCCAGCTTCGGATTATCAACTGCCTCAAGTGAATATTCTTTTGGGATTGAACGGCGAAAGACCATATAAAGTACAGCAATACTTGCCAGTAAAGAAACTAAGTTCGGTATCAGCATATGTAAGAAATATTCTATAAATCCAATACCGAAATAATCTGCCGACACAATATTTGTTAAATTACTAATGACTAACGGTAATGATGTTGTGTCTGCTATAAAGCCACTTGCAATAATAAATGGAAAGACCATTTTATCGCTTAAATCCAACTTACGGACCATCGCTAAAACGATTGGGGTTAGTATTAAAGCTGCACCATCATTTGCAAATAATGCTGAAACAATAGCACCTAGACAGGAAAGATAAATGAATAAGCGGATACCACTTCCCTTTGCGATGCGTGCCATATGTAAGGCAGACCATTCAAAGAATCCTATTTCATCTAAAATAAGTGAAATAAAAATAATTCCTATAAACGATAACGTTGCATTCCAAACGATCCCTGTTACCTCAACAACATCTTGCCAAGTAACAACCCCGAGCGTCAACGCAATTGCAGCACCAATACAAGCAGACCAGCCGATAGATATTTTACGTGGCTGCACTATTACAAAAAATAAAGTTACTAAAAATATAACAATCGCTAAAAGAGCTTGCACTGTTTTCCTCCCTAAATCAATTATGCCTCGGCATAATTGCGTCCGGAATCGGCTTTGTGCTTAGGACTGCACGAGGGCCGACACGATGTCGGTCATTTCGGTAATGCCACAGGACGTGGCGTTTTTACCGATACAAGTCAGTTAGCCGTTATCGCATGGATGCGATGATTTTAGGCTAACATCCTCTAAGGACTCCTTTCCGATTCCATGACATCCGCCAAAGGCTTTGGACCAACATGATGTCTTTTGCGCGAAAGCGTAGTGTTAACGCAGCGGCAGCAACGTGTTTTTGTCTGTGCGAAAGCGAAGCGGCAGCAAAAGGGTTTTATCTGCGCGAAAGCAAAGCGACAGCGGCAACACAGCATGATATTGGTCACTCAGTCGTTGCCACAGGACGTGGCGTTCTTAGACTGAGTTCCTCTTTATCAGCGGATGTTTTTTGTACCGAAAGCGTAGCGGCAGGTACGGATGTTCGTACACCCGCTGTAAGAAGTTAAAAACCAGTAGCTTAATGCCACTGGTTTTACCTTGTCGATAAAAGAATAAATTAATGTATATCCATAAACAAAACTCCGAGTTGGCGCTTTTCACAGGTGTCGCCACTCTCCGTGAAAAATCAACAGCACCTCATTATTAAGATGGATGAGCCAAATAGTATTGAATAAAGAGATCCACCCTAAATAATTATAGAATATGTTTGATTATTATTTTTATATCCAAGGAAAGCCTATTACCATGAACTTTATGCCATCAGGAGTATCGTTTGTCTACAGACAAAACCAGTAGCTTAAATTTGCTACTGGTTTTATTTGTTTATATTATTCGCCTAAATCAGCATTATGGTAAACGTTTTGGACATCCTCTAAATCTTCTAATACATCAATTAATTTTTCAAACTTCGCAACGTCATCACCAGTTAAGGCTACTTCTGTTTGTGGGAGCATTGAAAGTTCTGCTACTGTAAATTCTTGAACACCAGCTTCTTTTAAAGCTTCTTGTGTAGCAAAGAATTGTTCTGGCTCTGCATAAATAATGACAGTCTCATCTTCTTCTAGAATATCACGAGCATCAATATCTGCTTCCATTAAAATTTCAAGAACTTCATCTGCTGATTTACCTTCTAAACCGATAACTGCTGTTGAATCGAACATGTAGGCAACAGATCCACTGACACCCATATTCCCATTATTTTTACCGAATGCAGCACGTACATCAGAAGCAGTACGATTAACATTATTTGTTAAAGCATCAACGATTAACATAGTACCAGCTGGTCCGAAACCTTCATAACGTAATTCGTCGAAGCTTTCGTCGCCGCCACCCTTCGCTTTATCAATTGCTTTTTCAATAATATGTTTAGGAACACTGTATGTTTTTGCTCGTTCAAGAACAACTTTAAGAGCACGGTTTGACTCAGGATCTGGCTCGCCTGATTTTGCTGCTACATAAATTTCACGTCCAAATTTTGCATTGATACGGCTTGTGCTTTGGTCTTTAGACGCTTTCTTTTCTTTAATATTGTTCCACTTACGACCCATAGTTTCCACTCTCTTTCAAATTATAAGTTTATAAAAATAATAGATGCGCAGTTGCACATCTGTAAATGGTAGGTAAATCAATTATGCCTCCGCATAATTGCGTCCGGATTCGGCTTTGTGCTAGGCCTGCACGAGGGCCGACACGATGTCGGTCATTTCGGTATGCCACAGGACGTGGCGTTTTTACCGATGCAGGTCAGTTAGCCGTTATCGCATGGATGCGATGATTTTAGGCTAACATCCTTAAAGAACTCCTTTCCGATTCCGTGACATCCGCCGGAGGCTTTAACTCCTTTCAGCAAGTGTCTTTTGTACCGAAATCGTAGCGACAGGTACAGGTGTTTGGACACCGGCTGAAAAGTTACCTAAACCAGCATTCATCTCACCACCTATAGAGGAAGGAGACTTCTGCTGAAAGAAGTTAAATACTTATCGTATCTTTACTCTGCAAATAATAACACAAATGATGCTTTCAAGGCTAGATATCCCAATGTTTAAGGTGAATTTATTAAGCATTAATTGTAAAAACATTTCATTACCAAAAGTTATGGATGACATTTGTTAAAACGTCTGCGCGAAAGCGGAGTGATAACGAAACGAAGCGGCAACAATGTTTTTCTGTGCGAAAGCGAAGCGACAATGCTCCCAGTCGGAACCGAAATCAACCACACATTATGGTAATAATCAAAAAAATTGTTTCACTTAGAGCTACTTTACAATTGGTTTTCTACTTTAATTTTTTCTAATAGTGCATGACAGCCTTCTAAAGCTAAATCATAGGTTTCTTGAAAATCTCCTGTATAGTATGGATCAGGCACGTCTTTTCGATGGTCGGTTAAATCTAAAAAGCGGAAAATCTTTGGAGAATCAATATCGCCAAGCTTCGTTCGGATATTACGTATATTGCTGTCATCCATACCAATAATGTAATCAAAATTTTCAAAGTCAGCTTTTTGTAATTGTCGGCCCTTCATCCCTTTTGTTGAGATGCCATACTCCTTTAGCTTTTCTTGTGTTCCTCTGTGAGGAGGTTCATCAATATGCCAAGAGCTTGTTGCAGCCGAATCTACTTCAACTTTATGACTTAAATGCTCTTTCTCTACCAAATCACGCATGACCGCTTCAGCCATTGGTGACCGACATATATTCCCCAAGCATACAAAAAGTACTCGAATCATTTCTATATCCTCCCACAATTAATTTTGCCATGGCGTAACTGCAGCTGTCGCGCAGATAAACAATGTAGCTGTCGCTTTGCTATTTGCTACAGAAAACAAATTCTGAATGAAGATAAAGCACTCAAAATCAATGATTCTGAGTGCCTTCTTAGGTATCCAGCATATGACTGGCAGGAAGCTACTCCACTTCAAAAGGTTGTGAAGGTTCGTTTTCTTCACAGGGAGGCCTCATCTGAATTTGTTTCACTTTATTTCTTTTCTGCTGCAATTCGCTTCTCTAATTCTTCAGTTAACGCTACTAATTCATGCTCAAGACGATGAGTAAATTCCTCGCGTCCTTCTTTACCTTTACCTGTTACATAAAATGGCTCTCCATAAATTAGATAACCCTTTCCACGCTTAAAAACATCGCCGGCACTACGCGCACCAACGTAAGCGGCTGGTACAATTTGAGCTTTAGAGAGCTGTGCTATAGTAATCGCACCTTGCTTTAAATCCGTACCATCAGCATTTCGTGTACCAGATGGGAAAATCCCGACGATTTTACCCTCTTTCAATAACTGTGAAGGGATTTTAATAACACTTGGCCCTGGATTGTCACGGTCTACCGGAAAGGCATTTAAACGCTCTATAAGCCAGCCAAGGCCTTTTATATCAAATAATTGCTTTTTAGCCATAAAGTGAATTTCTCGAGGAGTCATTGAAACCCCAAGGTTTAAAATATCAACATAGCCCGTATGTGTACATGCAATAATAAACCCACCTTCCTTCGGTAAGTTTTGCTCCTCATATACACGCGCCTTTGAGCCCGTTAATGTTAATATCACTTTTATAAGATTTGCTATAAATTTATACACTGTCTCATCCTACCTTATTCAATAGTTATACCCATTGTAATCGAAAAGACCGGTATATAGCAATTGCATATGAAATAACTAGATTCTTCCCACTAATACATCAACATCAATCGTAATTTCATTTAACTGGATATTGACTTCTTCTTTTTTATGCCAGCCCATCGGTGTCATTTCAAGCAGTGCTGGTAAAAGCTCTGTAGCTAGCGGTACTGTATAAGTAATACGTTCTACACTAACATCAGCAAAGCTTTCTTTAAAACGAGCAACTATTTGTTCATTTGAATACGACTCTTTTGTAGAATCCGCATATAATTGGGCTCGAAGCTCATGTAGGTACCCGCTTTGA
Source organism: Lysinibacillus xylanilyticus (assembly GCF_001183605.1). Classification (GTDB taxonomy): domain Bacteria; phylum Bacillota; class Bacilli; order Bacillales_A; family Planococcaceae; genus Lysinibacillus; species Lysinibacillus xylanilyticus. The sequence goes on along the minus strand of NZ_LFXJ01000002.1, from coordinate 381,484 downwards.
GGTACAACCTTAACAACACAACCATTCTGAGTTAATAGACGTTTAAATTCTTCGTAATTGGCGGGCGATAAAATATTTAATATGGCATCAAAGCTTGATTTTGCAAATGGACTTTTCACTAAATCGCCAACACACCAAATTTGTTCTGGATAATGTCGGGATGCAGCAAGTATGCCTTCTTTCGCTATATCAATACCAACGCCAATACAGTTACCTCTTTTATCCCCCATAATACGGGCTAGATGTGAACCTTCACCACACCCTGTATCAAGCACGGTTTCTGCATTAGCAATTAGCTCTCCGATTTTATCTTCTACTAAATCATAGATGCCGCTATCAATAACTGCTTTTCTAGATTCAAAAAGATCTTTACTATACTTAGAAACCGCACTATGTGTCAGCATATTGACGTAGCCCTGCTTGGCAATATCAAAAGAATGATTTGAGGAACATACTAATCTACCCTGCTCAAATACACCCATTGACTCCTGACAAATTGGACAAGCAAAAAGTGTAATATTTTTATCCATTAAGGCTGCCCCTGCAGCTCTTTTAGAAAGTGCTCCCATTAATTCGCCTCCTTTTGTTCTGTAGGTGAAACAAGTGCAAAACGCTCCCACTTACGACTTTTCCATCTAAAGTATACGATAATGGCTCGCATCCATTCATCTGCCGAAATCGCTAGCCAAATACCTACTAGCCCCCAATCTAAAACAAAGACAAACAAGTAACCTAGTGGGAGGCTCATACATACCATTGATAAGAAACCGATTTTCACTGGGAATCTTGCATCCCCTGAGGCACGCAATGAGTTAATAACTACAATATTCATCGTACGCCCTGTTTCAAGCAGAATACTTAATGCTAGGACAGACGCTCCGATGGCTATGACCTCTTGATTATCAGTAAAAACGTGCATAAGTTGCTTACGGAATATCGTCACAACTGCAACCATAGTTATCGTAAAGGCAAAAGCTGCGCGTACACTTAACCAAAGCTGATGATAAGCTTGATCTTTTTTACCAGCACCGACATTTCGCCCAATAATTATAGCTGTGCCCGTCCCGATTGCAATCGCAAATAAATACGTAAACATCGAAATATTCATAGCATATTGTCTTGCAGCAAGTGTCTCTGTGCCTAAATACGTTGCATAATAAAGGAAGACAATCTGACAGAACTGATAAAGTACCTGCTCAAATGCTGAAGGTAAGCCTATATTTAATATTTTTCGAATATATTCCTTTGAATACTCGAAATAATATTCTAGCTTCACTCTTACTTCCATGACTTGATACAACAGCCAGAAAAACACAAGAACTGCTAATCCCCGACTTACAACTGAGGAAATAGCCGCTCCTTTTACACCTAACTCCGGTAATCCTAAGTTACCAAAAATTAAACCGTAGTTTAATACAACGTGTAGCACATTCATACCTAGCGATACATACATCGTTTGCTTTGTCCATCCATGTACACGGATAATCGCTGCTAACGCATTTATAATTGCCTGTAAAAAAATAAAACTTCCTATGATTACTAAATAGCTTTGAGCATATTTAAGCACTTCTCCCTGCAAGTTCATCATGGTCATTAAATGGCTCGAAAAGAAGAAAAATAAGACACTCATCATTAGTCCAACGACCAAATTCATCGTAACTGCTAAAGCGGAAATCTTCGCTGCTTCAAAAAAGCGCCTTGAACCTAAATATTGAGATACAACAATGGAAGCACCATTACCAACTACTTCAAGTATTAAAATCGCAATATGGATATACTGATTGGCTGCACCAACCCCTGATACTGCATTATCTGATAAAGCACTGAGCATAAAAGTATCGGCTAGTCCCATTAACATAAACAAAAATACTTCTAAAAATATCGGCCACGTTAAATGGAACAAACTTAACTTATTTGTCTCTTTTATATCACTTTCCCTTAATGTGTCTGACAATTTTCACTTCTCCTATACGCTTTATAAAGATTTTACGGGCAGTTAATCTCCCAACTACCCATTTTAAGATGGGAGTTTTGTACCTAACTCTTCGCTTTCGGTACCGATAGATTACTACCCGTTACCGCGGGATAAAAATATATAGTATCTTATCATAGATTTTTAGGGTGTAAAGAGTTTTTATTATGAAACATTGTAAAGCTAGTATAATACGTAAAAAATCCCTTTCACAATTTTATGTGAAAGGGTTTCTTATCATATTAAGCAATGGTCCTGCAATTGCTTACGTTTTTCTATTGTTAAACCAAACTCTTGCTCTAAAAAAGAAGTCTTAGAGCCATATCGGTTATCTATTGCATTAAATGCTGCTTGTAAATAGTCCTCACGGGCAGACATTAAGGCGTAAAATTGCTGTAATTCTCGATCGTTATAATCTTGCTGAATTGTCTGAGCCATTCGTTCTACTAAGGGACGTAGATGTACATTTGTATCTAAATAGTCCTCCATTATCGTTTCCTCAGGTACATCTAAAGCAAGTAAAATAAGTGCACTGCCAATACCTGTTCGATCTTTCCCGACCGCACAATGATGAACAAGCCCTAAATTTTCAGGATGTTGAATCGTTGCTATTAACTTTTTAAACGAGCCATTATTAAAAGGCATTTGTGCATAAAAGTCTCGGAACATCTCTGGGCTTACAACCTTATAAAAATCTTTTCCACCAGTGTTTGTAGGCATCTCAAAAGCATGATTTCCCTTTGCCGGTATTTGAATATACTTGGCATACGGAAATACCGGATTAGGATTATTTTGAGCCTCGTGGTTGTCTCGATAATCAAAAATTGTTTTCACACCTAGCTTTTCAAATAGCTCCTTATCCGCTTTCGTCATTTTACCAAGTGCTGCTGAACGATAAATCAAACCATTCTTAACAGCACGCCCATCTCTCGACTTATATCCACCCATATCACGAAAATTATGAACTGCTTCAAACGGAACAATCTTTATATCAAACTGTTTCACTCACTGCACCTCTCTCTGTTAGCAAGCATTCTTATCTCTATTTTATAGAACAATTCGATATAATACCAATTTTCGCACTAGGAAATGTCATACAGTACTTTGAGCATGAGGGGAACTATTTGACCGCTTCTTTATCGAAGCGAGGCAGGTGGCCGTGTTACCTGATCACTTCTTCATCAATGCTGAGCGGGTTTCCACTTTACCTGATGACTTCTTCATCAAAGCGGAGCAGTTATCCAATCTATCTGTTCACTTTTTCTTCGAAGCGGAGCAGTTATCCACTCTAACCGATCACTTTTTCTCCAAAGCGGAGCAGTTATCCACCCTACCCGTTCACTTCTTCATCAAAGCGGAGCAGTTATCCACTTTAACCGATCACTTTTTCTCCAAAGCGGAGCAGTTATCCACCCTACCCGTTCACTTCTTCATCAAAGCGGAGCAGTTATCCACTTTAACCGATCACTTTTTCTCCAAAGCGGAGCAGTTATCCACCCTACCCGTTCACTTCTTCATCAAAGCGGAGCAGTTACCCACTTTAACCGATCACTTATGCCTCGGCATATTTGCGCCCGGAGTCGACTTTGCATTTTCAGAAAGAAGTTAAAAAGCTGCCCATAAAGGACAGCTCCAAAATACTCTTTTTCAATATAGACTATTTAAATAACTCAGGGTATGCTGCTTTTGCTATTAACTCAACAGCTTCGCCAATACGTGGACCCGGACGGTTTGAAATATCAGTATCTATATAGTAAACCGCTTTATTTTGAATAGCAGTGATTGAATTCCATCCATCACGAGAAAGGATTTCTGCCGCTGGGTCTTTCACATAGTTTACTGTTGTTAAAATGACATCTGGTTTTTTCGCAATGACATCTTCCTCAGATACCGGTGCCCAGCTTTTGAGGTCTGCAAATACATTGTTAACATTCGCAGCATTTAAAATCTCTTGTTGGAATGTGCCAGAACCAGCTGTGTATAAGTTTGGCTTTGGACCAATTTCTAAATAGATTTTTTTTGGTTCTTTCACATCTTTGACTTTCGCTTGGACTTCTGCAATTTTACCTTTAATATCTTCATTTAACTTGTCGCCTTTATCTTTGATTCCCATAACCGTTGCGATTTGTTGGATATCGCCGTAAACATCATTAAATGAGGTAGCTGATTGAATGGCAAACACTTTGATACCCGCATCCTCAAGACCTTTTAATGCATTCAAATTTTCTTCATCTTTGCCTCCAGTTGTATAGGCAATAACGACATCTGGCTTTAACGCTAAAATACGCTCACTGTTGAATTTTACAGAATCAGAAACACGCTCAATTTTTTGCGCTTCTTCTGGATACGTATCATACTCAGTAGCACCAACGATTTTATCACCCACACCTAGAGAAAATAAAATTTCTGTATTACTAGGTTGTAATGAAACAATAGTTTTAGGTACAGCAGCAAACTCTACTTCTACGCCACGGTCATCCTTAACTTTATAGCTAGTTTTCTCAACTTGTTGATCTTCCTTAGAAACAGTCTCTTTATTTGTATCCTCTTTCGTGCCACAGCCAACTAATACGAGTGCCAGCATCAACACAGAAAGCCATTGTAGTTTAAACATTTTCTTCATTTCATTGATTCTCCTTTTTCTTCTTCATCGGGTACGACTTACTAATAAACGGTATTTCAGCAATACCAGCATACTGATTCATATAGACAGCCATTACAAAAAAGACATTGGCTAGTAATCCTAAATAATCAAAGAGAATAGCTGGTACTTCCCGTTCTTCAGACACTTTGTGTAAAACGCGATATGATTTTTTCGCTTCACTACGGCATAAATGTAATGCAGTAGCAGCCCCTGTCCCTTGAGGTAATACGAAGTTTTGTATTTCATCCTTAACATGACTAACATAGAAATCATAGCGATCACTAAGCCAAGTCAAATCATCTTCAGTTACCGCCAATTTACCTCGGACTGACCCATTTACATGGTAAGCCATTGGTAAAATGGCTAGTAAATCATCTGCTACTACCTCTACCGTTTCCTTTTTTACCGCCGCCAATGCGACGCCAATATGTGTTGTAAGGCTATCCGTTCGAATTTCAAAATCAACTGTTGATGCCTTTTCACGCATAAATGGATAACAAGAATAACGCGCATCTTTTTTCAAATCTAAGTCCCCGCTTTCCTTCGTGAAAAATTCTTACTTCATTCACACTCTTCCTAGGATTTCTTCAGGTGAATTATAAGTGTACATAAAAAAAACGTTGTTCCCACTCCTAAGGAAACAACGAAAATAACATAAATAGTGTCGTAGCAGACACGATATAGCCTATGTAATTGCCCCATATTCTCCTAGCTTCCGAAGAGTTATCATACGTTCAAACAAAGGTCGGTCTCCTGGCTTGTACAGTTCACAACATTCAATCACGTTGTGAGTCATAAAAACCTTCCCATCAGACAATTCGACAGTGGTATATCTTTATGATTCCTGTACTTACAGTTGCGGAAACAGCTTCGGTTTTTCACCGAATTCCCGATTATGCTATAGTTCAGCACCCTTATTCTGCAAGAATTATTCACTTGTTAAGCAGTTTAACATAGATTAATAGGAAAAAATAGCTGTGGAATTAGAATAAACAAATACGTTGGATAAAAATCATGCAGGTATTACCTTATGCACTCGGGTGATCTTATTGCCCACACGGGTATCTCTCATGCTTGTGCAGGGATTTCTTATACTTCTTAGATTGATGTTATAAAGGCTATCTCTCACCGAGAGAATTTGCGCAAAAAACAGCTTTTTCACAACTTTTAACAGATGGCATTCTTATATTTCTTTTTGTATTTAACATCTTCTTCTTCTTCAATTAAACGCCGTGCAATCTCTAGTAGTTTCGGGTCTTTCGTTGCATCGAATAGCTTTTTAAAAGATACAATAATATCATAGCGAATCAACGTCGGGTGCTTTTCGTCTAAGCATATTTGAAATCTTTTCGCCAAATATGATACGACTAAATCTCTTTGTACCTGCCCTGCTAAACCTATTCTCCAAATTGCCTGCAAAGTATGCCTCGCAGTTTCTGTTTTTTCATCATACGTTACTGCCCAAATCTTTAAAAAGTCCTCTAATACTCTTTCTTCAGGATCACTTTTTGCAGCCAACGCGCATAAAATTTGTGCAGCACTTGCACGCACATGTCCATTTTTGTATGTAAGAGCCTGAACAAGTTGTTCCCAAACTGAATATGTCCAATCAACTGGTTCCTGCATAATTTTCATCAACTCTTCGTATGATTTGTATTGCATATCACGGTCACGCTCTGTTAAATTACTAAAAAGTTGCAAAATCTCTTTTTCCATGATCATCCCTACCTTTATTGTTTCAGAACGTAAAAAATGGCGAACTTATAGGTGTTGTCTTAATTTATATAATTGGTTACTTTACTACTATTAAATTAAAGTCACAAATAACTTTATTTCCAAACAAAGATCCTTAATTGTATATCTCAAAATTATCAGAAATGAGGATCAATATGCAAGGAAACATTTCTTTCGACTATTAAAGACAAATTTTACGTGTTAGCTTTATGATTGGAATTGACTCAAGGAAAATACGCCATAATGACGACAATCATTTTATAAATAAATGTTGCGATCCCTTTCCTCGGCTCCACTTTAGTAACCGGGACTATAGCAGTAAATATATCCACCTGTGTAAATTTATTCATTACAGATGTTATTTTACTCATTATTCACCGAGTAGTCGAGCCTAAATTAATGGATAACTATATCATGATTGGTTTACTTGCAGGATCTTAAATACCATCAAATAATAAAAGGTCATCTTTGTAATTTTTCTTTTACAAAGATGACCTTTTTGCTATTTCAATCGTCTATATAATAGTAAGGCTTATTGAATACGACCGAAGCCTACTAAATATTGATTCCACCAATCAAGTGATTCAATGACAACACCTTTATTTTGAGCATCGATCATCGTGTTGTTTCCTAAGTAAATACCTACATGCGCTACGCCTGAACCATAGCTGAAGAATACTAGGTCACCTACACGTGCTTCACTTGCTGAAATACGTTGTGTCGCTAAATATTGTTGTGATGCTGTACGTGGTAAAGATACGCCTGCTTGATTGTAAGACCATTGTACAAGACCTGAACAGTCAAATCCTGTTGATGGGTTACTGCCTCCCCAAACATAGCTACGGCCTAAGAATTGCTTTGCAGTTGAAATTGCATCACCTGAAGATGCAGTACCTGAACCAGAACCAACAACTACTTTTTGTGGTGATTCTACATTGTTCGCTTTACTGCTGTTGTTAGCGTTGCTATTGTTATCGTTACTGTTATTATTGTTATCGTTGTTATCGTTGTTGTTTGTTGCTTGTACTACTGGAGTAGTTGCTTGAAGTGCACGTAAACGAGCTGCTTCTTCCTCTGCTGCTTTACGTTCTGCTTCTAAACGTTCTTCTTCTTGTTTCGTTGCAATTTGTGCCTTTAATGCAAGAGATTTCGCTTCATTTTCAGCTTTTTTCACTTCCATTTCGCTTTCCTTTTGTTGAAGCTCTTGGAATTGCTTTTGAAGCTCTTTTTGTTTTTCATCTAATGTTGTTTTTTGTTTCTCTAAGTTAGCCTTATCTGCTTCTTGTTGGTCTACTAATTCTTGGTCAGCATCCATTAATGTTTTTACCGCTACGACACGGTCCATTAAATCTGCTAAGCTTCTTGCTTCAAGAACAGCATTTAAATAAGTACCCACAGTATTATCTTGAGCTTGGTATGCAGCCATACGATCACTTAGAATCGTTGAACGTTGCTCAATACGTTTTTTAGTATCTACAATATTTGCATCAACTTCTTTAATATCAGCTTGTACTTTGTTAAATACTTTTACTTTTTCATCGATCTCTTTTTGTAGTTTAGTTAATTCTTCATGTAGCTTTTTAACCTCTGTATCTACTTTAGCTTTCTTATCAATCATTTGTTGAGAAGTTTCTTCTGCGTGCACTACTGTTGGTTGAACTGTATTAAATAATAAGCCGCCAGCTAGTGTTAATGCTAGCACCATCGACTTACGCCATTTATTGCGCTTACCCACGTTATTCTTTCCCTTCACTAGTCAATTTCGCTCTTAGTATTTTTATGTAATCACTGGAACGATTCTATTTATATTCTTATATTTTATTAGCCTTTTAAAGTTTAGCATTATTAGCATAACTTTTATACTATTTCACGTCTTTTTAATCGTTTAGTAAAACTCGAAACATTCTTGTAACATTCACGTAAATTCTTATAAATTCTACAAAATCACGTTTTATTCTACATAGCAACGATATTAACTGCTTTACCATTAGTCCTACTATTTGCTTTGTAATGTTTTTGTAATATTTCTCGAGAACATTTATCAATTATGCCTCGGCATAATTGCGTCCGGAATCGGCTTTGGGCCAACACGATGTTGGTTACTCAGTCGTTGCCACAGGACGTGGCGTTCTTAGACTGAGTTCCTTTATTTCATCGGATGTTTGGACACCCGCTGAAATAAGTTAAAATAAAAAGGGTAAGGGAGCATCTCCCCTACCTCAGAATAGATATAACTAATGTGTTTCAATAAACAAAGATTGATTTTCACTTCGATTTGGCGCTTCCTATTGCTTCATAGAACGTAGCGCTTGGATAGAAAGGCGTACTAAAAGAATGGCACATAAAAATAACCCTAAGTATGCAGCTGTATTTAAATAAACAGCGTACGCTTCACGAATAAATTGTGATATTGCTAAAAGTGCTACAGAAATAATGCCAAAAGTAATACCTACGAGAAGTAAGACGAAACGGGAAAACAAATGTGTAATAAAACGAGCATTATCCTCATCCGAAAAAACATCGTGATGTAAGGTGATTTTCCCACTCTCCACCCGTTGAATGAGCTGGTCAACTCGCCTTGGTATTTTGCGCAATGTCGGAATAAGCATTACTAATTCTTCTTGTAAACGTTCCTTTGTTGCCATCGGTTCTTTAAACGGCTTCAAGAAGGCTGCTCGCATATATTCGGATGAAAAATCTTTCGCTTCCGTAAAGATATCAAAACTTGGGTCAATTACCCGTAATGTCCCATCCAATGTTACTAATGAACGAAGTGCTAAACCTACTGCCGGATAGAAAGTAAGACCGAAATCACGAACAACCGTAAATAACGAATGTATTAATTCCTCTGTTGGAATTCGATCCACGTAAGAGATTTTCAAGAGAATTTGATCAATTGCTTGCTCTATCTTTGCACGCTCTGCATGATCAGCATTTTCAACCAATAATGTTACGCCGTCAAATACTGTGCTTGAATCATTTAGATGAATCCCCATTATTATTAACTTTAACCCCTCTTGTTGTGTAGCTCCCAAACGGCCTACAGCCCCAAAATCAAGTAGTATCGGTGTGCCATCTGTCTCATCAATATGAATATTTCCTGGATGTGGATCTGCATGAAAAATACCCGAAAAAAGCATTTGTTCAAAGAAGGAATATAAAACAGTCCGTGCAAACTGCCTACGATTATTTCCAAATCGATTAAACTCAGCCGTAGTATTTGCAACGCTTTTCCCCGGAACATATTCCATGACAATAATATTTTCATTACAATATTCTATATAGATTTTAGGAATCTTCACCTTATAATCGCTTTTAGCAAGAGCATTCGTCACCTGTATAGTATTACGAGCCTCAATATCTAAATGAGTTTCCTCGCGTAACCCATTGGCAAATCCTTTTGCAAGCTCTCGAAAGCCAAGTGACTCAGCCCATGTTGATTTTTTTGAAAGCCAATTGGCAAACTCCTCTAAAATTTCGAGATCGTCTCGCATAATTCCCTTCACTTCCGGACGTAGTACCTTCACCACGACTTCATCAAAATTTTTCAATCGCGCCTTATGCACTTGTCCAATAGATGCTGCCGCAATAGGCTCCATTTGAAAGCTTGCAAATACTTCATTCATAGGCTTAGGTAGTGAATCTTCCAAAATTTGCGTTACCTGTTCAGACGATAAAGGCTTCACATTATTTTGTAACTTCTCTAACTCGTCAATAAAGATAGGCGAAAACAGTTCCTTACGAGTAGAAAGCACCTGACCAAATTTAATAAATATCCCACCACATTGCTCCAAAGTTATCCTTAAAGCAACGGCAAGCTCCTTTTCATTTTCTCGTTGTCTTGCGTATTTAATCGTTTGAACAACGCCATTTGTCACTGCTATTTTTAACACCTGACGCAAACGTTTTTGCTGTCGCCAGTAGCTATGAAGGCGTAATAATAAATTTTTTCTGCCATTTCGACGGTCTCTAGCTGTAATACCACTTGGATCAAAAAGCTCAAAAACGAGATAGAGCAACATCGAAATTAGTAGCATGCAGCCAATCCAAACAAGTGTACTTACCTCTGTCACTGTATGCATCATTGGTTCATACAAAAAGTCTGTATGACGTAAATAGGAATACCAGTAAACAAAGGACGTTAGTGTCACACTAATGACTACAGAAAGAACCCTGCGTATAAAATTAATGTTTGAACCAATTAATCGACCACTTACAAAATAAATAAGCACTAACACAACAATGATTTGGATTGCAAATTTCAAATAAATCAACAGCGTCACCTCCGATGCTACTTCCTAATACTGCTAGTATAACAAATTACGCCCTGTACTTCTTTTATTGTATAGATCCAGAAACCTGAGAAATAGTTACTTTAATAAAGGGTGTGGTTTTATAAAAGTATCTTTATTCGGCATTGAGTTACCATCTATATCTTGAAAAAATAGAGGCAGTCCTTCCGCTAAGACAGGATGTATAGCTTTTGTTGGATCTTGTCTTTGATGGTGAATATGCAAATGGGGTTCCGAGGATGAACCGCTATTTCCAACACGTCCTACGAAATCTCCAGGTTCTACAGTATTTCCCACTTCAACAGAAACGCTACCTTTTTTTAAATGATTGAGTAAAAGATACGTACCTGTTTCTTTTATTTTTATGTACACATAATTTCCTTCTATCGACTTAAAATCTTCTGTCCCTGGTGTAATGTCAGCTTCATTATTTGAAACAGCAATAACAATTCCAGAAACAGGTGAGTAAATTTCTTTATTCCATATTCCGTAATCCTCATTGCTTTCACTATTAATACTATATGGTTTCATTACTAAATCGTAGGCCCATCTCTCTGATGCCCATACTGCATGAGGCAAATTATCTTTAACATCATTACCGCCCCACCCTACTACAGCTTCTGAAGTTAATGGCCATCTTACAGCTATAGATGGATGAGCACGTTCAATAGTGTTCGGGTAAGCAAAGGGAATAATATTCATGGTCATTAGTATTGGAAAGATTAGCATTATGTTTACGATTATATTAATAAACAACTTTACACTTTTCTGCTTTTTAACTATAGATATAATCAACATAATCAAATTAATCATCAATCCTAGCGCCCCTAGGATTGGTAAAACTAATTTAAGTATTGCCCATGAATACGCTCCATATATGCCTCCAATAAAAAAGACACTGATCCATAACAATAAAATAAATCCTGTTAAAGCACCATTTGTGTAACCATACTTTCGCAACATTTTTTTAATAATAAACTTCCTCCTTATGTCTAAAATCCATAATAGCAATCACCATTACTAAATATAGCAATCGAAGGATAACGCGCCTATACGGCCTCAGATGTAGATTTCCATCTTTAGATAAAAAAATACCTTTAGACAAAAATTATCTAAAGGTAAATCAAAACGTAAATTATTTCTATCTGTAAGGGGCGATTCCACTTCATTTGTTAGTGGAAAGCACTTGCTCCCAATTTATTGTGCCATTTTTAACTTGCTCCCGTTTTTCTTTATTCATAATATCATTAGGACGGCCGCCCTTAGGCCAATCTTTACCATGATTACCCCATTCAGGTCGATCCTGCGATAAAATAAAGGCTGCTAAATCAGCGGCATCTTGATCTGTCAAAGTACCTGTTGCACCCACTGGCATATTATTTTTGATGTAGCCAGCCATTTTCGACATTCTCGCCATACCCGCTCCATCATTAAATGAGTCTTTACCCCATAATGCCGGACCTGTATTAGCACCTGTACCTGAGCCATCAGCTGCGTGACAAGCAATACAAGACTGAGCATATACTTCCTCACCGTTCTTAACATCCGGTATAGGAATGTCCTTCATGGTACTTGTACCTACCCATTCACGCTCCGCCCCGATAGGTACACCTTCTGAAATGTAGGCGAAGTATGAGACCATTGCTTCTAACTCTTTACTATTCATGTCAAATTTCTTACCGTTCATACTACGAACCATACAACCGTTAATACGCTCCTCAATCGTTACAATATCACCTGAGCGTGCAATATATTGAGGATAATTCGCCATAACACCTACCAATGACGAAACTTGCTCATCATAACCCGCCCCTGCATGACAGCTTGTGCAAGACAACTGATTCCCAACATATTCTTCTGCGGCAACATGTGTATTATTTACAAGCTCATAGCCATATAATATCGTTTCCTTCATAGGTCCATCCGGTACTTCTTCAATACTTGGTGGCGCATAGACAACTGACTGAGCAGCTGCTGATGTTGGTATTTTTGTTTGTACAGCGGCTTCTTCGCTTTCTCCTTTAGCATCCCCTAAAATTTTGTCGCTAATGACTGCTCCTACAAAAAGCGTACCTGCTAACAGTACTGTCCCCGCTACTCCTGCTACTATAGGTTTCATCTATAATACCCCCCTTTGTATAATCACCTATATTTTAGCAAAGTAGCATGTTTTTCGATGTGAATTTTCTCACACCTCACGTAAATAGAACCATTTAGAGGATAAAATTATAAATTCTTTTGTTCTATAACACATTAAACGAGACTTAATACCTCTTGCAGTATGTATTATTTCCTAATCAATTTAACCTTAGCGTAATTGTAGCTGTCGCTTCGCTTTTGCACAGAAAATATCCGCTGAATGAAGATAAAAAAATGCCGAGCACAGCATTGCACCCGACATTATAACGTTCCCTTATAATTTACATTCACCATCAGCACAAATAGCTTCACCATCACCTACCATCTTTAGTATCGGCTGAATACCAGCTATCTCTGCTGCTTGATGTAAAGTTCGTACGAAAACCTCAGTAGGCTCTGCACCTTTAATACCGTAGCGATTTTCAAAAACAAAGAACGGAACACTTTGTACACCTAGTTGTTGGGCATCATAACGATCTCTGTCTAAAGCTTCACCGAAGTCGTTTGATGCTAGTACACCCTTTGCTATTTCAACATCTAAGTCTAAATTTTCAATGACTTTTAATAAGAACCTATCATCGTTTAAGTCTTTTCCTTCCGTAAAATAACCCCTCATTAGCTCTTCCGTATAAACCGACTCTTTACCAAACTGCTTTGTCCATTTTGCCAATCGATGAGCTTTTTCAGTATGAGCTGTTTTCATATCTTCAAAATTGTAACGCAAGCCAACCTCTCCAGCCCGCATTGCTATACCCTCAATTATTTCCTTCACTTCTTTTAATGTAGAGTTAAATTTCGCAGCCATCCCATCATATAAAGTTGGTGCGTCTTCCTTAGGCGTATGTGGTCCAATTTGATGTGTTTTATATTCAATTTCTACCTGCCCTGAATAACCCGCTAAGTCAATAGCCCGTTCCAGTTCCCGTTTGCCAATATAACAGAACGGACATGTAAAATCCGAAAAAACCTCAATTTTCATATGCTACTGCCTCCTACAATATATCCACCCAAATTTTAATAGCAGTTGCCAATATAAGCACCGCTAAAATAGCTTGTAAAATCTTTGTATTTAATGTTTTCCCCGCTTTTGCACCTAGAGGAGCAGCTACTAAGCTAGCTACAATCATAATGATCGCAGGATAGTAATTAACTTGTCCCGTCATCAATTTTCCAATCGTCCCGCCTATTGAGGATATAAAGGTAATAGCAAGGCTTGTAGCGATTGTCATACGCGTTGGTATCCCTAATACCACTAGCATAATAGGTACTAACAAGAAACCACCAGCTGCCCCTACAATCCCTGATCCAATACCAACTATAAACGCTAACACGGCTGCTACTGTTTTATTGAACGTTACTTCATCTAAAGGCTTGTCGTCAATTTGCTTCTTAGGAATAAACATCATCACTGCAGCAATCAACGCCAATACACCATAAACGATGTTAACTCCCACTTCAGATAAAAATTTGGAGCCATAACTACCAACGAAACTACCTACTAATACGGCACCACCCATATATATAATCAGTGATTTATTTAAATACCCACCTTTTCGATATGCCCATACCCCTGCCATAGAAGCAAACAACACTTCTACTGCACTAATCCCCGATACCTCATGTGCTGAAAATGCTGCAAAACCAAGTAAAGGTGGGATATATAATAACATTGGATATTTAATAATTGCTCCGCCAATTCCTAGCATACCTGATACAAACGAACCTACAAAGCCAATTAAAAATATTGTAATGATCCATGCCAAATCCATACTTTTCCTTCTTTCTGGTTACTTCACTAAGGACTAATATTAAATGAAAGGGGGGGTTGTTCTACCTTCAAATAGAAGAGACAACCCCACCAGTCTTAAGCTTTCTGAATAAAGAATGTAATGACACCAGCATCTTCAGATTTGTCTAAAATTGCATGACCACCTGCTTTTACCCAAGCAGGGATGTCCGCTAGAGCCCCCTTATCTGTTACTTGAACCTCTAAAATTTCCCCTGAAGCTAATGTATCTATCGCTTTTTTTGTTTTCACTATAGGCATCGGACAAGATAAACCCTTTGCGTCTAGTTGTAAGTTTGATTTCATATTTTTCTCCTTTGGAACGGCAAAGGTTGTAAGCGATTTTGCCAGTTCTGTTTGTTTTTTCACGACTTTTCGAAGGATGAGCGCCTTCGCTTCGCGGTATTTACACGCTATAACCACGCATGCGTAATCATTGCATTTCAACATTCTTTTATAAATTTAACTATCGAACTGCACAGCGGTTCGGACCAATCTCCATCTCTGTTTGCTCATCCTGCGTTGGGGTAATCTTCCCCATATTTACTCGACGAATTTCTTGATATGCATTTGGCTGCGGAGGCAAATGCTCTGTTACGACACTTCGGAATTCTGCTTCATCTTTAATATTTAAGCCGTGATTTTCAGCAAATAATTGTCCAAGATGTTTTGCTACAGTCCCATCTTCATTTAGTTCATCAATAATCATAAAATGCGCCGGTAAAACTATTAAATCCTCTGATAATTCTCTGTAACGTTTGTACAGCGTTTCGCGTAAATCACCAACCCAGTCTTCTGCAAGACCCGCCAAATCAGGGCGTCCAATTGAATCAATAAATAAAATATCTCCAGTTAATAAATACTTGCTGTCCACAACAAATGACGTTGAACCAATTGTATGACCAGGCGAATAAATCGCTCCTACATCAATTTTAGAGGCGCCAACTTGTACAGCTGTTCCGTCAAGCAAAGGTGTATAGTCAAACACAACCTCTTCGGCATCTTTTGGTGGTAAATAATAAGTCGCACCAGTAGTAGCTGCTATATGTCGACCACCAGAAATATGATCAGCATGTAAATGTGTATCGAACACATATTTAATCTTTACATTTTTCTCTTCTGCAAAGCTTGTGAATGCGTCTGTAAAACGCACAGCATCGATAATCGCCGCTTCACCCTCAGAGATGACCATATAAGAAAGGCAACCCTTCCCTAAACGTACGAATTGATAAAGCTCACCACCACCTGTTAAATCTCCAACTTTAATAGGTTCTAAATATTCACTCCACGTTTTCATTCCACCTTCTAAATAAGCTACAGTACGTCCCGCTTCCGATAACATCTCAGCCACCATCAGCGATGAACCTTCTTTCGCACAAACGACTAACACATCTTTATCAGCTGGTATCTTCGGTAAAATATCCTCTACGCCGTCTAACAGCTCAAAATACGGAATATTAAGGTATTCAAATTTATGGCCATCAATTTTCCAATCTTCGAATGCATCTGTATTTCGAACATCTAAAATAAATAATTCTTCATTATTAATTACTTTTTTCGCTACCTGCGCTGCACTCCATTTTAAAACCGACACTCTTATTACCCCCCAAGGTATTGTTTTATTGATTTTTTTAGCGGAAAGGTTGCCCTCTCCGCCTGTATTGTTAGTTTAGCTTCAAATTAATCAGAATGTTAATGACGGTGCTGCATCTTTTGCAAACTCTAAGAACGTCACAGCTCCCCCGACCTCGATACCTTCAACAAAATCATCTGTCGTTAAACCCATTACATCCATAGTCATTTGACACGCGATAAATTTCACACCTAATTCTTGTGCCATTTCCACTAATTGAGGAATTGCCGGTACATTAGCTTTAGCAAACCCTTCTGCATAATGCTCCGCTCCCGCAGGCATAGGTAATGCATGCATTCCTTGTTTATGAATTAAATTCAACCCTTCGAATGTAAAGAAGATAGCTACTTCTTTCTCAGTAGCCGCCGCTGCTGTTGCGATATTGAACACCTTATATGCATCGAAAAGACCACCGTTACTTGCAATAATTGCTACTTTATTTGACATAATAAATTCCTCCTAAAAGTTTTTTTGATCAATTATGCCCCGGTATAATTGCGTCCGGAATCGGCTTTGTGCTTAGGCCTGCGTGATGCAGGTCAGTTAGCCTAAGATCCTTTATTGAACTCCCTTCCCTTTCCATGACACCCACCGGAGGCTTTAGGCCAACACGAAGTTGGTCACTCAGTCGTTGCCACAGGACGTGGCGTTCTTAGACTGAGTTCCTCCATTTCAACGGAGCTGAAAGCAGTTAAATCACCTGTCCAGGAAGTCATACCTGGCAGAACGTTAAATACCTTTGTAAAGCCATGTGCCGTAAGCTTTTGAGCAGCTAAATCACTACGCTTCCCTGTTCGACATACGACATAAACCTCTTGCTTTTTATCAAGTTCAGAAAGACGTGCATCTAGTTCACCCATAGGAATAGACTTCGCTCCCTTGATGTGTCCAAAAGCGAATTCCGCCTCCTCGCGAACGTCGAGAATAAGGCCTTCCCTTTCCATCGCTTCTTCTAACCCAATTGTTCGTTCAAATATTTTCTCATCCATTGTGTCGTCTGAGCATTTACGAATATAGTGTTTAAGCACACTTTCTTCTTCCATTGTCCCAATGTATTGATGACCCACAGATTCAGCCCATGCAGCAATATCCGCCTTCGAGCCCTTATCTGTTGCTGATACTTCTAAAATTTGACCATCTACTAAATCAGCCATTGCCTTTTTCGTTTTAACAATCGGCATAGGACAAGAAAGCCCCTTGGCATCTAGTTGAAAATCCACCTTAATACTCATAACTTCCTCCCTCATACCTACACGGGTATTATTTTTACTAAAAAAATATAGTAAGCGCTACAGGTTCCATGCATCTTCTTACTTTACTTCACCATCCCAAGCAAGCATGCCACCAACCATATTGGATACATTGAAGCCTTGGCTTTCTAAAAACTGAGTAGCACTGCCACTACGACCACCTGATCGACAGACCATAACATATGATTCATTTTTATTTAGCTCATGCATACGAAACTCAAGTAAGCCAAGTGGGATATGAATAATTCCCGGTATGTGTCCTGACTCCACTTCATCCACTTCACGTACATCAACTAAATTTATTGCCTGACCTTGCTCTAAAGCTTGTTGTACTTCCTTTGTTGAAATTTCCTTCATGCCGTTCTCCTCCTAATACGCGCTCATGCCTCCACGGACATTTGTTACACGTTCAAATCCTTGCTTTTTTAATTGCTTACACGCCTGACTACTACGCATCCCACTTTGACAAATGACCACTATCTCTTTATCCTTCGGTAATTTATCAAAACTTGAACCAAGTGGCATATTTTTAAATTGCGGGATATTTCGACCCTTATATTCAGCTGGTGTACGGACATCGATAAAAACTTTATCCTTATCATGCAAAATATTTTTCAATTGCGCCGCCGAAATTGACCGCACTCCTTTCGTCGGTTTCATTCGCCAAACGAAAAACGCTATAACAACGGCAAGTAAAATCCACGTTCCCAAGTAACACTGCCTCCTTCCACATACTATTTAGGGTATATAAATTTATCTGCTTTTCACGACTAAATCCATCGCTTCTTGGATGACTATATTCACTTTTTCCGCATCCCCTTCAGCAGTCGTTACACATTCCAATAAATTTTCACTCACAATTACTCCAATAGTCCGATCAACCGCAGAACGCACGGCCGATAGCTGTGTAATCACATCTTTACAGCCTTTTTCTTCTTCCATCATGCGTAAAACACCACGCAATTGACCTTCTATTCGCTTCACTCGATTAGCTGTTTTTGTACCGTAAGCCATACTATCACGCCTCCTTTCATAACGATTGATTGAACTTGCTTACGTGATTCATAATATACCCCATTAGGTATAATGTCAACATGCAGGCTCTAATTTTTTTAATCATCGTTACAATGTCATTTCCCTCTTTTATCAACGCTTTAATCTGTCACTTTCAGGTTGTTACCCTTATTTTCTTATCTTTCAGTTACAAAAAAAGCGAGAAATCCGACGATTTTATCATCGAATTTCCCGCTTAAATTCACTTTATGAAGACTTATTTCTTTTTAATAGTTATTGTCCAAGCAGCTTCGCCAACTTGTTCATACTCTGTTACCTCGTGCCCTTCTTCAGCAGCCCAACGAGGAATGGATTCTGTACCTTGCGTGCAATCAAATTGCACTTCTAATTCATCGCCTGAATTTAAGTCTTTTATCGCTTCTTTTGCTTCTACTAAAGGAAATGGACAAACCATCCCCATCACTTCTAATGTTCTTTTCATATAAAAACACTCCTTTTTTACGCTGTTATTACGCGAGCGGCTTGCTTAGCTTTTTTACTTGGTCGAACGAATACAAAGTAAGATGCTGTCCATGTACCTAAAATCATAAACCCTAATGAAATCCAACCTTGCCAAGTCATCATCGCTGTCATCACCAATCCATTACCAATTGAGCAACCTCCTGCTAAACCTGCGCCGAATCCCATCAAAAGTCCACCACAAAAGCTGTTAATCGCTGTTTTTGTATCTGGAATACGGAATCTAAATTCACCACTCATTTTTGCTGCGAATAATGATCCTAAGAAAATCCCTAGTACTAGGAAAACACCCCAGTTGATGAAGCTAATTTGTCCAGTCACTAAAAATTGCAAAATATTAGCGGAAGGTGTTGTAATGCCTAACCCACCTATGCGACCAGTAGCAACACTTAATGGCCACGCTAAAGTCGCAATCACACCAATAATTGTTGCAGTAATAAATGGATGCCAACGTTTTTCAAATAAAATATGTGCTAATCCCGTTTTCTTCGGCTTTAACCCAGGGATTTTCAATCGTGGCTTCTTTAGCTCACGGTAAATGATAAAAGCAACAACTACCACAAAAATCGTTATAATCAACCAGTTGTTTACGCCAATTGTCTCGGCAATAGAATTACTTTCAATGCTCGTTTCTTTAATAGCCTTATCCAATGGCAACAATACGCCCGATTTCACCATTGCTGCTACAAGCATATAACCAGCTAGCGCAATCCAACTGCCAATTAAACCTTCTCCTGCACGATACCAAGTCCCTGTTGCACAACCACCAGCGAAAATAATGCCAATTCCAAAAATAAATGAACCAACTATAACAGCTACGATTGGTAAAGAACCAGCATTGAATTCAAACACCTTCAAACTAATTAATGTATATACACCAACACTTTGAATTGCTATCGCAATAAGCAATGCGTAAAACATACGGTTATCTTTTGCCAAATACATATCGCGGAATCCGCCAGTTAAGCAAAAACGCCCCCGCTGCATAACAAATCCAAGCAAAGCTCCACAAATAAGTCCTGTAATAATCATTTGACCCATTTATCATTCCCCTTCCAATACCCAAGTATTCTTATAAGGTATATTACCACTTGTTTTACTATGAATTCAATTACTTTTTTTTTATAACTTTGAAAAATCTAATAATTTTCCATATCTATGCATGCAAAAACCCTTGCTACAAGTGCAGATAACCGCTTCTTATAACAAGGGTCTGTATATTTATTTTGCTAATTCCCCGCATTCTATATCCTATAATTCCATAAATATCGCCAGCATGAATCTCCAAGGATGCTGGATGAAACGCATCAAATACACCTTTCTTACTAATACATCTCTTCGATAAATTTTGTAATTATAACACCCCACATTTTGTATTTAACTTATAGAATTACAATGTTTTAAAGGTTAAAAATACTGTTATTCAGTTTTGTGATAACATGTTCATGAAATTCCGGTAATTCCTTTAACGGTTCTTTAAATGTAATTAGCACCTTTTCAATACCAATGCTACTTAATTCTTGTAATTTAGCCATTACTTCATCATAACTACCGATCAACCCTGTACGAAAACCTTCATTATTAGCTACAAAATCACTTAACTGAGTGGCATTTTTCCACATCCCTAACGTTTCTTTGCGATTCTGGAACTGCTGGATTGCCTCTTCATCGGCATGGTCAATAATAGATTGAAATTCTTGGAATGCTTCTTCAGAAGTTTTACGGGCAATCACAAATGCATTAACAGCAAATTTTATCGTCCGACCCTTTCTTTTTGCTATCTCTGTTACATTTTCAATCTGTTTTTGCAACTCTACAAGCGGAGCTCCGTTCATAAAATAAACATCACTGTGCGCGCCCGCCATAACTTGAGCGTCCTCTGAATTACCACCTTGATAAATTGGAGGATATGGCTTTTGAATTGGTTTTGGTGCAAGTGTCGCATTTTTTATTGTATAGAAATCGCCCTCGTAGCTAAAGTTATCTTGTGACCAAAGACCTTTCAATACCTCTAAATACTCTGTTGAACGTCGATAGCGATCTTCGTGGTTGATCCACTCAATACCAAAGGTTTCTTGTTCTTTTTTAAACCAGCCACTCACTAAATTAATATGAAATCTCCCATTTGAAATGACGTCTATCGTTGAACCTATTTTGGCTAAAGTAGCCGGATGGATGAACCCAGGCAAAACAGCTGCTATAAAGTGAATATTTTTCGTTTCAGCAAATAACGCTGCCGCAATCGTTAGTGCATCCAGCTGTCCTTCTTCAGCACTACCATTACCACCAATATTCCCTATATATCGAATCGGAAATAAAACAGCATTTAGATCTAATTTTTCTGCTAATTTTATCAATGTTTTATTGTACTCAAAGCTTCCTTCTGTATTTTGCTCTATCCTAGAACGTAAAAATCCACCTGCTAAATTTGCGCCCCAAATAACAAATTCCATTCAATGATCACTCCATTTATTCAAATAATGGCAATACCTTTTCACCGAAAATTTCCGCTTCCTCTTTATGAGGGAAGCCCGATAAAATAAAGTGCGTTACACCGATATCAATATACGCTTGCAATCCTGCTTTCACTTGCTCTGGTGTACCAACAATGGCGGTTCCTGCACCTTTTCGAATTTTCCCGATACCTGCCCAACTGTATTGATCAAATCGCTCGTTTTCAGCAGTAAGGACGTTCATTCTTTTTTGAGCCACGGAATCTACCGTTTCGTAATATCGATTAAGATTCGATTGTACAGGGTTTTCAATTTTACTAATAATGTTAAAAGCAGCATCCCAAGCCTCTTGTTCTGTATCCCGTACAACTATATGAATTCGAATACCGTACTCTAATTGACGATTATACTTTTTAGCCCGATTTTCAACATCTTGAATTTGCTCCTGAATGCCCGCAATTGGCTCCCCCCATTGCAAATAAACATCTGCAGCTTTAGCAGCGATTTCCTTAGCCACATCGGAAGAACCTCCAAAATAAATAGGAATACCTTTTTCTTGATAGAGAGTAGGAATCAACTTTCCTTCAGTTATATTAAAAAACTCGCCATCATGATGAAACGATTCTCCTTGCCATGTTTCTTTCACTACAGTTAAAAATTCATCTGTACGTTCATAGCGTTGTTGATGTGATAAATAGTCACCGTCTTGTGCTAGCTCTTTTTCTGAACCGCCCGTTACAACATTGACCAACACTCTTCCCTTCGAAAATTGATCTAAAGTTGCTGCCATTTTAGATGCAACTGTCGGTGAAACAAAGCCAGGTCTAAATGCAATTAACGGTTTTATATGCTTTGTCTGATGAATGATAGCAGACCCTACAAGCCATGAATCTAAATAAGGAATACCTGTAGGAATCAAAATCCCTTCAAATCCTGCCTTTTCTGCCGTTTGAGCTACATCTACTAAATACTCAAAGGTCGGCTCTCTTTCAGGCTGCTTTAACCCTAAATACCTTCCATCTCCATTTGTAGGAGCAAACCAATAAAAATGTGGTTTCATAGTACGCTCTCCTTACCTAATTAAATTCTTCAACTAACTTTAACAGTCGATCCTTTTCACTATAGTTTTGATATTGCGCTGCAAAGGTACGAACAGGATCACCTGAATAAAAACGTTCATATAATTCGTGACGCGCTCCAAGCTGACTACCTATTAAATCCCAAGCTAGTTTAATAAACTTGGTTCTTGCAAATGCACCTGTATGTGTACCTCCATAATACGCCTGTAACTTGTCACCTATTGGCCCATCGATTTCTTGAATAGTAGATGGCACTTGCAGTAATCCACTTGCTCCAATTTGCTGTAATATTTCCAAAGCACGTGGATAATAACGTGTACCTAAATTTCGGGCAGTCGTTAAAAATCGTTGTTTAGGTAGATAAATTCCATTGTGTTCAATAGCTTCATATTCAGCCGCATTTAATAAACCCTTTATAGTTTCCAACTGTATGATTAGCTCACTTAACTTCTCTTTTACATGTAAAAACTCCGTCGCTCCAGCTGTTTCCGCTAGTTCGTTGCCAATTGCTACGACCGATTCTAATTTACTAATCAGGCGTACAACCGTTTGATGCTGACTTAACAAGGATGATGCCGTTTCAATTCGTAGCTTCCAAGCTAATTCAGGATCTTCTGCTACCAACACCCTTTCCCAAGGGATTAGAACATTATCAAAAATTAAAACAGCATCCATTTCATCAAAACGAGAGCTTAAAGGGTGGTTGCTTGTATCAGTAGAAGCAAACGATTCTCGACATACCATATGTAGCCCTTGAGCTGAGATTGGAACATAAAATATATTTGCCATTGCTGCTTCGTCTAACCCTCGTTTATGATAAGAGGTTATGAGCAGTTCATCTACATATGGCGCTGCTGTAGCAATTGTTTTGGCACCGCTCACAAAAATTCCTTCTTCATTTTTAGTAACTACACGCAACTTCCCATGCTCTATCTCTTCTGCAGATTTTGAACGGTTTCTTTGCGGGTCATGTGCTGCTACCGTTGATAATAAATCTAAATCACGTGCCGCTTCGTATAGTTTTTCAAGCTTTGTTGCAATGCCCGGTGACAAAACATCTAATTGTTGTCTACTTGCATACCAACCTACTAACTGCGAACGAGAATATTCGGATAAACGGCTCATTACCCCAAATGTTTCATCTACCCAACATTTATAAGCTAAACTTTTCCTTTTCAAATCATTGATTGATGTTGGAACTAAAAAAGATAAATGGGCATTTGCACCTTTTTCCGTTTCATACGTTAAAATCGATTTTGTCGGCTCCACTGTTTGTAAATTTAATAAATGCTGTATTGTTTGAACAGTCCCTTTAAAAGCCTTATGGTTTACTAAATCATTAACAATCTCCCCATCTAACCAAACTGTTCGCCCATTATTCAACCTCTGCAAATACGGAATCGGCGTATTCATCTTCGGTTACCTCCCTTTCAATCAAATTATTCAAAAAATGATTTAACTTATTTTTCAAATAGGACTTATCATAAGTTTCATACTGCAATGCATAAACGCGGATTGGATCTCCTGTGTAGAACCGTTCGTATAAATCGTGGCGTGAGCCAAGTTGACTGCCAATAAGTTCCCACCCGATTCTAAATAAATTTTCTTTCGTTCGTGCATCTACCTTGGCCCCTTTATAGTATTTAGAAAATAATGGGTATAATTCATGATTTTCTAGAATCGGAGATGACGATAATTGAATAAAGCCTCCTGCACCAATCTGCTTTAAAATATCTAGTGCACGGCCATAGAAATGGGTACCTAAATTTCTTGCTGTTTGTAATGGAGTAATATTAGGTAAATAAACATTCTGCTCATTTAGATGCCCTTCTTTTTCTGATGAAATTAATAAAGCTTCAATACTATCAATTTGTGTATAAAGCTCCCCTATTTTCTCCTGAACATGTAGAAAGTAATCTGCACCAATTGATTGAGCTATTGCCGTTGTAACTCCAGCAATAAATTCTAATTTTGATAGCAAACGAACCACCGTTTGATGCTGTGCTAGTGCATCGATTTGCTGATGCCGATGAGCTTTCAACACGCCCTCAGGTGAACCCTTAATAAGCACCCTATCCCACGGAATTAAAACATCGTCAAATAATAAAACAGCGTCCATTTCATCGAATCTCGAACTTAATTTATGATGCTCTTTATTTGAAGCAAATGATTCTCGACAAACGATTTGTAGTCCAGGTAAGTTTAATGGCACAATAAACATATTTGCTTGCGCTATTTGATTTGGTGATAATTTTTGCGGAGAGGTGACAATGACATCATGTGCATAAGGAGCACCAGTTGCAATCATTTTAGCCCCTCGTACAACTACCCCCTCCTCGGTCTCCCGTATAATACGCAATAATGCATCTTCGTCTTGCTCTTCTGCTGGTTTCGAACGATCAATTTGTGGATCCAAAATTGCAGTAGTAACAATTCGCCGTTCGTCTCTAGCTAACTCATAATATTTCGTTATTTTTTCAACGAATCCAGCATCATATTGCGCAAACTGATGACGATCCAAATAGTATCCGGTGATTAGAGAATTAGCATAATCTGATAAACGGCTCATCACTCCATAGGTTTTATTCGACCATAGAGCAAATGCTTTCTTACGCTTTATTAAATCCTCATAGCTACGTGGAATATAAAATGCACTATGAACAAATTGATTACTTTTCGGACTTTTAAAACCAGCAATGCTTTGATTGTTCTCATCATCTAAAAGCGCTAATAAATACGTGATAGTTTCTAATGTTCCCGTAAAGGCAGGATGAGTTGTTACGTCCACTTTTACTCCGTCCAGCCACACACTTCTTCCATCTTTCAAACTTCCACTAAAAGACATTTATTATCTCCAACTCCTTTTTCATGAACACAAAAAGCTCCCACCAAATCCCCTTCGCAAATCTTCGCTTAAGACATTAATGAGAGCTCCATTTTTATGGTCACTATGAATATTATTTATGGCCGAAAAAACAAAATCGGAGCTTTTAGTCCTAAAACCAAAGCTCCGATTTTTTCAGTCGCCACATTATATAAATTAATTTACATATTAAACCAAATAAAACCGATAAGTCAAGTATATTTTAAAAATCATTTATCAATTATGCATCAGCATAATTGCGTCCAAAGGGCTTTAGGCCAGCAAATGTTTTTGCGCGAAAGAGTAGTGTCAGCAATGTGTTTTGTTTGTGCTAAAGACATTTACTGAAAGAAGTTAAAATCTTATTGATTTATAAAAAAGCGTTTGTTATAATCCTACTAATCCAATTGGTATTAAAATAATTACTGACCGGAATCACCGGAGGCGTGTAAACAATTGTCGTTTACGCGTTTTTTTATTGCTTATATCTAGTAGTCAGTGTCAATATTACTTTTCTAGGAGGACAAAATAATGAAACAACTTCTTTTCCTTTTAAGTACCATGCTATTGATATTAGTATTAGCAGCTTGTGATTCAAACGGGGCTGCACAAGAAACATCAAATAAAACCATTAAAATAGGTTTTACACCTGGTCCATACAGCGACCAATTTCAATATGGCATTGCACCGATACTAAAAGAAAAAGGATACACAATCGAAACAATTAATTTCAGTAATATTATCCAGCCTAATATCGCTTTAGGAGATGGCTCGATTGATGCTAATATCTTTCAGCACACGGCCTATTTGGAAAACTTTAAAAAAGAGAAGCATTTAGATTTGACAGAAATACTTAAAGTTCCTACCGCACCAATGGGAATCTATTCAGACCGTTTTGATTCTATCGACAGTTTAGAAAAAAATAAAGAATATACAGTAGCAATCCCTAATGATCCAGCTAATATTGCACGTGCCCTACGAATCTTAGACGATCTTGGATGGATTGAATTAAAAGAAGATTATTCACCCATTGCAGTGAGTAAACAAGATATCACTAAATACGTATACACCATTGAATTCGTTGAAATGGAGCAAGCACATTTGCCACGTTCACTGTCTGACGTAGATTTTGCACTTGTAAACGGTAACTTTATTTTGTCATCCGGAAGAAAACTATCATCGAATTTAGCATTAGAGGACCCACCCTTCGAATACCAAAACCTATTAGCAGTTCGCACTGAGGATAAAGATAAAAAGTTTGTAAAGGATTTAATTGAAGCATATCATTCTGCAGATTTCCAGAAATTTATTGAATCCAATAAGGACTACGAAGGATTTCACCGACCAGATTATTTTAAAGACTAATTCTTTATAAAAATAAAAAGATGACGTGCTTTTAAATAAGAGCACGTCACCACAATTTTGAATTTTATTTTGCTAATTGCATTGCTGGACCAAAGAATTCATAATGAATTTTTTCGTCTTTCACGCCAATCTCATGTAAATTTTTAATAACTGCTTCCATAAAGCCAACAGGTCCACATACGTAAACATCTGCATTATTGGCTACTTTTTCAGCTAATAATTCTTTTGTGATTTTCTTATCTTCATCAGAATATAACGCTGTATATGTTGCATTTGGAAGCACATTTACTTTCTCTTTAATGTCATCGCTAAATGCTACAACTTTTTCATTGCGTGCACATTGGATAAAGCTCACTTCATTTGCCGCATCATCTTTTAGTGATTGAAGCATACTGTTTAATGGAGTTACACCGATACCACCACTTACAAATGTAATTGGAGCAGAAGTTTCTTCTAAGACAAACAGCCCTGCTGGAACACTTACATCTACTAAATCCCCGACTTCTAATACGTCGTGAATAAAGTTAGATACTTTACCATTTGGCGTATGATCGCTTTCACGTTTTACCGAAATACGGTAGCCGTCTTTAGTACTTGCCTGTGAAAGTGTATATTGACGGTTCATTAAATATTCTTCACCTGGTACTTTCACACGGATACTGATATATTGACCAGGCTCATAAGCTGGTAGAGGGGAACCATCTTCATTTTCAAAGTAAATAGATGTTACAAGATCACTTTCTACTACTTTTTTCGCCACTTTCAACGGTTTAAATAAGCGCCATCCGCCATTACCCTCAGCTTTTTGATATAGCTCTTCTTCTACTTGAATGAAAATATCCGCAATGACACCATATGCTTCAGCCCAAGCATTAATAATGTCATCTGTTGCTGCATCACCTAGCACTTCTTTAATCGCATTTAGTAAGTTTTCTCCTACTATTGGATAGTGCTCAGGTAAAATACCTAGACTCCGGTGTTTATGGGCAATTAACATTACCGCTGGTAAAATCGCTTCTAAATTTTCAATATGGACTGCTGCAGCATAAACTGTGTTTGCTAACGCTGTTTGCTGACGACCTTTTTCTTGGTTTGTATGGTTAAAAATATTTAATAATTCTGGATGAGCTTGAAACATATTTTTGTAAAACGTTTTAGTAATTTCCACTCCATGAACTTCTAATACAGGAACTGTTGCTTTAATAATTTGTACTGTTTCTTGTTTTAACATATCGCATACCATCCTTTCGTGATTACAATATAACGCTATCAATCCCTTAAAGCAATATATAAAATACATCTTTAACAAAATGGACATAATTAATGTATTTTAAATACATCTTTAAAAAAGTATTGAATTTATAATACTTCAAGGTAAAAATGCTATAATTATTTGGAACTATAGAAAGTAGGGTGTTCTTATGCGCTTAACTTTATACACAGATTATTCACTTCGAACACTTATATACCTAGGTGCGAAGGAAGATGGCCAATTATCAACTATCCAAGAAATTTCAGATGCTTATAATATATCGAAAAACCATTTAATGAAGGTGACACACCAACTTGGATTATTGGGCTATATTGAAACGATTCGCGGGCGTGGCGGAGGAATTCGCCTAGCAATTGATCCAAAGACCATTACAATTGGTGAAATAGTACGCCATACAGAAGAGGATTTTCATCTTGTCGAATGCTTTGATAAAGAAAATAATCTATGTAAAATTGCACCAGAATGTCAGCTAAAAGGCGTATTATATGAAGCACTACAAGCCTATTTAGCCGTCCTAGATCGCTATACTCTAGATGATTTTTTACATTCGAAAGAAAAGTTGATGGCATTGTTACTTGGCGAATAAAAATACCCGCACAACTCAAGTTGGACGGGTATTTCTTTATGTCTATATTACTTTACAATGCCTTAGAAAAGAAAATCATATCTAGTGCACGAATTCCATTTTCATAGATTGGCTCTGGGTAGTTACTGAAAAAATCTTTTTCAATTGCTTCCATACGAAAACCAGCTTTTTGATAGAAGGCAATATTATCAATACTTGAATTTGCAGTTCCAACTATTATCGTTTTATATCCCTGAGATTGACAAACTGTTGTTATTTGTCGCAGCGCTTCCTTCCCAAGCCCTTTACCTTGATACTTCGGTACAATCGCAATATTTTTTAACTCAACTGTCGTATCAGACTGTTCAAGAAGTAACGCTACACCCGCTAACTGCTCGCCACATTTAATCTCATATAATTCACCATCATTTAAATATTCTCGAACAGCTACTTCACTTTCATCAGCTAATAATAATTGTGGTAAATAGTCTTCCCGCACACCTTCCACTTTCTTTAAGGCTGAGCGATATCGAACAAAATCTTCGCGCTCAAAAACATTTAAAACACATGGCTGCTTTTCTTTGACCTCTAGCCATGAATGCTCCTGCGGAAAATCCTTCTCAACTCCTAATCGAATAAATG
The DNA here is from genome assembly GCF_001183605.1 of Lysinibacillus xylanilyticus. Taxonomy (GTDB): domain Bacteria; phylum Bacillota; class Bacilli; order Bacillales_A; family Planococcaceae; genus Lysinibacillus; species Lysinibacillus xylanilyticus. Next base: position 352,261 of record NZ_LFXJ01000002.1, on the reverse strand, counting down.
ACAACTTTTCCTGTGCCTTTTGTGAGCGTATATTGACCTTTCTAGCTCCTGCAAAAACACGCTCTAGCCCTAACTCAAAGAATGCAATATCTAAAATCGCAACTTTTGATTGGAGATTATAGCCTTTTCCCCAGAATTCATAGCCAAGCCATGAGCCAATATGACAGCTCTTTTTATTGTGATCAATAAACATTAATGCCGTCACACCAATAAGTTGTCCTTCCTCATCCAGAACAACTCGAGGGACTGTCTTTCCAGCTTCTTCGTCCACACATTCACGTTTAATAAAATTAATCGTATCTTCCACTTTGCCAGCAGGTAACCCTAGTGCATCTCGAACCTGAGGCATAGAGGACAGTGCATGCATCGCTTCCGCATATTTTATATCGTGTCTCACTAAAGTTACTACCATATGCTATTCTCCTTTTAATATGATAAATCCTTATTGCAACGGATTTTGTATCATTCTTTACTACCATAATGAAGTTATTTCATCCATTTATATATATTTCTTTTGAAAATCAATTATACGTCAGTTGCCAGGATACACCGAAACGATCCTGAATCCAGGCAAATTTCTTAGAAAATCCATAATTATTAAGTGGCATTAACGCTTGTCCACCCTCTAAAATTTGAGTAACTAAACTGTCGATTTCTTCTTCAGACTCACATTCCATAAAAATAGAAGTTGACGGTGTAAATGTAAAGTTATGCTTTATTACACTATCATTCACCATCATTTTCAAACCTTTTATATTAAGAACAGCCATCGCAACCTGTTGTGAGTCTTCCATATAAGTTAAGCTTTCCACCTGTAATTCTGAAAACCATTGTTGATATTGCTGAATCGCTTCATTGGCTTGACCCTGAAACATTAAAAATGTAGTGGCACTTTTCATTTGTTTAACTCCCCTTCATATTTTGTAATCCATTGTGCTGGTGTCATTTTTGAAACAAGCTCTCCAATTAAATCATAAGGAATATTTTTAGTGTTTGTAAAACGAATACAGCTTTTCCCCATATTGAGTTTCGTCGGTACTCGTTTCGCATACTCCTCCTGGAACCATGAGAGTAACGCTTGATCTGCATAAATGCCCATATGATACACTGCAATATGACGTTTTTGTGCAGCAAGACTTATAAAGGGTAACGGAGTATTCGGGGTACAATGGTAGCCCTTCGGATAAGTAGATAACGGGACAACATAGCTTATCATGTCATAATACATATTTTCTTCAAAACCCTCTGGTAAATTGCTTTCTACCACATCTACAAGTTTAGCAAAGCCCTCCTGCCATTTTTCATCTACTTGCTCAATATAAGTGTTTTTCATACTCTGTCCCCTTTTCAACATAGTATTATTGCCAAGTGTATATCTTTATATGTTATTTATGCTTTACCCTCGGCCTTTGCCTTACGGTATAATTCCTTTGTTTTGTAGCCCAATCTAATAATTTCACGCATCTCTTCTAAGCGTACAACTTGCGTCTCTTCCTTTTTCGCACTATAGATATAACGAGCCCAGTCCTTTTGATAACCCGGTGTTAATCCATCATAAAATGTTAAATCATACTGATTTTCCGCAAGTGAATCACGCAATTGAGGAATCACACCTTCATAGTCACTAACGCACTGACTGCTCGCTGTCTTCTTCTTGCCGCGTCCCTTACCATCTCTCTTTATACTTAATATAGAAAATGTCTCATCTAACGACATAAGACTTGCAAATTTATAATCACTGCCAACAATGTATTTTTCCTCGTCCACTTGAATTGCTGGGAAGATTTCATCGCGATGAATAAACTGTTCATACTTCTTATTCCCCTTTTTCGGATAAACAAAAAATAAATAGCCTTGTTCCGTAAGAGTGTTTAACTTTAGTGCATTCTGTAAATACATTACCATTTCATCTATATTAAACACAAAGGCAATTATTCGATCATAAGGTGCATTTCCTGTTTGGGATATTCCCTCTAATTGCATCTCCTGTGGTTGATTATGAATGGCAATGGACAGTCCATCCTTAATTTTAAATTTCTTTTGCATAGTTTTGACACCTCTTCTAATTATCAATACAATTTTCTCTTAGTTTTGATAGTATAGCTGATTTAGTGAAATTTTCGTACAAAAAAACGCTCGAACAATTTTCTCGAGCGTTAAAAGTTTACAACTACTTTATTTTTGTAGTCGCCACTATTCCTTTAATAATCGGAATGGCTATTACAATTAGCACGATTGGTAAGAACCACCAACCGATATTCTCTGCCTCCCCTAGTGCAATACGTATCATTTGGAATGATATAGCTGCAAATAAAATTAGACAGAGGTTTTTTATTTCATTCAATCCTTTTCGGCTATTCAAATAAAATGCCTCTACATTACTTTCGTTTAAGCGTGCCGGGTAATTATGCATATGAGGAGCTTTTTCAAGCAACCCTAGCAAGATCCATAGAAATAGTCCGATGAACGGAAGGATAAGTAACTCTATTTTTGAACCCCAACGATCAACTTCTCCTGCTCCATTAAAATGACCTGGAATCTCTTCGGGGAGGTTGCCCCACATTACAAAAATATAAAGAATGGACAGTACAAATAACCCGCCACCGATATAATCCCAAATCTTTTCATATTTCGTTTTCGGCAATTTCAAAATTGGCCTATACATCTTCCCACTTCCTTGCTTATTCCTTTATCCATTCTACGTTACTACAATTCATTAAGTTTCAAATTTGTGAAAATTGTCATAATTGCTAATGTTACATCAGTAAATATCCGCTTTCACCAACATTCAATCGGCAATTTATTCTACTTTTTTTATCATTCTATCTACAATTTACTTCCTTTTTTGATTCTATCAATTAATGTAAAAATACTCATAATACTTTGTAAAATTCATATAATCTGATATAAATGGTATATACATATTTCATTTTTTTGTAACATTTCTACTAAATTACTGAGAAAGGAAACAACAACTATGCGATTTACTATCTACAAGAAGTTAGTACTCGGTTTTTTTATTGTTATTTTAGTATTAGTTGGCACAATCGGATTAAATTTTAAACAGCTTAGTTCCGTTAACAAGACATATCGTGTGTTACTCGAAGAGCAAACGACTAAATCTATTAGTATTCAAGAGCTACGCGCAATTGCTAAACAAGAAATTGCAAATATGAGAGGATATCTATTACTTGGGGACAAGCAAAATTTTCAAAGTAATAAGGCTTCGCGTGAAGAATTTAAAAAGAAATATGATGAATTAAAGGCTTCGTTCGATTCTCAAAAATCTATTGAATTATTAGAGGCAATCAATAAAAGCGAGCAAGATGTCCAAAAGTTCGCAGATCGAATGTTTGCATTAAAGGATGCCGGAGAAACAGAGCAATACGAAAAGCTTGATAGTTCACAAGGCCGCCTAATTAATAAACAATTCGATGAACGTGTAGCTAACCTCGCTAACTATCAAGATGAATATATAAAAGAAAATATCGCTGCTACATCTAAAGAAATTGAATCCATTAAATTCCAAATGATTATTCTTGGCATCTTTGCTGTTGTTATCAGTCTCATCATTGCTATGGTCATGGGAAGCCTTATTTCTCGCCCTATCAAAAGTATGGCAAAAACTGCGAAAAAGATTGCTGATGGCGATTTAACAGCTGAGCAAATTCACATTAAGAATCGTGATGAGGTAGGTGATTTAGCACTTGCCTTTAATCAAATGGCGGTAAATTTAAAGGACCTTATTACAAATGTACGTCATAACTCTGTGCAAGTAAGTGGTTCTGCTGCTGAATTAACCGCAAGCGCTGAACAAACAATCCAAGCGACCGAACAAATTACTTCCTCTATACAAGAAGTTGCAAGTGGCTCCGAGGCGCAAGGGAAAAATGCTACTGAAAGTTCAGCAGCTATGAAAACTATGACAAGAGGCATTCAACAATTGGCTGCGACGACAGCTGCCGTTTCAGAGCTTGCCATAGAAACAAATACTGAAGCTAATAAAGGAAATGAATCGCTACACCGTGTTATTACACAGATGGACACAATTAATGCAGCTGTTTTAGAATCTGCTAGCGTTGTGAAAAATTTAGGAAATCATTCCATTGAAATTGGTAATATTATTGGTCTTATCACGGATATCGCAGAGCAAACAAATTTACTAGCACTAAATGCCGCAATTGAGGCAGCACGTGCAGGGGATCATGGTCGCGGCTTTGCAGTAGTAGCTGATGAAGTGAAGAAATTAGCAGATCAATCTAAGCAATCTGCTGAACAGATTGCAAGTCTGATTTCAGAAATACAACAGGATACAAACCGTGCCGTAACTGTTATGGATACTGGTACACAAGAGGTACAAGTGGGTATGCGAGTGGTTAAGGTAGCTGAGGAAGGCTTCTCTAAAATCGTTGAACTGATCGAACAAGTATCCCATCAAATTCAAGAAGCAACAACAGTTTCAGAGGAAATGTCATCGAGTGCTGAGCAAATTTACGCATCCTTCGATGAAATTGCAACAATCGCACAGATGTCTTCTTCAAATCTACAAAATGTAGCTTCTGCTTCTGAGGAACAACTAGCGACTATTGAAGAAGTTGCCGCTTCTGCTGCTACACTATCAAATATGGCCGAAGAATTACAAACACAGGTTTCGCGTTTTAAAGTGGAGTAAAAAATCTTTTTCAAGAAGCTTGTTTTATTAAAGTTATCGATTATCCATCCCGAATTGTATTAGGTTATTAAATACAATTCGGGAGAGGATAACTTTTTTATATCTTTTAAATCTAGTATATTTTAATGATATCATTTATTGGATAGCTGATATTTTTGCGGTACCATCGACATAATGCTACTCGCTATGTATGCCTCCACTACACTTTCCTGTCTTCCTTCTGAAAGCCACTATGTCGTAGCTCACGTTTCAAGCCTTCCGTCTCATGCAAAAGTTTTAACACATTACGTAAATCCATTGATGTCATCTCTTATTTGTACTTTTCATTTAACACATCTAGCATCTTGATCACTGCTGTTTCCTCACTTGGTACATGTAAAGATGCAAGCTCACGTACTTTATGCACACCTACACAAACGCTTTCCTTCGCCTTTACAAACATGGATGCATCGTTCGCATCATTCCCAAACGCGATAAATCCACCTTCAGCAACACCTAATTTCATTAAGCCATTCCATTTATCAATTCCATTCGGGCTCATATCTACAATATTTTCTGATGTATGTTCATACACCGATATCGGTAATTTCTGTAATTCAGCCAATATTTCTTTATGTTGCTCTCCAGGAAATAAAACAATTTTTACGATATCTTTTAGCTCATGTAATGACACATTTTTCGCAAGCTTTAGTGGATCTAAATTTTGATAAATCGGATGTGCCTCACTACCTGTATACGCATAATCCCAATCACCATCAACTAAATACGGTAGTTGAAATGCTGAAATAATGTTTTGAATCTCTTCTACAATTCCCCCTGCAAATGCAGTTACCTCAACAGTTTCCCCGTTCCGTGCAACAAATGCACCATTTCCCCCTACCATTGAAAATTTCCGCATTGTTTCCGGTAATACAGGTAATAAATCACGAATTGGACGAGCTGATGCAAAAATGATTTCATGGCCATTCCCGATGCAAGCTTCTAGAGCATTAGTAATTCCCTTACTTAATGGTTGACCCTTAAAACAAATCGTACCGTCTAAATCAAATACAAATTTCATAGTCACGCCTTCTTTCTAAACTGTTAATTACCCAAATATTATCTCATAAATATTTACATTAATTGCGGGAAATATTAATTATTATCAAAACGTAGGGTTGATTTCCGTTCCGCCTGGGCGCTTTTATCGCTGCCGCTTCGCTTTCGCGCAGAGCAGAGCTTCCTGGGGGCGTCCGATGAGCCGCTTGGGCCAACAGATGTCTTTTGCGCGAAAGCGTAGTGCTAACGAAGCGTCAGCAGCAGGATGTTGGTCACGAAGGCGTTATCACAGGACGTGATGGTTTTAGCCTTCGATCCGCTATTGCTAATCCCCAAGGAGTCGCCCAGCCTCCACTCCAATCATGGCATACGTTTTAACAACGCCATCCCAAAATTTCAGAGATCAGCCAAATATAAGGGAGTTTTTTTAATATTATTAAAGGTTCGAATCCATAATAAGGTACTGCCATTACATAAGACAGAAAAGAAATAATTTTTAGAATATTATTGACAAACCAACAATATCCAAGTATTATTGCTTTCAACAACACATTATTGTAGGCCAAGATTGGAAATAGTAGAAATGCAAGTGTACTTGTAGAGAGTCGGTGGTTGGTGTAAACCGATAGGCACACATTTTGAACTCGTCCATGAGCCACTCCCTGAATTTTGAGTAAGGGACGTCGGTTTCCTCCGTTAACGGGATAGACAGTGACAGCTGTCGATAAGGGGACTTTTTCTGTAAAGAGAAGGTCAATTAGAGTGGTACCGCGAGCATAACTCGTCTCTATATTTTTATATAGAGGCGGGTTTTTTTATTGATTCCAAAAAGTTTATTGGCCTAGGTGTGGATTTCGTCTCTAACAGAGCTAACGGTTCAAAGCAGAGACAATATCAATATAATGACAACTACAACAAAAGGAGTGTTTGAAAATGGGAAGAAAAATTTGGGTGTTTGATACAACTTTACGTGACGGCGAGCAAGTGCCTGGTGCAAAACTGAATTTATACGAAAAAGTAGAGATTGCACAGCAACTCAAAAAATTAGGCGTCGATATTATCGAAGCTGGTTTCCCGGCTTCATCACAAGGAGATTTTGATGCAGTTAAAGCTGTCGCACAAAAAGTCGGAAATACAAATGACATTATGATTACCGCTTTAGCTCGTGCCGTACAGGCAGATATTGATGCTGTTTATAACGCTGTAAAATACGCTGAAAATCCGATGATTCATATGGTGCTTGGTACTTCAGATATTCATGTTGAGAAAAAATTTAGCAAATCCAAGGATCAAATTCTACAGATTGGCGTTGATGCGGTAAAGTATGCAAAAACGCTGCTACCACAAGTCCAATATTCAACAGAAGACGCATCACGTTCAGATTTCGAGTATCTTTGGAAAACAATCGAAGCCGTCATGAAGGCTGGTGCAACTATGATTAATGTACCTGACACAGTCGGCTTTGCAGAACCAGAAGAATTCGGAGCGATGATTTATAAACTAAATGAGCGTATGAAAAACCTAGACGATAGCGTTTTGTTGAGTGTTCATTGCCATAATGACCTTGGTATGGCTACTGCGAACACACTAGCTGCGATTAAAAACGGCGCGGATAAAGTAGAATGTACAATTAACGGCATTGGCGAACGTGCAGGAAATGCAGCATTAGAAGAAGTCGTTATGGCGTTGAAGACACGCAGTTCTGTATACAATGCAGAGACACGTATCAACACAAGAGAAATTATGAATACGTCTCGTCTTGTTTCAAGCTTTATGGGCTTAGACGTACAAGTAAACAAAGCGATTACTGGAGATAATGCTTTTGCCCATTCCTCTGGTATTCATCAAGACGGCCTTCTAAAATCTCGTGATGCCTATGAAATTGTACATCCAGAAGATGTAGGTCTTGACGATATGGAGCTAGTCCTTACAGCTCGCTCTGGGCGTCACGCGGTGAAAAATGCCCTTGAAAAACTTGGCTTTTCCAATCTTTCAGCAGATGAATTTGAAGGAATCTTCGAAGGCTTTTTAAAGCTGGCTGATGCAAAGAAAGAAGTTTATGATCACGATTTATATGTTATTGTGGAAAGCTATTATGAAAAACATGACGCAAACCATGCTAATGCCACTCATTATAGTGATCAATTCTTTGACTTTGATGATTTACAAGTCGTCAGCAATGCAAGCTTTCCGTCAGCAAGTGTGAGAGTACGTAAAGGTGACGAGATATTTAAAGCAAGTGCGGTTGGCTCAGGTCCAATTGATGCCCTATATTCAGCCATCGCAGAAATTACAAATATCGATGTGAAACTTGTAGAGTATAATATCAATAGTGTATCTCGTGGTAAAGAAGCTCTTGGTAAAGTAAAAATTACAATCGAGCATGAAGGTGAAAAGTATATCGCAAAAGCTGCGGATACAGATATTTTAAAAGCGAGTGCGCTAGCTTATATTAATGCTATCAATAGTATTGTTGTTGCTAGATTAACGCCTGTTATGAATTAAATAATTGTAGCTGTCGCTACAGATAAACAATGCTTTCGGAAAGAAGTTAAAAGCAGTATGACAATATTGAGTCATACTGCTTTCATTTTTCCTATTGGCTGCCCTCCACTAACTTTTGATATTCCTCTTCAATTAATTCAACATCAAGACGTTCAAATAGTGGTGTCACTTCGCCAATGCTTGTTGGTAACTCCACTTGCTCATGCCACATCACTTCATTGATACCTAACATTTTTCTCACCTTCTCTGCTGAAAACGGTAAAAATGGATGTAACAGCTGTCCAAGATTAGCAATAATATAAACACACGTTGCAAGTGTTCGGTTGCCAGCCTCCACATTCTCTTTCACCTGTAGCCACGGCTGCTGTTCGTCAAAATATCGATTAGCTCCACGAATGTATTCAAAAATAGCTTCTAAAGCTTGTTTAAAATGCCCCGCTTCTATATGAATCCCAACTTCATTAAACAGCTGAATTGTTTGTTTTCGAATAGTGTCATCTATCTCGGCATGAGGCACTTGACGATCAACTGATTTTTCTAAAAACTTCAATGTTCGATTAACAAAATTACCGTAAGCGCCAAGTAATTCGCCATTATGACTATAAATAAATTCTCGCCAAGAGAAATCAGTATCGCGATTTTCTGGTGCATTCATTGTTAAAAAATAACGAATAGAATCTGCATCGTATCGACTCAAAATATAAGGCACCCATACCGCCCAGTTTTGGCTCGTCGATAATTTTCGTTTTTCTAATGTTAAATATTCGTTCGATACAATATGTGTAGGTAAGGCCTTCGCTCCTATCCCCATAAGAATAGCTGGCCATATAACAGTATGGAACGGAATATTATCTTTACCATGCACATAATACGAAATCGTTTCTTCATTCCACAAATCTTCAATCGCTATTTGATGCTGCTTCGCCCATTCAATACTCGCTGTTAAGTAACCTGCTACTGCTTCAATCCACACATATATTTTTTTACCTTCAAAACCTGGTACGGGCACATCTATACCATTTGGTAAATCTCTTGTTACCGCACGGTCAGGGACCCCTTCTGCCAAGTAACGCTCTGTCAAACCTAAAGCATTGTCCCTCCAGCGTTTTTCTGCCTTTGCTTCTGCTAAATAAGTTTCCAGCCTCCCTTGAAACTGACTAAATGCAAAATAGAAGTGCTCTGTCTCCCTTATAATTGGCTCATTCCCACAAATTTTACAACGTTTATCGATTAAATCGAGTGGGTCTAAAATTGTTGAGCAATTATCACATTGGTCACCGCGTGCCTTCGCTCCACAGTTTGGACAAATTCCCTCTACAAATCGGTCCGGCAAAAACTGCTTGTCCGTTTCACAATATGCTTGTTCAATTTTCTTTTTGTATAAAAAATTGTTCGCTAGTAGCTGCAAAAAAATTGTTTGAACAGATTCATGATGATGCTGAGCGTCGGTTCTCGTATACAAATCATAGGTAAATCCTAAATCATTGAAGCATCTTGAAAACTCCTCGTGATAATGATTAGCAATTGCTTCCGTTGTCGTATTTTCCTGTGCAGCCCGAATAGAAATCGGCGTGCCATTACAGTCACTTCCCGAAACATACAATACCTTCTCGCCCTTTTGTCGATAATATCTAGCCAAAATATCACCTGGTAATAATGCGGCAACATGCCCTAAATGCAAAGAACCATTTGCATATGGCCACGCGCCTCCAATAACGATTGTCATCCTAAGTTGCTCCCCTCGAAAAAATTGTACAAAAAAATTGTAAATCAATTGCGCCTTGGCGTAATTGCCGTCTGGATTTTGAATTGTGCTAGCACAATTCTTCCTTTTAAAATCCATGACATCCGCCGGAGGTTTTATCTTTATTCAGGTAAGCCCTGAATGAAGATAAAAAAAAAACGCCCTAATCAAAATTGATTAGGACGAGTATACCCGTGTTACCACCTATATTTACAAATAGCTCACACTATTTGCCTCCATCAGTACGTTCCATCTTAAAAGGAATGAAAGATACTGCCGCTGTTGTAACGAGTGCCCATCTCGTCGTAATCTACTCGCAAACTTGCTTTCGGTACGAAGCTCAAAGGTCATTTTCAAAAGGGGGCATTTACCTCATTTCCACCAACAGAGGCTCTCTATATAATACTTACCCAATTTACTTTTCCTTATCAAAGCTTTTACTATAGATTTCCACCATTTTACTCTTTCTACCCTTGAATTGCAATGCATGTCGATAAATGACTGAAAGTTTTCGATAAAATGAAAAAGTTACGCGATAAATCAAAAAATGTAGTTGATAGAAATATTTTATCCTACCTTTATATAAAGTAGCTCTTTTAAATCATCAATAACAATGTCTGCCTTCTGTAATTCTGTATCCTGCGCAAAGTCGAATCGGACACCGACTGAGAGTAACTGATTGTCTTGCGCCGCCTGAATATCAGAAGAACGATCACCTACAACTGCTCCGCGTTCAATGGCATTTTCCTCAATGACCTTTTTCACTAAATCAGATTTATGACCACTTGAAATGGACTGAATACTATATGTACCTTTGATAAAACGCTGTAATTGATAGGTTTCTACTATTGCTTGTAAATACTCAGTTTGCCCATTACTAGCAATGAATAAATCATAGTTTTCTGCCAAAGCGGACAGTGTTTGCTCTGCATTTGAATACAATGCGCCCTGACGATTTCGTATTTGTTCAATAAGCTTAACATGGAATAATGCATTGCTTTCTTCACGTGTCTCTAGCGTATGCACAGGACATAACGTCTCCCAGACAACAGGTAATGGAACCCCCATAATTTCGCGGTATTTCTCTATTGGTGTTTCTCCCTGCCACAGGCCCTTTGCACGTAACACATCAAACGTTGCCGCTAGCGCTGGCTCTAATATTAGATTTGTTTGAAATAAAGTACCATCCATATCAAAAATAATAGCTTTTTTCACAAAATCACCCCTTCTACTATTATCAACGTTTTCATCAGAAAGAGTGTTGCAACATTAGACATCAAAAAATTCCATATGCACTTTTTCTTTCTTATAATAATCCAATCGATCCTGTAAAGTCCCTGTATGGAATTCGAATTTGTGACCATCTGGATCCGTGAAGTAAATCGATTTTTTATCTCGTACATCTCTTTGTCGGCCATCCAGAATATTGACATTAAGATGAACTAACTTTTCATACATATCGTCAAAATCGTCCTCATGGATAGAAAACGCTATATGTGTATAGGATTGATGTATGTCATTACGCGGGATATCCTTCTCTACATTAAGGGCAAGCCACAGCCCATTTACATCAAAATAGGCTGTGCTTCTACCTTTCACTAATAATTTTGCGTCAAAAACCTTTTCATAGAATGCGATGGATTCCTCTAAATTCGAAACTGAAAATAATAAATGATTTATGTTTTGGATTGTCATTTTGGTGCCTCCAACTATGAAATCGCTCACTCTTATATCAAGTTAAATTTGATTTTTTACCTTTCTTTAAGCCTTTCGAAATTTGCTTCCATTTGCGTTGCTCACTTAATTTTGCTTGAGCATTTGTTTTGCGTTCAATAAAAGCAAGCTCTCTTTGCAATTTAAAGTAGCTTTGAAGGCGGGATTGTTCAAGCACGCCATCTGTAATTGCTTGCTGCACAGCACAATTTGGCTCCTTCTTATGTGTACAATCCCTGTAGCGACAGGCCGCAGAAAGTTCCTCAATATCCTTAAAACTAGAAGATAAGCTATCACTCTGATCCCATAATTGAAGCTCTCGCATTCCAGGCGTATCAATTATACAACCGTCACCTGGCAATAGAACTAACTCACGATGTGTTGTTGTATGGCGCCCCTTCGCATCATCTTCTCGAATATCCGAAACCTTCATAAGCTCTTCACCACTAAGCGCATTCGTCAATGTGGATTTCCCTGCACCAGAAGAGCCAAGCAATGCTCCTGTCACACCTTCCGTAAATAGCGCACGAATATCTTCTATTCCCTCTCCTGACAGAGCGCTAGTCACAAAAATGTCCACACCGAACGCTACAGACTCAACCTCACTTATCATACTTGCAACATCTTCACAGAGATCAGCCTTCGTCAATACAACAACCGGCTTCGCGCCTGAATCCCACGCAGCTATTAAATAACGTTCCAAACGACGAATATTAAAGTCAGCATTTAAGCTCATAACTAGAAGTACGATATCAACGTTCGATGCTACAATCTGTTCTTGTATTTCCAATCCCGCGGCCTTGCGGGAAAAGGCTGATTTTCGTGTAAACAATTTATGAATAATTGCCTTTTCCTCACCAGGCATTTTTTCAACTAGCACCCAGTCTCCAACAGCGGGGAAATCCTCACGTGCTAATGATGTATACGCGTAATGTCCAGCAATCGTCGCTAGCCATTCTCCTTCTTCTGCCAGAACACGATAGGAATGCTTATGCTCTAAAGTAACCCTAGCCGGCACACAATTCGCCAGTTTAGCCTCCTGCTTAAATCCAGTCATTTGTTCTTCAAAATATGTTAAAAATCCTAAAGTTGTTAAATTCAATTTGTTTTCCTCCTAAATGTGCATATCATTTGTAATTAATCGATAAAAACATAAAAAAACCTTATCTCTGCGCAATTCGGCAGTTACAAGGTTCACAGGCACATTTAAGAGAATATACAAATCACCACAATCGTGAATTAAATCTCACTACAACTAGTGGTCAAATGGTATATTTTAGGCGTGTGAAACTGAACAAACCGAATTGCAGTTCGTTAAAAACGGATCTATTCATCATGTCACATCACCTACTTCCGATTTAGTTATTTTCAATATAGCGAAATATTCCGAAATTGTCAATTATAATCTAATAATCATTTATCCACTCCCCCCCTGCATACAATGAACAAGACCACTATTTCCGAAGGAGATGTTGAATTGTCAAAAATCATTTCTATCAGTACATACCAACCACCGTACACATTACAACAGACAAATGCGGAGGAGCTAACGAAGGAGCTTTTTCATGCAAAGATTCCTAAATTAGAACGCTACTTAAAAGTTTTTGAGAATGGTGGTATTGCAACACGCCATTTTTGTGTGCCACCAGAATGGCACCGTACCGATCATTCGTTTGAGGAACGTAACGATTTATATATTGAACTAGCTACACAATATAGCGTTGACGTCATTCAAGCCTGTTTACAAAATGAAGCGTTTTTACAATCACCGATTTCTCCAAAAGACATTGATGCCATCATTTTCGTGAGTTCTACTGGCATTTCCACACCAAGTATTGATGCACGAGTTATGAATAAACTTCCTTTTTCAGACAGACTTAAACGTATTCCACTCTGGGGACTTGGTTGCGCTGGTGGTGCGGCCGGCGTTAGTAGAGCCTATGATTTTTGTCGTGCCCATTCAGAAGCAAAAGTTCTTGTCGTTTGTGTCGAGCTTTGTAGTCTAACCTTTCAGCCAAATGATTTTTCAAAAAGTAATTTAATCGGTTCCTCTCTTTTTGCAGATGGAGCCGCATGCATACTCGTCTGTGGAGATGAAGTGAATATTACAGTAAAAAAATCAGTACCTGCTATTATCGGGACTGGATCTAAATGGATGCCAGATTCAGAAAATGTTATGGGTTGGAATATTAAAAATAATGGTCTACATGTCGTTTTTCAGAAAAGTATTCCTGCCATAATCACCAATTGGCTCGGGCCATTCATTGAACAATTTTTATTGGAACATGAGCTATACAGTGAACAGCTTAACCATTTCATTGCACATCCTGGCGGTAAAAAAGTGTTAAAAGCTTATGAGGATACTCTGTATCTAGCTTCCAAAAAAACTGATATTTCTCGGGAAATATTGAAATTTCACGGAAATATGTCATCTCCAACGGTGCTATATGTATTGGAGCAATTTATGTTAAACGAAGGACAAGTAGAGGATACTGGTTTGCTCGTCGCTCTCGGCCCTGGCTTCTGTGCTGAAGCTGTATTACTTAAATGGAGGGAGTAGCATGATTATTTACATTATTTTAGTCCTCGTCATTCTACAAAGATTGACAGAAGTTTTCATTGCAAAACGTAATGAAAAATGGATACTTTCACAAGGGGCATATGAAGTTGGTTCCTCTCATTATCCATATATGGTTTCCTTACACGTAGGTTTTTTCTTATTTTTAATTATTGAAGTAGTTACTAATCATAAAAGTTTATCGCCTTTATTTCCGGTATTGTTCTTACTATTTATTGCCGTTCAAGCATTACGCATTTGGTGTATTCGTTCACTAGGGTCTTTTTGGAACACAAAAATACTCATATTGCCTGATGCCAAAGTTGTACGAAAAGGCCCTTACACATTTATGCGACACCCTAATTACGCTGTAGTTTGTTTAGAAATTATTCTTCTGCCATTAATGTTCCAAGCGTATTTTACAGCATTTTGCTTTACACTTTTAAATGTGACAATGCTGTCCGTACGCATTCCAATTGAGGAAAAGGCATTGCGAGATGCTACAAATTATAATCATGTATTTCAAAAAAAGATTTCGGAATCCTAGCCGAAATCTTTTTTGTTTATTCCACGGTAATCTCCTAATAACATAAAAAAGAAGCTGTTTCCTCTTACTTTGAAACAACCTCCACGACAACATACTTTATACAGTTTTATTAGTATATATTTCTATAGTTAACTCGTTTAATTTGTGCTCCAAGTCATCAAGCAAGCGTAATTTATGATTCAACTGCTTTTCAAAATCCATTGATTGAGCCAATACTTTATTTACTTGAGCATCTAAGTTTGTAAGTACCTCAGGATTCATTATCGCTTTTCCGCTCAAAGAAAACTTATGTTTTTTTACATCCGCTAATCCTTCCGATAATTTTTCTATCTCAGTGCTTTTCCACTCTATTTCTTTGGCTAATTGCTTATTAAGATTGTTTGAATTAGCTTGTTCTAAACGAGATCCTTCAATGGCTTCAATTATAGTCTTCATTTGTTGGCTAATATCCTTTGTAAAAACATTCAACTTATTTTCAAGGCTATCTACTAAAGTCTTATAATTAGCATCTGAATTCACAGAAAGAATTTCATCTTTAGTAGACTTTAACGCTTCCTTTATTAGCTTATTTTTTGCACGCAGTTCTTCTAATTCTTTTAATAACCCTTCTATCGAAGAAAGTTGTTTTTTCTTCTGGATTTCTCTTGCTTGTATATCTTCATAGTAAGTTTTTAGTTTTTTTTCATGTTCTCTCTTCTGCTTTAAAAGCTCCATCGAAAGATCCTTTTTCTGTATCATTAATTGAACATTTTCTCGCTCTAATCTCAGTACTAGTGAATAATAATCACTATCTCTGAGCCTTTTAACTTCATTTTTATATTTCGCTAATTCGGCTCTTAAAAAAATGATCATTTGCTGCAGCTGAACAGGATCATTGTTTTTAACAATATCATTATCCACACTTGCACCCCCTATCACGACAATTTTTTAAGTAAACTAATCACTTCTTCAAATTGCTCCTTACTATCCTCTAACATCTCATCAAGTTGCTTAATAATCTTAATTTCTATTTCCTCATCACCAATTTCTCCAGTTTGGCTCTTTTCTCCTGACATTAAATAGGCAATAAGTAGATTCAATGTGCCTTTTTCGAGATAAGCAAAGCTGTTATTTTTCATATTACTAGAGTTAGATAGATTCGTAAGCTGTTCCTTTATTAGTTGATGGACAACACTATCAATTTTTTGATTTATATTTTCAGACTCATTCATTTTAATCCTCCTGTGTATGACTAATTCCATTGAGATTAATAGGATTTAAGACAACGACACCATCTTTTAGCTGATCACAATATGTAAAACCCATGATACTTCCTGAATAAGAAAAATTATGACCCCATTTGATTTGAAAGTTAGGGAATGATAGTGTTTCGTTTGGCTCTAACGTTGTTTTTCCTATAGGTCTAAGCCAGAATTCCTCCTTGCTTGATTGATCATTGATTCGCTCCCAGCTACTGTTTCCTTTTAATTTTGGTGCGAAATGTTCGTAGACATACCTTCCAGAGAAAGAGAATGGAGAGTCTTCAGGCAGTTTTATACATAGATACGGATTTGTTATAGGCTGATTACCTATATTACGAATATGATAAGAGCCCAAGCATAAGCTCTCCTCATCAGGATTATAAGAAATATTGAACGAGGATGTGAAATAACTAATGATGTTGACACTATCCGGAATAATAAGCTCCTCAACCGTTTTTTTTATTTCATGAACATAAAAATCCGTTTGTTTTTTAAGTTCATTTATCTTTTCTTCTACATGACCGATACGAGTAGTCATAATTAGTACCCCCTTGCCAATAGTATTAAATTAATCAACTCACTGTCTGAAATCCTTTCATAAAAAAAAAGAGAGGATTATCCTCTCTTTACAATATGATTTTCTTCTATGTGTTAGTACCATTAGCCGACAGGTGGGAATACAGCTGGGCATTGCGCTGGGCGAACTACACCCGGACATGCAAACGGTAATTCTGCTCTTGGCTCGCAGAAAGTCGCTAAGAATTCCACAGTAACTGGGAATGTAGATTGAATACTTTGGCAAACTGATATAGTAACTGTTAATGCAGTAAACGTAATTGTGCCTTCTCCAGCAGTTAGAGTTCCTGTTGAACAAACGAAACAATCTAAATCTGTGAATAAAATTTCTACATCTGTCCCTTTCGGCGCGCATAATGTAACTTGTTCACAACGTGAAATTGTAATAGGATTGCTTGTAAACTTAGTACCATTTGGTAAAGTAACAACTAACGTAACAGTAAAGTTCTTTTGAATAGTCAGATTTTGAAGACATACCGTTGCACCATCAATAGTGAATTGACGATTCTCACGGTTCAAAATAACAATAGGATTAGTTGCTCTTGGAACTACATTACATGTAACCATTGCACCAGTTAAATCAGTCGTTGCTGTTACTCCTGGAAAAGCAATTGGGCCAGTAGGGGAAAACTCAAACGTAGCTTCCTTTACAATCCAGTCAAACACCTTATCGACGTTTATACAAATTTGTTCCTGCGCCTGGGATGGCATATTATCTTGCATCCTTTTGACACCTCCATATTTTTTTTACCTTTCGTTTGTATCTTATGTTTTCTGACTAAAAGTGCATGGGCTAAAAAGTAATTTGTTCTGATTTTTATTAATCAATTATGTCTCGGCATAATTGTAGCTGCCGCTTCGTTTTCGCTACAGAAAATAATTGCTGAAAGAAGTTAAAATACTTAAGTATCAATATGTATCGTTTTTGCTTACATATCCTCTTCTTAAGGAGAAACTAAAATATTTGAAAGGACCGGTATATTTGTAACAGAAAGTAAATATTTTTAATAAAATATTAATGGACTGAAAGGGGTGAAATGCAATGGAAGATTCGAAATTGTACTGCACTCAAGACATTGAAAAGTGGAAGCAAAAATTAGAAGCCTACAAGGACACGTTAGCTTCATTAAAAACGGGAACTTCAATTGAAGATTATCTATTTATGAAAATGGACTTTGACGGGATTAAAACGCAAATGGAACTTTTAGAAGGGCTAACTGAAACAATTGATGATAAGCAAAATTCACAAATCAATGGCTATGAGGAGCAGATAAAACTGCTATCGGCACAAATTGAGTCTCTGAATCAAATGATTGAGGAAATGAACCTAGAAATACTAAAGGTTTTAAACAAATTACTCACGATTGAAAATACTGAAGCTCCAACCACTACACCTAAAACTGAAAACACATCTAAATCTATTGCTAACGGTGTACAAAGCGACCCGATCATTACACAGACAACAAGTCAATCGGCGGTTGCATTAAAACAACCATCTTATAAAATGTTACAAAGTCTGGCAGGTAAAGCAAGAAATGCGCAATTAGATGTAAATAACGGTATACCTTCTACTCACAATGGAAATCAAAGAAATGTACCCGAAGATCGCCATTTTAATCAACAATATTTTCAATCAAAAAATACTCATCCAAGCCAAATATATAATGGTTTATATAGAAATACTACTACAGAATCCACCTTCCATTTTAAAAACACTACCAATGCACAGGAAATTCCAATTAGTGTTTATGAATCTAATACTTTACCGAACGCCGAGATCCATAATTCCACTGACAATGACCTTAATTCGGAAGGCTCAGCTAATTATAGAGAATCCGAAGATATTAATAACACTGTCACTTTAGATGGAATGAGCTCTGTAATAGCAAATGAACCTTCCACTCCTGTAACTTCTGAAGTAGTTAATGAACCTATCCATACACCCGCCATTCTTGAAGCATCTGATACTGTCAATACACCTGTCATTCTTGAATCCGCTGATACTGTTAATGCACCTGTCATTCCCGAAGCAGCTGATACTGTTAATGCGCCCGTCATTCCTGAAGCAGCTGATACTGTTAATGCGCCCGTCATTCTTGAAGCAGCTAAGGTGGTTAATGAGCAGGGGGACGTAAATAACTCCTCTATTTTAAAAAGTGATGAATTCGAGATTTTTGAACCTACTTCAGAGGAAGTGTATGAAACCCATACACCAATTGAAGAGACAAACAAGCAACCTGAGCAAAAAGAAGAATCCGCCGAAGAAGGTCATAAAAAAGAGAAAGGCTCTTTATTTTTCAATTTCTTTCGAAAATGGAGTTAGTTTAAAACTGCGGTGTACAGTGCATAGATTTATACGATTATATGATGAATACGTCCAATAAGTATGAAAATACATATTGGACTTTTTTATGTTCGATTGAAAAAATAAGTCCCATCAGTTAGTAGCCTTAAAATGCCAAAGCCTTTCTATAGAAGCTTCAAAAATTCCACATATATAAATTACGATTTAGATAACTGCCCTTTCCCCCTAATCTTAGCTGAATAGAATAATGGAGAAAGGGGGTGTAAAAATGTGTATGAATAATTCAATGTGCGGCTCTAATAATCAAAATGAGTGTCATGCGCTTGGTCCTTTTGAAGCTATAGACGCTGCATGTATTACTACTCCACCAGCAACAGGCTCCATTATCCCATTCTCATCAGGAATTGTGCCTGTTATTTTAACATCAGTTCTTGGCGGTGCGATCGGTACAGTAAGTTTGGTAGGATTCGGTACTTCTATTCCAGGGGTAACTCTTACTGGCACAAATATAGATTTAACAGCTGTTACAGGAACGGAAGCCTTTTCAGTTCCACGTGATGGTACTATTACATCTATTTCTGCATCTTTGTCTGCAACAGTTGCTGTAACCCTTACAGGAACAACAACAGTCAGAGCACAAATTTACCGCGCGGTTGCGGGAAGTAATGTTTTCAGTCCTACAGATGCATTTGTTGATTTAGCTCCTGCTCTGTCAACAATAGCAGTAGGTACTATTACATTTGGTACTAGAAACGTTACACCAGTGTCAGTAGCTGCTGGTGATCGTTTATTAATGGTGTTCTCCATTACTTCCTCAGGGATTGTTGCTGCTGTCGAAGGTAACGCAAGCGCAGGAATCAATATTGTATAAGAGATACTATTGAATTAGATAAAAGGTTAGCTTACAGTATCATCACCCGTTCAAAATTTTAAAACACTCAAAATTAATTTAAGTGTATAATAGGCGATTTTCTTCAAATCAAGAAATCGCCTATTTTTAGATACAAAAATTATAGCCTTTATTTCGCCAAAGCAATCTGAATATGTGCAAGGTGATGCTTCCCATGCCAAGCATATAAAGCTAAGGCTTTTTCAAGAGTCATTAACCCTGAATCCGGATGATGAAACGCTCGCTGTAATTGCTCTTCTGTTAAGCTTTTCAGCAAATAAACCCAACGTTCATGTAAGCCCTCAATCATTTTATATGATGTTGAGACAGGCATTTTTGAACCCGGGAGCTTTGCCCATTCTTCCTCATTGTAAGGCTTAATCGTTGGAGCGTCCTCTGTCAAAGCTAGCTTAAAACGGATAAAGCTATTCATATGACTATCTGCAATATGGTGGACAAGCTGCGTAACCGTCCAACCATTTTCTCGGTAGGATTTTTTTAATGCTTGTTCACTCGCACCATTAAGTGCCTCTGCTATTTGTTTAGGTAATTGACGAATATCCTTCATCCATTCCTGTACTTGCTGTGCTGTAACTACTTCTGGAAATTGAAATTGTCCAATTGGATATCGTAAGTCGGTCATGTAGCTCTCCTCCATTTCTATTTTCTTACTTTTTATATTACCAATTTTATATTTTTGTCGCCATTCGCATTAATTCTTCTATGCAAAACCCTCATTTTGTAAGAATTTCATCTTACAAAACGAGGGTCATTGTGTGAATTATTCACTCTCTATTCATTTATATCGTAAATTAACGTATCAAAGTAACTTTCATTAATATACAGTAAAATTGCCCATTCACCGGGTTTTGGTATCTTTACACTTGAAGGTGTATGAGCATCTGCACCATTAACAGGTCCATCAAGCCCTATAGTCCAACCATCTACTAAGATAGGATGCACTGTTTTAGATTCTTTATGATACCCGACAATGGTTAACTTGCTATCACGACCTTCTTCAATTCCCCAAAGATGCCACATCCATTTTTGTGTGTTTAAACTTGGCATATTGGCCCCGATAACACCTGATTTATTTGCATTACCGACAATACCTCTGTCTCCAAATTCTACTGCCTTTTTGTCCCAATCAATTGATTTAAAGTCACTTTCTTGCACAAAGTCAGGTAAATTATTTGGCAGAGCAACTGTCTTCTCATTCATTGTACAGCCCACCAACAATAACCACACTGTTATCATAAGTACCCATCGCCTCATTACTACACTCCCTACAAGTCATAGTTATTTCCTATGAAACGAATGTATCGAATAAATTGTTACAGAGTATTCCGAAAAATTTATACGAACTATTATTTTATAGACCTCATCACAAATTTAACCAACGACTTTAACGGATGAATAATCGTTTGCTCGCTCCAGGGTCTCGGGCCAACACGATGTTGGTCACGAAGGCGTTATCACAGGACGTGATGGTTTTAGCCTTCGTTCCTCTATTGCTGATCCCCAAAGAGTCGCCCAGTCTCCACTCCAATCAACTTATATGCATGGCATACGTTTTAAGAAATGACATCCACAACTTTTGGTAATGAGCCAAAATAAAGTTCAATTATCAAAAACTCCCTTTAATTTAAAATACAATACAATGTACTTTTAATCACAAATAAACCGCATTACCATAAAATAATGCGGTTACTTCTGTTTATTTTTTGTTCACAAAACGTATTGCTCTACTCATAACAGTTGGGACGATTGAAGCATGATTTTCCTCCGACGCTTCATAGAAGGATATATCCATGATTTTCTGTAATTTATTCGCAATTTGTTGCGCATCATCCACCATAAAGGTTTCAAACTCCCCCACACCGATGAATAATTTTTCGTAAGCAAATGGACGCTCTTTTAAAAATTTTGATGCATAACTGAATAGTTCATGCTCATTCCACCAAATAGAAGGGCTAATCGCTATATAACGTTGGAAGCTTGCTTGATGATGGAATAATTGCCACAGCACAAAATAACCTGCTAATGAATGCCCAAACAGTGCTTCATGCTGCATATTTACAGGGAATTGAGCCTGAATACTTGGCTTTAATTCCTCCTCTAAAAATCTACTAAAGTTCTCTGCTCCTCCATGTTTCTCATGGCCCTTACCTTTAAATCTTGCAGGATAACTATACGTTTCGGCTTGTCCTGTAAAATCAAAAAATCGTCGTTCATGCATGTCAGCACCATGCCCAATGCCAACAACAACGGCTGGTAAGACTCCTGTTTTAGGTGCATTCCGACTTTGTAGGCGAACCGCTTCCTTTACAAGATGGAAATAAGACGAGCCATCTAATACGTATAAAACTGGAAAACCTCCTACCGGTACTTCTCCATTCGGTACATAGATATTTACCGTATACGTATAATCCGTAAACTTCGAAGTAATTTGCTGCGTCGAATAATCAAGTTCCTTCGCGACTTTCTCCTCAATCATTTGTCGGCCTCCTTCATAACATCATAGCCATAACATACTGGTGTTTTCGTAACTGGATCTTCCATAATACGTGCATTAATATTGAATACGCTACGCATAACATCTACACATAAAATTTCCTCAGGTGTTCCAGTTCTCATTACAGCCCCCTGCCTCATTGCAATTAAATGATCTGAATATCGTGCCGCGTGATTAATATCGTGCAATACCATAACAATCGTACAACGATGCTCTTCGTTTAAGTTTTTCACAATTTCTAGCACCTCTAACTGATGTGCCATATCTAAATAGGTTGTCGGTTCGTCTAATAGCAAAATACTCGTTTCTTGCGCTAAGGCCATTGCAAGCCATACACGTTGGCGTTGACCTCCGGAAAGCTGAGAAAGCTCTCGATTTCGGTACTCCATCGTATTTGTCACCTTTAAAGCCCATTCAATCATTTCCTCATCCTTTTTCGTTAAGCGATTAACATTATTACGATGTGGATAACGACCATAAGCAATAAGCTCCTCTACCTTTAACTGACCCGGGGCAATTGGCGTCTGGGACAAGATAGCGAGCTTTTTCGCAATTTCCTTCGTCGATAAATTTTGCATGTTTTGATCCTGTAAATAAACCGTGCCCTGCTGCTTCTTTAATATACGACCAATTGTTTTTAACAGTGTAGATTTCCCACATCCATTGGGACCTATAATGGTCGTAACTTTTCCTTCTTCTATTGTTAAATTCAAGCCTTCAAACACACTAACCTGCTCGTAGCCAGAAGATAAATTTTCCATTCTAAATGCAGTTTGCACACTTTTTCCTCCTATGCCTTCGATTTCACTAGTAAATATAAGAAGTACGGAATCCCAATAATCGAGACAACAATACCAACTGCCAGCTCAGAAGGCGCAAATACTGTTTTTCCTATAAAATCAGCTAAAACAAGTAGTCCCGCGCCTATCAACGCACTTACTGGCATGACATAACGATGTTGTATACCAACAAGCTGTTTAGCAATATGTGGTGCCATTAATCCAATAAAGCCGATACTACCTGATACCGATACACAAGCACTTACTAAGCCGACGCTTGCCAACAACAGCTTCATTTTCTCTTTTTCTACCGCTATCCCTAAGCTAGTAATACTATCCTCTTCTAATTGAAAATAATCGAGCAAATATGATTTCCGATAAACATAAAAGCCTAATAAAATAAGCCACGGCAGCATAGTCACAACAAATATCCAGTTTGCATTATAAATAGAGCCTGCCATCCAAACTGCTGCATTTTCATAATCTTGAGCATTCATTTTCAATGATAAAAACAGTGACAATGCCCCAAAGCCACTATTAATCGCAATCCCCGTTAAAATTAGTCGTTGCATATCTAAATGACCATTTTTTCGGGCAAATGAGAAAATCAACACAGCTGCCATAGCGCCACCGACAAATCCAAAAATCGGCATCATCAAAATGGAGAACCAGCTACTCATATCTGCAGATGTGAGACGTAATTGAAAGAAAAACATAAATATGACCACTGCTGCACCAGCACCAGCATTAATCCCTAATATCCCCGGGTCTGCTAGGCCATTACGCGTAATACCTTGTAGTACAACCCCTGCTATCCCTAGGCCAACACCTACTAATGCTGCAATGACAATGCGTGGTAAACGGAATTCAAAAATGACAAGATCAAATTTTGGATTTGGTTCAATGCGTAGCAATGTTTTTAAAACATCCATCACCGACATATCAAAGACACCATTTGTCAGATGGAGATAGCTGGCGCCTAAAATAAATAATATGAGGACGGAAACAGTCATAACGAATACACTTGAGGTTTTTTTACGCACGTTTTTCACCTCCGTGTTTACGAACTAAATATAAGAAGAATGGGACACCAACCAAGGCCGTTAATACACCGATTGGAGTTTCGAATGGATAATTAACAAAGCGACTAAGTAAATCACAGAGCGCTAAGAAAAACGCACCTATTACAGCTGCACAAGGAATAATGAAGCGATAATCGACTCCAACAAGGAAACGTGTAATATGAGGAATGACTAACCCTACAAAAGCAATCTTTCCAACAAGTGCAACAGCTGTACCTGTTAAACAAACAACAGCAAGCATACTAATAATTTTCACCGCTTTTGTTTTTTGTCCAAGTCCAATAGCGATATCTTCGCCTAGTGAAGTTATTGTAATAGCCTTAGCTGACAATAAAGCAAGAACTAAACCAACTAGCCCGAATGGAATCGCTAGCACGAGCATATCCATATCCACCATATGTACCTTTGTGTTATACCAAACACTTACCGTTTGTGATACTTGAAAATACATCGCAACGGCTGTAGCAATACTGCTTAAAAACGTGCCAATGACGGTTCCAATAATGGCCAGCCTTACTGGTGATAAACCATTTCGAATTAAAGAGCCAAAACCAAAGACAATCCCTGCTCCTAATGCTGAACCGAGCATTGAAAGTAAAATCATTTGGTAATTAGGAAGCCCTGGGAAAAATACTATTGCTAACGTAATCATAAATGCAGAACCATCATTCACTCCCATTAGTGAAGGGGACGCTAAATAATTTCGTGTAATACCTTGCATCACTGCCCCAGCTACTGCTAAAAATGCTCCCACCAGTAAAACTGCGGCAATTCTAGGGATACGCCCTGTTCGAATTATTTGATGATCCACATTTGAAGGGTCAAATGCAGTAATCGCCTGCCACACCGTAATTGCGCTAATGTCTTTTGTGCCGTACATAACGGATACTAATGCCACAATCGCAATTAGAAATGGAGAGGCTGCTACTATTGAAAATGCCACCATGTTTGTTTTTTTCAACTTCCACACCTTTTTCTATATCAATTATGCCTCGGCATAATTCCGTGACATCCACCAGAGGCTTTATCTTATAAAAGGCTGGTAATAGCCTGGTGATACCACCAAATCTACTACCAGCCTATCTAAATTATTTAAGTAATTTTTCAGCGGCAATATCTAAGAATTTCACCTTAGACCATGCAGTACCACCTTGTGCTAAAGGTTCAATTGCATTCACGAAAACCTGTTTATTTTGTGATGCCTTTAGGCTTGCGAAAATCGGATTTTTTTGTAGCTCTTCTAACGCTTTTGGTGCATCAGCATTTTCTGATTCCTCGAATTGAAGGAAAATAGCATCAGGATTAACCTCTGCTAATGTTTCAAGCGATAGCTCGGCCTGTGCCTTTGCTGTTTTTAAAACCTCTGGTATCGGAGCCCCTAAATCTTCATATAGAACAGGGTTTAAGTAAACGCCTGCTGGATAGATATACATTATGCCACCACGTACTCGAATAACTAGAACCTGCTTGTCCGCTAATTGCTCTTTAGATTTCACTTGAGAATCAGCAACCTTCGCTTCATAATCAGCAATGATTTTTTTCGCCTCATCTTCTTTACCTGTAAGCTGGGCAAGTAATGTTAGATTCTCTTTCCAATTTGTAGAGACATGTGAATATGGAATCATCGTTTGAATTTTTTTAAGCTTTTCAGCCATTTCCTCAGGGTATTTTGAGGAACCTAAAATAACATCTGGATCAAGTTTAAGAATGGCTTCAGTATTCGGTGTCATTTTATTTCCAACAAGCTCAGCACCTTCTAATTCAGAAGCAAGATATGATGGAATTTTCCCACCGATATCAAGTACACCAACAGGCTTAATACCAAGCATCGCTGCATCTTCCATAGATTCCAAGCTTGCTGCTACAATGTTGTTCACTTCTGCAGGAAGTTCATATTTTTCGCCTAAGTATGTAATCGTCTGTGTTTTCGCCTGATTTGTTTGTGTTTCTGTCGCACTAGTTTCTGCAGCATTATTTGTAGATGTATTAGACTCTTCTGCTTTATCCGTTCCACACGCAGCCAAGGATAATGCTAATAGAGCAGGTGCACACATTTTAAAATATTTATTCATAGATATTCTCTCCTAACGAACTTGATTATATTGATAATGATAATCATTTTCATTTATAAGTCAATAGAATTTATTATTTTAATTGATATTCATTATCATTTACGGTTACTATCCTAACAAAGAAAAAACTTATTGTGAATGGACAATTTCATGAATCTCATGGACTTTTGCCGATTTTTGAACAATAAAAAAGCTGATTCTTTTTTCAAGAAACAACTTTTTATACGTATTTAGCTTCCTCAATCATTAATTTCCGATAAGCTGTCGGGGACATTCCAATACATTTTTTAAATACTCGACTGAAATAAAAACAATCTGCATATCCTACACATTCAGCTATTTCCGCTACTGGTGAATCGTCATATTTTAATAACTCCTTCGACCGTCGTATGCGATATTCCGTTAAATAAACGCTAGGATTCATCCCAGTATGCTGTTCAAACAAATAGGCAAACCTACGACGCTCCACGCCAAATTCTTCAGCAATTTTCGAAACAGAAAGTTGTTTAGCATAATTCTCATGTATATACTGTAAAGCTTGCTCTATCTGTTCACTAGCAGTATCGAGAACCTTCACTTTTGCCGACATAAGAATGGCTTCCAATAGATTCATAAATAAAGTCTTTGCTTTGAATATTGACATATTATCTGGCATTGCTTGGCTTTCTACTAACTGCTGTACATAGTCAATAATTTTTGTATGATAGCCTGTATTGATTAAAAAGTGCTGATCTGAAAATGGATATTGGGGTATTTCTTCAGGAGGGATATGATAATGAACAACTGCATACTCCCATTCCTTATCATCTGAAGCTTTAATTTCGATTGGCATTTGTGGCCCTGCATGTACGACCATACCCGGCTCCATTTCATAAGGAATACCGTTAAAGCTAAATATAGCACTACCCGCAAGCGGCACAACCAAACCACACTTCCCAGGGGCTGTTGTTCGACCAATATCTATTTGACCTGGCTCCATCTTATTTGTAAAAACATCCGTAAAACTTACAGATGCATGTGCATAGTAACCAATTAAATGCTTGATATCCACTTTAAAGCTCCTATATTCTGGATTTGTGAGAAATGATGTAAATCATGATCTACTAAACTAGCAAAATAACCGTAAAGTGTTAATTCTGAAGCACCTATTGTGAAAGGCTGTCGCCATTGCTCATCAACTATTTGATAAAGTGCGTCAATTAGCTGCTGTCTCTGATTGATAAAATTGGCTATTGTCTCTTCTTTACTTTGTGCACGACTAGATTTTGCTGCATTAGCATTCATCTCTTCTACATCTGGCCCTTTTGGTAAGTCTTCTTCCGTAAAAAGAAACGGTAAACGTTGGTTTACCACGAATTCATCCCATGGAGTAAGATGGCCAATGACCTCTGCTACCGTCCATTTCCCAGGCTCTAAAGGAGTACGCCATTGTTCTTCTGTTATGTTTGCTAAACTTTCCACAAATACGATAGATTTTTCATAATGCGAGATTATTTGATGTTTATCGTGATACAAGTCATTAGCTCCTTCGCTTCATTTTAGTAGACAATCTGTAGCTTCGACCAACTTAATTCCCACTGCTTGTTACGAACTCTATTCAAATAAACCTCATGCATTGGAGACTCCTTCTGAAAATATGGTGTAGGAGCGACAATTCCAGAAACTAAGTGCTTGATACCATGAGGTGCAGCTATCTCAAGTCTTCCATTAGTAAGTCTCACACCAATAGCTGTCGGTATTTCTGGAAAATGAGCCATACCATCAATAGATGATTGATAAGGTTCATTATTATTTACTACATGCATTCTCGCTTGATTTTTCACAGACCAAGGCTTATTAGGTAAATACTTCGTCAATTCTTGTTCATACTGCTTCTCATATTTTTCTAAAGAGTTTAATTTATCAAAATATATCACATCAATATCAGCTAATGGTGTTCTATATTCCTTTTCATGTAAATGATCCCACACCTTCGAGCGAATAAATCCAGCACATACCCATGAATCAGGTAATTGTAGTTTCTCTAAAGTTGTTAAAATGTTCATCATCCATTCATCTGCTGTAATTAATCTTTTTAGCTCTTCTTCTGTTTTTATCAGTTTCATTCACCTCTGAATTTGTCATACCAATGCTTACGCTGTTTCCTTATTAATGATTCTCAGGTTTGTACCTTGCATAAATATCATTTATACAAAATGAAAAATAATATATTAGATTTATAAATTATTTACCCGTACCCTTTAACTAATAACGTTAAAGGAGACACTTATGAAAAAATCTTTTATTTTGATTGTGACCTTTGCCATTGTAATGGGACTTTCTTATACAAAGCTTTCACTGACACTCGTCGGTATCGGAATTATTGCTGCTTTTATCGGTACCCTTGCTGGAGGAGCTGGGCTAATTACGATTCCTGCTATGATGCTTGTTGGCATACCTATTCAAACAGGCATTGCTACGAATAAATTTTCATCGGGCATTGCAGCGTTGTCGAGCATCTTTTATCTTCTTTATCATAAGGAGCTTCGACTAGCAGCTATTATGAAATATGTCGCTGTAGCCATTGCAGGAGGCGTTTGTGGAGCACTCCTAACAGTATCTATCTCGGAAAAAACAATGAATATTATTGCTTGTATTCTACTTATATTCGCCTTATTTATAACGTTGAAAAATAAAGAATGGACTGTTAGCTCTGAAGAAAGTGACACTAAACATAGCAATAAATTATGGCAGCCATTTTTAATTGCGGTTTATGATGGCGGCTTTGGACCTGGCTCTTCAACCTTCAGCATACTACATTTTTTACGCTATCATTACTCCTACATAAAGGCAGTACAGCTCACACGCGTACTTATTTTCGGGAGCTGTACAGGGGCATTTATAGTATTTTACCAAACTGGTTTTATTCAATGGCCTTATGCAATTGCAATGGCAATAGGCTCCATTATCGGCTCTCAGCTCGGACTTTTAATTCTACCGAAAATTCCGATAAATGCAGCTAAAATACTTTTAATAATCATCATTTCATTACTACTTATTCAAGTAGCTATAAAAATAATTTAACTACTTAAATGTTCATGAATTAACTTCCATTCATTGTTTACGACAGTAAAAATATTCGTTGCTCTCCCGCTACCTGATACAAATTTTCCGTTATGATAGCCTTCATAATGGTATGTATAAATACAGGTAGCTGATTTTTCATCCACCGTAAGCCATTGGACATCGGTAGCCGAATAAACTTCTTCCCTTATCAAATCCCATGCATTATTGAAATAAGCCCCTATTTCTTCTACGGTCACGCATGTTTTATCCGAAAACCAATACACTGCTTGCGGATGCAAAATTTCCTTCACGTTATTAAAATCATGGGAATTTGTAGCTGCAATATAGCTCTCTAAAGCTTGTTGATATGGCATGGTAATTTCTCCTTTTTTAATCCACATTAAATTTTATTACTCAGAAATGCAAATAGCATGTTAGTCAGTTATTTTCACGCAATTGTGTAACCTGAGTGGGATAGATATATTTTAGTTAAGGGTAGAGACATAGTTTTTGCCAACTATTCAGAAGGGAGGGTTTCAATTGAAAAAATATGAATCCTTAAACGTTAATTGAAGTTGACGGTGGAGTAAATCGTAATGCAAATGCAAAAGTAAGCTATTTCTTTTCTTTAGATGTAAATAGGATTAAAAAATATAATGATGCAAAAGCTAACGTAACCGGTGACCCTGCGATTGTACCATTTTTTACAATTGTATATAGAATTGAAATTAAACTGTACAATAAAAAGAATAATAATATAATAATACCTTTTCTTTTATTATTTGAAGACTTTAAAGACATGTATTTCACCACTCTCTATAATTCTAATTTTATTTGTTTAAATTCATAAGCTATAAAAATATCTTTTTTTCTTTTAACAGTGTGATTAAATTAGGATTTTCTATTAAATACTGAATTATTTTACGCATATAAAAACCTCATCCCATTATTTTTTAGTATTCATACTTTCGCAAATGTCGTGATCTCAAATTTGTTATAATTTCAATGTGAACTTGTGCAAATTCATGATAATGAAGAATGCAAAGATGCTCAGAATCATAGTTTTCATCAAATGCTAGACCTATGTATTTACTTAATTTTCAGATAAATATCTAATCAGAAAATGAAATAGTATTGTTTTTACCATTAAAACACTAAAATTTTTTTGATATAAATTACATTATTAACTTACAGTTTTAGGTTTAAATGACCCATTAAAGGGGATTATTTACTCCGTTACTAATGTCATATTCCCTAAAACTCTTCCTAATAAACATCCGATTTGAAGGAGAATTATTCGATTTATAAAAGTAGTCTATGATAAGTTAATGAAAAAGAAAATAAGGAGGATTCCTATGCTCGCTACTATTCAAAAACAACAAAATAACTATGTCGTAAAATTCAACCGCCCGCTGTTACATTCAGTTGAGGCTGTTTGGGCAGTATTAACGGAGAATGAAAAGCTTCAAAAGTGGATGAATAATTTAGAAATCATGGATCTTCGAAAAAATGGCATTATCCATTTTAATATGAATGATGGAACAAATGCTTATAAGGAAATAGCAATTACAGACTATGTGAAGAAGGAAGTACTCGAATTTGATTGGGGCAAAGATACGGTAAGATTTGAACTCACTCCTACTAGCAGCGGCTCAATATTAGTATTACTTGAATCGATTGGTGAGTTAACTGATCATACACCTAAAGATTTAGCCGGCTGGCATGTATGCTTAGGCTTGCTTTCAGATTTATTAAATGGAACTATACATGAAGAATTCCCAATAGAAGAATGGCAGAAATGGTTCGCGGAGTATAAGCAACTCGTGGATGATGCTGGAAAAATTTAATGCTATCACGATTCGAGACTTGCACCATTAGTTCATACCCATGCCGGGCGTGCCCCCAAAAATAAGGCACCCGAGATCGGATGCCTTAAATCTTTACTTATTACGTTGGACTCCCCAGGAAGCCTTGCTCTGTAGCGAAAGCGAAGCGACAGCTACAAAGCGCACAGTCGGAACGGAAATCAACCCCTAGTTTTGCTTAATTACCATCTCGAACATTCATACGAGCGAATATTTCTTCTTGCAATAGTTTGGAAGCGCCAACCACTTCTACTACTCCATCGGAATCCTGCAATAAACTCTCTTCCTACAGCAGTTAGAAAGAACCAAAAGCTTGATCCATTAAACATCCATATATACGTATTCCTGAATAAGCATGATTGAATACCACTTGTACCTACCCCAAAAGGTGGAAGTGATGGCGCAAAGCTAGGTGGTGGACCAAGAGGCATTTGACCTGCTGGTGGTGGACCGAAACTAGGTGGTCCATATGATGGTGGCGGGCCGTAACCAGGCGGGCCAAAACCTGGAGGTCCAAACGATGGTGGTGGACCAAAACTAGGTGGTCTAGATGATGGTGGACCAAAACCGGGCAGTCCAAATGATGGTTCGAAACCGGGTTCTGGCAGTGGCATAATTTCTTCATATGGATTGTACATGATAAACCCCTCCCTTTACATAATTCAATATATGTAAAAGGGCTAATGACCGTTGAGCAGTTGCCTATTAGCTTGTGTTCAGCCGTACTAACCGCATTCGTATTTTTCGGTTGGAGTTATATAATAAATGCTACACTTTTCTTAGTAATGTAATTATCTAGGCAAATAAGAGTGCATTACTCGCCAATCCTCAAGCTTTTCTTCAAAAGATTTAATATTTTTACCTGGTATTGGGCTAGTCGAAGGCATTTTTTGATATGCCCGACCATCTAAAACCTCAAGACCAATATGCTTTTTAAAAACCTCGAATGCCTTTGCACCATTAAATAGCACTAACTCAATATTCGGATAGTGTTCAAAAAGCATTTTAAAATCATTCGGTTTTTCATTACGAATGGCCGCATCTAAGCTCCCTTTACGTTCGCACGATTCAATTGTATCCCAGAGGCCGATATGATTGTTCTTTAGCAATTTTAATCTTTGTTCATAATCCTGAGGTACATCCATCTCTAATATTTCCCCAATAATCGGCCAAAAGTGATTGCGTGGGTTACCGTAATATTGCTGCTTCTCTAATGATTGCTTCCCTGGCATTGAGCCGACGATTAACACCTTCGTTGACAAGCCAATAACTGGTGATAATACATTTTTAAGTTCATTCGACATTACAATCACTCCTTCCCTATATTGTAACGGAGAATTTGTATCAATGTCATTGAAGGGCATGTATCCAATTATTAGATTTCCGTTCCGACTGCGCGCTTTATTGTTGCTGTCGCTTCGCTTTCGCACAGATAAAACATTTGTTGCTGTCGCTTCGCTTTCGCACAGATAAAACATTTGTTGCTGTCGCTTCGCTTTCGCACAGATAAAACATTTGTTGCTGTCGCTTCGCTTTCGCACAGATAAAACATTTGTTGCTGTCGCTTCGCTTTCGCACAGATAAAACATTTGTTGCTGTCGCTTCGCTTTCGCACAGATAAAACATTTGTTGCTGTCGCTTCGCTTTCGCACAGATAAAACATTTGTTGCTGTCGCTTCGCTTTCGCACAGATAAAACATTTGTTGCTGTCGCTTCGCTTTCGCACAGATAAAACATTTGTTGCTGTCGCTTCGCTTTCGCACAGATAAAACATTTGTTGCTGTCGCTTCGCTTTCGCACAGATAAAACATTTGTTGCTGTCGCTTCGCTTTCGCACAGATAAAACATTTGTTGCTGTCGCTTCGCTTTCGCACAGATAAAACATTTGTTGCTGACGCTTCGCTTTCGCGCAGAGAAAGCTTCCTGGTAGCGTCCGATTATCCCTCGACCGCCTTGCCTTCCACTCGATCAACTTATATTCAAAGCAGACCTAAAATAGATCAAGCTTGAAGGCCCCTCTCTATTTTTTTGATATTTATGATAGACTAAGCATCAGACAAATGCGTTATTTTCGAGATAGTTATTATTCCGCAAAATTAGCAGTCTGTCACCTTACACAATAGAAAAATTGATTACGAGTATCAAACTACATAGAGGTGAAATATGAAAAGTTGGTTCCAATCTCTTACAGCTAGAATGATTTTTTTAATAAGTATCCTGATCCTTTTAATCTGTGGAATGTTTATGTATCTATTGCAAGAACATATCCGGGATACGACTGAAAAACAGATGGGAGTGGAAGCATTAAATATTGCAAAAACCCTCGCATCTATGGAAGAAATCATTACAGCATTTGATAAAGAAAATCCAAGTGAAATCATCCAACCAATCGTCGAGCCTTTAAGAAAAGAAATTGACGCAGCATATATTGTCGTTGGTAATTCTGAAGGAATTCGATATTCACATCCTTTAAAAGATAAAATTGGAGAAAAAATGGTTGGCGGAGACAATGATGCTGCATTGCTAGATAGACAAGCCTATATTTCTAAAACTATAGGGTCATTAGGCGAATCTATTCGAGGTAAAGCCCCCATCATATTAGACAATAAAATTATTGGTGTTGTATCTGTCGGTTTTTTAACAGAAAATATCGACTCAATCATCGAAAGCTATATCCACAAGTGGATCAAATACACTGTAATTATTCTTTTAATAGGCATATTAGGTGCAATAGCTATTTCCATTTATATCAAAAAGTTATTATTTAATATGGAACCTATTCAAATTGCTAAGTTATATCAACAAAACAAGGTCATTTTAGAAACAACAGCAGAGGGTATACTGGCTGTCGATCACTTTAATCAAATTACGACCATTAATAAAAGTGCTTATGAAATGTTAGATTCAGCTCACAATAAATCTCTATCAGATTGGATGGGTACAAAAATCGAACATATTTTTACGCCTCAAATTGTTGCAGAGAAAAACATTCATAATTTAGAGCTACCACTTGATGAGCATATTATAATTTTAAATAAAACGCCTTTAGTTGAAAAGAAAAGGAAAATTGGTTCATTATACACCTTTAGAAAGAAAGTAGACATTCAAAAAATCATTGATGAATTAAAACAGATGAAGCAGTATGCAAATGTTCAACGGGCATATACTCATGAATTTGCTAATAAGCTTCATATTATTTTAGGTTTACTTGTTCATAAGCATTACAACGAAGCAATTGAATTTATTAAAGAAGAACGAAACATACAACTTAAAAATCAAGCTTTTTTAAATAGCAATGTAACAACCCCTCTTCTACTTGCATTAATCCAGGGGAAAATCGCAGAAGCCGCAGAACTAGGCATCAAACTCGGGCTAAACGAAATTTCTTCATCTATCGAATTATCTAAGCAACAAGAAAATGCTATCCTAACAGCTCTTGGTAATGTACTTCAAAACGCTATTGAAACTTTAAAAAGCTGGGAATCCTCAGATAAAGTGATTCAACTATCAATCAACAATTATAAAAACCATTACTTATTTGAGATTCAAGACAATGGACCAGGTATCGATAACAATATTTACGATAAAATTTTTACAAAAGGGGTATCTACTAAAGAAGGATTAGATCGCGGACATGGACTTGCTATAAGCAAGAAAGCTCTTCAGGAGATAAATGGGGAAATTTTATTGGATTCAGGTGATTTATCGGGAGCATGTTTTTTAATAATAGTTCCTAAAGGAGACATTGAGAATGACAATATCAAAAAATGTATGGATTATTGAAGATGACTTTAGAGTAGCAAAAATTCATGCAGATTATGTTCATAATATAAAAGGATGTATCGTTACTGAAAATTTACGTACTGGAAAAGAAACGATTGAAAAACTAAAGATGACTTCTAGTTTGCCAGAAATTATATTAACAGATTTGTATATTCCCGATGTTGAAGGTAGCTCATTAGTAAGCCATATACGCCACCTCTATCCATCTATAAAAATTATCGTAATCTCAGCAGCAACTGAAATAAGTTTAATAAAGGATATCGTAGACTTAGGAATTTTCGATTATTTAATAAAACCCTTTGAAGAACAAAGACTTCAACGAGCATTCCAGAAATATTTGCAGGAGCTTCGTTTATTTCAAAATAGCAAAAATGTCACTCAAAATGACCTTGATTCATTATTCTATAGTGAATCAAACAATAAAATAGTAGATGAAGAAACGTTTGTAAAAGGTATTGATTTGCATACATTACAAATTGTTAAAAGCATTTTTGAAGATCTCAAAACTCAGGAGCTTACAGCCTCACAATTAAGCGAACTCATTGGTTCTAGTAGGTCAACGGCTCGACGTTATTTAGAATACTTAGTTGGCGAGCAGTTTTTACAGACAAAGTTGATTTACGGCACCGTCGGAAGACCTGAACGGAAATATGTTTATCATGGAACTTATGAACAAAACTAATATTATAGTCTTTATTTAACATATGACTATATTATTTTCCTCTCTTTGGCACTATGGTATTTTTTAAATAATCTGAATGATTGATCGCGAAGGGAGGAAATGTTTTTGAGTCTAAGTATAATCGGATTTTTAACAATTATTATTATTGTTGCTCTACTTATTAGTGGCCGAGTATCACCACTTGTAGCAATGGTTATACCACCTATCGTAGCAGCATTTATTGCCGGCTTTAATTTCGAAGAACTAGGAGAGTTCTTTAGTTCTGGATTAAGCTCTGTGATGAACGTAGCTGTTATGTTTATTTTTGCAATTATTTTCTTTGGTATTATGCAGGATGTAGGATTATTCGAGCCATTGATCAATAAAATGATTGCGCTTTCAAAAGGTAACATTATTGTTGTTGCAATAATAACAGTGATAATTGCTGTAGTAGCGCAACTAGATGGTTCTGGGGCTTCAACATTTTTAATTACAATTCCAGCATTGTTGCCTTTATATTTACGTTTACGCATGAATCCATATCTATTGCTGTTACTAGTTGGGGGTTCTGCAGCAGTTATTAATATGATTCCTTGGGGTGGTCCATTAGGTCGTGTTGCTTCAGTTTTAGAGACAGATGTAACTGAACTTTGGTATCCTTTAATCACTATTCAAATCATTGGTGTCGTTTTAATGTTAGCTTTAGCGGTGTTCCTTGGTTTTAGAGAAAAGCGCCGTATTCTGAAACAATACGGTACCCTTGATTTCACAAACGATGATCATGCTATTACACAAGGTGTTGTTTCATCAGAAGTAGACACTAGCTTACAACGGCCAAAATTATTGTGGATTAATGCAATTGTTACTGTTCTTGTTATTGGTATTTTAGTTGCAGGTATTTTACCAGCGGGATTAGCCTTCTTAATTGGTGTGGCCATCGCCTTGCCAATCAACTATCGTTCTCCTAAAGAACAGATGGCTCGAGTACAAGCACATGCTCCAAATGCCTTAACGATGGCGTCTATCATAATTGCCGCTGGATTATTTTTGGGAATACTTAATGGTACTGGGATGTTAACTGCGATCGCCAACAATGCCGTACACATTCTACCATCAGCCCTATCATCTTATTTACATATTATTATCGGGGTATTGGGGGTACCATTTGACTTATTATTAAGTACGGATGCATATTACTTCGCTTTATTCCCTGTAGTTGAACAGATTGGCTTATCTTTCGATATTGATTCTCTTTCAACTGCCTATGCAATGATTATTGGTAATATTGTAGGTACATTTGTATCGCCACTTGCCCCTGCTGTGTGGTTAGCTTTAGGCTTATCAGGCTTAGAAATGGGGAAACACTTAAAATACTCTTTCTTCTGGATGTGGGGATTGAGCATTACTTTACTATTCATTGCTGTAGCAATAGGAATTATTGCTATCTAAATAAACCAGAGTACCAGTTGTCGTATATTAATCGGCAACTGGTTGTTTTTATATCATCATAACTTAGGGTTGATTTCCGTTCCGGCTGGGTGCTTTCACGGGGGCTTCCTTTGAGCCGCTTCGCTGCAGGGTCTCATGCCAACAGATGTTTTTTTCGCGAGAGCGTAGTGCTATTCAGCGGCACGATGTTGGTCACGAAGATATTAACATAGGACGTGATGGTTTTAGCCTTCGTTCCTCTATTGCTAATCCCCAAGGAGTCACCCAGTCCCCACTACAATCAACCATTCTTCATCACATACATTTCAACAAAATGCCATCCCCAACTTTCGGTGATGAGCCTTTTTGTTTATAATGAAAAATCAGACCCGGCCAGTATTTCCTTTGAGCTTTTTACATGCAG
The DNA here is from genome assembly GCF_001183605.1 of Lysinibacillus xylanilyticus. Classification (GTDB taxonomy): domain Bacteria; phylum Bacillota; class Bacilli; order Bacillales_A; family Planococcaceae; genus Lysinibacillus; species Lysinibacillus xylanilyticus. The sequence continues at coordinate 314,820 of NZ_LFXJ01000002.1, read as the reverse complement.
GCTATTGGATGAATGATTTTTTATATATGTCCTTACAATTTCATAACCAATACAATATCCTATCCATTGAGGGAGCTTTCCACCATATAAAAATTCAGCATGATTGTTTAACCCCTGAATATTGAGTTGAGGTAAAAAATACCCCTTCCAAATTTCTAACATTTTATCCACTGAGTAGGACCCCAACCATGGTGCTAACCATTTATCACCGTAAATCTCCTCCACCGCACATTCTGCTAATCCCTCTAAAATTAAAGAATCTAACATTGTCACTTCGTCTAGAGATTTATTTAAATATTGTAGACGACAAACATGATTATATTCATGTGCGAATAACGCTTTAAGCTCCTGTTTTTCAAGCTCTCCAATATATAAAAACATAGCATTTGGATAGGCAACACCGTTTTTATTAGTAATAGTTTGCTCCTGCGTTATCGGAAAGATATAGATTGGTATATTTGGACCGCTCCATCTCTCCTTTAAATATATAAATTCCTTCTGTACTACTTCCCAAACCTTTTGTTTTTTTAATTTGTTAATGTCTATTTTTTCATGTGATTTGAAAAGCCCCTGTTGCTGTAGTTCAAATTGAATTTCATCTGGAGATCCATCAATAAATATCTCTACTAAACAACCGCAAAGAATAGAGCGTTGTAAGTCCTCAGGATTTTTACTGTGATTAAGCCTTTGACTAGCAATTAATTCATTGAGCCACTCATCTGTTGGTATTACCGGCATACATTCCCTCCTTACTATAGCTTATGTTTAAAGTAGACAATCGGCTAGTGATAATGATTGCAACCGCATATATTAGCTTGTAAGGAAGTCGAAAGGAGGGATAGTTTGTGAATCCAGCTAATACTTATAATCTTTGTTGTAGTTATCATGGTAAACGCGTAAGAATTGAAGAAACATGTGGCAGAGTACATTATGGAGAAATAACTAGGGTGGATAGAAGACAGGTATGGATTCAACCTGATAGACGATTTGGCGGTTATGGTTTAGGATATTGGGGTTGGGGAGGACCAGGAGCAGGTTTTGGTGTTGGAATCGCACTTGGAGCGGTTGCCGGAATTGCACTAGCACCACTATTATTCTGGTAATATCGAAATGACTAATTATACTATCCGCTGCGCGATGACAGTTTTACTGTCATTGAAAAAAATAAGCCATTTCATTGCTGAGATGGCCTATTTTTCCTTTATTGTACTTTCTCTTGTTGCTGTTTACTTTTAATCAACTCGGATATTGTGACAAATGTATAACCTTGTTTTTTAAGTTCTGGTAAGATTTCTTCCAGTGCCTTAATAGTCTGCATACGATCGCCGCCTCCATCATGGAACAAAATAACGTCTCCAGGCTTTGACCCCTTCATCACTTTTTGGACAATCTTGTTAACCCCTGGCTGTTTCCAGTCTTGAGTATCCTGATGCCAAGACCACATAACTACTTTGTATCCATCCTTAACAGCAGCATTGATCATTTGATCATTATAGTTACCACCTACAGGACGGAACAAAACTGGCGAAAATCCAGTAATACCATAAATTATTTCCTTTGTCTTACGCAGTTGTGCATGTAATTCTGCTACGGAAGCTTTAAACGGATGTGAATACGTATGATTGGCCAGCTCATGCCCTTCAGAATAAGATCGTAAAACAAGGTCTGGATATTTTTCTGCATTTTTTCCAATAATAAAAAAAGTCGCCTTTGCATCATACTTTGCCAATAAATCTAAAATAGCTGCCGTATATTTAGGATGAGGTCCATCGTCAAAGGTTAGAGCAATTATTTTGTCTTTTGTGTTAATGTCCCACACAACTTCCCCTGTCTCCTCATAATAAGGTCGACCTTTATCCGCATAGGTTATCCGCCCTGTAAAAAATACCGATATGATTAAAAAACAAAGGGATAAGAACAATATATATTTACGTGTCATAAGCATCACCTCCCAAGTTCAAATTCACATATCTCCGTCAACTTACTATTTGCGAATTACAATGAATTATACTTGTATAGGTTTGGCTGTTTTCTCCTCTTAACTATTTCAAAAAATTCCTGTTATATTTTGAACAAAATGTGAAAACAATCACATAGTACTTTATTTTTTCACTGATTGATGTAAAATGAAAGGCACAACTGATATATAACAACTTGATGAAAAGTTAACTATTTTAACAATTGTTATAGTACAAAATACAAAGGAGATGTTCCATTATGTGGATTATTACAGTTTTTGAACAAAATACTTATCGTATGTTCGAGTATAAAACTAAAAACGAGGCAACGGTTGCATTAAAAAATTTCAAGCAAACAGCTATGCTTTCTTATACAAAATAAATCAAAAGAAGAATCAACTCATATGATACGAGTTGATTCTTTTACTTTTTACGTATAATTCAATTTTCAGCAACATATCTTAACTTTTCAGGGTTTACCATATAATAAATTGCTTCTATTTGTCCATGTCCAACTTCGAAGCCAATTACTGCCTGAATTTTATTTTCGAATATTAATGCTAAGCCAGTTGTACCATTAATATTCATCAATTCTAATTTATAATTTTCTTCATTATTTTCAAACTTACGGAAAAGGGCAGATAATAAATGGAAAACTTTTTCACGACCGTAAATAGGATGTAATGCAGCTGTAGCCTTTCCTCCACCATCTGCATAATAAACAACATCTTCTTTTAATATATGAACAAGTTCATTAACCTTTCCTTGTTGAAAAGCAGACATGAAAACAGTCACTATATTTTTTATTTCCAACTTGTCTGTAACTATACCATTTTTTCTAACTAACTCAGGTAATTTCTTTTTTATTCTGCTTAAAATTTTCCTGCAATTTATCTCACTTTTATCAACGATTGCAGCAATTGTTGGATACTCATATTCAAAAACTTCTCTCAGAATAAAAATAGCCCGCTCAATTGGATTTAGTTCCTCAAACAAAATCATAATTGCCAATGAAATACTCGTATCATTTAAAATAGTAAACAAAGGATCATTCTCATGTAATGCTAGAGGTTCAGGTAGCCATGTTCCCGTATATAACTCTCTTTTTTTCCTTGAAGACTTTAACAAATCTAAGCAACGATTCGTCACCATTTTGCATAAAAGAGCTTTTATATTGTCCATATGATTTACTCCGGTTTTCCCTATCTGTGCAAATACATCCTGTACGATATCCTCGGCATCTGATGCACTACCTGTCATGCGATAGGCAATTGAAAAAAGCAGTGATTTATACTCTTTATACAACTGACTTATTAACTCATTATCCATTGCTCACCTCTTAAGCTATTTATTTTTGAAGACTTGCTAATTCCCAAGTGTAGTTTCTTATTCTTGCACCTATTTTTCCAGTTATCGTAAAATCAAGCCCCCATTTTTGTGTCCACATAAACCCGTTATTTGGTCCTAAACTAATACAAAAGAATTTTACGGGATATGATTCGTGTAATATGTTCACTGGTGTTTGGTTTATTGATGCCTTCAATATTTTACTTAGCCTTGTCGCTTGTGGAATAGCTTCCTTACATGTCATACCATCTGGATGATTATTTTTATAATCTACTACTAATGCGCAATCACCAATGGAATAAATATGTTCCTCATCTTTAACCTGATAGGAATGATTAACAATAATTCGATGTTCTTCTGAGATAGGTAAACCTAATCTATAAATGATTGGATTTGCTTCTACCCCAGGATTAAAGATACAAGTTCCTACAGAATATTTTTGACCATCATTAGTAAATATCTGACCTTCTGTACAGTGAGAAACCCTTGTTTTATTTTTGACGACTACACCAATATTTTTAAGATGGCTGACGAGTTTTTCACTTACTTTCACAGGTGCTTCTGGTAAAAGTCGATCCTTTGCATCAAAAAGTAAAACTTCCACTAAACTTGGATTAACACCTGCTTCTGCCAACTTTTCTTTAGACCACACGGCAATTTCAGCAGCTGTTTCAATACCTGCCATTCCTCCACCTATAACAGCTACCTTAAATAAACTTTGGTTTTGTTGTGATTTTTCCAAGGCTTTAAATGATTCCATCAGTGACAATAGTTGTTCTTTTATTTCTATGGCGCTCTGCTTATCTTTTAAAGTGATTCCTCCAAAACCTTTAGATATCTCTCTAATTACACTTCCAAATGCCAGCACCAAGTAATCATAATGTAAATTTATAGTTTTCTCGTTTTCCATCTTAATAGTAATTTGTTGATTTTGCTTCTGAAGAGCTAATGCTTCCCCTTGAATAAATTCGATTCCGTTCTGACAGTATTCGCTAAAAGGTATTTTCAAATTTATATCCCTTATCGTAGCCCGAACAAGTAATACTTTTTTAAAATGATAACTATTTTTATCAATTAAAATAACCCTTACTGATTTCCCAATTTGACCTTGAAATTCCTTTTTTAATCCCTCTAATAAATTTATTCCTGCATAACCTCCGCCTACAATGACAATATTCTTCATCGTAACTCCTCCTTTTTTCCTTATAACGAATTCACTTAATCGGTTGTGACATCATTTATAAGGTTTTTAAAAGTTATGATCGAGGATAATACATTTGCGTCGTTCGTTTTAGATAACAAATAATTTTAGTGAAAATGTCGAACACCTTTTTATCTATCGCCATATGTATATAGAGAAAAGGAGTGATTTCGGATGGTGATAATTGAGCCTATTATGATTAAAGGCCATTTTTTCACTGCAGTAGTTGTTCAATTGCCAAAAACAACACTGCTGACAATTTCAAATGATACGGGCTACATTATGTGTGGTGCTTTAGATGTTGGTCTATTAAATGATCGCCTAGCAGACCGAAAAATTATTGCTGGTCGAGCAGTTGGTGTGAAAACAATTGATGAGCTATTGACGGCTCCATTAGAATCAGTGACATATGAAGCGCATCAACTTGGTATTACTGAGGGAATGTCTGGTGTAGAGGCGTTATTAAAAATGGTATAACAATTTTTCACAAAGCGTCAGTGCAATACGACTAGGCGCTTTTTTTGCTTCTGTCTTATGTAAAGAGCTTTTTAGGTATGCAGGGAGATCGCTGGGATGCACAATGGGACATGTTTTCGGCCTTCCTTGGAACAATTTTAACTTTACTGCTATTTACAAATTTCCATGATAAATTATTGAAAAGACAGGCAAAATAAATGATGATAAACAAATTTTCTCTGTAGCAAGCATAGCATAACTATATGAACCATTCGAAAGGTGGTATTCCATGTACTATGCAAATGTTAGTCAGCAATTGCCCCATGCATCTCGCGTGATTGAGGTCACCGGAAATGGAAAAGTTATGGCTACTCCAAACTATGTTCAAATTCAAATAGAAGTCCAGACAAGAGGGAAAAATGTACAAGAGGCACAGCAAGAAAATGCAATAATTATGAATCGTGTCATCCAATCTCTTTTAGCTCTCCATATCCCGAGAGAAAATATTCAAACAGCTTTTTATACTATTTCACCAGTTTATGATTATGAGGATGGCAAACAGATTTTTAAAGGCTACGAAGTAACAAATGCTATTACCGTTAAAGTAACGGATACGAGCCAGATTGGTGAAATTATCGACACAGCAGTAGAAAATGGAGCAAATCGGATTTCCTCTATCCAATTCAACATCGGCAATGTAGATGCCTATTATCAACAAGCTCTCAGTTTAGCCCTTCAAAATGCTCAAATGAAGGCTAAAACAATCGCAGAGACGATGCATTTGCCTTTACAACCACAACCTATTGAAATTGTTGAGGAACTAGAAAAAGCCCCAGTTCTGTATAGATCAATGGCGATGGTTGATTCCAAAATTTCGACACCTATTGAACAAGGTCAAATAGCCATTAATGCGACTGTTCGAGTGAAATTTCAATATTAAATAAAAAAACAGCAAGATAGGACTGTGCCTAGTTTGCTGTTTTGTTTTCTTCCCATATACGTTCTAGAGTCACTTCATGATCCTCAACACTTAGCCGAAAAACATCTGGGTTTCTTAGTTCAGCCCAAAATTGAAAGTCTACATCACTATTATAATTTTTCAAAAGTAAGGTAATTATATTTCCATGACTAACGATAATTGTATGTTCAGACTCACTATTAAAAGTTTCCTCAACAACGTTAACGATACGTTCCATCGCTTCGTTACTTGACTCTCCACTATCAAATTTCAAATCCATATCAGTAAAAGTCGCTTGAAGCTTTTCATACCAATCTGGTAAATTTCTAGTGCTTAAAATGCGTTCTGAAAGGCGTTCATCAATTTCAATATTTATATTTCCCCTCCTACTTAGCGGTTCTATAGATTGAATTGCTCGTAAAAAGGGACTAGTAATAATTCGATCAATTTTTTTGTCAGCGAAAAACTCAGCTAAAACTTCAGCCTGGTGAAAGCCCTGTTCTGTTAAAGAAGCATCTGACGACTGCCCCATGGCTTCGCAATGCCTTATTACATAGATATGTTTAGCCATTTCTTACCTCCTAGAGAAAATATGGAGAACCGATATCATTGTTATTAACCACAATATCTGCATTTTCTTGAGGATTATGTTCCTTTAAATAAAGGTTCGATGCTGCGTGATACCTGTCCAAAAACATTTCCTCTGCTTTTTCAAAGCTTCCGAATGCAATCGTCTCCCGCTTTGCTCCCCTTTTTCTAGCTAGCTCAAAATCTGTCTGTACAAAAATTTTATAATCAAATAAATGTATTAGTTCTTTTTTCAATAAGAATGTTCCATCAACAATGAAAATGGTATCGTCTTTAGCTACCTGCTTTTCAGCGTATACATATTCATCTTTTTCTAGATCTAATGAAATCGTCTGATACTGGCGATCTCCATTTTCCCCCAAAGGAATTAGCAATTTTTCCATTAGTGCTTGATAATCGTGTGCATCTTCATAATAACCTATTGCTGAATCCTTCCCTTGTCTATAACGAATTGCTCTTGGATTATGAAAATTGTCAATGCTAGTTCGTACTACTTCCTTTTTTCTTCGACGAAGTTCTTCAGCAAGTTCATTGGCAAGAGTTGTTTTCCCTGAAGCTGTTATTCCACTAATCGCTACTTTAATTGGATGGTGAAGTTGTAAATCTAAGATATGATCCGCTACTTTTGAAACAAGTTCTCGTCTTAACATTATTCATTAACCTCACAGATTGTAAGTTTTTATTTTACAGTTATTATACCTTCTTTGCTAATTAGTTCCAATTTGTTTGACGCATCGCCAATATTACCAGTCTTTAATTGATCCGTATGTTCTTTCTTCTGATAACCTTCTAAATTAACGCTTATGTCAGATGATTCACTGTTCGCTATAAGATCTAATGATTTTGGTGCCTCTTTGTATGATATTGTAATATCTCCCGAAGCCGTTTCTACAAATAGTGCTTTTCCTTCGATGATTTCTTTCATTAAGACTTCGCCGCTAGTCGAGGTAATTTTCGCTTTCGGACTATTGACTCTAGTAATATAGCTATCACCGTTTGTAGCGGTTATTGTTAATTCATTTAAAGAACTGTCTACGATACTCAACTCACCATCTTTTGATGTAATAGTACCTTTATCAGCCGATAACCCTTTAATGATTTTAGCGCCAGAATCCGTCGAAATCGAAAGTTCTTCTGTTTCAATGTTGTTAATTTTGATATCACCATAACTATTTTTTAATACAATCTTGCTCACTGCATTTTTAGGGATATAAATGTGAATAGTATCTTTTTTTCCAAAGCTAAAGTTATTCATTACTCCTTCTTCAGTGTCTTGTTGAAGTACCTTTACTTTATTTCCGTCTTTCTTAATTTCAACAGGATTGTCTTGCTGCTTTTGTTGTTGCTTACCTTCAAATTCAATTGTTAATTTTTCAGATTCTGTATTTTCTAATGCTATATTCCAAGACTCAACATTTATTTCTAATTCTTCAATTTGCTTAACATCAAAGGACTGCTCTTCAGTGATGCTCTTTTCTCCTTTGATTTTAAGGGTGAAGAGTATTCCTCCTATTGCAATAACGAATATCAAAGCTATAATTACCTTTTTCACTTTACATCCTCATTTCACATTTTTAAGTTAAATCTACTTTGTCGATTTTATAATAGGACAGATAGCCGATAACGAGCCCTAATAGACACATTATTGTTGGGACAATGATAAATTGAGATAAACTAGTAGATGTATCCCCATTTGAAACCGTTGCATTAATCAAAAATCCAATTAAGACAGCTGACGTTATTGTCGAAGCTGTTGATTTTTTTCGCATACCAAAGTACAAAGGAATTAGGCTTACCCCAGCCATCATAAATGCATTGATAAAAGTAGACGGTATAGTAGCTACCATCTCCAGTATCTCAACAGGAGCTTCAAACAAGTTCATCATTGGATTTAAAAAATATACAGCGATATTCATCATAAAAGTCGCGATAATAATGCTGAAGAAACAAAATCCGAAAACTAACGACAGCTTAGCAAAAATAATTCTTTTCCTTTTTAATGGATACGTAAATAATAATTGAACCGTCTTATTTTTGTATTCTTCAATGACTAATCGAGATAAAATCACACTCGAAAAAATGATAAACACAATGCGAATTAAAATATTTGTTAAAGACATAAAATCTGTATAATCTAGAAACATCTTTTCGTCCCCAGAACCAACAGCCATAAGTGCAACTGCCGCAAAAATCCCAATAATACAAATGATTAAGCCTTTAAAATAGCTAGACATACTATTCTTTTTCCATTCAAGTCTTAATAGTTTAAGCAATTTGATTCCCTCCATTAATAAGGTTTAAGAAATACTCTTCTAAATGCTGTTGCTGTTTTTCAATACCATTAACAGCAATGTTATTTAATATAAGTTCTTTATTAATTTGAGATTGAGAAATATCATGTTCAAAAATTCGAATACAATGCTGATTGACAATCTCATATTTTCGAATTCCTAACTTGTTCTCTAGCACGTGAATCGCCTTTTTTGCATCGTCTATTTTAATCTCCAGATACTCCATGTTCTCTTTTCGAATAACGTCCATCCTTACCTCTTTCAATAATTCCCCATGATGAAGAATGCCAATTGTATCTGCTATTGATTCGATTTCTGACACGATATGACTTGATATTAAAATGGTGATTCCAAGCTTCTCCTTTAGATGTAGCAGGAGCTCTCGAATATCTTTAATTCCGAGTGGATCAAGACCATTAATCGGCTCATCCAAAATAAGAATTTCTGGTTTAGCAACAATGGCACGTGCGATACCTAACCTTTGCTTCATCCCTAGAGAAAATTCATGTATTTTTTTATGTTCAACACCATTAAGACCTACTATCCTTAATGCCTCTTCAGTAGCTACTTTTTCATAAACTCCAATATACTCACAGTGAAGCTCTAAATTCTCCTTTGCCGTTAGTCTGTCGTAAAATTCCGGGTACTCGATAATACTGCCTATTTTGCTCAAGTATTGATAGGAAGTAGTAGAAATGGTTTGATTCAATATTTTAATTTCACCTGAAGTTGGTTTTACTAAGTTTAAAATCATCTTCATAATCGTTGTCTTCCCAGCCCCATTCGAACCCAGAAACCCATAAATCTCCCCCTTCTTAACATTCATATTGACATTCGATACGGTCTCTACTCCTTTAAAGCTCTTAGTTAATTGATGTATTTGAATAACGGTTTCCATGTTTTTGACTCCTTACCATTTTGAATTCGTTACATTAAGCTTAATAAGTGAAAGTAAAATTAAAGTAAATTCAATGGAAAATGACAGTAATTTTTTCAAGAGAGTAAGGATATAAAGATCAGAAGCTGTTATGATGAAATTGAAATGAGGGATAAAAATGGAAACTGCTGAAAAAATCCTAATCGTAGATGATGAAATTGGCATCTTAAAATTATTAGAAATAACGTTACGGAAAGAAAACTTTATAAATATTGATACTGCTTCAACAGGCAAAGGCACACTACAGCTTGTAAAAGACAATCATTACGATATTATTTTGCTCGATATAATGCTACCAGATATAAGTGGCTTTGAACTTTGCACAGAAATTCGCAAACATACAAATACACCCATTATTTTTGTCAGTGCTCGCTCTACTGATTTTGATAAATTAACAGGATTGGGTATTGGCGGAGATGATTATATTACAAAACCTTTTAATCCTTTAGAGGTCGTCGCTCGAATAAAGGTCATTCTTCGACGTCAAAAAATGTATGAGAGTTCTCAGCAACAGCAGAGTACAAAATTTGATTTCGGTTACTTTGCTCTAAACCCTGAATCTGCTACATTAACCGTTCACAATCAGCTCGTCGAATGTACGGCGAAAGAGCTAGAGCTACTGCATTTCTTTTGTAAAAATCCAAATCGCATTTTTACAACTTCACAGCTTTATGAATTCGTGTGGGGAAATGATGTATATGGTGAGGAGAAAACTGTAACAATTCATATTTCAAAGCTAAGGAAAAAGCTCGGGGATGATACACGTAAACCTAGAATAATTGTGAATTTAAGGGGTATTGGCTATAAATTCATTCCACCGAAAGAGGATTCACTATGCGAATAAACACTCGGTTTACGTTACACCTTGCACTGGGGATTATTCTGTGGATGCTATTAAGCGGAATTTGTATTGTTATCGGACTCGAAGGTATTCTTCCACTCTTTAAAAAATCTGTTAGTGAAGCTTATCAGAGTCTACTAGTCGCATGGATATTCGGATTCAGCACTATTGTTTGTATCGCTGTATTTGGTTGGTATTTCGGGGGACCTCTTGGTTTTATAATGTCTTGGATTCATCAGCTATCACAGGAAAACTACAAACAGCCAGTCGGACTACCTAAAATCTATACACGCAAAGGAAAGCTCCGCATGCGTTATATGTTATATCAAGAAGTACTTCAACACCTACAATCCTTATCAGGAAAATTAAAGGCAGCTGAAACCGAACGCGAAAACGTTGAGCAAGCGAAACAAGAATGGATCGCCGGCATATCCCATGATTTAAAAACGCCATTAACGTATATTACAGGCTACTCTACCCTACTATTAAACGATCAATACGATTGGTCCAAAGAGGAAGCTCGTTCCTTTATTCAAGAGATTTCTGATAAAGGCAAGCATATGGAGGAACTTATTCAAGATTTAAGTCTCGTCATACAGTTTAATAATACAGACGGTAAGTTACCCTTACATAAAACCAATCAGGATATTGTGGATTTTACAAAAAGAATTGTTGCCAATATAAGCAACAATCCACAGGCCAATGACTATATATTGCACTTTAAAACTGATACAACTGCTATAAATATTGACTTTGATACGAAATTCATGCAACGCATATTACAAAACATACTTATGAATGCCGTTATCCACAATCCACCTTACACAAATATTTATACACAGATTTTTGATAGGGTAGAGCATGTAGAAATCCACATTGTAGATAACGGCGTAGGGATGTCTCAACACATGATGGAGAATATATTCCAACAATATTATCGTGGAACTACTACAGAATCATCTTCTGAAGGTACTGGACTAGGTATGGCGATCGTTTATAAACTCGTACAAGCTCATAATGGCACTATCTCCGTACAGAGCGAACCTTCTAATGGGACAACGTTTATTATTACTTTACCTAAAAAATAGAAACCCCACCTCTTAGAAGCGAACATCTAAGAGGTAGATTTTTATGGATATTACTAAAAACTCCAAACGGTCAACTTTTCTTCCCCTTTGCCTAGTCACTTTTGAATGCCTGTTTATTTGATAACAAAAGCGCACAAAGAATAATAAATATCCCTATTATATGCTGCAATACTAATGATTCGTTTAAAATAAAATACCCCATTAGTACACCTACTACAGGAACCATGTAATTACTAAAGGAAGCAAATAATGCACCCTCTTTTTTAATTAAAAGATTATATAGCATGTAAACAATGCCTGCGTGAAAAATACCTAAAATAACAATTGAGGCTATTTGCAGCCCATTTATATCCATGTGTAATGGTCGTTCAAAGATAAAGGCTAATGGTAACAATATAATTGAAGCAATCCATAACACATTTCGCATATGAATAACTGGCGAACCACCATCTAATTTTTCCATTAAAATTAATGACATTGCAAAACTAATCGCTGCCAATAAAAGGAGCACATTTCCAAACACTGTCCCTGAGCCGCTCGTTGCTTGTGTCGGCCATGATAGAATAACCATTCCTAAAAAGCCCAAAAAAATACTGAAAAATTGAAACTGACTCACTTTCTTTTTAAAGAAAATAACGAAAAGAATTAAAGTGATGATCGGTACTGTAGCTATAAGCATAGATGCAATACTGCTCGATACATACTTTTGCCCTTGGGCTATAAGGATAAAGGGTACCACTACTTCAAAAAAAGCAATCCCAACATACAATTTGAAATCGGTCGATTTTTTTTCTCTTGTTAAAAATAAGCTAATAAATGATAAACATATAGCACCAATAATAGCTTTTAGCAAAGATAGAGTAACTGCCCCAACATCATGCGTTACTAACGCCACGAAGAAAAATTGAGAACCCCAAATAAAACTTATTAAAAGTAAAAGAATATACTTACTCATTGTGCCACCTCCTATGCCCAAAATAATTGGTTCCTATCACGCCTATAATAATCACTATTCCACCAATCAAATGATAGAAATGAAATGTTTCTTGTAAGAAAATAACGCCCGCCAGTATTGTAATAAGCGTTGCAAAATTACTAAAAACACTCATATTGGAAGCTTCCAATATTGACAAAGTATAATTTGACAAGAAAGAAGTAACGAGAGATGACAGAATGCCTAAATATAAAATGGCTATAACAAAACCGACATGTACAAACGGTCTAAAAAATTGAAGAAGTGTACCATGTATTAAGTGATTTCCAATTGCTACTCCATTAAAAATGACAAACCCACATAACGTCATCACATATGTTAATGTCAGTAATGAATACTGTTTTGTAAGTTTTCTCGCTAAAACGTTATACAACGAAGCTGCACCAGCTGACAGTAATATAAACCCACTACCGATTAAATTTCCTGTGCTAGCACTTCCATTGTTCATAAAAAGCATATAGATAACACCAAATACTGATAAACTAATGAAAATAATTTGTTCACGTGTAGCTTTTTCCCTTAAAAGTACACTTGCAAGCACTAATGTAAAAATAGGAATTGTCGCTTGAATAATTCCAGCCTCTGTGGAGGAAATTCTTGCGAGTCCAAGCACCTGAAAAGTAAAAAATGCTATCGGATATAATAGTGCCAAAGGTAGAATTTTGGCTACATCTTGTTTATTAATTTTTAACTTATTCTGTGTAATAACTATCCAAAAGACAATACCAATAAGTGCGATAGTAAATCGATGTGCAAGTGTATCAATAGGGCTTGCCACTGTCAATGTTACTTTAACAAACATAAAGGATAGCCCAATGACAAAAGCATAAATAATTGCTGCCAAATACGCCTTTCTTTTTACTGTCATATAATGTACTCCTTCGCTTCATTCCGGCCGGTAAATCTATAGTAATAAAAAGTAAAGGCTCACACGATATAAAAAATACACATCTGTACCGATACAGATGCGTAGGAGGATGTATATGCTTAAATATGAATTAATCTATTCCAAGCTATTGAACCAAATACAAACAGGTGCCCTACATTCTGGTGCAAAGCTTCCCTCTATTCGTAATTTATCACAAGAATTTTCTTGTAGTAAAAGCACCATTTTGACCGCCTTAAGGAAACTGGAAGATCAGCACCTTATATATGCCCTATCCAAAAGTGGTTACTATGTTGTTGACAATCAACTCCCAGATAAGCCACAAGAGTACAATTGTATAGATTTTGCGACATCATCACCTAGTTGGTATGCATTCCCCTACAAGGATTTTCAGCATTGTATTAATAAAGCTATTGAAACATACCAAGCAGACTTATTTCGATACGGCACAGCTAAAGGATTGCCTTCGCTAATTATAGAAGCAAAAAAATTGTTAGAATCATATCAAATATTCACAAAGGAAGACAATATCTTTATTACTTCTGGTGTACAACAGTCTCTCTTCTTGTTAAGTGTAATGCCATTTCCTAATAATCGAACAACAATTTTAGTAGAACAGCCTAGCTATCATCTATACATGGATTATTTAAAAACATATCAAATACCAGTAATGGGCATTAAAAGAACATCAAAAGGCATAGATTTAGAAGATTTAGAAATTATCTTTAAGAAGCATGATATTAAATTTTTTTATACAATGCCACGCCTGCATAATCCTCTAGGTACTTCCTTTAGTAAAAAAGAGACGGATGATATTCGTAAGCTTGCCTATAAATATAATGTTTATATCGTTGAAGATGATTATTTAGCGGATTTCGATCAAAACAAAAAAAATGATCCATTATTTACAGATGATACTGCGGAGCATGTTATATATTTAAAAAGTTTCTCTAAAATTATGTTCCCTGGCCTACGTATTGGGCTTGCTATATTACCAAATGCATTCATTGATAGTTTTCAGAAACATAAAAATACAACAGATATTGATAGTTCCATGATTTCACAAGCTGCGCTAGAGCTATATTTAAAAAGTGGTATGTTTGAACGCTACCAAAAGAAAGTGAGCGAAGCCTATACAGTACGTGCCAATATACTTCAACAATCCATAAAAACCTATTTATCAAAATATCAAGCGTCTACAGAAATTTGCATGCATAGTCATATCGTATTGCCGAGGGAGGTCAATACAAATATGCTTATACAGCATTTAGCACAGCAGGACATTTATTTAGATACAATTGATCGTAATTATTTAGATGGATTTTACCGAGAACGAATTTTAAAATTAAATGTTTCGAATGTTGCTGACCAAAAAATTGAAGTCGGTATAAAGGGAATTGCTCACGCCCTTAGCAGTCCTAATAACTACTTTTAAATCTTATTCATGAAAATTAGGTGCTAGGCATATAGTTAGACATCATTATTTGTTCAATAAGGAGGATTCCATGCAATCTGAAAAATTGCGACTAAGAAAGATTCAACATCTTGCTCATGAAATTACTGATAAAATGAATAAAGGTGAAGAACTTACTCACTCAGAAACGTTGATTCCTATTATTGATAATTTATCTCGCGCAATTGGCGATTTAACCGATTCCTATGGAAAGTATTCATTAGATTATGTAGAGGAAAAAGTAAAAAATGCTCATACGCTTTTATTTAACAAGGAAAAAATTGATGTCTATTTATAAAGCTATGGGAAAAGGGTAACCATATTAATATGGTTACCCTTAAAAAATTTAATGTGTTTCAGGATTAAATGTTTTGCAATCTGTTTCTTCACTATTAGATGCCTGTTGTCCCTTTTGACTTACAACATAGATTTTTTCTGCACCACATCTGTTTCCGGAGTTCCAAAATGTACAGTTATTGACTTCACAAAGAATTTCTTGAGCCATCGTTTCCACACCTCCTCTTTTTTTATCATTAACAAAATTAAGGTATTCAATACTTAGTTTAGAGGTGTAATGAAACGGAAATATACATCATCTAAACTTCGATTTCATAGTGTTGAAAAACAAAATGGTCAAAGAAAAATTTTGTGAATGTTGCTGCCGCTTCGCTTTCGCACAGACAATCCATTGTTGCTGACTTATTTTATTATTACTATAAACTAGAGTGACATCTAAAAAAAACACATGCAAAGTAGTGGTTGATTGGAGTGGAGACTGGGCGACTCCTTGGGGATTAGTGTCACAGATGAGACCCTGGAGCGAGCACCGCGAGTGAAGCGGCTCATTGGACGCCCCCAGGAAAGCGCCCAGTCGGAACGGAAATCAACCCCTCATTTTGCCATAAGAGTCATAGTTTAATTTCATTGTCACAATAGTTTTTCTCCACGTTATTCAATAACTCTTGTTGGTGTTGCCTCTTGAACAATTATAACGCCATCAAATGCCTCGGCAGGTGTCATTTTAATCGTATAAAGCATTTGTGTGAACTTGTACCAAAAGCTAAAATCATCTCCGATATTACCCATTCTTTGTTTTTTTGCTACAATGTCAGCTAACTCCTGAGATTCTTTAGCCTTTTTAAAATCAACATAGAAAATATTGTCCTTGATCTCACTAAAGGCGTCTACTAAAGCATTATGATGTTCAATCGTATATTCTTTTCTTTCGCCAGATCCATTTTGTGCCTGGAACGTATTGTTAACAAAGTCAGTCCCAATAGCAAAGTACGCATCTTTATACACTTCATCTAAGTATTGGCCCATAGATTTGTATCCTGCCACATTTGCAGAAGTTTTCTCTATATGCCCATTATGAGCAGACATCAGCACTTTATCATGACCTTGAGCAGCTTCAAAATCAACAATCCATTGTAAGTTGTTCGCTAAATATTCATCACGAAGATTCATGTAATTACTATCATTTAAAAATAATTGCGTTCGCTGCTTCATAATTTGTGCATATTGAGTAGCAAATAAATAAGCTTCTTTCGACGATTGCTTTTCATAAGAGTCTTTATTTGTTTGTAAATCCTTTATGATTGCATCAATATTTTTATCAAGTTCCTCTAGCTGACTAGTTGATAAATCTCTCATTGTTTTATTCGATACATCTTTTAGCTGGGCATTATATTTCTTAGCACCTTCACTATTAACTACTTCGTAATAGTCCAGCAACCCTTTTTTACTAAAATCATAGCGTTGCATATCGTTACCGTAAAAATAAATTTTATCTTTCTCATCAGCAGTCATGTTATAATCATGCATCCACTGAACAATCTCAATCATTTGCTCCGTTTTATAGATACCATAATCCAAAGCTTTTACCGCTTCCTCAGCTGTGCCAGTACCATTTAAAATAAACTGATTAATTTGCTGAGCACCACCAAAATCACCTTCTAATACAAAAACACGAACATTTTCATTTTTAATTAGAGCCTGAAATACATCCTTCTTTAATGTTTGAAATTCAACGTTTCCATGTGTCGCTTCTCCAAAACCTATTACTTTCACATCATTCGGAATATCGATATCCTCAACCGCAGATGTATATTTTGCAACGTCCTTAACGGCTTCTCCCTTCCCGCAGCCCGCTAGAGCAAATAAAAGAAATAATGCTGAAATTAATAAAAAGCTCCTTTTAACAAATACCATTTTAAAAAATCTCCCTTAATCTATTAAATGCCTGTAATCACCCGACTGGTGAGGACTAATAATTAGTGAGGATGAAGTAAATCCCCACTGAATCAATTATACCTCAGCATAATTGCGTCCCGAGGCTTTAACTTTACACAGCTTTTCGTTGGAAATATAAATATCCGGCAAGGAAAAACAGTACGAATCCTCCTCCTACAACTGTTAATAATTGATCCCAAGGCACGAAGAAAACATCACCTGTATTGCCTCCTACATTCATCATCAAGAAGGGCTGTCCCCATGGATAGTAAGGTCCAAAACGTGCAGAATTGACTGCTAATATAGATGGTAAAGTAAAAGTGACGTTTACTGCAAATGGAGCAGCAAAACTTTTAAACATGATGGACGTCCATAGCTGCAACGCTACTAATGGCATTGTCGCTAACCATCCGCCAAGAATACTTTTCCACACAATTTCCATTGGGAAAGGATCTGAGTAGCCTTTCATAATACCTACTACATATATAGAACATAAATATAGTATCTGCATCGCCAACACAAGAAGCATAATTAATACATACTTTGCAACAAACACTTTCCCTCTTGTCACAGGTAATGCTAAAAGTTGTTTCCAGCCACCAGATTGATGTTCATATCTACAAATAAGACTCGCAAATACTCCTGAAATTAAAGGTAGGAATAATAATGCATACAATAAATTCATAGAAATTAATGAGCTATACCATTCGTTAATTCCAGAACCTGACATGTCACTAAAATTTGATGTTAATCCGATAAAAAGTCCGATTATCGGCCCCGCAAAAATTAATGGCACCATTTTAGATTTTCGCAGTTTAAACCATTCAGCGCTCAGTATAGACCCCATTACTTTACATCCCTTCTAGCAAAATCTATCATTCCGATAATATACAGTAAAATACCAATGCCTACTCCAAGCATGACATTAATAACGGGCTCATCCCATTGATTCATTAAAGATGGCCATTTCCAAATCATCCAGTCAGGCAAGACAAATGATGAATAAGCAAATATAACACCGAAAATACCTACTGTAATTGGTATCCCCTGATTATGACAAACGCTTGCAATCCAAAGCTGAAGTGCCAATATTGGCAGCGAAGCAAAAAATGGATAATACGCAAATTTAGCAATTTCCGCATATGGTATGCTATCACCTAAATCTAAAAACACACCATAAGCCATTGAAAACAACATTAAAATCGTGGAAGACATAAACAATAATATTGCTAGAACAGTGAATTTTGATAAATACACTGTTAATTTAGATACCGGTAGCGCAATTAATTGCTTCCAAGCGTTCGTTTCATTTTCAATACTCGCAATAAATGAAGTTAAAATAGCAATCCCTAAAACTATAGCAAGTGGTGTAAATGAATGAACGTTTAATAAATAGTAGCCCCAATCGTCCTCGCTTTGCTCTAACAAATAGTCCCTTCTTATACCATAGTTAACCATTTGTAGGGCAACAACACCTATTGGTCCTAAAGCTGTTAAAAACCATAATCCTTTGCGTTTAATTTTCAAAAAGTCAGAAGTTAATAGTCTCCCTATCATAGCGTTTGCTCTCCTGTTGTCATTTGAAGGAAAATCTCCTCTAAAGATCGCTTTTCTTCCTCTACTCGATAAACTGAAATGCCTTCTTGTACAAGGATTTGTACAATATGCGCTACTTTTTCATCTGAACATTCATCGAATAAAATTAGGTCATCCTTATGTTCTGCCTTAATGCCATTTGCAACTAGTGAACGCCAGCCCTTTTCACTATCGCTCACTTTGATTACTACCTTTGGCTGAGCAAATCTACGCATTGCTTCAATAGAATCTTGAAAAATCATTTTCCCCTTCGTAACAATGCCCACTTGCGTTGCCATTTGATCTATTTCAGATAATAAATGGCTAGAAATAATAATCGTCATTCCATGTTCTTCAGGAAGTCGTTTAATCAAATTACGAATTTCAATGATACCAGATGGATCAAGCCCATTCGTTGGTTCATCTAAAATAAGTAATTCAGGATTATGTAACAAAGATGCAGCAATACCTAAACGTTGCTTCATCCCAAGAGAAAAGCCTTTTACTTTTTTATCTGCAGCATCCTTCAAACGAACAATTTCTAATACTTCATCAATGCGTGACTTCGGTACACCTAAAATTTTCCGTAACGCTTCTAAATTTTCATAGGCTGTTAAATGTGGATAATAGGAAGGGTTCTCTACTAATGAACCAACCTTTGCTAAAATATTAATTCGTTCTTTCTTTAAATCTTTTTGGAAGATTTTAATTGTCCCAGAAGATGGCTTCATTAATCCAAGAAGCATACGAATCGTCGTAGTTTTCCCCGCTCCATTAGGTCCTAAAAATCCATATATTTCACCTTTACGTATTTTTAAATTTATATTTGATACAGCTTGCTCTTTACCAAAGTTCTTCGATAAATTTTCTGTTTGTACGATATATTCCATTGTCCTCACCTCTGTAATTATCATAAGTAATGAAGGTTAAAAACAGGTAAGGTCCAAGTTTAAATTTTGTTTAAAAAAGATACTTTATCATAACGTGGGTTGATTTCCGTTCCGGCCGGGCGCTTTGTTGCTGTCGCTTCGCTTTCGCACAGATAAAACATTTGCCGCTGACGCTTCGCTTTCGCGCAGAGCAGAGCTTCCTGGGGGCGTCCGATGAGCCGCTTCGCTTCGCTGCAGGGTCTCGGGCCAACAGATGTTTTTTGCGCGAAAGCGTAGTGCTAACGCAGCGTCAGCAGCAGGATGTTGGTCACGAAGGCGTTATCACAGGACGTGATGGTTTTAGCCTTCGTTCCTCTATTGCAATCCCCGAGGAGTCACCCAGCCTCCACTCCAATCAACTTATTTACATGGCGTACGTTTTAACAAATGGCATCCCTACTTTTGTGATGAGCATTAAAAAGAAGATAGCAATTCAATTCCAATCGCCTTACTATAAAGTACTGCTCCATTCTACTTTCCCAAGAAGTCTATATGTATTATGAATAAAAAAACAGCATGCCATAAGCTTTGCTGGCATACTGTTTGGACAATTACTGAAATGAAGCATGCCTTAGCATGCTTCATGAAATATTCTATTTGTAGTGTTTAATTTTAATCTTTGTGCCGGATTCGCTGGACTCAATATCCCAGTCTAAATCCATGCCCTTCACCATAATATCAACAATTGATAAGCCAATACCAGCACCTTTGGCATCGGATTCATTTTTCATTCCTTTTCCGTGATCCTTTATGATAAATGCATCATAGTGCTCCGTAGATTCGGTTTCCACACCAATGTATTTCCCGCTATTCGCATGTCGTAAAATATTTTGAAATAGATTATCGAATATACGTCCAAGCCAAATCGAATCGACTTGCCATTCATTTTTCTCAAATGGATGTAGCTCAATATCGATTTCAAAACCTTCCTTTTCAAACACCGGATACCATGTCGTCATTTGCTCACGTACAAAACGTATAACGTTGATGTCCTTCGGCTCGAATTTATATTTACTAGCAGTCAGCAATGTATAGGACATTAAATTTTCTATTAAAGTGTCAATATTAACAATTGAAGTTTCCATTGCCTTAATCGCTTGTTTTCCATCCTCTGATAATGTCTCTTTACTAATTGAATATGCTTGCGCTCGTATTTTCGTTAATGGCGTTCGTAAATCATGTGATAAATTAGCAATCAATTCACGTCTTAGCTGTTCTTCCTTCTGCTCACGATTCTTACTTTCCCTAAGCTCACATACCATGTGATTAAAGCTATGTTCAAGCTGACCGATTTCATCCTTCTTCTTGACCTTTGTTGCAATAGGTAAGCCGTCTACATCACGAATTTCCATCGCTTCCTGAAGATGCAATAATCGTTTTCGAATCCCTCTGAAGAATAAGAAAGATATAGCAATGAAAAATAAAATAACCGCAATAACGCCAACAATTAAAAGGTTCCCATACTGTTCATAAACATTTTTAAGAGGTGGATTAAACACTTCTCTAGGAATCTCAAAAACGATAAACCCATTTGATTCGTCCTGTCCTAAAAAAGCTATCACTGTAAACGGATCTTCTCCATAATGATCTTTTATAAATTTTGTCGTAAATGCTGGTGTCCATTTTAATGGTAATTGCTCCGTCACATTCAATGTTGTAAGTAATGTACCGTCCTCACTTACCCAGAACATGGATGATTTAGGGTATTGACCCTTCCAATCTTTAAAATGTTGAGCAATCGTTTCCTCTGTGACATTTTTTATACTCTTAGCTTCTTCAAACCATTTTTCCTCTACTTCGCTTTCCCTGAGAACTTCACTTGAAAAATCAGTTTTTCCTATTCCAAACACAAAAGCGGCAATAGCAAAATAAGATAATTGAACAATAAAAATGGCTGAAAAAATAATCAACATATACTTTGCTAATAATGATCGAAAAAATTTCATAGCTTCACCCTATATCCAATGCCTCGAATGGTTTCGATAATCGTCGGTTTGGCTGGATTAATTTCTATTTTTTCTCTTAAGTATCGAATATGCACCATTAATGTTTTATCGCCTTCTATGTAACTTTCACCCCAAACACCTTCATAAAGCTGTTCCTTCGTTAAAATTTGATTTAAGTGGCGGATAAAATACTGTAATAGATAGAACTGCTTACCCGTTAATTGAATTTCTTCATCTGTCTGCTTATTGATAACCCGCATATCTTTCGTATAAATTTTTAAATGTTGAAGATCTAGCACATCATCATTCTTTTGATATCTTCTTAGTAAAACCTCAACACGAGCTATAAGTTCATCTGGATGAAATGGTTTTGTCAAATAGTCATCTGCGAAGTTAAGACCCTCTATTTTATCCTCTACAGCAGTTCGTGCTGACAGCATCAAAATTGGGATTTCTTTATTTTCGCGCTTAATTCTTTTGCCAATCGAAAAGCCATCTAAGCCTGGAAGCATCACATCCAATATAGCGATATCCTTAGAGGCTATGTGCTGATCGACCTCTTCACCAGATTCAAGCCATGTAACCTCATATCCTCTTTCTGATAAATCCTTTGTAACCCATTGAGCAATCTCTTTTTCGTCTTCTATGTACAATATGCGATACAATGGTAATCCTCCCAATCTAATCTATATTTTAGAAATAAATGTTATTCTGTATTATACGACTTCATAGATTTGTACTCAATCGTTGTCTGTAAAGTGAGAGATTCATTTAATAACACCACATTTAGGACTAGTTATGTCGATAAAATTAAAAAGTTAGGTGATAAATTTTAAAAGTTGGGTGATAAAATCGAAAAGTTGGGCGATAAATTTTAAAGGTTGGATGATAAAATCAAAAAGTTGGGCGATAACAATCAATTATGCCTCAGCATAATTGATTCCGGAATCGGCTTTGTGCTTAGACCTGCAAATGTTTTTGCGCGAAAGCGTAGTGCTAACGCAACGTCAGCGGCAAGATGTTGGTCACTCAGTCGTTGCCACAGAACGAGGCGTTCTTAGACTGAGTTCCTCTATTTCTGCGATAAATTAACAATAATTCTCGATAAAGTAAACTAACAATAAAAAAACGTATTTGGATTCCCCAAATACGTCTATATCTTTAATTATTAGTAATAATCAACATATCATTATCATCAAACTGCCACATGTCCCCATAAGCAACTTCCCAATAGTAGCCGTTTGGGTCTTGGAAATAGCCACTATAGCCACCCCAGAATACAGTTTCGGGCTCCTTGACGATGTTCGCTCCTGCCTTTTTAGCTAAATCAAATACTTGATCTACCTCTTCTTTAGATTTCCCATTATAAGCGAGTGTAATTCCGTTAAAGCCATTGCCCATAGCCGGGGGATTTGCTTCGTTAATATCTTTTACTAAACGGTTAATCGGAAACAGTGAGATTTTTGTACCTCCATTATTAAAGAAAATAACATCCGGGTTTGTTTCCTCACCATAAACAATCACTTCAAACCCCAGACCCTCTCGATAAAAGCTAAGAGACTCGACCATATCTTTTACACCCAATGTAATCAAATTTAAACGATTCATCCCATTCTCTCCTTTATATCAATTTCGCCTTGGCGTAATTGTAGCTGTCGCTGCGCTTTCGCTACAAAAAACATTTGCCGCTGACGCTTTGCTTTCGTTACAGAAAACATTTTTCCTGAATGAAGATAAAAGCATCAATTACTTATTCTATTTCAAGCATTGAATCCCCTTCCACCTTCTGTAAGCCGTTCACTTTGCTTCTGTCCATATACTTTTTGTATAAGCCATTCTTAATCCACAGCGCTCCATATTATTTTGGCTTATAGATGCAAATTTTGCGTGACCTATCATTAAACTACAATTTTGTTGAAGAGCTTCGTTGATACGAAACTGTATTAATACTTGTTGAATCCCTTGATTCCGGGCTTTTGGTTTCACGGCAGATGCGGCTAAAATGGCAGTTTCATCATTTATATACAAAGAGCCGATACCAACGTCCTCACCTTGAAGAGACGCGTATAAAACGACCAACCTGGCTTGTCATACAAAACTTTATCTTCATTCAGTAGAAAGACTCCCACCTCTGAAGGTGTTGAAATGAGTTCGGTTGCGGTTCCTTTTCAGTGGGTGTTCAAACACGTACTGAATGAAGATAAAGCCTCCGGCGGATGTCACAGATTTTAAAAGGAATGAATCGTGCGAGCACAATTCAAAATCCGGACGCAATTACACCAAGGCGAAATTGATTATTCGCTGTGACACTTTCCGATAAAAATGCTGGCATACCAAAACCTTCAACATAGATATTTCCGTAACAATCAAATTCGGCTTCATCGATTTGTCTTATTTTAATAGAAGAATCCTTTGATTTCCCAACCATCTCTTCGTTTAGCTCACAATATAATGTTGCATGAAAATCACTCTGATAAAGACCGGCGTTATGTAATTGTTGTAGTGAAATAGCATTTGCGTATTGTGGAGCTAAATCAAAACGAGCTGGTATTTCTCTTGCTCTATAAAAGCTAAGGATTTTATCTATGGTATTCTCCGAACTAAAACTATCGCCCTTTACCACATTGTAAGAGGGACCGGGGATATTTTTTATGGAGAAAGCATAGGCACCATAAAATTGACCAATCTCAACTCCCATAGCATTGTTCTGAATTTCCTTAATTGCATTCAGCCTCGACTCAAACATCTTGATTTCCGTCATTTCAAAGTGATCTGCCAAGTTTTTCGTCATTACCACTCATTACTCACCACCCTATAAGTTTTACTTATCTTCCACTAATTGTAACCTACACAGAAGACCAAATTACATAAACTAATAAAAATTTCTTACAGTGAACCATTGATATCTCACAAAAGTAACCTCCACGTTTCTATGAAACTAAAAAGTGCGTACTTTTTTTTGCAATGGTATGGCAGCATAATGAGAAAGCAACAAAGCACAAACGAAAATTGGAGGACAGAAAAATGATTAATCATTTACAAGATAAAATTACATTAAATAACGGCTTACAAATGCCTGGTATGGGTCTAGGCGTATTCCTAGTACCGAATGATGTTACAGCAGAAATGGTAAAAAATTCAATCGAGGTTGGTTACCGTAGTATCGATACTGCCGCTATTTATGGTAATGAAGCAGGTGTTGGTGAAGGTATTAGACAAGCACTAGCAACTACTGGTTTAAAACGTGAGGATTTATTTATTACATCTAAAGTATGGAACGATGGCTTGAGCTATGAAGAGACAATTGCAGCATACGAAGACAGCTTAAAAAAATTAGGGCTAGATTATTTAGACCTTTATCTTATTCATTGGCCAGGTAAAAATAAATTTGCAGAATCTTGGAGAGCACTTGAAGATTTATACGAGCAAGGGAAAATTAAAGCTATTGGGGTATGTAACTTCCAAGTATCACACTTACAGGATCTTCTTAAAATCGCTCGTATCAAACCAGTTATTAACCAAGTGGAACTTCATCCACGATTACAACAAACTGAGGTACGTTCATTCTGCGAAGAGCACAATATTCAAATGGAAGCTTGGGCACCATTAATGCAAGGTGGACTTCTTGAAAATGAAACTATTTCAAAAATAGCTGAAAAATATGGGAAATCAAATCCTCAAGTTATCTTGCGCTGGGATATTCAAAATGGTATCGTCACAATTCCAAAATCTGTGCGCAAAGAACGTATGCTTCAAAACGCTGATATTTTTGATTTCACACTAACTGATGAAGAAATGGCGATCATTAACGCCATGAATCTAGATCAACGTGTTGGACCAAACCCAGATGAGTTTGATTTTGTAATGTAAACGATAGCTATGTAAACGTGAAAGAGACTGTCTTATTTTCTTAGTATAGAAAACTTTTTAGACAGTCTCTTTCCAATCTATTTAAGATGTATGCTTTATTGCGATATCTTCATCACGTTGCATTAACATTACATCTTCACCTTTATCTTGAAGCATTTCGATATGTTTTTCACCCCAAGTGCAAAGCATGTTCAGCACAGGGTCCATCTCTTGACCATAAGGTGTTAGCGAATATTCAACTTTTGGCGGTACTTGATTGAAAACCTTGCGATTAATTAACCCAGACTGCTCTAATTCACGTAATTGGCTCGTTAGCATTTTTTGCGAAATGCCTGGGATAAATCGGCGAAATTCATTCGTACGAATCTTACCATGGTGGTTAAGATGACAAAGAATAATAGGTTTCCATTTGCCCCCAATGACTTCAAGAGTGGCTTCAACACCAATATTATAAGCTTTTTTCATTGTAAACCCCCTGTAATATTCAAAAGTAACTAAAAGTACCCTATATAACTTTTAGGTGTATATGAATATTACTATATACTATAAAAAAAATCAAAGGAGATATTATTAAAATGAAAGATACAAAAGTGCCGAATGCCAAACTAACATTACTCGCACTTGCGATTAGTGCATTTGGTATCGGCTCTACAGAATTTATAAGTGTCGGACTACTTCCATTAATTACAAAAGATTTTGATATAACTTTAAGTACTGCGGGTTTAACCGTATCCATATATGCACTAGGTGTAACTATTGGTGCACCACTTTTAACAGCATTAACATCGCGCCTTAGTCGCAAAAATGTGTTACTGCTCGTTATGGTGCTATTTATTATCGGTAACTTACTTGCAGCCTTAGCACCCTCATTCTCATTACTACTAACTGGGCGTGTTATTGCAGCATTGGCACATGGTGTGTTTATGTCCATTGCCTCTGTTATAGCTGCAGATGTTGTGGCACCTAATAAACGAGCAAGTGCAATAGCTTTTATGTTTACAGGACTAACATTAGCAACTGTGACTGGTGTCCCACTAGGAACTTTTATTGGACAAATAACTGATTGGCGAATGTCATTCATTTTCATAGTTATCATAGGTATTATTGGCTTAATTAGTAATGCCCTACTTGTACCTAGTCAATTAACTAAAGGGGATCCAATATCTATTCGAGATATCGGGAAAGTATTAGGAAATATAAGAATGCTCTTAATTCTCTTTATTACTGCAATTGGATATGGTGGCGCATTCGTAGTGTATACGTATATTTCTCCTATTTTAGAGCAGTATATGGGCTACTCACCTAAAGCAATAGTCGTGATTTTAGTTGTATACGGTATTTGTGTTGCCATCGGTAATACATTAGGTGGTTATTTTGCGAATAATAACCCTTTACGTTCTATTTTTATTATCCTTATTGGCTTAGCATTAGCGCTACTCGGCATCAACTTCTTTTTAGAATCATCAATCGGTGGATTAATAATGGTCTTAATTATGGGGCTATTTATGTTTATGAATGTACCGGGATTACAGCTTTATGCCGTTCAGATTTCAGAAAAATATATACCATCAGCTATTTCAATGGCTTCAGCATTAAATATTTCGGCCTTTAACATCGGTATTTTTCTAGGATCATACATGGGAGGAATCATCGTTCGCCAACAATCATTAGCTCATACTCCTATATACGGATTCGGTATGGTGATGGTTGCTGCAGTTACTACGTTACTATGGTTACTCTTTGATAAAAATAAGGACTAGTTCTCTCTAGGATAAAAATAATGAAAGGAAGCCTTAACCAGACATAAGGCTTCCTTTTTATTTTTATCCCATTTTAAGGAAAGCATCGTTAAAATAGGCCGTAAAAAATTCTAATGCCGAGAACTGAATCCCAAAAGAGCTTAATAAGCATCAGCCGTTAACACCGAAATTCTTTATTGTACATAAGATAAAGTATCAGCTATAGGATAGGAGGAATTTAGTTGTATTACAATCCTTATCCGTATTTTGTCTATCCTAATTATTATCCGGCATGGGTAATGGCAAATCAACCAACAATTCAACACCCTTCTGGCCATCTAGCAATGCCGACAAACCCAACGAATAGAAGTCCATTCCCAATCGTCAATACAAAGAAATTGAAGACTTCCGCGAAACAGATCAAGGTTCTTATGCAGCAAGCACAATTACTTACGGATAAAATTGATGAATCAGAGCAATTTGCGCACGATCTTATGAACGCAGCACAACAATCAAATAAAACAGAAGTTGAAAAGTTAATTGCGTCAACAGGCATTACTATCAAATTCGAAACTACCTACACACCAGATGGACTTCGAATAACATTTACTGAAATTAGCTGTTGTAAGCTAACACTAATTTGGGGTTGGTGAAGAATTGGTCCTTTGATGAGGGCCTCTTTTTTTTGCCTTTAGCTCTTTATGTATTTTAACCATGTATCCCTATTGAACTTGTAAACTATAAATAAATATGCTAAAGTATTCGTAAACTTTATTTCTGAAAATTCTTATATCGCATTTTCTTATCAAGAGAGACGGAGGGATTGGCCCTATGAAGTCTCAGCAACCAGCCTATAGGTATGGTGCTAATTCCAACTTGGCAAAATTCAGCCTTGAGAGATGAGAAGACTTACTGCAGTTGCTTTGCATAAGAGTCCTCTTCTACAAGGAGGACTCTTTTTTTATTGTTACATTCAAAATAATTAACAGAAAGCAGGGAAATATTATGGCAAACGAACTTTTACAAGCAATTCAACTATTGAAATCGAAAGAATGGGTAGATTTAACACATACATTTGGTCCAAATTCTCCACATTTCTTTATGTTTGATGATGCAAAATTTGAAACATTATTTTCACATGATGATGGCTTCTTTGCACAGCAATTCACTTTCCCAGGGCAATACGGAACACATATCGACCCACCTATCCATTTCGTGCGAGATACACGCTATTTAGAGGAATTGGAGCTAAAAGAACTAGTGCTACCACTTATCGTTATTGATAAATCGAAGGAAGCTGAAGTTAATAACGACTATACGTTAAGTGTTCAGGATATTCTTAACTTTGAAGCCGAATATGGAGAAATTGAAGCAGGTACCTTTGTTGCGTTGCGTACAGATTGGAGTAAACGTTGGCCAGATAAAGAGTCTTTCAGCAACAAAGATGCTGATGGCAATAATCATCTTCCTGGCTGGGGATTAGAAGCGTTACAGTTTTTATTCAACGAACGAAAAGTAAGCGCTATTGGCCACGAAACCTTCGATACGGATTCGGCAACAGATTTTCGTAAAGATGGTAAGTTAGACGGCGAATACTTTGTGCTAGAGCAAGATACTTACCAAATTGAGCTTATGACAAATTTAGATAAGCTACCTCCAAAAGGCGCTGTAATATTCAATATTGTACCGAAGCCTGAAAAAGCATCTGGATTCCCTGTCCGTTCATTCGCAATATTACCTTAATAAAGCAATAGGTCTGATTCAATAAATATTGAACCAGACCTTTCCTTATAAATTATTTGGTGAATTCTTTCTTTTGAAAACAAAATAAACAATCAACATAATTATTAAGAACAATACTATGAGATAAATACTGTAGTGGGATAAATAAAACGCAACATAATGCCATTTCTCTCCAAGTACTTTTCCTAAAGTAATAAAAGTAAATGTCCATATAATTGCTCCCGTATAAGCAAAGAAAGCAAATTTTTTAAAAGGATAATTATTGATAGCCGCAATATACGCTGTAAGATGACGTACACCAGGAATAAAATACCCTACTAATAATAATACTGGTCCAATTTTTTCAAATAAATTTTTAGTGAAATCAATTTTCTGTTCAGTAATATGGACTTTCGAACCGTATTTTCGTAATAAAGGTAGCCCGAATTTATAGCCTATATAGTAGCTCAAGGTAATTCCCCCTGCTGCGCCAACCATAGCACTGATTAATGCCGGAATATGTGCAAGAGTTTCACGATATACGCTATACCCTACATATGTCAAAAATATTTCATCAGGAAGTGGCAGCCCGACAATTCCCCCTACTAGGATAAGAATGATGCCAAAATATCCATAATGTTCAATAAGAGATTGCACATGATGCGCCATAAATCCATCCCACCTAAAGCATAATATTTTTTAATAGTTAGCTTTATCATAACTCAAAGGAGACAACATTATGAGTATTATGGATTAATACAGTTTTCTCCATTAAATTATTTGTAGCTCACGTAGAGCAAAATCAATACCATCCTCAGTTGATTTCTTCGTTACATAGTCAGCGACTTTTTTTAATGCTTCGCTACCATTGCCCATTGCAATACCAATGCCAACCTGCTCCAGCATGTCAATATCATTATCTCCATCACCAAAAGCAAGTGCTTCCTCAGGACTCACGTCGAAATAATCTAGTACAGCTTGGACAGCAATTGATTTGGAAACATCATGTTGCAAAACATTTGTAATGTACGGATGCCATCTTTTAAATAATAAATGAGGAAATTTTGAAGTATACTTTTTCTCTATATCCTCATCACCATATAAACACATTAAATAAACCTCATGCACTGAAATATCTTCATTAATATTAGGGAACTCTAGTAAAGATAATGTTTCTTGCATAGCTTTTAATGTCTTTTCTTCTTTGACGTTATTCATTGACAATTGTTCTGTAAAAAAAGATAGACTTTGCTTATTTTCATCAGCAAAAACCTTAACTTCCTGGACAATTTCTTTTGCAACAGGTATTTTATGTATTACTTGATCTTGATGCTTAACATAAGCACCATTAGCTGTAATAAACGTCTCTATTCCTACATTTCTTAAATCCTGGCACATTGATAATGGTCTTCCTGTAGCAACAACAATATGCATTCCTTTGTTTTTTAATTGCTCAATAGCATTCTTTGCACTCTCTACAATACGACCATCTTCATAATTAACAAGCGTTCCATCTACGTCAAAAAATACAATTTTATAGTCCATCGTTCTCTCCTTATCATTTTGTATATTTTCATCAGGTATATTGATTGACCACTTTTATCATTTCCATTAATTAGAGGCATCACGAGGGGTGATTTCCGCTCCTGTAGTGAACCTTTTTATCAGTCAAAATAACCCTATATTTTCCCAAACAACACACTTTTAATTTTACATTAAGAAACATCTTTATATCAAAATGAATCGTAGGCATTATTACTTATATAACATTTTTTATTAATTAAATATTTGTACGTATTATGACAAACTAAGCTGATCGTATAAATTACTTCAACTACACCGATAAACACTATTACGGGTACATATCGAAATTTCAAATAACTAAGAAGGTAATAAACATTTTTATTTTAATAATTCTAAAGGAGTATACCAAAGAACATAGAATTGTTAATATAAAGATAAATAAATTAAATACATTGAACGATACTATCCATCATATAAATAGAACAAAAGAAATAATAATCGTCTGTATGTAAAGGAGTTGATTCTTATGGCATTTAACATTTATTACTATGAAAGTAGTGTAGATTGCAAGTTTTGCAAAAGGCATTTTACTACATATAAAGTTCGCCCTAATCGATATAAAGTTATCGAAGAACAAACAGACTTCATGCCAGTTTACGAAGGTTTAAACCCGTTATTGTATGAAGTTGCCGTTTGTCCACATTGTGGCTATGCTTACCATAAATCTATGACAAGAACATATGGGCCTTTCATGCTTCTTATTGATGAGCTGTACATAAAAGAGCTACAAAAACCAATGGATATTTGCAAGGAACGTACGATCGATGATGCCATTGTAAGCTTTAAATTAGCTTATCTTGTATCAAGAGCATCCATGGAAGAGTCCCTTCTTATGGCCAATTTCGCATTAAAAATAGCCTGGCTATATCGCTTAAAAAATGATAGTGAATCGGAAATGCGCTACCTTTTTGCTGCCAGAGATTTTTACAGCAAATCTTTTGCATCCAATCAAGAGGGCGGAGAGAGAATTCAATTTTTACATGCAGAATTAAGCCTCCGACTTGGAGATATTGCTGAGGCGAAAAAAGGATTCTCTCGATTAATAGCAGATCGAAATGTTTCTAATAAATATAGAAAACTGGCACGAAATCGCTGGGAAAACTATAAATACGATGAGCAACCGAACAAAGAGAATAAAACTATAGAAGAAGTCATTAATTGAAGTAAAACGAGGAGAGTAACAATCATGCAGCTATTTACCAAAAGGATTGATGTGAGAGAAGAAGATATTTTTTCAGAACTACATCATTTTTTACTGAGAAAAAATAATCGCTACTT
The DNA here is from genome assembly GCF_001183605.1 of Lysinibacillus xylanilyticus. Classification (GTDB taxonomy): domain Bacteria; phylum Bacillota; class Bacilli; order Bacillales_A; family Planococcaceae; genus Lysinibacillus; species Lysinibacillus xylanilyticus. Next base: position 282,947 of record NZ_LFXJ01000002.1, on the reverse strand, counting down.
AACGAATGATGAGCTAGTTGCATTAACTGGGGTTTCATCTGAGCTACTCTATAAATGGGTAAAAGCAGGAAAATTAAAAAAATCGATATTCCCTAATTTAGGCGCACCCTGCGAACGCTGCGGACAAATTACTCAGGCAAAAATCTGTGTAAGCTGCTCATCAACCCTTGTTAGTACATTAAAACAAGAGGAAAAAGATCGTGCATGGTTCAATCACATACAGCGGAATAATCAAAGAGCTAGCACTTATCACTACAAATAAAATAATTAACATCTCCACAGTGTACTTACGCTTAGGGGATGTTTTTTTATTTGCCCCCACTCAACCAATCCAAAATAAAGACATTTGACCAAATTTAAACAAAATTTAAACAAAGCCCCCTTTTTTCTTTAAATTTCATCATCTATAATTAGTCTTAACATATAGCGAAGGACTGATAGAAAGTGTCAAAAGGTAAGAAACGTAAGGTTCTATTATCATTAAGTATTGCGTTAACAAGCTTTGTAGCGTTCAGCGGAGTATCAAATGCATCGGCAGCGGTTCCAGCGATAGAAGGACGCGTAGCTTTGGAGAACAATTTTGAAGTAAAGCAAGCTCGCACATCTAGTGAAACTCTTCAAGATTGGAAAAAGTGGACAAGCGACCATGCTTACAGCTTAACATCCATTCAACCTGAAGCAGTTGGTCAACAAAACATCCCATCTACTAAATTTGAAGATTTAGAGATGTTAAAACCTTTATTGCATGATAAGCGCATTGTTTTTTTAGGAGAAAGTTCACATGGCGCGGCAGAATTTAGCCTAGCGAAAACACGTTTAATTCAATTTTTACACCAAGAAATGGGCTACAATGTCCTAGCTTTCGAAAGCGGTATGGGGAATGCCATGAATGCTCAAGGACAAATTGATAAACAAACAGCGAAACAAACGATGAAGAATGCTATTTATCCTGTATGGTGGTCAAAAGAAACACTGCCGTTATTTGAATATGCTCAAAAAACACAGAAAACAGATAAACCATTAAAATTGGCAGGCTTTGATGTTCTACAGCAAAATGCATTTACGAATGGTGACTGGCTACAAAATAGTCAACTGGCGAAACAGTTCAGTGAAGTAGAGGATCAACTTGCAGAATGGACCTTCGGTAAGGATTTAAAGGGCTATCAAAAGGTAAAACCAAGCATTATTAATATATATAAGCAAGTAAAATCACAAGTACAGCTTAAAGAAAAAGAGTTAAAAGCAGCTTATCCGAGCGAACCACATATTGTAAAGCTTATGGAACGTACTTTAGCTGACCGTATCCGTTTTGCAGACGAATATGTAGAATTATCAATTCAATCCAACATTGAAGTAGAACAAAATAAATACGATTCTTATTTTAAGACAATGGAATGGCGTGACCAATCGATGATGGAAAACTTACTTTGGTTAGCAGAGGAAGTTTATCCAACTGAAAAGTTTATCGTCTGGGCGCATAATGACCATATTCGTAAAGCACAATCCGAAGTAATGGGCTCTCCTTTTCTGGTAAAATTTATGGGTGAACGTCTACCAGATATCTACAAGAAATATAGTTATGTGCTTGGTCTTTATATGGCTGGTGGCGAAACAGCAAACAATATGGGTGAACCTATGGCCGTTTTACCGCCAACGAAAGGATCAATCGAGGATATTGTTTCATCTTCAAATAAACCATACACATTTATCGATATGCGAAACCGTCAAAATGAACGAGGAAACTCATGGATGTTTGAGCCACGTTTATCGTATAGCTGGGGAGTGATTCAGGAAAGTCTTGTTCCACGGGATCAATATGATGGCCTTCTGCTGATTGATAAAGTAAGTAAACCTCATTATATAAAATAATAATGTAAAAATAGCAAACTAGCTTGTTCTAGTTTGCTATTTTTCTTTTATATTTAAGTATCCATCGACATGTTATCCCATTCGTCACTTCGATGCCCTATCATCCAGAACAAGCCTCTTCGCCTTTCCATGACGATACTTTCATTCATCCCGGCAGGAGCCGCTTGGTCTTTTATCCGACTATCTACACAAGCCCAATGGTATCTGTAAATCTTATCGGCTTCATCCAGTATCTCTTCCTGACTACGCATGACAGTTTGAAGATAAAATTGTTCAAACGATTCACAGTTAGAAACAACTTGAATGGCATACTCGCAATCACATACTTCATCAGGAAAATTGAGCTTATCAACAAATCCAAGTGCCCAAATAAGTGTCCAATAAGCCTCGTATTGCCATGAAATATTAATGGCTTCTTGGACATCTGGTTCTGAATCTTGTAAAAAGTCTCTTTCATTGCTAGTTAAATAGTCTTCCACTTTATATGTGCGTAACATATTGATGAAAAAGTCTCGCGATTCTTCTATATTTCCCCCTTGCGCCACATCACAGGCAAATTGAATGACAATTAACAGGGCTACAGCTCTTCTAGCAATGTCTTCTTGGGTTTTAAACTGACAAGCCTCTAATGTTGGGAGTTGAGGAAGGGAAGCTGTATTTGGAATAGCTTTTTCTTTTAAATATGCTATCGTTTTATTTTTTCTTTGTTCACCTTCTTCTGATGACACCTCTTGTCTCCTTACCTTTCGTGTACAAGCGTGGGGTCTAAAATCAGATGGTCCTGATTGCCCGTCAGGATAAACAATAACGCTCCCTTCATCGTCTAGTAAAGTGCCATTCGGTAAAAAGCCAATCCCCACTATACTTGATAGTAGGTTCGTAAATAACTGCATCTGTTCTTCATTTATCTCTTTTTGCGATTCGATTGCAATCACTGTATTTAAAACAGATATTTGAGTCAAAACTAATTCTTTTAAATTGTCATCTTCAAAAGGAATATTGTCATAATACCCCATCATCCCAGGAATATTATTAGCGAAGTAATCTGGATTCGTATCTTCAGACATGACTCTAATTATTAATTTATATTTTTTAAACAACGCCTTGGATTTTATTACATACTCATTGTCATTTTTTTCGATAGCAAAGCCTTTTGCAAAAACATCTGAAATTTTCACTTCAATATCATCAATGTTGTTCTTAGATGCAAATATAGTGAAATAGTTCATTCTTCTCTCCCCTTTTATTCACCAACTATCTAAGCCTGCAAGAGCTTGGTTAAACAGCTGTTTATTTTTCCGTAGTATTTCGTTTTCCTTCCAAAAAGCAAGCAATTGTCTTTATCTACACATGTTGTTGGCGCAATTTCTTGCTGCATCATTTGTCATATCGCCCGTATCCCTGTAAGCCTTTTTATAGTTACATTCAAATGTTCTATAAAGAGACATTTTTTTATACTTCTATACTTATCAACAACCTTTTTTAATTTCTATCATAATTTTTGTTACATAATCCTCTTCACGATTTTTAATAACGGCGTCATAAATATATTCCTCATATACGTATTCCCCAAGTTCAAAGCCCTTCTCCCGCATGACCTTAAATAATCGCTCGTAAGACTCTCCAAGTGTAGTGGAATTTCCTACATGGTATCCTACAATAAAATCCCCTTCAATCGCTTTAAAATAAGGATGACCTTCTCGTAGGTGTGGCTGCTCTATATACAAGAAACTATAATTATCATAGTTTCCAGCTAATACTTGCTCTCTTCTTGTAATCCCTCCAATGGGATAACCTGTGTCTAATTGGAAACGATCTAATTCATCTATAAAGTCTGAAACAGCCTTCGTAAACTGTTCCTCCTTCGAATCCTCGATATTTTTACTTAAATACAATGTGGCCTCTGGCAGATGTTCGATCGTAATACTATTAAAATCAAGGTGTAAAGCTTCCTCTGTTAAATCGATTTTCACATCAATAATACTTTCAATCATCTCCAGCTCTCGACGTTTTTTCGCTACGATTTCCTTTTGCTGATACATTAAGTCTAAGAAATTTTCAGGTGATTTTTCTGCCATATATTTTTGAATATCCTTTAAAGACATGCCAACCGCCTTTAATAGCTCAATCACACTGAAAAATTCATATTGTGCAATGGAATAATAACGATAGTCTTTACTATCCTTCATAATTGGTGATAATAAACCGATTTGATCGTAATAAATTAACGTTTGTTTATTAACCTTACAAATTTTAGCGAACTCACCAGTTGTAAAATATTTTACATTTTTATTAAACATCTTTAAGTTTCCTTCCTTGACTATATAGTTACTATATACATTAGATTGTAGCTATTCACAATTAATTATGCCACAGGACTTGGCGTTTTACCGATACAGATCAGTTAGCCATTATCGCATGGATGCGATGATGTTAGCCTAACATACTTTGTGAACTCCTTTCCGATTTCCAGACACCCGCCAGAGGCTTTAGGCCAACAAATGTTTTTTGCTGATGAATTGCGACAAGACGTGGAGTTCTTAGACTAAGTTCCTCTACTTCAGCGGACGTCTGGACATCCTGAAAGAAATTAAAAATAGAAAGGTTTTGACATTATGTTCACGGAAATTCGTGACATTACAGCTTTAAACGAAGAAGAAATATTGGCATTAAATATTGCAGATAATCAGCAAGATTTTATTGAAAGTACAACGCAATGCTTAGCGGAGGCTGAAACAGATAAACGCTTTATTCCTGTTGGATTGTATAGGGACGAGATTGCAGTCGGCTTCGCTATGTACGGTGTGTTCCCGCATGAAGATAATACACAACGTGTTTGGTTAGATCGCTACTTCATTGATGAGCGTCATCAGCACAAAGGATTAGGAAAATACTTTTTACAACAGCTTATAAATTATTTAGTAGTTAAATACAGCTGTCAAAATATATATTTAAGCGTTTATGACAACAATATAGTAGCTATTCAGTTATATAAAAAATTTGGATTCGCCTTTAACGGTGAGCTAGATGAAAAAGGTGAAAAGGTGATGGTAAAGGAGGTACATGCTCATGACTACCATTAATCCAATTGAAACAAGACCACTAAGGCCCTTGTTTTTATCATACTTATTTCCAGCTATGATAGGTATGTTGCTGATGTCTGTGAATATTTTAGTGGATGGTATTTTCGTTAGTCACGGAGTTGGACCAACCGCTTTAGCAGGAGTAAATATCGCCGTACCCATTTTCTCGATTTTACTATCTATTTCCCTTTGGATTGGTATGGGTGGGGCAACATTATTTTCAATTTCGCTCGGTGAGGGCAATAAAAAACGAGCGAACCAGCTCTTTACATTAGCATTTACAACAATGATTGTTGTCGTTATGACACTGATTCTAATACTGTTATTAAATTTAAAGAAAATCTCCTATATATTCGGAGCAAGTGATGCTACCTTCCCTTATGTCCAAGAGTACTTACATGTCATTTTAATTTTCGGCGTGTTCTATACAATTGAAAACTTACTAAGTATTTTTATTCGAAATGATGGCAATCCAAAGCTTGCGATGATGGGCTTAATCACTACATCCGTGTTAAATATTATCTTAAACTACATCTTTATTTTCGTGCTCAATTACGGCGTAACTGGCTGTGCCCTGGCTACAGCGCTCTCCACAATAATCGGTATGTCGGTGCTTTGCCTACATTTCTTCCGAAAGCAATCCGAATTAAAATTTGTACGTAAATTTTTCAGCCTATCTGATTTAAAGAAAATATTTGCTATTGGGCTACCAAGCTTTATCGTTGAAGCCTCCGTCGCTGTTATGGTTATTTTATATAATGTGACATTTTTACGCTATTTGGGCTCAGATGGAGTGACTGCCTACGCAATGATTAACTATATTCACACCGTACTATTAACTGTGTTCCTTGGTATCGGCATGGCCCTACAGCCCCTCGTTAGTTATCACCACGGCGCGAGATTAATAGAAAGATTAACAGCGTTATTGAAAATCGGTATAGCCACTGCATTTATTCTGGGTTTAACTACTGTCATAATTGCTACGTTATTCCCTTCTCAGCTAATAGCATTATTTGGTGATAGTACATTTGAAATTCGCAATATGGCAGCACAAGGCTTTGTACACTTTGCAATTGGATATGCATTCCTTGGCGTGAACATGGTGTTTGCGGAATTCTTCCAATCAATTGAAAAAATACGTCTTGCAACAACTATTATGTTACTTCGTAGTATTATATTATTTATCCCTGCTCTCGTATTATTGCCTAAATTCCTTGGCCCACAAGCTATTTGGTGGACATTCCCTGTTGCAGAAGGTATTACCGCATTGCTAATTTTTATATTTATGAAGAAAAAAACACATACAATTTTCTCAGAAGCAAGTTCTTTAAAGGCGCTATAAATAAAACTAACCCCCTTTCAATACTAATCGAAAGGGGGTTAGCTGTTTAATTTCTATCTTTCATAAGCCAACCAAAAGGGAGATTGAATTGGACCCTTTTGGATATTATTCATTTAAATATTTGATGACAGCCATCTCTTTACCAAAGCGATTACCATGATCTTCAAATCCCATACTTCTGTATAAATTATGAGCACCTTTATTTTCTGGATGGTAACCTACTATAATTTTTTGCGCATTTGGCAATTTAGCTATTTCTGAAATCATTAGCTTAGTAGCTTCTTTTCCTATCCCTTTACCTTGAAAATGCTTATCTATCATAATTCGATAAATCCAATAGCCATCAAGCTCTTCTTTGACAGAATTAAACATTAAAAAACCTACTACCTTCTCTTCAAAATAAATAACGTATGGTCTTAATGTTTGCTCAAACTTTGATTGTGCTATTGAAATAGCGTTTGGTTCAATATAATTTCTTTGTTCATTTGAAATTTCTAATAGACAACACTCATACCAATTCTCTGCATTGACTTCTACAATCTTCACAGAATCTTTACTCATATCATTTTTTCCCCTTCCGAATTCAGGGAAACGCTTTATCTTTTGTTAATTCGGCGTTATCCCCCAGTATTTAAAGATAAAAAAAGTTTTGTTTGTCATAATGACCGCCCCCTTTAACAAAGATTTATTTTAATAGTATATCATATTTTCCATTTATTATAACCATTTCCATAATGTGTGGTTGATTTCCGTTTCGACCGGGCGCTTTGTTGCTGACGCTTCGCTTTCGCACAGATAAAACATTTGCCGCTGACGCTTCGCTTTCGCGCAGAGCAGAGCTTCCTGGGGGCGTCCGATGAGCCGCTAGGGGCAACAGGATGTTGGTCACGAAGGCGTTATCACAGGATGTGATGGTTTTAGCCATCGTTCCTCTATCGCTAATCCCCAAGGAGTCACCCAGCCTCCACTCCAATCAACTTATACATTTGACATATACTTTAACAAATGTCATACACAACTTTTGGTGATGAACCATTTAATAAATTTCCCTTTACCTAAATAAAAGAATAACTTATCTATAAGGGATTTGAAGGCCATGGTTGTTTTCCATAAACCGCTAGCAAGATACCGCCAAATCATGGACCTATATACTAATGGCTCTTTTTTAATTCCATATATTCATCACGTAGAATACTCATAATGATTTCATCAGAATACTTACTATTTATATATAATGATTGCCTTAAAGTTCCTTCCTTTTTGAAGCCTACCTTTTCGTACGATTTGATTCCTCGAATATTATGAGAGAAAACTTGTAACTCTAGGCGATTAAGCTGAAGCTCCTCGAACGTATATTTTTGAACAAGCTGAACCGCTTCAGTCCCATATCCTTTGCCGCAATCTTCTGTACTATGTAAAGCTATGCGAAATATTGCCTTTTTATTGTCTAAGTCTATTTCCATAATGGTTAAATCACCAATAATTTGGCCATTTTCTACTAAACAAATAGCAAAATCATAGCGTGTGGAATCTTCGCTAAATCGAATCAAAGCCTCTCTAACCTGATCCTTCGTTAAAATGTTACGTGTACCCGTCATATACATAATTTCTTCATTTTGAAAGCACTTGTAGATACTATCTACATCATTTTCAGTAACTGGTCTTAAAAATACACCTTGCCCTGTAATCATAAAAAACCCCTCCCTTTAACTATTATTGAACAAGATTTTAAGTAGAATGAAAATACCTAGTTCAGTTAAGAAACGTTCTAGACATATGAAAAGCACTAACATATCAACTGCTAGTGCCTTAAAATTTACTTCGTATATATGATTTTTTTTATCGTTTCTATCGCTAAATGATACTCTGTAGATAATTGTTCAATGGAAACTCCATGAGTAAATGCTTCTTTTATAGACTTATTCCTATCCTCAATAAATTTCTTTGTGCCTGAACGAGTACCCCACTCTAAATAAGTGTTTTCTACTTTAGGAATATAAATCATTTCACCTTGAACATATTTTTGGATTTCTAATAAAAGCTCTTTTGGTAAAATAACTGAAGCCTTCTTATAAGCCATTTATGCCAACCCCTCATTTTTATTTTAATAAAATAAGGTAGCAAAGCTAATTTTATAAGAAATACTTCAGGGCAAATAATCAATTATGCCTCGGCATAATTGCGTCCGGAATCGGCTTTGTGCTTAGGCCTGCGTGATGCAGGTCAGTTAGCCGTTATCGCATGGATGCGATGAATTTAGGCTAACATCCTTTATTGAACTCCTTTCCGATTCCGTGGCATCCGCCGGAGGCTTTAGGCCAACACGAAGTTGGTCACTCAGTCGTTGCCACAGGACGTGGCGTTCTTAGACTGAGTTCCTCTATTTCAGCAATGTTTTCTGTAACGAAAGTGAAACGGCAGTTACAAATGTCTTTGCTGAAATAAGTTGAAATTTACCCCATGCAAAGTATTGCCATATCAAAATTAGGCTTTGCATGGGCTACTTCCGTATCTAGCAACTTAACATAATTACTCACATCTATCCCCCCTAACTTGTGTCACAGTTCATCTTAGCATATGTATATATTTTCAATAAATAAAACAAAAAGGAATCAGACACACTGATTCCTTTTTGAACGTGACTTTATTCAAATTATTTATCCTCTTGTATTTCCATTACCTTTTGCCGATCATCCTCTGAGGACGTAACTCCGAGAATATCAAGAAGGAACATGAATAATGGAATACCAATAATTAATCCCCATACACCAAGAAAATGCTCTGAGAAGAGAATGACGATGAATGTATAAAAAATTGGAAGATTTGTCTTAGCAGACATCAGCTTTGGATTTAAGAAGTATGCCTCCATAGCATGTAGTACCATAACGATCATCAAGATATAGACGATGTACATAGGACCACCGATACTATATGCGATTATAGTTAGAGGAATCAAGGACATGATGACCCCTGCAACTGGCACCAATCCCAGTATAAAGAGCATAATTCCCAACGCAATTAAATGCGGGAAGCCCATAATGTATAATGCAATAACAGATAAACCACAGTTAACAGCGGCAATAATGAACTGCGCCTCAATAACTTTACCGAAAGAACGAATAAATATCTTTGAGAAATAATGTAGTTCATCGTAGAGATGGCTCATTTTACTATCTTTAAATTTTGCTGTAAATTCTATAATACGTTTCTTCTCAAGTAAAATAAACAAGCTCAAAATTAGTGCGATGAAAACATGCAAAATGATTTTACCAATATTCGTAATATTTTTTAGCGTCAGGTCTACACCCTGCTCTAAATATTTACCCAGTTCAATCTTCTCAAAGGTTGGAGCTAAATACCTCGCAATCTCGTTATCATTTGGATTGAGACTGAAGCTAGCAATAAGATCAAAGAGCTGTGTGATTTGTTGGGTCACGATAGGCAAATACTTGTAGATAATTGCAACAATACCTGCAACAAGTAAAAGATAGAGGGTAACTGTCACTGCCTTCTCGCCCATCCGTACATACTTTCTGATCACTTTTGTTGTCTTCGTTGTAAGTTGATTCATCAAGTAAGTAATAATGAACGTGAGAAGAATAAGATTGATCATACTTCGCATCATATATAGTGCAATAGCAATCCCAGCTAGGATTAAAAAACGTTTAAATCCATTGCTTCGAAAGAAATTACTCATGTATTCACTCCTTCTACAAAACGGCTTTCCTGCCTTTACTGCCTGGGTTTCGCTATCAAATGAATAAAAACGATTAATAAATTGATGTAGAACATTACGTATCATTCTTATGTAAACGCCCCCTTCATTGGATTATTATTCCCATCAATACTTAGAATAAGACTTAAATGCTTGCGCTTTATAAGTCTCATAAGAAATTAATGAATCCAAGGAGCGAAATGAATAGTTTGCCTTATCAAATTTTAATAACAATATTTTTGAAAGCTGTATCAGCGTTATAAGCCTTAATTCTATTAGTCTATTATAACCCTTTGAACACCATCATAGCTAATGTAAGTTCTTTTATGATAGTACTAAAATTAGATTTTTTATCTTTAGCCTTAGTATTATATTCATAAAGGAATATTTAACTAAAATTATATAGAAAGGATTGATTATGTGAAAGTTGCAAGAAATCCGAAGAACATTCATCAACCAGTTGCTCCTTATGTACATCAAATAGAAGTAACAGGACCACAGAGATGGTTAACACTATCTGGACAAATAGGAATGGAAGAAGACGGGACTATACCTGAAGAGCCATTAGCTCAAATGAAATTGGCATTAGAAAATATCAGGAAGAATCTTGAAAGTGCGAATATGGAAATTCAAGATTTAACAAAGATAGCCCTTTATTTGGTTGGGGACATTAATGCAGATCAAAGAAAGCAAATAATAAACGATTTTCTTGGTGATCACCTTCCGTGTATGACATTGATGTATGTAGTTGCGCTTGCAGCACCTTCCCTAAAGGTTGAGATTGATGCCTGGGCTTGTAAGGATATGTAAACTTATATTATGTTGAAATTAACAAGAGCGTGCGTCCAAATTTGTATTAAATTTTGTAATAAAAATGAAGCCCGGGACATAAGTATATTTTTAATTTAAAATCCATAATTAGAAAAGTGCGGGAAATCAACGTTTCTAAAATTGATTTCTCGCACTTTTTACGACTAGTTTTGTCCTAGCCTCATCATCTCATTTATAGATTTTCATTTTTAGAGCTTATTTTAGCATGCTTGTATCCATAGCCTATATAAATAACTAAACCTAGCGCTAACCAAATCAAAAAGCGCACTATAGTAAATGGCGGCAGACTAAAAATTAATACAATACATCCTCCAACACCTACAGTTGCTACAAGCCATAACGCAGGTACTTTGAATACACGTGGTTGTTCTGGTCGTGTATAGCGAAGAACAACAACACTAACTGTTGTTAAAGCAAAAGCAGTTAAACCGCCGATGTTAGCAAATTCCGCTAATTCTCCGATCGATAAAAATCCTGATAGGAGAATACCTGTTACAACAACAATTAAAGTTGATAATACAGGTACTCCTGTTTTTTTATTTGTTTGTGCGATACGTTCTGGTAGAAGTCCATCACGGCTCATTGCAAACAGCACGCGTGTAGCACTTGTTGTATTTGCAATCATCGTAGCAAGCAATCCAAAAATAACCGATACTGCAATGATAGCACCACCCCATTGAATACCAACAGATTGTAATGCATATACAGTAGGATTTGGAACATCCAACTCAGGGGATGGTACAATACCTGTTAATATTAGTGCAACAAATGCATAAATAAGCGTTAGTATACTTAGACCACCAATTAAAGCTTTTGGTATTGTCTTTTGTGGATTTTTTACTTCCTCCAAAACAGTTGTTACACCATCAAATCCAGTGAAGGCAAAGAACACTAATGCCGCTCCCGCCATTACACCTGACCATCCAAACGGTGTAAATGGTGTCCAGTTTATAGGGTTAACGTGAAAAGTCCCAATAGCAAGGAATAAGATAATCGCGCCAACCTTTGCAGCTGTAAATAACATATTTGATCGACCCACATTTTTAATTCCGCTCATTGCAATCCAAGCTACAATAAGCCAACCAGCTACAGCAGGTAGATTCACAATCCCACCATGAGCAATATCCTTTGTTAAAACTCCTGGCAAGTGGATTCCCACAGATTGTAAAAACGAGTTGACGTAGCCACTCCAGCCAACTGCGACTGTACTAGAAATAACGATAAATTCCAATAATAAATCCCAACCGATTATCCAAGCAATAATTTCACCTAACGCAATATAAGAATAGGTGTAAGCGCTCCCGGCAACAGGGGCCATCGCTGCGAATTCGACATAGGCTAATCCAACTGCAATTGTTACAAGCCCCCCTATTAAGAATGAAACAACAACACCGGGACCCGCATGTAGAGCAGCAGTAGTTCCTGGCAGTACAAAAATCCCAGCTCCTATTGTAGCCCCTAGTACATACAGCAATAATTGCAACGATCCTAGTTCACGCTTTAGTTTAAAGCGTTCGACTTCAGTTATTTTATTGGCTTGCTCGATTGACTTCTTTCGAAAAAAATTCGCCATAATAACCACTCCATTTCCAACGAAAAAGGTAATAACTTTTATTTTTACGCATTTTTATCAATAATCAGTATATTAGCTATATTTTCGAGTCGAGTCAACAATTAGATTAATATAGCAATATATCTTTTACTATCTACCGAGTTAATCGTTTATATGAAACTTTTGCAATACTATTTTATTGTAATCGCGGCATAGCTACCTCACTTTTCTTGCGAAATCTCTATTCCACGGAGAGATAGAAATATTATAGAGATTCCATCTATCAACTTCCCTTGCGGCGACTTACTTCTCCCGAAAACGATCCAAACTAGTAAATAAGTATTAAAGATGCTATTGTACAAGCTATAAATCAAGATGTTAGGAGAGGGCAAAATGGATTCCTATGAAGTATCTACCTTAAAAAAGGGTCTTTTGATTTTAGATGTATTACGTCAGAAGCATTCTCTTACATTAACTGAAATAATGGAAGAACTATCAATGAATAAAACATCTGTCTTTCGTATGCTTTTTACGCTCGAAAAAATGAATTATGTAATTAAATATAATAAGTATTATCAATTAAATCCTCATATTTTTAGAGATGAACACTTATATTGGCATAAAGATATCCAATGGTCGTCTATAGTAGCCCCATACCAATTAGCCCGCCAAGAAGAAATAACTACTTATATTGCTATTTTGGAAGACTGTGAGATGGTAATAAAAAATGTGATTAGGGAGCCTTTTGAACAGCCTACTTTTCACGCAATCGATACTCGTACACCTATGCATTCAAGCGCGCTTGGAAAAGTAGTATTAGCTCATCTGTCAGCAAGAAAACAACGTGAAATATTAAACAGTATTGAACTCAATACATTTACAACAAAGACCTTCTATGATTATGGTCTATTGATCCCTCATTTACAGGTCATTAAAGCACAAGGATATGCTGTTGATAATGAAGAAACGAATGTAGGTAAATGTTGTATTGCAGTTCCGATTTATGTGAATGAAGAAGTCATCGGTGCAATTGCTTTGCACGGTTCGACGAATCAAATTAAAAAAACTGCCATTCGATCCTTTGTAAAAAAATTAGAAGAGGCAAGTCGGCAATTGACGGAAGAAATCAATTACTTGTTAGCATAACGGAAATTTCAATCAGTCTTCTAATTGCAATTAAAACGCTTTTGTTTCTATATATGAAACTATAACTATGTATGTTGGTAAAATATTTTTTTTACTCTATTCTGATTACAGAAAAACGAGGAGGTAGAAATATGAAATTTCATACATTAAAGAAAGCAAATATTACGATTTCCGAAATTGGTCTTGGGACAAATGCTGTAGGTGGCCATAACTTATATGAAAACTTAAATGAACAAGATGGAAAGGAGCTAGTTTCCGCTGCCCTTGACTTAGGGATAACTCTTTTTGATACAGCAGATATCTATGGTAAAGGGCGTTCAGAAGAACTTGTTGGCGAAGTATTAAATAAATATCCAAGGGAAGGTTTTGTTTTAGCGACAAAGGGAGGTAGACATTGGTTTGAGGATGGGTCAGTAAAAACAAATAATCATCCGCAATATTTACGAAGCGCACTTGAAAATAGCTTAAATCGACTACAGATGGATTATGTAGACCTTTACTATTTACACTTCCCAGACAACAAGACCCCACTTGCGGAGGCGATTGGTGAATTATCACGCTTAAAAGAAGAAGGAAAAATCCGAGCAATAGGCATTTCAAACGTAACATTAGACCAACTTATAGAAGCTAATGTGCACAATGATATTTCAGTATTACAATCTCCGTACAATATGTTAAACCGTTCAGCAGAACAAGAATTATTGCCATACTGTGTAAAAAATGATATTTCATTTGTTCCATACGGTCCACTTGCATATGGCCTACTTGGTGGAAAGTATACAAAAGACTTTAAGTTAGGCAGTGGAGACTGGAGAATTTCAGATCCTTTATTCCAAGGTGAATTATTTGAACAAACATTAATAAAAGTAGATGGATTAAAAGGAATTGCAGAGGAAAAGCAAACGACATTACCAAATTTAGCTCTTGCTTGGTTATTAGCTCAAGATGGCGTTGATACAGTTATCCCCGGCGGAAAACATAAAAATCAAGTGGCTACCAATGTGAAAGCAACCGATATCCTTTTAACTAAAGAAGATTTAGTGAATATAGAAAGAATTTTAGAATAAAATAAAAATGCGAAAATGTTGTTACATCAACATTTTCGCATTTTTTTATTGAGGACGTTCTAGCGCAAATATATCTCCAATTTTTGCGTAATTTGAGCCAGCTAGTCTGCTAACCGCTTTTAATTTCATTGGGTCAATATGACCTTCATTATAAATAGTCTCATCTATATGAAATTGTACAACCTCACCAATGAACAAATCACCTGTCTGTTCGTCACCATTCATCAAAGGGATCGTCTGTACTAAACGACATTCCATTCGAGCCTTTGCCTCTTTTATACCTGGTACAGATATACGCTGACTATCGGTTAATGTAAATTGAGCCCTATCAATTTCGCTTTCAGTTACAGGTAATGAAGCTGCCGTTTCATTCACCTGCTTAACATTATCCTCATCTACAATATGCACAACAAATTGTTGCTGATGATGAATATGTCGAGCGGTATCTTTTAAGTGCCCCTGTGGTCTTTGAACCGCTAGAGAAATCATCGGTGGATTTGATGACACAATATTAAAGAAACTAAAAGGTGCGCCATTGATGACTCCTTGCTCTGACTTCGTCGTAACAAAGGCAATTGGTCTCGGAATAATACTGCCAATTAATAATTTATAGTTTTCACGCTCAGTATTTTTCGTAGGATCAATTGAAATCAAACGACTCATCCTCCTTAATCAAGCTCACGTACTTCGATTGGAATTAATGTTCTTTCTAATTGTTCACGATGCTGTTCGTATTGAGATGGTAACATTAATTGGCTACCCATTGTCTCAGGTGTTTCATCATGAGCGAATCCAGGTGGGTCTGTTGCAATTTCAAATAAAATCTCACCAGGTTCACGGAAATAAATCGCATTAAAATAATTACGATCTTTCACTTCAGTTACATGTTGTCCATGATTCATTACATACTCTTGCCATTCTAGGTGATCCGCATTATCCTGGGCTCTCCAAGCAATATGATGAACCGTTCCGACTCCCATTTGACCGCGCATACCAGGAACTACTTTTAAATCTACTGTATTGCCGATATCTGCGCTGGATTTGTAACGAGTATACTCGCCTTCTGTCGCTACTTTCTCAAGCCCCATAACTTCAGTTAAGACTTTTGCTGTTTCTTCAGGATGACTTGAATACAGTGTTGCACCACCAAATCCTTTAATCGCAACCTCAGGTGTTACTTCACCAAATGTCCAGTCATTCAGTTCCCCTTCTGCACGTGCAACTAATTCAATATGAAGTCCATGTGGATCATCAAATTGTACTACTTGTTCACCAAAGCGTTCTATTTTTTGGAATGGAATAGAGAATTTTGCAAGGCGATTAACCCAAAAAGATAGCGCTCCCTCCGGTACAACATAAGTAGTTACACCAACTTGACCATCACCAATGCGACCTTGATAAGCATTTGCCCATGGGAAGAATGTAATAATAGTCCCTGGTTTACCACCTTTGTTACCGAAGTAAAGATGATATGTGCCTGGGTCATCGAAGTTTA
Source organism: Lysinibacillus xylanilyticus (assembly GCF_001183605.1). Classification (GTDB taxonomy): domain Bacteria; phylum Bacillota; class Bacilli; order Bacillales_A; family Planococcaceae; genus Lysinibacillus; species Lysinibacillus xylanilyticus. The sequence continues at coordinate 266,847 of NZ_LFXJ01000002.1, read as the reverse complement.
CCGTTTGTTTAACTAAACGTAGGCCTAATACACCAGCATAAAAATCAATGTTTTCTTGTGGATGCCCTACAATGGCTGTGATATGGTGAATACCCGCAGTATGTTTTTCCATGTTAACAGTCCCTTTCATGATAAATGTATTTTTCACCTATACTTTACCCAATACCGTTTTACATCAATCTTTGAACATGATTATTAACGAATTGTATATAAAGCTTTTGACCAAGGAATTAATTGATCTAACATCTGGTTAACTGAATCAGCTTGCACTTCTTTTGGTTTAAAGTCAGTACCATTTTCAAAGTCTGTGAATAGTGACAATGCTGGATGTACACGTACATCTGCAATTAAAAGCTCACCCATAATACCGCGTAAATGTTCAGCTGCACGCGCACCACCTACAGAACCATACGATACAATACCTGCAGCTTTGTTATTCCATTCTACACGTAAATAATCTAGTGCATTTTTTAGAGCACCTGTAATAGAGTGATTGTACTCTTGTACGATAAATACAAATCCATCTTGTTTTGCAATAATTTCTGACCAACCTTGAGCGCCTGAAGCGTCTTGCCCTGGTTCACCTAGTAAAGGTAATTTGTAATCTGCGATATCGATAATTGTATAGTTTGCATCTCCACGTTGATCTGCGATTTCTTTTACCCATTGTGCTACTTGTGGACTTACACGCCCTTCACGTGTTGATCCTATAATAATACCGATATTTAATTCTGCCATTGTTTTTTCCTCCTCTTTTTTTGAAGCAAATAATTTATTTAAAAAACCCAATATGATTACCTCCTTGTGCTGTAAAAAAATTAACTTTTTACACGGATTAAAAGGTTCGAATTCATTTATCTTGAATTTAGTTATCTTGAATTCGAGATAATAATAACACGATGGTTTTATTTACGTCAACATGTTTGTTTAATATTTTAAAAGAGCAGAGATGGTATAGGGTTACAACATCTCTGCATAGCTTTTTAATTAATATGGCTCGTCACTATAACGAGTGGTTGATTTCCGTTCCGACTGGGCGCTTTCCTGGGGGCGTCCGATGAGCCGCTTGGGGCAACAGGATGTTGGTCACGAAGGCGTTATCACAGGATGTGATGTTCTTAGCCTTCGTTCCCTTATGTGCTCGCTCCAGGGTCTCATCTGTGACGCTGATCCCCAAGGAGTCGCCCAGTCTCCACTCCAATCAACTTATTTTACATCACATATACCATCCCCAACATCCGGTGAATAGCTTTTAAATTTAAAAATAAACCAAGGTGGATTTTCTTCCGGAATAACACTATCACTCCCTAGCTTTCTCTTAAAGACTCATAAACTTGTGATTTTAGATAGCTATATTGAATATCATTCGTATCTTGAAAAGCCTCTTCCCTGTTTGAACGAACATCCTGATACTCGAGGTTGTACGAGAATTGTTCTTGTGTAAAATCCTTTCTTTCCCCATCGAAAGTATTATAGAAATGCCAGCCTTCATCAAGCCACGTTTTATATATTTTGCCACCGAGAATATCATTTACAACTAATGCAGTAACTCCGCATTGTCCTTTTGCAGGATTATCTATACTCCATTTTGAGCTAGATTGAATTGACCAAGATTTTCTTAAAGCTCTTAACAGATCATTTTCTGTATACATTCTTCAGCGCCCTTTTCTATAGTTATCTTTAAAAAGGTTTGTCATCGATCTTAATAGGCGTTGTTCTACCTAAAATCCAATCTTCTTTGATTGCACCATAAACGATACTATCTGTGACAGTACCATCTGCATTTTCCCAAGCATTTCTTAAATAGCCCTCTTTTACAAAACCAGCGTTCGAAAAACATTTTCTCATTCCAATATTATCAGCTCTCGTATAACCTTCGATACGAATCTTGCCTTTTTCTCCGAACAGGTAATCTTGTAACCAAAGGAGGGTTTTTACTCCGTATCCCTTTCCTCTAAAACGTGTATCTAAACGGATATCGAATAATGGGATCGTATCACTTATGTCATGAATGATAATAATCCCGACCTTTTCTTCATTATCAATTATCCAATGCGTTTCGCGATCGCTGTGATAGTATCCTTCTGTATATGTTTTTCGAATGGATTCCTCTTTTAAATTTTGGTCGGTGTGATAAACCCACTTGTTTTGGGTTAATAATTCCACTAAATCTTCAATTTCATCTTCGAATAGTTTATAGTCCAATTCGTATAATCCTCCCGAAAGTTTTTTGTTAAGTGGTGTAAAAAGAAAAGTCATCATATGTAAAATATCCGTATGCTGTTTTTAAAGACAACGTTTTTTCGAATAGTATACACAACAAATATCATATATTATAAAGAAGTGTATATTTTTGTAAATCTTCTTCATGGATTAAAGTTCATGATATAAAGGGAAAATTTTCGGAGGGAATAGGTGAAAACAACAATGAAAAAAAAACCAATATATAAAACAATATTAGTATGTTTATTATTAATTCCACTCTATCTATTTCAACCAGTCTTACAAATCTCCACAGAAGCTGCAGAACAAGACGTTAAGAGTACAATAGATAAGTATGTTGAAAACTTTTTAGAAGAGCAGCGAATTCCAGGGGCATCTATTGCGATTGTTCATAAAAATGATATCTTTTATTCTAAATCGTGGGGCGTAACGGGAGAGTCCGAAGAAAAGGTAACTGCTGAAACTCCATTTGTAGTCGGCTCTATTAGTAAATCACTAACAGGCTTAGCCATCATGAGACTTGTTGATGCAGGCATTATTCAATTAGATGATCCCGTTCAAAAGTATATGCCCTGGTTTACCCTGAAAGATAAACAAGCCGCTTCACAAATAACAATTAAACATTTACTTACGCAAACAAGTGGGATAAGCACTTATTCTGGCTTATCTATATCGGACAAGGAATCTAATAATTTAAGTGCTATAAAGGAAAATGTAGAAAGTTTATCGAATGTTAAGCTGACTGCTGTTCCTGGAGAAAAGCATCAGTATAGCAATGCTAACTTTTCTATTCTTGGAGCTCTCATCGAAGAGGTTACCAAACAACCATTTTCTGAATATATGGAGGAACAAGTTTTTTCTCCATTAGGGATGAAAAATGCAGCCGCTAATAGTAGCATGGCCTATGAAAAAGGATACTTATCTGGCTATCAATCATGGTTTGGTCACCCTGTAAAAAGCTCTGTCACTTATGATAATGGTGGGACACCATATGGATATATAACTGCAAGTGCATCAGATTTGGTGCAGTACATTAAACTTCTTAGTCACCATGAACATAACAACTTTTTAAGTAAAAATGCGTTGAACCTTTATATATCGCCGTTTGTTCAAACTAGTCAATATCGATATTACGGCCTTGGTGTACGAATATCATATCCAGAATCAAAAGAAGAAATGATATGGCATTCTGGTTCAAATCCTGACGCACGCTCAGAAGTATTTTATCTCCCAGAAACCGATTGGGGCGGTGTGATTCTTACTAACAAAAGTCATATATTAGAGGAAAAATCACTTCTATACTTGAAACAAGGGATTATCGACATTTTAAATGGAAAAGAGCCCGTTAATGCGCCTAAATATAAACCTACTTCTCAAGTCATAACAATTGCTATTTTATGTTTACTTTTTGTGATGTTTATTTATCTTCTAATAAAAGTTAAAGCTAAAAATGTGAACAAAAGAGGCGTGTTGGGTATATTCGGTCTTATACTTTTAGTTTTGGCCATTATCTCCATTCCATTATTAAGTTATAGTACAGGAACACCTTGGGACACTATTAGATATTTTGCTCCTGATATTGCATTTTTGGCCATAACACTGGTTACTCTTTTAACATTGAATGGCTTATTATCTATATATATTTCATTAAAACGACGACAAAAAGACAACTTCTCTAAGTAGGAGTTGTCTTTTGTAGTTATGCTTGTATTATCGAGGAACTAGCTTCATATCTAAAATCGATTATTGATTACCCTGACCATATCCTGCTTCCGAGGCCTCAGCGTCTGCTTTCGTTACATGGACCGTACCAAATGGATGGTTAGGAGGAGCATATATCGAATAAAGCTTTAGTGGCACATTCCCTGTATTCGTGACGTTATGCCAAGTTCCAGCAGGCACTACTACAGCATAATTCTCATAGACCCTTCTTTCATAGTTTAAATTGTTTTTACTTGGGCCCATTTGAGCGTATCCCTCACCCTGTTCAATATATAAAAATTGATCAACATTTGGGTGTACTTCTAAACCGATATTATCACCAACATTAATACTCATTAACGTAACTTGTAAGTTCTTTCCCGTCCACAGAGCAGTACGATACGTATCGTTTTGCTTAGTCGCATTATCAAGTTTGATGACAAGCGGCTGGTCTCCATAATCTTTTAATTCAATTCTTCCACCATTAGAAAAATGAGAAGGTTCAGCTCTGTTCGCATACCCTGTCTGATAAGGGGGTGTCCAATAAACAAGCTGATCTCCATAGTTATACATAGGCATGTTTCCGTAATAAGGAATGTAGTACATTTTCTCAATCCCCTCACACATTATAAGGTTATCCTATGCAACTTGTTCTAGAAATGTACTAATACGTGTTTCCATTCTGTAGTACGGCTTACAAAATATAAATGACTTCAGTCAAATTACTGAAGTCATTTTAGATAAAACAATATATTTTTTACTCCAGGGTGTCCTCATCATACTCTAAAATATCCCCCGGTTGGCAATGCAAGACTTTACAAATTGCATTTAACGTGGAAAAACGTATTGCCTTTACCTTTCCCGTTTTTAAATTTGATAAATTGACAATCGATATATCTACCGCTTCTGCAAGTTCACTCAATTGCATTTTCCTATCAGCTAATACACGATCCAACCTTACGATAATCGTCAATTTCTTCACTTCCTATACTGTTTCATCATACTCTTCTTGTAAAAAAGAGCCATATCTAAATATCCTACCAATTGTCCAAACTATAAAACTACATAGCAGTATGCTCCAATTTATATCAAAAAATCTAAAAGAAACAGATTGAATCCATTCAATATTGTCTATTTCATTATTGTTTAAAAAAATATGTACTACCGTTGAAACTAAGTATGCTTGAACCGTATTACTTAAAAAACTTAAAATTAATAAACTATATCCCACTAACTCTATTCTTTTACTATTCCTAAGAGTAAATACATCCCCAACAATTACTGATTTAACAAACTTCCTTAGTAAAATAAAAATTGACAAAAAAATCAACGTAAAGATCATCAAGAGTAAAATTAATATGGTTGCTTCACTTTTATCGTAAACAAAATTACTCATTATATCTTTATTTAAAAAAATAGTCATTCCATTAAATTTAAAAGAAATGTCAATGTTAGAATCTAAAACTAGTTTACTAATCTTCTCACCAGAGACTGTTAAAGCTACAACAAATAAACCCAAAAGCAATAAGATACATGATGATACAATAACTATAGTAGCTATTAATAATACATTTAATATTCTCAAACTCATTTTAATATTACGAATTGCTAACGATTGATCCATAACTGCTTCTAGCACCCCTTATTATTTTTTCTTTAAAGATATTCCTTCCCCAATTATTTCACACCCGGTTTTTAAAGATTGCTTTTTTAAAATTTCAACTTCAAACTTTAAGTTTCGGATATAGTATATATTATAAGCTGATTTCAGTGTGATTCCACATTGATGTTTAATAGCAGTTTCATGAACATTTTTTCAGTTCGACTTTTTCTCTAATAAAGGACATACTAACAATTATAGATTTATCATAAACAAACATTCCAAAAAGTATATAAAATACCTAGAACTTGATATAGTATGTATTTAGGAAAAAATTCAATTTGTTTCGGTGGTGTATATATGAAGAAGTTTATTACGGATTTTTTAATGATTGCAATCGGGGCGATGCTTTTTGCACTGGCTGTAAACTTATTTGTTATACCTAATGATTTAGGTGAAGGTGGCGTAACAGGTATAACAATCATCGCCTATTATTTGTTTGGATGGTCGCCAAGTATTGTGAGCTTATTGCTAAACGCAGCTTTATTAGTAGTTGGCTATAAATTTTTAAGTAGACAAACGACTATTTATACGATTATTGCAGTATCCCTCCATTCACTGTTTTTACATTTAACAGAATCGTGGTCAATTTCTTCAAATGAAATTATTGTGAATGCTATTTTTGGCGGAGTGTTTGCTGGAGTTGGTATAGGCTTAATTATTAGAGTTGGTGGAACAACAGCAGGTTCAACAATCTTAGCTAGAATGACCAACAAATATTTAGGCTGGAGTATTAGTTACGGTTTATTGTTTTTTGATTTAATAGTTGCTTTTTCATCTTACTTTATTATCGGAGCAGAAGCATTAATGCTTACTGTCATTATGCTTTATGTCGGAACAAAGGTGATGGAGTTTGTTATTGAAGGTGTAAACCCAAAAAAGGCAGTTACGATTATTTCGAAAAAGCCAGAAGAGATTGCCAGTCATGTAAATGGTTATATGAATCGAGGCGTGACGGTCCTATCTGGCCACGGCTATTATACGAAGGAGCAAAAAGAAATTCTGTATATTGTTATTAGTAAACAGGAAGTCGTAAAGCTAAAGAAAATCGTAAAAGAAATAGACACAGATGCCTTTATTGCTATTCATGATGTACGAGATGTTTTTGGACATGGATTTATTGAATTGTCTAAGGCTTAATTAAGAAATTGAGAAAACACCTTTTGTTGAAAATGGGTTTAATCCCTTATCAACATAAAGGTGTTTTTTCCATTGAACTATTTTTAGACTCATACTTATCCACTTTGGATTATCACCATAACGTGGGGTTGATTACCGTTCCGGCTGACCGCTTTTCTGGGGGCGTCCAGCGTCCACTCCAATCACCTTATATATGGTTCATCTAAATTTTAGTGAACCCTTTATTCCCTACCATGTAAGGAAATATCAATAATCCTATCTAAAAGTAGCGTGTAAGTAATTCCTGCCGAGAATGCGCTTTTTGGGAGTAGGCTGTTTTTTGTCATCCCTGGCAATGTGTTAACCTCCATGACATATGGGATTCCATCCTTGACCATCATATCGATTCTGGCATAAACACTACATTTTAATGCGCTATAGCAGGCTTTTGCGGCTTCAGCAACACGTCCATGTATGGTAGGTGAAAGTTCTACAACCTCCTCTATCGTAGCGGCATCCTCATATTTCGCTTTATAGTCAAAGAATTGTGCTGTATGGCGAATCGAAATGATTGGTAATAGCTCCCCGTCCAAAATGGAGCATGTTATTTCCTCGCCCTTTATATATTTCTCAATAATGATTTCAGAATCCCATTTAAATACTTCTGCAAGCGATGTTAGTAAAGCATCTTTATCATAAACTATTTTTACCCCTACACTGGAGCCACCCGAATTAGGTTTTACCACTAACGGGTATCCCATTTTGTCTAATTCATCCAACTGAAGCTCCTCGCTATTCGAAAGATAAAGCCAATCCGGTGTCTCAATGCCTTCATAACGTAGAATTTTTTTCGAAATATTTTTATCCATACAAATACTGCTTGAAAGTATGCCACTACCTGTATATGGAACATCCATAGTCTCTAGTACACCTTGAATCGTGCCATCCTCTCCAAACTTGCCATGTAGTGCTAATAAAGCAATATCAATATCTCTCACCTTTTCCATAAGCTCTGAAGTGTTATCTTCATTGAGTTTAATAGCTACCACTTCGTATTTACTCTTATCTAAATGAGCGATCATCTCTTCCCCTGTCATGATAGAGACTTGCTTTTCAGAGGAGACGCCCCCCATAATAACGCCAACTTTCATATGTTCAACTCCCCATTTCATTTTTCAAGGTATCACCAATAATCTTAATACCACGCACAATATCCTCTTCTTTTAGCCGAGAAAATCCTAAGCGAAATGTGTTACTGCCTTCGCCATTGCTGTAAAATACATCACCAGGATAAAAAACAACTCCCCTTTGATAGCACTTTTTTAATAGTGTACGAGCATCCATTCCTTCTTTTAGCTCAATAAAGAGATGAAGTCCACCATCCCCTGTCATTCTTTTAAAAGGAATGTATTGATTGCAAGCTTGACGGGCTAGTTCATATTTTTTCTTATATACGAACTTGGCCTTTTTTAAATATTTTTCAAAATAACCATCCTGTAAATATTGATAAAGCACAGCCTGATCTAGTGTCGATGTATGAATAGTACGTGCTCTTTTCATACTTTCCAGACAGTGGATGAGCTCCTTATCAGCTAATATCCACCCGACACGTAAGCCCGGAAAAAGAATTTTAGAAAAGCTACTGATATAAATAATATTGTTGCCTTCACCGATAAAAGTCATTAGCGGTGCTAAATGCGAGCCTGAATAAAGTAATTCCTCATTAAAGCCATCTTCCACAATCGGAATTTGATATTGTGAAAAAAGCCTAATAATTTCAGCTCTTTTTTCAGAGGATGTAACAATACCTGTCGGATTATGATAGGACGGGATTAAGTAGGCAAAATCAAATTCCTTTTCCGATAAGCTTTTCTCAACTTGTTCAATATCGATACCGTCATCTTTCATATCAATTCCGTGAATATCAAATCCATGCAGGCGAAAAAGCTTTAATGCTGCATGGTGAGTAGGATTTTCGCAAATAACACGTCCAGATTTTTTTGCTAAGGAAGATAATAAAATATCCAGTCCCTCGGTAAAGCCATTCGTAATCAAAATATCCTTATTGGAGATATCTACACCCTTCATTTCCATATAGTGAAGAAGGTACTCGATTAAAGGTTTATAGCCCTTTGCGTATCCATAATTCAAAACGATATCTCCTTCAAGGGACATCCGGGTCAGAAAAGCTCTTTTAAAATTTTCAACATCAAAAAGCTTTTCTTCGGGGGCAATACTATTGAAGGAAATCATGCCTTTTTCCCAATGAATATCTTGCTTCATTAAATCGAATTCATCAGCTAACAAGGTAACGTTATTAAGCCTCTCCTTCCAATTAAATTCGATAGATGAAGCTTTCAACGTTTCGACTTTCCCTACAAAATTCCCTTTTCCTTTCACTGCATAAATAATGCCCTCTTGCTCTAAATCTGCATATGCATTCAGTACCGTATTTCTACTGATCGATAATAATTTACTAAGTTCACGGGTAGAAGGAAGCTTCTGATGCTCCAACAAGTGTCCCTTCATTATCATTTCTTTTAAATAGTCTTTTAATTGAATATAAACCGGACGATCATCGATAAGCTTAAAATCATTAAACACTTCCTTGACCCCCTTGCTTTATTTTTACATAACTGTATCTGACTCAAAAGGTCCACAGTATAAGGATTTTCCCTTCCTAGTGGTATGGTCTTGCTCACTAAAAATGCAATCCTTCAAAATGAAGAATTGCACCTATTATAAATTATTAAAAATACATTTTATATTCCATCTTTTTATTATATGGGATAACCCTCCAAGAATATTATCAATCTTTCTTCCGATCTCTCCTTCTATTAGTTTTGACACTTCCTAATGTTCATTGAAATACAAAATGTTACACTGAAATAGCTAGTATATCTCGCGCAGCTTATTGTAAATGGCTGTATCGTACATCGACAACAAAAATAAGAACATTCCCAAGAAGGACTAAACGGCTTAAGCCCATTGGAATACAGGGCTCAAACCGCTTAAAATATTTTTATTATTTCTACTGTCTGCTTATCAGGAAGCAGGTCATATTTGATTACAGAAAATCAAAGGATCTATCATATAGCAAAGCTCGCGTTATTCAGCTAATCTTTTTAAATGATAATCCTCCTGCTGAAGAATTAAAAGAAGCTACTTTGAATTTTTTCCAGCAAGATACGGTATTACTTCAGGTTGCCACAAATCGCTTTCTATTAATTGAGACTATGGATAGTTCGATTAATAAAAAGGGAGATTTTATTGCACTTATTAGCACAATTGAAACAGATTTTTTCGTTCAAATTCACTTGTATCAAGGCGAAGCTTATGAAATAAATAAGCAATTCCCAAGTAAGTTCCAACGAGAAGCTCAATGGTTTGAGGAATGCTTACATTATAAAAATGCTGAACAATTTTATTCATTTGAAACGATATTCCCTATTTTATTAACGCAACAAATGCCTGCTTCCATATTGAAATTTATAGAAGAACAAATTTTAATACCTTTGCAGTCTGATATGGAGTTGTTTGATACAGTCAAGATATTTTACGTATATGGTTTAAATATTTCTTTGACATCAAAGAAACTACATATACATCGTAATACGCTTAAATACCGTTTAGTAAAATTTCAAGAAACAACAAATATTTCTACTAAAAATATAGACGGCGCTATACTCGTCTATATTGCTAGCTTTCTTCGATCAAAATTACAAAATGCACAAAAATAACGACTGAAAATTATGCATTTTAAATATTTAGTTTCCCCCTGCACTTTTATACACTTAAAAAAACGAACAAAGGGGCTTATAAACATGGAAAAAATCATACTTAAAAATATTATTAAAACATATGATGGCGGTGTAACAGCTGTATCTGACTTTAATTTAGCGATTCAAGATCGGGAGTTTATTGTACTTGTTGGGCCTTCCGGTTGTGGGAAATCGACAACATTACGAATGATTGCCGGCTTAGAGGAAATTTCGTCTGGTGATTTTTTAATAGATGGCAAGAAAATGAACAATGTACCTTCTAAGGATCGAGATATCGCGATGGTTTTCCAAAACTACGCACTATATCCACATATGACAGTATACGATAATATGGCATTTGGCTTAAAGCTTCGCAAGTTTTCTAAGCAGGAAATAAAAGAGCGTGTCCACAATGCAGCTGCAATTCTCGATTTAGAAAAGTATTTAGATCGCAAACCGAAAGCTCTATCAGGTGGGCAGCGTCAACGTGTAGCGCTTGGTCGAGCAATCGTCCGCGATGCAAATATTTTCTTAATGGACGAGCCTCTGTCCAATTTAGATGCAAAGCTTCGCGTACAAATGCGCGCTGAAATTACAAAACTTCACCAACGATTAAAAACGACTACTATTTATGTAACACACGATCAGACAGAAGCAATGACAATGGCCACTCGTCTCGTTGTAATGAAGGATGGTATAGTTCAACAAATCGGGACACCTGAAGAAGTATATGGAACACCAGAGAACAAATTTGTTGGCGGCTTTATCGGCTCACCATCAATGAACTTCTTTAAAGGAGTATTCCAAGAAAACGGGATTCAAATTAATGATATTACGCTAACTATTCCAGCAGAAAAAAGTAAATTATTAAAAGAACGAGGTTATTTACAAAAAGAACTGCTTCTTGGCATTCGACCAGAGCATATTTATGAAAAATCTTCTGTAAATCCTGAACCGTTCTTCACAGCAGTTGACGCGAATATTGAAGTATCAGAATTAACAGGTGCTGAGCTGATGTTACATGCGCAGTTAAATGGTCAGCCTTATATCGCGCGGGTGAACTCCGATACAAAAATCACACAAGGTCAGGTCGCACATCTACTATTTGACATGTCACGCGTTCATTTCTTTGACTTAGAAACAGAGAAACGCATTCGTTAAGGTTAAAGCCTCCGGGGATGTCATAGCCGTTATCGCATCCATACGATAACGGCTAACTGACCTGCATCGGTAAAGAGCCACGTCCTGTAGCATTACCGAAATGACCGACATCATGTCGGCCCTCATGTTGTTGCTGTCGCTTCGCTTTCGCACAAAAAAACATCTGTTGCTGTCGCTTCGCTTTCGCACAAAAAAACATCTGCTGCTGTCGCTTCGCTTTCGCGCAAAAAACATCTGCTGCTGACGCTTCGCTTTCGCGCAAAAAACATCTGCAGGCCTAAACACAAAGCCGATTCCGGACGCAATTATGCCGAGGCTTAATTGATATATCCGCTTCCCTTCCTTAACCTACGTAAATTACACCTTCGTATCCTTTAAAATTATTAATAGAAAAATGCAGCAAACAAACGTTCATTTGTTTACTGCATTTTGTTATTTTATCGTTGCTCCGTAAAGACCCGCTTCACCTTTATGAATGCTACTTTCAATGATTTGTTCCTTCCCTGCAAAAGGTGTCCCTACAAAGCCCTGCTTAATCGCTTCTTTAATATAGTCAATAATTTTAGGATGATGATTAAAAAAGCCTCCTCCTAAAACGATACAATGTGGATCAAGCAGTAAAATCATTTGCTGCAACTGTTTCTCTAAAAATAGGAATATTACCCCATTTATTATATGTTACATTATATTTATGGATATTTTATCTAAATCAATTACACTAAACATAAGATAAAGTGAACTTTAATCAGAGGGGGGGTTTTCTTCATCCTCCATCGATTGGGCTTTTACAGGCGGTACCAGATGAATTACCGCCGTTAATGTAGGATCAACAGAAAGGAGTTGCAACATGGAAGAAATCTTCACGATTACGAATTTGACGAAGAGTTATGGTAGTAAGGAGATATTAAAAGGAATCGACTTGCACGTCTCGAGAGGAGAAATAATTGGTTATATCGGTCCGAATGGTGCAGGTAAAAGTACCACTGTCAAAATCATTTTAGGAATCGAAGGCGATTACGGTGGAGAAATTAAGCTTTTCGGAGAGAATATCGGAAATGACAGCATTGAATATAGACGGAGAATTGGCTATGTACCAGAAATAGCAGATGTTTATGATAATTTAACTGGTTATGAGTATTTAACCTTCATCGGCCAGCTTTATGGCCTTGAATTAGAAGTCGCTGCTGATAAATCAAAATCCTTAATGGAGTTATTTGGTGTTGGAGAAGCGTATCATTCAAGGATATCTTCTTATTCAAAAGGAATGCGGCAAAAGCTATTGATTATCGCTAGCCTTATACATAATCCTGATTTGTTATTTTTAGATGAACCAATCAATGGATTAGATGCGAATAGTGTGATGATCTTCAAAGAAATTTTGACTCAACTGGCTGCCCAAGGAAAAACAATATTTTATTCCTCTCATATCATGGATGTTGTCGAAAAAATCAGTAGTCGCATCATCCTGCTGAATGATGGGAAAATTGCTGCTGATGGGACATTTGCCCAACTACAGGCAGACAATACCGAAGGAACTCTGGAAAAGATTTTCAACCAATTGACAGGCTTCCATGATCATCAGGAAATTGGTGAGAAATTCGTTTCAATTGTGCAAGAGGTATGATCATGAAAGATTTCAAAACGCTTCAACTACTTGATAAGATTCAATTTGTTTTTGTGAAAATGGGCATCGATTACGAGATCATGAGAAAGATCCTCCATATTAAACTAACAATGGATGAGCGTAAAGTACCGACAATATTTAACCAAGCATCAAATAAAAACAAGGAAGAGCAAAAAAGTGGCTACATCAAATCTTTATGGATTTATGTTCTAATAGGACTTATGTTAATTCCTTTTATGGGAATTGGTCAAAACTATCTTTTCCAGATGAGTATTGCTTATGCAATGATTATTTTTATCATCATGACAACATTGATTTCCGATTTTTCTTCGGTACTTTTGGATGTACGGGACAGAAGTATCCTATCGACCAAGCCTATCTCTGCTAGAACGATCAATGCGGCCAAATTTATGCATATTTTCATCTACTTGACGTATTTAACTATCGCATTTACTGCCATCCCTCTTATGGTGGGCCTATATAATCAAGGAATTGTATTCTTTCTTTTAACTGTGGTCTTACTAGTTTTAATTAATATTTTTATTGTTGTTTTAACCGCTATTTTATATATTACTATTTTAAGATTTTTTGACGGAGAAAAACTGAAAGACATCATCAATTATGTACAAATCGGATTATCATTAATGTTGATGATTGGCTATCAAGTTCTTATTAGGTCCTTCGAATTCGTTAATTTTGATATGGTGGTAGTGTTTCATTGGTGGAGTATTTTTCTAATTCCTATGTGGTTTTCCGCTCCTTATGAGTTACTGCTACACGGTGACAACTCTATATTTACAGTGGTCTTCAGTATATTTGCTGTCGTCATGCCAATCATCTCGATATGGCTATATCTAAAGCTGATACCAACCTTTGAACGTAATCTGCAAAAACTATTAAACACAAGCAAATCGAAAAAAGAGAAGAACAATCTACTTAAAACGCTTTTGTTAACAATCATTTGTAGAACTAATGAAGAAAGAGCATTCTACCGCTTCGCCTCCCTTATGATGAAACAGGAGCGAGAGTTTAAACTGAAAGTATATCCATCTTTAGGATTTTCTTTTGTCATTCCATTTATTTTTATGTTTTCTTTTTCAAGGTCCGAAACTGTTGATTATGCCGTTAGCATGGGCTATTTAAATATTTATTTCAGCATGCTAATTATTCCGTCGGCTGTGCTTATGCTAGGACATTCAGGAAAATATAAAGCAGCTTGGATCTATAAAGTCTTTCCAATTAAAGATTATACAAACTTGAAAAAAGGTAGTTTAAAAGCATTTTTGATTAAGTTGTATATCCCATTGTATATCTTTCTAAGCATCATTTTCTGCTTCATTTATGGTACGAGAATTATCCCAGATTTATTGATTGTTTTAGTAACAAGCTTCATGTACACCGTCATTTGTTATGTCGGCTTCGGAAGCAAAATTCCTTTCACAAAGCCCTATAATGAAGTTGGCGATGGTCAGAGCTGGAAAACTCTTATATTGCTTATCCCATTAGGGGCTCTAGCGGCACTGCATTACTTCCTAACTACTCATACTACTTATGGGGCAATTATTTACTTATTCGTGCTTGTCATCACGAATTTCGTTCTATGGAAGCTTGCTTTTAAGCGTACGAAAACGGCCTGAGCCTGAGCTCAAGCCGTTTTATTTTAAAAAGCTTTTCTTTCATATATACGAATAGATAGTAGCCACGACCCAATATATAAAATAGCAACCGTAATGCTAGCTACAAAATACATTTGCGTTTCTTGTAGAGTCAAGAACTTTCGTGTTAGTTCTCTTAATATATCATTTATAGGAACTAGTAAATTAATTGTTAACATATAAATACCAAATAAAACACCTGAAGCAATCAATAAATATTGCGTTTTAAATTTATAGGAGATTGGAAACATGAATGATATAGCGACCATAACTAGACCAATAATAAGCAACATTTCTTTCCAAATAAAAAGATCCCCTTTTCCATTTATGAGGAAATCCCCCACGTAAATCATGAAAATAAATAATGTTGTAAATATTAGTGAACCTATATATTTTGAACTGACAATTTCCTTTCTCGTATATGGCAGAGAATTGAGCAAAATATTAGCATTGTCTTTTTCATCGTAAGCGAAAGCATTTAGTATATATATTACACTATAAAGAAATCCCAAAAATATTAGGGGTACACCTGCCAATAAGTAGATTATTATAGTAGCAATGTAAAATAAAATTAATTTCTTTTGTATTAAAAAATCCTTAAGTATAAGGTTAATCATCCAATTACCTTCCTTTTTTCGTATATTACATACTGTCTTCGAGGATAGACCTTTTCACAATAACCGCATCTCTAAATATATTCACCACACGAATTTAGCAGTTGTCTCCTTCACTCATCCTCTGAATACACTAGTGTCAGCATTTCTTTGAGCTCTGCTAAGCCAATGTTCATTTCTTTAGCATTTTGAATGGCAATCAATAGATTTTCTTCGATTACCTTTACTTTTCTTTCTCTCATCATTTCCTTATTTTGTTCTGAGATGAACGAACCTTTCCCCACAATAGAATAAATAAATCCGTTTTTCTCTAGCTCTTCATAAGCGCGTTTTGTAGTAATAACGCTAATTTCTAAATCCTTTGCAAGCTGTCGCATAGACGGCAATGACTGCCCCTCTTGTAATTCACCTGATAAAATTAGCTTTTTGATTTGAGTATAAATTTGCTCATAAATCGGTTCTTTTGAGCTGTTGGAAATAATAATTTGCATGCAAATACCTCTTCTTTATTTTTATGTGATCAGCACAGAAGACGTTGGTTATTCCGTTAGCATGAGCAGTTTTTATTTCAGCATGCTTTCGTCAGTTGTACTTATGCTTGGACATTCAGGGAAATATAAAGCAATTTATATTTATAATGTCTTTCCACATAAAGAATACATTGTCTATTGTTTAGAGTATAATTTTCTGCCTCACGAAAATAATGTTTAACCCATTTGTACACTGTTATTTGTTACATCGACATCGGAAGTCAAGGTCGGCGATACTCAGATTTTGTTATATGGGACTTTTTGTTTAAGCGTACTTAAATAGCTTGAGCCTACATCAACCGGCTCAAGCTGTTTTATTTCAAAAAGCCTTTCTCGTATATATACGAATAGATAGTAGCCACGATCCAATATATAAAATAATGATCGTAAGGATAGTTACGAAATACATTTGTGTTTCTTGTAAGGTCAGAAACTTTAGAGTCAGCTCTCTTATTTCACCAAATAAATTAGGAATAAAAAAAGTAGTTATTAGCAGCAAGATACCGACTAAAGCACTTGCAATAATTGGCAAATTTTTCATTTTAAATTTATAATAAATCGGAAACATGAATGAAATAGCGACCATTACAAGACCAATAATAAGCAGGATTTCTTTCCATAAAAACATCATCCCTTTTCCATTTAAGAGGAAGTTGCTACTATAAATGATGAATATAAACGCTAGTGTAAATACAAGAGAACCTATATATTTTGAACTGACAATTTCCTTTCTCGTGTAAGGTAGCGAATTAAAAAGGATATTAGCATTATCTTTTTCATCATAAGAGAAACTAGTTATTATAAATGATATACTAAATACAAACCCGAAATACAACGGGGAACTCATACTTCCCAATAAAAGGATTATTATAATAGGAATGTACAGTAAAATTATTTTCTTTTGTATTAAAACATCCTTTATTATTAGATTAACCATCCCATTACCACCCTTTTTTCGTATAGTACATAATATCTTCAAGCGTTGGTTTTTCCACAATGACAGAATCCCCAAATATGTTTGCCACACGATTTTTATCCGCTGTTAATGCCTCAAAGCCTGTGTTCGTTTTTCGAATTGCAACAAACTCTCTTTCCGTTTCCTGATCCAATAAATTCAACGTCCCTTTGACAATGGCATATTCCTCTTCAATCTTATAAAATTCCTTTGTAAATATATGTTCACCGTTATGAACAAAGGTAATATAATCCGCAATTCGGTCTAAATCTGTTGTTATATGTGTCGAGAAGAAAATCGTTTTATCTTCATCTTGCATTAATTCATGTAGAATATTTAGTAGCTCTCTTCGAAATATCGGATCGAGCCCCGCAGTTGGCTCATCCATAATAATTAATTCTGCATGATGAGCTAGAGCTATAGCTAACGAAGCTTTCATCTTCATTCCCTTTGAAAAGGTCTTCATATTTTTGTTCAGTGGTAGTTCGAACTGAGTAACATAACGTTGAAAAGCGTCATCATCCCAGTTTTTATAGGCTGGTTTAATAATCCTTTTCATATCCTTTAACGTTACATATTCATAAAAAACATTTTCATCATAGACAAAGCCAATACGTTCCTTTATTTCTTTTTCATGCTTTTTATAATCCAAGCCAAACACTGAAACAGTACCACTATCTTGCTGTAGCAAGTTCATAATCAACTTGATTGTTGTAGATTTCCCTGCACCATTTCCCCCGATAAATCCCGTTACGAAGCCCTTTTTTACGTTAATAGAGAAATCCTTTATCTGAAATCCTTTAAAAGATTTATGAACATGTTGTAATTCAATGACATTTTCCATCATCCATCCTCCGTTTGCAATAATGTTAGCATTTTCTTGAGCTCTTTAAGGTAACACTTCAAATAATGTATATATACTTTATATACAATATATACACAACAGACATATTTTGCAAGTAATAAATTATTATTAACAATAAAAAAACGAAAACATGAGATTGTTAAATCACAATCTCATGTTTTCTGTTTTAAATTATTTAGTTGACAATACTTCAAATAATGACCCTAATTAACTTTAGCTAACTATTTAATTGGAGCATTATTAATTGTTGATAATACTTCATTCACCTCGAAGATCTTCACACGAATATCGGTAATGCCGAAACTTGCTAGTCGTTCTGAATGCATAGTTAAATATTTCTCAGCATCTGTTTTGGTTTCAAATAAATATACCCCACCAGCTTCTTTAGTCGCAGCATTCTCAGTCCAAATCTTCCAAATCATACCCGGCTCTTCGTTAATACTTTTCGCTAAGTCAACGAATGCCTCGGACATTTCTTCACCGAATGGCACGTCCATTGGAAAATCAACTTGCAATAAATATTTTATGATTAAGACCCCCTTTTTTTCTATAACATTAGTAATTTTTATGACTATAACGCTGGTACACAACTTTTGGTGATGAGATCTAACGATTTAAACTCTCTATATATTTTTCTGTTTCATCAGCTATTCGCTTAAATTCAATATCATGAATATAGTGTGAACAATCTAATTTGATTAATGTGCCATCCTTATACTTACTAATGAAATCCTTTTGAAATTCATTCCACTCATCTTCATTCCAACCTGTCCCTTGACCGTTTGAAGAGAACAAAAGTATAGGCACATTTGGGATTCCAGCCGCTCCTACCTTTTCGGCATTTTCCTTAATATGCTTAATTTCATTCACCATATTTTTAGTTACCGTTCTACGATAAAAAATCACTTTATACAATTCTTTTTCCTCATCTGTCAAAGTTCCATATTTGATCGCATCACTTTCAGAAAGGCCAGGAATCCATCTAGTAAAACCAATATTAGTGGCAAAGGCACTTAAATGAACTAGAGGCATATTTATATCATAATCTTTATATGCAGCAGGAACAGCCATATCCAATCCTATAATCGCCTTAACTTCATTCGGGTATACTTGAGCCCAATACAATGCTTCAATACCAGACATAGAATGAGGAGCTAAAATATATGGTCCTTCAACACCTGATTTTAATAGAGCTTTTCTTGTTTCTTGTAAAATAGTATCAATATTAGGCTCAGAATCTGTAATGTCACTAAAGCCATAACCTGCCTTTTCAACAACAGCGATTTTATATTTATCGCTTAACAATGAATATAATGATTTAAAATCTAAAACAGGTGAGCTTGTTCCTCCTCCAGACATAAATACAAGCGTTTCTTCTCCATTTCCTTCTACGTACACATGCATCTGATGACCATTCACTTCTACCATTTTCCCTGTTGGCGTAAATAATTTATCTTCCTTAGATAATTTTATTTGATGAATAATATAACTAGCTGTAATGAGCACCAAAAATATTGCAACGGTAATTGAAAAAAGTATCATGATTCGTTTAAACACTATCTTTCAACCATCCCTCTCAGGATTTTTACTAGAGTTCCAAAATATAATCGATAAACTGTAGCTTTTTGCCATTCATCTTGAACTCATCATCACTTGTAGACACTTGTTTAAAACCATTCTTTTCAAGAACCCTTTGAGATGCAATATTATTTGTTGTTGTTTTTGCTTTAATCTTTTTTACACTGATTTCTGTTTCTAATAATAGCTTTAGGGCTCTAGCCCCTATTCCTTTGCCTCCATATTCTTGACCCACTCTATAACCGACTTCCGCTATATCATTCGTTGTATCTATATCTACTAAATTAATTCTTCCAATAATCTTGTCTAAGTTATCTCTTATTAAATAGAATTTTGATTTATTTTCTTGTTGTTCTGTCAAAAGCTCTTTATGTCTTATTTTAAACGTTTCAAAATTATAATAATCTTCTCCACGACTAGGTACCATTTGTTCAAAAAATAGTCTATTATTCTTTTCAAACTCAAATAATTCTTCTGCGTCACGTTCTTGTAAGCTATTAATTGATATTTCCAAGCTAACTCATCCCCTCGTCCGTTAACTCCAAATCCAAATTTGTAAGAAAAAAGAAAACAAACTCTTTACGATATCATACCTAAGAGTTTGTTTTTAATCCACTGGAATCTCGACATAAGAATATATAAACTTCTTTTCTGGCGCATATACAAAATCGATACGTAAAACTTCTACAAGTAAAGAGAAAAATCACCCCTCTAAATCTTTCAATCGTCTCCGAATAGTAGCTTCTGAAACTCGAAGTATTCGTGCAATTTCTCGATTACTTTTGCCAGCATCTTTTAAATGCAGCAACTTCGATTTGTTTATGGTCACTTTAGGCCGTCCGTTTGAATTTCCTCCTCGCCATTCCTTATTTTCCTTTTTACTTTTCCAAAATTTAATCTGCATTTTTCTCACCTTCTCATGCGTATAACTCTAAAGATTCTTTGTAAAAAAACGAATGCAGATCTATCTACTCTCTTGATTGTTTAGGAAAAATATAAAAATAAAAAACGAAACCAATGATAATTGCGGGTGGTAAAGCAATTCCTATATTTTGTACAAATGCACTTGCAAGTAGTTTTAAAATCTCAATAATATCTTTAGATAAAATGTTTTGATACTGTTCTGCACCTGTCAAACCTTTGATCATTAAGGTTACAGCAAAAATAATGATATAACTAATTAAGCTATAATTAATACTTAACTTTATTTTCTCTATTTCATTCCCCTCCTAAATTTATGGTTATCATCACATATTGGAAATCCTATTTACAGGAATATTCGAAAGTAGAGGAAAATAGAACATTATATAAAAGTGCGACAAAACTCATTAAATAGATTTTTGTCGCACTTTTATTGGAAATTCATCTGAAATTACCATAAAACTCATATATTCTTCTTCGGATACTCAGTATGCAACAAACTATAGATCAACATATCTTTACATTCTCCAGTAACACTATGGCATTCAAATTGTCTTAAGCAGCCTTCTTCCTTAAAGTTGAATTTCGATAATAACTTCTTTGAAGCTATATTTTCTTCCGTGACAACTGCCTGTATTCTTACTAAGCCTAACTGATTAAATCCTATTGATAACACTTCTTTAACCGCTTCCGACATAATACCTCGATGCCAATATTCTTCAGATAATTCATAGCCCATTTCAGCTCGTTTGCCTACAAATTCACTTAAAAAAATAGTACCAATAATTTCATCGGTTTCTTTGTTAGCAATAGCAAAACGAATAATCCAACCTTCATCATAGCCTTTATTCCAAAAATTAATTACTTCATAACTTCTTTCTAAAGTTTCTGGTCCATTCCAATCAAGATAACGATATACATTTTCATTTGAATAATAATTGAATAACGTAGGAGCATCTTCCAACTTTATCTTTCTTAATTTAATGCGATCATTTTGTACTGACGGAAAAGATGTTCCTAATAATTTGGTAAAGTTCATTTTTTTCCTCCTATTTTTTTATGAATATCAAATTAAACTAAAGGTGAAAATTCAATAGAAGCTGATTAGATTATATCTGACCTATATTACATGAAAAAACCTCATTTATATTTCATAAAAGAAAATAAGCCAATGTAGTCTAAAACCACACTGACTTATTTTTTTCTTCTTCTTTTCTCTTTTAGTACAATTCTTTGAATACTTTTTGATGATAAATAGTATTTTTCAGCCAAATTAGCCGGATCCATTCCCGATAGATAATCGTTATAAATTTTAGAATTTCTTACATCCAATTCTTCTCTTATCGTAGTACCAGATCCCCAGTTCTTTTTATGTTCTGATCTTCGCGGTATATAAATATACTCACCATCAACATATTCTTGTATTAACTCTAGCAACTCAGCCGGTAAAATATGCTTTGCTTTTTTATAGCTCATATTGCACTCCTAAATGTAATTTTTCTTTTAGGAAGAGCAAAGGCTATTTTTGCTCTATCTTATATTGCAATAGCCTTTGCTATGCAAAAATCGTATACCTTCTCATAAAACAATCCCCCTTGCAGTTCTTATTTAAACCCATAATATACCATTTAACCCAAAGTATAAAGATATTTTATAGATTCCTATACGCTTTATTACTTATAAATAAAAGAAAAACTGATGAGACCCTGGAGCGATGCGGATGTTTTCTGTGCGAAAGCGTAGCGACAGCAACAAATGTTTTATCTGTGCGAAAGCGTAGCGACAGCAACAACAAGGCTGCTCATCGGACTCTCCTAGGAAGGCCCAGTCGGAACGGAGATCACCCCCTCATTTTGTTGAAGCACATACTCTTTGAGATGAATATAAAAGTTAGGTGACAAATTAGAAAAGGTGAACGATAAAAAAAGCAACCGACGAACTAAAAACCTACTAATATAATTATCAATGAGAAGCTCCATTTTTAAACAGCTTCTTTTTATACCTATGCGCTTTAACACGACTTACTGTTCATTCTCCAAAATAGGCATTTCCTATCCGTTAAAATCTCAAGAAATCAATCATAAAAAAAGGACTTTTATACCCTAACCCACAACATTCTAAGTAATAAGTCTCTTAATATATCATTGACATTCCTACTTCATTCCATAATACTATACTTAAAATTCGAGTTTTTGTAGGCATAAAGTTCCAACAAAATTCAAAGGAGGAAACAATTTGAAAAACAAAAGTATTAAGCGACGATTATTGTTTTTTACATTAAGTTTGCTGTTATTGTCATCTGTAATTAACTCCGTATTAGGTGTATGGATTGTTGGCAAAAATAGTAAGGAAGTTTTAATTGATAAAGCCAATGAACAGGTCTATGAAATCGCAAAGCAAGCTGAAACTATATTAAATTCTGAGAATGATCCCATCTCATCTTTACAAGATTTTGTGGAGTCAAAAGCACAACAAGACAATGTGACTTATGCTATTGTCATTGATACCAATGCAGAAGCAGTGGCGCATAGTGATAAAGGGAAATTAGGGAAAACGTATGAGGATGCATACACAATCGATGGTGCCAAGCACGGAAAAAAACAATTTATGAGATGGTATGCTGAAGTTCAAGGTATTTGGACATATGACATCATGGAACCTATATATAAAGACGGCAAGCTTTATGGCGTAATTGATATTGGGGTGCCTGAAAGCGGTATTCAATCTATTACAAACTCTGTACTTGGCTATCAGATTATTACAGGCATAGTGAGTTTCATCATTATAGGTGCTTTAATGTGGTGGATTATTGGCCGCATTGTTACTGCCATTAAGAATCTTGAAAATATCATTCATCAAACTACTAGCTTAGACTTTACCGAAAATCCAGAGTTAAACAAGCTATTACATCATCAAGATGAAATTGGTCTTATGGCAAAAGGCATCTCTGGCATGCAATCGGCATTAAAGAATGTTACCGTCAATATACATAAAACTAGCTCCGAGCTATCAGATTCCTCAAAGATTCTTATTCAAATAGCAGAGGATACGGTACGTACTACTGATGAAATTAGCTCAGCCATTAATGAAGTAGCAAAGGCTACAGAAGAGCAAGCTCATGATACAGAAAAAAGTGCTGAACAATTAAATCAACTATCTGGAAACATTGATCGTGTTATTGAGCATACAGAGAAGATCGCTTCTATGACAGAAGATATCGATCATTTAAGTAATCAAGGTGTAGAAACTGTCAACCAACTTTCTATTTGGTCAGAGAAAAATCGCGAATCTTCACAGCAGGTAAGTAACATCGTTCAAGAAGTAGATAAAACTTCATCTGATATATCAAGTATTGTCAATACAATTACAGACATCGCAACTCAAACTAATTTATTGGCTCTAAACGCTTCCATTGAGTCAGCTCGCGTTGGTGAAGCCGGTAAAGGTTTCGCGGTTGTTGCGGATGAAATTCGAAAATTATCGGAACAGACATCTAATGCTACTGAGGATATTAAGAATAAAATCTCTGCAATTCAGGCTATTTCTAAAAGTGCTGTGCAGGAAATCAGCACAAGCCTTAGTATTGTCGAACAAAATGCAAAAGCTACAAAGGATACTAGTGAGATCTTTAATACAATAAAGGTAGCTCTAGATCAAACGAGTGAAGTGGCACAAGAGGTGAAACATTTATCTCATGAGATGGATGAACGCAAGGAGCAAATTATTAGTGCCGTACAAAGTATATCTGCTTCTGCAGTAGAAACCTCTGCTGGAACAGAACAAGTTTCCGCTTCCGCAAATGAACAGCTTAAAAGCATCGAGACTGTCTCTGAAAAAGCTAAGGATCTAAATGCTATTGCTGATGCTTTAAGAGACGAAATGAAAAAATTCACTATTTAATGTAAAAAAGCTGATTCAATTTGAACTGCCCCGTAAAAGTTAGACATCAATCTAACTTTTACGGGGGTTTTTTTATGGCAAAAGTAAATGCTGAACAACGTATTCAAGCAGTCCACCGATACTTAAATGGAATTGAACCTATGATTGAAATCGCGAAAGATATCGGAGTGTCAGATCAGGTTGTAAGTGAATGGGTTCGCCGTTATCAAAAAAATGGTGGTGAGACTTTCTTAAAGTCCTATACAAAATATTCAGCTGACTATAAAATGGATGTACTTAATTATATGAACGAGACAGGTACATCTTCGACTGACACAGCTGCACTATTTAATATTTCATCTCCTGGCATGATTCGGAATTGGAAGATAAAGTTTGAGGTTGGTGGTTATGATGCCCTTGTTTCTAAGAAAAAGGGGCGTCCATCCATGAAAAAAGAAACAAAAAGAACAACGAAATCAGCACCAACTGAAGGATCTGTTGAGGCATTAGAAGCACGTATTAAACAATTAGAAATGGAGAATGCGTACTTAAAAAAGTTGAATACTTTAGTTCAAATGCAAGAAAAATTACCAATCAAATCAAAGCGCAAGTAATTTATGAACTAAAGGAAATCTATGAAGTGGTGGAATTAATCAAAGTCGCTGATATTCCACGCAGTACGTATTATTACTGGGAAAAGCGTTTGAATCGCACTGATAAATACGCTGATGTGAAAGTCGCAATTCAGTCCATTTATCATGAACATAAGGGACGTTATGGTTATCGTCGGATTGCCAAAGAACTAAAAAAATATGGCTTTCATCATGATCCTAAAACGATTAACTGTTTGATGAATGCCATTGGCATAAAGTGTGAAGTCCGCATGAGGAAATACCGTTCGTATAAAGGAAACGTCGGAAAAATTGCCCCAAACATATTACAACGCGATTTTACAGCGAAAAGAATGAACGAGAAATGGGTAACTGACGTGATAGAGTTCCATCTATTTGGTGAGAAACGCTATTTATCACCTGTCCTTGATTTATGCAATGGCGAAATCATTGCATACACGGTAATGAATCGTCCGGTGTATAATCTAATCCATAATATGTTAGAACAAGCTTTGGAGCGCCTTCAATCAGATGATCAAGTCATTCTTCATTCGGATCAAGGTTGGCATTATCAAATGAAAAAGTATCAACAAACATTAAAACAATATGGGATTACGCAGAGTATGTCCCGTAAGGGCAATTGTTTGGATAACGCAGTCATTGAAAATTTCTTTGGCTTATTAAAATCTGAACTCCTGTATCTACAAGAATTTGAATCTATGGCACATTTTGAACAGGAACTCAAAGACTATATTCACTATTACAATCACAAACGAATGAAGGAAAAATTAAAAGACCTAAGCCCGGTGGAGTACCGAACTCAGGTCTTAGAAGTTGCTTAACTAAATATGTCTAACTTTTTTGGGTCAGATCAATTAGAATCAGCTTTTTATCTTTAAATCAATTTACTTTCTTTCAATAAATCATAGATAATTGTGTCTTTCGTTTTATGAATACCAAATTTACCTATTTGTTTTAAGATAAATGGAGCATCTACATCTGTTAATTTCTTACCATCAAGTAAACGAGCAGTTGAAGATAATAAAGTACGAATGTCAAAAGTAGATGCAAATACTTCTGGAACGCCTCGATCAATATCTAATAATTGATAAACTGCTTCCATCGCCGTTCTTACTGAGTATTCAGTTGTGAATACTGTGTCTCTTTCTGTTTCACTAAAGTTCCCAATGAAGGCTAAGTTAGCAGATCCATTAGGGACAACTAAAGGACGATCTCCCATTGCTCTAGGCATGAAGTAAGATGTTATATAAGGCATGTAACATGGAATTGTATTACAAGAATTTTGTGCTATATCCGGTATTTCGTCTACAGGTACACCCATATGGTACAACCATTCTTGTGCTATCTCAATTCCAGAACATTCAGTGATACTCTTTTTAATAAAATCACCTGGTTTATTAGAAAGTAAACCATAAATCCAAACTACTAATTGGTCTTTTGGTTGATTTTTAAAATGAGGTTGTCTGTTCAACGTATAGCTTAGCATCCAATTAGAATCTGTAGCAGTTACAATACCACCTGTAACTACCTTGCCTGCATATGGATCTCTTTTACTAATCTTTTCAATATACGGAGCAACTCGGTCATCCAATGTAGTAAGTGTCGCTGAAACGAACCAACTTTCTTCCGGAAGATTATCGCAGAATTTTTCTGGTTTACCAAACTCAGAATCTTGGGAAGCGATGTTTTTCCAAAGTGACCAGCTTCCTCCTAAATCAGTACTTACAGGAGCTGGCGTATTATTGTCACCATAAGTTGTACTCTCCGTAATACTTCCATTTGTAACAAACACTAATTCATTTTCTGTTAGCTCAATATTCTTTTTCACACCATTTTGTTTTAACACTAAAGTATGTGCTACTTTTTTATCGCCTACTTTATCAACTAAAACATTCTCTACAACAGTATTAAATTGGAAATCAACATTATGACTTTCTAAATATTTAATCATAGGAAGTACTAAAGATTCGTACTGATTATATTTTGTAAATTTCAAAGCAGATAAATCAGGTAGACCCCCAACATGATGAATAAAACGCATAATATAACGACGCATTTCCATTGCAGAATGCCATTTTTCAAAAGCAAACATCGTAGACCAATATAGCCAGAAGTTCGATTCAAAGAACTCTTCAGAGAAAACATCTGTAATTTTTACATCCTCTAATTTCTCTTCAGGAGTAAAGAATAATTTAATCATTTCTTCAGATGCTTTATCAGATAATGTAAACTTCCCATCATCCTCAAGTCTTTGCCCTCTATTTTCAATCAATCTACATTTTGAATAGTTAGGATCCTCTTTATTTAGCCAATAAAATTCGTCTAAAACAGAAGCATTTTCTATTTCTAAAGATGGGATTGAACGGAATAGATCCCATAGGCATTCAAAATGATCTTCCATTTCTCGACCACCGCGAATAATAAAACCTCTTGTCGGATTTAAAATACCATCAAGGCTACCCCCTGAGATATCTAGTTCTTCGAGAATATGAATATTCTCTCCCTTCATTTGACCATCACGAATTAAAAAGCATGCGGCTGAAAGCGAAGCTAGCCCCGAACCAACAAGGTACGCTGATTTCTCATCAACACCCACTGGTTTTTTAGGACGTGCAAAAGCCTCATAATTACCATTACTGTAATACATAATACCGCCTCCATAAACTATTATCGTGATATAGCATACCATTATTTTGCATGTTAATGGTAAAATGAGAGAGAAATTAACAAATAATTCAATTTTGAAGTTAAACTCTAAATAAACTATACCCTATTATTTGACATAACAATTCATTGCATTTTTATAAATTGTTCATCAATATACTTATATCAAAAGGATTATGCAATACCTGAAAATTAGATTGCCCTTGAGCTGATAACCTTTAAAGCACTTGGATTATTGTATAATTTCCTTCTATAAGATTAACCACAAAGCTGTTAAAGTACACAACTGATCGAGGGCAGTCTTGCATAATTATTATATCAAGAAAACAAAAAGAGTGATTTATCTGTAAAACTTTACAAGCATACTTGTCTTTTATTCCTCCTAAAAATACAATAACCATCTACCTTTTTTTGATAGATGGTTATCAATGCGTTGGAATGATGGAAGAAGTTAAGTTCTCCTGTGCTTATCGATTTACATATGCAGGTCATTTTCCAGACTTAAGTGGAATACGAAGCTCTTCGTTTGGCTTATTGGTTGAAAAACTATAAATGTAAATATCTAGCTCTTTCTTGTCGAAATTTTCATACACGTCCATAGATTTATTACTTCCAGCATCACCAAACGCGCCCATCAGGGTAGGCTCCGGATCCCCTAAGTTCTGTTCTTTGCCGTCCAGATAATAAGTTCGTTCGACTCCACCAAACGTCGGGTCTGAGCTCAAGGATTCCACATAGAGGTTATTGTCCTTCAAATAATAAGCCCATGAGATTGGATACCCTGCAATGCTAGACGTAGTGGTTTGTTGTTTTTCTGATATGTCAGTCAAATGAATTGGATTGTCGTTCTCGTCTCCGTAAAAACTATCGATACGGTGCTTCGCGACGAGGGTTACAGGCTTATTAGCCAGAGAAGCTGCATCCAATCCTTTCATTTCAAAGCGTAGCTCTTGTTCTTTAGGATCTGTACCTGTCATAAAATACCCATCTAACAGAATTCCACCCACATCCAGTTGATAATCCCCAAAAGGAATACGGTTGAATTCTTCTTGAGTAAATTTCAAACGAACTTGGGTCGGTGTAACCTTCATTTCGTGGATTTTCGTTCCGCCAGGCACATTGTCCATAGGGATATCTAGCACTTGCTTAAATGACCCATTTTCCAACTGTTTTTTGGAAAGATTCATATTTATGCTCCAAGTACTTTCTTTTGTTTCTAATATGTGATCATAAGAAAGTTGGAATTTAGTTCCTTCTTCACGTAGGGTGTCAGACTTGAATATTTGAGCCTCATTTGCTCCCCCGTCTCGGAATGAAGGTGGCCCTTCCGCTTTTTTAACTGAGTTATCCGCGTCATTGATTGCCTCAAAATATATCCATCTTTTCTGCATTTCAGGATCCGTAAGCGTAACGTTTGATTTTAGGAGAGTTCTACCTTCAGCTTGTTCAAAAGACTGCAAGGTCACACTGTCCATCCCATCCTTTTGAATTGGGAACACTTGCGTAGTAGAGTCATTAGGATTATAGCTGATGGACTGCTTCTTATTGCTGATCAATTGAATATTCTCCATTATAAACTTAACATCAGTCTTCTGCCCTTCGGCAACCCAGTCCGTCTCAAAATATCCCTGGAATTCACCAAGCTCCTCATTCCACTTACCCCCATAATTCCCTTCAATAAAGTTGCCCTTCGAGTCTTTTAGTCCGATAACTTCAAAATCTATATCCTTTACATCCTGAGATGTTCCAGGTTTCATACTATACAGCAGGAAAGTTCTGTTCTCATCTACAAAAGCCGTATGTACGGTTAACGTAACACCATCCTTTGTAACGGATTGCTCAATCGTTTGACCTAAGCCCTGCTCTAATGCGGACTGAATACCTTCCCTATGCGAAAGCATGCTGGACCAATCATAATTCAGAGCTGCGTAAACTGGTGTAGCCATCAAAGCTACAGATAGCCCTGCAACCAATGCAAAACGCTTTCGCTTTCGAGGACGGAGCTCAACGGGTTCACCACCAGCGACCTTTAGTTCGTCCTGCTGGATACTGCTCCACATCTGATCAAAGTCAGGGTAATCAACATTATTTGATTCCTTCATTTGGTTTTTAACCTTATTTTCAATGCGTTCCATATTGGTTCTCTCCCTTCAGCCATAAGTTGTTATTGTGTTCAAGTTTTCTGCGCATGATTTTCAATGCCTTATGGTGTCTCGACTTCACTGTACCCACAGGAATCTTCAGGGTTTCAGCGATCTCTACCATGGACAGCTCACCGATATAACGGAGGGTAACAACAGCCATCAATTTGTCTGGCAGCTGCTTCAGCAGTTCCTCCCATTCTTCCTCAGCCGCTTTTTCTACTACAATGGTGTCTATGGATTTAATTGATGATGTGGCCTGCTCATGAAGCCATTGAACCTGACCCTGTTTATCACGCTGAGTCTGATTTCGCTTTAGCAAGTTTAAACAATGGTTCATTGCGATGCGCATGATCCAGGCACGCGTATGCTCAACGCTTTGCCAATCCTGACGAAAAACGGTGATAAATACGTCATGGCAGAGATCTTCCGCATCTTGTGCGTTCCGTAACATGTAATAACATGTGCGGTATACATCCTTGTTATAAGAATCGAATAATTCTCGTTCTGTCACTCCAAGGCACTCCTTTCTATGCGTTATACTTTATAAACAAATGACTATTGGAAAAGGTTCATCTTTTTTGGTAAATCCATTCTTTTTTTACATAGAATTATTTTTGCAAACTTTGTTATTCACAACCACAATGGAAGAGAAAGCTTCTATTCATAAAGAAACCACGCATTTTGAAACATTGGTCAATATGCGTGGCTCAAATTTTATCGATATTTAATTTTAAGATCAGATGTTAACACCTAAATATATGTATTTTTTCTGACTCGAATATTTTTATCTATATTTAAAAATACTAATGTAATAGTCTTCTTCTGGAAAGTCCCCGATGTATTCCAGTCCATTTCTTGAATAAAATTCTTTTAACTTTTCATTTCCAGCCCAACAGTCTAAATATAGTGTTTTCCTTAATCCTTTTACAAAAGAACAAGCAAATTGTGTTATTGAGGAACCAAAATTCCTTCCTTGAAATTCAGGTAATATAGCAATCTGATATAAATATTTACTTTTTAATTCTACTGGGAACTCATTGATATTATCTATTTCATTTATACAAAAGGTTCCTATTATTTTTTTATCTACTAATAAAACGTAACAGAAATTATTCTTTATTTGATTTGCGATTTTATTGTGATCCCAAGGGTAATCCCATTGGTGTATCCCTTTTTGTTGTAAATCCAAAGTAACGGTATTTAAAATATACAGCAATTGCTGTAAGTCATCTAATTTAGCTAATCTTATCTTCATATACTTACCTCCTCCTTTAATATCACCTTTAAACCACATGTGTTTGATAATCCTTGTTCTAAATGGGGTGTAATAAGTCATTTACACTCATAATAAAAGCAGATGGCAATGTAGAGGTCCTTTATAGAACTTCTAAACCATCCGCTTTTGTAGGCAAACACTTTTTTATCATTAGAAAGATGGAGATAAGTTAGTTCCTCTTCCTAAGTCCCTAATTCTATACTTCGCCTTTTTTACGTGCCGCCATTTCATCTTTCATTTCTTCATTTAATCCTTCAATTGACTTTTGACGTCGCTTATTTTTTTCTTTAATCATTTCACTTTGCATAGGGTCTGCAAATTCCAAACTAATTTCCGCTTCATGAAGTTTTTCTTCAGTGTTCTTAACGATATCACGAATTCGTTCAACGTTATTGGATCTATCATCCGGTTTCGAGTGTCTTGAATTAGCCAAGGTAACCTCCTAAAATTTTGACGTTAAAATTAGTTTGTATTTTTTTTATGTTTATATGTACACTAATTTTTACTAAGAAGAGCGCATTTACCCTTTTACCCACGTCAAGTGCAGGAGAATGGCTTACAGCGTGTTCGCCATATTGAGTGGTCTTATTTCCTGAATGAAACATCGTTTGAAAATATACATACACCACCACTCGATTTTATACTAAATATGATAATATTCCCAATTTTACATCTGCCCGAAAAACCACAAATACTTGGCCATTTTATATGTATATCAATCCTGATACTGTTTCTAAAAAAGAAAAGCCTTGTAGAGAATCTCCACAAGGCTTTTTCTAATTGAACAGTTTACATTACAAACTTATTAGTTTGAAACAGAACCGTCTTTAACTTTATTGTTATTCGCATCTACTAAGTTAGTTGATTTGAATTCAACTACAATGCTATCTGTTGTAGCAAAGTCATCTTTAGTTGTCACAGTAAGTTTACCACCAGTAACAGTAGCAGTAGTAGGTTTTACAGTTGAACCAGCAATCTTAACTGTTAAACCTGTTACAGTAGCTTGGTCAGCAATACTTTCAGAGAAGTCTACTGTAAATGTTTTGCTATCTTTTACAGTTACTTTAGAAGCTACAGGTGCAACATTTTCTTTAAGTGTTACTGTAGTTGTAGCTTTACCATTTTTAAGTGTGTTCCCTTTAGTATCTACAACATTTTTAGCTTCAAGTACATAAGGACCATTAGCAATGATAGAGCCTTCTGGTAAAGTGAATCTTACTTTCTTAGTACCATCTACAAATTGAAGTTGAGTTCCAGCTGGAAGTTCTTTTCCTCCAAGTGTGTAGTTAGCAGCTGTTGTTGCTGATGCAGTCACATCTGCAGCGTATTCAACAGTAAATACATTGTTATCTGTTACCACAACTGGTGTTGCTCCAAATACTAATGAATCTGTAGAAGTTTCAGGTTTAGATTCGAAAGTTCCAGTTGTAACATTGAATGTAATTGTTTCTGCAGTCACGTTGCCAGCCATATCTTTAACTGCTTTAGCAGATAATTCAAATGTATATGTTGAATTGCTATCTAAATCAATGTCAACTTTCACTGTGTTTTTCTCAGCACCCTCAATTTTACCGTTACCATCCACGTCGAAACCAGCTTCAGCTTTTACCGCTGTTGTTTTCCCAGCAGTGTAAGCAATACCATTTTGAGTTTTAAGCGTTAATTTTCCATCTACTGTTACAGGTTCACTGAAAGTAAGGTATAAAGCATCTACGTCTTTAGTAGAATTCACATCATCAGCTACTAACATTTTAGAAGAAACTGTTACAAGTGTAGCAGGAGTTAAATCCTTAGATAGAGTAGCATTGAACTCAAATGCATCTCCCTCGTTACCAGCTAAATCTTTGTACCCTTTAACTACTTTAATGTCTGCATTAATAAATGAATTTGTACCTAATGCATCTTTTGCATCAATAGTGAATACTGTTTTATCATCAGCATCTTTAATCTCTTTATCTGTTAAGAAGAAAGTAGTTGCTCCAACAGTTACTTTTGCATACGCTTCAGTTCCATCAATGTTTTGTTTCTTTAATTCTTCTGAGAAATCAAAAGTGATTTCTGTACCGTTCACTGCTGTAGAAACAGTTGGATTTGAACTATCAACGTCTGCTTTAGCAACTGTGAAGTTAACAGCAATAGGGTTTGCGATATTGTTAGCGAAATCAATAGCGCCAACAATGTCCACTTTATAAGTCTGTTCAGCAGTTAAGCCTTTGATTTTTAATGTTTTACCAGATAATTCATAGCGATCTTTAGAAAGCTCAGTACCATTTAAACTTACTGTTCCTGCGCTTTGTACAGGCTCATCGAAAGTGATTACTGCTTCAGTACCTTTTGCTTCAACAGAATTAACGCTTACAGGAGTTGTGTCTGCAAATGTTAGCAATTTGTTAAACTCTTCAGTTAGAACTTTAGCATCTGCTTTCGTTTTGATTGGTTTTACAGTAACTTTATCATTAGTTAATTTTAACTCTTTATCAGTTGTTAAAATAACAGTCATACCGTCTTCAGATACTGTTGCTTTCGTGATAGCTACACCTGTGATAGCATAGTTTGTTGTCAATTCAGCGTCTTTTTTATCAACAGCTGTGTTGAACTTTACTTCAAGTTCCTTCGCATTAAGCCCTTTTACAGATGCTACAGCTGGTGTTACATTTGTAACTGCATCAATTGTACGTTTTACCATAGTGGCAAATTCTTCACGGCTAATTTTATCTTGTGGTGCTAATAATGAACCTTTACCGTTGATTACTCCGTTTTCAACAGCTGTTTCTAAGTAAGATACAGCCCATTTAGAAGCTTTAGAAGCATCTGAGAAATTGCTAAGATCTGCTTTACCTGTTAATTGGTAACCTTGCACGATAACTTTAGCAGCTTGTTCTCTTGTTAATTGAGCTTTAGGTTCAAATTTACCATTGCCCATACCGTCAAATAATTCTGGTGAAGTTGCAAGCACTGCGTTATAGAACCAGTCATTTTCATTTACATCAGAAAAATCTTCTGTTCCTGTAGGTTTTAAATCCAATGCTTTTGATAAAATTTCAGCAGCTTCTGCACGAGTAAGAGTACCAGCTGGGTTGAAGTTTCCTTTTTCATCGCCTTGGATGAAACCTTTGTCAGTTAAAAATTGTACGGCTTCTTTTGCCCAAGATGAAATGCTATCTGCATCTTTAAATTCAGCAGCTGATGCTACTGGTACGATTGCTGATGCTACTAGAGCTGCTGTAGCTGTAGCTGCGAAAAATTTACGACCTTTGTTTTGCTTTGTCATTATTTTATTCCTCCAGAACTTTAGTAAAATTAAATTATTCTGCGAAAACAATATTATCGCTCTATTAATTTTTAAAATATGTATAATAAGTTTTCGAAAACAATATATTTATTACAAAAAAATTATATGTAAAGCCATCTTCCAAACTTACCAGGTCTATATTTCCCAATCAAATTTTGCTTTACAATACAATGATATTACTATACTTCCAATAAATAAATGCTAAAAATAAGGTAATGTTAACATACCATTGGTTAGTCAGGTAATTTATCCCTAATATATTGGTGTATACCATACACACTATCCATAAAATAGAAAATAAATTTATGTAGAAGGTGAGACTGAATATTAATTAACGAAAGATTTAAAAATATCACAGCAAGGGGTGAATAGATGGAAACGAAACATGTTGAAGCGATTATATTAAACGATGAATTAGCAAAGTTAATTACTTTAGCTAAAAGTGGAGGGTCATTTGGAGTTTGGAAATTAAGTATGATTAAAAATATCTTATGAACTATATTATTTATCGAAAAAAAGGATGACTTTTTAAAATCAATATATTTCTCACTTCGACAGATTGCGACAAAAAGATCCATTTCAGTCTGATATATTATTCTAGAAATCTATTATTCGAGGATATAGATAATTCGAGAATAGAGAATGGAGAATAGGACATGGAAACACACGCTTACAAATATCCTAGACAAAAGATTAATGGGATTTGGCTAATAATTGCTGGCATTGCAATGTTCTTACTGTTAATTAAATATAATGGTTATCCAAATATTTGGCCCTTTACCATCGCTTATGTACTAGGTATGATTTGGCAATTAAACCCTAAAACCCGGGAGAAATTAGCAGTCGGTCCTGGTACAATGGAACAAAAAAAGTGGTCTAATTTTTCAATTTTTTTATTAGCCATTTTAGTTTTTGTCAGTTTTCAATTTTTTGCCGATGATTACAGAACTTGCTGGCTATTAATTATTTTAGCTGTCGGCGTTCATTTCTTACCTTTTATTCCGGTACATGGGAAATTAATGCTTTTTCTATCAATCAGTTTAATAATCAATGCATTCATAGGATTAATTATTACTAACGTAAGTCTAGATGTCTTTTTTGTAATAGATGGCCTAATAAAGATTTTATTTGGTAGTATTTTCATTAAGTTAAGTCCTACTAATTTTTAGAATATGAGAATTCTGCTTTGCAGTGATCCTCACAACAAATAAAAGAATCCATTTTGAAAAAAGATCAAAATGGATTCTTTTCTAATGTTTATGTAATCTTTCCTACATTTAAGCCCAGTTGACCCTTTCTATTTGGCCTTGATTGTGGCACCGGGGTTGAACTTAACACGTGCGTATACAAAAAATACTCCCTTAGATAAACAGATTTTATTTTTTAATCTGTCTCCTAATAGGGAGCATATCAATCTCTTCATAGCCTATTTTTATAGTAATTACTTTTATTGTTCACTAGTTTGTGTGGATGGCTTTAATAACAACCAAACAATTACTAAAGTTGCTAGTGCTAATATAAAAGTACTCATATATATGGAATGTACACTTGAAGCTAATGCCTCTTGTGATTTGGTTACTACGTTTGCTGTAGTTCCTTCATGTCCACCAGAAGTTACAAGATCAAGGTTTTTAATACCGTGTGCATGGATCATAGTGTTGAAAATCGCCCCGAAAACTGCAGCACCTAATGTTTGACTAAACGTATTGATAAATGTGTTTAAGCCAATTGCTGTCCCACGCGTATGAGTTGGAACAGCTGATTGAATTGTTACCATGTAAATAGGTACAATAAGCCCCATTCCTAAGCCGAATAATCCGACTGCAACATAAATAAGGAATGCTGGAGATTCTGTTGACAACGAAAATAGTGAAAAGGTAGCAATTGATAGAACGCTTGCTCCAAGTAGAATGATTTGTTTCGTTTTTAAGTTACCAACTAACTTACCAGAAAAAATAGTGCCAAATGTCCACATAACAGGAAGTGGCATTAAAATGAGTCCGGCGTCTGTCGCATTTTTCCCTAGTACACCTTGGCTCCAAATTGGAAGATACATTGTAATACTAATAATCATTGCACCAGAAATAAGAGTTAGTATGTTTATAATAGATAATGTACGGTTAGAGAAAAGCGCTAGCGGAATTAATGGTTCCGGAGATTTTTTCTCAATAAATAAGAAAATAATGAATGAAACAGCTGCAAAGATTAAGAGGCTAATAATTGTAATGTCCCCCCAGTTTTGCTTACTGCTACCTGTTAATAACGCGTATAGTAGAGCGATTGTACTTAATGAAAATACTGTTGCACCAAGATAGTCGATATGATGCTTAGCAGGCTTCGTAGATTCTTTATAATAAATTACGATCATCAAGCAAGCGATAATTCCAAATGGAACGTTTAAGAAGAAGATGTAGCGCCAAGAAAGAGAATCAACTAAAAATCCTCCAACTAATGGTCCGATTACACCAGAGACGCCCCAAACAGCACTAATCCAACCCTGTGCTTTTGCACGGTCTTTCACTTCGCTATATAAGTCACCAATGATTGTCATTGTTATTGGCATAATAGCGCCAGCACCTAGACCTTGAAGGGCACGAAAGACGATGAGCTGTTCCATCGATGTCACAACACCGCAAAGTGCAGAGCCGATTAAGAATATTGTAGCTCCGATAAGTAAAACTTTTTTACGACCGAATAAATCAGCCAGTTTCCCGTATATTGGCGTCGAAACAGCTGTAGCAAGCATATAAATTGCATATACCCAACTAACAAGTTCTACACCTGACAAATCACTCGTTATACGGGGGATTGCTGTACTAATAATTGTTCCTTCTACAGCAGAAAGAAATGTCATTAACATTAATGATAAAATAATTTTATTTCTCATATTTTTCCCCTTTACTTCAATACATATCAATTATGCCTCGGCATAATTGCGTCCCGGAATCGGCTTTGTGCTTAGGCCTGCAAATGTTTTTTGTACGAAAGCGTAGTACTAACGCAGTGGCAGCAACAAATGTTTTTTGTGCGAAAGCGAAGCGACAGCAACAACGTGTCTTTGTCTGTGCGAAAGCGAAGCGACAGCAAAAGGATTTTATCTGCGCGAAAGCAAAGCGACAGCGGCAACACAGCACCGATGCAGGTCAGTTAGCCGTTATCGCATGGATGCGATGATTTTAGGCTACCATCCTTTAAGAACTCCTTTCCGATCCCATGACATCCGCCGGAAAGACTTGTAACTGCCGTTTCACTTACTTACTTCCTTCCTAAAAAGCCAATACTTAGAAATATATCACAAAGGATGTTGGTTTAGATAAAAAGTTTGATTATTAACTACTCTAAATATCAATACCACCTCCTAATTTATGACTTTTAGAAAAGCAAAAATAACCTCTTAAGGGCAAGACCCAAAGAGGTTAAATAAATTTGTTGTCTTTTTTATTGAGTGTCTTCGTCACCTTTGTACTCTAAAATATCGCCTGGCTGACAATCCAAAGTCTTACATATCGCTTCTAATGTTGAAAAACGAACCGCTTTTGCTTTCCCATTTTTCAGAATAGAAAGATTCGCCATAGTAATTCCAACCCTTTCCGAAAGCTCCGTTACGCTCATTTTTCGTTTTGCTAACATCACATCAATATTAATAATAATTGCCATATCATCCACCTCAGACCGTCAAATCATTTTCTGATTTTATATTAATCGCTTCTTGTAGAAGCCGTTGGAGAATAGCAGCGAAAACGGCGATAATCAACGAAGCAAAAATGATGATGAATCCCATTATTCCAATAGGAGGATCAACTTTTTTCGCTATAAAATGGAAGAGTGGCAAACCTAATACATACAAACCACTGATTATAATCGCACAGCACTTTATGTTCTTTAACGCCTTTACAGATAATTCCGAGAACGCTTTGTTCTCGTCAATGTACCGTAAAAGATTAAAAGCCTGATAGAGAGCAAAGTAAAAAGGCGCAGCCGATCCATACATCACGATGAAAATGAGATATTTCATTGGGGCAATATTTGGATACAAATTTGATGCGAAATTCGCCATATTGGGTACTAAAAATATACATAAAGCAAGAACTGCAATTCCAGCCAGAAAAATAATTACCTTTAAGAAAGTTGTTGAACCTCGTTTAACATTCATATTAAGCACCTCACTTATTTAATAACATAATAAACTTAACACATCATTTATCGTTTTGCGATAAATACGTATTGTTTTTAATTATATTATTATTGTTATTTATATATCCTTTTGATTTTGACATTCATTAAAATATTCGCAATAAAAAACTCGACCCACGGGTAATGGATCGAGTTATAAATTTGTTTTTATTTATTCGACTTTCATTTATATAGTTGAATTTCAGTACTCGACTTTGTTATCATTCGACACACATGTTGGTTGACAATAAAGTTGTTTAATTCCGAACCCAAAAACATCATAACGCCGTCTATGAATTTAGACAGCGTTAAAATAAAGTTGTTTAATTTTTGCTTGTATATAATGTGATCTATTAAAGAAGTGACAATAAAGTTATTTAATTTTAAAACATTCTATTTTTTCCTCATTACTATGACGACTTCTAATAAGAATGGTATTTGTTCTTTTTGTTGACTACTAGGTTTTATTTTTCTTGCTTTTCTTATTTCTTCAACTTCAAACTCATGGGTTTCAGCGATTGTAGATATAATTTTATCCACTTCAATCTCTACTCCATAATAAGCAGAGTTTGCAACGTTCAAATATACTTTCCCATTTGACTTCATTTTTCTCTTTAATTTACTAAAAAGAATATCCATATCTAAAAAATAGCCTTTAATCATTTCTAATAAATTTTTATTCCAAAATTTATCCTTATGAGGTTCTAGTTTTTCAATGGCATCTGATAATTCTTTTATACTCAAAAGTGGCATATTTCCCCACGCAACCTGTACATGTGATTTAAAAGTTTTCCTTCTCAAATCTCTTAACTCATTATAATCGTTAATCAAATCTAACATCCATAATTCAATCATATAGGTATCTGTATAATCTCTAGAATTTAAATATGGTGGAGATGTTATTACTAAATCAACTGCTCCATCTTCTAATAATGATATTTTTTCCTTACAATCTCCTAAATGGCAAAAGTTATGATTACTAAAAAGCTTACCTTCTGCTCTTTTGTATTTATTAATTTCTTTTATATCAGGGAGAATCACATTTTCTATCTTTTCAACAAATAATTCATGAACATTCCCCCTCTGAATTTCGTTAATTTTTTTCCAACCTTTTTTATAAGATAAGCACTTTCCATTTCTATATACATTACTTATTTCTAGTAGTAAAGAAGCTAAAGATATTTTAAACAATTGTCTATACTTATTATCATTTACTCCATCTATAGCAAATTTTATATCTAGTAACCCTCGCATCGTTTCTAAATTAAAAATCCATTTATCCAAACTATCTCTCTGCATCATACTTTTATAGATTGGAGGTGGATAAACTGTTTCAATTTCTGGTACTACATCTTCCAATGCTCTTTCAATAGAATTTAAGTGTTTTTTTAAACTTCTAACAGTATAATCAGTACGCAACTTACTCCTTGCTAAGGAAAACATAAAAGGATTAACTTCAAATGAAGAGCATTTTATATTATTTTTTTGGAGCTCAAGAGCTGTAGTGCCACTTCCTGAAAAGGGCTCTAAACAATGCTGCGGTATATAATCCAGTTCTGACAAAATACTATTAATGAATTCTTTTGAGTATCCTTCTACAAAAGGATACCAACCATGTATATATGTTTTTTTATTTTTATTAAATTGCATGATTCTATC
Organism: Lysinibacillus xylanilyticus; assembly: GCF_001183605.1. GTDB lineage: Bacteria > Bacillota > Bacilli > Bacillales_A > Planococcaceae > Lysinibacillus > Lysinibacillus xylanilyticus. Next base: position 226,761 of record NZ_LFXJ01000002.1, on the reverse strand, counting down.
ATATTTATCAAAGCAATCAGTGTACTTAAATTCTCTCAATAAAAACACCTTCTTCAGGAAAAATAGACCTTGTATTTATTTTAATACAAGGTTTTTATTTTGAATCGTAAACTTGGTATCCTATATAAGTATATACCACTTTTCATTTTTCCGGAAGTACCTTTTAAGAAGGGTGAACATTAGACAAATTAAGTGGGGGCATTATATCAAACAACTCCATGTATTCTTTTAGATTATCATCTACGTTGGAGAAACCTTGGAAATCTATTTCCTTTTTCTCCTCTCTTGCATCGAAAATAACCAAATAACCCGCTCTTACATTAGCGCCCATTACTTCAACCAATTCCTCAATATATTCTAATGTTTGTTTGACACCCTCTCTTGCTCTAGCATCAGCATAATTCACACTAATCTTATCTCTTTCTTGATTAATTGACTTACCTAACCACTTTATTTCGAAAAAGTAGGATTCACCTTCTGCCTCAGTATAAATATCGAGTTCTCTCTTAGTTGCCTCTAATTCCATTTCAATTCTAAAAGTATGTCTAATTCTTTCTGCAAGAAAATTTCTAAGATGATCCCTCATAAATTTTTCCGGTTTATTAACTAAAGTGTTATTACCGAACCCCAATTTATCAATAGTACCTTTATCTACAAAAAATCTACTATATTCAAATTGTTTTCTTAAGCAGTGATTTTGATAACTTCTTAACACATCCTTAATGCTTGAAATATCTCCTTTCTCATAAAATCTTTCAACATCCTCATTACTATAAAAGAAGTTTAAGTCCGTAACACTTTCACCTTTAACAAAAGCATCCACTCCAACTGGTCCAAAGAAAAATACACAATAACCTTCTTCTGATTTACTTTTTAAATATCCTTTAGCTTCCTGTGTATCCTTAAAAAAATGATTTTCAGAAAGTAAAACTTCGAAGTTTTCATTCACTTCGAGAAAATTGGATGTATGTAATGTATTCTGAATTACTGTATCTAAATTAGATTTTATTTTTTTAAAATCTAATTTATCTAGACAAGATTCTTTAATATAAATTGTAAACAGATTCTTTTTATTAACTCTATTCATCCAATATTTCTCCAAATAATTAGAGCTTAATATTTTAAATTTCGGATGATTTATAACTGTAGATTTTGCTTGCCTTAATATATGTCCTGCATTTTCTATTATTTTATTTACTATGTCTGGATCATTAAAGTTCATGGTCTAATTCACCTCTAAGTATTTTAGAAAAAATATAGTCAAAATAGTATTCTAAATACTTTTTATCGTCTAATTCATTTGCTGATTCTCCTAATGCTCTCTCAAAAGTCTCTTTCAATTTAACTAAGTTTGAATATGTTTTATTACCTTTTTCTATATTAATTTCTTTAATTGAGTTAGTTTGCAGATTTTCTTGATATTCGGGATCCCTTACTACAAAATCATAAATTTTTTCTTCCCCATAAATGGCCAAAATATATATTACAACTTCGAACCAGTTGTATTTTTCTTTGTATTTAGGCAAATCATCTATTTTATTTGAGGTTTCTTTACCTAAAGAAAGTTGTTTGCCATTTTCCACTAAATATTCATTAACTAATAAGTTTGTTAATGAGATTTTTATATCTTCTGTAAATGGACCCCTTAAAGATGTCACAAAATCATAGTCCTCTGAAAATGGATTTTCTTTACTAGGATACTTGAAAGAATAAAGTACCGAAGATATATATATAATTCTATAAACTGAAATTTCTTTCAAACTTTCCCAACCAACTTCATTACATATTCTAAAAACAGAAAGAATATCACCATTAATTCTTAGAATTTTTTCTCTTTTTTTCATTAATATCCTCCTCAATTTTTAAAGAAAGTTGTATTAGTTTATTATTTCCTTTTTGAATAATTGAAGGATTTCCAAGCGTTAATAAATTTATTGAATCAATTACAGTTGCATTTTCTATAATTTTTTCTAAAAACTCGCTATTATTCAAATTCGAAGTAATTATTAAAGCATTTGGATTATTTAAATACTGAAGAAATATATTAGCTGCATTCTCTTCATATGAAATATCTAAACTACTATCCGGTGTCTCGCATATAAAAAAAGAAGGTTTTGTATAGAAATAGCTCAATAAACTCATTCTAAAAGAATGATCAATAAAAAATCTTTGTGACTCCGAAAGCTCTTCTGAATCTAATCGTACCGTATCATTAATAACTGGTATATACATTTTTACGCTTGAGTCTATTAGATTATCAAATGTAAGATAACTTTTCATTTCAAGAAAACTATTAGCGAATTCTGAGAATATACCTGATAATTCTTTTGTAATTGATATTAAATTACCTTCAATCTCTGCCAAGATAGCATTCGCCTTTTCGGAATTTTCTTTACTTAATTTTAAATATTTATTTTTTTCATTTTCTAATTCTTCGATTTCATTTAACATAGCGTTATATGTAACAAAATCATCTTGGCTATTTGTGTTTCCCACTATATTATGTTCTAGATCTCTAATCTTTATTTTATTATCAAATAATTTATGTTTTATTTCTCTATATTCATTATCTAAATTTTCTAGATTACTCTCGTCTTTATATATTAGAATTTCATATTGTTGTATTTCGTTTAATATAGTATCATTTCTTTTTTTAATTTCTTTCAATTCCTCAGGCTCTTGCTCTTTAACTTTTATTGTTTGTTCACATAAAAAACACGCAGAATCTTTGGATAAAATTCTCTTTACTTCTCTTTCCTCTATTTCTTGATTACACATCGGACAACTATGCATCGATCTTATATTTTCAATATATAAATCATATTTTGGATTTAGATTTTCCCATACCTCTTTATAAATATTTGCCTCAGTTTCTTGAATTTTATTTTCAATTTCTTGTAATTGATTATGCGCTTTTGTTTTCTTTGCCCTAAGTACTTTTAACCTATTCTCCAATTCATTTCTTTCTAATTGAGTATTATTTAATATTGTATTCAACTTTTCATTCTTTATTCTAATTTCATTTAGTGCCTTTAAAGCATTTATTTCTTCATTATTAGAATCAGAATCTTTTATTTTCTTCAGAACCTTACTTATCGCCCTTATATCCTCAGATTTATGTCTTGAAATACTATCGTTATACTTTTCTTGTCGTCTGTATTCCTGATATAAATTATCTAATTCTGGATTATTAAAATACTTACTTGAAAGAATTGATTGAACTTCCGGATCCCAGAGAATAGTTTTTCTATCTTCGCCAAAGAATAAAATGTTATTTACAAAGAAGATTAAGTCATTGAAACTATTTAAATTTGAATTAGCTTTAACTAGTTCTTCAAATTTATATTGTAAATATCCCCCTTTTTCAGCTTCATCCAACTTTTCATATTTGTCTTGTTTTATTATTTCTCCTTCCAATTTATACGTTTTATTACCCTCTGAAACAATTACCTCTTTTAAAATTATTTCATCCAATCCTCTTATTGTAGTGAATGTTGTTTCATTAACTGTAAATGTTAATATTACTTCTGCTTTTGTTATTTTATTTTTCATCCGATTTTTAAAATAACTCATCGGATGAGAGGTTCTACTTAAGCGTTTTTCGCCTCTGTAGGTTCTTACACTCAATTCCTTCTTATATAAACCAATAATTCCATATTTAACAAGATTTAGAAACGTTGTTTTCCCTACTCCATTTCCTCCGATAATTAAATTAACTCCATTAACAAAGTTATATTCGATATCTTGATTATATAAAGAAAAGTTTTTTACCTGTATTTTCTTTAAGCTAGGTAAATAAATACTATTCATAAGAAAGCCTCCTTTTCAAACTCCTTTGTAATCTCTCATGTCTTTTCAATTTCATTTGTACTATTATACGTCTTTTCCCCTATTTTTACATGTATGGAACATCCATAACAATGTCAATTATACCATTTCAAGTAGTTTCTTAGTCCATCGATCGATGTTATCATGCATATGTTTCAATTTTAAATGTGGTATATTAAATAAAAACTGATTACTCCAACTGCCCCCTTTATTTATTAGTCCCTTTAGTAAAAAACTCAATCTTACCTCATCCATATGTATGTCCTCTAAAGAAGGAATTATAAGAGTTGATATCGAGTGATTATCAGGGACAGCTACCTCAATTACATAAGATTTCTTAAGATCACTAGTAATTTTCACTACAGCACAAATACGCCTTCTACCATCAGCTAAATAAGAGAACTTTCTGCCTAATGGTAAATAAATCAAGGTAACGTTTACACGTAGGTGGGGATTATAATTAGCCAAACGCCTAATCATCTCCATGAATTTATCCAATCCATAATCCAAATAGGTTTTAGTAACTTCTAATGAATTAAATTCGAGAGGATTAAGTATACCGCCGCCAAATATAGATTCGTCTAACCCAACTATGTTTTGTTTTATTCCGCCACCACTTCCTACATTTGATATGTATTCATCACCTTGATTCACTTTTTGCTCATAGTTTGATACTCTATTAACTATAGGTAAATGGCGGAAAGCTATCTGAATAGGATCTGTTTCAATGACTGGTTGATTTGTATCTTCTCTCGATCGCTCTCCGTTATTTTCATTTAATAGATAATCTTCATTTTTTTCTTTATTTGAAAGCCTCGTTTTCCTCCCACCTGGGGAATAGATTCGCTTCTTAATTGATTTGTGATGCAATTCAAGTGCTCTAAATGGGGGATCAACAATATCCGATCCAAGCCATTCCAAGATAAGCACCTCATTGTTATGTCTTATGCCTCTAACAGCAAGATGAAATCCCTTCATCTTAGGGACTGCAACTTCTATTGGTATACCTTTTGAATTAGACGACCTTACCATCATCCCATATAAATTACTCTGAACTGATGCATAAGATTTTTTCATTTCAGGATGAAGAAAAATCCAGCCAAAATATCGAGCGAAGTCATCCGTCACTATTGAATTAGGTATATCATCTAAGAAATCAATAATTGCAAGTTGATCCTTACTCATCGATACTCTATTTACGAGTAGTTCTAATCCATTTGGACGAAATAGAGCATTTGACATTATTTTATTGACTCCAAATAAAGCACGAACTATTTCTGTTTGAGGAATATGATAAATCATTTCATCTGATTCAAAAGACCATATATTTTGTATCATTAATTCTGGTTTCTTATGAAGATAATAATTTAATCTTCGACAAACATCTATTGCTTTAGAAATTCTACCATTTCTAAAATTCTCAACCCTCACCTCAAACAGGGTTCCAATTTTCTGTGTTAAAAGTGGTATTCCATCTTGATATGGAACGCCTATTTTCAAAATCGGTAGTACACCAATCGGCAAATCAATGATTTGACAATTCCCTTTACATATAAAACCAGTCTGTATGAACCATTGATTGTTCTTCAATGTAACATTCCCAAGCCATTGAAGGTTCACTATTTCGTTCGAAAATGGCCAAGGTCTTATTTTCAGCATTTTGAACACCTTCTTTATACTTCGATATTTCTTTCTCCATGAATATCAAAACAAATTTATTCACGTTTTCTCTAATGCCTGCTAGTCTTTTAACTTTCCACTTCTTAACATCCTGACTATTCTCATTCAACTCTCTACATGCCCAAATAATTCTGCGTATTTGAAATTCTTCGCGGGACTCGACATGATATTCTAAATATTCTTTAGTTCTTGGCATTTTATCCAAATGTTTTTCAATAAAAGATAGACATCCAATTTCTTTTCCAATCCTACTCTTATTGATAAATATTGGTCTATCATTTGCTTTCAATTTAATAATTGCTTTCTTTATGTCCGTGAGCATTTGAATATCCCTTTTCGACCAATCTACCCTTTTTGAAGTTGTGTTTTTTACCATTTGTTTTGGAGATGTACTTTTTAACCATTCTAAGTTATTTCGATAATGCCACATGTATAATGCTGGAGCCATTCTACGTAAAGCCGTAACTGAATACTCTGGATACTGTTTCATTAATGCTAACCATTCAACTCGTTTATGAACTATTTCAACTTTCTCTTGGTTACATTGATTTTCTTCAAATATTCTTTTTGAAGAATACTTTTTAACAGTATTAATATCACAATTTAGCTCTTTCGCTGCTGCGTTCCAACTTTTTTTCTCATGATGTACCAACTGTTTTAGTTTATCTCTCCATATATAACCAAACTCCTTAATGCGCCCAATTTTGAATATATCTTCTGGACATTCATCCGGACCTCTTCTTGAAAATATAAATCCACAAGAACAACTGAATGTACCAACAGGACGTTTAGTATCCTTACATATGCTAATTTGCAAGTCAAATAATACTCTTTCTTTATAATGTACCGCAGCTGGATTTAAACAATAAAAAGGTGCTTCACCAAATGGATGATATTTAATATTCAAAAAATCTTTAAAGTTATCTATCGAAGCCGAAAGGAAATGAATAAACAATATATGTCGAACTGGATGAAAGGCTTTCCTATGCTTACGTGTAATACTTTTCAACCAACAAAATGAGTTTTCATAACTGACTGAAGACTGAACAATATTTAAAAGCTCTTCACCGTAAAAAGACTTGAATTGCTGCGCTAATTTATGTTGGTTAATTGTACATTGGCATTTGCTAAACCTTCATTTAGAAGTAACTGACTGTAAGTTTTTTGAATATTTTTAAACCCTGATGAAAAATCATTCAAAATCAGAAGGACACTTTGTTCAACAATCATTTTTAAAAAGTTTCTTTCTTTTTCTGCATAGTGATATATTTCACTAGGTAATAAACAATTTTCTAATGAAGCTGCAAAAAACTCATGCTTTTTTCCATTTCTGAATTTCACAGTAGAATTACACAAATAATCCCCATGCTTTAAACATAAATGAACACCTGGTATTTGATGAGAGAGGTGCCAGTATGGCTCTCCTTTATATTTAGTATCTTCTTCCATACAAGAAGGGCAAAATCGAAAATAATCCCATTCTTTCACCGAACTCGATGCTATTCCTGCCATTAAATAAATCCTGCTTGAGTGATTTCCATTTTTCATTGCTTCTAAAATTGATTCCATAATATGTTTTGGTTGAAATGCTGTGTAGTAACGAAATAAGGTATGTTCTTCTATTAATTCATCTAGTGATGGGATATCAAAGTGCTTTATACGTTCGTATACTGAATTTAAATGAGTAGGTAAATCTGGTATTGCTGTAACGGTCACTGTTCCAAATAAGTCTTTCATTGTCTGTTTGGGGCTAATATTTGCTGAATGTACATGATAACGAGCAAACCAACTATATAAAAGTTCATCTTCATAAAGTTTAGGAAAATACGCAAGCAAAATTAGTTCCTCCTTAGATTACGAAATCTTTTTGTGGCAACTTGATATATCCTGCTTCTCTTAATGCTTCATATGCAGACTTCTTATCTTTTTTTCCTCTGTCTATTAATTTTTTTAGTTCATTGCCTTGTGCCTTAACTCTACTTCTCTCCTTTTCGTTTTTCTCACCAGCTAATAGCAGCATTGCTCTACCAACTATTTCAAACTCTGAACTTTGAGGTAGTTCATTAATTGCTTTAGTAGTGCATTTCTCAGCAAGTAAAGGATCTACATTAAAATCTATAAGCGTTAACATAATCTTCTCCACTAACGAAGCTCTCTGTACTTTTTTCCGTTCAGCCATAAGCTCTTTTTTCCTTTGAATTGAGGCACGTAAATCAATTTTTGACTTATGATGCTGTAAATATTCAGCGATATCCATCGGCATTATATCTTCATACTTCTCAAGCTCAGATAGTCTTCCATCTTTTAGTGCTTTCAACATAGGTTGAACTAATTTCAAATCGTCTTTAGCAACTTTTCTAATTAAAGCAGAGGTAATTGTTTCTTGCCCTGTTTCAATAGCTCTGCCTTGTGATAATGCAAATAATTTTACCGCTATATCAACAATACCCTGACTCTCTTCATAAATAGTCTGGTTCAACTCTTCTGTTAATACCACTTTATTTTGAATCCATTGATAATCCCAAATACTCTCTATCAGTAAATCCCAATCGTCATCCTTTTTCATTTGTTGCCATACCATATCACCTTGTCCACTACCTCTTCTAGCTTGTCTAAAATCCTTTTGAAGAACACTTTTAGCCCTCATTGTACCTATCATCATTACAGGTACCCCTATTTCATTTACAAGCGTTACAAAAAAGTTCATCATTTTCTCAGAGTTATTTTCACGTGAGGCCAGCAAATGCTGAATCTCATCAATAATTAGAGCCCCTACACAATGTAATCTAGCGACTTGCCCCATTCTTGTTACCATAGTGCTAATTGAATTTCTCTTACTACCATATTTCTCTAAATAATTTGTTTCTAATAGTTGATCCATTTTTAAAAAGAAGTCCATACATAAAGATTTCAACGATCCATCATGCGGACAATTTAATTTTAGCCAAACTACTTGAGTAATATTTAGTGGATGCTTGTGTATTATTAATTGTGGATAAAGAGATAATACACGCTCAATTGCTGTCGTTTTGCCAATCCCAGAAAAACCCATCAAGGTCATACTAGATGCAGTAGACCTTATATCATTTTTAGTTTCCACTCCATTTAACTGATTATGCCCATCTGCAAGACTAGCAACAAAATTAGGATATAAGGGATTTCGACTTATATATCCATGTCTAATCAAACGTGAAAAGCGTTGCTCTAAATCTAAATGTTGCATAACTGGCTGGAAAAAACGATTCAATCTTAGTATTGCGTGATAGCGAATGTGGGTTGGCAATATCCTTTCTTTTTCATCAAAATCCGGAAAATAACTAAGCCCATCAAATGCTTCTTCAGGGGATAGAATATCTGGAAGGGCTTCTATCAAAGGGTTACCTTTGAAATCAACAATTTGCTGTATTTTATAATTAGCCACTTCTGCATTTTTCAGATGGAGTTCATTATTCATCGTCTCTCTCCTTCCTTTTCTTCATAAATTCCCTTACACTTAACCTTGAATAATCTGAGGTGGTTTCTTGTCTCGATTTAAAAGGAATAATATCAGTATTTTGATCAATACCATTATCATTATTTAAAACAAAGGATTCTTCTCCTCTCTGAGCATTCTTTTCTGCTTTTCTATATTCTTTTATTGAACCTACCCTCTCTACTTTACTTAAGCTTTGATCTTGCACTTCTTCCTTCTTCTTTTTCGCAGTTTTAACTATTGCCTCAACTTCTGATAAATAATCTACTTCTTTCTGCAATTGTGAGTGACTGACTCTTTTGAATGTTTGCTTTTCATTTTTAAGCACAAGATTTATTTCATCTATACTTGCATTTTCAAATCTTTTCGAGGATTCAAGCAAGTAACATTCATTAAAATTGCTTCTATCATCAATTAAATAAACGATAGACATATTCCTTGGATCATACGAAATCTCAACCTTCCAAGAGCCTTTTTGTCTGGCCTTTTCAAACCAAGATTCTTTAACTGCCCGTTCACAGCTATAGAGAATCCCTTTTAAACGGATTCCCTTATGAGTAACGGTTGCCTTATCCCTTGGCATCAGATTAATTTTCACTAATTTTTCAGGGAAATATTTTAGTTTACCTGTTCGATTGAGAATGCCCCAATTCCACAGTTCTAATGGTATAGGCATCACTCCATCTTCTACTAAATCCTCATCACGAACATAGTCTTTAAGGTAATGCTTTTGATTATAATGTAGAATTTGCCTTATTATGATCTTTGTAAATTCATCCAAAGTTAATGTCGCATCTAATCTGTAGTCTTTTGTACCACGTTCTTGGTAATCAGTATCTATGTATCCAGGTAATAGAGGTTTTACTCTTTTTTGAATTAAATCAAAATGCTTCTCAACAATTCCTTTCCAATCAGCACGATATGGTGCTGCATTTTCTACATGTAGATTAAAAGCATCTACTAATCTGTCTACATTAAATCCTTCAAACTCACCTCTATCTGCCAGTAAAATTTCAGGCAAATGTTCAGATGGCCACTGTTCTTTTGAAATTTCTATATCGTATTCAGCGCAGAATTTCACTTTATCCATTACAGTATTAGATATCGCCATCATTGCACCTAACCAAGATGGACCTTCTAACCCAATATATATACCTACAACCATCCGACTGAAAACATCAATAACTACATAGATAATTGGTCGACCAATTATCCAATTCCGATTATATTTTGAAACTAAATAAACATCACCAACTGTTGCATCAATTTGATAACGTGAACCAGGCCCAAACACTTCAGATAGTGAATTATTTAATACTGCACGATAATCTTTATTGAATTTCTTCCTTCCTTTACGAGCAATTATTGATTCAGGAATTGTATATTCTTTTTCATACCAATATCGGAATTGACGTATGGTTGGTAAGTTCTCTGGCTCTTCAATAATTACTTTTTCAATCCCATGTTCAAAATAAATATCTTTGGCATAAAACTCTTTAATCATCATATTGTATGCATCTGTCAATCGGTTCTTCTTTGACGTCAAATAATACTTTTCAAGAGCAACTCTAAATATCTGTTTTGTCTTTTCATCTACATTTACTTTTGTAGTTATATACTTCGATGGCCTACCTCGTTTTATGTCTCCTGCTTCTCTTACTTTACCTCTAGCTCCGGAATTTTGATAATCTGGAAGAAGCGCATTAATTGTTTTACCTCTTTGCCAATACTTCCTTAAATATTTTCGTATAGCAGGATAAGATACCCCATGTTTCCCCATAGCCTCTTTTGTATAGTTTGTCCTAATCTGTTTATCAAATATATTTGGTTCATCTACTACCATATCTTTAATTACTTCCCAAGCTCGATTACGTGTATCTATATGTTTTTTTGAGTATTCTTCATCTCCATTAGTTATATAGGGATCTTCTTTCATTTTTTTTATAGTTCCTGTGAGTATATCTTCTTTCATTTCTGAAATACGTCGTTTAATTGGGAGAGCTTTGTCATCATTCAAGTCAATTATATAGGCTATTTTATTTCCTTCATCAATCCACAAAATTCGGTAATACTTATTATCTTGAACTTCATTTAAGATTTCATTAACATAAAAGTTCAGGTAGCCCACCTCTTTTCATTTTGCTCTTTATCTATAATTTCTATAGTTGATATGTCATCCGTTAAGCGAAATTTATTATATAAGTTGATCTTTATTAGCTTATTAGCAATAGCATGTCGAAATAACATCAATGCGGTTCCTCCTTCGAGGCTATATTGCTCATCGAATCGATTAAGATTTTGTAAAATCGGACCGTTTTTCATCTTAATTTCCTCAAGCAGTAAATTTAAAAAAGATTTCTCTTCAAAATCAAGCAGCTCAAACGAGGATCTTATCCATTTCAAATTATTTATAACATCTTTTGGAAGTTCTTTTTCAGTCACTATGCCCCAATCAACATTTTGTTCTTCCCAATAAACCCTTTCTATTTCGAATTTTTCGATAACTCTAGATTTATTTAGCTCATTCTCCATTTTAATTGTCCTCGCAAAAGTAACTACCTCCAACTCTCTTCGACATGTAATTAGGAAATCCGTAGTCATTACAATAGGCGTCTGAGTTGTGTTACATAGTGGATGTTTAATATGCAAACGATCAGCTATTTTAGTAGTAACTTCTCTGTTTAATGGATACTGTTCTCTTATATCAATAACATCTTCAGACCAATCAAGTAGACAAAAGTAAGCGTATTCCTTATCAGATAATAAATGATGATCACGCTTTGTTTTCCACCCTTTATCACGATGTGCTCTTCCCTCTGAAGGAACATCTTGAATCGTTAGCCATGGTTTATAGTTTCCCAACTCCCCACTGCCTCGTCCTTCTTTGTAATAGCGAACAATTTTATCTTCCGTCCAACCCGTTTGACGCTTGGCCATTCTGCCTCCTCCAATCTTCTAAATTCATATCTTTCATAGTTTTAATCGTTGAACCGGTTTTTAGAGTACCAGTAGCATCTATTCTGTAAAAACTAATTTCTTTATTATATTTTTTGCTCTGCTTTTTTGCCTCTTCATATAAATACTCAGAATTTAAATAACTTTCTTGTGTATAACAAATCAGAATAAATATTCCAAAGCTAATTTCTTCTGAAATTAAGTAAATTGGTAATTGAAATTCAATACCATTATTAACTCTTTGATGACTCCCTAATTTAAATTCTAATAAAGCTCTATTTTCATAACCATAAGAGATATAAAAATCAACGGTTCCTCTACCAGTATCAACCTCTGATGAAATAACTATATTAAAGTGTTTTAAATATTCTGTTGCAAACATTCCAAATAAAGCCTGAACACCCTTTTCATCTAATTGTCCCAAGCTACCATTCATAACCTTGTGAATTTTTCTGTGGACCACATAATGATTAAAACTTTTCACTAAGTCCTCCACTACTCCAAAAAACTCATCGTTATTAGTAATTTCATTTTTTCTTTCCTTTTTTAAGTTTAGATTATTAGATATACCTTTTATACTCCTTCAAAATGTCCTCTGGCATTAATTCAATATAATCCTCTAAATTAATGTGAAAAAAATCAGTGATAATTTCAGGGTTTTTCTTATATAGCTCTAAAATATTTCCTAATTCTAAAAAATCTATATCCTCAAATAATAATCCAATTAGATCTTTTGGGGTATTTAATAACTTCAAGATATTTATTTCATCCTCATGTAATTTTTCAAAAATATCTTCTTTATTAAAAAATTCGTTAATAATATCACTTAGAGTAAAATCATCTTCCGATCCTTCAACAACATATACAATTATATGATATAGTACGTACTCATCCAGAGGAGATAGGCTATGAACAAAGTTATCTCTTATGTTTCTCTGAAGTTTTTTCAATAAAACCATTCCATATTCTTTGTCGCTTTGTCAATGCAATGGAAATACATCTGCATATATTTCTTCATAATCAAGGTTACTACCAATCTCCATAAAAAAATCTACAACGTTCTCTAAAAGCACATGAATAATAAGATTGAAGTCTTTTGAAGAACCATTCATATTAAAGTCTAACAATTATATCCCTCCAAATAAAAAAAACACATTCAATTACATATATTGTAATTGAATGTGTTTTATTTTTAAACATCTTTATTGTAAATTAAACAACTTTATTTGTAATTAAACAATTTTATTTGTAATCAACAACACAAGGGAACTCTAACTCAACAATTACTCAACAGTCACCGATTTAGCCAAGTTACGTGGTTTATCCACATCACAGCGACGGTGTAGTGCTGCGTAATAGCTAATTAACTGTAATGGCACTACAGATACAAGTGGTGTTAGTAATTCGTGAACTTGAGGGATTACTAAACGGTCCCCATCTTCATCTACGCCAGCCATGGCAATAATACATGGGTATGCTCCACGTGCAGCTACCTCTTTGACGTTACCACGGATGTTTAATCCTACTGCTTGTTGTGTAACAAGGGCAAACACCGGAGTACCTTCTTCGATTAAGGCAATTGTTCCGTGTTTTAGCTCGCCACCTGCAAAGCCTTCTGCTTGGATATAAGAGATTTCTTTTAGCTTCAAAGCACCCTCAAGGCTTACATAGAAGTCTATGTTACGGCCGATGAAGAATGCGTTGCGTGCGATTTTTAAGTAGTCTTCAGCGATATCCTCTAAAACATCTTTTGAATCGATAATTGTTTGGATACCGTTGGCTGCAATTGCAAGTTCTTGTTTTAGATCGAATTCTAAGCCTTTGCCATTAGCTTTCGCCGTTACATATGCTGTTACAGCAAGTACAGCTACTTGCGCTACATATGCTTTTGTAGAAGCTACTGCAATTTCTGGGCCTGCATGTAATAACAGTGTATGGTCCGCCTCACGTGAAAGTGTAGAGCCAGGTACGTTTGTAATAGTTAATGTTGGATAACCAAGCTCTTTAATTTTCACAAGTACTTGACGGCTATCTGCTGTTTCACCTGATTGTGTAATAAAGATAAACAATGGTTTTTCTGAAAGCAATGGCATATTGTAGCCGAATTCACTTGAAATATGAACTTCCACTGGGATACCAGCCATTTTTTCGAAATATTGCTTACCGATTAGACCTGCATGATAGCTTGTGCCGGCTGCAATAATATATAGGCGGTCTGCTGCTCGTAATGCTTCTAAAATATTCGCATCAATTGTTAAATCGCCATTCTCACCTTCGTACGCTTGAATGATTTTACGAATAACTGTTGGCTGCTCATCCATTTCTTTTAGCATATAGTGAGGGTACGTACCTTTTTCAATATCGCTCATATCAAGCTCTGCTGTATATGGTGCACGCTCTACTAATGTACCGTCTAACTTAGTAATTTCAACGCTAGCTTTGTGTACGATTACGACCTCTTTATCGTGTAGTTCCACATATTGATCTGTTACCTGTAGCATCGCCATCGCATCTGAAGCTACAACATTAAAGCCTTCACCAACACCTACTAAAAGTGGAGATTTGTTTTTCGCAACGAAAATTGTATCTGCCGCTTCTGCATCTAAAAGAGCTAATGCGTAAGAGCCGTGTAACAAAGATAAAGTTTTACGGAACGCCTCAGCCGTGCTTAAACCTTCTTTCACAAATAGCTCAACTAATTGCACGATGACCTCCGTGTCTGTATCAGATTTCATCGGAATGCCTTTTAAATATGTTTTTTGTAATAAATGATAGTTTTCAATAACTCCGTTGTGTACTAGCGTAAAGCGTCCTGATGCACTTTGGTGAGGGTGTGCATTCAAACGGTTTGGCACACCATGAGTTGCCCAACGTGTATGACCTATACCAACTTTTGCAGCAACGTCCTCATCTACTGCGTCACGTAAATCTGCAATGCGTCCCTTTTCTTTGAAGACTGTTACACCATCTTCGTTACGTACTGCAATACCCGCTGAGTCATAGCCACGATACTCTAGTTTTTCTAAACCTTTTAATAAAATTTCCTTTGCATCTGATTCTCCAATATATCCTACAATTCCACACATAAATTTCTTATCCTCCGATATTGTCAATTTGACGCAATGACAAACTAGACCTCAACCTATCGAATTTTTTGTGAATGTAAATGCTTTGCTAAATCAATTATGCTTAAAATTAGCATTCAATACATGCACATTGTTAACACTCATTCAGCCATCTGAATAGTAACCATTCGATACGTGAGGTTTCTCTATTTATCTATTGCTTTAACTATACCTTCTCCATTTTCTGTACATTCAATCACTCAAATGCTTTCAAAACGGAAAGTGACAATCGGGTATGTCGATCGGGAGGTATCCGCCGAATTTTCGATAAACCTCCACCTCGTCTGCTGAAGATAGTTTCGTCCAATTTCTCCAGCTCAGGCGCTATAATTGTTTTCCGATTTTGCGCTTTCTTCCCTCCTTATGCGCTCTCGTTAAATGATAAGGTCGGACCTCATATTCAACTTCTCCATCATACTCAATCATATGCTGCACGTCAAATTTTCGTTATAAAAAACACCTATTTATCCTACTTTTTATTGACAAAAAGTAGACAAACAATCTGCTATAAAACATTATCTTGAGACTCTTAATCAATTATAACTGGGCATTGTAGCTGTCGCTTTGCTTTCGCTACATAAAACATTTGCCGCTGACGCTTTGCTTTCGCTACATAAAACATTTGCTGAAAGAAATTAAAAATATGATGCTTTTTTCCTTAAGTCAGCAACAAATATTTTCTGTTATAGATTTGTTTTGAACAGAGCCGAAGATAAAAATTCCACTTTTAATCGCTTGACAAAGCCACTACTTAGCAATACTATATACAGTACTTAGCAACGCTTAGTACATGTAAGGCTAAGCCTGGGGGTGAGATCGTGGATAATCTGAGTGAAATGCTCAAAGGAGTTTTAGAAGGTATTGTATTAGAAATCATCAGCCGTGGCGAAATATATGGTTATGAGATTGTCAAGTATCTCACGCAGATGGGGTTCGAAGGTATAGCTGAAGGGACTGTGTATGCGTTACTTATGCGGTTGGAAAGAAATCGTCTTGTCAATATAGCCAAGAAGCCATCTGAAATGGGTCCACCGAGGAAATTTTATACACTTAATGAACAAGGACGAGAAAAATTGATGTCCTTCTGGGCTAAATGGGATTTTTTAAGTAGTCGTATTGAAATTTTAAGAAATAATGGAGGGAACAAACATGAGCTTTAGTCGTGATACTCAGGAGAGAATTAATCGTTTTTCGAAAGAACAATCCCAGAATTATTTGCAGGACGCCGAAATGACTTATATGGAGAAGTTGCGCAAGAAAAGCGGGCAAACTAAACGTAAAATCGACAAGCAACTGTCCAAGTTTAGAGGACGTTCCGATCAGGGACGCGAGGCGCAAGACGACATGATACTCTATATGAGTGATTATATGAATGATTTGATGTCACAAGGTTTAACGGAACAAGAAGCTTTTGATAAGGCTAGCAAGGAATTAAAATTCGCCAGTAACTCTGAGCAATCTGAGGATTTAAATGAACGCTTCCAGCAATATTACGAAAATCGTGATCCCGCAGATTATGAGGCAATCGGGTTGTTTTATGGCGGCTTCCTGTTTTTAGGATTAGGCATCGGCGGATTAACTGGTTTTCTAACTGGCGGTGGATATGAAGCTTTCTTTGATAGAGGCTGGATCGATACTGCAATTGGTGCTGGCGTTGGTATTATCATTGGTATCGGACTTGGGCAAATTACCAATGCTATTATAGCGTTGAAAAAGAAGTAGGACTGTTGTAATTGAATTTATAGAAAAAAGGCACAGGCAAACTCACTTGTGCCTTTTATGCTTAGCTTTCTTTACTCTCCAGTAATTTTACAATTTCTCGATTAAATGCTGGTAGATCCTCCGGTGTACGACTTGTTACTAATTGTTTTTGACAAACAAATACTTCCTCGTCGTGGAATATCGCACCTGCATTTTCTAAATCTACTTGAATTGATTTGTAGCCAGTAGCGTCACGACCATTTAATGTTTTTGCTGTAATAAGTAGCTGAGGTCCATGACATATAGCAAAGGTTGGTTTCATCTCATCCATAAATTCTTTTACAAATGCCACAATACGATCATCTACGCGTAGTATATCAGGAGAAAAACCTCCTGGGATGAACAACGCATCGAATTCTGAAGCACTTACCTCATCGATATCTTTATCAATTTTTACTTTCTCACCGTGCTTACCTTCTACCTCAATGCCTGCTGTCGTATCAATCGTTATTAGTTCATGACCTGCCGCTTCTAATGCTCCTTTAGGACTCGTAAATTCAGCGTCCTCAAACATATTGGTAATCACTGTAGCAATTTTAACCATTGCAATACAACACTCCTTATCATTGTGACTCTGTACTACTGTTCCCATTCTCTTTGAAAACATTCATTCTTCCATTGGTAGAGCTTTCAATAATTAAGGTCATGTTTTCTATCATTCACTTTCATTTATACGGAACCGAAAAAATAAAAAAACTCGACCTCCTATAAAGGAAATCGAGTTAATATTCTATTTAATTATTCAGTTAAGCCCATTTCAGTTCGGACAACATCTGCTATACGCTCTACGTAACGCTCGCAATCTTCTTCTGTAGCCGCTTCCACCATTACTCGTACAAGTGGCTCAGTACCAGAAGGACGAACTAACACGCGACCGTTACCAGCCATATCTGCTTCTACCTCAGCAATCACTGCGGCAACTTTAGCATTTTCCGTCACAGCATGCTTGTCTGTTACACGTACGTTGACTAAACGCTGCGGGAAAATTTTCATTTCAGAAGCAAGCTCTGATAGTTTTTTACCAGTAGCTTTCATAATGTTGACAAGCTGAATACCTGTTAATAAGCCATCACCAGTTGTGTTAAAGTCTAGGAAAACAATATGACCAGATTGCTCGCCACCTAGATTATAATCATTAGCACGCATTTCTTCCACGACATAACGATCACCTACAGCTGTTTGTACACTATGCATATCGTTATCTTCAACAGCTTTGTAGAAGCCCATGTTACTCATAACCGTCGAAACGATCGTTTGCTTTTTCAAGCGACCAACTGCATTCAAATGCTTACCGATGATGAACATAATTTGATCACCATCAACAATTTTACCGTTTTCATCTACTGCGATTAAACGGTCACCATCGCCATCGAAGGCTAAACCAACATCAGCACCCTTTTCTGTGACAAATTTAGCTAATCCTTCTGGATGTGTTGAACCAACACCTTCATTAATATTTAAGCCTGTTGGTGATGCACCCATCGTTGAGATATCTGCTTCTAAATCTGCAAAAAGGTGTGTCGCTAGTGAAGAAGTAGCGCCATGCGCACAATCTAATGCTACATGAATGCCATCAAATTCTTCAGTCACTGTTTGTTTTAAGTATTGAATATATTTTTGTCCACCCTCGAAGTAGTCGCTTACAGAACCTAAATCTGCCCCGATTGGACGTGGTAAAGTATCTTCTTGAGCATCTAATATTGCTTCAATTTCAGCTTCTTGTGCATCTGTTAGCTTAAAGCCATCAGGACCGAAAAATTTAATACCATTGTCAGCTACTGGGTTATGTGAGGCTGAAATCATAACGCCTGCATTTGCGCTCATCATTCGAGTAAGATAAGCCACACCTGGTGTCGAAATAACACCAAGACGCATTACCTCTACGCCGATTGATAAAAGACCAGCTACAAGTGCACCTTCAAGCATTTCACCTGAAATACGTGTGTCACGACCGATTAAAACCTTTGGACGGTCAGTTGCATCCTTCGTTAAAACGTAGCCACCTACGCGGCCAAGTTTAAATGCAAGCTCCGGTGTTAATTCACTATTCGCGACGCCACGGACGCCATCTGTTCCAAAATATTTACCCATTTTGATTATTCTCTCCTTCAATGCAAGACGGTGGTTACGCTTGTCTACCTGACAACTAAACCACTCGTCTGCTTACTTTTGGAAAAGTCTATTTTCGTTCATTCACTGGTAACTATTAATTATACCCCTATGTAAATTTATCTTGCCTTGTAATTAGCACAGATAAATTCAGCATAGGTATTTCGATTTTAGCCTGAGCAACTTATTCTCGTTAACGTTTCAAATCCGAAAATGAGTACCCTTACCGATAGAGAACGAAATCTCTACTGAATCAAAATAAAATTATAGTCAGTTATTGTTTAAGAATCAATATCTTCTTCTACTTCTTCTGTTTTATCAGGCGGCGGCGTGTTGTGCTCAGAAGGAGTGCTAGTCTCCTCCGAAGGTGGCGGAGGAGTAGGTTTAGGTTTAGGGTCAGGAGTTGTTGTTGTTGTCGTTGTTGTCGTTGTTGTTTTTTCCTGCTCTACCTTCGTAATATCTGCTTTCACTTTAATTTTTGAATCAGATATTTTTGTCACACCTTCTGGCAATTTCACATCAAATTCATAAGTTTTTGATTCTGTAATGTTTGATAAGTCAACCTCTACTGGTATTGCAGTTAAAGAATCTATGATAGATTTTCTACCGTATACTCTTACCTTTGTAGGACTTATTGTTGTTAATTGGTTGACGGTAATACCATCCGCCGCTTTCCCTATTTCCTTAAGCACAACAGGCAACTCTCTACTGTAGGCTCCAATATCTACTTGTACCTTCACAGTTTCAGGTTGAATCGTCACGTCTAACTTATTTAAATCACGATCTAGTACTTTAACCGCAGCTACTTGTGAGAACGGTTCTTTCAAGCCTTGTTCACCCGTTACTGTAGCTTTTACATAGCTAATATTTTCAATTGCACTTTTGGCACCTGTAATATACACCGTAGCTGGATTAGCAGTCATGCCATTTAAAACATATCCTTCTTCAATTAAACGAGTGTTTAGCTCAGGGTCAACACGAAACTCCTGTGTGACCTTTTCCTCAATGTTTACCTTTACAGTCGCAGGGTCAAATGATACTTGCAATTTATCCGAAATATTTTCGTATTGAAGTTTAACATTATGTTCACCTATAAGTAATTTACTCAAATCCACAAAAACAGAAAAGTCTTTCGTTGCCTTTGTTTGAATAACAAGTGGCATTGGACCTTTTATTGTAACATCTACTGTCTTTGGTATTCCCGTTACAATGAGATTCTTATCGTCATAAAAAACATCTACCGGTACATCGCGAATTACCTCTGTTTGCTCACTCGTTATAGTTTTATTTGCAGGAGATAATTCGGTACGTACAGAGAAAAATAGCAACAATGCTAAAAATAGCGCGATGATTCGTAATACCCAAGGGCTATCCATCATTTTATCCATTCTTTTTCCCCCTCCAAGTTAACTTAGAGGCTGCATTTGATTCCTGTGCTGATCCGAACCACATTTTACGTAACAGTCCTTCGAATTCCTCTAAAGAAAGATTCCGATGTAGATTACCATTTAGTGTAAGACTAATGGCACCGGTTTCCTCTGATACGACAATTGTAATGGCATCTGTCACTTCACTTAGTCCAAGTGCAGCACGGTGACGTGTCCCAAGCTCTTTTGAGATAAACGGGCTCTCAGAAAGCGGTAAATAACAAGCTGCTGCTGATATTTTATCTTTCTGCATAATAACTGCTCCATCATGTAGCGGAGTATTAGGTATAAAAATGTTGATCAGTAACTCAGATGAAATCTCAGCATTTAGACCTATGCCCGTTTCAATATATTCATTTAGACCAGTTTCTTTTTCAATAGAAATTAACGCCCCTATACGACGTTTCGCCATATAACTAACAGATTTCTTCATTGCCTCAATAAGCCTTGTTTGTTCTTCCTCGACTTGACTTATTGAACGTTGGAATAACTTCCCTCTACCAATTTGTTCAAGACCGCGTCTTATTTCTGGTTGGAAAATGATAATAATCGCCAAGAAACCGAATTCGATGACTTGTTGTAACATCCAACCTAACGTCTCTAGCCCAAAAAAGTCTGTAGCAAGGCGTGCAATAATAATTACGAAAATCCCTTTTAATAATTGGACAGCCTTTGTACCTTTAATGAGGGTTAAAATTTTATAAACAACGTACCATACGAGCAGTACATCTAATAAGTTAATAACAATATTCACAGGTGTTAAATTAGCGAAATGTTCGATAATTTGCACGTGGCATCCCCCACTTTTCATTGCGAATCCATACACATTTAAGTATAGCACATTCTTATCAAATGTAACTTTTTTCAAATAAAAAGTCTACTCAAAAGAGTAGACCTTTCAGCCTCTCACGTGCACTATCTATTAGGACGTATAGAGTGTTATTTAGTTGCTTGTTTCTCCTCGAATGTTACAGCAGACTTCACTGAATTTTTAATCGTATACCAAAGCCATTCGAATACTTCGTCTATTTCTTCTATTTTTCCTGAAACAACTGCCGAAGATGCCATATACTGTCCGTTAATAACGGTAACATTGCCATCCACTTCACCCTCAATAATTAAATCACCATTTTTAACAACAATGTCGCCTTTTACAACTTCTCCCTCCGGCACAATTACCGTTTGACCTTCAACAACTAGGTTTGGCTGTTTAGTCACAGAGAACTGTCTGTCATCCATGAAATTACCTAGTAAAGTTGCACTCATGAATAAACAAAAAACTGCTGCTGCCGCAAATAGCGGATGTCGGCGAATCCACTTTTGCATACCTACACGACTTTTGGGTTTCGGTAAACGAGCCATCACGGCTTCTTCAAAATGCGGAGGTGATGTAATGTGGGAAGCACTCTTCACAAAGGCGATTGTTTCACTTAATTCCTGCATCAACTGTTTACAATCGCTGCATGTATGCAAATGTCGTTTTAATTCTTGCTCATGCTCACGACTAATGTCACCATCTAAATAATCATGGATATAGTCTATTATATGCTCTGGACAAGTATTCATGACGCTCCCCCTCCTACAGATTGTTTAATTGCTTACGTAATGCTTCACGTCCGCGGTGAATCCTCGTTTTCACCGTTCCAAGAGGCATATCTAAAATCTCGCTAATTTCCTGTAATGATAATTCTTCAATATATTTCAATACTATAACTGAACGGTATTTATCCGGCAAACGTCCAATTTCATATTGAATGCGATCTTGCAATTCCATTTGCTCTATCTGTTCTTCTGGTAGCTGGCCATCTGCTGCAATCTGCGAATACATATCAAGCCCTTCTGTGCCAGCTACTTCTGCATCTAAATAGTAATCCGGCTTTTTCTTCCTGATACGATCTATACAAAGGTTTGTCGCTATTCGATAAAGCCACGTCGCAAATTTTCTTTTCTGATCAAAAGTATGCAAGTTCATATAGGCACGAACAAATGCTTCTTGTGCAATGTCCTCAGATTCTTGCTTGTTCCCTAACATCCTATAGCATACTTGGTACAGTTTGTGCTGATAGAGACTCACAATATCTGCAAATGCGTTTTGATCGCCTTTAAGCACTTGTTTTATTTTCTTGTTTACTAACGCATCCATTGTGTTTATTTCTCCACCTTTACAACTGTCTTATACTATACGGCACATCGATAAGAAAAGTTTCATTTTGTTATTAATTATAACAAAAGATTTTTATATATTGTTACAATAGGAAATTTTTTGTTAAATTTCTTTAAACTAGGGTCTCACCAAATAAGGAGCCCATTAACGCTACTGCAACATCGGCTGTTCTATTCTTTTCATCTAAAATCGGATTAACCTCAACGAATTCAGCGGATGTTAGCATGCCTGATTCCTGAAGCATTTCCATCGCCAAATGGCTTTCTCGATACGTAATACCACCAGGTACAGGTGTCCCAACTCCCGGAGTATAAAGTGGATCTAACCCATCTAAATCAAGCGATAAATGCAAACCATCTACATCGCGCTCTCTTAAATAAGCTAGAGCATCTTCCATTACACGGGTCATTCCAAGACGATCTACCTCGTGCATTGTATACACTTTGATTCCTTGCTGACTAATTAATTCACGTTCTCCTGGATCTACAGAACGCGCTCCAATAATAATAACGTTTTCAGGTTTAATTTTCGGTACATTATTACGAATTTTCACTAACCGCTCATGACCAAGTCCAATACTTACAGCTAATGGCATACCATGTATATTACCAGACGGTGTCGTTTCAGGTGTATTTAAGTCAGCGTGCGCATCAAACCAAATAACACCTAAATTCTTGTAATGCTCACCAAGCCCTGCAAGAGTGCCAATAGCAATGCTATGGTCGCCACCCAGTACAAGTGGAAACTTCTTTTGTTCAATTGCTTCATTTACACTATTTGCTAAGGACGTACTTACATCGATAACTTCCTCTAAATTAAGTAGCTGTTTATCAACAATAGTGCCATCTTGTTTTTGACTAACACGTATATCCCCTTGATCATGTACTACATGCCCTATTGCCTCCAAGCGCTCTACAATACCTGCGTAACGGATAGCACTTGGCCCCATATCTACCCCTCTGCGAGTTTGCCCATAATCAGTTGGAACCCCAATAATAGAAACATTTAGTTTATTCATTTTTTCATACCCCCTTTAAGTTGTAAGACTATTGTAAAGCCTACATCCTGCTTGGCTCAACCTTACAATTTTATGAATATTTATACAATTAAGAAGAGCATAAAAAAATCTCCTGCTGTTTTTAGCAAGAGATTAGTATCTGTAGTTAATGTTACACTTTTTATTCTATAAAAGTGAGCCATGAAGGACTCGAACCTTCGACCCTCTGATTAAAAGTCAGATGCTCTACCAACTGAGCTAATGGCTCAAAATAAAAATGGCTGGGGTACTAGGATTCGAACCTAGGCATGACGGAATCAAAATCCGTTGCCTTACCGCTTGGCTATACCCCAATCATAAATAAAAAAACTGGTGGAGGGGGACGGATTCGAACCGCCGAACCCTAAGGAGCGGATTTACAGTCCGCCGCGTTTAGCCACTTCGCTACCCCTCCGAAATAACACATTATGGTGGAGGATGACGGGCTCGAACCGCCGACCCTCTGCTTGTAAGGCAGATGCTCTCCCAGCTGAGCTAATCCTCCATAGAAAACAGGTGTTTATTTCTTTACAGTTTTTATTTTATTTTTAAGCATTTGCACTACTACAACGCTTTAAAAATGGTGACCCCTACGGGATTCGAACCCGTGTTACCGCCGTGAAAGGGCGGTGTCTTAACCACTTGACCAAGGGGCCATTTTTTAATGTCTTAAACAAGACAATTATTATAATAACATTTTTTAATGTACGATGCAATACTTTTTTTAATATTTTTATGTATACATCATCTTTAAAAACGGGCAAAAAATGGCTCCGAAGGCAGGACTCGAACCTGCGACAACCTGATTAACAGTCAGGTGCTACTACCAACTGAGCTACTTCGGAACAATACTATTCAATTCGGTTTTTAAAACCTCTTAAGTACATTTATTATTATAGCAAGCATTATAAATTATGCAATACTTTTTGTGAAAATTTTTATATTTTTTGTCGAAGTCTTCCTGCGCATTAACAACAGGCCTAATAGTTCTCTATTAAATCTAATATTTCTGTTTTATGTACAGAATATTCTTGCTGTATATTATTGTAATTGTTAAAATGAGAATAGTTTTATGAATTTTCTATTAAATTTGTTTGGGGGAGGAATGTTCACATGGTAACAAACGATTTAATTGCACCAGAATTCTATAATATTACAGAAGAATTGGAGAAATTTTCTCAAGATAGCGATCTCCAAGCAATACGATGGCTAAATACTCAGCAGGAACGTCGAACTATTTCCTATGTTGAACTTGTTCAAAAAATGAATCAATACGCGCATGCCTTTACGAAGAAGGGGCTTCAAAAAGGAGATCGCGTATTAGTTATTATTCCACGTCTTCCTGAGGCTTATTTTGTCTTTCTTGGCTGTCTAAAGGCTGGAATTGTTCCTATTTCATGTTCAGAAATGTTACGTGCAAATGATTTAGAATATCGTATGGAGCACTCTTCTGCAAGGGCAGTAATTGCCTATGAAACGTTCACAAGTGAGGTAGATCGAATTACTTCTTCAGTAGAGGCTTTAAATAATAAATTAGTTATAGGTACTGCTACAAGTAATTGGACTTCTTTAGATGAATTAGCAAGTACTCAGCCAGATACATTTACAGCAGCTGCTACTAAAAGAGATGATATGGCATTTCTTTCTTATACATCTGGCACCACTGGCAAACCAAAAGGAGTTGTCCATTCACACGGATGGGGATATGCACATATTAGAACAGCTGCTTCTCAATGGCTTTGTGTACGTGAAGGTGACTTAGTTTGGGCTACAGCAGCTCCAGGCTGGCAAAAGTGGATTTGGAGCCCATTTTTATCGACTATAATGCTGGGCGCAACTGCATTTGTATACCATGGAGGATTTGATGCAAAAACATACCTTCAACTACTCCATGATGAAAAGGTCAATGTGTTATGCTGTACTCCAACGGAATATCGAATCATGGCGAAGACTGATAATTTAAAAGACTATAATCTATCTTCTCTACGAAGCGCTGTTTCGGCTGGTGAACCATTAAATCGACCAGTCATCGAAACATTTATGAACAACTTCGGTCTAAAAGTGCGCGATGGCTATGGTCAAACGGAAAATACTTTATTAATAGGCACACTTGAAAATACTGAGTTACGTCCGGGTTCTATGGGTGTTCCTACCCCAGGCAATATTGTCCGTATTATAGATCATGAAGGCAACGAGGCACCGGTTGGAGAAGTTGGAGATATTGCAGTACACAAGTCATCTCCTGCTCTATTTAAGGAGTACTATCGTGAGCCTGAACGTACACAAGCTGCCTTCCGTGGAGATTGGTATATTACTGGAGATCAAGCCAAATGCGATGAAGATGGTTACTTCTGGTTTGAAGGTCGAGGAGATGACATCATTATTTCATCAGGCTATACAATTGGGCCATTTGAAGTAGAGGATGCTTTAAACAAACATGAAGCTGTACAAGAGTGTGCTGTAGTCGCAGCACCAGATGAAATTAGAGGACATATTGTTAAAGCATTTGTCATCTTACGAGAAAACTACAAAGATCGTAATGAGGATGAGTTAACAAAAGAACTACAGGAGCATGTTAAAGCATTAACAGCCCCTTATAAATATCCTCGTAGTATTGTTTTTATCGATGAGCTACCAAAAACAACTTCTGGTAAGATTCGTCGTATAGAGCTACGAGCAGCAACTGTATAAAATAATAAAGAGACATTTCACCAATCACTTGGCTGAAATGTCTCTTATATATATTGCGATTATTTAATGTTCTTTTGGAATATAAAAAAAGCCACTACTGAGTTTATCAGCAGCGACTTTTTGCGCCTAGCGACGTCCTACTCTCACAGGGGGAAGCCCCCAACTACCATCGGCGCTAAAGAGCTTAACTTCCGTGTTCGGTATGGGAACGGGTGTGACCTCTTTGCCATCATCACTAGACTATTGTTGGCTTTCAATATACATCGTATCTTGAAACCCTTAGTTGAAAGAATTGTTCTTTCAAAACTGGATAAACGGTGCATTGAATGTTTCAAACGTTTTGGTTAAGTCCTCGATCGATTAGTATTCGTCAGCTCCATGTGTCACCACACTTCCACCTCGAACCTATCTACCTCATCGTCTTTGAGGGATCTTACTTACTTGCGTAATGGGAAATCTCATCTTGAGGGGGGCTTCATGCTTAGATGCTTTCAGCACTTATCCCGTCCACACATAGCTACCCAGCGATGCCTTTGGCAAGACAACTGGTACACCAGCGGTGTGTCCATCCCGGTCCTCTCGTACTAAGGACAGCTCCTCTCAAATTTCCTACGCCCACGACGGATAGGGACCGAACTGTCTCACGACGTTCTGAACCCAGCTCGCGTACCGCTTTAATGGGCGAACAGCCCAACCCTTGGGACCGACTACAGCCCCAGGATGCGATGAGCCGACATCGAGGTGCCAAACCTCCCCGTCGATGTGGACTCTTGGGGGAGATAAGCCTGTTATCCCCGGGGTAGCTTTTATCCGTTGAGCGATGGCCCTTCCATGCGGAACCACCGGATCACTAAGCCCGTCTTTCGACCCTGCTCGACTTGTAGGTCTCGCAGTCAAGCTCCCTTATGCCTTTACACTCTACGAATGATTTCCAACCATTCTGAGGGAACCTTTGGGCGCCTCCGTTACCTTTTAGGAGGCGACCGCCCCAGTCAAACTGTCCGCCTGACACTGTCTCCTGCCCCGCTAAGGGGCATGGGTTAGAATTTCAATACAACCAGGGTAGTATCCCACCGACGCCTCCTTCGAAGCTGGCGCTCCGAGATCTCTGGCTCCTACCTATCCTGTACAAGTTGTACCAAAATTCAATATCAGGCTACAGTAAAGCTCCACGGGGTCTTTCCGTCCTGTCGCGGGTAACCTGCATCTTCACAGGTACTATAATTTCACCGAGTCTCTCGTTGAGACAGTGCCCAGATCGTTACGCCTTTCGTGCGGGTCGGAACTTACCCGACAAGGAATTTCGCTACCTTAGGACCGTTATAGTTACGGCCGCCGTTTACTGGGGCTTCAATTCGCAGCTTCGCTTGCGCTAACCACTCCTCTTAACCTTCCAGCACCGGGCAGGCGTCAGCCCCTATACGTCACCTTACGGTTTTGCAGAGACCTGTGTTTTTGCTAAACAGTCGCCTGGGCCTATTCACTGCGGCTCTCATGCGCTTGCACGCTCAAGAGCACCCCTTCTCCCGAAGTTACGGGGTCATTTTGCCGAGTTCCTTAACGAGAGTTCTCTCGCACACCTTAGGATTCTCTCCTCGACTACCTGTGTCGGTTTGCGGTACGGGCACCTCTCACCTCGATAGAGGCTTTTCTTGGCAGTGTGAAATCAGGAACTTCGTCCATACGGACTCGCCATCACAGCTCAACGTTATAGTGTGCGGATTTGCCTACACACACGCCTTACTGCTTGGACGCGCATATCCAACAGCGCGCTTACCCTATCCTACTGCGTCCCCCCATTTCTCAAACGGTGAGGAGGTGGTACAGGAATATCAACCTGTTGTCCATCGCCTACGCCTATCGGCCTCGGCTTAGGTCCCGACTAACCCTGAGCGGACGAGCCTTCCTCAGGAAACCTTAGTCATACGGTGGACGGGATTCTCACCCGTCTTTCGCTACTCATACCGGCATTCTCACTTCTAAGCGCTCCACCAGTCCTTCCGGTCTGACTTCAACGCACTTAGAACGCTCTCCTACCACTGACATCGTAGATGTCAATCCACAGCTTCGGTGAATCGTTTAGCCCCGATACATTTTCGGCGCAGCGTCACTCGACCAGTGAGCTATTACGCACTCTTTAAATGATGGCTGCTTCTAAGCCAACATCCTGGTTGTCTGTGCAACGCCACATCCTTTTCCACTTAACGATTACTTTGGGACCTTAGCTGGTGGTCTGGGCTGTTTCCCTTTTGACTACGGATCTTATCACTCGCAGTCTGACTCCCGTGTATAAATATCTGGCATTCGGAGTTTGTCTGAATTCGGTAAACCGGGATGGCCCCCTAGTCCAAACAGTGCTCTACCTCCAGTATTCTCATCACGAGGCTAGCCCTAAAGCTATTTCGGAGAGAACCAGCTATCTCCAAGTTCGATTGGAATTTCTCCGCTACCCACACCTCATCCCCGCACTTTTCAACGTGCGTGGGTTCGGGCCTCCAGTAAGTGTTACCTCACCTTCACCCTGGACATGGGTAGATCACCTGGTTTCGGGTCTACGACCACGTACTAATTCGCCCTATTCAGACTCGCTTTCGCTGCGGCTCCGCCTTCTAAAGCTTAACCTCGCACGTAATCGTAACTCGCCGGTTCATTCTACAAAAGGCACGCTATCACCCATTAACGGGCTCTAACTACTTGTAGGCACACGGTTTCAGGATCTATTTCACTCCCCTTCCGGGGTGCTTTTCACCTTTCCCTCACGGTACTGGTTCACTATCGGTCACTAGGTAGTATTTAGCCTTGGGAGATGGTCCTCCCGGATTCCGACGGAATTTCACGTGTTCCGCCGTACTCAGGATCCACTCAGGAGAGAACGAACTTTCGACTACAGGGCTTTTACCTGCTCTGGCGGACCTTTCCAAGTCGCTTCATCTAACTCGCTCTTTTGTAACTCCGTATAGAGTGTCCTACAACCCCAAGAGGCAAGCCTCTTGGTTTGGGCTCTTCCCGTTTCGCTCGCCGCTACTCAGGGAATCGATTTTTCTTTCTCTTCCTCCAGGTACTTAGATGTTTCAGTTCCCTGGGTCTGCCATCAAGACGCTATGTATTCACGTCAAGATACTACGCGATTAAACGTAGTGGGTTCCCCCATTCGGAAATCTCCGGATCAAAGCTCACTTACAGCTCCCCGAAGCATATCGGTGTTAGTGCCGTCCTTCATCGGCTCCTAGTGCCAAGGCATTCGCCGTGCGCCCTTAATAACTTAACCAAGTTATTAAGCCTATAAAAAAACTTAAAAAATAAATGTGTTTGTTACAATTTCAATGTCGTTTTATCCAGTTTTCAAAGAACAAGTTTTGAAGTATTTCATTCTATGATGAACCTTCAAAACTGAACGCAAAACGTAATCTTACAAACCCTAGGTTTGTATTCCGAAAATATCCTTAGAAAGGAGGTGATCCAGCCGCACCTTCCGATACGGCTACCTTGTTACGACTTCACCCCAATCATCTATCCCACCTTCGGCGGCTGGCTCCAAAAGGTTACCCCACCGACTTCGGGTGTTACAAACTCTCGTGGTGTGACGGGCGGTGTGTACAAGGCCCGGGAACGTATTCACCGCGGCATGCTGATCCGCGATTACTAGCGATTCCGGCTTCATGTAGGCGAGTTGCAGCCTACAATCCGAACTGAGAACGACTTTATCGGATTAGCTCCCTCTCGCGAGTTGGCAACCGTTTGTATCGTCCATTGTAGCACGTGTGTAGCCCAGGTCATAAGGGGCATGATGATTTGACGTCATCCCCACCTTCCTCCGGTTTGTCACCGGCAGTCACCTTAGAGTGCCCAACTAAATGATGGCAACTAAGATCAAGGGTTGCGCTCGTTGCGGGACTTAACCCAACATCTCACGACACGAGCTGACGACAACCATGCACCACCTGTCACCGTTGTCCCCGAAGGGAAAACCATATCTCTACAGTGGTCAACGGGATGTCAAGACCTGGTAAGGTTCTTCGCGTTGCTTCGAATTAAACCACATGCTCCACCGCTTGTGCGGGCCCCCGTCA
Source organism: Lysinibacillus xylanilyticus (assembly GCF_001183605.1). Lineage (GTDB taxonomy): Bacteria > Bacillota > Bacilli > Bacillales_A > Planococcaceae > Lysinibacillus > Lysinibacillus xylanilyticus. Next base: position 196,443 of record NZ_LFXJ01000002.1, on the reverse strand, counting down.
ATTCCTTTGAGTTTCAGTCTTGCGACCGTACTCCCCAGGCGGAGTGCTTAATGCGTTAGCTGCAGCACTAAGGGGCGGAAACCCCCTAACACTTAGCACTCATCGTTTACGGCGTGGACTACCAGGGTATCTAATCCTGTTTGCTCCCCACGCTTTCGCGCCTCAGCGTCAGTTACAGACCAGAAAGTCGCCTTCGCCACTGGTGTTCCTCCAAATCTCTACGCATTTCACCGCTACACTTGGAATTCCACTTTCCTCTTCTGCACTCAAGTCCCCCAGTTTCCAATGACCCTCCACGGTTGAGCCGTGGGCTTTCACATCAGACTTAAAGGACCGCCTGCGCGCGCTTTACGCCCAATAATTCCGGACAACGCTTGCCACCTACGTATTACCGCGGCTGCTGGCACGTAGTTAGCCGTGGCTTTCTAATAAGGTACCGTCAAGGTACAGCCAGTTACTACTGTACTTGTTCTTCCCTTACAACAGAGTTTTACGATCCGAAAACCTTCTTCACTCACGCGGCGTTGCTCCATCAGGCTTTCGCCCATTGTGGAAGATTCCCTACTGCTGCCTCCCGTAGGAGTCTGGGCCGTGTCTCAGTCCCAGTGTGGCCGATCACCCTCTCAGGTCGGCTACGCATCGTCGCCTTGGTGAGCCGTTACCTCACCAACTAGCTAATGCGCCGCGGGCCCATCTTATAGCGACAGCCGAAACCGTCTTTCAGTATTTCACCATGAAGTAAAATAGATTATTCGGTATTAGCCCCGGTTTCCCGGAGTTATCCCAAACTATAAGGTAGGTTGCCCACGTGTTACTCACCCGTCCGCCGCTAACGTCGAAGGAGCAAGCTCCTTCTCTGTTCGCTCGACTTGCATGTATTAGGCACGCCGCCAGCGTTCGTCCTGAGCCAGGATCAAACTCTCCATAAAAGAAATTTGATTAGCTCAAATTGTTTTGCTGGCATCATGTTTGATGTCCAAAATTTTGTTTCGTTCACTAACTCATGGTTAGCTACTAAAAACTTTATTGATTACGTTTTGCTTGTTCAGTTTTCAAGGTTCATTTTTTCATTTACTGTGTCACCTCTTGGCGACTTATACATAATAACATCGATTGTTCATGAAAGTCAACACTAAATCATAAGTTTTTTTAAAGGACTTTATTTTTTCGTTTAAAAAATAGAAACGAGGTTGTTATGATGGTTCGTAAAACGTTGATTTCACTGCTTTTCATAGTAATGCTGTTTGTCTTTATAAAGCCGATAAATTCTACTATGATTTCTGTATTTAACATTGCTGATACTCCAGCAGTTGTGACAAAAGGTCATTATGGTACATCACTTATTGTCGAAATTTCTTTCTCTGATGAAACCCTGTTGGACTGGCTTAAAACTGTAAAAGAACCTTATCCGCTTCTATTGTTAGATGCTGCTTGGATTGAACGTTCACCAGAGCACCTAAAAGTCATTCAAGAACGAAAACTACCTACAGGATTATTAGGGCCAGAGGATTCAGTGGAAAAGCCAATTGATCTTGCCGTCGTTCAAAAAGATATTAATATTTATGAAAAGCATTTTCAAGAAACACCACTTTGGTTTGCAACACGAAATCACCAGTATTCGCAGGATTTACAAAAAAACTTATTTCAACAGCAGATGAATATACTTTCTCCCTCTCTAATTTGGAAAGGTGAAAAGACACCTAAATTACAAAAGGGAGATTTTGTTTTTATGTCTTTACACCAAAATAGTAACATCTCGTTTAAAGAGCTAAATACATTTCTACAACAAAATAAATTTATATCGATTGAGGAAAATATATTCGGCTATAAAGTTCAAACTAAAAAATCACCATAACAAAGAAGTTGCCTCCAGATAATAGAGGCAACTTCTTTAATTACTTTAATTATGCGTTTTTAGCTTGTTCACGACGTGCTTTACGGCGTGCTTCTAATTTTTGACGATCTTCTTCGGATTTTGCATTATATTTTGGTAATACTAATAATTGATATGCATTTACAGCGAGTAGTGGGAATAGTAAAAGTGCAACATACTCGTTAATATTTTCATCGCGACCCATTAATGCAATTGTCCATTCCAGTGTCGTAACGACAATCATAAAAAATAATGCCGAAATGAAAACATGTTTCTTTCCTGTTAATTTCACTTTTTGAATCGCTGTTACTACAGCACCTATTAATAATACAATTAACAAACCAACATAGAATAACCAGCTTTGCCCATCTTTTACACCTGGTATAAAGCGGAAGAAGATAATATCAAAAATAGTAAAAGCAATCAATAATAGCTGTACCCAATTCCATAATGTAAGTGTTCTAAAAATATTAACTCCCACTTGATGGAGTGTTAAATAAGCAAAAAAGCCTGCCTGTGCAATAACACTCATTGTAAATCCTAAGAAAACCATCCATAAAAGCCCGGCCAAAAATTCACCCCAGTGACCGTTCGTTATATATGGTTGGAAGAAGTCCCATCGAATAAATAAACTGCAAATTCCGTTGACTGCGCCACCAACGAGCATTGCAAAGAAGAAAAACTTTGCCCAATTTCGTATCGTCACAACTAAAAGTCCCCCAATTTCTTATGTATATCTGTATTTATTTTAACAATGCATTGTTAAAAAAGCTATTTCTCATCCTAACCAATACATAAAGTCCTCATAAATGTGAACAATAATTGAAAGAGTCTATTTATAGAAAGGACTGATTATTGATGCGAAAATTCTTCTTACTACTAATTCTAATGCTGTTTCTTTCTGCCTGTTCACAAGAGAAAGCCTCTACCATGTCCTATGAAGAAATAAAAAAAATAATGATCGACTCTTTACAAACCGAGGATGGTAAAAAGGCGTTGCGGAAGCTTTTAGAGGAACCAAGTTTCCGTGAATTATTGGTTTTGGAGCATGATGAAGTGAAGAAAGCTACCGAATCTACCTTGCTTTCCAAAGAAGCAGAAGACTTTTGGAAGAAAACATTCGAAGATCCAAAATTTAAGGAAACCGTAGCTAAAAGTATGCAGAAGCAACAACAGGATATTATGAAGGAATTAATAAAGGACCCCTCTTTCCAAAAAGATATGGAGGCTTTCTTTGGCCAGCCAGATATGCAAAAGCAGTTAGAGAATATTCTAAAATCCTCCAATATGCGAAAACAAATGGAGGAAGTCGTCAAGGAAACAATTGAAAGTCCGCTTATGCAAACAAAGTGGCAGGAACTTATTAGGAAGAGCGGTGGTGAGGCAGGTAAAGCTGGTGGTGAGACAAAAGAAGCTGGCGGTGGGAAAAAGGAAGCTGGCGGTGGTGGTTCTGGTGGCGGAGGCTCAGACTCGGAGCAATCGAGCACACAATAACCCTATATATATATGTAAAAACGGATTTCCTCCATTGTTTGAGGAAATCCGTTTTCATTATTTATTTAATTTATTGATGATGTTCGTCGCGATGTCTAAATAGATTTGTCCAGTTGTATGTTTTTCAGCATAAACAGAAGGTGCAAAATCTTCTTCTGACCAGTCAGGTTGACCAAGAGGAATTTGTCCAAGTAGCTCTGTACGTAGCTCTTCTGCTAACTTTGGACCTCCACCTTGACCGAATACGAATTCACGGTCACCCGATTTCGATTCATACCATGCCATGTTTTCAATAACGCCTAAAATTTCATGATCAGTTTGTAACGCCATTGCACCCGCACGAGCTGCAACGAACGCTGCCGTTGGATGTGGTGTTGTTACAACAATTTCTTTTGACGAAGGAAGCATTTGGTGAATATCTAATGCAACGTCACCTGTACCTGGTGGTAAATCCAATAGTAGATAGTCTAGCTCCCCCCATTCTACATCACGGAAGAACTGATCTAACACTTTACCTAACATTGGCCCACGCCATACAATCGGTGCGTTATTTTCAACAAAGAAGCCCATTGAAATCATTTTCACACCTAAACGATCAACAGGGAAAATTCGATTGTCTACCACTTTAGGCATATCTGTAACACCCATCATATCAGGCACACTGAATCCATAAATATCAGCATCAATTAAGCCAACCTTTTTACCTAGACGTGCTAATGCAACTGCTAAGTTAACTGATACTGTAGATTTCCCTACACCGCCTTTACCAGAGGCAATTGAAATAACTTGTACTGTGCTAAGTGGAGATAAAATATCTTGTGCCTCAGCCTCAGTTGCTACGCCACGGAAGCTCTGTAGTTTTTCTGCTGACAGCTCTTCGAAACGAATACCAACTGTATTTGCACCCGCTTCTTTCAAAACTTCAACAATTTTCATTTGTAGCTGTAATTGTTCAGGTGTATTTGTTTTAGCAATCGCAATTTTTACACTGACATGATTCTTCTCTTCTTTTATCGTTACGTTTGTAATAGCGTCTGTTTCTGCAAATGATTTATGTAAAAATGGATCTTGTAGTTGTCCTAGTATTTCTCGTACTTGTTGTTCAGTTATCACGACGAACACTCCCCTTATATTATCTCAATGTTAGTATATCATAATGATTTGATTTACGTTGTTTTGTTGCTCTATTCAATTTTAGCTAATAGATACTCTTCTATACCTTCAACAATTGCATCTCCCATTTTTTCTTGGTATTTCTTATCAGTCAATAGCGCACGTTCCTCATCATTACTTATAAATCCTGTTTCTACTAGTGCAGCAGGCACCTCAGCTTTTTTCAGTAAATATATTTGTTGTATAGACATTGCTTCTCGGTCTGTATTTTTCAAATTAGTGCGAATGGAATCTTGAATGCTCTTTGCTAAGAATTCACTTTCAGCATGTCCTTCTTTATGATAAAAGACCTGTGCACCACGCCACTTTGTTTCAGGAATGGCATTTGCATGAATTGTAATAAAAAGATCCGGTTTTTCTTTTTCTACTATATCTTTTCTTAAAAAAATGTCCTGCTTCTTTCGTTCTCTCAATGTTCCATACTTTTCTGATGACGCGTGTTCGTCGATAACATCTCCATCTTTTGTTCGTGTCATTACGACTGTTGCGCCTTTCTTCTTTAATTGCTTCTCCACATGCTGAGCAATTGCAAGTGTAATTTCCTTTTCAATTACTTCGCCCTTTGAAGCACCTCCATCCTGACCACCGTGTCCCGCATCAATGACAATTTTTATGCCACCAAGTGGGTTCGGTAAGAAGAAGTTACGGTTCGAAGCATTCGTTTCATATGCCACGACCACTATACTCATTAGCATAATTACTCCTAGTGCAAGCCAGCGCTTCACCCATATCCACCACCCTTTTACATATAGTGTACGAAGTTAGTGATTGAACTATTCCAGAAAGTAAAAAAAACTCTCAAGTATTAAAATTGAGAGTTTAACTTGTAGTGGAAGATACTTTTTTAGTAATGCTTAACGGCATTAATCCATTAATAGTACAAGGACTAATGCCGTTAATTTTTTATTTTTGTGTAAATTCTGGTTTAAACTTACCTGTATAAGGTTCATGCTCAACAAATACTGTTATATCCTTACCGTCTTTATCTTTACCGGTTCTTTTGTATGTGAATTTCTTATTATTTAGCTCAGTAATTTCGAGCACAGCCCCATATTTATTGTCGCCAATTGAAACATGAGCTCTTAATTTATTTCCATCAATCACATTAAAGTATCCATAGTCACCGCGACTTTTACCTGTATCAGTATTGAAAAATTCATATTTATTCGTATTAGCATCATATTTCGCAATGCTAATAAAATTCGTATTATATTGTGTTACGTCATTCTTGTTTACATCTAATACAACTGTTCCTTGCCAAAGCGATCCAGCTAAAATTTTATCTCCATCTACGTCCTTAACGATAGGGCCTGTAGATTCATTTAATGGTTTATCTGGTGCAGTAAACGTTAGGTGTTTTTCCGTATAAGGGACATGCTCAACGAATACCTCTACATCGCTACCATTTGCATCTTTCCCCATGCGTTTATAAGTAAACATTTTATTTGTTACCTTAGTAATATCCACAATTTCTTGGTAATTTTTCGTTTCTGAGATCAATATTCTATGCTTTCCATCATTCGTAAAAAAGAAAACCCCTTTATCGTCAAGGCTTCCAGCTGTTTTTGGATCGAAGAATTCATAGCGTGCGGAATCAGCGTCATATTTCGCAAGGCCAAGTAAATTTGAATTTTCTGCTGTTAAATCTTTATTATTTTTGTCATAAACTTTTGTGGCTTCCCAGTCTGTACTACTAAGAATTTTGGCATTCGCATGACCGTCTGTTATTTCTGCCTGTCTTTGTTCTGCAGTATTTCCTGTTTTTACTTCCTCAGTTTTTTTTACATCAGTTTTATTACCACATGCACCAAGAAGTGCAACTGCTGCAAGTGATAATATTAATAGCCTTTTCATATATTGACCTCCATTTTCAGAATAACCAACTTGAAAATAGTATCAGCCATTTCTATATAAAATACACATCGCAATTGCTATTAATATAAAAGTACAGAAACAAAGCGTTGCATTTTTTACACAAAAAACCCTTTCTCGAAAATTCGAGAAAGGGTTTGAAAACGTTGATATAAAAACGATATTAACGTTTTGAGAACTGAGGTGCACGACGAGCGCCGCGTAGACCTGGTTTTTTACGTTCTTTCATGCGTGAATCACGAGTAAGTAATCCAGCAGATTTTAATGCAGCACGGAAATCTGGGTCTACTTGAAGTAGAGCACGAGCGATACCGTGACGTACAGCACCAGCTTGACCAGTGTATCCACCACCGTTAACGTTTACGTGGATATCATAGCTTCCTGTAGTTTCAGTAGCTACTAATGGTTGTTTAATTACTTCACGTAAAGCAGCGAATGGTACGTATTCTTCGATTTCACGTTTATTGATAACAATTTTACCTGTACCTGGTACTAAACGTACGCGAGCTACAGAGCTTTTACGGCGACCAGTGCCGATGTATTGAACTTGTGCCAAAGTAATATCCTCCTCTTAATTTATATTATCCGCGAAGCTCGTAAGCTTCTGGTTTTTGTGCAGCATGTGGATGCTCTGTTCCAGTGTAAACGTTAAGTTTAGTGAACATTTTGCGACCTAAAGAGTTTTTAGGAAGCATCCCTTTAATTGCTAATTCGATCATTCTTGTTGGGTACTTATCTAACATTTCACCAGCAGTACGAGTTTTTAAACCACCCGCAAATTGAGTATGGTGACGGTAAAGTTTACCCTCTAATTTGTTACCAGTTAAATGGATTTTGTCAGCGTTGATGATGATTACGTGATCACCTGTGTCAACGTTTGGTGTGAATGTTGGTTTATGTTTACCACGTAAGATAGCAGCTACTTCAGAAGCTAAACGTCCAAGAGTTTGGCCTTCTGCATCAACTACTAGCCATTTACGGTCTACTTCGTGACCTTTAGCCATGAATGTTGTACGCATGTATATATCCTCCTAATCGATTCGATTACCGTTATTTTTCATTAAACTACACTATAAGTTTTCGGGGCTTATTTGTGGTGGTAATGAAAATACCATCTGTTATCATATAATGAATGACTTTTAAAGTCAAGCAATTTCAATAAACACCTGGAGAAGTTGTTCAGATTCATTGATTGTTAAAATTAGGGCAGTTGTGAGCCTTTATTTTATAAAAATACAATGATATTTCGCTTCAAGAATTCTATAACATTTGCTATTTGTTCTTCTTAATGATTCGTCACCATAACGTGGGGTTGATTTCCGTTCCGGCTGGGCGCTTTATAGCTGTCGCTTTGCTTTCGCACAGAGCTTCCTGGGGGCGTCCGATGAGCCGCTTGGGGCAACAGGTGTTTTTTGCGCGAAAGCGAAGTGCTAACGTAGCGACAGCAAAAAGGGTTCATTCTGTGCGAAAGCGTAGTGCAACGAAGCGACAGCACGACGTTGGTCACGAAGGCGTTATCACAGGACCTGATGGTTTTAGCCTTCGTTCCTCTATTCGCTGATCCCCAAGGAGTCGCCCAGCCTCCACTCCAATCAACTTATATGCATGGCATCCGTTCTAAAATGGCATCTTAACTTTTGGTGGTGATTCTTTAATAGAAGACTTTCTCAAGATACAGACCTTGTGGGGGTGCAGTTTTGCCCGCCTTATCACGATTCATAGATTTAACGACTAACTCCACGTTCTCAATGTCGCGACGTCCTATACCAACTTCCCACAAAGTGCCTGCAATAATACGTACCATATTATATAAGAAGCCATTTCCTTCAATCACCATATGAAGCTCTTCACCACACCATTCAAATTGCAGTGTAGTTACTGTGCGCACCTTATCTTTGACACTTGTATTGGCTGCACAAAAGCAAGAAAAGTCATGTGTACCGATAATAGCCTTTGCTGCCTCCTGCATTGCCTCAACATTTGGTTTAACACCATTTGTCTCAACAGTGTATTGTCTGCGGAATGGACTCTGTACAGACTCACACGACCATATATATCGGTACCGCTTTCCTGATACACTGTAGCGCGCATGAAAATTAACAGCTACTTCTTCAATCGACATTACCCGTATATCTCTTGGCAGTTGAACATTTAATGCCTTCATGTATTTATCTACTGGAATCGCGAGTGGTGAATCAAAATGCAATGTTTGGCCAGTTGCATGTACCCTTGCATCTGTACGTCCACTAGCTGTTACCTTTATCTTTTCCCCTTTATGCATAATGGCTAGAACACGCTCAATCTCAGCCTGTACTGTGCGCTCTCCAGGTTGTACTTGATACCCAGAAAATTGCGTCCCATCATAACTTATAATTGCTTTTAATCGTCGCATAAAGCTTACTCCTTTTAACTTCTATAGAAGAATAGTAAAATGGCCATTGCTACTAATAACACAAGTGAAAATGTATCACTCATATCCCATTTTAACTTGCGATATCTCGTACGCCCTTCGCCTCCACGGTAGCCTCTTACTTCCATAGCTGTTGCTAAATCCTCGGCTCGTTTAAAAGCACTTACAAAGAGAGGCACCAGTAATGGCACAACCGCTTTAATACGATCCTTTATTGGTCCAGAAGATAAATCCGAACCACGTGCCATTTGTGCTTTCATAATTTTATCTGTTTCATCCATTAACGTTGGAATAAAGCGTAATGAAATAGACATCATCAAAGCTAACTCATGTACTGGCACTTTCACCGCTTTTAATGGATTTAGCAGTACTTCAATGCCATCCGTAATTGAAATCGGTGATGTTGTAAGCGTTAAGATAGATGTCATAAACACTAGAACTAAAAACCGTATCGAAATAAATATCCCTTGTCGGATACCTTCTTCATAAATGGTAATAAACTTCCACTCAAATACTATGGCACCTTCTTTCGTCATAAATATATGAATTAAGAAGGTAAATGCCATTAAAAAAATCACCGGCTTTAGACCATTAATTAAAAAATACAGACGAATATTTGATATTAGAACAACGAGTAAAGTAAAAGCTAATAGCAAAGCATATGTCACTGTGTTGTTTGCTAAAAAAACAATAATAATGAATGCAAACACAAATATAAGCTTTGATCGTGGATCGAGCTTATGGACTGGAGAATTTCCAGGAAGGAAGCGACCAAATATCATTTTCTCCATCATGACTGTCCACGCTCCTCTCTTAGTACCCGAGCAATTTCAGTTGCTAGCTCTTCTTCCGTTAAGCATATTTTTGAGAAGGATTTGTTTATCATTGTTTCGATTTTTTGTTGAAAGCGGACGATACGAGGTGGTTCTAAGCGGAAATTTTTTAATGTCTCTACATCTTTGAAAATTTCTTGTGGTGTGCCACTTAGTACATTTTTCCCTTCATGCATAATGACAATATTGTCTGCATAACGAGCTGCGTCCTCCATACTGTGCGTTACAAGAATCGTCGTTAGGCCACGTTCCTTGTGCAGCTTATAAAACATATCCATAATCTCTTTCTGACCGCGTGGATCAAGCCCTGCAGTTGGTTCATCTAAAACAATAACTTCAGGTTCCATCGCTAAAACGCCAGCAATTGCTACCCTGCGCATTTGTCCACCCGATAAATCAAAAGGTGATTTCTCAAGTACGTTCTCTGGTAAGCCTACTAAGCCTATAAGTTCTTTTGCTCGTGCTTCTGCCTCTTGCTCAGAAACACCAAAGTTCATAGGCCCAAACATAATATCCTTTAATACAGTTTCTTCAAATAGCTGATGCTCGGGGAATTGAAACACAATACCAACCTTTTGTCGTACAGCCTTTAAATCCTTCGCCTTTTTTCCAGCTACAACAATGCGATCTCCAATATGTACTTCCCCAGAGGTTGGTCTTAGAAGTGCATTAAAATGCTGAAGAATTGTCGATTTACCGGAACCCGTATGTCCGATAATTGCTTGATACGTATGTGAAGGAATTTCAAAATCTACATCGAATAATGCACGTTTCTCAAAAGGTGTACCCTGTGAATAGGCATAGCTTACTTGTTGAAGTTTGATGTCCATAAATCATTCACCAACTCTTCTTCTGTCATATGTTGTCCCATTAACGGAACACCTTCCTTTTGCAACAGCTTTGATAACTTCATGGCAAATGGTAAGTCTAGTCCAAACTCAACTAGCTTGTCCCCAAATGCAAAAATTTCAGCAGGTGTACCCTCAGCAAATTTCTTTCCATCATTCATAAAGAGAACACAATCTGCAAGCATGGCTTCCTCTAAATCATGCGTAATTGATATTACAGTTAACCCTGTTTCAGCACGTAAAGTTTGAACTGTTTGTAATACCTCAGCACGCCCCTGAGGATCTAGCATAGAAGTAGCTTCATCTAGTATAAGAAGCTTGGGTTTCATCGCAAGTGCACCTGCAATGGCAACACGCTGCTTTTGACCACCTGATAAATGGTGTGGCTCATGATCTAAAAAGTTGTTCATTTTAACTTGTTCGAGTGCTGCATGTACACGTTCTACCATCTCTTCGAACGGTACACCATTATTTTCAAGAGCAAAAGCAACATCATCCTGCACTGTCGCTCCAACGAATTGATTATCTGGATTTTGGAAAACCATACCTATCTGTGAACGGCTTTCCCATAGGTTATCTTCACTTAATGGTTCACGTAATATACGTACATCGCCCTGCTGTGGGTATAGCAAACCATTCATAAGCTTTGCAATGGTGGATTTACCAGAACCATTATGGCCAACAATGGCAATCCATTCCCCTTCTTGAACCGCAAAGCTTACATTTTCAACAGCATTACGACTTTCTTTCTCTTCTGGTGTATATGAAAATGTCACATTATTTAATGATAAAATTTCTGGCATTTCAGAAACCCCTCTCTACATGCTCAGCTCTACTAACTAACTTACACTTTTTTATGTATGAATTCTACTACAATCATTATGTCGATAAAAGAAAAGTGCTAAAATCACTTCTCGTTTATTTTATTTAGAACAAATAGAACTAAATGTAATTTATAAAATATATCAAATATTGGAGTACAGCACCCCAAACATTCAGGTGACTGCCATTCTAAAAACGAAACTATAAAAAAAAGCACCACTAAGTTGGCGCTATCATACTTCCCTAAAAAATAAAAAAGCGCGCACCTCATTCGATAGAAATGCGCTAGTCGTTACATTTTCAAGAAACACGGGTGCTCAAGCCCTTGTTCCGTTTGAATGAGGTGCGGAGAGCTAAACGAGACGCCACACAACAGTGTCCGCTCATCATAACGCTCAGCTTAATTATTTGTCGTATAAATCGTTTATAAATAAAGAGGGTGGTGATTCCACCCTCTTCCACCACTTGTTCTCTTATGATTAAACTAATTCAATCACTACAACAGGTGCACCGTCACCACGACGAGGACCTACTTTAAGAATACGAGTGTAACCACCTTGACGCTCTGCATAACGTGGTGCAACATCATCAAATAACTTTTGAAGTGCAAATGAAGTTGTTTCGTTACCTTCTGCATCAGTAGTTGTTACTAGTTCACGACGGATGAATGCAGCAGCTTGACGGCGTGCATGTAAATCACCGCGTTTACCTAAAGTAATCATTTTTTCAACAGCTTTACGTACTTCTTTAGCGCGAGCCTCAGTAGTTTCGATACGCTCGTTGATGATTAAATCAGTAGCTAAGTCACGTAACATCGCTTTACGTTGAGAACTTGTACGACCAAGTTTTCTGTAACCCATGGATGTTTCCCTCCTTTATAAAAAATATCTGATCTTGTAAGTTTTGTTTAAATCGCTTAGTCTTCTTTGCGTAACCCTAAACCAAGCTCTTCTAACTTCGCTTTTACTTCTTCAAGTGACTTACGTCCAAGGTTACGAACTTTCATCATATCGTCTTCTGACTTATTTGCAAGTTCTAGTACTGTGTTAATACCAGCGCGTTTTAAGCAGTTGTAAGAACGAACAGAAAGATCAAGTTCTTCGATAGTCATCTCTAAAACTTTTTCTTTTTGATCTTCTTCTTTTTCGACCATGATTTCAGCTGTTTGTGCCTCGTCTGTCATGCCTACGAAGATGTTTAGATGCTCGGTTAAAATTTTTGCTCCGAGCGAAATCGCCTCTTTCGGACCGATGCTACCATCTGTCCACACATCAAGAGAAAGTTTATCGTAGTCAGAAGACTGACCTACACGAGTATTTTCCACTTGGAAATTGACGCGTGATACTGGAGTGTAAATAGAGTCGATCGGGATCACGCCGATAGGAAGATCCTCACGTTTGTTTTGATCAGCAGGAGTGTAACCACGGCCGCGTTGTGCGTACATACGCATACGTAAATGACCGTTTTTAGCGATTGTTGCAATATATAGATCCGGGTTTAAAATTTCTACATCACTGTCATGTGTAATGTCAGCAGCTGTAACTGTACCATCGCCTTTTACATCAATCTCAATAACTTTTTCTTCGTCAGAGTAGATTTTAAGAGCTAGTTTTTTCACATTCAAAATAATTGAAGCTACATCTTCTACAACGCCTTCTACAGTTGAGAATTCGTGAAGAACACCGTCAATTTGAATAGAAGTGACAGCAGCTCCTGGTAATGAAGACAGAAGGATACGACGTAAAGAATTACCCAAAGTGTTTCCATATCCGCGTTCAAGCGGTTCTACAACAAACTTTCCATATTTGGAATCTTCGCTGATCTCCACCGTTTCAATCTTTGGTTTTTCAATTTCGATCATTTTATTTACCCTCCTTCAAAACATCGATTGTATAGGTTCTTTCCATCATAGATTCGATCGTCATTGACGTATCGTTTATTATCTGCACAAGACAGTCTGTACAAAAAATGATGTTCTCATACAATATGAGACGCACCCATTACACGCGACGACGTTTTGGCGGACGGCAACCATTATGAGGAACTGGAGTAACGTCTTTAATAGCAGTTACATCTAAACCAGCAGCTTGAAGTGCACGAATTGCAGCTTCACGACCTGCACCAGGACCTTTAACAGTTACTTCCAACGTTTTTAGACCATGTTCAAGGGATGCTTTAGCAGCAGTTTCTGCAGCCATTTGAGCAGCGAATGGTGTAGATTTACGTGAACCACGGAAACCAAGAGAACCAGCACTTGACCAAGATACAGCGTTACCTTGCATATCTGTAATCGTTACGATTGTATTGTTGAATGTAGAACGAATGTGTGCAATACCAGATTCGATATTCTTTTTCACACGACGTTTACGAGTTTGTTGTTTACGAGCCATGTTAAGAAGGAACCTCCTTTACTGATTATTTTTTCTTGTTCGCTACTGTTTTACGAGGACCTTTACGCGTACGCGCATTGTTCTTCGTATTTTGACCACGAACAGGTAAACCACGACGGTGACGGATACCACGGAATGAACCGATTTCCATCAGACGTTTAATATTTAGTGAAGTTTCGCGACGTAAGTCACCTTCAAGTTTGTATGAGTCTAATTGTTCACGGATTTTGTTTAACTCATCTTCAGTTAAGTCGCGTACGCGTGTATCTTCTGAAATACCTGCGTCAGCTAATACTTTCTGAGCTGTAGTTTTACCAATACCGTAAATGTAAGTTAATGAAATTACCACGCGTTTGTCGCGAGGAATGTCAACACCAGCAATACGTGCCATGTACGTTGTGCACCTCCTTTAGAATTAACCTTGTTTTTGTTTGTGTTTAGGATTTTCACAAATTACCATTACTTTACCGCGTCGGCGAATTACTTTACATTTTTCGCAGATCGGTTTTACAGATGGTCTTACTTTCATCTCAACCTAACCTCCTTAGTAGTCCGGAGCGCAAAAGATTATTTAAAACGGTATGTGATACGACCGCGAGTTAAATCATAAGGAGATAACTCGATAGTAACCTTATCTCCAGGTAGAATACGGATAAAGTGCATACGAATCTTACCAGAAACGTGTGCTAGAATCACATGTCCATTTTCTAATTCTACCTTAAACATCGCGTTTGGCAAAGTCTCAACAACTGTCCCTTCGACTTCAATTACATCATCTTTCGCCATCTACTCTGTCTCCTCTCTATATGCAAATTAAAGTTCTCATCGTTACATCAAACGGATATCTGCTGCAACTATAGAAGCAACCTCGTTTCAACATATGTTTGGATTGTATGAGAGATGTTTGAAAGACGCTCGTCTGGTTTCGCTTCACACAATCCACGGAACATACAGAACCATAAAGGGACTGAACCTCCCATGTTTACACGAATACCGGAATGTCTTTGATGAGATATTCATACCCGTTACACAGATGCTTCCACGAAACCCATTATACTCTTTCAAAAGTAATGTTGCACTTTTTAAAAGAAATATATACCGGGCACAATATGCTTTTGCAACTCTCAAAAAATTATGTTTCGGTGTTGCTCCCGCATGCCTCCCGCGGAAGCAGTATTCTGCGCCCGGAGCCGGGTATCAGCTGCGGCTGCTCTGTAATAGAGCATCAAGATCAGCAAACACTTTATTAATATCTTGCTGTCCATCTATATTTTTTAACACACTTTTTACTTCATAGTAGTCAAGTAAAGGTTGTGCTTGTTTCATATTTACTTCCAGACGGTTTGCAACCGTTTCAGGATTATCATCCGCACGTGTATAAAGCTCGCCACCATCTTTATCACATTTTCCTTCCTCTGCTGGAGGATTGAAAATTAGATGATAAGATGTACCACAAGTTTTACAAATACGACGACCTGATAGACGAGCAACTAGCTCATCTTTTTCAACTTGGATGTTAATTGTATGTTCAATAGCTTTACCAAGATCAGCAAGGATGCTGTCTAAAGCTTCAGCTTGAGGAACAGTACGTGGGAACCCATCTAATAAGAAGCCCTTTTCACAATCATGTTTAGCAAGTCGTTCACGAACAATACCAATCGTAACTTCATCCGGTACTAGAGCACCTTGATCAATAAACGATTTAGCCTGCAAGCCTAGTTCTGTACCATCTTTCATAGCAGCACGGAACATATCGCCTGTAGAAATATGAGGAATCGCGTACTTCTCAACAATTTTATCTGCCTGTGTACCTTTACCAGCACCTGGCAGACCCATTAAAACGATATTCATACGGAAATATTCCTCCCACAAAAGGTTTGCTGATTTCAGGAAACGATAGAACGTTCCCTAAAAACCAACATTATTTCATAAAGCCTTTGTAGTGACGTTTAACAAGTTGAGATTCTAGCTGTTTCATCGTTTCCAGCGCTACACCGACTACGATAATAATACTAGTACCACCGATCTGCACTGTGGCAGGTAGATTCATAAAGTTTATGATAATCATCGGCATTACTGCAATAACAGTTAAGAAAATCGCACCGACAAATGTCAGACGATATAACACGCTTGTTAAATACGTTTGAGTACTTTCACCCGGACGAATACCCGGAATGTAAGCACCTTGCTTTTTCAAGTTATCTGCCACATTTTCTGGATTCACTTGTACGAATGCATAGAAATATGTGAACGCGATGATCAATACAATGTAAATAATCATCCCAACAGGATTAGTATAATTAAACGTGTGTTCAATGAATTTTGATACAGGACCATCACCAAAGAATGGAGCTAACACACGTGGTGTCGTCAGAAACGCTGATGCAAAGATTACCGGAATAACCCCTGCAGCATTTACTTTTAACGGTAAATGCGTTTGTTGACCACCTGTTTGTTGGTTGCGTCCAGTAACTCGTTTGGCATATTGAATTGGAATTTTACGTAGTGCTTGTTGCACGTAAATAACTCCAACAACAACTGCAAGCATGACTAAAACAAGCAATCCAAGAATTACTAGATTGATAAATAGTTTATCACCAGCACCCTCGATTTGCTGTGCATAGATTTGGTTAATGGCATTCGGTAATGCCGCAGTAATACCTGCGAAAATTACAATAGAAATACCATTCCCAACACCATGTGCAGTAATTTGGTCAGCAAGCCATACTAGGAATGCTGTACCCGCTGTTAATACAATAGAAATTGTAACATATGTTAAAATTCCCTCTTCTTTAATCAATGATCCGCCATACATTCTATTAAAACCAAATGACATTGCGAATGATTGGATAAAAGCAAGAATAATTGTAAAGTAACGAGTAAATTGAGCAAGTTTTCGTCTTCCGACTTCACCTTGCTTTGCCCACTCAGCAAATTTCGGTACTACATCCATTTGCAATAACTGAACAATGATTGAAGCAGTGATGTAAGGCATAATTCCCATCGCGAAGATAGAGAAGTTTTTCAAAGCACCACCGCCAAAAGTATTTAGGAAACCAACGAGATTGAACTCATCAGTTGCCTTTAATACATTAGCGTCAACGTTTGGTACCGGTACAAACGTACCAATACGGAAAACGATTAACATTAAAAGAGTGAAAATGATTTTATTTCGTATATCTCGAACACGCATAAAGTTAGAGATCGTCTGAAACATTAAATCACCTCAGTAGTTCCGCCGGCATTTTCAATTGCTTCTTTAGCCGAAGCTGAGAATTTATGAGCTTTTACTGTAAGCTTTTTGTTAAGAGTTCCGTTTCCAAGAACTTTAATTCCAGCTTTTTCATTGCTCACTAAACCTGTTTCAAGTAATAATGCAGTTGTTACCTCTGCACCATCTTCAAAACGATTTAATGTGTCAAGATTAACGATCGCGTACTCTTTACGGTTAATGTTAGTAAAGCCGCGTTTCGGTAAACGACGGAATAAAGGGTTTTGACCACCTTCGAATCCTGGGCGTACACCGCCGCCAGAACGAGAGTTTTGACCTTTATGACCTCTACCTGCAGTTTTACCGTTACCAGAACCGATACCGCGACCTACGCGGTTACGTACTTTACGGGAACCTTCTGCTGGTTTTAACTCATGAAGTTTCATATTGGATGGCACCTCCTTGTTCGTTAATTAAAAATTAGTTTTCTTTTACAGTAACTAAGTGCGCTACTACATCGATCATACCGCGAGTTGCTGCATTATCAGCTTTCTCAACAGTTTGGTTTAATTTACGTAAACCTAATGCTTCAATAGTTTTGCGTTGTGCTGGTTTAGAACCAATCACAGATTTTGTAAGGGTGATTTCTAATTTGTTAGCCATTATCTTTCCCCCCTTATCCTAATATTTCTTCCACTGATTTACCACGTAATTTAGCTACGTCCTCTACGCGTTTTAATTCAGTTAAACCTTGAACAGTTGCACGCACCATATTGATTGGTGTGTTAGTTCCAAGTGATTTTGAAAGAATATCAGTAATACCAGCAAGTTCTAGTACTGCACGTACTGGACCACCAGCGATAACCCCTGTACCAGGAGCAGCAGGTTTAATTAGGATTTCTCCTGCACCAAAGCGACCTTGCACTAAGTGTGGAGTTGTTCCACCTACGCGTGGCACTTCGATTAAGTTTTTCTTCGCATCTTCAACAGCTTTACGGATAGCATCTGGCACCTCTTGAGCTTTACCAGTACCGAAACCAACATGTCCGTTTTTATCGCCAACTACAACTAATGCAGTGAAGCGGAAGCGACGTCCACCTTTAACAACTTTAGCAACACGGTTAATAGTAACTACGCGTTCTTCAAGTTCTCCAAGTTTGTTTGCGTCAATTCGACTCATGAAATGTGTCCCTCCTTTTTATTAAAATTGTAAACCGTTCTCACGTGCAGCTTCAGCTAAAGCTTTTACACGTCCATGATATAAGTAACCACCACGGTCAAATACTACAGCAGTAATATTTTTTTCCGTAGCGCGTTTTGCGATTGTTTCACCGACTTTAGTTGCAGCATCAACATTGCTACCAGCACCTTCAAAAACATTTTCTTGAGAAGATGCGCTAACAATTGTTACGCCTGCTACGTCATCGATAAGTTGCGCGTAGATGTTCTTGTTAGAACGGAATACGTTTAAGCGTGGACGCTCAGCAGTACCCGTAATTTTAGAACGTACACGTGCATGACGTTTTTTACGAACCTGATTTTTATCTTGTTTCGTAATCACAAGGGTCACTCCTTTCTAATGCTTAGGAAGCATTATTTACCTGTTTTACCTTCTTTACGACGAACATATTCGCCTTCATAACGGATACCTTTACCTTTGTAAGGCTCTGGTGGACGCACGTCACGGATGTTAGATGCAAGAGCACCAACACGTTCTTTGCTAATACCTTTAACGATGATTTTAGTGTTAGAAGGAACTTCTACTTCTAGACCATCTTCAGGTGTGAACTCAACTGGATGTGAGTAACCTACGTTAAGAACAAGTTTTTTACCTTGTAATTGCGCACGGTAACCGACACCGATTAGTTCTAATGATTTTTCGAAACCTACAGAAACACCAGTAATCATGTTCGCTAATAGCGCACGAGTCGTACCGTGGTTTGTGCGGTGTTCTTTCGAGTCAGAAGGACGTGATACTGTGATAACGTTACCTTCTTGTTCAATTTTCATATCTAGGTGGAAAGAACGAACAAGTTCGCCTTTAGGACCTTTAACGGTAACTGAGTTGTCAGCTGCAACAGTAACAGTTACGTTAGCTGGTACCTCGATAATTTTTTTACCTACACGAGACATTTAGTTGCACCTCCATTCATTTATTGCTAATTACCAAACGTATGCTAGAACTTCGCCGCCAACTTGTTTAGCGCGAGCTTCTTTATCTGTTAATAAACCTTGTGAAGTTGACACTAAAGCGATACCAAGACCGTTCAGTACTTTAGGAACTTCATTTGTTTTTGCATATACTCGTAGACCAGGTTTAGAAATACGTTTTAGGCCAGTGATAACGCGCTCGTTATCTTTACCGTATTTTAAGAAGATACGGATAATACCTTGCTTGTTGTCTTCCACGTATTCTACGTCACGTACGAAACCTTCACGCTTTAAAATTTCAGCGATTTCTTTTTTCACGTTGGAAGCCGGTACTTCTAACTTCTCGTGACGAACCATGTTCGCATTACGAATGCGAGTAAGCATATCTGCAATCGGATCAGTCATTGTCATTACATTTACCTCCTTCCCAAATTAGGGGATTACCAGCTGGCTTTTTTCACGCCAGGAATTTGTCCCTTATATGCAAGTTCTCGGAAACAAATACGGCAAAGTTTAAATTTACGATATACAGAGTGTGGACGGCCACAGCGTTCACAACGTGTATATTCTTGCACTTTAAACTTTTGCTTACGTTGTTGTTTAACGATCATAGATTTTTTAGCCACGTTTTAGCCCTCCTTGTTTAATTACTTTTGGAACGGCATACCGAATTGTGTCAATAACTCGCGAGCTTCTTCATCAGAATTCGCTGTCGTTACGATCACGATGTCCATACCGCGTACTTTCGAAACTTTATCGTAATCGATTTCTGGGAAAATTAATTGCTCTTTAACACCTAAAGTGTAGTTACCGCGACCGTCGAATGCTTTTTTAGAAACACCACGGAAGTCACGTACACGAGGTAGTGAAATTGAGATTAATTTATCCAGGAATTCATACATACGCTCACCGCGTAATGTAACTTTCGCACCGATAGGCATACCTTCACGTAGACGGAAACCTGCGATCGATTTTTTTGCTTTAGTTACAACTGGTTTTTGACCAGTGATAATTGTTAATTCTTCTACAGCTGCATCTAATGCTTTTGAGTTTTGAACTGCGTCACCAACACCCATGTTGATAACGATTTTGTCAACTTTCGGCAATTGCATAACTGATTTATATCCAAACTTGCTCATAAGAGCAGGTGAAACTTCATTTAAATATTTTTCTTTTAGGCGGCTCATTTGTGTACCTCCCTTCTTTTATAGAAATTAGTCGATTACTGCACCTGATTTTTTTGCAACACGAACTTTTTTACCGTTTTCGATTTTATAACCTACACGAGTCGGCTCGCCAGATTTAGGATCGATTAGCATTACGTTCGAAATGTGAATTGCAGCCTCTTGGCTTACAATGCCACCTTGTGGATTCAATTGGTTAGGTTTTACGTGTTTTTTCACGATGTTCACACCTTCAACAAGAACGCGATCTTGTTTAGGGTAAGCTGCAAGAATAACGCCTTCTTTGCCTTTATCCTTACCAGTGATAACCTTAACCTTGTCACCTTTTTTTACATGCATGCTGTCGCACCTCCTTGATTGGCACTATCATGAAATTAAAGAACTTCTGGAGCTAGAGAAACGATTTTCATGAAGTTGCTGTCACGTAATTCACGTGCAACAGGTCCGAAAATACGAGTTCCGCGTGGTGATTTATCGTCACGAATAATTACACAAGCATTTTCATCAAATTTGATGTACGTACCGTCTTTACGACGAACGCCTGATTTAGTACGAACGATAACAGCTTTAACAACGTCACCCTTCTTAACAACGCCACCTGGTGTTGCTTTCTTAACTGTACAAACAACGATATCACCGATGTTAGCAGTTTTACGGCCAGAGCCACCAAGCACTTTAATTGTAAGAACTTCACGTGCACCTGAGTTGTCAGCAACTTTCATACGACTTTCTTGTTGGATCACTTAGGTTACCTCCCTTCGGAAATTGGTTGTTCCGAAATAGTTATTAAATAATAACCGCTTTTTCTACAACTTCAACTAGACGGAAACGTTTAGTAGCTGATAGCGGGCGAGTTTCCATGATACGTACGATATCACCGATTTTCGCTGTGTTTAACTCATCATGAGTCTTAAACTTTTTAGAGTATTTTACACGTTTACCATAAAGCTTGTGCTTTTTGTGAGTTTCAACTAAAACAGAAATAGTTTTGTCCATTTTATCTGAAACAACGCGGCCCGTGTAAACTTTGCGTTGATTACGCTCAGTCATACTTGAAAACCTCCTTTATCAGTTATTTGCACTGATTTCTCTTTCACGAATAACAGTTTTCATACGCGCGATTGCTTTACGCACTTCACGAATACGAGCTGTGTTTTCTAATTGACCAGTCGCCAATTGGAAGCGAAGGTTGAAAAGCTCTTCTTTCAGTGATTTCACTTTCAATTCTAATTCAGAAGTGGCAAGGTCACGGATTTCATTAGCTTTCATTAGATTCACCACCAGTTTCTTGACGTTTTACGATCTTACATTTAACAGGAAGCTTATGTGATGCTAAACGAAGTGCTTCACGTGCGATCTCTTCAGATACACCAGCGATTTCGAACATTACTTTTCCTGGTTTTACTACTGCAACCCAACCTTCAGGAGAACCTTTACCAGAACCCATGCGGACTTCTAGAGGTTTTTTAGTGTAAGGTTTATGCGGGAAGATTTTAATCCAAACTTTACCGCCACGTTTCATGTAACGAGTCATCGCGATACGGGCAGATTCGATTTGACGGTTAGTAATCCAGCTAGCTGTTTGAGCTTGTAAGCCCCATTCGCCGAAAGATACTTCTTTGCCGCCTTTCGCTTCGCCACGCATGTTTCCGCGGTGTTCACGACGGTATTTTACGCGTTTAGGCAATAACATATTATTTGCCTCCTTCCACAGATTTCTTCGTAGGAAGAACTTCACCACGGTAGATCCATACTTTAACGCCTAATTTACCGTAAGTAGTGTCAGCTTCTGCGTGTGCATAGTCGATGTCAGCACGTAGAGTATGAAGTGGAACAGTTCCTTCACTATAGTGTTCAGCACGCGCGATATCAGCGCCACCTAAACGACCAGATACTTGTGTTTTAATTCCTTTTGCACCAGCACGGATTGTGCGTTGGATCGCTTGCTTTTGCGCACGACGGAATGATACACGGTTTTCTAATTGACGAGCGATGTTTTCAGCTACTAGACGAGCGTCAAGATCAGCACGTTTGATTTCGATAATATTGATGTGTACACGTTTACCAGTTAAATCGCTAAGGTATTTACGAAGATTTTCAACTTCAGAACCACCTTTACCGATTACCATACCTGGTTTCGCAGTGTGAATTGTAATGTTTACACGGTTTGCAGCGCGTTCGATTTCTACTTTAGAAACAGAAGCGTCTTTAAGAGCCGTTTCAATATATTTACGCACTTTGATGTCTTCATGAAGTAGAGTTGCATAGTCTTTTTCAGCGTACCATTTTGACTCCCAGTCACGAATAATACCAACGCGCAGTCCTATTGGATGTACTTTTTGACCCACGGATTAGCCCTCCTTCTTCTCAGATACCACTAGTGTAATATGGCTTGTGCGTTTGTTAATTGCGCTTGCACGTCCTTGTGCACGTGGACGGAAACGTTTTAATGTTGGACCTTCATCAACAAATACTTCAGAAACTACTAAAGAGTTGATGTCAAGATCGTAGTTGTGTTCAGCGTTAGCAACTGCAGATTTTAATACTTTTTCAACGACTGGAGACGCCGCTTTTGGAGTATGACGTAAAATTGCAACTGCCTCACCAACTTGCTTGCCTCGAATTAAGTCTACTACTAGACGTACTTTACGAGGAGCAATGCGAACTGTACGAGCGATAGCTTTAGCTTGTGTCATTAGGATTTACCTCCTCTCAAAATTAGCGTCTTGTTTTCTTGTCGTCTGCACCGTGACCTTTGTAAGCACGTGTTGGTGCGAATTCACCAAGTTTGTGGCCTACCATGTCTTCTGTTACGTATACAGGAACGTGTTTACGTCCATCATAAACAGCAATCGTTAAACCGATAAAAGTAGGGAAAATTGTAGAACGGCGAGACCAAGTTTTAATAACTTGTTTCTTCTCAGAAGCCTCTTGTGCTTCCACTTTTTTCATTAAGTGGTCATCAACAAAAGGTCCTTTTTTCAAGCTGCGACCCATGTAGGAACCTCCCTCCGTGATTCCACCACGGCTCTCACATAGAACCGTAGTTTAACCACATTATTTTTTACGACTACGGATGATGAATTTATCCGATTTGTTTTTCTTCTTGCGAGTTTTGTAACCAAGTGCTGGTTTACCCCAAGGAGTCATTGGTGATTTACGTCCGATTGGAGAACGTCCTTCACCACCGCCGTGTGGGTGATCGTTAGGGTTCATTACAGAACCACGAACTGTTGGGCGTTTACCTAACCAACGGCTACGACCTGCTTTACCGATGTGTACTAGTTCGTGTTGTTCGTTACCAACTTGACCGATTGTAGCGCGGCAAGTAGCTAACACTAAACGTACTTCACCAGATTGTAGACGAACGATTACGTATTTGTCTTCACGACCAAGTACTTGCGCAGAAGTACCAGCAGAACGTACTAATTGTCCACCTTTACCAGGTTTTAACTCGATGTTATGGATTGTAGTACCCATTGGAATGTTTGCTAATGGTAATGTGTTACCTACTTTAATATCAGCATCAGGACCAGATACGATTGTTTGACCAACCTCTAGACCTTTAGGTGCTAAGATGTAAGCTTTTGCTCCATCAGCGTAGTTGATTAATGCGATATTCGCAGAACGGTTTGGATCATATTCAATAGTAGCAACTTTAGCCGGAATGCCATCTTTTACACGTTTGAAATCGATAACACGGTATTGCTTCTTATGTCCACCGCCATGATGACGAACAGTGATTTTACCTTGGTTGTTACGACCAGCTTTGCGTTTAGTTGGTTCAAGCAATGATTTCTCAGGCTTGTTAGTTGTAATTTCCGCAAAGTCTAAAGACGTCATATTACGACGACCATTAGAGGTAGGTTTATACTTTTTAATCGCCATTGTGTTTCCCTCCTTCTTGATTGTTCAAATCATAAATCCATAAAGGATTACATTTCGAATAATTCAATTTCTTTGCTATCAGCAGTTAATTTAACAATCGCTTTACGACGTTTGTTAGTGTAACCACCGTAACGGCCAACGCGTTTGAATTTACCTTTGTAGTTAAGAACGTTTACTTTCTCAACTTTTACACCAAAGATTTCTTCTACAGCGTCTTTTACTTGAGTTTTGTTAGCGCGAGTGTCTACTTCGAAAGTATACTTTTTCTCTGCCATAAGTTCTGAAGAACGCTCAGTAATGACCGGACGTTTTAAAATATCACGTGCTTCCATTATCCAAGCACCTCCTCAACTTTTTCTACTGCAGATTTTGTGAATACAACTTTATCATGACCTAATAGATCAAGAACGTTGATTCCATTTGCAGTTAAAACTGTTACGCCAGGGATGTTACGAGCAGATAATGCTACGTTTTCATCTAGGTCAGCAGTTACGAATAAAGATTTTTTCTCTAAAGAAAGATCTTTAAGGATTTTTGTGAATTCTTTTGTTTTTGGTGCTGCTAATGAAAGAGCATCAAGAACTAAGAAGTTCTGTTCTACAACTTTAGCTGATAAAGCTGATTTAAGAGCTAAGCGACGAACTTTTTTAGGTAATTTGTAAGAATAGCTACGTGGAGTTGGACCGAATACAACACCACCGCCGCGCCATTGTGGAGAACGGATAGAACCTTGACGAGCACGTCCAGTTCCTTTTTGACGCCATGGTTTACGACCACCACCAGCAACTTCAGAACGGTTTTTAACCTTGTGATTACCTTGACGAAGAGAAGCGCGTTGTGCTACTACAGCGTCGAATAATACTGCTTCATTTGGCTCGATTCCGAAGATCGTATCGTTTAATTCGATTTCACCAACTGAAGCACCTGTTTGACTAAGTACAGATACTTTTGTCATTCCTGTTTCCTCCTTTCCTTAGGTGATTACTTAGCTTTAATTGCAGTTTTAACTGTAACTAGAGCTTTTTTAGAACCAGGAACATTACCCTTAACAAGTAGTAAGTTACGTTCCGCATCAACTTTCACGATTTCTAAGTTTTGGATTGTAACTACAGTGCCACCCATTTGACCAGGTAATTTCTTTTGTTTGAATACGCGGTTCGGAGCAACTGGACCCATTGAACCAGGACGACGGTGGTAACGAGAACCGTGGGCCATAGGACCACGAGATTGACCATGGCGTTTAATTACACCTTGGAAACCTTTACCTTTAGTAACACCTGTTACATCAATTACATCGCCTTCTGCGAAAATTTCTACTTTGACTTCTTGACCAACTTCGTATTCTGCTACGTTCACGTTGCGGAATTCACGAATGAAGCGCTTAGGAGCAGTGTTCGCTTTTGCTACGTGACCTTGTTCTGGTTTGTTAGAAAGCTTAACGCGCTTGTCTTCGAAACCAACTTGGATAGCTTCGTAGCCGTCTGTTTCAACAGATTTCTTTTGAAGTACTACGTTTGGAGTAGCTTCGATAACTGTTACCGGGATTAAATCGCCGTTTTCAGCGAAAACTTGTGTCATACCAATTTTTCTACCTAAGATTCCTTTAGCCATTTGTCACACCTCCTGTAAGTTTTGAATAGTTATATTTTTTACCATTAAAGTTTGATTTCGATATCAACGCCAGATGGTAAATCAAGTTTCATTAACGCGTCAACAGTTTGTGGTGTTGGGTTAACGATATCGATCAGACGCTTATGCGTACGCATTTCGAATTGCTCACGAGAATCTTTGTACTTGTGAACAGCACGTAGAATTGTGTACACAGACTTCTCAGTTGGAAGTGGAATCGGACCTGATACACTTGCACCTGAACGCTTTGCAGTTTCCACGATTTTCTCAGCAGACTGATCTAAAATACGGTGATCATACGCTTTTAAACGAATACGAATCTTTTGTTTTGCCATTATTTTCCCTCCTTCTCGCCTATTTTCTAGACATTCTCCACGAAAATTTTCCCACACACCGCCATGGCAAAGCGGCCGGGTGTGTCGGCAACCTCTCGTTTCATCGCAGTCAAAGACCAACATTCAACATTATACACAATAAAAAAAGAATAAGCAAGTCTTTTAGCTAAATTCTTTTAAATGTTGCAGATATTCTTACTACTAATATTTTTACTAATATTTATCGCTTATCTAAGCCGTTTATTAGTATATAAAATTTCATTGCACTTTGCAACACATAAGGCTGTTATATCAACGTTTTCGGACATTTCTAACAATTAAGCGATACCAATATATTAAAAAGAGCAGTCTCTATTATTTAGAAACTGCTCTTACTATTACTTTATAAGAAAAACACACATGCAATCCAGCCAAATATAATAAGTGGGATGTTAATAAAAATAAACGTTGGCACACATGTATCCCAAATGTGATTATGCTGTCCATCTACATTTAAACCCGCAGTTGGTCCAAGAGTAGAATCTGAAGCAGGAGAGCCTGCATCACCCAAAGCACCTGCTGTACCTATTAAACAAATAATCGCCAAAGGACTCATTCCTAACCCTTGTGCAATAGGAACAAATAAAGTTGCAATAATAGGTACTGTCGCAAACGATGAACCGATCCCCATCGTTACAATTAAACCAATGACCAACATAATAAATATAGCTAGACTCGTATTCCCTTGAAGAATGTTTATCGAACCGTTAATTAATCCATCTATATCACCTGTGGCGTTAATAACAGATGCAAAGCCATTTGCAGCGATCATTACAAAACCAATAAAGGCCATCATCTTCATTCCCTCAGAAAGAATCTCATCTGCTTCTTTCCAATTAAGTGCACCAGTAAAATACATAATCATAATGCCTGCAAAAGCACCTACAATCATCGAATCAGTATAAATTTGTGCACAGAGAGAGACGATTAAAGCCACTGTCGTAGAAACGATAACAAACTTACTAACATTAACGTTTAAAGACTCTGTCTCCACATCATTATTTTGATATTGTCGAGGCTTTCGGTAAACGAAAAAGGCTACACATAATCCAATTAACATCCCCAGGACGGGTATAGCCATCGCTACTGGTACATCACGTGAAGATGCGTCCATACCTGCCTTATTCACTTGAGTAGAAACGATATCTTGGAATATAGCTCCGAAGCCAGCAGGGACGAAACTATATGTCCCTATTAAACCAACAGCAATTAATGTTGCGATAATTCGTCGGTCAACCTCTAGCATATTTAAAACCTTTAAGATTGGAGGTATTAGTAATGGGATAAAGGCTATATGAATTGGAATTAAGTTTTGTGAGAAAATAGACATCATAAAGATCAGTAGGAAAATTAAAACCTTCACTAAACCTTTTCGATTACTTGTACCGTTTTTATTTAATATCTTTAAAATCCCTGCAATCATTAATTCAGGAATTCCCGTTTTTGAGATGGCAATAGCGAAACCACCCAGCAATCCATAACTTAAAGCAATCGTTGCACCTGCTCCTAATCCTTCTGTAAATGATTGTACAGTTGCTTCAATACCCATGCCGCTTGTTATGCCTCCTGCAAAGGCGCCCAATACAAGAGAAAGAACAACATTGATACGGAGCAAGCTTAATATTAACATGACAGCTACTGCCACAATTACTGCGTTCATTTCGACACTCCACTTTCGTACACTAGATTACTAACACATTAAACTTTAATCTTCTAATAACTGAAAGTCAAGATGTTTATATTCCCCTATAATAATTTTCCAAATTTAAAAAACACAAAAACAGTATGATCTTAAATAATCATACTGCTTTTAGATTTCTTCCTATTATAATGATTCACGAATGACTTTTTTATAATAACCAACGGAAAGTACAGCGAAGATAGCATATAACGCTATATAACAACTCATAGCAATCCATAATGGTGCGGTTAACTCAGAGCCGAATAAAAACCATCCTGAATTAACAGCGAAGTAACTATGGAGTAGCCCTATTATTAATGGAACACCAAAATTAAAGGCTTGCTTCATATAAATACCTTTCATAATATCTTTTTCAGCGAAGCCAATCTTTCTTAATATCGTATAAGAACCTCGCTCCTCTTCAGCCTCAGACATTTGCTTAAAGTATAGAATACTACCTGTTGTCATTAAAAATGCTAAGCCTAAGAATGCTGCTGTAAATATCGTAATTCCTAATGTTTCGATATTCCCCTTACGTTGTTCTTCATAGGACTCTATATATTTCTCTCCATTTGATTGCATATATAATTTCTCTGCTAGAGCTGAATCGCTTTTATTCTTTATCTTAATAGAAGTTTGTTTGTGCCATTCAGAAGTACCTGAATGAGTAGCTAGTTTTTCAAACAATGCATCCGGAACTACGAAAATTGGCCCCCCAGGCCCCGAAGTCACAGTGCCACTTATAATACTTTCGTGTCGAACATCTTTGACATGAAGCGTCTCTTCCTCAGTTCCCTCTAGACCTCCTGTAGTGACAACTACATCACGATCCTTTTCAAGCGGAAACATTTCTGCCATATAGCCACCATAGTTTGTTAAAATAACGTCGTAATCCGAAATGGAAGCTTCAGGAGCTATTTGTTGATAATCAGAAAGTGGAATTGTATAAATGATTCCTTCTAAACCAAAAAGGGGATTATCTTTATTTTGCTGACTTTCAGATAATAATTGTGTAAACGAAGCTGAAACACTCTGTAATCGGAAATTACTTTTATCAAAAGTAATATTATTGTCCTCTAGCTTCTTTAAAAATTCCTGGCCCTTATCTTCAAGTAATACATAATCACCAGGTACTTGGCTATATGCCGACGATTCTGATGAATAATACGAAATATATGCTAAAGTTGTAATACCAAGTGAAACACCCGTTAAAACCGTAATAAGCGTTAATGATTTCGCATTACCCCTCATTCGATGCATAATCGGTGTTAATGCTAATACATCACGAGCAGTTAAATGGCCATTTTTCTTAAGACGAATTAAATTCATAATAAATGCTACAGAGAAACGGAAAACTAGGAACGTTCCGCCAATGGTAGTTGCTAAAATAATAATCATATTAAGAGTTAAATTACCCTGAGAGTTAATATCGAAAAGCTTAGTTGATGCATAGTAGCCATATGCAATAAATATAAGTCCCAAAAAGCCAATAACCATTTGTAATGGGCTGAAACGTTTTACGCGCTCATCGGCTTGCTTGGCAGCACTGAATAATGATAGTAATGATACGCGGTAAATCATCCAAGCCATTTGCACAAGTACAATGACTAGTAGAATGGCAAATACTACGATAGACTGCTGTAATGCCTCTGTACTAAATGTCATTGTCACAAGTGCCTCTTTTTCGAGTACGCGCAGTAAAATCATTGCAAATAAGCGTGAGCTAAAGAACCCTGCAAGAATACCTAAAACGACCGCGCCTAAAAATAACAGGATACTTTCTACCGCTAATAAGCGTACGATAAGCCCCTTTGTCATCCCTATTAGCTGATACAAGCCTATTTCCTTACTACGACGCTTCATAAATAGATGGTTTGCATAAAGTACGAAAAATAAGACAATAAAGTACAGCATATAGGTTGCTGCTTTAAAACCCGCTGTGGCCGTACCGCTCTGCTCTACTGTAGCCAGCACTTCAGCATTATTTTGCAATGTCACAAAGGAAAAATATAAAGTAACACTAAAAATAAGTGCGAAAAAATATAAATAATAATGCTTCATATTCTTCTTCATGCTGCGTAACACGAGCTTACTAAGACTCATAGCCGTCACCGCCTAGCACACTTTGCGTATGCATGATTTCATGGAAAAATGCCTGTCTCGTTTTATCTCCTTTATATAGCTCACTATAAATGAGTCCGTCCTTCAAAAATAAAACACGTGTACAAAAACTCGCTGCTACCGCATCATGCGTAACCATCATAATCGTTGCTTTTTTTGACTCATTAATATTTTGTAGATTCTTTAAAAGTGCAGTGGCTGATTTTGAATCAAGTGCACCTGTAGGTTCATCAGCGAATACAAGTGACGGATTTGTAATCAGTGCACGAGCTGCTGATGTACGTTGCTTTTGACCACCTGATATTTCGTTTGGATATTTATTTAAAATCTCTGTAATACCTAATAAGTGTGTAAGCTCTTTTAAACGACTCTCTGCAACAGACTTTGGTAGTCTACCAATAGCTAATGGTAGTAGAATATTTTCTTTTACCGTTAGCGTATCTAACAAATTATAATCTTGGAATATGAAACCTAATTGTTCGCGGCGGAAATTAGCTACCGTCTTCTCCTTCATACCACGTAAGTTTTGACCATTTATTTCAATAACACCTTCTGTTGCAAAGTCAATTGAACACAAAACGTTTAAAAGTGTTGTCTTCCCAGATCCTGAAGGTCCCATAATGCCAACAAATTCACCTTTATTAACTTCTAAATCTATGCCCTTTAAAACCTCTTGAGCTGTTGATTTTTTACCATATACTTTTTTTACTTTACGACCAATTAAAACTGCCACTTTAAACGCCCCTTTCTATAGTTCAAGTGTACCCTGTCTTCTTCACTGATTCGTGTGTTTTACATGACAATATAAAAAGGTAGGTGACAATTTCGTCATCTACCTGTTAGTTTGACATATTCATTTTGCAATGGAAAACGTAATGTAAATATCGAACCTTCACCAACAATGGATTGTACAGTAATACGAACGCCGATTTTCTGTGCCACATTATGTGCTAAGTATAGACCCATACCTGTAGATTGTGCTGACTCTCTACCGGCTGTCCCAGTATATGATTTATGAAAGATTCGAGGTAGATCCTCCTTACGAATACCAATACCTGCATCTTTTATATGTAATAGAGTTGCCCCAGTTGCATCTATTTCCGTAAAAATCAATACCTCTGAATTTGCAGGACTATATTTAATGGCATTGGACAGAATTTGTCGGATTATAAAGGCTAACCATTTACCATCCGTCATCACCGCCTCTGTTAACTCTGCAACATCAAAACCAATCCCTTTTTCAATACACCATGCCTGCATAGCTCTTATTTCCTTATAGACCACGGTTCTTAGCTCGATCTCTGTCATAAAATTATCTTTTTCAATAGAAGCTAAACGTGTTTGGTGTAGCTGCTGATCAACTAATAAATGTAGCCTTAGCCATTCATTCTCTAATTTACGACGTAGTGTCAAATCATCTATGTGATCCAGCATTAAATTAATCGAAGTTAAAGGTGCCTTTACTTCATGGACCCACGCTAGTAGTTCATCCGAATATTCCTGCAGCTGTACCTTTGCTTGATTTAGCTCTGTGTTCTTGTCATAAAAAACATCTTCAATTTTCGTAAGGTATGCCGTTTGAAACGGTGATAACGCCAAACTTTTGCTATGCACATCATCGAGTTGGCTCTCCACATTTCCCAGGAAATCCTTCAACTGCCTTACTTCTACTACATATCGCCAAATAAGAAAGATCATAAAACTAATAACCATGCTAACATTCATATACCAAATAGATATTCCCTCTAAACCAGCATCTAAAGAAAATAAAACATTGATAATAACGATGATAAAAACGTAAAAGCCAATCCAAGCGAGGCGTTCTCTTAAAAATATAATTAGCATTGTCACTCACGTCCCTTGTGTTACAGCCATATAACCAAGTCCCTTTTTAGTTAAAATCGCTTCTTGTAAACCTATATCCTCAAGCTTAGTACGTAATCGATTCACATTTACCGACAATGTATTATCATTAACAAAGCGCTCATCATCCCATAACTTTCTCATTAAATCATCTCTAGAAACTATTTGATCAGCCTTCTCCACTAAAATGCGTAAAATAAAGAGTTCGTTTTTAGTTAGCGAAACAAGGTTACCCTCATACATAATTTCACTGCGAGCATAGTCAATGACTGCGCCATTAAACTGTGTAACATCCATTGATTCTTCTATATAATCATATGTACGACGTAAAATGGCTTGTACCTTTGCAAGTAATACCTCCATATGAAAAGGCTTTTGTACAAAGTCATCTGCACCCATTTGCATTGCCATTACCATATCCATTGGATGATCACGAGAAGATAGAAAGAGAATTGGCACTTTTGAGATATGACGTATTTCGCGACACCAATGAAAACCATCATAGGCTGGAAGCTGAATGTCAATCAATACAAGCTGTGGCTTTTGTTCAATAAAATCATTCATTACCTTTTGAAAGTCTTTAGGACCAGCAACTTGAAGAGACCATTGTGCAAAACGTGTCTGAATCATTTCGAAAATTGATAGATCGTCTTCAATCAGCAATATTTTCATCTCCATTTGCAAATTCTCCTTCCATGAAGTGTTTTTATGTACTAAATATGCTCAGCATCATAACGTGAGGTTGATTTCCGCCCCGGCCGCTGACGCTTCGCTTTCGCGCAGAGCTTCCTGGGGGCGTCCAGCCTCCACTTCAATCAACTTATATAAGGATTACGTTTTTAACAAATGCTAGCCTAACTTTTTGAAGATGAACTATTAAACGGTTGATTTATAGCAACAGATACAGAAGAAGTATCCCACCACTATAAGTAGAGAGATGAATGCGGTTTTAAGTTACTTTTCCGCGCGTATCCAACATCCCCTTAAATAGAGGAGCTCAGTCTAAAAACGTCGTCCTCTGGCAATTTATCTGTGTGAAAGCGAAACGACATCAACAACAACACACGACTGAATGGCCAACATCATGCCGCTGGCGCTACACTTTCGCGCAACAAACATCTGTAGGCCTAAGCACAAAGCAGATTCCAGACTCAATTATGCCGAGGTATAATTGATTTTCTGTACTGTCTTCACCGCTAGCGGTTCGTAAAAAAGGTCCCTATTTCTGCTTTTTGGCATTTCACCAATTATGTATACATAAAATAATCTAATTCAAAGTAAAATTGTTTTTACTTATTTTAACATAAAAAAACCAATCTGTAAGCGTCCCTACAGATTGGTTTAAAAATTTAGCTTGCGCTAAAATTATTTTTGGATAGAAGCAACTACGCCAGCGCCTACAGTACGGCCACCCTCACGGATAGAGAATTTAGTACCTTCTTCAAGAGCGATTGGAGCGATAAGTTCTACTGTCATTTCGATGTTATCGCCAGGCATTACCATTTCAACGCCTTCTGGTAAGTTACAGATACCTGTTACGTCAGTTGTACGGAAGTAGAACTGAGGACGGTAGTTAGTGAAGAATGGAGTATGACGGCCACCCTCTTCTTTTGATAAAACATAAACTTCAGCTTTGAAGTTAGTGTGTGGAGTGATTGTACCTGGTTTAGCTAATACTTGACCACGTTGGATTTCTTCACGAGCTACACCACGAAGTAAAGCACCGATGTTGTCACCAGCTTCAGCGTAGTCTAATAATTTACGGAACATTTCTACACCAGTTACAGTTGTAGATTTAGCTTCTTCAGTGATACCGATGATTTCGATAACGTCACCAACTTTAACTTGACCACGTTCAACACGGCCAGTTGCAACTGTACCACGACCAGTGATAGAGAATACGTCCTCTACTGGCATCATGAATGGTTTGTCAGTTTGACGTTCTGGAGTTGGGATGTAAGAATCTACAGCGTCCATTAATTCAACGATTTTTTCTTCCCATTCAGCTTCGCCTTCAAGAGCTTTAAGAGCTGAACCTTTGATTACTGGAAGATCGTCGCCTGGGAAGTCATATTCAGAAAGTAGGTCACGGATTTCCATTTCTACTAATTCTAATAATTCTTCGTCGTCAACCATATCACATTTGTTCATGAATACTACTAAGTATGGAACACCTACTTGACGAGATAAAAGGATGTGTTCACGAGTTTGTGGCATTGGGCCGTCAGCAGCAGATACTACTAAAATACCGCCGTCCATTTGAGCAGCACCAGTGATCATGTTTTTAACATAGTCAGCGTGTCCTGGGCAGTCAACGTGTGCATAGTGACGAGTATCAGTTTCATATTCTACGTGAGAAGTATTGATTGTGATACCACGTTCTTTTTCTTCTGGAGCGTTATCGATATCAGCGTATGATTTAGCTTCTCCACCCATTTTTTTAGAAAGAACTGTTGCGATTGCAGCAGTTAAAGTTGTTTTACCATGGTCAACGTGTCCGATTGTACCAATGTTAGCATGCGTTTTTGAACGGTCGAATTTTTCTTTAGCCATTAGAGATTGCCTCCTCAAAATTATATGTTTTTATTTTTTAAAATTTTATAGAATAATTGCTGATGGCGAACGGGCCCATCCACCATCCCACAATCATAGCTTACAAATTAGTTATACTTTATGCAAGGTGAAAATTCAATTATTCACCTTTATTTTTTTTGATGATTTCTGCAGCGATTGATTTTGGTACTTCTTCATAATGATCGAATGTCATTGAGAATACACCACGTCCTTGCGTTGCTGAACGAAGAGTTGTTGCATAACCAAACATTTCCGCTAAAGGAACCATTGCACGAACAACTTGAGAGTTACCGCGAGCTTCCATACCCTCAACGCGTCCGCGACGAGAAGTAATGTTACCCATGATATCACCTAGGTATTCTTCTGGAATTACAACTTCAACTTTCATCATTGGTTCTAAAATAACTGCATCACATTGTTTCGACGCTTCTTTAAGAGCCATAGATGCAGCAATTTTGAACGCCATCTCATTCGAGTCAACGTCATGGTAAGAACCGAATACTAATTTCGCTTTAATGTCGATTAGTGGGTAACCAGCTACTACACCGCGGTCAAGAGAGTCACGAAGACCAGCTTCTACTGCAGGAATGTATTCACGAGGTACTACACCACCAACGATAGCGTTTTCGAATTCAAAGCCTTTACCTTCTTCATTTGGAGAGAACTCAATCGTTACGTCTCCGTATTGTCCACGACCACCAGATTGGCGAGTGAATTTACCTTGAACTTTTGCAGAGCCACGGAATGTTTCACGGTAAGATACCATTGGAGCACCTACGTTAGCTTCTACTTTAAATTCACGGCGCATACGGTCAACTAAGATATCAAGGTGAAGCTCACCCATACCTGAGATGATTGTTTGTCCAGTTTCTGTGTCAGTGTGAGCACGGAAAGTTGGATCCTCTTCTTGAAGTTTTTGTAAAGCTTGACCCATTTTATCTTGGTCAGCTTTTGATTTTGGTTCTACAGAAAGAGAAATTACTGGCTCAGGGAATTCCATTGATTCAAGAATAACTAGGTTTTTCTCGTCACATAGAGTATCACCAGTAGTAGTATCTTTAAGACCTACTGCTGCTGCGATATCCCCAGCAAATACTTTAGAGATCTCTTCACGAGAGTTTGCGTGCATTTGTAGGATACGACCTACACGTTCACGTTTACCTTTAGAAGAGTTTTGTACGTATGAACCTGAATCTAATGTTCCAGAGTACACACGGAAGAAAGTTAATTTACCTACGAATGGGTCAGTCATAACTTTGAATGCAAGAGCTGAGAATGGCTCCTCATCTGAAGAATGACGTTCTAATTCCTCGTCACCATCAACATCAGTACCTTTGATTGCTGGTACATCTAATGGAGATGGTAAGTAATCAATAACTGCATCTAACATTGGGCGTACGCCTTTGTGTTTGAATGCTGTACCACAGATTACTGGGTAAAATTCTACTGCGATCGTAGCACGACGGATAGCCGCTTTAAGTTCAGCAACAGAAATTTCTTCGCCTTCTAAATATTTTTCCATGATTTCTTCATCAACACTTGCAACAGCATCGATTAATTTTTCACGGTATTCTTCAGCTTGTGCGCGGTGTTCTTCAGGAATTTCACCTTCAGTTACTGCTGTACCTTTTTCGTCGCCGTAGAAAGTAGCTTTCATTTCAACTAAGTCAATGATTGCTGAGAACTGATCTTCAGCTCCGATAGGTAATTGGATAGGATGAGCGTTTGCTTGTAAACGATCGTGTAGAGTTCCTACAGAATATAAGAAATCTGCTCCTGTTTTATCCATTTTGTTAATGAACACGATACGTGGAACGCCGTAAGTTGTAGCTTGACGCCATACTGTTTCAGTTTGAGGTTCAACACCAGATTGAGCATCAAGAACTGTTACAGCACCATCAAGTACGCGTAGTGAACGTTCAACTTCTACAGTGAAGTCTACGTGTCCAGGAGTATCGATGATGTTTACACGGTTGCCGTTCCATTGAGCTGTTGTCGCAGCAGAAGTGATTGTGATACCACGTTCTTGCTCTTGTTCCATCCAGTCCATTTGAGAAGCGCCTTCGTGAGTTTCACCGATTTTGTGAATCTTACCTGTGTAATAAAGGATACGCTCAGTAGTTGTTGTTTTACCAGCATCAATGTGAGCCATGATCCCAATATTACGTGTATTCTCAAGAGAGAATTCGCGTTTCATAAGGTATTTCTCCTTCCATATTGGGCTTATGCAATGTTTAGATTACCAACGGTAGTGAGCGAATGCTTTGTTCGCTTCTGCCATTTTGTGCATATCTTCACGCTTTTTAACTGATGCACCAGTGTTGTTAGAAGCATCAAGGATTTCGTTAGCTAAACGCTCTTCCATAGTTTTTTCACCACGAAGACGAGCGTAGTTAACTAGGTAACGAAGACCTAAAGTTGTACGACGTTCTGGACGTACTTCTACTGGCACTTGGTAGTTAGAACCACCAACGCGGCGAGCGCGTACTTCAAGAACTGGCATTACGTTATTTAGAGCAGCTTCGAATACTTCAATTGGATTTTCACCAGAACGTTCTTTAACAAGTTCGAACGCACCGTATAAAATCTTTTGAGAAGTACCTCTTTTACCATCAACCATCATTTTATTAATTAAACGAGTTACTAGTTTTGAACTATAAATTGGATCTGGTAACACGTCACGTTTGGAA
Source organism: Lysinibacillus xylanilyticus (assembly GCF_001183605.1). Classification (GTDB taxonomy): domain Bacteria; phylum Bacillota; class Bacilli; order Bacillales_A; family Planococcaceae; genus Lysinibacillus; species Lysinibacillus xylanilyticus. The sequence goes on along the minus strand of NZ_LFXJ01000002.1, from coordinate 159,362 downwards.
ACAGGACCTTTACGAGGCATGTGTTTTCCTCCTTTCGAATAGTTATCGATTTATTTTATAAGAATTGCCTTGTCATATTTGTCGTGCAAATTCCCAATCTGCTAGCGAGATTAGAAATTTGGGACAATTACTTAGGCTCATTATTAAGCAATGCTAAATAATGTTAAATTATTTTTTTTCTTTAGGGCGTTTTGTTCCGTATTTAGAACGTGATTGTAAACGACCGTTTACACCAGCTGTATCAAGAGCTCCACGTACGATATGGTAACGAACACCCGCTAAGTCTTTTACGCGTCCGCCACGGATAAGAACAACACTGTGCTCTTGTAAGTTGTGGCCTTCACCTGGGATATAAGCTGTAACCTCGATTTGGTTAGTTAAACGTACACGAGCGTATTTACGTAACGCTGAGTTTGGTTTACGAGGTGTCATTGTACCCACACGAGTACAAACTCCGCGTTTTTGTGGAGATTTAACATCAGTTAAAGATTTTTTAAATGAGTTATATCCTTTGTTTAACGCTGGTGATTTTGATTTCGTGATTTTAGATTGACGAGGCTTACGTACTAATTGGTTAATTGTAGGCATCGGTATTTCCTCCCTTCATTTATTCCTTGTTAATACCACACATCCAGGTGGTTCATTTTTTGGGTAAAAACAAAGTCTTTGTGTTTAATACACAAAAACTAATCTACAGTAATCGCAACTACTGCAGCTCCAACGTGGATTCTACAGGCCTTGCCCAGTTCCTTTTTGGACTCAACAAGAATAACTGGTATACCGATTTCTCTCGCGAAAGATATGGCCGAATCGGTTACCCAATTGTCTGCATCAAGTGCCACAAAAAGTTCTTTCACTGAACCAGCTTGCATTGCTTTTACTGCTTGCTTTGTACCTATGATTGTTTGACTTGCCCTTACTCTATCATAAGACATTTTCATATCCTCCGAAGTACAGACAGTTAACTATCAACCTTCAATATATTATCATTACCAATTTCGACTGTCAACTAATATCTTTAAAAAGCCCGAAGAGATGATAAAAACACATCTCTTCGGCAATTATTTTAATGATTATTCAGCAGAAACTAGGTCTTCTGTGTCAAGCTCATCTTTTTCAATACGGATTTGACGGTAACGTTGCATACCAGTACCTGCAGGAACAAGTTTACCGATAATTACGTTTTCCTTCAGACCAAGAAGTTCATCACGTTTTCCTTTAATAGCAGCATCCGTTAACACACGAGTTGTTTCTTGGAATGATGCAGCGGATAAGAATGATTCTGTTTCAAGAGACGCTTTTGTAATACCTAGGATAACAGGACGACAAGTTGCAGGGTTTTTGCCATTTAGCACAGCATCTGCATTTGCTTCTGAGAATTGGTGAATATCTAGTAATGAGCCTGGTAATAATTCTGTATCACCAGCTTCGATTACACGTACTTTACGAAGCATTTGGCGAACCATTACCTCGATATGTTTGTCTCCAATTTCTACCCCTTGCATACGGTATACTTTTTGTACTTCTTTTAACAGGTATACTTGAACTGTTGAAACGTCTTTAACTTTTAACAATTGTTTTGGATCGATAGAACCTTCTGTTAATACTTGACCACGTTCTACAAAGTCGCCTTCTTGTACTTTTAGACGAGCATTGTAAGGTGCTGCGTATTTACGTGTCTCTACTTCACCTTCAATTGTAATCTCTTTTAGACCTTCACGGATTTCAGTGATGTCTGAAACAGTACCTGCGATATCAGAAATAACTGATTGACCTTTAGGATTACGTGATTCAAAGATCTCTTGGATACGTGGAAGACCTTGTGTAATATCATCCCCGGCAACCCCACCTGTATGGAATGTACGCATTGTTAATTGTGTACCTGGTTCACCGATTGATTGAGCCGCAATGATACCAACTGCTTCTCCAACTTCAACCTCTTCACCTGTTGCTAAGTTCATGCCGTAACATTTTTTACATACACCATGTTTTGTATTACATGTGAATGCTGAACGGATTGTTACTTCCTCGATACCAGCCTCGATAACTGTACGAGCGATATCTTGATCGATCAAGCCATCTTTTTCTAAGATAACTTCACCTGTTTCTGGATGCACGATTGTTTTCTTCGTATGACGACCGATAATACGTTCATCTAACGCTTCAATTAGCTCTGTGCCTTCCATTAACGCACCGATTGTTAAACCTCGGTCAGTTCCACAGTCATCCTCACGAACGATAACATCTTGTGCTACGTCAACAAGACGACGTGTTAAGTAACCTGAATCGGCAGTTTTTAGGGCTGTATCGGCAAGACCTTTACGAGCACCGTGAGTTGAGATGAAGTACTCTAATACCGTTAAACCTTCACGGAATGAAGATTTAATTGGAAGTTCGATGATACGACCAGCCGGGTTGGCCATCAGACCACGCATACCTGCTAACTGTGTAAAGTTAGATGCGTTACCACGGGCACCTGAGTCAGACATCATAAAGATTGGGTTTGTTTTCTCAAGCGACTTCATCAGCTTCGATTGAATTTCATCTTTCGCAGCACTCCAGCTTGAGATAACGCGATCATAACGCTCTTCTTCCGTGATGAAACCACGACGGAATTGCGCTTGAACTTTATCTACTTTTTCTTGAGCTACCGCTAAAATTTCGCCTTTGTCTGGTAATACGACGATGTCAGATACACCTACAGTGATACCAGCACGTGTTGAATATTTGAATCCTAGGTTCTTCATGCGGTCAAGCATTTTAGATGTTTCAGTGATGTGGAAACGTTTAAATACTTCAGCAATGATATTACCTAAGAATTTTTTACGGAATGGGTTTACAACTGGTACCGATGCAAAGTGTTTGCGCAGTACAGCTGTGCGTTGTGCATCAACTTTACCTTTTTCATCAAGTCCATTATAAGCAGCATCTGCCTCAAGCTCTTTTAACGTATCTTCATCAATTGTTAAGTTAACAAAGTATTTGTCTGGTGTTTCTTGTTCTAAGTTGAAGTCAGTTGGCTCATTAATATATGGGAATGATTTAGGCAAGATTTCGTTAAAGATTACTTTACCAACAGTCGTTAATAGGAACATATTATTTTGTTCCTCAGTAAATGTTGGGTTGTTTAACGAACTTGCTTTAATCGCAATACGAGTATGCAAGTGAACATGACCTGTGTCATATGCAATTAATACTTCGTTTGGTCCATAGAAAATCGTTCCTTCACCGCGAGCTGTTTCACGCTCAAGTGTTAAGTAGTAGTTACCTAATACCATATCTTGAGATGGTGTTACAACTGGTTTACCGTCTTTCGGGTTCAGGATATTTTGAGCAGCAAGCATTAGAAGACGAGCTTCTGCTTGTGCTTCTGCTGATAATGGTACGTGAACCGCCATTTGGTCACCATCGAAGTCAGCATTATAAGCTGTACATACTAATGGGTGAAGACGAATAGCACGACCTTCAACTAGTGTTGGCTCAAACGCTTGAATACCAAGACGGTGAAGCGTAGGTGCACGGTTTAGTAATACTGGATGCTCACGAATTACATCTTCTAAAACGTCCCATACATCGTTGTTTAAACGCTCGATTTTACGTTTAGCAGATTTAATATTGTGAGCAAGACCACGTTCTACTAACTCTTTCATTACGAAAGGCTTGAATAATTCAATTGCCATTTCTTTTGGTAGACCACATTGGTACATTTTTAAGTTTGGACCTACTACGATAACCGAACGACCAGAGTAGTCAACACGTTTACCAAGTAAGTTTTGACGGAAACGACCTTGTTTACCTTTCAGCATATGAGAAAGTGATTTTAATGGACGGTTACCAGGACCTGTTACAGGACGACCACGACGACCGTTATCAATTAATGCATCAACAGCTTCTTGTAACATACGTTTTTCGTTTTGTACGATGATACTTGGAGCACCAAGGTCTAGTAAACGTTTTAAACGGTTATTACGGTTGATTACACGACGATATAAATCGTTTAAGTCAGAAGTTGCGAAACGGCCACCATCTAATTGCACCATCGGACGAAGCTCTGGTGGAATAACCGGTAGTACATCTAAAATCATCCATTCAGGAGAGTTACCTGAGTTACGGAATGATTCAACAACTTCAAGACGTTTAATTGCACGTGTACGTCGTTGACCTTGTGCTGATTTTAACTCTTCTTTTAAAGAATAAGTTTCATCTTCAAGATCAATTTTACCTAATAATCTTTTAATTGCTTCCGCACCCATAGCTGCTTCGAATGTGTTGCCGAATTTTTCGCGATATGCACGGTACTCTTTTTCAGAAAGTAGTTGTTTACTTTCTAAGTTTGTAGCGCCTGGCTCGATTACAACGTAAGAAGCAAAGTAAATTACTTCTTCTAGTGCACGTGGGGACATATCTAAAATAAGACCCATACGGCTAGGAATACCTTTGAAGTACCAAATATGAGATACTGGTGCCGCTAATTCGATGTGGCCCATACGTTCACGACGAACTTTAGCGCGTGTTACTTCTACTCCACAACGATCACAAACTACGCCTTTATAGCGTACACGTTTGTATTTACCACAATGACACTCCCAGTCCTTAGTTGGACCGAAAATACGCTCACAGAATAAACCATCTTTTTCTGGTTTTAAAGTACGATAGTTAATTGTTTCAGGTTTTTTGACTTCACCGTATGACCAAGAACGAATCTTGTCAGGAGAAGCTAAACCAATTTTCATATATTCAAATTCATTAACGTCTATCAAGGAGCCTACCTCCCTCTAGTATAGGTCTTTAAAAAGACTCTTTTACGCAGCTCGATAATCGTTTGCAAGAATCATGTCTCTTTAGCAAAAGATTAAAAATAGAATGATTTATTGAAAGAAAAAGCCGGACAGGGCGTTAAATCCTGCCCGACTAATTTGAAAAATAACTTTGACCGTGTTCACAAAGAATGCGAATTAACGTTTCCCATTATTCAAAAGACTCTACTGGCTCTTCTTCTTTTTCTTGCTTTGGTGCAATGCTAAGTGCGTCAGCTGGTTGAAGATCCTCTTCTTCGTCTAAGTCACGAAGCTCTACCTCTTCATCATTGATCGTTAACATTTTCACATCCATACCAAGTGATTGAAGCTCTTTAATCAATACTTTGAATGATTCAGGAACGCCTGGCTCTGGTACACTTTCACCTTTAACGATTGCTTCGTACGTCTTCACACGACCAACAACGTCATCGGATTTAACTGTTAAGATTTCTTGAAGTGTATAGGCAGCACCGTATGCTTCAAGTGCCCATACCTCCATCTCACCAAAGCGTTGTCCACCGAACTGTGCTTTACCACCAAGTGGCTGTTGAGTAACAAGTGAGTAAGGACCAGTTGAACGTGCGTGAAGTTTATCATCAACCATGTGAGCAAGTTTGATCATGTACATGACACCAACTGATACACGGTTATCGAATGGCTCACCTGAACGTCCATCATACAGGATTGTTTTACCATCGCGGTTCATACCTGCTTCTTCCATTGTTTCCCAAACGTCATCCTCGTTGGCACCATCAAATACTGGAGTTGCCATATGAACACCTAAGTAACGAGAGGCCATACCTAAGTGTAGCTCTAAAACTTGTCCGATGTTCATACGAGAAGGTACGCCAAGTGGGTTTAACATGATATCAACAGGAGTGCCGTCTGGCATGAATGGCATATCCTCTTCTGGTAAGATACGAGAGATAACCCCTTTGTTACCGTGACGTCCGGCCATTTTGTCCCCTACGCGGATTTTACGTTTTTGAACAATGTAAGCACGAACTAATTGGTTAACACCCGGTGGTAATTCATCGCCATCTTCACGGTTAAATACTTTAACGTCAAGAATAATACCGCCAGCACCATGTGGTACACGTAATGAAGTATCACGAACTTCACGAGCTTTTTCACCGAAGATAGCATGTAATAAGCGTTCTTCAGCTGTTAATTCTGTAACCCCTTTAGGTGTTACTTTACCTACAAGAATGTCACCATCGCGTACTTCCGCACCGATACGGATAATACCACGTTCATCTAAGTTACGAAGTGCATCTTCCCCGACGTTTGGAATATCGCGAGTGATTTCTTCAGGTCCTAATTTTGTATCACGAGACTCTGATTCATATTCTTCAATATGAACAGATGTATAAACATCGTCTTTTACAAGGCGTTCGCTCATGATAACAGCATCCTCATAGTTATAGCCGTTCCAAGTCATGAACGCAACAAGTACGTTACGACCAAGAGCAAGTTCACCATTTTCCATAGACGGACCGTCTGCTAAAATGTCACGAGGTTTCACACGTTCGCCAACTTTTACAAGTGGACGTTGGTTGTATGAAGTACCTTGGTTAGAACGAATGAATTTTTGTAATTTATATTTTGTTAAATCGCCTTTAACCTCTTTACCGTCAACGACTTCAATACGACGAACATTGATGGAGCGAGCTTCAACGTGCTCAACAATACCATCATATTTCGCTACTACAGCCGCACCTGAGTCACGCGCATCAACGTGTTCCATACCAGTACCAACAAATGGTGCTTCTGGGTTAAGAAGAGGAACCGCTTGACGTTGCATGTTGGCACCCATAAGTGCACGGTTCGAGTCATCGTTTTCTAAGAACGGGATACATGCAGTCGCAGCTGACACTACTTGTTTAGGAGATACATCCATGTAGTCCATTTGCGATTTATTAAATACTGTATTATCCCCACGGAAACGACCTACTACTTCGTCTTTAGCAAATGAACCATCAGGATTTAATGGTGAGTTCGCTTGTGCTACATAGTAGTTATCTTCTTCATCTGCTGTTAAGTAATCAATTTGATCCGTTACTTGACCTGTTTCATGGTCGATACGACGATAAGGTGTTTCAATGAATCCAAATTTATTTACTTTGGCAAATGAAGATAAAGAGTTGATTAAACCAATGTTCGGACCCTCTGGTGTCTCGATTGGACACATACGACCATAGTGAGAATAGTGAACGTCACGTACTTCGAAACCAGCACGCTCACGTGTTAAACCACCAGGTCCTAATGCAGATAGACGACGCTTATGCGTTAACTCTGCCAATGGGTTTGTTTGGTCCATGAATTGTGATAATTGAGAGCTACCAAAGAACTCTTTAATTGACGCAATTACCGGACGAATATTAATTAATTGCTGTGGTACGATAGCAGCTGTATCGTTAATAGACATACGCTCACGTACTACACGTTCCATACGAGATAAACCGATACGGAATTGGTTTTGTAAAAGCTCACCAACAGAGCGTAGACGACGGTTACCTAAATGGTCAATATCATCTGTTGCCCCTACTTGGTAAAGTAAGTTAAAGAAATAACTTACTGAAGATAATACGTCAGCAGGTGTAACATTCTTCACTTCTTCATCGATATACGCATTACCGATAATATTGATTTCTTTTTGCGCTTCATCTTTCGGTGCATAAATTTTAATAGACTGGATTGTTACGTCATCTTCAAGCACTCCACCTACTTGTGATAAAGTGCGGAAACCGATACCTTTTGATGTATCTTCTAGATACGGTAAGATTTTATCTAAAGTACGACGGTCAAGAACTGTACCCTTCTCTACTAAAATTTCGCCTGTCTCTGGGTCTACAAGCGTTTCAGCAATCGTTTGGTTAAATAAACGATTTTTGATATGAAGCTTTTTATTCATTTTGTAGCGACCAACATTCGCTAAATCATAGCGTTTTGCATCGAAGAAACGAGAGTATAATAAGCTCTTCGCACTTTCAACTGTTGGTGGCTCACCTGGACGTAAACGTTCATAGATTTCTAAAAGTGCTTTTTCAGTGCTTTCAGAGTTATCTTTTTCTAACGTATTACGTAAATATTCGTTATCACCGATAATATCGATAATTTCTTGGTCTGAACCGAAGCCTAATGCACGAAGTAACACCGTTGCTGGTAGCTTACGAGTACGGTCAATACGCACATATACTACATCTTTCGCATCAGTTTCATATTCTAACCATGCACCACGGTTTGGAATAACTGTCGCTCCGAAACCTTTCTTACCGTTTTTATCAGTTTTATCATGGAAATACACACTTGGTGAACGGACTAATTGTGAAACGATAACACGTTCAGCACCATTGATAATGAACGTACCTGTCTCTGTCATTAATGGGAAGTCACCCATAAAGACATCCTGTTCCTTCACTTCGTCTGTTTCTTTGTTATAAAGACGTACTTTCACACGTAATGGAGCTGCGTAAGTAACATCTCGCTCTTTACACTCATCAACATCATACTTAGGATCTCCTAATGAATAATCGATGAATTCTAATGAAAGATTACCTGTAAAGTCCTCGATCGGCGAAATGTCACGGAACATTTCACGTAAACCTTCTTCAAGGAACCACTCGTAAGACGCCGTTTGAATCTCAATCAGATTTGGAAGCTCAAGCACCTCGTTAATACGCGCAAAGCTTCTACGCTGGCGGTGTTGTCCATACTGAACTAGTTGACCTGTCAACTCATTCACCCCTCAATAAAGCGATATTAGGTCTTTGCAAAATCATACAAATAGTGTATGATTTCGAAAGACAAAAAGAAAACGAGTCTTCAAAAAGATCTCATTTTCGGTTAACTAAACTTATCTTGGCAAGTATACCCACATTAAAACAATCATATTCAAAAAGGGCATACGACCTCAAAATAATATTTTTGCATTGTATCATGTTATCATAGCCGATTTGTCAAGTCAATAATTTATACATATTTCACTTATTTTTTCGCACGTACTATCCAGTACCCTTTTTTCTTCTCTACAACATCGACTTCAGAAAATTTTTCTTCTAAGTAACTTACCGTTGATGGTGCACCCTGCTTCTTCTGTATTACTACCCACAGCTCACCAGATGACACTAACTTATCGTAAGCTCCATCGTAAAAGCGGAAAATTGTTTCCTTTCCTGCGCGAATTGGAGGATTGGTTAAAATAGCTGCGGCGTTCACATCATTGTCAACCATCGATAGTCCGTCACTCACAAATATCCGTACATTTTGAACACCGTTTACTTGCGCGTTTTTTTGCGAGAGCGCAGCAGCACGTTCGTTGATATCCATCATAAAAACGGTACGGTCTGGGTTTGTTTTGGCAATCGATAATCCGATCGGCCCGTATCCACACCCCACATCAAAAATCGCACCATCAATATCAGGCATTTGAAAAGCATCTATCAAAACACGGGATCCAAAATCTACTTCGCTTTTACTAAATACACCTGCATCCGTTTCAAAGGAAAACGTATGCCCTAACAACTTGAATGTCCAGTGACGAGGTTTACTCTCAGTTTGAGGCTTACTCGTATAATAGTGATCTGACATTTCCACGCCTCCTCAGAATGAAGAAAAAAGCTCGCCACAATGACGAGCTTTCCTTTTGTTTAAAAGTAACGCGAGATTACTTAACTTCTACAGATGCGCCAACTTCTTCAAGTTTAGCTTTGATTTGTTCAGCTTCATCTTTAGATACGCCTTCTTTAAGAGCTTTAGGAGCGTTATCTACTACTTCTTTAGCTTCTTTAAGACCTAATCCAGTGATTTCACGAACCGCTTTGATTACTTTAATTTTTTCAGCACCAGCAGATGCTAATACTACGTCAAACTCAGTTTTTTCTTCAGCAGCGCCAGCAGCAGCACCTACTACTGCTACAGGAGCAGCAGCTGTTACACCGAATTCTTCTTCGATAGCTTTTACTAAATCGTTTAATTCAAGAACTGTCATAGCTTTGATAGCTTCTAAGATTTGCTCTTTATTCATTATAATTTCCTCCTAATTGGATAATGTTTTATTGTTTATTGCGGTCAAGCCGCGGAAGTTATAGTGCGTATGAAATTACGCGCCTTGTTCTTCTTTTTGTTCTGCAACAGCTTTTGTTGCAAGTGCGAAGTTGCGCACTGGAGCTTGAAGTACAGATAAAAGCATAGAAAGAAGACCTTCGCGTGATGGAAGTTCTGCAAGTGCTTTAACATCTTCAACAGAAGAGATTGTTCCTTCAATAATACCCGCTTTAATTTCTAAAGCTTCGTTTTTCTTTGCGAACTCGTTGATGATTTTAGCAGGAGCTACAACATCTTCAGTTGAGAACGCAATTGCGTTAGGACCAACTAATACGTCATTGATTCCTTCAAGACCAACAGCTTCAGTAGCACGACGTGTTAAAGTGTTTTTGTAAACTTTGAACTCAACGCCAGCTTCACGAAGTTGTTTACGAAGTTCAGTTACTTGCGCAACGTTAAGACCACGGTAATCCACAACTACTACAGAAGCAGCATTTTGGAATTTCTCAGTAATCTCTTGAACTTGTGCTTGTTTGTTTTCGATAACTTTGCTCATGATGACACCTCCTATTAGAATGGGTCATTTATACCGACAAAAGAAAAGCCTCTGGGTCAAATAGACGCAGAGGCTGAAAGTCATCATCTTTAAAATAAGAATCCGAATTCCGCTGTCCTCGGTAGGATCATTAAGTGACAAGTCACTCCTACTGTCTACGGTACAAATGGATGATTCACAACAGCAACCATCTTATCATAGATAAACAGCGCCGTCAATAGATTTACATAAAAACTTTAATTATTTTACTGCTACGCTTGAAGCATCAACTTTAATAGCTGGACCCATTGTAGTTGTAACGTTTACAGATTTCATGTAAGTACCTTTAGCTGCAGCAGGTTTTGCTTTTTGCACTACATCAAATACAGTTAAGAAGTTTTCTACTAATTTTTCTGCAGAGAAAGAAGCTTTACCGATAGGAGCGTGGATGATACCAGCTTTATCAGCACGGTATTCTACTTTACCAGCTTTAATTTCGTTGATAGCTTTTGTTACATCGAAAGTAACTGTACCAGTTTTAGGGTTTGGCATTAAACCTTTAGGTCCTAATACACGACCAAGTTTACCAACTTCACCCATCATGTCAGGAGTTGCAACGATTACATCGAAATCAAACCAACCTTGTTGGATTTTTTGGATGTATTCTGCATCGCCTACATAATCAGCACCAGCAGCTTCAGCTTCTTTAAGTTTTTCACCTTTAGCGAATACTAATACGCGTTGAGTTTTACCAGTACCGTTTGGTAACACTACTGCACCACGGATTTGTTGGTCGTTTTTACGAGTATCGATTCCTAAACGGAAAGCAACTTCTACAGTAGCGTCGAAGTTCACTGTGCTAGTTTTTTGAGCAAGTTCGATTGCTTCTTGCGCACCGTATACTGCGTTACGGTCGATTAATTTTGCTGCATCTTGCAGTTTTTTACCTTTTTTAGCCATTATATAATTCCTCCTTGATTGTGGTTATAGCGGATTTTACCTCCCACGAATAAAGGTTGCGCGTTCACAAAGAAACTCCGCAACCTTCCAAAAAACAAATACATCATCAAGTAATGGGATTAGTCTTCGATAACAATACCCATGCTTCGTGCAGTACCTTCAACCATTAACATAGCAGCTTCTACTGAAGCAGCGTTAAGGTCTGGCATTTTAGTTTCAGCGATTTCGCGAACTTTATCACGTTTAACCGTTGCCACTTTTTTACGATTTGGTTCACCAGATCCAGATTGGATACCAGCTGCTACTTTAAGTAGAACTGCTGCAGGCGGAGTTTTTGTAATGAAAGTGAATGAACGGTCCTCGAATACTGAAATTTCAACTGGAATAATAAGACCAGCTTGATCTGCAGTACGCGCGTTGAATTCTTTACAGAATCCCATGATGTTCACACCTGCTTGACCTAATGCAGGACCAACCGGCGGAGCTGGGTTTGCTTTACCAGCAGGGATTTGAAGTTTAACAACCTTAATAACTTTTTTAGCCACGAGACACACCTCCTTAAGTCCGTGATGTGGTAATAGGGTTACCCCTCCCACTCAATATCTGTCTGTCAGCTAAGTGCCGATAACATTAAAATTATCATTGCAGACGTCAAACCAAAGTATGACAATCTGACCTAGAAATGATACCACTTTTAATTTTTTTAAGCAAGTAGTAATTAACAAAATCTGCGACATACGTCTTAGACATATGTCATTTTAGTTACTTGAACTACATTTTTTGTATTTGCTCAAAATCTAATTCCATAATTGTTTCGCGACCAAACATATCGACAGAAACTTTCACTTTTCCTTTTTCGGTGTCAATTTCTTCAACACGTCCTTGGAAGTGAGCAAAAGGCCCTTCTAATACTTCTACTGCTTCTCCAACAGAAATATCAATCTCGACAATTTTGTCAGTCATTCCCATCTGTTGTAATAGACGATCCGCTTCTTCAGGTAATAAAGGTGTCGGTTTTGCACCACCACCAGATGAACCGATAAAGCCAGTTACACCCGGCGTATTACGTACAACATACCATGAATCATCTGTCATAATTAGCTCTACTAAAACATAACCAGGGAAAACCTTACGCATCATTGTACGCTTTTTCCCATCCTTCATTTCTGTTTCTTCGTGTTCAGGCACAATAACGCGGAAAATCTTATCCTGCATACCCATTGTTTCTACACGTTTCTCTAGGTTTGCTTTTACGCGGTTTTCATACCCTGAATACGTATGAACAACATACCAATTTTTCTCCATAACTACTAGGACTCCTCGTCCGTCCCTCCCTTACAAATAAAAGTGAAAATGAATCGAATATGCTAAGCGCACTCTTTACTCTTTTCACAAACTGCTCATTAGAAAAACATAGCTTTCGCTAATAGCTAGCGAAAGCCTGATGATATATACCAAATCTAGCATAGTCATCTATCGCTACCCTCATACTATCCCTAGTAGCATACTTACCATATTGAGAATATTTTACTGCTGTTCACTTCTTCAATTTCACCTTGGCGTAATTGCGTCCGGATTTTGAATTGTGCCTAGGCCTGCACGATGCAGGTCAGTTAGCCGTTTTCGCAGGATGCGAAGGTTTTAGGCTAACATCCTCGTATTCATTCCTTTAAAAACCCGTGACATCCGCCGGAGGCTTTATCTTCATTCAGTAGGCGTTTGGACACCCACAGAAAAGGAATTATAACCATATTTATCTTACCACCTATTGAGATGGGAGTCTCCTGTAGCTGACGCTTTGCTTTCGCTACAAGAAACATTTGTTGCTGTCGCTTCGCTTTCGCACAGAAAAGATCTGCTGAATGAAGATAAAACAAACGAAAAAACCCGTTTATTGTAATGACGGGCTATTTCAGAAGTATTAACATGCTATTTACTAAATTATAAATCTAAGTACCAGCGGAATAATGATGAAACACCTAAGTCTACTACCACAAAAAATAAAGCCATAATTACAACAGTTGAAATTACAACGACTGTATATTTCGTCAGTTCTTTACTTTTTGGCCAGCTTGTTTTGCGCATTTCCGACATTACATTGCTGAAAAAGCCTTTAATCTTACCCATTCTAGCCTAACCTCCGAATCAATCATATCTGTCTATTTAGAAATTATTTTATAGCGTTTGTTTATGCACTGTATGTTCATTGCAATGCGAGCAAAATTTCTTTAATTCGAGGCGTACAGTTGCATCTTCCTTAGCTGGAAACGTATAATTTCTCGATCCGCATTTTTCGCAATTTAGAACGACCTTTTTTGCCATTTAATCACCTTTTCGGCACTTTGTCTTTTCAAGACTAACACCTATATTTGTCAATGTCAACAAAGGCATACAACCGCTAAGACATTTCTTCAAGAACTAAATGTCGCTCTAATTTGCGCTTTACTCGTTGCAAAGCATTGTCAATAGACTTCACATGACGATTTAATTTCTCAGAAATTTCATGATAAGACTGTCCGTCTAAGTAAAGAGCTAACACTTGTAGCTCTAATTCACTTAAAATCTCACCCATCTTTTCTTCTAGGTAGCCAAACTCTTCTCTATGAATCATTAATTCTTCCGGATCATCCATAATAGCACCGGTTAACACATCCATTAATGTACGGTCTGACTCTTCATCAAAAATAGGCTTGTCCAAAGAAACATAAGAATTTAGTGGTATATGCTTTTGTCTTGTAGCTGTTTTAATAGCCGTAATAATTTGTCTTGTAATACATAATTCAGCAAAAGCTCGGAAAGAAGCAAGCTTATCTCCCTTAAAATCACGAATGGCTTTATATAAACCAATCATGCCCTCTTGCACAATGTCTTCCTTGTCTGCACCAATTAAAAAATAAGATCTAGCCTTCGCTCTCACTAACAAACGGTATTTCGTAATTAAATAATCCAACGCATCTGTATTACCTTGATGCACCATTTCAATAAGTTCTTCATCATTGAATCGTTCAAAATCTTGTGTCACTTGTACAATACTATTTTTAAACATGGTATCACCTCAGCCACAACAGATAATTAGGAACAGTATAACGGATTTGGAAAATATGAGTCAATCAATCATTTCAAACCACGCCGCCATTTTTCGAAGGCCAAAGCAACATCGGGCTTTAGTGCAATGCGAGAAGGCGGCCTGCTATCCTGTTTTCGTTTCACATCATGAGAAATTTTATGCTGGATAATACCCATATCAATTTCTAGCTCTCTAGCCGATTTTCGAAGAGCACCATTACCAAAAATAACATTTTGCTCTGCCATATCAGAGGTTGCTACGTGAATCTGTACATTTCTAGCTTTTAGTTCGTGTGTCATCTTTTCAATACGTTCATCTGCTGTTTCGTTTTTCCGTGTATAAATGACTTCGACATCATTTTCTAAATAAGTTTGCTCCACACCCGGTACAAGGTGTGCGTCAAAAACTATAATTACGCGCCACCCTATAGCTGCCTTATATTCAGCCATAAGCTCAATTAATCTTCTACGGGCATCTTCAAAATTTGTATCACGTAATGGTCGTAGCTCTTTCCAAGCTCCTATCATATTATAGCCGTCAACAAGCAAAATGTTTTTCATTGTCAATCATTCGCTTCTTGACGTTTACGATACACTTCGTACATTAAAAGTGCAGCAGCTACTGATGCATTTAGTGATGTGACATGCCCAACCATCGGTAGATGATATAAAAAGTCACATTTCTCTTTTAATAAGCGGCCCATTCCTTTGCCTTCACTACCAATAATAATCGCAAGTGGTAATGTTGCATCCATTTTACGATAGTCTGCAGAACCTTTTGCATCTGTCCCCGCAATCCATACCCCTCGGTCTTTCAGCTCATCTACCGTTTGCGCTAGGTTATTAACACGCACGACAGGTACATGTTCAATTGCTCCAGTTGATGCCTTTGCCACTACAGCTGTTAAACTCACAGAACGGCGCTTCGGAATAATAATACCATGCGCACCTATCGCATCAGCAGTTCGCATAATAGAACCCAGATTATGCGGGTCCTCTAGCTCATCTAAAATTAAGAAGAATGGATCTTCTTGTTTTTTTGCCGCTGCAGCAAATAAATCCTCTAACTCTGCATATCTATATGCTGCAACAGAGGCAACTATTCCTTGGTGATTGGCATCTGATAATTGATCCACCTTTTTTTTCGGGACAAATTGGACGATAACTCCACGTTCTCGCGCTAAATCTAGAAGTTCATTAACCCCTGATTTTTTCACACCTTCTGCAATCCATACTTTATTCATATCGCGGCCTGAACGAAGTGCTTCTAACACTGGGTTTTTACCGGCAATAATTTCACCATTTTGCTCTGTCATTAATTCGACACTCCTTTCGATTCCTCGATGATTTGAATAGCGTATGCAATGATTGCATAAACGCGTTCCAATTCATTTAATAAATATAAACTACCAAGCACAGCCTCAAAGCCTGAGCTATTACGGTATGTTTGAACATCTGTATTTTTTGGCACAGAGCCGGATTTGGCATTGCGTCCACGACGGAACACAGCCAACTCCTCCTCTGTTAAAAAGCCTACATCCATCATTCGATGTACAATCATAGATTGTGCTTTCGCTGATACGTAACGTGTCGCTTCTTTATGAAGTGTGTTCGGTTTGACACGGCCGGCACGTAGTAAATGCTCTCGTATCTTTTGTTCTAAAACTGCGTCTCCCATATAGGCTAACGCTAATGCATTTAATTGCTTAACATCTTCGTTGCGGAGTTTATCCAAGTTACTTACCCTCGTTTCCATCTAGTTCCTTGTCGCGTATCTTCTAAAATGATACCTTGCGCTTGCAAATGGTCACGAATTTCATCCGAACGAGCAAAATCACGATTTTTACGTGCTTCTACACGTTCCTGTAAAAGTGCTTCAATTTCTTCGTCTAATAGCTCTTCTTCTTTTGCAAATTTAATACCTAAGACGTCACCTAACACCTCAAAAGTTTCAGTAAAACTTAATAATACTTTTTCATCAGTATTCGTTTCATTTAGATAAATATTTGCGATACGTGCTAATTCAAATAATACAGAAATGGCATTGGCTGTATTAAAGTCATCATCCATCGCTTCTTCAAAGTGAGCTTTTTGTTCAGCAATTTTCCCAAGCCATTCTTCTGAGTGATCACCTAAGCTCGCAGTTGCTGTTAAACGGTGTTTCACATTGTTATAGGCAGTACGAATTCGTTCTAACCCATTTGCGGCTGCGTCTACTAAATCCTTCGCAAAGTTAATCGGATGACGATAATGCACAGAAAGCATAAAGAAGCGTAAAACTTGTGGGTCAATTTGTTTACGAATATCATTAACGAGTATAAAATTACCAAGGGATTTGGACATTTTTTCATTATCAATATTAATATACCCGTTGTGCATCCAATAACGCGCAAATGTTTTATCATTATGAGCTTCAGATTGCGCAATTTCATTTTCATGATGCGGGAATGTTAAATCTTGCCCACCAGCATGAATATCAATAGTATCTCCTAAATGCTCACGAGCCATTACAGAGCATTCAATATGCCAACCTGGACGTCCTTTGCCCCAAGGACTTTCCCAGTAAATTTCGCCTGGCTTCACAGCTTTCCATAGAGCGAAATCTAACGCATCATCTTTTTTCTCTCCTGCTTCTATACGAGCACCAATTTTTAAATCATCCACCGATTGGTGAGATAATTTACCGTAACCATTAAATTTACGAGTTCGATAATAAACATCACCAGCTGACTCATAAGCATAGCCTTTATCGATTAAAACTTGAATAAATTGAACGATATCATCCATATGCTCTGTTACGCGTGGATGCACATCTGCTTTCTTGCAACCTAGCGCTGTAACATCTTCAAAGTATGCGGCAATAAAGCGCTCCGTTAATTCATGAACTTCTTCACCAAGTTCATTTGCAGCCTTAATAATTTTGTCGTCCACATCAGTGAAATTTGAAACAAATTTCACATCATAGCCTTTGTATTGGAAATAACGACGCACTGTGTCGTAGACAATTACAGGACGTGAATTCCCAATATGAATGTAGTTATAAACCGTCGGACCGCAAACGTATATTTTTACTTTGCCTTCTTCCAACGGTATGAATGTTTCCTTTTGTCGTGTTAATGAGTTGAAAATTTGAATACTCATTGTGTTTCTCTCTCCTTTTGTAAGCGTTCGATTTCATGATTCAATGCTGCAATCTGCTTCTCGAAAGCTTGACAACGTTCTTCTACAGGGTCAGGTATATTTTGGTGATCTAGTTTTTTCTCTAGACGGATTCCATCCTTAATCACTATTTTACCAGGAATACCGACAACTGTAGCATTTGGCGGCACTTCTTTTAAGACAACTGAACCCGCACCGATTTTACTATTTTCTCCAATTGTAATAGAACCTAAAACTTTTGCACCTGTCGCAACTAATACATTATCTTCTAATGTCGGGTGGCGTTTCCCCTTTTCTTTTCCTGTACCACCTAAAGTTACACCTTGATACAACGTTACATTATCACCAATCTCACATGTTTCACCAATTACAACGCCCATCCCATGGTCAATAAAGAAACGTCGACCGATTTTCGCTCCAGGATGAATCTCAATTCCAGTAAAGAAACGACTAATTTGTGAAATGGTACGGGCTATAAAATAAAAACGCTTTTTAAAGAACCAATGGGCAACTCGATGTGACCAAGTAGCGTGCAAACCTGAATATGTTAGTATAACTTCGAATACACTACGCGCCGCTGGATCATTCTCAAAAATTGTTTCTACATCTTCCTTCATTCTTTTAAACACAAAAAGCTCCCCCTTTTCATTTTGATCTGCTTTGACCCTTTGAAAATTCCACTAATCAACCGCATCCCTGGCCATTGAAATGCTATAGCTGACGTTGATTTCACCGCAGAGTTAATGGAGTAGAATTCGGCGCATCCATCGCTTTAAGTCTAAATGTCCGGAAAATAAAAAAGCGCCCCTATCATCCCAAAAAGGAATGACAGAGACGCTAAATTTGCGCGGTTCCACTCTGATTGAAGGCGAATGCCTTCCACTCTGGACGTTCTGTAACGGGAACGAAACGATAAGGCCTACTATACGTTCAGCTTTATGCTCAAAGGTGCATTTCAGTTTTGCCTAGGCTCAGACCACTTTCAGCCGGTGATGGTCCTCTCTTTGGAGCATGCGCCACTTACTTCTCCTTATCAACGCTTTCTCAATGTAAATACATTTTACAACGAACCAATAAATTGTCAATCATTTTCTACTTATTGTGCGAATTTTTCTACACGATCAATAGTTTTCTGTTTGCCAATTAAGCAAATCGCGTTAGGAAGTTCTGGACCATGCGTTTCACCTGTCGTTACGACGCGAATTGGCATAAATAGATTTTTACCTTTGTGACCTGTTTCTTTTTGAACAGCTTTAATAGCCGCTTTGACAGCATCAGGCGTAAATTCCTCTAAACCTTCAAGCTGTGCTTTAAATGCAGCCATTACCTCAGGTACCTGCTCACCTGCTAAAACTGCTTTTGCTTCTTCATCATATTCAATATGATCGTTAAAGAATAGGCGAGTTAGTTCTACAATTTCAGCACCGAAACTCATTTGATCATGATAAAGTGCGATTAAATCTGCAGCCCATGCACGTTCTTCTTCTGTTAACTCTTCTGGTAATAAACTAGCTTTTTGCAAGTGTGGTAAAGATAATGCCACTACTTCTTCTAAAGATAGCTTTTTAATATATTGGTTATTCATCCAAGTAAGCTTTTGTTTATCGAACATAGATGGTGATTTTGAAAGACGCTTTTCATCAAACATTTTAATAAATTCTTCTTTTGAGAAAATCTCTTCTTCCCCTTCAGGAGACCAGCCAAGTAATGCGAAGAAGTTGAACATTGCTTCAGGTAGGTAGCCTAAATCTTTATATTGCGTTACGAATTGAATAATTGATTCATCACGTTTTGATAATTTTTTACGGTTTTCATTAATGATTAATGTCATATGACCAAAGCGTGGATATTCCCAACCGAATGCATCAAAAATCATCATTTGTTTTGGTGTATTCGATAAATGCTCTTCACCACGGAATACATGAGAGATTTCCATAAAGTGGTCATCCAACACAACTGCATAGTTATACGTCGGGATACCATTCGCTTTAACAAGTACCCAGTCACCAATATCTTTTGACTCAAATGTAACTTGTCCACGTACTAAATCCTCAAATTCATATGTTACATTTTCAGGTACACGCATACGAATTGTGTATGTTTCACCAGCAGCTTCTTTAGCCGCAACTTCCTCCGCTGATAAATGACGGCAAGTACCATCATAAGTTGGAGCTGCAACACCTCGTGCTTTTTGCTCTTCACGAGATGCTTCTAATTTCTCTGAAGAACAGAAGCATTTATAAGCTAAACCTTGCTCTAAAAGCTTTTCAGCGTGCTCTTTATAAATATCGAGACGCTCCATTTGACGATAAGGTGCATATGGTCCACCAATATCGATTGACTCATCATATTCGATACCTAACCATTTTAAGTTATCAAGCTGAGATGCTTCTCCGCCCTCTACATTACGTTCAATATCCGTATCTTCAATACGTACGATGAATTTACCATTATGATGTTTTGCATATAAATAATTGAATAACGCTGTACGCGCTCCACCGATATGTAAGAAACCAGTAGGGGATGGCGCGTAACGAACACGAACTTCTTTCGCCATTATTAAAAGCCTCCTAAATTTTCGTTCAAAAAATTGACTTTGTTCATTTTACCACTCTGTTACAGGAAATAAAAGCGTTGAGAGCCTGCTTTTACTTCTTCATCAATAGGATTGTCGCCATCGCAGCAATCCCCTCCTCGCGACCTGTAAAACCTAAACGCTCAGTTGTTGTTGCTTTAACATTCACTTGAGAAGGCTCTGCATGAAGCAATTCTGCAATACGATTTTGCATTTGTTGAATATACGGCGCCATTTTCGGACGTTGTGCCATAATCGTACAATCCACATTACCTAGAACATAGCCCTTATCCTCAACAATCTTCCAAATATGCTCTAATAATTTCGCTGAATCAGCATCCTTAAACGCTGGATCTGTATCTGGGAAATGACGACCGATATCTCCCTCACCAATAGCCCCTAACGCTGCATCTGTTACAGTGTGTAATAAAACATCTGCGTCTGAATGCCCTACTAATCCTTTTTCATGAGGAATTGTTATACCACCAATAATTAAAGGACGCCCTTCTTCAAATGCATGCACGTCAAATCCTTGTCCCACTCGAAACATATGATTTTGAGACTATCTAATAAGATAAATAAAATAATAAAATCCACAAACTGAAACTTATTTACTTCAGAAAGTAAGCAGATTTAAAAAGCTTCTACTCAGCTTATAAGGCAGTCTCATTCACCTTCCTTCACTTTTATATTTACTCTATATTATACCCTCACATTTTAACATATTTCCTAGGAAATTGAGTCTGTAGTGAACAGTACTGTGAATTAACATCAAAAGATAGAAAAATGTAAAATCTCATCAGCAAATTATAATGCTGATGAGATTTTTAGTTTGTTATTATAATTTTTTCAAAGCACGTTTACGCAATATCGCTTCACCGAAAATTAAATCCTCTTGCGTCGTCATTTTTACATTCTCGTAGCTGCTTTCTACAATATGCACCTCATGACCGAGACGTTCAACAAGCATTGCTTCATCGGTACCAAGGAAGCCTACCTTCTCAGCGACATCCTCCGCCTCCACAATCAAATCAAATTGAAATGCTTGTGGTGTTTGAATCATCCATAAACTTTCTCGATCAATAGTCTCTTCAATAACACCATCACGTACTTTTTTCATCGTATCCTTCGCACGAACTCCTGCAATCGCAGCGCCAAGGTCATGCGCACTTTGTACAAGATTCGCAATAATATCATGCGTAATAAATGGACGCGCAGCATCATGCACAAGCACAATATCAACCTGCTTCATTTCTTTCATGCACGAATGGACGGAATGCTGTCGTTCTGCACCACCATCAGGTAAACCTTTAACTTTAGTAATTCCATACCTCACTAGCATTTCCTGAATAAATACACGCTCTTCCGGCTTCACTGCAAGCCAAATACCTGTACAGTGGCTATCCTGTTCAAATACCTCCAGTGTGTGTATGAGGATCGGTTTTTCTAAAAGATCTAAAAACAACTTATTTTGTCCTGCACCCATTCGCTTTCCGCTTCCCGCAGCAGGCAACACTACTTCATATTGCACATTTCCCACTTCCTAGTCATCCTTTGGTTTAGCAAATATCATACGACCTGCTGATGTTTGAAGAACACTTGTTACGGTTACTGTAATAGCCTGTCCTATATAGCTACGTCCACCTTCAACAACGATCATTGTGCCATCATCTAAATAAGCAACCCCTTGATTATGCTCTTTGCCATCTTTAATGACCATCACTTGCATATCCTCACCTGGAATAACGACAGGCTTTACTGCATTTGCTAAATCATTGATATTCAGCACTTTAACGTTGTGGAGCTCACAAACTTTGTTTAGGTTAAAGTCGTTCGTAACAATTTGTGTATCGTGGCCCCTTTTCTTTGCAAGGCGCACTAGTTTTAAGTCAACCTCTTGAACATCTTCAAAGTCCTCTTCCGTAATCTGTACCTTCGTCATACGTTCATCTTGTAATTTCTTCAAAATATCTAAGCCTCGACGACCTCTTGTACGCTTTAAAGTATCCGAAGAGTCAGCAATGTGCTGGAGCTCAGTAAGGACAAATTGGGGTACAACTAGTGTACCTTCTATAAAGCCTGTTTCAGAAATATCTGCAATACGACCATCAATAATAACACTAGTATCTAACAGTTTATAGCTGCCTCGTACTTCTTGAGGCTCTACGCCTTCCGTTAATTTTTTCTTCGTATTATTACCACGTAACGTAAATAGTTGGATTAATTCATCTCGCTTTTTAAAGCCTACACGGAACCCTAAATAGCCAAGTACAAATGACAGTATAATTGGTAAAACCTTTGTAATAATCGGTAAATCGATACTATCAATTGCAAAGCCTAAGAAATAAGCAACGATGAGCCCGATAATAAGTCCAAGTGTACCAAATAATAAATCCCCAATAGGTACTTTAAATAACACCTCTTCCATCCAGCTAATGAGCCTTACAAAATAATCTGAAAAGGCAAACGATAATGTAAACAGTAAAAGTGCTCCTAAAGCTACTGATACGTAGGGATTATCAAGCCAAGGATTAGATGATAAATGAAGCAATTCGTATAATGGCGGTAAGAAAACAAGGCCTAATGCTCCTCCAATCAGTAAAAAAGCAATTTGAACAAATTTTTTCATAAACTGTCACCTCCCATTTTTAATATATAATTATACATAGTTTACTGTAGAAAATCCTTTATGAACCCATCCAGTATCATTAAAATCTCTGCTTTTGATCGATCATTTCGATTCTAATGAAGGAGGAAAATCAATTACTGAAATTCTTTACACTAAAAATTCTAAATTTCTCCTTTGACATCCGCCAGGCATTACATAAGCCTTTTCACAGACGTTATTTTAGACGCCGTTTCCCCTCTTAGAGTTTCCTACCATCTATCTACGAATTACAAAAGCTTGCAAATCAATTATGCCTCGGCATAATTGTGTCCGGAATCGGCTTTGTGCATGCACAAAGAACTCCTCGCCGATTTCCGTGACATCCGCCGGAGGCTTTAGGCCGACACGATGTCGGTCACTCAGGCGTTTTCACAGGATGTGAAGGTCTTAGCCTGAGTTCCTTTATTTCAGCGGGTGTTTGTACACCCGCTGAAATAAATTAAAAGTGCATGTCAGAACATTGTCCAACATGCACAAGCTTTTTTATAGCTCTCTAAAGCAAGCATTCAATGCATCCTTTATTGTTTCCACACCAACTATCTCAATACCTTGTGGAAAATCCCATCCACCGATATTCGAAGCCGGTATGAAGGCCCGTTTAAATCCGAGCTTTGCTGCCTCAATCACACGTTGTTCAATACGAGATACACGACGCACTTCGCCTGTCAAACCTACTTCCCCAATAAAGCAATCCGTTCCTCTGACAGCTTGATCCTTAAAACTCGAAACAATGCTTGTCAACACAGCTAAATCAATTGCAGGCTCATCAAGCTTCACACCGCCAGCAACTTTAATATATGCATCCTGAGCCTGTAGCATGAGGCCCATTCTTTTTTCAAGGACTGCCATAAGTAGTTGCACACGGTTTTGATCAACACCTGTTGCCATTCGTTTCGGATAATTAAAGCTTGTTGGTGTAACAAGTGACTGAATTTCAACTAGAATTGGCCGTGTACCTTCCATTGAGGCTACGATTGTTGACCCTGCTGCCCCCTGTGAACGCTCCTGTAAAAACAACTCAGAAGGGTTTAACACTTCCTTTAAGCCCCCCTGAAGCATTTCAAAGATAGCAATTTCATTCGTAGAGCCAAAACGGTTTTTTTGGCTGCGTAAAATACGGTGATTATGATGTCGTTCCCCTTCAAAATACAATACCGTATCAACCATATGCTCCAAAATACGTGGCCCTGCAATTTGTCCTTCTTTTGTTACATGTCCGACTAAAAAAATTGCAATTCCCTTTGTTTTTGCAATTCGCATAAGTTCCGCTGTACATTCACGCACTTGTGATACACTACCAGGTGCACTCGTTACCTCCGGATGAAAAACAGTTTGAATAGAATCGACAATAACAAACTTTGGCTTTACATCTTCAATGGTCTGATTTAAAAACTCTAAATTCGTCTCAGAATATATATAAAGCTCTTGCGATACTACCCCTAAACGTTCTGCACGTAGCTTTGTTTGACGGATGGATTCCTCACCAGAAATATAGAGCACACGATGCCCTTTATTCGAAAGCAACGCAGATACTTGTAATAACAACGTCGACTTCCCAATCCCAGGATCTCCCCCAATCAACACGAGAGAACCTGGCACGATGCCTCCACCTAACACTCGGTTAAGCTCACCCATTTCTGTTGCAACTCGTGATTCTTCAGCAGTTTCAATCTGCATAATAGGGAGAGCCTTTTGGGTAACTGTAGCAGAGTGTTGGAATGCCCCACGTGGCCCTTTCGCTACGACCTCCACCTCTTCAACCATCTTATTCCATTCTCCACATCCTGGACATCTTCCCATCCATTTTGCAGATTCATAGCCACAGCTTGAGCATACAAATTTTGTTTTTTTCTTTGCCAAATTGCATCCACCTCGAATATTTGTTCTTATA
This sequence comes from Lysinibacillus xylanilyticus, assembly GCF_001183605.1. Lineage (GTDB taxonomy): Bacteria > Bacillota > Bacilli > Bacillales_A > Planococcaceae > Lysinibacillus > Lysinibacillus xylanilyticus. The sequence continues at coordinate 134,663 of NZ_LFXJ01000002.1, read as the reverse complement.
TTTATTATTGTACATAAAAAAAGACAGCTTGGCACTTAAAGCCTTGCTGTCCTTTTCAAATAAACATTTAACGGGCAGAAATTCATCTGAAGACTAATAATTCGTGGGGGATGAAGAGGCCCCCACTGGAGAAGATTATTTAGAAGTAGAAACTTCTTCTTTTTTCTTCACAACAAACTCATCATTTACGTAATCAATGATAACTTGATTGCCCTTCTCTACATTGCCTTTCAGCAGTTCTTCCGATAAACGGTCTTCTACTTGTTTTTGCAATGAACGACGCAGTGGACGAGCACCATATTGAGGGTCGTAGCCTTCCTCTGCAATTTTCTCGAGAGCCGAATCCGTTAACTCTAACGAGATGTCTTGCTCTTTCAGACGTTTTGTTAAAGCATTCGCCATCATCGCTACGATTTCTTTTAAATGTTCTTTTTCTAGTGAGTGGAAGACGATCATTTCGTCGATACGGTTTAAGAACTCTGGGCGGAATGCTTTTTTCAATTCCTCGAGCATTGTACCCTTCATATCTTTATACTTCGTATCAGTACCACCTACATTGAAGCCAAGGTTTTTCTGATATTTTAAAGCATCTGCACCAACGTTTGATGTCATAATAACAACTGTGTTGCGGAAATCTACCACTCGACCTTTAGAATCTGTTAAACGGCCATCTTCAAGTACTTGAAGTAAAATATTGAAAACATCTGGATGAGCCTTCTCAATTTCATCTAGTAATACTACTGAATACGGTTTACGACGAACCTTTTCTGTTAGTTGACCGCCATCATCAAAACCTACATAGCCTGGAGGTGAACCAACTAAACGTGAAGTCGAATGTTTTTCCATGTACTCAGACATATCAACGCGAATCATTGCGTCCTCATCGCCAAACATAACCTCAGCTAGTGCTCTAGCAAGCTCTGTTTTACCAACCCCAGTAGGGCCTAAGAAAATAAATGAGCCAATTGGTCGTTTCGGATCTTTCAAACCAGCTCTTGCACGACGAATTGCACGAGAAATTGCCTCTACTGCTTCTCCTTGACCTACAACTCGTTTGTGTAACTCTTCTTCAAGCTGTAATAACTTAGAAGATTCTTCTGAAGCAATTTTTGATACTGGAATTCCAGTCCACATAGATACTACCGCTGCTACATCATCCACTGTAACTTTTGACTCGGCTTTACCCTGTTCTTCCTTCCAATTTTTTCTCGTAGTTTCAATTTCATCTTTTAGCTTTTGCTCCGTATCTCTTAATGACGCTGCCTTCTCAAACTCTTGACCTGAGACAGCTGCATTCTTTTCAGAGCGCACATTTTCAAGCTTATCTTCTAGTGCCTTTAAGTTTGGTGGCACTGCAAATGAACGTAAACGTACTTTAGAACCCGCTTCATCGATTAAGTCAATCGCCTTATCTGGTAAGAAACGATCAGAAATATATCGGTCACTCATTTTTGCAGCCGCTTCAATTGCTTCGTCTGTGATTTTCACACGGTGATGTGCTTCATAACGATCACGTAAGCCTTGAATAATTTGAATCGCTTCTTCTACAGTTGGCTCATCAACTTGAATTGGTTGGAAACGACGCTCCAATGCCGCATCCTTCTCAATATATTTGCGATACTCATCTAATGTCGTTGCACCAATACATTGAAGCTCGCCACGTGCTAAAGATGGTTTTAAAATATTTGATGCATCAATGGCACCTTCTGCACCACCTGCACCGATCAATGTATGCAATTCATCGATGAATAAAATAACATTACCCGCTTGGCGAATTTCATCCATTACTTTTTTCAAGCGGTCCTCAAATTCACCACGATATTTTGTTCCAGCAACAACTGTCCCCATATCAAGTGTCATAACACGTTTATCACGAAGAATTTCTGGCACTTCATTATTAATAATTTGCTGTGCTAAGCCTTCAGCAATGGCTGTTTTACCAACACCAGGTTCCCCGATTAATACAGGGTTATTTTTTGTACGACGTGACAGAACTTCAATAACACGTGTAATTTCTTTGCTTCGACCAATAACTGGATCTAAAGTGCCTTCACGAGCAATTTGCGTTAAATCACGCGCAAGGCTATCTAGTGTTGGTGTATTGGCAGCCTGTGCAGCTTGTTGACCAGATTGAGCATTATCGTTATTGCCTAATAACAATAGCACTTGCTGACGAGCCTTATTCAATCCGACACCAGCATTATTTAATACACGGGCTGCTATACCTTCACCTTCACGAATAAGCGCTAATAGTAAATGCTCTGTGCCGATATAGGAATGACCTAATTTACGTGATTCATCGACTGATAGTTCAATTACCTTTTTAGCTCGAGGTGTGTAGTGGACAATTGGGCCAACATCCTCTTTACCTTTCCCTACAAGCTCCTCAATACCTGATTCAATCATTTGAGGACTAATATCAATGGCTTCTAATGCTTTTGCAGCAATACCGCCACCTTCACGGATAAGCCCTAATAGAATATGCTCTGTTCCAATTGATTCGTGTTTCCAACGAATTGCTTCCTCTTGTGCAAGCTGTAATACTTTTTGCGCGCGTTGTGTAAAACGATTAAACATCAAATGAATCCTCTCCTTTTCCCCGAATAATAGGCTTACTCATATTTTCTCGAGATAGTGCCTCACGAAGCATTTCAGCTCGTACGCGATCTCGCTCCGTAGGTGGCAAAACGTCACCTGCGTAATTCTGTAAAAATCCAGGTTGCATACTTACTACACATTCGTTTAATTTAGTCGCTTTAATACCTTCAATTAACTGTAAATCTACTCCTAAACGAACATTAGATAGACAGGTAGCAGCTTCATCACTCGTTAAAATTCGAGCATGTGTTAATGTCCCTAAAGCACGGTATACACGGTCTTCTAAGGCAAGCTCTGCTTTTTCCATTAACTTACCTCTTGCATGCCGTTCTTTTTGAATTATTTTTTCAGCGACACTTTGGATATCCGCTAAAATATCATCCTCTGTTTTCCCTAGTGTAATCTGATTTGACACTTGGTAAACATTCCCTATATTTTCGCTACCCTCCCCATATATTCCTCTTACCGTCATGCCTAATCGTGTCATTGCATTAATGATTTGATTCATCTGACCCGTAAGTGTAAGGGCTGGCAGGTGCATCATGACGGATGCTCGTAAACCAGTACCAATATTTGTTGGACAACTTGTTAAATAACCAAATGTATCTCGAAATGCGTAAGGCAAAGCTTTCTCTAAGGTACGATCAATTTTATTGGCCTGCTCGTATGCCTTTTGAAGTTGAAAACTCGCTGTCATACATTGAATGCGTAAATGGTCTTCTTCGTTCACCATAATGCTAGTTGATTCGTCATCAGATAAGAGCATGGAGCCAACTCGCTCTTTTTTTGCAAGCTGAGGACTAATCAGGTGCTTTTCCACAAGTATTTGACGCTGTAAAGACGTTAAGTCCTTAATAGCAAAATATGAATAATTTTCTCGAAGTTCTGTACTATCCTTGATTGCATGTGTAACTGCCTGTTCCACCTGTAATGCTTCATCCTCTGTAAAGGCTAACGGAAAACGATAACCATCTAAATTTCGAGCAAGGCGGATGCGTGTACTTATGACAATATCTGAATAATCGTCCTCTACACTCATCCATATTGGTGTAGCACGTTCTAAAAACGACTCAATCATCACGACACATCACCACCTTCAAATTGTAGCTGCTTCTCAAGTTCCTTCGCTTCATCACGAAGCTTTGCTGCCTCTTCAAATTGTTCTTCATCTACAGCAGCCTTCATACGTTTACGAATGTCTTCGATTTGCTTTTTAATGACATAAACATTATTTCGAGCACCAGGCATTTTCCCTATATGTTGAGGACCAGCCTGTATACGGTTAAAGAGCTTCGGTAAGTGCTCGCTAAAGGTGTCGTAGCAGCTAGGGCATCCAAATTTACCTTCTTTTAAAAATTGTTTATACGTAAATCCACATTGTGGACATGTTTGCGGTTGTGGTGGTGCCTGCTGTTTTTCACCCACTTGTTGTTGCTGCCATGTTGGGGAGCCAAACCAATTGGATAATAGCTGTTGAATAGATATTGGCTCTTGCTTAAATTCAGCATGAAATGGATTGAACTGCGAGGCGCAGACGTCACAATAATGGTGCTCCACCTTTTGACCACTTTGAACTTGTGTTACGGTAACTGTCGCATTACGCTGCTTACAATGTTCGCATATCATTTCCATCACCTCTTTTATTTTTGCTGTTCATATTTAATCGTTGTTAGCATCGCTCTTAAAATTTTTGCTCGAATGTTATCCCGTAACGGGAGTTGCAAATCGATAGTTGAGCGATCAACTGCCGCTAACATTATTTTCGCTTCCCGCTTTGAAATTACCTGCTCATCAATTAGTCGATAAACTAAATCTTCTGCCATTATTTGCGATGCCCCACCTTCTATTTGCCTGAGGACATCGTCGATTAGATCAATTTGTGAATTCGCGCGGACACGTAAAATTCGAATGTATCCACCACCACCACGTTTGCTTTCAACAAGGTAACCTCGTTCGGCAGTAAATCTTGTATTAATTACATAATTTATTTGTGAGGGCACGCATTGAAATTTATCTGCGATTTCACTACGTTTTATTTCAATATGCCCTTCTCCACCTAATTCAAGTACTTGCTTTAAGTAGCCTTCTATGATGTCTGATATATTACGCATTTTAGGAATACACCTCGCTTACTTCACTGACTTTGACTATCTTTGACTTTCTTTGAGTATATTATACAAAACGCTTGAAAATAATTGCAATTAATTCGCACACAGAAAAATTAAAGTGTGCAGCCCTTAGCTATAAGATACCCTTTTCAGCAATAGAAAAAACGCAAGCATATGCAATTAGCATATACTTGCGTCTATAAAAATTATACCCATCGACCAACAATTGGATAACGCCAAGACTCATCAGATAGAGCCTTCACAATACCGATAATCGGCGCAATAAAATACATAATACCAAAAACAATCAAGAACGGTATACCAATAAGCAGGAAGCTTAAAATACCCGAAATTGTAAGTAATACCACCATGACAACTTGGAACAATAAGGCTTGCACAGAAATACTCTTTACCTCTTCATCCGAACTAATTAAGAAAAATATAATTGGTACTAACCATGGCGCAAAAAACGCACTTGCGTGTATGATTACCTTAGACCATTTTGTTTCCATTTATATCAACCCTTCCATTTAATTTTTTATTTTATGTACTACTATTTACGGACCTATCCCTTAAATAGTTTCAAATATAAGTTGCATTTTAAAATTTTTTTGAAAGGCATGTGATACTCGATGGAATTTAATAACAAACTTGCAAACGAATACGAAAAAGGTATTCGTCGCACGCTACCTAGCTATGATGCAATGCTACGTTTAACACAAACCTTTTACCAATCTGAGTTACATGAAAAAGCTGAATTTTTAGTAGTTGGTTCCGGGAGCGGCAATGAAATATTACAGCTCGCTGAGGAAAGACCTCATTGGTCATTTGTTGGCATAGATCCGTCAGAAGCGATGCTACAAATAGCCGGTGAACGTTTAAAATCCCTACCTAATAATATTTCTTTATATCAAGGAACTATACTGGATACTAAGCTACCTACAGCGAAGTTTGATGCAGCAAGCTGTGTATTAGTGCTTCACTTTATACAAGATGATCAAGAGAAGCTTGCAACATTAAAAGAAATAGCGAATAATTTAAAGCCTGGTGCCCCATTTGTCCTCGTCTCAAAATACGGGCGACCCGGTTCCTTAGAAACTGAGCTACAATTTAATTTATGGCGTGCTTATTGGCTACAGCATACAAAGCTAACACCATCAGACGTAGCGGAGATGGAGAAATCCATCCGTTCTCTTTCATTTATGCCTGAAGAGGACATTTTATCACTACTACAGCAGGCAGGCTTTACAAAACCATCTAGATTCTTTGCGACTACTTTATTTGGTGGTTGGATATGTTATAAAGAAAGTTTTTTGTGAAGATATAAACATCTGTTAGGATAGAATTAACAGAATTGAGGTGAATGCTGTGATACGTACAATTGGAATTACAAAAGACCAAAAGCTTATAAAAGATTTTCCGCTTGAAGATATACACAAAAACGAATTTGAATGGTACTGGGTCGATTTTAATTGTCCGACCGATGAAGAAGAACTACTTTTAGATACATTTTTTCATTTCCATCCACTCGCTATAGAAGATTGTTTAATGCGTTTACAGCGGCCAAAGCTCGATTTTTATGATGATTTCCATTTCTTTGTTATCCAAAGAGTTAACGAAGAACTAACAGCTGAGGAAGTAAACATTTTTGTTTCTAATAAATTTATTGTTACATTTCATAAAAACGTAGCACCAGAAATAGATCGAGTACAAATGATGTTAGAAAAGCAGCCAAAGAATTGGGAACGTGGCACAATATATTTAACATACCAGGTAATCGATAAAATCGTTGATAGCTATTTCCCACTTGTCTATAAGATTGAGGATCATTTAAATGCACTAGAAGATGAACTTACCTATCAAAGCAACCTTAATGCTATGAAAATCGTGTTCGAATTCCGTAGTGATTTGCTTGATCTACGACGCACCATTTTACCGATGCGTGATCTATTATATCGTATCCTTAACTCTTACCGATTCTCACTTAAGAAATCAGAACGAGCTTACTTCGGAGATATTTACGATCATCTGCTTAAACTCACAGAAATGATCGAATCAAACCGTGAGCTCACTGCTGATATGCGTGATAGCTATATGGCGATGAGCTCTAGTCGCATGAATGGCATCATGATGACCTTAACAATTGTTTCAACAATCTTTATTCCTCTAACATTTATTGCCGGTGTTTATGGAATGAATTTTGAATATATGCCAGAGCTACATGGAAAATTTAGCTACTTTATCGTACTCGGAATTATGATTTTTATCGCTTTATTTATGTTGGCAGTCTTTAAGCTTAAAGGCTGGTTCAGTTTATTTAAACCTTAAAAGCGAAAGTTTATTGCTATAATAATTCCTTTAGGACCATCTTCACAGATGACGAGAAAAGCGTCCACTCGGAGCGGAATGCTAAAGGCACCTTAGAGTTTTTCTAAGGTGCCTTTTTACTGTCAGTAAGGACCACGATCATCAATCTTATCTTCGCCTTGCTGTGGAAATAAAAAGTATGCTAGTACCCCAGATACTAAAGTTGCACTAATAGTAATTAATAGTTGATCTAAGTTGGGTACTTCAGCATAGTAGTTTCGTAACATGTAAACCGATCCAATTGCTACAATTACCATAACCGGAATGACAAATTTGAAACGCTTCTTCTCCATAATAAATACCTCCTCAAAACTATTGTTACGTTCAATCTAAACAGTTCGTATTTTACAGGTTTCCTATTTCAAATTCAATTTACCTATTACCTTTTTAATAGTCTATTTCATGACTTTTAATCGACAATCCTCTATAATGCCTATAAAAAAATTAAGAAATAAACTAAAATTTTAACCAAATTTACTACAAAAGATAGTAGAATAGACTAAATACCATATATTTCGAAAAATTAACAAACTAAGCAATTCGATTTTTTATATACTTACTATGCATTTATAAAGAATGGAGCAAACAACAATGAGTTGGTTTACAAAAAAGAACGATTCTAGCTACTCAATTACATTAGCACCTGAAAATTATAAGAACGATGTACAATTGGATGTATCAAACCATCCAAGACTTCAAAAACAGTTGCAGCTTTTAGATTTAACAATTGAGGATTTAGCCATCATTAAACAACTACAGCCTTTAGCTAAGGATTTAGTTCCTGAAATGGTGGATCAATTTTATGCAGCTATTAGTTTGAGCCAAGATTTGTTAGACATTATAAATAGAACGTCACAAATCGATCGTTTAAAAGTTACTTTACATAAGCATTTGAGTGATATTTTCGAAAGTCATATTAATAACTCTTATATTGATGAACGGAAGGCCATTGCTGAAACCCATGTTCGAATTGGTCTACAATCGAAGTGGTATATCGCCTCATTCCAGTCATTAACAACGACATTTACACGCTTTACAAATAATTTAGATATATCGAAGCATGATGCAATACGTGCTATCAATGCCTTCTGCAAAATCATTAACTTCGAGCAACAGCTTGTAATCGAAGCCTATGAAAGAGAAGAGGAACGCATTCGCTCAGCAGCTGATGACACAAAACATGCACTTGTTACTACCATTCAAAAAACGGCAGAGGAACTCAATGGGATTAGTGAAGAAACAGCAGCTTCTTTATTAGTCATTTCTTCTCAAACGGACGATATCGCAGTAGCTACTAAACAAGGATTAACCTTCGTTGCTGATACACAGGAAAAATCCAGACGTGGACAGCAGCAGCTACAAGATCAAAATGATTTAATACAGGTTATTTTGCAAAGTGTAAACAGTCTCGAAGTTACGATGAACCAGTTACGCACATCTTCTCAAAAAATATCAGAAATTGTAGGGCTAGTTACAGGAATTGCCGATCAAACTAACTTATTAGCATTGAATGCTTCTATCGAAGCAGCTCGTGCAGGTGAGCATGGTAAAGGTTTTGCTGTTGTAGCAGAGGAAGTCCGTAAGCTTGCAGAAGAAACAAAAAATGCTGTACAAAATGTTTCTCATCTCATTAAAGAGACAGAAAGTAATATAACAACAATGTCGAATTCAGTAATTAACGTTGATCAAAAGATTCAACATAGCGTAGATACACAAAACAGTTTATCTAAATCATTTAATGATATCGCCGATGCTGTTTCAGGTATTCAACAGCAGTATGTAAATACATCAAGAGATATTTCAGCAATCTCTAACTTGATTACTGAACTGTCACAAGGGGCTACACTAGTTTCCTCTTCTTCCGATTCACTTATTAATGTAGTAAATGAGTTAAAAATGTAAGAACGAAAAAGGGAAACTGACAGTATACGTCAATTTCCCTTTACATTTTTAATGCGGTAATTCCCGTTTTTGTTTACGATGTTCCCGTCTTGCAGGACCGGTTTCAAACAGACGTTTTTCAGCATCTGTTTCAGGATAAATTGCAGGAACTGGCTTAGGTTTTCCGTCATCATCTACTGCAACCATCGTTACAAAAGATTCTGTCGTTAATTTTTCCTCACGAGTTTCAATATTTCGCGAAACAACTCGAACGTACACTTCCATTGAAGAACGCCCAGTTGACGAAACAATACTTTCAATTTCTAAAATATCCCCAACATGTGCTGCCGATAAAAAATCAACCGAATCAATAGAGGCTGTAACTACATGCCCTTTTGCATGCTTCATTGCTGTAATAGCAGCAATTTCATCAATATAAGCTAACACTCTTCCACCGAAAATGGAGTTGTGATTATTTGTATCTGGCGGTAATACGAGACGCGTTTGAACAGTACGTGACTGACCCATCGGTATTGCGTTGTTTGTCATAGTTCTTGCAACTTCCCTTCATGAATGTTCTTTCGTCATCGTATCGTAGAAAAAGAGTTGATGCAAATTAGAACGATTTCTTCATCGTAATAAATTTCATATCTGTCATTTCCTCGATTGCCCACTTAATGCCTTCGCGTCCGTAGCCACTCATTTTCACGCCACCATATGGCATATTATCAACTCTAAATGTCGGAATATCATTAATAATAACAGCACCTGCCTGTATTTCATCCGCTGCACGCAATGCATCAGGTAACACATTCGTATAAATCCCTGCATTTAAGCCAAGTTCCGACTCATTCACTAGTCGAATAGCGTCGTCTAATGTTTCATATGAAACAATTGAGACGATTGGTGCGAATGTTTCCTGACAAACAACTTTCATATCCGCCGTCACATTCGTCATAACAGTTGGCGTTAAAGTACGTTCCGTAAATGTTCCTCCTGTTGCAACTACCGCACCTTGTGACTTTGCTTCCTCAATCCATTGACAAATACGTTCAACTTCTTTTGGATTAATCATTGCACTAACATCAGTATTTATATCTAGTGGATCACCTACAACCAATTTCTCTGTCTCAGCTACAAACGCCTTTGTAAATTCATCAATAATAGATGCGTGTACATAAATACGTTGTAAAGAGATACAAACTTGTCCAGCAAAATTAAATGCACCACCGACACAACGCGAAATAATTTTATCAATTGGTGTTGATGGCTCGACAATTAATGCAGCATTGGAGCCGAGCTCTAAAGTGACTTTACGCAAGCCTACTTTTTCTTTAATGCCTAAACCAACCTTACCACTTCCCGTGAATGTCACCTTTTTCACGTATGGATGTGTCACGAGCGTATCACTAAGCTCACCACCACTACCGGTAACAATCTGTAGCGCACCATCAGGTAAACCCGCTTCCTTAAATATTTCAGCCAACACTATAGCACTTAATGGTGTTTGATTTGCTGGCTTTAACACGACAGTATTTCCAACTGCAAAAGCAGGACCTAATTTATGTGCCACTAAATTAAACGGAAAATTAAATGGTGTAATGGCTGAAATTACACCTAGAGGTTCTCGTTTTGTCCAACCAATACGATCCCCTGCTCCAGGTGCAGCATCCATCGGTACCGTTTCACCCTTCGCTTGCTTAGCTCCCTCTGCGGCAAATTGATAGGTTGCTATTGTGCGTTCTATTTCAGTTAAACCTGCTGATATTGGCTTACCTGCCTCTAAAGCCAAAATTTCAGCTAATTCCTCTTTACGCTGGCGCATAATGTCGACCACTTTATATAATATTTCGGCACGTTCGTAGGCTGTTGTCTTTTTAAACGTTTGGAATGCCTCCTGTGCACCTTCTATTGCTTGCTCAACGTCAGAAATTGACGCCTTAGCTACCTTTGCAATAACCTCACCACTATAGGGTGATTTCAACTCATATGTTACCTCTGCGTTCTGCCACTGGCCATTAATCCAAAGTTTTGTTTCCTTCATCCTTCAAATGCACCTCCAAAAATCAAGTTCTTCTTTATTTTATCACGAAGAGCTTGATGCTACAGCTGCTGCACTAACTGCCGCGAACATTGCTGCTTGCTGTGCTTGAATCAATAATTCAATAGATGACGTGATCGTCATTGATAAGGATTGTTGCACCTGCGCCATATTATAAACTGCAATTTGAATGGCCATAAATAACACAAATTCACGATGCCATTTTAAAAGTTTCATACCCTTTAACTCATGATATAAATCAACAATCTGTTGAAGCTGTACTTGATTCACTTCAAGGATTGCTAAAAATCCAAGTAATGGATAGTGCATCGCCTTGACCTTTACATCCTGATTATTTAATCCGTCACGTATTGTCACAACATTTGGCACTAGTTTATTATCATATTGAGGTGATAAGAAAGTCAGTACTTGTGATAACCATTGAAGCTCATTGCCCGCATTAAAATTATATGTACGTAATTCTTTATAATAACGATTCATTGTTTCCGCACGTAGTTCAACATCATCAGATGGACTACTTAACAATACTGCATAAGGAATATCATCGTATGACGTTAAAAACTTATGATGTTTACGGATTGCATCAAATAATGCACGTGCTGCCTGTGCATGTGCATGCTTCTCACTTGCCTCTTCAGTTAAAAACTGTGCACCGATAAAACTAAAATTCCCACTTCTAAATTTTACTTCCTTCATTATGTTAACGTTGTTCAGTAAATTTTTTACTGCTTGTTCTGTATCCTCTTGCTCCATCAAATTCGCAGCAATACTATAACCTACCGCTGTTCTTAACGGAGATGTCCATGACGTTTGCGTCTTCATTTCTTGTAATACTTCTTTATATTTAACGGAATCAAAAAGTTCCCCAGATGCCACATATTTGCTAGCAATGGCTAACACAATTTTACGATCTACCATCCGACCAACAGCCTTTGAGACATCCTCCACCGTATTTGCAAACCGATTTTCAATCATAACAAAGTCCATGTTTAACACGCTCCTTTTCCATATTTACGAAATAAAACAAAAAAAGGATTCATCCATTTTGACTCATCGCCATAACAGGAGTTTATTTCCGTCCCATCTAGGCGCTTCCCTTGGGGCGTCCGATGCGTCGCTTCGCTCGTTCCAGGGCCTCATTTTTGATATTACGCACTCTTCAAGAAATATAGCCTTACATACATTCTCCCAGAAAAAATAACATAGAAAAACAGCGGCAATATTTTTGCCGCTGTCTCTAAAATCGTTAAATTAACCCTAATTCCTTTAACTCCTCTGTTGAAAAGGCTCTTGATCTTGTTAAGAACCGTTTACCTTCAACACCTTCAAGTGAAAACATACCACCTCTACCATCGACAACGTCCAAGATTATTTGTGTATGCTTCCAATAGTCATATTGATTTTTATGCATATAGAAGGGAGTACCACCAATCTCTCCTAGACAAACATCTTGATCACCTAATAGTAAGTCACCCTCTGGATAACACATTGGTGAAGAGCCGTCGCAGCATCCACCTGATTGATGAAATATAACGGGTCCATGCTTTTCTTTCAATAATTCGATTAGTGCTAGCGCTTCTTCTGTTGCAATAACACGCTCGACCACGCTCATGCACCTCCCTATTGATTAGAAGAAACCAAGTTTGTTTTCGCTGTAGCTAACTAATAGGTTTTTCGTTTGTTGATAGTGAGATAACATCATCTTATGGTTTTCACGACCAACACCCGACATTTTATAGCCACCAAACGCAGCATGCGCAGGATAAGCATGGTAGCAGTTTGTCCAAACACGTCCTGCTTCAATACCACGACCGAAGCGATAAGCTGTATTCATATCGCGTGTCCATACACCTGCACCTAAACCGTATAATGTGTCATTCGCAATTTCTAATGCTTCTTCTTTTGTTTTAAATGTTGTTACAGCTACAACTGGCCCGAAAATTTCTTCTTGGAAAATACGCATTTTATTGTGTCCTTTGAAGACAGTTGGCTTAATGTAGTATCCATTTTCAAAACCTGATCCTACATTATTTTTCTCTCCTCCAATTAGACATTCAGCACCTTCTTGCTTACCAATATCTAAGTAAGAAAGGATTTTTTCCATTTGCTCACTTGAAGCTTGCGCCCCCATCATCGTATTCGGATCAAGTGGATTCCCAACTTTAATCGCTTCAACACGCTGTAGGACACGCTCCATAAATTTATCGTAAATCGATTCTTGAATTAATGCACGAGAAGGACATGTACATACTTCACCTTGGTTTAATGCGAATAATACAAAGCCCTCAACTGCTTTATCTAAAAATGCATCATCTTCGTCCATAATATCTTCAAAGAAAATGTTTGGCGATTTGCCACCCAATTCTAATGTAACTGGAATAAGGTTTTGTGAAGCATATTGCATAATTAAGCGACCTGTCGTTGTCTCACCAGTAAAGGCAATTTTACCAATGCGTGGATTCGATGCTAGCGGCTTCCCTGCCTCTAAGCCAAAGCCATTGACAACATTTAGTACACCTGATGGCAATAAATCTTCTATTAATTCTACGAGCAACATAATCGAAATCGGTGTTTGCTCTGCAGGTTTTAACACTACACAGTTTCCAGCTGCAAGTGCAGGTGCTAGTTTCCAAACAGCCATTAATAACGGGAAGTTCCAAGGGATAATTTGACCTACTACCCCAATTGGCTCATGGAAATGATAAGCGACAGTATCATTATCGATTTGGCTTACTGAGCCTTCTTGTGCACGTAAAGCCCCCGCAAAATAACGGAAATGATCAATTGCAAGAGGGATATCTGCATTTAATGTCTCACGTACCGCTTTTCCGTTATCCCATGTTTCGGCAACGGCTAGCTTTTCAAGGTTTTGTTCTATGCGGTCCGCAATTTTAAGTAAAATGTTTGCACGCTCTGTTGCGGATGTTTTTCCCCATGCATCTTTTGCGGCATGCGCTGCATCAAGTGCAAGTTCAATGTCCTCAGCAGAAGAACGAGCTACTTGTGTAAAAACTTGTCCAGTAACGGGTGTAACATTGTCAAAGTATTGTCCTTTCACTGGAGGTGTCCATTCCCCACCAATGTAATTATCATATTTCTCTTTGAATTGAACTACCGACCCTTCAGTGTTTGGAAACGCATAAACCATTTTACTTCTCCCCTTTACACAAAATGATGAGAAAATAATCTACAAATATCGTCATTTTTTATCGAAATAACAATATTTTCATAGATACCCTCTTACACAATATATTGTCAGAAACGAAAAATAATTTCAACTTTTTTAAATTTTTTAATTAATACTAAAAAGAAGTTGTACGAGTGACGAGGAGACCCACGAAAATTGTTTTCCTGGAGTGAGTTATATTTGCTAGAAAAGCTTCTAGGATTCACGGTGTGACCAACTATAATGTATACTTAAAAATAATATAAAGTATAGGAGAACAGTATGCGGATTAATAAATATTTGAGTGAAACAGGCATCGTATCTCGTCGCGGTGCGGATAAATGGGTAGCAGAAGGTAAAGTAACAATTAATGGTGAACTTGCTACAGTCGGCAGTCAAGTAGAAGCTGGTGATATGGTTTGTGTTGATGGAAAAGAGGTAAAGAAAGAAGAACAGCTCGTATATATTGCCTTAAACAAACCAGTAGGAATCACAAGTACAACAGAACGTCATATTAAAGGAAATGTCGTTGATTTTGTCAATCATCCTCTTCGCATTTTTCATATTGGACGACTAGATAAAGAGTCAGAAGGGCTATTATTACTGACAAATGATGGTGACATCGTCAATAAAATTTTACGTGCAGAAAACCATCACGAAAAAGAATATATCGTGCAAGTTGATAAACCTATTACGGAGCAATTTATCAAAAAAATGGGAGCTGGTGTAGATATTTTAGATACTACAACCCTACCTTGTCATGTTGAAAAAATATCTGATAAAGTCTTTAAAATCATTTTAGAGCAAGGCTTAAATCGTCAAATACGTCGTATGTGTTCGGCACTTGGATATTCCGTTAAGCGTCTACAACGCATTCGTATTATGAACATTAAGCTTGGCAATTTAAAAGTTGGACAGTGGCGCGATTTAACAGCCAAAGAACGAACAGAACTATTCAGACTACTTAATTACACACCAGAATAAAGCAGTCTAAGGGATAGAATTATGCTGTCAACTCGAAGTACTGAGCAGTTAAAAGGAACATGTATTAGCGGCGATTACTACAAAAAAATCGTTACATGAAATTGAAATTAAAGCTAATTATCCTGAAACTATTTTGTGATAAATAGAAAGGCCGTCTCAACTAATTTTGAGACGGCTACTTTTCTTCTAATCAATTATGCCTTGGCATAATCGCGTTCGGAGGCTTTAACTTATTTCAGACCTGCCGAAAAGTTAAATTTTCTTGTAAGCCATTTTTCGAATAACTTCCTCGTGCTGTCGATAGTCAGCTAAAAGCTCATCTTGTGTAAATAATTCGAAGTCTTCAAAATCAAAGCCTGGTGCAACCATACAGCCTACTAAACTAAATGTATCTTCATCCTCAACAGATGAGCCAAATATAGTATTTTTCGGTACCGCTATTTGTGGTACTTCACCTGCTTCAACATTTAATCCAAGCTTCTTCGCCTCATATGTACCATCTGGGAAAATCATATGGACTGTTAGCGGACTACCAGCATGATAATACCAAAGCTCGTCCGATTTCAAACGATGCAAATGCGATATATCCTGTGAACGAAGTAAGAAATAAATACTCGTATAAATTGGTCTCTGAACATCTCTGACAGCCATATCCTCAGCTGCTCGAAACGAGGATACATAATACCCTCCCTCAGGATGCTCTGCCAAATTTAATTTCTCAATAAAATATTCTGCTGAATACTTCATAAAACACCACTCCTTTCGTCCACATTACCAAATAATAAACGACGAATGCTACTGCTATTTCATCGCTTTGATCATTCTATCTGTCGTTTTGCCCTTTCCATCCGTCACCTTGACTGTTCTATCCGTCGCTCTAACCTTTCTATCCTTCACTTTAACTGGTCTATCCGTCTGTTCACTCCCTTCGCTCATAAAAAAAAGACGCCTCGGAAATTGAGACGCCTTCTTCCTCTATAAACCACCTAAATAAGCAGCCTTTACTTGTTCACTCTCTTGAAGTTCTTTTGCTGTACCTGATAATACTATACGTCCTGTTTCAAGTACGTACGCACGATTTGCTACTGATAAGGCCATATTGGCATTTTGCTCAACAAGCAATACGGTTGTACCCTCTTTGTTAACTTGCTCAATAATATTAAAAATATTTTTTACCATGAGTGGCGCAAGTCCCATTGAAGGTTCATCCATTAATAACAATTTCGGTTTTGCCATTAATGCTCGCCCCATCGCTAGCATCTGTTGTTCACCACCAGATAATGTACCTGATTGCTGTTTACGACGTTCCAACAGACGTGGAAATAGTTCATACACATGATCTAGATCTTTTTTGATGCCCGCCTTATCGTTACGGAGATATGCTCCAAGCTCTAAGTTTTCTTCAACGGACATATTGGCAAAAACACGGCGCCCCTCTGGAACATGTGAAATGCCCGATTTTACAATTGTCTGTGCGGCCTTCCCTGCGATAGAAAAGCCTTCATATTCAATGATGCCTCCCTTTGGTTTTAATAATCCTGACAATGTTTTTAATAATGTACTTTTACCAGCACCATTTGCACCGATTAACGTTACGATTTCACCCTCATTTACTTCTAAAGAGAGGCCCTTTAATGCTTGAATGTTACCGTAAAATACATCTATATTTTGTACTTTTAACATTAGCTGATAACCTCCTCGCCAAGGTAAGCTTCAATTACCTTTGGATTGTTGCGAATTTCTTCTGGTGTCCCATCAGCGATTAATTGACCGTGATCGAGCACGTATATACGTTCACAAATTCCCATAACTAAGCTCATATCATGCTCAATTAGAAGAATTGTTAAGCCAAATTTTTTACGAATAAACGCTATTAATTCCATTAAATCATGCGTCTCCTGCGGGTTCATCCCTGCTGCTGGCTCATCTAATAAAAGCAGCTTAGGTTCCGCAGCTAAGGCACGAGCAATTTCTAATCGGCGTTGCATCCCATAAGGTAAATTTTTCGCTAGCTCATCTTTATAAACATCTAAGCCAAAGATTTTTAGGAACTCAATAGATTGTTGCTCCATTTCTGCCTCACCTTTAAAATGATTCGGCAAGCGGAAAATAGAAGACCACATGGAATGTTTTGCAAGTGAATGGTTCGCTACCTTAACATTATCTAACACAGATAGTTCTTTAAATAAACGAATATTTTGGAACGTACGGCTAATACCTTTTTGTGTTACTTGATATGGTGCAAGCCCGTTCAACTTTAAACCATCAAATGTAATCGTGCCTTCAGTTGGCTTATACACTCCGGTAAGCATGTTAAAACTTGTTGTTTTACCAGCACCATTAGGCCCTATAAGACCTACTAGTTCTCCTTGATTTAGGTACATATTAACGCCCTGTACCGCCTTTAAACCACCGAATTGAATGCCCATGTTTTCAACATTGATAAGAAGGTTTCCAGTCATTATTTTGTACCTCCTTTTTTACCAAACTTAAATAAATCCGTAACTTCCTTTGTTCCCATCAATCCTGTTGGACGGTACAGCATTACGACGATTAATACTAAACTGTAAATAATCATCCGTGTTTCCGGGAAGTTTGCTAGATATGCCGAGACCATTGTTAAGAAAACCGCAGCTATGACAGATCCTGAAAGACTTCCTAAGCCACCAAGAACTACATAGATTAAAATATCAAATGATTTTAAGAAACCAAAAGTTGTCGGTTGAATAATGTAAAAATTATGTGCAAAGATGGCCCCTGCAAGACCAGCAAAGAAGGAGCCAATCGCGAAAGCTACAACTTTATAGTAGGTTGTATTAATACCCATTGCATCTGCCGCAATTTCGTCCTCACGAATTGAAATACATGCACGTCCATGACGCGAATTTGTAAAATTAGAGATTACTAGAATTGTTAAAACCACACCTATAAAAGCATAAGTCCAATTCGATAAATATTTAACCTGCATCCCTGCTGCGCCACCAACATAATCCGTATTTAAAAAGACAATACGTATAATTTCCGCAAAACCTAACGTTGCAATTGCTAAGTAGTCACCCTTTAGGCGTAATGTCGGAATGCCTACGATTAAACCCGCTACTGCTGCTGCCAGTGCTCCTAAGAGAATTGCTAATGGGAATGGAAGCATTAATTTAGTTGTAATAATGGCAGAAATATATGCCCCTACCGCTAGGAAGCCCGCATGCCCAATCGAGAATTGACCCGTAATACCAATGACAATGTGCAAGCTAACCGCAAGCATGATGTTAATACACATTGTGATCAACATATTTTGATAGTAAATATTGAGCACGTTCGTTGAAATAAGCACCTGAACAATTGCATAGATGACTAGCGCTAATACGGCATAGCCCCAGAAAACTTTAGACTTCTTCATAATTACCGCTCACCTACACTTTCTCACGGGCATTTTTACCAAAGATACCCGATGGTCTGAAGATTAAAATTAAAATTAAAATAACGAATGCCGCTGCATCTCGCCATAAAGAGAAACCAAGTGCACTTACTAATGATTCCACAACGCCAAGCAGCATACCGCCAACCATGGCACCCGGAATAATACCAATACCACCAAGTACTGCTGCGATAAACGCTTTAACCCCTGGAATAACCCCCATTAATGGATCGATTTTTGTGTAATATACCCCGAAGATAACACCCGCTGCACCTGCTAAAGCTGAACCAATTGCGAATGCCGCAGAAATTGTATTATCTACATTAATGCCCATTAAACGTGCTGCATCGGCATCATGAGAAACCGCACGCATCGCTTTCCCGATTTTTGTTTTATGTACGATGAATTGTAAAAGAATCATCAGTACAATTGCGACAGTTAAAATTAATATGGATTTACTACTGATTTGAACACCGAAAACATCAAATGATTTATTAGTAATAACATCAGGATATGCCGCCGGTTGCGCACCTCTGAAGAAAATAGTAGTATATTCGATTAATAGTGATACACCTATTGCAGTAATTAAAGCCGCAATACGCGTGGCATTTCGCAAACGCTTATACGCAATACGTTCAATTAAAACACCAAAGATTGCACAGACCACCATCGCCAATAATAAGGCCGGAAAGAAGCCAAGCTCCCATTTGGCAATTGCGTAAAAACCAATAAATGCCCCAATCATGAAGACATCGCCGTGGGCAAAGTTAATCAGCTTAATAATCCCGTATACCATCGTATACCCTAGCGCTATTAAAGCGTAGATACTACCTAGTGAAATACCATTCACAAGCTGCTGTATCCATTCCATTAGCGTTCACTCCTTTTTTATTTTTTGAAGAATGCAAAAATAGGACTTGCTTCTACATGTTATTATTGAAAATAGAGTAAATTGTGTCCTCTTAAAAAATTTTTTTCATGGTCTATCAATTTCGCCTTGGCGTAATTGCGTCCGGATTTTGAATTGTGCTCGCACAATTCAAAATCCGTGACATCCGCCGGAGGCTTTATTTTCATTCAGTAGGTGCTTGGACACTGTAAATAAACCATACCCGCATCCATCTCACCATCTTCAATGGTGGGAGTCTTCACTGAATGAAAATAAACAAAAAAGGAAGGCGTGTTTACCCGCCTCCCCTTGCCTAGAAAACATTAAGGATTAACTTTAGAGTTGAACACTTGTTTACCGTCTTTAAATTCAAGAACTGTTGCTGTTTTTATTGGGTTATGATTTTTGTCAACTGTGAAAGTACCTGTTACTAAAGAAAGATCTTTTGTGTCAGCTAAAGCATTCTTAATAGCTTCCCCATCTGTAGAGCCTGCACGCTTAATAGCATCAGCAATGTAGTAAACTGTGTCATAGCCAAGTGCATTGAATGCATCTGGTGCTTTATCACTGTTTGCTGCTTTAAACGCCTTTACGAAGTCTTGAATTTTTTGATCTGGGTCTTCTGCAGAGTAGTGGTTGGTGATGTACGTGTTATTTAGCGCTTTCGCACCAGCTAGCTCTACTAATGTTGGTGAATCCCAACCGTCAGCCCCCATCAGTGGTACATCAATACCCATTTCACGCGCTTGTTTCACAATTAAACCAACCTCTTCATAGTATCCTGGGATAAAAATAAAGTCTGGCTTCTCTCCTTTAATACTAGTTAATTGTGTACGGAAATCAGCATCTTTCGCTACATACGCCTCTTCCTTTACAACTTTCCCGCCATTTTTTGTAATTGTTTCTTTAAATGATTTTGCTAAACCTTTCGCATAATCGGATGCGTTGTCCGCAAAAATAGCTACATTTTTTGCTTTCAATTCATTAGAAGCAAAGTTTGCTGCTACAATCCCTTGGAATGGATCGATAAAACAAGTACGGAATGCATACTCATTAACGCTATCATCATCATTTACTGTAATGTTCGGAGCTGTACCAGAACCCGTAACAATTGGAATTTTTCTTTCATTCGCAATTTGGACAGTTGCAACTGTATTACCAGAAGTTGCTGGTGCTAGCATTGCTACTACTTTATCTTGTGTTGTTAGTTTAAGAGCTGCTGCAGTGGCCTCTGAGTTTTCAGACTTGTTATCTACTTTAATCAGCTCAATTTTTTTACCGTCGATTCCGCCTTTATCATTAATTTCTTTCACTGCAAGGTCTGCACCTAGACCAATCGAAGAGCCGTAGGAAGCTACATTACCCGAAAGCTCTAAGTTTGCACCGATTTTAATAGTATCACCGTCAGAAGAACCACCACCGCCTGATGATGATCCCCCTCCTGAACTATCTCCATTACCACAGCCAGCAAGAACACCTGCAAGTAGTGAAGATGCAACTAGAAGCGAGCCAAACTTCTTAAGCTTTTTGTTCTCTCTCATAATTTATTCCCCCTAAGTTTTCTCAAATATTAGATATTTCTGATAATTATAAACAATCCATGGCATTTCCTCAATAACAAAAATAACCAAAACAATAATTTATAACTATCTATTACTAAATCAATATATTATTCAATTAAACCTTTTACATTGTAAAACATTCTTTATATTTAGTCTAGAGTGATTTTTCTGTATAATTAGTAATTTAAGAATTATCTATTAATTCAAAATGAACATTAATATAAAACTATCATCTTTGATTATTTCTTTACGATAAAATCTCGTTAAAAGAAGTCCTTTTTCGAAAATTGCAAGATCTAGGATATAAGGCGCTAAAGCGTTCTCGCGAAGTATTATGAAATTACCAATAACTATTTATTCCCAGGGAAATACAGTACTTAGAGGGAGTAATCAGAGTAAGATTTTCTTTTATTTTTCATAGTCGAATCTTATTAAAAAAGCTTAGAGCTGGGTTATTTCTACAGCTCTAAGCTTTTTTCAATGCAAACACACAGAGGCGTTCGTTAATATTTGTTTCATTTTCAAGATGAACCTCATGGATTAATTCAAAAGACGTCCCATGATGTAAAAACTGCAAATAATCATATGGTGGGTAATATAAAATAATATGAATTTCACGCATATGCTGTTCAAAAGACTCCCATATATTATGAATGACTGTACGGAAAATATGGATTGAGAACGGATTGAAAAAAAAGAAAACCGTGTCGCTTGGCTGAATAGCATAGTCCTCCGCTATTGAATGAATAAAGGAAATTGGAGCTTGAGCACTCTTTTTTTGAAGATAGCCCCTTTTATTATTCTCAGCCTCTGCATAGAAACCTGCATCCATTTCTACCCCTATTGTCGGAATATGAAATTTATCATGTACATAAATAGGGACTCTCCCTTTTCCACATCCCATATCGATAAACACTGGATTTTCAGGCATTTCATACTCCGAAAATAATTGTTCTAAACCAACATACGGTGTTGGTTCATAGCGATGGTAATGAGCTAGCTTAGGGAAACCGTATTGTTCGCCTACTGTGTTAATATGTAAATATTTATCAAATTGATATTCATTCATACTATTACTCCTAAAAAAAAGAATGATTAATTTTAGCACGATAAAAAGCAAAAACCATACCCAAAAGTTTTGGATATGGTTATTTTTTAACGACCTCTTCGGTTAAATTTTAAAACAAAGAGCAGTGCAACTATTAACAAAGCAAAACAAACAATCGCTGTAAGAACTGTATTTTTATCGATAACAGTTCCTTGATTTAGTTGCTCACCGCCTTGGTTAGGCCACATAGGTCCTCCATTTTTGTCAGGTCGTTGCATTTGGCCACCGCCATTTGGTCTTTCTCCCTGATTATCGCCAAGAGCTAATTTCTCTAATTTCCTTTAAAATTAACCAACCGTTTTTTTCTGGTAACATGATATCGAGTAATACTAAATCAGGCTGAACCTCTTGAAATATATCCAATGCCTGACCGCCATTAAAACATTGCATAACATCATAGCCAACTTTTTCAAATATGCCTTCAAAACTTGGCTTATTGCATATTCGTCTTCTACTACTAATATTTTGGTCATGCCCTTTCACCTCGCTACCAGCCCATTCGTGCTTTCATTATATCATCGGATTATGTCAGTTAAATGTCAGGAACTAGAGAGTCTGTTCATTCTTATAGGACGCTTCAAATATCGAGCTATTTGCAATTTACATTGCTCTTCTATTGACAATGTCTTCTTATGCGAATTATCATTGATTGCGAATGATAATCATTGATAATTCATTCATATAGTTAACTAAAAAATGATTAGGGGGGAAAGCATGATTATTGTTACAAATCGTATTCAAGTCAAACCCGGCTTTGCTGCAAAAATGGCACCGAACTTTACAAAACCAGGACCTCTACAGCAGTTTGAAGGCTTCCATAAAGTGGAGGTATTAGTTTCAACTGATGATCCGACTTATGACGAAATGAGCGTCAATATGTACTGGGAGTCTAAGGAGCATTTCCAAGCTTGGCGTGATAGCGATGCATTCGCTGCTGCTCATCACCGTCCTGGACAAAGCTCTGAGGGAGGAAAACCTGAAAACAGTCCACTTATCGGTAGCAAAATAGTTATAGCTGAATTAGCTTCTTCGATTGAAGCATTACGCTAATTAAGCCAAAGCTGAAGTCGGGCGCAATTATGCCTAGACTAACCATATCCCCACCTATTTACGAAGAAGTGGGATAAAAACTAAAATATCTTCTGATTCTATCTAAAAAAATCCTGCATTTTCGAAAATGCAGGATTTTTTATACTTTATTACATGAAAATAACTAAAACATAGCCAACTATTGATAAGCAAACCGAGCCGATAAGTCCTGCAATAAACGCTTTTACGCCTAATTGTTTAAAGGTTTTAATTTCTACATTTAAACCTAGTCCAGCCATCGCCATTCCAATTAAAATATAAGCGATATTTACAAAAGTTTGCGCTACACTAGCTGGTACAATCCCTAACGAATTGATAGCACTCATCGCTAAAAATCCAAGAATAAACCATGGAATTATCGACAGTGAAAATCCTTTCTTTTCCTGATCCGTATCAATTCTTCGATATAAAATACCGATGACTATCGCTACCGGTACAAGCAATGCGACACGTGTTAGCTTCACAATAACTGCCATATCAACGGCTTCATTTCCACCAGCTGAAGCTGCTGCAATAACATGAGCAATTTCATGTAGCGTGCCTCCCGTAAAAATACCGTATTCAGTAGGAGTTAAGTTAAATACTGAGTATAACACCGTGTAGACTAATGTGAATACAGTCCCTAGTAATGCGACTATCGCTGCGCCCACTGCTGTTTCTTTTTCATTTGCTTTAATTTGAGGAGCAATAGCGACAACCGCAGCAGCCCCGCAAATAGCTGTGCCACAAGCTGTTAGTATGCCTAGCTTCTTATCGACATGAAATACCTTCGTTAAGCCATAGACAACCACTAAAGCAAATACCAGATTAATAAACGCAATAAGAAAAACGCTTGCTCCAGCATTGTAAATATCCGCTAAATTTAAACGCATACCTAGAAAAATAATGCCTAGGCGTAATAATTTTTTACTTGAAAATGTTATGCCTGTTTGCCAAGAATCCTGCACCTTAAATGCCGCTCTCCAAGCCATACCCAATATAATGGCAATGACAAGTTGCCCTAATATTGAGAAGAACGGAAATGTCGAAATATACTTTGCTACTAAAGCAATAATGAGAGTCAACAATATCCCCTTCATAAACGCTGGGGTCAGGAAACTTTTTAACCTATGCTGGCCATTATCCATGTTGTTCACTTCTTTCATCCTTGATAATTTTACTTTATTAGAAAGTTAATCATCAGTAAAATACATATATATAATCATAATTATTAATATTTCTAATGATAGGGGTAATAATATGCAATTTGACGCTTTAAGAACATTCATCACACTAGTGGAGGTCAATAATTTTACGAAAGCCTCTGAAATACTTCATATTTCACAGCCAAGTGTCAGTTTACACATTAAAAATTTAGAGCAAGAATTTCAAACAACCTTATTTATCCGTTCACCAAAATCTGTACAAATCACACCAACTGGAGAAATTTTATATAAACGAGCTAAGCAAATGATGGCCATTGCCGAGGCAGCAAGGGAAGATATTTTAACCTATCACCATGAAATTCAAGGTACACTTGTGATTGGTGCTAGCTTTACCATTGGGGAATATATATTGCCTCCTATCATAGCGAGCTTGCAACAGCAATTCCCTCAGCTAGAGCTTCAAGTTATTATTGGCAATACGAAAGAAATCATTCAATATACAAAATTTTTACAAGTCGATATCGGTCTTATTGAAGGACAAGCACAAGCACAAGACCATGAACTTCTTATTAAACCGTTTATGCAAGATGAGTTATTTATTGTCAGTGCAAGTAATAATCCTCTTGCAAAGGAGTCAACGATTACGGTTGCGGACTTGCAGCAGCAAAACTGGGTTGCACGAGAAGAAGGTTCTGGCACACGTTATTATTTAGATCATTTATTTAGAGCAAACGGGCTTCAAGTACGTTCACTTCTTACTATTAGTAGTAATCAAGGTGTGAAAGAAAGCGTTATACAGGGGCTTGGACTTTCATTATTGTCTGCTTGTGTCATTGAGCGCGAATTAAAAAATAACGATATAAAAATCTTACCTCTCGAGGAACAGCATTTTATACGAACATTTTCTTATTTGTACTCTCCTACAATGAAAAATAAACGCAATGTTGACATTCTTTTGGAGGCACTATTAAAGAAAGCTTAGCGGGTTAAGTCGCTAAGCTCACTTTATTATTCTTGAATGTAGACGTTTACGCTCCTGCTTTTGCTCAATAATTTCTACAAATTTCAATGCTGCTCGAGATAAAGGTACACTTTTCAAATAGCACATGCCAATGCTTCGTGTTGGAATACTGTCTGTTAATGTTAGCTCATATAAAAGTCCTCGCTGCAAATAAACCTTAGAAAATTCTTTCGTTACACAGGCAATCCCTAAGTTACTACGTGCAAATTCCAGCACTAAATCATGCGAACCAAGCTCAAACTCAGGTTCAATGCGGATCCCTCTTGCAAATAAATAATCTTCTACGTACTTTCTTGAATTTGATTTTTTCTCTAAAAAAACAAGTGGAAACTTTAACAAATCCTCAAAGCTTACGCTTTTTGACGCCAACGTTTTGTACTTCTCACCGCATACAAAAATATCTTGAACCTCTGTGCAAGCGGTTAACTGTAACGTCGAATCTTCTATCGGAAAATTACAAAGTCCTATATCAACCTCACCGGATTTAATAAAATTACAAATTTCCGAGGTTGTTCCATTTAACATTTGCAATTTGATATTTGGATACATTGTATGAAACGCCTCTAGATAAGGCATTAAAAAGAAACGCGAAATAGTGTCCCCTACCCCTATTTTCAACTGGCCTGTTGTTAAATTTTTAAATTCTAACAACTTCTCCTCACCCGCATCTAAAAGGCCTAAAGCTGAATTCGTATACTCGTATAGAAGGCTACCCTCAGTTGTTAACGTCACCCCTTTAGGTGTTCGATTAAAGAGACGTGTACCTAGCTCCTTTTCTAATTGCATCATAGCTTGACTAACAGCTGGTTGAGTCATAAATAAGTCTTTAGCCGCTCTCGAAAAGCTATTGTTTTTAGCAACAATACTAAAAACACGATATAAATCCAATTTTCCTATCATATAAGCACCCCTTATAGCTATTATACGAACTATTAATTTTACTTATATCACTAAAGGGGCGTATAGTAAAACCATATTGGTTTAATTTCACAATATTTAACTTTTTTCAGTTAGCGAAAAGGAACCGGTAAGGAGGTCTTTGTGGCCTACATCCGATTCCAGACGCATTGTTTATCTGTAGCGAAAGCAAAGCGACAGCTACAATTATGCTGAGACATAACAATTAATCATACATTTATCTATTAATAAGGAGAGATTATTTTGGAACGTGTAGTTGGTACAGTAGTAAGAGGTCTTCGTGGTCCGATTATTAACGAAGGCGATAATATTGAGCAAATCGTTGTTGAGACGGTATTAAACGCAGCAAAGACTGAAGGCTATTCAATTGAAGATCGTGACATCGTCACAGTAACAGAATCTGTCGTAGCGCGTGCACAAGGTAACTACGCATCCATCGATGACATCGCAGCGGACGTAGCTGCTAAATTTGGTGACGATACTGTTGGTGTTATTTTCCCAATTCTAAGCCGTAATCGTTTCGCTAACTGCTTACGTGGCATTGCAAAAGGCGTGAAAAAAGTCGTTCTTATGCTTAGCTATCCATCTGACGAGGTTGGGAATCATCTAGTGGATATCGATGAGCTAGATGTAAAAGGGATTAATCCTTGGACAGATACTTTAACTGAGGTTGAATTCCGTGAGCATTTCGGCTATAAAAAACATACATTTACAGGCGTAGATTATATCGAATATTATAAAGAACTGATTGAAGCTGAGGGCGCTTCTTGTGAAGTTATCTTTTCAAATAACCCAAAAACAATTTTAGACTTTACGAAGAGTGTATTAACTTGTGATATTCATACACGCTTACGAACAAAACGTATTTTAACGGCTAATGGCGCTGAAAAAATATACAGTCTTGATAATATTTTATCTGAATCTAATAACGGTTCTGGCTTCAATGCGGAGTATGGTCTACTTGGTTCAAATAAAGCTACTGAAGATAGCGTGAAATTATTCCCACACACTTGCCAACCAATTGTCGATGGCATTCAAGCAAAAATCAAAGAAGCTACTGGTAAAACAGTTGAAGTAATGGTTTACGGTGATGGTGCGTTTAAAGATCCTGTAGGGAAGATCTGGGAGTTAGCTGACCCTGTTGTTTCTCCAGCTTACACTGCCGGATTAGATGGCACACCAAACGAAGTAAAACTAAAATACTTAGCAGATAATGATTTTGCGAATCTTCGTGGCGAAGAATTAAAAGCAGCAATTTCTGAGTATATCCAAAACAAAGACGAAGATTTAACTGGGAAAATGGCCGCTCAAGGTACAACGCCTCGTCGTTTAACAGACCTAATTGGCTCTCTTTCAGACTTAACTTCAGGTTCAGGTGACAAAGGTACTCCTATGATTTATATTCAAGGTTATTTCGATAACTATACAAAATAAAAAGCTATAAAAAATGAACTCCTATTTTCACTTGGGAGTTCATTTTTTATAGAGCTGACCTTCAATGTTGACGATATTCCCGTAAAACTTGCTAAAAGGCAAAACTATAAAAGGGGCACACTGCCACTGCTTACTTCCTCATATTCACATTTCTATTAACATACCCTTCCTGCTCACCTCCAAGAAGTGATTTTCCTGTAAACGTCTTCTTTATTTCTACTTCTCGAAAATGCCTCAATATAATATAACCGTTTCAATCCCTAGTTCAGTTGCATAATGCACTGTTTTCATTCATATATTTATAAAAAGCTCCTCATATGTGGGTCGGCTCTAGATTAGTGATATAAATTGCTCTTTTGAGATTTCATACATACTCGCTTCTTGCACAATATGAACCTCTTCAACCCCCTCCCTCAATATCGGAAACTTTAAATTCCTTCTCCTTTTTTCCATTATCACTATCGGAACTTTTCTCTTTTTTATTGTTTTTTTGATATAAACAACACATGCGTTATATCAAAAAAATAACATTTGTATATCGATACACCCGACAATTTACCTGGCGCGAATATCTTGCGTCCTGTTCAATATTTGTCACATCAGCACTAACTGATTGACCTTTTACCATATTTAAACGCTCACACAAAACACAGAATACCATTCGCGATTTCTACCTTATAGCGTCACCAAATAATAACTTTAACTTATATCATCACTTGAAAGAATAAGTGTATTTTTATTTTTGCCGACCCCTCAACAAACGCACCCCCACCACTTCCAGGTAACCAAACTGTATGTATCACCTTCGGTTACCCCCCTTTTTCAACTGTCTATATCGTTTATAGAAACACACTCTTTAGTTAGCGATTAACTCCAATTTTTATTACTTATCAAAAAATAACCATCAACTTAACTCTAAAAGTATAGAGATTAATTTTTGATGGTTAAAATGATAACGAAGGCGCACAGGGATAAATCTTCGTTCCGGCTAAACTCTTTGAGCAACAGATGTATATTTGTGGCAAAGCGTAGCGCTAACGAAGCGGCATCAACGTGTTTTTGTCTGCGCGAAAGCAAAGAGACAGTGGCAGCAACAACAGCAGGAGGTTGGTCAGGCGTTATCATAGGACGTGATGCTTTTAGCCTTCATTCCCCCATCCACTCGCTCCAGAGTCTCATCCGTGACGTCGATCCCCAAGAATTAGCTCAGCCTCCACACAATCAACTTATACACATGATGCAACCAAAATATTAGTGAATATCCATAAAAACAACACTCCCCCAGAAGGGAATCAGGCTACAAAAAAAGACTGCTCCAACTTTTTCAGGAACAGTCTTTTTTATTAAAAATATGATTTTCTCTTATAAATATATTATATCATAAATTTGCCAAAAATACTAGACTATACTTCTTTCCTATCTAGCTGTATGATAAATTTCCCGAATCAATTATGCCTCGGCATAATGGCATCCGGAATCATCTCACCACCTATTGAGGCGGGAGACATTTGTAGCTGGCGCTTCGCTTTCGCTACAGAAAATAATTGTAGCTGGCGCTTCGCTTTCGCTACTAAACAATTGCTGAAAGAATAAAAAAATCATGCAAAGTATTATATGGAGAGGAATGTGAGTAACGTTGGAAAAGCAATATGAATGGACAGAAGAAAAACAGTATCTTGTTCTTTGTTTAAACACAGTTGGTCACAAAAAAGAGGAGTTACTACAAAAGGAAAAGCATGTTAGAGACAATGTTTTAACATTAAAGAAGACCTTTTGGGACGACGTCAGAGTGAATTTAGATACGCCAGAGGATATAGACGAGACCTTTTATGCTATTAAACAACAGGCGGAGCTCTTATCCGATTCTCAGCATGCTCAGCAACGTGTCATCAAAGATGTAAAAATTTATGACCGTCTACAGCAATCACCCTATTTTGCTCGCATTGATTTTTTACAGGATGATCATAATGAACCTTTAAAGATTTATATCGGTGTAGCAACTTTAATGGATGAAGAGCATGAGAACATATTAATTTATGATTGGCGAGCTCCTATAGCAAGTATGTATTATGATTACACTCCTGGCCCAGCTACTTATGAAACGGCGACTGAAGAAATTCAAGGAGAAATGCTTTTAAAACGGCAATTTATCATTAAGAATGGTCAATTACAATCGATGTTTAATACCGGTTTAACTATTGGTGATGATTTATTACTCGATATTCTCGCTCAAAATACAAACGAACATATCCGTAGCATCGTAGCAACGATTCAAGCTGAGCAAAATAAAATTATTCGACATGTCAACACTCCTTATCTAATCGTAGAGGGTGTTGCGGGTAGTGGAAAAACAGCTGTTGCTCTACAACGTGTTGCTTATTTGTTATATCATTATCGAGACGAAATTACTGCTGATCAAATTTTATTGATTACACCTAATCAGCTTTTTAATCAATATGTTAATACCGTTTTACCGGATTTAGGTGAAGATAATATGCAGCAATTAACCTTTTCCGAATATGCAACAAAACGTTTAGGTCGACAGTTCCAATTAGAATATCCTTATGAGCAATTGGAGTCACTTTTAACAGAGCAAGATGAATCTCTCTACCAAATGAAGCTTTCGATTATTTCTTTTAAAGCTAGCCTCCAATATCGAGAATTGATGGACACATATATTGAGTACCTTGCAAATGAAGGTTTG
This sequence comes from Lysinibacillus xylanilyticus, assembly GCF_001183605.1. GTDB lineage: Bacteria > Bacillota > Bacilli > Bacillales_A > Planococcaceae > Lysinibacillus > Lysinibacillus xylanilyticus. The sequence goes on along the minus strand of NZ_LFXJ01000002.1, from coordinate 104,212 downwards.
CTGTTTAAAAATATTGTTTTTCGCGGAGAAAGAATTATTACCGCTCAAGAAATTGCTGAATACTTTTATTCCTTCAATTCTTCAATTCCCATCCCAAATCGACTGCAATTAGTGAAAGAATGGTTATTACAACAATTGTCGAAATTTGAAAAGGCAGAACGAACAAAAGAATGGGTAGAAGAAGCCAGTGAACTTTTAGACATTGAAGAGTATACGAAAACCTATAGCGAGCTTTTACATGAAGGTCGGTTTTCAGAAAACTCTTTTGATGATTTCGAGCAAGAACGCAAGAAAATAGCTATCCAAATTGTCAAAAAGCAGTTTAAGCCACTTCGTCAATCTGTGAAGCAATTAAAGTTCGTTCATATGTTAGGCATTTATCGTCAATTGTTTGACATGAACAAATCTATTCATCAGCAATTGCAGAACCTTTTACCTGACCATTGGGAAGAAATCTGTCAGCATACACTCCCTAATTTAGCAAAGCGCATTATTTCGTATGAAGATGCCGCTCCATTTTTATACTTACAGGACAAAATAGAAGGTCAACGAACAAATACGATGATTCGTCATGTTTTAATTGATGAAGCACAAGACTATTCTCCATTTCAGCTATTTGTATTACAACAATTATTCCCACGTGCACGTATGACTATATTGGGCGATGGGCATCAAACCATCCATCCTCATACCTTTAAAAACCCTTCACTGCTGACACCACAATTGTATGGTGAACAAGCAGAAAAAATGATATTAACGAAAAGTTATCGCTCAACAAAACAAATTATTCACCTTACTTCGAAGATTTTACATGAGGACGCCAAAGTAGAAGCCTTTAATAGAACTGGTCCCGAACCAACCATCACGATTGTGCCGAATGAAATCGATTTAACTGAAAAGCTTGTCGAAAAGATTAACAGCTTGTCACTAAATTTCGAAACAATTGCAGTCATCTGTAAAACAGAGCAAGAGTGTACGAAGGTTTTTGATAAAATGAAAGACCAAGTAGATATTCAACTCATTACCCATAATACAAAACAATTTAAAAAAGGTATTTTACTATTACCAGCTTATATGGCTAAAGGAATTGAATTCGATGCAGTCTTGATATACAACGCCTCCGCAGCTAATTATGCTAGAGAAACAGAACGTAATTATTTCTACACAGCATGTACACGAGCCATGCACGAATTGCACATCTATTCCATTAACGAGTTAACACATTTTTTAAATCTTTAATTATCAAAAAGGAGAATCTGCATGCCTCGATTGAAGGCTTACAGATTCTCTTCTTTTTATCTTTAAATGTAGTACGTATAGTCCTCTGGAAGAACACGTTTTAAGAATTTCTTTGTGCGCTCCTCTTTCGGATTAACAAATATATCATGAGGACTCCCTTCCTCTACAACGACACCGCCGTCCATAAAAATCACTCGGTTTGCAACATCTTTTGCAAAGCCCATTTCATGTGTGACCACAAGCATCGTTGTTCCCTCTGCCGCAATGTTCTTCATAACCTGAAGGACCTCTCCTACTAACTCTGGATCTAGCGCAGAAGTCGGTTCATCAAATAAAATAATATCAGGATTTAATGCTACTGCTCGTGCAATACCTACTCGTTGCTGCTGACCTCCTGACAATTGACTTGGATAGGCATCATATTTTTCTGATAAGCCTACTTTATCAAGCGCCTTTTTGCCAATTTCAATCGCTTCTGCCTTCGGAATTTTACGTCCTATAATAAGCCCTTCTGTAACATTTTCTAGCGCTGTTTTATTCGTGAAAAGATTATAGTTTTGAAATACAAAGGCTACACGTTGACGAATCGAATGTACGTCCTTCTTCTTCACATTTTGAAAATCCACTTGGATATCGCCAAATGTCGCATGTCCTTGGTCGGCTTTCTCTAAAAAGTTAATGCATCGTAATAATGTAGTTTTTCCTGAGCCGCTGGGTCCTAAAATAACAACAACATCGCCTTTATCAATGGCTAAATCGACACCCTTTAAAATTTCATTGTCACCGAATGATTTATGAATATTTTTAATTTCTAGCATACTCGTTCACCCCTTAGGCTTTTGCCACTTTGAATTTACTTAAATGTTTTTCATATCGTTTAAAAATGTATTCAACCGTACTACATAAAATTAAGTACACAATGAAAATATCAATATATGCTTCTACGTAATTGTAACCAACATTTGCAGCTACCTTAGCCTTTAATGTAATTTCAGGTAAGGACATTGCATAGCCTAAAGACGTCGCTTTAATGAGATTGACTGTAGCCGTACAAATATTTGGCATAGCTACTACTAAAGCCTGTGGAATAATAATACGGCGATAGGCTTGAAATGTTGTTAAGCCTACTGCATGAGCAGCCTCTAGCTGACCTTTTTCAATCGTACTTAAAGCAGAACGAAATACCTCAATTAATATTGCCGTTGTACTAAATGCAAAGACGATAAATGCATACCAAATCGGATTGATTTTATAAATATCATAGGCAATATTATATTTTTCAAAAATCATTTTAAGTAGTAATGGGATACTACTATAGATTATAAAGATTTGAATGATTATAGGTGTACCTCGAACAAAGGAGACATAAATTTTTGCTAAATGATGGATTACTGGGATTTTATTGATTCGTGTTAGTGCTAGTAGAAAGCTAAGTGGTAGAGCAACAAGCATAGCAACAATTGTCACAAGGAGTGCGATAGGTACACCTGATAATGCAACAAAAAATGTTTCAACTAAAAATTGATAATTCATGGTTACGCCTCCTTACGTTGTTTCTAATGTCTTTTTCCCCTTACCAAAGAACTTTTCTAGCATTGAGAAGAACTTTTCTATAATAATCGACAGCACCCAATAAACAATCGCTAAAGCAATATATATTTCTAATGCATGTGCATTAATATTACTTGCAATAATTAAATTTGCCTTTCCGACAATATCAATTAAGCCGATTGTATAAGCGAGCGCTCCTTCTTGTAATAAGGCAATCATTCCATTCCCAAAGTTCGGTAAAGCGATAACGAGTGCCTGCGGGAAAATAATACGTCGATAGGCCTGAAATGGCGTTAATCCCACACTAACAGCCGCTTCAAATTGCCCTTTATCAATCGCTAAATAAGCAGAACGAATAACTTCTGACATAATCGCCGCAAACTGTAAAGTGAACGTTACGACTACGAAAATGGCTGTTTCAATCGAATGGAGATTTATGCCGAAGTTTTCCGCTAACGCCGGAACACCATAGTATACAAGGAATAATAAAACGATAGATGGTGTACAACGCATAATCGTTGTATATAAGTTCGCTAATTTTCGCAGCAATTTTATTGAACTTAACTTGGCAGCCGCTAGTAGTAAGCCCAATATTGTGCCTAGTACAATGGAAGATCCTGCGACTAAGAAGGTAACTTTTAAAAACGGCAATAATACAGGAATTGAGTTCCAAATATATGATGCATCAAAATACTTCTCCATTTCCTCACCAACTTTTATATAATTCTCTTTCTAATTAATTATGCCTCGACATAATTGCGTCCAAATCGGCTTTGTGCTCGCACAAAGAACTCCTTCCCGATTCTGTGACATCCGCCGGAGGCTTTGGGCCAATGTGATGTTGGTCACCCAGTCGTGTGTTGTTGCTGTCGCTACAGAAGACATTTGTAACTGCCGTTTCACTTTCGTTACTGAAAACATTTGTAGCTGACGCTTCGCTTTCGCTACAGAAGACATTTGCTGAAAGAAGTTAATAAAGACTGCTGAGTATACTGACTCAACAGCCTTTTATCTGATAGTAGCTGCTAACACTTTCTCTTCAAAAGAGGAGTTTTCACTGACCAGCTACCGCCTATTAGCGATTCACAGAATCTAACACTTCAAATAAATCTCGGCCGTAAAATTTAGTGCTTAATTCATTTGTTTTCTTTTGCTCTTTAATTTTTGCTATAGCTTTATCGTAAGCATCTGCAAATTCTTGTTCCTTTTTATTGAACAGCGGCCATGTTTTAATAACGGCAAATTCGTTGTAAACTACGTCATCCTTTAAATTATGATATGGGCCATCTTCTGCTGAAACTTGTTGTTTAAATGGACCTTCAATCATAACACCACCATCGACACGTTTTTCATTTACCCATTGCACAACATCGACAGTAAACGCATCTCCAGCTTGTAATTTCACTTTATTGTCTGGGTTTGCTTTATTATATTCATCAATAATTGTGTATTGAGCATTATTCGCAGCAATTGGTGCTAATGAATAACCTTTTTTCGCAAAGTCGGCTAAAGTTTTCACACCTTCATCTTCTTTACGTAATACTAAACCTGCACTACTTAAACCTAAAAATTCTTTAGGGAAAATAAACTTCTCTGTACGTTCTTGCGTAAAGAAGGCGTTTTTTACTCCCACTTGATATTTACCTTGTTCAACGCCAATTAGTAAATCATCACTAGTCGTGCCTACAAATTCAAACTTATATTCAGGTAACATCTCATCCACTAGCTTCATGACTTCCACATCGTAGCCTGTTGGATTCCCTTTATCATCTAAATAACTAATTGGCTTAGATGCCTGGTCAAATGCAACCTTCACTGTACGTACTTTCGCGCCATCCTCTGACTCTTTATCTGAAGCTTCACCTGAATTACAGCCCGCTAAAATAGCAAGTGAAGCTAATCCGATTGCTGCCAATTGAAAAATCTTTTTCTTATGTTTAAACATATATCATGTCCCCTTATTCTCCATGGTTTTATAATTGATTTTCATTCGATTTTTGCTGTTCTATTGCGACATTTGCCAATTTAATAATTGTCATATCATCCATCGGTGGATTATGTAGTCCTGCACGAACATTTCGATAATAGCGCTGTAATGGATTTGTTAATTGTAAGCTTTTCGCACCTACTACACGCATTGCCTTATCGACTATCTCAATCGCCAAATTTGTTACTGTATGCTTAGCAACTGCCATTTCATTTGCTAAAAGATCACGTCTAGCTGGGTCATCATAAGCCTCAGCAACTCCGTACAGTACAAAGCGTGCTTGATATAGCTTCAATTCAATATCGCCTAAAAGCTGCTGCACATTTGGTAATGTACTAATAGGAGCATTCAAGCTATTAGGTTGATGATGATTTGCAAAATGCAGTGCATAATCACGAGCCGCTTGCGCAATACCTAAGTATGTTGCTGGGATATGTAGAATCCAACCATTTATCTTGCCACCACTTGGGTGACTCGGTAACTCTACCAAATGATTTGAAGGGACAATTACATCCTTTAAAACTAGGTCGTGGCTACTTGTGCCTCGCATTGCTGACATTTCCCAGTTTTCTTCAATTGAAAGCCCTTGAGCATCTTTATGAATAAGGAAAAAGCCAATTTGATTTTTTTCCTCAATCCACGCTGATGTTAAGAAATAATCTAGCACCGGAGAGGCTGTCGTAAAGATTTTACGTCCATTTAAGAGCCAGCCTTCCTCTCTTGAAACAGCATTTGTTCCTGGTCGCCCTCCACGTGTTGGACTCCCAGTTGCCGCCTCACTTGCAGCTCTATTTATAATGGCACCTTTCTGTATTTCCTGAGCAAATGCACTTAGTAAATCGTCTGACCATAGCTTTTTCTCATATAGTTCACCTACAACGCCTAATGTCCACCCTAAAGATAGTGAAGCATTCTCGTCATAGCTTGCTAACGTTTCTTGAACGAGTACCATATCATAGACTGATAGTCCTTCACCGCCATATTCTTTCGGTAAAGTTAGTTTGGGATAACCAATTTGCAAAAGTAGTTTATGTGCTTCAAATGGAAAACGAGATTGTTCATCTACTTCTTTAGCCTCAGCCTTGATTGACTCAGAAATAGATGCTAGCTGATCTAGCCAATACTGCTGTTGCTTTGTTTTAACAAATAATTTCTTCAAAAAAATCTCCTTCTTCCCAAAATATATAAAACATATATACTTACTAAGAATTAAAGTTGTAAAAAAATCTCTAACTACGTTTCCGTAGCGAGAGTATGGGTGGTACTGAATTTTCTGATTCGTTGACATTTATGATACTTTTCACATTTAAAAATGTCAATGGGTTAATCATAAGTTTTTTTATAAGTTTTATATCCATTATTAACATGTCTTCTTTTTTCACCAAGCCCTATTTATAACATATGCTAAAACTAAAGAAAGAGGTGCATGTATGACTAATAATATGAATCCACCCTTAAATAATGTGCCCATTTCGCCTATGACCCCTCAGGTTATTCAGACGAAATTTGGAGATATTAATGGAGATGGCTTACTTGAAACTGTTCTTTTGATGGGGACTAAAACTCCTGATAGCCCTTTGTGGAAAAACCTAACGCTTGCTATTTTTTACGGACAGACGCACCAATTCGAAAAAATAATGCTAAAACAAAGCGTCGGCTATAACCCAACTATATTTTTAGGAGACTTTACAGGCAATCATCTAGACGATATTCTAGCTATTTCTGACACAGGAGGTAGCGGAGGTATTATTAACGGGGAAATATTCGCCTCGATAAACGGCAAAATACGCTCAATTTTTGATGCAGTTTCTTTTAATAATAAGCTAAAGTATACCGTTAATTATCAAAATCAATATAAAGTGGCCGTTCGTAGCATGAATCCAAAAAAGCAATATATCATCGATTTACAATACAAAGGTCCGGATTATTTAGCAGAAATATATAATCAAGACGGTACACTAAAGCAGCCTATTGAAGGATGGGTAGATCCAATCAGCGGATTGTATCCAGTGGACTATGAACGCGATGGAATATATGAGATTTTAGCTTATCAGGCTATAGCTGGCCGATTTCATGCAGATGGATTAGGTTATGTAGAAAACATTTTGAAATGGGATGGCAATGAATTTATAGTTGACCGTCAAACTGTAGGGATTTTTGGAGAAGATTTAAAGTAGGCTAGTGCACTTATATAGGGAAAAAAGCAAGTATCTGTCCGATTTCCGCACAGAACAAGCGAAATTGACGAGATTCTTGCTTTTCTACTAATAGGACAAGGTTTATTTTTCTACTAAGGCAAAATAATTATTTTCGTGATCAGCAAAATTAAAAACCCTACCCATTGGCATCATTACTAAATCTCCTACTTTAACGCCCTTTGCTTGAAAATCCTGATATAAATTTTCTATATGCTCAGCATAAAACATAATAGAAGGTGTCCCTAAATTTAACTCCGGCTGCATTTTTGCAATGATTTCTTTATTGTGAAGAACTAAGGTAGTTTGGGCTTCTTTAGTTGGAGCAATTTCAATCCAACGTACCCCTCCCTCTTCTTGGTCAGCAACTACAACAAATCCAATTTTTTCTGTCCAAAACTTCACGGCCGTATCCTGATCATTTACATACAACATCACTTGTCCAATATGTCGAATCACGAAACAATTCCCTCCTCTTTTGAGCATTAGTATATATCAAAAAGTAGCTTTATATGTCATATCTAACGTTATCGATTTAATTTCTTTCAGGGATGTCGCAGAATCGGAAAGGGGTTTATAACGGATGTTAGCCTAAGCACAAAGCCTATTCTGGACGCATTGTTTATCTGTAGCGAAAGCCAGTGACAGCCACAAATGTCTTCTGTGCGTAAGCGTAGCGACAGCAACAATTATGCCGAGGCATAATTGTTTATAAGTTGATGGTATCTACAATTAAAGAACAGTTATTACAAAATACTTAACTTTTATTTTATTTTTGATAAAATGAGCCTAGTCGTCTATTTTTTACCTAGAACGGTAAAGTATAGACCTATCACCATAACATGGGTGTATACTATCCGATGAGCCTCTTAGATCAGTAAGTATTCTCTGTCCGAAAGCGATAGCAGCAGAAGATTGGTCCTAAGGCATGATCACATACTCAATTTTCGGTGATAAAACAAAGTTTAAAATACAAATATTATAGTGAGGATCATTCAAGTGAAACAACTAAGTTTAAGGAAAAAGCTCATTTTTTCATTTTTGGCAATGCTTATCATCCCAACACTGTTAATTGGAATTGTGTCTTACCAAAGTGCTGGAAAGCAAATTTCAGAAGAACAACAAGCAAGCGCAACCGAAAGCGTGCGCATGCTTAATACGAACATTACTAACACGATCGAGCCAAAAGTGAAGGACGTTCAATACTTTACTAAAAAGCTCAATCAATCTTATTTACAAGAAGATAAAGTTACAGAACTTAAATCTCTTTTCCGCGAATATATCAATATGCATCCAGAGGTGGAGCTAATTTATATTGGAACCTCTGATGGCAGACTACTAGATGAGCCTGCTCAAAAATACCCTAGTGGGTTTGATCCGCGTACGAGGCCTTGGTATAAGCAAGCTTTAGATAACAAAGACCAAGTATCTATTACAGCTCCATACATTACACAGACTACAGGTGATATCGTTCTTACGATTACTCAGGCTTTACCAGATGGCTCAGGAGTAATAGGGTTAGATTTAAATATATCTAAACTTGGTGCCATCACGAATGATATACATATTGGCGAAACTGGCTTTGCTTCACTTTTAGACAGCAATAAGATATATATTGCCCACCCCGATCAAGAAAGTGGTGCTGAAGCAACGGAAAGCTATATTACTAAAATCTACGAACAAGATAGTGGTACCATTATAGAAAAAGATCGTCAGCTACAATTTGTTACAAATAAGCTAACAGGTTGGAAAGTTGTTGGTACAATGTTTACAGCCGAGGCTGCAAAAGCCGCAGCTTCGACCTTTAATATCAACTTAATAATCATCGCTGTTTCTATTATTGTCGGCATTATTTTTATGCTATTCATGATTAAATCGATCGTTAATCCGATCAATCGACTTAAACAAAGCGCTATAAAAATTAGCGAGGGTGATTTAACAGAGTTTATTGACATTTATTCTAAAGACGAGATTGGACAGCTTGGGGAAGCCTTTATCGCAATGAAGGTTAACTTAAAAAACCTTATTCGTAACGTTGATCAAAGCTCCCAACACGTACAGACTTCTGCGCATGGACTATCTGCGAATGCCGAACAAAATATAGCTGCTTCAGAGCAAGTTACAGAAGCTATGCAACAGGTGGCTATCAGTACAGAAAAACAAACAACAGGTATTGACCAAAATGCAGTTTCTATTGAAGAGATCGCAAAAGGTGTCGTTGAGGTCGCCGATAGCTCTATGCAGGTTTCAGATTTATCTAGCCATGCTATAAAATTGGCCGATGAAGGTGGGCAAGCAGTAGAACAAACTGTGAATCAAATGATTTCTATTCATGAATCTGTGACACAATCAGATGCGATGATTAAATCACTCTATGATCGAACAAAAGAAATTGGGTCTATTTTGGAGATTATTAGTGCTATTTCAGACCAAACAAATCTACTTGCCCTTAATGCTGCTATTGAAGCAGCGCGAGCTGGAGAGCATGGGAAAGGCTTTGCAGTAGTCGCCGATGAAGTGCGGAAGTTAGCAGAGCAATCCCATCAATCAGCAGAGCAAATTTCTGCCCTAATTACAGGCATTCAGCAAGATACCGCTAAATCTGTTCAAAAAATGATTAAGGCTTCATCGGATGTCCAGGATGGTTTACAGCTAACAGAAGATACAAGTAAAAAATTTGCAAGCATTATTAAGAGCCTACACGATATTGCTCCGAAAATGGAGGATATATCTGCATCTGCTCAGGAGATGTCAGCGGTAGTCGAAGAAGTTTCGGCAACGGCTATCGAGCTAACAGATCATGCAAAATTAAATGCAGCAGCGTCAGAGGAAGTTGCCGCTTCAACTGAACAAACTTTGTCCTCGATGCAGGAAATGGCTGCAGCCTCAAAAGCACTTCTCGATATGGCTTATGAATTACAAAGCTATGTAAATCGTTTTAAATACTAAAAAGAAAAGCACGATGTTAATGGAGATTTTCCAAACATCGTGCTTTTCAATATTAACAATGTCACGCGATTATGCCGAGGCATAATTGATCTTTATTTATTTTCCTCATGACTGAATTGCCATTCAATACCAAATTTATCAGTAAGGGAGCCGTAGCATTTACTCCAAAACGTTTCTTGCAGCTCCATTTTAACTTCGCTACCATCTTTAAGACCGTCAAAAGCTTTTCGCATCTGAGCCTCATCGTCTGAGACAACGGCTAACGTTACATTGTTTCCAGTCGTAAATGGACTGCCTGGGAATGTATCTGAGAACATTACCGTGCTTCCAAAAATCGAAAGTCGCGTATGCATCACAAGATCTTTTGCTTCCTCTGGTAATGGATAATTTGGATTCTGTGGTGAATCCCCAAATGTCATAATTTCAGGTTTGTTCGTATTAAAAACTTTCTCATAAAAAGATACAGCCTCTCGACAATTTCCCTTAAAAATTAAGTAGACCTCTACTGCCATTTCCAACACTCCCTTTGTCATTTTTCGAAACAATTCTATTTTACATGGATAACAAATAATAATACAAATCTTAGATAAAACGATCAATAAAGGTTTACTTTCCTACAAAGATTGCGGATTTCCCACTAAATACTTTTCTTATGAAACAATACGCTTATTCCTATTTTCCATACTATAACGAAAAAATAGTATATCTTTATATTTCGCTTAGTTCCTGTTCTTTCCTGCTAATTTTTTATTCATTTAGATAAAAGCTTTGACATTTACTCAAAAATAATGTAAATTACCAAATGACGAACGATTTAAATTAAAACTTAAAAAATATTCGTATTTTAGGAGTGTTTATAATGGATAACGTATTTGACTATGAGGATATTCAACTAATTCCCGCAAAATGTATTGTAGAAAGTCGCTCAGAATGTGATACTTCTGTTACTTTAGGCGGTCATACATTCAAACTTCCCGTTGTACCAGCAAACATGCAAACAATTATCGATGAAAATCTTGCTGCGAAGCTTGCTGAAAACGGTTACTTTTATATCATGCACCGTTTTAACCCTGAGACACGTATCAATTTCATCAAAGATATGCAAGGTCGTGGATTAATCGCATCTATTAGTGTTGGTGTAAAAAATGAGGAATATCCTTTTATTGAAGAATTAGCAGCTGCTAATTTAGTACCTGAATTTATTACTATCGATATTGCACATGGTCATTCAAATGCTGTCATTCGTATGATCCAACATATCAAAAAACATCTACCAAATAGCTTTGTAATTGCTGGTAATGTGGGTACACCTGAAGCAGTACGTGAGCTTGAAAACGCTGGTGCAGATGCAACAAAAGTTGGTATTGGACCAGGTAAAGTTTGTATTACTAAAATTAAAACTGGTTTTGGTACAGGTGGTTGGCAGCTAGCTGCACTACGCTGGTGTGCAAAAGTTGCAACGAAGCCTATTATCGCTGATGGTGGTATTCGTACACATGGTGATATTGCAAAATCTGTTCGCTTTGGTGCTTCTATGGTGATGATCGGATCATTATTTGCAGGTCATGAAGAGTCACCTGGTGAAACAATCGAAATCGATGGTAAAACTGTGAAGGAATACTTCGGATCTGCTTCTGAATTCCAAAAAGGCGAACGTAAAAATGTTGAAGGTAAAAAGATGTTTGTTGAACATAAAGGCAGCATCAAAGATACTTTAATTGAAATGCAGCAAGACCTTCAATCATCAATTTCCTATGCAGGCGGCAATAAACTTGATGCCATTCGAAATGTAGATTATGTAATTGTGAAGAACTCTATTTTTAATGGAGATAAAGTATATTAACAACTAAGGAAACCCCAACAAGAATGGAGCACATTCTTGTTGGGGTTTTTCTTTGGATTTCGTTACTCTATTCTGTAGGAGTTTTATAGTGGGCAAAGCAATTGTGGTTCTTGGTTGATCAGTTCTTCGGACTACTTGAGCAGTTCTGGCTCTTGGCTGACCGTTCTTTTATTTTAAAATGGCACATTTTTAACAAAAGAAAAAATGCTACCAATTAAGCGTAGCATTTTCCTAAAGATTATAGCTTGTTAATAACAGCGTGGATTGTTTCTTTTAATTCTTCATCATGATCTGAAAGGTCAACAAAGTTTGCTACACGCTCACGTAATACTGGACGTTCAATTACAAGTTTTTCATCAAGTACTTGTACTAGTAACTCGATAATAAGACGATCACGAACGTTTAACGCTTCTTCTAAACGCTCTGGTGTAATTTTTCCTGTTTTTGCTTCTTTAGCCATTTTAAAAACCCCTTTAAGTTTTATATTTCATGCACATCTATTTTAGCATACCGCTAATTTATTTTGAAAACTTTCTTTCATGAATATATACCAAAACTTTACAAATGAAACCTAACACATTTACGATAAAATGTTATATTCAAATCATAAAACGAAGACGCTCAAACATATGATTATGTGTTATTTAGTTTTTCATATTCACTTAGAACGACTTACAAGATTGGAGGAATTCGATGAATCAAAAGAACTCGACTTATTTACAATTAATAAAGTCTATACCTAAATTTTTACAATTGTTTCTAAATGTTTGCCTTGTACTTTTAGCGCTCATTTTATCCTCCCTACTTTGCAAAGAACTTATCCAGTTTCTTAAAATTTTAATTTTCAACAACGATGGCGGAGACTATAAGCTCTTCCTCGCTAATATTCTTATATTCTTTTTGTATTTTGAATTTATCACTATGATTATTAAATATTTTAAAGAGAATTATCATTTTCCACTAAGGTACTTTATATATATAGGGATTACGGCCATGATTCGATTAATTATCGTAGAACATGATCATCCCATTAACACCTTATAATTGTAAGCTATTTTATTATTAATATTACGCCACTGGAACGACCTATACGTTCATCACTCTTTATGAAAAAAGAGCAATAGCTTTATACTATTAATCTTCCTAAAATGCTGTAATGCAAGTTGGTTTATCAAGAACCAAGAAGAAATGATGCAATGACTGTACGTATTGTTCATCGCTAATCTTCACCTTGCTGAGCATAAATAATTCTTGTACTGTCACAACTCCCATGACAAGAGAAGAAAGCTCTGCGATATCAATCACCATTTCCACGTCATAGTTAGTACTATTAGAAATTTTTATATTACCATCGATAGCCTTGATCACAATTTGCTGATTATTTTCAGCTAATAACGAATCTTTCACAGTTAACTTAAATGTTAATGTTTGACCATTAAAATTATGTGTTGTGAGTTCCTCAAAAAAACCTTGAACATTAATAATTCGATACATTAAGCCAACACCTGAAACAGCACTTGCATGATAGACACTTGGGATTAAATGATTCGTTCCATTTCGTACATCTCCTAAAAAGAAGTGAATATTTTCTTCCTGTGTGTTCCATTCAATACGGTTCACTTGATCCACCTGACTATTTAAAAATGTACTGAACTCTAATAGAACCTCTGGTGTTTCATAAATCCATTCTTTAATGACTAGATTGTTTAGTAAAAAATTTGTTTCACTTTGCTTATTAAAGGAAAACACCATATAACCTTGTATTGAATCTCCCTTTTCAACAGCAATAATATAGTTTTGAGGGTTTTTAAAAATTGATGCAAGCTCCGATTCTGTTTTCAAAAACATACCATGCTTTCTCGATGCAACTCTTCTATAGCAGTCTGCTAATTTATGCTGATCCTGCACTGTTAAAAAAGTAAGATGTTTTTTCGTTGCCCCTTTCGGAAAGCTTGATGGTTCCACTGAATATTGATGCATTTTCGGTCCGTATCCAAAGCCCATTTTTTTATAAAAGTCAGGTCTAAACGGATATAACGCAACAAAATGAACATTTTTCTCTAAAAAAAACTTAAAAAAATGATCTATTAATTCTTTGGCAACCTTTTCTTTTTTACGGAGTAAATCAACTGCAACTAGTCCTACTCCCCCGATTGGAATCATTTTAGAGAAGAGATTCATTTCAAAATCATGGAGTCGCATGCCACCAACTAGTTTGTTATCTTCCCATAGCCCATAATAATGAACAGATGCGTCATTGTTTTGATTGTGCATAAAAAGTGCCTTTAGCTGCTCTTTTGTTGGCTGTAATCCACCCATCCTTCCTGGATAAGCACCAACTACAATATCAACAAAACGTAAAAAATCCTCTTCCTTCAATATTTTTTCAACAACTTTCATATCCATCCCCCTCCTACACTAAATTTATTTTAAGGCACGCTCTTTACATAATTTTTTTCACATTAATTTCAGCTCTTGATAATAACATATATTACCACATACAAATGATACTGTATGTTGACAGTGTTAAAACCTGAGGTAGGCTTCTTATACCCTTATTCAGTTTCTCGAGCAAGTCGGCAGTAATTGAGTACACTATTCTCGTTGGCTCGTTGATTAAGGCATCAGGAAGTGATTACAAAGTGGGCTGCAACTAAAGGTAAAGCTCGGAAATATGATGTATTGAGCACACATATGGCTCAATTAAAGAGGAATGAAGTGCATGAATATTGAAGGGAGACGGAAAGCGTGAATCTGATTGATGCATATATTTATGAAGTAACTAAAAGGATAAGCAAAGGTAAGCGTGATAAAACCAATCTAGAACTAAAATCTACTATTGAAGAAATGTTACCTGAAGATTATTCAGAATCAGATATAAAGGAAGTTCTTAAAAAGCTCGGAAATCCTGTAGAAGTTGCAGCAAAGTATCAAGATACACCACGATTTTTAATTAGCCCAACAGTGTTTGACACTTATATTAGAACAATAAAATTAGTTATTCCCTGGGCAATTTTAATTACAATTATTGTACAAATGATAGAAAGTATTGTGCTTTATAACGGAGAAGGTGCACTCCTGACTGCAATTATTAAAACTATTTCTATAACTATCTCTCATATTATTTCAGTAATCATCTACGTACTGTTCTGGATTACAGTTGCTTTCATTGTCATCGAACGATCTGAAGGAAAAAACATTTCAATCCCCCTTATAAAAAATCATCCAGAATGGACACCGGATGATTTAGCAAAAGTTAAAATAATCCCTAAAGAAAAAACTATTTCACTTTATGATAATATTTTAAGTTTCTTAGGCATTGTTATTTTCTCCTTTGCCTATTTCAATGCTAATCACCTTTTAGGAATCTATTCATCTCACAATAAAGGTGGGTTGAAATTTGTTATGCCTATATTCAATCAGGATGTCTTACTGACCTTCGCTCCAATCGTTTTATGTTGTATCGTTTTAAGTGTCGCTTTAACATTATGGAAATTGAAGGCTGGTCAATGGACAATGTTTATCGCCGTAACTAATGCACTTCTTCAATGTACAGGAGTCATTGTTTTTATCCTCATGGCTATTCACCCTGATCTCATACACAGTCCAGCTGTACCTTATATCGCTGCAATTATAGGAACGACCTCTGCTAAGGTTTTATTTGCTATAGACCGAATATTATTCATAAGCATTGCTATTGCCATCATCGCAAATGCATTTGATATTTATAATGGCTTTAAAAAGGCTAGAATTTGAAAAGAACTATAAGTTTTGAGAGCTGACTCTTTCTTGTTGGCTCTTTACTTATTCATAAATTAATCGACCTACTAAGATACTCCTTAAAATACCGTTATTCTCTAATGTTTTGTATAATAATAATCTGCACTAATTCAAACAGAATAAGGGGAAATATTTATGACCATTCTTCTTGTAGATGACAATCAGGTCAATCTATTTGTAATTGAAAAAGTATTAAAAAATGCAGGTTATGATAACTGTGTTTCTCTAACATCTGCCTATGAGCTTTTTGATTATTTACAGTTAGATGCACCAAATCCAAAAGGAAATTCAGTGGATTTGATTTTATTAGATATTATGATGCCTGAAATCGACGGTATTGAAGCCTGTAAACGTATTAAGCAAAATAAACGATTAAAAGATATTCAAATTATCTTTGTCACAGCTTTAGAAGATAAAAACAAGCTCGCAGAAGCACTTGATATCGGAGGAGTAGACTATATTACAAAGCCGATTAATAAAACCGAGCTTCTTGCTAGAATTCGAGTTGCTTTACGATTAAAAGCTGAATTAGATTGGCATACTCAGCAAGAAAAGAAAATACAATACGAATTAGATTTAGCAACACATGTACAAAGAAGCCTTTTGAGTGCTCCTTTAAATGAGGCTAATATTCAAATAGAAGTATCTTATCTACCTTCGTCTAATTTAGCAGGGGATATGTATTATTGGCATAAAATAGATGATCAGCGATATGCTATCATTTTGCTTGATATGATGGGACACGGGATCCCTGCAGCACTTGTTTGTATGTTTATCTCCTCTGTCCTAAGAGAAGCTGTTAAACAATTAGTAGATCCTGAATTAGTTATAAAAGAGTTAAACCGTTATATGACACTTTTGCACAACGGAAAAGAGGACAATCTTTTTTATTTCACAGCTATTTATTTAGTGATAGATACCGAACAAAAAACAATCGAATATGTGAACGCTGGTCATCCTTCTGGCTATGCTCTAGTTGATAAAAAGACGCTCGTACCATTAAAACGAGGAAGTTGTGCAGTCGGCTTTTTCGATGAGATCGACGTACAAAAGCAATTTATTCAATACAATGAAGATGTGCAACTTATTTTATATACGGATGGTGTGTTAGAAGCAATGGGACCATGTGAAATGGAATCCGAGAAGCATTTACAAACACTAATATCTACGAAATGGGATTATTCTAAACGTCTGATCGACAATTTACTGCCTAAGGAGAAGCAAGAGCAGCAACCAGACGATATGTGTGTTTTAATGATTCAAGCGCAGGCTATATAAGATAAGGCTGTTGCCTAAGTCTCTTCTGTGGAGAAACTTAGGCAACAGCCCATTTTTTATCTCACTCTATCTTCTGATAAATTTTTTCATCGCCTACAATTTCTTTATATTTTGGAATAATATCTTCAAATCGGATTGTCTCCTTATCTCCTAAGCACAAAAAGCCATTATTACTTAGGCTTTCGGAAAACAAATAATGAACCTTGTTTTGTAAATCAGATGAAAAATATATTAGAACATTTCGGCACATAATGATATGAAATTCATTAAAAGATTGATCTGTTACTAAATTATGCTGTGCAAATATAATATTTTTTAACAGTGACGGATGGAAATAAGCATATTGATAATCTGTTTTATAGTATTCGGAAAAAGCATGATGGCCACCAGCAAGCATATAGTTTTTAGTATATGCCTGCATTTTGTTTATCGGGAATACTCCTTTTTTTGCTTTTTCCAGTACTTGTTCGTTCATATCCGTAGCATAAATAACTGCTTTATCCTTTAACCCTTCTTCCTGTAGCAAAATAGCCATAGAGAACACTTCCTCTCCCGTGGCACATCCTGCATGCCATATCCGAATTTCAGGGTAATCTCTTAAATACGGTACAACCTCTCGGCGAAAAGCATTAAAAAAACTAGGGTTGCGGAACATTTCAGTAACATTTATAGAAAAATCGTTCAATAGTTGCTCTAAAAATCCGTTTTCGTGTATTACTTTTTCAAGTACATGAGAAATCGTTGGGATATTATCCATCCTCATCCTATTACTAATTCTTCGTGATATAGAAGGACGATTATATTGTCGAAAATCAAATCCTGACAAACGGAAAATAGCCTCAAGTAATAAATCAATCTCTAAATCTGTCTGCATTTTTTGCTGCAAAGGAAATCCGTCCATCTTATTAACTCCCTTTAGAAACTAGCCATACTCTTAAAACGGATATTAATTGATCTAAATTTAATGGCTTACTAATATAATCTGAAGCACCGGCCTCTAATGATTTATCTCGATCATTTTTCATAGCCTTCGCTGTTAAAGCGATAATCGGTAAATCCGTAATATTCAGTTGTTTGCGTATAATCGACATCGTTTCATAGCCATCCAAATTTGGCATCATAATATCCATCAGAATAAGGTCAATCCCACCATTAGATTGCATAATATCTAAACACTCTATTCCATCTTTTGCAACTAAGATATCCATGCCTCGCTTTTCGAGCGCATTTTTTAATGCATAGATATTACGATAATCATCATCTACAATTAAAATATTTTTCCCTTGGAAAACTTCTACCTCATGTTGAGAAAATTCCTGAACTTCTGATAGTTGCTCTTCCTCTTCTAACTCATGTACTTCATTAGTAGCCCCCACCTCATGAATAGCAAGCTCAAGGTATTTTTGCTCCTCAATTCCATTGGGCAAGCTTGGGATTGTCAGTGTAAATGTACTACCTTGCCCCTCTTCACTTTGTAAAGAAATCCAGCCACCAAGTAATCTTGCAAGCTCTTTACAAATGGACAAACCAAGACCTGTTCCACCGTATTTACGCACTATTGCCCCATCAGCCTGTTGGAATGATTCAAAAATTAGCTGATGCTTATCCTTCGGAATCCCTATACCTGTATCTGTAACTGTGATTTCTAACCAGTCGGCACTAAGATCCTGCATATTATTTGTTAACTGTTCTTGGCCAAGCTGTTTAATTTCAAGATTAACTGAACCTTGTTCTGTAAATTTAAAGGCATTTGATAATAAATTTTTCAATATTTGCTTGAATCTTTTCTCGTCCGTAAAGAAAATATCTGTTACATTTTTTTCTTTCGAAATATGGAATTGGAGATTTTTTTTCGTTGCTACAGGCGCAAAGGTTTGCTCAATTTGTACAGGAACCTCACTCATATTCATTTCATCAAAACTAATATCTAACTTGCCTGCCTCAACTTTTGATAAATCTAAAATATCATTAATTAACGCAAGCAAATCTTCACCTGAAGAATGGATAACCTTTGCAAATTCAGCTTCCTCATCTGATAAATTACTTTGGCTATTTTCAGCTAACATTTCAGATAAAATTAATATGCTATTCAGTGGCGTTCGCAATTCATGTGACATATTGGCTAAAAACTCAGATTTATAATTTGAATTTAGTAACAACTGCTCCGCACTTTCCTCTAATTCTCTTTTAGCCTGTTCTAATTCTCTCGTCTTTAACTCTGCCTCGTTTGTTCTTTCCTCCAATTGTTCATTAATCACTGTCAGTTCCTCTGTTTGCATCTGCAATTCTTCTGACTGTGCCTGAAGCTCTTCAGATTGCATCTGTAATTCCTCTGTCATAGCTCTTGATTCATTTAATAAACGGACAATTTCCATACGCCCTAGGACACTATTGATCGTTAATCCAAAAGTTTCGATAACTTGCTTCACTAATCGCTGCTGTTGCTCATTGAAGCCAGTCATTGTAGCTAATTCAACGACAGCTATGACGTCATTTTCAAATATAATAGGGACGATAAAAATACTTTTTGGTGGTACTTCCCCTAAACTAGTACCTATTAAACGGAAATCTTCTGGAATATCGTTATAAATTAAAATCTTTTTTTCTAAAGCACATTGTCCAATTAAACCTTGCCCCAGTTTAAAGCTCTCAATTCCAACATCGTCCCTTGCATCTGCAAAAGCAGCTTTTTTTACAAACTGTATATTATTATCAGTAGTTTCTCGAACATAAAATGCACCAAGAGAAGACTGCGTTTTTTGCGCTATTTCTGAAAGGAAAGTTTCAGCTAATTTGGTGATGGCACAAATGCCTTGATATTTTGTGACGATTTCCGCGATATTCAGCTGCAGCCATTCTCTTCTCTCGAGTATATCCAACAACTCATTTGTAGCAACTGCAAGGTCATTGATCTCATCATTCGTTCTAACATGAATCCTTCCTTTTTGACTGCTCTTGGAAGCAGCGATTTCTTGAATCGTTTGCGTAACCTGTGTTAATGTTTTTACGATTGAACGAGAAATACCATTTGCAATGATAATCGCAACAACTGAAATAAATACAAGTATGCCGAGCAGTGTATGTGTTACGATACTATTCCTTTTGTCCAAGTCATTTACTTTGGCTTGCATACTTGCATTTACCTCTGAACGGAGTGATTCAAACTGAGCTCGAACTGTTTCCATGTCTTTACGACCTACATCTACTTTGTAGAGTTCCCATATCGCTTCTGCCTTGTTTTCTTTTTTAAATTCAATGGAAGGTTCTCCTGATGTTGTAATCCAATGCTCTATTGTTGCCTTTATCTCGTTTAACTTCTGTTGTTGTGTTGGTTTATTTTCAAAAAGCTGATAAAGTTCATTAAAATCGGATCTCCACTTTTCACCAGCTTCGTAATAGGTCTCTAAATAGCTTGGTTCACCCGTAATAACAAAGCCCCTCTGGCTCGATTCCATATCTAAAATGTATTTTTCAATGCAATTGGTTACAGCATGTATATGTGAATTATTCTTGATAATATAATTTCTTTCTTTTTGTAGAGAGATAATTTGATTATTTAAGATGAGCACTGATGCAAGTAAACAAAGTATGATAACAATATAGCCTAACGTAATTTTCCTTCGTATACCTACCTTTAATTTATTGAACATTTGTTTTCCTACCTTTATGTGTCATAAACTCTATAACTAGTATCATTGTACATCAAAAAGTAACAAAGTTTCTTCCTCTTAGGTTAAGAGAGTAATCTCTTTCCGAGAAATACTTTACATTGCAAAAGCTCATCACGGTAACGTGTGATTGATTTCCTTTCCGACTAGGCACGTCCGATGAGCCGCTTTGCTTTCGCTACAGAAAATAATTGCTGAAAAAAGTTAAAAGTTAAAAGTTAATAAGTCCCGCATTCTTTTCATATATATTTTATATTGGCCAATTTTACTAAGGCATAGTTGATAATAAGGAGAGAACAATTGTGGACATTTACGTAAGACCTGGAGATTCTCTTTGGCGTTTCAGTGAAGTGTTTAAAATACCTCTTCAACTAATTATAGATTCAAATCGAAATATTAAACCTCAATTTTTAAGGGTCGGACAACGCATTCGAATTCCGGGGTTTGTGACTGTCAATTATCAAATCAAACAAGGAGATACTTTTTGGCAAATAACTCAAAGCAGAAATCTCCCATTAGTAGCCATCTTGCTTGCCAACCCCAGTCTTAATCCAAATCAATTACACATTGGACAGACAATTCGCATTCCCCAACGAATCACATGGAGGCTCGTCAATGGTAAACAAAATTATTCTTACACTATTATGATGAATGATATCAAAAAGCTACTCGATGCTTATCCTTTTCTACAAAGCTCTACGATTGGACATTCTGTTTTACAGCATGAAATCCCAGAGCTTCTAATCGGGAACGGAACTAAGCATGTCCATTATAACGGCTCCTTTCATGCGAATGAATGGATTACAACTCCGATTATTTTAACGTTTATAAACGACTATCTACTCTCACTCACCAATCAAAGTACAATTCGCAGTTTATCTCCACTCCCACTTTACCAGCAAACAACCCTTTCTATAGTTCCAATGGTTAATCCCGATGGTGTTGATTTAGTAGTTCAAGGACCACCTAATGACGAAGCATTAAGAAATCAGCTTATTACTTGGAATAAAGGTAGCACTGATTTCTCAGGTTGGAAGGCTAATATAAATGGTGTCGATTTGAACGATCAGTTTCCTGCAAAATGGGAGCTCGAAAATGCACGAAATCCTAAAACGCCTGGACCAAGAGATTTTGGAGGACAACGACCTTTGTCCGAGCCAGAGGCCATTGCTATGGCTGACTTAACAAAGCGGCGTGATTTTGCCAGAGTTCTTGCGTTTCATACACAAGGTAGAGTGATTTATTGGGGGTTTGAAAATCTCGAACCACCAGAGTCAGAAATCCTTGTTAATGAGTTTAGCCGGGTCAGCGGCTACGAGCCTGTCAATTCGGCAGGCAGTTATGCGGGCTATAAAGATTGGTTTATTCAGGATTGGCGTAGACCTGGCTTTACTGTCGAGTTAGGTAGTGGTACAAATCCACTTCCACTCAGCCAATTCGACGACATCTATGAAGAGACATTAGGTATATTCCTTGCTGCATTGTATATGTAATAAAAAGAGCCGAGAAAACAGTTTATGAAATCAAAGTAACCATCACAATTCAATGCTAAATAAATATCCCCAATCCCCATTTACTTCTGAAGTGAATGGGGATTTTTTAACCCCTATATTTACACTTCGATGATAATTTGGACGTATTTGGAAAAATTACTTTGACAGGCAGAGTAATATTTGCTAATATTACTCTGACAGATAGAGCAATAAAAATAAGTAGGTGACTTATGGTTCGAAGTGACATCATCCGCGGACACTTGGACTCCATTATTTTAAGGTTAATTTTAGAGAAAGATCGTTATGGTTATGAAATTTCTCAGGAAATAAGTATCCGCACAAATAATCGTTTTCAAATTAAAGAAGCAACTTTATACGCAGTTTTTCAACGTCTTGAGAAAAAGGAAATTATTGAAGCCTATTTTGGTGATGTTTCACACGGAGGCAAAAGAAAGTATTACCGTATTACCCCATTAGGTAAAGCATATTTAAATGAGCTAGTAAAAGAGTGGTCGGAAGTAAAAGAAATTATCGACTTATTTATGGAGGGCTTAGAATGAAAAAAATAAAAAATCATATTGATGAGCTTTTTAAAGACATTCCTCGTAATAAAGAAACAGAGATGGTTAAACAAGAAATCATTCAAAATCTTGAGGAAAAAGTATTTTATTTGATGGATCAAGGGAAAGAACAAGAGGATGCCATCAACAAAGCCATCGTGGAATTTGGAGATATTGAGGATTTAAAAAAGGAATTAGGCGTGAAGGAGCCCGGAAAGAAAAACATGTCTAAATTAAATTTAGAATTCTCTATATGGGGTAGTGGCTTAATTATTGCATTTTTTATTTTTATTAATCTTTACTATACACCAGATACAATTTGGGCAATCTATCCGATCTTCGCAATATTATGGTGGCCATTATCTATGTACTTCGTTTGGTCACGTAAGAAATGGAGTGAATGAACATGAAAAACTTGATTAACTTTTCGATTGTAGGTTGTTTGATGACAATGATTTTTTTAGGGATCGTCAATTATACGACGTCACCTCAGGAGCTTTGGTTTATTTATCCGTGCTTACTTGTTTTGCTATGGCCAATAACGTTATTCTTTATGTCTAAAAGAATGTATAAACAATATTCTCTTGTTTGTAGCACACTGATTATTGCTTTTCTTATCATTGAGAATTATTTATACTCGCCCGATTATATATGGTTCATTTATGCGATTTATCCAATCATTTGGTGGCCAATTCTTATGTATTTAGAGGAAAAAGCAAAAACATTAAAAATTGCACTGATAGGCTGTGCAAGTACCATTATTTATTACTCCTTATTAAATATTATTTTATCCCATCCATACCCTTGGGCGATCTATCCATCTTTTTTAGTAATTTGGTGGCCCTTAGCTTTATACCACGCACAAAGAAAAACGTTTGTAGCATTCTCTGTTACCGCTACAGTTCTTATTAGTATCTTTTTTATTACAGTAAATATTGTCTCTTCACCAGGAATAATATGGGCGTTTTATCCAATCTTTGTAGTTCTCTGGTGGCCCCTTAGCATGTATTTTTATGTTTATAAAAGAAAAATGTACAGATCAACAACTCTTCCTGAAAAAGTCTAAAAATTGCGATTATAATTCGCGTTCACAGGGGTGATTAGATGAAGCAGATAATGAAATTTATAAAATATACTGGAATAATTACCTTCGTATTACTCATAACAGCGCTTTTATTCCCTACATGGACTTCCCATATAAAAGGTAATAACAGTGTTAGTACATTAGAGCAAGTAAAGATAAATGGAAGTGATCATGAAATTATGATACGTGGCAAAGATAAGGATAATCCCGTTATTATTTTTGTCCATGGAGGGCCTGGATGTTCGGAAATACCGTATGCCAGTAAGTATCAAAACTTATTGGAAAACAATTTTACAGTTGTGAATTACGACCAAAGAGCAAGCGGAAAATCATATCATTTTTTTGAGGATTATTCTAATCTTTCATCAGACTTACTCGTAGATGATTTATTGGCCTTGACGGATTATATATCAGATCGTCTTGGCAAAGAAAAAGTAATATTAATTGGCCATTCTTATGGTACGTATATTGCAACTCAAGCTGCCTCTAAAGCTCCTGAAAAATATACAGCATATGTTGGAATTGGACAGATGAGTGATCAAGTAGGTAGCGAAATTGACGCTTTGAATTACGTTATTCAGCAAGCCGAAAATGCTGGCAATAAGGATGATGTTTTATATTTACAAGGGTTAACTGAACAAGTTGAAAATGGCGAGACGTTTATTCCACGGGAATATATTGCAAAATATGGTGGAGCTTCAAGACTTATTGATAACCCTGATGGGAATAGCATAGGTATGTTATTCAGTCGTGAGTATAACTTATTAGATATCATTCGTTATAGCTATGGCATATCCATCTCGCAAAAGGCTTTATTAAAGGAAGTAATAAAAAACCCTTTACCTACAAAAGTAAAAAAACTCGAGTTACCATGCTATTTTGTTATGGGTAAATATGATTATGAAACTTCATCTAACCAAGCGAGAAAATACTTTGATATGATTGAAGCCGATAAAAAAGAATTTATTGCCTTTGAACAATCAGCTCATTATCCACAATTTGAAGAGAAGGAAAAATTTTATGAATGGATGTGCGATACATTTGTGAAATAAATGTTCTTCACCATAAAGTAGGGTTGATTTCCGTTGCGCCTGGGTGCTTTCCTGGGGGCGTCCGTTCCCTAAAGGATATCGATAGTAGCCCCTATTATTTATTTACTATATAATTTAGTTATTAAATATTTTAACGGGCTGTGATATTATGTCAAAAAATGATCAATTGCACAATGTAGAAATCATTATGAGCGAGATGCTTGAAATACAATATAAATCAAAAATGTTTGTAAACCTCTTATCTGAGGGTGAATCATTATCTCAAAACCAACTGATTCTCCTACTTCAGCTAAAGATTAATGGTGGTATGAAAGCAACAGAAATCGCTGAGTTCTTTAGTGTGACACCAGGAGCCGTTACATCGATGTGCGATAAGCTGGAAAAGTTGGAATTAGTAGAGCGGATTAGAGAGAAAGAAGATCGTCGTGTTGTAAAAATGATTTTAACTAATAACGGTGAATTGAAGGTTCAAGATTTATTTTTAAAGTTTCCACAGGAAAAGCTGATAGACATGGCAACAACATTGCATGAGGTTAATCAGTTAATGAAGAAAATTTTTTAGGATTTCATACAATTGAAATCCTTTTTTTATTGCCCAGAAAGTATTCAGGAACCCTTTTGGCACATGTTTTGGCAATTCCCCCGCTTTAACGGGCAGTAATTTTATCTGTACCAAAAGTGAAGTGTCAGGTACAAGACTCCTCCACTGATTAAAGTTTTGCTTTATTAGTTCTTGACAAAATGGAGTCGCATATACTTTAATTAATATATATTTCAATTATTAAAATATATATTAATTAAAGTACAAGGAGTGATTGTTTTGATGCATAAACTACGCACTGTAACTCTTACAAATGGCAATATTAAAGATTTAGAAGCAGATTGTGAGCAATTAAATATCCGGGGCTTCGTTACTTTTCACCAAGAGGTACGCGTAAAAAAAATCTCTACTCATGGCCATAGTTCTTTTCATTCTCGCATTGAGGCGCAGATGTTAAATAGTTCAGGATCATGTACTATAAAAGATTTTTGTAAAATTAATGAGATTAAAAATGCCGGGAGCTTAAATATGCACAATGGGCAAGTAACAAAATTGAATAGTTCTGGGAAATTGACCATTAAACAAAGTTTAGAAGCCGAAACTGTCGATGCAATCGGTATTGTGAAAGCTGCAGAAATACTAGCCAAGCTTTTTCATTTAAAACTGTCTGGTGAAAGTAGAATTGGGGAGCTTATTGCAGATGAAATATGCATAGAGAAAGATAAGATTTCTGTTCTTCCTTTATTAAAGAAAAAATTAATTTGTCATTGTATAAAAGGGAAAAATATACGTCTTTCCTATACAAATGCGGAAGTTGTCGAAGGAGATGTTGTCACTGTGGGAAGTAATTGTAGAGTAAAAACACTTTACTATACTGATAGCTATTCAATTGCTCCCAACGCTAAAGTACAACAAATTGTACGGAGGGAGAAGGAATAATGATATTCAAAAAAATCGTTCAGTCCTTTTTTTGCTCGTTGGCACTCCTTGTATTATCTGTCCTCTATGTAGGTTTGGTCTTAAGTGCATTATTGTCAATACTAGCAGGTATTTTACGAACATTTGGCCTCGAGCAAATAAAGATGGGGATTTGGTATGGCGTTGAGCTTCCGGTTATTTTTAGCATTCCCCTCGCTCTCCTTGTATCCTTACTCCTGTTCTTTTGCTCCATATATGTTAAACGCTCTATCCTATTTTGCTTTTCGAAGCTTAGGTATTAACATGGAAAAGCACATCTTTTAGTTAATCAAAAGATGTGCCCCCTCTCGAGGATGTCGTTGTGATCCTAAGAATCATAATAATATTTTTTATTCCTTGATTTAAGTCAATGCTCCATCAGGATCCTCCTTTTAAAATAAAAACAACTTTAAAAGGAGGATTTGGTATGGATACAATACTACACGGACATTCAAACCGACGAAAATCGGCTTTAATTGGGGGAACGGCTCTCATCATTCTGGCACTTGCCGCATTTTTTTCCTATGGATTTGTCCATGAAAACCTTGTGCTGCAAGGAGATGCTAGTACTACTTTTAATAACTTAAAGTCATCAAATACACTTTTCAAAGCTGAAATTTTTGGCTGGGTTATCATCCTAATTACTGACATTATAGTTACATGGGCGTTTTATACTTTTCTAGAGCCTATTAATAGAAGTCTTGCGTTGCTTGCAGCATGGCTCCGCCTTACCTATACGACTATATTAGGCATTGCCATTCTAAATTTAGTCTTTGTATTACTTCTTTTTAATGGTACAGGTAATTTTTCATTTAATATTGATCAACTTCAGGCACATGTCATGTTATTTCTTAACGCATTTGAAACAATTTGGGCTATTGATTTAATTATTTTTGGAGGGCACCTTATGGTTATAGGCTATATTGTTTTCAAATCGTCCGAAATCCCTAAAGTCATTAGCATCTTATTGTTGCTTGCTGCAATAGGTTATATCACTATTAATGTATTTATCGCGTTTTTTCCACAATATGATGAGGTTATTTCAATTCTTAAACTTATATTTAATGTACCCATGATTTTAGGAGAGTTAGGCTTTGGTATATGGTTGCTAATTAGAGGAGGAAAAATCTCTAAAGCTTTATAACACCCCCCTAACACTTAATTCGCTTCTTAATTCTACTTAAGGATTCTGGCGTAATACCAAGGTAACTTGCTAATTGATGTTGAGGCACACGATCAACTAAATAAGGCCGTTTCTGTAATAATGATTTATAGCGTTCCTCTGGTGTAGATGCAATAAATGCAGCTAATTCATCTTGCATCTCACCAAAGCTATGCTCAATCATCCTACGAGTCATTGCTTCCAATTGCGTATATTTGTAATACATATCTTTTTCAGTAACAAGATCGCCCACAACCAATGTACAATCCTCTAAACAGGAGAATGTGTACGAGGATGACTTATCCTGTTTATGATGATTCATATTCGAAATGGCTTGTTCTTCTGTGTAGAAATTAGACGTGACTTCCTTTCCTGCCTCATCTACAGCATACTGCCTAATACATCCCTTTAATACAAAATAACATTTAGTTGGAACGTCTCCTTGTCTTAGGAGGGTTGTTCCTTTTTTAAACTCCTCAATTTGTATCTCTTCAACAATCGCTTGTTGTTGTTCTTCATTAAGAGCCGAATACTTCGTCATATACTTCATCAGTATGTTTCTCATCTTGCTCTCCATTCAACTTTTTTTCGTTAAATCATTGATTTTGTCATTAATTAATGCCTTTTTAAATATATTAGTTAATATGTTTTGAAATTCCTGCCATAACTTATTTTTACTCATCAAAAATTTTTTTCAAAATACTCTTCCTTATCGATTCAAGAAATAAAAAAATAGAACCTTCATTCCAAAATTAGAATGAAGGTTCTATATTATATTTTGTAGAAACAAATGCTTAGATGCTTTGTTACTACATAGATTTTATTTTAAACGAAGCGCTTCGTCTGTTGATTCATTAATTTCTTTAAGAAGCTCTGGGTTTTCTGCTAACGACTTGCCATAAGATGGAATCATTTCTTTAATTTTAGATTCCCATTCTTGAACATGTTGAGGGAAGCATTTATTGATTACCTCAAGCATAACGTGTACGGCAGTAGAAGCACCAGGAGAAGCTCCAAGTAATGCAGCAATTGATCCATCAGAAGCACTTACAACTTCAGTACCAAATTGAAGCGTTCCTTTACCGCCAGCTTCAGTATCTTTAATAACTTGTACACGTTGACCAGCTACAATAATATCCCAATCATCGCTCTTAGCATTCGGGATGAATTCACGTAGCTCTTCCATACGTTGTTCTTTAGATAGCATAAGCTGTTGGATTAAATATTTTGTTAATCCCATTTCTTTTACTCCTGCCGCTAATAACGTTGTAATATTATGCGGTTTTACAGAAGCAAATAAGTCCATATTTGAACCTGTTTTTAAGAACTTAGGTGAGAAACCTGCGAACGGTCCAAATAGTAATGATTTTTTGTTATCAATATAGCGTGTATCAAGATGCGGAACAGACATTGGTGGAGCACCAACTTTAGCTTTTCCGTATACTTTCGCATGATGTTGTTCAGCAACTTCTTGGTTTTTACATTGTAAGAATAATCCACTGATTGGGAATCCACCAATGTGTTTCCCTTCAGGAATACCTGATTTTTGTAGTAATTCTAGGCTTCCTCCACCAGCACCAAGGAAGACAAACTTCGCTGTATGGTATTCCATTTTACAGCCATTTTTGTCGTGTACTCGTACTTCCCATGAACCATCGCTAGTACGTTTCATGCTTTGAACACTATGATTGTAGTTGATGTCAACATTTTGAGTTTTTAAGTGGTCGATTAACATACGTGTTAATGAACCAAAGTTAACGTCTGTACCAGTGTCAATTTTTGTCGCAGCGATAGCTTCATCTGCTGAACGATTCTCCATAATAAGAGGAATCCATTCCATTAGCTTTTCTGGGTTATCAGAAAATTCCATACCTTGGAATAAAGGATTTTTTGTCATTGTTTCATGACGTTTTTTTAGAAACTCTACATTTTCTTTCCCTTGTACTAAACTCATATGAGGTAAAGGCATAATAAAGTCTTGTGGATTATTGATCAGTTTATTGTTCACAAGGTAAGACCAGAACTGTCTTGAAACATGGAACTGTTCATTAACGTTAATCGCTTTGCTGATATCGATTGATCCGTCTTTTTTCTCTGAAGTGTAGTTAAGCTCACAAAGTGCCGCATGTCCAGTTCCCGCATTATTTAATTCGTGTGAACTTTCTTCACCAGCTTTATCGAGCTGCTCAAACACTGTAATTTTCCAATCTGGCGCTAATTCTTTGAGCATTGTCCCCAAAGTAGCACTCATGATTCCGGCACCAATTAAGATAACATCTGATTTAATTTGTCTGTTACTCATTTTTACCTTCCTTATATATTAAGATTTGCAGAAAGGATGTAAAGCTCTCCTGCTTAGATATCACAGTAAGCCATGGAGTAACCTAGGAGTACACCTTTTCTGTATCAATTATTACCTTATTGCAGTGTATCATAATTACATAAAGATTAAAATATCAACTATCTATATGAGAGTTATGTGCATTTTTCGAGCCTTTCCCTTAATAAATCAAGAGAAAAACCTCCTTTTTCCTCACTGATAAACCCAACCTTCATTTAAGTTTTATGGAATAATTGTCCTAAAATTGGCTAGCTTTTTCATATAATAATGAGGATTTTTTAAATATTATATCTATATAATAACATAAAAATATGGAACCAGTCTTGTTTTTGCACCAGCTCCACTACATATAATTTTTTTATTATTTTTTAGTGTTATTTTAACATTTTTATTATTCTAACCAGCCAAATCTCATCCTATTCTTCGACAGGACTTTTTATTTTCCAACCATCTATCTTAAAACCACCCATCTGATTAAGTACATGGTTTACTAAATCTTCATATGTCTCCATCATCTTTTGTTTGTCCGCTTCTTGTAATGCTTTTAGAAACATTTCTTTAAATATCGAATCCGGGAAAATACTTTTTAGATATTTTTTAATATATGCTGGATCTACAAGATAAGAATGTACTTGATTGTACGGAATGCTTTCTAACTTTAAAACCTGACAGTACTCAGAAAATAAAATACCTAATGCGTTAAAATACACAAAAGGGAAATCCACTCTTTTTTGTTCAAAACAATCCTTTAAATTGTCTAATGAATCCCATAGAGAATATTTTTTCATTTCTAATACTGTTTTATTTAATTCATCATATTCATTGTTTAGCCAATGTTCAGCTTCAATTTTTAATTCATTAAGTATTCCTGTGTTATCAAATAGAATCTTTCCTGTAATAATTTGAACCATGGACATTGTTCTTTGGTTTTGAAAATCCCCTTGAAAGTATTTATGAATTTGGTGTGGTGGATTTGCAAAATATTCTATAAGAAAACCATTAATAATTCTATTCCCTCTCTCTCGCCAATCAACATCATCAGATAAAATAATATGTACATCTATATCAGAACGCCTAGAAGGATTTCCTGTTATGTAGCTCCCACATACAAGTGCCCCTACAACATCATTTCGGTTCTTCCAATCTTTTAAAAACTCTTCAAGCGCCATTTTCCATTCTTCCATAAAGTTATCATCACCTTTCTTTAATATATTCAAGGTATATTAAAAAAAACCTTTAACTCTGTAAATGAAAAAACACAGCTTTATTAGCTGCGTAAAATTTAAAAACATTATCTTTTCTAACCTTTATTTTTTTCTAGTAGCTGCTCCATTTTATAATCAGCACGTAGCAATACTTGCTTTATTTGTTTAATCTCTTTTTCTCTTTGAATCATCTGTTTATACTTATTTTGAAATAATATTTTCAGCTGTTGAACATTTTGAATCTCAGCTTCTGTCAATTCATCATTTTCATCAGTATTTTGCGACCATTCAAAAAGCATTTTAATTTCTTGAAGTGAAAAACCACATTGCTTTAGTTTAAGAATAGTACTAATTATTTCGATATGACCCTCGTTATAATCACGATGTTTGTTTTTTATTTCCGGATGCAATAAACCCATTTTTTCGTAATAACGAATTGTATCTTTACTAAGATCAATACATGTAGCAAATTCACCGATTTTTATGACCATCACCTACCACATAGGAAATTTATAAACCATTAATAGCAATATACAATGGAATATGAAGCGAACGATATGGTGACTATATCTTAGCTTTTTATTTGTTAATAGCCCTTCCGCAACTGCTAGTACATGTAACAGTACAAATTCAAGGATTAGCAACATCAATACCAGTGCTTTGTTTGGTAAAAATATCGTTACAAGAATACTGATAGATAAGACCACAAATAAGAATGTTCGTATTTGATATCCGTTCTCTTTCCATTGATGCAAGCCTGCAATCCCTGTTAATAATGCGTATAACCCTATCAATGCATAAGTAATAATATCCATTTACATCACCCCATTCTTTTAATACTTTCACTTTAAAAGATGGAGTTAACTCCATGTCAACAGATTTTAATCGAAAGAGCCCCAATCGATCTTCTAGAGCTACTACCTATCGTTAGTACAAAATATACCGCTGTTGCCCATGAAGTCATAAATCCAATTCCAACTATGAATAGACGAGTTTTTAGCCAGTCTCTATGTCCTAATTCATTTATTTGAAAATATCAGCTAAATAGTTTTGAACAGACTCTGGTAATAGTTGAAAGAACAATCCTTCATATTTGATATCGAGGATACCAGCAATGAAAATAATAATAATGATGAATATTAAAAGGGGTTTCTTATTTTTAGAAATCCACTTCAATAGTCTCCCCTCCTCTGAAAAAATAACGTTATAGTTTGCAAATTAAGTATATATTGATTCCAGTAATATATAAACCTGTCCTTTTGATAATAAAATCATTCTCTGTCACCCAAATTGGCGATGTTACATAAGATTAATTATACCTCGGCATAATTGCGTCCGGAATCGGCACTGTGCTATACAGAGCTACAATGATTGATTGAAATTTTATAAAGAAAGGAATAGCGATGGTAAACTTTAAATCATTTCGTGGGGTCGTTACTCAGATTGATGATTTTCCGATCGGGCAAAACGGAGAAAAGGAAGGTTGTTATAAAATTATGACGGTAGAAGATAGTACTCAGGGCATCGTCAATTTTATCGTCTCACCTTCTACTTATTTTGTAAACCAAGAAATCGTAACTCTTGGTGATCAGATTACTGGATATTATGATGGGAATGCACCTGTTCCTTTGATATATCCTCCTCAATATCGAGCACTCGTCGTTGTAAAGGAAAATAACTATCTAAATGTTAAAGTCGACTTCTTTAATAACCAATTAGTGAGTAGTGATGGCCAATTACAACTAAATCTTTCTGCTTATACACTTATCTTGCTCAAAAATGGGCAACCTTTTTCAAAAAGCCCAGCAAATCGAAACTTAATTGTTATTTATGGCCCTACTACAAGAAGTATTCCTGCGCAAACCACACCGTATAAAATAATTGTTTGGTGTTAACTAAAAAAAATAGAAAATATTTCCCAGGAAAGATTTTAATCATCCCGTGTTAAGCTCTTTAATAACTACATTTTTGCAAACCGACAGATTACATTTTGTGATTCAAATCATTAATCTCTTATCTGCGCAACATTTCACATAAAAAATCAACTGCCAAGTAAACAGAAGAATAAAATTAAGCGGCTTAAGTCCCTATTATTATGGAGCTTAAGCCGCTTAAAGTATTATTTTTATTTCTTCTGCCTACTGTTAAAACCAATGTAATTTATTGATTATTACCTTGCATTTCGTTTAATTGCTGCTTGATCTGCTCTAGGTATGCTTTATTTTGTTGGACTGTATCCAAATGTTCACCATATTGCTTTGCATTCATAAATGCATTTTCTGCATGTTCGATTTGATTGAAGGCATGCTCAATCGCTATCTCCTCCGGATGTGACTTTGCATGCTCCAATAAACGCTCCGCCTTTTGGACAGAGTTCCCAAACAAAGTACTTGGATGATCCTGTTTCCAGCTCATATCTGAGTGCTTAGCCAATTTTGCCTCTTCCCTTCCTGCCAGTTTGATAAATAATCTATATATAGTATTGGAAAATGTACAGAAAATATGTACGCAGAAGTTAGGGAATATCTAAATGGAACAAACAGAAACGTGTATATTATTTTTTAAAGACACAGAAGATAATACTCATGCATTAATACTTGAAGGACAAGCTTAAGAATAAACGAGACCGACTAAAATGATCGGTCTCCTCTTTATCAGCTTTTTACACATTTTCTTTAGCCATCTTCTTATTGTCAGTATGGATGCCTTTCATTCCTTCAAAAAATGGATACTCTAGACTTAAATATCTTTCCAACTCCCCATTATCATGAGGAAGTTTCTCTAAATAACACTTCGAATCGTTTATTCTTTTTTGAATTTCCTGTAGATTTTGTGTTGTCGAACCGTGTCCAGGTATATGGGTCGTTATATGATGATTAAGCAAAATATTTTCAGCTTTATTGACCGTATTTACATAATCATTATAGTTACTAAAAATAAATGGAAACTCAATATCTGACAAATAATCGCCAGAAAGAAACAGACCATGAGGTTCAATAACTGTAAATAAACCATCATTCGTATGACCAGGTGCTTGATAAAATGTCATGATTAGGGAATCTAATTCTAATTTATGCCCATCCTCTGAAACAACAATATCTACAGTTGGATATACAGGTGAATAGTTTCTATTCAAATAATATTTTTGGTCAAATTGTTTAATAGTTTGAATGCTGTCTTCTTTGTTAGGATTTTCATTAAATTGTTTAGATGCAATTACTTTAGCTTCTGGGAATGCCCCAGATCCAATAATATGATCAAAATCGCTATGTGTATAAATAATATATAGTTGTTTATCACCTATAACCCTGTTTATATAGCTCTTAATTTCTTCAATTTCAGTAGGTAACCAATTAGGGTCTGTCATAATTACTGCTTCATTAGTTTGAATGATTGCAGAGGTAGTCATATATAATGCACTTTGAAAAACCGTAATATTATTTTTTTGGAATTGAATCACTATGAACCCATCCTTTTCCCCTTATTTTCCCTTGCTAATGAGCTAACTTGTCGAACAAAAACTTTAATTTTTTGTCCTCACTATTCCATAGTTCGAGCAGCATTTATAAAAATCCTTCTTTTGGAAAAAATATGCGAAATCGATTTAAACTTCACAAACTCTTA
This sequence comes from Lysinibacillus xylanilyticus, assembly GCF_001183605.1. Taxonomy (GTDB): domain Bacteria; phylum Bacillota; class Bacilli; order Bacillales_A; family Planococcaceae; genus Lysinibacillus; species Lysinibacillus xylanilyticus. The sequence continues at coordinate 69,703 of NZ_LFXJ01000002.1, read as the reverse complement.
GTTTTATCTATTGATACAAGTATTCATAAAGAAGAGATCTATATGATACTATTCTCCATAAAGGTAGAAATCTTTCATTTCAATCAAGGAGAGTCAACATGAACAACAATAAGGACAACACAGAAATCATCTTACTTTCTGACCCATCCGAGTGCTTGATGCATCCGTTTTATAATAAACAAATCGTCTTTACAGGGGCCCTTTCCACTATGACACGTTCAGAGGCTGCGAAAAGAGTAAGAGCTTGTGGAGGGATTATGCAAGGGACTGTAACACAAGATACAGATTTCGTTATTCTTGGGGACAAACGTCGCGGTATAAGTACAAAACAATTAAAAGCCGAGAAAATGATTACCCTCGGCCAAGACATTCAAATTATTATTGAGGATGATTTTATTTGGCTCATTTCAATGCAAAAATAAGGGCTGCCTCCCATTTAAACACCATTCTTTAATCCAACTCATCTAAAAAGGTATGCAAAACAACTATGTTCTCATACCTTTTCACATATTTTATTACCTCAAACTTATGATAATAAATCCAAATGATCTTAATTTGAAAGCTTACAATTCCAGAAGAACTAGAACAATTGACTAAAAAAAAAGTATCAATTATGCCTCAGCATAATTGCGTCCGGAATCGGCTTTGTGCTTGCACAAAGAACTCCTTTCCGATTTCCGTGACATCCGCTGGAGGCTTTAACTTATTTCAGCGGATGTTTGTATACCCGCTGATGAGTAACTTAAACCCGCATCCATATCACCACATATAGAGCTGGGAGACTTCCGCTGAAATAAGTTAAAAAATAGCGCGGCTTAGTTTACTACACAATCCAGCTCTAATATAGAACATATCTTATAGTATCCTAGTAAAAGGAGGTGAAAAAATGGCGCAAGTTCTTGATTACCAAGCAACTGAACCTCTAAGTACGTTTAACCCAAACACTGCTTTTCCAATTCCACAGGCTCCATTTAGAGTTCTTTTAGCTTCGATTCAAATAAGCATCCCAGGCACCGCTTCAAGAAATAATAACGTTGAGCTACTTGCAAGCGTCGGTGTGGCGGGCGTTACGAATATTTCCCAAATCGTATTTAGAATCTTCCGTAACGGGAAAGAAATCTATAATACTCAAGACGGAGTAGAATCTGCTGGTTCAGAACAAAATTACATCTTTACATTCCAAGCTATTGATTCTAATTTACCAGCTGGCACTAGCTTCTATCAGGTTTTTGTTGAGAACATTACACCTAACACACAGGCAAACGTTGTAGGACCGGTTAATTTTAGTGGCCTAGCAATAAAAAGTTAACGATAATAGCTCCTACTCTGCATCTTGATTATGTTTATGCCCGGTGTAAATCTGGTGGCATACATGATTAATCTTTTTAGAGTGTTGATCATGAACTAAGATGCATGTTTTATATAAGGATTAAAAATAAGCTGTATAGAAGTTATTAAAATTCAATCTTTCTATACAGCTTATTTTTTGTTTATATAATAACTTCCCTACTCTAAAATTTTATTAATATTTAAAAAGTGAGACATTAATTCATTTTTGAGAAATCGTTAAAAAGTATTCGAAAACAAATTGGCGAAACTGCTTAGCAATTGGTGTAAAATAGCGCTTTTCAGACCAGGCTAACCCAATAGTTCGTTGACAAGCTGGCTCGACTATTCGAAGTTTATGAGGAAACTCCCCTGATTTAGGTACCCATGATAATTCAGAAACGAAAGCAACACCTAATCCCTGCCTAACTAAGTCTGAAATAACAGTGGGTTCGTCGCCTTCAAAAGCGATATTTTGGACAAACCCCGCTTCACGACAAAACTGGTCGGTTAAACTCCGGAAGCCATAACCTGTATTCATGCTAATAAATGCTTCATCCTTCACCTCTTCAAGCCGAACGCTCTCTCTCCTCGCTAAACGATGATTAGGTGGTACGATTAAAAATATTTCTTCGGTAATGAGAGGTTCCCATCTAATGTCCTCTCCTTCAATCGGAACTGAAGAAATACAATAATCCAATTCCCCTTCCATCAACATTTTTTTCATAGAAGAAACGGATTTTAAAAACTGTTGAAAACGAGTATCAGGATATTTTGATAAAAACGAACCTAATAATGCAGGTAACACTCTTGGAATCGTAACTGCCAATGTAATACTTCTTTGGTCTTGCTCAATAAATTGATTCAGTTCTCTTTGACCCTCGTTCAGTTCTGCAAAAGCCCGATCTACACGGTTTAAAAAAATTCTCCCGGCTGCATTCAGACTAATTTTCCGATGTTCTCGGTCAAACAATTCCACCCCTAAATCTTCCTCTAAACGGGAAATCGTTTTACTGAGAGATGGCTGAGCAATTTGAAGTTGTTCTGCTGCTTTTGTCATATGTTCCAAACGAGCAACTGTTTGAAAGTACTTTAACTGCAAAAATTCCATGTAGATTCCCCTTTTAACATAGATTCAAATCTATTATGTAATAACTTTTTATGTATTATACAACATCAACAGAGTAGATTATGATGAAATAATCTTTTAAGGATAGAAAGGTAGGATATTTCATGAAAGGATTACAATTAGTATTACAAGACTTAGTCGCCATTTGGAAACATAAGCATGGTCGAATCGCTTTAATTTTCCTTACTCTTGTTCCTTTAATTTACGCAGGATTCTTTTTAGCAGGATATTGGGATCCATATGGACACTTAGATAAACTTCCCGTAGCAGTCGTTAATCTCGATGAAGGAGCTAAAATCGATGATGAATCCATTCACATCGGTGATGACTTTGTTGCCCAATTGAAGACAGGTAAAGAATTAAACTTTCAATTTGTCTCTGCTAAGACCGCCAAAAAGGGACTTAAAGCAGGTGACTATTATATGGTCATCTCGATTCCAAAGGATTTTTCTAAAAACATAACAACATTAATGGATGGAGCACCAAAACCGGCTAAACTTTTATATGAAATTAATCCGGGGAAAAACTATGTAGCATCACAAATTACTACAACTGCCGTTGAAAAAATGAAAACAAAAATCAACGCCAACGTCACGAAGTTCTACTCAGAAACGATTCTAACTAAATTCCAAGATGTTTCTACTGGCTTCACTGAGGCAGGAACTGGTGCACAGAAGCTTCATGCTGGAACAGTTGACGCAAAAAGTGGAAGCGATAAATTAACAGATGGTATTCAAAGTTTAGATGAAGGGGCTCAAAAACTAAAATCAGGTAGCACGAGACTTTCAGCTAAGCAAGAGAGTTTATCTAAGGGTGTAAATGCACTCACAAGCGGTTCTGACTCCTTATATAAGGGATTACAACAACTTTCGGAAGGCGAACACTCGCTACAATCAGGAATGGATCAAGTAAGCCAAGGTATTACAAACTGGTCCATTGGAAATACAAAATTAGTTCAAGGACAAGAACAAGCAGCTAATACAGCTAGCCATTTGGAGGAACAATTAGCCCAATATGTAAAAGACCATCCCGAAGCGAAACAGGATCAGAAATTTCAACAAATTATTGCTTTATCAGAGGCATTATCCGCAGCAGAAACTACTTTAAAATCTAGACAAGACCAGGTAGAAGTAGCTGCAAAAAAAATCGCTACTGGACAAGCCTCACTTCAAACTGGTATGGAAACGTTTGGTGCTAAAATAACTCAGGCTACTGAAGGGGCAAAACAATTACATGTGGGAACGACTGAATTCGACAGTGGATTTACGGAATGGATGGCAGGCTATACAACACTTAACACTGGAATCACAACTCTCGCTAGTGGCATCAGTCAAGAATCAAGTGGATTAATGAAACTACAGGGCGGGCTTTCTTCTTTAGCAGCTGGCTCAAATGAGTTAGCAACAAAACTAAATGAAGCAGCGGAAAAAACGTCTAATCTTCAAAACAACGATTCTACCACAACGATGTTTGCTCAACCGATTGAATTGGTAGAATCCGATTTATCAAAAGTTCCGAACTATGGAACTGGTATCGCTCCTTATTTCTTGTCTCTAGCTTTATTTGTAGGGGGCATTATGGCAGCAAATATTCTACCACTAGGACGTAGAGAACTTCTAAAAGTGACTGGCACCGTTCACTTTATCAATAAACTAGGGCTAGTTTACGTAGTGGGATTAATTCAGACACTTATCGTGGACCTCGTAGTACTGTTAGGATTTAAATTAACAGTAGCAAGTGTACCGTTATTTATCCTATCAAGTATTATCGTATCATTAACTTTCATGACCTTCATCCTCATGCTTATTATTCTCTTGGGGAATCTCGGTAAATTACTAGCCGTCACATTATTAGTATTTCAACTAGCAACCTGTGGCGGGACTTTCCCAGGTGAACTCGAATACCCCACGTTAGCTAAGATCGGTGGATTCTTGCCAATGGCGCATTCACTAAAGGGTTTCCAGGAAGTCGTATCTCTTGGTGGCTGGTCTAACTTAGTCACACAAGTACTGATTTTACTTATTTATCTTTTACTCGCTTTGATCGTCGGTTGGATTTCAAGTCATATCCAGCATAAGGAACCATCTGCTGTATTGATAGATTAAAACATAGTAAACTGATGGAGTCTCTCTAATAAGTACATACTTTTTAGAAAGAGACTCCTTTCTCATTTTCATATTTTATTATATTTACAATTATGAAAGTAATACTTTTAGGCGTAATGAATTGATTTTATAGGACGTGAATTTATGGATAATCTCTTACAATTAAGCTATTTAGGTAAAACTAACTTCATAGTAGCTATTAAATCATTAGCTTTATTAGCAAATGAAAATCGGCTTTTAACAAGAAACACAATGACTGAAAAATTAGGAATTGATTCGAGCTATATTCGAAAAGTATTGGCTAAATTAATCCCAAAAAATATTGTCGAAGGCTTCGGAGGACACTATGGAGGATACAAACTAATCGTTAATCCTAAAGAAACAACCTTATATGATATTTATGTTGCGATTACTTTCAAAAGGGGCATCTCATGAATAAACGTAAACTTATTTTCCGCGTTATTGGTTATGTTGCACTCGTACTTTGCCTATTCTTTTTATTAAAAAGGAGCGGTTTAACGGTTGCTGACTTAACTCCGGAAACGATTCAAACTTTAGCACACAATAATATCTTACTCATTTTACTTATTATGCTCGTCATCATGGTGATGCAAAACTTATTTACATTCATTCCACTTGTCTTAGTAATTGCTACAAATATTACCTTATTCGGTTTTTGGTATGGTTATTTATATGGCTGTTTTTGCAGCGTAATTGGTAGTACACTGATTTTCTTATCCATTCGATATCTTTTTCAGGATGCATTTTCTAATTCGAAAACCAAGAAATACCAAGAGAAAATAGAGAAAAATGGTTTTCTTTTTGTTTTATCCGGACGTGTTCTTCCATTTATGCCAACAAATTTAATCAATATTGCCTCTGGATTAAGCTCCATTAAAACCTCACACTTTGTTATCGCAACAACAATAGGTAACATGATTTATGGCTTAGTACTTGCATCAGCATCCTTTAGCATTATTTTAGCAACAACCCATAACCGTCTTTATTTACTAATAATTGTCCTTGTAATCTTAATAGCAGTATTACTCTATCGCATCAAGAAAAGATCGGCACTTAGGACTAAAAAATACTGATGAGAAAATGGTTTCTCATCAGTATTTTTTTATTTTAGGCTTAATGCGTCAAAAAAATCATTTATTTATGATACGGCTCCTCATCATCAATTCCCTTTAGCACTAATCGATGTGAATTTTTTATTTACCACTCTGAAAATGGCTCTTCTTTTAGCAAAATATCCTCAACATACGGTATTGCATCTCGGTGGTTAATTACTTCCAAATGCTCTCGCATCGTTTTACCTCTCACAGTATTTCCCCCAAACACTACCTTAGTTTCGTTTATCGTTAGCGTATTACCCTCGATTGCATTCGAGTCCATATTAAAAACGGCTTTTCGCGCAACCTTTGCACCGTTGCTTTCGCTATTTGCATACAAATTAGAAGGAAAAATTAATTGAACTGCTTAAAGGAGGATTGTAGTCCTACATAGAAATGATAATAGTTAAAACAAATAATATTTTTAAGGAATTTTAACTAATTTCTACATTTTTTTACCTACCTGTATATCACTACTGTAAAATAAAAAGAATGGGACATTCGATACGAAAAAAGCAAAAGTTTAATAATAATTTATACAGGACAATGATAAAAAATTGGGGGTTCATATAAATGTCTATGGAACAAACGAGGTATTCTCGACTGGCCAATATTACGAAAATGATAAACATGAAGCAAGATTTACGTGAAGTATTGGAGCAGGTAACAATAGCAATATCTGAAGAAATCGTCACATGTGATTCTGTGGGCATTTATTTACCACAAGAAGATGGAACATTCAGAGGATATGTAGGAAAACCAGAAGTTATTAATGGCTGGACATTAAATATGCATGTAATTGACACCGAAATAGATTTGCTGGCAAAAGAAGTAATTGAAACAAAGAAAACCGTCTATATTCCTGATACCTCAAAAGATAATCGACCTGATCCTAGAGCTGTCGAGGGGTTTCATATTAAATCTTTATTAGTTCTTCCCATCTCCTTTGAACAGGAGTTATTTGGCGTTGTTTTTTTATTTGATTATGGAATTCCAATGAACTTAACAGACGATGAGATTCAAACGGTTGAGGCATATGTAAATATGGCTGCTGTTGCTATTCAAAACGCAAACAACTTAGCTTATAAAGAACGGCTTATTAACGAAAAGCAGTTGCTACTTGATGTTACACGTGATTTATCAATGTGCTCCTCACTACAAGAGAGCCTTGATAAATGCTTTTTCTATTTAGAAAAGGTTTTAAAAAATATGAATATAGGCGTTCACCTATTAGATCCTTTAGCAGAAAAAAGAATTAAACCGGCTAAATTGAGTAAGGATAGTGATTGGACAGAAGAAAATTGGTTAAAAACACATAACAAAATAAAAATTGATCAAAGCAATGATGCCGTAATGCAAGAGGTTTTTAAAACTAAAAAAGCAATTCTTATTCCAAATGTATTTGAAGATGAGAGGCCAAATCATGAAGTTTGTCGCAATTTTGGCATAAACGGTTTAGTTATGTTTCCTTTGATTTCAATGGGTGAAATTTTAGGGCAAATATCTATTGTTAATCTTGAAAAAAAAGCATTTTTCTATTCAGAAACTCAATTACAGCTAGCCCAATCAATTGTTGATACTACAGCATCTGCATTATCAAACCTTTTATATATGGAAAAGCAAGAAATCATTATCGAGGAGAGAACCTCAGAAGTAATAGCCAAAAATAGAGAACTTGAAAGAGTTGTTACTGAGTTACAGCAGCTTAGCCGTGAAAAAGAGTTAATTCTCAATTCTGCAGGCGAAGGAATCTTTGGATTAGATCTTGATCGAAACATTACATTCTGCAATCCAGCAGGTGCACTTATGTTAGGTTATGAAACAGAGAGAGAATTAATCGGAAAATCCGTTGATATTATTAGCGGTAGTGAAACAGAGGATAAAATGATTGTTTCATCTTTATTAAATACAAATTTCAACAGCTACAAGGTGTTTTTTAGAAAGAATAACTCCAACTTCCCAGTAGAATATGTAACCTCCTTAATAAAAGAAGGAGACAAGATTGTAGGAGAAGTTGTTACTTTTAAAGATATAACTCAAAGAAAGCAACTAGAAGAAAAGATTAAATATCACGCTTATTTTGATAGTTTAACGGGTTTACCCAATAGAGTTCTTTTAATAGAAAGACTAACCCAAGGACTGAAGTATGCAAAAGAGAATGGAAATAAATCGGCAGTTCTATATTTGGATTTAGATCGTTTTAAGTTAGTAAATGATTCTCTAGGACATAGCTATGGTGATCTATTGCTCCAAGATGTTGCCAAACGCTTAAGTGCTTGCGTTCCAGAAGGGGCAACCGTATCACGGCAAGGAGGGGATGAATTTACAATCTATTTACCAAATATTAAATGTGAAAATGACATTTTGGAGGTCATTAATTGTATAAATGCTTCTTTCTCTAAACCTTTCAACCTAATAGACAATGAAGTATATATTAAAACAAGTATTGGTATAAGCCTGTTCCCTGATAACGGTGATACTACAGATAAGTTAATCAAAAATGCAGACACAGCTATGTACAAGTCGAAAGAAACACCAGGTACTAGCTATCATTTCTTTAGCGAAGGAATGGATACAAGAACTTTTGAAAGTATCAAACTTGAAAATGATTTATATAAGGCTTTAGAGCGAGATGAACTTATTGTCTTTTATCAGCCACAAATAAACTATGAAACAAACAGAATTAAGGGTGTTGAAGCTTTATTAAGATGGAATCATCGAGAACAAGGAATGATAACACCAGATAAGTTTATTCCAATTGCTGAAGAAACAGGTTTAATCGTCCCTATAGGTGAGTGGGTTCTTAAAGAGGCATGCAAGCAATTAAAAAAATGGCATAATCAAGGATATCCTCTGATTAGTATGTCTGTAAATTTATCGGTCCATCAGTTCGAACAGAATAATTTATTTTCTATTGTAGAAAATGTCCTAAAAGAAACAGATCTGTCACCTGAGTATTTACAACTAGAGCTTACAGAAAATTTAATTGTTAAAAATACACAATTAACATTAAAAACAATGATACAATTAAAGGGTCTTGGGGTAAATTTAGCCATTGATGATTTTGGTACAGGATATTCATCTTTGGGTTATTTAAAAAATTTGCCGATTTCTACATTGAAGATTGATAAATCCTTTGTACAAGAAATGTTAATGGATGATGCAGCTGCCATTACCAATACGATCATTACCCTCGCTCAAAATTTAAAACTTGAGGTTATTGCTGAAGGAGTTGAAACACAAGAACAGGCTGATTTTTTACTGGCGCAAAATTGTCATTTAATGCAAGGATATTTTTTTAGTAAGCCCATGAAGGCTGAAGATATTATGAAAAAATACTTCCATTAGTGCTCTATTTTTGAATATAAAGGAGATTTATGATGAAAGCAGCTCGTACGGTCTTAGAATATTTAAAAAGTAACGGTGTTCAATATATTTTTGGTATTCCAGCAGGTTCAGTCAATGCATTTTTTGATGAACTGTATGATATGAAAGAAATAACTCCGATTGTAACAAAACATGAAGGCGCTGCGACCTACATGGCCGCAGCTTACGCAAAATATACAAACCAGATGAGTGTATGTATTGCTTGTAGTGGACCTGGTGGAACAAACCTAGTAACAGGTGCTGCAAATGCCATGCGGGAACATTTACCGGTTTTATTTTTAACCGGTGCTGTTCCAGTTAACACAATCGGTTTAAATGCTTCTCAAGAGTTGGATGCTCAACCAATCTTCCAACCAGTCACTAAATATAGTGTAACGGTTAAAGAATCAAAGGATTTACTGAAAGAAGTAGTAAAGGCCACTGAAATCGCTATGTCAGGAGTGCCTGGTCCAGTACATATTGCTATACCAATAGATGTTCAACACGAAATAGTTCAAAACATAGAAATACCAGCCCCACCAAAAAGAACAGCAATAGTTCCTAATATAGATACCATTAACAATGTAGCTGAAGAGCTAATGAAAAGAAAAAATGGTTACATTTTGGTAGGACAAGGGGTAAGGAACTCAGTTGAGGAATTACTAGAGTTAGCTGAAATACTGAATTGGCCGATTCTAACAACACCACAAGCAAAAGGATACATTCCAGAGAATCATCCTCTTCTGGCTGGTGTTTTCGGTTTTGCTGGCCACGAAGCTGCCTCAGAATTAATAGCTGAAGGCGATGGTCAAGTATTGTTAATCGTAGGTTCAAGTTTAGGAGAAACAGCAACAAATAACTACAACTTAAATCTTACGAAAAATCGTTTTTCTATACAAATGGACTATGATCAAACGGTGTTCAATCGAAAATATGAAATTGATATACCTGTGCTAGGTGATATAAATTTAAGTTTACTATTCCTTATAGAAGAATTAAAAGCTAAAGGGGCAACAAAAAAAGGGACTGCACTTGAGGTTAAAGAAAATAAAGAGCTTCTTGGAGATACAGAGGAGTATAATACGAAAAACGTTCTATTAAATATTCAAAAATATTTACCATCTTCCACTAGGTATACAATTGATATTGGTGAATTTATGTCCTATGTCATTCATCACATGAATGTTTTAGATTATGATACCTTTGATATTAATGTCCATTTTGGTGCAATGGGAAGTGGAATTGGTTCTGCCATTGGCTCAAAGTTAGCTGAACCAGAACGCCCTGTTGTATGTATCACAGGTGATGGTTGCTTTTTCATGCATGGAATGGAAATATTAACAGCAAAAGAATACAATCTACCAATTTTATTTATTGTTATGAATAATGCTCGTTTAGGAATGGTATACCATGGACATAATCTACAGTTCCACCGTACTCACCCATCTTTTGAGCAAAATCCAGTTAGTATTAGTGCTTTGGCTTCAGCTATGGGTATACCGAGTTTCCAAGTAACGGAACTACAAGATATTAACCAAGATATGATTAATAACTTATCGAATTTAAATGGTCCAGCAGTCTTGGAAGTAGTTTTAACAGATAATAATACGCCTCCTATGGGAGACCGAGTTAAATTTTTATCTTCTTTCGGAAAGTAAGAGTTTATAAAGTTGTATAACTAAATGTGAAAAGTCATATAGATGGGAATCATATTCCCCTATATGACTTTTTTTCTCTTCTAGTTATACTTCCCTGTTATGTCTATGGATAATTACATTTTTCTATCTCCAACTAATAGCTTCTATGTATCCGTTTGTTTATAAATTTGAAAATGAATGTTGAATGACTCCAAGTATAGCGCCTATTGTTTTTCCTTTGAAGGCATCTGGAACAGCTTCACCTGTGGGGTTTGAGAAATAGTAACTATCGCTTTTCTCATCGAAGTAATACCCTATACTCGTTAGTGCATGTTGTAAGTCAGTAGGTAATTCTACTAGCCCAGTTTGTTCAGTGAAATATTGTGTTGGAAAGACCTTCACATCAATATCACTTTCTCCAGTGTATACTACAAATAAGTCTTTTTCATGTTGTACAATCCACTGACCTTTTGAATATAAAGAAATTCTTGCTCCTTCTAATGATGATATCGCTTCTAAATTAACACCAAAAATTTCATTTATTATTTTACGAACTTCTGCCCCTGTGATTTCGCTGTCGTATTGATTTAGATGGGAATCTATCGCTTCTCTTCCTGTTGATGAAGAAAATCCATCTGCCTTTTCCTTCTCTTTCGATAAAATAGGTGCCTCATCTAAATTAATCTTGAAAATTAAATCTACAACATGACAAATCTCAGAACTACTAATTTCTTTCCCATAAGAATTAAAATACTCATCCATCTTTTCTGCCTTTTTCATTATTCGACCCTCCGATAAAAACCGCACTTGCTTATGATACATTTCTGTAAATTATTTAAGCTCGGTTCATTTTTTTCGTACTTGCGCTACTTCTTCTAACATTCTTATAAACCTTTTTTGCTCCCGCTCATTGTTAAGTAACCTAGAAACACGTATAGAGCTTTCTAAGTATTTTCTAACTTTTATATTTGCAAAGAATGAACGGTGATGTTCTTCATGTTCATATAGTTCATTAAACCATGGATACATCCGCAATTTCTTTATGTTGTTGTCGATCTTCTTCGTATCTAAAGCTGTTCTACCATCCAAAAGATATACACCAGATAAGAGACTAAGATAAATGCCAATTATATAGATAACTACTAGACCAACCCATCGCCAAAGCTTTTTCATCAGCATTTCTCCTAAATTTCCCTTTTCTAGCTTATCATAACTTTAATTTAGAGTTAATAAAAATACCTAAAACATTGTAATATCAACGTTCTAGGTGTGGTCTTTTTAATAACCTTACTTATGATACGGTTCCCTTTAACATACTAAGGTGCGCTATATTTTTTCTTCGCTTTGGCCCCCTTTCTTTGTTCAGGTTAAAACCGATCTCTATGGTTTTAAGTGAGTTTTCTAAAATATTACCCACTCTTACCCTGAACAACAAAAAGATTTTCTACATTCTATTATTAATCAAATTGTTGTTAAAAAAGATAATAATTCTCCTCCAATCACTCCTCTTACTACCCTCCTAATTTCTCTATAAGCAATTACACCACTGACTGTACCAACAACTGCTGCATTGATAGGATTAATTGAAAAAATTAGTGAATTACTGCAAGTCATTCCTCATTTGAAAGTTCTACCTTTTTATTAAATTACTAGGAAAATAGATTTAATCTATATTTGATAAACTGATACTAATTATCAATATTTTGGAATATTTAAATATTCATATATTCACATTTGTTTCCATATGATAAATTGGAAATATCACACTAAACTGAAAAGTGTGACAATTAAAGGTGGAAGGGGAAATGAGATTTGAAAAATTTTAAGTTTACGAAGTTCTTAAGTAGTATTCTAGCTTTCGTTATGGTGCTTTATCTATTGGTTCCATTGTCGAGTGCTAGTGCTAAAGAATCGAAGCCATTCAAGCAGGATGGTCAAAGTGAAAGTATAATTCAACTAAAGGCGGCTATTGCTGAACAGCTAAGCTTGTCTAAAGATGGGCCAACTCTTCACGAAAGCTTACAAAATGTATCAGGCAATCAAAAAGTTGCAGTCATCGTTCACTTATCTGAAAAGCCTGTGGCACTAGAGGAAGGAATGAGCCTAGTTAAAGGCGAAGAATTCTCTAAAGCCCAAGAAAATGAAGTTCGTTCAAATGTAAAAGAACAACAAGCAGAAGTTAAAGAAGAGTTAGCTGCTAAAAATGTTCAGATGACTCAAGGATACACATTTGATACTGTTTTAAACGGTTTTGCGGCAACTGTGAAAGCAAATGATCTCCCGAAACTGCTTACAGTAGAAGGAATTACATTAATCGAACCTGATGCAATTGTTTCCGCATCAGAAGATAATACAATGAAATCATCGGAACTTATTAAGGAAGATCAATTAGAAGCTCAAATGAATACAAGTAATTCTTTCCTTGGCATTGAACAGCTTTGGAAGGAAGGACTTGAAGGACAAGGAGTAAAAGTAGCAGTATTAGATACTGGTATTGATGTAGATCACCCTGAGTTCGCTGGAGTTTACAAAGGTGGAAAAAACTTTATTCCGAACTCAGCAACTTATACGAAGCCTCGAAAAGATGACGATGCATCGGAAACATCGCCTTCGGAGCGCCCAGCCGGGACACCTGAATTTAATGAAAAGGGTAGTGCGTTCTATACTTCTCACGGTACACATGTTGCTGGAACAATTGCAGCAATCGGAGCTAACAAATTCGGTATTAAAGGAATTGCTCCAAAAGTAGACCTTTATGCTTATCGAGTTCTTGGGGCGTACGGAAGTGGAGCTACATCTGGTATTGTCAAAGCAATTGAAACTGCTGTAAAAGAAAAAATGGACGTTATCAACCTTTCACTTGGCGGGGGAGCTAACTCTGAAACGGATGCTGGTTCATTTGCTATTAATAATGCAATGATGGCTGGAACAATCGGAGTAGTTGCAACAGGGAATGAGGGTCCGAATCGCGGAACGATGGGTACGCCTGCAACCGCTCGTTTAGGAATTGCTGTTGGTAACACAACAAATCCTGAAACAATGTATAACGGGGAAGTGAATGTTAAGGTTGGCAACTACAACTTAACAAAACAGCTTCCATTAATGGGAACTACTTTTGGAAAAGATATAGCGACACAGCTTCAAGGAGAATTTGACCTAGTTGCTGTTCCTGGAAACGGGGAAGTAAAAGACTTTGAAGGAATTGATGTAAAAGGTAAAGTGGCATTGATTTCTCGTGGTAGTATCGCATTCGTTGATAAAATTGCGAATGCAAAGGCAAAAGGAGCAGTCGCAACAATTATTCATAACTTTGCTGGTGGAACGAATGCCCCGAACATTTCAGGCACATTCCTTGGTGATGCATTTGAGTATCTGCCAACATTTGATATGTCCCAAACGGATGGCGCTGCAATTCGCGCTGCATTAGCAGGCGGAGCCGGAAAAGTAAGTTTTAGTAAATTTGCTTCCACAAAGACACTGGGAGATGATGTAAACGATTCAAGTTCACGTGGACCATCTACACCAAACTTTGATATTAAACCAGATGTAAGTGCACCTGGAACAAACATTATGTCAACGATTCCAATGTATAAAAAAGATTTCCCTGATGCAGATTATGGGGAAGCATATGGCCGTAAAACAGGAACTTCTATGGCAACACCGCATATTGCAGGTATTGCTGCATTAGTTAAACAAGCAAATCCGAATTGGAATGCGTTCGATGTAAAAGTGGCGCTTTCTAATACAGCAAAGGTTATAGATAAAACAAAATACGATGTGTTTTCTCAAGGTGCAGGGCGAGTAGATGCTTATGCGGCAGCTCATCCGGAAATTCTTGCTTATGCACTTGATAGCGCAATTTTAGATGCAACTGGTGCAGTTACAGAAAACTTGAAAGGTACAGTTACTTTCGGTCCACAATCGCTTAAAGACCGAGATATTTCTGTAACGAAACAAGTTTTAGTAAAAGATATTAAAGGGAACGGCGGCAATTATAACGTATCAATTGATGTGACAAAAACATTTGGTGATGCAACTGTTACAGTAGATAAGCCGACATTTAATCTAGATGGTGAGCAAGTTTTAAATATTACATTAACTGCTTCAAAAGCTACTGCACCAAACGGCTCTGAAATACTAGGGTATATTTACATCAGCGGTGGAGATACAGAAATCTCATTGCCATTCGCAGCTGACTTTGGCAGCGCAGCAGCAACTGCAATCAAAGATTTTAAGATTACAGAAACAGACCTATCCTTTAACGGAGATGGAGTGAAAGACTCAGCTGTACTTTCATTTACATTAACTGGAGATGTAACAACTAACTATATCGAGCTTTGGGATATTATGAATCCTGAAGGTGGAGAATACGGAGACGGCTACATTGGCTATCTTCATGCAGGTACTGCACTAGCAAAAGGCTCTTATACGCTGAAGGTTGGTGGGCAGTACAAGCCATGGGGAACAGCACCTGCCACAACAATTCCAGATGGTCTGTATACAATTGACTTCACTGGTCTTGCAGCATCAGGAGAAGTTTCCGATTATGTTGGACCAATTGTCGTGAAAACGACTAAACCAGAAATTACTGGTTCAGTAGCTAAAGGTGTCGCTACAGGACAGGTAACAGATAAGTATATCGACTACAATGAAGAGTTATATTTATATGATTTAGATTACAATTTAAATGATAAATTAAAAGCTTCCTATGTTTCGACGGTAAATGGCAAAGTACAAGCGCCAGTTGCTTTTGAATTAAATCAAGATGGTAGCTTCACATTCCCAGTAACAGCAGAAACAAATGCTGTATCAGTAATAATTAAAGATGCTGCAGGGAATGTTGGTGAAGCGAAGATATATGAAAAAGAAGTAGTAGAACCAGTAGTAGCACTTTCTGTAAATCCAACTAAGCTAGACCTAACAACTGGAGAGACTGCACAAATTACGGTAACAGAAACGGCAACGCCTGCAGAAGGTGAGGAAACAGAGAAAGACGTAACTTCAAAAGCTACTTATGTTGTTGGAGATAAAAATGTTGCAACAATAGTAAATGGATTAGTAACTGCAGTAGGTGAGGGCACGACTCCAATTACTATTTCATACGGTGATAATGAAGTTACTATGAATGTTACAGTTAAAGCACCTGTTATAGAAGAACCAAAAGTAACACTAGAAATTGACCAAGCTCAGGTTGAAACTGGAATAGGTAAAGAAGTTACAGTTAAGATTACTGAAGTAACTACTTTTGATGGTAAAACAACAGAAAAAGATGTTACAAAGCTTGCAACCTACGAAGTGGCGAATGATAAAATAGCTACTGTAAAAGCAGGGGCTGTAAAAGGAAGAGGTCAAGGTAACACAACGGTTACGGTAACGTATGGTAAGCACACACTAACATTTGATGTGTTGGTTGTAAAGCCAGGTAATGACAATGGCAATGGCAACGGCAACGGCAATGGCAATGGCAACGGCAACGGCAATGGCAATGGCAACGGCAATGGCAATGGCAATGGCAACGGCAATGGCAATGGCAATGGCAATGGCAATGGCAATGGCAATGGCAACGGCAACGGTAACGGCAACGGCAACGGTAATGGCAACGGTAATGGCAATGGCAATGGTAATGGCAATGGCAATGGCAATGGCAATGGCAATGGCAATGGCAATGGCAATGGCAATGGCAATGGCAATGGCAATGGCAATGGCAATGGCAATGGCAATGGCAATGGCAATGGCAATGGCAATGGCAATGGCAATGGCAATGGCAATGGCAATGGCAATGGCAATGGCAATGGCAATGGCAATGGCAATGGCAATGGCAATGGCAATGGCAATGGCAATGGCAATGGCAATGGCAATGGCAATGGCAATGGCAATGGCAATGGCAATGGCAATGGCAATGGCAATGGCAATGGCAATGGCAATGGCAATGGCAATGGCAATGGCAATGGCAATGGCAATGGCAATGGCAATGGCAATGGCAATGGCAATGGCAATGGCAATGGCAATGGCAATGGCAATGGCAATGGCAATGGCAATGGCAATGGCAATGGCAATGGCAATGGCAATGGCAATGGCAATGGCAATGGCAATGGCAATGGCAATGGCAATGGCAATGGCAATGGCAATGGCAATGGCAATGGCAATGGCAATGGCAATGGCAATGGCAATGGCAATGGCAATGGCAATGGCAATGGCAATGGCAATGGCAATGGCAATGGCAATGGCAATGGCAATGGCAATGGCAATGGCAATGGCAATGGCAATGGCAATGGCAATGGCAATGGCAATGGCAATGGCAATGGCAATGGCAATGGCAATGGCAATGGCAATGGCAATGGCAATGGCAATGGCAATGGCAATGGCAATGGCAATGGCAATGGCAATGGTAATGGTAATGGCAACGGCAACGGCAACGGTAATGGCAACGGTAATGGCAATGGCAATGGCAACGGTAATGGCAACGGTAATGGCAACGGTAATGGCAACGGTAATGGCAACGGCAATGGCAATGGCAATGAAATAATAATGAAGTTACCGAAGATGATTTATAATTAATTTCAGTTCAAACAAAAAGAGAAATTGCACAACGCAATTTCTCTTTTTTTTATTTATTATAAAGCAATCCCTTTAAAAGATTATCTCCTTGCTGATTTTCTTGCCATATTTGATACAAATCAGTTCCTCTTTATCTGAAGTGCGCTTTTTTAAATGGTCTTGTGCTAACTCTGCATCCTTGTCGATTCCGGAGATCCATTATTCTCTACTTGACTAAGATAAGGTTTTTCAGGCAAATATATTCTTGGTATGATGTTAAGGTTGTGTATTTACTATGTCACACATTTACATTCATCTAAGAAAGAGGTATTTATGCACTCCACAAAATTATCCAAGCAACATTGGTTGCTTATCTTAACACTTTCTTTATTAACATTTGTTCTCGGGACAAGTGAATTTGTTATTGTCGGAATCTTAACAGATATTTCTTCAAGCCTTCATATGACTAATGTAAAAGCAGGCACACTCGTTTCTGCGTTTGCAATTACGTTTGCCATAGCTACACCACTAGTGATGTCAGCAACAAGTCATTTTCCAAAGCGAAAATGGATGTTGTTTTTGATAGGATCTTTCATCGTCCTAAATGCTTTGTGCGTAATTTCGACGAGCTATATCATGCTCCTTGCACTTCGGATTATGACAGCGATTGTAACAGGAGTTTTAATCTCTCTAGCCATGATTGTAGCAAGTGAAACCATGCCGATTAAAAAACGTGGACTTGCTATTTCATTCGTTTTCGGTGGTTTCACACTTGCAAATGTCGTTGGAGTGCCAATTGGTATTGTGATCGCCGAAGAGTACGGCTGGAATGCCACTTTCATGTTAACCACTTTCCTAGGAGGATTGGCGTTTTTAGCATCCTTTTTTGTCTTACCTCATAGACTCAGCCAAGTACGCAGCTCGATACGTGATCAGTTTTCTTTATTGACCAAGCCACGTATATTGATGGCTTTTTTCATTCCTGCACTCGGATTTGGCGCAACTTATGCAGTCTTTACGTACCTTGTACCAATCTTAAAAGAAATAGGAGCACCAAATAATTCAATTAGTATAATCTTATTTTGTTATGGGTTTATTTCGATTTTCAGCAACATCCTCGCTGGTAAAATTGCTAGCCACAATGCAATCGGTCGCCTTCGGTTTGTTTTTCTCGTGCAAGCAGTTGTTCTGATAAGTTTATTTTGGACTACAAATCATTTTGTTTTAGGATTAATAAATATTGGATTAATGTCGTTAATGGCTATCCTCTTAACAACATCTACTCAGCTATATTTAATTGACCTCGCAGAAATTTATCAGCCAAAAGCTACAGGACTCGCCGCTTCACTAATGCCAGTGGCAAGCAACGTAGGTATCGCTTTTGGTTCTGCGTTAGGAGGAATTGTGTACCATCAAGGAGATTTAATGAATGTAACTTGGGTCGGTGGGATAGTTGCAGTCTGTGCAAGTCTGCTAACTTTCTTTAGTCATCATTTAGACCAAAAACAAAAGACATCAGAATAGAATTGAGCAATTACACAGAAGTTAAATTTATTCTACATCGATCATTGCTACCGGCTTAAATATTTCGGCTGATGGAGATGAAATTTTCAGAAACCGTTGCCAGTTAAAGTGACTTACTTAGTTGCAACATATACTTTAGTAAAAACAGGCACATTCGCATGAAGCGAATGTGCCTGTTTAAAAAAACTCACTTATTTATGATACGGTTCACCGTAACGTAAATAAATGAGGTTTTCGATCAAATGTACTCATACATTATTCTGGCCCCACGCATGTCAGCTATTCGCTATTAGTCGCTGCTTTACTATCATCTAAAAAGAGAGATAGAACAGCATTTACGTTTCCTATAGGTAAAAACTATAGAATATTCATTCTATGAAAAAGGCGAATAAATATTTGCTACCCATTCTTTCAATGGTTAACTTTACTGCCGAGTCTAAAAAACTAGAAATATGATATGGCCCAGATATTATCCTTCTGATTAAATAAAAAACTGATTCTTAACTATCTATAAGCTATGGGATCAATTCTCTTTTAGTTTACGTAGATAATTATATTTTAATCCTTTTTAACTTTTACAATGAATTGTTACTTTTCCTCTTGATCACCATTCTCACCCTTATTTATTGCACGACCGCCTCCACCAACCGCATGCTGCTGCTTCGTATTAGAACTTCCTATGGCTGAATTAGTTCCTCCCGTACTATCTAAACCGCTTCCGCTTGCTATCTGAGTAGCTGACGACTGTTTTTGACCCTGATTTATCTGATTATTGATGATGATAACAATTTCTTCATCACCATCCCAGTCTTCATGCTGTTCGTGAGGTTCAGTCTGCTCCCCCTTCATACCGCTATTTCTAGCCACCCCTTGTGCTCCCACACTTTGCTGTTGATCGGTATTCGAGGAATCTATTGCAGCATTACTACCAGCTGCACTATTTCTTCCTGCCCCACTTGCAATTTGCGTGGTATTAGGTGCACTAGTGAACTGATTATTTATAACAATTACAACCTTTAACTTATCCGATACAGGAGCATCAGTCCTAATTTCTTCTCCATCTTTTTTTACAATAATCCTTACTTTTTCATTTTTACTTTCCATACCGCTTTGTATTTCCTTGGAATTAGACCCATCATTACTATCTTTATGACCTCGTTGGTTTGACATTATACCACCTTCTTTTCGATTTAGAATAATATATCTTATTCGAAGAAGAAATTTAGATTTAGTCAAATACATTAATTTAGCTAAAGTATTATTTGGATAATATCTTTGTGTATAGCATTCTACAAAAATCTACCCTTGGCGAGGTGTATGTCTAACCGCATTATCCAATAAATTGTTCACGTATCGCTCCAATAGAACCTTGCTATCCAGAGGAACTTCTATTCTCTGCTTTACCACTATTCTGTTCTCATAAGGAGTTCATTCTTTTTATACGGCCAAACAACAAAAAAACACTTATTCCACTATTTGAGGAGGTGCTGTACTATTTTTCAAAAAAACCTCACTTACTTATGAACTGCGCCCCAATTGTTAGACACATCTAACAATTGGAGGTGCAGTTTTTGTATGGTCAAAAAATATACTGCCAAAGATAAATTACAAGCTGTTGAGCGTTACTTAAATGGAAAGGAAAGTTCCTATGATATAGCTAAATCTATGGAGACTGATAATAAAGCAATCCTTAAATGGGTTAAGCAATATGAATACAATGGTGTTGAAGCTTTTATTCAGCCATATACAAATTACACACTAGAGTTTAAAATGGATGTACTAAATTTTATGATTGAAAATGGTACGTCCTTAAACGAAACGGCAGCGATTTTTAAGATACCTGCCCCTTCAACAATTAGTGTTTGGAGAAAGCAATATGAAATTCAAGGATTAGATGCCCTTCAATCAAAGAAAAAGGGGCGTCCATCCATGAAAAAAGAATTTAATAAACAATCGAAACAAGCACCAGTTGAAGGCTCTACCGAAGCACTTGAAGCACGTATTAAACAACTAGAAATGGAAAATGAGTATTTAAAAAAGTTGAATGCCTTAGTTCAAAACAAAGAAAAATCACCAAACAGGACAAAGCGCAAGTAGTCTATGAATTAAGGCATAAATATCCGGTGAAAGCACTCGTAAAATTCGCTGGCATTCCACGAAGTACGTACTATGATTTAGTAAAACGTATGAATCGACCAGATTTAGATGCCGATTTAAAAGAGGAAATTAAGGCGATTTATGAAGAACATGAAGGGCGTTATGGCTATCGCCGTATTCGTGACGAGCTAGCGAATCGTGGGCAAAAAGTGAATCATAAAAAAGTGCAACGTATCATGAAAGAACTGGGTTTAAAGTGTGTTGTACGTATGAAAAAATATAAATCCTATAAAGGAAACGTTGGTAAAATTGCGCCAAATATTTTAGACCGCAATTTTAAAGCAGATGCCCCAAATGAAAAATGGGTAACAGACATTACAGAATTTAAATTGTTCGGTGAGAAACTTTATTTATCGCCAGTTTTAGATTTATTTAACGGGGAAATTATCACGTATACAATTGGCTCTAGACCAACCTATTCACTTGTTTCAGATATGTTGGACAAAGCGTTCGAACGTTTACCTGAGCACCACCAGTTACTCATGCATTCCGATCAAGGCTGGCATTATCAAATGAATAAATATCGTCGCGCCTTAGAATCAAGAGGGATTGTTCAAAGTATGTCTCGTAAAGGAAACTGTTACGACAACTCTGTCATGGAGAATTTCTTTGGAATTATGAAATCTGAATTCCTTTACATGAGAGAATTTGAAAGTATAGAGCATTTTAAAATAGAATTAGAAAAATATATAAATTACTATAATACGAAACGGATCAAGGCAAAATTAAAAACGAGTCCGGTACAATACCGAACTCATTTTACCCAAGCTGCCTAATGAAATAACCGTGTCTAACTTTTAGGGGTCACTTCACTTATGATACGGTTCACCGTAATAGGCTTAAGTGCGATTTTTATACAACGCTTAAATATAAATCGAATGTGTCCTCAGTTTTATGTATTCTGTGTAACGTATACACAGAATACATAATTAATTAACATATCACAGGTTGCTATGCTATATTATATAAGTAGTAAACAACAATTGTTGACACCGAATAATGGTAATTTTAGATTGAACAAATTAGCGTTATTGGGTGCCAAACCCATTAGAGTTCTTCAGGAACAAAGAATTCTACCGCAGCATCTCCTTGTGAGATGTTGCCTTTTTTGTTTCCATGAAATTTTTTGGGGCTATCAATTAAAATCATAAACAAAAGCGCTTTGCCATAAACGTAAATAATAGCATTTTCAATGTTACCTTCTGCGGAAATTTATATTTTCTTACTCAATAAATTAAAACCACCTAAGACGTTGCAAATTCAACGTCCTAAATGGTCTTTTTTTAAACCGCACTTACTTATGATACGGTTCACCCTTCATAATCCTAAAACTTCTATAAACCTGCTCTACCAAAACAAGCTTCATTAGCTGATGCGGTAATGTCATCTTTCCAAAGGATTGTAGCTCATCAGCTCGTTTCAATACATCATCGTGTAAACCGAGGGAGCCGCCGATGACGAACGCAATTTTACTTTTGCCGTAGGTCATGAGGGATTCAAGATCTGCCGACATTTGTTCAGAGGTTTTCATTTTGCCGTTAATGGCTAGGGCGATAACGTATGTATCTGGGCCGATTTTAGATAGAATACGTTCACCCTCTTTTTTCTTCACGATTTCCATTTCTGCTTCGCTTAGCTGCTCGGGTGCTTTTTCATCTGGTACTTCGATTAAATCCATTTTTGCGTAGCCACCAAGACGTTTTACGTATTCATCTATTCCCATTTTTAAGTACTTTTCTTTTAGTTTTCCGACTGATACAATCGTTATATTCACACGTTATCCACCTTTACAATTCATTTACAAACAAATTATCCACAAAAGTTATCAACATATCCACAAGCGATTCCTATATCTTGTGTAAAGTTATTTACTTGATACAAGATATTCTGCAGGTCGTTCGCAGTAGCTACATTTTGTGGATAACTTTTTATCCTCTTCGATTTTATCCATAATTGGGAACTCTTTTTGCTCTGCCACAAACATGTCTAAAGCGTGTTCTATATGGTTTTCACAACTGTATTTTTCCATTTTTGCACCTCTTCTTATTTTCCGAAATTTCCACAAACTTATTCACAATTCGGTCTATGTTATCCACACTCTATTGTAACAAAGGACGGGCGAGTATGGAAGAATAGGCTTTCTACCGCCTCTCGCCATGTATATGTTATTATTCACAATTTTCTAGTTATCCACAATATTTTCTAAATCATTCTTAATAATTCAATTGGCTTTTCTTTCAAACATATTTCTGTTCACAAAAAAACGATCAAGAAATTCTTTGTAGCGAGGGCAATTTTCATTTCAGCCTACGCGCCCAGTCGGAACGGAAATCAACCTCTCGTTTCGCTGAAGAGCATACTTTAATATGACACCTTAATTTCATTGACTCAACAACATGGAAAAAATCAGTGGAGATCATATTATCTCCACTGATTTTTAATTTACAACGAATCGCTATTTGTTAATGTTAGTGATAGATCCACTAATTTACCTTGGCGGTATACTTTCAACGTTAATTTATCACCAATTTTTTTGTTGTTATATAAATGTTTGCGTAAATCGATTGCTGTTTCGATTTTTTTGCCATCCATTTCAACAATTACATCGTATTGTTGAACGCCTGCTTTTGAAGCTGGAGAGTTCCCCACAACATCTGTAATAACAACACCTGTTGTTAAATCTTTTGGCAATTTTAATGTTTGTTGTTGGTAGAATGCCGGAACATCCGTTAAGTCTACTAACGAAACACCCATTGTTGGACGTTTCATTTCACCATTTGCCTCTAATTCCTCGATAATTGGAATTGCTGAGTTAATCGGAATCGAGAAGCCTAACCCCTCAACTGAAGATTCCGCAATTTTCATGGAGTTAATGCCGACTAATTCACCAGCAATGTTTACAAGTGCACCACCACTATTACCAGGATTGATAGCTGCGTCTGTTTGTAATACTTCTTGCTGCCAATCTGAAGTGCCATCACCGTTTATGTCAACTGGTACAGAACGATCCTTACCAGAAACAACACCTGTAGTAACAGAACCATAGAATTCTAAGCCCAGTGGGTTACCAATCGCAATTACTGTTTCACCTTGTTTTAATACATCTGAGTTACCAAATGTCGCTACTGTCTTAACATTTTTAGAGCTGATTGAAATGACCGCTAAGTCTGTCCAAACATCATGACCAACTAATTGTGCTACTTCTTTCGTTCCATCTGGCATTGTTACTTCTAACTGTTTTGCACCTTCAATAACATGGTTATTTGTCACGATAAAGGCTTTATCACCTTGAACTTTATAAATAACACCTGAACCGCTTCCAGCAGGCTGTTCTGATGTGGATTGTGGACTCCAGAATCCGCCACTAGACACTTCTTGAATATTTGTAATCCCTACAACAGCATCTGAAGCCTTATCTACTGCTTTCGTAACATCAGTTGTCACTTCTGTTGCAACTTGATTAATGGTTGTATTATTTTTATTCCCTGCGCTACTTGTCGTTGTACCAGGCATTTGATTGACAAGTCCAGGCATCATGAGCCAAACGAGTAAAGCGCCTATGATGACGCCGATAAAACCGGTAAATAAATAACCACCTTTACCTCCGCCACCGCCTTTCCTTTTTTGACGTTTCTCTTGCGTTTCTCGCTCCTCTTGTTCGAGTCGCTCCTGAAGAGGTGATTTTTGTATTTCATCATTTTTTAGAGAGTCATTGTTTTTATCATCATCTTGAAAATAGCTCATATGTCCTCATCCTTTCCCTTATTAGTATTTGCTAGTTGTTACCCTAATATTACAATTCAAACATTAAAATCAGATGAAAAATAAATAAAATGGACATAAAAATGGCTGCTCAATGCATTTTCTATAAAATGTCATTGAACAGCCTCTTAAAGGTTCATTTTTTTATTATCATTAAACTGTAACTAATTTCGTCGGCTCTTCTGCATCTGTATCAAATAAATTTAAATACTCTCCGGCTATAATGCCGCAAGATTGCAAAGTTTGTGTGACACTCATGCGCGCAAGCTCTTTCATGTTATTATCCATACTTAAATGTGATAAATAAATATTTGTTGGTTTTTCAAATACTACCTCACTCATTGCTATAGCTGCATCCTCATTTGAAACATGCCCTACATCACTTAAAATACGACGTTTGATAGACCATGGGTAGCGCCCCATTTGCAGCATATTCACATCATGGTTACTTTCAAATACAAAGGAATCCGCACCTCGAATGATCCCCTTCATACGGTCGCTAACATAGCCTGTATCCGTAATAACAACAAGCTTACGTCCATTTTCATGAAAGCTATAAAACATTGGATCTGCTGCATCATGTGATACAGCAAAAGATTCAACAGCCAATGAACCAAAATGCTTTACAGTATCCATGTCAAATTCAAAACGTTGCTCTAAAGGTATATCACCGACTAGCCCGTCCATCGCCTGCCACGTTTTGGCGTTAGCATAAACAGGTACATTATATTTTCGTGCCAATACACCTATTCCTTTAATATGATCACTATGCTCATGTGTAACGAAAATGCCACTTAGCTGTTTCATATTGCGATCGACTTTTGTAAATAGTTGCTCCATCTTTTTGCCACTAAGACCTGCATCGACAATAAATGCATGATCATCGTTCTCTACATAAATCGAATTTCCTGTACTGCCACTTGCTAAAACACTAAATCGCATTATTCAACTCCCCAGTCTTCCTCTTCAGCCTCTTGCTTGTCTCCTTGGATTTCAATAATTTTTCCATCAATAGCATCAACGAAATACTCTTCTATTTCTCCGTCCGATAATTCCACTTGTACTTCCCACGTTGGTATCAACACTTGTGTTTGCGTTAAATTACTAAATGTCGAGTAACCTAACTTCACTTGCTTAATACGCGATTCTGATTTTAATAGCCCTTTATTATAAAGTGTCTGGAAAATTTGAAGTGGTGGTATGACCGTTTCCTGTTGCTCCATCTCTTCGATATTATCAATCATTGTCTGCTCATACATTGTCACTTCGTTATCTAAATTCCACTGTACTTTTAATACGGCACTATCATTGTAATAGAACATTCGATTATTTTTCTTTTGAAAGAAGACTGCGACCCTTTCCTCACGATCTACCTTCCATAATGCATAAGAGTCTCCCTCTCTAACGTTTGCATGGACAAAATCAGTAAAACTTGTATCATCGTTAATATTTCGTAATTTTACAGGGTTAATAAAATTAACACGTATATGTGCATGTGTCTCATCAGTGAATCTTACTTGCTGATTGTCATCGGAAACAGTATTTTTAAAAATATGCACTTTGCCTGTAATGTAAGTAGCAGAATCATTACTATTCGGCAGTGGTCCATACGTAATATTATCATCTTTTAAACGGGCTTCTATTGTTTTTTCACCTAGTATTTCTACGCTCTGCGCTTCATTATAGCGATTTAAATACATCCAATACAAGAAGATATTTAAGATTAAAAAAACGAATATAAAAATAGATTTTGTTCTATTCCAATCCATTTTTGACACCCCCTAATATGTCAGGCGTCAGTTTTGTCGATATACCGTTGCGAATAACAAACCAGCATGGCTCTAATGTCACTATTGTGCTTTGATCATAAGTTAAATAGAAACCCACAACAATATCATCTATATCTGATAAATCAATGTTATTTAGCTTTTTAATCTTTTCAACGATTTCCGATCCTGACGGAAGTTCCTTCATCTCTTTTTCAGATGTAATATCTTTCTCAAAAGAAAAATATGGACGTTTGTAGCGGAAAATACGGTTATCTCCCCAAACGGTTGTAATTCGGTTTATAGCCTGATCACTATATATCGGTAATCCATGTAAATATAGCTGATAATCCAATTGATTATTGCTTGTACTTGATGATACTAAGCGATAATCATCTGTAAAACCTCCGTGTTCATTGATAAATTCAAAGCTATCCGTAAAGAGCTTGGAAGGCTCTATTCTTACACTACTTTCTGCAGCTGGATATACATAGGTCAATGATTTCGCTTTCGAATCAATCACCATCCGTGACATTCCATCGTGATATTTTTCAGTAGTTGCACTTTCATCAGTACGCACGACATTGTTTAGATTCGTAAATAACACATCTTTAAATAATTCAGGTTTCTCTTCGATAAAATACGTATATTTTGCTGATTCAATTTTATCGTTTGCAATATATAGTGAGATAAAGCCATCTCGTTCCACTTCTTTAAAAGTGCTATATGTTTTCGCTGGCTCTATAATATTTCTTACAAATTGATTAGCATTTTCTAGACTTACATGTGAACGCATTAATAATTCATTATTACCACTAAGGAAAAACACTTGTAACTCTTTGTTATTATACTTACTCCAATCTATAATCATACGATTAAAGGTTGTTTCAGGTAATTCCTTATCGGCGAACTGAAAAATTGTGTTAAAAGCAGAGTAAGGAATTTCACCAGGAAAAAAGACAGTCATACTATTATTAGTACGAATCATCTCATTTACAGAGTCGGCCTTAAGATTATTGTCAACGGGCATTAAATCTAGGATATTCCATCCTTGAAATGCCTCCATAATATCTACCATTGCGCTATTAGATACTGTTCCGGTAAATTCCTTATCAAAACGATAAATAGCTTTATAAGGACGAATTACATCCTTCATTTCTTTTTGTGGTCCAATTAGAATTTCTTTTCCTTCAGTCTGTTCAATAAATTTATAATCTGGCGTGTATGTCCAAATCATAAAGGTTAAAACCACACTTAGCATAACAAGTAGGAATAAAACAACTGATTTTACTGGTTCTATATATTTCATTCCCACTCACCTGCCTCGTCAAAATCATCTAAATTAAGTGGTAATGTGAAGAAAACCGTTGTTCCATGTCCTTCTTCACTTTCGGCCCATATTTTACCTCCATGAGCTTCAATCATTTCCCTGGCAATAGCTAATCCTAGACCAGTGCCTCCCATAGATCGAGCTCGGGCGCGATCTACTCGATAGAAACGCTCAAAAATACGTCCCACATTTTCCTTAGGAATTCCCATACCATCATCGGAAATCATAACCTTCAGCATATCTTCTCGCGCTGTAAAGCCAAAGCGAATATTACCTCCATCAGGTGAATACTTAATAGCATTGGAAATGATATTATCGATAACTTGTGTCACTTTATCCGTATCGATTTCTACATAATAAGATGCCTCAGGGAATAAACGTTCAAACATCACTTTGTCTGACTTAGACATTTCAAAACGATCGATAATACGGTTAAAGAATGAATTAAATAGAACAATATCTTGATTCAGTTCATAATCTGAACTATCCATTCGTGATAACTGCAATAAGTCATTCACTAAGCGGATCATACGCTCTGTCTCTGTTTGTGTGACATTCAAAAATGTTGGAGCAATATTTTCATCTTTCCATGCACCATCTGCTAACGCCTCTAAATAACTGCGCATTGTCGTTAATGGTGTTCTTAATTCATGGGACACATTTGAAACAAATTCCCTGCGATCCATCTCTATTTTTTCTTGTTCCGTAATATCGTGCAGTACGGTAATTAGACCATTAATAAAGCCCGTTTCTTTTTGAATAACAGAGAAATTCGCACGTAAAATATACGGTGCGTCTGCTGTACTGAAATTTAAATTCACCGCATCATTCATGTGAATTAAATCCTCAAAACTATACTCTTGGTCAATACCTAAAACAGATGCAATCGGACGACCTAATGTAATATCTCTTGAAATATGCAGCAGCTCTAGTGCGGGGTCATTAATAAGAATGATGCGCCCTTTTCGATCTGTTGCAATAACACCATCGGTCATATTACTAAGGACCGAATCGAGCTTTCGCCGCTCTGCCTCTGTAGTAGATTGCGCCTCCTGCAAACGATTCGTTAAATGATTAAAGGTTATAGCAAGCTGCCCTATCTCATCTGTACCGTAAACCCGTACTTTTCGAGAATAGTTACCCTTTGCCATCGCCTGTGCCTGCTTACGCATATCTGCAATTGGCTGTGTAATTGTTCGTGCCACTAAGATTCCTAAAAAGATAGTAATCACCAAGGACACTGCTGTACCACCAAGGAAAATACCGTTAATGTCATTCACTTGTTCAAAAACAGATTCAATATTAGCTTCAATGTAGAGTACCCCTATGATTTCATCATCAGGACCTGCACCTTCTCGAATTGGCGAAGCTAACACCCACACTCGATTTCTTGTTTTATTATCAAGTTTAATGTTTTCAAATAATGTTTCTGCAGAGATCGCACGGCGTACGAGATCATTATTCGAGCGCTGTCCAATCAAACTTTGATTATCTACCTCAGATGTGGCGCGAATACGCTGTCTATTATCAATGACACGGATTCCTAAAATATCTCCATTAGAAACTTCCTTTAACCCCGTGGAAAACTCCATTACAATCGTTTTCAAGCTCTCTTCTAGAGATGGCATACTTTCATCGCGTTCTTTTAACATCTCTTCACGAATGCTATATTCCATCAAATCGACACGTTGAAAAATGGATTCTCGGAAGTTGCTTTTTAAATTTTGCTCTAATTCATTCGCAAAATAAATCCCTATTATTTGCAAAGCAAGCAAGATTAGTAAAATATAAATTAGTACTAGCTTGACATGAATTGATTTAAAAAAGCTTACTTTCTGCATTCCCTTTTACTCCTGTTCAGGATTTCGTAAATAATAACCTACGCCACGGCGTGTTACAATCCAAGCCGGATGACTAGGATTGTCCTCTATTTTCTCTCGTAAACGACGAATTGTTACATCTACTGTTCGTACATCGCCGAAATAGTCATAGCCCCACACAGTTTGCAGTAAATGTTCACGCGTCATTACTTGACCGATATGCTTACCTAAGTAATGTAAAAGTTCAAACTCTCTGTGTGTTAGTTCAATTGCCTCATCACGTTTCAATACTAAGTAAGCATCTGGCTGAATAACAAGAGAGCCTACTACAATTTCATTGGATTCTTCTTCAACCTCTTCGGCAGTAGGGGCTACTACCTGTAAGCGACGCATATTTGCCTTTACACGCGCAATAAGCTCGCGTGTACTAAATGGCTTTGTCACATAATCATCTGCGCCCATTTCTAGTCCTAATACTTTATCAATCTCAGACCCTTTTGCAGTTAGCATAATGATAGGGAAATCATATTTTTTTCGTACTTCTCTACAAACTTCCATCCCATCACGCTTAGGTAACATAATATCTAAAAGCATTAAATCTGGTTGTTCTTCCTCAACCTTTTCTAGTGCTTCATCTCCATCATAAGCACAAATAACTTTGTAGCCTTCTTTTATTAAATTAAACTGTAATATATCCGCGATTGGTTTTTCATCGTCAACAACTAAAATGGTTTTGTCCATATTTTTTCTCCCTTTCGCTATTTATCTATTTTTAAACGATTGTATTTATCAATTATGCCTCGGCATAATCGCGTCTGGATTCGCCGGAGGCTTTGGGCCAACGTGATGTTGGTCACTCAGTTGTTGCCACAGGAAGTGACGTTCTTAGACTGAGTTCCTTTATTTCAGCGGACATCCACTGAAAAACAACTTAAACTCACCACCTATAAGGATGGGAGACTTTTGTAACTGCCGTTTCACTTTCGCTACATAAAACACTTGTAGCTGACGCTTCGCTTTCGGTCAAAAGACATCTGCTTAAAGAAGTTAAAGTCACTACTCTAACTCTACCATGCTTTTAGCTTCTATGCATTATTCTAAATCCTAAGACATTTTACGATTTTGTATTAAGTTATTTTTCGACAAATATTTCTTGGGAAATAATATAGATTTAATACAAAAAGACAGCCCTGTTTTGGACTGCCTTCTATTCGAACTGATTAACGCCCTACAGTATGATGATGGATTTTCTAACGAACCCTTTTTCTTAACTTCAAAGTGTAGATGTGTACCTGTTGAATTTCCAGTAGATCCTATAATTCCTATACCAGAACCTTTTTCTACTACTTGTCCTAACTTGCGCTTTAACTGAAGATAGGTGCCCGTATAGCACCTTTCAACTTTTTTTGCACCACTATACTGTACCATAAAGAAAATACTGTTTAACTGTTTTTCATCTTTTTGTAATGTAAATGTATTAATTACCTACTAATTGTTACATCATTCCTATTTTTGTAGCTTTTAATAAAATTTTAGCTTTATAGTAGAGGGCTTTTTGTTCCAGTCTGGTACTTCCCTTGGGTTGTCTAGACCCTAAACCGCTCACCCTCTACTCCAGTAGTAGTGTTTGACTAAACAGGTAGTATTCCATTTATTTTTAGTATAATTTTAGAATTACCACTTTTTGATTTTTAAATATTCTGATAAAATATGAATTAGATACACTAGTTGAATGGAGCGATTTAATTTGAATGTTTTACAAACCTCTGGAATAACCCCTAAAGTAAGAAAGCCCCAAAGTAAGAATCCCATTAGTAAACTTATAATTAGGACCATTATGGTGGCATTAGGTGCATTCATTATGGCACTAGGACTGGAGCTATTTTTAGTACCAAACAACATTATGGATGGTGGAATCGTAGGTGTTTCCATTATCACTTCCCATTTATTAAATTTACCTCTTGGTATTTTCATCTTCATTTTAAACTTACCTTTCATCTTTTTAGGCTATAAACAAATCGGTAAAACCTTTGCACTTTCCACAGGGCTCGGAATTACTGTACTCTCATTAACAACGCTCTTCTTACATAATCTAAAACCGTTTACTCAAGATACGCTATTGGCCACAGTTTTTGGAGGCATGATTTTAGGTATTGGTGTCGGCATCGTCATTCGTTATGGTGGCTCATTAGATGGGACAGAAATTTTAGCTATTTTATTTAATAGAAAAACACCGTTCTCCGTTGGTGAAATTATTATGTTCTGCAATTTACTAATCTTTGCGGTAGCGGGGTTTGTGTTCACATGGGAACAAGCCATGTACTCTATTCTGGCATACTATATTGCCTATAAAATGATTGACATCGTCATTCAAGGGATGGAGGAATCAAAATCTGTTTATATCATAAGTGATGAAATCGATGAAATTGGGCAGACCATTATGGACCGACTAGGTCGAGGTGTAACCTTCCTTCATGGTGAGGGGGCTTATACAGGTAACGATAAAAAAGTTATTTTTACCGTCATTACCCGATTAGAGGAATCTAAGCTTAAAACAATCGTTTCTGAGATAGATGATCACGCATTTCTAGCAATTGGTAACATTGCTGAGGTTAGAGGTGGTCGCTTCAAGAAGAGAGATATTCACTAATGACAAAAAGGGCGTACCGCATATGGTACGCCCTTTTTGTCATTTATAATTATTTTGCTTCCCAAACGTCCACTAAAACGTTCGTTTGTTCACGTGCAGGTCCAACAGAGAAAGTAGCAATTTCGATACCTGTTAATTCACTCACGCGTTCTACATAGCGTCGTGCATTCTCAGGTAGCTCTTCTAATGTTTTGCAGCCTGTAACATCTTCTGACCAGCCTGGAAGCTCTTCATAAATTGGTACACATTGTTCAATAATATGAAGATTTGCTGGATATTCAGTAATCGTTTCATCTTTATATTTATACGCTGTACAAATTTTAACTGTTTCTAAACCAGATAAAACATCAATTGAGTTAAGCGCAAGATGCGTAATACCACTTACTCGGCGTGAGTGGCGTACAACTACAGTATCAAACCAACCTACACGACGTGGACGGCCAGTTGTTGTACCGTATTCACGACCAACTTCACGGATTTGTTGACCTACTTCATCAAATAATTCAGTTGGGAACGGTCCATCGCCAACACGAGAAGTATAAGCTTTAGATACACCAATAACATTTGAAACTCGTGAAGGACCAATACCAGCACCAATCGCTACACCGCCGGCAACAGGATTTGATGATGTTACAAATGGATACGTACCTTGATCGACATCAAGTAAAATACCTTGTGCTCCTTCAAATAACACTTTGCCGCCTTCATCTAATACATCATTTAAGATTTTCGACGTGTCAGTTACATATTTTGCGATTTCTTGTCCATAGCCGTAATATTCCTCGAAAATGTCTTCGAATGTTACGCCTTCAACTTCGTAAAATTTCTCAAATAATTTATTCTTAATTGCTAAATTTTGACGTAGTTTTTCTTCAAATACATCTTTGTCTAGTAAATCAGCCATACGGATACCGATACGTGCTACTTTATCCTGATAGCATGGTCCAATTCCTTTACAAGTCGTACCAATTTTATTATCGCCACGGCTTTCCTCATCAGCGATATCTTGCTTTATATGATATGGCAAAATAACATGCGCACGATTAGAAATTCGTAAATTATCTGTATCAACGCCACGCTCTTGTAAGCCTCTAAGTTCAGTAACTAATGACTTTGGATTAACAACCAAACCATTTCCGATTACTGAAGTTTTTTCTTTATAGAAAATACCTGATGGAATTAAATGTAACTTGTAAGTTTCACCATCAAATTTAATAGTATGTCCTGCATTATCACCGCCTGCAAAACGAGCGATTGCATCGGCTTTTTGTGAAAGGAAATCTGTAATTTTACCTTTTCCTTCGTCTCCCCACTGTGTTCCTACAACTACAACTGATGTCATAGTCAGCACCTCCGTTAGATACGATTTGTATCTCAAATTTTAAGCCGTTAATTATTGTAACAATGAAAGAAACGCCTAGTCAACAAAAATACTTAAAAACACGAACATAAAATCAAAAAATATGATTCAACGTTCGTGTTTAATAACAGAATGGTATGAATATTATCTAACATTCAGATTAATTCCATCTTGGCGTAATCTCCAACGTTGAGTTCCTCTAAAAAGAAGGAAGTTAAGATAAATATTTAATCACGTGGAGGTGGTGGCGGCATTTGCGACCAATCCACATTAATGAATTTATTGAATTCTTTTTTAAATGCAAGTGTAACTGTACCTGTTGGACCGTTACGCTGTTTAGCAATAATAATTTCAATCATATTTTTACTCTCTGACTCTTTATCGTAATAATCATCACGATATAAGAAGGCAACAATATCAGCATCTTGCTCAATACTTCCCGATTCACGTAAGTCACTCATCATAGGTCGCTTATCTTGACGTTGTTCAACGCCACGAGATAGCTGTGATAGTGCAATGACTGGAACCTTTAATTCACGCGCTAAACCTTTTAAAGAACGTGAAATCTCAGATACCTCTTGCTGACGGTTCTCCCCTGGCTTACCACTACCTTGAATAAGCTGTAAATAATCGATTAAAATCATACCGAGGCCATGCTCCTGTGCTAAACGTCGACATTTTGCTCGTATTTCATTGATACGTACACCTGGTGTATCATCAATAAAAATTCCGGAATTCGATAAACTTCCCATTGCCATAGTTAGTTTACCCCAATCTTCCGTTGTTAAAGCACCTGTACGTAAAACTTGTGCATCTATATTTCCCTCCGCACAAAGCATACGCATAACTAGCTGCTCAGCACCCATCTCTAGGGAGAAAATCGCAACATTTTCTCGTGCTTGAACGGCAACACTTTGTGCGACATTCAACGCAAAGGCTGTTTTCCCTACAGAAGGACGCGCAGCTACAATAATTAAATCGTTGCGCTGGAAGCCAGCTGTTATATGGTCTAAATCACGGAAGCCTGTCGGGATACCTGTAACATCACCTTTTTGTGATTGCATCTTTTCGATGTTATCAAAGGTTTCCACCAATACGTCTTTGACATGCTTAAAGTCACCCGCATTTTTACGATTGGCTACCTCCATCATTTTCTTCTCTGCTTCGCCTAGTAATGCCTCTACCTCATCTTCACGAGTATAGCCATCTTCTACTATTTTAGTAGCTACACGAATTAAACGACGTAAAAGAGCCTTTTCTTCGACAATTTTCGCATAGTGTGCGACGTTAGCAGCCGTAGGGACAGCATTGGCGAGCTCTAGTAAGTAAGATAGCCCGCCAACATCCTCAATTTCTTTTTTAGCTGATAATTCTTCAGTAACTGTTACGACATCTATCGCTTTTCCTTGATCACTTAAACGTAGCATCGTTTCGAAAATTTTCTTATGTGCATTCTGATAAAAATCATCTGCAAGTAAAATTTCAGATGCAGTGATTAACGATTGAGGATCGAGGAAAATTGCACCGATAACCGATTGCTCCGCTTCCCGGTTATGCGGTGGAACACGGTCCATCATCGGTTCGTTCATGGATCGTCGCCCCTTATTCTTCCGTTACATGAACTTTTAAAGTTGCAGATACTTCATGATGTAGTTTTACAGGTACATTTGTAAAGCCTAGCGCACGAATTCCATCACTTAAAGTCATTTTACGTTTATCAATTTTTATGCCATGCGCTTTTTGAAGTGCATCAGCAATTTGCTTTGTAGATACTGAGCCAAATAGGCGACCACCTTCACCTGATTTTGCTTTTAATTCTACTGTTAAAGCTTCTAATTTCTCTTTTAATGCTTCCGCTTCAGCTAATTCTGCAGCAGCGTTTTTCGCTTCTAATTTCTTTTGACCATCTAATTGACTTATTGCTTGTGCATTTGCTTCAGCAGCATAGCCATTTTTAATTAAGAAGTTTTGTGCATAGCCATCTGCTACATTTTTTACTTCTCCTTTTTTCCCTTTTCCTTTAACATCTTTTAAAAATACTACTTTCATGATTCAGAACTCCCTTCGAGTACCTCATTTATGGCCTCTTCTAAATGTTTTTTTACTCCAGCAATAGAACTTGCTTCAACTTGGCAAGCTGCATTTGTTAAATGCCCGCCGCCGCCTAGCTTTTCCATAATAAGCTGCACGTTTACCTCGCCAAGCGATCTTGCACTTATACCGATTTTGCCATCTGAACGATGCGCAATGACAAATGAAGCACCTACATCCTTCATTGTTAGTAAAATGTCTGCTGTTTGCGCTATTAGTACGGAATCATACACTTTTGCTTCCTCGCCTACAGCAATAGCAATACCCGGCTTCACGAACTTAACAGTTTGCACTATTTTAGAACGCTCAATATACGTATCTACATCTTCTTTTAACAATCGCTGTACAAGTACTGTATCGGCACCATTTGTCCGTAAATAAGAAGCCGCTTCAAACGTACGGGCTCCTGTACGTAATGTAAAACTCTTCGTATCGACAATAATTCCCGCCAGCAATGCCGTAGCTTCTAGCATATTAATCTTCGCACGTTTTGGTTGATACTCGAGTAACTCTGTTACAAGCTCAGCTGTGGACGATGCATATGGCTCCATATAAACAAGCGTTGGATTTTCTATAAAATCCTCACTTCGACGATGGTGATCAATCACCACAACTTTTTCAGCCAACTTCAATAATTGTGATTCGATGACTAAATCCGGTTTATGCGTATCGACTATTACGAGCAATGATTTTTCGGTCATTCTTGCCGCAGCTTCCTCTGGTGTTAGGAAATTTTCATAGAAATC
Source organism: Lysinibacillus xylanilyticus (assembly GCF_001183605.1). Classification (GTDB taxonomy): domain Bacteria; phylum Bacillota; class Bacilli; order Bacillales_A; family Planococcaceae; genus Lysinibacillus; species Lysinibacillus xylanilyticus. Next base: position 33,282 of record NZ_LFXJ01000002.1, on the reverse strand, counting down.
CGATTTACTTTCTATTTCATTCATTAAACGGGTTACACTTCCGTTTAATTCTTCAAAATTTATGATAACATAGCCCTTCACATCATTCATCTGTGCCATTTTACGTACACCAACAGAGGCACCAATAGAGTCCATATCAGGGTTTTTATGTCCCATAACAAATACTTGGTCACTATCTTGAATTAAATCACGTAGTGCATGGGAAATAACACGTGCTCTAACGCGTGTACGTTTCTCAACAGGATTAGTTTTCCCGCCATAGAATTTTAACTTCCCTGAAGGTTGCTTGATAGCAACCTGATCACCACCACGGCCTAAAACAAGATCTAAACTTGATTGTGCTAGTTCACCAAGCTCTACTAATGAAGATGATCCTGCGCCAACCCCAATACTTAATGTCAATGACATGTTTTTTTGCGCTGTTTTTTCTCGGATTGTATCTAAAATGGCGAATTTTTTCTTTTCAAGTTCCATTAAAATAGATTCGTTTAATACAGCTAAAAAACGATCGGATGATATTCGCTTCACAAATATCCCTTGCTCAGCCGCCCAATCATTAACAATTGATGTCACCATCGTATTCGTTAAACTACGAGGCTGATCATCCATTGCTTGCGTAATTTCGTCATAGTTATCAACAAATAAAATTGCAATAACTGTACGATCTGCAAAGTATTGTTTTTCAATAGCTATCTGCTCAGTGATATCAAAGAAATATAATAAGTTCTCTTCTTTTTTATAATAAACTCGATATTTACGATCACGGAGTGTAATCGTATCTTCGTTTGTCTCCTCGCTCTTCATTAGCACGTAAATGTCGTCAGATATATTAACGATTCCTTCACCTACTAAATTATCCATATTTAAAACGCCTTGCATATATGGATTCGACCATTCTATTTCATATTGATCATTGACAAGTAATATCCCAATTGGCATTTCAAGCAATGCCTCTTCCCCAACTTTTTTCATGCGGAAAGAGATGGATTCAATATGCTTTTCTGTTTCTTCAAAGGTAATCTTTTCTACCTTCCACGTATAGGCCATTAATAGAACAAAACCTACTCCATAGCCGATACCTATCCCAATATTCCAAATACATAGAAGCACGAACGTCACAATGCCAAAAATGGAAAGAACAAAAAGCGGATAGCGGATTGGTCGTTTTCTAAAAGTCCCCATTACATCAGCCCCTTATTCTTTAGTTTTCCCCTTCACAAGTGAACGTACGTCGAAACCTAAATCTACAATGCCTAGCAATATCATAAAGGATGATAGTGGTAAGGCTAACAAAGTAGCTACCCATTTTACACCATTCGGCATTTCCTTTTTAGAAATAAAGTAATGTATAAAGGAAATCCCCTGCAGGATTAATAACATCCATAAAACATAAGAAACATTTAAAACAATAATATCTAATGTAGATCCAGCTTCTGGACGCATAAATAAATTAATGCATAAAACAATCATGTAATACCATAAAATAGATCGTGGTAGACGCATATTTTGGAACGGCGCAAATTTCGGTACATCTAAACCAAGACGTTTTAATATAGGTAAATTTAACGTTATGATTATAAATGCTGTCATAAAAGCAGAGATTGTTACTGTTGCAGGTATTGTCAGCTCAATTGTTTTTAACATAGCCTCAATTATCTCTGGCTGAAACGCTTCTTGACCTGTCATAGTTTTTGCAAGTTCATTTGATTGCTCATAACTTTCGCGTAACATCTCCATGCTCATGCTAATGATATTGATACCAGCAAATTGAACATAGGCAACATAGACAATTGCCATTGACAGAAGAACAGTAACCCCCGATGACATGAATAGGTAAAGTTTGCTCTTCTTTAGATTAATTGCACTTCCTATAACGACACCAAGTAATGCCAAAATAAAGGCAAATGGTACCATAGTTATGCCACTCGTTAAAGTGGTTAAGATACAGCCTACTACAGCTACAAATATTGATGATGAACGCTTGTAATTTGCGCTATACCAAGCAATCGGTAGTGGAGCAAATATTAGACTTACTATAAAAATGAATGGTACATATGCAGAAATAAGCATTAGAATCGTAAAGATTGCGACCATCATTGAGCCTTGTACAAGCGCCTTTGTTTGATTATTCGGCATTGAAAACCTTCCTTTTTTCAGTCAAACTTACTGACTTTTATTGTACCATTTTTTCAGGTTATTGAACAAAAAACGCTAAGAACAACTGGACGCTTTGTCATTAATTTTGTAGAACCAATGACTAAAGCGTAAAATACAAGGCTATATAGGAGATTTTTTACCGAAAAAGCATAACAAATTCATTCTTTATTTAAGTTCTTCTTTATATATATTTAAATTTTCAACATTAGAAATGAGTAGCGTACGACAGTTACTAATACATGAAAAAAGGCTTTTAATCGAAATGATTATAAGCCGTTTTGTTTTTTAAAATGTTACTTAGTCGATTGTTCTTCTCATTCATACGTTTTAGAAATACGATAGCATTTTGTTTCTCAATCTCTAACATTTCATATTTTCTTTATTTATGTCTCTTAAAGTGTAATAAATTCTTATACTAATAGCAAATGGTAATATATAGAGTAATTACTGAGGTAAAATAAGGTCATCACAATAACGTATGATTGATTTCCGTTCCGACTAGGCGCTCGCCTGGGAGCGCCGATGAGCCGAATAAAAAAAGCACAACAAAAGTTAATTAAACCTTGTTGTGCCTTTATTTATATCTTATTTGTCTTCTGCTACGAATGGAAGTAATCCCATGATACGAGAAACTTTGATAGCTGAAGTTAATTTACGTTGGTACTTAGCGCTAGTGCCAGTTACGCGACGTGGTAAGATTTTACCGCGCTCAGAGATGAATTTTTTTAATAAATCCACATCTTTATAGTCGATATTCGTAATGTTATTAGCAGTGAAGTAGCAAACTTTACGGCGTTTGCGGCCTCCGCGACGTGGTGCCATAGTGTGTCTCCTCCTTATCATTTTTTATTTTAGAAGTATTAGAACGGTAAATCATCCTCAGATACTTCTATCGGTCCTTTGCTATTAGCAAATGGATCCTCATCTACACGTGTATAATTCGGCTGATTCACTGGTGGTTGATTTTGCTGATAAGCATCGCCGCCAAATGAACCCTGTCCTGGCATAGCACCACCAAACTGTTGTTGTGGTTGACCACCGCCATATGACGGTTGGTTATTACCGTAAGTCTGTCCACCGTATTGAGGAGATGCAGGAGCACCGCCACCATTACGAGGTTCTAAAAACTGTACGCTATCTGCCACTACATCTGTTGTGTATACTCGCTTACCATCTTGTCCTTCATAACTGCCTGTTTGAATGCGGCCTTCCACTCCAATTAAACTTCCTTTTCGCATGAAGTTCGCAAGGTTTTCAGCCTGTTTGCGCCAAGCAACACAGTTAATGAAATCAGCTTCGCGATCACCTTGTTGGTTTGAGAATGTTCGATTCACAGCAACTGTAAATCTTGTAGACGCAACACCATTAGGCGTATAGCGTAGCTCAGGATCTTTTGTTAGTCTTCCAACTAATACGACACGGTTTATCATCAGAAATGCAACCTCCTTTTCAGCATTTTGTTAAAAATAAATGATTACGCTTCTTGGCGAACCGCAATGTGACGAATGATATCTTCGCTAATGTTAGCAAGACGTGTGTATTCGTTAATTGCTTCTGTAGTAGCGTTTACTTTCACGATTTGGTAGAAACCTTCGCGGAAGTCTTGAATTTCATAAGCTAAGCGGCGTTTGCCCCACTCTTTTGATTCGATGACTTCTGCACCGTTAGAAGTTAAGATTTCGTTGAAACGTTCAACTAAAGCTTTCTTCGCTTCGTCTTCAATGTTTGGACGTACGATGTACATTAATTCGTATTTTCTCATCTGTTTACACCTCCTTATGGACTTAGGCTCTCCTGTACACAGGGAGCAAGGAGCAAGTAATAATTATTACTCACATCAATGAATTGTAACACATAGACGCATGTCTTTCAAGTCGCAAACAAACAATTCTTTCTATATAATGAACTTAATTCATGAATGGATGGAGGATCTTCATGCTACCAGATAAAGAACCTATTGTCATTGAACTCAATATAAAGAAACTAATGTTGGAAAATATCGTTGTCACTAGTGGTCTTGTACTAATATTTATGGCGATTCAATATATTTACACTAAAGATCCTTTTTCCGTAACATTTTGGAATATGATTATTGGATCCATCCTTTTCGTCATTCTGTATATTATTTTCATTATCTTACACGAAGCCTTTCATTTAATTGGTTTTATGGTCTTCGGTGGCGTGCCTTTTAAATCATTAAAATATGGCCTAAATTTAGAGCTTGGCGTAGCGTACGCAACAACCGAACAACCATTACAAAATCGTGCAATGAAAAAAGCTTTATTACTTCCATTCTGGACAACTGGCGTCCTCCCGACAGTTGCTGGTTTCTATTTTAACAGTACTGTTTTAGTGTTAGTGGGGGCTTTTTTAATAGCTGGTGCATTAGGTGATTTTTCCATGTATAAAGAGCTGCGCAAATATCCAAAAAATGCATTAATACAGGATGATCCTCAATTACCCAAACTTTATGTATATATGCCCGAGGAAAAGAAATAACTTTGATAGAAGTCACGTTACAAATAGAATCTGCTTGGCTCCAAGCAGATTCTATTTTTGACACAAATTTATGGCGTTAAAAAACTATGATGTGCAGCTGTATATAAATTTCTCCAAATACGATTAATCGAAGATGTTTCCGTAATTGCATCCATACCAAGTCTACGTATTAAGCTGTTGGCAATATCTACACAAGCTGCTGCAATATCTTTACTCATCCGAGAAAATTGTTGTAGTTCTTCATCAGTCAACTCTTGACCTTCTTTATGTTTTTGCCAGTATTCTTTCAACAATGAATAAAATTGCTCTTCAAGCTGTCTAAAGTTCTTCTGTTGTTGCATCAATAAAAATTGTATTGCGCCAATTCGTTCAGTACGGCTTGGGTCATTGTTTTTTTGTTTCACTAAAATAGCTGTCTCTTCTAAGAAGTTTTCTGTTATCCCAAGGCAAACACTTAAAAAAGAAGCTTCTGCAAATGCTCCAAACGGAAAACTATGTACCGCACTTCCATACTTGTTTTTAATTATACCCAATTGAAATGTTTCCTCTTCAGGTACCCAAACATCTTGCACACAAATCGTATGGCTAGCTGTCGCTTTTAAGCCCATTGCTCGCCAATCATTAAAGACCTCTACTTGATCACTATTTATTGAGCAACTAATGATTTCATCTGTTCTAATACCGTCATTCTCGACGAAGCAATTCATCGTAAAAGTTGTAGCATAATCTGCTCCACTACAATATTTCCATTGGCCTGTTACATTATAGCCCCCATCTATTTTTACTGCTGTACCTGTAGGATAGCCACTGCCTGCTATGACTGCATTTCTTGGTGAAAATATTTTTTCACAAACCTCTTTGTTCAATGTCGGAATAAACGAGTTACCCCCTGCCCCTATTGTGACAAGCCATCCAAAATTGCCATCAAGTACAGACATCTTCTGAAATACTTTTATGCCCTCTAGTAGATCTAAATCTTTACCGCCTAATTCCTTTGCTGTGAATAGCTTAAACAATTGATGCTCGTAAATAAGCTCTAACACATCTTCTGGTAATCTACCTAGACGTTCAATTTCTAAACCACGTTCTTTTATTTGTAATATATTCATACCTAACCCCGCCTGATTGAAATTTCAGATAAGTATATAAACAAAAAAGGCAATCCATTTAAAGATTGCCCCTGTTTGTATTTTACACATTGAAACGGAATAACATAATATCGCCATCTTGCACTACATATTCTTTACCTTCAAGACGTACTTTACCAGCTTCTTTAGCAGCAGGTTGAGATCCAGCTTCAACTAAATCATCGAAAGCAACTGTTTCTGCACGAATAAATCCACGTTCAAAGTCTGTATGAATGACTCCAGCACATTGTGGTGCCTTCATGCCTTTACGGAACGTCCATGCACGTACTTCTTGTACCCCAGCAGTGAAATAAGTTGCTAGCCCTAGTAAATCATATGAAGTACGGATTAATTGGTCTAAACCAGATTCTTTAATGCCTAGTTCTTCTAAGAACATTGCTTTTTCTTCATCATCAAGCTCAGAAATTTCTTCCTCAATTTTTGCACAAATTGTGATAACTTGAGCTCCTTCAGTAGCTGCATACTCACGTACCTTTTGCACATATTCGTTATTATCTGCGTCAGCAACTTCATCTTCTGAAACGTTCGCCACATAAAGCATAGGTTTAATTGTTAAAAGATGAAGTCCTTTAATAACCTTTAGCTCGTCTTCTGAAAGCTCTGCAGCACGTGCTGGTCGACCGTTTTCTAATTGTTCTTTAACTTTCACAAGAATTGGTTCTTCAATCATTGCTTCTTTGTCTTTTTGCTTTGCCATTTTGCCAACACGTTGTAATCGCTTATCAACAGATTCTAAATCAGCAAGTGCAAGCTCTAAATTAATGACCTCAATATCGTCAATTGGATCTACTCCACCTGATACGTGCGTAATATTTTCATCAACAAAACAACGTACAACTTGGCAAATTGCATCTACTTCACGAATGTGAGCAAGGAATTTGTTCCCTAACCCTTCACCCTTTGAAGCGCCTTTTACGATCCCAGCAATATCTGTGAACTCAAATGCTGTTGGTACTGTTTTTTTAGGTGTTACTAATTCTGTTAATTTATCTAAACGTGCATCTGGTACTTCAACAATACCGACGTTCGGATCGATTGTTGCGAATGGATAGTTTGCAGCCAATGCGCCCGCTTTTGTAATTGCGTTAAATAATGTTGATTTTCCAACGTTAGGTAAACCAACGATTCCAGCTGTTAATGCCATGTATGGACACAACCTTTCTATTATCTGTTAAAATTTGCTCTTATCTCCCGTACTAACGGATATTGTGAGGATGTAGAAAGTCCTCACTGATTAATCACTGTATAACCTAATCTATTATATTGATTCACTCATAAAAAGTCTAATACACATGGAATACACATATCATTTTCGCCTTGGCGTAATTGTGTCTGAAGGCTTTATCTTCAATCAGTTGGAGTCAGAACACCTACTGATTGAAGATAAAAACTAGTCTTCACTAGCGGAAATTAAAACCTTTTTCATTTTTTTCTCAAATTCGCGGCGCGGAATCATGACACTATGCTGACAGCCTTCGCATTTAATGCGCACATCTGCCCCCATCCGAATAATTTTCCACTTATTTGTGCCGCATGGATGCTGCTTTTTCATTTCAACAATATCGTTTAAACCAAAGTTCTTCGCTTCCATATTACTCATTTCTCCCCTCTTCATTTCCATTCATACCATAGAACATCATTTTCGGATGAGCCATTGGTATATTATTTTCTTCAAAGAGTTTTGTAACATCGCGACGAATAGTACGAGCCACCCCGTATTGTTGTTGTGGTAATGTTTCTGCGGCTATACGAATCGTTACCTCTGTACCCTTAACATTTTGTACACCTAAAAATACAGGTACTGCTACAAGTTCCTTATGAATTTCAGGTAAAGTATCTAAATACTTTTTAATAATAGCCTCAGCTCTTTCAAAATTGGCATCAGTCGTCATTTGTAAATCTATATAAATTTTAGAGTTGTTGACAGAGTAATTAACAACATCACCAATCGAACCATTCGGAATAATAAACTGCTCCCCTGTAGAACCATTAATCTTTGTTGTACGTAAACCGATTTCTACAACAGTTCCTTCAGCTGAATTTATTTTTATATAATCACCAACACCAAATTGATCTTCAAAAATAATAAAGAATCCAGTAATGACATCCTTCACTAAACTTTGCGCACCAAAACCAATGGCTAAGCCGACAATCCCTGCTCCAGCCAATAACCCTGCTATCTTAATCTCTAAGATAGAGAGAATAGCAATGATTGCTGAAAAATAAACAACATAGGAAATGACACTTTGTAATAATCTTGAAATTGTTGTTTGTCGACGTTCCGAATGGTCTAAAGGTGAACGCATACGCATTAAAAACACTTTTTTAATAAACTTTTTTCCTAATCGTACAGCTAGCCACGATGCAATCAAGATAATAGTAATCTTAACCGAAGCTATTGTTATATTCATCCAGAGCTCCTCTGACATCAGCTTTTCCCAACCGTTTTTTAAAACCCTTTCACTAAACCAATCCATTATTACCACCTCTTGAATAACTTGCTAAAAATTTGCGTATACTGCATAAAAATCGAGCACTTTTTACAAATAAAAAGGAAAGTGAGTTTTTTTATGAATACTATACCAAAATTGCTACTCCCTTATTCTCTTCATCATGAAAGTAAAAATATTGTTTGGCAGTTAAGTACATTATTTTTAGAACATATACCCTTTCATCATGAACGCCTTATTTTCTGTTGTATTGGAAGTGACCGTTGTACAGGTGATACACTTGGGCCATTAACAGGTAGCTTCCTAAAAAAGTCTGTTAGTTTTCCGTATGAAATTGTAGGCTCTCTAGACAATCCTTTGCATGCTCTTAATTTAGACACTACTATGCAACAGCTACACAATCATACTATAAAACCATTCATTATTGCGATTGATGCATGTCTTGGAAGTGAACAAAACGTTGGACATATTTCTGTACAGAATGGACCTATTTTTCCAGGAAAAGCTGTAAAAAAACAATTGCCTCCCATCGGCGATATTTCCGTTAAAGGAATAGTCAATGTTGGAGGCTTTATGGAAATGCTTGTTTTACAAAATACAAGACTTCATATTTCTTATGCAATGGCGGAAAAACTTTCAAGAGCTTTATTGCTCGCTGCACATCGTTACTCACTGAAAAATATAGAAGATAGCAACCACAATACCAACAATGATGAGACCTGGCAACAAGTTAGCAGCCTTGATCTTAGTTAAGCCAGCTATATTTAAACCAATGGCCAAAATCATAACACCACCTACAGCAGTCATTTCTTGAATAAACATTTGTAGTGCAGCATCTGGTATAAAAGAGCTGATTACACCTGCAAAAAGTGCAATTAAACCTTGATAGACGAATACAGGTACTGCAGATAATAGCACTCCTATACCTAATGTAGATGTTAATATTATCGATATAAATCCATCGATTAATCCTTTCGTAATAAGTATATTATGATCATTACGCAGACCACTATCGAGCGCACCAATGACGCCCATAGAGCCGACTACAAATATTAAAGAGGCAGTTACAAAACCTTCTGCTATCCCAATTTGATTATTATCAGTACGATTTTTACTAAATAAAGATTCTACCCATTTTCCAAGTCTATTCATTTGCTTATCTAAATCTAACCACTCGCCAATTACTGTACCTACCACTAAACTTATCATTAAAATAATAAAATTATCACTTTCAAAGCCCATTTTAATCCCTAAAAGTGCAACTGCTAAACCAATAATCGATAATACAGTAGATTTCATCGATTCGGGAATATTTTTAAAAATACGTCCTACTAATGAACCTGCCATAATAAGCAATGCGTTAATTAATGCTCCTAGTAATACCACGTCCCAACCTTCCTTCTCTCTAGAAAAATAGAGAGCGCCTTGTATTTCGGCGCTCTGATTACGATATCGATATTTCTCTTATTCTTCCTGTAAATTTAATATTTCTAAAATGCGTTCTAAATCATCTTCAGAGTAAAATTCAATTTCAATTTTCCCTTTATTATTAGCTTTTCTAATTTGTACATTTGTTCCAAAGTAATCACGTAACTGCGACTCTTTAGCTGCCACAAATATATCCTTTTTCTTTGATTGAGTTGTTTCACGTGAAACTTCTTCATTCAAATTGTGTACTAACATTTCAACTTGCCGTACATTTAAACCTTGTTTAATGACCTTGTTTGCCACTTCTGATATTCTTCTTTTATTTTTTAATCCTAGTAACGCTCGCCCTTGTCCCATCGATAGTGTTCCATCATTCATAAACCCACGAACATCCTCTGGTAATGTAAGTAAACGAACATGATTGGCTATATGCGGTCTACTTTTTCCTAATCTTTTGGATAGCTCCTCTTGTGTTAAATGTAAGCTTTCCATTAAGCTTTGATATGCCTCAGCCTCTTCAATAACGGTCAAATCTTCACGCTGTAGATTTTCTAAAATAGCAAGTTCCATCATTTGCGCATCTGATAGCTCTTTTATAATAGCCGGAATAACCTCTAAACCTGCTAATTGAGTTGCTCTATAACGGCGTTCTCCAGCAACGATTTCATATTTACGTCCTTTTTTTCGTACAGCAATTGGCTGTAAAATACCATGCTCCTGTATAGAGTCAGCTAATTCTTGTAAAGCTTCTTCATCGAAAATTTTACGAGGCTGAAATGGATTTGCGACGATAAGCTCTAATTGTATTTCTTCCACTTGTCCACTTTGTTCTATAGACTCTCCAGGAAATAATGCACCTATGCCTCTCCCTAAACCTTTAGCCATTTTTAATCACTTCCCTCGCCATCTCTAAATACACTTCTGCACCTCTTGATTTTGCGTCATAAATGATAATTGGCTGCCCATGACTTGGAGCCTCACTTAATCGCACATTACGAGGAATAATTGTTTTGTACACTTTATCTTGGAAATATTTTTTTACTTCATCAATCACTTGTAATCCTAGGTTTGTTCGTGCATCAAGCATCGTCAATAATACACCGTCAATGTATAATTGCTGATTTAAATGTTTTTGCACTAAACGTACAGTTGATAATAACTGACTTAACCCCTCTAATGCGTAATATTCGCATTGTACAGGAATAATAAGCGCATCCGAAGCAGTTAAAGCATTAATTGTTAGTAGTCCTAACGAAGGCGGACAATCAATAATAATATAATCATAGTCTTCTTTTACATCTTGAAGCGCATGCTTTAATCGTACTTCTCTGGAAATTGTCGAAACTAATTCAATTTCTGCTCCTGCTAGTGAAATGGTTGCTGGAACGATTGCTAAATTTTCTACATTAGTTTGTTGAATGACATTTTCAACGTTTTCATCATCAATTAATACATCATAAATGCATCCTTGAAGTTCTCCTTTATTAACACCAAGTCCACTTGTTGTATTTCCTTGTGGATCAGTATCGATTAAGAGCACTTTCTTCCCTAAGTATGCTAGACAAGCGCTCAAATTGACCGATGTCGTTGTTTTTCCTACGCCACCCTTTTGATTGGCGATTGCTATAATTCTACCCATTTAAAAGCACCTGCTTTCATCTATCAAAGGTTCACTTTGACAAATCATTTGTAAAATCACTATTCAATACCTCTATCTTACTTTCATTCTATCAAAAAAACAGAAAATAGTTGTATAAAATATTAAGAATATATGCAAAAAAGGAGACATCTCAGATTTATTACTGAGATACCTCCTTCTTTCAGACATATAAAAGTGGCTCTTCATCATGACGAAACCCGCTTCGCTGCAGGGTCTCGGGCCAACAGATGTTTCTTGTGCGAAAGCGCAGTGCTAACGTAGCGGCAGCAAAAGGGTTTTATCTGCGCGAAACGAAGCGGCAACACGATGTTGGTCACGAAGGCGCTATCACAGGACGTGATGCTTTTAACCTTCGTTTCTCTATTGCTAATCCCCAAGGAGTCACCCAGCCTTCGCTCCAATCAATTAATACACATGGTGACCGTTATAAAAATATCATCCTCAACTTTGATGATGTCATAAAGTCAATTCAATCACTATTTAAGACTTTTTCTTTTTAGGTATTTTCACTGTAATTTGATAATATTCCTCTGTGTCTTCTTCTTCAGTCTTAACTGTTATACCGCTCTTTGTTACCATAGATAACGATTGTTTAATCGTATTTAAAGCAATGCGTACGTCTTTACTAATGGCCTTACGTTTCGGTTTTACTTTCTTTGGCTCCGCTTCTTCTTGAGCTTCTGCCTCCGGATGTAATAAAGAATAAATCTGTTCTTCTAACTGACGAACATTCCAATCATTTTCAATCGTTTGTTGTAAAACTTCTAGCTGTAATGGCTGATCTTTAATTGCAATTAATGCACGTGCATGTCGTTCAGAGATTTCACGCTTCATAATAGCTCGCTGCACTTCTTCAGGCAGCTTTAATAAACGTAATTTATTGGCTACCGTGGATTGTCCTTTTCCAAGTCGTTGGGCTAGAGCTTCTTGTGTAAGCTCATGCAGCTCTAATAGTTTTTGATAGGCAACAGCTTCTTCAATTGCTGTTAACTCCTCACGCTGTAGGTTCTCAATTAACGCGATAGAGGCTGTTTCCTTATCAGTTAAATTTCTTATAATTGCCGGAACTTCTGTCCATTGTAGCTTTTTCATTGCTCGATAACGACGTTCACCAGCAATGATTTCATATTGATTTTCTGCTGTTTTACGTACAACAATTGGCTGAATTACACCATGCGTATGAATGGTTCTTGATAATTCTTCAATTTTTTCATCATCAAAAATAGTACGTGGCTGAAAACGGTTAGGCACAATTTGATCTATAGGCAGCTTTATAACTTCTTCTGCTGCATGAACCGTCTCTGCTTGTTCTACTTCATTTTTCACAATAGGCTCAGTTTTATTCCCGCCTCCAAAAAAACGTGAAAAAGGACTTTTCATCCAAGTGGCACCACCTTTAAGTAACTATCTTGCTCTGTTTCATTTCTATTATTATTTATTATATTTCTTAAAATGTATATAGTTCGTAGATGTCATTTGCGTGAACCATCCATAACTAGTATGTATGCTCAAAATAGAAAAAATATTTTCTACTTTGAGAAGTTTCACATGAAACACTAATTATTGAATCGGTGATTTATTTGGTACACCTGGTTTACGCGGATATTTTTTCGGTGTTCCTTTTATTTTATCAAAGATATATAAAATGCGGTCACTTTCTTCAACAGGTAGCTGGAAAGAAAATTCTTCTTTTAGTGCAGCCCCAAATGTAGCCAATGCTTTTTTTGCATCTTTTAATTCTTCCGCGCCAGCTGCTGCTTTTAAAGCAACAAAATAGCCACCTTGTTTTGCTAGAGGCACACATAACTCCGATAAGACAGATAATCGGGCTACCGCACGAGCTGTTACAACATCAAACTGTTCACGATATTTTGCATTTTGAGCAAATTCCTCTGCACGGGCATGTACAAAATTCATATTATCTAATTGTAACTCATCACTTAAATGATTTAAAAATGTAATTCTTTTATTTAATGAATCGACAATTGTTACATGTAAATGTGGGAAGCAGATTTTAATTGGAATACTTGGGAAACCAGCGCCTGCTCCAACATCACAAACTGTCGTCACCTTTGAAAAATCAAAATAGAAAGATGCACTAATCGAATCATAAAAGTGCTTTAAATAAACCCCTTCTAAATCCGTAATAGCAGTTAAGTTCATCTTTTCATTCCACTCAACAAGTAACTCAAAGTATTTTTTGAATTGAGCAATCTGCTTTTCAGAAAGTTCAATGCCCTTTTTCTTCAGAGCCTCGATAAATTGTTGTTCGTTCATGTAAAGTCTCCTTTTTCTAACTGGCTTTACTACCTCTATTATGGATCTGTAAGCATGTACTCGTTCACATAAAAATAGCAAAACCATCAATTATGCCTCGGCATAATTGCGTCCGGAATCGGCTTTGTGCTTAGGCCTGCAAATGAAACCACATTCATTTCACCACCTATGGAGATGGGAGATGAATGCTGAAAGAAATTAAAAATAGGAAGCGGGCACAAAGAATGCCCGCCTCTTATTCACTTTACTGTTCTTAATTATTCCCCGCTGACGCGTGCGATTTTACCTTGCTCAATATAAACAAGTAATATTGAAATATCTGCCGGGTTTACCCCAGAGATTCGCGATGCTTGGGCAATGGAAAGTGGTGTAACTTGTTTTAATTTTTGTCGAGCTTCTGTTGCTAGACCTGAAATAGCGTCATAATCAATATTTTCAGGGATTTTTTTATTCTCCATTTTATGAAGCTTTTCAACTTGCTGCAATGCTTTTTCAATATAACCTTCATATTTAAGCTGAATTTCAATTTGTTCCTTTACTTCATCCGAAAACTCTATGTCTGCTGGGATTAACGAAGAAACTAATTCATAATGCATTTCTGTACGTTTTAATAAATCCGCTCCACGGATACCATCTTTTAGCTCACTACCACCTACAGAGCGAATAGCAGCTTGTGTTGCTTCATTTGGTTTAATAATAACTTCACGGAGACGTGCAATTTCGTTTTCAATCAGCTCTTTTTTCTCATTGAATGTTGCATATCTTCCTTTAGCAATCATTCCCACATTATAACCTAGCTCTATCAAACGTAAATCAGCGTTATCATGACGAAGTAGTAAACGATATTCTGCACGAGATGTTAGTAAGCGATATGGTTCATTTGTTCCCTTTGTTACTAGATCATCAATTAATACGCCAATATAAGCATCTGAACGGCTTAAGATTAATTCTTGTTTACCGAGCACATTAGCAGCAGCATTTATCCCAGCCATTAAGCCTTGAGCAGCCGCTTCCTCGTAACCAGATGTTCCGTTGATTTGACCAGCAGTATATAAACCTTTAATACGTTTTGTTTCTAAAGTTGGCCACAATTGTGTTGGCACGATTGCATCGTACTCGATAGCATAGCCAGCACGCATCATTTCTGCTTTTTCTAAGCCAGGAATTGATTTTAGTAAACGTGTTTGTACATGCTCTGGTAAGCTAGTTGATAAACCTTGTACATATACTTCACGTGTATTGCGACCTTCTGGCTCTAAGAAAATTTGGTGGCGCGGTTTATCGTTAAATCGCACAACCTTGTCTTCAATAGAAGGGCAATAACGTGGGCCCGTACCTTTAATCATCCCTGAGTACATCGGTGAAAGATGTAGGTTTGCCTCAATAATTTCATGCGTTTCTAGGCTTGTATAAGTTAACCAGCAAGGTAGCTGATCCATGATGAATTCAGTTGTTTCAAAGCTGAATGCACGTGGAACATCATCTCCTGGTTGAATCTCTGTTTTATCATAATCAATTGTACGGTTATTCACTCGTGGTGGAGTACCTGTTTTAAAACGCACAAGGTCAAAACCAAGCTCTTTTAAGTTATCAGCTAAACGAATTGACGGTTGTTGGTTGTTAGGCCCACTTGAATACTTTACGTCACCAATAATGATTTCACCACGAAGGAATGTACCTGTTGTGATAACAACTGTTTTAGCGCGGTATATAGCACCAATTTGTGTAATAACACCTTTTACTTCCCCGTCTTCAATTATTAGCTCTTCAACCATTCCTTGCTGAATTGTCAAGTTTTCAGTTTCCTCCAAGATGCGTTTCATTTCTTGTTGGTATAAAACTTTGTCCGCTTGTGCACGTAATGCACGCACAGCAGGACCTTTCCCTGTATTTAACATACGCATTTGAATATGCGTTTTATCAATAACTTTCCCCATGACGCCACCTAATGCGTCAATTTCTCGTACTACGATTCCTTTGGCCGGACCACCAATGGAAGGATTGCATGGCATAAATGCAATCATATCTAAATTGATTGTTAACATCAGTGTGTTAGCACCCATTTTGGCAGCAGCATGTGCAGCTTCAGAACCTGCATGACCTGCGCCAATTACGATAACATCAAACGTGCCTGCCTCATAATTTGTTGGCATAGCTCGTATCTTCCTTTCTTTAATAAAATTATTTTCCTAAGCAGAACTGTGAAAATAACTGATTGATTAGGCTTTCTTGTACTGTGTCGCCGATAATTTCACCAAGAATTTCCCATGTTCTTGTAACATCTATTTGCACCATATCAACAGGTACACCAGCTTGTGCTCCAGCTAATGCATCCTCGACCGTTGCTTGTGCTTGATGAAGTAATGCAATATGTCTTGCATTTGAAACATATGTTAAATCGCCCGCTTCAATTTGCCCTTCAAAGAATAACGCGGCAATCGCTTCCTCTAGCTCTGTGATACCCTCTTCCTGTAAAAGAGAAGTTGTCACAACGCGATGATTGCCGGCTAGCTCTTTAACGCGAGCTACATCAATTTTTTGCGGTAGATCTGTTTTATTGACAATAACGATGTAATCCATCGCTTGAATTGTTTCGAATAGACGCTCATCCTCGGCAGTCAATTCCTCTGCGTAGTTTAAAACAAATAAAATTAAATCTGCGCCACGCAACGCCTCACGTGAACGTTCAACACCAATTCGTTCGACGATATCCTCTGTCTCTCGAATACCAGCAGTATCGACTAAACGAAGAGGAACACCACGTACATTCACGTACTCTTCTATAATATCACGAGTTGTACCCGCTATATCTGTCACAATAGCCTTATTCTCCTGTACTAAACTATTTAAAAGAGAAGATTTCCCAACGTTTGGGCGGCCTAAAATAACAGTTGATAGACCCTCTCGTAATATTTTCCCCTGAGAAGATGTTTGCAGAAGTTTAATAATTTCATTTCGTACCCATGTACATTTTTCTACTAATACTGGTACTGTCATCTCTTCTACATCATCATACTCCGGATAATCTATATTAACCTCTACTTGCGCTAATGTCTCTAGTAATGCTTGGCGTAAGTCACCAATTAAACGCGATAGTTTACCATCCATTTGTCCCAACGCAACATTCATCGCTCTATCAGTTTTTGCTCTTATTAAATCCATGACTGCTTCAGCCTGTGATAAATCGATGCGTCCATTTAAGAATGCGCGTTTTGTAAATTCACCTGGTTCTGCGAGTCTTGCTCCATTTGTTAATGCTAGCTTTAATACACGGTTCACCGAAACTAGTCCCCCGTGACAGTTAATTTCTATTACATCCTCACGAGTGAATGTTTTAGGTCCGCGCATTAAAGACAGCATTACTTCCTCAACAATCTCATTTGTTTTTGGATCGACCAAATGTCCATAATGAATTGTATGTGAAGCCTTCGTAGTTAAACTTTTCTCACCAGGCGATCTGAATATTTTATCTGCAATCGCGACTGCTTCGTCCCCACTTAAACGAACAATAGCAATAGCTCCTTCACCCATAGGTGTGGATATTGCAGCAATTGTATCGAACTCCATCTAATGACCTCCTTAACGTTATCCACATGTGGATAAATAAAACCGACCAATACTTACTAACACCTTAGACTAACATATTTTCTGCAAAATCTAAAGTAAGGATAATTTCCAACTGTGGATAATAAGAGAGCTTTACATTATAGCACGTATTTCGACAAGAATTGCGAATGCTAGAAGTATGGCTCTTCGGCAAAACGAGAGGTTGATTTTCGTAAGGCGTTATCACAGGATGTGATGGTTTTAGCCTTCGTTCCTCTATTCGCTGATCCCCAAGGAGTCGCTCAGTCTCCACTCCAATCAACCACTTCACTAGGCATATATCTTCTGCATGTCACTCAAAATTTATAGTGATGAAATAAAAACTTCAGCAATGTTCTCTGTGCGAAAGCTCAGTGGCAGTAATAATTGGTGTACAATTGTGTCACTGTTATAAGTCTTTTCTTTTCGATTATGTTAAATAGATATAGTGTTCACTTTTGAATTAAAACTTATTAAAGTTCTACACTATCGCTGAATGGTGGAAGGCTACTCGACTCCCGTGGGAAAGCAAGACAGACGAAACCCTGCACGGAGTACAGTCGAGGAAGCAGCTCGACGCTCGCCCACATGAAAACGAGTAGCCTGGAACGGAAATAACCCTCATCTGAAGCACCACAACATTCACAAAGGTTCCCTTAACCATCTTGTTTTTCAACAACATAAAAAAGTCATTTTATCATGACGATAAAATGACTTTTGATTTTTGTCTGTATGTTTTTACGAAGTTTAACCGTTCTTTACAGGTTCAATGACTAAATAACGATTAGGCTCCGTTCCTTCTGAGTATGTTTCAATATCAAAGCGATTTGCTAATTGATTATGAATAATTTTCCTCTCGTACGACTGCATTGGCTCAAATGTCACACGCTGATTTAAGCGAAGTGCTTTATCCGCCATACGATCTGCCAGTAACTCCAAAGCTACTTGACGACGTTCACGATAGTTTTCTACGTCTAATTTCACCATTAAGAATTGCTTGGCACTTTTATTTAACACAAGTTGTGTTAATTGTTGCAGGGAATTCAATGTTTGACCACGTTTCCCTATAAGCAGTGCAGCTTTCTCGCTTTTTAGTTGAAATAATACATATTTCCCTTCACGTGTCGTTTCAACCTCAAGATCATGAATATCCAATTGTTCAGCAATATTTACTAAATAAGCCTTTGCTTCTTCAATTGGATTTACTGAGGTTTCTTCTTCCTCTTTTTGTGCCTCTACGATTTGTTGAACAGCTTCGATATCACTTGGTTGTTCAGAAACTTGTGAACTTCTTGTTTCAACATCATCTATTACTGTTGGTTCGTCAAATTGAGTCATATTTTGCTGTTCAGCTTTTTCTGCTTCAATTGTTGGTCGAACCTGTACTTCTTTTACTGTTACACGAACTTCTGCAGATCGTGCCCCAAAACCTAAAAATCCTTTTTTACCTTCTTGTAAAACTTCAACATCTACTTGTTCACGGGTTTTGCCAAGTTTCTGTAACGCCAATGAGATCGCTTCTTGTGTTGTTGCGCCTATTTGCGTAAGTTGTTTCACTTTTTAGCCCCTCCATTTTGAGCAGGTTGTGTTTTATCTTTTTCCCAAGGTTTGTAAATAAACAGGTTTTGCATAATCGAAATAATGTTACCGATCACCCAGTATAATGATAATGCTGCTGGCAATGCTATACCGAAACCAATAATCATAAATGGCATAATGTACATCATTATCTTCATTTGAGGGTTATCCATCGCTGGGCCAGTACGTAAAACTAGAAATTGCATTAAACCAGCAGTAATTGCTAATGCCGGTGCAGGATCTGCTAACGGGAAAATAAAGAAATTTCCTAAATCAAAAGCAGGTGTAGCATTCATACGACTAATCGCATGGTAGAAACCAATTAAAATTGGCATTTGAATGATTACAGGTAAACATCCAGCAAGTGGATTGACACCAGACTCACTCATAAGCTTCATCATTTCTTGCTGATACTGTTGCTGTGTCTGAGCATCCTTAGAAGCATACTTCTTTTGCAATTCCTTCAATTTCGGCTGAATTTCTTGCATTTTTTTAGAGCTCTTTGTTTGTTTAATCATCAATGGAAGAATTGCTAAACGAATGATAATCGTTACAATAATGATCCCCCATGCATATGAACCAAGCATATCAGCAAAGTATTTAATCACTGACACTAATGGCCAAACAATGAATTCATTCCAGAAGCCTGTGCTTTCTTTGGAGATTGGTTCTTTGAATTCTGTACAACCAGATAGTAGTAATGCTACAGATGCTAGCGACAGAATTACCCAAAGTTGTTTCTTCAACCTTCTTCCCCCTACAAATACTATTCACTTTTTCTAAAACTATATGCGTTCTCTTCTTTAGACATTTACAGTTCCCTGCTACTGAATAAAGTTATCAGTTATTTTATCATGCATATAACGTTTCACTCTACTAAATATTCTAACAATGTGCACATATTTACTAAGTAATGTTACTAATACTTCATATATTGTAGTGAAAATCCATTCAAAAATACCCCTGTGAGTATTTTCAATAACTTCACTTTCGCACAGAAACGTTCTATTCACCACTTTGGTTGCCATCCATATTACGTCTTCTTTAATACCTTTGCGATTCGTAGTACATGCTGCAAACTTTGTTTTACTTCATGATAATCCATAGTGGCCGCCGGTTGTCTGGCGATAATAACATAGTCCATATTCGACTTCAGCTCATCCTTCATTTCATGGATACTTTGTCGAATATAGCGTTTGATCTGGTTGCGTGTTACTGCATTCCCAAGCTTTTTACTAACAGATAATCCTACACGAAATTCTGTTTGTCCCTCTTTTTCTAAAAAATAAACGACAAACTGACGATTAGCGAAAGATTTACCCTTTTTAAACACCTTTTGAAAATCATCGTTTTTTTTCACTCTTTGGCGTTTTTTCATTACTTTCACCTGCTACTTGATAATTATCCTTTAATCCTCATTTCTAGGTTTACCAAAAATAAAGAAAAAAAAGACCACTGATGTGTCTCAGTGGACTTATTTTAAGCTGATAATACTTTTCTTCCTTTACGACGGCGAGCAGCAAGAACTTTACGACCGTTTTTCGTGCTCATACGTGCGCGGAAACCGTGAACTTTGCTGTGCTTACGTTTTTTTGGTTGGTAAGTACGTTTCATTTATATAGACACCTCCTGGATGAGTTGAATTTTTCAACATACAGACCTGAATATTATATAAAGTAACTAGTTATTTTGTCAATGGATTTTATAAATTTCTATATTTACTCAAAATCTATGTCTATTATTCACTACGATCATCCTCTACAGAATAAAAATAATTTATCCACAGAATACTTGTTTTTTTTACACAGAGTTGTGTATAGTATTTTTTGCATTATTTTTTATCCACAACATTTATCTACACCTTTTTCACATATGCAGACCTTGTGGACAACTAGGACGTGTATAAATAAAAGGTATGTGGATAAGTTTCACAAACTATTGAAATGGCTTTGTTTTTCTGATACGATATCTGTGCTTCACTTTGTTGAAAACTGAAATTAACTTTTATTTTATCCACAACTGTTGATATGCTGTGGATAATTTTTATCACAGCCTTTGGTTAACTTTTATCCACAACTTGTGAGTTTGTGGACTAGTTGTAAAATGAACGTATTTACCGTTTCTATAAATTCGCTATTTTTTATGTATTGAACTGTAAAGGAGATTAGCCGCTTGGAACATTTAGAAGAACTATGGAATAATGTCCTGGCTCAAGTTGAACAAAAAATTTCTAAACCAAGCTTCGAAACGTGGCTAAAGTCTACTAAACTACTTTCCTACAATGGTAGTGGTTCTACTGTGACAATTGCTGCGCCAAATTCGTTTGCTCGAGACTGGCTTGAAAATCATTATATTCATTTGATTACAGGTATATTAACGGAGCTTACAGGCGAAGACTTGCTTATTAAGTTTGTTGTTCAAAAAAACCAGGATTCGGACGATTTCGATTTACCAGCGCCGATTATCCAAGCAAAAAATAACGATCACCATGATATTTCACCAGGTATGTTAAACCCGAAGTATACTTTTGATACGTTTGTTATTGGCTCTGGTAACCGCTTTGCACATGCTGCCTCGTTAGCTGTCGCAGAAGCGCCTGCGAAGGCTTATAACCCATTTTTTATCTATGGGGGAGTAGGACTTGGCAAAACCCACTTAATGCATGCGATTGGTCATTATGTATTGGAACACAATCCAAATGCAAAGGTGGTATATTTATCATCTGAAAAATTTACAAATGAATTTATTAACTCAATTCGAGATAATAAGGCACTTGATTTCCGCAATAAATATCGCAATGTAGATGTACTGCTAATTGATGATATTCAATTTCTAGCTGGAAAAGAATCAACTCAGGAAGAATTTTTCCATACTTTTAATACATTGCATGAAGAATCGAAACAAATTGTTATTTCCAGTGACCGTCCTCCTAAAGAGATACCGACATTGGAAGATCGTTTACGTTCTCGATTCGAATGGGGACTAATTACAGATATTGCTCCTCCTGATTTGGAAACTCGTATCGCCATTCTTCGAAAAAAAGCAAAGGCTGATGGTCTAGAAGTGCCAAATGAAGTCATGCTCTATATTGCGAACCAGATTGACTCCAATATCCGGGAGCTTGAAGGTGCGCTTATTCGCGTCGTGGCCTATTCATCACTTGTTAACAAGGATATTAATGCGACTTTGGCTGCTGAAGCATTAAAAGATATTATTCCTAATTCAAAGCCACGAACTGTCACGATATTAGACATTCAAAATGCAGTAGGAGAGCATTTTAACATTCGTTTAGAGGATTTTACCGCGAAAAAACGTACAAAGTTAATTGCTTTCCCACGTCAAATCGCCATGTTTTTATCTCGCGAATTAACAGATTTTTCGTTGCCGAAAATTGGCGAAGAATTTGGTGGACGTGACCATACTACTGTTATTCATGCTCACGAAAAAATATCTTCTATGTTGAAAAATGACGTTCAGCTACAGCAAGATATTAAACAAATTCGAAGCATGCTAGGAAAATAATGCTGTGGACAACACTAATATTTAAACACAAACTTATACACAGTCTATCTACATGTGGATAGACTGATTTTATTCACTTAAAAGCACTTATCCACAAATCCACAGGGCCTATTACTATATCTTTTTTATTTTATATAAATAAATAATATAAATATGTGAGGGAAAACGAATGAAATTTGATATTTTACGTGACCGTTTATTAGAGGGTTTAAATGATGTCATGAAAGCCGTAAGTTCAAAAACGACTATTCCAATTTTAACGGGGATTAAAATTGATGTAACAGATGAGGGTATTCGCTTAACAGGTAGTGATGCCGATATTACAATTCAAACATTTATTCCAGTTGAAGAAGATGGCCAACAAATAATTCATATAACAGAAACAGGATCAATTGTTGTACAAGCTCGTATGTTTAATGAAATTGTACGTAAGTTACCAACAAATGAGGTTGAAATTCAAGTAACAACTGGTTTCCAAACTCATATCCGTTCAGGTAAATCTGAATTCCACTTAATTGGCTCAGATGCTACTGAATATCCGTTATTACCTGAATTAACAGAGGATCAAAAATTTACTATTCCTGCGGATCTATTAAAGTCGATTATCCGTGAAACAGTATTCGCTGTTGCCACTTCAGAAAGTAGACCGGTGTTGACAGGTGTAAACTGGCAGATAAAAAATGGAACATTAATCTGTGTTGCAACAGATAGCCATCGTTTGGCAAGACGTAAAGTTCAACTGGAAAATTTACCTGAAGTCGAACATAGTGTTGTAATTCCTGGTAAAAGCTTAAATGAGTTAAATAAAGTTTTAGAGGATTCTACAAATCTTGTGCAA
This sequence comes from Lysinibacillus xylanilyticus, assembly GCF_001183605.1. Classification (GTDB taxonomy): domain Bacteria; phylum Bacillota; class Bacilli; order Bacillales_A; family Planococcaceae; genus Lysinibacillus; species Lysinibacillus xylanilyticus. The sequence goes on along the minus strand of NZ_LFXJ01000002.1, from coordinate 10,140 downwards.
ATTGTTATGACAAGTCAGCAAGTATTATTTAAAACTGGAGAAGTATTATTTTTCTCTCGTTTACTTGAAGGTAACTACCCAGATACATCACGTTTAATTCCAGAAGAGTACCAAACAAATCTAACGATTAATGGTAAATCATTATTACAAGCAATCGATCGTGCATCTCTTGTTGCTCGTGGTGATCGTAATAATGTTGTACGTTTTGAGATTTTAGATAATCAAGCTGTCGAAGTTTCTTCTAATTCTCCTGAAATTGGTAAAGTTCAAGAGGAAATTCCTGTTGAGTCATTAGAAGGGGAGAACTTAAAAATTTCTTTCAGTGCGAAATACATGATGGAAGCATTAAAAGCAATTGATGGTCAAGAGGTAGTCATTCAATTCACAGGAGCAATGAGACCGTTTATTTTACGTTCTGTTCATGACGATGCTATTTTACAATTGATATTACCTGTACGTACTTATTAGAAAATCAATTAAACCGAGGCCTAATTGTGTCCGAAATAAGTTGAAAGAAGTAAATAGAGAATAAACTTCATAATTTCAAACTCAAAGGACTTTGAAAAATGTACTGATAGTCGCTAATTGCGGCTATCTTTTTTTACTTATGGCGAATTTTTAGGTATGATAGAGAGATAGACAGTCTGTATTTGGAGGGGAACTCAACTATGAAGGACATTGAAATTGATGTAGAGTTTGTCACATTAGGGCAACTTTTAAAAATGACCGATGCTATTAGCTCTGGTGGCATGGCCAAGTGGTTTTTACACGAAAATGAAGTATATGTAAATGGAGAAGTAGATGATCGCCGCGGTCGTAAATTACGTGACGGTGACATTGTAAATATTCCTGGGTGTGGTCGATTTCGTATCGTTGGTACCGCTGGACAGTAGATTATGCATATAGAGCAATTAAAACTTACAAATTACCGTAACTATGATGCCTTAGCTTTAAACTTCTCTCCAAAAATTAATGTTTTTATTGGTGAAAATGCTCAAGGAAAAACAAATGTTATGGAATCTATTTACGTATTGGCGATGGCTAAATCCCACCGCACGACGAACGATAAAGAATTAATACGTTGGGATTCAGACTATGGTAAAATAGAAGGGGCCGTTCAAAAAAGGCATGGTATTTTACCGATTGAGCTTACGATTACGAAAAAAGGCAAAAAGGGTAAGATAAATCACATAGAACAAAGTCGCCTCAGTCATTATATTGGCCAAATGAATGTCGTGATGTTTGCACCCGAAGATTTAAATGTTGTAAAGGGAAGTCCGCAAATACGGCGACGTTTTATTGATATGGAGATTGGGCAAATTTCGCCTGTCTATTTACATGATTTGTTAACCTTTCAAAAAATTTTAAAGCAACGTAACCACTTTTTAAAAATGAATCAAGGTAAAGCAATGCCGGATGACGTGATGTACGAAGTTTATAATGAACAATATATTCACGCAGCTACCCAAATTATTCGAAAAAGATTTCAATTTATGGATTTATTGCAGGAGTGGGCAGAACCAATTCACGCAGGTATTTCACAAGGGAAAGAAACGTTAGTTATTAAATACCGCACAGTAGCTGGTATGGAAAAAGAACATAATTCCAGTGAAATTGAAGACTTCTTGCATAAAAAGCTAATAGAAGCTAAGCCGCGTGAGTTTGACCGAGGTGTAACACTAGTTGGTCCACATCGAGACGATTTGCAGTTTTTAGTAAATGGCTATGATGTTCAAACATACGGTTCACAAGGACAGCAACGTACAACCGCTCTCTCATTAAAACTTGCTGAAATCGAGTTAATTAAACAAGAAACAAATGAAACACCCATACTACTTTTAGATGATGTATTGTCGGAACTCGACGATTATCGTCAATCGCATTTATTAAATACCATTCAAGGTGAAGTTCAAACCTTTGTTACGACTACAAGTGTTGATGGAATTCATCATGAAACGATGGAGCATGCACAGCTGTTTCACGTGAAACAAGGAGCGATTGAAGAAAGTTAGCCAGGGAGTTTTTTAGATTACAAAAGAATGGTAATAGTCAGCTCGGTTGACTGTTCATTCATTTACACACAATGATGTTATGAAGGAGTAGATGAAAGCCGTGGCTATAGAGAACGAAGGTTTACAAAACCAAGCTTATGAAGCCGATCAGATACAGGTATTAGAAGGTTTAGAAGCGGTACGTAAAAGACCAGGGATGTATATCGGTTCAACAAGCTCTAAAGGGCTTCACCATTTAGTATGGGAAATCGTTGATAATAGTATTGATGAAGCACTTGCAGGATTTTGTACAGATATAAATGTAACGATAGAAAAAGACAATTGGATTCGTGTAGAAGACAATGGTCGTGGTATTCCGGTAAGTATTCAAGAGAAAATGGGTAAGCCTGCTGTTGAGGTTATTATGACAGTGCTCCATGCTGGCGGTAAGTTCGGCGGTGGAGGATACAAAGTTTCTGGTGGTCTTCATGGTGTAGGGGCATCTGTTGTAAATGCACTATCAATTGAGACAATCGTTCAAGTTCATCGTGAGGGTCATATTCATGAAATTAAATTTGAACGTGGGAAAACTGTTCAAGAGCTAAAAGTTATCGGTGATTCAGATCATAATGGAACAACTACACGTTTCAAAGCAGACCCTGAAATATTTAAAGAAACGACTGTTTATGAATATGATATTTTAGCACATCGTATTCGTGAATTAGCTTATTTAAATCGTGGTATCAAGATTACAATTGCTGATGAACGTGAAGGAGAGGAACGTTCTACTACGTATCATTATGAAGGTGGTATTCGTTCTTATGTTGAGCATTTGAATCAATCTAAAGAGCCAATCCATGATCCAATAGATGTTCTTGGAGAAAAGGATGGTATTTCAGTTGAAATTGCTATGCAATATAACGCTGGATTCTCTTCAAATATTTTTTCATTTGCTAATAACATCAATACGTATGAAGGCGGTACACATGAGTCTGGTTTTAAAACGGCTCTGACACGTGTTATTAATGATTACGCGCGAAAAAATGGGCTATTGAAAGAGTCAGATGCAAATCTTACTGGTGAGGATGTTCGTGAAGGGTTAACGGCTATTGTTTCTGTTAAGCATCCTGATCCACAATTTGAAGGACAAACAAAAACAAAGCTTGGTAACTCTGAAGTTAGCCAAATTACTAACTCCTTATTCTCAGATGGTTTTGAACGATTTATGTTAGAAAATCCAACTGTCGCTCGTAAAGTTGTTGAAAAAGGTTTAATGGCTGCTCGTGCACGTGTCGCTGCTAAAAAAGCACGTGAATTTACACGTCGTAAAAATGCACTTGAAGTATCAAGCTTGCCAGGTAAATTAGCTGACTGTTCATCAACAAATCCAGCTGAATGCGAAATTTATATCGTTGAGGGTGACTCTGCCGGAGGGTCAGCGAAATCTGGACGTGACCGACACTTCCAAGCAATTTTACCGTTACGTGGTAAAATCCTTAACGTCGAAAAAGCTCGTTTAGATAAAATTTTATCGAATGCAGAAATTCGTGCGATGATTACAGCATTTGGCACAGGTATTGGTGAAGAGTTTACTTTAGAAAAGGCTCGTTATCATAAAATTGTTATTATGACAGATGCCGATGTCGATGGTGCCCACATTCGCACATTACTACTAACATTCTTCTTCCGTTTCCTTCGACCGCTCATAGAGGCAGGTTATATTTATATTGCACAACCACCTCTTTATCAAGTAAAGCAAGGTAAGCATGTTGAATATTGTTATGATGAAGAAACATTAAAAGGAATTTTAGAACGACTACCAAAAATGCCAAAACCAAATGTGCAACGTTACAAAGGTCTTGGCGAAATGAATGCAGAGCAGCTTTGGGAAACTACAATGGATCCTGAGCACCGCACATTGTTACAAGTAGAATTAGATGACGCAATTAAAGCAAACCAAGCATTTGAGCGTTTAATGGGCGATGAAGTTGAACCACGTCGTCAATTTATCGAAGAAAATGCAGTATACGCTAATTTAGATATTTAATTTTTGCTTGAGAGGAGGTCTACACTTTGTCAGAACAAGAACGCTCCGGAGTTAAAGGAGTTAATATAACAAAAGAAATTGAAACATCCTTCCTCGATTATGCGATGAGTGTAATCGTTTCTCGTGCATTACCAGACGTACGAGATGGATTAAAGCCTGTACATCGCCGTATATTATATGGCATGCAAGAGCTAGGGAATACAGCAGATAAAGCGTACAAAAAATCAGCACGTATAGTTGGGGACGTAATGGGTAAATACCACCCACACGGTGACTCATCCATCTATGATGCAATGGTACGTATGGCGCAAAATTTCAGCTATCGTTATATGTTAGTCGATGGTCACGGTAACTTTGGATCTGTCGATGGCGACGGAGCGGCAGCGATGCGTTATACAGAATCACGTATGTCTCGTATTGCAATGGAAATGCTTCGCGATATTAATAAAGACACAATTGACTATACAGATAACTATGATGGTTCAGAAAAGGAACCTATTGTCCTTCCAAGTCGCTATCCAAACTTATTAGTAAATGGAGCGGCAGGAATTGCGGTTGGTATGGCGACAAATATTCCGCCACATCATCTTGGTGAAACGATAGATGCAGTGATTGCACTTTCTGACAACCCGGCTATTACAACGGAAGAATTGATGGAAATTATCCCAGGACCTGATTTCCCAACTGGTGGATTAATTTTGGGCCGTAGTGGTATTCGTCGTGCTTACGAGACGGGTCGTGGCTCTATCATTATTCGTGCAAAGGTAGAGATTGAACAGAAATCAAATGGTAAAGAAACAATTCTTATTCATGAATTACCATACCAAGTGAATAAAGCTAAGCTTATTGAGAAAATAGCAGAGCTTGTACGCGATAAAAAAATTGATGGTATTACAAACTTGCGTGATGAATCTGACCGACGTGGTATGCGAGTAGTCATTGAAATTCGTAAAGATGCAAATGCTAATGTAGTTTTAAATAACTTATATAAACAAACAGCAATGCAGTCTAGCTTCGGTATTAATATGCTGTCATTAGTAAATGGTCAGCCTAAAGTAATGGGCTTAAAAGAAATGTTGTATCATTATTTAGAGCACCAAAAGGTTATTATTCGTCGTCGTACGGAATTTGACTTAAGGAAAGCAGAAGATCGTGCACATATTTTAGAGGGCTTACGTATTGCCCTTGATCATATCGACGAAATAATTGCTATTATCCGTGGTTCGCGAAGCGGTGATGAAGCGAAACCACAATTAATGGAACGATTCAATTTATCTGAACGTCAAGCACAGGCGATTTTAGATATGCGTTTAGTTCGTTTAAGTGGATTAGAGCGTGAAAAAATTGAAGCAGAATATCAAGAGCTTCAAATATTAATTGCTGAATTAAAAGCAATTTTAGCGGATGAAGCTAAAATTGTTGATATTATTCGTACTGAAATATTAGAACTAAAAGAACGCTTTAACGATAAACGACGTACTGAAATTACTTCTGGCGGTTTAGAAATGATTGAGGACGAGGATTTGATCCCAGTCGAAAATTCGGTTGTAACTTTAACGCACAATGGTTATATCAAACGTTTAGCTGCTAATACATATCGCAGTCAAAAACGTGGTGGTCGTGGTGTACAAGGAATGGGTACAAATGAAGATGACTTTGTAGAGCATCTTATGAATACATCTACACACGATACAATTTTGTTCTTCACTACAAAAGGAAAAGTATTTAGAGCAAAAGGTTATGAGATTCCGGAATTTGGTCGTACAGCGAAAGGATTACCGATTGTTAACTTACTCAATATTGAAAAAGGTGAGAAAGTAACAGCAATGATCCGTGTCGGTTCATTTGATGAAGATGCATACTTTATCTTCACTACTAAAACAGGTATTACAAAGCGTACACCAGTATCTCAATTTGCTAACATCCGAACAAATGGCTTGATAGCTATAAGTTTACGAGAAGATGATGATCTCATTTCTGTTCGTTTAACAGATGGTGATAAACAAGTGATTATCGGTACTCGTGATGGAATGCTAGTACGTTTCCAAGAAGAGGATATTCGTTCAATGGGCCGTACTGCGGGTGGTGTACGAGGTATCAAACTACGTGATGGTGACGAAGTAGTTGGTATGGAAATTGTTGAACCAGGACAGGAAATTTTAGTTGTTACAGCAAAAGGTTATGGTAAACGTACTTCTGAAGAGGAATATCGTTTACAGAGCCGTGGCGGTGTAGGATTAAAAACAATTCAAATCACAGATAAGAACGGTCCAATGGTAGCTGTAAAAACTGTTGATGGTTCAGAAGATTTAATGCTTATTACAATTAACGGCATGCTAATCCGTATGGATGTGAATGATATCTCTTTAATTGGGCGTAGTACACAAGGAGTTCGTTTAATTCGTTTAGGCGATGAAGAGCTTGTTGCAACTGTAGCGAAGGTTGAAAAAGAAGAAGAGTCTAATGAAGAATCTAACGAAGAAAATGATCAAGTAGAAGAATAATAAAAGACCGATGACGACAGCTATTGTTGCCGTTCATCGGTTTTTTTAACATAAATCTTGAAAAATAAGTAATTATTTTGAATTCCATGATAAAATAAAATTAACTATAATTAAGCAAGCGAAATAGTGAAGAGGAGTTAATTGCGTGGAAACTATACATGTCCCTATTTCAGAGTTACGCGTTGGAAAAGTAATTTCTGAAGATATTTTTGCTAATACAAGATATCCAATAATTTTTAAAAACACGATGATTTCCCATGAACATTTACAAGTTTTTTTTGCTTTTAATATTTCGAGAGTCCCAGTTTATAAAGATGGTAAAGAGGCTCAATCAGAGATAAAAGAAGCAGAAATAGTTGTTCCAATAGAGGCTATTCCAACTTTTAAAAGGATTTATGACAATTCTATTGAACAATTCAAAAAGGAATTTAAAAATTGGGAAGCTGGGGCAAAGGTAGATATTACGAAAGCACGTAAAATCATTTTGCCATTATTAGAAATGGTTTTAGAAGATCGGACTATAATTTTTGATTTAAATGAGTATTCAAATCCCAAAGATTATTTGTACCATCATTGTGTAGCAACAGCATTGATTTCTTCAGTGATTGCACAAAAATTAGGCTATGACAAAGGAATTACAATTCAAGTTGCAATTGGAGGGTTATTAGCTGATTGTGGAATGGCAAAAGTTCATCCACGTATCCGCGATAAAAAAACAACCTTAACAGAGCAAGAGTTTGCTGAAATTTATAAGCATCCGATTTATAGCTATAATATGGTCAAAGATTTAACGATATTAAAAGATACAATGAAAGAGGCTATTTTCCAGCACCATGAGCGTTTAAATGGTAGTGGCTATCCAAAAGGGGAAAAAATAGCAAATATTTCCACTTTTGCTCAAATCATCGCTGTTGCAGATGTATTCCATGCAATGACCTGTGAGCGATTGTATAGAACAAAGCAATCTTCCTTTAAAGTCATAGAGATGATTAATGAATCTGAATTTGGGAAGTTTGATATTAAAGTAGTTCGTGCACTAATAGATATTGTTGCCGACCTTCCTATAGGAACGATAGTTGAACTATCTAATTTGGAACA
>NZ_LFXJ01000010.1:731166-1020536 GCF_001183605.1 Lysinibacillus xylanilyticus | reverse complement strand
TATTTATGCCATCACTGAGCTTTTGTCGACCATTCTCATAATTTCTATTATTGTAGCCATGAGTCGAGTTATGATGGCCTCTGGTATCAATGAAGTCATGATTGCTCCATTTACGAAAATCATAAAAACACCAGCTTTAGCTTATTGGACGATTGGTCTTTTAATGATGTGTATCTCTTGGTTTTTCTGGCCTTCGCCTGCTGTCGCACTCTTAGGTGCAGTTTTATTACCTGTTGCTCTACGTGCAGGTTTACCAGCACTCGGTGTGGCGATGGCGATGAATTTATTTGGTCACGGAATAGCTCTCTCAAGTGATTTTGTTATACAAGGAGCTCCTAAGCTAACTGCTGATGCTGCTGGTATTCCAGTTAGTGAGGTAATGTCTGCTAGTATCCCCCTTGTTATTACAATGGGCGTTGTTACTACGGTAGTCGCCTATATTTTATTACGACGGGATATGAAGCGTGGATCAGCGAATTTATTTGCAACAAACGACACAAATGAGGAAGTAGAACAAGTAGCTGCTGAAAACCTGTTAACACTCGGGCAAAAACGCTTTTTCGCAGTACTTATTCCAATTGCCTTTGTACTCGATGTCATCGCAATGTCTATATTAAAACTACAAGGTGGAGATGCAACAGCTTTAATAGGAGGCACATCTGTCTTTATCCTATTATTGCTTTGTGTTGTAGCCCACAAAAAACAAGGGCTTGAAAAGACAACAAGCTATTTCATTCAAGGATTCCAATTCGGATTTAAAGTGTTTGGACCGGTTATTCCAATCGCAGCCTTTTTCTATCTAGGAGATTCTGGATTTACACAAATTATCGGTGACTACTTACCAGCCGCATCACATGGTATCGTCAACGATCTCGGTGTGGGTCTAGCTGCGGTAGTGCCATTAACAAAGGGAATTGCAGTCGTCACTTTAGCAGTCGTTGGCGCTATTACAGGCTTAGACGGCTCTGGCTTCTCAGGCATTTCCTTAGCAGGTTCCGTCGGTAGTCTGTTTGGTAATGCTATTGGTGGAGGTACTGCAACTTTAACAGCTTTAGGGCAAATAACAGCGATCTTTGTAGGAGGCGGAACGTTAATTCCCTGGGCACTAATCCCAGCTGCTGCAATTTGTAATGTTAGCCCATTCGAACTTGCAAGGCGTAATTTATTGCCAGTGGCTATTGGTCTTGTGATTACAACCATTGTGGCGGTGTTTTTAATATAGCATTTGTAAAAGTAAGGAACTCTTTTAGTGGTTTCTTACTTTTTTCTCTTCCTCACAATTCCAATGGTATAATTTAACTGAACAAATTACAAAGGGAGATGAGTTCAATGAAAGTTTCCTATTGGCGTGGAGAAAAAATACGATTGAGGGCACCAAAGTCTGAGGACATTCATATATTTGAAAATTTAGATGATGACATACTTAAAAACCTTGATTCAGTCGCTTTTCCTCGGACAAATCAGCAAATTGAAGAATGGATAAATGAAATATCACAAGGGGCATCTACAGAGAGTGATGATTTTTACTGGATTGCGGAGGATGCTTCAAACAATATCGTGGGGTCAATTGAGGTTTCTGGTTGTGATGCAAAGAATGGGACCTTTGATTATGCTATCACGGTATTTCCCTCGCATAGAGGAAAAGGGTATGCTAAAGATATGATTTTAACGATTTTAAAGCATTATTTCTTTGAACTACGCTATCAGAAAGCAACAATCTGTATTTACTCCTTTAATGCATCTTCTATTGCTCTACATAAAAAACTGCGATTTGTTGAGGAAGGCCGGTTGAGAAATATGATTTATACAAATGGTACCTTTTATGATGAGGTCTATTTTGGGATGACCAAGGATGAGTTTAACTTGTTTCAGCAGAACCCACTTCTATAGTTGGTGAGATGAATTCGGAATTAAGTTACATTTCAGCGGGTGTCTAAACACCTGTACCTGTCGCTACGCTTTCGGTACAGAAAATAATTGTAACTGCCGTTTCACTTACGTTACATAAAACATTTGCTGAAATAGAGGAACTCAGTCTAAGAACGCCACGTCCTGTGGCAACTTATCTGTGCGAAAGCGAAGCGACAGCAACAGGTTTTCTTTCTGTGCGAAAGCGAAGCGACAGCAACAACACACGATTGAGTGACCAACTTCGTGCTGCTGACGCTGCGTTAGCACTACGCTTTCGCGCAAAAAACATCTGTTGGCCTAAAGCCTCCGGCGGATGTCACGCAATTATGCCAAGGCATAATTGATTAAAATACACTCTAATCAGAAAGAGATGACTTCTTTATATTGCAGAAGTCATCTCTTTCTCTCTTAACGCTGAGTATAATATTTTTGCAGATTCTTATGAAACATCTGCTGCAGTTGACACTCACTAATCCCTAAAACATTTGCTTCACACATTATTTGTTCGACCTTAATAGAAATTTGTTGAAGGTTAACATCCTTTGCTTCAGCAGACTTTTTAACAATTGCTTTTGAGTTAGGTTTTATAGCGATTATTCCCTGCTTCTGAAGCTCCTTGTAGCTTTTATGAACGGTATGAAGATTGAGTTTTGTTTGAGCTGCTAAATCACGAATGGAGGGCAATGGGTCACCATTTTGCAATTTCCCTGTCGCTATTTCAAAAAGTAGTTGCTGGATTAACTGCTGATACAAAGGAGTTTTACTCATTGGATCTATTTTCACATTCAATTGTATACGTATCCTTTCATACGGTTCATCGCCAAAAGTTAGGATGGCATTTGTTAAAACGTATATCATGAAATAAGTTGATTTGGTAGAGGAGGCGCGACTCCTTGGGGATTCGGTCATAGATTGAACCCTGAAGCAAAAGCGAAGCGGCAGCGTATGATGTTGGTCACTCAGGTGTTTTCATAGGATGTGAAATTCTTAGCCTGAGTCCCTCTATTTTATTTTACTCCGGCTACCAAAACACTTTTCTGAAAGAAGTTAAAATTTCTTTTTCGCAATGAAACTTTGCATAGTAATGACCATCAATAAAACTAACAGCAGTGTAACTACAATATTGACACCGTACCAAGATCCCACATCACCTGACATTAGAATATTTGTTGCATACATACTATTACTAGCAGGATTCACAACGTCTATGAATGGATGTATTCCAGCAATAAAACGACACATTAATAGGACAACGATACTTATTAGTGCTATAAAAGCAGGACTATTAAAAAATGTACTCATCAATGCAACAAACGTAATGATAAATAACAGCCATACACAATAAAATGCTAAAGCCCATATAGCTTGTGTCATAGGAGCAGAAGTAAATAAAAACGCTGAATAGCCATAGGACACTGCATAGCCCAGAGCTATACATACTACAGCCAATATATAATGGATAATAATTTTACTATTTAAATAAGATGATATCGAAACTGGTCTTGTTAGGATAAACGCCATCATGCCATTTGCTTTTTCGCCTTGAATAATGCTCATAGTGGCAACGACCAGAATAATAATACCTAGCTGATCAAACTGTGAATTTAATGTTGTGGCAAGTACCTCCTGTCCCTCCGGCTTTGCCATCGTAGGATCAATCATTATACCGTCAATTCCACCCATTGATTGTAAAATAACAGGTAAATAATACATCATAATCGGCTGAGTTAGCCCTAGTAAAATAAATACGATTGGGAGCCATAATATTTTATATTCCCTTGCCATTTGATGTATTTCTTTTTTGCTAAGTGCCATAAACGTATCCATATACTCACACCACCAATTCCAAAAATATTTCTTCAAGATTGTCTTGAATACCCACTTCAAATTTAGTAAACATCACTTTTGAATCCAGTCCGTGTTGTATTAGACGATTAGCATCCGTTTCCAAATTTTCAACGTGTATTTTGAAGCCATTTCCACAGTTTTCGATTTTCTTCACATAAGATAATTGTTCAAGCATTGTTAACCACTGAAAATCTGCTTTACGAATCATTACAAAGATAGCTGATTCTTGATGGCGCTTAAGTAACTCTGATTTTGTAGCATCCTCTATTTTGAGACCATTTTTAATCATTACAAAGCGCTCACAAATTTCTTCCGCATCACTCAATATATGCGTTGAAAATAAAACTGTCGTATCTTTTTTTATCTCTTTAATTAGATTTAACACTTCTCTTCTCCCTATTGGATCTAGCGCTGATACCGGTTCATCCATGATCATTAAAGCAGGCTTATGCAATAGTGCTTGTGCGATGCCAAGTCGTTGCTTCATACCACCTGAAAATGTCCCGGCATTAAGATGTGCTTCTTTCCCTAAGCCCACCTTTTCTAAAAGCAATGGGATTTCTTTCTGCAATTCATTATTTGCTATGCCAGATAGTGTTCCCATAAAGTACAGTGTTTCAAACGCTGTCATCCATGAGAAAAAATTAGGATACTGAGGTAAGTAACCAATTTGATTTTTCATAGATGAAATCTTTTGACCATCAAGAAGAATTTCCCCTTTGTCTGCATTCAGAATGTCGGCAATGATTTGAATTAACGTGGATTTTCCTGCCCCATTCGGTCCAATTAATCCGACACACTCATTAGCATCAATATCCATAGAAAAATCATTCACGGCTGTTTTTTGTTTAAACTTTTTCGTAATATTTTTAATTTCTAAGCGCACGTTTATTTACATCCTTTCTACCAATTATGAAGTAAAGAACAGAGCCAATTGAATTAAAGATCAAAATAATAATTGTCCACAGCAGTATGTTCTCCCGCGTATTTCGGTGCCGATATAAATCGAATAAAGCAATAATTATTAGTACAAATCCTACGAATAAAAATGGCAAAATGATCGGAAGTATGCTTGCCCAATCCAGTTGGCTTAAATCATCAAAACTATAATGTAATTTCATTACTAAAACCTCCATTCATTATCATTATCGATAATGATAACATAATATGTAAAAAATTTCATTACCTTTCTACTGTACATCTGAAAAAAAAATATATAGTATATTTATTGATAATGTTCTCATATTGATAACATTTGATTGCTTCCCTTGATTCCATTTGATAGGAGGATCGTTTTTATGCGGAATAAAGCAGAGGTTTTAATGCACCCTGTGAGAATGAAAATTTTACAAGCTCTAATGCACGATAAAGAAGAAGGCTTAAGCACTTTGGGGATGATTTCTATCATAAAGGATGTACCTCAGGCTACTTTGTATCGTCACATCCAAATTTTAATGGATGAAGACATTATAAAAATTGTGAAAGAGCGAAAAGTACGTTCTGTTACAGAAAAATTTTATGCATTAAATGAAGGAGCAGAAAAACTTAGTCAGGAGGATTGGACACAACTAACGATCAAACAAAAATTAAATTATGTTTCCAACTATCAATTAGCTTTACTATCTCAATATCAAAATTATTTAAATTCACTTGATGAAGAAGATAGACTTGCAGATTTAGCAACTTTTTCATTTATTGATTTGACATTAACGAATGATCAATTTATGAGCTTTGAAAAAGAATTAAACGATTTAATGATTAAATACTATAATATGGCCGACTCAAGCAAAGAGACTGAGACAAAAACAATTGCTATAAATATTATTCCAAAACCTTAAGTAATATTTTTACGTAAAGAAATGGAGAAGATTTATGAAAAGAAGAAAGACAGTTGAAAACACACGAAAATTTATCATGATTATAATTGGCGCCATCATCGCAGCATATGGACTAGAAGCGGTATTAATTCCGAACGATGTCATTGATGGTGGCGTGACAGGTATTAGTATTATGGGAGCATACCTCTTTGATATTCCTTTAGGCGTACTGCTCTTTGTATTAAACATTCCTTTTATTTGGATTGGCTACAAACAAGTAGGTAAAACTTTTGCATTGATGAGTAGTGCTGGGATAGCAGCTCTATCTATTTCCACAGTGCTTATGCATGATGTTAAAACAATTTTAGGCCCAAATGATCCACTATTAATTGTTTTATCTGGTGGTATGTTACTTGGTGTTGGAATCGGGATTGTCTTACGTAACGGTGGTGCTTTAGATGGTTCTGAGGTTTTAGCAGTATTACTATCACGTAAGATTCCATTTTCAGTCGGGGATATTATATTATTTATTAATGCCTTTATTTTCTTAGGGGCAAGTTTTATTTTTGGCTTAGAAAGCGCATTATACTCAGCTTTAACGTACTATATTGCGAAAAACGTTATCGATATTATTCAAGTTGGTTTAGAAAAATCAAAAGATGTTCGTGTTGTCAGTGCAAAATCAGATGAAATTGGTGATGCTATTCAAGCTCGTTTAGGTCGTGGTGTTACATATACTAAAGGGCGAGGCGGTTTCTCCAATGAACCAACTGATATATTAAACTGTGTCATTAACCGTATGGAAGAAAATAAACTTGTATCGATTATTAAAGATATCGATGAAAGTGCCTTCGTAGTTATTTCTGATGTATCAGAGGTACGTGGTGGGAACTTCAAAAAACGTGATATCCACTAAAACAAAAGTAAGTAAGTCACTCCTAGACTTACTTACTTTTTTTGTCTATTTACTTAAGTTTTTTGCGTAGCTAGCTCTCCTACTTTTACTTTTTCATATTTTAATCCACTAATAAGACATAATGCTCCTATTACTACAACGACTGTTGCGCCAAATAAGGCATACTGATAGCTATTCGTATAATTGGCTAGTGCTCCTGCAAGTGAAGGACCTAACATTTGTCCCAAAGCATATCCAGCAGTTAGGTAACCTAATATTTTGTGACTGTTCACAGGCAATATTTGTCTTGCTAATGTTGTAGCTACTGTAGTAATTCCCATAAAAGTTGCTCCAAAAATAAATGCACTTATATAAAGTATCATTGTATTAGTCGCAAACGCGGGTAAAACAATTCCTAACCCTTGAATTACCATAGAAATCAATAATGTTCTCACGTAACCGTATCGCTGTGCCAGCGTAGACCAAACAATGCAGGATGGAATCGCTGCAATCCCGACAACAAACCATACAAAGGTAGCATCACCATGAAAGCTTGTTGATTCTTCTGCGATTGACACGATAAATGTTCCCGTGACAATATAGCCAAGGCCCTCTAAGCTATAACCTAAAATTAGCCACTTCATCCATGTCGTAGGTGGGACTTTTTGTGGCGCTACTGTTTGACTTAGTTTCTGTTGTGAATGTTGAGTAACTGGCTTTATGAACAATACGATGAATACAAGCAATACGACACTAAACAACGCCAAAGCAATCCACGTTCCATTCCAATCAAACATTGCATGTATGGGTGATACAATAACCGCACTTAGAGCAATTCCTGCACCTACCCCGCTATAAAAAAGCCCAGATAAATGCGCTTTTCCATTCCCAGCTAACTGATCGAGTACAAGGCTAGCAGCAACTACAAAGATCGATGCACTCATAACCCCAGAAATAAAACGAAGTACATACCATGCGATAACAGCATCAGTAAAACCCATCATAGCCGTTGTCAATATGCTAATAACGAGTGATATTTGTAAAAAAGGAATACGTTTACCTCCTATTTGTAAACGACCAGCCACCAATGCCCCTACTAAGTATCCAAAATAATTACTTGTCGCTAGAAAACCTGCTGTAGCATGACTAAAGGCAAAAGTATCTTGCATATACGGCAAGATAACCGTATAGGAAAAACGACCAATACTCATAGCAATAACTAGTGAAAAAATGCCTCCTAATAAATATTGAACTGTTTGCTTGTGCATATTTTACCTCCCCTCCTTCTCACTATAACGAAAATTCAGATATCACAAATAGCACTAATCCTTTATAATAGATATCAAATAAATTGATGGCTGGAGGGAACATATGAATATTAATGATCTCTTAATTTTTCGGACAGTCGTACAAACAGGTAGCTTCTCTAAAGCTGCTGCAGAGCTTAATTACACCCAATCTAACATCTCTATGAAAATACAAAATCTTGAGGCCATGTATCAAACAACTTTTTTTTATCGAGGACATCGAGGTATCCGATTGACACCAAAGGGAGAACAGTTTTATGAAATGGTATTAAAAATGCTACATCTCTATGAAAAATCCTTTGAAATACTTCAGGATACAGAGGAAAATAGAGGACTTTTACGAATTGGTTCAATGGAAACAACTGCGGCACTACACTTACCTACCCTCTTAACTACTTTCCATAAAGCCTATGATCAGGTGGAAATCACTATATTGACAAGTCCATCTCAACAAAATATCGAACGGCTAGAAAACTATGAATTAGATGGTGCGTTTGTAAATGGACCCGTTTATAAAGAAAATATCCTTGCGAAGGAGTTTGTTTATGAGGAGCTTGTTGTCATCACATCTAGCAAACATAAACGAATTGATAGCCAACGTGATTTAGAGAACAGCACATTTATTACTTTTCCTCATGGTTGCTCATATAGAGCTATTTGGGAGCATTGGTTGCGTGAAGACGGTGTGCAACCTCAAAAGCGTATGGAATTTGGCACACTCGATGGAATCATTGGCTGCGTTGCTGCAGGGCTAGGTGTAACACTACTGCCACGTGCAATCGCTCAAAAATATATGGATACTCAGTCACTGTCGCTGCACATACTAGCAACAAAGCAGGCTCAAATCCCAACTTGGTTTATTTATCGCAATGACGAAGTACAGTCACCTGCGCTAAAATATTTTCTAGAGACGATCGATGCGTACAAATATCCGTCGATTTGAGGCGAGGCTCTCCACTCTTGGAGAGTTCTATCCATCTTTTTGGTGGGGCTATCCACACTTGGAGGGTTCTATCCATCTTTTTGGGGGTTCTATCCATCTTTTTGAGGATTCTATCCATCTTTTTGGTGGGGCTATCCATCCTTTTGAGGGTTCTATCCCTCTTTTTGGTGGGGCTATCCACACTTGGAGGGTTCTATCCATCTTTTTGGGGGTTCTATCTATCTTTTTGAGGATTCTATCCCTCTTTTTGGTGGGGCTATCCACACTTGGAGGGTTCTATCCATCTTTTTGGGGGTTCTATCTATCTTTTTGAGGATTCTATCCCTCTTTTTGGTGGGGCTATCCACACTTGGAGGGTTCTATCCATCTTTTTGGGGGTTCTATCTATCTTTTTGAGGATTCTATCCCTCTTTTTGGTGGGGCTATCCACACTTGGAGGGTTCTATCTATCATTTAGGGTTCTATCCATCTTTTTGAGAGTCCTATCCATCTTTTTGGCGGAGNATCTTTTTGGTGGGGCTATCCATCCTTTTGAGGGTTCTATCCATCTTTTTGGTGGGGCTATCCACACTTGGAGGGTTCTATCTATCATTTAGGGTTCTATCCATCTTTTTGAGAGTCCTATCCATCTTTTTGGCGGAGCTATCCATCATTTTGGGGGTTCTATCCATCTTTTTGAGGATTCTATCCATGATTTTGAGGTTATATCCATCTTTTTGAGAGTCCTATCCATCTTTTGGGCGGGACTATCCATCACTTTGAGGGTTCTATCCATCTTTTTGAGGTTCTATCCATCATTCGGGCGCGGCTATCCACTCTTGGAGAGTCTTATCCATCTTTTTGGCGGATCTATCCATCTTTTTGGGGGTTCTATCCATCATTTTGGGGGTTCTATCCATCTTTTTGAGGATTCTATCCATGATTTTGAGGTTATATCCATCATTTGGGCGCGGCTATCCACACTTGGAGAGTCCTATCCATCATTTTGGCGGGCTATCCACTCTTGGAGAGTCCTATCCATCACTTTGGCGGAGCTATCCATTATTTTCATGGTTCTATCCACAATTGGAGGCGGGTTCTATCCATCACTATTAACATCAAGATATAAAGAAGGAGAAATAAATGGATTTATTTATCGCAAGTAATCGTCAATTACCTATCCGTTATTACGTCAATGAAGCGATTTGGATTCGTCGCGGTTGCTTAAGTTTACATCAATTAACGCTGCCCTTTTTTGTAGAAGTAGAAATGAAAGACCCACATCATATATTGAAAATTACAGAATATGTTCAGGAAGTCCAAAAACAATATAGCTATACAGAAATTCAAATTATTATTAAGGACAAGAATATTTTTATGCACTTACAAAAGATACTCCCCCACACTAAAGCTAATCATATTCTCACTATTGAGCAACTAATTCACCCATGAAGAAAGGTAGCATTGCTCTTTTAAATGCTACCTTTCTATATATAGTCAATCTGCCTCGGTATAATTGCGTCCGGAGGCTTTAGGCCAACAGATGTTTTTTGCGCGAAAGCGTAGTGCTAACGCAGCGTCAGCAGCACGAAGTTGGTCACTCAGTCGTGTGTTGTTGCTGTCGCTTTGCTTTCGCACAGAAAGAAAACCTGTTGCTGTCGCTTCGCTTTCGCACAGATAAATTGCCACAGGACGTGGCGTTCTTAGACTGAGTTCCTCCATTTCAGCGAATGTTTTTTGTACCGAAAGCGTAGCGACAGGTACAGATGTTTGGCACCCGCTGGAAGAAGTTAAGCTGTAACTGGCAGTTCGATGTTAAACTGCAACATTCCTTCCGTATACTTTGCGTCAATTTTGCCACCATGTAGTTCTACAATGCTTTTAGCAATAGCAAGTCCAAGTCCTGAACCTTCCGCTACAGTTGTTCTAGATTGATCTTTTTTATAAAAACGATCAAATAGGCTCATTAGCTCTTCAGATGTAAATTCATTACTTTCATTTGCGACACAGATTTGAACATTACCTTCTTTTCTTTCAAGAGAAACAAAAATCTCGCCATCACCTGTACTATATTTAATTGCATTCATTAATAAATTATCAAAAACCCTGACAATTTTTTCAGAATCTACTGTAGCAAAGATCCGCTCCTCCGAGAAATTTTTATTGAATGTACGATGGTTTTCCTCCGCTTGAGGAATCAACTCTTCGATTAACTGATCAAGAAGTTCATTGATACATACCTCTTGTTGCCCAAGGATAATACTTTCATTCGTTAGCTTCGTATAGTCAAATAAATCATCAATTAGGTTTTTTAACTGTTCGGATTTTGAGAAAGCAATCTTTAAATACTCATCATATTGCTCTTTCGTGTCGTATCTCTCATCTCTTAACAATCGTAAATACCCCATAATCGAAGTAAGTGGTGTTCGTAGGTCATGCGAGACATTAGTAATTAATTCATTTTTTTGTTTTTCAATCCTTCGTTCCATCTCTATATTTGTCATGATTGCTTCGGCCATATGATTAACATTCTCTGTTAATAAAGCTATTTCATCTATTCCCTTTTTCTCAATTCGATAGCTTAAATCTCCTTTTGCGATTTCCTTTACCCCCTTCGCCAACGCCTCTATTTGTTTCATTTTTCGTTTTGTTATGTAGAAGAATGAAAAGGTAAAAAAAGCAATTCCAATTAATGCAGGAATTGGCCCATCTGCTGTTTTTGTAATGACAACACCTTTTGGAATTCCACTGACAAATAGATATAAATCTTCATCTTCTATTGTTAATGGATAAAAGGCAATAAATTCTTCCCGCGAATCCTCGACTTGCGGTATATCATATTTATAGAATGGGTTGTTGATTGCAAAATCCATTACATGCCGAATCTTATTATGCAAATCAATTTGTTCCTCTTCCGCTTGTTTTGTTTTATACAAAACCTTCCCGCGTTCATCAGTAACTAACACTTTCAACGCACTCTGTTTCATTTCCATCTTTACATTTTCATCTTCAATCATTTGCTGTAAAGCATCAATACTATTTTCACTAACAGCCAAATCTGCTGAACGCTGCGCTTGAAAATTTATTTGCTCCATACCTGCACTATAGTCAATGGTAGGTGTTATATTGATATTTCCCAAAAATGGCACAGTAGCTCGTGCCACAAGTAAACCGAGAAATGCGCAAAGAATAAAAGTTGTTAAAAGTTGAATTCTGATACTTTGCCGAACTTTTGTAATGGCATTCACTATAAGAATTTTAAGTTTGCTTAGTATGTATTGGAATGGCTTAATGATCTTTCTCAATTTTATAACCTACTCCCCATACTGTTTTAATATATTGAGGATTTCTTGGATTTGTCTCAATTCTTTCTCGAATTTTTCGTATATGTACCATTACCGTATTTTCAGATTGTATAGCCTCTTCTTTCCAAACCTTTTCATAAATTTGCTCCGCGCTCATCACAATGCCTTGATTTCTTGCAAGTAAATCAAGAATTGAAAACTCTCTTGGCGTAAGCTTCACTTTTTCATTATTGACGATTACTTCATGTGTGTCGGTATTGATTCGCATATCACCAATCTCTATCCCACTTTCGTTCATATCATCAAGTCGATTCATTTTGATATATCTACGCAGCTGAGATTTTATGCGCGCAATTAGCTCTAAAGGATTAAATGGCTTAGTTACATAATCATCAGCCCCTAAAGTTAATCCAACGATTTTATCCATATCCTGAGACTTTGCTGACAGCATAATAATTGGCATCTCGGCTATTTCTCGTACCTTCATACACATTTCAATACCATCCACATTCGGCATCATAATATCTAGAACAATTAAATGTACTTTATGTTTCTTTAAAAGACTTAAACCTTCCTCTCCATCACTTGCTTCTAGAACATCATAGCCTTCATTTTTTAAATAAATAGCAATAAGATTTCTAATCTCTTTTTCATCATCAACAATAAGTATTGTTTCTTTACTCATCTAATCCCACCAATTTCAAAATATAATCAATTATGCTTCGACGTAATTGCGTCCGGAATCGGCTTTGTGATATCTCAAAGAACTCCTTTCCGATTCCGTGACAGGCTTTATGCAAACATTTTTTTGTGCGAAAGCATATCGGCCGCAACAGGATGTTGGTCACGAAGGCGTTATCACAGAACATGATGTTCTTAACCTTCGTTCCTCTACTTGCTCACTCTAGGGTCTTAGCTGTGACGCTGATTCCCGAGGAGTAGCCCAGTCTCCACTCCAATCAACCTTAATACACTCCCTAATTTTAACTATTTTATTATTTTTCGTATATAAAAATAATAAAAACACTCTACATTACCGACTTTAATTTTCGTTTATAAAAATAATAAAAACACCCTACAATAACGACGAAAGCTCCAAAATATATACCGTATTTTGTTGCTATTATGGAAATATGCTCAATGTGTTTTCCAAAGAACAAACCAAGTGTAAAGTAAATCAATGTCCAAACAAAACCTGCTGTGTAGTAATACAAAGCGTATTTTTTAAACGGCATGTTGTTCATACCTACTAAGTATGGAAGTATATGTCTCACAATTGGTATGAAATAGCTTATAACTAAAGCAAAATGTCCATATTTATCTATTAGCTCTTTTGACTTTAATAAATATTTAGCCTTTTTCTTTTTCACCAATTTATCAAGTATTTTATGACCAAACACTTTACCAAGGATAAATCCTAAGGAAAGTCCTGAAACTGCACCTAGATAGGTTATTACAAAAGCTTTTAACACACTCATTTTATCTAACGAAGACATAAAGCCGCCGCTCATAACGATCATCTCATCAGGTAGGGGCATACCCACGATTCCTAACCATAAGCTGAAAAATAAAGCAAAATAACCATATTGCTCAATATATGATACAAGATCCTGTAATCCCATTAAATAGCCCTCACATTTCCAAGTTTGCAGCTCAGCACATAGGCAGGTGGAAAGTTAATCCATACTTTTTCATGTGTAATATCCTCAAAATAGTTTTGGATAAAGGATTTCCTAACAAGTGAATATTGGAATGTAATAAATTTTCCGTCTTCTAAGCACTCCTTTACATTCCGTAAAATACGTGAGGAAACGGCAGGATTCAATGATGTAAAAGGTAACCCAGATATGACATAGTCAATTTTTTCGATATTTAATGCTGACATATATTTGCATAAATCCTCAGCTGATCCATGTATTACGATTATACTCGGCTCATGCTCAAATTGTTCACGTAGCTTTCCATAAAAAATCTCATTATTTTCAATAAGAATTAACTTTGTTGACCGCTCTTTTCTTTTCATTAGTTCTTTTGTAAATGAACCAGTACCTGGACCTAGTTCAACAATGCATTGGGCATTTTCAAAACAAATTGTTTCGACCATTTTTTTTGCTAATTTTTTTGAACTAGGTGAAATCGCACCTATAGTTTTTGGATGTTTTATAAATTCAGTAAGGAACGTTAACATAAATTTTCTCCCCGATCATTAGTAATTATTAGTTGCTTTTACTATAAAGAGCATTTCTTAAAGAATTGCGAGGGGATTTCTTAAATTTTTCTTAAGAGTCAGAAAAGGTTTACAAGTCATTGATTCTATTGATAATTTCCTACTCAAAATAGTCATACAATTGCTTCTAGTAGAATAGAAACCTATATAGAGTTATACGGAAAAATAAAGTGGGGTGTGAAAGGATGCTTAAACTAAATGATGCAAAAGAAACGGTACTCGAAATTGTGCAACATGACCCATTGTTTGTCGTAATACAAAATACGCCTTTAGAAGAAATACTGTATAATGACGACTATTTAGCGTATATTGAAGAATCGAATCATTATTCCATTGCAGAAGTCGCAGGTTGGTTTGAAATTACGGATGCGATGCTTCGTTATTACATTAAACCATTCGAACAGTATATTTTTGATAATGCTTCGAATAGCCCAAACACCAATATTCGTTTAAATCTTCCTGCCATCTTAAGACTTCGCATGATTTTACTGTTAAAAGATGAACACCGCGTTAGAGGCTTAAAACTTTTGCTTGGAATTGATGACAACGGTCAATTCATCAATCATCAAATAACTGCAACAACTATGGGCACTGATGATTTAGCGAATAAAGTTGACGTTCTCGGAAATGTTCTTCAGCAAATGATACAAACGGGGCTTTTCAATATTTTCCCAAGCGAAGAGCATGGAGCATTACAAGTAACGTTAAATCAAGACTTTCTCGCACAAAAAATTCAATTAGTATCCTCGGAATCGGATCTTCAAGTTGAAGAACTTCAAAAAGAAACTGCTGAACTTAAACAAGAAAATGAAAATCTACAAAAACAAATTTTAGAACTGCAAGAGCGTAACGTTAAGGATATCGTTCAAAAACTTCGTGAGCGTCAAATCGAAAATGAAATTGTGTCGACATTACGGACAGAAGCTTTACAGCAATTTTCTACGGAAAATAAGGCAGGCTTTTTCAACAAAATGTTTCGCTCCTCTCATATTGAGATGGAAAAGGAGCAATTTGTGTTGAGTTATATTTCGAAGCATCTAGAAGAACGTTTAGAAGTAGCACTTATTAATTATTATGGAGAATAAATATCTTCAAATTAATTTTACAGGGAAAATTATAATCACTGAGCGCAGAACATGAAGGAGTCTTTTTAAAGAAGCCATTCATGTTCTTTTTTTATCGCACAAAGCTCGATTAGTGAAGACTAATAATTAGTGAAAGATGTAGTACTCCAATGATTAAAGTTTCATTTTATAGTAATTTATTTTTTGAAAATTAGTCTTATAATCATTTTAAAGAACAGTCGAAGGAGTGAAATGTATGGCAATAATCGAGGTCAATAATTTAACTAAAAAGTTCGGCGATTTTTATAGTGTACAGAATGTGGCCTTACAAATTGAGAAAGGTGAAGTGTTCGGATTTTTAGGTCCAAATGGTGCAGGTAAATCTACTACAATACGGCATTTGATGGGCTTCTTACAGCCCACAGAAGGACAGTGTTTCATAAAAGGATTAGATTGTCGCCGATCTACGGCTGAAATTCAAAAATTCGTAGGATATTTACCGGGGGAAATTGCATTTATCGATAAAATGACCGGACAACAATTTATCAAATTTATTGCCCAAATGCGAGAGTTAAATGATTTAACAAGAGCTAATGAACTCATGCAATTCTTTGAACTAAATGCCACTGGACTTATTAAGAAAATGTCAAAGGGTATGAAGCAAAAACTTGGTCTCATTTGCACATTTATGCATAACCCTGAGATAGTCATTCTAGATGAACCGACAAGTGGCTTAGATCCCCTTATCCAAACAAAGTTTATCGATTTTATTTTAGCTGAAAAAGAAAAAGGAACAACAATATTCATGTCCTCTCATATTATTGAGGAAATTGAAAAAACTTGTGACCGTGTAGCGATACTTAATGCAGGGAAAATTGTAGCGACTGAAACAATTGCTGACTTAAAAAAACAAAAGTCTAAAAAGTTTTTAATAGAATTTCAAAGCGAGCAAGAACTGTCTCGTTTCTTAGGAGAGCAACTTAAAATTAAACAAATTGGGCCAACGCAAGCAATTATAAAAGTTCAGGGTAATGTCCAAACATTGCTTCATACATTAGCAGACTATAAAATAAATGACCTCGATATCATTTCACAATCACTTGAAGATATATTCATGCATTACTACGAAAGTGGAGGTAAAGAATCATGAACTTTACTTTACTAAAACATGAGGTGCTAGCTACCGTTAAACTTTTTAGTATTATTCTCGCTGTATTAATGCTCTATATCATTAGTATTGTCTATATGTATAACCCTGAGATGAGCAATACTCTTAACAAGCTTACCGAAACAATGCCTGAATTAATGTCAGCATTTGGTATGAGTAACATAGGTAATACGTTAATTGAATTTCTATCAACCTATTTGTATGGATTTTTATTACTCATTCTGCCGTTAGTTTTCATCATTATGTCGGCAAATAAACTAATTATGGGCTATATCGATAATGGCTCCATGGCATACCTAATCGCGACACCAAATACACGTTTTAAAATTGTTTTTACGCAAGCATTTTTTTTAGTCGCTAGCATCTTTATATTGCTCTCAATTACAACTTTGGTTGCAATCTTATTTTCAAAAATTCTATTTCCGAACGAATTGGATCTAAGTGCTTTTTTAACATTAAATATCGGTCTTTTTTTCTTACACTTTGCCATTAGTGGCTACTGCTTTTTTATATCCTGCAGTAGTAAGGATTTAAGAACCTCTTATGCGTATAGTACAGGAATTCCTATTCTATTTTATTTAATTCAGGCGCTTAGTAATATGGGTGGTGCTTTAGGAAAGCTACAATACTTCACCATCTACTCATTGTTTTCACCTGAAAAATTAATGACTCAAGATAGTTCGTCTATTTGGATGCTAGGGGCATTATTTTTAATCGGGATGTTTTGCTACATGCTGGCTATTCGTGTTTTTGTTAAACGTGATTTGTATTTATAATGCTAACTGTCAGAATCTGCTTGCTTTCTTGTAGTAGGCAGATTCTTAATAAAAACTTATTGCTGCAAAGATGCCAATTCACCAATGAAGCGCAATAACCGAAAATGAATCATTGCTAACTCCTCTACGTTTAAATCCTCATCTCCATTGTTTAGCCATTCTTGTATAACACCTAAAATCGCGGATGTTAAAAAAGCTTCAAAATATTGTTGAAACTCTGGGTCAAGTCCTTCTTCTCGAATAACAGAGATTCTGTCCAATATATGATTACTAAAAACTTTCTTCATCCTCTTACTAAAGGCGGGGCTCCCCTGCTCCCCTAAAATAACTCGAAAGGCTGTTGCATGCTCTTTAATATATTTAAACACTGCTATAAATGGCTGATAAAGTTGACCTATTTTTACCGTGTGAAAGGCTTCAAGTGGTTGAACGTTTTTTACATAACTTTCTAGTTCATTTAATAATTCCTGCTGCAAATCCTCCATCACTTCAAATTTATCCTTATAATGTAAATAAAAAGTTCCTCGATTTATGTTTGCAGTAGTAGCTAGTTTTTTTACTGTTACTCTATCAAAACCTACTTCCTCTATCTGTATAAGTAATGCATTTTTTATAGCTCGTTTTGTTTCAAAATTCATAATATCGTGAATAGACATTTGGCCCCCCCCTTTGTATTATCATTTTATTCCGATTAGTATTTATCGATGTTGATCAATTATACATCGGTATATTTGTGTCTGGATTTGGATTTGGATTTGTGCTTAGGGCTGCACGAGGGCCGACACGATGTCGGTCATTTCGGTAATGCCACAGGACGTTGCGTTATTACCGATGCAGGTCAGTTAGCCGTTATCGCATGGATGCGATGACTTTAGGCTAAAATCTTATGTGAACACTTTTCCGATTCCGTGACATCCGCCGGAGGCTTTAACTTCATTCAGAAGGTGCTGAAAGAAGTTATATGGTTACCTCAATGATCTCAACAAGGTCAAATAGTGATTGTAATTACAGTATTACCTTATTTATCGGTATTCCTCATTATTTTTTTCATCAATCTAATTTAGAAAATGGTTATTTATAAAATTTTTGTTAACATTTTACTATTTACAATGAATTTCGGGGTATTAGTAAGTCTTTTTGACCTAGGCAGTCTGATTTCACCTAGCTCCAAATGCGAAAAACAAAAATCACTTAACACTTTTTAGTTATCTGTTTATTGTAATTCCGAATACACTGCCTTAAAATTTCAGGTATCAACACTGTGTTTAGTAAAGGAGAGATGGATATATGGGAAACAATGCAATTTCATTAAACTCCATAGAAAAAAAGTTTCACCAAAAACAAGTAATTGCCCCGCTTTCCTTAGAAATTCCTAAGGGACAGCTTATTGGCTTACTTGGTCCTTCAGGCTGTGGGAAAACGACTTTAATTAAAATGATTATGGGAATGATCAAGCCTGATAATGGTAGTATTCAAGTGTTAAATCATACAGTCCCCCATAAGCAATTACTGACGGATATCGGTTATATGGCACAATCGGATGCACTGTATTTGGATTTAACTGGTGAAGAGAACCTTCATTTTTTTGCAAAGCTTTATCGATTATCAAAAAAAGAACGTGATGAGCGTGTCAATTATGCTGCAAGCCTTGTTCATTTAACGGATGATTTAAATATTAAGGTGTTGAATTATTCTGGAGGGATGAAACGGAGATTATCCCTTGCAATTGCCCTTATCCAAAATCCAAAGTTGTTGATTTTAGATGAGCCAACTGTGGGTATTGATCCAGTATTGAAAAAGGAAATTTGGCAGGAGTTAATTCGTTTAAAAAACGATGAGCATAAAACAATTTTAGTAACGACACATGCAATGGATGAAGCAGAGCGCTGTGATCAGTTAGCTATGCTACGCAATGGTCATATTATCGCGCACGGAACACCACATGATTTGAAAGCTCATTATCAGGCTAAAGACTTTGATGAAGTGTTTTTAAAGGCTGGAGGTGAAGCACTATGAGAATCGGCGCAATTGTTACAAGAATTATGCAGCAAATGATACGAGATAAACGTACACTCGCCTTATTATTTTTTGCCCCCCTTCTTGTGCTATCGTTAATGTATTTTGTTTTTAATAGTAACGAACCTGAAATGACACTAGTCGTATCAAATGGTCCTGCATCAATAATTGAAAAGCTTGAAGAGGCGGATTTTGATGTTATCGAAAAAAATGATTTTTCTATTGCCAGTTTAAAAGATGAAAAATATGATGGCTGGTTAGCTTTTCATGAAACACAATTGAAGCTCACATTATTAAATGATGATCCGTCGACAGCAAAGGCTTTAAAGATGAAGCTTTCTCAGGTTTTACAGCCTGAACAATCAGCAATGATGAAGTTGACGACTGATTATGTATATGGCGATGAAAATACCGCTATTTTTGATATTTTTAGCCCGATGCTGACAGGCTTCTTTGTGTTCTTTTTCGTATTTTTAATTACAGGTATAGCGTTGTTAAAAGAACGAACTTCAGGGACTTTGGAACGCTTACTAGCGACACCGATTAAACGTTCTGAAATTGTTGCTGGTTATATGATTGGTTATGGATTGTTTGCATTTATTCAAACGACTATTATTGTTCTATTCGGGGTTTATGTCCTTGATATCGTACATGTCGGCTCCATCTGGCTTGTGCTACTAATCAATATTATCGTTGCACTTGTTTCATTATCTTTAGGAGCTCTTTTATCAAGTTTTGCCGCTTCAGAATTTCAAATGATGCAATTTATCCCGCTAGTCATTGTACCGCAAATCTTCTTTTCAGGTATTTTCCCACTTGATAATATGGTGGAGTGGCTGCAAAATATTGGTCGTATTATGCCACTATACTATGCCGCTGACGCGTTGAACGGGGTAATGTATAAGGGATATTCCTTTAGTGAAATTCTAGCCGACTTAACGGTTCTTGCTTGCTTCGCTTTAGTATTTATTACATTAAATATTGTAAGTCTAAAAAAATATCGATCATTATAATCAAAAGATTCTGCTCAAAAATTGGGCAGAATCTTTTCATTTTAAATTAGGACCATCACCATAATGTGGGGTTGATTTCCGTTCCGGCTGGGCGCTTTGTTGCTGCCGCTACGTTAGCACTACGCTTTCGCACAGAGCAAAGCTTCTTGGGGGCGTCCGATGAGCCGCTTGGGGCAACAGGATGTTGGTCACGAAGGCGTTATCACAGGACGTGATGGTTTTAGCCTTCGTTCCTATATTGCTAATCCCCAAGGAGTCGCCCAGCCTCCACTCCAATCAACTTATCCTCAAGACATGCGTTTAACAAATGTCATCTACAACTTTAGATGGTTATCCTAAAAAAATAGAAAATCACACCAACTTTCTATTAGCAAAGGAACTAATATTCATCTATACTAAATTTACAGTTAATGGTTAAATGTTTTGCATCGTAATTTATAGAAACTTAAATGACTTACAATAAAAAACCTAAAAATAAAGGTGTGTCAAGATGAATACGATTATGGAAATACAGAACATTTCTAAACAGTATAGAGATAAGAAAATTATAGAGAACGCTACATTTTCTATTTGTGCTAATCAAATTATCGCTCTAGTAGGAAAGAATGGATCAGGTAAGAGTACCCTTCTTAAAATTATTGTGGAATTAGTCGATGCTGACAGTGGTTCTATTGTAAAACATCGACAATCTTTAAAAATCGGCTATGTGCCAGAAGTGACCCCTTCACATATTTTATTTACACCTGAAGAATATCTTTATCATATGGGCAGTATTCGAGGTATGGCAAAAAAACAACTACAGCAAAAAATAAATAATTTACTTGAATTATTTCATTTAGAGGAAGCTCGGAACATTCAGATTGTTAACTTTTCTAAGGGTATGAAGCAAAAGGTTATGATTATGCAGGCAATGCTTGAAGACACAGATCTGCTAATCTTAGATGAACCATTATCAGGACTCGATCCTAAGGCCCAAAGGGATTTAGAAGAAACTCTCTCTGTTTTAAAGGACAAAGGGTTAAGCATCGTTTTAACATGTCACGAAACAAAATTACTGCAACATCTTGTTGATACAGTACTTGTTATTCACAATAATAAAATCCTGCAAGCTAATTCATTAAATAACAATGATTTACCGAAAAATAAATTAATGTTTGAAATTTCAAGCATGAAATTATTAGATAACCTATTACCTCTTCTTGAAATTCAACAACAATCCCTTTTAAATAATGGTTGTCATAAGGTAATTGCCGTTATTAAGACGGAAGATACAGATCAAGTTTTATTGGATCTACTACAGAAAAAATCCTCTATTAAACAATTATCCCCAATCAATCAGAAGGAGGAACAATTTTATACCCATTTTTAAGGAGGAATAGACGCTGCCATGACTAGTTTATTGCGCTATCAATTTATCAATTATTTAAGGACCTATAAATATGTTCCACCTTTTTCAATTTTCGTTTTATGTCTTGTTGTTAACTATACTTTTATACCGAATCCAATATTAGATAGCTATTCGTTTACAGCTATCATTCTCTTTTTTCTAATGGGATGGTTTACGGTTACACTATTTCACGCAGAAGATGAAGGGCAAAAAGTAATTACAACACTACATGCAAAAAGTCGAACACAATACAATTTAGGAATTTTTATGATCTGTGTACTAATTGGTTTATTCTTAAGTTGCATATCAGTAATCTATCCAACCCTAATTGGCGCCTTTGGAGAAAAACCAAGATTTATACATCAATTACTAGGATTCCTCTCTCATTTTAGTTTATCTGTACTAGCTATTGCACTTTCAGCTATTTTTACTAGAGAACTTGTCAAAAACAAGCAAAATACTTGGTGGGGTATACTTGGCATCTTAATTGTCTCTGTTGTTATCGCAACTTTAAAAGAGACAATTCTTCAGATCAAGGGACTAATTTGGCTGCTTCCACCTGTCCGTCTTTCATTGGAAATGATGGGTTCGGAAGATTCAATAGCTACAATTCCGAACATTTTTTATTGGCGATTTGTTTGGATTTTCGTTTACTCATCCTTAGTCGTCCTGTTATTTTTCCTCCTATCGAATCGAAAAAGGAGATAAATTTCTAAAGAAGGAGCGTTTTTATGGTAAAAAAAGCCAAGGTGTTAATTATTGAAGATGAAAGTGCTATTGCAAATATTATTAAAGACTACTTAAGCGTCAACCATTTCGATCCTCATATCGTTAAAACTGGTCATGAGGCAATCCAATATATGAAGGAAATCTATCCTGACTTTATTATTCTTGATCTTTCTCTCCCGGATTGCGATGGTATCGAATTATGTCGTCAAATTCGTGAAAATAGTAATGTTGCTATACTAATTTTAAGTGCCCGTAGCAGTGACACTGATAAAGTTCTTGGCTTGGGATTCGGTGCAGATGATTATATGACGAAGCCCTTTTCTTTAAGTGAGCTTGTGGCAAGAATAAATGCACATTTACGAAAACAGGATAGATGGCTGCAGAACAATGTGAGCCAGATGGATATGATTCAAATCGATCATATGGAAATTAATAAAAATGAGTATACTTTTTCACTTAATAAAAAGCACATTTCTCTATCAGCGAAAGAATTTGATCTCCTATTTTTTCTAATGAAGAATCGTAATCAGGTTTTCTCTAAAAATCAATTACTCGATGCTGTTTGGGGCTATGACACATATGGGGATGAAAATACGATAACCGTTTACATTAGACGTTTACGCGAAAAAGTTGAAAACGATCCATCTTGTCCTGTATATATTCAAACTGTTTGGGGGGTTGGCTATAAATTCACTACTCAAAACTATTCCTAGGAGAGCACAATGTACTTAAAAATTTGGATGAAGCAATGGTTAAGGTCGATACTAATCTGTGTTTTACTGTTGTTTATTTGTATCCTTACATTATTTTTCACAAATTTTCATCGCGATGAAGAACCACAAAATGAATATGTGATCAATCAAATTCGTTTAAAAGTAAATGAACATTTATTGTACATAGAAGATCATTTTACAAGTCTCGAACAGAATTTAAATTTACGCAATTCCCTCCAAGAAATGAGCAATAGCGCAGGAATAGATATTTCAGTTGTCCAATTAGATGGGAAAGTTATTTTTAATTCTATCGAAGCAGACCTATCACAGTTTATCAATTTAAAAGAGGATTTACATTATGATTTATTTACGTCTCAACAACAACCTGAGATCATTAAAATCGCTTTTCCTATAATAAGTGGGACGAATGAACAACTAGGTAACGCTATTTTTACTATTGATAGAGATGTACTCTTCCCCATAAAACAGCCTAGTCCTAGCAATTTTATACTTTTACTCATATGTGGTTTATTTTGTTTTTGCATTATAGGACTGTCCATGTACATTGTACGGAAGTCTAACAAGGAGATTTTACTCCCCTTAAATCATTTGAAAAAAAATACCGAAGAAATTGTCAAAGGTAATTATGAACAGGATACTGTATATTCTCAGGCAGATGAAATCGGTGAATTATATGCTGTGTTTGATCAAATGCGCCTGGAAATAAAAAACCTTACTATTCAACGCGATGAACAAGAACAAAATCAAAAAAAGCTTATTTCTAGTATTTCGCATGAAGTAAGAACTCCTCTAACAACAATAAAAGCTTATTTAGATGCTATTTCAGAGGGAATATGTCCTGACATGGATTCGCTTATGTCGTATATCCAAATCATGCAAACAAATACTGAAAAAATGTCCAGATTAATTGATGATTTATTTATTCACACTTTGAAGGAGCTTGGACATATTCCAGTTAACTTAACAGAGCAATATAGCAAAAATGTCTTTACGAATATTTTGCATCCAATTCGGCATTATGTCCAAACGACCGGCATTCATTTTATCGAGCCAGAATATATTCCTAATGTCCTTATTCAAGTAGATGAGCATCGACTAGAGCAAGTACTTTCAAACCTTATTACGAATGCACTAAAGCATACTACTAAAGGAGATTCAATAACCGTTTCTATTAATATTGAAAACCAAATACTATACATTAATGTCATAGATACTGGTAATGGAATGCTTCCTGAGGATATGCCTTTTATTTTTGAACGCTATTTCAGAGGTATTCAAGCTACAGGTAAGACTGCTGTGAAAAATGAAGGAGCAGGTCTCGGATTGTCTATTTGTAAGCATATTATGGAAGCCCATAATGGTTGTATTTCATTTAAAAGCAAGCAAAATGTAGGAACAACATTTACATTAACTCTTCCTATTATTTAAATTTCTAAGAGGGTAATTCCGAAAAATTAAGAATATAAGTAATGAACTTCAGAAAAAAAATTGGAGAGTGAAGACATGATTCATGACATAGGGGAATATGTAAAATATTTAGATGGTGTTCATAAACGAACGATGCAATATATGAAGGCAATACCTGATGAACTTTTAGATTGGAAGCCTTCTGAAGATAAGTTTTCTATTGGTGATTTATTGCGACATATTGCATCATCTCGTTTGATGTTCCTCGGAATATTTGAACACGGCTCGTGGACGTACGCAGGACATGATATAAGTAAAGGGGCTTCTCTTGAGGATATTTCAAATTATTTAGAGTCATGCCAAGTTAAATTAACAGAGGGTCTATTGAAAATTGGCAACGATTTGTTCTCAAAAAAGGTTTTAATCCTTCATGGTCATGAAGTAAGTGCTTGGAGAATACTTATGTCGATTCCCGAACATGAAATCCATCATCGTGGGCAAATATCTTCATATTTACAAATGAACAAGATTGAACCGCCTCAAATTTTCGGATTAAAAATTGAGCAAGTGAAAACATTATAATTTTATGAACGAGCTTTGGACATCACCTTATATCCAAAGCTTATTTTTGGAGCCTTCATCGTCCCCTATTGATTATTAGTCTCCATCAATTGATATTCTATGGCAGTCAATGCCGAATAAAAAAGTACCTATTACACATTTTTATTACGATAATCTGATTTGTTTTGATGATATGTTATAACTAAAGAAATGGTTAGTAAACTTCCAAAAAGTGAATCTATGATACGGACAACCATTATTCCATAGCTACTAATCGATACCCTATCAATCAAACACCAGAGACATACATATAGTAGCGTTAAAATAAATAATAAAGCCCAGAAATAGAGTTTCTTTTTAGCGCCAATTTTCGGAGTAGCTTTATTCTTATTTAGTGATGCTCTGTAATACATATAGCCGATAATTAGCGAAATCCCCAATAGTGTACTGCCGTGTTGCAAAAATTTATAAACGGGTATTTGATAGCCATTCACATTAAAAGTGTTGGTAAGAATCGAGAAATTCACTACCATAAATCCATGTTTATGTGTAAAAGAATCCCATACTACATGAGTTAACATTCCAAATAACGCTGAGTAACAAAAAACGACTGTCTTCCATTTTTTACTTCCCTCCACTTTGTAGCTAGATGTAACCTGTAGATAGTTCGGTAAATGGTGGACTACATTCAAACGAATAATTTGATGATAAATAAAGTAGATCATTACTACTAAAGGGAGATTTAATAGAAAAAAACCTGTGAAGGTATGCCCTATTTTCCCTATTGGTTGGCCTCGTAAAAAATATTCAAAGTCAGGAGCCATACTTCCTAAAATCATTGCAAAAAAATTAATATATTTACTTTTTCTACAGAATGGTATTACTGCCGCTGGATGGGCAAATGTTAATGGCATAATAATCGCCCTCCTCTTTAACAACATCTTTATTACAACGTTTTTCATTTCTAAAGGTTCTTAGAAGGAAGAGCTATTGAAATTATCAACAAATTTTTCTGTTGTAATAATTTATTAATAATTTAATAAGGACCTTATAATAATTCACCCTTACACTAAAAGTAATACATTTGAAGGAGGTATTCTCGTGGATAAAGAAGTACTTATTCGTGCCCAAAATCTATGTAAGACATATTCCACAGGGAGTGAGCAATTTCATGCAATAAAAAATATTAATCTCGATATATATAAAGGAGATTTTACAGTCATTATGGGAAACTCCGGTTCGGGTAAATCGACACTGCTTTATCTTTTAAGTGGTCTTGATTCCATTACGACTGGTGAAGTTTATTTTCATGGGGAAAGGCTAGATACATTTACCGAACAGCAGTTAGCTACATTTCGCTCTAAAAAAATTGGATATGTCTATCAAAGTAGTAATCTCGTCCCGGATATGACATTGCTAGAAAACATCACCCTCCCAGGATATATTGCAAAATATCCTAAAAAAGATGTGATCAAAAAAGCGGAGATGCTATTAAATAAAATGGGACTTGAAGAACAACGAAATCGTTTACCTTCGCAAACCTCTGGTGGACAGCAACAAAGAGCTGCTATTGCTAGAGCATTAGTTAATGACCCAGAGATTCTGTTTGCAGATGAACCAACGGGTAGTTTAAATTACGATCAAGGTGTAGCTGTCTTAGATATTTTAACGAATTTAAACAAAAAGGGTCAGTCTGTAGTAATGATTACACATGATATAAAAGCTGCCTGTCGTGCTAATCGGCTTATTATCATTCAGGATGGAAAAATTGGAGGCATTTTAAACTTCGATCAATACGATGATGCTAGCATACAAGAGCGTGAACATATTATCTTTTCTTATGTCGCGGGAAAGGAGTAAAAAATGCACGCAGTTATTACTCTTTGTTTTGCACATATCAAGAAAAGAAAAATCCAAAATGTACTATTAGCAATCCTAATTATGCTATCCACCCTTTTATTAGCTACCTCTGTAACAATTATTATGAATACAAACAATATTTTTGAAAAAATACATCATGATTCAAATGGGGCTCATCAAATTTTAACGATGGGTAAGGATATTCATAATCCAATCACTGTCAACAATTGGTGGCAAGAGCAACAAGGAGTTACTGCCTCGAATCTCATTCCTTATAGAAATTTATCTGGCTTCACAGCGAATGGTGTAGAAACGCAAAATCTCTTATTCATGATGAATACACCAAAAACGCCCTTCGCTATTGATCGATTACTATTTTCAGAGGGTAAAAATCAGGACTATCCTACTGAGGGAACGATTTGGATTCCCACATCGATGGCTTCTACTTCGAATATTTCACTTGGAGATGCTATTGAATTTAACACCGGCGAAAAAGCTTTTTCATTAAGTGTTTCTGGTATAGTTGTAGATTTGCCATATGGTGGACCCTTTTCAAATAATGCTCGTATTTGGATGAATGACTCTGACTATCATAAACAATTTGATACGATGATAGGGTCTGAACAATATATGATGGCTCTTCGCTTTGATGATTATCAGCAAAGTGCAAACTATTGGATAGAATTCGAAAATTTTTTAAACGGCCCCTACCTTGAATCAAAAATGGAATACGTGGATCTCTATTCGTTTAATTTAATTATTAATAAAATTATCGGCTTTATCATGATTGCTTTTGGTGTAGCAATGTTATTCATTTCATTGTTTATTATTGGTTTTAGTATTTCAGATGCCATTTTAACGAACTATAAAACGATTGGTGTCATTAAATCTCTCGGACTTACTTCTCGAAAAATTAGTGCGACCTATGTTTTACAATTTGCTTTATTATCCTTAGTCTCGATTATTCCTGGCCTTATTGCCAGTACAATCCTTTCCAGAGTGATCATAGAAAGCTCTTTATCTTATTTAAAGTCCGGAAAACATTTAACGATTATTCAAGATTTTAGAATCACCATGCTACTTGCTGTCATAATCCTTGTCATTGTTATCCTTACTGCGTTCATTTACTCAAACAAAACACGCCACGTTGAACCAGTACAGGCAATTAAATACGGTATGTCAGAATTTGCAAACAGTAAATTGAATCGTCGTTTAAATAACTCTAATCGCCTTTCTAATTTTGTTAATTTGCAAATTGGCATTAAAAACATTACCAAAAATATGAAAAGTTCCATTCTTATTATTGTTCTTACAGCCATTACTTCTGCTATTTTAGTGTTTAGTGCAGTCATGCTTAATAGCTTTATTTCCATCAAGCAAAACACACCAGCTTTTGGCTACGATTCATCACATGTTGTAGTAACGATTTCTAATGAAGCAACATTTTCAAAACAACAGTTTGAACAATTTTTACGCTCAGATGAACGCATTAAAAATCACGCTTGGCTAGATCAATTTACAGGGGTTCTCCCTAATGAACCAAATCAACCGTTAAATATTAAAGTCGATACTCTTGAAGGTAGTTTTGATGCTGCTGGATACGAGACAATTTCTGGCCGTAATCCTGTAAATAAAAATGAAATAGCCATTGGCCTTAATGTCGCGAAGGCTTTACACAAAAATCTAGGGGACATTGTGGAAGTCTATATCGAAGGCAAGAAGCATCATTTGATTGTTACTGGTATCTATCAATCGATAGCAAATATGTCTAATTCAGCGAGAATTACCGCTGATGTTATCAAAGTTTATAATGCTACCTATTCTGCTTCAAAACAAAGTATGATCAATTTGGTAGATGAGACATTATCAGATCAAATCGTTGATGATTTAAACAATAATTTTAAAAGCTCTGTCTCAGCTGAAACACAACAAACATCATTAGATAATGTCTTTAAAGTAGTGGTCGCTGTTTTAATAATCCCATTATCTGTTATCGGAATTTTATTTATCACTGTAACATTCATCATTATTTATAGTGTTTCTAGAATAAATGTAAGAAAAGAAAGCGGAACTTACGGAATTTTTAAATCTATTGGTATGACCTCAAATACTATTAGATGGTCGATTACATCAGGAATTCTGTTTCTTTCATCACTAGGGACTATATTTGGGATTTTTATCGGTATTAAAGTAATACCCGTAGCTTTAAAAATTATTCTTTTAGAATACGGCTTACTTGAACTCCCCCTTGCTATAAACTGGCCAGTTAGTATTGGATTATCTCTTTTAAGTATTTTGGCCGCTTGTCTTGGTTGTTGGTTATCAACGAAAATAATCGCCAAAACCTCACCTCGAATTTTGCTCGTTGACTAAAAAATGCCCCCGATCTACTTATGTAGTGGGGGCAATCCCATATAAATATAGTTAATATTATTCAATATAATATTCTAAGGCAAGCACATATTTCCCTATCAAATTTGCATTTATAAATCCATAAAATCTTCTTCAGAACAAACACCAATATTATTTCTTCTTAGTAATGCTGTAGTTACGCCCACGCCCACTAATTTTGTACCATTGAAATCCCCATTGTAAATCACTGCACTGCCGCAAGATGGACTATACTCTTTTAAAATAACTTTAGTCGCGCCTAGTTCGAGTGCTTTCTGTAATGTTGCATATGCGCCTTTAATATAAAGCTCCGTGACATCACGGCCAGATTTTTCAACCACTCTTGCTTTTCCAGCAAGAACGTCTTCACCATCTCCTCCAACAATTTCAGCGGGCTCACGAGGCGTCGAAAAGCCTCCCATAAGTTCAGGGCATACAGTTACCGCTTTATTCTCTAACACAAGCCGTTGAATTCTTTCATCTAAACTATCTGTTCCGTTATAACGTACCTTTAATCCTGCTAAGCAAGAACTTATTAAAATCATATGCGCACCTCATTTTTATCCATTTCGTATAATCACAACTATAGCTCATTTGAAAATTCCGTCAACAGCCCTTACTATGACTTAAATTACTTCCATGACCTACTCTATTCTCTTTTTAATGAGTAATATTGATTTATACACCCTTTTTTATTATTTGTAGGACAACCATTTCACTGATTTGTGCTACTATTTTATTATCTATATTTGAATTCGTTTTATCATTTAAAAGGAGCGACAAGACTTGGTTGAATTTACAATTTGTTTTCTTAAGAAGGGTGACCAAATATTATTGCTAAATAGGGATTTCCCAGAATGGATGGGAGCTTGGAATGGTGTAGGAGGAAAGATTGAGAAAGATGAAACTCCACTGGTTGGAGCATTAAGAGAAATTAAAGAAGAAACGGGCATTGTACTGCAGGATATTACATACAAAGGGAAAATAACATGGACCGATGGATCGACCGACTTTGGCTGTATGTATGCTTTTATTGCTGAATTACCAGAATCCTATCATTATGTGACTCCGATTAAAGTTGCAGAAGGCATTTTAGATTGGAAAGATCTATCATGGATTTTCCATCCTAAAAATGTAGGTATAGCAGATTTAAAATATTATTTACCGAAAATGCTGGATGAAACAGCCAACTATGAATACATATTTACATATAAAGATAATAAATTAATTGATGTTAAGAGTACCCCATTAGTACTTACTGTCTAAATATTACAAGCCCCGTAAACGTAACATTATCGTTTACGGGGCTTGGCTAATTATTTTCTTGGTTGCGCAAATCGCATTCTGCACATCGACCAATTCAATGTTGTTTTTTGAATTTCATCATAGATGTTCCACAGGCTATCGACTACCCGTAATTCAACATTACGTTTAAACAGTTCCTCATATAAATTTGCTATTTCAAATTTAGCAATAGGATATTGCGTTGTTTCACTTGTATAATAACCAGCATTTTGATCCTGTAGTGTAAACCCTTGGATATCAAACTCATATAAGTAGAGTTTCGTATTTTTCATCGTCTCAAACCACTTGCTTTCAATTACGACGGCATGTTCACATGATGCTGATGTTATATAGTCTTGTTTATCCTGTTCGGTTGTATCGACACCAATATGGTAGCAAACTCGTGGACAATTTCTTGGTGTTAAGAAATTAGGCAAGCATTTTTCGTTGATTGCCCATACTAGACCTTTTTCTGGATCTAAATCTAGTCGATCCGGTAATCGTGGATGAAAAACTGTAATATCACTTTCCTCACTGACATGATATATGCGCACATGTTTCCCCTCCTTATTTTCTTAATTTGAAGACTATGAAATCTGCACAATGCAAATCTTCCTCGAATCGAGGATACTTTGTCAGCATCTCTTTTGAAGGCATCGGTTCGATAACGTCCTCTATAGAAAATCCTACTTGAATAATTGCTTTCATATAGCTCGTTAATGTTCGATGGTAAAGCACGATTTTTTCATCAGAATCTAGCTGTTCATATACCCCTTCATAAAAATAACGTTGCACCTTCCAATACTGTTGGTCTAGTTGTTCATTTCTTAGCCATCCACTATTAGGTGTAACAAAGCAAGGGTGAAGAATTGAAAAGATGAATGTACTATTAGGTTTTAAAAGACGATACATTTCACTCAAAGCCGCCTTATAATCTTCTAAATCTTGAAGGACCATATTGGAAACAATACCATCGAACTGTTCATCTACTAAAAAATCTAGTTTTTCGCAATTTCCATGTTTATATTGTATAGGAACTTCCTCATGTGTTCTTTCTCTAGCAATTTCTAGCATCTTTTCTGAATAATCAACTGCTGTAACAATAGCCCCTTTTTGAGCAAGTATTCTACTTAAATAGCCTTCTCCGCACCCTGCGTCTAGTAGCCTTTTTCCTTTCACCTCTTCTAATAATGAAAAAATGGCTGGATTTAATAATACTTCACGGTGTATGCCACCATGTTCATCATAATCTGCAGTAAAGCTTTCTGCGTGTTGATCCCAGCGTTTAATTGCCTCTTCTGTCGTTATTGTTCTCTCCATACTATCACTCATTTCTGTATAGAATCGTAACGTTACGTCCTTTGTGCACATTCATATTTTTCCATAAACGAAAAAAAAGATATAGACTTATATTTTATTTTTTTATATCATTTAGATTGAGGCACGGCATCTTTAAGTAAAAACACAAGCCAGAAATCCCCAAACGGATTTCTGGCTTTTCTAGTTTAAGGACTGGATTGAGTTTTAATAGGTAAAGCATTGTCTAAAGGAGCCTGTCGTTTAACAGTGATCCATCTTCCACATAACATGACAATCAACGCAAAAAATACAATGACTCCTGCAAATACAAGCGCTGCCTTATAGCTACTATAAACCGCCACAAGCTGACCCGCGATAATTGGCCCGATAATTTGTCCAAAGGCATAAAATGTTGTTAACAATGATAC
The DNA here is from genome assembly GCF_001183605.1 of Lysinibacillus xylanilyticus. GTDB lineage: Bacteria > Bacillota > Bacilli > Bacillales_A > Planococcaceae > Lysinibacillus > Lysinibacillus xylanilyticus. The sequence continues at coordinate 988,187 of NZ_LFXJ01000010.1, read as the reverse complement.
GACTGGACCGCTTTGTGTTGGGAATAGCTGACGTGCATAGGAGGTTGTTAACGTTACAATTCCTACAAATGTTAAGCCAAATAAAAATGACGATAATAATACGCTCCATACTGTTTGTGAATAGACTGGTAATAAGATACCTAATACTTGCAATACATACGCGACAAACAAAATTTTGATGGCAGAGAATTTTTCTAACAATACAGTCCAAACAGGTGCTGATGGGATAGCCGCTACCCCAACAATAACCCAGCTATACGATGAGTATGCTTGTAGTGAAGGAATATTATGAATGATATCGACTAAAAAAGTGCCTGTAATAATATAGCCTAATCCCTCAAAACCATATGCGACAATTAGCCATGGCATAAAGCCCGTTGTCATTTTTGCATCAGAGGATTTAGCAGTTTTCACACTATCCTGTACATCCAAATCTCTCCAAAGTATAAATGTCATCACTAAAAACACAGCAGATAAAACCCCTAAACCGATCCATGTACCTTGCCAAGCAAAACGCGCTTCAAAAGCAGGTACAAATAAACCTGAGATAGCAATTCCTAATCCGATACCACCAAATAAATAGCCTGACCATCGTGTAAGTGAATGCTTTGCTAAATAATCCATAATAATACTACATGTTAATACAAAAATAAGTCCCCCTGTAATGCCCGCAATCAGACGAAGCACAAGCCAAACACTATATATTTCAATGATTCCCATAAGAACAACAGAAAGGACATTCAAAACAACACTTAACAATAAAAAGTTCTTCTTTTGGCGATTGATAAATCCTGCCCACAAAGCGCCAATGAAATAGCCAATATAATTACTTGATGCTAAAAACCCTGCAACTTCAAACGAAAACCCGACATCATGACGCATAAATGGCAAAATTGGTGTGAATGCAAACCGGCTAATCCCCATTGCCACTACAAGTAATAGCACTCCACCAAATAAAATTCCGATGTGCTGTCGATTCATCATGTCCCCACCCCCTAAAAACCTTTTGTAATTAAAAGGATACAGAGTGAAAATTAATAAATCTAATATATAATTTATATAAAAGGATAAAAAATTTTTATAAGAGGTGGGATACATAATGAATTTACATGCTCTTAGATTATTCACAAAAGTAGCTGAGCTCAATAGTGTTTCTAAGGCAGCGCAAGCTCTAATGATTAGTCAACCTGCCGTTACCATTCAAATTAGAAATTTGGAAAAAGAAGTAGGCTTAACTCTTTTAGAATCAAAAGGTCGAGGAATTACTTTAACACAAAATGGGGAATTTTTATTTAAACAGGCTCAGCGCTTATTTGATTTGGAGTTGGATATTGAAAACAAACTAGAGCAATTAAAAAATACAGGTAATGAAGAATTACAAATTGCTTCTACCCATGTCCCATCGCATTTTTTATTACCAAAATGGCTCGCAAAGTATAAACAAGCCTTTCCGACAACTAATATCCATATAAAAACCGCTAATTCCCAGCAGGTTATTGAAGAGTTACTACACTATAAGGCTGATATGGCTTTTATCGTAAAAGAGGATGGTCATCATCCAGATATAAATTATCAATTTCTCATGAATCTCGATTATTGGTTTATCGTCCCATTTGGTCATCCACTGGCAGAGCAGAAAGTGACATTAGCCGAATTAATGCAGCAGCCATTCGTTTCACGAGAAGATGGTAGCTCTACGAAAGAATATTTAAACGCTTTATGTAAGGTTCATAAGATCCCGCCACCAAAAGTAGGGCTACAACTGGACGGCATCAATGAATCCATTCACGCTATTGCGGCTGGATATGGCACGATGTTAGCTCCATCCATCGCAGCTTCTAGCTTTATTCAACGACAGCAAGTAGCGCGAGTTTTTATAAAAGACATCGATATCCAGCGACCTATTTATCTTTGCACACGAAAAAATGAACAAAATACATCTTCGACATTTAATACTTTTATTAACATCATTAATGACTCAATTTCATAACCATTAATTTTCAAAAGTTTGAACTACACAAAATTTGTACAATAACGAATTGATGTGTAGTTTTTTTATTTATAAAATTTGTAATAACTATATCATGGCTAAATACCATAACGTGTGGTTGATTTCCGTTCCGGCTGGGCGCTTTGTTGCTGACGCTTCGCTTTCGCACAGAAAACATTTGTTGCTGACGCTTCGCTGTCGCACAGAAAACATTTGTTGCTGTCGCTTTGCTTTCGCTACAGAAAACATTTGTTGCTGACGCTTCGCTGTCGCACAGAAATCATTTGTTGCTGTCGCTTTGCTTGCGCTACAGAAAACATTTGTTGCTGACGCTTCGCTTTCGCGCAGTTAAAGCATTTGTTGCTGTCGCTTCGCTTTCGCACAGCGCAAAGCTTCCTGGGGGCGTCCGATGAGCCGCTTGGGCCAACAGATGTTTCTTGCGCGAAAGCGTAGGGCTAACGCAGCGTCAGCAGCACGCTGTTGGTCACGACGGCGTTATCACAGGACGTGATGGTTTTAGCCTTCGTTCCTCTATTGCTTATCCCCAAGGAGTCGCCCAGCCTCCACTCCAATCAACTGCATGACATACGTTTTACAAATATCTAGCAATAATTCATCTTAACGCCTGTAAAATCTGTAAAAAAATAGTGAAGTCTACTCAAAAAGTCTACTTTAATTCCATTAATATTCGTTTTTTATATAGACGAAACAGTTTTAATGACCTATAATAATCCATACATTCATTAATACACGAACATTAAGGTGGTTTTCATGACTGAATATACGTTAATTTTCAAAGGAACAGCTTTTTCAAGTAAGTCTTCTACTGAAGTACAAATTTTAAAGGATTATTTATTCTTCATTAATGCTGACGGGATGATTGCGAAAACAGTAGCTCCTGAGCATGCAGAATATCAAAATCTACTAACTACATATCAAAACAAAGAGAATTTTCATCAATTAGCCAATGGACAATATTTCTTCCCTGGCTTTATTGATTTGCATGTACATGCACCGCAATGGGCACAAACTGGAACTGCATTAGATATTCCACTTTATGACTGGCTGAACACATACACCTTCCCTATCGAATCCAAATTCTCCGATTTAGAGTTTGCACAAGAGGTCTATGAAGATTTGGTAAGTAATCTTCTTGCAAATGGAACGACTACATCGCTCTATTTTGCAACTGTCCATAAAGAAGCAAGCCTGCTATTAGCGAAAATTTGTGCTGAAAAAGGGCAACGAGGTTTAGTTGGGAAAGTTGTGATGGATGATCCTGAACAAAATCCAGACTATTATCGAGATGCAAATACTCAAACTGCACTAAAAGATACAGAAGAATTTATATTAGCTGTTAAGGAATTAGCCAAATCAACGAAGCAAGGAGTTTATCCAGTTGTAACACCACGCTTTATACCAAGCTGTACAGACGATGCTCTAAAAGGTTTGGGAGAATTAGCAGCTAAATACGATACACATATCCAGTCACATTGTAGTGAAAGCGATTGGGAGCATGGCTACGTAAAAGAACGCTTTAAGAAAAATGATGCCTTCGCCTTACATGATTTTGGTCTATTAGGCGATAAATCTGTAATGGCACATTGCAATTTCTTAAATGATGATGATGCACAGTTATTTGCTGAAACAGGCACAGCGATTGGTCATTGTCCAATTTCTAATGCTTATTTTGCAAATAGCGTCATTCCAATCGCCCGCTTCCATGCAAAAGGCGTTGATATCGGATTAGGGTCAGATATTTCTGGCGGTTTCTCGCCTAGCCTATTCGATAATGCTAGACAAGCAGTCATGTCATCTAGAATGCTTGAAGACGGTGTCGATACATCACTTTCTGCTGAAAAACGTGGTGTCCAAAATTCACGTATTACGATTAATGAAGCATTTTATTTAGCAACAGCAGGTGGCGGAGAAAGCTTAAGCCTACCCATTGGTCGATTACAAGAAAACTACACGTGGGATGTACAAATCATCGATACTAACATACCTTCTGCTAAACTTCCTATTTTTGGTAGCAAGGAAGATTTACAGGATATCTTCCAAAAAATTATGTATCTTGTGCGCCCTGAAAATATTCGTGAAGTTTGGGTACAAGGAAATAAGGTTCACGCTAGAGCATAAATAAAAATTCTAAATTTACAATTTTGAGGTGTACATCTTAGTGGAAACGCAACATAACAAATTAGCTAACGATAAAATGAAAACTCAGCAGTTAACAGTTTTACCAGATGAGAAGGTGTCATTCGGCCAATCCGCCCTACTTGGTTTACAGCACGTAATGGCAATGGATGTCTACGTAGTGCCTTTCTTAATTGCCATGCTAATCGGTTTACAATCTGGTCAATCAAGTGCATTGATTCAATCGACTTTCATTGCGGTCGGGATTGCAACGATTATTCAAACTCACTTTTGTATGAAGTTACCGATAGCTCAAGGTCCTTCATATGTTCCAATCGGGGCCATCGTAGGTATTTATGCAGCAAGTGGTAGTGGAGATCTTGGTTGGAGTACTGTGCTAGGAGCAAGTTTAGTCGGCGCCATCTTAGTTATTATTTTAGGTTTTACAGGTATATTCAATAAAATCGTGAAAATTTTCATTCCGCCAATTGTCGGAGGGACAATTATCTTTGTAGTCGGTCTTTCATTAATGCCTGTAGGTTTGAGTGATAACATTTTTAATGCGGCAGGTGCATCTATTAACCAAAACATCTATTTAGCTTTAACTTCAGCTATCGTTCTAATCCTTTGCGTTATGCTAGGCTCTGTCTTCAATAAAAAAGGCCGCGTATTTCGTATAGCTTCAGTAATCATCGCTTTAATCGTAGGTTGTATTGCCGCAAATATTATGGGTGTTTTAAATTTATCAGCAGTGTCACAAGCAAAATGGTTTAGTATGCCTCAAATTCCATTTGCAGATTTCAGCTTCACGTTTAATTTTTCAGCTATCATTACAATGGTGATTATTTATATCGTCTTAATGGCAGAAACAACAGGTACATGGTTTGCAGTGAGTAATGTCATCGATAAACCATTAACTGATAAACAAATTAATCGCGGGGTGATCGGCGAAGGAATTGGTTGCTTCATCGCATCATTACTAGGTTCAACTCCTGTCACTGGCTATTCTACAAATGCAGGTGTGATATCGATCACAGGTATTGCAAGTCGTCGTGTTTTTATTGCTGCAGGTTTTTGGTTTATTTTATTCGGCTTCTCTGGTAAACTAGCTGCTCTTATTTCTGCCATCCCTTCAGCGGTTATCGGTGGTGTATTCGTCATCGTTTGTGGCATTATTGCAATCAGTGGTTTACAAGTAATGAAAAATGAAAGCATCGGTGAAAAGGAAATGTATGTAATCGCTGTACCAGTGATTTTAACATTAGCCCTAACATTACTTCCTAAAGATTTCTTATACTCATTACCAACAACAGTTCAATACTTATTCGGCTCTCCAATAGCAACAGCTGCTATAGTGGCCATATTGTTAAATAAAGTATTACCTAGTACGAAATAACTTTTAAAGTCCATGCGCAATCTCCTATTCCTAAGAGATTGTGCATTTTTCTTACTCGAAATATTTTTCAGAAATTTCTGTCCGTTTTTCTTTTATTTTGTTATACTAGAGCAAAAAAGTAGGGATTAAAATGATTTACGATGTGATTGTAATTGGTGCAGGATCGATGGGGATGGCAACGGGATATAATTTAGCAAAGGCAGGAAAAAATGTCTTGATGCTTGATGCATTTAATCCCCCTCACGAAGAAGGTAGTCATCATGGGGAAACAAGAATTATTCGCTTTGCGTATGGTGAAGGAGCTAGCTATGTACCTTTTGTCAAAAGAGCAGGTGAATTATGGAAAGAGCTTGAAGCGTTAACCTATGAAGCTTTATTTTTACAAACAGGGGTATTAAATGTCGGTGAAGAGACCCACTCATTCATTCAAAATGTGAAAATAAGTTCTAGGCTCTATGATTTAGCGATAGAGCAGTATTCTGCGGCTGAAGCAATGGAGAAATGGCCTGGATTATCCTTACCTGAAAACTTTGTTGCTTGCTTTGAGCCTACTGCTGGTGTCCTTCGCGTAGAAGCATGCATTCGCGCTTATAAAAAATTAGCTCTTGAAGCAGGGGCAACCTTACATACAAATGAAAAAGTACAGAACATCAAAGCGGGAGAAATAGTCAGTGTCCAAACAGCAAATAATATATATGAAGCTAAACATTTAGTTGTGACAGCTGGTGCTTGGGCAACTGAGTTACTACAAACAGTGGACATCACCATCCCCGTTACACCAACGAGAAAAACCTTTGCATGGTTTGAAGCTGATGAGCAACTTTATCATGAAAATATTTTCCCGGCCTATTGTTTTGAATTTGCCGATTCTGCATACTATGGTTTTCCAAGTATTGATGGAGCTGGCCTAAAACTTGGCAGACATGATGGCGGTGATGGTGTCAACCCAAACGATCCGCTACGCCCATTCGACGAACAGGATGCAATAGATTTACAAAACTTCATCAATCGTTTTATGCCTCAACACGGTGCATTGAAATTCGGAAAACCATGTAAATATTCGATGACTCCAGATGAAGATTTCATTATTGACTTTTTACCTGAGCATCAAAATATTGTTATTGCAGCTGGTTTTTCAGGTCATGGCTTTAAATTTAGTAGTGCTGTTGGTGAAGTTCTAGCGGATTTAACGCTAAACGGAAAAAGTAAGCAGGATTTATCACTCTTTAAGCTTAGTAGATTTAAAACTCACTGATACTTTGCTTCTCCAAATGCACCTACTAATGTGTCGGGTTTACAAGACTGCTATAAAGGCAGTCTTCTGCTGTTTAAGTAAACTTATCGTTTCATTATCTTTTTTAAGAAATAGAAGAATACATCCAACAAAACACCGTATAAAAACCCAAGCACAATGCGAACGATATAGCTAAAGAACGTAAAATCATTAGAAACCATATACTCTCGTACTGTGTCATGATAGAGCAGCCACATAAATACATAGTCTAATGTGAAAAGCGTCATCAATAGTCCATTATCATCTTGACCTATCCAATGTAAGATGCAAATACCAATCATAATGATAACAATCCACGTAGTGAAATTATTAAATGGCGCTGGAGCAAAGCGTCTTCCAGCAAAAATCACCGTAATTGGAAATACTATAATAGCAAGTATACCAAGTATCCCCAGTTGATAAAGATCAAATAGATTGATACCAATTACCGCTACTATTAACGCAACAATACATGCCATCATAATTTTGACATGCAAAGAACGTAAAAATATCATTTCATTCCCTCCCAAAAAGCATAACTCGATCAAGTAATACTGTTTTATCGATGTCCTTAAAAATTTGTTCTCACAACTAAAATAACATCTTTAGTGTAATTTTACACTAAAGATGTTATAAATCAACCCTTATTCGTTATTCATGCCGAAAGCTTAGATTTACACTATATAAGATATGCTTGCTGATTATATTTGGTTTGGCAGTAGTTAGCATACTCTTCAAGTTGTTTCCCCAAGAGGGTTTAGGTTCTGGCTATTTCATCTCCCCTACTCTTGAGGGATTCTACATAGTTTGATAAGAAACTATCTATCCCAGAAAACGTAATAATCAATGTCTTCAGTTTTAAAGTAGGAATCGCTATTTAGTGCCAATCGTAATCGTCTTGAATGTTGTAAAAAACTCTTTTGCTGCCTGCCCCTGCTCACGGGCACCGGTACTTGAGTTTTTCATTCCTCCAAACGGTGCTTGAGGCTCCGCTCCACCCGTTTCATCGTTAACCTGTACAAGTCCAACTTCACTACGGTTAATAAAATCAAATGCTTTCGGAATGTTATTTGTATAAATAGAAGCACTCAATCCAAACTCAGAGTCATTCGATAATCGGACCGCTTCTTCATAATCCTTTACCTTTATGACGGCTAAAACTGGTCCAAAAATCTCTTCACGTGCAATCGCCATGTCATGTGTTACATTCGTAAAAATGGTTGGATCGATATAATATCCCTCTTGCATCCCTTGAGTTGCACCACCACCAAACATAAGTTCAGCTCCATCTAGTTTTGCGTTTTCAATAGCAGCTAAAATAGAATCATACTGTCCCTTGGAGGAAACAGGTCCCATCGTGATACCAACTTCAATTTTTTTAGCTTCTGCAATTAACTGCTCTAATACCTTTTCATAAACCGCTTCCTCGATGTAAACTCGACTAGTTGCTGTACAACGCTGTCCTGTCTGCTTCATAGCACCTTCAATTGTTAATTTTGCTGCTTGATTGATATTGGCATCGGCTAAAATGATAGCTGCATTTTTGCCTCCAAGTTCGAGCTGAATTTTTTTATTAGTTGATCCAGCAGTATCTAAAATGCTTTGTCCTACATTATTTGAACCTGTAAATGTAATCGCCTTTACTTCAGGTGCCTCCAATAAAACCTGACCCACCTTTGAACCACGACCTTGCACAACATTTAACACGTTTTCTGGTAAGCCTGCCTGTTGAAATAATCCCCCTATTAATTTTCCCGTTATAGCTGTTTCAATAGACGGCTTCCAGACAACAGTATTGCCATACACTAATGCAGGCGCAATTTTCCATAGAGGAATAGCGACAGGGAAATTCCAAGGAGTTATGACAGCAACGACACCAAGTGGCACTCTCATTGTGTACAATACTTTCGCTTCATTGGCAGAAGGTAACACTTCACCTGTTGCCCGCATCCCTTCTTGTGCAAAATAACGTAAAATGGAAGCGCCACGTTTAACTTCACCAAGCATTTCATTTTTCGTTTTACCCATTTCACTCGAAGCTATCTCAGCTACTTTATCAATATTTTTCTCAAGCAAATCTGCTGTCACGCGTAATATTTCTCCACGCGCAACAGATGATGTATTTTTCCACCCTTCAAATGCTTCCTGAGCTGCAACGATAACGTCTTTCGTTTCATCTATTGTTAAAAGCTCAACTTGACCAATACATTGAGATGGCTTTGCTGGATTAAATTGTTCTCGTATTTCTCTAACGATTGTTGTCATATAACCCCTCCTTCATTAATAATCGTTTGCGTTGACCTTACTCTTTTTCAACAATTGTTTTACGTATATGCTCAAATGTCTCGTCTAAAATACGTAACATTTCATCTAGCTCTACTTTTGATAGAATGAGAGGCGGAGAAAAAACAACTGTATCTTGATCATACGTAACTGTTCGTAAAATCAATCCTCGTTTCATCGTTTCTTGTACAAAAATTGGACTAAGAGGAGACTCAAACAATTCACCCGTCTCACGGCTCTTTACTAATTCAATGGCTCCAAGTAATCCTATAGTACGTACGCGTCCGATAAAGCTATATTTTTCTTGCAGTGCTCGGAAGCCTTCTAACATGGCATCCCCCATCTTAGCAGCATTTTCAACGAGATTTTCACGCTCAAGGATTTCAATATTCTTCAACCCAACCTGACATGCGAGCGCATGACCGCTGTAAGTATATCCGTGCATTAATGTTCCTTTAGAAAGTTCGCAATAATCTTGATGAAGCTTTTCGGATATCGCCACACCACCAAGCTGAACATAGCCACTCGATACTCCTTTAGCGAATGACATCATATCTGGCACTACGCCATAATGTTCCATACCAAAAATTTTACCTGTACGACCAAACCCGGTAATGACTTCATCTGCAATGAATAAAATACCGTACTCATCACAAATTTTTCGTACTTCTTTAAAGTAATCTTTTTGTGGAATATTAACCCCACCTGCACCTTGCACAGGCTCAGAAATAAATGCAGCTACAGTCTCAGGGCCTAACGCTTCAATAGTTTCACGTAAATTCCGTACGGATTCGCTGTATACATAGTGGAAATCAGGAGCGTGTGAATTAGTAAAGTCACGAAACGCTTGTAAGCCTGTCGCACTTGTAGCACCCATAGCTACACCATGGTATGAATGGGTACGTGAAATGATCTTTTGGCGCTCTGGCTGTCCTTTTAGTAACCAGTAATGTCGTGCTAATTTAATCGCTGTATCGTTCGACTCTGAGCCTCCTGAAGTGAAAAATACAGTATTTAAGTCTCCCGGAGTTAAAGATGCAATTTTCGTCGCTAAACGAATAGCTGGTTCATTGCTAAACGATGTAAAGCAGGAACTAAATGCTAATGTAGATATTTGCTCCTTCGCTACTTCAGCAATTTCTTTACGACCATGCCCTATATTTACATTCCATAAAGAAGACATCCCATCAATGTAGATATTTCCTTCTATATCTTTTAAATAAATGCCATTGCCCTCTGTAAAAATGGCTGCTGGACCTTGTGTTTGCTGTTGTTCAATTGACGTTGTCGGGTGTAGAAAATGTTTTTGATCTAACGTTTTTAGCTCCTCTTTTAGTTGAATTGTCATAAATGCCAACCTCTTTTCGTTTATAAATTTCATACATTCTTTTAGTAGCAATTCTCATGCCAACTGATGAAAAAAATTATTTTAACGAAAAAATATTGCTACATTTTCATAACGTGTAGTTGATTTCCGTTCCGGCTGGGCACTTTCCTGGGAGCGTCCGATCTCCACTCAACTCATATTTAGGGCCTACGTTTAACAATTTTCATCCATAACTTTTCAAAGCATAATTGTTGCTTCACAAAACTGCTACAAAAAGAAAAAGAGACACTTTCTTGTTTGAAAATGCCCCTTTTCTTCAAAATCAATTAACAATAATAATGATGCATTTCATCATTTTCTTTGTGTTAATTAGTAAGTATTGCGATATTACAACTTATTTTGCATAAATAAAGTTTTGATGCAAAAATACATCACTAGTCCTTATATGAAATTTGCTTCGTTAATTGGAACTTTTGTATTTTACGTACTAATGTCGACTGATCACAACCAAGTGATTTGGCAGCCTGCCTAATACTTGGATATTTAGATAAAGTTTCTTTAATAATTTGCTTTTCGAACGAGGCCACTCTCTCCTTTAAAGTTCCACTAAACTTTGGGGCTACAACTGGTTCCTGGATTCTTTGTATTTCTACAGGATCTTCTAGATCACGTGTAATAATTGGGTTACTATCTAACTCTTGTTGCACAATATATGCTGTTATTTCTGGCTGCGTTGCTAGTAAGCAAATACGCTCCACCATATTTTTAAGTTGACGGACATTGCCTGGCCAATCATATGATTCTAATATTTTCATTGCAGATGACTCAATTGTCCGATGGATACTATATTTTTCTTCAACAACAGCTAAAAAGTGATTGATTAGTGGGATGATATCTTGGCGACGATGTCTTAAAGGAGGAATTTCAATCGGAATAATATTTAACCGATAATATAAATCCTCACGGAAATTACCTTGCCTCACCATCTCTGCTAAATTTCTGTTTGTCGCAGCGATTATTCGAACATCGATAGGGATAGGTTTTCCACTACCTAGACGCTGAACCTCTGATTCTTGGAGAACACGCAATAATTTCGCCTGTAGTAGTAAGGGCATCTCCCCAATTTCATCTAAAAACACTGTACCTCCTGACGCAATTTCAAATAACCCAGCCTTACCACCTCTTGACGCTCCAGTAAAGGCTCCTGCCTCATAGCCGAAAAGTTCAGATTCCAATAAATTCTCAGGGATTGCACTACAGTTAATCGTTAAAATTCGCTTATTGTGACGTCGGCTATTTGCATGAATAAGCTTTGTAATTTCCTCTTTACCTACGCCCGATTCACCACCGATTAATACAGTTGAATCTACCACTGCAACTCTCATAACACGCTCTACAACCTGCATCATTGCTGAAGATACAGCTATTAAACTACTTTTTGTGTTTTCTTTATTATGTATGGCATGTAGTCTATTTTTAAAATTCTCGTTTTGAACTTCTAATTTTTTTACTTCTTTCTCTAACAGTTTTAATTGTGTCATATCACGAGTAATAGCAACTACATATTGTAATTCACCGTATTCATCAAATATTGGCTTACCTGAAACTAAAAAGCATTTGCCATTAATGAACGTTTGTAAAATAGTTACTTTTTCTTTTGAATCAATTACTTTCATCGAAATAGAATCACTCATTATTCCTTCAGCGATTGCGTCTTTTGCATATTTCCCCATTAAATCAATTCCAACAATTTCAATATCAATATCATTTTGAAATAAAATTTTGCCATCGCAATCACATACTGTAACACCATCGGATATGGAGTTTAACACTTTAATTGATAATGGGTTCATAAAGTCTATATAGCTATATTGCATAATTGGTTTGACATAAAATAAGTTACCCTGCGAAGTATCTAATACATGAATAAAATAGCCTTCTACCTCAAAAGTTTCTATTCCTTTACTATAATTTTTAATTATTTTTTCAAGAAGCTCTATTTGGATATCACTTTTAATCATTACCTCATCATTTTTTACAATAAAAAAATGCTCATCTTTATGTAGTTGAGTTATCGACATCTAGATCACTCCCTCTTGAACTTTAAAGAACTTTTTCATACAAAAAAATCCGCTCTTTCTACGGGGCATCTGGAAGCCTAAAAAGGTTTAAAGTATCCTTTAAGTTCTTTCATGGCTTGATATCTCGCAGAAATATTGCGAATTTTTTTGTATTCAGTATTATTCTATTCTGACGCTAGCTTTTCCTCTATTTGCTCCGCTGGTCTTGTCGATAGCTTTCGCATAATCATGAACAACACAACTGAGCCAATTAATACAAATGTACTTAAATAGAATTGTGAACGTAAAGATTCGATGAGGGCTTGGCATAAATAAACGACTGTTAAAATACCAATTGTGACATACGACAAATATGGAAATAACCACATTCTAATCGATAATGGCTCATCTGAAACTTTGTCATAATAACGCCGGAAACGAATTTGCGAAATAGCAATGAAAATATAAACTGCAATCATTAATCCTCCAACGCAATTACCTAAAAAGTAGAATATCACTTCAGGTGAAATGAAGTATAACATCGCACAAATATACGCTACTACTGTACTACCAATAACTGCTGGTACGGGTACACCTCGGCGATTTTTAATTTGTGAGAATATTTTTGGTGCATCACCTTGACGGGACATTTCAAGTAACATACGTGAACTTGTATAAAGAGCAGAATTTAACACAGAGATTAGTGAAATAAAAATGACTATTTGAATAAGTTGAGCAGCAATCGGAAGCCCTGCCATCGTTAAAATATTTGCATAAGGTGCTGACAACATTTTTGAATCATTCCAAGGGATAATTAAAACCATAATAGCTACTGAACCTACAAAAAATAACCCTAATCGAAAAACAACGTTGCGAATGGCGCGGACAATATTTTTAGCTGGATTTTCAGACTCTGCTGCCGCGATGGCTGCAACCTCAGCACCACAAATGGAGAATATAACAAAGACAATTGACGTTAAAATTGGTACAATACCATTTGGTGCAAATCCACCGAATCCCGTTAATATCCCTAACCCCTTTGGTTCATAATTTGGCCAAATTCCTAAAATCATAGCTATACCAACAACTAAAAATACAATAATTGCTGTAACTTTAACGAAGGACAGCCAATATTCGAATTCACCAAATGATTTTACTGAATAAATATTAACAATTGTCATCAATAATGTTATGCCTACGCTTCCTAGCCACGTTGGTATCATCGGGAACCAATTATGCAGCATTCCCCCTATGAGCGCTGCTTCTAACCCTACAATAAATACCCAGCTTGCCCAATAAAGCCAGCCAACTGTAAAACCTGCCCATGGACCGATATACTTCCCTGCATAAGAAGCAAATGAACCTAGTTCTGCTGAACCCCCAGATTTCTTTCCTAATACTATTTCTCCAGATGCCATTTCCCCAACCATTTGCATGATCAGAACTATGAGTAAGCATGCAATTGCATATGAAATCACCGCTGCCGGACCGGTACTTAAAATATTTTTTCCTGTCCCGACGAAGAGTCCTGTTCCAATAACCCCTCCAATGGAAATCATTGTAATATGACGTGTTTTCAGTGATTTTTGCAAAGCCCCCATTAAACCACCCCTTTTGTGTTTTATGTAGACATTTACTAGCCCCTTTCCTCTACATCAATGTCTACCGTTTAATGAGCAATTACGATGCCAAACTTACTTAATTATTAAAAATTCAAAAAAATATCAAGTTGTTATTTTTCAACAAAAATTGTTGATGACATTTTATAAAACGTAGTAATTTTAGTTGATTGGAGTGGAGGCTGGCGACTCCTTGGGGATCAGCGATAGAGGAACGAAGGCTAAAACCATCACGTCCTGTGATAACGCCTTCGTGACCAACATCCTGTTGCCCCGAGACCCTGGAGCGAGCAACGCGAGTGAAGCGGCTCATCGGACGCCCCCAGGAAGCTTTGCTCTGTGCGAAAGCGAAGCGACAGCAACAAAGCGCCCAGCCGGAACGGAAATCAACTTCACGTTATGGTGAGAGCCTTTACAAAAATCTATGAATCTTTTCATATGCAATTTTCAAATTTTGATGCAAAAATACATCATTAACAGTTTATTTACATCATCTATCCTATCCATATACACGATTAAATGAACTCATAATATTCATCTCTTCTCTGTACTTCGCTACTGTCCGTCTAGATATTTGGATACCTTCAGCACTTAACGTATTTGTAACCTGCTGATCAGTTAACGGCTTTTGTTTATCCTCTGCCTCAATCAACTGTTTGAGCCGCTTTTTAATATACGTAATAGAATCCATTTTTCCAGAAATATTCATTACTCCTTTTGTAAATAACGATTGTAAAGCATATACACCATTGGCAGTTTTGATATATTTTCCACGAACAGCTCGACTAATCGTTGATACATGTAGACTTAAAATGTCCGCTACATCTTTTAACCGCATAGGCTTTAATGCCTCAATGCCTTTATAGAAAAAATCTTCTTGCAATTCCACTAGCAATCTAGCTAATTCGTACAGTGTTTTATCACGCTGTTCGATTCCTTGTAATAATAAAAGTGCATCTTTCATTGTGTCGTTAAAATATGTTTTACAGTTTGGATCATTCTTTAGCATTTCAACATATTGTTTATCGATAGTGACGTTTGGTAAATATCCACGATTTAATTTAATCAGCCATTCCTCTCCTAATCTTTCTACTTCGACTTCTGGAATGACATATGGGATCGCTTCGAATTTATCTCCTGTAGTCACTGGTTTTAAACTTTTTATATAGTCGACAGTTTTCTTCACGCCATTTAGAGACGACTTATACTTTTTACTTAATTGTTTAATAGCCTGCGCTGCTACTAGCTCTAAATCCGCTTCGATAAATCGAGAGGCTAATTTCGGTGCAAGCGCATCACTGTCTACCTGAATAAGTAAATACTCCTTATAATTACGCGCCCCTACTCCTACTGGCTCGAAAGTTTGAAGTAAGTCCAATAGTGCCTCCACATGCAAAACATTTGTATTACATTTATTTGCGACAATTTCTACATCAACATCTAAAAATAGACGTTCATCTAACGATTGAATTAAAAACGTTAAGATTTTTAAATCTACAGAAGATAGATTTTTATGCATAGGTACTTGTTCCAATAAATACTGCTCATAGCTTTCTTTTACAGCAAACTTCATCTCAATGGGGTTAAATGAATGATTTTGCGGTGCTTGCGCGGAATAACTCTTATCGGAATAGCTTGCTAATTGCATAATTTCCTCATATTGCATTTTTACCGTCGCATCCGTGACAACTAACAATGGATTTTCAGTTGCCTTATCATAAATATACTGTTCTAACTCATTTGTTGAATATTGCAGTATCTCTAAATGCTGTACTAATTGTGGTGATAAAACTTGCATTATTTTTTGGGAAGTTTTGATAGCTAATTGCATGCCCACACCTCCATTACAGAATTTTCTACATAGTAACATGTTTATTCTGTATTTTTCCATTTTTCCACTGATTTTTTATTTTCAATACTTACTTCATCACTCCACCGACGAAAAATTCTAATAATTCCAAAAAGTAATTGACTACAGTTATTACCAATAATAAAATACACATATACAATAACAGTTACCACATTACGGTAAAATATAAGGAGTGATCAAATGTTTCATTTACCAACTGTGCAATTTACACAAGAGCAGGAGCAATTTCGCTTAGATGTTCGAACGTTTCTAAAGGATGAATTAGCAAAAGGAACTTTCACGCCTAAATGTGACTCTTGGCTAAGTGGAGATGACCCTGAATTCTCTAAATTAATTGGTCAAAAAGGTTGGATTGGCTTAACTTGGCCTAAAAAATATGGCGGTCAAGAGAGGAGTACCATTGATCGATACATTTTAACGGAGGAATTTTTAGCCGTTGGAGCTCCAGTTGCAGCACATTGGTTTGCTGATCGCCAAACAGGACCACTTCTTTTACGGTATGGAACGGAAGAACAGCGTGAATATTTCTTACCGAAAATTGTGAAAGGTGAATGCTACTTCGGCATAGGTTTAAGTGAGCCAAATAGTGGCTCTGACTTAGCTTCGGTTAGCACACGCGCTGAAAAAGTAGAGGGAGGATGGATTGTCAACGGACAAAAAATATGGACGAGTAACGCACATCTTTGCCACTATATGGTGACTTTAGTACGTACAAGTCCTTTTGATGGGAAAAGTAAACATGCAGGGCTCAGTCAGTTGATTGTCGATTTACATGCAGAAGGTATAACTGTTGTTCCGATCAAATTTTTAACTGGTGAGCATCATTACAACGAAGTGTTCTTTGATAATGTTTTTGTACCTGACAATATGGTTGTTGGAGAAATCGGTAATGGTTGGGCTCAAGGATTAGCAGAGCTTGCCTTTGAGCGTAGTGGTCCAGAGCGAATAATGAGTACATTCCCATTAATCGATGAGCTCATTCAAGAGTTAAAACGCCAAAACAATTTAGAGGGTTTACAGCAAGTGTCAAAAATAGTAGCTCGTCTTTGGGGCCTACGTAATTTGTCAATTGGAGTAGCTCAGCTTTTAGAATCTGGTAATGGTGAAGACGTATCTATTCCTGCAGCGCTTGTGAAGGCACTCGGTACGAAATTTGAGCAAAGTATTCCTGAAATCACACGCTTAATCGTACAGACTTATCCAACACTTGATGCGCATCGTAAAATCGATCGCTTTATGGCTGAATCCATTTTGCATGCACCGGGTTTCACTATTCGAGGAGGTACTTCAGAAGTACTGTATGGCGTTGTAGCGAAAGGGGTTGTAGCTCAATGAGTGAAATGAAAGATATGATCGTTGATGTTGTAGAGCGCATGTTAAAAGAAAAAGTCGATAAAGAGTTAGTCGATACAGTGGAACAAGGTCATTGGGCACCAGAACTATGGGATCTGTTTAAAGAAAGCGGTATGACAGCTGTAGCCATTTCTGAAGAAAATGGCGGTGCAGGTGGCGACATAGAGGATTTATTGAATATTGTTCGTTTAACTGGGAAATACGCTGCACCGATTCCATTTGCAGAAACAACATTTGCAAATTATTTATTAGAGTTTACTAGTTTACAAATAATTGAGGATTTGGCGACGTATATGCTCTGCTCTAACAAAGCCTTTGCGTTAGTGAATGGCAAATTAACTGGAGAAGCGATTCAAATTCCTTGGGCACGTCATACAAAACACCTAGTGACACTTGCCTATAGCACGGAGGGTACTCATCTTGTAGAAATAGATTTAAGCCACGCTGAAATGAAGCTAGGTACTAATTTAGCAGGCGAGCCACGTGATACCGTGATATTCCGTGATGCTACAGTTTCACAAGTATCTGCTACCTTATCTCCTGACGAGATACATGCTATAACAACACTCAATTCTGCCTTTCAATTAGCACTGATGACTGGTGCAGTCGATAAAATAAATGATTTAACTGTTCAATATACGAAAGAACGTGAGCAATTCGGGCGACCGATTCATCGCTTCCAGCTCGTCCAGCAGCATATTGTACATTTAGCAGGCGAAACAGCGATCGCTCTTGCAGCATTTAATAATGTAACCGAAGTCCTTCAGATGAACAATCAAAATAGTGAAGTTGCATACGCCTGCATTCGCTTCGAGGAAATTATTCAAGCAGTGACAACAATTGCACATCAAGTACACGCTGCAATTGGTACAACATACGAGCATAGTTTGCATCAATTTACACGTAGACTTTGGTCGTGGCGCGATGAAGGTGCCAGCACCTCTTATTGGACTAATTTGGTCGCAACTCAACTATTAGAAAATAGCGGAGATAGTCTATGGGAATATTTAACTTCACTTAGCTCTAGCTCTCCACTTCTCAAAGTGGAAGGATAATTAATTAATTTGTGACAAACCACTAATGAAATGATAAGGAGTGTTATCAATGACTGATTTACTTTTTGAAGTGCAAGACCATGTTGCCACAATTACATTAAATAGACCTAATGCGTACAATGCTTTTAGTGAAGAGATGATCGCTAAATGGATTGAAGCCCTTGAAACTGTTCGTGATTCAGAGGATATTCGTGTTGTCATCGTAAAAGGTAATGGAAAATCATTTTGCGCTGGCGGGGATATCAAGGCGATGCAAGCTGGTGAAGGATTTTTCCAAAGCGAGGACGATATCTCTTCTACAGGTTTAGCACGAAAAAATTCTCTTTGGAAAAAGATTCAGCGTATTCCCCTTCTCCTTGAAGAGATTGATAAGCCCGTTATTGCACAGGTGCATGGGTTTGCAATGGGCGCAGGACTTGATATGGCCTTAATGTGCGATATACGGATTGCTGCAAAATCTACGAAGATTTCAGAAAGCTATATTAATGTTGCGATCGTGCCGGGCGACGGTGGCGCTTATTATTTACCAAAATTAATCGGTATCGATCAAGCATTGGACATGTTCTGGACAGCTCGTGTATTAACTGCTGAAGAAGCAAAAAACAAAGGTGTTGTGACATTTGTTGTAGAAGACCATGAGCTTGAAGAATACACATTGAATTATGCAAAGGAATTAGCAAGTCGTCCGACTACGACATTGCAATTCATAAAGCGTGCTGTTTATCAAAGTCAACGAATGGATTTACGTACTGCCCTTGATTATATTTCGTCACAAATGGCCATTGTAACAGAGCTAGATGATTTTAAAGAGGGTGTAAACGCAGTAGTAGAAAAACGAAAACCTGTTTATAAATGACATGTTTAGGAGGACGAACAATGCAACCTCTTGAAAATATTCGAGTATTAGATTTATCTCGCGTTTATGCTGCTCCTGCTGGCTCCATGATGTTGGCCGATTTAGGAGCAGAAGTAATTCGCATAGAACATCCAGATGGCTCTGATAGTATGCGTGATTGGGGGCCATTTGTGAATGGTCAAAGTACGTATTATTTATGTGCCAATCGCAATAAAAAATCGATCACATTAGATTTAAAGACAATAGATGGCAGAGAAAAATTTAAAGAACTTGTCCAAGATGCTGATGTCGTCCTCGAAAATTTTAAAACGGGAGACATGGAGAGAATGGGGCTCAGCTATGAGGAATTAAGTAAAGTGAATTCTAGAATCATATATTGTGCAGTTACAGGATTCGGTCAAACTGGTCCTCTTGCGCACGAACCAGGCTTCGATCCAGTTATTCAAGCGATGAGTGGTTTAATGCATGTCACTGGCTCAACTGAAGGAGAAGCGACAAAAGTTGGTGTCCCTATTGCAGATATTTTAACCTCAAATTATGTCGTCATTAGTATTTTAGCCGCTTTACGAATGCGCGATCAAACAAATACAGGGCAATTTATTGATTTAGCTTTATTAGACGTTCAGATGAGTAGCTTAGCAAATGTAGCAAGTGCTTATTTAAATACAGGCTTTATCTCAGAACGTCTAGGTAATCGTCATAATAATGTTGCGCCATATCAAGTATTTAACTGTGAGGATGGCCCCTTAATGATTTGCGTTGGTACAGATGGACAATTTAAAAAGTTTTGCACGATGTTGAAACGTGAGGAATG
This sequence comes from Lysinibacillus xylanilyticus, assembly GCF_001183605.1. GTDB lineage: Bacteria > Bacillota > Bacilli > Bacillales_A > Planococcaceae > Lysinibacillus > Lysinibacillus xylanilyticus. Next base: position 968,155 of record NZ_LFXJ01000010.1, on the reverse strand, counting down.
GGCCAATGATCCTCGCTTTATAACAAATACGATGCGCAAGCAACATGAAGTGGAGCTAGTACGGATGATTACTGACATTACAATGACAAAAACACGGGATGAATGGATTACCTTATTGCAACAATACAAAATTCCAGGTGGACGTGTGAACACGATCGCTGAAGCACTAGAACAACCACAATTTATGGCACGCGACATGATTGGTGAGATAGAACACGAACAATTTGGTACAGTCAGATTCATCAAAAGCCCATTAAAGTTCTCTGATTTAGATATTCAATATAAATCAGCACCTCCGATACTTGGAGAACATACAAATGAATTCCAAAAGTCCTCTCTACAAAAATAAAATTACGCTATAATAATAGTAGTACTTTAATGGTTCATCACTGATAGTTTGGCATGACATTTTATTAAAAATATGTCATGTGGATAAGTTGATTGGAGTGGAGACTGGGCGACTCCTTGGGGATTAGCGATTTAGAGGAACGAAGGCTAAAAGCATCACGTCCTGTGATAACGCCTTCGTGACCAACATCCTGCTGCTGACGCTGCGTTAGCACTACGCTTTCGCGCAAAAAACATCTGTTGGCCCAAGCGGCTCATCGGACGCCCCCAGGAAGCTCTGCTCTGCGCGAAAGCGAACCGTCAGCGGCAAATGTTTATCTGTGCGAAAGCGAAGCGTCAGCAACAAAGCGCCCAGTCGGAACGGAAATCAACCCCACGTTATGGTGATTAGCCAGTTTATCTTCATTTTATAAATGCTTTTATTGGCAAAAGCATAACGGCATGTATATCTGAAGATAGATCCTCCGGCGGATGTCGAAGAGAATTTTATTACGTAGGTGACGGGATGAATCAGGAAATTTTCGAAAAAAACTATACAATGTCATCGCTGCACAAAGCTATTAAAGTGTTAAAAGCTTTCTCAAAAGATGAACCTAGCCTTTCCCTAACTGAGTTAAGTAAAAAAACAGGGATTAGCATATCCAGTTTACAGCGCTTCGTTTCTACCTTTGTGTACGAAGGATTTCTACACAAAGATGAACGTACAAAACGCTATCAACTAGGTCATTCACTTCTGTATCTAGGCAATTTAGTAAAAGAAGAATCAAGTCTTATTATTGTCGCAGAGCCTATTTTAAAAAAGTTAAACGAAGAAATCGGCGAAAGTGTTTCCATGAATATTATTGATGGATTGGAGAGACGATGTATTTTAAACTACGATTCAACATATCCACTTTCAACGAAAATGTTTGTAGGTGACACCTCTCCCCTTTATGCAGGTGCATCATCTAAAATATTGCTCGCATTTATGCCAAATGTTGAAGAATATGTAGAGAATATAAGTCTTAAACGTATCACTGATAAGACAATACTTTCAAAAGAACAGCTGTTAACAGAATTAAAGGATATCCATATTCAACGGTTTGCGAAAAGTAATAGCGAACGTGTGCGTGGAGCTTGCTCTGTATCCGCACCGATTTTAAATGCATCTCAACAAATCATCGCTTCAGTGACGCTGGTTATACCAGAAGTACGCTACAGTGACTACAATGAAAATTTATTAATTGAAACTATTCAAAGCGTTGCATTAGAAATCGAAAAACAATTGTATTGATAAAAAGAATAAACCCGAATAGATTCACTTTTTAAGTGCTTTCTATTCGGGTTTATTGCTTTAATTATTTAGCTATCATCAAAAGTTGTGGATGACATTTGTTAAAAATACACCCTGATATTAGTTGATTGGAGTGAAGGCTGGACGCCCCCAGGAAGCTCTGTGCGAAAGCGTAGCGACAGCAACAACAAAGCGCCCAGTCGGAACGGAAATCAACTACATGTTATAGTGAAAAGTTAATTAATTACTAATCCTAAGAAGTCTTGCCAATGATTTAAGCGTGGCAGCTCAACATGCTTGTTATAGGATTGATTTTTTAAAATCACTTTTGTATTCACATCTTGTAGTGTTTCTAAAACTGCTGGTTTATCATCTACATAAACATCTAAAGCTAGTTCTTTGATGATCGCCACTTTCTCTGTATCCTGCATTCCGCAGAAAAAGTGACCTTCAGTGATTGGAAATCCTTGTGCTTTCATCCATGCTTGTGTTTGCTCACAATATTGTTTAGGACGTGAAGTAATATAATAAATGTCATGTCCCTGCTGTGCCAAATCTTGAAGCGTCTCTAAAGCTCTCTCAAAAGAAGGACAATCCGTAAAATAAATTTCCTCTAATGAACTATTCCACATCGCCGCTCCTTCTGCATCTGTTAATCCAAAAGGTTCGTGAATTTCAACTCTTTGCAAAGCATGAAATACTTCTAGCTCAACATTTTTGCCAAGTTTTTTATTATAGAGCGCAAAGGCGTGTGCTCGTAAATCTATGAGTGTGTCATCTATATCAAAGCCAAATTTCATGTTGTTTTTCTTCCCTTCAAGAAGCCTTGTTGATGAAGTTAGCCGCAAATGTTTGCTCTTTTTCAATTTGTTTCGCTAATACTTCTTCAATGGCTTGCTCGCGCATTTGTTGAAAATCTTCTACGTTAAAATGAACAAGCGTATCTTTATTTAATAGTGACGCAAGACATTCTGCATCCTTAAGTGCACTGTTTAGCCCAAATGCCCCAGTAGGTGTCATCGTGTGAACAGCATCCCCTAACAGCACAAGCCCCTTTGTCCCCCAGCAATCACAATGACTACTGAATACATCAAGCACAACAAAATCTTGCCAAGATCTGATATGTTCGTTTGCAGTATCTGACAGTTCCGGAAATTGATCTGAAAGCTGTTGGATAAATGGTGTAAATGCTTTTTTTCTGAGCTGAGGAAAACTGCCTTGTTCAATATTCCAGCCGATTTGAATGAACCCACCTACCTGTGTAAATAAGGATAGCTGTTTATCACCTATTAATGCCATTTTAATCGATGGCTCCCATCCCAGAGGGGCAGGAATTTTTGCCCACAATAAATCAAAGCCATGTTTATGCTTTTGAATTTCAATGTGTGCTTTCTTACGAATAGTAGAGTAACGACCGTCAGCACCGATAATTAACTGACTACTAATTTCAATGGTTTTCCCATCTCTTGATGCAATAACACCTGTATATCTGCCCAAAGAATCAACTATGAGCTGCGTCACCTTCGTATTTAGGAAACAAGAAAAGTGCGGAAAATTCTGCGTTTCTTGTAAAATTCCCTTTAATAGATTTGCTTGAGGAACATGAATTCCCAAATGCCCTACAGCATCTTCAGGAAGAATAGTTTTTATTGCTCTACCGTCTGCGTAATATTCAAGCTTCCCCATACGTAATATACCGAGCGTTTCAACTACTTCAAAAAGCTGGTGACTTTTTAAAACTGCCTCACCCTCTTCGTTTAAATGCTCACCGCGAAATGCCTGCCCAAGTGCTGCGTTTTGTTCCAGTAGAATCACGGAAAGACCTTTTTTCGCTAGTAAGTGCGAAAGAAGTGCTCCACCTGGCCCAGCCCCTACGATACAAACATCTGCTTGATATTTCACTTTTCTTCACCTATCTTTGGATAAGCAATAATACGTAAATCTTGCCCTACTTGCTCAAACGAAGCAAATTCTACATCCCATGCTTCATCCATAGTAGATGGATTGTGACCAGCAATAGGTGTCAATGACAAACGACCACCGAGAATTTTTGGCGCTATGTATATCACATATTTGTTAATAGCACCTTGCTGTAAAAATGAAGAGTTGATCGTACTTCCACCCTCTACTAAAATATCCGTAATGCCATATTGATATAGTTTTTCAAGCATATCATCAACAACAAGCCCCTCAGATTCATGTCGAACTGGCAATACTGTCACGCCTTTTTCCTCAAATGCTGTTATTTTTTCTTGGCTGGCATTCTCACTACATACAATAATTGTTTTCGCTTCTTCTACATTCAGAACATCGGCATGAGCAGGTGTACGAAGGGAGCTATCCATAATGATGCGCACTGGATTTTTTCCGTAACCTTCTTTTAATCTTGTCGTTAAGGATGGATTGTCAGCTAAAACAGTACCAACACCAACTAAAATACCATCCACCTCATGACGAATACGGTGAACATCCTCACGCGCTGCCTCGCCAGTTACCCACTTGGAATGTCCTGTATGGGCAGCTATTTTCCCATCTAATGTCATAGCGTATTTTGAAATAATAAATGGTCGTTTTGTTAGCATATTGTGAATAAAACGTTCATTTAAACGGCGAGCTTGAGCTTCTAAAATACCTACCTCTACCTCAATGCCCGCATCTCGTAACAGTTGAATACCACGTCCAGCAACAGCAGGATTTGGATCTTGCATAGCTACAACTACACGACTAACTGCTGATTCCTTCACTAAATTTGCACAAGGAGGTGTTTTTCCATAATGTGAACACGGCTCAAGAGTTACATAAAGTGTCGCACCTTTAGCATGTTCTCCAGCCATACGGAATGCATGCACCTCCGCATGTGGTTCACCTGCTTTTCTGTGTAAACCTGTTCCAACAATGACACCGTCTTTGACGATTACAGCCCCTACTAGTGGATTAGGATTCGTATTTCCTTTTGCACTAGCGGCTAAATCAAGTGCTAACTGCATATACTTTTCATCTATTATCATCTTCGTTCCTCCACTCACTTCTCTTCGCGAAAATGTCCAGATTTCTCTACTTTTGTGTCTAAATAAAAACGGTTTGTCTCCGTTAATCCTCCCCATAATGGGACATGTGCTTCCGCTGCTAAACCATGTGCCTGTAATGCGGCAAGCTTCTTAGGATTGTTAGTAATCAATGTAACTGGCTTTGAACGAAGTGCAGCTAAAACAGTAATGGCATCTTCATAAGAACGAGTATCGTCAGGGAAGCCTAAAGCATGGTTTGCTTCAACCGTATCTAACCCCTCTTCTTGTAATAAATAAGCAAGAGATTTCGAGAATAACCCGATGCCACGACCTTCATGATCTGCTAAATAGAAAATGGCACCACAGCCATGCTCTACAATCATTTTCATCGATTCATGTAATTGATAACCACAGTCACAGCGCTGGCTTCCAAAAATATCACCTGTATGACAAATGCTATGCATGCGAATTAAAGCATCCTCTGCATGTGCAAAATCTCCATAAACAAGCACTGAGGACTGTTGTAAAAAGGCTAAGTTTGCAGATGCTAATCCATCAATAATTTCCTCTTTTGACGGATTTGCGCCTACTTTTAACCAGTTATACCATTGAAATGTTGCTGAAAATTCACCCTGTTTTACCGGTAATTTTACTGGACCAACTAAGCAAATACTTTCAGTTTCTGATTGCTTCACGATCGTCATTTTGTCTTTCACTATATCCAAAACTTTAGTAGTAATTGTCATATTTTCTCCAACCTTCTATTGTTAACAGCTAGCTATCGTACTAACTGAGCACTTGTATTTTCACATCACTTACATAATGTAACTTAGTTTATAATAATAACTAACACCTGTCAAACTATAGCTCCTATTCTAATTAAAAAATGTATTAGAAACAAAAACTGCTATATTACGTTTTTATCATATACTAATAGCTTATGGAGATGCTATTTTTTCTGTGCAGGCTAGTCTATAATAAGCTGAGGGAACTGTAATGACGAAAGGAAGTTTAGAATGCAATTAGAAAAAAATGTGCAGGTGAAACAGCCAAAATACCAGCAAATTGCTGTCGATCTTGCCTCAAAAATCGTGGAAAGAAAATATCGAATTGGCGATAAAATATACGCAAGATCATCTCTAGCAAGCCAATACAATGTCTCTGCAGAAACTGCAAGAAGAGCGATCGCTGTCTTACAGGACTTGGAAATTGTTGAGGCCACTAAAGGTAGTGGGGTTATTATCATCTCATATGAAAAGGCTGCACATTTTGTCCGCCAATTTCATGATGTTCAATCAGTCCATGAACTGCAACATGAGCTTATGACTAGTATTCAAAAGCAGCACCAAGAATTAATAAATCTACAGGAAAAGACTAAACAACTGATTAGTCGAACTGAACATTTCAGATCCGTCAATCCGTTTATTCCTTATCAATTAGAGATGACAGCTGAAAGCCCTTGTATCCACCAAACAGTACAGGAATTGAATTTTTGGCAAAATACATCTAGTACGATTGTCGGAATTCGTCGTCAAAATGAATTATTACTATCTCCTGGTCCATATGTGTCCTTAGAAGAAGGAGATATTATATACTTTATCGGTAATGACGAAAGTTTCGCTCGAGTTCAGAGCTTTTTATACCCAAATTAAAATCCGCTTAAACGCTGATATAACAGCGTTTAAGCGGATTTTTTCTATTTTGTCGATTTGACAAAAGTAACAACTCTTTGTTAGGGTTAAGTTGTTACTTGTTTATATTTGGGTATCATTATCCTCAAATAGTATTTAACTTCATTCAGTGTGTGTCCAAACACCTACTGAAATAGAGGGACTCAGCCTAAAGAACGCCACGTCCAGTGGCAATTATCTGTGCGTAAGTAAGCAACACCCCTTACGCCAAGGCGAAATTGATCTACGAAAGGAGTGGTTCTATTGGAAAAAATAAAAGTGGAACATGTTTCTAAAGTTTTCGGGAAACATATTCCCCAAGCATTAGAACTCGTCAAGCAACAAAAAAGCAAGACTGATATCTTAAAAGAAACAGGTGCAACAGTTGGTGTATACGATGCAAGTTTTACCGTAAATGAAGGTGAAATTTTCGTTATTATGGGATTATCAGGAAGTGGGAAGTCGACACTTATCCGACTTTTAAACCGTCTCATAGAGCCTACAAGTGGGAATATTTACATCGATGGAGAAAATATTTCTAAAATGGGCAAAGAGAGTTTACGTAATGTAAGAAGAAACAAAATGAGCATGGTCTTTCAAAACTTCGGTTTATTCCCCCATCGTACACTTCTTCAAAATACTGAATATGGTCTTGAAATCAGAGGCGTCTCAAAGGAAGAACGACAAGCAAAAGCAGAGCAGGCTCTCGAAAATGCAGGCTTACTTGCTTATAAGGACCAATATCCAAGTCAATTATCAGGTGGTATGCAACAGCGTGTTGGATTAGCAAGGGCACTTGCAAACGACCCTGAAATATTACTAATGGATGAGGCTTTTTCTGCACTCGATCCATTAATTCGAAAAGAAATGCAAGATGAGTTACTTGACTTACAAAGCACAATGAAAAAAACAATTTTATTTATCACCCACGATTTGAATGAAGCATTACGTATCGGTGATCGTATCGCTATTATGAAAGATGGCTCAATCATTCAAATTGGTACAGGAGAAGAAATTTTAACAAATCCTGCAAATGATTATGTTAAAACCTTCGTAGAAGACGTCGATCGCTCTAAAGTATTAACTGCTGAAAATGCCATGGTTCGACCTATATATGTCAATGTAGATGTAGATGGACCGACCGTAGCACTTAAAAGAATGCGTGAAGAAACAGTTAGTTTACTAATGGCTGTTGACAAAAACCGACATTTAAAAGGCTATATTACTGCTGACGACGCTCGGGCTGCAGCTAAAAGACAAGAACAAACGGTACATTCGATTGTTCAATCAGATATGTTAACCGTTCCACCAGATATGCTTTTACAGGATATTTTAGGCATGATTTATAATTCTCCTACTCCTATTGCAGTTGTAAAAGATGAGCGCTTACTTGGTGTTCTCATCCGGGGCGTTGTCATCGAAGCACTTTCAACTAGCGATGAGGAGGCTGTTTCACATGAATAAATTTTTAGACAATATCCCAGCTATACCATTGGGACCATGGGTAGAATCAGTTATGGACTGGTTGACGAGTAATTTTTCAGTGTTTTTTAACTTAATTCAAAAAAATGGAAAACTACTCATGAATCAGGTCACTGATTTGTTAGTGAGCATTCCTCCGATTATTCTTATTTTACTTGTTGTCATTTTTGCCTTTTTCGTTACCGGCAAAAAATTCGGGCTCGCAACGTTTTCATTAATTGGTTTGTTATTTATTTATAATCAAGGCCTATGGACACATCTTATGGAAACAACTACGCTCGTGCTCTTCTCAAGTATCATTTCAATCATTTTAGGTATTCCTCTTGGCATTCTAATGTCCAAGTCAACTGTAGCAGAAAATGTGATTAAGCCGATACTCGATTTCATGCAAACAATGCCTGGCTTCGTGTACTTGATTCCTGCCGTTGCCTTCTTTGGTATTGGGATCGTACCTGGCGTATTTGCATCCGTTATTTTTGCCTTACCACCAACTGTACGTATGACGAACCTTGGAATTCGCCAAGTACCAAAAGAATTAGTAGAAGCTGCGGATTCATATGGTAGTACTTCAAATCAAAAACTATTTAAAGTAGAAATCCCACTTGCAAAATCAACTATAATGGCGGGGATTAACCAGACTGTTATGCTATCACTGTCAATGGTTGTAACTGCCTCAATGATCGGTGCACCTGGTTTAGGACGCGAAGTATTAACTGCACTACAACGTACACAGGTTGGAAATGGCTTTGTTGCTGGTTTAGGTCTAGTAATTTTCGCCATTATAATAGACCGCTTAACTCAAAGCTTTAATAAGAAGAAAGCCGTATAAAAAAAGACATTTGAATAACGCAAATCTTAGTTCTTCGCTTTCACAACTGAGATTTACATTTTATAGTTTGATACAAAACTATTAATATATGATATGAAAGGAAGATTCGATGAAACTAAAAACATTAACTAAATTAGGAATGGCTTTAGGGCTTGGCTTTTTGCTAGCCGCATGTAATGGTGAGGATTCAAGTAAGAGCGATGGTAACTCAAAGGACGTCAATCTAGCCTACGTTGAATGGGATACAGAAATTGCTTCAACTAATGTAGTTGGTCAGGTGCTAGAGGATTTAGGCTACAATGTAACATTAACACCACTTGATAATGCAATTATGTGGGAGGCTGTTTCAAAAGGTGAAGCAGATGGTATGGTAGCTGCATGGTTACCAAATACTCATGCCCCACAGTACGAAAAATATAAGGACGACCTTGATGAGCTCGGTGAAAACCTTTCTGGTGCCAAAATAGGTCTAGTTGTACCAAGCTATATGGACGTTAATTCGATTGAGGATTTAAAAAATCAAGCAGATCACACAATTACAGGTATTGAACCTGGTGCAGGGATTACAGCTGCTACTGAAAAAGCTTTAGATGAATATGATAATTTAGCAGATTGGAATCTATTAACTTCTTCATCTGGTGCTATGACAACGTCTCTTGCTAAAGCAATTAAAAATAAAGAAGACATAGTCGTGACAGGCTGGTCTCCTCACTGGAAATTCGCTAAATATGATCTTAAATACTTGGAAGATCCAAAAGGCGTTTATGGTGGCGAAGAAACGATTAACACATTCGCTCGTAAAGGTTTAAAAGAAGATCAACCAGATGTATATTCTGTACTAGATAACTTCCACTGGACATCAGAAGACTTAGAGAGTGTTATCCTAGAAATTATGGATGGTAAAGACCCAAAAGAAGCTGCTAAAGATTGGGTAGAAGCCAATGCAGACAAAGTTGCTGAATGGACGAAGGATGTAAAGAAATAATTTTCAACAAACGACGGACAACTGACAATGGTTGTCTGTCTTTTTTTACGGTCAATAAAAAAGTCACCCCGCAACGATTAGACCGATGCCAGATGACTATTAACTAAGATAATAATTTCAAAAATATCGCTGCCCCTAAAACAAGAACAATGCAAACAATACGTCTCCAATCCTTAGATTCATTGAACAACAACATACCAAGTAATGCACCACCTGCCGCTCCAATTCCTGTCCAAATTGCATAGGCTGTACCCATCGGTAATGTTTCCATGGCATATGCAAGGCCAGCAAAGCTCAATGTAAACGCAAAAATCAATAACACTAAATTTTTTATACTTTTAGCATTATTATATTTACTAATCATATAAACACCCATCATCTCACATAGCCCCGCGACTACTAATGCAAACCATGCCATTATTCATTCACCTCTTTTTCTTTAGGCTCCCCTGTCACTAGCTTTAAACCGACGACGCCTGCAAGTAAAACGACGATACATAAAATTTTGCCTAATTTCCATGGCTCTCCGAACAATAAGCTATCAGCAAACACAGTACCCGCTGTTCCCAAGCCAACGAATACTGCATAAACAGTGCCTACCGGTAAGCTTTCTCCAGCCTTAATTAGTAAATAAAAGCTAACAAAAATTGCAATAACTGTACCAGTCCATTCGAGTGCATTCTCTGCATGCTTTAAGCCAATAACCCAGCCGACTTCAAAAAAAGCGGCAATTATGACACTTAACCATTGTTTGTTCATTGCGATTTCCTCCATTTTATTGTTAGACACGGATGAATGACTTTTATGAGCAGTTCTCTTTGAGCAAAGCGAGTCGTTCTCCGACATACCTGATCACTTCTTCGGCTTACCCGAGCAGTTTAATGACATACCTGATCACTTCTTAGGCTTACCCGAGCAGTTTAGTGACATACCTGATCACTTCTTAGGCTTACCCGAGCAGTTTAGTGACATACCTGATCACTTCTTAGGCTTACCCGAGCAGTTTAGTACATACCTGATCACTTCTTAGGCTTACCCGAGCAGTTTAGTACATACCTGATCACTTCTTAGGCTTACCCGAGCAGTTTTTGTGACCTACCCCTGATTAGTGTTCGGTAACCTAAACCTTGAATTGACCTTTTTCTTTAACTTCCTTCCCTCAGTTGCCCAAAAAAAAAGCCTACGGAGCACTGCTGTAAACAGTACCTCCCAGGCTTTTATCCTTCCGTGTCACAAAATCAATTTGTGGTTTTCTCTCGGACCAGACTAGCATTTGCTACGGAACCCTAGAAAACTATCATATTTGATTGTGATACTAGTATAGCAAACTATTCAGTCATTTTCTACCCGTACATAACCAACTTTTTCAACTAGTGCTTGCCCCTCATCTGATACAATCCAGTCGATAAACTTCTTTACATTAGGATTATCTGTTCCTGCTGTAACAGCATAAAATTCAGATACGAGTGGGTATGTACCATTACGAATATTTTCCTTTGTGGGCGCGATCCCATCAATGGACAATAATTTAATTTCTTTATTATTCACCATTTCTGTTGAGTAAAATCTAAACGTGTAGCCAATGGCATTTTTATAATTACGATATTGTGATACCTCATGAATAATACCACCCATACCAGTTGCAACATTTTCAGCAGGTGCTTCCATGATGGGTGTATCTCCCATAATACTTTCAAGTGCTGTTTGGCTTCCACTATCTGCCGGACGTTGAAAGGCACGAATCGCAGCATTTTCACCACCGACCTCATGCCAATTCGTAATTTTCCCAGCGTATATTTGTTTGAACTGCTCCAGTGATAAATTTTCTACGCTGTTCTTATGATTGACGAAAAAGACAAATGCCTCTCGTCCAATAGGGGTCATGTCAAATGTAAGACCTTTCATCTCTGCTTGCCTCTTTTGTGATTCAGATGGTGCTGCTACAAAAATCAGGTCAACTTCTCCTGAAATCAAATTTTGATAAGCTTCGAGTGTACGACTCACCATCACTCTACTTCTATCATATGGATAGTTACCCTTTGGATATGTCGCTTCTACAAAGGCAGCATACAGTGGATACATCGCCGTCGCCCCATCTAAGCGTGGTAGTGACTCAACTAATTGCAATGAAGCCTTTGAATCTGACTTTACTACTTTATTTTGCTCTGTAAATGGTTGATAGACTAACACATTAACTTCTGCATCAACAGTTGGAATACTCATTTTATAGTAATGTTGAATAGGCTTAATCGAGGCTATCAACAACGTAATGCCCATTACTCCAGCTAACCATATCTTCCGTTTTGTTGTTGTCAACCAATTAAAAATTAAACAAACAAATAGGACAAATAAACAGATCGGTACAGTTAAGAGTAATCCTCTAAAATGTAGCCCACCACTAATAATTACATACAGCGCAACTACTCCAGTGAAAAATAATAATCCTATTAGTACAAAAAGTGACTGTAGCACTTTCATAATCAGTGGCTCCACCTCCAAAAGTGTAATTTTATACCAACTTATTTTATAATAGGTTATTTTGGGGAGATAACACAACTGTATATTCTGAAAATTATGTTAAAATAAAACTTAGTATTGTAAGGAGGTATTACATATGGCAATTGAAAAAGTGCGTAAACATTTAGCGCAATGGAATGTGGAACACAAAATACAGGAGCTAAACGAAAGCTCAGCGACCGTTGAACTAGCGGCACAGGCACTCGGGTGCGAGCCTGAACGCATTGCGAAATCCTTATCGTTTCTCGTGAACGATGGAGCGATATTAATTGTTGCTGCAGGCGATGCCAAAGTCGACAATGCAAAATATAAAGCCGTCTTTGGTACAAAGGCAAAGATGCTTGGAAAAGATGCAGTGCTTGAAAAGATTGGACACGAGGTAGGAGGTGTTTGTCCTTTTGGTGTGAATGGGGGCGTGGCTATTTATTTAGATGAATCACTTAAACGCTTCACAACAGTATTTCCCGCATGCGGTAGTAGCAACTCCGCTATTGAGCTTACTATTTCTGAACTAGAAACCTATACTCCATATCAAGAATGGGTTGACGTCTGTAAAGGCTGGAACGAGTAAAATAATTATCGGCGAAACCTTTATAAAGTCTCGCCGATTTTTTTAGGTTTCTTCCCTATATCCAACGGCTAACCAGTGAGAATCCCATTCTGTAATTTGATTGCCTACTCTACAAGATAAGCCACATGCACGATTATCAGCGATAAATGAGCCGATTAACCATTTCTTTGTCTGTAATCCATCCTTTAGCTTTATTGTTATAGATGGCATTTCCACATACTGCTGATAAATAAACAAATTATCATCATAATGGGTATATGCAGAGGCATTCGTTTTCGTACCATCCCCTGCATAAATTTCTACAGTATTCCCTTCCCGCGAATAGACAGGTTTCTTGACAAACGGCAAGTTTCCCTGAACAAATGGCTCTGCCGAAAGATACGTTGGCAACATATATTTTTGAATAGCGGCTCGCTCTTCTGCATTAAAAAGAAGAGGATCATCTTTTCGCTCCCAAATCAGCCATAATAAAATTTTCGATTGCAGTACATATGCAGCGGGTGCGTTAATAATAGCAAGCTGCCCATCTTTTACAAGTTCCAGTAATTGTAGACCTATACGATCACCGTCGGAAGACACATCATCTATTAAAAACTCTACTGGGTGCGCGGGACGATACAAAATATCAATTTTCTCCATTGTAGGCGTATAAAGGCCTCGAGCTATATTAGCAGTGTTGCTAGAAAAAATGATTAACTCTTGTATAGGAACATATTCTACATCAAAAGGTATACATTTCTTTAAAAACTGTACCTGACAGTATTCCTCATAATCTTCTGCAGCCGTTTTCCCTGTAATGACGATTTTAGGTTTTTTCAAATCATTTAAAAAATGCATAGCGGCAAAAAGTGCACCGGACAAGGTTTTATGTAATGCTGAAACATCATTCGGACTATCAAATCCTAAATGCTGACAAAGCGCTTCATTCATTTCAAAGGTTTCTTGAACAAGAAATGGCGTTTCACCATTTAGTTCAAGACATTTTATTTGCCCGTCCTCTGTACAAATAAAATCGAAGCGAGCTAGTATCGATTGTTGCTGTAAATAATCTAATTGAATATATGGGAGCATTTCAGAACGAATGCCTAATGCTAAAAGTTGTTCATCCGATAAATGCTTAAATTGTTTCCCAACCTTCAAAAATATTTTCCAAAGTATAGTAGATGCATAGTTTATTTCATCAATCTTCTCTTTAGGTAAATCTAGAACATCGTATAAAGCATACTCTAGATCCTCAAAGTCAGGAAAGAAATTAGGAAATTGAGAATAAAATGCTTGGCGTTGTTGAAAATAATTATCCATATTGTTTTCTCCTTTTACGAAGATGAAGAGCCACCTCGTGAGGCACCACCTGAGCCAAAGCCTGATTTCCCTGTGCTGGATGATGAGTGATTTGAATAAGAACTAGAACTATTCGTCGATGAACCTGAACTATTTGAGTAAGAACGCTTGCCACTCGAATAAGACTTGGTACCGTCTGTATTTGAATTTGAGTTATTTGTATTTGAACTATTTGTTGTTGAGTTATTTGAGCTACTAGATGTTGTACCAGATGGATTTTGGGTGTCGTTCGTCGTGATTCCATTTGAATTTGTAGTATTGCTATGCGTCGTACGTGGCACTGCTGAACCACCGTTTTTATCGTCTCTATCTGTACCATTTCTTAGATTGCGGCTTTTATAAATAGCACTTCCTAGCATTGCTCCGGTAGTTGCATACATAAGTCCATTAAAGAAATGATGTGCATAATGAGGCGAATGCTCATCTAGACACTCGAAAGAACCATCATCATTTTCTTTCCATTCATCACATGCATTTGCCATGTCGCTATCGTAGACACTTTGTAAATCATCCCCTGCTGATGTAGTATTATTTTCTTGCGTTACATTATTTGTAGTAGCAGGAGACTCTTCAACAGTCCGCGTCTCTGTATTCCCACATGCAGCTAATTGCATAGCCATAAATGACGCTGTTGTAACTGCAATATAATTTTTCATTTGTTTTGCCATATCATATTACTCCTTTATGTCGATATCTATTTTACGGATGTCTCCTTCTTCAGGTTTCATTTTTTACAAATTCATACATATTATTATTGCACTAAAAACTCCCTAATGGAATTGAATCATTCACCATCAGGGAGTTTTGCACAAAATTGTTTATTTATTCGGCACTGCTTTTCTTCCATATGTCATGAAGCGCCATAACTTTTCAAATGGCCCCATTTTAAAGAATTTAAACCAGATGACACTAAAGATAATTTGAATGACAAAAGTTAGGATTGCAATGATTACTACGTCAGAAGGAGAAACAACTTCTAGCCCCATTAATGACATAATAGTTAGGCCTATAAAGCTTTGAGCTAAATAGTTTGTAAATGCCATCTGACCAACTCGTCCAATTGGTTTAAGAAGCTTCGCAATTTTCTTATTCTCTAATATAACAAATAGACAAGTTAAATAAAAATACGTTGTTGGAATTACCCCTAAACCAATAATGAATTGTAGATTTTGATCTTCCCCTTGAGCAGCAAACCAAATCCAAAGAGAGATACCTACAAAAAGTGGGAATGTCACAAATTGAATCCATTTTATTTGTTTTGAGTATTCACTTACATGACTAATCCAATCAGCTTTTGCTACTAAAAAACCAGTTAAAAACATGATAAAAATAGTAACTGCATCATTTCCTAAAAAACCAAAAACAGTTGAAAAGGCTCCTTGGTTTGGCATAAACATTTGCCCGAGAATGCTTAGGATATGAACAGTAATGATAGCAAATAGCCATTTACTAATTGTTGAAACCTTTGCATTATAGAATGGAATTGGTAAAAAGCCTATTACTGCATAGATAGCAAGGATTGAACCCCAAAAAATAAACAAATGAACAATACCAATTAATAATAAAGCTAGTAAACGTCTTGCAAAACGCCATCTTGGTTTATCGCCACGCGCTTCTGCACGTGAAGCAAAAATATAAAAACCTACACCAAAGAGGAATGAAAAAATCGAAAAGAATTTCTTCTCAATAAAAATATCAATAAGCTTATCAATAATACCATTAATTCCACTAAAGTCAGGCATCGGTCCTCCCTCTACTATTACCTGGTAGGCCGCTACATTTATAAACAAAATGCCAAATAACGCTAGCCCTCGAATAATATCTAATGAAACGATTCTTTCTTTTTGAGTAACAGACGGATTCATTCTTAAAAACTCCTTATCTTTCATACTTTACTACGCTATAGCTATCATAACCTCCCATCCTTACAGCAGTTTTTTTAAAAGCTTACAGAAACCTTACATTTATAGAAATGTCTCATCCGTTATTGCTTTTTTCACTTACATTAGTTTTTAATCCCCTTCTAAAAACAAAAATTTCATATTTTATAGTAACAATTATTTCTTTTAGAAAAGGAGAATAGATGATGTACAGACACCGCAAATTTGGTTTTTGTTACCCTGGTTATAAATACTGTGGACCAGGATGTTCAGGACCAGGTAGACCTATCAATGCCGTAGATTCATGCTGCAAATTACACGACGAATGTTATGCTCGATATGGTAGATGTAGATATTGCGATGAAATGTTCCAAAACTGCTTACGACCACAAATGAACGCTAATACTAAAATGGCTAGAGATGCTAGATTGTTTTACAAAATCTTCGACATGCGCAATGGGTTCTTTTAAACAATAAAGAAAGCTCACGATGTTGTTTTTACACCGTGAGCATTTTTTATGAGTCAAGATTTTGTATACATTGCATATTTTTGCGGATTAGCAAAGCCTAGCTTAGTGCCTAAATGATAAGATGCTTGGTTATGAATATCGCAATCCCAACAAGGCTGTATATCATTTAAAAGGCAATAATCTATGAATTTCTCTGCAATGAAACTTGCTAATCCTTGTCCTCTATAATTCGGATCAGTTACTATATCAATCTCTGCGAATTGATCAGATTTAAAAATAGAGACAGCTTCGCTAATAATCTTGTCTCCATCCTCCAGACAAAAACCAAAGCCATTTTCAAGGAAATTATTTGTAGAACCCCAATAGTCCTCATAATATTGATTGTTAAATTCTAAACAATGTTCAATTTGATGTTGCTTGATTTTAATGAATTCATAGTCAAGTGACTCTCGCCTTGCTCTTTCGTTATAAGCATTAATAGCAAAGCTAAAAGTGTATCTTTCTAGTTTTTTCACAAGACCATCTAATCTTTGTTCAATTTTTGTGTTCCAATCATCTGAGTAAGAAAACAATGTAAAACGTTTACTTTGTTCAATAGATTCTTGTAGTAAAGATCTAAGTTTATTTACTATTTGCTCGCTGGACGAATCGCCGTAAACATAGTATATTCCTGACTTGGTTTGAAATAGTAGTGAATGAAGGCTTTCATCGTCGGCGTAGACAGTGCCTTCTATCACCTGATCCAGTATGCTATAGACAAATGCTGGCGCCCTTTCTATTGTTTCTTTGATAATCGAATAATTCTCGGCAGTTACCATGATCATTATCATTTCCCCTATTCTATTAATACATCTTCATACATTATAACGTTGATAGTAATTATTGGGGTTATTGTTTAATATTTAAATATTGTATAATGAGTACATAAAATTTGAAGGGACTGAATTATGCGCAGATAACAATATTTTTCATCCAAACTTATTTAAAAACTTGGAGGTAAAGGTATTGATAGAACAAATTTACACAAAAAGATTATATTTAAGAAAAATGAAGATGGCTGATGCACATAGTTTATTTAATATTTGGTCAGACCCGGAAGTTACAAAATTTATGAACATCACAAATTTTACTCAT
Source organism: Lysinibacillus xylanilyticus (assembly GCF_001183605.1). Taxonomy (GTDB): domain Bacteria; phylum Bacillota; class Bacilli; order Bacillales_A; family Planococcaceae; genus Lysinibacillus; species Lysinibacillus xylanilyticus. Next base: position 950,647 of record NZ_LFXJ01000010.1, on the reverse strand, counting down.
GAAGAACAAGTAAAGGAAATGATTGAGCTTTTTGATGATTTAAACGTTGAGCGCAAAGCTATTCGTTTTACCATTATTGAGAAGGAATCAAATGAGATAATCGGCTCTTGTGGATTTAATTCATTTGACGTAGATAATGCCTCAGCAGAAATCGGCTATGATCTTGCTAAAGCTTATTGGGGAAAAGGCTATGCGCCAGAAAGTATTTCGGCTTTGATTGATTTTGCTTTCACCACTTTAAACATAAATCGAATTGAAGCAAAAATTGAGCCTGGTAATATAAATTCTATAAAGGTAGTAGAGAAATTGAATTTTACTTTTGAAGGAACATTTAAAGAATATGAAGAATCAAAAGAATCTTCTTATGATATTAATGTTTATTCTTTATTTAATAGTTAAAATTATAATAGCCAAGAATGTTATCGTTAACATTCTTGGCTGCTTTAGTTACTTAATCGGAATCCAAATTTCAGAATTAAGATCAAGACTAAATAGAGCTTCGTCTGAGTACGTATGTACAAATAAGTAGGATGTTAATATCCCTATGCTTTTTAATAAAAATAAGAGTATAGAGAACGTCAAACACTATAACCTATTTAAAATATATTCAATAAATCAATTGGCTTTTCGATGATATAGTCATACCCCTCTGGCTTACCAAAACCATATGAAGCAAAAACAAAGGGAATTCCTACAAACTTAGTGGCCAGCATATCTCCCTGTGTATCTCCCACATATACAGCATTTTTTATATGGTTTCTTTCCATAATTAATTGAATGTTTTCACCCTTTGACAAGCCTGTACGCCCCGGATTTTCAAAGTCGAGAAAATATCTCTCTAGTTTATGATAAGCATAAAATGTTTCAATGTAGCCCTTCTGACAATTGCTCACAATGAACAAACGGAATTTTTTTGAAAGAGCTAGTAAAGTTTCCTCTAACTGCGGATATAAAATACCGCCATTGCGTAATAAATCATCTTGCTCTTGCTGGCAGCATGCTAAAATAAGCTCCATTTGCTTTTCTTCATCAAGATAATCAAATAATACAGCACCTATTTCTTTAATTTGTAACCCCATCGTTCCAGATAAATCTTCTTCGGTTATCTTTCCTTTACCAAAAGGAGAGGCCTGAACTACGTGCGTCCATGATTGCGCTACTGTTTTTCTTGAATCCCAAAGTGTCCCATCCAAATCGAAAATAATGCTATCTATGTCCATATGCAACCTCCTTCACCTCATTATACAAAATATGGATGTTGAGAAACACAAAAATTTCTCTAAAGTAGAGTTTTAGTTTTAAGATACGATGTTTACTATGTTGGGTTACGCTAAATATCACTACAAAAATGGATTTGGCAAACTAATCGTTTACCAAATCCATTGTATCTTTATTTAATAGGAATCCAAATTTCAGAATAAAGGTCAGGACTAAATGGATCTTCGTCCGAGTACACTTCCAGCTCAGCTGTCCCCGTAGGCTCGTACGGATTGGATGGGAACCATTCAGAGTAAATTTGTTTCCAAGTATTTTGCATTGCTTCCGGCATAGGGCCATGTACTTCAAACACAACCCATTTTGATGCTGGAACTTCCATTGCTTTCAGTTCTTCTGGAACATCCCCAATATGATCCGTTGCAATCCAATAATCAATAAAACCATTTTTTTGTTCGCTGGCATTTGGTGCACAGACGCCAAGCACCCCTTTAATTTCTCCATTATTTAATGAAAATAATTGATGATCCATCCCCTTGCTGTTAATCTCATCCCAAAACTTAGGGATTTCTCTCGTATTCTCACCATTTTGAGAATTATATGTTCTTTTTACCCCTACCACTTGAAACTTTTCTTTTTCTACGATTTTATACTTCATTGGTTCTGCTCCCTTCAGGCTTACCTGGATGACCAGGCGATTGTATGATTGTAGTTGTCCTTGCTTCTTTCTTGCTTCACTAGGCGTTAGTTGATGCTGCTTCCGAAACGCTTTTGTGAAAGCTTCAGGAGAGTCGTAGCCATATTTGTAGGCGAGATCGATTACTTTCTGCTCTGTATTTATTAACTCCTGTGCAGCTAATGTTAGCCTTCTACGTCTTATATAATCTGCAATAGACATATCCGTTAAAATCGAGAAAGTCCGTTGAAAATGAAAGACCGAAGAATTAACCTCTCGTGCAATTTGCTCCATTGTGATGTCATCTAATAAATGCTCTTCGATATAATTAATTGCTTTTTGAATCGACTCGATCCAACTCAATTGCTCTCACTCCTTGTCTATAGTTTAAAACATCAAAATTAGTTATTCCTGTCTTTTTATGCTAACGTTGGACTGTTTAAAAAGAAAGCTTTATTTTCACCATAGCGTGGTGTTGATATCCGTTCCGACTGATCCGCTTTGTAGCTGTCGCTTTGCTTTCGCTACAGAAAACATTTGTTGCTGTCGCTTCGCTTTCGCTACAGAAAACATTTGTTGCTGTCGCTTCGCTTTCGCACAGAGCAAAGCTTCCTGGGGGCGTCCGATGAGCCGCTTCGCTTCTGAGGGATAACTTGTTGATATGAATGAATATAGTGATAATGGAGAGGTTATGTAGATAGCATTCAAAAAAAGATTTACTCTATTTTTTGTATATTGAAAGCTACAAGATAAAATGTAAGATAAAACATTCGCCTGAATTGGAGGATTTTTCAATTCAGGCGTTTTTTTCTTTGAATCGTTCCCGTATCCCTACATTTTTTTAAACTTTGTTGTTCTTCGTTTTGCCCAATTGATACATTTCTTTTCAATTAAATGATACGATAATATAGAACAAAGTATTGTCGTTGTAATACATAAGATAAGAAGAAAAAGGGTAGGTATCTTTGCATACAAAAGTTTAAATAGTACCATGGTGATTGGAAAATGACATAAATAGATACTATATGAAATTTCCCCTAAGTATACAAATACACCCTTATTTAAAATAGCTTTTACCTTTAGGTTATTCATTGCCATAATGATTATTATACTAACACCAATTACGACACCCCAATCTTTTAGTAAGAAAGTAGTATCATTTTGAGAAAACCCATAAATCAAAATGGAATATAAATATAGAAAGACCCCTAATGCGATAAGAAGTTTTCTATTTGAATTTTTCATATTTTTATATAATTGAGTGAGTTCTTCCTGATGTTTAAAAAGTAGCATTCCAACCATAAACATAGATGTGAAATGCAGCGTATCGGCGTAACCATTATAAAATCCCTCAGCTTTCCCAATGTGCAACATATTAAGGAAAATACTAATTAAAGAAAAGCTCATGGCAATCAGTATCGTTTTCTTCCAACTCTGTTTATAAAAAAGTAGGAATATCAAAGGAAACACGATAGATATACGCATTTCTTGAGCCAATGACCAGATCACTGGATTGTAATTGTCTGTAAAAAAATTATTTAGAAGTACAATATGATTTATAATATCTAATTTTGTTATAGGACCCTGCCACTTATCATAGAACCAATCACGTAATCCCGTCACCTCATACGGTGAAAATAAAACGAATACGGCGAAGGTAATGAAAATCCAGACATAATAAGGGATATAGATTCGTACAAATCGCTTAATTAAATATCCCCAATAATTTGTTTTTGAATGATAAAGTGCCATAGATAGTACATAACCACTAAGTACATAAAAAATGATTACAGCTTCCCCACCAGCCCATAAAAACCTAAGGGGGGAAAATTTAATAGAGCCGGGCAATGATGGTAGAATTAAACAAAAGTGCCCAAATACCACTGTAATAGCGGCTAAACCTCGTATAGAATCTAATTCTTTAATTCTTTTACTCATAAATTGTTCTCCTAATAAACCATAGATTTTGCTGTTAATAATGATGACTCTATTAAATGAAAATATCGTGTTTATTTTTCTTTAAACTCCCGATATAAACGCTACAGAAAACTGTATCTTTTAAAGATTTTTTTCATAATTATGCAATAAATTATAGAATAAATAGGGAAAGAAAAAAGAAATTTTACCTTAAGTTTTTCTTAAGATTCTATTCATATTCATGCGTTGGGTGCAGAATATGAATATCTAATTTATCAAAAATGAAAGGCTTTTATGTGCGTACAAAACATTGACCGTCAAGCATCTCAATAACCTGATTGAAACGATTCAGGGCATCCATAAACAGAGGCGAAGTCTTGAATCAGAATCCGTCTGTTCAGTGTACAAAGAATTTTAGTAATTTGTAGCGATTGCTAGAAACCTACCTAAATCTATAGACCTCTCTATTTTTTCAAACTTTGCAACAAAATCAAAACTCCCCTATCAGTAGGGGAGTTTGTTAATTAGGTATTATTAATATCGTTTACTACTAACTTCTTTTTGCTTAAGTAAACTGCTCGATCCGATTGTTTTGCAACTTCTTGTGAATGCGTAACAACAATTACACATTTATTCTCTTGATGGGCGAGCGCCCGAAACAATTCAATAATCTCTTTTGCTGTTTCTCCATCAAGGTTTCCGGTTGGTTCGTCAGCAATAAGTAAATCTACATTGCAAGATAGTGCTCGAGCAATTGCTACACGTTGTTGTTGCCCACCACTTAGTTGCAAGACGTTGCGTTTTGCTTCTACTTCTGTGAGTCCTACCTTCTCTAATAATTCTAATGCTCTTGCTTTTTTATTTTGTACCTTCACACCTGTAATTTCCATTGCTGTTAGTACATTCTGAAGAGCAGTCATATAGGTAATTAAATTATAAGCTTGGAAAATCACGGATACATACTGATTACGGTATCGAACCAAACCAATTTTTCGAATATCCTTGCCATTATAAAGTACATAACCCTGCTTAGGTAAATCCAGCCCACAACCTAAGCTAAGAGTTGTAGTTTTACCAGATCCAGATGGCCCTAAAATCGTGTAGAAAAGCCCTTTTTGAAAAGAAAAATTAACATTATCTAGTATCGTTACTTTTTTTCCATTACTTTCATAATAATAATCTAAGTTTTTAAATTGTAAAATCGTCTCCATATCGAGCCTCCTTATTCATCTTTTAAAAGGATTTGTTTTGGATTTAACCGTAGAATAGATAATGCCGGAAGAAGAGCAGCTAATATAGCAATGGCTAGTCCAATTCCCCCCATTTTTCCTAAATCCTCACCTGTTACACTTACATCAATATTATCAATTGGATCCTCTGTTTCGTTTTGTAGCGTACCACCAGGTCCAGATACCATTACTACACTACTATTTTGTGAATTTTCTTCTTCTTCGCCTGCTGTAGCAATTTCATTAGAAAGTAAACTATCCCCTATAAATTGAGAAACTTTAGCTCCAGTTGTTAGGGATACTCCAAATGCTAAAATAGCAATACATACTACTTCTACTACGAACTGCGCCATCAATTTCCATTTTTTCTCTCCGATAGACAATAATATCCCCATTTCCTTACGGCGTGCTTTTATCGATAGCATAATGATTAATCCTAAGATAATAGCACCTGCAATAGATACAATATAGATAATCATTTGAGAAGTAGACGAGATATTTTCGATAGGACCAATCATTTGTTTGTACAATGAATCATGTGCATCTAACTTAAAATACTTAAAATCAATATCCGATTGTTTTGCTTCTTTTTTAAATGCATCAATGTCTAGCGGATCGTTCAAGAAGTACACGACTTGAATGCTACTCATATTACCTTCATCTGCTTCTAATTTTTTTAGAGTAGAATAAGGCATATATAGCTTATTAGCTGGATCCATTATAGGTGGGGGATTTTGACCCAGTCCTTGCTCATCCGTTTCGTAAATACCAATAATTTCAACTTCAAGAGTTTTCTTCTTATCCCCTGATTGAATTTTAACCTTATCTCCTACTTTCAATTTATTTTGTTCCGCTAATCGTTTTTCCATTAAAGTTACATTCTGGTCTTCCATCTTTTCTGTAATTGGTTTCCCATCAATGATTTTACTCTTTCCATTTTTAAAACTTTCTTGTAATAAAGTCTTCCGAACTCCTTCTATCATAAAAGTAGAATTCATATCTATTTCCGTACCTGAACCTGATCCTCCTCGTACACCCGCCATTCCCGCTCTACCTGCTCCTGCTCCTTCTCCTTCTGAAGCTCCTACTAATTTAAGCCCATCCGAAATTCCGAAAGTACCGGTTATATAATTATAGTCTTTTACATACTGGGACTTCGCTAACTGCTCTGCTTCTTTTATGTTGAGATCTGGCACAATAGGCATTTCGCCAGTTTCCCTTGCTGCTTTCCTAATTTATCAAAATCAAGACCTAAAGTAACATCTGCACCCAGTTTTTTTCTTGCTGAATCAGCAGCTTTTTGTGATGCATTTTGGATTGCGAATCCTCCTAGCAACAAATTTGTAACAATCAGGAAGACGGCCATCAATATTAATGATGTTCCTATTCTTTTTTTCATGCTGAGAATTGCGCGTTTTATAAAATTCATTTTTCCTAACCTCCTTGATAGTTGTTATTCTATATACGCTATCTGGAGTTCGTATGGAGTTCGTATAGAGTTTTTCTGAAGTTTTTTATCTAGAGATATACTGGCCCACGGTAACGATTTTTTCTTTTTCGGGCCATTCAGATAAAATTGTGATTTAAAAAGATCTAAAATTGAGATTTTTACAGGAAACCTACTGAAATGTATTCAAAAAAACATTTGCTCCAAAAGGTGATAATCGTTGATATACCAAAAAATAATAAAAATCTCCATCTCATTTCTATAAGATGAAATGAGATGGAGACTCTTTTGTTGATTATTTGATGGAGGCAAGGAGCTGCAGGAATTTGCTTAAATGAAGACAATCAATTATTAATGGTTTTGCAAGGTACTAAAGAGGAAGTAAAAACATGGGCAGTACCATCAGGTGGAAGAGAAGCTACTGAGAATTTTGAGGCATGTTGTATCCGCGAAGTATATGAAGAAACAGGATTTGTAGTAGACATCGTCAGAGAAGTATTACATAAAAATAATGATGTAGTAGAAGTGCGTTATTTCGAAACAATCATTAAAGGTGGTCAAATGATGATACACGATCCCGATGAATTGATTTATGAAATTGCGTGGAAATCCAAAGATGGTTTACTAGATTTAACATTAACTTTCCCTGAAGATAGACAATTTCTATTATCATTATTTCAATAAACCTACCACAATAAATGATGAGAAGCTTAGTGCTTGGCATTACCTCAATCGCTGATATTTATGTTTCTTCCGCGGGTATTTCCCTTTCACCCGCGGTTAACCACTTATATTATGATTATTTCATTTTTACTTTTTCAACGGCCGCTTCGTATATCAATTCATTATCGATTTTAATATATTGATTTTTCGCTGCCTTACAATAGCCTTCTTGTTCTAAAAAATCCTTCAACTCAGATTTCTTCGCAAAAATTTTTTCAATGACATTCTGCTCCACTGCAGTTTCATCTGATTTTTTAGCAATTGATACCCAATATATTTTTGACAATATATTTCCCCCTTTGAATCAATTATTTATAAATAATTAAAGCTGAATGTATAACTGTATGTTCCCCTATATATAACGTATTGTATTTAATATCCACTATTAAACAATCGCTTAAATCTAATAGAGCGTTATTAATATCATGTTCAAATTGTACAATGTCATTATTTTGGATCGTTACTACTTGAGTCGCTTGCGTCATACATTTCCCCCCTCTTCTTCCAATCATAGTTTAAAAGGAATTATTTGTCACAAAAAATGTTATCTCAATAGGAGAAGCCAAAGAGTTAAAGTACCGTAGCCCAATTAAAATAGTACTTCATATCGTCCCCTAATAAATATGAAATCAAACAATCCAAAAGAAGCTGTTTTAATTTTAAATTCTCTACCTTATATCAATTGATAAAAATAGGTAAATAACCATTTATATGGTAATCTATTAAAAATACAAGATTTAATAGATAGACATTCCCTTTAAATCGAGTTTTTATAAATAAACCTTAGTCTAAATGGAGAGATTCATATTGAAAATAATAGAGAGAACGATAATACTATCTTGTGCTGCCATATTCCTATTCGTTGTTTTTAAAGCCGTATACAATGGTGTACAGTCAAATAGATCTTTGATTAAACCCCAAAGTTCAAATTATTATCAAATAATCGATAAGGATTTGAATAAAACAGTAGACGTACCTTTTACTAGTATTAACTCATATAGAGGGAATGCTGACTATATTTATATGAGCGTAGATCAAAAGAGCCCTTCTCTTGACAATAAGATTGTTCAATACAATCGCAAGACTCAAAAATGCACAACCATTTTTAACAGTAAATTCAAATTACCATCAGTTCAAGGGATAGAATTAAATGAAGATTGGTTATTGTGGGTAGATACCGATGAAAATGGAGGGTATCTGAATCCATATTTTATGAATTTAAAGACGCAAGAAATTCAACCATTAACAAAAGAAAATGAAGAAAATGTTATTAATGCTTTCCCCATACTAATTGGAGACTACGCAGCTTGGATTAAAAAGGACAGAAAAAGTGAAAATGCGGAAGTAATGCTTAAGAATCTCAAAACAGACGAAACTATAAGCATAATTAAATCAAATAGCTTTACATTCAGAAATATGTCTTTGTCTGCAAAGGATGGAAAAATATTATTTACTGATGAAAAAAATCATTTTGGATATATCTATTTGTATGATGTAAAAAGTAAAGAAATAAAAGAATTTAAGAGTTCATATGAATTTATTGGTTGGGCAAGGCTTCTAAATGATCAACAATGGGTTTATCTAACATTTGACGAACCATCTGAACCATCAACTGGTGATCGTAAGCTAATTTTTTATGACGCTTCAACCAATCATACGCAAGAAGTTGTTTCGGATATTGATAGTGTAAGTGAACTTAACATCGATTTTAATAATCAAGTATTTTTATATTTCAATGATAATGGATACTATAAAAAATTTAAGATAAAGGATCATCTATTAGTTGAGGATGGTTTGTTAGAATTACATTATAGATTTTCAGCTGAAAATGGTGTTTATATCTATGACCAAGAACTCCCAAATGAAAAATACAAATTAATTATCCAAAGTGAACTCCTTAACTAAAAAAGGCTATCCCTATCAATGAAAAATAGGGATAGCCTTCTTTTTGACACTCAATTCCTCGCATTTTGGTTAAAAAAGTGTCGGAGCACTACTGCCCCAACACTCCCATTCTAATACATTTTCAAATATTCTTCCCGCTCCCAGTTATGGACACGTGTGCGGTATTTATTCCATTCTATTTCTTTTGCAGCCGTGAATTTTTCAAAGATATGATCTCCAAGCGCTTCACGTACGATATGATCCAGTTCTAGTTCAAGGAGTGCGTATTCCAATGACGATGGGAGGCTGTCAATACTGTTCAATTCACGTTCAGCTCGTGACATTTTATAAATATTGCGATTTACAGCATCCGGTGGTGTGAGATCTTTGCGAATGCCATCGAGCCCAGATGCTAAAATAACAGCCATCGCTAAATAAGGGTTCGCTGCTGGATCGACTGAACGCAGCTCGATACGTGTTGATAGTCCTCGTGAAGCTGGAATTCGAATAAGTGGTGAACGGTTTTGTGCAGACCATGCCACATAGCAAGGAGCCTCATAGCCCGGCACTAATCGTTTATAGGAATTAACTAGCGGGTTTGTGACAGCTGTAAAACCGTGCACATGTTTTAGTATTCCCGCCATAAAGCTACGTGCTGTTTGGCTTAATTGCAATTCTGCACGTTCATCATAAAACGCATTTTTATCCCCTTCAAATAATGATAAATTAAAATGCATTCCAGAACCGTTAACACCAAACAGTGGCTTTGGCATAAAGGTTGCGTGAAGTCCATGCTGCGCAGCTATCGTTTTTACAACAAGCTTAAACGTTTGAATATTATCACATGCTTCGATTGCACTTGCATACTTAAAGTCGATTTCATGTTGACCAGGTGCAACCTCATGATGTGATGCCTCAATTTCGAAGCCCATTTCTTCTAACTCTAATACGATATCACGTCGACAGTTCTCCCCTAAGTCAGTTGGAGCTAAGTCGAAATACCCTCCACTATCATTTAACTCAAGTGTTGGATGCCCCTTTTCATCTAGCTTAAATAAGAAAAATTCTGGCTCTGGTCCTAAATTAAATGAGCTAAAACCTAATTCCTCCATCTCCTTTAAAACCCTCTTCAGATTGGAGCGTGGGTCGCCTTCAAATGGTGTACCATCTGGTCTAACAATATCACAGATCAAACGAGCCACTTTGCCTTTTTCAGCAGTCCAAGGGAAAATTACGAAAGTATCACGATCAGGACTCAAGTACATGTCTGATTCCTCAATACGTACAAAACCTTCAATTGATGAACCATCGAACATGATTTTATTGTCCAATGCTTTTTCTAATTGGCTAACTGGTACTTCAACGTTCTTTATTGTTCCCAAAATATCAGTAAATTGCAGGCGAATAAATTTCACATTTTCTTCCTTAACACGGCGTTTAATATCTTCTATCGTATAATGTTTCATTTTTCACCACTCCAATGTAAATTTAATTAACACGTTTTTTATAACTGTTTTTAAAATACATTAAAAGGATGAAAAACACAATATCTATGTAAGGTTTTATTACATGCATTTTTTCGAATATATTTATCTTTTTTTTAGATGGATAGAGTCACCCTCCATTCCATATCATTTAAGGTCTTTAGACTCATCATAATGTTTTAGATCAATTATACCTCGGCATAATTGCGCCCAGAATCGGCTTTGTGTATAGGTCTGCAGATGTTTTTCGCGCGAAAGCGTAGTGGCAGCAACGTGTTTTTGTCTGTTCAAAAGACATTCTCTAAAAAAATTTAAAGTAGGTTGCATTCCATTAAACGGAACACAACCTACTCTCTTTAATATTGTAAAAGCATATTTACAAACACAACGATAATCACAAAAGGTACTACTATTAACATTAAAAATCGATATGTTAAATAGAACCCCTGCCCCATTTGACTTCCTATTAATAATTCCTTCTTCACGAACTCTTTATCAACCACATAAGCAATAAAGATAGCAATCAATAAGTTGCCCAACGGAAGCATTAAATTAGAAACTAAAAAGTCAGTTGCATCAAAAATTGTTTTTCCAAAGATTGATACGTCCGCTAATGTACTTGATGAAAGTGCTGCAGGAATCGCTGCAATAATGACCACTACACCTAGTAGCATCGTCAATACAGAACGAGACATACGCCCCTTTTCAATAAATGCCGCTACGATAATCTCATATAAACTGAAGGAAGAAGTTAGCGTTGCGAATAAAAATAATAATAAAAACATCGCTAAGAAGATTTCACCAAATGGCATTTGACTAAATGCTGTTGGCAGAACCATAAATAGTAAGCCAGGTCCAGATGCTGGTTCTAGATCAAAAGCAAATACAACAGGGAAAATTGCTAATCCAGCTAAAAACGATACAAGCACAGTTAGAAGAACAACGGAGCCTGCAGAATTAGGTAAGCTCACATCTTTCTTTAAATAGGAGCTGTACGTCACAAGACAAGAAAATCCTACCGCTAAACCAAAGAAGGACTGCCCTAACGCTTCTAATAAAGCCCTTCCAGTTATATTGGAAAAGTCAGGCCACAAGAAGAATTTAACCCCCTCCATTGCCCCATCTAATGTTAAAGCCCGTACAACAAGCACAATAAACATAAGGAATAATAAAGGCATCATCCACTTACTGGCCTTCTCTATGCCATTTTGCACACCAAGCGAAATGACTAGTACATTTACCAGTGTAAACAATCCTAAACCTAGTAATGTAATCCAAGGTGTTCCTATAATCTTTCCAAATAGTTCACTAGGATCATTAGCAGGGTCAATAACAGCCCCAGTCACACCCAGGCCACTATATATAAAAATCCAACCTCCTACAACACTGTAAAAAGTTAACAATAAAAAACAACCAAGCACACCTAAACGACCAACCCAGGCCCATCCTGTTTTCGTCGGTGCAATTTTTTTATAGGCAGTCACAGCCTCAGACTGTGTACCACGACCTAAAATATATTCTGATAATAACATCGGTAAACCAATCAACAATGTAAATAGAACAAAAATAAGGAAAAACGCTCCCCCACCACTTTGTCCAGTAACATAAGGAAGCTTCCAAATTGCCCCTAGTCCTATTGCAGCTCCTGCCGATGCTAAAATAAAGCCTAGTTTACTAGACCACTGACTCTTTTTCTCACTCATCTCTTCAAACTCCAACTCCTCTAACAACCTAAACTCTTCCTTATTCTACATGAAAATACTATAGTTTACTAGATGTTACTTTTGCGCAATAATATCCAACATTTCGATCATTCCATCTATCCTACAATCAATTATGCCTTGGTATAATTACGTCCGGTATCGGTTTTGCACTTAGGCCTGCAAATGTTTTTTGCGCGAAAGCGTAGTGCTAACGCAGCGGCAGCATCGTGTTTTTGTCTGCGCGAAAGCGAAGCGACAGCAAAAGGGTTTTAACTGCGCGAAAGCGTAGCGGCAGCGGCAACACAGCATGATGTTGGTCACTCAGTCGTTGCCACAGGACGTGGCGTTCTTAAACTGAGTTCCTCTATTTCAGCGGATGTTTGGACACCCGCTGAAAAGCGACTTAAAACCTTATTAACCTCACCTCAAGAGGTGAGAGACTTCTGTAACTGCCGTTTCACTTTCGTTACACAAAACACTTGTAACTGCCGTTTCACTTTCGTTACACAAAACACTTGCTGATAGAAGTTAAAAAAACCTCGAGCGTTTAATAGCTCGAGGTTTCATGCTAATTATTTTGTTAAATACACAGAACGCTGATTAATAATCCATTTACGCATTGTTGTAAATAGTAATGCCATGATGATAGTAATTAAAATACCTTTCACAATGTTAAATGGCAAAATACCAGCTACGATCATTTTATATAGTGAATCACCTACAACAGGCTCCATACCTAAAAAGTAAGTGTACATAGGTAAAAATACCACATAGTTAAGAATGCTCATTCCAACTGCCATTATGATTGTTCCAACAGCTAAACCTCCGATAAGGCCTTTAACTGTTTTGGAGCGATTAAACACAAAGCTCACTGGTAGAATAAATAAAATACCTGTTACAAAGTTCGCGATATGTCCTACCGGTACTCCCGTTGGCGTGCCTGAGAAAACCCAGTCCAACACATTTTTAAAGAATTCTACTAAAATACCAGCTACAGGTCCCATTGTGATCGCCGCTAGTAATGCTGGCATATCACTAAAGTCTACTTCCAAAAACGCTGGAAATGGTGGAATTGGGAAATTAAAAAGCATTAATAAAAACGAAATACTGCTCAGCATGCCAATCGTAATATACGATTGAAGTTTAACATTTTTCTTCATAGAAAACTCTCTCCTCTTTGCTGATTCAATCTCGCAAGAAGAAAGGTTACGACCTAATCAATAATCATCATGAAAAAACCCTTATGCAAAAGAGCATAAGGGAGAATAGGCATGATTAAAAAACGCCATTAATTAACTATTTTAGAGCAGACGTTGTGTGAAGCCACATCGAAAAAACGCTCGTTCATAGCTAAATTCATAACAATGAATGACGATCGTACCTCCATCTTCTCCCATCCAGACTATAACTGTCGGCCTTGGAATTGCACCAAGTCAGCCATGCAAAAAAATATTTGCACAGGTCGCGGGCTGAAGAGTCTTTAGTAAATCATTCGAGCTAATGTGCCTTAAAGGAAACATTAGCGATTTACAACTCTATTACCGCCGGTCGGGATTTACACCCTGCCCCGAAGATGAATCAATATTTTTTTATTTCATAGCCTTACTATAATGAATTATTAGAGAAAAGTAAATAGCTTTGCTTAAAAAATCCCGATTAATCTTGTATGCTTTATAAATAACCGACTAATTACCTTGTAAAATTTAGAGATTTTCTGGATCCCCCAGATTATTAGTCCACCTAGCTTCTTTGCTATTGGAGTCATAAAATGACAAAAGCATTCACGCACATATAGCGCGAGAATGCTCCAAAAATTTATTTACGTTCTGTTCATCTATTTGTTGTTATGCTATTTATGGCATATATCGTTTATTGGCTCCTACAGGCTTTGGTAAGAAATTTTTCAAATCAAATCCCTCCCAGCTCTCCTGTACAACATTGTCTAGACGGATTTGTTGATCAAAGCTTGCAGCAGTTAACATCATAGCTTCAATTAATTGAGTTGCACGGACCGCGTCCATTGTCGTTAAATCAAGTGGCTCATCAAATGTTATAATAACGCCTTCTGCTACCTCTTTCACTGTGTATGTTACATTTTCCGGTACAACCGGAATGTATACATCATCATTTTTATTCCGCATATCAGTAAGAGCTTCAGTTACTGTGGAAAAAGTTTTGCGAGAATCAGGTGATAAATATTCAGTTCCATTTTCATCTTTATATAAATAGTAATTAAAATGATTTGAGCTTGTTAATGCCATAGGTTTACTTGGCTCTTCATCTTTGGAAAATTTATAGGCTGTACCATCAGGATTTTTGAACTCAACCTTTTTATACAGTGAATCTGAGAATGTATCCTGTAATGTCCCTAAGTATTCATTAATATCCGCTGAAGCAACATCATAATCATTTTCCTTCGGTAATACATGAACTAGTTTATCGTCCTTCTCCTTCAATTCCCCTTTATATGGATGATAGTTAGTAAAACCGTTTGCTTTCTCATCAATCTGTGGCGCATACTTTTCATACATTTGTAACGTTGTAGGCTTTTTCTTCGGAAAATCAGTAGCAACTCGTTCATTTGAAACGATATACGTCATCGGTACACTTTTCTTATCACGATTTGCCAAACCAATATGGAACACTACTGCATCTGTTAAATCTTCCTCATAAACAGATGATCGTAGAGACATGAACCGTGATTGTTCAGCTACTATGTTGGATTCCATAATCTTATCACGGTTGACAGAGCTTTTCGCTGCGCTACTATCCTGCAATGTTGAATATTGAGAGGTTTCAGGAGCATTAGCCTGATCCATTTTTGTATCATCATTATTATTTATTAACATGGAGCCCGTAAGTACTGTTAAGGCGAAAATAGCTGCAACACTCATAAAGATCGGCCATTTACGAACTTTCTTCTTTGTTGTCGCTGTCTCGATACTTTCTTGTTGCGTAGGAATACTGTGTTGTTGCTCTTGCAATGTTATTTCATCATCTATTGGTTGTTGTATAGCTTCATGAAGATGGACATTATCCTGTAAGCGAGCATCTGCCAACAATCGATTTAATATTTCTTCTTTCGAACGGCGGTCAGAAAGCTTAGGGGCATTATTCAATACATGTTCCAGTTGGTCATCATCGAATTGGTTATGTTTCATTGCCGTTTCGCCTCCTGTTCTCTAACCTGTTGTAACTGTTGCCTTAAAAATTTAATGGCTCGATGCTGAGTGGTTTTTACCTTCGCTTCTGTCCAATCTAGTATTTGCGCTGTTTCTGCAATCGATAAATCTTGAAAGTAGCGCATAATAATGACCATTTTTTGGTCACCTGTACA
Organism: Lysinibacillus xylanilyticus; assembly: GCF_001183605.1. Classification (GTDB taxonomy): domain Bacteria; phylum Bacillota; class Bacilli; order Bacillales_A; family Planococcaceae; genus Lysinibacillus; species Lysinibacillus xylanilyticus. The sequence continues at coordinate 935,032 of NZ_LFXJ01000010.1, read as the reverse complement.
GTGTTCAAGTGCTGATTGTACCTGCATAAATTCATCACTGGCCAGCAGCACGTCTTCCGGTGATGGTGTGGCTGAATGCAGCTGTTCCGTTTCCCAATCAAAAAAATCAAGTGAATGCTTTTGGCGTACAGCTTGCTTTCTAAAATGATCAATAGCGACATTTTTAGCAATAGCAAATAGCCAAGTCTTCTCGGTACTATTTCCTGCGAACTGATCATATGAGCGCAATACGCGTACATAAACCTCATGCGCTAAATCCTCAGCAAGTGTACGGTTTTTTACTAAATAAATAAGAAACTGGAACACGTCTTGATGATATGCATCGTATAATCGATGGAACACGGAGTCATTCAAAGCACTCCACCCCCGTTCTATTTATATTTGTCGTCTAAATGTTTACAGAAGTTACATCCAATTAATACCACTCTATCAATTATGCCTTGGCATAATTGCGTCCGGAATCGGCTTTGTGCTTAGGCCTGCTGGATGCAGGTCAGTTAGCCGTTATCGCAAGGATACGATGGTTTTAGGCTAACATCCTTTAAGCATTCCTTTCCGATTTCCGTGACATCCGCCGGAGGCTTTAGGCCAACAGATGTTTTTTGCGCGAAAGCGTAGTGCTAACGTAGCGTCAGCAGCACGAAGTTGGTCACTCAGTCGTTACCACAGGACGTGGCGCTCTTAGACTGAGTTCCTCTATTTCAGTAGATGTTTGGACACCCGTCGAATAGTAACTGAAACCCGCATTCATCTCACCATCTACAGAGGTGGGAGACTTCCGTAACTGTCGTTTCACTTACGTTACAAAAGACACATTGCCGAAAGAAGTTAATAGTATTAATCAAAAGGTAAATAAAATGTGAAGGTAGTCCCCTCTTTCAGCACACTATCTACCATAATATTGCCTGAATGTGCCTTGACAATATTTCTAGCAATAGCTAAACCTAGGCCAGTTCCGCCTTTAGAACGCGTACGTGCTTTATCTGCTTTATAGAAACGTTCAAAGACAAATGGTAAGTCCTCTTGTGGGATACCATGCCCTGTATCCTGGACAGATATCTTGGCAAAGGTTGGCTCCTGCTCAACCTTCACTGTTACTGACCCTTCATCAGTATGACGGAGAGCATTATCAACTAAATTCGTTAATACTTGTTCAATTCGATCCTCATCTATACTAATCGTAGCTTCATCATTAAATTCACTGTCAAATATTAGACGAACATGTTTCTCTTTTGCAACCTGTGCAAATTTTTGAGTAATACGTTCAAATGTTGAATTAATTGGGAGCTCATCCTTGTAAAGCGTCATATGCCCCGACTCCATACGCGCAAGGTCTAATAAATCTGTTACGAGGCGTCCCATACGTTTCGATTCATCATAAATAATTTTTGTAATCTCATTACGTTCTTCTTGATCCTGAATAAAATCATCATCCATTAGAGCCTCTGAATAACCTTGGAGCATCGAAATCGGCGTCCGTAGCTCATGAGAAACATTGGCAATAAAGTCTGAACGCAGTTTTTCTAAACGATGCTGCTCAGTCATATCACGAATAACCGCAACCGCTCCACGTATCGACTCTTCACTATAAAGAGGGCTAATCGTAAACGTATAGTAACTTCCATCCATCTCAATTTCTTCTTCAAGCTTATCCTCAAACATCAGTACATGATCGAGCATATGATAAAGCTCTGGCGGAATTGGCTTCGCACTTTGTGATCCCTTGTTGACAAACCACTTTTGCATTAAACGGTCCGCTGGCGGATTACTTAATAATATTGTACGATCACGATTAAATGTAATAACTGCATCTGTCATCGAAGTTAATATATTTGAAAGCTGTTCATTTTCTTGATTGATCACTTCTAGATTGTGTTTCAATTGACGGCCCATTTGATTGAAGGCAACTGCAAGCTGGCCAATCTCATCATTTTGTGTAGTCGGCATCTTCGCTTCAAAATTCCCTTTAGAAATTTCAAACGCCAGCTCACGCATTTTACGTAATGGTGACGTAATTCGTGATGAAAGGAAAAACGCAAAAAATGTCGTCAGCACAAAGGCAATGAACGCAGATAAAAAGACAACTTTCGTCGTCTCTTTCGATGTTTTATGCAGCGCATCCGGGCTTTGATAAATAAAGACAGCCCCGTGTACAGCATTTTCCACATTTAGTGGGAAACCAAGCACAACATACGATTCCAACTTTTCTTTGTCTGTGGAAGACGGCATCATCATTTCCTTAATAATCGGTTTATCTGATTGAAAAACTTCTTGGAACGATTTATTGGCTAAAATCATATCCTGGATTTCTTTTTTATTTACACCTTCCTGCATAGCGAAAGAAACTCTGTCATGGTTAATAGCAATAAGTGCATTAGTACTTTCAGGTAAAATATCTTTTAATAATTCCGAAGTCGACTCTGCAGTTTCATTATCATCTACTATACTTGCAACTGTTGCTGCAGTTTGACGCAAGGAGCTTTCTGCTTGTTGCATATGGTAATTTTGAAGAAACTCAAGCATTAGAACCGTGAAAACAAACAATACAAATGAAACGAGAAGCAATATGGTTACCCATAGCTTCCCGACAACACTATTCCATATTCTATTCATTAACAACCTCAAATTTGTAACCAACGCCCCATACAGTAACAATCATTTTTGCAGCGTTTTCTGATACACGGTTGAGCTTTTCACGTAAACGTTTTACATGTGTGTCAACTGTACGTAAGTCGCCAAAGAAATCATAATGCCAAACTTCTTTTAGTAATTGTTCACGGTCAAATACTTTGTCTGGTGATTTAGCTAGGAAATAAAGTAATTCATACTCTTTAGGCGTTAAATTTACTTCAATACCCTCTGCTGTTACACGGTGCGCATCATGATCAATCATTAAATGTTGGAACACAACTAAATCTTTTGAAGAAGAAGCATTTGTCGAAGGTGAGAATGCTTGTGAACGACGTAATATAGCCTTCACACGTAACACAACCTCACGAGGACTAAACGGTTTTACAATATAATCATCTGCTCCTAGCTCAAAGCCTTGTACACGATTCGCTTCCTCGCCTTTTGCAGTTAATAAAATAATTGGTGTTGCTGCTCGTTCACGGATTTCCGCACAAACTTCAAGCCCGTCTTTTTCAGGCATCATAATATCTAATAAAATACAGTGATACTCTTTTTCTAAAGATTTTTCGATCGCTTGTTCACCATTTTCTGCCTCGTCAACAAGGTACCCTTCTCGCTCTAAATACATTTTTAATAAGCGTCGAATACGATCCTCGTCATCTACTACTAATACTGAAATATTTTCTGACACTTTCACGATCCCTCTCTTCTAATCTTTCTCTACCTTCTATTGTACATGGTACTGCACATATTGAAAAGAAAAGAAAGCCCCCTTGCCACAGCAAGAAGGCTCTTCTTTCTAATACTAGCGACGTAAAAATCTCATATATGCTCAAATTAATCTGTTTTTATTTTATCAAATTAGTTTAAGCTGAAGCGTATGAATGTAAACCTGCAAGAATCAAGTTAACAGCAATTAGGTTGAATAAGATAATCCCAAAACCAATTAATGCTAACCATGCAGATTTTTCACCTTCCCAGCCTTTTGATAAACGTAAGTGTAGGAATGCTGCATAGAATAACCACGTAATAAGTGCCCACACTTCCTTCGGATCCCATCCCCAGAAACGACTCCACGCAAGTTGTGCCCAAATCATTGCAAAGATTAAAGCCCCTAACGTAAATACTGGGAATCCAATTAACACTGAGCGATAACCGATTTCATCGACTAATTGTAAATTCACTCGTTTGACAAAAGGTTGGAAAATCGCACTAATTCGACGTCGTGCAATTAATCGAATTAATAAGTATAAAATTGATCCTACTAATAATGACCAAACAACTGTTGTTAATTTCTTCGCATTAATAAGCCCAGGCATTTCTACTAACGGAGACATGCCATGTTCTTCCACTGCCTTATATTCATTCATACCAAATAGTGGCGGCATTTTGTATTCAATTTGACGTTCATTACCCTCTTTATCAACATAAGTATATGTTGAATCGTAACCCATCATATTAAAGATTGATGTAGCAACTACGAAACCAACGACTACCACAAGGAAGAACATTACCGCTTCTAACCAGAAACGTTGTTTAGAAGGCTTCTTTAAATCAACTACTTTTAATAAATAAATTAGTCCTGCTACCGCACTAATTGCTAAAATTGATTGGCCTAAAGCAGCTGTAATAACATGAATCGTTAACCAGTAACTTTGTAAAGACGGCACTAAAGGACTTACCTCTTTCGGGAACATCGACGCATAGGCAATTATTAATATCGCCACAGGCAATGCTACTAAGCCTAGAGCTGGCACGCGATAAATAAAATAAATCAATATGAATGCTCCAACAATGAACATTCCGAACGCAGTCGTAAATTCAAACATATTACTAACAGGTGCATGCCCTGAATAAATCCAACGAGTGACAAAATAACCAAGCTGTGAAAGTAAACCTATAATTGTTACACCAATTGCCACCTTACCCCATTTTTCGGTATTTTTGCCTGTTGCATTCGATTGTTTTATCGAACCACCAAATAATAATGTTGCAACTAGGTAGGCTATGAATGCTACAAATAATAGGTTTCCACTTATGTCAATCAAACTCATAAGGTGTTGTCACCTTCCTTTTTCTTTGTGGATTTCTTGACATCCTCTGACTTATCTAACTGATCTTCATATGGTGGTAGACCAGCAAATGTTGTGACTGTATCTAAATCTTTTTTCATACTGAACATATTTTTATTCACATGGGCAGCCATCAACACTCGACCATCCGGTTCCGCCTGTAACCATAAACGTCGGTGGTTCCAATATGAGCCAATTACTACACCAATCATGAAAATAATACCGCCGACAAATAAAATCGGTATCGTACTATCCTTACGAATTGTAAAGTTTGATGAATTACGCATCTCTGCTCCTGCGAATTTCATTCTATATTTGTTTTCACCAAGTGGTTCAAGTGGTGGCTTCCTGATTTCTACAAAGCTTACTTCACCTTTTGGAGTTTCTGGTGTTATCATTCTAAATAAAAATGCTGGATTATTCGGTATTGATGTTTTTGTCTGTGGTTCACCATTTTCAAAACCAGAAAAATCCGGTGTATAAACAAGAATCTGTACTGAAGAACCATTTCCTAAATCATATTCTTTTTTAGGATTCGTTAAATCAATTTCAATTTGACCAAGTGAATCATCTTCTGTTGCTTTATTTACTAAGTCAAAATTCATCTGTCTCAATTCATTAAGACGATAATTCATTTGATAAAGCGCAAAACCGCTTTCTTTTAACGGGTGATTGACACGAATAGAGTAATCTCTCAATTTTTCAAGATTGTCTATATCCCCAGGAATAGCTCCTTCAGGTTGTTTGTATAGTGTGACGTCTGTTTGATAGTTTTTCGCCTTAGCATTTACACCTTGGTTTGTTTGCTCGTCCTGAGGCTGATCGCCATGGGTTTCCAAAATGAATTTATTATTTTTAATAAAATAGCCATCCATCCCCGGTATAGCTCGTGTCTCACCTTCGCGGATCCAAATCGTCTCATCCACATAAAAACCAGGTACTAAGCGCAACATAACACCTGCTAAAAAGATAATGAGACCGACATGGTTTATGTATGGGCCGTACCGAGCAAAACGACCGCGCTCTGCTAACAGCGCACTTCCATCACGACGAACGTGATATTTTAATTCAGTCATTTTTTGCTCAACTTTATCTAACGTTTCATCAGGGTTTGACACTTGTCCTTCCCCAATGATACGTTGACGCTTCATGAAACTTTCATGACGTTTAACGCGTTGATTTTTTAGAGACTTATGCAATGGTAACCCACGGTCTAAACTCGCAACAATAATGGATATCGCAAGCATACCCACTAAAATTTGGAACCACCAAGTGCTATACAAATTAGAAAGTCCTAAACTGTTATAGAGTTTGCCAAAGAAGCCATACACTTTCTCATAATACTCCGCTTTACTAGGTTCCGGGGCATTAACATACATCTCTTGCGGTAATATTGTTCCGATTGACGCTGAGACCAACGTGATAATAATTAGGGCAATACCCACTTTTACATTCGAGAAGAAATTCCAAATTTTATCGATGATTGTTTTATTATACGTTTTTGATCGAATCGCCGTACCATCGTAACGCATATCAACAACTTTTGTTTGTTTACCTTCCTCAGTTAAAGGACGACCACATTTCTCACAAAGCTTCGTGCCATATGGGTTACTATGACCACAAGCACAAATGATGTTTTCCATAGTCATTTACTCCTTATTTCGGTTTCACTAATTCCATGTACGAAGCAATTTTTTCCTCCGTCAATTCACCAGTAATAATTTTGGCTACTTTACCATCTGGGTCAATAAGGAGAGTTGCAGGTAAATTACCTACATTGTAAGCAGTCATTACGCTTTTCGTTTTGTCAATAACTACCGGGAACGTTAATTCGTGTCTATCGACAAAATTCTGTACTTCAAAATCTGTTTGTGCAATATTAACCGCCAACGTTTGTACTCCCTGATCTTTGTAAACTTTATACTGACGGTCCATTGCAGGCATTTCCTTTTCACACGGCTTACACCAAGTTCCCCAGAAGTTCAAAAACACTCCCTGCCCTTTATAATCAGATAACTTATGTTTCTCGCCGTTTAAATCTACTAACGTGAAGTCTGGTGCTTGAGAGCCTACTGCTAATAACTCTACCTTATCCTTTGTCGCTGTTCCGTATACCGTGTAACCAATTGCTAATACTAAGACTGCTAAAATAATGGTACGAATGACGAGACGTTTTTTCTTTTTCTCCAAGTTAATAAACCCCCTATCAATTACGGCTTAGAGTAACTCCCACTGACGCTAAGCTTTTCATACAAACATTCATATGTATAGATTTTACTGTTTCTTTTTTTACGACATTTACATGTTTGTCAAATTTTACATTTGTCATTCACTTGTGCGTCAAACACAACCTTACAAATCGTGGAAACGATTTCATCAGGATGCAACAAATTTAGGTAAGCTATTCTCACCTATTATAGCAAAATGAAACACAAACACTTAGCTAATAATTATGAATGATTTATGAACGATTTCACTAATAAGAAAGTGAAAACATTACTATTGCACATAGTAGTATTTCACTTTCTCTTAGTAATTACTCATTTATCCGATTTTTCCTGTCTCCGCTAACACTCGCAATTGCTTCACTTCATGTTTTGTTAATTCACGGTATTCCCCTGGAGCTAGTCCGAATAAATCTAAAAAGGCAAAGCGTTCACGTTTTAGTTTAACAACTGGAGTACCGATCGCCTCGAACATGCGACGCACTTGACGATTTCGACCTTCGTGGATCGTAATTTCACAGATTGCTTTACCTGCCTTCTCATCAAATGAAGTCATACTAACCATTGCAGGAGCTGTTTTGCCATCTTCTAACTTAATTCCTCGTTGAAGCTTTTTTAAACCTTCAATCGTTGGAATACCTTTAACACGAGCAATATATGTTTTGTCGATTTTAAACTTCGGATGCGTCAGCATATAAGAAAATTCGCCATCATTTGTCAATAGCAATAAGCCAGATGTATCATAGTCGAGACGGCCAACTGGGAAAATTCGTTGTGGAATATGCTTAAATAAATCTGTGACAGTTTTGCGTCCTTTGTCGTCTGTTACAGCCGAAATCGTTCCACGTGGTTTATATAGTAAATAATAAACCTTATCCTCTTTCTCAAGCTTCACGCCTTCTACTTCTATCGTATCTGAGTTGGAAACCTTTGTACCTAACTCACGAACTACGACTCCGTTCACTTTAACTTTACCTTCTAAAATCATTTGTTCTGCCTTACGCCTAGACGCCACTCCGGCATACGCAATGACCTTTTGTAATCTTTCCATTCTTTCACCTCTAGTTTTCATTCACGTTGGTTTTGACACCAAACTTTAAACCTCATTCACACATTAGGAATAAGGTTATTTTTCCCGCTAATCTGTGAAAATTATGTCATACTTTTATACATTATTAAAGAAAAACTAATTATGCATAAGTAATTAAATTATTTGAAATAATTTTCATCGACTAGTTTCTGGATAATTTACACTTGATTTTTAGAGGCTTTCACCGTAACGCGGGGTTGGTTTCCGCTCGGGCTGGGGGCTTTCCTGAGGGCGTCGGGTGAGTCGCTTGTGGCGGCAGATGTTTTTTGCACGAAAGCGAAGCGGCAGCAACGTGTTTTGAATGTGCGAAAGCATAGTGCAACGTAGCGGCAGCAACAACAGGATGTCTTCCAACTTTTGAATTTTATCGGATCACTTTTACGTTTTATCGACCAACTTTTGAGTTTTATCGACCAGCTTTCATATTTTATCGACCAACTTCTAAATTTTATCGACATCCACCTTTCATCGAGCAAAAAAAGATTCACACACAAAAACTGTGTGTGAATCTTTTTACTTTATTTTGTCGCCCAGCCTTCACTCTAAAATTAAATTGCATACTTTTTAACAAATGTCATCCCTAACTTTTGATGATGATCCAATTTTATTAAAATCCTCTCACTTAAGTGATAAACAAAAAAAATCAGAGAATCGCTTTTAACGATCCACTGATTCAACTTTTACTGGCACTGCATAAATACGCTCTTCACCGAGAAAGATGGACAGTACACCTTCCTTACGTTTTCTAGAAACATGCAACACTTGCCTTACACTTTCTTTTTCTTCTTTATTTAATTGCAAAAGAATTGGTTCCTCTAAACGAATGGAAAGGTTTTTATTGACTTTATATTTACCTTTTTTCACCACTGTTTCAAGGCTGTATTCTTGCCAAACCTTGTTGGCTAAACCCCGATGTACATTCCAGTCATCGGATTCATTCAAAGTGACGACAATACAGGTTTGCCCGTCCTTTTGGAAGGCGGTTGCAAGGGTCCGACCAGCTACCTTTGTAAAGCCTGTTTTTCCGGCAAATGCTGAACCTTTTGCCGATTTTAATGCATTAACAGGTTGTTGTGTCTCATCGCCTATTTCGATGGCAGTCCCTGACCCTTCTCGTAATAGACGGTGTTTATTTTCCCATAACATCCCGTTTTCAGTATTGGCACGATAAAGAACTGTGGATGCAATCTTCTTGAAAGTTTTATTTTGGAGAGCAATCCTTAACATTTCAGCAGTATCCCTTGCTGACGACAAGTGCTCATCATGGTGCAAGCCAGACGGGTTCATAAATACTGTATTTGTGAGACCAGCAACAACAGCCCGCTCATTCATTAACTTTACAAACCCTTCTACTGATCCGCCGGCGTGCTCTGCTAAAGCTGTTGCTGCGTCATTCCCTGAGCGAAGCATCAAACCATATAACAGTGTTTCTACCGTAACTTTTTCACCTGACTGCAAGTAAATTGACGAGCCCTCTGCCGTTGAAGCCCTCGGTGAAATAACTACTTCATCTTGAAGATTGCTATTTTCAATAGCAACGAGTGCTGTCCAAATTTTTGTTAAGCTAGCAATTGGTAACCGTGCATCACTATTTGATGCAAATAATACACGGCCCGTATCACCATCTAAAACAGCATATCCACTGCCACCCCGTGCAAAACTGGTTTGAGGAAGCATTAACATTACCACGACTGTCATGAACAATATTAAACGTACTAACCGAAGCAACGAGCCACTCCTTATTAAAAGTAATAGGAAAATATAGATTATATTTATGTTTCAAGCTAAGTAATATACCTTTAAATCTTGTTTATTTACTTTACTCCACTAAAGGTTTCTTGGAATTTGGTCATAAATAAATCTGTTTCTTGCTCTGCTTCTACTAACTCTTCTTCAGGTAAAGGCGGCATTTCTTCTATACTATTCAAACCAAAGTAGTTTAAGAATTCCTTTGTAGTACCATATAAAATTGCACGTCCTGTCCCTTCCGAGCGACCAACTTCCTTAATTAACCCTCTAGAAACAAGCGTTTGAATTGGTCTTTCACATTTCACACCACGTAAATCTTCAATTGCTACACGTGTAATTGGCTGTTTGTATGCCACAATAGCCAATACCTCAAGCGAGGCTTGCGATAATGATTGAGCAGTTGGATTTTCTACTAATCTTTGAATGGTTTCTGCTAGATCAGATTTTGTTATAAGCTGATAAACCCCAGCTATTTCTTTTATAGCAAGGCCTCTTGCTGAATCTTCTTCATATGTTTTTTTCAACATTTCCATTGTTTGTACGACTAACTCTTCTGGTTCGCCTAAAAGTTGTGACAATTGCTTAATGGTTAAGCCGTCGTCTCCAACAACAAATAATAAGGCTTCTATTCTACTCTGTAGCATAAATGTTTTCGTCATCATCCCATTCCTCCTTCTGTAAAGTAACTGTTAATTCTTCAAAGTTACCGTCTTGCTCTACGATGACGACCTGACGTTTCATCAGTTCAAGAAGAGATAAAAACGTCAGAATAAGCGTTGGCTTATCTTCATAGGGGAAAAGCTCGGAAAATGATGCACGTCCACCTGTAGTTCGTAATGAATCGACAACCGAACGCATTTGGTCTTTCACCGAGCGTTCTTGTCTCGCTACAGTTGTCTTTAGCGGTTTCTTTAATTTTTTTCGACGCATCAGTTTTTGAAAGGCTCCAAGCATGTCATAGATGTTGACGTTCAAATCAAATAACGCCATTTGCTCATCCGATGCTAACTCTGATAAATCTGCTGGAGGCCGTGTAAATACCTGTGCACGATCTGTTTCAAGTTCTTGCAGGCTACTCGCTGCTTCTTTATATTTCTTATACTCTATTAAACGTTGCACCAGTTCTTCACGAGGGTCTGGGCCGTCGACTTCTAATTCGGCATCTTCAAGCTCACCTTCATGAATCGGCAAGAGCATACGACTTTTAATAGCTAATAATGTTGCAGCCATCACTAAATATTCACTAGCCTCATTTAACTCCAGTACCTGCATTGCATGTATATGGTCGATATATTGTTGAGTAATTTCAGCCATTGGGATATCATAAATATCAATTTCCAATCTGTGAATTAAATGCAATAATAAATCAAGAGGCCCTGAAAAGGCTTCTAATTTTACTTCATAAGACATTGTTTTACCACCCTGAGATTCTATGTTCTTTTTAGTATAGTAGAAAGGAGTCCAAAATGCATCCACAGCATCACACTTTATTTATCGACTATTGTGCTTTTTTTAATGGTAATCAAGATTTTTTTGAATGCCATGAAGTTCTTGAGGAATACTGGAAGGAAATTGCTCCCGGTGATAAAGAGCACCCTCTCGTTGGTTACGTACAGCTCGCAACAGGTTTATATCATTGGCGACGTGACAATTTTACTGGCGCTGCGCGAATCTTAGAAAAAGCGCTCCATAATTTTCAACATAATATGGGCCACATCTTTTTTGACGAAATCGACTACGAAATACTACTAACACAACTAACAGATTCACTTTCTGCTATCCAAAAGGGCAAGTCCTTTCAAGCATTCCAACTTCCTCTTTCACCCATACTAGAGGAATTAACATTCGCTCGCATACAGATTTTACCACCAAGTGACTCTAACTATCTTCTTCATAAACATATGCTTCGAGATCGCTCACATATTCTTGCAGAGCGTCAAGAAAGCAAACAAAGAAAAAGCAGACGTCAATGATCGTCTGCTTCTTCATCGATACAATTTATACATTTTTGAACAATATTACGCGTTTCCTCTGTTGCACGCACACTTTCATACTGGCCCAGATCTGCTACTTCCTGTAGCATTTCCTTCGCAACACCCTCACCTCTATAAGAAGGGACAACGGATACATGTTGAATCGTAGCCATACTATTACTGTCTGTTACAAGTCCAACAATGCCTATATACTCATCGTTCTTTTTCCATAAATATAAAACCCAATTATCATCATTTTCATAGGAGTGGATTGTCTCTTTGAGCTTTTTTATGTCTTTTTCGTTAGGCATAAACGAGAGTAGCCCCATTGCTATTTTCTCGAAAGCTTTTTTATATCGAATTAACATATTTGTCTATTCCCTCTTTTTCTAGCTGTACATAATCTTTGATTATCCTACACGATTTGTACTTTTACCGCAAGTCAATTTCTGTCTTACGAACCAGGTCCGAGAATACCTTTAGACGCCAATACCCAATAGACAACGCCCCACAACAAAATAAAAGTTGAAATGGACGCTAGTAATACCCATTTGTTTTTTCTCATATTTACTCACCCTTTTTTAACGTTAGCGGGAGATCGTTTTGTACAATATCTTCATAACTTTCGCGTCGAATTGCTAATTGATGCTTGCCATTCTCTACAAATACAACTGCTGGTCGTGGCACACGATTATAGTTACTCGCCATCGAATATCCATACGCACCAGTACAGAAGATTGCTAGCACATCACCAGAAGCTGCTTCCTGAAGCTTAGCATCAATAATTAATTTATCGCCAGATTCACAAAGTTTACCAGCCACTGTATATGTTTCACTTTTTGATTCATTTACTTTACTTGCAATGACCGCCTCGTACTTCGCATCATATAATGCTGGACGGATATTATCACTCATACCACCATCCACAGCAATATATTTACGAACATTAGGTACTGTTTTTTGTGAACCAATTGTATAAAGAGATGTTCCTGCATCGCCTACAAGTGATCGCCCTGGTTCAATCCAAATTTCCGGCATAGTTAGACCTAGTACAGTCGCTTTGTTCTTGACAACTGTAATCATATCCTCTACATATACTTGTGGCTCAAGCGGTGCATCTTCCTCAGTATAACGAATTCCGAAGCCCCCTCCTAAGTTTAACACAGTACATGTAAAATCGTGAGTCTTCTTCCAATCAGAAATCTTATCAATTAGTTTTTCTCCCGCTAAGCCAAAGCCCGCTGTGTCAAAAATTTGTGAGCCAATATGGCAGTGTAATCCTAGAAGCTCTAAGTATTCATGGTTAAAAGTTTGTTGGAAAGCTTCATCTGCTTGACCATTATTTAAGTCGAAGCCAAATTTAGAATCCGCTTGACCTGTCGTAATGAAATCATGCGTATGTGCCTCAACGCCTGGTGTGACACGTAGTAGAATACGCATTTTTTGTTGACGGCGCTCTGAAATTTCTTGTAAAAGTTGAATTTCATAAAAATTATCCACGACAATACAACCGATTTTCGAGTCAAATGCTAATTCTAATTCTGAAATACTCTTATTATTACCATGGAAATGAATGCGCTCGGCAGGGAAACCAGCTTTTAAAGCTGTAAATAATTCTCCACCAGAGACCACATCTAAAGATAGACTTTCTTCTGCCGCTAATTGGTACACTGCTACACATGCAAATGCTTTTGAAGCATAAGCTACTTCTGCTTTTACACCTAGTTTTTTAAACGTATCAATAAAGCCACGTGCACGCTTACGAATAAGCGCTGTATCATACACAAATAAAGGTGTACCATACTCTTTTGCAAGCTCTAATGTATCTACCTGTCCAATCGTTAAATGACCATCTTCAGAAATCGCTTGTGTTCCATATAAATGCATGTGCATCTCTCCCTTTTCACATCGTTCCATCTTGTGATAAAAATTGCACCTAAATTTTAAAATGTAGTATTGCTACTATTCTTTTTAGAGGTAACGCTTCATTCAACAAGGGTTCGAACCGTACACGAGAGCAAATATCACATTTGTGCCAACACCTTCTCGTGGTAAACCCTTTTGATGAATAAAGACAATTTTCGCAAAAATCACAAAATACTATATGTGAACTTTATCACATGAAAAAAACGAGTGCAATGGCTCCTATGATCTTTTTCGATGTTCGGAATCGACTACATAAGGTCTTAATGCATCTGCTGTCATTGGGAAACGGACAAGTACGCGAAGCATCGCATTTGGAAAGAACGGAATAAGTGGCCATAAATAAGGCGCTTGCATCGGACGTAATGAACATAAATACGTAAATAATATAAAGAACCCAATAAATAACCCATTAACTCCCCAAATTCCAGTCACTATTAACAACAATATTCTAAAGAGTTTAACGGAGATACCCAGTTCATAAGACGGAATTATAAAGGTCAGAATAGCTGAAATGGCTGTATATAACACTACTTCTGGCGAGAATACCCCTACATCAATAGCAATCTGACCAATAGTTATACCCGCAACCAACCCCATCGCAGTGGATAATGGTGATGGGGTATGAATGGCGGCCATCCTCAAAAATTCTATCCCAATATCTCCAATAAGTACTTGTAGTAAAAGCGGGATATGTGATTTTTTCTTTGCCCCTAAAAAGGATAACTCATCGGGTAAATGTATCCCGTGCGTTGCAAATAAATACCACAAAGGCAATAATAATAAACCCGTAATTACTCCAAAATAGCGCATAAAACGGACGAAGGTTCCGATTGATGGTGCCTGCCTATACTCCTCAGCATGCTGCAGTAAATGAAAGGCCGTTGCTGGCACGATAATGACAGAAGGAGACGTATCGACAACAATGGCTATATGCCCCTCAAGTAAATGCGCCGCGGTAATATCTGGTCGTTCCGTATAACGTACAAAAGGAACTGGATGAAACTTCTGTTTAAACAGCCATTCCTCTAGTGATTTATCAGTCATAGTCAAACCATCATGATTAATTTGTCCCATACGCTGTCGCAATTTATCGAGCGTTTCATCACTCGCAATACCCTTTATAAACGCTAGCGCAACATCGGTTTGACCGATTTCGGATATTTTATGTAGCTCGAAACGTAAATTACTATTGCGAATTCGCCGACGAATCAAAGCAACATTTTGTGAAATACCTTCAACAAAACCGTCCCTAGATCCTCGAATTACCTTTTCATTGTCAGGCTCCTCTGGTGAACGTCCTGGATAACTTCGAATCTCTGCAACAAAGCCATAACCACTTTTAGTTACAAAGGCTACTTGTCCACTTAATATTGATAATAAAATGGCTTCACGTTTGGTTTCCTCAGAACGGCCTTGGTAATTGAAATAGGCTTCAAAATACTCCTTTTCATCCTCAATATCAATGTCCTCATCAGGCAACATGTTAGAGAGTAATTGTGTTAACACTATTCCATCCACAAGTCCGCTTATATATGCGCAAAGAACCGGCAAATCTTTGACAAATACATGCTTAATACTAACGTCAAATGATTCGCCGTCACCAAATTGTTCTTTAAGAAAATTTTCGGCTTCTTCTAAGTTGTTAAATAGTTTTTCTGTCATGCTGTCACCATTTTCTTAGATGTCTTTTTTTACTTCTTCCTCTTCAACTGTGGCACTTGTGGCCATCCAATTTTTTAATTGAGCAAGAATTTTTTTCTCTAATCGTGATACCTGAACTTGTGATATACCTAACCTGTTAGCAATTTCAGTTTGGGTACAATCTGAGAAATATCGTAAATAAATAATGGATTGCTCTCTGGGCTCAAGTCTTGTGAGCACCTCTTTTAGTGGTATATAGTCAAATGGCTGCTCAGATTTTTCGTCCTTCATCTGATCCATTAATGTAATAGAATCCCCTTCGCTCTCATACAATTGTTCATGCAAGGAAGCAGGATCTCTTAATGCATCAGAAGCTGTTACAATTTCCTCAGATGTGACACCAAGAATCTGTGCTAATTCATGAATGGTTGGTGGATGCTCATTTTTTTTAATGAATTCATCAGTTGCATGACGAATTTTAAAATTAAGCTCACGAATAGATCGACTAACCTTCACCATGCCATCATCCCGTAAAAAGCGCTGAATTTCTCCAATGATCATTGGTACAGCATATGTCGAAAATTTAACATCATACGTTAGATCGAATTTATCCACAGACTTCATGAGCCCTATGCAGCCAATTTGAAATAAATCCTCGAGCTCCACGCCCCTGCTTGTAAAGCGTTGGACGATAGACCACACAAGCCTCGTATTCCCTTCAATCATTCGTTTACGAGCCTCATGATCGCCCTGCTGTGCACGTGCAATTAAATCTCGCATTTCTCCCTGTGACAATAGCTTATCGGACGACTGTTCTAGCGGCTTCAAGTGGCAGCCTCACATTACCGGTGTGCGAACCGAGTAAAATTTCTTCGTAAACGTGACAGTTGTACCTTCTTGCCACTTGGACATTACGGTCAATTGATCTGAAAAACTATCCATAATGGTAAAGCCCATACCTGAACGTTCCATCGCACTTTTCGTCGTAAATAACGGCTCCATCGCTTGGCTTACATCCTCAATACCGATACCTTTATCCAAAACAGACACAGTTACAATATCATCCTCACGTTTTGCATGAACTGTAACAACGCCTTTACCATTCTCTTCATAACCGTGAATAATAGCATTAGAAACAGCCTCTGAGACAACCGTTTTAAATTCGGATAGCTCATCAATCGTTGGATCTAATTGTGCGATAAAACCTGTCACCGCTACACGCGCTAAGGCTTCATTTTCACTAAGTGCTAAAAAAGTTAATGTCATTTCGTTATCCATTTACAATCCCCCTAACTCGATCAATCGCTTCTTCTTCAGTTCCATCCATCATCCACGGCCCTAAACCTGAAAATTGAAATACTTTTCGCATTGTCGGCGATGGATTCAATAATATTGTTCGTCCGGCGACTGCCTCTAACTCACGCATCCGACCAAGCACTAAACCTACACCTGAACTATCCATAAAAGAAAGCCCCTCTAAGTTCCAAATAATGGTCGTTACAGCGCCTTGAAAAATTGCTGTAGAAATTTTAGCTCGAATTTGCTCTACTGCATGATGATCGAGCTCCCCATATAAACGTATAACTACTGTCTCTTTTGTTACCATTTCTAATTGAAAATGCATGAACATCGCCTCCTCCTCGTGCAATTCCACATTCAATATGGTGATTCCTTGCGGCTGACAGAACTAGTGCAAAGTCTTCCGAAATAGTGTCAAATCGACATATTTATAGCTTTTTAGGTTAAATGCAGTATGGGATAAATCAACATTTTTTAAACGTGCCAGGCATTTTTTACAAGAATTATTATGATGATCAATTATGCCGAGGCATAATTGCGTTCAGAGGCTTCGTGCTTGCACAAAGAACTCCTTTCTTATTACAAAGTCTATCCGTCTATTTGGTGATTCAATCCGACGCTTCGGCTTTTCTTTTCGTCGCTTTGTGTTCTATCCACGATTTTGGCTGCTCTATCCGTCACTTTGTCGGTTCTATCCACGATTTTGGCCGCTCTATCCGTCGCTTTGTGTTCTATCCCCGATTTTGGCTACTCTATCCGTCACGTTGTCGGTTCTATCCACGATTTTGGCCGCTCTATCCGTCGCTTTGTGTTCTATCCACGATTTTGGCTACTCTATCCGTCACTTTGTCGGTTCTATCCACGATTTTGGCCGCTCTATCCGTCACTTTGTCGGTTCTATCCACGATTTTGGCTGCTCTATCCGTCGCTTTGTCGGTTCTATCCACGGTTTTGGCTGCTCTATCCGTCGCTTTGACTCTTCCTTCCGTCGCTTTGACTCTTCCTTCCGTCGCTTTAGCTTTTCCTTCCGTCACTTTGCCTTCTTTCCGTCGCGTCAGCTCTTCCTTCCGTCACTTCGACTCTTCCTTCCGTCGCTTTGGCTTTTCTTTCCGTCACTCTGGCTCTTCCTTCCGTCGCTTTGGCTTTTCCTTCCGTCACTCTGGCTCTTCTTTCCGTCACTCTGGCTCTTCCTTCCGTCACTCTGGCTCTTCCTTCCGTTGCTATGGCTCATCTTTCCGTCGCTCTAACTTCCTTCCGTCGCTATGGCTCTTCTTTCCGTCACTCTGGCTCTTCTTCCCGTCGCTCTAGCTTTCCTTTCCGTCGCTATGGCTCTTCTTTCCGTCACTTGAGCTTTTCCTTCCGTCACTTTGGCTCTTCTTCCCGTCGCTCTAGCTCTACTTTCCGTTACTTCGACTCTCCTCTCCGCCACAAAAACCTCCTTTCCATCACTTCAACTTCCGCTTTTTAGAACAAAAAAAAGCGAGAACCCCCTTTGTTAAAGAGAGTTCTCGCTTCGTATTAATTATGCAATTGTATAAGCCTTTAGTACTTTTTCGATTGTTTCCTGATCGATTTGGCGATTTGAATATAAATATGCAATCGTCTCGTCAGCACGAACATGATCGCCTTTTTTGGCAATCAATTGAATACCAGCATCATAATCAAGCTCAGATTCTTTAGTTAATCGACCTGCACCAAGACCAACGCTAGCTTCTCCGATTAATAATGCATTAATCGTCCCTACAGTGCCTTCAGTAGGTGCTTTGATAGCTACTTTATTTGCTGTGTCATTTTGCACGATATCCGCTAAATCGCCACCTTGTGCTACGATGAATTCCTCAAATTTTGCAGCAGCTGAACCATCTTCTAATACTCGTTTAACAGCAGCTGTTGCTTCAGTCTCATTTACTCCTGCTGCAACTTGGTACATAAGCGATGAAATAATAATACATTCCTCAAGCAGATCCTCATGTGTTTCATCCATACGTCCACTTAATAAAGCAAATGCTTCTACTACTTCAAGCTTGTTGCCAATCATTTTACCTAATGGATTATCCATATCACTAATATGTGCAACTACTTTACGCCCTAGCTTTTCACCGATTGCAGTCATCGTATCAGCTAAAACCTGCGCTTCTTCTTCTGTTTTCATAAATGCACCTGAGCCACACTTGACATCGAGTACAATGCCGTCTGCACCACTTGCGATTTTCTTACTCATGATAGACGCGGCAATAAGTGGAATGGAATCGACAGTACCCGTCACATCTCGCAACGCATATAATTTTTTGTCAGCTGGTACAAGATTACCCGTTTGACCAGCCACTGCAATTTTATGTTTATTGACATTGTCGATAAATTCTTGTGATGAAAGCTCTGTTTTAACGCCACGAATCGATTCTAATTTATCGATTGTACCGCCTGTAATGCCTAGACCCTTACCACTAAATTTCGCCACTGGAATATCTAGTGCAGCAATTATTGGAGTAACAATTAGTGTGACTTTATCGCCTACACCGCCTGTCGAGTGTTTATCAATTTTAAAACCTTCGATAGATGATAAATCAATAACATCTCCAGATTCTATCATTGCTTTTGTTAAATAAAATGTTTCATCATATGTCATACCCAATAAACGGATTGCCATTAGTAGGGAGCTTGCTTGATAATCAGGAATTGTACCAGTAGTGTAACCCTCTACAAAGTACTGAATTTCAGCCTGTGTTAGCTCCTTGCCTTGCTTTTTCTTTTCAAATAATTGCGCCATATTCATATCGATAATCCCCCTTACTTCAGATCTTTTAAGAAGCTTTTACCAAACTCTGGTGCTTCTACTTTGAAGTTTTCAGCAACTGTTGCTGCAATATCTGCAAAAGTTTCACGTAGTGCTAGCTCGCTACCACCATTAAAGCGTGGTGAATAGACAATCAACGGTACATATTCACGTGTATGGTCTGTCCCAGGGAATGTTGGATCATTACCATGGTCCGCCGTAATGATTAGTAGATCATCTTCTGTCATTGCCTCAGTAATTTCTGGTAAACGTGCATCAAATTCTTGTAGTGCGTTACCATAACCTAGAGGGTCACGACGATGTCCAAAATTCGCATCAAAGTCCACTAAGTTTAAGAAGCTTATACCATGGAAATCACGACGCACTACTTCTGCAAACTTATCCATACCATCCGTATTATTTTTCGTACGTACTGCATCAGTTACGCCTTCACCGTTGAAAATATCAGAGATCTTTCCGATTGCTATAACATCTAAACCTGCATCCTTTAAGACATTCATCGTTGTGCGACCAAATGGCTTTAACGCATAGTCATGACGATTAGATGTACGTGAGAAGTTTCCTGGTGTACCGACAAATGGACGAGCAATAACACGGCCAACTAAATATTCTGGTTGTAATGTTAGCTCACGAGCAATTTCACAAATTTTATATAATTCTTCTAATGGAATAATTTCTTCATGTGCAGCAATTTGCAAAACAGGGTCAGCAGATGTATAGACAATAATCGCTCCTGTCTCCATATGCTCCTTGCCGAAGTCCTCGATTACTTGTGTTCCACTTGCAGGATCATTGCAAAGTACTTTGCGACCTGTACGTTTTTCCAGCTCTGCGATTAGCTCAGCAGGGAAACCTTCTGGATACACTTTAAACGGTTTATCAATATTTAACCCCATGATTTCCCAGTGCCCTGTCATAGTATCTTTACCAACAGATGCTTCTTGCATTTTACCGTAGTATGCTTTTGGTTTATCAGTAGCTTGCATACCTTGTAACTGTTCAATATTTGCTAAGCCGAAAGACTCCATATGCGGCATTGTAAGCCCATTCATTTTTTCAGCGATATGTCCAAGAGTATGTGAACCTACATCTCCAAAATTCGCTGCGTCTGGAGCTTCACCAATTCCAACTGAGTCCAATACTACTACATGGATTTTTTCAAATGGTTTATTCATAATTTTGCCTCCTAATCTCTTGACTCTATTTTACCAAAAAACAGCGAAAAATAAAGGTCAGACCTCCGACTAATAAATTTCTCTCTTAAGCACGTGGATGAAATTGCTTATAAACCTCTGATAGTCGGGATTTACTAATATGTGTATAAATTTGAGTTGTGGAAATATCGGCATGTCCAAGCATCTCTTGTACTGCTCGTAAATCCGCACCGTTTTCCACTAAATGTGTTGCAAAGGAATGACGTAATGTATGTGGCGTTAATTCATGTTGGATGCCCGCTTTTAAAGCGTGCTCCTTCATTAATTTCCAACAACCTTGCCTTGTTAAACGTTTTCCCCTTTGATTAATAAAAAAAGCTTCTGTTTTTGGAGATTTCCCTTGTAATTGACTACGTGCGCCATCTAAATAAGTACTTAATGCCGAAAGAGCGCTTTTTCCAAGGGGAATGATACGCTCCTTGCCTCCCTTGCCAAAAACGCGTACAAAGCCCATCGTTAAGTGAATATCAGCTAGATCTAATGCAATCAGCTCACTAATACGCATCCCAGACCCATATAATAGCTCTAGCATCGCCACATCCCGAATACCTTGTGGTTTGCTGCGATTTGGTGCCACTAATAAAGCTTCTATTTCTTCTATAGAGAGGACATTTGGTAGCTTTTGCTCAATGGCCGGCATTTCTAAATGGACTGTCGGATCTGTTTCTGCTCGCTTTTCTCGAAGTAAAAATTGATGGAAACTGCGAATGGAGGAGATATGGCGGGCAACAGTACGACTTGTCTTTCCTTGCATACGCAACTGCTCTAAATGACGTAAAATGGTCGTCCTTTCCACTTTACGAAAATCAGACATTCCCTCTACTTCCCGCAAAAAATTCACGTAATTTTCTAAGTCTCGGCGATAGGATGCTAATGTATTATCGGATAATTGTCGTTCTACTTGTATAAAATGGATATAATCCTCTATTGCATATTGAAATTCATTCATCACAGCGCCCCCTTACTGTCAATTATTCTCTATTTTAGCACGGGTATTGGAATTGTGCTAAAACGTCCCCTTATAATTCTAATTTTAAATAAAACAAAAAACTGCCCGATTCAATCTATAACTTAAGATTAAACAGACAGTTTCTCGTTATTTTTCTTCATTCGACTCGTCGTTTTTATCATGACAGCGCCAGCAAATGCCGTGGAAAGTTAGTCGGTGATCCTTTATGATAAAGTTCCAACGTTTTTCAACAACGGCTTCCACATCTTCAAGTAAATCTTCTTGAATTTCATCAACCGCACCACATTCGATACAAACAAGATGATGGTGGAAATGCGCAGCGCCCTCTTGGCGTAAATCATAGCGCGAAACGCCATCGCCAAAGTTGATTTTGTCGACAACTTTGAGCTCAGTTAGTAACTCTAACGTTCTATAGACAGTAGCAAGACCAATTTCTGGTGCCTTTTCTTTTACTAAAAGGTAAACATCTTCTGCACTTAGGTGGTCTTCCTCGTGCTCAAGCAGTACAGCAACTGTTGCTTCTCGCTGCGGCGTCAGCTTATAACTAGCACTATGCAACTGTTTTTTTATACGATCAATTCGGCTCTCCATGTGACGCCCCCCTAAACTCTTTCCATTATACCAAAGGAGTAAATCCTATTACAAGATAGTGAGTAGATTTCAAATATGCTTTTGTATGTTTTTACCTAATGTTAGATTTTCGTGAATTGTATCTATCAATTTAATACATAAGAAATAACAATAAACTCAGCCACTATTATGATGAAAAATGCGATAAAATTCAACAAAATTGTCCGACCATTTATCATTTTCCCGATTTTTCTCTTTGACCAAGCTGGTACAAGTAAATTGCATAGGGCTAGCAACAATATACAATAGATAAGCTGAAATGGAAACCACCAAATCGTATAAACCCAGAAAGCTTCAAGCTTTTGTAATAAAAAAACCGAGCTAAAGCCAAAAAAGGTTGCACGTATCGCCACTGTTACACGTACTAGAACCTTTAGGACACTATGTGTTGCAAGCAATAGTACAAGAGCTATTGAAACAGCAACAGGTAACACTAAACGAAATAGAGAATGCCTGTCCCCATTTGTTAAACGAGGCTCTATAAATGAAATAAAAGGCTCTGCATTCGGCCCACCAATAATATGAAATAAGATAACGCCACAAACGAAACTCACAGCAATGATGGATGCGTGATAAAAAATAGACACCGTACGAGACATAAACATGCTCCTTTTCTATCAAGGTTTGTACAGCTTATGCTCGTCCGCTTCTATTATGCTAAAGATTATTATCTTATTGTGCAGCAAACCAAAGTACTGCAAACGCTGTCTTGGCGTCGTATATACGCTCATCTGCAACCATTTGTTGTGCCTCTTCCAACGAAACTTCTAATAATTCGACAAATTCATC
Organism: Lysinibacillus xylanilyticus; assembly: GCF_001183605.1. Lineage (GTDB taxonomy): Bacteria > Bacillota > Bacilli > Bacillales_A > Planococcaceae > Lysinibacillus > Lysinibacillus xylanilyticus. The sequence goes on along the minus strand of NZ_LFXJ01000010.1, from coordinate 912,029 downwards.
CTCATCTAGATCTGCCTTATTTTCAATTTTATATAAATCCTTTGCCACAAATAGATGAATGACCTCATCTGCGAAGCCTGGGGATGTTGCAAACGCTTGTAAATAAGTTAAGCATTGTGCACCGTAACCTGTTTCTTCCTCTAATTCACGGCGCGCGGTCACAATTGGTTCCTCACCTGGTTCAAGCTTACCAGCTGGAATTTCAATAATTGAACGTTCTAAAGCTTTGCGATATTGCTCCACTAATACTAATTTGCCTTCATCGGTAACAGCTATAACCGCAACTGCGCCTGGATGCTTAATAATCTCCCTTTTTGCAACATTACCATTCGGTAAAGTGACATCATCAACTTGTAGTTTCACAATTTTCCCGTCATAAATGGGTGTAGTCTTTGTCGTTTTTTCTTCAAACTTTTTCATTGACTATAACCTCGCTTGTTCTTCAGATATGTTCATTGTACCATTACATGTAGAGAAATCGAAGGAGGGCATTGGCATGAAAAAAAGACAGCTTGGCTCAAGTGAATTGTTAATTTCAGAAATTAGTTTAGGGGGCATGTCTCTTTCGACAGATAAGAAAAAGGCTGCTGAAATCGTTGATATGGCACTAGATGCTGGCATTAATTACATCGATACAGCCGATTTATATGATTTTGGATCAAATGAAGAAATTATTGGGGCTATTTTAGGGAAGCGTCGACAGGATGTTATAGTCGCTACGAAAGTTGGTAATCGATGGACAAAAGGTGTAGAAGGTTGGCATTGGGATGCATCTCCGCCTTATATAAAGGAAGCTCTACATGCTAGCTTAAAACGACTAGGAACAGACTATATTGATGTTTATCAGTTACACGGTGGGACTATTGAGGACGACTGGGATGGAATTATCGACACTTTTGAAGATTTGAAAAAGGATGGATTGATTCGAGAATATGGCATTTCCTCTATTCGACCAAATGTAATAAAGCGTTATTTACCAGCAAGCTCTGCAAAAAGTGTCATGATGCAATATAGTGCATTAGACCGTCGACCAGAAGAATGGCTCGACTTTATCGCTTGTGAAGGGACTTCCGTTGTAACACGTGGGACTGTTGCAAAAGGTTTACTAACAAATAGCTGGAAAGAACGTTTACAGCGTGTCAATGGCTTTAACACATATACAGCGGACGAATTAACAGCAGTATTATCCGGCTTATCATCACATTATGACGATTTACATGCACTTGCAATCGCCTATAATCTAAAGGAACCTACTATAGCTTCAACAGTGATTGGTGCAAGCTCACAGGAACAGCTGGCGCAAACTCTTACTGCCTATGAAAAAATTAATTCGATAACAGATTTTAAAGCAGCGAATGAGCTAACAAAAATCGAACAATATATGGATCACCGATGAAAAAATGGCTTATTTTAATAGCATTTTTAGTAGTACTTGCGATTTCCTCTAGCATGACCTATGAACAGCAGTCTATTATTCCTGAATTGGAGCAAGTATTAGCAAATAAACCGTTTGAAAAGCAATTATCCGTTTTAAAAATTCCTTATTGGGACACAGTTGTTTCTGTTGAAGAACGCGGTTACTTTAAGTTTGTAGAATTTTTAATTCGGAAATTAACGCATTTTGTTGGATTCGGCTGCATTGCACTTGGTATTTACTTTGCATGGGGAAAACGTCGGTTCGCCGCAGGTGCCGCTATTGGCGGGACAGCTCTTATAGCCACACTTGATGAAATTCGTCAAAGCTTTACACCAGGACGCACGATGAGCGGACAGGATATTATTTTGGATACAGCTGGAGCGATTGTTTTTGTTGGGATTGTAGTGTTGGTGAAGAAAATTTTCAAAAGACAAAGGGCGCTTTAAAAAATTATTAAAAAGAGTTAAAGTAATGCACTTAATAGATTAGTATCCTATACCGCAACATTATAATACGTTATTTTTAAGCTGAACTAATTTTGGTATTAGTTCAGCTTTTATTTGTGTAATCCTGATCTCTACTCGTTATTTTTCTGGCTTAATATAAGGTACAATTTGTGCAGTGGCGCCTACTGAGGCTCCACGGTTGCTATTCAGGAAGCACGTGTAAATTGCGTCGAGCTGTTCGCTCTATGCCACTAGCGATTACTTTGTACAGTTGGTGCGGCAGGTCGTGTCCCATGCCGTCAACCAACATTAGCTCGGCGTCCGGGATGGCAGAAGCTGTGTCTTTGCCACACGCCGGGACGAACAAGGGATCGTCCACCCCATGAATGACAAGTACTGGTACTTTTATAGTCGCCAGCCGCGGTCGACGGTCACCAGAGACAGCCATAGCAGCAATTTGTCGTCCGACACTGCCCGGATCGTAGGCTCGCTGGACTTCCTCCAGAATGAGCGCACGATAAGCACCCTCTTCAAACGGATAGCCGCTGCCGGCGATGCGTTTGGCAAAAGAGAGACTGTGCGCCAAAAATCCTGCTTCATCCTCAAATGGGTTCGGCGCCGGTTTAGTCATCATCGCCATAAGATCTGGGGAAGTCTGCGGAAGGGCGGGATTACCAGAACTGGACATAATGGAGGTGAGTGATAAAACCCGTTCAGGGTACTCACTGGCCGCAATCTGAGCGATCATTCCGCCCATCGACCTGCCAACGAAATGTGCTCGGTCAATTGATAGAGCATCGAGCAGTCCGATAGCGTCGTTGGACATGTCATCGAGAGTGTAAGGTATGTCAGGTCGCTGTCCCGACATGAGAGCAGTCGCCAGTGCGTCAAAATCCAGCGTCGGATAATGGCTAAAATGCGTCGAGCAACCTACGTCGCGATTGTCAAAGCGGATTACGCGAAAGCCCCCCGCTGCTAATATCTTACAAAACGAATCCGTCCATCGGATCATCTGGGTTCCAAGCCCGGCAATTAGGATAATAGCCTCGTCATTTTCGTTACCGAAACTGTCATAGGCCAAATCGACGTCGTTGACTTTTAGGATGTTCATAATCATGTTCTCCTCCTTTTATTTTGGTATCGGAAGTTCTTTCATAAGCAGAAGGCGCGAATCCTCGACCGCCGCAGTCTGACATCTGATATTAATACAAACATTATATTGTTTTGTTTATTGAAAATCAAACGTTTTTAATTTACGTTTGCTTATTTATTCAAAAAATGCGTTGATACATAAAAAAATAAGCAATTGAAACAAATTCAATCGCTTAGAGAAACGAAAAAATAAAATTTATAAATCTAGCTAAAATGTAAATGAATACATTAATGAATGAAAATAGTAAAATGGCGATTAAAACAATGAATGCGTTTCTTTCCTAGCGAGTGTCCTACAATCTATAGGACAAGTTTTTGGTATGATGATCGTTGGTCAACTTGGGATAGATGCACTAGCATCAATCTCTACTTTCTTTTTCCTTCATCAACGAAATTAACCTTGTTGTACATCTACTTCTGGAAATTCTTTCTCTAGTCTTTTCAGGTTTGACATGGTAATCATTTTGACCCCTATTTGTAAAATAACGAAACTTCTATCTTTAAACACAAATAAAAGCTGAACTACTTTCAAAATTAGTTCAGCTTAAAAATAACGTTTTATAATGTTGCACATTTAAGTGTTTTATTAAAGCGCCCTTTGTCTTTTATTTGATGTTATACGAATCTCCAAAAATATAGTTCTTCAGATTCTGAATATAATGTTGCCCCTGCTTTTCGTAACACTTTATGCGAGGCAATATTTTTTTTATCAGTATCGGCAATCACGTACTTAACTTTAGATTGACGTAGTAACCAATCTTTCATCATCCTAACAGTTTCCGTCATGTATCCCTTTCCCTGATATTGTGGGAATGTATAGTATCCGATTACGACTTCACCCTGTTCATTCGGTAGACCTTTTAACATAATGCCCCCAACGATACAGTTTTCTTCTTTCGATACGATTAACCAATTCGTGTACCAAATATAATTTTGTTCATTTTCTAATACTTTCGATAGTCTAAACTTCAAAGCTTGTCTTAGTTCTTCATCAAGAAAAGCTTCTTTACTACTTACTGATAACTCTTTTGCCAATGACTGTTCATCATTGATTAGTATGTCTAAATACTTTGCATTTAATGGGATTAGTCTTAATCTTTTAGTGCTTAATTCAATCATTTTTTCTCTCCTATCATAGATAGTAACTAAACTATTATTAAGAGATATATGTATTGGCAGCGTCTCCTGTTTTTAAAGATGATTAATTTTATCACTCAAGGAATATAATGTAAATCATCATTTCTTCACAACTAAATGTTCCGATAAAAACAAAAATCTTTCCGATAAATCTTAGAATCTTTCCGATAAAACATAAAATTGTTCCGATAAATCTCGAAATCTTTCCGATAAAACATAAAAACAGTGAATCCACATTTGGATTCACTGTTTCTCTTTAGAATTTTGAGCCTTTATCGCCGTATTCGTTTAGTAGTTCTTCAAACGATTTGTTTTTTTCACGTTGCTTGCGCTCAAAGGCTAGCTTTGCTTGGCGCTCTTCTTCTGCGGCCTGCTCTTTCACTGTTAAATCTTGCTTTGCCGCTTTTAATTTAGCAAGCACGTCACCGCCTAATTGATCGGCTAATGTAACTGCCTCCTGCCTTGGTAGACTAGCTGTTACGCTACTATCCACGCGTTGCTGCTGTTTTCGTTTCTTTCCCATTGCACTTCACCTTCTTATTCACTTCAAGGGCGCTTGACTACAGTAGCCACACCTTGTCCACCACCGATACATAGTGTTGCGAGACCTGTTTTTGCATCACGCTTTTCCATCTCATGTAAAAGCGTTACTAAAACACGCGCTCCACTTGCACCAATTGGGTGGCCAAGAGCAATTGCTCCCCCGTTCACATTTAGTTTATCATGATTAAAGCCTAATTCGCGATCTACAGCAATAGATTGAGCTGCAAAAGCTTCATTCGCTTCAATTAAATCTATATTATCTAATGTTACATCAGCCTTTGCTAATGCTTTTTTTACTGCTGTTACAGGGCCAGTTCCCATAATAGCTGGGTCTACACCCGCACTCGCATTTGCTGTAATTTGTGCGGTTGGACGAATGCCTAACTCTTCCGCTTTTTCTTTCGACATAACAACGACAGCCGCTGCACCATCGTTAATTCCAGATGCATTTGCTGCTGTTACAGAGCCATCCTTTTTAAAGGCTGGACGTAGTTTAGATAGAGACTCAGCTGTAACGCCTTGACGAGGGAATTCATCTTTATCAAATATAATTGGATCGCCCTTGCGCTGCGGAATTTCCACCGCTACAATTTCATCGTTAAACTTCCCTGCTGCAATCGCCGCTTCTGCACGCTGCTGTGAACGTGCTGCAAAGGCATCTTGCTCCTCTCGAGAAATCTCATAGACATCACATAAATTTTCCGCAGTAATGCCCATATGATAGTCATTGAAAGCACACCATAATCCGTCATGAATCATCGTATCGACTACTTTTTGATCCCCCATGCGGAAGCCTTCTCGTGCATTTTTTAATACATATGGTGCCTGGCTCATATTTTCAAAGCCACCTGCAACGACAATATCTGCATCACCAGCTAAAATAGCTTGTGTCGCTAAGTGAACTGCTTTTAGACCTGAGCCACAAACTTTATTAATCGTTAATGCAGATACTTCATGTGGTAAGCCTGCTGCAATCGCTGCTTGACGAGCTGGATTTTGCCCAAGTCCAGCCGATAAGACATTCCCCATAATGACCTCGTCAACTTGTTCACCTACTACACCAGCACGTGCTAATGCTTCTTTAATAACAATACTCCCTAATTTTGTCGCTGGTACGTCCTTTAATGTTCCTTGGAATGAACCAAGTGCTGTACGTACAGCACTTACTATTACTACCTCTTTCGTCATAAACATTCTCCCCTTTTCCCCGTTCAAAAATGAACACTGCATGCATATGCTACTAGCAGATATATCTATTTTAACAAATATTTTGACGATTTTCGATAACAGAAATAATCGCAGTTTTGCTAAAGATAATGTAAAATGTTGACGTGTTTTAAACAATCTCAGTTGGGAACATTACAATTAAGAAATGTGCATACATACGAATGATCGATTGTATGCCAAGACAACAAAAGAAACAGGACGTGGAGGTGTTAATAATGAAAAAGAAAATGCTTTTATTTTCAGGTATAACGACGACGATTGCCGCAGCAGCAACTGGTCTGTTCGGCTTCGCGCTTTCCAATAAATTAATGTACATTAAGCAAAAGGATCCTGAATTCGTTCGTGAACGTGAAACCACTGCTAAACGCTTTGATGAAGCTTGGTACAATGAAAATTTTAAATGTGAATTAAACATTGATTCTCCAAATGGCTATACGATTCGCGGCATTATGTTTCAGCCATTGGAAACAAATAATACCATCATTATTTGCCATGGCGTAACAGAAAATAAAATCAACTCCGTCAAATATGCTCGGCTTTTTGAACGACTTGGCTACAATTCCGTTATTTTTGACCATCGTAGACATGGGGAGACAGGTGGAAAAACGACTAGCTATGGCTATTATGAAAAAAATGACCTTGACGCAGTAGTCAAAACTATAAAGGTAATGATTGGTGAAGACGCCATTCTTGGAATTCACGGTGAATCGATGGGTGCCGCAACAATGCTACTATATGCAGGAACTGTAGAGGATGGTGCAGATTTCTATATTTCTGATTGTGCGTTTTCTGATTTTTCAATGCTGCTGAAACAAATCGCGAAAACAGAATTTAAATACGGCTCCATTATTCCAATTCGTTTTGCAGATTTTTTTGTCCGCTTACGAGACGGTTATTCCTTTAAAAGTGTAACACCTTCTGAGGCTGTAACAAAAATTGAAAAGCCTGTGCTCTTTATCCATAGTATACCTGACACCTTTATCCCAGCTTCCATGTCTCTGGATTTATACAATAAAAAAACTGGTCCAAAAAAGCTGAAGCTATTTGATAAAGGTGCTCATGCACAGTCCTTTAATGAAAATATGGCTGAATATGAGGATTTAATCCATGACTTTTTAGAAAATTTCATTTATCAAAAAATTAATCGTGATTCTTCTTCATCTAATGTCATTCCATTTCATTTTTAGAGCAAATGAAAAACCCTAATGTGTAAATAAGTGTCATATTTAAATAAAATATAGTTCTTCTGCAAACGAGGGGTTGATTTCCGTTCCGACTGGGCGCTTTCCTGGGGGCGTCCGATGAGCCGCTGATCCCCAAGGAGTCGCCCAGTCTCCACTCCAATCAATCAATTCACATAGCATGTACCTTCTGACATGTCAGCGGCATCATAAGTAAAAGAAGGAAAGCGATTAGCCTAGGATGGAATTCTCCCTCATTTCAAGCTCCATAACTTCAAAAAATTCGCTACTAAACCATTTTATTTTTCAATGAAATAAAGGTGTCATATTAAATAAAGTATGGCTCTTCCTCAAAATGATCTGTGGAAAAGCAAAGTGGCAGTGACTCTCATTGACACTATGAAAAACCTTGCAATACTGAACTGCACTCCATTGTTAGAAGGTGTCTAACAATTGGAGTGCAGTTCATTCATTCACGCAAGGTTTTTATATTTTTTATTCAGCAAAAACAATATGCCACTCATCGCGTTTTGCTAAAAATTCTTTAGCTAACGCTTGTGCACCTTCTAGACTATGGCTAGCTGCCCAGCCGCATTGCACTTCATTGCAGGCTGGGACTGCAGTGGCCTTTGTTACATCCGTAAATGTTTTTTCTAAAATATTTAATAAACCTTCATAATCATTGTGATTTATTAGCGATACATAGAAGCCTGTTTGGCATCCCATTGGACTAAAATCAACAATATGGTCGGAGTAATTGCGGATAATGTCTGCCGATAAATGCTCTAGGGAATGTAATGCAGGCATTTCCATATGCTCTTTATTTGGCTGTTTAAATCGAATATCGTATTTGTACACTTCATCGCCATTTTTTCCGGTTTTAACACCTGCTAAACGTACATATGGCGCTATTACTTTCGTATGATCTAGATCAAAGCTTTCAACATTTGTTTTTTCTTTCTGCAATACAAACAACTCCTTTATATAGAATATTTCTATTATAACGAGTTTTCCGATAGAATTATATGGTTTTTGATAATTTTTCAAATAATTTATAAAAATCAATTTTTAATTACCATAATTTTTGCTGTCGCTTCGCTTTCGAAGTAAAAAAAACAACCAGCCCCGGCTTGGACTAGTTGCTCTTTAAAAATTCCCATTACTTTTGGAATTTATTCATTTGTGACATCATTTGGCGTACTTGCTTTTCAGACGGCGTACGACCCATTTGCGCCATCATCATACGAATCATTTGCTCATTAATTGGTGGGTTTTCTTTTAAATATTTCATCATAGCTTGACGAGCTAAAAAGAAACCAAGTGCCGCGCCCGCTGCTAATGCGATAATTACAATAATAATCCAGCCCCATGTAGGCATACAACCAACCTCCTCCACTACAATATATACCGAGAAAAAAACTCTCCACGCTCCATTATACACCAAATATTAGCGTGTTACTATATATTGTAGTGAAATTTCCTAATGCATTGTATACTTCATTGGCTTTAGCCACCCACACTCATTATCTTGTTTATTAAATGCAATAAAGCGTTCGCTCATCTTCGCAAGCATTTGGAATAGATCCAAATCAAGCATTCGTGAACCCTCACAATAAACACAAATTTTGCGTTCCACTAAATAAATAGCCATTTTTCCTTTTATAGGATGTTCCAAAAATAAAGCATTACGAGCTCTCTCTAAATGTGCATACTTAGAATCTAGTTGCGCCTCAAGCATCGTAGCAATCTCATCGAAGCGTACGCTTTCACATATATATGCAAGCTCTTTTAAGGATTTCTCGTTAGCGTCTTCACAGCCTTGCATCATTTCTAATAACTTACGCTCTCTGCCGAAAATAAACGTTAAATGCTCTTCTTTTATTTTATATATGGAATAGGTTCTCACTAGAAATCCTCCTTCGCTCATTTCTTTTTCATAAGTATAGCTCATCCAAACTCTTTTATTTGTCAAACGAAGGAGGCATTCATCTTCTATTTTTGTCGAAAACTTTCTACTTTCGGTTCTATCAAATGCTTTATGACTAATTAAGTTTTGACAAATTTGAGCTTCTTCTATAGTACTTAGAATATTCTCAGCCTCAAGTCCTAGAGTAAAATCAATTTCCAGTCCGTTTTAGCAAAGCTTTCTAATAAGTAATATAAAGGTATCAACGAAAGGAGCTAAAACATATGAGAAAATTTTTTCTACTAATAGGAGGCTTTATCGCAGGATGTGTTGCACTTGCTTTAACTGGACCGATTGCAGGTCTACTATTTTCTGGATTGTTTGTAGCACTCGGTATGCACTTCTACACTTCAAGTAAATCGGCATTCGGCAAAGTCTTATGGTTTACAGTGGGTCTGATTGGTGTTCTATCAGCAATTTCTAATATCCCTGCAATGGTTGGTTTAGCAGCAATCGCTGTCATCTATGTTATCTATAAAAAATGGAATGGCGAAGATGTAAAAATCCCAACGATTGAAGCTAAAGAAGAAGATCCATTTACAAACTTTGAAAAAGAATGGTCTAACTTAACAAAATAAAAGGAGAGAATTAACATGAACTTATTTCAACGTTTTAAATATACAGTAGAGGCAGATTTACATCAGTTGTTTGATAAGAAGGAACAAAAAAACCCAATTGCGATGTTAAACCAATACATTCGTGAAGCAGAAAAACAAACAGAGCAAACTGGAAAATTATTAGAGCGTCAAGGTCAGCTAAAAGAGAAACTAGAGCAAGAATTTAAACAAAATGCGGAATTACTAGCTAAACGTGAGGCTCAACTAAAATTAGCTACTACTAGTGGTGAGCAAGATTTAATCGATTTTGCCTCTGATGAAGTTGCTGCTTACACAGCACGTAACAACACACTACAAGCTAGTATTGAAGCAAGTACACGTGAATACTTCGAGCTTGAACGCAAATTTGAAACAATGAAACACAAAATTAAAGATATGAAAGTGCGTCAATTACAGCTTATGGGCAAAGAAAACGTAACTCGCGCTCACCATCAAATGGACGGAATGATTGCTAAAAACAACAAAACCAACTTTGAAGATTTAGAATCATACATCGATAAACTTGCTTACCAAATCGACAAAGATCATGAAGTAACATCTTTCGAGACTCGTCTTGCACAGCTAGAAAAAAATGTCACAGAAGACACACCAGTGCTAATTGAAAACAAATAAGAAGTTAGGGATGCCTCAATAATTGAAGCATCCTTTTTCTTTGAAAAGAGAAAGAGAAAATAATTTTAATGAAAAAAGTGTAAACAGAAAGTGATTTAGTCCAAATGATTAAAATGATTAAAATATGTCTTTTTGTTTTATTATCCTTATAAATCAAAAGTGCTGAAATTATTAAAAAATGGTGGTATTGGCAAGTTAAAGGAAATCATATACTTTGCGTTTTTACCAATTTGAGCTTCTTCTATAGAGCTTAGAATACTCTCAGCCTCAGGACCTAGAGTAAAATCAATTCCCAGTCCGTTTTAGTAAAGCTTTCTAATAGGTAATATAAAGGTATCAAAGGAAGGAGCTAAAACATATGAGAAAATTTTTTCTACTAATAGGAGGCTTTATCGCAGGATGTGTTGCACTTGCTTTAACCGGACCGCTTTTAGGTCTACTATTTTCCGGATTGTTTGTAGCACTCGGCATGCACTTCTACACTTCGAGTAAATCGACATTCGGCAAAATCTTATGGGTTACAGTGGGTCTGATAGGTGTTCTATCAGCAATATCTAATATCCCAGCAATGATTGGCTTAGCAGCAATCGCTGTCATCTATGTTATCTATAAAAAATGGAACAACGAAGATGTAAAAACCCCAACGATTGAAGCTAAAGAAGAAGATCCATTTACAAACTTCGAAAAAGAATGGTCTAACTTAACAAAATAAAAGGAGTGAATTTGAATGAATTTATTTCAACGTTTTAAATATACATTAGAGGCAGATTTACATCATGCATTTGATAAGAAGGAGCAAAAAAATCCAATTGCGATGTTAAATCAATACATTCGTGAAGCAGAAAAACAAACAGAGCAAACTGGTAAATTATTAGAGCGTCAAGGTCAATTAAAAGAAAAACTAGAGCAGGAATTTAAACAAAATGCGGAAATACTAGCTAAACGTGAGGCACAACTAAAATTAGCTACTACTAGCGGTGAGCAAGATTTAATCGATTTTGCTTCTGATGAAGTTGCCGCTTACACAGCACGTAACAATACATTGCAAGCTAGTATTGAAGCAAATACACGTGAATACTTCGAGCTTGAACGCAAATTTGAAACGATGAAACACAAAATTAAAGATATGAAAGTGCGTCAATTACAGCTTATGGGTAAAGAAAACGTCACACGCGCTCACCATCAAATGGACGGAATGATTGCTAAAAACAACAAAACCAACTTTGAAGATTTAGAATCATACATCGATAAACTTGCTTACCAAATCGACAAAGATCATGAAGTAACATCTTTCGAGACTCGTCTCGCACAACTAGAAAAAAAATCCACAGAAGATAACGCACAGCTGCTAATTGAAAACAAATAAGATATAAGGGATGCCTCAATTATTGAAGCATCCCATTTCTTTGAAGAAAAAACTTTCCTCACTTATTGAAGGTGACCAAAAGGAGATAAAGGATATGGTAAAATGAAAATAATATTAAACAGAAAGTGGTTTAGGCCTATGATTAAAATATGTCTTTTTGCTTTTTTTATTCTTATAGTACTTATAATCATGTTATTAGGCTATCGCTTCATGGTACAACAACAAATTAAACAAAAAAGTGCTGAGATTATTGATAATGGTGGTATTAGCGAATTAAAGGAAATCAATGTAAATGGCGATAAACAATATATATTAGTTGAAGGAAAAGATAAAGAGAAACCGTTTTGTTTATTCCTACATGGTGGGCCAGGGTCACCATTCCCCTATGGCGTAAGTGCTCGAACATTGTATCCTGAAATAACCGAAAATTGCGTAGCAGTTTATTATGATCAAAGAGGTTCCGGAAAGAGTTTTAACAAGAAATTAACGAATACTACAATGACCCTTTCTCAATTTACAGAAGATGCTACTATAACAGTCGATTATATTAGAGAACATTATCAACAGGAAAAAATATTTGTCATTGGTCAGTCTTTCGGTACTGTAATTGGCACTCAATTAGTATCCGATTATCCTGAGAAGTTTCATGCCTATTTGGGCATTTCTCAAGTAACAAATATTAGTAAAGGTCAAGAACTTGGCTACAATTGGTTACATAGTGAAGCTCTATCTAATGGAGATAAAAAGACTCTCCGAATTTTAGACGATATAGGAGAGGGTCCCTATTTAGCAAAAGATGAGGATCAATTTAGCGATCTTATCAATAAATATAAAGGCATGAATTATTTTGATGATACGATAAAGAAGGTGAGTCTCTTTGACTTGATAAAAGGGGCATTTACTTCCCCTGATTACTCTTTACAGGATCTGTATAAAGCATTTATTTCAGGGCCACAATTTAGCCTTATAAAAAGCCAAGAACTAAAAAAAGAAATTATCCATACTAATTTTTTTGATTCTGTAAAAAGTATAGATATACCCGTTTATTTTATACAAGGTAAATATGATAAACAGGCGAATTATGAATTAGCAAAGCAATATTATAAACTATTAGACGCACCAAATGGTAAGGAGTTTATCACTTTAGAGCACTCCGCTCATTATCCAAATACACTTGATTCCACATTGATAAATGATACATTCAAAAAAATGCTTGAAAGATAATTAAGAACACTTTTTAAGAGAAGTTCGTCTTCTCTCATCAATTTGTAGAAAGAAGGGTGACCCTCTTGCAAAATTTCACAACTAATAAGCTCACATTTTGGGTAATATGCTTCTTTTTACTCGTTTTTGTGGAGCTCACAATTTTTAATAACGGTGGCGCCTTTTGTCTATTGATTGGGGTAGGACTTTTTTATTTAAGTTTCTCGAAAAAAAATCGTTTCTTTAAATGGACAGGAATTTTCTTTATCTCGATTGCCCTCTTTACAATGTGGAGTTTACGCCTATTTATCGTCATCATTCTCTTATATATGCTCTATCAATATTTGCAAAGAGAAAACTCTGCAAAAGTTGTTGGCTTGGAACTTTTTGAAAAACTTCCGACTACGAAAAACGAAATATTTGGTACATTACCTGCACCAGTAGATGCCTATAAATGGCAAGATGTTCAAATACAGCGACTTGCAGGCGACATTACGATTGACACGACACAAACAATTTTACCTGCCGGCACAAGCATCATTACGATTCGACAAGGCATTGGGAAGGTGCAAATATATATCCCATATGAAATTCCATTCCGCTTACACTATACGACATTGTTTGGTGAATTAAAATGTCTGCATGTTGGCCCACAACGCTTACTTAATGAAAGTGTAAGTTTCTCAGATGGAAACCCCGAGGATGCAAAACGTACACTCGTAATACATGTTGCAACATGGCTTGGGGACTTGGAGGTGCTACGTAAATGATTGCCTTTATCTCAAGAATATTTACTCTATTTTTTATTTTGATGAGTGCTACATTCGGACTCCTTGTCGCTGTTTGGGGCGAGCCAAACGAGAAAACATGGGAGCCATTATGGCAGCAGAATTATAATAATATCCCATTCGGTGGTTTTATTGCCGTCACTCTTTTTGCGCTTAGTTTACTGATTGCAAGCTGGATCAGTATGACTGCCCGTGCAAGAGAGGCTCAGGCAACCCGTATCGTGAAACAGTTAGTTGAACCTGATTTTGTATTACCCAAAAAAGAGCCTTTACCAAAACCTTTGAAAAAAGCTTTAGTTCAAACAAGTGAGTTAATTGATACTCAACGAAAAAGCTTACAGCGCTTATCTAATGAACGTGCAGAAGCTAATGATAAAATCATTCAAGAGCGCATAGTTGCTGAACGTCAACGACTTGCTCGTGAACTCCATGATTCTGTATCACAGCAATTATTCGCAGCTTCGATGTTACTGTCCGCATTAACAGAAACCAATGAAAATGCTACAAGCGTAAAGCAGGTCGAAAAAATCGTACAACAGGCACAACTTGAAATGCGCGCATTATTATTACATCTACGTCCAGTAGCTCTGCATAATAAAACTCTTGCACAAGGTCTCGAGGAACTTATTATTGAGCTGCAGCAAAAAGTATTCTTTCATATCGAATATGAGCTTGAAGAAATGTCCTTATCCAAAGCCGAGGAGGATCATTTATTCCGTATTGCACAGGAGGCGCTATCGAATACGCTACGCCATGCAAAAGCGAGCGAAGTTGAATTATTGCTCGTTGCCCGCGACGATTTAGCCATTTTACGTATTCAGGACAATGGCCTCGGCTTTGATGTCGAAGCCGATAAATCTACTTCTTACGGACTGCAAAATATTGCCGAACGTGCTGTAGAGATTGGCTGTATGTACAAAATTGTATCAGTGCCTGGCGAAGGTACAATTGTAGAGGTGAAAATCCCACTACAGAAGGAGGTTGAAGTGAATGATTCAAGTGTTAATAGTGGATGACCACGAAATGGTGCGGATTGGTGTTTCTGCCTATCTATCAGCACAACCAGATATCACTGTGGTAGGTGAAGCTGAAAATGGTAAAGAGGCAGTGGAACGTGCTCTAGCTCTTCGCCCTGACATTATTTTAATGGACAATGTAATGCCAGTTATGACAGGAGCTGAGGCGACAGCTGAAATTTTAACAGCATGGCCCGAAGCAAAAATTATGATGGTAACAAGTTTTTTAGATGATGATAAAGTCTACCCTGCATTAGAGGCTGGTGCAGTCAGCTATATTTTAAAAACGTCAAATGCGAAGCAAATCGCTGATGCCATTCGCAAAACAATGGGCGGTGAAACTGTTTTAGAGCCAGAAGTAACATCAAAAATGATGCATCGCATGCGCCACGGCAATAGTACCCCATTGTATGAGCAGCTTACCGAGCGTGAAATGGAAGTATTATTGCTCATGGCTAAAGGCAAAGCAAATCAGGAAATCGCCGATGACTTATATATTGCATTAAAAACTGTAAAAACACATGTCAGCAATATTCTAGCGAAGCTCGATGTTCAAGATCGCACACAAGCAGTAGTCTACGCTTTTCAAAACGGGCTAGCGAAGTAAGTTTTTCATGGATCGTTTGATTTATCAGCGATTCGGCTCTTTTCCCCCAAAAAATACGAAACTGCATTTCTACCAATGCAGTTTCGTATTTTTTTCTAATCAAGTATGCCTCGGCATAATTGCGTCCGGAATCGGCTTTGTGCTTAGGCCTGCAGATGTCTTTTGCGCGAAAGCGTAGCGGCAACAGCACCGACGCAGGTCAGTTAGCCGTTATCGCATGGATGCGATGATCTTAGGCTAACATCCTTTATTGAACTCCTTTCCGATTCTGTGACATCCGCCGAAGGCTTTAACTTCTTTCAGCGGAATTTGGAAACCCGCTGTAAAGTGACTTAAACCTATAAAGGTGGAAGTCTCTACTGAAAGAAGTTAAAAAGTTCTTGCAGCTCTTCTACACTGTTAACTATGTATGTTGCTTGTGCATCCGTTAATTCTTCAAGTGAGCCATAGCCATAAGTAACACCGATAGAATCTATTTGATTTTCATGTGCCCCAACAATATCGTATTTACGATCCCCAATCATCATAAATTGATCGATACTTACTTCATTAAAATGTTCGCGTACAAATGCAATAACTTCTCCTTTAGCTGAGCGTGTCCCATCTAAATTGCTACCTGCTACAAAGTCAAAAAAATGTTCAAGGTTGAAATATTTTAAAATTTGTTCTGCAAATACAGTTGGCTTTGATGTAGCTATTGCTAACTGATATCCATCCTTCTGTAAACTTTCTAATAATGAGGATATATTTTGATACAATTTATTCTCATACATACCGCTTTGGATAAAACGTTCACGGTAATAGGCAATCGCTTGCTGTATTTGAACATCATCCAATCCATATATTTCTCGAAATGATACTTGCAGCGGAGGCCCAATAAACGTTTCAAGCTGATCTAAATCTTCCTCAACTATACCAATTTTTTGTAAAGCATATTGAACAGATTTCGTTATCCCTATTTTAGGATCAGATATTGTACCGTCTAAATCAAATAAAACAACGCTATACTTTTTCATTACTAGCTCTCCTTTTATTGTTAAAGAATTGATTGATACACTGTTAAACCAAAATCATGAATATCTTTAATGTAATCAAACCCTTCAGGTGAACCAAAGCTATTAAATCCACGAACTGCCACAATATTTTCTTTTGGAATTACTAATAAAGCAACACTTGTGTAACCAAGTAATTGAAAGCTTCCTTGCGGTAATATTGGGCTTAACTCTGTAACCCCTTCTCTCTGTTGAGGCTGAATAAACCAGAAAAATCCATTAGTGGGCAAGGTCTTTGGTTTAGTATTCGGGGATTGAATTGTCGTTAATAACTGTATGATATCTTCAGGAATAATTTGTTTTCCATGTAATTTTCCTTTATCAAGATGCACTTGTCCCCACTTAGCTAGTTCTCTTAATGAGCTATACAAATTCATTTTGCTACCATCACATACATCGCTTTCATACCAAAATGGACTATCATTATGTATTACTTCTATATGCTGTTCGTTTTTTTCGCTGAACCAATTTGTTTCAGTAAAAGACAATGTCTGAAATACTTGCTCATCCACGATTTCTGCAATCGTTCTTCCAGTAACTTTATAAATGACTTTGGCAAGTAATTCTACATTAATATCTCGGTATGCCCAGTTATAGCCTGCTTTGAATTCCTTCATTATTTTTTCATTTTGACGACGTAAACCGTGAGTATGTGTTAGTAAATGTCTAATTGATACATTGGCAAAAACTTTTTCATTTTCTAAATAATCACTTAGTGGATCATCTATCGAGGCAATATAGTTATGATAAATCGCATATGCTACAGCAAAACCTACATATGTTTTACGAACAGAAGCAAGATGAAAAAGAGTATGTGTTCCTACCCTCTTTGCGTCTTGGTGTTGTCCCTGCACGCCAAAATATTCTTCTAGTACGGTTTGACCATGCTTATTAATAATAACTCCGCCACCAGTACAATCTAATTGTGAGAAAGTTTTCTTTACTTGTGTGAGTATAGCTTGTGAGTTCATTTAAATAGCCCTCCTACTCTTATCATTGTATACCAAACGGAAATTAATACCAGATAAGTTCCTTCGCCAGAGAAACCTTTTATTACCATAAACGTTATTATTTTTAAGGAGGGGTTGTGTGGATACTCGATTTACTTATAAGCATTTCGTAAATGAAAATACGTTTTCACTTCTTGATACGATTTTTGAAACTACCCTACTTTTTGCTGTTTTGCTACTCATTATCGTGATTATAAAAAAAGTATCTATTTGGTTTTGTATACTTTTTGCAAGCCTCTCGGTAATTGTCACAGGTCAGCTTCTTTGGTTTAGTGGCATTATAGCTGATGAGCTAAATATTGGAGGAAGTTCCAAGGGCTTTTACTGTTTTGTCGTTATGCTGCTAATTCATTGTGCAGCTATTTGGATTTCTTTAGTGAAGTCCTCTAAACATGAAAAAATACCGCAGTACTAAGAGGAGATTTAACCTACTGAGTATTGCGGTATTTATAAATTATAGCGCTTTTACTTTCGCTACAACATTTTCTACTGTGAATCCGTATTTTTCCATTACTAATTCACCTGGTGCAGAAGCGCCGAACTTATCAATAGCAAGAACGTCTCCTTCAAAACCAGTGTATTTATGCCAGCCGAATGATGCGCCCATTTCGATTGCAAGACGTTTTGTTACAGCTTTTGGAAGAACAGATTCTTTGTAAGCTGCGTCTTGTTTTTCGAAGCGATCCATTGATGGCATTGAAACAACTGCTACATCCATACCATCAGCTTTTAGTGCTTTTTGTGCTTCAATTGCAAGTGAAACCTCAGAGCCTGTTGCAATTAGAATGGCATCTGCCACTTCTTTTGTAGCAGGAGACACTGTATAAGCACCTTTAGTAACACCTTCACGTACTGTATCAATGGATGCGTCAAGAACAGGTAAGTTTTGACGAGATAATACTAAAACAGTTGGTGTTTTTTCAGATGCTACTGCTAGCTCCCATGCAACTGCTGATTCATTTGCATCAGCTGGACGAACAACAGATAGATTTGGCATTGCACGTAAAGATGCTAGGTGTTCGATTGGTTCATGTGTTGGACCATCTTCACCTACAGCGATTGAGTCATGTGTAAATACATAAGTAACAGGAAGACCCATTAATGCAGAAAGACGTACCGCTGGACGAACATAGTCAGAGAATACGAAGAATGTACCACCGAATACGTTAAGACCACCGTGAAGTGCCATACCGTTCATAGCTGCACCCATTGCAAATTCACGTACGCCGAACCAAATATTACGGCCAGCATAATCGTCTGCTGAGAAATCTCCAGCGTCTTTCATAGTTGTTTTATTTGAGCCAGCAAGGTCAGCTGAACCACCAAAGAATGATGGTGTTTTCTTTGCAATTGCATTGATTGCATCGCCAGAAGAAGAACGAGTAGCTACTGATTTACCTACTTCATAAACTGGTAATTCTGAAGCGAAATCCTCTGGTAATTGACCATTCATTGCGTTTTCAAATTGCGCTGCTAATTCTGGGAACTCTTGCTTATATGCTTCAAACTTAGCATTCCAAGCTTCTTCAGGTTGTGCCCCTTGAACATTAGCTGCTGCTGCGAATGTATCATATACTTCAGCAGGAATTTGGAATGGCTCATGTGCCCATTCATAAGATGCTTTAGTTAAAACGACCTCATCTTGACCAAGTGGTGCACCGTGAGAAGCAGCTTTACCTGATTTGTTTGGTGAACCAAAACCGATTACAGTTTTCACTTCGATAAGTGTTGGCTTGCCAGTTGATTTTTTAGCTTCTTCGATAGCTGCGTTAATTTCTTCAACATCAGTACCATCAGCAACTTTTAAATAGTTCCAACCATAAGATTCAAAACGTTTTTGGACATTTTCTGAGAATGATTTTTCTAAATCACCGTCTAAAGAAATATCGTTTGAATCGTATAAAACGATTAACTTTTCAAGTTTTAAGTGACCCGCTAAAGATATAGCTTCAGCTGCTACACCTTCCATTAAATCGCCATCGCCACAAAGTGAAAATGTATAGTGATCAACGATGTCATGTCCTGGTTTATTGTAAGTAGCTGCTAAATGGCGTTCAGCCATTGCCATACCAACTGTCATAGCAATACCTTGACCTAAAGGACCTGTTGTTGCCTCTACCCCAACTGTATGACCATATTCAGGATGTCCTGGAGTTAATGAATCCCATTGACGGAAGTTTTGAATTTCTTCCATTGGTAAGCCGTAGCCACCAAGATGAAGTAGGCTATATAAAAGCATAGAGCCATGACCTGCAGAAAGTACAAAACGGTCGCGGTTAAACCATTTTGGATTAGCCGGATTATGTTGAAGTTGTTTTGTCCAAAGCGTATAAGCCATTGGCGCTGCCCCCATCGGTAAACCTGGGTGACCTGAGTTTGCTTTTTCAATTGCATCGATTGACAAAGTTCGGATAGCATTGATCGCTAGTTGATCCGCATGTTGAGTCATTATTTTGTGACATCCTTTCTCGTCCTATATATTGTTCTTATACAGTTTAGTCAACATTGCTTCAGAAAACAATGGTTTTGTTATACTATTTGCCTTTTATAACATACTTTATCATTATATCAGTATAAAATTGCCCCTCATTATGAAGTCATACTTATATAAATGTAATATTTTCACGGCTTTAGGGCTGGCTGAATAAAAATAATGTCTTCGGCGGTTGTCCTAGATTTTGAAAGGAATTAATTGTGTAAGCACAATTCAAATTTCGGACACAATTATGCCGAGGAGTAATTGCTTTAAATGTGTCACACTAATTTAGAAATTTATTATTTCTAGCTTGTTTTACTTTTTCTGGAGTTACATCATTTCCTTCAGCATCTATCACTTTTACGTTTTCAATTGTATCACGCATCGTTGCTCTAAAAGTATCCAGATACTCCTTACGTAGTGCTGATCGTTCCTTAGCTTCTGCCTCAGTTAATGTACCACTTTTAGCCTTAGCAGAAAGTTCATTGATACGGTTAATTTTCTCTTTTGATAACATAAGTTACACACCTTTCAGTACATATCATAATGAATATGGTATGCAAAGTATAGCATGTCTTCCCTGAAAATGCAGTTATACCAACCTTTCTAGTATCCTTAAATTTTTGAAATAAATACCATAAATTACATGACTTTAGGAAATTACAAGTGTATAACTAATTTATAGGGTTCCAAAACAACAATTGATTTATGCTTGGAGGAATATAAATTGTTTATCAAAACGGAAAGACTATTAATAAGAGAGTTTGAAATTCAAGATTGGCAAGCTGTCTATGAATATACTTCGAATCCTACTGTAATGAAGTATATTCCCGAGGGCGTTTTTAATGAGGAAGAAGCAAAAAAGTTCGTTTCAGAAAATAACGGTGAAAAAGCAAAACACTTCCCCATTATTTTACTAAGCGAAAATACTGTAATTGGTCATATTGTTTTCCATCAATGTTTTGGTGACCATACGTATGAGATTGGTTGGGTATTGAATCCGAACTATTTCAATAATGGATTTGCATCAGAAGCAGCAAAAGCTGTATTGGACTACGGATTTAAAGAAATGAAACTTCATAGAATTATTGCAACATGCCAGCCAGAAAATACCCCATCCTATCGAGTGATGGAGAAGATCGGCATGAGACGCGAGGGCTATTTTAAAAAATGCATCCCAAATGGAGATGAGTGGTGGGATGAGTATTATTATGCTGTCTTAGAAGAAGAATGGGCATAGGGTAGTTTCAGGGAAAGATGCTTGTTTTTCAAATTTATAAAGAATATATGAGGAAGAGAGGTAGAATTCGCTACTTCTCTTATTTTTTATTGGCTACTGGATACTGTCCTACATGATAAATGGATTTTAGTTATTCATTCTTTTCGCCTATCGGGTTCTATCCGCCAATTTCGCCATTCTATCCATTACTTCGCCGTTTCTATCCGTCACTTTTGGAGCTTACTCTATACTCAAAAGTCTATCCATTACTTCACGGTCCTTTCCACATCTAGAGCCTTTAAAAATAAAAAAAATCAGCAGGACAATAAAACTCCTACTGATTAGAACGTCATTTTATTTGTTCGCTTCCCTCTTGATGTTCCCGATATCTCCTATGGACAGTAGCTTTACTCACTTCAAAGCCTAGACCTCTAAGAGTCATAGCGATTTCTTCAAAGGTGAAGCCTCGATTACGTAGGTTGACAATTTCTTCTACAGGAACATCCTTACGTTCTTGACCATTTGGATTTCCACGGTTAGATAAATTGTTTTCAGGGCGATAGCCATTTTCAACGGCACGACGCATGCCACGTCTTATTTTAGCATTATGGATTCTGCGCTGGTACTCCTCAACAATTGCTAAAATTTCTAGGAGCATCGTATCCATTTCATTTAATTGTAAAGGTCCCTCGTCTCGCATAGAAAAAACATCAGTTTCTGTTTTCTGCAATAAATGCAATACTGCCATTCGAGCATTCCCACGCCCTAAACGTGTTTCATCTTGCACAAATAATGCATTTATATCTTTTTCTTTTATGAAATCAAGCATTTCTAGTAAACCTTCACGTTCCACATCATAGCCACTATGCTTGTCCTTAAAAACACGTTTGACTTCATAGCTCTGTTCTTTAGCATAGCGCGTTAACTCCTCTTGCTGACGTTCTAACGAGGAACTTTGTGTCTCTTTTTCTGTACTCACGCGGCAATAGACAACAGCCGATTGTTGATTCATTATCATTTTTCGTTTCTCGCAATTTCAATTGAATTTATAGGATAGGATTGGTCACCCACTACTGGAATCACTAGTGATTTACCTGCAATAATTTGTACGTTCGATAATTCATTTTCTGTTTTCACAAGCTTAATCCATTCATCCGTTTTCATTTTACCACGGTATTGATCTGCTAACGACCATAAGCTATCACCATGTGCGATTTCAATTTCTGTGTACTTTACATCGCCTGGGTCTGTTATAAAAAGGTATGCTGCAAAAAGTAGACAAGCTCCTAATAAAATTGTAATATGTGGATTTTTCTTTAACCAGTTCATGTTTATAACCCCTTTTTAAGAATGTTTGTTCGGAATGTATGTTCTCATAATAGTACGAACAAACGTTTTTGTCAAACACTTTTCGAACCTATGTTTGCTTAAGTGTTCGCATTCTGTTATACTATTAATAAGTAGAATGATAAAAAAAGAGGTGAGCAATTATGAAAAAAGTTTCGAAAAGACAAGAGGCCATATTAGAGTTCATTAAAGAAGAAGTACGAGCAAAAGGGTATCCACCATCTGTACGTGAGATTGGTGAAGCAGTTGGACTTGCTTCAAGCTCAACAGTTCATGGACATTTAGCTCGTTTAGAACAAAAGGGCTTGATTCGACGCGATCCAACTAAACCCCGTGCTATTGAAATTCTAGAACCAGAGGATTCTATTCAAAAGCAACATGTTATTCATGTTCCATTAGTCGGAAAGGTTACTGCAGGTTCTCCGATAACTGCTGTTGAAAATATCGATGAATATTTCCCACTACCAGATATTTATGGAACAAGTGAAGATCAGTTATTTATGCTAGAAATTATGGGTGAATCAATGATTGAAGCTGGCATTTTAGACGGAGATTTAGTTATTGTTAAACAAAAATCAACAGCTGATAATGGTGATATTGTTGTAGCAATGACTGAAGAGAATGAAGCAACTGTAAAGCGTTTCTTTAAGGAAAAAAGTCATTTTCGTTTACAGCCTGAAAACGCAACGATGGAGCCAATTATCGTAGATCAAGTTTCTATTTTGGGACATGTTGTAGGTCTATATCGTCGTGTACATTAAAAACATCTCAATATTAAAGTATAAAAAGAGGATTTTATGTTCACAAATGGGCATATACCTCTTTTTCTTATCTTTTGAATGCCATTTTATACACTAAAAAAGAACCCACTTTAAAATGGATTCTTACACCTAGCAATGTCTTTAGTTAATTTAAAACAGCTCATCCCCATAACGCGGGATTGATTTCTGTCCAAGCTGTTCTTCATCTTTTTTGGGGCATCGTAAACAAAAAATTGCTTACTACGTCATCATCATAAAGTCCGGCTTTTATATTCTATGCTAAATAGTTTTATGCCTCTACCTTAAATTTCAAACTTGCATTTACAAATGCAGCAAATAGTTTCTTTGATACTTCATCTCCTGCAATGGCTAGCTCTTCAGGATGCCATTGTACTGCTAAACAAAATGGTAAATCATCATGCACTACCGCTTCAATGATACCATCACTTGATTTTGCTATCACTTTTAACTTTTCTGCTACTACGTTTATTGCCTGATGATGAAATGAATTCACAGCAATTTTTTCTTCCTCAATAATCGTTTTTAATAATGTATCATGTGTTAGATTAACATAATGTGTTGAAACGCCTCTTGCCGCTTGTTGCACATGCTTTATTAATTTTTTACTATGATACTCACTATCAATATCCTGATAGACTGTGCCTCCAAACGCAACATTTAGTATTTGAAGCCCTCGACAAATTCCAAAAATCGGCATTTTCCGAACATAGGCCGCGTTAATTAAAGCAAGCTCCACTGAATCTCTTTCAGGATGAACCTTCCCTAATTTCGGTGTAGGTTCTGCATCAAAGAGGAATGGATGTACATCATAGCCACCCGAGAGTAATAATCCGTCCGTCAACGATAAAATTTGTGCTACATCCTCTTCAACTCCAAGTGGAATTATAAGTGGAACACCCCCCGCTTCAATTATACTTTTGCTATAAGCAGCATTTAATCTTGAGGACAAATCATCCTCTGCGAAAGCCGTTATACCGATAATTGGTTTCATGTTATCCCCTCCATGATCTTTATCTTGCATTAACTGCCTGTAAAAGCCTGATTGGTGAAGATTATTAATCGTTGAAGGAATCCCTCGCTGGATTAATTACCAAAATCCGAGATACCAATTCATCAACGCATCCCCATAGAAATAGATAATAATAGCTGCTAGAGCAATAGACGGTCCGAATGGTATAGGCGTTTTTCTGCCCTGCCCGCGTACATTTAACACAACTATCCCAACAATCATGCCAATCACGGCTGCTAAAAATAGCGTCAGAATTGCATGTATTGTGCCGAGTACGAGCCCAAGTAAAAAGAATAATTTAATATCGCCACCGCCCATTCCACCTCTTGATAGAACAGCTATACAATATAATATACCAAAACTTACCACTGCACCAACTACACTGTCCCACCACGGAGATAAAGGAGATATCACACGTCCCAAAACTAGCAATGGTAAAAAGAATAATAGTACCTTATCGGGAATAAGCATATACGCAAAATCCGATACAACAATAATAACTAATAATGAAATTAATAATAGCGCTACGAAAAATTCTGTACTAAAGCCTAATTTCCAATATGCAAAGGCAAATAACACGCCTGTTATAAGTTCCATCAGTGGATAAATCCAAGAAATTTTTTGCCCACAGCTACGGCATTTCCCACCTAAAAATAAATAAGACAAAACAGGTACCAAATCAAGCGCTGTCAACTGTCTCTTACAAGAAGTGCAATGCGAGGGTGGACGTACAATGGACTCCTTCAAAGGCACACGTAAGCCAACTACATTAAAAAATGAACCAAGAACGAGCCCAACTATTAACACTGTAATTGTATAAGCAATTTCCATTTTTATGTCCTCCTATACTAATAGACGCCCATACATTTGAAGTATGCGCGCCAATCAATTACGCCTCGGCATAATTGCGTCTGGAATCGGTTTTGTGCTTAGGCCGCGTGAGGACCGACACGATGTCGGTCATTTCGGTAATGCCACAGGACGTGGCGCTTTTACCGATGCAGGTCAGTTAGCCGTTATCGCATGGATGCGATGATTTTAGGCTAACATCCTTTGTTAACTCCTTTCCGATTACGTGACATCCGCCGGAGGCTTTAGGCCAACACGATGTTGGTCACTCAGTCGTTGCCACAGGACGTGGCGTTTTTAGACTGAGTTCCTCTATTTCAGCAAATGTTTTTTGTTCCGAAAGCTAGCGACAGGTACAGGTGTTTGGACACCCGCTGAAAGAAGTTAAATTATTGTTGTCCTTCAAAATAGAACGTCGTTACTTGTATGGTAGCATTTATAGTTGTATCGGCGTCCTCCTGGAATTTCGCTTCTTCACCAGTTGCTTCGAAATCAATTGCATCAATTTTCATCACACGATCAATTTTTTCAATCTCTTTTATAAACTCAACCATTGCTTCATTATCCAATGCGACAACATCAATATTAAATGTTACTAGTTTTAATTCTTTTGGTATGGAATCTTTAGTGAAAGTAGCAGTTGGTAATTTATCTTTCACTTCAGGTGTTTCTCCATTATTAGCAACAGCTAGTTCATCCGCCTCAGTTGCAGATTGCTGTGTATCAGCCTGTTCCTCAGAATTTATCGAGTTGGGATCTGTCATAGTAGAATCCATTACGAGCGAATCATAATTATTAAAGTCCATAGCTTCTACCCGTGTTCCCGTCACCGCTTCAATCTCTTCAATATTTCGAATTACTTCATCAATAGCTCGAGTTTGAGGCACTTTTTTACGCAATGTTAAATTACTTGCACTATTCGATTTTCTATTTTTTTCAATTAAAGCGATCTGCTCCTGAATAGTAGAAATTTCTTGTTGAAGGGAGCTAATTGAACTTTCCTTCGCATCTACTTCTTCTAATTTAGGTGTTAATATATAGTAATATAGCGCGAATATAATTGTTGCAATTAAAGCTGTTAGGAGTAGAATCGTTGAATTTTTACTACTTTTCATGATTCTCTACCTCCAGCAAGAAATTTAAAATCAATTCCTAATGTAATAGTTGCCGAATAACGTGGTACTTCCTTAAACCTGTCCGTAGCACTTTCTTCTTCTTTGTTTCCAATAGATACATCAAAATTAGAAATAGTATCAACCTGTATATCATTGAAATATGGGCTTGCAGTTAGCTTTTCTAAATAAGATGATATAGCTGACATTGTTTCAAAATCAACAGTAATTTCTACATTTTCTTCACCAAATACATATTTCCTAAAATACGTTTGCTCTGGTAATAACATTTGTGTTTCATCAATTAACGGTGTCACAGGATACGAGACATTTTCGACAAATTGTACAGATTGCTCCAATGAACCTTGGTTCAAATTCCGCTTCCCATCTAACTCAATTTGAAGTTGTTCACGCTGCGATGAAAGCTCCACTTCCTGCGCACTTAATTTAGTAAGATCAATTTTTGCTTGGAAAAACAAGAAAATCATATATCCTACTATCATACCAATAAGAATAATAAATACTACATATATTAAAGTAGGTGTTGAATGCTTCTTTTCCAAATTCGGCAAGAGGTTAATTTCTGGTACCATCAATTAACCTCCTTCAGTGCCAATCCAATTAAGCTTGCAAATTCCTCTGAAAATTGAGGAAATGATTTTTGAATGACTGAATCATTTAACATAATAATCGGTGCCGAAAAATTATTTTCTAACAAATCTTTAATAGTACGAAGTAGTGGATTATCTCCCAAAATTATAATCTCATCTATACTTTTCTCACCTTTATGTAAGGAAAACTTAAAAAAATTCATGATACGATCGATTTCAAGCATTTGATCAGTAAGAATGATACGATAATCGTCTTCAGCTTCTAAATGATAAGAAAACCGATACTCTTCAATCTCTTTAGGCTTCCATTCCGATAAATCTGTATCAAATGATTGGTATCGTAAAAACTCCAATTGACCATATGAAAAAATACTTATCGACAATTCATTTATTGACCAATCCGCTATTAAATAAGTTCGATCATCCTTTATTAGCTGCAAATACTCTAACAGACGAATATTACACAATGCGCGAATATCCGCTACTTGTGGTTCTAATGTAGTATCTAGTAAAAGTCCAATCATTTTAGTAACTTCTTCTGAAGGTGCTGCAAATAACATTGCCTGTCCATCATTAGGATTTGGGTCAAACACATCAATAAGAGGGTCTTGAAATGGAAGATGAATAGAATGACCAATCTCCATCTCCACATAACCTTTTAATTCATTTAACTCTATATCATCAGGATGCTCAAAGCTCTTTAACAAAACTGAAGTATCCGGTACAAAAATACGTGTATTTTGCTTGTTGCCAGCCCATTTTGCAACATTATTTTTCATTAAATCAAACAATTCCATTTCATCATGAATAACAGAACCTTCTACAATTCCCTGTGCTAATGGCATTTCATAGCCCTTCCATTGCGACGGGTCAGCACCTTTTGCCACAACCGCACGCAAAATATAATCCTTTATTTCAATCGACACATGCGATTTTTTCTTTTTTGTAAACATGGGGAAAGATGCCTCCTTTTATACTTAAGATTTTAATGATTTAACCATCCATTTCCCAACCAGAAGCGTAGATTAAACTACGCCTCTGAGTGAGTTGGGAGGGTTACTATTTTGGAGTTGTTGTTTTTGATTGTTTGTCTATAGTATAAGCTGTATCAATAGCACTTCCCTTTTTTGGGTCTTTATTTATGTCATCTATCGTAACCTCATTGAATGTGACACTGAAAGATTTTACAGCATCCGGCACTATAGCTTTTAACTCCCGAGGAACCTGTATAGAAACTGTAGAAGTTCCAGGGATTTTCCCAGCTGTATCAAGATATTTGTCTTCTTTTAATTTATCAACGGTCACAACATCTTTCACCTCAGGATTATCCGTATAGTAAAGATTAGCGGCGTTTATAACATTAATAGCATCTGCCTTTACCCCATTGAATTTTGAGTTATTAATAATGTTCCCAATTGCTGGGATAGCAATCGCCGCAACAATCGCTAGGATAACGATTACTGCTAATAGCTCGATTAACGTTAAACCCTTTTGATTTTCTAATACTTTTTTATTTAAGATTTTTTTGAACATCGGTGTTCCTCCTTATAAATTGTTATGATTAGTCCGAAAACTCAAGTACATCCATTGCTACGACAACTTTTCTCTATACCATCCCCCTTTAAAGTTAGTAAGCTTACATATTTTCATATAGCGCGAACATTGGTAGGAAAATTGCTGCGACAATCACACCTACAACCACTGCTAAAATTAATATCATCAACGGTTCTATGAGCGATTTTAATGTATCAACGGTGCGATCCACCTCATCCTCATAGAAATCCGCTATCTTTTCGAGCATATAATCGAGAGAACCTGTTTTTTCCCCGATAGATGTCATTTGGGTTACTAATGGAGGAAATAGCCAACTTTTTTCTAATGGCTCAGATAAGGTACCTCCCTTTTCTAGGTTATCTCTTGCTTCTAGTACAACCTTTCCTACAACTGGATCCCCTACAACCTTTTCGACAATTGTAAGTGCTTGTAGAATTGGCACTGAACTACTAAACAGAGATGATAAGGTTCTTGTCATACGGGCAATTACGTTTTTTTGCATCAAAATACCAAATACGGGTATTCTCAATAATGCATAGTTCACATTGTAATGAAACTGCTTATTATTTTTATAGAAAAATCTAAATAGAAGAATCGATAATAAGATAATCCCAATTGCAAAATACCAGTATGCTATTAACCAATCCGAAATACTGACAACAACAACTGTTAATAATGGCATTTCCATGTCCATTTCTTCAAAAGTAGCCATAAACGTCGGAACGATAAATACCATTAGAAACATACCTACTGCGATTGTTAGCACAGATAAAATAGTCGGATATGTCAAAGCCGATTGTACTTTCTTCTTAATTTTGAATTGTTTTTCAAGTGTCCCTGCTAAGCGCTCTAAAGTCTCATCGATATTCCCTGTTGCCTCGCCTGAGCGCATCATATTAACAAACATTACCGGAAAAACCTTTGGATGCTTGGCCGCTGCATCTGAAAACGCTGTACCGCCGCGTATATCTTCTTCCACTTGTTCTAAAGCTTTTTTCAATGCTTTACTTTTGGTTTGCGCACTTAAAATATGTGTTGCCTCTACAATTGAAACTCCAGCACGGATTAGTGTTGCATATTGGCGACAGTAAATAACGAAATCCTGGTGCTTTACTTTACCGCCAATATTTAAGTCTTTGTGTAAAATGCTTTTAGACTCTTCCAGCTCACGAGCATTAATGCCTTGTGCTCGTAATTTTTCAAGTGCTACTTTTTTATTGGTAGCGTCTATAATTCCTTTTCTTTGAGCACCAGTTTTTGTGCGTCCACTATAGCGAAAAACGGTCAACTATAATCCCCCGCATTCATATATGCCCTTGCGTCTTCCAAAGAAATTTTCCCCATGGTGATTAAGCGCTGCATCGAAGTTTCCAAAGTATGCATTCCTAAAGCTTTATTCGTCTGCATAACAGTAGGAATTTGGTGAACTTTTTCATTTCGAATTAAATTTGAAATAGATGGTGCTTGTACTAGTATTTCAGTTGCAGCAATACGTCCCTTGGCATCCTTACGTACAAATAAACGCTGTGAAACAATTCCCACTAAAACATTTGCTAGTTGCACACGAATTTGTCCCTGTTGATGCGGTGGAAAAACGTCTATTATACGATCAATCGTTGTCGGAGCACTACTTGTATGCAATGTCGCCATTACTAAGTGACCTGTTTCTGCAGCAGTGATAGCTGTTGAAATCGTTTCGTAATCACGCATCTCCCCTACTAAAATAATGTCAGGGTCTTGACGTAATGCTGCACGCAAGCCATTAGCAAAGCTCAGCGTATCAACCCCTACTTCACGTTGATTGATAATGGATTTTTTATGTGCATGTAAATATTCAATCGGATCCTCAAGCGTTATAATATGCTTTGATTTTGTTTCATTAATATGATCAATCATTGCAGCAAGTGTTGTAGACTTACCCGAACCTGTTGGACCAGTCACTAAAATAAGCCCCTGTGGTTTTTCCGCTAATTGATACAGTATCTGTGGCATATTTAACGATTCAATGGAAGGAATTTTTGCTTCAATTAACCGGGCTGCAATTGCCACTTCATTTCGTTGATGATATGCATTTACACGAAAACGGCATTTCCCTGGCAATGAATAGTTAAAATCGGTTTCCCCTTTATCATGAAATTCTTGTAATTTATGCTCTGGTAAAATAGCTTTAACCATTGTCTGTAATGCTTCGGAAGTTAGCGGTTCATTCCCATAATGTTCAAGTTGTCCATGGATACGATATACAGGCGGAATCCCCTTTGTTAAATGAAGGTCAGACGCTTTTTCTTCAAATGAGTGTGTTAATAGCTCATCAATATTTCCAAATGTTGTCATGAATGATTCACATCCTAATCTACATTTGCTACACGCAATACTTCTGAAGTGGTTGTTTGTCCTTCTGCTACTTTTAACAATCCATCTACCAGTAATGTGTAATAGCCTTTTTGTTTCATATAATCGCGGATCACACTATCGCTACTTCGATTTAAAATCATTTCTTTAATATTGCGGTCGATTGGTAAAATTTCATGAATAGCCATCCGTCCACGATAGCCTGTTTGATTACACGATGGGCAGCCTCTTCCGCGTCTACCATGTGTAACACCTTCAATGCCGTTACTACGCATTATTTCCAATTCACGGTTGGTAAAAGTATAGTTTTCTCCACAGTCTCGACAAATTCTTCGTACTAAACGCTGTGCCATAATTCCTACTAGTGAGGAGGATAATAAAAACGGTTCTATCCCCATATCCTGTAATCGAGAAATCGACTCAACTGCGCTATTTGTATGTAAGGTACTTAAAACTAAATGCCCTGTTAATGAAGCTCGTACCGCTATTTGCGCAGTTTCAAAATCCCTTATCTCACCAATCATCACGATATCTGGGTCTTGACGCAAAATTGAACGTAATCCAGTTGCAAATGTTAAGCCTACTTCTTCTTTCACTTGAATTTGGTTTATACCATCGAGCTGATATTCAACTGGATCTTCAACTGTAATTATGTTGACATCTTCTTCATTCAAGTTACTTAAGGCAGCATATAATGTAGATGATTTCCCTGACCCTGTAGGTCCCGTAATGAGTAAAATACCATTAGGATTGGCAATCATGTTTCGGAAAAGAACTTCGTTTTTCTCAGTAAAGCCAAGCTTGTCAATAGAATTGGCTACACTACTTAAGTCCAAAATACGCATTACCACTTTTTCTCCATAAACAGTTGGCAGTGTCGCAAGTCGAATATCTACTGGCTTGAAATTAACATTTGTTTTAATACGTCCATCTTGAGGAATTCGATTTTCCGTGATATTTAAATTCCCCATAATTTTAATACGAGCTAATACTATATTTTGCATATGTTTCGGTAACGAGCGCTCCGTTCTCAAAACGCCATCCACTCGATAACGGACCCTTAAATCTGTCTCCTGCGGGTCAAAGTGGATATCGCTCGCACGTTGGGCAACTCCGTTAGCAATTATCTGATTAACTAGGCGAACAATTGGAGAATCCTCTCGTTCAATTTCCTCCTGTGTTTCAGCAACTGTCGCACCTATATCGAGCAATGCAGCTTCCATAGACTCTTGTAAATCATAGTATTTCGTTAGCGTACGATATAAATCATCCTTAGCTGCAATACTTGTTTCGATTTGGCAGCCCGTCGCCATACGTACTTCTTCAATTGCAAAATAATCCATCGGGTCAGCCATCGCGATGAACAATTTATTTTTTTCACGACGAATCGGAATAATATTTGTTCGCTTAGCGAGTTCAGCCGGAACAAGTTGAAGTAAATCCGGGCTTATTGAATATTGATTCAAATGAATATGTGGGATTCCTAACTGAAACTCTAGTACTTCAATTAACTGTTGCTCGGTTAGAATGTTTTCTTTTATGAGAAAATCGCCTAATTTCTCTTCTTTCGTTTTGTTCGTGAGAGCAAATTCTAATTGCTCATTTGTAATTACACCAGATTCAACAAGTAAATCACCTAAGCGCTTTCGTCCAGTTTTTACAACCATTCGCATTTGCTCCTCTCTTTACGGGCTTGTTTGTATAAAATTACCACCTTTATCATAGTAGCCGTATACAGTTTCAGGGTCATTCGGGTCTTTTGAAGTATTCGTTTCCGGTGCGTTATTGCCGGATTCTTTATTTTCAGATTGAGTATCTGGTAATCCATCACCATCTAAATCCATTTGTAAATCAGGATCACTCGAATCTGAGTTTTCGCTACTTTTTTCAGAAACAACAGGCTGTCTTGAAGATCTCACAATAATCTTATTAACCGGTGGATAATAGTCACGGCTAACAAGTTCCTCCGAAGTGTTACCATTTTCTAAAATCGAGCGATAAACTTCGACCCGTACCCCTTCTTGACCTTTTTGGAGAACCTCTTCGCTGCCTAATGGTAAATCTTTAGAATAGCGAATAATGACCCGTGGTTGTATGATCTTATCTTTACTAACTCGAACAGAGATATCTTTTTCTTTCTTTTGAGCTAGTAACTCCACTTTTAAAGAATCCCCTTCTACTGTGAGTTTTAACTTATTCGATTTATCAGAACGGTTTACAAATTGCAAATCCTTATCTAGCGTACGATTTATTCTCGCATCCAAACCTTGCTGTAAATAATTTGTCTTCTCTTCTTGGGAATGTCTCTCTGAAATCTCATAATCGGTTTGAAGAGCAGCATTATAAAGCATGGAGGCCACGAAATTAATTGCTTCAATATTTGCTTCGTCATATTTTTCTTCTATCGCTGTTAAAAAAGAAAACGGTACATCCGGTAAAATAATAGATTCATTTATTATATTCGTTAATTTATCAACACCTATTGCATTTGTAGGTATTTTCTCAATCGATAGAGCCAAACGCTCCGCTTCTATTACATGAGTATCTGCAACTGTTGCAGTGATTGTATGACTTTTCAAATTGGAAATTTGAGTGATAATCGCATTCAAGGTCGCTTCAACCTCCCATACACCAGTAGCCTCAAGCTGCTTCTTTACCTGACTATCCACTACCACATGTAAGGGTATATGTACCGCTTGTCCTTGCTCCCAGAAAGCAAACCAAGACTTGTCTGTTAAACTATGATATTCAACCATAGAACTTTCAACATCAAATACAAACAATTTTGGATCTAGTGAAATCGTAATATTGGCCCCTTCTACGCTAACAGGAGCGTCTTGCCAAGTATTAATGGCCTCATGTAAAGCATTTTCAATATCACCATCCTCTAAACCCTTAACTGATATTCCACCGATTGTAGATTCATCACCTTTAGCCAGCGCTCTATCTACGATTATATTTGGTACCCAGACTGTTAATAAGATGATTAGAACAGCTACCATAGCGCCTAACTTCAAATATAATTTCATAGCCTCATCGCCTTTACAAATATAGTAAAAAAATAAATGTCTAATTACTCACGTATAACAGTTACTTTTTGTTCATGTTTTTACAATACAACACAAACTATATTTAAAAATGAGCCTTTATCCCCAAAAATAGTTAAAAATTAGTGAACTAAGTTTTATTTTATATGAAATTGTAATCACTATAACCATATTGTCAATATGTTTTATAGCCCATAAATTCAGATTATTTGCCTAATAACCTTCATGGTTATACCTATTAATCAATCGACTTAGACACCAAAAGACTATTAAGTTGGGGTATCTAAGATAAATCTATAGGAAAGACTGCATTTAAAAATTCAAATACTATTCAAAACAAAACATAATTATGTATGGAGTTGGCTCGCATATAATCTTTCATGCAGGCATTTCTGTAAGACGAACGATTTTAATTGCAGTACGCGGCAATAACCAAAACTTCACTTTATGAAATTTTATAAAAATATTAAAGTAAGGGTTATTTAGAAAATCTGATTCCATCACAGACATTCTAAATAACCCTTTTCTATTACTTTCTCAATACCGTCTGAACAGTAGTAACCCTATTCCGAATCGTCATTGACAGTATTGCTCTTTAAACTTTTCTGCTTGTTATAAAAAATAATGTGGTTATTGAGAAAGCAAATACTTTTAGTCCCTCATTCAAATAAATTTGCTTCTACATGCTCCATAATTTTCATTCTACTTCTAGCATACTATTAGAAATTGTTAAATTATTATTTTCTTCAAATACTAAACCACCATTTGATATTGTATCTTCAATCGTTTTTTGTTTGTAAGTAACAGTTGAACCTCCACTGGTATTTACTGTATAAGCCATTATTCCTCCTATAACTTCACCTGATCCCCCCAATGTGGCTTTTGCGTTTGGGGCATATATATATAAATTGTGATTATAAGATCCTCCTTCAACAGTGATATTCGATCCACCTGCATATAGATTTCCTTGTACGCTACCAGAACCAGCTATTTTTATATCGGCTGACTTAGCATATATAGAGGCTTTTGTTTTTGTATCACCAGTAAAATCCATTAACGAAGCGCCCGTATAATATACACTTAACTGGCCTATGTCCCCTGTATTATTCATGCTTGAACTTCCCTTTAAATTAAAAGTATTCTTTATATACAAAGTTAATCTACCACTTCCCGTAATATTAAAATGCCCTTGAGAGAAGTCAAAGTTATCTATATATAAATTTTTATCTGAATTACCTACATCAATAGATAACGTTCTGTCTGAAGAAACCGAAAACGTTTTCAAGTACATATTTTGAGTAAGCGGGAGAATACCACTAAAGTTTTGATAACCATTTATGTGTCCATTCCCTCCACCATCAATCTTAATTGAATTATTTTCCAACGGGAGTTGAGTTTGCTTTCCATCGATGGTAACTTGGATTGAATTCGTATATGGTCTTGTGCTTAAACTAGTAAATTCACTATCCGGGAAAGGTGGTAATATATTTTCAGGAAATGCAACATTCCCTATAATCTCATTAGTAACATTCATCCAGTTCGGTTTAGAAAACTTATCTGAAGTTGTTCCAATCTTACCAGTAATTTTAGTACTATCTTGTGTAATACTAATATTTCCACTGTCAGAAACAACATCCCCATTAAGATTACCGCCCCCGAGTTCGATGTTTTTTATAGCGTGGATAGCAGCGGTATTTGAAAAAGTAGAACCAGTACCGCTTCCTAAATTAATTGTAATTGTTTGTGCTAGTGTTCTCGTTTTCTTTCCAATATTACCAACAGATATTATTTTATATTGCAATGGTTCTGTATTTCCTTGTATAATTTTTACATTTGCAATTGGTTTCTCATTAAATTGTTCATCAAAAGTTACTGTAGTGGAATATGTTGATTGAGCATCCTTATCAAAGATTTTTTTTATGCTACTTTCAAATGTATCTATAAAATCTAACTTAAATTTTTCTGGCTTTCTTTTATCAAGAGGTAGCTTATTGAATTTTTTTCTGTTCTCATCGTATGTAAATTCAACTAATTGTTCTACTTTGCTTTTTGTACTGTTTAAGCCACCTTCTGCAATATAAAATACAGATTGGTCATCTCTTTCATTAGTAGACATCTTTAATGAATTAGCAGTCAGTGTTAAAAGCGTAATTCCAAGAACTGATATAAAAGCGATTGTCAAAATTACTAAAAGTAACGAATAGCCATTTTCTTGCTTTAGATTCTTAAACATCTAGCTGCCTCCCCTAAAATATATTGTTGATGAAAAAGATTTACTATTTGGCGTTGTGATATCAATAATGATATGACTCCGTTTATCTTCAATGTTAAAATCAAGAACATTTGCTGCAATCATTTCATCATTTCTTGTAATCGTCTGATTCTTTCGGTGATATACGTAAGTATATTTTTGATTATTTTGATTATTTATCAATATATATTCTGTATACTCATCTAGAGCTTTCATAAGAATTTTCGTAGATTTACGTGTATCTTTAGTAACAACTTTCAAAATATATGTTGTATCAGATAATTGAATAGTCGATATCATTTGTTTATCATTTGTAATCTTACTGTTCGTTAAGATAGACATTAGAACAATAGATACAATCGTAGCTATTATAGTAACAGCCAAAACTTCTAGTAAGGTCACGCCTCTTTCATTATGAAATTTAGACATATGTACCACCTCTTTTCTTAAAAACTAAAGATGTTTTGCACTTTTGCTTTTAATACCTCCCCTCTTGAATCATAAACTTCGATAGTAATCCTAACCGTTTTATCAGGCGACATATCTTCAGCATTCACTATTATGACTTCCTTATTTTTAGCATTAAAGGGTGTCACTTTATACTTAGTGGTATTACCGGTTGAATTCACTTCATCCTTTTCAGCTGCGTACGGAAAATTAGATTCCCAAGTTTCGATTTTAGTGGATTTAAAGTAGTTATACATTTTCTCCATTTCCTTTTGCGCTAAATAGGTAGCATCAATAATTTGTTCAGAGCTTTTTCCTGTTTTATTCGATTGAATGAGTAAGCCGAAAAAGGATAATAAGACGATAGTTATTATAACTAAGGAAGCAACAACTTCAATTAAAGCGAATCCCTCTTGACTGTTAAATAATTTTCTATTTTTACGTTTCATTTTCTTCCTCCTTATGCCGACATACTTTTTAGTAACTTAAAAAAACATTAGTCTTAAACACTAAAACAACAATGCTTATGGTAACTAAGTTTTACCATTCTTCGAATTTTTTTATGATAATTATACTATTTCATATATAAATCGCATTTACAACACCACTTCTTCGTATGAATTTGTATTTATTTTTAAATTTCCCTATTCATGAAAATAAGTAAAGCGAACTATGTTCAAGTTGCCATAAAAAGCGATTAGATATAAAAAAACCATTTACCATAAAATAAAGGTAAACGGTTTTAATGTTGTTTTATTGAAATACCATACTTTTGTTCTATATTAATTATTTATTTCTTCAACAACCTACCCGACAACAGCAACCCTATCCCACCAATCGTGATAAACAGGACTGCTCGTATTAGTAAGTCTAGTGCTGACAAATCAAAGAATATAAGTTTAATAAACGCAAAGACTAAGATGACAAAACCCGTTATACGTAATGTTCGGAAGTGACGCGCGGTGCTAAGCCATAGCGAAATACTTGCTGTTAGGAATAATGTAATCGTTGAGAAGGCAATGCTTAGTTTCCAATCAAGCAAACTGTTATAGGAAAGTTGGGATATGAGACCCCAAATGGATATCATCGTAAGCACAACGCCTGCACTTACAATTGGGTCCAGAAGTTTCTCTATTTGCTCTTGATAGATTTGATAAATGCGCCCCTTCATCAGTAAATCAATCATAATTGCTAGGATAACAGCAATATACACGATTCTTGTTACTATATTTAACCACTCGACACCCTGCATATTGTACGGAATAATTTCAAGCATTATTGTGAAGAGAATGAAAAATACACTAAGTACTGGCGTTAATGCGCGCCCTTTGTATTTTGTTGGAACTAGAAGTGATCCCACGAAAAGTAATGCAAGGAAAATACACACTAGGTGCGGAATATTACCAGCACCTGCAAAGTACGTTCCATCCAGCTTTCCGACATAGGCTAAGAAATAACCAGCCGTAATTACTGCTACAATATCAACCATATACATATCCTTCATAAACTTTTCAAAGGTTGTCAGTGTCTCTTTTGGTCGTCTTGCATATACATAAATAATTAGGAGATATATTCCCGGCATTATCAAGCTAACATGGTCTATGCTGAAAAATGGTGTCGGCTCATGAAAAATAAAGCTTAAAGCGAGTGTAATTGTAAATGCGAATGAGCCGACAACCTTCATCATACTTACTCGTAATTGTAAACTCATCATTACGCCTGCAAAGGTGATGAACGGGATGAGCAATTGATCTACGTTCACTGGTAAATTCATAACTAGTAGCGTATTACATAGTGTAATAAATGCGAGTGTTACGGCACTATCAAATGCCTCCTGCCATTTTTGCTTATAGCCATAACCCGCTAAAGCAGTAAACAAGCCGACTAATATGAGTAGTAGTGCTTCGCTATATTCAATTGGTCTAATAATAAAGTTCATGAGCAATAAACTATAGGCTCCAAGGCTAAATTGGAGTCCGACATGAATATATTTCAATTTAGACTCTGCATTATATAAACGGCACCAGCTCGCGTAAAAAGTAGTTAGAACAACAAGGAAACCTATTGCAAAAACAACTCGATTGTCATTGTTCATAAACGCTATAATGCTGACAGCTAGCACAGTGAAAAAGGTTGCTATATAGAGCGCCAATTTCTGCTTGTGTTGATGAATGACAAATTGCAGCATCATAAATAGTACAACGACATAGATTAAGATAATAACAGGACTAAAATCCATAAATTCTAGTAAATATGGTAGTAATAACGAGGTAAACGCTACAAATATCGTTAGTACTTCGTTTTTCTTGAAATAGCTAATAACAATACCGTAGCCGATATAACCAACAGCAATAACAAGTGCCAGCGTTAACCCTATGATTTCATACAATATCGCACTTGCGGCTGTTGTTAATATTCCAACAATAAAAGCCCCGCCATATAAAGAAATTGTTATGGCCGATGATCCTATTTGTTTACGCTCCATCACATAAGCTGTTGCTGCTAAGGCAAGCGATAATACGTAGGCAAGGATAATTTTAACCTCGTTCGGTAAATAGCCATAATCACTCACGAGCTTTAGACCCCAAAGCACACCCATCACTAAAATTACCATAAATAATTTTGGAAGCGCCCACATAATACGCTCTTCTAATGTCCTCTGTGGCTGCACCTTTTGTTCTGGATCTGTCATTATTTTGGGCTTTGGTTCCACGTTTGAATATGGCTTTTGGTCTTGCGCTGGTTTTGGCGCAGATTGTTCAATAATGGATTTTCTGGCGCCTAACGTACTTGCTTTGGCAACAGATTGCTGGCGCTTTAAGTCTTCTAATTCATGCCGTAAATCCATCATTTCTTGCTCGAGATTGGCAATCCTCTGCTCCATTTCAAGCGACATCCAATCATCCTTCCTACTTTATCAATTTTTTTACATTATACCATATTTATCTAAAATGTAAAATTACACTTTTAATTTATTTTTACTTCTTTCTTATCTAGGTCTTCTATACATTAAAGCACGTTGACTATCACTGGTTCCCCGTGTAGTTGGATCTACTACAACCCCTACTAAAACGAAAATTGATAATACGATATTTAAGATGTACGTCGCTTGCTCATTCATTGCACTCGTTAAATCGTAGCCAAAAATAGTTGCTACTTGCTGTGCGAGTAATAAAATCAACGAAAATAGCGCAAGTAAAAATGGTTTATGCTGAAGACGGATCATCCAGTTAATTCTCATAAATGCTCACCTCCCCCCTTCTCATCCACAGTATATGCTCATCCTTAACGTGGTACATATGCAAAAATGGAGCTATAAACGTGGAATAGGAGGTATTCTTTTAAAGAATATTCTTCGTTACGAGAATTCCACTAACTTCCGAAGAAGAATTATGCACATCTCTCCTATCAAGTTATTAAAAAAATTCACAAACCATATATTAATGTCCTTTACTACGAATGCTTTACTCATAGTTAGGGTGCATCTTGTTGATGGATGCCTTCAACCTTGCTTATAGTGGGTGATTGAGATGTATGAGTGGAATGTTTTGAGGGCAATTACCTGCTTATCAATTGTGTTATTAAACACTACAACGAATACGGAAATTATTATTGGGTTGCCTGAAATATTAGTAAGCACACATTTGCAACGCTAGTTTTCGTTATTCTTTCGGCTTCCATTTTAACTATAAATTATTATTTAAGAGACATCGAACTCACTCTAGACGGTTAGACATAATACTGCTTATTAATTCAATAACTTTATGCATTTTAGCATTCGGTCAAATTGTGCCGAAGCTAAAAATCATGTTCATTCGGGATATTTTTGTTCCAATGGCTTGTCCAAAAATACCTAGTCCTTTATACAACACAAATACCTTCAACCTTTTTGCAAGTCCTTACGCTATTTCTATTGAGCTTGATTGTCTGTATGTTCATTATAAAATCATTTTGTTTTTACCTTTTAGTGCTTATCTGATTAGTAAAGCACACATGAAAAAGCCATCTCAGCAATGAGATGGCCCAAAGTATTGTGGAAAATAGTAATACAGTTATTTTGAAATGGGTGTGGCGCTTTAAATGTGATGGATTGCCGTTCCAGACTACCTACTTTTCTGTTAGCAAGCGATGAGCTGTGACGTAAAGCATAAATTTTCCGTTTGGAAGGTTTATGCTTTATTTCATTTTAGGAAGTTTTATGGTTGATTAGATGTAAAGTAACAGGGGCAATGCAATTTTTAAATTAATACGTTTATCGTACCAGGAGGTGCTGATCGTTTATATGCGTTGTTTACATTCTACTTTACAATCGCAATTTCCCTTCTTTGTAAAATTTTAGAAACTACCCTTAGAGGTCATTTTCATAACACTCAGCACATTCATCTGACTGATTTTCGAAATCTAATTAATTGACCTGCTCTTTAATAATCATTGATGGCAAATAATAAAGAATCAAGCTCTCTCTTAGAACGACGTGTTATTGATTCTCCTCTTATATTTACTGTTAATTTATCATGTTTGATTACATCAGGCTGTATAAATTCTTTTGTAGAAATACCCATTATCTTTTCTAATTGTTCAATACGTTCAGGCTTAAGAGTACCTTCACTATTCAACATCGATCCAACAAGTGATTTACTAATTTCTAATTAGTCAGATAACCCTTGATAATTTTTTCTTTCTCCGTCTAGCCAATTTTTTACCTTTTTAATTAATTGTCGTTTCATAACCGCCTACCTCCTTTGGCCACATTTATTGTAAATTTCTTTGTCAAAGATGTATTGGTAACTTCCAATTGTTCTCTGACGATTTCCTGCAATCCTTATATACTGAAATAATATTAAAGCTTTCTCTCTTCGTCTTTTGTCTGATCTCAATGCCCCACCGCAATGTTCTTGCCTTTTCTTCTGTCGAGAAAATTCCCCATCAAATAATCAATTCCTCCTTATTACCTTACCTCCTTTTAATTTCATTAAATCTTAAGAAATCTCCTAAGTTTTTATTAATAATTATTATTTATAATCAGTACTATCTTGATGAAAGAGAGATAAGATGCAGGAAAAACCGTTACTAAGAACACTGTTTTTTTACAGATAACTGAATAATGCTTGTGAAATAGACTACGATCTATCTGATGATATTGAAATCATAAAACAAGGAGGAAATAAAAATGAAACCTAATATAGCAGTGATTTTCGGAGGTAATTCCTCGGAGTATCCCGTATCGTTACAGTGTGCTTTTTCGATTTTAGAAAACTTAGATGCAAGGAAATATACAATTATTCCAATTGGTATTACAAGACAAGGTGACTGGTATCGTTATGACGGAAAATTCGATAATATTTTGAACGACTCGTGGATTATTGACACCGATAACCTTACCCCTATTATCATTTCTCAAAATTGCTCAGTGGGTGGTATTGTCGCACTTTCCGAGGAAGGTATCAATGTTACTAAACTTGATTTTGTTCTTCCTCTATTGCATGGAAAAAATGGTGAAGATGGTACAGTTCAGGGGTTGTTTGAATTAGCGGGAATACAGATTATTGGTTGTGATACCCTTTCTTCGGCTTTGTGTATGGATAAGGATAGAGCACATAAACTTGTTCAAGCCGCAGGTATTGCCGCACCAAAAGCAATAACACTGCGAAAGTCCAAAATGCAGGAAGCTCTTAGCTTGTCAAAAGATTTAGCGTATCCGTTGTTTATAAAGCCCGTTCGAGCAGGCTCATCGTTTGGAATTTCAAAGATTTACGAACAATCCGAATTGCAGGCAGCGGTTGATTTGGCGTTTGAACACGATTGTGAAGTTATTATCGAGGAAGCTGTTGAAGGATTTGAAGTTGGATGTGCAGTTTTGGGAATAGATGACTTGCTTGTAGGCAGAGTAGACGAAATTGAACTATCAAACGGTTTCTTTGACTACACAGAGAAATATAGCCTAAAAACCTCAAAAATTCATATGCCAGCACGAATTGATGAAATTTGCGAAAAGAGAATACAAGAAACTGCAAAAACTATCTATCAAATACTTGGCTGTTCAGGTTTTGCAAGAGTTGATATGTTCTTGACGCCATCAGGAGAGATAGTATTTAACGAGGTCAATACGATTCCTGGCTTCACATCTCATAGTCGTTATCCCAATATGATGAAAGGTATCGGTCTGTCCTATTCAGAAATTTTGGACAAGCTGATTGGTTTATACACAGTAAAATGAAAACTATCATTCTAAGCAAATCTCAGATTTATACAGGAGACCTAATCCTTGTGAATGCCCATTATCCCGTTCACTCTCATAGCATAGAAGGATTTTCAATCGTTGATGCAAAGTATCCTGATGTGCGTATGAAGCGTAATGCTGTAAATGCATTACAGTGCATTTTTGACAAAATCGGCTGTACAGATCAAATTGTTGCAGTTAGTGGACACCGATCGCTAGCTGAACAAGTAGAAATATATAATGGCTCAATGCGTGACAATGGTCGAAGCTTTACTGAAAAGTATGTTGCTTTGCCTAACCACAGTGAGCATCATACAGGGCTTGCAATTGACTTGGGATTAAAACAAGAGGTTATAGATTTCATTCGACCAGAGTTTCCGTATGATGGTATCTGCAATAAATTTCGCAAAACAGCACCTTATTACGGCTTTGTTGAGCGTTATCAATCAGACAAAGAAGATATAACAGGTATTGCTCACGAACCATGGCATTTCCGCTATGTTGGGCACCCTCATTCAGAAGTGATGGATAAAGAACATCTGTCATTTGAGGAGTACATTGAATATATTAGGAACTTCACTTATAACAAAGAACATCTTCGTATATCGGGAAATGCCGGAAAAGAAATTGAAATATTCTTTGTTCCTTGTCATACAGAAAGAGTGGAAATAACTATACCTGAGCATTCAATTTATCAAGTATCTGGCAATAATGTAGACGGTTTTATTGTGACGATTTTGAGATGAAAAAATGAATAGGAATAGAATGTATGCAGGCATCGACTATTTTAGATTTACTGCCGCATTCCTGGTTATTGCAGCCGATACATCTCCGCTATCATCATACAGCGAAGCTCTATAAAGAATATTTATCTGATAATAAGTTT
Organism: Lysinibacillus xylanilyticus; assembly: GCF_001183605.1. Lineage (GTDB taxonomy): Bacteria > Bacillota > Bacilli > Bacillales_A > Planococcaceae > Lysinibacillus > Lysinibacillus xylanilyticus. The sequence continues at coordinate 868,527 of NZ_LFXJ01000010.1, read as the reverse complement.
AGGATACAAAGTGGATTAAACCATAAGATTTCCGAAAATAAAAATATAAATCATAATGCTTCCGAAAGTTTAAATTCTAGTTGAATTTGGAATTTCAGAAGCATTATTTTTTGAACCTTTATGATTTATTTAGATGTTTTAAATGATTTGGGATCGGATTATCACGAAAAGCCCTGTAGTATTACTGGTTGGAAACTATATCGTTTATTGTATGGAAATTATATGATTTTCGTCATATGAGCTCTTTCTACACAAATTAGAGCACTTGCTAGAAAACACACGCTAAGAGCTTTACTTTATTTTCAACACTTTGAATCACTTCAGTAATGAGATGGTTCAAAGCCTTTACGTTTATCAAATTTTCGCGCAATGAAAACTAGCCCATAAACAAGTGGTGTTGCTACAATGGACGCCAAGAATTTAAATATATACTGTGTAATAAATAATGTCAGCAACACTTTCATTGGCATTATTCCATAAAAGGCTATCGAAATAAATAATGCCGTATCGATGAGTTGACTTAACATCGTTGACGCATTGTTGCGAAGCCAAAGCTTACCGTTTCCATGCTTTTCTTTAAACTTACTAAATATGACTACATCCAAATTAACACTGACCGTATACGCTACAAGACTCGCAATAATGACACGCATACTGCCACCAAGAATTGTCTCAAACTCCTGCTGATAACCAAAGGCTTCTGCAGGTGGTAGTGCAATGGCAATAGCAATAAAGCATGCCGCAAACACTTGTGCCATAAGGCCTGTTCTTACCGTGCGACCGCCCGCTTCCTTGCCATATACCTCACAAATTACATCAATAAGAGGATACGTGAAAATAATTAAAATCGCCGCTGCCGGAAGCATTATCCATTCGCCTATACTAAACACTTTTACAGCTAAAATATTTGCTAAAATTAAAAAGCCAACAAACAATCCATTTAAATAGTAAAGCATCAGCGATTATCCACCTTTTCAGGATACATATCGTGGTTCATCAAACGATGCTCTGCCATTTTTTCATATTTTGTGCCTGGGCGACCATAGTTACACCATGGATCAATAGACAGGCCACCGCGTGGCGTAAACTTGCCCCATACTTCAATATATCGTGGCTCGATCAGCTTAATTAAATCATTCATGATGATGTTAACACAATCCTCATGGAAGTCCCCATGATTACGGAAGCTAAATAAATAGAGCTTTAATGATTTACTCTCTACTAGCTTTTTATCTGGAATAAAAGATATATACATTGTCGCAAAGTCGGGCTGCCCAGTCATTGGACATAGACTCGTGAACTCCGGGCAATTAAATTTTACGAAAAAATCATTTTTCGTATGCAAATTATCGACTGCTTCGAGTATTTCCGGTGAGTATTCAAATAAATACTTTGTGTTTTGATTGCCAAGGAGTGTTAAATCCTGTAAGCCTTGTTCTTCATTTCTTCCTGCCATAAAAATGCCTCCTCAAATTGTGAGAAGTCCATTATGCGTGAATCCTAATAAAAAAAAATCGCCATATCCGCATTTGGATATGGCGTAAATGACGTCATCCATAGTTTTTTATAGAGGGTATGCGCTATGAACCTCTTTCTTATTCGCTAGTAATATTAACTTAATGAATGCATTCAGTCAACTAATTTTTTCAACTTGAGGGGATTTGACACTTTAATTTAGTAAAAATACCAAGCCCCCATTAAAGGTCTTGGCATTTTTTATTATCCCTGTTCATCCTCTTGCATTGTATAGTCAATGGAATTGGCAATGTCAACTAAAACTTCAGGTGTTACCTTATTTGAAACCCTTTTATCAATCCACAGCATATATTGCCAATCTTCTCTTTCAAAAGAAAGTACATTGAAACCTGAAATTTCCATATAAATTGCAGTCGTTCCGTTTTTCAACTTGAAATCCTTTACTATATTTTCCTTTTTAGTTGGTAAATTAAACTCATTAGGTCGAACAGTAATTTTATAATGATGCTCAGGAAGTTGATGGTTAATAAATGTCACTTCAAAAAAATCATTCATATCTCCTTCAAGATCATTAAATCGACCAAAATGATGTGTAAAACTAATAGAAGGTACTCGAAGTGGTAGCTTTAGCCCTTGATGAAAGTGCCGTTCAAAATCGGAGGCAGCTGCTTCAACCGTTTTATAGCCTATCTCAGGATAAATTTCTTCATAAGGACTGAGCGAATCATTTATATAGGCATCACTTGGTTGAGAAAATAATAAATAACAGGAACTTAAGCAGAGAGAAAAAATTCTGTCCATTTTATCACCTCAGTATCACTTTCAGTATTAATACTTTAAGTGTAGTTTTTCCCAACTCAATGAATTTATGTGTCAAGTTGTATTCCGTTCACAGTTATTTATTCTTTTTTTTCGCAAATATTCTCCACTAACGCACGATTTATATAAAGAAAAAAGCAATTGTTTGCGTTAGTAAATTCGAACAATTGCCTTTTAAGTCTAAAAGAGTATATGTGCAACTAATGCTGCGATTGGTAGTGAAATAATCGTACGTATTAAGAAAATAACAACTAGATCTAAAAATTTAAGCGGAATCTTTGTACCTAAAATAAGTCCACCGACTTCAGACATATAAATAAGCTGTGTCACAGAAACGACAGCAATTACAAATCGTGTAGTTTCAGCTTCAATTCCTGCTCCTAAAATTGAAGGTAGGAACATGTCAGCAAAGCCAACAACCATTGTTTGTGCTGCCTCCGCTGCCTCTGGTAAACCAAGCACTGTTAAAATAGGTTCAAACGGCTTTCCTAAAATTGCAAAAACATTAGTGAATTCAGCAAGCATTAAAGCAACCGTACCAAATGCCATAACAACCGGTGCTACTCCAACCCATAAATCCAAGACATTTCTAAATCCATCTTTTAAAAATTGACGTGGATCACGATTTGCATGCGCAACGGTTAATGCATTTTCTAAGCCATGTGACACAGAATTATAACCTTCTGGTAATTCCTCACGTGATAAATCTACTGGTGTACCGTCGATATAAGTATCTTCTTTGTTAGAAAGAGGAAAAATCCGTGGCATAACTATCGCTAAAACAAGACCACAAAGAACTACTGTTAAGTAATAGGGAATAAAATAGCGTGACAAATGCACTGTATCTAATACTACGATACAAAACGTGATGGATACTACAGAGAAGCTCGTTGCAATAATGGCAGACTCTTTTTTCGTGTAGTTCCCCATTTCATATTGCTTACTCGTCATAAGAACACCAATTGTTCCATCCCCAACCCACGATGTAAGTGCATCAACCGATGAACGACCAGGGCTTTTAAAGAGAGGACGCATGATTTTTACCATCATCGTTCCGAAAAATTCAAGCAAGCCGAAGTTTGTTAAAAATGGTAGTAGTAGGCCTGCAAATAAGAAAATCGTAAATAAAAATGTTACTAAACCACCGTCTGGATCCATCAATAATCCACCAGTATTTTCATTATTAATCGCCGATGGTCCAAAATCAAAGACAACCATTGAGGCAAATACTAAACCAATGACTCTTATAATTGTCCAGAACCAATTTACATAAAATAATGTATCTAAAATACTAGGCTCTTTTGAATTATTTCGCGGAAATAATTTGGCAATGAGTGAACCAATTGCCGAAATCGCAAACATAATTATAGTAAAATAACCAATAACCGGAGCAACAAAACCTGCTAGTAAATTTGCTAAAATAGCAATTGGAACTTTCCATCCATCTTCCGTTAAGACTGGTGTCATAAATAATAGAACACCAATAAGAGACGGAATTATGAAGAAAAAGTATGTAGAAGTAGGGTATTTTTTCATAATTTAAAGCCTCATTTCTCTAGGTTTTTTCGAAGTTTAATACATCAAGCTTGTTAGTTATGTCCTTTTAAACCGCCAAGAAATGTATATATGAACTTAATCAGTGGGAATTTCTTTATTCCCCACTAATCATTAGTATTTACCGTTCAGGCATTTACGAGCCGAGGTGGGAGTCTTGTACCCGACGCTTCGCTTTCGATACAGATAAATTACTGTCCGTTAATGCGAGATAAAGAACGTACGGATAAAATAAAAAAACATCCCTCTAAAAAGTAACAAAGGAATGCCCAAACACTACTTTTTTTTATTATTAACATCCGCACTGCAAAATTTCTATTCATAAAGTCATAGCTATAAAAATATCATAAACCAACAATACAACGGTTAATTCTACAGCAAAATGCATTTTTATTCAATCCCAAAAAATTGTTAATGTTATATTTCTCTTCTAATTATCCACACTTCTTCTATGTATCATTACCTTTCAACAAAACTTAATTTTACATTATCTAAAAGAAGATCAATTTTACCTCGGCATAATTCCATCCTGCGGCAACGACTGAGTTCCTCTTTTTCAGCGAGTGTTTGGACACCCACTGAAAAGTAATTAAATTCGCATTCATCTCACTACCTATAGAGGTGGGAAACCTCCGTAACTGACGCTCCGCTTTCGCTACCAAGACATTTGTAGCTGACACTTTGCTTTCGCTACACAAAACATTTGTAACTGACGCTTTGCTTTCGCTACCAAGACATTTGCTAATAGAAGTTATCGTTTGGTGAAACTCTCCATTAATCATACCTATTTTGATTGCCTAAGAGATTTAACCAGCTCTTAATAGGCATACAAATAGACCACACTGTCTTTCATCTCATATGTTAACTATGAACCACAACTTATCAAAACAGGAGGTTTTACCATGCATAGACGTATGCATCATCATCACCATCATCACCACGAAGGTCCACATTGTTGTCCGCCACAAATGTGCCCAACTCAATTTGAACAACCACATTTTTGTCCACCAGAGGAATATGTACGCACTAATTACATCCATACGGTCGTACCTCATGTACAACCAGCACATATTACAACAGTTAACAAACATATAATTGATCATCAATATCACTTCCCTTGCACTGAGTGTGTAGTGGAGGAATGTTGCGAAACTCATACACTTTGCGAGATGCCACCTGAGCCTTGCCATATGCCACATCATCATATGGGACATCATCATATGGGTCATCATCATATGGGTCATCATCACATGGGACACCATCACACGGGACACCATCACCACCATATGGATCATCATATGTGCCATCATATGGATCATCATATGGGCCATCACATGGGTCATCATCATATGGGCTATTAATAGAAGAAAGCGATGGGGCTTGTTTTCCCTATCGCTTTCTTACTATTAGTGTAGATTAGAATTTCGTCATTAGTACATTCTTGAATTGATACAAAGTTATGGATTTATTTCCCCCTGCTATACATTGCTCCTACACATACGCCGCCAAGTATCACCTGTTGAGCAGGACGTCCCTTCATATCATAGCCGGCTAAATGCACACTATCCTCATGACTATTCGGTAAATCAATTGTCATAAATTGAGCAATAATTTTCACGGTTTTATTGACATTATGTCTTGTAGCAAATCGGTCCCTACATACTATTACCGCTGCTGCACCACATGTCGGTGGACAGGCCTTAAATTGTGTCTTATCATGACCTATTCTAATTGAAGCTTATTTGAGAATAGAGAATAAGGGTTGTTTATAGCATACTGTCTCGGCCATTTGGTGATAGGTGCACAAAAAAACGTTGGAGCCTCACAGCTCCAACGCTTTTAATTAGTACATTTTTAAATATTGATCGCGTTCCCATTGGTGTACTGTTGTACGATACATGTCAAACTCGATTTCTTTTGCTTCTTTAAAGTTTGCATAGATATGCTCGCCTAAAGCTGCTTGAGCTACTTTATCTTGTGCAAGTAACGCTAAAGCATCGTCAAGTGCTGGTGGTAAGTTTGCAATACCATTCGCTTTACGCTCTTCATCAGACATCACGTAGATGTTACGGTTAATAGCAGCTGGTGGTGTTAAGTTACTGCGAATACCTTCTAGACCAGCTTCTAAAATAACAGCCATTGCTAAATATGGGTTAGCAGATGGGTCCACAGAACGTACTTCTACACGAGTTGAAAGACCACGTGCTGATGGGATACGGATAAGTGGTGAACGGTTTTGAGCTGACCACGCAACATAACATGGCGCTTCATAACCTGGTACAAGACGTTTATAAGAGTTAACTGTTGGGTTTGTCACAGCTGTGAAGCCTTGAACGTGAGCAAGGACACCTGCCATGAATTGCATTGCTGTTTCAGAAAGACCTAGTTCAGTAGATTCATCGTAGAATGAATTCTCTTTACCTTTAAATAATGAAACGTTGAAGTGCATACCAGAGCCAGCTTCACCGAATAATGGTTTTGGCATAAATGTAGCATGTAAACCGTGTTTACGAGCAATTGTTTTAACAACTAATTTGAACGTTTGGATATTGTCACAAGCTGTAATTGCATCTGCATATTTAAAGTCAATTTCGTGTTGTCCTGGAGCTACCTCATGGTGAGATGCTTCAATTTCGAAGCCCATTTCTTCTAGCTCTAATACGATATCACGACGGCAGTTTTCACCAAGATCAGTTGGTGCTAAGTCGAAATAACCACCGTGGTCATTTACTTCTAGTGTTGGTTCACCTTTTGCATCTAATTTGAATAAGAAGAATTCTGGCTCAGGCCCTAAGTTGAAGCTTGAGAAGCCCATATCTTCCATTTTTTTAAGGATACGTTTTAAGTTGTTACGTGGGTCACCAGCAAACGGCTCGCCTTTAGCAGTGTATACATCACAGATGAAACGTGCTACTTTCCCTTTTTCAGAAGTCCAAGGGAACACTACGAAAGTATCTAGGTCAGGATATAAATACATATCTGATTCTTCGATACGTACGAAGCCTTCAATGGAAGAGCCATCAAACATCATTTTGTTTTCAAGAGCTTTGTCTAATTGGCTTACAGGAATCTCAACATTTTTGATTGTGCCAAGAATATCTGTAAATTGTAGACGTATAAAGTTTACATTTTTTTCTTCGATTAGACGTTTAATGTCCTCTTTTGTGTATTTACCCACAGTTTTCCACACTCCTATAAATTGTCTAGCTTTTTTATCATTACCCTACCCTATTAATAAAGTAATTAATGATGTTGCCTTTTATTAATAGAATCGAGATAAATCCCCACGACGGATGGATGATTTTTGCATGCGCTGCGCTTGAAGCATTTCCTCACGCATGATGCGACGTAATTCTGAGTCACTTAAATTAGGTTCATCTGTTGAAACAGGTTCATTCTTTTTAGAGAACAGCTTTTTAATTTTTGCCATGTTCATGCCCTGTTCCAAGTAATCTTTAATTTCCAGCAGTATATCGACGTCATTTAATGAAAACATTCGTCGGTTGCCTTCTGTTCGGTGCGGCTCAATTAAATGGTGTTCTTCATAATAACGAATCTGACGTGCCGAAAGCTCAGTCAATTGCATTACGATATTCATAGATAACAACGGCATAGTTCGTCTAATTTCACGACTCATTTAAGTCCCCTCCAATACCTGCTAATAATATAACGAAAAATTTATACTGTCAACCATTCATGTAAGGTTTCCTAACATGTAATAAAATAATTTTTTTGAAATGATTAAAAATTGTAAAATACTAAGTTTATTATCTTAAGGTAGGAGTTGATTTCCATTTCAACTTGGGCTTTTCTGAGGGCGTCCGATGTCCAATCAACTTATATACATTGCTACGTTTCAACAAATGATATCTTCAACTTTTCATCCATAAATAAAAAACTATTCAAAATGGACATTTTGAATAGTTTTTTATTTATCTATTTTTGGATTTTTTGAACAGCACTACAAATTGCAAATTTTACGTGCTCATATGTTAACCCACCTTGAATAAATGCTGTAAATGGCGGACGAATAGGACCGTCTGCTGTAAGCTCAATACTGGAACCTTGAATGAATGTTCCAGCTGCCATGATGACATCATCTTCATAGCCAGGCATATACGCCGGCTCTGGTGCATAATGCGCATTAATTGGTGAGTTCGCTTGAATTTCACGGCAAAAAGCAATCATTTGTTCCGCAGTTTGGAAAGAAACCGATTGAATTAAATCCGTACGATTAGCATCATAGCTTGGTGATGTATTCATGCCGATCTCTCCTAGCATAGCCGCCGTGAAGATGGCACCTTTTAATGCTTGAGATACAACATGTGGTGCAAGGAAAAATCCTTGATAGAAATCACCAAGCGTATTTAATGTTGCTCCTGCTTCAGCACCAATACCTGGTGACGTCATACGATAAGCACATTTCTCTACTAAATCTGCACGACCCGCAATATAACCACCAATTTTCGCTAAGCCTCCACCAGGATTTTTAATGAGTGAGCCTGCCATTAAATCAGCCCCAACCTCTGTTGGTTCCTGTGCCTCAACAAATTCACCGTAGCAATTGTCAACGAAAATAACTGCATTTGGCGCTATTTCACGGATTTTTGCACACATGTCTGCAATTTGTGAAATGGTAAAGGATGGGCGTGTTGCATAGCCCTTCGAACGTTGGATAGCAATCATTTTTGTGTTTGGTGTAATTGCAGCTGCAACACCTTCCCAATCTATCTCTTGATTATCGATTAAATCCACATGGCTATAACCGATTTTATAATCTTTTAACGAGCCAGTATCCTTGTCTCCACCATCAACTATTGATTGCAATGTGTCATACGGCTGACCCGAAATATAAAGTAATTCATCACCAGGACGAAGCACTCCGAATAAGCTAAGTGTGATTGCATGTGTACCAGAAATAATTTGCGGACGTACAATAGCAGCCTCCGCTCCAAAGACCTCTGCATACACTCGTTCTAGATTGTCACGCCCCTCATCATCATAGCCATAACCATTAGACGGGTGCAGATGATAATCACTCACTTGATGCTTTCGGAATGCAGCAAGCACTTTTTGTTGATTGAAGAACGCCATGTCTTCTACCTTTGCATGAAAAGGGCGTACCCTTTCTTCTATTTTAGCAGCTAACGCTAGTGTTTCTTCTGATAAATTGGTTGTAAAAGTCATTATGTTATTCTCCATTTCACATTTGTTCAAATCTTATCTTAACAATTTGTGAGCTTACCTGCAAAATTTGCTTTGAAAGCGCGGGTATTCTTCTTGTTTCTAATTTTCATTTGGCGATAAACTAAATAACGAACTTAATCTATTTAATTCTGCTATAATAAGATATTTGATATCTGATAATTCCAAATCGTAAGTCGATGCTTTACTTTGCAAAAACTTCTAGATACAAAAAGGTAACTTTAAAGTTTTCTAGTATGTAATCTACAACAACATGAAATGATTTATTCACAAGGGGTGAAAGGGTTGGCTTGGGAGTTTTTTAGTATCATCGGAACAATTGCCTTCGCTATTTCCGGGGCAATAATTGCAATGGAGGAAGAATACGATTTATTCGGTGTATATATACTCGGTATCGTAACTGCTTTTGGTGGTGGAGCTATACGAAATCTACTGATAGGTTTACCTGTAACAACACTGTGGGGGCAAGACATGATGTTCCAGATTGCCATTGCAGCCATTACAATTTTTTTCATATTTCCACATCGACTCATTCAGCATTGGCATCGCTGGGGCAATTTCACTGATGCTATTGGATTATCGGCATTTGCGATTCAAGGTGCCCTTTATGCTGTGAAGCTCGACATGCCTATTAGTGCCATTGTTGTAGCTGCTGTCTTAACAGGGTCAGGTGGTGGAATTATTCGCGATTTATTAGCTAGACGACAACCATTAGTCCTCCGTGATGAAATCTATGGTGTTTGGGCAGCACTAGCTGGGCTTATCATCGGACTTCAACAATTCTCAGGGGATATCTTTTTATATGTATTATTTGGTGTGATCACAGTACTTAGAATACTTTCATATATGAAGAAATGGCGTTTACCGTTACGGAAGTTGAATCGAGCATAGCTATACTGCTGCATAATAACAAGCCCAAAATCAGATTTGGGCTTGTTTTTTATTCTAATTTATCAAAAACACCGCGCATCCATGGCAGCGACTAAAGTTACTTTTTCAACAGCAACATAGATTCCTCTAATGTAGCCATGTTTTTCATCATAGAGCATGCTGCATCTAAAATAGGAAAGGCTAACGCTGCACCAGAGCCCTCACCTAATCGCATATTCATTTGCAGCATCGGTTCAATTCCGAGCATTTCAGCGGCAATTTTTGCACCTGGTTCTTCAGAGGCATGCGAAGGAATGATATAGTCTTTTACGTTTGGTTCGAGTTCGTATGCAATAAGAGCAGCAATAGTAGAAATAAAGCCATCAATAACAACAGGCTTGCGATGCGCTGCTGCGGCAAGTATCACTCCAGCCATAGCGCCTATTTCTAATCCACCAACTTTTGCAAGAATATCAATAGCATCATGACGATTTGGTTTGTTTAATGCAATAGCATTGTAAATGACTTCTACTTTATGTGCTATCCCCCCTGGCCCAACGCCTGCACCGAAGCCTGTCACTTCATTCGGATGACATTCGCGAAGAACCGATAATATTGCAGCACTCGGTGTTGTATTACCAATGCCCATTTCACCCGTCCCGAGTACATTTATCCCCTTGTTTATTTCTTCCGTAGCTACTTCAATTCCTACTTCAATGGATTGAATGGCTTCTTCCCTTGACATAGCAGGACCTTTCGCCATATTGTCCGTTCCATATTTAATCTTTTTTATGATGACACCAGCATCATGCGGAATATCCTCTTTTACGCCAACGTCTACCGTAACAATTTTTGCATTTGTTATTTTCGCTACGGCACAAACACCCGTCCTTCCTCTTGGAAAATTTAATGTTTGAAAGACCGTCACATTTTGTGGATTAGATGTCACCCCTTCATCACAAACACCATGATCTGCGGCACAGACAATAATCGCTTTTTTATCAATCGCAGGAAATAGTTCTCCTGTAATCCCTGATAATTGTACAGCAAGGGTCTCTAGTCTTCCTAAGCTTCCAGGAGGCTTGCAAAGTGCATCGATGCGTTCTCTTGCCTGCTCCATCATTTTGTGGTCAGCACTTTGAATATTTTGAATCGTCTGTTGTAATAATTGCATGAAAATTTCCCCTTTCTTTTTTGCCCTTGTTACTTGAAGAATGATTTAGAGAAAAAAATAAAAAGCCTGTAGTTTATTCCATAACAAATAAACTACAGACTTTTCCATCGTCTATATAACCGAAGCAGTTAGGCAGGTCTCCTGGCTCAATTTCAACATTTCATAGAACCTTCCCAGAACGATGCTAGTGGCATTCTCTATGAAACTCCCTTTTACAGTGGTGGGACCGCTAAAGTTTTTCACTTTATTCCCTATTCTCCCGCAATGGGCACCTAATGCTTTTATGCAATTACTTTAAATCTACGACAAAGTGGTTTTTGTGTCAATATATTAGTGAAATTGTATATTTCCTTCCAACGTTTCTGAGTTACATTTAGATACTGCACTACGTACATCGATAATTACCATATTGCTAGAAAGATTGTACATAGAAAAATAAATACTTCACTACCGGTGCAGATTAGGACAAAAGAGGAAAATCCAAACATCTTATAGAACTTGTATTGAGACTATTTTCATTAAGGTGGTAATCAAATATGGGGATTTCTAACTTCTATCAGGAACTTAGAGATAAAGTTGGTAGTGAATTAATTTTCATGCCTTGCGTAGTAGGAATTATTCGAAATAAACGAGGAGAAATTTTGTTGCAGAATAAAGGTAATGGTGAGAAATGGAGTCTCCCAGCAGGAGCAATAGAAATTGGTGAAGCACCTGCACAAGCTGTTGTACGTGAGGTGTTAGAAGAGACAGGATTATATGTTGTGCCAAAGAGATTAATGGGAGTATTTGGTGGGAAAGATTTCCGTTACGAATATCCGAACGGGCATAAAGTGGAATATAACGTTTTTATGTTTGAGTGTGATATTCAAAGTGGAGAACTATGTCCAATAGATAATGAAACTAATGATCTTCAGTATTTTAAACCAGATAATATGCCAGAATTAGCTTTACCTTATCCGAAACATATATTTACACAAACAGACAATAACGAAGTATACTTTCAATGGGATAAAACGTGGTTAGATATTCCCTCCGAAAATTAACTCCCCTTATTAAGCTAATGGGGGCGATTGTTCAATAGAGCAGTCGCTTTTTCACTAACGGCGCAGGTTACTTTCTTTTATTTAATTTATTGAAGAGGGGTGATGAAGCTTGTTTTTCGTTCAAATGTCAGGTTTTCCTGGTTCCGGAAAATCCACTCTTTCTCGTGAGATTGCTAAAAGAACGGGTGGTATTATCATTGACCACGATATAGTAAAATCGGCTCTTTTAAATTCTATTGATGAAGTTTCAATCGATGTTAAGCTTGCAGGTAAGATTTCTTATATTATCGATTGGTCCTTAGTTGAATTTCATTTATCACAAGGACATAGCGTAATACTTGATAGCCCGTGTCTATATGAAGAATTGATTGATAAAGGGACAAAACTGTCAGTTAAATACAATGTTAAATATAAATATATTGAGTGTTATCTTGATGACTTCAAAGAGATAAATTATAGATTGAAAAATCGAGAGAGAATGATTAGCCAAATAGCAGAGGTAAAATCAGAAACTGCTTTTATCCATACACTTCAAAGTAGTAAAAAGCCCTCCAACTATAGGTGTATCACTGTGAATACAAGACAACCATTGGAAAACTATATACAAGAAGTAATGGATTATATAAATATCTAATTATCTGTTTTCTCTTATTCAACTAACGATATTGACAATCCGAAATTTTTTTATTATCATATTAAAAATCATAAATGAATTCAATAATATTCGTATAACCCCAATAATATGGTTTGGGGGTCTCTACCAGGAACCGAAATTCCTGATTACGAAGAAAGTACAATACTTGTATTTTCTTTGTGGTCAGGAATTTTTTTGTATTTTAAATCTAATAATTTATTTCAGGAGGTCAAAAATGAACTTTTTAACATTGCCAAAAATTGAACTACACTGTCATTTGGATGGAAGTCTTAGGGCTGAAACTATTATCGATATTGCACAGAAGGAAGGCATTCAGTTACCCACTTTTGATAAGGATGAACTACAAAAGGAGCTGATTGCTCCGTTAGAATGCGAATCCCTTGATGAATATTTAAAAAGATTTTTTCTTCCTAATTTAGTAATGCAGTCTAAGGAGAATTTAAGAAGAATTACTTTTGAGCTATTTGAGAATGCAACAATGGAAAATGTGAAATATTTAGAAGTCAGATTTGCCCCGTTACTTCACACATTACAAGGTCTTGGCGTTGAAGAAGTTATTCAAGCTGTTATAGATGGGATGAGGGACGCTGAAAGCTGTTACGAAATAAAGGGAAATATAATCCTGTCTTGCATGAGGACGATGTCTGTAGAAAGTGCATTCGAGGTGGTTGAAAAGGGGAAAAAGTTCCTTGGAAAAGGTGTAGTGGCAATTGACCTATGTGCATCCGAAGAAGAAGGCTTTTGTGAAAAATTCGTAGATCCAATCGCTTTAGCCAAAGAATATGGCTACAGAGTCACTATTCATGCAGGTGAAACAGGAATTGGTAAAAACGTTCTAGAGGCTGTTGAACTGTTGGGTGCTGAAAGAATAGGACACGGAGTATTTATTAAAGATTGTGCCGAAGCTTATAAGATTGTTAAAGAAAGACAGGTAGTTCTTGAAATGTGTCCAACAAGTAATGTCCAAACGAAAGCTGTTCATCATTATTCTGAACATCCGATTTATAAGTTTCATAAAGATGGAATAAAAGTGACATTTAATACGGATAACAGAACCGTATCAAATACTACAATGGCAAAAGAAATCCATTTAGTTAACAATGAATTTAATCTAAGCGAAGAAGATTATCGACAAATTTATTTAAATAGTGTAGAAGCATCCTTTGCCGACCAAGAAACTAAAGAATGGTGCTTGGCACAATTTTAATTCTCGTGTAGGGGCTGCTGTAATAGCTATTAAACGAGGCTTCAACCTTATATCAACTCGATTGTACAAGAAAAACCCTCGCCTAAACGAGGGTTTTAATCGATAATTATTTAAATTCTAACTCTCCATCATAAGCAAGCATGCCGCCTTCAAGGTTTGTTACGTCAAAACCCTGAGCTTCTAGGTATGCACAAGCATTTGCTGAACGACCGCCTGCTTTGCAAACGATAATGTATGGCTTTGAAGCATCTAATTCGCCTAAGCGCTCAGGGATTGTTCCAAGAGCAACGTGCTGAGCACCAGGGATCATGCCTTGTGCTACCTCATCATCTTCACGAACATCAATGATGTATAGGTCTTCGTTCGCATCTAATAGTTCTAATATTTCTGTTGTATCCATAGTTTTCATATGTGTAGTCCTCCAATATGTCGATTTCCTCTTACATTATAGCCTGTAGGCAAAAAAACAGCTAGTGTCATGAACACTAACTGTTTTACTATAATGTTTCTATTCTTCTGTCTCTAAAAAATCTACTTGCTTTGCTGGAACAAATGTAGAAATAGCATGTTTGTAAATAAGGTGTTGCTTGCTTTCAGCATCTAGTAATAATACTGTGAAATTATCATAGGATTTCACAGTTCCTTTTAACTGAAATCCATTTAATAAAAACACAGTTACAAAAACATTGTTTTTACGTAGATGGTTTAAGAATGTATCTTGCAAGTTAATTGATTTCATCAAAATGCCTCCTTATACTCTCTTTCTACCTCTTCATTCCTATAGTAGCATGTTCTACCAATTTGGCAATTAGTAATTTTTAGAAATTAATTAAAGTATTTCGTCATTATTAACAAAATATACATCCATTTTGTTTCGGAAGTATGTTAGTTGTCTTTTCGCATAGCGGCGAGAATTTTGCTTTAAACTATCAATGGCTTCTTCTAAAGAACATTTTCCATCTAGGTAATCATATAATTCCTTGTAGCCGATTGCTTGGATTGACTGCACACCTCGTATATTTTGCTGCCATAAGCCTTTCACTTCTTCTAAAAGCCCTTTTTCCATCATTATATTAACGCGAAGGTTAATTCTATCATAGAGCTTTTCACGTGACATATTTTGCCCAAGCCCTAAAATCACATGATTGTAAAGTGGAACTTCTCCACGATTTTGTGCTTCGGATGCCTTTGAAACGCCACTAAGCTCAATCATCTCTAGCGCACGTATAACACGGCGAGTATTATTTGGATGAATCGTCTCTGCTGTTTGTGGATCAAGTTTTTTTAGCTTAGCATGCATCGCCTCTGGACCTAATTTCTCCAGTTCTGCGTAATAAGCTTTTCGAGCCGCTTCATCTACCTGCTCCTCAGTAAATTGAAAATCATAGAGTACTGCCTGCACATATAAACCTGAGCCACCTACAATAATCGGTAGCTTACCGTGCGCTTGAATTTCTGCAATTTTAGCTCGCACTAATTTTTGATAGTCTGCTACTGAAAAGGACTCTGTCGGCTCTTTGAAGCTTAGTAAATGATGGGGTACACCCTCCATCTCTTCCTCAGTAATTTTCGCTGTACCAATATCTAAGCCTCGATAGATTTGCATGGAGTCACCGTTGATGATTTCACCATTATATTTTTTTGCTAACTCAATGCTTAGTGCTGTTTTTCCAGAAGCAGTAGGCCCTACGATTGCTACGACCTCTGCCTGCTGTATTTTATCTTGTATCATATTTTTCTAACCACCGTAATAAAACTTGATAGACTGCATTTTGATTGCCCTCGTTTAGGATTTCATGGCGCTTATCCTCAAATAAGTAAACCGTCACATCCTGTATGCCCGCTTCTGCCAATTGTTCAGCTACAGCGTATACACCTTGGCCTTGTTCTCCTACTGGATCCTTACTACCACTTATCAATAGTATAGGTAAGTCTTTTTTTGTTTTTGCTATCTCTTTTTTACGATTTAACGACATAAAACCAGTTGTTAAATCCACAAAAAATTGGTTAGTAGGGATAAAACCGCAATATGGATCATCTATATATTTTTCCACCTCATCCTCTACTGAACATATCCAATCATACGCAGTCTTCGAATTTGGGAACTGTTTATTAAAGCTACCAAAGCTCAGCTTATTTAACAACTTGCTCTCCGTCTCTTTACCGAGCTGTTTGGCCAATACTTTTGCTACTAAATTCCCCATCGTATGCAATGCTGTAACGTTACCTGTTCCACAAAGAATCACATTATCCACTTGATCGCTGTACAATTGAATATATCTTCTAGTAATGAACGATCCCATACTATGACCAAATAATATCAAAGGTACATCTGTAAATTGTTCATGCAATAATGTTACTACTTCATGTGCATCCTTTACGACACGATCAAACCCATTTTCTTCAGCAAAAAAACCTAGTGTGCCATTATAGGCTGCTGTTTCTCCATGCCCACGATGATCATGCATTGTCACTGCATAGCCAGCTTCATTTAAGCTATTGGCAAATTTAACATAACGTCCACTATGCTCCGCCATACCATGCAGAATATGAATATGACCAATGCATGGCTTCGATGGCTTTAATGTTCGAGTAAACAGAAAATGGCCATCTGACATTTCAATATAACGCATTGCCTACACCCCTTCCTCAGCAAAATTTGTTGCATCTAAAATAGCTTGCTCTAGTTGAGCTACATAAGTATTTCTTTGCGAATCTGTATAGTTAAAATGTTGTTGCATAACTTGAATGACCTGCAGTTTATAACGTTTAACCGCATCAATATCAAAGTATAGTAAGCCTGTTCGACGGATAAAGAAATCACTTGGTGTGTACACCATTTCCGCTTCTATGCCATAAAGTAACATCGCATGCAGTACTAGGGGCATCGTGCTTCCATGTTCATGCAAATATTTCACCTGGTTATATAAAGCATCGACATTCGTGCCATATTTTTGTACAAGCTGTTTTGCTTCATCATAATTTAGACCATACTGAACGCCCTCTTTAGCTTTATAAGTACTATAATCAGTGAAATTGATGGCATTAATGCCTTTTGCACCAGAAAGTGATAACTCACGTGTTACACATGGACTTGCGTGCTTGTATTTATGGGTTTTCACAATTTTATCAACGATTGTTTCTGCCATTTGGCGGTAGCCCGTTAGTTTGCCACCCGCAATCGTCATTAGTCCACTTGGAGCCGTCCATATCTCATCTTTGCGTGAAATTTCGGATGGATCCTTCCCTTTTTCAAAAATAAGTGGACGCACACCTGCCCACGACGATTCAATCGTATCTCTTGAAATATTTGCAGTTGGAAAGACAGTTTTTGCAGCAGCAATTAAATAGTCAACATCCTCTTGGGTAGCGACAGGATGTACAGGGTCTCCCTCGTAAACTGTATCTGTTGTCCCTATATAGGCTTTACCTTCACGTGGAATAGCAAAGGCCATACGCCCATCCGCTATATCAAAGTACACTGCTTGTCGTAATGGAAAATCCTTTTGATCAAGGACAATATGGACGCCTTTTGTGAGACGTAACTGCTTTTTATCTATTACTTTATCCTTTTGGCGAACTTCATCTACCCAAGGTCCAGTAGCATTGACGATTTGCGCAGCATGCACTTCGATCGTTTTCCCTGTAACATGATCCTTCACTTGTACTCCAACAAGCTTTTTCTTCTCATATAAAAACTCTGTCATCTCCGCATAATTTAAACAAAGTGCCCCATATTCCACAGCTTTTTTCAGCACTTCAATTGTCAGACGGGCATCATCTGTACGATATTCAACGTAATAGCCACCACCAATGAGCTCATCCCGATTGAGTAAAGGCTCTAGCGCTGCCGTTTCCTGAGCGTTTAACATTGTTCTTCGTTCATGCTTTTTAACACCTGCTAATCGATCATATACCTTCAGTGCCATTGATGTTGTAAATGGTCCAAGTGAGCCCTTCTTATATAATGGCAATAGCATCTTTTCAGGAGTTGTCACGTGAACAGCATTGTCATAAACAATTTCACGCTCACGCCCAACCTCAGCTACAACACCTACATCAAGTTGCTTTAAATATCGAAGTCCACCATGAATAAGCTTTGTTGAACGGCTTGATGTGCCGGCAGAAAAATCCTGCTTCTCAATCAAAGCAACTGATAGCCCTCTAGATGCTGCATCAAGCGCAATGCCAGCACCAGTAATACCACCACCAATGACTAAAACGTCAAAGCTATATTGCTCTAAAAAATGCATAATTTTAGGACGTTGTTCAAATGAAAACATAACTTTTTTCCCCCATTAGCTATAATTTGAAAATACGTGTAACCTCTACTGAGTATGCTAGCCTGTATAAATAGTAAAAACTTTAAGCATAGAATCTCTTGTATACCTATAAAATTCCTTTATGCAGCATGGACTATTCATGTTGTTCATGATTATTGTCAGGCGTTACAACTACATTACCCGTTTAAACATTTTTTCCACTTCATACGTTGTAAAATGTATTAGCACTGGACGTCCGTGTGGGCAAGTAAATGGATTGTCGGCATTGCGTAAATCTTGCAGTAACGTATCCATTTGCTCTTTCGTTAAATAATGATTGGCCTTTATCGACTTTTTACAGCTCATCATAATCGCTGCCGCCTCACGTAATTTTTTGACGTCCGCCTTTTTAGTTGTCAGTACCTGTTCAATTAAATCCTCAATAATTTCTTGTTCTTCTCCTTTAGGGAACCAGCTAGGATGCTCTCTCACTACAAATGAAGCCTGTCCAAATTCCTCTAAAAATACGCCAACAGCTTCTAACTCTTGTCTATTTTCTCGTAATATAAGAGCCTCGTCTGCAGCATAATGGAAAGTCAATGGAAGCAATAAAGCCTGACGCTCATTTGGGTTCACCTGACCGACCTTTTCACGGAAAAATTCATATTTAATACGCTCCTGAGCAGCGTGCTGATCAATTAAATAAAAGCCATCCTCCATTTGTGCAACAATATATGTGCCGTGAATTTGCCCTACTACTTCAAGCGCAGGAAATGGCTCTTTAGCTGGTTCATCCTCTAGAATTTCCACTGGTTCCTCTAGCTTCACTTCATCAGGAAGATTCACTTCTTCAATAGGATTCACTTCCATCACCGGTGTCGGTTGCCAGCTTTCTTCAACAGCAGTAGGAACGGATTCAGGTTGTGGCACTATAGGATCTAATGTGTTCGATTCCTGAACAGTTTGCACATCATAAAGTTTTTCTACAATTGCATTCATTTTATCCACATTAAGCTTTGGTGCAGGTTTCCAAATATTTAACTGCTCCGTCGCAGCCTTTACCACTTTCTCCTTCTTTTCCATAAGCGGTACTCGAATAACATTGCGGATTTTCTCTCGTATAGTTTCCTCAATTAGCTTAAGAAGCTCAGGCTCCTTACTTAAACGTATTTGATGCTTGGCAGGATGAACATTGACATCTGTTAAATAAGGATCACCCTCTATATAGAGCGCAACAATTGGAAAACGTTCAATGGGCAAATACGTATGATACGCATCTACAATCGCTTTTTGGACCAAATAATGCTTCACCCAGCGACCATTTACAAACAATGACATATAGTTTTTCGAAGCACGAGTCACTTCTGGTAGTGATACGAAGCCAGAAATTTTATAATCATGTGACTCTCCATTGAATGCCACCATTTTTTTCGCATTATGCACACCGTAAATGGCAGCTAATACTTGCTGTACGTCTCCTCGTCCATTTGTTTGTAACAATTGCTGGCCGTTATGCAATAATCTAAACGCAATTTGTGGATTTCCGAGCGCAAGACGGTTCATCAGATCAATTGTATGTCCAAGCTCGGTCTGTATTGTTTTCATATATTTTAATCGAGCGGGTGTATTGAAAAATAACTGTGCTACTGTAATATCTGTTCCCTTACGTAAAGGGCCAGGTTTATGTGTAGCAATATGCCCACCCTCAAGCTCTAAATACGTTCCTGATTCACCATTAGATGTAATAAGTGTCATTTTCGACACTGATGCAATGGAAGCTAAGGCCTCGCCACGGAAGCCAAGGGTACGAATACGAAATAAATCGTGTTCTTGATGAATTTTACTTGTCGCATGGCGAGAGAATGATATTAATGCATCCTCTTCATCCATACCACTACCATTATCAATTATTTGAATTGAAGTGAGGCCCGCTTCTAGTAAAAAAACATCAATGGACGTACTTCCTGCATCAATGGCATTTTCAACAAGCTCTTTTACTACAGAGGCTGGTCTTTCAACTACTTCCCCTGCAGCGATTTTATTGGACAGCCACTCGTCCATAATTTGTATTTTTCCCATAGCGCATCACTCCTTTACTTTTTTGCGTTTACTAGTTGCTGCTGTAATTCGTATAAAATATTCATTGCTTGCATTGGTGAAGTGCCCAGAATATTTACTTTTTCAAGGTTTTTAAGCACCTCTGTCTCTGCTGGAGAGATTGGTTCTCCCTCCGTAAATAGAGACATTTGCATTGGCTTTTCCACAACTTCCTGTACCACTGTTACTTCGTTTCCAACTTCATTTCCAGCCTCGAAGTTTTCAAGTAGCACTTGTGCTCTTGTTAAAATTTCCTCTGGCAATTGTGCGAGCTGTGCTACATGAATTCCGTAAGATTTATCGGCAGCACCCTTTTTCACCTTATGCAAAAAGACAACTGTGCCATTTTTTTCAGTAGCAGATACGTGTACATTTTGCAGTCGAGGAAGTTCCTTTTCTAGTGCCGTTAATTCATGATAGTGAGTTGAAAACAGTGTATTTGCCCCAATTTTGTCGTGGATGTATTCCATCATCGATTGAGCAAGACTCATACCATCATAGGTAGATGTCCCACGTCCAATTTCATCAAACAGCATTAAACTATTTTTTGTAGCATGCGTAATCGCGTGCTGAGATTCTAGCATCTCCACCATAAATGTTGATTGTCCCGCAGCTAAATCATCCGCCGCACCGATGCGTGTAAAGATCTGATCTGTAATTGGTAATCTAGCTTTCTCAGCAGGTACATAACAGCCCATTTGTGCCATAACAACAATTAGTGCAACTTGACGCATATACGTACTTTTACCGGACATATTCGGACCAGTTATAAGCATCATATTGTTATTTTCCTCAAGTACACAATCGTTTGGTACATACATTTGCTTATTGAGCATTTTCTCAACAACCGGATGACGCCCTTCAATAATTTCTAGTGAACGTCCACCATGAAACTCAGGCTTCGTAAAACGGTATTTCTCTGAAACACTTGTAAAGCTTAATAGTACATCTAGCTCACTAATGCTTGCCGCTAACGCTTGGACACGTGGAATAAACGCCTTTAATTCATCACGGATTTCCACAAATAAGTTATACTCTAACGTTAAACTTTCTTCCTCAGCATTTAAAATTAATGCTTCTTTTTCTTTAAGCTCCTGAGTAATATAACGCTCGGCATTGGCTAAAGTTTGTTTACGTTCATAGCGTGTTAAATCAGCTAAATGGATATTAGATTTTGTAATTTCAATATAGTAACCGAAAATTCGATTGTAGCCTATTTTTAAGTTTTTAATGCCTGTTTTCGCCCGTTCCTCTTGCTCGAGCTGTGCAATCCAATCCTTCCCATTACGAGAAGCAAAGCGAAGTTCGTCTAAGCGCTCATTATAGCCATCGCGAATGACGTCACCCTCTTTAATCGTAATTGGTGGATTGTCTGTAATAGCACGAGCTAATAGTGCCTCTACATCCGCACACATATCAAGCGCTGCGCCTAGCTTTTGCATCGTTTCTTTATTGGTACTAAGTAATTGCTGCTGAATTGCAGGTACCTGACGTAATGAATCACGTAGCTGTGCTAAATCTCGTCCACCAACATTACCAAAAGCTACACGTCCAGCTAAACGCTCTAAATCATATACTTGTTTTAAAGAGGCTTGGAGTTCAGTTCTTACAAAATATTCATCCAATAAATCAGTGACAGTTGCTAGTCTCTCTTCAATGGCAGCACGTGAAGCAAGAGGTTGGTGTAACCATTGCTTTAACTTGCGCCCTCCCATTGCAGTCACAGTGTCATCTAACAACCATAAAAGTGTGCCCTTTTGATCGCCACCGCGAATAGATTGAATAAGCTCTAAATTACGCTTAGAGCTAGAGTCAATACGTAAATAATTTTTCATTTCATTGTACGTAAATGCTTGAATATGTGATAAAGAACGCATTTGTGTTTTATCGATATAAGCTAGCAAACGTTGGCAAGCAATTCGTAAATCATTTGGCACCGCTTCTAAATAATGTGCAGCTTTATCTAATGTCATTTCATCTGTTTCAATTGAAAGGACGATACCTGCATTTACTGCATGCTCTGCTAATAGAAGCTGCAAACTTTCCGTAACAATTAATTCACGAATACCGTATGCCTGCATTTGCATTAAAAGTGCTTTTCCATCTCCCTCAATTGATGAGGCTACTGCTTCACCTGTAGATAAATCTAAATAGGCGTAACCAAATGTTGTATCGTCGAATTGCTCCGCAGCACCAATAAAATGATTGGATTTACCTTCGAGCGACTTACCTTCCATGATCGTACCAGGTGTAATAAGCTGTACGACTTCACGCTTAACTACACCCTTTGCTTGCTTTGGATCTTCTGTTTGCTCACAAATTGCAACCTTATAACCCTTTTGCACAAGCGTTTCAATATAATTTCTTGCCGAATGATGCGGAATGCCACACATTGGAATACGCTCTTTTGCACCCGCATCTCGGCTCGTTAATGTAATTTCTAAAAGTTGAGAGGCATTAATAGCGTCCTCAAAAAACATCTCGTAAAAGTCGCCTAATCTAAAAAATAAAAAGGCATCCTTGTAATCTTCCTTTACCTGCAAATACTGTTGTATCATTGGTGTATATGTTATCATTTTAAAAATCCCTCGCTCTAACCATATAGATATTTTTATTATAACAAAAGATACATGCGAAACGCTTAATTCACCTTTTTTAAGATGCTAGCGCTTCGCATGTATAAAATCTTTAGTATTATCTTGGTCTTTCATCAGGAAACGATGAAGACTCTAAAACATACCTGCCTTCTTCACTAGAGCTAGACGATGAGCTGGAACTGGAGCTAGATGAAGACGAAGATGAGCTCTCTTCAAAGTTCCATTCCTCTTCGAAATCAAGTGGATGTACACTAATGCAAATCGTCGTTTCTCCCATTACCTCTACAACCACTTCACGTTCTACTACGATTTCAAACTTCGTACCACATGGAGAGATGATTGCCTCTATGCAGTTTGGCTCTTGAACGACACGTACACGAACATCATCACCAACACTTACTTCGCCATCTCTAAATGAAAGCTTTACTTTGTCTTTATAGTGCACCGTTTCAGAAAACACTGCTGTTTTCGAATGACTACTATAGGCATACCATACATTGACATCAAATTTCCCCGATACTTCTACAAATTTACCGACTTTTTTCGCGGAGCAAGTATGATTGATGACCCAGCACCCGAGAATACTCGTCGGCTTATTTGATGGACTTAATGTTACACGTTCTTCCGTTCTCTTCTTCCCTTTGGCAACTACTGCTCTCGTCACGATTTGTCGTAAACGTTTCAGCGCAATTCCTCCTTTGACTCTTTTCACTCCATCATATGCAGGTAGCGCCCATTGGGTGAACATATATTTTTGTAGAATGTATTTACTGACTTTTTACATCCTATGTTGTCTGAATGCGCTATTTCCCACGAGTATTGAAGAAGATTAATCAATTATGCCTCGGCATAATTGCGTCCGGAATCGGCTTTGTGCTTAGGCCTGCAGATGTTTTTTGTGCGAAAGCGTAGCGTCAGCAACGTGTTTTTGTCTGTGCGAAAGCGAAGCGGCAGCATATGAGTTTCATCTGCGCGAAAGCGAAGCGGCAGCATATGAGTTTCATCTGCGCGAAAGCGAAGCGGCAGCGGCAACAGCACGAGGTTGGTCACTCAGGCGTTTTCACAGGATGTGAAGTTTTTAGCCCGAGTTCCTCTATTTCAGCTGATGTCTTTTGTGCCGAAAGCGTAGCGACAGGTACGGATGTTTGAACACCCGCTGAAAGAAGTTAAACATAAAAATAGCCCGAATGCTGTCATTCGAGCTATTTCTTCTATTATTTTTATGAGCAGCTGCCTGGTCTTGTATTTGCTACTTGTGAGCCAGTTTCTCCATAAAGTAAATCCCCACCAGTTGATCGAATAATCTCATTAGTAACGTTGTTAGCAATTGTGTTCGAAACTAATTGCAATAAATCATTTACATCACCTTGAGATTCTTTAAATTGTTGAACCACTGGGATTGCGTTGATTTCTTCTTCGATTTTTTCGATTTTATCTTCAATTAATTTAAGCGCTTTTTCTTTTCCTAAGTGTTGGAAGTTAACAGCTTGTTTTTGTAGGCTTTTTAGACTTGCAATACGTTCACGTACTAATTGATTTTCATTAATTTGTGCTTCAGCCTTTTTGAAAAATTCAACTTCTGGCGTATTGGCAATCATATGCGCAATTTCGTGTGACTTCTTGATTAAATCATCTTTTGTATATAATACTTGTGTCATTTACGCTTCCACCTTTTCATTTTTTACTAATTCTACGAACTCACCACTTAGTGAATAAGAAGTAGCCTCAACTATTTTTACCTTCACTAATTGACCAATTAAATCTGCTGGTGCTTTAAAGTTAACAAGACGATTTTTACGAGTATAGCCAGCTAACACATCATCGCGTTTTTTACTCGTGCCTTCGACTAAGACTTCTACTATTTCGCCCTTCAAGCCCTCTAATGCTTTGCGAGAGTATTCCCCTACAACCTCATTTAAACGGTGCAGACGTTCTTTTTTTACTTCTTCAGGTACATTATCGACCATTTTGGCAGCAGGTGTACCCTCACGAGGAGAATAAATATAAGTAAAGGCCATTTCAAATCCTACTTCACGGTACAAGGATAATGTCTCCTCAAATTGCTCCTCTGTCTCATTAGGATATCCTACGATAATATCAGTCGTTAGTGTTACTTCCGGAATAGCCGCTTTAATTTTCGCTACTAATCCAAGGAAATGCTCACGTGTATACTTACGTGCCATAATTTTTAGCACATCATTTGAACCAGATTGTACTGGTAAATGAATATGTTCAACTAAGTTACCACGCTGTGCAAGTACTTCGATTAAATGATCATCGAAGTCTCGTGGATGACTCGTTGTAAAACGAATACGTGGAATATCAATTTTTCGTAATTCATCCATTAAATCACCAAGTCGATATTCAATATCCTCAAAATCCTTACCGTAAGCGTTGACATTTTGTCCCAGAAGCATAATTTCTTTATAGCCGGCAGCCGCTAGTTCACGAACTTCAGCAATAATTTCCTCTGGACGGCGACTACGCTCCTTACCACGCGTATAAGGTACGATACAATACGTACAGAATTTATCACAGCCGTACATAATATTTACCCAAGCTTTGATGGAACCAAGACGTTTTTTCGGCAGATTCTCAATAACATCGCCTTCTTTAGACCAAACCTCAATGACCATTTCCTTAGACATATATGCTTCTTTTAAAATGTTCGGTAAACGGTGAATATTATGTGTACCAAACACCATATCGACATGCGGATAACTTCTTAAGATTTTATTTACAACGGATTCTTCCTGTGACATACAGCCACAAACCCCGATAAGCATTTCTGGATTTTTACGTTTATATTTTAGTAGGAAGCCCAGTTCTCCAAATACTTTGTTCTCTGCATTTTCACGGATAGCACACGTATTCAGTAGCACTACATCAGCCTCATCAATCACATCTGTAGGCGTATAACCTAGCTGCATAAAAATCCCAGCCATAACTTCCGTATCATGCTCATTCATTTGGCAGCCATACGTACGAATATAAAAAGTACGCCCCGTACCCATACCTGCAAACTCTTCTGCAATGTTAAAGTCCTTATGGTACTTAACTTCTTCTTTCCCACGTTTTTTAGCATCTTTTAATGAAGGTGCCGTAAAGACCGTTTCAAAATATTTACTATAATCCTTTTCAGGCTTGTCTTCTTTTTTTGGTTGATTGACTTGTTGATTTGCTAAGCGTTGTTCTTCATTCATCGCAATCAGGTAACTCCTTTCAAACGAATTCCATACATTTGAATTCCCATTTTACTATTATACTTAATAATTGCAACATCCTACAAGGTTTGCGTACTAAATGTCGCGGTTTAGACTTAATTACTCTTAGCTAGATGAATATTTTTGTTAGGTTGCGAGGAGTGTCAGTTTTGCTGGAGGGGGGGCATTTGTCGGTTTGACGATTCTTTCCGTCGCCTTAAATTCTATCCATCATTTTGATGGTTCTATCCACGACTTTGTCAATTCTATCCATCACTTTGCCGATTCCATCCGTCGCTTTGAATTCTATCGTCCACTTCAACAGTTCTTTCCGTCGCTTCAACAGTCCTATCCGGCGCTTCGACGATTCTTTCCGTCGCCTTGAATTTTATCCGTCACTTCGTCCGTTCTTTCCGTCGCTTGGACGTTTCTTTCCGTCACTCTGCTCACTCTTCCTAACATAAAAAATCACCGAAGATATCCATCAACGGCGACATAAATTATAGTTCTATATATTGTTTTTGACGTTGATTAAATCCAATAATTGATTGAACGCCGTAGCTTTTTAGTAAATCTGTATTCGCAAATGTGTATTTACCTAAATCGTCTGGAAAATGCGCATCTGAAGAAACTGTAAAGGCTACATCGTGTTCAATTAAAATTTGTAAGAAACGTGGTCCTGGGCACATTTCCTTTACTGGATAGCGATAATATAGGCCGGCATTTATTTCAGTGACTGTTTGTGTTGTCACAAGTGCCTTTGCAATTCTTTCATACCAAGAGTCAAGAAAAGCTGTGTTCTTCACTTGATAGTCAAACACTTTAAAGTTGTCTAAATGCGCCACAAAGTCAAATATATTCGAGAGGATCATTTTTTCCACTGTAGCAAAAAATCG
Source organism: Lysinibacillus xylanilyticus (assembly GCF_001183605.1). Classification (GTDB taxonomy): domain Bacteria; phylum Bacillota; class Bacilli; order Bacillales_A; family Planococcaceae; genus Lysinibacillus; species Lysinibacillus xylanilyticus. The sequence continues at coordinate 841,469 of NZ_LFXJ01000010.1, read as the reverse complement.
GGCAAAGTTTTCCTGTAAAGTTGCGTCGTCCATGTCCTCAAATATGTATTGTGTTTGAGGGTTATCAAAGCCCCAGCCATCCACAAAATGGACAGATCCGATAACATAATCCCATGGATATCCTTCCAGTAATGATGCTAATTCTTCCTCACCGCCGACAAAATAATCTGCCTCGATGCCTAGCTTTAAGGAAATACCATGACGACTCCATTTTTCTTTTGCTTGATTAATAGCTGACACAAAATCATCCATACTTTCCGTCATCACACTATCAAGCCAGTAACGCTGAGCTCTACCAACTTCATTGTCATCTAACTGCATATATCGCTCAAAATATGCTCGTGTCTCCTTGAAACGATATAGATGGTCGACAATGCCAACCTCGCGTAAACCTAGCTGCTTTGCCTGTTGTAAATATAAATCTAGCCATTCCTCGCTATAGCAGCCACTTTGTAATCGCTGTGATAACTGCTTCATTTGTAATTCTATAAATGCTTTAGAACCTTTTGCTGATCCTTCATCTTCATTAAAAAATCCAATTGCTTGAGAAGTACGCTCTAGCCAACGAAATGAATATGGGCCCTCCTCTAAATGTACATGGTAATCAATCATCCGCATTTCCCTCCTTTGCATACCGTCCACTTTTCCTCATACGCTTGCCATTCCAACGGGCAAGCTATATCACAAAGAATTTCTGAGCACTCTTCAATGTGACATATTTGATAAAAGGACTTACCATTTATTTTAGATGCATCCGCTAATAAAAAGTTCATCTTGCTACGGTCAAGCATTTTTTTAGAAATTAACGATTCATCCAAATCATAATCGTATACGATATCTTCACTTATACCACCACACGATATAAATGCTTTATCAAAATTCATATTTCCTAATAACTCCAACGTCATAGCGCCTGTTACTGAGGATTGCCTTGGGTTTGTCGTTCCACCAAGTAATATGACCTTCCCCGTCATGCGCCGCTCCTCTATCGCCAAATTAAATTGAACAGCTGCAGCGATAGAATTGGTTACAACTGTTATATCGTCGACTGCCAATAAAAAATCTGCAATATGCACAGTCGTTGTACCTGTATCAACCGCAATTGTATCCCCATCACATATACATCTAGCTGCTAAACGAGCTATATTGCGCTTTGCCTCCTTTTGCATTTGAAGCTTGCGCAAAAATGCCGGTTCATTTCTAACGTTCGTATACTTAACAGCTCCACCATGTACTCTCGTTAATAAATGTTGTTGCTCTAGCTCATCAAAATCTCTACGGACCGTTTCTGGTGCTACTTGTAATTCTTCTGCAATATTGGCAACAACAATTTTTCCATCAGCCTCTAACTGTTTCAAAATAAATTCAAAACGTTCAATTTTTGCATATGTCATGATAATGCAATCACATCTTCCCTCGCTACATAACACACATATCGCTTACCAAGCTCAAACGATTGCCCTCGTTGATGTAGCTGCTCCATCGTAAAGGGACATTCACCCTCTAACGTTGTCCGAATAACATTGCCACTCATTAATGATTGCTTCGCCTCTCCAGTCATACAAACATCCCCCTGTCTCTGATCGAGATGTATAGCTTCTGGTCGAATCGCAAATTTTGAGTATTCTTTTGGCAATGTCTCGCCAATCATTTTCTCAAGTGTTTGACGCGTAAACACATTGTAATGTCCGATAAAATTAGCGATAAATTCACTTTCAGGGCTTGTATAAATCGCTGTAGGTGTTCCACTTTGTGCAATCATCCCATTGTCCATAACAAATATTCTGTCAGAAACAGCCATCGCTTCCTCTTGATCATGCGTAACTAAAATCATCGTTATACCTAGCTTTTGTTGAATAGCTCGTAAATCTGCTTGAAGTTTCTTACGAATTTGGGCATCTAGCGCACTGAGCGGCTCATCTAACAACAATACTTTTGGCCGTACTATTAAAGCTCGCGCAAGGGCAACACGCTGCTGCTGACCACCAGATAATTCTTTCGGATATGCATTTGCTTTTTCACTTAAATGCACAATCTCAAGCATTTCTTGAACACGTTGATCCACTTCAGCAGTATTTACTTTTTGCATGCGTAAACCGAAGGCTACATTTTCTTTCACCGTCATATTTGGAAATAGTGCATATGATTGAAACACCATACCAACTTGACGATCCTTTGGTTGAACACCATTCATATCCTTTCCTTCTACGATAATTTTTCCCGCAGATGCATCTGTTAAGCCTGCTAAAATACGTAGAATTGTACTCTTACCACAGCCACTCGGACCTAAAAGAGTTATAAATTCACCTTTTTCAATCTTCATATTTATATTTGATAAAACCGTCGTTAATCCATATTTTTTATGAAGTTCTTCAATCACAATATAACTCATAGATTTGTAGCACCTTTCGATCGTTTCGTTAATGTTGCAATAACGAACGTTAATAAGCCCATTAGAACGATATAAATAAAGACAACTGCACTAGCAATATGTCCACTAGTACTAAGCTTCTTCATTAAATAAATTTGCACCGTCTCAAAGCGAGAACCTACAACTAGATTAATCAGTACAAATTCTCCAAAAAGTACGGAAAACGATAATAATGCACCTGCAAATAAGCCTGGGTAAACAGTAGGTAATAAAATTTTAGTAAATGCCTGCAATTTCGATGCTCCCAGTAATTGCGCTGCATCTAAAAGCTGTCGTGCATCTACATTCCGCAAACTATTGCGTGTCCCCTGATAAATGTACGGTAGAATACCGATAACATATGCCCCTAAAACTACTAGAATCATCGGCACACCAAATTTGCTGTAAACACGAATGAGCCCAACTGCTAAAATAATTCCTGGAAATGAATACACCATCACAACAGCCATCTGAATCCATTTTTCGTATTTTGGAAAATACAACACGATCACAAAAATAGCTGGTACGATAACGAGCAATGCAACCACTACAGCCCCACTCGACAATAAAACAGAACGTCCAAACGCCTGTATAAATTCTGCATCCTGAAATAATGTAGCAAGCCATTTAAATGTTAATCCTTCTGGCAAAATGGTCTTATTCCATTTTGTCGCAAAGGCATAAAGCATTGTTGCAACAACAGGCAGCACTAAATACACCACTAACAGGAGGAAAAATAAATCAGCAAAGCCTCTTTTTTTCACTATAACTTCCTCCTTGTTTTTGAAATGCTCCATTCGCTTAATAGCATTGCCGTCACCATCGTTACTGCTAGTATTACGGCAATAGCACTTGCCAACTCTGGTTGAGCAAAAATATCCCCCTTAATAAGAGAACCAATACGAATGGCCACTAAATTGTAGTTACTGCTAGTTAGAGCATAAGCTGAGGCATATGCACCCATTGCATTGGCAAACAACACGCTAAATGTTCCAACAATCCCCGGAAGCATAACTGGGATCCCAATCTTCATCCAAAACTGCCAAGTAGAAGCTCCAAGTAGCGCTGCAGCGTCCTTCCATTGTTGTTGAATTCCATCATAAATTGGGTATAAAAGCATTAATGCTAACGGCAGCTGAAAATAAATATAAATCAGTAACAAGCCACCCCAGCTATATAGAGAAAATGATGATAATGGGCCGATACCCCATTTATCGAATAACAATGTAAAGAGCCCGCTATTGCCAAGTAATACGATAAAGGCAAAAGCTAACGGAATACCTGAAAAATTTGATGTTAAGTTTGTTAGTATTAAAATTTTCTCGCGCACTGGCTCAGAAAATCTCATAATCGCATAAACTGCAAATAAAGTAACGATTAAGGCAATTACAGCCGAAATAACGGACAGTGTAATACTATTTTTAAAGCCTTGTAAAATGTAATCATTCGTTAGTACAGATTTATATTGTGCGAGTGTAAAACCATCACTATTTTGAAAGCTTGTGATTAGCATATACAGTAACGGTACTAAGAAAAATAACAAGACAAGTACTAGAAAAGGAAAAAGCCAGGCAACTGTTTGCCGCTTCGAAATCAAAACAATCACTTCTTTCTATAGTTAATAGCGGCTATTTAGATAATCATAATCATTTTTATTAATTAGAAGGCTCATCATCATAACGGGTGGTTGATTTCCGTTCCGGCTGGGCGCTTCCGATGAGCCGCTAATCCCCTAGGAGTCACCCATAGTTGATAAAAACTGAAATTGTTCCGATAAAATGCGATTTTGTTCCGATAAATTCTAAAATTGTTCCGATAAAACGTGATTTTGTTCCGATAAATCTTCAAAGTAATTCATATAAAAATGAGTTCTTCACAATAACATGGGGTTGATTTCCGTTCCAGCTGGGCCACTCCGCTTCGCTGCAGGGTATCATCTATGACACTGATCCCCCAAGTAGTCGCCCAGCCCTCCACTCCAATTACATACCTGAATAAATAATGATAATTAAACCCCTTTTAAAGAATGCATCCCCTCTAATAACAGCGGAACCATTTCATCAGAAGGTTCAATATTCAATAAATGACAACATAGCGGAGCAATTTGTAGCTGTGATACAACCTCATCCTTAATGCCTGCTTTAACATGATTCGAAATAACAAACATCGGTACGTGGCGATCCTCAGCTGTTGTGCCTCCATGATTACCATCACTCGTCATTCCATGATCAGCTGTCACGATCACTTCATAGCCCTGCGCAAGACATTTTGGAATAAATATAGATAATAATGCATCCACTGCTAAAACTCGATTTCGATATTGTGCCGAATCGGCTGTAAATTTATGACCATCATCATCTACATTCATCGGGTGAATATATAAGAAATCGGGTTCCTTTTGATCCATTAACCAAGCAGCATCAGCAAATAAATGACTGTCTGGATAGTGATCCTCAAAGTAGAACAAGCCATTCTCAATCGGCAATTGAGTATCTAATTGCAGCCTGTCCTCCATATGCACAAATGGTGCACGATTATATAACTCACTTACCCAATGATAGGCAGCAGCTGCAGTAGAAAGACCGTTTTCTTTTGCTAAATGAAATAGACTATTTTGCGTGGATAAACGAACTGTCATATTGCTCGTCACTCCATGCACAATGGGTGGTGTCCCCGTTAAAATCGTTTCATATAAAGGCCTTGATAGTGACGGGACCTCTGAGCAAACCTTGTAACGTGCTGCAATTTTACGTTCAACTAAATGATGCATAAATCCCATATGGGTACAGGCTGTATCAAAGCGAAGTGCATCTACGACAATTAAAACAACTTTATTATTTCCCATGAATTAATACCTGCTCCTGATATAGTTGTGGAATTTGCTTTGTTGTTTCTTCCCATTTCTTTTGGTCTTTTACTGGCTGTGCATTTTTGTACATTTCCTCAGGCAATAATAGCTTCTGAACATCTTGAGACAATTGCACTTTGTCACGAATTGGACGAGCATAACCCTTCGCTAAATTTTCTTGCCCAGCATCTGATAAAATGTATTCACGAGCAAGCATTGCTGCATGAGGATTTTTGGCGTATTTATTAATGATCGTTGCATAGCCTGATGTTACAGAGCCTTCTGATGGAATGACTACATCAAAACGTTTCTCATCAATTTGGTGTCGATAACCAAGTGAATTAAAATCCCATAGGATAGCTACGTCAATTTCGCCTTTTTCTAAATTCGCTACAGTTGGATCTCCTTTTAAACGCCCTTGTTTTGCTAAGTCTGCAAAAAAGTCTATTCCTGGTTGAATATTCGATTCATTGCCACCAAATGCCATTGCAGCTGCTAAAATAGCAAACTGTGCTTGATTCGCTGTTAAAGCATCACCAATGCTGACAGTGTAATCTCCGTTTTTAATGTCCTCCCAAGATTTCGGGGCATTTTTGACGTTGTTTTTATCAGTTAAAAATGAAATTGTTCCAGTGTAACCCACGATCCAATGGCCTTCATCATCCTTTGCCCAGTCAGGTATTTCATCCCAATAAGATGTTTTGTACGGTAATGTTAAATCTTTGTCCTTAGCAATCGGCCCAAAGGCAATTCCAACGTCACCAATATCCGCAGTGGCATCATCCTTTTCTGCCTCAAACTTCGCTAGCTCCTCAGCACTCGACATATCTGTATCCTTATGCTTGAGGCTATATTCAGTACCAAGCTCTTCCCAAGTCTCTACCCAGTTAGCCCAAGTATCTGGCATACCGACAGAATTTACAGTGCCTTCTTCTTTCGCTTTTTTCGTAATCTCTTCAAGTGACAAATCACTTTTCACTTCATTCGAACTAGATGAACTGTCAGAACAAGCCGCCAACATTGAAATTGCTAATGCTCCGATTAGACCTTTCTTCCACAACTTTTGAATTGCCATGAGTTGGAACCTCCATTTGTTTATGTTTGTTTTCATTTGTCTTACAACATTTATGTTAGAAAACAAACATTAAGCAAGTATGGAGGACGTTAAAATATTCAGTAAAAATTATTAAGGAATTATGAAAATCTATGAACAATTATTAATTGAAGGGGGATTGTAAAAGTTTTAGAGGAAATTAAGAAGGAATCTAGTTCTGTATGCGCACGTTTATATAGCTTTCCAAGACGTGCACACACTCTAGATTAATTTTATAAACCAAGAAAATCTGCATATGTATGCGGCTCGTTCTCCTTTAAAATTGTTAAAAATGTAAAGGCAAGCTGTACAACTGACCACCATCTCATATTGTAGGACATCTCGAAGTGGGCAGGTCCAAGTGTAAAAACATCCTGAAAAATATTAAGTGGATCAATTTTTTCATCTTTTAATATTGAGAGAAATCCTAAAAACAACGTATGGTCCTTGACCTCAATCATTTTACCATCAACAAGTGCATCAATATTTTCTGGTTGATGAAAATTACATTGTGTCGCAACATACCTTTCTAAATCCTGAGCACGCTGCCTTTCTTCGCGTTCTCTTTTCTTTGCAATAAAATCAATGACGTTATCCACGTGCATCGCCTCTTCTTTTTTTCTTTTATTGTAGCATTTTTTACAATACGATTGCCCGAACACACTCCCCACTTTTTCATTTCAAACAAAAACAAAAAGAATGATATTAACAAATTTGTCAAAATCATTCTTTTCTCAAGATATTTTATAAGTGTGTTAATTAACCACTTTTATTAATTATAGGCTCACATCAAAAGCGTGAGGTTGATTTCCGTTCCGGCTGGGCGCTTTGTTGCTGTCGCTTCGCTTTCGCACAGAGCAAAGCTTCCTGGGGGCGTCCGATGAGCCCTTGGGCCAACACGATGTTGGTCACGAAGGCGTTATCACAGGATGTGATGTTTTTAGCCTTCGTTCCTCTGACTGCTCGCTCCAGGGTCTCATCTGTGACGCTGATCCCCAAGGAGTCACCCAGCCTCACTCCAATCAACTCATATATATGATATATGTTTTATCCAATGTCATATTAATGAACTTCATTAGAATTCGCTAACCAAATAGACATATACAAAATAATAAACCTCATTTTGAATAATTTAGTTTATCTATGCGAAAGCAATGAAACAGCAAAAACAATTACGCTTAGGCTAAATTTATTGGGATTGTTATGGTCACTTTCCCTCCACCAGCTGATAAATCATTGGCAATTAGCAATGTTCCATCATGACTCTGAACAATGGATTGGGCAATATAAAGTCCCATCCCATGGTGGTTTCCCGCATTTCTGCTTAGATCCCCGCGATAAAATTGTTTGGTAGCCTCATTCAAATCTCTCGGAGAAAATCCACAGCCGCTATCAACAACAGTAAATTGAATAATATCAGCGGCACCTTGAACAGTTATTGTCACCTTGCCATTTTCAGGTGCGTGTTCTACAGCATTGGCAACGACATTTAAAATCGCTCGATAGAACCTCTCTTCATCGATCAATATAAGTGTAGGTAGCATTTCCTTTTGGACATCTACTTGAAGCTTTTTCTCCAACGAAAGAGCTCTCATTTGATCTTCTACTTCTATCATAAATGCATCCGTTTTAACATTCGTTTTTTCACGAACGATATTTTTCTCCATTTTTGATAAATCGATCAGCTCTTTCGTAAATTTTTCTATTTCCATTGTATTTTTCAAAATATAGTCATTATATTCTCTTTGTATATCATCTTGATCAGTATCCTGTAAAAGTTCTGCATTCCCCCGAATAATTGTAAGAGGTGTTTTCAGATCGTGGGCAAGAGCAGAGATTTGCTCTCTACGGGTCTGTTCTGATTCCCATTGCTGTTTTAAAGAACTGTTTAATGCCTCCCTCATATGCTCAAGAGAAATGGATATTTCATCTATTTCACGAATTCCTGAAGTATTTATTGTAAAATCCAAATTTTGATTTTGTATTTTTTCAATCGCTTCCTGCAAGCCAAACATTTTTTTCTTAAGATTTCTTCCAAAATGGATCGCAAGGACAGTCGCTAGGGTTACAACCCCTATAATAAATAATAGAATATCTAAAAGCTGAGGATTAGGAAGATATTTCCTTAAAATTTCTGAACTATACTGTGGTACTAAATAATATCGTAATATACAAATCTCGTTTTCTCGCTCTATAAACGAGTAAAATTGGTTGATACCTTGAGCTTGCTCTTTTTTCATTGCATCCCAAGCTTTGAAAGCTTCCTGCTCTGAAAGATTTCCTGCAAGAAATTTACCTTCTTTAGAAAAGACTGCGTAATCAACAAGGTCTGGGATCAATTCAGCTGTAACCGAACTACTAGACGCAATACGATCCCTTGATAATGAAATTTGAGTTTCTGCATAATTTGCTGGTAATACGAAGTTGGTAGAAAAGGCAAACATCGTTAAACAGATCAGTAGCACCACTAACAGAATAACGCCTAGACTTAGGAAAAGGAGATATCGAAGAAAAAAAGTATGTAGTCGTGTTCCTTTAGTCGGCTTTATTGTCTCCATTTATATCCAATCCCCCAAACAGTGTCAATGGCGTCAACATTAAAAGCATGTAGCTTTGAACGAATATTTTTAATATGCTCAGTAATAGCGGTACTGTCACTCTTCCCATCAAACCCAAAAACAGTTTCATAAATTTTTTCTTTAGAAAACACCTGTCCTCGATTTCGAGCTAGAAATTCGCATATTTCATATTCGCTTTTTGTCAGTATTACCTTCTCTTCATTTACAAACAGCTCTTTGCCAGATAGATTGAAGTGAACGTTATCTACAAAAAGAATGCTACGTCTTTCTCTTTTTTCGCGTCTCAAATGAGCATTTACTCTTGCACGTAGCTCCCCAATTCCAAACGGCTTGATAATATAATCATCTGCGCCAAGACCAAGACCATACATTAGATCTTCCTCCAATGATTTAGCCGTTAAAAAAAGGATAGGACAATCTACAGCATGACGTATTTGGCCACATAAAGTAAACCCATCAATTTCGGGCATCATCACATCCAATAAAATTAAATCGAAAGCACCAAGATTCATTTTACTTGCTTCTGTCGCATCAGAGACTGCCGTTACTAAATGTTCGTCTTTTAGTAATGCATTTTTTATCAATACTAAAATATCTTTTTCATCATCTACTGCTAATATTTTTGCCATACTTCTACCCTCATCATTTCTTCAAACCCTAATTATCAGACTTTCTTCCTTCCCATTTCCAAAACCATAAACAAGATAGGACTAATGCAAGCAATGTCCCGCAAACTGAAGCAATAATACCTTCCTGTAGTCCTATTTCCACCGTCGATAGGTCAAGCCCTGACGCTTTCATTTCCCATAATGAAACAAAGTGACCACCCCAGCCATAAGGTATAAATGACCAAATACCATCACCTAGTCCTGTGAGGAGTAGGGCTACTATTAGTGATCCGACAATACCTAATCCGATTGAGGCACCTTTACCAAAATGAAAACTAACGAAAAAATGTAAAATATATAAAATTGCAAAGCTAACAAATAGAATACATCCAGCTATAAAATAAAATTGATAACCAAAAGTATCTTCATGCAAAAGTTCAATAAAACCAATACTAAAAATACCGAAGGACAGTAATATTGCTCCAAAACTAAATAACAATAACATTAGCAACTTGCTTAAATAGGCCACTACTTTTGTTTTAGTAGCTGTTAGCATCTCCTGAAAATGTCCTGCATTTGCTTCTTGCTCCGCTGCCATTGCACAAACTAATCCAATAATAATTGGAAACCCACACGAAAGAGCCTGAAAATAACCGGATATTTTCCAAGCAAAATTCCATGGTGAATATGAATAGTATGCTAAAAACAGCCCAGAAATAATAATCGGTACAAGGAGATGAATTAGTAAAAATGGCGTTCTTTTTACTTTAAGAAACTCTGCTCTCAGTAATCTTAACATTACCATGCACTATTTCGCCTCCCTTTTCTGAAACCAACGTGCAGTAAGGAAGCTGATTAACGCAAACCATGTTATAGCAATTAATATACCCGGAACTATAACCGACATGCTTAATAACGGACTGCCTTCAGGCACTGGCAAACCATTTGGTAAAATCTCAAGAGTTGGACAAATTAGTCTTGCTGTAATGGCATAAGGAACTCTATACCAGAACTCTCCATTTGCAAATGCAATCATACCAGCAATATTGCCGACTAAATTTATAAAAATAGCCATATAAGTTCCTAATTTTGCCGCAAGGAATAAACAAAGTGGAATTTGCCATAAAAATGTTACGAAAATTAATAAACTACCTGTAAGACTATTAATGAAAGAATAGCTATTACCAAATAATATTCCACCAGCAGTAATACCAGTAAAGAAAATAAGTGTAATTAATAACAACCAGGCACTACATGCAAGTATTTTGCCAAACCAAATCTTCTTCAGATCGAGTGGCATTGCGAGAATACTATGATATTTCAATTTAGCATCATTTTCCACCACTAATGCACAACATATCGTCAGAGCACCCGGTAAGAGCATTGAATACCACCAATTATAAGCACCCTTTTGGAAGAAGCTCCCTCCCATTAAAAATGCAGTTAGTAATATCGCCACAATGGGTGCCAGCCACACTAATTTAGGGATAAAAGTCTTTTTCCATTTTAATCTTTCAGCCTTCATAATTGAGATCATGTTACATGCCTACCTTTCTATTAGCAGACACTACTTGCATAAATAATGATTCTAATTCCTGACCTTGTGGGGCAACTCCCTGATAACCTAATTTCCCTCCTGCAATGATGCCAATTTCATCAACAACCTGCTCTACCTCTGACAGGATGTGGCTAGATAAAATGACTGTAATCCCTTGCTCTGGAAAAGATCGAATCAGCTTTCGAAGTTCTTGAATGCCGATAGGATCGAGACCATTTGTCGGCTCATCAAGAATTAAAAGCTTTGGATAGTTTAATAGCGCAATTGCTATTCCTAGACGTTGTTTCATCCCAAGCGAAAACTGTCCTGCTCGTTTTTTTCCTGTATTAGTCAAGTCAACAATTTTTAATACTTCATCAATACGTGACTGTGGCAACCCGAGGGCAATCGTTCGAACCTTGAGATTTTCTCTTGCCGTTAAATTTTCATAAAGCGGTGGTGTTTCAATTAATACACCAATGTCTTTTAAATCATTACGATTCCATTCACGTCCATTAAAAAGTATCTTTCCTGCATTCGGACGCAGCATCCCCGTAATCATTTTTAACGTTGTTGATTTCCCTGCACCATTTGGACCGAGCAAACCATAAACAGTATTGCGAGGTATCGTTAACGATAAGTCCTCTACAATTTCTTGCCCCTTAAAGCCTTTACTAAGATTTTCTGTTTGTAAAATAATATCTTCCATCTATAATCATCTTCCTTTCGATGACTATAGTGTAAAAAATGATTATAAGGATTTTATAAGGATAACGAAAAATTTTGTGGAGCATCACTAAGAAAATTAATGAGATATTATAACTTCGGCAAAACAAGGGGTTGATTTCCGTTCCGACTGAGCGCTTTCCTGGGGGCGTCCGATGAGCCGCTTCACTCGCGCTGCTCGCTCCAGGGTCTCGGGCCAACACAGTGTTGGTCACGAAGGCGTTATCATAGGACGTGATGGTTTTAGCCTTCGTTCCTCTATCGCTAATCCCCAAGGAGTCGCTCAGTCTCCACTCCAATCAGCCACTTCACTTAGCGTGTACCTCTTGGCAATTTATAATATAAAGCGAAACTTTAGCAAAATGTTATACCAGCGTGAAAGCATAGTGAAACGTAGTGAGCAGCAACAAATGTTCTGCGCGAAAACGAAGTGTCGGATAAGCAAACGGGAATCACGTCACTGTCATTAGCCATAGCGCTCATTTTTTGGATGGATTAAATTCACAAGAGAAACTACCTTCGTCATACTTTATTTAATATGTCATCTTAATTCATTGTCATCGCAGTCTTCAAAAGACACAAAAAGCATTTGGAATGAGTACATCCCAAATGCTTTTTTGTCATGCTATATAAAATTTAATTTACATAAATTCTTTCACTAAATCATTAAAATCATTTTCGCTCATTTTAATATCGATATCTGTTAATGGTAGCTCTGAGTAGCCCGGTACTTTTTCTTGATATGAAGCTGTTTCAGTATCTTGATAAATAATACCTGTTACTAAACCTTCATGCTCCATCACTGTACGCATTGCCATACCACGGTCAGAATTATCATAGCCTTCGATATCAGCAAGCTTCGTTAAGTTTTCTTTAAACCAATCGTACGTGTTCACTTTGTTATACGTAACACATGGTGAGAATACGTTGATGAATGAGAAGCCTTTATGATTAATACCTGCTTCAATTAAAGCTGTTAACTCTTTAATGTCCGTTGAGAAACCTTGTGCGACAAATGTAGCTCCACTTGTTAAAGCTACTTCTAATGGTTTTAATGAAGGCTCAATCGCACCACCTGGTGTAGATTTTGTAATAAATCCTGCAGCAGAACGTGGAGATGTTTGCCCTTTTGTTAAACCATAAATTTGGTTATCCATAACAACGTATGTGATGTCAATATTACGACGGATAGCATGAATTGTATGACCCATACCAATCGCAAATCCATCGCCGTCACCACCAGAAGCTATAACGTTTAAATCACGGTTAGCCATTTTTAAGCCTTGTGCAATTGGTAATGCACGACCATGAATACCGTGGAAACCGTAAGAATTAATGTAGCCTGAAATACGACCAGAACAGCCAATCCCTGAGATAACAGCTAATTCGTTTGGTTCAATACCAACGTTTGCCGCGGCGCGCTGAATCGCTGCTTGAACAGAGAAGTCACCACAGCCTGGGCACCAGTTTGGTTTCACTGTATTACGAAAATCCTTAAATGTTGCCATTAGCGAGTCAACTCCTTCACACGATTTTCTAATTCACCTGGCAAGAATGGTGTACCATCATATTTTGTAATAGTCTCGATTTTATCGTGACCACCAACATTCATCTTCATAATATTTGCTAATTGACCTGTGTAGTTATTTTCTACAACGATTACTTTTTTCGCTTTTGCTACAAGTGGTGCCACCTCAGCAGATGGGAATGGGTGAATTAAGCGAATGTGTGCATGGTTCACCTTCATACCTTGAGCATTCAATCGTTCTTGTACTTCTTCAATTGCTCCACGTGTTGAGTTAAAGCCCACTAATAAAATATCGGCTTCTTCGTGTGGCGCATTAGAATGTACTGGATTATCGAATTTCAATGCTGCTAGCTTACGGAAACGTTTATCCATTTGTACTTGACGGTTACCAGTTGCTTCAGATGGTTTACCTGTTTCATCGTGTTCAACCCCTGTTACATGGTGAATACCATTTAATGTACCAGGTAGCACACGCGGTGAAATACCATCTTCTGTATCTTCATAACGTTTGAAGTATGCTTTATCAGCCGCTTCTTCAATGTCGCCTGTAACAATTTTACCGCGACGAATTTCAATTTTATTGTAATCGAATGGCTCTACAGATTGTTTACCTAGAGATAATTGCAAGTCAGTCATTAAAATAACTGGTAATTGTAATTCCTCTGCAATGTTAAACGCTTGGATTGTGTCAAAGAATGCTTCCTCCATTGTAGAAGGTGCAATTACTACTTTTGGAATTTCACCATGCGTACCATATAACATCGCCATTAAATCTGATTGCTCTTGTTTTGTTGGTAACCCTGTTGATGGACCACCACGTTGTGTATCAACAACAACTAGCGGCTGCTCCGTCATACCTGAAAGACCAAGCGCTTCCATCATTAATGAAAGACCAGGGCCAGCAGAAGCTGTAAAGGCACGAACACCACCAAAGTTTGCACCAATTGCCATTGTCGCTGCAGCAATTTCGTCTTCTGTTTGAATAACCGCACCACCGAATTTCGGTAATTTTTTAATAAGGTATTCCATAATCTCAGAAGCTGGTGTAATTGGGTAGGCTGCCATAAAGCGTGTCCCAGCCGCAAGTGCACCAAGTGCTACTGCATCGTTTCCGATCATGAACATACGGCGTTTACCGTCTGCTGGTGCTAAAGCCCATTCACCTACACGATTGCCTAAAAGCTCACTCATAATTTGGCGGCCTCGTGCAATGGCCTCCATATTTTTTTGAACTACTTCTTCACCTTTTCTGCCAAAAATATCGTCTACAACATTTTGGAATACTGCATTATCTAAATTTAGTAATGATGCAGTTGCCCCAATGGCCACCATATTTTTCATTAACGAAGTACCTAGCTCTGCTGCAATTTCTGTAAACGGTACCGCAAATAATGGCGCCTTTGAATCTTCTGGCTTCACTGGATCAAATTTTGAATCCGCTAAAATAATGCCTGTTTCTGTTAGTTCTTTATAATTGACGTCGATTGTTTCTTGGTCGAACGCTACTAAAATATCTAAATCATCCGCAATAGAACGTACTTCTGTTGGACGAACTGTAATTTTATTATTCGTATGGCCACCTTTGATTCGAGAAGAGAAATGACGATAACCGTATAGGAAGTAACCTAAACGATTCATTGCCATTGAGAAAATTTCGCCTGTACTTTCAATCCCTTCACCCTGTTGCCCACCGACTTTCCATGAAAGCTGATGTAACATGTCAACAACTCCTTAGATCCAATGTGTATGCTATTATTTTTCCTTCATAAGTTTAACACGAAGAAACGGTCTGCACTATTGTTATTCCACGATTTAACCGAAAATCAGACCTTTGACTGAAAATGGGTTCATAAAGTTGTAATTTTCAAATCAATTAAGTTTAAAAAATTAACTTACTGATTTCAAGTGACATTTAACATGTCAGTATGTAGAGCATGAGGCACTCTCTTCCTCATATCCTTATTTCTATATAAACGAAAAAATGCCTTGCAGCTTATTATGTGCAAGGCATTTTACTTCATTACATTTTATCGATTACGTTTTTCCACAAGAAGCTTTAAGGCTGTACGTTCCTCACCAGCAATTAAAATATCGGCAAACGCCGGTGCGCAAATTAAATCTGTGCCACTTGGCGCTACAAATCCGCGTGCAATGGCCACTGCTTTCACGGCTTGGTTAAGTGCCCCTGCCCCAACTGCCTGCATTTCTGCTTGCCCTTTTTCTCTGATTACCGCGACTAATGCACCTGCAACTGAATTTGGATTAGAGCGTGATGATACTTTTAATGAATCCACAATTATTCCTCCCCGTTTCGCGAATAGTGTTTACGCTCAACAACTCATGTCCCCCTTTTTTTTGGACCTCAAGTTATTGTCGATAGGTCATTTTATGCTCGGCAAGAAGAAAATAGACTATATTCATTTCTTATATATTAAAACAATCAAAAAAGACTGAAAATTTACATTAGAAAGCTACTATGGCAATGAAATCAAAGGCGTCACAAAATAGCTCTTAGGCAAAGCGAGAGGTTGATTTCTGTTCCGACTGGGCGATTTCCTGGAAACGTCGGGAAAACAAATTTTTTCTGCGCGAAAGCGAAGCGGCAGCGGCACGATGTTGGTCGAAGGCGTTATCACAGTACGTGATGGCTTTTAGCCTCCGTTCCCCTATCCACTTCACTCGCGGTGATCGCTCCAGGGTCTCAGGCCAACAGATGCTTTTTCGCGAAAGCTTAGCGGCAGCGGCACGATGTTGCACGAAGGAATCGCCCAGTTTCCACTCCAATCAACTGATTCTCATGACTTCCGAAATGTCATCCAACTTTTTAGTTTTATCGGAACACTTTTACGATTTATCGACCAACTTTTAAATTTTATCGACTAACTTTCACGTTTTATCGCCCAACTTTTGAATTCTATCGACTAACTTTCACGTTTTATCACCCAACTTTTGAATTTTATTGACATCTACCTGCCAAAGAGCAAAAAAGGATTCATACACAAAACTGTGTGTGAATCCTTTTACTTTTTGATGTCTCTCAGTCGGAACGTAAATCAACTGATTGACATAGCAAGTATCTTCTGGCACGTCGCTTTAATCTAAGTAATAAAGTAATTTTAACAAAAGAGTTTTGTCTGTGCAAAAGCAACAGCAACAACAACAAAGCGAAGGAAGTGGCTCGACGCTCGACTACAGGAAAGCGAGTTGCCCGGAACAGAAATCATTCTTATTAAAAGTGCCAAAACATTCTCAAATATTACCTAACCATTTTGTTTTTCAACATAAAAAACTATTGTGCATTTTTTTATACACAATAGTTTCTCTTCTTATGCTTGGAACGGATAATCTTCGTTTATATAAATCCGCTCACAATGTAGAGCTTTTCCTGTTTTATCATCAATCTCTACAAAGAAACCACTTAACACTTCGCGTCCTTTTTTAGGCACTTCAAAACGAGATGGCATGTTTGTTTGGAATCTATAAATGACACTTTCCTTCGTCATCCCTAAAATTTCATCGTATGGACCTGTCATACCAACGTCTGTAATATACGCTGTTCCATTCGGATAAATACGTGCATCCGCTGTTTGCACATGAGTATGTGTACCAACGACTGCTGATGCCTTCCCATCTAAATGCCAGCCTAGTGCAATTTTCTCGCTTGTTGCTTCTGCGTGGAAATCAACGAACACAAGCGGTGACGTTTTATGTGCTTCTTCGATTAATTCCTCTGCCATCGCAAAAGGATCCTCATGAGGAGGTAAAAATACTCGTCCATGTAAATTAATAACAGATAGTGTTACACCGTTTTTTGAAATTTGCACCATTCCTTTACCTGGTGCCTCATCCGAAAAGTTCGCTGGGCGTATTAAATAATCTGCATCATCAATAAAATCAAAAATATCTTTATTATCCCAAGTATGATTGCCCATTGTGATAACATCTACACCCATTTGCAATAGATCATTATAAATACTTCGTGTAATTCCACGCCCTGCTGCTGCGTTTTCACCATTGGCAATAACTACGTCTGTGTTATATTTTCTCTTTAAGCGTGGTAAATATTTTTCCACTGCATCTCGGCCGATTGAACCTACAATATCACCTATAAATAAAACTTTCATTTTTCAAGACCACACTTTCTTTAATTAGCAACTTTTAGTTTACCACCTAATCCTAGTGAATCGCAAAATAAAACGCAAATCTCTTTGAGTTTGCGTTTTGTACAGGCTGAATTTATTGTGACTGTAACGATATAAGGGCATCATTTTTTTATAAATGACGAACATGATCAACGTTGAGAGCAAGTAAGTGAAATTTTATTCATTTCATGAAAAATCGTTATTTATTTTATTAATTGCCTTCAAATCGATTACTACATCTTTTCATATACTATTTTGGGGTGATTTCAGATGAATAGGTTGAAGTCATCTCCAACATATTTTGATATTCCCCATTAATAATTTGCTCCCACCATTCTTTGTTTTCCATGTACCATTGAATCGTTTGAGCAATTCCAGTTTCAAAAGTATATATCGGTTGCCAACCTAATTGTTCTAATTTTGTTGCATCAATTGCATATCGCTTATCATGTCCTAAACGGTCTGCTACAAACTCTATTAATGCTTCTGATTTCCCTAATGTACGAATTATGGTTTTAACTACTTCTAAATTCGTCCGTTCATTATGCCCACCTACATTATATACTTCTCCATTTACACCTTCATGTAAAACTAAATCAATGGCAGCACAATGATCAAACACGTGTAACCAATCACGAATGTTTTGACCATTACCATATATAGGAACCTTTTCTCCATTCAATACACGCGAAATCGTTAAAGGAATTAATTTTTCCGGGAAGTGATAAGGCCCATAATTGTTAGAACATCGTGTAATATTAATAGGCACCCCATAAGTATGGTGATACGCTTGAACTAAAAGATCAGAGGAAGCTTTACTTGCACTATATGGACTATTTGGTTGTAACGGTGTTTCTTCAGTAAAAAAAGTTGTTGGATCAAAATCCAATTCACCGTATACTTCATCTGTAGAGACATGAACAAATTTGGTAATTCCTACTTGCCTTGCAGCATCTAATAACACCTGTGTTCCTAGCACATTTGTAGAGACAAAAACCGCTGGATCTGTGATGGATCGATCTACATGACTTTCTGCAGCAAAATGCACAATATAATCAAACTTTTCTTTCTCAAATAAAGAAAAAATCACATCATAGTCTACAATATCTGCTTTCACAAAATGATAATTCCCCATTTTTTCTATATCATGGTGTTTAGTTAAATCACCTGCATATGTTAACACGTCTACATTATAAATTTCATACTCAGGGTACTTTTTAACCATGTATTGAACAAAGTTTCCACCAATAAACCCCGCTCCACCCGTAACAAGAATTTTTTTCTTTGTCATCTGTCTCACCTCTAAACTTGTTCGACTGAAATAAAAAAACTCTACATTGTCACATGAGAGTTGTTTAATGAATGAGAAACTTCAATTAAATATTTACCGTATTCTGTCTTCATTAGAGGATGCGCAAGATCTAATAACTGCTTCTTTGTTATATATCCTCTTCTGAATGCTATTTCTTCAATGCAAGCAATATATAGCCCCTGCCTTTTTTGTATAGCCTCTACAAAGTTAGAGGCCTCTAGTAATGATTCATGCGTGCCTGTATCTAACCACGCCAAGCCTCTACCAGTAAGTTCAACCTTTAACTCACCCCTTTGCAGATATACATCTATTATAGAAGTAATCTCCACTTCGCCCCGCGCTGAAGGCTTCACGTTTTTTGCGATATCAACTACTTTATTATCAAAAAAATATAAACCTGGGACTGCATATGAAGATTTAGGGAATTCCGGCTTTTCTTCTATTGAGATAGCATTCATCTGCTCATCTACCTCTACTACACCATAGGCCCTCGGATCATTTACATAACATCCAAAAATAATGCCCCCAGTCGATAAAGACGCAGCATCTTGTAAACGATTGCTCAAATTAGAACCATAGAAAATATTATCGCCTAATACTAATGCGACTGGTGATTTACCGATAAACGCCTCTCCAATTATAAAAGCTTCTGCAAGGCCATTAGGACTTTCTTGTACCGCGTATTCAAAGTTCATCCCTAACTTACAGCCATCTCCTAAAAGTTCTTTGAATCCTCCGATATCTCTAGAAGTAGAAATTATCAGTATTTCTTTTATGCCCGCAAGCATTAATACGGATAGCGGATAATAAATCATCGGTTTATCATAAATAGGTAACATTTGTTTAGAAATAGATTTCGTCAGGGGATAAAGTCGAGTACCTGAACCCCCTGCTAAAATAATACCTTTCATCCGATATTAACCTCTTCTCATTGCTAATATTAACTAAAATAGAGAACTATAATTATTTTTTGTTAAATCTCCTCAAAATCAGCGAACATTTTTTGAATCACTTCTATACTGTTAAACATCATGATATCAATAATTGAAAGACCCGGAATAAAATGTTTTTTAAATTGTTTGTATGGCGATAAGTTGGGCTTAATAAAGTGTATATCCAATCCATTATCTCTGTATTTTTCCTTATCATAAAAATCTTTTCCACCAATAGCATTAATATAAGTACTAGCATTTAATGCTTTAGACACTTTAACTCCCCACTCATCTGCTGTATTTGCATATTCAATAGTAGGAAATTTTTTTGACAAAATTGTAATCTTTGTTCTTATATTTAAGAGCTCACAAGTTTTTCTTAGGAGTAATGTATTAATTTCACTTAAATTATCATAATTATTATTTGGTAAACTACCATTCAAAAAATCCAAAACATAGTTAAAATAAGGAGCTTGTTTATAATAAAATAATTGGTTAAATAGTTTCTCTTGCCAATCAATATTTTTGTTTATCAATATATCTTTAATTTTAGTTTCTCTAGGAGCCTTAATTATTGGAACATTGATAAAACTACTTTCTTTATGCTCGTTTAAAATCCTATTTCTAGTAATCCAGCTTTTTTTAATATATTGAGCATTATCAAATATAACAAATTCATCTACTGAATTTATTAATTGAAAATAGCCCACATATGGAAAAAAATAAGGTTGCATTAATGCTACTCTCATTCAAATCTCCCCTACGCTTTAATAATTCCGCAAATCTTATCAACTTCTTCTAGTTTCAAATCACCATAAAGTGGTAAAGTTAGAATTCTTTCCGACATATATTTTGCGACTGGTGTTTCTTCGGGAGAAAATCCACCACGGTAGCATTCAAAACTATTTGTTATAGGGTAAAAATACTTTCGTGTAAAAATATTATGCTTCTTTAATTTATCATGAACTTCATCACGGGAAAGTGTAAACCCATCAAATAAAATAGGAAAGTATGCATAATTGCTTTTTACACACGAAGGAGGAAATGTTAAACGTATTCCATTAACGCTACTAAGTTGTTCGAGATATCTATTGTAGATTTTTTTTCTCTTATTAATTTCTTGATCTACATTTCGAAGGTTGCAAAGGCCCATTGCTGCCTGAAATTCATTCATTTTTGCATTACCACCAATATAATCTATTGTTTCAAGTCCAGTAATGCCAAAGTTTTTATACGCATTGAATACATTGTTCAAGCTAGAGTCCTTAAAAGTTAATGCTCCTCCCTCAATCGTATGAAAGACTTTTGTAGCATGGAAGCTAAACATGGATATATCACCATAGTTTGCGACCCCTTCATCATCGATTGTAATACCAAAAGCATGTGCAGCATCATAAATTACTTTAAGATTATACTTTTTTGCAATTCTATTAATTTCAGCTACATTACAAATATTACCGTAAACGTGAATAGGAATTATCGCCGACGTTTTATCTGTTATAAAATGCTCGAGGTTGTCAGTTTGGATTGTATAGTTATTTGGGTCAATATCACAGAAGACAGGTGTCAGTCCATTTCTAACAATCGCATGGGTAGTGGATGCAAAAGTAAATGGCGTTGTAATCACTTCCCCGGTTAAATTTAATGCTGTGATTGCATACTCTAACGCAAGATGCCCATTCGAAAATAGCGAAACATTAGGTGTTTTTAGATACTGTTCCAATCCCACTTCTAGTTGTTGATGTTTTACACCCATATTAGTCAGGCATCGACTATCCCAAATACCTCTAATTTCTTCAGAAAACTCATCAAAATCAGGCATTGATGATTGCGTTACTTGAATTGGTTTCATCGTTTCCCCCACTTTACTTCAGCTATTTTTCACTACTGAAATTTCTACAATGATATATATACCCAGTTCTCCATATTGTCCATCTTTTCTAACATTTCAAGCATATTCAGTATCTTGCAAATATCATCAGTACAAGGAAAATCAAATCCCAAAATGAGCGTAGAGCAGAAGTGTTAACGCTCTTTTTGTTATATATTTGGCAATAGATGTGTCATCGGGAGTATACCTACCTTGATACCCTTCCAAACTATTAACTAGAATTCTTAAAAGTTTACGCTCCACCTTCAGTTGTATTGAAGACTTTTGCAGCACGGAAATTGAACATAGAAGCACCATCAAAATATAGAAAAATAACAGAATTTTATACTCTTATATTTAATTCCATGAAAATTTTCCCTTGTCTACAATATACAAAATAAGCATCATCATCTTTATAGACTTTCCCTAGCTTTTGTCGTGACTTAACATCTTTTTTTACATATTGAAGTATATTCCATTTTAAAACTTCGCCTTGAATCTCAGAAAAATCAAAAACATTAAGCCAATTTTGGGTTCCTCTTAATAAATGCCAAATTCTCTCTATTTCCCATTCTTCCCAACCAATAATTTGCTTATATTCATTCGGTTTAATTTGTCTAGCCCGTACTGTTGGACTTATTCTAGGTTGCTTTATCCTCGGAGCACAATTATTCTCAATATCTAGAATGGATTTTATTAACATTTCAACTCCTATTTTAAATACTAAGACTTCCAACAATTCTTCCTCAGTAGCTCCTAAAGGCATACGATAACTTTTTTGATATATAATATCTCCAGTATCTTCACTTTCATCGATGTAATGGACAGTCACTCCTTGATTTAAATCATAATCATAGTAAGTCCAAAAAAAAGGAAACCCTCCTCTGTATTTAGGAAGTAAGGTTGGATGAAGATTAATGCACCCTTTTTTAGGGATTTCCAATAAATTCTTCTTTAACAATTCAGACATCCTATTTACAACTATTAAATCAGGTTCTAACTTTCTAACCCAATTCTCTAATTTGTCATTGCAGCCCTCATTCATAAAATAATACGGCAGTCCATTTTCTAAACAAAAATTCTCCAATTCCTTTGTTTGCATATTAGGATTTTTCCGTTTAGATTCAATAACACCAATAATATTAATTCCTGATTCAATTAACGAATGAATTACATTAGAAACTTCCATAGTAATTAATATTACTTTAATATTTGTTTCATATATTATAAGCCCGCCTTCCTTTCACTAAAATATTTCACTTATTAACAAGGGCTCTACACCAAGATATGTGCTTGCTGATGAATCCTACTCTCTTTTTTCGCGGACAAGCTCATTCGGGATATTCTCTGACTTACTTTCCCTAAGGGATTCGTCTTCTCCAACAACACCTCTTAAAGATCAAACTTAGATTATAGTCAAAAAATCCCTGCAAACAAATGTTGAATATATTAACATTTAATTTTCTATATAAAAAGCTTACATTTTTTCAACCCATTTAAATTCAGCTATTTTTTATTAATGAATCTTCTATAATTATCTTCACCAAGTTTGTCATATTCTCCATCTTTTCTATCATTTCATTCAATGATGTAAATTTCAGCATCATTAATCCTACTGTCCTATGGGCTCCAGTAAGAGAATAAATTGGATCACCTGGTTTTACTAATAATTCATATTCAACAATATTATTTTTTATATCTCCATCAATTTCAACATTCTTAAATATCCCACAATTCAGACTATTAAGAACATACATACCCCAATATCCTTTTGTCTCGACCATAATTAAATCATCACAATCTTCACCTATTGCCGCCCTAATTGTATATTCAATCAAATCTATACCAGTTGCATATTTTATAGCTTGAGATACCCATTGACCACCATTTCTTGCAGCAATCTCTATTAAATAAACATTTTCTTTTGCATCAATTACAATATCAAAATCAAAAGCCCCTGTTTTCATTTTTAATAAATCTAGTACTCTTTGAATTTCATCATGCACCTTATTATGAATACGTTCAGGCATATTATATGGCCAACTAGAAGCTATTGGAACAAACGGATATAAATTAGATAATGAGAAATGTGTATTTGCGAAACTACGAAAAACTATTTTCCCATTTACTGAAAAGCAATCTCCCGAAATTTGATAACCATTTTTTTCGATATACTCTTCTATAACAAATTGTTTTGCTTTTGAAAAATATAAAGCATTCTCCACTTTTTCTTGTAGATGATCTATTGAATTTATTTTTGAAACTCCTCTACTTCCTGACGAATCAACTGGTTTAACCATCCATGGCATTTTGAAATTAATAAAATCATTCTTAGCTTCTTCAAATGATTGGTATCCTTTAAATCTGGGTACATTAAAATTATTTTCTTTCAAAAATTCTCTAAATTTATCCTTTTTAGTTAAAATCTCCACAGATTTATAAGGATGAGAGGGTAAGCCTAATTTTTCAGCTACATAAGTTGCTGTAAGTAATGCTGAATCTGTCGCATAACAAACTATTCCATCAATGGTTAGTGACTTCGCTAAAGATAAAACAGCTTCTGTATCTGTAGTATCTACATTATAGTACTCGTCAGCAAATTGCTGACCTGGATTTTCTTCTAAGTAGTCACAAGTTACAACATAATAGCCCATTTCTTTTGCTTTTTTTATAGCTGGAACTTGAGCATGTGCACCACCAAGCATTAAAAGCTTCTTCATTTTATCGCACCTCATTATTTATTATTAATTTAGTTTTCTCTTTTTTATTTTCTAACATATCTTTCAAGGTCAATAATAGATAAGTAAAACATTCTAGTTTAAATAATTTTGCTAATGCTACGTATAAAATAGTTCCTATAAATATTTGAATTATAATTGTTAAAATATCTGACATTGCGTACGATTTTATGAAGAAAATTACAAATCCCATTACTAACGATAAAAGTAAAGATGGCATGATATCTTTCCATTGCTCTTGAATACTATAATTAAGCAACTTCAAATTAGGATAAGCATTAATAATAGTGCCCAAAAATCCACTAATTAACACACCTACAGCCATTGCATGAACCCCAAATTGAATACTTATTACGAGAACTACAAATCCAAATATCTTTTTAACAATTTCTAGCTTCAAAAAAATATCACTACGACCTAATGCATTTATAGCCTGCAAATTTGCTGTATGAATAGGCCATAGAGCATAAACAGCACAAAATATTTGTAAAAATGGAACAGTAGGTAACCATTTTTCTGTTATCAAAATCTTTACTAAAGGTTCAGCGATAATAGCTAGACCTATCATCATCGGAAATACAATAAATGAGCTCGTAACAATGACTCTTCTCACCATTTCCTTTACCCTTTCCCTATTTTCTTGATGAGCTGCCAACGTAGGAAGCATGACTGATTGTATGGATCCGTTTATATTACTTACAATGAAACCGGGAAACTGTTCTCCTCTACTATAAAAGCCCAATAATATTGGACTAAAAATTTTACCTATTAAAAGTCCACTTATATTCGTATAAATAGTATCAATCAACGCAGATATTAATAACTTCCATCCAAATGAAAATAATCCTATTATTCTTTCCATTGAAAAAAGTAACTTTGGTCTCCATTTGTCGGTAAACCATAAAATAACTATAACCAAAAGTTGATTTGTTAATTGCTGCACAACCAAAGCCCATACACCAAAATCATTATATGCCATTGTTATACCAAAAATCCCCGATACTAAGACTGCCCCTAAACTGCTAAAAAATAATTTCTTAAATTCCATATTTCGAGCAATAATTGCGTTCTGAATTGAATTAATAGCACCAAAAAACAAAGTTATCGATAAAATTCTTAAAATAAGTGTTATCTGTGTTTCTTCAAAGAAAATGGCAATAATAGGCGCAGAAAAGAAAAGTACTACATATAAAATACTAGCAACAAATAAGTTTAAGAAAAAAACAGAAGAAAAGTCAACTTCATCAGCATCTTTCTTCTGAATTAAAGCTGTATTAAATCCACTTTGAATTAATACATTAGATAACGAAATAAAAATTGCTACTAGTACAATTAATCCAAAATCTTTAGGTAGTAGCAAACGAGCTAGCACTATCATTACTATTAATTGAAAGCTCTGCGATCCCCCCCTCTCCATCATTTTCCACAAAAGAGAAGAAAGGACTTTTGATTTTGTTATGTCATTGTTCATTAAACAAATTTCCTTTTGGCAATTCTAAGAATTTTCAAAATACCTGGACTATAATTTTCCATGAATAAAGCAATCTTCATTTTTAATCCTAGTTCCAAATATAACTCTTTAAATTCCCCTGTTTTTGCTTCTTTATAATTACCCTTTTCAAATAGTAGAAATAATTGAGATCGTTTTTTTGTTCTTTTTATTACATCATCATATTGTTTGTTTGTATAATGATTTATTTCTTCTAGCATAATTGCCATATCATTGTAGTGTTTTTCCTTTTTTTTAATGTTTGATAAATATTTGGCTGTCCAAGAACATTCGTCTCCTACTCGATATGCTGACATAATTTCATCGATACAATATACTGTACCAAGTAAAGATAAATTGATAACTAAAGGATAATCACCGACAGGGGCATTTTCTAAGAAAGCTGGCCTATTAGTTCTAAATTCCGTTGGATACAGCATGGAATTTGTTAAGAAAAGAGATCCACCGCCTTCTATTACTTCAGAAACTGTAAAGAGTTTATTTCCTTTATTAGGTCTGTTATACATCAATATTTTTTTTTCTGTTGCTGACACCACATACCCACCATGAACGCACAAACTACATTCAGGATGATTTTCCATATAGTCTACCTGTTTTTGCAATTTATATGGATCTGTCCAGTAATCATCACCTTCACATATCGCAATATATTTTCCTTTTGCTCTTTCAACATTAATAGATTCTACGGACACTCCTTTTGAATATTGGTTTTCACTTTGATAGATAGGTTTTATCAAATCTGGGTATTTTTTTTCATACTCTCTTATTATTTTTGCTGTGTTATCTGTAGATGCATCGTCATGAATTAATATTTCAATCTTAAAAGTTGTTTTTTGCATTAAAAAACTGTCAATTGCATCTGCTATATATTTTTCATGATTATAGGTTATACAGCTAACACTAACTAAAATATTATCCATTTAGATACACCCTTTCGCCAATCTCACAATATGATATTCATCAAACTGAAAGTATATTCTCTCTATTTCACCTACGCTCTAATTTCAACAATAATTTGTAATAAATATATAAAAGTACACCAAGTTCATATTTTAATGCAGTTAATACAAACTTTTTCCTTAATGTATACCCTTTCATATCTACTTTTTTCAGAATAGCTTTTAATTTTTTATCTTTACACAAATTTTTTATATATAGTATTTTCTCTGAATATTCTTTAACATTTCCTCTTCGGACTTCATTTGCTATTGAAAGAATATACATACTAACATATCTATTCTGCAGCCTTTGTTCGACAATAGAATTTATGTCAATTTCACTCTGTAATAATTTTTTTAAAATTTTATATACCTCATGTTGTATATTTATCATCCCCCCCCTATAGGATGAAGTTACAGAATTCGAATTAATCATATAGTGATAATATAAATCTCTATTTATACTAACTTTTTTGCTTTTTAATAATACTTGGACACAAAATATGAGATCTTCCATTAAAGGAATTCCTAATTCAAATTTTAATTTGTTATAACTAATCAAATCTCTTTTTATTATTAGGCGACATACGCTTCCCATAATCGTAGATGTATTACTATTTAAATTAGAACTTCCTATCATATTAACGATAATGAGCTGGACTATTTCTTCTCCTACTAATAAGTTTTGTTTGATATTTAATAAATTTGGAGTAACTTTCCCCTTATTTTCAACTAAATAGTTTCCTATACACACTTCAGCGTCCGAAGATTTAACTTGTTCATATAAATTTGTGTACATCCCGCGTTCTATCCAATCATCTGGATCAATAAAGCCTATATATTCACCTTTTGCAATCTCAATTCCAGCATTTCTAGATGAAGATACTCCTTCATTAGGTTTATCAATAATCTCTATTCGAATATCATTTTTTTGATATTCTTTACAAATAGACAAACTATTATCCGTCGATCCATCATTCACTAATATTATTTGAATATCTTCTAATGTCTGATTTTGTATACTCTCTATACTTCGACGTAAGTATATTTCTGAATTATAAATTGGGACAATAACACTAACTTTAACCAACATATCCCCCCTAAATAGAACGAGGCCACTGAAAAACTATAAAATATGAAAGTTGAACTTAAGAATCCTGCATGCTGTTACCTATACATTCAAGTTGGCCGCAAGTAACAGACGCTGAGTTGCACTCATGTTTTCGGTACGTAAGAGCCCGCAAAATACGTGCGATCTCATTATTTCCGTTTATGCGGCATGCTTTTGCTACTGCGCTTTCGTCCTTGAAAAAATTTGCAAGGCGCGAATGTCCACAGTATTTCTTACTCGTTTGAACTTTTTATTCAATATATTAATATTATTTTAGCAATTATTTGCAAATGCTTTACATTTGTTAAAAAGATTTATTGTAACGGTAGATGTTTTTTGTGCGAAATAGCTACAGGAACATGTGACTGCGGGCTAAGAGAGACACAGTAGGAAGAGTAGGAGTAGGACCGACACTCACCCGCGGAAAGGGAAGGGTCAGGTGCAAAATTTTGTTAGGAGTTATATGAAAAATCCACTTTTTAGTGTGTGTATAAATTCATTTAAAATATAATTTACTTGTAATAAGTGATTGCATGAAATAATTCAAGTCCTTGATACATTATCATTCCTGTGAAAAAAACAATACATATAATAACAAAAAGAGTTCTTATCTTTTTTGAAATACTTTGTAGAATTAAGTGAATTAATGGTAATATTAAAAATGCCAATCCATATAACATACGATTAAAAATTAATACATTTTGCAAAGAACCAAGTGCTACAAATAAATATATTATGATAAAAGTAATATATTGTAGTTGGCCGATATTATAATTCAGGTGTTTTTTCTTTAAAATATATAAACAAGCTATAATAATTATCGAAACAAATATGACGTTTACAATAACAACACGATAATCAATAATGGTACTACTTTCTCCAT
Organism: Lysinibacillus xylanilyticus; assembly: GCF_001183605.1. GTDB lineage: Bacteria > Bacillota > Bacilli > Bacillales_A > Planococcaceae > Lysinibacillus > Lysinibacillus xylanilyticus. The sequence continues at coordinate 812,704 of NZ_LFXJ01000010.1, read as the reverse complement.
ATAGTTTTAATAAATATCCTGCAGTTTGCAATGCTCCAATTGAAGATGATTCCAATAACTCCGATATATTACTGGCAAAAATTCCCCATATTATTAACAAGGGGGCCAATTTATACATTTTCGGAGTCAAAACAAATATTCGTGCAACGGGCACTATAATTGTAGATGGGTGAATAAAGATTGGAAGTATATATAGTAAATACTTTATAATACCTTTTCTCTGTTTAAATAGATCCATATATACCGCCAGAGAAGCTATACTAAAAGCAAATACATTTCTAATACCTGATATTGACAACACTATGTTGACCAAAGCAAAAAATAAAAAAAAGTTTATTGAAAAAGCGATGGTATTTCTTTCACGCTCATATTTTTCTTTTAAATCACAAGAAATATAAGTAAATATCATATACTCAATAAATATAGTGATAAAAACTAGTAAATTATTGTAATCAAATAAAGATACAGCATAAAAAATAAAATTAATTATGAAAAGTTCTTTGTATCTCCCTTGTGTAAGGGCATAGTCTAAACCACCACTTCTCATTCTATCTAATTCATTATAATGATGAACTAGATCCCATAGAGGAGGGGGATTGATTTGTGCTGCTAGAAAAGCATATGCAATTCCAAAATAGAATAACATAAACATATACTGTTTTTTATTTACTTTTATATTAACTAAGAAGCCAATTTGATGTATTAAAACAATTATTAAAATATATAATGCAAATATAATATTCAATATCAGCATAATCTATTGTCCTTGCTACTTAAGTATAAATCCCCATACTTTTCCACACATTTCTGTATATCATATTGCTTCGACATATTAAAAGAAACTTCACTAAATTGCTGCCTTAACATTACATCCTCAACCAACTTCGACATTTCTTCTGTAAGCTGTTCTCTATTCCCAACGTCAACTAATAAACCATTTTGATTTTGCTTTACGATGTCAATAACCCCACCTGCTCTAGTTGTTACTATAGGCAAACCACAGGCCATAGCCTCAAGTACAGATAAGGGTACTCCTTCATAATTTGAAGTCATTATATATACATCTGCCTTGTTAAGTTCCTCTGCTACATTTCTTACAACACCTTTTAAAATAACTTTCTCTTCTAAACCTAGTTCTTTAATTTGTTTTTCAATATCTAATCTAAGTTCCCCGTCCCCTAAAATGGTTAACATTACATTACTATACTTTTCAGCAACATCTGAAAATGCATTAATCATAAGTTTATGATTTTTGACATGTTGCATTCTACCAGTAGTAATAAAGTTAAAATAATTTGTATTTTGCTTTTTCTCTATTCTTTTAAATATTTCTGTATTAACTCCGTTATAGATACAAGGTACTTTCTCATCAGGCAAGCCATATTCTTCACATATAGTTGTTTTTACAAAATCACCAATAGCTACAGGAGTAAATGAAAAAAATCGATAAGTAACTTTCATTATTTTTTTTAGAAATCCAGTTGACTCCATATTTGCAACACTATGAACGGTGTGAAACCTATTTTTAATACCGTAAAGAATAGTAGCAGGTAAAACATATGGAACAACATTTAGATGTGTGTGTATAATATGGGGGTTGAATTTCCTCACAACATTTGCAAATGTTATAATAACTTTCGGATCAAAACCCAGTTTTTTATCTAAAAAATGAACCTTAATATCATGCTTTTTTATGATACTTTCAAACTCTGTTCCCATTTTAGGAAATAAAGATATTAATAACACTTTGTATTTTTGCAAATCTAAATTTAGAACAATATCAATCGCAAGCTTTTCACCGCCTCCAATTCCAAGAGTCGGAACTACAATTAATACTCTTTTCCTCATTTATGACTCCTCATATATATCACAAATTTTTTTTATCACAACTTCCGTTGAATAGCAGCATTTAATTTTATTTTGATTCCATTTAGATATTTGACTTCTAATCGAGGGATCTTGAATCTCATTAACAGCACTAATTATTGCAGGTACATCTCCGACATCAATTAAAACTCCACCATTTTCTTCAATCATTTCAGGGATGGCACCAACTGGTGTACCGATAACCGGTAAACCGCAAGCCATAGCTTCTAAAACAACAAGGGGGAAACCTTCCATGTGAGATGGGAAAAGTAATACATCTGCATTTTTCATTTCTATTAATACGTTATCTTTAGAAACTTCCCCTATTAATTTCACATTTTCAGGTATATCTATATTTTTATAATACGAACTTATATTTCCAATTAAACGAAAGTTTATATTAGGGAAAAATTGAGATACCTCAAGAATTTCATTACACCCCTTCGATTGATTCACATGACCTACAAAAATTATTGTTTTTATTTCCTCAGATATATACTTTATGCTTGAGTAATTTATATCCTTATAGTCAATAAAATTTGAAACTATAAAACTTTCTCTTTTTAATATTTTGTTAACATACTGATTTGAATCGGAGTTTAAAACAATAATAGTATCAGTATGCTTGATAAGCTCTTTAAAAATCCAAGTTGAAAATTTATTATTCAACATACTTGGGATATTACAGTGACATTGTAATATCAACTTATAACCATTTTTTTTAATCTTCTTCGCACACAATAAATCTCTGATCATACCAGTTGTAGAACAAGAAGTGTTTAAATGAGCAACATCAAACTTATTTTTTTTCAAAGTTTTAATTAGGTTAATATAAATCGAAATATTCCTCATTATTTCTTCCGTAATCTTCCTATTATTGAAACTATAAATTCTATCTCCTCTAACAGCTGTATTAATAACTTTTACATCTTGTTTTTTTATGAGTTCACTTTTTAAATACATCTCAGTCCAGGTTGCTATACCGCCTGCCGGTGAAGGTAAGGGAGAAATTAATAATATGTCTAATCCATTTTTAAGATTAGTCATTTTGATTCTCTCCATAAACCACACGATTTACATAATCCGTATACGACAAAATAATTCTAAGCACTTTATCTGACACATTTGGCATACTATAATCTACAACTCTTTTTAAACCGTAATTTTCTTGTGTCTTTAAAATCTCTAATCCTTGTAAAATTCTCTCTTTCTTCAGCCCTACCATCATGACCGCAGCTTCTTCCATCGCTTCCGGTCTTTCATGTGCCTGTCTAATATTAAGCGCTCTAAATCCAAGAATGGAAGATTCCTCACTTATTGTTCCACTATCACTTAATACGGCCTTTGCTTCTATTTGAAGTTTTACATAGTCATTAAATCCCAAAGGCTTTATTATATTTACTAAAGGATTAAACTCTATCCCCTTCGCAAGAATCATCTGTAAAGTTCTAGGGTGTGTACTGACTATGACAGGTATCTGATATATCTCTGCAATAGCATTTAAGCTTTCTACTAAATCTAAAAAGTTTGTTTCTGAATTAATATTTTCCTCACGGTGTGCCGATACTATGAAAAAATCTGCTTCTTTAAGATTTAATCTTGCTACTACATCTGATCTTTCTATATCCGCTCTTCTTGAATTGAGTACTTCTAACATTGGACTCCCCGTCTTAATAATTCGATCTGCAGGTAGCCCTTCCCTTAATAAATATTCTCTTGCAATGTCACTATAAGTTAAGTTTATATCTGAAATATGATCAACAATTTTTCTATTTGTTTCTTCCGGTACTCTTTGATCGAAGCATCTATTACCCGCTTCCATATGAAATATAGGAATATGTCTTTTCCTTGCTGCAATTGCACATAAACAGCTGTTTGTATCTCCTAATACTAATAGTGCATCTGGTTGGACTTCCTCTAGTACCGGATCAATCTTGATAAGAATATTTCCTATTGTTTCAATAGCAGTTCCAGTTGCTGCATTTAAAAAATAATCTGGTGTCTTTAAATTGAACTCTCTAAAAAACACTTCATTTAACTCATAATCATAATTTTGTCCAGTATGGACTAATACATGTTCGATAACATTTGATTCTTCTAATTTATTTATGACAGCAGATAGTCTAATAATTTCTGGACGAGTACCAACAACAGTCATTACTTTTAGCTTCTTCACCTTATACCTCCAAATAGATTGTATCTGGTTTCTCAGGATCAAATATTTCATTCACCCACATGATTGTTACCATATCTGCGTTGCCTAAATTTTCAATGCTGTGTGTATAACCTACTGGAATATCAACCACTTCCAATTTATCGCCACTGACAAAGTACTCCACTACTTCATTCGAATTAAAATTTCTAAATCGAATCACACCTTGACCACTTACAACTAAAAATTTTTCATTTTTTGAATGATGCCAGTGGTTACCTTTTGTTATACCTGGTTTCGAAATATTTACAGATATTTGGCCTCTATCAGGCGTCTTAATAAATTCCGTAAATGACCCTCTTAAATCTACATTCATCTTAAGATCATAGCTAAATTGATTTTCACTTAGGAAACTTAAAAATGTACTGTATAATTTTTTGGTAAACGTGTGGGACATATTAGGAATAGAGCGTTCTTCTCTACTTTTTTTGAAGGAATAAATCAATTCTACAATTTCTCCTAGCGTCGTCTTATGGACAACAGGAATTTGGCAATAGCCTTGGATTGAGTTCTCATTCCCACTCAAGGCTTCAAGCAATTCTTCCACAACATCATCAATGTAAACTAGCTTCATTTCAAGGCTAGGATCACTTACTTTTATAGGTAAATCATGTGCAATATTATGACAAAATGTTGCTACAACACTGTTGTAATTCGGCCTACTCCATTTACCAAATACGTTGGGCAAACGATAGACTAAAACTTTCGCACCTGTTTTTTTACTGTATTCGAAAAGCAAATCCTCCCCAGCTTTTTTACTAATGCCATAAGGATTATTTTGTTCTGCTTGAGTAGATGATGCTAGCATAACAGGGCAAGTATTTTGGTACTTCTTTAATGTATCTAGAAGAATAGAGGTGAAGCCATAGTTCACATCCATGAAATCAGACTGATCTTTCGGCCGATTTACTCCTGCAAGATGGAAAATGAAATCCGCTTCCTTACAATATTCATCTAACAAGTCTTTGTTTGTTTCTCTACTATATTCTAAAACTTCGATATAATTTTGGCTTTTAAGCTTTGCTATGAGATTCTTACCGATAAACCCCTTTGAACCGGTCACTAGTATTTTCATCATAGGCCCAACCTTTCAATTCTTCTTGAATATAATCAAGCTTTAATAACTTTTCTTTTATTTGCTGAATATTTAGCATTTCTGTGTTGTGAGAATTGTACTCCTCTTGTATGGATAATTTTCGATCACCCTCTACGAAGTATTTTTCGTAATTTAAATCCCTTTTATCAGAAGGCACACGGTAAAACTCTCCTAAATCTTGAGCAACCACATTTTCCTCTCTAGTAAGCAAAGTTTCATATAGTTTTTCACCATGACGAGTACCAATAATATCTATGTTATTATCCGCATTGAACAACTCCCTGATGGCATGTGCTAAATCCCATACAGTTGATGCAGGCGATTTCTGCACCATAATATCTCCTGCCTCCGCATGTTCAAATGCAAATAATACTAATTCAACTGCTTCTTCAAGACTCATTAGAAATCTAGTCATCTTTGGATCTGTAATTGTTAGTGCTTGGCCATTTTTAATTTGGTCAATAAATAATGGAATAACAGAACCGCGTGAAGCCATCACATTTCCATAGCGAGTACCACATATTAATGTTCGTTTTGGATCAACTGTTTTTGCTTTTGCAATAATCACCTTTTCCATCATTGCTTTTGATATGCCCATTGCATTAATCGGATAAGCTGCTTTATCTGTCGACAAACAAATTACCTTTTTTACACCACTTTCAATTGCCACAGTCAGAACATTATCTGTTCCAATTACATTAGTTTTCACTGCTTCTAATGGAAAGAACTCACAAGATGGAACTTGTTTTAGCGCAGCAGCGTGGAAAATGTAATCTACACCGTGCATAGCATTTTTCAAACTCGATAAATCCCTTACATCGCCTATATAAAATTTCAATTTTTCATTTTTATAAACTTTCCGCATATCATCTTGTTTTTTCTCGTCTCTTGAAAAAATACGAATTTCTTTAATATCCGTGTTTAAAAATCTCTTCATGACTGCATTGCCAAATGAACCTGTACCACCAGTTATTAATAATATTTTGTCTTTAAACATATTATTGTTCCCCCAGTAATTTATGCATAAGATTCACATATTTCCGAGTACATTTTTCCATCGTGTATTTCTCAAAATATAACTTCCTACAATTCTCTCCCATATATTCACGCTTCTCCCTATCATCAAGGAGTTCTTTAATAAAAATTACTAGTTTGGAGCTATCCTTTGCTTGCATAGCGTATCCTGCATTATGATTTATTAAATCTCTAGCTATATCAGAATTCGCTCCTATAATAGCGATTACCGGTTTACCGGCCATCAAATAACTGTAGGTTTTACTTGGTACAGCTAGGCCAGTCAATCCATCCGCTAAACTTACAATGAAACAATCGCTGATACTAAGTGCCTTTTGAAAATCATGTCCATGTAAAAAATCAAAAACACGTGCGTGATTCAATTTCTCCGTTTCTATAATCCCTTTTAATTTATCCATTTTATTTCCATGTCCTGCAAAAAGAAATTGAACGTTCTTATCATCTTTTAATTGGCGGATTGCCTCCAATATCGGATCCAAATCTTGACATATTCCCATATTGCCAAAATAAGATACGACAAGATTTTCATCCGTTTTTATGGATTCTAAAAGTTTATTTTCATATGCTTTAGTGGCATTAGAGATTGCTTTATCCTCACACCAATTAGGGATTACTTCAATTTGGTGTTTTTTTAATGCCATTCTATGTTTTAGTAGATAGTCTTTCATTTCATTCGATAAAGCAACAACTGTATTAACATGTTTAAAAATACATTTATTAACTCTTTTCATCAATTTGCTAATTACACTATCTTCGGAAATAGTTTTTGTAAAGTAAGCTATTTCTGGGTATACATCGTAGCTTACAAACACTACTTTTGTGTAAAAAAACTTATTAGCCAAAGCTGCTATTAACGGTAATATTGGTGGATTTGAGTAAACGATTATTGCTTCATACTTTCTCAATTGTCTAAAACGTAAGGCTACAGAAAATGTAAAAGAAAAATAATTAATTAATCGTCCGATGAAATTACTACGTTTAAGTTGGATATACTTTAGTCTACTTATCTCAATATTTTCATAGGTTTCTTGCAACGGGACATTATTTGTTAAGTTGTACTCTTTCGGATACCCAGACAATGCGCTGACAGTAAAACCAGCCTTACTAAGAGCCACTGCAGTGTTAAAAGGGAGTGTAGCCGACGAAATATATTCCGGATAAAAATACTGGCACAAAAATAATATATTTTTCTTATTCTCCAAAAAATCACCCCACTTTTAGTTCGCATGACTCATTGATCCTATTTAATTTCTGTACCAGTTGAGCACTTTCCGGGGAGCTGCATCCCTTGCAAGCTCAATCCCGTGTCTCACTATAAAACATTGGTCATTTCATTTTATTCGATAACACATATAGTTTTAATTGAATATATATGCTCGTACAATTTCTATATTCCACCGAGAAATATGAGAAAAATCACAAATTAATACTCTAATAAAAAGAGGATAAATATCCAATCACAGTCACCTATAAATTAATGTGTAAATCTGTAAAAGAATACTATCGGATATCAATAGTGAAATTATTAACTTTTTAAAATACTTTCAGACAAGAATGTATTTTTTACAAAACCCTTAATTACAACTGAAGTTCATAATAAGTATCTTCTAAATAAAGTTAGGGACCAGAAAAAATATTTCTCTTACTTTTAAAAATGCCCTAAAAGTCATAAAATACTTTTAGGGCATCTTCACAATGAGAAGTTTTGTATATTTTAATATAAATCTAAAACTCACTATATTTTGGTGCTTTATGTTCTTGTAAAAGTTCCATCATTTTAAGCTTATATGTTTCTACACCTGGCTGATCAAATGGGTTGACACCTAGTAAATATGCACTCATTGCACATGCCTTCATAAAAAAATAAATTAGAAAGCCAATATGATAAGCATCTAGCTTTGGCAATTCCAGCTGTATAACTGGGACATTGCCTTCCGAATGAGCTCGTGCTGTGCCTTCTTTAGAAATGGCGTTTATTTCATTAAATGTTCGATTCGTTAAATAATTTAGTCCATCCTCATTGCGTGCATCATAGGGTACTGCCAAATCATCCCCAATTTCATGAAAGTGAAGTAATGTTTCAAACAAAATCGGGCTACCCTCCTGTATAAATTGGCCAATTGCATGCAAATCTGTTGGAAAATTTACTGGAGAGGGATAAAGACCTTTTCTGTCTTTACCTTCACTCTCACCAAACAGTTGCTTCCACCATTCATGAAACTTATTTAAGGCCGGTTCAAATGAAGCAAGCAATTCTATTTTGTATCCCTGTTCATATAATGCATGACGTAACACCGCATATCGGTACGCCTCATTATACTCAAGTCTTGATTCTTTTAACTCTAATGCCGCTACCTTCGCCCCAGACATTAAGTTATAAATATCAACCCCTGCAACTGCCATAGGCAAAAGACCCGCAGCAGTTAATACCGAAAAACGGCCTCCTATGTTTGAAGGTATAACAAATTGTCTATAACCCGAGGAATCAGCTATTTTCTTTAATAGTCCTCTTTCGGCGTCTGTCGTGACGATAATACGTTCAGCGGCTTTTTCTCCATAATGTAATTCCATATACTGACGTAAAACTCGAAAGGCCAGTGCTGGTTCCATAGTTCCGCCAGATTTTGACACAACATTCACGTATACACTCTTATTCTCAATGTTATCCAGTAATTGCTTAATATAAGCTCCACTCATATTTTGACCTACATATATTACTTCAATTCCATCATGATGTGCACCAAAATAAGGTGTTAAGGCATCTTGCACAGCACGGGCACCTAGAAAAGAACCACCCACTCCAATGACAATAAGTACATCTGCAAAACTACGAATTTCATGCGCTGTCTTTTCAATATGAACAAATAATGCATCGTAAGCTTCAAGGGGTGCATGAAGCCAACCAGTCGGAACATCCTCTGCCAGTTCTAAATATCGGTGGATTTCTTCTACATTTTTTGTATAAAATGACCAATCAATATTAGTTAAGTCATAATTTAGAATGTTCGTACGCAAAAATTGCTTACTCAAAGTATGACCTCATTTCGTATGATTGAATAAGTTGTTAATGCATAAAAGTCCTCTATTTCAGCATCAACGCCTTCTTTCTATGAACGATATGATCAATAATAATAATGGTTCTTAGGCGTTTTAACATTATTCAGTACAACACCCAAAATTTGAGCTTTTGAAGAAACAAGTGTAGCCTTTGCTTTTAAAACATCTACTTTTTTTACTAAATCCATATTCACAACCAATATAGTACCATCACATTTATTAGACAAAATTTGCGAATCTGATACTGATAATAACGGAGGTGCATCTATAATAATAATGTCATAATCCTTCCTTAAATCCTGCATAAGTATTTCCATCGTCTTCGATGATAGTAGGTCAACCGGATTTGGTGGAAGTGGTCCGCTTGGGATAATACTTAACTCTTCCACTGATGTTTTTTGAATAACATTCAAGTAAATCTTCTGCCTTGTTAACACATCTGATAATCCATCGGTATTTATAGTACTAAACGTATGGTGTAAAGTTGGTTTACGCATATCGGCATCTATGATAATAACTCTTTTACCTTCTTGAGCAAAAACAACACCGAGATTTGCAGCATTTGTGGACTTACCTTCCCCTGGTATAGATGAAGTAACGAGTAGTGATTTTATTTCTTGATCTGGCAAAGAAAATCGAATATTTGTACGTATCGTTCGGAATTGTTCAGATATGATTGATTTTGAATCTGTCACTAGTTTACGTGCCATTATAGAAGTTTTTATTTTTTTTCTTTTTTTCAAACCAAATATGGTTAGTTCCTCCTCACTCTACGTGATTTCATGGGTTTATTCGTTTCTTTTTCCAGAGCGATCGCCCCAACCAAACCAATAATTGATAAATTCAATATTCCTTCTATTTCATGCTCCGATTTAAACCTTGTATCCAAAAACTCTAGTAAAAAAGCTAAAATGATTCCCACCATTAAACCACCAACAGTTCCACCGATAATATTTAGTAGCTTATTTGGTTTTACCGGTTTAGGATTATCTATTAGTTTAGCTACTGATAGAATTTCTATATTATCAACATTCATTAATATAGGAATTTCCTTTTTAAAGACATCTGCCAACGTATTCGAAATTTTCACGGCCTGAGATGCTTGTTTGTCCATAACTACAATATTTACAACTTGTGAGTTATTTGCACTAGATACTGTAATTTGTCCCGCTAAACTTTCTAATGTTTTATCTAACTCAAGTTTTTCTATGACTTTCGATAATATTACAGGGCTTTTAATGATGACATTATACGTATTTATTAATCGTAAATCTGTTTCGTTATTTTGGGCCCATTGATATTGTTCGATATTAGAACTACTTTTTTGATTTACTAATATTTGCGTTTCCGCTGGATAGATTGGTGTTAATAAATAGTAGCTAGTTATTGCAGCTGCTGCACTTGCAATAACTGTACAGCATAGAACAAGGAACCAATGTTTTCGAATTGTTGTCAATAAGTCTTGTAAAGAAAATGCTGTCTCCAATTTCCTTCACCCCTTTTCCGAATACCTGTTGGTTATTTTCAAAAAAGTCGCTACTGTAACATTCCATTAAAAATGGCTAACATTGAATTACGTTATATAAAATCGTACCCAGAGATTTTTTCCTTCACTTTACTTTTGATTATATTAATGCGCTCCTCCATTTATTCATACCTGGCCACATTATCAAAAGACCTTTTCCTCATAATTTTGAGCCTATCATATTTCCATTAGTAGATTTATTTCAACCAACTTATGTTAAAAATGACTGTGACATATTTAGGGGTTTAATAAAAAAACGATCCTTCCGATTTATACGAAAGAACCACTTTCATGAAATAATATCTATAAAAATACCTCTATTTATTGATTAATTGCCTGTTGAAGCTGTAGTAGTTTGTCGGCTGCTACATCACGATTTTCCCCTACTTCCTCAAAGTAAAATTTGCATTTCTGTTCTATACCCTAAGTATAAATTGCTACCCAGGAACTGTCTGAAAATAGCACATTTTCTTTTGGTAACTTTAATACTTCAATAGAGCTGTCCGTTAGTTTCGTTTCCCCACTTCAATAATCTTCCACACTTACAACTTCAACACCGGTAAGCGTAAACAGTACATTTGCTCGGAAGTTCTCTAAAATTCCCTTCATCTGCTTTCGCCCAACTTACCCTTCAAACACATGTGACTCAAGTGCTTCCTTGTAATAACCAAACTGCTCGTATAAATCATCCAGCGCATACAACAATGTCTTGCCTTGCTTGGCATAATAACTAGCCATTTCTGCTGTGACAAGTGCCACTTGCACCGCATCCTTATCCCGTACAAATTTTTGGATTTAATAACCGTAGCCCTCCTCATATCTAAAGACAAATCAATGCTCTGTCGCAGATAAAAAGCGTGTGCCTCGGACTTCTGCTGGAATGATTGCTTTTTTGACTTTCTTCATCTTTCTCTGTACACCAACTACTTTTTTGTCATAAAGGCTACCTGTAATTGTTGTAGCTTTTGTTGTGCTTGTTCTCTCGTACTAGCTACTGTACCAAAGTAAAACTTACATTTTGGCTCTGTTCCGGAAGGGCGAATCGCTATCCATGATTGATCTTCTAATATGAACTTCAAGACATTTTCTTTAGGTAATTTAATTGAAGAAATCGAACCATCTTGATGAATAGCTTGTTGCGTTAAGTAATCTTCTATTAGCATTACCTTTTGACCTGCAATGTCAAAAATTCTATTTTCCCTAAGGTTTTGTAGTAAAGCTAGCATTTCCTTCTGACCTGAAATGCCTTCAAATGTTTGTGACTGTAATGCTTCTTGATAATAGCCATATTTATTAAATAAACTGTCTAGAACATCTAATAAAGTTTGTTGTTTTGTTGCGTAGTAAGCAGCCATCTCTGCTATTACCAATGCAACTTGGACTGCATCTTTATCACGTACAAAGCTTTGGACCAAATAGCCATAACTTTCTTCGTATCCGAATAGATAAGCTTTTTCCTTCGATTCGTCATACTCAGCAATCTTTTCTGCAATGTATTTAAAGCCTGTTAGTGTATTCACAGTTTCAACCCCATATTGCTTAGCAATTACTGCACCAAGTTCGGAAGTAACAATTGTTTTGAGCATAACTCCATTTTCAGGTAGCTCATTTTTTTCTTTTTTCGCCTCAAGCAAATACTGTAGGATGAGTGCGCCTAACTGGTTACCGGTTAATAATTGATAGCTATGCTCTGTTTTTACTGCCACACCTAATCGATCTGCGTCAGGATCAGTTGCTAAAAGTATTTGTGCACCTGTTTCTTTCCCTTTTTGTATGGCATACGTAAAGGCTGCTGCTTCCTCTGGGTTTGGATATGGTACCGTTGGAAAATCGCCATCTTGCACAGCTTGTTGTTCTACAATATGGACGTTTGTAAATCTAAAAGCTTGTAAACCTTGTTGTACCGGTACTAGCCCTGCACCATGTAGAGGTGAGTAAACAATTGGTATATTGAAGTCAATATTGGTACGTTGTTTTAAGCTGTGTAATTTATCTTGATAGGCTTGGTCAATCGTATGTAAAATCCATTCCACAGTTTGATGTTGCTCTAATGTGTACCATGGTGTTGTTGAAATGTCAAAAATATTTTGGATATCATCTAGTTTTTCAATGATTGTTTGAATAGCAGACGGCGTCAGTTGTGCCCCGTCCTCCCCATAAACTTTAAAACCATTATATTGTTTTGGATTGTGACTAGCGGTAATGACTACACCTGCAAAAGCGTTTAAATACCTTACTGCAAAAGATAATTCAGGTGTTGGTCGTGCTTCACTAAATACAAATACCTTTACCCCTAATGCCCCAAGCACTTGAGCTGTTTCAATAGCAAAATCCTTTGAGAAACGGCGTGTATCATAGGCAATGACAACACCACGCTGTTTGGCAGTTTCCCCGTGTTCGGTTATATACTGTGCTAGCCCGTATGCAGCTCGGCGAATTGTATAGATATTCATACGATTTGTACCTGCACCTAACACACCACGCATTCCTGCTGTACCGAATTGTAAGTATTGATAAAATCGATCTTCAATTTGTGATGCATCATTTACAATGGCTAGTAATTCTTCTTTTAAATAGGATGGAACTACTGCCTTTATCCATTGCCTGTATTGTTTATCTACTATACTCATTGAGACACCTTCTGTTCATTCAATAATTCAAGCATTTTTTTCTTATACGCCTCGACACCTGGTTGATCAAACGGATTTACATTTAATAGGTAAGCACTCATTGAGCACACTTTCATGTAGAAATATATATAATAGCTGCGATGGCAAGCACGCCTCTCTCATATATGGTTCGTGATTGAATACTGACCAAGACATTTAAAAGGCATCCTCTAAATTGTTTTCATCATCTAACATCGCAGTTAACTGTATTCTTATAGTTTCATCAAGATGGTAAAAATATAGATTGTTAATAAACACAAAAATAGGAAGAGGTACTCTATATTTACCCTACTATACGAATTGAGTGTGTTCAATTTATTTTCAGCTTCTTTTTATTTGGAATATAATATCATATGTTTTTCATCATTGTTTCCGAAGCACTATTTATGAAAAGATGCTCTCTCTCATATACAAAATCTAATGTATTCATTACTGATTTCAATAATGACATTAAAGCTTTCCGTATTTTTCACTTACAAATAATATTACTTCTTTTTTCTTAATACTAAAAAATCTTCCACCATTTCTTTACACAAATTTCATCTAATTCTAGCTGTGGTATTGGTCTATTTCGGACTATTCGCACATTGTTTTCTAATAATCGATCTATTGCAGAAAATTCTTTTTGCTTTTCAAGATAGTGTAAGCCAGCTTTAAATAGAAAGGGCCTTGTCTTTACATCATGTGCATCCGAACCGTACGTATGAACGTAATTTGCTTGCACTAAATTTAAAGCTAATTGCTGCACAGATTTGCCAAAGTGCCCCGATAAACTTCCTGCAGTAACTTGTGTAAGTGCCCCTTGCTGAATAAGTGGTACAAGTTTTAGTGGATTTTGTGCAATACCTAAATTTCGTTCTGGATGTGCAATGATGGGTGTGTAGCCTGCTGTCTTTAGAGCAATAATGATGTCCTTGGTATAGAGCGGAACTGTACTTGACGGTAATTCTAGTAAGACAAATTGGGAATTTGCTAAAGTATGCAATTTTTCATGGTGGAAAAGTGTATTTACCTGATCATTCAAACGAACTTCGTGACCAGTATGAAGTTTTATCTGTAAATCATTCTGCACCAATAATTTGCGTAAGTGAAGAATTCCTGTGTCTACTGACATGTAAGATACATGATGTCGAGGGTGCATCGCATGAGAAGTACTTATGATTTCAGTGATACCTTCGTTTTTTGCTTGTTCCAACATCTTTAACGATTCTTCCTCTGTTTTTGGCCCATCATCAACCCCATACAATATATGTGCATGCATATCTACCATAAGAATCACAACTTTCTTATTAACAATGTCCGGAGGCTTGAAACGGCAGTTACAAATGTCTTTTGTACCGAAAGCATAGCGACAGGTACAGGTGTTTGGACACCTTTTGAAAAGTAACATAAACCTGCATTCTTCTCACTACCTATAGTAGTGAGAGACTTCTATACCTACCGCTGTCGCACAAAAAAATCCGACGTTCGCTTTCCGCAGAAGTCGCCTCCTACCGCAACTAAAGAATGTACGTATTTTTTACATAACAATTTATGAAATTTACTCATTTGTAAAAAAATCTTTGAGTACCTGGATAATAAATCTTATTAATACTATCCCTCATAATATTCCTGTCTAAAAACCAAAATGATATAAAAGTTCTAACAATCCCATTCCGTTCCCACTAAGGATATTATCATTTAACCTCTTTTAAAAATAGGTCTTTGATCATTCAACTAAAAAAAGATACCCTACATAATTAAGTAGAGTATCTTCTATTATTATTATTATTTTGCGTATTCTACGGCACGTGTTTCACGAATAACCGTTACTTTAATATGGCCTGGATAATCAAGTTCTTCTTCAATTCGTTTACGGATATCTCTCGCTAAGCGATGTGAAGCTAAGTCATCAATTTTTTCAGGTTGTACAATTATACGAATTTCACGACCAGCTTGAATCGCAAAGGATTTTTCTACACCATCATAGCTTTCAGAAATTTCCTCTAACTTTTCAAGTCTACGGATATAGTTTTCAAGCGTCTCACTTCGAGCACCTGGACGAGCCGCTGACAATGCATCAGCTGCAGCCACTAATACCGCGATGACAGATGTTGCTTCTGTATCACCATGGTGCGAAGCTATACTGTTTATTACGACTGGATGTTCTTTGTATTTCGTTGCTAATTCTACACCAATTTCAACATGGCTACCTTCAACTTCATGATCAATTGCTTTACCAATATCATGTAATAAACCTGCACGGCGAGCTAATGCTACATCTTCACCAAGTTCAGCAGCAAGTAAGCCTGCTAAATGCGCAACCTCAATGGAATGCTTTAGAACGTTTTGTCCATAGCTTGTACGATATTTCATACGGCCTAAAATTTTCATTAAATCTGGATGTAAGTTATGAATGCCAATTTCAAATGTTGTTTGCTCACCTGTTTCGCGGATTTGTTCATCCACTTCACGACGAGCTTTTTCCACCATTTCCTCAATTCGAGCAGGGTGAATGCGGCCATCCTGTACAAGTTTTTCAAGTGCAAGTCGAGCCGTTTCACGACGAATTGGATCAAAGCCTGATAAAATAACCGCCTCTGGAGTATCATCAATAATTAAATCTATACCTGTTAGCGTTTCCAAAGTACGGATGTTACGACCTTCACGACCAATAATACGACCTTTCATTTCATCATTTGGCAAGTTCACGACAGATACTGTTGTCTCAGCAACATGGTCTGCTGCAAAACGCTGCAATGCCAGTGATAAAATTTCACGTGCTTTTTTATCTGAATCTTCCTTCGCACGTGTTTCAGCTTCCTTCGTCATCACAGCAATATCAGTTGTTAGCTCTTTTTCTACTTCTCCTAAGATAATAGCTTTTGCTTCATCTCTAGTTAAAGCAGAAATTCGCTCTAGCTCTGATTTTTGCGAGGCAACGAGCTCGTCCACTTTGCTTTCCATCTGTTCAATATGCTGTTGTCTTTCGCCTAAAGCTTGTTCTTTACGCTCTAAGCTTGCTTCTCTCTTATTTAGAGCATCATCTTTGCGATCAAGATTCTCTTCTCTTTGCAATAAACGGTTCTCTTGTTTCTGAAGTTCTGAACGACGTTCACGAATGTCATTTTCTGCTTCAGTACGAAATTTGTGAGTTTCATCTTTGGCTTCAAGTAGTGCTTCTTTCTTCAATGCCTCCGCTTCTCGTTTTCCTTCTTCAACGATTGTTTCAGCGACATGTTTAGCACCAGTGATTTTTGAGTCATTCACTTTTTTCATGTAGATAAAGCTAACAGCGGCACCAACGATGAGTCCAAGCAAAGCGGAGATGATAGTAATTCCATCCATATGAACACCTCCTCTTGCTATTTGGGTATTACAGTTTCAGTCGGCGCATACATCAATCTCGCCTTTGGCATAGTAATTGCGTCCCGGATTTTGAAATTATGCTCTGGTCTGCACGAGGAGCCGTCCCGATGTCGGGCACTCGGTAAAGTCACAAGAAATGGTGTTTTTACCGCTGCAGATACGTTAGCTGTTTTCGCATGATGCAAAGAACTAAGGCTAACATCTTATTATTCATTTCTTTCAAAATCCTTGGCATCTGCCAGAGTCTTCATCTTCATTTACTAGGGCTTTATGGCCTTTATTAATGAATTCAGAATGTACTGCCTATTTAAAGTCATAATTCAGAAATTATACATTTTTAATTGTATAGCTAGCCTCAAGCTCTGTCAAGGATAGTCGGGCATCTGTTCGCCCTCCTAAGAAAAAAAGTCAGTCATAACCATTAAGAGAATTAATTACCTATTACTTTTTGCACTAACGCTTATTTTACCATTTAACATCAATGCATAGAAGCAGTACTTAGGAATTACTTTTACAAAGCTTCCCCATTTCTCTTTATGGCCCACAACTTTTAGTGATGAGCTGAATGAATGGATATGCTAATAAATATTATAAAACCACATTCCCCAGTATGTGTAAACAAAAAAATGCATTGCTCCCACTATAAAGAGTGGGAACAATGCATTTATATTATTCATTTTCAAGAAGAAGTTTTAATTCCTCATCCATTTCTTCCTCATCATCATGCGCAGCAATTGTGTATGATGATGATGCAATACCGTAAGAAGCACGGATTTTATTTGCGATGTCGTCAAGTACTGCTGGATTTTCTTTTAAGTACTGTTTAGCATTTTCACGACCTTGACCTAGGCGTTCATCACCGTAAGCATACCAAGAACCGCTTTTTTGAACGATGTCTAGTTCAACACCTAAATCGACTGTTTCGCCCTCTTTTGAAATTCCTTCACCGTACATAATATCAACTTCAGCTGTACGGAATGGTGGTGCTACTTTGTTTTTCACAATTTTAATTTTTGTACGGTTACCCATAATGTCATTGCCTTGTTTAATAGCTTCTGCACGACGTACTTCTAAGCGAACGGAGCTATAGAATTTAAGTGCACGTCCACCAGGTGTTGTTTCTGGGTTTCCGAACATAACACCGATTTTTTCACGTATTTGGTTTATGAAAATAGCAATCGTTTTTGATTTATTGATAGCACCTGAAAGCTTACGTAAGGCTTGAGACATTAAACGCGCTTGTAAACCAACATGCGAATCACCCATATCTCCTTCGATTTCCGCTTTCGGAACTAATGCTGCTACTGAGTCAATAACGATGATATCGATAGCACCACTACGTACTAATGCTTCTGCGATTTCAAGCGCCTGCTCTCCTGTATCTGGTTGAGATAATAGAAGCTCATCAATATCGACGCCTAATTTTTGTGCGTAAATTGGATCTAACGCATGCTCAGCATCGATAAACGCTGCTTGTCCACCATTTGCCTGCACCTCTGCAATGGCATGAAGAGCAACCGTTGTTTTACCTGATGATTCAGGGCCGTATACTTCAATAATTCGTCCACGTGGATAACCACCAACACCTAATGCAGCATCAAGTGCTAGCGAACCACTTGAAGATGTAGCGATTTCTAAATCGGTCTTTTCGCCAAGTTTCATGATAGAACCTTTACCAAAATTCTTTTCAATTTGTTTTAACGCCTGTTCTAAGGCAGCTTTACGATCACTCATTCATTTTCCTCCTTCGAAAACTGTTCACTGTTTTTCTCTATCTCTACTATACTTGTTTTTGAGATAGGACGCAAGAAAAAAGCGAACATTTATTCGTTTTTCTTCAAAATAAAAATTTGGGTAACTTTCCATTACCCAAATTTCTATTTTCAACTATATTATGGATCCCCATCAAAACGTGTGGTTGATTTCCGTTCCGACTGGGCGCTTTGTAGCTGTCGCTTTGCTTTCGCTACAGAAAACATTTGTTGCTGTCGCTTTGCTTTCGCTACAGAAAACATTTGTTGCTGTCGCTTCGCTTTCGCACAGATAATACATTTGTTGCTGTCGCTTCGCTTTCGCACAGATAAAACAATTGCCTCTGACGCTTCACTTTCGCGCAGTGCAGAGCATCCTGGGGGCGTCCGATGAGCCGCTTGGGGCAACAGGATGTTGGTTACGAAGGCGTTATCACAGGACGTGATGGTTTTAGCCTTCGTTCCTCTATCGCTAATCCCCAAGGAGTCTCCCAGCCTCCACTGCAATCAACTTATTTACATAGTAACGTTTTAACAAAAGTAATCCGCAACTTTTAGGGATGAACCTATATTATGTCGAGGCATAATTGATTAACGTTTTTTAAAGCCTCTTTCTACTAAAAGCTGCATTAAATAATGACAAGTAAATTTCGCCGTGCGCAGTCGATTTGTATTACGCATACCCGATAAATGAAGTAAATATGTTATCGGTTTTTCATCGCCAATGGCAAGAGCAATCCAAACTGTCCCTACTGGTTGATGATCATGGGCTGTAGGACCTGCCGCACCTGTTAATCCAATACCAATATCTGTATCAAACTTTTTACGCACAGCACTAGCCATAGCCACTGCACATTCACTGCTTACAATCCCATGTGTAGTTAATAATTCCTTAGAAATACCGAGTTGCTTAATCTTAGCCTCTTCCGTATACGTAACAACGCCACCAACAAGGGCATCCCCTACACCTGGTATTTCAGCAAGCTCTGACTGAAATAATCCCGCTGTTAAACTTTCTGCTGCAGAAATTGTTAACTTATTGTCTAGTAACATTTCTACTGTTTTAGAGGCAAGAGAATCATCATCTATACCGTATTTATAGTCCCCAACAAGCGCTTGAATCTCTGCTACCTTCGAGGCAATAAGCTGCTGCGCTTCTTGCTCTGTTTCTGCTTTGGCAGTTACACGCAATGTAACCTCACCGTCAGAAGCAAGTGGAGCAACAGTTGGGTTTGTTTGAGAATCTAAAATATTTTGGACGCGTACTTCAAGCTCCGCCTCTCCAATTCCATAAAAACGCATAACGTGCGATGTAATTACCCCTCCAGCATTTAACATCGCAGCTAGCTTTGGCTTTGCTTCAAACTGGAACATTGGCTCAAGCTCTTTAGGTGGCCCCGGAAGCAAAATATACGTACGCCCATCCTTTGTTAATATCATGCCAGGTGCCATACCGTGATGGTTTACAAGCACCTCACTACCCGCTAGTATTAAAGCCTGCTTACGATTATTATCCGTCATTGGACGTCCTCGTTTTGCAAAGAACTGCTCAATATTAGCTAGTGCGATATCATCAAATTCGAGAGAAACGTCAAGATGACGCGCAATCGTTTCCTTTGTTAAATCATCCTTTGTAGGACCCAGCCCACCAGAGAAAATGATTAAATCAGCACGAGCCTCTGCAATGGAAATAGCATCTTCTAAACGTTGTGCATTATCTCCAACAACAGTGTGATAATACACATTTATCCCTAACTCGGACAACTGACTAGAAATAAATCTCGCATTTGTGTTCGAAATCTGACCAAGCAATAACTCTGAGCCAACCGCAAGAATTTCAGCATTCATGATCCTCAAGACCTCTCTTATTTAGACTCAAGTAAGACACGTCGATTTAGATAGAAATAATCCCATCCAGACCATAGTGTAAAGAACAATGCAATATATAGCATAATTGTATCAAATGGAATACCGATAAGTGTAAAGATTGTATTGTGTAAAAGTGCTGCTCCGATGGCTACAATTTGAGCCCATGTTTTAATTTTCCCAAGTTGGTTCGCCGCAACAACTTCTCCTTCACCTGCCAATATTAAACGAAGGCCAGTTACTGCAAACTCACGGCTAATAATAATTATTATTATCCATGCAGACGCCATATCAAGCTCTACCATTAAAATAAAAGCTGCTGAAACTAGCAATTTGTCAGCAAGTGGGTCTAAAAATTTCCCAAATGTTGTCACAAGATTGTACTTACGTGCATAAAAACCATCTACCCAATCAGTCGTTGAAGCAATAATAAAAATGAGTGCACCTACAAAATGATGAACAGGCATCGTCGCACCGAATAGTGACATTGTTCCCCAGCCAAAATCAAACATCATAACAATGACAAAGAATGGAATAAGTAAGATTCGAGAGATGGTAATTTTATTTGGAATGTTCATTTTTCTAACACCTTTCATGATGAAAGAAAGTAGTCATCACTAGATGACTACTATTCTTTATTGAAATTGATGACGATGTTTTGCGTAACAATTTGCTGTGCATACGTTAAAGGCTCGTCATTAATGTATACTTTAGCTTGCGATGAATTACCTAATCGGATACGGGCATAATTTTGAGATGTTGCGTCGAATTCTACTACTTCTCCTGTATTATAAACACGAGTATCTGTTAGTATTTCTTGTTGCTGTTGGTTTCGAATACCGATAAATGTAGGACCTGATACTTCTATACGTATTTTAAATGCATCGGCACCTGTTAACGTATAAGTAGTTGTAGCACCATCCGCTTCAATAGTCCCCGCTGAAATCGATTGCTTAACATCTTCAGTTTGCTTTTCATCAGGTGTGTCCTGTGCTGAATCTGTTGAGTCTTGTTTGTCCTTCGTTTGAGCTTTTTTATGCTCTTTTTCTTTATCTTTTTCTGTATCTATAGGTTTTACTTTTGTATCATATTCTATTTCTGATGAAGTATCGTCCATAACATCTGGCACTGCACTATTTTTAGATTGCATTAGAACCCAAATCACCACAATAATGACAATGATAAATAAACCAACGATTATCTTCGGCATTGCTTCCATCATTTTAGTAGAAGGGCCTTTTGAAACTTTTCTTCTACTTGGACTACTAGTCATCTGACTCACTTGATTGTTTGGAGTTCCTGGTAGCTCGCTTTTATAAGTTTCTAAAAGTTCCTCCGCGTCCAAACCAACAGCGTCAGCATACTGTTTAATAAAAGCTCGTACATAAAACGAACCAGGCATAATCGAATAATTGCCCTCTTCAATACCTATTAAATAACGCTTTTGAATTTTTGTTATTTCTTGTAAATCGTCTAAACTGTAGCCTTTAGACAGTCTCGCCTCTTTCAGTCGAGTCCCTAATTCTGCCACTCATAACACCTACTTTAATATCAAATTAAAAATTAAATCCACCAAATGAATTAGATTCGGACATCATATGGTCTTTTTCCATTATTTCATACGTAATTTCTTCATCTGGGTGATGACGCAATTCAATGATATAATCAAAATCCTCTATCTTATATTCTGAATGCTGAACAAACATGTCTGGATGCTCGATGACCTTAATGGAAGGCATATTCATCATTTCACGCACTAGTTGCAAATGTCGCTCATCAGATGAACGACGCGTCACAATGCCATCTAATATAAAAATATTATTGTCACTGAATTCATCACCAGCAAGTTTATTGCGAACAGTCTGCTTAATCATTGTAGACGATAAAAAAATCCATTTTTTATTGGCACATACACTAGCCGCTACAATTGATTCGGTTTTTCCAACACGGGGCATTCCACGTATCCCAATAAGCTTATGCCCTTCTTTTTTAAAAAGCTCAGCCATAAAGTCAACTAAAATACCAAGTTCATCTCGTACGAAGCGGAAGGTATTTTTTTCATCTGCATCTCGAGGAATATAACGACCGTGCCTAATGGCTAAACGATCACGGAGTTTAGGTTGTCGAAATTTGGTAACGTTAATATGTTCCATTGTCGAAACAATTGTACGAAAACGCTCAATTGTCTCATCGTTGTCTGTATGCACTAACATACCACGTCGATCCTCATCGACACCATTTATTGAGATAATATTGACACGAAGCATCCCTAAAAGTGAAGCAATATCTCCTAATAATCCAGGGCGATTCACCTGAATTTCATATTCAAAGTACCAATCGCTCAAACACACTCGTTCCCTTCCTATTAGTTAACGTAAAAAATCCTTTATAAGTTCCATCATAGCTGATTTTTTATGTAATGGAAAGTTAGAATACATGGAATTATGGCGTTATTTTTAAAAACTTACTATTTTTTTTTTGAACGTACAGAATAGGCTTACATACGTTCCCTTTTCAATGCAAAAATCATTTTTTATACAGAAAAAAAAGAGGAGATAGTTCTCCTCTTCGTTTTACTGCACAGGCTTATTCTCTACAAGTTTAATGACACAATTCGCCAATGCATGTTTTTCTTCTTCAGAGGCAACACCCCATAAATCCGACAGCACTCGCTCTTGTTCATTTTTAGGATCGACATTTGTCGCCAAATATTCTCCAATTTGTACAGCGGCCTGTTGAATCATTTTCGATGGCATACCGCTCGATTCTGCTCGCGCAACATTTTGACCTAAAAACGATGTCCATTTTTGCCAGTTTTCTAAAATAGTCATATGTTTCTCCTCCTTTACACATGTAGTATGTGCAAAAAAGAACATTATATGTACCAGCCACCGTTTAATCTAATGATTTGTCCCGTTACATAATCTGCTTTTCCAGAAAGATAGAAGCGTACCATTTCAGCAACATCCGTTGTTTGTCCTATTATACCTAACGGAATGTCCTCTAAAATATATTCAAGCTCCTCTTCGCTTAAATGGCTGTTCATCGAGGTATTAATAAAGCCAGGCGCAATGGCATTAACACGAATACGTGACAGTGCCGCTTCTTTTGCATATGACTTTACAAAAGCATGTTGGGCACCCTTCACAGCGGCGTAAAGTGCTTCACCAGCCGATCCAGCCTCTCCCCAAATAGAACCGATAAAAAGCACATAGCTAACATCATGAGCGCGCAGCTTTGATGACAGCAAAGCCGTCAGATGCATTGGATTTTGCACATGAACACGCCATAATGCATCCATATCCTCCACCGTAGTATCCTCAAGCAGAGAATAATGTGCCTGACCATTTGCAAAGACAATCGCTTGCACGTTAAAAATTTGCGATGCTAGTAATTGTGCCCCGGACGCTTTCGAAAAATCTCCCTGTACAAGCATAAACTCCTGTGCAGGGAAGCTTTCTGAAAGAGAGCAGTATAAAGCCTGTGCTGCTTTTTCATTTTTTGAAAAGTGTATGTAGATGGACCAACCGTCTTCTGCCAGACTTCGACAAATAGTACGGCCAATCTCACCCGATGCACCTAACACAAGGGCAAACTTTTTCACTGTACGCCCTTCTCTGTAGGTAAAATTTTAAAGACAGTTTGTTGAGATTCACCTTGAACTGAAGCAAATGCTTTTTTCAAATCTTCAATCGTTAGTTCTTCTAGTACAGGCACAACATCGAACAAATTCATATCATTAAACGAATAACGTGTAAATTGGTTTGCGATAAATTCAATAGAGTTCAGTGCACGTAGGAAGAAACCTATTTTTTTACGTTTTACTCGTTCTAAATCGGCACTTTCAAATTGTGCATCTCCATCATACTTCGTTAATTCATCCTTAATAGCTTTTTCTAATGCAGCTGGTTCTGTAGTATCTGAGCCAATCATAGCAAATCCAAAGCCATTTTCTAACGTGAAATCAAATGCATATGTTTCATCAATTAAGCCATCATCATAGACGCTCTCATAAAATTTAGATGTACGTCCAAAAATAAGTTCCAGTGCAATTTGAACAGACAGCTCATGCTTTAACATGTCACGACCAGAAAGATTTGTTTCTTTTGCTTTTAAGCCGACATAGACCTTAGGCTTTTGTACATCCATATGCAACTCACGTTCTTTAACAGCAACCTCTGTCGGTTCTTGATCGAAGAAACGTTGAATTGGTGTTGGCTCAGAGAATTCTTTTTTGTCTTGATTGTCACGAATAAACGTCATCATTTCATTAGGGTCTACTGCACCAATGACAAACAATAACATATTGGACGGATGATAAAATGTGTTGTAACACGTATATAAATGATCCGCAGTAATGCCATCAATCGACTCTATTGTCCCAGCGATATCAATTTTTACTGGGTGATTATGATACATATTTTCGATTGTACCAAAATATAGGCGCCAATCTGGCTGATCGTCGTACATCGTAATTTCCTGACCAATAATGCCCTTTTCTTTATTAACTGTTGCTTCTGTAAAGTAAGGCTCTTGAACGAAATTTAATAATGTTTCTGTGCTGTTATAAATATTGTTCGTCGAAGAAAATAAATACGCTGTACGTGTAAATGATGTAAAGGCATTGGCTGAAGCGCCGAATTCACTAAACTTTTGGAAGACATCTCCATCTTCTTTTTCAAACATTTTATGCTCTAAGAAGTGGGCAATGCCATCTGGTACTGTAATACTTTCAGTTCCACCAGTTGGCACAAATGTACGATCAACAGAACCGTATTTTGTAGTGAACGTCACAAATGTTTTGGAAAAGCCTTTTTTCGGTAAAATATAGACATCTAAGCCATTTTCTAATTTTTCATAGTACAATGTTTCATCTAATTGTTTGAATTCAATTGTTTTCATTGTGCGGCTTGCTCCTTTCCACATAAGAAATAGACCGCTTCTAGCTGTACTTGCTTCGCCATTTCAACAATATTTTGCTTTGTCACAGCTTTCCATTTATTTGCCCAAGCATCAACAGAGAACTCCTCAGGTAAATCTTTATATTGGTCAAAAATTTCTATTTGTCCACGGGCAGAATCTAATGCTTCTTTTAGCTGATTTGTCAGCATTGCCTTTGTTTGTTCTATTTCCAAATCTGTAATATCGCCCGCTTGCATAACGGCAAGTTGTTCCTTAATAAGCGATAGCGCTTTTTCTTCATTCTTTGGTTCTATTCCTGACACAACAAAGACTAAACCATAATGTGATGCATATGAGCTTGACGCATAGTAGGCTAAACTTTCCTTTTCACGAACATTCATAAATAATTTGGCATGAGGATAGCCCCCGAACACGCCGTTAAAGATTTGCATCTTGGCGAAATCAGAGTCACCAAATCGTACTGGTGTACTAAAGCCGATATGCATCTTACCTTGCTTCATTTCTTGTTGTTCACGTACATAATCATTTTGTGGATGCTGTTGTGGAAGCACAGTAGGAATTTCTTCAGGTGTACGATCATTAAATGGTAGCGCTTCTTTTAGTTTCGCTACGATTTCGTCTTCATTAATATCACCCGCGACATAAATGTCTATTTTATCGTTAGCAAGCATGGATTGATATGCTTCAAACAATGAAGTAGGGGTAATTTTTTGAATGTCCTCGACAGTTCCGTTAGCAGAAATAGAGGCTGGTTCATTTGGACGTAAAATTTGTTGAATGCGTTGCTGCGCAAAACGAGATTTATCGTCAAAAATAGACTCAATACGCTGAATGACCGTTTTCTTTTCACGTTCCACAATAGATTCTTTAAATACACCATTTTCTAAATTCGGTTCAAATATTGCTGTGTGCAATAAATTAAGTACTTCGTTTAAAACACTTGTATTTGCCAAATAATGATCATTAACGGCTTCTACATTCATCAGTACTGTATGTTCATTACCACGTTTAGATGTGTCAAAATATAACACTGTGCCATACAAGTCATCCAAGAAACTACGGAATGCAGCTGTTGTCTTATATTTAGCATTACTGTGTTGCAATACATTTGTTAACACTGTACGTTCAGACGCATTTGTCGCCGTTAAAGCTCTTCTCCATTTAATTGAAAAATTTACGGTTTTAAATTGGGTCGTTTGTCGGATATGCAAATTTACACCTTTTGCAAAAGGTATTGTTTTAAACATATATAGAACCCTCCTTATCTTTCTTAATATAACAAAGTACTACACATACTATACATGTCTATTGTCTATAATTGCAAAAAGAATCCAAAGTATGTATATGATATGTGTGAAATTGCTTTTGGTTGATTGATGAACCTGTTCATACTAGCAAATAACGTTCAACCTCCAACCATTATTTTCCCAAACACTCAAGATATGTACAAGGAAAAAGACTGAGCATTTTCGCCCAGTCTTTAGTATAAATAATTGTCAGTTTTTTAGCGTTTACCCTTGATATAAGGTTGACCACTAGCTTTCGGTGCATTTGCTTTACCGATAAATCCTGCTAATGCAAAAATCGTTAAAACGTACGGTAAAATTTGTAAATACACAGCAGGAACATTTTCAATGTAAGGAATTTGGTTTCCTGCAATACTTAACGTTTGTGCTAATCCGAAGAATAATGCTGCACCTAAAGCACCAATTGGATGCCATTTACCGAAAATCATTGCAGCAATGGCCATAAAGCCTTGACCAGCAATTGTTGCATGTGAGAAATCATGTGTAATTGTTTGCGCGTATACTGCACCACCAAGACCGCCTAATGCCCCAGAGATGACAACAGCAATATAACGCATTTTATTAACGTTTACCCCCATTGTATCTGCAGCCATTGGATGTTCACCAACAGCTCGTAAGCGTAAACCAAACGGTGTTTTATAAATGATAAACCATGCCCCAATAGCTACTGCAAACGCTAATATCGATGTGCTGTAGACGTTTTGGAATAATAATGGACCGAAGAACGGTATTTTTTCTAAATAAGGAATAGCGAAACGATCTATTGAATGAGTAATCGTATCCGTTTGACCTTTATCATAAATCATTTTTACCATGAATACGGATACAGCCAAACCTAGTAAATTGATGGCAACCCCTGATACTGTTTGATCGGCACGGAAAGAAATTGAAGCAACTGCATGGAATAGAGAGAAGATTCCCCCAATAATCATAGCTGCTAGCATTGCTACCCAAATTGTTGCTGCACCGAATGTTGAAGCATATTCTAAATTGACATAAATACCAACAAATGCACCAACAATCATTAAACCTTCAAGTCCGATGTTTACTACACCTGAACGTTCAGAGAATACACCACCGATTGCCGTAAAGATTAATGGTGTTGCATAAAGAATTGCCGAAGGGATGATGAAATATAACATTTCTAAAAAGCTCATGTTATTGTCCCTCCTTTTTCTTGCTTAACTTTTGTAAACCTACTCGAATAATATAGCCTGATGCTACAAAGAAAATAATTAACGCAATAATAATAGACACGATTTCCTCTGGAATACCCGCAGCATTCGGCATATTTAACGCACCGTATTTAAGTGAGCCGAATAATGAAGCCCCAAATACAACCCCTAGTGGCGTGTTAGCACCAAGTAAGGCAACAGCAATACCATCGAAACCAATACCAGTAAAGCCTGGTTTAATAGAAGCGTTTCCGAAAGTACCTAGTGCCTCCATAGCACCACCAAGACCAGCGAACATACCTGAAATCGTCATAGCTAAAATAATGTTCTTGTTAACGTTCATACCAGCATAGTCTGCAGCATGCTTATTAAAGCCTACCGCTTTCAGCTCATATCCACGTGTTGTTTTTTCTAAAATGAACCACATAAATACTACCATTAACAGTGCAACTATGATCCCATAGTGAAGACTTGAATTGTCTGTAAGCTCTCTTAAAAACGGAGAACGTAAAGAAGCTGATTCATGAATACGTTCTGTTTTAAAGCTACCATCAGACAATTTTTTAATCACTGCATTTGCAATATAAAGCGCAGTGTAGTTTAACATAATTGTCGCAATAACTTCGTGAACTTTAAATTTCGCTTTTAAGAAACCTGCAATAAAGGCCCAAAATGCACCTGCAGCAGCTGCCGCAAGTAATGCTAATGGTAAGTGAATAATTTTAGGTAGGTCAAATGCATATCCTACCCAAGCTGCTGCTAGCCAACCTAAAATTAGCTGACCTTCAACACCAATGTTGAATAAACCTGTACGGAAGGCAAACGCTACTGCAAGACCTGCCAATAGGTACGGTGTTATTTGACGGATTGTGTTCCCAATTGAATATGAATCTCCAAAAATACCTGTCCAAAGGGCGCTATAACCTAGTACTGGGTCATAGCCGCTGACTGCCATTACGATAGCACCAACAATTAAACCGATAATGATAGAGATGATAGGAACGAGTATATTAATGACACGATTTGACATTAGTCGTTCCCCTCCTTCGCATCATTCTTTTTATTTTTACTACTTTGTCCTGCCATTAATAGACCAAGCTCTTGTTCTGTTGTTTCTTTTGGATTTAACTCATCCACAATTTGACCATCATAAATAACTGCGATACGGTCCGAAACATTCATGACTTCATCTAATTCAAATGAAATTAACAGTACTGCTTTTCCTTTATCACGTTGCTCGATAAGGCGAGAGTGAATAAATTCAATAGCACCTACGTCAAGACCACGTGTTGGTAAAGCTGCAATCAATAAATCTGGATTACGATCAATTTCACGGCCGATAATTGCTTTTTGCTGGTTACCACCTGAAAGGGCACGTGCTGGCGTCATTTCACCATTACCCGTACGCACATCATATTCTTCAATGATTTGGCGTGCTTTTTCAGACACTTTCTTGTAGTCCATGACAAAGCCCTTAGCGATTGGAGACTGATAATATGTTTGTAGTGCGATATTATGACCTATTGGGAAATCTAATACTAAACCATGCTTATGGCGATCTTGTGGAATATGTCCAACGCCTTCCTCAGTAATTTTTCGAGGCTTCATATTTGTAATATCTTTGCCATTTAATTTAACAGTACCACTCTTTATTTTACGTAGACCAGTTATGGCTTCGATTAACTCAGATTGTCCGTTACCATCGATACCTGCAATACCAACAATTTCACCTTTGCGTACATTTAAGTTCAGGCCTTTTACTTTATCGATATTACGGTAGTCTGTAACAACCAAATTGTCGATTGAAAGTACTTCATCAGTTGGTTTAGCTTCTGTTTTTTCTGTTTTAAATTCGACTTGACGTCCTACCATCATTTCAGCTAATTGGTCAGGATTTGTTTCAGTAGTTATAACTGTTCCAATTCCTTCACCTTTTCGAATAATTGTCACACGGTCAGAGACTTCCATAATTTCTTTTAGTTTATGGGTAATTAAAATAATAGATTTGCCCTCTGCAATTAAGCGACGCATTATTTGAATAAGCTCTGTAATCTCCTGTGGTGTTAAAGATGCCGTAGGTTCGTCAAATATTAAAATTTCTGCACCACGGTATAGTGTTTTTAAAATTTCAACACGCTGTTGCATCCCCACAGTAATATCTTCGATTTTGGCATATGGATCAACATCTAAACCATATTTTTCAGAAAGTGCTTGTACTTTCTTCGCCGCATCTTTAATGTTTACAATCCCCATTTTTGTAGGTTCAGAACCTAAAATAATGTTCTCCGTCACTGTGAAATTTTCCACTAACATAAAGTGTTGATGGACCATACCAATCCCTAAATCATTGG
The DNA here is from genome assembly GCF_001183605.1 of Lysinibacillus xylanilyticus. Classification (GTDB taxonomy): domain Bacteria; phylum Bacillota; class Bacilli; order Bacillales_A; family Planococcaceae; genus Lysinibacillus; species Lysinibacillus xylanilyticus. Next base: position 782,523 of record NZ_LFXJ01000010.1, on the reverse strand, counting down.
CCACATTTGGGTTTGTAATTTTAACAGCCTTCCCACGAACTCGAATTTCGCCACCCTCTGGTTGATACAAACCAAAAAGGACGTTCATTAAAGTCGATTTACCTGCACCATTTTCACCTAGTAATGCATGGATTTCGCCTTTTTTCAGTTGGAGGGTGATGTTATTATTCGCCACGAAATTACCGAATTCTTTCCGGATTCCTAGCATTTCAATCACGTATTCCAATATTGTCACTCCCTTAATAGGCACTTTTATCACTTTCGACTTGACGTAATGTCGCTACAGATAAACAATACGCCCAGTTTTTGATTATACTAATCTATAAATTAGCCATATTCACTGTTAGCTCAATAGTTTTACATCGCAACAATGACTTAGCTAGAACTTCCATCTTCTCTCATCGGGCATTCTATACCCAAAAAAATCCACTTATATCTGTCGAACCAATAGAGGTAGATAATCAATTATGCCCCGGCATAATTGATTCCGCCGGAGGCTTTAACTTCTTTCAGCGGGTGTAAAGAAGTTAAATATTTGCTGCATGAAGATAAATTAATACAGGAAAGGTCATCGTTAGAAACCTTTCTTCTATTAACTTGATACCATCATTACTATTCTTGCAATAAATTCATATAATATTACTACCTCTATGGTAATGATAAATATAGCCAAATAGAATATTACAAATAGTCAAAATATAACGATAGATTGAAAAATCATCATAAGGGCCTTCTAAAAGTCCCTTATGATGATCAAAAGATGAATTATTTTTTCACTTTTTCTGGAACTTTAATTTCACCTTTAGCAATTTTTTCTTTATATTCATCAATAACCTTTTGTACGTCTTCTGGGATTGAACCACGAGAATCTGCAAGTTTAACGCCGTCTTCAGCTAAACCATAAGTAAGCGTTTTACCACCTGGGAATTCACCGTTTTTCGCTTTATTTGAAATATCTATAACTGCTTTGTTAACACCTTTTAACATAGAAGTTAAAGTTACATTTGTTTTATCGTCCACTTTACCTTCTTCGTATTGGTCAGCGTCTACACCAATTACCCATACATTTGCTTTAGGGTCTTTTTTCTTACGTTCTTTTGCTTCAGAGAATACACCATTACCAGTTGCACCAGCAGCGTGGAAGATTACATCTACACCAGAAGAGTACATGCTGTTTGCAGTGATTTTACCAAGATCCGCTTTATCGAATGCACCAGTATATTTTGATTGGATTTCGATATCTGGATTTACAGCTTTTGCACCTTCAAAGAATCCAGCTTCGAAGCGGTTGATAACTGGAATATCTACGCCACCTACGAAACCAATTTTACCTGATTTAGACATTTTTGCAGCAGCTACGCCAGCTAAGAATGCGCCTTCTTGCTCTTTGAAAAGAACGTTAACAACGTTGTCTGCTTTTACTTCAGCGTCGATTAATGCAAAATGTTTTTCTGGGTTTTCAGAAGCAACAGCATCAACTGCGTCAGCCATCATGAAACCGATTCCATATACTAAATCGAAGTTACGACGTAATAAGTTGTTTAGGTTTGTTTCATAGTCTGCGTCTGTTTTTGATTGTAAGTAGTCGAAACCGCCATCACCTTTTTCTAGGCTATGTTCTTTACCGTAAGCTTGAACACCTTCCCAAGCAGATTGGTTGAAAGATTTATCATCAACGCCACCTACATCAGTAACCATCGCTACTGAGAATGCTTTTTCTTTGTTGCTTTCGCCAGATGATGTTTCATTTTCTTTTGCAGGTTTTTCTTCGTCTTTCGTACCACATGCACCTAAGATTGCACTTGCAGCTAATACTGATGATAATACTAAGCCAAATTTACGTTTTTTCATTTCGATAACCCCCCAAAGGTATTGTAATTAGCAGGAAAATATAAATATTTAGAAATGTTCTACACCCGTTTACGAACTACATGGAAGCTGAATTTATCAGCTCGGAAATAATTTTTTGAATACAGCACTACTTGATCATGATCATCGTAATGCAACTGCTTTAATACTAAAAGAGCTGTTTCACGTCCGCAATTTAAAATCGGTGAAGCTTGCTCATGATACCCGATTGGATCAATATATGTAACGGCATAGGCAACATGAACTTTACCAGATTGTTCAAGTGCAGAAAAAAGTGAAACTTCTTTTTTTTCTACAAAGTCAGTTGGCAGAAAGCTTGCTGGTAACCTGTCTATGCAGTATACTACCGGCTCGCCATCCGCTGTTCTGACACGTTCAATTGTGAGTATCTTATCTTCGTCATCACATTGGAAGCGTTTTAAATCTTCCTCAGAAGGTATGCTTTCCGTCGCTTTTAAAAAGCGGGAACCGGGTTCCATACCTGCTGCCTCGATCATAGAAGAAATGCTCGATAAATGCTCGATACCGGATGTAAACAACGGTTTAGGGTTTACAAATGTCCCCACCCCATGTCGACGTACAATAACATTTTCCTCTTCCAACAGTCGTAGCGCTTCTCTAAGAGTTGCTCGACTGACTCCTAGTGATTTCGATAATTCAAACTCTGAAGGCAATTTTTCATTTTCTTTAAAAATGCCTTTTTCAATGTCAGACTTTAAACGATCAATTACTTGAAGATAGAGATGACGATGATCTGCTTTAATAGTCACATATATCACCACCAAAATCAGAGATCAGACATCTGATGTACAACATTCCTACTAATCGTTCATTAATATAACATTTTTATAGATTGAAAGCAATTGCACCTTTGCCTAATTACGTTCAAATTTTGAAACGAATTTAGGCCTACTTGATGTACACAATATTATTCAACTTTTTGTCGTGGTATTAGCACTAATTTTCGTATTGATGAATGAGCACTTGTCGAGGTTTACTACCCTCCGGGGGCCCAACAATACCGCGTTGTTCCATTTGATCGACAATACGAGCAGCTCTCGAATAGCCGATACGGAAGCGGCGTTGCAACATCGAAACTGAGGCCGTCTGCATACTCACAACTAACTGCACAGCCTCATCAAATAATTCGTCTGTTTCCTCTAAAATTGTCTCTTCTTCAGACGGTATCATTTCCTCCTGATATTGCGCTTTTTGCTGTTCTATAACAAAGTTAACAATAGACTCAACTTCTTGATCTGATAAAAATGCACCTTGCACACGTTTTGGTTTAGATGCACCGGCAGGTAAAAACAGCATATCTCCTCGACCGAGTAAACGTTCTGCTCCACCCATATCTAATATCGTTCTAGAATCGATTGCTGACGACACCGCAAAGGCAATGCGCGAAGGAATATTCGCTTTAATAACACCTGTCAATACATCTACACTTGGTCGTTGGGTTGCAATTATTAAATGAATCCCTGCTGCACGTGCCATTTGTGCTAAACGTGTAATAGAATCCTCTACATCACTAGAGGCAACCATCATTAAGTCCGCTAACTCATCTACAATCACGACTATATACGGTAATTTTGGATGTTTTTCATCGGTTTGATCATTTACCTTTTGTACATGGTTGTTGTAGCCCTCGATATTACGTGTTCCTGTATGAGAAAATAAATCGTAGCGACGTTCCATTTCTGATACTACTTTCTTTAGTGCCTGTGATGCTTTTCGTGCGTCTGTGACAACTGGTGCCAGTAGATGAGGAATTCCGTTATAAACATTTAATTCCACCATTTTCGGGTCAATCATCATTAGTTTTACTTCATGTGGTTTTGTACGCATAAGTATTGATACGACAATGCCATTTATACACACACTTTTCCCACTACCCGTTGAACCTGCAACAAGTAAATGTGGCATTCTATTTAGCTCGGCGAGTACTGCTTGTCCAGTAATATCACGACCAAATGCGACTTGTAATAATGCTTCTGGCTTTGCACCATCTTTAGACTCTAACACTTCCCGAAGTGTAACAATTGCTACCTCACTATTTGGTACTTCAATGCCAATCGCAGACTTCCCGGGAATAGGTGCTTCCATACGAATATCTTTTGCAGCAAGTGCTAATGCAAGATCATCCTGTAAGTTTACAATTTTACTCACTTTCACACCTATATCTGGTAATATTTCGTATTTCGTTACAGCTGGACCTAAATGAACCTGCGTTACTTTTGCCTTTACGCCAAAGCTTTGCAAAGTTTGCTCAAGCTTTTTCGCATTTGCCTGAATGACAGAATATTCACCGCTTTGGTCGTGCTGCGGCGGTAATTGTAAAAGACTATAAGACGGCAATTGATAATCTGCATTTTCCACAGCATCTGCCCCTTCGATATGGACATCATCAACTATTTCTCCATGTTCAATATTTTCATTTTCAGCAGTTGCAAATTCTTCTCGTTCATGAGACACATTTTGAGTAAAGGCAGAGATGATTGGTTCATGAGAAATTTCCTCTTCCTCTTGTACCTCGGGCGCCTGATCGACAGCCGCAATTTCATCCTTGCTTTCTACTTTTGAACGGCGATTAATAGCTTTTTTGGGCATACTTTTTTTCTTTTCACGATGTTTCTTTTGCCATTTACCAAAAAGGGCGGGCATTTTTTCCGCTAAATATGGAACAAGCGCCTTTCCTGTAACTAAAATTAACCCGATAAAGAAAATAACCCATGCAACGACCTTCGCACCTGTTGCCTCAAATAATACATGTAGAGCACTGAATAATAGTGCACCAATCATACCTCCGCCAAGTGCGTTACTTCGATGGATAATTCCCTCTGAACTAATTAAAATTCGCCAAGATTCACGTAACACAGAGTCTGATAATAAACCTCCAGATTTTGATAATTGTTCAAAAAGAATACCGTGACTAAAAATTGTTAAACTCATAACAATGAGGAGCATACCTAATATTAGTCGATCATATATACTTACTTTTTTCCGCCCAATCATTAGTAACAGCGCAACAAATACAAGCATACATGGCACAGCAAAATGTAAATTCCCTAAAAAAAACATTGCTATTGTTTGTAGAATACGTCCGATCATGCCATATTCAAAAATCATAATAACCGCTAATGCAATTAAGATAAGACCTAAAATTTCATACATAAGCGGATGCATTTCTTTTTTTGCTGTAGTCGTTTTTGCTTTCGTGACTTTTCTTTTTTTACTAGTCGCCATCTATTTCACCTTCTTTTGTAGTCCTTCTTTATATGTAGCGAATAATAACATGTAGAACTTGATTATTTCAAAAAAAGAATCTTCACTATAACATGTGGTTGATTTCCGTTCCGGCTGTGCGCTTTCCTGGGGGCGTCCGATGAGCCGCTTGGGCCAACAGGATGTTGGTCACGAAGGCGTTATCACAGGACGTGATGATTTTAGCCTTCGTTCCTCTATCGCTAATCCCCAAGGAGTCGCCCAGCCTCCACTCCAATCAACTTATTATACATGGCATCTGTTTTACCAAATGACATCCACAACTTTTGGTGATGAGCCTACACACGGCGTATATCACAATAAGTGTCATCTCTAACTTTCTGGATTGAGCCAAAAAAAGGATTTTCCACCGTTTACATTCGGTTAGAAAATCCTTTTTCGTTCAACGATGATCTTTCACTTTTAATATTCCATAATGATTGGGATAATCATTGGGCGGCGCTTCGTTTTTTGGAATAAATACGTATTCAGTGTATCTCGAATTTCTTGTTTAATGTTTGTCCATTCAAATGTATCTTTACCAACGTATTTTTCAATAACATTTTTAGCAATCTCAGAAGCTTCTACCATTAATTCTTCTGATTCGCGTACATATACGAAACCACGCGATAAAATTTCTGGACCAGATGCAATTTTCTTTTGAGCACGGTTTAACGTTACTACAACAATGAAAATACCATCCTGCGATAATAACTTACGATCGCGAAGTACGATGTTACCTACATCGCCAACACCAATACCGTCTATTAATACATTACCAGCTTGTACACGGCCACTCATTCGCATTTTACCATTTTTATATTCTACAATATCCCCTTTATCGGCGATAAAAATTTGTGACTTTTGCATACCTAGTTGTTGAGCAAGCTTAGAGTGAGCAATAAGCATACGGTACTCACCTTGCACAGGGATAAAGTACTTCGGTTGCATTAAGTTTAGCATTAATTTTAAATCCTCTTGGCTACCGTGACCCGACACATGTACATTTTTGCTAGATGTTAGAATTTCAGCACCTGCTTTTGCGATAGAATTCATCGTATTAGCCATCTGTACTTCCATACTTGGAGACGGAGTAAAAGTAATTAATACTGTATCATCTTGCTTTATTTTAATGTCTCGATGATGTTTGCGAACAACTTTTTCTAATGCATCAAGTGGTTCCCCTTTATTACCTGTAGCAATAATAATAATCTCATCATCTTGATACTTTTGCATTTCTGAGATAGGGATAATTGTATCTTCCTCAACCGTTAAGTAACCTAGCTGTACACCTAAATCCACAGCTTTTTCTAAAGGTTTTCCTACGATAGCTACTTTACGGAACGACTTTTGAGCTTGTGTAAATACTTGTTGAATACGAATAAAATTCGATGCATAAACAGCAACTAAAATACGACCTGGTGCTGAATGGAATGTTTTTGATAATTGCTCTTCAATCACAATCTCAGATGTCGTATAACCTGGTCGCTCAGCCTCACTCGACTCAGATAACAGAATAAATACGCCTTCTTCACCTAACTGAGCCATTTTTGCTAAATCAGGCTTAAATTTACCTGTCGCTGATTGATCGAATTTAAACTCACCTGTATGAACAATTGCTCCTTCAGATGTATGGAACACTACCCCTAACGAATCGGGAATACTATGTGTTGTATGGAAGAATGTCACATACGTTGAGTTAAAATTCATACGGCTACGATTCGTAACCTCAAAGAATTTCACCTGATGTGGTGCAGGCAATTCCTTTAAATGTTCCTTCGCAAGTGCAATTGTTAATTTTGATCCGTACACTGGCGCTTTCACTTTTTGTAATACATAGGCAATCGAGCCAATTGCATCTTCATGACCATGTGTTAAGAAAATCCCTTTCACACGTTCTTTATTTTCTTCTAAATACGTAATATCCGGAATTACGATATCAATGCCCAGCATTTCGTCTTCTGGGAACATCAAACCGCTATCCACTACAAATAGCTCTTCGTCAATTTCTACTACGTACATTGCTTTTCCAATTTCGCTTACGCCACCTAGTGGGATGATGCGAATTAATTCATTCTTCTTTTTTGTCAATTTATTTCCTCCTAAAAAATATCCCGAACAGCAACCACTTAAGATTTATTATACGGTTTGCAAAGCTTTTGCACAAATTAAAAATACAACTTTCATGATGGAAACAGAAATTTATTGCTAATTTTATTACTAATAGATGGAAAGAGGGTTGAGTATGTAGCATTGTAAAAGGTCTAATTTTTACCTTTTATTTAGCGACGTAGCTTTTTGGGGATGAGGTATATCGCCGTTTTAAAGCCATTCACTGTAAGGTTGTCCTAGCCCATGAGTGGATACTGTCTTACCTGAGCATTTCCCATCCTACCTGTGCGGATTTCTTCCTTACCTGATCAGTTCCTCATCCTACCCGAGCGGATTTCCGCCTTACCTGATCAGTTCCTCATCCTACCCGAGCGGGGGGGCTCCCTCCAGAGCAACGGTCTAATTCTTCTATATTTTTCACAAAAGAAAAAAGACCGTAAACAAACTAAAATTTCTCACGTTTGTTTACGGTCTGAGGATTTAACTAAAGGTACTTATTTTCCTAAAGCTTTTCGCTTTTTCTTGATACGTATCCCAAATTCGGTCAAAGTTTGCTTTTTCTTCATCTGTCATTTCCATCATTGGCAGACGAACATTAAGTGTATCAAATCCTAATTTGGTCATCGCGTATTTTACAGGCGATGGGTTTGGCTGTGCGAACAGCGCACGTACAAGTGGTAATAATGCTCGGTGAATTTTGGCTGCTAGCTCGTGATTTCCTTCTTCAAACGCTTTTATCATTAATTGCATATCATTTCCAACAACATGAGCAGCAACTGAAATAATTCCTGCTCCGCCGATTGCTAGTAGTGGAAGCGTTAAACCATCATCCCCACTGTACACAAAGAAATCATCTTCTGAATCAACATTCTCGATAATATCGCCCATTTGATCTAAATTGCCACTCGCTTCTTTAATCCATGAAATATTGGGAATTTTACTTAAAGCAACGGAAGTTTCATAGGCAACATTGACGCCTGTACGTCCTGGCACGTTATAAAGCATGACAGGTAAACTTGTTTCTTTTGCAATTGTTTCAAAATGCGCAAAAATACCGCGTTGATTTGGCTTATTATAATATGGTGCTACAAGCATGATACCATCTGCACCATTTTCTTCAGCCTTGTGCGTCATTGCAATAGAGTAAGCAGTTTCGTTATCCCCTGTACCTGCAATTACAGGTACACGACCTGCTACTTTTTCTACTGTAAAGCGCACAACTTCAATTTTTTCTTCTGTGGACATAGTTGGGTTTTCAGAGGTTGTGCCACATGCGACAATACAATCTGTACCATTATCAATCAAATAATTAATAATACGTTCTAGTTCTGGATAATTAATCGTGCCATCTTCATTGAACGGCGTAATCATCGCCGTTCCAATTCGACCTAAATTCATCCTTACACCCCTCTTATAGTAAGTTATCCTCCAGCATTGCTTCTGCAATTTGAATAGAGTTTAATGCAGCGCCTTTTAAAAGATTGTCAGAAACGATCCATAGGTGGAATCCTTTTTTATTGTCTAAATCTTGACGGATACGTCCTACATAAGTAGCATCTTCCCCTTCTGCATAGATAGGCATTGGGTAAGTTTGTGTTGTGATATCATCTTGCAATACTACACCTGGTGCACTGCGTAATACTTCAAAAATCTCCTGTACTGTTGCTTCTTTTTCTACTTCAATATAAACAGATTCAGAGTGTCCTGAAACGACTGGCACGCGAACACAAGTTGCTGCTACGTTTAGCTCTGGTGCATGCATGATTTTCTTCGTTTCATTAATCATTTTCATTTCTTCGTATGTAAAGCCATTGTCTGTAAATTTATCAATTTGTGGAATGACATTACGAGCGATTGGATAATGACGTTTGTCGCTACCAGAAGGTAAAATATTTGCTTCTACATCCTTACCTGCATCCCAGTTTTCACTTTGTGCCTTTAATTCTTGAATAGCCGAAATACCTGCACCTGAAACTGCTTGATATGTCGATACAATAATTTTTGTTAAGCCATATGCATTACGAATTGGTTCAAGTGCAGCCATCATTTGAATCGTAGAGCAGTTTGGATTCGCAATAATCCCTTTATGCTTAGCAAGATCGCCACGATTTACTTCTGGAACAACTAGTGGTACTTCCGGATCCATACGGAAATGGCTCGTGTTATCGATAACTACCGCACCGCGTTTTGCCGCTTCCGGTGCCAGCACCGCTGATACCGAACCACCAGCTGAGAATAAAGCGACATTGACGCCTTCAAAAGCTTCAGGTGTCGCTTCTTCAATTGTATATGACTTACCATTAAATTCGATTGGTTTCCCTGCTGAACGTGCAGATGCTAAAAATTTTATATCTCCGATTGGAAAATTCCGTTTGATTAGTTGCTCCATCATTTTTGTGCCTACTGCCCCTGTTGCTCCAACAACCGCAACTGTTAACTGCTTTGTCATCTGTCATCTCTCCTTGAATACATGTTCCATAATGTGTGCTATTGTATCACAAAAATACTGAAAATTGTGTGTAATTCGCGAATTATTTGAAATATTGTATAAACAGTGGTTGTAATTGCTTTTTCTCAGTAATCGCTTCATGTACAGTTGCTACCATTTGATCAAAATCAGCAATCAAGGAATTTGGCTTGGAATGTGGTGAGTCCTGCCCGAATGGAATAAAGTAAATGTTTTTAGCATTTAGCAGTCTCATAATATTCATACCATTTAAGCCAAGCGCATCATTTGTTGAGATGCCTAGGACTACTGGGGAACCGTTTCGCAATGTTGCCTTAGCAGCCATCAATACCGGACTATCTGTTGCTGCATTAGCAAATTTACTTATACTATTACCTGTCATTGGTGCTATAACCATTGCATCCAATGGATTAGATGGTCCGAATGGTTCTGCCTCTTTAATAGAAGAAATAACATTTTCCCCAGTTAATTCCTCTATTTTTGCAATCCATTCTTCTCCGGTACCAAAACGCGTAGCCGCATGTAACACGGAGTGTGTAATTATTGGAATAACTGTTGCTCCTGCATCTATAAAGTTTTGAATTTTAGGTACTACATCCTCATACGTACAGTGAGAGGCTGTAATACCCAAACCAATTCGTTTACCCGTTAGCAATTTTCTTCCTCCTCTATTGCCTTGCACAATATTGTAGCTGCATCATGTGCAAAGTATTTCCCAGGTAATGATGGCAATAGTACGTACGTTTGTAATTGCTCAGTGTCTATATCTAAACATCCAGGCTCTGAAGCCAAATCATATAGGACAGCTGGGACATGATCTTGGAATGATTCTGTAATCCATTTAGCTGGAATCGTATTGATAAAAATCCCATCATTAATTGACCATAGGCGGTCATCTAAATTCGTAGCTTTATAACCATATGCCTTTGCTTCACTCACTTGTACAACTGAACGCGCAACTATATGGACATTAGCGCCCATCTTGACGAGTAAAGATGCGAGCATTTTGGCTGTGCGTCCAAAACCTGCGATAGTAAAGTTTTGTCCGTAAATACATTTTTGCTCGAGTCCGTAAAACGTCGCGATAAATCCCTCCGCCGTTAATCTTGCGTTTTGCCAAATAAAAGATTCTTGTTGTAAATAGCAATTTGTTTCATTTTTCTCAAGCAATTGCTTCCAATGCATAGTCAAACGCCCTGTATAAAACTTAACTTGGGATATCCCATAAAGCTGTTCCACTTCAATTTTTAGTGGAAGAATGGGAAGAATAATTCTATTTGGTTGGAATTCTAAAACAAGCTTATTTAACTCTTCATTCCAAACTGATGTTCTTTTATAAAATACCGTTCTCGATGGGCTTCTTAGCATTGTAGCTAATTCCTTTAACCTTAGGTCCTCACCGATAACAAGCCATTTTTCATTTTCCAAAAGCTCACCTCACTGTAAAAATTCTGACTGTACCGTCGTTGTTTTGTTAAATAAAATCCGATCTTCTCCAATTAGTATAATTTCATGCCAAGGTATCATTTCACTAACTTTTACTTTCTTTTTTTGGAATGGCAATTTATCTTTAATAATCTCAAAACCATGAATTTTTCCTGTTTGCACATCTAATAGACATTCTGTATGTGCCAATATACCAAAATGTACGCCACCCTCAATTTGAATTAACTCTTTATCCACCATCTCTGATAGTAGCATGCCTCATCTCCCTCCTTGAACCGTTACCCCAATATATGCCGAGTTTTTGCAATTCGTGACCCTTACCCAAAGTTTGAAAATGTTGCATTTATCAATACAACCGTATATAGCGTGCATATACAGTTGTGAGAGGTGAGAAATTTATGCATATCCATTTAAGCAACGCCAGTGATAAACCCATTTATGAGCAAATAACCGTACAGCTTAAGGAAGCGATACTAGCCAATAAGTTACAGGCAGGCGACGCACTACCATCTATTCGTGCACTTGCAAAGGATTTAAAAATCAGCGTTATGACAACGAAACGTGCTTATGCTGATTTAGAGAGGGATGGATTTATCGAAACGGTAGCTGGGAAAGGAAGCTTTGTTACAGAACGAAACCAAGATTTTCTACGTGAGGAATTATTGCGTCAAGTTGAAGAACATATGCAAAAAGCAGTGAAAACGGCCAAAACTTCGGGAATGACCAAAGAGGAATTACAGGAGTTACTTTCATTAATTTTGGAGGAGGACAACTAAATGAATGCTATTGAAGTTCATGATTTACAGAAAAGCTTTGAAGGGTTTTCTCTTAATGATGTAAGTTTTTCAGTACCTCAAGGGACTGTCATGGGTTTTGTAGGAGAAAACGGTGCTGGAAAGTCTACTACAAATCAATTATGCCTCGGCATAATTGCGTCCGGAGGTTTTAACTTATTTTACTCAAAAAAGAATATGGCGAAATTTTGCTATTCGGTAAGAATGTTGTCGAATATGAATTATCGATAAAAAACGACATCGGTGTGGTTTTTGACGATTTACATGTGCCTGAAACACTTAGTGCGACGCAACTCGACAAAATCATGAAAAAAGTTTTTAAAACGTGGGACTCAGGCTATTATTTTGAGCGATTAGCACAATTTAAAGTTCCGGAGAGGAAGAAGGTTAAAGAATTATCTCGAGGAATGAGGATGAAGCTTTCCATAGCAATAGCATTGTCGCATCATCCAAAACTTTTAATTTTAGATGAACCAACGAGTGGACTAGATCCGATAATTCGTGATGAAATTCTCGATTTATTTTTAACGTTTATGCAAGATGAAACGCATAGCATTCTATTTTCTTCTCATATAACAAGCGATTTAGAAAAGATTGCGGACTATATTACATTTATTCATAACGGCGAAATTCTATTTAGTGAAGGTAAAGACGTATTGCTCTATGAGTACGGAATATTTAAAGGCAATAAAGAGGAAGTAAGTGCAATACCAGAACATGCCATTATAAGAAAACGTAATGGAGCCTTTGGTATAGAAGCCTTAGTTCTAAAAAATGAAGTAAATGAGGTATTTTCCCTTGAAAAGCCTTCTATAGAGGATATTATGCTATTTTATGTGAAAGGGAGTGTTTGATTATGGCTGGTCTTATCTTAAAAGATTTAATGTCGATTCAGCGTCAAATAAAAGCACAGGCCTTCCTGTTGATTTTCTTCCTATTTATATCAATTTTTATGCAACAAAGTTTAATACTCTTTACACTTATTATATTTATCGTGACCTTTCAAGCTATAACTGCTCTTACTTATGATGAACAAAGAAACTGGGATAAATATGCAAATCCTTTGCCCATTTCAAAAGGGGACATAATACTTAGTAAATATATACTTAGTGTCCTTCTTATGCTTTTTGGACTTATCCTCGCACTACCGATTGTATTTATCATTCATCGTTTTACGAATAACTGGTCATCAGCAGAGTTTTTTCTAACATTTAATCTCCTTGTGACATTGGCCTTTTGTATGCTAGCACTATTATTACCGATCTACATTAAATTTGGTTCTATAAAGGGAAGAATGTTTCTTATTGCTCTTTGCTTCATACCTAGTATCTTATTTAATCTTTTAAAAGAGTATTTACCAGATATCACATTAACATTATCCAACTTAAAACAGTATATGTTTTTTGCTCCTTTTGCCGGACTTTTAATCTTATGGCTCTCCTCTCTCATTTCAACCGCATTATATCAACGCAAAGAATTCTAGGAGGGAAAGCGACAATACAGGCTTTACTTTTACAAAGCCCCTATCCATTACTATTTATCACAAGTAGCAGAAAATTTTTTGATAATTATTTTGATCCCTACAATCATGAGTATAATCATTAGTTACTTCAGCCTTACATTAAATTTATCAAGAGAGGTTTTTTAAAGAATAAAAAAATGGTTGCCTAAAAAGGGCAACCTATTTTTTATCAATTACTACATGGACTAAAGTATCATTCTCTATATCAATTGTAAATGCCTTACCGAAGCCTACCACATAGCGGCCCTCCAATGGCGTGAGTTCAAATAATGAGAAATCAAGTGTACGTAACAGCTCCATCATTTTAGCATTATGCAATTTATTGAAGGCTGCAAATACGTCCTCATATCCTTCATTCCCTAAATGCTTTGGTTTACATTGCCAACGTGCTCGTTCTGCTGCAAATGGATTTGGTGTTACTGCCTCATCGGCCACGCAAAGTAAATCTACAAGTTGAGCCTGCTCCATGAGTTGGAAATGCTCTGCGATACGACTAATATAGACGTAAAATTTACCATTCACACGCACAAATGGAGTAGTGCTACTAAAAGGTTTTCCTTCACCATCCACTAGACTTAACACACAGCTTTTTTTCCCTTGAATAAATGTTTCATAGCCTTGCTTTACTTGCTCAATATCAATTTCTTTTTGCATCCTATTTCCTCCCATGCCTTGACAGTACTTTTTAATTGAATCCGTGGAGCACTATCCCATGATACATATTGAATTTCTGCTTCCATTCTGTATATTTGCTGAATCATCTTTTCGGTCATTACCTCTTCAGGCGTGCCAACTTGGGCGCGTTGACCATCCTTTACAACTACGATTTTATCACTATAGCTAGATGCTTGATTTAAATCATGGAGCACCATCACAACCGTCATACTCATTTCATGATTAAGCTCTCTTACTAATTCTAGAACTTCATGTTGGTGTGCTATATCTAAGTATGTCGTTGGCTCATCCAACAATAAAATTTGTGGCCGCTGCGCTAAAGCCATTGCTATCCAAGCTCGCTGTGCTTCACCACCCGATAAAGCTGCAATAGGCTTTTCTCTGTAATGTGTGAGATGTGTTTTCTCAAGAGCCCAATCAATAATAGCCTCATCCTCTGCGTTTAAACGCTCAAACCACTTTTTATGTGGATATCGACCGTATGCCACTAGGTTTTTGACAGATATATCAGTTGGAGCTTGATTTTTTTGACTCAACATGCACATTTTTTTTGCTATGTCTTTGGACGAGAGTCGACGGATATTTTGGCCATCAAAGATAATAGTTCCTTCATTATAAGGCTGCATACGTGCAATAGCCTTTAAAATAGTAGATTTTCCAGAGCCATTGGGTCCGATAATAGATAGGATCTCACCTTTCGCAACTTCAAAAGAAAAATTATGGACAACTTCTTTTTGTTCATAGCGGACAGATAGCTGTTCAATCTTTAACATTAAAACACCTTCTTTCGCATTAAATATAAGAAGTAAGGCCCACCAATGACAGACATTAGAATGCCCGCTGGAATATCGAGTGGCGCAAACAATGTTCTTCCACCCGTATCAGCTATAAGTAACACAATAGCGCCCATCGCCATACTCATGGGTAGTAAATATTTATAATCTGAGCCTACAAGCATTCGAGCCATATGCGGTACGATTAAACCAATAAAGCCAATCATTCCGACTGCGGCTACCGAGACAGCCGCTAAAAATACTGCTAAAATAGATAACATAATACGAATACGAGTTACATTTTCCCCTAAATTTACTGCCACTTGATCTCCTAAACGTATAATATTTGCCTTGCGTATCGCAAAAATGGATACGATCCAGCCTATTATTGCGTATAAATAAATCATGTGCAGTGATGCATTTCCCTTGGCTGCTAAACTACCATTCATCCATTGCACTGTTGATGGTAGTCGATCACTATAAAGAATCGATAAAAATCCAATAACTCCACCACACAGTGCATTCACTGCAACTCCTGACAAAATAATAGTAATAGGTGTAATGCCTGTTCGTCGCCAGGCAAGTGCATAAATTATGGTTGCAGCAATTAAACCACCTATAAAGGCTGCGACTGGGATAAGATGAGTGAATTCTGGATTTGCTAATATAATGATTAAAACAAATGCTGCTGCTCCGCTTGTAACACCTGTCAACCCTGGATCAGCTAGTGGATTTCCCATTACTGCCTGCAATAATGCACCGGAGATCGCAATATTAGCACCTAAAATTAGTGCTAGTAAAACACGTGGAAGACGAATATCCCAAATAATTGTAGTATACATGCTATCATTATCACGACCATTAACAATTGTTGTTAAAATATCTGGGATTGTAATATGTACACTCCCTAGCCCTATCGCAACGATAGCTGCTAACATTGTTAGCACAAAAGTTACGATAATAATGATGCGACTTCTTCTTGTACTAATCATAGGTTTACCTCATTGTTATTTATA
This sequence comes from Lysinibacillus xylanilyticus, assembly GCF_001183605.1. Taxonomy (GTDB): domain Bacteria; phylum Bacillota; class Bacilli; order Bacillales_A; family Planococcaceae; genus Lysinibacillus; species Lysinibacillus xylanilyticus. Next base: position 766,585 of record NZ_LFXJ01000010.1, on the reverse strand, counting down.
GAAATAATCTGCGATTGTAGTAAGTGCTGTCTCAACATTAGAAATGGATGTTACACCGAACGTACTATAATCAAGCATGTAAATCTTGTCATTTTTATAAGCTGAGAGTTGTTTCCACGCACTATTTTTCTCAATCTCTTGTTTGAATTTATCTTCGTTTGCTCCATGATCGCCTGATGCTAATACGAAAACAATATCTGGATCAGCAACAACAATGTCCTCTAGATTCATTGCTGAATAAGTTGATTCTGCTTTTAATACTGATTTAGCGATATTATCAGCGCCTAAACGCTCAACTAGACTACCTAGATAAGACTTTTCATTCATAACCATGAAGGAATCAGATGTGCCGATAACAAGCATGACAGATGGAAGTTTCTTTCCTTGTGCTTTTGTTTCAAGTTCCTTTTCCTTTGTAACAATATTTTGTAGTACTTTATTCATTTCTTCTTCTTTTCCAAAATATGTACCAAGTACCTTGAAGCTCAATTTCAAGTCATCATAAGAATCTGTCGGTAGATAGGCTGTTGGTAAATTCATTCCCTGAAGTGCTTGATCCAGTGAACTTTGTAGAGAAGAAGCCCCAATTACTAAGTCCGTTTGTAAACTTGAGATAATTTCCAAATCCGGTGCCATAGGTGAGCCAACTCGTGTAATAGCATCAAAATCTGCCGGAATCGGATTTGTCGATGTTGGAACGCCTACAGGTGTAATATCAAGAAGATGTAGCATCTCTGTTAAAGGAACCGATGTAGTAACGATTTTTTCAGGAACTGTTGCTGGAAAACTAGCTAATGCTTTTTGAAATGCCTCCTCATTTACACCATCCTCAAATTTCTCCACTTGTACTTTAGTTGATTCTGATATTTCCTGTTGCTGTGATGTCCCGTCTTTTTGTGTCTCCTTATTTTCCTCATTTTCTTGTTGTGAGCATCCAACTAATGTAAGTGATAATGCCAGAAGCCCAACACCTAACCAATTTTTCATAATAATACTTGCCTCCATTTAATTGATAATGATTTTCAATATCAATTATACTATCAAACTTTATTGAGAATATCAACCTCTAATTGATAATGAGCATTTTCAACTAAAAAAAAGAACCTCGAAAGCTATCGAGATCCTCCTATTAAGACTTTTCAATTAAAAAGGAACACAAACTTTAGCGATAGTTTTGTGTTCCTTGTATTTTAAGCTTCTGGGCCGATAATTGAAATGGCTGGCTCAGCTTTTAAAATTTTTGCTATTAAGCGATCGATTGATTCCATTGATACGGCATCGATTGACGCTAATACTTCATCAACTGAACGATGTTTACGATGCACTAACTCACTAGTACCGTTGCGATTCATACGAGCACCTGTCCCCTCTAGACCGAGTACAAAACTACCCTTTAGCTGTTCCTTCGCATTCATAAGTTCTTCTTCTGTCACGCCACCTGCTACGATATCAAGTAATGTCGCATCAATTGTATGTTGAAGCTGTGATAATTGCTGACGACTTGTACTTCCATAAATCGTAAATGCTCCAACATCGGCATAACAAGATTGGTAAGAAAATATTGAATATGCTAAACCACGTTCTTCGCGTACTTCTTGGAACAAACGAGAACTCATATTACCACCAATAATATTATTAAGTGCAATAAAGCTATACATATCCGGATCCTTTACACCAATTGCTGGATAAGAAATGGCTAAATGCGCTTGCTCCGTATCACGAGTTTTTGAAATCTCTCCTGGATAAAAAGGAGGATTCGAAAGCACAGGCTCAACCGCAAGTGGAGATGGCTGATATTGGCCAAATAAGTCTTCAATTGTTTGCATGAGCTTTGCAGAAATATTTCCCGCTATTGAAATAACAACTGATTCTGGACCATAATGTTTAGCCATATAGTTACGTATCACATCTGCTGTAAATGTTTGTAAAGTAGCCGCAGTTCCTAGAATTGGACGACCGAGTGCATCGTTTGGATACATGACTCCCCATAGCTTTTCATGAACATCGTCATCAGCTGCGTCTTCACTCATTAATATTTCCTCTAGTACAACTTGTCTTTCCTTCTCTAACTCTTCCTGTGCGAACGTAGAATTAAAGAACATATCCGCTAATATTGTAACTGCAAGCTCTGCATGATGGTCTAAAACCTTTGCATAATAACAAGTATTTTCCTTGGATGTAAAGGCATTTAACTCTCCACCAATTCGGTCAAATTCTTCAGCAATTTGGCGAGCTGTTCGAGTTTTTGTCCCTTTAAAAAGCATATGTTCTATAAAATGTGTAAGGCCATTTTCCTCAGGTAGCTCATAACGAGATCCTGCATTAACAAAAATGCCTAGCGCAACGGATCTTACATGATCGATTTGCTCAGACACAATACGCACACCATTCTGACATGTATGTACTTGTACCATAAAATCTCCCCCAATTATATCTCTGGTTCTACATCTAAGGGTAAGGCACCATGTGAAGCTTCCCACAAATATTATAGAACCAAATTCCTTATACTTTATTTAAAAAAGGCTGCGCATTATACGCAGCCTTTTCTACAATTTATTATTTATCTTGCTCAGCGCGTTCTTTTTCCTCTTGGATAACAACTTTACGAGATAAATTCACACGACCTTGCTTGTCAATCTCAATAACTTTTACAAGTAATTGATCGCCAAGTTTTAAGACATCTTCAACTTGTTTTGTACGTTCCTCTTGAATTTCAGAGATGTGAAGTAAGCCGTCTTTCCCTGGGAATATTTCACAGAACGCACCGAATTTTTCAATACGTTTAACTGTTGATAAGTAATACTCGCCAACTTTTGCTTCACGTACGATGTCTTCGATAATTTGTTTTGCACGAGCGTTCATTTCTTCATCTGCAGAAGAGATGTAAATTGTACCATCTTGCTCAGTATCAATTTTTACGCCAGTTTCTTCAATAATTTTGTTAATTTGTTTACCACCAGGTCCGATGACATCGCGAATTTTATCAGGATTAATTTTCACGATTACAATTTTCGGTGCAAATGCAGATAATTTTTCACGTGGTTCTGCAAGAGTAGCAAGCATTGATTCTAAAATGTGCATACGACCAATTTTAGCTTGTGTTAATGCTTCTTCTAAAATATTGCGTGATAAACCATCAATTTTAATGTCCATTTGAAGTGCTGTTACACCTTTAGCTGTACCTGCCACTTTAAAGTCCATATCTCCAAGGTGGTCTTCCATACCTTGAATATCAGTTAAAATAGAGTAATGTTCGCCTTTTTTAACAAGACCCATTGCAATACCTGCTACAGGTGCTTTTAATGGAACACCAGCATCCATCATTGCTAACGTTGAAGCACAGATAGAAGCTTGCGATGTAGAACCGTTCGACTCAAGTACTTCTGATACACAACGGATTGTGTATGGGAATACTGATTCATCTGGGATAACCGCATCAAGAGCACGCTCTCCTAGTGCACCATGACCAATTTCACGACGACCTGGTCCACGAATTGGACCAGTTTCCCCTACAGAGAATTGCGGGAAGTTATAGTGATGCATAAAGCGTTTTGATTCTTCCACACCTAAACCGTCGATAATTTGTACATCACCAAGTGCACCTAATGTACAAATAGAAAGGGCTTGTGTTTGGCCACGCGTAAATAATCCTGAACCGTGAGTACGTTGTAATATGCCTGTTTCAGAAGAAAGTGGACGGATTTCGTCTAACTTACGACCATCTGGACGAACTTTATCTTCTGTAATCTGACGACGTACTTCGTCTTTAACCATTTTATCTAGAATTGTATAAACTTGCTTCATTGTTACGTCATCCGCTTCTTGCTCTTCATAAGAAGCAATAACACGGGCTTTTACCTCTTGAATAGCCTCATCACGTGCATGTTTTTCTGCAGTTTGAATTGCATCATGCATGTCAGTCTCACAAGCTGTTTTTATATCTGCTTGAATCGCTTCATCAATTTCAAATAATGTTATCGGTAATTTTTCTTTCCCTACTTCTGCAATAATTTGCTCTTGGAAAGCAATAATTTTTTTGATTTCTTCATGACCGAACATAATGGCTTCTAGCATTACTTCTTCCGGTACTTCTAGTGCAGCTGCTTCAACCATGTTGATAGCATCTTTGTTACCTGCTACAGATAAATGGACTGTAGATTGATTAGATTGTGCCACTGTTGGGTTCACAATAAATTTACCGTCAATATATCCAACTTGTACACCTGCAATCGGTCCGTCGAATGGAATATCCGAGATAGCTAACGCTAATGATGAACCAACCATTGCAGCCATTTCAGACGTGCAATCCGGATCGTTAGACATAACCATTGAAATAGCTTGTACTTCATTACGGAAACCGTCTGGGAACATCGGACGAATTGGACGGTCAATTAAACGGCTTGCTAATATTGCTTTTTCAGATGGACGTCCTTCACGTTTAATAAAGCCACCAGGAATTTTACCTGCTGCGTATAAACGTTCTTCGTAGTTTACTGTTAATGGGAAGAAATCAAGTGGTTTCGGTGATTTTGACATTGTTGCTGTTGAAAGGACAGATGTATCACCATAGCGTACTAATACGGCCCCGTTTGCTTGTTTTGCTAACTGTCCAACTTCGATTACAAGTGGACGGCCAGCCCATTCATAGGAATAGACTTTCTTTTCGTTCATTCAATGAACCCCTCTCTATTATAAAAACACTTACTTCGTCTGTATGTACTAATAGTAAGTGTACCAAAAATGCTTGTTCTATGCTAAATATTTCATGAAAAAATAATAATACATTTAAATTCAGTTATTGCCAATTTATTTAGGATTTATTTCTGTATTTGATTGGAACAGTGTTCTTTTGCTTAAAATTAATGTCATATATGCTTTTTTTCTCAATAATAAAGTTTATTAAACATAAAGAAAAAGCGGGATTAATCCCGCTTTTCGATGACAATTAGCGACGTAAGCCTAAACGAGTGATTAGTTCACGGTAACGTTGTACGTCAGTTTCACGAAGATATTTTAATAAGTGACGACGACGACCTACCATTTTAAGAAGACCACGCTCAGAGTGGAAATCTTTTTTGTGTGTACGTAAGTGAGCGTTTAGAGCGTTAATTTCCTCTGTTAATACTGCAACTTGTACTTCTGGAGAACCAGTGTCACTTTCGTGAGTACGGAACTCAGCAATAAGTTCATTTTTACGTTGTTTTGAAATAGCCATTTGTATGGACCTCCTAAATAATTTTTAATCCCCATTAGCACAGTAAACGTTGGAGTCATCGATATACCGAGCTAAGGTTAAGCATATTATGCACTTATGAATGTTACCATAAATCAATAGGTCAAGCAAGCGTTAACGTCATCCTATTCATATGTTAAAGTAGTTTTAATGTGCATTAACTCGATAAAATATAGCACACACCGTAACGTGTGTGGTTGATTTCCGTTCCGTCTGGGCGCTTTGTTGTTGCTGTCGCTTCGCTTTCGCACAGATAAAACCTTTGTTGCTGTCGCTTCGCTTTCGCACAGATAAAACCTTTGTTGCTGTCGCTTCGCTTTCGCACAGATAAAACCTTTGTTGCTGTCGCTTCGCTTTCGCACAGAGCAAAGCTTCCTGGGGGCGTCCGATGAGCCGCTTGGGGCAACAGGATGTTGGTCACGAAGGCGTTATCACAGGACGTGATGCTTTTAGCCTTCCTTCCTCTATCGCTGATCCCCAAGGAGTCGCCCAGCCTCCACTCCAATCAACTTATATTCATGGTATACGCTTTAACTTTTGGTAATAACCTTAAAATATTCAATCGCTTCTTGTTTATCTTTTTCGATTTGTGCTTTTAAAGCTTCAATACCATCGAATTTTCGTTCACTTCTTATACGCTTATACCAAGCGACATGCACTTCTTCACCGTAAATATTTTTTTCGAAGTTTAATATATGGACTTCGATGGATAATTGTTTGTCGTTTGGATCTTTAAATGTTGGTTTATATCCTACATTACATACACCATCATACCAGTTATTTTGTACAAGTACTCGAACCGCATATACACCGCTAGCTGGAATATAAGTTCCCTCTAACGCTTGGACATTTGCAGTTGGGAAACCTATTGTGCGTCCTCGCTTATCACCATGTACAACGATACCCGTAACTTCAAATGGTCGTCCTAGGAGCAATCTTGCTTCTTCCATATCTCCCTCTTGCAAAAGCTTACGGATACGTGTAGAGCTAATTTTTTCGATATCATCCGTTTTCTTTTCAACAACCGTTACGCCATAATCTCCATTACTCAATGCATGCATATCTTCCATTGTACCTTTACCAAATGCACCAAAAGAATAATCAAAGCCAGCTGTAACATGTTGAATGTTCAACCCACGAATAAATGTATCAATAAATGCATCAGGTGAAAGCTTTGCAAAATCAGATGTGAAATGTACAACAAATGCTGTATCAACACCCTGTTCTTCAAAAAGCTGCAATTTTTGCTGTAATAACGTTATATAAAATACTTTTTCGTTACGTCCGCCAAGCACTAAAGAAGGATGGGGATCGAATGTCATAACAGCCGTTGGAATTTGACGCTTGTCTCCTTCCTCCTTCGCTGCCTTAATAACTGCCTGATGCCCTCTATGTACACCATCAAAAAAACCAAGAGCCAATGAATATGGCTGCATGCTTTCTCGTTGCTGTAATTGGTGTGGGTATTTTAAATGAATGACCTCCATACTAAAAATCCTCCTACTCTATCGTCGGAAACATCTTATGTGGCTTCATAAACCCTTCCTTTGTAGGATGGGCTTGATAAACCGCAAATGCTTTTCCACTGATTCCAAAAACAATTTTATCATGTATCTTTAATAATGCATCTGCGGGAAGCACTTGTCCATTGAAAATTTCTTTTTCGTTCGCAGAAGTAATCTCAATATATGGATAATCTGTTAATGCATACTCAACGGGTAAAATGCATGTATCAATTTGTTCAGTTTCCATCAGTTCAGCAACTTGTGCCAACGTAAAGCAATTCTCTTGTGTAAATGTACCTGAGGCTGTGCGTACGAGCTCTTTCATATGTGCTGGATAACCAAGTGCCGCTCCAATTTGCACAGCTAGTGTTCGAATATACGTACCTTTGCTACACGCTATACGTACTGGGAATGTAATTTCTTCCCCTTCATATATTTCTACATCATCTAGTAGTTCTAATGCATAAATAGTAACCTGACGTGTAGGTCTTTCGACAATTTCGCCTTTTCGAGCATATTCATAGAGACGTTTACCATTTACTTTAACAGCTGAAAACATCGGTGGCGTTTGTTGAATAACACCTGTTAGCGATGCTAAAACCTCTAGCAATTGAGCGCGTGTGAACTTTTTATTCGTACTATCTTGCTCAACCGTTTCTCCTTCTGCATCTTCAGTTGTCGTTGTACGGCCAATTGAAATAACAGCTTCATAGGTTTTTCCTGCATCAGTTAAGTATTCTGCGATGCGTGTTGCTTGACCAATACAAATCGGAAGAACTCCCTCAACACCTGGATCAAGTGTGCCTGTATGGCCAACTTTTTTAGTACGTAAAATTTTACGTAATTTAAAGACGCAATCATGGCTTGTCATGCCACGTTCCTTCCAAAGCGGTAAAATACCGTTCATAAATTTCCTCCTAATATCAAGGTTCATCACTATAACTCGGAGTTGTTCTCCACATAAGCAGTTTTATTTGGTGATGAACCCAAAATCAATTCGTTTATAGTATATTTGATAACATTATCCAAATTCGGATATTTTCGGCTCATCACCATTACGTGTGGTTGATTTCCGTTCCGACTGGGCGCTTTCCTGGGGGCGTCCGATGAGCCGCTTCACTCGCGATGCTCGCTCCAGGGTCTCATCTGTGATGCTGATCCCCAAGGAGTCGCCCAGCCTCCACTCCAATCAACATATTTACACTGCATAAGTATTAACAAATGTCATCCACAACTTTTGGTGATGAGCCTATTTTTCGCAGTTTTGCTCAAGCAAAATCTTCTTTGAATGTAAAAAGTCTGCCTGCATGAACATGCATATGGCAGACTTTTTTAAGTTAAGCTTATTCTTCGTTTAAACCACGTAGCAATGAATCAATACGGTTCCCATATTCAATCGATGAATCGAATTCAAAGATTAGTTCTGGTGTACGACGTAAACGGATTCGTGTACCGATTTCTGAGCGAATGAAACCAGAAGCCTTTAATAAAGCTTTTAGTGTTTCCTCTTTTTCACGTTCATTGCCTAGAGTTGTAATATAAATTGTCGCTTGCTGTAAATCACCTGTTACCTCAACACCAGTAACAGTAACGAAACCAACACGCGGATCTTTTATTTTACGTCCAATAATATCACCAAGCTCTTTTTTCATTTGCTCAGCGACACGGTTTGAGCGTAGAGACATAGTTTGTCACCTCAATTTCGATGTACAGAAAGTTGTGTCCTTACTTGCACCTATATTTACATGCAAGGTATGGCTAAATCATACAACACAACTTCTAATGTTACTTATAAATAGTCTCGCCACACATCTAGCTGTTCCCAAGATGGATTTGACTGTAAGTAGTGAAGCGCGTGATTAATTTCACGCTCGGCTGCTTCTTTTGAAGAAGAAACAGCAACAAGCGCTAATTTCGTACGCTGCCATACATTTTGATGATCAATTTCCGCAATGGAAACATTAAATTTTTGCTTAGTGCGTGTAAGCATACGCTGTAGTACAGCACGTTTTTCCTTCAACGAATGGGCAGTTTGAATCATGAATTCAACTTCTGCATAAACAATCATTATGCACGCTTAACTTCTTCCATAATATAGGCTTCAATAATGTCGCCTTCTTTAATATCGTTGAAGTTTGTAATTGTAATACCACATTCGTAACCTTTTGCAACTTCTTTGACTTCATCTTTGAAACGTTTTAGTGTATCTAATTCACCTTCAAAAATGACTACGTTATCGCGGATTACACGTACGCCAGAATCACGAGTTACTTTACCTTCTGTTATATATGAACCAGCAATTGTACCAACTTTTGATACTTTAATTGTTTGGCGAACTTCTGCTTGACCAATAATTTTTTCTACAAATTCTGGATCAAGCATACCTTTCATTGCTTGTTCAATTTCCTCGATTACTTTATAGATAATACGGTGTAGACGAATATCTACGCCCTCTTCTTCTGCTGCACGTTTTGCATTAACATCTGGACGTACGTTGAAGCCAATAACAATTGCATTTGAAGCCGCAGCAAGAGAAATATCTGATTCTGTAATCGCTCCAGCGCCAGTGTGAATAATTTTCACATTTACGCCTTCAACATCAATTTTCATTAATGATGCAGCCATAGCTTCTACTGTACCTTGAACGTCAGCTTTAACAATTAAGTTAAGCTCCTTCATTTCGCCTTGACTCATCTGTTCGAATAAGTTATCAAGCGTTACACGTTGTTTTTCTGAGCGTTGTGCTTGAATAGCTGACATTGCACGAGTTTCGCCGACTTGGCGTGCTGTTTTTTCGTCTTCAAAGACAACGAAACGGTCACCAGCTTGTGGTACTTCATTTAAACCTGTGATTTCTACTGGCGTTGAAGGTCCAGCTTCTTTCACACGACGGCCTTTGTCATTCACCATAGCACGTACACGTCCATAAGCATGGCCGACAACAATTGGGTCCCCAACTTTTAATGTTCCATCTTGTACTAAAAGCGTTGCAACAGAGCCTCGACCTTTATCTAGCTGTGCTTCAATTACTGTACCAAGTGCTAGGCGATTATGGCTCGCTTTTAATTCTCCAACTTCAGAGACAAGTAAAATCATTTCAAGTAATGTGTCAATGCCTTCACCTTTTAATGCAGAGATTGGTACGAAAATAGTTTCGCCACCCCAAGCTTCAGGAACTAGGCCATGCTCAGTTAACTCTTGCATCACACGATCTGGATTAGCTGAAGGTTTATCCATTTTATTGACTGCAACAATAATTGGTACTTCTGCTGCTTTTGCGTGGTTAATTGCTTCTACTGTTTGTGGCATAACGCCATCATCCGCAGCTACCACTAAAATCGTTAAGTCCGTTACTTTCGCACCGCGCGCACGCATAGTTGTAAACGCAGCGTGTCCTGGTGTATCAAGGAACGTAATTTTTTTGTCGCCTTCAGTTACTTGATAAGCACCGATATGCTGAGTAATACCTCCAGCCTCTCCAGCTGTAACTTTAGTATTGCGAATAGAGTCTAACAATGTAGTTTTACCATGGTCAACGTGACCCATAATTGTTACTACAGGAGGACGTTCTGATAAGTCCTCCTCGTTAATTTCTTCTGTTTGTTCGAAGTGTGTTTCTAAATCCGTAATATCTACACGAATTTCCTCTTCAACTTCTACACCATAGTCTGCGCAAATTAATTCAATTGCATCCTTATCTAATTCTTGGTTAATTGTTGCCATTACACCAAGCATAAATAATTTTTTAATAATTTCTGATGGCTCGCGGTATAATTTTTTTGCTAATTCCGCTACAGAAAGTGATTCAACAAAAGTAATTTTTTCTGGTAATTCCTTTTGTTTCACTGGTAGACTTGGTTGATGTGTTTTTGGATGGCGACGTTTCCCGCCATGAATTCCTGGTTTTGGACGTTGGTTGTAACCGCCGCCTCTACGATTATTATTATTATTATTATTATTATTATTATTATTATTTGTCATATTTCGATTTTGATTACCTTTTGTATTCTTAGATTTTTCGTTAGACGAATTTGAGTTTTGATGCGTTTGTTGCTGATTATTTGTTTTAGGCTTAGGAGTTGCAGATTGTTTCCTTTGCCCTTCTTGCTGTTTAACCGATTGCTGTGATTTTTGCGATACATTTTGAGTAGGTTGCTTCACTTCTTTTATAGTTTTAAATGTTTGGTTTAACTTTGCCACTATGTCTTTTTCTAACATTGACATATGGTTTGTTACAGTAACATTTAATTTATTTAGTACTTCAATAACCTCTTTACTCGTTTTATTCACTTGTTTCGCATATTCATGAACTCTGATTTTGGTCATCTGCTCACCCCCGATTATTTTTCGTTGAGTAGACTAGACAATTTGCTTGCAAAACCTTTATCGGTAATAGCTAAAGCCACTCGGGCCTCCTTACCTGTAGCATGTCCTAGATCATAACGATCACCAATTACATGATACTCAACGTTGTAATACGTGCATTTATCTTGAATTTTTTTGCTAGAGTTTTTAGAAGCATCGTTTGCAAGCAGTACTAGCTTAGCATTACCATTACGGACTTCCTTTACTACTAACTCTTCTCCTGAAATCACTTTACGGGCTCTTGCCGCTATTCCAAGCAAATTGTACACGGCTCGATTGCTCATATAATAGACTCCCTACGAATCAACAAAATAAGTTCATCGTAGATTTCTTCAGGGATTTTCACATCAAGTTGGTGCCCTAAAACATTTTTCTTACGGGCGATTTCAATCGCTTTCTCCGTTTTAGAGACATAGGCACCACGTCCGGGTTTTTTTCCGGAGACATCAACACTTACTTCGCCCTCTTTCGAACGAACAACACGAATCATTTCTTTCTTTGATAGCATTTCTCCGGTAGCTACACATTTTCGAAGAGGTACTTTTTTATTAATAGCCATAAGAATCACCTTTCCTCTCTGAAGCTTGTCGTAAGAGGTGGACTAGCCATGCACCACATTGGTTATATATATTTGTATATTAACCATGATATTTCCCAATGTAGGCTCTGCCATTATTCAGTCGACGCAGCCCAACGCCCACTGAATAATGGCAGCTAACTAGTCACACGGGCTTTCTTACTTATTCTTCGTCGTCTTGATATAAGTCAACTGTCACATCATCAAAATCACTTTCTTCATCCTCAGCAGGTATGAAAGTGCTTGTTGCAGATGGATAAATACCTAACTCACGAGCATCTGTTTCACTCTTAATATCAATTTTCCAGCCAGTTAGCTTAGCAGCTAAACGAGCATTTTGACCACGTTTACCAATTGCTAGTGATAATTGATAGTCTGGAACAACCACAGTAGTAGATTTTTCTTCTTCATTGACTTGAACATCTAAAACTTTAGATGGGCTAAGTGCATTTGCTACAAATACAACTGGATCTTCTGACCATTCAACGATATCGATTTTTTCACCGTTTAATTCATTTACAATTGTTTGCACACGAGCACCTTTTGCTCCTACACATGAACCTACTGGATCTATCTCTTCGTTATGTGCATGAACAGAGATTTTAGAACGATCTCCGGCTTCACGTGCAATTGATTTAATTTCTACAATACCTTCATAGATTTCAGGTACTTCCATTTCAAATAAGCGGCGTAATAAACCAGGATGTGTACGTGAAACAATAACTTGCGGTCCGCGTGTTGTACGTTCAACCTTTGTAATATAGACCTTGATGCGATCATGTGGACGATATGTTTCACCTTGAATTTGTTCGTTTTGTGGTAATGCAGCCTCTACTTTTCCTAGACCTACGTAAATATTACGAGCATCTAGACGCTCTACTATACCCGTTACGATATCATCTTCACGGTCCACATATTGCTCGTAAATTATACCGCGTTCTGCTTCGCGTACACGTTGTGTAACAACTTGTTTTGCTGTCTGTGCAGCAATACGCCCAAAGTTTCGAGGTGTTACTTCTTGCTCAACCACATCCTCCAATTGATATGCAGGGTTGATAGCTTTGGCATCTTCTTCAGAGATTTGTAAACGGTCATCTTCTACTTCTTCAACAACATCTTTGCGTGAAAAGACACGAATAGAGCCCTTATCTAAGTTTAAGTCAACACGAACATTTTGTGCTTGATTGAAGTTGCGTTTGTAAGCTGTAACTAATGCCGCTTCTATTGCTTCAATTAACACATCTCTTGAAATTCCTTTTTGTTCTTCTAGCGCATTTAGCGCATCTAACAAATCACTACTCATTTTTGTTTTCACTCCTAAATATGCATTATGCTTAAAAATCGATGGCTAGTCGTGCCAATGCGATTTTTTCTTGTTCAATTGTTACTGTAATTTTACGCGTTTTAATGCGTACTTCCATCACTAATGTATGTTCATCGTATGACGTTAAGTAGCCTTGGAATTCCTTCATGTCCTTAATGGGCTCATAGGTTTTAACATAAATAAATTTGCCAATCGCTTTTTCAAAATCAGTATCTTTTTTTAATGGACGTTCTGCTCCAGGAGAAGAAACTTCTAAATAATAGTTTTGTGTAATTGGATCATTTTCATCCAATAGCAAACTTAGTCGTTCACTAACTTGAGCACATTGTTCAATGTCAATTCCACCTTCAGGTGTATCCACATAAACACGTAAAAACCAATTACGTCCTTCTTTTACGAACTCGACATTTACTAGCTCAAGATTCAACTCTTCAACAATAGGTTTAGCGAGCTCTTCAACTAAAGATGGTACTTTGCTCATTGTTTCCTCCTGTATCTATCAAATTCTGGCGTAATAAAACAGAAATTCCACCAGAAGCTTTGGTGAAATTTAACGGTCTTACCTGCTGTTAGTCAAAAATTTGTTTTGCACGGTATAACAACAGAAAAGAGCGGGAAGGTCCCACTCTTTTGCTGGAAAAATATCAACAAATTATTACCATAAGGATAGCATAGTTTACGGTACAATGCAAATTTCCTTTTTCTAGACATCTGTTATAATTGTGTCTGGAAATTGAAATTCGTGCTTTATTTTATGCTCATCATCATAAAGTGGGGTTGATTTCCGTTCCTACTGAGCGCTTTCCTGGGGGCATCCGATGAGCCGCTTGGGCCAAAAGGATGTTGGACGAAGGCGTTATCACAGTACGTGATGTTCTTAGCCTTCGTTCCTCTAATGCTAATCCCCAAGGAGTCGCTAGCCTACACTTCAATCAACTTATATATATGGTATACAGTTTAACAAATGTCACACTCAACTTTATAAGCCTTAATTTGAGCATAAGGCTTATAAGTTATTCGTTATTGATGATGATGCCTTCATTTCTTATTTTAGAAAAGTGATAACTGATTCGCATCAGGCATTCCTTCTAAACAACCTAATTGATCCATGTACTCTATTAATGTCTTGGATACTCGACCTCGTTGCTGTAAATCTTCCTTCGATAAAAATTCTCCGTCCTCACGTGCTGCCACAATTTGCTTCGCAACGTTTGTACCAAGTCCAGGAATCGCATCGAATGGTGGAATTAACGAGTTGCCATCAATGATAAATTCACTAGCCTGCGAACGATATAAATCGACCTTCTGGAAGCTCGAACCACGCTCACACATTTCAAGTGCTAGTTCCATCACAGTTAATAGGTTTTTTTCTTTTGTTGAAGCATCTAAGCCCTTCATATTGATTTCATCAATTTTTGCACGAATCATTTGCGAGCCCTGTACCATGGCAATTAAATCAAAATCATCTGCACGTACTGTGAAATACGCTGCATAATAAAGAATCGGGAAATGCACCTTAAACCATGCAATACGAACAGCCATTAACACGTAAGCTGCAGCATGGGCTTTCGGGAACATATATTTTATCTTTTTACATGATTCGATATACCAACCTGGTACTTTATTCGCCAGCATTTCTGCCTCAAACTCTTCAGATAAACCTTTCCCTTTACGTACAGACTCCATAATTTTAAATGCCAGTGACGGTTCTAGCCCTTGGTAAATTAAATACACCATAATATCGTCACGACAGCCAATTACTTCTTTCAGCACGCATGTACCATTCTGAATTAATTCTTGTGCATTACCAAGCCATACGTCCGTTCCGTGTGAAAGTCCTGAAATTTGCACAAGCTCTGAGAATGTTGATGGCTTTGTGTCTTCAAGCATTTGGCGTACAAAACGAGTACCGAACTCAGGAATGCCGAGTGTTCCGGTCTTACAGCCAATTTGTTTTTCTGTTACGCCTAAAGATTCTGGAGTACTAAAGATTTTCATAACGACTGGATCATCTGTTGGAATCGTTTTTGGATCTATCCCTGATAAATCCTGCAACATACGAATCACAGTCGGATCATCGTGTCCCAGAATATCAAGCTTTAAAATATTATCGTGAATGGAATGGAAATCAAAGTGCGTCGTACGCCATTCTGCATCTTGAGCATCTGCAGGGAATTGCACTGGCGAGAAGTCAAAAATATCCATATAATCCGGTACTACAATAATCCCCCCAGGGTGTTGTCCTGATGTACGTTTTACGCCTGTACAGCCTTGCACTAACCGATCTACCTCGGCACCGCGGAAATGCAAGTTGTTATCGCTAGCATAGCCCTTTACATAGCCATACGCTGTTTTTTCCGCAACTGTACCGATTGTTCCGGCACGATATACATAATCTTCACCGAATAATACCTTCGTATAGTTATGGGCTTGTGGTTGATATTCCCCGGAAAAGTTCAAATCGATATCAGGTACCTTGTCTCCTTTAAAGCCAAGGAACGTTTCGAATGGGATATCTTGCCCATCCTTTTTATATGGTGTCCCACATTCTGTACAATCTTTATTTGGTAAGTCATAGCCTGAGCTTACTGAACCATCATCAAAAAACTCGGAATGCTTACAGTTTGGACAAATATAATGAGGTGGAAGTGGATTTACTTCAGTAATCTCCATAAAGGTCGCAACTAATGAAGATCCAACAGATCCACGGGAACCTACTAAATAGCCATCAGCCAATGATTTTTTCACAAGCTTTGCAGAAATTAAATAAATTACTCCGAAACCATGGCCTAAAATTGACTTTAATTCTTTTTCAATTCGGGCCTTCACGATTTCTGGTAGCTCTTCTCCGTAAATAATATGTGCCATTTCATAGGTTAAATTTGTGACCTCATCATCTGAGCCTTCAATTTTCGGTGTATATAAATCATCTTTAATTGGCTTAACATCGCCAATCATATTTGCGACTTTTAGAGAGTTGGTGACAACTACTTCCTTCGCAAGATCCGGTCCTAAAAAATCAAATTCTTTAAGCATTTCATCAGTCGTTCTAAAATGAACTTCAGGTAGCTTCGATCTATTTAAAATGTTTGCGCCACCTTGAGAGCCAATTAGAATTTGTCTGAACATCCCATCTGTCGGATCTAAGTAATGGACATTGCCGGTTGCTACAACTGGTTTATCCATCTTCTTCCCTAACTTTACTAACTTGCGAATAATATCTTCAAGTGTCCATTCATCATGTATGACATTGCGCTCAATTAACGGTGCATACACTGCCTTTGGTTGAACTTCAATATAATCATAAAATCTCGCAACTTGCTCCGCTTCCTCTGGGGATTTATTCATCATCGTCTCAAATAATTCACCATTATTACAACCTGATCCGACTAATAAACCTTCTCTATATTGCTCTAGAACCGCTCGTGTTACGCGAGGTACACGATAGAAAGTTTTTGTATGGGAGTGGGTGACTAATTTAAATAAATTTTTTAGTCCAGCATTATCTACCGCTAATATTGTGCAGTGCATTGGTCGTCCCTTTTTATAAGCATCTCCACCACCAACATGCTTATTAAAGTCGTCGTGGTATTTAATATCTAATTCATCTGCATCTTTTAACAGCTGTAAAAGTAAATAACCCGTTGCCTCTGTATCATAAATAGCCCGGTGATGCTGGGTTAATTCAATATTGAATTTTTTACAAAGTGTATTTAAACGATGGTTTTTCATCGTTGGATAAAGCATTCTCGCAAACTCCAGCGTATCAATAACTGGATGAATCGTTCCCTCTAGCCCGAATTTTTTATAGCCTGTGTATAAAAAGCCCATATCAAACGATGCATTATGGGCTACTACTATGCCATCTCCGATAAATTCATGGAACTCCTTAATGACTTGCTCCACTTCTGGCGCATTACGTACCATATCATCTGTAATACCTGTCAGTTCAATGGTCGTTGCTGAAAGTGAATGATGTGGATTTGCAAAGCTTTCGTATTTGTCTATAACATTTCCATCTTGAATTTTAACTGCAGCAAGCTCAATAATCGTATCGTAAGCAGTAGATAGTCCTGTCGTCTCTACGTCAAACACGACATAGGTAGTATCAGCTAATAATCGGTGCTCAGGTGCATATGCAATTGGTACACCATCATCAACTAAATTAGCTTCCAAGCCATAAATAACTTTTATTCCATGCTTTTTCCCCGCTGCATAGGCCTCTGGGAAGGATTGTACAACAGCATGGTCGGTAATAGCCACGGCTGGATGACCCCACTTTGCAGCCTGCTCAACGAGTCTACCAACTGGTGTCACAGCATCCATTTGACTCATTGGTGTATGAAGATGTAGCTCTACCCGTTTTTCACCTTCTGGTGCGTGGTCCTGACGTGTTGCTTTTTTGATTTCATTGATATCATTTGCCATAACGATTAAATCACGAATGAATGTGTCAGTTTGTACGGAGCCACGGACTTTTACCCACATACCCTTTTTCAAATGTTGCATAAGTTCCGCATCATCATTATCACGTGAGAACATTTTTACAACGATGGAATCCGTATAGTCTGTAATTTTAATTTGCAATAAAGAACGACCGCTTTTCAGCTCTTTAATTTCTGCATCAAATACAAAGCCTTCAATAATAACGCGACGTTCTTCCTCAACAATGCGTTTAATTTCCATTGTTTCATCGTCTTTAATTAACATACCAAGCTGGAATGGACGGTCACCAAGGTTCGCAAGAGCTGGATTTTCTTTCTTCTCTTTCTCACGTTTTTGGTAATCTTGTATCGCTTGCTGGGATAAAGCTGCCTCCTCTAAACGCTTCTGTTCTATGAAAGCTTCCTGTGCCGCAATCATTTCTTCCGATTGATCTTGAAGAATAAAGTCTATCACAATATGTGGAAAGCCGAATTGACTATAGCTTTCGGAAAGCTTTTCTGCATACTTTGTTTTCAACACCATAAATTCCATTTCTTGCATGCAGGATAAAGTGATTTTTTGCCCATTCCACGTAGGCATTTGTGATGCTAGGCAATGTTTTAAAGGTGGCGCCATCTCATCTATTTGCTCTACTACTGTTAACCAATATTGTTGGACAAGTTCCTCCGTAACATTCTTCTCTACCGTATCAAAAGTTGTGTGGATTTGAGCGATAGCTGAAAATTTTTCAGTCAAACGAGTACGAAAAAGTTGGTATAGTGGAAAAGGAAGTACATCTCGTAACTTAATGGAAAAATTCCATAACCTGTTCTTTTTGTGCACAGTTAGTCGTGATAATTCACCTTCCTCAAAGAAGGACATATACACATCTTCTGTTAACTCTAGTTGTTGCAAGAGCATTTGAAACCTCGTTCTTGCTTCTTGTTGCTGTTCCAATCTATTGACACCTACTTTCAGAAAGAGGCAGTCTTAAAGCCCCTTGTTTTATTTCCTGACCAACGTTTACGAATCAAAGAAAAAAATTCGCTCCCTTTCCGCAGGTGACCGTCAAGCCTCACAAATCCTAAACATCTATGAATTCATGCTTGGCTCGCTGTCCCTGGGAAGTGGCGCGAATTTATTATCTATTTAATGCCATTTCCATCCTTTTTGGGACAAGCATTTAAAGGAAAATCAATTATGCCTTGGCATAATTGCGTCTGGAATCGGCTTTGTGCTTAGGCCTGCAAATGTTTTTTGTGCGAAAGCGTAGTGCTAACGCAGCGGCAGCAACAGATGTTTTTTGCGAAAGCGTAGCGTCAGCAGCACCGACGCAGGTCAGTTAGCCGTTATCGCATGGATGCGATGATTTTAGGCTAGCATCCCCTAAGCACTCCTCTCCGATTCCGTGACATCCGCCGGCGGCATTAGGCCAACAGATGTTTTTGGCGCGAAAGCGTAGCGTCAGCAGCACCGACGCAGGTCAGTTAGCCGTTATCGCATGGATGCGATGATTTTAGGCTAACATCCCCTAAGCACTCCTCTCCGATTCCGTGACATCCGCCGGAGGCATTAGGCCAACAGATGTTTTTTGCGCGAAAGCGTAGCGTCAGCAGCACGAAGTTGGTCACTCAGTCGTTGCCACAGGACGTGGCTTTTTTAGACTGAGTTCCTCTATTTCAGCTGTGCTTGGACACTCACTAAAAAGTAGCTTAAAACCCGTATTCATCTCACCACCATTGAGATGGGAGACTACAGCTGAAAGGAGTTAATTTTTGCGGAAAAATTCATTTAAGCGATCAATGACCTCTTCTTTTTTCCATTCAAACGTTTCACCTGTTTGGCGGAATTTAACCTCAACAATACCTTCTGTTGCTTTTTTACCTACTGTTACACGGACAGGTAAGCCAACTAAGTCAGCATCTGCGAATTTAACTCCAGCGCGCTCAGCACGATCATCTAATAGCACATCATAACGGTATGATTTCAATAAGCCATATAGCTCATCAGCTAAGCCAACCTGTGTTTCATCCTTTGTATTAACAGGGACAACATGGATATCATAAGGAGCTAATTGTGTTGGCCAAACAAAACCATTTTCATCTTGGAAATGCTCTGCAACAGCAGCTAAAATACGTGATACACCAATACCATAGCATCCCATAATAAATGGTTGTGATTTACCTTGTTCATCTAAGAATGTACCATTCATTTTTGCAGAGTAAGTTGTTCCTAATTTGAAAATATGACCAACCTCGATACCTTCTGCAAATTTGATAATTCCTTGTCCATCTGGAGATGGATCACCCACTTGAATAAAACGAATATCTACGTATTCATTCACTGCAAAATCACGCTCTGGATTAACATTTACTAAATGGAAACCATCTTCATTTGCACCAGCTACACCGTTACGAATAGATTTAATAGCATTGTCAGCTACTACTTTTACGTCTACTGGTAATTTAACAGGACCGATTGAACCAACACCGCAGCCTAATAAATCACGGATTGCCGCTTCACTAGCAAGCTCAACAGACCCAGCATCAAGCGCATTCTTCAGTTTAATATCGTTAATTTCGTGATCTCCACGAGCAAGAACAACAACCAATTCACCGTCAACATCAAACACTAATGATTTAATGACATTTGAAGGTTCAATATTTAAGAAAGCTGATACTTCTTCGATTGTTTTTTGGTCTGGTGTTGTCACCTTTTCAAGCTCTTTTAATGCTTCATCTGATGGTTGATAGTCTACAAGAACTTCTGCCATTTCGATGTTTGCAGCATAATTAGATGTGTCAGAGTATGCAATTGTATCTTCCCCAATTTCAGAAAGCACCATAAATTCATGTGTACCTTTCCCACCGATTGAGCCGGCATCGGCAATAACTGCACGATAGTTTAAACCTAGACGAGAGAAAATATTTGAATAGGCACGATACATATCATCATATGTTTCATCTAAACTTTCACGTGATGCATGGAAAGAGTATGCATCTTTCATAATAAACTCTCTGCCTCGTAGTAAACCAAAGCGAGGACGTTTTTCATCACGGAATTTAGTTTGAATTTGATAAAGTGTTAGCGGTAATTTTTTATATGATTTAATTTCATCGCGTACTAAAGTTGTGATCACTTCTTCATGAGTTGGCCCTAATGCGAAATCACGATCATGACGGTCCTTTAAACGCATTAATTCTGGACCGTATTTTTCCCAGCGGCCTGATTCCTGCCAAAGTTCTGCTGATTGTAATGAAGGCATTAAAAGCTCGATTGAATTAATTGCTTCCATCTCTTCACGAATAATGTTTTCTATTTTTGTTAACACACGTTTTGCAAGCGGTAAATACGAGTATACCCCACTTGTATTTTGACGAATAAACCCTGCACGTAGTAATTGCTTATGTGATTTTACCTCTGCATCAGCAGGTACTTCACGTAGCGTTGGGATAAATGTTTTACTTTGCTTCATTCAGTGTTCCACCTTTTTAATAGATAAGTTTTTATACTCTAATTAGCATAAACAAATTTAGCTTTGAACGCAATGTTTCAAAAAAATTGCGCTCAAAGCTATGTTTTTTCAATCAATTTTCACCTTGGCGTAATTGCCAGGGCTTCTTCTAAATATGTTTTTCTTGAAAAACTTAACTTAACTTCATTTAGTTAAAAGAAGAATCTTTGTATATCGTTCCAAGTAACTACGACCATTAAGATCATCAATAGTACGATACCGACAAAATGCACAAGACCCTCTTTTTGACGATCAATTGGTTTACCTCTTACTGCTTCGAAGCCAAAGAATAATAGACGTCCACCGTCAAGTGCTGGAAGCGGTAGTAAGTTCATTATACCAAGGTTAATACTTAACATCGCAGCCCAATTCATTAAATTCATAAATCCATATTGAGCTACCTGCTCTGTCGCTTTATAAATTCCTACTGGACCTGATAGAGCATCTATCGTGAATTTACCGGTAATTAACATACCAAGCAATTCAAATATTCGAGCAGTCATATTATAAGTTTCTTGAGCGCCATAAACAACAGCTTTCAATGGATTAAACTCACGTGGGCTCTCATACTTAACCCCTATTTGACCATATTTTTCGCCATTTTGTTCTATTTCTTTTACTTTCATATTTAGGTTAACTTGCTGACCATTTCTATCAACTGTTACAGTAATATTTTCACCTGGGTGATCTTGTACAATCGCAGCTAAATCTTGCCACTTTTCAACTACTTGTCCGTCAATGCCAACTACTTTATCACCTGCAAGCATTCCTGCCTGTGCAGCTGGATCATTTTCTACTACTTCTGTGATGATTGGCTCATACGTAGGTACACCATTAAATAATCCAATTAGCAGATAAATAATAAAAGCTAAAATAAAGTTAAATAACGGGCCTGCAAAGATTGTCATAGCTCGTTGACCGACTGTTTTAGCGTTAAATTGACGATCATATGGTGCAATTAACGTTTCTTTACCGTTTTCTACAAGAATACAATCTCTTGCAACATTATAACGAACTAATTTTTCTTCTTCATCATAGCCTTCTACAAACAATTCATTTTCTAAATCGGCACGCTCAACTTCTAAAAATAACAAATCTGGTAATTGCTTATTACTTTGATTAAAGATAATTTTCTTTACAACATTATCTTCATCTACAATAAGCCCTACTCGATAGCCCGGCTGTAATTCGGTACCATCCATGTCCTCACCAGCCATACGCACGTAACCACCAATCGGCAATAAACGTAACGTATAGATTGTTTCACCATGTGTTTTTCCATAAATTTTTGGTCCCATACCAATCGCAAATTCTCGAACCATAATTCCTGCTCGTTTCGCGAATAAGAAGTGACCAAATTCATGGAAGAATACTAGTAGGCCAAATATCAAAATAAATGCAATAGCTGTTTGCATAAAATCCCACCTTTAAAAGCGAATAGTTAACGATATCTTTTCTCTTTTATTTTATCATGTTTAACACTGTTTTTCTTGTTTCACTGTCTACATGCAAAATTGTTTGTAAATCTGGCACTAATATGTTGTTATGTGCTTGCATAACACGCTCAATCGTTTCGTCAATTTCTAGGAATGTTATTTTCCCTTGTAAAAATGCTGCAACCGCCGCTTCATTCGCTGCATTCATCGCTGTTAAAATTGTACCGCCTGTGCGCCCAGCTTCATATGCTAGTCGCAATGCTGGATAACGTTTAAAATCCATTTCTTTAAAATGTAACTGACCAATTTGTGCTAAATTGAGTCGTTGTCCGTTATGCAGCGGCATACGATCTGGGTAACTTAATGCATATTGGATAGGTACACGCATGTCCGGCGTACCAAGCTGTGCAATGACACTAGTATCATGATACTCAACTAGGGAGTGAATAATACTTTCTCTATGCAAAAGTACATCAATTTTATCATATGGCATATCAAATAAGACATGCGCTTCAATGACTTCTAGTCCTTTATTCATCATTGTAGCAGAATCTATCGTAATTTTCGCACCCATTGACCAGTTCGGGTGGTTTAGTGCATCTGCAACCGTTACATGCTTCAATTCTTCGCGTGTTTTGTCACGGAAGCTACCACCAGAAGCCGTAATAATTAAACGTTCAATATTTTTTGGATTCTCACCATTCATCGATTGGAAAATCGCTGAATGCTCACTATCAACCGGCAAAATTGCTGCATTGTATTTCTTGGCTTCTGCCATCACTAAATGTCCAGCGGTTACAAGTGTTTCTTTATTGGCAATGGCAATTGTTTTGCCCATGCGAATTGCAGCTAATGTCGATTCTAGTCCAACACTTCCAAGAACCGCGTTTACTAGTACCGTCGAATCAGGATGTGTAGCTACCTCTACAAGCCCTTTTGCACCAAACGTAAAGTGAACTTGTGGATATTCTTTAGCGAGCATAATTGCATCTTCTTCTAACTGAACAGATACAAGCTCAGGCTTTAAAGTTTCAATCATTTCACGGGTTTTTTCGATATTTTTCCCTGAAGAAAACGCCACTAAATGAAAGGCATCGCGTTGTTCTTTTAAAATATCATAGGTTTGCCAACCGATTGAACCAGTTGCACCAAGTAAACTAATTTTTTTCACGACAAATTGTCCCCTTTTTCTATCTCAGCAAAAATGATATAGCACGATTATTACCACTCTGTTTAGAGGAAAATGCTATTATTATGGCTCATTAACATAACATAGAGTTGATTTCGTTTTTCGAGTCCGATGAGCCTCTATTGTTCCTAGTTACCAAAAAGATGTAAAAAATGTAGTAAAGGCACGACGAATAATAGACTATCAAAGCGATCTAAAATACCGCCATGCCCAGGTAAAATATTGCCTGAATCCTTTACGTCAAAATGTCGCTTGATAGCTGATTCCACTAAATCGCCCATTTGACCAATAATTGACGCAAAGATTGTGATGATAATAAGTGAGACGTAACCATCTGCAAATGGATAAATTGCCTGCATCCCTAGAGCAAAGATTACTGCAATGACAATTCCCCCTATAAAACCTTCCACGGTTTTCTTCGGTGAAATTTCAGGCCATAACTTATTTTTACCTAGTTTTCTTCCTACAAAATATGCACCTGAGTCAGTTGTCCAAACTACAAGTAAACAATATACGACAAACTCTAAACCATAGCTTCGAGTTTCGATTAAGTAATGGAAGCCCAATCCGACATAAAACGCACCTAATAAAATAAATGCAACTTCATCGAATGTAATTTTATTTTTTACAAGTACTACGTATATGAGCAATAGCATCATTAGACCATACACAACCATTAAATTGGAGGAATAGCCTATTGCATCTACCACCTTATTTGACCAGTTCGTTGGTATTACAAGTACTATTAATGTTAGTAACCCTAAAAATCCAGGTACTGAAAAAAGTGAAATACCTTTCATTTTTAGTATTTCATAAAAGCCAACAACAGCCATTGCAAGCACAAGTATTGTAAATGGCACTTTTCCATAAATAACAAATGGAATAAATAGTGCTGCTGCAATTATTGCCGTAATAATTCGTTGTTTCAAGTTGTTTCTTCTCCCTTCAACCCACCGTAACGGCGATTACGTTTCTGGTAGTTTTCCACCGCTTTCAGTAAGTTTTCCTCGCTAAAATCTGGCCATAATGTATCTGTAAACCAAAATTCTGTATAAGCGAGCTGCCATAACATAAAATTGCTTAATCGCACTTCACCGCTTGTACGAATTAATAAATCTGGCTCTGGCAGATGAGCCGTCATTAAATGAGATGTCAAGCATTCTTCTGTTATGTCTTGCATCGTTAATTGACCATCCTGCACCTTCTGAAGCATTGTTTTCATGGCGTTAACCATTTCCGAACGACTTCCATAATTCAGAGCAAAATTTAAAATTAATCCCGTATTATGCTTCGTCTCCTCCATCGCCTCAAACAACGCCTTTTGCGTATGTGCAGGTAACAAAGATGGATCTCCTATCATTTCAACACGTACATTGCGTTCCATCATTTCAGGTAAAAAGGAACCTAAAAATTCTACAGGTAAACGCATTAGGAAATCGACCTCTGGTTTTGGTCGCTTCCAATTTTCTGTAGAGAACGCGTATACCGTTAAAACTTTAATACCTAGATCTGACGCAAATCTAGTTACCTTTCGTACCGTCTTCATACCTTCATGGTGCCCAGCAACACGTGGCATGGCACGTTTCTTTGCCCAACGTCCATTTCCGTCCATAATAATCGCGACATGGGCAGGAATCGGCTCGTTTTTAGCAATGGCAACACGTTCCTCCAATGATAGTGTATCTATATTTATTTGTTTACCTAATAGCTTTTTAAACATGCTAACTCCCCCACTACAACTAATCAGACGTATACTAACCTATCATAACAAACAAAAGCGCTTTTTGTCTTTTTTTTCCCTCTAAATTGACTATGTATGAACTACCTTATTTTAGAACTACATACATTGTAAGATATCACCATATGTTGAGTTAACTTTCGAACAGTTGAGTATAGTCGAAACGACAATCGACTTTGCATGACATATTCCGACTTTTGGTAATGAACTCTTTATTAAGATGGGCTTTTAAGACTTTTATCACGCCCACTCAACTTAAGGTTAAAATGGGGTATTGCTCCCCTTATTTCGTTCAATTTTTCAATAATGTATTTTAGTTCATATAAAGAATAGTTCTTCTTAATCTTAAAAGAAAGCAAAAATAGATGAAAGATACTTCCCTTAAAACAATTAAAGTTCCACTATCTCAGTAAATGTTTGGACACCCGCTGAATGAAGATACTTTAACAGTAAAGAGAAAAGACGTCCTTTATATAGGACGCCTTCATCTCATCAAAAAGTTCCATCGTAGATATGCAAAGTGAGTAGCTTACACATCTAGAATTTCTTTTTCTTTTTCTTTCGTCACTTGATCTACTTTAACGATGAATTCATCAGTTAATTTTTGAATATCTTCACCGTAGCCACGTAGATTGTCTTCTGTGATTTCGCCAGCTTTTTCAAGTTTTTTCAGATCATCATTAGCATCGCGACGAACATTACGTACTGCAATTTTTGCATCCTCTGCTTCTTTTTTCACTTGCTTCACAAGATCTTTACGACGCTCTTCTGTTAAAGCAGGGATCATTAAACGAATAACAGATCCATCATTTGTTGGTGTAATACCAATATCTGATTTCATAATTGCTTTTTCGATTTCACCTAAAATTGTTTTATCGTAAGGTGTAATTACTAATAAACGTGCTTCTGGTACCGAAACACCTCCAAGCTGATTAATCGGTGTTGGTGCACCATAATAATCAACCGTAATGCGATCTAATAGTGAAGCATTTGCACGACCTGCACGGATTGAAGCTAGTTCACGTGAAAAAGCGGCAATTGTTTTGTTCATTTTTTCTTTAGCTTGTTCTAAAACTTGTTTAGCCATTATACATTCCTCCTAACAACTGTTCCAATTTTCTCGCCTTGTACGGCGCGTTTAATATTACCTGGTTCCGTAATTGAGAAGACAATTAACGGAATATCGTTATCCATACATAAAGTAGAAGCTGTTGAATCCATTACTTGTAAGCCTTGTTGGATAACGTCTAAGTATGTGAGTGTATCATATTTAACGGCAGTTGCATCTACTTTTGGATCTGCAGAATAAACACCATCTACATTATTTTTCGCCATTAAAATCGCATCAGCGTCGATTTCAGCTGCACGTAACGCAGCTGTAGTATCAGTAGAGAAGAATGGGTTACCAGTACCTGCTGCAAAAATAACTACACGTTTTTTCTCTAGATGACGAACTGCTTTACGGCGAATATATGGCTCCGCTACTTGTGTCATTACAATAGAAGATTGCACACGTGTTTCAATTCCTAATTTCTCTAGTGCATCTTGTAACGCTAAAGAGTTCATAACCGTTGCTAGCATACCCATATAATCAGCTGCTGCACGATCCATCCCCATTTCGCTACCGATTTTTCCACGCCATATATTACCGCCACCTACAACAACAGCAACTTCTACATCAAGATCTACTACTTGTTTTACCTCTTCTGCAACAGCCTTGATAATTTTTGGTGATAAACCGAAGCCCGCTTCCCCAGCTAACGCTTCACCACTTAATTTTATAACTACTCGTTTATATTGTGGCACACTCATTGTAAACCTCCGTCAGACTTTATTTAAAACATCATTAATCCCTTTTCCATTATAGTACAAATAACAATAATTGCTAGTTACGAATAAGGCAGAATAGGAAATTATATAGATCATTACCATACGCGTGGTTGATTTTAGTTCCGACTGGGCTTTCCTAGGGGCGTCCGATGAGCCGCTTTGGCTAACAGATGTTCTTTGTGCGAAAACGCAGTGCTAACGTAGCGACAGCGACACGATGTTGGTCACGAAGGCGGATCACAGGACGTGATTTTTTTAAGCCTTCGTTCCTCTATTGCGAATCCCCAAGGAGTCGCCCAGCCTCCACTCTAATCAACTTTTATACTTAGTATAAGTGTTAACAAATGTCATTCACAATTTTCAGTGGATGAACTAATTATATCTTTTTTCTCTCATTTCGGAAAAATAGGGAACACGCTATGTTGTGTTCCCCATTTTTTGTCTAGAAAATCTAGATATTATTTGATTAGGATCAAACGCAAGTAAATTAGTTACCTTTAACTTGGCTCATTACTTCTTCAGCAAAGTTATCTTCACGTTTTTCGATACCTTCACCTACAGCGTAACGTACGAAGCCGTTTACTGAACCGCCAGTTGAAGCAACGAAGTCACGTACTTTTTGATCTGAGTTTTTAACGAATGTTTGGTCAAGTAAGCAAACATCTTCGAAGTATTTACCAAGACGACCTTCAACCATTTTTGCTACGATGTTTTCTGGTTTACCTTCGTTAAGAGCTTGTTCAGTTAATACTTTACGCTCACGTTCAACTTCTTCAGCAGAAACTTCATCGCGAGAAACATAAGTAGGGTTAATAGCTGCGATATGCATAGCAACATCTTTAGCAGCTGAAGCATCTGTAGAACCTTCTAAAGTAACTAATACACCGATGCGGCCGCCCATGTGTAAGTAAGGACCGAATGCATCTGCATCAGTTTTTGTTTTCACTTCGAAACGACGAAGAGTGATTTTTTCACCGATAGTTGCAATTGCTGTTGAAATTTGGTCAACAACTTTTACACCTTCAGCATTTGCAATCTCTAATGCAGCTTCAACTGTTGCAGGTTTAGCAGCAAGTAATTGTTCAGCTAATGAAGCAACTAATACCTGGAATTTATCGTTTTTAGAAACGAAGTCAGTTTCAGCATTTACTTCTAGGATGATTGCTTCGTTACCATTTTCTAAAATGAAAGTTGTACCTTCTGCAGCGATACGGTCAGCTTTTTTAGCAGCTGAAGAAAGACCTTTTTCACGTAGGAAATCGATTGCAGCATCAATATCGCCATCAGTTTGTACTAACGCTTTTTTACAATCCATCATTCCAGCGCCAGTTTTTTCACGTAATTCTTTTACTAATTGTGCAGTAATGTTTGCCATTTAGTGTTTCCTCCTCAAATTGGTTGTACAAATTTTAGTGATAAGTTCTAAAAAAGGTGATAAGGGTTTTGAGCCACTTATCACCTTTTTGTAAATGTGAATTACTCAGCAGCAGCTTCTACAGCTGGAGCTTCCTCTTCACCTTGTTTTGACTCGATTAAAGCGTCAGCCATTTTAGCAGTTAAAAGTTTAACAGCGCGAATAGCATCATCATTAGCAGGAATTACGTAGTCGATTTCATCTGGATCACAGTTTGTATCAACAATACCTACTAGAGGGATGTTTAATTTAATAGCTTCTGCAACAGCAATACGTTCTTTACGTGGATCAACCACGAACATAACGTCTGGAAGAGCGTGCATATCACGGATACCGCCTAAGAATTTGATTAGACGTTCGTGTTCTTTTTTAAGTTGGATTACTTCTTTTTTAGGTAGAACTTCAAAAGTTCCATCTTCTTCCATTTTTTCGATTGCTTTCATACGTGCAACACGTTTTTGAATTGTACCGAAGTTTGTAAGAGTACCACCTAACCAACGTTGGTTGATGTAGTAGTTGCCTGAACGTTCAGCTTCATCTTTGATCGCTTCTTGTGCTTGTTTTTTCGTACCAACGAAAAGAACTTTACCACCGTCTTGACCAACTTGACGCATGAAGTCATAAGCTTCCTCTAATTTTTTAACAGTTTTTTGTAAGTCGATGATGTAGATCCCGTTACGCTCAACGAAGATATATTTCTTCATTTTTGGGTTCCAACGACGAGTTTGGTGACCGAAATGTACACCAGCTTCAAGTAATTGTTTCATAGAAATTACTGACATGTGTATTTCCTCCTAGTATGTTTGGTTTTTATCCTCCGCATTTATCACTTGCAACAAGCTACCCTAAGCTTAGAGCACCACTTACTACATCAAAATGCGTGTGTATTAATAACACCATTTGCAACTATATCATAGCTTTATACCATTCGCAACTGTTTTAGTGATGAAATTTCAATAAAAGCTCGATCTCTGTCTTTCCTTTTTGAAGCTGCTTGGCAATTTCTTCTGCAGTTTTACCTTGTTTCGCTAATTCAACAGCTTGTTGTTCGATCGTTAATGGCTTTGCTTCTTCCTTTTTGGTTGCATCAGTTGGTTGCTGGGCTGAATGTGCCACCTTAGCCTCAGTTTTATTTGCATCATTTTTAGCACCAGTTTGCTTCTGACGTGAATAAGCATTGGCTACGATATTTTTGGGCACATAAACACGCGGTTCATTATCTAAACTAACAGAACCGTCTACTGTGCTTTCTTCCTTTGTCAGAGAAGGAGATTGCTCCTGCTCCTTCTGTCTCACAATTGGCTCTTCCTGTTTCACAGCATTTTGAATTTCAAACTTTGAAACTCTTTGCAACTCTTGAATTAGACGATCATTTTCATCTTTCATATCAGCTAAATAGAGACTGATTGTGTCATCCATTTCACGCATTAAGCGCTCCTGTTTTTTTTCTAGGTCCTTAAATTTTGCTAGCTTCGTATTTAATATGATAAGAAAATAAAATGAAAGTAGCTGTAAAATAAATAAAACTGCAATTAGTATGATTGTCATAGTAAACTCCTATCCGCTATAATCCACGAAATTTCCTTTAAACGGATGCTGCGCTTGCTTTTCTCGATTCTCATTATCCTTATTTTTCTTTTTTCGAGTACCTTTTATATACTCGCCACCTGCTTCTTCATCTTCACTAATCTCATCCATACCCTCTGAAGTATTCACAACTTTTTGCTTGCGTTCTATTTCTTTTTTTAACGCTTCATTTGCATGTGCTTGCTGAGCCAAAGTTTGTTGTTGTGCCTGATCCGCCATTTTTCCTGCTTCAAATGTTTTTGGAATAGCAATTTGTAGTTCGACACCCTTTAAACTCATGAAACTTCCTCCTTCAACGATATGTATCTAAAGATGATTATGCATTAACCATTTCATTGGATAATAATTTCCGTAGCTTTAATAGCGCCTTAGAGTGGATTTGTGAAATGCGTGATGTTGATAATCCAAGCATTTCTCCAATTTCTGTTAATGTTAATTCCTCAGTATAAAATAAACTAAGCACCAGCTGCTCCTTATCATTGAGCTTTTGGATGTTTTCCGCTAAATCCCCTAGCAGTTCTGACCTAACGACAGCTTGCTCAGGTGTCTTTGTCGTATCATCACGAATTACAAATGACTTTCCATCAGTCTCATCTTGATCTTGCTGCTCATTAATGGAAAGAACATTTGAAAAGAAATGCTCCTGTACAGTTTGGTATACTTCCTCAACAGGTAAAGTCATATGTTCTGCAAGTTCCTCAGGTGTTACATGACGCATATATTTTTGTTCTAACTGTTCAATCTGTGCATCTAACTTCTTTGCCTTCTCACGTGCGGAACGCGGCAACCAATCTTCCTTACGTAAACCATCAATAATTGCTCCTCTTACTCTAAAAGAAGCATATGTATCAAATTTCAAGTCTCTATTAATATCAAATTTATTTAACGCGTCAAAAAGGCCTACCATACCTAAGCTCGTTAAATCGTCTCGCGATACACTCTTTGGTAAGCTCGCTCCAATACGTTGTACATGATAGGATACTAGAGAAATATATTTTTTTATAAGTAAATCACCAGCATCTGGATCACGTTCATTTATCCAGCGGTTCCACAGCTTTTGTTCATCGTTCAGAATTGGTTGTGTCATGTAATCCACCTCTCTAAAAAACGCATCTACGCGCCTGTTTGCCACTGTCTTATACCAATACAAAAACACTTGTAGCTGACGTTCCACTTTCGCTACGTAAACACTTGTTGAAAGAAGATTCATTATGCCTCGACATAAGCAACAAAGCGTTACTAGTTATGAGTACTTAACATAATAACCCATCTAATTCTTTCCTATATTATAACAAGAATCGACTATAATTTCATTTGTTTCTCGTACTCTATCACAGATTCTTTACATTTATGTGTCAGCATTTTTAAGTTTGGATTTAGTCCAAGGTCACTAAGTCACCATAAAATTAAAAATATGCAAGAATTAAGATATTTATAAAAAAGAGCCGCTACACGCGACTCCCATTTTTAAGCATTATTTAATTGCGGATCATCCTCACGATGCATCATTGTGCGTACAACTTGAGCAATTTCTTCTGAGTTTTCATCTTGAAACTCGACGGTAGAGTTGGCCGTCGGTGTTTCTTGATTGTCTTCCTCGCGATTGTCGGATTCGTTTTCTTCATGATTACCTTCACCGACTTCTGCATCGCCCTCAGGTGTGAATAAAACGTAGGCAATTAAAAATCTAACAATATACATGACGAAAAACGCAATTATTCCCGCCACAAATGACCCTATGATAATTCGTAGTGGTGTATAAGGTTTTAGAAATGTACTAAAAAAATATATAGAAAAGGCAAATAACGCTCCCCATAGGTTATAA
Source organism: Lysinibacillus xylanilyticus (assembly GCF_001183605.1). Taxonomy (GTDB): domain Bacteria; phylum Bacillota; class Bacilli; order Bacillales_A; family Planococcaceae; genus Lysinibacillus; species Lysinibacillus xylanilyticus. The sequence goes on along the minus strand of NZ_LFXJ01000010.1, from coordinate 734,623 downwards.
AAAATAGAACCAAACATTATATTTCGCTCACTCCTTGGTTAACCGTTCGAATATGTAATGTCGAAGTCGCAGGATTAAATTCAATTGTTCTACCACTATTACCGCCTGTGTCTTCGGCAACTAAACGAATTCCATGACGCTTTAGTTCATGCTTTACAGCCTCTACATTACGTGGGCCGATGCGCATGGAATCTTTATCTGAAGTGAATTGAAACATCTGCGCACCACCTGCAATTTTTGCCTTTAGCTTGAATTTTTGAACGCCTTCTAACTTTAATAAGTCAATCATTGCCGCAATGCCTGTGTCAGCAAATTTAGCCACATTTATTGACTCTTGTCTACCTAAACTCGAATCTGGCAACATCACATGAATTAAACCAGCAAATTTTTTTGATTCATCATATAAAATGACACCTACACAAGATCCCAGACCTGATGTTCTTATCGTATTTGGTAACTTTACTACATCCATTTGTGCAATCCCAACTTTTATAACTTGCCCATTGCTACTGTTTTGTATCATCTATGAAACTCCCAATGCTTTAAAAATAGCATCAAATGAGTCTGGATCTGGTAATAAGAAGAAATGCCCTCTTACCGTTTCCTGATCTTCTACACCGTCTTCAAAAATGGATGTGTTTATTACGATAACATTATCGCTAACGTGTGATAATTCAATCAAACCAATACTAATAATGGCTCCAAACATGTCAACACTTAGTCCCGGCACAGTTGGATAAATTTTTAAATTCGTAAAGTCAGATAACGCAGATAAATAAGAGCCAGATAAAATATTCCCCATTTCCTGCATAGCTGATAAGCCTAACTCTGAAACAGGTCGTTTTTTAAAGTCGAATGATTCATCAAATATAAGACGACGAATAAAGCGATTTGCTTGTTCAATAGGCAGGATAAAGAACATACTACCTTCCGCATCACCTTCAATGCGTAGAAAGATTCCAACTACGACATTTTCAGATCCTCCAGCAAGCTCCATCATGTCATTAAATGACACCATTTCAACCTTCGGTACTCGCATATCAATTTTTTTACCAAGTAGATTGGAAAGTGCTGTCGCAGCATGCGCAGCACCTATATTACCAATTTCCTTTAATACATCTAAATGTAGTGATGTAATCTTTTGATTATATGTCATTATCGATCCCTACTTTAGTGGATTTAATACTTTCTCTAAATGCAATAAAATTAATAATCGTTTATCTATTTTAGCTACTCCTGAAATAAAATCTTCTTCCAGTGAACCTACTACTTCGGGCTGTGGTTCAATTGAGTCAGCAGGGATGTCCAACACATCATTTGCAGAGTCTACGACGAAACCTACTTCCATATCTTCTAATGAAATAATGATAATGCGCGTTGTTTCTTCATGCTCAGAGACAGGTAATTCAAATCGTTCACGCAAATCTACAATTGGTGTTACGACGCCGCGTAGGTTAATAACACCTTTTACATATTTCGCCGTTTTCGGTACGCGCGTAATATGCATTAGTTTTTCAATCCCTTGTACATGTGACACTGGAATCGCATATTCTTTATCTGCTAGTTGAAAAACAATTACTTTAATACTTTCTTGTTCCACTGCATTTGTCATTGTTTACACCTCTCTTATTCATTCACCTTATTTAATAAGTGCGTTACAATCCACAATTAAGGCTACTTTTCCGTTACCTAAAATTGTTGCACCTGAAATTGCAAAGATATTCGTTAAGTAGTTTCCTAATGACTTCAGCACAATTTCTTGTTGGCCAATGAATGAATCCACAACTAAACCAGCAAGCTTCTCACCTTTTCGAACGATGACCACTGAATGGAATTCGTCATCCTGTGGTTCTTTGCAAGGTACCTCAAAGATTTCTTCTAAAAATACTAGTGGTACTACTTTGCCACGGAAGTCGATTACTTTTTGATTATGCGCATTCATAATTTCAGATGAACGGATAATTGAAGTTTCAATAATTGATGAAAGCGGAATTGCATAAATCTCTTTCTCAATTTCTACTAGCATGACAGAAATAATCGATAATGTCAGTGGTAATTGAATCGAGAATACTGATCCTACATCTTGTGTAGATTCAATTGAAATATTTCCACCCAATGATTCTATTGTTGTTTTAACAACGTCTAATCCAACGCCTCGACCTGATACATCAGAAATAACATCTGCCGTTGAGAACCCAGAAGCCAAAATAAGCTCATTGATTTGCTTATCTGACATTGAATATGATTGTTCTTGTGTAACAATACCTTTTGAAATAGCTTTCGCTAGAACTTTTTCGCGATTAATACCTGCTCCATCATCTTCAATTTCAATAAAGACATAGTTACCGCTATGATAAGCACGTAGTACAACCGTTCCTTCTTCTGGCTTTCCTTTTGCACGGCGGGCTGTAGGATTTTCAATACCATGGTCGACAGAGTTACGGATTAAATGGACAAGTGGATCTCCAATCTCATCGATTACCGTACGATCTAGTTCAGTTTCAGCACCGATAATTTCAAGGTTAATTTTCTTGTTTAGATCACGTGATAGCTGACGAATCATTTTTGGGAAGCGATTGAATACTGTTTCAACAGGAACCATACGCATCGTTAAAATAATTGTTTGTAAATCACCCATTACGCGGCTCATGCGCTCCACAGTTTCATTTAACTCTCCATGGTTAACTTCAGTTGAAATAGACTGTAATCGTCCTCGATCTATAACAAGCTCTTCAAATAAGTTCATCAAAATATCAAGACGCTCGATATTAACACGAATTGTTTTATTACCAACAGGCGCATGGCTTTTATCAGTCTTAGCAGGAGCCACAGCTTTTGCAGTTTTAGGTGCTGCAGTATTTGTTTCAGGTGCAGTAGCAGGTTGAGCCTCAACTTCTACCGTTGCCGTTGCTGTTGCCGCTACTTCTTGAATTGCTTGTTCTTTTTCACTATATTGCTTATGTTCAATAGTTGCGACAATCACTTCTTCGACTTCTGAAACTTTCATAATTTTTTTCTGCATATCTTCAGCAGATTCTTTTGTTACGAAAGCTACGTAAAATTGTTGATCGAACTGTTCGTCTTCAAGCTTATCTACAGATGGATTTGATTTAATAACATCCCCATCTTTTTCTAATATTTCAAACACCATGAATACACGCGCAGCTTTTAACAGACAGTCCTCACGTAATTTCACTGAAATTTCGAATGCATTGAAACCTTGTTCAGCAGATTGTGAAATAACCGTTTGTTCAAAGCCGTCATACTCTAACACACTTGCTACAGCAGTAGCTGGTTTCCCAATAGTTGCGACAATTACTTCTTCAACTTCTGAAACTTTCATAATTTTTTTCTGCATATCTTCAGCAGATTCTTTTGTTACGAAAGCTACGTAAAATTGTTGATCGAACTGTTCGTCTTCAAGCTTTTCTACAGATGGATTTGATTTAATAACATC
>NZ_LFXJ01000010.1:0-728312 GCF_001183605.1 Lysinibacillus xylanilyticus | reverse complement strand
ACTTCTGAAACTTTCATAATTTTTTTCTGCATATCTTCAGCAGATTCTTTTGTTACGAAAGCTACGTAAAATTGTTGATCGAACTGTTCGTCTTCAAGCTTTTCTACAGATGGATTTGATTTAATAACATCTCCATATTTCTCTAAAATCTCAAACACCATAAATACTCGTGCTGCTTTTAAAAGACAGTCCTCACGTAATTTCACTGAAATTTCGAATGCATTGAAACCTTGTTCAGCAGATTGTGAAATAACTGTTTGTTCAAAACCGTCATACTCTAACATACTTGCTACAGCAGCAACTGGTGTCTCAGTAGTTGCTACTACTTCAGGAATCGCATACTCACCTAATTCAATACGCTTTAATTGAGCAACAGTTGAAGATACATCACGTTTTCCATCTCCGCCATTCGCAATGTCCATCACCATTTCTTCTAGATGGTCTACAGACTCGAAGACAACATCTAGAATTTCAGGAGATACATGGATTTTCTCATTTCGGATCGCATCCAACACATTTTCCATTTTATGAGTTAAATCTGCTAAATCTTCAAAGCCCATTGTCGCAGACATACCTTTTAATGTATGTGCAGAGCGGAAAATTTCTCCAACAATCGCCAAATCGTCTGGATTTTTTTCTAGTTCTAATAAATGTTCACTACACGCTTGTAAATGGTCTTTACTTTCTTCAATAAACATTTCTAAATATTGATTGACTTCCATAAGAGGACACCCCTTTAAGGCAAATATTTCATTATTGTTTGTGCAATTTCATCTACATCTGCTACTTCATCGACAAGCTGGGTTTCCACCGCTGCTTTCGGCATACCATACACTATGCAAGTTTCAGCTGACTCAGCAATTGCAATCACATTACCAGTACTTTTTAGTGCTTTTAGTCCGTTTGTGCCATCATGGCCCATACCTGTCATAATCACTGCCACTTTATCAAAATCTTTAAATTGGCTCACATCTTCAAACATCACATCTACTGAAGGGCGATGTCCAGATCTAGGTGGTTCATTATTATCAAGGACTATGCCAAAGGAGGTACCTACTTTTCTAAGTTTTAAATGATACCCACCAGGTGCAATATACGCCACTCCATTTTGGAGAATATCTCCTTGCTCAGCTTCCTTTACGGTAATCTCACTCAATTGGTCCAAACGAGTAGCTAGAGATTTTGTAAATCCTGCTGGCATATGCTGGACTATTAAAATCGGTGCTTGAATTGATTTTGGGATTTTTGTTATTACTTCTTGTAATGCTCTAGGTCCGCCAGTGGAAGTCCCAATCAGTACAATTTTCCGACCTACATTATTCCATTCCACATGTGGCTTTGATAATTCTGCCCTTGTAGGGAAAGCATTGACAGGAGGAGTCACCCTGCCTTCACTAAATGATTCTCTTCTAATGGTACTCGCTATTAATGTATGTTCTTGTTGTCTTCTACTACCAGAAGGTTTCTTTAATTTTGAAATAGATACCAATGATGCTTGTTCAACCTTGTGGACAAGTTCGGTTTGGATTTTATGTAAATCAAGAGAAATTGTTCCGCTCGGCTTCGCGACAAAATCTACTGCCCCAAGTTCAATTGCTGACAAGGCATTTTCTGCTCCTCGTTGAGTTGTACTAGAGAGCATAACAACAGGTACTGGACATATAGTCATAATTTCTTTTAAAGCATCAAGCCCATTCATTTCAGGCATCTCAATATCCATTGTCACAACTGTTGGCTTCAATGATTGAATCTTTTTTATCGCATCTTTCCCATTTCGTGCTGTTCCAACTACTTCAACCTTCGAGTTGCCAACAAAAAAGTCACTAATTAGCTTTCTCATAAAAGCAGAATCATCAACAACTAATAGCTTGCTTTTATGTAAAAAGTCCAATTAATCACGTCCTTTCGAAAAAATATTTCTTAATTTAGTTAAGAATTTACCCGCTGACTGATCATGTGCATGGACTTCCTCCGCACGTTGTTCCATAAAACGCGCCACTATAAGATGAAGTGTCTTTGTAATAAGTGCGTCTGGATAGGCAAGTGAAAAAGGCACTTGTTCACGCACAGCCTTACGCACAACAGAATCTTCAGGCAATGAGCCTAATACCGTAACCTCTTTGTCCAAAAAACGTTTCATCGTACGCTTTAGTCGTTCATTGGTTTCCATTCCTTCTTCTTTACTATAAGCTCGATTACAGAGTATATAAAATTGCTTGTCTGCATCTCTCGTATGAATATATTTCATCATTGAATATGCATCTGTTATAGAAGTTGGCTCTGCTGTTGATAGAACAATGATTTCATCTATAGAAGCTAGTAAATCTAAAGACCAGCTAGTGGCTCCTGCTCCCATATCAAATAAGATGTAATCAAAGCTTTTTTGAAGCTGCTCAAATGCATGAATGAGTCGTTCAAACAGTACCTCTGACCATTCTAAGACGCCCGACATACCAGACCCACCTGAAATATACTTTAAATTGTAAGGTCCTTCAAATATTACCTCATCTAGCAACTTATTTCCTTCTAAGTAATCTTTTAAACTATAAGAAACATTTTTTCCAATTAAAATATTGATATTGCCCATACCAATATCCATATCAACGATGACAACTTTTTTCCCTTTATTGGCCAATGTAGTTGCAAAATTCGTCGTGAAGTTACTTTTACCAACCCCACCTTTACCGCTTACAACCGCAATTGCCCTACCTAATTCTCCCTGCTGGTTCAACATTTTCAAGCGTAATGTTTCAGCTTGGTCTCTCATTTTTCTTCACCTTGGAAAAATAAATTTAGTACTGCTTCTAGATCAGCTTCCTCAATATCTTCTGGTACTTCTTGACCATTCGTATAGTAAGCAAGTCCTTTATTATATTTAATCATTAAATTAATCATTGTGCCAATAGAATTTGTTTCATCCATCTTTGTAAAAATGAATTTTTCAATTGGTAGTTGCTTAAATTGCTCTACAATGTTTGCCATATCCTTTTCTTTCGTTGTCAAAGCAAGTACTAAGAAAGACTCAGCTTGTTCATCAAATTTTATGAGACGCTGTAAATCGTCTACATATTTTACCTCTTTATAATTGCGGCCTGCTGTATCTATAAACACTAAATCTAAATGGGCCAATCGATGGATTGCTTGTTCAAAATCTGTTGCATTATAGGCAATTTCGACAGGAGCTTGTAACAGTCCAGCATACGTTTTTAATTGCTCAATTGCGGCAATACGGTAAGTATCGGTCGTGATAAATCCTATTTTTTTCTTTTTTTCTAAAACTGCTCTAGCTGCCATTTTAGCAATTGTCGTAGTCTTTCCGACACCTGTTGGACCTAAAACATTTATATATTTTTTTTCATAGGATAAGCCCCCAACTGGGAGATTCTCTAGATCTTTGCGCAATAAATTTTTCGTAACCATCTTACATTGAGAAAAATTGATTTCCGACGCCTCTTTGAAATGAGTAAAAAGCTCATCACCAATCGTTGTGATGAGCTCCTCACTAAGCTCCTGCTGTCTTAAGTATTCAATGAAGGGTAAGAGTTCATCGGGATATTGATCTTGGATAGTCTTCTTATGCATAGAATGCATTAAAGATTTTAAATCTGCAATTTCCTTCCTCAAATCTTCAGAAATACTAGTTTCCTCATGTAAGGGCGCATCATTCTGCGGCTGTACTTGGTGCATTTTAGCTTGCACAGCATTCGTAATCTCTTGTAACCTTACATTTTCTTTTTTAGCTGTTGTTATAGGTAAAGCTGCAGGAGTTGGAGCCACATTACTCGGCTCCATTGAGTCAATCCCTGCAACAACCTCAAAGCTTTTCTTTTTAATGATTCCAAAAAACTTTTTTGTAACTACTACTTTTGAATTCAAAATGACAGCGTCCTCACCTAATTCAGCACGTACATGCTTCATCGCTTCTGGTATGGAGGATGCATAATATTTTTTCATTTTCATTCAACATTCACCACCCCAACACTTTGAATTTCAACCGTAGCATCAAGTTCATTGTATGATAGAACTGGTATTTGCGGGAAATAACGCTCCGTTAGTTGACGTAAATACATACGAACTGCTGGAGAGCATAAGATAATAGCAGATTGTTCCATAAAGGAAACGCGTTCTACTTCAGCAGCAATGATTTCTAAGATAGTTTGAGAATCTTGTGGGTCCATCGCTAAGTAATTTCCGTGATCAGTTTGTTGAATACTATCAGCAATCATTTTCTCTACTTTACCCGAAACAGTTATAACTTTTAACGACGAGCTGTCTCCTACGTATTGAGAAGTAATCTGACGTGCCAATGATTGACGTACATATTCAGTTAGTATATCGGTATCGCTCGTTAACTTTGCATAGTCTGCTAGAGTCTCAAAAATAATTGGTAAGTTTCGAACTGAAACATTTTCTCGTAGGAGTTTACCCAATACTTTTTGAATTTCCCCAGTCGATAACGGTGTAGGCGTCAACTCTTCGACTAAAATTGGATGTGTTTCACGTAAATGATCAATTAACTGCTTCGTCTCTTGACGTCCAAGTAATTCATAAGCATTTGCACGAATCATTTCCGTTAAGTGAGTCGACACAACGCTCGGTGGGTCAACAACTGTGTAGCCGAACATTTCGGCATCCTCTTTAACTTGCTCAGTAATCCATTTTGCAGGTAGGCCAAATGACGGTTCAACTGTATCAATTCCATCGATGGAATCATCATCTCCTGGACTCATTGCTAAATAATGATCAAGTAGAAGTTCACCTCGTGCCATTTCATTACCCTTTATTTTAATTCGATATTCATTTGGTTGTAATTGAATATTATCGCGAATACGGACAACCGGAATGACAATCCCTAATTCTAATGCTAGCTGTCGACGTATCATAATGACTCGATCTAATAAATCGCCGCCTTGAGCAGCATCTACTAATGGTATTAAACCATAGCCAAACTCAAACTCGATTGGGTCCACATTTAATAAATTCACAACGTTTTCAGGGCTCTTCATGCCGTCTGTTGCGACTTCTTCCTCGATTTCAAGTAATTCTTCTTCATCTTCTGGTTTCTTACGATCCATCATATAAGCACCAGCAATTAGTGAACCACCAATTGGAATTGTTATCCATAAAGGTATAGGTGTGAAAAATCCAAGTAAAAGTATTGTTCCACCAGCTACATAAAGCAGTTTCGCTTGAGCAAAAAGCTGCCCTGTAATATCTTCTCCGAGACTTCCCTTAGAAGATGCACGTGTTACGACAATCCCTGTCGCTGTAGAAATAAGTAGCGCAGGAATTTGTGAGACAATACCATCTCCGACTGTTAACTTAGAAAAATGGTTTGCTGCATCTGCAAATGAAAGACCCATCTGCGCAACACCGATGATGATACCAAATAATAAGTTGATAATAACCATGACCATTGAGGCAATGGCATCCCCTTTTACGAATTTTGTGGCACCATCCATCGCTCCGTAGAAGTCCGCTTCACCCGCTACTTTATCGCGTCGTTCACGTGCTTCCCGTTCAGAAATAACTCCTGCATTTAAGTCAGCATCAATACTCATTTGTTTACCGGGCATCGCATCAAGTGTAAAACGTGCTGCTACTTCTGCTACACGCTCCGCTCCTTTTGTAATAACGATAAACTGAATTAACACAAGAATTAAGAATACAACTAAACCAACTAGTACATTCCCGCCGACTACAAAGTCACCAAATGTTTCAACAACTGCACCAGCATCACCTTTTGCTAAAATGGCACGTGTTGTAGAAACGCTTAGTCCGAGTCGGAACAAAGTTAACAATAAAATAACTGAGGGAAAGATAGAAAAGTCTAACGCTTCCTTCATACTCATTGCTGTTAACAATACTATTAATCCTAATGTAATATTAATGACGATTAAGAAACTTAACATCCACGGAGGAAGAGGGATGATGAGCATCGCAACGATTAAAATAACCGCACCTAATACCCCTATATCGCGAACTTTCATTTGTGTCCCTCCTACAAAAAGCTTTAAATTTTCCGCTTAATTCGATAAACATAAGCAAGCACTTCTGCTATTGCTTTGAAAAACTCTTCTGGTACTTGATCACCGATTTCTACTTGATCGTACATTGCTCGTGCTAATGGCCTGTTTTCAACCATAATCACATCATGTTCTTTCGCAATCAGTTTAATTTTTTGAGCGATAAAGTCTGTACCCTTGGCAACAATGCGTGGGGCATCCATACTTCCCTCATCATACTTGAGGGCAATCGCATAGTGAGTTGGGTTTGTTATAACAACGTCGGCGTTAGGAATCTCTGACATCATTCGGCGCATCGCCATTTCGCGTTGGCGTTGCTTGATTTTCGATTTTATCAGCGGATCGCCCTCACTATTTTTATATTCATCTTTAATATCTTGCTTAGACATTTTAAGATTTTTTTCGTAATCATGTTTTTGATACATCCAGTCTAAAAGGGATACACAAAGTAAGACGAGAGAAGCAGCAATCCCCATGATACCGACCAGCTTACCCACTGTAATAAGAGTTATCCATGGGCTTTTAAAAGATAACGACAAAACTTCTGGCAAATTCGTCCAAACTATAATTGTCGTAACGCCACCGATGAAGCCAATCTTTAATACTGACTTTAGAAGCTCTATAATGGCTTTAACAGAAAATATTTTTTTCAACCCTTTTATCGGGTCCATTTTTTTTAAATCAAACTTCATCGGCTCTAATGTAAATAGAAAACCGAACTGTAGAAAGTTACCTACCAATGCTCCGACAAACGCAATTCCCATAATTGGAACAATGATGAAAGCCATTTGCGCTAACGTTTCTGTAAATAAGCGCATCACACTATCAATTGTTAGTGTTTCTACGCGTATGTTATGAATAAAAGTTTGCCTGAAAAAAGCTAAAAGATCGTCACGCAGTGAACCTGCAAAGAAGAATAAAAAGATAAATACCATGAGCATAACAATCGCACTGGAAATATCCTGACTTTTGACGACCTGACCTTTTTTTCGAGCATCTTGTCGTTTTTTGGGCGTCGCCTTTTCCGTTTTTTCTCCCGCAAAATACTGTAAATCTAGATCCAGCAGTAGCAACATTTTACCCACCACCTAAAATAGCCATTAAATCACGCATCGCATAAATCATGATTGTAATAAGCTTTTGTATCACCTGAACCATTACAGCCATCATTGTGAATAACACTAGAAAACTAACACCGATTTTAATAGGAAAACCAACAACAAAAATATTTAATTGTGGTACAGTTTTCGCTGTGATTCCTAGTGCCAAGTCGACTAAAAATAAAGTTGCTATAACAGGAGCAGCCATTTGAAAGGCAATCGCAAAAACAGCCGTAAATGTTGTGATAATAAACTCTATATAATTGGCATTTGCGAAATTAGGGAATCCTTGATCCATCGGTAAGAATTGATAACTATAATAAATTCCATCGAGAATCATATGATGTCCATTGATAGCTAGTAGAAATAATAATGCTAGCGTATTAAAAAATTGTCCTATTAAAGGACTTTGTGCACCTGTTTGCGGGTCAATAATATTGGCGATGGCAAAACCCATTTGAAAATCTATAAAGCTTCCGGCAATTTGAATTGCCGACATGATGATATAAGCAACTAGACCGAGTAACAGTCCAATGAGCGCTTCTTTCATCACTAAAAGTATGTAATCACCATTAAATACAAATGGTTCGACGTCAATTGTGTAATACATCATCCAAGCTAAAACTAACGCGAGAGTTATTTTAACCTGTGGCGGAATCGTTCTGTACGAGAAAAAAGGCACAGTGACAAAAAATGCCGATACGCGCACAAGCACTAATAAGAAAACCGTAAAATGCGGGATTAATTCATTCATCTACTCACCCTATATAACGCGTTAAATTCTCAAAAATGTCTCTCGCATAGCTAGTCACTTGTGATAACATCCAAGGACCGAAAAATACGATGGCTGCAAATACAGCGACGATTTTTGGAACGAATGCTAAAGTTTGCTCTTGGATCGATGTTGTTGCCTGAAAAATACTTACCGCTAAACCAGTGATTAAAGCAACTAATAGTAGCGGACCGCTTGTTAGAAGGATAATCATAATGGCACGCTCTGCAATTGAAATAACCAATTCACCTGTCATACTGTATCATCCCCTAAAAACTTTGTAGTAATGATTTCATCACAAGATACCAGCCATCAACGAGTACAAATAATAAAATCTTAAACGGCAATGAAATCATAACCGGTGGTAACATCATCATCCCCATCGACATTAGAGTACTTGCAACAATCATGTCGATTACTAGGAATGGAATAAAAATCATAAAGCCAATTTGGAACGCTGTTTTAATCTCACTCAATGCGAAAGCAGGTACGAGCATTGTAAGAGGAATTTCTTCTACAGATGCTGGCTTTTCTGCTTTATTGTAGGTTAAAAATAAATCAAGATCCTTTTGCCTTGTATGCTTACTCATAAACTCTTTAAACGGCACACTAGCACGATCATATGCTTCTTCAATTCCAATTTCCTCAGAAAACAACGGCTGCAATGCCTCTTTATTGACCTCTTGAAATGTCGGGGCCATGATAAAGAAAGTTAAGAACAAGGCAAGGCCCACAATGACCTGGTTCGGTGGCATTTGCTGTGTCGCCAACGCCGTACGGACAAACGATAACACTATAACTATTCGTGTAAACGATGTCATCAATATTAAAATACTTGGTGCCAATGATAAAACTGTTAACATTAAAAGGAGTTTAATAGAAGTTGAGACATTTGTCGGATCGCTGTTGGAAAAAGTATTGATTACATCATTCATTTATCTTTATTCTCCTTTTGCTTCCATTTCTCCAGTTCTTCACTGCGCACCTGTTTAATTTCGGAAATCTTTTTTTCAAATTGCACACCAAAGGATTCTTGTTTTTGCTGTGCTGATAAACTCTCATTATTTTTTCTCTTAAACTTAGATAATACTTCTGCAATATACGGTGATGTTGCTGCAAGTTCTTGTCGTTCATTATATAGTGCTAAAAGTGTTGCAACTTCGTCAGGATCAGTAATTTCACGTAATAGTTGGACATCCTCACCGACACCAACTAAATAGAGTGTTTTCCCTACTTGTAATAGTTGTACCGACTTTTGAGCACCTAACGATAAACCGCCTAAATTTTGTACTAATTGATTACGTTGAAAGTTCAAATTTCTTTTATTTAAAAACTTCATTAATCCATAAAATAAAGCTACAACAAAAATAAGCGCCAAAACCATTTTTATGTATTCCCACGCAGATATGTCTCCAGCCGCTTGTACATCTGAATCTTTCTTAGCAGCTGGAGTACTATCTTCTTTACAATCTCCATTATTGATGCAGTCGCTTACAAAATTTGTGTTAGATTCTGCATACACAGGAGTCGTTGTAGGGTACAAAAACAGGAAGGATACAAGAAATGCGAAAATCATCGTAAGACGAAATGATTTTAACATTTGCATTCAATCAACCTAAAGCTTTTTGAATCGCTTCAATTACACGATCAGCTTGGAATGGTTTAACAATAAAGTCTTTCGCACCAGCTTGAATTGCATCGATTACCATAGCTTGTTGTCCCATTGCAGAACACATGATTACAGTTGCATTTGGATCTGAACCTTTAATTGCTTTAAGAGCAGCAATACCGTCCATTTCTGGCATCGTAATATCCATTGTTACTAAATCTGGCTTTAATTCGTTGTACTTTTCAACAGCCTGTAAACCATCAGCAGCCTCTCCAACAACTTCAAATCCATTTTTCGATAAAATATCCTTGATCATCATGCGCATGAATGCGGCATCGTCTACAATCAAAATTCTTTTAGACATGGTTAACTCCTCCAATTGAAACTATCTTAAATTATTTAAACGCTCTGCTTGACTTAAAACATCCGTAATGCGGACACCGAAGTTTTCATCAATAACAACGACTTCACCTTTAGCGATTAAACGACTATTAACTAAAATATCAACTGGTTCACCAGCTAACTTATCTAGTTCAATAATCGAACCACTTGATAGTTCTAAAATCTCTTTTACAGAACGCTTTGTACGTCCTAACTATACAGTAACTTGCAATGGAATATCAAGTAGCATATTTAAATTTCTAGCTTCAGATTGCGAGATAACATTTGTATCAAAACTAGCAAACTGTGCTTGTTGAACATTGACCGGTTGAATAGGTCTTGTTGCTTGAGGAATCTGTTGTTGCTCTTGATACACTGGTTGCTGCACCGGCGCTGCCTGCTGTTGATATACCGGCTGCGCAGGCGGTGGTGTTACAGGTGCTTGTGGTTGCATGAACGCTTCTGGTTGTACAGGCGACGGTGCTACTGGCGCTTCAGGTGCTATTGTTGCAGCCACAGGTTCCTCGATTGATTCTGTTTCTCCTAGTAGAGATTTTACAATGTTTTGACTAAATTTCAGCGGTAATAATTGCATTAGATTCGAATCAATTAAATTACCAATTTTCAATCTGAAGGATACTTTTACGAGTAAATCATCTTCAGGAATATTTTCTCTTCCTTCGTTTTTAGAAATATTCATTAAATCAATAGAAGGTGGAGAAATATCCACTTTTTTATTAAATACTGTCGACATTGAAGTAGCCGCTGAGCCCATCATTTGATTCATAGCTTCTTGCACGGCACTTAGCTGAATTTCACCTAAATCTGGTTTCGGATTTAAGCCATCTCCACCTAACATTAAATCAGCAATAATCGCTGCATCTGATTGCTTAATAACAAGTAAATTCATACCTGTTAGCCCGATTGTATATTCAACCTGTACGGCTACATAAGGATGAGGAAATTCCTCTTCTAATTTATTTCGGTTAATCATTGAAATACTTGGGGTAGTAATATCTACTTTTTGACCTAATAAGGCTGAAAGCGCCGTGGCAGAGCTACCAAAAGATATATTTCCTACCTCACCTAACGCATCTTGCGCAAACGAATCGAGGTAATCCTCTACTTTTAAATCATTAATTTCCTCATTTGTAGAAGCTTCAGTGCCGCTGTTTTTATCTTCCAACGTTTCGCCCCTTAATAACGCTTCAATTTCTTCTTGGGAGAGCATTTCATCACTCATCTTCGTCTCCTCCTTTCAAAGGGTCGATAATCTGGATTGCTAATTTTTTGCCTTGCTTTCCTGGTTGAACAGTAAATTTCGGTAATGTCCCTACTTTTAACAGTAGTGGATCTTCAATTTTTTGTTCTAATTGAATAACATCACCAACTTGCATTGTGAGGAAGTCCTCAATGGTAATGTCTGTAATACCTAGTTCAACGGAAACAGGTAATTGTGCTTGTTTCACACGTGTTTCAAGCATTTTTGTTTGCTCTGGAGACATCTCTTTTGTATTAGTCTGCATCCAGTAACGGACAGAAAGATTTGGAACAATTGGCTCCAATACAACATGCGGAATACAAATATTAATCATACCGCTTGTCTCACCGATGATCGTATTCAAGGAAATAACGACAACCGTTTCATTTGGTGAAATCATTTGTAAAAACTGAGGATTGACCTCAAGTTCTACTAAAATCGGATCAATTTCCGCCACATTTTCCCATGCCTCGCGTAAATTGTCGAATGAACGTTCAAAAAGGTTTGTCATAATTTTAGTTTCAATTTCTGTTAAATTATCAACATTACTATGACTCGCCCCACTACCGCCCATTAAACGATCTAACATCGAGTAGGCAATGTTTGGGTTTATTTCCATCAATATATTACCATCTAATGGCGGCACTTCAAACACATTAATGAGTGTCATATTCGGAATCGAACGTACAAACTCTTCAAATGGTATTTGGTCCACTGATGCAACAGTAATCTGCACATAGCTTCTAAGCTGTGCAGAAAAGAAGGTTGTCAGTAATCGTGCAAAATTTTCATGTATTCGGGTCAAACTTCGGATTTGATCTTTCGAGAAACGCAACGCTCGTTTAAAGTCATACACTTTAACCTTGCGACCCTCGTCCTCTTTTTTCATGTCATCAGCTGACATTTCCCCAGTTGATATAGCGGAAAGCAGCGCATCTATCTCTGATTGAGATAACACATCTCCTGCCATTTGCCCACCTCCATTTCAAGCAGTTTCTTTATTATTATGTTGTGATGAAGGAGGTAAGATAAATTTCCTGAACTTCTCCCTCTTGCATCAATTCATTTAATCGTGTTTTTAATGCTTTTTGGAAAATTTGTTTACCTTGTTTACCTTCTAAATCTTTTTGCTCCATTTCAGAAAGCTCTTGAATAACGATGTTTTTCACTTGGAAATCACGCTTCGTTAACTCAGCAGCCGCATCTTTATTCGTTGTTTGAATTTTTAACGACAAACGTACAACTTTGTTATCAGCTAAATTTGTTGTAATTTCCGGAATTTCAACAGAAGCTTCTACAATTTCATCAATGGTTGGCTCAAGAGACTTTGCCGGCTTATTAAATTGGTTAAACAATACAAAGCAAATTCCACCGATAAGTATAATTGCTACTAGTACGATGATAATCATCGTTAACACTTTGTTATTCTTCATCTTCTTCACCTCGTAGATGCGGGTTTGATAGTATTTGTATATTTTTATAAAAGGCTGTTACCTTTTGTCGCACCTCATCTTCACTCTGTAAAACAATGATTTTGGTTCCAGTCGTTAATGTAATGGTCGTATCTGGAAAAGATTCGACCGTTTCTATGTATAAAGCATTCAATGTAAATGCTTTGCCATTTAAACGTGTTAGTTCAATCATTGAAATAGGGCCGGGTCTAGCACGAGAGCCGGCCCGACCCTCCCTCATATGAAATTATGTTTTTAGTTTTGAGCACTTCGTAATCTTAAGTGGTATTTTCTTTACCTGTATGATCATATTAAGAATATATCTCATACTAAAATCTACTTATTAAAACCTAGCGTTTTAAATTTACAAGCTCTTGAAGAATTTCATCAGAAGTTGTGATAATACGTGTATTTGCTTGGAAACCACGTTGCGCCACAATCATCTCAGTAAATTCTTCAGATAAGTCAACGTTAGACATTTCTACCTTTCCTGCAGCAATACTACCCATACCTGCCACAGTACCTACTTGTGCATAAGCTACGCCTGAGTTTGTTGTTTGTTGATAGTAATTGCCGCCAACTTTAGCAAGACCACCAGCATTCGGGAATTTAGCCATAATCAATTGACCAGCCCACTGTAAATCACCATTTAAATCTATATAATTAACCGTACCATCAGCTCCAATGCTTACTTCTTTAGCTGTTGGCGGAATACGAATAGGTCCTACAGTACCATCAGCAGGTGTTAACTCTCCAGCATCATCAAATAAATTAGCACCTTCATCACCAGATGCTTTTGGTCCATCTGCCGCTAAAATACCTGTATCATCCTTCTCGATAACAAGTTCGTCTCCAGCTGTAATACCTACCAAATATTTACCATCACCATTTACTAAGTAGCCATTATTGTCCATGTAGAAAATACCGTTACGAGTAAATAACGTGTTATTGAAACCTTCTTCATCAATAAATCCAGAAGTTTCGTCTGGAGCGCCATTGGCATCAGCCACCATAAAGAAGCCTTCACCTTCAATACCTAAATCTAATCCACGTCCTGTTTGCTGTAAAGATCCGCCACCATGGATAGTATCGATAGTAGCTAATTGTGAACCTAAACCTACTTGTTGTGGGTTTACACCCCCACGCGTCGCTGTAGACCCAGTTGCGCCTGCCTGTGTTTGAGACATTAAATCTTTAAAATTAACACGCCCCTTTTTAAAACCAACTGTATTAACGTTAGCAATATTATTACCAATAACGTCTAACTTTGTTTGGAAGTTTTTAAGACCTGAAATACCTGAATACATAGAACGTAACATAATGTCGTTCTCCCTTCATTTATATTGTGTGCCTCTATCAATCAGCACACATAGGCTTCCTTTCAAAGGTCCAGCCCTTATAGCACTATTGTGCCGTCAATATTTGTAAATATTTGTTGTTTTGCTTCCGTGCGATCCATTGCTGTAATGACAGTTGCGTTTTTAGCACTGACAATTAGAGCTGCTTGATCCATCAAGACTAATGGTTGTTTTACACCTTTTGAGTGTGCTTCAAATACCTTGTCCGATACAGCCTGCCATTCTTGTTCAGATATCGCTATCTTACGCTCCATAATACGTTCATGGGCATGCTTACTCACTTTTAACTCTTGTTGATTGGTAGCCTCCTGTAAATGAGCTTTAAACGATTGCTGTGATTTTATTGGCGTAGGTTGTGTCTGGCGAATAGATGGATGCAATGGTACACGATGTATTGAAAACTTATCCATCTTTTTTCTCCACCTTTATTCGCTTATTACGGTAAAATCTTTATCTGTTAATTTTTTGTCATTGTCTAAGACATAATGAGTTACGCCATCTTTAGTTGTTACAGAAACGATACGTCCTTGTAATTCTTTCTCGCCGTCCATATACGTAACATTTTTACCAATTAGTTTGCTTGCTTGTACAAGTGGAGATTCTGATTCTGTTACTACATTATCACTCGAACCGCCTAAAATAGCTGAAATATTACCAGGAGTTAATTCCTTACCATCAGCTAGTACAAACACCGCATCACCGTCTACAAACTTCACAGATTTAATTGTGCCTGTTCCTTCATTAATAACAGGTTTGCCTTTTTCATCTAGCTTATCTGTTAGCTCATGCCATTTTACTTCCTTACCAACAAATGATGTATAATTCATAAGCTGTGTTTGCTGCTGTGAGGCAAGTAATGATTCCACCGCTTTTGTCATATTTTGCATTTGTTCTAAAGAAGAGAATTGTGCCATTTGAGAAATGAATTCTCGGTCGTCCATTGGATTTGTTGGATCTTGGTGTTGTAGTTGAGTAATTAATAATTTTAAGAAAGCATCCTTTCCAAGATCACTATTACCCGTCTGCTTCGTTGGCTTCTTATAATTGGAATAATAAAGTTCATCCGTTACATTTGTATTTACTGGTTTTGTATTTACTGGTTTTGTATTAGTCGTTGCATCTGCCATCTTTACACCTCCTCATTTATTAAATAGTCACTAAATGATTTACCTTCATCGTCCTCGTCGCTTTTTTGCTCTTGCTCTTCTTGCTGTTGTTGCTTGAAGAAATTATTGAAGAAGCTTTGGTCGCGTTGTTGGCGATCTGCGTCTTGCAATGATTGAGCAATATCGAGTCGATCAACTTGAATATTTTGCTGTACAAAGGCTTG
The DNA here is from genome assembly GCF_001183605.1 of Lysinibacillus xylanilyticus. Lineage (GTDB taxonomy): Bacteria > Bacillota > Bacilli > Bacillales_A > Planococcaceae > Lysinibacillus > Lysinibacillus xylanilyticus. The sequence goes on along the minus strand of NZ_LFXJ01000010.1, from coordinate 713,024 downwards.
CTTTAATTGATGTGCCTGACTATCAAGTAATTCACGTCCATGAGCTGTTGAAGCTAATAGACGGGCTGTGAGGACACCGTCATTTTGCACAAGCTCGATACGTATTGTTCCTAGATTTTCCGGATACAATTTCAAAGATAAGCGTGTAATACCTTGTGCATTCGAGATTTGGGCTCTATTGATGATTGCTTGCATCTCTTTCAAAAATGCCTCAGACTGCGCTGGTTTTGCAGCTGGCAGTGTCACTTGGAACGTGTCTGCTTTTGTTTGGACTGTATTAGAAGTCACCATTTCATTAGCACTTGTGTCTGTCTGCTTTGTAACCTGAACTTGTTGAACTACTTTCTGGAAGCCTTGCAACGGAAGCGTTACTGTTGTTTTAGTTGTTACTTGCTGTTCAGATAGAGTTGTTTCTACTTGTGTTTGAATCGTTGTCAAAAGACTTTTTATGTCAGTTAGTAAGTTTTCTTGTGATGCTATTAAGTCCGTTTTTTGCCCAACTAATTGTGCTAACTTTAACACTTGAAGTAATGGCGCTGCTTCCTTTGGAGTCACTTGCCCTTCGCCTTGTAAAGCTGCTACGATTTGCGTTTGAAGCATTGGTGCCTGAGCGTCTACTATTGCTAAAAGCTCCCATACATCTTTTGCTTCTTTATCTTCTCCTAGCAACTGTTGTACTAATTGTTGAAGTTGCTCGGTATCAATCCCCAATGCATCCATTAGGTTATCAAGATTTAACATTTCATCTATTGCAACAGCTTTGCCTTCATCACCAATTTGAAGCATTAACAAGCCATCGTCGTGTGGAATACCTAGTACATCTAGTACGTCTTCTATAGAATCAGCATTTAAGACTGCTTCTAAATCAGAGGTATCTTTTGCGTCTGTTGACTGTGTAGGCTGCTTTGTTTGATTTGAAGATGAAATAACTTTTCCAAAAACAAAACCAAATGTAGCCGAATTTGCTTTGTTCAACGTTCCATTTTCTTTAACATTTGAAGCGCCTGATGTTGAAGGTTTTGTAGCCGCTGTTTTAGTCTTAGACATCATTTGCATCATTGCCACATCCATTTTTTCACCTCCTTTCAGATTTCCTTATTGTTTAGCCATCATTTCTGTATATTTTGCTGCATCTTGTGGATCCATTTTTTCTAAAATTGCAGCCAATTTATCTGGTTTTAAGTTTGTTAAAATACGAAGAGCTTCAGTATCGCTCATTTTAATAAGAACTGGCGCTGCTGCTTTAGGGGACATTTTATCAAATGTTTTTAAAATATCATTAAAGTCACGCTTTACGTCACTTTGCTCCCTATTTAATTTTTCAACTTCAAATTTTAGCTGTTCATTTTCTGTCGTTATCTTTTCTTTTTCAGTTGTTGCCGTATCCATCTTCTTTTGAAGCTGTACGATTTCTGCTTCTTTTTCTTTTATTTCGGCCTGTAAATTTACAACCTTTGAATCATTATTAACTACAGCTTCTTTTGCTTGTTGTTCTTCTGAAGGAACGAATGGTAAGCTTTGAACTGCCTTCTTCCCTAAATCAAAGACATTCGTATTCATAAGGGTTGCAACAACAAGTAGTACTGCCGCTACAAACATGATAGGTATTACAAACCAAGTAAAAAACTTACGAAGGCCACCTGATTTACGTTTAGGCAGTTGTTCTTCTAATTCTGCTTTAAGTCGATTGTCTGTTTTTGCCATGAAATCACCTGATTTCTCTCTTGTTATATGTAAGTGATGAAATCTCATCTAAAAAAATGCTTTCGATACGATCCTGTTCCTGCTGAAATACTTTAAAATCTTTTTCTCGCATTTTTTCAAATTTACGTACTTCCAAGTTTTTTTCTAATAATTTTTCTTCGTGCCAATTCATTTTTGCACGAGCTTGAACCACTTTCTGCTGTACATCAGCAATTGTTTTTTCGAGGCTATCAATAAATCGTGCATAGTGATGAACTTCCTCTATTGATGAACCTACAGCTAAACGTTCCTGCTGAAACTCTATTAAATCTTCTTTCTTTTTTAACAACTCAAATAGCTTAGTTGCTATTTCTTCAAAAGAACGTACAGATTCTTTATAGGCAATTTCTGTTTCATTTTTTTCCTGCTCTCGAATGGTTAACACTTTTTCAAAACGATATATATAGCTTACCATCCTATTTTCCACCACCGTTCGATAATGAAATTAATTCATTCTTACTTTCCTCAAGGGTTACCTTATCTAAATAGCCCTGCTTTAAATAAGCGGTAATGAGAGGTTCATAGTAAATGGCTTCATCAATTTCCTTCGATGTTCCTGTCTTATAGGCACCGATATTAATTAAATCCTCTGACTTGTCATATGTATAATAGAGCTCTCTTAATCGTTCTGCAGCCTTTTTGTGCTCTGGCTCTGCCACATGATTCATCAAACGGCTGACACTTTTTAATACATTAATAGCTGGATATTGACCTTTATTGGCAAGGTTTCGATCAAGGACTATATGTCCATCTAAAATCCCTCGCACCGTATCTGCTATTGGCTCATTCATATCATCACCATCTACTAACACTGTATAAAAGGCAGTAATAGAGCCTTTCTCATTAGTACCTGTGCGTTCTAATAGTTTAGGTAAAATTGCAAATACAGATGGTGTATATCCTTTTTGAGCTGGTGGTTCACCTGTCGCAAGACCGATTTCACGTTGCGCCATAGCAATACGAGTCACAGAATCCATCATCAACATGACATTTAAGCCGCGATTTCTAAAATATTCGGCAATTGCTGTTGCGGTAAAGGCCCCTTTAATTCGCATTAGTGCAGGCTGATCAGAAGTAGCAGCTACTACTATTGATCGACTTAAACCCTCTGGTCCTAAATCACGTTCTATAAACTCACGTACCTCACGACCACGTTCTCCAATTAGCGCGATTACGTTTAAATCCGCTTGGGTATTTCGAGCAATCATACCGAGCAATGTACTTTTCCCGACCCCAGAACCAGCGAAAATACCAACACGTTGTCCATTCCCCACTGTTAGCATGCCATCAATTGCTTTAACACCTACTTCAAGTCTTTCATTAATAGGTGGGCGCGTTAGTGGATTGGGTGGGTCCTGCTCTGTCGGAACTGTCATTAATCCTTTCGGTAATACAGTTCCATCTATTGGATTTCCCATAGAATCAAGTACTTTACCGATTAGCTCAGGGCCCACTTTTACCTCAAGTGGCGCCCCTGTCCCTTCGACTAGGCAGCCAATTGATATTTCTCTAAGAGAAGTAAAAGGCATTAAGACGACAATTTCATCTTTGAAGCCTACAACCTCTGCTAAGATGATTTGATGGCCGTTTTTAGAAGTTTCCACATGAATTTTACAGACATCACCAATGGAACTATCTGGACCTTGTGACTCAATCATCAAGCCGACAACTCTAGTTACTCTACCAAATTTTTTAAAGGTTGGTATTTGAGGAATTTGTTCGATTAATTGAGCCGTTTTCATCTAGATCATTCCTTACTTTCTAATATTTCATGTAGCTTCAATCTTAGTTCGTTCAATTGCTCATCAATACTTACAACGATACGGCCATGATTTGTTTCAATAAAACAATCTGTTTCATTTTCTAACTCCTCATTTACAAAAATCATAAACGGTACGTCAGTTGGGAACATTTCAGCTAGTTCATCACGATTAGCAGTAATTAAAGCGTAGTAGGTAGGCGAAACGTAAATTTTTATTTCTTTCATTTCTCTCGCTTCTTTAAGTCCTCTACGAACAATCGAAACAAATAATTCGTTATCTCGCTCTAAAGATGCATCAATTATTCGTTCTGCAGCAGTTAAGCCTAGCTCTAAAATAACGGATTCCTGATCTTCAATATATTTTCGAGCATTTTCCCTCGCATGAATGATTATTTCATTGGCCGTTTGAAGAGATTGTGCCATCGCTTCATTAGCTTTGTTCATCCCATCCTCATAGCCTTGACCAAATCCTTCATCATAAGCTTCTTGCACTCGATTAGGTCGTTCTTCTTCCCAACCTTGCTTTAAATGTTCTATTTCTTGAAAGAACATTTGCTTTTCTTCTTCAAAAGCCTCACGTTCAGCCTGTAAAATAGCTCTAGCCTCTGCAAGCAAACGTTCGCGCTCTTCTAGTACTTCTTCAATAGTAATTTGTTTTTGAGGTAGAATTTCTCCATCTACTATATCTTGCATCTCAAACATGTCACGAATTTGAATCTTTTTGACATGATCGCCATTGGACTGTGTGTATACAGAACGGATGATTCTAGACAATGACGTCATCTCCTCCACCACGTGCAATAATAATCTCACCAGCATCCTCTAAGCGACGAATAACCGCAACAATTCGAGATTGCGCTTCTTCTACATCACGCAAACGTACAGGTCCCATAATTTCCATTTCTTCTTTAAATGTCTCAGCCATACGTTGTGACATATTGCGGAAAATAATATCTTTTACTTCTTCACTTGAAACTTTCATTGAAAGCAGTAAGTCTTCATTTTCACAATCACGAATAACACGTTGAATTGAGCGGTTGTCGAGCGTAACAATATCCTCGAATACAAACATACGTTTTTTGATTTCTTCTGCAAGCTCTGGATCTTGGATTTCGAGTGCATCGAGAATCGTTTTTTCCGTTTGTCGGTCTACACCATTTAACACTTCAACAACTGCGTCAATGCCACCCGTTTCCGTGTAATCCTGTGTAACAGTTGATGATAATTTACGCTCTAAAACAGATTCAATTTCACTAATAACTTCTGGTGAAGTTGATTCCATTACGGCTATACGTTTAGCAATATCAGCTTGTACTTCTTGTGGTAATGAAGATAAAATAACACCCGCTTGCCCTGCCTCTAAATAAGAGAGAATAAGGGCAATTGTTTGTGGATGTTCATTTTGAATAAAGTTAAAAATTTGTGATGGATCAGCTCTACGTGCAAAGTCGAATGGACGCACTTGTAAAGAAGATGTTAGACGATTAATAATTGTTTGCGCCTGTTCTACACCAAGTGCTTTTTCCAATACTGTCTTCGCGTAACCAATACCACCCTGTGTAATATAATCTTGAGCAAGTGCAATATTGTGGAATTCTTCAATAATTTCCTCTTTAACATTTGCTTCTACTTTTTTCACGCTTGAAATCTCTAATGTTAAACGTTCAATTTCTTCTTCTGTTAAGTGTTTATAGACAGAAGCTGAAACCTCAGGCCCTAATGAAATTAACAAGAGAGCGGCCTTTTGTTTTCCGGTTAATTCCTTATCTTTCTTGGACACAGCCTAACCTCCTAGTTAGTCTTCCGCAATCCAACTACGCAGTAACTTCGCAAAATCGTCTGGCTTTTCTTTTGCCATTTTTTCAAGCTGCTTACGACGCATTGTAGCTTCCGTTTCAATTTCTTCATTTATATCTTCAATCATTAGTTCTTCTTGTTCATCTAGGATACTAAGTTCTTCTTCTTCCTGCGCACGTTTACGTGAACGGATAATGAAGAATGCAAGCAATAATATTACAGCTAGTAATATTCCGCCGATTACCCAAACCCACCATGGAATAACAGATTTTTCGCTAGCTGTCTCTGTCGCTTTACCATTTAAAGGATGCACTGATACAGCTACTTTTTCATCGATTTGATCTTGAGTAAGTTCAGCTGCAACATCTTTAGAAATCGTCGTACGAACAATAGTACTTAAAATTTTCTGGATATCCTCTTGGACCCCATTTGGTAACGTTCCCGCGTCAGTGGCTGTCGGTGGTTCAACAATTACTTGGATACCCATATCTTGAATTTTATATGGTGCCTCTTGAATTTCTTTGTTTATACGGTTTACTTCATTATTAATTGTCTCTTCAGTTTTTTCGTAATCCCCATTACCATTTGCACCTTCGTTATACGTTGTGAAGTTATCTGTCGTCGTTTCAGCTTCAGGTGTACCAGTAGCTGCAGCTCCTGTACCAGAGTATTGCTCTGAAATACGTTGAGCACTTATAGCTATTCCTGCCATATTCTCTACATCAACCGGCGTAACTAGTTTTTCTTCACGATTTTCTTTTTTGAAATCGACGTCAGTTGTCACAGAGACTACTACTTTGTCTTGTCCCATAAGTGTACCTAGCATACTTTGAACTTGTCGTTGTAGGTCACGCTCAATCAATTTCTTCGCTTGTAACTGACCTTCTGCTGTCGTTGTTGAAGTTCCATCAGTAGTCGCTGCATGTAGATCAAAGTAATCTGAAAATTGGTTAGAAATAACAATATTATCCGTACTTAAATTCGGAACACTTTTTGACACTAAATTGTACATAGTGGCAATTTGTTGTTCTGTAAATTTATAGCCAGGATCAGTATTCAAAACAATAGATGCTGTCGCTGCTTCTTTAACATCCTTTAAGAAAACTCCCTCTTCCGGAATGTTGATCATTACCTTTGCATCTTTTACACCATCTAGATTTTTAATGAGCTTTGCAATTTCTGTTTCAGTCGCTGCTTTTTTCAATAGATTAAACTCATTATCTGTCATACCAAACCCAGAGCTATTTGCAAAAGAGTAATCAATCGATCCTGATTGCGGATATCCTTCCGATGCCAACTGCACTAACAATGAATCTACTTGGTCTTCAGGTACTGAAATCGATGTCCCACCTGGTTCAATTTCATACTTTACACCTTGAGTGTCTAGTGCTTCCTTCACTTGTCCGATTTCTCTTGTCGATAAATCCTTATAAAGTGGTACATATGTAGTTTTTGTAGCAAAAATTGTAATAACGGTAGCAAGCGCTATAATCCCTAATACTGAACCAATCATCACAATTTTTTGTTTTTTACTGCGACTTGTCCAAAATTGGCTGGTGTCGTTTTTTATTTTCGTCAATCGTTCATTCATTATGAATCCTCCGGTTATAGTGAATAACCTATCCATCTAATAATTCGCGAAAACAGTGATATCCCATAACATTTAATCATTATCATCACCATAACAGTTTGATTTCCGTTTCGATTAGGTTTTTTCCTAGGAGCGTCCGATGAGCCACTTGGGACAATCCGGATGTTGGTCACGAAGGCATCACCACAAGACGTGATGCTATTAACCTTCGTTCCCTACTGTCTCGCTCCAGTTTATTATCTGTAACGTAATCCCTAAGGAATCGTCTATCCTCCACATCAATCATTCATTAAAAAAACTTTAAATTATAGGATATATTCTTTACTTCAATAGTGAATGCATCACTTGAAATAAAGTTAGACACTCATTCGCATTATTTCTTGGTAAGCTTCAATCACCTTATTGCGAACTTCAATTGTTGCATTTAATGTAATGCTCGCTTTTTGTGATGCAATCATCACTTCGTGCAACTCTACATCTCCACCATTAATTAACTTTTGAGTAAGATTATCAGAAGTAATTTGTTGATCATTAACTTTTGATATTGCTTCTTTTAACGAGTTCGCAAAGCTCTGTTGTGCTTCATAAGGTGTCGTATTAAGTTTATTTGTTTCATTTACAACCTGAGTAGGTGTCATTTGTGAAACGGACGAAATTGTCATTATGTATCTTCCTTTCTTCTTATTTATCTTCCAATCTCTAAAGCCTTTGTCAGCATGGATTTATTTGCATTCAATACAGTTACGTTTGCCTCGTATGAACGAGTGGCTGACATTAAATCTACCATTTCTTTTAATGGATCTACATTCGGCATATTTACATAGCCCTCTGCATTCGCATCGGGATGAGTTGGATCATACACAAGTTTGAAAGGTGTTTCTGTATCTTCTTTTATTTGTGTAACTTTTACACCGTTACCAACGCCACTTTTTGCGTTTTTACCAAGTGCGACATTAAAGTACTTTGAAAACTGTCCCTCTTGCGCTGTAAATGTCACAGACTTTCTACGGTATGGTTCCCACTCCCCATTCACTTGTCTAGCACGCGTTGTATCCGTATTTGCCATATTCGAAGAAATGACATCCATTCGCAAACGCTGTGCTGTTAAAGCTGAGGCAGTGGTATTCATTCCATGAAAAATAGACATTTATTACTTACCTCCTTTAATAACAGTATTTAATGTATTTAACTTACCGTTCATACGTTCAATTAATGCGTTGTAATAAATTTGATTTTCCGCTAGTTTCGCCTGTTCAGCATCCATATCCACGGCATTACCGTTATTTCGATAACGTAAGCCATCAACATTATTCACACCAGGTGTTGATTGTCGAATCTCGAAATCATAATGTCTACTATCAGTACGATATGCCGAAATTGACATTTGTTGTTCTTTCTCCAACATATCCTTAAAACTTACATTTTTCGCCTTATAATTCGGCGTATCGACATTCGCAATGTTATTAGCGATTGTTTTATGATTCAAAGTTGCATAGGAAAGTCCGTTTTCCAGGCTACTAATAGTTCCTCCAAACAAATCCAAAACATTCACCTCATTTATGTATTTCATTTTTTATCCAATATCACAATTGTAATTAATATGATACGTAGTGTCTATTGTCTTTTGTCACTTTCTAGTAGTGAATACGACCTATTTTTATTTACAAATAACCAGGACAATACTTCCGCACCCCTTACTACGACAGGCTTCACGGAGCACGACATATATCTAGTCAATTTACACTATTTCGACAGTGTTTACGGTTATAGAATTGAATTTCCCCCTTTTTTTAACAAAATAACGGTAGACACAATGTCTATATTAGAGTTCCTTTTTACTATTTAAGTACAAGTTGGTAATATTACACAAAATTCAGAATAGTAGTTCTATACTGGCTTATAAGTAACCAATGGAGTATTTGTTTTTTTCACTTATGCAAAAAGTAATTCGCATTCAAAAAAACTAATTTAGGGAGAAAGCAATGATAATTGCGTCTACGAGGGTTAAAAACTTACCTATGGAGATGAGGAAAAGGATTAAAACATAGATGATTCCTCCCCCCTATTTAGTACTATATCATAGTTCGACTTAATTAGAGTATTGTAAACCAGCTGAAAATTTCGTCGAATCCTTGTCGAATTACGAAAAAGTTCGAAAAGGCATCTGAAACATAATTATTTCAGATGCCTTTCATGTTACTAATGAAATTTAGGTGTGAAAATCAATTATGCCTCTGCATAATTGCGTCCGAAATCGGAAAGGAGGCTTTAACTTTTTGCTGAAAAGTGACTTAAAACCGCATTCATCTCGCCACATATAGAGGTGGGAGACTTCGAGCTGAAAGGAAGTTAAATAAATTATGGCTCATTTGGCAAAACTAGCGGTTGATTTCAGTTCCTGCTGGATGCTTTGTAGCTGTCGCTTTGCTTTCGCTACAGAAAACATTTGTTGCTGACGCTTCGCTTTCGCGCAGATAAAACATTTGTCGCTGACGCTTCGCTTTCGCGCAGATAAAACATTTGTTGCTGTAGCTTAGCTTTCACACAGAGTAAAGCTTCCTGGGGCGTCCAATGAGCCGCTTCGCTTCGCTACAGGGTCTCGGGCCAACAAATGTTTTTTGCGCGAAAGCGTAGTGCTAACGCAGCGACAGCAACGTGTTTTTGTCTGTTCGAAAGCGAAGCAGCAGCGGCAACAGCACGAAGTTGGTCACTCAGTCGTTGCCACAGGTTGTGCCGTTCTTAGACTGAGTTCCTCTATTTCAGCAGGGTGTTTGGACACCCTCCGAAAAGTAACTTAAATCCACATTCATCCTAACTCTTATAGGAGTGGGAGACTTCTGTAACTGCCGCTTCGCTTTCGCTACAAAAAACACTTGCTGAAAGAAATTAAAAGGCATCTGGAAAACTTCATTCCAGATGCCTTAAACCGTTCCCAAAGAACGTTTTATTATTATTTCATTTTAATTTCAGCTAATGCATTTAAGAATTTATCGTTTAGTACTTTAATGTAAGTACCTTTCATACCTAAAGAGCGAGATTCGATTACACCTGCAGATTCTAGTTTACGTAATGCGTTTACGATTACTGAACGTGTAATACCAACTCGGTCTGCAATTTTTGAAGCAACAAGTAAGCCTTCGTGGCCGTCAAGCTCTTCAAAGATATGTTCAATTGCCTCTAACTCACTGTATGAAAGAGAATTAATTGCCATTTGTACAACAGCTTTGCTACGAGCTTCCTCTTCAATTTCCTCAGATTTTTCACGTAAAATTTCCATACCAACTACTGTTGCACCATACTCAGCTAAAATTAAATCATCATCCTCGAATTGTGAAGATAAACGAGCAAGAATTAATGTACCAAGACGCTCACCACCACCAACAATCGGAACAATCGTTGTTAATGCATTTTGGAATAGCTCTTTGTTTTCAACTGGGAAAGCAGTATGTTCGTCATTGATATCTAAGTTTGAAGAAGTTTCTGAAATTGTAAATAAGCTATGTGTATATTCTTCTGGGAATTGACGCTCTTCGAACATCTTTTTCATACGTTCATTTTCAATTTGTTGGTGAATTGAAATGCCTAAAAGCTTCCCTTTACGGCTTACAATATAAACATTGCTGTCTATAATATCTCCTAATGTATCTGCCATTTCTTTAAAGTTTACTGGCTTACCAGCAGATGCTTGGAGCATCGAGTTAATTTTACGCGTTTTTTCTAATAAATTCATTATATGTTCCTCCTATAAATATTCCGAAGAGTATTTACTTAATATTCTAAAGTTTTTTACAACTGAACAAAAACCATTCAGCCTTCTTACAATATAAACTGTGACAAATCTTTGTTTTTTACTATACCCGCAAGTTTTCTATCTACATATGCAGCATTGATCGGAATACTAGCAGGAGCAATTTCTGCAGCTTCAAAGGATAGTTCTTCCAACAAACGTTCTAAAATTGTGTGTAAACGTCGAGCCCCAATATTATCAGTCTCTTGATTGACCTCTGTTGCAATTTCTGCAATTCGTTCAATCGCGTCTTCCGTAAAGTTTATTTCCACGCCTTCTGTTTCTAATAATGCCTTGTATTGCAAAATAAGTGATTGGTCTGGTTCTTTCAAAATACGCACAAAATCTTGTTTTGTTAGTTTTTCTAGCTCTACTCGAATCGGGAATCGACCTTGCAATTCAGGAATTAGATCTGATGGCTTCGACATATGAAACGCTCCAGCAGCAACGAACAGCATAAAGTCCGTTTTTACAGCACCGTACTTCGTCGTTACAGTAGAACCTTCAACGATAGGCAGAATATCACGTTGCACACCCTCACGTGATACATTCGCAGAAGAGTTACTATCCTTACTAGCGATTTTATCAATTTCATCAATAAAAATAATACCTGACTGTTCAGCTCTTAAAACAGCTTCTTGGGCAACTTCATCTGCATCTATCAGCTTATTCGCTTCCTCGATTGTTAAAATACGGCGCGCATCTTTCACTTGTACACGGCGTTTCTTTTGCTTTTTAGGCATCAAACTAGATAACATATCCTGCATGCCATTGTTTGCAGACATATCCATGCCCGTTCCTTGTAACGCATCAAAAATAGAATGATTTTGTTCAGTTACTTCAACTGTAACCCATTCATTCTCTAATTTACCATTACGTAAATCAATAGCGATTTGCGCACGTTTGGAGCGTACTTCAGTTTCTTCAGAGGAATCGTCATTGGCCTGCTGTTCTTTCCCACCAAATAACATTTCAAATGGATTTTGCATAGACTGTTTTTTTCGTAAGGAAGGAACTAATAACTTAACGATGGCTTCGTTTGCTAATTCTTCTGCTTGGTCCTTCACAGACTCCATCATTTCTTCTTTCACAAGACGATGAGAAGCTTCTACTACATCACGTACCATTGACTCGACGTCGCGTCCAACGTACCCTACTTCTGTAAACTTTGTTGCTTCTACCTTCACAAATGGTGCATTCGTAAGTTTTGCAATTCTTCGTGCAATTTCTGTTTTTCCGACACCTGTAGGTCCAATCATCAAAATATTTTTCGGAATTACCTCAGCCTTCATCTCATCACTTAATAATGAGCGACGATATCGATTACGAAGTGCAATAGCTACCGCTCGCTTCGCTTCATTTTGTCCAACGATATAACGATCCAAATGCTCAGTAATTTGTCTTGGCGTTAAATTATTTTTTGTCATTAGTTAAGCGCCTCCACGATAATATTATGATTCGTAAACACACAGATTTCAGCAGCGGTTTCTAATGCCGCTTCTGCAATTTCGCGAGCAGACATTGTATCACCCGCATATTTTTTCAGAGCACGACCTGCTGATAATGCATAATTACCCCCAGAACCAATTGCCAAAACCCCATCATCCGGTTCAATTACTTCTCCTGTACCCGAAACAAGAAGGAGCGTACTTTTATCCATTACAAGTAGCATGGCCTCTAATTGACGTAGCATTTTATCACCGCGCCATTGCTTAGCCACTTCAACCGCTGCACGTTGTAAGTTGCCATTGTATTCATTTAACTTTCCTTCAAACATTTCAAAAAGTGTAAAAGCATCGGCAACCGATCCGGCAAATCCGGCTAACACCTGCCCATTAAACAGACGTCTGACCTTCCTTGCTGTACCCTTCATCACAACCGCATTCCCTAGGGTTACTTGACCATCACCTGCCATAGCGCAACCTCCATTATGATGAACTGCAAATATCGTAGTCGCATGAATTTGTCCCATTTGCCTTCCTCCTTAGCTTATTATGCCCTTGGATGAGCATTCATATAGGTTTGACGAAGATGCTCTTTTGTTACATGTGTGTAAACTTGTGTAGAAGTTAAATGAGCGTGGCCTAATAACTCCTGCACCGTACGTAAATCTGCGCCATTATTCAATAAATGTGTGGCAAAAGTATGGCGAAGCATATGTGGATATATTTTCGTATGGAGCGAGGCATTGTCAATCATTTCTGTTAAAATATGACGTACACCTCGTGGAGTAAGTTCCCCACCGCGCATGTTGACAAACAATTGCTGATGACTTGTGTTTTTCATCAATCGTGGACGAGCTTGTTCTATGTAATCCTGCATAGCTAAACTCGCAAATTGCCCGAATGGAATAATACGTTCTTTTCGCCCTTTTCCCATTACTCTAATAATTGAATAATGAAAATCAACATCTCCTACTTGAATAGAGGTGAGCTCACTTACACGAATACCGGTTGCATATAACAGCTCTAATATAGCTGTATTTCTTAATGATTTCAAATCATCGCCAACATTCGCATCAAATAGCTGCTTCAATTCTTCTTCGTAGAAAAAACTAGGTAAGCGTGATTCTTTTTTCGGATGATAAAGTGATCGAAACGCCCCATCATCTAATCCGTACTGTCTATTTAGAAAGCGATAGAAAGAGCGTATTGAGGATATTTTCCTTGATACCGATGATCTTGCTCTCTTTTCATCGTACAACTTCGTTACATAAAGACGTGCATGTATATACTCAACACTAGCTAAATCATTTACGCCTTCCACCTGCAAAAACGCTAAAAAATCTAGTAGATCCGATTCATATTCTCGCACTGTATGAACAGAGAAGTTTTTTTCAATTTGGATATAAAGCATAAACTGCTCAAGTGCATCTTGGGACGAAACTAACATTAAAAGATTCACCACCAACGAATTATTATAAACCTTCTCAAAATTACGGCTCATTACCATAACGTGGGGTTGGTTTCCGTTCCGGCTGGTCGCTTTCCCAGGGGCATCCAGTCGGAACGGAAACCAACATATATACATAGCATACGTTTCAATGCCATCGCTAATGTTTGGTAATTCGCCCAAATACTCACACCTAAAGAATGTACAATTTCGTTTATCTCTTTAGGTTTGTCACTTTGGGTATCGAAAAGTAGAAAACATACATATTGACACTATACCTATCTTCATCATATAGCAAGTGGAAATGTTTATATTTTGAGAAAATCTCCATACAAAATAATAAAATACGTGTAAATTAGCATTTTACCTACAAAAAGAAAAAGCCTCTAAGAGTATATCAACTTTTAGAGGCTTTTTGCAATCAAATTGTTTGTGAATTCACAAAATTACGAATTGTGCTTATTGCACGTGTTGCATGCATCTCTGCACGCTCTGGTTTTGAACGACGGCCTGGTGGTAGTTCAGGGAAAATTCCGAAGTTGACGTTCATTGGCTGGAAGTTTTTAGATTGTGCTTCTGTTATATAACGCGCCATACTTCCTAACGCCGTTTCGAATGGGAAGATAATTGTTTCTTGCCCCATTGCTACTCGAGCTGCATTTATACCAGCAATTAATCCACTACCAGCAGATTCAACATATCCTTCGACACCTGTCATTTGACCTGCAAAGAAAATATTTTTTCGCTCGCGAAGCTGATAAGTTTTCTCTAGAACCTTTGGTGAATTAATGAACGTATTTCTATGCATAACCCCATAACGAACGATTTCAACATTCTCTAATCCCGGGATTAATTGCAGTACTTCTTTCTGTGGTCCCCATTTTAAATGTGTTTGGAAGCCAACAATATTGTAAAGAGTTCCTGCTGCATCATCTTGACGTAATTGAACAACAGCATAAGGTCGTTTCCCTGTTTTTGGATCTTCTAAACCTACTGGCTTCATCGGTCCAAATAACATTGTTTTCTCCCCGCGAGCAGCCATTACTTCGATAGGCATACAGCCTTCAAAGTAAATTTCCTTTTCAAATTCTTTTAATGGCACAACCTCTGCTTCGATTAACGCTTGACGGAAACGATCAAATTCTTCCTTTGTCATAGGACAGTTTAAATAAGCTGCTTCCCCTTTATCGTAACGAGATTTTAAATAAACTTTTTCCATATCGATGCTATCTTTTTCAATAATTGGTGCTGCTGCATCATAGAAATATAGATAATCTAAACCTGTTAAGCCCTGAATTTTTTCAGCTAAATCTTTCGATGTTAGTGGTCCTGTTGCGATTACAGTAATACCTTCTGGAATTTCAGTGACTTCTTCATGAATTACTTCAACAAGAGGATGATTTTTCACTGATTCTGTCACATAGCCCGCAAATTCATGACGATCCACCGCTAATGCACCGCCTGCTGGTACTGAGCATGCATCTGCTGCCTTCATAATAACAGAATCTAAAATACGCATTTCTTCTTTAATCACACCTACTGCATTTGTTAATCCATTTGCACGTAGTGAATTCGAACAAACAAGCTCTGCAAATTTATCAGTATGGTGAGCTGGTGTTTGCTTTACCGGACGCATTTCATAAAGTTTAACTTTCACACCACGTTGAGCAATTTGCCAAGCAGCCTCACTGCCCGCAAGACCTGCGCCTATTACATTTACTACTTGTTCAGTCATGTTCTTACCATCTTTCTATCATTGAGTAGGTGTCTCTTCATAGTCACATTTCGTACACTGAATTTGCACACCTTTTTTAATTTTTTTCTCTACTAATAATGCACTACATTTCGGGCATGGTCTACTAATTGGCTTGTCCCAAGAAACAAATTCACACTCTGGGTACTGATTGCAACCATAGAATAAACGCTTTGTTTTACTCTTTCGTTCTACAATTTCGCCTGTTTCACAGGAAGGACATTTTACGCCAATAGGTTTCATAATAGCTTTTGTATTGCGGCAATCCGGGAAGTTTGAACAAGCCATAAATTTCCCATATCGTCCAAGCTTAAAGACCATTGGAGATCCACAAAGCTCACAATCCTCGCCGGCAGGTTCATCTTTAATAACAACCTTTTCCATAGCCTCATCTGCATGTTTTACATGGACCTCAAAATCCTTATAAAACTCATGTACAACTTCTTTCCACTGACGATCGCCTTCTTCAATATGATCCAAATTTTGCTCCATTTGTGCTGTGAATTCGATATTTATGATATCAGGGAAAAACTCTAATACGAGTTGGTGTACGATTTCTCCTAGCTCTGTCGGCATAAATCGTTTTGCATCTAATACGACATAACCACGGCGCTGAATTGTATCGAGGGTCGGTGCATAAGTGGACGGGCGCCCTATACCTAACTCTTCCATTGTCTTTACAAGACGCGCCTCTGAATAGCGTGGTGGTGGCTGTGTAAAATGTTGCTTCGGCTCAATTTCAAGCGATTTTACTTGATCGCCAACTTCCATTTCAGGTAGAAGCTTTGTTGTTTCTTCAGTTTGATCATCTGTACCCTCAATATATAACTTCATAAAGCCAGCAAATTTAACTTGTGAACCGTTTGCACGGAATAAAACATCCCCATTTTGAAGATCAACAGCAACTGTATCAAGTACAGCTGGTGCCATCTGACTCGCGATAAAGCGCTCCCAAATTAAACGATATAAGCGCAATTGGTCACGACTAAGCACCGCTTTTAATTCATCCGGAGTTCTCATCGTGCTAGTTGGACGAATAGCCTCATGGGCATCTTGTGCATTAGATGCTTTTTTAGCCTGCTTCGATTCTGTAGAGATGAATTCTTTGCCGTATTTGGATTCAATGTAGGCATTAGCCTCTGTTTTTGCCGTATCCGAAATACGTGTTGAATCGGTACGCATATAAGTGATTAAACCGACTGTACCCTCTTTTTTACCAACATCAATACCTTCATATAATTGTTGCGCAAGCATCATCGTTTTCTTAGCACGGAAATTTAACTTACGTGCGGCCTCTTGCTGTAATGAAGATGTTGTAAAAGCAGGTGCTGCGTTTCGTTTACGTTCTTTTTTAGATACATTGACAACTTCAAAACTTGTACCTTTAACATTTTTTAAAATAGATTTTACTTGTTCTTCATTTGTTAATTTAATTTTTTCTTTGCCATCGCCATAATAAAGCGCATCGAACGTTTTCTTACCTTTTTCAAAAGAACCTTCAATTGTCCAATATTCTTCCGGTTGGAAGTTTTTAATTTCATTTTCACGATCAATAATCATACGTAGTGCTACAGATTGAACTCGTCCTGCTGATAATCCCTTTTTAACCTTTTTCCAAAGAATCGGACTAATGTTATAACCAACAAGTCTGTCCAATATACGACGTGTTTGCTGTGCATCTACTAAATCCATATTAATAGGACGTGGACTTTTAAAAGATTCTACAATCGCATCTTTAGTAATTTCATTAAAAACGACACGACAATCTGAATGAATATCAATATTTAACGCAGTCGCAAGGTGCCAAGCAATCGCTTCTCCCTCGCGGTCTGGATCGGCCGCTAGAAATACTTTCTTCACTTTTTTAGCCGCAGACTTTAATTCCTGTAAAACAGGCCCTTTACCACGAATCGTAATATATTTAGGTTCATAATTATTTTCAGGACTAACGCCCATTTGGCTACGTGGTAAATCACGAACATGCCCGATAGACGCCTTTACTTTATATTTTTTCCCTAAATATCGTTCAATTGTTTTTGCTTTTGCTGGTGATTCTACAATCACTAAATAATCCGCCATCTATGTCTCCCCCTTAGAGAGGTCTATTGCTAATTTTTTAAGTTACCTGTTGCAAAATGTATAACAGATTTTAAGATAATGCAACTTTTTTTCAATTTTTGTTAGAAAAGAGAGTAAGTGTTTCAACGATTTCATGACCATTGCACACCGGAATAGCCCCTTCTAATAGTAGTTTATTTGTGCCTTTTGATTGCTCTGCATTAATTGGACCCGGTACAACAAATACATCTTTTCCTTGATCTAATGCATATTCTGTTGTAATAAGCGTTCCACTTCTTAATGCTGCTTCGGTTACAACTAAAGCTTTGGACAATCCGCTAATTATTCGGTTACGCATTGGAAAATGCCATTTTTCAGGCTTCATATACGGAGGGTACTCTGTGACAAGTAACTGATGCTCCGCCATATGCTCAGCGAGAGACTGGTTTTCCTTAGGGTATATATAATTAAACCCGTGCCCAAGCACTGCAATTGTGGAACCGCCAACTTTTATGGTTGTCTCATGAGCTATCGTATCTGCCCCTCTTGCAAGCCCGCTTACGACTGTATATTCGTGTTCAACAAGTGGCGGGACAATTAGGTCCATCGCAGTCTTTGTATAAGCTGTAGCCTTTCTAGAGCCTATAATAGCTACTTGTTTTTCTTTCGTTAATAGAGAATACCGACCTTTCACATACAATACCGTAGGTGGACTGGATATTTCAAATAATTGCGCCGGGTAAACAGGATGATGAAAAGGGATAGGGGAAATATTGGCCCGTTCATAAGCTTCCTCAAATGGAAATGTCACATTTTGTCGGAAAATCCGGGATATTTCCAATGCTCTTTGAGATGATATTTGCAGTGCTTTGGCAATCTCGTTGGGGGGCGCTTCTTCAAAATAACTTAGTATATCCACCGGGGACAATAATTGCTGAAGTTTTTGAAGTGGTAATGGGTATATATAATGTAAAGCTAGTAATCTCTGTGTATCGACTGAAAAAATCATTTAAAAACCTCCTTTTAATAGAAGAAATTAAATGACCGCACCTTAAATGACATAGCTTTTTTAGGAAAGGTCCTTTTATAGTAAGTAGGGAGTTAGCCATTTCATCTCTTGAACACAATTCCATTAAAAGCATTTAAAGCCATATCAAAATAAAGAAAAAGATGTAGCCACAACGTGCTACATCTTCCATTTTAATGGGTTTTACACTTTTCGTATAGCCCTTTTTCTTTGATTACTTTAATAAGTGTGTCACCAATGACAGATGGCGTTTCTGCTACTTCAATACCAGCAGCATTCATTGCCTTAATTTTCTCTGCTGCTGTTCCTTTACCACCTGAAATAATAGCACCTGCGTGACCCATACGTTTACCTGGAGGTGCTGTTTGTCCACCGATAAAGCCAACGACAGGTTTTGTCATATTTGCTTTAATCCACTCAGCCGCTTCTTCTTCAGCTGTACCCCCAATTTCCCCAATCATTACAACTGCATATGTTTCTGGATCGTTGTTAAACGCTTCCAAAACATCGATAAAGTTTGTACCGTTGACAGGGTCTCCACCGATACCTACAGCTGTAGTTTGACCAATACCAGCTTGTGTTAATTGGTGTACGGCTTCGTATGTTAACGTACCAGAGCGAGAAACAACTCCTACATGACCTTTCGTATGGATATAACCTGGCATAATGCCAATCTTACATTCATCTGCCGTAATAACACCCGGACAGTTCGGACCTACTAGACGTGTCTTTTTACCTTCCATATAACGTTTAACCTTAACCATATCAAGGACAGGAATATGTTCAGTAATACAGATTGTTAATTCTAATTCAGCATCTACAGCCTCTAAAATAGCATCCGCCGCGAATGGAGCAGGTACATAAATAACTGAAGTTGTTGCGCCTGTTGCTGCTACAGCTTCCGCCACAGTGTTAAATACAGGTACTCCTTCGATTTCAAGTCCACCTTTACCCGGTGTTACACCAGCTACAATTTTAGTGCCATAATCAAGCATTTGCTTCGTATGGAAAAGTGCAGTTTCGCCCGTAATCCCTTGTACAATTACCTTAGTATCTTTATTAATAAATACAGCCATTGTTCTCCCTGCCTTCCTTAGCCTACTAGTCCCACAATTTTTTGTGCACCGTCAGCCATTGAATCCGCTGCAACGATGTTTAAACCAGATGCATTTAAAATCTCTTTTCCAAGTTCTACATTTGTACCTTCTAAACGTACAACTAACGGCACAGCTAAGCCAATTTCTTTGGCAGCTGTCACAACACCCTCGGCAATAATGTTACACTTCATAATTCCGCCAAAAATGTTTACGAAAATGCCTTTTACTTGTGGATCAGAAAGAATAATTTTGAAAGCTTCTGTTACTTTTTCTGCCGTTGCACCGCCACCTACATCTAGGAAGTTAGCGGGGCTTCCGCCATAATAGCTAATTGTGTCCATTGTAGCCATTGCAAGACCAGCTCCATTAACCATACAGCCAATGTTACCATCTAGCGAAATATAACTAAGGTCATATTTTGATGCTTCGATTTCCTTAGGATCTTCTTCATCGAAATCGCGTAATTCGACAATATCTTTATGACGATATAACGCATTTGCATCGAAATTAAATTTAGCATCTAATGCCAAAACTTCTCCTTGTCCTGTTATAACAAGTGGATTAATTTCTACAATAGAAGCATCTTTGTCGATAAATGCTTGATACAAGCCTAACATTAATTTAACAGCTTTCCCTACTAGGTTAGCTGGAATATTCATTTTAAACGCCATGCGACGTGCCTGGAAACCTGTTAATCCAACAACAGGATCCACAACTTCTTTGAAGATTTTTTCTGGATTTGATTCCGCTACTTCTTCAATATCCATGCCACCCTCTTCAGACCCCATCATTGTTACACGGGATGTTGCACGGTCTAATACTAGACTTAAATAGTATTCTTTTTGAATATCAGAACCCTCTTCAATATATAAGCGTTTTACTTCTTTTCCCTCTGGACCTGTTTGATGAGTTACTAAAATTTTACCTATTAATTCTTTTGCGTATGTACGCACCTCGTCAAGGTTTTTAGCGATTTTTACGCCCCCTGCTTTACCGCGCCCACCTGCATGAATTTGCGCCTTGACTACTGTCACATTAGAGCCAAGTTCTTTCGCTACTTTCACTGCTTCATCAGGGGAAAAAGCTACTTTTCCGTTTGGTACAGCTACACCATATTTTCTTAGAATCTCTTTCCCTTGATATTCATGGATATTCATAATACATCCTCCCATCAAACATTTGCATAAAATTGTTTTACTAACATAATCTATTCTAACGAAAGATTCTGATAAAGTCTATACCTTGTCTCTTATTCATTTTTTGTCTTTTAATATGACGCATTCTTCTATTTAGTGTACTAAAACAGAGTTTTATGAAAATCAGAATTATCTATTTTTTCTATATTTTCGATCATGTTGTTGGTCTAATCGATAAATAAATGCAAAAACCTCAGCAACAGCTTCATATAATTCTTCTGGGATTGACTCATTTAGATCTAATTGTCCAAGTAGTTGGACAAGGTTTGGATCCTCATAAATCGGGACATCGTGCTCATTCGCGCGCGCTAATATATTTTCCGCTATTTTCCCTTTTCCTTTTGCTACTACTGTTGGACTATCAAAACGTCCTAACTTATACGTGAGAGCGATGGCCTCTTTTCGAGTAAATTTTTCTTCACTCATACGCGAAAATCCACCCCACTATGTTCCTCCTGCTGTTCTACTACAGGGGTTGTTTTTGCAGGTTGGGCCTTTTCAAATTGCTTAATAAAAACGCCTGAAAGTTGATATTCTTTTTCAGCTAGTCCTATTTTTAACGCTGCTTTCAGTGGTTCTGCAAGCGGAATAATATCATCATTTTCATTAAATACTGTCACAGAAACTACACGATTTTGAACCTGCATATCAATAACCGTTTCTTTCATAGATTCCATTTGTAAATAAAATAATATACGCGCATAATTGGCATCAATTTTACCGTCTTCCTTCATGCGCCCATTCCACTGCAATGTCGCATCCATTTTCTTTCCAAAAAATTCTAATGGTACTTGCATAATAAGCTGATGCTGATGGCCATTCTCCCCTGATGCTAGCTGCATGCCGTTCATTCGTGTCATTAACATTTCTGCGGCTTCCTTCAGTTGCGGAGAAATATGTGTTTCCTGCAATAATGTATGTAGCTGAGGTTTTAATTGATGCGCAATCTGCTGTAAATCTGCTGACTTATTATTAAGTGTCGCTTCATAGCTAACCCCTAGATTTTTTAATACCGTTTTAAGCGCATGTTCCATCGCTTTACTGTCCATAGAATTTTGTACATGGGCATCTGCTTGCGTAACAATCTGCTGAATCATTGATTGCGGGGATTCAACACTATTTTTCATAAGACTTCGCATGAATGCTTCATTTTGTAGCGGAGTAGTAGCTTCATGCTTTAAAAGCGATAATAAATGGTCCTTTACTGAAAGAGCATTGGCATCTTGTGTAAATAAACGCTCCGAAGAATTTTCTGCAAACGCTTTTATAAGTTGTTCTTGCATCTGTTTTGCAAAAATCTCTAGAGTTTGTTTAGTTGCTGGTAGCTGATTAAATCTATCGATAAGCTGATTTAATGACTGCTTTTGTTCATCGGTTAGCAAGCTTTGATTTGCTGTCCAAGATTTAAGCTGGTCAACAAGATGATTTATATTGTCAGATTTTGTCGTTAAAATTGCTTGAATAACTTCTCCTGCCTGTTGAAACTGATTTGACTGTATAGACTTTACACCGCTAAGGCTTGACCAGTTTTGCAAGGTTGCCTGCTGAGGAAGTATCCCTGCCTCCTTTAAGATATTCATGGCTTGAATCTTTTCACTCATAGAAGCAGCATTATTCGTTAATATTTGTATCGACTTGGCAAGTACTAAACTACCAGTTTCTACTTCAAAAGGCTTTGCAATAGCCTGTACCTGTTGCATTAGATTTTGCTTAAGGTTTTCTGGCAAAGCGATTTCTTTCGTTAAAAGCTGTGTAAAGTTTTCCATTACAGAAATCATGCCATTAGTCTTTTGTCCACTAATAAGAGCTTGAAAAACATCATTTGTCATTGGCATTTTAAACTCTACCATTTTTTGAATGGCTTGCAGGGCATCCATCTTAGTAACGTCCTCTGGTAATCCTTTTAACCACATTTCTGCCTGCATCAGCTGCTCTTTTGAAATCGGGAGTTGCGCTTTCATAAAATGAGTTAGAAGTTGCTGCATCTCAGCCGTTTTTGGCAAATTCATTGATTCAAGTAACTGATTAATTTGTTGACTTTGGGAAGTCGTTTGCTCCATAGGGCCCGTAACAACTTTTAGTTCTGTTTGTGGGCTTGTACCAGTTACTTGGAAGAAATGGGCATCTCCTGCTTTTAGTGGCACTTCGAGTTTAGCAACAAATTTTTGATGACCAACTTGAATTTCTGCCATTTGATCTGGATATAATTGTTTAATTGTTCCTTGAAATACTTGTCCTTGTTTTAAAGTGAGTGGCTGATTAGCTGAGGTTAAAGTAGCTTGTTGTATTTGAATCGGATTAAAAGATGTGGCTGTCATATACATACTCCTTTCATCAATTACTCCTTGGCGTAATTGGCTTCTATTTTTATTTGGCTCATCACCATAGCGTAGGTTTGATTTCCGCTCCGACTGCGCGCTTTGTAGTTGCTGTCGCTTTGCTTTCGCTACAGAGCAAAGCTTCCTGGGGGCGTCCGATGAGCCGCTTGGGGCAACAGGTGGTTTTTGCGCGAAAGCGTAGTGCAGCGAAGCTACAGCAACAGCAGGATGTTGGTAACGAAGGCGTTATCACAGGACGTGATGGTTTTAGCCTTCGTTCCTCTATTGCTGATCCCCAAGGAGTCGCCCAGTCTCCGCTCCAATCAACTTATCCACATAATATACGTTATAGCAAATATCCTTCCTAACTTTTGGTGATGTGCCTTTTATTTTTTGTATGCTATTATGTTTTCAAAATGCCTTAAAGCATTGATTTTATCGGCTCAAACGACTTACGATGATGGATGGTTGGACCGAACTCTTCAAGTGCTTTTAAATGCTGTTTTGTACCATATCCTGCATGCTGGGCAAAACCATACATAGGGAATTCCTCGTTCAATTGATCCATATAATCATCTCGAGCCGTTTTTGCCAATATGGATGCGGCTGCAATAGCTAAGCTTTTCGCATCCCCTTTAATTATTGAATCCTGTGGAATAGAGATTGGCAGCGTCATAGCATCAACTAACACATAATTAGGTTTAATAGATAACGATTCTACACTTATCTTCATCGATTGCTTCGTCGCTTCGTAAATATTTAATTCATCAATTTGTTGTGCTGATTGGAAATGGATAAAATAATATAATGCATGCTCTTTTACTAAAGCGGCATAAGCATTGCGTTTATCTTTTGATAATTGCTTTGAATCATTTAATCCGACTAGAGCCTCACAGTTTGCTGGTAAAATAACAGCAGCTGTTACTACCGGTCCTGCTAACGGTCCACGCCCTGCTTCATCTACCCCAGCAATTAAAGTATTTTCTCCTCCGTAACTTTGATCGAAATCAACTTTCGCTTGATGTTCCTGCAGTAACTGTTGCTTCTTCTCTTGGCGCTTTTTCCAGCCTTGCCAAGCCTTTTGCACACCTGCACGTTCATCGGTTGCTATCCCTGTCATCCAGTCCTGCCATTCCTCCGCTTCTTTTAATGCTGTAGTAATTTCTTTAATCGTTTTCATATATTTACTCCCTTTTGGTTCTTAACAGTTATTCGCTAATCTTACTTTTTAGAGGGCTAATCATTCACCCTAACGTTTTGGCGTTTTTCACAATATATATCCTTTTTTGTAATATGTACTTGAATACACAATCACTCTTCATTCCGCACGTGTGCAGTCTGAGTCTTCTCGCCCATACTTTTATACTAACAATACTTTTTTATAAAGAACAGGTTTGGAATCATCACTAATATTCCGGGATGATATTTAATGGTATTTCATGTATTTTAATTGATTGTAGTGGAGGCTGGGCGACGAAAGCGTCCAGCCGAAACGGAAATCAATCCCCACGTTATAACGAAAAGCTCCGAATTGATTCAAAAATATTTATTTCTTTTTTTCTCGCTCTATATCATTTATCGGCAAGATGAAGTATTCCTAAAAGAAAAACTGTCACACTCACGATACAAAGCGTGAGTATGACAGTTTTATTACTGTTCTGTTTCTTTTTCAAGTTGTTCGTCAACAAAGTCAAATGTTAGTTTGCCTAATAGTAACCCACGAATATCTCGAACGATCAGTTGAGCTACTTGATCATAATCGATTTCTCCTCCAGGACCGAAAACACGACGAAGTTTACCGATATGGTCGAAGGTATCCACTAAATCTTCATGGATAAACTGGAAGCCATAGCGTTCTTCCATTCGTGTCGGGTAATGAACGGATAAAAAGCGTAGACCATATACAGCTAAATCCTCCATATTCGTTATAGTATCCTTTATAGCACCTGTTAAGGCTAATTTATAACCTACTTCTTGATCTTCAAATTTCGGCCATAAAATACCTGGTGTATCGAGTAATTCAAGCTCCTTGCCTACCTTTATCCATTGCTGTGCCTTAGTGACCCCTGGAGTATTCCCTGTTTTCGCTATATTTTTCTTTGCTAGGCGATTAATTAGCGTCGATTTCCCTACGTTAGGAATCCCAACGATCATTGCTCGAATGGCCCTTGGCTTCATCCCACGGGACTTCATACGGTCAAATTTTTCTTTTAATATTTCTTGAGCAGCCTTTGTAACCTGCTGTAATCCTTTGCCTTCCAGAGAATTGATCGCTACTGCCTTATGACCCCTCCGTGCAAAGTATTCAACCCATTTACGTGTTTCCTGCTCATCTGCCATATCTGACTTATTTAAGATAAGGAGACGCGGTTTTTGATTAATTACTTCGTCTATCATCGGATTTCGAGAAGATAGCGGTAAACGTGCATCTATTAATTCAAATATAATATCAACTAGCTTTAATTTTTCTGTTACTTCTCTGCGGGCCTTTGCCATATGCCCTGGAAACCATTGTATAGTCATATCTATACCTCCTAAACTAAAAGAAAAAGGGAGTGTTTAGCCCTCCCTTTCAAGAATTACTTTACAATTTTAATATCACTAAACGGCCAGAAAATCAGACTTGTATTACCAATAATCTCTTTCTGATCGACGACTCCAATAATACGACTGTCCTTACTGTAACGACGATTATCTCCCATAACGAAAACATAGCCTTCTGGAATTACATCTAGATTTACGTCAATGTCTTTTAATGTAAAATCCTCTGTTAATGTACCTTCTGTAATTTTTGATTTGTAGGCATCTAAATAAGGCTCATCTATAGGTTCACCGTTAATGTATAATTGATCATCTTTATATTCCAATGTGTCTCCTGGAAGCCCAATAACACGTTTAATATAGTTTTTCTTTTCAGGAGCATGGAATACAACAATATCAAAGCGTTTTGGTTCACCTATTTTGTAACCAATTTTATTCACAATCATACGGTCGCCATCTTCAAGGGTTGGAATCATGGATTGGCCATCTACTGCAATGGGTGTAAATAAAAAATAACGAATAATCGCTGCAATCGCAAATGCAATCAGAAGTGCCTTTGTCCATTCCCATAGTTCATTCTTTTCCTTTATCTGTTTTTCCATCGAGATTTGCCCCCTTGTCTATCCTCATTTTAGTTGATAGCTATTTAAGATGACAAGCAAAAAGAAAAGGGGCTTGTTGTACAAGCCCCTCACTTTTAAGTCATAATTATCGAATTTCTTTAATACGAGCAGCTTTACCACGTAGGTTACGTAGGTAGTAAAGTTTAGCACGACGTACTTTACCACGACGTACAACTTCTAAGTTAGCGATTTTTGGTGTGTGTACAGGGAATGTACGTTCAACACCTACACCGTAAGAAATTTTACGAACTGTGAAAGTTTCGCTAATACCGCCACCACGACGTTTAATTACCACACCTTCGTATACTTGTACACGTTCACGAGTACCCTCTACTACTTTCACGTGTACCTTAACAGTATCACCAGGACGGAAAGTTGGTAGATCAGTACGAAGCTGAGCTTTTGTAATCTCTGTAATAATGTTTGACATTGTTTTCTCTCCTTAGACAGATGCTCTTGCACGCAATCTATGCCACAGCGGAACACCGTAATTCAGTACTCCACATAGAAGTACATAATAGATGTTATCATAAATATAGATAGCAATCAAGCATCTTTATTGTTGTTTTTAAGTTTTTCTAAATACAATTTTTGCTTGTCTGTTAATGGATAATTCTCGAGTAAATCAGGACGACGCTCAAATGTTCTTTTCAAAGATTCCTCCATACGCCATTGCTCAATCTTTGCGTGATTGCCCGATAGTAAAACATCCGGTACTTTCATTCCGCGAAATTCAGCAGGGCGTGTATAATGTGGGTGCTCTAGAAGACCCGTTGAGAACGAATCTTGTATGTGGGAATCCTCTTGTCCTAAAACCCCCGGCAGAAGTCGTACAACGCTATCTATAACCGTCATAGCCCCTAACTCTCCACCAGTTAACACGAAATCTCCAATTGAAATCTCGTCTGTGACAAGATGCTGACGAATGCGTTCATCATAACCTTCATAATGACCACATAAAAATACTAGCTCTTTTTCTTGCGCTAGCTCTTCTGCCTTTTTTTGAGTAAAGCGCTCACCTTGTGGACACATCAAAATGATACGAGGATTTTTTCCTTCAGTAATGGCCTCGACAGCGCTAAACATCGGTTCCGGTTTCAACACCATTCCCGCACCACCACCATACGGATAATCGTCTACTTGATTATGCTTGTTACCCGAAAATCCACGGAGATCAGTTACTTCCAGATTTACTGCACCTTTTTCCTGTGCTTTATTTAATATGGATGCACCAAAGACGCCTGTAAACATATCAGGAAATAAACTTAACACATGAATATTTATCATAGTAGACCTTCCATTACATGTATCACTATTTTCTTCTCATCAACATCAATTTCCTTGACGATATCCTCGATATACGGAATGTAATGCTCTTTTTTAGTGCCTTTGACTACCCACACATCGTTTGCACCTGTTTGAAGAATGTCGGTCACTGCTCCGATTGTTTCGCCTTCCTCAGATACAATTGTACAGCCAATTATTTCATGGAAGAAATATTCATTTTCCTTTAATAAATCATCTGTCAGTTGATCTTTCGTAATTTTGAGCATTCCTTCTTTGAAAGGCTCAACCAAGTTGATGTTATTCATTCCCTCAAAGGTTAACAAAATAAAGTTTTTATGACGACGCATTGATTCAATTGTTACCCATGTTGGCTTTTTATCATCTTTTTTAAACGCCGCAAGCTTTATTCCTACTGCGAAACGCTCTTCCTCAAAATCTGTTGTTGATAACACACGCACCTCACCACGAATACCGTGTGTATTTACAATACGCCCTACATTAAACCATTCCATTTAAATCTCACCTCATATCAATTTCGCCTTGGCGTAATTGTAGCTGTCGCTTTGCTTTCGCTACATAAAACATTTTGCCGCTGACGCTTCACTTTCGCGCAGATAAATTGCCATAGGACGTGGCGTTCTTAGACTGAGTTCCTTTATATCAGCAGGTGTTTGACATCCACTGAAAAGGAATCACATCCTCGTTCATCTCACCACCTTAAGAGGCGGGAGTCTTATGCTGAATGAAGATAAAAGCGCTAAAACATACTCATCCCCGTCAAGCTACTTGCTAGCTAGATCAAAAAGAACCTTTCACCTACAAAAGCAGTTTAACTTTTGGTGGACAGTGTTATAGCTTAGACGTTGACCAGTCTTCCTCAATGTCATTATGTTCAATTATCTCTCAATGTAACTAGGAAAATGAATCAATTTCGCCTTGGCGTAATTGCGTCCGGATTTTGAATTGTGCCCAGGCCTGCACGAGGGCCGACACGATGTCGGTCATTTCGTTAATGCCACAGGACGTGGCGTTTTTACCGATGCAGGTCAGTTAGCCTTTTTCGCAGGATGCGAAGGTTTTAGGCTAACATCCTTTATTCATTCCTCTCAAAATCCGTGACATCCGCCGTAGGTTTTAGCCAACACGATGTTGGTCACTCAGTCGTGTGTTGTTGTTGCTGCCGCTGCGCTTTCGCACAGATAAATTGCCACAGGACGTGGCGTTTTTAACTGAGTTCCTCTATTTCAGTGGGTGTTTGGACATCCACTGAATGAAGATAAAAAAAGGAAGGAACCGGCAAGCTCCTTCCTTTTAAGTCCAGATTTTACGCTTTACCTCAAGGCCACTTTGAATTCCTAAGCGTATGTAAACATACCTGTCAGGACTCTCCAGTGCTTGTTGCATATAAAAGAGCGTGAAAATCTTTTCTTTCAATCCAATATATCGACGTAGGTCTTTTTTTGATGGTGACTACCCGCCGCTGAATAAACAATTGTACGAATCGCTTTCGCTACTCGCCCTTGCTTGCCTATGACTTTCCCTCGATCCTCTGGATGAACAAAAAGTTTATAAACAATTCGATTTGCATTTTCATCCGTCTCTATACGAACTTCTTCTGGATAATCGACTAACGGTAAAACGATTGCTTCAATCAGCTGCTTCAAAGACGTCGCCCCCGATTATTTACTGAATTTTTGGTTATGGAATTTTTCCATGATACCTTGTTCTGAGAACAAGTTACGTACTGTATCTGATGGTTTTGCACCGTCAGTTAACCATTTAAGAGCTTTCTCTTCATCAATGTTTACAGTAGCTGGTTTAGTTAGTGGGTTGTAAGTACCAACTGTTTCGATTGAACGACCGTCACGTGGTGAACGAGCGTCTGCAACTACGATACGATAGAAAGGAGATTTTTTAGCTCCCATACGTTTTAAGCGAATTTTAACTGCCATTTTAATAGCACCTCCGAATAAGTTTCACACAAGATAGTATATTATCAATGTTTAGGTTGTTTGTAAAGTGTTTTTTCTTAACACCTAAAAAATATTATTTAAACAATGAATCGAAGCCTGGTAGTTTCATCTTTTTCTTTCCTTTGCCACTCGCCATGCCTGTCATTTGTTTCATCATTTTTTTCATTTCTTCAAATTGCTTCAATAGGCGATTTACCTCTTGAATTGATGTCCCAGAACCCTTCGCTATACGCTTTTTACGGCTACCGTTAATAATGTCTGGATTCGTCTTTTCAGCAGGTGTCATCGAGTAAATAATCGCTTCTACGCGACCCATTTGCTTATCATCAACTTTAACATTGTCTAGGCCTTTGATTTTGCCTGCACCTGGTAACATTTTCAAAATTTCGTCAAGTGGACCCATTTTCTTTACTTGTTGCAATTGTTCAACGAAATCATCGAACGTAAAGGTCTGGGTTTTAAATTTTTCCTCTAGTTCTTTAGCCTTTGCTTCGTCAACATTTGCCTGAGCCTTTTCAATAAGTGATAAAACATCACCCATTCCTAATATACGAGACGCCATACGCTCTGGATGGAAAGGTTCCAGCGCATCCAGCTTCTCACCCATACCAACAAACTTAATAGGCTTCTGTGTAACGGAACGAATTGATAGCGCTGCACCACCACGTGTATCACCATCGAGCTTTGTTAAAACAACTCCTGTAATACCGACCGCTTCATTAAAGCTTTCTGCCACGTTGACAGCATCCTGACCTGTCATAGCATCTACAACTAGGAATACTTCATCCGGCTCTTTTAACGCACGAATATCTTTTAATTCTTGCATTAAATCTTCATCGATATGCAAGCGACCAGCTGTATCGATAATAACGACATCATGATGTTCTTCTTTTGCCAATTCAATTGCCTGACGTGCAATTTCTACTGGAGATACATCAGTTCCTAACGCAAAAACAGGTAGGGATAACTGCTTTCCTAATGTTTGTAACTGCTGAACAGCTGCTGGACGATAAACGTCTGCAGCAACAAGTAATGGCTTACGATTATATTTTTTACGTAACACATTTGCCAATTTACCTGTAGTTGTCGTTTTACCTGCACCTTGTAAGCCGACCATCATAATAACAGTTGGTGGCTTTGTATTAAATTTAATTGGGCTTTGCTCGCCACCCATTAAATCTGTTAATTCTTCTTGTACGATTTTAATAACTTGCTGACCTGGTGTTAAGCTTTGCATAACATCTACACCGACAGCACGTTCACTGACCTTTTTAACGAATTCTTTGACTACTTTTAAGTTAACATCCGCCTCGATTAAAGCGAATCGGACTTCACGCATCATTTCTTTAACGTCTTGTTCCGATACTTTACCTTTACCTTTAATCTTTTGGATCGTTCCTTGGAGTCGTTCCGCTAATCCTTCAAAAGCCATTGCTTTCGCCTCCTAATCCCATTCTTTCAACTGTTCTATAAGCGTTAGCTGCTCTTCAACTGCCATACTTTGTTCTGTAATCCCTGTTGTTAGTTGCGCAAGCATTTGTGTACGTTGTTGAAATTTTTCAAGTAAACATAATTTTTCTTCATATTCTTCAAGCATCGCTTCTGTTCGACGAATATTATCATAAACAGCTTGGCGTGAAATTCCATACGATTCAGCGATTTCTCCAAGTGAGTGATCATCTAAATAATAGAGTTCCATATAACTTCGTTGCTTATCTGTTAATAATGCTTGATAAAAGTCGAAGAGAAAGTTCATGCGTGTTGTTTTTTCAAGTAGCATCGAATATTTCTCCTCCCGTTATTAGTCATTTGTATCATAACGAAAAGCGCCCGTCTGTGTCAAGGTAATCTCCTTGTCTAAAAGCTTTAATTAACTGCTTTTTAGGCGTTTTTCACCTATAGCTAGTATTTCTCTTTTAAACAATGCGATTCCCTGTTTACAGACGAGCGCTTTAAATTGCTTGTGAGCTATTAGTCCTCACTATTTTGTAATTCTTTATCTAAACCATCAGCAAATAAGCCATACACATAGCGCTCTGCATCGAATGGTTGTAAATCATCCATTTTTTCACCAAGACCAACAAACTTCACAGGAATGTGTAATTTATTACGAATAGCGAGAACAATACCACCTTTTGCAGTGCCGTCAAGCTTTGTTAAAACGATCCCTGTTACATTTGTAGCTTCTTTAAATGTTTGCGCTTGAACAAGTGCATTTTGACCTGTTGTTGCATCTAATGCTAAAAGTACTTCATGCGGAGCATTTGGAACCTCTCGAGAGATTACTCGATGAACTTTTTCAAGCTCATTCATTAAGTTTACTTTGTTTTGTAAGCGCCCTGCTGTATCACAAATTAACACATCTGCATTACGGTTTTTCGCTGCACGAATTGCATCATACATAACCGCCGCTGGATCTGAACCTTCCGATTGTTTAATCACTTCACAGCCCACACGGTCTCCCCAAACTTGCAATTGGTCGATGGCACCAGCACGGAAAGTATCACCTGCCGCTAAAACAACTGTTTTACCTTGTGATTTTAAACGATGGGCAAGTTTACCGATTGTCGTCGTTTTCCCAACACCGTTTACCCCAACGAATAAAATTACCGTAAGCTCACCTTTAGGCTGCATATTTAGCTCGATTAAATCCTCTTCTCCTTGCTCATAAATTTCCACAAGTTTTTCAGAAATAATCGTTTGAATACCGCTTGTATCTTTTATATTTTTACGCTGAACCTCAAAGCGTAATTTGTCCATTAGCTCCATTACTGTTTCAAAGCCAACGTCCGCCTGTAATAATAAGTCTTCTAATTCTTCAAAGAAATCTTCATCCACTTTTCGATAACGAGCAACTAGGTCGTTTACTTTAGAAGTAAATGAATTACGTGTTTTTTCAAGTCCAGTCTTGAACTTTTGTGTAATGGACCAAGCAGAAGGTTTTTTCTCCTTTACGGGTTCTTCTACTATTGCGACCTCTTGAACTTCTTCTTGTTGCTCTTGTTGCTCTTGTTGTTCTTGTTGTTCTTGATCTTCACTTGCTACAGGAATTTCTGTTTCACTTGTTGCTTCCGTTACAGAAACTTCCTCAGCTTTTTCATTTTCATCCACAATTGCTTCAATTTGAGCAGGCTCTGTAGCTTCATCTTGTTTCTGTTCAGCAGCTTCTTCTTCAATAATCTCTGCTACTTTTTCTTCCTCGGTGGGATTGCCAATCAATTTATCTTTTAAACGTTTAAAAAAACTCATGCTTGTTCGCTCCTTTGCTCCGCAAGTACGGGTTCCTCTTCTAATTTTACTGATACAAGTTTAGATACGCCAGATTCCTGCATTGTAATACCATACAAGACATCCGCTCCCTCCATCGTTCCTTTACGATGTGTAATCACAATAAATTGGGTATTTCGGCTAAACTTCTTCAAATATTGGCTATATCGAACGACATTCGCCTCATCTAAAGCTGCCTCTACTTCATCGAGAATACAAAATGGTACAGGTCGAATATTTAGGATGGAGAATAATAAAGCGATTGCAGTTAGTGCACGTTCGCCACCTGAAAGCAAGCTTAGGTTTTGTAATTTTTTCCCTGGAGGTTGTGCTACAATTTCTATACCTGTTTCTAGCAGATTTTGAGTGTCCAATAACACTAAATCCGCCTGTCCTCCACCAAACAATTCACGGAACACACGTTTAAATTGCTCTCGAATGGCATAGAAGGTTTCGCTAAATCTTAGCGTCATTTCTTCATCCATTTCTTTAATAGCCTCATGTAATGTTTCCTGTGCAGCAAGTAAATCCTCACGCTGCTCTGTTAAAAACGAATGGCGTTCAAGGACACGATCGTATTCCTCAATGGAACTCAAATTAACAGGACCTAGCTCCTCTATAGATTTCTTCAGTAATTTCACTCGACGTCGCATATGCTCTTCATCTTCAATTGCAAGGGCTAACTCCTCAGCTTCCTCGAATGTTAGCTGATAGTTTTCTTCTAGCTGTTCATTGAAATTATTGATTTCAAAATCTACGCGACTTCGCTTCAATTCATTTGCACGTATCGCTTCAACGTAGCCTTTATGTGTACGTTGCAATTCCTTCAGCTGTTCTTCTAAAGTAGTAAGCTCTTGTTGTTGTGCTACTTTTTCATCTTTTTTCTGTGAAATAGTATCCTGCAGCGAATCTCTTCTAGCTTTCCACGTAGCAACTTGCTCATCCACTTCTTCATCACTTAAAAGTTTTGTCGATTCATCAGATTCAAGCCAGATTATTTCCTGAGAAATATTGTCGACTTTTTGACGACCTTTGTTTAATTGTAGGGCTAACTCGGCTGTAGCAATTTGTACTTGTGACATTTGCTCCTGCATAACCGCTAACTGCGAGCGTTTTTCTGCTGACTGCTCACGAAGTACATCTTTCTCCGATTCACTTTGTAGCTTCACCTTACTTAGTTGCTCCACTGTTTCATTTATCTCTAACAGTTCTGTTGCTAATGCCGTTAAACGCTCCGTAGCCGCTTCCTTTTGAGTTAACGATGCTTCTTCGCGTGTTTTTACATCTTGTGTTTCATTAGAAGCAAAAGATACTCGTGCAGATAAGCTTTTCTCGACAACCTCTAGCTCGCGTATACGACTCGCCTGTTGCATTTCATCTTTTCTTAGCTGATCACCGTCAAGCTTCAATTGTTCTACTTTGTCTCGCAATGTTGCAAGCTTCTCTTTTTCAGTCGAGACAGCCTGTTCAGCACCAAAAATAGATGCTTCCAATGATTCTAGCTTTACTATTAAACCATCTAATTCCGCTTTTCTTGTAAAGAGTGAAGATTGTTGCTTCGTTGCACCACCTGTCAATGAACCGCCTGCATTGACGATATCACCTTCAAGTGTTACAACACGATATCTAAACCCACATAATCGAGCAATTTGGCTTGCACCTTCTAAACTCGATGCAACGATGACATTACCTAGGAGGTTCTCGACAATTGTGCGGTTGTTTTCATCGAACGTTACAAGTGCGTCAGCCATTCGGACAAATGCTGGATGCTCAGTGGCTAGCTGTATCATAGATAGATTGATTTTCCGAGACTTGATAACTGTTTTAGGTAAAAATGTTGCGCGTCCAGCTCTCTTTTGTTTTAACCAATGAATTGCCTGTTGAGCATATTGTTCATTAGTTGTCACAATATGCTGAGAGGCTGCCCCTAACGCTGTTTCGATAGCTTGAGAATATTTTCCATCTACTTGGATTAACTCAGCAACGGCTCCTTCAATCCCAGCTAGTTCACCTTTATCACGTGCTAATAATACTTCTTTTACTCCATGGAAGAACCCAGAGAAATCTGCTTCAAGCTCAGCTAGCGTATCTTTTCTAGCTTTTAGTTGTTGCTGATGCTGGTAAGCTTTATAAAGCATATCCTGCTTTTCATTAAATGATGCATTGACGTTTTTAAGCTGTATTTGCAATGCTTCATATTGCTCAAGTTTTTCCTGCAATTCGTTAGATGTTGTAGTATGAGCAACATCTAGCTTCTCCTTTTCAGCTAGAATTTGCGCAAGTTCTTGCCCGATTTCATCAGTTTGATCTGACATTCGTGTCGCCATCGCTTTTTGCTGCGCTAACTGTTGCTCGATATTTTTCAATTCATTTTTAACTGTTGCTTCTTCGTTTAAGGAGTCGATATATCGGTTTTTTTGTTCTTCTATTTCTTGTTCAATTTCAGAAACAGAGCGATTTAAAGATTGTTCTAATTGCTTAATGCTTTGTTTCAGCGCTGCAACCTCTTGTTGTTTTTCAATGAACAATTCTTTTTTCTCTTGCTCTTGAGCTATAAGAGCCTCAACCTCATCTTTTGCTTCTTGTAATGCCGTATTCAATTGAAGTAGTTGATTAGAAGCATTTTGACGCTTTTCAGCCATTAACGCTTTACGACCATCCCAACGCTCTACTTCCATCGTTGCATTAACAAACTCAGCCTGAGTCGTATCTAAATAATCATCTAACTCTTTTAAAAACTTACGAATACTTGCAGTTTGCTTTTCTATCGAAGAAATATGATGAGCTTGTTTTTGCTCCATTTCATATAGCTCTGTATACTCTGCTTTCAGAGCATGCAAAGATTGTGCACAATTTTTTAAATCGTGCACAAGGATAGCGATATCAAAATCCTTTAACTCTGTTGACATTTGCACATAATCTCTTGCACTTGATGCCTGAATTTCTAACGGCTCCAGACGACTATCTAGCTCATGTAAAATATCTAAAACACGATACAAATTTTCATCTGTTTCAACAAGCTTATGCTCTGCCTTTTTCTTTCTTAGCTTATACTTTAATACGCCAGCTGCCTCTTCAAAAATTGAGCGACGGTCATCAGGTCGGCTATTTAAAATTTCATCGACACGGCCTTGTGAAATAATGGAGAAGGCCTCTTTCCCAAGTCCTGAGTCCATAAACAAGTCCGTAATATCCTTCAGGCGACACTGCTGGTTATTTAGTAAATATTCACTATCACCTGAACGGTATACGCGTCTTGTTACGCTGACTTCTGTATATGAAAAAGCAAGCTGTTCATCTGTATTATCTAAAATTAATGTTACCTCTGCAAAGTTTAGTGGCTTACGTGAGTCACTTCCAGCAAAAATAATATCCTCCATCTTTGCCCCACGTAACGACTTTGCCGATTGCTCCCCAAGTACCCAACGAATGGCATCAGTGACATTACTTTTCCCACTACCATTTGGTCCAACCACCGCTGTAACACCGGGTACAAAATCAATTCCAATGCGCTCCGCAAAAGATTTAAAGCCAATCACTTCGAGTCGTTTTAGGAACATCTATTAAGCCTCCTCTTTTGCAGTTTGCTCACGCATAGAACGCATCGCACATTGCGCAGCTTGCTGCTCGGCTTCTTTTTTTGATTTCCCACGACCAATACCAAGTTCCTGTCCATTTAATAGTACGCTCGATATAAAGGTACGGTTATGTGCAGGACCCTTTTCATCAATAATTTCATAATGAAGAAGGCCGTTATTTGTTTGCTGTACCATTTCTTGCAATTGGCTTTTGAAATCCATCACATGCGAAAAAGCACCGACTTCTACTTTCGGGAATACGATTCGTTCTAAAAAGCACACAACCGTTTGTAAGCCTTGATCTAAATAAAGGGCACCTACAAATGACTCAAATACATCTGCAAGTAGCGCTGGGCGTTCCCGTCCACCTGTTAATTCTTCACCTTTTCCAAGTAATACAAAGCGACCAAAGCCTAATTCATTTGCAAAGATAACAAGTGACGGCTCACATACTATGGATGCTCGTAGCTTTGTCAGCTCACCCTCACTCATATGAGGGTATTTCTCAAAAAGGTATTTAGAAACAGACAGTTCAAGTACTGCGTCTCCTAAAAATTCAAGACGCTCATTATCCGTAAACAATTTACGGCGATGCTCATTCACATAAGATGAATGTGTGAATGCTTGATACAATAAATTTTTATTAATAAATGTGATATTTAATTCATGCTGTAACAGCTCGAATTGATTGCGTACTTTTTCAGGAAGTACGCCAGATTTCTGCATAGTTCCTTTTCTTTTCATAGCCATTGAACAATCTGCCTTCCTAATAGTTTCTACCGTTTAAGTGTACCTTTTTCAAGGCATTTATGCAAAAGTATTTCGGCTTAAATACAATGTTTTGGAAATTAATTATTTTTAAGGTCAATTTCGCCTTGGCGTAATTGTAGCTGTCGCTTCGCTTTCGCGCAGAAAAACAATGCGTCCGGATTTTGAATTGTGCCTGCGCAATTCGTTCCTTTCAAAATCCGTGACATCCGCCGGAAGCTTTAGGCCAACGTGATGTTGGTCACTCAGTCTAAGAAAGAACGACTCTTGTATTCTTCTTACCACCTTCATAAGTGAGTGTCTTCTACTGAATGAAGATAAAAAAAAGAGGACGATCACAGTTCGCTAAACGAACCATTTCGTCCCCTTTTTAAATATGCCTCAGCATAGTATCTACTCTTCACACCGAAGAAAAGCATGAGTAATTTCTGCCAAAGGCTTTAACTTTATTCAATCATAAACATTTATTGTATAATGACCGCATCCATGTCAGCACCAGTAGAGGTGATTAATCTCTGCTATATAAAGTTAAACGATTAGTTTATTTTACTTTCGATGTATGAAATTGCAGAACCAACTGTTGAGATTTTTTCAGCATCTTCATCAGAAATTTCCATATCGAATTCGTCTTCAAGCTCCATTACAAGCTCAACTACGTCTAATGAGTCAGCACCTAAATCATCACGGAAAGAAGCTTCTAGAGTTACTTCACTTTCTTCAACACCTAAACGGTCCACGATTACTTTTGTTACGCGTTCTAATACTGTAGACAAAACATTCACCTCCCCTCAAATGATTATACAAAAAATCATAATTTATGACTAATTGAAATTACATTACCATACCGCCATCTATATGTAACGTTTGACCTGTCATATAGTTAGCATCTTCTGAAGCTAGAAAAGCTACGGCCTTTGCAATATCCTCAGGCTGCCCAAGTTTTGCTAGAGGAATTTGTGTAAGCATGCCTTGCTTTATATCTTCTGGTAGTTGCTCAGTCATTTCAGTTTCTATAAAGCCTGGTGCAACTGCATTTACTAAAATATTACGTGATGCTAATTCCTTTGCAGTTGTTTTAGTTAGCCCAATAACCCCTGCTTTTGCAGCTACGTAGTTAGCTTGCCCTGGATTACCAGCTACACCGACAATCGATGAAATATTGATGATACGGCCTGCACGTTGCTTCATCATTTGACGTGTTACTGCTTTCGTACAAAGGAAAACACCTTTTAGGTTCGTATTTAGCACATCGTCCCATTCATCTTCTTTCATACGCATTAATAAGTTATCACGAGTAATACCCGCATTATTTACTAAAATATCAAGCGAGCCGAATGTTTTCACCGCTGCATCCATTAATGCTGAAACTTCCTCTGTTTTTGAAACACTCGCTTGTACAGCAATAGCCTCGCCGCCATTCTCTTGAATCGTAGCGACAACTTCTTCTGCCTTTGCCTGTGAACCGCTGTAGTTAACGACAACTTTAGCACCCTCGTCAGCAAGCTTTAATGCAATAGATCGTCCTATTCCACGTGAAGCACCAGTTACAACAGCTACTTTACCCTCTAATTTACGCATTTATTGTCCACTCCTTCGCCGCTTCTAGTACAGCCTCTAATGATGCTTCATCATAAACACAGTATGTCGCAACAGATCGATCAATTTTCTTCACTAATCCACTTAATACTTTGCCTGGTCCACACTCAATAAAGACATCTACACCTCGTGCAATCATTTCACGCACAGATGCTTCCCATTGCACAGCGCTATATACTTGTTCTACTAACTCATGTTGAATAGCTGGAACATCCTCTAATTCTTTCGCCATGACATTGCCGATTATCGGGATTTGTGGAACTGATAATGATATATCAGCCAACGTTGCTCCTAATTTTTCAGAAGATGGTCGCATTAGCTCTGAATGGAATGGACCACTAACAACTAAAGGAATTGCTCGTTTTGCACCAGCTTCCTTTGCCGCTAAAGAAGCCTTTTCAACGCCTTCTTTTGTACCAGAAATAACGATTTGCCCTGGACAGTTTACATTCGCTACCTGAACTGGATCACCTGCTGCAGAAACTTTTTCAGTTACTTCATGCAGTGCCTCAAGCTCCATCCCTAGAATAGCTGCCATAGCACCTTGCCCTGCAGGTACAGCTTCATTCATATAAAGCCCACGCTTATGCACAACTGAAACTGCATCTTCAAACGATAGTACACCAGCGATTACTAATGCTCCATATTCTCCAAGTGAATGTCCGGCTGCGCAATTCGGCTTAATACCCGCTGCAAGTAATTTTTCTGCAACCATCACACCAGTAGTTAACAATGCCGGCTGTGCATGGTAAGTCAATGTTAACTCCTCGGCTGGCCCTTCTAACATAAGCTTAGAAAGCTCAAAGCCAAGCGATTGATTTGCACGCTCATAAAATGCTTTACTTTCTGCCGCATTCTCGATAAACTCTTGCCCCATCCCAACTACTTGAGAACCTTGGCCTGGAAAAATAAATGCTATTTTCGTCATTTTTCATTAATCCCCTTTTTAATCAATTACGCCTCGGCATAATTGCGTCCGGAATCGGCTTTGTGCTTAGGCCTGCACGAGGGCCGACACGATGTCGGTCATTTCGGTAATGCCACAGGACGTGGCGTTTTTACCGGTGCAGGTCAGTTAGCCGTTATCGCATGGATGCAATGGTTTTAGGCTAACATCCCCTAAGAACTCCTTTTCGATTCCGTGACATCCGCCGGAGGCTTTAGGCCAACAGATGTTTTTTGTGCGAAAGCGCAGTGCTCACGTAGCGTCAGCAACATGATGTTGGTCAGTCAGTCGTTGCCACAGGACGTGGCGTTCTGAGACTGAGTTCCTCTATTTCAGCGGGTGTTTGGACACCCGCTGAAAGAAGTTAATCAATTTCTAAGTGACGTACTGTATCTGTAATTGTCGAGATGACTGTATGCTCAACCATCGTATTTGCTTGGCGAATTGCACTGTATATTGCTTTGGCATTCGATGAGCCATGTGCCTTAATCACAGGTGCTTGTAAACCAAACAAGCCTGCACCACCGTACTCTGTGTAGTCCATTTTATTTTTTAGGTCACGCAAATTATTTTTCATAAGTGCTGCCGAAATTTTTGTTTTTGTTGAAGACATGAAAGCCTCTTTTAGCATTGAAAATAACGCGCTAGCAGTACCTTCTATCGATTTCAACACCATATTACCTGTAAAGCCGTCTGTTACAACAACGTCCGCTACCCCTTCAAGTAAATCTCGAGCTTCAACATTACCGATAAAGTTTAAATCTGCTTCTTTTAATAATCCAAAAGCTGCCTTCGTTAATTCATTTCCTTTTTTATCCTCAGTACCGATATTTAACAAGCCGATACGTGGCTTTTGTAAGCCGCCTACCTTTTTCGCATAAATATCGCCCATAATTGCATATTGCAATAAATGCTCAGGTCGCGCGTCTGCATTTGCCCCTAAATCAAGCATTAAAAAGCCCTTACCATCTAAAGTAGGAAGTGTAGTGGCTAGAGCAGGTCTAGCAATCCCTTCAATACGCCCTACTTTAAATAAGCCTCCTGCCATTAAAGCACCTGTATTACCTGCCGAAAGACAAGCATCTGCCTTTCCTTCTTCAACTGCATCCATCATTCTTGCCATTGATGAATCCTTTTTACGACGAACAGCGCGTGCTGGATCGTCTGTTCCTTCAACAACTTCATCACAATGTACTACAGTTAATCGATCATGTATTTTTAAAAATGGTTCAAGCT
Organism: Lysinibacillus xylanilyticus; assembly: GCF_001183605.1. Classification (GTDB taxonomy): domain Bacteria; phylum Bacillota; class Bacilli; order Bacillales_A; family Planococcaceae; genus Lysinibacillus; species Lysinibacillus xylanilyticus. The sequence continues at coordinate 672,188 of NZ_LFXJ01000010.1, read as the reverse complement.
TTTGCTGCTGACCATATAATTGAATTTCTAAATTTTGGATTTGCTCTAATGCTAATAAAGCACCTTCAACAACTGATTTTGGTGCGTTGTCTCCACCCATTCCATCAAGCGCTAATTTCATTGTTGTTCACCTTTACCTTTCGTGCGGTACATATCAAATTCACCAACAAAAACTGTTTCACCGTTAACAGTGGACGTTAACTCTACTTTTGTACGATGACTTTTTTCATCACGTCCGATAACGATTGCTTTTGTAATAACACGATCTCCAGCTCTAACAGGTTTCACAAAGGTAATGTTAGAATGTACTGTTAATGCTAGTTCGTCGTCAATAACTGCTACCGCTAATGAGTTTGCCTGCGCAAACAAATGATGTCCACGTGCGATGCCATTGCGCTGAAAAACATGTTCTTCTTTTACATCAAAAATAGATAATGCACGATTATCCAATTCAATATCAATTATTTCTCCGATCACTTCATCGATCGGTAGAGATTTCACTTCATTTTCATAGGTTTTCGAAGCAACATCTTTAATTCGTTCTCGTAATTCTGGAATCGCTAATTCCATACGATCTAAACGAATTGTTTGGACACTAACCTGAAACTGTGTTGCTAGCTGTTCATCTGTGACGAATGGATTATCAGCTATCGTTTCGGATAATAGTCGCTGTCGCTCTTTTTTCGTTCGTCTCAACATCATTCGCCACCTTTTTAGTTGTTATTAGCACTTGGTACTAATATCAGTATATAGAGTATAAAAAAAGAATGCAAGACTTGTTTTAAAAACAAGCGCTCACATTCCTAATTGAGCATCAAAAATTCAGTTAATCAAAGCGTTCCCCTTGTAAAACACCTGAATTTTCAAGCATTTCACGTAAATATTTGTACTCATCATCATGCCAAAAAGCATCAGTCTTAAGCATATCCGTTGCATCTTTTCTCGCAGTTTCAAGTATTCGATAATCGTGCACTAAATCCGCTACTTTAAAATCGGGCAATCCACTTTGTTTACGCCCAAAGAAATCACCCGGACCACGTAGTTCCAAATCCTTTTCAGCTAGGCGGAAGCCATCATTCGTTTCCGTCATCGATTGCATTCGCTCTTTACCTTCATCCGATTTTGGATCGGCTAGCAACACACAATATGACTGATGTTCACCTCGTCCAACACGCCCGCGAAGCTGATGCAACTGAGCTAAACCAAAGCGTTCAGCATCATAAATAATCATAAAAGTTGCATTCGGTACGTTAACCCCAACCTCAACAACTGTTGTAGACACAAGTACGTGAATAGTTCCCTCACTAAAAGCTCGCATGACAGCGTCTTTTTCATCCGCGGATAAGCGACCATGCATTAATCCGACATTGTAACGGCCATTAAAATATGCTGCAAGCTGCTCATAGATTTCTACAGCATTTTGTACATCCAGCTTGTCTGATTCCTCGATCAGTGGACAAATAGCATAAGCCTGTCTACCAGCAGCAAGCTCTAATTCTAGCTTTGACATAACAGAGCCAAATTGCTCTTTTTTCATCCAATGTGTTTCAATTTGCTTACGTCCTGCTGGCATTTCATCAATCATTGAAACATCCATTTCTCCAAATGCTGTAATCGCCAGTGTACGTGGTATTGGTGTCGCCGTCATAAAGAGCACATCTGGATTTTCTCCTTTATCACGTAATATTCTACGCTGCTCTACACCAAAACGATGCTGTTCATCTGTTATAACAAAACCAAGCTTGTGAAAAACGACATCAGGCTGAATTAGCGCATGTGTACCAATTAAAATATCTATGTTTCCGTTTGCCAATTCTTCTAAAAGCAAACGACGCTCCTTTGCTTTCGTCGAGCCCGATAGTAAAGCTACACGTACGCCAAATGGCTCAAACCATTCCATCAAATTTTCTGCATGTTGCTCAGCTAAAATTTCCGTCGGCGCCATTAAAGCCCCCTGAAAACCAGCAGTTACAGCTGCATATAAACATATTGCCGCAACAACGGTTTTCCCCGACCCTACATCACCTTGAAGTAAGCGGTTCATACGATGAGGTTCTTTCAAATCTTTGCAAATTTCATTAACGACGCGTTTTTGTGCACCTGTTAATTCATATGGTAACGATGCAATAAAGACACGTAACTTTTGCAAATCAAACTGTATAACTGTACCGTGCTCACTGTCCTTTCGGATTTTACGCAACGCTTGAATACGTAGTTGAAAGTTTAGTAACTCTTCGTAGGCAAAGCGTCTTCTAGCCTGTTTAGCATGTCCTGCATCAACAGGGAAATGAATTCCCTCAAGCCCATCACGCATTGAAGCAAGCTTATAATCTGCCTGTAATTGCTGCGGAACAGCATCTGGTATCTCTGCACCAAACTCATCTAGCACTTGGCGCATATATTTACGAAAACGTTTTTGCGGAATCAAACCTTTTAAACTATAAACAGGTTCAAAGTCGACCTGATCTGTCTTAGGACCAAACGTTACAGACGTTCCATTGATTACTTGTCTACCTCTATCCCATTTCCCTGTAATGGTAATAATAGCTCCTGGTACAAGCTTCTGCTTCAAATAGCCTTGGTTAAAAAAAACAACCTTAACTAAATGTCGACCTGCTAGTACCGTGACTTGTAATCGTGATTTGTTGCGACCTAAAAACAATACTGTCGGCTCACGTTCAACTTTACACTCAACAGTGACACGTTCATTATGTGGTGTTTGTGCCAAATCCTTTAAACGAAAATCCTCATGTCGATGCGGAAACGTCCATAACAAATCCGCGATTGTCTCGATGCCTATTGCCTCTAAATGTCCTGCTGTTTCTTTCCCGATTCCCTTTAATTCAGAAACGGGACTCTTTAAATCAGTCACCTTGCACGACAGCTCCTCCAAAGTTTTTCACCACAAGTACTTTACCTACAGTCATCCGTTTAACCATACTATTTTTCAGCATTTGAGTTTTCCCCTTTCTTACGATTACTCTTAGCTTTCATAATATTGTTGTTTGCGTTTAACACTTTTTGAACAAATACTAAACATTATTATATATTCATTAATCATTATATAACTTTTCATTTTCACTAAGATAGCAATTCTATTCATTACTAATTGATTTATAGTTAACAGGTGTATTTATTAACCATTTTTATCCACCTTATTAAATAGAAGACTCTTCTTTCCGTTTCGGGCGAGGTCTCGTCTGTCTCGCTTTCCCGCGGGAGTCGAGTAGCCACTACGCAAATAGCAACAAAAAAATCCTTTTATCGTTCAATAATAAACCTATTTTTTTCTTACTCAACATGCCTGGATAGTTATATCTTTAAGTAGGTGTACATAAAGAACATAAACTTATTTAGCTTCAAACAAAGCCCACCTTCAGTAGAAATACATAGCTTTACAATCCTTAGGTTTTAAAAGTTCTGTTAAATAAAAGCATTAATTTCTTCTCAGCATATAATGTTGAAAAGGAGTGAAATCACTTGGGATTTTTTCCACCTCAAGGAACAATGAGACCACAATCACCTCCACCAAACTTCAGACCAACAAAACCTTCTGTGTCCTATGTCATTGATTGTGTATATCAAAATACTTATGTATGGCTTAGAAACGGGAGAGAGTTTTGGTTTTATCCTACTCGTATAGAAATGGGTGAAGTATCTGGATATAGATGGAACGGTGCCTACTGGGCGTTCTACGGATTTGATGAAGGATTGATTGATGCCGTTGCCTGTTACCCTACCCCTACCCTTTACTAAAATTCCAAAAGGCTTTTTCTTGATAGGGCTCATCACCAAAAGTAAGGGATGACATTTATTCAAACGTATGCCATATATATAATTTGATTGTAGCTTCACAGATGAAGCCCGGGAGCACAAGCAAAGCAGCTCATCATCTACACGTTACGGTGATGAGTGTATCACCAGGAAAATATATCCACCCCGTCCGAACTTCCATACTAATTCACCAATATGTTTTTTATTTTCCCTATAAAAACACCTATACCATGTAGAACCTCAAAAAAACACGCCTTCCACTTAGGAAAAGCGTGTTGAATATTTTTATTTTTGAAGTGACTTGATACTTTCTAAATTGCCGTTATCAAAGATGGCTTTGCTAATAGCTTTACCTGTTGGCGTTGCAGCAAGGCCTCCACGTGCAGTTTCTTTTAAATTCGGACTCATAGATTGTCCAATTCGATACATCGCGCCAATCACTTCGTCACATGGGATGCGACTTGTGACCCCCGCAAGTGCCATATCCGCTGCCACAAGGGAATTTGCCGCTCCCATAGCATTCCGCTTAACACAAGGAACCTCTACTAAGCCAGCTACCGGGTCACAAACAAGCCCTAGCATATTTTTCAGTGTAATGGCAAATGCTTCTGAACATTGCTGTGGAGTACCACCAGCCATCTCTACAATCGCTGCCGCTGCCATACCAGCAGCTGAGCCAACCTCTGCTTGACAGCCACCAGCAGCACCTGAAATCGAAGCATTATTAGCAACAACAAAGCCGAAAGCACCCGATGTAAATAAATAACGAATCATTTGCTCACGTGTCGGATTTAGCTTGTTCTTCACTGCAAACAGTGTCCCTGGTACAACCCCAGCTGAACCTGCAGTTGGGGTAGCACAAATTGTACCCATAGCCGCATTAACTTCATTTGTAGCAACCGCTTTACTCACTGCGTCTAGTAATAAATCACCCGACAGCGAATTTCCTTGTGATATATAATTTTGAAGTAATACTGCGTCACCGCCTGTTAAGCCTGTTACAGATTTTACACCTTTCAAGCCTCTTTCAACAGCTTCCTCCATCACCGTTAAATTATTGTCCATTTGCTGTATAATTTCTTCTCTTGTGCGTCCAGTTATTAACATTTCTTGCTCAATCATAATTTCAGAAATTAGCTTTCCTTCTTGCTCCGCTCGTTCAACTAGTTCACGAACATTATGAAACAATACATCCATATTGGTGCGCCTCCTTAGTTATTAATTTTAGAAACCTTCGAAATATGTGGTATTAAAGAAATTTGTTGCAATATTTTATCCTCGATATTTTGATCGACTTCTATCACCATAAGGGCCGTTAAACCACGTTCAATACGTGAAACCTCCATATGGCCAATGTTGACTGCATGCATCGCTAAGCAATTTGCCACATTGGCAATACAGCCAGCGCGATCATCATGAACAACAAGGATTGCTGGCATGCCACCTGTTAGACGTAGCTTGAAGCCATTAACCTCACTCACTTCAATTTTACCGCCACCGATAGAGATACCAACGACAGACATCTCTCCTTCATCATCGCCAATCACAAGGCGAGCTGTATTTGGATGCTCCATATTTGCTGTTTCAGGGATAAACTCATAATCTAAGCCCGCCTTTTCTGCATCGGCAAAAGCTGTTTTAATCCGTTCATCGAATGTATCGTAATTTAATAGGCCCCCTACCAAAGCTACATCTGTTCCATGCCCTTTATACGTTTCAGCAAACGAACCATATAAGTGGATTTTAGCCCATTTTGGTTGTCTTCCAAATAAATCTCTAGCAACGCGTCCAATTCGTGCGGCACCTGCCGTATGAGAAGAAGAAGGCCCAATCATCACTGGTCCAATAATATCAAATACTGAAGTAAACTTCATAATAACACCCCTCTATTCTATCCATATAATAATATCGATTTTTTATTTATATCATGCTTGATAGTTACTATAAAAGTAAAGCACTTCTTTATCAACTTTCAGAAAATTTACACGACTATAATTTCACAACGGAAATATTGATTAATTTTTGTCTACTCCGTATACACAATGATTTCAAAATGCCGAAATCCCAATATTTCCAAGTTCGTTGTCCTCTGGAAACATACATCAGATCATTAATTCTTAGCTGATTTTATAGTTTATTAATTCCTACTCTCCTTGTACCATAAACAAAAGCAGTACACGGCTTGTGCACTGCTTTGTCTACTTATACGCAAAGTAGATTGAATTATTCTACTGAAATAATATACGGATATAATCCTTGTTTACCATTAAATAACTCTACCTCAACCTCTGGATAATTCTCTTCAATAAATTTCACTAATTCTGAGGCGTTTTCTTCCGTTGTATCCTCACCATAGATGACTGTTACAATTTCTGCATCTTCATCTACTAAATCAGTAATTACCTTCTGAGCAGCATCTTTTAATGCCGGAGTAGATAATACAATCTTTCCTTCAGCAAGAGCCATGAAATCATCCTTATGAATTTCCACACCATCAATAGATGTATCGCGAACTGCATAAGTTACTTGGCCTGTTTTAACATTTGCAAAGGCTTCTGTCATTGTTGATTGGTTCAATTCAACTGCCGCCTCTGGATTAAACGATAGAATCGCCGCCATACCTTGAGGGATTGTTTTCGTTGGAACTACAGCCGCTTCTATATCTAAAAGCTCTACTGCTTGTTCTGCTGCCATGACGATATTTTTGTTATTTGGTAAAATCAATACTTTTTCAGCACCAATTTCTTGTACTGCCTTCACGATATCTTCAGTTGAAGGGTTCATTGTTTGACCGCCTTCAATAACGTAAGAAGCACCAATTGAACGAAGTAATTCAGCAACTCCCTCGCCCATTGCAATCGTTACAATTGCATATGGGTGCTTTTCTGCTTTTTTAGCTGAAGAAGGTGCTTTATGCTCCTCACCAACAATGGCAGAATGCTGTTCACGCATATTGTCGACTTTAATTTTAATGAGACTACCATATTTTTGGCCCATTGCTAAAACAGCGCCTGGTTGCTCAGAATGAATATGCACTTTTGCAATTTCTTCATCTGAAATAACGAGTAAAGAATCACCTAGAGGGCTTAATTCATTGCGGAATTGTTCTTCACTAAATGGCTCTTTTCCTTCTTCAAAACGAACCATGATTTCTGTACAATAACCAAATTCAATATCCGCAGTATCCATGAAATCTTGTGCTCTATGATGTTCTGCATTAATTAAATCATTTAAAGTTGCTTCATTTTTCACCGGTAATGGCTCGCCTTTTAAGGATGCTAAAAATCCTTCATACACAAATAGAAGACCCTGACCGCCACTATCTACAACACCGACTTCTTTTAGAACAGGTAGAAGTTCAGGTGTACGTTGCAACGAAGCCTGTGCTTCAGCAGTAAATGCTTCCATTACCGCAATGATATCGGTTTCAGTTTCTGCCACTTCTACACCTTTTTTCGCAGCTTCACGTGCAACCGTTAAAATTGTTCCTTCAACTGGCTTCATTACTGCTTTATAAGCAGTTTCTACGCCTGCTTGGAAGGCACCCGCAAAGCCCTTAGCATCAATTGTCTCTTCTTTTTCGATAGATTTACCAAAACCACGGAATAACTGCGATAAAATAACGCCTGAATTTCCGCGTGCTCCCATAAGTAAACCTTTTGATAAAGCTTGAGCTGTTTTGCCGATATGTTCTGACGCATATTGCTCTGTTTCTTTTGCCCCAGATGTCATCGATAGGTTCATATTCGTTCCTGTATCACCATCTGGTACTGGAAATACATTTAATGAATCAACATAATTTGCATTTTGGAATAGGTGATGGGCACCCATTTGCACCATTTCTGCAAACTTTATTCCGTCTAAAGACTGCATTAGAATTAGTTCCTCCTCTTAATCATTCGCTACACGAACGCCCTGTACAAAGATATTGACAGATTTCACGCTCATACCTAATGTTTTATCCACTGTATATTTCACTTTCGATTGTACTTGATAAGCAACTTCCGAAATTTTTGTCCCGTAACTAACAATAATGTACATATCAATATGTAAATTGTCGTCCTGTTTTCGAATAACAACACCTTTTGCAAAATTTTCTTTACGTAAAATATCAGTTAGACCATCACGAATTTGATGTTTAGATGCCATGCCAACAATACCGTAGCATTCTACAGCAGCGCCACCAGCTATTTGTGCAAGTACATCTGTTGAAATATCAATTTGGCCGAATTCATTGTTTAATTCAATTGACATAGAAATGCCCCCTTGGCTCTTTTTGACTAAATGATATTGTAACACTTTCGTTATACATTAAGCAACCTTGGAAGGCATGAAAGCGCATTGTATCAACGTTTTACTAACATTACAAAGGTAAACATACACCTTCACCAAAATTTCCACTTTTTCTGTAAAAGTTGTTACGAACGTTCGTTTTGCTGTGTATAGTGCTTGATCAGCTAATTCACAGCATGTTTTCAATTGCTCGCTATTTGAGATTTTGGCATGGCACATCCCGATCCTGATTGTTACAATATCAGTACTTTTGAATGTTCATGACGAATGTTTAAGTGGCGTACTTCCTCTAAAATCTCCTCACACACATTGAAAAACTAGATTGGCCCCACCTTAAAAAAGCACAAAAAACCTACATATTGCTAGGCAGGTTTCCGTAGTCAAAAACAAAACTTTATAGCAGGCATTTCATTTCGTTGCATAAAATATTCTCAAAAAATAATAAAGCTAATTCTTATTCAACGCCTTACTTATAACAGCAAAAAATCAAGAACCTCACAAGGTCCTTGATTTAATTATCATCAATATTATTGAACAAAGTCATTCAATTAAAATAAGCTTTTAATAAGCGTATCAATCATCACTGGCATTTCCTTAAATGCGCTATCCACATGTAGTCTTTCCGTCTTTTGGTGGGCATCTTTCCCAAAAGGTCCTACGTTTAAAACAGGGCCCTGTAATGCGGACATCGCTTCAAAAGGAATACTGTACGTGTCACCCCATACAGGTGTATTGTGCTCGAATGCTGTCCATTCATTTGAGTCATCTGAATAATTGACATAGCTCAAATCACAAATACCATTAAAATAATGAATTTGCTCTACTTCAATATCAAATGTTTTGGCCGTTTTCTTCATCAATTCAATCGATTGAATGATAAGGGGGTGATTGGATGAATTGATCGCCGGATAATATGGTGGTGCATATAACAACACTGTCGCTGGTGCTAGTTCCTGGCAGCGAATCATTAGCTGATCCACGATGCGAATAGATTTCTCTCGATCATCCCATGCACTATTTTCAAGAACTTGATTTTTTATTAAACTTACTTCCACAGCGCCTAATTTCTTTATCGCATACTCTAAAAGTGCCTCATAACGAAGTACCTTTACTTCACCCACGCCATGTACTTTTTCGCGCTCACAAATTCGCTTATATTGTTCATTACAAGCTGACATTGCTTCTAATGCAACTTGTTCAAAAATATCCATTACTTCAGATGCTGTGCGCTTTAATAAAAACACATTATAAAGGGCTGCTGCTCGATATGGTGTTTGTGTAGAATACTCCATTTTCAAATCTTTTAATTGTAAAGATACAGGTAATGGCGTACTTTCGCCTAGATCAGTTTCACGGAAAATTGGATTCCACTCCATATGCTGCGTCATGTATGAGGCAATAAAATTCGCTGTCATTCCTTTTAATGGCTCACCTACATGAGTCTCTTTTCCGTAAAATAAAGCTGCTGGCATAATTTTTCCAATAGTTCCTGAATATATATATTCGTTGATATCAGCCGGGCCTTGTGAAAAAGAAGGCTCACTATTTAAAAATAGTTTATAAGAGAGTCCATGCAGTTCACGGAGTCTGACAAGCTCTACAACTGCTGCACGCATCCCAGCAGAATTCACTTCTTCATCTGGCACGGCCGTTAAAATAAGATTGATTGGCCATTCTTCGATACTTGCCTTTTCAATCAACTGCATATGTAAAGCAAGCCCCATTTTCATATCCATCGTCCCACGACCGAATAAGTAGTTGCCTGATTCCAAATCAATTCTTGCGGCTTCCGGTAAATCTTTTTTGTATCTAGATTCCATTAGCTTTTTTGTAAGCTCTTCAGGGAAGAAGGCTAATGGTTCAAGCTCACCATATTCTTCTGTATGGACAGTATCAAAATGACTAATTAACACAACCGTTTCTACTGCAGATGGATGCTTATACAAAGCAGTCACAGCATTGCGTTCGAGACCCGCATCATGCAATTCAATAAGTTCTGGGTTTTTCTGAAAATAAGAAAGCGTTTGCAATTTATTTTTTAATTTATAGGCAAATTCATGTTCACCTTTTGTTAAAGTTCTACTTTCCCAACTGACAATTTCACATAATAATGCACGTAGTTTTTCAGGGGTATTCCAAAGATAAACATTCATAAAAACTCTCCTTTATCCGATCTTCTCAACACAGAATACATATCAGTGTATATCAAGTGATTCCTCATTTTTTATTTCAAACTCAGAAGAAACTGTATTTGTTTTACTCAATTTTAATTTATAGAAAATCATGCAAGCGATAAAGAATCCAATCCCATAAAGTAAACCAACTCTTTGTGTTGGATCGAATGCTAAAAAGACAAGGATTAGCATGCAAAAAACAATGCAGAACACTGGAATCAATGGATAAAACGGTGTTTTAAATTTTAATTCAGCCACATCTCCTCCTGCTTTGACATATCGATATCGGAACATCAATTGAGATGCACATATTCCCATCCATGAAATTGTTACAGAAATCCCTGCAATAGACATGAGTAAAACAAATACTGCATCTGCTTCCATCACGCTCGTTAATAAAGAAAGCAGCGAGAAAAGCATCGTGAAAATGAGTGCATTTAATGGCACTTTATTTTTCGTTAATCGCCCAAATAATTTAGGAGCCATTCCCTCTTTTGACATCGACCATAATAAACGTGTTGAAGCATATAAACATGAATTACCTACTGATAATATCGCTGTTAAAATAACAAAGTTCATAATGCCAGCAGCATATGGAACGCCAGCTAATTTCATCAATGTGACAAAAGGACTTTCTAGTAGTCCAAGCTCCGATGAAGGGAATATAGCAGATAAAACAATAATAGAAGCAATATAAAAAACTATAATTCTAAAAAGAATTGTCTTTATTGCCCGAGGAATATTTTTCTCTGGATTTTCAGTTTCTCCTGCTGCAATCCCGACAAGTTCAGAACCTTGATAAGAAAAGATAACATTCATCATTGTGACAAATATAATCGCAATACCTGCTGGGAATAAACCAGACGGTGCTAAATTCGTAAAATGTGGTGTTGGACGATCAGCTAGCGGAATCAATCCAAAGATTGCGGCAACTCCTATAACAATAAACGCAATCACCGCAATAACTTTAATGCTTGCAAACCAAAATTCTGCTTCTGCAAAGCCTCTAGTTGTTAATGCATTTAAAGTAAATAACAGTACCATAAATACAGCACACCAAATCCAAATAGGGACATTAGGGAACCAATGTTGCATCAGAATCCCCGCTGCAGTAAATTCTACGCCCGCTGTGGCAGCTGACCCTACAAAATACATCCACCCTAAAGAAAATCCTGCTGAAGGACCGATAAAACGTGTTGCATAGGTTTGGAAAGAACCAGTTACAGGCATGTAAACAGCTAATTCTCCAAGACAATTCATTACCATATACAATATTAAACCACCAAATAAATAACCAATTAATGCGCCTCCAGGACCCGCTTGATTAATTGTGTAGCCAACATTTAAAAAGAGTCCTGTTCCAATAACGCCACCGAGCGAAAGCATTAATAAATGACGACTTTTCATTGAACGGTTTAATTGATTATCATGCCGTTGTTCCCCTTTACTCAACATCCATCCCCACTCTCTAGTTGCTATTAATATATCGAATATTCTGTTATTATTTCTACTAAAGTACCCAATCAATTTATCTCCTAAATTGATTGGGTATTTTTACATTGAAATCAATTACGCCTCGGCATACTTGCCGCAGATGTTTGTACACCCGCTGCAAGAAGTTAAAAACGTAATGACAAGCAGCTTAGTCCACCATCATGTTTTCTAAATTCAGACATTTCAAGCTCAATTGTTTGGTAGCCTAAATCATTTAATTTACGATTTGTTTCTGGATAGCCTGCAGGAATAATGACATAATCATTTACTTGAATACAGTTTGCTGAATACTCATCCTCTTTTGGAATAATAATTTTTTCATAGGATTCGAATGCAGGATGGTCGATAAACTCTCCTGCTAGCACCATACGATTTTCACCAACATATGCGATGCCCGTTTTTAAATGGAAAAATTCTTTTAACGGAATAATCGTTGCCTCATAGCCTTCTTTTTCAACGATTTCTTTAAATTGTCGAGCCCCTTCTTCATTAGTACGGTCAGAGATGCCTACATAAAATTTCTTTTCTGCCTGCAATACATCTCCTCCATCAAGTGTTCCTGTGCCTTCGATATAATATAAATTTTCATAGAACTTTTTAACAGCTGGTTCGATTTCCTCAATCTCACGATTACGAGCCTCTGCCCCTGGATTTGAAATAATGGAAAATTCAGGTGTTAAAACAGCTGTATCCTCTACGAATGTTGAATCTGGGAAGGCCTCATTTGCTGGGAGATGTGTAACCTCTACGCCACATTTCTTTAAAGCTTCTATATATCTTTCATGCTGCTCAAATAATTTTTCTAAAATCGGTTTTCCTAAGTCACTAGTCGTTAAACCATTTAAATAACTATTTCCTGGATTTTTTACAATAACATTTTTAAACATTTTACGACATCTCCTTTTATCTTCTTACTACTGGGCAAGTTAGACATGTTGGTCCACCTGTTCCTTTTAGCGAAATTTCATTTCCTTTATATTCATAAACTGTTACGCCTGCATTAAGTAATCGTTGCTTTGTAATTGGATTTCCATTGGGAATAATACATACCCTCGGTGCAAGTGTCAAAACGTTACAGCCTAGCGCATCATACTCATCTTTCGGGACTTCAATTAATTGAATACCTCGGTTGATTAGAAGCTGACGAAAAAATACCGGCATTAATCGTGAATGTACAACGGCTAAATCTTTGTCCACCATACTAATGAAGGACATTAGGTGTAAACATTCAGCTTCACCTAAATCATGCGGTAGCTGTACAACAATGAATTCGTCGACTATATCCTCCGTCATGTCCTTTAGCTGACGAATAGCTTCATCATTCGTTCGATAACCTCTACCTACAACAAGAGTACGATCATCAAGCCAAACTATATCGCCACCATCTGATACAGCCTCTCCAGTCAATTCTCCGATAACCGGAATGCCCTTTTCCTGTAAAAATGCTTTATACACAGCTGCTTCTGGCTGTCTTAATGTTTTGCCAGATTTCAGGATAATGGCACCATTTGGTGTGAACTTTACAGGATCATGTGCATACAACGAATCCAACCCTACTTCATCTGATTCTGGTAAAAAATCAATTTTTTCAACATACTTTTCTAGAATACTCATAAATTCAGCGTATTCTATAAGAGCCTCATTATAGTTAGGTTCTGATAAGTAGTTAAATGTTTTCCATTCATCGCTAAGATGCTCTTGGTTTCGGAAAGCATCTTTTGGATGTTTTACTATTACGTGTTTCAAAGGTGCATACATTGACGAACAATAATGCATTCCCTTCACCCCTTTTTTCCGTTTAGTGGAAAACGTTTCCGCATAGAGGAAAGTTTATATGAAAAATATATGTGTTTTAAGGTATAATGTCAATATATTTAGAAAAATTTCTATATTCATTCTTTTTGAATAGCGTAACAAAATGGATGTCCACAATTATGTAGCTAGACGTAGACAAAGAATAAAAATAAAATAAATGAAGGAGAGGTGGGACATGAATGCAATTATTAGAACGAGCTATGACAATCGCTAAAGTTTTGGCCTCTGAAGCAAGTGAAAATAGCTTGTCCATTTCAGAGCTTTCGGCAAAATGCAATTTACCACTTAGTACATTACATAGAATTTTAAAAGCGATGATCAAGGAAGGAATGATTGAACAAGACGATCAAACTAAACAATATCGACTCGGAACAATTTGGATGGAACTCGGCTTACAAGTGTATGATACGATGGACTACATTAGTAAAATTAGGCCCGAATTAGAGCGTTTAGCAAGAGAAGTCGAGGAAAGCGTCTATTTAAGTAAGCCCGCTGGTTTAGATACAATTATTATCGAAAGAATAGACAGTGCAGCTAATCCCATTCGTATTTATGATCAGCTAGGTATTCGTATACCAATGCATATTGGAGCTGCAAATAAAGCCATTTTAGCCACAATGCCCGTTTCTCAAGCAATGGAAATTATTGAACAACTTATTCCTCATGAAGAAATCGCTGAATTAGAGGCACAGCTTGAACAAATAAGACTACAAGGATTTGCCATTAGTCATGGGGAAAGAACTGCAGGAACATCTTCAATTGCAGTTTCCATTTTAAATGGTTTCAATGAAGTAGTCGGTGCAGTAAGTATAGGTTTTGTTAGCTTTAACGTTTCAGCAGAACATATTAATACCCTTACAGAGCGTTTAATGGAAACTGGGAAACGTGTTTCTATGAAGCTTGGTTATCGAGGAAAATAATATTGAAAACTATTTAATTAGCCTAGATTTGCTGTATCCAGAAAATGATTCCCTCTTATCTGACAATTATTTATGTCTGTAAAGGTTTTTTTCTTGAAAGGTTAAGTGAAAACTATTGCACTGAACGTCATGGTATGTTAAATTATTATGGTATGTGAAATACCGAACTGAAATAATAATCTTTCAGCATTAACAGTAAGGAGGGAATACAACATGCCAAAACAATGTGTAATCACTGGACGTAAAGCTCGTACTGGTAACAACCGTTCCCACGCTATGAACGCTAGCAAACGTACATGGGGTGCTAACCTTCAAAAAGTTCGTATCTTAGTAGACGGTAAACCAAAACGTGTATGGGTTTCTGCTCGTGCATTAAAATCAGGTAAAATCGAGCGCGTTTAATCGTCGCTTCCAAAAAATCGATTTCGCATTTGGCGCAAATCGATTTTTTTCTGTCTCAATAACTGGACTAATAAAGAAAGCCGCAAGCAATTACATCTCATAGTAATTCCTAGCGGCTTTCATTACATATAGCAGCACAACAAAACGCCTATGCAGAATGGCAGTTACGATATAATAAAGTATAGTTCTTTAGCAAAGCTAGAGGTTGATTTCCGTTCCGACTGGGCGCTTTCCTGGGGGCGTCCGATGAGCCCCAAGGAGTCGCCCAGTCTCCACTCCAATCAACCACTTCTCATAGTATGTACCCCTTTCGCGAAAGCGTAGTGTTAACGTAGCGTCAGCAAGATCAGGTGTACAAAAGCATTATTGTTATAAGTTTCTTCTGTTTGATTATATTGAGTAGCCATAGCGTTCACTTTTGAAATACATAAAATTAATAAAAGTTCTACGCTATCGCTGATTGGAGTGGAAGGCTACTCGACTCCCGTGGGAAAGCGAGACAGGCGAGACCCTGCACGGAGCGCAGCGGAGGAAGCGGCTCGACGCTCGCCCACAGGAAAGCGAGTAGCCTTGAACGGAAATCACCCACCACAATATTCACAAAGAATTCCTTGACCATTTTGTTATTCAACACCAGAAAAAAATCCGACTAGTGTTAGTCGGATTTTTTTACTTTCTTTTCTTTTTTAAAAATGTTGATACATGTACGCGTAATACTACTTACAAATTTCGGCAGCTGGAACGTATATACTTTCAGGACTCTCTCCCCCTTACGCTAATCTATGCTTCTTATCATTAAACATATGCCTTGCGTGAAAGATATAGACCCTGAATTGCCTATTATTTCATTACTTGTAAAGCGAGATGTACCAAGAGAGATTTCTTCATTTGTTGTTTCATACTTTACTTGCCTTAATGTCACATCTTTAATCGGCTCTTCATGCGCAAAGAAAGACAAATAACGGTATTGCTCGTTTGCTTCAATGATGTGTGTGCCTGGCATTAAAAATTGCATCATATTTACATGATTAATAATCTTCAATACTACCTGCGGATGCTCTTTTTGTAAACGATAAATCGAACGAACCGCTGCCTCATAATGATCTAAACGACCACCTGTAACACCTGTAAGCACAATTTCTAGCGGTGTATAGGTCAATGCTTTTAATAACGCTAAGTCTGTATCTGTTTCATCTTTTTCTTCCTGAAATCGTTGTCTATCATTTGTATGTGCCATCACCAGCTCGTATTCCTCTTGCGATAGTGAGTCAAAATCTCCTACTATGGCATGTGGTGTGATTCCTTGCTCGATTAAATATAGCGCTCCTCGGTCTGCTCCTATAAATAACACATCACTTTGCTCTTTATACGGGCTAAATGAACAGAGTTCCGCTCTTGGCCCGCCTGCACAAACAACGACTACTGTCATCCTTGAATCGCTGCCTCACCAGCAGCCAAAATTTCCTGTAGGGCCGCAGAACGATCTTCTTTACTATAAATAGCGGAACCAGCTACAAAAATTGTTGCGCCTGCTTTAGCACAAGGAATAATAGTCTCTGCATTAATACCACCGTCAATCTCAATTGCAATATCAAGATTACGTTCTTTTATAATAGCTGCTAATGCTTCAATTTTTGGGACAACAGAATGAATGAATTTTTGCCCCCCAAACCCTGGATTCACTGTCATAAACAACACCATATCAATATCTTCTAAAACGTGTTGAATAGATTCTATTGGTGTATGTGGATTTAATACAACACCAGGTTTGACTCCATATGAACGAATTAATTGAATTGTACGGTGTAAATGGCGGCAAGCTTCTACATGCACCGTAATATAGTCCGCTCCTGCTTTGGCGAATTGTTCAATATATTGATCAGGATTTTCAATCATTAAATGAACGTCTAGCGGTAAATCAGTTAAAGGACGAATGGCGTCTAATACAATAGAGCCAAAAGAAATATTTGGCACAAAAT
Source organism: Lysinibacillus xylanilyticus (assembly GCF_001183605.1). Taxonomy (GTDB): domain Bacteria; phylum Bacillota; class Bacilli; order Bacillales_A; family Planococcaceae; genus Lysinibacillus; species Lysinibacillus xylanilyticus. Next base: position 655,337 of record NZ_LFXJ01000010.1, on the reverse strand, counting down.
GACCATCCATAACATCGATATGAATAAGCTGTGCCCCAGCCTTTTCTACTTCTTTTACTTCTTCTCCTAATTTAGCAAAATTAGCTGCTAAAATTGATGGTGCTATTTGTATCATCATTAATACCTCGGCTTTCGATCCATAATCTCTTGCATAAATTGTTCGTAGTGTTTATAACGGTAGTCACGAATTTCCCCCGTCTCAACTGCTGCCTTTACAGCACATTTGGGTTCCTTTAAGTGTAAACAGCCTCTAAATTTACAATCATCTGCAATACGGGCCATCTCAGGGAAGCATGCGCCTAATTCTTCTTTTTCTATTTCATCAAAATCAAATGAACTAAATCCTGGAGTATCTGCTAATAAGCCGTTACATACTTCTATTAATTCGACATGGCGCGTCGTATGTTTTCCACGCCCTAAGCTTTGTGAAATAATTCCAGTTTTTAAATTTAAATCTGGAATCAATGTATTTAGTAATGTGGATTTCCCAACTCCAGATTGCCCTGCTAATACAGAAGTTTTTTCCTTTAAAATAGGCTGTAGACGATCAACTAGCTCTTCCTCACCCTTATAGGTTTGTAGCACGGTATAACCCATGTTTTCATAATCTGCTATATAGCATTGCAATTCCTCACGTTCATGATCTTCTAGCAAATCCATCTTTGTTAAACAAATAATCGGATGAACATGAAATGACTCTAAAACAACTAAGAAACGATCCAGTAAAATTGTATTAAAATTAGGTTCTTTTACAGAAAATACAAGAATACCTTGATCAATATTGGCTATCGGAGGACGCACTAATTCATTTTGACGTTCCATAATTTTTTGAATAGTACCGTCTGATCCCTTTGTTTCTAGTGTGTATTCTACAATGTCGCCGACAAGTGGGGATTCCCCGCGATTACGAAATACCCCACGTCCTCGACATTGTATTAGTTGTTCTCCATCATATACATAGTAAAAACCGCTTAATGCTTTACGTATTTGGCCTTGAGCCATCCAATTCCCCCTTATTTGACATCGTCGTAGTTGAATCTGTCTTCAGCAATAATTTCTGAATCACGAATAATTCTATATGCGCCTACTTCGCCCTCTTCAATGACAAGCTGTATTTTATAATCTTTATCAGCCGTAATAGTAAATTTATCGGCTACTGATGACATTGTATGGTTTTTATCTTGAATTTCAATACGAATAGTTTGCTCTATACCTTCCTCAGCTGGTTCATATGGTATTTTCACAGCCACAGTTTTCACCAAAGTTTTTTTAGGTTTTTCGGCAGGTCCTTTACTTATAACAACCGCTATTGTAGATCCTACTTCAACTGGAGTCCCGACTTTTGTCAATTGTGAAATAACATTTCCAGCAGCCACTGTATCATTAAAGTCTTCAGAAGCAATACGCCATTTTAAGCCTTTTCTACTTACATACTCATCCATTTGTGCCTTCGTGTAATTCACAACATTATCTACGGTAACCATTTGTACACCTGCGCTTACCGTAAATTTCATCGTTGTATCTTTAGCGATTACCTCTTCTTGTGGTTTCGGCTCTTGATCAATAATTTGGCCTTCTGGCACTGTTGAATACACGTAGTTAATTTGTGGCTCTAAAAATTTACCCTTTAACATTGATTGAACTTGGCTAACTTGCTGTCCTCTATAATCTTCCACTTTCGTCGTCTCTACTCCAAGACTGACGATTAAGTCAATTTCCGCACCTTTTACACGCTCCGTCCCCTCCGCAGGGTCTGTTTCAATGACCTTATCCTTTTCAACGTTCTCATCATAACGCTCCTGATGTTCACCACCAACAGTAAAGCCTTCAGCCTCTAATTTCTTAGTAGCTTCCTCAATTGTCATATTAGCCACACTAGGTACAGATATCTTTTTTGGGCTAAATAAATCTGTGGCAAAGAAAACGAATAGGAAAATGGCGATAGCTGCTATTACTAGTCCAGCAACATATATTGGCCATTTTTTCTTTTTCTTTACAGGTGTCGTTTTTTCAACAGGCTTCTTAGCCTCAGGTTTCGGCTTTGCTTGAACAATTGGTTCGATTGCTCTTGTCTCCGTTAAATCTTCGTCTTTACGTATAACTGACTCTTTTATAATCGGAATAGCTTTTGTCACATCATTATCTACCGGTATGACAAACTTCGGTTCATTGATACGATTAGGCGATAAAACTGTCTCTAAATCTGCTTGCATTTCTTCTACAGTTGAATAACGATGAGAAGCATCTTTCGCTGTAGCTTTTAGTACGACATTTTCCAAGCTTTGTGGAATTGTAGCATCGAATGCACGAACTGACGGTGTCTCAGATTGTAAATGTTTAAGCGCGATAGAAACAGCTGACTCACCTGAAAATGGCAATTCCCCTGTTAATAATTCATATAAAACAATGCCAAGTGCATAAATATCAGATTTGTTTGTTGCCGTACCACCACGAGCCTGCTCTGGTGATAAATAATGCACCGTTCCAAGCACGGAGTTCGTTTGTGTAAATGACGTTGCACTAAGTGTCATCGCTATGCCAAAATCAGTTATTTTCACATTGCCTTCTGCATCCATTAAAATATTTTGAGGTTTAACGTCACGATGGATAATATGATTTTCATGAGCATTGGCAATTGCTGATGTTAACTGCTTCATAATATGCACACTTCTAGCAGGAGAAATTGGTGCAAATTCCTGTATGTACTGCTTTAATGTTTTTCCTTGGACATACTCCATCACAATATAATGTAGATCACCATCATCACCTACATCATAAATACTAACGATATTTGGATGTGTAAGGCTTGTAGCAGAAAGTGCTTCACGTTGAAAACGGCGATGCAATTCATCCTCATTGGTAAAATCATAGCGTAATATTTTGATCGCTACATCACGGTTTAAAATCATGTCATGTGCTAAATAAACATTGGACATACCACCGCCACCAATAAGCTCTATAATTTTATAACGGTCACTAATTCGTTTACCTACAAGCATACTTACACCTCCTCATCTTGCCTTGTGAGTAGCACGAGGGAGATATTGTCTTCTCCCCCGCTTGCATTTGCTAATTCCACAAGTTTTCGTCCTTTTTCTTCTATTGAATCTGGATACGTAATAATTGATGCCATTTCATATACTGTAAGTTTATTGCTTAAACCGTCAGAGCAAATGAGTAAATACGATTCTGATGCTAAATCAATTTCGTAAAAGTCTGGTTCAATCGTTTCTTCTGTACCAACCGCTTTTAAGATGAAATTTTTCTTCGGATGCGTCAACGCTTCCTCTTCACTAATTTCACCATTTTCAACCAGAACATTTACATAGGAGTGATCTCTTGTTATTTGTTGTGCACCATCATCAAAGAAATAATACACACGACTATCACCAACATGGGCGATAAAGCAATGATTTTTTTCAATTAACACTGCAATAAACGTCGTGCCCATTCCTTTACAGTCTTCATGTGATAAAGAATAGTCATATATACTTTTATTCAATTGCTTGACTGCTTGTAATAACCACTCTTTTTTTGATGTTGTTGATGCAAAATGATGTGCCTCTGCCTGTAAAAAAACGGATTCTATTTGTTCCATCGCCATATCACTCGCTACATCGCCAGCATTATGACCACCCATGCCGTCCGCTACAAGTGCTAGTGCAAGTCCGCCTGGACGTTGAAAAAATGCCGCACGGTCTTCATTGATTGCTCGTTTTAACCCAATATCACTTTCGACTGTGTATTCCAACACTGGTCACCTCGTCTCTTCAGATCTCTCTTGCGCACGTAATTGACCACACGCAGCAGCAATATCAGAACCTTGCTCTCGGCGGATTGTTACGTTAATACCATTCTTCTTTAATGTTTTTTCAAAGGCAAAAATTTGACTACGGGATGTGCGAACATAATCACGTTCTGGTACGTAGTTTACAGGAATTAAGTTAACGTGGCATTTAAGTCCTTTTATTAATGCAGATAATTCTTCTGCAATTTCAACTGAATCATTTTCACCAGACATTAAACCATACTCAAAAGTAACACGTCGGCCAGTTTTATCCGTATAGTAACGGACAGCTTCCATTAATTCATCCAATTTGTAAGCACGTGCAATTGGCATCAGTTTTTGACGATCCTCTTGGTTAGGTGCGTGTAATGATACTGCAAAGTTGATTTGTAGCTGTTCATCAGCAAATTCGTAAATTTTCGGAACAATCCCTGATGTTGAAACAGTGATGTGACGAGCACCAATATTTAACCCTTTTTCATGGTTGATGACTTTTAAGAAGTTCATCATCGCATCATAATTATCGAAAGGTTCTCCAATACCCATAATGACGATATGTGAAACACGCTCGCCCAGTTCATCTAAAGTTTGTTGTACTTTTACAACTTGCTCCACGATTTCTCCTGCTAGTAAGTGACGTTTTAATCCACCTAAAGTTGACGCACAAAACGTACAGCCAATTCGGCAACCTACTTGTGTTGTCACACAAACAGAGTTCCCATATTCATGACGCATTAATACAGTTTCAATAGAATAGCCATCTTGTAATTGGAATAAAAACTTAATAGTACCATCTTTTGATTCCTGTTGAATAATTGTTGACAATGTCGTCAATGCAAAACTTGCTTCAAGCTTTTCACGTAACCCCTTTGAAAGGTTAGACATTTCTTCAAATGTTTTCACACGTTTATTATAAAGCCAATCAAAGATTTGTGCTGCACGGAATGGTTTTTCACCATTTTCCTTTAACCATTCTTCTAACTGTTTCGGCTGTAATGAATATACCGATTCCTTTAAATCTGGTTTTTCTTTTTTCGCGCGTCGAACAGGCTTGTCTTCTGCCTCTTCAACTAAGTCGCTAATGCGCTCATTAAATTTCTCTTGCTCCACCATTAGTTGGATTCTCCTTTTTTACGAAAAGCGGCAACGAAGAAACCGTCACTGCCAAAGTCTTGCGGAAAGACTTGAAGCATGCCATTTGCTTGCTTTTTCGCTAATTTTGTTGGTAAAGATTCTAGTTGTATAGCTTCCATTTCTGGATGCGTTGATAAAAAGGCCTCTACAGTGCCTTCATTTTCTTTTTTATCGACTGTACATGTACTGTACACAAGCTTGCCATCTATTTTCAATACTTTTGTTGCAGCATCTAATAACGCCAATTGTATTTTTTGGAGGTTTTCTAAATCTTCTTCTCGTTTTGTATATTTAATATCTGGCTTGCGGCGCATAACTCCTAAACCACTACAAGGCGCATCGACTAAAATAGCGTCGAATGATTCTGCTTGTAGAAAATCAGGTGCCTTACGTCCATCGATTGGAGCAGTCTCTACTATATCAATCCCTAGACGATCAGTATTATGGTCGATTAAATCTAATTTATGAGGGTGAAGGTCAGTCGCTAAAATCGAACCTTCGTTTTTCATAATCTCGGCTATATGTGTTGTCTTTCCACCTGGAGCTGCACACATATCTAAGACGCGCATGCCAGGAGATGGATGCAAAACATTTGCTGGAATCATAGAGCTTTCATCCTGAATAGTAATAAGCCCATCTTGGAATGCCTTTGTTCGAGCCGGCTGACCATTTGTTACATGTAAACATTCAGGCATTAGCTCACTTCTTTTCGCTGATAAACCTTCCGCTTCTATGCTGGCAATCGCTTGCTCAACGCTTGCTTTCGTCGTATTTACACGTACAGTCTGCACTGGAGGTACATTGTTTTCATGTAGCATTTCAGCCGCTACTTCAATACCGTAGTTATCGACAAAGCGCTGCACTAACCATTCGGGATGACTTGTTTCAATAGCAAGACGCTCAATTGGATCTTTAATTTCATCAGTAGAAGCTACACCCTGACGTAAAATAGATCGTAAAATACCGTTGACCATTGAAGCAATACCTTGGTGACCTCGACGTTTAGCAATTTCTACAGCCTCATTTACCGCTGCATGTGGTGGGATACGCGTTAAATAATGCATTTGATATAAAGATAAACGTAAAAGCCAGCGCACCCAATGATCTACTGAACCACGAATAAATGGCTCTAAATAGTAGTCTAGTGTCATTTTATATTGTAAAGTGCCATACGTAATTTCTGTTAAAAGCGCACGATCCTTCGCTTCGATTTTATGTCGCTTTATCGTTTCATTTAAAAGCAAATTACTATAGGCTTGATTTTTATCTACTGCTAACAGAATAGAAAGTGCAGCATCACGCACATTTCCATCCCAAATTACTACGCTTTTTTTACTCATTTAAATTGGTCCCCAATCTGTAATTTAGAACCTGTACCACGCAAATATTCCACTGCTGTCATGCGTTTCTTACCAGCTGGTTGTACATCATACAGGGCAAGTGTTGTCCCATTTCCTGCAGCAACTTCAAAATGATCCTTTGAAATCGCAACAACCTCACCGGGTATAGCATCATGCTTCGTGTCACCGACCTGTGCCCACCAAATTTTAAAGTTGCCATCTTCAAATGTTGTATAGGCAACTGGCCACGGATGAAGACCACGCACTTGATTGTATAAAGTTGTAGCATCCTTTGTCCAATCGATACGTTCTTGTTCACGTGAAATATTGCTTGCAAAGGTTACTTGCGCTTCATCCTGCACTGCACGGTTATTTGTTCCATTTATAATAGAAGGAAGTGTAGCTTTTAATAAATCAGAGCCTACAGCACTTAGCTTATCAAATAGTCCACCTGTATGATCCTCCTCTTCAATTGGGATAGCCCTTTGAGATATGATATCACCGGCATCTAGCTTTGGCTCCATATACATAATAGTTACACCAGTCTCTTTTTCACCATCAATAATGGCTTGGTGAATAGGTGCTCCACCGCGATATTTCGGTAAAAGTGACGCATGGACGTTAATGCAACCAAGCGGTGGTACATCTAGTAATTCTTTCGGCAAAATTTGGCCAAAAGCTGCTGTTACGATTAGGTCAGGTTGTAAATCAATAATTTGCTGTAATTCTTCTGAACCGCGTAGCTTTTCAGGCTGAATAACATGTAAACCTAACTCCATAGCTGCTACCTTTACAGGTGGTGGTGTTAGCACACGCTTACGCCCAACAGGACGATCTGGTGGTGTAACTACAGCTTTAATATCATAACCTTCATGATGTAGCATACGCAAAATAGGCGCGGAGAAATCAGGTGTTCCCATAAAAATTATTGAAGTCATGTTATTCCTCCTCTTCAGCGTACATTGCTTCTAGCTCTTCTTCAGTTAGAATACGTTTGATTTTCGAATCAAATAGCACGCCATCTAAATGATCGATTTCATGTAAAATTGCTCGTGCATCAAAGCCTCCCGCTTCTAGCTCATATACACGTCCTTCACGGTCACACGCTTCAATTTTCACATAGTCAGGTCGTTCAACCTCACCGTATAATCCCGGGAAGCTTAAGCATCCCTCAATATCTACTTCAGCGCCATCTGTTTCAATGACAGTTGGATTAATCATTTCTAAAATATCGCGTTCCTCGCCAAGCTCAACAATTGCAACACGTAATCCTACATTTATTTGTGGTGCTGCAATACCAACGCCATCGTATTCAACCATTGTGTCATATAAATCATCTAGTAATGTAATAATTTCTTCATTAATTTCTTTTACTTCCGCACACGGTGTTGATAGTACCTTCGCTGGATGTTCAACAACTTTTTTAATTGCCATCTTATGTTCCTCATTTCTATATTTAAGGCTTATACCTTGTCTAATTGTAACTCCATATGTGGATCTGATTTCAGTTCCGGCTGGGCGCTTTCCTGGGGGCGTTCGATGAGCCGCTTCGCTTCGCTGCAGGGTCTCATCTGTAACGCTAATCCCCGAGGAGTCGCCCAACCTCCACTCCAATCAACTTATATACATTGCATACGTTTTAGCAAAATGTCATCCCAAACTTTCGGTGATAGGACAAAGTCTATTAGAAATTCCACTTGAATGGCTCATCATTTTAACTTGGCCTTGATTTCAATTGCAACTGGGCGCGTTGTTGCTGACGCTTCGCTTTCGCACAGAAAACATTTGTTGCTGACGCTTCGCTGCAGGGCATCATCTGTAATGCTGATCCCCGAGGAGTCACCCAGCCTCCACTCCAATCAACTTATTCGCATGGCATAAATTCCAACAAAATGTCATGTCCAATCTGATGATGAACTATTTTATATAGTTGACGGGTCTAAATCTACCGTCATTAATATTCCCTGTTTAATCCATTCCGCTCGATACATCGCTAGAAGGCGCTGTAATACAGGAATGAGATTTGGTTCAATTTTATATTTTATCAAACATTGATAGCGATATCTATTTTGGAGACGACTAATGCTTGCAGTTGTTGGCCCAATAATTGCTACCTGGTTTGATAAGTTTCCCTTTAGCCAATCCGCTGCACGTCCAGCATACTCTGCCGCCATCATTACATCCTCATGAGATATTTGAATAAGTGCTACATAATAATATGGTGGATAGCTAGAGCGGCGGCGTAAAAACATTTCACGTTCGTAAAACGGCTCGTAATCTTGTAATTTTGCCAGTTCAATTGCATAATGCTCTGGTGTATACGATTGAATAATAACCTCACCATGCTTTTCATGACGTCCTGCCCTACCACTAACCTGCGTTAATAATTGGAATGTACGCTCCGCTGCACGGTAATCGGGTAGATGCAGTGATGTATCAGCACTAAGTACACCGACTAGCGTAATATTAGGAAAATCAAGACCTTTAGCAATCATTTGCGTCCCTAGCAAAATATCTGCCTGTCCTTCCCCAAATGCCTGCAAAATTTCTTCATGTGCACCCTTTTGCTTTGTTGTATCAACATCCATTCGGAGAACCCTTGCCTCAGGAAATAGCTTATAAATTTCTTCCTCAACTTTTTGTGTTCCCGTACCAAAATAACGAATATGCTCACTCTGGCATTGTGGACATATTTGAGGAACACGCTCCTCATAACCGCAATAATGACATTTTAATTTCTCTGTTGTTCGATGATACGTTAACGAGATGTCACAGTTCGGACATTGTACAACCGTCCCACAATCACGACAAAGCACAAAAGAAGAATAGCCACGACGATTTAAAAACAGCACCATCTGTTCTTTTTTCTCAAGCCTTATACGTATAGCATCAATAAGCTGCTCCGAAAACATAGAACGATTCCCTTTTTGAAGTTCTTCTCGCATATCAGCAATAAAAACAGTTGGTAACGGTTGATGCAAAGCACGTTGCTTTAAGGATAGCAAACTATATACACCCTTCTTTGCTCTCGCAAATGATTCAAGTGCAGGCGTTGCACTACCTAATATAACAGGACATTTGTAAAATTCACTTCGCCAAATCGCTACATCTCTAGCGTGATAACGCGGTGAATCCTCTTGCTTGTATGTTGACTCGTGCTCTTCATCTAAAATAATAAGACCTAAATTTGTAAAAGGTGCGAAAATTGCTGAACGAGCTCCAACAACAACGCTTACTTTTCCTTGCTGAATTTTACGCCATTCATCATACTTTTCACCGACAGATAAGCCACTATGCATCACAGCAACCATCTCACCAAAACGACTACGAAAACGCTCTGTCATTTGTGGTGTTAATGATATTTCCGGTACAAGCATAATGGCTTCCTTACCTTCACCTAACACCTTTTGTATCGCTTGCAAATATATTTCAGTTTTACCACTTCCAGTAACGCCGTGAAGTAAAAAAGTTTTCGCTGTCTGTTCTTCCATCGATCCAACAATAGCCTTTAGACCTACATGCTGCTCATCCGTCAACTGTAAAGATTGCGTACGGGAAACCTCTCTCGTAAAGGGATCACGATACACCTCTTCTTGTATAAAGTGAGCGGCTCCTTTTTCAATAACTGACTGTAATACCGCGGAAGATGCACCTGTTTCCTCATAGATTTTCTGTGGCAAAAGGACCTCTCCAAGATGTCTGCCCATCCATTCAATTAGCTGGCGTTGTTTAACTGCTCTCGCTGCACCTTCCATTGCTTTGTCGATCTCTTGCTGATTATCTGAAATTTTGACCATCCGTATTTCTTTCACATTGCCTTGCTGCTTCACAACATTTTCAATTTTTACAATTTTATTAGTGATAAGCTGTTTTAATAAAGGAAGTAATTCTGCACGTTCAAACTCTTTGAAATTAGCCTGTTGTCGCTTACCAAAAATAGCTTGAGCTTCAGCTGGCAAAGCGTCTTTCTCCACTAGTAGCGTTATGATTTTTTCATACTTCGCTCGAAGCGCTGATGGGAGCATGACCTGTAAGGCATCAATTTCATAGCAAATCGTTTCGTTTTTCAGCCACTTTGCCATTAACAGCATTTCTTCGGTTAATACAGGCTCTATATCTAAAATTTGCGCAATAGACTTTAATTTATTAGATGGTACATCTGTTTCATTTTTTAATCCGACCACAAAGCCTAAAACATTTCGTGGCCCGAACGGTACTTTTACACGACAGCCCATCTCTATAATATGTGCCCATTCTGTAGGTACTTCATAGTCAAATGGACGATCTACATGGTAAGTTGAAACATCCACTATAACCTCTGCAATTAACAAACTCATTGCTTCTCACCCTGTAATACATATGTCCATAATGCTTGCGCAAACTGCGTGGCAATTGCCGTATCCCACAATTGACCATTTACTTCTGCCGTATCACTAAAATCAATCCACGTGTCAGACATAATTGTTAACATTGGTTCACCAATAACCTTTTGTCCAAACGTTATTGCGCTAATTCCTTCTACGGATAGTATCGGTGCCCCTTCAATTGTAGGCGTATTTGCTGCATGGATAAAAAATGCAGATGGATATTGCTTTTTATAATCCTCAAGCAGTTCAAAGAGCTTATGCACGCTTGTTGCTTTCTCATCTATTAGGATTACATTTGCCCCAAGTGTTTTTGCCTCTTTTGCTATTGCCTGACCAATTTTACTATTCGACTGTGTACTAATAATATGGTGCTCGTCCAGTGGAACATAGAAAGCTCCAGCTGTAACCACTACCGTTTTACCAGCTAATGGCTTAAGCTTCTCTGAAAAAAATTCTTGCACAATCGCCGTTATTTTTTCTGGCTCCTCTAAACGACCTTTACCAACATAGCCACATGCCAAAAATCCTTCCGAAGGCTCAATAAATTGATAGCCATCAGATTGTAACTGAGCCAAATTTCGTTTTACCGCTGGATGGTCATACATATGTACATTCATCGCTGGTGCTAGCCATACAGGAGCAGTTGTTGCAAGCAAGGTCGTCGTTACCATATCGTCTGCAATTCCATTCGCCAGTTTTCCTATGACATTTGCGGTAGCTGGTGCAACTAAGATTAAATCAGCCCAATCTGCCAAATCAATATGGGCAATAACACTCGAATCCTTTTCATCAAAAGTATCGAAAAAAACATCATTTTTGGACATAACTTGAAAGCTCAGCGGATTCACAAATTGTCTTGCTGATGCCGTCATGATAACCTTTACATTTGCTCCTGCTTGAGATAGCTTGCTAACTAAAGCGACAGCCTTATAAACCGCTATACCACCTGAAACACAAAGTAAAATATTTTTATTCATGCACAATCGTCCTTTCAAATGATAAGCTCCCAAAGGAATATTCCTCGGGAGCTCTCGACATTCTGTATAATCAAAAATCCACTGCAGACGATCAATTATGCCCCGGCATAATTGCGTCCGGAATCGGCTTTGTGCTTGCACAAAGCACTCATTTCCGATTCCGTGACATCCGCCGGAGGCTTTAACTTCTTTCAGCGGGTGTTTGGACATCCGCTGAAAAGTAGCTTAAATCGGCATTCATCTCACCACCTATAGAGGTGGCAGACTTCTGCTGAAAGAAGTTAACATTAATTTGGCAAAAGCTTTTTTATCAATGTTAGATTTCGTCTTCGTACACAGTTGACTCATCCTGTGATACCTTCGTAAGTACACCTGCCGCTACTTCTTCAAGTGCTTTCCCTACGGATTTATGGGAAACATACTTGTGTAAACGTTCAGTGCCTTGTTCCTCTTGCATTTGACGAGCACGTTTAGATGCTAGACTTACTAAAGAGTATTTTGAATCGATTTCTTTTTTTAATGTATCTACTGATGGGTATAACATAGGTTTATTCTCCTCTCAACATTGACAAATATCTTTTTTCAACACGTTCTCTACGACAATGCTCAGCTTTAATAATCGCGTTTATACGATCACAAGCATTTGTCACTTCATCATTTTCAACTACATAATCATAAAGGCTCATCATTTCAAGTTCTTCACTTGCAGTTGCAATACGCTTCGCAATAACGTCTGCTGTTTCCGTCCCTCGACCTACTAAACGGTCTTTTAATTCCGTTAAACTTGGTGGGGCTAAGAAAATAAATAATGCATCTGGAGCCTTTTTGCGAATTTGTGCAGCACCTTGCACTTCGATTTCTAAAAACACATCACGTCCTGCATCAAGTGTTTCATTTACATAGGCTAACGGTGTTCCGTAATAATTCCCTACAAATTCAGCATGCTCTAATAAGCCACCCTGTTCAATCAACGTTTCAAATTCTTCACGTGTCTTGAAAAAATAGTCTACACCATCTACTTCACCTTCGCGAGGATTTCGTGTTGTCATCGAGATGGAATACTCATAATTCGTATTCGGCTGAGAAAATAATTCTTTTCGCACTGTCCCTTTACCTACACCAGATGGGCCAGACAGAACAATTAATAATCCACGTTCTTTTATCATTTATTCTCTATATCTCCCTTAATTTATAACAGATACAGGCAAGCTATTCGATATTTTGAACTTGCTCGCGCATCTTTTCTAAAATTGTTTTCGCCTGAACTACTGCAACAGCCGCCTCTGTCGATTGATTTTTAGAACCAATCGTATTGATTTCGCGGTGTATTTCCTGCATTAAAAAGTCTAATTTACGGCCAACTGAAATTGTTTCTTGTAATGTTTCTTCCAGTTGATTAAAGTGACTATCTAATCGGTCCAATTCTTCAGTGATGTCCACACGTTCTGCAAATATCGCTACTTCAGCAAGTAGGCGATCTTCTAACAACGCTCCATCCGTCACTTGATTAATTCTTTCCAATAATCGTGTACGATATTTTTCTACAGCAAGAGAGGCACATGAACAAATCTGGTTCACTTGTTCCATTAACTGTTCTTTATATTGTACAACAACATCATGCAATTCTTGCCCTTCACGCTCACGCATTTGAATGAGCTGTTCAAGTGCTTGTGAAATAGCCTTTTCAACAGCACAGAGTAAATCCTCTGGTGTAAGCTGTGGCTTTTCCTGTACAAGCGCTTGTTCAAGCGATAGTAACTCTTGCATTGTCCATTTTTCTTCTAGTGGTACTTTACTTGCTAATTGCTCTTTTGCCTTACGATACGCTTCAATTAATGACCAATTAATTTCAATAGATTGCTCGACGTTCTCTAAATCCTTAACATTAACCATCACATCAATTTTGCCACGTGACAAAGCTTGCGAAATTAATTTCTTTGCAAAAATTTCTGCTTCAAGCCATTCTTTCGGGAATTTTGCATTAATTTCTAAAAATCGATGGTTGACCGAGCGCATTTCTACAGTTAATTGAAAGTCTCTTGTTGTTGTGACACCTCTGCCAAAACCAGTCATACTACGCACCAAGGTTCGTCACACCTTTCTTTGCATACTGGGATTATTATAACATAAGCTCTGTCATTTATGACGTAAAAAATTACATAGAGCAAAAGCTAATTCTACCACAATTGAAGCTATATTTTAATATTCACCTAAAAAATGCTATGATAAACATAAGAAAGAACTCATCACCAAAAGAAAGAGATGACGGTCATAATAAGTGTATGCCATATCTAGAAGTTTATTGGAGTGAAGACTGGGCCACTTCAAGGTCACAATTGAGACCTTAACGACTCAACAGGCGCTCAAGAAAAGCGCCCAGCCGGAACGGAAATCAACCACACGCTATGGTGGAAAAGTACATTAGCCACTTTATAGTGATAACTACCACACAATAGAGTATGGAGCTAATGCACCATTAAAATAATAAATACGAAAGTACCAAGATGCTTATATCTTTGGAAAGAGGAATTCATATGGCATTTGATGGCTTATTTACTTACTCAATGACAGCCGACCTACAACAATTAGTAACAGGTCGAATTACCAAAATACATCAACCAAACGCTCAGGAAGTTGTTCTACATATCCGTGCGAACGGAAGCAATCATAAATTACTTTATTCGATTCACCCTTCTTACGCACGTGTTCACCTTACTGAGCAATCTATAGAAAATCCAGCAGAACCCCCTATGTTTTGTATGCTGTTGAGAAAACATATAGAGGGTGGTTTTATTTCTTCTATTAAACAGCACGATTTCGATCGAATTATAATAGTAGAAATTGAAAGTAAAAATGAAATTGGTGACCCTATTGTAAGGGAGCTACATGCTGAAATTATGGGCCGTCACAGTAACCTGTTGTTAATAGATAAAGAACAGGGAAAAATAGTCGACAGCTTAAAGCATTTGCCACCTTCCGTGAATAGTTTCCGTACAGTTTTACCTGGTCAGCCTTATATCGCACCGCCCGCACAGAATAAATGGCACCCTCTAGCAGTAACCGATGAACAGCTTACAGTTTTTTTCTCTGAACCAAAAACGGCTAAGGAAGTTGTTTCGCAATTTATTGGTTTCTCTCCTATACATGCAGAGGAATTATTATTCCGATTAACAGACACAGTTGATCGTGTAAATTGCTTTAAAAATTTTATAGCTTCATTTAATAATGGTGGAACAAAGCCGATGTATGTCATCGCAAACAATAAAACTTACTTCTCTCCAATCGCTCTAACGCATTTACAAGGAGATGTAACGATTTATCCAAATGTCCATGAGCTACTTGACCGCGTATTCTTTGCTCGAGCTGAGCGTGATCGTGTCAAACAGCAGGCAGGTGATTTGGAAAGATGGCTGCAAAATGAAATTGATAAGCTTATACTAAAAACTAAAAAGTTAAATAAAGACTACGAACGTGCATCTAAGCTAGATCAGTTCCAATTATACGGGGAATTACTGATGGCGAATATTTACACGTTTAAAAAAGGTGTAAAGGAAGTAACTGTCACTAACTATTATAGTGAAACTGGAGATGAAGAAATCACCATTCCAGTAAGCGAACGTAAAACACCTATTGAAAATGCTCAAAGCTATTACACAAAATACACAAAGGCAAAAAATGCCCTTATAATGGTTCAAGAACAGTTAGAAAAAACGAAGGAAGAAATAGCCTATTTTGAAATGCTTGCTCAGCAGGTACAACAAGCTGCTCCTGGAGATATAGAAGAAATTCGAGAAGAATTAGCAGAACAGGGTTATTTGAAATTACGTCATGCACGAAAAAAGAAAAAACAAATGAAACCTGAGCCTGAACGTTACGTCTCTTCTACTGGTGTAGCGATTTCTGTTGGGAAAAATAACAAACAAAATGACATACTTACATTTAAATTGGCTAAACGCACAGATATCTGGCTGCATACGAAGGATATTCCAGGCTCACATGTTGTCATCCATACAAGCGAACCTGATGAAACAACATTACGAGAAGCCGCAACACTTTCTGCCTATTTTTCAAAAGCACGAGACTCTTCCTCTGTTCCAGTAGATTACACAGAAATACGCCAGGTAAAAAAACCAAATGGCTCTAAGCCTGGTTTTGTTATTTACTTTGAACAAAAGACTTTATACATCGATCCAGATGAAGCTGTCATTTTACAATTAAAAAAACAATCTTAAAGGTTGAGGCTGAGACATAACTAATCAAAACCTTAAAAGCGCGAGAAATCAATTTTAGAAATGTTGATTTCTCGCGCTTTTCTGATGTAATTTTTTATTGTTAAAGTTATATAACGATTTAATCGTAACACTCCAACATTTAGTATTTTGTGGGGAGCTTCAATACGACTCGGCATCTTCATGGTGAGCTTACCTTGATGATGAAATGTAACGTTTTTTTAATGGCATGACCACGAAATCTGTACTATACTCTATTATATTCCCCTTTAACTTGATTGATTTTTGTATCTATTGTTCCTTTTTTTAATAACGCTGATAAACCCATGAATAATCCGAACTGATTATTACGAGGTTATTGACTTCTCCCCCTCTAAATGGCTAAATTTAAATAAAAAGTAAATGGCATTCCAGAAAGGACGTATCTTTATGTCTGTAGGCAAAAAATTAAGCTTTGGTTTTTTAACCATCATTCTGACCTTAATTATTTCATTGGTCATTATGTTTATCCAATTCTCAAACATTGACAAGAAAGTAGAAAATGCACTAGATAACCGTGTAGCTCTAGTAGAATTAGCAAATAATATTCAAACTGAACGAGCAATGCAAGGTCTTTACATTCGGGCAATACTCCTTGAAGACACAGCAACTAATAAAGATAACTTTACAAAGTATGCAAAAATGTTAGATGCGCATGTAATAGAGATCATGGAAAAATCTGATTCATCCGAAATGGAGACTTATGCAAAAGATCTAAATACATATAATGAAGCTTTTAACAAAGTGGCTGAAGAAGCACTAGCACTTCATGATGCTGGAAAATTAGAAAAAGCGATACAAAAAGTTAATGGCGATGTTCAAAAAGCAAATACAGATTTGTTAGCAGTATCAGAGAAAATTGTAAGTTATCAAAAAAATCAACTTGATATTGTCACGAAAGAGTCTAAACAAGCAGTATCAATTTCTCAAACAATCTCAATCATTGCTATCATTATTGGTGTAATACTTGGTATATCTCTGATGTATTATGTACAGCGTACAATTTCACGACCGTTAAAATCCGTAGTTATCGCTGCCAATAATATCGCTAATGGTGAATTATATCATCAAGATATCTCTCATCAATCTAAAGATGAAATCGGCCAGCTTTCTACAGCCTTTAACGTAATGAAAAGTAGCTTGAGAGGTTTATTAACACATATTCAAGGCAATGCGGAACATTTATCTGCTTCTGCTGAAGAGCTATCTGCCTCTATCGAAGAGATTTCTGCTTCTTCTGATGAAATTACTGTACGTATTAACGAGACAGCGAATGCGTCAT
This sequence comes from Lysinibacillus xylanilyticus, assembly GCF_001183605.1. Lineage (GTDB taxonomy): Bacteria > Bacillota > Bacilli > Bacillales_A > Planococcaceae > Lysinibacillus > Lysinibacillus xylanilyticus. Next base: position 638,182 of record NZ_LFXJ01000010.1, on the reverse strand, counting down.
CTACCGCTACGATCGCTGCCAATGAAAGTGCACATGCGATGGATGAAACAGCAATAGGTGTACAACGTATAGCAGAAGCAACTCAACAACTTCACCAAAGCGCTGTGACAACAACTGAATTGGCGAATAACGGTAATAGTACAGTCGATGAGGCTCAACAGCAAATGAATGTGATTTATGATTCGACTCAAATGATTAACAAGCTCGTTCAAAAATTAAGTAAGCAATCAGAAGAAATAGGTAATATAACTACAGTAATTACAGCCATCACAGATCAAACAAATTTATTAGCGCTCAACGCTGCAATCGAAGCTGCACGTGCAGGTGAACACGGCAAAGGCTTTGCTGTCGTAGCTGACGAAGTTCGTAAACTAGCAGAAGAATCAAAGCAATCAGCAAATCAAATCGTTACGTTAACACAAGAAATCCAAGAAGATACGCAAAATGTAGAGAAAGCTGTCGAAGATGGGCTCCAATCTGTCACAGATGGTGTGAAAATTATTGGCGATGCTGGCAACTCTTTTGAAGCGATCGTAAAAGCGATCAATACGATGACAGATCAAATAGAAGATATTTCATCTACTTCTGAAGAGATCTCTGCAAGCGCTGAACAAGTAGCAGCCTCCGTTGCGGAAATTGCTCATGGTGCTTCTTCTAGTGCAGCAAGTACACAGATCATTGCCGAAGCTAGTAAGGAACAGGCTGCGACAATGCAACAAGTAAATCATGTTGCTACAGATTTAAGCGAAAAATCCTCGGACTTACAAACCCAAATTAATCAATTTAAACTCTAAACATTTAAGCAGAGCATTTCTTTAATCGAAATGCTCTGCTTTATTTTTTTAACATTTTTGATAGTGAAAGCGTGAGTTTTGTAGAGCACAGCAGTCGAGACTACTCATGATGCCCTATGTAGCCGCTACTTGCTGTTTATTTTTAGGGAGACTACCACTCAACTAACCATATATGGTAAAATAAACCACATAAAGAATTTAAGTAATTCTCTACTCATTAAGTTCTACTTACACAAAGTTTTAGTAATTTTATGTAGGAGCCTTCCTCCTAAGCAAGACAAATGGATTTCTCCAAAAAACAATATCAAAAAGCACATGTTTTTTCCCATTTACTATATGCCAAATCCTACATTCATATAATTGATTCAATGCACCGTTTTTTTATACATCGTTGTATACTCAAGTAATGTGTAAATTATTTCAAAAAAATAAATTTCACTAAAATTCTGTGCATATATTCTTTAAGAAAGGCATATTTTACTCTAATTCTTCTTTTTTCTCTTTTATTTTGATTAATCTTAGATAAATACAAAACAAGTTTCTTATATATCATTAATAGATAAAAATATTCATTCTTTGAGATTATAAATTACAAAAAAATACCTGATCAAGAATCTAAATCACTCAGTTTTACATTGATTTTCTACAAATCTATACAAACTTCTTATATTATCTCCCCATGACTTTCGACTCATTTTTCAAACACCAATAATATTATCTAAAGAATATGAATTTTCTATATAGTTAGTTATTTTTTTATTTTTATTTTATTTTTGATATTCAGAACAAATAAATATCATTTTTTTACTACGAAAGCGCTTTCATTCTTTAATGTGGTGAATCGAAAAAAATTATTATCTTCTTAAATGTCAGATAATACTATATAAATTTGAATCTTTTTTATTTTGTACACAATGATTTTTTTGGTATATTAAATAAGAGCTTCATAGAAGGCTTAAAATTGTATAAGGGGGATTCACATGAATAAAAACAAAAAGTTTTTATTACTTACAGTCCTTGCAGTATTCTCATTAGTACTTGCTGCATGTGGCTTCGGTGGAGATTCGTCTGAAAAATCAAAAGACGATAAAAAAGAGTCTGGTTCAACAGCTTCTTCTTCTAAAGAGTTGAATGTAGTTGTAACTTCTGAACCACCATCTTTACATCCAGCACTTGCAACAGATACAACTTCTGGAGCAATACTTCAAAACGTATTTGAAGGTTTAATGGTTTTAGATCAAGATGGAAAACCATCAGCAGGTATGGCTGAAAAATGGGAAGTAAGTGATGATCAATTAACTTACACATTCAAATTACGTGATGCAAAATGGACTAACGGTGACCCAGTAGTAGCTGGTGATTTCGAATATGCTTGGAAATGGGCATTAAATGCTGAAAATTTATCTGAGTATGCTTCTTTACTTTACCCTATTAAAGGTGCTGAAGCTTACCACACAGGTAAAGGTTCTGCTGATGATGTAGCAGTTAAAGCTGAAGATGACAAAACTTTAGTAGTAACTTTAGAACAACCAACAGCTTACTTCTTAGAGTTAGTTGCATTTAAAACATATGCACCACTAAATCAAAAAGTTGTTGAAGCTAATAAAGAATGGTACACAGATGCTGGTGAAAACTTTGTAACAAATGGTCCATTCACTTTAGACACTTGGAAACACAGCGATTCTATCGTATTAAAGAAAAACCCAGAGTATTGGGATGCTGCAAATGTAGCTCTAGGTACTGTAAACATTGGTATGGTTGAAAATGAAGCAACAGCTGCAACAATGTTCAAAAAAGGAGAAATCGATTATTTAGGTTCTCCATATCAAACAGTAGCACTTGATGAAATCGATGGCTTTAAAGCTGATGGTTCATTAAAAATCGCTGACTATGCTGGTGTATACTGGTACAAATTCAATACTACTGACAAAATTACTGGAAACGCTAACATTCGTAAAGCTTTAACTTTAGCAATTAATCGTCAAGGTTTAATTGACAATGTTACTAAAGGTGAACAAAAACCTGCTTTAGGTATGGTTCCAATTGCAATTAGTGGTTTTGAACAAGACCGTGGATACTACAAAGATAACGATATTGAGGGTGCTAAAGCAGCACTTGAAGCTGGTATGAAAGAACTTGGTATTAAGGATCCAAAAGATATTAAACTTAACCTTTCATACAATACAAGTGAAGGTCATGCTTCAATTGCTCAGTATATCCAAGAAGGCTGGAGCAAAAACCTTGGTATTACTGTAGGTCTTGATAACTCTGAATGGCAAGTATATCTTGAAAAACTTAACCAATTAGATTACCAAATTGGGCGTATGGGCTGGATTGGTGACTACAACGATGCTTACACGTTCTTAGAAATGTTTGATACAGCTGCTAATGGTAACAACGATACTGGCTGGGAAAACCCAGAGTACAAAAAACTTTTAAAAGAATCTATTGTTGAAGCAGATCCTGCGAAACGTTTAGATTTATTAAAACAAGCTGAAGGAATTGCAGTTTCTGAATTACCAGTTGCACCAATCTACTACTACACTAACCTTTCAGTAGCTAATAAGAAGGTTAAAAATATGTCTCCAGATATTCTAGGAAACATTAAACTTAAATATGTTGATGTGGAATAATTTTCACAGCTAAATTTTTTATCTATTAAGCTCTATAGAGGAGAGCTGTCTCGTAGCCACTTCAGCGCGAGTCAGCTCTTTTTAAAATACGAAGGCATTTATTTGTCTGAAAATTGACAAATAGAAGGAGGAGTTTTATGTGATTAATTATATTCTGAAAAGGCTGATGTATATACTTCTCGCGCTTTTCGTCATCGTAACGGCTACGTTTTTCTTAATGCGTCTTGCTCCAGGTAGTCCATTTGCAAGTGAGCGTAATTTCCCTCCTCAAATTGAGGAAAAGTTAAACGAAACGTATGGATTAAATAACCCTTGGTATATTCAATATAAAGATTATTTAATCGATACGGCCTCTTTTAATTTCGGTGAGTCAATGAAGTATAAAGCGCGTTCTACAAATGATATGATTTCTGAAAGTTTCCCAGTTTCTTTAACATTAGGTATCGAAGCTATGCTATTATCAATTGGTTTCGGTGTATTAATAGGCGTAATTGCCGCGCTTTATCATAATAAATTCCCGGATTATTTAGCAACGTCCTTTGCGGTGATATTTATTTCAGTACCTTCATTTATCTTAGCTGGTTTAATGCAGTATTTCTTAGCCTATAAGCTAGAGATGTTCCCAGTTGGTGGTTGGAAAGGCTTTTCCTACAGTATACTACCAGCCTTTGCAATCGCTTTCTCACACATGGGCTTTATTGCAAAATTAACACGCTCAAGTATGCTGGAACAAAACCATAGTGAATATGTAAAAATGGCTCGTGCCAAAGGGATTGGAAAATGGACAATCGTTTTCCGTCATACTTTACGTAACGCTCTACTGCCAGTTGTGACTTACCTTGGGCCACTAACTGCAGCTGTTGTAACAGGTAGTTTCATCGTTGAAAATATTTTCGCAATCCCTGGATTGGGTAAATACTTCGTACAAAGTATTACGAACCGCGATTACACTGTAATCATGGGAACAACAGTGTTCTATTCAATTATCCTATTATTTGCGGTATTTATTGTTGATATTCTATATAGCTTTATTGATCCGCGAATTAAATTGAAGGGAGCGAAAAAACAATGACGCAGCAACAAATTGACAAAGAAATGTTTAAAGTTGTCGGTGGAAATAGTGAAGCAACTGATAAATTGGCTGATAAATCCGTTTCCTTCTGGAAGGAAGTATTTCTCCGTTTTTCTCATAATAAATTGGCGATCTTTGGATTGATCATGTTGATAATAATTGTTTCAATGGCAATTTTAGTACCAATGCTTTCACAATATAAAGACAGCGATCAACTTGGTGTCTTTAATAGTCCACCATCTGCTGATTTTTGGTTTGGGACAGATGATTTAGGTCGTGATATGTTCGTTCGTATTTGGGCTGGCGCTCGTATCTCTCTATTTATCGGGATTACAGCAGCTGTTATTGACTTAGTTATAGGTGTTCTTTGGGGAAGTATTTCAGGTTTAGCAGGCGGTCGTGTAGATAATATTATGATGCGTATTGCCGATGTTTTAACAGCTGTTCCTTACTTATTAGTTGTAATTGTTTTATTAGTTGTTTTACAACCAGGTTTATTTCCTATGATTATTGCCCTTTCGATTACAGGCTGGATTAATATGGCTCGTATCGTCCGTGGTGAAGTATTATCCATTAAAAATCAAGAGTATGTACTAGCTGCACGAACTTTAGGTGCAAGCACTGGACATTTAATTTTAAAACATTTAATTCCAAATGCATTAGGTGCTATTTTAGTAACAATGACTTTAACAATTCCATCAGCAATTTTCACAGAGGCATTCTTAAGCTTCCTAGGTCTTGGAGTTCCTGCTCCACATGCATCTTGGGGTACGATGGCAACTGAAGGAATGAGAGCCATCAATAGTGCACCATGGCGCATGATTTTCCCAGCAATTTTCATCTCACTAACAATCTTTGCGTTTAACGCAGTTGGTGATGGCTTACGTGACGCACTAGATCCAAAACTACGTAAATAAGGAGGTGGCCGAAAATGATTAAAACAATTTTAGAAGTAAAAGATTTAAAGATAAACTTTAAAACGTATGCAGGACTTGTTCATGCTGTTCGTGGTGTAAACTTTGACTTAAAAGAAGGCGAAACACTAGCAATCGTTGGTGAATCCGGTTCTGGTAAGAGTGTTACGAGTAACGCATTAATGAAACTAATTCCACAGCCACCTGGTATTTATGAGTCAGGACAAATTTTATTTAATGGCCGTGATTTAGTACCTTTAAGCGATAAAGAAATGTCAAAAGTACGCGGAAATGAAATTGCAATGATTTTCCAAGACCCAATGACAAGCTTAAATCCAACTATGAAGGTCGGACGTCAAATAACTGAAGTTATTTTACAACATAAAAAAGTATCAAAAGCTGATGCTAAAAAACGTGCAATCGAACTTTTAACGCAGGTAGGTATCCCCTTCCCTGAAAAACGTTATAACCAATATCCGCATGAATTTTCAGGCGGTATGCGTCAACGTGTTGTTATTGCCATCGCACTTGCGGCTGATCCTAAGCTTCTAATTGCCGATGAGCCAACAACAGCATTAGACGTTACCATTCAAGCACAAATTTTAGAGCTAATGAAAGAAATCCAAAAAAATTCGAAAACATCTATCATTTTCATTACCCATGATTTAGGTGTCGTGGCAAACATTGCCGACCGTGTTGCAGTTATGTATGCAGGTCAAATCGTTGAATATGGTACTGTTAATGATATTTTCTATAATCCTAAGCATCCTTATACATGGGGTCTGCTTGGTTCAATGCCAGACTTAGATAACGATACAGATGAGCTATTACGCACGATTCCTGGTTCACCACCAGATCTTACGAACCCACCAAAGGGCGATGCGTTTGCTGCTCGTAATGAATATGCAATGGCTATTGACTATGAGCAAGAGCCACCGATGTTCCAAGTAAGCGACACACACTTTGCCAAAACTTGGATGATGCATCCTGATGCACCAAAAATTCCGCTTCCAGATGCAGTTGCTAAACGTATTGAAGGATATTTAGCAAAGGAGGCACACCAAAATGACTAAATCGGGCGTAAAAAAAGTTCTTGAAATTAAAAATTTAAAGCAGCATTTCGGTTCAGAAAGTAACCCTATTAAAGCTGTCGACGGTATTAGCTTCGATGTATACGAAGGAGAAACACTCGGTCTTGTTGGAGAATCAGGCTGTGGTAAATCAACAACTGGTCGTTCAATTATTCGCCTGTACGACATTACAGGTGGGGAAATTATCTTCGATGGTGAGAGCATCCATGGGAAAAAATCTAAAAATGAATTAAAGAAATTTAATCGTCAAATGCAAATGATTTTCCAAGATCCATATGCTTCATTAAACCCGCGTATGACGGCTGGAGAAATCATTAGTGAAGGCTTTACGATTCACGGTCTTTACAAAGATAAAAAAGAGCGTCGTGAAAAAGTTAATCAACTGTTAGAGGCTGTTGGCTTAAATAAAGAGCACGCAAACCGTTATGCACACGAATTCTCTGGCGGTCAACGTCAACGTATTGGAATTGCTCGTGCACTAAGCTTAGATCCAAAGTTTATTATCGCCGATGAACCTATTTCTGCACTTGACGTTTCGATTCAAGCGCAAGTTGTTAACTTATTAAAAGAACTGCAAAAAGAACGTGGCTTAACATATCTTTTCATTGCCCATGACTTATCAATGGTTAAGTATATCAGTGACCGTATCGCTGTTATGTACCGAGGTAAAATCATGGAAATCGGTAAAGCAGATGATATTTATAATCACCCTGTTCATCCGTATACAAAATCATTATTATCAGCAATTCCACTTCCTGACCCAATGTCAGAAAAACACCGTCAACGTATTCCGTACAAGCATACAGAAGTTGACGATAGCGCATCATACCATGAAGTTAGCGATCAGCATTACGTTTATGGTACTGCAGATCTTGTGAAAACTTGGGTTGCTAATCGATAATAACTTATAAATCCATCCATTGGTATTTTCCAGTGGGTGGATTTTTTGTATGAAGAAAGCTCGTACTAATAACAAAGAGTTGATTTCTTTCCGACCTGAGTGTTTCTTTCCTAGGATTGCGATGAGAAACTTGTGGCATTGTTCTAGAAGGCATTATCACACGATATGATACCTTACCTCTGCTCGCTTCAAGGTAATCGTGATTAATCCTCAGGGAGTCTCTAATCAACCTATATACATGGCACACGCTTTAACTAATATCTCCCCTACCTCTGGCGAAGAGCGTATAGTTATGAAAAACAGTCTTTCTCCCCATATATGAAGAAAGACTGTTTTTTTCTGAATAGCTTATTTTATTGGAGCGTCTGCTGTTAATTCAATAGTTTGAAGATGGTCTTGTGTATCATTTGCATAATCAACATTGTAATTTTTCACACGTTTATTTACTGGAATGATTTCCGTACGGAACATCGTTGGTATTGTTGTTGCTGTTTTACTCATATATTCTTGCCATGTACGGAATGCTTCTGAACGATATTTTGGATCCATTGCTTTTGCTGAATCAATGTCTTCTAACATTGTTGTTAAATCAGCAGCAACGTAACGACTCATGTTAAATTCTGCACCCTCACTATATAAACCTACCGGTGATGGATTTGTACCTGTTCCCCATGCAGCCATAAACATATCGATTTCTGGGTCATCGGCTTTTACTTTATCGTAGAAAGCATTGAATTCGATAAGACGGCCAGTTGTTAATTGCACATCTAAGCCAACTTCTTTCCAGTTCTGGCGGTAGTATTCTACAATCGCTTCATCTGTATCTGAACCAGCCATTGCAGCTAATCGAATAGAGAATTTCTTGCCGTCTTTATCTTCACGGATTCCGTCTCCATCTACATCTTTATAGCCAGCTTTATCCAGTAATTCCTTAGCCTTTTCGGAATCATAGTGATAACCCTCTAACGTGCCATCATAGTAAGATGCAAACACTGGCGGAATTAATGAATTTGCTCTTACACGTAGACCTTGATAGAATTTTTCTCCAACAGATTCAATATCCATCGCATAGCCAATCGCTTGACGTAAATTAACATCATTCATTTTTGATTTCTCATTAAAAATATTTTTACGATTTGCTTTATCGTATTTCCCTACTTTAAACCCTAAATAAGAATAGGCTAACTCAGGACGACCTAGAATCGCTACATTTGAAAGACCTTTCAAACTATCATATTGATTCGTTGGGAACGAAGTTGCGATATCATATTTTCCCGATTTCATAGCTTCACCGATTGAACTTGAAGGAACAACTTCGATAACCACTTTATCTACCTTTGGTTTACCTTGATAGTAGTATTCATTTGCTACAAGCTGAACAGACTCTCCATTTTTAATCTTGTCAAATTTAAATGCGCCAAGTGTTACAGGATTTTTACGAACTGCATCTGAAGCAATTAGGGCATCTTTAACTGGGATTGACGCTAGCTGATGCTTCGGTGCTGCATAACCCCATAGTCCATCACCACCTGAATAAATAGCCGGTGACACTTTCTTGAACGTAATTTCAATAGATTTTTCGTCAATTTTTTTAATACCAGAAATTGTCTCTGCTTTTCCATCATGATATTCTTCTGCACCAACAATATTTTTGAAATCGTCGTCATAGCGTACTCCCTCGTAATCAGGGTGACCAATAATTTCGTATGGATAAATTAAGTCTTCAGCTGTCAAAGGTTGACCGTCAGACCACTTAACGTCGCCTTGAATAGTAATCTTCGCCTTTTTATTGTCCTTATCAACATCTAATTTCCCAATACCTTTATCAGTTATCAAGAAATCTCCATCCGTTGCAAAAAGATTATTTGTTGTGTATTTCATTATTTCTGAATCGTAGGCATCGTCATATAATTCCCAAGAGAAAATCCCTTTAAAAGGCGTATCTGTTACAAGACCTACCCTTAAAGTACCACCTTTAATAACATCCCCTTCGTTTGTAATTTCCATAGGAAGCGTAGTTGTATCCACTTTATTTTCTTCTGATTGTTCCGGTTTATCTTTCTTGCCATCTTCCGTTTTTGCAGCATCTTTACCATCGTTATTGCAGGCTGCCAATACAAACATCACTGCCAAAACAACTGATAGTAATAACCAATTTTTTTTCATAGTAAATCCTCCCCTTTATCCCATTCTTTGTTTTGCGTCAGCTGCACGACGAAGTGCTTGACCGACATAATTTATACCAAGCATCAAGATTAAAATTAATATTGATGCGGGCAACCATACCCACCATTTTGTTGAAAGTACTAAAGGATTTGTTGCATAGTTTACAAGAGTTCCTAAGCTCGGAGTTGATGGCGGTAAACCAAACCCTAAGAAGGACAACCCCGTCTCAATACCGACATTACCAGCAAAGTTCAAAGTTACTTCAACTATCAAAATAGAACTTAAATTTGGTAAAATCCCTTTAAACATAATAGCGAGATTACTAGTCCCCATTGTTTTAGACGCATTTACATAATCTCTTTTCCCCTCCGATAGGGCTTTACTTCGAACTAAACGCGCGGTGCTCATCCATTGAAATAAACTTATGATCAATATCAATTCAAGAACACCATATTTTGGTATTATAGTTACAAAAACAATAATAATCATTAGACTAGGTAATGTTATAAAGAAATCAATAATTCGCATAAACAAATTATCAATAAATCCTCCGTAATAACCCATGATAATGCCAAGAGCTATCCCAGCAACACTAGTAATGATAGTAATGGCAAAAGCAATTAATATCGAATTCTTTGCTCCTATCACTAGCTGTCCAAGCATATCACGACCTGCTTCATCTGCCCCAAGTCTATAACCATTTACACCTGGCTCAGTGAAACGCTCTAACAGTTTAATCTTTAATATTTCTTCTTGATTTAAAAACATTGAAGCGACTAATATTACAACAATAAGTAACGTTATCCCGAAAAAGGACAGCATTGCTACTTTATCTTTTTTAAACTCTCGTAAAACGACTTGTATTCCCGTCGGCGGAGAGTTATCAAATTTGACTATTTCATTATTGTGTTGTTCCATTTGAAATCACCTCTCCTTAAACATTATTTTAGTAGTTAGTCTATGCGGATACGTGGATCAACAATGCTCATAATAATATCAGACAGTAGACTACCTAATAATGTTAAGAAGCCATAAAGCATAACTAGTGACGTAATAACACTATAATCTCGACTCATAATCGAATGGATAAACAACTGACCCATTCCCGGGAAACCGAAAATTGTTTCAATGAAAATAGAGCCACCTAATAAACCTGTTATTGTAAACCCTAAAAAAGCTGCGATTGGTAGTAAGGAATTACGGAAAATATGTCTCGTGTAGATTTTTCGCATTGGGACACCTTTGCTTCGAGCTGTTTTCACATAATCCTGTGTTTTTGCATCTATTATTTCTGAGCGTAAATATTGAATAATAGCAGTTGTACCTAAAATAGCATACGTAATAGCAGGTAGTAGCAAATGATAGATTTTACTCCAATAATATGCCATTGTACCTGGATCAGCCCCTACATCAACTGTCCCGCTAGTTGGGAACCACATGAGTTTATAGCCAAAAATAAAAACGAAAATTAGTGATAATACAAAAGTTGGAATGGCATAACTAATAAAACTATATAGAGTGATAGATTTATCTAATAATGAATCTTGATAGCGACCTGCCAACACCCCAAGTGGAATCGCAATCAAATATACAAAAATTGCACTGAGTAAAGAAAGCCAGAATGTATTTAATCCGCGCTCACCAATAAGTGTGGACACTGCAATTTTATATGTATAGCTTCGTCCAAAATCACCTTGAAAAGCGTTTGTAATCCAGTGGTAATACTGAACATACCAAGGGTCATAGAAACCTGCTTGTATACGAAGCTCCTCAAGCCTTGCAGGATCTGTCTCTGGTGTAATAAGCCCTGTAAATGGATCTCCTGGCATTAGTTTTGCCAATATGAAGATTAAAAGACTTAATACGAAAAGCTGAGGAATCATCACTAATACACGTCTAACAATTGTTTTCCACATTTTATATACCCTCCCGTTCAATGTCAGACATCGCTACTTTATGCGTATCCGAGATGGATTTTAATGGGTATACTTTACCATGCTCGTCATAATATTTATGCTGTTCTTTTTGATAATTGGCCTCGACATCTTGACGTGTTATTTTACGCTCCGAACGTGTTTCTGGCTCAATATTTGGAATAGCTGATAACAGACGCTTTGTATAAATATGTTGTGGATTCATGTATATGTCATTTCGAGTGCCTGTTTCAACAAAGCGCCCTTTGTACATGATAGCTATGTGATCACACATATGCTTCACGACACCAAGGTCATGTGAAATAAATAAATAACTAAGCCCAAATTCATTCTGAATGTCTTTCATGAAATTGAGCACTTGAGCTTGTACAGATAAATCTAGGGCAGATACAGGCTCATCTGCAATAATCATTTTTGGATTACAAGCAACCGCACGCGCGATTCCAAGACGTTGCTTTTGACCACCTGAAAATTCATGTGGATACTTTAACAATACATCTTCAGACATACCTACTATCGCTAATAACTCTTTAATGCGCTTACGTTCCTCTTGATCACTAAGCTTCATAAAATTTCGAAGAGGCTCTGCTAAAATGTCTAATACACGTTTTCTAGGATTCATACTTGAATGGGAATCTTGAAAAATCATTTGAATATCTTTGTTATATGCTGAATCACGTTTTCTGCGCTGGTTTGTAACATTCTCACCTTCATAGAAAATTTGACCCGAGGTGATCTTTTCTAGACCTATAATGGCCTTCCCTGTTGTCGATTTTCCAGAACCTGATTCTCCTACTAAACCGTATGTTTTCCCTTTTTCAAACTCCATTGTGACACCATCAACCGCATATACCTTATCGATTACTGTATTAAAAAAGCCTCCTCGAATTGGATAATGAACGTTTAAATCGCTAATTTGCATAAAGCTCATACAGTCCCGCCTCCTTCTTCACCTTCTAAATGAAAGTGTTTCCAGCAGGTACATCTAACAAAATGTCCTGGTGCAATTTCATGTAATTGTGGGTTTCTTTCATGTGCAGATGCATCAATCCACGGTATTCGCGCTGAAAATCGGCAGCCTTCCCGAGGTAAATTCATCAGCGATGGCACCATACCTTGAATAACTTCAAGTCTTTCATTTTCACTATGTGTTTGCGGAATAGAATTCAATAAAGAACGAGTGTAAGGATGTTTTGCATTAGTAAACAATTCCTGGACAGGTGCTTCTTCTACTACTTCACCTGCATACATCACTGCAACTCGATCAGCAATTTCCGCCACAACGCCTAAATCATGGGTAATTAAGATAATACCTGTTTCAGTTTCTGACTGTAGTACTTTTAGTAGATCAAGTATTTGAGCTTGGATCGTTACATCTAAAGCTGTTGTCGGCTCATCCGCAATTAAAATAGAGGGTTTACACGACAACGCAATGGCAATAACGACACGTTGCCTCATTCCCCCGGACAATTGATGTGGGAATTGTTTGGCCACACGCTCTGGTTTAGTGATGCCTACTTGATTCAATAATTCTAATACTCTCTCCTGGCGCTGTTGTTTTGAGAGCTTTGTATGATACATTAGCCCCTCTGCAATTTGTTCTCCAATCCGCATTAATGGATTAAGAGCTGAAAGAGGATCCTGAAAAATAAAACCAATATGATTACCACGTAAACTATTAAATTGTTCGTCATTTAGTTGCGTTAAATTTTGATTATTATAGAAGATTTCACCTGTAACTTTTGTATTTACAGTATTGTACAAGCCAACAATGGAAGTCGCTAATGTACTTTTACCACAACCCGATTCGCCAACGATTGCTAATACTTCATTCTTTTTAAGCGAAAGTGAGACATCCTCTACAGCAGCGTGGTATGTTTCTTTGATGCGGAAACTTGTAGTTAGATTTCTAATTGTTAAAAGGTCATTTGCTGTATTCAAACAATCTCCCCCCTCCTTTATTAAATAATCTGAAAAATAATTATACTTATCTATTAATTTTGCATCTGCATAATTGCGTCCGGAATCGGCTTTGTGTAAACACAAAGAACTCCTTTCCGATTCTGTGACATACGTCGGAGGCTTTAACTTCTTTCAGCGGTTGTTCGGACACCCACTGAAGAGTGACTTAAAACCGTATTCATCTCACCACCTATAGGGTGGGAGACTTCTGTAACTGCCGCTTCACTTACGTTACAAAAGAGATTTGTACCTGTCGCTACGCTTTCGGTAAAGAAAATAATTGCTGAAAGAAGTTTAAATTTATTTCAGAATTATATTTTTTGAAAAGTTTATTTACACCTCCATTAATATTTGTAAACACCTTTCATATTCTTTTTACTTTTTCAGACAACTAAATATCGATTGAATTATCTGAAAATTAACCGTGCTATTATTTTATCTAGAATCAATACATTAAATCAAGTAAATTTTTCTAAATATTAAGAAGATATGATAAATTTACCCTGTACATCTTTACAAAATAATTTTATAAACTTTATTTTTTCTTTACTGAATTGTTAGTCCTTTTTTCAACTTACTATGTACGCTCCGCTATATTTGTTATTTAAATATAACAATTATATATACTTACTTTATAAAAAAACACCATTTAATTACCTTGATTATATTTATATAACAGATAATAATCATTTACTCTCATTTAAATATATTGAAACTATTCATAATTGTTTTTAACAAATAGTTTTCTAGTTTAAAGTGCTAAAAATTTAACAATAATATTGATATACTGAAAAAGTAATTATTTCATTTCTTTTTACCTAATCATTTACGTACCTCTGGATTATATTCATTCCCAAAAAATAATTTCCTTTTCAAATAATATATGCAAAAATAAAGGTAATATATTCTAAAAGTTTTAAATAAAAGACTATTAACATAGATAAATAGTTAAACTCAAAGGAGTATTTCATGGGTAATAATAAAGAATCATGATTTACTTTAGAGAATATTTATAAAGAAGTGTTTGCAAATAGCGATATTACTAACAATATATATTGAAGCGAGGATGTCTATATTGTAAAAAAAGAAACACTTTATCAAAAATTTTTTAAAGTACAATCTTGCTTTTATGAGAAATAAGAAAGAATAGGTGAAAATGTACATATGAAAAATCGAGTAGTCCAATTACTATTTGTATTTACAATTGCAGCAATTATACTCATAGTCTTAAATAAGTCCCTCATTTCCTTATATACGTTAATCGGTATACTGTGGCCTATAACAATAATTGGGATTTCCTTCGTTATTTTTATTGAAAACCGTTCCCCGCAAAGTACATTGGCTTGGTTTTTAGTACTAGCCATTCTCCCTATTATCGGTGTACTTCTGTACTTACTTTTCGGAAGAAGTCGCTGGAGAAGAAAGAAACATTTACATCGTTCAGAAGAGAAAAGAATGCTATTCCGTGAGATTTTAGCAGGGAAAAGTTTAAATTTAGACGTCTCGTCCCCTTTAAATGAACGATCCACCTATTTAACACAAGTTATCCAAAAATTCGGTGGTGGTCCTGCTGCGAATGAAACAACAACAAAGCTCTTAACAAACGGTGATGAAACATTTACTGAAATCATACAAGCAATTGAAAATGCTACACATCATATTCATATTCAATACTATATTTATCGATCAGATGAAATCGGTACAAAAATTCGAGATTCCTTAATAAGGAAAGCAGAATCTGGCATAACCGTACGCTTTCTTTACGATGGACTCGGAAGTAATAAATTACGAAGCAGTTTCTTACAACCAATGAAAGATTCTGGGATTGAAGTAGTCGAATTTGATTCTATTCTTTCACCTTGGCTATTAGAAACCGTAAATTATCGGAACCACCGTAAGATTGTTATTGTAGATGGGACAATTGGTTTTACAGGTGGACTCAATGTCGGGGATGAATATCTTGGTCGGTCGAAGAAGTTTCCTATTTGGCGTGATAGTCATTTAAAAATAGAAGGAAAAGCATTATATAAACTGCAGGCCATTTTCTTAGAAGATTTTCTCTATGCCACTAGTCGTTTAAATGCTCATTCTTGGAATCAATTTATGGATAGAACATACTTTCCAAGTCAAGGAATTCATCAGGCAGAAGGTGCCGTACAAATTGTTGCAAGTGGACCTAGCTCAGATGATACAAGTATTCGGAATGCTTTATTGAAAATTATGGGCTCTGCAAAAAAGTCAATTTGGATTGCCACTCCGTACTTCATTCCTGATCAGGAAACATTAACATTATTACGTTTGAGTGCCTTATCTGGAGTAGATGTCCGCATATTATATCCTGGGAAAGGCGATAGCATCATTAGTGATCAAGCATCCCAATCATACTTTTCACCGCTTCTAAAAGCGGGAGTCTCTATTTACTCTTATAAAGATGCTTTTATGCACGCCAAGATTGTACTTGTTGATGATGAAGTTGCATCAATTGGTACAGCAAATATGGATATTCGTAGTTTTGAGCTTAATTATGAAATCATTGCGATCCTATATGAATCTAAAACGGTTTTAGATATAAAAAATGATTTTGAACAAGATTTTAAAGAATCCATAGAAATTACATGGGAGTCATTTCAAAAGCGGAGTATTCAAAAGCGCATGCTTGAATCTCTTATGCGACTCATTTCTCCTCTGCTGTAAATTAATAAAAAGACATGTTTACAGCCTGAAATGAATTGGTTCCATGAGAGTGAAGACTCGGCGACATAATAAAATAAAAGGATTCACACACAGTTTTGTGTATGAATCCTTTTTTGCTCTTTGGAAGGTGGATGTCGATAAAAATTAAAAGTTGGGTGATAAAATTTAAAAGTTGGTCGATAAATTGTGAAAGTTGAGTGATAAAACTAAAAAGTTGGTCGATAATTTCTGAAAGTATTTCGATAAAACTAAAAAGTTGGGATGTCATTTTGATCAATATACCTCGACATAATTGCGTCCGGAATCGGCTTTGTACTTAAGCCGGCAGATGTTTTTTTGCGCGAAAGCGAAGCGACAGCAACAAAGCGCCCAGCAAGAATGGAGATCAACAATCATTTTGCCGAATAGTCATACTTTTTTTAATTTGACGCAATAGTTTTTCAACAAGTGAAAGGGTGGTATGAAAAAATTCATACCACCCTTCTTATAGTTAAAGCGCTCCTGCTTTTAATTTTCCATGCCAGTCTTTTAAGAACGGAATGTCTCCTTCTTGAATAGCACCTGATTCATTAGCTGCTTCAATTAAATAATCGAAATTTGTTAGAGATACATATTTAATGCCTGCCTCTTCAAATGCTTGTTCAGCACGTGGAAGGTTGTATGTGTAGACACAAACAACGCCTAGTACTTCACAGCCTGCTGCGCGTAAGGCTTCTACAGCTGTAATGGATGAGCCGCCTGTAGAAACGATGTCCTCTACTACTACGACTTTTTGACCTGCTGCGTATTTTCCTTCGATTTGGTTACCACGGCCATGCTCTTTTGCTTTTGAGCGTACATAAACCATAGGTAAATCTAAAATATCACTTACCCAAGCCGCATGTGGAATGCCCGCAGTTGCTGTACCTGCTACGATTTCTGTTGTACCAAAGTTTTCTTTAATAAGAGATGCTAAACCGTTTGCTAATTGCTTACGAATTACAGGGTCAGAAATTGTCAAACGTGTATCACAGTAGATTGGGGATTTAATGCCTGATGCCCATGTGAATAGTTCTGTTGGATTTAATTCTACTGCGCCTACCTTTAACATAGCGTGTGCGATTTCGTTTTGTAATGTCATATTTATGCCTCCCATAATTCACTTACGATTTTATATGCTGCTACTGGATTTTGTGCACCTGTAACGGCACGTCCAACGACGATTAACGAAGATCCGTCACGTTTTGCGCCGTCTGGTGTTGCAATGCGCTTTTGGTCGTGTGCGTCGCCACCTGCTAATCGGATACCAGGAGTCACACGCAGGAAATCTTCACCGCACACTTCTGCAATAGCTTTTGCCTCGTGTACGGAGCAGACAACACCATTTAAACCAGCTTGTTTTGTTAAGCTTGCATAATGTAATACTGACTCCTGTAAAGATAAAGCAATTTTTTGCTCTGCCTGCATTTGCTCTTCTGTTGTAGAAGTCAGTTGTGTTACGGCAATTAACGCCGCACGTTCACGTCCTGCAGGAGTACCCGCTTCAAGCCCTTCTAGTGCTGCCTCCATCATTGGACGTCCGCCTGCAGCATGAACGTTAACTAAATCTACCCCCAGTTTTGCTAGGCCTTTCATAGCAGAGCCAACTGTATTAGGAATATCATGTAATTTTAAATCTAGAAAAATATCATGACCTAGATCTTTTACCTTACGAACAATATCCGGTCCTTCCTGCATATATAATTCCATACCAATTTTCACGAAAAGAGGCTCGTTAAAGTGCTTTAGAAAGTTGAATACTTCTGCTTCTCCAGGAAAATCTAGTGCAAGTATTGGTTTTGTATTCATAGACGATGGCTCCTTCCGATAATTTCTGAAATATGCTCTACTCCTAATTGATCGAGCTTTGCTGGTAGTTCATCAATAATATTTGGACAAACGAAGTGATCGACAAAGTTTGCTGTTCCAACAGCAACTGCAGATGCGCCAGCCGACATAAAGTCAATAACATCCTGCGCTTCTGTCACGCCACCCATCCCAATTATCGGAATATTGACAGCCTTATACACTTCATAGACCATGCGAATCGCAACTGGCTTTACGGCAGGACCAGATAAGCCGCCTGTACCATTGGCAATCACTGGCTTACCTGTACGCTCGTCTAAACGCATACCAATTAGTGTATTAATCATTGTAATGCCGTCTGCACCACCCGCTTCAACAGCTTGTGCAATTTCTACGATATTCGTTACGTTAGGAGACAATTTCACGTATACAGGCACTTCAGAAACAGCCTTGACAGCTTTAACTAACTCACGTGCAGTTGCAGGGTCTGTCCCAAATTGAATACCACCACATTTAACGTTAGGACAAGAAATATTAAGCTCTAATGCTTTAACATTTGGTGCAGTAGAAATGCGTTGCGCTACTTCTACGTAATCCGCTGTCTCTGTACCCGCAACATTTGCAATGATTGGCACATCATACGCTTCTAAAAACTTTAATTCTTCATTCATCACTTTTTCGATTCCGGGATTTTGTAAACCAATTGCATTCAACATCCCTGCAGCTGTTTCAGCCACACGTGGAGTTGGATTGCCGGGACGTGTTTCCACAGTCGTAGCTTTAATCATAATAGCGCCAAGCTTTGATAAATCATAAAGCTGTGCATATTCACGTCCAAAGCCAAAGCAGCCGGATGCTGGCATTATTGGATTTTTTAAATCTAAGCCTGGTAATTGAATGTTTAAACGACTCATAATGCCACCGTACCTTTCGGGAAAACTGGACCATCAGAGCATACTTTGACATAGTCTTTTGCTACTTGGTCTGTTGTTTTACATACGCATGCAAAGCAAGCTCCAATCCCACAGCCCATACGCTCTTCAAATGATAAATACCCTTCTTTTTCTGGATAAAAGCCTTCAAGTGCTTTTAACATTGGTAACGGACCGCAAGAATAAAAGACATCAAATTCAGGTGCTCGTGACTCTAAAACATTTGTGACAAAGCCCTTTGTTCCTTTAGAGCCGTCAACCGTTACATAATGCGTTTCTCCAAGGGCACTGAATTCTTCCTCATAGAAGCATACATCTTCCGATTGAAAGCCTAGCACATGAATTGTTTTAACACCACGCGCGTTCAATTGCTTGGAAAGCTCATGTAATGGCGGTACTCCAATTCCCCCACCAACTAGTAGAGCTGTGCCTCCCTCTTTTACTACTTCTACAGGGAACCCATTACCGATTGGACCAAGGACATTGACAAGCTGCCCTTCACGATTTGTCGCTAACACTTGTGTTCCGCGACCTTCCGCACGATAAATCATTGTAAATTCGTTGTTGTCTTTATCTATATTTGCAATACTAATTGGTCGACGTAAAAGCGGCTCCAATGAATCCGACACCTTTACATGGACAAACTGGCCAGGTGTCATATCCTGAACCAGTTCTCCACGAAGTGTCAATTCGAAAATGTTTGTCGCAATTTGCTTTTGAGAGACGACCGTCATTTTCTCTTGACGAATCATATTAATGTACTACCTCCGCTTTTGGCATTTGTTCTGCTGTGAATGTCATTGATTCAATGACACGAACCATCGCTTCTGCTGTGTCTAATGAAGTTAAGCAAGGTACGCCATTTTCTACAGACTCACGACGAATTCTGAAGCCATCACGTGCCGGCTGCTTGCCTTTTGTTAAAGTGTTGACAACAAGTTGTGCCTCACCGTTTTGAATTAAATCGATTAATGTTTCACCTTTTGCACCGATTTTGCCAACTACATCTGTGCGTACACCTGCCGCTTCAAATGCTTTAGCTGTACCTTCAGTAGCGACAATACGATAGCCTACTGTTGAGAAGCGTTTTGCAAGTGCAATTGCTTCTTCTTTATCTTTATCGGACACAGTGAACAATACTGTGCCTTCTGTGCGAATTTCCATGCCTGCTGCAACTAAACCTTTGTAAAGTGCTTTTTCTAATGTTGCATCTTTACCCATTACCTCACCTGTTGATTTCATTTCAGGTCCTAGTGTAATGTCAACACGACGTAATTTAGCGAATGAGAACACTGGTACTTTAACGAAGACACCATTTTGCTCTGGCGCTAAACCTGTTGGATAGCCTTGTTCTACGATTGATTTACCAAGAATCGCTTTCGTTGCGATATTCGCCATTGGAATGTTTGTAATTTTACTTAAGAACGGTACTGTACGAGATGAACGAGGGTTAACCTCGATGACAAATACTTCGCCCTGTGAAATTACATACTGAATGTTCATTAAGCCTATGATGCCAAGACCTTTTGCAAGACGAGTTGTATAATCCACTAACGTATCTTTTTGCGCTTGAGTTAATTTTTGTGGAGGATATACAGAGATAGAGTCACCAGAGTGAACCCCTGCGCGTTCGATATGCTCCATAATACCTGGGATTAATACATTTTCACCGTCACAAATGGCATCTACTTCAATTTCTTGACCCGTTAAGTAGCGGTCTACTAACACTGGATGATCAGGAGATGCTTCTACTGCGTTCTCCATATAGTGTTTTAATTCCTCTTGGTTGTAGACGATTTCCATCGCGCGCCCACCTAGTACGTATGAAGGACGAACTAGTACAGGGAAGCCTAAACGTTCACTAATCGCAAGTGCTTCCTCCGTAGATACAGCTGTTTGACCTTGTGGCTGTGGAATGTCCAAGTTACGTAATGCTTGCTCGAATTTATCTCGGTTTTCAGCACGGTCGATATCTTCAAGCGTTGTACCTAGGATTTTCACGCCATTGGCAACTAATTTATCAGCTAGATTAATAGCTGTTTGACCACCGAATTGTACAACTACACCAATTGGTTGCTCAAGGTCGATAATATGCATGACATCTTCGATTGTTAATGGCTCAAAGTATAATTTATCTGAAATCGAGAAGTCAGTTGATACTGTCTCTGGATTCGAGTTAATAATAATCGCTTCGTAGCCTGCTTCTTGAATTGCCCATACTGAGTGTACTGTTGCGTAGTCGAATTCTACCCCTTGACCAATGCGGATTGGACCTGATCCAAGTACTACAACTGACGGCTTGTCTGATTTAATCGATTCGTTTTCTTCCTCGTATGTGCCATAGAAGTATGGTGTTTCAGATTCAAACTCCGCTGCACATGTATCAACCATTTTATATACTGGGATAATGCCCGTTTCTTTACGATAAGCATATACTTCTTCTGGAGTTGTTTCCCAAAGCTCAGCAACTTTCTTATCTGCAAAGCCTAGACGTTTTGCTGTACGTAACACATCTTTATCGTTTTTATTGTCAGCAAGTGTTTGCTCCATATCTACGATGTTTTTAAATTTATTTAAGAAGAATAAGTCAATTTCTGACCATTCATGGATTTGCTCAATTGTTACACCGCGACGAAGTGCTTCTCCGATAAAGAATAGACGCTCGTCTCCTGCTTTGCGGATACGTTTTTCAATCCAAGAATCAGAGTTTTCTTCTGCATGTTTCAGCTCTAAGTGAACTTGACCTGTTTCAAGAGAGCGCACTGCTTTTAGCATAGCTTCCTCAAATGTACGACCAAGTGCCATTACTTCACCAGTCGCTTTCATTTGTGTACCTAGATTACGCTTCGCAGATTCGAATTTATCGAAAGGCCAGCGTGGAATTTTCGCCACGATGTAGTCTAGAGCTGGTTCGAAGCAAGCATACGTAGAACCTGTGACAGGGTTTTTAACTTCATCTAATGTTAAACCAACTGCGATTTTTGCTGCTAGCTTTGCAATTGGATATCCTGTTGCTTTTGATGCTAACGCTGATGAGCGTGATACACGAGGGTTTACTTCGATCACATAGTAATTAAAGCTATATGGATCAAGGGCTAACTGTACGTTACAGCCACCTTCAATTTTTAATGCTCGGATAATATCTAATGAAATATTACGTAGCATTTGGTTTTCTCGATCTGAAAGTGTTTGTGTAGGTGCCACTACGATAGAGTCACCTGTATGAATACCAACTGGGTCAACGTTTTCCATGTTACATACAACGATAGCGTTGTCGACAGCATCACGCATTACTTCATATTCGATTTCTTTATAACCAGCGATTGATTTTTCTAGTAAACATTGTGTTACTGGAGAATATTTTAGACCAGATGTTACGATCTCCTCTAGATCTTGATCGTTGTAGCAAATACCGCCGCCTGTACCACCAAGTGTGAAGGCAGGACGAACGATTACTGGGTAGCCGATTTTCGCTACAAAGTTTTTCGCTTCGTCTAAGTTATGAATAATATCTGATTCAGGTACTGGAGCACCTAGCTCATACATTAAATTACGGAATAAATCACGGTCTTCAGCTTTATGGATTGCTTCTAATTTTGTTCCAAGAATTTCAATACCAAGCTCATCTAGAATTCCTGATTTATCTAATTCAATGGCCATGTTTAAACCAGTTTGACCACCAAGTGTTGGTAGGATTGCATCTGGACGCTCTTTACGTAGAATTCGTGATACGAACTCAAGTGTAATTGGCTCAATATATACTTTGTCGGCAATTTCTGTATCTGTCATAATTGTTGCAGGGTTTGAGTTTATTAAGATAACGCGATAGCCTTCTTCTTTTAATGAAAGACAAGCTTGTGTTCCTGCGTAGTCAAATTCTGCTGCTTGTCCGATAACGATTGGACCTGATCCGATTACTAAAATAGTTTCAATATCTGTACGTTTAGGCATGTTGTTTCCCCTTCCCTGCTTCTACTTCCATCATTTCGATGAATTCATCAAATAGGTGATTTGAATCTTCTGGACCTGGTGATGCTTCTGGGTGATATTGCACCGTGAAGATTGGATATTTCTTGTGACGTACACCCTCACAAGTACCATCATTTAATGCGATATGTGTTATTTCTAAATCTGTATCTTTTAATGAATCAATATCGATTGCATAACCATGGTTTTGAGATGTTAAGTCTGTACGACCAGTGCGTAAATCTTTTACCGGATGGTTACCACCTCGGTGACCGAATGGTAATTTAAAGCTTTGTGCACCACAAGCTAGCGAGAAGATTTGGTGACCTAAGCAAATACCGAACATTGGTACTTTTCCGATTAAATTACGTACAGTTTCAATTCCTTCAACTACGTCTTCAGGGTTACCTGGACCGTTTGACAGCATAATTCCATCTGGATGCCATGCTAAAATTTCTTCTGCCGATGTATTGTAAGGGACAACGAGCACATCGCAATCACGTTTGTTTAACTCACGAAGAATACCGTGCTTCATACCGTAATCAATTAATACTACTCGTTTTCCACGACCTGGTGATGGGTAAGCTGCTTTCGGTGATACTTCACGAACATGATGGGTAATCGCTGGTGTTGCCTGTAATTTTGCTACTACCTCATCCACATTCACTTCTTCATCAGCCGCTGTTAAAATAGCCTTTACTGACCCTTTACTGCGAATAATGCGTGTTAATTTTCTTGTATCGATTCCTTCAATGCCCGGAATATCCTTTGAAGTTAAGTACTCATCTACCGTTAAATCACAACGGAAGTTTGAAGGTGTTTTTGCTAATTCACGAACTACAAATCCACGAATAGCCGGTGTGATTGATTCAAAGTCATCACGGTTAATACCGTAATTACCGATTAAAGGGTAAGTTAACGTTACGATTTGTCCGTAGAACGAAGGATCCGAAATTGTTTCCTGATAACCTGTCATCCCTGTTGTGAATACAACCTCGCCTTGCGAAGCTCGCTCACTACCGAACGCTGTACCTGTAAATACTGTGCCATCTTCTAAAATAAGTAAACGTTTTTTCATTACTCTGCCTCCTGGTATACGATATTGCCTTCAAAAATTGTTAGCACTGGCCAACCTTTTGCAACCCAACCATTGAATGGTGTATTGCGTCCTTTTGATACAAAGCCTTCTGCATCAATTGTTTGCTCTTTATTTAAATCAATTAAAATCATATCTGCCGAAGCACCAACTTCTAATGTGCCATATGGTAAATCAAATATTTGAGCTGCCTTTACAGACATCCAGTCAATCAACTGTTTTAATGTCCATTTCCCTGTTTCTACAAACTGTGTGTAAAGCAGTGGGAACGCTGTTTCGAAGCCTACAATGCCAAATGGAGCACCAACCATACCACAGCATTTTTCTTCCACTGTATGTGGAGCATGATCTGTAGCGATGCAATCAATTGTTCCATCCATCATAGCTGCGTGAAGCGAATCTTTATCATCCGCTCCACGTAGCGGAGGATTCATTTTCCAGTTTGCATCATCTGATGGGATATCCATTTCTTCAAGTAATAAATGATGTGGGCAAACTTCTGCAGTAACACGGATACCCGCTGCTTTCGCATCACGTACTGCACGTACAGATTCCTTCGTTGAAACGTGGCATACGTGGTAGCGTGCTCCAGCTGCTTCTGCCAGTAGCACATCTCGTGCAATTTGAACGGATTCACAAATCGATGGAATTCCTGGTAAACCAAGCTCTTGATTACGCTTCCCTTCATGCATCACACCGTCGTAAATTAGTGAGTTATCTTCGCAGTGTGCTACAACTACCACATCGTGCTGTGCTGCATCCTTCATTTGCTCATACATTGTTGATGCAAGCTGGATACCAACACCATCGTCTGAAAATGCGACAGCTCCGTGTGCTTTTAATTCTTCAATATTTGTACGAACCTCACCTGAAATGTCTCTTGTTAATGAACCGTATGGGAGTACTCGAATAACTGCACTTTCTTTAATAAGACCATTGATCAACTGCATATTTTCTACTGAATCTGGCACTGGTTTTGTATTTGGCATCGCACAAATTGTTGTGAAGCCGCCTTTTGCTGCTGAAGCTGAACCTGTAGCAATTGTTTCTTTATGTTCAAAGCCCGGCTCACGTAAATGTGTGTGTACATCGACAAAGCCTGGTGCAATAACTAAACCATTTCCTTCAATAATTTCTGCGTCTGCAACATCTATGTTTTGACCGATTGCAGTAATTTTGCCTTCTGCCATAGCGATATTTACTGTTTGTAGCTCGCCTTGTTCATTTAGCATTTGTACATTTTGAAGAACCTTTGTCATGTTACTCTCTCCCCTTTAAAATTGTTTCAACAATAGCCATTCGTGTATAGACACCATTACGAACCTGCTCGAAAATTCTAGAACGCTCGCATTCTACTAGCTCTGAAGCAATTTCTACATCACGATTGACCGGTGCTGGATGCATAATAATTGCCTTTTCCTTCATTTGTTTCTCACGTTCAATTGTTAAACCGTACTCATTATGATAGCTCTCTTTTGAGAAGCTTTTATTAACCTTATGACGTTCATGCTGCACACGAAGTAACATAATCACATCGCTTATTTCGATTAAATCATCCCAAGAATGATGCGCTTCGAAACTGCCTCCCCAGTCTTCTGGACAAAGGAAATGAACATTTGCCCCTAAGCGCTGTAACGCTAACGCATTCGATTTCGCTACACGGCTATGGCTTATATCTCCAGCGATTGTCACATTCAACCCTTCAAAAGAACCAAACTCTTTTCTGATTGTATAAAGATCTAATAATGATTGAGACGGATGCTGACCAGTGCCGTCACCTCCGTTAATAATTGACACATTGATGCCTTCAAGTAGTTCATTGTAATACGCATCTTCCTTTGCGCGAATGACTACTGCGTCCATACCAATCATTTCTAACGTCTTTACCGTATCGTACAATGTCTCTCCTTTAGTGACGCTTGAAAAGCTAGCATCAAACGGAATCACGATACAGCCAACTTTACGCTCTGCCATTTCAAAGCTTGTTTTCGTACGCGTACTTGGTTCAAAAAATAAATTTGCGACGTTGTACGGGTGAGATAATGATGATGCTTCACCATTCTCAAAAGCTTGCGCTCGATCTAGAATGTGGTTAATTTCTTCAATTGTTAAATGTTCCATCGATAATAAGTTCTTCATCATGTACCTCCACTGGGTTGTGTTTCATGAACGTTATGTATAACGTTCGCTAAAATCAATTTCGCCTTGGCGTAATTGCGTCCGGATTTTGAATTGTGTGAGCACAATTCAAAATCCGTGACATCCGCTGGAGGCTTTATCTTCATTTATCTCACCTTCAGGGGTGGGATGAATGAAGATAATAAAAGCCCCGTTGTTGTCATCAACGAGGCATAAGGAGGCGTGACAAACTACAGCAGGATACACTCCTACTTCTAGCTTATCTACAACTTCCCTTTTTTTGCCTCTCTGGACAATTCATTAAAAGGTACTTCTATGAATTTTTATTTTGATTGTATGGTACTGGTATATCCGCTTCTTTTTTACCTGGTAGAATGGCATTTAAAACAACACCGATAATCGCTGCTAACGCCATACCTTCAATACTTAGAGATTCTGAAATGACGAACTTTGCACCACCGATGCCAATGACTAAAATAACAGAGGCAATGACCAAGTTACGACTATTCCCAAAGTCGATATGATTATCAACTAACATACGTAATCCACTTGCTGCAATGATACCGAAGAGCAAGATGGAAACCCCACCAAGTACAGCTGTTGGAATCGTTGCAATAACTGCCATTGCTTTCCCGAAGAATGATAGTAAAATTGCTACGACTGCTGCGCCTGCAATGACATACACACTGTACACACGTGTGATAGCAAGAACACCGATATTTTCACCATAAGTTGTTTTCGGTGGACCACCGATTAATGCACTAATAAAAGTTCCAATTCCGTCCCCTAAAAGTGAACGGTGTAAGCCTGGCTCTTTAATATAATCTCGATTAACAACTTTTCCTAATACTAACTGGTGACCAATATGCTCTGAAATAGTTACGATAACGATTGGCACCATTGTTAGAAGTAGCTTTGTTGTGATATCAAAGTCATAGTGAACACCTGGAATTAAGAAGTCAGGTAGTGCAAACAAATCTGCTTTGGCAATTGGTGAATAATCAATAATGCCGATAATCATTGAGTAAATATATCCTACGATTAAGCCAATTAAGATTGGCATTGTGCTTAAAATACCTTTAAAGAATATCGTGAAAATAATGGCTGTAAATAATGTCACTAACGCTGCTGAGAAGTGTAAAAAGCTATATTTACCATCAACATTCATCGCCATATTTACCGCTGTCCCTGATAATCCAAGACCAATTACCATAATGACTGGACCTACTACAATCGGCGGTAAAATTTTCATAATCCATTTATACCCGCTCTTCCAGATGATTAGGGATACGATACCATATGTAATCCCGACTGCCATTGCACCAATCATCGCATGACCTGGATTTACACTTGTACCATCTTTATTTAAACCACCTGCGGCAAGTAAAATCGGTGCTATAAAGGCAAAGGATGAACCTAAATATGCTGGCACCTGAAATTTCGTAATTAATAAGAAGAACAGTGTAGCAATCCCACTTGTTAAAAGGGCAATTGCTGGACTAAGACCAACCAACTGAGGAACTAAGATCGTTGACCCAAACATTGCAAACATGTGCTGGAAACTTAATGTCACTAGTTGGACTGGAGTAGGTTTATCCTTAATATCTAATACTGCATTTGACATAATGTTTCCTCACTTTTTAGTTAGTCTTCTTTAAAAATGATGACGCAATCTTCTCCGTCTACCTCTTGTAAATTTACGACAATACGTTCTGCTCCAGACGTTGGAACATTTTTGCCGACATAATCAGCTCGGATTGGTAGTTCTCTATGACCTCTGTCGATTAGGACTGCAAGTTGAATTTGTGCAGGTCGCCCTAAATCCATTACTGCATCAAGTGCTGCGCGCACTGTACGCCCTGTGTATAGTACATCATCGACTAAAATAATTTTTTGATTAACGACCACATCATCAATATCTACTTGCTCAACATGTGCCTGTTCATTATCATGCTTTGTCGTTAAGTCATCTCGATATAGGGTGATGTCTAGCTCCCCCGTACGGATCGGTTTGCCTTCAATTTTTTCAATTCGTTCTGCAAGGCGTCTTGCAAGAAAAGCACCTCGTGTTTTAATACCAACTAGAATACATTCATCGATTCCTTTATTGCGTTCAATAATTTCGTGTGCAATGCGTGTTAACGCTCTTGCCATAGATGGGCCATCTAATAGCTCATTTTGTGCCATGTAAGTTTCCTCCTCTCTTTTATTTATTATTGGTCATGTGTCCATAAAAAAACCTCTCAAGGCGAATGGCCTGAGAGGGTTATATACGTGTTTAAATAGTATGTTGAAAAATTTGCAGCACAAATTTTTTACAACACATTCACATGTACCTTCTCAGCCTCTCTGGACTGTCATTAAAGGTGAATATTTAGTTAAGTTGTTCATTCACTTTCGTTAGTATAGACCTTCTTTTACTATACGTCAATGCTTATTTCTTAAATCATTTAATAATTGTTCATAATCAGCAGGAATTGGTGCTTCAAACTGCAAATATTCACCTGAAGTAGGATGATCGAAGCCTAATACATCCGCGTGTAATACTTGTCCACCAAAGTCTATTGTCTTTTTTGGTCCATATTTTGGATCACCAACGAGTTGGAAACCAATATAATTCATATGCACACGAATTTGATGAGTTCGTCCTGTTTCTAAGCGACATTCTACAAGAGTGTATTCGCCAAAGCGTTCGATAACTTGGAAGTGAGTTACTGCATGCTTCCCTTTATCGACAACTGCTTGTTTTTGACGATCTTTTTGATCGCGTCCAATCGGTGCATCAATCGTTCCTTTATCATGTGCAATATGCCCGTGAACTAGCGCCGTATATTTACGTGTCACTGTTTTATTGACTAGCTGATTCACTAACGATTCATGAGCTGCATCATTTTTAGCAACCATTAATAATCCTGATGTATCTTTATCGATACGGTGAACAATTCCTGGTCGCATAATACCATTAATGCCTGATAAATCTTTGCAATGATACATTAAGCCGTTTACAAGCGTACCTGTCATATGTCCAGGTGCTGGATGGACAACCATGCCCTTTGGTTTATTCACAACAAGGACATCTGCATCTTCATAAACAATATCAAGATCTAAGTTTTCAGCAATAACATCTAATGGCTCTGCTTCGGGTACATCAATTTCTACAATATCCCCTACTTTTACCTTATACTTCGCCTTGACAGTCTCTCCATTTACTTTGACAATACCCTCAGTAATCCAATTCCCGATTTGTGTACGTGACCACTCTGATTGCACACCCGAAAGCGCCTTATCAATGCGCTCTCCCTGTTGTTGTTCTTCCATTGTATATGTTACTTGCGTCATTCTTTCACCTGTTTCTTTCCTTTTTTATCTTCAACGATTAAGCCAATCATTAGTATCACTACCGCCATTGTTAAAGCAGCATCTGCAATATTGAAGATTGGGAAATCATAATTAATTACTGGAATTAAGACATTCACAAAATCGACCACTTCACCTCTAAATATACGGTCAATAAAATTACCTATAGCTCCGCCTAATAAAAGCATTAAGCCCACTTGAAAAAGAGGTTTACCTTTAGCCTCTTTATGATAAAAGTATAGGATTGCACAAATCACGCCTATTGTGACAATGCTAAATAACCACATTTGTCCTTCTAGCATACCCCATGCCGCTCCTCTATTGCGATGGGATAATATCCCAAACCACGGATCCCATACTGAAATTCGTTCGTATAACTCCATATTTTTCACAATTAGCCATTTTGTCCACTGATCTAAAATAACTACGAATACGGCCAATCCATAATATTTATACACAGACACTCCTCCGTTCGCTCAACATCTAACCTATTCTACCATAACAGCCCATCTCAGAATAACTAATATAGCATGAAAATATGGATCAATACTTTATGTGGGGTAGATTTCTGCTCCGATTTGGCGGTTTCTTGTGGGTGCTGGCTGAGCTATCTGTCGTTTTTCGACTTTGTATCCGTCTCTCTTGGCTTTCTTTCCGTCGCTTCGGCTCTTTTTTCCATCGCTCTAGGCTTTCTTTTCGTCGCCCTGGACTTCCTATCCGTCGCCCTGGACTTCCTATCCGTCGCTCTGAGTTTCATCCATCGTTTTGGCCTTTCTTTCCGTCTCTTTGTCGGCTCTATCCACGATTTTGGCGGTTCNAAAATATGGATCAATACTTTATGTGGGGTAGATTTCTGCTCCGATTTGGCGGTTTCTTGTGGGTGCTGGCTGAGCTATCTGTCGTTTTTCGACTTTGTATCCGTCTCTCTTGGCTTTCTTTCCGTCGCTTCGGCTCTTTTTTCCATCGCTCTAGGCTTTCTTTTCGTCGCCCTGGACTTCCTATCCGTCGCCCTGGACTTCCTATCCGTCGCTCTGAGTTTCATCCATCGTTTTGGCCTTTCTTTCCGTCTCTTTGTCGGCTCTATCCACGATTTTGGCGGTTCTATCCACGACTTTGGCTGTTCTATCCACGACTTTGGCTGTTCTATCCACGTATTTGACTGCTCTATCTACGACTTTGGCTGTTCTATCCACGTTTTTGGCTGCTCTATCCACGTCTTTGACGATTCTATTCGTCACCTTGGCCTTTCTTTACGTCGCTCTGACCTTTCTTTACGTCTCTTCGGCTCTTCTTTCCGTCGCTTTGACTTCTATCCGTCTCTTCGGCCTTTCTTTCCGTCTCTTCGTCGGTTCTATCCACGACTTTGGCTGCTCTATCCACGTCTTTGACTGTTCTATCCACGACTTTGGCTGCTCTATCCACGTCTTTGGCTGTTCTATCCACGTTTTTGGCGGCTCTATCCACGTTTTTGGCTGCTCTATCCACGTCTTTGACGATTCTATCCGTCTCTTCGGCCTTTCTTTCCGTCTCTTTGTCGGCTCTATCCACGCTTTTGTCGGCTCTATCCACGACTTTGGCTGTTCTATCCACGTTTTTGACGATTCTATCCGTCACCTTGGCCTTTCTTTCCGTCTCTTCGGCTCTTCCTTCCGTCACCCCGGCCTTCCTATCCGTCTCTTTGGCTCTTCTTTCCGTCGCTTTGACTTCTATCCGTCTCTTCAGCTCTTCCTTCCGTCGCTTCCGCTATCCTATCGTCACTTTCGTTCCTACAAAAAAAAGCTATTGCCATCACATCATAAGTAATGGCAGTAGCTTTTCAATTTTAATTCCATGTTATACAGATACAGAAGTTTCAGGCTGTTTCAGACTCTTTTGAATGCACACGCTTCATGAAATCATTGACATCAGCTGGAAGGTGGACCTATCCCTCATGATGCTAGTAGTGTTATAACAAATGTGTTTCACCAAAACTTTGCTAGTAAAGCACCTCTATCCTTTTTACATTTTGAACGTTATTTACTGTTGCTTATGCGCATTCCTAATGAATACACATCATTTAAGCATTGGTCTGAGGGGGGAGCTTGTTTACTTGAGGTTATAGAAGTATTGAAAAAAGATTATGGTATACATCTTTTTATGGGGATTGGTGGAGTTTTTCAGGACGCCATGCAAGTTAAGGAATCCTATAGCCAAGCTCGAAAGGCACGGAGGAAACCGCCCGTTCATAGTATTCATATACGATTTTACGAAGATTTAACAAAGCAGGAACAACTTCAAAAGGCTATTCAATATATCGAGGATCACTATGATGAGCAACTGACGATCAGTGATGTTGCCAAATATATCAATTTTAGTGCTACTCATTTTAGCAGATTGTTTAAAAAAGAAACTGGTCGCAATTTTGTGGATTACGTAGCCTTTACACGTATCATCAAGTCACTGCCGTATTTACGAAAATACGATTACACCATCGAAAAAATCTCCTTCATCTGTGGCTTTAACACACCTAATTATTTCAGCCTGACATTTAAGAAATATGTCGGTATATCCCCGACAGACTACCGCAATACGCAAGAAATATTATTTAAATAGTTCAGAACACGTAAATGAAGCATACAATTCGCTCCATTACAAAAAAGGATCTGCTAAACCTCAATGACAAAGTAAAAAACGCAAGCCCCCATTACCAAGGAGACTTGCGTTATTAATTTTATAGAATGCAGATTCTTATTTAATGTTTGTTTTAAGCGTAATACTTTTCTACAACTTCCGCACAACGCGTACATACTGTTGGTTGTGCTTCATTTGAACCGACTGTTTCTGAAATAGACCAGCAACGCTCACATTTTTCACCTGTTGCCTTTTCTACAACAATCGATGCATGTTCTAGAGCTAATGCATCTGAAGGTGCAGCTTCAATTGATGCTACTTCAAAGGCAGAAACGATTGAAAGCTGTGCAAAATCAATGCTTGCATCACTTAATAATGCCGTTACATCTTCTTTCGCATAAACTGTCACTTTCGCTTCAAGTGATTTACCGATTGTTTTTGCATTACGAGCTTCCTCTAATGCTTTTAAAATATCATCACGAACATCAATAATTTTCACCCATTTTGCACGTAGACTTTCGAAGTTTTCATGTTCATCTACCTCTGGGAAGTCTGTTAATTGTACAGATACCTCTTCTACAACACCTTGATCATGTAAGTAAGACCACATCTCGTCACTTGTATGAGGAATAATAGGTGACATCACTTTTACTAATGTCATTAATGTGTCATAAATAACTGTTTGCATCGCACGGCGATCTTTGTTGTCGTGGCCTTCGATGTACACAACATCTTTTGCAATATCTAAATAGAATGAAGATAATTCTACAGCAACAAAGTTATTCACTGCATGATAAACAGCTGCGAAATCATAGCGATCATATGCAGCACGTACAGTTTTTAATACATCCTGTAAGCGCATATAAACGTACTGATCCATTTCACGAAGATCTTCATATGCTACTCGATCTTTCGTTACATCGAAATCAGCTACATTTCCGTGTAAGAAACGGAATGTATTACGGATTTTTCGATAAACCTCAGATACTTGTTTCAACATATCCATTGAGATACGAACGTCGGCTGTATAATCTACAGAGGCAACCCATAAACGAAGAATATCTGCTCCGTATTGATCCATAACTTTTTTCGGGATAATTACATTCCCTAAAGATTTACTCATCTTACGACCTTCACCATCTAGCACGAAACCATGTGTTAATAGTCCCTTATATGGTGCATAGCCATTAATAGCTACAGAAGTAATTAATGATGAGTTGAACCATCCACGGTGTTGGTCAGAGCCCTCTAAATATAAATCAGCTGGATATTTCATTCCACGTTCTACTAGCACACTTTGGTGAGAAGAACCTGAATCAAACCAAACGTCCATAATATCGTTTTCTTTTGTAAATTCACCGTTCGGGCTACCTGCATGTGTGAAGCCTTCAGGTAATAATTCTTTTGCCGTTTTTTGGAACCAAATATTTGACCCATGTTCACGGAATAATGCAGAGATATGAGCGATTGTTTCTGGTGTAATAATTGGCTCTCCATTTTCAGCATAGAAAATTGGAATTGGCACACCCCATGCGCGCTGACGTGAAATTACCCAGTCTCCACGGTCACGAATCATATTATAAAGACGAGTTTCACCCCATGCAGGTGTAAATTCCGTTGATTTTACAGCCTCTAGTAACTCATCACGGAATGCATCTATTGACGCAAACCATTGTGGTGTTGCACGATAAATAACTGGTTTTTTCGTACGCCAGTCATGTGGATAAGAGTGTGAAAAGAAGTTAAGTTTTTCTAATGCGCCTACTTCTTTTAATTTTTCTGTGATTAATTTGTTTGCATCATTGTAGAATACACCTTCAAAACCAGGTGCTTCATCAGTATAGCAGCCGCTATTATCAACAGGGCTAAGAATTGGTAGACCATATTGCTTGCTAATATGATAGTCATCTTCCCCGTGTCCTGGTGCTGTATGAACACAGCCAGTACCCGCTTCAGCAGTTACGTGCTCGCCAACCATCACAAGAGATTCACGGTCATAGAATGGATGCTGTGCAACAATTCGATCTAATGCTTCACCTTTAATTTCTTGAACAATTTCATACGCTTCCCATTCAAGTTCGTTAGCAACTTTTTCTAATAATTCTTTTGCAATGATGAATTTTTTATCTGCAACTGCAACAACCACATAAATAAATTCAGGGTTTACAGAAATCCCTAAGTTTGCTGGAAGTGTCCAAGGTGTTGTTGTCCAAATGATAATTTTAGCATCTGCTGGGACAACACCTTTAGCATCTTTAAGCGCAAAGCTTACATAAATAGAAGGCGATTTAATATCTTGATATTCAATCTCTGCCTCTGCAAGTGCAGATTCAGATGATGGAGACCAGTAAACTGGTTTTAAACCTTTATAAATATAGCCTTTTTCAGCCATCTTTCCGAATACTTCAATTTGACGTGCTTCGAATTCAGGCTTTAATGTAATATATGGATTTTCCCAATCACCACGAACACCTAAACGGCGGAATTGTGTACGTTGGTTGTCGATTTGCTCGTAAGCATACTCTTCACATAATTTACGGAATTCAGCAACAGACATTTCTTTGCGTTTTACACCTTTGTTCGTAAGAGCTTGCTCAATTGGTAAACCATGTGTATCCCAGCCTGGAATATAGTTAACATGGTAGCCAGTCATAGAGCGATGACGTGTAATCATATCTTTCAGTACTTTATTCAAAGCATGGCCGATATGGATATCACCATTTGCATATGGAGGTCCATCGTGTAACACATACTCAGGGCGTCCTTCTGTGCGCTCCATCTGTAATTTATTGATGTCCATCTCATTCCATTTTTCTTGCATCTTCGGTTCATTCGCCGGTAAGTTTCCACGCATTGGGAAATCTGTTTTTGGCATTAATAAAGTATCTTTGTACTCAACCATTTTTCAATTCCTCCTTTATTTTACAAACAAAGAACATATGCACTAAGGCGCTCATTCACAAACGACAGTTATTAGGCTCATCACCATAACGTAGGGTTGACTTCAGTTCCGACTCGGCGTGTTCTTGGGACGTGCGATGATGCCATTCCTTAGTTCTAGTTATTGGCAAAATCAATACATTTCAAAAACGAAAGTATAGGCCACACGAATAGAAATGGCAGCCTTCCGCCATTTGAACATAAAAAAAAGCCTCTCAATCCCTCAAAGGGACGAGAAGCTTATACTCGCGGTACCACCCTAATTGTAGCACAAAATTGCACTACCACTCTTAAAGCACGTTAACGTTGTGCATCACGAAATAACTTACTGCATTCAGTTATTTTAGCTCAGAAGTGATGTTCATTGTTATTTGCTTGTTCGGGCTCACACTATCCCCAAATCGCTTAACTACGCCTAACAAATACTGTCTTCGTCTCTGCCTGTTTTGCATATGTGTTCAAAATAATTACTATTACAATAGTATATGAAAATCATACAATCACGTCAAGTTTCACTTATTGCGTGCCCATGTCTATAAAAGCGATTAAACTTGATCGGCTTCCTGTGCTTCTTCAACAGATGATTGAATTTCAGTAAGGTCAATATCATATTGTAGCAAATGGTCCCAATCGTCTGCATTTAGTAAATCCAGTTGTGCCTCTACAAGCATTTTAAAACGATTACGGAATACTTTAGATTGCTTTTTCAGCTCATCAATTTCTATTGTTACTTTTCGAGCTTTTGTTAAAGCCTCATTGATAATACGATCAGCATTTTTTTCTGCTTCCTTTACAATGAGTTTAGCTTCTTTTTGAGAATTTCTTCGTACTTCATCAGCTGCCTCTTGTGCAACAACAATTGATTTTTGTAATGTTTCCTCTAATGAGTTAAAATGTCTCGCTTGTTCTAAGGAAATTTCTAGTTGTCTGTCTACTTCCTTTTTTTCACGTAACAAAATTTCATAGTCTTTAATAATTTGATCTAAAAATTCATTTACTTCATCTTCAGCATAGCCTCTGAAAGATTTAGTAAACTCCTTATTATGTATATCAATAGGTGATAATGGCATACGATCCTTCTCTCCTTTACATGTACATTAGTACTTTCTATTATACAATTGTTCCAACAACTTAGCAGTAAAAATTAATGAAATTTACTTGATTTTTAGCTTTTTTGGGCCAATCGACCAATTTGCAAACGAATTTTATCTTTTTTTGTACGTCCTTCAGTCATCATAATTTTTATTCGACCGCTTCCACGTACAGATAAAATATCTCCTTCTTGTAATTCAAAAGCAACTGAATCCCGTTCAGTCCAATTGACACGTACCTTTTTACCTGTAATTAATGCTTGTACCTTCTGACGAGAAATTTTTAAAACCGTTGAGATAATCACATCTAAACGCATAGATGAAACAGTATGAAATTCTTCTAGCCACTCATCCTCGTTTTGTAGCAATGGCTCCGTTTCTTTAATCGATTCTATATGTACCTTTACTTTACCGATGCCTGTTAAATGTAAGCGTACATATTCCGCTACCTCATTCGCTACTACAAATTGTACTTGATGGTCATTGACACGAATATCACCGAACTTGCCACGATCCAATCCTAAAGATAACAAAGCTCCAAGGACATCTGGATGACGTAATTGGACAAATTTCATAGGATATTGAATCGTAAATATTGTAAGCTGAAAATCTTCCTCCATAGGCTCATAATAAGTAGGATAAACCAGCATGCGTTGTCTTTCCGCATCATCAAAGAGCCCAGCACTAGCTGTTTTTAAAGTGTCATACTGGCCAATTATCGATGCAACAATAAAGCGCTGTCGAGGATCCAGAAAATCAGTAAGCTTTGGAGCATATCGATCCTCTACCTCATGCTGCCAGCCCACAACCTGTTCAATAAAAGGCTGCTCATCTTTTCTAAAATGCTGTATTAAATGCTCCATATAACTTTCACCTCTATTATCTCTCTTTTACTAGTTCAATTTCATTGGTATTTTCAGGATTTTTTTAAAATAGGCTCATAACCATAACGTGGTGTTGATTTCCGTTCCGGTTGGGCGCTTTGCCGCTGTCGCTTCGCTTTCGCACAGAGCAAAGCTTCCTGGGATGCGTCCGATGAGACCAATCAACCTTTATACATAGCAAACGTTATCTCAGTTTTTGTCATTTCAAAAAATATGTACTTGACTTCACATTATACGCAAGTAGTACGTTTTCTGCGGGGATAATTAGAACTTCGATCCCTACTCAATTCTTATGAAATGAAGGGAATCATCACTAAATCGTTAACCCACCATCTTTTTAAATATAGTATTCCCCATAAATAAAAAATCCCCACCGTTCGTGAGGATTTCTTTTAAGCAAACATCTCGTATATTTTTAATATAACAATAAAAAGCCCTTTTTGAATATAATTAAGTAGGAATATTGCTACAATAGGTGAAATATCAATCATGCCAATTGGCGGGATGAATTTTCTAAAGATGGCAAGATAAGGTTCGCATACTTTTGCTAATAAACGTCCAATTGATGAGTTTTGAACAGCTGGCACCCAAGACATTAAAACATATGCGACTAACATTAGTGAATAGACATAAAATGCTATTGACACATACTTCAAGATTAAATAAAAAGTCATATAAACTACAATCCTCGCTATTAATTATCGTCTAAAATAAAATTCGAAATTTCGCCAGACACTTCTACATTTTCAGGTGTGCATAGGAAAATGTCTTTTCCAATTCTTTGAATATCACCGGCAAGTGCATATACTGTGCCACTTAAAAAATCAATAATCCTTACACCTTGCTCTCGCTCGATACGCTGTAAGTTGACAATCGTTGCACGCTTATTTTTTAAGTGTTCAGCAATGTCCTGTGCTTCGGCATAAACTCTAGGTTCAACTAATACAACTTTTGCGCCTTTGGAATTCATCGCTGCTTGCAAACTAACAATGTTGTTTGTAGGTGTTGTACTCTGCGGAAAAATTTCCTGAACAGGTGCCTTACGCTCTTTCATAACTTTTTTAGGCTTTACTGATTGAATCTGTTGCTGTTGTTGTACGGGTTGTTGCTGTTGAATAGGAGCTTGCGTGATTTCTTCTTCTAAATCTTCCTCAAGATAAAAGAAATTTTTAATTTTATTTTTCATGCTCATCCTGTTCCCCTCTTTCATTTCCAACAAGAGCCGTTCCAACTCGAACAAATGTAGCCCCTTCTTCTACCGCAATTTCAAAGTCATTAGACATGCCCATTGATAACTCGGTACAAGGTGCATGCGCGAATCCTTGCTCGGCTATTTGCTGTTGACATTGTTTTAATTGCTTAAAAACAGAGCGAATAATTGTATCCTCATCTGTATTTGGTGCCATCGTCATTAAACCAACAACTTGAATTTTTGTGAAATCCTTTAATGATTCAATAAAAGGCAGAACTTCTTCAATCGATAAACCATGTTTTGCTTCTTCGCCTGAGACATTAACTTGTACAAAACATTTGACAGGTTTGTCTGCTCTTTTTTCAATTTCTTGTGCTAAACTTAATCGATCTAATGCATGTAAATAATCAATACTGTTAATAACTTGTTTTACCTTACGAGTTTGTAAAGACCCGATATAATGCCAATGTACATCAGCTTGAATCGCCTCAACTTTACAATTTAAACCTTCAGGGCGGTTCTCTCCTAAATGCATAAGCCCTGCATCAATTGCTTCTTGTGTTCTTTCTACAGAAACTTCTTTTGTCACTGCAATAATTTGAACTTTCTCTGTTTCACGATTTGCATGTTTTTTTGCTGTTTGTATAAGATCATTAATTTTCTTTAAATTTGTTATGATTTTTGTCACTGTTTTTCCCAACTTTACAACAATAGTTTCTTTTATTGTAACAAGCAATGCTTGAATTATCAATGAATAGCCTGACCTATGTGAAAGTACATTTTACCCTACTAATGCTTAAAATTGCTTAATTTTTTAATATGCATAGAAATTTTGCTCTTTAGGATAATGCTTTCACTAAAATTACATCTTTTCCAACTACAAGTACATCCTTCATATACACTTTCCTAACAGATTCTTCTCCGCGAAAAAAGCCTAAATATTTACGAGGCTCTGCAATCATAAAAGCCGTTACATAGCCTGTTTCTTTGGATACCTCTGCATCTACCACAAATCCTAAAAAGCGTCCATTGCCTGCTTCAATAACTTCTTTTTGCTGTAACATTGAGAAACGCATTTTATCCCTCCCTAACTAAATCAATTACTCTCAACATCGTTTTATCTCAACAAACTATGTTTTCTCTTTATATTTATGTGTTTATTGTTGTTTAAATGAAAATGAAATGATCAAAGAATCTCTCTTTGGCACAACGAAGGGGTAATTTCCGTTCCGACTGGGCGC
Organism: Lysinibacillus xylanilyticus; assembly: GCF_001183605.1. Taxonomy (GTDB): domain Bacteria; phylum Bacillota; class Bacilli; order Bacillales_A; family Planococcaceae; genus Lysinibacillus; species Lysinibacillus xylanilyticus. The sequence goes on along the minus strand of NZ_LFXJ01000010.1, from coordinate 598,749 downwards.
TTGTCGCTGACGCTTCGCTTTCGCACAGAGCAAAGCTTCCTGGGGGCGTCCGATGAGCCGCTTGGGCCAACAGATGTTTTTTGCGCGAAAGCGAAGCGGCAGCAGCACCGATGTTGGTCACAAAGGCGTTATCACAGGATGTGATGTTTTTAGCCTTCGTTCCCTGCCTGCTCGCTCCAGGGTCTCATCTGTGACGCTGATTCCCAAGGAGTTGCCCAGTCTCCACTCCAATCAACTGATTCACGCCACATCCGTTTTAACAAAATAACATACAAATTTTTAGTTTTATCAGAAGGCTTCCGGGAATTATCGCCCAACTTTTGAATTTTATCGACTAACTTTCACGTTTTATCACCCAACTTCTGAATTTTATCGACATCCGCCTTCCAAAGAGCAAAAAAGATTCACACATACTTTCTTATTCATTGACAAAATTAAAATGCGCACCGAGAATTCGGTGCGCATTGTTTTTTACTTATAATCTTTCTGCATTGTTTCAATTGCATTTTTTTCTAGACGTGAAATTTGCGCTTGAGAAATCCCCAATTCTTTTGCAATTTCAGTTTGTGTCTCACCGTAATAAAAACGCTTTGCAACAATCATTTGTTGACGATCATCTAACTTTTGCAAACTTTCCTTTACTGACACGTAGGCTACCCATTGATCTTCCGATACATCATCATCACGTAATTGGTCCATCATATAAACAGCGTCTCCACCGTCCGAATAAATGGGTTCCTGTAAGGAAACTGGGTCTTGAATGGCATCTAAAGCAAATAAAACATCTTCCTTTTTCATGTCAATCATTTCAGCAATTTCTTCAATCGTTGGTTCTCGTAAATTATCGGTTATCCATTGCTCTTTTGCCTGCATCGCCTTATACGCAATATCTCTTAGAGAACGAGAAACGCGTAGTGCATGATGATCACGCAGATGGCGACGAATTTCACCAATGATCATCGGTACAGCGTATGTTGAAAATCGTACATTATGCTTCAAATCAAAATGATCAATGGCTTTCATGAGGCCAATGCAGCCTACCTGAAATAAATCATCTGCCTGCTCACCCCTGTAGGCAAATCTACCGACAATACTAAGCACTAACCTTAAATTGCACATTACAAGCTCTTCCCTAATCTCAGTTTCTCCAGCTTGTAAACGAATGAATAATTCCTTCATTTCCTCGTGCTTTAAAATTGGCAAAGTCGATGTATCTAAGCCGCAAAGATCTACTTTAGTTCGCATATTCGATTCCTCCGGATGTTATTCTCTGACTAAACCGTTACATCAGTTTGTCCGAGAGAAACGAGAATATGCACAAAAGCTACGACCAATTTTAGGTAGGGTAAATTTCCCTCTCTAAGATATTGGCTGATTCAGATTTTCACGTAAATCTTGAATAATTTTCTTCTCTAATCGGGAAATATATGATTGCGAAATTCCTAAATGATCAGCAACCTCTTTTTGAGTCATTTCAATTTTCCCATTGAGACCAAAGCGACATTCCATAATATATCGTTCACGCGCACCTAGTAAATTAATGGCATGAAACATATGTTGACGCTCAATTTTCTTCTCTACATTGTCTAAAATAATATGCTCTTCAGTTCCTAAAATATCAGACAATAACAACTCGTTTCCATCAGCATCGGAGTTTAATGGTTCGTCTAATGAAACTTCACCCTTCATGCGACTTGTTTTACGTAAATGCATCAAAATCTCATTTTCAATACAACGAGACGCGTATGTGGCAAGCTTAATATTTTTATCTGTATTGAACGTTTCAATCGCCTTTATTAAACCGATAGAGCCAATACTTATTAAATCCTCAATCGGTGTACCCGTATTATCAAAACGTCTAGCAATATAAACAACAAGACGTAAATTACGTTCAATTAGTGTATCTCTAGCTCGTAAATCACCATTCATAAAGGATGCAATGACTGTAACTTCTTCTTCTCGACTTAGTGGCACTGGCAATGAATCATTTCCCCCTATATAGTACGTTTCACGACTCCGAAACTTACTCCAAAATTTTTTCAAGCTAGCAAGTAGCCTAAGAAGCAATAGTTCTCCCCCTCTATGAGTTATTTGAAAGCGCTGAAAAATGTAAAATTGCTGCTGTGCTATGTGGAAAATTTTTAGCTTTTTTTGTTAAAACGATATATTCATTCGTTTTCACTTGTGAGTGCTCCCCTTTGATATGCCACTCTTCAAAGCGAAAACCTAATACAACCGATTGCTGTTGTACTGTATTAACATGAATAAATCGAATGTAACGCTGATAACCTTCTGAAAACATGGATACATTATACGGATCAGTTTCTTGCCATTCTAATAATGATTTGCAAAATGCTGCAGGTAAATGTGGACGTAATGCTGAATAAGAGACAAAGTGAACAGGTTTTCCTGATAGTGGCTCAATCGCTTGATTTCCCGTATCTACAAATGCAGAAAGCGGTATCTTTACATCAAAAATTTTTAATGTCGTTTCAAACACAAACTGACCACTTAACCGCTCAAGCTTTACAAATCCCCATTGCTTATAAAAAGCAACTAGATTACCAACAGCTAATAGTAGGCAAATAATAATAAAATGGACAACGGAAAGATTCTTTAAATACGGTTGTAATGCTGTTAATAATCCACCGATAATGATTGTTGCTGTTAAAACTATAGGTCCTTGCTTTTGAAAGCTTCGAATCTTGAAACGAAAAGCTAGTCCGATTAGTAAGATAAAGCTTAGTAGCGTCGTCAACAGCATTTGTCCACCAATTACAGCTACAAAACTACTACAAATAGAACTCATTAATAATCTCGTGTTCTTTACAAAAACCCCTGTTACTTTTGCTGTAAACTTGAGTATCGCTAGATTAAAAAGTGTATTAATGAGCACCAGCCATTCTCCATACATAACAGCCGCCTCCTACATACAAAGTTATCATGTTACTCCCACAAATATTGTCAAACAATCGCATCATTTTATTAAAATGTTTTGACAAAATACATCTTTTCCTTACACATTTGAACATAATAAATTTTTAAGACGCTGAAAATAGTCAATGGAAAATCAATGAAATTATGCTGTCATATTAAATAAAGTATATGGCTTTTCAGCAAAACGAGGGGTTGATTTCCGTTCCGACTGGGCGCGAAGTTGGTCACCAAGGCGTTATCACAGGATGTGATGCTCTTAGCCTTCGTTCCTCTATTGCTGATCTCCGAGGAGTCGCCCAGTCTACACTCCAATCAACAACATTACATAGAATGTATCTTCCGGGCATGGCACTCTCTAACTTAAAGACAACAAATATTTTCTGTGCGACAGCGAAGCGACTACAACAACACAATGGAGGAATCGGGTCGATGCTCGCCCCCAAGAAAAACGAGTAGCTTAGAACAGAAATCATCCTCATATAAAGCGCTACAGCATTCATAAAGTAATAGTTTTTCAACAACAATAAAAAGCTCGTATTTCACATAATGTAAAATACGAGCTTTCTAAAAGGTTGGATGCTGATTATCCGCGATTTTTACGGTTACGTAAAAATGCTGGTACCTCAAGCATGTCATCCTGTACATAATTTTGTTGATTTTGACGTGGTTGTTCTTGTTGTACATGCACATCTTGACGTTGCTCACGAATCGGAGCTTGCTGTTGCTGTGCAGCTTGTCTATTTGTATTTAACGTCGGTCGTGTAGTATTACGCTGTTGCTGTATAGCTTCCTCTGAGAAACCAGTCGCAATTACTGTAACAATAATTTCATCTTTTAGATTTTCGTTAATAACAGAACCGAAAATCATATTTACTTCTTCATCTGAAGCTGATGCTACAATATCTGCAGCCTCTTGTACTTCAAATAGGCTAAGGTTTGAGCCACCAGTAATATTCATGAGGACACCTTTAGCGCCATCAATAGATGATTCAAGTAAAGGACTTGAAATAGCTTTCTTAGCTGCTTCTGCTGCACGGTTTTCACCTGTAGCAATACCGATACCCATTAACGCTGAACCTTTGTTAGACATAATTGTTTTTACGTCTGCAAAGTCTAAGTTAATAAGACCTGGCGTTGCAATTAAATCTGAAATACCTTGTACACCTTGTCGTAAAACATTATCTGCTTCACGGAATGCCTCTAGCATTGGCGTAGATTTATCGACAATTTGTAATAGCTTGTCGTTCGGAATGACGATTAAAGTATCAACAGACTCCTTCATGCCACCAATACCACCGATAGCTTGTGTTTGTCGTTTGCGACCTTCAAACGTAAATGGACGCGTTACAACACCGACTGTAAGAGCTCCTAAATCACGAGCAATTTGCGCGATTACTGGTGCTGCACCAGTACCAGTGCCTCCGCCCATTCCAGCTGTAACGAATACCATATCTGCACCACGTAGAACCTCTTCTAATTGTTCACGGCTCTCTTCTGCAGCTTTTTTCCCTACTTCAGGATTTGCACCTGCACCTAATCCACGTGTAAGTTTTGTACCAATTTGTAGCTTTATTTCTGCTTTCGATAAATTTAGCGCCTGTGCATCTGTGTTTACTGCGATAAAGTCAACACCTTGTACACCATGTTCTATCATTCGATTGACAGCGTTGTTACCGCCGCCACCAACACCAATGACTTTTATTACTGCAAGTTGATCAACACTTGTATCAAATTCTAACATTTCTTTTTCCTCCCACGGTAACTCGACTCTGTATCATTCATTACGCATTCAAGTTAATCAAAAAATTTATCAAATAATTTTTTTGCTCTTCCGATTACGCTTCCTTTTGATTCTGAAGGTGCCGCATATTCTTGCTTTTTAGGTGAAGCTGTAGGAGATCCTACAACTGCATATTCAATAGGCTGCGTATTAGTGCTTTTTCCATAAAAATCATCTTCTAAATAGGCGTAACGAATAAGTCCAACTGCCGTCGTAAATGAAGGCTCTCTAACGCCAATATAGTCAGGTGTATATATTCTAACACGTGTTTGCAAAATCTGGCGTGCCAGTTGAGCAATACCCTCAAGCTTTGCAACGCCTCCTGTCAAAACAACACCGCCTGGTAAATCTCTAACACCTAGACGGGCTAACTCGTCGATGACTAACTCAAATAATTCTTCCAAACGGGCGCCAATTATTTCTGATATAAAGCGCTGGCTGTATTGATCTGTTGAATCTGTCCCTACAACCGGTACTTCGAAGATTTCATCATCTGATGCGTCATCATAAAAGGCATGTCCAAATTGATGTTTAATTTGTTCTGCCTGTTCTGTTGGTGTTTTTAAAACGATTGAAATATCTTTAGTGATATGATCGCCACCAACTGGAATGACACCCGTATGTGTTAGCATTCCCTCTTCGAATACTGTGATAGTAGTTGAACCGCCTCCTAAATCGATGAAAGCGGTACCTTGGTTTTTTTCATCCTCTGTTAATGCAAAAAAACCTGCTGCTAATGGTTGTAAATAGATTTCTCGAATACTTAGACCTGCACGTTCTACACAGCGTAAAACATTGTGTAAAAGTGTTTTGGAAGTTGTAATCATTGTGGCATCCATTTCTAAACGAATACCAATCATACCTCGTGGATCTTTGATTTCATCTAAATTATCCACAATAAATTGTCTTGGAATAATATTTACTAGTTCACGTTCAGGTGGTATTGACATGACTTGTGCAGATTCTACCACTCTATCTAAATCATCATCTGTAATTTCTCTATTTTCACTGTTTACAGCGACAACACCTTTAACTAGCTGTAACATCGTCTGGTTAGCAGGAACACCTAAAACGACTTCATTAATTTGATATCCTGTCATTCGTTCAGCTTGATCTATTGCTTTTCGAATCGATTGAACTGTTGCATCAATATCAACAATTGCACCTTTTCGAACTCCATTCGATTTTACATTTCCGACTCCAATTACATGTAATTGGCCGTCGCTCATTTCACCTATTAATACCTTGATAGAGGATGATCCTATATCAAGAGAAATATATAAATCTTGCTGATTCAATTAGCTGCACCTCCTTGAAAAATGCTCTTATTCTCATTCTATTGTAAATTCGGCATAATGTCTAAGCAAATCGAGTATTTTGCCCAATTTTTCTCTCATTCTATGGAATTTTTGTTCCTTTCGTGACGTTTCTCATCTAACCGAGTTAGTAGAATACGCCTAATTATTGCTATATTTTGGAACAAACGTACTCCGAAGGCGAAAATGGCAGCTAAATACAAATCTATCCCTAAATACACACCTAAAAAGGCTAAACCTGCTGCCAAAGCTATATTAAAAAAGAATCCTGAGACAAATACTTTATCGTCATATACTTGCTGTAATTGAGCACGAATTCCGCCAAATAATGTATCTAAAGCTGCTAAAACAGCTATTGACAGATAATTTTCATATATAGAGGGTATTTGTATATTTGTTAACAAGCCAAGGGCAAGTCCAAATACCAAACCTAAAAATGGTAGCCACATATATTATTCTCCTTTTTCCACCTCTGTTAAATAATCATTCGTCAATGGCTGATCAAATGCTGGGATTGTTAAATGCTCAGTTGGTTCCTCTATTATTAAATTAAAGTTATCCAAATAAAAGGAATCGATAAATGTAGATGCTTGTAACGAGTTGTACATTTTTTGAGCTTCTTTATAAGAGCTTGTCCCAACATAAATTTCAAAGGGTGGTGAGGACAGTGGTACACTGTTCACTGTAGTCTTTCCATTTATGTCTCGAATAGCTGTCGTCTGAACTACGCGATTTCCATCTAAAGAGACACTCGCTGCATTGTTTTTAAACAAAGCATTTAGTAATTGGGTTAGTAAATCAGGCGAAATTTCTTTGATTTCATACCCCATTTCAACTAATTCAGGTGCTGGTTCAACTCGAAGTATAACTCCTGGACCTGTAACTTCCGATAGCCCGGCCTGTAGTTTTAAACGATTCAGCGTTTCATTTAATGCTGACTGTAAATTTGCTTTCTCAGATTGCTCATAGCGACCCACTACTTCATTAAGTGAGCGAATTTCTGCTAATAATGTGGAATGCCTTTGCTTCTCTTCTGCTAATTCCTCTCTTATGGCCCAAATATCTCGTGTATCTCGCTCAGCTGGTTGCTTTATGGTATTGTATTGTACCGCTATCATCAAACCGATAATAAATAGCACGATCGTTATTCGGGTAAACATATTTTTTTTCAAAATAGCCCCTCCTAGACGTATCGTAACCCCTCACAGATTTACGCTTTAAATATATGCTAATATCTATAAGCTACCTAGAGGCTATAACCAAATTTAATCTGTAAATATTAACAAGAAATCGTTTAACTTTCTACTTTTGCTTTTGGCATTGTAAGCTTTTGATCTTCTTCTAATGATACAACAATATTGTCGTTTAATAATTGATCCACAACGCCACCATTTAAGTTTAAGGCAGCTATTAATGTTGCTGAATCTCCTACAGCTTCGACGACGAATGGAGCTGGATGTTGCTTACCATCAATAGTGATGACTGGTCCATTACAGCGTATATAAGAATTCGCCAAAACACGTTGACCATTAATAGCAATTGCTTGCGCACCAGAAATTTTAAGCTCATTGAGTAATTTGAAAATATGGCTTTCATGCACAATATAATCATTAGGATTAGCGGATTTTGGATTGTAATCACCATCTTGAAGGGTAATACGTATCCCTTTTCCTTCTGCATTTAAATCCCCTAACAATAAGCGTAAATCCTCTGCCTCTTCAACAAGCTTTGTATAATCCTTTTTGCTAGCGACAAATGATTTTTCATACTTGCGAATTTTTTCTTGCAAAGCATTTGCCTCTTCTGATAATTCTTTATTGCGCTCTTGCTGCGCAATTAACTCCTCACGATAAGAATCCTCTTGCTCTAAAAGCTCTTTATTAGTCGAACCTGCATCTCGATTATCTTTTGCCTGGTTGTAGGAATAGCCAATGATAAACCCCATAGTCACACAAACAATAAGCAACTGAAATTGTTTTCTTGAAAGAAAATTTTCTTTGCTATTCTTTTTGTTCATCATTTTTCACTTCCTGGTTGGCCGCATCTTGATCTAAATCAATATTTGCTTGGTTGTACTCATTATTGAAAGGACGATAATACGAACCGACCTCTAAATCGATAACCCCCTTCTCCAAATTTGGAATTTGTGCTACAAGTGAGGGGTAATGATTTAGCTTCTCGGCTAAGGTTTGAATAACAGCCCGAACTTCATAGCCGTCGTTCATATAGAGCCTGATTGCATTAGGATTTGTCTCATTACTGTTTGTATTGATTTGAGAAATTAATGCTAATACTTCTGGGTTTAATTGTGCCAATTGCTTAACAAGCTTCTTAATTGTCTTTTCGCCAGTTATGCCGATAAATACAGGTGCATCAATCGGGATATCATCCCCAGCTTGTTCAAAGCGCTTGCCATTTTCAAGCAATGGATAATAAGTACCGTCACCAGCTAAGTACGCAACTTTTTTCCATTCTTCAATTTCTATTGTCACGCCTTGAAGCCAATTACGTTTAACATGTGCTTCTTTCACCCATTTATCCTTTAGTAATAATTTCTCTACTTCATCTGATTTAAATCCCCACATCGACTTTCCAGTTGCAAGAGTACTTGCCTTCAAATAATATTGTTCTTCTGCTAATCGAGCACCGTTGACTGTTATGTTGTTGATTTTACTGTAAGGAGATTGAAAATAAAGGAGTACTGCTAACACGATAAAGAAAAGTAATATTAGCACTATAAATTTCCGATTTGTACGCTTTTTTCGTCGCTTTTTTAGCGTAGGTATGCGATCTTCTATGTCGATTACTTTCTCCAAAAAAGTACTCCTCCTTTATATTTATTTCGCTAATTGATAAATAATACCTACTATTAGCCACATTGTTACTAAAGATGTTCCTCCATAGCTGATAAAAGGTAATGTGACACCTGTTACAGGAACTAAGCCAATTACTACTGCTATATTTAGAAACGCTTGTACAGTCAGCATTGTTACGAGTCCAATGATTGCGTAATAAGATGTTCTCGTTTTAGCCCGCACTGCAAATTTATAGCCTGCATAAATCGCCAGTACGAAAAGTGCTAAAATAACAAGTCCACCAAGCAATCCAACCTCTTCAAGAATTATTGCGTAAATAAAGTCATTTTGTGGTTCAGGTAAATATAAAAACTTTTGCCTACTTTGTCCAAAACCATGCCCGAAAATCCCAGCAGGGCCAATAGCCATTAACGATTGCACAGCCTGAAACCCACTACCTAAAGGATCAACCCACGGATCAATAAATGCCTCAATCCGCTTTAGTCGGTATGGCGCTGTGATAATCAAGCCTACTAACCCGGCAATCCCAGCAATCATAAACACCGCATAAAGCTTTAAAGGATACCCTGCCACAAAAAACAATAAAAACACAGAAACAACTAGAATAAAAACTGAACCAAAATCAGGCTGTAGCATAATAAGTACAACAGGCAATAATAAGATCAAACCATGACGCCAATTAATAATCGACGTACCTGTTTTATGCTGCGCTAAAATATGGCTCATATATACAATGACTGTAATTTTCGTTAGCTCTGCTGGCTGAATTGTTAAAGGACCTACGCCAATCCAACTTTGAGAACCATTTCGTACAAGTCCAATTCCTGGTATAAGTACAAGGACTAGTAAAATTAACGAAAATATATAGGCCATTTTCCAAAAGGACTGCTCTTTCAAAATATTTAATCGAATAGTGATTAAAAACACTACAATGGCTACGGCAAAGTATAAACTTTGCTTTATATAAAACGGCATTTTTCCACTATAATGAACGGCACTCCAATAGGTACCTGCAGAATAGACGAAAATAATGCCGATTATAGAAAGCGTCAATGTTGTGACGAGCAATAAATAGCTTTCTTTCCCTCTCAGTATTGCCATCCTTCCAAGTCAAGTATATTCTAAAATAGTTACAGGCTCATTACAGCTTCATTACAGCATCAATAAAAACATCGCCTCGTATTTCAAAGCTGTCATATTGATCCCAGCTTGCACATGCTGGAGATAATAGAATAACATCGCCTTCTGCCGACATCGGCGCCGCATAATGTACTGCATCCTCAACATTTTGGGCAATGACAGTTTGTTGTACTCCACACGATTTCGCAAATTCTACAAAGCGTAGTCCTGTTTCTCCAAAGGCAACAACACCTTTTACATGGCCCATACATGGACGTAATTCTTCAAACGAATGTCCTCGATCTAAACCACCTGCAAGTAAAATAACAGGTGCTTGGAATGCATCTAAAGCACTTTTTGTAGCTAAGCAGTTTGTTGCTTTTGAGTCATTGTAAATCTTGCGTCCGTTCCATTCACGCACGAACTGAGTACGGTGACGAACTCCCCCAAATTCCGCTAAAACTTCTTCCATTTTAGCTTTGTCACAGCCGACTAAAATACAAGCTGCGACAGCTGCTAAAATATTTTCTAAGTTATGTTTACCAGGCAAAGCGATATTTGCTCGATCTAGATACGGCTCACCTTGCCAGTAAATTGTTGTTTCATCAGCACTAATTCCTTCATCCGTACGTCCCTTAGAACTAAATGGTACCTTTTTAGCCTTTGATTTTGTTGCATAGCCAACAACAATCGGCTGATCAGCGTTATAAATAAAATAATCGCTTTCATCTTGATTACGTGTAACACCAAACTTTGCCTCTGCATAGTTGTCAAATGTTCCATGATAGTCAAGATGCGCATCATAAAGATTTGTTAATATAGCAATTTTCGGCTTAAAAGTTTCCGTACCCATTAATTGGAAAGAAGATAACTCTGTAACAATTACATTATCCTTTTGTGCCTCTTTTGCAACACCACATGCAACTGTTCCTATATTCCCTGCAATTAACGGTTTTAAACCACCGTTATTCAGCATGTCGAAAATCACTGTTGTCGTAGTTGTTTTACCATTTGACCCCGTAATACCGATAAATGGAGCTTCACTAATTAAATAGGCAAGCTCAATTTCTGTCCATACAGGGATTCCACGGCTTATTGCATCTGCTACTATTTTGTTGCTATAAGGAATCCCTGGATTTTTCACCACTAATTCAAAGCCTTCATCTAGTAAATCCTCTGGGTGACGGCCACAAATAACTGTAATTCCCTTTTGCAATAGACCTTGCGCATCTGGGCTTTCATCAAATGGTTTGGAATCATTGACCGTCACAAAGGCGCCAAGCTCATGTAAAATCTCAGCTGCAGCCACTCCACTTTTAGCTAAACCTAAAACAAGGACTTTTTTATGTTGTAAATCTGAAATGTTTCTCATAAGAACGCCTCCGATAAAACTGCAATCAATGCTACTGCTAAAGCAGTTGACCAAAAGACAAGTACTACCTTCCATTCTGACCAACCTGATAATTCAAAATGATGATGTATAGGACTCATTTTAAAAATACGTTTTTTACGAAGTTTGAAGCTACCTACTTGTAAAATAACGGATAATGTCTCAATAACAAAAACCAATCCAATTAATAACAGTAGGAATTCTGCTTTTACTAAAACAGAGACCATGGCTAAAGCTCCACCTAATGCTAGCGAACCCGTATCTCCCATAAATACCTTTGCAGGATTCGCATTAAAAAGTAAAAATCCTAATAATGCACCTGTTACCGCAAATGTAAATAAGGCGATATCAGATTGATCTTGGAACAGAGCAATAACACCGAATGCAGCAAAGGCAATAGATGCAGTACCTGCCACAAGCCCATCTAGTCCATCTGTTAAATTCACTGCATTCGAGAAGCCAACTAACCAGAAAATTAAAAAGGCTATATAGAAATTACCAAGTTCAATCGTCCAATCTGTAAATGGTATAGCAAGAGTTGTATCAAAAGATCCTACATGTAATAAGAAATAAGCCAAGACTGCAATGACAATTTGACCGATAAGCTTTTGAAGTGATGTTAGTCCTAAATTACGTTTAAAAACAACCTTTAAGCTATCATCTAACAAGCCGATTAACCCAAACCCTACTAATACCAATAACAGTACGACGGTTTGTGTTGTAAATAAATCTAAAAAGCTACCTACACCAACAGTAGTGAGGATAATGGCAAGTAAGAAAATAATGCCACCCATTGTTGGTGTACCAGCTTTTTTCATATGGGATTGTGGTCCCTCTTCACGAATACTTTGACCGAACTTTAATCGGCGAAGAAGTGGAATACAAATTGGTGCCAGGATAACTGTTACTATAAAAGCAATAGCTAAAATGGTAAGCGTTGTTGCGAGTTTCATTGAAAAATCTCCTTTAAATCTTGTTTCACTTTCTTCTTAAAGAAAAAAGCACAAACTTTCATGTATTTATTACTACCCTTCATAATAATAGTGGTTCTTTCCCATTTTTTAAAGGTAAAGTTATATTAGTTCTTTAAATAAAGATGAATGGTGCCATCTTGTTTGATAACACTATCCACTTCAGGCAGTTGATTGCCAATTTTAGTTCCTTCTCCATGCCATTCAATACGGAATGGATATTGTTGCTTGGCAATATCATCCTTCGTTTGACCAATAAAACTTGGTACCTTCACAGTGATTGGGTCACCCCAACGATAATCCTTTTCAAGCTGTTCCTTCGATTTTTCAATGCCAACAAAAGGTGCAACATCTTCAATAATTTGACCAACGATTGGAGCTGCTACCACACCGCCAAACTGCGTTGCCTTTTTCGGGTTATCTACTGCTACATAAACGACAATTTGCGGATTATCCGCAGGTGCAAAGCCAATAAACGATACGATATATTCGCCTTCTTTATAACGGCCATTCTCCACCTTTTGTGCTGTACCTGTTTTGCCGCCGATTCGTAATCCATCTCGATAAGCTTGACGCCCTGAGCCTTTCGCTACAACAGATTCTAATGCACCTCGAACCTTTGCAGACGTCTCCTCACGAATAACCTGTTTTTTAACTTCCGGTTTAGTCTCTTCTATAACTTCTCCAGAATTAGGATTAAGAATTTTCTTCACAACATATGGCGTATAAAGCTTGCCCCCATTTACTGCTGCGGCTACTGCTTGCACTTGTTGAATTGGTGTAACGGCAACACCTTGGCCAAATGAAGTTGTGGCCTGCTCAACAGGTCCAAAAGAATCTTTGGAAAATAAAATCCCAGAAGCTTCGCCAGCGATATTAGACCCTGTTTTTTTACCAAAACCAAAATCTTTAATATACTGGAGTAGTTTTTCATTACCTATTCGCTGACCTAATTCAATAAAGCCTGGGTTACAAGAATTTTCTACAACTTCAAGGAAGGTTTCAGAGCCATGACCTTCACGCTTCCAACAACGCAACCTTGCTCCAGCAACCATTGAATAGCCTGGATCATAAAAAGTATCCTTCTCTAAATCAACTACATTTTCTTCTAAAGCAGCACTAAGAGTTATAATTTTGAACGTTGACCCGGGCTCATACGTCATCCAAACTGGTAAATTCCGATCGTAAATAGCAGGCTCTACCGTTTGATATTCTGCTGGATTGAAGGTAGGAAATGAGGCTAACGCTAAGATTTCGCCATTGTTTGGATTCATGGCAATCGCCATTGCTTGGTCAGCATCATAACGTTCCATAGCCTGTGACAATTCACGTTCAACGACCTGTTGTACATCTACATCTATCGTTAGCTCAACCGTTGCACCATCTTCACCAGCCTTCCAGGCACTCTTTACGTTCGGTAAATTATTCCCTTTCGCATCTGTAAAGATCCGTATTGCCGAAGAATTAGCCTGTAACAGCTTTTCGTATTCATATTCAATCCCCGCTAAACCTTGTGAATCATAGCCCGTGAAACCTAAAAAACGAGAGAGTAGGGTACCGTATGGATAATCCCTTGAATAATCGACACCACTATATAATCCCTCAATTTGCATACCTTGTAACTCCACTGCTTTTTCATAGGGAATATTTTTTCCTTCAGGTGCCAGCTTTACTAAGTATGCTTTTTTCTTCATTTTTTCCAAAAGCTTTTGTTCATCCACTTCCAAAACTTGAGCAATTTTCGCCGCTGCGCCTTCAATATCTTTACTTTGCGAAGGCATAAAATATAAAGTTGGCGCAAGCTTATTTGTGACAATATTTTTCCCCTTACGGTCAGTAATGTGCCCTCGCTCATTGGCAAAAGGAATTTCTCGGTCCCAATTCTCTTCGGCTTTCTTAGTCAGGTCTTTTTGATCTAATACTTGCAAGAAGACAAGCCTAACAATAATCGCAACAGCTACAAACATAAACAATACGTATAAAATACGCAATCGCTTTTTGGAATGGATAGAAATCCACTTCATTCGACATCACACCTTGTTTTTTACAACGTATGAAATAAAGTGGGCTTTTATTCAGTTGTTTCACCCTCGGGTGGGGTCTCTACATCTTGCTTAAAGCTTTCAGCTGGTGTTTTAAGCTTCACGACAATTGGTGAACTATCTGAAATCACGGTACCTGCCGAGACACTTTGACTAGCTACAAAGCCTTCTCCTACAACTTCAATTTCTAAATTTGCCATTGACTTAAAAGCAAGTACATTACGTAACGACCAATTTGTGAAGTCCGGCAGTGTTACATCACCCTCTGTCTTTAAAAACACGAAGTTACCTTTAACGAGTTTTTGAGGACCTTTTGGATATTGGTCAATAATTTTACCGCCACTACCAACAATCACTGGCTGTATACCATCATTCGCAAGCTCTACTTGTATAGCCTCAGCACTTTGACCTGTGTAATCTTGTATTGATGTATCGTCAACATGCTTTACATCTTCAGGATTAACGTTTAAATACTTTAAACTATTTAACATAACAGGATTAAATATTTTTGAAACTGGTACAGACCCAAGTTCATTACCCTTTAACTTTGGTCTTTTCACTGAGACATACATAATGAGCTGAGGATTATCTGCTGGAGCCATCCCTAAAAAAGAATAAAGAAATTCATTTGCTCCCCATGAATACCTACCATTTCCTAGTGGAATTTGGGCAGTACCTGTTTTCCCTGCTACTTCATAATCATTTAGGATAAAATCCTTCGCAGTACCATCCTTAGCTGTTAAAGTAGACGCAAGAATTTCTTTTACTTGCTTCGCTGTATCGGCTGAAATTGGTTGTCCCTTAACAACCGGCTCATGCTTATTAATCGTCTTTCCTGTAGAAGGATCAACGATACGATCTATTACATACGGTTGCATCATTTTCCCTTCATTTGCAATCGCTGTTAATGCTTGAATTAACTGAATCGGGGTTACTGTAGAACCTTGACCGAACGTTGTTGTCACTCGTTCTACTGGATAATTCGATAAAAGTGTACCTGTCGCTTCATTTGGTAAATCAATGCCTGTTTTTTTACCAAACCCAAATCGATCTAGATAGTCAAAGAAGACATCCTCACCAATAAGCTTTAATAAATGTGCCATTGCAGTATTGGATGAACGTTGGAATCCTTCTAAATAAGTAATCGGACCCCAACCTCGCCCATTATTATGGTCTTTAATTACTTGATCAAGAACTCTGTATTGACCTGACATATACCATGCATTTGGAGTCCAAACCCCTGTATCAATAGCCGAAGCGAGCGTGAACGTTTTCATTGTTGAACCTGGTTCAATCGTCTCTTCAATAGCCTCATTTAGCCATTTCATATTATCGCCTTCGCGCGTATCAGGATTAAACGTAGGTCGCTGAGACATCGCTAGGATTCTACCAGTTTTCGGATCTGCCACAATAGCTGTCATCGATTCTGGGTTATATTCCTTTTCAACCTCTGTCATCGCTTCCTCTAAAAAGCTTTGAATTGTTTTATTTAGTGTTAAATAAATGTCATCACCATCTTTCGCAGGTGTCACCATTTTTTCACTATTAGGCAATAAATAACTGAAAGCATCTGTCTCATATTCAACCTTACCGTCTTTACCGGTTAGTTCTTTGTTATAAGTAAGCTCAAGACCCATTTTTCCTTTTGTCGTGAACGTACCATCCTTATTTTCCTCTTTTAGTGCAAAACCAATTAAGTGCGAGGCGAATATACCATTTGGATAATAACGTTTTAAATCGTTTACAAATAAAACCCCTGGTAATTTCTCTGCTTTGATTTTAGTCATAGTCTCATGACTTATTCCACGACCCGCACTTCCAAATTCAACTTGATAAGGCTTTTCGCCCTTATCATTTACTCTAGTAAGCTGCTTATAGATTTTATCTTCATCCATTGGAATATATTCTGCTAATATTTTTGCAGTTTTTTCAGCATTTACTACATGTCGAGGTTTTTTTGCATCCGTTGTGGCTTTTTCATTGACGACTGTGATTAGTCGATAACTAAGTGTATCCTCAGCAATGACTTGTCCATTTGTATCGTAAATTTTCCCACGGCTTGCTGTTATTGCACTTTCTTTGCTATATTTCGCAGCTGCTCTTGCCGCAAGCTCTTGTCCTTCCACTTCACCTGTCGCCTGTAACATAAACATTCTTGAGAACAATAGAAAAAAGAGCCCTCCATAAAAAATTAATAATAGAAAGGCTCCCCATTGGAATCGAAATCTCTTTTTTTTCATTCTCCCGGCACTACCTTTACATTTTTCTCATTTTGAGTTAAACCGAGTTCTTTAGCTTTTTTCGATAATTTTTCGTATGTAGAAAGTTCACTTACACGAACTGTCAAGTCAACATTCTGTTTAGTAATCTCTTCTGCTTCAGTTTCGATTTTTTGAATGTCCATGCTTGTCGTTTGAACTGCTGCTTGTTTATTCAAAACTAGTACCGATAATACAGCAACAATGCTAACTAAAACAATTAGCATTGTTCTTTCAAACTTCTGGTTCGTTTTTTTACGACGTATGATAGTGGGTTGTGGACTAGGGGGTGTTATCGGTTGTTGCACTTGTTGTTGCTGGTGCTGCCTTACACGAACTGCTGCCATTTACTCACGCCCTTTGTCGTTAATTTTCTCCACCACTCTAAGCTTTGCTGAACGAGCACGATTGTTTACTGCTAATTCTTCATCTGATGGAAGAATCGGCTTTCTCGAGATAAGCTTTAAAGTTGGCTTCATGTGATTAGGAATCACAGGTAAATTCGGTGGTAATTCCGGTAATGATGACGCTTCTTTAAAAATAGTCTTGCATAGGCGGTCCTCCAATGAATGGAACGTAATGACACTTATGCGTCCACCTACGTTTATCATATCAATCGCATCGACTAATGAATCCTCTGCCGCGCCTAGCTCATCGTTAACAGCAATTCGTATTGCTTGGAATATGCGCTTCGCTGGATGTCCACCTTTACGGCGAGCCGCTGCTGGAATACCCTCTTTAATAAGTTCTACAAGTTGGCCGGTTGTTTCAATCGGTGCCACCTTACGTGCCTCTTCGATTTTACGAGCAACTTGCTTGGAAAACTTCTCTTCTCCATAACGGAAAAATATACGTACTAAATCTTCATATGCCCATTCATTCACAACATGAAATGCTGTAAGTGTTGCCGTTTGATCCATGCGCATATCTAGAGGTGCATCATGGTGATAACTAAAGCCACGTTCTGGTGTATCTAGCTGTGGTGAAGATACGCCTAAATCATATAAAATGCCATCTACTTGCTCAATACCAAGCGCTAATAGCTCTTCTTTTAAATAGCGGAAATTCGAATGGACAAATGTCACACGCTCAATATATGGCGCCAATCGAATTTTTGCATTGTTAATAGCTGTCGTATCTTGATCGAAGCAAATTAAACGCCCTTTTTCAGATAATTGTTGTACTAAATATTCACTGTGTCCTGCCCCACCTAGAGTACAGTCCACATACACACCATCAGGATCGATGTTCAACCCATCAACTGTTTCTTTTAATAGCACGGTTGTATGATCGAACATACCACTTGCTCCCCTCAGGCCTTAACTTCATACAGTTGACACTTAAGTGTCTAAAAAAAGTTAAAAATCAAAGCCAATCATATTTTCTGCAATTTCATTAAAGGATTGTTCCGACTCACTAAAGTAAGTTTCCCAAGCATCTTTCGCCCATATTTCAATTCGATTCGAAACTCCTAACACGATACATTCTTTCACAAGATGTGCATGCTGCATAAGAGTTGAAGGAATATTTATGCGCCCCTGCTTGTCTATCTCTACTTCCGTTGCCCCAGAAAAGAAAAACCTTGCAAAAGCACGTGTATCCTTTTTGGTCATCGGTAATCCCTTTAATTTTTCTTCGAGTTTTCGCCATTCATCCATAGGATAGCCAAATAAACAATTATCAAGTCCGCGTGTCACAACAAATGTTTCACCTAAGGCTTCACGAAATTTCGCGGGCACGATTAATCGTCCTTTCGCATCAACAGAGTGTTGATATTCTCCCATGAACATGCTATTCACCCCACTTTATTAAATAATGTACCACATCGCCCCACTTTCCTCCACTTTTTTTAAAAAAAACTTGACATTTTAACACTCAATGTGTGAATAGACCTTTAACGAAATATTGAATCCATGCTAAATTACATAAAAAAAGAGCTATCCTTAGTAGGATAGCTCTCTATTTACTATTTATGTCGTCATTGTTCATCAAATCAACATTGTATTAAATTGTTAATTAGTTATAAAGTTACAAACATTGGGATTATAAATAAATTATATAGTGGTGATTGCCAATGCTATAATTTTGTTTTAGCATTTCAGTAATTAGCATAGGTCCAAACTCATTGAAATATTGATAAGGATTATAAGTTCTTTCCTGGAATCCTTCATTTGGATACAACTCATTTTGTATCGTCATAAATTTTCGGATTGACGTTTCGTGCTTGTTAAGAACAGTTTGTTTAACCTTTTGCTGTAAATACTCAAATTGCTTTAGGTGATTCTCTTTATTTTTCACAAGAATTTTATCTAGTAATAGATGTTGTTCTTCTAAATAAAGTTGAAGGGCACCATACTTTTCTAAAAGCTCTTGTTGCATCACCTGAATTTGTCGTTTCGCTTCAGTATCCTGTATTTCATCAATAAACTGTTCTTTAAGCTGTAACGCTTTCCCATCCCAAACATCAGCAACATTTAAACGATATTCACGTAACAGTTGTTCTACATGACGTGTGACAATCGTGATATGAAGACGTGGAGCAAAAATAGGCATTTGTAAGCCTAATATCGCAAATGCATCCTTCAATGTCGCCCAGTATGCAAGCTCCCCTGGTCCACCAACAAACGCAAGCACAGGCAATGTCATTTCCTGCATTAGCGGACGCGTCACAACGTTATTACTTAACTGCTCAGGATGTTTTTCAGCAATTCTTAAAACCTCTTCACGAGATAGCTTGATATTTGCAGCTAGATTGACAAATTGCTGATTTTTTCTTTCTAAAAGATGACGTTCCCCATCCTCTACATAGAATAAATTGGCCGCTTCGTTTGTTGCCAAAATAGGATTGCCATAACCTGCACGCTCAAGCTCCGCTTCTTTTTCTGTCACCACTCTAGCAATTTCTTCATTTTTATGAATGATACGGGTAAAATTCTCACGCTCATATTGGCGGAATTTAAAGTCTGCTGCATCAATCATTAATAAACCTTCATCTTTAAACAAATGGTTCATAAGTTGCGCAAAGAATTCCGTAAACGTTTCACTCTTATTAAGAATATCCACTAATTGTTTCATTAGCATTTCAGTGAATGCTGTTTCGCCCATATCCTTCGCAATCGTATTTATTAGTTGTGTCATAGACTCTTTGTTTATACTTGTTTCAGAAGCCATTGTTTTACGTCTTGAACGTTCACCGTAAACACGTTTTTTAATATCTTCACCACGTACTGTATACGTATGGTTAATTTCCTCTAAATCATGATCTTCACCAGCTATCCAAAAAACAGGAACAACCGGTCGCTGAAGTTTTACACTTTGCTCTTTCGCTAATGCAATGACCGAAATCGCCTTATGCACCGAGTAAAGAGGGCCAGTTAAGATACCCGCTTGTTGCCCACCGACAACCGCAACAGCTCCTTGCTCTAGTTGCTGCAAATGTTCATTCGCTTTCTTTGATAAACCGAGCGGCTCCATAAATTGACGTATGATGGCTGTTAATTCTTTTTGATCATATGCATGCTGATCTAAATATTGCGCTCGTTTTTCAAAAGATTTATCGTTATATTCGTATTCAAAAAACTCATGGATCGCAGTATTCGACGACCAATAATCTGCTAGCAAACGATTTTTTATGGGTACTTGGATTGACTCCAGTTTCATTTAACACAAACTCCTCTACTCACTAAATCATCTTCTTACTCTTCATAAGCAAACTTGAAATAAAATAAATCCCTTTACTGATATCCTTAGACAGAACATTCCAAGATTCAGAAAAACATAATACGATTTTTGTCAGATACTCAAACGTTGTCGTACATTGGAATTTTATTTAATTTTTTGCACATATAGAGTTATTAATAAAAAACAATATTTAATGCTTTTATTTTAACGCTTATGGCTTCAACATGAAAAGAAAATGCTTAGACAGCCTGTAAATATTCTATAACAGATTGAATAACGCCTACTATACAAATAACAATATACGCCGTACTTAACACTAAAAATTGAAAACGCCAAATTTTCTTAAGTAGCGATTTTACTTCAATTTCTTTTTTCGTTCGCCAATCAATATATGTAAAAATCATCGCCATCATTATCGCCAATGTTACTAACAACGCACTAACATTGACACTCCATAGTACACCAATTGCCAGTGGTACTGAAAAAAACAAACACAATGTTGTCAAGTCCGATGCCACTCCAAAAGCATGAGTGCCTCGTATTTTAACCTTTCGACTAATTAAATAGACAATTACAAAAAGGAGGATTGGACAAAAAATAATGATACTTATAATTATATGTAAAAAATCTTTCAACGTCTTTCACCGCTCTCCTCTATCGCAAGTACTTGGTGATATAAAGTGCGTAAAGTAGGCAAACCATGACCATTTGCTAGAGCTTTTTCTAGTATTACTCCTACAATCGTGTCAATTTCACTTTTTCTCCCATGTATCCGATCCGCTAGCATAGATGATGTATTACTTGCTGTTTTTTCACATAACTCTATTACCTTTAAAAAAGGTATGGCTTGTTCTATGCCTTCAAAAGCTTCCGTGAGTTCTTGATAGATAGTTTGCATTAATAAAAACGCTTGCTTATTCGTTACTAACTCTCCATTCCTCACTTGCAATATAGCCGTTAATGGATTGATTAAGCAGTTAAATACCGCTTTTTCAAATAACATTTGTTCAGCATTAGCAACCAATTCAACTGGAAATAAGGAATTTTTCAATTGCAACAAATCGTTAAATGCACCACTGTTCCCTCGCTCTACCGAAATTTTACAAACACCTACACCTCTATGTTGCACGGTTGACTGATCTATCATTTGAGCACCAAATGACACGGAGCAAAAAGCAATATTTTTTTGTGGCAAACGCAGCGCTTCGTCGTAATGCGCTAAACCATTTTGCATAAACAACAACGAAACTGTACTTGGTAACGCAGATAATTGTCCGTAAAGCTCTTGTAATTGACCGTACTTAACAGCAATTACAATTAAATCTTGTTGTGGTAACCTCTTTAATTTCGTAGTTGAAACAACTTTATGTACGGTTTTCGCTCCATCAACATTCACTCGCGTTAAATACTTCGCGTTAAGTTCATCTGCTTGTCCCTGCCTTCTCGCAACCAACGTTACAGCCATACCAGACTCAGCTAAAAAACTTGCCGTTAACTGACCTACAGCCCCCGCACCAATAATCGCTACATTCACAATACATCACACCTCCCTCATTTACAATGGACGACCTAACACAAGGGAACGCCCTCCTAAACAGTTCTACCGCAATTACATTTTAGCCGCAACCGACCATCATTAAATGACCCTTTTTGTCCCTTTCTACAGAAGGAGGTGCCTTAGAATAATCTCTAAGGCACCTCCTATGCAGGTTCTTTTATTATACAGGATTGACTAAGTGTTTACGATAATATAAAAACCGAAACTTTAATCAGTGGTTTTTTGCCCATTGATTATCAGTCTTCACCAATCGGGTTTTTACAGACCGTTAATCTCACACCTAACTTATTTGCTATCACTAAATTTCAAGGTAGGAGCTTTGTAAGCTTTGTACCTGACGCTTCGCTTTCGGTACAGATAAATAATCGTCGAAACACTCAGTGCGGCATTATGTTTTCGTTCTAGTTTACATTTTCTTTTCTAAGTACTTCACTCTACAGCACTTTTAACTTTCGTCAGCTTCCTTATTTTAATCTTTCATTAAAGAATACCCTTGTTGCAACCATTTCACTAGTTTTTCATGCTCATTTTGTAATTCACGATGTCTTACTTCGAGACTTTGATACGCTTCTGTTAATTCATCAAAACTTGTTAATGCCAGTTTCAAATGACTTCGCATAGATTGTTGCGGCTGATTTCGCACAGCTAGTAGTGACTGACTATATTGACTACGTAATGTTTTATTCCAACGGAAACCACATGCTTGTTTTGTACGACCTAGTTCAGTAGCAGCCAACTCAAAAGCTTCTAGCTGTGTTTTGCCATTTTGCACATTATGCAACACGATTTCTGCTAATCTTTCATCGTCTTCCTTTGTCCATTGATCTTTTCTTTTTTTCAATTCCATAATCTATCACCCTCGCATTTTTTACTACTATATGCATGGGCGAGCAAAATAGAATCATCGAATTAAAAAAGACAGTGACTATGTTTTGTTATAATCACTGCCGTTATACATTATTTATTGTTTTTCTTCGTTAGGAAATTAGCAACTGCCTCGTGGTGAGCTTCACTTTCCCACAATTTCGCACATGTACGAACTTCCTCCATAACACGTTCATACATATTACGTTCGCGCCACTTACGAAGCTCAATTTCTTTATAAGCCTTATGAACAGAAGGATGAATTTTACGCATATGTTCGATAAAATCATTCAATGCCACTTCTTTTGAACCTTCAAAAACGCGCATTGCCCAACCAATCTCATATAGTAATTCTGCTGGATAAGGCTTCGCATCGACTAGCATCTTCATCGCACGATCATGGCGTAATCCTCGTTCAAATAAGTATGTACCGCCTCCCCAGCCGCTCGTAATTGCTAATGTCCCCTGTATAAAACCACACTTCGCATGATTTGCCACTAGACGAAAATCGCAAGCTGTTGCAATTTCACAGCCTCCACCAACCGCCGTTCCGTTAATTAACGCAATCGTCGGCACAGGCAATGTTGCAAGGTCGTATAGTATTTCACCCATCTTGCCCAACATCCCAAACGCCTCATCCTCTGTTTCAAGCAAATGGAATTCAGATAAATCGCCTCCCGAGCAAAATGATTTATCCCCTACACCCGTTACGACTAAAAAACGTACATCATCATGATTTCGAATATATGTAATGACTTCTTGTAACCCATCCATAACCTCATCATTCACTGCATTCCGTTTTTCTTCACGATTAATCGTAAACGTCATAGTGCCTTCTTTGTTATCAATTATATAAGCCATACTATTTCCCCCTTTGTCCCGATGGATAAATTGTATCATACAATTATTATAGTACTATATATCTTTTCGTAATTGCCCAAAGATTCCGTCTTTTATAAGCAACAAAAAGGCTAGTAAAGAGCCATGGTCTCTCTACTAGCCTTTTAAGTAAGCAAACACTGTATTATTTGCTAACTACTTCTTTACCTTTGTATTGTCCGCAAGCTTTGCAAACACGGTGTGATAATTTTGCTTCCCCACAGTTTGGGCAAGCTACCATACCAGGTACAGATAGTTTGAAATGCGTACGACGCTTTCTTTTTGCAGTTTTAGAAGTTCTTCTAAATGGTACAGCCATTGATGGCACCTCCTTACAGATCGTCTATTCGTCTGTTTGATCAAAATACTTAGCTAAATTAGCTAGTCTTGGATCCACTTTTTGTTCGTCAGCTTTTTTGTGTAGCTCAACGTCTTCATCCGTTGCGTAAGACCAGTTTTTGCCACCTTGCATTTGCCCTTCGGTATTTCCCTTAAACACTTGCATAGGTACTTCAAGAAGCACTAACTCCTCGAGAACCGGCTTCATGTCGATTACATCACCATCAATATAGTGAATATCTCCGTCATCTTCCCCTCGTTTTTCCTCGTCAATCCAGCTGAAAACTTCAACTGTCTCAACTTCGATAGGAAACTCAACATCTTCCCACGTGCGTGCACATGGCAATGTTAACGTCGCTGTCACAGTTAGCTGACATGTCATTTGCGATGCACCGAAAGTACATAGCCCTTTTACATGAACGGGCGAAATTGCTCGAATATCCTGGTTTCGCTCCATCACCTCGTCCAGTTGGACAAAGGCATCGATTGGCATCCCGTTTTGGCGGTATTTAGATAATTGATGAATTGACCATTTCATTCGTTTAATCACCTCGAGACAACAATGTTGATTATATAATGTGTAAAAATAGATGTCAAGATAATTTCTTGTCACCACAATAAAACCCACCTATAATTAAATATTATAAAAAGTGTATTTGCTCCAAACCGTTCTATATAAGAAAAAGGCGCCAAATAAGAACGAGAAGCAAATGATATTGATAAAGGGGGCTTAAATTTGCAAGCAGTCGGAATAGTTGTTGAATACAATCCTTTTCACAACGGACATGCCTATCATTTGGAACAGGCAAAAAAAGTAGCACAAGCGGATATTGTCATCGCAGTCATGAGTGGGGATTTTCTGCAGCGTGGTGAACCAGCCATGGTCGATAAATGGACACGCACAAAAATGGCTCTCGCAGGTGGTGTTGATATAGTCATTGAACTCCCCTACGTTTATAGTACCGCACCGGCAACTGATTTTGCAAAAGGTGCAATTTCGTTACTATCTGCAATCGGTTGCGATTCTTTTGCCTTTGGAAGCGAAGATGGTTCCATTCAACCCTTTATGAATACGTTTCAGCTCATTAATAGTCATCGCACTGAATATAACGCTCTTATTAAAGAAAGCCTTAAAACCGGTGCAAGCTATCCTAAAAGTCTACATTACGCCTATGAACAGCTTTCTCAAAAATTCCCTGCAACATACATTGACTTGGGCCAACCAAACAATATACTTGGTTTTCATTATATTGAGGCTGCTATAGCTCTAGGTAGTAACATTAAACCTTTAACGATCCCTCGCATTGTTGCAGGTTACCATGACGCTTTGCAAGAAGGTGCAACCATTGCTAGTGCCACAGGAATACGTAAGGCTCTAGCAACAACCAACACTCTACAAAGCGTGCAAGATTTTCTCCCTAAATCTTCGTTTGAGTATATAGCTGATTGGCATGGAACATATGGTGAATTTGCAAGTTGGGAAAGTTTTTGGCCTTTTTTACAGTTTACACTTATTCGCCACACACCACATGAACTTACACGCTACGCTGAAGTATCAGAAGGCATTGAGAATGCTCTAATCAAAGCAGCGAAAACGAGTCATTCATTCAGTAGCTTTATGGAGAAAATTAAATCAAAACGCTATACTTGGACGCGACTTCAACGTATGCTCACACACATTTATACTGGGTTTACAAAGGAACAGTTGCAAAGCTTTGACGCCCCATCTAGTATACGTTTACTTGGTATGAGTAAGAAGGGACAAGCCTATTTAGGAATGCATAAAAAAGACATACCTTTACCTTTAATCAGTCGTGTAGCAGCTATTGATGACGCTATGCTTGCTGTAGATATTCATGCAGCAGAGGTATACAATTTAAGTGTAGAACACGGAACAAAAGAGTATAGTCTTCCTAAAGATTATCAAACACCACCGATTCGTTTTTAAGTAACGAAAAAGGATGCCAGAAATTCTTCTAGCATCCTTTTTTGCTGTTGAAAAACAATTATGTCAATGAAATTAGTTAGCGGGCAAAGCGAAGGTTGAGTTCCGTTCGGGCAGACGCTTCCCTGGGGGCGTACGATGAGCCGCTTCGCTTCGCGACAGATCTCGGGCCAGGAGATGTTTTTTGCGCGAAAGCGAAGCGCTAACGTAGCGTCAGAGGCACGATGTTGGGCACCCAGTCATTGCCACTGGACGTGGCGTTCTTAGACGGAGTTCCTCTATAGCGGATGTTGGGACCGCCGAAAGAAGTTAATCGATAAACATTCACGTTTTATCAACCAACTTCAGAATTTTATCGACTAACTTTTGAATTTTATCGACTAACTTTCACGTTTTATCACCCAATTTTAAGTTTTTATCTACATCCACCTTCCAAAGAGCAAAAAAAAGGATTCATACACAAAACTATGTGTGAATCCTTTTACTTTGTTATGTCGCCAAGGATATCACCCTAATTATTAGGGTGTTTATTCCTGCGAAAGCGCGGAGGAAGCGATTCGACGCTCGCTCACAGGAAAGCAACGGAAATCAACCCCACATTACGATGATAAAACTTTATTTCGGCTGTAACTGTTTTAAATATTTGATTGCATCATCAACTGTTTTAACCGGAACTATTTTCATTTTTGTTCCAATATCTTTAGCAGTCTTTACTGCTGTAGCATAATTTGATTCCAGTTCAGGATATTTAGCTTTCATTTCTGGAGTAATTTCATCATCTGGTGCAAAAAAGATTTCCATACCATCGCGATCAGCAGCAATGACTTTATAGTCTATTCCACCAATTCTTCCAACAGAGCCATCAGCAAGCATTTCTCCTGTCCCTGCAATAGCATAGCCTTTCGTTAAATCTTCTTCGAGAAGTTGGTCTAAAATTTCTAAGGTAAACATTAGCCCAGCAGATGGACCTCCGATATCTTCAGTTTTCATAGACACATTTGGATTTGTTTCAATAGATTTACTTTCAGTATAAGTAATACCTAACCCTGCCCTTTTCTCTTCTGATTCAGGGATTTCCTTTAAGGTAATCGTTACTTCTTGTTCTTTTGTATCACGTATAAATTTAATTGTCACCTTATCTCCTAGTTGCTTCGGCTTTAAAAGATCAACCAGCATTTGTTGGTCTTTAATTTGTTGTCCATCAACTTCAATAATTTCATCACCAGCTTTTAATAAATTATCTGAAGCACCACTTTCTAGGACATTTAATACAAAAACACCGTTAAACAGAATTTTTGTTTGAAGGCCAGCCCTCTGAAAAGCAACATACTTTGCATTAAATTGAGAATCAGACATTAATTTAAACTGTCGAACATTATATTCCTCTTCGTCCTCCAATGGATTTCGAACTTGGTCAATATCCATTAGTTTTTGATATTTTTGAGTCTTCGCCCACAGATATGAAAAAGGCGTAGCTTGCTGCATAGCCACCGTCATTAAACTCAAGGATCCTTTATCATCGGTGTGGCTATTTTCAACGTTAACAAATTTACTAACATCATAAGCACTTCCTGGCTTCATGATATAAGCGTCTAGTCGGTACAACATAAAAAAACAAATCACGACTAATAACACTGCATAAATACTAATTTTTTTCTTCAAAGAAAAACACCTCCTAGGACGCTCGCAAAACCATACGTTCATGTTTTTGCCTTTTTTACATATATTGATTTTAGCATTTGCCTATGTGAATGACAAAAAGTTGAAACGAGATGATAACATGTATGCGATAATTCAAATAGCGATTTGCATAGTTCTTATTCTATTACTCTTGTTATTCCCACAAACTGCTCATAACGGTACTGATTTAGGTTTAAATCTTTTTATGGAAGCCCTTTTCCCGTATTTATTACCTTACCTTATTTTAACGCAGTGGCTTCTCCGTTTAACAGCTCCTATGCGAACGAAAACAAAAAGAGCTTCTATATACGTACAAGCCTACATTATTAGCGCACTCGGGGGATATCCATCTGGAGCAACAACAATTGTTTACTTAAAAAACAGTGGGCAACTACATCCAAAAGAAGCAAATTTTTTATTAGCCGTATGTCACGCACCAAGTCCTCTTTTCGTGCTAGGCTTTGTAAGCCTTGATTTATTAAACAGTAATACGTTTGGATGGATGTTTTTATGTTTACTACATAGTTTTAATATTTGTTGTTTAATAACTGGTTACTTCTTATTTCGTAAAACTGATCCTCCTAGCATCTCCATACACAATACGCCTTTGCATACAGCACCTTTTTCTGAAAGTATTAAAGAAACAGCACCGACAATACTATTAGTTGGAACTACAATTATTTTTTTCACTACCATCCAGACGATTGTCCAGCAAGGCTTAGATTCACTGCTACCTAAACTTCCCTATACAGCTGAGCTTTCTATAGCTGCAATTCTTGAGGTTACAAATGGTCTTAAAATGACCGTCTCAGCTTTTCCTAATCTTCCATATTTACCGTTACTAGTTGTTATGTTGTTAACAATGCAAAGTATAAGTATCCACTTACAAATTTTCGTAATTGCGAAATCAGCCAAGCTTTCCGTTCGACCATATCTAAAATTCCGCCTACTTAGCATAATCATTGTACCCACTATTTATGCTCTTTTTTTCTTAAAATAAATAATCACCTTTAGAGTAAAGATACGGTTAAGCATTTTATATTTTTTGATTAGAGTGAAACGAAAAGACTGGATTTAGGAGTAAGCATAGCAGAGGAACTCAATCCAATTCCTACTCCTATAACTTTCCTCAGATGTAACCAATAGCAGAAAATATTATGATAATTCTTAAATCCATTTTTTGTCAAATAAATAAAACCAGAACAAAATTCCACATTAAAAAAGCGCGAGAAATCAACATTTCTAAAATTGATTTTCTCGCGCTTTTGATGGCTTTGATCAGTTTTGCACCCAGCCTCTATTTTTTTATTTGTTAAAACCATACTTTTCTTTTAAAGCTTCTACAACACAAGCAGGAACAAGCTCGCTAACATCACTACCGTATTTCGCAACCTCTTTAACAATGCTTGAGCTTAAGAATGAATATTGATTTTTTGTCATGATGAAAAACGTTTCAATCGTTTCATCAAGAAAACGGTTCATCGAAGTAATTTGCATTTCGTATTCAAAATCCGAAACAGCACGTAAACCACGAACAATCGCTTTTGCTTTTTTTTCCTTAGCATAGTCTATTAATAGCCCCGATGAACTTTCAATACGTACATTAGGCAATGCCTTAGTAACTTCCGCCATTAAAGCCATACGCTCTTCTACCGAAAATAACGGTTGCTTGGATGAATTATTTAAAACAGCAACATAAACTGTGTCAAATACATCTGCCGCCCGTTTAATAATATCTAAGTGACCAAATGTCACCGGATCAAAACTTCCAGGAACTACAGCAATTTTCTCTGACAACTTGTTCTCCCTCTTCCTCTATGCAACGATTAATTTTCAGAGGGTGTTTAGACACCCTCTGAATGAAGATAAACGGATATAATCGTTCCGCCATATGTTTCTTGTCTTTTTAATACAAAGTCCCCAAATCTCTGTGGTAATTCTACTTCTTTTGCATGCTCACATAAAATAATGCCATCATGTTGAATTTTATCATTGTCGACAAGAACCTGCACTAAGTCATAATATTCTTTGTGATGATATGGTGGATCTAAAAATACTAATTTAAACGTAACATCACGTTTTAATAACGCTTTCACAGCACGCTTTGCATCTATACGAAAAAGCTCAGAGTAATCCTCGTAACGACATTTTTTTATGTTTTCCTGTAGTACTTGGAACGCCTTTGCATCCTTTTCAATAAAAACGGCGTGCTCAGCCCCTCTACTTAAAGATTCGATGCCTAAGCCACCGCTCCCTGCAAATAAATCGAGCGCTATCCCTCCATCAAAAAATGGACCAATAATATTAAATATAGATTCCTTTACTTTATCGGTTGTAGGTCTCGTCGTGTTCCCTGCAATTGCCTTTAAAGGCATCCCTTTACGTTCTCCTGCTACAACTCTCATAGGCAAATCACCGTGCTTTCTTTTTCCATAAATCAATTGCGCATTGGCGTAATTGTTGTTGCTGTTGTTGATTGAAGATAAAAGCATTTTTGCAGCGAAAGACGAACCTCCGCTGCAAAAAAAATTTATTCTTGTTCTTGTGTTAACATCTTAATATTGATACGACCATCACTTTTTTGTAATTCTACTAAAAATAATCGTTGTAGCCAAGCTTCTTCAACATAATAATTATTGGCAATTTTTATAATCGGTTCTGAAATTGTCGAATATCTATGTTGATTAAATACATAAAAACCTGGTTCTTTCGGGAATCGGAATGTGCGATTATCACTATTGATATAATATCCATTTTTACCTTCACCAGCAGTATAGCCTAGATAAGGTAACAATTTATCAGCATTATATAATACTTGCCCTTCATAAAGTATTACATGAACATCTTCTCTCACAACGTCATTCACATAAACACTTCGTTCATCCTCAAATAATAGTGGATATGTGCCATTTTCTTGGGCAGTATTCAACTTAAAATAGGACGTTTTTGCATTTAATACCTCAGATAAAAGATCGTCCATTGACGCAGGAGAAATCGGCTCTTCCCCAAGTTTATTCAAAGCTTCCTGCCATTCCGCATCTTGAGCAGTTGTCATATATTCTTTTAGCGTCTTCACGATTTTCTTCGCTTTATCTGAGCCAATCGTATCCTTCACTAAATAAGATGCCACCACTTCCGGTAACCATGTTGGTGAATCTTTAAACTTATATTGCGACTTTATTTGTGACAGTATAACTTCTTGTTCAACAGCTTGTTCAGTTAACTCTGGTAAAAATAAAAGTCGGTCATCATGTTCTTTCACTGGATTCTTTTCTTGAATAATAGCAATATGTTGATCATTCAAAAACTTAAAATTCTCCAATGATTTCAAGAAATTCTTCGAAATAGCTCCCGAGGCATAAATAGATAACACAGGAGTTTGCTCTTGTGCTTTTAAATTACCCGTTTGCCAGTAAATATCACGAACTGTACCATACCCACTAAACATTGTATAGTTAACAAGTGATAGTTTTTGCTGACCTACTAAAGGCAACCCCGTTATCCACTGACCAACAATTTTACTATCAGCTGAAATATGTACAACAGAATAAGATGATTCACCATTCGTTAATGTGGCGAAAACATTTTGGATGAGCATTTTATCTTTTAAGCCACCCTTAATCGGAATTATGTATGAAACAGATTGTGATTTAGTCTCTCCTTTATTAAAATATGAGACTTCTTTTGATAAGCGATCACAGCTTTTTTCGTTGTCGATAAAGCAACTTGGATTTACCGCATTTTCCGGCCACTTTATCTCCACTTTTTGGTTGGGTAAATTTTTAAAATGTTGACGAATATCCAAGCTATTTTCTCGATAGACAATTTCTATCTCTTGTGAATAATGGAATTCGCCATTGCCTGTTTCTAAGTCAGACGAATAAGCATGGTATTGAAAAAATAACGTTCCGGTAATGATTAGTGCTAGAATGGAAAAAAAACTCATTGCAAATTTCATGTGCTTGACCTCCCGCAGCATGATACTATGTGTATTGGAAAGGATGTGCAGTTTTTATGCCACAACAATTTATAGAATTAGGTGAGGGCTATGGTGATGTTTATGAGCTACTCGAAATCGTGAGAACCAATCAAGATCGCTTCCACCAAGCCTTTATACTAACATCCACTAAAGAAGAAAAAAAGGTTGCCTCTTTAGCAGTCGCTTTAAAACCAGTCGGCGAAAGTAAATTTATGCCGATTTATATTTGTCGAGAAGGCATCCCTTTTAATGAAGAGCAGCCTTCACAGCGACAAAAATTGTTTGAAGAAAGTATTAAACGACTAGATAGAAAAGCGGTTGTTGTAGAAATAAAGCACTCTTCTATATTTTCGGAATCAAAACTATTTTATCAATACTTAATTGGAATAATGAGACTTCATCACTATATTCCAGCGTTGACATAATATTAAAGACCTGCTTTATAGTCATAGTCATATTCTTTCGCTTTATCTGGTTTTGCATTTTCATACTCAGTTTTTACAAATGGACGATAAGACTTTACAACGTCTTTCACGAATGGAAGGCGTTGTAGTTTTGTTGTCATTGATTCAATTTCCTCTCGCTCGCAATAAATCACTACATATTTTTGCCTCCGAGAAATATAAAGAACATGACCATACTTTCGAAGAGACTTCGCATGTTTTAATTGATGGACGTAAACGATTAGTCCTTGGCGTTCGTTCATATTATTCCCCTCATTTCTTACATAAAAGAATACCATAGACCGGAAAATGATAGCAACAGAGTTTAGCTGACAGAACGCTCAATTTTCCGTTATAATGGAAAAGCATACAACGTTAACTAAGAGTTTTACATTCACTTATGCAAGCTATAGAATACTAG
Organism: Lysinibacillus xylanilyticus; assembly: GCF_001183605.1. Classification (GTDB taxonomy): domain Bacteria; phylum Bacillota; class Bacilli; order Bacillales_A; family Planococcaceae; genus Lysinibacillus; species Lysinibacillus xylanilyticus. The sequence continues at coordinate 566,331 of NZ_LFXJ01000010.1, read as the reverse complement.
TTTAAGTTAGAACTTTTTGTTTGCTAACTGAAAATTAAAGTGTGAAATTGCCGGTACTATTTATATTAATTTAATTGTTAAGGAGGACGAATATGGGTAAGAAAACAAAGATTGCGCTTGCAATCGCAGCGGCAAGTGCAGCTGCTTGGGCAGGTAGTAAAGCTATTTCTAAACCTCAACAGCGAGAAGGTAAACAAGCATTACAATTTGATCACCCAATTATTCTCGCACATCGTGGCGGTGCTCATTTAGCACCTGAACATACAATGCCTGCTTTTGAAAAAGCCGCACAGTTAGGTGTTGACGGCTTTGAAATAGATATTCGCTTAACCAAAGATGAGGAAATTATCGTTTTCCACGATGATACTGTTGATCGTACAACAGATGGCTATGGACTTGTTGCAGACATGACTTTAGCAGAAATAAATGCATTAAACCACGGTTATCAATTTGAAGATTTAGATGGGGAATTCCCTTATCGAGATGAAAAAGTAGACGTTGTCACATTACGTGAATTACTAGAAACTTATCCGAATATGTTAGTAAATATTGACATTAAAGATGCACCGGATACGTATGAAGGAAGTTTAATGCCTTCTAAACTATGGCGTTTAATTGAGGAACTTGGGACTGAGAATCGAGTAGTTGTCACAAGCTTTTATGGTGAACAAATCGATCGCTTTAATTTATATGCACAAAATCAAGTAGCACTCGGTGCAGGTGAATCAGATGTTCGTAAAGCATTTGCTTCTTTCTCAAGCCAATTTGGACACTTATATCATCCAAAGGTAGATGTATTCCAGTTACCACCTAAATCAGGAGTAATCACACTAGAATCTCCGAAATTTATCCAGTTTTTAAACAACTTAAACATCCCTGTTCATTATTGGACTATCAATGACGTAGCAACAATGAACAAATTAATTCACAACGGTGCAAAAGGTATTATTACAGATCGACCTGATATTGCTGTAGAATTACTACAAAAATAAGAATAACGGAATGGAGCCTAATCTTCATTTTACACATTGATTGGTAAGGGCCTTCTACTAACAGCCCTTATCTTTCGTTTTTATATTTTATAATTTCTCTACCTATAAAATTAGCAGGTACCTCAGCGGATGTTTAGACGCTTAACCGCATTCACATCACCACCTATAGAGGCGGGAGACTTCCATAGAGAGAAGTTACTATTTCACATTATTGTAAATGACGTAATAACGCATCTGTTACATCACGTAATGTCGCTTTTCCTCCCAAATCGCCTGTTTTAATACCTTCTGCTAATGTTGCTTCTATCGCATTTAGCACTTTTGTACCAAGCTCATGATAGCCTAAGAAATCAAGCATCATTTTACCTGTCCAAATTTGTCCAAGTGGATTTGCTATCCCTTGTCCTGCAATATCAGGAGCAGAGCCATGAACTGGTTCAAACATTGATGGGTATTGTCGTTCTATATTTAAATTTGCAGCTGGGGCAATTCCGATACTCCCCATAATTGCACCACCTAAGTCGGTTAAAATATCCCCAAATAAATTTGACGCAACAATGACATCAAAGTTTTCTGGCTTCATCACTAAAAAGGCAGCTAAAGCATCAATATGATTAGATATTTGTTCTATGTTCTTGTAATCTTTACCAACTTCAGCAAATATTTCATCCCAAAAAGGCATACTGTACGTTATTCCATTAGATTTTGTGGCACTTGTAACATGCTGGCGTCGAGTTTTCGCCATTTCAAATGCATATCGCATTGCACGTTCTGTTCCCTTCCTTGTAAAAATAGCATTTTGGATAGCAACCTCATCCTGCCCACTATGTATTCTGCCACCACTCTCAGCATACTCTCCCTCTGAGTTTTCACGTACAACTACAAAATCAAAGCCATTTGGGTTACGTAAAGGTGAAGGCAAACCTTGAAGTAACTTTGCTGGACGCACATTAATAGATTGCTTCATCTCACGGCGGATTTTAATAAGTAGTCCCCATAATGAAATGTGATCTGGTACTAAATCTGGCATGCCTACAGCACCTAAAAAGATTTGATCGTAACCTTTTAAAATTTCAATACCATTATCAGGCATCATTTTACCTGTCTCTAAATAATAATCACAACCCCACGGGAATTCTGTCCATTCAAATTCAAAGCTGCCATCTAATTGAGCGGCTTTATTAAGAACTTCTATCGCCGCTGGTACAACCTCTTTACCAATCCCATCTCCTGGTATAACAGCAATTCTATACGTCTTCATTTGTTAATCCTCCTTTAATTTCTATAACGCCTATGCAATTACTATACAATTTTTCCTTAGTAATTACACCCTGAGGTTTATTACTGTCGTTAGTACAGTAAAAAAAGACTGTATAGAAACTCATCCGAGTTTGCATACAGTCTAAAAAAAGTATTACCTTGTTTATGCAGAGCAAGAGCAAGAACCGCCTGAGCCACATCCTCCACCACATGAAGAACCTGATGCAAAGAATGGATTACTTACAGGAACTTTTACCGCTTCTGAAACAGTTTTCCCTATAAGTAAGCTTATTTGATCAAGTAAATCTTGAAAATCGTTCTCAGCAATTCTTAAAGCTGAAACCTTTTCATTTAAATCGAGTGCGCGCTTTTGCTGACGAATCGATTTCATTATTGTATGATAGTCCGGATGATATTTTCCGAATCGTTGTACATCTTCGTACTGCTCTTTCATGCGATTAAATGCAAAAATAGCTTCGACTATTTGAACATCGCTATATACAGCATCATATGCTTGCTGTAGCATTTTCGCAGGCTCAGAGGAAACAATCATCTCACAAAGCTCATCGGCCTCATCTAAAATGATTGCCCAGTCAGAGGTCATCATCATTTTTAATTCCCCCAATCTCTTTCCCATCATAACAGATTTTATGGTAATTTTACATTATTGATATTTTTAAATGAAGGAGTTTTTTAATTGGTACCATCGTCTAAAGAAGAAATAGAACAATTACTTGCAGAGATTTTACAACATAGTACAGTTGAAGATGAGGAAGTTTTACTACATTTATTGTCTGGCCTTCGCGATAAACAACAAGGTATACATCGGCGTTATATTAATGCTGCCTTACACATGGTTGGCAAATTTGAGCCTGAAGTTAGTGAAGTTCGTATCCCCATTACACCAGTTATCCATAATACCATTAAGGTACCACACGGTGGAATTATTGCAACAATTGCGGATGCAGCAATGGGAGGACTTGCTTCGCGTTCAGTACCAGAAGGCTCTAATGTTGTCACAACAAATATGAATATTTCTTATATTGCTACAACAACCAACAAAGAACTAATTGCTCGTGGACGTTTCGTGCATAAAGGGCGTCAGACACTTGTGATGGAATGTGATATCGAGGATGAGACTGGACGAAAACTTGCTATTGCAACTGGTTCTTTCTTTGTCATTCAACGCCGTCCTTAGACATAAGATTTAAAAAGTAATCTCGAATACATTGTTGATCGGAAAAAGGGAGTTTTTGATTTTTTATTTGTTGGGTCTGTTCATGCCCTTTTCCGGCAACAAGTACAATATCACCTTTTTCCGCCTTCGCTAATGCTTGATGAATTGCAACTTTCCGATCTAGATAGATTTCATAATATTGCTGCTCAGTAAAACCAGCAATAATACTTTCATTAATTAAAATCGGATCTTCATCACGAGGATTATCAGTTGTTAAAAAAATAACATTCGCATACTTACTAGCTACTGCTCCCATTGCAAAACGTTTCGCCTTATCTCGATTTCCTCCACAGCTAAATACAAGGTAAAGGTTTTTCGAGCGATCCAAGGTTTGCAGAACAGCCTGTAATGCCTCTGCAGTATGTGCGTAATCTACGTACACATCAATACCAAATGGATTGTCTATTTTCTCAAGTCTTCCTTCTGGTAGCTTTAACAACCACATATGCTCTGCTATCTCTTCAATTGAGAAACCTAAGCGCCATAAAGTCATCAATGCAGCTACAGCATTTTGCACATGATATTTACCAACAAAAGGGATTTCCATAATATGCTCACTCGATGACGTTTGTAAACAAATTACTGTTTTCCCCAATGATTCACTGACAATTTGGATATGTAAATCATTATGATTATCAAAGCCAAATGAGCAGGATTTTTTCTTATCATATATACCAACAGAACGGCAAAAATTATCATCTCCATTTAGCACTAGTTTTTTCGATAAATCTGCTAATCTTTTTTTCGCACGCTTATATGCCTCAAGTCCTCCGTGATCTTCTAAATGGTCCTCCGATAAATTTAAAAAAACGCCACAATCGATATCACAATGATCAAGTCTATTTTGCTGTAATCCCATTGATGAAGCTTCTAAAACAACATGTGTAACACCATTTCGTACACATTGCTTTAAAATCGGATGTAACTCTTTTGCCTGTAATGTAGTTAATTGCTCATACACTGTTTGTTGTTTCTGCTCGTTGATGAAAAATCCTACAGTTCCAATAACTGCAACATTTTTATGTAGGGCTCTTAATAATTGGCTCACAAAATGACTCACTGTTGTTTTACCATTTGTACCTGTAATCGCAATGACTGTTAATGCTTCTGCGGGAAATGCTGAAAGCTTTGCACTCGCATACGATAAAAATAGAGATGTATTCGGAACCCAAACAAAAGGAATACTTTGATCGGTAATAGGCATTGAAATACTTTCCTCCGATACTACAGCGACAGCACCCCGAGCTAATGCTTCTTTTACAAAACGACTTCCCGATGTTTTCTTACCCTTACGTACAATAAAAATATCCCCAGGTTTAATTGCCTGAGCATAATCCTCGACGCCTGTAATCGTTGTGCGAATAGATCCCCCGGTTACGCTACATGGCCAGTCTTTTAATAGCTCAGCTAATTGCAAGCTTCATTCCCCCTTTCGGTTCTCTATCATATGACGGCGTATGTAACGGTGTGACGAAAAATGTAGGCGGTTATTATGCTTATCTTTGTCGTATCAATTATGCCTTTACCTCGGCATAATTGTAGCTGTCGCTACCAAAACACTTGGAAGTTAAAAATGAAAAAGACTGAAGATACACTTGATTTCGCCAAGTATATCTTCAGTCTTAAATTTCTATTTATTGTGATGATTCATCAATATTTTCTACTGGCTCCTCAGAGTCTTTATTCTCACTATCCAGCTCCTGAGAAGAAGCTTCTAAAAATATTTGCGTATAATAGTTTAAAAATACTCCAGATCCCACTGTCGTATATTTTTCATTTAAAATGACATTTCGATGCTCAGGTGAATTAAGCCAGCCATGCATTGCTTCGATCGCATCAAAATAATCGGTCGCAAGATTTTCATTCGCCTCACTATATTCGATTCCCTGTGTTTCTAATCTCTTTTTTAAATCTCCATTTGTTGGTGATTCATGAGCAAGGAAGTTATGAACCTTCATATCTTCACTGTGCACTTTTGCAACTTTCTCTAATGATTCATCAATCTTTAATGGAGTTAAATCATGTTGAACTCTTGTTACATTTATTAAATCGTCAAGCTGTTCAGCACTTGCTGCATTAATTTCCTGCTGTAAAAAGGAAGATGGTGGTGTTGGTATAACTAGCTCACCTTGATATGTCATTTCATACGGTTGATGGAGAACAAGGGTTTTACTATTAGTAAAGCGTATTCCTTGTAGCTCACCCGTTTCTCTATCTATATAAAGTTGTGCAAAAAGCCCATCAAATTTTACAAGCAGTCGTGTCTGCATATCTTCCTCACTCATCGAGAAAACGAAAATATTTTTACCGACATTCGCAGTTACTTCATAATCAATAATTGTCATTCGGTATATATCATCGCGCTTCTGACCAACCTTAAAAGGAGAAGCATCTAAATCTTCACCAGCAATGTAAACTTGCGTCACAATATTATTGTCAACACCTACCATGAAAAACTTGGAAGAATCGGAATTATAAATCCACCATTCATATCCAAAAGAGGAAGGTTCCTTACGTACCGGTTCACCATATTTCTCCAAAACTACCTTAGCTTCTTGACCGATTAATGTCGACATCCCGTCTTTTGGACGTGTCGTTGCTCCCATTTCAGGCTGCTTTAATTCGTTTTTGGGAATAATATTTGAATTAGCATTCGGGCCTTTTAGTGGCTCGTTTTCACGCGGTGTATTAAAAAACATAAAGCCAATTAACGCAATTGCACCACATACCATAAAAATGCGAAATAAAGCTTTCATAGATGACTCCTTCTTATCACATTATTCTATTTATTATATCAATTGTAATTGGGTTGACACAATGTTGTCATTGCAACAATGTCGAATATGCTCTATTATAAAAATGAGCGTATACTTTGTACGAGAACCTAAAGGAGGATTATAGATGTATTTCGAAAATACTAACCTTGAAAATTTAACAGCTGATCAAGAACTTATTGTAAGCGTCATGAAAAAAAATGGCTTAGAATGTGATGGCGGCTGGGATTACGAGCGTATGACATTTGATAAGCGTTTCGATACTCGTGAAGGTCGTTATTACCTACGTGTATTCTCATATGCTAAATCTGGTGATGTTGGTGCACACGATGCGATCTTAACACTAATGAAACCAGTACTTGGTAAGTACTACTATCCACACGGCGTTGAGTATGGTGATGATGAAGTTTATCCAGCTCATCTTGTAAAAAAATGTGAAGAAATCTTAAAAAAGGTTAAATTAGACCTAGAAGCTTTTAAAATTCATGCATAATTTTAGATAGTTATTTCACTTTGCATACATGTCGATTAAACATCGAAATTATTTTATTTTTTATTAAGGTTAACAGCAAATTGGCAACAGCATGCAGTGCAATAGCTAAATCTGAAAAGACTGGTAGTCCAGTCTTTTTTATTTTGAGTAAAAATCTTATTTCTTCTCATACTAACTATATCTTTTACATGATGTAGGTGAGATAAATGTTACAATTTTTCAAACACCCCTTTTTTCGCCATCCGATCATCGTTATAGCTATCGGAATTGCAATTCTCTGGTTTATATCCCTGTCATTACCCATACTGCTTGCCTACGTAACTGCATTATTATTGGAACCTGTCATCATACGAATTAGTAAACGGTTCCGAAAAAAACGCAAAATAGTCGCATCTATTTTTTTCTTGCTCTTCTCAAGCATGACATTACTATTATGTATTCTCATTATATTTATAAGCTGGAAACAATTTTCAACATTTATCGTTCATATTCCAGAGTACCTTAATCAGCTATCAGCACTATGGATTCAAATACAATCCAAGCTTTCCAACTTTACTTATCATTTACCCTTAGATCTTGTTATACAAATTCAACTTATGATAGCACGGGCTCTATCTTCAATCGAGAAATATGCTCTTTCTTTAACAAATTTGAATGTTTGGTCATCTTCACTTACGTATATAACTTCTCGTTTGTTTGATATTTTTGTTTATTGGATTGTATTATATATGTTTCTTTTAGAATTACCGAGTATTAACCGTAAAATATTTGCACCTATTTCGTTTCATTATCATCAAAAAATACTATTTATTGGAGAGCGAGTAAAACTTGCTTTATTTGGTTTTGTAAAAGCACAATTTTTAGTGGGTATTTGCATTTTTGTTGTAGCTTTTGGAACCTTTTATTTTCTTAAAACACCATTCCCACTTATTTTAGCACTTTTACTAGTCATTTTAGATTTCGTTCCTTTTTTAGATTCATTTATTTTACTTCTTCCTTGGGCTATATACAAAGCCTTTACAGGTGATTATATCTATGCTGTTGCGCTAGTCGCACTTACAATCATACAATTTTTAGTTCGACGTATGATTGAGCCCAGAGTTATTGGAAATAAAGTTGGACTCTCCTCACTAACAACTTTTATTGCAATGTTTATCGGTTTTGAAATGTTTGGATTTCCCGGTATTTTAATTGGTCCTTTACTCGTTGTTGTTTTCGTTTCCCTATTTAAACAAACATCCATAAAAAATCTCCCACCTTCTCAAAAATAAGGAGGGAGATTTTTTTTTATCAATTATGACTCGGCATAATTGCGTCCGGAATCGGCTTGTATTTAGGCCTGCGGATGTTTGTCCACCCACTAAAAATAGTTAAAATCCTAAAATTGCTTTAATGACAGATGTTGTTTCACCTGGTTCAAACATTATATACAGTAAAATGTATACTAAAACTCCGGTAATAGCTACGAAGAACCAGATAATACTTGTAATCGGTCCAATACGACGGTGAAGCTTTAGATTAGTTTTCAAACCAGAAATAATACTAACAATTCCAAATACTGCTCCAGTTGTTGCGAGAGTAATGTGGAAAATTAAGAAGAAAGTGTAATAAGGCTTTAAATCTTCTCCTCCACCAAACGCTGTGTTACCAATAAAGACTGTACGTGAAGCGTATATAATAAAGAAGATAAGTGCTGCAACTCCTGCTGCAAGCATTACTTTTTTATGTGCCTCAACTTTTCTTTTTATAATTAAGCCCCAACCAATAGCTACAAGTACTGCACTAATAACGATGAATGATGTACTTATAGTAGGCAAAATTTGCAATTCCATTTACAAAACCCCTTATACAAATTAAAATTTCTTTTTATAACTGATGTTGTTGTTGACTTTCCCATTTCTTTTGATGTTCTTTTAACGCATCAGCAGTAATTTTATCAGGATCCTTTTGTTCTGAACGATACCAATTAATAAAGATTGATCCAAGTAATACACCAAAAATAAGCTCTTGTAAAATCTTCATTAAAACACCGCCTAGTTGCTGATCGGCAACAGGTGTCATATTTGTAAAGAGCTCTGGTCCTGATAGAGATAAACTAGATAGTGTGGAAACCGGTACACAAAGTTCCATTGCTTTTAGCCACGCTTCACCATTTGTATATGTTTCATACATTGCATTTGGTGCAAATATAATTAATGCACACGCAGGTGTAATTAATACCGCATTAGCAATGATATAGGCTAGCTTATGCAAAGGTTTCATTTGCGAACTATTAGGCATCTTTTGTATCAAAGGCCAGTACATTAAAACTGCTGAAACAAATAATACAAATGTATATGTACCATGTAAAGTTTCGTTTAATTTAATGTAGTCTAGTACTGCAGGTAAATGGTAGAAAGAAAATAAACCAATAAACACAAATACCGCAACGACAGGGAGTGTAAGTACTTTAAATAAAGATTTAACAACTGGTGCTTCAATCGCAACTTTCCATAACCACCAAGGAATCCCCTTAATTAAGAAAATCGGTACAAGTAACAATAAAATAGCCATTTGCACCATATGCATCGTAAACATAATGTGCGCCATTAAATCTATTGGTGATCCTTTAATAATATAAATCGTTACCATTGCCAGTACAAAATAAATAGCCTCTTCTTTTTTCAAAGGCTCACTTACTTTAAAATCCTTGCGCCACTTTGTTGTGACTAGAAAATAGATGACTGTTATGAAAACAAGAACCCCTATTAAGTATGGGCTCCATAAAGCTTGGAAACCAAATATACTAAGTGGCATACAGAACGCACTCCTTTAACTTCAGTACTCCTATTATAGAACGCTTATACTTATTCTGCAATGAACGAAAGGTGAACAAATTACTATCTATAGTTTACCTTTCTTACAGGATTATCGTATCTATAGAAAAAATATTCAAAGTATATAAACCCAACATGAATTATATTATTTCTTGCTAGCTCATCATCATAACGTAGAGGTGATTTCCGTTCCAGGCTACTCGCTTTCCTGTGGGCGAGCGTCGAGCCGCTTCCTCCGCTGTTGTTGCTGCCGCTACGTTAGCACTACGCTTTCGCACAGAAAACATCCGCTCCGTGCAGGGTCTCGCCTGTCTCGCTTTCCCACGGGAGTCGAGTAGCCTTCCACTCCAATCAACAGTAGCGTAGAATTTTTATTAATTTTATCATTTTAAAAGTGGACGCTATGACAACGCACTATAATTGAAACAGAATATATTTATAACAGAGAGGTAATTGACATTGTTGCCGCTGACACTTTGTTTTCGCGCAGAAAACATTTGTTACTGTTGCTGCTTTCGCACAGATAAAACCCTTTTGCTAAAGTTGCGTTTTATCACTTAAATTAAACCGACATGTCAAAGAATACATGCTATGTGAATTAGTTGATTGGAGTGGAGACTGGGCGACTCCTCGGGGATCAGCGAAAAGAGGAACGAAGGCTAAAATCATCACATCCTGTGATAACGCCTTCGTGACCAACATCGTGTTGGCCCGAGACCCTGCAGCGAAGCGAAGCGGCTCATCGGACGCCCCCAGGAAAGCGCCCAGTCGGAACGGAAATCAACCACTCATTTTGCTCAAGAACCATAATGTGATGCCTTGGTTCTTACCTGCTCATCACTATATCCGTGAATTGAACCCAAAAAGAAAAGCACGTTCCTACGCTAGGTAGAGAACGTGCTTTTTTGGTGATTACCACCAAATAATTGTTAAAAATGCTAAGAAGAATGTAAATGCGATTAGTATACCCATCCACATGAAGAAACCAATTACACCACCGAAGTGTGTTTTTTTGTCTTCTAAGTGCATGAAAGAGTAAAGTTGAAGAACAACTTGTACGCCAGCAAGCAATAAGATGAGCGGTAAAATTAAGTATTTAGAAAAATCTGCTGCAACTACTGCGAATGCGATAAACGTAAAGAAAATCATAATCGCAAAGTTAATTACTTGTTTACGCATATGAACGGCATTATGGTGACGATCATACTCGTATTGCGCCTGAGACTTAGCAACTATAGATGTATCGTGTGATGACATATTATCCGATCACTCCCATCAAGTATACTACTGTAAAGATGAATACCCAAACTACGTCGATAAAGTGCCAGTATAAAGCAGCCACGAAGAATTTAGGTGCATTGTATAAGTTAAGACCACGTTTAGCATTACGAAGCATTAACGTAGTAATCCACACAAGACCTAATGTTACGTGGAAACCATGTGTACCAACTAATGAATAAAACGAAGTTGAGAATGCAGATTGGTTAAATGTAAAGCCAAGACCTACATAATGATTGAATTCATAAATTTCCAGACCTAAGAATCCAAGACCTAAAAGTACTGTTATACCCAACCAAGTTTGCATAGCTTTAAAATTAAAGTTACGCATATGGTAAATTGCATAAACAGATGTTAGTGAAGATGTTAATAATAACATCGTCATTGCGAAAGCTAAAGGTAATTCAAATAAACTTTGTGTTGTGAACTCCATGCCAGCAGGCCCTTTGTTCTTAAGCGCTAGGTAAGTAGCGAATAAACTTGCGAAAAGTACAACTTCACAGGCAAGGAAAATCCAGAAACCAACAACTTTATTTTTCCCTTCCATCGTAGCCTGTTCAGGATGATCTGGCCAAGTATGAGGAGTAAATTTAGTATTGAAATCCATTATTTATTTCCTCCTTTGCCGTAAAGATGTTCTTCAATTTCAAGAATTTCTTCTTTGTGTAAGTGGAAGCCGTGATCGTCCTTAACAGAACGGAAAATCATAGCACCAAATGTAATTGCAAGACCTGCAATTAAAACATAAATTGACCAAGGTTTATCTGCATCTGGATTATAAAGAGCACCGAATGCCGCGATAAACATACCTATAGAAATAACAAATGGGATAGCTGAGTTATTTGGCATATGAATATCACCGACTGGCTCAGCAAATGTAATTTCTTTATTACCTTCTTGTTTTTCAATCCACCAAGGATCTAAACCACGAACAAGTGGTGTTTGACGGAAGTTATAGAATGGGATTGGTTGTGGAATTGACCATTCTAATGTACGTCCATCGCCCCATGGATCGCGACCTGCTGGTTTGCCTTTGATTGACATTAAGCAGTTGATTACCATTAAGATAACCCCTACACCCATCATTAATGCACCGATTGTAGAGATATAGTTGAACTGATCCCAACCTTGACCTTCCATGTAAGTGAATACGCGACGTGGCATACCCATTAAACCTAAGAAGTGTTGAACGAAGAACGTTAAATGGAATCCAATAAAGAATACCCAGAAAGTAATTTTACCAAGTGTTTCGTTTAACATACGGTTGAAGAAAATTGGCCAGTAGAAGTGCGCTGAACCAAATAACGCTGTTACGATACCACCAACGATTACATAGTGGAAGTGAGCAACGATAAAGTAAGAATCGTGTAATTGATAGTCAAGAGGTGCAGATGCTTGCATTACCCCTGTAACACCACCCGCAACGAATGACGGGATGAAACCAAGTGCATAAAGCATTGGTGTTGTAACTTTAATAGATCCGCCCCAAATAGTTAAGATCCAGTTAAATACTTTCATACCTGTTGGAACGGCAATTGCCATTGTTGCAACAGCAAAGATTGCGTTAGCTGTTGGCCCAAGACCAACTGTAAACATGTGGTGAGCCCAAACCATGAACCCTAAGAAACCGATTAAAATTGTTGCGAATACCATTGAAGAGTATCCAAATAAACGCTTACGAGAGAACGCTGGAATAATCTCAGAGAATAAACCAAACGCTGGTAATACTAAGATATAAACCTCTGGGTGTCCGAAGATCCAGAATAAGTGTTCCCAAATAATTGTGTTACCACCCATTGTATGGTCAAAGAAGTTACCACCGAACATACGGTCAAATAACATCATTAATAAACCAATTGTTAATGGAGGGAATGCGAATAAAATTAATGCACTTGATACAAGTGCAGTCCAAGTGAATAATGGCATACGCATGAATGTCATACCTGGAGCACGCATTGTAATAATCGTAACAATAAAGTTAAGACCTGATATTAATGTACCTGCCCCTGATATTTGTAAACCGAGAACATAGAAATCAATACCATGTCCTGGGGAATATAAAGATAATGATGCATAAGACGTCCAGCCCGCATCAGGTGCGCCACCCATAAAGAATGATAGGTGAAGGAATAATGCACCTAGGAAGAATAACCAGAACCCTAAAGAGTTAAGGAACGGGAATGCTACGTCACGCGCACCAATTTGTAATGGTACAAGCATGTTCATAAATGCGAATAGTAATGGAGTCGCAGCTAGGAATAACATTGTTGTTCCGTGCATTGTTAATAATTCATTGAAAAAACCAGCTGAGATGAAATCGTTATTTGGTTTCATTAATTGAATACGCATTAATAACGCTTCAAAACCAGCGATAGCGAAGAACAATGTACCGGCTAATAAATACATTACTGCTAACTTTTTATGGTCAACAGTTGTAATGTAGTCCCAGACAGTTGCTCCAAAGCCCTTTTTCTGTGTGTATGAGCTCACAACTTTTACCTCCCTCAAAGTTTGTTACATAAAACTTAAAATTATTTCTCAACAGATAATCCCATGATATAAGTTGCTAGAGCTTGAATTTCTTCGTCAGTTAAGTCGCCATAAATTGGAGCAGTACCTTCTGCGTTCATCATTAAGTTACCTGGTTTGAATTGCCCAGGATCCTTAATCCAAGCTTTTAAGTTTTCTTCATTATGTTCTAAGAAACCAGCAACACGGTTACGGTCACCAAATGCAGTTAAGTTAGGGCCTTTTGAACCTGGACCGCTTGTACCAGATACAGCATGACAACCCATACAGCTCTGAGCAAATGTTGCTTCCCCAAGATCCGCTGAAGTTTTGTCAGGCATTTTTCCATCTGTTGCTTTCATTGAAGCTACCCATGTATCGAATGCATCTGGGCTTAATGCTTTAACTTTGAAGTCCATTAAAGCATGTGAAGGACCACATAACTCAGCACATTTACCATAGAATACGCCGTCTTTAAGGTCTTTTGATTCTTTATCGAATTCTAGATAGAACTTGTTTAAGTTATCTACGTTCGTATCCATTTTACCGCCTATAGCAGGAATCCAGAATGAGTGCTTAACATCGGCAGCTTTTAAGTTAAAGTAAACTTTTTGACCTGTTGGTACAACTAACTCTTGTGCAGTTACAATACCTTGGTTAGGGTATTCAAACTCCCACCAATATAATTTAGCAGTTACATTTACTGTAAGTGCTGTTTTGTCACCGTTTTCATCTACTTCGTCCATCGCAGCAACATCTGCAAATTTGTAAGTAGCAGTAACAACTGGTACAGCTAAGATTAGTAATAAAATAATTGGAATAACTGTCCAAATTATTTCAAGAGTGTGACTTCCTTCTACTTGCTTAGGAATAACGTTCTCGCCAACTTTTGAACGGCGGAATTTTAAGAATGCAAGTAAATAGATAACGGATACTATTACTACAACTAACGTCATAATCCCAGTAGCTAGCATTAATAGATTGAATTGTTCTTTACCTACTTGACCAGATGGTTTCAGTGTAGAAATATAATCTTCACCACAACCAGAAAGGAAAACCATCATCACTGCTAGTAGTGAAAAAAGACGCCACTTTTTAAGCCCTTTCATCATAGCTTAATTAAACCCCTCTTTCTTTGTTGTATTTTCATGTGTACCTAGGAAATAAGTTCTGTCTATATGAATTCTTTAGGAAAAGAAAGAATTCCTAAATTTAGCTAAACAACGCAAAAATTATGATGGATACAAATAGTATGGTCATATGATTCAACGAATAGATAAACATTTTATTTGCCCATTTCATATCATCTTTTGTGGTAAAGCCTTTAAAAGCTAGAATCAACCAGCCCAAGTTCAATGCAGTGGCAAGAATTAAGAAGCCAACCCCAAGCTCTGGTAAAAGGAATGGTAATGGTAATAATAAAAGAATCCAGAATAACATTGAGTACTTTGTACGTTTAAATCCTTTTACTACAGGTAGCATTGGTATATTAGCTGCACGATATTCCTCAGTACGCTTCATAGCAAGTGCATAAAAATGCGGTGGTTGCCATGCAAACATGATGAGGAATAAGGCAAGTGCTCCAGGACCTAATGCAGGTTCAACAGCTGCAAACCCAATAACTGGTGGAATCGCCCCTGAAATACTTCCTACAACCGTGTTACTAACATGCTTCCTCTTTGACCACATTGAGTACAGAACAACATAAGCAAATATCCCTAATAGTCCCCACATGCCGGCCGCAAACGATGCCGCAAATAACAAAATTTCACCTACAATTAAAAATGAGAGGGCAATGGTCAATACAAAATTCGGCTTAAATCTACCCGTTACTGTCGGTCTACCCTTCGTTCTTTTCATGATTGGATCAATATCCTGATCAATAAAGTTATTCATTGCGCCTGAGCCACCTATAATTAATGCTGCACCCAGCATGGTGAACAATATGACATCGAGCTCTTGCAAGAAGTGTCTACTAGTAAATTGAAATGCCAGCCACATCCCTGTAAACGTAGTGACAAGATTCGAGTTAACGATTCCAATTTTTATTAGTGCTAAGAAATCTTTTACAACAGATGTTGATGCTGGTCCACTATTTCTAGTAGCCGTCAGTGCACGACCGTTTGACATGATACCTTCTCCTTTCATTTTTGTAAGCATATTCCGCTACCAATTACTATAGCGAAATTTGCGATTGATTTCTAGACATTAAGTGAAATTTAGATGAAGTTGTAAAAATTAGCTTTGTCTAGAAAAATAATTAAAAACAACATATCTATAGTAAATCATTTTCTAAAATGAATTGTGAAGGTTAGAGTACGAAATTATGAACAATTTGTGAAATGGAATCAACATCTAATACTACCTACTCTTTACAAGTTGTTTTTTACCTGTATTTTCGATATCATCTAGTAGCAGAAACATTACTTTCATGTAATGTTCATAGACAAAGTAGGTGACTCATTTTATGCAACACAACAGGTATATGAAATGGTTTGCTGTTGCCGCTACAGTTGGAATGCTCCTTATTTTACTAGGTGGAGCACTTGTTACCAAAACAGATAGTGGCTTAGGCTGTGGTCGAAACTGGCCTGATTGCAATGGTTCTCTTATTCCAAAAGAAATTACACCAGCAGTCTTAATTGAATTTTCACATCGTCTTGTAACTGGGGTCGTATCTATTTCAATTCTTGCGTTAACAGTTTGGACATGGCGTAAACTCGGTCATATTCGCGAAGTAAAATTATTAGGTTTCTTAGCGATGTTTTTCTTAATCGCACAAGCTCTTATTGGGGCGGCTCAAGTGTTGTGGGGACAAGGTGATTTCATATTAGCGCTCCACTTTGGGATTTCTCTTATTTCCTTTGCTTCTGTTCTCCTTCTTTCTATGATTGTATTTGAAGTCGATCGGAAATTTGATGCCGATAACGTTTTTATTGGAAAAAAATTACGTTGGCATACGATTGCTGTCACAATTTATTCTTATTTAGTAGTTTATACAGGGGCGCTTGTTCGCCATACAGATTCTAGCTTAATATGTCCTGACTGGCCATTTTGCAATAACGAAACTCCATTCGCAGCTTTTAATAATATGTATGAATGGGTGCAAATGGGACATCGTCTAGCTGTTCTTACCTTTTTCATTTGGATTGCATACATAACTTGGCACGCTGTAAAAGAATATAAAAATCAACGTGTTATTTACTTCGGCTGGATTATTGCCTTTACTATAGTAATTTTACAAGTAATTGCTGGTATGTTAGTAGTCCTAACTAAATTGAATTTAATAGTCGCATTACTTCATTCATTATTCATTTCAATTCTATTTGGTCTACTTTGCTATATGGTAATGCTAGTTGCACGTAGCAATTATAATGAAAAAAACAAATAATAGTAGAAAAAGATTCGCCATATTTTTCGATGGCGAATCTTTTTATTTCCAAACGCTTCTACCTAATTAATATGTCAAAATATCGACAAGTTTATTATTAAAAAATAGTAATATTAATAGGTACATTCTCAAAATTTAAGAATGACATTTGTTAACACCTATGCCATGTAAATATGTTGATTGGGGTGACCCTACATTATAGTAAAGAGCCAATATAGCAAAATAAAAAAGGTTATTAGTGTGCTATAAAAGCCATCTAATAACCTTCTTTTTTATCAATTATTCAATTTCAATTAACAAATCACCTGTTGAAATGGCGTCGCCCGCACTTGCGTATACTTCTTTCACGATACCGTCTTTCGGTGCTTGGACAGTCGTTTCCATTTTCATCGCTTCGGTAATTAATAAGTGATCCCCACGTTTTACAGGGCTTCCTTTCGATACGACTACCTTTAATACCGTACCTGGCATCGTTGCGCCAATTTGATTTGGATTGCTTGGATCCGCTTTTAATGCCAGGGTACCATCTACTTCGACAGTCATATCTTGAATGACTAATTCACGGGATTGACCGTTTAGCTCAAAGTAAATAACACGCGTTCCATCGTGCTGTGGTTCACCAATGGAAACAAGTTTAATAATCAGTGTTTTTCCTTTTTCGATCTCAACTTCGATTTCTTCGCCTAGTTTTAACCCGTACAGGAATGTTGGCGTATCTAATACCGAAATATTGCCGAAGGAGTTCACTGTTTTTCCATACTCTTCAAACACTTTTGGATACAATGCAAACGCTAGCACATCCTGTTTCGTCACGGCACGATTTAATTTTTCCTCTAGTACTGCCTCTAATTGCTCGAAATTCACAGGCTCCAATAGCTCGCCGGGACGTACCGTAATTGCTTCGCGATCCTTTAGCACAACCTTTTGCAGTTCCTCTGGGAAGCCACCATGCGGTTGTCCTAAATAACCCTGGAAGAACTCAATCACAGAATCTGGGAAGTCGATAGTTTTCCCTCTTGTCAGTACAGAGTTTTCATCTAAATCATTTTGTACCATAAATAACGCCATATCCCCAACGACTTTCGATGATGGGGTTACTTTGACAATATCACCAAATAGAAGGTTTACGCGGGAATACATGTGCTTCACTTCTTCCCATCTGTCCCCAAGGCCCACTGCTTTGGCCTGTTGCTGCAAGTTACTGTATTGGCCACCCGGCATCTCGTGGACATAAATTTCAGAGTGTGGGCTAATCATGCCGCTTTCAAAATCCTTATAATACTTACGTACA
The DNA here is from genome assembly GCF_001183605.1 of Lysinibacillus xylanilyticus. Lineage (GTDB taxonomy): Bacteria > Bacillota > Bacilli > Bacillales_A > Planococcaceae > Lysinibacillus > Lysinibacillus xylanilyticus. The sequence goes on along the minus strand of NZ_LFXJ01000010.1, from coordinate 548,291 downwards.
TCTTCCCAATAGTACGATAACTTTTCAAGAGCATCGATATCGGCACGAACCTCACGCTTACTTCCCTTCATTGCATAATACAATGAGTTTGCACTTGGCTGAGACGTTAAACCTGCCATCGAACCTAGCGCTGTATCAATGATGTCTACTCCTGCCTCGATCGCCTTGGCATATAAATAAATACCATTGCCACTTGTATCATGCGTATGCAGATGGATTGGTAGACTTGTCGTCTCTTTCAACTCGGAAATTAAACGATATGCTGCTTCTGGTTTCAATAATCCAGCCATATCTTTTATCGCTAAAATATGCGCACCTGCTGCTTCTAGCTCCTTTGCCATTTCCTTGTAGTATTGAACTGAATATTTTGCTCTTGTTTCATCAAAAATATCTCCTGTGTAACAGATCGCAGCTTCAGCAATTTTACCTGATTGACGTGCAGCATCAATGGCTACTTCCATACCTTTAATCCAGTTCAAGCTATCGAAAATGCGGAAAACATCAATGCCTGATGCCGCTGATTCAGCGATAAACTCACGAATTAAATTATCTGGGTAGTTTGTGTAGCCGACTGCATTCGCACCACGCAATAACATTTGGAATAGCACATTCGGTACTTGTTCACGCAGCTTGGCAAGGCGCTCCCATGGGTCTTCTTTTAAGAAACGATACGCCACATCAAACGTCGCGCCTCCCCACATTTCGAGTGAGAAGAAATCATGCATCATGCGCGCTGTCGCATCTGCAATTTCGAACATATCCTGTGAACGTACTCGTGTCGCAAGAAGTGATTGGTGTGCATCTCGGAAAGTTGTATCCGTTAATAGCACGTCTTCTTGCTCTAGAATCCATTTCACAAGCCCATCTGCTCCTTGGGCATCTAAAATTTGCTTTGTCCCCGCCGGAGGAACGATTAATTTATCGACTTTTGGGATACTCGGCTGTACAAAAATTGGTTTTGCCTTCTGCTCTACTCCAGGGAAGCCATTTAGCGTCACATTGCCAATATAGCTTAAGAGCTTTGTCCCACGGTCCTTGCGCTCAGGGAAAATAAATAGTTCAGGTATTGTATCGATAAAGCTTGTATCAAATTCACCCGTTAAAAATTTCTCGTGCGTCACGACATTATTTAAGAATGGGATATTCGTTTTCACCCCACGAATACGGAACTCTTTTAAATTTCGGTCCATTTTTGCTGCGGCTTCTTTAAACGTCATCCCTGTCGTTGAAATTTTCACTAGTAATGAATCATAGTACGGTGTTACTACAGCCCCTTGGAAGCCATTACCAGCATCTAATCGAACGCCGAAGCCACCGCTTGAACGATACACCATGAGCTTCCCTGTATCTGGCATAAAGTCATTAGCTGGGTCTTCCGTTGTGACACGTGCTTGAATCGCATAGCCGATCATTGGAACATCCGCCTGTTGTGGAATATGGATTTCCGCACTATGCAGACCGTGGCCTGCTGCCACTTTAATTTGGGCGTGCACAATATCGACACCCGTAATCATTTCAGTAATTGTATGCTCTACTTGAATACGAGGGTTGACCTCGATGAAATAAAAATCCTCGCCTGCAACTAAAAACTCTACTGTCCCCGCGTTTATGTATGAGACATTTTTCATTAATTGAACCGCCGCATCGCAAATTCGGCCTCTTAAATCTTCCGAAATTGAATTAGAGGGTGCGATTTCAACAACCTTTTGATGACGACGTTGAATCGAACAATCACGTTCATATAAATGAATGATATTGCCCTGTTGATCGCCAATAATTTGGACTTCAATGTGCTTTGGCTTAATAATAGCCTTTTCTACATATACCTCATCAGAGCCAAATGCTGCCTTCGCCTCTGATTTTGCACGTTCATAAGAGGAAGCTAGCTCCTTTTCTGTATGAACAAGGCGCATTCCACGACCACCGCCGCCTAGCGCTGCCTTAATCATAATTGGATAATTATACGCGCTAGCAAAAGCCTCTACCTCTGCTAGATTTTCTACTGGACCATCTGTACCAGGAATAACAGGAATGCCTGCAGCAACTGCTTGTTCACGCGCCTTCACCTTATCTCCAAACATATCTAAATGCTTGGAAGTCGGCCCAATGAAGACAATCCCCTCTTCTTCACATCGACGTGCAAATTCTACGTTTTCCGATAAAAAACCATAACCCGGATGAATCGCATCAACATTAGCATCTTTGGCAATCGAAATAATGCCCTCAATATCTAAATAAGCATCAATTGGTTTCTTGCCAGCTCCTACTAAATAGGCCTCATCTGCTTTAAAGCGATGGAAAGCCCCACTGTCCTCCCGCGAATAAATGGCTACTGTTTGGATATTCAACTCCGTACATGCACGGAAAATACGAATTGCAATTTCTCCTCGATTGGCTACGAGAATTTTTTTGATTGACTCCATTGATATCCCCCTTTATGATTGTGTCTTTTTCCTTTCTACCTTTTCAAACATAGAAACATTGATTAATATTCCCATTGCTAAAGATAGAATAATTATAGATGTCCCGCCATAGCTAATAAAAGGTAACGTTACACCGGTTAACGGGATTAACCCAGTTACACCCCCAAGATTGATAAACGATTGCCAACCAATCCAGCTCGCAATACCAGCCGCAATCATACGTGCTAGTGGATCTTTCGTACGCAACGCAATCGAAAATCCTTTATATACAATAAATCCTAAACCACCTAATACGATAAGAACTCCCCATATTCCTAGTTCCTCCATAATAATCGCCATAATAAAATCGGTTTGTGGTTCAGGCAAATACCCTAATTTTTGAATCGACTGACCGAGACCTCTTCCTTCTAAACCGCCTCCGCCAATTGCATAATAGCTATTGACAACTTGATGACCACTACCTTCTTCATAATTAAAAGGGTTTATGTATGATAGAATACGGCCTTGACGATTTTTTGTTAAAATATTTCCTTTAAACAACAATAGTATACCAAGGATAATTCCCCCAAATGCACCTAATACCCCAAAAAACTTCCAAAATGTTTTAAATGGAATACCGCTCGCTGCTACCACAGAAACAGCAATTCCACATAGAATAATACTTGCTCCCAAATCGGTTTCAAATGCTACACCAGCAACAATAAGAATCCAGAGGAATATTGGATAAAATATTTCTGTTGGTTGTAGCTTTTCAAGTGTATATTTTTGTCCTTTCCGATAAAAAGCAGCTGCAAAATATAAAATTATAAATAGCTTCGCATATTCAGAAGGCTGAAAGTTCCCAAAACCCGGAACGTGAATCCAACTTTTAGATCCTATTCCTGCTTCATCACCATTACCAGCAATTTTCACCCAAGTAAATAGCACAACAAGCACAGCCGTAAGTAGCAACATAACTTTTTTATTCGCATAATGCTTGTACGGGAAAATTGCTGCCCCTAAAAATCCAAGAAAAGCTACAATTAAATTGATTACTTGCTTGTGATAAAAGAAATCTGGATCTTGTCCTTTTATTACAATCGCTACCATTATACTTGAACTATAAATCATTACTAATCCAAATAAGCTTAATAATAGGACCGTAAAAAATAATGGGTAATCAAAATTTTGTGCATAACGTTTTAAGTATTGTTTCATTGGAAAACCTCATTCTAGAAAAAAAACTCAAATCGCAAATTGCGTTTGAGTTTTTTCTTTTTATTTGTCTGTATACGCGTCATGTAGTACAGAAAGTTCTTTCTCGAGTGAATCGAGAATTTCTTTACCTTTTTCGCGATCAACGAGTCCAAGCTTCACAGCAAAGTCAATTTCACGTGAAAGGCCGAACATTTGTGTATCTAATACTTCTTCATATAAAGGGCATTGTGGCATTGTTAAATGATCCATTTGTACTCGAATGAGGCGAGCAATTTTATCTGCATCAGCAACTAAAAGCTCCAAAGCCTTCTCTTGAAAAGAAGTTTGTGATTTAGTATCCATGAGGACGCCCCCATTATCTGATATTTCTTCGATTCTATCTTAATAAAGTTTATCTTTTAGTCGTTAAAAATGCAAGTGTCTACATTGGAAAATAGAGAAATCGAATTATATTTCTTTATTATCTCTAGTCATTAGCGTTATACTATTTCATGGATATACAAGATTTGAGGAGGATTTCTATTATGGAAACAATAATTCCTATCAAGGGTGCAGTTACATTTCAACTAACATTAGATCCCACTGTTTGGATTTTCGATGATCGTAAATTAGATTTAAAAACATACTTCGATGCGAAAGAAGTTGAGGAAGATTCGGATATTAAATATATGCGTGAAGTAGGTGCTCACTGGTCACGTGAGATTATGGAAGGAGCTACTTTCCCACCAACATTAAAATCAGAACGAAAATTTGACCGCAAAGGGATGGAAACAGGTACTTTCGGGATAGAATTAGGTCACTTCTTGAAAAATGCTGAAATCAAACCTGAAGCAACAACAATCGTCATTGAATGTGAAGATGGAAAAGAATATCCATTTACTATTGAAGAAGCTTATACATTAATATTAAAATATAGCCAAGATGGCAAGCCATTATTTGAAGATGGTCCTGTTCATGTGTTATTTAAAAACGGTTCAAATTTAGACAACCCTATCAAAAATGTATTAGCAATTCGTGCTGAGTAGGAGGGAATGCAATGCGCGTAAAATGCGTTATTTGCGATACAATTCACAATTTAGATGATAATTTACCGTTAGCAAAAAAATTACGTAATCGACCGATTCATACGTATATGTGTGGTACATGCCATGATCGTATTGAAGAAAATACCGTTGCACGCATTGAAACAGGAAATTTCCGTTTTTATCGTACTTCACCACAAATGGATAAAGAGTTTTAACAGCAACTGAAGGAGGCGTCTCATTATTTTTGAGACACCTCCTTTATAGCGTCGAAAAATAAAATGGTCAAGGATATTTTTGTGAATGTTGCAGTTCTTTAGATAAAGGTGATTCCAGGCTACTTACTCTAATCGAACGGAAAGACTTATAACAGTGATACTATTGTACCCATGGGCCGCTGACACTAGCGACAGCTACAAAGCACCCAGTCGGAACGGAAATCAACCCCGCACTTTGTCGAAGAGCCATACTTTATTTAATGGGACACCTTAATTTCATTGATATAAGAGTTTTTCAACAACATGGAAGGAGGTGACTCAATATATTTGAGACACCTCCTTTGTTGTTCAACCATTATTTTTTACAATCGCCTTCTCAATCAACTCGACAACCTGATACATAATTGTCGCAAAGAAAGCGATGATGAGAAGTGACATAAGGACAAGATTAAAATTAAACACCTGGAAGCCATAAATAATTAAATAACCAAGCCCTTTTGAAGCAACTAAAAATTCACCAACAATGACACCTACCCAGGAAAGTCCCACATTTACTTTCAAAGTAGAAATAATTGTTGGGAATGAAGCTGGTAAAATAACTTCTTTAAATATTTGCCATCTGGTTGCCCCAAAAGTTTGTAATACTTTGCTGTAGTTTGGATCAACCCCTTTAAAAGCTGTATAAACTACGATGGTTGTAATAATTATTGAAATCAAAGCACCCATCGCTATAATTGAAAAATAACCTGGACCAAGGGCGACTATTAAAATTGGTCCTAATGCAACTTTCGGCATGGCGTTTAAAATAACTAAATATGGATCTAGTACCTTCGATAGCATCGGTGACCACCACAATACGATTGCTATTAATGTACCTATTAATGTACCGGCAATAAAGCCAATAATCGTTTCAATTAAAGTAACACCAACATGCAGTGTTAACGTACCATCGCTCACTTTTTCTACTAATGTGTGCCATACCTGCGTTGGTGAACTAAAAATTAAACGGTCAATCCATCCAAATCTTGAAAGAAGCTCCCACCCACAAAAAAATACGAGTAAGATGATAAGCTGATATAATCGAACATAGCGCTTTTCTTTTTTTAACATTTGTAAATACTGTTTAAATAAAGTACTATCCAAGACTCTCCAGCTCCTTCCAAATCGTTTGGAATATATCTGAATATGTTGGATGCTGTCGAACATCAAAAGGTGAAAGCTCTTGTAACTCTGAAGGTATTTCAAATACTCTATGCAATGTACCTGGATTTGCAGAGAATAGAAATACCCGTTCACTCATTGCAATCGCCTCACCAATATCATGTGTCACAAGAACTGCAGTTTTTTGATAGGCCTTTAAGGTTTCAACAACCAAGTCCTCCAGTTTTAATTTAGATTGATAATCAAGTGCTGAAAATGGTTCATCTAACAATAAAATTTTAGGGTCCACTGCTAATGTTCTTGCCAGTGCTACCCGTTGACGCATGCCGCCAGATAATTCTCTCGGATAATTGTTCCCTACGTGCGGTAAACCAACTTCTCGCAGAAGTGCATTTGCAGTTACTTTATGCTTTTTATTACTTCGCTCCATGATTTTCAAACCAATTGTGACATTTTCTTCGATGGTTTTCCAAGGAAATAAATAATCTTGCTGAAGCATGTAGCCAATTAGAGACTGATTGTGAGGTGAAATTTCCTCACCTTCAATGTATACCTTACCTTCTGTAGACGAAAATAAGCCCGCAATAATTGATAATAACGTCGTTTTCCCACATCCGCTCGGTCCTATAAAAGAAACAAACTCACCTTCACGAATATTTAAATTAATATCACGTAAAACTTCCTTTGCTTGCGTATTCGAAAAATAGCTATGGTGAATATTTTCTACTTTTAAAAATTCCATATTACTCAGCTGCCTTTTTAGCAAAGGTTGTATTCACAAGCTTTTCATAATCCACCCGTTGAGGAAGTTCACCTGCTTCCTCCACGATCTTTTGCAAGTTATCCCATTCCCCCTTATCCAAAATAGGATCTGTAGCATAGGAACCTTGTGATTTATAACGCTCAACCACTGTTTCAATTAATCCAACATCTACATTTTCAAAGTATGGCTGAATAATTTTCGCTATTTCGGCAGGACTCGCTTTTTGTACAAAATCCTGTGCTCGTTTCAATGCATTTGTAAAGCCTTGAACTGTCTTCGAATTGTCTTTTAAATAGCTGTTTTTCGCCATAAACGATGTATAAGGTAATTGCCCAGATTCGGTACCAAACGAAGCGACAATATAGCCCTTACCTTCTTTCTCAAAGATGCTCGCTGTTGGCTCAAATAGCTGTACATAGTCCCCTGTTCCAGATGCAAAGGCTGTAGAAATATTAGCAAAATCAATGTTTTGAATAAGTTTTAAATCATTAGCAGGGTCAATGCCATGCTTTTTCAGGACAAACTCACCCGCCATTTGTGGCATTCCACCTTTACGTTGCCCTAAAAACGTAGATCCCTTTAACTGATCCCATGAAAAATTATCCATCTTTTTGCGCGCCACTAAAAATGTGCCATCTGTTTGTGTTAACTGTGCAAAATTTTGAATCGGGTCATTGGCGCCTTGGAGCGTTACATAAATAGAAGTTTCCGATCCAACTAAGGCGATATCAATACCATCAGAAAGTAACGCCGTCATTGTCTTATCACCACCTGCAATTGTTTGTAGCTCAACGGAAAGCCCTTCATCCTTGAAGTACCCTTTTTCAAGTGCTACATACTGCGGAGCATAGAAAATCGAGCGCGTCACTTCCCCAACTTTGACTTTTTCAAGCTCCGTTTTATTACATGCTGTCAAAGAAAGGGATAATAAAGCAATAACACTAACTAGTAAACCTTTTTTAAGCCAACGCATTCCATTTCCTCCTTGATTGATGAAAATAAGCCTATCGACATTAACTTATTCATACCAGAAGATTTAGGTGCCAATCAATTTAGGTTTGAGAGACACAATCGATTGAAAATGGGTTCCGTAACCAATCGTTTATATGTAGATGGCTTAAAACGATAAAATTTTTTACTATACCAAATAAAACAGCCTTAGCAAATTAATGCTAAGGCTGTTTTATTACTTAAAAACTCAATACAAGTTTCACGGTATAGGAGCCAAGCTACTCTCATTGATTGGCAGCTTGTTGCTCTTCTCTTTTTTCACGCCACATACGTGTTTTATATATAATCAAAATTAACGCCGCTACGATGAGACCCTCAATCATAGGTAGGAATAACGCGAAAAATGTCAACATAATACATCCCAGGAATAGGAACGCATAAATGACAATATTTTGAGATAGCTTTAACTTCTTTGCAAAGCCTAATTTATAGACAATTGCAGAAAGTACAAATACAAGAAGAAATACAACGAAGCCTGCAATGTCATAGCTCGGTAAATTTTCATATAAAAATCTTGTTATACCAGCCATTCTCTCATAAACCTTTGTTGTTTCCTCTGCATTTGTTGATGCAGCAACTTGAATAACATTTAGTTCACCCAATAAAGCGGACTTTATATCCAAGACTCCTCTTCCTTTCATGTCAGCGGAAAATTATTGTTCTGCGTTACGTAATTTTTTCGCCGCTTTCTCACGTTCGTTTTTATCTAGAATTTGTTTACGAAGGCGAATAGATTCTGGTGTGATTTCTAAGTACTCGTCATCACCTAAGTATTCAAGCGCTTCTTCTAGTGATAAAATACGTGGCTTTTTAATAACATTCGTTTGGTCTTTGTTTGCTGAACGGATGTTTGTTTTTTGTTTCATTTTTGTGATGTTTACAGTGATATCAGCGTCACGAGTATTTTCTCCAACGATCATACCTTCGTAAATATCTGTACCTGGCTCCAAGAACAGTGTACCACGGTCTTCAATTTGCATCATACCATAAGTTGTTGATTTACCAGTTTCCATTGAAACTAGTACACCTTGGTGACGGCCACCAATTTTTCCTGGTAATAATGGTTGATAGCAATCGAACGTATGGTTGATAATACCGAAACCTTTTGTCATCGACATGAATTCAGTTGTATAACCGATTAATCCACGAGCTGGTACTAAGAACGTTAAACGAACTTGACCACTGCCGTTGTTCACCATATCAAGCATTTCACCTTTACGTGTACCAATTGATTCAATAATTGAACCAACATTTTCTTCAGGCACATCGATTTGAACGCGTTCGTAAGGTTCACATTTCACGCCGTCGATTTCACGCACGATTACTTGTGGTTTTGACACTTGTAATTCGAAGCCTTCACGACGCATGTTTTCGATAAGGATAGATAAGTGAAGCTCCCCACGACCTGAAACTGTCCAAGCATCTGGAGAATCAGTATCTTCAACACGTAAAGATACGTCTGTTTGTAATTGAGCACGTAAACGCTCTTCTACTTTACGAGAAGTAACCCATTTCCCTTCACGACCTGCGAATGGAGAATTGTTTACTAAGAAAGTCATTTGTAAAGTTGGCTCATCAATACGTAATGGCGTTAGCGCTTCTGGGTGCTCAACAGGGCAAACTGTTTCACCAACGTTGATGTCTTCCATACCTGAAACGGCGATTAAGTCACCAGCTTTTGCTGTCTCAACTTCTTCACGTTTTAAGCCGAAGAAACCAAAGATTTTCGTTACACGGAAGTTTTTCACTGTTCCGTCTAACTTCATAAGAGATACTTGTTGACCTACAGAAATTGTTCCGCGGAATACGCGACCAATACCGATACGTCCAACAAAGTCATTATAGTCAAGTAAAGCTACTTGGAATTGTAATGGCTCTTCTGAGTTATCAATTGGTGCTGGAATAGCTTCGATAATTTTCTTAAATAGACATTCCATATCCGCTTCTTGCTTAGATGGATCAGCGTCTAAAGAAGCTGTACCATTTACACCTGAAGCATACACAACAGGGAAGTCTAATTGATCTTCATCTGCACCTAGTTCAATGAATAATTCAAGTACTTCATCTACTACTTCTAGTGGACGAGCTGAATCTTTGTCTACTTTATTAACAACAACGATTGGTGTTAAACGTTGTTCTAATGCTTTTTTCAACACAAAACGTGTTTGTGGCATACAACCCTCATACGCATCGACAACTAGTACAACGCCATCTACCATTTTTAAAATACGTTCTACCTCACCACCGAAGTCAGCGTGTCCAGGCGTATCAAGGATGTTGATACGAGTTCCTTCAAAGTTTACTGCTGTATTTTTAGCTAAAATCGTAATACCACGTTCGCGTTCAATATCGTTAGAGTCCATTGCACGTTCTTCAACACGTTCGTTTGAACGGAATGTACCTGATTGTTTTAGTAATTGGTCGACTAAAGTAGTTTTACCATGGTCAACGTGTGCGATAATTGCGATATTGCGAAGATCTTGACGTAAGTTTGTCATTATTCCACTCCATATTCTTTTTTCGAATGTTTAACTGTGATATTATAGCACAAGAAGGATAGAAATGTCCTTATTAGAATTTACATCATTCTAAAAAAATATATTTGCATTACAAATTTTTAATATAGGAGGCTCGGCTATGAATCGTGCAAAATTCGTAATGGGCGTTTACGCATTAGCGGCTGTTTTAGCAATGTGTTCTATCGGATATTCAGTGGCAGTTAGTAGTGTATTAGGTATAATAGCAGGCATTGTGGCTACTTGTGTCATCTTCATGACAGCCTTTAAAATGAAACGTAAACTGCGTGAGCAAGGTTTACTTTAATAAGAGTTGATTGCTAATGTAAGAAGGAGCCTGTCTAAAAATAGACGGCTCCTTTTTATTCATAAGGCACAATATAGTTTTCTAATAACTCTTTGTGTATAGAAGGATTGGCAATGATAAACGTATCCTGATGCAAGAAATCAAAGCCCTCTCCATGTAAATTAGTGGCAATAGCACCAACTTCCTTAGCTATAATCGTACCTCCAGCAATATCCCACGGCGATAATCTCATAGATACATAAGCATCTAGTTTACCACTGACAACAAACGCTATTTCCATTGCGGCCGAACCATATGATCGCGTACCACGTACTTTCCGAACCATTTCAATTACTTTTTCATGGTGAATATGTCGGTTTGGTGCTACCCAGTGGGCGTTTATACCAATGACCGATTCCTCTATTTTAACTGACTGCAATTTACGTAATGGTGAGTCATTGTACCATGCCCCTTCGCCTGCAATAGCATAAAATAAATCTTCACGCATTACATCAAATATGTAACCAAGTTTGCCTACCCCATTAACAAAAATACCGATAGAAATCATAAAATGACGATGTTGTTTCACAAAATTCATCGTGCCATCGATTGGATCAATAATCCATACAACACCTTCTAACGACTCTACTTTCTCTCCCATTCCCTCTTCCCCTAAGATTTTGTGGGTTGGATCGAAACCTCGTATTTTTTCGATAAAAAATAATTCTGTTTCACGGTCAATATTTGTGACAAGGTCATTTGCACTTGATTTTGTCTCGATAACTAGATTGTACGAAAAGGCCTCTTGAATACGGCTACCCGCTTCATATATAATACTTTTCGCAAATTGATCAATTTGTTGTAAATCCATAAAAACCCACCCTTCGATTATAAGAAAAGGCCCTATGCTTTTAGCCTACATAAAATATGTTTTTGTTAATAAGTAGCTCATAATTCTTCCCTGAAAATATTACTTTCCATTATGATATACTGTCTATTTTACCCTTTGTAGCAATAAAAATCACCTGCTGTCGGAATATTCAGCAAGTGATTTTTCAAATCGGTATAAAATTTTCATTACGCATAGGCGTGCAAGCTTTCAAGTTCCAGCTGAATTTCAGCCAAACGTTTTTTGCTTTTTTCAATTTCAATCTCATTTTTTTCATTCATTGCCGAGAATAGCGAGGCTAATTCATAATCTAATTCTAATTGTAAAATGTGTTCATATTGCTTTTCAATGTCGACTTTACGTATAATTTTTACGATTGGTTTCATAAAAATCACTTCCTTTTTTATTTTTTCAAAAACTTATCACATTCAATAAAGTGCTTGTTATAAGATTTTTTCCCATTTTCCTTATAAAATAAACCTTATAAATCGAAAGGAGTTAATAAAAATGCCGAAAATAAAGTGGACTAACAAAGACTTCAATGTTTTTCAAATAGACGGTTTAGAACAAAGAATGGATGCATTAAATGTATGTGTACGACCAAAATTCCAATCGCTTGGAGAGGATTTTTCTTCCTACTTTTCAAGTCATCTTGGAGAAGAATTTTATCCTCATGTTGCGAAGCATGCGCGTAGAACAGTAAATCCCCCAAATGACAGCTGGGTTGCCTTCGCTCCGTACAAAAGAGGTTATAAATCATTACCTCACTTTCAGATTGGTCTTTGGAGCACACATTTATTCATCGTCTTAGCTATTATTTATGAAGCTCCACAAAAAAATGTGATGGCAGAACGTTTAATTGCCAACAAAGCAATGTTACAGCAGCTTCCTGACGATTTCATTGTTTCTGGGGATCATATGTCTCCAGGAGCAATCTCCATGCAAGATGCAAAGGAAGACAAGCTAGATGAATTACTTATCCGATTACGTGATGTTAAAAAAGGAGAGTTTTTAGTAGGTCGTCATATTCCAAAAGATCAAGCTGTCAAACTGTCAGCGAGTCAACTTCATCAATTAACCGAAGAAACCTATAGCCGTTTACTCCCTATTTATAACATCATTGTTGGAAAATAAAGTTTGACGGATTGTGCTTCAAGCTTTGTGACATAATAACTAAATAAATTTCATTGACCAAACCTTATATTTATATATTGTGGAAATTTTACGTTATTATCCCTAGTAAACAAAAATTTGTTCGAGGAATATTCTTACAGATGGAAGTTTGAGGAGATTATTTATTTTTTCCTTTTTTCTAAAAATAGGAAAATGCTTTATTTTGTTTATGTAGTATATGAAACATGCTTATTTTTAACACAGAGATAGTGTTAAGTTATCAGATAAAAAAGTGGACGTGAGAATACTCACGTCCACTTTTTTATCTACGTTGCTTTGGTGCAACTTTAATAATTGTACCATCAGTTGCTTCTTTTGTTTGTTTCACAACAGGGTAACTGACATAGCCACTTGCTTCTTCAAATTCACGAAAAATTGTTTTTTCCTCGGCTTGCGAAGGGACAATTTCTTTAAAACGACGATATTTCGCCATCATTACTTCACGCTTAATGCCTTTTTCATAAGCTTGTTCTATTCCTTCAAAAAATTGGACAACATCAACAATTTCCTCAGTTGACCAATCAGTTGAAAACGGATAAGAGTATTCCATTGGACATAACCACCTTTATGTTACTGACCCGATACGAAAACATACATTTCTAAAAAAATGTAGACATCTCTACTGTGACACAATTTATATCTTTTGATTTTTTGTTTTTGTGTCTTCTTTATTCTCTGTGCCTGGTTCGTTAAGCCCATTTTACCCGAATACTTTCTGCTTCTGCAAGCATTCGAGTGATTAGCTCCTCGACTGTTGGAATATCATGAATCATTCCTGTAACTTGTCCAGCCCAGCCAATCCCTTCATTTTTTTCGCCATCATAAATAAAACGTTTATTTGCTTTCCCACTAATATAATCTTTTAAGGCCTCATACGTAGGTGTAGTTCGCTCAATTTCTAAAATCTTTTCCGTAAATTCACTGCTCAACGCTCTTGCTGGTGCACCTATAGAGCGTTTTATAACAGTCGTATCTGCCTCGGTGCTTGCGATTAAGGCTTCTTTATAAGCCTCAGAAGCATCAACACATTCCTTTGTCGCTATAAAACGCGTGCCCATTTCAATTCCCTCTGCTCCTAGTGCATGAGCTGCCATCCAGCCACGGCCATCGCCAATTCCACCCGAGGCAATAACAGGTATTTTCACACTATCTACAACCTGTGGCACAAGTACCATTGTTCCAATATCATCGCGTCCAAGATGACCTCCGCCCTCTTGCCCAACAACCATAACAGCATCTGCGCCCAGCTCTTCCGCCTTTTGAGCTTGTCTACGTGCAGCAACAAGTACTAATTTTTTAATATCCGTTCCTTCTAAAATATCAAAAATCGGTGCAGGATTCCCGCCAGTCATTGTAACAACTGGTACCTTTTCTTCTACTGCAACACGTACCATATCTTCATAACCAGTACCATACATACCAATTGCAAAATTTACGCCAAACGGTTTATCCGTTAATGTTCGTAGTTTATGAATCTCTGCGCGCAATAAGTCAGGATCTCGTAAACTCATTGCTGTTATTTGCCCTAGTCCTCCAGCATTCGACACCGCTGCTGCTAAATCCGCATATGCTAAATAGGCTAATCCCCCTTGAATAATTGGGTGTTTAATATTTAAAAGCTCCGTTACACGTGTATTCCAATTCATAGTATCTCCCCTTTCCTTCGATACTAATTTCTCGAAATTATCAAAAAATCCTTTTATTTTTATTTTTTTCTGTAAAGTCTATTTTTTCTTGCAATTTGGTGCTATAATTCATTTGTTTTCTTACATATTATAAAGTGAGGTGGTACCTGCGTTGTCACAATTAGAGACTCCATTGTTCGACGTATTACTTAAACATCGGAACAGACATCCAATTCAGTTCCATATTCCAGGCCATAAGAAAGGTCAAGGTATGGACCCTGCGTTCCGAGAATTCGTCGGCGACAACGTTTTATCAATTGATTTAATTAATATTGCTCCACTAGACGATTTACATTCACCGAAGGGCGCCATTAAAGAAGCGCAAGCACTTGCTGCCAAAGCCTTTGGTGCTGATCATACATTCTTTTCCGTTCAAGGTACTAGTGGCGCCATCATGACGATGATTCTGACCGTCGTCGGTCCAGGTGATAAGATTCTAGTACCACGGAATGTTCATAAATCAATTATGTCGGCGATTGTTTTCGCTGGTGCAATCCCGATTTTTATTCATCCTGAAGTAGACAGTGAATATGGTATTTCTCATGGAATATCGCCTGAAGCTGTTGAAAAAGCTTTAAATGCTTATCCAGATACAAAGGCAGTTCTTGTTATTAACCCAACGTACTTCGGCTTCTCAGCTGACTTAAAGCGTATTGTCGAAATAGTCCATAGCCGCAATATTCCGGTAGTTGTCGACGAAGCACATGGTGTACACATTAAATTTCATGATGATCTTCCATACTCCGCTATGGAAGCTGGAGCTGATATGGCTGCAACAAGCGTACATAAGCTTGGTGGCTCTATGACTCAAACATCTATTTTAAATGTTTGTGAAGGACTCGTTTCTGCAAAACGTGTACAAGCTGTCCTGTCGATGCTCACAACGACATCGACATCTTATCCATTACTTGCTTCTCTTGACACAGCACGACGTCAGCTAGCAATCCATGGTTATGATTTAATTGATGATGCGCTTCGCTTGGCAAAGGATGCACGTAAACGCATTAACCAAATTCCACATTTAAAATGTGCTGGTAGAGAAAAATTAAATTCATCAGCGACTTATGATATGGATCCTTTAAAGCTATTAATAAGTGTTAAAGATTTAGGTATCTCTGGTCATCAGGCTGAAGAATGGCTTCGTCACAATGCAAATATTGAAGTAGAATTATCGGATCTATACAATATTTTATGTTTAGTGACACTAGGTGATACGAAAAAGGAAATTAATCTCCTCGTCAATGCCCTTAGCCGTATGTCAAAAGCATTCGATTCAGAAGCTGCTATTACTGAAACAATGGTCAATGTACCAGAAATTCCTGCACTTGCAATGTCACCACGTGATGCATTTTATGCAGATACTGAAGTTGTTCCTCTTGCAGAAGCGGATAATTGTATTTGTGCAGAATTCGTTATGGTATATCCCCCAGGTATTCCGATTTTTATTCCCGGGGAAATAATTACTCAAGAGAATATTCGTTATATTCAGATGAATATTGAAGCCGGGTTACCTGTCCAAGGACCGGAAGATACAACATTAAAAACAATTCGCGTCATCAAAGAACGCAAACCTATTATTTAATGCAAAGCTACCTCAAAGAGAGGTAGCTTTTTGTCGATTAATAATAATAATAGAACCAAGTAGAAAGCATACCAAATACTGGAAAAACAAGCCACCAATGCCTCCACAAAAAATCCCCAACAGTTTTATGATCCGATTCATTAGAATCAGAGGAATCAGAGGCTACTTGTGTATGATATTTTTCTTCACCTGTAATAAGCTGGTCTAAAGAAATTTTATATAAATCACTTAACCTTCTTAAATTATCAATATCAGGATAGCCCTTTCCTAACTCCCACTTTGAAACAGATTGCCTTGAAATATTTAAAAAACACGCGACATCATCCTGTGTATACTTATGTTGTTCTCTCAATTCCTTTAAACGGTTTTCTAAATTCATTGATTTTCACCTCCAACTTATAGGATTTTGATCAAATAATAATGGATTATTACACTTTTTTCTAGAAGTTATCATTTGCTAATTCGCAACGCATAGTTGCTTTCAAAGAAAATGAGCAGAAAATTCGAATCTAGAGCATATTTTTCTTACAATATTTAATGAGGAGTGATGGAATGAACACATGGGATCAACGATTTAAAACACCCGAATATGTTTATGGTGAGCAGCCAAATACATTTATAGAAGACTATGTACACTATTTAAAGGATTATCCAAGTGTGGCTGCATATGCCGAAGGTGAAGGTCGAAATGCTGTATTTTTAGCTTTACAGGGACATACGGTAACTGCCTTTGATTATGCGGAAAGCGGTCTTAAAAAAACAGAACAGCTCGCAGAAAAACATAATGTATCAGTTCATACAAAGCTAACTGACTTACTACAAGATGAACTGCCAGAAGAAATGTTTGATGCTGCTATTATGGTGTTTGGACATTTTCCAGCTGAACAGCAACAAGAAGTGTTTAAGAGGATTGTTAATTCTGTAAAACCTGGCGGTCGTATTATGATGGAACTTTATTCAATTTATCAACTACCTTACGCCTCCGGTGGCCCAAGACAGCTTGATTTTTTATATAATCCTTTGGATGTTCTAAAATGGTGTCAACCTTATAAAATCATCCATTTTTTCACAGGTGAACAAATGCGAAATGAAGGTATACTCCACACAGGACTTGCTCATACCATTCAATTTATTATCGAAAAAAGTTAAAAAGACTATATACAGATTTTTCTGTATATAGATTTTTTTACAAAAATAAATAAACAAATAGTGGACATAAAAATGCACCTATAATTGCAGTTAAGGCCATAGATAACGAGCCTACTGATAATTCTTGTTCTCCGTATTCTCTTAATTTAACAAGTCCAACGCCATGAGAAGCACTACCTACTGCAACACCTCTACTAACGGCTGAATCAATTTTGCCGTATTTAATGACTAACGGTCCAATAATAGCGCCTACAAACCCTGCTAGCATTACAAATACAGCTGTTAATGGTGGAATACCGCCAATTGACTCACTCACCTGCATACCTACAGGTGTCGTTAATGATTTAGGCAAGGCCGTCAGCAGCCAGCTTTTATTGACGCCAATCCATTTCAGCATAACAAATATTGTCGCTAAGCCCGTAATCATAGCGATAAAAATACCGGACAAAATAGCATACTTATATTTCATAATGATCTCACGCTGATTATATAGAGGATAAGCTAGGGCTACGACTGCTGGACCTAGCATTTTTTGAAGCCATTGTCCTCCCTCCATATAAGTAGAATATGGAATATTAAAGACTAATAACACAACAGCACTGACGATAGTTGTCGTCACTAGCGGAATCATTAAAGGATGTGGGTAACGTTGATAAAGTTTTGTAAATAACACGAACAAGACAACGGTGCCAACGACAACAATAATTTCAATCAACAGTTAATTTCCCCTCTCCTTCTTCTACAATGGCTTCTGTTTCTTTTTTAGCCAGCTCTTTTTTCTCAACCATTTGACTAAGTAATCCTGTAACATAAATAGAGATAAGCGTACTTGCTATAACGGCTAGCATTATCAAGAGGCCAGTTGTTGAAAAAAGTTCAGGGTAGTCAATCACTCCTACTGTTGCAGGAATGAAGAACAAGGTTAATACGCCAATTAAGAAGCCTGCCCCATCTTGAATGTATTCTACTTTAATTATTTTAAAATTGAGCGAAAGCGCTAATAATAGTAATCCAATTACACTTCCTGGAAGAGGTACATGTAGTAAAGCCACAATACCGACACCCATGTAATAAAAAATATTGAGTATCCCAATCTGAACAATAATACGAACAACTTTCTTTAACATCAAAGTAATATTTTCGTTCAACATTTCGCCACATTTCACCCCCTATAACGTCCATTCTACATCTGCAGGAATTTTCTGTCTATTATAATTTTAGGAAAACAATAGAAAAAAGGATAACTCCAAAACACTTTGAGCCATCCTTTTTCTATACATCAAATAAAGAGGTTGTCTAAAAACTGCTCTACATTCATTTTTTAGACAACGCTAAATAAGCTTTTCTTCAAAAATATTACTCTATAATGCGTGTCCAGAACCACCATCAATATTAATAGAAGTTCCTGTCACATAACTAGCTGCATCTGATACTAAAAAAGTAATGACATTTGCCGCTTCTTGAGCATCCCCTACCCGACCAAGCGGAATCGCTTGACCTACTTTGCGAGAATAGTTTTCCCACGTAAGCTCTGGCTCTTCTTCTTTCCACTTCTTCTCTATTTGATCACTACGAATAAGCCCAATACAAACAGAATTCACACGAATATTATCTTTACCTAAGTCTTTGCTCATAGCTTTCGTTAATGCAAGTCCGGCAGCACGACTTACAGTAGTAGGAAGTGAGTTTGCTGGTGGTGTTTTAGCCATTACCGCGGTCACATTAACTATTGCACCGCCACCAACCTTCCGTAAATGAGGTGCAGCATATTTTGAACAATTAACAGCACCAAATACTTTTAAATCTAAATCAGCTTGCCATAGCTCACTACTAACCGATTCAAATGGATTAGCTGAAGCTGTGCCTGCATTATTTATAAGAATATCAAGTCGACCAAAATGCTCTACTGCTCGTTCAATTAAGTACTTACAATCTTTTTCCTTTGTAATATCAGTCGGTACAATTAATACGTCCTCGCCTGTTTCGTTTTTAATACAGCCAGCAGCCACTTGAAGCTGTTTTTCACCACGAGCACAAAGTACAACCTTTGCTCCCTCTTTGACAAGCTGCATCGCTGTATAATAACCAATTCCCTTACTTGAACCTGTAATAACTGCTACTTTCCCCTTTAAGCCTAGTTCCATTGTTATCACCTCAGTTTTTTGTTCAACTTCTCTTTTTCATAAACATCATTATCATTTTCAGACATCTAGCAGTCAATTTCGAGACTATCTGGCACTTCGCTAGATTTATTTTAAACCTTTACTAAGTCAATCCGGCATTTAATAGATTCCTAACCGAATTATATTTTTCGAATATTCATTCGATATAATTACTTTATCAAAATTACAAGTAATATACAAAAAAACGGCTACAAAGCAAATGCTTTATAGCCGTTTTCATAAACTTTATTATTTTTTAGCTACAATATGGATTGGGTTGCCAAGTAATACTTCAGCAGCTTCCATTGTAATTTCACCTAAAGTTGGGTGAGCATGGATTGTTAATGCGATATCTTCAGCAGTCATACCGCCTTCAATTGCTAAGCCCATTTCAGCGATCATATCAGATGCACCAGCACCTACGATTTGAGCACCGATTAATAAGCCATCTTCTTTACGAGCAACAAGCTTTACGAAACCTTCTGTTTGGTTTAATGCAAGTGCACGACCATTAGCTGCGAATGGGAATTTCGCTGCAGTGTATTCAATGCCTTCAGCTTTTGCTTCGTCTTCGTTATAACCAACCGTTGCCATTTCTGGATCTGTGAAGCATACAGCAGGAATAGCTAAATAATCAACGATTGATTTTTCACCAGCGATTGCTTCAGCAGCAACTTTACCTTCGTAAGATGCTTTATGAGCAAGTTGAGGACCTGCTACAATATCACCAATTGCATAGATGTTTGGAATATTTGTACGACATTGTTTGTCAACATTGATTAGACCACGTTCACCGAATTCAACACCGATTTCAGCAAGGCCCATTTCATCTGTATTTGGACGACGACCTACAGTCACTAATACATAGTCAGCTTCAACTTTTTTCTCTTCTCCGCCAACTTCATAAGTTACTACTACGCCGTTTTCTGTTTCTTCAACGCCTTTTGCAGATGCGTTTACTTCCATTTCAACGCCTTTCTTTTTAAGGCCTTTTTTCACGATTTGTGTCATTTGTTTTTCGAAGCCAGCTAAGATATCTTTTCCACCTTCGATAATTGTTACTTGTGAGCCAAGATTAGCATAAGCTGAACCTAACTCTGTACCAATATAACCTCCACCGATAACTACTAATTTACCTGGTACTTCTTGTAAAGAAAGTGCGCCAGTAGAATTTAGTACGCGATTAGAGAATTTAAATGTTGGAATTTCAACAGGGCGAGAACCTGTTGCGATAATTACATTGTTAAATGTGTAAGTTTGAGCAGATTCACCATTGATGATACGCACTGAATGAGTGTCAACGAAATAAGCTTCACCTTGTACAATTTCAACTTTATTACCTTTAAGTAAGCCTTCAACACCGCCAGTTAATTTTTTAACAACGCTGTCTTTAAATGCTTGTGCTTTTGAGAAGTCTAATTTCACGTCAGAAGCGATGATACCCATGTCATCTGAATGTTTAGCATGCTCAAAACGGTGACCTACTGAAATTAATGCTTTTGATGGGATACAACCTACGTTTAAGCACACACCACCAAGTACATTTTTTTCAACGATTGTTACTTTTTGGCCAGTTTGAGCTGCACGAATTGCTGCTACATATCCTCCAGGACCTGAACCAATGACAAGAGTATCTGTTTCGATTGGAAAATCTCCTACTACCATTTTTGTTACGCCTCCATTAATAATAATTCTGGTTCACTTAACAAACGCTTTAAATGATTTAAAGCATTTTGCGCAGTGGCTCCATCAATCATACGATGATCAAAGCTCAATGATAATGCTAACACAGGTGCGGCTACAATTTCACCATTTTTTATTACAGGTTTTTCTGAAATTCGACCAATACCTAGAATTGCTACTTCAGGATGATTAATTACTGGAGTAAACCATTGTCCTCCTGCAGAGCCGATATTCGTAATCGACATCGAAGCGCCCTTCATTTCATGTGGTGCAAGCTTGCCTTCACGTGCTTTAGTCGCTAATTCATTAATTTCATTTGATACTGCAAAAACAGATTTACGATCTGCGTGCTTAATAACTGGTACTAATAAGCCTTTTTCTGTATCTGCTGCAATACCAATATTATAATAATGCTTCTGAATAATTTCTTGTGTTGCATCATCTAATGAGCGGTTAAATTCTGGGTATTCGCGTAAAGTTGAAATAAGTGCTTTAACTACATATGGTAAGTACGTTAATTTGACACCTTTTTCAGCAGCGATATCTTTGAATTTTTTGCGATGTGCTACTAGAGCTGTTACATCGACTTCATCCATTAGTGTAACATGCGGAGCCGTTTGTTTCGAGTGAACCATCGCTTTTGCAATCGCTTTTCGAATGCCCGACATTTTCTCACGTGTTTCTGGGAATTCACCTTCAAGGACTACTGGTGCTGCTTGTGCAGTTGTTTCTTGCTGAACAGCTTCTTCATTAGCCACTGGTGCTACTTCAGCCTCTACAGCGCCTCCACCTTGTAGGAAATTCTCAATATCTTGTTTTAAAATACGGCCATTTTTGCCTGTACCTTTAACTTCACGAATATTAACATCATGCTCTCGTGCAAATTTACGTACTGAAGGCATTGCAATAATACGCTTATTCTCATCAGCTACTGCTACAGCTTCAGTCTTTTCAATAGCTTTCTCTGGAGCCTGCTCATCTTTAACAGGAGCCTTTTCTACTTTCTGACCATCCTCAGCTGTTGCTTGAACTTGAGCCTCTGTTTTCGCTTCAGCATGATCATCACCTTTTAGCTTTAAGTCTTCATAGCCAGGTGCATCAAAGCGGATTAAGACATCACCAACAACCGCTACTGTGCCCTCTCCTACTAAAACTTCCTCTACTGTTCCCTCAACCGGAGAAGGGATCTCTACCACTGCTTTGTCATTTTGCACTTCACAAAGAATATCATCTTCTTTTACTGTATCTCCAGCTTTAACGAACCATTTCACGATTTCGCCTTCGTGAATACCCTCGCCTATGTCCGGTAATCTAAATTCAAATGCCATGTGTACCCATCCTTTCTATTTACAGTTCCTTCTAGAAGCTACATTAGAATGTTAAAACTTTTTTAGCTGTTTCCATTACATCTTTATAGTTTGGTAACCAAACACCTTCAGCTTGTGGGAATGGGTACACAGTATCCGGTGCAGCCACACGTAGTACAGGTGCTTCTAAGCTTAAAATCGCTCGTTCTGTAATTTCAGCCACAACATTTGCAGCGATACCTGCTTGTTTTTGAGCCTCTTGTACAACGATTGCACGACCTGTTTTTTCAACTGACGCAATAATTGTTTCAATATCAATTGGTTGGATTGTACGTAAATCAATAACTTCTACAGAGTGACCTTCTTTTTCTAGCTCCTCTGCAGCCTTTAAGCTTTCGTGAACCATTAAACCATAGGCAATGATTGTTAGATCTTTACCTTCACGTTTTACATCCGCTTTACCTAGTGGAATTTCGTATGCTTCCTCCGGTACCTCTTCACGGAATGAACGATATAATTTTAAATGCTCTAAGAAAATTACTGGGTTATCATTTCGAATAGATGAAATTAGTAAGCCCTTAGCATCGTATGGTGTAGATGGTACAACAACCGTTAACCCTGGTTGTGCTGTCATTAAACTCTCTAAGCTATCTGAGTGCATTTCTGGTGTGTGTACACCACCACCAAATGGAGAACGGATTGTTACTGGTGCATTATAAACACCACCGCTACGATAGCTCATACGCGCTAATTGACCACTAATTGAATCCATTACTTCATAAACGAAGCCGAAGAACTGAATTTCAGGAACTGGACGGAAACCTTGAAGAGAAAGTCCGATTGCTAAGCCACCAATACCTGACTCTGCTAATGGAGTATCGAATACGCGGTCAACACCAAATTCTTTTTGTAGGCCTTCAGTTGCGCGGAATACCCCACCGTTGACACCTACATCTTCCCCGAATACAAGAACGTTTTCATCATTCTTTAATTCTGTACGAAGTGCATCTGTAATTGCTTGAATCATTGTCATTTGTGCCATAGGTTATTTCGACTCCTTCTCTTTGTAGATTTCATACTGTTCTTTTAAATTTGATGGCATTTCGCCTTTATACATGTTTTCCATTAACTGTGTTACTTTTTGTTTTGGAGCAGCGTCGGCTTTCTTGATCGCCTCTTTAATTTCTTCTTTTGCACGCTCAATAACAGCCTCTTCTTTTTGCTCATCCCATAAGCCTTTCGCCTCTAGATATTTACGGAAGCGTACAAGAGGGTCTTTTTGTGCCCATTCATTATCTGTATCCGATGTACGGTAACGCGTTGGGTCATCCCCTGCCATTGTATGAGGACCATAGCGATAGCACATTGTTTCAATTAAAGTTGGACCTTCGCCATTAACTGCGCGCTCACGTGCATCACGTGTTGCTACGTAAACTGCTAGCGCATCCATTCCATCAACTAAAATACTTGGTAAGCCTGCTGCTACACCTTTTTGAGCAATTGTTTTCGCAGCTGTTTGTAATTCACGAGGTGTTGAAATTGCAAATTGGTTATTTTGAACAATGAAGATTGCTGGTGATTTAAATGCACCTGCAAAGTTAATGCCTTCATAGAAATCCCCTTGCGATGAACCACCATCACCTGTATAAGTTACAGCTACAGCTTTTTTACCGCGTTTTTGAATACCAAGCGCTACACCTGCAGCTTGAATATATTGTGCACCGATAATGATTTGAGGCGCTAATACGTTTACACCTTCAGGAACTTGGTTCCCCATAAAATGACCACGTGAGAATAAAAACGCTTTATCTAAAGGTAAACCATGCCATACGATTTGTGGTACATCACGGTAACCTGGTAAAATCCAGTCTTCTTTTTCTAATGCAAAGTGCGAAGCAAGTTGTGAAGCTTCTTGCCCAGCCGTTGGAGCATAGAAGCCTAATCGACCTTGACGGTTAAGAGAAATAGAACGTTGGTCTAAAATACGTGTATAAACCATACGCGTCATTAACTCAACTAACTCCTCATCAGATAACTTTGGGTCTGCCTCGTCATTTATAATTTCGCCTTCTTCATTCAAGATTTGAAACATTTCAAATTTATCTTCTATTTCAGTTAGCGTTTGTTTAGCGTCAAAAATATTATTGTTTTTCTTGCCCATTTGTCACATCTCCCTTTCAGCTGTATTAAAATAAATCACCATTTCAACTAGTACAACTTATTCTTTGCACTCAGTATACTGAATAAAATACTGTCGGTCAATCATATAATACGCGTATTAACAAAGATTTTTTCTAACATAACGATTAAATATCCCTGTTTCATACTGTACCATCAATCAAGAAGAACTGTATTATAACAACATATCCGTAGTACACAATTATTCAGTTCCATTACACGATTACCAATAGTAGAATGCCCCAGTTCTAGACAATCTAATAGCTTTAGAAAAATTTTTTAAGTATATTCAAATAAGGTCTTTTTTCATGTGATTGTTTTAAGACGTGATGTATACTTATAAGTAAGCACTACAAAGTTGAAAGGAAGATTCATATATGATTTTAATGGATGATATTATTCGCGAAGGTCATCCGACTTTACGCACAAAAGCTGAGGAGGTCAAATTCCCTTTAACTGATGAAGTAAGACAGCTAGCAGAAGACATGCTTCAATATTTAATAAGCAGCCAAGATCCTGAACTTGCAGATAAATTTAATTTACGCGGCGGCATTGGATTAGCTGCCAATCAAGTAAATAGCCTACATCGAATATTTGCCCTCCATTTAACAGATGACAACGGCGAACAATTAAGTTTTGTAGCTATCAACCCCAAAATAGTTAGCCACTCTGTAGAAAACACGTACCTTCCAGCAGGTGAAGGCTGCCTTTCTGTTGATCGCAATGTTCCAGGCTATGTACCCCGTCATGCTCGTGTTACAGTTAAATTTAAAACAATTGACGGTGAAGAGAAAAAATTGCGACTTAAAGGCATGCCTGCTATAGCCTTCCAACACGAATTAGACCACCTTAACGGCATTATGTTTTACGATCGCATCAATGAAAAAAATCCATTTGCGGATATTCCAGATTCTACACCTTACGAGCGCGATTAGGAGTAAAGAACGACAACAAACCCCTGCAGTTATTATAAACTACGGGGGTCTACTTTCTTTTCAGCCTCGCTGTGATCTTCTACCCTTCACTTTCAACTATCAAATACCCCATTTTTTTAGGCTATTTTTATTCCTTGCTCTAAACGTTCATTAATTTTTTCCAGCAGTGCAGGCAGCTCTTCCATCGTTCGAATCGTATAATGAGCACCTGTTTCTTTAAATATTCGCGCTGTTTTTTCAATAGTTATTTGCTGCTCTTCTTCAGATAAAGCCATAAACTCTTCTTCAGATAACCCCATCTCAGAGCTTCCAACAATAACACCAACAGCCCAGACACCTGCATTTAAAGCCACTTTAATATCTGAGGTTGTATCACCAATCTTCACAACTTGATTCGTCGCCTCAATACCTAATGCTTCCATATTTTTAAAAATCATATATGGGTATGGACGTCCTTTATCTCCTACTTGAGTAGGTATTACTAAAAAATCAGGTTCATAACCTTTTGCTGCAGCATGTTGAGTCACTACCTCCATCATAGAGTCTGTATACCCCGTCGTAGAGCCAATACGAATACCCTCTTCCCTTAATCGATGCACTGCTTCTTGTACATGCTGTATCGGATCTGTGTAAGTAGCTAACGACTCCATTAGCTTTGATTCAAACTGCATATATAAAGCTAGGACATCCTGTTCCGTAAAATCCCGGCCATATTTTTGGTTCCAAGCCTCACGAATTCTAGGCATTTCGAGCATTGTACGAATATGATCGATTTTCAGCATGCCCATCGGTTTACGCGCTTCCTCTAGCGTTGCCTCGATTCCCGCATCTTCAAAAACTGTCAGGAAAACATTCACAGAAGCAAAGACCAAAATCAACAGTTGTACCTGCTTGCAAAAACATGCGCTTCTTTAGTACAAGATGGAGAATGTATTTTTATTGATAGTGGAACAACCACATACCAAATGACACAATTTTTATTAGAGAAAGAAAAATTAACTGTCATTACAAACTCACTCCCAGTAGCCTTTGATTTAATTGGCTCCAATATCGAAGTGATCATCATCGGAGGTAAAGTTCGTCACTCCGAAAAATCTGTAACGTCTAATGACTTCCTCTTCCGCTTCGATCACCTTAATATTAATAAAGCTTTTATTTGTGCTAGCGGAGTATCGATTGAAAAAGGAATTTCAGATTTCAATTTAGAAGAAGCTATTACCCGAAAACAAATTATAAATATTTCTCAAACTGTGTATGTAGCGGCAGACTCTTCAAAATTCAACAAAGATGTAGCAATTCAAGTTTGTGCAGTAAATGAGGTAGATATGATTATTACAGATTACGCACTCTCTAAAGACACTATCAATCATTTCACGGATAAAGGTGTACAACTGAAAATAGTAAAAACAAACATTGAAGACACTGAATAATTTACTAAATAAAAAAGCAACTAGCTGCAATCATTCTTACAACTAGTTGCTTCTTAGTTTCTTCAATTAATTGCGCCTTCGTCCGGAATCGGTTTTGTGCCTAGGCCTGCAAGTGTTTTTTGTGCGAAAGCGGAGTGCAAAGTAGCGTCAGCAACACGGTTTTGTCTGGGCGAAAGCGAAGCGGCAACAGCACGATGCAGATCAGTTAGCCGTTATCGCATGAATGCGATGATTTTAGGCTAACACCCTTTATGAATTCCTTTCCGATTACGTGACATCTGCCGGAGACTTAACTTATTTCAACGGATGTCTTTTGTACCGAAAGCGTAGCGACAGATACAGATGTTTTTTGCGCGAAAGCGTAGCGTCAGCAGCAGATGTTTGGACCCAGCTGAAATAAGTTAAATAATATTTAATTGGCGCATGATTTTAGCAAGACCGTCCTCATCTACATGCTCTGCTATATGAGTAGCAACAGCCTTTACTCTTTCATGTCCATTCCCCATCGCAACACCAGTCCCAACAGCCTGCAGCATTTCAATATCATTGATACCATCCCCAAAAGCAATGGCATCATTTAATGTCAGCCCCATTTTCTCAAGGACCTTTTCAATACCCGCAGCCTTTGAGCCTCCCTTTGGTAAAACATCACAAGAATAGCGATGCCAGCGTACAAACTGCACGTTCGGGAATGCTTCACGATATAAATGTTCATCTTTCTCTTCCATAAAAATAAGTGTTTGATATACTTCGTTCTGCATATAATAAGTTGAATCTATATTTGGATATGGGTATTTTAATGTATTTAAACTTTCTGAGATCATTTCGTTATTTCCAACAGATGCTATCATTCGCTGGGCGTCTAAAAATACAACAGGTTCATGTCGCGCATTACCAAAGGCAATGATTTTGGATAGCTCGTCTTTCTCAACACCATTTGTATAGACAATCTCACCACGATAAACAACATATTGCCCATTAAATGTCACATACGTATTAATATCTAGCTCTTCTAGTAAGGATTGAATCATGAAAGGTGCACGTCCAGTTGCAATCGCTATCTCATATCCATTACGACGAGCCTCCAAAAGCGCTTCTTTCGCAGAAGCAGGTAATATTTTCTCACTATTATAAAGTGTACCATCTACATCAAAAAATAATATTTCCTTCATCATATAGTCCCCTTCATTATGTATTATTTCGCAAGGTTAATGACTTTACAGAGGCAATACTTTTCATTACAATGATCCTAAGGAGTGATGTGCCATGCTGAAGAAACTCAAACGTAAATTGTTGAAGCAACTTCGCGGCATACTCGGAAAAAAATCAATTGCCTAACATTTGCCCTTCATTATTTGAAGGGCTTTTCTTTATTTTAGAGTAACTGCGTGATAATATAAAGGAAATGCATTTATTTGGCTATGCGCAACCACTGTCTCATTGCTTATTTCAATTACATCTTATTGTAATTACGTCTGGATTGTAACACTGAGATACAAGAACTTCAAACGCCCAATTTCTTCCTTTGTATACTAGAAATTGCTGTTTTTTCTTGTAGTACGTGTGTGGTATTAGTCAAAGGTGCAAGAAAATTGTACGCAATAAAAGGAGAGCAAACTATGATTTACAAAGTTTATTATCAAGAAAAAGCAAATGAAATTCCAGTTCGCGAAAACACTAAAAGTCTGTACCTTGAAGCTGCTTCAGAACGCGAAGTACGTGAAAAGCTAAAAGACCGTAACTACAACATCGAGTTCGTTCAACTGCTTGAAGGTAACTATTTATCCTACGAACAAGCAAGTCCGAACTTCATCTTGGAGGAAATTTAACAAACATGAAGTTTGTTAAAAATGACCAAGCAGCTGTTTTCGCGCTCGGCGGACTGGGCGAAATCGGCAAAAACACTTACGGCGTTCAATTTCAAGATGAAATCATTTTAATTGATGCCGGTATTAAATTCCCAGAGGACGACTTACTCGGCATTGACTACGTTATTCCGGATTATACGTATTTAGTACGCAACGTCGACAAAATTAAAGGATTATTTATTACACATGGACACGAAGACCATATTGGTGGTATTCCCTACTTATTACGTCAAGTAAATGTCCCTGTCTACGGCGGTAAGCTTGCACTTGGTTTATTACGCAATAAGTTAGACGAGCACGGCTTACTACGTACAACAAAGCTTATTGAAATTAAAGAAGAGGATGTTATTAAGTTTAGAAAAACATCTGTTAGCTTCTTTAGAACAACACATAGTATTCCAGATGCTTACGGAATCGTTGTAAAAACACCACCTGGTAACATCGTGCATACAGGTGACTTTAAATTTGACTTTACACCTGTAGGCGAGCCAGCCAACTTAACAAAGATGGCTGAAATCGGCCGTGATGGAGTACTGTGCTTACTTTCAGATAGTACGAATGCAGAAAAGCCAAACTTCACAATGTCAGAGCGTACAGTTGGAAAAAGTATTGATGAAATTTTCCGTAAGGTGGATAGTCGTATTATTTTTGCAACTTTCGCATCTAATATTCACCGTTT
This sequence comes from Lysinibacillus xylanilyticus, assembly GCF_001183605.1. Taxonomy (GTDB): domain Bacteria; phylum Bacillota; class Bacilli; order Bacillales_A; family Planococcaceae; genus Lysinibacillus; species Lysinibacillus xylanilyticus. The sequence goes on along the minus strand of NZ_LFXJ01000010.1, from coordinate 518,974 downwards.
ACAACAAGCAACTGATGCTGCAGTAAAATACGGAAGAAAAATTGCCGTCTTCGGACGTTCAATGGATAATGCCATTACAATTGGTCGTGAACTAGGTTATATTAATGCACCAAAGGATACATTTATTGATGCCCAAAGCATTAATCGTCTTCCAGCCAACGAAGTAATGATTTTATGTACAGGCTCTCAAGGTGAACCGATGGCAGCCCTTTCTCGTATTGCCAATGGTACACATCGTCAAATCCAAATCCAGCCTGGTGACACAGTTATCTTCTCTTCTTCGCCAGTACCAGGAAATACAGTAAGTGTAAACAAGATCATCAACTTACTTTTCCGTGCAGGGGCTGAAGTTATACATGGTGCACTAAATAATATCCATACTTCTGGTCACGGTTCTCAGGAAGAACAAAAATTAATGCTACGCTTGATGAAGCCTAAATTCTTTATGCCGATTCACGGTGAATTCCGTATGTTGAAAATGCATACTCATCTAGCAGAAGATTGTGATGTTCCGCTTGAAAATACATTCGTTATGGAGAATGGTGACGTGCTAGCATTAAGTGCCAACGAAGCACATGTAGCAGGTCGTATTCCTTCAGGAGACGTTTATATTGACGGTAATGGTATTGGAGATATCGGCAATATCGTATTACGCGATCGACGCATTCTTTCTGAAGAAGGTTTAGTGATTGTTGTTGTAAGCGCGGATATGGAAAACCAAAAAATTGTTTCCGGTCCAGACATTATTTCACGAGGCTTTGTTTATATGCGTGAGTCAGGTACGATGATTAATGAAGCACAAAAAATGCTAAACCGTCACCTGAACGAGACAATTCAAGGCAAAACTCCTCAATGGACTGAGCTGAAAAATGAAATTACTGACGTTTTAGGACCATATTTATTCGAAAAAACAAAACGTCGCCCTATGATTTTACCAATCATTATGGAGGTTTAACCTCATTACAAAAGACTACGCAAAATTGCGTAGTTTTTTTATTTTCATTTTTTCGAAACCTCTTTGTTCTTTTTTTCGTATATAGTATAACGACTCTAAAATCCTTTTAACGACAATAAGATTCGAAAGTAAATTAGAGTAGTTCAAGAAATAGCTACTTAAATGGAATCATTTCCCTATTAAGTACTATTAGAAACTCTTCAATCCCTTCTAATCACCTAGACTAATACATAATTGCCGCTAACACTTCAATTTTTCGCACAACATTCTTTAACCTTAACCAATTTCGCAGTGTCATAATTTTAGCTTTCGCACAGAAATTACTGAATGAAAATAAAAATAGGATCGCTCACCCGTTAAAGTGTGCAATCCTATCCATATGTCTATATATTAAAGTATTTACCTATTTTATAAGCCACCCAACGATAATCTGGCTGCAAGCGTATGTTTTCAATTAAACCTTTTAAAATCGCTTTACTATAGGTTGGATTTTCGACTTGAAATTTTAATAATTCAAGTGACTCACATTCTATCGAGTCTTCTAAGCCATCTAGATGTTGTTCGATCAATTCTAGCAAAGATTCCTGTGAAACTTCTTCATCAAAAGGTTCTGCCGTTAATTGAACAAGCTCTTCGGTAATAAAAGGTATCGTCGTATGCCTTGCAATAATTTCCGTCTTTTCAGCTAGAGATTTCGCCAATTGATCTAAATCGAGTGGTATATCGGAAAAAATAAAAAGTTCCGAATAACTTTTCATAAATCCTTTAATGCAATACATAACATCGTATTTTGTGTCATGAAGTTCATCCTGATATAGCTGCTCAAGCATATAGATGATCGACTTAGACATCTCGACATCATAGGCAATTATTTTCTGAAACAATTCTTTTTTTGTAAGAAGTACTTTCTCATTAAAAAACACACGGGCAGATGCAGCATGATTTTTAAATGCTTGAAAAATACTTTTGTAAAATTCAACCAAAATGATATCTTTACTAAGTGAACTTCTGACTACTTGGTCAACGTCAGTGACAAACTGTTGTAGATAATACTCTACCATAGAAATTAGAAGCTCGTCTTTTGTTTTGAAAGATAAATAAAATGCACCTTTTGATATTCCACATCGTTCTGTAATTTGCTGTACAGATGTAGCTTCGAAGCCTTGTTCCGAGAATAGCTCCAACGCTTTTTCCATAATAAGTTGCTTTTTTAACATACTTTTAATTCTCTCCTAATGTATTTCATTGACAAATGACCGATTAGTCATTAGTATAAATAACGAAATCTAGTTAGTCAATAAAGGGTAGGTGTGAAGGTGAAAGGTTTAGTTAATTTCGTATTGAAAAACAAATTGGCAGTGTGGTTATTAACAATTATCATCACTGTCTCTGGTATTTATTCAGGTACAAAAATGAAAATGGAATCCATACCTGACATTTCTATACCATATTTAATTGTAATGGGTGTTTATCCTGGTGCAACACCTGAACAGGTTATGAATGAGCTTTCCATACCATTTGAAAAGTCAATTGAAAGCTTAGAAGATGTAAAAGCGGTTTACTCATCATCCTCTTCAAACGTAGCACAAGTTCAAGTGGAATATGACTATGGAATTGATATGGATGAGAAAAAACGCCAATTAGAGTCCGCTTTAGAAGGTATGAAATTACCTGAAGGTGCTCAAAAACCGACAGTTATGGCAATTAGCATGAATATGATGCCTGTTGTCGCTTTATCGGTTAGTAGCTCTAAGGAAGATATTGTTGGATTAACTTCAACAGTAGAAAACATTCTACTTCCTAAAATCGAAAAAATTGATGGCGTTGCTTCAGCAACTATCAATGGTCAGCACATTAATGAAGTATCATTTAAATATGATAAAGCAAAAATGGCTGAACTTGGCTTAACAGAAGATTCTGTCAAGCAAATGATCCAAGCAAGTGATATGTCACTTTCACTTGGTTTATATCAATTCACTGTAGGTGAACAGGCCGTTTCAGTAGATGGTAAAGTTAAATCTATCGATGAATTAAAAGATTTAATGATCCCTGTTACACCTTCAGCTACAAATCCTTCACCATTCGTTCGCTTAGGCGATATTGCAAAGATCGAAGTCGAAGGTAAAGTACAATCCGTATCACGTACAAACGGCAAAGATGCGATTGCGATTCAAATCGTTAAAGCTCAAGATGCAAATACGGTAACAGTCGTAAATGCAGTGAAGGATTTAATGAAAGACGAAGAAAAATCATTAGACGGCCTAAAAGTGGATATCACACTTGACCAAGGTAAACCGATTGAAGATTCAGTCTTCACAATGATTGAAAAAGCAGTATTCGGTGGAGCAATTGCCGTATTAATTATTTTACTATTTTTACGTGATTTCAAATCAACAATTATTTCGATTATTTCTATCCCAGTTTCAGTATTCATGGCATTACTACTATTAAACTGGATGGATATCACATTAAATATTATGACTCTCGGCGCGATAACCGTGGCGATTGGTCGTGTAATCGATGACTCCATTGTAGTTGTTGAAAATATTTATCGACGTATCCATTTAAAAGATGAAAAACTAACAGGTCGCGCTCTTATTCGTGAAGCGACAATTGAAATGTTCAAACCAATCCTTTCTTCTACATTAGTAACTATAGCAGTATTTGCTCCACTAATGTTTGTAGGCGGTATGGTTGGTGAATTATTCATGCCATTTGCGTTAACAATGTCGTTTGCGCTAGGTGCTTCATTAATAGTGGCGATTACAATTGTTCCAGCTTTATCTCACTTCCTATTCCGTAAAAAAATATATGGTGAGAAAAAAGAAAGTCAACATAAAGAAGTTGGTAAACTAGCTCTTTGGTATAAAGGTGTATTAGCGAAAGCATTAAATCATAAAATCATTACATCCGTTATAGCGATTGTATTGCTTGTTGGTTCTCTTGCTTTAACACCACTTATTGGTTTCAGTTTCATGGGCTCACAAGAAGATAAGGTTATGTACTTAACGTACACTCCTGGTACAGGCGAGCTAATGAAAGATACAGAAGCAAATGTTGCAAAAGTAGAAAAAGAATTAATGAAACGTGAAGATGTCAATATTTTACAAGTTTCAATCAATGACCCTAAACACGTTGATCCTTCAGCGATGATGATGGGTGGCGGTGCTGGTGGTGCCTTAATGTACCTCATCTTCGATCCAGATATGAAGGACTTCCCTGAAGCACGTAAAGAAGTTGAAGACTATGTAACTAACATTGGTCAATCAGGAGAATGGAAATCTCAAAACTTCTCATCAATGTCGTCGTCTTCAAATGAAGTAAGTTACACATTATATAGTGAAGATCTAGATAAGCTTCGCAAAGCAGTGAAACAAGTAGAAGGCGCATTAAAAGAAGTTGATGGTTTAGAAGAAATTAAGTCTGATAATGAAGATCCATTTGTTGAGCATGTCCTAAAAGTAGAGCAAAAGAATGTTCTTCAATACGGATTAACTACTGCTCAAATTGTAATGGCTTTAAATCAAAATACATCATCAGAAGTTCTAACTAAAGTTCAGTATGATGGTGAAGATATTGATGTTATTGTACAACATGAAGAAAAAGCTGCAGCTAAATCTCTTGATGATGTATTAGCTACTAAAATCCAAACAGCTTTAGGCACAACAATGACAATCGGTGAGTTAGTAAAAGTAGAAGAAGGTACTACATTAAACTCATTATCTCGCTCAAAAGGTGAATATTTCGCAAAAGTTTCTGGTACGATTATCGGTGACGATATTTCAAAAGCAACTTCAGCTGCTGATAAAAAAATCGATAAATTAGATTTACCTAAAGGTGTAACGACTGGCGTTGGAGGCGTTGCTGCAGACATGCAAGAAACGTTCACACAGCTCGGAATTGCTATGTTAGCTGCGATTGCGATTGTTTACTTCATCCTAGTAGTAACATTCGGTGAAGGTTCAGCACCATTCGCTATTCTGTTCTCCCTACCATTCGCAGTAATCGGTGCATTTGTCGGCTTGTACGTCACAAATCAAACAATCTCTGTTTCTGTTATGATGGGACTATTAATGCTGATAGGTATCGTTGTAACGAACGCCATCGTATTAGTAGACCGCATTATCCACATGGAACGTGACGGACTTGTTATGCGCGAGGCCATTTTAGAGGCTGGTGCAACTCGTTTACGTCCAATCCTAATGACTGCCATAGCAACAATCGGTGCGATGATTCCAATGGCACTTGGTAATGGTGGCAGTGGTCTAATTTCAAAAGACTTAGCAATTACAGTAATCGGTGGTCTACTATCTTCAACTTTATTAACATTAGTAGTTGTACCAATCGTTTATGAAATGCTATCTAAAATGTTAAAGAAAAACCGAAAAGACGTTAAAGATAATTAATAAATACAAGTAAAAAGGGCTCTCCATTAAAGGAGGTCACTGAAAAAGTCCATATCTTCTTACATTGCGAGGTATTCAACGATTAAATCGTTGAATACCTCGCTTTTTTCATTTGGCACTGTGACTCTACTGTTGTTTTCCGAAGCATTCCGCTCGCTTTCCGCGGGCGAGCGCCGAGCCTCCTCCTACGCTTCGCTTCGTGCGGGGTCTCGTCTGTCTCGCTTTCCCGCAGGAGTCAAGCGATGCTTCTCCAAACAACGCAATGTATCACACTATTATTTTAGTCTCGCTTTCCTTTATAATGAAAGAATTAATGTGCAGGTGGTGCCCCCGATGATTTCAAATCAAGAAACCCTTAATTTAAGTCCATATATGGCGATCTACGATATTGTTGTACCAAAAGATAATATACTTCGCCAAATCAATGAACTTGTTGATTTTTCATTCATTTTAGAAGAGTTAAAAACAAAATATTGTTTAGACAATGGACGTAATGCCATTCCTCCAATTCGCATGTTTAAGTACTTATTATTAAAAGCGATTTATGATGTATCAGACGTCGATCTTGTAGAGCGTTCAAAGTACGATATGTCATTCAAATATTTCTTGGATATGGCGCCAGAAGATCCAGTCATTGATTCAAGTTCGCTTACAAAATTTCGTCGGCTTCGTCTCCAAGACGTAAGCTTATTAGACATGCTCATTGGGAAAACAGTTGAGATCGCATTGGAGAAAAAAATCATCAACAGTCAAACGATTATTGTGGATGCCACACATACAAAAGCACGTTACAACCAAAAAACACCTAAAGAATTTTTACAAGAGAAATCAAAACACGCTCGAAAAGCTGTCTACAAAATTGACGAATCGATGAAAGACAAATTCCCCGCAAAGACCACTTCTAACGAAGTAAAGGATGAATTAGCTTACTGTAAGGAAGTTATTTCAGTCATTGAAAAGGAACCACAAATTGCACAAATGCCAGCTGTCAAGGAAAAGCTGAATGTTTTAAAAGAAGTCGCAGAAGATTTTCAAGAACATCTAAATTACTCTTCTGATGCGGATGCGCGAAAAGGGCATAAGACGTCGGAATCTTCTTTCTTCGAGTACAAGACACATATCGCGTTGAGTGATGAAAGTATTATTACAGCGGCTGTCATTACAACAGGTGAAAAAAACGATGGGAAATATCTTCAAGAGTTAATTGAAAAAAGCACACAAGCAGGTATGAAAATTAATACAGTTATTGGAGACGCAGCTTACTCTGAAAAGGCAAACATCGAATATACTAAAGAAGAGAAAATCGCACTTGTGGCAAAGTTGAACCCTATTCTTACACAAGGACCACGAAAAGAAGAAGACAAGTTTGAGTTTAATAAAGATGCTGGAATGTTTGTTTGTAAGGCCGGTCATCTCGCGACAAGAAAAGCACGTACTGGTAAAAAAGGAACGAGTATGAGTCAAAGTCAGACATATTATTTTGATATTGAAAAATGTAAAGTATGTCCAATGAGAGAGGACTGTTATAAAGAAGGCGCAAAAAGTAAAACGTATTCTGTCACAATTAAGTCGGATGCACATGCCGAACAAGAGGCATTTCAAAATACGGAAGCTTTTAAGCAATTAGCCGCAAATCGCTACAAAGTAGAAGCGAAGAATAGTGAATTAAAAAACGGACACGGGTACGATACGGCATCGACTGCGGGTCTATTTGGCATGAAAATTCAAGGTGCTACAACGATATTCGCCGTCAATTTGAAACGGATATTAAAGCTACTAAACGAAAATGAATAAGGAATAGAGACAGAAATAAGGCACTTCCTGTTCAAAACTGAACAAGAAGTGCCTTATTTTTATCTGAAAAAGGTTCGTTTTTATGAAAACGTAAGTTTTTCAGTGCCCTCCCATTGAAGGAGGCCCTTTTTTCTATGTATTGATATCATCACCTTAGCGTGAGTTGATTTCTGTTACGACTGAGTGACCAACTTCATGTTGGCCCAAAGCCTCCGGCGGATGTCACAGAATCGGAAAGGAGTTCTTAGGGGATGTTAGCCTAAAATCATCGCATCCACGTTTGGATCACGTAATAATTCATTCAATTCCTCTGCACGCTCTTTAGGAGTGCCAGAGCGATAGATATCAGCTTTGCCCGTCAGACTACCTTCAATTAGATTAATATTTTTTTGTTCAAGAAAAGCTTTTGCACGCTTATATCGAGAAGTCGCATTGACGGATGCGGGTGAAGATGGTGAAAAAATACCGATATTTATACTTCTAGCGTTTCTTCTAAAATTCATATACACACACCCTTTGTATTACAATAATTTCGCCATAAAATATTCATCAATGTACTCACCATCAACATATAAGGAATGTCTTTTAGTCCCCTCAATTTCAAACCCCTTTTTTTCATATAACGCTACGCCAGCAGTGTTGTTCGCCATTACTGTCAGCTCCAAGCGATGCACGCCCTTTTCTTTTGCCCAATCGTCTAGGTGACTAAATAATGCAGTACCAATCTTTCTTCCTCTAAAATCACTATGGATGCCAACGACAATATAGGCTCGATGCGAAACTCTAGATGGCATATTATTACCTTGTACAATTAAATAACCAACTACATTCTTTTCTATTTCAGCTATAAATAAAGCCGAATGACTGTTATTATTAATATTCTCAATAAATTTTGTAAATTGTTCAGTCTCTAACTTTCGTTCACCAGGCCCGAATAACATAAAATTAGACTCTTCCGCATTTTTTATGACAGCTATGACCTGTTCAGCATCTTCACCCATTGCCTCTCTTATTAACATTTTATTAACTCCCTTCTTTATCGATTATACCTCGGCATAATTCCGTGACATCCGCCGGAGGCTTTGGGCCAACAGATGTTTTTTGCGCGAAAGCGTAGTGCTAACGCAGCGGCAGCAGCACGAAGCTGGTCACTCAGTCGCGTGTTGTTGTTGCTGTCGCTTCGCTTTCGCACAGATAAATTGCCACAGGACGTGGCGTTCTTAAACTGAGTTCCTCTATTTCAGCGGATGTTTTTTGTACCGAAAGCGTAGCGACAGGTACAGATGTTTTTTGCGCGAAAGCGTAGCGTCAGCAGCAGATGTTTGGACACCCGCTGAAAGAAGTTAAAATTTAGTGACGTGTATCATCAAATCTTTCGTATTCATTTGAATTTCACCACCGATAGGAAACGTAAATATTGGCTGTTGTCCAAAATCAACATCATATAGTACCGGTATATTTCTTAAACTTGGATGCTTATCTAAAATAAAATGTAATTGCTCATCTGTCATATTTGAAGCTCTTTGGAAACCTCCTATCGGAATACCTCCCCTGCTTTAAAAAAGTTTAAATAAATCCATGCAAGATTGTCTTTCTAATCCGTTCAGCTATCTCATTTGGATTGGTGAGAGGTAAAAAATGATAGCTATTAGGAATAATCTCAACTTGTGCATTCGGTTGTCTTTCTTGAAATCTATCTAACTTCTTATGTAGCAAATTATCCGAATGTTCATCTGCCAATAGTAATAACACTGACAAAGGAATTTCATTTTCTATACAGTAATTATTTTTTTCAACTGCTTTTGACAAATCATTTAAAGCTTTTACATTGCTGTGATGGTAAAAGATATTATTTTTTTCAACAAAATTATGAAGGAAATAATTATGCAAATATTCTTTATTTTCGGCAGATAAGTCCCCCATATTCTTTACTTCTTCATGTATAGCCTCCTGTAAATCTTCTAATCGTTCAATGATAGGTAATTGTATTTCTGCTTTATCATCAGGATGATATTCGCCTATAAAATAATATCCACCGTCTAACAATGTTAATGATTTAACATAATCAGGATAGTTAGTATAAAAATTTTGAATGATCCATGCACCTATTGAATTTCCAAGAAAATGAGCTTTAGTAATTTTTAGATACTCCATAATTTCCTTTATCGTATTGTTATACGACCGAAATGAAAAATCATTATCTAGTTGACCATTATGGCCCGGTAAATCGATTGCTATAATATAGACTTCTGGTAAGATGCTGGCTAATGCTGCATACATTTCTTTACGTTCACCAAGCGCAGGTATCGCAATTATTACCTCTTTATTCTGAAATGCATTGTATTGTATATAATTTTTCAATGTACTATACCTCCCCCTAATTCACTTACAGTTTGAGCCTTTCTCCGCCTCGTAAAGGTTCTATATAAAAAATTTAGGTACTAATCACCACTTAACTCAAAACTAAAATTTTCTCTATTATTACAAAGCTTTAATGGAAAATCAAATGCGAAATTACATTTTTTTCATATTCTTTTGTTCATAATGTTTCAGGAGATGTTTGTTGTTTATCAGCGATTCCGGCCCTTTTATCAGCGATGTCCACTGTTCTTCCGACTTTCCAACTATAAAAACCCATAAAAAAAGATGCATCGCAAAGTATTTTTGCAATGCATCTTTTTTTGTATAGACTGTGCGACCAATGCGTTTAATTATGCTGGCAACACAGACTTCTTAAAATTATTATTTAACTTCCTTCACATCATTAAGCAAGCAGAGTGAGAACTTGGCTATCTATTTTCTCTTTTTACTAATTAATAAAGTGACTTGTGCCATTGTAAATGGCAATGAAGATTTCTTTCGATATGCTATATACTTTGGCTCCCAAAAATCTGCATATTTTAATTTAAAGTTTTTTAATCCTTTAAAATGATAGAAGTGCTGCCCATGTAAAAATATTTGTGCTGCAATTTTTTCACTTAAAAAGGAATACCTAGACTTTCCGACATTTGACAATGGCGACATGCCCATATTAAAAACACGGTAGCCTTCTGCTTTTGCCCATTCAAAAAGCGAGAGGAAAATGAAATCCATCGTTCCAGATGGTGCTCCCGGCTTAAAACGCATGAGATCTACTGAGACTCTTTCGCCATTATCGTACATTGGCATGACACTAGCAAAGCCAATTACTCCTTCTGTACCACGTAAAACGGCAATATTTGAAGTGTTTAAATAGTGTTCATTAAAAAAGCCAAGAGAAAAGCCTTTTTCTGCCCTTCCCTGCAACCATTTCGTTGATACTTCTTGCAATTCATTCATTAATTCCCGTGAGTAAGGAGGGTTTACTATTTCAACTGTAAAATTTTCTCGTTCAAATTTATTTTTTACAGCTCGACGTCCCTTCATTCCCTTACCAGCAAGTGAAAACTTATCTAAGTCTACAAAAGCTTCCTCGCCAAGCTTAAAAAAACTATACCCATGCTCATGTAACGGAGGAAAAATTTTATTATTAATTTCATAAAAGACTGGTGTATAGCCATGCCTATCCGCCATTTCCAAAAACTCCTGAATAGCAGATAAAAAATCAGATTCATTTCCCACTGGATCTCCTAGTACAACAGTCTTATCAGCATAGATTTGATAAGAAAATAAAACTGTACCTTCTATATTCCAATGTACAAATTTGTCATGTAAAAAAATCAAATGTGAATACTCCGTCCCTTTATAGGTCATCAAATGATTTTTAATTCTCTCTTCTTGCTCACTTGATAAAAGCTTTTCCATTTTCTTAGGTGCACGGATAAAATAACCTATATAAAAAATGACAATTGCTATTAGGATACCAATTACTGCACTATAAAATAAGTCTCGGTAATCGGTAATGATGTATTCCTGCAAAGCTGCAGGAATATGAAATTTGGCAGTAGGTAAGTTCACATAACCAATCAATATATACATTACTGTAATGATTGTCACTGCAGCAATGTCAAATAAAACTATTCCCCATGTTAAAACGTTACTCTCACGGTAAAATTGTTTTTTTGAGGCGACTAAAAGCACTGCGACAATCAGTAAAAAAATAGCTTCTTCATAGTCTAAGCCTTTAAAAATTGAAAATAGTGCAGAACTACTTAGCACAATAAGGCAAAGCTGATATGCCCTTTTTACTTTATATTTAATTCCCCTACATAACCCTAAAAGAATAAAGCCAGCTGCAACAGTCATTTGATGAGAGACATGCATGATTGGCGAAGATAAAAATTCCTGAGCTATTTTTAATCTACTTAAAATACCTGGCGCCGAAGCTGATAGCAATAATACAATGCCGGAGAGAAATACCAATATCGTTAATGACATGTGACTAAGCTTCTGAAAAATAACATTTGGTAAGTCGTCCCATGATTGATTCCAACGATTCCAATACTCTTTTACAAATAAAAGAGCAGAAACTAAAAAAGGAAGCACAAAGTATCCAACTCGGTACAAAATTAAAAGAAAAAGCACTTTTTCATCAGCGATTCCTAAACTTTGAGTCCCCCATAAAAAAACAAGGTCAAATGAACCAACTCCACCAGGGATCATACTGACAATGCCCGCACAAGAAGCAATTAAAAATATGGGAATTAAATTGGATAATTCTATTGGGATCTTCAAAATAAAAGTTAATATCCAGATAACTAAAAAGACTGCAACCCATTCAGTTACGGAAGTTGTTATCAGTTGAAAAGAGATCTTGGGATTTATAGAACCTGCTTTTTTATTGCGAATAATGAGCATAGCAATAAATATCGGAACATATAAGCTGACAAGAATAACTGCTATCTTTAACCATCTTACTTCTTTTAGCAATGGGAAGTCCCAAAAGAATAAATACATAATCCACGCTAACAGTGAAATCCCCGTTAAATAAAAGAGTGTTACAGAGGCTATGCTTTTTAACAAGTCTTCCTTATCCTCTTTATATTTCGAATAGAAATAATTACGCAGAAATACACCAACTAGACCACCAAAGCCAATAAGATTTGAGAAGGTATTCACAATAAATGAATGATTCAGCAAAATACGTTTATTTATTTTGATTCCTAATATTTTCACTAAAATAACATCATAAAAAATCATTGGTGTAATGGCACAGAAGGTGATAAAAAGAATAAATAAGAGCTCCCATAACTGCAATTCACTCACTTCTTTCCGAAGTAAATGAACATCTATCCCACTTATCGTTTGTAGAATTTCATAAATCGCTATTGCTAAAAGCGCTACTGGAAATAGAATTTTCAAAAATTTAAATAGCGACTCTTTTTGAACGTTGAACATATGTGTTAAACCTACTCCCCATTAGCTTTCTAAAATCCACTATATCTTTAATTTCCATAATAAATCCTCCGAAGAATAACATACCATTATTGTAACGGATTCTCTGCTATATGTATCGTCAAAGTAAATTACCTATCGGGATAAAGCACCTCTTACTGAGTCTATTTGCTGCATCCCAAACTCTAATCCATATTGGTGTGAAAGCAAATGATGCTTCTAATATCCCCTTAGTTTCTATGGTTGCCCTATAAAAGATGTATTAAACAGCGTTATAAGACACTCATTTCAGAATCCGTGACATCTGCCGGAGGCTTTGGGCCAAAATAAAGTTGGTCACTCAGTCATCTGTTGTTGCTGTCACTTCGCTTTCGCTACAAAAAACTTGTGCTGAAGAAACATTTCCTCTTGTTGGACGATCAAATCTCGTTGTTCAGGTAAAATTAAATTTTAATGATATTTATGCAAAGTTTTAAACATGCTGTAGCTGGTGATCCAATTGATAAACACTGTTAAATCAACGATGTATAAAATTCTGTATACACAATAACTCGTGATTCAATCAAAAAGGCAGTAACGACAAAAGTTTGCTCTTTGTCGTTACTACCTAATTCTTATGGCTATCTTAATTATGTTTTGGAGAAGCCTCTCCGCGTAGCCAAACGTTCTTGCACTAGGGCATTTCCAACAGCTTTGTCCGACTATTATTAAAAAGTTTAATGAAAAAGCTCTTTAAATAGATGGGTGTAGGCGTAGTTGGGCTTGAGATCATAAATGACCTCCTCCCTCTGTACAACAGCCTTTACTATCTATTTAACAACCTTCTTCTAAAATTTTTTTATTTTTTTTTGTAAAAATTATCTTCGCTATATAAAGAATGCCCGTTAACACTAGTAAAACAATAGACTGCATGACTGTGTTCATCATAATGTATATCGAATCTCCATCTACTTCACCGAGAGTCGTTTCTTTATTAGGGTCTATTATTAAAATATAGGAAATAATGAAGGACAACAATGAAGCTACATAAGCCCAAAGCACATGGCGCGAAAATTTAAGTTTGAATTTACTAAACCAAAGAATAATATTGATAGATGCAATAATTAAAGGGAAAATCGTAATGTCAAAAATAAATGTTTCAATGGTGTTACTTAGCATTAATAAATAAATGATTTGAATTAAACAAATAACGATAATATTTGTAGTAGCTACAATGAACCAATTTTTGTGTTTATACATTTCTTCACTCTTTTACTTTTTTTGTTTTCATACTACTTAAACGATATATAAAGGTTTTCTCCATTATTTATGCAGTATTTCTATCAGATTTTATACGCTTTTTGCTGTTTTACAAGGATGTATAAAAATTGCATACATCATTTCAGGCTTGTTCTTATAGAAGTGTTGTATTAATGGGCTTTATTATACTTCGATAACTTAAGCTAAATATAATATCGATGGATAGGACGTCCCACACTTCCATATTGTATATCCACCTTTAATAAACTTTGTTTTTCTAAAAAATCCAAGTAACGTCGAGCTGTTACACGGGCCGTTCCAATGAAGTTGGACACTTCTTCCGCTGATACTGCCTCGTTACTTTCTTGAATATAGGCAAGTACCTTGTCTAATGTCGCTCTGTTAAAACCCTTTGGTAGCTCGTCAATTATTATTGTCTCAGTGATTGGAGGAACAACTATTTGCTCAGGGATACGTTGCTGCATTAGATGATCCACATCATGCTGTGTTAAATCTTGCATACCACTTATTTTCTTTCTATAAGCTTGATAATTCTTTAAAGTTTGTTCAATTCTTTCAAACGTAAAAGGTTTCATAATATAATCATAGACACCTAGGTGTAATATTCTCTGCACAGTAGACATATCATTCGCAGCAGTTACGGCAATAACATCAACTGGAATATGTTCTTCACGAATTTTTCCTAGCGTAATAATGCCATCCTGCTCAGGCATAAAAATATCCATAAAGACAAGTTCAGGGTTTAATTGCTTAATCTTCTCTATCCCTTCTATCCCATTACCAGCATAGCCTATCATTGAAAATCCTTTGATTTGCTCAATAAATTGCCTGTTCACTTCTCGTACCATTGGATCATCTTCAATTAATAACACATTTATTACATCCATCTACTCTTCCCCTAACTCAAATAAAATTAAGAAGCTTGTCCCTTTCATAAATTCACTCACTACTTCAATGTCGCCATTACCTTTTCTTACAATTTCATGTATTAAATGCAAGCCGATGCCGCGATTCTCACTTGCCTTTGTAGAAAATCCATTTTCAAACATACGAGCTTGCACCCCTTCAGACATCCCTACTCCATTATCAGAAACAGCAATTGCTAGCACACCGTCATGCTCATCTACAGAAATCGCTACATATTTATCATTCTTTGAAAGAACATTTAGCGCTTCAAAGGCATTTTCAATTAAATTTCCTAACAATACGACAAAATCATGGTGGTCTAATAATGGTGGGAAGCGTTTAAAATGACTTTTCCGATCAATTTCTACTTGTATGCCTAATTCCTTGCCATAACTAACTTTACTTAGCAATAATCCTGAAATATTTTCATTATGAAAGCGTTCATTCAAAAACTTCGTTAAAGAAGCTTCATTTTCGGTAGTAGCAGTAACGTATTCAAGTGCTTGCTTTGTATGTCCCAATTGCAGAAGTCCTGCAATTGTATGAAGTTTATTTTTATGCTCATGTGTTTGTACGCGCAGTGCTTGAACAAAAGCTTTTACACCTGTTACCTCTTCCGCAAGCTTTTTCACTGCTGTTAAATCTTTAAACATAGCAACTGCTCCAACTAACTCACCATTCACAATAATTGGGACACGATTACTCAAAATACTATGATGATTGATGTAAAGCTCTTGATTGTATACTGGTGTTGCCGTTTCAACAATTTCAGGTAATCGTGTGTCAGGCAATACATCATAAATCTTTTCTCCGATACAATCCTCTATCTTTCTAGTAACCCCTAATATATCAGCTGCTTTTTCATTAAAAATTGTAATATTCATTCCTTTATCGACCGCTATAATGCCTTCATGCATAGCATTGAACGTTTCTGTTCTTTCCACATACATCTTGGCAATCTCATGAGGCTCAAGCCCAAACATCTGCTTTTTAATATGTCGGCCAAGTGTATATGCCCCCCAAATACTAAAAACAAGCGATATTAGAATGGTAATAAAAATTTCATGCTCATAATTTTGTAACATTTCTATAAATGTTGGCAATGAATACCCTACAATGACTATACCTACTTGTTCTTTTTTGTCATCAATAATAGGGACAAAAGCTCGAATCATTACACCCACTTCCCCTTGTGCCTTCGATACATAATAATGCTCACTAAAGGAAGCATTTAAATCCTGTGATTCACTACGCTTCCCTATTTCTTTACTGACTGGGTGAGATAGTTTAATACGATCCATATTCATTACAACAATATACTCTGCTTTATTAACAACACGAATTCCATCTACTATTTTATTAACATTTTTCGCCGCTTCTTTAATATTGTCATTTTTCAAATGCATACTGATTTCTGGCACATTTGATACAGTCCGCGCAACGAGCATAGCACGCTGACCGAACTCCTTTTCTTGCTCAGTTATGAGGTTTCCAAGTATAAAAATGCCACCAAGTAAAAAGGAGAATGCAATGATTAAAAATGTCACTATCAGGATTTTGCCGTTTACAGGCATTTTTATCATTTTAATTCCTCCCTTTCCAAATCTGCATTCACTATTAGAGAAGCTTACTGGGCAGATTTTACTCATGCTCAGAATGTCACTTCTATGATATGCTTTTAAGATTATCTTCAAAAAAATCTTTTGACAACACTTTTAGTTGACATAAGTAGGAGAAAGTCATGAACTTAATGAACAATATTACGAAAAATTGACATAAAACAAAATTTTCTTTCATTAATTATTTTTGTATTATAACAATATCGAATTGTTCACAGAGTATCATAACAGCTTGAGTTATTGAAAACACTACGTTTTATTTAAAATATGGATGAATGTACTTAATGAACGATATGTTTCTTATTTTCTAAATCTCTTTTTCCTAAAAGGATTCGCTATGATAATTCTAGTGAAAACGATATCAAAGAGAAAATTTAGAAAAGAGGTAGCATAAAGTGAAATTACTGAAAAATCTGACCGTTCAGGTTATAGCTGCGATCATTCTTGGGGTGATTGTTGGAGCTATCTTCCCTGAGTTTGGTGCAAGCCTTAAAATTCTGGCAGACTTATTCATTAAGCTAATTAAAATGTTAATTGCTCCTATTATCTTCTTAACAGTAGTAATCGGAATCGGTAGTATGGGAGATATGAAAAAGGTTGGAAAAATCGGAGGCAAGGCGTTACTGTATTTCGAAATTGTCTCTACCATTGCCTTAGCAATCGGTATTGCTGTTGCATTAATCGTTAGCCCTGGTTCAGGTTTAGATACATCAGGTGCTGCCGAAGCCGATATCTCAAAATATACAACTGCTGCAGCAGAGTCTGAGCAAGGCTTAGGTGCTTTCATCTCTAGCATTATTCCTGAAAACGTTGTAGGTGCACTTGCAACAGGACAATTACTTCCTGTGTTATTCTCAGCAATATTGTTCGGCCTAGCCGCTGCTTCTATTGGCGCACCTGCAAAACCAGTCATCACATTTTTTGAACAAGTGGCAGAAATTTTCTTCAAAATCGTAAGTATGGTGATGAAAATATCTCCAATAGGTGCTTTTGGTGCAATGGCCTATACGATTGGTAATTTTGGTTTGAAATCGTTAAGCAACTTAGGTCTATTAATGGCTGCAGTATACATTACGATGTTCTTATTCGTAGTCTTTGTTTTAGGAACGATCGCAAAATTCTTCGGCTTCAACATTTTTAAATTTATCGCTTATATAAAAGATGAGATTTTCTTAGTAATTGGTACTTCATCATCTGAATCTGCCTTACCATCTATGATGCGTAAATTAGAAAACTTTGGTTGCTCTAAACAAGTTGTTGGATTAGTAGTACCAACAGGTTATTCCTTCAATCTTGATGGAACGTCAATCTATCTATCAATGGCTGCATTATTTATTGCACAAGCATACGGAATGGACTTGACTTGGATTCAAATCATTACACTTCTTGGGATTTTAATGATTACATCTAAAGGAGCCGCTGGTGTAACAGGTTCTGGTTTTATCACATTAGCAGCAACACTTGCTGCTTTCCCAATGATTCCAGTCGAAGGGATTGCGCTATTAATTGGTGTTGACCGCTTCATGTCTGAGGCACGCGCCGTAACAAATTTAATTGGTAACGGTGTTGCTTGTGTAGTCATATCGAAATCTGAAAAAGAGTTTGATATAGAAATGCAAGAACGTGCACTTCAAGGAAAAAATACTATTGTGTCCTAAAATCAAATGCGCTAAATCGCTCGTTTACAGCCGACAAGCGCTGGAGAGCCTCAAAGCAAAAGTAAACGTTCCGCCACTTTTGCCCGAGGGATCGAAGCCGAGGATGTAGCGCTTAGCCTAGAGGGCTACTATTTCTCGGTTATCTACAGGCAAAAAATCTATATTTTCCTTAACTACAAGAAAGGGTAGTGATGACAGCTAGTTGCTGTTTTCACTACCCTTTTTTTATTTAACATATTGTTCAAGTAAGCGTTGCGTATTTGTTGATTGTTCAAGTGCTTTTTTCTCTTTTGCCCAATATATCAAATATTGCTGATCACCAACATTAAAAACCATCTGCTGTAATTCTTCACTTAGATCAGAGCTAATAGCGACCTTTAAAATATCTACCTCATATAAAGGCTTTCCTTTAATTTCGTAGACAATATGATAGAGTGGCTTTTCTTCAAATATAGCTCGTTCTTTTTTGCTTAGTTTCTTAACATGGCTTAGCGGATAGTTCTCAATATAGGCTGTTGCATCCTGACCTGTTGCTCGAAATAAAGATTGTTTTCCTTTAAATAGCTCGATTGCATCAATTTCAGCAGCGTGATCTAAAACATGAGAAATAGCCTCTTCCTCATTTTTGTCGCGAGACTGCAATGTAAAAGCGCCAATTAGAATAATTGCGGCAAATATAACTAGTTTCCATCTTCGTTTATTCATTTTTCATTACCCATTCAATGCCTTTTTGACAAAGCGGTTAATATCTACATCTGCACCAATAACAAGCATAATATCGCCTAGCAAAATTTTATCACTCGCCTGCGGAGATACAATGATATCTGCACCACGCTTAAGACCTACAATATTAATCCCGTACTTTGCACGAATATCTAAATCCATAATGGAGTACCCTGCAATTGCATCATTGGCCTTAAGCTCCATAATTGAATGTTCATCCGAAAGCTCCAAATAATCAAGCACTGTATTAGACAGCATATTATTGGCAATACGAATCCCCATATCTCGCTCAGGATGCACGACAAAATCTGCACCAATTTTACGCAGTACTTTTTCATGGTAATCATTCTGGGCTTTGACAGTAATCTGCTGCACACCGATTTCTTTTAAAATAATCGTCGTCAAAATACTAGCTTGAATATCTTCACCGATTGCTACGATAACATGCTCAAAATTACGAATACCTAATGAATTTAATACCGATTCATCTGTCGAATCTGCGATAACGGCCTGTGTAGCAATGGAAGCAAACTCATCCACACGCTCTGAGGAATTATCTATCGCCATAACTTGTGCACCTTGACTCATTAGTTCGCGAACAATACTTCCTCCAAAACGTCCAAGACCAATGACAGCAAACTCTTTTTTCATCATTAAAAATCCCTCCGAAAAATACTATACCATTATTGTAACGTATTCTCTGCTATATGTATCGTCAAAACAAAAGACTATTCGACAATAAAAGCCAATCCTTGGACAGGACCGTTCTGCTTAGTGGCTCTTTTGCTCGGGTGTCGTCTAGGTTTGATTGGTTTGATTGGTTTGATCTCTTTTTCGCTCTGGTCACTTTGAGAAATGATCAGGTGAGAGCCGAAACTGCTCGGGTTATCTTTGAATGTGATCGGGTGAACCCCAATACCGCTCGGGTTGTCCGTGGAAGTGATCAGGTCGATCTCTTTTTTGCTCGGGTCACTTCTCCATCCTCTTGCTCTTTTGTTTCAATCAACTCTCTTCGCTCTAGGTAAGTCGCTTTTTCCGAGCTCCAAAATAATCCCATTTTTCATAAAAAAGACGAGGAATAAAATATCCCCCGCCTCTTAATCTGCTATTTTATGCGTTGCGCATTTCATCTAAAACGCGATTCACACGTTTTTCAAGCATTTTCATACCGCTTCCACCAGCTTGCATGTGACGAAGCTGACCATCTTTATCGAAAACAAAATATGCAGGTACGTATTGGTTTTCAAATGCATCCGTTAGCTTTAATTCGCTATCTACAAAGATTGGTTGAACAATGTCATGCTCTGCTGCTACCGATTTGATTGTTTCTAAATTTGTATCTTCCTCAGAACGTGGCATATGCACTGCAATAACGTTTAACTCATCTTTGTATTGATCACGGAAATTGTTCACATCCGGCATTGCTTCTTTACATAAATGACAACTAACTGACCAGAAGTGGATTAATGTTGGTTTTTCGCCTACTAAATCCGCTTTTGTTACTTCACCATTTAACCAAGTCGTTGCACCTGCAAGTTCAGGCATTTGTTCACGAAGTTTCATAAAACATTCTCCTTTTTTCTTTTCTAGGACTATTATCAAAACGTGTGGTTGATTTCCGTTCCGGCTGGGCGCTTTCCTGGGGGCGTCCGATGAGCCGCTTCGCTTCGCTCCAGGGTCTCATCTGTGACGCTAATCCCCAAGGAGTCGCCCAACCTCCACTCCAATCAACTTATTTACATAGTAGACGTTTTAACAAAAGTCACCCACAATTTTTGGTGATGAACCTTTTTCTATATCAAGTTTAAAAAAATCCCCACAAACTCGCTGTGGGGACTCTTTATTTTTGAATGATCAATTTCACCAAGCCTCGAATTCAGTTCAATGCCTGACAAAAAAACTCTACATCAATTATGCCTCGGCATAATTGCGTCCGAAATCGGCTTTGTGCTTGCACAAAGAACTCCTTACCGATTCCGTGACATCCGCCGGAGGCTATAATTTCTTTCAGTTGCTGAAAGAAATTATAGAGTTGCTTGACCTGGGCGCCAGTTTGCTGGGCAAAGACCACCAGTTTGTAAAGCTTGAAGTACACGTAAAGTTTCGTCTACATCACGGCCGATGTTGTTATCGAATACTGTTTGGTATTTTAATTCACCTTCTGGGCTGATGATGAATAAGCCGCGTAGTGCGATACCTTCTTCTTCAATTAACACACCATATTCTTGTGAAATTTGGTGATTAGTATCTGCTGCTAATGGGTATTTTAACTCACCAAGACCATTTTTAGTGCGGTCAGTGTTAATCCAAGCTAAGTGAGTGTGGATTGTATCAGTAGAAACACCGATTACTTCTGCATCTAAGTCTTCGAACTCATCGTAACGATCGCTCATTGCAGTGATTTCTGTTGGACATACGAAAGTGAAGTCCATTGGATAGAAGAAAAGAACTGTCCATTTGTCTTGTGCTTTAATATCTTCTAATGATACTTTACCAAATGATTTGTCTGGAAGTACTGCTTCCATTGTAAAGTCAGGTGCTTGTTTACCTACCATGCGTTCTGCCATTATAAATCCCTCCGATTAAATATGTAGTGTATATATTCCATTCGCACCAGCGAACTCGTCTTCTACGATAACAGAGTAATCGTAGTTTTTCAAACAAGTAAACTTCACAAAAGTGCTCATCAAAAATTGTCTGACAAATTTCCGTCAAATCCCAAAATGGAATAGCTGCTACAGCATATTTATTAGCTATTTTTAACATTTTTATTCTTATTTAAACAAAATTTTTCTATTCGATATTTATGAATAATTTCTAAAAATTTCATCTACTTTTTTTTAATAAAAAACGATTGCAAATTCTTTATTATTATGTATAATTGTAATGGTTTTAGTAAACTAAAAGTTTCGTTAAAGTAAACTTCATATTTCAAAAGTTTATGATTGCTAAACTTCTTCTAGGAGGGAAAAGATGCAAATTGGAGCAAAAATTAAAGCGCTTCGTTTAAAAAAAGGTCTTACCCAAGAGGAACTTGGAGAACGTACAGATTTAAGTAAAGGGTATATCTCTCAATTAGAACGTGATCTAAATTCACCTTCTATTGAAACTCTTTTTTCATTATTAGAAGTTTTAGGGTCAACACCTAAGGAATTTTTCGATGATGAAGCACCTGAACAAAAGGTTGTATATACAGAAGAAGATCAATCCACTTATACAGATGAAGAAAAAAAATATGAAATTCAGTGGCTCATTCCTACTTCAAATGAAAAAGAGATGGAGCCTATTTTCTTGACACTTGCTGCTGAGGGGGAATTCAAACAGTTTGAGCCCTCACTCTCGGAAACATTTATTTATGTTGTCGAAGGGCGTATTCGTCTCGTTTTAGGAGCTGAACAATACATAGCGAGTGAAGGCAATGCTCTCTATTTTGACGCGACAGATCATCATCAAATTTTTAATGCACATGCTGATGAAACAAAAATTTTACTTGTCGCAACTGATTCATATTTATAGCTTAAGGAGGCACATCTATGACAACGAATTCGATTATCCGCTTTGAAAACGTTTCAAAGTCTTATAATGACGGCACGGTCGTCTTAAAAAACATTAACTTGGAGCTAGAAAAGGGAAAATTCTATACACTGCTAGGTCCTTCTGGTTGTGGTAAAACAACTATTTTACGTATGATTGCTGGATTCACAGAACCAACTACAGGAAATATCTATTTTCATGATAAAAAAATCAACTCAGTACCAGCAAATGAACGCCAAGTAAATACTGTTTTTCAGGATTACGCGTTGTTTCCTCATTTAAACGTCTTTGAAAACGTCGCATTTGGACTTCGCATAAAAAAACTGCCTGAAAGTGAAATTAAAAACCGTGTGGCTGAAGCATTAAAATTCGTTAACTTAACAGGCTATAGCAATCGTGAAATTTCTGAGATGTCTGGTGGTCAACGTCAACGTGTTGCTATCGCTCGTGCGATTGTAAATGATCCTGAAGTAATTTTACTTGATGAGCCTCTTTCTGCTTTAGATTTAAAGCTACGTACAGAAATGCAGTATGAGCTACGAGAGTTACAACAACGCCTTGGGAAAACATTTGTCTTTGTTACGCACGATCAAGAAGAAGCACTTGCCATGAGTGATGAAATATTTGTTTTAAGCGAAGGTGAAATTCAACAATCTGGTACACCAGTAGATATTTATGATGAGCCAATTAACCGCTTCGTTGCTGATTTTATTGGTGAATCAAATATTGTTCCTGGCGTGATGATTGAAGATTTCAAAGTAGAATTTGCTGGTAAAGTTTTTGAATGTGTTGACCAAGGTATGAGACCAAACGAAAAAATTGATATTGTCATTCGACCAGAAGATTTAGAAATGACAACAATTGATAAAGGCAAACTTGTCGTGAAAGTTGATACTCAATTGTTCCGAGGGGTGCATTATGAATTATCCACTTACGACAAAGATGGGAATGAATGGCTTGTGCATTCATTGAAAAAAGCTGAAGTAGGGACAGAAATTGGTTTAGACTTTGATTCAGAAGCAATTCATGTAATGCGCTTAAATGAAACAGAAGAAGAATTCGATAAACGTTTAGAGGCGTACGGGGACGACGAAGATGCAAACTAAGACTTCAAAATCAGCCTTATTTCCTTATGTTTTATGGATTGCACTTTTTGTTATCGCGCCGATTGCACTCGTTGTTTACTATTCCCTACTAGACATACATGGCAATTTCACGCTCGATAACTATAAAGCATTCTTTACTTCTGTCTATTTAAAAATGACATTAAGTTCATTCTGGTATGCGTTTTTAATTACGTTCTTTACGTTACTTGTTTCGTATCCAACAGCCTATTTTTTAACGAAGACGAAACATAAACAGCTTTGGCTTTTACTAATTATTATTCCTTCTTGGATTAATCTTTTGTTAAAAACATATGCCTTTATTGGGATATTCGGCTTGTACGGCCCATTAAATGCATTTATTGAAGTATTTGGTTTTGATCCGAAGCAAATGCTATTTACTGACATTAGCTTTGTATTCGTATCCGTTTATATTTTTATTCCATTTATGATTTTACCGATTTTCAACTCATTGGATCGTTTAAATCCGGCTCTTGTTTATGCCGCACGTGATTTAGGGGCATCTGCTTTTACTACGTTCCGTCGCGTGATATTACCGTTAACAATGGACGGTGTTAAATCAGGTATTCAAGTTGTATTTATTCCTGCATTATCACTTTTCATGATTACTCGTTTAATTGCAGGAAACCGTGTTATTACACTTGGTACAGCTATTGAACAACAATTCCTTGTGACTCAAAACTGGGGAATGGGTTCAACAATTGCTGTGTTCTTAATTTTATTCATGGTCATCGTTATGTTAATTACAGGACAGAAAAAGGATAAAGGAGGTCGCGTACGATGAAAAAACTATCTGCTACAGCAAAAGTATATTTAGCGATTGTTTTTATCGTTTTGTATGCACCTATCTTCTATTTAGTCTTCTATTCGTTCAATAGTGGCGGATCGATGAATAATTTTGAGTCCTTTACTTTAGAACATTATAAAGCCGTGTTTGAGGATTCACGCCTACTCGTAATTCTAATTAACACAGTCATTGTGGCATTACTCTCTGCATTGATTTCTACAATCATCGGGACACTAGGAGCTATTGGCATTGTCACTGTTAAAGATTCAAAAATGCGCAATACACTACTTTCTTTAAATAATGTGTTAATTGTTAGCCCGGATGTTATTATCGGTGCAAGCTTTTTAATTTTATTCACAATGATTGGTATTAAATTAGGCTTTACTTCTGTGTTAATAGCACACGTAGCGTTCAGTGTTCCAATTGTTGTACTGATGGTCTTACCGAAACTATTAGAAATGAACAAATCTTTAATCGATGCTGCATTAGATTTAGGAGCAACGAAAAAAGATGTCATGATGCGAGTTATTTTACCGTATATTCAACCGGGGATTTTTGCGGGATTCTTCCTTGCCTTAACGTATTCTCTTGATGATTTTGCGGTAACATTTTTCGTGACAGGTAACGGCTTTAGTACTTTATCTGTTGAAATTTACTCTATGGCTCGTGCCGGTATTTCCTTAACGGTTAACGCTATTTCTGGTTTAGTATTCTTTGTAACAGTTATCGTCGTAGTTGGCTATTACTTCATTACAAGCCGTGCTAGTAAAAGAACGGGGGGAACTCAATGAAGCAATTAATTCAAGCAACAGTCGCAATCCTTGTCGTTTCCGCCCTTTTGTTCTATGCTGCTGACGCCCTAAGTGCCAGCGGGGGGAAAAGTGGTAAAGATACGTTAACAATCTTTAACTGGGGAGAATATATTGACCCGGATTTGCTGAAGCAATTTGAAAAAGAAACAGGCATTCACGTCATCTATGAAACGTTTGATTCCAATGAAGCAATGATGACAAAAATTCAACAAGGCGGTACAGCTTACGATATTGCAGTCCCTTCTGAATATATGATTGAAAAAATGAAGGAAGAAAACTTACTTATTCCTTTAGATAAAACGAAAATCCCTAATTTTAAAAATATCGATCCTTATTTTTTAGATTTACCATTTGATGACGACAATAAATATTCCGTTCCATATTTCTGGGGAACAGTCGGCATTGTCTATAATCCAAAGCTCGTTGGAAATCTAGACTTCTCATCTTGGAAGGACTTATGGGATCCTTCGTTAAAACGTAAAGTCTTTTTAGTAGACGGTGCACGTGAGGTAATTGGTATGGGCTTAAACAACCTTGGCTACTCTCTCAACTCTTTAAATGACCAGGAGTTGCGTAAAGCTACTGATAAACTAATCACATTGGCGCCAAATGTTAAAGCCATTATCGGAGATGAAATAACACCGCTGATGGTTAATAATGAAGCTGCTGTGGCACTTACTTGGTCTGGTCAAGCAGCAGACATGCTGTCAGAAAATGAAGATTTAGACTTCGCTGTACCAAAAGAAGGCTCAAACTTATGGTTTGACAATATGGTTATTCCAAAAACATCAAAAAATATTGATGGTGCACATGCCTTCATTAATTTTATGTTGAAAGCTGAATCAGGTGCTAAAAACGCTGACTATGTAGGCTATTCTACTCCTAATATTGCAGCAATGAAGTTAATGGATAAAGAAGTTGTATCTGATGAGCGCTTCTATCCTTCAGAAGAACAGCGTAAAACATTAGAAGTTTATAAAAACCTAGGTCCTGATTACTTAGGCAAATACAATGAGCTGTTCTTAGAATTTAAAATGAGTATTCGATAAACGAAAAAAGCTGTTCTCACGTTAGTAACGTTGAGAACAGCTTTTTTCGTTTAGCTGAAGGTAAACTTCTGTTGAAAAACTTAACAAAGAATCCACTTAACTTTACTAGTAAATCTCAGACTTATAGTCAATAGCAAACGAACAAGCCTTATGGTAGACTGTAGTATATTTGATTAAAGAAAGGGGTATTCGATGACCCAGCAGAAGTCTAATAAGGCGGCTTTGTATATTTTAATGTTTAATATGTTTATCGCAATGGGGAGTATCGGTATTATTATTCCTGTCATGCCTGAGTATTTAAAACTATTTGGTGCTGCAGGACAAGTACTTGGCATGTTGATTGCAACGTTCGCCTTAGCACAATTTGTTTTTTCTCCAATTGCTGGGAATCTTTCCGATCAATATGGTCGTAAAAATCTCATTATTTTCGGTCTTATAGTTACAGGACTTGCACAAATTGGTTTCGGACTATCTACAGATGTGTGGATGCTCTTCTTGGCACGCTTTTTAGGTGGTCTTGGATCTGCATTTGTGGCACCTCCTATAATGGCATTTGTGGCTGACGTCACAACGTACGAGGAACGCGGAAAAGGTATGGGGATGATAGGGGCAGCAATGTCCTTTGGTTTTATGATTGGACCAGGTATCGGTGGATTCCTCTCAAAAGTTAGTTTACATTTTCCATTTTATACTGCTGGATTTGCAGCTATCTTAGCAGCTATTTTATCGTTCTTTTTATTGCCTGCTACAAAACCGAACACAGCGAAAAAGGCGCAAAAGCATGATAATCTTGTAAAGCAGATGGCCCGTTCAGTCCGAATGCCTTATTTTGTCATGCTAATTATCATGCTTGTATTCTCTTTCGGAATTGCTAACTTCCAAACAACATTATCATTATTTGTTACAGAAAAGTTTAATTACACACCTACTGATATCGCCATTATATTAGTAATGGGCGGCGCTTTTGGTGTTGTTGTACAGATGTTTGTTATTACACCGCTGTTTAATCGCTTCGGCGAAATGAAAGTAGTGTTAGTCAATTTATTTATTGCAGCCGTTTCGATTTTCTTAATATTATTCGCATCTGGGTTTGCACTTATTTTAATTGTAGCGACAATCTTCTCTACAGCTACGACATTGATTCGTCCAGCTGTCAACACACTGATTTCAAAGCTTGCTGAAAATGAACAAGGCTATGCAGCTGGTCTGAACAATGCGTATATGAGTCTCGGTAATATGATTGGTCCAGCTTTAGCAGGTCTGTTATTTGATTGGAATATGAACAGTCCTTATATTTTCGGGTCTATTATTTTAATGGCTTGCTTCTTCATTGCCCTTATATGGACAATGAAAAAAGCACCACACCTTATGCATCCTGATTCAAATTAGTCTGAAAAGTTATTGACTATTTTTAGTAGTGTGCTACATTATTTATGAGAAAAATTAATAAATTAATTACCACTAGGGGAGTCTTTAAAAGGCTGAGACGTATATGTTCATATACGGACCCTTTGAACCTGATCTAGTTCACACTAGCGGAGGGAAGTGGCGACACTTGCTTCTTAATATGAAAATGCAAGGCCGCTTCCTATTGTTTTTAGGAGGCGGCTTTTTTGTCGGGTTTATCAGCGATTCACTAAATACTAAAAAGGAGTGGAAATTATGTCAATTCGAAAATTAACAATCATGGCCTTGTTAGTAGCAATTGCCGTAGCAGGTTCTACCTTCGTTTCAATACCAATGGGCATTGCGCGTGCCTACCCTGTGCAGCATGCCATTAATGTTATCGGTGCTATCATTCTTGGACCTGTGCCTACCGTTATGGTCGCCTTTGTCACAGCAATCATTCGTATTTTAACAGGCACAGGCTCATTACTAGCTATACCTGGAAGTGTTATTGGTGCTATATGTGCATCTCTCGCCTATAAATACAGCGGCAAGCAATGGCTAGCAGGTGTCGGTGAAATGTTCGGTACAGGTATCATCGCCTCACTCATTGCAGTACCTTACGCACATTTATTAATGGGGACATCTGTTGCTGCTTTATTTTTCATGCCAGCCTTTTTAACTTCAAGTACTATTGGTGCTATCTTAGGCATTGTCGTTGCCAGTAACTTGCGTAAAACAGTATTTGTAACTAACCGTAATTCTCTTCTATAAATCATAAATCCTTTTTGAAGGGATGAGAGATTTATCGGAATAAATTTGTGTTTTATCGGAACAATTTTGAAATTTATCGGAATAATTTCAGACTTTATCGGAATGTTTCATCGATTTATCGGAACATTTTAGAAAATACAGTATATCTGACCGCACTAATAGTTTGCAGTGTCTCAACTTTTGATGATAGCCATAGAATGACAAAAAAACGATGGCTCATTGCTAAAAAGCGATGAACCATCGTTTTAAATTACTAAGGTCGTTTTTTCATGCCCTTTAATATCTGGGCAACATTTGTGTCCTCTGCCTGTATTGGTTTTTCCTCGACAAGCTGCTCTTTTTTCTTCGGCCTAGTTAAGAAGCTCCAACCAAAGCGTCGAATAGTAATATCAATGAAGAATAATAGCATCCCTGCTAATAAAAGCCATGTTGCAATATTTTGGCGTTCCTCACCTTTTTTAGTAAATTCACGGAACACTTCACTCGGTTCTTTCAAAACGGAGCCACCTGTTTGCTTTGCTAGTTCTTTGACTAACTTATCATTCACTGGGCGTAATTCATACTCAGCACTATAAGGTACACTTAAGCCTGCCTGGTAAATAGCCTGATCTTCATCGGCAATGCGGAAGAAGATTAGTCCTGGTTCTGCTTGTACGACTGCTCGAACTTGTGATGCTGAAATTGTTTCAAGCTGAGTTTCAAGTTCTTCACCCGCTTCATTGACAGCAACAATATCTAAGAACGCCGCTTCATTTGTTGGGTCAGTGATGACAAATGAACCGTCTGATTCTAGCCGTACATCATAGGCAACATCGTTATAGCTTGGTAGCATTTTTGAAATAAGCGTTTGCCAAAATGTGCCCCAATTTTGCCATCTTGCCCAGTCCCCCGTCCATTTTCCTGTCGAATCGGAAGTAAAGGCGAATGTTTTACCAAGGCCATATTGCCATTCTGCAAGTACTGGATCTTCCTTCTCACTTTCTGCAATAACAGTGGCCCCCTGCTTCGCTGTCGTACCTATATAAGCATTCATTTTAGGTACACCATTTGTAAATAGCGTATTCCAGCCAGATGCATTAAATATAGTTGGATAAAATGGGTTGTCCTCAATATATGTGCGTGAAATCATGGCAGTTTCACGAGATAAAATAGAGGGGATCGTCTGTTCATCAACAACATCGTAGAAACGCCCACTACCCATCTCACTAAGTGCTTCAAGTAAGTTGGCATCAGCATCCTGACCAATTGCAACCGTTGAAAGAGTAATGCCATTTTCTTTTCCTTGTGCAATTAAGTCTTCGTAGTTCCCTGGCTGTGACTGACCATCAGTTAATAAAATAATATGCTTACGCTGTAGCTTTAAATCAGCTAAATTTTCATAAGCTTTAGCAAGCGATCCATATATTTCGGTACCCCCCCCTGGCGTTACAGATAAAATTGTATCCACTGCTTCTTCCTTATTGCCAAGTGGTCCTGTCTCAATAATTTCCCAAGGTCGATCATCAAAGGCTATAAACCCGAGCGTATCCTCATCTCGTAGCATTTCAATTGAACGAGCGGCTGCCTCCTTAGCTAGCTCTAGCTTTGCTCCAGACATACTTCCAGAGCGATCAAGTACGATTTCAAGCCCTAATGATGGCAATTGCTCTTTTCCCTTAATCTCCATTTCTACAGGTAGTAAAGTTTCGATTGGTGTTTTAAAATAGCCACCTAAGCCAAAGCTATTTTCACCACCGACCATTGTAAAACCGACACCGAAGTTTTTCACTGCCTGCTCAATGACACTCATTTTTGCCTCACCTACTAAATGCCCTGGCACATTATCAAAAATGATGGCATTGTATTGTAAATAACTAGAGAGTTCATTTGGCAGACTGTTAGCATTTACAACATCATAGGCAATTGACTGTTTGCCAAGCGCTGCTGCAATTGGTGATGCCGTATCATAGCCATTAACAATTAGTAAATGTGGTTCACTTTGCACCATCGTGACGCTTGTTAATTTATTATTTTCAAAAATTGCATCCTGTTCAACCTGTACGAGTGCCTCATATTTTACAAGCCCTTCAGCCGTTGCTGAATGTTTATACGTAAAAATATTTGAACCTTCAGCAAGCTCCACTGCCTCACGATGAATAAGCTTATCGTTTTCGTATAATAATAGCTCTCCTCGTTCTGCTGCAGTTGCATTTATTTCAGTGACTAACTGTTGCTGTTCACCTACATAAGCAACTTGTGGTGTGACAAAGCTTTTCAGGGATACATCCTTAGCAACAGGTTTGTTAAATGGCACTACATCCACACTAATATTTGACCCTTTAAATTTCGATGAAAATTCTAAGGCATCTCCTTTTGTTTCATTGCCATCCGTTAAGAGCACAAGTCGCGTTGCTTTTTTCGGATCTACAATACCTGAAGCGAGCTGTAGGCTTTGTTCAATATTTGTTTGATCTGTTGCTTTTATGGCTGTAAACTTCGGCACTTCCTTTAAAGAATCCGATAATATGGCTTCCGTTTGTAATGTCGATGAAAAAGAATAAATCCCTGCAAGCTGGTCATCTTTTTTCGACTGCAAACTTTCTGCTATAAAATTGGCCATCTCATCATCTGTACCATTCATTGAAGCAGAACGGTCAACTAAGAATAATACTTGTTCTTCCTTTACAGGCAATAAAATATAGGGCCCTGCAAGTGCAAACACTAAACAGCATATTGCCACAATTCGAATACCTAGTACGACGATATGACCTTTTTTTAGTCGCTGACGCTCACGCCAATAGGTCCATCCAAAATACATAAGCAATGGAAGTAAAAGCAACAATGCTAATGGCATATCAATTCGTAAATCCACGTCGTCGTTGCACCTCCCACTCTAAAACAAGTAATACTAAGATAATAAGGATAAACCAAGGTACGAACGAGGCTTTCGATATTTCTTCCTTACCATTGTCCGGAAGCTCTCCAAGCGCATAGCTTGTCCCTTTTTCAATCACACGCTCTTGCGCTTGAAGCTGTACGATGAAGCGCTTTTCTTCATCATTTGAGCGAGCTGTATAAATTCCTGGCTTCATAGGAGCTGTTAATAAACCATTCGTAATGGATGATAAAAACTCGTCTTCCTGTGAATATATACTCCAATCACCCTGCGTTATAGCAACTGCACGTTGCTCATTTGGAGTGAAAATGCCAAGTGAACCAATTGATTCTGAAAGCTCCTGTTCAGCACTCCATAAAAATAATGGGAATGAAGGATGTAACGGCCAATCTGTATCTGCAATATCAGCTAATACAACAATATCCCCTTTAGGTGAACGCTGAATAAATGGCTGGTCTCCGACTGATGCAATCGTTTTATAGTCATTGAATCCAGGATATAACGCACTGACGTAAATATCTTTTAGCTCACCAAATGCAAACAATGCATCACTTGTTATACCGACTTCCCCAGTAGCTTCAACCTTCTCAACGTCATCCCGACCAAATAATACAATTGGCTTGTCCATCTTTTCGAGTAACGCCGTCTGATTTGTCACCAACGTGGCATCCCGATTGTCAGCCATTTGTGAAGATGGAACAATTTTTACACTACTATTAATCGTTTGCAAACCTTTTTGAATGAGTTGATGCATACTTTGATCGACAACTATTTTTGAAGTAGTTGTTTGTAGCAATACTGTTTGTGAATTATCAACCGCATAATCGTCCTTAGCATCTATTTTGGCAGTCATAGTATCTTCTAACGGTAAGTCTTTGAAAGTTTTTGATATAGCTTCATTTGGAGGTACTGCAACACTCTCCGCGACTATCTCCTTACCTTTAACATTTTCAATCGAAAGTGTTACATTTTGTTCTTGATCCGTATCATTTTGTAATTGAACAAGCGCCATAGCAGATTGTCCATCTGTAGTAGCAGCAAAACGTGTAATTGCGATATTTGTTAAATCCTTTTCAGACCCTTTTACGATCCACTTCACCGTATCTTTTTCCATCGGTAATTGCTTTTTATCGAGCGAATCTGTAAAGACATAAATAGATGTTGGTGTATTACTGACAAAAGCCTGTGCCACATCTAGAGCCTTATTCATTTGAGCTGTCTCATATGTTACTTGTAACTCTTGAATGGCTTTTTCAATATTTTTAGTATTTGTTTCCTGCTGTAATATAGCTTTTGGCGTATTCCCTGTTGTAATGAGTGTCACAGGTCTTCCATCAAGCTCATTGACCAATGACAGCATTTCTTTTTTATGTGTATCAAATGTTGACTGCCCTTTTCCGGCTAACATTGTTGCAGAAGTGTCCACAATGAAAACTGTCTGAGCACCAACGATCGTTGACTTTTTAACATAAGGATTCATTAATGCCAGTACAAGTAAAAGAAGAGCTAGTAGTTGTAAATAAAGCAGTGCATTTTTTTGTAAATGTTTTAAGTATGGTGACACACGTGTTTCTTGCATAATTTCCGACCAAAAAAGTGTTGAGGATACGGTTTGATCGGTATATTTCTTTCTAAAGAAATAATATAGAAGGACACTGACCGGGATGATGGCCGTCCAGCTAAAAAGTAATTGACTAAAGCCCAATACGGCTCACCTCACCTAATCCAATGTGCTTTTAATAATTGTTGGAAGATGGCATGCTGTAATCCATCCTCTACTTTAAGCTGTAATTGTCGAACACCGAAGCGCCGACAAATTGCTTCAAATTCCTCTTCATGTAATAAACGTCTTGCCGTATATGTGTCCAAAACTTTAGAAGACATCGTAACATTTACATCTCTGCCTGTTTCACGGTCAAGTAAACGTACATCACCCATATATTCTGGTGATATTTCTTCTTGCGTAACTATTTGCAAAATACGTACATCCCCTGCAAAACGTGGTAGCCTTTTTAAAAGTTGCTCCCATTCTTCGATTGGCTCAAGTCCGTCCGTCACAATAAATAGTACTGTACTATCCTTGGGCAATACTTTTAAAGCTCCCTGTGCGAAGCTATTTGTATAAGTTGCTTGCTCAATTTCTGTAACTACCTGTAAAAAAGCGCGACGATACATGGCACCTTTACGACGAAACGGTGGCTTCACCTCATCCTGTATAAAAGAAAATGATAAGCGATCATCGCGACCGAGTACCATTAGGCCAAGTGAGGCAACAATTTGCCTGGCAAAAATCCATTTTGCTTGCTCGCCCATAGATTTAGTTGTATCTAACAAAATGTGCACGCGCATTTCTTGTTCGTCTAAAAAACGTTTGATGAAGTATTTATCAGTTCTCGCAAAGACGTTCCAATCCACCTGACGTACATCATCACCTAAATGATATTCACGAAAATCTGAAAAATCGAGTGATGCCCCGAAGCGTTGCGAACGGTGCGAGCCCTTGTGCTGCCCACGTAATTTGGAGGCCGTTGCCACTTGGAAGCGACTGATTTTCGCTAACCAATCCTCAGGCAATAATAATTTTTGTGTCACCTGCTAACACCCTGCTGTACTTTTTCTAAAATGACATCAATCACATCGTCTGCTGTTTTGCCTGAAGCCTCCCCTTCATAATTCAACAGCATACGATGGCGTAACACTGGCTTAGCCACAGATTTAATATCTGCTACAGAAACGTGGAAACGTCCATTCATAAGCGCCCTTGCCTTCGCTAATTTGATTAAACTTTGTAAACCTCGAGGGCCGCTACCATACATCGCATATTGCTTAACCTCATCAATGGCATCCACTCTCTCAGGATGTGTGGCCACAACAAGGTCCGTCGCAAATTCGAGCATTTCATCGGCAACGAGTACTTCCTTGACCATTTGCTGCGCTTCAATAAGTGCTTCTGTATCCATGATCTTTTGTAAACCAATTTCCTTAGCGCCTGTTGTACGCTTCATAATTTCCATTAATTCACTTTTCTCAGGATACGGCACAAGAATTTTACATAGGAAACGGTCCATTTGTGCCTCTGGTAAAGGGTATGTTCCCTCCATCTCAATTGGGTTTTGTGTTGCTAATACGAAGAATGGTCTTGCCATCTTCTTTGTATCTCCCAAAATTGTTACAGTTTTTTCACCCATTGCTTCAAGCATTGCACTTTGTGTTTTAGGTGTTGCTCGGTTAATCTCATCCGCTAATACCATTTGGCTAAAAATCGGACCAGGCTGGAACGTAAACTGCTGCTTGCCATCAGCTGTGCGTTCAATCATACTTGTTCCTGTAATATCCGCCGGCATTAAATCTGGTGTAAATTGAATTCGCGAAAATGATAAATCTAGTACTTCAGAAATTGTACGGATTAACATCGTTTTCCCTAAACCCGGTAGGCCCTCTAATAATGCATGCCCATCAGCAAGGACTGCGTATAATGTATAATCAATTGCTTCCTCTTGTCCGACGATAAAACGATGAATTTCTTCCTTTACTTGTTGTAATTTCGTACTCATTTCAACATAATGTTGCTCTGTAAATGCCATTCCTTTTCCTCCTACTGAGACTCAATTGACGTGAAATAAGATTGCACGACATTTTGCAAATCTTTCGGTAATTGTAAACGCTCTGAGCTTTCTAAATAGCTATCTTTATAGGAGCCTATAACTTCCTCATATGGGCGGATAGAACCTTTAGTAATCGGGCCATTTCCTTGTTGCTCTGATACATTTGATCCATCTCCTAATGCTCCACCATCAACTGAAGTCTGACTAGAGCCACCAATTCTATTTGGTGTCGTTAATAAATCCCGGCCGCCTTGACCTTTGCCTGCACCTTGACCTGTACCTTTGCCATTTCCTTGCCCTTGTCCTTGACCTTGACCTTGCCCTTGCCCTTGACCACTGCCTTGTCCCTGCCCTTGTTGATTGCTTTGATTCGATCCTTGTTTCTGACCATTTCCACTAGCCTGTTGGGATGCATTTTGGGAATTAGTTTGGCCTTGTTGACCTTGCTGATTACTTTGCTGCGAATTCGCTGATGGGTTGGTATTAGGATTATTTTGCTGATTGTTGTTGGCACTATTGGCACTCGCAATAGCATTTTGTAGAGTATTGCTTGCAGGTTTTCCAAGCTTACTCATAGCTGTCTGAGTAGTATTTGCATTTTGCGTTAGCTCCTGCTGCATTTGGGCGAGCTCCTTCAATTGCTCCACTTCTTCCTTCGATAAGCCTTTGTCGTCAGAAGCGCCCTCCTTACTAGCCGTTTGCTTATCCTTTAATTGTTGTTCCTTTAAAGCAAGCTCCTTTTGCTTTTTCACGACTTCGCGTAATGCCTCTTCAGCTGTTTCTGTCTTTTTTAACGTATTTTGCAATTCTTTTAATTGCTCTTTCACTTCTTTTGTTTCAGCTTTTTTCTCTAATTTAGCAACTTCCTTCTTTACGTCTTCAATGACAGCTTTTTCTTTTTCCACCTCAACTGCTTCAATTTGTGAAGCTGCTGGGAACATATAAAGAATTGCCAGTACGACAGCTGTTCCAAATAATCCAATCAATGCTTTTGGACGGAGCAAATTTTTGTTTCGAGCCTTAAAATCAGCAAACGCCTTTTCAACATTCTCGATCGCTTTCGTTAGTAGAGATTGAACGAGTGGGTCCTTATCGTCCTCGAACGATAAGGCTGTCACAAGCTCATTGTGAGAAAAATAATCATCCAGTGTATGCAATGCTTCCTTTTCTTTTACACGCTTCCACCACATAAAGAACACTGTTGCTAGTATGACAACGATAAAGGTAGCAAGAGCAGTTTGGCGATAATACGGCCAAACAAAGAGCCTTGAAACGAAGAAGAGGGCAGCACTCGAAAGCAATGCCAAAAACAAACCGTACTGTGCAATCGGAATGTTTCTTTCTACCGTTAAACTCGTCTTTGCACGTTGAATATATTTTCGTAATTGCTTACGACGCTCCATAACATTCCTCCTTATCGATTACTTTTCATATTGGCACGTAATTTTTTAATCGCAATTGTTAAACAAATAACAATGATCAATGAATAAGTTATTAAATAGCTAATCCATACAGGTAATTCCACCCCCGAAACTTGCACTAAAGCATCTCCCATAGATGATGAAGTAAGCGTAAGCATTAATGCACCTGGGTTAATAGAAGCCCAGAAGTAAGCCATATAGGAAGTACTAGTACCTACGGCATTACCCATCTGATTGAAGGCCATTGATAAGAAGAAGAAAAACGCTGTAATGCCACCTAAAAAGATGATCGTGCCGTACGTAGAAATCATCGCAACAATTGTTCGCTTTGTAATGGTTGAAAACATAACACCAATGCTACCAATTGCTACAACTGTTAATAAATAAAATAAAAATATCGAGATTAATTGAGACGGTGATACGCCTCCAAATAAAAATACTAAACTATACAATGGTAACCCTGCGATAAGCATTAATACTAAAAATGCTACCGAGGATAATAATTTCCCAATGATGATTTGAGTAGAGCTTTGTGTCGTTGTTAATAAAATATTTAATGTTTGCTTTTCTCTTTCACTACTAATTGCACCGGCAGTTAAGCTAGGTGTAATGAAAAGAATAAGAGCCATTTGTAATATTGTTAAGACAGCAAACATCATAAAGCTTATTTCTGGTTTAAAGAAACCCTTGCCTGTGAATTCAGTTGTTATAAGCAAAAATCCTGCGATAAAAATACAAATAACCGCTAAATAAAACATTAAACCCGAAAAGCTTTTAAAAGAACGGAAGCGTAACTTCAATTCTTTTACGAATACCGGATTATAAAATCGTTCCATCATTGATTGTCCGCTCCCTTCGTAATAGCCATAAAGACATCCTCTAAATCTTTTTCCTCTTCACTTAATGCATAAATAGGTAAATTCGCAAGTATCGCCTTTTTCAATAGTGCTACCTGATCGTCATCTGCTCCTCGGTAATTAAAGGCTATCTCTAAGCGATTATCCATTACATCTATAGAAGAAATCAGTGGATCCTCCTCCAAAAATGCACGTACCTCGTTTAAACGATCCGTTGCTTTTACTACGATACGCTTCTCCCCCTGTAGCTGTGCTTGAATGGAAGCCACATTGCCATGAGCGATAAGCTTACCATTATCAATCACACCGATTTCATCACACATTTCTGCAAGCTCAGGCAAAATATGTGATGAGATTAATATCGTTTTTCCCATAGATTTTAAATTCCGTAAAATATCTCTCATTTCTACTCGGGCACGTGGATCCAAACCTGAAGCAGGTTCATCCAAAATTAATACTTTAGGATCGTGGATAAGTGCACGCGCCAAACATAGACGCTGCTTCATCCCACGTGACAGTAAATCAACATATTCATTACGTTTATTCGTTAAATTTACGAGCTCTAGCAGCTGTGGAATAAGTACTTTTCGTTCAGCTGCCCCAATGCCGTAGCTAGCACCGTAAAAGTCTAAGTATTCGTCTACTTTTAGTTGATCATAGACGCCAAAGAAATCTGGCATATAACCAATTTGTTTTCGGACTTCCTTCGGTTCCTTAATAACGCTTTTCCCATTGATAATGGCATCACCTGAAGTTGGAGATAGCAAGGTTGCTAAAATCGAGAATGTAGTCGATTTACCTGCCCCGTTGGCACCTACAAAACCAAAGACAACCCCTTCCTCTAAAGATAGATTCAAATGATCTAGTGCTGTAAAGGAGCCGTATCTTTTCGTTAAATCACGAATTTCAATCATTATTTCGCCACTCCCTTCAGCTCTACATCTGGTAATTTTGTTTCCTCACCTGTTTGATCTGGTCCGAATTTAATCTCAATCAGCAATTCATCATTATCATTGAAGTATTTTTTTATGTTATCTGTAAACACCTGTTTCGCATCTACCAATGGCTCATAAGTTTTCGTCTCGTTATTCCAAATCGATAGTTGCATACGTTCAATATCCTTATTTGAAACTGTTAATTCGTTTAATGTTTGAACTGAATTCATAAACTTATCTGGCATCGCAATGGATACTTCATATAACCCATCAGATAAGCGCCAACTATTTAACTGTTCATCTATTTTTTCAGCATACAAATTAGGAGATAGTGGGTTTACTGAATACGTAAAATTGTTGCGTTTCATCGTAAATGGACCTGATAGCTCTACTTTGCCATCAAATGGCTGAACAAAATAGGAAATCGGAGACATACTGGCACCTGTTTCTAGCTCAACCCCAGCAATTGCTTGGTCTGCCCATGCTGTAATGACAGGTTTTTTATCATTTTCTACAAGCGGTATCGCCATAGATTTCATACGCTCAATACGTGAAGGATTTACGTCTTCCTTCTTTGTTGGATAATTATTAAAATTGTAACCTGTAAAATCAGATGGTTTTTGAAGAACCGTTGCTTTTAGCTCTGTGTCGACTTTTAGTGTACCGTTCGCTTCAATGTCGCCAAGTTTAACTTCTTTAATGCCAGAGATTAAAGTAACGTCCTTTAGGGCAAACGGGAAATTGTTCTTAATTGTCCCAGTTAGCTTTTCATTTTTTAACGTAATATCAATATCCATCTTCCCAATATTTTGTGCTGCTGACTTCCCTGCAAACGACTGCACAGACCAATAGCTTAAATCACGTAGTGTTAACGTTGAACCATTGGCATTTTCCTTAATATAGGACATTTCATGTAAATCCCCCATTTGCCCTGCAAACTCATTAAAACTTCGCAGCGCGAATGCACTAGTATTCTTATCTGCATTAACAACAAAATCACCACTACGATTTGTTAAAATGGACTCTACATAATAACCATTTACACTACTATCTTCATTTACTTTAAAAAATGCAGATTGTTGAATTTGCGGTTGCCCAATTCGATCTTTTGCACCAAAAATAAATAGAGCAATAGATAACACAATTGAT
The DNA here is from genome assembly GCF_001183605.1 of Lysinibacillus xylanilyticus. Classification (GTDB taxonomy): domain Bacteria; phylum Bacillota; class Bacilli; order Bacillales_A; family Planococcaceae; genus Lysinibacillus; species Lysinibacillus xylanilyticus. The sequence continues at coordinate 480,032 of NZ_LFXJ01000010.1, read as the reverse complement.
ATCACAGGAATTATCCACCATGCATGCTCACGTTTGTCTATTTTCTTTAAAATGAAATATAAAATAGGTCCGATAATTAAAATATATAAAATAATAACTATTAGCATATAGCTAACAGATACTTCAAACGAAGGGAATAATTCATTTATGTTACGTAGGTCAAATGAAATTTGATCCACCGGTGACTGTCCGTTAATCATCACCCCTTGTTGTGACAGCTTTTGAATATTTATCAATTTTGCCACTAGTGCAGGGTAGCCATCCATAGACGCAAGAGGTTGATCCCCTAAAGAAAAGGCGGTTTGAATAATTTCTCCACTGCCTACTTTTTTCTTAGATGCTAAAACCTTATTGTTATCTGTTAATACAGGAACACTTCCTTGCTTTTCAGTTGCCCCATAAATAGAAATAGGTTGTGTAAAGGTTTTTCCGCCTGATAACTTTGATAGGCTATCTGCAGAAACGGATGTCATTTGCTCGGATAATGCTAATGGTAAATAATCCTTGAAAATACCTGCTGTTGCATTTACTTGATCAGCAGCCCCTACTAGTAATGTTCCGCCATTCTGTACCCAATTTAGTAAGGACTCTTGTTGCTTTTGCGATAAATCAGCAATGGCAATTTCATCGATGACGATTACATTCGCCATTGCAAACCCTTGTGTATCCTCCGGCAGTGTATAATCCTTGATTTGATTTAAATTGAAAACTTCAACATTATTTTGAGGAGCTAATTGAGATAGCCTTAAAAATGCTGATAAACGATCACTTTTATCCGTTAATGTATAAATAAAAACTGATGAAGGATCTAAAAGGTTACTTTGCAGCTGCTTTGTTCCTTTATAAGCAACCTTTTTTCCTTTTTCTATACCTCCATCAAAAAACGCAAAAGCTTTTGCATTCGAGTTATAGTTATCAATACCTTCTAGATAAATATCAAACGTTTTCTCTTCTCCTGCCGCTATATCTATTGGCAGTACTTGTGCTGTTGCAGCTTGATAGGAAGAGGAAGCATTGATGACCATATCTCCAGAAAAATCTGCTCCATTATTTTTTACCGTTACTTGAAGTGGCACAGCTGATTGATATTTAGCTTTACCTGCAATCCCTACCTTAGCCTGGACATCTAATGTAGCTACTGCACTTGCCCGCTCCATTGGTAGTATAAAGCTAATAACAAGCATGAATAATAGTATGAGTGCCGTTATTTTCGTTTTTTTCAAAAACTCAACCCCTTTTTATGTAAATTGTTGGCTACATAATTATACGTTTTAAATTGCATTTTGTTCCATTTCTTACGACATCTTCATGAATATTCATAAACTCTTAAGAATTAACTAATTACCATAGTTAGGGATGATATTACGTATGCATGTAAGTTGATTGGAGTGGAGGCTAAGAAAGAGGACTCACACACGGTTTTGTGTATGAATCCTTTTTGCTCTTTGGAAGGTGCATGTCGATAAAATCAATTATACCTTGGCATAATTGCGTCCTGAATCAGCTTTGTGCTTGCACAAAGAACTTCTTTCAGCTGATGTTTGGACATTCGCTGAAAGAAGTTAAAAGTTGAGTGATAAAACGTGAAAGTTAGTCGATAAAATTCAAAAGTTGGATGACATTTTTTTAAACCTATGTCATGCGGATAAATTGATTGGAGTGGAGACTGGGCGACTCCTTGGGGATTAGCGTCACAGATGAGACCCTGGAGCGAGCAACGCGAGTGAAGCGGCTCATCGGACGCCCCCAGGAAAGCGCCCGGTCGGAACGGAAATCAACCCCACGCTATGGTGAGATTAAGAATCGGATAAAAAAAACAGCCCCAAGTGAATCACTTGAGACTGCCTTAATATTATTCTTATTTCGTATAATCAAACAAACATCGCGCATGGTCTTGCACTACCTCTACAAAGGCCTCTACTTGTCGTAACTCAAATGAAGATTCATAGCCAATTAACCAAGTATCACGCGTTAAACCAAATTCTTTTTCATTATTCGTTAATGCAATTTTATTAATACCATCATGGTCATTTAAAGTAATGGAAGGTAAAATAGCATAACCAATGCCGTTCAATGCCATTTGCTTACAAATTTCAATCTGATCAACTAAAATTTGCTTTCTTGGGTTTGAAGCGAAATGCTGCTGCCACCATTGTTGAATTTCCTGATAGTAATTGGAATCACTTTTAAATTGAATAAAAGGTCGGTCAGTCGTTAAGACATCTTCTATAGTTTTCAGCTCTTTATCTACTAAATAAAGGGTGTCACGAAAAAGGTGAATTTTTTCCCCTTTCCAATCAACCTGCCCACGTACAATTCCTATATGAGCCTCACCCTCATAAAGCGCTTTTACAATTTCAGAGCTCCAGCCTGTCATAAGAGAGATTTTTGCCTCAGGATATTTCGATACAAATTCCTTTAATATTATCGGAAGCCAGTTTTGGCCGACAATCGATGCACAGGCGATTTTCAATGTCCCGTTTACTTTCGTCGTTAATGATTGGATTGTTTCAAAAATCTCTTCTTTTTTGCTGAGCATTTCAGTTGCATAGGCAATAATAAGCTCTCCAGCAGGTGTCGCCGTAAGTCCTTTTTGCGAACGAATAAATAACTGCGCACCCCAGTCCTTTTCAATAGTTTGCAGCCGTTGAGAAAGTGCTGGTTGAGATAAAAATAAACGTTCTGCTGCTTTACGCATATTACGTTCCTCTGCTAGTACTTTTAAAATTTCAGCCTCCGTTGCCATCAATCAGTAAACCTCCGATACAAGCAAAGAGGGCCTCATGATTTTCATCTGAGTCCCCTCTTAAACTACTACTCTTTTTGATAAATATATTTTTTCAATTGCTTTAATATAACACGTCTCGTTAATATTCCCGCAAATGTTCCTTCTTCGTCCACAACACATAAAAAGGCGTGATTAATAACTAAGTCGAGAGCTCGCTGAAAAGTATCCGTCAACTTTAATACAGCAATATCTTTCTCCATTATTGTATTCACTTTAATATCGGGTAACTTTTCATATTCAATATGTTCTAGTCCAAGAATGGATTCAGTAATCATTTTCATACTTAGTAAACCTTGAAGTCGATATTTCAAATCTAAAACAGGTATCGATGAATACCCTGTACGTGTAAGTACTAGGAGTGCATGTTCCGCGCTATTTCCACTTTGTACATGCGCAACCTTTTCAGATGAAATAATAAAATCACTAATTGGCATTGCTAATAAGTCTTTGCTGTTAGTTGAAATCATGAACTTCTTCTCCTTTTCTGTCCTCGCTTTGCAGAACAGGATGATTCCCTTTTATCATATCATAACTATTCCTTTTATGACCACGACAAGACCGAGAAGAGTTTTTTAGAAGCAACGAATTATTTTAGCATTTTGAACAAAACTAAGTATGGAAAGTGCATATATAACGGGGATTATATTTGAGGACGATGGAGAAATATCTTCATTCAGCCATATTATAAAATATGAACTGAATGAAGATATTATTTTAATTAATATCCTGCTTTACTCCAGTAATAAAAAATCATTATCCCTAAAAAAAGTAAAAAAATGATATATACCCAAACAACTGGATTGAGCATTGTCGCATACTCTTCAACGGTTTCTGAAATCGGCGTATCATTTTCTGATTTCCGTTGGGACGTCATCTTGGCAATTTTCAGCGTTGACACAAGCGAAATGGCAGAAATAATCGTAATGGCAATAAGAGCCGGTATTAACCACATACCCATAGGCAAAACTCCTTTCTTTGCCCTTAGTATGCGTCAACCCGGCTCTCCATTATGCAAAGATTTTTGTTATGAATTATGCCTCGGCATAATTGCCGCTGTCGCGCAGAAAACACTTGCCGCTGTCGCTATGCTTTCGCTACATAAAACACTTGCTTAAAGAAGTTAAAATGGATACTGATTGAGCCATTGCCCTCCATCAAGCGTCACACATTCACCGTTCATATAACTTGCTTTATTAGACATAATAAATGTAGCTAAATCTGCAATTTCTTCAGGAGTACCGGTACGACCTAATGGAACTGAGTCTAGTGTACGGGCAGCTGCAGCCTCTGACTCCCAGAGCTTTTCTGCACCACCTGTACGCTCAATTGGACCAGGAGCAATCGCATTTACTCGAATGCCATATTGTTTCCCCCATTCAACAGCTAGTGTTCGAGTCAATGACAATACACCTGCTTTAGCCGCCGCAGAATGAATAACACCAGCACCTGCATTCCATGCGTAAGTTGCAACCATATTAAGAATAGATCCCTTAATATTATTTTGAATCCAGTACTTACCGACTGCCGAAGAACAATAGAATGTCCCATTTAAAACAATATCAACAACAGCTTTCCAACCATTTGGTGATAAATCCTCTGCACGCACTATAAAATTACCAGCCGCATTATTCACAAGCCCATCAACTTGTCCAAACTTTTCAATAGCAAATGCTAGCATTGCCTCAGCATGTTCAGGCACTCGAACATCCATTTGGAATGTTTCAATCGTTTTTCCGGCCTCTAAAATAAAGGCCTTCGCCTCCGCTAATCGCTCCTCGCTACGACCTGTAATAACAACATTTGCCCCTTCCGCAACGAATTGCTTAGCCATATAAAGCCCCATTCCATTTGATCCGCCAGTAATAATAATTGTTTTCCCCTGCAACATACGATTTCCCCCTCTGAAAAAATGAATGATGATTCATATAAATTTTACTATATTTTCTCGTATATGTCATATTAATTCTGCAAAACAACATGAAGTAGTTCTACTAGCAGTGATTCTTAAGTTGAGGGGTATTCGCTTTACTTTCTCGGGTAAATCAATGGCGTGCACTGGTATCCGCTTTGCTTCCAAGGGAATTCCACCGTCCCGCGCAGGGATTAAAGACTTGCTTATTGATTACTTGCTCTAGTGGCTTCCTTTGCAATATTAACTTTCCAAAAAATTATGGTGGTGCTATCTCTGACACCATTTTTTTTGATATTCTTTAACATTGACCTGATGCTCTGTTGATCCTCAGAGTTGAAGAAGGAATTATAAATGTTAATAGGGTTAGAGTATGGTTCATGAGGACATTCAAGCAAGCCATCTGTGGTAAGAAAAAGGCGATTTTCTCCTTTTCTTAGTTCTTTAATTCCAACACTATAACAAGGGACGTCCTGTTCAAAAGTATTGACTTGTCCTATCCATTCGTAAAATTGCCTTTGATTTAATTGAAACTGACCTAATGCAGCCAATTCTTGATGAAATAAAAAAAGAACACAGTCTCCAACTGAAAACCACCATACATATTTATCTTTTCTTACGACAATTAAACACGCAGTTTCTCCAGTAATATTCCTGCAACTAGACAAGAACTCTTTAGATTGAAATAAAGTTAAAATCTTCTCTTCAAGCCTTTTAAAGGTTTGATAGTTTGTCGGTAATGATAATAAATATTTAATTTCATCTTTATAATAAAAAAATTGCTCGATAATTATTTGAGCACTCTCAGATGTATTGTGAGCATCCAGTATTACAGAAAATTCCCAATCTTGCTTTTCATCGAGCCATACTAAACAACCATCTTCGTTTTTATATTGTCCTGCATCGGAGTTTCCACCATATCGCCCAACAATAACATGTTTAATTTGATAAACATTTGGATGATCTACGAAGTCATCTTGGCTACCTATCCAACTAAAATCTTCTATAGAATCACTCATCTGCATTATTCTCCAGATATGATCTAATACGTGTACAAACTTTAACAACTTCGCTATTGTCGCCCATCGGAGCATCTTCCCAGTCATAAACATCATTTGGTCCCCAATACTGTTTGGGGGTATTAGGATATCGGGGAACTAAATGCATATGCAAATGTGGCACTGAGTTTCCAGAGACCAATGCATAGATATGCTCTGCCTTTTCACACTCCATAATTGCCTTACTAACTCTAGCCATAATAACACCAAATGCTTGTGCCTCTTCTATAGTCATATCTCCGAGAGTAGGGGCATGTCTCTTTAAATCTATCATGATATGACCTAAATAATTGGGCGCTCCATCACTGTCTATATGCCCAACATAAACATATTCGTCTTCATAAATCATAACCCCTGAAGCTTGTATGTTGCCGGCATGTTTATTGCAAATAAAACATTCCTCCATTAATCCCCACTCCTTTGTTCGAATTTTCAAAATTATAACACACCCATTTATTAATTGGTATATTTTTCCGGAAAAATAAAAATAGAGATACAAATTACATATAATTTGTATCTCTATTTTAGACAGTTTCTTTTCAAATTCCTAAAACTCATAATGATAAGCAATTTTATAAAGCTCCATTAGCTCTCCCTGAGTTGGAACCTTAGGATTATTTCCAGGGCTACCGCTGGCAATTGCATCAGCTGTCATTTTTGGAATAGCTGCATAAAAGGCTTGTTCATCAATTCCCCATTGTTTTAAATTCCCTATCTCCATCTTCTTGCACATTTCCTTAATCGAATCTATAGCTAAATCGGCAAGCTCCTCTTGAGATAACTGCTCATTCTCTTTATTAAAAAATTTACCTAAATCCGCCAGCCGATCGACACAAGTATCCTTTGAAAATTCTAAAACCGCTGGCAGGAGCATGGCATTTGAAATACCATGTGGCACATGGAATAGCGCTCCTATTGGACGAGACATGCCATGTACTAAAGCGACAGAAGCATTTGAGAATGAAAGACCTGCTTGCATTGAACCTAGCGACATCGCTTCCCGAGCTTCAATATCATTACCTTGCTCATAAACTTTTAAAATATTATTAACGATTAACTCCATGGCTGATAGTGCAAGTACATTCGAGTAAGGATGTGCTAAACGAGATAAATAACTTTCGATGGCATGACTTAATGCATCGATACCAGTCGCCGCAGTGATAGAGGGTGGAGATGTAACCGTTAAAATCGGATCTACAATAGCGATGTTTGGCATAAATGCAGGCTGCTTAATCATCATTTTCACATCATTTTTCGTATTAGTAATGACGGTTGCATCGGTTGCTTCTGAGCCAGTTCCTGCTGTTGTCGGTATTGCGATATGTGGAATCGGTGCTTGCTCTGCAATTTTTGCCATTTTCATATAATCGCCAATATAGCCATCATTCGTTGCAACTACTGCGATTGCTTTTCCTGTATCGATACAGCTTCCGCCACCGACGGAAATAATAATATCGCAACCCTCAGATTGTAAAATATGAAGTCCTTCTGCTACATACGTATCCACTGGTTCCGTTGTTACACCTAAATACGAAACCGCTTCCAATCCACTAGCTCTTAATAAAGCGCTACATTGATTAACAAAGCCTAAGCTATCCATTATTGGATCACTAATGATAAGAGCCTTAGTCCCCATTTTTTTTGCATATACGCCTACTTCTTCAAAAGAATCTCGTCCATAAACGATCGTTCCTGGCGAATGAACCGTATAGATTGTTTTTGTTTGAATCATATCTAATCCCCCTAAGCTATTGTGCTGTATAACCACCATCCAAAATTATTGCTTGACCTGTTATACCCTTTGCCATATCACTAGCTAAATAAAGCGCAAGTCCTGTAATTTCTGATACATCTAGTAAGCGTTTTTGAGGAACGAGTGGATAAAGCACCTGCTCGAGCACTTCCTCTACTTGAATGCCTCTTGTCTTTGCCAAATCCGTAAACTGATTACGTACTAATTCTGTGTCGACGTACCCTGGACAAATCGCATTAACTGTTATCCCCTCAATTGCAACCTCTAGTGCCGCCACTTTCGTTAGACCGACAAGTCCATGTTTGGCTGCATTGTATCCGGCCTTACCAGCAAACCCAATAACTCCATTAATAGATGCCATATTAATAATGCGTCCGAACTTATTTTTCTTCATATGTGGTAAGACATATTTTATTGCTATAAAAGGTGCAACAAGCATCACTTTTTGCATGGATTCGAAGATTTCTGTCGCGAAATCCTCTATTAGAGAAACGTGCTGAAACCCTGCGTTGTTGATTAAAATATCTATTGTCTTAAACTTTTCAACAGTAAAGTCAATCGCATCACATATTGCCTGTTCATTCGCAACATCACATGTGTATGCAGTTAATTGCGGATTGTGTTTAATTGCCTCCGCTAAAAGCTGTTCATTAATATCTGTTATTACTACATTCGCTCCCTGCTCAGCAAACGCTAGTGCCATGGATAACCCGATACCACGGGCTGCTCCAGTTATAAAAACTGTTTTTTCTTTCACGCAATACCCTCCTACATTCCAAGTGAGAATAATATGATAGCGATCAACGTACCTACGATAGGTATAATGACGGTTAAAGCACCAAATGGCATATAAGCATCTTTATGCTTTTCATTACATACCGAATTGATGGTTGTTACTACATAACCACCGTGTGGCAATGAATCGAGAGAGCCTGATGCAATAGCAATTGTACGGTGCAATGCCTCCGTATCAACTCCCATGTCAATATAGTGTGGAGCAAGTAAAGGCAATGCAATTGTTTGTCCACCTGAAGCCGAGCCTGTTAAACCTGCTATTACAGCGATGGCTAACGCACCGCCAATTAACGGACTTCCAGGAATATTAGTCATAACGTCAACAGTTGCTAAAAATGATGGTGTAGCTTTCACCACACCTCCGAAACCAACTACAGCTGCCGTATTAGCGATAGCTACAATAGCCCCCATAGCACCAGCTGTTAGTGTCGCACCGACAGACTTGGAATATTTATAGCTCACTAGATAAGCCATAATACATCCGCTTGTTAATGCTACAATTAAGGCTGAAGTTCCTAGAGATTCGTGGAACACAAAGGAAATGCCTAAAACTACTACTAGTGGTACGATACTTAAAATTGGACTTGGAAGTTTACGAGATTCGTCAACAACTGGATCAGTAGATCGGGCAATAAATATCTCTCCTTTTTTTACTGCACGTTTGATCATCCAATTTAGCCATAGTGATCCACAAGTAGCCATAAAAATTGCCACAATTAAACTTACTACCCATCCAGCATATGGCGTTGTACCAAGGTACGGAATAGGAATCCAGTTTTGAATTTCCGGTGAACCTGCTGAGGTCATCGTAAAGGTTACAGAACCTAAGCCAAGTGCAGCAGGAATAAAGCGACGAGGGAAATTAGCTTGCTTGAATAAACTGATAGCCATTGGATATACAGAAAAGGCTACGATAAACACTGAGACACCACCATACGTTAGTACTGCTGCTGCAGCTACTACTGCATAGGCTGCATATTTCACTCCAATTTTTTCTACAATCCATTTAGAAACACTATCAGCTGCTCCCGTATCTTCCATTACCTTTCCGAAAATGGCTCCTGCCATGAACATTAAATACCATGAACCAACGAATCCAGTGAACCCATCCATATAACTTGTTAAGAAGTTAGCTTGATTCTCATCAGCTGTTTGTGGAAAAAATGCTAGACCATTCGTTATCGCTGCTATCAATGCAGTCAATGGTGCTGAAATCAGTAAATTTACGCCCCTCATTGTTAAATACACAAGTAAAGCTAAACTACCAAAAAGCCCAATGTATTCTAACATCCAAATCCCCCTCTTATTCTTTTAGAAAGAAAGAGCTGTAAAAGAATACAGCTCTTCATATGAACTAGTCGTTATTACTTGGGAATGCAAACGTAGATGCCGTCGATGCTTGACCTGCCATCCAACGCTCCGATATTGTTTTTGTTTTTGTAAAGAAGCGTGCCTGATCTGGACCAAACATATGCCCCTCTCCAAAACGAGAACCTTTAAATCCAGCAAAGTTATGGTAGCCTACTGGAATAGGAATTGGGACATTTACGCCAACCATCCCAACATCGATTTCTGTTGTAAATTTTCGAGCTGCTAAACCGTCATTCGTAAAGATTGTTACCCCATTTCCGAGCTCATGCTTATTAATAAGTTGGATGGCTTCGTCCAATGAATCAACACGTACAACATTTCGAGCCGGGCCGAAAATTTCTTGTTCATAAATTTCCATGCCTGGTTTTACGTTATCTAGCAATGTAGGCCCTACAAAGAATCCTTTAGATTCTTTGACAATATCAAGTTCGCGACCATCACAAATAACAGTTGCACCTTCAGACTCTCCTCGATTGATAGCAGCAATAATTGCTTCCTTCGATTGCTGAGAAATAACAGGACCAAAATCTGTCTCTGGATCTGTATATGAACCTATCTTCAAGTTAGCGATTTTTTCCTTTAAAATTTCAACGAGACGATCTGCAGTATCCTTTCCAACAGGCATAATCGTAGAAATAGCCATACAACGTTGAGAGGCTGCTCCATAAGCTGCTCCGATAAATGCATTTGCTACCTGGTCAAGATCTGCATCTGGCATAACAACCATATTGTTTTTTCCTCCACCTAGGGCTGTGACACGTTTACCATATTTCGAGCCTGTTTCATAAATATATTTGGCAACTGGTGTCGATCCAACAAAAGAAATTGCTTGCACACTCGGGTTTTCTAATAGTTCATTAACTGCATCTTTATCCCCATTTACTACCGTCCAAATGCCATCTGGTAAACCAGCTTTTTTCCAAAGCTCGCTAACATACAAGGCAGTCATAGGAACACGTTCGGAAGCTTTTAAAATAACTGCATTACCGACAGCAACTGCCATACTCGTTTGCGCTAAAGGCACCATAATTGGGAAGTTAAATGGTGAAATAGCCGCTACAACACCTAATGGATATTTTGCAGAGTAAGCATTAATGTCACCGCCAACATTGACTGAATACTCCCCCTTCATTAAATGAGGTGCATTGATAGCTAAGTCAACAGACTCCAAACCACGTGTAACTTCACCTTTCGCATCCTCAATAGTTTTACCGCTTTCTGTACAAATGATTTTTAAAAGCTCCTCCATATTTTCAGTAATAAGATTACGGAACTTTAATACAATCTCAGCACGTTTAGCTACTGACGTATCTCTCCATTGTGGAAATGCTGCCTGTGCCTTATCGATTGCCTCCCGAGTTTCTTCTACAGTTGCTAGTGGCACCTTGGCAATCACCTCACCCGTCGTTGGATTGTATACAGAACCAAAGCGACTACTTTTTCCTTCAATGAGTTCCCCACCAATGAAATGTGTTAATGTTTTAACCTCATGTGCTGTTGTCATATTTATTGTCCTCCTTTAAAATTGTTCAATTTTACATTCTTCTTTTAAACTTAAATAAGCCGCAGACATATCATTTTCTCCATATCCTTGCTGAGATATATCACTATAAAGATCTACTAATTTATTCCCGATTCGAAGTGGTACCCCTGCTTCTTCTGCCATATTTTTCGCTAGCTTCAAATCTTTTAATAATAGATTTGTAGAAAAACCTGGCTGATAGTTGTCGTTTTTCATATATTCTAAAAAATTACGTTCATAAATACGGCTTTGACCATAACTATTACTTAATACTTCATACAGCGTATCTGCATGGATACCCATCTTTTCGCCAAGTACGATTGTTTCAGCGACTGCCTCTGTATAGAATCCAATCATTAAATTATTGAGTAATTTTATTCGTGTACCTACACTTGAAGACGTACCAAGATGATAAATGTTTTTTCCTACTATTCGGAATATTTCAGACCCACTTTGATAATCACCCTCTTCACCACCAACCATTATCGTAAGTGTTGCATTAATAGCACCTATAACACCTCCACTAACAGGTGCCCCAAGATAACGTAACCCCATTGATTGCGCTTCCTTATGTAAGGATTCATTCAATTCAGGATTTACTGTACTAAAGTCTATTAATAAACTTCCTTTTTTAGCATGATGCATTATACCCTGTTCAGATCTATATACTTGTTCCACTACTTGTGGTGTCGGCAAGCTCGTCATGATAATATCACTTTGCTCAGCAACTTCCTTGGCTGTCGCAAGTCCAACTCCACCTTCATTTTTAAATTGCTCCATTGCTTGTGAATTAGTATCAAAGCCAAAAACCTCATAGCCAGCCTTTAATAAATTTACTGACATCGGTAACCCCATATTGCCTAAGCCGATAAAACCTAATTTCTCCGTCATTATTGACCTCCCCCGTTCCTTGAAAATCCAATGAACACTAGCCAAACTCTACTCTTTTATCGTAACATTAATAACATAATTCATTAATTGACCATAGTCATTGACCGCGGTCAATTAAATGATAATAAAAATAAATCCTTTACGTCAATCAAAAAATTTTATATTTTCAGAATATTTTTCAGAAAAGTATGTTAGAATACGTTAACTCGAAGGGATTGTCCAGTATGAATTCATTGACGAGCCGTCAAAAAAAGGCATTAGAAACACGTGAAAAATTACTCAAAGTTTCATTAGATTTATTTAATAAACATGGATTCGAGCATGTATCTGTTGAGCAAATTACTAAAGCATGTAATGTATCAAAGGGAACGTTTTACACCCATTTCCCATCCAAATACGATGTTATTTTAGAAAAATTTAAGGAGCTAGATAGTTTTTATGGCTCTGTGGAAAAAAATATTGATCGTTCATTGCCTGCAAGTGAAAAAATTTTATTGCTATATCAAGAACAAATGAAGTATTTAACAAATGTTGTTGGAAAAGATTTATTACGAACAGTGTATACTGCTGCGATGACAAATCAAGTGGAACAAGATCATTATTTAATAAATCCACAAAGAATGATTTTCCAAATTATGAACACTTACATTGAAGAAGGTATTCAACTTGGAGAGTTTCGTCACGATATAGAGGTTAGTCAAATTCAAGTAATTATTCAACGTTGTATGCGTGCGAATGTTTATGATTGGTTAATTCATAATGAAGACTTCGATTTATCAGCGGAAATGTCGCAATTTACAGCTATTGTGTTAGATGGATTAAAAGTTAAAAATAAATAGCTTATTTTAAAAGGGTGTGCTTGGGTTGTATCTCCGTTCATTCGGGTTGACCGAAGATATAATCCGGTTATGTCCTTTTTGGTTATACTTCGTTTTGCTAAGATATCCTCTAAATTGTAAAAAAAGTAGTACTCCATCCAATCTATGATGAAGTGCTACTTTTTTTGTTTTCATTAGCTAACAAAATATTTATTAACAATGGTTTCTACAGGTAATGGCTTGTTATATAAAAAGCCTTGGCCTTTTTGGCAATAATGACGTTTTAGGAAATCAACCTGTGATGGTTCCTCGATCCCTTCAGCGATGACCTCTAACCCCAAATTATGGGACATTGAAATAATGGCCTTAATAATTGCCTCATTTTTATCATCTTTCGTAATATCAGCTATAAATGATTGATCAATTTTTATAATGTCTATCGGATAACGCTTTAAATAGCTTAAAGATGAATAACCAGTTCCAAAATCATCAACTGAAACATAAACACCTAGTTGCTTCAATTCGGTTAAAATTGAAAATGTTTCATGGACATTAGTCATAGAGCTTTCGGTAATTTCCACCTCTAATAATTCAGCTGGCACATCATATTTTTTCAAGGCAGTTTTAATTTTCCGAGCAAAGTTTTCTTTTCTAAATTGTTTTGGTGATATATTGATGGCAATACGTACTGGTCGATAGCCCTTCATCTGCCACTCTTTTTGATAGCGACACACCTCTTCAATAATCCAATCACCTATCTCAATTATTAAGCCTGATGCCTCTGCAATAGGTATAAACTGTGCAGGAGACACAAAGCCAAATTTCCGATTATTCCATCGTAATAACGCCTCAAAGCTATTGATGCTGTTATCCGTTAAATCCATTTGTGGCTGTAAATGAATACTTAGCTCATTAAATTCGATAGCACGACGTAAATGGGCCTCCATCAGAGCTTCATTTGGAAAAATAGTTGTCATATCTTCACGATAGTAACGGTAGTGTGAACGCCCATGCTCTTTTACAGAAAACAATGCTTTATCTGCTTTACGTACAAGTGTTTCTAAATCCTTGCCATCTGCTGGACTGAGTGAGATACCAATAGACACGCTAATAAAATATTCCTGCTCATCAATCATGAATGGCTGTTTTAATGCGTCTAAAATAGCATTAGCCGTATGCTCAATTTTGTTGACGGTTGCATCTTTTAGAACAAAAATAAACTCATCGCTATTATAACGATAAAGCGAGCATTTGGAGTAACAGAGCTCACGAAGTCTATGACTAAACATTCGCATAAGCTCATCACCCTTACTTTCACCAAGGGATTCATTAAACTTTTTAAAGCGATCAATATCCACTAAAATAATAGCCACTTGCTTATTTTGATTTTTATCATTTAAATGCTGAAGCCAGTGCTCCTTAAAAGCCTTGCGATTCCAAATACCCGTTAATTCATCCATTAATGCTAGGTAATAAAAGGCCTCATGGTCATTCATAAATGAAGTGGCATCTTTCACAAATAAATGTACACCTATAATTTCACCATTAAAGTACGTTGGATGCGTTCTTAAATAAAATGGTTCTTTACTTAGCAATTGACGTTTAAACATGCATTTGGGCATACCAAATGCTGAGCCCTCAATAGTTTTTGCAAATAATAATTTAAATTCGTTGATATACTTATTCTCTAATAATGAAAAAATATTTTGACCTATCAAGCTTTGATGTTCTTTTGACAATAGAGAAGTGGCAACAACGTTTTGGTGAATAATGCAACCTTGTAAATCAGTTGTTAATACCGGACTTATGTGCTGTTCCACAAATTGCAAATACGGTTCTACTTCATTCTGTTTCTCTCGTAGAATAACTGCTATAACTGATTTTTCTAAGGGCTGTACACGAACAGCAAATGTTTTTACTTTATGCTCCGTACATTCCTTTAAACTTTGGTCTATATTGAACTCTTGTTGTAATATATTCGATAATTGCAGCCAGCATTGCTCCGTAAAAAATTGTTCTGCGTTGGTGGCTTTCACATCTTGTAGCTTAATAAATGACGGTAGCTTTTCGTTAAAATTAACAACTTCAAACGCTTTTGTATCAACTTTTCTCAAACATACGACAGCATCAAATGGGTTAAGTTGTATGAATTGATAGTCCGCAAATTGCGCTACACTCTCTTTATATTTTTTCATTATATCCCTCACTAAGTAGCGTGTTTGCTTTATTCTTCGTCTAGCGTAGGTTTTAGTGCATCCTTTAGGAAAATTTCCTGACTATTAATCGGATCTTCACCACGGTCAAACTCTTTATAATGATATTTTCCATTGGAGTCTTGAATACGAGCTTTTGCCGTATCCTCAAGTTGTGTATTCATGATGTTAATAATACGAGCTTTTGCTTCGCTTGCATATACAGGGAATAAAATTTCTACTCGTTTAATCATATTACGAGTCATCATATCTGCAGAAGATAAGTATACTTTATTTTCACCATTATGATGGAACCAATAAATACGAGAATGCTCAAGGAAACGCCCAACAATACTCGTTACTGTTATGTTTTCACTAATTCCAGGGATTCCTGGTCTTATACAACAAATACCACGAATGATAAGCTCTACTTTCACACCTGCAATGGACGCCTCATACAGCTTCATCATTAAGTCTTTGTCCGTTAGTGAATTCATTTTAGCTCGAATAAA
Source organism: Lysinibacillus xylanilyticus (assembly GCF_001183605.1). Taxonomy (GTDB): domain Bacteria; phylum Bacillota; class Bacilli; order Bacillales_A; family Planococcaceae; genus Lysinibacillus; species Lysinibacillus xylanilyticus. The sequence continues at coordinate 464,423 of NZ_LFXJ01000010.1, read as the reverse complement.
ACCATTCCCATGCTCCTTATGACAAGCAATTTCTTCATCCATTAATTGGATAAATTCATCTCGAATATCGAACGGCGCTACGACTAAATGATTAAAAGTTGGCTTTTCTGTATAACCGCTTAAATAGTTAAAGAAGTTAGTAGCATCAATACCAAATTCCTTTTCTGTCGTTATTATACCCATGTCTGTATAGATCTTTGCAGTTGCATCATTATAATTCCCTGTTCCAAGATGTACAAAACGTTCAATTTTTCCATTTCGACGGCTTACAACAAGCGTTATTTTCGAGTGTGTTTTTAAGTTATTCATACCGTAAATGACTAGGCAGCCAGCTTGCTCAAGTTGCTTTGCCCAAAGCACATTATTTTCTTCATCAAAACGTGCCTTCAATTCAACTAACACTGTTACCTGTTTCCCATTTTCCGCCGCGAGCTTTAATGCTTGTATAATAGGTGAATTACCACTAACACGATATAACGTTTGTTTGATTGCTAAAACGTTCGGATTAACGGCCGCTTCTGAGATAAAATCTACAATCGGCGCAAACGACTCATATGGGTGATGGAAAAAGATATCTTGTTGCAGAGCTTTTTCAAAAATATTTTCATCCGATTGTAAATCTAATGGTGGCTGTGGAATAAAACTTTCATATTCTAAATGTTCTCGACCAACAGATATTCCTTTTACAAATGAGAACATAAATGTTAAATCTAGCGGTCCATCTATATGAAAGACATCTGTTTCTTCAATTTCAAATTCATCAAGTAAGTATGTAAGAACTTCCTCGCTCATCTCGCCCTCACGAACTTCTAGACGGCTGCCTACACCCCATTTGCGTTTTTTCAGCTCTTTTTCTATTTCTACAAGTAAATCTCTTGCACCTTCCTCATGAATCGTTAAATCAGCATTACGTGTCAAACGGAAAGCCTGTGCTGATTTGACACTGTAACCATAAAAGAGCTTTTCGATATGCGCTACAATCACGTCTTCTAATAAGACAATTACTGTCTCTCCGTCAGCTGATGGTACTTTAATATAACGATCTAAAACAGACGGAACTTGTACGATCGCTACCTTTTCACGATTTTCTAAGTCTGCTTCATCTTGCTCTAATAAAACAAGTAAATTTAAAGTTTTACCTAGCAAAGTTGGAAAAGGACGATACGCATCTACAGCTACAGGTGTTAAAACAGGGAAGATGGTTTCTGCAAACATTTCATTGACGAATGCTTTCTGTGTACTATTTAAGTCTTTCATGTCTGCGATATGTACATTATGTTGTGGTAATAAATCATATATTAAATGTCTATAAACTTCAGTTTGTCGGCGCACTAATGCCTGAGTTCGCTCTGCAATTTTCGCTAATTGTTCTTTTGGTGTTAAGCCTGACTTATTTTCAGGCTTATGGAAACCTGCACGTACCTGATCCTGTAGACCCGCAACACGCACCATAAAAAATTCATCTAGATTCGAGCTAAATATTGCTAAAAACTTCAATCGTTCTAGCAGAGGATTATTGACATCCTCTGCTTCCTCTAAAACTCGTTCATTGAAGGCTAGCCAGCTTAATTCACGATTATTATAGTATTGTGGCTTAGCGATTTCCTCTAGTAAACGACTTTGTGTTTCTGTTAAATCCCCTTCACTTAACTGATTCTTCGTAACTTCAGTTGTCATAATTGTTCAACCCTTCTTCAATAAAGTTTATTTTTATAGGTATTTTTAGTGCGCGTTCTAGATGTTTTTTATGTCGATTTGCTTGATATTTTTCAGCGGCCGCATTGTGTTTCACATAGATGTTAAGTTGAACATAATCCTCTTTTGTTTGCATTTTAATGGTACGTACAATCTTTCTTTTAGATACATTTAACGCATAGACAAATTTTAAAAGTGCGCCAAAGTCTCGTATTTTACGATATTCCTCACGACTCATCCATTCTGTAAAAGGAGCTACGAATCGCTGATAATAATCTTTATTTTTATACGAGGCTAAGAGTGCTAATTTCACACGTTCCTTATGATTTAGCCCATCGATAGATTGGTTCGCAATTAAATAAAAGGTATGCTGGCTCGCCGAACTTAACTCAATATACTCCCCTATATTAAAAACCTTTGCTGCTTTCGCCAATAATTCCAAATCTTTTGGATTATGTTGTAAATAACCAAAGTGGCAGCATTCACGGTACAATTGATCCGTTAAACGCGTCAAATAGTCCACTTCTTTTTCAGTTCGACCATACTGACGAGCCAATCTTTTAGCGTTTCCCTCAAACACATTGTTCTTATCAAACGCACTTTTATCTGTTTGTAAAATACGCTGTATAATGAGTCCTTCTCGCAAACCCTTTTTTGTTATCTGGAACAATTTACTGCCGACAACCTCCATTAACACATTGAAAACCTCTAGTGCAGGAGCGATGATATCCGCACGATCTGCCGAAAGACCATCTAACTGTTTCAATTCATTAAAACTTAAATTACCTATAAACAGACTGAGCTCATCTAAATTTTCCTTAGTCATTTCGTAGCCATGTACACTTGCTATTGGATATGCATGTTTTTGCTGATGAATTTGGGCAATATTTCGAGCACTACCACCAATTGCGATAATCGGTAATCCGATATCCTGGATCCATGGAAGTGATTTGAACTGTTCTTTAACGAAAGCAATGAGTTCCTTTTTTTCACTTCCATTCATAATCTCGCCCTTTACAAAACGTTGCTTTAAAGAAACTGTACCAAAAGGAAAACTATAAGACTTCTGTAGTTCTTTATTTTCAAAAAGAGTTATTTCTGTACTACCACCACCAATATCGATAGTTACAGCAGACTTCGTGCCTGCTGAATGCGCTACAGCAACAAAGCCATAATATGCCTCTTCTTCTTCAGATAAAAGCTCTATATGAATGCCTGTCCGTTTTTTCATTAAAGTAATAATTTCTGCTCTATTTGTTGCCTGACGGATAGCAGCTGTTGCAGCAGCTTTAACATCAGTCACTTCAAAATCATCGAGCATTGCTTTAAAAGTCAATAATGTTTCTGTTAATACTTGTATACCTTCTTCAGACATTTCACCAGAGGGCTGTAAATATGTACGTAAACGTGCAACCGTTTTAATATTTCCAATCTCACGAAGCCCCTCTTCCTTATCGTATTGATACAATACTAATCGAATGGTGTTTGAGCCTATATCGATGATAGCAGTTTTTAATTCATTCAAATTATCACTTCCTTAACGCGTACATTCATAGTATTTACTGATTGTTTTGTCTTACAAACCTGCGGTCTCTTAGCGCTTCCCATTTTTTCGGATAGACGTGTTAGAATACTCACTTTCAAGTCAAAGTTGAATACATACCCCAACAAATTGGCCCTTATTATTTTGTTCCTAGCATCATTTATCTATACAAAAAAGCCGGAGCCTAAAAGAGGCATCCGACTTTCTTTAAACTATTAATATACTTTCAGGATACCCATTATTAATATTGTGAAGTACCTTTTCCAACTATATTTCTATTGTTCAACCCCGATAAAACTAAATTTTATAAGATAAGTTGGTCTATTCGTAAAATAAGCTCCGCAATTTCAGGCTTACTAATTTGATCCTCTGCACCTACTTGGTCACCTTTATGACGAAGATCATCCGTAATTAAGCTTGAGAAAATAATGACAGGAAGCTTTTGGAGGTCTGGGTGCTCCTTTATTTTACGTGTCAAATGATGCCCATCCATTTGTGGCATTTCAATGTCCGTCACAACTAATTGAATATGCTCGGCTACTTCGCTACCACCCTTGATGATAGTTTCGAGGTATTCATAAGCATCACGGCCGTTTTCAAAGAATTCAACATTCTCATAACCTGCTTCTTTCATAGTATCGAATAAGAGCTTACGTAGTAATGGTGAATCTTCAGCAATTAAAATTCGTTTCTCAGAGCGATCACGTTTACCGAGCTTTTTAACGGATTCTACACTAATACCCGAATCCGGATTTATATCCACCATAATTCTTTCGAAATCGAGCAATAAAATCATCTGTTCATTTTGCTTAATAACACCTATTACTTGTGATGTTCCCCCTTGATACATATCAGAAGGTTTCTCGATTTGATTCCATGAAATACGGTGGATCTGCGTTACATTATCTACATGGAATACTACGCGCTGTTTATTAAACTCAGCTACAATATATTTTTGCTGAGGACTACGCTCTGCATTTTGAATACCTAATACTCGGAGCATATCAACTACTGGTAAAACCTCACCTCGTAATTGAATAATCCCTTCTACATGCGGGTGCGCGTGTGGAATAAATGTTACTGGAATCGGTTGAATAATTTCCTTTACTTTAATAACGTTAATACCAAATTTATTGTTCGCTACTTCAAATTCAACAATTTCTAGCTCATTTGTGCCACTTTCTAATAATATACCTTTATGTTCCAAAGCTACCCCGCTCCTTTCTTTTCAACTTCTATTTATAATTCAATTGTATCATAGGCAATACATTTCTCCTACTTGCTTTTTCCAAATTTATCATGAACTTGGCTCTATCATAACGTGTTGTTGATTTCCGTTCCGACTGGGCGCTTTGTAGCTGTCGCTTTGCTTTCGCTACAGTAAACATTTGTTGCTGTCGCTTTGCTTTCGCTACAGAAAACATTTGTAGCTGCCGCTTCGCTTTCGCACAGATAGAACATTTGTTGCTGCCGCGTCGCTTTCGCGCAGAGCAGAGCTTCCTGGGGGCGTCCAGTCTCCACTCCAATCAACTCTTATCAATTTCGCCTTGGCATTGCGTTCAGATGCTTAATTTCATTCAGTAGGTGTTTAGATATTTATTGAAAGAGAACCACATCCGCATTCATTTCACCACCTTCAGAGGTGGGAGTCTTAACTGAACGAAAATATAGGCATACGTTTTTTCAAATGGCATCTCTAACTTTTGAGCTATTAACTTTTAGATGCACCAATAGGCCAATAATCGTCATCACAATTAATGTAGATAAAGCAACACGACTTGCTAGCGTTCCGTAATCTTTCATCCATAATGTGACCGTTCCGTAGACTGCTGGCCCAATAATTGAGGACACTTTACCCGAAAATGCAAATAGGCCAAAGAACTGACCCCGTTTTTCTTCTGGAGACAATTCAATAATATATGTTCTCGATGTTACCCACATGGATCCTAGTGATACGCCAAACATACTACCTGCAAGCCAGAACATCCATTGCTCTGTCGCAAAGACGGCAAATGTTAAAGCAACAATCATTAATAGCGCCACCACGGTAATCGCACGTTTAGCTCCAATTGCTTTTGTAATATAACCAAATGCAAAAGAGCCAATAATAGTTGAAACGGTAGACACTAAATAAAGCACGATAAATTGTCCCGACGTAAAGCCGACAATCGTTGTTGCATATACGGCCATCATTGCAATGGTTGTAGCAATGGCATCATTTAAAAAGAAATAAGCAATCATAAAGGTGAAAATAGTTTTATATTGCTTCATGTCTTTAAAGGTTTGAACAATTTCCTTATAGCCATCTAGAAATTTAACAGGCTTGCGCTGAGACCTTGGAATTGGTGTATCTTTATTAATAAAAAATAAGGGCAAAGAAAATAAAAAATATAAAATTGCAGTTGGAATAAATGCTCGATGGAATCCACTGTTTCCTACATACAAATAAACAAGTAGTCCAAGAATTGTACCAAGATAACCAATCGCTACCCCATAGCCAGAAATAAGGGGCATTTCTTCTTTTGTCCCTAAATCACTCATCATTGAATCATAGAACACTAGACTTGAATTAAAGAAAAATTTTGCGACGATAAAACTAACTACAACTAAAAATAAACTAAGTGGCACACCTGAATAATTTGTTGACGTTTGTAAATTCGCAAAAACACCCATCATAAAAGTGAAGAAGATGGAAATAGATGCAAACCACACTATAAATCTCTTTTTATAGCCCGTATTATCAATCCATACACCAAAGAGTGGCGAAAAAACGACAAGAAAGAAGCTAGCAATGGCATTCGCATAGGAAATAAACGTGCTTGCCACCTGCTGCATTACCTCATTCGTCCCTAAAACTTCGTCCATATAAAACGGGAAAAATATAGTATTAATATTTGAAGAAAATATTGTATTCGCAAAATCATAAAATGCCCACGATAAAATTGGCAGTGATAAATAAAGAGCTAATTGACTTCGATGCTGTCCGTCTATTACTGAATTTCTCTTCATAAAACCCTCCTCCCCATTCTCTATAATATTAATTAAATTCCCCCATGTAATAAAAAATACCTTTTATTTAAAGAAAATTAACACTATTTACAATAAAAAAGATATCCAAGCCCCCTCGCTTGGATATCTTTTTTACTATTCTTCTATATTCACCCACATAGAAGACCATTGTTCAATTGCTTTTAGGATCGGCGCAAGTGCATGTCCTTTTTCTGTTAGCTCGTATTCAATCACTACTGGTGTCGATGGAATAACAGTGCGTTTCACAATGTTCTCAATCTCTAATTCTTTTAATCTCTCCGTTAACACGCGACTGCTGATACCCACCTGATTTTTAATTGTTGAGTATCGTTGAGAACCTTCTAATAACTGATATATAAGCAGGGTGTTCCAGCTATGATTTAATATTTTTAACGCCTTTTCAAATCGTGGACAAATTTTTTTTTGATCCAACTTTAACTGCCTCCTAAGTACTTCGTTCTTATATAAGAGTATATCATTTTTTTCGAGAATCATTTTCTAAAATAAAATTTAGTTACTTGACAAAAGTTGTTTTTAAAAATAAACTAAGTTACGAAATGTAAGTACAAAAAAAAAAAAAACACAAAAGGAGTTTATTAAACTATGCAAAATATTGGTTCAACTATTTTACGTGCAGTGCTTGGCTTTATCTTTGCAGCTCACGGATATCAAAAATTTCAAGGTGGTATTGGCTTAACAGCTGATTATTTTGATGCCATTGGTATTCCAGGCTTTATGGCTTATATTGTTGCCATTATAGAACTAGTCGGTGGTATAGCAATTATTCTAGGGTTAGGCACAAGACTTATTGGCGCATTATTGACAGTGACAATGATTGTTGCCATTTTTACGGCGAAGCTTAGTGTTGGCTTTATCGGCGAAAACGGCTTAGCTGGATATGAATTAGATTTAGCTTTAGCTGCAATAGCTTTATACTTTGCACTTGCAGGGGCATCTAGTTTTTCTTTAGACGCAAAACTTTTCGATAAAGAGTAATGCTTCCGTAGTTTTTCTCAAGTGTGTTGATTAAATATTTCTTCCACTTGAGTTAATTAGAAAAGACTGATTTCCGCTACGGGCTACTCACTTTCCTGCGGGCGAGCGTCGACCCCCTTCGTGTAGGGTCTCGTATGTCTCGCTTTTCCCGGGGGAAGCTTTTCTCTGCGACAGGAGCACTCGAGTAACCTTCCGCTACAATCAGTTAGGGTTTACGCTAGCAAATATCAACATATCAGCTAATAATAAGCCTTTATTTTTCTAATCAACAAGCATGCTATTTTCTGTGTGTTAATGAGCTGCTATATATATGAAAACCCAAAGTATCATCCTTCTAAAAGATGATGCTTCGGGTTTTCTAAAATTAAAATTCTTCGGTTTTCTATAGTCAGAGTTTTTCTATGATGAAATCTCACAATTAAATAGAAATTTATTGATAAGCCTTTAAAAGTGCTTGTGTACCGTTTTCACCGTAGCCCTCTTCTATTAGCTTCTCATACATATCATAAGCAAGTGCTAGACCTGGTAATGTAATCCCCATTTTTTTAGATTCGTCTAATGCAATTTTCATATCTTTTACAAAATGCTTTATATAAAAACCTGGTGCGAAATCTTCTTTGATCATACGGGGCGCTAAGTTACTTAACGACCAAGAGCCAGCTGCACCAGACGAAATGGATTGCAATACTGTTGATAAATCAAGTCCAGCCTTTAATCCGTAAGCAAGTGACTCACACACACCAATCATTCCAGAAGCAATGACTATCTGATTACACATTTTAGCATGCTGTCCTGCACCAGCTTCACCTTGATAAACAATATTTTCACCAAAATGTTTCATGACTGATAAAACTTTATTAAATGTAGCTTGGCTACCTCCAACCATAATTGATAATGTCCCATTTTGGGCACCGATATCTCCCCCAGAAACAGGTGCATCTAGCGCTTCTACTCCAAGCTTTTGGGCATGCTCAAAAATTTGCTTTGCCAATGTTGGCTCGGAAGTGGTCATATCAATGACGATATTGCCGGATTCAGCTGTTTGAAATAAACCGTTATCTCCAAAATAAACTTCCTCTACATCTGCAGGGTATCCAACCATTGTAAAGGCAATTTCCTTATTTTTAAATGCTTCTGCTGGCGTACTTGCCCAAGTTGCACCTAACGCCAAAAGCGGCCCCGCTTTCTCCTGTGTGCGTGTATAAACTGTTACCTCATGACCATTTTTTAATAAATGCTTTACAATACTAGCGCCCATAACGCCAGTGCCGATAAACGCAATACTCTCTTTTCCCATATGTACATACTCCTTTGTATCAAGGCTATCTATCCATTATTATTTACCAATAGCACCTATTTTATCTTTCAGTGTAGTTGAATAAGTACGATAATTCAAACTCTTCTTATTAACTTGTACTAAAAGCCTTATGTGCTGCATATATACGAGTAAATCAATTTAGCCTTAATAAAGATAAAAAAAGAGAGCAGGTGATGGGGTATCACTGCTCTAAAGGGGGAAATGAGAATGTTGCTATGTTCATAATAAGTATTCCCCAACAAATGCTTTTTAAACATTTTATTTAAAAAGTTTCACTTTGAATACTGGAACATTCTTTCATTCTTCTTGATCTTCTTCTTCTTCAAATGCCGTCTGTCTATAATAAGTATTCATTAACTGATCTAATCTGCGACTCAGTTGAATGGTTTTCGCATTTTGTAATCCGTTCTCTACACCAGAGCGTATCATCATCTCACGAGTTTGCTCCATTTGTTCCAAGAGTAGATTGACCATTCATACAACCCTCCACACACAAATAATCATACCATTATTATACATTTATATTTCATTTCTTACAGCATTAACTTACGACAATGTTCGACAAATTAGCTTCTTGCAACTTCTTGATAAGTATAGATTACGCGCCCATTTTGTTTGGCCTCACCTCTAAAATGTTTAAATAAAGGATGTTTTACAAGTACTTCTCGAAACTCATAAAATTGTTCCTTCTCTATCTCTATATTTTTCAATTCCCCATTTTGTAATTGTTTAAGCATATTTTCGTATTTTTCCATTTTTTATTCCTCACTTCTTAGTATTTTGTGTAATAAATTATGAATTATTCAAAAAGGGCTTTACGTTTTCCATTTTTTCATGCAAACTGTATATTATTAGTCGATGAAGGAGCTGACTGTCTGTGAAAATAGCTGAAGTTGGAAATATTATCGAGTTTAAAGATGGCTTACAAGGTATAGTAGAAAAAGTAAATGAAAATTCGGTGATCGTTGATTTAACATACATGGAGAATTTCGATTCCCTAGAAATTGAAGAAAAAACGGTCGTCAACCATAAACGTTACAAAATTTTAAACGAGGCTCAATAGTCTGAATAGTCCCTATTTGTCTTTATAGATGATAAGGGACTTTTTTTTTGATAAAATTAAAAGCATGGAGGTCGAATAATGCTTACAAATTCGAAACAAACAATAATATTGCTCCTTTCTTTATTATTCGTTTATGGCATGCTTGCTTTTACCTTTGCTAACCAAGCTGTATTTTGGTACCTATATGCATTTACTTTACTTGTATGTATTGCCATTTCAATTTTGGCTGGTAAAATTGAAGATCAGTTACCTACCTGGAAATTTTTACTTTTCGGTATTGGATACGGTACAATAACATACGGTATTGTACGCTTTGGCTATTGGTTTGCACCATACATTAATGATTCATTAGTACAATCAGTACACAAATTTTTAGCGAATTATGGACCACAAAATATTTGGCACTATATTTTACTCGTATTCATTGTTGCAATTGGTGAAGAGATTTTTTGGCGTGGCTATGTTCAACAACAGCTGAAGCGCTTTATGCGTCCTACTTTTGCAGTTATTGTAACTGCGATTTTATGCGCAATCTCCATAGCACTAAGCGGCTTTATGCTTGGTATGATCGCCGCACTTGTAACCGGCATTATTTGGGGCTTGTTATATGAATGGCGTAAAAGTATGCCACTTGTTATTGTAACCCATGTAGTTTTTGTACTACTATTATTTTTAGTGTTACCTTTAACATGATAGCATTAAAAATTGGAAACATTTTATTTTTTCCAACGTTTAATTAAGAAAGGGAGGGCTTTTCATGCAAAAAAAATTATTTTCTGTACCCGCATTATTACTAACAGCAGTTTTAGTCGTAGGATGTAATACTTCTGATAAAACAGAGGATTCAGATGCTCAAAAAAATGAGCCATCAAATACATCGACTGAACAGCAGCAACCATCATCTAAGGATAATAATGTAGACGATGCGCAAGAAACGCCTACATCAAATGAAACAAATAAAGACAATACAGACACTGAAACTAAAAAAGAACAAGAAGTTAAATATGTACAAAAAGGTGTAGACAAAACTGAAAAAGCAACGGAATCTAAAAGTGCTGATCAAGACTATAAAGTGCAACAACTTCCTGGATTTACACTTTCTCAAGAAGAACCAGGTAAAGACATGCTAGTTTCTAATGACAACGCTGAAGTATTTATGCGTATCGAAACTATTGATGCATCACAATCAAGCTATGATGAAGTAAAAAAATCTATGCAAGATTATATGAATGCTGTTGGTGACACATCATCTTTATCTTCTGAAGAACTAGCTGTATTCAAAGATGTTAAAAACATTGAAGGTTATGTTGTACATTTTGTTGAAGATAAAGAAAAAGTAATCGGCGTTGTTTTTGAAAAAGACGGTTTAATTACAAAACTAACAATTCACGATAACGACGAATTAGATTTAACAGATGCAATGCTTAAAATGGCAGCAACTATTTCTAAAAAATAATTATTCAAAAAAGACTGTAGACAAACTTGTTTGCTCTATAGTCTTTTTTTATTATCAATTATGTCCCGTATTATTGTAGCTGTCGCTCTGCTTTCGACAGAAAAACAATGCCGCTGTCGCACAGATATACAATACGTCCGGAGTCGAGCTTTATGCTTAGGCCTGCGTGAGGGCTGACACAATATCAGTCATCTCAGTAATGCCACAGGACATGGCGTTTTTAGACTGAGTTCCTCTATTTCAGCGTCTGTTTTTTGTCCCGAAAGCGTAGCGACTGGTACAGATGTCTTTTGCGCGAAAGCGTAGCGTCAGCAGCAGATGTTTGGAGACCCGCTGAAAGAAGTTAAATAGGGTTTATAGCATTATGTGAGGTTGATTTCCTTTATGGCTGGGAAATTGTCCGATGAGCGTCTAGGAGCGGTCACAAGGCCGTTAAAACAGGACAGGATACTTAGTCCTTCGACTTTGCTCTCTCCTGCCTTATCTATGACGATAATGATTCAAGGGGGGCGTTCTAGAATTAGGAGCACAATTGATGAAAAAGATGGATCCTACAATAAGAATCACCTTGTCCTTGCGTTCCATAAAAAAAGTTGCCTCAAACTCATTGAGACAACTCTTATTAATAAGACAAATCTTTTATAGACAAGCCTAATTTTTTTAATAAAGCGATTGCTTGGTCTTTTTCTTCAACAGATAACACACTCATCAGTTCATGTAAATGCTGTTCATGTTTTGGAAATAGTTCTCCCATAAATGCTTCACCTTTGTCCGTAATTTCTGCATAGGTAACACGGCGATCTGATGGACAAGAGACACGCAATAAATACCCTCTTTTTTCAAGTTTGTCAATGACATACGTAATAGACCCACTAGCTAGCAAAATTTTATTGCCAATTTGCTGTAATGGCTGTCTTCCTTTATGATAAAGAAGCTCTAATACAGCAAATTCAGTAGGGTTTAATCCATTCTCTTGAAAAAATTGATGGGTCGTCTCATTAATCGCTTTATGTGCACGTGATAATACAATATATAATTTTAAAGATTGCTTTATATCTTCTGACGTCATATCCTTTTCCTCTCAATTCGCTTTTTATACATGCCATTATAGCGATATTAGAAAAGCATTGTCAAAAGCAAGATTTTATTTTAAGCCTTTCATGGTGGTTTAAGTTACCATTTCGACTCTTTTTATGTTACTAAATAAGCAGAATCTTTCGTAGAAACATCCATTGTATCCATCTGATTAAATGTGTAAACCGGGAATTGTAAGTGGAAGCATGTCCCCTTCTGTAATTCACTATTCACACCTATTACACCTTCATGCTCTTCAATCACCTTTTTCACGAAAGCAAGGCCTAGTCCTGTCCCTGTTGATTTCGTCGTGTAAAAAGGTTGGAATAAGTTTTGAAGGGTAGCACTGTCCATACCGACACCTTCGTCTTTAATCAGTAATTCTACAATCGCACAGTCAATAACATTCATTTCTACTGTAATCGTTCCACCATTATTCATGGATTCCATCGCATTTTTAATAAGATTCATGAATACTTGCTTTAAACGATTCTCATTGCCACCAATGTAGACTTGTGAAGAAGGAGAAATGTATTGAATCATTATATTTTTCATAAGTGCATCCGGAAGCATAAACTCAATCACTTGCTTCACAATGTGATCTAGTTCTAATAATTCCACTTTCATACTTGTTGGCTTGGACAATACTAAAAGCTCGGATAAAATTTGTTCCATCCGTTGGAGTTCACTATCAATGACAGATAAATACATGCGTGACTCTTCATCAGCGTTTAGCTTTAACAATTCAGTAAAGCCCTTTAAAGAAGTTAATGGATTACGAATTTCATGGGCAATACTTGCGGCCATTTGTCCGACAACATTTAAAGCTTGCTGATGTTCAACTTTATGTTGAAGTTGCTTCTTTTCTGTTTCATCATTAATAACTGTGACAATAATATTGTTATATTCATCAAAGATACTCGAAATCTCATAATAGCAAGGGCTAGTAACTATAGTTTCATCAACTACATGAATACTTGCATGCTTTTCACCCATCAGTTTAGAAAGGTATGTTGTAATTTGACCTTTCTTCAATGTAAATGCATCGAATATGTGCTGATGTGCCTTATGAAGAAGCAGCGATTTTTCAATTCTTAAAAACATTTCAGCATACTTATTTAGCCCAAGAATTATCCCGCTAGCGTCACTTACAATAACAGCGTACGGTAAGTGATCATAAGCATTGAAAGATTGTGATCTCTCCTGCTCTTGACTAACATATAATTCATGAGCTATGTCATTATTTAATGTTGAAATTTGCGCAACAATTTCTTCTGTGCTCGGATCATAAAAACATTTGAAGGACATCATTTCATATTCATTACCAGTTGTTTGAATATTGAAGATTTCTTCTGATCTTAAATCACATTCTAATTGTTTAACGAATTTCGCCCAATTTAAATTAGATGGCTCGTCCATAGTTAAATAGCCAATATACGTTGTATCGAGGTTAAAAAGTTTAATAGCAGCCTCATTCACGTTCAAAATTTTTCCTGCTTTATTAAGAATAAGTGTTGGTGACGAAGTACTTGTCATAAGATTTCCAAAACATTGATTAATATCATTTTGCTTCAACTTTCTCACCGAACCTTTCAAAAGAGTAAATAACCCCTTATTCGAATTTTGAGCCTTTACTATAATCTATGATTGCACGATTCTATTATTACAAAATTTAGTAAATTTAAGTATTTAAAATTATTTCACGAACTGTTCACAAAATAAATAGGTAAAAAGGATTATATTGTATGACAGCTACTTGACTGTTACAATTAGAAATTGAAAGGAAGATTATTGCATGAATACTATTTTAACTACTTTAAACGCAAAGTATATTCACACAAATTTAGCACTACGTTATTTAAAAGGTGCTGCTTTACCAGAATTTGATCCTATCATTGCAGAATATACAATTAAAGATCCTGCTTTTAATATTGTATCAGATTTGTTTCAAAAAAAACCTGATATTGTAGGATTTAGTTGCTATATTTGGAATATCGAAGAAACCATTCACGTCATCAAGATGTTAAAAACTGTCTGTCCAAATGTTAAAATTTTGCTCGGAGGACCTGAAGTTTCTTACGATGCCCACCATTGGTTACGTAGAATCGAAGAGGTTGATTTCATTGTTATGGGTGAAGGAGAAACTTCCTTTAAACAGTTATTACGCTATTTACATGGTGAAATTGCATTGGAGGATGTTCCAGGGATTTGTTACTTAGAGGATGGTAAAGTACGGATTCACGCACAAGCATCAAAAATAGATTTACGTGAATTGCCAAGTCCATTTCGTTTTGAGGAGGACCTCCCTCATCTAAGCAAACGAATTCAATATATTGAAACAAGTCGAGGCTGTCCATTTAGCTGTCAATTTTGTTTATCTTCTATTGAAGTAGGGGTTCGTTATTTCAATCGAGAAAAAATAAAAGAAGATATTCGATTCTTGATGGACAATGGTGCGCGTACTATTAAGTTTGTTGACCGTACATTTAATATAAGTCGAAGCTATGCCATGGAAATGTTCCAGTTTTTAATCGATGAACATAAGCCAGGGGTTGTATTCCAATTTGAAATTACCGCAGATATTATGCGTCCTGAGGTTATCCAGTTTTTAAATGATAACGCACCAAAAGGTCTTTTCCGTTTTGAAATAGGTGTTCAATCAACGAATGATTTAACAAATACTCTTGTACAGCGCCGTCAAAACTTTGAAAAACTTACGCGTACAGTGACGATGGTCAAAGAAGGTGGAAAGATTGATCAGCATTTAGATTTAATCGCTGGTTTACCAGAGGAAGATTATGCAAGCTTCCGTCAAACCTTTAATGATGTTTTCGCAATGCGACCAGAGGAATTACAGCTTGGATTCCTAAAACTTCTGCGTGGTACAGGCCTTCGTCTAGAGGCTGAAAAATTCGGCTATACGTATGTGGACCAATCTCCTTACGAGATTTTCTCAAACAATGTCTTAACATTTGATGATATAGTACGTATTAAACATGCAGAGGATGTACTTGAGAAATATTGGAACGATCACCGTATGGATCATACGATTGAATACTTAGTAACTGAAGTGTTTGAAACACCATTTGATTTCTTCCAAAATTTCGGTACTTATTGGGAAACAAAAGGTTGGTCGCGTATCGGTCATCAGCTCGAGGATTTATTCCGTCGTTTATTAATGTTTTTAGAAACTGTAGAGGGTGTTAATTTAACTATCATTGAAAGCCTAATGCAACTAGATTATTTAATGGCACAGCAGTTCCAGCCACGTAAATTATGGTGGAAAGAGCGCCCTACAGAGGAGCAACAAAAAGCACTTTACAATGCTTTACGTGAAAACCCTGCAATTGCAGGTGAGGAATTTGCCGGCTTCAATCTATCTGAAAAAGAGTTGTTTAAACATACGCTCATTATTCCGCATCATATAGATTACCTAAATTTCTCAAAAGGCAAAATTGTACCAAAAAACGGCTATCTATTAACTTACTTCCGTCATGGTCAAACACCATACTTTGCAACAATCCACTCTATATAATAAAAAACGCTAGTCCTTTAATAAAATTTAGGACTAGCGTTTTTTTCATCCACCAAAAACCTTAAATTGTTAATGTGACCCAAAACAAAAACAAATAATTACATTTTTAATTTAGCACATTGTCAGTAAAAACCATATCTTTATTACGATCAACCGATGTTCTATAAGGCATTACAATTATCCTAAAAAAGTTTAGTACGATATTCTCAACCCACCGACACCCTAATATTGTAAATATTACCTACCAATCGACCGCAATAACCAGGAAAAACAATTTAAAATTTTTCGACAATTTTGTGGCGAAACCAATTTTTTAGACAAATAAACAATCCAGACACTTTTTTATGGATAGATTTTCTACTAAGGTAATCTCTAATTTCCTCATTTTTTACCGGAAAATTTTAAGGAGATTAAAAAAGAGCTCAATTAGCTCTTTTTTAATCTCCTAGTAATTTACCCTATAATTACTCGTTCTTTAGGATAGTGATAACTAGATTTTTTGCCTCTACCTCCACCACCTAAAGTGTAAAGGAATGAAATTAAACCGACACGACCAACAAACATTAAAATCATAATGATAATTTTGCCAACAACTGATAGGTCGGAGGTTATTCCTAAAGACATCCCACACGTTCCGAACGCTGATGTAATTTCAAAAATTATTTGAATCAGTGATGCATGTGGCTCAGTAATGAGTAAAATAATTGTCGCAACTAACACCATAAAGAATGCCAATAAAATAACAACAAATGAGCGGAATACATCAATTAAATGTATTTCACGTCCGAATACTTGAATATCCTCTCTTCCTCGCGCAAAGGTAATTAGGAATAGAATTGCCATGGCGAATGTTGTTGTACGTATCCCACCACCAACTGAGCTCGGTGAAGCACCAATAAACATTAAAAAGCTCATAAAAATATCTGTCGCTTCACTAAAGGTTGTTACATCATACGTCGTAAGTCCAGCTGATCGTGTTGAAACAGAATGGAACATTGCAGAAAACAAAGCCTCATGCCAAGACATTCCCTTAAAGGAATGGAATGATTCAAGCAATAAAATAACAATAGCCCCTACCACAAATAAAATTGCATATGTGGAGGTTGTTATTTTTGTAAATAAACTAAAACGGAAATTTGCATGGCGATTTAATAAAAAGGATTTCACTTCAATTAATACCGGGAAGCCTATCGCACCCAGCACAATTAATACCATCGTTATCAATTGAACAAAGTAATCTTTATGAAACGGAAGTAAACTCATGCCTGTTATATCAAAGCCACCATTTGTAGTAGCTGAAACGGAGGCAAAAACACCATGAATCAAGGCTTCTTGGAAAGTGTCGAAATAGTTAGTGAAATGCAAAGTTAAAATAAACGCACCCATCACTTCAATGCCGATTAAGATTTTCAATATTTCCCGAATTAATTGAACAACCCCTGACAAATTGTATTGATTATGGTCGATCATAATTAATTGACGCTCACGCATACCGATTTTTTTCCCAACAAGTAACCACACAAAGGTACCAAGTGACATAATACCAATTGCGCCAAGCTGTAAAATAACAAGAACCATCACGAGCCCGAATGTTGTATAGCTTTCAGATATATTGAATGTTGTTAAACCTGTTACACTAACTGCACTTACTGCAGTAAACAAGCTATCTAATAATGAAACTTTAACACCTTCTTGATGAACGCCTGGTAGCCGTAGTAACAGGAAGGAAATCGCTATAGCTATAAAATAATAAGAGACAAGTACCTGAAAAGGTGTTACAAGTCTATTTTTTGATCTTTTCCAGAGCACTTTGACAACCCCTTCTTTATATGATGCCAAACTTGATAGATATTAGTATAGAAAAAATACATAAAAAAAGAAAGAGGAATAGATACGACTATTCCTCTTATTCAGCGGATGTTGCTTGCTGAAGAAGTTAAAGATTATTGATCTTTATGTTTATGACGAACTCCTACTAAATAACCTACTAGTGCGATGGCCACTAATACAATCCAGAAAGTTAACTCCCACACAGTAGAATGAGGAAATTCCGCAGGTAATATACCCACCTTCTCATGTGACAAAGTCAACACAACAAGCTTCACGCCTACCCAACCTACCATTAAAAACGCAGCGGTCTCAAGTGAAGGATAGTCATTTAATATTTTCACAAACCATTGTGCCGCAAATCGCATCATTATAACTCCGATAAATCCTCCAAGTAACATGACAATAAATTGTCCACCATTGATGCCACCTATATCAAAGTTCCCTAAATGCGGTAAAGTTACTGCAATGGCAACTGCAGCAAGCATAGAATCAATAGCAAATGCAATATCCGCTGCCTCTACCTTAAGCACTGTCATCCAAAAACCAGAGCCCTTTTTCTTCGCTTTATCATTAGATTCTTCGTTTGAGTCATCTTTATAACGCAAATCATATATATTTTTGGCGGACATGAATAATAAATAAGCTGCTCCCAACGCTTGAATTTGCCAATAATTTACTAATACTGTAATGACAAAAAGTGCTGAGAATCGGAAAATTAATGCGCCGAATAATCCATAAAACAATGCCTTTTTTTGCTGTTCTCGTGGTAAGTGCTTCACCATCACAGCCATCACAACTGCATTATCTGCTGCTAATAATCCTTCTAATACTACAAGTACAATAAGTACCCAACCGTATTGTAATAAAATTGATTCCATTCATGTGCCTCCTCTAAAACTCTTTATACCCAAAATAGTTATTACTATCCGAGTACAAAAGAAAAGACCTCTGCCCCTATAAAAAGGCAAAGGTCTCGCTGAGCAAATAAATACCTGACATTTTTTATCAGTACCTCTCTATTACTAGTAAATCAATTATGCCTCGACATAATTGCGTCCGGAGGTTAACTTCTTTCAGCAGATGTTTTATGTAGCGAAAGCGAAGCGTCAGCTACAGATGTTTTTTGTAGCGAAAGCGAAGCGTCAGCTACAGATGTTTGGACATTTGCTAAAAGAAGTTGAATACCGCTAGCATAGAGTTATTCGCCTATCACACCCGATGGTAAAAACCACGTCATGACGAATGTGAATCCAGATACTTCGCTCGTACCTGTTAGCTACTCCCCTTTGACAAAACGTCGAAGGTTTTTTCTTCTGAAAACTTATTATAGCACTATCATAAACGAGTGGCAAAATTATCTACACCACTTTTAACCTACAATATCTCTGTGTTTTGAATAGTGACAACTTGTTTATTAGCTCGTACCACTAATTGAAGCATCACTTTATTTGAATTTGATAGCGTTTATCTTCTTTATTCGCTAAATAAAAATCAATCATTCTAGGCATAGTCTGTATAAAATCAGGGCATGCAATACTACCTTTTTTCAAAATAGAAACTGCTTCGGATGTATCGAACTTAGCATTCCAAGTTAAGTAGTCTAAAGATTCTTGCTCAACACCTAGATATTTTCGAATAAGTAGCACTTGTAAAGATATTCTTGCTAGTATTAACGGTAATCGCCCCTTAGGATAATGGTTAGTTAATAATTTTACCATCGTACGATACACTTCCTGCACAGGATGCGGATTCGGGTCCGTTAGATGCAAGGTTTTCCCTTCAGCACTTTTTTCATCAACGAGATAAGTCGAGGCGTTTATAATATAATCCACTGGCACCACATTTATTGTTGATGTCGATCGGCCAATATACGGGATACAAGGAAGGTATTTTAATTTATCCACCATATTTAAAAAGAAATAAGGCCCATCAAATTTAATAGTTTCTCCTGTCTCTGAATGTCCCCGTACTATGCCAGGTCGAATAATTGTCAGTGGTATTTCTGATTTCAAATCCTCTACTCGATGCTCAGCTTCATATTTTGTTTCCTCATAATAGTTTTTAAATGCATGCGGGCGAATAAGTTCATTTTCTCGCAAAACACCTTCACGTGTTCCTGCTACATACGCTGTACTAAAATACATATAGCGTCTTAAGTTCGGAAGTGTTCGAACAAAATCATTGACCATAGTCGTACCATGTACATTTACCTTCCATGCTATATCACGTGGTACTGCTAAATCATAAATTGCAGCTAAATGCCAGAGCACCTCAATTTGAGGTACAATTACCTGTATAACTTGATTTTCTAAACCGAGATTCGGTAATGTAATATCTCCCTCTACAATATGAATAGAACAGTTAGGAAACTCCGCTACTATATTTTCTCTTTCTAAATTTGCTTTTACTAATTCACCTGCTAGTACAATAGCGATGACTTCATGTGAATGATTTTTTCGGAATAACTCTCGTATTAATTGGCTTGAAATAAAACCCGGAAAACCTGTAAAAAAATGAACCCCCATCTCTCATCCCCCCTGAACTTACCGCATCTTCCTAGTTTCTTTATCCATTAGACTGTAAATAATCGGTACAATATATAATGTCAGCAAAGTTGATGTCACAAGTCCCCCGATTACTACAATTCCCATCGGTTGATTCATCTCTGTTCCTTCACCAATACCAAGAGCAAGTGGAAGCAATCCTAAGATTGTTGTTAGTGCGGTCATTAAAATTGGTCGAAGTCGATCTTGTGTAGCAAGTAAAATCGCATCATACGTCGCCATTCCCATAGCTTTTTGTTGATTAATGTAATCTACAAGTACAATCCCGTTATTCACAACAATTCCAACTAGCACTAAGACCCCAATAACAGATGTCACACCAATTAGCGTGTTCGTAGCAAACATTGCAATTGCAACGCCAATAATCATTAATGGTACTGTGAACATGATAACGAATGGATATTTGAATGATTCAAATTGTGCAGCCATTACGATATATACAAGCACTATTGCTAATGCAACGGCTAAAAGCATATCATTAATCGCACTATCATAAAGTTCACGATCTCCACTAAAGACAACTTGAGTTTCAGATGGTAAATCTGCTTTTTCCAATGCTTTGTCCACTTTTGCTGAAATGCCCCCTAGCGATTCCTTCGTTTCATACTCGACAAAAAATGCAACCGCAGCCGCCTGATCAGAACGTCGTATCGATACTGGCCCTTCCTGTACAGAAACAGTCGCAATGTCCTCTAGCTTTACAAACAGACCAGCAGATGAACGAAGCTGCATCGATTTTAATGACTCGATACTATCATTAAATACTTGACCAAAGCCTGTATAAACAGGCAATACAGCACCATCCCCTGCCATTATTTGCGTAGTGAGCTGACCCTTCGTCATTTGATTGACCGTTTGAGCAATTTGAGCAGGTACAAATCCGTAGTCCTTCGCCTTTTCTCGGTCGACTTCTACTTGAACTTCTTTAACAGTGATATCTAAATCCGTAGATACCTTTGTGATGACCTGTTCTTTTGATAGCTCCTGCTGCACTTTATCAACAGAGCTATGAAGTCTTTGCTCATCAGAGTCTGTTAATCTAAACGTTAATGTATTTGGTGACGAACCAGTTGTCGTTGAGACATTGAAGTTAATTTCAACTTGCTCCCCTAGCTCTTTATGCAAATCTCGCTCAACCTCTTCTACAAATTCAAAAATCGAACGATCCCTATCCGCTAAAGGGACAAGTTTTACATATAGCTCTGCTTGGTTTGCACTTGTTTGTCCTCGTGCTTGTGCCTGCTGTGTACCACCGATTAAGCTTACATATACGTCGACATCCTTCTCTTGTTTTAAACGTTTTTCAATTTTCGCAACAACTTTTTCTGTTTCTGACACTGCTACCCCTTTTTCAAGATTTACACTAACGGATGCAAATCCTTCATCGGTTGGCGGTAAAAACTCTGTACCCATTTTCATAAGTCCAAACAAAGAAAGTCCAAAACAGACAACCGCTAAGATTAGTACAAGCATACGATGACGCAATACCCAAATAATTGATGTTTTGTAGATCTTGTAAAAGGATGACTCATTACGCTTTTCGTAAATATTCGTTGATTTCATTTTTAAAAGACGACTTGCAAGCATTGGAACAACTGTTAACGCAACGACTAAAGAAGCGATTAAGCTAAAGGAAATAGTTAATGCAAACTCTGTGAAAATTTGTCCTATTAAACCTTCAATAAACATAACAGGAATGAATACTGCAATCGTTGTAAGAGTGGAAGCAGTAATCGCAAGTGACACTTCCTTTGTCCCTTCCTTAGCGGCTATTATCGGGTCCTTACCAAGTCCTAAATGTCTTTCAATGTTTTCAATAACAACGATAGCATTATCAACAAGCATACCGATACCAAGTGCTAACGCCCCTAATGTCATAATATTGAGCGAGAAATTAGCAAAAAACATTAAAACAAATGTAACAATAACTGAATATGGAATCGCAATACCAATGATAATAGGGCTTTTCACACTACGTAGAAAGACGAATAATATGAACATTGCGAATAATCCACCTAAAAGTAAAGAAGATCCGATATTACTAATCGCTAAATCCACATAGTTTCCTTGGTCCACTAGCACGTCTGCAACGATTCCTTGATATTGCTTCTTCGTCAATAATTCATTTAAAGCTTCTTTAAAAGCTTTTGATACCTCTGCCGTATTAGCACCCGATTCCTGTAATACAGACATTAATACCGCAGAATGCTCATTTGCTCGTGTTGTAGTTATAGATTTTTGCTCCACACGTTCAACAGTCGCAACTTCGCCTACTGTTAAAGCTTTACCATCTAGTGGATTTACTGAAATGATTAAATCAGCAATGCTTTCTGGTGAACTTAAAGTACTTAAAATACGTGTAGTTAACATCTTCCCATCTGCTGTTAACACCGGTTCACCAGGAAGAGAAATATTGTTCGATTGAATAATTTGAATAATATCTGCTTGGGTTAGTCCTTTTTCAACTAGCTTCGAGTCATCTAAAGTTATTTGAACTTCTTCTACCAGCTTACCGGAAATATTTACACTTGCGACACCTGCTGTTCGACGAAGTTCTTTTTCCAAGGCTTCCGCCAGTAAACGCACATCTACATTGTCATTTTCCGCCCGTAGCGAAAGTTGTATTATAGGAAATTGTGATGGATCAAATTTTAAAAAGCTAGGTTTCTCAGCATCATTCGGTAAAGGGGTCATATCGATGCGTTGTAAAATATCGAGCTGAGCATCTTCAATATTGGTTGACCAATCAAACTCGAGAATAATTAAATTGGATCCTTCTTGAGAGGTAGACTGTAGTTTTTTTATCCCTGGTAAGGTGGCGAGTGTTGTTTCTAAGGGCTTTGTTATTTTCTCATTAACCTCTGTTGGACTTGCACCAGGATAATTGGTAACAACGATGCCTATTGGTGGACGTAATTCTGGAATAAGCGTAATAGGTATTTTTAATAATGAAACGCCACCTAATATAATGACAAGTAGCATCGTAACTATTGTAAAGACGGGCCTTTTAATAGAAAAATTACTAATGTTCATTTTTTGCAAGCTCCTTTTCTATCTCTTCCTTTCTATGATACCCGAAAAGGAGAATATTTTATAAATTTGGCAACTTCTCCATGTGATATAAGTTTAAAATATAGCTCAATACCAAAATTAGGAGATGCAATTTGATCAATTATGCATCGGTATAATTGCGTCCAGAGGATGTAGGCCAATAAATGTTTTTTGCGCGAAAGCTTAGGCAGCAACACGATGTTAGTCACTCAGTCGTGTGTTGTTGTTGCTGTCGCTACGCTTTCGCACAGAAACAAAACCTGTTGCTGTCGCTTCGCTTTCGCACAGATAAATTTCCACAGGACGTGGCGCTCTTAGACTAAGTTCCTCTATTTCAGCAGATGTTTGAACACCCACTGAAAAGCAACTTAAATTCGCATTCATCTCACCACCTATAGAGGTGGTAGACTTCTGTACCAATCGCTACGCTTTCGGTACAGAAAATAATTGCTGAAAGATGTTAAAGCCTATGCCATATGTAAGTTGATTGGAGTGGAGACTGGGCGACTCCTTGGGGATTAGCGTCACAGATGAGACCCTGGAGCGAGCAACGCGAGTGAAGCGGCTCATCGGATGCCCCCAGGAAAGCGCCCAGCGGAACGGAAATCAACCCCACGTTATTGCGATGAGACTTATATTTCCTAATACTGTATATATTCTACATATGACTCCAATTTTCCTTGAAAAAAAACACGAATCGCAACATGTCGATTCGTGTTTTTTATTATAAAAGGCTATACAATTTAATGTTTTCGTTTTTATCAGCGAACCAGCGCATAGCAAACTCATTTTCAAATAGGAAAACAAGATTGTCAAAACGGTCTTTTACAAGCATTGAACGACCTGAAGACATCGATTCTTTAACATCTTCTTCGTTTTCAATCCATCTTGCAATTTTCGAACCAATTGGCTCCATCTTCACTTCAACATTATATTCGTTTTTCATACGATGCTCAAAAACTTCAAATTGTAATTGACCAACTGCTCCAAGAATAACTTCTTCTGTATGCAACGTTTTATAATATTGAATAGCGCCTTCTTGCACTAATTGTAAAATCCCTTTATGGAATTGCTTAGATTTCATAACATTTTTCGCAGTTACACGAACAAATAACTCTGGCGTGAACTGTGGCAATTTTTCAAATTGGAATGTCTTTTTACCACCAACAACTGTGTCACCAATCTGATAAGTACCTGTGTCGTATAAACCGATAATATCACCAGCAACTGCTTCATCTACGGTTTCACGATCATCCGCTAAGAATTGTGTAGATTGTGTCACTTTGAATGATTTACCTGTACGAGATAATGTCATGTTCATGCCACGTTCAAATTTACCCGATACGATACGCACAAAGGCAATACGGTCACGGTGAGCAGGATTCATATTCGCTTGAATTTTGAAAATGAAGCCAGAAAACTCTCCATGCTCAACTGGATCAATAAATTGTTCATCCTCAGTAATTCGAGGCTGTGGTGTCGGTGCAAATTGTAAATATGTTTCAAGGAATGTTTGTACACCAAAATTCGTTAAGGCAGAACCAAAGAAAACAGGCGTTAATTCACCACGTCGAATTTTTTCTTTAGAATACTGATTACCCGCTTCATCAAGCAACATTATGTCGTCCATTGCTTGTGAATAATATGAAGTCACCTTCATCGGATGCTCGACTGCAAGTTCCCCATTATCATCAATTGGTAAGAAACGTTCATCTTCTTCAGTACGGAATTGCTCGATACGTTTATTATAACGATCATAAATACCTAGAAACTCTTTACCCATACCGATAGGCCAGTTCATTGGGTAAGCGTTAATGCCAAGTACCTCCTCAAGCTCTTCAATTAGCTCAAGTGGCTCCTTCCCTTGACGGTCTAGTTTGTTGATAAAAGTAAAAATCGGAATACCACGCATTTTACAAACTTTGAATAGCTTTAAAGTTTGTGCTTCGATACCTTTGGCAGCATCTACAACCATGACAGCACTATCCACCGCCATTAATGTACGATACGTATCCTCCGAGAAATCTTGGTGACCTGGAGTATCTAAAATATTGACACGTGAACCGTTATAATCGAATTGCATAACTGAAGAAGTTACAGAAATCCCACGTTGCTTTTCAATTTCCATCCAGTCAGATGTTGCAAACTTACCTGATTTCTTTCCTTTTACCGTACCGGCATCACGAATCGCACCACCAAATAGTAAAAGCTTTTCTGTAATCGTCGTTTTACCAGCATCAGGGTGACTGATAATGGCAAAAGTTCGACGTGATAATATATCTTTTTCTAAATCTAAATTCATCTCGTCATTCTCCTTTTTTCATACTTAATAATAATAAAAGAAGACTTGCCTCTCTTACAACCTTTTTACATGAATTCCCCAAAAAAGAGGTTTTGATCTTAGCGAGGCATGTCTAGCTTCCTCAAAAATCTCGATGGCTGCACTCGATTGTAAACATCGTGACATTCACCAAAAGTGCCCAAAAAGAAAACCCTTTAGTACTAACTAAAAGGGTTCCCTAAGTATGGTGAACTTGCCCCATTATTGCATGCATTGCGTTCACACTATCAAGTACGCTCTAATATCCTTATCCTCATTGGAGATCATATATTATACAAATTTTAAGTGGCCAGCTTCTATTGCAATATCTGCATCACTATGCGGATATTTAGTATTCTCAATAATTTGATAATCTTCATGACCTTTACCAGCAAAAATAATCATATCCCCTGGTTCAGCAACCTCAATCGCATGACGCACCGCCTCAGCACGGTCACCTATACATGCATAATTTTCATGAAGCATCCCTTTGGCAAGATCGCCTGTAATACTATCGTAGTCTTCATAGCGAGGATCATCTGTCGTTAAAATAACGTAATCAGCAGCCGAAGCCTTTTCTGCCATTGCTGGACGTTTCGATTTATCACGATTGCCTCCTGTACCAACTAAGAAAATAAGCTTACCTTTTTTATATGGTTGAGCTGAAGAAACCGCCTTTTCAATGGCATCAGGTGTATGTGCATAATCAATAAAAATCTGCACAGGTAAATCTGAGCAAACTTTCTCCATACGTCCCTTTACAGGTGGTAATTGCTCAATTTGCTCAATGATTGTTTCCATTGAATAACCACGGCCATAAAAAGCAACCATAGCTGCAAGCACATTGTATATATTAAACTCCCCGAGCAAATGCATTTTCACATGGTATATTCCCTCTGGCATTTCAACGTCAAAAGATGTCATGAAATCATGATACTCACAGTTAATAGCTCGGAAATCAGCAGTTTCATTTTCTAAACCATATGTCCATACTGGGAATGGTGTCATCGCTGCATAACGCTCTGACCAAGCATCATCAGCATTTAACACTACAAATTTATTCTTTTCTAAGTCTTGTCCAAGTTGGGAGAATAATAAGCCCTTTGCATGTCCGTATTCTTCCATCGTACCATGGAAATCAAGATGATCATGCGAAAGATTTGTGAAAATTGCTACATCATAATCTACACCAGCTAGACGTCCAAGTGCTAAACCGTGTGAAGATACCTCCATAGTCATTAATCGGCAGCCTTCCATTTTTGCACGGAATATCATTTGTTGAGTCGATAATGCATCGCTCGTAGTATTTGCAGATTCATATAAAATACCATTTAAATTAAAGCCGATTGTTCCTGATAGTGCAGATTTCTCGCCCATACCATGCATTATATTTTGAATAATACCCGTTACTGATGTTTTTCCATTTGTCCCTGTTACGCCAATCATTGCCATATCTTTCGACGGATAGTCAAAAAACTTTGCAGCTAACAAGCCAACTGCACGATCCGTATCTTTCACAATGACCTGTGCAATATTTTCACCTAATGGTAATTTTCGTTCTGTTACAACAATTGTTGCGCCACCTTCAACAGCTTTCTGTGCATAGTTATGACCGTCTACTGTATAACCTTTTATACAAACAAACATACTATTTGGTTGCACACTTCGTGAATCAATTACAATATCACTTACTTGGTCAGGTAGCACTCCAATTATTTTTTTCAAAGGTAATGCATTTAACAATTCCTCTGCATACATTTCATAGTCCTCCAATCAATCTCTACATTCATTCCGTCATTCATTGTTTATTCGACAAGAAATGACAAAAAGAATTCCCCCACATTCTATTGAATTTATTTTACTACTTATTCGCTCATAAATAAAATGTCTCTTAAGACGTTTTTTTAATGAAAACGCTAACATTTTAATATATCTTCAATCTTTCAATGAAATTTGGCTCATCAATCAACATTTATCGACAACCTAAATCCATGTATGGTGAAAATATACTTTGGAGAACTGGTAAAAAAGTGAGGTGTCAGATCACTGACACCTCACTTTAACTATTTCATAATAGTTCTTACAAGCTTAACTTTTTGTTTATATGGCGGAAAGAGAACATTCGTCTCTAACTTCGATGATTTTTTTAAGATAGATTTGGGATGAGTAAAGTTTTCAAAGCTTGCCTTCCCGTGGTATGCTTTCACCCCTGATGGTCCGACACCGCCAAATGGCAAATGTAAATTTCCTACATGTGTAATCGTATCATTTATACAACCTCCACCAAATGGTAATTCCTCTAAAAAGTACTGAGTAGCTTTTTCATGCTCTGAGAAAAAATAAGCCGCTAAAGGCTTTGGCAACTGACGAATCTGGTGAATGGCCAGCGGTAAATCATCGTACATCATCACAGGTAAAATCGGACCAAATAGTTCATCCTGCATCGAAGGACTTGACCATTTCACATATCCAATAACTGTAGGCTCAATATACAAGTCATCACGATCTGTTCTACCACCAAATGTAATTGCATCACGTTCTTCCACGATAATTTGCTGTAAGCGATCAAATTGTCTTAAATTCACAATACGGCCGTAGTCAGGGCTTTTTAATGCATTTTTTCCATAGAAGGAACGGATTGTTGCTTTCAATATTTTCATAAATCGGTCATAAACATCTTTATGGACAAGGACATAATCGGGTGCCACACAGGTTTGACCAGTATTTGTGAATTTACCCCAAGCGATTCTTTTCGCTGCTACTTCTAAATTGGCTGTTTGATCAACAATTGCAGGACTTTTCCCACCAAGTTCTAGGGCAATTGGTGTTAAGCGTTCCGCCGCTGCCTTTGCAACAACTTTTCCGACTGCCACACTCCCTGTAAAAAATATATAGTCAAAGGATGCATGAATAAGTGCCGTCACTTCTTCTTTTTCTCCCTCTACAACCCGAACGTAGGAAGGATTAAACGTTTCTTCAATTATTTTTTTTACGATTGCTGCTGTATGCACAGATGTTTCTGATGGTTTTACAATAGCCGTATTACCACCAACAATTGCACCAATTAAAGGCTCCATTACAAGTTGGAATGGATAATTGAATGGACCAATGATTAATGTTACTCCATATGGCTCTCTTACAATAAAGCTTTTTCCCATCTGGTATTGAATCGGTGTTTTTACAGCTTCAGGTTTCACCCATTCTTCAACATGCTTTACCATATATGAAATACTATCTAAAACAATGCCAACTTCTGTTGCGTATGCCTCAAACTCACTCTTTCGTAAATCTAAATATAGAGCATTCAAAATTTCTTTTTCATATTTTAAAATCGTTTTCTTCAGTTTTATTAATTGCTCTTTTCGAAATTTTATACTCTTCGTCGCACGTGAAAAATAAAATTGACGCTGTTCTGTAATCATATTTTCTACATCTTGTGGCGTAAAATTCATAATAAAAGCACCCCTTTTTTTAAAATGGCATACATAGTTTTTTCATTTCGAAACAAACTATCTTTGTCTATACGATACAACATTGACAACCAAAATTCCTCTTTCTTGAATGGATGGAATGTGTAGATGATTTTGTGATTTTGAGAAATTTACAACTACATATCGAAAATTGAAACGGGGGCGTAGATGAATGACAACAACAACAGGAACTTGGTGGGAGTCTATTTTTTCTGGACCATTGGCACACGGTATTTGTGAAGAAAAATTATTGCTATTGCAAGACGAGGCTTTCTTATATCTCTCTACAATACCGGATGAGAAAAAAGAAGAACCTGAAGTTAATTAAAAATAGCGCGTTATAGGAGGTTATTTCCTATAATGCGCTATTTTTTGAACTTCATGGCTCAGCACTCCAAAAGTTGTGGATAACATTTGTTATTGCCATTGTTAATTCTCATTGGATGCCTCCTAGGAAGCTTTGCTCTGTGCGAAAGCGAAGCGTCAGCAACAATGTTTTATCTGTGCGAAAGCGAAGCGTCAGCAACAATGTTTCATCTGTGCGAAAGCGAAGCGTCAGCAACAAAGCACCTAGTCGGAACGGAAATCAACCACACGTTATGGAACGTAGTTCTGGATTTTTCAGTTTACTACCACAATTTGTTGCAATTGTTTTAATTCCCCTTCAAGACGATTAATAGCTTCTTCCTCAATAGCAAAGCTTCCATCTTCTAATCGAATAATTTGTTTATCAACAATATATACAGAATGTGCAATAGTTGTAGCTCCTAATACAGCTAAAACTGGTTTTAATGCATATTCTAATGCGAGTAAATGTCCAATAGAGCCACCTACAGCAATTGGTAGGATGATTTTTCCAAGCAATGCTTTTTGCGGTAGCAAATCTAAATAAGTTTTCAATATTCCTGTATACGAAGCTTTATAAATGGGTGTCAAAAGTACGATAATATCTGCTTCTTCAACTTGTTTATTTTCTGAAATGATGGCCTCACTTGCAAAATTAGCCGTAATTAAGTCCTCAGCCGGCAGTTCATGTACATAGTTTGTGTGTACTGCTATACCCTGTGTCTTTAAGTAGTTTTCCACCTTTTCATGAATCGCCGTCACGCGTGAACTTCTCGAATTACTGCCATTAATAATAACTGCCTTTGCCATATTAGCCACTCCTTATTAATATAGATTAATGTCCTTACACCAAATGCAATGTCTTTTCATATTGACGTAATGTAGCACCTAAGTAATTAGCAACAGCTAACATGCCATATCTCCCTACTGCTTTTTCGGCTTCAGCATTATAATTTGTATTGGTATTCACGTCATATGTAAAAATATTACCTTCTTTATCGATAATCGACTCAATCCCTGCGACACTTACCTTATTTTGCGCTAAAAATTCTTCATAACGCTCAATAAGCTCCTCTGAAAAACTGTCTAAAATTTGAAATTTAGATTTATTAGTTGCTGCTTCACCTACTGGGCAAAATTTATTCTCTATTTGACAGCTATCAGCAGGACATAGTTCAAAGCCCTCAGACGTATCAACTCGCACTGCATATAAAAATTTGCCACCTACAAATTCACATCGCGTTATATATGAATCAGGTGATTTTATATATTGCTGAACAAGCGTAATACCATCTATAGGTGACTCAAAAGTATCACTATTTGCATATACTTCTAGTGCTTCAACTGAATGAAATAGTTGTACGCCAAGCCCTTTTCCTGCTCGATTATGCTTCGTAATAAACGGTGTTGTACCAATTGTTCTTGCTGCTTCTATTAGCTGCGATTTACCAACTGTCGCTATCGTTTTAGGTGTTTGAATACCTACAGCTTCTAGTGCAAAATATTGATTGACCTTACTTACTTCTAATCGTAAGGCACGGCTGCCATTAATAACAGTACGGCCATGATACTCTAGCCATGAGAGCACTGCCTCTGTAAGCTCAGGTGCAAATACATGCCCCCGCGTATGTGATGAAGCACTCATACGACTATAAAATATTCCTTGTGGTGGCTCTTTTGATAAGTCAATCAATCCCTCTGCCAAATGCCAAACCTCATATGGTAGGTTTTGTTCCTCTAAACGATTTGTTAAATGAATTGTCCATTCATCATTTTCATGAATAATATAAATTTTCGCAGTCATGTAGTCGCTCCTTATTGTATGATGGCTGATTTTATTTTCACTAAAGGCATAACCTCTCTTGCAAAACGTTCCATTTCCTCTAGATGTGGGGAGAATTGAAGAAGTAAGAGATTTACGCCAACCGCTTCATAAGCTAAAATGCGCTCTGCCACTTGTTGAGGTGTACCGACTAAATTTGGTCGTAGCCCTCTGTTTGAAACTGAATAATCCTGTAGTGTAATTTGTTGTTCTAGCTTTGATTTACTAGTGAAGTCATTAAAGCCTACATACCCTGCTGTATCCTGTACATTGTTAATTCGGGCTAGTTCAGCAAGTGCTTCTTCTTCTGAATCACGCACAATGACATATGCAGCCATCCCAAAAGTTTCGAATGGGCCTTTTCCAATTGCTTTTCGACGGGCGAGCATATCCTTGATTTTATCCCCGACTTCCTCTACTGTTCCTCCATGCATCACATAAGCGTCACATGACTTTGCAATTGTCTCTTTACCGCGCTCACTTTCTCCACCTGCGTATAGTGTTGGGTATGGTTTTCTGACTGGCTTGGGAGATAAATATGCATTTTCTATTTTGTAATATTTCCCATGATAGCTGAACGTTTCTTCTGTCCATAAACCTTTTAAAATATCAATGAATTCCTCCGTGCGATCATAACGCTCTCCATGCTCTGTAAAATAACCACCGTATTGCTTTGCTTCTTCTTCCCACCAAGCTGAAACTACATTTAAAGTAAAACGACCATTAGCAATTTGATCGATGTTTGCAGCTACTTTTGCCATCACCGCCGGATTATGATAACCAGGTCGAACTGCAGCCAATATTTCAATCTTTTCAGTAACTGCTGCTAAAGCTGCTGCGGTTGACCACGCCTCAAGTGCGTCAGCATCAATGCCTTTAATATCATTTAAATATAGCTCGGCGATAAGCGTCACATCAAAGCCAAGTTTTTCTCCCGTTTGAATAACCTGCTTTACATAATCAAATGTTGAAGGCATATTTTCATTTTCTACGTTACGTAACCACCCTCCAAAAATCGGTAGCCAAAATCCTAATTTCATATTTCATCCTCCTCAAGTTCAATAGAAAATCACAATATAAAGATAAAAAAAGGCTTCTATATTTACGGTCGGAGGATATCCGTTACGTAAAATAGAAGCCTCTAGATGTCTAGTCAACTCAATTTCTAAATACCTAGTATTCTTATAAACTTAATTTAACATAATAACATACAAAGTCAATAGGTTTTTTATTTTTCCATCAAAGGTAAATATGAGTGTTTGAAGCCCATATAAATACTTATTTTAATCAGTAAGTATTCGAGGGGTATCGAGGTGAACAAAGCGTTTAGCAACTTGTTCATAAGTATCCACATACAAAAAAGAACAAGTATATCAACGGGCTAAACGCCATGCTGAACCTTCATCCTCTGTTGGTGAGTAGTGAAATGAGAGAAACCCGCTTCAAAGAAGGCTAAGAAGTTAATTTCGATCCCTATTTAAAAGAAAAAACTACATTCCATCAACGAGAAGGATGCCTTCCGCTGAAGAATGTAGTTTTTGAGACTATTATTGGTGAATGGCTTTGTCAAAAATAGCTTTTGCAGCATCTCCAATATGCTCTGACACTGTAGGATGTGGGAAAATCATATTTGCAAGAGCGTGGGCAGTGCCACCAGCATTTTTAGTAGCTAAAATAGCATTTAACATTTCTGTTGCCCCATCAGCAACAACACAAGCTCCTAAAATACGTCCTTCTTTTTCCGTCGCAATAAGCTTTATAAAGCCCACTGTATTTCCTTCCATCAATGCCTTAGGGTTTGTATGTAAAGGCATTTGAGTCACCGTATAAGGTTCATTAATCTGCTCTTCCAGCAAACCAAAAGTCGCAATTTCAGGATGTGTATAAACACAGCGAGGAATCGATGTTTGATCAATAAGTGCCGGCTTATTCCCCAAAATATGCTCCATAACATGAATTCCCTCTGCACTCGCTGAATGAGCTAGCTGGTAACCACCAACTAAGTCACCTATAGCATAAATATGTGGATGACTTGTTTCAAGATGCTCATTGACGGCAATCAATCGACCATCGAAGGCTAGACCAAGCTGCTGAGCTATTTCTGTATTTGGGCGTCGACCCGTTGCAAACAAAAGATTTTCATATGTATAAATACCTTTAGAAGTATGAATTTCATTGCCATTAAAATGCTCAAATTGGAAATCTGTCACAAGTTCAATTCCAAGCTTTTTCATCTTTTCACGAATAAGTGGTCGTGCATCTGGCTCTTCTGTCTGTAAAATATCTTCACTATGATTCAGCATCGTCACCTTTGTTCCAAGTGGTGCTAAACTAAATGCCATCTCAACTGCAATAACGCCTCCGCCTATAATTGTTAACTGCTTTGGCAGCTCTTTCATATCAAAAAAGGTATCCGTTGTATAATAGGAAGACGTCTCTATACCTTTAAAAGGTGGCACAAATGGTTTACTTCCTGTTGCTAAAATAATATCCGTTGCCGTAAAGATCTCACTACCAACTGTTACAGTTAAATCATTAGATACTGCCGCTTCTCCTCGATAAAAGGTGATTTGATTGCTCAAAACATAGCCCTCAATATTCGTTAAAAGCTCCTCAATAATAGCATCCTTACGTTTCATCAATCGTGGAAAATTCACATTTACTTTAGGGGTTTCAATGCCCCAGTCATTCCCACGTTGTATTTCTTGAATGAGCTTACTATGCTCCAACAAAATTTTCGAAGGAATACAGCCGACATTATAGCAGGCCCCTCCTACTTTATCGCGCTCTACTAAAGCGACCTTCTTGCCACTTTTTGCTGCATGAATGGCTGCTACATAACCCCCAGGACCTGCACCAATAATTGCAATATCAAGTTTTTCCACGAAAAATCACCTCATTTATCACCATAGCATTTACAAAATTTGAATGCAATGTCATAAATGTTACAGGAAATTCAGTAACATATTGTCTGACCTAACGGCAAATACCGTATAGGAGGATTGTATGCCTAAAAAATTTTTACTGCTACTCTCTATGCTATTCCTAGTTGCCCGCCTGTCAGGAAAAAGAAGCATTAAAGCCCCTACCAAGTAAGAACTATTCACAAACAGCTTCTACGCAACAGGAAGACTTTCTTTATGAACTCTCTATTTCAAAACCCACCTTCACAGAAGGAGAATCCATAAAGATAAAAACTAAACTCACATATGTAGGGCAGGCTCAAAACGTAACTATTTACCATGGAGGCTCCCCATTTTTATTCAATTTGCAGGAAGCGACACGGAATTTTGAAATATCTAGTGTAATGGATACTCCACTAATTACACGTATTCTTGAACGAAATGTGCCCTCCGAAGAGGTCTACACGAGCGGAGGCGTGTACGACGATTTTCAGAACCTAAACTCGTTGAATTTATGAAACAAACAATGAAAGGTCATTTTCCAAAAGGACATTATATGGTAAAAGAGAGCACTGACTTTTACACAGAAGACTCGAATAAACAAAAAACAGAGTACAAACCATCAGCAACAATTGAATTTAAGATTCAATAGGCAAAAAATACTCTCATTATTCTTAATAGAACAATGAGAGTATTTAATTATACGTATTTCCATCACGGTATTCCCTCTGCTTCCGCGAGTATTCGCCCTACTTTCGCGGGTATTCTTCAAGCTTCCGCAGGTGTTCCTCGCTAAGCAGATATTCTGCTCCTCGTGGAAACAACATAAAGTTAATAAATATTCCGTTCCCAGAAGCGTTGTTGCGCTATGGCATTGACAAATTTTTTAGCGAAATCTTTGTCCCCAGTTGCCAATACAATTCCTGGCCCTACATTGGCATTAGACATATTAAAAAATGTCGTTCCTGATGTTGCTATACCAATTGGTTTGTAATGTCTATACGCTTCATTTATATAATTTACAATATATGAATTAAACTTTGCCTGATTTTTTGCTCTTACTCCTACAACATATAACGAGTCAAATAGTACCGCATCGGTAGTAATAAATGTGTCACTTGCTGTTAATTGTACACCATCACTACTAGTAACAACGCCTAATCTGTCGGAAATAATACTGTATCGAACACCCTGTCTTGTTAAATATTTCAGTATTTCTCCAACTTCATTTGCGTCAAATCCATCACCTATTAGCACGCCTACTTTAAGTGTTTGTGGCATTTTTATAGTATTAGCTTGACTAAGTGCAGGTGATGATAACGTGACATTTATTTGCTCACCTTTTGGACGATTAACACCAACATTATCGGCCACAGTCGTTGCCATTGCTTTATCAACACGGACAAACATATCGACAACCTGTTGGCGAACGGACTTACTTTTCACCTTCCCTACTTCAAAACTAAAGGCATCAATAATATGCTGCTTTTCAGGGGGTGACATACTATTCCAAAACAGCCTTGCCTGTGAAAAATGATCATCAAACGCTTTACTACGTGCTCGTGTGATGCGTCCTTCAACCTTTTCTTCATAATGGACAAAGCCACCTTCCTTTGCCGTTGATGTTGATGGAGTATTATTGGCCAAGGAATTTTTATGATAGCTCACTTTTCCTACATTAATAGTTTGACGACTAAAGCCATTGCGCTGATTGTTATGAAATGGACAGATGGGTCGGTTAATCGGTATTTCAGAAAAGTTTGGTCCCCCTAGACGTATTAGCTGTGTATCTAAATAAGAAAATAGCCGCCCCTGCAAAAGTGGATCATTTGTAAAATCTATGCCTGGTACAACATTGCCAGGGTGGAAGGCGACTTGCTCTGTTTCAGCAAAAACATTATCCACATTACGATTCAAGGTCATTTTTCCAATCTTTTTAACTGGCACCATCTCTTCAGGCCACAGCTTTGTTGCATCCAAAATATCAAAATCAAATTTAAATTCGTCCTCTGGCTCAAGCATTTGTACACCGAGCTCATATTCTGGATAATCACCTATCTCAATTGATTCCCATAAATCACGTCGCTGAAAATCTGGATCCTTTCCAGCAATAATTTGTGCTTCATCCCAAATGAGTGAATGAACCCCTAACACAGGCTTCCAATGAAATTTTACAAACCTCGATTTTCCTTTATCATTAACGAAACGAAAAGCATGAACACCGAAGCCTTCCATCATTCGAAAACTTCTAGGTATTGCACGATCAGACATATGCCACATAATCATATGCGCAATTTCTTGATTGTTCGCTACAAAATCCCAAAACGTATCGTGAGCTGAGGCTGCTTGTGGCATTTCATTGTGAGGTTCAGGCTTTACCGCGTGAATTAAATCAGGAAACTTAATGGCATCCTGAATAAAAAAAACAGGTATATTATTACCAACTAAATCATAATTGCCTTCATCCGTGTAAAATTTCGTCGCAAAGCCACGAACATCACGTGCAGTATCCATCGAACCTAAACTTCCAACTACAGTTGAAAATCTGACAAATACAGGTGTTTTCTTATTAGGATCCTGTAAAAAGCTTGCTTTAGTATATTCCCCCATCGATTCATACAATTCAAATTCTCCATGTGCTGCAAAACCTCGCGCATGTACAACACGCTCAGGAATCCGTTCATGATCAAAATGCGTTATTTTCTCTCGAAAGTGAAAATCCTCCATAATAGTTGGCCCACGAACTCCAGCCTTCAACGAATTCTCATCATTCGAAACTTTTAACCCCTGATTCGTCGTCATCTTTTTTCCTTCATTATCGACACGGAACGGCTCTAGCTGCTGATTCTTCGCATTCTCGTCTAAATTTTTGCGCTGATTCGACTTAGAGTTATCCACACAATCCCCTTTCATTCCAATACTCATAATTCTCAATATATACTATATGTTTGTCTGGAATAAACATGTCTTAAGGTTTTGATACAGAAATGAGTTTTATCCTCCTATTATTCAAGGGAGACAGAACCTAAAATTTCACCTTTTAACCCTTCTGCTCCGTTAGAAAAAAAGCATTAGATGTACCTTATTGAACTGATGTTGCTTTGTTACACATTTTAAAGGATATCTAGTAGTTCTAATAGAAATATTGTAAGTGGAAACATGTGGCTTGGATTTATTACAAAGAAAGGGAGCCTGTTAGAAAGCTAAAAAAAGACTATGTTCAGACGATTGAAAGTTTCCTCATCATGTTTATGTTGAGGATTCCTGCCACCATGCATTCGATTCTAGAGAAACAGCCAGTTTAATTGATGAACAAAAGTACGCCCAAGCGTACATAAAAAACTATATAATGAATACTCCATTTTGTTCGAAATGATCGACTCTGTAAAAATTGATTAAATCGGAGGGAGAAACCAATGAAAATAGAAATACAATTAACTGATAAAAATAATGGGTATGTTATTAAAAACTTATACCCTTTATATTTATATGACCTATCAGGACATTATGGTAATCTACCGAATGTACACGGAATATACGAGGATAGTGATGATTTCCGAACATTAATAGACCAGTATGAAGTTCAGAATATTTGGTGGGAAAAGCCAGATATTTTATTCCCCTACTCAATTTTAGTGGATGGGATACCAGCGGGGTTTATCCTTATAGCGTCTCCTCCACATTGTAATAAAGGAATTGATTATTTTTTAAATGAATTCTTTTTAGTTCAATCATTAAGAGGTAGAGGTATTGCTGAACATGCTGCAAATATGATATTTGAACAATTTAAAGGAAATTGGGAGTTGTTTACTAATCCATTAGAAAAAAACATTGTTGGACAAAAATTTTGGAGGAATACAATTTCTAATTATACTAGTGGAGTTTACAGTGAGGAATATGGTGAAACTTTTAATGGATATCAACTTATTTTTCGATTTAACAATTCTGAAAATACTGCATATCCAAACGACTCAGTCTAATATAGTGATATGGGGTACCGTCAGGAAAATGGGCTTACCGTTTTATATCCGCATGTATCAATGAGATACTTTAAACACTTACCTAAAACAAAACCTTGATCGGCAAGTGAAGTGACCCCGTTAGATTTTTGTCTAACAACAGGATCCGCTTCAAAATTGCCTATCAAGGTTTTTTCATCACTATCTTTTTATTTAAACGCTTGAGCAGCTGCTACAGCTTTTTTCCAGCCTGCATAGATTTCTTCACGATGTGAGTCATCCATATTAGGTGTGAATTGACGATCTAAATTCCAATACTCACTAATTTCATCTGGTGAATTCCAGAAGCCAACTGCTAAACCTGCTAAATACGCAGCACCTAAAGCTGTTGTTTCGTTAATGACCGGACGATCAACAGGAACGTTTAATAAATCTGATTGGAATTGCATTAAGAAATTGTTTGCAACTGCACCACCATCTACACGTAATTTCGTTAGTGGAATATTGGCATCTGCTTCCATTGCACCAAGTACGTCTTTTGTTTGATACGCTAACGATTCTAATGTTGCACGTACAAAATGTTCTTTAGAAGTACCGCGAGTTAAACCGAATACTGCACCTCGTACATCTGAATCCCAATAAGGTGTCCCTAGACCAACGAATGCAGGAACTACATAAACGCCGTCAGACGACTCTACACGTGCAGCATATTGTTCAGATTCAGAAGCAGAACGGAACATTCGTAAGCCGTCGCGTAACCATTGAATAGCAGAGCCAGCTACGAAAATACTTCCTTCTAAAGCGTAAGTAACCTTACCATTTAAGCCCCATGCAAGAGTAGTTAATAAGCCATTTTCTGATTTTACTGCCTTTTCACCAGTATTCATCAACATAAAGCAGCCCGTACCGTAAGTGTTTTTAACCATACCTTCTTCGAAGCATGCCTGACCGAATAAAGCAGCTTGTTGATCACCTGCAGCCCCTGCAATTGGAACAGCAGAACCAAAGAACAGAGCTTCTTCAGTATATCCATACACTTCTGAAGAAGGACGAACCTCAGGAAGCATAGAAGCAGGAACTCCTAAAATGTCTAATATTTCTTCATCCCATTTTAAATCATATATGTTGTACATTAATGTACGAGAAGCATTTGAATAATCCGTAACATGGACTTTACCACCTGTTAACTTCCATATTAACCACGTATCAATTGTACCGAATAATAAATCGCCTGCTTCTGCTTTTTCACGAGCACCTTCAACATTGTCTAAAATCCATTTTACTTTTGTACCGGAGAAGTATGCATCGATTAATAAACCAGTTTTATCACGGAATAAATCATTGTAACCGTTTTCTTTCAATTCCTCACAAATAGCGTTCGTTTGGCGTGATTGCCATACAATCGCATTATAAATTGGTTTCCCTGAATGTTTATCCCAAACAACAGTTGTTTCGCGTTGGTTTGTAATACCGATCCCAGCAATTTGATTTGATTCAATATTTTTTGCAGATAGCACTGTAGCGATACAAGAAAGAATAGAAGACCAAATTTCTTCTGCGTGATGTTCAACCCATCCTGAGTGTGGGAAATATTGTGGGAATTCTTGTTGTGCAACATGGAGAATGCTCCCTTTTTCATCAAACAAAATAGCACGTGAGCTTGTTGTACCTTGGTCCAAAGCTAAAATATATTTTTTTTCTGACATCGGTCATACCTCCAAATAATTTTTTAATTTCTTTCAGCAAGTGTTTTGGTAGCGAAAGCGAAGCGCCAGCTACAAGTGTTTTGGTAGCGAAAGCGAAGCGTCAGCTACAATTATTTTCTGTAGCGTAAGTGAAACGTCAAAGCCGATTCCGAACACAATTTTGCCGAAGCATAATTGATTTACTCTTCACTTTTAATATTTTTCACTGTCATTTGAGCACTGATAAAAATAATAACTACAATAATAGCAAACACCCAAAATGTGATACTATTATTTCCTTCAAAAATTTGTTGGAAAAATAGGGCACCAAATGTACCACCGATAATTGGACCTACAACTGGAATCCATGCATATGACCATCCTGAATCACGTTTACCTGGGATTGGTAAGAAAAAGTGAGCTATACGTGGACCTAAGTCACGTGCAGGGTTAATTGCATAACCAGTAGGGCCCCCTAATGCCATCCCGATGACTACAATTAGCATACCAACTAGAAATGGATTCATGCCATCCGTAATTGTATTTGTTCCTAATGCTAGGATACCTAAAACAAGTATAAATGTACCAATCATTTCTGAAATTAAATTTGATAATGGATGTTTAATAGCAGGCATTGTAGAAAATACAGCCAGTTTCGCTTCCGGATCTTTCGTACCTTTCCAATGTGGTAAATACATAAAATAAACGAGTACCCCACCTAAAAATGCACCAATCAATTGTGCAGCAATGTAAGTAGGTACGTCTTCCCATGGGAAATTACCGATTGTAGCAAGCGCGATCGTTAAAGCAGGATTTAAATGAGCCCCACTAATACCACCAACAGCATATGCAGCCATAGCCACACCTAGACCCCAAGCGAATGTAATCACTACCCATCCACCGCCAAAACCTTTCGATTTGTGCAGTGATACACCTGCAACAACGCCACCACCGAATAAAATAAGAATCATCGTGCCGACAAGTTCAGCTGTAAATGTTGACATACATAAAGCCCCCCTTTGTAATAGTGCACTTAGTAAAAAAATAAACCCACACTTAAACAAACTGCACGTTGTAATGCAGATGAATAAATGTGGGTTCCTTTTCCTAACCACGCGCTTTTTAACTTATGTACATTGTAGAGAAAATAATATACATAGTCAACAATATTTTTGGAAATTTTCCCACAATTCCTTATTTGATGTTGTAATAGCTACTGCTCCAGATGATAACGCTTCCTCAATGCTTTCAACAGTGCGAACTAGTCCACCTGTAATAACAGGAATTTTTGTTCGCTGGTGTACTTCTGAAATCATTGAAGGAATGATGCCTGGTAATAATTCAATATAATCAGGCTTCGCTGATTCAATCATTGAAAAGCTTTTTTCTAGTGCAATCGTATCAATTAAAAAGACGCGCTGAATTGCAATAATCCCACGAGATTTTGCTTTTATTAACATATTAGATCGAGTGGAAATTATACCTGCTGGACGGATATCATTACATAAAAAATCTGCTGCAAAATTATCCGTTTTTAAGCCATGAATTAAATCTGCATGAATAATTAATTTTTTACCGTTTCGATCTGCTTCTCGTTTTATTGACATGAGCGAACTAATATGGACTTCTAATAGAACAATGTATTCGAATCGACTATTTAATATTTCATCAAATTGCTTAATTGTACGTGCAGCGGGAATAATTTGTTGATCATTGAAATTCATTTGATTTCCCCTTTATATCAATTATGCCTCGGCATAATTGTGTCTAGAATCGGACTTTGTGCTTCGGCCTGTATGAGGGCCGACACGATGTCGGTCATTTCGGTAATGCCACAGGACTTGGCATTTTTACCGATGCAGGTCAGTTAACCGTTATCGCGTGGGTGCAATGATTTTAGGCTAACATCCTTTAAGCACTCCTTTTCGATTTCCATAACATCCGCCGGAGGCTTTAGGCCAACGTGATGTTGGTCACTCAGTCGTGTGTTGTTGTTGCTGTCGCTACGCTTTCGCACAGAAAGAAAACCGTGTTGCTGTCGCTACGCTTTCGGTACAAAAAACATCCACTGAAAGAAGTTAAAAAGTGAGGTCGCCTTTAAGACGACCTTCCTTTTTATTATAATGCAGTGGTAGCTCTTGTTATTTCTAAATTTAAATCTTTTTCATATTGCGTACGTTGTTCAACAGACCAATGTAATTGTTTTGCCATTTCATCTAATATCGCGTCTTTATATTGCTTCACAAGAGCGATATTAAAGAACATATACGCTGTACGACGAATCATAAAGTCGTTTGGATGAACAACCATTTCCTGATGAATACCATACAGTAGCTGAGCATATAGCCCTTGTGGTAAAACAGGATGTTTTTCTTTAGCATATTCAAAAACAGTATCCACATTAGAACCATAATGATGTGCTAAATGTTTCGCTTCCTCTTCTGATAATCCAATATTAACACCCATTTTTGTTCGTTTTGACACGAAAGCATGTAAGTTTTGGGAGCCCCCAACATCTCCACCAGATATATGAATATTCTTTGTATGACATGGTTTTGAT
Source organism: Lysinibacillus xylanilyticus (assembly GCF_001183605.1). Classification (GTDB taxonomy): domain Bacteria; phylum Bacillota; class Bacilli; order Bacillales_A; family Planococcaceae; genus Lysinibacillus; species Lysinibacillus xylanilyticus. The sequence goes on along the minus strand of NZ_LFXJ01000010.1, from coordinate 422,204 downwards.
GTAATGCCAAATCGTTGTTCTAAATCTTGCGTAATCATATTTAAAACCGTTTCAGCCATTTTACGGTAACCTGTTAATTTACCGCCAGCGATTGTTACAAGTCCTGAAGCAGATTCCCATACTTCGTCCTTACGAGAAATTTCAGATGGATCTTTACCTTCCTCATGAATTAATGGACGAACACCTGCCCAGCTTGATTCGATATCTGCATCAGTGACGTTAACTTTTGGGAACATGTAATGAATTGCTTTCATAATATAATCACGATCTTCTTGATGGATATTCATTTCTCGGGCATCGCCTTCGTAAAATGTATCTGTCGTTCCAACATACGTTTTCCCATTTCGAGGAATCGCAAACACCATACGACCATCAGGTGTATCAAAATAGACAGCTTGACGTAATGGGAATTTAGATTCATCAAAAACGATGTGCACACCTTTTGATAAAATTAAGTGCTTACCATTTTGTTTCCCTTCGATATTCCGAACCTCATCTACCCATGGACCAGCAGCATTTACGACTTTTTTCGCACGAATATTAAACGTATTATGGGCAATCAAATCTTGCGCTACAATTCCATTAATTTTCTTTTGGTCATTGTATAAAAAGTTTTCTGCCTTTGTATAATTAATGAGTGTTGCGCCTTTTTCGATGGCAGCTTTGGCAACTTCGACTGTCAGACGTGCATCATCTGTACGATATTCTACATATACACCACCGCCGCGTAAGTCCTCACCTTTGACCAAAGGTTCTTTTTCCATTGTTTTTGCAGCATTTAACATATATCGACGCTCAGAACGTTTAACCCCTGCTAAAAAATCATAGACACGTAAGCCAATATTCGTTGAGAATTTACCGAATGTGCCACCTGTATGGAATGGCAGTAGCATCCATACAGGAGTTGTTACATGCGGTCCATTTTCATAAACGATTGCACGCTCTTTTCCTAAATCTGCAACCTCTTTTATTTCAAATTGTTTTAAATAACGAAGTCCACCGTGCACTAATTTTGTCGAACGACTAGAAGTACCGGCCGCGAAGTCTTGCATTTCAACTAACGCTACAGATAGTCCACGAGCAATTGCATCCAGTGCGATACCACAACCTGTAATCCCACCACCGATAACCAATAAATCGTATTCTTTACTTTCTAATTCTACAATCGTTTGTTGACGTTGTATTGCTGAAGCTGTGCTCATAATGAAATTCCTCCTTATTTAAAGCGAAAAAAAGAGACCATTAAAAGCACATGTACAAAAGTACATATGTTTTTAATGGTCTCTCAATCGCTCAAACCTAGTATATTAACTTAATTTCATTGTAATGTGTTTAGAAAGAAAAGGCAAGGTAGATAGTCAAAAAAATACAACATACACTTTTCTATCATTTATTGGTTTAAGGACGTGTCATATGTACAGTTCAATTGTCATGGCTTTTAAGGTTATTTATTCCCCAATACAAAAAATTTATTTATCTATATTCTTGAGTGGAAGATAAATAAATCTTAGTAATCGTCGCATTGAAAAAGTTCCACTCCGATCAACTTAATATATGTCGTACTTTTAATAATTGTTATATTGCTGAAAGAAGTTAAAATATGTATTGTATCATTTCATGTATGTTGCAATAGGGATTGTCACGGCTTTCCGTCTTACGAAGTGCCATCATATCTGTGCAATTTTTAATAGCGACCTCATGTCGAAGTGCGATAGGTGCAATAACTGACTCATCCGCTTTATGACGAAAATAACGTGTTACCCCAAGATGCTGCTCCATCTTGTCATTTAATACAGCTCGAGGATACTTTTCAGATAGATCGACTTCTTCAAAATGCAACAATAGCCATAATTCGAATGCTTCATTTGAATAGGCAATATGAATATTATTCTCCTCACAAAAGTCATTAACTTCCTCTAATTGCTTTTCAGTTAAATCATCCTTATCAAAAACAATCCAAACTTCATCAAAATATTGGTAGCTTGAATCTCGATAGGCATGCTGAGCTAGCTTAATAGCCGAACGCTTGACGTTTTTTATTTTGACGCTTACCATTTTTGAGCGCTTTAAAATACGCATTTGCTCAAAATAAATGCGTTCGGTTTCACCTTCACAATAAATTAAAACTGTTTTACGCAGTGTTCGATTCCCTTGTTGACGCACTCTCACTGCTCAAACACCCCCCACTTCCTATCAAATATATCTCTGCTTAATGGCTGCTGTCGCTTCGCTTTCGCACAGATAAATTGCCACAGGACGTGGCGTTCTTAGACTGAGTTCCTCAATTTCAGCGGGTGTTTGGATTCCCGCTGAAAGCAGAAGATCAATTATGCCTCGGCATAATTGCGTCCGGAATCGGCTTTGTGCCTGCACAAAGAATTCCTTTCCGATTCCGTGACATCCGCCGGAGGCTTTAGGCCAACACGAAGTTGGTCACTCAGTCGTTGCCACAGGACGTGGCGTTCCTAGACTGAGTTCCTCTATTTCAGCGGGTGTTTGAATTCCCGCTGAAAGAAGTTAAATATTGATCTGATAAATATTCATTAATAACCGGTGTAGCCCCAAATTCTCCTTTTAAGTAACGCTTGGCATAGGAAATATCCCCACGTTTCTTCTGTAAATCCGCAAAATCAAATAAGGAGTATAACTCGGATTCATTTTTAAAGCTTTTATTTACAAACCATATTTGATCGGAACGTAGTGGCTGATCTAATAAATCAATTGCATGACTTGTAACAACAAATTGATTCGTAACGTTACGCTTGCTGTTCATAATGGCCATTAAAAATTCGCAGATGGACACATGAAATGCTGTATCAAATTCATCTATAAAAATCGTCTTCCCTTTATTGTATGCATCGACCATAACACATGCTAAATGTAGCATACGGACTGTCCCCTTTGAATCCATCGTCCAATTGATCGTTTCTGTCCCGGTCGGCGCACCTGCTTCATCGAACGATAAATAGTGCAAATCGATATCTACCTCTTGAATAACCTCTGGAGTGTCAAAATCATAGCCAATAGTATTTTTCGCTCTTCGCTCAACGCGTCTTGCCGTCACATCTTGAATAGAAAAGTCTGCAATCTTTAGTAACTTTATAACCTCTTTTTTAAAGGGCTCCTCTTCAAGTTTACGAATAAGTGGATGACTTGATAACCGATTTGCTTCATCTAAAAACAGTATTTTATGTAAAAACCAATCAAATATTTTCGTAGCATCTGGGTCATTAAAGACATTTAATACTGATAAGAAAGCTGTATTATTACGCGTATATTTTGTCAATTCTAGCGCTGTGCTTTGGGCAGTTTCATACAAATATTCTGTCCCATCCCATTGTCTAGTAAAGATTTGAACTTTCATGGACTTTGTCGTTTTAGTTAGGCCTTCGTAAAGAACCTGAGATGCATTATACTGTACCTCATAATCGTACAGCACCCCATCTAATAATAACGAAATCATAAATTCTGTCGGTTGTTCTTGCCGACCCCCTAGTTTAAACGGTTGGTAGGGCAATCGTAGTTGTTTAACATTATTAAGATTTTCAAAGTTAAACAATAAAGAACGTAAAATTTTAATAGCAGTGAATAAGTTCGATTTTCCACTTCCATTTGGTCCGAAAATAAAAGCACTTTTTACAAGGCGAAACGAGTCAAATTTCATCGTATGTGTGTCCTTTAATTTTCGAATTCGGCTTCCCGCCACCATCGAAAATAGCGTTTCATCTTTATAACTTAAGCAATTTTTCACTCTGAAATCTACCAGCATTTGTAAGCCTCCGTTCAATTCCGCAGCATTCCTTTAAACAATTATTATACTATAGTCGCAAAAAAAGACATATTACTCAGAATAATACTAATTAAATTCAGAGTGAATCTATAAATTTCGCCTTGGCGTAATTGCTCCGAAGGCTTTGGGCCAACAGATGTTTTTTGCGCGAAAGCGTAGTGCTAACGTAGCGTCAGCAGCAAATGTTTTTTGCGCGAAAGCGTAGCGTCAGCAACGTGTTTTGTCTGAGTTCCTCTATTTCGGTCATAAGACATTTGTAACTGCCGTTTCACTTACGCTATAAAAGACATTTGCTGAAAGAAGTTAAAGTTTCTCGTTTTTCTGGAACAGACAACACATTTAATTTGATGGCGATGGAATACTAGAGTTGAAAAGTTTTATTTTTATTAATATCAATACTAAAGAAAGTAGTGAAAAAATAAAGCCACTCCAAATAAGTTGTTGAATTCCTAATTGAGAAATAAACCAACCCCCAAAGGATGTTCCTAAAGTAATTCCAAGATTTGAAAATGAAACAAATAAGCTATTACCAAATTCAGGGGCTTCTTTAGCTTCACTTATTAACCATGCCTGACTAACGATTAAACCGCCAGAATGTACGATTCCCCAAATGAATACCATAAAAATCATTGGAACGAAATAAGAACCTAAATAATAAACGAATAAGTAAACGAATAAATATAATACCGGAAATAAAATTACAGTTTTCAACATGTTTTTTTGCAAAAGAAATCCAAATAAAAAATTACCTAAAATCATAATTACACCAAATATTAGCAACATAATACTAATCGATGAGCCATTCATGTGAGTGACTTTTGCAAGGTATTCAGCAAAATAACTGTATACCGAAAACATAGCTGCAAAAATAAATATAACAGTTCCTATATTTAACCATAACTCAGTTTTTCGTAATATACCGACTTGCTTGCCAAAAGACATTTTTTCTTTAACAGGCATAGAAGGAAGCAAAATTAATATTCCTATAAAGGCTACAGCATTTACAATCGCTCCAAACAAGAAAGCAATTTCTAATGAAAACTGTTCTGCAAGATAAGAAGTTAATGGTACACCTAAAGCAAAGCCAACCGTAACTCCCAAGAAAACTTTAGAAACTGCTCGACCGCTTTTTTCTGGAGGGACAAGATTAGCTGCAGTTACAAGAGCTATTGAAAAGAATAGAGGGTGAAGTGCAGCAGGTATAATACGAAAAATAAGCATAACTTCAAAATGTGTCGTATAAGCATAAAAAATATTAGAAATAGCAAATATAAATATTGTTGTTAATAAAAGTAGCTTACGATTAATCCCAGACACAAGTAATATTAAAAATGGCCCAGAGATAGCAACAACTAGAGCAAAAATACTTACTAATAAACCTGATTGTGCGGTTGAAATCTCAAATTTCCGAGCGATTTGTGGTAATACTCCGACAATACTCATCTCTGTTGTAATAATTCCAAATACACCTATTGCTAGTATAAAAATAAGTAAAGGATTTACTTTTCGCATTAATAAAAATCTCCAATCTTAAATTGATTTAATTGTTGAGCATTGTGACAAATATTGATAGATGCGAAATCATAACTATTCAGAATATATATAATTCTATATATCTGTATAATTAGATGTATTGAACCAAAAAAAAGAAATCCTCCTTTCTATTTATAATTCTTTTTGAACGTACTCTCGAAATTCTTGTATTGTTTTCTCATTCCGACGATAATAAGTCCACTTTCCAATACGTTCGGATTGTAATAATCCAGCTTGTTGCATAGTTAATAAATAATTTGAGATAACCGATTGAGCTAGTCCTGCTTTCGATTGAATATCTCTTACACATACTCCAACTTGAAAACTAATTCCTTGTTGTAAATAAAGTTTTTCATCAAAAAATTCCTCTGGATTCTTTAACCATAATAATATTTGACGTCTTGTATCGTTTGATAATGCTTTATAGATTTGTGAAGGTTCCATAAAATTCATTATATCTATTTTTATAGATTTGTAAACGGGGCTTTCAAGAAATTTCAAATAAAGAATCCGATATGTAATTAAAAATTCAACGCCAAGGTTCCTAATCTCCTTGGCGTTGTTAAGTTAAATCTCCACTATCTTTTCATTTTGTAATGCTTGCAATGTACGCTCTATGCCTTCCGCAAAAGTAGTTTTTGGTCTCCATCCTATTGCTTTCGCCAACTTTTCATTATTTAAAAATGAATGTTCAATATCCCCTTCTCTAGCAGGGGCATATTGAATTTCTAAAGGATGATTTAAATGCTGTAATAATAAAATGACTTGATGAATCGACCATGCCTCATTTGTTGATACGTTATAAATGCCCTGTAATCTAGCCTGTACACCAGCATAAATAGCATCTGCAATGTCATCTACATATATGAAATCTCTTGTTTGCTCTCCATCTCCATAAATTGTAAATGCCTTTCCTTCAATACTGCTTCTTAGCATGCTAGGAATAACCGCAGCTTCCCCCCGCATACATTGCCTTGGACCGAATACATTAGCAAACCTGTAAATTAATGTTGGTAAATGATAATCCCTTTGCCATTTTTCACAGTATGTCTCACCAATACTCTTGTTTAATCCATACATCGAAATCGGTTCACTAACATCTGTTTCTTCTAATGGAGGATAGTGACTATCTCCATAAACAGCTGCTGACGAGGCAAAAACGAAATGCTTTACCTTATATTTTGACGATAAGAAGAGCATCTGACTAAGCCCTACAATATTAGTTAAAACATCTTTCACTGGCTCTTGCACCGATTTTTGAACACTCGTTTGCGCTGCACAATGGATTACTACATCAAATGATGTTTCTTTAAAGAGATGCTCACAAACTTCATCTTCTACATTCAAAAGATAAGATTTATGCTCAAAGTCGACATTGCGTAAATGACCGGTACTTAAATTATCAATAATATAAACATTTGCACCCTCTTTAAAAAAACGCCTCGCCACTGCACTACCAATAAAACCATAGCCGCCTGTCACTAATACATTCATCCCATCGCCCCCAAAAACAATATGATGTTTTATATGCAGTAATTACTAAAATTATGCAAGCAACCTATTTGTTATGTTTTTTGGGGCAACGTTTTTTTTATTTATAAAAAAAAGTGCCCGATATAATTGAGGTCACTGAAAAAGTCCATATCTTCTTACATTGCGAGGTATTCAACGATTAAATCGTTGAATACCTCGCTTTTTTCATTTGGCACTGTGACTCTACTGTTGTTTTCCGAAGCATTCCGCTCGCTTTCCGCGGGCGAGCGCCGAGCCTCCTCCTACGCTTCGCTTCGTGCGGGGTCTCGTCTGTCTCGCTTTCCCGCAGGAGTCAAGCGATGCTTCTCCAAACAACGCAATGTATCACACTATTATTTTAGTCTCGCTTTCCTTTATAATGAAAGAATTAATGTGCAGGTGGTGCCCCCGATGATTTCAAATCAAGAAACCCTTAATTTAAGTCCATATATGGCGATCTACGATATTGTTGTACCAAAAGATAATATACTTCGCCAAATCAATGAACTTGTTGATTTTTCATTCATTTTAGAAGAGTTAAAAACAAAATATTGTTTAGACAATGGACGTAATGCCATTCCTCCAATTCGCATGTTTAAGTACTTATTATTAAAAGCGATTTATGATGTATCAGACGTCGATCTTGTAGAGCGTTCAAAGTACGATATGTCATTCAAATATTTCTTGGATATGGCGCCAGAAGATCCAGTCATTGATTCAAGTTCGCTTACAAAATTTCGTCGGCTTCGTCTCCAAGACGTAAGCTTATTAGACATGCTCATTGGGAAAACAGTTGAGATCGCATTGGAGAAAAAAATCATCAACAGTCAAACGATTATTGTGGATGCCACACATACAAAAGCACGTTACAACCAAAAAACACCTAAAGAATTTTTACAAGAGAAATCAAAACACGCTCGAAAAGCTGTCTACAAAATTGACGAATCGATGAAAGACAAATTCCCCGCAAAGACCACTTCTAACGAAGTAAAGGATGAATTAGCTTACTGTAAGGAAGTTATTTCAGTCATTGAAAAGGAACCACAAATTGCACAAATGCCAGCTGTCAAGGAAAAGCTGAATGTTTTAAAAGAAGTCGCAGAAGATTTTCAAGAACATCTAAATTACTCTTCTGATGCGGATGCGCGAAAAGGGCATAAGACGTCGGAATCTTCTTTCTTCGGGTACAAGACACATATCGCGTTGAGTGATGAACGTATTATTACAGCGGCTGTCATTACAACAGGTGAAAAAAACGATGGGAAATATCTTCAAGAGTTAATTGAAAAAAGCACACAAGCAGGTATGAAAATTAATACAGTTATTGGAGACGCAGCTTACTCTGAAAAGGCAAACATCGAATATACTAAAGAAGAGAAAATCGCACTTGTGGCAAAGTTGAACCCTATTCTTACACAAGGACCACGAAAAGAAGAAGACAAGTTTGAGTTTAATAAAGATGCTGGAATGTTTGTTTGTAAGGCCGGTCATCTCGCGACAAGAAAAGCACGTACGGGTAAAAAAGGAACGAGTATGAGTCAAAGTCAGACATATTATTTTGATATTGAAAAATGTAAAGTATGTCCAATGAGAGAGGGCTGTTATAAAGAAGGCGCAAAAAGTAAAACGTATTCTGTCACAATTAAGTCGGATGCACATGCCGAACAAGAGGCATTTCAAAATACGGAAGCTTTTAAGCAATTAGCCGCAAATCGCTACAAAGTAGAAGCGAAGAATAGTGAATTAAAAAACGGACACGGGTACGATACGGCATCGACTGCGGGTCTATTTGGCATGGAAATTCAAGGTGCTACAACGATATTCGCCGTCAATTTGAAACGGATATTAAAGCTACTAAACGAAAATGAATAAGGAATAGAGACAGAAATAAGGCACTTCCTGTTCAAAACTGAACAAGAAGTGCCTTATTTTTATCTGAAAAAGGTTCGCTTTTATGAAAACGTAAGTTTTTCAGTGCCCGATATAATTCGAGCACTTTTTACAAAATTAAGCTGGGTTTACTTCCAGTTCAACTGTAATTTTGATGTCTTTCCCAACTAGAACACCGCCAGTTTCCAATGCAGCATTCCAAGTTAAGCCAAAATCTTCACGATTGATTGATGTTGTAGATTCAAAGCCATAAACTTCTTGGCCCCATGGATTCGTACCTTTACCATTAAATTCAGTATCAAATGTTACTGATTTTGTTACGTCTTTAATTGTTAAATCACCTGTAATCGCATATTCATCATCTGATTTTTTTGCAATGTTTGTTGACTTGAATGTAATTGTCGGATATTTTTCAGCATCGAAGAAATCTGCTGCTTTTAAGTGATTATCACGATCTTCACTACGTGTATTAATGCTAGCTGGATCAATTGTAAGGCTAATGTTTGCTGTTGTTAAATCTGCAAGATCTGCCGCTTCAATATCTGCTGAATAAGTATCGAATACACCTTTTACTTTTGAAACCATCATGTGTTTTACTTGAAAGTTAATTGCTGAGTGTCCTAAATCAATGTTCCATTTTGCCATTATAAATTCCTCCAATGAAGTTGATTTTATCTCGATTTCGAGATATATTTTATAATATGAAGCAACTACATAAATTATGTCCCCAATATTTTAAGGGTTACACATTTGTAGTTACTTCTTTTGTACATCCTAGTTAAACGTAGTTACGAAAAGTAATCAATTACTTTCTGTAACCTACTATATATTAATAATTTACTTACGTCAAGTTATTTATAAAAAGATTTTTAACTTCTTCCTGCTAAGCATTTTGCTAATAAAAAAGCAGCTCCCCATTGAAATGGGAAACCACTTATCTATTAGCGTTTCACTAATTTACCTTGCACTACAAAACGATGGTCGTCACTCATGACAGAATCCTTACAAGTGGATAGTGTAAGAATTTTGTCTTCTGGCCCAATCTCTACATTCATTTCGATTGCAGAGTGTGCTTGAATCTCGTCCAAAAATTTCAGGAAAGTATCGTTGCTCTTAAATTCTGTTTCAATATAATAAAAATCAATTGTAGTTTCATAAGCAGCAAAGACTTCAACGTCATAGCTTTCATACAGTGTGTCTAAATAAATGATAGGATGTTCGTCTACATATTGCTGATTTAAGTAATTTTTTAGACTCCCAAACATCGTATTATTCTTCATGGCATGGCCGTACAAAATAGTATTTCGGTTTATATCCTGCACATCATTACGATAATCCATAAATACACTACCTGCACGGCTTTCTCGGTCTTTAAAATTATGATTTAAATAAAAATCATTATTTTCAGCTTGTAGGATTGGATTATTGAGCTTTGTCCCGTCTGTAGAAATCCATCCAACAATATTGTTATTGACAGATAGTAAATCATTGAATTGTGGACGGATCGTAAAAGGCGTTGATGAGGTTTCCACCGCTTCATCTTCTAGAGTAGTCAAAGTTGATTGATAAATCGTTTGTACTTCTTCCAGCGATTTTGAAGTCTCATAGTACGTGTATAAGTACTTGGCTAATGAAAAGCCTGAGTATAAGAATATAGCTAAATATACAAATGTTAAAAACTTAGATGTCCATTTTTTCATCATATCACCTATTTATATTCCAAGAGGGACCATGTAAAATCCAAGCAACTCGTCCTCATTGAAAACGGCTTCAACTCCATAGACTTCTTTAATTACTTCCCTTGTAATGACGTTGCGGGGTGCTCCCTCAGCTATTATTTGTCCTGCTTTCATCAAAATAATTTGATCGCTATAGCGAATCGCCTGATTTATATCGTGAAGCACCATAACGATTGTTAAGCCATGCCCCTCATTTAATGATTTTACAAGCTCCAATAACTCAATTTGATAATAAATATCCAAATATGTTGTCGGCTCATCCAAACATAAAATTTCAGATTGCTGGGCTAACGCCATAGCAATCCACACACGCTGACGTTCTCCACCTGATAAAGCCTCTAAATCGGTATTTCGTTTTTCTAGTAAGTTCGTACAAGCAAGTGCCCATTCAATAGCTTTGGTATCTTCATCATCATTTCTTTTTAGCATTGTATGATACGGTAAACGTCCAAAGCTCACCAATTTTTCTATTGTTAAATCCTTTGGTACATCATTTTGTTGATAGACAACTGCTAATTTTTTTGCAAACTCTTTTGGCTTGTAGTGCATCAAATCCTTATTTTCTAATGATATATTCCCCGATATCGGTCTATTATTGCGGGACATAACACTTAATAATGTTGATTTTCCGCAGCCGTTTGGACCGATAATCGTTGTGATTTTTCCCTTCTTAATTATCGTCGATACACCGTCTAAATGATTTCGAGTATTATCATGTGATACGATAATATCTTGTATTTCCATGTCTTCTCACTCTTTTCGTAATAGGAATATTAAGAATGGTCCACCGATAATCGCCATAATGGTTGAAGCTGGTATTTCAAGCGGTGTAGCAATTGTGCGACCAATAGTATCTGCCACTAATATTAATAATGCTCCAGCTAAAGCTGTAAAAGGTATGAGCACCTTATGATCGTGCCCAACTAAACGACGAGAAATATGTGGCACTAACAGACCAACGAACGAGATAACTCCCGCTACGACAACAGAAACAGCCGATAATAATACCGCAACAGCAGCTATTAATAGACGAGCACGAGCTACTTGAAAACCTAGACTTTTCGCTGTTTTGTCTTGTAATACTAGGAGATTACACCAGCTATATAACGCAAAGGCAGCTATTAATCCGACAGAACCATAAGTAACAATTGTTGATACATCCTTCCATGTACGCATCGTTAAGTTTGAATCTACAACGCCAGTAGCTGAAGTACTCAATGAGCCGCCTAAACTAATGAAAGCCTCTGTTAACCCAGTGAACATTGCATTAATAGCAATTCCGACTAAAATTAGCTTCAAAGGACTTAAGCCCGACTTCCATGACAATGCAAAGACGAGGGCGCAGGCAGATGCCCCACCAATAAATGCTAATACAGGTGTCAAAAAAAATAATGTTGGAAAGAAAGAAATAATAAAGAGCTGTACAAATGCCGCTCCTGAAGATATACCAATAACACCTGCATCAGCTAACGGGTTACGCATCACAGATTGTAATAGGACCCCTGAAACAGAAAGTGCTGCACCAGCAAATAGCGCAACAATGATTCTTGGAAATCTCAAGTCGCGGATAGCATCCATTTGACTATTTCCTTTATCAAATAATGCACCAATAAATTCAAAGAACCCCATTTTAATGCTACCTGTAGTTGCTGCATAAACTGCTGAAACTAGTAATAATACAATTACAATAGAAAAGCTTACAATTTTGTTTGTCATCTTAGACTTCCTTTTTCTTTTCAGATTCCATCATGTTATTTGTACATTTCACACCCCACGTGATTCCCTACTAAATAGAAGATCGCTCTATAGCAAGACAATGCTTGCGATATGAGCGACATTTCTACTGACTATTAACGATAAAAGATTTCCATTAGCCGTCCTAAAGCTTGCGGCACTTTTAAGGACGCTGTAGTACCGAACAATTCTTCCTCTAAATCATACACTTTACCATTTTTTACTGCGTCAAAATGTTTCCAAATATCATTCGTTTTAAATTCCTCGTCAAACATTTTTACAACTTCGTCTGGCATACCATGCGATAAACGTAAAATTATATCAGGGTTACTGTTGTGCAGATACTCAGTATTAGAAGACAAATATTCAGCATCCTGCCCTTCCATTACATTAATACCGCCTGCCCGTTTCACAAGATCACCTGCATAAGAGTTTTCAGTTGCAACTAAATAACTACCTGGAATGCCAAGTAAAATTAGTACACGAGGTCCCTTCTTGTTACCAGCTACTGTTTGTACAGCATCAATATTTTTTTGCAAGCCATTCACTAACTCATCGGCTTGTGCTACGCGATCATAACGCTCACCGAGGGTTCTAATTTCGGAAAGCATGGCATCCACACTTTGAAAGTTTAAAAAATCAACTGGAATTTTCAACTGCTCAAATTTGTCCTGTAAGTCATATTCTAACGTTGACACTGATAACACATCTGTTGGATTTAATGATTTAACAATCTCCATATCCGGCTCCATTGCATTGCCAATAGTAGGGAGACCATCAAAGCGTTTTGCTAATGTTTTTTCTGTTTCAGGTACTGCTATAGCATCTATATCAAGCTTATCTAAAATTTCTGCAATAACAACTGTACCTGCAATAATACGTTGTTCATTCTCTTCAGCAGTTTTACTTAATTGCTCTTCAGCAGATGTCTCTTTTTCTTCTCGCTTATCACCATCGTTACAGCCAGCAACTACTAAAAGTAATGACATAAGCGCCATCATAAGCAGCCAACATTTCCAGTTCTTTTGCATAAAGTCATCTCCTACTTATTTTTGTTCAGTCACATCTTTTTTGGAATTTCTGATACGACGAACGAGCAACCAGCCCGACAAAAGACAGATTACTACAAGCAATACTATCTTTATGACATTCAGCTGAAAAAGCTGCTGATCGACTTTAGAATTCTTTACTACTTTTTCAGTAGATTCCTCTTTAACATCAGATTCTTTGGCTTCATCTTTAACAGCATCCTCAACAGGTGCGTCAAGTGTACGATCAAATGCTAACTGCTCCTCCTCTGGCACAGTTAACGTTGTTCGAAATGATGGTAATGGCCGTGACATCTGATTGGGTTTTACCACCGTTTGATGCTGTGCTACCACCGGCGCCTTTTTCACTTCTTCTTTAACAATTACAGGTGGCTTTTCATTCGCTACTTGCTTAGAGGGTGCCGTTACGGCAGGCTTATTTAAAAACTTTGCTACCTGCTGTTGATCAAATTTTAGATTTACGAAATATTCATGATGATAAGAAATCTCAGGAATATCTACCTTCACCCACATTCGTATTGGCTGTTCAAAATTCTGAATTTCAAATTCGATAATTCGAACATTGTCTACAAGTGAAATGAGTTTTGGCTCTACCTGTTTACCTTGTTGATCTATAGTTAAGCTTGTTATCCAAATAGATTTTAAAATTGTCATATGGGCATAATATTTGCCGTTTTTTTCTTTTATTTTTGCAACAGGATTTACATATGTATTCATAATGGATTGTTCGTTTTTTCCATCTACTAACAATATGTAATTCATTGACCATTCCTTATCATAGATTTCTTCTGAAGTAGATTCTTTGATTTCGTTTTCTGGAATAGCTTCCTCATCCTTTGGCACAATTGTTGAAATGGTTGTTAACTGTAATTGAAGCTCCTGTGAAAAAAAGAAATATTCCTGGGAGGATGAAAGTGCCATCTCGCCTTTTATGATAATAGGCTGATGTAAATCCTTGACATCAAATTGAACTAAATTTTCAGTCTGATCGCTTAACGAAAGCTCATTTTTCAACTGTTCGATATGTATATCTCTTATACTCAATGGCTTATTTATAGCTAAATTTAATCTATACTGACCGTTCTTTACATCAATTGTCGCCAATTCGCTAAAAATGTTGTCTTTTACTCCATCTAGAGATGAAAAACTTAGTTCAACTTGATAGCTCCCATTTTTTAATACAGACTCTTCAGCTTTTGCCTTAAACGTAGCAAATGGAGAAAAAGACATCAGTAAGATAATACTAAAAATGAATACTCGACATATTTTTCTATTCACTGTGTAAATCCCTCCAATATCTATCAATTATGCCTCGGCATAATTGCGTCCGGAATCGGCTTTGTGCTAAGGCCTGCGTGATGCGGGTTAGTTAGCCTGTATTAACTCCTTTCCGATTCCATGACATCCGCCGGAGGCTTTGGGCCAACAGATGTTTTTTGCGCGAAAGCGTAGTGCTAACGCAGCGGCAGCAACACGATGTTGGTCACTCAGTCGTTGTTGTTGCTGCCGCTACGCTTTCGCACAGATAAATTGCCACAGGACGTGGCGTTCTTAGACTGAGTTCCTCTATTTCAGCGAATGTTTGGACACCCGCTGAAAAGTCACTTGAAACCGCATTCATCACACCATCATAGAGGTGTGACTACTGTACCTGTCACTTCGCTTTCGCACCAAAACACTTGTAACTGCCGTTTCACTTTCGTTACATAAAACACTTGTAACTGCCGTTTCACTTTCGTTACATAAAACACTTGTAACTGCCGTTTCACTTTCGTTACATAAACACTTGTAACTGCCGTTTCACTTTCGTTACATAAACACTTGTAACTGCCGTTTCACTTTCGTTACATAAAACACTTGCTGAAAGAAGTTAAGAGCACAGAACTTCCTTCCTCTAATAGGCGAGAAAGGAAGTTGCTGTAACCGTACTATTTATTCATGTATTGTAATGAGCCGTTTAAAATTTTTGCCATTTGTGTGCGTTTCAATGGGCTGCTTGCATTAATAACAGTTTTACCTTTAACATCTACAGATCCAGTCATGATTTTACCAGCATATAGAAACGCAAAGGCTTTTCTTGCTTCTTCACTTGTGACAGTTGCTCCATCAGCATAATAAGGTAGACTTGGATCACCATAGTTCATTTCTTTTCCTGCAACATGCGCTATTGTACGGTAAATCATCACTGCACCTTGTTGTCGAGTAAGTGTTCCATTTGGATTAAAGTTCTCAGCTTTCATCACAATCCCAGCATCAGCTAAAGCATTGATTGCTTGGACACTTTCTGCGTCAAGTTTCGCTGTATCTTTAAACCCAACATCTTTTGTAGAAGATAAATTTAATGAACGAGCAATCATTAACGCAAATTGAGAACGTGTAATATTGTCATTTGGTTTAAAATTATCTTGCCCTTTAACAATTCCCTTACTGTATAATGCTAAGATTGCTTCTTTATTAGCATCATTACTAATATCTTTAAATGGATTCACAACTGGTTTCACTGTGCCTTCCACAGCAAAGCTAAATTGCACTTGGTGATTCGAGTCATAGTTTACGCCTTTGTCTGGCTCATTCACAACAATATGCAACTGAGCATTCACTAGTTTTTTTAAGTCTGCTACTTCAAATGAGTACTTACTAGTATTGGTTTTATCGTCTTTACTTACTAAAGTTGCTTCTTTTCCCTCCACTGTGAATCCTTTAACATATTGACCTTGAGGGAATGTCATAGTAACTATGTTTTTACCATCTACTACTGATACGTCTACTTTTGGTTTAATATATTGCTTCATAATAGATTCTTCAGAAGTACCGTTTTTGTATACAGTGACAGCCACTTCATTTACTTTAACTTCTTCAGATTTCCCTTTTTCTTCTGTAGTAGTTGCTTCCTTATTTTCTACTGCTTTTAAATCAAAATCATACCACTTGTCCATATTAGCTGAAGCTACGACAACGTGAATTTTTGCTTGTAATACTTCACCAGCTACCACTGGGAAACTGTATGTAATTGTTCCATCTGCATTTTTCACTTCAGTAGCATTTACAAACTTATCACCTTGCTTTGTTTGTAAACCTGCAATCATTGGGGCAGATTTTGCTGCTATCGTTAATTTCGCCTCAAATTTCCCATCCTTTTCAACGATTGTGCCTTGTGTTACAAGATGAGAGCTAATTGCAGGTTGGGGTTCTGTTGTACCAGGCTTAAAGATTTGGAAATCAACAATAGTGCTAGTATTCTCTGATTTCGTGACCTCTGCTTTTACTTCAGTATTTGTAGTCGTTACTTCAGTTACCTTTGCAGATGCAAATGATGGTGCTGAAAGTGATGCTGCTAGCAATGAAGCTAGTACTATTTTTGTTGCGCGTGATTGTTGTTTTTTAGCCATTATTGACCCTCCGTTTTTGTTTGTAGTTTTTTTCTATAAAGTAAAAATGCTGATCCCACTAATGCCACAATGAATAAATATGGTGTTACATCACTTGTTTGTGGATTCGGCACATGACTTTCAGAAGAGTTTGTTGGAGCATTAGTAGTTTTCGAATCTGATGTTTTTGTTATTGCTGTGCTTCCTTCAGATGCTGCATCAAATACTAGTGAGACGCTGTATTCATGATGATAATTAATATCGTCAATATCAATTTTCATAGAAGTCACAACTGGATTCGTTAAATCTTTAACAGTAAATTGTACAGTACGAGTATCTGTTGCTTTATCTTCACTTACTACAGTTGCTCCACCAGGTGGTTGGAACTTTGTGATCCATGCACTATTTTTTAATGTGATTTGAACAGTAGCTGTTCCATTTTTCAATGTGACCTTTGCTGGTTTTATAAAATAATCATTTGCAATGGATGCAGAGTTGCTCTCAGGTTTATTGACCTGATATTTTATCGAATGTGTGCCGTCAGCTAGTTGAGCAGATGCTTGTGGTAACGCAAAGTTACATACAAACAAAGTTACAAGCATGACGAACATTATTATTTTCTTCATGTGTTGCACGCCTCCTCTGAAAAAATATTGAAAGTATTTTATTGAAAACGAAAATCATTCTCAATTATACTTCTATTACCAAGAATAATCGTTAATGCCAGTGTATGTCAACAACAAAACCAAATTCGTCCTCAATATGTCAAAATTACCATAAGAAAAAGAAATACCACGTAAATAACATGTGATATTTCCTATATTTTTAAAAGACTCTTTCTATTTATTCATCTTAACTAGACATCTAGTGTTTTTAAGAAACTATTTCAATGATCGCTATTAGAATAAGTAACCACCCTGAAATAGCAGTTGAGTGTTTTCCGATAAAAGTCTTGGTAAGCAAGGCTCCAAAATGAACGCCAGCACCTACTGTTATAAACGAAAAAATACCGATAGAAATAACTGTCCAGATCGCAGAAATACCATTGGCTCCAAGTGCTATTCCTCCAGCTAAACAGTTGGCAGATAAGACAAAGCCGAGCGTCATTGCTTCTCGAATTGAAATTATATAATTTTTATCCTCGTCAAATACTTCGGGATTCCCCAATATTCCTTGTTTAGAAAAGCGACTAGATAATAAAGTCCATATCCCAATAGCACACAGTAAAAGACTTCCTATTAAATTTGCGAAATCTGGAGAGATAAAATTAATAACTACGCTTCCAGCTGTTACTGCAGCGTATGTGACGATCATTGAAATTAGAGCTATAACCGCATTGGATAATACGGGTATTTTCACTCGCTTAATACCATAGGCGAGACCAATCCCTAAATTATCTAAGTTGGCAGCTATCCCAATAAGAATGATGGCTATCCAATGCATTCTTTTCCTCCTCAATAACGTAAAATCCATTCTCACATAGGATATGAAGGGAAAAAATTTTTGTTCATCTATGTTTTGAACGGAGTTAATCGTAGAGAAATTGAAGTTGCCCTTGATTCAATGACTATTTCACATACTTAAACCCGCGGAAGACTCAAAATTTCTAACGTTTTTTCGTCTTTTACCCGCGGGCACTGTTATCTTATAGCTTGAACTTATTCAATTGTTTGGAAATCTTTTCAGCAATATTTGCAGTTTCCACGGATGACTCTGCGACATGCTGTATAGCTTGCAATGTTTCTGAAATACTCTTCGCCATATCATTTGACTGATCAGATGACTCTATAGCAACATTTGATACATTTTCAATTGTCCTACTCATATAATTTTTTAAGCTCATCACCATAACATGGGGGTTAATTTCTGTTCCGACTGTGCGCTTTCCCAGGGGTCCGTGGCTCTGATCCCTAAGGAGTCACTCAGCCTTCCGATTTTCGGTATAGTCATTTTTAACAAAAAAGATTAAATATGGAAATAAATTATTGTAGTTTCCCCTATAACTCATAGTTTTGGACTTATAGAAAAATACTATTTTTATGAATAACCTTTTCGATAAACACTTCTACTAAATTAGGTTCAAACTTAATCCCCTTCTGTTCATTTAAATAAGAAAGGGCCTCTTCTTTTGTCCAAGCTTTTTTATAAGCTCTATTCCTAACTAAAGCGTCATAAACATCTACTATAGATATTACTCTCGCTTCAAAAGGAATTTCTTCTCCTTTTAACCCCATTGGATATCCTGTTCCATCCCAGTTTTCATGATGGTGTTTAATAATATTTTCAGCTATTTTTTTGTCATCAAAAACTTTATTGTTCATTTCATCAGCTAGTTTATTCAATACATCTACACCCATAAGAGGATGCATCTCGATAATTTTTTTCTCATAGACTGTTAGTGGCCCAGTTTTATACAGGATTGATTCCGGTATTCCCGATTTTCCAATGTCATGCAAAACACTGTATTCAATAATTTTACTAACATACTCTAACGATAAATTATAAGTTCTATCTTCAAAGAGGTTTAGCAAGAATTCCTCAACTAAGTTTTGCACATTTAAAAGATGTTCTGCTATATTCACATCGCGCATTTCACTTGACAGAGCTAACAACTTAAATAACTCCTTTTGATCTATTTTGTGCTGATTTACTTCATCTATTAATAGTTGTTCTGCTAAGCGCATAACTCCTACATAATAAATAATTCCTTTTATTTCAATTGGCGTAATCGTTATAAATGAGTATCTTAGCTCTAATGATTTGTTGACATTAACCATTGTCCCAGACCATGGCTTTCCTTTTTTTAATGTACTTTTTAACGATTTATACATAACAAATGGCGTTACACTTGATTTTAAACACTCTAGTGGTAATCCGATAAGAAATTCTCTTTTATAGCCGGTGATTGCTTCATATTGTTGATTTACATCGATAATTATTTGATCTTCATCAACGATTACAACAGCATCACCCAATTTCAAATAATACGATAATTCATTTGGTGTATTTTTACACATTTAGACCACCCCCATCAATAATTTAATCATTAGCAAAACTCATCCCCAAAATACCGATTAATTTCTTTAAACTTCACTTAATAAAGTTTTCAATAGTAGCTTATTTGGCTGTTGATACTTATTAAAATAGATTTCATGTAATCTTATTGATAACCTTTCATAATCGCCTTTTTGCGGAACTGTATTCCATACAAATATATCTTCTAAGTCTTTGTAAATATTTAAGTATAGGCGATCTGTTATAATTAGTTCTGCCTCTTCATCTCCAGAACATAACTCAACATGGACAAAAAGACGTTTTATTTGACTGAATAGATAAGGAACATCATTAATCATTGAATATATTTTTATTTTAATGGTATCTCTATTTACAAAATCAATTGTTTGTTTTAATAATTTATGATATCGACCAATTAATATTTCTTTGCGTTTAAATACGATCGCGAACGCCTCATTTTCCAATAGCCGATCGTAAAACTGATTCATGATTTCTATTTGAGCACTTTCATGCATTTCTAACCGCTTTTTATAAAGATCTTCTTTGAATAAATTAGCTGGACCAGAAAAGGTTAAAATAAAATAATGAAGATGCAGTAAGTTTACAAAGAGTGCCCCATATACTTCTACATCTAAAGTAACTGAAAAATGCTCTATAAATATTTCCATCCAATATAAAGTTGCTTGTATAAACAATTCCTGATTATGGTGCTGTGCAAAGTTCATCAATAAACTTACTGCACTATCTTTCTTCTGATAATGTCGCATACAACTAATAATGGAGAATGAAAACATTGTTTCTAATTCAATTTCTTCATCTGTTAAATCAGTAAATTCCTTAAATATAAACTTAATTTTTTTCGATAATTGCTCATAGTTATGATGATATTTCGTAAAGTTTGCATACATTGGATTATATTCAATTAAGCAACCTAGTTTTGCGCGTGTTAAGCAAGTAGCCAGCCAATATAAAAGTTGTTCGGAATAGGCTATATCTACATACTCCATTAATTCAATTATTTCTTCTCTTGCAACTAGAGCAAATGGCCATTCCTCTCCCCAACATGAATTCCAGTAGAACAAGAAATAAAAATAACGAAATTGCTTTTCTGTCCCTTCAAGACTGACTTCCGCATAAGATGTATACTTCAAGTAAAATTGATCTAACAAAGGCTTAACTTTTTTTATTCGTCGATATACGGATGCAGGGCTAGTGAAATTATCCAAAACAAACATGTTAATATCAAAAAATTTATTGTAAAACATCTCATCAAAAGCTTTATATGTTAAGGAGTTTTGTAAATAATATCTTTCTATAGTCTTCATAGAAAAATTATCTTTATAAATTAATTGAAAATACTTAAGCTCTTCTTTTTGGATAACAGCAGATTCGGTAATAAATTCTAAATCAATTGCTATCTCATCTACTATTTTTAAAATTGTTCTTTCAGACAAATCCATCATTTGAGATAACTCTAAACTTGAAAATAGTCTCTGTTCTTTGTAAATATGATGTAGTACATTCACTTTTTGCAAAGGTAAACGATCCAAAAAATTATACATAAAAACACCTCAATGTCTCCACCGGTAAACCCCAGCTGTGTCACACTAATAAACCCTTTATTTGAAGTTAGATAAGCTTATATAATTCTTATCAATACATTCTATTCCCGTTTTTTACGACACTAAACATTAAAAAGCATTATTTTCGATACTTTATAACTACTCTAGATAATAATTGTTGCTAATAAAGCAGATGTTAATGAATATATAAATTCCCTTTTAAACAACAAATGCATCTTATTTTCATCAAATTCACTCATTTTGAGAAACTGTGAATAATTCCTCTAGTTTTTAAGGATATTTACACTATAACAGGCATTTTTAAACAAACAAAATCACTTTTTGTTCGTTTCCGTGCAAAACTTGATAATCCTATAAATCCATTCAAAATATCTATCTTTTAGGGATATTCAATTCTAATTTTTCATCTTTAAACTAGACCATCTACAGAATTTCTATCGTTCTCAATGCCACAGTCTTTCACAAGGTTAGATGTAAAATACAAACGGTGGTATACATATCTAAAATAGAAAAAGAGATGTATCAAATTTCGAAACATCTCCCTTCATGGTTAGACTTATAAATCAAGCGCTCTGTATATGAACGCTGTAAATTGTCTACGTATTAAGTTCATATTGAATCTTCAATTTTCTTAACGCTTGATGTGGATTCCAACCTTTATAACACTCAAGCTTGTGATAGCATCTCCCTAACACGCTCTGTCCTCTATTTCTAAAATTGGCTGACCTTCTATCTCAGTAGGAATAACAATATCCTTGATTCATCCTTAATCGTACAATGGCAACACTGCCACTCAAACTCTCTATTATATAATCCCCTTCACTATCACTGTATTCATAAGTAGATAGATTACAATGATAGTTAAGATACTATCAAAAGTATAACAGTCAATAGTAAGCTAACTTTTTTCATTTACTACAAAATCTCCTTACTGTATTAATCAAGAAAATCAATATTTTAATATTTTACATTTGAAACTATAGCATCACCTATAAAATTAAAAAAATCAAAATTTGTTAGTTTTCGAGCAAATTTTGATAATCTTTTTTCTTGCAATTTTGAGTTTCATCAAAATCAGCACCATAACTTCAACCACGGCTCATTCCTTCCCCTTAAATCCAGCGATATATTGAATACAAAACACTTGCTAGCCATTACTTGCGGTAGCCTTCTACAAAAGATAAAGTGCAACATTAACCAGTGAGGGTTACGTACAGATAATATGGGATAAATTATTCTATGAAAAAAGACATTAGTTTTTATAACTAATGCCTCGTTTAAACTCTCTTAAGTATTTTATTTTCCTTTTATTTCTTCCTAATTTTCTACACTTTGTTGATTCACAGGAAATTCCATAATAACTTTTAGACCACTTTGATCTACACCACTTTCAAGAATTAGGCGACCATTGTGCGCCTTCGTAATCCTTGCCACCATTGGAAGCCCCAGACCGTGCCCTTGCTTGATAGTTCCCTTTCTCTTTGGTGAATAAGGTAGCTCGGTAATATCCTTTAATTGTTCTTGTGGGATACCTAGACCATTATCCGTTACGATAAATCGATACTTGGAGCCTTCCTTAGATAAGGTGGTTTCCAGTATGATTTCGCATCCCTCTGAGTTGTGATGCATACTGTTTTGAATAAGATTGTTAATTGCTCTAAATAGCAATTTCTCGTCACCCATGATTTGTGCTGCTTCAGCGCCCAGTTTTAAATCAATAGAATAGCGCTCATCTATTCCGCTATTAAAAAAATCAGTGGCAACTTGTCTCGCCAAAACCGATAGTCGGATGTTCTTCAAATGTAAAGGTTGCATTTCATACTCAAGCATCGAGACCAAATTCAGATCACTTACAAGTGAACGTAGCTTCTCGCCTTGACGCCGGATAATGCCAGCTTGATGTCTCTGCTCCTCTGGTAAGTCTGAATTTTCCTCCATGTCACTTGCATAGCCGAGAACTAGGGAGAGCGGTGTCCGAATATCATGAGAAATTCCAGCAATCCAGTTGGAGCGTGCCTCATCGCGTAGCTTCAAAGCGTCCGTTTTATGTTGAAGCATAGTAGACGTGGAATTAATACTCATTGCCAAATCACCAAATATTCCTTTGGAGTCCAGCTGAACCACTTCTTCCTTAGCAAGATTATGAACCCCGTCTACAAGCGGACGCACCTTTCTTATAAGTCTTGTTCCAATCATGATAGATATCAGCAAAGCAAGTACTACGTTAGAAATCAGCAACAGTATAAGTCTCAAAGGGAGAGACCCTACCCATTCTGAAAGATAATCAAATTGATACTTCCAGTGGCTTTTCTTTGGATATCCTACCACAATAAGACCATCTTGATGCTCCCAAGTATAAACAGGATATTCCATAAGATAATATCGTGAAAGCTTGGCTACTTCGACTAGACTATACGATTGCGGAACATCATTAGGTAAATGATAGCCCCATTGCACACGACCATCTTCACCGATTAACATAGTCCATGCATTATTTTTTTGTAGAAGCTCAGCAGTATGCTCGTTCAATTGATAGTTGTCGCCCTGCTTTTTTATACCCTGCGCTACTTGCTTCACTACGTCTTCCGGGGAAGGAGACTGATTATTTTCTGTGAACACTAGCACCCATAACATTGTGAAGTTAAAAATAAGCAAAAATATTGAGATTAAGATAGTGGCAGCAACAAATCGTCGTAATATGCGACTAACTCCTTCCACTTATTTTGTCTCCTTCACTAACAGTTTATATCCCAGACCCCTAACAGTGAGAAGATAAATTGGTTTGGAAGGATCCGTCTCGATTTTTTCACGAACTCGCCTAATATGTACCATCAATGTATTTTCATAACCGTAGCTGTCGTCTCCCCAAACTGCCTGACATAGGGCATCACTTGTAACAATTCTCCCCTGATTTTCATACAATTTCACAAGAATAGCATGCTCCTTTGCCGTCAATGGTAGCTCCTTTTGATTCTTGTATACGACTGCACTTTCCAGATTAATTGTCTGTTCTCCAAGTGGGAAAACAGACAACTTCTCCGAAATAGGAGAGGAGTAAACCCTTTTCAGAATTGCCGTAAGCCGTAATACTAGTTCTCGCGGTAAAAACGGCTTCACAATATAATCATCTGCCCCTAGCCCGAGTCCAAGTAAACGATCTTCATCCTCGCCCCGTGCCGAAAGAAAAAGGACTGGCATTTCCGAGAATTGTCTGATGGAAGACAAAAGTGAGAATCCATCGTCATCAGGTAGCATGACATCAAGAATTGCTATATCCGGCTTTTCTGTTTGGCAGATTGACAGGGCCGAGCTGCAATCAGTTGCACTATAAATTCGGAAAAAACCATCTTTTCTCAAAAAACCTTCAATCATTTTTCTGATTTCTGGTTCATCATCTACAATTAATATTTTTTTATCTTTTAAATTTTCCACGCTACATCACCTGACTTTTATTATACATGAATAGGAGGATTATCAGTATTTTCCTATTTCCAGCCGTTATTCTTTTCGTTATTTTTATACTTCTGTTGAACCGTTACTGTCAACTCCTCATAAGGAACTTCTTCCCAATAAGTTACACCCCGAAAACGTGTGTAATACAGCTGAACATAGGCTCCTTTTCTTAATTGTTTCCCGGCTGAAAACTCAAGCTTTTTTTCCTTTCCTTTCTTACTATAGGCAGTCACCTCATAGTCGTGGCGTTTATTATTATCTTGAACTCCTGAATCGTTTATCACTGTATAATAGATAGTCTTTCCAGCAGGATTTTCAGGTGTCAACTTCTCTGGGGTAAAAAAGAACAGTAATAAGCATGCCACAAGCACAATGATAAGTCCCAATATCAGCAATATTTTTTTCATCTAAAATTCCTCCAAACAATTAGGATGAAAGAATATCTTTTTTCTTCAAGCGGCGAATAGATATCGATGCAAAAATAATGATGAAAAATAAATTCGCCACCCAAAATAAAATATTCTGTATATTAGTCAGCTGATCTTGATTCAAGGCACTCATGCCAATCGTGAGGAGTGAGAACGGGAAAAATATACCTAGATTAGCAGTATACATCCCCAAACCGATAAAAACTGCACAAAGACAAATACCGATTGGTGTGGCAAAGCTACGAATTCGTAACGATATGGCCAATTGTAGAGCACTAATGGATAAAGTGGCATACCAACCACGAACGGACCAGCCAATCGTCTCTACTGGAAAATGACCTGGCAAGGAAAACAAGGTGCCCGCTAACCAGTACAACCCTAGAAAAAATGCTTGTGTGAACAGAATTAATATGCTAACTACAAGCAATTTGGCAAAAAAAACACTCGCAACCGATACAGGAGAAGTCAATATCATATTCCAATTTCGGTTCAAATGCTCCAGTCTACATACATAGGAACAGCAGATGGCAATCAAAATAGGCAGGAAGAACTCCCCGTAAAATATGCAAACTTGAGTCCATAAGCTGTACCATCCATTTTCCAGAACGCCTTGATTAAGATAAAAATTTGCACATCCAATCATCAGACTTATGCTGGGAAGTACAACTAGTACAAGACCAATACGAGAATGTCGCAACTTGAGCAATTCAGCAGAAATACTTTGTTTCATCATCTTCTCACCTCAAATTTCCTGCCGAGATACATGGATGCTTCCGGCAATATAAAATAGAACAGTCATCGCTAGTGCAAACAATACAATACCTGCCCCTACAGGCTGTGTTATATAGAGACTTGTAGAACCCGTGTAATGAAAAGTTACCGGGCTGAGATCCAAATAATACGACCAAATAAAAATATGTCTTGCTTCACCCGGGAATAGTCCTGCTGTCATCCCGACGAAGCCCCCTAACATACCTAGGCACAGCGCAAAGGTTTGGTTTTTAATGGCTAAAGAAATCCACTGCTGAAGAGCCGTAACAGCGAGAGTCGTCAGCAAGTTAACTACAATAAACTGGAGTAGAATCTCTATAGGAGGTGTACCAGGAAAACCTTTCATCAATCCGAATACAATCATCATTACGGCCTGTGTAAGAATGCCAAACAAGAGCAAACTATTCGCACAAATATACTTCGCTGCGTAGAGATTGCCGCGTCTCACATTAGTAGCAACAAGCAATTTCCAGGTTGCCCCTTTATGCTCCATATCACAAATACGAGAGACAACAATGGCCGAAATAATTGGCATAAAAAGCCCATTCATAGAGGATATATTGAAAACGATAGATTCCCACACAGCGTGATCCGGATTTTTAGCTATGGACCGGGTAATAGACATGAATGCCCACAGCATCTCCACGCCAAGAAATAATGTAATCATGAGCCATATTTTTTTGCGACGTATTTTGTAATATTCTAGTCCTAATGTTTTAATCACAAGCTTCGCTCCTTCCCTGTCAGCTCCAGGAAAATGTCCTCCAAGCTTTTCTTTTGCTCTTCAATCCTAGTGACAGGAATGTAATGTTCTACAAGTAGTCTATTTATTTCTGCGACCTCTCTGTCCGCAAGATTGTCGAATTCAAGACGGCTACCGCCTTTTGTTAGACTATAGCCTTGCGTGAGGAGCAACTCCTCTGCTTTAGTGTTGTCTCCGGTTTTAAGACGGATTGCGCTTCTACCTTTTTTTCGTAAACTTTCCATACTTCCTTGAAACAGTAGATTCCCATCGCTGATAATGCCTACTGAAGTAGCAATTTGGTCGATCTCTGAGAGCATATGGCTAGAGAGCAATACAGTTATCCCATAGCGTGCTGGCAATGATTTAATGAGTTCTCGAATTTCACCAATGCCTGCGGGATCAAGACCGTTCGTTGGTTCATCTAGAATCAGTAGCTTCGGGAAGGCGAGCAAGGCCATTGCGATACCTAATCGTTGCTTCATTCCTAGAGAATATTGTTCAGCTTTTTTGTCCTTCTGATTTTCCAGACGTACGATACGAAGTACCTCATGTATGTTTTTATCTGGTACATTTCTTAGTCGTTGCATGACCCTCATATTCTCGAGTCCTGTCAGATGCCCATAATAAGAAGGTGATTCGATTAAGGATCCCGTACGTTGTAAAATGGTTGACCGACGTTTGTTTAAACTTTCCCCAAATATATTGATTGTCCCTTCAGAAGGCTTGATGAGGCCAAGCAGCATTTTTAGCGTAGTTGTTTTTCCAGCACCATTCGGGCCCAAAAACCCATAAATCTCTCCTTCCTGAACATAAAGATCCACTTTATTTACTGAATTAATAGATCCATGTTTTTTGGTAAGATTCTGTGTTTGTACAATAGCGGATGTATTCATAGGAAAAAATCATCTCCGTTCAAGTCTTTTATTTTCTGTTCAACTCAAACATTAATGAATTTACCTTTCTCAAATCTAAAGTGAGTCTTACGACAGCCTTAAATTAAAGATTCAACGGCTCTTAAACATGAACTTTTTTACTTGTCCTATCTCAAATCTCCCTTTAAGATTTACAATTTTATAAACAAGCAGATTTGACAAAAGTAACAACCTTTTGATAACTTTAAGTTGTTACTTGTTAATATTTAGATATATCTCATCCTGTAATAAAGAGAGGGAGATTTTATGAAGTTCGGTAATTTAGTGAAGATAGGATTGGCTTTTGCATTACTGTTAGTATTAACTGCTTGTAGCTCAAATGATGGAGGCACGAAAAATAAAGAAAAAAATGAAGTAAACTTAGCCTATGTTGAATGGGATACTGAAATCGCCTCTACAAACGTAGTAGGGCAAGTTCTAGAGGATCTAGGATATGATGTAACACTTACACCACTAGATAATGGAATTATGTGGGAAGCTCTTGCAAAGGGCGAGGTTGATGGTATGGTGTCAGCCTGGTTACCACAAACACATGCCCCACAAGTTGAGAAGTACAAAGATAAAATAGTAGATTTGGGTGAAAACCTTGCAGGTGCAAAAATTGGCTTAGTTGTCCCTAGTTATATGGATGTAAACTCTATCGAAGATTTAACAGATGAAGCTGGTAAAACGATAACTGGCATTGACCCAGGAGCAAATATGACAGCAACTACAGAAAATGCTTATAAAGAATATAGTAACCTTGAAGGTTGGAATGTAGTTACCTCATCAGGAGGCGCAATGACAGCAGCCCTCACTCAAGCCATTGCGAAAAATGAAGAAATCATAGTAACTGGTTGGTCTCCACACTGGAAATTTAACGCTTTTGATTTAAAATATTTAGATGACCCTAAAGGTATATACGGAGCCGAAGAATATATTGGTACATTTGCACGTAAAGGATTGAAAGAAGATAATCCGGGAGCGTATAGTGTTCTTAAAAACTTCCACTGGACTCCAGAAGATATTGAAAGTGTTATGTTCGATATTATGGAAGGTACTGATCCTAAAGAGGCAGCAAAAAAATGGATTAAGGACAATAAAGATAAAGTTTCAGAGTGGACAAAAGATACAAAATAAGCAAATGATGAGTTTCATATACTCGTCTAGCATTACATATTAGGAATAGAATTAAATACAACCAAGTACCTTCTGCACTTTAGTTGATGTTATTTAGAAAATAATTAAAACGTTGAAATTCTGTCTTTTGAGGTTCAACCGAAAAACATACTCTATGCAATTAAAAAGTCAATTCCCAGTACAATATGGAATCGACTTTTTTGTTTTATGCTGCGATTGTTTAACATTTGATTCTAATAATTTTTGAAAGCGTTTTGGTTCAAATTATGGACTTTTCCATAACGCTTCGCACCTAGTATAACGAGTGATACAATGATGCTCCCAATAATCATCATACCAATAGAGATTAAGACTCCTATTCCTGGCACTGATTCATGGTAGGTTATGATTCGATTCGATTCGTTTTATACCGATTAATTCAACATCTAAACCCGCATTTTCAAAAATTTCTCTTGGGAATTTACCTTTTTCATTTTCCGCAATAAAATGACGTTTAAATTCGTCAGTATATGTGATCGCTTTCTCGCTAACTGCTTGCACATTTGGATTACATTTTAGTTGTTCTTGTTCCATTTTCGTAAAATATCTTTTGGTCATTTCACTCTACCCCAACATCTTTTTTCTCATTATAAACAAAAGTACCCTATAGGATAGACTTTTTTCAAAGTGTCTATCTAATAGGGTACAGTTTAAAATTCCAAATCGCTTTTTTAAATATTATTGCTTTTTAGACTTTTTATCTAAAATTAAGCGTAGCTCATTGATATCATCATTAGATAGAGTATCTTCCTGAATGAATTGGGCAAGCATCGATTTCAAGGTACCTCCATAGATACGCTTGATAAATGATTCGGCCTCTGCACGCTGGCACTCTTCCTGTATATAGAGCGGGTAAAAAGTGTAAACTCGTAAATTTTTATTGACACCTACTACATTTTTTTGAACCAATCGATCGAGAAGAGTGCGTATGGTTTTTGGCTTCCAATCAGTTCTCTCCTGTAAGGAAAGTATGATGTCATTCGCCGTTTGAGGAGCTTTATCCCAAAGCACATTCATGATTTCCCATTCCGATTCTGATATATTAGGAATGTTTTTCTCCACAATTATCTCCTCCATTTTCTTTAATAGATTCCTAAATCTTTTAAAATTGATAAAGTAATTTCTATAGCCTTGCTTCCAGATGCAACATCTTCATTTTGTATATTGGTAGCAAAGAAATAAGTATTGTTCTTCGTCTCTACATACCCAATAAACCAACCATTGATGTTTTTTCCATTCACCGTACCTGTACCTGTTTTTCCTGATAGGCGAGCTTCTTCATTCTTTTCTAAGTATAGTGCATCCTTCACAGCCTGGATATTCATTTCCTTATATCCTAACTGATTGTTATAAAAGGCTTGCAGTAGTTGCACTTGCTCGACTGGAGAAATTTTTAATGAGGATTCGTTCCAGAATTCATCTAATCCCCCAGATACATTGGAGTTTCCATAGTTGATGTCTTGTAGATTTGATTGTATGGTTTCAAATCCTTTTCTACGATCTAGTTCTTGGAAATACCAGTTTACAGATTTTTGTAAAGCAGATGCGACATCCTGATCCATATTCCAAGCATCATAGGGGTACTCCGTCCCATCCCATGAAAGGGTGGATTCTTCGGGTGATATCACATTTGATTCTAGTGCAAATAGGGCACTATAGATTTTATATGTGGAATCAGGTGATACTCGCAACGTACTTTTCTCATCATTATAAATACGGTATTGTTTTGCACTAGAATCATATAAAACAAAGCTGCCTTCATACCCATTAAAGAATTGATGTAAATCCTCATAAATTGTTCCGTCATTATTAAAATAGTATCGATCGTTCTCCGTCGAAAATGCGGAAATGACAGGTAATTGGACTGTCAAAATGATACTGGCCAAAACATAAATAAAGACACTTTTTCTTATTGATTTCTTTGCGCCAGGCTTATAGGCAGCAATTTGTTCAATTCGTTTTTTAATTTGACTCTTCGTACCGTTTATTTGTGTAACTAACGGTAGCTTACTTGAACGTTTCGAAAGATCTACAAAATTAATGATTGTATTTCCATATTCATTAAATGAATTATCATCTAGTAAATGTAAAACAGATATATCACATGCGATTTCCCGATCTAATCTCATTTCTCTAAAAGCAAGCCAAACAAGGGGATTAAACCAATAAATGCTTTGATAGAACAACATCAAGTAATTTGTCAGCAGATCCTTGTTTTTATAGTGATTCAATTCATGAAGAAAGATGTGCTCGTAATGTTTCAAGTTGATCCAGTTTTCATGCTGAGAAGGTAAGACGATATATGTTTGAAAAAGTCCAAATATCATTGGAGATTGGACTCTTTTCGAAATAACAATCTTTATTGATTTTTTAATCTGTAGTCTTTTCTTGCATTCTTCGAAAAGCACAAGAACTTCTTGATTGGAAAACGTAGAAGAATAATTCTTTATCCTTCTAAGTGTGATCCACCCACGAACCATTGTAAAAGTAAATAATAGCAACCCTAAGATCCATAATCCCATTACTCCCATATTAAGTAAGGTCAGATCTGTCTGATTGACAGATACAGAAAAGTCTTGTATAAGGTGTAAGCCCTGCATCATATTAGTTCCGTTTTTTTCTGTATTAGGGCTGACAGCAGTAGTCTGATACATATATTCACGGCTAAAGAGAAAACCAAAGTTATACAGACGAGTGGGTATGAATGGAAGTGTTAAAGCGATAAAAAGAAATATCCACAAATGATAGTGCCATTTTGCTGTTAGTTGTCTTCCAAACCATTTTCGTATAAGTAGAATAACAGTAACGGAAAATGAAGATACCAATATGCCAATTATAAAATGCGTTAAAAACATTTCCTCCAACACCAACTCTCTTAGATTTTTACATTTTTAAAACAGGTAGCATATTTATTGGAGCTTAATGGTAAAAAAAATAATGAGTTGACTTAATTTGATTACTTATGTAATACTATACTACAGATGTAATCGGACTACAAACGTAATCTTTGTAAACCCCTTGAAAAAGGTTGTTTTTCAATTCATTAAGAGTCCAATAAAATAATTAGGAGGTTTTACATCGTGAACAAAAAAAGGTTTTTTCAAATCCTAGCACCGATCGGATTGATGCTTATGGTTGTAGGATGCTCGAATGACAACAAACAGGTTATACAACAATCAGAAACAGAACCAAACCAAACGTCAGAAAATATAGTGGAAAATACTACAATAGATAAATTTGAACAACTTGAGAAGAAATATGACGCGAGACTTGGGGTCTATGCTATTGACACCGGAACAAAAAAAACCGTGGAATTTCGTGAAGACGAGCGATTTGCTTACACATCCACATTTAAAGCACTGGCTGCTGGGGCAGTTTTACAACAAAATTCTATAGAAGAACTTAACAAAATAGTTACCTACACTAGTGATGATCTTGTGACCTACTCACCGATTACAGAGAAATATGTTGATACAGGCATGACTCTTAAAGACATTAGTGAAGCAGCAATCAGGTACAGTGACAATACTGCTGGAAATCTTTTGTTTAAGGAACTGGGCGGTCCTGAGGGATTCGAAACATCTTTAAAAAAACTTGGTGACCAAGTAACTAATGCTGAGCGTATTGAGACAGGCCTAAATGAAGCTGTACCAGGAGAAACTCGTGATACTAGTACACCAAAAGCACTTGCTAATGACCTTCAAGCATACGCGCTCGGCGAAGTATTAACACATGAGAAACAAACTATGTTAGTTGATTGGTTAAAGAGAAATACAACTGGAGATAATTTAATCCGCGCAGGAGTTCCCAAGGGGTGGGAAGTTGGTGATAAAACTGGCGGAGGAGGTTACGGAACACGCAATGACATTGCGATTGTTTGGCCGCCTAACAGAGAACCCATCGTTATTGCAATACTATCCAGTCGCGATAAACAGGATGCAACTTATAACGATGAGCTTATTGCACAGGCCTCAGAGGTAGTAATGAATGTTTTTAATTCCACTCCAAATAACAAGTAGTGGAATGAATTATTATAAAAAATTGCTTAACATTGTAAATATGCAGTTTCTTGACGCTACTTCCTTATGAAACAAATAACAAAAAGCCAATTTCCTTAGCTTACAGGAAATTGGCTTTTTCACTGTCGAAATTCGAGTTTCGTTGGTGGGACCCCATGTCCAATGTCTTTTACATAGGGTACACTTTACAGTACAATATCGAATCGACTTTTTTGTTTTATGGCTACGATTGTTTAACATTTGAATCAAATAATCTATGAAAGCGTTTCGGTTCAAATTATGTACTTTTCCATAACGCTTCGCACTTGAAGCCTTTTGACAAATTCAACAAGCTTCACTTTATTTACAACTATATATTTTGAATTAAGAAAGGACCGCCCTCAAAAGGCATTTTCATTACCTTTTGGGACAGTCCCTTTATTAATATCTTCTATTTTAATACTTCCGGATGGAAACCATCTTTTTGGAAGTAATTTTGATGTGACCAAATATTTAACTTTTCTTTTTCTGCATCTTGCTGGATGTCTCTAAATTCATCCTCAAACGTATTGTTTGGTTTATGGATAAAGCGCACTGCTGCAAGACCTTCTTTTAATAATGATTCTTGCAACATTACATCATCAATAAAGACATAGGCTAATAAACGATCGTAGTTATCTGTTTCTGGTCCAACATCGTAAACCGCTTCAATCTTTTTGGCGTGTTCTAACAACTTAATCGTATAATCTCTCGCATCTTTAGCATAAGGCTGTGCTTCACCTTTGTTATAATTCATCTCTGGTGTATCTACCATCAATAGGCGAATTTTTTGTTTCTTGCCATTTATTGTCGCCTGAATTGTATCACCATCATATGCTTTAATATAATCTATATCAAAGCGTTTATTTCCTGTTTTTTCTTCAACCTGTTCAATCGAAATAGCACCATTCTGGTCAGTAGATGTTGTATCTTTTTCTTGGGCTGGTGATCTGCCAAAAATCATATACAATGCAACAGCAATAATGATTGTACCACTCGTAATTAACGTTTTTATATCTTGCATTTTCATGTAGTAGGTCCCTCACAACTATTCATCTTCATTACACTTTAAGGAAGCTTCTAAAAGAATCCTTAACTCATCAAAAGTCCTTAAAAGTTTCACGATGTTTCTATTGTAAAATATCGGGCTACTACATTCAAGCTATGTAGTTGCAATGGCCACCCAATGATTTGGGGATACTTCTACAAGCTGACTATTTTCTATCTCATAGTGTGTTTGTATGTCCTTATTTTCGGTATCCATAAATTTTTGCTTTTCTATTGCCGGATCTGGAATCGGTATTGAGTGTAATAAAGCTTGTGTATATGGATGCTGTGGATTAGAGTACAGCTCCTCACTTTCTGCAAGCTCTACAATTTTCCCACTATACATGACAGCTACACGATCGCTAATATGTTTAACCATAGACAAATCATGTGCAATAAATAAGTAGGTCAATCCAAGACGCTGCTGTAAATCCATTAACAAGTCTACAATCTGCTTTTGAATAGAAACGTCAAGTGCTGAAAGTGGTTCATCACAAACAATAAAATTTGGCTCCACTGCTAAAGCTCTTGCGATACCAATACGTTGTCGTTGTCCGCCTGAAAATTCATGTGGATAGCGCATTGCATGTTCTTTATTTAAGCCTACAAGTTCAAGTAATTCCTCCACACGCTGTTGACGCTCTTCATTTGTTTTAACAAGTTTATGAATATCTAGTGCTTCCCCAATAATATCTATTATCTTTCTTCGAGGATTCAATGAAGAGTATGGATCTTGGAAAATAATTTGCATATGACGTCTCATTGCTTTAAGCTGCTTTTTCGTCAGTCTTGTAATTGGAATACCTTGATACAAGACTTCCCCATGCGTTGGCTGATGAAGCTGCAAAATAGTTCGACCTGTCGTTGATTTTCCTGAACCTGATTCACCTACTAAACCTAACGTTTCTCCTGGGTATATATGGAACGATAAATCATTGACGGCCTTTACTGTCTGACCATGCCCTAATGCGAATTCCTTTGAAAGATGTGTTACTTCGATTAATGGTTTATTTTTATCTATGTCAAGCTGTACATTCGCAATTGGTTTAGGCTGCTTTCTCTCATGGAGCTTTGGTAAAGCATTTAATAGTTTTTTAGTATAAGGATGTTGTGCATTTTCAAAGATTTCCTCTGTTGTACCTTGCTCAACAATTTCTCCTTCCTTCATAACAATAACGCGATCGCACATACCAGCAACAACACCTAAATCATGTGTAATTAATATGATTGAAGTGCCCATCTTTTTTTGCATATCTCGCATTAATTTTAAGATTTGCGCTTGAATAGTTACATCAAGGGCTGTAGTCGGTTCATCTGCGATTAGTAAAGATGGATGACAAGCAAGTGCCATGGCGATCATAACACGTTGACGCATTCCTCCTGAAAACTCATGCGGATATTGTTTATATCGTTCTTCTGCATTTCGAATGCCTACAAGCTTTAATAACTCTATTGTTTGCTTATATGCCTCAGCTTTGGACATTGACTGATGTTTTATTAAACTTTCAGCCACTTGTTCACCAATACGAATAGTTGGATTTGTAGATGTCATTGGATCTTGAAAAATCATACTAATATCTTGCCCACGGATTGCCTCCATTTGTTTTTCGCTCAATGAAGTAATCTCTTGGCCCTTAAACAAAATATTTCCTGACTTTAGATATGAAGGTGGTGATGGTAATAGACGCATAATTGAACGAGCCGTTACACTTTTACCACTACCTGATTCCCCCACAATTCCGAGTGTTTCACCTTGATTTACATGAAAATTAACGCCTTTAACGGCTTCAAACTCTGTCTCTCCCGTAATAAAAGATACATGAAGATCGCTGATTTCTAGAAGCTTTTCACTCATTCGATCCATCCTTTTGTAAATTTTGTGATTGACTTAATTACAAGTATAATCCATACTTTACAATACTGATAGGAATTATACAATATAAACTACTAAACGTTTCTTCTTGCAATCTATTCAATAGAACCTAACTAAAAACGAGTTGGCAACTACGTGTGCTGATGTGGTTTTATCCACACTTTAGAATCTATTATTTTACTTACGTCTGGAGGAAATGCATGGTTATTTCAAAAGTTCGTTCTTCAACTAAGGAACATGTATTCTTTTTTTCAGTTTATCAAAAGCTCATGCACCATAAGTCTTACAATGCTCTATTCTTTCTTTTAAGTATTTTAGTACACCCTTTAACCTACTTATCTTATCGGAAAAGAAAGCATTCACTCCAATACCGACAAACTTTTGAGCAACGAAGTCAGTACTACAAAGAAAAGGGTTTGGTCACAAAATGGCAAGTTAAATTTGCCGAGCAAGAATTAGCCAAAGCTAAATTCTTTCATGAAAGTGTGTCAGAAAAACAATTACAGGAAACTGCTTCGAAACTAGCCGAAACAAAAATTCAACAGTTAGTAGAACAAGATTTATCGAAGGATGGTTTAGAAGATCCATCCTATTTACAATTTTTTAGTCAGCAACTTAAAAATAAAAGCTTTGTGGTCCTTACTTTTTTACCGGCTTTTTTATTTTATGTAGCCCTAATATTGTTTGCGAATCCATTTCTACAATATGTCATTGAACGAATACTACAAAGTTTCATTGTAATTGTAGGTGTCGCGACATTGGTGTTTACAATTTTGTATTTGTCGCCATTCGATCCAGCAAGAAACTTACTTGGTGTTACGGCAACGCCTGAGCAAATAACTAATTTTAATCATATTCATGGTTTAGATCAGCCATATTTATCACAGTTATGGAATGCATTATCTGGCCTATTCACATTCGATTTAGGTACTTCCTTTGCAGGAAAGGAAAACATTACGCATAGCATTGTAAACAAATTTCCTATCACACTTGAAATAGCTATCCTATCACTTTTAATGGCTATCGCTATTGCTATTCCGGTCGGCATTATATCAGCTGTTCGTCCGAATTCATATTTGGACTATACATTTATGTTTATCGCCTTGATTGGATTATCCATTCCAAGTTTTTGGCAAGGATTGATATTTATTTTAACGTTTGCATTAAAGCTACAATGGTTCCCAGCTACATACAATCCTCAAAACTGGCTATCTTTAATAATGCCAGTTATTGTCTTAGGAACATCCATTACGGCTTCCATCGCCCGTATGACAAGATCCAGTATGCTTGAGGTGATACATGAGGATTACATTATTACAGCGAGAGCTAAAGGCTTGAATGAATTTAAAGTGATTTCAAAGCATGCTATTCGCAATGCCATGATTCCTATAATTACAGTGATTGGACTTCTTTTTGGTGGAATGTTAGGTGGAGCATCTGTTACAGAAAAAGTTTTCAATATTAGTGGTATTGGTAGCTATATTGTTGACAAGCAGTTTATTCCGGACATTCCGGCTATCCTTGGTGGGGTCGTCTATATTGCTATTACAATTTCGATAGTTAATTTATTCATCGATATTTTGTATGCCTTTTTCGATCCACGCATTCGCTCGAAAATGAAGAAGTCTTAAAGGGGGATCACCATTGAAAAACAGCTTACATGTCAAACTACTTTTGAAGATTACACAGGAATATGTCAATGCACATTTTACATTTGTCTTTTCCTTACTGTTTTCTTTATTATTTCTAGCTTATAGCTATAATTTCTCTACTCAAAGTTGGCGACCAATCGTCTTAATCTTTTTCGTCATTTATGCAATTACCACAGCCTATGTTGGTTTCCTGACTTTACGAATTAAACAGGATTTAGCAAGCCATAATGACATACGAAAAAGCACTCGATTACTCGGTTATCCACTGTTATTGACAATAGTTTCAGGTAATATTTTTTCCACATCTTTTGCTTTTTTGCTTATGTCAAAAAGTAAGACAGCTGAATATATTTTTGCAGCTTATGCATTCATCACTCAGCTTTTTATTATCGGTATTTCAGCACTGAACTTATTTAAACCGTATGTCACAGATACGTTTTTACTAGCAATGGGGCTTTTCTTATTCCTTGCAATCTTTTATATCGTGATGTTAATTCTATGTACAAAATTTGTAACTTCCGAGGCCGCACCGAAATGGATGCTGTTTCCTGGCATTTTGCTGCTTATTGCCTCTTTGACTGGCAATCTATTTGCAACATTGCTAGGGTATAGCCTTATTCAAAAAGCTCGAAAGTCGAATCCATCTACAATTGAAAAATGGCAAAGGATTTGGGAAAAGATTTTACGCAATACGATGGCCGTCTTCGGGTTATTTTTCATAGTATTTATGTTTTCTTTGTCCGTAACGAGCTCTTGGACATTTGACTATGACTTCGCTATTGAAAATAACTATGGAGCATTGTTACAAACGCCTTCGTTAGAATATCCACTTGGCACCGATAATTACGGACGTGATTTATTTTCTCGCATTGTTTTTGGTGCACAAATATCGCTTATTGTCGGACTTTTCTCAACGATTATACCTGCATTAATCGGCGGTACACTTGGAGCCTTTTCAGGTTATTACGGGAAAGCGACCGACAACCTAATCATGCGAAGTCTTGATATTTTATATGCCATTCCTGGAATTTTACTAGCAATTGCTATTATCGCGGCGTTTGGTGCCAATACCATTAATTTAATCATCGCACTAAGTGTTGGAGCAATTCCAACGTATGCTCGTACTATGCGCGCAAATGTAATGCAGCTCTCTAATTTCGAATTCGTGGAATCAGCCAGAGCATTAGGAGCATCTGATGCTGCAATCATTTTTAAGCATATTGTTCCTAACTCGTTAGCACCGATGATTGTCAAAGCAACATTAACCATTGGTGGCGCTGTGATTTCAACAAGTAGTTTAAGTTTTTTAGGGCTCGGAATTGAACCACACATTCCTGAATGGGGCAATATTCTAAAGGTTGGTAGTACGTACCTGGAAACACATTCTTATGTCGCTATTTTCCCAGGTCTTTGTATTATGCTTCTCGTTCTCTCCTTTAACTTCTTAGGTGATGGGTTGCGAGATGCTTTAGATCCAAAATCAAATTAATAATGGAGGTTTTTAAATGAAAAGATTACTTGTATTCTTATTCATAGCAGTATTAGCATTAGCAGGCTGTGTACAAACAAAAACTGAAGTAGAAGGTAGTAAAGATGATTCAAAAGGTAAAGGTAAAAAATCAATTGAAGTATTAGGAATGTCCGCTTCTGAGGAAGACATGAATATTGTTCGTGACCAGCTAGTTAAAAATGGCTTTGATGTTAAACTAAATATTCAACCTGATTATGGTTCATTTTCAGCACAAAAAGAAGCTGGCAATTACGATTTAGCACTTTCGAGCTGGACAACAGTAACAGGAAACCCTGACTACGCTGTTCGTGGTTTATTTAAAACGGGCGGTGACTATAGTACTGTATCTGATTCAAAATTAGATGCTCTCATCGAAGAAGCAAGTACATTAACAGGTGATGAAGCTGCTGCAAAATATAAAGAATTAGAACAGCTCTTAGTATTCGATCAAGCTTATATTGCACCGTTATATATTTCAAATAAATATCAAGGAATTTACTCTGAATTAGTAAACCCCAAAACAGTACATCTACCAAAATCCCGTGCGCAAGTATGGGAAAGTATTGAATTCAATGACTCATCAAAAAATGCAACTGAACCATTGATTTTACATCAAACAATTAGTTCGTTAACATCGCTTGATCCTATTAAAGGAAATGATGGTTCTATTAATACATTAAATACTAATATGTATGTACGACTTGTAAACTTAACAAATACAGACGACGTCGTTTCTGATGGATCATTATCTTATAATCATGCTATCGCTGAAGGTAACCAAGAATATTATTTCATTTTACGTGATGATATTAACTTCGCTGCTGTAAAAGACGGTGCTGCTGTTGATACAGGTGAATTAGTTTCAGCAGAAGATGTTGTATTCTCATTAAATCGTGCAAAAGATCCAAAATCAGTACCAGACCATCGCACATATAGTCTTCATGAAAATATTGAAACAGTCGAAATCATTTCTGACTTAGCTGAATTACAAAAGAAAAAAGTTGCGGGCTCTGATCAGTCTGTATTAGATGCATTATCTCAACACCTCCCTGCTTCCGTAACGCAATTAGCAAAAGATAAAGGGACTGTTAATAATACAGCTGGAGCATACCAAGTTGTTAAAATTACAACACCAACACCATTCCCACAAGTGTTAAATTATTTAGCACACCAATCTGGTGGTATCGTTTCTGAAAAACAAGTAACAAGCATTAACACATATGATGTAGCAAGCTATAATCCCGATAAGGATATCGCCTATGGTGATCAAACTACAGTAACGGAAGGCACAGCATACAACAACCATCTTTATGCAAGTGGCCCTTACATTCTTGTGAAGAAAAATGATTATGAAGCACAATTTGTAAAAAATCCTGCTTATCGTGTAGGTAGTGAATATGAACCGAAGATCGCAAAAGTTAATGTTCGTTTTATCGCTGATATCGATAGTGCTTTATCAGCATTACGAAATGGTGAAATTCATATTCTCCAGTCAGTACCAGAAACAAAGCTAGACATTGTAAAATCTGATAGTAAACTAACGTTACACACTGCTGATAGTAACGCAGTATCATATTTACTAATGAATACATCTGGTCGCGCTGTATCAGATTCAGCAGACCTACGTAAAGCAATTCTTTACTCAATTAATCAGGATGAATTTATTAGCTACTATCAAGGCAATAAAAAACCTGCTGTATCCACTGTTTCACCACTAGTTAATACAGGATTAAAGCTTGAGGCAGACAGTGCAAAAGTAAAAGAATATTTAAAAGCCTATAAAGATTAATTATTAAAATTAAGTGTGTGCGTTACAAAACAATTGGCTAAGCATACTAAAAAGCAGAACCTCCTCAATAATATGAGGAGGTTCTGTTTAGCTTTTCGGCAAAACGAGAGGTTGATTTCCGTTCCGACTGAGCGC
Organism: Lysinibacillus xylanilyticus; assembly: GCF_001183605.1. Classification (GTDB taxonomy): domain Bacteria; phylum Bacillota; class Bacilli; order Bacillales_A; family Planococcaceae; genus Lysinibacillus; species Lysinibacillus xylanilyticus. The sequence goes on along the minus strand of NZ_LFXJ01000010.1, from coordinate 381,461 downwards.
TTTGCCGCTGACGCTTCGCTTTCGCGCAGAGCAGAGCTTCCTGGGGGCGTCCGATGAGCCGCTCAGTCTCCACTCCAATCAACTACTTTTACACAACATGTCACTTTAATTTATAGTGAAAACGAAACTTCAGCAACATTGTTTTATTTGTGCGAAAGCGGAGCGGCAACAACAATGTTTTATCTGTGCGAAAGCGGAGCGGCAACATTAGCGGAGAAAGCGGCTCGACGCTCCAAAATGCCGATAATCGCTGATAACATCGAGAAAATCAAATTTATTTTTCAACACTAAAAAAACAGAGCCCTCACATACTTAAAGAAGGCTCTGTTATCTATAGTAATACTCTATTAAATTTCATTATGTGATTTTGGTTTTGGTCCTAGCTCTTCTGGCTCAATATCAGCAAATGTCTCGCCTTCTTCTTCCAAGTCACGCATACGATGTGCAATACGGGAAGCGGCAGAAGCTGCAATACTGCCAACTAAATCATCTAAAAACGTATTTACATGATGGCCAGGTTCTGTATCCAACTTCTTAATTATACCTATTTTTTGCTTATCTAAGTGTCCGAAAGTCGTTACCGCTATGCTACCATATGTAAATACAGATCCAAGTGCGATTGTTTCATCCACACCAAATAAACCCTCATCGGATTCTATTATTTGCTGTAATGGTGCCGATAATAACTTTTTCTCTGCAAGTTCATCTAATTCAATCCCTACTAATAAAGCATGTTGAACTTCACGCTTACGTAATACACGTTCGACAGAATGAACACAGTGGTCTAAAGTTAAACCTTCATTATAGGGTTTTTGCATTTCATAAACGATTTTAGCAATATCCTCTAGCGATACACCGCGACGAATAAGTGCAGCTTGGGCTGCTTTCGCTACTTCATCAGAGTGTACGCGAGTACTTTTATCATGCATAACTATCCCTCACTTCGATTTTATTGCTAGAATAGTGCTAGCCCAACCTATTATACCTTTACTTTGGGTATATGGTACAATTTTGTTACAAACACGAGAAGGAGTGTCATCATTGGATAAGGGAACTGTACAGGATTTAAAGTTCTATAGTGAAGCATTACAGGAGGAATTACAGCTCTATATTTATGTTCCTGCAAATTATTCTCCACTATATAAATATAATATTTTAATTGCATCAGACGGAAAAGATTATTTCCAACTTGGAGGTATTACAAAACTTGCTGATGAACTTATCGATGACTATGAAATCGAAAATTTAATCATTGCCTTCGTTCCTTATAAGGATATTAAGGATCGACGTCATAAATATATTCCAAGTGGAGAGCAACATGAAGCATATCTTCGTTTTTTAGCACATGAGCTTGTGCCATATCTAGACGCTGAATATGCAACATATCAAATGGGTATGAGTCGTGGGGTCATTGGTGACTCAATGGCTGCAACCGCTTCCTTAATGGCCGCATTAAAATACCCAAGTATTTTTGGCAAGGTCATTTTACAATCACCTTATGTTGATGAAGATGTTTTGCAAGCTGTTGAGAATTTTAAAGATCCAGGTGCAATTTCCATTTATCATATTGTCGGAAAAGAAGAAGATAAAGTTGTTACGATGGATAAAACAATTAAAGATTTTTTAACACCAAATCGTGAGCTTCATAATCTCATGTTAAACAAAGGATTCTCTACATTTTATGAAGAATTTGATGGGAATCATACATGGAAATATTGGAAACCTGATCTACGCCGCGCATTAATTGAAAATTTTAATTAATTAAGACGATTCAAATTACGAAATCGGAAATTTCTGTTATACTTAAATAAAAAATTGTTTATTTTCGGGAGGTAATGGCCTATGAAGTATGGTATTGTGGCATTTCCATCAAAAAAATTACAAGATTTAGCGAATACTTATCGCAAACGTTACGATCCTCATTATGCGAAGATTACTCCGCATATAACATTAAAGGACAGCTTCGATGCAACAGAAGAAGATATTCAATCTGTTGTAAAACAATTAGATGGGCTTGCTGCCAAATATGCACCTTTAAACATTCATGCATTACGCATAAGTTCATTTTTCCCAACAACAAATGCGATTTATTTCCGTATTGAACCAACTGAACAATTAACAACATTCCACCAAGTTCTAGAAGAAAAAGTACCTTTTGGTGAGTCAAAACACGTATTTGTACCACATATTACTATTGCTCAAAAAATGACAGATTCCGAGCACGATGATATCTTTGGGCAATTACGTATGACAGGTGTTGACGAAAAAGATACAATTGATCGTATTCATCTTTTATATCAATTGGAAGACGGCTCGTGGACAACATATGAAACTTTCCGATTGACTGGAGCTGAGTAATCTGTTTAACGTTAAGATTGTTGAAACAACAAAAGAACATGAGGATGCGTTTGCAGTCCGCAAGCAAGTTTTTGTTGAAGAGCAAGGTGTGCCGCTTCATCTAGAATGTGATGCTGAGGATGCATCTGCAACTCATTTCATTATGTACGAAGACAATGACCCTGTAGGTGCTGCACGTTTACGAAGTATCGATGACGATGCTGCAAAAATTGAACGCGTTTGTATTTTACAAGATCAACGTGGCAAAAAACTAGGTGCTTTAATAATGAAAGAAATGGAAAAGTACGCCATTTTAATCAATAAGAAAAAACTAAAACTTAATGCACAAAGCTATGCTATTCCGTTTTATGAAAAGCTTGGCTATACGGTAACATCTCCTGAATTTATGGATGCTGGTATCCCACATCGTGCTATGGAAAAAATGATTTAACTTCTTTCAATTAGTTCTTTGTGCAAGCACAAAGCCGATTCTGGACGATATTATGCGAGACATAATTGATCAAAAAGGTGTTACGAATGCAGATGCATATCGTAACACCCTTTTTTATTGCACTACAATGCTTTAAAGGTTGATTTATAAATGAGAATCCATTTAAATCAACCTTTTAGATATATTACTTTGCATAGTAGATTCATGTTATTTCATCATTTTAGTAATTTTATCTAGATCTAGTGAATTACCATCTTGAATAATAGATTGTACTAACTGATCTTCAAGCTCTTGCGTAATTTGTCTCTTTGACATTTTACTTACGCGTCGTACGATTTTTCTTACTTGTTTTTCATTTTTAAAATCAGCATGTTGAATTTCATTTGCTAATGCGAAAATTTCATCCATCGATACCCCAGTTTTTTGTTCAATTGAATTAAAGAATCCGCGATTCATGTTCCCCCTCCTATCAGTTAAAATTCAAATTTATTACCACTATTGTTCTTATGCATGAAACATATGACAACTAGTGAAGGCTTTAAACTTTATTCAGAAAATGGAGCACTCTGAATAAAAGCTAAAGCCTCTATCTACTGTCACAATCAATTATGCCTCGGCATAATTGCGTTCAGAATCGGCTTTATGCTTAGGCCTGCACGAGGGCCGACACGATGTCGGTCATTTCGGTAATGCCACAGGACGTGGCGTTTTTACCGATGCAGGTCAGTTAGCCGTTATCGCATGGATGCGATGATTTTAGGCTAACATCCTCTAAGAACTCCTTTCCGATTCCGTAACATCCGCCGGAGGCTTTAACTTCTTTCAGTAAATGTTTAGACATCCGCTGAAAAATAGCTAAACCCGCATTCGTCTCACCATCTATAAAGGAGAGAGACTTCTGCCGAAAGAAGTTAATCAAATTATATGCAAGCAGCACCGACAATGATCAGAAGAATGAATAGGACAACAATTAAGATAAAAGTCGAACTATGACCATGTCCACAGCCATAGTAACCGTCGTGGTGACCACCATAATAACCGCCATAGTCTCCTCCGTAGCAGCCATCAGCATGCCCTCCATAAGAATGCGCACCCCAGCCTTGATATCCCATAAAAATACCCCTCCCTTCTACAACCTATAATATGTTAGCGTTGTAAAAATGGGTGGGGTATTCGTCTAGTCAACATTTCCTTTAGGTTTAAATATTAATGCTCCGATAAAGCCAAAAACAACAGCAGCACTGATCCCTGAGCTTGTCACCTCAAACATCCCAGTTAACACACCTACAAGCCCATGTCTTTCCGCCTCAGCAAGCGCACCATGCGTTAAGGAATTACCAAAAGATGTGATAGGGACAGTTGCACCGGCACCAGCAAAATTAATAAGTGGTTCATACAAACCCATTCCGTCTAGAATTGCACCAGCTACAACTAGAGTACTTAATGTATGTCCAGGTGTTAATTTACCATAATCCATTAATAATTGACCTATGGCGCAAATAATGCCTCCTACAAAAAATGCAAACACAAATGTCATAGCCATGATTTTTGCCTCATTTCATTGTAATTTCAATTGCATGTGCCGTACATGGAATTGTTTCGCCCTGTTGAAACGTAAGCGGAGACAGTAATGCTCCTGTCGCCACTAGAAGTACTCGCTTAAAAGTACCTGCTCGCATCTGTTGGATCACATAACTTAAAAAAACAGCTGCCGAGCAACCTGCACCACTTGCACCTGATTGGAATGTTTCATCCTGTCCATAAAACTCCGCGCCTGCATCACGTAAAGGCGTTAACTCCTCACTCTTTATGCCACTTTCAACAAACATTCCTTTTAGAAGTTTTAAGCCAAGTTGACCTAAATCACCTGTTAAAATTAAATCATAGTGGTAAATTTTTTGATTACGCTGTGCTAAATGTGATTGAATCGTCTGAAAAGCGGCGGGTGCCATCGCTGCGCCCATGTGAAATGGATCATCCATACCGTAATCAACCGATTTTCCAACAGTTGCTGCTTCAATAGAAGGGTATTCCTCATGATGTTTACCAATTAGAGCATATCCAGCAGCCGTTACTGTCCATTGAGCAGTTTGGGGCTTTTGCGAGCCATAATTGATTGGATAGCGGAATTGTCGCTCAACCGCATTGTGTTGACTAGATGCACCAGCTAGAGCAAAATTGGAGGCTCCTACTTCTGTCAAAAGGCTTGCGACAATTATTGAAGATATGGAGGTGGCACAAGCTGAGAATAATCCGATAAAAGGAATGTCCAAATCTCTGGCAGCAAAATTGGTTGGTGTCATTTGATTAACTAAATCGCCGCCCATAAAATAATCAATGTCCGTTTTTTTCACGCCTGCTTTTTTCATGGCAAATTCACAGGCTTCTTCAACCATTTTTCGATGACCTTGTTCATTTGTTTTCATTTGCCAACGTTCATCATCGTAGTTTGCATCAAAATATTGACTAAATATACTGCGTTTCTCTAGTGGACCTGCTACCACACCACCTGCTATTAAGGAAGGCTTCGATTGAAAGACAATTACCATGAAACCACTCCTATCGTCACAAGAATGAATTTAATAAGTGCAACAAAAAAGGCGGAGACAACCCCAAATAATACAACTGATCCAGCTAATTTAAATAAATTCCCACCGACACCAAGTACTAATCCTTCAGATCTATGCTCAATGGCAGCAGAAATAACAGCATTACCAAACCCTGTTACAGGTACAGCTGATCCAGCTCCAGCAAATTGACCAATCTTCTTATATAAGCCAAAACCCGTTAAAATCATAGCAAAAAACACCATTGTTGCAACTGTTGGATTTCCGGCAGTCGCTTCGGTAAAATCAAAGAAAATTATATAAAAAAGGGATACGGCCTGTCCGATTGTACAAATAAGTCCACCTACTAGAAACGCCTTTGCAACATTTTTAAAATAGGGCGGTTTCGGCGTGACATTTTGCTCTAATTGCTGGTATTGTTCTTTTTCCACTATGTTTCCTCCTTTGCAAGCTTTTTCAATTTCTTAATTTTATCTTTCAGTTTATTATCTTCAACTTGTTCCCTTTTTATTTTATTTGCTTCATAAAATATTTTATAATCAGCTGAGACAAAAACATCTTTGCTTGGATATTTTTCATCAAATTTCTTTTGCAACTTTTTCTCTAATTTAGCCTTTTTCCACTTATCCCATGGTTTAATTTGCACTGCCACAAGCATACTATTGTCATATTGGATAACCGTTGTTTTGTCTACATAATCCTCTTCTTTTAAAACGGCTTCAACTTCCTTTTCATTTTCGGGTGAACCGTAGACGATAACTTTTTCTTTTTCACCGCAACCGCTTAAAAGCGATAAACTGACTAATAGAGGTAACATCATTCCTAAGAGCTTCAAGTTTTACCCTCCTTTTCTTTAAAGTTTCTCCATACATAAAAAAACTATTCATTTAACTATATATACGAAAGCCCGAGTCCATTTTTCAGAAGCACATATTGTAGAAGTAGTAACAAGGAAAGGAGGTGACAATATGGGTTGTGGCAAGCCAACAAATCCTATTGGACCAATCCATTCAGCAGGCTGCGTTTGTGACGTAGTACGCGCTATTTTAGACATTCAGAATCAAGCGGTGAGAGATGAATGTCAACCATGTACAGCTAACTGTTTCTTAGAACCACTTGGAGGCATTGTAAGTCCTGCACGCTCTCATGCAGATACACGTGTATTCATGTTAATTACGAAAGACGGTACTCCTTTTAAAGCATTTTTCAGTTCACCAACAGCAGATCCATGTATATGTACATCAGTATTTTTCCGTGTAGAAGATATGTTTGATGAGTGCTGCGCTACTTTGCGTGTTTTAGAGCCTTTATGTTCATTTGACTCCAGCGAAAGTACAGTAGATCTATTAAGTCGAGATGGCTGCTGTGTCAATATGAAAAAAATATGTAAAGTAGATGATTGGAATTCAACTGAGAGCTGTATCACTGTAGATTTATCATGCTTCTGCGCTGTACAATGTATTGCTGATGTTGACTTAGGAATTTGTGACTAATCTTTTCTCCTTTGACACACTACACATAAAAAAAGTGTACAGCATCCTCTGCTGTACACTTTTTTCATAAGGTCGGTAATTGTTTACCTCGCCATAATACTTGATCTATGTCCTCAAAATAGATAATCTCTTGCGTCTTTAATTCGTAAGAAGTAAGCATCAATGAATCGGTCTGTACTTCAGATGCACTACCACGTAATTCTCTACCATCCTTCAAACAAACAAGTAACGGTTGATAAGCTTTTTGACGAAAAGGCTTCTCTAAAAATTGAAGCTGCTTTAGTAAATACGGATCTATTTGTGCTTTTTTAACCACTTCTTCTTTTTCTTCAAAAGTTTGCTCATTGCAATAGCCGTCCTTGGTATACACTGACGTACTTTCATCCAATTCAAGTTCATGTAGCATCTTAGAAATATTTAGAAAATAAGATGGTGACTTTATAAACAAGCGTGGCTCATGCCCCACATTACTCACTTCCCTTTTTTCATACAATATGCAAAAGGAAGATATTTGGTTCTCAGCCTATCTGACTTAAGAATACTGTTGCCAAACCTAAGTAAATTAAAATACTTGTAATATCATTTAATGTTGTAATAAATGGACCTGATGCAACAGCCGGGTCAATCTTCATGCGATGCATTAGTAGTGGAATAAAAGAACCTGCAAGTGTTGCTACTAAAATAGAACCACATAGCGCTGCTCCCACCAACATTCCAAGAACCAACTCTTGTTTCCAAACATAAACGATGCCGATCACAATTAGTCCACAAACAATTCCAGACATTAAGCCTGTACCGGCTTCACGTAGAAGTAATTTTAGCTTACTATGTTCTTCGACATCTCCTGTTGCAATTCCTCGAATAGCTACCGCTAGTGCCTGTGTTCCACTATTTCCAGAAGTACCTGAAATGAGAGGGATAAACACTGCGAGTAACGCAACCTGTTCTAACGTTGCCTCAAACTGTCCCATCAAATTTGCAGTCAACATCCCTAAAAATAATAATATAACAAGCCATGGTAAACGCTTCTTAGCCGCTTGGAACGAGGTTGTATCAAATTTATCCATATCGGAAATACCCGCTAATTTAGAGTAATCCTCAGATGCTTCCTCATCAATAACGTCGATAATATCATCGACTGTAATAATCCCTAGTAATTCTCCCTTATCGTCAATAACTGGTGTCGCTAAGAAGTTATAGTCCTTCATAATTTGAGCAACCTCTTCTTGGTCATCCCCTGCGTGCACCATCACAACACGTTCATTCATAATCGAACGTATAAGGGTATCTTCATCAGCAATAATTAAATCACGAAGCGAAATAACGCCTGTTAGTCGATGTGCTTCATCAACGACAAAAATATAATAAATAGTTTCGGCATTTGGCGCTTCTTTCCGTAAAATCGCCATCGCTGAACGAACTGTAGAATTTTCTGGTATCGCAACATATTCAGTCGTCATGATAGAACCAGCTGTACCTTCGTCATAGCTTAATAACTCATTAATCTCTTCAGCTGTTTCCTCATCCATCATGCCTAAATAGCTTTCACGTTGTTTCGTATCCAACTCATTTAAAACGTCTGCTGCATCATCTGCATACATATGAGAAAGCATTTCTGCACCATATGACGGATCCATTTCAGCTAGATACGCTGTGTATTCATCATCATCTATTTCGATTGCCTCAAAAATATCAGCCATTTCCGCCGGAGACAAGAACGAATAGATGATCTTCCTTATATCAGGCTCCACCTTCTCATAAAACGTTGCCTGATCATATGGATGAAGCTCTAAAAACTCATCGCGGAATGCGTTAATTTCATGTGCTTCGAGCATTTCTCGCAAACGTGCCTCGTCGAACTGCACATCATCCTTTTCTTTTCTTTCCTCTATCATGCTTGTCCCCTCCTTCCGAGCAATCAATTATGCCCCGGCATAATTGCGTCCGGAATCGGCTTTGTGCTTGCACAAAGAACTCCTTTCCGATTCAGTGACATCCGCCGGAGGCTTTATATTATTTCAGCGGGTGTTTGACCAACCGCCGAAAAGTAAATTCATTTGTACCTGTCGCTATGCTTTCAGGTACAGAAAACATTTGCTGAAATAAATTAAATAATTGATACGGGCAATGCCGTAAATCTACCCTATATATAATAGAATGTATTATGCCTTTTCTGCAAACCCTTTTTTTACTACATAGCAACCTACACCATTACCAATATCTAATTGGATAAATCTACAGGTAAACGTTTCCGTTTTTCATCTGTTACCATACCGTGGGGTTGACTTCCGCCTGAGGCTTCTTTCAGCGGATATTTACACACCCTCTGAAAAGTGACTTAAAATCGCATTCATCTCATCACCTATAGAGGAGGTGGGAGACTTCTGTACCTGTCGCTACACTTTCGGTACAAAATACATTTGTAGCTGACGCTTCGCTTTCGCTACCAACACACTTGCTGAAAGAAGTTAAAAAATGTCATTCCTAACTTGCGGTACTGAGCTAAATAACCCTCTGCTCAACTATACCCTACAATCACTTTCTTTTCTGTTACCGTGCTGTTAAGAAAAACTTATTACTTTAATAGTGTTATAAAATGGTAAAGAGATGCCCGTTTGTGCGAACATCTCCTTAAATATATAACATATTCAGTATTAGTTTTCACTCTTAGTGAACTAATGAAGTCTTCGTTCATAGATAGGTTTTGAAAAACAATAGCCGAGCTTCAAACTAAGGAGTCATTCATTAATCGTTGCATATCTTCATTTAAATAACTAGTGAATTGTAAACTCTCACCTGTCAGAGGATGAAGCATCTTTAAGGATACACAATGTAAGGCTTGTCTATTTATATACTCACGACCTCCACCATAAAGTTCATCTCCAACAAGTGGATGTCCCATATAGGCCATATGCACACGAATTTGATGTGTACGCCCTGTGTGCAACTTTAGTTGTATATGTGTCATAGGTTCATCCTGTAAATAAAAGCGCTTTAAAATTGTCACATCTGTATGTGCAAATTGACCATCCTCACGTACCTCTCGCTCAATAATACTCGTCTCCTTGCGTCCAATAGGAGCGATGATTGATTGTACATCTTGTGCAACATGTCCATGTACAATTGCTTCATATTGTCGAGAAATCTCTCCACTGCGCTGTGCAAGTCCCGTTAAATGATGAATATGAGCATGTTTGGCAATGCATAACAAGCCAGAAGTATCACGATCAAGTCTCGTTACGATATGAGCTGTTGATGCTAGACCTTGCTGCTGAAAATGACCACACACTAGATTAGCTACGCTATGTGTTGGATGCTCACGCGAAGGAATCGTACTCTGATGTGCTGGCTTATTAAGCACTAAAATAGCTTCATCTTCATAAATAATAGAAAGTTCACCATGTTCAACAGCAAGCCCTTCACTTTTTTCTTCTGGAGGGAATTTAACTTCAACTCGATCTCCAACGTGAAGAGGATGTCGAACATTGCGCTCAACATCATTCACTGTCAGCAAGCCTCCATCAAATTTAATTGCCGTTAAAGCTCGCTTGGAAATGCGCCATTCAGATAAGGCCTCCCTTAGTAGTTGGCCTTCCTTTTCCGCTATAAAATGCAGTGTAAATCTTGTATCCATTTTACTCATTTGCCACGAATGATTCATGTACTCGTTCCCAGAATGGGAATGGACGGAAACGAGCAAAACGTACTCTTTCAGTTGCTACATTAAATGAAATCGACTTCACATCGTCTTGCGTGACTTGTAAATGATCAACTGTCATATTAAAGTTTTGTTCATTTACTGGACGTAAAACACAGTGATGGTGTGCTGGTAAAATGAGTGGTGAACCAACTGTACGGAAGACACGGTTATTGATAGATGCTATCTCAGTAATTTGGAGTGCCGCTAAAGTTGGGTGAATAATTGCTCCACCGAGGGCTTTATTATAAGCTGTACTACCAGAAGGAGTTGACACACAAAGACCGTCTCCACGGAAACGTTCAAACTGATTACCATTTAACTCCACATCCATAACAAGCGTGACATCAGGTGATTTCACAGTTGCTTCATTTAACGCTAAATACGTATTGGATTCCGCATTATGATGCTCCACCTTTACCTCTAGTAGTGGATACTCCACAACGTTAAAGTCCTTTTTGGCAATGGACAAAACAAGCTTTTCTAATTCAGATGGCTTCCAATCCGCATAAAATCCTAAATGTCCCGTATGGATACCTACGAAAGCAACCTGATCTAGCAAATGAGCATATCGATGAAAGGCATGTAGTAAAGTGCCATCTCCTCCAATAGAGATTACTATCTCAGGAGCCTCTTCATCATAAGTTAACCCAAAGTCCTGCAAATACGTTCTGGCTAGCTCCATTAATTCGTTCGACTGTGCATCTCTACGTGATTGAATGGAAAATTTCATTTTGAGTCACGCTCCTTCTCCGATAGTAAATTAGGATTCGATGCTTCTTTGTATTCACTAAAATAGGCCTGCGCTTCTTGTATCTCACTACGAATGGACGACATTTCCTCATCCAATCGGAAGGCGGCCTCTGCTGCACTTTGAAGGCGATTTTTAATTTCCTCTGGGAACATGCCTTTATATTTATAATTTAAAGAATGCTCAATAGATGCCCAGAAATTCATAGCTAGTGTTCTTATTTGAATTTCAGCTAATACCACTTTTTTCCCCTGTATCGTCTCTACAGGATATTCGACAATCATATGATAAGAGCGGTAGCCACTTGGCTTATTATGTGTAATATAGTCACGCTCTTCCACTACACGCATATCTTTACGTTGACGTATTAGCTCTGTAACTGTTGAAATATCATCTACAAATTGACACATAATACGTAAGCCTGCGATATCCCCTAGCTCATCACCTAGCTGTTTAGACGGCTCAAATGAGAGTCCTTTTTCTAAAGTTTTATCGTATATACTTGCTAAAGGTTTTACACGTCCCGTCACAAATTCAATTGGTGAATTTGCATTAACAATACCAAACTGAGAACGCATACCCTTTAATTTTACTTTTAACTCATCTACTGCTTGTTTATAAGGACTTAAAAATATTTCCCATTGTCCCATCACAAAAACCTCCCGACATTCGGTATCGAACAAAACCAACACCGTCTGTTCGTTTCGTCTTTTTATTCAGAAAGAAATGTCTTGAAGTGTTTCTCCACCTCTTGGACAAATTCCGCCCCATAATTGAAATTTCCTTCAATATTATACACGAGCATTTCTAGTTCATCGTAAAAATTTGTCAGCTCAATAACTTCTGCACCTAGTTGTAGCTTTGGATTTTGCTTTTTTTGTAAAATATGTACAAGTTCATCCCAACTACTCGGTGGAAAACGCAAGTAATGATAATTCTCCCCTGCATCAAGTAAATAAATAAACGCAAAGTCATCAGAATCTGCTATTAATTGTGCAGCAGGTTTTAACTGTAAATTTGCTTCAATGTCGTTTAAACTAAAATGAAGTTGCTCGTTTTCAAAATTCAATGTTTCTATTGTATAAATTTTACGCACACGCGGTTCCCCTTTTCGTCGTACTCTTCCTCTTATTTTATCATAGAGGGTAAATAGTTGCAGTGTGTAAATATTAATTCAATGAAATCAATTATGCCTCAGCATAATTGCGTCTGGAATCGGCTTTGTGCTTAGGCCTGCTCGAGGGCCGACACGATGTCGGTCATTTCGGTAATGCCACAGGACGTGGCGTTTTTACCGATGCAGGTCAGTTAGCCGTTATCGCATGGATGCGATGATTTTAGGCTAACATCCTTTATGAACTCCTTTCCGATTTCCGTGACATCCGCCGGAGGCTTTAGGCCAACGTGATGTTGGTCATTCAGTCGTTGCCACAGGACGTGGCGTTCTTAGACTGAGTTCCTATATTTCAGCGGATGTTTGTACACCTGCAGAAGTAACTTAAACTCGCATTCATCTCACCACCTATTGAAGTGAGAGACTTGCTGAAAGAAGTTAAATCAATGAATTAAACTTTTTAACGCATAACAATACCGTGGGGTTGATTTCCATTCCGACTGAGCGCTTTCCTAGTGGCCTCCGATGAGCCGATTAGGACAACACATGTTTTTTGTGCGAAAGCGTAGCGACAGCGGCAACTGGGGTTTGTCTGTGCGACAGCGTAGCGGCAGCGGCAATTGGGGTTTGTCTGTGCGACAGCGTAGCGGCAGCGGCAACTGGAGTTTGTCTGTGCGACAGCGTAGCGACAGCAACAAAAGGGTTTTATCTGCGCGAAAGCGTAGCGGCAGCGGCAGCGGCAGCGGCAGCGGCAGCGGCAGCGGCAACGACATGTTGGCACACAGCGTTATTCGACCGATCTTTCTTAATCAATACACAAAAAAAATTTATATAAACAGGTGAGGATAATGGCACAACAACTTGAAATAGAATTTAAAAATCTCTTAACAAAACAACAATACGAACATTTATTGCAAGCTTTCAATATTCCCGAAAATGCTATTCATCGTCAAACAAATCATTATTTCGACACACCCTCTCAAGCTATTCGGAAACTACAAAGCGGGCTTCGTATTAGACAAATCGACAAATATTTTGAATGTACTTTAAAAGAAAAAAATGCAGAGCATGCTCATTTAGAGACGACTGACGAATTAACCGCTGAGCAAGCTAAGAAAATGCTTGCTGGAGAAGGTTTCTATGCCCCAGAAGTTGCAAAAAGACTAGCTCTCTTCAACATTTCTTTAGAAAAATTAGCAGTATTTGGTTCACTTACAACTGATCGTGTCGAAATTCCTTATAGGGATGGCCTTCTAGTATTCGATCATTCTTTCTATTTGCAGTGCGACGATTATGAGGTAGAATATGAATCAAAAGATGCAATAAAAGGAAATGCAATCTTCGACGAATTTCTACAGCAATATGGTATTGAAAAACGAGTTACAGATAAAAAAATCGCACGTTTCATGAAAGCATTACAAATGAATAATTAACAGTAGCCTAACTAGTTTACAAGAAAGGATGACAATTCCTTGGATATCCAATCACTCAGAACTTTACTTGAAATTCAAGCATTACAAACACTAGGATCTTCAGAAAATTCATCGTCAAACAATCTTACAGACAGCAATTCTATATTTTCTGATATGATTAGCGAATTGCTCGGCGACTCAACTACTACTAACAATGCAAAATTATCCAGTTTGCTCGGGGGCGTATCAAGCGCTTCGTCAATGATGAGCCAGTTCAGTAGTTTAAATGGGTTAGCTGAAAACATGCAAAATAGTGCGTATCAATCATTACTTTACAATGGTTCTAACGACGTCTTTATACCTTCTGCTGTACAGACGGCATTAGCAAATACACAATCTAGTACAAAACTCGACTCCTATGTTTCGGATAATGTAATTGGTTCAACAGCGTATGCCAATTCATTAGCAGGTGCAAACCAATACGCTTCGATTATTCAAAAGGCAGCAGCTACATATAATGTACCTGAGAAACTTATCGCCGCAGTGATCAAGCAAGAGTCTAATTTTAATTCAAGCGTGGTTAGTCATGCTGGAGCACAAGGATTAATGCAATTAATGCCAAAAACAGCGCAATATTTAGGGGTTACAAACGCCTTTGATCCTGAGCAAAATATTATGGCAGGGGCAAAATATTTACGCCAATTGCTAGATAAGTTTGATAATGATCCTACTTTAGCGTTAGCTGCTTATAACTCAGGCGCTTCACGCGTAACAAAGTACGGTGGCATTCCTCCTTTCAAAGAAACACAGAATTATGTCAAAAAAGTGATGAATTACTACACAGTCTAATCGCATAAACATTGTTAATACAGTCTTTTTCGGCAAATTTCACCCGCGTGGTGAAATTTGTGCTTTTCTAGCGAAAAAAATTTCGGAAAGCGCTTTGTTTGTGTTAACGAAAAGACGTTGATAGAATGAAGGTAGTCACAAGAAATTCACATTTGTAAAGATGACCAAGTATAAAAATATACTTTACGATATAAAGAATTAAAAGGGGCATTAAACATATGAGTCGAAAATACACTGTTCCTTATGAGGAGCTGGGGGCTGAAAAGCTTTCAGAGCTAATCCATGCATTCTATAAAAGAGTTGCTCAGCATCCTGATCTTATTCCAATCTTTCCGAAAGATTTAACAGAGACAGCTCGCAAGCAAATTCAATTTCAAACACAGTATTTAGGTGGACCAAATCTTTTTACTGAGGAGCATGGACATCCGATGATGCGTGCACGCCATATGAATTTTCCGATTACACCTGATCGTGCTCAAGCTTGGCTTGAATGTATGTCCGAGGCGATGGATGAAGTTGGGTTGGAAGGGAAGTTCCGTGAAACTTATTATCAACGTTTAGTATTAACAGCTCATCACATGATTAATACACCAAATGACGATGAGGGGGAATTGTTACGTGAATAATATTCAAATGCTGCAGAAGCCAACGCCTGAGATTTCTACTGCTAATAAGCCTATTGAATTGTATATTTTCGTAGATCCACTTTGTCCAGAAGCATTTAATATGCAAGCCATTCTTCGTAAGTTAAATCTTGAGTACAACCATTACTTTACATGGCGCTTTGTACTAAGCACAGAGCTCGCCTCTTTGAATTGTTTAAGCAAACGTGTAAAGGGTTGTATATCAGGTATTGAACTCGACATTAATCACCCTGTTTTACCATCTATCGCTATTAAAGCGGCAGAATTACAGGGCAAACGTGTAGGAGCTCGCTATTTGTCGAAACTACAAGAATATGTATTACTAAACCAGCAAGATGTCAATTCATATGCAACGCTGTTAAAAATTGCAGAAGATGTTCAATTAGACATGAATGAGTTTTCTGCAGACTTTGGTTCAAAAGAAGCAGCACGTGCCTTCCAATGCGATTTATATATTAAACGTGAAATGGAAGTTGATGAAGTACCGAGTATTGTATTTTTCAATGAATGTATTGAAGATGAGGGTCTTAAAGTTAGTGGTAACTATTCCTATGAAGTTTATGAACATATTTTACAAGAAATAATGGATGAACAGCTTGTGCGTCAACCATTACCAACATTGGAAGAATTATTTACAAAATTTCATACACTTTCAACAAATGAAGTAGCTTTCATCTACTCATTAACAGAACAAACGGCTGAACGCGAATTAAAAAAGCGTATGCTGCAACAAAAGATTGAACGAATTCAGACAGATCACGCTACATTGTGGCGTATTAAATAATGCAATTATACTATTATTCTAAGCTCCAAAGAATAAGAGCAAGTGAAGTTTTCTTCACTTGCTCTTATTTGTCTTTTCATTAACTTTCTTTAGGATTATACAAACTTAAAGTAAATAAATGCACAACCTCATCTATCATCTCATCAATATCTGGATTAATATGCTCATTTATATATGGTAACGTCAATTGGAAAACTAAAATTGAGGACAGCAAAGAATAGAAAAAATTTGCTGTATATTTAAAGTTCCCTTTTGGAATTTTCCCTTGCTCATGTAATTTAATTAAATAATTCTCTAAATGGTGAAATAACTTATTTGGGTATTCAAAAAACATTTTTTCAAATTCTTTGTCTTGTTGAATCTCACGCATAAGTACCCAAATAGTTTCCTTGACAGGAATGTTTTCTTCAAAATAAGCTTGTGCCAAGATTTTAAGGTCATGCTTAATATCACCCGTAAACGCCTCTTCTACTTTAGGAAAATAATCTCTGTCTGTTTTATGTGAAATAACACTCTCACGAAACAAATTCTCTTTATTTCCAAAGTGTCTAAAAAGTGTAATGTGATTCACACCGGCACGTTCAGCAATTTCACGTGTCGAAGTTCCAGCAAACCCCTTTTCACCAAAAAGTGTCAATGCAGCATTAAGAATTTTTTCTCTTGTCTTCAACTTTGCCATTATGCCCACTTTCCTCCTTCGAACATAATTTGCTCAATATTATATCGGAATCAGAAAGTGATAGCAATCAGTTGCGTTCAATTAACGTTTCATAGCAACCTCAAAGTTTCGTTTTCTTATATATTTCTTCATTCTTCTTGCATTTATGCCATTTAAATAAGCGAAAACGGCACCAACTAACATGACAATTGCTCCAAATCTAAAAACTGCTTTAAATGCTAAAGAAATATGATCCTTAATTATTTTTTCTAACGCTGGATAAATATTTATTATTTCCTTTCTTTCAATGGCAAATCTCTTATTAATTTCAGCATGTGCGATGTCTGGTGAAGATTTTAGTACTTTTTCCTCTTCGTCCGTTAGCTTATGTAAAACATCCTGTAGTGACGATTTATTTTCTGTTAGCTCATTTTTATTTTTTTCGAATTGAAGTTTTAGCTTTTCCTTAGTATTATCACTAAGTTTACTAATTTCAACCTTTTCGATCATCTCATTTTTTGCTGTTTTCATTTCGTTCTGCATCATATGCTGTAGCATCACTACTAAAATTGCCACGCCAACCGCAGCCCCAATTACACGACTTACTTGAAATAACCCTGATGCAATCCCTGCCTTTTCTTCGGGAACCTGCAAAATGAGTGCTATTGATAATGGGCTAAAGATTAATCCTGATCCTAAACCGACAATCATTAAAACTCCAACAATAGCCCAAACCGATTGATCTGGTGAAATAAAACCTAACAAGTAGGTTCCAATACTAAATAGTACATAACCAATGACACCAAACCACAATGTTCCCCATTTATTTGCTTTAGCTGCAATAGGTGTAATGAGCATTGTCGCTATAGAAGATGAGCTAAGAATTAAGCCCGCTTGTATCTGAGAAATTCCGTTTACTGTTGTTAAATAAAATGCCATTAAAAAGTAGACACACATCATACCGATTCCTAAACATAACAGTGCGATATTCCCACATGCAAATTGATAGTTTTTAAACAACTGAACTGGAAGCATTGGATCTTTATTTTTTGATTCAATCTTTACAAACAATAGTAAACCTATAACACTGCCAATTAAACAACTAAGAACAAGTGGTGATGACCACCCAAATTCTTTCACTTGTAAAAGACCGTATATAAGTGCAAACAATGAAATACTAATTGTTATCATACCCATCCAGTCTATTTTCTTAGAGGCAGTAGGATCATACGATTCATGTACAAAGGAATGAATTAAACTCACTGCTAAAATACCGATTGGTAAATTAATATAAAATATCCACTGCCATGAAAAATTCTCTGAGATTACTCCTCCAATTGTCGGTCCCAATGCTGTCGATATTCCCGCCATTATTCCAAATAGTGCCGTTACAACACCAACCTTTTCAGGCGGAGTATGAACAAGTACTAAAGGAATACATACTGGAACAATCATTGCTGCCGCCAAACCTTGAATCGCCCGAAATAAGATTAATAACTCAATAGATTGCGATATTCCACATAAAACTGACGCAACCACAAACAAAATAAGCCCTATTTGAAATATTTTCTTCCTACCAAATTGGTCTGCAAATCTTACCGCCGTTAGCAAAACAACGCCAAATGCAATGTTGTAGCTATCAATCACCCAAGAAATTTGATCAATTGTAGTTTCATAGTATGCTGTAATTTTTGGCAAAGATACATTCACAACTGTGGTGTCCAATAAAGCCATAAAAAAACCAAGCGCCGCAGCAATTACCGGCATAATATAACTTTGTTTACCTTTCATTTTCTAGCCTCTTTTCATTAATTTCGCCTTGGCGTAATTGCCGCTGTCGCTGATAAACAATGCGTCCGGATTTTGAATTGTGCCCAGGCCAGCTCGAGGACCGACACGATGTCGGTCAATTCGGTTATGCCACAGGACGTGGCGTTTTTACCGATGCAGGTCAGTTAGCCGTTTTCGCAGGATGCGAAGGTTTTAGGCTAACATCCTTATATCATTCCTTTAAAAATCCGTGACATTCGCCGGAGGCTTTATCTCCATTCAGTGGGTGTTTTGACACCCACTGAATGGAGATATAATGTAATCATTTGATTGCATTATAAAGAAAAAATAAAATGAATGCAACTGGTTGCATTCATTTTATTTTTGAAAAATCGGCGGTTCTCGGTGTTTTGGAGCATCGAGTGGCTCTTCGGAACGCCCACCAGAATTAGGCTATATATATTTATCGGAATGTTCTAGTGATTTATCGGAACGTTTCGGTGATTTATCGGAACGTTTTTGAGTTTTATCGGAATACTTCGCCGTTTGATCAAGATTTATAAAAAATAAAAGAAGCGCCACTATCCTCGACAGATAGTGACGCTTCTTTTTCACAAAGGGGATGGGAGAAATGTTCACGTTCAAACAAAGGGGTGTATGTTTGTTTTGTGATTTATTTCACATGAATTACTTTATCATGGGATAGTAAATATAGCAATAAATCCGATGGTAGATTCACAAATTTGTCAAATAGAAAGCGATTTCAAACAGTATTTTTTCAAGATACGCACTTTTAAACATTTAGAAATCAAAAAAATTCATTATTCTTTTATTGTTAATCACTCAACTAACCATAGAAAAAAGGCTGTAGTGAAATACCTACAGCCTCCAAAATTAATTATTCAACAATAATTTTTCTAACTCATTTAAACGTTCTTCAAATACTTTACATGCATCATCAATCGGCTTAGCAACGTTCATATCAACACCCGCTGCCTTTAATACCTCAATTGGGAAATCAGAGCAACCTGCTTTTAAGAAGTTATTAATATAACGTTCTACAGCTGGTGTACCCTCTTCTAAAATCTGTTTACTTAATGCTGTTGCAGCTGACTTACCTGTAGCATATTGATACACATAGTAATTATAGTAGAAGTGTGGAATACGAGCCCATTCTAAGCCGATTTCCTCATCTACAACTATATCCTCGCCGAAGTATTGTTTATTTAAATTATAGTAAACCTCTGTTAAACGCTCTGCTGTTAAAGATTCACCATTCTTATCCATTTGGTGGATTAGGTGTTCAAATTCAGCAAACATTGTTTGTCTGAAAACAGTACTTCTGAAGCCATCTAACCAATGATTTAATAAATAAATTTTCTGTTGTGGATCTTCAATTGTTTTAAGTAAATAATCATTTAACAGTTCTTCATTACATGTCGAAGCTACTTCAGCCACAAAAATAGAATAATCACCATAAACGAACGGCTGATTTTTACGTGAATAATAACTGTGTACACTATGACCAAATTCATGAGCTAGTGTAAATAGATTATTAACATTGTCTTGCCAGTTCATTAAAATGTATGGATTCGTCCCATAAGCACCTGAAGAGTACGCACCACTGCGTTTCCCTTTGTTTTCTAAGACATCCACCCAACGGTTATCAAGACCACCCTGAACAATCCCTTGATATTCCTCACCTAGTGGCGCTAAAGCCTTTACTAAAATATCCTTAGCATCGTCGTAAGTGACTTTCATATCGACTTCCTTAACGAGTGGAGCAAATAAATCCCACATATGCAGTTCATCCACACCTAAAAGTTTCTTACGTAATGAAATATAGCGCTGCATAGCTGGTAAATGCTTATGGATTGTTTCTACTAATTGATCATAAACACTTTCTGGAATGAAATTGTTAGACATTGCTGCGTGGCGTGCGGAATCATAATTACGGATACGTGCGTTAACATTATGCTTTTTAACATTGCCAGTTAATGTAGACGAAAACGTATTTTTAAAGTTACCGTAAGTTTCATACATTGCTTTAAAGGCATTTTCACGAACAGTACGATCTTTACTTTCTAGAAACTTAATGTAGTTACCTTGAGTTAGCTGTACTTCTTCCCCTTCTTCATTTTTTACTTTTGGGAAGACCATATCAGCGTTATTTAACATACTAAATGTATTGGAAGCAGTACCTGTAACCTCAGACATTTGTGCAAGTAATGCTTCATGTTCTGCTGGTAAAACGTGCGGACGTGCCATCGTTATTTCAATTAAGGATTGCTTATACAGTTGTAAATCTTTGTTTTCTGCTAAGTACTGTTCTATCGTTTCTCCACTCAACGATAAAATCTCAGGTGTTAAAAACGCTAGGGCAGCTGAGATACTAGTCGCTAATGTTTGAATACGACTATTCATATCTTGGTAGAAGCTATTTGTCGTATCTTGGTCATTACGCATATGAGCATACGTGTAAAGCTTCATTGTACGTTGATAAATATCATCGTGATAAGTAAGAACTGCTAATAACGCATCTGCTCCGTTTTTTAAAGTACCTGCAAAGCTAGATGCCTTTTTTGCAATTTCTGAAACTTCTTTATACTCCTCTTCCCATAGAGCGTCAGTAGCAAATATATCCTCCAAGCGCCAAGTTAACTCTTCTGGAACTTCATTTCTTATTAAAACTTTATTACTAGCCATGTGCCAGCCCCCTTTATATGTGAGTTTTTCCTATACTCTCATATTTTCTCAGTATATTGTGGCAATTGCAAATAAATGTGCGTACACCTGCTCACAAATATCCGGAAAACAATCATTTTCCTTATAACTTTTCGCCAGCACCATTCCATAATTTTTGATTGCTTGTACTGTTTGATTTGTTACCTCTACATTTTGTTGAATTAAAAACGATCGAATATTTCCCTCGTTTAGTTCATGAGGTACTAATTGTAAACGACGACAAAAATAATGTAAGATCGTTTGCCACTCAATAGAAAACATCGGTATCGCTTCCGCATCTTTTACCGGAACACCTACGTAATCAGGCATAGCGATTAAAGCAAAACGTAATTCATAACAACTTCGTAAAAATGAATCTTGTACCCCACTTTTACTATGTAATAAACGTTGATATACGAATTGCTTACAATGCTTTTTATAAAGCTGCCAATAAAGATGAAATTCCTCTTTCGAAATTGACTTAGGCTCATAAAAAGGAAAATGTTGCTTGTGAATAGTTAGTTCCTGTACTTTACCTATAAAAGTATGCCCATGAACATGAAGAAGATTCGTCCAATAAATAAATCTCGATGTGTTTGCATCATAGGTCACCAAATAAGCCAAGCCTCGTGCTGTGGCAATTATCATCTTTTGCATAATTGGGGAAATAGAAATTTTTTGAATACCTTGTGTAGATTGTCTTTGAGGTGTTTGAAAAAGCCACAATGGCTGTATAGAATTATTCTCGTATCCAGATGTACGCAGTTGCCACTTTTCATGTGAAATTGTACTACATTGAAATTCAATGGCAATTTGCTTTTGCTCCTTTATCAGAAGCATATCTGGTCGCTGTGAAAGTTTCTGTAAATAAGGCTCCAGCTTTACTGTATGCCCGAGTTTTCTCAGCCATTCAAATAATTGGACTTTCCCTTGTAAATGAAGTTTTGATTCACCCTCTGCAAATAACTGTACACAGCTATTATTAGCAATATGAGCGAAATGAGGGATATTATATTTACCTATCTTTAATTGAACAGGCTGTTGGCATTGGGGACAATAAAATTTCATCTGCCGCCTATATCGTTGTAAAGCTTCCCTTGAATATTGGTATGGAAGAAAAATCTGCCGCTGCTCGTTATAGGCCATAAGCATAAAATCATCTCCTTTTTAACTAATTGTAAAGGAGTGTTTTTATAGCAACAAATAAAGAACGGCTTTTTCTTGAAATATCAATTTTGCCTCGGCATAATTGTAGCTGCCGCTACGCTTTCGCTATAGATAAACAATACCTCCGGAATCGGTTTTGTGCTTAGGCCTGCGTGATGCAGGTCAGTTAGCCGTTATCGCATGGATGCGATGATTTTAGGCTAACATCCTATGTGAACTCCTTTCCGATTCTACGATGTTCGGACACCGCTGAAAGACGTTAAAATTGCTATCTTTTTAATCCTTTTAAATAAAAAGACTGTAAATAAACTTGATAATCACCAAGTTTGTTTACAGTCTAAGCCACTGAATCAAGTACTCATTACTTTAAATAAAATATTTTCGTACTGTTTCAAAGCAATTAAATTCTATAATTTTTTCGCCATATTCCTCTAAGCGATGGATTGTGAAATTTGATGGTATTAAAAATTCTTTAATAACGGCATTTCTATCGTGATGATTCAGTTCTTCATCTGCGTTCGCAAAGTCTACTACTAAATAGTACCAATTTTCATATTTAAATAATGAGGAATCCACTAATTCATCTGTCATGCGTTTCGCTACAGGGATTAACTCATCAATATCTTTAAATTTATAAACATAAATGTCTGTATCCATAAATAACTCTGACTCATCTAAGTCACCAAACTGAGTTAGTTGACTGAGAAGATCCTCTCCAACGTCCTCGAATGGGGCAAACATCTCTTTGTGTTCGTCAAATTGCGAAGAACCATCTAAGGTTTCACCGTCTTTTAAAATATGTGCACGTGTGACAATGATTTCTAAGCCTACTTCAGACGCATTGATATGAATCCAAATAGGACCTTCTACATCAAAGTAATCCTCCGTGTTTACTTCATCAATCATATCCCAAAAAAGTTGTTCACCCTTTGCTCGATTGTACCAGATTTCTTCACGACTATAGCCGCGATCCTCTATATCATTGTACGTAATAAAGAGCTTGAGTGTATTTTCGTTTACACGTTCGATGTCCACTAGACCTCATCTCCCTTCACTGTCATTTGTCGAAAAACAGTTTTGTTTCATTAGTATGCTTTTATTCATTGTTTTTAACCTCATACTCCGTTTTGTTTTTCAACCTTTGACCACACTACAGTAAAACTCTTGAGCAACCGAAATCAAAAATAAAATTAATTGTCCACAGTTGTCTCTAATTATATTGTATGCTGTTCTGTCATAAAATGAAAAGGATATACACCGTTTCACAGAAGATATTTGAATTATTGAAATTGTAGTAAACTATTAAGTTTAAATCAAGTTTAACATACTTTACGGAAATATATGACTTCTCCCTATTATTTATTATACTTTATATAGAAGGTTTTACATAAGTAAAACAAAAAAAAATAGATGTCACAATATGCTTGATGCACATGTAACATCTAATACTTATTCTATGCAGAATACGGAGATATTAGTTCACCATACGCTGTGCTTCTTGCAATTGATACGCACGAACCTTACGAGGTAGGAAACGACGAATTTCATCCTCATTGTAGCCAACTTGTAAACGTTTCTCATCTAAAATGATTGGACGACGTAATAAACCTGGATACTCTTGAATTAACTCATATAAACGTTGTAATGGTAAGCTTTCAACATCAACATTCAATTTCTGGAAAATCTTTGATCGAGTTGAAATAATTTCATCCGTACCATCCTCTGTCATACGCAAAATTTCTTTAATTTCACTAATGCTTAATGGTTCGGAAAATATATTACGTTCTGTATATGGAATTTCATGCTCCTCTAACCATGCTTTCGCTTTTCGGCAAGACGTACAACTTGGTGATGTAAATAAAGTTACTATCATACTGACACATCCTTTCCATTTAATCATTATCTATAACCAGTGTGTTAAATTAGAATTAATGTAATGTAATCTACATACCATTATACAGTACTCTGTGATGTTTGAATATAGTCCCAATAAAAAAAGAATAACCTTATCACACTAAATTTTCTGTCTATTTGTTTAACTTTTCAAAGCAGCAGTTACTTCTTGTCATGTCTAATGAACTACTAATAATATACCCATTCGTAGCGTATTTTAAACACTCATCTCTGATTGTTTTTGTTCTCATTTAAAAAATTTAAACGAGAATATTGTCAGTTCAGTGTGTACAATATAGACGTATATTTACTAATATTGGTTGCATTTTCAAATAAATAGCTCATCACCATAACGTTTGGTTAATTTCCATACCGACTGGGAGCTTTTCTAGAATGCTAAATGGATAAAAAAAGCAACAAAAATAGCATATAATTTTTTTTCGAGAATGACCACCGCCAAAAGTCTGACTTTGCACACTTGCATTTCACTAAGCCTTTATAATATAATTTTTTGCAATCAATCAATTATGTCTTTGGTGAGTTCACCTCATCTATACACTTGGAAGACAGTTATTGAACTAAATAAAAAACGCTGACGAAGAGTAGTACATTTGCACTTTACACGTTTAGAGAGTCTGTGGTTGCTGCAAACAGATCGTGTAAGCATTTGGAATGGGCTTCCGAGTTAGCTTTGTGAACGTCTTAATTTCCTTACTGGAGTCTATTAGCAGAGCTCGTCCCTTCACGTTACGAAGTAAAGTGGCCTATTTAGGCAAGCTGGGTGGTACCGCGGATTCAAACATCATTCGTCCCTTCATTAGAAAACTAATGAGGACGCATGATGTTTTTTATTTTGGAACAATTGACCTGGTCTTATGTAAAGACTATCTGAGGCAACAAAATTCAAGGAGGAAATGACAATGACAACTATTTTTTCAGGCGTACAGCCAACAGGTATTGTAACTCTAGGGAATTATTTAGGTGCGTTTAAGCAATTCCCTGCATTACAAGATGAAGGAGACGCTGTTTATTGTATCGTCGATCAGCATGCAATAACAGTGGCACAAGATCCAAAGGAATTACGTCAAAATATTCGCAACCTAGCAGCTATGTATATCGCTACTGGTATCGATCCTAAAAAATCTACATTATTTATTCAATCAGAAGTGCCCGCTCATGCACAGGCAGGATGGATGTTACAATGTGTTGCATCGATCGGTGAGCTTGAACGTATGACACAGTTCAAGGATAAATCTCACGGTAAGGAAAGCGTATCTGCCGCTCTACTAACATATCCACCATTAATGGCAGCAGATATCCTTTTGTATAATACAAACATTGTTCCTGTCGGTGATGATCAAAAGCAGCATATTGAGCTTACTCGTGATTTAGCAGAGCGCTTTAACAAACGTTATGGTGACGTTTTAACGATTCCTGAAATTCAATTACCAAAAGCAGGGGCTCGTATCAAATCACTACAAGAGCCAACAAAGAAAATGAGTAAATCTGATCCAAATACAAAAGCGACAATTAAGCTTTTAGATTCAGCGAAAGATATTGAGAAAAAAATCAAGTCAGCTGTTACTGACTCTGATGGTTTTGTGGCATTTGATGTAGAAAATAAACCTGGTGTTTCTAATTTACTAACAATCGAATCTGCCATTTCAGGTGTATCTATTGACGATCTTGTAAAAAAATACGAAGGCGTTGGCTATGGTGGTTTTAAGCAAGGTGTGGCAGCAGCGGTTATTGATCACCTGACTCCAATTCAAGAGAAGTTCTATAATTTGGTAGAATCCTCAGAATTAGATACTATTTTAGATGCAGGTGCTGAAAAGGCAAATGCAATTGCAAGTGCTACATTAAAACGTATGGAAGAAGCAATGGGCCTTGGTCGTGCACGTCGCTAAAAATAAAAATTTATCATAGAGATAATCAGAAGAGCTTGGCCAAAAAGAGAGTAATTTAAGAGTTACATCTTATCTTTTTCATTTAAAGTTTTATCATAACCAAGATCAAGCACAACAGCACATAACACAACGGCTGATCCAATGGCCAGATAAAATGCTGATGTTTGTGCCATGAACTTAAAAACCACTAGCCAGGTATATCCAAGTGTACGATAATTTAAATACAAGATGAGATTCCCTACGGAGAGAATCAATAAGCCATAGCTCATTAAAAATAAAAATAGTCGGAACAAGATAAGAGCATCCTTTCTATTTCTTCTTAATTATCATCTATTCACAAAACTATAAAAAAAGACGTCAGCCACGTAAATAAAATGGGCTGACGTTTTTTTGATCATATTAAATAAAGTAAGGCTCTTCTGTAAAACAAGTGGTTGATTTCCGTTCCGACTGGGCGCTTTGTTGCTGACGCTTCGCTTTCGCGCAGAGCAGAGCTTCCTAGGGGCGTCCGATGAGCCGCTTGGGCCAACAGATGTTTTTTGCGCGAAAGCGTAGTGCTAACGCAGCGTCAGCAGCACGATGTTGGTCACGAAGGCGTTATCACAGGACGTGATGGTTTTAGCCTTCGTTCCTCTATTGCTAATCCCCAAGGAGTCGCCCAGTCTCCACTCCAATCAACCACTTCTCTTAGCGTGCATCTTGTGGCATGTCAATCTAATTTATAGTGATTAAACAGCCCTTTGGTGAATACTAAAAATCAGTGGAAGATGAAGAACCTCCCACTGATTATAGTTTTACTTTATTATTCCTCGATTTTTTTGAATAGTAGACTAGCGTTGTGTCCACCAAACCCAAGTGAGTTACTCATAGCATATTTAATATCTGCTTTTCGAGCTTCATTCGGTACATAATCTAAATCACAATCTGGATCTGGATCTGTTAAATTAATTGTCGGTGGTAAAATGCCTTCTTTAAGTGCAAGCGCTGTGAAAATAGCTTCAACACCACCAGCTGCACCTAATAAATGACCTGTCATTGATTTTGTAGAACTCATTGCAAGATTATAGGCATGTTCACCAAAGACTGTTTTTACTGCCTGTGTTTCAAATAAATCGTTATATGGTGTACTTGTTCCATGTGCGTTAATATAGTCTACTTGTGAAGCTTCTACGCCGCCATCAGTTAAAGCTTGCATCATAGCACGAGAAGCACCTTCTCCTTCTGGAGCTGGAGCTGTAATATGATGTGCATCCCCTGTTGCACCGTAGCCAAGAACTTCTGCATAGATTTTTGCACCGCGTGCTTTTGCGTGCTCATACTCCTCCAAAATAACAATACCTGCACCTTCACCGATAATGAAACCATCACGATTTTTATCGAATGGACGGCTAGCTGTTTCTGGATCTGTATTTAAAGATAATGCAGTATTTGAGCAGAAGCCTGCTACTGCCATCCTAACGATTGGCGCCTCAGCACCACCAGTAATCATAACATCTGCATCGCCTCGTTCAATTACTTTAAAAGCATCCCCAATAGAGTTTGTACCTGAAGCACAAGCAGTTACTGAACAAGAATTAATTCCCTTCGCACCAAGGTGAATCGACACTTGGCCTGAAGCCATATCTGGAATCATCATTGGAACTAGAAATGGACTTACACGTCTTGCTCCACGCTCTTGGAATGTTAAAAATTGTTGTTCGTATGTTTCCATACCACCGATTCCAGAGCCAATCCAGACACCTGCACGTGGTGCTAGCTCTTCATCGATTGTTAATTGTGCATCTTCCATCGCCATGATGGACGCTGCTAAAGCATAATGTGTAAAGCGATCCATTTTACGCGCTTCTTTACGTTCAATATATTTTTCTATATCAAAGTCCTTCACTTCAGCGGCAATTTTTGCTGCGAAAAGATCTTTATTTAAACGTGTTAATTCGCCGACGCCAGATTTTCCTGCTTTAATGTTAGTCCATGTTTCTTCGATGCTATTTCCTAGTGGTGTAACTGCGCCAATTCCTGTAATTACTACTCGTCGTTTACTCATTGTATTACTCCCCTCAAGCATTTTTCGTTTTTTATTTTCCCCATCTAACTGTAACGGCACCCCATGTTAAGCCACCGCCAAATCCAACAAGTACTAATAAATCATCATCTTTAATCTTACCTGCCTCAAGCTCATCTACCAAAGAAATACCTATAGACGCTGCCGACGTATTACCATATTTGTGAATCGTTTTCGACATTTTTTCCGGTGGTAGTTCTAGACGCTCTCGAGCAGATTCCATAATTCGAATATTCGCCTGATGCGGCACTAAAAAATCTACGTCTTCTTTTGTTAAACCTGCTTTTTCTAATACGTTTACTGCAGATTCACCCATTTGACGAACTGCAAACTTAAATACTTCACGGCCATTCATAGCGATTGTGTCTTGCTGTGTTAAATACAAGTTCTTTCCACCTGTACCGTCAGCTCCAAGCTCAAATGATAAAATACCTCTACCTTCTGATACTGGACCAACAACTGCTGCACTTGCACCGTCACCGAATAACACAGCGGTATTACGATCTTCCCAATCAAGTACTTTCGACAGCTTTTCAACACCTACTACTAAGACATATTTATAAGTATTTGATTCTACAAACTGCTTTGCTGTCACTAAACTATATATAAATCCTGCACATGCAGCCGCTTGGTCCATCGCAGCCGCATTGACTGCTCCAATTTGCTCCTGAACCATACATGCTACACTTGGAAAGTTTTGATCTTGTGTTACAGTTGCTACAAGGATTAAGCCTATTTCCTCTGGCGTAATACCTGCTTTTGCAATAGCTTCTTTTGCTGCAGCTACTGCTAAATCTGAAGTTTCTTGGTCATCTGCGGCAAAACGGCGTTCTTCAATCCCTGTACGAGTTCGAATCCATTCATCCGAAGTGTCCATAATTTTTTCTAAATCAAAATTTGTAACGACTTTCTCCGGAACGTATTTGCCAATTCCTATAATACCAGCGTTCATTTAGCAACCCCTCTGCTTTCTTACTATCAATTATTAGTAACTGGTCTTAATTATAACTCATAATGAAGTATTGGTGCAAGATGAATTAAATTTAACGTTCCTCATCACGATAATGTGGGGTTGATTTTCGTTCCCACTTTGGGCGTCCGATAAGCCCTAAGGAATCGCCCAGGCGGAACGAAAATCAACTTATATACATGGCATACGATTTAACAAATGTCATCTCCAACTTTTAGAGCTGATGCAAGAAAAAGCATATTTAAGTGAGGCTGATAAATTTAATAATAACGGGTTAATGAAAAAAAGCTGCAAATAAATCTGCAGCTTTAGCCTAGCAATTGCTAACATATATTATCAACAACGTAAAAGTTGATATCGTAAAAAGATGAAAGGTGGCAATCGCATGAATCTGCGTACGTCCAATCTTTTTTCTAATAGGTCGTTAAGGATCATTTTCTCTTTAGAACGCTTAATGCTCTGAAGAAATCGCTCGATGGGTTGAAGTTTCAAACGACGTGTTGTAAGTTTCTTTTTGTTTGGTTTGCTACCGTAGTTGTGTCGACGTAATAGCTGACGCTTTAATCGTCTGGTGTTGCGGTGGTGTTTTTGGTTCAATAAACAACGTTGAGTAATACGCATCCGCAATGGTAATCAAGTAAATTACAAAAAGTAATTGTTTCATTCAATGGTTCAAAAATTCATTTCTCCCTTTTTTCAGTTCTATCAATTCGAATTGTCTAGTTATAATACGAATGGTACGTAAAAAAGTTTCAAATTAAAAATGACAAACGCACAGATAATCCCAATAAGCCACCTCGGTATGAGATTAACATTGGTTTGAAGAACAGCGGCAAGATGAATTAAAATTAATGCTTTTTTGCCTTAATCGACTCGACTACGAATAGAACGACTTTTCCTTAGATTAAAACAACCACGGACACTCCCTAGCATTCAGCATTTACGACGTCCTCGAATTTCGCCGATCCTACTGAAATTACATAAAAGTACAAAAGAAAGATTATCGTTGTGACAAATTCGCCATGTTTCACAGAAATGGTTCTTTTTTTTTCGATTTATGATATGATATGATAATGAATATGTAGTAAAATTTTATGATATAAAAAAGTTCGGTTGAGGTGAAATTAATGCAATATATCGTAACATTCATATGGTCATTCCTACTAGTTACAATGTTAAACTACGTAGTAAGCTCTGTACTTGGTGTAGATTTTGATTTCCAAACTGCTATTGTAACATCAGTTGTATTTACAATTCTTGTTTTCATTATCGGTGCAGTTATTCCAAACGAGTCAACTCCAGAAGCTGCAGACAATCATTAATTCAACTAGAAAAAACCTGTTTCGCTCAATGCGGAACAGGTTTTTTTGTTATTTTTCAACAATACATTGACCATCATGCATTCTAATGTGCAAAGTTTCTCCTGGTAATACTTCACCTCGAAGCAATTCTTTTGCAACTGCAGTTTCAATATAACGTTGCACGAAGCGTTTTAGTGGTCGTGCGCCAAACTGAGCATCTGCTCCTTGTTCTACAACCCAATCAATTACATTTTGTTCTACTTGTAAAGTAATATCTTGCTCTGCAACTCGTTTGACAAGCTGCTCGACATATTTCCAAGCAATCGCTGTAAAGTGCTCATCTGATAGTGCATGGAACATAATAATATCATCCATACGATTTAACAGCTCTGGTTTAAAATGTTGACGCAGCGCAGCCATCACTAAATCCTCCACTGCTATATCGTCTTCTTTTGCTTCCATTAAATAGCTTGAGCCAATGTTAGAAGTTAAAATGACCACCGTGTTCGTAAAGTTTACCATACGACCTTGGCTATCAGTAATACGTCCATCATCTAAAATTTGCAGTAAAATATTCGCAATATCAGGGTGGGCTTTTTCAATTTCATCTAATAATACAACTGAATATGGATTTCGACGAACAGCTTCTGTTAATTGCCCACCTTCTTCATAGCCAACATAGCCTGGAGGTGCCCCTACAAGTCGTGATACGCTATGCTTCTCCATATATTCACTCATATCAATGCGAATAAAATGATCCTCAGAATCAAACAGCTGTGCCGCTAGTGCCTTCGCAAGTTCTGTTTTCCCAACACCTGTTGGCCCTAGGAATAAAAAGCTACCAATTGGTCGATGTGGGTCTTTGATGCCAGCTCGAGCACGCCATACCGCTTCTGTAACAAGCTGTACAGCATTATCTTGTCCGACTACACGTTCATGCAATGTATCTTTCAAGCGCAATAATTTTTCACGCTCACCTTCTACTAATTTCGTCACTGGTATTCCTGTCCAACGTGAAACGATAGATGCGATTTCTTCAGCTGTTACCTCTTCACGTAAAATACGTGATTCCGTAGCATTCTCTAATTGTTTTTCCATCTCTTGAATTTCCTTTTCAAGTGTAGGAATTTTCCCATGTCGTAGTTCGGCTGCTTTATTTAAATCATACTTACTTTCTGCTTCATCTAAGTCACGGCGGTATTTATCAAGTTTTTCACGTTTTTTCTGAATGCCATGTAACGCTTCTTTTTCGGTTTCCCATTGTTTACGCATGCCCTCAGAGGATTCCTTCAGCTTTGTTAATTCTTCACTGAGTTGCTCTAGACGCTTTTTACTTGCCTCGTCCTTTTCCTTACGTAGTGCTTGCTCCTCAATTTCGAGCTGCATAATACGTCGTGTGACTGCATCCAATTCCTGTGGCATGGAATCAATTTCTGTTCGAATCATCGCACATGCTTCATCGATTAAATCAATGGCCTTATCTGGCAGGAAACGCTCTGTAATATAGCGATTTGAAAGTTCTGCTGCCGCTACAATCGCACGGTCATGAATACGTACCGCATGATGTAACTCAAAGCGCTCTTTCAAACCACGTAAAATGGAAACTGTATCTTCAATAGATGGCTCACGTACAAGTACTTGTTGGAAACGACGCTCTAAAGCAGGATCTTTTTCAATATACATACGGTATTCATCTAATGTCGTAGCCCCGATACAATGTAGCTCACCTCGTGCAAGCATTGGCTTTAACATATTCCCCGCGTCCATCGCGCCATCCGTTTTACCTGCACCAACAATTGTATGAATTTCATCGATAAATAAAATGATGCGCCCCTCTGAGTCTTTTACCTCTTTTAAAACACCCTTTAAGCGCTCTTCAAATTGTCCACGATAACTAGCCCCTGCTATTAAGGCACTCATATCCAACTCATACAATATGCAATCTTTTAATCCCTCAGGCACATCGCCTTTTACGATACGTTGGGCTAACCCTTCTACAATTGCTGTTTTACCTACCCCCGGCTCACCTATTAAGACAGGATTATTTTTCGTTTTGCGTGTTAAAATACGAATAACATTACGAATTTCTTCATCACGACCGATTACCGGGTCCATTTTGCCGTTTTTTACTTCTTCAATTAAATTACGACCAAATTGTTCTAACGGTTTTTTGTCATTAGTTTGTTGAAATTGCATATTTAGCACTCCTTTTCAATAATGTTAAGCGGAATCCCGTTTGCCATTCTGTTTCTAAAAAAAATGTTTGACCTTCTTTGACTAACTTTATTTTACAACATACGACAAACCTTCGCAAAGAATTAGCACTAAAATTCCTTCCCTTATAACTGGAAAATTACGTTATAATAAAACTATGTTTCTTAGTTTTAGTATCGAAAATTGTACCATTCTTTTGTAATAATTAGACATTTTTACAAAAAGAAAGCGATGTGTTGGAGATATGGTTATAATGAATAATATACAAGAAAAATTTCACGATCTTTTTCAAAAGCACGGTGTTTTTATTAAAGTGAATAAGGATAGTAAAATTTTTTTAGAGGGCGAACGTTCGAAAGAAATTTATTATATAAAAACAGGAGCTATCTCAATTAGTCAGGAAACGGAGAATGGAAAGGAATTAACCATTCGTATTTGTGGTCCAGACAGTATTATTGGAGAAGGCTCATTATTTTGTAACCTTACTTACAATTCCATGACTGCTAAAGTTTTAGAACCCTCTAGTTTATATGTACTAAGCCGTGAATCATTGGAACTTTTACTAGTGGAACAACCTGATTTAATGGTGGAATATATGAAGTGGTTGCAAACAGAAAATTTAAAGCATCAAAGTCGTTTACGAGATTTGATTTTAAATGGTAAAAAGGGTGCTTTATTTTCAACACTCATTCGCCTTTCGAATACTTATGGTAAGCCTTTAGAGAATGATACTATTTATATTGACCTCCCATTAACAAATACAGAAATCGCTAATTTATGTGCGACGAGTCGAGAGATGATTAATCGCATGCTTAATGACTTAAAAAAGCACAATATCATATCCTTCGAAAAAGGTTATATTACCATTCACGACCTACAATTTTTAAAGGATGAAATCTCCTGTGAGAATTGTCCGTTACAAATATGTCGTATCGATTAATTCGTTACACGCAAAATCCCCGCTTATGCGTTATAAGCGGGGATTTCATGTTATGGTCAAGGAAATCATTGTGAATATTATAATATTTAAATGAGGGGGATTTCCGTTCCAGGCTACTCGCTTTCCTGTGGGCGAGCGTCGAGCCGCTTCCTCCGCTGCGCTCCGTCCAGGGTCTCGCCTGTCTCGCTTTCCCACGGGAGTCGAGTAGCCTTCCACTCCAATCAGCGATAGTGTAGAACTTTTATAAATTTTTGTATTTCAAAAGTGAACGCTATGGAAACTTATCCATAATCAAACAGAAGAATCTTATAACAGTAATGCTATTGTACACCTAATCTTGCTGACGCTCCGCTTTTGCACATAAAAACATTGCTGAAGTTTCGTTTTATCGCTATAAATTAAAAGTAACATGCCAGAAGATACATACTAAGAGAAGTTGTTGATTGGAGTCATCGGACGCCCCCAGGAAGCTCTGCTCTGCGCGAAAGCGAAGCGTCAGCGGCAAATGTTTATCTGTGCGAAAGCGAAGCGTCAGCAACAAAGCGCCCAGCCAGAACGGAAATCACCCCCTCTTTTTTTGCCGAGAGCTATATTTTTTATATGCCACCTTAATTTCATTGGCACAGTAGTTTTTCGACAGCAAAAATCCCCGCTTACTGTTGCAAGCGGGGATTTTTTATCGTGCTTTAAGTGGACTTAGCGTACACCTAATGCCATTTTTGCATAGCGTGACATTTTATCTTTTGACCAAGGTGGATTCCATACAATGTTGACATTTGTACTTTTTACCTCAGGAAGCTCACCTAAAGCTGTATTTACTTGATCAACAATAACAGGTCCAAGTGGGCAGCCCATAGAAGTTAATGTCATTGTAACAGTTGCTGCACCTTCTTCATCTAACTCTACATCATATACTAAACCTAAGTTGACGATATCAATACCAAGCTCAGGGTCAATTACATTTTCTAATGCACCTAACATGCTGTCTTTCATATCTTGATCCATCTGTATTTCTCCTTCCGTCACAGTGTTAACTTAATCATAGCAGATGCATCTTATTATGCCAAATGCTGTGCAAGCCATTCAGTTGCTGCTAACATACCATCTCGCGATACAGCATGGCCTGCTCTTTTGTTAGCTAAGAATTTTAAGTCTTCTGGATTTGTTTCATAGTATTTGCGTAAAGTTAAATAAAAATCATACGTTTCATTGAAAGGTACAGTTTTATCTAATTCCCCATGCCAAAATATCACAGGTCGTCCTGCGAATTTTTCTGGTGTTATGCTAACATCGTATTTAGCTAGAAGCTCATTCGTTTGATGTACTTCTTCTTCGGTCATAGGCAAATCCACACCGCTTTTAGCGAATTGTTGTAATTGATACTCTGCTAATTTAAGAAAACCTGGTGCGCCCATACATACGGCAGCTGTTTTGATCCAATCATACTGCTTTAAACAGCCTGATGTTACAATTCCACCCATCGATGTACCAGCAACGCCAATTTTATCATTCACTAATAATTTTTTATTCTTTAATTCATTATATAATTGTTCAACTTCATGAATAGAATTTAAAACAATATCCCAAAAATGTAAGCTCATTTTCATCTCAGATAGGCCTTCACTACGGTCGCCATGTAATTTTGCATCTGGTAATAGGACACGCACCCCGCTGCCTACTAATTGATATGCATAATGTAAGTTATGTTCTTTTGCACTCATAAAGCCATGTAAAAAAATCACTACTGGGGTTGTTTCATTCATATTTTCTGTATGTATATGTAATAAAGGAATATTCCCCCACAATTCTTTCTCAACAATCATCTTTGTCACTCCCAATTTTTGTCTCATCTTTATGTTAGCAAACTTTTCTCGATGTGACAAAATTTTGACGAACGGTTTACAAAGAGATACTATTCAAATTATAGGAAAGGGGCAATGAGCTATGAAACCGCATTTAATCGTTTTAGACTTAGATGGTACGTTATTAACGGACCAACAACAAATTTCAGCCAAAACTAAAAAAACATTATTGCAGGCAAAGGAACAAGGCCATCAAGTTATGATTGCTACAGGTCGTCCTTATC
Source organism: Lysinibacillus xylanilyticus (assembly GCF_001183605.1). GTDB lineage: Bacteria > Bacillota > Bacilli > Bacillales_A > Planococcaceae > Lysinibacillus > Lysinibacillus xylanilyticus. The sequence continues at coordinate 345,667 of NZ_LFXJ01000010.1, read as the reverse complement.
GTGCGAGTGATATATATTATCACGAGCTTGGCCTTACAACGCCCATCGTGAATTTTAATGGTGCTTATGTCCACCACCCAAAAAATGCTGCTTGGCAGACTATGCATACTCCTATTGATTTAGGCGTAGTGCATAATGTCGTCGAATCCATTAATAGCTATGAATACGAAAATATTATTGCAGAGGTTAAGGACGATATTTACGTGCATACAGAGGATGAACGTATATTAAATATCTTTAACATGGGGAATCCAAAAATTACTCTTGGAGATCTCTATATCCATTTACTTGATAACCCAACTAGTTTACTGATTCAAGCTAATGAAGTAAATTCCATGATTATTCGTGATCATTTACAGGAAGTTCATGCTGAGGTCATTGAGCATCGCCGTTGGGGAGCGCCACTTCACATTATAGAAATTGTTCGCCGCGGTTTAAATAAAGCAGTGGGAATCGCCCATGTGGCAAAAGATTTAGGTATCCCACGCGAGCGTATTATTGCATTCGGTGATGAAGATAACGACTTAGAAATGATTGATTACGCCGGCATAGGTGTAGCAATGGGCAATGGCATTCCCACTTTAAAAAATATTGCCAATGAAATTACCACAACCAATAATGACGATGGAATCGCTAAAATACTCATCGATCGCTTGAAATTATCCTAGTTAAGTAGTGATATCCTATTATTTAGCTCATCACCAAAAGTTTTGGATGACATTTGTTAAAACCTATGAAAGTTGATTGGAGTGAAGACTGGTCGACTCTTATGGGATTAGCAATAGAGGAACGAAGGCTAAAACCATCACGTCCTGTGATAACGCCTTCGTGACCAACATCCTGCTGTTGCTGTCGCTACGTTAGCACTTCGCTTTCGCGCAAAAAACATCTGTTGGCCCAAGCGGCTCATCGGACGCCCCCAGGAAGCTCTGCTCTGTGCGAAAGCGAAGCGACAGCAACAAATGTTTTATCTGTGCGAAAGCGAAGCGACAGCAACAAAGCGCCCAGTCGGAACGGAAATCAACCACACGTTATAGTGATGAGCTCATTCTTTTCAGTTTAACTCTATTCAGGGGTATTTTTTATTTAATGGGTACTTATTGAATAAAGATCACTTATGCCTCGACATAGTGCGTCCGGAGGCTTCAGGCCAGCAAGATGTTGGTCACTCAGTCGTCTCCACAGGACGTGGCGTTCTTAGACTGAGTTCATCTTTTTCAGCGAATGTCTTTTGACCGAAAGCGTAGCGACAGGTACGGATGTTTTTTGCGCGAAAGCGTAGCGTCAGCAGCGGATATTTGGACACCCGCTGAAGTAAGTTAAAAATACATCAGTATTCCTGAGTTGCAATTATACTGAAACTCGATATGATAATATATCTATATAACATTTCATTTAGAAATAGTTTAGAGAAACATAGAGTGGAAAGTGAAAGCTCGACACTTGTTCACCTGTTATGTAGTATAGGTATTTGAAAACTTCTCATATAGAATATTAAATTAGGGGGACAAATGATGAAAATTTTTACTGATAGTGGATGCGATTTACCAAAGTCTTACTATGAAGAAAACAATGTTGAACTACTTCCACTACGAGTGCAATTGAACAATAATGAATATGATGATGTCATTTCAATTGATTCCAAAGAAATTTACGAAGCTATTCGTCAAGGTGCTCGCCCAAAAACATCCCAAGTATCACCAGAGCTTTTTCTCAAGCATTTCGAAAATCTAGCAAAGAATGAAGAGGAAGGTATCTATATTACCTTTTCATCAGAACTATCAGGCACCTATAATACGGCGGTCATGATTCGCAATCAAGTTCAGGAGCAATATCCTTCCCTTAAATTAGCTATCATCGATTCTAAATGTGCTTCGCTAGGTTTTGGCCTAGTAGTCGAAGAGGCCGTTCGACTCCGAAATACAGGTGCCTCATTGGAGGAACTCGAAGCAAAAATTACAGCCCTTACCCCACAAATGGAACACTTATTTACAGTAGAGGATTTAGATTACCTTGCTAAAGGTGGGCGTGTATCAAAGGCAAGCGCATTTCTAGGAGGACTCCTTAGCATTAAACCTATTTTAAATGTAGAGGACGGTAAGCTTGTGCCGATTGAAAAATCTCGCGGACGCAAAAAAGCTGTCTCTCGCATGTTAGATTTAATGCAAGAGCGCGGCGGTAATTTTTCAGAGAAAATTATTGGTATTAGTCACAGTGATGATGTGGACTTTGCCAACGAAGTAAAAGCTTCTATCCAAGAAAAATTTTCACCAAAAGCCATTCAAGTAACAATGATCGGTTCAGCTATCGGCTCACACGTAGGACCAGGTACAATTGCCATCTTCTTTACAAATAAAAGCTATCAAGCTTAACAAAAACCCCCTCCGCACTTAAAAGTGTTGAGGGGGTTTATCATTTTATCTTGCAATAACTGCCCGTAAAATCAATGAGGGATGAAGCCCCTCTTCATTATTGAACATCTTGCTCCTTACGTCGTACTTTACCTCGTCTAATAATAACTACTACAAATCCTATGAATATAACCCATACTAATCCTAGTGCTACCATATAAGGTACATTTAATCCTTCATCATCTCTAACTTGATAAATCTCTACCATTTCACGATCTAAAATAACCGGATACACGTCTTTTTCATTAATACGAACTTTTTCTTCGTGTAAAATACCATTTAGCATTTTACCTTCTCCAAGTTGAGCAGGTGTTAAATCAACGCGTTGTGTTTTACTAGTGTTGTTAACCATGATGACCCATTTCTCTTTATCAGATGTTCGTGTAAATACAAGTAGGCCATTTTCATTTGTAATAACTTCAAAATCACCGTCGCGTAATGTCTCAGATTTATTACGTAAAGATTGAACATTTTTAATATATTCGATTAACTCATCGTCTGTTTTAAAGTTGAAAATTTGGTGCGTATCTGGCTTTGTTTCCCCGTTCATTGCAATTTCTGTACCATATTGCACAACTGGAACCCCTGGCATCATAAATAAAGCACCCATCGCCATTTTCAAACGCGTCGGTGGGAACATATTTTCAGCTGCAGAATCAAATGTAAAACGACGTGTTTCTAGCGAATCCACCATAATTTGAGTTGGCTTTTCACCTGTAAGAGGTTCCATCAACTTAGAAGAATCCATATCAACATTTTTAAATATATTACGGTAAATATCAGCCGTAGCCGGTGAAATGCTTGCATCAAAGTTTGCATCACTTTCTTCATTAGAAATCACATAGAGCGATTTTTTCGAATCCTTTAATGCTTTAATCATTTCATTGATAAATCCTTTATCGACACCAGCAATATTTGTTAAACGCATCCCACCAACATCATATGTAGAAACAAAATCTGTTGCTGATTTAATAAGTGCTTCTTGTACATCTTTGTTTGTTAAGTCCCACTGTACTTGTCCATTATTCGTTGAAGCAATCCAGTCCTTTTTCGCTGGATCCTTTGCCCACTCATGATTCGGACTTACATTATTTAGTGGAAAATCAACCATGATCGATACATTTTTTGCTTTATAGGTCTCAATGACACTGTGAAACTCCTCAGCTGTACCAAAATGACGTTCAATTGTTGAGTAGCTCGTCGGCATCGATCCATCATATTTCTCAGTGGCAAAAATCGGACCAATAGAAGCTATTGTAAAGCCCATCTCTCCGATAAATTTTAGTTTATCCTGTAAACCTGCAAAATCGCCTCCTGCAAACTTAGTAGGGTCTTGCGTATTTGTATCAAAATCGTTAGTGCCCGAACCATTAAAGAAACGGTCAACGAGTAAATCATAGATGCTTTCTTCTGCAATCGTTCTTGCCGACGCTTCATCAGCATGTGCAACTGGTGTAGCACTAACTAATGAAGTTGCTAGTAAAAGCGATGCAGCTGTCGCACTTATCCACTTCTTGAATTTCACTTTTTTTCCCTCTCTTTCAAACCAATCCATCGTCATTTTACCAAATAAAATAGTCACGTCGCTATCATTTCAAAATATTTTCCGAAAATGCAAAATTAATTACGGCAAAAAGGTGTCAACTTCACCTATAAATTTATTCGGCGGCTTGGGAGGGGGCGCCGAGCGATTCTTCAACTTACCTGAGCAGTTTTCTGTCCTACCCGATTATTTCTCCGGCTTACCTGAGCAGTTTTCGGACCTACCTGATCACTTCTCCAGCTTACCTGAGCAATTTTTCCAGCTACCTGAGCGATTTACCTTCCCCCAAAAAATAAAAGCCGTGAAGCGAAATCTTCACGACTTTTCTAAATAATTATGCCAAGAAATCTAGTCCTATTGGCAGTTTGAAGCCTAAGAATAATGTAATGAATAAGAATACTGCGAATAAAATCCAAAACAGGCCGGTTGGTTTATTTTTCTTTTGACGAACTAATACCATTTCCATCATACCAATGACTAAAATACCGCCTAAGAATTTCATGCCATAAAGCATTGGATCATTAGTTTGATACTGGAAGAATAGTGCCCCACCAGTAATGATAATTAAAATGTAGAATAAACGTAAAGTCATATGTAAGCCTTTTGACTGCTTGCCCAATGCTGCAATTAAAAAGATTACGATTGCAATTACCCAAGTAGTAATATGCAAATGCGTTTGGCTAGTTAAGAAATCCATTATTGTCCCACCTCATATTCTTTTTTCTATCAAACTCTATCCTACCATGTGATGGAAAGGGTTTCAAACATTACAATAGTGTTCATGTAATTTACATTAATTTTGCCTCGGCATAATTGATCCTGACGCTTCGCTTTCGCACAGAAAACATTTGTTGCTGGCGCTTCGCTTTCGCACAGAAAACATTTGCCGCTGTTGCTTTCGCTACAGATATACAATGCGTTCGGATTCAGCTTTGTGCTTAGGCGTACATGAGGGCAGCCATTATGTCGGTCATTTCGGTAATGCCACAGGACGTGACGTTCTTAGACTGAGTTCCTCTATTTCAGTGGATGTTTGAACACCCTCTGAAAGAAGTTAAAAATCCGCGGAGGTAAACTCACGCGGATTTGAAAAATTATTCAAAATGATTCACTAAAGTACCGATGCCTTGGATAGACACTTTCACAGTATCACCAGCTTTTAAGAACTGAGGTGGATTCATGCCTTTGCCAACACCCGCTGGAGTACCAGTTAAAATAACATCGCCTGGCTCCAATGTTACATGCTGAGATAAATTCGATACTAATGATTCTACAGTGAACATCATATCTTTTGTTGAGCCGTTTTGACGAACTTCGTCGTTCACTTTTGTTACCACTGTTAATTCTTGTGGATTCGGAATTTCATCTTTTGTTACAAGGTAAGGTCCAAGTGGACAAGTTCCTTCCAAGCTTTTTCCTAAGAAGAATTGCTTATGTTTTTCTTGTAAATCACGAGCTGTTATATCATTGGCAATCGTGTAGCCAAATACATAATCGTATGCTAAGTTTTTCGGAATATTTTTACCACGTTTACCAATGACAACTGCTAATTCGCCTTCATAATCCATTCTCGATGAAAGATCAGCATGGATAGAAATTGTTTGGCCATCAGCTGCAATAGCAGTCGGAGATTTTGTAAATACCATTAAGTCTGTTGGAGCTGCCTCTGCACCCATTTCTTTAGCATGTTCATCATAGTTTTTCCCAATACACATAATGTTTTTTGGTGTACGTGGAATCGGTGATAACCACTCGATCACTGTAAATTCACGTTTGAAGCTTTCTGCACGGTCTGATTTTTCAGCGGCTTCTACTAATTTACGAATCTGTTCAACAAAATCAAAGCCTAGAGCAATGCCATCTACAATTGAACTTGAAAAAGAAGGGAGAACTTGAAGTTCATTTTGAATAGCGAGTACATCCCATACCGCTTCTTCTTTTTTTACTTTTGGTCCAAAGCTTACATGTCCACCTAATTTAAATGATAAAATTTTCATGATTTTCAGAGCTCCTTCTTTTTTCTACATGATACAACAAAATAATAGAAATTGCCTTACTTTTGCGACAATAATTTTTATTCCTAATCAACCGCGGGGCCATTCACCATAACGTGGGGTTGATTTCCGTTCCAGCTGGGCGCTTTGTTGCTGTCGCTTCGCTTTCGCACAGATAAAACATTTGCCGCTGACGCTTCGCTTTCGCGCAGAGCTTCCTGGGGGCGTCCGATGAGCCGCTTGGGCCAACAGATGTTTTTTGCGCGAAAGCGTAGTGCTAACGCAGCGTCAGCAAAAGGGGTTCATTCTGTGCGAAAGCGTAGTGCAACGAAGCGACAGCAACAGCAGGATGTTGGTCACGAAGGCGTTATCACAGGATGTGATGGTTTTAGCCTTCGTTCCTCTATCGCTAATCCCCAAGGAGTCGCCCAGCCTCCACTCCAATCAACTTATATACATGACATATGTTTTAACAAATGTCATCACCAACTTTAATGATGAGCCAAATCGCAATAAATTATTCTTATAATACAAGACGTGATTATTAACTATATGTTTCCACCACATAGAAGATGAAGGCTGATTTCCACCGTAGATTGCTAGATTGCATGAGAATCGAATACCTTATATCGATAAAACATTAACCCACTTTAGCATTCGCCTTATATGTTAATTTGCGCCATAAAGCTTCTAACGGACCTTGTTGCCATTTCGCTAGCCAAATTTCTGCCACAATCATTTGGACAATAATAATACTGACTGCTATTAACACGCCTGTTGCGACGCTCACTTTTCCATACCAGCCAAATCCAAATTGATAAAATAAACACGTTCCTATGATTGATTGAAGTATGTACATCGTTAATGACATGCGCCCCATTTTTGCAAAAGGACTAAGCAACTTTGATACAGCTGGAAGTAAACAAAGTAAAACAATGAGCCCCGTATAGCCAACTGCTAAAATCGGACCACCTATGTAAACTTTCAAGTAGTCTAATAAATACGTACGTGTAAACATAATCGGTAAGCTCTTGATTAATATACCAACTGCTAATCCAGCTATTGCTAATGCAAGCCAAAGCCATTTTAGCTCCTTCGCTCGTTCCACTAAACGCCATTTAGAGGCCGCTGCACCAATTAACATAAATGGTAAAATTGTAAATAATGCCACAAACCACATGCCGATCCCAGCCTGAACAGATAAATCGGTTAAACGTTGCATAAATGCATCTACCCAACTGCCCGTTCCGTAAGCAGTTATCGCCTGCTCTACCGAAGTAATATCTAAATACTCATCAATTTTCGTATTAAAATTAATATATCCTACAATAAATAACATAAAAACTTGCATAACACCGTTAATCAAAATACCGATTGACAATAACCAAATAGGATGAAGACGTAGTAAAAGCAATAAAAAAATGCCGCAAAATGCATACATCATCAAAATGTCGCCCCACCAAATGAGCACAGCATGTATTAAACCAAATACAAATAATACAGAAAGTCTTCGCAGTCCTATCTCATAAAAATTTTGTTCGCGACTTTGAGCTTTCTGCCATTGCATAGCGAGTCCATAGCCAAATAACATGGCAAACAGTGGATAAACGCTACTTTGAACATAAATATCTAAATTTTGTTGCCACACCATATCTGACGGTGTAGTAAACCATGATGCCAAATCAATATATGGCATTGGCAAATAAAAGGCAAACATATTAACGAGTAAAATGCCTAGTAAGCTAATACCACGTAAAATATCTAATGTTGCGACGCGTTCTTGCAACATTGTCGGTTTTAACTCCACAAAATAGCCTCCTCTATGTATATGTCGAAAACAGGGCTCTTTAAATTCATTCCCTTATATGAAACTATATCAGATAGCCCTGTTTTCACCGCAATCACTTATGCATGTAAAGCGCGTTCAATATCGAATAAATATAGAACCTTATCACTTACTTTGATTTGAAGGATAGCTTCAATCGCCTCACTATAAACTCTTAGCTGAACACCATACCGGTCTAAGAGTTCCTTCGTTAGCGCTGGTTCCTCAGCAAAATGTGATTGAATACGATCTGTCTTATAATCAAGCAAGATCCATTCACCATTCTCATCCTCAAACAAGCAATCGATAATCCCTTGTACTATTTGAGCGTCGCCATCTTCATCTACTCTACTAATCGTAAATGGCAGTTCTCTCCGGATTGTTTTTGCTTTTTTAAAGCGTTGTCCAATGCCTGTTGTAAAGAAATTATATATTTTTTTCCATGGAACAACCTTGCCCTCAGTCTCTGTCAGAAGCTGCCTTGCCACTAAATTAGCGACAAACCCCTTAACCTCCTGTACATCCTTAAAGCCGTTTTGAGGCACATGCTGCATGACTGTATGGACAGCTGTTCCTATTTCAGCACCTGTCAGCTGTTTGTCCTGTAAAAAGGTTGGACGGGGTGCAATAGTTGTCGTTTTTTGCTTAGAAGGTACTGAAAAGTAATATTCAGGCTCCTCCTGTCGCTGTAGATTTTCTAAACGCTTTATTTCACTTACAGATGTTTTTGAGCGTTTTTGTGTTGATTTCTGAAATGCATAATGTGCTTGAAAGCGCATCGTAATTTCCGACAGCAAAGCTTCGTCCTCTGTCGTTTCTAGCAATGGCTGTATCTCATCCTCTAACGCCTGTATGTCATACGCATAATGGCTTGTTTCAACAGCACGTACCCACCAATGCGATACATCATCAGGTGCCTTATAGGAAGAAGAAGCAAGTGTTGCAAAATCTGCGTGTCTAGCAACTGCAGGTCCAAGCCAATCAAAGTAACTATTAGCTCTCGCGCGTAAATACTCCTGTAGTGGGGCATCCACTGGTAAACTTTGAGCATCATGCCAATTATCGAGCGTTTTATTCCAATTTTTCACGGAGCCTACTAAAATAAGTCGCTCTTTCGCACGTGTCATCGCTACGTATAATACACGCATTTCCTCAGCACGCATTTCAAGCTCCTTTTTCTCCTTCAAAGCTAAAAATGGAAGAGATGTATACGTAATACGATTTTCTGGATCAATTGCCTTCACGGCAAGGCCAAAATCTTGATCGAATAAATATGGATTGTGGAAATCCATTTTATTAAACGGTCTCCCCATCCCTGCAACAAAGACAACAGGGTATTCCAAACCTTTTGAAGAGTGGATAGTTACAAGACGCACAACATCATCCTTTTCTCCAATCGATTTAGCTGTTCCTAAATCATCCCCACGTGTACGCATACGATCAATGAAACGTAAAAAGCGAAATAGTCCTCGAAAGGCCGTTTTCTCATACATTAAAGCACGGTCATGTAAAATACGTAAGTTGGCCTGACGCTGCTTACCATTCGGCATCGCCCCTACCATCTCATAATAATGCGTGTCTAAATAAATTTTCCAAATTAAATCTGACAGTGAACCACGTCGCGCTAAATCTCGCCAGTTTTCAAATGCTAGCATAAATCGCTGAAGCTTCACAAAAATGTCAGTTTGCACACCATGCCCATCACTGCGAATAAATTGCCTTAATGCATCATAAAATGGCGCTTTTTTATCTGCTAGCCGTATTTTTGCTAGCTCATTTTCTGTTAAGCCAACAAATGGTGCGCGTAGTACTGAAGCTAAAGGAATATCCTGATATGGATTATCGACAACCTTTAGTACATTCAGCATAATCATGACCTCAAGCGCATCAAAATATCCTTTGGAGGACTCCGCATAGAGAGGGATTCCCGCAAGCTTAAATTCCTCAACTAAATCAGTTGACCAAGTCATTGAACGCATTAAAATCACAATATCACTATATTTTAATGGACGTTCTGTCTTCGTTTTTGTATCGAATACGGTTGTCCCATCCTCCATCATCTGGCGAATACGCTCAATGATAAAACGTGCCTCATACTGCGATTTTTTTAATTCCTCTAGCTCAGAGGCGTCGCTTGCAATGTCTTCCGCCTCTTCGTCCAACTCCTCATCCCCGGGAGGATGCATGATGACTAGCTCTACCGGAACTTCTTTATCATCATACGGCGCTGCTGGCTTTAATGAAGCATTTTCATCATAAAGAATTTCCCCTACACGCTCACCCATAATTTGTGCAAATACGTAGTTTGTAGCGTTCAACACTTCTTTTCGACTACGGAAATTAGCGTTTAAATCTATACGCATTCCCGTTAAATCTGGGGCCTCTAGAAACTCACTGTACTTTCGCATAAAAAGCTTCGGTTCTGCTAAACGGAAACGGTAGATGCTTTGTTTTACATCCCCAACCATAAATAGATTTCCCTCTTGCTCACTACCTGTTTTCACAAGCTGTAATATTGTCTCTTGTAGCATATTTGTATCTTGGTATTCGTCAACAAGTACTTCTTTAAAACGTTGTTTCAAATCTAGAGCAACAGGTGAAGGCTGTAATTCACCTTCGACTTCTATTGTTAAAATTTGCAACGCGAAATGTTCTAAATCCGAGAAATCAATAATTCCTCGTTCTAATTTTGCCATGCGGAACTGTTCACTAAAAACATTTGTCAATTCGACTAATGTTCCTATCGTCGGACCCATTAATCGTATTTCTTCAAGCAAGCGCGCAGGAGTCCGAACAAAATAAGTTTCTTTCAGCTTGTTCACAATTTTCTTAGCTGCCTCACGCTTTTTCTTGGCAAGCTCCTGGAGCTCCACATCCACTAAAGCATCCTTTGATACACGCTTTAAAGTTGACCATTTCACCGTACCAAAATAATCAAATAGTTCCTGCCACGTTCCTTCACGACTAATGCGAATGCCTTCCTGAATCATGGCAAAATCCATTTCTGCTGTTTCAGCATATGGTGCAGGTCCCTCGGGCTGTAGCGTAATGGCACGCATTTCAGAAATTAATACGAATGCCTCTTCAAAACTATGCTTTACTGTTAACTTCACATATTTCGACAACTCTAAATCATCAATGGTCACGTCCGCTGCTAAGTCATATGTCTCTGGTAGACTACGAAGCCATTTTTGAGGCTCTGCATGAACACGAGACGTATCATAAAGCTTGCTCATTAATGTTTCGATAGCTTGATCATCACGATCCGACGTAAAGCTATCAACAAGACGGTAGATTGCTTGAACCTGAGCCTCATCCTCAGAATCGTAAGCATCTTCTAATACTTCTGCTAATATATCGTCCCTTAACAAAGCAACCTCAGCCTCATTTGCTATACGAAAGCCTGGGTCAATATCTAACATATAGGCATACTGTTTAACTATGGCTAAACAGAAGGAATGCAGCGTTGAAATTTGCGCTTTATTGACAAGGCTTAGCTGGCGTCGTAAATGGTTGGAAGTTGGATTTTCTGCAATAGCCTTTTCAAGTGCCTCCGCCATACGGTGTCGCATCTCAGCAGCGGATGCATTTGTAAATGTTACGACAAGTAACTCGTCCACATTGATGGGACTCTCTATCGCAACTACCTTTTCAATCATGCGATTAATAAGTACTGCCGTTTTACCAGAACCTGCCGCAGCTGATACTAGTGTATCCTGACCGCTTGCATAGATGGCCTTCCACTGGTCGTCGGTCCACGTCACTTCCGCTGGCTTTTCGGGTATTTTTTGTACCAACTTACTTCATCTCCTTCCGAATTTTCTCAACGATATCATTCGGTTTTGCTTGCTGTAACTGACGATAGCTTTGCTTGCCATCGGATGGGTCAAATTGACAAACCGCTGTAAATTGACAATAGTCACATGCTGTTTTTGTTTTAAGTTTATAAGGACTAATGGAAGTATCCCCTGCTAAAATTCCATTACCAGCCTCTTGATGCTTGCGCCGTACAAAATGCTGTAGATTTTTCATATCATTAACAGGTACAATACGTGACTGAGATTCTGATGGTGTCCCATCTTTCTTCATATAGACAGGAATAATTTTCGAATGCCCAGACGATTCCTCTAATTGCTCGTCCATCGATAAAATGGCCTCTGCATTTTCTGACAAAAGACCTTTCATTTTGTATTGTTTTAAACGGTCTTCCTCAATTTCGCTATCGCTTAAATCCTTATCAAGCTTTAGCATTGGATTGTGGACATGTACATAAAGAACCCCGGCTGGCTCCGCCTCACCTGGCAGCCAATAAGACGAGTTTTCCATCGCCACATCTAGATACGTTAATACCTGTAGAGACAATCCGTGGTAAACCTCATTCAAATCTAAATCACGAGCTGATGATTTATAATCGACAATCCGTAAATAAGAGCGGTCATCAATAGACGCACTATCCACCCTATCAATACGACCTCGCATAAACATTTTCTTACCACCTGTTAAATCAATTTCAAGTGGAGGAAGCTGTTCATTTTGTCCCGGTCCAAATGATGCCTCAATGGCAATTGGCTTAAAGTGGGATACATTCGCATGCTGCGTAAGTGCCGTCATTGTTCGTTCGACAATACGAATAAGCTTGCGTTGAATGTAACGATAACGTGCACTTGACAGTAAGATTTGATGAGAGAATACCGGCACAATTTGCTCTACAGCTTGGCGTGCTAATTGTTTAATTTGCTGATGTGTTAAACGTATCCATGATAGTTGCAGACGGTGTGTCTCCTCCGTAATCCATTTCAATGCCTCATGGAATAAATCACCCATTGCAAATGTTTCTAGTCTGTACTCTGCCCGCTCTTCTAGATGAAGCCCATACGTTGTAAAATGAGAGAATGGGCAACGGAAAAATTTCTCAATACGAGACACACTAGATGTTAGCTTTTGACCATATAATTCCTGAGTGATGTAGTTTTCTAATGGCTCTGCTTCATTTTTATGAGTGATTGGATGTAACACTCGATCATATACAAGTGCCCAATAAGGGTCCTGTTTATAATATTTTTGTAAAGCAAGCCACTCTGGTGCTAGCTGTCGGCTATGCTCAGCTTGACGTTTTTGCACCATTAAATGTGCTAAAGCTGTACGTGGATGGCGTAAATAAGGTAAAGCACTTTCATTCAGTAATTCAATTGGATCAATCACAACTCGCTCTACCTCAACACCGCTCAAAAGGCCAGCTGTTTTATCATTACCGATAATTTTCTTTATATAGAGTGAAGACAGTAGTGCCTTGCCCTCTTCATCTGCCGTTGGATAGGACATATATAATTTATCGGATGGCGTCGTTAAAGCTCGATATAGCAAGAAATTCTCCTGCAGTAAACGATTTTTAGATGTCGGCGCTAGCTCATAGCCAATTTGACCAAACCATTCACGTTCAGTATCTGACAGCAATCCCTCATAATCTATACGAGTTGGATAGACTCCATCATTCATTCCTAAGACAAAAGCAACTTTTATATTCGATAAACGAGCTAAATCAACTGTCGCTACCATTACCTCATCTAATGTAGGTGGGATACGTGAAAATTCTAATGTATCAAAGCCTTCATCTAAAATTTTCGCCGCTTCCTCCACTGACATCTCCTGCTCACCAAACATATAAACAAACTGATCGAGCACTGCAATCCATTCTTTCCACGCTTGATCATGCTCACTTGCAGCTAATGCATCGCCTCGATCAAGTTCACGGTCTTTCATTGCTTGAAGCTTTTCAAAAACATTTAAACTCTCAATCAACTCGAATAAAGCTGTCGCTACATCTCGCCCTGTTGTTGCCACTTCCAGCTTGTCCTGTAATAATTTAAGCGGCTGACGAATTTCATCGCGAATGGCCTCGATTTCTGCCTGCATAGCACGTTCTTCGTCTGTTTGTACACGTGAATGGAATTCAAGTCCACGATACTTTTTGAAAAACCATCGAGCTTCCTCAAACCAGCGCTCACCAAAGACACCCTGCGCTAAACAGTAGTTTTCTAAACGATCCGCACGCTCTCGCCAAACATTTAATTCAGCATGTAACGGGAAAAATAAATCTGTTTTCACACTACGAAAAACTGGTTCGTATTTCCAATTAGAAGTAATAATCTCTAAAGCAGAGCGACTAAGCTCAATTAAAGGGTGGTGCAACATTGTCTTTTTCGAATTTGTAAAAATAGGAATTTCATATTGTTGAAAAATTGTTGTAATGAGCGGGTCATATACTTCTGCTTGTCTATAAAGAAGTACTATATCTTGATAACGATACCCCTTCTCTCTTGTCAGCTTTGTTATTTCCCGGGCAATGGCATGTATCTCCGCACGTCGATTAGATGCTTCAAATATCGTTACATCACCTGAAGTTTCTTTCGTTTGAGGCACCATATCAGCAAATCGAGCTTCCACATGTTGTAAATCATCAGATTGAAAACGATACGTATTGTAGAAGTGCAATGGTGCTTCAACTTCAATGCCTTCTTCATGTGCAATGTCGTGTAAACGTTGGTTCGTAGAAGCGGCTTCATAGAATAAAGATTGCTCATCATAAACCTCTTCGATATGGTCAAAGGGAAGAACTACGGTTACCTGTTTCGTCACCTTTAATAATTCTTTTACAAGTTCTAATTCTCTTACCGTAAATGCTGTAAATCCATCTATATAAATTGACGCCTGCTTCATCGTCTCGGAGTATTTTAGTTGCTCAGTTAAAATTGGATAATACCCCTCACTATCGACATAAGTCGTGCCAAGTCGTTCCTCCAAAGCCTGCAAAACTACTTGTAAATCATTCGTCTTCGCTTGCAATGTATTCGGCGCATCAATGGCCTGCAAAGACGCTGACACTTCACCTAGCACCGAACTATTTACACTATAACGACTAAACTCTCGTAATAGCGTTTCAATCTCCTCCGTAAAGCCCCGTTTCCCAGCTGCTTGTCGAAATAATGAGAACTCACTTTTTTGTTCCTCTAAAAGTTTGCGGATAAGCATTCGATAACCATAGCCATTTACTTCTTTTCGAGCAATACCACCCGTTTCCTGTAATACTAGCCATGCTAATCGTTTAAATGTCATGACCTGCGCACGGATTAAGCCTTGCAAGCCATGCTTATTCGTAAGCTCATACTCCGTTGAATAAGACATCTGGTCAGGTACAATCACAAAAATTGGGTGACCTAACGGCTCTGATTTTAGTTGTTCGACAATCTCTTGATGAATAAACGTTGATTTCCCCGTCCCTGAACGTCCTGATACAATACGCAATGTCATGTACTTTTCTCCTCCTGTTAATAATCTATATATATAAATGTATGTCGTAGATACTTGGGCTTTGCTACTCAACATTGGTGGTAATCTTTTATGTCTGATCACTTTGCTGTTGTACTTGAGCAGGTTTTACATTGACCTGATCACTTCATGACCTCACCTGAGCAGTTTTCTCTTCGACCTGATCACTTTGCGATTCCACCTGAGCAGGTTTCTCTTTGACCCGATCACTTTGCGACCTACCTGAGCAGTTTTCTCTTTGACCCGATCAGGTTTTGCATGGACCCGATCACTTTGATAGTACCCCCGAGCTTTTTGCTGCTCTAACTGTGCATTTTAATATTTTATCTAAGCGCTACTCCATATTACTTGAGCAATGCCTTACCTTTAATTAATTAAGATAAAAAACCCCTTCTCTCATTTTACATGATAAAAGGGGGAAGATGTGCATATTCAACTTTCAACGGTGGTGATTTTTCGTCAATTTTCGCGCTTGTTTCAAATCTCTCTCTACACGCGTGTTTAATCGTTTCTCTATAAGCTTTCCAACCCACCAAAGCACGACAATCGCAACAGCCGCAATAATCAGTCTTACAGGGCTTGTTAGGAGCGATTTTAAATCATAGCCAAGAACGCTCATTCCTAAAATCATTACGAACTTTCCTGCCATTAACACTACTAGATAAAACTTTTTATGAATATGAGATAGCCCCGCTACAATGTTTACAATGATTGAGGGTGTAAAAGGAAAACAAAGTAACACGAATACAGGACTAATACCATTCATATCTACCCATTTAATTAGCTTCTCTACTTTTTTACTGCCTGTTACAAATCGAAGCTTTGGATGCTTGCCAAAATGTCGGACAAGCAAAAAGACTGCATATGAACCCGCTACAGATCCTATCCATGATAATAAAAAACCTAACCATAAGCCAAATGCGCTCGCATTGGCGATAACGAACACGACCAAAGGTAAAAACGGCAAAAATGCCTCTATAAAAGGTAATAATAAACCCATGATTGGGCCAAGCGTTCGATATTGTGCCGCAATTTGCTCAATATTATCTACAGTAAACCATTCACTCAAAATCGACACCTCTATTTATATTGTAAAATTAAATGTAAAATCGTTAACTTTTCCGAAGTATTTTTATACTCATGTGGCTGATGTCCTGAGAATACTAGTGTATCCCCTTCTTCTAGTAATTCATGCATCTCCCCAGCAGAAATGATGGCTTGTCCTTGGATAACCGTTACCGTTTCCTCTACCCCTTCTGTGTGGGCCTCACTCCTGCTAAAGGCGCCAGGCTCCATTTCTATCTTATATAGTTCCCAACCACGTTCCGGATTATAAGGAATAATGGAGTACACACGATATCGACCCTCATCTTCATCTACATGTAGCGCATCCTTACTACTATATTTCATGAAGTGTGCTGTTGGTGATTGTAATAGCGAAGAAAATGAAATGCGCATTCCCGCAGCAATTTTCCAAATTGTTGATACTGTAGGATTTGCCTCCCCTTTTTCAATTTGAGCAAGTTGCGCTTTACTTACCCCCGTAGCTTTGGCAACATCGTCTAAGCTTAAATGACGTTGTTGTCGGATCTTCTTTAATTGAAATGCCAAATTTCGACTCATTTGCTCCATTTTTATTCACCAATTTCTATTGTTTATTTTATCGGACATATGTATACTTTAATAAACATCATTAACTATCAGACTATTCCATTATTAGTATACATGGAAATTTTTAAGAAAGGACGATCTATTTATGACAAGTACAACAGATTTTCAGAATGAAACAGCAATCATGCCAGACGATAGCTTTTTACAAGGCGTTAAAGATTGTATCCCCACTTTACTCGGTTATATTAGCATAGGACTCGCTTTCGGTGTTGTAGGTTCCGCTTCTGGGTTATCTGTACTCGAAATTGCACTTTTAACTATACTCATCTATGCAGGCTCCGCACAATTTATCTTTTGTGCACTTCTTTTAACAAATAGCCCTGCTTCTGCTATTATTGTAACCATTTTCGTCGTAAATCTACGCCATTTATTAATGAGTTTAACAATAGCTCCCCATTTCACACGCTATTCCATGCTAAGAAATATTGGTTTCGGCACATTATTAACGGACGAAACATTTGGTGTAGCTGTTACAAAGCAAATGCAAACCGGTAAATTATATGGCAAATGGATGGATGGGCTGAATATAACTGCTTACCTATTTTGGATACTTTCTTGTGTGACTGGTGCTTATTTAGGACAATGGGTAGCAACTCCTGAAAAATGGGGCTTAGATTTCGCATTGATTGCTATGTTTGTGGCACTTCTTGTTCTCCAGCTTAGCAGTGTAGGTAAAAGTAAAATAATGCATTATCTTATGTTAATCGGCTATATGGTTGTCATTATGTATGGTCTTTCTTATATTGTACCTTCGCATGTGGCTGTTCTTCTTTCAACTGTTATTGTAGCAACTATAGGGGTGGTGACAGATAAATGACGACAACTGCTACTATGGTATGGCTCATCATTGGCTGCGCACTTGTAACTTGGCTACCGCGTATTATTCCTTTTATATTCGTCCGAAATGTGAAGCTACCAGAGGTTGTATTAAAATGGTTAAGCTTTATCCCAATTTGTATTTTGAGTGCTCTTGTAATTGAAAACTTATTGGATACAGAAAGCGGAAAAATTGTTACACTCAATTGGCCTGTATTTATTACATTTGTGCCAACGCTTGTGATTGCACTTGTTACCAAAAGCTTATCTATTACAGTTGTAGCAGGGGTTATCATTATGGCAGCCGTAAGATTTTTCATGTAAAAAGGTCAGTCTTAAAAGTGAGAAAGCTATCACTTTTGACTGACCTTTTATATTAATTTTTGTTTTTTTTCATTTTACTTGCTAGCCAAAAGCCTACTGTTAACGAAAATGCATCGATTACGAATATAATAGGTGGCGACGTATGTCCTGCATAAACAGATGCCGCAATAAGCGCAATTGCCAATATTAAAGCAACATACCGATTAAACGTAATTCTAGTAAACAATAATACGAGTAATGCTGGTAAAAACAACGCTAACATCATTTTCCCGAAAACATCCATCAAATATCCCTCTGCTCAGCTAGTAATAATCCAATACGATAATGATCATTGCTATAGATAACATGCTGTGTTAAGCGTATTTCATTGTTACGATCAATTACTTCTAAACGACAATGTGCAGCATTTAATTGCAAAGCCTCATATAAGTCATTTTCAGTAAAAATGGCCTGACCGTTTACTTTACGAATACATTCCCCTGCCAGTAAGCCCATTTTTTCAGCTGGCGAATCCGGTAAGACTGCCGCAATAATAGCACCCTTTGAACTTGGTGCAACTGCATAATTATCCGTTTTATCTTGCAGCGCATAAAAGATTGAAATACCAATACGAATCGCCGCACCAATTACCAACGTGATAAAGCCGATGAATGGCAACAAGGCTGCAGCGAGTCCACCTATTAAAATTAACTGCCCTAGTATTAGTACTGCTCGGCCAATTTTAGGCAATTGCAACGCCGGTAATTCTTTTCTAGTAATCTTTGAAAAGCCTATTACAAGTGGAAATAGTACGAGTGAAAAGGTACTCTCTCCTAATGTAAATTGCGGCCAGTATGGGAAATCTACAGGAATAATATCACCAGGTATTACAAAGAAAATTGGCAATACCCATACATTTCTTGAACGATAGACAATTGCCTGCATACCTCGCTTTGTCTTTTCAACTCGTGGTGTCGTTACCTTCATTGCTGCTCGACGAATTAACATCCCCTCAGCAATCACACTTAGACCTGCTAAAATTGTAATCGTTATAATGGTACCATCTAATAAATTTACACCTTCTAATGAGATTTTCCACCAAGAAAATGTCCAATTGTAATGGTACATCAACCACATTGCTAGCGTCGCAAGCCCCATTATATAGATAGGTGAAAGTGCATTAATGAAGAACAATACTAGTGCCACCGCAGAAATAGCGATTAAAATCATTAAAAAAGCTTTAGGTACTGATAAACCTAAACCAACACTTATAAGTGAAATGAGGAGGGCATTTAGCCAACCATATTTCCATTGACCAATTAGCTCTGTCCAACCCCAAATAATACGCCTATTAAAAAATTTTCGCTCCTGCCTTACACGACTATAACCTAATAAAACCGCAAATAGAATTGCGATATACATTAATGGGTTGATTAAAAAGCGGCCAATCGCTGTTACTATTTCTATTAAAATATCACTAACCATACGAACACCCGCCGTTTCTTTCTTGAATACTATGATTTCATTGTATCAAACGACTACACTCTTGCGTAGTACAAACTAGAAGAAAGCTTTCTATTCTTAATTTTTTATCGAATTCAGCAGATAAATTTTAAACGTTGTAGGTGTGTCGATTACAATTTTATAAATCACTCTGAATAATCACTTTATATAAGTAACCAAAATTTGTAATAATCGTCTAATAACTAGGGGGTGTTATGTTGAAGGTTTTTAAAAGTATGATATTTATTTCTGTATTTGCTTTGTTGTTATCTTCTTGCAGTAACTTCACTTTTCTTAATGGATGTCCTGATGCAGAAATTGAATGGGTGGATGTGCTGATGACTAATGATATAAAGTATGAGCATCATTTTCTAGAGCCAGCGAATGAAAATCTTCCTATAACGATTGAAAAAGGTAAAGAACTAGGTAAAGTGACATATAGGATGGCTGGCAGTGCATGTAGTAATCACAAGATGCAAAATGGTGATGCGGCATATTTAAAAGAAGGAACAATCATTTTTGAAATAAAAGGATATCCAACTTCCTTGATTATTGCTGCAGATGATGCTGTTTATGTAGCCAACACAAATAAAAATGCTAAAACGGCAGGAGAACTTTACCCTATGGATAAGTTGGTGAAGAATATCTATTTTGAAAGCACTGAAGATGGAAAGAGAATTCACACATTCTCTCAGTCTTCTAAGGATACGTTCCTAGCCGCATTTAATGATTTAAAATTAGAAGATGCACAATCATTAATTGATGAAGGTAAGCTAGAAGGTACACGTATATTTTTGGATATTGAACTTAATAATGGTGTTTCATTTAGGCGGCTTTATTGGAGCGATTCTAATACATTCCATTTTGGAGCAATTGGAAACGATAAGATAAAGGAAGTTATTAACTATGAATTATCAAATCTAAAAAAATAATACCAGTAATATAATAAAAATTGCATTGCTACAATCATGAGTTGAAGAGCGAAGTTGATTGAATGGGAAGAACTTTATAAACTAAAAGAGGTGAAAATTCGTGGATAAACTGCTTCAACATTTACAAAGAGTTGGCGTACATTACTTAAAAAGTGATAGTGTAATTATTTTATAATTTTAGAAATATAAACTTCATCTTGCTTCTGAAATAGATGTGCTTATAAATGAAAAGTAATCAAAGGGATAGTTATTCCTTTAAGAAAAACCGTTTTTAGAAAAGAGGGAGTTAAATGGAAAGTTATTTCTTAATACTTATGTGCTTTTTTATCGTTATTGCAAATGTTATTGGGTTTGTATTCTTCCAAAAAAAGAAAGATCTATATTTTGCTGCTTTCATAATATTACTACTAGCAGGTGTATTTGGTGGACTAGGAAGCGTATTAGCACTATTTATTATTCGTGATGCTTTTGCGGTATTCTACGGGTTGAACCTTGCCTACTATTTACTAATAAATAGTCTTATTGTATTTCTTCTTGCGATTTTAGTTACTATCATTAAAAAATATAATAGTAGAAAAATATGATTATGAAAAATCAACTTAGTTTGTGAATGAATACACTTAAATTATCGGGCGCTATAGTTACATTTTCGATTCACGAAATATCGAAAAAAAAGACAGAATTTATTCTACACGTTGGTAGTGACCCCTTAAAGTTAGAGTTTTTATTATGCAGCTAATTGGCTGGCTTGAGTTCGGTATTTTACTGGACTCATGCCAGCCAGTTTTTGTTTAATACGTTCATTGTTATAGTAGTCGATATACCGTTCGATTTTCTTCTTCAATTCTTCATACGAGATTAATACTTCACCGTAATACATCTCTTGTTTGAGTATGCCAAAGAAGTTTTCCATCGCCGCATTGTCTGCACACGTCGCTTTGCGAGACATGCTTTGAAAAATCTTGTTTTGTCGTAATATTTTTACCCATGAATTGTGTTGATAATGCCAGCCTTGATCCGAATGAATCGTTGCACGGTATATAGCTCGGTTCTGAATGATTGGTAGAACTTGATGTAGCGATTCTAATACGAAATCTAATGTTGGACGTTTGGACATACTAAACCCAATAATTTCTCCATTATAGAAATCCATAATTGGACTTAAATAAAGCTTTTCATCTTCTGTACACTTGAATTCCGTTACGTCTGTCACAAGTTTTTGTAAAGCGTTTGTCGTATTGAAACGGCGGTTTAATCGATTATTTGCGACTTTACCCACCTTGCCCTTGTACGATTTATAACGAGATTTACGAACGAATTTCACACACTTTAAACCCAATTCCTTCATGATTCGCTGTACTTTTTTGTGATTGATGACGTATCCTTGCGCTTTTAATTCCGCATGGATTCGGCGATAACCATATCTACCTTCATGCTTATCAAATAGCGCTAAAACCAACGTTTTCCACTCTTGATTGGGATCTTCATTTTTTAACTGTTGAACATGGTAATGATATGTTGCTTCAGGGATTTCAACGATTCTCAATACATCTTTCAATCGGAACCCTTCTTCTTTGAGTTCGAACGCCAACGCTGCTTGTGCTTTTCGAGGAAGGCATCCGGGTTCGCCTCTAAAGCTTCTAACTTTTTTAAGTACGCAATCTCTAATCGGAGAAGCTCATTTTCACGTTCTAGTTGTTCTTCACGAGACATTGTATTTGGTTGTTTGACAGGTTTATTTTTAGGATTATTAGACATAGGTGGCCGTCCCTTCGCTTTTTCTTGCAGGCCTTCTATCCCTTCCTTCAAAAATTTACTGTTCCAGTTCGCTATTAACGTTGGATTATTCATGTTAAATTTAATCGCTGTATCTTGATAAGAAGCACCTGTTTGTTTCATAAAGTGTAATACATCGAGCTTGAATTGAATAGAGTAAGCCTGTTTTGTTACTTTTCTACGTAATCCAATTTCTCCAAATTCTTTGTACGCACAGACCCAACGCTTTATTTGCGAATAAGTTGGAATGTTATGTTTTTCCGCTAATAATTTATAACCTAAAGGACCTTTCATATATTCATTAACCACATTTATTTTGAATTCTTCACTGTATTTCGCCATATAAAAACACCCCTAAAGTTAGATTTTTGACTCTAACTTTAGGGGTGCGGGACCGTTTTGTAGATTAAATCTGTCTTTTTGTTTTAACAGCAACAATCTTTACTCAAAAAGGACTTCCTAGACATCCTCTTTGCCTTTATACACGGATGTAAGAGCTATCGGAATTAGCTCTATCTGCTCTAATTTTTACCAGATAGAAACTCGATCCTCCGGTGCTACATACATGCCATCTCCAGGCTTAATTCCATAAGTATCATAGAATTGCTGGAAGTTCACAATCGTGCGGTTTACCCGAATTTTAGCGGCTGAATGTACATCGTTTTTGCTCAGCATCGCTGTAAATTCTTTTGTAGTTGTAGTTTTCCATATTTTTGCATTACTTTCGAAATATGCTTTATAATCGGGAGTACTCATGTTGGATACAACTTGCAATGAAGCCGCCATTCCACCTAAATCAGCGACATTTTCGCTCTGTGTAAGCTGACCGTCGCTCAACACACCCGGAATAATCTCAATTCCATTATAGAACTCAATCAGTTTCTGGTTTTTCTCTTTGAATTTCTTAAAGTCCTTTTCTGTCCACCAGTTGTTTGCATTTCCATTTTCGTCGTATGCAGATCCGTTGTTATCAAATGCATGGCTGATTTCATGGCCAATGACCATGCCAATGGCACCATAGTTTGCTTCTGGTTTAGCATTAACATCATAGAAAGGCGCTTGGAGAATACCGGCAGGGAATGTAATTTCGTTATTAAAAGCATTGTAGAAAGCATTTACGGTATATACACTCGTTGACCATTTCGTTCTGTCCACCGGTTTTCCTAGCTTGGCTTTCATGTCATCAATGTATGCTTTGTTTACTGTGATGGTATTAGACAATAGCGAACCACCTTCGTCATATGTCTTGATAGCTACTTTATCTAATGTCGTATCCCATTTATCTGGGTAACCGATCTTAACAATCATCGTATCCAACTTTTTAATTGCTTTAGTTTTTGTAGTTTCTGACATCCAATCTAGAGATTTGATTCTTTCCTCATACGTAGCAATTAACTTCTCTACCATTTGTTCAACATCTTTTTTAGCTTCTGGTGAAAAATGTTTCTCGGCAAACATTTGCTCCAAATATCCGCCCATTGTTCCAGTTGTCTTGGCTACTGCTATTTCTTGAGCTGTTTTTTCACCTGTAACGCCTAATAACGTTGCGTCAAACTCAATAGCAGCAACTTTGAATTCATCTGACAACGAACCGCCTGTTGCCATAAGCAATTGCACTTTGGAGTAAGCTTTAAGTACATTAAGATTAGACTCAGTAAAGAGATCCGCACCTTTTTGCGCCAGCTTCACATCGGTTACGATCACTTTATCAGCACTGTCAACTTTCAGCGATTTCAAGACTTGTTTCATATCTACTGTTTTGAACATGTCATCGAATTGTTCGATTGTAAACGGATTATAGTATTTATTGACGTCGCCTTGTTCATGAGGTTCAAGTGATACAGAAGCTAAGCTTTTCTCCATATCATATATTTTTTCGGCAAGTGCATTCGCAGCAGACTTTTCCTCGCCCGATGCCACAAGAAGTTTGGTCATATATTGAATATAGGCTTTTTTCGCTTTCGAGTCTTCCGTTACAAAGCTGTTCTTATCCAGACCCGTAGTTAATCCAGAGTAATACAAAGCATATTCACTGCTGTTTTTTGCATCGTTCATGATTGCAAAGTTGAATAATGAGGTTAAACCCAATTCTTTCTCCAGGATAAGATCTGCTTGAACGAGTTCATCAAGCTTTTTAGCCCCGTCAATTGCCTTTACATATTTTTGGATGGGCTCAATCCCTTGTTTATTTCTATTTTTTGAATCCAATGCTGTCGAATAGAAGTCGGCAATTTTCTGTTCTTTTGTTCCTTCAGCGAACTGTTTGCCAGCGAGCTCATCTATTATTTTTTCTATTTTATCGTTATTTTGATTGTACAGCTCGGAAAATACGCCGCCCATGATTTCTCCTGCCGGAATTGTCGATTTATTTAACCATTCCTTATTGATTGCTTCATAAAAATCGTCATTTAAATGGGAGCCTTTAAGCGTCCAAATTCTGGCGATAATGTTTTGGAACTCATCGATTGTAATAGTGTCATTTGCCCCTAATGTGCCGTCAGTGTTGCCCGTCAGTACGCCTGCTTTTGCCAGATTATCGATATCTTTCTTAGCCCAAGCTGGTACATCGGTGAACTCGACGCCAAATGTTCCACTGCGCAGATCATTTCCGATAGGCTTTGGTAATTTGCCGAATGCTCTGCTCAACATAACTAAAGCTTCAACCTTCTTAGCTGGCTCATTCTCTCTTAAATCTCCGTTTTTAGAGCCTTGCATAACGGCTTCTTTATTAATTCCTGGTTGATAGGCGTCTGCTGACGTCAACAAGGTTTTTACGATATCTCCTCTTGTCGCTGGTGGCGACTTTTCATCGGCATATACCGATACGCTAACTGATAGGACCATTGTTATGGCCATGAATAAGGATAAAAACTTCTTTTTCATCTTCGTGCTCCTCTTAGTAGATTTGTATAAATAAAGTTAAATGATTAGAAATTAGAATTTCTACCATTTATAATACATTGTAGTTTATTTATTGCAATTTGAAAATATGTAAGGAGCTTTTTCATTTTCAAGAAAGCATTATCTAGTCAATTTTCAGCATCTTTAAGCTAAAACGGTATTATAAGTATGGTCATTTTTTTAGTCAAAAATTCGACTATAATAGTATCACTTTAGAGTGAACTATAGGTGTCAAATAAGAACCGCACTAAGATAAATCGCGATGAACAATACCACGATTAAGTGCGGTTTTTATTTAAATAAAAAATAAGGCCGATTTTTCTATACTAAAAGAAAATCGGCCTTTATAAATCCTATAATGATTTTTTTATGTACTTTTATTAATGTGCAGTTAAACCGCATCGATAACGCTAGCCTCATCAGAAGCCAAGAACAATATCATATTTTTAAAACTTCTTCTGGTTGTGCTACGCGTTTTAATGGAATGCGTTGAGAGAATGCTTCTACAGCCGATTTTGTATCTTCTTGTACAACCATTGGTGTTACGATAACGCCTGGGTGTACAGAGTTTACACGAATGTCCTATGGAGCTAGTTAGATAGCCACAGTGTTATCCCACGTACTGCGAATCTTGTATCTGCGTAATCTACAGCACCAGCAACTAAGCTGTTCATTGAAGAAATATTCACGATTGAACCGCCATCAGCTTTCATCATTTGGGTTAACTTGTTAAAAAATCACAAATAAAAAAGCCGAGGAATAAACCCTCGACTTTTCTAGGTGCCTAGCGATGTCCTACTCTCACAGGGGGAAGCCCCCAACTACCATCGGCGCTAAAGAGCTTAACTTCCGTGTTCGGTATGGGAACGGGTGTGACCTCTTTGCCATCATCACTAGACTATTAACGGCTTTCAATATACGTCGTATTTCTTCGTCAGCTTCAGTCGTTCAGTCAGTCACGTACTTAAGTACGCTCCTTCCCTCTCTCCATCGCTTCCTCGAACTACTCGTATCTTGAAACCCTAAAATGAAAGGGTTTGTTCTTTCAAAACTGGATAAACGTGCATTGAATGTTTCAAACGTTTTGGTTAAGTCCTCGATCGATTAGTATTCGTCAGCTCCATGTGTCACCACACTTCCACCTCGAACCTATCTACCTCATCGTCTTTGAGGGATCTTACTTACTTGCGTAATGGGAAATCTCATCTTGAGGGGGGCTTCATGCTTAGATGCTTTCAGCACTTATCCCGTCCACACATAGCTACCCAGCGATGCCTTTGGCAAGACAACTGGTACACCAGCGGTGTGTCCATCCCGGTCCTCTCGTACTAAGGACAGCTCCTCTCAAATTTCCTACGCCCACGACGGATAGGGACCGAACTGTCTCACGACGTTCTGAACCCAGCTCGCGTACCGCTTTAATGGGCGAACAGCCCAACCCTTGGGACCGACTACAGCCCCAGGATGCGATGAGCCGACATCGAGGTGCCAAACCTCCCCGTCGATGTGGACTCTTGGGGGAGATAAGCCTGTTATCCCCGGGGTAGCTTTTATCCGTTGAGCGATGGCCCTTCCATGCGGAACCACCGGATCACTAAGCCCGTCTTTCGACCCTGCTCGACTTGTAGGTCTCGCAGTCAAGCTCCCTTATGCCTTTACACTCTACGAATGATTTCCAACCATTCTGAGGGAACCTTTGGGCGCCTCCGTTACCTTTTAGGAGGCGACCGCCCCAGTCAAACTGTCCGCCTGACACTGTCTCCTGCCCCGCTAAGGGGCATGGGTTAGAATTTCAATACAACCAGGGTAGTATCCCACCGACGCCTCCTTCGAAGCTGGCGCTCCGAGATCTCTGGCTCCTACCTATCCTGTACAAGTTGTACCAAAATTCAATATCAGGCTACAGTAAAGCTCCACGGGGTCTTTCCGTCCTGTCGCGGGTAACCTGCATCTTCACAGGTACTATAATTTCACCGAGTCTCTCGTTGAGACAGTGCCCAGATCGTTACGCCTTTCGTGCGGGTCGGAACTTACCCGACAAGGAATTTCGCTACCTTAGGACCGTTATAGTTACGGCCGCCGTTTACTGGGGCTTCAATTCGCAGCTTCGCTTGCGCTAACCACTCCTCTTAACCTTCCAGCACCGGGCAGGCGTCAGCCCCTATACGTCACCTTACGGTTTTGCAGAGACCTGTGTTTTTGCTAAACAGTCGCCTGGGCCTATTCACTGCGGCTCTCATGCGCTTGCACGCTCAAGAGCACCCCTTCTCCCGAAGTTACGGGGTCATTTTGCCGAGTTCCTTAACGAGAGTTCTCTCGCACACCTTAGGATTCTCTCCTCGACTACCTGTGTCGGTTTGCGGTACGGGCACCTCTCACCTCGATAGAGGCTTTTCTTGGCAGTGTGAAATCAGGAACTTCGTCCATACGGACTCGCCATCACAGCTCAACGTTATAGTGTGCGGATTTGCCTACACACACGCCTTACTGCTTGGACGCGCATATCCAACAGCGCGCTTACCCTATCCTACTGCGTCCCCCCATTTCTCAAACGGTGAGGAGGTGGTACAGGAATATCAACCTGTTGTCCATCGCCTACGCCTATCGGCCTCGGCTTAGGTCCCGACTAACCCTGAGCGGACGAGCCTTCCTCAGGAAACCTTAGTCATACGGTGGACGGGATTCTCACCCGTCTTTCGCTACTCATACCGGCATTCTCACTTCTAAGCGCTCCACCAGTCCTTCCGGTCTGACTTCAACGCACTTAGAACGCTCTCCTACCACTGACATCGTAGATGTCAATCCACAGCTTCGGTGAATCGTTTAGCCCCGATACATTTTCGGCGCAGCGTCACTCGACCAGTGAGCTATTACGCACTCTTTAAATGATGGCTGCTTCTAAGCCAACATCCTGGTTGTCTGTGCAACGCCACATCCTTTTCCACTTAACGATTACTTTGGGACCTTAGCTGGTGGTCTGGGCTGTTTCCCTTTTGACTACGGATCTTATCACTCGCAGTCTGACTCCCGTGTATAAATATCTGGCATTCGGAGTTTGTCTGAATTCGGTAAACCGGGATGGCCCCCTAGTCCAAACAGTGCTCTACCTCCAGTATTCTCATCACGAGGCTAGCCCTAAAGCTATTTCGGAGAGAACCAGCTATCTCCAAGTTCGATTGGAATTTCTCCGCTACCCACACCTCATCCCCGCACTTTTCAACGTGCGTGGGTTCGGGCCTCCAGTAAGTGTTACCTCACCTTCACCCTGGACATGGGTAGATCACCTGGTTTCGGGTCTACGACCACGTACTAATTCGCCCTATTCAGACTCGCTTTCGCTGCGGCTCCGCCTTCTAAAGCTTAACCTCGCACGTAATCGTAACTCGCCGGTTCATTCTACAAAAGGCACGCTATCACCCATTAACGGGCTCTAACTACTTGTAGGCACACGGTTTCAGGATCTATTTCACTCCCCTTCCGGGGTGCTTTTCACCTTTCCCTCACGGTACTGGTTCACTATCGGTCACTAGGTAGTATTTAGCCTTGGGAGATGGTCCTCCCGGATTCCGACGGAATTTCACGTGTTCCGCCGTACTCAGGATCCACTCAGGAGAGAACGAACTTTCGACTACAGGGCTTTTACCTGCTCTGGCGGACCTTTCCAAGTCGCTTCATCTAACTCGCTCTTTTGTAACTCCGTATAGAGTGTCCTACAACCCCAAGAGGCAAGCCTCTTGGTTTGGGCTCTTCCCGTTTCGCTCGCCGCTACTCAGGGAATCGATTTTTCTTTCTCTTCCTCCAGGTACTTAGATGTTTCAGTTCCCTGGGTCTGCCTTCAAGACGCTATGAATTCACGTCGAGATACTACGCGATTAAACGTAGTGGGTTCCCCCATTCGGAAATCTCCGGATCAAAGCTCACTTACAGCTCCCCGAAGCATATCGGTGTTAGTGCCGTCCTTCTTCGGCTCCTAGTGCCAAGGCATTCGCCGTGCGCCCTTAATAACTTAACCAAGTTATTAAGCCTATAAAAAACTTAAAAAATAAATGTGTTTGTTACAATTTCAATGTCGTTTTATCCAGTTTTCAAAGAACAAGTTTTGAAGTGTTTCATTCAGAAGAATGAACCTTCAAAACTGAACGCAAAACGTAATCTTACAAACCCTAGGTTTGTATTCCGAAAATATCCTTAGAAAGGAGGTGATCCAGCCGCACCTTCCGATACGGCTACCTTGTTACGACTTCACCCCAATCATCTATCCCACCTTCGGCGGCTGGCTCCAAAAGGTTACCCCACCGACTTCGGGTGTTACAAACTCTCGTGGTGTGACGGGCGGTGTGTACAAGGCCCGGGAACGTATTCACCGCGGCATGCTGATCCGCGATTACTAGCGATTCCGGCTTCATGTAGGCGAGTTGCAGCCTACAATCCGAACTGAGAACGACTTTATCGGATTAGCTCCCTCTCGCGAGTTGGCAACCGTTTGTATCGTCCATTGTAGCACGTGTGTAGCCCAGGTCATAAGGGGCATGATGATTTGACGTCATCCCCACCTTCCTCCGGTTTGTCACCGGCAGTCACCTTAGAGTGCCCAACTAAATGATGGCAACTAAGATCAAGGGTTGCGCTCGTTGCGGGACTTAACCCAACATCTCACGACACGAGCTGACGACAACCATGCACCACCTGTCACCGTTGTCCCCGAAGGGAAAACCATATCTCTACAGTGGTCAACGGGATGTCAAGACCTGGTAAGGTTCTTCGCGTTGCTTCGAATTAAACCACATGCTCCACCGCTTGTGCGGGCCCCCGTCAATTCCTTTGAGTTTCAGTCTTGCGACCGTACTCCCCAGGCGGAGTGCTTAATGCGTTAGCTGCAGCACTAAGGGGCGGAAACCCCCTAACACTTAGCACTCATCGTTTACGGCGTGGACTACCAGGGTATCTAATCCTGTTTGCTCCCCACGCTTTCGCGCCTCAGCGTCAGTTACAGACCAGAAAGTCGCCTTCGCCACTGGTGTTCCTCCAAATCTCTACGCATTTCACCGCTACACTTGGAATTCCACTTTCCTCTTCTGCACTCAAGTCCCCCAGTTTCCAATGACCCTCCACGGTTGAGCCGTGGGCTTTCACATCAGACTTAAAGGACCGCCTGCGCGCGCTTTACGCCCAATAATTCCGGACAACGCTTGCCACCTACGTATTACCGCGGCTGCTGGCACGTAGTTAGCCGTGGCTTTCTAATAAGGTACCGTCAAGGTACAGCCAGTTACTACTGTACTTGTTCTTCCCTTACAACAGAGTTTTACGATCCGAAAACCTTCTTCACTCACGCGGCGTTGCTCCATCAGGCTTTCGCCCATTGTGGAAGATTCCCTACTGCTGCCTCCCGTAGGAGTCTGGGCCGTGTCTCAGTCCCAGTGTGGCCGATCACCCTCTCAGGTCGGCTACGCATCGTCGCCTTGGTGAGCCGTTACCTCACCAACTAGCTAATGCGCCGCGGGCCCATCTTATAGCGACAGCCGAAACCGTCTTTCAGTATTTCACCATGAAGTAAAATAGATTATTCGGTATTAGCCCCGGTTTCCCGGAGTTATCCCAAACTATAAGGTAGGTTGCCCACGTGTTACTCACCCGTCCGCCGCTAACGTCAAAGGAGCAAGCTCCTTCTCTGTTCGCTCGACTTGCATGTATTAGGCACGCCGCCAGCGTTCGTCCTGAGCCAGGATCAAACTCTCCATAAAAAGAAATTTGATTAGCTCAAATTGTTTTGCTGGCATCATGTTTGATGTCCAAAATTTTGTTTCATTCACCAACTCAAGGTTAGCTACTAAAAACTTTATTGATTACGTTTTGCTTGTTCAGTTTTCAAGGTTCATTTCGTCGCCGCTTTCTCAGTATCAACTTTTATATAATATCATGTCGAAAACTCTATGTCAACAACTAATTTATTTAATTTAATTCAATTGTTTTTAAGTAGATGTCTTAGCGACTTGTATAATATTATATTATTGATTTAAAAAGGTCAATACTTTTTCGAAAAAAAGTTTATGTTTTTTCACTTCCTCGAGAAACTTCCTATTAAAATAATTTTATATTTGACTCACAATCTGAGCTTAATCTGTCACATTAAATAAGAGCATGTTTTGATCAATCTTTTTCAAAACATGCCCTTTTGATATGTTCCCGTATCAAGTTTAATATCGTTAATTTAATCAAATTCAACTACAAAACTATAACGGGCTACTCGCTTTCTTGTGGAAAGCTTTGCTCTGCGACTAGAGTAGCCCTCCATTACTATAAGCTAAATATAGGGATACAAAAGTAAAATATCAACAAATAAATCCTTTTACAAGTCTACATTTCCAAAATCAACACACTTAATATTTTTTATTCTTCAATATTGTGCAATAAAAAACTTGTAGCCATTTGGAACTGTAAATCATTTTGACGATCCTCTTTATATTTTTTCAACGTTTCGTTTAAGCTGTTAAAGAAGGTAGTGTCCATATTAGAATTATCTTCTGCCTTTTTCAATTTCTGATCCTCCCGATAAAGCTTAACAGCCTCCTCCGTCGATTCATCCAAGTAACCGTCTAAACGAGCAATTTTATAGCCTAGCTTTTTCAAAGCATTTTGCGTATAAGCAATTTCCTCACTCATATCGCCTTCTTTAAACTTCCCTGATAGTGGATGCATTTGGAAAGCGAATAATTCATTTGGTTCAACTACTAAATTAGCCTCAATACCTTGCCCATGAATCCATTCGCGCTTTGGTGTCAGCCATTTATTTGTGGACAGTTTAAGCTCTCCACCATTTTTCAGTGACCAAGACTCCTGTACTGTTCCCTTTCCAAAACTCTTAACACCAACAAGGGAGGCACGCCCCCAACTTTTTAAAGCGCCACTAAGTACTTCACTAGCAGATGCACTGCCCGAATTCTGTAGAACAACAATCGGTATTTTGTACATTGTCTGTAAATATTTTTCATCAAAGCTTTTTGATTCCGTTTTTAATGGTTCCATAGCACCTTCAGCATTTTGCATATAGGCAAACACTTTGCCCTTCTCCAATACTGTGCTCAGCAGCGCTGCGACGCTATGTAAATAACCACCTGGATTATCCCGCACATCAATCACTAAACCTTTTATATCCTGCCGAAGCAACTTACTCGTTTCGGCAACCCACTCATTTGCCGTTTTCTCACCAAAAAGTGAGATTTCCACATATCCTAGCGGAGTATTTTCTACGTTCACTACTTCGCTCGTAACTGTTTTATTAGAAATTGCTGCTCGTTCCATCGTCATTTTAATATGTTTATCTTCACTTGGACGATAGACGACAATAGTTACTTTCGTTCCCTTCTCTCCTTGAATTAAATGCATTAATTCACTCATCGTTTTACCATCTACTCGAACGCCATCGACTTGTACAATTTCATCGAGAGAGCGCATTCCTGCCTTATCTGCTGGGGAAGAACGGACTGGAGACACAACAATAAATTTTCCGTTGTTTTCAGATAGCTCAATCCCAATGCCCACTCTTTCCTCGGCTAACATTTGTCGGTGTTGTTCTGCCTCTTCCTTCGAATAATAGGTGCTGTAAGGGTCCTTTATAGCATCTGCCATACCACGAAGTGCCCCCTCCACCAATGCATCTTTTTTCGTACTGTATACAGATTTCTCCTCAATTAAATTCATCGCTTCATCAATGGAATCAACCTCTGCGACGACCGGCTCCTTTTTATCCCCTAAATTAAACCAGTCAAAATAAACTCCACTACCTAGCAATAGACTACTAGCAAGTACGCCGACACCCGCCATTATTTTGCGCAAACCTTCCCTCCTCCGTCTCTTCTACTGTATGAAGTTTATTTTTCAAACATACAAGATTAAACTTCAAAATAATTTGTTGAATACTATGATATTTGTTTCAAGAGTATTCTATTGCGTAATGTGGGTATTTATTTTCTATCGCGAGTATTTCCCTTACTTCCGCGAGTATTCTATCGCCAATCGCGGGTATTTGCCTTCCTTCCGCGAGTATTCTATCGCCAATCGCGGGTATTTGCCTTCCTTCCGCGAGTATTCTATCTCCAATCGCGAGTATTTCCCTCACTACCACGGGTATTCATTCACGAATCGTTCGCGCTTTATAAACAAAGAAAAAATCTGCTCCGTTTCTATGAAAAAACGAGCAGATTCTTTGATTTATTTTATTAGTCTAATGCCTCTACATATTGTTTTAACATTTCCGCATTCATTGGCCCTTTAATAGCACGTTGAATATATCCATTTGAGTCAATAAAGTAAGTTGTAGGAATCGTCAAGATTTGATAGTCTTCGCCGGCTGAGTTTTTTGGGTCAAGTAAAATAGGAAATGTTAAATTGAAGCTATCTCTAAACGTCATTACAGAATCTACTTTTGCGTCATCTGTAATATCTCGTTCAGCCTGTGTTAAATTGACAGCTATTATTTCTACATTATCTTTTTTTGCATATTGTTCATAATAATTTTGCATATGTGGCATTTCTGCCTTACACGGTGGACACCATGTTGCCCAAAAGTTTAACACTACTTTTTTCCCACGAAGCTCACTCAATGTCACATCCTTACCATCCAAACTTGTTAAAGTAAAATCCGGTGGCGTATCTCCATTTTTCAAACCAATCTTTCGCTCATCCATTTCTTTTCCAAGAGAAGTTGTTTCAATTTCACGATCTTTATCAATTTGCTGTTTTACATATGTACCAATCATCGCGGCTA
The DNA here is from genome assembly GCF_001183605.1 of Lysinibacillus xylanilyticus. Taxonomy (GTDB): domain Bacteria; phylum Bacillota; class Bacilli; order Bacillales_A; family Planococcaceae; genus Lysinibacillus; species Lysinibacillus xylanilyticus. The sequence continues at coordinate 311,899 of NZ_LFXJ01000010.1, read as the reverse complement.
CTAGTAACACGACGATAAGAAGCCCAATATTTTTTTTCATCCCTTACCTCCCAATAATTTAGTACTTTCTTTTAATCAATTTCATTTATATACGTCCAGCACGTTGAATCACTATACCTAATATAAGTAATATGACGCTCACACCTACAGCCGGTTGCCATAAACCATGTGGCTGAGAAAGGGCAACAATTATAAGACCAATCGTATATAAAATTAATGCCCGATTGATAGTTGTTATTCTCCATAATATGAAGACTGTTAGTGTACTTAGCACAAGTAAAGTTATCACTTCGCTAGTGGTTTGGTTATCATTTAGTAACACTACAAGCCATTGATAGATCGATTGCGTTAAAATGATTGCCCAGCTATAGGCAGCGATCCCAGATGCGTCAAACTGAATTTTTTGCCGCTTCCACCAAAGCTGTAGCGATACTGCCATTACCCCTAAAAAAACACCAATAGTTCCACCATTAAAATAAAGGAGCGCAAATGGTTGAGCGATAACAGCTTTAAAATCAGTGACAATTAAGCTGAATTTCCAAACGACAATAAAGGTAAAGACTGCGTCACCATATACCCCCGCCCATTTCTTCGGAAATTGCACTCGTAAAACTAGCCATACAATAAAAAAGGCCACAAGAAGAGCGACAGCTGTAGCTGGTAATGTTAGTGCCCGAATAGAGTACCATTCTGTATTATTCATTTAACAAATCCTCCAGATAGTTACAGCATAGCATATAATCTTTATATGAAATGTCATTTCACACTGTGTTCAAAAAATCTCCCTGAAACATGCAAAGATAGACTCTATATAAACAATTCAAATGTTATTCAGACTGCTCCAACCTACATGAACTTAATGATGTTCTATCCACCACTAAGTTGGTTCTAACCATCACTTTGATGGTTCTATCCACCGTTTCGATGATTCTATCCATCTCTTCGCAAGTTCTATCCACCGTTTCGATGATTCTATCCATCACTTTGCCTTTCTATAAGCCTTTATTTTTTCTAAACTCACAGTGCGAAGATCCCTCAACGTTTCGCGCTAACTGACTGCCTATCTTCCTCTATTTATTGACAATACACAATCTTGACTAAAAAACCTTTTTGGCAGGAGGGTCGAACTTTCGCTTTCATATTGATGTGCCGGTACCCAATCAATATTATAGTAGCTTAATGGAAATAAAAAAAAGCTATACATTAGCGGAATCCTAATGTATAGCTTTCTATAATTTTATACTGGAATATATTTCAATGGATTTACACTACCGACTGCTTGTCCACGCCAAGCGCCAATATGCACTTCGAAGTGTAAGTGCGGTCCTGTTACACGTCCAGTCATACCCATTGTTGCTATTTGCTGACCTTGGGATACCTCTGAACCAACACTAACATTGAAAGAATTTAAGTGTGCATACACTGTCGTATAAATTTGACCGTCGATGGAATGTGTAATAATGACAACATTACCATACGAGCTAAGTGGTGCAGCATAGGCAACAACACCGTCTGCAGCTGCCCAAATCGGGGTACCTGTACTATTTGCAAGATCGACTCCATAGTGGAATTCTGGACCTGCACCAATATTACGCCAACCATAAGGTGATGTTAAACGACCATTTGTTGGCTTAATCCATGTACCATTCGATTGTGGGGCATCGACAGTTGTAGATCCAGATCCGGATCCAGATCCACCACCACTATTGCTTGTATTAGCTGCTTTGGCTTTGGCTGCGGCAGCAGCTGCTGCCTTACGCTTCGCTTCTTGTTGACGAGCAATTTCAGCTAATCGGTTTTGTTCATGGATGATTTTTTGTTGTAATTCCGCACTAACATCAAGTGCCTCAGAATACTCTTTCTCAAGTAATACTTTTTCTGATTTTAGCTTTTCTTGTTCTTTTTCTAATTGATCAATTAATTTGTTTTTCTCAGCTTTCTGTCCATTCAATGATGCTTTTAAACGATCAAGCTCAGCTTTTTTATCTTCGAGCTTTTGACGTTTACTTTCTAAGACTTGCTTTTGTTCTTCTAATTTTTGCTTGTCCTCTTTTTGATCCTGGATAATTTGTCGATCCGCTTCAAGTAATGCATTAACAGCAGAGAATCGATCAATAAAATCTACGAAGCTATTAGAACTAAGTAGCACGTCTAAATAGCTAACGGAACCACCCGCCTGAATGGCACGAGCACGATCCTCTAACAATATATCACGCTCTTCAATTTTGTGCATAAGCTGTGCTATGTCATCTTTTAAAGATCTTATTTCTGCATTTGTAGATTGAATTTCTGCCCTTACATTATTGATACTGCTATTCGTTTTATCAATTTCAGCATTTAATGTTTGAATTTGATCTAATATTTTTTGTTGCTTGTTTTCATTTACATTAATAGCATTTGATTTATTTTTGATGGATGAATTTAAGCCATCTTTCTTTGATTCAATTTCTTTTTTTTCATCTTTTAAATCAGATAAATTAGTTGCATACGCTGATGGAGTTTGGATAAAAAGAAATAGTGCAGATGCTGCAGCAAGTGTTTTCAATGAGTTTTTCGCCATACTTTTCACCGGTTGAACTCCTTTTCGACTATTATTTTGGTTGGATTATCATTCTGCTAACAGAAGCCTAACGAAATCTAGATCTTTAAAAATTTACGTACTGACATGAAACTTCCCCAAATACCAATTAGTACACCGATGAGTAATATTAGACCGCTTACTTGGTACACAAGAGGTGAGAAATCAAGTACTTGAACAAGTTCGCCTTTTAATCGAGGCGCAATAATTTTATATACATTGTGGTAAAGGGTTGCGATGACCGCAATCGGAATAATAGATCCTAATATTCCGAGCCACATTCCTTCTAATACAAACGGGATACGCACGAATGAATTCGTTGCTCCGACAAGTTTCATAATTTCTATTTCATCACGACGTGCAATAATGGTAATTCGAATCGTATTAGAAATTAAGAAAATCGCTGTAAATAATAATCCTAAAATAAGCACTATCCCTACGTTACGGCTAACATTTAAGAAATTAAATAGTTTTTCTACTTTGCCTTCACCATACATAACGTCATATGTATAATTAAATTTATCAATACTTTTAGCAACAGTAGCTGTTTTATGAGGATCAGAAGCCTTCACATAAATAACATTACGTAATGGATTACTTTGCTCAAATAGTTTGAAATCGTCCCCAAAATCTTTTACTAATTTCGTTAATTCATTTTCCTTTGTCGAGTAGGTCATCTCTTCGATACCTGGTATTTTCTTTATTTTTTCCATGAGCGCTTTTTCAGCAGCTTTATCTGCTGTTTCATCAATTAACACTTTAATTTCAACATCGTTCTCTAAATCAGATGCTACTTTATTTAAGTTCATCATAATAAGCGCGAAGACGCCTACTAATATTAATGTAACTGTAACTGCACTTACTGAGGCAATAGTCATCCAGCTATTACGACCAAGAGACTTTAAACTTTCTCGGAAGTGACGTTTTACTGTATTAAATTTCATAGCCGTAGTCACCTCCGTGCTCATCACGGACAATCATTCCGCCTTCAATTGCAATTACTCGACGACGAATCGTATTTACGATTTCACGGTTATGGGTTGCCATCACAATAGTAGTACCTCTTGCATTAATTTCTTCGAATAAATTCATAATGTCCCAAGATGTCTCTGGGTCAAGATTCCCTGTAGGTTCATCCGCAATAACGACCTTCGGCACATTCACAATAGATCGTGCAATCGAAACACGCTGCTGTTCGCCACCTGAAAGTTCATTAGGGAACATTCTTGCCTTTTGCTTCAGTCCCACGAGCTCTAGAACCTCCATTACCCGACGACGAATTTCAATTGGGTCTTCCTCGATTACCTCTAGTGCAAACGCTACATTTTCATAAACACTTAAGCGGGGTAACAGTTTGAAGTCTTGGAAAACAACACCGATTTGACGGCGTAGAAAAGGTACTTTTTTATTTTTTAATTCTGCTAAATTTATGCCATTAACAGTGATATCTCCAGAAGTGGCTCTCTCCTCGCGGTACATTAATTTAATGAAAGTTGATTTACCTGCACCACTTGGACCTACAACATAGACAAATTCACCTTGCTTTATGTTAACGGAAATCCCATTTGTCGCAACAACGCCATTTGGGTACTTCTTTGTCACATTTTTCATTTCTATCATATTTAGACCACCTAAATCTCTTACCTTGTAAGAGGTATTTCGTTCTCTATTATAACACTCTATTTCTCCCTTTTTTATTACAGTTTCATTTCATTCCGTGGTAGTTCCTGTTATTTCGTTATTTGATTGCCATAAAGATATCATAAACTCGACATATAAGAGAACAGAAATCGAGCCCAATAGTGGAAAGTCGATTTTTGCTTTTCTTCTGTTTTTAAGCAGTAAAAAAGCATTCAAGCTATGCTGTTTTGCATAGCCTGAATGCTTTTTGTTAGATTAAATTTGCTGCTCGCCAGTTGTTGTATAGCGTACTAAAACTGCACCTGTTTTTGACTCACCTTCGATAAATAGACGATTAGCATTCTCTACTTCTTTATCAAAACGTACTACTTTTGATAAAAATTGATCCTGTGATTCTAATTTTGAGGCGTCTTGAATACCAACATCCACTTTACCAAAATTCGTTACAATTTTACCACTTAACGATATTGTACGTGGCACATACAATTCAACAGCTCCTGCGACTGTTTGTGCTTTGATTTTCGACGAATTAGTAGAACAAGTTGTGACAACAACATGTCCATTAACCGATTTTGCTTCAACTTCATCCAATGCGCCATCTAAATAAACACGACCATTCAATGTTTCAGCCTCTATATCTTTACCACGAACATTTGTTAATTCAATGGAACCATTAGAAGAATCTACTTCTGCCTTTCCAAAGTTAAACTTAGAGCCCTTAATCGCACCGTTTAATGTTTTTACTTTTAATTGCTCGAAATCCGTATCTTGTAAAGTAACACTACCGTTCATTAAACGTACTGATAATTTTTCTAATTTATCCTTTGGAACAAGTACTTTAACATTTACTTGAACAAGCTTAAGTTGACTTAAAATTCGTAGTGAATCTCCATCTTCTTTGACAACGAATTGCTCTAGGAAATTAGCGCGAGTTTCTTCCTCACTATCATTAACAAGTGGTGCCTTTACTTTGCAAATGACTTGGAAGCTATCTCCTTCAGCAGATTCTAATGAAAAGTTGCCATTTGGTAATTCTGCAATTATTTTATCTATATGTTCAGCTGCTACTTCTTCCGTATGTGTAAACTCGAATTTATCACCAAATGGAGAAGTCACATCAAATTCTTTGACCTTTTTTACTGCCGTATTCATCATATCCATAAAGAGTGAACCAATTTGTGAAATATCTTTACGGAAATCTCGCATTTCTTCTTGGAAGTATTTAGAGCAATCTTCATCTTTTTGCGGTTGTTGATCCTGTTGACTTTTATCTTTATATACTGACTCTTTTTCTGTTGAAGAAAACTGGTCCTCATTTACCACATCATTCATAACATTTTGAGTGGACTTAGTAGGTTGCTCTAATGATTCTAATAATATAATCGCCTCTTGCGCTGAAATTGTTCCTTTTTCCACAAGTTCTAAAATTCGTTGACGTTCATTTTGCATAATTAAAATAGCCTCCCTCAGTTCGTTATATTATTTATACGATTCATTTTGTGAAAAGTTTCACCAAAAAATGAAAAATTGAGGATATATCTTTTTTTCATCACCATAACGTGCGGTTGATTTCGTTCCGGCGTGGCGCTTGGGGTGACACATTTTTTTGCGCGAAAGCGTAGCGGCAGCTACAGGATAGACGTGATGTTCTTAGCCTTCGTTCCTCTATCGCTGATCCCCAAGGAGTCACCCAGCTTCCACTACACTCAACTTATCCACAACGTACGTTTTAACTGTTGCTTTAAAATAAAGTTTGATCAAAAATTCTTCACAAGCCAGCATTTACGATAAATAAAAAGAATCCATTTTGAAAAAAGATTGATCAAAATGGATTCTTATCCCTCAAATTTAAAATTGTTTTTTATAAAAAAGATCGATTATTTTCTACCAATAGGCTTTGGATCTACAGGTTTTTCTGGTTGCTCTGGCCCTTCAGGTGTTGGCTCTATTGCTACTGGTAAGGATTTCCGTCTTTTAGAACAAAAGCAGTTTTACTTTCCACACCTGTAGCAGATATAGACTTTATACCATATGTGTATACTTTACTATTATTTGCAATAGTATCTACATAAACAGTATTACCTTGTGTGTTATAAACCACGTCTACTATATTTTTAACGTCTTCATATGATCCTTCTTTTGTTCCATCAAATCGGTATATTACATATTTCCTTGGTTGAGTACTATTTTCATCTGTAATAGTAAGCTTCATGCCGAAAGACTCTTTACTCAATTTAACATCAGTTGGACATAAAGGTATCGCAGAGCCTTTCCAATAAATTGTAGGTGTTAAAGCTTTATAATTGTATAGTTGCTGATTTAGATAAGAAGCATATCCAAGAGCGTTATTGTTAATACTTCTTAGAGAAAAATGCATTTGTCCTTGAGCATTTTTATTTGCTCTGTTGGCGATTACTTGGCTGATAAGTTCCGTCTTATTATTCCATGCAGTATCAGAATCATTTCCAACTTTATGATTGGCCATGCCAATATATAAATTAACAGGATGGACTTTTGCGTACGTTTGAACTTCTCTTCCCCACCAATCTAATAAAACAGAGTAATTTGCTGCTTTATGATTTCTGGACCAATAGATTTGAGGAGCAATATAATCGATACTTCCATCTTTAATCCACTGTCTTGTATCAGCATAAAGATCATCGTAGTTACTCATTCCATTCGTGTTACTACCAGTAGAATCTTGCCCTTTGTTTCGCCAAATTCCAAACGGAGATATTCCATATTGAACATGAGGTTTAATTGCCTTAATGCTTGCATAAACCTTTTTTACTAATTGATTAACATTATTTCTGCGCCAGTCTTCAATATTATTGAATGAGCCACCATACTTTTTAAAAGTTTGTTGATCTTGAAAAGTCTCTCCTTTTATTTTATAAGGATAGAAGTAATCATCCATATGTACAGCGTCGATATCATAGTTGCTTACTAATTCTTTTATGGTTGATAATAAGTAATTTTGAACTTCTGGCAAACCAGGATCTAAATAGTATTGTTTACCGTATTTCACTACCCAATTAGAATTTTTACGGGCTACATTATCGGCAGCAAGATTAGTCAAAGATTGCGAAGGCATAGTGACCCTATATGGGTTTACCCAAGCATGAAGTTCTAATCCTCGCTTATGTGCTTCGTCCAGCATTATTTGCAATGGATCAAAACCCGGATTGGTCCCTTGTGTATTGCCTGTTATATACGATGACCATGGAGCAAGCTTAGACGGGTACAGTGCATCATTTAATGGCTTAACTTGAAAAATAACTGTATTAAAGTTATCAGCTTTTAATTTGTCTAAGGTACTTTGAACCCATTGAGTATATTGGGTTTTACTCATACCTGCCTTCATATCAATATTAGATACTGTTGCAATCCAGGCTGCACGCATTTCATTTTGAGGTAGTGAATTAGCTGTAGCCTTTTGATTTGTAAAAACAGGGATAAGTAAAACAAAAAAAGTTACTAAGCACTTTCCAAAAAAATTTTTAAACATAAATAATAAAATCTCTCCTTTTAATTCTCAGCTATTAAAACCTAGCTGTTACTATAACCTAAGTAAATACCATTTCAGCCTATTCTATAAAAGTAGGAACTGATTTATCCTTCCAAAAAGTGTCTTACAGTAATTAGGTCTGTAGCATTTTGTCGGCAGGACCCTCTATTGGTAATTTCAATTGTTTGCGAAGCTCGTTGGAAAATTTCATTCTGTTTCTTCGCTCACTATATAATACCACAAATCCCCAATTATTCTCCCTTCACCGGTAATTTCCATTTGTTTAAATTCTTGACGCCAATTTTATGATAGCGTTGAATAGCAATCATTTGGTCAATTGTTAAGTTCGTTTGATAAAGTGGACCATACGGTGGAAGGATTGGAAGAAATTCTTCACAGGATAAACATCAGTTTTCACATAAATGTCCAATAAAAAAATCATCTCAAAGGATAACTAAAGAGATGATTTTTATCAAACTTTATTACAAATTATCAATCTTTATTATAAACGTTCAATCTTTTTTACAAAGCTACATTAACATAATGTCATCCAACTTTTGATTTTTATCGGAACAGTTTTACGTTTTATTACCCAACTTTTAATTTTTATCGACATCCGCCTTCGAGCACGAAAAAAAAGTTCGCAACTCCACCTAGGGAGTTTGCGAACTTATACTTTATTGAGAAGCCTTTGCTAATACAGCTTCCATACGCATACGATCTCTTGTTAATATCGGTTTTAAATATTTTCCTGTATAAGAGCCACTTACTTCAGCGACTTCTTCTGGTGTACCTGTTGCAATAATAGTACCACCTTTGTCGCCACCTTCAGGCCCTAAATCGATAATGTAGTCAGCTGTTTTGATGACATCTAAATTATGTTCGATTACTAGTACGGAATCGCCATTTTCTACGAGGCGCTGTAAAACAACGAGTAAACGTGCAATATCATGTGCATGTAAGCCCGTTGTCGGCTCATCTAAAATATAGAATGATTTACCTGTTGAACGACGGTGTAATTCAGAGGCTAATTTTACACGCTGTGCCTCACCACCAGATAGAGTTGTAGCAGGTTGCCCTAATTTCATATAGCCTAATCCTACATCCACGATCGTTTGTAGCTTACGTTGGATTTTTGGAATATTTTCAAAGAACACTACTGCGTTTTCAATCGTCATATCTAAAATATCTGCAATGCTCTTATCTTTATATTTCACTTCAAGTGTTTCACGGTTATAACGCTTTCCATGACAGACTTCACATGGCACGTAAACATCTGGTAGGAAATGCATTTCAATTTTTATAATACCGTCACCACGACAAGCCTCACAGCGGCCACCCTTAACGTTGAAGCTGAAGCGACCTTTTTTATAGCCACGTACCTTCGCTTCATTTGTTGTTGCAAAAACATCTCGTATATCATCAAAAACGCCTGTATACGTAGCAGGATTAGAGCGAGGTGTACGACCGATTGGTGATTGGTCAATATCAATTACCTTTTCGAGCTCATCAATCCCCGTTACTTCTTTATGTTCGCCCGGCTTCACTTTTGAACGATTAAGCTTTTGAGCTAATGACTTATATAAAATTTCATTAATAAGTGTTGATTTACCTGACCCTGAAACCCCTGTTACTGCAACGAATAAGCCAAGTGGTACATCAACCTTCACATTTCTAAGATTATTTTCCTTAGCACCTTTAATCGATAATTTGCGCCCATTCGGTTTGCGGCGCTCAATTGGCAATGGAATAAACTTCTTGCCACTTAAATATTGCCCCGTCAAAGAATTTTCATCTTCCATTACTTCCTGCGGTGTTCCCGCCGCTACAATTTGACCACCGTGCACACCTGCACCAGGACCAACATCAATGAGATAATCAGCCGCCAGCATTGTATCTTCATCATGCTCGACAACAATTAGCGTATTGCCAATATCACGCATATTTTGCAGTGTACTAATAAGACGGTCATTATCACGTTGGTGTAAGCCGATTGATGGCTCGTCTAAAATATAGAGGACGCCCGTTAAACGCGAGCCGATTTGTGTCGCAAGGCGAATTCGTTGCGCTTCTCCCCCTGAAAGTGTTCCTGCTGCTCGACTTAACGTTAAATAATCTAACCCTACATTAACAAGGAAGCCAAGTCGTTCTTCAATTTCACGTAACACAAGTCGCGCAATTTTCATATCCTTTTCTGATAAATCTAGCTCTTTGAAAAATGTATCAGCTTCCTGAATCGAATACTGTGTAACTTCACCAATATGCTTATCTGCTAGTTTTACAGCTAATGTTTCAGGCTTTAAGCGATAACCTTTACAAGATGGACATGCTTGCTGCGCCATATATTTTTCCATTTGTTCACGCACGTAATCAGACGTTGTCTCCTTAAAACGGCGCTCCACATTGCGTACAACACCTTCGAATTCGATCATTTGATCTCGCACATTGCCAAACTCATTTTCATAATGGAAGTGGATCTTATCTTTACCAGAACCATATAAAATTTTATCCATCTTCTCTTTCGGAATATCCTTTACTGGTACGTCCATCGGGATATCATAATGATCGCACACAGCCTTTAATAATTGTGGGTAATATTGAGAGCTTGTTGGTTCCCATGGTGCTATAGCATGCTCTAATAAACTACGGTCCCAATCTGGTACTACTAAATCAAGATCTACCTCTTGTGTCGAGCCTAAACCATCACAGCTAGGACAAGCTCCAAATGGACTATTAAATGAAAACATGCGAGGCTCTAACTCACCGATTGAAAAACCACATAATGGACAAGCATGATGCTCACTAAATAATAATTCCTCATGCTCCATCACATCGACAAGTACACGCCCATCTGCTAAACGTAATGCTGTCTCTATAGAATCACTAAGACGTGCCGCGACCCCTTCCTTCATTACAACACGATCGATGACTACTTCTATTGAATGCTTTTTGTTTTTATCAAGTTCAATCGCATCATCTAAATCACGTAGCTCATCGTCAATACGTACTCGAACGAAGCCTTGCTTTTTTAAATCTTCCAGTAGCTTTACGTGCGTTCCTTTACGCCCTGATACCATTGGAGCAAGCAATTGCATTTTCGTTCTTTCTGGATAAGTTAATAAACGATCGACCATCTGCTCAATCGTTTGGGAAGTAATTTCAACACCATGATTCGGACAAATAGGCTTACCAATACGCGCATAGAGCAAACGTAAATAATCATAGATTTCCGTTACTGTCCCAACTGTAGAACGTGGGTTACGGCTCGTCGTTTTTTGATCGATTGAAATTGCAGGAGATAATCCCTCTATCGCATCGACATCTGGTTTATCCATTTGACCAAGGAATTGACGGGCATAGGCTGAAAGGGATTCTACATAACGACGTTGCCCCTCGGCATAAATCGTATCAAACGCTAATGATGATTTCCCTGAGCCCGATAAACCCGTTAGCACGACTAATTGATCGCGTGGAATTATGACATTGATATTTTTTAAATTATGAGCTCGTGCGCCTTGCACGACTATTTCAGTATTTTTCACAAGCCATTCACCCTTCTAACTTCAATTCAAATATTGTATCGCGCAGCTCAGCAGCACGTTCGAAATCGAGTGCTTTTGCTGCTTCCTTCATTTCTACTTCTAGAGTAGCAAGTAACTGATCTCTTTCCGCCTTCGTCAGCTTCTTACCTTTTGTTGCCTTCGCTACATAGGATTCTTCTTCCTCTGCGACCTGTGTCGCACGAATAACATCAGGAATTTTCTTAACGATCGTTTTCGGTGTAATGCCATGCTCTTCGTTATACGCCATTTGCAGTGTTCGACGACGCTTTGTTTCTTCAATCGCCTTTTTCATCGAATCCGTCATATTATTTGCGTACATAATGACATGACCATTAGCATTACGAGCAGCACGTCCAATCGTTTGTATTAATGAACGCTCTGAACGTAAAAATCCTTCCTTGTCAGCATCTAAAATCGCCACAAGAGAAACCTCAGGAATATCTAGCCCTTCTCGCAATAAGTTAATGCCGATTAGAACATCGTAAGTACCTTTACGCAGCTCGCGAATAATTTCAATTCGCTCTAGCGTCTTAATTTCTGAATGCAAGTACTCCACCTTTAAGCCCATTTCTTTCAAATAAGCCGATAAATCCTCTGACATTTTTTTCGTCAATGTTGTAACTAGGACTCGTTCATTACGGGCAATACGACCTTGAATTTCATCGATTAAATCATCAATTTGTCCTTCAATAGGACGTACGTCAATTTGTGGATCAAGCAGCCCTGTTGGACGAATAATTTGCTGCGCCATTTCCGGAGTATGCTCAAGCTCATACGGGCCTGGTGTTGCTGATACATAAATAGCTTGATGTATATGTTTCTCAAATTCTTCAAAACGTAAAGGGCGGTTATCTAGTGCTGATGGCAAACGGAACCCATGCTCAACTAGCACACCTTTACGTGCTTGGTCACCGTTATACATCCCTCGAACTTGTGGTAAAGTAACGTGACTTTCATCGACAACAAGTAAAAAATCCTCAGGGAAATAGTCAAGTAGCGTATATGGAGTTGCCCCCGATTCACGCAATGTTAAATGACGCGAGTAGTTTTCGATACCTGAGCAAAAGCCCATTTCACGCATCATTTCTAAATCGTAGCGAGTGCGTTGCTCTAAACGCTGTGCCTCTAATAATTTATCCTCTGCACGTAAAAGAGCTAAACGCTCCTCCAACTCTTTTTCAATATTTTCAATGGCCTTTAGCATTTTTTCTTCTCGTGTAACGAAGTGGGATGCTGGGAAAATAGCTACATGATCACGATCCGCTAATATTTCACCAGTTAACGCATTCACCTCGCGAATTCGATCGATCTCGTCCCCGAAAAACTCCACGCGGATACAATGCTCATCACGAGATGCAGGGAATATTTCCACTACATCGCCACGTACCCGAAACGTCCCACGTGTAAAACTCACATCATTACGCTCATACTGTACATCGACCAGTTTTCGAAGCAACTGATTACGTTCAATTTCCATTCCAGTACGCACTGATACGACCATTTCACGATATTCTTCTGGAGAACCTAGACCATATATACAGGACACGGATGCAATAATAATGACATCATCACGCTCGAATAATGAAGATGTTGCAGAGTGACGTAACTTATCAATTTCATCATTAATGCTTGAATCTTTCTCGATATAAGTATCCGTCTGCGGTACATATGCCTCTGGCTGAAAGTAGTCATAGTAGCTGACAAAGTATTCAACGGCATTATTAGGGAAGAACTCTTTAAACTCACTATATAATTGACCCGCTAAAGTTTTATTGTGTGCCATAATAAGTGTCGGTTTTTTTACCTGTTTAATGACATTAGAAATCGTAAACGTTTTTCCTGTTCCAGTTGCACCGAGCAACGTTTGATGACGTTTACCGGCACGTACACCCTCCACTAATTCCGCAATTGCCTGCGGCTGATCTCCACCAGGCGTATATGGCGCTTGTAAATCAAATGTTTGCACACATGTCCCCGTCCTTCCCTACCAATTTGATACATATATTTTAGCATAGCACTATTAAAATTTCGAACATTTAACGAACGAATGTTTGTAAATGTTTTTCGTTTGCTCTATTTGAGATGAATTAACAGAACGTATGTACTATAATAATTAATAGAAACATCTCTATCAATAGATTACCCTTTCCAAATGTTAGCTAATCGAGATTGGGCGATGTAAATACATGACCTTAGCAGGAATTTCACTGTTTGGTGATGGATTGTTCGTCGAAATCGGGTCCAATAAAGAGCATCTTAGGGAGATTGGATTGAGTAAGAGGAGGATCGCTCAGGTTGCTTGGAGAAGTGATCAGGTAGTTTGAAAAAGTGATCGGGTTGCTTGGAGATATGATCAGGTTGACAGTAAAACTGATCAGGTAAATTGAATATCTGATCGGGTTACCATTATAAATTCAAATTCGTAAAAGATAATTTGAAATGTTTAGTAGAGAAAGTGAAGTTTACCTCACTTTCTCTACTATTTATTTTTGTGAGTTTATTGGTAGTGTAACCTCCAGCTCAGGAATATATTGAATCTTCGGCTCACCATTTTCATCTAATTGATATACCCCCATTTGGTTATCCTCATAAAGTTGTACATATGGCTTGAGGGTTATTGTCTTTGGAATGGATTCAAATGGATGGAATCGATAATCCATAATCTGATAGCTTCCACCGGTAGCATTCCATCCATTTCCATTAATTAATTTAAGTTTATTGCCTTGATCATCAAAAAAATCTACGCCCATGTGCTTTGCTATTGGTGATTGCGTGAAGTTTGAGTTGTCAGTCAAATCAATTTGTGTAGTTAAATTTGTCGTGATTGGTGTGAATTCGAGTTTTTTTACAGTAAAGCGAATATTGTCGTAATCTCGGCTTACATTAGGTTGTAAAGTTACAAAGTCTTCTATTTTATTTTCCACAGGAATATCAATTATTAAAGGGTTCTGTATGCCAGTTATTGTAGTACTTAACGTTAAATCAAACTGTTCAGGAAAAGGACGCCCCCCTTGATTTCTCTCATCCACAAATTCAATAATGGCAGAATCATTATCCTTCCCTGGGTTTAAGAAAATTCCATTCATTGAATTTTCCCTACCAAAAGAATTAATAGGATTACCATTTATAAACAATTCAATATTGCTGATACGATCACTTAAAGTTTCTTTCTCATCTTCTTTATGAGGGCGCTCAATCCCTATTGAAACACGTGTACCGTCAAACACTACTTCTGATACATTTAATGTAAAATCATCATGAGTAACACTTGCATGAAGTTTAGTTGAGAGTCCCTTTTCATCAGCTGTTTGCAGACCAAGATCACCAGCAAGCTTGAAAATAGATGAAAGTACAGGAACTTGTTTTATCGTTGCAGCCATCGTTGGTGAAATTAGGCTAGTGACAAATAAAAAGCTAAAAATCATTGCTGCAGAGGCCGTAATCATCATCACTCTTTGACGCATTTTCTTTGAGATTCTAGAACTTTCTGACTGCTTTGTATAACGACTGCTTTCATATTTGTTCATTGTACGATTAACTAAATCAATTTCTATAGGGGTCTCTCGAATAAATCTTTCTAACTGCTCTAACTCTTTATCCTCCAGTTTTGAACGAGTGTTCATAAATATCCCCTCCTAACTTATTCTCTTTCATCAACTTTTTACGTAATCGTTCATATTTTTTTCGAACAGTCGTTGGTTTAAGTTCCATAATAGAAGCAATTTCGTCGAAGCTATATTCCTCTATAGATCGAAGTAGCAGAATCCGTCTTTCGTCCACATTTAACTTTTCTAATAACTCGTGAATGATATCGCCATATTCAAATTCTTGTCTGTGAGTATGATTATTCGCATGATCTTTCTTAAAACCTGTCCAAAATTTAAAGCCTTTATTTTTCTTTTTTATTAAATCAATACAGTGGTGATGAGCAATTTTATAAAGCCATGCTGAAAAAGAAACAGTATAAGAAAAATTACTAATATTTTCTAATCCCTTTATAAAAATATCTTGTGAAGCATCCTCAGCTTCTTCTTTGTTTCCTAAAAGATAATAGCAGTAAATATAGATTGGCTTTTGAAAGCAACGAATTATTTCTGTATAGGCATGAATATCACCTGTTTGAACTTGTTCCACGATAGATTTTATATCTAAATTGGGATTTTCCTTAGATTTATTTAGTACAGTCAAATGTTCCCCCTCCTTTCTAACCTATATAACTGAAATCAATGGGGATTTGTGACACTATAAAAAAATTATTTTGGAAAAGATTTAACAAAATTCAGGACGCTTTACTTCTATTTTAGATTGTCGTATGTAATAAAAATTGAATAACTGATCAGATTACCATTCGAGATATCCAAATAAAATAGCAAAAAAATCCCACCCTCCAATAACAGAGGGCGGGTTCGTCATATTATTCACTTGTCATCTTGGTGTAAAGCTACTAGTTCGGTTGCGTATAGATGAAATGCCTTTTCATCTTTTTCATCGAGTGCTCTATCTATCAGAACCATGAGCTGCTCTTCACGATGCTTACGCTGGATATGATTTAAAAATAAATCTAAATAAATCTCGTTTAATAATTTCTCTGCCTCATCAACTTTCTTTGACTGACCAACGGCTTTTAGAAAATCTGTATACGAATAATATTTATCCAACGATCTCACCTCGATCCTTTTCTAAATTATAAGAAAATTGAAATTAAAATGCAATGCTTAAGAACTGAAAATCATTTCGATTTACTATTAATCTCATGCAATTTAGAGCAATTTCTCTATACAATTGCTTGATATATCAATGGTTTTCTTCTTTTATTTATATTTTCTGAATTTAAATTTGTGTTCTACACTTCAATAACAAATAGAAAAAGGAGGCTTACATAGATGTCAGCAAACTACGTCAATGGATATATAATGTCTTTCAACACCTATTTACTTCAGCCAATTCAGTATGACTCTAAAATTTTCACACGGGTAATTGATAAGCATAATGAACTTACCGTCACACGGAAACCAATGCATATATTACGAAAATCTTGTGTCTCACTAGGAACAACCTATGAAACAACAAGACATTCCGCCAAACGCTTTTTCGGCAATCAACATAAGCTTCCAATCGTTGTTGCTTATGATTATGGTTATCCTTGTATTTTTCTACCAACATATTCGCCAAACTCTATCCACAATATTTGGATCGGACTTCACGCCATTTCGAATATTGTACCGAGTAAAATGGGCTGTATCGTTACATTGAAAAATGATAAACAGATTGAACTGCCGATTCAATATGCTTCGATTAGCAAGCAATTTGTCAATGCATCGATGCTCTATAAACATTACATGAATGAACGGAAGGAGATTAGCCAAGACACTCCGTACTACCCACCATTTTGATTTAAACCATAAAAAACCCCCTCAAAAGCACAATATCACTGTGCCTCTGAGGGGCTTTCATTACCCGATTTTTGAACGTAAATATGCATTAATGAATGGATCTACATCACCATCCATCACCGCACTTACATTACCAGTTTCTTCATTTGTACGATGATCCTTCACCATTGAATATGGATGGAATACATATGAACGAATTTGTGAGCCCCAGCCGATTTCCTTCTGTTCACCACGGATTTCATCTAGCTGTGCTTGTTGCTTTTCGATCTCTAATTGATAGAGTTTACCTTTTAACATCGTCATTGCTTTTTCACGGTTTTTAATTTGTGAACGTTCTGCCTGACATTGTACGACAGTACCAGTTGGAATGTGCGTAATACGAACAGCTGAATCTGTTGTATTAATATGCTGACCACCTGCACCCGTTGCACGATACGTATCAATTTTTAAATCCTCTGTACGAATATCAATTTCAATATTATCATCGAATTCAGGCATAACATCACAAGAAACGAAAGATGTATGACGACGACCAGAAGAGTCAAACGGTGAAATACGCACTAAACGATGGACACCTTTTTCTGCTTGCAAATAGCCGTACGCATTATGACCCTTAATGGATAATGTTACAGATTTAATCCCAGCTTCATCGCCTGGAAGATAATCAACTGTTTCGACTTTAAAGCCACGTTTTTCCGCCCAGCGTGTGTACATACGAAGCAGCATTGAGCCCCAGTCCTGAGATTCCGTACCACCTGCTCCGGGGTGAAGCTCTAATATCGCATTATTTTGATCGTATGGACCGCTTAATAATAATTGCAGCTCAAAATCGCCCATTTTTTGCTGGAATTCTACTAATTCATTGCCTAGCTCCTCCTGCAATTCTTCATCAGGCTCTTCACGCAATAGCTCTAGCGTCATATCTAGGTTCTCATATGTTTCCAATAAATCTTTATACTCATTAACAATTGCCTTTAAGCCATTACTCTCATTAATGATTACCTGTGCGCCTTGCTGATCATCCCAGAAGCCTGGCTCAAGCATCATTTCATCTAATTCTTGAATACGTGCCTCTTTGTTTTCTAAGTCAAAGAGACCCCCTAAAGTCCGCCAATTTTTTGGCTGAAGTGTCTAACGCGTTACGTACATCTGCTAATTCAATCATTTGTTAAATCCTCCGAACGTTATTAATGGGGCAAACTTGTAAATACTGATACTTCATTTTTTAAAGCCCCGATCTCTTTATTATAACGTTTTTACGGGGGAAAACATACTTTTTTACAACACAGGATTCGTTTCAGTCTTTTTCAGCTTCAGCCTCAAAGATAACATCGTTGGCCATACGTTTGAATACTTTACCTCGATCATATTGAACTAATAAATTCTTTGTTCGTTTCTCCAGTTTATATTTTAGTAAAAATGCTCTTTGAATTCTGTTTTCAAATGCTCTAGCACTTAGATCCACATTTGTTTCGTAGCCGTTCATAAAAATTACTCTTGTATTCTTTTTATCGACAGCTAGATAGTCCTGAATATGATGAACAGCAAACCACGTACATTCACGTCGTAAATAAGACATACTTGGAAACCATACAATATTACTTTGCTCATGAACAACTATTGGATTTTTATTCAGCTTTCCAAGTATCATTCTCGATCCATCGAAAGCGCCTCTTAAGCTTGAACCAAAATAACGTAGATTATAATCCATTAATTTTGTCGGCGCTAATTTTGATATATATTCGTAATCCCTTTCTATTACACGTGTACACAAGTTACCATGGGCATCATACTCAGGTATATACAGCATCGTTTTACTACTCATAATGTCATCACTATGCATGTCAATCCTCCTTAAAATAGTATTTATTTTTTCTAGTAAAGAGGAGTATACTAATAAATATATTGGTATACTCCAATGTATTTCCTCGAGAAGGTCTGACCAGGACTCCTTTTCTCGAGGATTTTTAATATCCACCCATGAATCACCCCCTTTATTCAAAGAGTTGGCTATTATTATCAAAACTTTCAAACTATTTATACATCCATAATAAATTAGAAAAAAGTTATAAACATTACCCTTTTCATTGAACTATTTACCTATTGTTGTAGTATTATGTATCTTTTTCTGAATTTTCTAATATTTCCATTCGCTAAAACTCTGATTTTGACGATTGTTCGCACATTCACTATGTTCTTACCTAGCAGTAGTCGTATCGTGGAAATGTCCTAAAACATAAAAAAAGACCATTTTAACATATAGTAAAATGGTCTTTTTCGAATATTATTGACCTGCACCATGGCAGTTTTTAAATTTCTTACCGCTTCCGCATGGACATAAATCATTACGTCCGACATTTTCAGCCTTACGGACAGGTTGCTTTTTCGGAGCTGAACCTCCTTCATCCTCTTTCGGATTAACAGCTTGACCTTTTGCAACTTCCTCACGCTCTAAATTATTATGGATTTCTGCCTTCATCGCATATTTTGCTACATCTTCACGAATGGAAGCGACCATATCCTCAAACATAGCAAAGCCCTCTTGTTGATACTCACGAAGCGGGTCGTTTTGACCATATGCACGAAGATGGATACCTTGACGTAGCTGATCCATCGCATCAATATGATCAATCCACTTCGTATCAATTGAACGTAGTAAGATAACCTTTTCAAATTCACGCATACGCTCTGGTGTAAGATGTTCTTCTTTTTCATCATAACGTACTTGGACAGCGTTAGAAATTAACTGGTTAATCTCTTCTGCGGATTTACCTTGGAAATCTTCCACCTTTAGATCGCCTTCATCTAATAGATTTGCTGCGACAAAGTCATCAATTGCTTTTAAGTTCCAATCCTTTTGCTCACCTTGCGTATACAATGCGACAACATTGTCGATCGTTTCTTGAATCATAGACTCAACAAGAACACGCATATTATCTGTTTCTAATACGTCATAACGCTCTTTATAAATAATCTCACGTTGCTGACGTAATACATCATCGTATTGTAATAGTCGTTTACGAGCATCAAAGTTATTACCTTCAACACGTTTTTGAGCTGATTCTACTGCTCTTGAAACAACTTTAGATTGTAATGGCTGGGAATCATCCATCCCTAATTTCATCATCATGTTCTTCATATTATCAGAGCCAAAACGACGCATTAATTCATCTTCTAGTGACAGATAGAATTGAGTAATCCCTGGGTTCCCTTGACGACCAGAACGACCACGCAGCTGATTATCGATACGACGAGATTCATGTCGCTCCGTACCAATTACCGCTAAACCACCAAGCTCCATTACACCTTCTCCAGGTTTAATGTCCGTACCACGACCTGCCATGTTAGTAGCGATTGTTACCGCACCCTGCGTACCAGCATTCGCAATAATTTCCGCTTCACGCTCATGGTTTTTCGCGTTTAATACGTTATGTGGGATTTTATATTTATTCAATAAATTCGAGATAATTTCAGATGTTTCAATTGCAACAGTACCGACAAGAACAGGTTGTCCTGCTTTATGGCGCTCTGCAATATCTGCCGCCACCGCTTTATATTTCCCTTCCATCGAAGCAAAAATTAAGTCCGGACGGTCATCACGAGCAATCGGTTTATTCGTTGGAATCGCCACAACACTCATATTATAAATATTACGGAATTCCTCTTCCTCTGTTTTCGCTGTACCTGTCATACCTGCAAGCTTTTGATACATACGGAAGTAATTTTGGAACGTAATTGTCGCCATCGTCATCGATTCATTTTGAATCTCTACGCCCTCTTTAGCTTCGATCGCCTGATGCAGTCCATCTGAGTAACGGCGACCTTTCATTAAACGACCTGTAAAGCCGTCAACAATAATGATTTCGCCCTCTTGTACAACATAATCAACATCATTATGCATACTGACATGTGCTTTTAACGATTGGTTAATCGCATGGTTTAAACGCACATGTGTCAAATCAAATAGGTTATCAATGCCAAATGCCTTCTCTGCTTTTTCAACACCAGCATCTGTTAACGTAACACCTTTTGTCGACTCTTCATATGTGTAATCCGTTTCCGCACTTAACATACGAACAAACGCATTAGACTGTTTATAAAGCTGCGCTGATTTCCCAGCCTGACCCGAAATAATTAATGGTGTTCGCGCTTCATCAACTAAAATCGAGTCAACCTCATCGATTACCGCATAATGTAGCGGACGTTGTACACGTTCTTCTTTATAAAGCACCATATTATCACGTAAATAGTCAAAACCAAGTTCATTGTTTGTACTATACGTAATATCAGCTTCATAGGCTGCACGTTTTTCTTCTTTTGACAGGCTGTTCAAGTTTAAACCAACCGTTAAGCCTAAGAAATTATACAAATGTCCCATTTCTTCAGCATCACGACTTGCTAAATATTCATTGACTGTCACAACATGTACGCCTTTACCAGTAATAGCATTTAAGTAAACAGCCATCGTAGCCGTTAACGTTTTACCTTCACCGGTTTTCATTTCCGCAATATTACCTTCATCTAATGCAGCAGCACCCATAATTTGTACACGGAATGGGTACATCTCTAGCACACGCTTTGACCCTTCTCGACAAACGGCAAAAGCTTCCGCACGAATCGAATCTAAATGCTCTCCGTCGGCAAAACGTTTTTTAAACTCTTCTGTTTTCGCTTGTAATTGATCATCTGAAAGCTGTTCCATTTGAGAAGCGAATCCCTCAACCTGGTCAGCGATTTTTTCTAATTTTTTTAGTTCACGTTTATTGAAATCAAATAATTTATTTAATAGGTTTACCATGAATTTTTTCACTTCCTATATAGTCTCAACTTCCATTTTACCATTGTGTAACAGTTTCATGCAAACAGAGTCCTTAGCATGAAATGAAAGCCCTAAAAAAGGCTCCCGCTTTTCGCGAGAGCCCTTATGCATATTAAAGTTTAAGTTGTTTCAATTAAGCCATATTTACCGTCTTTGCGTTTGTAGACAATATTTGTGCCGTTTGATTCCGCATCTGTAAAGATATAGAAATCATGCCCTAGCATATTCATTTGTAATACAGCTTCTTCTTGATCCATCGGTTTTAAATCAAATTGCTTTGTGCGAACAATTGAATATTCATCTTCCTCTGTTACTGCATCAGCTGCTGCTTGAGAAGTAGCAAAATAAAGGCCTGTACCTTCGCGCTCTCGGAATTTACGGTTTACTTTTGTTTTATGCTTACGGATTTGACGTTCTAATTTATCAACGATTAAGTCAATTGCAGCATACATATCATTATGACGCTCTTCTGCACGAAGAGTTAAGTTCTTCATTGGAATTGTAACTTCCACTTTAGTTTGCTTGTCATTATAAACCTTTAAATTTACGTTAGCGTTGGCGTTAACATCTTCGTTAAAATAACGTTCAACTTTCTCGACTTTGTTCTCAACATACTCTCGAATAGCTGGAGTTACCTCAATATTTTCACCGCGAATGTTAAAGTTTAACATGTAAACTCCTCCTTTATAACTGCTATACTTTATACTTCTACACAAGTGTGCGAAATTCCTCTAAAATAATTCTTTTTTTCAAAAAAAAATTTTTCCTACAATAATGTATAAGCAAAGAAGTTAGATATGGGATGAATAAAACTACTGATGAATGTTTCACTTTATGAATTAATGCTATTTAGTTTTGCCTCATCAGCTTCTCTTCTTCGGCGCAGTTTCAACTCTTCGACAATCAAATCCTCAATCGATTCTTGATCATTGAAATTAACACCATACTGCTTGCCCTTGCCAAAAGGACGGCTCCAAATTATTTCACCATAAGCTCGTACCTCTCTAGTATCTAGAACAAAACGTAAATCCAGAGGAGGTGGATTAACACCTAAATCCACCTCAGTAAACATCTTTAAACCTCGTGGACTAATATCAAGCAAGTCAGCCATTGCCGTTTGCGCTTGATTGACTCTACCATCCTCATATACTGCAAAAGTCATTTTAACAGGCTTATCGAACTTAAATCGAAAGCCTTCTTGGCGTTTAAATTTCATCTACCCACCCCAATACTATTCTAAACATCTGTTTAGCATGATTATGACACGATGCATGTTTTACATCTAGAGGGAATAAGTAACATATTATACAGGATAAAGACCTATTTCATGACTTAATGCCCTTAAATAATTCAAAAAAGGAATTAGGACACTTCACCAACAATAATTGTCGTTATTTACTGAAATATAGCGGTATTTGTAAAATATATATACTCACAGAACTTCTCTAATCTAAATTCTGGTGTTACTATTCTAGAAACAAACACAAAACCAGGAACTCATTTATAAAGAGTCCTGGTTTTGATGAATATAAGATCCTTAAAAGTATAAGTATCTTTTAACTTATTTTTTCCCGTCGTAATACATACCATCCATTACACGGACAGAGCTATACGGATTTAAATATTGCTGCTCAGTTTTTTTAGACTGTTGAAGAGTTTTCATATCTGTTTTAATTTCAGTCATAACCTTTTGTAACCGTTCCTGTATGCCACGATCTAGCTCTTGTAAATGCTTATTTAATTGATGGCCATCTAAAGATTTACCGGATTGTTTTAACTCTTCGATTATTGCTCCACGCTCGTCGAGTAATGCATCTATCTTTTCAATAAATTCTTCTCGATCATCTCCGTTAGGTATGGTTGACAAATGCTCGTAAAGTTTAGCTGAAGTTGAGAGCAATCGTTCAACTGGTCCCATCATATTCTGTCTCCGTTTCCGTATTGTTGCTGACGATTTATACGAATAACTTCCTTCCAAGTATCACGGAATTCTGTAACTAGCCCTTCAACCTCTTCAATTATGGAAATGTCGTTCCGAATATTTGCTTCTACTAATCGAGTATTCATATATTCATAGAGTGCCATCATATTTTTTGATATTTCAATATCCATATTTAGAGTAGACATAAGTTCACTTATGATTGCCTGTGCTTTTTGGAGATTGGTATTTTTCCCCTGAATATTTTTATCTTGAATCGCCAACTTTGCCTTATGCAGAAACTTTAAGCATCCATTATACAGCATTAATGTTAATTCTCCTGGCGAAGCTGTTGTTACACTATTTTGTTTATATGCATTATGTGCTGATGTTTGTGCTGCCAATCAAAGACAACTCCTTTTTATTACCTTTTAACTAAATTATACTAAAACCTTTATCCCTGTCCACCAAATTGTGCAAAAATACTTGACTGTGAGTTTGCTTTGTTAATAGCTTTCTCCATTGCACTGAATTGCTTCCAATATCGAGCCTCGATATTTTCTAATTTTGTTTTCCACGTATCAATCCGTTTATCCATATCAACTAGATTTTTACCGATTGTGTACTCTTGTGCTGACTGTGTAGCACGACCAGCTTTTTTCTCAATATCTAGCGTGAAAGATTTCATAGACCCTTGAAGCTTTTGGAGGAAACCACGAGTATCCACAGTTTTTTCAACACCGTCGACAACAACTGTATCTTTTTCATTACCTCTATTTGTAAATAGCGCTGTCACTGCATCAGGATCATCTTCTAATGCCTTACGTAATTTATCTTCATCAATTTCTAATGTACCGCCGTCATTATATGATTTTGAAGTAGTAATCCCAATTTTAAATAACGTATTATATTCTGGATTTCCCACAGCTGGGTTAGAATTGTAAATCAACCCTCGCATACTAGACAATCCACTTCTTAAAATCGAGTCGCTACGTAATAAACCACTTTTCGCTTTTTCTTCCCACAGCTTAATTTCATTTTCGGACATCTCTTTTTTTTGCTCGTCTGTTAAAGGTAAATAATCTCGATATTTTGTTTCTTTTGTTTGATCGTTCATTTCCTTAGTAAGACCGTTATATGTAGTGACGAACTCTTTAATTTTGTTCATCATCTCATCTACATCTGTTGAAGATGTCATTGTTACTGGAGGAATATTTGGTGCCGTTGATGGCTTACTGGCTTCAGCATCTGCAGCAGCTTGAGCTGCATCTAAAGTTGCTTGTGCCTGTTTCAAACGATTTTCACCAGCTTTGAAATTGTTTTCTGCTTGAACTTTTAAAGCTAATTTTTCATCATAAGGAATCTGAACTGTCGCAACTTCTTGATAATTTTTCAAGTCTTCTTCACTTAAATTTTTTAAAGATTGCTTCTGTGTATCACTTAACTTTAATAATTTTGTTTTTAAAGCTTCGTCCTGTAAGTTATTAATTGATTCATTTAATGTTTCATTACTTGTAAAATCTAACCCTGTGATACTAGTAATATCTGTAGCGGATAAGCCACTTAGGAATTGTTTATCTAAAGATTTATAAGTATTCAGTGAAGTTTCTTTCTGAGCTGCATCTTTAAAATTAGTTAACTGGGTCTCATCTAGAGTCTCCACTAACAATAAATCATCTTTACTTAGACTCATTAGCTTTGATTTCAAATCTGGCGAAAAAGATGAACTAGCATTAATAGCATCTTTGATAGTTTGTTCATCCGCATTTTCATCAACTACTAAACTTTGCAATTCAAACATCTCTGCATCAGTAAGTGAACTGAAGAAAGAGTTGTTATTGATTTTGTTGTATGCTTCTTGCTCAGTAGCATTCAAACTATTTTTAAAAACTGGGTCATACCTATTAGTATATGCCGCATTAGCAGTATCAAAATTAGCAATAGCAGTATCTAATAATGCCTGTAATTTATCTTTATTTAACTGAGCATTTTTGAGTTCTTCTTTTGCTGCTGTTAAATTATTTTCAATTGTAGTGGCAGCGTTGAATGTATCTTTTAATGTTACCGTATATCCTGAAATAGAAAATGTATTAGATGATCTTTCCGTTGGAATTCCATTCACTTGAAATACTGCGTTTGTACCACCACTTGCTAAATCTCCTGAAGTCGCACCTAATAACGAATCAAAACCAAGTTTTCCAAATACATCTGCTCCTGAAATAACTTGTACCTCAGCACCATTTTTATTGTCTCCTGTATTTTTTGCTGTGATTGAAAGAGTTCCATTTTCAAATATAGCGCTTACGCCCGCATTACTATTATTTATTTTTTCAACTAACTCAGATACAGTCGTTTTATTTGGATCAAATTCAATTTTAGTCCCTTTTGCAGCCATACTACCATCCGCTTTGATTGAGCTTAACTCAATTACTCCATCAGAAATTCCAAGTTCGCTTAATTTTGTATTCCCTGTTGCATTTATTTGCTTACCAAGACCGCGAGCAGCTGAAGCCAATTGAGAAACACCCTCAATTGATAATGTTCCAGATGCATTTGCACCTGCCTTTGCTGAAACATAATTTGAGTTTGAAGATGTAACTGTTTTAGTCATAAAACTTTTATTTAAAAGATTATCCTGAATATATTTATCAAATGTTTTTAATTTTGTATTGACACCCCTATATGCATCACGCATCCATTCAGTTGTTTGTTTCTTTTGTTGTAATTTGATAAGAGGAGACCTTTCTGCCTTCATTAATTTCGCTACTAATTCATCAATATCCATTCCCGATGCTAATCCACCGATTCTGTTTACCATACTAAAATCCTCCTAAAAAGTCTTATATTTTTTCGTCTACAATCATACCTAAAAGTTTTTGCATTTCGTAAAAAGCATCTAATAACTTTTTCGGTGGTATTTCTTTCACGATTTCTTCTGTTTGAGTGTCTACGACTTGTATAAAATAACGCTCTAAACCATCGTGAAGTACAAATTTTGAAGAATTATGATTGATTTGCAAAAATTCATTCACTGTTTCTACAGCTTGTTGTAGTTTCTCTTTTGTTATTTCTTGCTCATTTATTTTTTGATTTTCTATTATTGGCTGTGGAGCTACTTGAGTAAATTCAGTAGGCTTTGTTGCATCTTCGGTATCTGCCACTCTAGTATTACTTGAAACAGCCAATGCTTCTACTGATTGTCCTTGCGGTACAATACGCATCATACCTGACCTCCTATGCTTTTCAATTACTTTTGTTTAATATCGGATAAATTTTGAAATATTTCACTTTTAAAATAAAGCTAATTAAAATAATTAGGAATGATTACATCCACTAGAAGTTTATAAACCAATAGGTATAAAAAAAGGATGAATTTCCGCATTATACAAGACGGAAATTCACCTTATAATATTTTTATTATAGCCCGAAACAATGATTGTAGAAGTATAAGTAAAATTATTGGCTGATGACCATAACAATACCAAAACTAATACAAATACGCCTCGTTTTACCAATACAAATATTGTCTTTTAACTTTGTCTAATACAGTTAGTACAGGCACATTAACCATATTCCCCTTATTAGTGCACTTCTACATCATTAAAAATATCAATAATCGACTGTGCTCGTTCTTCAAAAGTATGTGCACCTTTAATAGCCTGCCACGCTGCTTCAGACATTTTTTCACGTTTCTCATTATCTTTTAATATTGCCTGAACAGCCTCCACCATTGCGCTTAAATCATTAAAGTTATAGAACAATAATTCTTCATTTTCTGTAAATTGCTCTCTCAAATAAGGTGTTTCATTTGTCACTACCACAGAGCGTGCCGCCATCCCGGCAAAAACTCTCTCATGAGTACCATCACGAAGTAATGCTTGAAAACTCATAACAACCTTTGCCTGTCGCATCAATTCTTGAGTTTGCCAATAATTCACTGACTTATGAATAATCACATTGGGATAATTCATAAGAGGTGAATCTTCCCATCCTTTACCATAAATACTAATCGGCAAGCCTGCATCCGCAAGTGCTGTTACAACACTTAAACGGTTCACAGAATATATATATCTACCAATATCACGTACTAACTTTATGATATCCGGATTATCATTTAGACGTAAATCTATTGATACTCCCCGTTTCGCGAAAGCTTGTAAAAATTCATCTATGTAGTATTTTCTTGAATCTTCAAGACAATTATCTATAACTTCTTTACAAATTGCAAAAATAGCAGGTGGCTGGCTCTCAATGTACTTTGTATACATTGTCATATCTGAATAAGATCCACTCACTAAAATATCAATAGTTTTTTCCACTGGTTCCACTGACAATTCAATTGCAGCATGAGGTAACATATATATATTGGATATATTTAGGCCAAAATGCTCTAAATTATTTACATCATTTCGATCCATCACAGTCAAAATATCTTGTGGTCGTAAATTTTCAAGGCGACCTAAATGATCAATCGGATGATCGATAAGTAAATAAATATAAGGAGCTTTAATGACTTCCTCTATAATCTCTTTACTTTCTAAAAACAAACCGTTAAATGAAATTACAGCATCTACATCTAAGCCTAATAATGCAATAACTTGATCATTAACTGAATATTTCCCATCTAAAACAATTGTTTCTATCCCCTTCTTCTCAAGTCCCTTCGCTAAAGCATCCATCCAATAACGTAATACATTATAATTTGATTGCCCTTTTATTAATACTACTTTTTTCATACAATTTACCCACTCCAATTCCCTGAAATTTAAGATATTAATGTAAGTATCCTAATTTAGTTACTTGAATTAATTTCATAAATTTAAACCCTTTAGTATCAAGGGTTTAAAAACAATAAAAAAGAGCACCTCCCAAAATTCGATATAATGGTAGCAACCAAGCTAAACCATACTGAATGAGGTAAATGCATCTCGCTATAGATGCCACACATTTCGAATCATGCGACGCAGCGAAACCTTCGGAGAAAAAAGAGCCTGCACCACCAAAAAAAACGCCGACGCAAATCAAAAGTAGAACGAGACGCTTGGCTCACGGAACAGGAAGAAATCAAAGCCAATCAGTCAACTTATGAAAAAGAAATCAAGGACCCACTCGATACACTGTGGCAAGAAGTGCCCGTCGAACCGAGTTGGGGCATCAAAAAGAACAATAACGGCAAAAATACGTTTTGATTTGGCTTTAAAGGGCATCTCGCGGTGACCACAAAGAGTCAATATATCGTTGGACACCTCATGACATCTGCTAGTTTGTCAGATCTTAATAGGAGTAATCTAAGCTCTTAGAAAATACGATTTAAGAAATTGATTCAAATATGGTTTTTTTATCTCATACCAAAATAAAATATTTCTCTATGTTTAATAAAGGTAAAGAATATTAATAGTGATTTTGATTTTCGCGTATTTTCCACTCACAAAATGAAAAATCCTCTTCAGTATCTATATCATAGGAATGACTTTTTTCCATAATATATCCAATTGTTTCATCAGTAATAAATGATTTTGTCTTTTGTAACCAACTAGTTTCACCCACATAAACAGCTCCATTTAGAGCATACACACTCGGTAAATCCTGCCTTCTTGTAGTTAGCTGCTTTTGTTCTATTAAAGGTTTTATAGTTTTATCCTCTAAGGTATACATCCAATATGGTGATTTCTCAGGCTCTGTTACTGAAACACAGAATTTTGCTCCTTGTTCTATAATATATTCAATACAGCTGTCTATATCTGCAACGGTTCGTAATGGTGAAGTTGGCTGCAATAATACCACATAATCATATCCAGGGCACTGTTCAATCGCATGAAGGACTGGACCTATTCCCGGCGTATCATCTTGTGCAAGTTCCCTTGGTCTTACAAACGGGACTTCACACCCATATTTTTTTGCTATATCTATTATTTCCCGATCTTCCGAGGATAAAATTGTTCGAGTAATATATTTCGATTTATTTGCTGCTTCAATCGTCCACGCAATTAATGGTTTTCCAGCTAGTTCTTTAATATTTTTACGAGGTACACCTTTAGATCCCCCGCGTGCAGAAATAATTGCTAAAATTTTAGGTTGCATTTGAGAACTCCTTGAATTCATTATTTGCCCTATTAAAATCATCTATCTGTCCAATATCTAACCAATATTCCCGAATTGGAAAAACAGATGTTTTTTTATTTTTCTCAATTAACTGTTCAAACAGAGTTGGCATATCATAAAATTCATCGTCTGGAATATAGTCTAGCACCTCAGGATTTAATACATAAATACCAGCATTGACAAAGCTACGATGAATGGGTTTTTCCTTTATCTTTACTAAATCAGTACCGATAGTTTCAATCACACCATACGGAATTTGATATTCATATTCTCTCACACACATCGTAGCAACTGACTGATGCTCAATATGAAACTGCATAAGCTGTTCAAAATTCACCTGTGTTAGCAAGTCTCCATTCATCACAAAAAATGGCTTTGTTGGTCGATTTTCTAGTAAAGAAAGCGCCCCTGCCGTTCCCATTCGTTTGTCTTCTTCAATATAATCAATCGTTACATCTAACGCTTCCCCATTATTGAAATAGTCCTGAATAACTTCTTTTTTATAGTTTACAGAGAAAATAAAATGTGAATAGCCATATTGTTTAAAACCTTCAATTATTGTTTCTAAAATTGGCTTGTTTCCTATTTTCAGCATTGGCTTTGGTATGTCATTTGTAAGGGGTCGTAGTCTAGTCCCCAAGCCCCCAAGCATTAAAACAACAGTATTTTTATTTAACGGAGCTTCCATACTATCCGCAAATAAAATATTTATAATTCTACTTGATTCATCAACAATAGGTAGATGCCTTAACATTTTAGCTTTCATTAATTGTTTATATTTATAAGCTTTTTGTCCGATTTTCGCACTTATCGGATCGGGATTCATAATAGTGTTAATTGGTACTTCGAGTCCCTCACCACGCAAAATACCGCGACGAATATCCCCATCGGTTACTGTTCCAAGTAAACGTTGTTCCTCATCTACTACAACAGCAAATTGTAAAGACGAATCATCTATAATTTTCATTGTATCTAATAATGTTTGGTTTGGGGTAACTAATGTTTTTTGCCATTGCTTCATAGAATTACACTTCCTTTGCAGGTACGCCAACTGCTTTTATGCCATTTGCAATATTACTAACCACTACTGCTCCTGCACCAATTAAACAATTTGATCCTATATGAATGCCCTGGATAATTGTTGCACCTGTTCCGACATGTGTTCCTTTTTGTATATTAACACTGCCAGATATTTTAGTGCCTGGCGCAATATGTATATGGGAACCTATTTGACAATCATGATCAATTAGCGCACCAGTGTTTATAATACTATTATCGGCAATTGTTGTATTCGTTTGAATAATAGTACCAGCCATTATTTGAACTCCTCGTCCTAATTGAACGGAAGGAGCAATAATGGCTGAAGGATGGATTACAGATTTAAAATGATACTTTCTTTGCGTAAACGCATTAAATATTTTTTCTCGTAATGGTGACGGCTTAACAGCCCCTATAGCAAGTACTAGTTCAATGTCAGATGGATTATGAACTTCTATTACCTCATCAGATCCTAAGTAAGTTAAATCAAAATCATTCTCTTCTATAGTCGGTGCAGTAAATCCGATAATCGTTTGCTTCTGTGCAAGTAAAATTTCTGTTAATACCGAGGCATGTCCGCCATTCCCAATAATAATAATTGGTTTATTCATCTATTAGCTCATCCTCTTCATATGATTTTGAAGCAATTTCACCGATGAAAGACCAATATTTAGAAGGTTGAATACCATCTCCAGGTCTTTTTACAGTCAAATTGCTAACAGAGAATACTTCACCTGCTTGTATCGGATTTTTAGCAACTAAGCTTTTCCGTGCAGGAATACGATTTTGTAGTTCTATAGGTGTTGGACTTTTTATGCCATCTCCTAATGCCTGTTCTACTTCTCTAATTCCTATTATCATTGACTTAAGTTCATCTGGATTTAATGAGGCCACATGATCTGGTCCTTCTAACGTTTTATCTAATGTAAAATGCTTTTCTATTACTGTTGCACCCATACCTACTGCTGCAAGCGGGATATTGATTCCTTCAGAATGATCTGATAATCCGATAGGTAATTGAAAGACTTTTTTCATTTCAAGCATTGCTTTTAAATTAATGGAATCCATTGGCGCTGGATATTGTGTCGTACAATGTAAAAGTGTTACATATTTTTTTAACGCCGCTTTCGCTTCTTCAGTAGCATAAAAATTATATACTCGCTCTATCGTAACAGGTTCCTTAGATTTCACTAAACCATAGGATATAAATGCTAATGCCTCATGAATCTCTTCGACAGTTGCCATTCCAGTGGATAAGATAATTGGTTTTTGTTTCGTTGCAATATAATGAATAAATGGTGCATTCGTTAATTCTCCTGAAGGAATTTTAGCCGTTGCAATCTCAATTTCATCTAGTAAAAAATCGACACTTTCAAAGTCAAAAGGTGTCGATAGAAATTCTATTTGCTCTGTTTGACAAAATGACTGTAATTCAATAAATTCCTCGTAAGTTAATTCAAGCTTTTTTAACATTGCAAATTGAGATGTTGCTTCTTTTAAATTTTCAACTTGATATGCTGCTTGCTGTGCCTGCTTTGTAACTAGATTTTCTGCTTTAAATGTTTGAAATTTTACTGCGTCTGCCCCTGCTTCTTTTGCAACCATTACAAGCTCTTTTGCCATTTTCAATGAACCATTATGATTGACACCTGCTTCAGCGATGATATACGTTTTATTCTTCATAAATCATAAAACCCCTTTTGAATAGAAAATGAAGGTAAACTGCGTAATACTGTAATTATTTTTTCAGATACTATTCCATCACCAAATATATGTTCATACTTATTGCTAAATTCCCTTGCTTTTTCAATAGTATTACGTATATTTTCAGTATCCATATTTGTATTAAATACTGAATTGGGATGCTCACGCCCTTCCTGACGGTTTCCACAATTAACAGTAGGTGTCTCTAAATAAGGAACTTCAATTAACCCACTCGAAGAATTTCCAATAACAACATCAGCATTCTTCACTGCACTTAAATACTTTAACTGACCCAGTGAATCAAATATTTTAGCATTACTATGATTTAATACGAATTGTTGAATAGATTCATTAATCATCCTTCCTCCATTATCAGCATTCGATTTAGTAAACACTAAATTAATATCAGGATAATTTTCCAATGCCTTTAACAATTCGTATATCCCATTTATATGACCATTCGTCTCAGGATGATATGTTATTAAAAACATAGGTCTTTGCTCATCAAGCTGTAGTTTTTGAAATAGTTCATGTCGCGTCAGGAGGTTCAAATTCGCAATATTTTCTATTCCGAGAGCACCGACATTATAGACACGCTCTGGAGATTCGCCTAATTGAATAACACGTTTACGATGGGATTCTGTACTTGTAAAATGCCAGGTAGCCATTTTTGTAATGGAATGACGAATAGCATCATCATACGCACCAAAAGTACATTCACCCCCATGTATATGTGCAATAGGTATTTGCATAATAAGCGCTGTTTGAGCAACTGCTAACATTTCAAAACGATCACCTAAAATGATAATCAAATCTGGTTGCAAACGGTTAAGTGCATCTGTAAAACTAATTGTGGCAAGTCCTATCGATTTCACGATGCCAGTGGGAGAATCCGCAGATAAAAGAATTTCTATTTTTTCATCAATCAAAAAACCATCATTTTCAATTTCTTTATATGTGCTTCCAAACTCTGGAGATAAATGCATTCCCGTTACAATCATTTGTAAATCAAATTCTTTATCTTTTTGAAGTTGCTTGGCAAGATTTGATAATAAACCGTACTCTGCTCTAGTACCAGTCACAATACAAATTTTACGTTTCATCGTTATCCCTCACTTATTGGTGTGCTAGGAATATTGACAACACATTTATTTAACTGTTCTGTCACACTTAAATCTGATTTTGGACAGTTTTGATATATTGCTAAATGGTGCATCGGCGTCCAAATTGGGCGACTCATTACACCTTGCTCATTTAAAAAGTCCAACACCTCATCACGATTAAATCGCTCGTCAAGTAGAATTGTTTGTAGCCAATAATTACTTCTAGTATTTGCAGGCTCTTTAAATAAATGAACACCATCTAAATTAACTAACCATTGCTCATACTGCTCGGTTAACTCGCGCTTTTGTTGGATAAACATCGGCATTTTTTCTAATTGCGCACAGCCTAACGCTGCGTTTAAATTCGGCATGCGGTAATTAAACCCGATTTCATCGTGCTCATATTTCCAACGATGCGGAACTTTAGCAGTCGTTGTTAAATGTTTTGCATAGTCAGCTATTGCATCATCATTTGTTACAATTGCGCCGCCACCGCCAGTTGTCATTATTTTATTGCCGTTAAAGCTCAATGCACTTACTTTTCCAAAGCAACCTGTATGTTTTCCGTTATAATACGAACCTAATGACTCTGCTGCATCTTCAACAAGAGTCAAATTATACATTTCACATACTTGAAGTAAACCCTCTACATCAACTGCATGACCGAATGTATGCATCGGTACAAGTGCTGAAATACGTCTTCCTGTTTCTCTATTATAAAGCTGATTGTTTTGTAGTTTTCCAATTTGCTCTAAGTAGATTTTTAATTTATCTGCATCAACACCTAATGTATTAAAGGAAACATCTATAAAGTGTGGAACTGCACCTAAATATGACACAGCATTAGCTGTTGCAATAAAAGTAAGTGAAGGCATTAAAACTTCGTCTTCCGCCTTTACGCCTGCAACCTTTAATGCAATATGCAGTGCAGCTGTACCATTTACAACAGCAACTGCACGCTTAACACCGACAAATTTAGCTAAGTCTTCCTCAAAACGATTAACATAAGCTCCCACTGAGGAAACCCAACCTGTTTTTACACAATCCGTCACATATTCAACTTCTTTATCATTGAATGTGGGCTCATGCAAAGGCACAAACTCTTTTCCATAAAACTGCTTTACATTATCTGCAAATTCCAACCATTGAGTATTCATATATTATAAACATCTGCCTTATATTTAGATAAGTTCTTAGGATTTGTAAACCATTCTATTGTTTCTTCAAGACCTCGACGGAAGCCTTCTTTGCCACCATATTGTGGCTCCCACCCAAGTAGTTCCTTCGCCTTTTTATTCTCTGCCCAAAGGCGTTCGACTTCACTTTTTTCAGGACGGAAACGTTGTTCATCTGTTTCGATAGTTAAATCTACACCCATAATATCTGCAATCATTTGTGCAGTTTCACCAATTGAAACCTCATAATTTGAACCAATATTAATGACTTCACCAATTGAATTAGTAGATTCCATTACAGATATAAAACCGTTAACTGTATCTTTCACATAGTTAAAATCACGTGTAGGGCTTATAGCTCCTAGCTTAATGTTTGTGTTGCCACTTGCCAGCTGACTTATAATCGTCGGTATAACCGCGCGAGCAGATTGTCGTGGTCCATATGTATTAAACGGACGAATAATAGATACAGGTGTATCAAATGAGCGATAAAATGACAAAGCCATTTGATCAGCACCTATTTTTGATGCAGAATAAGGTGATTGTCCTTGTAATGGATGCTCTTCATCGATCGGTACATATAATGCTGTCCCATATACTTCACTTGTAGAAGTGTGTACCACCTTTTCTACGCCTAACTCTTTCGCTGCTTGTACAACATTTAATGTCCCTGTCACATTTGTATCTACATAAGTTGCAGGAGAATGATAGGAATATGGAATTGCAATTAAAGCTGCTAAATTAAGGACATGTGTACAACTCTTCATAGCTTCTTTAACACCATACGGATCACGGATATCCCCCGCAAACACATCCAATGATGATTTAATTTCCGATGATGACTGGTCTAACCAACCCCATGAATTAAATGAATTGTAGTAAACAAAAGCACGTACATTATATCCTTGACGTACTAATTCTTCCGTTAAATGAGAGCCAATAAAACCGTCAGCACCCGTTACTAGAATTTTTTTTGTCATATTATAAACAACCTTTACATAAAAATTTTAATTATTTGATGGTACTTCATACGGCTTACAGTTTTCGAAAAAGGGTTTAATCTCATATTCAAAAATATCAGCAATTAAAATAAAGTCTTGTATTTCAAGTCCGCTGTTGATCTGTTCTAAAAATTCATGATTTTTTTCCATACTCATATGATTTTGATATCCAAAATGAGCCAGTTTTTCATTTACCTCTGCTAACCATTCAACACCTTCACTAAATTGCAAAATCATTTGAAGTGCCTCTGTAAAATTATCTGTTTTTATTTTATTTACAATACTATTACAACCATCAATAATTTGATTTAAATATTTATTATAGCTAATTACTGTTTCAATAATTAGTTCATTCATTTATATTCTCTCCTTTTTTAACAATCCGATTAATTTTTCTAAATGTATCTCAGTTTCTTTTGTTGCTTCTAACATTTCAGAATATAACATTTTATTTTGCTTATAAATACGCGTATATGCATCTATCGATGATTCATTTTTTGTTGGTTTGAAGTACTTTAATACATTTATATTAATTGTTTGAAATGATATTTCGAGTACCGTTCGTTCACTAAATTTCTGTATTTTTTCATCATTTTCATCTAATTTTCTTAAAATATCATTTGAAAAGTTAGTTTTAGAGTTATTTGATTTAAGTAAATCTAGAGATTTTTTAAATAGCTTTTTTAGTTGTACATAATTCTCTTTTTCCTTTTCTAATTCTGGAAGCATTTTTTTTAGATTTTGAGCAAAAGACACATTCGGATTATCTACTCTATCAGTTGCTATCGAATTTATAGCATATTTATTTAGAAATTCTACAAATGGCATGTTTTTCATACCTTTAATCAATGCCCCGCCTTCTGTACAATTAAAAACTATTCTATTTTCCCCTAGAGTTTTATATAGTTTTTCAAATGATTCTTTCATGGTCATAAATACATAATCACTTAAAACTTTTTCTCCATAATATCCATCGATTTGAATGAAAATTTTTTCACTCTCGCTAATTTCTTCTAACTGTCTAGAATTTTTATTAAAATCAGCGTGCGTCTTATTATTAGTAAAAGCTAAATCTTGACCAATAATAGATATGGGCCCTGTAGTTATATATGTAGCTAAAGAGTATGCATAATTTGCTACGGATGTACCTCCTGATAAAAAGGGCACTGGTTCTTCAATAAACTTTTGTAAATGTCTATCCATCGTAGAGTTTGCTGTAAAGTAATAGCCTTCATTACTAAACACTGGACGGATTAAATGATGATTGTACAAAGTATATATTATCTTACTATCAATATTTTTTATATCTTTAAAATGATTAAAATTTGCCTCGCTACCATCTACAGTTATAACGTAGTCAGGCTGTATGTTATTGTGCAGTAATGTATTAACCGTTGAACCAGCAGCAATAAGAATTATATTATTTCTATATAATTTCAAGTTATCTAACTGTTTCGTTAAAGAGGGTCCCCCAGAAGCAATAACAACAGGTGCACTATACTTTTCCTTTAGTTTTAAAATAGACTGATCTTTTAATATATACTGAAGATTCAACAAATAGTTTTCAGGCCATTGTTTATTGAAAAACCTATGTGTTGATTCTGCTACGAAATCTGAATGCATCTTCTTATTTATAGCATTCAGAACTTGGGAATAAATATAATTATCTATTTTATCGTAATTAGGAGATATTATTACATTGATATTATCAGTTAGCGTAATATTTTCATCTAACTTCTCTCTTATTGCTGCTTCTGAAGATGCTGAAATAACTATTAAATCTTTTAGCTCATCAACTATACTAAGTATTGGTTCAATAACAATTATTTTCTCACCATTTTTTGCCTTTTTCTGTATAGCTTTTACAAAATGACCAGCACCATACCCATATATTAGCTGTAACCTTTCAGGTTTAAAATTTTTATCTGCGAACTCACTCGCTTCTTTAGACGGGTTATATTTGCTATGTAAAAAATAATCATTAATTTTAACTGTTTTCTCACCGTTTTTGGTATTTAAATATTCTATATAATATTTTGATTCCAATTTATTCACCTCTAAGTCTTTTATCGGTCTTCAAATTGAAATATAAAGAAAAACCCACTCTCTAAATTAGAGAGTAGGTTTCACATTAAAGATTTTCAATCAATTATTGTAATAATTGAAGAACGCCTTGAGGTTGTTGGTTAGCTTGAGCTAGCATAGATTGTGCAGCTTGAGTAAGGATGTTGTTCTTAGTGAACGCCATCATCTCAGCAGCCATGTCAGTATCACGGATACGTGATTCAGCAGCTGTTAAGTTTTCAGATGCAGCACCTAAGTTGTTAATAGTATGTTCTAAACGGTTTTGAACAGCACCTAATGCAGAACGTTGTGTAGATACTTTTTTGATTGCATTGTCGATTACTGAGATAGCACTACTTGCAGCAGTACCCGCACCAATCGATGCTTTAGTTAAATCTGTATCTAATGCTGAAACTGTCATAGTACCAATACCTAATTGCATTGTTTGACCTTTGTTAGCACCAATTTGGAATGTTAATGAACCATTTTTTGTTGCTGATGCTGCACCTTGAAGGTCACCATTTAATAATTTCTTTTCATTGAACTCAGTAGTATTAGCAATACGGTCGATTTCTGATTTTAATTGTTGAACTTCATCTTGTAAGAATTTACGGTCAGTATTTTCGTTAGTATCATTACGAGATTGAACTGCTAATTCACGCATACGTTGTAGGATTGCGTGAGTTTCGTTAAGAGCACCCTCAGCAGTTTGGATTAAAGAGATAGAATCTTGAGAGTTTTTAGTCGCCATATCAAGACCTTTGATTTGAGCGCGCATTTTCTCAGAGATTGCTAAACCAGCAGCGTCATCGCCAGCACGGTTGATTTTGTAACCAGAAGATAATTTCTCAAGGTTTTTAGCTGATTGAGAGTTGTTGAAAGCTAGGTTACGGTGTGTGTTTAAAGCTGAAATGTTGTGTTGAATTCTCATTTAGAATTCCTCCTTGAATGTTTGTTTTTGTTATTCCACATCCGTGTGGAATATAGGATTAGGTAGTTATGTACTTCCTGCCCCTTACAATCTATATATCGTAATTACTTGGAAATGTTT
Organism: Lysinibacillus xylanilyticus; assembly: GCF_001183605.1. GTDB lineage: Bacteria > Bacillota > Bacilli > Bacillales_A > Planococcaceae > Lysinibacillus > Lysinibacillus xylanilyticus. The sequence continues at coordinate 273,241 of NZ_LFXJ01000010.1, read as the reverse complement.
AATAGTTTTTTAAAAACTTTTTTTATTTTTTTTATGTAATAGATTCTGAGTTTAGATTTTTGATAAAACAGACAATATATTTTATTTTTTCTTTAGGTGTTCCAAGAAATTTGATGATGATGATAGAGCTTCTTTGTTTTGAGCTTGTATGGCTTCAAAAACTTCCGAACGGTGTACTTTGACTGTTTTAGGGGCGACTATACCTAACTTAATTTGTTCACCTTCTACTGCTAATATTTTTATTTCGATATGGTCGCCAATCATAATAGATTCATCTTTCTTACGTGATAAGACTAGCATTACTTCGCACTTCCTTCCAATGTTTGCATTGGATAGCGTAATGGAAAGGCTTTGTTATCTTGAAGAACAATTTGTTTACCACATTTTTTATCCATGTTAATAACTAATGGTGCAAGTAAATTAATAGTAGAGTCCTGTAGTGTTTCCTTCATTGTAACAACCGAGTACGTTAGAACATCTTCTTCATTTTCAATTTGAAGTTGTTCCAAATCCTCTTCACTTAAATCAAAGCTAAAGTCTTTTTTGAAGGCGAATGGATAAGCAACTACAAAGCCTATTTCAACTTGCTCAACTGATTGTAATAATACTAATGGATGTTCTTCAGAAATAGGTAATAATACGAATCTTTTATGATCCTCTAATCCGAGTAACCCTTGTTCAAACGTAAGTATGTCTTTTTCAACAATTTCAACTTCACCTAAAAATTTTGTTGCAATTTTCATCTGTTCCTTGCACTCCTTTAAATGATGACATTGGTGTCAACATCCGGTCTTTGTATCATTGTACCAGTTACTTTTCCTGGTGTGTATTCATGGGTTGGTTTGTTCACTTTTGCGTCAATTTTTGGCTCTCTTCGCTGAATATTGACATCTGTTGTCCCTGGTGTATAGTCAATTTTCACAGAACCTATAGATGGGACAAATTTAATATTAAATGGCGTCCGGTGTGGTCCATGATTTTGTTTCGCGATATTTTGGATAGTTGCACGGCCCTGACCTTTACCAGCATTGTCCATCATTTGACGTCCCTCACTCGCTCTACGTGCCATCCCCTTGAGTGCCTCTTGTTTTCCCTTTTCTGCGTAGTTTGCACTTGATTCCAATGGGCCTATCATCCCTATATCTCTTCTTGCCTGAGAAGAATCAATTTTTAAAACGCCTCTAGTCGTATGAATTTCCAAAATAGCAGCTGGCTGTTCAATATGTTGAGTAGCTTTAGGTTGTTTAATATATTGTTGCGGCTTTGATATATTAAGGTCTATTTTAGCGTCTGTTGTATGAATTTGGATTTGCGGGAGCCTCATATAAACCTCTCCTTTCAATAAAAGCGCCTGAACATATTGTTCAAACGCTCTGTTATTCATTATAAAGTTTGCCCCTGTCGCTTCGCTTTCGGGGCAGAACCTTTCGCTTCGCGTTTGCCCCTGTCGCTTCGCTTTCGGGGCAGAACCTTAGTAGATTTTAACGGATAAAATCTACTAAGGTTTGCTGAATGATTTTTGCTCCTACGGATAGAGCGGCTTGGTGAATGGATTCCTGTGTAACCATATCTGTAATCGTCTTCGTATAGTCTGTGTCTTCATTGGCAGATAGTTGTTTTGTTACATTTACTTCTTGAAGACTTAGTCGATTTCCCATCATCTCTACACGATTTTGACGAGCTCCGACATCTGCTCTTAAAGTCAATGTATTTTCGTAAATACCATCTAAACCAGGAATTTTATTAGCACCATTTGTTACTTCTAAACCAAGTGCACTGCCAATCTCCGGACCTGTCGCACCACTTTCTAAAAGTGTTGTTACGTGCGTCATAAACCCATCAATATTCTCAAATAAATCAGCACCCGGAGTATTAATATTCATTGAGATACCATCAAAAACGTTGATTTCAATCGCCTTCTGTCCTCCGGTGGTAATATCTGGGTTTTGCGGACCGGCTTTATCAGTATAAAGTGGTTGATTTGTGTGCGTGCCTGAAAAGATATAGTTTTCGCCCACTTTTGTATTGGCGATATCACGCAATTGTTCCTTAATATGTTGCATTTCTGCATTGATTTTTTGACGATCATCAGCGGTATTTGTATCGTTAGCAGCTTGTATAATAAGCTCCTTTACACGTTTTAATGCTCCGCCTACTTGATCAAGCGCTTCGTCTGTTGTATCTAGCCATGTATTTGCTTCACGTAGATTCCGTTGGTATTGTTGGTTTTTATCAAGCTCTATACGATAGCCCATTCCCTTTACCGCTACAACTGGATCATCGGATGGTCTTGAAATTACACTACCTGAGTCCAACATATCTTGATATTTAGACATTTTATTATAGCTTGTATTTAAATTGCGTAGCATATTACTCGATAGCATTGATTGTGTAACGCGCATAAATTTATCTCCTCTCAGTCAAATGGCTATTATAGCCCTACTCTTCCCATACCATTGATGATTTTATCTAATGTTTCATCTACCACTGTAATCATACGTGCATTGGCATTGTATGCTTGCTGGAATGTTATCATATTAGTCATCTCTTCATCTAAGGAAACGGAGTTCATTGAATCACGACGTTTAGAAATTTCCAAATGCATTGATTCAGAGTTGAATGCACTACGCGCAGCTTCCTGTCCCTTAACCGCTAAGTCCCCTACTAATGATTTATAATAGTTTTGGAATGTACCTTTCTTTAAGTTATCTTGAGCCTGCGATTGCAGCGCTGCTAACTTACGCATGTTTCCGTTATTACCTTCCTCACCCGCCGTATCAGATACAGCTACTTGCTTCGGATCGGTAATCACTACCTTAAAATCACGTGCAGTCGTCCCAGAGAAAAAGTTCTGACCTGTACTATCATCTAAACCAAAACCTTTACTATGAACTTCATTAAATTTTGTTATAAATTCATTTGCTAGATTATCTAAATTAGCAAGCATTTCTGGATAAGTACCTTGTCCACCGCTATGTCCATACGCATCAATTAATGCACGTAATGAACCTTTACCAGGGTCCATTTGACTGTAATCAATTGCAATTCCATTCACTGGATCTCCTGGTGGCTCGCCAATAGCAGAAATTTTAATTTCCTTAAAGTTAGCATAGCTCCCTGTCGCTTGATCATCTACATCACCATCAATGCGTTGATCGTTCGTGTCCATCGTTGCAAGTGCAGCATATTGTTTACCATCTACTAATTTAATAGGGGTACCGTCCGCTGATACATATGTAATCGTCATTGAACCTTCAGCTACATCTTTTGCTAAACCACCTGATTTTTGCAATGAAACAGTTACAGGAATATATTCATTTAACTGATCTACTAATACATCACGTGCATCATATAAATCATTCGGCACATATCCACTCGGCTCAACTTCTTGAATTTGTTTATTAAGAGCTGCAATTTGTTTAAGAATTGAATTCACTTTATCCGTCAATACATTAATTTCATTCCCGATATTACCTTGGATCTGTTTTAGCTGTCTATCCATATAATTAAAGGACTCAGCAATTGCAGTTCCTTTAGAAATTAATACCTGACGTGCAGCTGTATCTTTCGGATTGTCAATAATATCCTCCATAGACTTCCAAAAATCTGTAAATGATTGGTTAATACCAAACTCTGAAGGCTCTGACATGATATCTTCCATCTGCGAAATTGATTTTGCCGTTGAATCCCAATAACCCAACTTATTCGTTTCTTGACGATATTGTCGATCGGTAAATTGATCACGGATGCGTTGAATCGAGCTTACTTCTACCCCTGTTCCAAGATGTCCTGGATAGACAGGCTGATTTAAGCCTGGACTTGGAAAACCAGGAGTTGCTTGCATATTTGCTCGTTGGCGAGTGAAACCTAATGTATTTGCATTGGAAATATTATGTCCTGTTGTGTATAAAGCTGTTTGTTGTGTAAATAAACCACGTTTACTAGCTTCTAAGCCCATAAATGTTGAGCGCATTTTTTTTCCTCCTTTTTATACGTTTATAATTCCAAGCAAAGTTTCTTACATGGGCGCAGGAAACTATGCTTGAGAATCGAAAAATGATTTTTTGGCAACCTTATTTGTTCCGCGTATCTCACTGCCAGAGTAGTTCATTTGCTCGGTCCGAGGTCGTAAAGTATCCATTGTGAGATTGACAAATTGTAGTGACTGGAACACTAGTTTTTGATTTAGATCATTTTGTTTTTTTAAGTCGTTGATTATTTGCAATAATCGATTGCGCACTGCTGAGAGCGTGTCTTTGTCAGTCTGTTGTTCAGCAGCCTCGATGACATCAGCGACAGTTGTTTTGTCAGTTGAAGCAAATCCTTTTGCTTCAAGGTAATCCGTTACCTGTTTCTGACGCTGTTGCTCGAGCTTATCGATGGCCGCTACATGCGCCTGCTCATCCTTGAGCATTTGGTCTAGTGCTTCGACATTCCCAACTGTAATGATTTCAGTTTTTTTAAAGGCTAGTTCAAGTAAGCTTTTGTGCATTCTTTCTAGCTTTGTTAATGTAGAACAGATCGCTTCTGTAGTCATATTGCTAAGCACCCTTTCTGATATTCCTTAGAAACGATAATATTTCAGCATATCTTCAGCAACTTTGCGAGCGTCCACTTTGTATTCACCAGAAGCGATATCTTCTTTTAATTGTTTTACGCGTTCTGCACGCTCTGTGCTGTATGTTGAAACCCCTTGCATCTCCTGTGCAGTCTTTGAAATTTCAATTTTATCTGCGAAGGATGCTTTGTTAGTATCTGATTTTACATTGCGCACCTGATTTTTATAGGCGTTCACTGCATTAATCCCATAAGATGTAATTTTCATTTATTACCCCCCTATCTAAAAAGCTATCTTCCTATTATTTCGGATTGTCTCACATAATGTTAAGTTTTCAAATATAAAAAAGTGTGCTAATTTTGTTTAAAATTAACACACTTTAGACCTATCAAATATGCCTCGGCATATTTGTAGCTGACGCTTCGCTTTCGCGCAGATAAACAATGCGTCCGGAATCGGCTTTGTGCTTGCAAAGAGAGTTTGGACACTCGCTGAAAGAAGTTAACGTTTTCGTTCTGAGTGATATGTTACACGATCACGTTCGACCACACTTTCGCGGAACTCCTTCGCTGCTTCGAATGTGCGTAGCTCTGCCTTCAATTCATTCTGACATTTTGTACAAAGCTTGCCTGTTGTAGTTAGGTGACCACAGTTATCACATGGATAGCCAAGATTAGGGAACATCGCAGTCTGTAAGCGCCCCTTGCGCACCCATTTATACAATAACTCTTCTTCAGCTCCAGTTGCTTCAACAATACGTTCTACTGTCGCAGCACGGTTTTCACGTTTACGTAAAAAGCGATAAACGATTTGATATAAATCTTCTTCAGATTGAGCACATTTATGACATACTTCTCTGACCCCTGTATAGTTAAAAAACTCATTACATTTCGGACAATTACGAACCTCTGCCATCTACTATTCCTCCTCTTAAATCAATTTCGCCTTGGCGTAATTGCGTCCGGATTATGAATTGTGCCCAGGCCGACACGATGTCGGTCATTTCGGTAATGCCACAGGACGTGGCGTGTTTACCGATGCAGGTCAGTTAGCCGTTTTCACAGGATGCGAAGGTTTTAGGCTAACATCCTTTATTCATTCCTTTCAAAATCCGTGACATCCGCCGGAGGCATTATCTTCATTTGTATGAAGATAATAAGCTAAACAAATCTTATAAACTCGTAAACTATTATACACAATGCATTAGCATTTTCATCCATTAATTAGTGTGAAGCTTTTGACATTTTTCGCACCCGCATTTATTAAAATCTCGGTGGCATGATGCAAAGTAGTTCCTGTCGTTTTTATATCGTCAAAAAGAAGATATTCTTTATGCTCTACATGCGCTCCAGTCATCAGACGGAAAAGGGGAGCTACTTGGATTCGTTGCTCTCTATTTTTGGAGCTTTGTGTTTCTGACGTTGTCTTTTCTAAAAGTTGTACAAAAGGAATAGTAGCAGCCTTTAATAGCTCCTCCATATGCGAAAAGGTACGTTCCCTTTGCTTAAGGGGATGCATAGGAATCGGGATTATGGTTGCTTTTTCATGTTTCAATCGTGCATGTAGCTCCTGCCGAAATACTTTAGCGAGTGCGACATCCTGAAGAAATTTATATTGATGCAAATAATCCTTCATCGCATCGTTATATTGGTAAAGTGCTGTTGCTGTTGGAGAATATTCAAATCGAGCTGAACACCTATCACAGATGGTAGGTTGAAATTGTTTAGTTAAAAGTATTTTCCATGAAATTGCTGATTGCAAAGGCTGTGAGCATAATAAGCAAAGTGTTTCAATTTTATTCATTGTGAAAATCCCTTCTTATTATAATAAAGAATTTTTGTACGCGCATCATCCATTTCAGTCGTAATACCATGATGAAAAAATACGACGTCTCCATCTGCAAAATCAGCATTTCGTCCAACTCGCCCAGCGATTTGAATAAGTGCACTTGAAGTGAAAATCGTTGACTCTGCCCCAATAACTGCAACCTGTACATTCCTTATCGTAATTCCTCTTTCTAAAATGGTCGTTGTCAGTAAACCTGGAACTTCTTCATGGCGTAGTTTAAGCACTTTTTCTTTTCGCTCAGGATCTTCAGCATGCACCGCCACGATGCTTCCATCTAATAACCGAAAAAGTGGCGTAGCTATTTTCATTAATTCTACTTTCGGAAAAAATAATAGAAAAGGTTCTTTGCGTGTAAGGCGCTCCTCTGTCCATTGTTTAAGCTTGCGTGGAATTTTTCCACGCTTTAAGCTTTTTTCATAGTTCCATAGGGAATGAAATCGAGGGACTGGTAATGGACGGTTATGATAGCGCTTTGGGATAAATGAATAGCTTTCATTTTGGTACTGAGTCAGTAATTTATGCGAAGGTGTTGCTGTAACCAACATTATTGGCGCGTTTGCCGTTTTTGCCTTTTGCACAGCGCTTTGTAAGGTTTCATCAAATGTATAGGGAAATGCATCAGCTTCATCAACAATCATGACGTCAAACGCTCGTTCAAAACGATAAAGCTGATGAGTTGTAGCTAACACAAGCTGCGCATAACCCTCCTGCTTTGGTGATCCACCATATAGTGCATGGATTATCGTTTGCGGGAAAACTGTTTGAAAGCGCGGATATAACTCTAGCACTACATCTGTACGCGGCGTAGCGATACATACCCGTAAGCCCTGCTCTAACGCATAATTTACAGTCGGAAAGAGCAGCTCTGTTTTTCCTGCTCCACATACTGCATGGGTAAGATGGGAACGTTTTGAATTAACACTTTCTAGCATTTCATTTGCCGCCCGCTGTTGAAGTACTGTAAATTGCCCTGCCCATTTGAGTGAATGCTTTCTTATTCTAATTGCACGAGGGCCTGTCCAAATCATCAATTGCGTACAGCTACTCACTCTCCCCATATTCAGACAATGTCTACAATATACGCATTGCTGCTGGCATTTTGAACAATCAAATGTTGTGAATCGCTGAGGATTCTCATTATGGCAACGATTGCATTTTAGATGTGGCTCTTTTTGAATTCCTTCTATTACATGAATATATTTGCGATTAATTGATTTCTCGATATCTTCCTTTGAAAATGGGGTATACTCCTTTAACCAGATACGTCCTTCATGAAAATCTCGTAATGCAGGTGGCAATAACCAGCCTTTGTATTTCATTGCTTTGCTCCTTTCGTATGGGTGATTTTTATCAGCGATGTTCAAGATTTACCGGCGATTCTCCCGCTTCACCCGGCAATAAAATAAAAAAAGCCTCTACAAATTTACTGTAGAGACTGTCTCACTTAAGATTATTTTTTTGTCCAGCCTAGTCCCATTGCGCCTTCACCTAAGTGTGTGCCAATGACAGGACCGAAATAGCTTAATTTAAAGTTAACGTTCGGGTAGGTTGCTGCTAGTTGTGCTAGCCATTCTTCTGCTTCAGCCTCGCAATTGGCGTGAATCACGACAGCTTCCAGTGCTTCATACTTTTGAACATCCTCAGCTAGTAGCTCCTCCGCACGCTTTAATGCTTTTTTACGCGTACGAATTTTTTCAAAAGGTACAATAACCTTGTCCACAAAATGAAGTACCGGCTTTACTTGTAATAAGCCGCCAATTAATGCCGCTGCTGAAGACAAACGTCCCCCACGTTGTAAGTGCGCTAAGTCATCTACAATGAAGTAAGCACGAATTGATTGCTTCATGTCCGCCAATGTAGCAAGAATTTCTTTTGCAGAACAGCCCTGAGCCGCCATTTCAGCTGCTCGTAAAGCGTAAAAACCCTGTACCGCACAGGATATTTCACTATCAAAAGCGTACACATCAATGCCTTCAACCATATCGCCTGCTTGAAATGCACCTTGATATGTTCCACTGATTCCACTTGATAAATGAATAGATATTACTTCATCATACTCTTTTGCCAGTTCTTCAAAAAGAGAGGCAAATTCTCCAATTGGGGGCTGCGTTGTTTTTGGGAATTCTTTTGCCCCTCGTACTTTATCATAAAATTCAGATGCTGTGATATCTACTTCTTCTGCAAATAGTTGCCCTGAGATATTTACACTTAACGGAATCATATGAATGTTTAAGCGTCCTCGTTCCTCAGCCGAAATATATGCAGTACTATCTGTTACGATTGCTGTCCTCATCCATTTCCACTCTCCTATTCTACTTAGTTTACAATCAATTGCGCCTCTGCGCAATTGTTGCTGACGCTTCGCTTTCGCACAAATAAAAAAATTGTTGCTGACGCTTTGCTTTCGCTACAGATAAAAAGAAATGAATGTGAAATGAATTACGACATTACGTAATCCCGTCCGAATGTCGAATAGGAGCGAGTACACTCCCATCTTTCATCATTCTAGACAACTGCTAAATTATTAGATTTAGCATCCATTTCACATTCATTTTCTATGTAATAGTTCCTTTAGCAAAATTAAATTCCTAAAGGTTTATCTTCATTCAATTAATCCTTCTTTTAAGTAAATAAAGGCTCATCACCATAACTTGGGGTTGATTTCCGTTCCAGCTAGGCAAGTCCAATGAGGAGTTGGGCGTGATGCTTTTTGCCTTCGTTCCTCTATCTAGCTCACTCTTGACGCTAATCTCAGAAAATCACCCAACCTCAACTTTTAGTGATGGGCCTGCATGAAGTTATCCTCATTTTTATTTGCCAGTGCTTGATTTCGTGTCATCTCCAGTATAGAAGACGCTAGTGACCTTCCAGTGTCCATCTTCTTTGACGAATACTGTAACTTGTTGTCCTGCACTTTCATGCTTCACATTTGTTGTAGTTTGTACTAAATGCAATGTTACATTTGAATAGACCTGTGCTTCGTTTTCGCTATATTTTATAATCGTAGTATCTTTAGCATTTCGTTTAACGTCTGACTGTTTAAATACTTCTGTCGTGTATTTTTTTTCTTCTTCATAATTGAAACCTTTTGGATTCTTCGAGAGTGTTTGCATATAACGTTCAATTTCTTTTGAATTGAAAGCTGCATTATATTCATTAAAGGCTGCTAATATCGCTTTTTCTTCTTCAGCAGGAATATTTTCTGCCTTTGTTATTTTTCCACCATTCATTTCAAACCCGACAGTTCCATCATCAATGATTTTTTGTCTTTCTTCTGCACTCATATCATCTTTTTTATTACCACAGGCAGTTAACATTAATGTAGTTAACATTAATAGGGTAAAAACTGCTAGAAAACTTTTCTTTAACATCAAAAAACCTCCCGCGCATATTGTAGCATATAAATCCCGTTGTAGGAATTTTGTTGTGCATTTTCAACATTTAGGTGTTACATCTTCCTTATGACGCCCATGGTTTTAAAATGTTGCACTCTTTATGTGATCACTATGTATAAATTGTTACACCTTTATATGACATTTGCTAATGTAGGTTGTTTTTTCAATAGGTGTGAATATTACAGGAGTCTTCTGTAGACAATGCTATATTTTTGCATACTAAAAAAAACTGCTTTAAAAACTACTAAATAATATAGTAGCCTTTAAAAACAGTCTATCAATTATGCCTCGGTATAATTGCGTCAGGAATCGGCTTTGTGCAATTCCGATTCCGCGACATCCGCCGGAGGCTTCAACTTCTTTCAGTTCTGCTGAAGAAGTTATTTAATGTATGCTATTAGCGTACTTCAACCCAGCCATTTTTGATGGCTGTAACAACAGCTTGTGTACGGTCGTTTACATTCATTTTTTGTAAAATGCTTGAAACGTGGTTTTTAACTGTTTTTTCAGAAATGAACAGTGTCTCACCAATTGTACGGTTAGATTGTCCATCCGTTAATAATTGTAATACTTCACATTCACGTTTTGTTAGTAAATGGAATGGGCGACGAATTTCTGTTTGATGGAAGTTACCTTTATTTTCATGCTCAGAAAGACGACGGAATTCCGCTACTAAATTTTTAGTTACTTTTGGATGTAAGTAAGATCCACCATTTGCAACTACTTTAATGGCTTCAACAATTTCGTCAGCATCCATTTCTTTTAGCATATAGCCAAGTGAACCAGATTTTAGCGCGTGTGTTACGTATGTTTCATCATCATGAATAGATAACATAATAACCTTCGCATCTGGGAATTCATTAATTAAATCTGCCGTTGCCTCTACTCCATTTTTCCCCGGCATATTAATATCCATTAGTACAACATCTGGTTGATTTTCAGCATATAAAGAAACCACATCTCCACCATCGTCACCTTCTGCAACCACATCAAACGTATCTTCAAAATCTAAAATACGTTTTACTCCTTCGCGGAATAGTTGGTGATCGTCTACAATAATAATCTTCGTCATTTGTCTTTACCCCCTAAATTTCTCCAACAATCGTTTTACTCTACTTCTAACGGAATTTTAAATAAAACCGTCGTACCTCGATTTATCTCACTTGTAATTGAGATTGTACCACCCAAAATTTCGATACGTTCTTTCATACCTAAAATCCCAAAGGAATGTTCTTTAACCTTCTGCGGATCGAAACCTATGCCATCGTCCTTTACAACGACATTTACGGAATCTTCCAACCACTCAAGTTTCACCCAAATATCCTTACATTTCCCGTGCTTCATAGCATTTGTCACACACTCTTGCACTAAACGGAAAATAGATACTTCATAGTTTGATGGTATACGTTTTTCGGTGCTTCTCGATTGGAAATGAACGTCAACACCAGGATTATATTCAGTCACTGTCGATAAGTATTTTTTTAATGTCGGAACAATTCCCAAATCATCAAGTGCCATTGGTCTTAAATCATAGATTATACGTCGTACCTCTGATAATGCATTACGTACCGTTTTCTTTAAATCAACAATTTCAGCCAAAGCATATTCAATGCCCTTTTCACGATACGTTCTGTCTATTAAATCAGTGCGCATTAATACATTTGCTAGCATTTGAGCAGGTCCATCATGAATTTCCCTAGATAGACGTTTGCGCTCCTCTTCTTGTGCTGCAATAATACGTATACCAAAATCTTGTTTCATTTTTGCTTGTTCAAGTGCTAAACCAACATTTTTTAAATCTGAAGTTAAGTAATTCAAAACGACATTTACTTGATTGACAATATGATCTGCACGTTCAATCGTATCGAGTAACGCTCTTAATCTTCTCTCTAAATCATCTCTTTTATCACGGAGCTGCTTTTCTTGTGTTCTAATAACGGAGAGCCTCACTTGAAAATCATGCGCAGTTTCATACGCTTCTCTAACTTGTTCTTCGGTATAATTATCAAAAGCTTTACTCACTAACACAAGTCTTTGCTTAGCAAGCTGCGTACTTTTTTCTAAAGCATCGCCTTCATCAATAACAATTGAAACTTGTTTTCGAACAATTTCTAGCTCTATTTTCATACCTTCGAAGCTTCTTCGGCTTTGTTCGCTTATAATAAAGATATCATCTTTTGAGCTCATGATTGTTTCTAACATTCGATTAAATATGTCATCAAGCGACTTTAAATCGAAGGTATCATTTGAAAACATAGTATACTCCCCAGTCTAATGTCTTATGATTACTTACTATTTCAATAGACCAATTACATAGTCTACACCTATTATAGCATCCCCATGTTAAAATTTAATGCTTTTTCTTTATGAAAATTATAGAATAGAACTCTACCTTAAAGGAGATTGATATTGATGAGAGAAAACTATTTAACAGTAAAAGGATATGGAGAAAGTGAAATTGTTATTTCAAAATCTCGTTTCCTTACTTATATAGAACGTGTAGAAACGGAAGAGGATGCAATTTCTTTTATTGAACGCATAAAAAAAATGCATCATAACGCAACACACAATTGTTCAGCCTATATTATTGGGGAGCATGACCATATACAAAAAGCCAATGATGACGGGGAACCTAGTGGCACGGCTGGCGTCCCTATGTTAGAGGTTCTAAAAAAACAGGGGTTAAAGGATACGGTCGTTGTCGTTACACGTTACTTTGGTGGCATTAAGCTTGGCGGTGGCGGTCTTATTCGCGCGTACGGAAAAGCGACAACAGAAGGTTTACTTGCTGCACAGGTTGTCGAACGCAAGCTACATCATCTTATGAAAATTACCGTTGATTACACATGGCTTGGCAAAGTTGAAAATGAAATTCGAGGTTCTTCGTATACTTTAGAGGAAATTCGCTATTTAGAAGGCGTCGAAATTATTGTATCCGTGTTAAAAGAGGAAGAAGAACAGTTCCGAAACTGGTTAACAGAAATGACAAACGGACAAGCAAACATTACTTGCGAGAATGCGCAATTTATTGAATTTTTTGTGAGATAAATAGTTTTAATTGCCTAAACAAAATATGCATAGTATAATTCTAACGTTAAGCTAATTTTATCAACTGCATATTATTACTTGTATCTGAATAAAATTTAGTTTAATCGTATTATAATCCCCATAACTTAGAGGAGAATATAAATGAAAAATAAAGCTACTAAAAAGTACAAAAAAAGGTCTTCTAAAGCTTCCTTAATTATAAAAGTTTCCCTACTTCTCATAGCTAGTTTAGCAATTTGTGTAACTGCTTATGCTGTTTACCTTACTAAACAAGTGGAACATGCCGCAGACTCAGCACATGAAAAGTTAGAAGGCCGCGAAGTCTCTGCACTTCGTGAAACTAAAGTAGAGCCGATACATGATAATGTATCTATCTTATTTGTCGGTGTTGACGATAGTGATAATCGTGGGCAAGGTTCTGATCATTCACGTTCCGATGCACTAGTTTTAGCTACATTAAATAATAAAACTCATACAATTAAAATGCTAAGCATTCCTCGTGATTCTTACGTTTATATTCCTAAAGTAGGATATAAAGATAAAATTACTCATGCACATGCTATGGGTGGTACACTGACAACAATCAAGACAGTTGAAACTTTATTAGATATCCCAATTGACTATTATGTACGCATGAACTTCAATGCTTTTATTGATGTAGTCGATGCATTAGGCGGCATTGAAGCTGAAGTACCTTATGCTTTACATGAATTAGACGAATTCGACAAGTTTACAATCAACCTGAAGCCAGGTATGCAACATTTAAACGGTAGTGAAGCACTTGCACTAGCAAGAACACGTAAACAAGATAGCGATATTGAACGTGGTAAACGTCAACAAGAAATTCTTTCAGCAATTATCACTAAAGTTGCTTCCGCTAGTTCTATAACAAAATACGATGATGTCATTAAGGCACTTGGTAATAACATGAAGACTGATATGACATTTGATGAAATGAAATCCTTCTTATCTTATTTATCAGGTGGTGTACCACGCATTGACACATTAACATTAGATGGTTCTGATGATATGTCTACTGGTATATATTATTATCAATTAAATCAAAAGTCTGTTAATGAAGCATCAGAAACTTTGAAAAACCACCTTGGCTTAGATGGAACTTCATCAAGCCTTACAAACAAAGATAGTGATACTGATAGTGATTCAAGTGAAGAAACTTCAGTAAATTAACTAACTCAATAAATCTTATAGCCTTTCCACTTTCAAATCGTGGAGAGGCTTTTTTTATGGAATCATATTAGACGGATAGATCATTAGAGGGACGAATAGATCGTTCAGATAAATTATTTAGCGAAAGCAACTTTATCTACTGGCACAGTACCTAGCTTCTCGAAACGTTCCGACGACTGCTCGAACGTTCTATCTTCGCGGGTATTTCTCTTCCTTCCGCGAGTATTCGCTTTCCTTTCGCGAATATTCCTCTTCCCTTCCGCGAGTATTCCTCTTCCTTCCGCGAGTATTCCTCTTCCTTCCGCGAGTATTCGATTCCCTTCGTGAGGGTATCTCTCTGCATTCCGCGGGTATCCCTCCAAAATCGTTCTAAAAAATGTCGACAAAAAAAGCAATCATACAAAAATGTATGATTGCTTTCACTTTATTTATTAAATATCCGTACAAAGTTCAATAACGGCTTGTAGTTTTTACCAGCCAGTCCGATGACTTCAACAAATATTTCAATGGCTGTTAAAATAACTGCAACTAATAAAATCGCACCCCATACTTTCGCCATTGAGAAAATGATGGCTGCTAAACCAAACATGATGGCAATTCCATAAATAATGAGCACTGTTTGGCGATGTGTAAAGCCTATATCCAGTAAACGGTGATGTAAATGTGATTTATCTGGATCAGACCATTTTTTCTTCATGCGTACACGTCGAACAATCGCAAAGAATGTATCAGAAATCGGCACACCTAGTATGATAACTGGGATAATTAATGAAACGACTGTAACATTTTTAAATCCAAGCAACGCGAGCACGGATATCATGAAGCCAAGGAATAAAGCTCCTGTATCTCCCATGAAGATTTTTGCTGGGTGGAAATTGTAAAATAAAAATCCAAATGTTGCTGCTGCTAAAATGGCAGCAATTGCTAACACGAACATATTGCCCATAATAATTGCCATGATAGCTAAAGTAATTAGGGCAATCGTTGAAACGCCTGCCGCTAGACCATCTAAGCCATCGATTAAATTAATGGCATTTGTAATACCAACAATCCAAATAATTGTTAAAGGAATACTTAGGAATCCAAAATTTAATTCACCTACAAATGGCAAGGTAATCATATCAATTTGAATGCCACCTACAAAAATAACGATAAGTGCCGCAATAAGCTGGCCAACTAATTTGGCCTTTGCGGAAATTTCACGCATATCATCTACGACACCCGTTGCTACGATAATGCAAGCACCAATAATAATTGCAAGTAAAAAATTGCTACCATTTTCATTGATTATCAAAATCGGCTGAAATATAGCTACAGCTATTAAAAAAGAAAGGAAGATCGCCAATCCCCCAAGTCTTGGCATAATTCGTGCATGTACTTTTCGGTAGTTTGGTGCGTCGACAGCACCTATTTTGAACGCTAATCGTTTAACTAGTGGAGTTAACAAAATTGAAGCAACAAAAGCTGCTATTATAGACACGTAGAGCATGTCTCTCCTCCTCAAAAAATAATCTACATTTAAATCCAAATTGATTATAGCACGAACAGGCGCCGAAATATACTTTTTCTATTTATTTTCCACCATTTCACAAATATTATCCCTCTTTTTCTAGATTGGAAGAATGCTACATGCCAAATGTAGTCACCTTTCGTAAAATTTGATAGAATAATGTAGTGTCTAGCATTTAGACAACTTTAAAGGAGCGTATATTTCATGTTCTCAATATTCAAAAGTAATAAAGAGCAAACAAGTGCTCGTCAATTGAAACGCTACTATAAAATAGTAGAACAAATTAATAATCTCGAAGAAACATATGTCAACAAGTCAGATGCGGAATTACGAGAAATGACTTTTATTTTCAAAGATCGCTTACAACAAGGTGAGCCCATTACATCCATCATCCCAGACGCATTTGCTGTTGTACGCGAAACCTCAAAACGTGTATTAGGAATGCGTCATTTTGACGTACAGCTTATTGGTGGTCTTGTTTTAACTGAAGGCAATATCGCTGAAATGCCTACAGGTGAAGGTAAAACGCTTGTTGCTTCCCTTCCCTCATATGTACGTGCATTAGAAGGCAAAGGTGTTCATGTTATTACTGTTAACGATTACTTAGCTAAACGTGACTATGAGCTCGTTGGACAGATTCACCGTTTCCTTGGCTTAACAGTTGGTTTAAATTTACCAATGATGGAAGCAGACGAAAAAATGGAAGCCTATAATGCGGATATTACATATGGTGTTGGGACTGAATTCGGTTTCGATTATTTGCGTGATAATATGGCATATAGCTTAGCTGATAAAGTACAGCGTCCTTATCACTTTGCCATTATTGATGAAGTAGATAGTGTACTTATTGATGAGGCAAAAACACCACTGATTATCGCTGGTAAAATGCCATCTAACGATGAATTACATCGCATCGCATCTATGTTAGCAAAACGCTTCAAAATAGATGAAGATTATGATTTTGATGATGAAACAAAAGCTACTTCCTTAACAGATAAAGGTATTGAAAAAGTTGAGGCTGCATTCAATATAGATAATCTGTATGACTTAGAGCACCAATCACTTTTCCATTATGTTATCCAAGCAGTTCGTGCACATGTCATGTTTGAACGTGATGTTGATTACATCGTAAAGGATGACAAAATCGAGCTTGTTGATATGTTCACAGGTCGTATTTTAGAAGGTCGTTCACTATCTAATGGCTTACATCAAGCGATTGAAGCTAAAGAAGGTGTAACGATTACTGAAGAAAATAAAGCACAGGCACAAATCACAATTCAGAACTATTTCCGTATGTATCCGAAGCTTTCTGGGATGACGGGTACTGCGAAAACACAAGAAAAAGAAATTCGAGAAGTGTACGGCATGGAAGTTATTCAAATTCCAACAAACCGTCCTCGTCAACGTGTTGATCAGCCTGATATTATTTTCAACAAACAAGAAGATAAATATAAGTATGTAGCAGCTGAAGCTAAACGTCGTCACGAAAAGGGACAACCTGTTTTAATTGGTACAACGTCAATACTGCAATCTGAAACAGTTGCCGATTCCTTGAAAAAAGCAGGCTTAAAATTCCAATTACTAAATGCAAAAACAGTAGAACAAGAAGTTGAGCTTATTTCTCAAGCAGGTCAAAAAGGTCGTATTACTGTAGCTACCAATATGGCTGGTCGTGGTACAGATATCGTGTTAGGCGAAGAAGTTCATGCACTTGGAGGTCTATATGTCATCGGTACCGAAAAGCATGAAAGCCGCCGTGTAGATAATCAGCTACGTGGTCGTTCAGGTCGTCAAGGCGACATAGGTGAAAGTCTCTTCATTCTCTCTATTGAAGATGATATGTTCCGCCGTTACGCAAAAGACGAAGTTGAAAAATTCTCAGCAAAAAAGGTTGTCAACGAAGAGGGCATTATTCAAAATAAAGATGCTCTAGAACTCATTAACCGTACACAACGAATTGTTGAGGGCTCCCAATACGGTATGCGTGAATACAACCTAAAATTAGACGATGTTATCAACGACCAACGTACAGTTATTTATGGTCTACGAGACAAAATCTTAGCTGGGGAAGACTTAATGGGCGAGCTTAAAAAAATGCTTCGTGAAACGGTTGAGTTTGCTGTTCTTGACTCTGCACCAGAAGAAATTAGTTCCATTGAATGGAATTATGATCAAATGGAGAGCTCACTTAACTCACTTTTCATTACACCTGTCACAATTGACCGAGAAGTGGGCAAAGTAAAACAAATTTTAGCTGACATTCAACCTTCTGAACAAGAACTGCTCAATCGTATAGAGCAATTCGCTGAAAATGAACAAGTAATAGCTGTTCTTCCACAAATCATGCTTAGTCACATAGATAGTGGCTGGGTGAGACATTTGGAGGTAATGGCTCATTTAAAAGAAGGTATTGGTTTACGTCATTACCAGCAAGAAGATCCAATGCGAATTTACCAACGTGAAGGACTTGAGTTATTCGGTAAGAATTTCCAAGAATTACGTCGTTCTATTATTATAGAGATTACTGGCTTCATGAAAACAATTGAGGCACAACAGGAGGTACAATAATGGGCTTATTTTCATTCTTTAAAAAATCGGACAAAATCGTTCAAGAAAACACAATTGACTCAAAAGACTTACTAGGAAACGCTTCAACTAATTCAGGCGATAATCGCGATGTTGAGACAAAGCTTTCATTCCATCCAGATTGGGATGTACCACAGGAACAAAAATACATTTTCAACTTCCTTGCAAATGAGCTAGAACCATTGAAACCAAATCAATTATCTCTTTCTTCTATTAGTATTGAAGAAAGCAAACGCTCTGGTAAATGGCTTGTTCGTGCATTTTTCCGCTCATCCTTAGCACAAGCAATCGAGCTAGGAGAAATTGAACTTTTCATCATGGATAAAAATGATGAGCTTGTAGCATCTAAAAAATTCGATTTTAAAGCACTTGGCACAATTCCAGCAGAAAGCGCTCGCCCATGGGTGTTTGAATTTGAAAAATCTACAATTAAAGTAGATGAAGTTCCTGAAGATGGTTGGAAAATTGCCTTCAACCTTGTTTCCCTTCGTGGTCATCAATTAGAATTAGATCCATCATGGGAAAAACAATTACCCGCAGCTCAAAAAGAAGAGCTTGCCAAAATCGTCGATACTTTACCAAAGTTAGGTGAAACTGAAGTAAACTTCACTGGCTTACAAGCAAAACTGGCTGATAATGGCAATCTAAATGTATCGATTTTTATCCGAAATGGACACAATAAAGCTATTAATCTAGAACAATTACCGCTAGAAATTATAGATGCAACAGGTAAACAAATTGCTAATGGTTCATTTACAATGGATCCAGTATTAACTGTACAACCGAACTCAACGAAGCCTTGGACATTCGTCTTCCCTGCAGAGCTTGTTGACGCAAAAGATGCCGACCTTTCTCGTTGGACAGCACGCGTAACACAATAAAATGAAACTTTAATCAGTACTTCACCAATCAGATTTTACGAGCAGTTAATCTCCCTGCATTTGAAGGAGAGACTTGTACCTGACGCTTCGCTTTCGGTACAAATTACTGCCCGTTAATGCGGAATAAATATTGAAATCCCTTCTTTTTTCATAGAAAGAAGGGATTTTTTTATTGCCTTGCATGGGTATTTACTTCCCTTTGGGGGTATTTCTCTGCCTTCCGAGTATTCACTTCTCTTCCGCGAGTATTTGATCCCCCCGCGCGAGTATTTCCTTCCCTTCCGCGAGTATTCACTCCTCCCGCGCGAGTATTTACTCCCCTTCCGCGAGTATTCGATCCCCCTCCGCGAGTATTCACTCCCCTCGCGCGAGTATTTACTCCCCTTCCGCGAGTATTTGATCCCCCCGCGCGAGTATTCACTCCCCTCCGCAAGTATTCGATCCCATCCGCAAGTATTCGATCCCCCTCCGCGAGTATTTCCTTCCCTTCCGCGGGTATTCGATCCCCCTCCGCGAGTATTCACTCCCCCCGCGCGAGTATTCACTCCCCTCGAGCGAGTATTCGATCCCCCTCCGCGAGTATTCTCCACCCGCGCGAGTATTCACATCTCTCCCGTAAAGATGTTGATCTTCCTTTCATCGATCCTGACTAGCTCCATGAAAAAAAGCGATTTCTGCATGTATTTGCAAAAATCGCTTTTACTTTATTTTATTGCGTCGAATCGTTTATAAGCTACTAATCTTGTAGACCAGTAAGAGTATGTAACGTCCGAAATTTCAACACCGTCTGTCCCGGCATGGATAAATTTGTTGTTGCCTATATAAATACCCATATGAGATATACCGTCTTTATACGTATTTTGGAAGAATACTAAATCTCCCGCTATCGGATTGTTAACTTGTGTTGTATTACCGTTAAAATATCCTTCGCTACTTTCTCTTCCAATTTTTAAACCACCTTGATTAAAGGCATAGTAAATAAGGCCACTGCAATCTAGACCTTCAGGTGTGTTGCCACCGTAGAGATATGGTGTTCCTACTACTGAATTAGCTACATCTACTGTTTTCTTATAAACAGCTTGTCCATTAGCTGTAGAATCATTAGACGTTCCTGATGATGTTCCCGCACCTGAAGTTCCGTTATTATGTACTGTTTCACTCTCGGATACTGAAGACTCTGAAGATAATTTTAACACCTGTCCAATGTAGATAGTGTCTACCGTTAGTCCATTCCAGTCTTTAATTTCCTTTATTGTCACGTTATATTGCTTAGCGATTTTGGATAATGAATCGCCTTTAACTACTGTATGGGAAACAGCTGTCGTTTTTGATGGTGTTGTCGGTTTTGTTGTTGATGGATTTGTTGTTGATGGATTTGAAGGTTTTGCCGTGTCATTAGTAGCATAGTTTGAAATTTCAAGCTTTTGTGCGACATAAATCATATCATTCTTTAAATTGTTCCAAGTTTTTATGTCTTGTACTGTTACTTTATGGTTTGAAGCGATTTTAGATAAAGTATCTCCTTTTTGTACGGTATATGTTGCTGCTTCTGCGGTCTGTAATGCTAAAAAAGAAGTAGCAATAGTGCTTAAAGCAAGGATTCTTAATTTTTTTGTCTTTTTCATATCAATTTGCCTCCGTTCGTGCTAAAATATTTCCTTGTGTGTCTATCATACTAGATTTTTTAAAAATCAGATATCGGAAAAAGTGACTATTTTTCAAACAATTTATGAATCTTACCGATTCCGACAGATTCTTACAAGTTATAATAGAATATTAATTGCAAGATTAGTATTCGTATGATAACATACACTTCTGTATTTAAAATTTTTAGAAAGTTTAATCTTTTCAATCTTAAAGGAGTTTTTATTTTTATGAAAAATATCTTGCATTTCATCAAGGAAAATTTGGCAGTAGGTTTACTATTATTTGCCTTATTTTTAGGTGCTGGAAATATTATCTTCCCCCCATTATTAGGTCAACAAGCTGGTGAACATATAACGACAGCAATGATTGGTTTCTTAATAACAGGTGTTGGATTACCGTTATTAGCAATTGTTGCTATTGCGAAAGCAGGTGGCGATCTACAAATACTTGCTAATCGTGTCAGCCCTACCTTTGGTATTATTTTTACATCAATCGTTTATTTAGCGATTGGACCATTTTTTGCAGTACCGCGTACAGGTTCTGTATCCTATGAAATTGCGATCGCCCCATTTCTCCCAGAGGCAGCAACTGATCATTGGGCACCACTTTTCATTACTTCTGTAGTATTTTTTACCTTTATACTTTTCTTAGCTATCAACCCTTCAAAGCTTGTCGATCGCGTAGGGAAAATTTTAACGCCTGCTCTATTAGCCGTTATTTTACTTCTAGCGATTAAAAGCTTTATTTCCCCAATGGGTGAACCAGGGGCAGCTATAGGAAAATACACTACGTCACCGTTGACAGAAGGCTTTGTTCAAGGCTACTTAACAATGGATGTACTAAGTGCACTTGTTTTCGGAATCGTTATTTTGCAAGCATTGCGCGACATGGGTATGTCGGATACTAAAAAGCAAGTCAAAACGACAATTTTCGCGGGAATTGTTGCCGCTCTTGGCTTATCATTTGTCTATATCTCACTTGGACAAATTGGTAACACTAGTGTTGATGCAATTGGTACTTTTGATAATGGTGGTACTATTATTGCGAAGTCCGCTGAAGCTCTTTTTGGTAGTCTTGGAAGTATCATATTATCAGCTACAATTTTACTAGCGTGTATATCTACTGCTGTAGGTTTACTGACTGCTAATGCTCAATTTTTCAATAAACTATTTCCTAAAGTTTCGTATAAAACGTTTTTAGTAATTTTCACAATATTCAGTACCGCTATAACAAACGTAGGTCTTTCTACAATTATTAGCGCATCACTACCTGTATTATTAATCATCTATCCGCTAGCGATGGTGTTAATGGTTCTGTCGCTTTTCGATAACTTCTTTAAAGGTGGAAAAATTGTATACATTTTAGCATTAATTCCTACATTCTTTGTTAGTCTGAATGATGGTTTAAAGGAAATGAAGATTACAATCACACCATATGTGAACACTTTAAAAGCTTTACCATTATACGAGCAAAGTTTGGCATGGCTTGTACCTGCAATAATCGGTGCGCTTATCGGCTTTATTATTCATAAGCTAATAAAAAAATAAAAGTTCTTCATCTAACTAGAATCTGCTTTCTTTTGCGAATAAGCCTCATGCTTCTTTTAGACAATGACTGTCTAGGAATCTTGCATAAACTTTCTTTTTCGCAAAAGGCTAGCAGATTCTTTTTTTGTAGGTAATCCCTTCCTTTTACTATTAACGGTTATATGGAAATTCATGTATAATAAAGATAATTTGAAAAGAGGTGTCCTATGAAAAAAGTATTGTGGTCTTTTGTATTCGTTCTAAGCTTTTTCATCTTTCCATTTACAAATGCTTCTGCTGCAAGCAATGAACAACAGCTTGTAAAGGAAATCAAGGGTATTATTGAGGAAAATTATGTTGGAACTATCCATGGTGATTTGCAAAAAGCTAAAACAATTCCTGAAATTATCGAAATGCTAGATCCTTATTCTACATATTTTACGAAAAAGGAATTTGAGGAATTTATCAATAGCATCGAACTTTCAACAATTGGGATTGGTGTAATCATCGAAGAGCATGAAGATGGCATTCATATTTTACAAGTGTTTGAGAATAGCGGTGCCTTTGATGCTGGTGTAGTTGCTGGAGACACTATTATTACCATTAACGGGCAATCCGTAGCAGGAAGCTCTACACAAGAAGCCTCATCCCTATTAGCTGGTGATGAAAACACTAAAATAGAAGTGACACTGCGACATGCAGATGGTAAAACTTCTACTTCAACCATTACAAGAAAAAAATTCACATTACCGAATGTGGAATCTGGATTACTATTTGGGAATGTAGGATATATTGCTATGTCATCCTTCTCAGAAGACGGTGCGAAGCTTGTAAAGGATGCGCTAATTCAGTTACAACAGCGTGGTGCAACTTCTTTTATATTGGATTTACAAAACAATGGCGGAGGCTATGTAACAACGGCTCAGGAGATTACAGGGCTTTTCCCGAAAGCGAAAATCGCCTTTTTACTGGAAGAAGCACATGCCTCTTATAAAGTACGTGCAGTCAATCAAAATGAAAAATTCCCAGCTGATACACGTATTCTCGTAAACCGCTATAGTGCTAGCGCCTCTGAAATGTTAGCAGCGACATTACAAGATCAGAAGTCTGCTATTTTATATGGAGAAACTACGTATGGAAAAGGCTGTATGCAGGGCTTTTTTGAACTGCAGGATGGTAGCTATTTAAAGCTTACAATCGGTAATTTTACAGGTCCTTTAGGGAAAACAATTAATGAAGTTGGGGTAAAACCGAACATCCAAACAAAGACTGCTCCTATTTTCCAGGCGCATTATGATGCAATTAAAGCCCAATATACAAATTACAAAGAGCTTGCAAGTTTAAAAAATGTTTCGGATACTAAAAATTTAACAGTGAAAGTCCCTTCTACACTTTCTTCACAAATGTCTGAGGATAAGATTCAGCTAATTGCTTTAGGTGGTAATGAAGTGCCTATTACAGCTAAAGTAGATGGTCTTTCATTAACTATAACTCCATCAAAACCTTTAACTCCAGGGCGAGAGTATATGCTCCTTGCCCACCCAAAGGAACAAAAAGCTAACAAAGCGCAGCAAGGTTTTTATCTGCGTATAACAACAACGAAAAAATAAAAAATCCCTCTCACCAGTTAAGTTGCTTTCATGACTTAATGTCGGTGAGAGGTTTTTTCTATTCGTGCGGACATACTCTCAAAGAAGCAGCCAAACATGATTCTTTGCGCGCCTCAGTATAAAATTTCTTCCGAATTTATTCATTGTTTTACAAAGCCTCTATCGATTTCCATAAACATAGCTCAAAAGTATAGTTAATGGTAAATTTTTGTTGGTATATTTTATGTTATATCTAACATTTGACCCTTATCTTAATTCTCCAACTTTGGTAAAATAATAGGAGCTTAGGAGGGTAAAAAAACTATGAAAAAACTATCAATAATAACGGTGGTAATGGCACTTGTTAGCTTGCTTATTTGGCAACCCAACATGGCATATGCTGATGAGCTCTCAGGACATATGCATGAAAGTGGTCTACGCTATTTAATTTCCAAAGGTGCATTAAAGCAAGATGCAAATGGAAGCTATCGTCCAAATGACACTGTCACACGCGGTGAATTTGCTACTTACATAGCAAAGGCTTTAAACCTTGAGAAAAAAGATAATATTACTTTTACAGATGTCCCAGATACATATTTATTTGCAAAAGATATTAAGCTAGCTGCTACTGCTGGTATTATCACAGGTTATACAGATGGTTCATTTAAACCAGATGCACATATTTCAAGAGAGCATATGGCTGTTATGCTAATTAGAGCTGTTGATTATCTAAAAATCCCTAAAGGTACGTCATCCATTACTTTTAAGGATAATGCAGCTATTTTTAAAGACTTCCGCCAAGACATTGCTATTGGAGCACAATTAGGGCTTATTAAAGGTAGCTCTAATAACTTATTTTTACCAAAAGATAATGCCACAATTGGCGAGGCATCTACATTTGTACTACGCTTGATACATCTAGCTGACGATGTTAAAAATAATGGTGGTAATTCTAGTAATAATGGCAACAATGGCAATAACGGCAACAACGGGAACAACGGAAACAACGGGAACAACGGGAACAACGGAAACAACGGGAACAACGGCAATAACGGCAATACTGATGGTGATACGGGTAATGGCAACTCTACTAATTTCATCGTAAAAGAAATTTCCAATGGCAATCTTGTTGGTAGCCAAGCCTTCTCTAGCTTTGACGCTGCTGAAAAAGCTATGTCAAAAAATACGCTTGTCATTACGCTAAATGATAAAATTATGAAAATGTCATCGGGTTTTGTTGTAACTAATAATTATGTAGCACTTAAATCTGAAACAATTAATGACCAAATCGCTGTTGCTGCTAATACAGAAATGGAGTATTTAAGCAGTGATGCGACACAAGTAAAAGTTCGTTTAGCAGGTCATATTGGGTATTTAAAACATGCCGATGTCACATTAATCCCATCTGCTTTAAGTAAGGGTCGTTCCTACTATAAAAACGAGAATGGTGAGATTAAACATATTTTATATGATCAGAAATCAAATAAAGAATCATCTAGCTATGTGTATGGAAAAGCGCCAGACTTCATGAAGCAAGGCGAAAAATACTTTAGCTGGAATGGCATTAATTTCACAAATGCTAGTGGCTCTTCGAAAGGTGAAGCCTATAATTACTATCAATTTTTACCTGCACGTGCGAAAACTCAATATACAGCAGCGGAACTGGATAGTTACATTTTGCAAAAGTTAGCTGAGGTTGAAAGTTCAGGGGCTAGTCTTTATAAGGATGCGACGAAGAAAAGTAAGTTAATCGGTTTAGGGGAAGTATTAAAAGAAGTAGAAGCAAATTCTCACATTAATGCCATGCTTATTTTATCGCTTGCCCAACATGAGAGTGCATACGGCATGAGTGACCATGCTCAAAACTACAACAACTTATTTGGTTTATATGTATATGACACGAATCCACTAAATAAGAAGTTTGATAGTGTAGCAGCCAATATTAATGAACTTGTTGAAAAGTTCTTGCAACCAAATTACATTACACCAGGTGGTCCCTACACGAATGGTGCAGTGGTTGGCTCTAAGGCAGTCGGTTTTAACGTTAAGTATGCATCTGATCCATTTTGGGGTGCTAAAATTGCTGGACACTACTATCGTGCCGAAAAAGCATTAGGCTTTAAAGATGCAAAAAATCCATACAAAATTGGTATTACGACAACAACTGGCCTAAATGTTCGTCCAGATGCATCAACAAGTCAAAGTCCACTTTACACATTTAACAAAGTTGGAATGCCAATTATTGTAACCGGCACAGATGCTAATGGTTGGTATCAGGTAATTTCTGATAAAATCCACCCGGAATCAGCCTACATCAGTAAAGACTATGTAAAAATCATTAATACCGTGAAGTAGCAATTAAAGGCTGTCTCCGATTATTTTCGGGACAGCCTTTTTCGATGAAAATAAGTGTACAGGAAATCTAAACTGTACCGAAACCGATGCGCCCATATCTTTTTGGCTCTCTTATTAAAAAACATAACAATAAAAAACTGTCCCAAAAGTGAGTCAATCACCTTTGGGACAGTTTGATTATTGCTTTTTGTAGTATTGCAAAATTCCATTATAAATAGAATCTGCAAATAAATTTACGTATTGATCATTTGTCATTTTATTGCGATCTTCATCATTTGTTAAAAAGCCAAGTTCCACTAAAATTGATGGAATGATCATATTTCGAATTACGTAGTATGGAGTTTCTTTAACGCCACGATTCTTCATATTTAAATTGTTTACAATTTGATTATTTACAAATGTGCCTAAATCAATATCTTCCTGATACATATCTCCTGTTGAAATAGCATAATATGTTTCAGTACCTTGCGCTGAGGTATTAGCAGCCGAGTTTACATGCACACTTACGAAAATCTCACCATAGTTTGCATTCGTAAAGTCTACTCGGTCTTGTAAGGTAGGATACGTATCACCAGTACGAGTCATGTATACTTTTGCGCCAGCATTTTCAAGCTTTTGCTTAACAAGTGTACTCACTTTTAATGTAATGTTCTTTTCAGAGTTAGAACCCATTACCGTGCCTGGGTCCTTACCACCATGACCTGGATCTAGGATAATAATACGATTTTGCAACGGCTTGCCATTTTGATTTAATAATTTTATATAGGATTTATGAACATAACCTGTTTTACCATTATATTCAACATTCGCCCAATAACCTTTAATTTCGTTAACTTTTACAGAGTCTCCCTTGTTAAGCTTAAATAACACGGAAGAAGTTGTATTTGCTTCACTACGGACATTAAGGTTTCCAACAGTAGCTCGTCCTAAAACATCTCCTGAGGCTGTAGGTGGAGTCGGTGTTGGATCTGGATTTGGTTGCTCTGTTGTTTCTGTTGTGCTGTTCGCTACAATATAACCTGGTAAACCATTTACTTGCGTTAAATAATAACCACCAACAGTATTGTAAACTGGTAATTTTTCATTACCTTTAATAGCTGAAATTACTTTTGACGACGAGGTTGCTTTAACATATAAGTTAATAGCTCCTTTAGTTGTCACTTCTTTTTGGACAGTCCCTAATTCATTGCCATCTGCATCTAAAAATTGTGCATAATCTTTATAAACATAAGCGTATGCACCTTTATATGTTACCTTTAACCATTTGTCCTCAACTTGATATACTGATAGTTTTCCGCCTTTATTGACTTTGCCAACAATGTTAGCTTCTGAAGAACTATCCTTCGATTTGCGGATATTTAGACCATCTGTCGTCACTTGGACAAGTCCTATAACCTCTTTTGTGTCAGGTACAGATGACCCTTTAACAGGTAGCTCTAAACGATATTTCTCATTTTTTGCACGTGCTACAAATAATGAAAAATGTGCACGTGTAACAGTATTGTTTGGTAAATACTTATCACCAGTTCCATTTGTGATACCATTATAGTAAATTGTATTTACATATTTAACGTAAGGATTTGTAATACCTACATCAGTAAATGGTGAATCGATGTTTTCATATTCACTTGTGTCTAAGTTAAATGCCTTTGTTAATACATAACTCATTTCATCACGAGTTATAGGCTTTTTTGGTAAGAACTTGCCTTGTGTATTCGTTGAAAATAATCCTAATTGTATGGCACGTTCGATATAGCCAGACATTTCAGTACCTGCTGTTACATCTGAAAAACTAGATTTGTTTACGACTAATGGTTTGTTCCCTGAGGCAACGACAACCATTTTTGCCACTTGTTCTCTTGTTACAGAGTCATTTGGGGCAAAGATTCTTTTCCCATTTACAAAATATCCTTGTATAACACCCAAATTTACTAAATAATTGATTTCTTCATAAGCTTCGTGATTTTTAGATACATCTGCAAATGATATATTTGTAGTTGTATCTGCACTTGCACTATGTATAGTAAACATAGAAGCTGAAATGAATAAGACGCATAAAATAAGACTAATTTTTTTAAAGTTCAATGTCTTATTTCCTCCCTTCCTGTTCTCTTAAAGTATTCATTTTAACAAAATTAACTAACTAATTCATCATACATTAGCACTGTTCAAGTCTCTTTTTCTAAATCACATCCTTTTTTGTGAAATTATCATAAAAATAGAAGAGTCTGCTATTGCAAACTCTCCTCTAATTATAAGCTATTTAAAAGATCTTTTCTTGCAATCAATGAAAATTATCTAAAGTTATTGTTGTAATCTTTCAATAAACACTTTTAGTTCTTTGATTTTTAGTAATTCATCCATACCAAACTGGCCATTGCCATCTCCGTTTGTAACACCGTTAGATGCAAGAATGGAAACATATTCATTAGCCCAGCTATCTTTTGGTACATCACTAAATGTTACTTCTTGACTAGCATTCTCAAGTCCAAAAGCTAAAACTAATACTTTAGCAATTTGCGCACGAGTAATTGGTGAAGAAGGATTGAATTTACCATTAGCATCACCTTCAAAAATACCTAATTTCGTAACAGCTGCAATAGCACCTGCACGCTCATGTGTTGGTTTTACATCGATAAAACCACTATTTTTGTCAGATGTATCTAAATTTAAAGCTTTCGCAATTTGCCCAGCAACTTCCGCACGTGAAGCATATACTGTAAAGTCAATTGCTGCTTGCTTTACTTCAGCTTTTTGTTCCTCATCAAATGTAGCCACACGTTTAGCACCTACGTAACGAGAACTCCAATAATATGGATCGTCTACATTCGAATAACTAACGCCTTGATTAGTTTGTGAGTGGATCATTCTACCGTCACCTATGTATATAGATACATGTGAGATACCACTGCCACTTGTATTGAAAAATAGTAAATCTCCAACTTGAAGATCACTTTTAGCAACTGCTGTTCCTTGTTGGTATTGACCGCCTGACGTACGGTTTAATGTGATGCCTAAATCTGCGAATACTTTAGAAGTAAAGCCAGAGCAATCAAAACCGCTTGTCGTTGTCCCACCGTATTTATATGGAGTACCTAAGTATTTAGAAGCTGTTTCAGTGACTTCAGATTTAGTCGCTGCTTCAGCTGAGTCTATATGAGTTGTTGAAAATAACATGAAAGATGCAAAAATCGGTAATAACCATTTCTTATTCATACTTTTGTTATACCCCCTCTAAACTTTTTTGCCTATAAATAGACTATCATAAAAGGCGGTATTTTAATTTTTCAATTGTGTAACGATTTCAGAATAAATAAAAACGCTGATATACCAACGTTTCTTGGCATCATCAGCGTTAAAAATGGTAAAAATTATTGGTTATTTCTAACATCCGTAACACAAATGTAATATTAGCAACTCTTTGTTACATAACCAATTATTGACTCGAAAACATTTGAACCCAATAATAATTTCCTTTGCTATCCTGTGAAACCGCAACACCTGTATTTGTATAATGCTCTTTCATAATATTATCTCGATGAGTTGGAGAAAGCATCCAAGCTTTTACTACTGTTTCAGGCGATTTGATATTTCTTGCAATATTCTCCCCAAAGCTCGTGTAGGAATAATCAAATAATGTCGCTAAATCCCAAGGAGCGCCATAATAAGGGGAAACGTGCTCAAAATAATTACGTTTAACCATGTCCTGCGCTTTTATAATTGCAATTTGTGTCAGTTTCGAATCATAGACAACAGGCGCTAGGTTATTCTTTTCCCTTTCCACATTGATTAACTGAATGACCTCTTTTGACCAAGCTGTCGAAAGATTTAGTGTTGGTATATAATCCTTTGATAAATAATCATAAGCTACTTCAAGCTGCTTTATTTTTTGCTGAAAATTTATGCTGCGTTCAACAAAAACTGCTAATTGTGCCCGTGTCACTAATTTATCGGGTGCAAAATGCTTGGAGTCTATTCCGCCAATAATTCCTATGTCTGTTAGTGATTCGATAAAGTCTTTTGCCCAGTGTGTTCGAGTAACATCGTCAAATTTACTTTTATTCTTATCATCCACTTTAAACTGATAGGCTAGTGCTAGCATTTTTGCAACTTCCATACGCTTTAAAGGCTCATTTGGATGAAAGGCATCACTGTTTTGTATAACGCCTAATTCTACAAGTTTCCGAATTTCCTTGTAATATGGATGTGAAGCAGAAACATCTTTGAAGTGTAATGAAATCGAAGTATCTGAGTTTGTTTGAATAGACCGAGCAATTGCAGATGCAGCCTCTGCCCTTGTAATAGCTTGCTCCGGCTTAAATGTATTGTCTGTATATGTAGTCATATATTGCTTCGATAGCATATGTTGAATCGACGAACTTGCCCAGTATGAACTAGACACATCAACAGCTTTAGAGGATGCCGCGTCTGCCTTACTAATCCCAGATAAATTTCCAATAGTTGTAGCTTGTAAAACAATTGAAAGTACCAATATACTTATAATCCTTTTAAACATGGCTACCTCCTATATTAATATTGTTTAAATGACCCTCAAACATTGTAATAATACTCCCTATTACATACGATTTCTTCATTGATAAAGTTTCACTTTTTTTGGAATTTCATAGGCTATAACTTTATAAATTTGTTTTATATAGTATAGAAGGAGTTTTCCCAAAATATGCATTGGGAAAACTCCTTCTTACTAATACTATTGAATCATTTTTAAATATTCTTCAAGAATGCGATAGTTATATACTAAATCCTGTTGCTCCAGCGTAAGTGAGTTATATAGTTTTTGAGCGGCTAACACCTTTTTCTCAAATGTCGAGTTGTCTGGATCAATAACAGCGATAGCTTCAACTACTTTTCGAACAGCCTCTACATCCTTTTCAGCTTTCTTTAATACATCGTCATTGATGACTTGTCCTCTTAATTTTGAATCTAAAGCTTTATAGGCTGCGACTGCATTCGCTACATCCTCTAAATACGTTGAAGAAGTTGGTGAGAGGCCAGCAATTAGTTCAACGACTTTCTTTACATCGGCCATACTTTTCTCCGCTTCTAACAAGATCGAATAATTAGTAATCCTTTGCTTATCTGTCGTATTTAAGCTATCGTACTCTTTTCGTACTGCTTCAACCATACCAAAGTAAA
Source organism: Lysinibacillus xylanilyticus (assembly GCF_001183605.1). Lineage (GTDB taxonomy): Bacteria > Bacillota > Bacilli > Bacillales_A > Planococcaceae > Lysinibacillus > Lysinibacillus xylanilyticus. Next base: position 241,950 of record NZ_LFXJ01000010.1, on the reverse strand, counting down.
ACTTGTCATTTGGATTTAAACTAGCAATGTTCTTATATACTTTTATTACGTTATCTAATGATAATAATAGGTCGTCATTATAAACGTATCGTCTTTGTTCGGCATTTAGCTTATCATAGGCTTTTAAGATCTTTTGATATTGACTATTCATGTCTTTGGCAGTAAGTAGTCTATCAATATCCTCTACAACACTAATGACAGGCTTCAAAAGCTTCTCTTGATCTTGTAACACTTTGTAATTTTGTACGGCTCTTTGTTGATCCTTTGGTAAAGCGTTATAAGCCGCACGAATTTCCTGAATACGTTTTACATACTGCTTCGGATCTACAGACGGTAAATCATTAATCATCTGCATAACATTACCCGCACCTAAAATGCTTGTTTCTGCTGCTTGTAATAAGTAATAGTTTGTAACATATTGCTTCATATCTGGCGCTAGCGCATCATAAAGCGAACGTGCACGAATTGTATCCTCAAGGTATGTACTACTTGAAGATTTCAGTTTACTAATTAATTCAATAACCATTGAAACGGGCTCATAGGTTTGTAGAATATCAATATTATTGATATATTTTTTCTGATCTTTACTTAAATTATCATACGCCTTACGCGCAGAATTGACCTTGCTGACAAAATTATTTGAGGACGGATCCAAATTATTAATTTGCACCATCACATTTAAAACAGGTTTTACCGCTTTTTCACGTTCTGTCAAATCTTTAATATTTGTCACTAATTTCTTTTGATTAGAAGTTAGCCCATCATACGCAACACGCGCATTCATAAGCTTCGTTAAATAGTCTGCACCCTGCTCTTTAGTAGAATCAATAAGCTCAACAACCTTATGTGCTACTCCTTGCTCATTTTCTGCTGCTACTAGTGCATCGTAATTAATGATCACTTGTTGCTTCTCTTGAGGTAGTGCATCATACATCTCACGTGCTGTTTTCATATCTTGGAAGAATGTCTTGCTTGATGGCTTTAATGATGAAATTAGGCCAATCAATGAAGCCACATCTTCAACCGCAGTTAGATTCGCATAGTTCGTCACACGTTTTTGCGATACTTCATCCAAAGCATTATATGCCTTACGCGCAGCGAGTACTTTTTTTGTATAATCCTTACTTGTTGGATTTAAGGCATCGATCATTTGAATAACCTTGATAACAGCTTTATTATTTTTTTCGTAATTGGTTAAGGTTTTTGCCTGCTCCACTAGTTTCTTCGCATTTTTATCCATTGTTTTGTACTCTGCAGATAATGCAACTACTTTCGCCACAAAAGTATCTGGGTGTTCATTCGCTAATGCTAAGACACGATCATCAAATGCCTTGGCTGTATCGATATAGCCCTGTGCTTTTGTTAATTCACCACTGTTTACTACCTTCAATTTTTGTTCTTCAGCTAATTTATTAAACGCGTCATTTACTTTCGCCACATTGTCTTTATACGTCTTTTGAGATGGATTTAGGGCATTTATTTGAACAATCACTTCTGTTACAGTAATCACATCATTTAAATTATTATAATTTCTGACATACCCTCGTTTTGTCTCGTCCAGTTTTGCGTAAGCTGTATAAGCAGATTTCGCTTTTGAAATATAACTTTTAGATGCTGGATCTAATTTTTCAAAAAGATCAATAACATTGACAACAGCCTTATGTGATTTCTCTAAATCTGTTAGGATTTTAATGTTGGTCACACGGCTTTTAGCTGCTGCTGGAAGTGCGTTATAGGCTGAGCGTGCTTTAAGCATATCAACTACTAGATTATTAGAGGTTTTTAAATTATCAATTTCACTGATAACTTTTGCTACTACCTCTTCTTCATTTGCAAGTTGCGACAATTTCGTCTCCAGCTTGTTTTTAATTTCATCCAACGCTGCTGCATCGCTACTAGTCCCAGCATTTAACGCAGCCACTTTAGTTTGTAATGCCCCTATTTGTGCTTTGTAATCCTTCATCGATGTATTTAGTGCATTTACTTGCTTCGATAAATCAGCATATTGGAAAAATAACTTTAATTTATCGCTTTTTTGCACTAATGCCTTTTCACCCTCACCAAGCTTGTCAAAGGCAGCCTGGGCAGCAATTGTTTTGCTTTCAAAAGTAGAAGATTTAGGATCTAAGCCATCGATTAATTTTTCCACGCTTTGTACTGCTTTATTAGCCGAAGATAAATTTGATAAGGCATCCGTATACTTTTTATAAGGTGTTACAGAATCGTTATTTGGATTATGGGCTACGACCACTTTCTTTTGATCCGCTGTTAGTGCATTATAAGCTGTCGTAACTTTTTCCAACGCAGCTGAAATGGCTGCAAAGTCATTTGGATTTTGCTTTAATTTGGCTACGAAATCCTCTAGTTCTTTAGTGGCTGGTAATACCGCAGCTGCATCTTCCTTTAATTTAAACAGCTTCGCAATATCTGCTCCCTTTGTTTTAAAGTAGGCATTGCGTGCAGCCTCATCATAGTCATATTGTAAAGATGTACCACGAATAGTCGAAGCAATACCTTTAGCTCCATTTGACAATGCTGAGTTGACAGCTGTTGCGAATTTTTTTTGGACATCTAAGTATGAATTAGTTTCTGATTCACTGCCTAAAAATTTAACATATGCACCTTCTACAGTTGCAACATCATTTATAAATGTCTTACTTGTATAAGATAACCCATTGATGCTCGTCCCGATTTCCTTTACTTTGCTTAGAAGTTGACGTTGTGCGACAACATAGTCATACTTCGCTTGAATAAATGCAATTTCCTCACTATTAAAATCTGTCGTACTTAGGTTTGCTACATCACCTTTTGCAATAACCATTTCATCCGCTGTCGAATTCTCAGAAAGCTTCGCAAATTGTGCTATCATTTGTTCTTTTGTCGTTGAGGCAGCTACCCCGTTAAAGTTGGTAACTTGCTCTGTTTGTGATACACGAGTCTGTGCATCACTTTCCTGCGCATTCGCTATAGCCGTAGGTGCTAGTAATAGACTCGTTATGACTCCCGCCGTCAATTTTCGATTCAATCGAACCACCCTTTCATTTTTTATGTATAGGAAAATGATTGTGTTCATTTTCATTTCAATTCATTACTTTAGTATCGGTGTAATTCATGTGATTTCAAGCCATTTTTTACAATATTAAACGCATCAAAAGTAATTTTTCATAATAACAGCTAGAAATACAGGAAGTTTTTTCAATTATACTATACAATAGTTTTATATGATGTTTTTCCTCATTCGACATGTAGTTTCATATAGTGTTTTTTTCACGGAATTATAGGAAAAAAACAGCTATTTTCATATGTCAATATCGTTTAACAAGGTGTATACTACAATTTTGATATATACTATTTCGGGAGAAAGGGAGCTGTATATGTTTTACCATTATAAATTTTGGCATAGCTTAAAAAATCCAACCTATTTTACTAAAATTGTAGAAGAAGGCGAGATTATTGGATACAAAAAACGTTCGTTGACGGTTTTCATCTTATTCATTCTGTTATTCATTGCACGTGAGTTTTGGGGGATGGGTACTGAAACTTTAACGACATTGTTCGCAATGGATTTACATAATGAATACTACGTGGCTCGTTTACTTTCGATGCTTGGTGCCATTTTGTGGGCTATTGTCTATTTTTGCTTCCATTATTATGGTGTTACCTACCTTTTACACCTTTTAACGGACATTCCATATACATGGATTAAAAAAGTCCAATTATATGTTGTCACATTTTTATTAATCGAAAAAACAATATTATTTGCTGTTTTCTATGTAACTGGCTATACAACACTCTTTTCATTCTTTTCTTTAGCGCCCCTTGCAGTGCAGGTGATGAGTACAGATTACGTCTTATTCACGCTCAATCAGTTGACAGTGGCAACTATGCTAACAATTATTGTACAGTTCACATTCCTTTCTAAATGGGAAGAAGAGGCGAGTAGAAAAATATTATTAGTAAAAATTATTGGTATACAATTATTTATGGCCCTATTTGTCGGTATGATTAGTGTTTTACCAATTAAAGAATGGATTACTAGGGGGTTAGGATAATGGCATTTTTCAAATCAAAACCTTGGACAAGCTTGGCCATCGTGTTGACAATGCTATTAGTCAGCGTAAATGCTTATTTTGTCTTTAAAGACGACAGCAAAATTACACGATCCTACTTTATCAATGAATTTCAAAGAGCCTATAAAGGTACAAATACAGAACGTGTTAATAAAGAAACGATTGTAGCACCAGCTGAAACATACACGATCACAGCCGATGCGACAAGCTTATCAGCGGTGAATGTTAAGCGTGGCCAAAATGTAACACCTTCTGATTTACTGGCTACCTATAAAACAGAAGAAGTTGATAGTGAGTTAACAAAGCTTGAGGCAGAACGTACAGCCTATGAAAATGAACTAAGTGAGTTAGAAGATGCGCTCTCTCAAATCGAGAGTGATTATAGTGACACATCTGATCCGAAAAGTTCAGTCAATACGGACCAAATAAACGGCACATTATCTGTCACACTAAAATTGGAGCTAGGACAGCAAAGTTCACCATCGGCAGCAGTAGCCATTTTGAATCAACATATTGCCGAAACAAATCGTCAAATTGCGCTAATGGATGCACAAATTGAACAAATACAGTCTCGCCAAGGTGTGGTTAGCCCAGTGGACGGTGTTATTGCAGCCATTAAAGAGGAAGCTGGAACAGTCACATTTGAAATCTATTCTACTGAAAAAACGATGCTTGCATATTTATCAGAAGATGAATGGCAAAAAGTGTCAGAAGGACAAACCGTTGACTTTAAAGTAAAACATTTGAAGGATTCCTTATCCGGTACAGTACTAGAAAAACAAATGATAGCTGCAAATGATTCTTCTATTTGGGGTAACGAACTTGCAAAAACAACAGCCTTACCTCAACCAACGAATTATGAAGTAGTGTTGCAACAAGATGATGCAATGGAGGATATTCCATTTTCGACTACTGGCAAAGCCTCCATTATTGTCAACGAAGCATCTGATTCTTATAAAATAGATAAATCGTGGGTGCAAGCTACTAAAAAGAAAGGTAAAAAAATATACATTATTGGACAGGACGGCAAAATTGAGCAAAAGGATATTCATGTTGACTTTAAAACTGCACAGTCAGCTATTTTTACTGACAGTTTAGATGAAGGAACACCTATGCTATCCTATGAAAAACGTAATCTTTCAGCCTATACCTTCCGTACAATGCCAGTCGAGAAAATTCAATGGAAACATTTCAAGGACTTAGATTGGAAACACTATATTAAATATATTATTTTCTAACTAAGTGTTGCTAGTTAGCATACGACATATAATAAAAATCCGCTTCAATTTCTGTGAGCAATAAAAGAGCAGCAACGGTTTGCTCTTCTCACAGAAATCTAGGCGGATTTTTTCATTCGTGATTGTAAATAAATATTTAGTTACTCTCCATAATAACAAAACCTAATATGACTTTTCGGCAAAAGGAGGGTTGATTTCCGTAACGACTGGGTGCTTCCGATGAGCCGCTTGGGCAATAGATGTTTTTTGCGCGAAAGCGTAGTGCTAACAAAGCGACAGCACGTTTTAACAAAGTGTTATCCAACTTTTGTGTTTTATCGGAACACTTTTACGTTTTATCGACTAACTTTCACGTTTTATCACTCAACTTTTGAATTTTATCGACTAACTTTTACGTTTTATCACTCAACTTTTGAATTTTATCGACTAACTTTTACGTTTTATCACCCAACTCTTAATTTTTATCGACATCCACCTGCCAAAGAGCAAAAAAAGATTCACACACAAAATTGTGCGTGAATCCTCTTACTTTATTATGTCGCTCAGTCTTCACTCCAATCAACTAATCCACATGACATACGTTTTAAACGAAGTGTTATCCATCTTTTGTGTATTATCGGAACACTTTTACGTTTTATCACCCAACTTTTAATATTTATCGACATCCACCTGCCAAAGTGCAAAAAAAGATACACACACAAAACTGTGCGTGTACCTTCTTGCATCTGCTAAATTAACGCAGATGCAATGAGTGTTTTATGTGCAGAAGCGAAGCGGCAGCAGCAACGTTAGCGAAGAAAGCAGCTCTGCGCCTGGCCATTCTATTTTTTAACAACATGACAAAACCCTGTAGTTCAATCCTACAGGGCTTTGTTTGAAGTGCTTTTATTATTTTAATTCTAAGCATCTATTTAAGAAGCTTGAGAATTGTGCACGCGTAATTTGTGTGTCTGGTCTGAATGTATTATCTGGGAAGCCGCTTGTTAAGTTATTTGCTACAAGCGCTTGGATATCGCTATACGCCCAATGCGTCGATTTAATATCTGTAAAGTTTACTTTACTTGTGCCTGTTAATTTATAAGCTCTTGTTAAAATCGCTGACATTTCAGCACGTGTAAGCTGTCCGTTCGGATTGAACTTCCCTGCTTCTTGCCCTTTAATAATCCCGGCTTGCTCTACTGCAGCAATGGCATTGTAAGCGTAATGATCCTTGCTGACATCTTTAAAGCTTGGTGCCTTCGTTGTTGTTAAATTGAGAGCCCTTGCAATAATAGTAGCTGCCTCTGCACGTGTAATGGATGCTTCTGGTTTAAATGTTCCATTCGAGTATCCTTTAATAAGGGATTTATTATTCAAACTTTGGATATCTGAAAAAGCCCAGTGACCTTTCGTTACATCTGTATAGACTAATTCCTCATGGTTGTCTTGATACACAGCCTGTAATTGATCGAAATATAGCTGTCCTTTCTTTTGAAGAGAAGCTGAAGGCTGTGCAACGTATAATCGTTCGAATTTCAATGGTAGTGTAACATCATTTGGGATCTTCGCTGTGACATACTTCCAACCATTCCAGTCCATACCGCCTTGGCTAGTGAAATCAATTGTGTGCTTTGCTCCTGAACCATCTACAAGCACCCCTCGAAGCCACTGCTTTCCAGCATCTCCGAACACCCAAACGCCTATGTTATTTGGCTTTCCTGTAATAGAAATCGGTGTTTTAGCTACCATATAGGCTGCTTTCGTATCTGTTCCTGATGTTGTAAAATCATAATTTAGCTTTAAGCTAGCAGTTCCCTGTCTAGCATAGTCTTTAGCATCTGTGATGGAAGCATTTGCTTTTACAGTTTCCACCGTCCATGATGAAGCATTATCAAAACTATCTAGTAAAATAGGTTTTTCTTGTGATAAATCAACAACTTTCACAGTTGTTGATGTTCGCACACCGTCATACTCACCGATAATTTTGCCTTCGCCCTTTTGTGTAGCTGTAAAGGTTGCACCGTCCATCTTACCGATATTGCCTTCAACCGACCATTTCATGTTAGATGGGTTGATTGTGATAGGATTTAGGTATTGGTCGTAGGCACTAACCACTTTCATGTCAACGGATGAACCTTTCATGACTTGGTTCACATTGTTTAACGTAATGGATTTTGCTTTCCCTAGTGGCGCTGTATTGACAACCTGTAAAATGGCTGATACACGACGTTCACCACCATCTGAAGGGACGTTCACAAGGTTCGCAAAATTGCCGCCTGGATTTCGAACAACCATCGCTGTAGAGCCACCTCCATCAAGGTTGATGGCCGAAGTAGCACCCATTGAGATTAAATATGAAGCTAACTCTGTTAAATTAACGCCATTACTATGACCAGTTAATCTACCATCTACTGTAACAACAAACACTTTTGTACCAGTTGCATCTACTGCCACCGCAGTACGAGGACTGCGAGCTGATGCAAATGAAGAACTCGTTGGCATAGAAATGTCTATCTTACCATTATTCACTAACATAGGTCCTGCAGCTAAAATAAATTGAGCATCCATCCATTTTTCATCAATAGCTAGATTCACGTCAATGTTTGTACCTGCAGCAATTTGGCTAAGTTCAGTTGCCAGCTCTTTATTTTGCACTGAAATAACAAAGCCATCTGAAGGTACAGTTGAATTCCCTTCTGCACCGTACGCCGTTACTTTTGAAACCGTCCCTGAGAGGCTATCTCCGAAATGTAATACTTTCATATCTTGACTAGCATTTGAGACAACTATTTCTACACCCCAATTATTTGACCCTGTTGTTTTTTTATCAGGTGTGTATAATACTGTTTTATTAGTCGTTCTTTCACTATTAATAAGATCAATCGGATAACTTTTACCATTTACTTGAAAGGATAGATTAGTAGAATAATAGTCTGCTATCGCCTTCCCTGTTTTTGATAGACCAAAAGCAACAGGCTTTTGTGTTGGACTATCAAATGTATCTCCCAAAATACCATAGTTAATGATTTCATTCTTTTCCGCTAACAAGTTGGCAGGCATGCCATTTCCTAAGAAGTATGAAGCATTGACAGCTCCAACAACACGATGTCCATCATATGTGTTTTGCTTTGCCATATTCGTCGTTGTTTGAAGTGAGTTAATTGGTTTTGGTACACCTACTTCAAGTTTTGTATATGTATTATTTAAATTAACATCTAAAACATTTACAAACTCACGAATATTATTAGAACTATAGGTTTGCTGTATATGAGTTACTTGTGGCGAAACTTCTTTCTTTTCTTCTTTTATTTTATTATCAAAAACTGCTGCATTTGCATAACTTGGATTTACAGATAGCATTAAAACGAAAAATACTACAACAATCGTTACTAGTTTTCTTACCAATTTTTTTCACTCCGAATCAAAAAGTATGGCACGAAGTCTTATTGTGAACCACATTCGTGCCAGGGACTTCATTTATTTTGTTTCTACATAAATAGCTACTGGAAGATTTACTCCACCTGCATGCATGAATTCTAATTCAAGCTTTTCTGATGAACCCTGCATAATGTAATCCGGTAATTCAACATATTCTGTACCAACTCTCAATGTAGGTACTAGATACACTTTGCCATTGACCTTTACTGCACCACTGTATATGCCACCTCGACCAGCTAATTTAAGCTTGATCGTTTTTGTCGTTCCAGTTTGATTAACAAGCGGAATCGACACTTTATAGTTCATTCCGAAGTGACCAGGATTCCCGATTGCTCCATTGATTTTTGAAAGTGAGTTTTCTGCTGTTAGCAAATTGTCTGTTCTATCATTTGAAATGCTATAGCCAACCCTTGGTGAACCTACTGTATAAGCAGGAATATCTGCAAGAATAGTAGAGCTCGTCCAGGCACCTCTTGGATGCTTTGCAGATACATCAATCGGAACAGGTTCTGATAAAATGCTTGTTAAATTACTTTTATCCTTTGTTAATACTGTGCGAATCGTATACTCCGGAGTCCCACCATTGATAGCTCGAATATCTAAATCATGCAAATATCCAATGATATAACTATTGAGCAAATCATATGATTCGATCACCTTTGTTTCTCCTGGTGCTATAACAATCCCTTTACTACTAGATTTTTTCAGCTTATCATTTAATGTTGCATCAGCGATTGTTAAACCAATATCATGGCCAACCCAGCTATTTCCTGTTTGTTGGCTAGTCCCTTTAGAGTCGATTACTTCGATGCTTTCAGTACTAGAAGTATTTTGAACTGTAATACCCATTCGTACATCTGTCCCTAACGTATTGTAATGCCAGCCAAATACTCGATGTTTATTTGTAGCTGATGTTGCTTTCACTTGATATTGGGCAAGCGTAGCATTAGATTTAGGAATCAGCTTGTTCGTTAATGTTTCTGGATTATCACTAATAAGCAAATCACGATCTCCTTCTAAACGAGCAGAAGGAACATTCGTAGGCGTTGGTGTAGAACCATAAGATTTTTCAAGGAAGGAGCTTGTATACATATATTGATAGACATAAAGATACAATTCTCTTTTATCTTCAATATAACGTAAATTCCCACCTAATGCGTTGACAATAAAACTAACAGGAACATACATCTTCCCATTTTGCATAAATGGTTTTGCTTCCATTGTCACAACTTCATCGTTTATTAGAACTTGGTTACTATTTTCTTTGAAAACAAAGCTCATTCCCGCAATTTGCAATTCAAACGAGTTATCAGGTAACAACGTGCCAGAAGAATCTTCTAAGTTATCATATATATAATTAGCCGGAATATAAGATCTCGATTGCTTGACGATAATTGGATCCTCCATCACAATGCGGTCATTATTAATATGTAAAATATATGGGTCCCCTTGAGGTTTTCCTGGTATCTCATCTGTTAATGAAATATCAACAGTTTGTGTAGCAGGATTCCAGTTCACGATACCACCAAAGTTTTCACTGACGAAACGCAATGGCATGTAAGTGCGGTCCTTATACATAAATGGTGCAACAACCATTGGCACTTTTTGTCCATCCACTAAGGCTGTATTTGAACCTATTGTTAAATCAACCAACTTGCCATTTCGAATAGCTGACGCAGTAAGTGTTTCTTTCTTCCAATCCACACTGGCACCAACAGCCTCATACAAAGCTCTCATAGGTAAAAAAAGATAATCAGATTTATTTAAAATCGGATCCGACACTTTGAGAGTTTCACCATTGATATTAATAGAAACATTATTTTTGATGTGAATCCCATTGTTACTAGCAGCTGATGCAGAGGCTTGCCCAGGCAATATTGTGGCCAAAGCAACTGCGGTAATCATACATGAGGTCTTAAATTTACTAAACATTTTAAACTCCTTTTTCCATAATTAATCTACAGACCATATTAACATGAAAAAAGTCCAAAACGTGGTATCATTATCGAAAAAAGTCGATTTAGGTACTGGCACCTAAATCCTATTCCTGCAAAAGATGCACGGAAATCTTAGGATTTTCCAAGACCCTATGAACTTCTCCTTTATTCTCTTGAATATGTCTAGTAATTCTTTTTTTATAGTTTTCACCATATATTGAGAAGGAAACATAGAATTAACAATCAGGCTACCTCGGAACTAATCTTAGAACCTGACACTTCACTTTCGCTAAATAAAATACTTGTAACTGCCGTTTCACTTTCGTTACACAAGACATTTGCTGAAAGAAGTTAAAAGAATGGCACGAAACATGTTGTGAAACACATTCGTGCCAGGGACTTCATTTATTTTGTTTCTACATAAATAGCTACTGGAAGATTTACTCCACCTGCATGCATTAATTCTAGCTCAATCTTTTCTGATGAACCCTTCATCTTATATTCAAATTCAACATACTCTGAGCTTGATCGCAACGAAGGCACTAAGGACACTTTGCCATTGAATTTCACTGCACCACTGTATAAGCCACCTCGACCAGTTAACTTAACCTTGATCGTTTTTGACTTTCCAGTATCATTGATAAGTGGGATCGATACCTTATAATTCATACCGAAGTGGCCAGGATTCCCTAGTGCACCATTGATTTGTGACAGTGAATTTTCTGTCGTTTGCAAATGATCTGTTCGTCCATTTGAAATGTTATAACCAACCTCTGGTGTATCTACTGTATAGGCTGGAAAATCTGCTAGAATAGTAGCACTCGGCCAAGCACCTCGTGGATGCTTCGCATATTCATCAATTGCCACAGCGTCCGTTTTGATCTTTGTTAAATCACTATTAGTCTTCGTTAATACTGTTCGAATCATATAATCTGGACTTCCACCATTAACTGCTTGGATGTCTATATCATGTAAAAATCCAACGACATAATCAGGGAACATCTCGAACGTTTCGATCACCTTTGTTTCTCCTGGTGCGATAACAACACCTGTACTGTCAGATTTTTTAAGCTTTCCATTTAACGTTGCATCTGCAATCGATAAACCAATATCATGGCCCACCCAATTATTCCCAGACATTTGAGTAATACCTTTAGCACTGCTGACCTTAATACTTTCAGAGCTTGAAGTATTCTCGATCGTAATACCAATATTTACTGCTTCTCCTAGCTTATTTAAGTGCCAGCCAAATATTCGATGCTTATTTGTAGCTGAAGTAGGTGTTACATGATATTGTGCAAGCGTAGCATTTGATTTAGGTAGTAGATCGTGCGTTAAATTTTCTGGATTATCACTGACCATCAAATCACGGTCTCCTTCTAAACGAGCAGAAGGAACAGGTTGAGGATAAGATGTAGATCCAAAAGATTTTTCTAGGAAGTCACTTGTATACATAGCGCGATAAACATAAATATACATTTCTCTTTTTTCGCTAATATAACGTAGGTTTCCTCCTAATGTATTGACAACAAAAGTAATAGGAATGTACATTTTCCCTTTTTGAATAAACGACTGTTCTTCTATTGTTACAGATTCATTGTTGATCAAGACGTTATTACTACCGTCCTTGAAAACAAAGCTCATGCCAGCAATTTGTAATTCAAATGATTTATCTGGCAGCCAATTACCTGCGGAATTATCTAAATAATCAGTCAAATAATCAGCAGGAATATAAGATCTAGATTGTTTCGTCACAATTGGTTCTGACATCACAATACGCTTATTATTTACATGTAAGATATATGGATCTTCTTGAGGGATCTCTGCAGGATCATCTAATAAAATATTAACAGTTTGTGTACTAGGGTCCCAATTGACATTTCCATCTAAGTTTTCAGTAACAAAGCGCAATGGCATGTATGTTCTTTCCTTATAGATAAGTGGTGCAACATCCACTGAAACTTCATATCCATCTACTAAAGCTGTCATAGAATCAATTGTTAAATTAATAACCTTGCCATTGCGATTAGCTGTGGCAGTTTGTGTTTCATTGTTCCAGTCAACATTCGCACCAATTGCCTCATACAAAGCTCTCATTGGCAAAAGAAGAAAATCCGATTTATTTAAAATTGGATCATTGATTTGAATCGTTTCTCCATCGATATTAATCGTAACATTATTTCGTATCTGAATTCCTTTGTCAGTAGCAGCTGACGCAGAAGTTTGTCCAGACAATATAAAAGCAAAAACAACAGTTGCAACAATACATAAAGCTTTTAATTTGTTTAACATTCCTATCTCCTTTTTCAACGTAAATTTTCCAATCACTATTTACCATCTTAACATGAAAAATGCCCAAAATGTGGCATTCTTATCGAAAAAAGTAGAATTAGGTAATGGAGCCTAAACCCAATTCATGCAAAAGCTTCATGGGCTCATCACCATAACGTCTGGTTGAATTTCCGTTCCGACTGAGCGATTTCTTTGGGGCGTCCGATGAGCAGTTTTAGTTCGTTGCAGGGTCTTATCTGTGACGCTGATTCCCGAGGAGTGGTCCCGTCTTCAATCCAATCAACTCATTTATAAAGCATACGTTTTAATAAATATCATTCCTATCGTTCAGTTGAATTGCATGTAGTGCTTGAAAGTAAAAAGAAGTCATAGACGAACCCTTTTTTTCCTCGATATTAATACCAGAATAATGTGCAAAGAACAAACGATTACGGGTGGTAGTGCTTCTTAAAATATTGTATAGGTAAATGGCGCCATCTAAATAGAACCATTGTAGGAATATAATAATACTTGAGGAACACTTATATAATAAATACAATAAGCGTTAGAGAAAGGTTGGATACATAACTGAAGAAATGGACGAAATAATTACAAGGCGTAAGGAACTGCAAAAGAACTCACCACCTCTCACATGTCAAAGACAAATAAGAGTGATCAACAACCAACAGGAGAATTAGGCTTCAAGCCTCCTCAAAAGTGACTATCAAAAGTCCTTAATTAATCGACCCCTTTATGTGAACGAACAGCAAACAAAAGTAAAAACAAGCGCACACCCGACAGAGACAGAAGGGATAGTGTCAGTCAGTTTAAATCAGCGTTATTAGCTGACAATCAGTCTATTATTTACCCAAATTAATTATGCTTAAAGGAGATTTAAAGTGATCAAAAAATTTACAACTAGACTTACTCTAGCACTTATTTTATTAGTTATTAGTTTCGCATTCGCACCTTCTACAGAAGCTGCATCTGCTATTAAAGTAGAAATTGATGGTGAGGTTATACAATTTGACCAAGGTGCAGTATCTGTTAATGGACGAACTTTAGTACCAATGCGAACAATTTTCGAGGAATTAGAATCAACAGTTCAATGGACTGCAAAAACAAAGACGATTACAGCTAATCGAGGTACAAAAAAAATTACTTTAGTAGTTGGTAGCAAAACTGCAACTGTTAATGGACAAAAGATTGCTTTAGACGTTGCTCCACAGATTATTAATGGTAGAACTCTTGTCCCTCTTCGTTTTATTAGTGAAGCACTTGGTGCGAAGGTTGACTGGAATAATAAAACGAAAACAGTTTATATTACTACTTATGTAGGTGCTGATAGATACTATTTTGTAAATCTACAAACTAAAGATTTAGAACTTATTTCAGAAGACCGTTATGATCAGGAAGATCCATTTAATTCCTCACGTGAACTTGTAAGTGATTTTATCTTTACTTCATACCTAGATAATAATAGAGAATTCTATTCTCAGCATACCGTTCGAGTATCAAACGGTGGTACAGGATTTGCTACTCCGCATGATGGCTATATGGATTTAGATGGAACTATTGTTAATGGTAAGGCTTCTGGTGAATATACTATCGAACTATTCGATATAAAAACCGGATCTCATAAAAAGACATATACTGGTTCTTTTAAAGATATAACATATGATCGCAATATTAAAACTACAGTACAGGAAATCATCAATAAAAATCATGTGAAATGATATCCATGAAAATAAACATAAATCAAAATTCTAAAATGAATGAACTTTAATGGCTTATGATTTGATTTTCAGGAGTTTCTTTAATACAAGTAAAAATACTTGAACAATGCTGTTGGACACATATTTTAGGGGTATGATATTGCCCCCTTTAAAATACCCTGTACCTTTAAAGTCACTATTCTTTACTTAGTTCCTCGCTGAAAGTGGTGCAGTTCCTTACGCTCTTTTATTTTTGAACTTCATAGAATTTTTTCAGGAAACCGATGATGATTTAGCTTAATCGGTATTCGGGTTGTAGTATCGACTCACTTCTTAGTCAGTGCCTCTATTAGTTCTTACATGGACTGATAGGGGTTTTTTCTATTTTCGCCATGCTATACTTTTCAAAATGATAGAAAATTAATTTTAGGATTAATTCTAATTCGCATTTTAAAGTCCGGCCATTTTCCCTAACTTTCTAACAACATTGTAGATCCCATTTGATTGAAGCTTATTTCCAAATTTATTCATAAATAAAGGATCTTTTTTTTCATATGTTCTAGTTAGTAAATACTCTTTTAAAACAATGGCACATTCCACTGAAAAATGTGTTTGTCTATATTTATTCCCCTTTCCTAGTATTTCAGCTGTTCTGCTATCCAAATTAACATTTTCAATACATAGTTTCTCGACTTCTGCCCTCCTACATCCTGAAGAAAATAGAAAAAGAATTAACGCTCGATCACGAAGAGGCAATTTTTCTGCGGCCAATTTCACCTGAGCATATTCTTGCTCATTTAAATAGTTTGGTAATCCTTGAGGTATTTTAAGTCTCCACCTTGTTTTCATTACCATGTTTTCTAAATACTCTTCCTCTAGACAAAATCGAAAAAATGAAGAAAGAGTTGATAAAAAGAGATTTAATGTTATCGTATTCTTGCCAACTGAAAACTTATTCAACCATGTAAGTACATCCCCCGATGTTAATTCTCCCAAAGAAACTAAACACTCCGAAAAGAATCTCTCTAGTATTCATCGATATTTTGTAATAGTGGCTTCTGCTTTATTAGTCAACTTTAAACTCAATAAATATTCATTTATAACTTTTCTTGTTAATATCGAGATATCTTCTCGAGTGCTTTCCCAGTATTTCTGTGTCACTTTTAGTCTTTTAACTCCTTTCAGGTTAATAAATTAGTATAGTTATTTACCAAATTTATATTTTTTAAACCTATAAATTAAAATGGGATAGTTATATAAAAGGAAAAGTTTAAGTGTTCATTCGAAATATAATCTATATGCATATCTATATTTATGCATTAAAATACAAAACATAAATTGAAAAAGCTTCTTTTAGAAAAAACTTAAGACATTTTAACATTACAAAACTGAGCTATTGATGGAACAATTATAAAAGCATTCTCATGTAAAAAAATAAAAGTAGGCCTATTCTTTATAAGAGGAGGTGTTTTTCGTTAGTGGAAGTTAAAAATGTGGAAAACGTTGAAGACGAACAAGTAGTTGAATTTGTTGATGAAATAGAACGAGGCGATTATGTCTGTTATTTATCGATTATACGATAAGACTGTAAGAGATTTAGTAAATCGCTAAGGACTTTCCTCCTTTACCTTTGTTGTATAATTAAGCAAAATTGTTTTGGAGTAATAAAGTATCACTATCCTCAATTCACTGTCCTTTAAATAGGATTTGTATATAAAAATGCTTACAAGAAATCAAATGTAAGCATACAACTCACATTATAGACATGTGTTTTAATTTCTATAAACTCAACATTGAAAACTAAAGCCTCTAATCTAAATAGACGAACTTCACATGACGAATCTAAAAAATTTTTCGCTTATTATTTCCTTCAATCCTAATCCACATTATCTTCTTATACTAGAAAAAGCCCTATCCCTGCCATAGAAATGGGGCTTTTATTCATTTATCTACAGGTTAGTATATAGTATGTTCAAAGACTAGAAATTGGAGATCTATGGTACTTAATTATTCTAGTAAAAGAAAAAAGTCCTGTAAAGATTACTCTCTACAGGACTTTTTTAAATTCATATTCTATTTAATAGAATTGAGAAATCAAATAACTAAAAATTAGTTACCAACTGTTACTGTAACAGTTGTATTAGCTGCAGCTGTATCAGCTGTAAATACAACATCAGCACCTGTATTAGTTACAGCCCAACCTGTAAAATCAGTTGCAAATGCATCTTTGATTTTAGATGATACTACAGCTGCAGTATCATCAGCAGCAACCTTTACAGTTTTAACAACATCTTTACCATTAGCAGTAAATGTTACTTTAATATCTCCAGCATAATTTGCAGGTCCAACAGTTAATGTTTCAACTTGCTTTGTTCCAGTAGTTGCTGAAACTGCAGGAGCTCCAACAGTTGTTGATGCTGCAACTGTTTTACCAGCTACAGAATTAGTTGTAGCAGTTAATACTGCTGCATCTTCTTTACCTGCTTTTTCAGTGAAAGTTAATTTTCCAGCTAAATCATCAGCTACTGTATACTTTGCATTTAAAGTAGCATTAGCAGCAACTAGTGCAGCAACTTCTGTTGCAGTGGCAGCAGGAGTTCCACCAGTAACAAGAGGTAAATCAATACTATCAATTGTTACTTTTTCACCTGCAAGAAATGCATTAGTAAATGTTACTGTATCAATACCTGCTACAGCTAGTTTTGCTTCAGTTGGAGCAACACCTTGAGCTGTATTTTTTTGTGTACCAGTAACATTAGCATTAGCAGTAGCTTTTACTAATGCAGATTCACCAGTTGATTTTGTAAGTGTATTTTTAGCAACTGAGTGATCAATTACATATTTAGCTGATTCTTTTACAGATACTTTATAAGATGTGTCTACTTTACGACCATCTGTAAGTGTAATTACAAGTTTTTTACCGTTTACAGCAACATCGTATTGAGCAACGTTTAATTCCTTATTGTCAGATACACGAGTAATAAGGAAATCAGCATCGATTAAATCTTGGTTGCCAGCAGCAATTTCATCAAGTTTTAATGCTTCTGAATAATTGATTGTAATTTTGTTACCATCTACCTCGTAAACACCTTTATCAGTAATTTCTGGTTTTACAGAATCTAATAAGTTAGTAGATGTAGAAGTTACTTTAATGAAATCAGAACCTTCTGGAGTGTTTCCAGCAAGTGTTACAAGTTTAGCAAAATCAACTTTTAAATTTAAATCAGCAGCAGAAGTTCCAAGAACACCATCTTTGAACTTAACTTTTACAGTTGAAGTACCGTCGATTTCTACATCCTTAACTTGTTCAACACCGGCAATTTCGTAAGAGAATGCTCCTGTAGAAGCAGATTTAACACCTGCGTTTAATTTAACTTTAATTGTATTTTTATCAACTAACTCTGCTTTCATACCAGCATAGTCTTTGTTGTTGATATCAGCTAAAGCTAAATCAGTTGATTTTTCTAGTTTAATGATATTTTTTCCAGTACCTGTTGTAGTATCTGCAAATTCTTTTAATAAGTTACCTGCAACATCTTTTACTCCAAGTACTTGTAATTCTGATACATTAGCTTTACCTGAACCAGCATTTACAAAATCAACAGTTTTTCCATCACGTGTTTCTGCGAATGTAATAACTACAGTAGTACCATCTTGCATTACTGAAATATCAGCTAAATCTGATGATAAAGTTTGTAATTTACCGTCAACTTTCACAAGATAATTTGAATAATCAACTAAAGTATCAACATTCATTTTCTTGTTGAATGTAAGAACTACACGGCGTTCTTTTGTATTAACAACTTTTGAATCAAATTCAGGAGCGTCTTTGTCGCCTCTTACAATTTTATCACTGTAATCAAGCATTGTGTTTTGAAGCTTAGTAGCATCTTTAAGGTTTTTAATTGTAAGTTTATTTTCACCTGTAGAAAGATCTGAATATAAGTTGATGATTACAGTTTTAGAATCATTCGGGTCTAATTTTGCATTTTGAACTGAAACAACTTTACCGTCTTTATTTAATACAGTATAGTTTTTCACATCTTCTACACTTGTTGAGTTAAGTGCTTTAGAGAATGTTACTTTAATAACGCGTGCATCTGTTACAGTTACTTTTTTCACTTCTGGGCGAGTTTGATCAATCTCAGGAGTTACAGTAACTTTTGTATCTTTTGCAATTTGGTTATCAGAGAAGTCTTTAACGCCT
Source organism: Lysinibacillus xylanilyticus (assembly GCF_001183605.1). GTDB lineage: Bacteria > Bacillota > Bacilli > Bacillales_A > Planococcaceae > Lysinibacillus > Lysinibacillus xylanilyticus. The sequence goes on along the minus strand of NZ_LFXJ01000010.1, from coordinate 223,095 downwards.
TCTACAAAAATATCTACTTTACCTGTTGGAAGAGTTTTTTCTTCTTTAAAGAAGAATTTGTATTTGTTATCAGCAATTGCTTCAAATTCATGAGCTTCTTTCTTAGAATCTCCAGACTTCCAATAAACGTTAGAAGCTTTGATTGTTTCAACATCAACATCTTCAGAGAATGTTAAAGTAACAGATTCTAAAGTTGCAGTTGCTTCAGTTACTGTTGGAGCTTCTTTATCTTCTACAACTTTGAAGTCGTGAGTTGAAGATAATGAAACGAAATCAGCATAATCTTTAACACCAGTAGTAGTTAGTTTATGATCACCAACTGAAAGAGCAGTTGAACTGAATGGAGTTAAGATAACAGAACGATCGTTAGCGCCCATAGTAATTTTACCGAAGTAAGCTTTACCATCTAAAGTAAAGTTAGATTGTTGTAAACCTTTAACTGGCTCACTGAATTCAAGCTTCACTGATTTTGTTCCTAAAGATTTAACTGCTGTAACTTCTGGTAATTTGTTATCAACTGCTGTAAATTCAACGTTTTTCACATTGATTACTTTATCGCCAGCTTTTACATTTGAAATGCTAATTGCATCAGCTTTGTTATTTGCAAGAGTTCCTACAACTGTAACAGTTGCTGTTTTCTTGTCATCAGATAACTTAACAGATTTAACTGCTTTACCTGATTTTAAAGTGTAGTTTGAAGCTTCTTCAGCTGTTTCTTTATCAACAGTACCGTCGAATTCAACTACTACTTCTTTAAGGTTAGTTGCAGATACAGATTTAACAGCAGTAGCTGTAGTTACAACGTAAGTAACTTTTGCTTTGTATTCTACATCTTTGATTTTGAAAGTAACTTCTGTTTCTTTGTTAGGCTCTAAAGCTTTTTCTAAAGTAACAGTTTCTTTAGTACCATCTGTTAAAGTTACGTTTAATGTTTTAGCGTCAACTACTTCAACTTTGTCAACTTTTACAGTTGTATCTGCAAGCTCAAGAGCACGAGAGAATACTACTGCGAATTCTTGACGAGTGATTGATGCTTTTGGGTTTAGGTTTGTTTTACCATTTACTTCAGAACCTTTGATAATGCCGTTTGCAACAGCGATTTCTAGGTAAGATTTAGCCCATGGTGCAACAGTAGATGCATCAGCGAAATCTTTAAGATCTGCTTCACCTTCTAATTCGAAAGCTTCTACAAGAATTTTAGCTGCTTCTGAACGAGTTAATTGTTTAGTTGGTGCGAATTCAGTTGCACTTACACCTTCAAAAATTCCGTACTCTACAGTTGCTGCGATAGCATCATAGTACCAAGCGTCTTTTTTAACGTCTTTGAAATCTACAGAACCTTCTGCTTTTAATTCTAACGCGCCTGCGAAGATTTTAGCTGCTTCTGCACGAGTAATTGTGTTAGTTGGGTTGAAGTTTCCTTTTTCATCCCCTGTGATTACTCCAGCGTCAACTAGAGCTTGAACTGCTTCTTTAGCGTAAGGTGCTACTTTATCGAAGTCCTTGATTGTTGCAGCTGATGCTACAGGAACGATTGCTGATGCAACAAGTGCTGCTGTTGCTGATGCCGCGAAAAACTTACGGCCTTTGTTTTGCTTTGCCATTATTGTATTCCTCCCTAACATTTCCTTTAAATTGGTATTATCCTAACGAAAACTATAGTACTGCTTGTTACCAAAATGTATGTATTATAGCCTCATTGAATAATATAAAACCTACAAGCAAATTTTTTTAGTAATTTAACTAGAAAAAGAGTAGTAGAATACCATTCTAGTTAATTTATTCACTTTCTACAATAATATAACACTATCCTTCTCTAAATTCAAGCATTCTAACATAAATTTAGATATAGAAGATTTTTTTACCGTGAATATTATGGTAACCATTATACACCAATATTTTTACCTTATTCAGGTTGGTAACATATAGAACCATTTCCTATTATACCTGACTCTCAACATTATCCAAGCATTTTCTGGAATAGATACGAAATTGTCAAATTTTAAAGACTTCCGTAAATAATTAGTCACAATTGTAAAGAAACAGAAATATATAACGTGATTTCCAAAGCAGGAATGTTTTTTCCTTCATTATTATTACTGTAAAAAAGGATCTGTTCCCATGTTGTAACAATAAATCGTCTATATTTATGCTAAACTTTTGGTAGCTTGATAGAATCCTATCAACTATTGAAAGGAGCTTAAAGAATGAAAAGTAAATTCTCTATTTTCGGGGCCATGCTTATAGCAATGTTATATTTAGCACCTATAAATGTAGCAGCAGAAGATATATCTAAACACTGGGCCTACTATGAAATGAACTATCTTATTACCCACGATTTAATGAAAGGTGATGATTCAGGTAATTATCGTCCGAATGATTCCGTTACTCGTGCTGAATTCACCGCCTTTCTAGTAAGATCACTTGACTTACCAGAAGTATCTACGAAACCTAACTTCTTGGATGTTCGTGAAGGAGATTGGTATTACGATGTCATAAAGCAAGCCAGTTACTATCAATTAGTCAAAGGCGATGATAAAGGAAAGTTTAATCCAAAGGCTAACATTGATCGTCAGCAAATGGCTTCCATGCTAAAAAGAGCTCTCGATTACCAAAACATTAAGACGACCGCTTCCCCTCTTAAGTTTAATGACAATGCTAGTATCGCTAAATGGGCCTATGCCGATGTACAAGAAGTCGTGTCGTTAGGGCTTATTGTTGGTAAGCCGAACAATACATTTGCGCCACTTGCCCAAGCAACACGTGCTGAGTCAGCTACTGTACTCTATCGATTGATACATTTAGATGCGCCTGAAGTTGGTGGCAAGCAATATACCACTACCAACTACTCACAGGACTTCACTGCAGTGGTGGATAAACAGGCAAAGAATAATCCAAAAGTAGATGGTGCTGGCATTTTCACAGCTAGCGAGGCACTAGTGTCATACTATGTTCACCCTAAAAGTTTTATGCAGGATAGTCCTTCCTATTATCAATTTTTAAAATTATCGACGGCTGTTACTAATCTAAATGCGAAAGCGATCAACGAAAAAGTTCTCTATAATAAAGGAAGTTTAGTCGGTACAGCAGACGCCTTTATTCAGTCAGGTGTTGATCATAATGTGAATGCCATCTATTTGATATCACATGCATTGCATGAAACAGCCAATGGAGCTTCAGCACTGGCAAATGGTATTGAAGTTGGACTCGATAAGGACGGTAAAGCAGTAATGGTAACGACTGAAAATCGAGATAGCCTGACTGCTATTAAGAAAACATACAATGTATATGGCATTGGGGCCGTTGATGCAAACGCCAATAAATATGGTGCTGAACGTGCTTATACAAATGGATGGTTTACGATCAATGATGCTATTATTGGTGGGGCACAATTTGTGAAAGATCAATATATTAGTACTGGGCAGGACACATTGTATAAAATGCGTTGGAATCCTGATAAACCAACAGTCCATCAGTATGCAACTCATGTTATGTGGGCAGTGCTTCAAGCACAAAAGATTTATGACATTTATGAAATAACTGGCGCAGATACTACGACTAACTTAGTATTTGACGTTCCTGTCTATCAAAACCAGTCATCCCCTGCTTCGTTACCTACTCCTGCAAAGCAATATGCGGTAGATACAGCTTTAGCTGGGGCCACTGGACAGGCTACGGTTAACGACCTAAATATGAGAACTTATCCGAATACAGCGGATGCTTCTTCCATCATCAAGAAATTACCAAAAGATACATCTTTCACTGTGCTCGGTGAAAATGGCGGTTGGTACAAAGTCAAAGTGGATGGACAAGAAGGATGGATATTTGATGATTATGTAAGCCTGAAAAATGGATTACAGATTGTCGATATGAACATCACTCTAAATGTAAGAAGCGAGCCATCTACTACGTCTTCCATATTAGGTACAGTAAAACCAAAGGGCTTTATCATTGGTGTTGTAGATGACAATGGTGATTTTGTGAAAAATGGTAACTGGTATAAGGTTATCTTTAATGGTAAAACTGGATGGGTTCATAGTGATTATATTGTAAAAAATGAATCACTTGATTCAAAATAAGTTTTTAAGATAAGCTGAGTGCGAATATTTCAATTCGCACTCTTTCTTTATGTTCACCCACGAAAAGCTCATATTCCCCCATGATGATACGCAATATTTCCCTATAACATTTATATGCTATATATAATAGAAGAAACTCATGTTTTTTAGGCTTATGTACTCATAATATCTTATTACTTCTACCGCCTTTTGAAAGGTAATATTAAAAATGCAATTTGCGCTTTTCCTTCCCCTTCTTCTTCACGATTCACCTAATACCATTGTCCTGACAGCAATGCCAAGCAATCACCGAAAATTTCCTGTCAATATTGCTTTTGTGGTATGATAGATTGCAGATCAATTATGCAATTATGCCTCGCCATAATTGCGTCCGGAGGCTTTGGGCCAACAGATGTTTTTTGTGCGAAAGCGTAGTGCTAACGCAGCGGCAGCAACACGATGTTTTTTGTGCGAAAGCGTAGTGCTAACGCAGCGGCAGCAACATGATGTTGGTCACTCGGTCATTGCCACAGGACGTGGCGTTCTTAGACTGAGTTCCTCTATTTCAGCGGGTGTTCAAACACCCGCTGAAAGAAGTGAAAAAGGAAATAAAGAAAGGTTTGAACACTATATGAAGCATGTAACGATTATGGGGGTACCCTTTTTACATAGTAATCAGCAAGAGTTTGTTGATTTACTCGTTAATCGTATTGAACATGAAGAAAAGACATTCGTTATTACAGCAAATCCCGAAGTCGTGATGCAGGCAAATGAAAGTCCTACTGTCATGAATTATCTGAAGCAAGCTACTTACATTTGTGCAGATGGTATTGGCGTTGTGAAAGCTGCACAAATACTTGGTGATCCGCTTCCTGAGCGTGTCACTGGTTACGACACGATGGTACGACTTTTGGAAGTCGGCAATAAAAAGCGCTTTAAAATCTATCTGTTAGGCGCGCAAAATGAAACGCTCGAAAAGACCATAAAAAATATCAATCAAACATATCCAAATGTCGACATAGTAGGCTATCATGATGGATTTTTTGATTGGAACAAGAATGATATTGCGAATGAAATTGCAGCATCAAAGCCTGACCTAGTATTTGTTGCATTAGGAGTGCCAAGACAAGAGAAATGGATTACTGAAAATCTAGATCAATTTAGCAAAGGTGTATTTATGGGTGTTGGTGGTTCCTTTGATGTTATTGCAGGAACAGTCAAACGTGCTCCTGTAATCTGGCAAAAACTAAATCTCGAATGGCTCTACCGACTACTTCGTCAACCAAGTCGTTTTGGAAGAATGCTTGTCCTTCCTCGATTTGCTTTAAAGGTTTTCGCATTAAAAATTAAAGGTCAGGGTGCACCAAAATGAGTCAGTCAACATTTGTCAAAAGCACACTTGTCCTAACAGTTGCTACGTTGCTTTCTAAGGTTATCGGTAGTATTTTCCGAATTCCACTCCAAAATATAGCTGGTGATGAGGTACTTGGTATATTCAGTTTAGTGTATCCAGTCTATATGGTGGCACTCTATTTATCAGTAGCTGGAATACCTATTGCCATCTCGAAGCTTATTGCGGAGGCCAATGCAAAAAAAGACACAGATAAAGTGAAGAAAATTTATGTCACGGCAAGCATCCTAGCACTATGCTTTGGCGTCTTAAGTTTTGCAATCATTTTTGGCTTTTCAACTGAAATCGCAAATGCTTTAGGGGGCCCGTCGACAAAAATTGCGTTAATTGTTGTTGGTCTTACATTGCTCGTTGCTCCTTATATGGCTGTCTATCGTGGATTTTTCCAAGGCTATGGGGATATGCGTCCGACTGCGATCTCTCAGGTAATTGAACAGTTAGTGCGTGTTGCTCTAATTTTAATTGTTGCCTATTTCCTAGTTGCAATGGATTATTCCAATGATATTGTCGCTGGGGGTGTTATGGCAGGCTCTGTAATTGGGGCTGTTGCATCCCTCTTCTATTTACGCTTGAAATATTTCCGCTCATCTGTAAAAGTGACCAGCAAGGAGAAATATACATTTAGCGATTTCTCATCCTGGGGTAAGACAATTTTAAAAATATCGATTCCGATTGCCATCGGTTCTGTCACAATGGCACTATTTAACTTTGTTGACTCATTTACAGTAACGTATGGCTTAAGAAGTGCTGGAGCTGACTCAAGTGAAATTAGTTTCCTTTATGGGATTTACGGTCGAGGATTAACGCTTGTTCAAATTACAACTGTTTTTGCGTCTTCAATCATTTTACCGCTTGTTCCACTAATTACGACAAAAATAGCAGAACGTAAATTAGATGAAACACGTGGGATTATTGAGCAAACGCACCGTATTACACATCTTATTTCCTGGCCAGCTGCTTTAGGGTTACTAGCATTAACCTTACCTTTAAACCTTGCTCTTTTCACAGACTTAGAGGGAAGCTTAATGTTAGCGATTATTAACCTCAGCTCTGTATTTACATCTTTGACACTACTTGGTACAGGGATTTTACAAGGGATGAATGCTGCAAAAACAGGAGCCATCATCATTATTATTGGTGTTGTACTAAAGATATTTTCAAACATCTTCTTTATCCAAGGCTTCGGATTAGATGGGGCTGCATATGCAACATTATTTGTTTATTTTGTTTTATTTATTGTAAATTCTATTTTTATTTATCGTACAATTCGCTTCACTGTATTTGGGAAAGATACTATCAAAATCATCCTATCTTCTATCCTAATGGGAGCTGCAGTCGGATTACCTACACTATGGTTTGATTTTGAGAAGTGGTCAAGAATGTGGGCAACGGGTTATCTAGCTGTTGCGATTGTAATTGGAAGTGTTATTTATTTCCTATTATTATGGCTAATGAAAGCCATTAATAAACAAGATTTAAAGAAAATCCCGATTATCGGAAAAAGGTTTTCATAAATAAGAGAGGTAGAAAATTTATGTCGAAACAGAAATGGCTTTGGGGAATTGTGGTCCTATTGCTCATCATAGCTTCACCTGGAATCATGATGCGTTGGAATGCTGAGCAATCGAATAATTCGTATGAAATAGTTATTCCCTATGATGAAATACAAACAGTAAATAAGGAAAGCGATTTAACAATGGATAAAATCCTTTCCTCTTTAAAAGATGCAGGGCTTACAACAGTTAGCCTTGAGCCTTTATCATTGAAGGAAATGGAACATCAAGGACTAATTTCCACTTACAATGAAAGTGAATTAGCGGCACAACTACGTTTCACACCTTATAAAGGTGCTGTTGATGTTAATAAGGGTGGATACTATATTAGCGTTCCTGAAGATGCAAGCTATCAACAGCTCATTAAGGACAGCATTCAGCCAGAAGAAGTACAAATAGGAGATGAGTCTTTCTATTTTCTTCCGAGTTCAAACCATCGTTATGATTTAAAAACACCACTTGGTTACGATAAGCTTGCAATGGACATGATCAACAAGCACGATCTGTCCCTCATCTTTAAAGTAGAAAATGCAAACAATAAAGTGGCCAACGAAAAAATCGTTAAGCAATTGCTTGAATTAAAAGATTCCTCTGCAGGCCGTTTACTTGGTTCAGGTACTGAGGCAATCGGATTTGGACAGAATTCAGGTAATGCAATGGTTGAAAAGCTAAGTAAGGCAGGCTATTATTTCTACACAATTGAAAGCAATCCCCTTAAGGGTGAAGACAAAATTGCAAAAAGTACAAATTATAATATGATTCGCTTGCACAGCATCAATGTAAACAGAGAGACAAAGTTAAAGCTTAATGCAAGCATTGATCGTACAACACGCGCAGTGAAAGAGAGAAATATTCGTTCTATCTTCTATCATATTCAAACAAAAGGTAATGCCGAGAAAAATTTGGCGGAAACAATTGATTATTTAACTGGTGTTCAAAAGCAGATGCCAAATCATTTCAAGTCTGGTACCCCAGAACTGTTTGATGTTGTTGCAGTACCAACATGGGTAACGGCACTTGTTTTATTAGCAGGTATACTATTTACTTACCTTATGTCAGAACTAGTGAAATGGATGCCTCTTCGTATAACAGCAGTTGTATTTATGAGTGCTTTAGCCATAGGATACTTACTTCTGAAAAGTACTATTTTCTTACAAGCATTCGCGTTAATTATTGCAGTTATGGCCCCAACATTTGCAGTTATTAAAGCAGCTAAGGGCTCTACTCATATCGCTTCGATATTATTACAATATCTGAAAGCAGTAGGTATTAGCGTCATTGGTATCGTTATTGTCATTGGGTTATTAAACGGCAATGCATTTATGACAGGCTTTGAAGCATTTAAAGGCGTTAAGCTTGTTTATGTTGTTCCAATCGCAGGTATATTATTATTTGTGATGCTGGAACTAAACCGTATAGTTGATCAAGATCTTAAGAAAACACTTTCGAATACCGTTACATTATTAAATAGAGATTTAAAATATTGGCATGTTTTACTGCTAATTGTCGTTGCAGGAATAGGATTATTCTATATCAGTAGAACAGGTAATTCTGGTTCTGTTAGTAATGCGGAATTGGCATTTAGACAATGGCTTGAGAATATACTATATGTTCGACCAAGAACTAAGGAATTTTTAATTGGTTTCCCATTCTTTGTTTTAGCGCTATATGTGATGGGCATTAATCGAAAATGGGGCAGTATCCTTCTAGTACCAGGAGTTATTGGATTCTTGTCTATCGTTAATACCTTTACACATTTACACATCCCTGTTGCTGTGTCGGCATTACGTACACTTTATAGCGTTTCACTTGGTTTTGTCGTAGGACTAGTGTTTATCTTAATTTTCAAGATAGGTTACCGTTTTATTTCTAAAGCAATCGCGAGGTGGTCATAATGCATGTTGTATTGTCTGGCTACTACGGATTCGATAATGTTGGCGATGATGCGATTCTGCTTTCCATTATCCAAGCTTTAAGAAAATGTCAAAGTGATATAGACATTACTGTATTATCGAATAATCCAGCGGCTACTGAAAAAACATACGGTGTTAAGGCCGTGAATCGTTGGAAAATGAACGAAATCAGACAAGTACTAAAAACAGCTGATGGACTCATTAGTGGTGGCGGAAGCCTCATGCAAGACCAAACCGGGATGAAGACGATTCCTTACTATGCGGGCGTGATTCAAATAGCAAAATGGTTAAAAAAACCTGTATTTGTTTACGCCCAAGGTATGGGTCCAATCAATCATCCTTTAAGTAAATGGATTGTCCGCAAAGCCTTTAATAAGGTAGAAAAAATAACGGTACGAGATAAAGCCTCACAGTCTCTTTTAACAGAGATAGGTGTCAAAAACGAAGCTTTAATAGTGCCAGATCCAGTTATCGGCCTTAACGGTAGCACCTTCCATACTAACTGGCTAGCAGATGAGTCCTTATCAGCAAAGTCTTATATTGCTATAAGTGTTCGTGACTGGCCATCAACGGTAGATTACAAGCAAAAAATAGCGGACAGCCTAGATCAATTAGTACGTCATGGTGAACAGATTGTCTTCTTGCCAATGCATGGTGAGCATGATGCAAAGTCTTCACAAGAAGTAGCAGCACTTATGCAAGAAAAGAGTATGATAGCCCCTGCTGATTTATCGATCGAAGAAAAAATTGCGGTGATTGGTCAGTCTAAATTGCTAATTGGTATGAGATTGCATTCATTAATTTTCTCATCCATTTACTCTACTCCATTTATTGCGATTTCTTATGATCCGAAAATCGATGCATTTGCTGAAATTGTAGATCAGCCAATTATTGGACATGTTGAAGTTGATGATTGGAACGGGACTTTATTGTTTGAACAAACTGTAAAAGTAATTGAACAATTAACAACCGTCCAAGAAAATATGCGTCAAAAAGTCCAAGCGTTCCAAGATGCAGCAGAGAAGACAGCAAAATTAGCGTTAGAGGTTTTCACAAAGTGAAAGTAAAAATGATGAATTTCAATAAAAATTGAAATTCATCATTTTTTTTGTGGGTCTAATAATTTTAAAATGGATTGTGCCTGCTGCATATGCAATGCAAACACATATTGACTTGCTTGCATTAAAATTTGGGCCTTCACCATATTCATCATTTCTTTGGCGATATCTGCATCACGAATGCGAGATTCAGCATCTTGTAAGTTTTCTGCCGTGTTTACGTTCGCGTTATACGCATGCTCTAGACGATTTTGATAGGCACCTAGTCTTGAGCGCTCGCTTGATACCCGCTTTAATGCCTCTTCCATTGTGGAAATGGCTGTATCGGCATCCTCACGAGTTGCAATGGATGTCTTATCGTCCAAGCCAATTGCTCCAGCACCCATATCGCCAATAAACATCTCAATGTTTTGACCTGCGTTGGCACCTGCCTGAATTTTAATACCATTTGTAGAATAATCCCCATTTAGCAATGTCTTTGTATTAAACTCAGTGTCCTTCGAGATGCGCTGAATTTCTTTTTTTAATTCCTGATATTCTAAATCGAGATTCTCCCGATCACTATCCGTCAATGTGTCGTTGGCCGCTTCGACTGCGAGCTCACGCATGCGCTGAATCATATCATGTACTTCATTTAGTGCTCCCTCAGCTGTTTGAACAAGTGATATACCGTCCTGGATATTCTTCGCTGCCATGTTCAAGCCGCGAATTTGCGCACGCATTTTTTCGGAAATCGCAAGTCCCGCTGGATCATCCGCTGCACTATTGATGCGGTAGCCTGAAGAAATTCGAAGCATTGCCTTGCTCATTGCACCGTAATGACTATTCATATTATTTAAAATTGACATCCCCGTCGCTGACCACTTTCCAAGCATCATTTCATCACCCCCCATTGTTATGTATATCGGTCTATGTTAAATTCTTTTAACCTAATTTTTGTAATGTATACCAATTTAATAAGTCCTATATATTAATGATTTTTAATCATTTTTCACATTTTCGACTTTAGACCCATATCAATTCCGCATTGGCGTGATTGTGCTTGCACGAATCCTTCCTTTCAAAATCCGAGACATCCGGTGGAGGCTTTTGGCCAACAGATGTGCGAAAGCATAGCGTCAGAAACATAGTTTTGTCTGTGCGTAAGCGTAGCATCAGCTTAATGTTGGTCACTTAGCATTTTCACAGGATGTGAAGTTCTTAGCCTAAGCTCCTCTATTTCAGGACACCCACAAAAATCTCACCATCTTCAGAGGTGGAAGTCTTCTGTAACTGACGTTGCACTTACGTTACTAAAAACATTTGTAACTGCCGCTACACTTACATTACTAAAAACTTTCAACTGACGCTTTGCCTTCGCTACAAAAATGCTTGTTAATGAAGATAAAAGCACCCACTTCTCATATGCGAAAAGGGTGCTTAAATAAAATACTGTGTATTCAATTTTCGAAACCTCCGAGTTGATGGTTCTTTTGTTGTAGTAATTCAAAAAAGAGATCTTTATTATGATCTAGTAATGCCTGGTCGATTAAATAATCAATGTTTTTCTGCTCCAATTCTGTAATGAGCTGATCTACTTCGCCAACAGTCACTGAAGATACAAGTGGTAACTGAGGCTTCGGAGTAGCGCTTTCAAGAATCGGTGTTAGATGCTCATGAACATTTGTAATTAATAATAATTGATATAATGGCAGTCGGATAAAACGATTCCCTTTCTGGAAAACAAATACCTCAGATATATTTTCAATTTGCTGTGTATTCAAGTTGATAATCATCTCTTTACCTTCGATGGGGATGAAATGGAAAATCTCATTCTCTTTTAAAATAGAGAAATATTGATAAGCAAACACGAGACGTAGTTTGTCTCCCGTGATTTTTGTGTAAAATGGCTTCATATATTGAACTTGCATCATCCTTATCCCTCCCTATTTAACTGATTATTCAGATTTTAACACAAATCAATTATCTTGTTAACTATCTTCTCCTTGATTTTTTTATTTCAAATCATTCAGCTTATCATGTACGCATTTTAATCGTATAATGGAAGGACAGTCTTTTTTTATTCATACTTACACATACCCACTAGCTATACATTTTGAAAGGAGTGAGGTTATGGCATTGTCTATTGCCCAATTAGCTAAAGAGCATCAAGAATTTATCCTTGCCAGATTACAGGAAGCTGAACAGGCGTTACATCCTTCCTCTTCTGAAGACGAAGAGCTAGTGCGTCGTGCCGTTTTTTCAGTACGGAATAAATCAGTTGTCTTTGAACGTTTTAATGGAGCAAGTTCTACATTATATGCTAGCGTACAGGATGTCAGACCTGCTACTGTAGAAATTGATTTTGCCAAAGAGGAGCTACGCTGTAACTGTCCCCAGCTGAAATGGTGTAGACATCAGGTTGGCGCATTGCTTGCTCTTTATCAGTATTTTGATTCGGTGCAAAATTGGTCAAGTGCTTGGCGCGCTCAAAAATCAGTGCAATTAAAATCATTAGCAGAAGAACGAAGTCCAGAAAGCTGGAAGTTAATGGTCAATGAAGTAATGAAACGTTTATTACCACCTGGGCGTATTCTAGAAGGGTATGGCCTCTCAGCTATACGGACAGATGCAATGGAGCGACTCCAACGGCATATGCCATTCGAGCGTGAGTGGCAGCCACTTTATAAGCTTTTTATGGAGCTATCGATCTTTAATACACTATGGCGTCATTTAAATGAGACAAAAGGACATTCGTTGGATTCTCCTTATATGAAATATTTTATTGATCAAAGTGTTCAATCATTCGAAAGTATAATGACAGAGCTAACGGGTCGATCACGACTTTTTGCCACTGATCCATTTTATGATGCGATTCAGGAATCAGTTCGAGAGTTTTTATTGGAACGACAAGGATTATTTGCTGATCGACTACAAGTATATATGCTGCTTTGGGCAGTGCTTTTTTATGAAAAGCCGCGTCGTGAACAGGAATTAGCACTTATAAATAATCTTGAGAATCCTTCACCTGAGATTTCCTTGGAGTCATTAAAACTGCTATTTTATGTGTTGCTACAAAAAGAAAGTTTATTACAGGAAAGCATTGCGCATGTAGATGGTCAACATATGCAGGACCTATTTGAGCTAGCTACTTTTGCAAAACGTGCTGGTGAATCACATGCACAGTCAATTATTTTACGTGCAATGCTACCATTTTCCGAAGTCTTTTTACAGCAAACAGTGCCAGTTGTAAAACGTGCTCAATATGTAAGGCAATTTCAGCTTTTATACGAAGACATACAGCTTACTGAAGAACAGGAAGCTACATTATATAGTGCATTTGGTGTTTATGGACTCCAACCGTTTTCGTTCTTTCTTATAAAAAAAGGACGCTACCGTGAATGGGCAGCCCTCCATCAGTTAAATCTCTCCTCCCTTTCTTATTTAGAAATGTGTGGATTGAAAGATGTTCTTCAGGTTGCGCCTGCAACAGTATTGCCCTTATATCATCTATATGCCATGACTGAAATTACACAAAAATCACGTATGAACTATAAGCAGGCTGTACGAATATGGAAAAGTATGCGTAGTGCAGCAAAGCGTGCTGGTAAAACTGCTTATTTTGAGACATATATGCAAACAATTCGTGCAGAGTATAAACGACTTCGTGCATTACAGGAAGAAATTGAGAAAGGAAACTTAGTATGATGACTATAAATGCTCCTTCCCCGTTTTCAAAAAAACTACAGCTTCGTATTCATGCAGCACAGGAAGGATATTTTACGTTACAGGGATTTACTGCTGATGGTGCAGCAATGGAAGCAGACTCACTCATTTCTTCATTATTTTTTAACTATGAAGCGAATGTCTATGGTTTATTAACCAACCGTTCAGAGCGTACGATTGACGTCTCAACCTCTGAGCTCCTTGATATTTTTTCACAGCGCTATCTGCATCCTTTTATTGAATGGCAAGGTGCGAACGCAGAAAGTCAGGTGTGGCTAGAAAAAGCGTCTGCTATACAAACGTATTGGCAGGAGCCCTCGCTTTGGTCACACGCAGTTATTGCAGATGATTTTTCCGCGCTAACATTCCCTATAGAGGGTGAAGATACAGCTTTATTAGAAATGGCAGTACAGCAAAAACTAGCTCAAGCAGGTCTTGTACTGTCTGATTTACCAAAGCTAATGCCATTTTTCTTGCGTGGTGGCTGGCCACTAGAGCAAGAACGACAAGCAGGTGCAGTTACTGTCTCCCTACGCTTAAGTGAGCCTGAGGAAGATTCAGATGTTTGGCTTTTAGAAACAGTACTTAGTACGGCTACAGCCAAAAACTACTGGACGCCTGCCATGCGAAAGCAGTCACTACAAATCGCTGACGCTCTACCGGCAAAATGGCAAATGTCTGCTGAAGTTATTGAACAACAACAAGGACAAATTGTAGATCTTCTTTCTATTGAAGATGTACGTAGCGATATTTTCATCCGTATTATGCTTGACGATTTACAAGTTCGAACATTTTTACGTGAAGATTTAGCAAGATTACAAGCACTCGGCTTTGACGTTGTATTACCTGCTTGGCTTAAGGATTTAAAACAGTCAAAAATGCGTGTTCGTGTCAGTACTGGTAATGTAGCGACAAAGAAGGTTGCTGGACTAGATGATATTTTAACGTTCAAATGGCAGTTTTCTATGAATGGACAGTCCATTTCACCTGAGCAATTTAAAAAGCTTGTAGATGAGAAACGCGAATTCATTCGTATTGGTACAGAATGGTTTAGAGTCGATGCAAACTGGATGCAAGAAATGCGTGCATTGATGCAGCAAGCTGAAGATGAAAGCTGGACTGTTCGTGAATTGCTATTCCGTGAGCTACCAGAGGATTTATCCTTACCTCTTGAAGAAGAAGATGCCGATGATGCAATGCGGGATGACCCTATTTTTGCATTTGAACTGCAAAAATCGCTTAAATCCTATATGGAGCAGCTTTCTGAGAAAAAAGGACTGCCTACAGTACCTGTTCCTACATCTTTGCAAGCAGAATTACGCCCTTATCAGCATGAGGGCTTTGAATGGCTTGTCTTCATGCGAGAACAAGGCTTTGGTGCATGCCTAGCCGATGATATGGGGCTTGGTAAAACGGTTCAGCTTATTTCTTATTTGCTTCATCTTTTTGAAACAACTGAGGATACAAAGCCATCCATCATTATTTGTCCTACGTCCGTGCTCGGCAACTGGCAAAAGGAACTCGCTCGTTTTGCTCCTTCCTTGAATGTGCATACGCATTATCAGGCGAATCGAGCAAAGGAGGACGCTTTTAAACAGCTAGTAGGAAGAGAAAAACCACATGTGATTTTATCTACCTATGGCACGGTATCACAGGATGCAGAGTTTTTACAGGAAGTAGAATGGTCAACAGTTGTACTAGATGAAGCTCAAAATATTAAAAATATGCAAACGCTACAATCAAGGGCTATTCGTAAATTACAAGGGACGCATCATATTGCTTTAACGGGTACACCAGTGGAAAACCGTTTATCGGAGCTATGGGCTATTTTTGACTTTATCCATAAAGGCTATTTAGGTAGCTTTGGTCGCTTTAATGAAGAATTTATTTTACCGATAGAACGAGATGAGTCTGAGTCACATAAACAAAAGCTACGTGCAAAAATTCAACCATTTTTACTGCGTCGTACAAAGCGTGACCCACACTTACAGCTCAACTTACCAGATAAACAAGAGTCTCATGCGTACTGCCCATTAACAACTGAACAAGCATCTCTATATGAAGGATATATATTAGAGACGCTCGATCAGCTAGAGCAATTAACAGGCTTTCAAAAAAAGGGACGCGTCTTAAAGATGCTCAGTAAGTTAAAGCAATTATGTAATCATCCTGCCTTATATTTAAAAGAACCTTTCGAGGATGCCGAATCAATGCTCACTCGTTCTACGAAATTAGAACGCATTGTGCAAATGGCTACAGAAATCGTGGACAACGGCGAGCAGTGCCTCATTTTCACACAATATATCGGAATGGGGCAATTACTACAGCATTGTTTTAGTGAACTATATAATATTGATGCACCGTTCTTAACAGGTGCTATGCCTAAGCAGCAGCGTGACCGCTTAGTAGAGACTTTTCAGGCAGGAGATTTCCCAATATTTATCCTTTCATTAAAAGCGGGTGGAACAGGGCTAAATTTAACAGCGGCAAATCATGTATTACACGCAGATCGCTGGTGGAATCCTGCCGTTGAAAATCAAGCGACTGACCGTGCATATCGAATTGGCCAAACACAATTTGTGCAAGTGCATAAGTTTGTTACAATTGGTACTATCGAAGAGAAGATCGATAAAATGCTAACCCAAAAATCTGCATTATCAGAAGAACTAATTCAATCAAGCCAATGGTTAACTGAGTTAGAAGATGACGAACTTCGTGATTTAATGAAGCTCGATTTTTAATAATGAGTAGATGCGCCAAGAGCACAACGTTCTTGGCGCTCTTTTATTTCAGCGGATATTACTGTTACTTCTTCCCCTACTTACTTCATATTTATATTTAGTTGTGTTAATAATGCTCATTGCTGTGCGGTCTTCAGCAATGAACTACGTTATGAAATGTAGACATCATTCCTTTCTAAATTTTGATTACGGCGCAAGTAATAAAAGGAGAATGGCGGATCAGACAACTTGTTTCTTGCCCCGTATGTACCAATTAGAACTGCTATATTACCGGCAATTGTACTGCTGCCTCAGGTAGCACAAAATCCTTTAAGCCTTCCTGCTCATCTGGTGGCTTTGGAGGCACAACTGCCCCGTCGCTATCCCTTGGCTTAAGCCGATAAAATCGGACATCTTCTACGACTACTTCTGTTATAAAAACCTTTGCGCTTTCTTCATTTAAAAATGATCTTGATTGAATTCGACCATTCACTCCAATTAATGAGCCTTTTCCGCAATATTTGACGATATGCTCTGCAAGCCTTCCCCAAACTGTACAAAGAATAAAGTCAGCATCCACTTCCCCACGACTGTTTTTGTAATTGCGATTAATGGCTAGAGTAAAATGTGCTTGCACGCGATTTCCAGATAAGTGTCGTAACACTGGATCCTTTGTTAACCTTCCGACCAGTCCGATTTGGTTCATTGATTCACCTCCTTTGCTTTCGATTGCTCTCATCTTACAAAAATTAATCCAGCATTGGCAAAAGTCGATTTTTATCATTTCCCTTAATTTTTAATCATAAATTAGGTATATTAAGGCTTTTACTTTTCATTTTTTAAAAGATTTTTCGGGCTGAATGCTTTTCGCTGTAATAGCAAATGCTAATTGTTGAAATATACAATTTCGCTGTTTTTGCAAATTGTGCAAAAACACAGCATTGCCCCTATCGTAACCAGGGCTAATTGAATATGTTATACTAAAAAGGATGACCGACTTAGGAGGATATTACATAATGAAAACATTTAAGATGCTTTCCTTTGACCTTGTCACAAAAGACGGCATACAACCTTTCCCTTTAGTCGATGGTATTATTATTAACCAGGAAAACAGCCATCAATCTTGGATTCTCGAACTGTTTATGGACCGGCAATATCGTTCAACTTTTGATGAACTATTAGCGAATGCTACTGTCTTTAATGTACGTGCAGTTATTTCATTTCCAGATAATGAGCCTGCTCCTTTTAAGGTTGTCGTACATACAGTTCAAGAAATTGGCGAGCACATCTCTGTCCTTTTAAAAGGAACGCTAAAGACAAAACGCTCGAAATATGCCGAGCAATTACTAGCCGAGTTACTAGCTGAGGGCGTTACTTTAGATAAGTTATTGGACCGCTTCTCACACGATATGAAAGAACGACCAAAACTCAAAAATGATTGAACTTGATTTAACGATGCAAAAATTTGCATCGTTATTTTTTTATTGGACAGGTAGAGATTTTAAGGTAAAATACGATGTAAAAATTATAGGAGGTAACTACACTTGAAAATTGCTATTAGAGAAAAGCCTGTAAAATTAATATGGCTTGAGGCTTTAAAGAGGCGTTTGTTCGAAGAGGATCCTGATTTTAGCTATTATAATGAGCAATTCCGAAGATTCGATGCTGGCTTTGTTGGTGAAAGAAGAGTTGACCGTGAATGGCTTGAATTAGTATGTCCCTATACTTTTTTAGTGTTACATAATTTAATTCTGATGAATTCTGCTCAGCATTCGCATCAACTCGATACGCTTTTCATTTGCAGTAATTTTATGCTAGTTGTTGAAATAAAAAATATTAACGGCCGTCTCGATTTTGACGATATTACTCATCAATGTATTCGAACGAAGTCGGATGGAACTGTTGAAGGATTCCCCAATGCAATTACTCAGACCCAACGACATATGCAATTTCTTAAAGTTATTTTCCAAAACTATTCTCTCCCCATTGAGGGTGCGGTTATCATTGCTAACTCTTCTGCTATCATTGCAAGTCATCCAAATACAATCCCGATTTTCCATGTTTCAGGACTTCAAAAACATCTTCATTCCCTTTTTAATAAATATACACATGCCATTTTAAGCGATGAACAGCTAACTCAAATTGCTCAACTACTTCTTAGTAGACATCAGCCATCGAAAATTCCGGCTGCTATTGATTCATCACGATTTCGCCAAGGCGTGCTTTGTCCGAAATGCAAATACAAATCTCAAATGCATTATGCTCGCGGAATATGGAGATGTTTATACTGTCAATATGCAAGCGAAGAAATTTTCGCTGAAGCCTTACAAGATTATCAGTACTTAGTTAGACCAACAATCACCAATAAACAGCTGCGTGAGTTTTTCGGTATTCATTCCATTGATGCTGCAAATCGTTTACTTAGAAAATTTCAATTTCCCTATACAGGTTCTTATAAAAATCGTGTTTACCGATTACCCGAAAATTTAGTGGAATATATGAAGCCATTTTTCCGCCCTTCCTGAGAATATTTAGCAGGTTTCTCACCTTCGTGCGGGTATTGCCATCTTGCCCGCGAGTATTTCCTTCGCTTCCCCGAGTATTCACTTCGCTTCCGCGAGTATTCACTTCTCTTTCGCGAGTATTCACTTCTCCTCCGCGAGTATTCACTTCTCCTCCGCGAGTATTCACTTCTCTTCCGCGAGTATTTCCTTCTCCTCCGCGAGTATTTCCTTCGCTTCCGCGAGTATTCACTTCGCTTCCGCGAGTATTCACTTCTCTTCCGCGAGTATTTCCTTCTCCTCCGCGAGTATTTTCTTCTCCTCCGCGAGTATTTCCTTCTCCTCCGCGAGTATTTCCTTCTCCTCCGCGAGTATTTCCTTCTCCTCCGCGAGTATTTCCTTCGCTTTCGCGAGTATTCACTTCGCTTCCGCGAGTATACACTTCTCTTCCGCGAGTATTTCCTTCTCCTCCGCGAGTATTCACTTCTCCTCCGCGAGTATTCACTTCTCCTCCGCGAGTATTTCCTTCGCTTCCGCGAGTATTCACTTCTCTTTCGCGAGTATTTCCTTCGCTTTCGCGAGTATTCACTTCTCCTCCGCGAGTATTTTCTTCTCTTTCGCGAGTATTCACTTCTCTTCCACTCGGTAATATTTCCCCCTAAAAGAAAAAAAGAGTGTTCCATTGGATGGAAACACTCTTTTTTATAATTATCGCGTTACTTTCTCTTCAACGATCTTTTCTTTAACTACGCCGTTTGCATTTGGTACGTTGTTATAACCATTTGTACCATTTAAGTCAGCATTTGTTCCTGGCGTTGTAGTTGTTCCTGGTACTGTCGTTGTACCTGGTGTTGTAGTTCTTGGTGTAGTTGTACCTGGTGTAGTTGTACCTGGTGCTGCAGCTTCTGGAAGAACAGTGTTACGGTTAACACCATTTACGTCACGATTGTAAACGTCATTTCTTCTAGACGGCTCTACAACGTCTTCCACTTTGTCAACACCACGGCGAACGTCGTGTTTAACATTCTCCACTGGTCTTGTTTCAACAGCCTTGTTTCCCCAGTTACAACCTCCAAGGAATAAAGCAGCAAGAATAATTGCCAAAAATGACATTCTCCACATAGAAAAATCCTCCTTTCTCGGTGCTATGTCAACAAATACAATGTGTTGCATTTGTGATCCTACATAGATTGCCCGGGAAAGGAGGGAACTATCCGATTTTTGTACAAACTATTTTTGTTTTTCTTTTAACAATTGTTCAATGTATGCTGCTTCTGCTTTACAGTTGTAGCTATAATTTGTACCTAGCTCTTTTTGCAATGCCTCGATTGTTTCAATTTGTTTAGCTGTGGGTTCTTCATTTAAAATTTTTGCAATTACTTCATCGATTTTCTGCGCCATCTCTTCATGGAATTCAGTACTCATCAAAACATTTGCTGGGATTTTTTCGATCCATGCGGCATTTTCTTTAAAATAAGTTTGCCAGCTAGCAATGAAGTCTTCCATAGAAAAACGCTCCTCTTTCCAATCAATACCTGCTAAGTATGATTCAAAAGATGTTGAAATCGAACGCGTAATGCTAATTTTAACACCTGAAGACAATTCCTTATACATCTATATAATCCTCCTACGTTTTAAAAGCAAAACTACATGTATTAATTCACAATCACATATAACGCCATATACATTTTTATAAAACATCGTAATTTCTTTAACTGCACTACTTATAGACTAAACTATTAAAAGATTAACAGTAAAGACATTATTCGATATGATTATTTTAAATCTTTTAGCCTATAATTGCAAATTACACCTATTTTGGCTGTGCAGGTCCAATGGCAAATAGAATATCCGCTTCACATACTAGTTCTCCATCGACTGTCGCCACACCATGACCTTTGCCCATTACTCCACGTAGTTTCACGAACTCTACCTCTAATCGAAGTTGATCTCCCGGAACTACTTGGCGCTTAAAACGACAATTATCAATACCCGTCAAGAAAGCTAGACGACCTTTGAATTCATCTGCGTTTAATAATGCGACGCCACCGACTTGTGCTAGCGCCTCTACAATTAAAACCCCAGGCATTACTGGATAGCCAGGGAAATGCCCATTAAAAAAGTCCTCGTTTATAGAGACATTTTTCAAACCAACTGCACGCTTGCCTTCTTCTAATTCAACGATACGATCAACGAATAAAAAAGGATAACGATGCGGTAAAATTGCTTGAATTTGTTCTGCTGTTAACATTTTCTTTTCCCCCTTATATCAATTTTGCCTCGGCGTAATTGCGTCCGGATTTTGAAATGTGCACGCACAATTTATAATCCGTAACATCCGCTGGAGGCTATATCTTCATTCAATATCCAACACCTACTGAATGAAGATATTATATGTAAACACAAAGTAAGGTAAAGAATAAAATTATTCTTTACCATTCATAATATCAAATATATGCTGCCATGTTTCTGGTTTGAAAACGTCCATGGCTCTACCTTGTCCAATTACACTATAGCCAAACATTGCACCTAAAACTGCGGCAACAACAACTAAGATGATAATAAGTACAACGCGTAGCCAAATCGGAATCAGCCGTATTTGCACCCATCGAACCTCTCGTTGCTCTCCATTTGAGCCGTGTTCCTTCTCTTCTGGTGGCGTATCGGTTTCTTTTGTTTGCATAGAACCTCGACTTGAATCGTTTGTCATAGATTGTACTCCTCTTCATTACTTACTAAACAGTAATAATGGATTTACTATCGAATACCATTAATGAGCCCAAGCATTTGGTCTGCTAAAGTTACAGCTCTTGCATTGAATTGATAAGAACGCTGCGTCTGAATTAAATCCGTCATTTCCTTTGAAAGATTTACATTCGACATTTCTAGCGAACCGCTCTGCATGCCAATTTGCTGACGATTTGCTCCTCGTAATTCAGTGACAACTTCAGCTTGTGTATATCCAAGCTGAGCTAGGTTATCCGGAAATCCAACGTAGGCGCCAGAAACTTTCTCCATTAGCTGAGGCTTTTGGAACTCTGTCACTGCTACATCAGTACGAATAACATCTCCATTTGGATATGATGCCTCTAATACGCCTCCATCACCGATCGCGAAACTTTTTACATTGTCCGGTAATGTAATAGCTTGTCCTGTTGAGTTTGCCAATGGATATCCATCTGCAGTTACAACCATTACTGTTCCATTATTTAATGGTGATAAATAAAAGTCACCTTGACGAGTATACACTGTTTTTGTACCATTTTCACCATCTGGCATTAAAATATTGAAATATTGCTTTGGTTTTGTAAAAGCAAAATCAAGGTCACGATTTGTTGTTTGTAGAGAGCCTTGCTTTTGATTTGATTGAATTTGTCCAAGCATTGCACCTGAACCATAACGGATGCCAACAGGTGATTGTCGGTCAGCTCGATCTAGCTTGTCATTATTATATTGCTGATAAAGCAATTCATTAAATGTAGCTTCTTGTGATTTATAGCCGAGTGTGCTGCTATTGGCAATGTTATTACTAATTGTATCTAGTTTATTTTGTAATTGCCCCATTGTGTTTGTTGCAGTAATCATTGTACGTAGCATATTCAAATGCCTCCAGTTCGCCTATTATACTTTCCCGATTTCGTTGGCAGCCTTTTCCATACTGCGATCATAAGCCTGTAACACTTTTTGGTTAGCTTCGAAAGCGCGATATGCTGTCATTAAATCAGTCATTGTACGACTAGAGTCTACGTTTGAGCCCTCTAGATAATTTTGACGCAGTGTAAAGGCTACGCCATTGGCACCATACGCTGTCGGTAAGTTCTCACCGTTTTCAGTTCGAATTAAACCATTATCCTGCTTACTTAGCATGTTCGGATCCGCTGCAAATGATACTCCAACACGAGCTACCTGCTGATTATTAACATAAATTGCCCCATTTTCATCTAAACGGAAATCATCATTCGGTAGCTGGATGCGTTGACCTCTGTCTGATAGCACATACAGTCCCTGTGGATTTACTAAATATCCTTGACCATCTAATGTAAAATTCCCGTTACGTGTATATGCTTCGCCACCCTCTGGATGTGCTAAACGGAAGAAAATTGATCCAGCAGTGCCGTCTTCATTTTGCGGTAAGTTTCCATCGATCAAAGCCATGTCTGTCGTGAAGTCTGTGCTATAAATTTGACCTTGTATGTAATTTGGTAATGTTTCTTGCATATAAATCCCAGTATTTAAAGCGCCAACTTGACTCATATATTGAGAGCCCGCTTGTTGATTAGCAGGTGCATTCGTTTTTCCTACACTTGACATAAGCATGTCGGGAAATGAACGAATTGTTGATTGGTCTGCTTTAAATCCTGGTGTATTTGCATTTGATAAATTATTGGTTAGTAATTCTGTTCGTCTTTGCTGTGCAATCATACCAGTTGCAACTGTATAAAACCCTTTGAACAAAGAAATCACCTCATTATATTTTTATAAGGGCGCGGACACTCGATCAATATTTTCAAGCATAATGCCTGTACCAATTGCTACACAATCCATAGGATGCTCTGCAATGAACACAGGTACCTTTAACTCTTCGATTAATAGCTGGTCCATACCGTGTAGTAATGCACCACCGCCAGTAATAATAACCCCACGATCAATTATATCAGCCGATAGCTCTGGTGGTGTTTTTTCTAAAACATTTTTTGCAGATTGAACAATCATAGCAACCGATTCATGTAATGCACGTTCAATCTCCTCCGAGTGAATCGTTATTGTACGTGGTAAACCTGTTACCATGTCTCGACCACGGATGTCCATTGAATCATTTCGGCTACCTTTAAAGACTGTTCCGATTGTAATTTTTATGGCTTCTGCAGTACGTTCACCAATTAGCAATTTATATTCTTTTTTAATATATTGTAAAATATCATTATCAAAAATGTCTCCTGCTACTTTGATGGACTCACTCGTTACAATATCACCCATTGATAGGACTGCAATATCTGTTGTTCCGCCGCCAATATCGACTACCATATTGCCGCTAGGTTGGAATATATCCATGCCCGCTCCAATAGCTGCAACTTTTGGTTCTTCTTCTAAGTATACTTTTTTTCCACCTGATTTTTCTGCAGCTTCACGAATAGCTTTTTGTTCAACACTAGTAATGTTTGTTGGACAGCAAATTAAAATACGTGGCTTAGCTAAAAACCCTTTGACGTTTAACTTGTTGATGAAATGTTTTAGCATCGCTTCCGTAACGTCAAAATCTGCAATGACACCATCTCGTAGTGGACGAATTGCAGTAATATTACCCGGTGTACGCCCTACCATTTGACGAGCCTCTTCTCCCACCGCTAATACTTTATTTGTTTTTTTATCAATCGCCACAACAGATGGTTCATTTAAGACGATTCCTTTACCTTTAACGTGTATTAATACGTTCGCAGTTCCTAAGTCAATGCCAATATCTTTCGAAAACATTTTATAATTTCTCCTTCCCGCCATTTCCAACTACATAACGTTCATTTTTATCTGTTTATCTAGAATATTTTATCATATACCATTGGTAATTACACCTAATTTTAGTTAATGGAACTGTATTCTCTCAATTATATGAACACTTATTGAAAAGAAGAAATTGTTTAAACAATTTTTTGTATGGTTTCATTATCGAAGGCTTGGGATGAAAGGAGAATTAGCTATTTCTCAATTATGTAAGGAAATTAAAAGAAGTATCTAGCTTGACCTTTGAATCAAAAAAAGAACGAATCAATCTTGACTCGTTCTTTCTTTCCACTTGTTTTTCGTTGCCTCTCCTCCACGAATATGACGTACGGCCTTATGGTAGGCGAGTATTTCCTTTACTTGCTCAGCTAATCCTTCATGAATTGTTGGCAGTCGCTCTGTTAAATCTTTGTGCACCGTACTTTTTGAATAACCTGTCATTTTCGCGAGGACACGCACAGTTTCACGCGTCTCAATCAATAATTCACCGAGGCGTATGCAGCGCTTCCGAATGTGCTCGTGCACGTTCTTCGTCCTTTCCACACAATTTCACAAATGGCATCAGATGCACGTCTGCGCATTTCTTCACCTTATGTGAGGACAAAGCTATTCAGAACACATTTTACATTTTCACGATAAAATACCGTTTTTTTATGCATTTTTTAGTATTCATTTCTTCCAATGTAAAACTATCGTTTACTATATTTAAAATCTACGAATTTTCCTATCATTAGGCTTGAATACCCGCTGAAAAGTGACTTAAACCAGTAGAAGTCTCCCACCTATAGAGGTGAGAGACTTCTACTGAAATAAATTAAAAGGCTAGTAATTTTTTCGGATTAATATATTTCCCGTTTTCTAGTACTTCAAAATGCAAGTTAACGCCAGCTGATTGGTTCCACTCATTGTCAGTCGCTTTTCCAAGTACTTGACCTTGTGTTACCTCATCGCCTTCCTTGACAGCAATGTCTTTTACAGAGCTATACTGTGTTTGCTTACCATCTGCATGCTCAATAACAATTTTATTACCTGTAAATGCATCAAGCTTTACTTGTTTTACTTTACCACTTAGAGCAGCAAGTACTTCAAATTCTTCACCATTCATAGAAAGCGTAATACCGGAAGATGTCGTAAATGTTTGATTAAATACCATTAGTGCTTTTTCACGCGACTCTGCATTAGCCTCTACTTCATAAAACTCTTGTGAAATTTGAATTTTACTAAGATTCTCTTCCTTGAATGGGTACTTCAGTGTTTCTGTTTTTGCATTTGTTTCAACTACAGGACCTGAATCTACTTCTGCTACATTTGTGGAAGGAGCCTCTTCTACTTTTGATACGAGACTATTGTAACCAAGCAGCAAACCTGCTAGCATTAGAGCCCCACCAGCATAAACAACTGGCCAAAACCACGGTTTCTTCTGTAATTGAACTTTTTCATCTTGTTGATTTTGAGAAGTTTTACTATTTTTATCCTCTCTCATTTTCATCACCTCTAGTTGCAGTGTGAACAACTAGAAGTTATTTTAAACATGCATCTATCTTTTTTATTTCAATATCTTGATAATAATAGTGTAAAATTTCGTCAGCAGTTTTCCCATCACTTGCCATAGCCTCTGCTCCATATTGACTCATTCCTACCCCATGCCCGTATCCTTTCGTACTCACTTGCACTTTTCCAGCGGTAGAATTATATGCAATTTTAAAATCCGTTGATGGTATTTCTAAAAGTGTTCGAACTTCTCGCCCTGACCACACATTTTTACCTAACTGCATGCGCTCAACACGTCCTGAATCATTTGAAAAAAACTGTACACGGTTGAAGTCACTTACTTGCCATTTAACAGGCCACAATGAATTCCATTCAGCTAATGTCCATTCTTTCATCGCTGAAAACTTTGGTGATGATAGATCCGAATTACTCGCAACACTTTGTAAATAAGGTATATCATTGCCACTAAAATCGTAGGCACTTTCTGTTTTCCCATTGCTCGTAGAATGAAACATTGCCGTAATTAATTCATTATTATATAGAAGAACTTGTCCTTTCGTTTCATTAATAGCTTCGACAATTTTCTTTTCATTCCCCGGGAAATTGCTAGTCCAATTCTCTTTTCTTTGCTCCTTATTGTAAAAAACTTGTCTAGCAACAGTAGGAGCGATAGATATTTTACCGTAATTTGTCGATTGCAACGCGTATGTCCTTGCTGCAATAGCTTGCGCCTTTAAAGCTTCTTTTTTAAATGACACAGGCATTTCTGCAGCTACTACACCAGTTATATACGTTTCTAAAGGGATTTTCTCCTGTTGTCCCTCCACTTCTATGAATATTTCACAAGCTTGCTCTGTTGTTGCAGGCGAATCTTCTTTAACCGTAAGTCTCTCACCCAATGCCACAGGAAGCATATATAATGCTCCAATCAAACAAATTATGCCTATACTCATTATCCATTTTTTCATAAGGAATAATATGCTAGAAATCTTCAAAATATGTGGATGTTGGCGAAGTAAGCCTCGATATAAAGTTTTTGTGCGAAGTGTAGCGACAGCAAGAAATTGTTCCGATAAAACAGAACAAATGTCCCAAAGCGCTCATATACATCTGACACCAGACAAAAAATCTACAGTTACATTAACAAAGAAAAAACCCTCTGCTCATAAGCAAAGGGTTTATAAATCTATTTAGTTTGTTGGTAATTCAATAGTTGTTTTCTCTTTAATGATAACTTCCTCAGCTGGTACACGTTCAATTTGTGCGCCAAGTGCAGCAAGCTTGCCATGGAAATCTACATAACCGCGATCTAAATGATGAAGCTTTGTTACTCTAGTCACACCTTCAGATACAAGACCTGCTAAAATTAGTGCAGCCGCAGCTCGTAAATCAGTCGCCATTACTTCAGCACCCTGAAGATCTACAGGCCCTTCGATAAACACAGAACGTCCTTCTATTTTAGCACCAGCATTCATGCGACGGAACTCCTCAACATGCATAAAACGATTTTCAAAAACCGTTTCCGTAATAATACTCGTACCCTCAGCTGTTAACATTAATGCCATCATTTGAGATTGCATATCAGTCGGGAATCCTGGATGTGGCATAGTTTTAATATCAACAGCTTTTAATGTTTTAGGAGCACGTACACGGATTCCTTCATCTAGCTCAGTTATTTCTACACCCATTTCACGCATTTTTGCAATTAATGCTGTCATATGCTCAGGAACAGCATTTTCAATCGTTACATCACCTTTTGTAATTGCTGCTGCAACCATAAATGTGCCAGCTTCAATACGGTCAGGAATAATATGATGTTCTGTTCCATATAATGTATCGACTCCTTCGATACGAATCGTATTCGTACCTGCACCGATGACACGACCACCCATATTATTAATGAAGTTTGCAAGATCTACAATTTCAGGTTCTTTTGCAGCATTTTCAATTACAGTTGTTCCTTCCGCTAAGGCAGCAGCTGTCATAATATTTTCAGTTGCCCCAACACTAGGGAAGTCCAAATAAACATTTGCGCCTTTTAAACGTCCCTCTGCCTTCGCCTCTACATATCCATGGCCAAAAGAAATTTTTGCTCCCATAGCTTCAAAGCCCTTTAAATGTAACTCAATTGGACGGGAACCGATTGCACAGCCCCCTGGTAAAGCAACACGAGCATAGCCATTTCGAGCAAGTAAGGAACCCATCACTAAAATCGATGCACGCATTTTACTGACAAATTCAAATTGAGCTTCACTAGAAAGATCTTTTGTTGTATCTATATATACTGTATTATCCTCAGGTATATATGTAACTGCCGCATTTAGACTTTTAAGTACTTCATTTATAGTAAAGACATCTGCTAAATTAGGGACTTCTTTAATTACATTTTCTCCTTTAGAAGCAAGTAAAGCCGCTGCTAGGATTGGTAACACCGCATTTTTTGCGCCCTCTACGCGCACTTTCCCCTGTAGCTTTTGGCCGCCAGTCACTATTATTTTTTCCACCCTATGTCCCTCCGAATTCAATCTATTAACCTATCAAAATTTTATTTTAAAAAGAAGTATAATGTCATAATCAGTAAACAAACAACTCTATAGTACAACTTTTCTTACGCTCGTTCAAGCATCCAAATCACTATTTTACGTCATTTATTGATATTTTGCTATTTATTTATTGTACGCATGATTTATTTTTTTGTGAATGACCAATAACACGGAAGAAAAGCGTTAATTTCTAATATATACCTAAGAATTTGTGAACAAAAACCAAATCTAATGGATATATATCAATTATTCCGAGGCTTAATTACGTCCGAATTCATCCCATCACCTTATGAGATGAGAGATACTGTACCTGTCGCTACGCTTTCGGTACAAAAACACTTGTAGTTGAAGCTTCACTTTCGCTATGAGGAACATTTATAGCTGACGTTTCACTTTCGCTACGAAAACATCTGTAGCTGACGCTTCACTTTCGCTACGAAGACATCTGTAGCTGACGCTTCACTTTCGCTACGAAAACATTTGCTGAAAGTATTCAAACTAATTTTTTACATATTTCAAAGGACCACATAAATTATGTTATAAAGCCCTGTGAAACATGTAGATTCAATTACTAACATAAAAATAGTAATAAGGGGCTATTAAAATAAATACGGAAGCTTCCCTGACCAGTTTGAAATTTGCAGAAAGAAATTAGAGACAGCTGATCCTATCGCAATACTCAATAAAATATAAATTAATTGGATTTGAAAAACTTTATTCTTCTTAAAAATCTTTTCTAACATAAACGCTTGTAGCGCATAAAAAGTAATAGCGATAAAAAATAAATGCGATAAAATCCCTATTAAAGCTTCCTGCCCTATTGCCTGATAAATTTCCATGTTGGTTCCTCCATATTAATTCCTAAGCGATACTCTCAAACGGTAGCATAATGTTAAAAAACGGACAGATGTTGAATCTGCCCGTTAAAATTTGAATTAGATATTACCCTCATGAACGTTGATACGATTCAACGCACGTTTTAATGCTAGGTCAGCACGTTTGAAATCAATGTTATCTTGTTTACCTTGAAGACGACCTTCAGCACGTTTAACGGCTTCTTTAGCTCGTTTAACATCGATGCTTTCAGCAATTTCAGCAGACGGAGCTAAAATTGAGATTTTTTCAGGGCGAACTTCAATGAAACCACCGCTTAAAGCAATAAGTTCAGTTGAACCGTTTTCTTTTTTAAGCTTCACTGCACCAATTGCAAGTGGAGCAACCATAGGAATATGGCCTGCAAGAACACCGATTTCACCTGAAGTTGTTTTAGCGATTACCATTGAAACTTCAGAATCGTATACTGGGCCGTCGGGAGTGACAATATTGACTAGAACTGTCTTCATATTTTTTCCTCCTCGTCCCTAGTATTAAACCTCTACGCCCATGCTTTTCGCTTTTTCAACTACTTCATCAATAGATCCAACTAGACGGAAAGCATCTTCTGGTAGGTGATCCCATTTGCCATCAAGGATTTCCTTGAATGAGCGAACAGTTTCTTTAACAGGTACATAAGAACCTTTTTGACCAGTAAATTGTTCCGCAACGTGGAAGTTTTGAGATAAGAAGAATTGAATACGACGAGCACGTTCTACTGTTTGTTTATCTTCATCAGATAATTCATCCATACCTAAGATAGCAATGATATCTTGTAATTCACGGTAACGTTGGATTGTACGTTGTACACCAGTAGCGATTGCGTAGTGCTCAGCGCCTACGATTTCTGGTGATAAAGCACGAGAAGTCGAAGCTAATGGGTCAACCGCAGGGTAGATACCCATTTCTGATAATTTACGCTCAAGGTTAGTAGTTGCATCTAAGTGGGCGAAAGTTGTAGCTGGAGCCGGGTCAGTATAGTCATCGGCTGGTACATAGATCGCTTGAATAGAAGTTACAGAACCTTTGTTAGTAGATGTGATACGTTCTTGTAATTTACCCATTTCAGTTGCAAGTGTTGGTTGGTAACCTACCGCAGAAGGCATACGACCTAATAGGGCAGAAACCTCAGAACCTGCTTGTGTGAAACGGAAGATATTGTCGATGAATAAAAGTACGTCAGCACCTTGCTCATCACGGAAGTATTCTGCCATTGTAAGACCAGTTAAAGCTACACGCATACGTGCACCTGGTGGTTCGTTCATTTGACCGAATACCATCGCTGTTTGCTTGATAACGCCTGAATCGCTCATCTCGAAGAATAAGTCGTTCCCTTCACGAGTACGCTCACCTACACCAGCGAATACAGAGATACCTGAGTGCTCTTGTGCGATGTTATTGATTAATTCTTGGATTAATACAGTTTTACCTACACCGGCACCACCGAATAGACCGATTTTACCACCTTTAATGTATGGTGCAAGTAAGTCTACTACTTTGATACCTGTTTCAAGAATTTCAACTGAAGTTGAAAGTTCAGCGAAAGTTGGTGCTTCGCGGTGAATTGAATCACGACGAACGTCAGCTGGAATCTCTTCACCTAAGTCGATTACTTCTCCAAGTACGTTGAATACACGACCTAGAGTAACTTCACCAACTGGTACTGAGATAGCTTTTCCTGAGTCTGTAACTTCTGCTCCACGTTGTAAGCCATCAGTAGATGACATTGCAATTGTACGAACAGAATCATCACCTAAATGAAGAGCAACTTCTAATGCAAGAATTGTTGGTTCTTCATTAGGACGTTCAATCTTAACTTTTAATGAGTTATAGATTGCTGGTAATTGGCCATTGTCAAATTTTACGTCAACAACTGGACCCATTACTTGAATAACATGTCCTTTATTCATTACTGTGTACCCTCCTATCGTATTCTTATACGACATTGGGAAGCTGGCCTATTCTAAGGCTGCAGCTCCACCAACGATTTCTGTAATTTCTTGTGTAATCGCCGCTTGACGCGCACGGTTATATTGCAATGAAAGGTCTGAAATAAGATCAGAAGCGTTATCAGTTGCATTTTTCATAGCCGTCATACGAGAAGCATGTTCACTTGCTTTTCCATCTAATAATGCGCCGTAAACTAAGCTTTCCGCGTATTGTGGAAGTAATACTTCAAGAATTGCTTCACCAGATGGCTCAAATTCATAAGAAGCATTGCTGCTAGCAGGTGCAAGATCCGTTAATGGAAGAAGTTTTTTCTCTGTCACTTCGCTAGCAATTGCGCTGACAAAGTGATTGTAGTACATATAAAGTTCATCATACGTACCATCAGTGAACATACCAACAGCTTTACGAGCGATTTCTTTAATATCAGCAAATGATGGTTGGTCCGGAAGGCCGACAACATCGCTGATGACATAATGATCACGTTTCACAAAGTAGTCACGAACAACACGACCTACCGCTAAAATAACGTATTCGTCTTTTGATTTATGACGCTCGTCAATTGTACGTTGTACTTGGCGTAGGATACTTGAGTTGTAAGCACCTGCAAGACCACGGTCAGAACCAATGACTAAGTAAGCTGTTTTCTTAACAGGACGAGCAGTTAACATTGGATGTCCACTGTCTTTTGTTCCTGAAGCGATCGCGCCTACTACGTCCTGGATTTTTTCCATGTAAGGAACGTACGCCTTAGCGTTTTGCTCTGCACGACGTAACTTTGAAGAAGAAACCATCTGCATCGCTTTCGTAATTTGTTTCGTACTCTTTGTAGAATTAATACGACCTTTTATTTCGCGTAAGTTTACCACTGGTATTTCACCACCTTTTGTTTTTTAATCAAGTGACTAGCTCGAACTTATTCTGATTTAGCGAAAGTTTTTTTGAACTCAGTTAAAGCAGCTACGTAATCCGCATCAGGAGCAAGCTCTTTTGTAGTACGAACATGATCTAAAACGTTTGTGTGGTTTGTATCTAACCAGCTTAAGAATTCACGTTCGAAGCGAACGATATCTTGTACTGGAATATCATCTAAGTGACCTTTAGTTAATGCATAAAGGATTGCAACTTGTTTTTCAACTTTAAGAGGTTTGTTAAGGTCTTGTTTAAGAACTTCAACCGTACGTTTACCACGTTCAAGTTTACCCAGTGTGATTTTATCTAAATCAGAACCGAATTGAGCAAATGATTCAAGTTCACGGAATGCAGCTAAGTCAAGACGTAGTGTACCCGCAACTTTTTTCATCGCTTTAATTTGAGCAGATCCACCTACACGTGATACAGAAAGACCGGCGTTAATCGCTGGACGTACACCTGAGTTGAATAAGTCAGATTGTAAGAAAATTTGTCCATCAGTGATTGAGATTACGTTAGTTGGGATGTATGCAGAGATATCCCCAGCTTGTGTCTCAACGAATGGAAGAGCTGTAATAGAACCATTTTGGTATGTTTCATTTAACTTCGCAGCGCGTTCAAGTAAGCGGCTGTGTAAGTAGAAAACGTCACCAGGGTAAGCTTCACGACCTGGAGGACGGCGTAGAAGAAGTGAAAGTTCACGGTAAGCTGATGCTTGTTTAGAAAGATCATCATACACGATTAATACGTGCTTACCTTGTAACATGAATTCTTCTGCCATAGAAACACCAGCAAGTGGTGCTAAGAATAATAATGGAGCTGGTTGAGAAGCAGAAGCTGTCACAACGATTGTGTAATCTAAAGCACCATTTTTACGAAGAGTTTCTACTACACCACGTACAGTAGATTCTTTTTGACCGATTGCAACATAGATACAGATCATGTTTTGGTCATTTTGGTTAAGAATTGCATCGATTGCTACTGATGTTTTACCAGTTTGACGGTCACCGATGATTAACTCACGTTGACCACGACCGATTGGTACTAGAGCGTCAATCGCTTTGATACCAGTTTGTAGTGGTTCGTGTACTGATTTACGAGCCATTACACCGAAAGCTGGACTTTCGATTGGACGAGATTTTGTTGTGTTGATAGGACCTTGTCCATCCACTGGTTGACCAAGTGGGTTTACAACACGACCAATTAGTTCTTCACCAACTGGTACTTCCATGATACGACCTGTACGACGAACTTCATCGCCTTCTTTGATGTCTGTGTATGGACCTAAGATAACGATACCAACGCTACCTTCTTCTAGGTTTTGAGCCATACCCATAACACCGTTAGAGAACTCTAAAAGTTCTCCAGCCATGACGTTGTCGAGGCCATGAGCAAGTGCGATACCGTCACCAATACGGATAACTGTACCAACTTCGCTTACTTTAAGTTCAGATTCATAATTCTCAATCTGTTGTTTAATCAGACTGCTGATTTCTTCAGCCTTGATGCCCATGTATGTCACCTCTCACATTTCTAAATTTATTAACCGATTAATTCACGTTTTAGACGCTCAAGCTTGTTCGCTACTGAGCTATCATAAATATGGTTACCGATTTGAACACGAATCCCACCAAGTAAAGATGGATCGATTTCGTTTGTTATGTTTAATGATTGTTTCCCAACAAGTTTTGCAAACGCTGCCGAAATATTAGCGTTCTCTTCAACAGAAAGTGCACGAGTTGAGAATACTGTAGCATCTGCAATACCTTGTGCTTGTGCAGCAAGTTCAGCATATGCGTTAGCAATAAGCATAAGTTCGTTCACACGTTTTTTCTCAACAAGTAGTTGAACTGTGTGTAAAACCTCTGTAGTTGCACCTGCAAAGATTTCTGCTACCATTTGTTTCTTACGTTCGATAGAGAACTTAGGAGCATTTAAAAGTGTTAAAAAATCAGGAGATTCTTTGACTACCTTTGTTAGCTCATTTAAGTCTGCTCCAACTTCAGCAAGAATGTTTTTTTGTTGCGCTAAAACAAAAAGCGCTTGAGCGTAACGTTTTGCTACAGTTGAATTACTCATCGAGCTTCCCCTGCCTTCGCAATCGTCTCTTCAATTAGAGCACGGTTGTCTGCCTCAGAAATCTCTTTGCTAAGGACTTTAGATGCTGCAAGTACAGATAATGAAACGACTTCATCACGTACAGCTGCAATAGCTTTTTCTTTTTCAGACTCGATTTCACGTAAAGCCGATTCTTTTAAGCGGTTTGCTTCATTGCGAGCTGCAGTAAGAATTTCTTCTTTTTGCACTTCGCCTTGCTTCTTAGCGCCTTCAACAATCGATTGTGCTTCCGTACGAGCTTCTTTAAGAAGGCTCTTTTGTTCTTCTAAATATTGGTGCGAATCTTTGCGCGCTTTTTCAGCTGCTTCGATTTCACTAGCTACTAATTCTTCACGTTGTTGCATGATGCCCATAAGTGGACCCCAAGCGAACTTTTTAAGTAATAGCATTAGCACTAAGAAGATAACTAATGTTGCGGCGATATCACCACCATTGAAACCAGCACCAGCGCTGCCTAGTACAAGATTATCTAAAAACACGATTGTTTCACTCCCTTCAAGAGCTTTAACTTCAACATAATAATTTAATTACTTGAAAACTACCTATTTTAAAAAGCTATATTTACACATAGCTTTTATCAGTTCCAAAATGAAGGGCGAAGTTTCATCTGGAGATTCCTGCTTCGCCACTACTAGAATTCAGTGTACAACTGAATTATTTGTTCATTACGATGAATGCGATTACTACTGCGATGATTGGTAGGGCTTCAACTAATGCTACCCCGATGAACATTGTAGTTTGAAGAACGCCACGAGCTTCTGGTTGGCGAGCGATACCTTCTACTGTTTTTGAAACGATAAGACCGTTACCGATACCTGCACCAAGTGCACCTAAACCGATTGCGATTGCTGCTGCTAATAAACCCATTTGAAAATTTCCTCCTTGGAATTGTTTGTTTTTTTTTTGGTTCAAGCATAAGATATATGCTTTATATTAATGGTCATCGCTCACTTTATGAGCCATGTAAACCATTGTTAACATTGTGAAGATAAAGGCTTGGATAAAGCCGATGAAAATAGAGAAACCTTGCCATGCCATCATTGGAACAATTGCTCCGATGAATCCAATTGGACCCGTAACAGCTAAACTTGCGATTAAGCCAAGTAGAATCTCACCTGCATAAATGTTACCGTAAAGACGAAGACCTAATGTTAAAGTGTTCGCAAATTCTTCAACGATTTTTAGCGGGAACATGAATGACATTGGCTTGAAGAATGTACCAACATAATGGCCTGTACCCTTCATTTTAATACCATAGAAATGTGTTAAGGCTAAAATCATTGCTGCAAGCGTCATTGTAACAGTTGGGTCAGCTGTAGGAGATTTCCACCAAAGTTTGTCGTCATAGATGATAGAGAACGGAAGACCTAATAAGTTAGATACAGCGATAAACATAATTAACGTTATACCTAAAATGTGGAATCGACCGCCAGTTTTCCAGTCCATGTTGCTTTTGATGATGTTCTTTACGAAATCCATAATCCATTCCATAAAGTTTTGCATACCAGTAGGTTTTAACTTAAGGCTTCTAGTTGAAATAAATGCGATTAAGAAAACGATTACAGCTGCAACTAGTAACATCATAACAGTTGAAAGGTTGAACGTTAGCGTGAACAAACCAAAATCAACTTCTTGTAATGGAGCTTCATGATTCATTGTTATTTTTCACCTCTCTTTCTAATTTAAAGCACATTAGCGGTTCCTTACATGTGACACAATTCTCTCGACAAAGAGAAAAACGTACGGAATCATTAGCCCTATGACCGTGCTAATTAAGTGAAAATAGTTTGGCAACGAAATGGCTAAAGCGACTGCCGCTACACCTGATGCAAAGCGAAGCGCTGTACCAAGTGAGCCTACTTTCTTCCCTTCACTAATGGCTCGATCAAACTTATCCATACGGCGAACTAGAATCCAAAAATTATACGTACCAAAGAATGCACCGATTGCGATGCCCGCAAAAACCGTCTGATAGGGTGTAAATCCCCAGCCTAATGCACAGAGTGCGAGCAAAAAAAATAACGCTCTCTTCTGCACAGCAATAATGTGATGCAAATCTAGCATTGGTTTATAATCTCCTGAATCATTTTTTCGAGTAAAGAAACGTTTGCTGACCACTACGTGAAATCAGAAAAGAGCAGTGAAAAACACTACTCACAGCGGAATAGTAACGGGAGAGAGTCATTTTGAAATTACAGGTGTAAATCCCCAAAAATATCTTACACCCCGAAACGCACAAAACGTTGCAAATCGACAGCCATTGGTTTGAACTGTCAATTTAGTAGAAACTTGATATAACAAGTGTTTCAACCTCTATTTACGATTGAAACCCTTATCATTATTACCCTTTGTAAGCATACAATAGGAGATATTTGAAGTCAATTAGTAAAGGAGAAAAACTTCACAGACACTATACTCTTGTCAAATTGTTGACAAATTTGTGTATGAAAATTCATAGCTTTAAAATCAAAGTTCACGTTTGTGCAAAAAAAAGCTAATTTACGACACATATATGCTCGTAAATTAGCTTGCCGATCACGATTAGTACATTAGACTCATTTTTTGATTTCAAAAAGGGCTATTACTTGCTTTTTTGTAAAAACGCTAAAAGAGCCTTCACAATACGTTCTGAAGCATGTCCATCACCATAAGGATTTGATGCTTTTGCCATTGATTCATAGGCATTTTTATCTTCTATTAATTGCTTAGCTAGAGAGTAGATTGTTTCTTCTTCCGTCCCTGCTAGCTTTAGAGTCCCTGCAGCAATACCTTCTGGGCGCTCTGTTGTATCTCTAAGTACTAAAACTGGTTTACCTAATGAAGGGGCTTCTTCTTGAACGCCACCAGAATCAGTTAAAATCATATAAGAATTAGCCGCAAAGTTATGGAAATCGAAGACCTCAAGAGGCTCAATTAAATGTACACGCTCATGATTTCCTAAAATTTCATTAGCTATTTCTCGTACAGCCGGATTCATATGGACTGGGTAAACAACTTGTACATCCTCATGCTCGGCTAAAATTCTAGTAATCGCTCTAAACATATGACGCATAGGCTCACCAAGATTTTCACGACGATGTGCTGTTAATAGAATCATACGATCCGAACCTATTTTTTCTAACACAGGGTGTGTGTAATGTTCACTTACTGTTGTAGCTAATGCGTCGATAGCTGTGTTACCAGTAACAATAATTGTATCTGGATTTTTATTTTCATCTAAAAGGTTTTTCTTTGAGACTTCCGTTGGTGCGAAATGAAGGTCAGCCATAACACCTGTTAACTGGCGGTTCATTTCCTCTGGGTATGGTGAATACTTATTCCAAGTTCGAAGACCTGCTTCCACATGTCCGATAGCAATTTGGTTATAAAATGCAGCTAGACTTGCAATGAAAGTTGTTGCTGTATCGCCATGTACTAAAACAATATCAGGTTTTGCTTCTTTCATGACTTTGTCTAAGCCTTGTAATGCATTAGTCGTCACGTCAATTAATGTTTGACGATCCTTCATAATATTTAGATCGTAGTCTGGTGTAATTTTAAATGTTTCTAAAACTTGATCGAGCATTTGGCGATGTTGTGCTGTTACCGTCACAATCGATTCTATTTGCTCAGGATACTTTTGTAATTCCAATACAAGTGGAGCCATTTTAATAGCCTCCGGTCTCGTACCGAAAATCGTCATTACTTTCCATTTTTTTGTCAAAACGATTTGCACCGTCCTTTTTTTTATTTGTATGAAAAGTGCTTACTCCCATTGATCGGCATCATATGAAGCAAGAGTCGGACTTCAAGAGAAGTAATTCGCCTAACATACTATGAAACGTCCTTCAATATTGAAGGACGCTCTCAAAAGTTTTAAGTTTCCCAAAAATTACTAAATTTTCAGGTGGTGATCCTTTTTATTACCGTTGAAAACTATTCAGTATTATTTCGTACCGAATAAGCGGTCGCCTGCATCACCTAAACCAGGGACAATGTAGCCATGGTCATTTAGTTTTTCATCAAGTGCAGCAATATAAATATCTACATCTGGATGATGTTCTTGAATTTCTTTAACACCCTCTGGAGCAGCGATTAAGCACATAAATTTAATGCTTTTCGCACCACGTTTTTTCAGTGAGTTGATCGCTTCCACTGCTGATCCACCAGTTGCAAGCATTGGGTCTACAATGATGAAATCACGTTCTTCTACATCTGCAGGAAGTTTTGCATAGTATTCTACAGGTTTTAAAGTTTCTGGATCACGATAAAGACCGATATGACCAACTTTAGCAGCTGGAATTAGTTTTAATACGCCATCTACCATGCCGATACCTGCACGTAAAATCGGTACAATCGCAATTTTCTTACCAGAAAGTACTTTTGTTTTAGCAACTGTAACAGGTGTTTCAATTTCAATTTCCTCTACTGGCATATCACGTGTAATTTCGAATGCCATTAATGTTGCTACTTCGTCTACTAGCTCACGAAATTCTTTTGTTCCTGTATTCTTGTCACGAATATAAGTTAACTTGTGTTGGATTAGTGGATGATCAAATACGTATACTTTGCTCAAAGGGATTCTCTCCTAACCGTTCGGATTTCATTTTTTATCTCACCTAGTATAACAGAAAAAAGGAGTCGTCTCAAAAATAAATTTAGGACAACTTCTTTTCAAGAATGTTTGCTACATATAATAGCAATTATTTATCAAGTATTGCATCTAACTGTTCTATTGCCATCGGTTTATAATAGAAATAACCTTGTCCTACTTTACAGCCAAGTGCACGTAAAATCTCAACCTGCTCTTTATTTTCAATACCCTCAGCGACCGAAGTCATCCCTAAGTTTAATGCTAATTGAATAATGGATCGGACAATAGCAAGTGTCGCTGCATCATTAATATCATTAATAAAGCTTCGATCTATTTTCAATTCAGTAAACGGTAGTCTTTGTAAATAACTTAGTGATGAAAAACCTGTTCCAAAATCGTCTACCGAAGTTTTAAAGCCGTACTCCTTTAATTCCTGGATAATAGAAAAAGCAGTCTGAAAATCAACTAGGCCTATATTTTCCGTTACTTCTAAAATGATATATCTAGGATCAATATCGTATTTCTGAACGAGCTCCAGTGTATCCTGTACAAAATCAGCATAGTAAAAATGATCAGGCGAAATATTTACTGCTACCTTCACTAATTTTTTCCCTAATCTTTTGCGCTCTGCTAGCCACGAAAGAACAATCTCTAATATTTGATTATCGATTTCGCGTACCTTTCCTGCACTTTCTGCCACTGGAATAAAGATTGCCGGTGACACGAAACCGAGTTTTGGGGAAATCCAGCGGGCAAGTGCTTCAATACTTTGAATTTCACCTGTCCGTAAATCAACCTTTGGCTGTAAATTCACCGAGATTTCTTTATTTTTTATTGCATGTGCCAAATGGTTTAACACTGTCATTTGCTGCTCAAGCACATCATTTCTTTCTTGTGTAAATATTTCCATATGAGTACCTGGTTTATTAGCCGCAAACGATACAGCATTATCTGCAAAGCGAATCGCATCAACAATTTTTATCTCATTATTATATAAAGCAATTCCCGTTTTCAGTGTAATATAAATTTGCTTTCCACCCACAATAAAAGGCTGACGAATAATCTCTTTTATACGCCTCTTATAATAGAAGAAATCTTCATCGGATGTGGCATTTGCAATGATTAAACTAGAGCTTGTAAATCTAGCAATATATTCATTATCATCATTCTTCTCTTCATTTAGACGTTTAGCAATTTGTCTTAAAAGCTCATCTCCCGCTTCACGACCATATAACTCGACAATTTGATGGAATTCGCTCGGCTTTAAGATTTTGATATTGCCATTTTGACCGTATTCTTTTTCTACCTTGTTTAAAAAACCATGTCGATTAGGCAGCCCCGTTGTAATATCGATATAGGCTAAATCCCATATCTTTTTTTGTATTCTTTCATACGAGTATGCCAATGCAACAAGAGCACCGATATTTTGGAACATATTTCCATAAAACTTTTGGTCGCTGGAATGATGCTTTAAAAATATCGCAAACAATCCAATTGCTTGGTGTTGCTGATTGTATATTGGCATAAACAATCCAAATGACATTTCAAATGAATCGGCAAACATTTTATGTTCTATTGGAATATCAATTTCATCCAAACTCTTAACTAGAATGGATGTCTCTCCTTGCATAACTCTCTTAAAAAAGTCTTTGTTTTCACAGCGCTCCGGCAAATCTTTTATTTTGTCATTCCCTTTAAAAACTTGTAATTGATCTACCTCCGCTTTGACAAGTACCATACTTGATATTTTTGGCATAAAGAATTCATCTAAACTACTGCAAATAACGCTCATCTTTTTATCAAAGGAATAATCCTTTTCAATCGCTTCGTACATAGCTTTCTCAAGGCGCATTAAAAATTCTTCGATATGATAGTAAGTAACATCCTTCACAACTACTAGTACAAATAATGTTTCATTATTATTATTTTGAAATGGGAGTGCTTGTATCTCTGCCCAAAAAGGAGGTTTATCGAAGCAACTATGATGCAATTTTGCTTGTACCATGACTCCGCTATGTATTTTATCTTTAATCATTTCAATTGTTGTCTTTTCTTCGTTTGACATCAGTGAAAAATAATCGCTATTTATTATTTGCGAACGTGCAGTATTTGTAAGCGTACAAAAAAAATCATTACATTCTACTACGCAATGATTCTTTGTTGCATCAAAAATAACGTAACTCTCTTTAGAATTATCACCTAACCTACGAATTGTATTTAATAGCATTTCATGTTCTCTGATCATTGCTTTAGTAACCATTCAACCCCTCCTCCCTAAATCCCTTTAGATCCCTCTTACATTGTACATAAAAATTCAATAAATTGTCACTTTTATAAAAATTCCTTCTGCAAAAGGACATTATTTGTCTTACTTCAATTTATTCATACCCTTTTATACTAAGTTTATGTAAATAAATTCAAAAATAGGAGTAATTTATTTCTATTTTAACAAAAAATAGCCCATCTTCAAAACGTATGGTTGATTTCCGTTCCGACTGGGCGCTTTCCTAGGGCGTCCGATAAGCCGCTTCGCTGCAGGGGTCTCATCGGTAATTGCTTTTAACTAATAAAAAAGCTGTGGTTAAAGTGCAATCTATCACTTTAACCACAGCCTTATCTATTAAATTATACGTATAATGGATGTTTGTCAGTTAATGCTATTACGCGAGCTTTCGCTTCAGCCTTGACTGCTTCATCTTCTGGATTTTTAAGAACCGTAGCAATAATTGCTCCAACTTCTTTCATGTCCTCTTCATTGAAGCCACGAGATGTTACTGCCGGTGTACCAATACGGATACCAGAAGTTACGAATGGAGACTCTGTATCGTAAGGGATTGTGTTTTTATTTGTTGTAATGCCTACTTCATCAAGTGCATGCTCTGCTACTTTTCC
The DNA here is from genome assembly GCF_001183605.1 of Lysinibacillus xylanilyticus. Classification (GTDB taxonomy): domain Bacteria; phylum Bacillota; class Bacilli; order Bacillales_A; family Planococcaceae; genus Lysinibacillus; species Lysinibacillus xylanilyticus. Next base: position 181,331 of record NZ_LFXJ01000010.1, on the reverse strand, counting down.
TGTTAAGCCAAGAGATTTCACATTAAGAAGTAACAAGTGGTTATCCGTACCACCAGAAACAATTTCAACACCTTCTGCAATTAATACTTCTGCTAAAGCTTTAGCATTAGCTTTAATTTGTTTTGCATACTCTTTGAATTCTGGCTGTAATGCTTCACCGAATGCTACAGCTTTTGCAGCGATTACGTGCATTAATGGTCCACCTTGGATACCTGGGAATACAGATTTGTTAAGCTTTTGCTCCCATTCTTTCGAAGCAAGGATTAGACCACCACGTGGGCCACGTAATGTTTTATGTGTTGTAGATGTTACAAAATCAGCGTATGGCACTGGTGATTGGTGCTCACCAGCAGCTACTAGACCAGCGATATGTGCCATATCCACCATGAAATATGCTCCTACTTCATCAGCGATTTCACGGAATTTAGCGAAATCGATTTCTCGTGGGTATGCAGATGCCCCTGCAACAATTAGTTTTGGCTTATGCTCTAACGCTTTTTGGCGTACATCTTCATAATCGATTACTTGAGTATCTTTTGTTACGCCATATTCAACGAAGTTATATAGAATCCCTGAGAAGTTTACAGGAGATCCATGTGTTAAGTGACCGCCATGAGATAGATTCATCCCAAGTACAGTATCACCTGGTTCTAAAATTGTGTGGTATACAGCCATGTTTGCTTGTGCACCAGAGTGTGGTTGTACGTTTGCATACTCTGCTCCAAAGATTTCTTTCACACGATCACGTGCGATATCTTCCACAACATCTACGTGTTCACAGCCGCCATAGTAGCGTTTACCTGGATAACCTTCAGCATATTTATTTGTTAGAACAGAACCTTGTGCTTCCATTACTGCTTCAGATACAAAGTTTTCTGATGCGATTAACTCAATATTTGCTTGTTGACGTTTTTTTTCCGCAAGAATTCCGTCTAATACTGCTTTGTCTTGTACTGCTAATTTTTCGTATGCCATGTTTGAAAAAGCCTCCTAAGTATAATCATTATTTGTATACCACTGATTTCAGAGGTAAATTTATTTATATACTGCACGCTCTCCGCCAATCAGCTTTGGACGTGTTGTTGCAATGGTAACAACTGCTTCTCCTACCATCCGCACAGAAGTACGAACTGGAACAGCTACTGCTTTTAAATGCATACCTATAAGTGTTTGACCAATGTCAATACCTGCATTTGCTTGCACAGCTTCCACAACAACTGGATTTGTAAATTGCGTAAACGCATAAGCGGACATCGAGCCACCTGCTGTACGAACTGGTACAACTACTACTGGCTCATAACCAAATTGGTCTGCCGTTGTTGCTTCCATTGTAATAGCACGATTAATGTGCTCACATCCTTGGAACGCTAGATGCAGTTGATGTTTCTTTGCAAATGCCTGCAACGGCTCAAAAATTGCCTCTCCAATTTCAAGCGCGCCTGCTGTGCCAATTTTCTGACCAATCACTTCAGATGTCGAGCAACCTACAACAAAAATAGTATTTGGTCGTAGGGTTACCTGCTCTTCAAATTCACTGAGTAACTGAGTCAAATGTGTTCGTATTTGTTGTACAACCACTATGCTCAGCCCCTTTTTATTCTATTATTTATGTCCAACAGCTAAAAAGCACTCTTTGACGAAACTTTCTAGCTTAGGACATATGTTAACAAACTTAATTGCTTTTCTTATTGCTCAAGCTCAGAGATTTTTTCAATGCGTCGCGTATGACGACCACCTTCAAAATCTGTTTCAAGCCATACTTTAGCGATTTCACGTGCAAGGCCAGGCCCAATAACACGCTCACCCATTGCTAAAACATTTGAATCGTTGTGGCAACGCGTTGCTTTTGCACTAAATAAATCATGTACTAAAGCGCAACGAATCCCCTTAATTTTATTTGCAGCAATGGACATACCAATGCCTGTACCACAAATTAAAATACCTTTATCAAATTCCCCGCTAGCAACACCTTCAGTAACTGGTTTTGCATAATCAGGATAGTCTACTGAATCCGCAGATTGTGGACCAAAATCTTCGTAGCTAATATTTAGCTCATCTAACAGCTGCATAATCTCACGACGTAAATTATTGCCTCCGTGATCAGAAGAAATTGCTATTCTCACTGGGTTCCCTCATTTCGAAATTATAGTCAACACTAGTGTACCACTTCTATCTCAAGATTAACATGATTTTTCTTGCATTTTTATGCTGATTTCTCCTGAAAGACGAACATTTCTTGTTAGTATGTATAAAATCATTCACATTTAAACTCGTTTTCCTGTGGATATTGTGAATATCATGTTGATAAATTCGGATAATAGTCTTTTGTTGTAATATTCTATCTTCTGAAGTTTTTTTACCTTTGCAATTGCAGTGGACATGCTATATCAATATTTTTTCTACGCATTACCAATAGTTGGTATTGTAGAGGAGTTCTATACAAAACGCGAGTGTGGTGTAAGGATGTGAGGCTTTCTTAGTTTGATGTACTATCCGTCGCTTCGGCTGTTCTTTCCGTCGTTGCAGCTCTTCCTTCCGTCGCTTGGCGGGCTTCCCGTCGTTGCAGTTCTTCTTTCCGTCGGTTTCTTCTCTCATTCCGTCACTTCGGCTGTTCTTTCCGTCGTTGCCGCTTTTCTTTCCGTCGCTTGGCGCGCTATCCGTCACTTCCGCTCTACTTCTATCCGCCACAATCATCTCTACAGGCACTATGTACAAACCTTCATATAAAATATAAAAAACTGTAGCAAACTCGGACCTCATCCGAGTTTATCTACAGTCTAAAAACTTCACATTTATGCTTGTCTATCAAATTGTTGAATCATTTTATGCAGTTCTTCTGATTGTTTCTTTAAGCCTTCTGCTAGTTTTTCTACTTGCTCAATTGCGTATGCTTGTTCTTCTGCTGCACTACGAACTTCCTGTGCACCTGCTGACGTTTCCTGAGCAATGGCTGCAACTTCTTGAGATTGACGAGCAGTTGTTTCAATATTATGCATTTGCTGTTCAATTAGTGTAGAGATTTCTACAATCGATGTCGCCATTTCATGTACACTTGAAGACATTCCTTCTACTGCTGTTGTAGTTTCTGATACTCGTGCAGCTTCTTTTGTCGCAAATGCCACCTGTTGATTCATTTGTTTTACAACAATTTCAACGTTTTGTTGCATGGATTGAATAAGGGAAGTAATGCCCTGTACGGCTTTCGCACTTTCATCAGCTAAACTGCGAACTTCTTCAGCAACAACAGCAAAGCCTTTGCCATGGTCGCCAGCACGCGCTGCTTCAATCGAAGCATTTAAAGCTAGTAAATTTGTTTGTGCTGCGATATCGCCAACTAAGCTAATGATGCGCTCTACCTGTCCAGCATTTTCTTCTAATAGACGGATACTTTCTAATGCCTCAGTATTGCCAGCCGCGATTTGCTGAATACTATTCACTAACGTTTCGATCGCTGTTGTTGTTGTCGTTAAATTATGTAAAATCTCTTTGGATTGCGTTGCCGATGCCTCTGCTCTACTATTAACTTCTGTTGCGAGAGCTCGTACATCTTCAATTGCTTCCGCTGTATCTTGGACTGCCGTTGCAGATGTCTCGGCACCAGAAGAAATATGCTTTACTGTATAAGCAATATTCTCTGCTTTTTTTGTTGCAACAGCTGCTTCATCAGATAGTTGGATAATTGTTTGATTGGTTTGTTGGAAGTTACTATCTATGCTTTCCACCATTCCTCTTAAGTTTAACACCATTTGTTGGAATGCCTCTGCAACAGAACGAATTTCATCATTTGTTTTCGGCATTTCTACATCCTGTCCAATTTTCCCTTCCGCTACTCGGGAAGCTGAGTTTTCGAGCTGCTGTAAAGGTTTAATTAAAATTACACTGAAAACTGCAGCCAAAATGCCTGACCATACTATCCCTGATACATAAGTAAAAATTTCAAATAGTTTACGATCGATATTCGGGAAAAATGTAGGTTGTAAATATTCAATAAATATAAAACTAATACTGTACGTGATTAGTGCAAGAATACTAACAAATAATACTAGTTTAAGTCGTAAGCCAAACTGTTTATTCATAGCGACCCTCAATTCTCTTCTATTTTTTTTACTAATCGTTCTACCAATTCCGTTAATTCTGCAAATGTTTCTTTATATATTTCTTTACTACCACCATAAGGATCTACAACATTTCCTCCGCTACCTTCACTTGTATACTCTTTTAAAGTAAAGACTTTTCGGTCTGCATTTGGATAATTAGCGATTATTGTATCTCTGTGAGCTGTAGTCATTGTTAAAATTAAATCAGCCCATTCCATTTCAGCTATTGATAATTGTGTTGCTAAATGCTGATGCGTCATACTTGCTTCATATAATACTTGTTGTGCATGTGCAGACATTTCCGCATTTGGCATGGCATAAATGCCAGCTGAACGGACCTCAACATTGGTCATTTGTTTATGTTTTAAAATAACCTCTGCCATTGGACTGCGACAAGTATTCCCAGTGCAAACAAATAGTATTTTCATACTTATCACCCTCCACTTTTTTCTCTATTGTCGGATAGCTAGGAAACCCATAATGATAAAAAAAACCCCTGTAATGATTTGAAATTTATTGCCAAGTAAGACCTGACTTCTATGTGCAATGACTAATGACCCATAAGAGCAAATAAGTGCACTTACACCTGCGCTTAAAATAAATGCCGTTTTCTCTAAGTTTAGCATACCAAAAGAAACACTTACTGAAAAGGCATCTAGGCTTGCAGTCACAGCTAAAAGTATTGGTGAAATTGTTACCCTTTCATTTCTTCGCGAAAATAATAATAAATGTAAGCCCATGCAAAATAATAATATACTTGAAATCCATTGTCCCCATTCTAAGAGGAAACGTACTAAATAGTTTCCTAATTCGAAGCCTAACAACGGGAACAGCATATGCAAAGCAGCTGTCCAAACTGATAAAAAAAATCGATATCTAACATTTGGTATTAATACATATAAACCAATCACATCTACAGACGTTAATATACCTGCAAGAATTCCCTGCAAGAAAGCACTCCTTCGCTCTCTAATATTTTATCATTTTATGCTCGAAAATACAGTATTATCATATTACATTTTACTTACAACTAGGTGTTAAAAGTCACTCCAAAAATGAACAATCACCATCATTTATAGTAAAAATTTTCTAGGCTTTCTACAGCTATTGCTCAGGTATAAAAGTCTAAGCAGATTTTATATCGCATTAATGGCAGTAATTGATCTGTAGCAAAACACTTGTAGCTGATGCTTTGCTTTCGTTATATAAAGCAATCGCTGAAAGAAGTTAAAGCTTCACTTTATCTCCAATACAAAAATAGCATGCCAGAAGTAGCTTCTAGCATGCTATTTTATTTACAGAGTATACCATTTTCCTCCGGCTGCTTTCTCAAGACGATTCATAATTGCAGCCCCTACACCTTCAGTCGATGTAGTAGTCGCCAGGATAATTGTAGCTGGTGTTTTATCGCAAGCTCTTAGAGCATGATACAATGTCGCACCCATTTCTTCTTTACTACCGGCCTCTCCTACTGAGAAATAAAAATCAGCCTTGCTGTCAACAAAGCTAGCTGGTGCAAGTAACGCTACTTTATGCCCTTGTTTTTGTAATTGATGTACAGCCTCATGGACTTTCTCCAAATCACATTCAATTAATAGTACAGGGGCGTTAGGAGCATAGTGTGTATATTTCATACCAGGGGCTTTTGGAGTAGCCTCTAATTTCTGCTCTATTTTTGAAGGTTGAAGTACTTGACCAATCTTAGCCTCTAACATCTCCTTCGTAATTCCGCCTGGACGCAAAATTACTGGAGGTTCGTGTGTAACATCTAACACTGTAGATTCGAGTCCAATCCCAGTAGAGCCTCCATCTAAAATATAAGGTATGTACCCTCCCAAATCATCCTGAACATGTATTGCTTCTGTAGGACTTGGCTTACCACTACGATTAGCACTCGGCGCAGCAAGTGGCTTTTTTAATAGTTGAAGTAAGTCGAGCGCAACTGGATGATCTGGCATACGAATGCCGACAGTCGATAAACCAGCTGTCACACTTTCTGCCAGCACATTTGGCTTTGCAGGCATTACAAGTGTCAGTGGACCCGGCCAAAATAAATCCATGCATTTTTTGGCTACTTCAGAAATATGCTCTATATAAAGTTCAACTTCGTCTTTCGTGCCAATGTGGACAATTAGCGGATTGTCAGAAGGGCGACCTTTTGCTTCAAATATCTTTTTGACTGCAGTGTCATTCGTTGCAACAGCTCCTAGGCCATAAACCGTTTCTGTCGGAAATGCCACGACCTCACCCGCATTTAAGATATCCACAGCTTGTGTATAATTTGTCTGACTATTCACATTACTGTCCACAATCTTGCAAACGGTTTCCATAATTAAAACCTTCCTTCAATTATTCGTTTTACTGAATTATCCACATAATGTTTATAACTTATTAAAAATTGTGTATAAGTTATCTGAATTCGTGAACAATTCATTCAAAAAAACCTTTAATCCATTCCCATATAAAAAATGTAACTTGTTCCTTCTCTTCTTTTACTTCTTCTTTTACTTCTTCTTTCGCTTCTGCTTTAGTAGGCTCACAAATTGATGGGAATACGCTACACCACCAGTTATCACCACGTGCATCACCGATTTTCACGACAATCGAATGATACAAATTTTGTGGATAAAGTACAGCGTCCTTTCGCTTTGGCGGAAATAAGTTATCCCCAAGTACAACTTGTGTATGCAGCTGTGGATAATTTTCTTTTATTTCTGTTTCAATTTCTCGCTTTAATGAAAGTATTTGCTCGTTGTCCACAGTTTTCGCTCCAGCACTAGCTACTAATCGATTAAAATAGGGCTTTAAATTTTTGACAAGCTCCTCTTTTTCATGCTGATCCTGAGTAGTATTGCTATTAGCAATAACGCGTATACGAAAATCATTTTCTTGCTCCTGATTGATAGACTCTTTCGCAAAACCTACTAATGATGGAATATATAAAATACATAATTGTAAAGCAATCGCAATAAATACTAATCTCGCAAAAGCTAGAAAAATATTTCGTTTAGGTAATCTAATAATCTTGTATTCGTTTAACATAAAAATCCCTCCTTGCTCAACATTGTTGGCAAGAAGTAGATACTTTATACATGAATTTCACAAAAAATCATTCGAGGCTTACCATTTATATCTTTTTCTATCGAAATTGTAGCCTGTGGAAAACTATTTTTAAAGAATTGAGCCACCTGCTCCCCTTGTGTATAACCGATTTCAAGACCAATGAGGGCTGGTTTATTCATAAGGGCTGGTAACTGCTCAGCCAATTTTCTATATAAAATAAGTCCGTCCTCTTCTGCAAAAAGGGCACTATGTGGTTCATGCTCTAGCACAGTACTAGACATCTCTTTCGCTTCATCAAAAGCAATATAAGGCGGATTAGATAACACAATATCGAATTTTTCACCTACAAGAGGAGCCGTTAAATCGCCTAATCGGAAATCAATATCCGCCGCTAATCTTTGGGCGTTGTTTTGTGCTGTAGTTAAAGCAGCTTCAGATAAATCAGTGGCTACGACTGTTAGCTCTGGACATTCTAGCTTCATAGAAATAGCAATTGCACCACTACCAGTTCCGATATCTGCAAGCTTCACTGTTTGGTCATTAAATATTTTGTTCATACGATTAATTGTTCCAAGCACTAATTCCTCGGTCTCAGGTCTGGGAATAAGTACTGACTCATCGACAATAAATGAACGGCCATAAAATTCTTCACTACCGAGGCAATACTGTACAGGTCGTCCACTCGCATGCTCTTCGATGAGTTCTTGAAATTTTTCTTTTTGTTCAGCTGTTAATACGTCTTGAAGGCGTAACATGACTTCTGAATAGCTAGTACCAAGCATGTGCTGCATGACAATACGTGCTGCCGTTTCCTCACGACCATTATCCACTAAAAAAGAAGAAGCCCATTGAAGGGCCTCCATTACATTATTATAGGTCATCATTTAATCGCTCTAACTTTGATGCTTGCTCTTCTAAAATGAGTGCATCAATGATTTCGTCAAGTCTACCTTCGACGATTTGGTCTAGCTTTTGAATCGTTAAACCAATACGGTGGTCTGTTACACGGTTTTGTGGATAATTGTATGTGCGAATACGCTCAGAGCGATCGCCTGAACCTACAGCTGATTTACGTGTGGCATCGATTTCCTTTTGTGCTTCTTGCATATACTTATCAGCAACACGAGCACGTAGAATTTTCATCGCCTTTTCACGGTTTTTAATTTGCGAACGTTCATCCTGCATCGATACAACAACACCTGTTGGTAAGTGGGTCATACGCACAGCTGACATCGTTGTATTTACCGATTGACCACCTGCACCAGAAGATGCAAATGTATCAACACGGATATCTTTTTCATGGATTTCAACATCTACTTCTTCCACTTCAGGTAAGCAGGCTACTGTCGATGTCGACGTATGAATACGCCCTTGAGATTCCGTTGCAGGTACACGTTGTACACGGTGCGCACCATTTTCAAACTTGAATTTAGAATATGCACCTTGACCATTAATCATAAAAATAACTTCTTTATAGCCGCCCATTGGGTTTGGCGTCGCTTCCATTATGTCAATTTTCCAGCCTTGTGTCTCCGCATAACGAGAGTACATACGGAACAAATCTCCCGCAAAAATATTCGCCTCGTCTCCACCAGCTGCACCACGAATCTCCATAATAACGTTTTTATTATCATTAGGATCTTTTGGAATTAATAGAATACGTAAACGTTCTTCTAACTCTTCTTGCTGATCTTTCAGCATATTGAATTCTTCTTTCACCATCTCGTGCATATCAGGATCTTTTTCACTATCTAGCATCTCACGTGTATCAACTAATTGTTCTTTTACACTTTTATATTCACGATAAGCCTCTACAGTTTCCTGGATATCTGATTGTTCCTTGGAATATTCACGTAATTTTTTATTGTCATTCACAATATCGGGATCACTTAAAAGTTCTGTTAACCTTTCGTAACGATCCTCCACTGCTTGTAATCGATCGAACATTGGATTTCACCTCTATTTAGTTTTTTATGACGTTTGCTCTTTTGTAACAATCATTAATGAAAAGAGAAACGCTCATCAGAATTACGCTAAAGCGCGTAAGGATTATTTATGAACTTTCTATATTTCCACTACTTAGTATAAGGAAATTTCCGCATGTATGCTACTTTTTCTTAGCTCTATCAACTGAATCTTTGTGCATTATAGCGGCGGATGAGCGTGACATTTTCGACAAACCGGATAGTAGGAATCATTTCCTCCAATTTGAATTTGATCACCTGTATAAACAGGCTTTCCACTTTCATCAACACGTAAATTCATTGTCGCTTTTTTATGACAGAACCAGCAAATCGTTTTCATTTCCTCAATTTTATCTGCATATGTAAGCATGTACTGACTGCCTTCAAATAACTCATTTTGGAAATCGTTTTTTAGACCGAAGCCCATGACCGGAATATCTAACTCATCTACGATATATGCTAACTGCAAAACATGCTCTTTTTTTAGAAATTGTACTTCATCAACAAGTACACAATATGGTTTTACAGCATTGTTTTTTACTAGCTCAAAAATATTTGTATCATCATTAACAGGAATGGCTTGTTGACGTAAGCCTACTCGACTTGAGATAAAGCCTACTTCATCTCGCGTATCTATGCCTGGTGTAAACATCATTACAGGTTTTTGTTGTTCTTCATAGTTATGCGCAACTTTTAGAATTTCTATGGATTTACCACTATTCATTGCACCGTGTTTAAAATATAGCTGTGCCAATTTGTCTTCTCCCTTTCTTCATGTCGATCTGGATACTGAAAAGACTCGCATCAACGTATTTAACTTCTTTCAGCTACAGAAGTCTCCCACCTTTATAGTGACGCAATTATGCCGTTACATAATTGATTTTACTGAAAAAAATACCTGCCAAGCACATGCTTGGCAGGTATTAAACTAACATTAGTTTTTAAGACCGTATTTTTTGTTGAAACGATCCACGCGACCATCAGCAGACGCGAATTTTTGACGGCCAGTATAGAATGGGTGACAATCGTTGCAGAACTCGACAACGATGTTTTCTTTTACTGAACCAGTTTTGAAAGAGTTACCACAAGAGCAAGTTACTGTTGCTTCTTTGTAATCTGGATGAATTCCTTGTTTCATATTCGTTTTCTCCTCTCGCCCTGAACCATCTGGAACAGAGTATTATCGAACTGTACCTTACATAGCCCGAATATGTCGGCTACATATGTACACGTTGCATACTTTTCAATAATACCATATATAATATACATTTGACAATAGTTTTCAATGTTCGATTAGTATTTTTTATTTAATTTTAAGACATATCACTATAAAGTGGGGTGGGTTTCCGTTCCAACCTGGTGCTTTCATGATGGCGTCGGATGAGTAGCTAATCCCCAATAGTCGCTCATCCTCCACCCCTATCAACTTATATAAGTAACTTTTGGTGATGTTATACCAGTATTTAAAAATCACCATCAACTTGTTATAGTCGACGGTGATTCATATTTATAGTAAGCCCTTACCTTTAGTAGCTTTTTTCATATCTTCATTTAACTTTTCAAAGAATTCTTCATTTGATTTTGTCGTACGTAATTTTTTCATGAAGCGCTCCGCAAAATCAGGTGCGTCCGAGAATGTTTTACGAATTGCCCATAGCTTTTCAAGTTGCTCAGGCTCAAGCAGTAGCTCTTCCTTACGTGTACCTGAACGGCGGATATCAAGCGCAGGGAAAATACGACGCTCCGCTAATTGGCGATCAAGATGAAGTTCTAAATTACCTGTTCCTTTAAATTCTTCATAAATGACCTCATCCATACGAGATCCTGTATCCACTAAAGCTGTCGCTAAAATTGTTAAGCTACCGCCTTCTTCAATATTACGTGCAGATCCGAAGAATCGTTTTGGTCTATGGAATGCAGCAGGATCAATACCACCAGAAAGCGTACGACCGCTCGGAGGAATAACTAAGTTGTAAGCTCGTGCTAAACGTGTAATAGAGTCCATTAAAATAATAACATCACGCTTATGCTCAACTAAACGGCGTGCACGTTCTAACACAATCTCTGCAACTTTCACATGATTTTCTGGAACCTCGTCGAAAGTCGAGCTCACTACATCTGCATTCACAGAACGTTCAATATCAGTTACTTCCTCAGGGCGTTCGTCAATAAGTAAGACAATTAACTCTGCATCAGGATAATTTGTAGTAATAGAATTCGCGATTTCTTTTAATAATGAAGTCTTCCCTGCCTTTGGTGGTGCAACAATCAATCCACGTTGCCCAAAGCCCACAGGTGCCACTAAATCCATAATACGAGTCGATAAATTACGTTGAGTTGTTTCAAGCTTAATTTGTCTGTCAGGATATAAAGGCGTTAATGCAGGAAAATGCACACGTTCCTTCGCTACTTCTGGGTCTTCGCCATTAACAGCATCCACCTGTAGTAGTCCATAATAGCGTTCGTTTTCTTTAGGTGGACGTACTTTACCAGATACCTTGTCCCCATTTCGTAAGTCAAAGCGACGAATTTGAGAAGCAGAAATATAAATATCTTCTTTACTTGGAGAATAGTTAATTGGTCGAAGGAAGCCAAAGCCCTCTTGCGAAACAATTTCTAGTACGCCTTCCATAAAGAAATAGCCCTCTTGCTCCGAACGTGTTTTCAAAATAGCAAATATTAATTCTTTTTTCGTTAACTTGCTATAATATGAAATTTTGTATTGGCGTGCAAGGGCGTAAAGCTCTTTTAACGTCATGTTTTCTAATTGAGCGATTGTCAATGCAGACATATGCACAACTCCAGTCTTTTTCAAAATATAATTGCTGTTTTTGGGGATATTAAAGAAGTTTTTTACGATAGGCTCTGTAATCTTTTCGTACCTGTCAGCGTTTTCATGCGTAGGTCAGAAATGAAGCAGTATGAATCAAAGCGATAGGTACTTGAATTAGCTATGCGAACATTGAAGCATAGCATAGCCTTATAAAACTATGGGATGGTTGAAAATTTAGAAGAAGGTACCTAGCGCAAAAAGATGCACTAGGTATATTTTAGAAGAAATTTTTATTAATAGCTAGGTTTTTTATCAAGAGCGTGACGACCTTCTACAAAACGCACAGTTCCAGATTTAGCTCGCATAACAACTGAATGTGTTAATGCATAAGCTCCTTTATACTGAACGCCTTTTAAAAGCTCACAATCTGTTACAGCAGTCGCTGCAAAAATAGCATCGTCACCTTTAACTAGGTCATCTAAATAAAGAACTTTATCTACGTCTACACCCATTTTTTGGCAACGTTCTAACTGTTCCTCATCTTCCGGTACTAGCTTCGCTTGGAAGTCTCCACCTAGACATTTTAATGCAACAGCTGAAATTACACCCTCTGGTGCACCACCTGTACCAAACATAATATCAATGCCAGTTTCATCAAAAGCAGTATTGATAGCTGCTCCAACGTCGCCGTCTTGAATAAATTTAATACGTGCCCCAGCTTCTCGGATTTCATCAACAATTGCTTGGTGACGTGGTCGATCTAAAAGTGTAGCTACTACGTCTGAAATATCTTTATTTTTAGCTTTCGCTACCTGTAATAAATTATAAGTAACAGAAGCGTTAATATCTACCTTACCTGCTGCTTCAGGTCCTACTGCAATTTTCTCCATGTACATATCAGGTGCGTTTAACAGATTACCTTTATCTGCAATAGCAAGAACTGTCATTGCACCATTTGTACCCTTTGCTACAATATTTGTACCTTCTAATGGGTCAACTGCGATATCTACTTGAGGACCACCATTACGTAGGCCAAGCTCTTCACCAATATAAAGCATTGGTGCTTCGTCCATTTCGCCTTCACCAATCACTACTGTAGCATGCATTGGAATTGTATCGAACATTACGCGCATCGCTGTCGTCGCTGCATCATCTGCCTCAATTTTCAAACCGCGACCCATCCATTTCCCGGATGCGATTGCTGCTGCCTCTGTTACTCGTACTACTTCCATCGATAAACTACGTTCCATTGTTTTATTTGCCTCCCGTTATCGGCATATTTCTTCGCCGAAACATTCAAATTACCTCTATTGTAACATAGTTAGTTCAAAACTTTTAGCTCTCATTATTCCTTTGCCTCTGCTACGCGAGCCATTATTGTTTCACGTCGAATATCAGCGCCTAAATCACGTAATTTCTCAATAAGTGAGCTATAACCACGCTCAATATGATAGATATCATGAATTTCCGTTTCACCTTCAGCTAAAAGGCCTGCTAATACTAATGCGGCACCAGCACGAAGATCTGTAGCTGTTACAGTTGATCCATGCAATCTACTAGGACCTGTAATAATAGCTGTATTTCCTTCAACGCGTGCATTGGAATTCATACGACGAAGTTCATCAATATGCTTAAATCGAGCCGTATAGATTGTATCTGTTATCTTTGAGGAACCAAATGCTTGAGACATTAAAACAGAAAGTGGTTGCTGAATATCAGTTGGGAATCCAGGATACACTAATGTTTTCACATCAACGGCTTGCAATGTGGAGAGATCCGTTTTTGGCACAAAAATACTTTCTTCACCGATTTCAATTTTTACACCCATTTCACGAAGCTTTGCAATAATCGCCTCTAAATGCAATGGAATAACATTATCAATTGTAATGCCTTCACCTAAAGCGGCAGCCATAATCATAAATGTAGCAGCTTCAATACGATCTGGAATAATCGTATGCTCCGTACCATGAAGTTCCTCTACGCCTTCAATACGGATAACACTTGTACCTGCACCTTTAATATTAGCTCCCATGTTAGTGAGAAGAGTGGCTACATCAATAATTTCCGGTTCTTTTGCTGCATTTTCAATAACCGTACGTCCCTTCGCAAGGACAGCGGCTAACATAATATTAATTGTTGCGCCGACACTGGCAACGTCTAAGTATATTTTTGCACCAATTAATTCATCAGCACGTAAATAAATTGCTCCATGCTCATTAGTGATTTTCGCACCTAATGCCTCAAAGCCTTTTATATGCTGGTCAATAGGACGCGGCCCTAAGAAACAGCCTCCTGGTAAACCAATAACAGCTTTTTTAAAGCGACCAAGCATCGCTCCCATTAAGTAATAGGAAGCACGAAGCTTTTTCACGTTGCCGTTTGGTAATGGCAAAGCAATCATATCTGTCGGATTAATGGTCATTATTCCATCCTCAAATGAAACTTCTCCACCGATTTCCTCTAATAATGCCTTTAACGTCCATGCATCAGAAATTTCTGGTATCCCTCCAATTGTCACTGGAGAGTTCGCCAAAATTGATGCTGGAATTAAGGCGACTGCACTATTTTTTGCACCACTAACTTTTATTGTACCCTTTAGACGATTTTCGCCTGCAATTTTATAAACATCCATTTCGCGTTCTCCCTCATGATTGGAAAGTAATTTTTTCTGAATTGGCTCACTATATAATCTTATTATTTGCCTTTTCTCTTATTCCAATCCGTTAAAAATCCTTCAATTCCTTTTTCCGTTAATGGGTGATGGAAAAGTTGCTTTAATACTTTAAAAGGAGTAGTTGCAATATGTGCACCAGCAAGTGCCGCTGCTGTTACATGCTGTGGATGACGAATAGATGCAGCAATAATTTGCGTATCGATATTATGAATTGTGAAAATATCTGCAATCGTTTCAATTAGTTCTACACCGTTTTGACCCATATCATCTAGACGACCGATAAATGGTGATACATATGTAGCACCCGCACGAGCAGCCATCAATGCTTGGTTTGCACTGAAGATTAATGTTACGTTCGTTTTAATACCTTTGTCTGCAAAGAAGCGACATGCCTCTAAGCCAGCTGGAGTCATTGGCAATTTAACTGTAATATTCGGAGCAATTGCAGCCAATTCTAAGCCTTCTTTAATCATACCTTCTGCATCTAGAGCAATTACTTCCCCACTCACTGAGCCATCTACAAGCTCTGTAATTTCACGAAGTCGATCATGGAAAGAAACGTTCTCTTCTTTAGCAACTAACGATGGGTTTGTAGTAACACCTGATAAAATACCCCATGCGTGTGCTTCTTTAATCTCTTCAAAGTTTGCTGTATCAATGAAAAATTTCATAATATTACCTCCTGATTAATGTTTTGACTCATTACCATAACGTTGGGTTAATTTCCGTTCCGAATAAGCGCCTTCCTAGGGTCGTTCAGTCGGAGTGGAAATCAACTACTATACATTACATACGTTTTAACGCAAATGCCATCCCCAACTTTTGGTGTTAAGCCTTATATTTGAATTTTTGCCAAAAATTTTTTATTTCAAAAACAAGAGAAGGTCGACAAAAGCATCAACACTTCTCTTATTATGTGTATTCATCTGTGTTTTTGTAGCATTTAGATACAAAAATTATGCTTTTTGCGCACTACCAAATTCACGGATTTTCCCGATAACTGTTGTTTTAATCGCTTCACGTGCTGGAGCAAGGAATTTACGAGGGTCATAAACAACTTTATCATTATCAAGAACTTCACGGATTACTTTTGTAGCAGCAATTTGATTTTCAGTATTAACGTTAATTTTTGCTGTACCTAATGAAATTGAGCGTTGGATATCTTTTGTTGGAATCCCTGTACCACCATGTAATACTAATGGTAGATCTGCTAATTTAGAGATTTCTTCCATTTCTTTAAAACCTAAATTTGGTTCTCCTTTGTAAGGACCATGTACAGAGCCAAGTGCTGGTGCTAAGCAATCGATATCTGTTAGTTCAACCATTTTACGGCATTCTTCTGGATCAGCGTACATAATACCACCGATTACGCCATCCTCGTCACCACCAACTGTACCAAGCTCAGCTTCAACAGAAACACCTTTCGAATGAGCGTACTCAACTACTTTTGAAGTAGTCGCAACATTTTCCTCGAATGGATGATGAGATGCATCAATCATAACGGAAGTAAATCCTGCATCAATTGCTTCTTTACATTTTTCAAAGCTTGAACCATGGTCAAGATGAATAGCCACAGGTACTGTAGTGCCATAAGATTCCATCAAACCTTTTACTATGTGTACAACGGAGATGAATCCGCCCATATATTTACCTGCGCCTTCAGATACGCCTAGAATAACTGGAGATTTTTCTTCTTCAGCCGCTTGTAAAATTGCTTGAGTCCACTCAAGGTTGTTGATGTTGAACTGACCAACCGCATAACCTTCTGCTTTTGCTTTAATTAACATCTCTTTCATAGATACTAATGCCATACTAAAAATCCTCCTCTTAGGACTAATCTTTCTACATAGATATGCTATTCAATCATAGCAAAAATAACAGCCCCTGAAAAGCGGGGGCTGTTATTTTCTACGCGAAAGCGGAGGGTAACGCAGCGACAGCGTCAAACCGCAGTGCAGTGAAACGAAACGACGGTTCAGCCCCTGAAAAGCGGGGGCTGTTATTTGCTACGCGAAAGCAGAGTGTAACGCAGCGACAGCGTCAAACCGCAGTGCAGTGAAACGAAACGAAGGTTCAGCCCCTGAAAAGCGGGGGCTGTTATTTTCTACGCGAAAGCGGAGGGTAACGCAGCGACAGCGTCAAACCGCAGTGCAGTGAGACGAAACGAAGGTTCAGCCCCTGAAAAGCGGGGGCTGTTATTTTCGACGCGAAAGCGGAGTGTAACGCAGCGACAGCGTCAAACCGTAGTGCAGTGAAACGAAACGAGGGTTACGCGAAAGCGAAGTGCAACGCAGTGGCAGCGTCTTCTTTTCCGCACGTAAGCGGAGTGGCACAGAGCGGCAGTGCCGTAGTGTAGTTTTCACCGGCTCATCGGACGCGCCCAGTCGGAACGGAAATCAACTTCACGTCATGATGATGAGCCATATATTTTGGCGGTATGTGAATATGAAACGGTAGAAAAATACTACAAATCTTATATCAACCATGAAAAACAGGCGGTGTTGACCACTGCCTGTTCATCTAAACATTTAATGCTTTATTAACTTCATCACGCACTTCAAAAATATCGAAAGGCTTAGTAAAGTATCGAATTGCTCCTAAATCTAATGCCTCCTGCACAACTTCCAATTCACCATATGCAGTCATCATGAATACTGGGAGTTGTGGCCACTTCTCTTTTAAGCGCCTTAAAATTTCTATGCCATCCATCCCTGGAATTTTCATGTCTAATAAGACACAATCCATTTCCTCCTCAGCATATTTCAGTGCTTCCATACCATTTGCTGCTAAATATGTAACATACCCTTCCTTTTTCAACACTTCATTTAAAAGTAAACGAATTCCTGGTTGATCATCGACAATTAGTAATCGTTTCACATCTCATTCCGCCCTTTCTGAGTTTTTATCCTTGCGTAAAACTTCCTATATTATGTATTATTCTCCTTTAACCCTTTAATACCTTCTAGTATTATAAATTATCTGCTTTTGCTTTATGCTCTTTACAAACCTATAATATTGATTGAGGTGGGATCATGTCAAAAATTCTAACAACACAATTGAGTGGATTATTACAAAGAATAACACAAAATGAAGAGGAAGCTATTGAAGAAACAGCACGATTACTTGCTCAAGCAGGTATTGGTGAGGGCAATGTCTATTTAGCATGCTTTGGTGAAATGCAAGTTGTCGAATTAAATGCATGTCAAGCTGTGGAACGTTTCACTAAGGTAGTCCCTTGGACAAAAGATACAGTTATCACAGAAGCTGATCGTGTATGCATTTTCACACGTAGTGCACACGATGAGGATGCATTAGCCTTAGCACAGCAATTAAATAATCAGTTTATTCCATTTGCAGCAGTTGCTAGCGAAGTTGCTAATTCCGAAAACCCACTAGCAGATTTAGCGTATACGTATATTTCAACACGCATACGAGGTGGCTTATTACCGAACGATTTAGGCAAGCGCATAGTCGTGCCACATGCTATTGCTGCCCTTTTTGTTTATGAAGCAGTAAAAATTGCGTATGATGAAATGCTTGGCCTTGATGACGAAGAGTTGTAGATTCTATCAACTTCACATTGGTGTAATTGCCGCTGTCGCTTTGCTTTCGCGCAGATAAACATTGTAGCTGTCGCGCAGAAGAAAAAAAACCGCTGTCTCCATTCAATAGTCATTACATTTGCTGAATGAAGATAAAAAAGAGTTGTCTCACACTTGAGACAACTCTTTTTTCATTATTTGAATGTTGCTCCAATGAAATCACGGAACAATGGCTGTGGACGGTTTGGACGTGATACTAACTCAGGATGGAATTGACATGCTACAAAGAAATTATTTTCTGTTAACTCGATAATTTCCACTAATTTACCGTCAGGACTTGTACCTGAGAAGACAAGACCTTCAGCTTCCATCGCTTCACGATATTCATTGTTAAATTCATAACGATGGCGGTGGCGCTCATAAACAAGCTCTTGACCATAAGCTTGGCTTGCTTTTGAGCCTTCTTTTAACTTACATGGATATAGACCTAAACGTAATGTACCACCGATGTCTACACTGTCGTTTTGATCTGGTAGGAAATCAATAATAGGATATTCCGTTTTTGGATCAAGTTCTGTAGAATGCGCTCCTTTTAAACCAAGTACGTTACGAGCAAACTCCACTGTTGCAAGTTGCATACCTAGACAAATACCTAAGAATGGAACATTATTTTCACGAGCGTATTGTGTCGCTAAAATTTTCCCTTCAACTCCACGATCACCGAAGCCACCTGGAACTAAAATTGCGTCAGCACCTTTTAATAATGAAACAACATTTTCAGCATCCACATGTTCTGCATTGATCCAGTCAATCTCAATATCAGAATTAAATGCATAGCCTGCATGCTTTAATGCCTCTACAACAGAAATGTAAGCATCTTGTAGTTCTACATATTTACCTACTAATGCTACTTTTCGTTTATTTGGTAAGCTCTTCACTTTTGCTACAAGCTCGCGCCATTCTTCCATATCAGCCTCTGGTGCTTCAATGCCAAAATGGTCAAGTACGATATCATCAATATCTTGTGCATGAAGGTTTAGAGGTACTTCATATAAATGTTCTGCATCGCGAGATTCAATAATTTCGTGTGGCTGAACATCACAGAATAAAGCTAATTTTTCTTTCATATCTTGAGGCACTTCTTGCTCTGTGCGTACAACGATAATATTTGGTTGAATACCTAAAGAACGTAATTCTTTTACGGAATGCTGAGTTGGTTTTGTTTTTAGCTCACCCGCAGCTTTAATATAAGGAATAAGCGTACAGTGAACATACATCACATTGTTATGACCTAAATTCGTTTTCATTTGACGAATTGCTTCAAGGAATGGCAATGACTCAATATCCCCAACTGTTCCGCCTACTTCTGTAATTACTACGTCAGCATTTGTTTCGCGACCAGCTCGTTGAATACGATCTTTGATTTCATTTGTAATGTGAGGAATTACTTGTACTGTTCCACCGTTATAATCACCGCGGCGTTCTTTTTGTAATACAGACTGATAAACACGCCCTGAAGTTACTGTAGAATGTTTTCCTAGGTTAATATCAATGAAACGTTCGTAGTGACCTAAGTCTAAGTCAGCTTCTGCGCCATCATCTGTTACGAAAACCTCACCATGTTGATAAGGACTCATTGTACCTGGGTCAATATTGATATATGGGTCAAACTTTTGAATCGTTACTTCTAATCCACGATTTTTCAATAAACGACCTAGAGATGCTGCTACAATCCCTTTTCCAAGTGATGAAACAACCCCACCTGTTACAAAAATATACTTCGTCATGAAAAAATTCCTCCTTATGTTGTTCTAGAAATTACTAGTAAGAAAAGTGCATTCACGTCCTAAGCTAAGTAATCTTGAGCATTGGTGCAAATGTCTCTACGGCCTAAGAAAATTGATATTTCTTATCCTAAAAATAAGAAAAGCCGAGAATGCCTACAAAATTGTAGTCGATTCGAAGCTGTAATCGTTTCTATCTCTTTTCTACTTTCCTAAAAAAAATCCATCCTAACGTATACTCAGTCACCGATTATTATACATCATGAATAATTTAGAGCATTTATATTCATTCCGTAGCTATAAACATGGGAGAACTTGACTGAATATAGTTAAAAAATAAAAAAACGCTCCTCCTGCATAGGTTTGCAGGGGGAGCGTATTACATACACGGTCTTTCTCCTTTAATTAAGGAGCCCAAGTAAAAGATTAAACGGAACCGTGATAGAAGTCAAGATTTTTTACTACAAGGATAAAAGTAAGAAAATTTCAAAGAGTAATTATCTTAGGCTTCATCCTCTTCTTCAAATTCCTCTTCATCCTCATCAATAAAGTCCTCGTCGATTTCTTCTTCGATGTCCTCGATATCTTCTTCATCAAAATCGATGTCTTCTTTATCTTCTTCTTCTTCTTCTTCTATATCTTCTTCGTCTTCAACGAATTCTTCATAATCTTCATCGAAGTCAATATCTTCTTCTTCTAGATCTTCATCTAAATCATCTTCATCTTCAGCGGCAGCTTTAGATTTTTTCTTATGAGTTTTAACAGATGGAGCTGTTTCTTCCTCAATCTGTTCAACTTTATACCATTCACGTAAGCCCCAGCCAGTTTCCTGATTAAATAAGAAGCGGCCATCTACATTTATATCTGTGTAAAATTGTAGTAGGCGGGCTTTCATTTCTTCATCACTATAGCCCACAAACTCTTGAATAATTGTTAATAAGTCATTAAATGACACTGAGGCACGTTTTTCACTTAAAATTGCATAAGCTAAGTTAATTAACGACTCTTCCGTTAATTGTTCTTTTGTCATTTCACGAAAATTCATTCGTGCACTTCCTTTCCCTCATCACAATGGACGTTTTAAAATTTAAATAGCTTTATTTTCGGAGCGCAGCAAAAAAGGCCGCACAAAAGTAACTTTCCATATCATAAGCATAATACCCATTATATACAAAGTTTTATCCTCTTTGCTAGCTTCAATTACTGTTTTTTATATCACGCATTTTTTTTATCCCTAAGTAAAACAAAAAGACAGATAATAATAGTAAAGGAACAGCGCCAATTTGCTTATCATACAGGAAAATAACTCCTACCACCAAAGCTAAGATAATGATGTAGTTAATAGCCGATTTCATCATTCTACTGCGCCTCCCCTTTTTTTTACATTTCTATTATAACGGAAATAAAAAGAAGTGCCTAATCCTAAGACTAGACACTTAAAACTTCACAAACATTTTGCACAAAATAGAATAAATGTTATACAACAAGCAAATTTACATGTTTACAAGTTACATATTACGACGATATTGTCCGCCAACCTCATATAAAGCATTTGTGATCTGTCCTAAGCTAGCGACTTTTACGGTTTCCATAAGCTCCGCAAAAATATTACCGTTGTTTACAGCTACTTGTTGTAAACGAGCAAGGGCAGCTTCGTTCTCCCCTTCATGTTGCTTCCAAAAGGCATGTAAGTTATGAATTTGCGTCTCTTTTTCTTCAGTTGATGCACGCGCAATCTCCATATTGTTAATTTCATCTTCTGAAGGTGGATTCGGATTTAAGTATGTGTTCACACCAATGATTGGTAGCTCACCTGAATGCTTTAGCATCTCGTAGTACATGGATTCCTCTTGAATCTTACCACGTTGATATTGTGTTTCCATTGCACCTAGCACACCACCACGATCATTGATACGATCAAACTCTTCTAGTACAGCTTCTTCTACAAGGTCTGTTAACTCTTCTACGATAAACGCCCCTTGTAATGGATTTTCGTTTTTCGCTAAGCCATGTTCCTTCGTAATAATCATTTGAATAGCCATTGCACGACGTACAGATTCTTCCGTAGGCGTTGTAATTGCCTCGTCGTATGCATTTGTATGCAATGAATTACAGTTATCCTGTAATGCCATTAATGCCTGTAACGTTGTGCGGATATCATTAAAATCAATCTCCTGTGCATGCAAACTGCGTCCAGATGTTTGGATATGATATTTTAATTTTTGTGCTCGTTCATTGGCACCGTACTTATCACGCATTACAACTGCCCAAATACGACGGGCTACACGTCCAATAACTGTGTACTCTGGATCTAGTCCGTTAGAGAAGAAGAATGATAGATTTGGCGCAAAGTCGTCAATATTCATTCCTCGGCTTAAATAATATTCCACATATGTGAAGCCATTTGCTAATGTAAAGGCCAACTGAGATATTGGGTTCGCACCAGCTTCGGCAATATGGTAACCAGAAATAGATACTGAGTAATAATTACGAACTTTATGATCAATAAAGTATTGCTGAATATCTCCCATCATTCGTAACGCAAACTCTGTTGAGAAGATACATGTATTTTGCCCTTGATCTTCTTTTAAAATATCTGCTTGCACAGTTCCACGTACAACCTGTAATGTTTTCTCTCGTGTCTCCGTAAATTCTTCAACTGTCAAAGGTCGGCCAAGTTCTTCCTCACGTAGTTTCACTTGCTGATCAATAGCCGTATTCATGAACATCGCCAAAATAACCGGTGCTGGGCCGTTAATTGTCATCGATACTGAAGTTGATGGTGCACATAGATCAAAGCCTGCATAAAGCTTTTTCATATCCTCTAGCGTACAAATAGATACACCCGATTCTCCAACCTTTCCATAAATATCTGGTCGGTAGTCTGGATCCTCACCGTACAACGTTACAGAGTCAAATGCTGTTGATAAACGTTTTGCATCATCATCCTTCGATAAATAATGGAATCGTTTATTCGTACGCTCAGGCGTTCCCTCGCCAGCAAATTGTCGCTTCGGATCTTCACCTTCACGTTTAAATTGGAATACTCCCGCTGTATACGGGAATTCACCAGGTACATTTTCTTTATAAACCCAGCGTAAAATTTCACCATAATCTACGAATTTCGGCAAGGCAACTTTAGGAATTTTTGTACCAGAAAGACTTGTTGTCTTTAAAATTGTTCGAATTTCCTTATCACGAACTTTCGTGACAAATTCATCTCCAGCATAAGCTTCTTTTAAAGCATGCCAATTATCTAATATACGTTTAGACTCAGCCGTTAATTCATCTCTAACACCTTCCGCTAAAGAAGTGAGAGATGTGATAAGTGCATCATTTGGAGCTTTTTCTTTAACTGCTTCAATAGCTCCTTCTAATTGGAATAGACGGCGAGCAAATTCCACCTGCTGCTCTGATTTTTTATGATAGCCACGCACAGTATCTGTTAGCTCTCGTAAATAATAACGACGATCGTTTGGAATGATAACATCTTGTTTTTGAGTTTTCGCAAATTGCTCATAGCCTGTTTCCCAAGTACTTCCCGTCTTCGTATTAATGATATTTACTAATGCAGCAAATAAAGCATTCGTTCCTTTATCATTAAACTGACTGGCAATCGTACCGTACACAGGCATATTATCAATTGATTCATCCCAAAGTTCTCGTGAACGTTGATATTGCTTTTGTACTTGACGTAGCGCATCTTCAGAGCCTTTACGTTCAAATTTATTAATAGCAATAACATCCGCAAAATCAATCATGTCAATTTTTTCAAGTTGAGTTGGAGCACCAAACTCACTTGTCATCACGTACATGGATAGATCAGTATATTTTGTAATTTCCGCATCACCTTGACCAATACCACTTGTTTCTACAATGATTAAATCATAGCCCGCTACACGCACTACATCTAGCACGTCCCCAATTGAAGCAGTAAGCTCTGTACGGGATCCACGTGTTGCTAAACTACGCATATATACTCGATTATTGAAAATCGCATTCATACGAATACGGTCACCAAGTAAAGCGCCACCTGTTTTTTGCTTTGTCGGATCGACAGAAAGAATAGCTACGCGTTTATCAGGAAACTCCTTTAAGAAACGACGAATTAATTCATCTGTTAAGGAAGATTTACCTGCACCACCTGTTCCTGTAATACCTAATACAGGTGTCACTTTTGAGCGTTTGCCAGCTTCTTCTAGCATCTTTTTCGTTTCTTCATCATCATTCGACTCAGCAGCAGTTATTAAATTTGCTAATATTTCTGGTGTTTCTGTCGTTAGAGCATCAAGCTTTTCTTGATAGCTACCTGTAGCTGTTGGGAAATCAGTCCCTTTAATTTTCTCATTAATCATCCCTTGTAATCCTAAGACACGACCATCCTCTGGCGAGAAAATCCCTGCAATCCCGTAAGCATGTAACTCTTTAATTTCACGCGGTAAAATAACACCGCCACCACCACCATAAATTTTAATATGTGGTGCCCCTTTTTCACGCAGCAAATCATACATATATTTAAAGTATTCCATATGCCCGCCTTGATAAGAAGATACCGCAATGCCTTGAGCATCCTCTTGAATCGCAGCATTTACGACTTCTTCCACGGAGCGGTTATGTCCTAAATGGATTACCTCTACACCGCTTGATTGTAAAATACGTCGCATAATGTTAACCGAAGCATCATGTCCATCAAAAAGACTCGATGCTGTTACAAAACGTACGTGATTTTTTGGACGATATACTTCTACCTTTGTCATATGAAATCCCCACTTTCTCCCCTTAATGTTCTTTATTGACTCATCATCATAACGTGTGGTTGATTTTCGTTCCGACTGGGCGCTTTCCTGGGGGCGTCCGATGAGCCGCTTCGCTTCGCTGCAGGGTCTCATCTGTGACGCTGATCCCCAAGGAGTCGCCCAGTCTCCACTTCAATCAACTAATTTACATGGCATACGTTTTTAACAAATGTCATCGCCAACTTCCCCTGGAAAGGAACCACTTCCGAAATCATCTCATCACCTTCAAAGGTGGAGTTAACTTCTTAATGAAGATAAAAAAAGTCGGTAATTGCAATGTCGCTCTATGCAATTACCGACAACCCCTTTACGGAACTTATTAGAACCCCTTTATGCCTGAAATAAACAATGTTATTTGCATTTCAATAAATTCGTCAATAGAGTGCTGACGATGGAGCGCCCATTTACGGAATGCCCAGCTTTGTCCAGAAACGACTAAGTTATTTGCTGCCAAGTGAATTTGTTTATCCGTCATCGTTATTTCACCCGATTGCACACAGCGTTGTAGTAATCGCTCAAAAGTACCAACCATTTCAAACTCTTTACTAAATACATAACGCTGTGCTTCTTTGGACAATGATTTAGTTTCCTGATACATGATTGTCATCTCATCAACCATACTATCAATTTGCAAGAAATACTCTCGAATCATTTCCTTTAACTCTTCTATAGTTCCTGCCTTTATCTCATAACTTGAAAGTCGCTCCATCGCATGGTGATAAATGCTATCACATACAAGGTAAAGGACGTCTTCCTTGGTACGAATATATTCATATAATGTTCCGATACTAAAGCCTGCAGCTTTTGCGATTTCTCTCGTGGTAGCACGATGAAAACCTTTTTCTTTAAATAATTTAATGGCTCCCTCTATCATTTGTTCTCGACGAATGGCGATGAGATTTTCATCTTTTACCGTTGACTGTACTTGGGGTCTTTTATCTCTTTCTGTCATACGTTACTTTGTCAACATACGAGAGATAACAAGTCGTTGAATCTCTTGTGTACCTTCATAAATTTGTGTGATTTTTGCATCACGCATGAAGCGCTCAACTGGATAATCCTTCGTATAACCATATCCACCAAAGACTTGAACCGCCTCAGTCGTTACATTCATCGCAGTATCGCCAGCCATTAATTTTGCCATTGCAGATGCTTTACCATAAGGTAGACCATTCGATTCCAACCAAGCCGCTTGGTATGTAAGCAGTCGAGATGCTTCAATTTGAGTTGCCATATCCGCTAGTTTAAAGGATACACCTTGGTTGGCAGTAATCGGTTTACCAAACTGCACACGCTCTTTACCGTATTCAACTGCTGCATCCAAAGCCCCTTGTGCAATTCCTACAGCTTGTGCCGCAATACCATTACGTCCTCCATCAAGTGTTGTCATCGCAATTTTGAAGCCTTCTCCCTCAGCTCCAAGCATATTTTCTTTCGGAACGCGACAGTTATCAAAAATAATTTCAGTTGTTGGAGATGAACGAATTCCTAGTTTTTTCTCCTTCTTCCCTACCGAGAAACCTTCAAAGCCAGCTTCAACGATAAAAGCAGTTGTGCCATTTTTAGCTTCTGGATCTGTGACTGCAAATACAACATATGTATCTGCTACTCCACCATTGGTAATGAAAATCTTCGAGCCGTTTAAAATATAATCATCGCCATCACGTTTTGCATATGTTCTCATGCCACCAGCATCAGAGCCTGATCCTGGCTCTGTTAAGCCATATGCACCGATATGTTTACCTTCCGCCATTGGACGAAGATATTTTTGTTTTTGTTCTTCCGTACCGAATTTATAAATCGGCCAACCAGCAAGTGAAGTATGTGCTGATAAAGTAACCCCTGTTGATGCACATACACGTGATAACTCCTCTACAGCAATGACATATGCAAGATAATCAAAACCTGCACCGCCGTATTCTTCTGGCCATGGAATACCTGTTAAGCCTAGCTCCGCCATTTTATCAAAAATTGCACGGTCAAACTCTTCGTTCTCGTCACGTTCAGCTGCTGTTGGTGCTACTTCATTAATAGCAAAATCACGAATCATTTCGCGTAATTGTTCATGCTCTTCTGATAATTGAAAGTTCATTGTCCATTTCCCCTTTTTCGTTAGAGTTTGTTAGTGCTTTGATTGTTGATTTCAATTTTTGATAATGTTTCTGGGTTATCGCTTCGGGAAACTGATCAGTACCCGAGCTTTTTCCTTGAAGAATATCAACATTGCAACATAACATCAGACCTTATTTAAGTAAATATTTACCAATGACTAGCTTTTGAATTTCACTTGTACCTTCGTATATTTCGGTCACTTTTGCATCTCGGAAATAACGCTCTACTGGATAGTCTTTTGTATAGCCATAGCCACCAAAAATTTGTATAGCGTCTATCGCTGTTTGCACTGCCGTACGAGAGGCAAAAAGTTTCGCCATCGCGGCCTCGGCTCCACACGGTAACCCTTTTGTGCGTAAATCCGCTGCCCGATAGACTAGTAATTTTGCTGCTTCTACAGCAGTCGCCATATCAGCAAGTTTGAAGCCAACACCTTGTTGCGTTGTTATAGGCTTTCCAAATTGAACACGTTCTTTTGCATATGCAGTAGCTGCCTCTAGTGCCGCTTCAGCAATGCCTAGAGCTTGTGCTGCAATTCCAATACGTCCTACATCTAAGTTGGCCATTGCAATTTTAAAGCCTTCCCCTTCCTCCCCAAGAAGGTTCGTGGCCGGAATGCGACAGTTGTCGAATGTTAGTTGAACTGTACGTGAGCCGTGTAAGCCCATTTTATGTTCATCTTTACCTATGATTAAGCCCGGTGTTCCTTTTTCAACAATAAACGCTGAAATACCACGTGTTTTTTCAGTAGGATTCGTTGAGGCAAAGACAATATAAACATCTGCTTCTCCACCGTTTGTAATAAACACCTTGGAGCCGTTGATGACATAGTCATCTCCATCTCGCACCGCTTTAGATTGCAAAGAGCCAGCATCTGAACCCGCGCTAGGCTCTGTTAAACAAAATGCCCCTAAATATTCACCTGCAGCAAGCTTTGGAACATAACGTTTCTTCTGTTCATCGTTGCCGAAATAAATAATGGGATTTGTTCCAACCGAGGTATGCACAGATAAAATAACCCCCATTACTGCGCTAACCTTCGATAGTTCATTGATAGCAATTATGTACGATGTAAAATCCATCGCTGAGCCGCCTAATTCCTCAGGCGTCGTAATCCCCATTAAACCTAATTCTCCCATTTGTGCAAGGAGCTCACGAGGGAACTCTCCTGCCTCCATACGTTCTACCCATGGTTCAATTTTATCCTGAGCAAAATTACGAACCATATCACGCATCATTATTTGTTCATCTGTAAATTGTAAATGCATCTATAATGTCACCCCTGTACGTTGTCCCGTTGCAGTACACTTCGTTTGAATCGTCCCATCCCCATAGGATTATTCATAAACGTAAAAACCTCTTCCAGATTTTTTACCTAGCCATCCAGCTGCCACATATTTACGAAGCAATGGACAAGGTCTATATTTACTATCACCTAAGCCCTCATGTAAAATCTCCATGATGGATAGACATGTATCCAGACCAATAAAGTCTGCCAATGTTAATGGCCCCATCGGATGATTCATTCCGAGTTTCATCACATCATCAATAGCTTCTTTCGATGCTACACCCTCATATAATGCGTAGATCGCTTCATTAATCATCGGTAATAAAATACGATTCGAAATAAAGCCTGGGAAGTCATTTACTTCCACTGGAGTTTTCGATAATTTTACTGTCATTTCTTCAACCGCTTTGTAGACTTCATCACTTGTTGCTAACCCTCTAATAATTTCTACTAGCTTCATAACAGGTACCGGATTCATAAAGTGCATACCAATCACTTGCTCTGGACGATTTGTTACAGCTGCAATTTCCGTAATTGGTAAAGATGATGTATTCGTAGCTAAAATGGCATGTGCCGGTGCAATCTGATCAATTTGCTTAAAGATGGATTGCTTTATTTCCATATTTTCCACTGCTGCCTCGATGATAATATCTACGTCACTAGCATCCTGTAAATCTAGTGACATACTAATACGACCTAGAATGGCCACCTTTTCATCCTCAGTTTTACGACCCTTTTCGACATCACGTGTCAGGTTTTTCGTAATTACTCCTAAACCGCGTTCGAAAAATTCTTGCTTCATGTCGTTCAGTTTGACATCATAACCAGCTTGTGCACAAACTTGTGCAATGCCGGAGCCCATTTGCCCAGCGCCAATAACCATTACTTTTTGAATTCCCATCATTCGTGTCCCCCTGTTTTCGGTACTTCAATCATAATTGCATCGCCTTGCCCTCCACCTGAGCAGATAGCAGCAATTCCGATACCACCGCCTCGGCGCTTTAATTCATGAGCAAGCGTTAAAATAATACGTGCTCCAGATGCTCCGATTGGATGACCTAGTGCAACTGCACCACCGTTAACATTGACCTTTTCAGCATCTAAATCCGCCAACTGCTTGCTGACAAGAGCTACCGCTGCAAATGCTTCATTGATTTCGATTAATTCAATGTCAGCTAATGATTTCCCCGTCTTTTTCAGTAATTTGTTAATGACAAGCCCTGGTGTTTGCGGGAAGTTCTCTGGCTCAATAGCAATCTCTGCGTGACCGATAATAAAAGCAAGTGGCTCTCTGCCTTCACGAATTGCACGTTCCTCACTCATTACTACTAGGGCACATGCACCATCATTAACGCCAGGTGCATTACCTGCTGTAATTGTTCCATCCTTGTCAAAGGCTGGTTTGAGTTTTGCAAGTACCTCCATTGACGTACCAGCTCTTGGTGCCTCGTCTGTATTGACTTGAAGCGGTTCTCCCTTACGTTGTGGAATTTCCACAGGCACGATTTCTTCAGCAAAGTAACCTTTTTCAATTGCTGCAAGTGCACGTTCATGACTGCGAACAGACCAAGCATCCTGCTCCTCACGGCTTAACGAATATTCTTTAGCAGTTACATTACCGTAGCTTCCCATATGCGGCCTTGCCTTATTAAAAGCACATGTTAAGCCATCATATAGCATGCCATCCACCATTGTTGAGTCGCCCATGCGTAACCCTGTTCGACCATTTTGTAAATAATACGGTGCATTTGACATGGACTCCATACCACCAGCGATAATTACTTCTTCGTCCCCTAATCGAATTAGCTGATCTGCTAGTGTTACAGCACGCATCCCTGAAGCACAAACCTTGTTAATCGTTTCTGTTTTCACTGCTATTGGTAAACTTGCTTTGATCGCAGCCTGCCTTGAAGGAATTTGGCCCTGCCCCCCTTGTAAAACGGAGCCTAAAATTACTTCGTTCACTTCATCAGGCGAAATATTCGCTTTCTCAAGTGCCCCTTTTATGGCGATTGCACCTAGATCACTTGCGCTTAATGCTGATAATGAACCACCAAACTTACCAAATGCAGTTCTTGCTCCTGCTAAAATTACAGCTCTATTCAAGTAAAACACCCCTTTTGTTTTACGTTCTAGAAGAAGTATTAGAGCACCTGCGTTGACTGAACGCTCGCTCGACCTCTTGCGATGAAAAATGGGAGTTTATAGTTCAACTCCCATCTCCATTTAATCTTATTCTACAAAACAATTATTTATTGTGCAATTTATATTTTTCAGATAACCGAAATATTTCTGCAATAAACATCATTTTTCTGCGTTAGTTTCCGCATTCTCGTTTTGTTCGACACTGTCCACAGAAGCAACTACTTCTTCAACCATTACATCTGCTGCTTCTTCAACAGATTCCTCGACAGCTTTCACTTTTTCACCAAATACAGAACGCTCTAATAGTTCTGCAACATCAAATGTACCGATTGAATCCTCAACCTCTTTTGCCTTTGTACCATCCTCAAGCATTGTTAAGCAGTAAGGACATCCAGAAGAGATAACGGATGCATCAGTCGCTAAAGCTTGTTCTGTTCGTGCTACGTTAATACGGTTGCCGACATGCTCTTCCATCCACATTAAACCGCCACCTGCACCACAGCACATTGCCGTTTCACGATTACGCTCCATTTCCACAAGCTTAACACCTGGGATGCCACGTAATATCTCGCGTGGTGCATCATAAACATCGTTATAACGACCTAAATAACAAGAATCGTGGAAAACAATCGTTTCATGAACTTCGAAATTTAACGCCAGACGATTTTCATCAATCAATTGATTCAATAGTTCAGTATGATGGTAGACCTCGCCCTTCCAGCCAAAGTCTTGGTATTCATTTTTAAAGATATTGTATGCGTGCGGGTCAATCGTAACGATTTTCTTCACGTCGTTTTTCTCAAATTCATCGATATTTGCTGTTGCCAGCTCTTGGAATAAGAACTCATTTCCTAAACGACGAGGAGTGTCCCCTGAGTTTTTCTCTTTATTTCCTAAAATCGCAAACTTCACGCCTGCTTCGTTTAATAAACGACAGAAAGCTAATGCAATTTTTTGCGAGCGGTTATCAAACGCACCCATTGAACCTACCCAGAATAAATATTCCATTTCCTCGCCTGACTTCTTCAGCTCTTTTACTGTCGGAATATGAATTGTTGGATCTAGGTCACGCCAATTTTCTTTTTCTTTACGGTTTAAGCCCCAAGGATTACCTTGACGCTCGATATTCGTCATCGCGCGTTGTGCATCAGGGTTTACTTTTCCTTCAGTCATTGTTAAGTAACGACGTAAATCAATAATTTTATCAACATGCTCGTTCATAACAGGACATTGATCCTCACAGTTACGACAAGTTGTACATGCCCAAATCTCTGATTCTGTAATAACATCGCCAATTAAAGAAGGGTTGTAGATATCTTCAATGACTGCCCCCTCTGCGCCAGCTGCCATCGCTAACTGATTCCCCTTTGTATTAGCGAAGAATTGATAAGGAACCCAAGGCTTTTGCTTTGTTACAACAGCACCTGTAAATGTTAAATGATCACGAAGCTTCACGATTAAATCCATTGGTGATAGCATTTTCCCTGTTCCTGATGCTGGACACATATTTGTACAGCGTCCACACTCTACACAGGAATATAAATCTAGCATTTGTTTTTGTGTAAAATCTTGAATACGTCCAACACCAATTGCCGGCATATCCTCTTCATCTTCAGCATTTTCTAATGCTTCAAAGTCGATCGGTGTTAATGTACCTGTACGATCTAAACGGTTCATGTACACATTGATCGGACTTACAATCAAGTGGAAGTGCTTCGATTGTGGTACATACACTAAGAATGTCAAAAGAATTAATAAGTGCGCCCACCACATTACATAGAAAACAACAGCCGCTGCTGATGCTGGTAAGAAGCTAAAAATAGCAGCAATGCCAGAAGCAACTGGCTCTGTATAAGTTAATTCTTCACCATGCCAAATTATTCCCATACCATTTGCAAGTAATGTAGATACCATTAACCCGCCAATGAAAATTAAGACAAGACCATTTTTCCAGCCTCGTTTTAGACGTACTAGCTTTTCAACATAGCGTCGGTAAAACGCCCACACAACTGCCACTAAAATCATTAATACGACAAGCTCTTGGAAGAATGTGAACACACTGTAGAAAACGCCAAGCGGTAAATGTGATCCAGGTGCTAACCCCTTCCAAATTAAATCAATGGCACCTAGCTGCACCATCAAAAATCCATAGAAAAACATGACGTGAATTAAACCACTCTTTGGATCTTTTAATAGCTTATTTTGGCCAAGTACATTGACCATAAGATAACCAACTCGTTCTTTAACACTTTCATCAAACTCAACCTTTTTCCCCAATTGCACAAACTTATAGCGTGTTTTTAACAGATAGAAGAACAATCCTACTGCATAAAGCACAACCACGACTGTTAGAACAATGTTTGCAATTACTAATGGACTCATGGTTGGTCCCCCCTTTAGTTCGTCGTAATTTTCTCTCTTTGTGATAAATTTTCTAGCTCATACGTAAATGTACTTCATTCCATCATTATATTCCTATTCTAATAAATGAGTGAGCATTCAGTCAACATAAAACGGAAATATTTCTGATAATTTTATATTCTTACATTTTACAAGAAAAAAAGCCACCCTGAATTTTTCAAAGTGACCACTTTTTTACTTTCTTTATAATACTAATTCTCACCATAACGTGTGGTTGATTCCCGCTCCGCTACAGGGTCTCGAGCCAACAGATGTTTTTTGCGCGAAAGCGTAGTGCTAACGAAGCGGCAGCAAAAGGGGTTCATTCTGTGCGAAAGCGTAGTGCAACGAAGCGACAGCAACAGCACCGATGTTGGTCACGAAGGCGTTATCACAGGACGTGATGGTTTTAGCCTTCGTTCATCTATTCGCTGATCCCCAAGTCGCCCTTAGTTGATAAAAACTGAAATTGTTCCGATAAAACGAGAAAACATTCCGATAAAAGCTGAAATTGTTCCGATAAAATAAGATTTTGTTCCGATAAATCTTAAAAGTATTTACAAAAAAAAATGAATTCATCACAAAAACGTGAAGTTGATTTCCGTTCCGACTGAGCGCTTTCCCGGGAGCGTCCGATGAGCCGCTTCACTCGCGCAGCTCAATGTCATCCACAACTTTTGGTGATCAAGTTATTTTTTAAAGACATTGCCACTTCGAATATATTCGATATCCGCGACATTCAATCGATGATTTACAACCCGTGCTACTGCAAATAAATAATCAGATAGACGGTTTAAATATTTTTGTACAATTGTCGGTACGTCTTCGATTTCCTTCATAAGCGTTACCATTTGACGCTCTGCTCGACGTGCTACTGTGCGAGCAATGTGTAAAGTTGCAGCTGCTGGCGCACCACCTGGCAGAATAAAGCGTTGTAACGGTGGTGCTTCGTCTGACAATGCATCAATACGTGATTCCAACACTTCTATCGGCTGCTCTGCCAGCTTATAATGACGTTCCTTCATGACGTTAGCAAGGTCTCCACCCGCATCAAAAAGCTCATGCTGAATCGTTTCTAAATCAATTAGAATATCCTTGAATAGCTCACGATCTAGTTCACTGACAGCCTTACCAATAAAAGAATTTAATTCATCGATGGCCCCATATGTTTCAACGCGTAAGCTATCTTTATCAACGCGTCCACCGATAAGACTTGTTTTCCCCGTATCGCCTGTTTTTGTGTAAAGCTTCATTTCTCTCATCTCCTAAAATTATTTTATCAATTTCGCCTTGGCGTAATTGCGTCCGGATTTTGAATTGTGCCCAGGCCTGCACGATGCAGGTCAGTTAGCCGTTTTCGCAGGATGCGAAGGTTTTAGGCTAACATCCTTTTTCATTCCTTTGAAAATCCGTGACATCCGCCGGAGGCATTATCTTCATTCAGCAGATGTTTCTGCTGAATGAAGATAATTTTTTATTGCCTGCACAGTTGTTTCAAAAACACCTTTACCGATAATCTTGCCTACATCAGTAATGGGACCTCCGTACAGCATTTCTTCCCCTTTTTGTGTCGCTGCAATCAATAAACTATCTGTAGCTGTACTTGTCGCAATTGTACCACTAAGTTCATCACGAATATTTTCCGATTGCAATGCCTTTGTTTTCGCCTCGGTAGCTGTCATCATTGCTTGGAAAAACGCTTCTTCTGATAAACAACCATTAACAATAACCCACGTATTTATAGTACCAACATGTGGTTCATCTTGTCTTTCATGTGTACGAGACACATCAACGGCGTTGCCAACTCCGGCCGTAACAGCAACAAGGACGCTGCCAAATGAAGCTTTAAATTCATTAATAGCCACAAGATTTGTTGGGACAGCTGTTAACATGACCACGGTACCTGTAGATGAAAAATGCTCTTTTAGTAAAAATCCAGCGACCTCTTTCTTTACATCGCTAATAACATAATCTATTGGTACAGAGCGATTTAACAGACAATCATACCAACCGATACCCGGATTATGGACAGCTGAGGACACAGCTTTTAAAGGAAATCCTGATTGAAGCTTAATATAACGATCTGTAACAGTGAAATTTTCTTTTGTAATGACAGCACGCTGCTGATGTTCAACTGAGGCTGGCATCATTGTAATTTGAGGCTTTGGAATTTCTGGATGTGCATAAGTTGCAACTCGGGCATGATAAACGTCTTCGATTTGCGAAGCGATTAATACTTCATGCGGCGCCCCAAATGCCCGCATCCGCCCTTCCTCCATTAATAATAATTCATCACAATAGAGGGAAGCTAAATTCATATCATGTAGTACCATAATAACGGTCAAACCACTTTCAATTGCTTCCTTTCGCACCATATCTAAAATCTGACGTTGATGAGCAATATCTAGATGGTTCGTCGGTTCGTCTAGCAGTAATATTTCCGCTGTTTGTGCAAGAGCTTGGGCTACAAAAACTCTTTGCTGTTCACCGCCCGACAAAAATTCCATCGGTGTACGTTCATAGCGTTTCACACCAGTTTGCATCATGGCATGTTGGACTGCCTGTTCATCACGATCAGTCCAGCTTGAAAAGAAGCCTGTTTGATGTGGATAACGTCCAAGTGATACTGCCTCCCGAACACTGTTTGAAAAAGCATTAGCATGTAATTGTGGTAGCACCGCCATTTTTTTTGCTAATGCACGAGCATTGTAAGAACTAATATTTTTATCATCTACTAATATAGTGCCTGCAGTTGCTGGTAATATGCCACTTATTACTTTTAACAGAGTGGATTTTCCGCTACCATTCGGCCCTAAGATTCCTAGTATTTTGCCTTTTTCAACGGAAAAACTTATATCCTGGACGATAGGTACGTCTTCATAGCCGCCGGAAAGATGTTCAACAACAATCATGCCCGTACCCCCTTACTTCTACGTTGCTTATAAAAAATATAGGAAAAAACGGGCGCCCCAATAAATGCAGTAATGACACCAATCGGTAGCTCTCTTGGCACAATAATTGTTCGTGCTATTAAATCACAAATAATCAGCAAAGTTGCCCCATTTAAAAACGATAATGGCAATAAATGACGGTGATCAGAACCCCAAACCATTCTCGTCATATGAGGCACAACTAAACCAACAAAGCCTATCGTTCCAGAAACAGCTACCGCTGCCCCTGTCAACATTGATCCACCCACTAAAATAATATATTTACTGCGCTTAACATTGACACCTAAATGCTTCGCGCGCTCTTCACCATATAACAGAACATTTAACTCACGTCTTTGTGTCCAAAGCATAATTGAGCCAATTATTACAAATGGGATAATCATCTGAACGTATGGCCAACCACGCATCGATACTGAGCCTAGCAGCCATCCGATTACTTGGCGTAGCTCCTCACCAGATAATGCAATCATTAATGAAATCAAGGAACCTAAAAATGAACTAAATATAACCCCTGTTAAAATAAGAGTTTCCATTTTTAGCGAGCGGTCTACTATTCTAGCAAAGCCCATGACAGCTACCATCGTTAATATGGCACCTATCATACTAAAGGTCGGCAATGTAAAATGGCCTACTACAGGTAGAGATATACTAAAAAAAATCGTCAAGACTGCGCCAACTGATGCACCAGAGGAAACACCTAACGTATAAGGATCAGCCAAAGGGTTTTTTAATAAGCCTTGAAAAGCTGCCCCTGCAATTGCAAGTGACGCCCCTACAAGCCCTGCTAGCAGGACTCGGGGTAATCGAATTTTCCATAAAATATTGGCAGCTGTTTCATCAGCCGCCTTACTCCACAATACTTCTAGTGGAATATGAACCGAGCCTATCGCTACACCACACCAGATGCTAATGATTAGAAGCGTAATTGCTGTTACATAGGCTACAATTGTTTTACTCATTTAAACTCCTCAGGGTAGACGGCTTTCGCTAATTCCTCAAGACCATCTGCTAAACGCGGACCTTGACGACTTGTTATATTTTCATCTACTTGTACTATGGCTTTATTTTTTACTGCCGTAATTGTCTCAAAGCCTGCACGTTGTGGAATTTTCTTTAAAATATCTGGTACATAATTATATGCCACAACAATGACATCTGGATTTTTCGTGATAATTTGTTCAGCATCAATTTGATACCAGTCATTTACATCTGCTGCCACATTTTCGGCATGAATCATTTCTAGCATTTCATTCATAAATGTACCTTTTCCAGTTGTATAAATTTGTGGCTCATCAGAAGATTCTACAAAGACTTTCTTTGGCTCAACACCGTCAAGTTTCGTTTCAATCTCTTTAACTTTCGCCTTCATATTTGCAACAATTTTTTTAGCTTCTTCTAGTTTGCCTGTTGCTTGACCAAGCTGTTCAATCGTTGTGTAAGTTTCATTAAAGTTTTTTGCATCCGCTACAACAAATACTTTTACACCTGCAGCCTCAAGCTGTTCAATTGCTCCTTTTGAATTCCCCATACCCGATGCATGTGCAAAAACGATATCTGGCGATAACGCAATAATTTTTTCAACATTGTAATCCATACCGCCAACCTTATCTTTTTTAGTGGCCTCTGCTGGATAATCATCATTGTCTGTCACACCAACTATTTCATCATTTAAGCCAAGACCAAATAAAATTTCTGTGTTACTCGGAATGAGAGAGACAATCTTTTCAGGAGGCTCCTCTAGCGTAATATCCTTACCAGTAGCATCCGTTATCTTCATTGGGAATGTTGCTTGATCTACTTTTGTTGTCTCTTGTTGCTCAGAGGATGACGGCTTTTCATTTGTCGCCTCTTTAGTATTACATGCAGCCAGCAAGCCAAGAGCTAAAAATGCTGATAATCCTATTTTCCAAATTTTCTTCATGTGAATCCTCCTTAGTCTATTTGTGCATATAGATTTTAACGATTTGTTTTTCTGATTTATCGATGCATTTTAATTTTTATCTTCTAATATCGTGGGTTTATCAACTAACATTGTGGGTTTATCAACTAACATTGTGAGTTTATCGCCCACTTTTTTAAATTTATCGACATTCATCTTCCAAAACAAATACCCCTCATCATGAAACAATGAGGGGGTCAAATTTGCACAAAAATACATATACAAAATCCACCATCCTATCCTCGTAGGCTATAACGTGTTTTCTATAAAGGCAGGTCTCCTGGCTCGTGCTCCATACGCTTTTTCAAGCCTTCCCGAAATTTTCAGTGGCGCAGATTGAAAAAACTCACACATACAGTGGCGGGACCGCATCGGAATTACACCGATTTCCCTTTTCACTTTACTTAAGTAAAGAACCTTTATAATATTCAGTTGATTGTATTATACATGAAAATTAAAGAAGTCGCCTCCATTCGAGACGACTTCTAATCAATCAATTATGCCCAGCATACTTAAAGAAGTTAAACTATATCTGAAAAATACTGTACCGTTTTCATTGGTGCACCCATTTCTCGCAATGCCCATGTGTTCTCCAAATAAATATCTGCTAGCTTCTCATATTTGCCGCCGAATCTTTGTGCCCATTCGACTGCTACCACACTTTCATATAAATGCGCCATTTTCTCTGCGACCTTTTTTGCCTCAAACGTTTTCGTTGCATCATCTAAACGGCTAAATGTTTGCAAAGTTGAATCTAGTTTTGCTAATTGCTCCGCTACAATTTCGACTAATGGATCGTCAGCTAGTTTTTCTAGACGTTCTTCCATGACACGAACAAACATTTCGTGCACATGGAACTTTTCAACTAAACGAATGAGCTCTAAAGCTAAAATATTCGCAGTTCCCTCCCACACAGTAAGTACCTGTGCATCTCGTAATAATCGAGGTGTAACAAAATCTTCAATATAGCCGTTTCCGCCATGTAATTCAATGGCTTCACTTGCATAGTGTACAGCTTGCTCTGCCGTTTCTTTTTTCATGATAGCAATATACAAGCGATTCAAAATGATGTCTTCTTTATTCCCCTGCCCACTAGTTACTTTATCGTACAGCTGAATAAGATCAAAAACCGTGGCAACTTCTACATGAAGCTTTGCAGCGAATTTCCCTAGTGTGTCCTGAATCATAGGATATTGCGTTAAAGGCTTACCGAAGGCATGACGATTTGTCACATAATGCTTCGCCTCTAAATAGCCGCGGCGCATAATTCCGATAGAAGCAACCGCATTGCAAATTCTTGATAAATTAAGCGCCTCTAGCATATAGTAAATTCCCTTATTTGGGTCACCTACAACATATGCTAGCGCACCATCAAATTCCACTTCACCAGAAGGTACTGCTCTAACACCAAGTTTATCCTTTAAACGACGAATGCGTAGGTTATTAACAGTGCCATCTTCTTTTCGCCATGGAACTGCAAACAATGTTAAGCCCTTTGAGCCTACATGAGCCCCTTCCATGCGTGCCAATACCATGGTTACTCCACACATTCCTACGTTAGATGCAAAATATTTCTCCCCATATAAACGATACTGATTGCCGTCCTTTCTTGCCTCCACAACATTCGCCCCAACATCAGAGCCACCTTGTCGCTCCGTTAAAAATGTTGCTCCCTCATATAGCTCTGTATCTCCTGTTGCACATACATGTGATAAAAAGCGCTCCTTCACCTCATCACTTGCATAATGATCAAGCAAATAAGCAGTTGCCATTGTTAAAGTAACAGGACAGTAAAAACCTGGCTCAGCATGTGAAAGTATATAGCCTTGAGCAAAGCTATAAACATAATTGCCCTTTCTACCTAATTGCGGAATATCCTTATGCACATAACCAACAATGCCGGTATTGTACGTCTCTTCAATTGTTTTTTTATAACCATCGTTGACCCAAATCTCTGACACTTCTTCACCATAGGCATTATACCTTTGTAATCGAGGTTCACCCTCTCTATCCGTATGTTTGGCTCTCGCATCAATATCTCCAGCACAAAGCTCACCGAAATCTGTTAGCTCACGTGTTGCATATTCCATAAACTCTTTATCTAGCATCATTTCTAAAACTTTATGAAGTGTATCATTATCTTTAAAAAAGTTTTTTGTTTTCATTTCTTCCTGCTGTAAAACTTTCATGCTATCTCACCTCTTGCCCCTTCAAGGATTGTTTTAGTATTTTGCCCGATGCATTTCGTGGTAGCGCTTCCACACGTTCAAATATGCGTGGAACTTTATATTTAGCAAGATGCTCCTCCAAATAAGTTTTAAGTTCGTCCTCGTCAATTTCCGCTTTAGAGGCATAAACAGCCTTCACCGTTTCTCCCCACTCCGGATGTGGCACACCGACTACAGCCACTTCAAATATCCCCTCATAGCTCAACATACTATCTTCAATTTCTTTCGGATAAACATTCACACCGCCTGAAAAAATGACATCCTTTTTACGATCGACAATCCAAATATAGCCCTCCTCATCTAGGCGAGCTAAGTCACCTGTTTTCAGCCAGCCATCTATAAATGCAGCCTTCGTTGCAGTATCATCCTTGTAATAGCCCAGCATATTGCCCTCACCGAATATCACAATTTCTCCTACGTCACCAACACCGACATCTTCTCCATTGTCGTTAATAATACGCAGCTCTGCTCCCAGTGGTGCACGCCGACCAACGCTCCCCGCCTTCGTTGTATGCTCTTCACCAAATAATATTGAACCGTTTGGTCCAGCCTCTGTTAAGCCATAAACACACGTTAAATTTTCTGTTCTGAAAGCTTTTTGTAAATGGCGAACTTCATTTTGTGATAACGGCGCTCCACCATAAGCCCACCATTTCATCGATGACAAATCAGTTGTTTGCAATCTTGACAGTTGGGCAGTTAACAAATAAGCAACTGGTGCGCCAAAGAAATGCGTCGTTCGTTCCTGCTCAATTGAATCAATAAATAAATCAGGTGTAAATGTTGGCGTTAGCACATTTGTCGAGCCTACAAATACTCCTGCCATTAAAAATAAATGTAATGGGGCTGAATGCGTCAACGGCATCATAAGAAGGATCCGACTTTCTGGCTTTACTTCCATTTCCACTGCAATCATTTGCGCTACAGTTAAAATATTGCGATAGCTAAACAAGACACCCTTTGGTTTTCCCGTTGTACCCGAAGTATATAAAATCGTTGAAACATCATCTTCATTCAACTGGCAATCAATTGTTTGAATGCTTGCATGTTGAATAAGAGCTTCATAGTTTAGCCAACCATCCTGCTCTTGACCTATTTTGATTTTTAAAGGAATTACCGTGATATTTTCGACCGCTGCAAAAATTGCCTCATGTACTAGAATAGCTTTAGCATCAGCATGCTGCGCTACATACTCAACCTCTTGCAGCGTAAATTTCGCATTTACTGGAACGACAATAGCTCCAATACGCTGAATAGCAAAATAGCTAACAACAAACTCTACAACATTAGGCATAAAAATGATTACTTTATCGCCTTGCCGGACCCCCTGCTCTAACAAAGCATGACTAAGACGTGTCACTTGCTCATCTAAATCACGATAAGTCACTCGTCTGCCCTGACAAACAACAGCTTCACTCATAGGGTACTTTCGCGCATTGCGTGCTAACAAATTCGAACTATTCATCGTCCATCTCTCCCTTTAAAGTCGCTAATTTTTCTGTAAACATGCCTTGTAATTGCTGTATCTCCTTTTTAATCTGTACAAGCTCTGCAATTTTGCCATCAATCTCTTGAATTTTTTGCTCCCCATATTCGACCGTACGCTCCAACTGCTGAATGCCCGTACGATCATAATCAAACAGCAATACCATCTCCTTGATTTCCTCAAGTGAAAAACCGTAACGCTTCCCCCGGAAAATTAGCTTAAGCTTCGCTAATTCTTTTTTTGAAAAGGTTCGCTGATTAGTAGATGATCGATTAGGATTAAGCAGCCCCAGCTCCTCATAATAACGAATTGTCCGTGTTGAAACATTAAACTGCTTAGCCACTTCCTGAATCGTCCTCAATATCATCTCCCCCTTCCGATTTTCATTCAGTATACCATTGACGTTAACGTAAACTTCAACAAGATATCTGATTTTTAAAGAAAATTATTGATTTAAGTAGATGAATCAAGATTTTTCGGTAGTGCCGTTCTTCAGTTTGGCGGGGCTTTCCGTGCTTTGACGGTTCTTTCCGTCATTTTGCCTGTTCTATCCATCACTTTGCTGGTTCTATCCACGATTTTATCGGTTCTATCCACGATTTTGCTGGTTCTATCCACACTTTGCTGATTCTATCCGTCACTTTGGCGGTTCCTTCCGTCGCTTCGACGGTTCTTTCCGTCATTTTGCCTGTTCTATCCACCACTTTGACCTTTCTATCCACGATTTTATCGGTTCTATCCACGACTTTGCTGGTTCTATCCGTCACTTTGGCGGTTCCTTCCGTCGCCTCGGTGGGGCTTTCCGTCACTTCAGCTTCTTTCCGTCACTTC
This sequence comes from Lysinibacillus xylanilyticus, assembly GCF_001183605.1. Lineage (GTDB taxonomy): Bacteria > Bacillota > Bacilli > Bacillales_A > Planococcaceae > Lysinibacillus > Lysinibacillus xylanilyticus. Next base: position 139,258 of record NZ_LFXJ01000010.1, on the reverse strand, counting down.
GAGAATTCTTTCCGCCGCTCTGGCGAATCCTTCCGTCGCTTCGAAGATCCTTTCCGTCGCTCTGGCAGTTCCTTCCGCCGCTCTGGCGAATCCTTCCGTCGCTTCGAAGATTCTTTCCGTCGCTCTGGCGGTTCCTTCCGTCGCTCCAACGATCCTTTCCGTCACTTCGGATTCTTTCCGTCGCTCCAACGATCCTTTCCGTCGCTCTGGCGAATCCTTCCGTCGCTTCGAAGATCCTTTCCGTCGCTCTGGCAGTTCCTTCCGCCGCTCTGGCGAATCCTTCCGTCGCTTCGAAGATTCTTTCCGTCGCTCTGGCGGTTCTTTCCGTCGCTCCAACGATCCTTCCCTTCGCCCCCGCGGCTCTTCCCTTCACTTCAACAACTCTGCCCTAGCTATCAAATCCATATCCATACAAAAAACCCCCGGCACATTGTCGTGCCGGGGGCTAGAAAGTCTATTATTACATTTTTTCCGGTGCAGATACGCCGATTAAGCGTAATGCGTTGGCAATTGTTGTACGCACAGCAGTAATAAGGGCTAAACGAGCTTCTGTTAGCTCTTTATTTGAAGCATCTAACACTTTTTCAGCGTTATAGAAGCTGTGGAATGCAGCTGCTGTTTCTTGAATATAGTTGGCGATACGGTGTGGTGTACGGTGCTTCGCAGCATCTGCTACCGCTTTCGGGAAGTCGCCCACTTTTTTCAGTAAATCGATCTCTTTTTCTGCAGTTAACAGAGTTAAATGATCTGTTGTTGCAGCAAAGCCTTGCTCACTAGCTGAGCGTAAAATTGAAGAAATACGTGCATGTGCATATTGTGCATAATACACTGGGTTTTCATTTGATTGAGATACGGCAAGATCAAGGTCAAAGTCCATGTGAGAATCACCTGCAGTTTTCACGAAGAAATAACGCACTGCATCTAGGCCAACCTCTTCTACAAGCTCACGCATTGTAACAGCGTTCCCTGTACGTTTAGACATTTTGAACTTCTCACCGTTTTTATAAAGCTGAACCATCTGGATGACTTCTACTTCAAGCGTATCACGGTCGTAGCCAAGTGCCTGAATAGCAGCCTTCATACGTGGGATATAGCCGTGGTGGTCAGCACCCCAAATATTAATTAATTTATCAAAGCCACGTACAATTTTGTCCTCATGATATGCGATATCTGGAGTCAGGTATGTGAAAGAGCCATCATTTTTAATTAACACGCGGTCTTTATCGTCGCCAAATGTTGTTGAACGGAACCAAGTAGCACCGTCTTCTTCAAATACATGACCATTGGCTTTCAGTTTATCTAACGCTACTTCGATTTTGCCGTTTTCATATAGTGAAGTTTCTGAATACCACACATTGAAGTTTACACGGAAGTTTGCAAGGTCTGTTTTTAACTTGTCTAATTCTAACGCTAAACCATGTTGACGGAAGAATGCAAAACGTTCTTCATCAGATTTTGCTAAAATTGCATCGCTATGTTCTCCTGCTAGTTTACCAGCGATTTCAATAATATCTGGACCGTGGTAGCCATCTTCCGGCATCTCAGCATCCATTCCTAAAGCTTGCTTATAACGCGCTTCAAGTGAATAAGCTAAATTATTAATTTGGTTACCAGCATCGTTAATGTAGTACTCACGAGATACTTCGAAACCTGCCATATCTAGCACATTACATAATGAATCCCCTACAGAAGCTCCACGCGCATGACCTAAATGAAGATCACCTGTTGGATTCGCTGATACGAATTCAACTTGAACTTTTTCTCCTGCGCCAGCATTAGAACGACCATAATCAGCACCTTGCTCAAGCACCGCTTTTACTACACCTGTTAAGAAATCTTTACGCACAGTAATATTCATGAAGCCAGGGCCAGCAATATCGATTTTCTCAATATCTGTACCTGCTGTGTCAAGATTTTCTAAAATAGCTTCTGCAATCGCACGAGGTGGTTTTTTTGCTAATTTCGTTAATTGCATAGCAATATTTGTTGCATAGTCTCCATTTGCCTTATCCTTCGGTGTTTCAAGGTGAATATTTAATTCTGTGCCAGCATCGACTAAGCCAGCTTTTTCAACAGCCTGCGCAATCGCTGCTTTAATGGCTTGTTGTACTTGTTCTACTGCGTTCATCATTGTACCTCCGTAAATGTAATATCTAATGTATAATTGCCAACGGATTGCCCACCCATTAGTAAATCGTACTGTACATGGAAATCTCCGCTTATTGCCTGCTTTGTAAACGTCATTTCTTTCGTGTCTATGACGAGTGGCATTGAACCGAAATCACTTTCATAATGACCCATTTGTTGTTCAATTATGTTAAGTGGTAGTCGCATTTTTACTGCTCCATTACGCATAATTAATGCCTGCTCACTGCCTAGCTTCATAGTTGTGCGGATGGTTTTATCCTCCTGCACTTCTTCATATTTCAAATATATACTTCCTGCTTTTTCGAGTAGCTGCCCTGTCAGCAACATTTCATAACCTTCAGACTCCCCATCAATCGGGCGAATCTTAGAAATGAGCTTAATGTTCACCTGCGATCTCGCTTCGTTCGCCATTATGGACGCTCCCTTTTAAATGATTTTACTATAACCTTTTTATTATATATTAGGAATGACGCAAAATTCAACATGCAGGTGTTAGGAAGTCTGTTAAATCAGCATTTTTGATATTATTCTTTGTTTTCACTTCAATGCAAGATAAAGCATACAGAAGCATGCTTTTGAGGCTAATAAACGGCGAGCGTTTGTGAGTTGATTAAGGATGCCTCAATCTTATTTTATTTGGATTCTATTTAAGTTATATTATTTTTTGTAACACTAAGGATAATGACAAAAAGAAAAAGCCTTATAAAAAACAAGACTTCTTTCTCAATTATGTTCAGCTCAGGTGTAAAGACTCTATCACTTTAAATTGACTGGTTGTTGTTGTGTAACGCAATGAATCATACCACCATCTTTATAAAGCTCCCTAACATCAATACCGATTACCTTACGATTAGGGTATAGTTTTTGGATTATATCGTTTGCTATTTTGTCATTAGGGTCATTATAATTCGGAACTAACACAACTGTATTCCCAATATAATAATTTACATATGAACCTTTATACGACAAATTCTTTCCATTATCTAAAACTATATTATTTTTACTGATTGGTAAATACACATACTGATATGGCTTATCGGAAGGATTCTTTGCATGCATTAATGTTTTAATATCCTTATTGGAGAGACCCCATTCTTCTAAATCATCTTTTTTCATTGTAATGATTGTAGATTTATCATGGAATTTTGCAAAACCATCAATATGAAAATCTGTAATATCTAGGTTCGGAACACCATCTAACCAAATAAAGTTACTAGCCCCGAGATTTTCACCCACATACTCCTCAATTTCTGATTCTGTTAGTTTAGGGTTTCGATTTTTATTAATAACAGCACTACGTGTTGATAAAAAAGTACCATTACCATCCAGTTCAAATGCTCCTCCTTCGAGTACCACACTGTTTAGATTTATTCGTTCCATACCTAACTGTTTACTAAGAACACTTGGTATTAATGCATCTTTTTTATATGGTGTTTTCTTACCCCACCCATTAAATCCCCAGTCCATGAGTTTCATATTGTTATCTTTATCATATACAAAAATTGGTGCTGTATCTCTTGCCCATACATCGTCAGTAGGAACAATATAAAAATCGATTTTGTCCATATTTAGACCCTCATCATACAGAAGGTCATAAATAGAATTCTTTTCATATTCATCATATGCAATAATATGGACATTTTCTCCTTCGCTAAGGGCAGCCGTCATCTCAATCCAAATTGGTTCAATCTTTTCTACATAGTCTTTGCCATATGTAAAGGAATGCGGCCATTGTAACCACGTACCTTCATGTTTGCTGCTTTCATCTGGCATTGTATACTTACCTACGTATTGTTTTTTCACTATTTCGCTTCCCTCTACTTTACTCGGATTACACCCTCCCATAATGAACCCAGCCGTTAATACAGCCCCGGCGCAAAATACAATAAATTTTTTCATAACCAAGATCTCCTTTTATTTTTATAGTTTACTCTTGGAAGTAGAATAAGGTTTGACATAGTGTGAAAGTCAAGCAATTATTGTATTGGCTTTTTGCAGACGGGAAAGCTAATTTGCGTCACATACTCCTCTTCATGGCAGTCACATTCTGAACCTTTTAAGTAGGTTTCATATGGTGGACCATCCATGCTGTAGCCGTTGCTTTTTGCCCACTCTTCAAGCGCTATATGTGCGTATCCGATATAGTCATAACTTCCGATATGCAAAGTAGTAGCAATAATATTTTGGGGAAGTTTTTTTATTTGCCATTCGCTTGATATTTTTTCGTTACCTCTACTAATGATTGGAATTATTAATTCAATATCACAATGTTCAGGGGGAAACTCTTCATCAAAAAAAATGGTTGAGGGAACACTAAGTAAATGAATATTACTTTCTTTTGCCTTATCGTAAAGGGATTCAATATACCTGTCCATGTCATCAATATTAATCTGCAATCTTTGACTTACAACACTGATTTCGTTTCTTATTCCCAGCGATATATCATATGATTTCCTTACTCCTTGGAATAAATCCGCTTTCTTTTCAATTAATTCTTGCATTTCCAAAACAATCTGTTTATTCCGACTCATTTCGTTTGAAATTTCATCTATTTTCGTGTGTATCATGCTGATAAACATTGTACTGTCTGATGATTGGAGGATCGCTCTAATTTCGGGTAGAGAAAATCTATATTCTTTCAGTTTCTTGATTCGTAATGCCGTTTCTAATTGACTCTGATCATAATATCTGTAACCGTTTGTTGTATCTACAAGTACTGGTTTCAATAGTTCTTCCTTGTCATAGTGTCGTAACATGCGCGCACTCATTTTACAAAGCTGTGAAAATCTGCTGATCGTGTACATATTTCTCCCTTACTTATTGTAATTATATTTTTAGATAAAGTCTGAAGCTTATGATATCAATTGCTTCTCGCAAAAAGCAAGATTGCTTAAGTAAGTGCATTATCCTACAACTAATTACTGAAGCTTTAACATAAACTTGTTAACGAAACTAGACAAAAAAGCATCCACTCAAATTTAATGAGTAGATGCTTTTCGTGTTTAAACGTAACTCTCAGGATTTTTTAAATTCATAACAGCCTTTTTAGGAAATAAAGCTCTCCAGAAATAAATCGCTAGACCAATTAACACTATACAATGAAAGACATAAATAGAAACGGCAAGTACATTTGGCTCACTGTCAGTCAAGAAAGCTATAAAATCGTGCATAGCATGCCAGACAATTGGGAAAACAATACTTTTTGTCTTTGCAACAATTTCTGCACAAACTAACCCAAAGAGGAATGCATAAGTTATTTGTAGTAATGTCATTAATAAATCAGCACCGGAAGCTAAATTTGCAAGATGTCCAATACCAAATAAAAATGAGGAGCCTAGAATAGCCACTTTTAGCCCTTTAGCTGATAAATATTTAAAAATTAAGCCTCGGAAAATAAACTCTTCGCAAAGACCAACTGCAATAACAAATAGAAGCAAAATAAATACATACTGCGCAGAAAAACCATCTTTACCTGTAATACCATTAAAGAATGCAATCAACTCAGAAAAAACGATTACAGCCATCCATGCCCCAGCTTTAAACCTTCTAAATCCAAAATCATGGAAAGAAAATTTACTTTTTTTCATGATCCAAAGAGCAACTAGAACACCACCTGAAGTGGAGATAAATTGAATCAAGAATATAGAATTTAAGCTACTTATATTTTTGATTGTTATAATTGTCCCAGCTATAGCAGGAAAAACAAGTGCAAGCACAGTAAATAATATGGATAAAAGAATAGGTGAATTTTTCATTTTCATTTATTTTCTCCATTCAATAATTTTTGTTTAACGCCTTCATAAACCTCATTTAAAATCCCCTCAATTTCCGAGCTATCTAAATCGCAAGTATTCGTCGCACACATTGTTGCTATACCATGCGTAGTTAACCAAATATCTATAAATAGAGATCTAGCAGAAGTTTGAGTTAATCCTGTTAATTTAGAAATAAGTGCTATAATCCCCTGGTTTTCTAGATCATTTACCAAATCCGAAAAGCTCGAGATCTTATATTTATTGGATAAGAATAACAGCTCAAATAACTTTTTTTCTTCACGAGCAAAGTTAATATAAGCTAAACCCATCCCTAAAAAAGAACTTTCTTGCAAGCCTCGAAACATTTTTTCGTTATAAAGATTGCCAGCCCTTTCATATATCGCATACTTCAGATCGTCCATACTCGAGAACAATCGAAATATAGGCTTTGTCGAACAACCTAACTCTTTTGCTAAATCTCTTGCATTAATACTATCAATGCCGCTCTTCCTAGCCATTTCAAAAGCACAATCCATTAAAATTTCCTCTGTAAACCGCTCTTTTGGTGCCAAAAAAATTGCCTCCTTTCAATAGGTAACGTTCGTTACCTATAATGTAACAGCATTTCCCTATTAATGTCAATAATGTTATTCAAAAAAATTTCAAAGAAATAAAAAAAGCTCACTTTGTAAATGAGCCTCCTTTTTCCCTCGATAGCTATTGTGATAAACAACGGTATCCTTGGAATGATTATGTGAGTTAGCTTTAAAAGTAAGCGGGGCTAAAAGTGAGCTCATTACGCTTCCCCACTTTTAGCCCCACATTAATCAACTATGCCTCGGTATAATTGCGTCCGGAGGTTTTAACTTCTTTCAGCAGGTGTTTGGATACCAGCTGAAGAAGTTAAATAAATTGTTTTATCTAGCCCAGTACCAGTTCTCTTAGCGGATCCCATTAAACGTAACTCTCAGGCTACCCATTGTTTATGATTATCGCTCCCGACTTATCTTTCTTAGTAAATAAAGCTCTCCAGAAATAAATTACGAGACCTATTAACACTATACACTGAAAGACATAAATAGAAACCGCAAGGACATTCGGCTCACTTTTATCAGTCATGAATGCAATAAAATCGTGCGTAGCGTGCCAGACAATCGGGAAAATAATACTTTTTGTCTTTGCTACAATTTCTGCACAAACTAGCCCAAAGAGGAATGCAAAAATAATTTGTAGTAATGTCATTAAAAAATCCTGACCGGAAGCTAAATTTGCAAGATGTCCAATACCAAACAAAATTGAGGAACCTATAATAGCCACTTTAAGCCCTTTTACTGATAAATATTTGAAAATTAGACCTCGGAAAATAAGCTCTTCACAAAAACCAACTGCAATAACAAATAGAAGTAAAATAAATAAATACTTCGCAGAAAAACCATCATTATCTGTAATACCATTTAAGAATGGAACTAGCTCAATAACAACGATAACAGCCATCCACGCCTCTGCTTTAAACTTTCTGAATCCGAAATCTTGGAAAGAGAATTTACTTTTTTTCATGATCAAAAGAATAACTAGAACACCAGCTGCAGTGGAGATAAATTGAATCAAAAATATTGAGCTTATGCTACTTATATTTTTGATTGTTATAATCGCTCCAGCTATAGCAGGAAAAACAAGTGCAAGTACAGTAAATAATATTGATAAAAGAATAGGTGAATTTTTCATTTACTTTCTCCATTCAATAATTTTTGTTTAACGCCTTCAAAAACGTCTTTTTAAATACTTTCAATTTCCAAGCTTAAGTTTTGTCGAGCAACCTAACTCTTTTGCTAAATCCCTTGCATTCACACCATCAACGTCATTCTTCCTAACCATTTCAAAAGCACAATCCAATAGAATCTCCTCAGTAAATCGCTCTTTTGGTCAAAAAAATTTGCCTCCGTTCAATAGGTAACCTCCGTTACCCATAATGCAAATTTTTTTCCTAGCCATGTCAATAAGATATGTGAATCTAATCAAAAAGTTTCCAAAAAAAATAAAAAAGCTCACTTCGTAAATGAGCTTTTTTCCTAAGAAAGCTTGTTATTTCCCCATATCTATTGAACCTGTAATGATTATGTTTGCCAAATACAAGTGGGACTAAAAAGTAAACTCATTACGCCTCCCCCACTTTTAGCCACATTAATCAATTATGCCTCGGCATAATTCCGTGACATCCGCCGAAGGCTTTAACTTCTTTCAGCGGGTGTTTTGACACCCGCTGAAAGAAGTTAAATAAATTGTTTGACCTATCCTAAAATCATTTCTCTTAGCAATTTGTTATATTCGCGACTGATGTTTCACTTTCGCAGCATCGCTATTTAAATCATCGGAAATGACTTCGTTATTTTTCTCATTGCTTTCTTGTTTAATTTGATCAATTCTCTTTTTTCCCCATTCATACATCAACTCAACGATTGGTAATAACGTCATCCCTAGTGCTGTCATGGAATATTCGACTTTCGGAGGAACTTCTGGAAACACTTCTCGATGAACAATCCCATCTTCCATCAGTTCACGTAATTGGTTTGATAATATCTTATGAGATATTTTCGGAAAAAGTCTTTGAAGCTCACTGAAGCGATGTGGCCCTTCTACACCTAAATGCCACAAAATAACAACTTTCCATTTCCCGCTAATAATTGATAAGGTAAGTTCCTTTTCGCAATGATAATCGTTATTTAATATTCTCTCTTTTATCTCTTCTCTTAATTTATCTGACATAGAGCTAACTCCCTTTTATTTCTTGTAAGTTACCTTTAGTAACCTCCGCACCAAAAAGTGCACTCTTCACAATGTATAAAACCGTAGTAAAATGAGGATAGTCTTAAAGACAAATCTTAATCTATTTTTTCGTCTAAATAAAATTATCTCAACTAAAGGAGCGAAAAACATGCAAACAATCGCAGGAAAAGTGGCGTTAATTACAGGAGCAGGGCGTGGAATAGGACGCGCAACAGCAGTAGCTTTTGCACAAGAAGATATCCACGTAGGTCTTGTTGGACGTACTCTTGAAAATTTACAACAAGTAGCAGAGGAACTTAAACCGTATGATGTGAAGGTAGCAATCGCCGTGGCAAATGTTGCGGATTTAGACTCTATTACCACAGCCGTTGAATCTATTCGTGGAGAGCTTGGCGCCATCGACATTTTAGTAAACAATGCCGGCATCTCAAAATTCGGTAGCTTCATGGACTTAACGCCTGAGGAATGGACAAATATTATCGATGTTAACGTAAAAGGTGTGTACTATACAACACGCGCTGTATTACCGGAGATGTTAGAGCGCAACACAGGCGACATTATTAATATCTCATCAACAGCTGGTCAAAAAGGTGCGCCGATTACAAGTGCATACTCGGCTTCAAAAGCTGCAGTTATCGGACTAAGTGAATCATTAATGCTTGAAGTGCGTAAGAAAAACATTCGTGTTACGACATTAACGCCAAGTACCGTTGCTACAGATATGGCAGTTGAACTTAACTTAACAGACGGCAATCCAGAAAAAGTGATGCAAGCAGAAGATTTAGCAGATTTAATGGTTGCACAACTAAAACTTCATCCACGTGTTGTATTAAAACATGCTGGACTTTGGTCAACGAACCCTTAATAGAACTATTTGAAATAGCAAGGCGCTATCCGATGTATTTTGGATGGCGCCTTGCTTTTTTTAACAATGGGATCCATACAGTTTATGACCCCTTTCTCTAGGGGTTGGATGAGCAAACAGTATCTGAAGTTAGAGCTTAAAGGGATTAAAGCTAACCCACCCCACTTTTTCGCCTTTGATTTAACAGCCATCCTCTAAATGTTCGGGTAGTCAAAAGGAAAAGTTTAAGTATTAATCTATACCTTCCAACTATTTTAAAATTTTTTTCAACTTTAACTAACTTTTTATATTTGGAAAGACGTCTAATAATTAGAAATTTAACCATTTAAATAAAAGGAGAAATAATTATGAAAAAAACAATTAAAAAATCTTGGATGATTGTATCAGCACTAACAATAGGAATGGCTGTCTTCACGCCACATCAAGCTGAGGCAACAACAGCACAAACAACAAACGAAATAACTGTTAAAGCTGAGCAACAAATTAAAGGAACTATTAAAAGCGTATACGGAGATAGCATCACAATTAAAGGGAAAGACGGCAAAAACTATTATATCGACCTTCAGAAATTTTCAGATAAGCAATTAGAAAAAATGAACTTAGTAGAAGGTCAGGAAATCTCTGTAGAAGGTAGCTTAGTACAAGATTATTCAGACTTCTATACGTTTGACGTATATAAAAAAAGCTTACCTAAAGAAATAACAAAAGAAGACCTAGCAAAATTAGAAAAGTTGTTTAATCAAACGAAGAAGTTAGAAAAAGAAGAGAAATATGATGAAGTAGAAAAAGTTAATCTTGAAATGGATAAAATCACAAAGCCGTATATTTTAGCTAGCTGGGTACCTGTATCCTTTGAAGAGTTCATTGAAGAGTATGGATTTAGTGAAAAAAATATAGTTATTAAAGAAAAAGATCAAAAACAACTTAAAGATATTTATCAACAGTGGATAAAACTAGAGAAATCTGGTAAAGAGGAAAACGCACAAGAAAAATTTGATGAATTCCAGAAGGTTCTTCAACCTTACTTAGATGTTCTAAATCCACCGTTAACATTTGAAGAATACATCTCAGATTTGGAATTAGATATCCCGGCTGATGCCATGCCAAAACTAAAAACTTTATACAATGATGCTAAAAAAGCTGATAAAGATAAAAATGATCAATTATCTGAAAAGCTATGGGGTGAATTCGATGAAATGATTAATCCTTATTTTAAGCCACTTAGCTTTGAAGATTACTTGTCTAACTTTGATTTCGAAATCAAGGCAAATGATCAAAAACAATTAAAAAAGCTTTATGAAGAAGCAACAGCTCTTGATAAAAAAGGTGACTATGAAAAATCTAATGAAAAATGGGGTGCTATCGACAAAATTTTAAATCCATATATGGAAGCAAATAAAGAAATTCTAATCTCAGCTTCTAAAGTAACGATAAACGGTAAAGTTTATATTTCAAAACATTAATAAATATATTCGGGGTTATCCCAAAAATCATTAAACAATGATTTAGGGATTAACCCCTTTCTTGTCTCCTTATAGAACCGCCCTAGACGCTCAATGTCGCCATAATTCTGTGGTCATTAACAGTCTGCAATTTTGCCGATTCCCAAATTGCCCCTTATCAACTAACCTAATATTCAGAGTTGGTGACAACTCTGCTCTAAGCAAAAATTCTTTCGTCGAATTTCTTTAATCCCGAAAAGTTTGGAGTCCTGAATATATACAACCAAGAGATGAAGGCGCAAACGGTATCTGTATTTAGTCAGAGTTAAAAAGAAAGTGGGGCTAGCTCATTGCTATACCCCACTTCAACCGCTTCATATAAACATTAAAAAAACCTACTTATTTTACCCAGCCCAAAATCATTTCTCTTAGCAATTTACTCGCTGTATTCGCAGTCATTTCGGATGAGTCGTAGATTGGTGCTACTTCAACTAGGTCAAAGCCCACTACATTGACGTTACTTGCTGCAATCGCATGGATTGACGCTAGTAATTCTTTTGATGTAATACCACCGCAATCTACTGTTCCTGTACCAGGTGCATGTGCTGGGTCAAGTACATCTATATCAATCGTAACGTAAACATTACGTCCTGCTAAAGACGGTAATACTTCTTTTAATGGTTCTAGCACTTCAAATTTTGAAATGTGCATGCCATTTTCCTTTGCCCATTCGAATTCTTCCTTCATACCTGAACGAATACCAAATGAATAGACATTTTTCGGTCCGATATGTTCAGCAATTTTACGAATAGGAGTTGAGTGAGAAAGTGGCTCCCCTTCATATTCTACACGTAAGTCTGTATGTGCATCGAAGTGGATAATTGCTAGGTCATCATATTTTGCAGATACAGCTTTCATAACAGGCCACGATACTAAATGTTCGCCACCCATACCTACAGGAATCTTGTCATCTGCTAAAAGCTTCTCGATATACTTTTCAATTTCATTTAATGAGCGCTGTGCATTGCCGAATGGTAACGGTATATCACCCGCATCAAAATATTTCACTTCTTCTAGCTCACGGTCCAAATATGGGCTATATTCCTCTAGGCCAATAGATACTTCACGAATACGCTGCGGACCAAAGCGTGAGCCCGGACGATAACTAACTGTCCAGTCCATTGGCATACCATAAATAACCGCCTGAGCATCCTCATATGTAGGATGACTTTTTATAAAAACATTTCCTGAATAAGCCTCATCAAATCTCATTACTCAACCTCCACTTTTATTAATTAATCCTATTTAATTTATTTCATCACTACTTATTCATATAGCAAAATATTATCCAAAAATCTCAGTGATGAACCTTTTTATCATTACTCTATTAAGGACTTACAGGAATGTAATGAAACCTCTATCCTTCTATCCTCGTATACATTATTGGAACGTCTAGCAAAATTCGATTAAAATCTACAAGGTAGTATTCTTTTGTCGAACGCTAGCATTTCAAACAGTACAAAAAAAGTATAGATGTTTTTGAATAAAGTGCAATAGTTTTTACCAATAATTTCGATTAAATACGAATGTTCAGACACATACTATACGCAAGTGTGAGAAAACGAGGTGAAGTCGGATGAAGAGAAAAAGCTATCAACGTAAGCAAAAACGTTCAAAGCGTACACGTAAAGCACTTACCCTTTTTGTCGCCTTTACATCCGCAATTGTAGTAGCATTTATAGCTTTACGCGTCTATGTTCAAGTGGCTGGTGCTCCGCCTTTAACCGTACCTAAAGCCTCTATTTTCTTAGATGAAAATGAGAACCATATTGGGGATCACTTTACGAATGAACGACGTTATTGGGTTAGTCTTGATGAGATGTCCCCCTATTTAAAGCAAGCAGTAGTAGCTGTTGAGGATAAAGATTTTTATAAGCATGGCGGTTTGGATTTTTCTCGTATCGCTGGTGCATTATTAGTGGATATTAAGGCTGGAGGTAAGGTTCAAGGAGCAAGTACAATTACACAACAATATGCTCGAAATCTATATCTTTCACACGAGAAATCGTGGACACGAAAATTAAATGAAGCACTGTATGCTTATAGATTAGAAGTTTTTTATGATAAGGATGAAATACTGGAAGGTTACTTGAATACTGTTTACTACGGCCATGGTATGTACGGCGTAGAAGCTGCAAGTCGTTTTTATTTCGGAAAATCTGCAAAAGATTTAACACTTGCAGAAGCAGCAATGTTAACTGGGGTTCCAAAAGGGCCAAGTATTTACTCCCCTATTGTCAATTTAGATAAAGCAACTAATCGCCAACACGTTATTTTAAAACTGATGGCCGATCAAGGTGCTATTACGCAAGATGAAAAAACACGTGCAGAAAGTGAACAGCTTGTCTTAAAGAGTGATAGCTGGGTAGCAACAAAATCTGTAGCACCATTTTTCCTTGACGTAGCATGGCAAGAGGCTAGTGAAATTTTGAAATCGAAAAATCTCGACATAAGTGAAGGTGGCTGGACTATCCAAACAACTCTTAATCTAGAACACCAAAAAGCAGCAGAAGAAGCTGTAGCCAAACATATGCCTAATGATGATCTTCAAACTGCTTTTGTTAGTATGAAATCCAAAACAGGCGCCGTTACAGCATTAGTTGGTGGTCGTGACTATGCTACAAGTTCATTTAACCGAGTTACACAGGCAAAACGTCAGCCAGGCTCAACCATTAAACCTATTTTATATGCAGCAGCTTTAGAGAATGGTTATACACCTTTAACGTATTTAAATGTAGGTGAGACAACTTTCACTTATGATAAAGGACGTGCCACATATTCACCCAAAAATGTTAACGGTAAATTCGCAAATCATGATATGTCAATGGCACAAGCTATTGCTATTTCTGATAATATTTACGCTGTTAAAACTTTAGAGGAGATTGGATTTAAAGCATTTCATGAAATGGCTAATCGCTTCAACGTGAATATCGGCACGAAGGACAACTTATCCATCGCGCTTGGCACGACTGAAACAACGTTATATGAAATGACGAATGCATATAATACTTTAGCATCGCAAGGTCAAAAAACTACGCCTACTACTATTGTTTCTATTAAAAATGCTAATGGCGATACCATCTACGAAAATAAAGAAGTTGATAAAGAAGTTGAGTCAGTTCTCTCAAAGGAAAATACGTATATTTTAACAGAAATGATGACGGGTATTTTCGATCCAGTCTTTAGTGATTATTCTCCAGCTACAGGGATTGGCATTCGCTCTCGCATGACGCATACGTATGCAGCCAAATCCGGCTCTACAAATAGCGATCAGTGGCTAATTGGATTTACACCTAGCTTAACTGCTGGCGTGTGGAACGGCTATGACCAAGGAAAAAATCTAACGGAAAGAGAAGATACTGCATCTACAAAGCAGATTTGGATCGACTTTATGGAGGCTGTCAATAAAGGTACAAAGAACGAAGACTTTACAAAACCTAAAGACGTTAAAGGTGTGGTCATCGATATTGAATCAGGTAAATTAGCAACAGATGCCTGCCCTAAACAACGTCTTGTCTATATGGATGAGAAAGATGTACCTACTGAAAAATGCTCAAACTTCGATATTCTCGATACCGATACGTGGGGAAATTTCTGGAACATGCTTCCATTCTCCATTTTTAAAAATTAACTAATCATGCGGAACCTTTATCAGCTATAAACGTTTTAACTTACGAAGGCTCTCGACAAAGTAACAGACATATATATATAAAGAAAAGCTTTCTCTTCCCCGGAGCTGTGTCCGTGGGAACAGAAAGCCTTTCTTATTTATGGTTCGCGAAGTAGATGAGCATCATGGGGCATTTGGCTTGGGTTGTTCAAATGCCGCATAGCGCTCATCACATTCGCAGAACCAAGCGTCCTAGCTTACTAAAATGTAAGCTCTGTATCAAGTTTACTTTGTTTCAAACCCACTTTCAACCTAATATCGGAAACGACTGCAAAATGTCACAGATTGTTCAATCATTGTAGGTCTATTTAATAAATAAATCTTGACGCAACTGCTCCTCACTACGTACCCACAAGTCCGGATTAAGCTCTTCTAAGAAAGAAGCTAACACCTTTTTAGATGGTGCATCCATATGCTCTACAATAATATGACGCTTCATAGATTTATCCATTTTATTCACATGATCAGCTAAAACTTTATAGCCACGGCGTTTTTCTCGATTGACTACCATTTCACACGCAGTTACACCTGCATAGTAAGGTCCATCCGCTTTATGGTCTATTGTCACCCATACCAACCAATACGGTTTTCCACCTTCTGAATCAGCACGATCTGTCGTAAATTTAATACCTCGTTCCACATCACTGCGAGCATGCATAGCACCAATTTCAACTGATGCCGTCCCCTCTTCTATATCGATAATGACTGGCGATACGTTTTCAAGCGAAAGCGAACCGATACCAAATCCCTTATGTCCGTCTGTTGGGTCATTTTTAATAATAGTAAAGCCCATTTTTTGTTTTGCTTTTTCTTCATTTGCCATACTTTAACTACCTCCGTTCTGCTATTATAAAAGTAAAGCATAGTTAAGCGCATTAGCGCCGCAATGAACACGACACTTGCATTGCGCAAAAAGAAGTATATACTTTCTTAAACTAACTATACAACATTATTCAATAAAGGAGGCAATATTATGCCATACGTAACAGTGAAAATGCTTGAAGGTCGTACAGAGGAACAAAAACGTGCACTAGTAAAAGAAGTAACAGAAGCCGTTTCTCGTACAGTTAATGCGCCACCCGAAAATGTAACAGTCTTCATCGAAGAAATGCCAAAAACCCATATCGGGGTTGCTGGTGTGCGTTTTAGCGATAAATAAAGATTAGAACGGGTAGAGCATAAAAAGCTCTACCCATTTTTAACGTATGGTAGCCTTCTAGTGCTTTGCAACGTTTAGAATGCTGTAATTGCCTTGTTATCAGCATTTTCGGTTTTAGCGGCTGAATATAGCCTTCTTCCGGCAATTTCTTCGGTTCTAGCGGCGGATCATGGCCTTCTCCCAGCAACTCGTAATTTCAATACTAGGATGTGATCTATGAAATGAATAAATTTAAACTATCACTACTCATTTGTATGCTCATCGTCGGCCTCATACTTATTTTTATTAATCCCATTCAAAATGAAATCATCGCTCATTTGAGTAAACAATTAAATACCACTGATTACAGTGTAGAAGATATTGAAAAAAACAATAATGCGGATGCCGATTTTGAATTTGAAGCAGTGCAATCACTATCCATTGCGGAAGTTTTAAAAGCTCAAACAACCGCAAATAAAATGCTTGTCATTGGTAGTATCGCAGTCCCTAGTGTTGGTATGAAACTTCCTATCGTCAAAGGGGTCGGTAATGCCTCTCTTGCCGTTGGAGCAGGCACGATGAAGCCTAATCAAAAACTTGGACAAGGAAACTACGCATTAGCAGGCCATTACTTTGAGGAAAAAGATATTTTATTTGGCCCCTTATACAAGGCGAGCATTGGAGATACGATATATTTAACGGATTTAACGAATATTTATGAGTACAAAATAACGACCAAGGAAATCATCGCTGCAACGGATGTTTACGTTATTGATGACATCCCTGCTAAAACTGTTTTAACCCTTGTGACATGCGCTGAGGAGGGTACGAAACGACTTGCCGTTCAAGCAGAATTTGTCGAGCAATATCCATTCGATCAAGCACCCGCAAAACTATCAGAAACCTTTTAGTATAGAAAAGCCCCAAGATTTAATAATCTTGGGGCTTTCTTATTGAAAATTATTTCACTTCTTCATTGCGGCGACGCAATAAGAATAATGCACCTAGAACAAGAGCTACACCAATTAGTGTAAGAGCTGTTTGGTTTGCTCCATTTGTTTGTGGTAGTTTGCCTTGCGCGTTTAACTGTGCTTCCATTTCTTTAGCATCTGCTTTGATTTTATCAATATCAAGATATTTGTCTACTTCTGCCTGTTCCTCTTTAGATAACTTGTTGTATTTATCGAGGAGATCCTTATGTGCATCTAATGTGTCTTTATCTGCTGTAGAAGGATTGTATGGCTTTAATTCTTTCCCTTGATCAATGACTTCTTCTACAGATGGTTTAGTTGTTTCAGGTTTTCCAGGGCTTGTTGGATTTTTCGTATCTGTTGTTGGGTTACCTGGATTTGGTTTATTTGGATTAACCGGTTTTTCTGGATCTGGATTTGGTTTGTTTGGATCAACCGGCTTCTCTGGCTTTGGCTTAACCGGTTTTTCCGGCTCTGGTTTTGGTTTGTTTGGATCAACCGGTTTTTCCGGTTCTGGTTTTGGCTTTTCAGGATCAACCGGTTTTTCTGGGTCAGGCTTCCCGCCGCCGCCACCTGTTGAAGGTTGCACGGTTGCAGAACATGTATCTTTTACAGTAAATGAGCCAATTAAACTACTTCCCTCATATACATTGTACGTACCTTGTTTAATAGCTTCATTTGGTAATACAACCGTTCCTGCAATACTAGTTGTGAGAACTTCATTATCGTCTGCACCTTTAACGCTATTGCCTTTAGCATCTTTTATTGTTATCTTTGCATTCGCATTAGGAGTTCCAAACTGAGTTAGAACTGTTAATGTAAATGAAGGACAAGCAGGTGCTGCTGATATTTCTGCATTACAACGTTCTGAATATTTAACAGTTATTTTACCAATGAATAGATCACCTTGATACACACTATAGTCACCTGAAGGAATTTCTTTAGGGTTTATAGTAATTTGACCTAATTCATTTGTCGTTTTGTTTGTAGCAATAATTGCTCCTGTTGTTTTATCTTTGATTGTGATATTGCTAACATTAGGGCGTGGATTACCATTTTCATCCTTCACTGTTAGTGTAAATAGGTCACATTTTGGTGCTGGTTGAACAGTTGCTTCACATTCGCTATTGGTTTGGAAAGTACCAATTTTTTCACTATTTACTTCAACTGTGTAAGTATCTGGTTCTAAATTAGTTAATTTAATAACGCCTGTCGTAGTTGTTGTGTTAATAATTTCTTTTCCGTTAACATCTTTAACAACGATTGTTGTAGTGCTATCAGTAATTTTATTACCATCCACATCTTTTACAGTTAATTCAAACTCTTCGCATTTTGGTAATTGTTTAACGATAAATTCATGCCCACAGTCTTTTGTATACGTTAAATTTACTGTTCCTAAGAATTGTTTACCTTCGTACACCATATACTCACCTGGCTTCACGCCATTAGTAGGATTATTTTTGTTTGATTCAAAAATAAACTTACCTGACGCATCAGGTGATGCCTTTACTTCTGTAGTGCCAGATTTCAGTGTTAAATCTTTAATATTTGTACGGATACCTTCTGTATCTTCAACCACGATTGTGAAGTTATCACACTTAGGTGCTGGTTGAATTGTGTCTTTACATACAACACCGTATTTCACGGTAACTTTGCCTAGATTACCTTCAACTGAATGAATTACTGTGTATTCACCGGCTGTGAAATTTTTAGGTAATTTAACTTTCCCATTCGTTACTTTGTATGGTGCTGTTTCTACACCGTTTTTATCTATTAAAGTAACTGTGCCTGTTGTAATGGACTCACCATCAATATCATTGATAGTAATTTCAAATTGTGTACAAGCTCTACCTATTACTGTTGTTGTATTTACAAGTTGCGTTACTAAATCTGGTTTACTATCTAGTGTAGTATCTCCATTTAACTTGAATGGATAATCTTTCATTTTATCATAGCCAGTTGGTGCTGCCACTTCACGAATGAGATAATCGTTGTACGGTACATTATCAAATGTAAATTCACCATTTGCATCTGTCGTAGCCGTTTTAATGATATATTCATTCGGTGTTGCTGTCCTTTTAATAAGTTGGAATGTAACACCAGCTAGATTTTCTTTGATTTGACCTGTAGCTGTATCGATACCAACTTTTTTAAATTTTGCGCTACCTCGTGTTGAAGTAAAGCTAGATTCAGAGCTACTAAAGCTAAATTTACCATTAAACTCGTCTTCAGTTTGTTGGTTAGCCATTGTTTGACCAGTATAATTCAATGTTGCTGTGTTTACCAAAGAATCATTAATCTTACCAAAGCCTACTGTTTCGTACTTTACTCGATAGCCCTTTTTGATTAGGTCAGGGAATACGATGCTAAAGCCACCTACTTTATCAAACGTTACAGACAATCCTAATTGCGCAGGTGTTTGCCAATCTCCATTCTTAATACCTGTTGGTGTTACCGTATATGGTGCTATTTTAATGCTATCCTCTAATAACATTAAGTTGTTACCTGGTAAGTCTGTTAATGTTACATCTTTACCTAAATCAGAATGAGATTTATTTACATCTAACGTCCAAGTAATTAATTCTTTAGCCGCATTTTGAGTTGGTGTATTTTTCGTAATTAAATTATTCGCTACATTTTCATCAATTGTTACTGGAGTTGAATCAAGTGTAAACTCTTTAGTACCTTTTGTTTTAAATGTGGCACCATTCGTATAAACATTTCCTTTTTCACTTGCATTACCTGAACCGACACCAAGAATTTTATCATCATCCATTGTTTTATAACGAACAACGTATGCTTGATTGTTTATTTCTTCTGGTAAAGAATCGATGAATGTTAAGGTAAAGCCTTTATCAGATTCGTCACTAACAACATAATAATCTGAAGAAATTGGTGTTGTTCCAATTGTCCCACCTGTATCACTACCGCCTAAATTAGTTAAAGGTAGTACTTCAATCGTTTCTGGTACATACTTATGTCCATCTCCAACTGTATCAACTAGTACGGCCCCATTAATATTTTTTTTATTAATATTAACTTTTACATCCCATGTTAATTCCTGTGTTACGTAATCGAACTTACCTGATTTACTACCGTTGTTAACTGTAGTTGTATCTGGAACATACTTATCTGTAACAGTTTTATCGTATGTTTTACCTCCACTTATCCAGTGTGTAGCAGCTGTATTACCATAACCTTGATTTTGTACTACACCGTTATCATCAATTGCAAAGCTTGTTTGATAAATTATAGTTGCTGTTTGTCCTGGATCAACGTTAATATCTTTGATTGTAAAGCCTTTTTTCTTATCTCCATCAATAAGGGTATAAGTTGCATTTTTGCCGTTAAGTTTTACAGAGTTGGCTATTAACTCATGTGCACCATCTGCTGAATCTGCTGTAAACGTATCAGTTAATGTTAGGTTGTTAATCGGTTTATTTGGATTGTCAGATTTAATATTAATCGTCCATGTAATGACTTTGTTATCAAAATCAACTTTATGTGATTTATTTAGTAAGTTCTCAACTAGTTGATACGTCTCATTCTCAGTTTTACCTGAATCGCTTGTCACACTGTTATTAAATGGACCTGTTACTGTTTCATAGAAATCTTGTTTATTGTAATTCGCATCATAAACAATTGTATATGCATCTGAAATAGCACTATCAAATGTTAGTGTGAAGGTTTTAACATTTCCAGTATTAGGGCTAATCTCAAAGCCTTTTGTAATCTCTTCACCTTGCGACACTTGATTAACTACATTTCCAGTTGCGTCATTCATTTTATATACTTTAATACTTGAAGCATCAATCTCGTGAGGACCCGTAATTGTATCAGTTAACTTAGCTTGACTGATATTTAACAAGTTATGATTGTAATCAATACGCCACTTCGTTTGATAGTTTGTATTGCTTACTAGTTTTTTATCTAACGCTTTACCATACGTAATTGTATGAGTAGCTTTAGAAGTTTCATTTGATTGACCATCGTTAATAAATTCAACTTGGTTATTGAAGTTAACTGCACCATCACGCTTATTATCATCTAACGATACTGCCGTTTTATATGTAATTTTATATGCGTATTTGCCAGTTAGCGTACTATTGATATCTCCCCAGTTACCATCTGTAAGAACATGATCTCCATCACCATTTTTATTTTTTACACCACTTAAACCAACTTCATATTGATAGACATTAACAGAATTATCCACAATTTCATGTGATGGTGATCCTGCTGACGAAGTTGCTATATCCTTTAAAGTTGGATTACTTAACGTTTTACCAGCTTCGTTAACCCAAACTTGCCATTCCATTTCGTGGTTACCACTTGCTGTTGGTGTAGGAGTACCTACTGCTGACTTACTTACTTCTTTTTTGCTAGTTGAAGGTAAGAAAGTAAATTCAGCTTTAATTGTTTCACTACCACCTGTTATTGATGGTATTTCAAGCTCCTGTTCTCGCTCATCAGAAAGATTATTAAATCCTGAATTGAAGGAAATTATCAACTCTGCTGGTTGAGAGCTTCCTGATCCTGGTTCCATACCATTTAACTCTACACGTACTTTATTACCTGTAGTTGTATAAGTATATGTGATACCGTTTTCTGATTTACTACCTTTAAATGCTTCATCAAAGTCAATTAATGATTTTGGTAATTGGAATTCAAACCAACTACCGTCGCCCCACGCTTCTTCTTGATCATTTTGCAAAGGAACAGAAAATTTAACAGTGAAGTTAGCTAGTGTATCTTGGGGTAACTCTGTATCAAAACTACCATCCCTAACTGTTTCTCCACCAATTTTCATCTCAAATGATGTTAATTTAGCTGGAATTTGTTGAGCAGTTAATGGTTCCGGTACTATTTCCGCAGGGTTATTTGTTGTTTCTTCAGCTTCATTATCCCCTTCTTCAGCTTCTCCTATATCCTCTTTTATATCACTCTCAGAAGTTTGACTTGTGCTTTCCTCTTCAGTTATAACACTATCATTATCACTAATTTCTTCTCCATCAATGTCAATTTCTTTTTCATTATCCGCTTGTTGCTTTAACTCTGACGGTATTGAAGAAACGTCATCAGCAAACACTGAAATCGGTGATAGTACTGTTTGGAATACGAGTAGCATTAAGATTATTGCTATGTTTAATCTTTTTAACTTTTTCATATTTCTCTCCTTTTCTAAGTTCAGAGAGATACCTGTTGATGTTTGCTGACGACGTTGCACCCTTTTGCATGTTGTAAAGGTATGCCACAAACATAGGTTGGTCCCTCTTTCCTTCTATTCATTTGTCGTCTAAATGAATATATTCAAATAAGTAATCACGAATAGGTATTCATAAGGACTTATATGTGCGCTATGTACAATCCGAATATATCCATAGTTCTTTTATGACAGCTTTAATAACAGGTCTCACTCACATTAGGGTTTTCGACTCATTATATGAAATAATACTAAACATTTTCTAAACAATCACGGACTTTCTATTCATAAGTTTCTGAAACATTTTATATATTTTCCACTTTTTTCATCTTTATACAACGACAAAAAACAGCGAAAATAACTCAATTAGAGTACTTTCACTGTTTTTCACAATAGTATGTTAGAATGCTATTCATTTTATTTATTTTATATACACACTTTTATACATAAAAAAAATTTTTTTAATTTTTCCCCTGTCCTTGAAGCAAGGTTAATATTTGCTTCTTAATAACAGGATGGGTACTGTCGTCTTCTAAGAAATCTAGTGGGAAATAAACTTTATGATCTCGCTTCATGCGGCCAGAAATAGAATCAACAATAATAGATTCACGCGATAGCTCTCGTAGTTCTCCATTTTTCATTTCTAAGAAAATAGGAACACGCACTTCTTCCTCTCCAGGTCGGTAAAAGTCATAAGGTAAATCTGCCGTCGTATCATGGACAAGGTAATATTCTGGATTTAAATCAGCTTGCCTGAAGAGTTCTTGGAGTTTTTGGTATTTATCTAGCTCTACACCTGGGTCTAAATCGATGTATTGAAATAGCTTTCGATTAACAAAACGGCGGCTTAAGTCACTTAATATAGCATCTTCCTCTTGCATCCAAAGCTGAAAATAGGTAAAAAGAATACTTTCATCTAATGCAAGATAATCCTCAAGCGTAATTGAGTTGCGGAAAAATGCTAAAAAGTGTGTAGGCTCGTGCTTAAATTTGTAACCAGTCAAGCTTAATTGTTTAGCACGTTTTAAAATATTATTTAAAACAACTTCTGCGCTGCGAGATACTGGGTGGAAATAAATTTGTAAGTACATTTGATAGCGGCTCATTATATAATCCTCAACCGCATGCATGCCCGTCGCCTTAATAACGACCTGATTTTTTCGAGGACGCATCACTCTTAAAATACGTTCCATATCAAAATGACCATAGCTTACGCCAGTGAAATAAGCATCACGCTGTAAGTAATCCATACGATCAGCGTCTATTTGACTCGATATTAAACTGACGACTTGCTTATTCGGATATGTTTTTTCAATTACCTGTGATACTTTCTCCGGAAAATCAGCCGATACTTTTCTTAATACTGCATTTACTTCTGTGTCGCCGAGCAAAATTTGTCTTGTATAAAATTCATGATCAAGCTCAAAGACATTTTCAAAAGCGTGTGAAAATGGCCCATGCCCTAAATCGTGTAATAGGGCTGCACAAAGCACAAGCAGTCGTTCATCCTCATCCCATTCAGGACGACCTGCAAATATGTCATCTACTATGCGGCGTACAATTTCGTAAACGCCAAGCGAGTGACTAAAGCGGCTATGCTCCGCTCCATGGAATACTAAAAACGTTGTACCGAGCTGGCGAATTCGACGTAATCGCTGAAACTCTTTCGTGCCAACTAGATCCCAAATCACTTGATCCCGTACATGCACATAGCGATGCACTGGATCCTTGAATACTTTTTCCTCTTGTAATTTAGCTTTTGCATAATGTGTCAATTGTACAGCACCCCCGTTTCTTATTTGTTCTATTATATGCGATAAATATAGGACTAGCATACATATTTCCTTTTAATTATAGAGACTATCAACCTAACTCGCTGTATTCTCGTCTTAATTTAGGATTCTATTGACCTAATTCCCATGCGACGGATAGTTTTCCGTCACTTCGATGGTTCTATCCGTCGCTCTGACTCTTCTATCCATCGCTTCAACGATTCTATCCTTCGCTCTAATTCTTCTATCAGTAAATATTAATAATGCAAAAAAAAACAAAAACTATCTCCAACTAGACTAGTGAAGATAGCGTTTTGTTTTACTTATTTTTTTAACTTTGCTAAAACCTTTTCCATTAGTTCTTCTTCCGTTAATGCAGCAACAGGACGGCTATTTACAAAGGTAAATGTTTTTTTACGTCCTGGGCCACAATAGGAATGACAGCCAATTTCGATGGTTGCATCAGGATCGATTTCCTTTAATTTTGGAATTAACGTTTTTAAGTTAACGGCCTGACATTCATCGCAAACTTTGAATTCGTTTGCCATTTTGTCAACAACCCTTTCTATATAGTATTTTTGTAACTTCTTTCAGCTGAAAGTCTCCCACCTCTATAGGTGGTGAAATGAATGCGTTTTTTAATCTCTTTTCAGAGCGGGTATCCAATCATCCGCTGAAAGAAGTTAAAGCCTCCGGCGGATGTCACGGAATCAGAATGGAGTTCTTTGTGCAAGCACAAAGCCGATTCCGGACGCAATTATGCCGAGGCAAAATTGATTCAAAAAGTCGTTTCTATGGAACGTATGACTTTCACATATTTAAGTATGTAGCATACGTACAAACCTACATCGGGTATTGTATCGCATTTTTCCCCTTGTATTCAAGCATAATTCCTTTCACATAGATGAATAAAAGGTTAAAAGATTGGTCATGCTAGTTGTAAATAAAAGTTCCAAATAAAGGTGGGAGGATTTAAATATGAGTAAAATAAGACAAGATGCTTGGTTAGAAGAAAACGATGAATTATTAGCAGAGGCGGTAATTCGCCATGTGACGGAAGGTAGTACACAATTAAATGCCTTTGAAGAAGCTGGTGATGCTTTAAATCGTACTGCTGCTGCATGTGGTTTTCGTTGGAATGCTGTTGTTCGTAAAGAATTCGAGGAACAATTATCAGAAGCAAAAAAAGAACGAAAAGAAAGAATGCGAGTATTAGGAGCTCCAGCAAGACGCCGTGCTTCTAGTATGTTTACAGTTAATAGTAGTGCTGCAGAGGGCAAATCAATTCCTTTATCTGCATTAAATCTTGATATTGTTATAGCCTATTTACTACGTTTACAACACTCTGGTGAAATAGGTAATGAGTCTGCAAAATGGAGACAACTAGTACACGTAACATCTGAGAAAAATAAAAAACTAGAGAAAACAATTACACAGCTAGAAGAGGAAAATAGAGCTATTCGAAAAGATTACGAGCAATTTGTTCAAATTATGAACCGTGCTAGACGACTAGTAACACTAGATGAAGAGGAAGAACGAATTGCACCTGTTTTCAAAATGGAGAAAAACGGAAATCTTGTTGTAAGTAGCCCTTATACACAAGAAAATGGCGATGCGCTTAATTAGCAGCATCGCTTTTTTCTTTGAAACAATCTATCTCGCGTTCACTGATTAAAGTTTAACTTCACTTTTGTTCAAGCATTTTCTTATTACGTTCTAAAACACGTTGTAAATAAAACGCATATAGTGTTAATTCTTCATCATGAAAAGATTCAACTCGAATTTCTTCCGCCATATTGTGAAGAAGCTGCTGTAAACGGATCCCAACGGCTTCCACTGTTAATGATGCATCAATTAGTTCGGATAATGAGGCCATCACATCAGGGACAATGTTAGGATACGTAAATTTTGTTTCCTCTCCTCTTAGACTTTCATTATAAAAGTCACGAATGAGTGCAGCTCGATCTGAACCGCTTCCTTCTATACATAAATATATTTGCACGGCTGCCCCTTGACGTAAACGTCTTTGAGAAATACCGGCAAATTTCTTTCCTTCAATACTTAAATCATAGGAACCTGGGCAATAGGATCCTACAATTTCATAGGCTTCAATTTTATCCGCTACTTCAGGGAACAATCCTTTTACTAGAGCTACCATTACATCATAGCCATCATTAATGCTTAGCGCTTCCGTTTGTTCAGATAAAACAATTGAAATATTTAATACACCTTCATCAAGCACAACTGCTAATCCGCCTGAATTTCGTACAATAGGATGATAGCCACGTTCTTTGAGTAAGTCCATGCCCTGCTGCACATATGGTAAACGGTGATCCTGAATACCAAGCACAACAGATGCATCATGTACCCATGTACGAATAGTTGGTGGAGAAGCTAATTGCCCAACTAGCTGACATAAAGTATCGTCGGTTGCGAAGGATTCAAGTGGCGATCTTTGCTTCGCGCTAATGGATTGATCGTAAAAACGCCAAATTGGCTGTTGTAAAATACTTTTCATGATTGGAGCTCCTCTATTTACATCTATTCTCTTTAGAATACATTATCTATGGAAGGTGTCAAATTCGTGAAATGCTATCATGAACTTAGGGATTTTGTACAAACTATGATAAACTGAAATTTGAATGGTATTCACTTATAAAGGAGTGTTTTTAATAATGAATGAAGCAGCAATTACTTTAGATGGTTGGTACGCTTTACATGATTTCCGCTCAATCGACTGGGCTTCATGGAAACTAGTTTCTGCTGAGGAACGCCAAGCAGCAGTAGAAGAATTCATTGCGTATTTAGAAAAATTAAACGAGGCTGATATCGCTAAAACAGGTGCCCATGCATTTTACGCAATTGTTGGTCAAAAAGCTGACTTTATGATTATGACATTACGCGAAACAATGGAAGAGCTACAAGAGCTTGAAGCTGAATTCAATAAATTGGCGATTGCTGATTTTACAATTCCTACATATTCATATGTATCTGTTGTTGAGCTTTCTAACTATTTAGCAGGTGATTCAGACGAAGATCCTTACCAAAACCCACATGTGCGAGCTCGTCTATATCCTGAACTTCCACGTGCTAAGCATGTATGCTTCTATCCAATGGATAAGCGTCGTCAAGGCAATGACAACTGGTATATGCTTTCAATGGATGAACGCAA
The DNA here is from genome assembly GCF_001183605.1 of Lysinibacillus xylanilyticus. GTDB lineage: Bacteria > Bacillota > Bacilli > Bacillales_A > Planococcaceae > Lysinibacillus > Lysinibacillus xylanilyticus. Next base: position 112,278 of record NZ_LFXJ01000010.1, on the reverse strand, counting down.
ATCTCTAATGCGTTCTCACGGTATGATTGGTCGTGGCTATGCTGGTAAAGTTAAACAAATCATTACTGGTTCTGTTGGCTTCGACGATCACGAATGGGGCGTAACACTATTCGCAGATGACGTATTACAATTCAAAAAATTAGTATATGAAATGCGTTTTGATGAAGTTTCAGCTCGCTACGGTGAGTTCGGTGCATTCTTCGTTGGTAACCTTCTTGATAACGAAAAACTAGTGAAATTCTTAACTGTCTAAAACGCTTTTAAATATCAATTTCGCCTTGGCGTAATTACGTCCGGAGGCTTTTGGCCAACAAATGTTTTTTGCGCGAAAGTGAAGCGTCAGCGGCACGAGGTTGACCACTCAGGTGTTTTTACAGGATGTGAAGTTTTTAGCCTGAGTTCCTCTATTTCAGTAGATGTTTGGAAAAGGAACCACATCGGCTTTCATCTCACTGACTTCATGAGGTGGGAGTCTTCTGCTGAATGAAGATAAAAATGCGAGTCCATTGTAGCGGACTCGCATTTTTTAATATTCATTTTCTTCGCTGTTCTCTGATTCCAATATTAAAATAATTGTATGAATAAAAAAACCAGTTAGAATCATAAGGAAAACTAAATACCAATTATATGGTTGATGATAGTATTCTGCTATACCAATTGCTATGAATGCACTTATGATAATTGCTACAAATGTACCAAAAGTCTGCATTGTAACACTCCTTCATGAAAGCAAAAAATAAATTTCCACTTTAGTATGTCACAGTTTATTTTTAATATACTTGCAAAACATTAGATATTATCTACTTATTCAAAAAAATTTAACAAAAAAATAAGAAAGTGTCATCCACTACGATGACACTTTCTTATTTTTCTCACCTTAAGACCTTTCATCCTTAACCTTCAAAATTAATATTATCGTATTAATGAAAAATCCTACTACGATTATTAATATAAATAGATACCAATGGAGTGGCTGTCCGTAAAAACTCCCTACTAAAAATGCCAGCACTGCACTTATCAAAATACCTACCCAAACACCAATCTCCATACCTTGTCACCTCACATGTATTCACTACACATGCAATTTCTTTCCCATGTTCCCCATTATATTTTCTATTCTCTCTTTATCCATTTTTATAAAATTTAGGCTGATCACCATAACGTGGGGTTGATTTCCGTTCCGGCCAGGAGGTTTCCTCAGGGCGTAGGGGTAAAAAATGTTTTCTCTGAGAGCGTAGCAGCAGCTGCGCTCTAGGGTCTCGGGTCTCGGGCCAACAGATGTTTTTTGCGCGAAAGCGAAGCGGCAGCAACACCGAAGTTGGTCACGAAGGCGTGATCACAGGACGTGATGGTTTTAGCCTTCGTTCCTCTATTGCTGATTCACAAGGAGTCACCCAACCCCACTCCATTTACATGACATATGTTTGGTGTTGAAATTTTTTTTAAAAGCCGTCCCTCTTTTTCAGACTACTCGTTATTACTAATATATGCTTAGCATTTTTTAATTGTGAATTTCTTTCATTAAAATTGAACATGTCTACAATACCATCATGCATATACTGTCTGCGAGGAGGAGTGAAAATCGCCGTTATAAAGACGAATGATGCACAAACAGCCATGCTTGCAAGGCTTATGCGCTCTGAGGCAGAAGGTGAAGGAAATTTAGGTTGCTAATGGTCGGCAATGTTGGCGTCAATCGTGTACGAGCCGATTGTTTAGATTTTACGGATGTTCGTACAATTGAACAAATGCTTTTTCAGCGTCCTGGGGCCTTTGAAGCGACACAAAAAAGCTATTTTTATCAGCGAGCACGTGATCAAGGCCTTCGATTAGCGAAGAGAGCTATTCAAGGCGAAAGATTCCATTCGGCGACTCGTTCGCTTTGGTTTTTCAGACCTGAAGGAGATTGTCCAGCACAATGGTATAGTCAGTGGAACACGGGAAGATTCAAAGCACATTGCTTCTTCTCGCCAACCGAAGAAGATTGTCCTCAAATCTAAAAGAAAGAAGGTTGATAACTTATGATGCCTTATTATTGGACACCGACAACGCAACAACAAATGCCTCCACAGGTAATGCCTCCACAGACGACTGGAGCACGACCACCTGGACGGGAGCAATCGTATATTGAAAATATTTTTCGTTTGAATCGCGGAAAGCCTGGTACTTTCCATTTTTCCTTCGAGCATGCGGTTGAGCCAGGAAAAAACACGAAAATAGTGCGAGGCGTTGTAGAAGCTGCTGGTCGAGACCATGTTATTTTACGTGAACTCAAATCGAATCATCGTTTCCTATTCCCAATGATTTACTTTGATTTTGCTGAATATGATGAAGAAATGGCTTATTTTAACCAAAATCCATAATTGAAGTGAACTTTTCAAAAGTCTTCTAATTCATATTTTCTTATATGGTAAAACTCCACTCCTCTAAATGTGAGAGTAAGAAAAGAGCAAAATCAATGAGCAACGTTGCATTGCATGTTTCGCTAGACTCCAAATTGGGTTTCGTATCCTTGTTTGCGTCGTAAACGTTTTTCGAATGAAAAAGAGGAATCTACTTGGATATTTGCCATTAAATCGAAAAAATTGGCATGTTAGGATACCTCCTAGCATGCCAATTTTTATGTAAAGCTCAAGCCTTGGGGAGAGCTTGTTATTAATTTTCTTGTAAAAACTGCAATGTTGCTTTTCCTAATGTTTTGGCAGCAATCAACATTGCACGTTCATCAAAGTCAAAGCGTGCATGATGGTGAGGATATGCCACTTCCCACTCTGGCTTTTTAGCACCTGTGAAGAAAAATGTACCTGGTACATTCTCTAAATAATACGCAAAGTCCTCTCCAATCATAAATGGTGGGCACGTTATAATATTTTCTACTCCTGGTACATCTGCTGCAAGTTGTGCAATAAATTCCGTTTCTTTCACATGGTTGTAAACAGGTGGGTAGCCTCTTGTATAACGATAATCATAGCTTGCACCAAAAGCCAAACAAGTGGCATTCAAAACGGCCTCAAGTTCTTGCTCCAATTGTTTTCGTACCTGCTCTTCAAAAGTACGGACTGTTCCAGCTAATACTACCCGTTCGGCAATAACATTGAAAGGATTAATCGCCTCCAAATGACCAATTGTTAAGACGGCTGATTTTAATGGATCAATACGACGAGATATAATCTGCTGTGCATTGACTACAAACTGTGAAGCAAGAGTAACTGCATCAATAGAATGATGAGGTTCCGCACCGTGACCACCTTTGCCATGAATCGTAATTTCCACTTTATCCGCAGCAGCCATAATTGCTCCATCTCTCACCAATATATCCCCTAACGGTGTTGGTGCCCATAAATGTGTACCGAAAATAACATCTACCCCATCTAGACAGCCATCTTCAATCATAGGCTTTGCCCCACCTGGTGCCATTTCTTCTGCATGCTGATGGATAAATACTACATTGCCTGCAATGTCATCCTTTATTGCATTAAGTGCTTTAGCAAGCCCTAGTAATGTTGCAGTATGACCATCATGTCCACATGCATGCATTTTACCATCTACTTTTGACTTATAAGGGACTTCATTTTCCTCCTGAATTGCCAGTGCATCAAAATCAGCACGCAACGCCACTGTTTTACCTGGCTTCCCTCCCCGTAAAGTAGCAACAACACCACGTTCACCTACATGCTCACGAACCTCATGTCCGAGCGCACGATGAAAAGCAGCTAGATACGCTGGAGTTTCCACTTCCTCAAAGGATACTTCCGGATATTCATGTAGATGACGACGAATCGCTACCATTTCATCATAATTATTATCTAGCAAAGTAAAAAGCTTCTCCATATCACAAAACCTCACTTCCGATTTGTCGAACTTATTTGATAATAACAGTGTACTATAAATCCTTACAAAAACAATAGGAATTAAAACTATCCTTTCTATAGTAATTATATTGTTCATTACGAAGAAAAATTCTCTTGATCCATTACTAGTAGTTTCTAAAAACAAAAACTCCCTCACACATAGTGCAAAGGAGTAACTTTGTATATTCAACTTTTATCGAGCATGTTTAAGGGCAGAAACTATAATTAGAACCCAGCCAGCTAAAAATAGAACACCACCAATTGGTGTGATGGCACCTAGAACTTTCACGCCGCTGATTGCCAGTACATATAAGCTTCCAGAAAAGAAGACAATACCTAGGTTAAAAAAGATTCCAGCTAAATTTAACTGCTTTACTTCACCTAGTAGTTTCGAGCTCATCAATATGCCAATCACAAGTAAAGCAGTGGCATGAAACATTTGGTACTGAACGGCTGTTTCCCAAATTCCGCGACTATAATCGTCTAGAACCTCTTTTAAAGCATGTGCACCGAATGCACCCAATGCCACTGCTAAAAAGCCGTGGAGTGCACCTGTTACGATAAATTTTTTCATGTCATTTTCCCTACCTTTTATCAATTTCGCCTTGGCGTATTGTAGCTGTCGCTTCGCTTTCACTACAAGAAATATTTTCCATCATCACTACACTTTCGCGCAGCAATGGTCCGTATTTTGAATTGTGCTTAGGCCTGCACGATGCAGGTCAGTTAGCCGTTTTCGCAGGATGCGAAGATTTTAGGCTAACTTCCTTGTATTTATTCATGTCAAAATCAGTGACATCCCCGGAAGCTTTGGGCCAACAGATGTCTTTTGCGCGAAAGCGAAGCGTCAGCGGCATGATGTTGGTCACTCAGTCGTTGCCACAGGACGTGGCGTTCTTAGACTGGGTTCTTCTATTTCAGTAGGCGTTGGGACACCTACTGAAAAGGAACCACATCCGCATTCATCTTGCCACCTTCAGAGGTGGGAGTCTTCGCTAAATGAAGATAATTAAAAGTCAAAAATTGAATCACCATTTGCTCCGTCTTCTTCTTCAATTTTTGCTGTATATAAGCTTGTTTGCTTCGGCTCTGACACTAGCATTTGTGGCACATGTTTTAACGGGGCTTTAGAGATGCCGTCAGATGAGTCTAATACCACATCACATAATGCACGGATTGCTGTTAAGGCTTCACGAATTTGTTGTTCGTCGCCAGTATTTTTGACACCAAGTAATTGTTTTTCAAGTTGTTGAATAACGGCTTGATAAGGAATCATTGCATTCTCCCACTTTCTGCTTTTGGCACAAATTTTAGACAGTCTGTGCCAGAGGATTGTTTAACAACAACAGATGGTATTTGCTTCGTTTTAAAGCCATATGCTACACAGGCCCGTGGAGTTTGCGGGTCCCACGTTACTTTAAAATATTGACACTTGAAACAATTTACATTCATCGTTGTCCCTCACTTTCTTCTATTATTAACTGTAACATGAAACGATGAATGCATGTGTATCAATTTCGCCTTGGTGTAATTGTAGCTGTCGCTACAGAAAAACAATGTTGCTGTCGCTTTGCTTTTGCTACAAGAACATTTGCTGAATGAAGATAAACGATTTGTGCCAACCTATGCTAGACTCCAATCAATTGGTTGCTCTCCCCATTCCACTAACTGTGTATTGATCTTCGAATATGGTTTACTGCCGAAAAAACCTCTATAAGCACTAAGTGGACTTGGATGTGGCGCTTCTAAAATTAAATGCGGTGTTGAGTATTTGCGAATTAATAGCTTTTTTCGTTGCGCTGGTTTACCCCAAAGTACAAAAATAATGGGTTTATCTCTAGATGCTAATTTATCGATTACAGCATCCGTAAATTGCTCCCATCCTTGTTCTTTATGAGAATTCGCCTGACCTGCTCGAACAGATAATACAGTATTTAATAACATTACTCCCTGCTGTGCCCATTTTGTTAATGTTCCGTTTTGAGGGATTGGACAGCCAAGATCATCCTGTAATTCCTTTAGCATATTTCGGAGGCTTGGTGGATGTGGGATTCCCGGCATGACCGAAAAGCTTAATCCATGTGCTTGGTTTGGTCCATGATACGGATCTTGACCTAAAATTACGACCTTTACATCATGATAAGCCGTCGTATAAAATGCATTCATTATGTCATTTATTGGAGGATAAATTGTTTCTGTTGAATATTCATCTGCTACAAATTGACGCAGCTTTGTGTAATATGTCTTTTCTATTTCTTCTGTAAGTATTGCTCGCCAATCATTCGGGAAATCTTCTTTCATCGTAATATAAGCCCCTTTCTCTTCTTACAACGGTACAAAAAAATAATGTTGAATTCAAGTATCCAGTTCAATTATGTCTTGGCATAATTGCGTCCAGAATCGGCTTTGTACTTAGGCCTGCAAGTGTTTTTTGTGCGAAAGCGCAGCGACAGCAACAGAACACCCTCTGAAATAGAGGAACTCAGTCTAAGAACGCCAAGTCCTGTGGCAACGACCAACATCATGTTGGCTCAAAGCCTCCGGCAGATGTCACAGAATCAAGAAGTTAAACTGACCTTCTAAAAATATCTAACTCTGACTATTTTTATAGCATCAGAATAGGACTATACTAGATGGTAATTTTAAAACTTTTATCTATAAAGGAGATATTCCACATGGTTCTTAAAAAAACTTTAACGATTGCTGGTTCAGATACATCAGGTGGCGCAGGTATGCAAGCTGACCTTAAAACATTTCAGGAACACGGCACATATGGCATGGTGGCATTAACAGTTGTCGTAACAATGGATCCAAACGGTTGGACTCATAACGTAACGCCATTACCAACAGAGCTTTTGCAAAAACAAATCGATACTGCTCTTTCAACAGGCATTGACGCCGTAAAGACTGGTATGCTATCAACGGAAGAAATTATTCGTATCGCAGGTGATGCTATCGCAAAATCTGGTACGACTAATGTTGTCATTGACCCTGTAATGGTATGTAAGGGAGAAGATGAAGTATTAAACCCTGGCAATACAGATGCAATGATTCAACATCTTTTACCATTAGCTGCAGTTACAACACCTAACTTGTTTGAGGCTGGGCAATTAGCCGGAACTGGAACACCAAAAACTATCGAGGAAATGAAAATAGCAGCTCGTAAAATTCACGACCTTGGTGCTAAAGCTGTTGTGATTAAAGGTGGAAAAGCGTTAGCTACTGAAAAAGCAACTGACTTATTCTTCGACGGTGCAAAATTCTACTTATTAGAATCTGAAAAAGTCGCTTCTACTTATAATCATGGGGCTGGCTGTACATTTGCTGCTTCAGTAACAGCAAACCTTGCAAACGGTCTTTCAGTACAAGAGGCTGTAATTGAAGCAAAAGAATTCGTTTCAGCAGCAATCGCTCACGGTTGGGCATTGAATGACTATGTAGGACCTGTTATGCACGGTGCAAAATCTCGTTTTGGCGCACCACAAGTAACAGTGACAGAAATTTAAATATGAAGAGGCATCTGATTAGTTTCAGATGCCTCATTTATATATAGTAGTTCTCCTTCATTTCGAGCAATCCCACGGATCGTTCATCGAAATGAATTGAGCCAATGCCTTACTTTCCTTTTTACGCTCTGCACGCACCTTCGCTCGTTCAGATGCAGTTTCATGTAGCTTTGTCTCCTCTACTGTTTCTGGAATGACAAATGGAACTGGGGTTGGTTTATTATTTTCATCTAATGCAACAAAAGTTAATAACGCTGTTGCCGCTACCTTACGTTCTCCCATTTTCAAATTCTCTGAAATGACCTTTACGAAAACTTCCATTGAAGATGTCCCTGTCCACGTTACATAAGATTCGAAATAGACAGAATCGGTCGGGCGTATTGGATGCAGGAAGTCTACAGAATCCGTTGAGGCCGTCACACAATCTCTACGACTATGTTTAGCAGCGGAAATTGAAGCTACTAGATCGATGTCACTCATTAATCGACCGCCAAACAGTGTATTATGATTATTAATATCATTCGGAAAAACTCGACTTGTACGCATAACTCTAGATTCTTTACAATATTTAAAGTCTTTGTTCATATCCATTCCCCCTAAAACAACTGTTTATTTCTACATATTGATTTATTTTTCCATGAAAATCAATTAAAATACCAGAAAGTTATGAATATTTATTTTAACAGAGGTTTAAGGTTTATTTCTTCAAATGCTCAGGACAAGATACACTACTACTTCATATGCCATATATTAGCTTTATATGGGAGGGAGAAAAATGGCAAGACGTAGACAACAACAAGACCCAGATCCAAATACACAAGCAAGTTTCCTAGGTGCTCAAGAAGCAGGTCTCCTAGGTGAAGACACAGGTGTCCAAGGCGGAAATATAACCTCTACGAAAGTAGAATTAATATCTTCAATGGTTTTGACAATAGGGTATTCATTAGCAACCCTCTCCAACATTTTAGCATTGCAGGAAGAAGAGGCAATTGAACAATCAAGATCATCAGACGCGCAAAATCAAAATGTACTTTTTAGACAAATGCATAGGCATCTATCACATCTCAACAATCGTCTAGATTCCATTGAACGAAAAATCAACCGATATTAATAAATACATACCCAAAAATACCGCTAATTATAAAAAGCCGCGATTCTCCGTCATAAAGAGAATCGCGGCTTTTTTACCATACTATGATAATGAGCTTTCAGTCTTCTTCCCTAATTACAGCTATACATATCAATGTTGAAGGAACGTCATCTATTGTACCAAGATAGAATTCGTTATTACCTAGTTTAAAATTCCCTTCAACATTATGCGCTGCCTTTCCGTCAGTTAAGGAAGAAATCATGGTCAGTATCTTTTCATTTGTGAAACCGTATACAATACAAAACGACACATTTTGTACAAAATTGCTTTCACACTCATTATATTGATATATTTCTATAATTTTTTCAAGAATATTGCTTAAAAATCTTCATAGATTAAAAGATGCAATCAATTAAAAGAGTTTTATTACTTCTTCATACTCTTCTGTTGTGAATACTCTAGAGTTTGTAATGAAATGCATATTTTCAACACTATCTAAAGAAAAACTTGCACCTCTGCCCTCAATCGCATGAATAATCAATTGCGTATGCTTAAAATATTCATATTGCGCTCTATGAATGTAAAAAGGAACGTCACCTATTGTACCAAGATAGATATCGTTTTCACCAATTTTAAAATCCCCTTCTACATAACACATCGGTGCAGAGCCATCACAGCAACCTCCAGATTGATAAAACATGATAGCGCCATGCCTACTCTTAATTAGCTCTATCAAATTTAAACCCTCTTTTGTTGCAATAACTCGTTTTGCCATGTTGTTATTCATCCCTTGGTATTAGAAAAATCCTTGTGCTTCTTTTTTGTAGCTTACTAAAAGACATTTAGTTTGTTGGTAGTGATCTAACATCATTGCGTGGTTTTCACGACCGATACCAGAAAGTTTGAACCCACCAAATGCAGCACCCGCTGGATATTGATGATAAGTGTTTGTCCAAACACGACCAGCTTGAATAGCTCGACCTGCACGGTAAGCAATGTCACCAGAACGTGACCAAACACCAGCACCTAAACCATATTCTGTATCATTTGCAATTTCCATTGCTTCATCGAAATCTTTGAATGTAGTCACGCCAAGCACTGGACCAAAGATTTCTTCTTGGAAGATACGCATTTTATTGTGACCTTTGAAAACTGTTGGTTTAATGTAGTTACCTCCTGCAAGGTCGCCTTCAAGAATATTTTCTTCTCCGCCTATTAAGCACTCAGCACCTTCTTCTTTACCAAGTTTAAGGTAAGAAAGGATTTTTTGTTTTTGTTCGTTAGAAGCTTGAGCCCCCATCATGACTTCTGTATCTAATGGATTACCAATTTTAATAGCTTTTACGCGTTCTAATGCAAGTTCAATGAATTTATCGTAAATGGATTCTTGAACAAGTGCACGTGAAGGACAAGTACAAATTTCACCTGAGTTTAATGCGAACATCACAAAGCCCTCAATTGCTTTATTTAAATATTCATCATCTGAAGCCATTACGTCCTCAAAGAATACGTTTGGTGATTTACCACCTAGCTCTAACGTTACAGGAATAATATTTTCAGTTGCATATTGCATAATTTGGCGACCAACAGCTGTTGAACCAGTAAAAGCAACTTTTGCAATTCTTTTGTTCGTTGCAAGTGGTTTACCAACTTCAACACCAAAGCCGTTTACAATGTTAAGTACGCCTTTTGGTAGGATGTCTTGAATTGTTTCAATTAACACTAATAATGAAACTGGCGTTTGCTCAGCTGGTTTCATCACGATACAGTTACCTGCTGCAAGTGCAGGAGCAATTTTCCAAGCAGCCATTAAGATTGGGAAGTTCCAAGGAATGATTTGGCCAACTACACCTAGTGGCTCTTGGAAGTGGTATGCAACAGTGTCGTTATCTAATTGAGTTGTACGTCCTTCTTGTGCACGGATAACACCTGCAAAATAACGGAAGTGATCAATCGCTAAAGGAATATCTGCGTTTAAAGTTTCGCGAACTGCTTTACCATTATCCCATGTTTCTGCAACAGCAATCATTTCTAAGTTTTCTTCAATACGATCTGCGATTTTATTTAAAATAGATGCACGCTCAGTTGCGCTTGTTTTACCCCATGCATCTTTTGCTGCGTGTGCTGCATCAAGAGCAAGCTCAATATCTTCAACTGTTGAACGAGCTGCTTTTGTGAAAACTTGACCTGTTACTGGTGTTTTATTTTCAAAGTATTGACCTTTTACTGGAGGAACCCATTCGCCACCGATAAAGTTATCATATTTTTCTTTGAAATTTACTACTGCACCCGGAGTATTAGGATTTGCATAAATCATAGTATCAATCTCCCCATATTTTATTTATGAAACCGCATACAAATTATAACGACACAATTCAATTTATATTAATCTGTTTCATGTGTCCTATATTGATACATCAAAATAGTTTTTTCAAGTAATTAACCCTAATAATAGTAGAAAACAGTTTTTTTAAAATAAAGAAATTTCTGTATTTCGTTAATAACAATTATGATTTGGTTGGCAACAAAGCCTTTCGATTTCCCTTTGTCATCTTTTTTAACTATACTTAAAGGAGAAATAATCGAGAGGAGTGTTAAGATGCAAGAAGTACAAGTAAAGACGTTGCAGGAATTATTGAATTCTTTCGCCAACAAAGACGTTTATATTCATCTTGAGACGACGAACGGTTCTTATGCAGCACACTATGATGAGAAATTTTTCAATGCAGGTGCTTTTATTCGCAATGCTAAAATTAACTATGAGCTTGCTAAAGTGGTAGATGATTCACCTCATCGTGTCGGATTAAAAATGGCACATGGCTGGGTCTATGCTCAAGGCATCACACATTTTGAATTAGATGATTTAGGCCGTTTATTAATGGCTGGACTAGACTACTCAGGTAAATTGGCGATTGCACTCGAAATTAGCGAAACGCCATTTACTTATTAAGGGGGACGACTTTTTGAATTTACAACCACAACGTCATATTTTAATTGTTTACCCTCACCCAGATGATGAGGCTTTTTCAATTGCTGGAACAATTGCCTATTATACAAAGAAGATGAATACACCTGTTACATATGCCTGTTTAACTTTAGGTGAAATGGGTCGTAATTTAGGAAATCCACCTTTTGCAACACGTGAATCTTTGCCAGAAATTCGACGTAAGGAGCTTGTTGCAGCAGCAGAGGCTATGGGAATACAAGATTTACGTATGCTTGGTTTCCGTGATAAAACGATTGAATTTGAAGATGATGAAAAAGTGGTAAAGCTTGTTGAAGGTTTAATAGAAGAGTTAATGCCTTCTCTTATTTTTACATTCTTACCTGGTTTTGCAGTGCATCCTGACCATGAGGCAACAGCGCGTGCCGTAGTAGAAGCTGTTCGTCGTATGCCAAAAGCTGCACGTCCACAAGTGTTAGGTTGTGCCTTTGCAAATGATACAATTGAAAAAAATGGAGAGCCACATGTCGTCAACGATATCAGTGAAATGAAGATGGATAAAATTAAAGCATTAAAAGCACATGCATCCCAAACTGCTTGGATGATGCAAGAAACAGAAAAACGTGTCGATGACGGTGAGCCAATGAGTGAAAGCTGGCTTAATATTGAAAAATTCTATATTATAAATCCTGATCAATATGTAAAATAACAATAAATCTTTTACAACAACAAAACGGTTCTGTCCTCTTTCTTCATTGAGAACAGAACCGTTTTATATTATGCGACTCTCATCTTTTTTAAAAAATGAATAATGAAAGTTATAGAGAAAATAATAATTAACACAACAAAAAACATATAATGTGGAACGTGAATACCGATGACGCTCGCTAACATTTTCAGTGCAATAATTCCAATAATAATAAATGCTGTTGCCTCTAATTCAGGTATTTTTTCAATAATGATTAAAAATAAACCTGCAATAGTTCTCATCATTAAAATACCTAACATTCCCCCGATTAGTAATATCCAAATTTGATTGGATATCGCAAAAGCGGCAAAAATTGCGTCAATTGAAAAGGCAATATCCATCAGTTCAACAGAAATCACCGTAGCCCAAAATGTTCCAAAAAGACGAACCAACAACCCTGTTTTTTTCATCTCCTTGGCACTATCCGCTTCCCCAACCTGTAAGAAATGAGCGACACATAGCCAACCTAAATACAAGGCTCCTAGCAATTTAATAAACCAAAATTCTACCAAATAAACACCTATCCCGATAAATAAAAATCGGAAAAAATAGGCCCCCAACATACCGTACATTAATGCTCGTTTGCGTTGCTTGTTTGGCAAATGCTTCACTAGCACCGCCAATACAAGTGCGTTGTCTGCCGAGAGTAAACCTTCTATTACAATTAGTGTTGATATTAACCCCCAAGATACAGGGTCAGATAAGATCTCTTTCCACATTTCCCAATTAAAAAATTGCATGTATGTAGATAGAATTCCTTGAATGATTTCCAATTACATACCCTCCTACTTGTCCTAAGGTATTCTAGTATATGCTTGACCATTTTCGTTATGAGGAAATGTGTGCATCCTTTATTTCTACAAAAAATTCTCGAAGAAATTTAATTATTCTCCTTTTTGTAGTTACATAGATAAAACAGACACCGAAAATTTAGAATTTACTAAAAATTAATAACATAATGCTTATAATATGTGCTATCATAGATAAATGTTTTATACGGATATCGGAGGATGAATATTATGGAAGCTGCTGAAACTAGAACTGTGCAGGTAGAAAATATCTTGATTGCACATCATTTCTTAAAAGACGTAGTGGTGCACACGCCGCTACAAAAAAATGACTATTTATCCGAGAAATACGGAGCTAATATTTATTTTAAACGCGAAGATTTACAGCACGTACGCTCATTTAAACTTCGTGGTGCCTATTATAAGATTAAAAAAATTGAAGAAGAGGCTCGTAAAAATGGCGTTGTTTGCGCAAGCGCAGGCAATCATGCCCAAGGTGTTGCCTATGCCTGTGCACAATTGAAAATTCAAGCAAGTATTTTTATGCCTCAAACAACACCTAAGCAAAAAATTGACCAAGTGCGTATGTTTGGTCGTGATTATACAGAAATTATTTTAGCAGGTGATACCTTTGATGATGCTGCAGAAAGTGCATTTGCTTACTGTAATGAACAGGATAAAATCTTTATTCACCCATTTGATGATTTTGATGTCATTGCTGGACAAGGAACGGTCGCAGTTGAAATTATGAATGACATGGAGGAACCGATTGATTACGTGTTTGGTAGTATTGGTGGCGGTGGCTTAATGTCAGGTGTTTCTGCCTATGTGAAAAACCTCTCCCCTAATAGTAAAATTATCGGTGTAGAGCCTGCTGGAGCGGGCAGTATGAAGGCTGCATTTGCAGAAGGCGGTGCAGTGGCACTTGATTGGATTGACAAATTCGTAGATGGTGCTGCCGTAAAGTGCGTCGGTAATTACACATATGATGTTTGTCGTCGCTACTTAGACGACATCGTACTAGTACCAGAAGGAAAAGTATGTACAACAATTTTAGATCTTTACAATAAACACGCCATTATCGCAGAGCCTGCTGGAGCATTATCAGTAGCAGCACTCGACTCTTATAAAGAGGAGATTAAAGGTAAATCAGTCGTTATCATCATTAGTGGTGGTAATAATGACATCGACCGTATGCAGGAGATTAAAGAGAAATCTTTAATTCACGAAGGATTACTATACTACTTCATCGTTAACTTCCCACAGCGTGCAGGCGCGCTTCGCCAATTCCTAACAAGCGTTCTAGGACCAAATGATGACATTACAACCTTCGAATACACAAAGAAAAACAACAAAGAAAGTGGTCCTGCCTTAGTCGGTATCGAGCTTGGCAATCGCGAAGATTACGAAGGATTACTAGCACGCATGAATGAATTCGGCTTCAAATACAAAGAAGTAAACAACGACATTCAACTATTTGGCTTACTAGTCTAATATACAGGGTCACACTTACTATGTAAGTGTGGCTTTTTTAGGTTTATCGGAATAAATTTGTGATTTATCGGAACAATTTTGAGATTTATCGGAACAATTTCGGATTTTATCGGAATGTTTCATTAATTTATCGGAACATTTTAATAAATACAGTCTATCTGACCGCATTGATAGACTATACTATTTAATAATATACTTTCGATTCTTCTTTGCGCCTACTTCTTGAAGCTGTAACGACTTCAATATTTTATATACCGTTTTAGAGCAAGAGATTCCGAAAAAATCTTGAAATAAACCGTTCGATATCAATTCACCATACATATAACGGTAATCTTTCAGTGCATCATTGAATGCTTGATTATCTACCTCACCACAATTCTCACACCTCCACTTACCTTGACGATATTGCATAACAAATCGATAATCGCACTTAGAACATATTACGCCTTTCTTTAGTTCATCCATCTTCATATCCAGTGTCCATTGCGTAGGTTTATGCATCTTTAGAATATGTTTCGAGAGTTCTCTTAAAGCTTTTTCACTCAAACAAACTTGTTGATGTTGCTTATACAGGTGCTCCATCTTTTCAGCCAAACCACTCACATGAATAATCGGTTGCGCTGACAAACTTGGCGTCATAATCATTTTCGGATTTGCAGAGACAATCATATATACAATCGGTATATGGTAGCCCGCTTTTTGAAAAATCTGACGCATAAATCTAGCATGCCGCTTCACTTGATCAAAGGGATTTCTAAAGCCATCTACTTTGCCATCAGAAGTAATTCGAACAAATTGATGATTATCTTCCATATATTCGACACGGCCCACGATATTTTTAATTTCCACTATTAAAACAAAATTTCTCGACATATATAATGTATCCATTTGATGTATTGCTCCACCTTCAGCTTTAAGCTGTACATCATGCAATAAATAATGCCATTGCTCCAAATAGATTTCCTGCCATTCCTGATCTACTCTTTGCTCACCTGCATACCCTGCTCTTGTTCTATTTAGCATTTCTTGATAGTAAGTAGACTTTGGGTGAGATTTCGTCAACCTCCTTTCAATCATTTCTAATGCGAGTTGCTTTGATGAGACTTCCCGTTTTTTCAGTAGCATATTTTCACCTCCTTTAGCTAGATTATAATGCACTTTATCGAAAGAGTTTGCTTATTTATCGAGAACTTTTGATTGTTTATCTACCAACTTTATTGATTTATCTACCAACTTTATCGATTTATCTACCAACTTTTTTAATTTATCACCCAACTTCTAAAAAATATCGACATCTAGCAGAAAAACGCCCATACCTATGTATGAGCGTTTTATCATTCATTATCCTAGTAACGCACGGTCTGAGTTCATTTTCTCTCCGCGGATACGTTCGAACTCTGCCATCAAATCTGGGATGGTTAGTTCATGCTTGCGATCCTCGCCAACCTCTAAAATGATTTGACCTTTATCCATCATAATCAGTCGATTTCCTAAGTCTAATGCTTGTTGCATATTGTGTGTGACCATCAATGTCGTTAAGCTGTCTTTCTCGACTAAATATTTCGTAATACGTGTGATTAACTCTGCACGAGATGGGTCAAGTGCCGCCGTATGCTCGTCTAGCAATAAAATCGAAGGCTTCGTAAATGTTGCCATCAAAAGAGACAAAGCTTGACGCTCCCCTCCCGAAAGTAAGCCGACTTTTGCAGATAGGCGATTTTCCAGATTTAAGCCCAACATCTCCAATGATTCCTTGAAAAATTCTCGACGTTTTTTATCAACACCGAAGCGCATGCCTCTTCTCTTATTACGTGAGTAAGCTAATGCTAAATTTTCCTCAATCGTCATCGTTGGTGCTGTGCCAGCCATCGGATCTTGGAATACTCGACCGATATAGTGAGAACGCTTATATTCTGGCAAAGCAGTAACCTCATTCCCATCAATTGAAACTGTGCCAAAGTCTGGCGTTAATGCACCAGAAATCATATTCATCATGGTCGATTTACCAGCACCATTACTACCGATAATTGTGACGAAATCCCCTGGCTTTAAGTGCAAATTGATTTCTGCAAGTGCAATTTTTTCATCAGGCGTACCTTCATTAAAAATCTTATTAATGCCGGTTAATTTAAGCAAGGCCCTTCCCTCCCTGCTCAACCGTCTTTACTCGTGTCCTCTCTGCCGCACGCTTCACCTTACGTTTGCGTTCCTTACTCTTATTAATAAATTGAGGTAAAATCAACGCTATAATAACAATGATAGCCGTTATTAATTTCATATCTCCTGAATCAAGGAAATCTACTCGTAATGCTAATGCTAAAATAATACGGTAAATGATCGCTCCAGCAATGACAGCGAAAGTAGTGCGCATAATCGTTTTTGTACCGAAAATTGCTTCGCCGATAATAACAGAGGCAAGACCGATCACAATCATCCCAATTCCCATACTGACATCTGAGAACTTCGAATATTGTGCGATTAAAGCGCCAGAAAATGCAACAAGTGCATTAGAAAGTCCTAGCCCTAGAATTATAAGTGTATCTGTATTTGCCGAGAAGCTACGAATCATGCGTTTATTATCGCCGGTTGCTCGAATAGCCAATCCAACCTCTGTTTTTAAGAACCAGTCTGCAATGAACTTAATTAAAATCGTGATGATCAATACTACGATTATCGTACTCCATGTTGAAGGTAGATGCTGAACGCCGAAGCCTTGTAATAGGTTATTTAAAGCAGCATCGATTCCTAAATCACTCCAAAACGCTTGAAACTTTGAAAATAAAGTCTCTGAATTTAATAGCGGAATATTCGGTCGACCTATCGTATTTTCTGTAGTTGACCCCATTATACGTAGGTTAATAGAATACAAAGCAATCATCATTAAAATTCCCGATAATAGAGGATTTATTTTCCCTTTTGTGTGAAGAATTCCTGTCATACATCCAGCAATAAATCCAGCAACAATTGCCACTAAAGTCGCTAAGATTGGGTGGTAGCCAAGCAGAATCATCGTCGCTGCTGTAGCTGCCCCTGTTACAAAGCTTCCATCAACCGTTAAATCCGGAAAATCTAACACGCGGAATGTTAAATACACACCAAGTGCCATAATTGCATAGATGATTCCTTGCTCCATCGCGCCAAATATTGCTAAAAACATAGTTGAATCATCTCCTAATAATTTCTTTTACAAATTTTTCATTAAAAATTCTTCCTTGAGCTCCATTCCTTTAAATGGAGCTCAAAACTTATAAAGTCCTTCGTACATAATAGAATCGATTATTTTAAGGTTTTAGCGCGACGGCCTGTGATAAATTCTTGCCCAACATCTGTGTGCCAAAATGAAGCTCAGTGCTATAATGGCTCATCACCAAAAGTTGGAGACGATATTTATTAAAAAAGTAGATAGGTTGATGAGGTGGAGACTGGGCGACCCCTTGGGGATCAGCAATAGATGAACGAAGGCTAAAACCATCACATCCTGTGATAACGCCTTCGTGACCAACATCGTGCTGCTGCCGCTACGTTAGCACTTCGCTTTCGCGCAAAAAACACCTGTTGGCCCAAGCGGCTCATCGGACGCCCCCAGGAAGCTCTGCTCTGCGCGAAAGCGAAGCGTCAGCGGCAAATGTTTTATCTGTGCGAAAGCGAAGCGACAGCAACAAATGTTTTCTGTAGCGAAAGCAAAGCGACAGCTACAAAGCGCCCCGTCGGAACGGAAATCAACCCTTACTTTATGATAATGAGCAAGATTTAATAGGAATTCACATAAATCCTCTACCAACACAAAACACTTAAAAGTAGATAAAGCGGAGGCAGTTTTACTTCTCCCCCGCTTCGCTCCATAAGATGATCATGTCAGGTCATTACTTTTCTAACAGCTCTGCACCCCAAGAATCTTTAATTTCGATTCCTAAATCATCCGCTACTTTTTTATTAATTAATAGTTTTAGCTTTTGTGGGTATTGAGCCGGTATATCAGCAGGTGTTGCTTCACCTTTTAGAATCTTCACAGCCATTTGCCCCGCTTCATAACCGATGTCATAATATTCAAAACCATATGCAGCTAAGCCACCACGCGCAACAGAATCAAGCTCTCCTACAACTAGTGGTAGTTTATTAGAATTTGCTACATCAATTACAGACTCAAGAGCCGAAACTACTGTATTATCAGTAATGATATAGAATGCATCTGCTTTACCGATTAATGATTCAGCAGCTTGTTTTACTTCCGCAGAAGTTGCCGCAGATGCCTCAACTACTGTTAGGCCTTGCTCACCCATAACTTTTTTCACTTCTTTTACTTGTGCTACTGAGTTTTGCTCACCAGCGTTGTAAACCATACCCACTTTTTTCGCACCTAATTCCTTTAAGAATGCTACTGTTTTCGAAATAGTATCAGGATGTAAATCGATTGTTCCTGTTACATTTTTCCCTGGCTTCTCCATAGATTCAATGAGCTCTGCGCCAACAGCATCCGTTACAGAAGTGAAGACGATTGGAATATCACTAGTAGCTGTCGCCGCTGCTTGTGCAGATGGCGTAGAGTTAGCAAAGATTAAATCTACGTTGGCACTTACTAGATTGTTTGCAATCGTCGTGTTAAGGCTGTTATCTCCTTGTGCTATTTGTGGATCGTACTCAACTTTTAATCCTGAATCTTCAATTGCTTTTTTAAAGCCATCCGTTGCAGCATTTAAAGATGGATGCTCAACTATTTGAGTAATCCCGATCTTATATGTTTTGTCATCTGCATTGCTGCCCTCACTTGCATTATTCTTTTCGTTCCCTTTCGAATCTGATGAACTAGAACCACCGCTACCACAAGCAGCAAGCATTAAAACTAACCCAAATAACAGGAACGAAAGCTTTTTCAGATTGCTTTTCACAAATAATCCCCCCGACTATTATCTCTGATATTTATCACACTTTATCCAAACAAAGTGTGAATGTATCGCTATATTATCGTTATTATTAAGGTTCGTCAACAACATTATGAATGTTCTGACTTTTAGATCCTGTGAAACATTTTATCTTTTCAATCAATTTGTCGCTTTAAACCGCTAAACTACGCTGTTTTTAAAATTGATTTCTTTTTTTAACATAACAAAAATTTTTTTGACAATTTCACGAAGTTATTTTTCTGTCATTTGATTTTTTAAGTAATTTATGTAAAACTCCAAAAACCTGACATTCCCCATAAGAAATGTCAGGCCTTCATAACAGTATTTGCTTTTACTTCTTCAAGATCTCTAATAACCAACTACTTTGAGGTAACAGGATATCTGGGAAGCATACGTGCGTTTGAGCAACACCTTGAATGGCTGAATACAGACAACCTGCGAGTATTTTAGAATTATCAGCTCGTATTATTCCCTTTATGTTTTTAGTCTCCTTTTTTGTATTTAATGCATATGATGCAAATGAGACAGTGCTGTTCCCAAAAAGGAGGAATACCATGAATAATGATGAAAGGGATTTAAATCATCAACCTTCTTATTCAAAAGAGAAGCAAAATGCAAAAACAGGAGATATTGACACAATCATTTCTAATCTTTGTGATAGTCTATTCGAATTTGCTCTAGATTTTGCCTTAAATGCCTTAGAATATACAAAAGAATTAGATGAAGAACTAGAATATACGGATGAATTTAAAAAGCAACTAGACGATTTAATTGTTGAAATAGAAGAAATTAAAAATGTTATGTGAGGATTAGTTTCAAATAAAAAACCCTTATTACTTTCTCTTCAAGGCATCCTCATTATAAATAATCAACTATGTCTCGGCTTGTTTGTAGTTGTCGCTTTGCTTTCGCTACAGAAAATAATTGCCGAAAGAAGTTTAATAATAGAGGTGTCTAAATGCAAAGCTTTCAAGATATGTGTACAAAATTTGCTCAGATTGCAAACGGAAAAGCTTCTATGGAACATGGCGTATGCTCAGTAAGACTTAATCGAAATCTTAATGTTATGATTCAAGGTCGCCCAAGTCGTAGTGCACTTCATGCTGGGATAACATTCGAATCGCTCGATATATATGGAAATGCACTTAACTTAGGTGAGGTTGTAGTACTAGAAGAGGAATTATCCCCATTTGTTAAGGTACTTGCTGAAAATAATTTGATTATTAGTGCTGTTCATAATCACTGGATATATTCGGACCCCGCTATTTTATACGTTCACTTTCAATCAATAGAGCCCCCATTAATTTTTGCGCAAAAATTTGCTCAAGCTTTTAGACTATTAAAAAACTATTGAATGTTCACTTTAAAAGAACTGCTTATAACAGTTCTTTTTTGATATGACCGGACTCCCCTTTAGTTGTTGCTTCTCATCCATTCCACCTGCAAAGAAGCATGTGTACAAGCCCCCTTCTTATGGTTTCAAAATTTAAATCCTGGTTACACACACATATCTAATTAATGAGCAACGAACAAAAGCTAAATATTACCGTTAACACTATGTATTTCTGCGTTTTTTTTGCTCATCGCTATTTACAAATAAGCATGAACATTGATATGATTGCATTTGCTTCACGTGGTTCGTAACCATCCCACGTAAAAAAACTAAGGAGAAATGAATATGAAAATAAAATTTTTAGCAACGAGCGGCATTATTGCAGCGCTCTACATTGCTGTTACATTGTTAGTCGCGCCATTTGGCTTTACAGAGGTGCAGTTCCGTCTATCGGAAATGTTTAATCATCTAGTTACCTTTAATCCACGCTTTGCCGTAGGGATCATTATTGGTGTATTTATCTCTAATCTATTTTCACCACTCGGCATCTACGATTTAGTTTTCGGTGTAGGCCATTCGATGATTACCCTTGGGTTACTCATTCTTATTTGTAAATTTGTTAAAAATATTTGGGCACGTTTAGTCATCAATACATTTTTATTTACATGCACTATGTTTATCATTGCATTTGAATTGAACTTAGCATTAGAATTACCATTCTTCTGGACATGGTTGACTGTTGCTGCAGGTGAATTTGTTGTCTTAGCGGTCGGTGCACCGATTATGTATTTATTGAATAAACGCTTAAACTTCAAAAATTTAATTTAATTTACCAGACGGATCTTATTAGATTCGTCTTTTTTATTTTCTAGGCACTATTACCTTGACACTATTCTGAAAATACTTTACAATTCTTTTCAATAAATGCTTGGAAAAAGAATAGTAGCAAGCGATAGTACTTAAAGAGAGCTGATGGTTGGTGCAAATCAGTAGTACATACTTGTGAATGGGCTTTGGAGCAGCCTCATCAAATATGAGGACGAATTTACTCCCCGTTACCGGAGTACGAAAGAGCGCATTTTTTTGCGAATTAAGGTGGCACCACGGTTACTCGTCCTTTTTACAGAAGGATTGTAGTGGCTTTTTTTTATGGAAAAATTAGATAAGAGGAGTCGAGAGAAGATGAGTATAGTAGTAGAGAAAAAAGGATATTTTGGTGAATTTGGCGGTAGCTTTGTTCCTGATGAGCTTCAAAATGTATTAAATATTTTAGATGAAAACTTCCAAAAATATAAAGACGATGAAGACTTTAATAAAGAGCTAGATTATTATTCCCATGAATATATTGGGCGCAAATCCCCACTTTATTTTGCAGAAAATTTAACAAAACAATTAGGTGGCGCAAAAGTTTATTTAAAGCGTGAAGATCTTAACCATACAGGTTCACATAAAATTAATAACGTTCTTGGACAGATTTTATTAGCAAAGCGCATGGGTGCTAAACGTGTGATCGCCGAAACAGGTGCAGGTCAGCATGGTGTAGCAACAGCAACTGCTTGTGCAATGTTCGGGATAGATTGCACAATTTATATGGGTTTAGAGGATACGAAACGTCAAGCATTAAACGTCTTCCGTATGGAACTTCTTGGTGCAAAAGTAGTAGCTGTTGATAAAGGTCAAGGGCGACTAAAGGATGCAGTAGATGAAGCATTTGCTGATTTAGTTGAAAATTATGAGACGACTTTCTATTTACTAGGTTCTGCTGTTGGACCTCATCCATTCCCTTCAATGGTCAAGCATTTCCAATCGGTCATTAGCCGTGAAAGTCGCGAACAAATTCTAGAAAAAGAAGGCAAGCTACCAGCAGCAGTACTAGCTTGTGTCGGTGGCGGTAGTAATGCGATCGGTGCATTCGCAGAGTATATTGCAGATGAAGATGTTCGCCTCATCGGTATTGAACCAGATAAGGCAGCAACATTAAATGAAGGAACACCAGGTGAATTACACGGCTTCAAATGTTTAGTACTGCAAGATTCAAAAGGCAATCCGCTACCAACATATTCGATTGCTGCTGGGCTTGATTATCCTGGAGCTGGTCCAGAACATAGCTATTTAAAAACGATTGGTCGTGGAGAATACGTAACGGTGACGAATGAAGAGGTGCTTGAAGCATTCCAAGTGCTGTCAAAGGTTGAAGGAATTATCCCTGCACTTGAGAGCTCTCACGCAGTTTCTCATGCACTAAAGCTTGCGCCAACATTATCTCCGGAAGAGAGCATTATTATCAATATCTCTGGCCGTGGAGACAAAGACGTAGAACAAGTATTTCAAATGTTAAATAAATAAAATGAAAGAGCGACTTCCCTTTGTGGAAATCGCTCTTTTATCTATACGAATGAACCTAATTCCGGATAAATTTCTGCCACATTATCTCTTAGCTTAGCCTTCAGGAACTTTCCAACTGATGTTTTTGGAATTTCATCTAAAAATACCACATCATCTGGTAAAATACCGCATTCCAGCAGATAGATGGTTAAGCTTGTTATCGAAAACCGATTCTAGTTCTCACATTTTTTCCTTTGGTCGTACAATAATATTATTTTATTAGTAAAATATTTATTAAAGGAGTGTTTATATGAAAAAATTTCTATTATATTTTAGTGTCTTATTTTGTTTGGTTTCAGTAGTAGGTTGTAACGAGCAGGACAAGGCTGTAAATGGTGAGTTTCTTTTAGGTAACTTTGGCGCTGATTGGAAGGAAGAAACTTATTATTTGGTTGTTCCAATTAATTGGTCAGGAAAATCACATGTAACAATAGAATCTATAAAGTTAATAAAAAAAGACGAAAAGCCTATTACATACGAGGAAGATGGTATAAAATATGAATTCTTTGGTGCAGACCCATTAAAGTCATCAGGGATATACGGTGAGTCAGATGTTGGAGAATTGAAAAATATAAAGGATTTAGAAATAGATGATGATGGTAAAATTGCGCTTAAATTAGTATTAGGAGAAGAGGTAAATGAAGACAGTGAACGAAGAATAAAAATTAGTTTTAGTATCAACGGAAAAGAATATGAAAAAATTGTTGAATGGAAAACCCTTGAACAATTAACTACGGTGTCAGAAAACAACTCAGTTATACCCTACACAACGGTGAAGTAGAAGCGACAGCTACAAAGCGCCTAGCCGGAACGGAAATCAACACCACGTCTTGCCGAAGGGTCATACTGGTATTTAAAAACATCTCCAAAACTCTTTAGTTTTCCAACACTAAAAGCGGACGAAGAAAACTAAATTCTTCGTCCGCTTTTGGGATTTATTATTTATGAACAGGCTTTTGTTTGTAGTTTGATTTTTAATTTATCAAGCATATCAACTGTCATTTTTGCTAGATCATATTGTGCTTTAAAGCCCCATTCTTTTTGTGCCGCTTCTATATTTATAGAATTTGGCCAGCTATCTGCTATCGCTTGACGTACTGGATCTACATTATAATCCATACGGAAATGTGGCAAATGCTTTTTAATTTCCTCAGCAATTTCAGATGGCTCGAAGCTCATTGCAGTGATATTAAAGGCATTGCGATGTATTAGTTTGCTACTATCTGCTTCCATTAAATCGACAATAGCTTGCAATGCATCTGGCATGTACATCATGTCCATGTACGTACCTTCTTGAATATAAGATGTGTACTTCCCTTGCTTGATCGCCTCATAGAAGATCTCTACTGCATAGTCTGTCGTACCACCTCCTGGAGGAGTTACGTATGAAATTAACCCTGGGAAGCGTACACCGCGAGTATCTACACCAAAACGATTGAAATAATAATCACATAACAGCTCACCAGCAACTTTATTTACCCCATACATTGTTGTTGGACGCTGTAATGTATCCTGTGGCGTATTATCCTTCGGTGTCGATGGACCGAATGCGCCTATTGAGCTTGGCGTAAAAAATTGCAAGCTTAACTCACGCGAAACCTCCAACGCATTCATTAAACCACCCATATTTAAATTCCACGCTAGCAAAGGGTTTTTTTCTGCTGTTGCCGATAATAATGCCGCTAAATGCATCATTGTATCTGCACCAAAATCCTTCGCTAAATCATGCATTCTTTGTCCATCCGTCACGTCCAATACTTCAAATGGACCTTTAGAATGCTCAAGCTTCCGGATATCTGTTGCTAATACATTGTCCTCTCCATAAATACTACGAAGTTTTTCTACAAGCTCAGAACCTATTTGACCTAATGCTCCTGTAACCATTATCTTTTCCATTTCTCCAAACCTCCACCTGTGAACAATTGTACTTTTGGAAAGTACAATAATATATAAATAAACATTGATTTAATAACATTCCTGATGAAATTCATTATAATTTGTTCGCATTAAAAATACAACCATAATATTTTTAATTTTTAAAAACAGAACGTAAAATCCTTTATCATCAGTATATGAGACCTATAAAATATTGTGCTAGCAAAATAAATAAAATACATATGTACGTCTCAAAAGTACATTTGTGAGCGTTATTAATTTTTGTTCGACACTAGTCGAACAAAGAACCTACTTTGTATACAAAGTAGGTCCGTTATTTCCTATTAAATTGAGAAACGCTTTACGGCTACCTGTAAAACTTTTGATACCTTATGTAGCTCTTTAATATAATCATGGAATTGCTGCTGTGCGGTTAATTGATCGGCTGTTAAAGTAGCAACATGTTTAGTGGATGCTGCATTCGTATCAGAAAATGATGTTAACATTACCGCATCTTCACTAACCTTTTTCGTATGGTTGGCTATTTCTTGAATGGTTGCAGATACTTCCATTATATATGGTTTAATTGTATGTACTTTTTCTAAAATTTGATCGAAGTTTGTTGCCGTATCTCCTGTAACCTGCACACCCTTTTCAGTTGCGACTAACACACCTTCCATCATTTGCACAGCATAGCTAGAATCTAAATGAATATTTTGCACAATCGACGTAATCGTTTGCGTTGAATGAACCGTTTGCTCCGCAAGCTTGCGAACTTCATTAGCCACTACCGCAAATCCTTTGCCATGCTCCCCTGCTCTAGCAGCCTCAATAGATGCATTTAAGGCTAGGAGGTTTGTTTGCGCGGTAATTTTTTCAATCACTTCAACCATTTGATCGATCGAAGCTGCTCTCTCTACAAGATTAAAAATGGCTGTATTTGATTTTTCAACTGCATGTTTAATAGCCTGTATTTGTGTTAAATTTGCCTGTACTATTTCCGTACCACTTTCTGCATCACGTGCAGTTTTATGAGCAAAATTTTCAACAACCTGTACTTTTTCTAAAATTACTTGCACACCATTTAGTACTTCCTCTAGAGATGCCGTATTGGAAGCTAATTTTTGGGTAGAAGCAGCAGTTGAATGTGAAATGGACTGCACATCCTTTGCAATTTTGCGTATCGTGTTAGATGATTGCTCGGAGGATTCCTGTAGTTTTCCGGTCATTTCTTCAACCTCATGTGCACTACTCGATACTGTATGAAGTAGTCTTTTCACCTCAGTTACCATTTGATTGTAAGACAATACTACCTCGCCAAGCTCATCCTGTGCCACATAACTGGCATTCGCTGTGAAATCACCCTGCTCTGCACGCTTTAATAATGATTTCAATTGACGTGTCGGTATATTCACAGCTTTTGTTGCTATAAATCCTATACAGATTACTATCAAAACAACAAAAAAACATACTCCTCCTAATAACCAATACCCAAACTGCACATCATTCTGGTATGCCTGTTGCTGCTCCTTAGCCCTCTGAACTAAATAGCTTTGAGTTTCTTCTAATAATGAATGACTTTGCTGACTTACAGGTAAATAAGACTGAGCATAAAATTGTTGTTGTTCATTTTGGCTCAATTGCTTATAGTTATCGATCAATTCTACCTGCTGTGCGAGTAAGGTCTTAAATTTCTTCATCTGATGGTTCGTCTTTTTATCGATTTCTAGACTTTCTAAATGATTTAAAGGCTGCTCAGCGTTTTTTAAAATGACAGTCATTTCTTGATAAGCTCCAGCTGAATCCACTAAATAATCTAATTGTCTTTGTGATTCCTCTAGTTCATTTAACCATCCGATCGGTACAAGCCCTTCTGTATAACTTTCACTTGCATGCCATGACATTTTCCGCAAATAATCAACACTAAAAATACCTAGCAATACATTCGATAGTACACAAACGATCATCAGTATAAGTAACTTGTCCTTCACCATTATGTATCGAAAAAAATGCATCATTCTTGGCTCCTTCTCCAACTCTTACCAATAATGATAGTATGAAGATATAAAGCCAGTGTTATGTTTTTGTAAAGATTGCACGAAGAATTGTGAAATTAATCCCATTACTCCTAATATTATAGGCGCATATATCCCTCGGAGTAACGTGATATTAGTCCTCACTAAATGCCTGGAATACCAGTTCAATTCGGAAATTCCCTCTACATTATGATGAGAGCTTCACTTTCCCCGTAACCTCACACTGCTTTGCTTACGCACATAAATCAATCAAACGTCATCTTGATAATCTTACGAATCCACTCATATAGCATCAAATGGAAAATCGACAAAATAGTAGAATGGGTTTATAAATTATAATAATCATAATAATCATTTATCTCGCAACCTTCTACATTTCCTATCGTTGTCTATTAATAGTACAGAAAAAAGGAGGTGTTTGAATGTTACAGTTTAATAAATTACAGTTCAATAAATTAGATAAAAGTTTAGTCATTAGCTTGTCATTACTCGGTATTATTAGTTGTCTCTTTGTCCATTCCAGTAGTACGGTGTTTGAACAGTATGCAAGCTCGTTTATTATAAAGCAGTTTTTTTATTACCTAATCGGATTTTTAATTATGTATGGAGTAGCAACGCTTGATATTGAGCAGCTAAAAAAAGTTGGCTGGCCATTTTATTGGGCGATGGTCTTGTTAACATTTGGCTTATTTATTGCACCCGAAAGTATAGCTCGGACTGTAAACGAGGCGAAGCGTTGGTACCAAATCCCAGTGTTGGGATCTATTCAGCCGTCAGAGTTTTTAAAGTTCGCGTTTTTAATCGTTGTCAGTAAGGTCATTGTTGAACATCGAGAGAAATATGTGCGCCCAACCTTTTTAACAGATATGCGACTTCTCTTAATCATTGCTGTTATCGCTCTTCCACCTACGCTTGCTGTTTACAAGCAACCTGATACGGGCATGGTCATGCTTTATATGTCGATGATTGTTCCGATGATTTTCTTTTCAGGTATACAAAGGAAATTACTTATAGCCTTTACAGCCATTCCAGTATCTATTCTCAGCGTTGTGGTTATTCTTTATGTAAAGTTTAATGATTTTTTCACAGATCAAATTTTAAATAAATTATCAGGGCATCAAATTTCTCGAATTCATGGCTGGTTGCAGCCTCATGAATATCCGGACTCCTCTTTTCAAACAAGGCAGGGATTTTCGGCAATTGGTTCAGGACAGTTTACTGGAAAAGGTTACATGAAAAATAATGTCTATGTCGTGGAAAAGCATACAGATTTCATTTTTGCCAACATTGCTGAAGAGCTCGGGTTCATTGGAGCGGCATTCGTCATTACTCTTTTATTTTTGGTTATTTACCGTATTGTCCTCATTACAGTAGAAGCAAAGGACCCATTTATGACGCTGATGGGAGCAGGTATTTCTAGTTTATTAGCCTTCCAAATTACACAAAATGTCGGTATGACAATTGGACTTTTACCTGTAACAGGTATGACATTGCCGTTTTTAAGCTATGGCGGAAGTTCCCTCATATCAAATTTCATGTTAATGGGCATTGTGATGATTATTTATAATTCTTATAGCGGCTACATGTTTAAAACAACAAAAGAGTAGGTGAAGGAAGGCTCGTATGAACAATATTTTTAAAAAGAGAATTTTATTATCATTATTCCTGACAGGAGTAGTTTTGTTCATACTCATAGTTCGCCTCGCCTTTCTTATGCTATAAGACAATCAAAAAGCTGCCTCATAAGTTTTTACTACAACTTTTGAGACAGCTTTATTTATATAGGCAGTAATGTACCGAAAGCAAAGCATCAGGTACAAGACTCACCCTTAATATGAAACCTACTAGTTAAAGCTTCACTTTATGAATACTATCAATGACAACCTTTACGATTGTATCAAGATCCTCTTGTACAATATTAAGTGGTGGAGATAATGTTAATACGTTATTAAAGCCTGCAACAGTTGCACCATTTTTACCTATAATAACACCCTGCTCCTTACATGCAGCAATAACAGCATTTACTTTATCTAATGGTAAAGGCTCCTTCGTCGTTTTATCTGACACTAACTCGATACCAATTAATAAACCTTTGCCTCGAACATTCCCAACGTTCGGGTGATTATTCAATGCTTGCTGAAGTGCTTGCAGAGTAGCAGCTCCAACCTCACTAGATCTTTCAAATAATGCTTCTTGCTGAAGAATCTCAATATTTTTCAATGCTACCGCACATGCAACTGGTGATCCACCAAATGTATTGACATGACGGAAATAACCGTATGCATCAGACTCGGTAAAAGCCTCATAAATTTCCCGTTTTACCGCTGTAGCTGATAATGGTAAATAGGCACTTGTAATTCCTTTTGCCATTGTAATAATATCTGGTTTTACACCGTAGTTCATAAATCCAAATGGCTTACCTGTTCGACCAAAGCCACAAATTACTTCGTCTACAATCATTAAAGCTCCATGTTTTTTACACACTTCTTCAATACCCCTTAAATAGTTCTCCGGAGGCATGATGACGCCCCCACCTGTAATAATTGGCTCTAAAATCATTGCGGCGATAGTGTCACTTAGCTCCCACGTCATCGTCTTATCTACAGCCTTGACGCTTGCTAAATCTGCTGGGGCAAGTGTATCACTTTCATGTTCCCGATATTGATCAGGTGGTGCTACATGGATAAAACCAGGAGATAGTGGTTCATATTTATATTTTCTTTCCGCTTGCCCTGTCGCAGCCAATGCTCCAAAAGAACTTCCGTGATATGCACGGTAGCGAGAAATAATTTTATAGCGAGAGCTTTCCCCTTTTTGTTGATGATACTGACGTGCAATTTTAAACGCAGTTTCATTAGCCTCTGACCCACTATTAGAGAAGAAAATAACATAGTCTCCACCAAGCATCTCATTAATCTTTTCAGCCAGTTCAACTGCTGGTAAATGTCCTTGCGATAAAGGAGCATATGCATTTTTCATCATCTGCTCATGTGCAACATCTGCTAATTCTTTACGACCATAGCCTACATTTACACACCACAATCCTGCCATTGCATCGATGTATTCAACTCCATCTGTATCAACAATCCTTGCACCATTTGATTTTTCTACTACATATGTCGCTTGTGGATTGTAAGGTTTCATTGAATGCCATACATATTGTTCATCTTTCTTTAAAATATCACTTTTAAGATTTACTTGAACCATATCTATACACCCCTTTATGTTTTTTTACTTATTCACATCGTTATTACTTGGAAACGCAAATGAACTTGTTGTATCCTCTGTTTCATTTGGCCAGCGTTCAGAAATCGTTTTCGCTTTCGTAAAGAATCGCGCTTGGTCTGGTCCAAACATATGCCCTTCACCAAACTTAGATCGCTTCCATCCTCCAAAATTGTGATAGCCAACTGGAATCGGAATCGGAACATTAACGCCTACCATGCCTACTTCAATTTCTTCTTGGAATTTACGCGCTGCCGAACCGCTACCCGTAAACATCGTGACACCATTCCCAAGTTCGTGATCATTAATCAAATCAATAGCTTCTTGTAAAGTTTCAACACCTACAACAATACGAGCAGGACCAAAAACCTCCTCTTTAAAAATAGTCATCTCTGGAGTCACATTATTTAACAAAGTCGGACCAAGATAGAAGCCTTTCGATGTTTCACATACTTTCGGATTTCGACCATCTGTTACAAGATTAGCCCCTTCCTCAATAGCCTCTTCGATATATCGAAGAATAGTATCTTTTGATTGTTGCGTAATAACTGGGCCAAAATCTACCTCATCATCTGTATATGGACCAACTTTTAATTTTAATATTTTCTCCTTCAATACCTCTGTAAAGCGTTGTTCAGTATCTTTCCCAACAACAATCGCTCCTGAAATAGCCATACAACGCTGGGATGCTGCTCCATAGGCTGCACCTAAAAAGGCATTAGCTGTTTGCTCTAGGTTTACATCTGGCATGACAATCATAAAGTTCTTCCCACCACCAAATGCAGCAACACGCTTATTGTGCTTCGTCCCTGTCTGGTAAATATACTCCGCAACAGGCGTTGATCCAACAAATGAAATTGCTTGTATCTCTTTATTTTCTAGCAGTTCATTAACTGCCTCTTTATCACCATTGACAACTGTCCAAATCCCATCTGGCAGTCCTGCCTCTTTCCATAAGTTACTTAAATATAAGGCTGAGATTGGTACGCGCTCAGACGGCTTTAAAATAACTGCATTTCCAACCGCAACCGCCATACTTGTAATCGCCAATGGAACCATGACAGGGAAATTAAATGGAGCAATTGTTGCTACAACTCCAAGCGGGGCTTTTGCAGAAAAGGCATTAATATCGCCACCTACATTAACCGAGTATTCCCCTTTCAGCATTTGCGGGGCACTTATTGCCATATCTACGGATTCAATGCCACGAACAATTTCGCCCTTAGCATCTTCCTTCGTTTTCCCACTTTCCTCACAAATTATTTTGATGAGCTCATCTTGTCTTTCAACTAATAACTGACGGAAACGGTGCAAAACCTCAACCCGTTTACCAATCGATGTCTTTTTCCATGAAGGGAAAGCTGCCTTCGCTTGCTGGATAGCCTGCTTCACCTCATCTCTAGTCGCTAAAGGAACTTGCGCAATGACCTCTCCTGTTGTTGGATTATAAACTTCCGAGTAACGGCCACTAGTACCTGCTGTTTCAACACCATTGATAAAATGTGATAGCGTTTTCACTTTTTGCTGAACTGTCATAATTTCCCCACTCCTCATCTATTGTTGTTCAAAATCTAATTCTTCCTTTTGGAAAATAGAATTTGCATCCTCTACTGAGTTTGACGACTTTTTCCTTTGTGTAACTAAATAGAAAATCATCACGACTGCAACTACAATACATGTAAATAAAATTTGTGAACGCATCGATTCAATAAAGAACATAGCGATCAGTAATGATGTCGTAGCCAATATTGTGAAATACGTTAAATATGGGAATAACCACATTTTCACTTTTAATAGCTCGGGATTTTCCTTCTCAATTTTCCGTCGCATTTTTAATTGTGAAAAAGCAATAATTAAGTAAAGAATCAACGTGATTGCACTACATGAACTAAGTAAAAACATAAATACTTTATCTGGTGAAACATAGTTCATAATAACGGCAATATAAGAGAAGAATGTCGCTGTTAATATGGCATTAACAGGTGCTCCCTTTTTATTTAATTTCAAAAATGCTTTTGGGGCCTCCCCCTTCTCCGCTAAAGAAAATACCATTCGAGATGTAGCGTAAAGCGCGGAGTTTAAGCACGATAAAACAGCTGTTAAAACTACAAAATTCATGATTTGCGCAGCTGCGGGAATGCCAATATAATCCAATACTGCTACATAGGGACTTGTTAAAATATCCGAGGAATGCCAAGGTAATAATGTGACAACTACCGCTATTGATCCAACGTAGAAAATCAAAATACGCCAAGTAATTGAATTTGTAGCCTTTGTCACTGCTGCCAACGGTTCGTCAGATTCTCCTGCTGCAATGGCAACAATCTCTGTACCCATAAAGGAGAAAATAACAATGACTACCCCCATCAAGACAGCACCGAAACCATTCGGTAAAAAGCCACCCTCACCGATTAAATTGGTAGTACCTACAGCATCAAAATTAGGTGCGATACCAAAGATAATAAATGCACCAAGACCAAGGAAAACTATAATACTTGTAACCTTAATAAGAGAGAACCAATATTCAAATTCACCAAAAGCTTTTACGGAAAGAACATTTGTTAAAGTAAGTGCTACCGTTAATATAAGACTTAGTAGCCATAAAGGAATTCCATCATACCAATATTGAATAATCGCAGCTGCTGCCGTTGCCTCTAAAGCAATTGCAACAACCCAGAAAAACCAATATAACCAACCAATCATAAAACCAGCCCACGGACCAATTGCTTCATGTGCATAATGCGCAAATGACCCACTTGTTGGATTGACGGCTGCCATTTCTCCAAGCATTCGCATGACAAGAATAACGATAATACCTGCAAAGATATAAGATAATATTGCTCCAGGGCCTGCTAAGTTAATCACTGAGCCACTCCCCATAAATAGACCAGCTCCGATAACCCCTGCAATAGCGATCATCGTCATATGCCTTTTCTTTAACCCTCTCTGTAATTGCGTCTGTTGCTCCATATCTGTTCACCTCTTTTATAGATTGGATTACCGCTTACAAAAATTTTACATGTTACATAGAAACGAAGTAATAGACAAACTGTAAAATTCTATACATTTGTTTTATACATATTGTAAAATAGACTAAAGATTCTTAAAATAAGATATTTCAGTTTATTTTAGCGGAAATACTATATCAATAAGAAAACAAGGAAATAGTCTTTGATCAATTATGCCTCGACATAATTGCGTCCGGAATCGGCTTTGTGCTTGCACAAAGAACTCCTTTCCGATTTCCGTGACATCCGCCGGAGGCAACATATTTCAGCGGATGTTTGTACACCCGCTGAAATATGTTAAAAGGGAGGAGGATAAACATGAGTCAATTTAAGCTTCAATTGAAGGATGTATTAGAAAATACATACTTCCAAAGTGCTGAGGTCGTAGCTGGTGAGGATGGATTATTACGAATAGTAAAGTGGGCTCATGTCATTGAAATTATACAAGTAGATAATTTTCTAGCTGGTGATGAATTGGTTTTAACAACAGGGATAAGCCTTCAGCATAGCATAGAGGATTTTATCTTTTTTGTAGAGTCCTTAATCCAAAAAAATTGTGCTGCATTATGCATTGAATATGGGACTTCCATACAAACCATCCCAGAAGTGATTGTAGCTCTTGCTAACCGTCACAGCTTCCCTATTATCGTTTTTCATGACACTGTTCCTTTTGTCCGTATTACACAGGATCTACATAGTCAAATTATGAATCAACAATATTTAATGATCTCTACTTTAGAATCCTACTCTCAAACATTAAATAAAAATGCTCTATTAGGGCAAACCGCAGAAGAAGTTTTACAAAATATGTATAATAAATTGAAGACACAAATTATCTTTTCTATTAAAGGTCGAGAGCCTATCTTTTTTCCAAACATGCCACATCATAAGCGCCAACTACTTTTAACGATGAAAAAATTAGCACCAGTATTTAAAAATGAACCAATCTTTATTTTGGATCAGCATTATGCAGATTTAACGCTCTATAGAGAGGATGGTCTATTCTCAGAGTTCGAATTACTTATTTTAGACCGTACGGCTACTGCGCTAGCGCAGCTGTTAATGAGAGAATTTTATATCGAAGAAAAAAGGGACATTGAGGATGCCTCTATTTTAGCGGATTGGATAGATCAAAAACTATCGAAAGAGGAAATTTATAAATTTATCGTAACCCATCACTCTAGCTATAAACTTTCTAGCGGAGCTGTTTTTATTCTAGCAACTCCTAACGCAGCCTCTAGGACGCAAGAGGATATTGTCTATAGTAAGCTCTACTATCGAAACCTTTTTGAGCAAAATGGATTTATACCATTTTTATTTGAAAGAAAAAGCTATGTCATTTTTATTTTACTCCATACAAAGGATAGCAAATCGAGTCGCGAATTATTAAATACGTTAGTTTCTTCCCTTCAAAAAACCGATTTATATAAAAAACAAATGGTTCAAGGTTATCAAGTAGCCATTGGCAAAGTCGTTGCAGACGTAGAAGAAATACCCAAGAGCTATCAAACCGCACTCGAAACATTGTATATTTGCAGTAAAGTACAAACAACTTCTTATTTTTACGATGATTTACATCTACATCACCTCATCTATAAATTACAGATGCAAGTAAATTTACAGGAAGTGATTCAAGATTATTTGCAACCTGTTATTGAATACGACAAAAAATATAACAGTAAGCTATTAGAAACTCTACAGGTATATTTACAAACGAATGGCTCCAAACAACAAACAGCCAACCAACTGTTCATCGTACGACAAACACTCTACCATCGTTTAAAAAAGCTTGAAAGTCTCTTAGGGGAAAATTTTATGAAGGGACATAATCGAATTACACTTGAATTTATGTTGCTTGCTAATTCATTGATTGAGGAGAAAAACTAAAATACTTTGTTTTTGTGGGGTTTATCGGAGGTGTTGACTGGGTTATCGGAGGTGTTGACTGGGTTATCGGCGATGGTCACCTTTTTACCGGCGATGTTGATTGATTAGCACGCTCAAGATTGCTTTACTTCTTGAGCGTGCTACCAGATTTTAATTTCCGGTAACTACTCCGCTATATAATCCTGGTCTGCGGTCGTCATAAACAGGAATTCTACCTCGTACTTCATCGACAATCGAAAAGTCCACATCGATGACAGCTACTTCTTCGTCCTCTGCGCCAACCCAAAGTACTTCGCCCCACGGTTGAATAATCATTGATTGACCATTGAAGTTTTCAACCTTCCTAGAAATACGATTAACAGCGATGACGAAGCATTGATTTTCAATGGCACGTGCTTGTAGCAATGTTTTCCAATGATCGATACGTGGTGTCGGCCATTGCGCCGGTACGAACAATACCTTTGCACCCTCTAAGGCGTGAGCGCGTAGCCATTCCGGGAAGCGGATATCATAGCAAATCACGCCTGCAGCCTCGATATCTCCAAGGGCAAAGCGATTCATTTCATCCCCAGCTTCTAAATATAAATGCTCGTCCATCAAACGGAAAAGATGTGCCTTGTTATATTCACCTACTAACTCACCATTCTTATCAAACGTATACATCGTGTTGTAAAATTTATCGCCCTTCTTCGTTGAAACAGAGCCTCCAACAATATGTACGCCAAGCTCTTTCGCTAAATCTGACAAAAATGCTTTCGAACGTTCTCCATCAACATCTGCAAGCTCCGGTAATTTTTCAAGTGCATAGCCTGTATTCCACATCTCCGGTAGTACAATAATTTCTGCACCTTGTTTTGTCGCTTCACGAATCTTATCCTCAGCACGAGCAAAATTTTCTTCTACTTTGCCAAAGCCAACATTTAGTTGGATACATCCAATTTTCATTGCTATTCCTCCTCTAGACAGTACATTTCTATATTTTATACTACAATAAAACAACCTTACTTCCATGGTTTTAGCTCAATATTTAGATTAATATTTCTCCGCTTAATACTCGAACTGCAGAACCTGCAATAGCTACATCTTTTATTTTGGGTGTAACGTATAATAATCCACCACGTTTTGAAAGCTGTTTGCTAACGATGCTTTCTTTTGATAACTTTTCACACCAGTAAGGTCCTAACGCACCATGAGTGGAACCATTTACATGGTCTTCATCAATGCCTTGTGCTGGAGAAAAGAATCTTGAGACAATATCAATCCCCTCATCCTTAGAACGACTTGTAATACAAACACCACGTACAGGGAACTGATTCATCGCATGAAAATCAGCTTTGAAATTTGCAATATACTCTTCGTGACTTAACTCCACAATTAAATCCAATTCTGTTTTCCCTACATATGTCGGTTTCATACCAAGCCATTCTTCAAGCCCCACAGGACATTCAATCTCTTCTAATCGATACTTTTGAATCGTTATTTCAACTAGTTCATTCAACCAAATTGCTTGCAAAGGACCACTTAAAGTTTGAAATGTAATTGAAGAGTTGACGGGTACAATCCCTTGTTTCCAAAGTAAAAAAGCGCTAGCAATTGTTCCATGTCCACAAATCGGTATTTCCTTTGCTGGCGTAAACCATCTAAGAAAAAAATCATTATCCTTCTTTTGGACAAAAGCTGTTGTTGGTACGGGAATCTCCTGAGCAATTTTTTGCATGGTCGACTCAGGTATTGCTGAATCAAGTAAACATACTGCTGCGGGATTTCCCTTGTAAAGCTCTGTAGTAAAAGCATTGACGATAAAATATGAGACTTTGTTCATTTTTCCCACCCCCATATACATATTGGGTCACTTATAGTTACCTATAGTTTTTGAAAATGCACTAGACAATTACTAAAAAAAGTAATAATATGTGCATCATATCTTTAATAATTATTATATTCTGAAAAAGGTGGACATGCATGGAATTCTCAAAAAAACTACAGCAACTCCCAACTCAATTTTTTGCAGCACTTGTGCAAAAAGTAAACGCAGCTCTAGCTGAAGGGCGTGATGTTATTAATCTCGGTCAAGGTAATCCTGACCAACCCACTCCTCCCCACATTATTAAAGCATTACAGGAGGCAGCAGAAAATCCTCAAAATCATAAATACTCTCCATTTCGTGGCATAGCAGAATTACGCCAAGCAGCAGCAAACTTCTACAAACGTGAATACAATGTTGACATTGATCCTGAAACAGAAGTAGCTATTCTCGGTGGTAC
Organism: Lysinibacillus xylanilyticus; assembly: GCF_001183605.1. Lineage (GTDB taxonomy): Bacteria > Bacillota > Bacilli > Bacillales_A > Planococcaceae > Lysinibacillus > Lysinibacillus xylanilyticus. Next base: position 74,943 of record NZ_LFXJ01000010.1, on the reverse strand, counting down.
GAAAATCGGTCTCGTTGAGTTACCGTTAGCCGTTTTAAACCCTGGCGATACAATACTTTTACCCGATCCTGGATATCCCGATTACTTATCTGGTGTCGTATTAGGCGATGTTAATTTTGAAGTCATGCCACTTTTTGCAGAAAATAATTTCCTGCCTGATTATAATGCTTTATCCGATGAAGTAAAAGATAAGGCGAAGCTACTTTACTTGAATTACCCGAATAACCCAACTGGTGGTACTGCAACACTTGAATTTTTCGAGGAAACAGTACGCTTTGCAAAAAAGCATAACATTATCGTAGCACACGATTTTGCCTACGGGGCAATTGGATTTGACGGCAATAAACCTATCAGCTTCCTGCAAGCTGATGGTGCAAAAGATGTCGGTATTGAAATGTATACATTATCCAAAACGTATAATATGGCGGGCTGGCGCATTGGTTTTGCAGTTGGTAACCCTGATATTATTGCAGCCATTAACCTTATTCAAGATCATCTATTTTGTAGTCAGTTCCCTGCAGTGCAACAAGCTGCGGCAGTTGCACTTACTGCTTCTCAAAGTTGCGTTGACAAGCTAAGAGCGACTTATGAGAGTCGCCGAAACGTCCTTATCGAAGAAGCTCAGCGAATTGGTTGGCAAGTAACAGCACCGAGAGGCTCTTTCTTTGCATGGTTACCTGTCCCACTAGGCTTTACGAGTAAACAATTTGCCGATTTATTGCTCGACAAAGCTGATATCGCAGTAGCTGCAGGAAATGGCTTTGGTCAATATGGTGAAGGCTATGTGCGAGTTGGTTTACTTGTTAGCGAAGACCGCTTACGTGAAGCAATCAGCAGAATCGAAAAATTAAACTTATTTAACTCATGTGCATTTTAGTCCCTCTACCTAAGTAAGACCCTATCAAAACTGTCCCCTTTGCGCATATTTGCTTTGGAGACAGTTTTTTCATTTTACTATCTTCCTTGGTTGCTTCAGCCCTTCTTCTAGTGGATAAAATTGGACATGACTTGTTTCTTCATCAAACTGGCGAATATGCTGAATCCCTTGTATTTCTGCTAAAACAACATCAGCTGTAATAACAATACTTCCACCTTTCATCAAATGCCCGCCGGACACTCCCCCCCACTGATCACTCATAGAACCATGAAGATGCGTATCATATCCTCCATCACGTTTACAAACAACACCAGAGCCTTGGATAAATTCAAGTGGGCCCTCTTTTTCAATAACTTCACTAAAACACACTTTAATTTTAGAAGATTCATCAGGTACTAAATAGACAAAGCTACTTTTTTGAAAGCTACCGATACAGCTAACAATTGTTGCTGACTCTATACCATTTTCTTCACAGATAGCCTCGATCCCCTCAATGATATCTGTTCCCATTAGAATACGTGCACTAATTACCTTTCCAAATGAGCCAATCCCATAATTCACTCTAACAGACATTCCCATCCCTCTTTCATACGAAATATTATAATAAAATAAAAAATTTGAAAAATTCGATTGACTTACTATATCCTATAATTTATATTAGTTCTATCGGATTTACAAAAAAATATTATAAATCTCTTATCAAGAGTAGCTGAGGGACTGGCCCTATGAAGCTCGGCAACCTCCTTTTTTTTAAGGAAGGTGCTAAATCCTGCAAACGATAATCGTTTGAAAGATAAGAGAGGACGTTTTTTCATGAGCCTCTCTTAGTTTTTTTAAGAGAGTTTTTTTTATCTTCATTTACATGAAGATAAAAGCCTCCGGCGGATGTCACGGATTTTGAAATGAACGAATACGAGGATGTTAGCCTAAAACCTTCGCATCCTGCGAAAACGGCTAACTGACCTGCATCGTGCAGGCCTAGGCACAATTCAAAATCCGGACGCAATTACGCCAAGGCGAAATTGATTTTTTTAAAGACCGATCGATAAAACAACTTTGGAGGTATGTTTCATGAAAAAGAAAAACAAAATTTTACTAGGTTTAGCGAGTCTCACATTAGTAGCAGCATTAGTAGGCTGTGGTACTAAAGAAGATAGTAAAGAGAGTCAAAGTAAGGCTATTAATGAACATAAAATTGTAGTAGGTGTAACTTCTGGTCCACACGAACAGATTGCAGAGGTTGCTGCAAAGGTTGCCAAAGAAAAAGGCTTAGAGGTAGAACTAAAATCTTTCTCTGATTATGTTTTACCAAATACATCATTAGCTGAAGGTGATCTTGATGCAAATAGCTATCAACACAAGCCATTCCTCGATACATTTAACAAAGATCACAATACAGATTTAGTGCCAGTAGGAAAAACAATTTTAAATCCTATGGGTATATACTCTGAAAAATATAAATCATTCGATGACGTTCCTGATGGTGCAACATTCGGATTACCAAATGATCCAACAAACGGCGCTCGTGCACTATTTGTCCTTCAAGAGGCAGGCTATATAAAATTAAAAGATGGTGCAGACTTAACTGCTTCTATTCGTGATGTGGAAGAAAATAAAAAGAACTTAAAATTCATTGAATTAGAGGCTGCACAAATTCCAAAGCAGCTAAGTGAAGTAGATGTAGCAGCCATTAATACTAACTTCGCTCTTGAAGCTGGCATTGATCCTAAAAAAGATTCCATTCTTTTAGAATCTACTGACTCTCCATATGTAAATTACATTGTGGTACGTGCTGAAAACAAGGACGACCCAACGATAAAGAAATTCGTTGAAGCTTATCAATCTGATGAAGTACGCAAATTTATTGAAGAAGAATTCAAAGGTTCTGTAATTCCAAGCTGGTAAGTGACGATTAAGACCCTTTCATAAAATCAAGAATCTGCGAGACTCCTATAGGAAAGCTAGCAGATTCTTGCTATATAGAAGGGCTTAGAAAGGAGATTTCACAGTATGATTCAATTAGAAAACATATCAAAAGAATTTAAAACTAAAAAAGGTATCGTCAAAGCAGTAGATGGTATTAACTTGCATGTCAGAAAAGGTGAAATTCATGGGGTTATTGGCTACAGCGGTGCAGGAAAAAGTACCCTCATTCGCTGTGTCAATTTATTAGAGCGTCCAACAACAGGAAAAGTATTGATTGATAATGTAGATATTACTTCCCTTTCTCTAAACGACCTTCGCAAAACACGTCAAAAAATCGGGATGATTTTCCAACATTTTAACCTTTTAAAAACAGCGACCGTTTACAGCAATATCTCGATACCATTAAAGCTTCTAGGCTATAACGGCTCTGAAGTAAAAGAACGCGTTGCAAAATATGCAGAAATTGTTGGCCTAACAGAGAAATTAGATAGCTATCCTAGCCAGCTTTCAGGTGGTCAAAAGCAACGTGTCGCTATTGCACGTGCCCTCGCCCAAGAGCCTGAGATTTTACTCAGTGATGAAGCAACAAGTGCACTCGATCCTGAAACAACTGACGCCATTCTTGAGCTTCTCTTGAAAATTAATCGTGAGCTAGGCATCACTATTTTACTCATTACACATGAAATGAATGTTATTCAAAAAATTTGCGATGATGTTTCCGTTCTGGAATCAGGGGCAGTTGTGGAATATGGCTCAGCGATAGAGCTATTTTCCAAGCCTCAGCATCCAACGACACGAAAATTTTTAAATACCATTTCTCAACGTAATTTATCTCCTTCCCTTATCGAGCAATTAAATGTTTCGGGAAGTGTTATTCGTTTAACATTCCTTGGTGAAAGTACAGGGAAACCATTACTAGCAGAAGTGAGCAAAGTTTATGATGTACAACCAAATATTTTAACAGCCAATATCATTGAATTAAAAAACGGCATTGTCGGTAATATTGTCGTGCATCTACACGGTAAAGCTCAAATCGTAGAAAAAGCACTTAAGTATTTTACAGAAAACGGAGTAAGCGTCGAGGAATTAGGAGGCGAATTAAATGAATAGCATTCAAAGCTTCTTTGCAGATTGGTCAGATGTTATTGGGAAATCCATTATCGAAACCTTCCAAATGGTCGGGATTTCATTATTCTTTTCTATTTTAATTGGGATCCCTTTAGGGCTTTTAATCGTTTTAACTCGCCCGGGACAATCCTTTGAAAATAAATTTCTCTATCAATTTTTCAATTTATTTATTAATATTATTCGCTCTGTACCGTTCATTATTTTACTATTTTTCATTTTACCGTTCACGAAGCTCATCGTTGGCACAACTATCGGTGTAAAAGGTGTTATTGTACCGCTTGTTGTTTATACAGCGCCATATATTGCTCGACTTATGGAAACGGCACTTTTAGAAGTTGATCCAGGTGTTGTGGAAGCTTATACAGCAATGGGTATTAAACGCCGTCATATTATTTGGAATGTCTTACTTCGTGAGGCTCGTCCATCCATTATTTTAGGTTTAACGATTGCTACAATTGGTCTTATAGGAGCAACAGCAATGGCAGGAATGGTTGGTGCTGGTGGTTTAGGTGATCTCGCATACCGTTACGGTCATTTACGCTATGAGGTCGATGTGATGTATGCGACTGTGTTTATCTTAATCATCCTTGTTCAGAGTATTCAATCAATAGGTAATCGCTTTGCAGCGAAACTAAAGAAAGATTAGTAGGAGGATTTCGATGACAAATGAAATTTACGTAGAGAAAAATGGCTATATCGCTACCCTGGTGTTAAATCGACCTGAAAAACGCAACTCTTTATCAAGAGCTATGTTTCAAACCATTTTAGATAATCTTGAAGCTTTACGTATAGATTCTTCTATTAAAGTTTTAATTGTTCGTGGTGTAAATAAAGTTGCCTTTTCTTCAGGTGCAGATATTAGCGAGTTTTTAAACGTTCGTTATGCAGCCAATCATGCAAAAGCCTATAATGATTTGGCATTAAAAGCCATTGATGCTCTTTATAAATTTCCACACCCTACAATTGCCATGATTCAAGGATTAGCTATTGGTGGTGGCTTAGAGCTAGCCAACGCATGTGATTTCCGACTAGCAACACCTAAGAGTAAGCTTGGCATCACTGCAGCGAACATCGGTATCATCTACAATCTTGGAAGTACAAAGCGTCTAATGAACATAGTAGGCGCGGCGAAGGCAAAGGAAATATTATATACAGCGAATATTTTCACAGCTGACGAAGGTAAAAATATCGGTTTAATTACTGCCTTACATGAGCCAGAGGATATTGAAGACGCGACAATTCAGTTCGCTAATCATTTATTAAGTAAATCCTCTGTTGCAAATGCTGGTATTAAAAAAATTATCCAAGCAATTGTCGATGGTGAAAACGAAGAAAGTGAAGAGTTAGCTCAAATGATTCTTGATTCATTTAGCTCTGATGATTACAACGAAGGTATCCAAGCATTTTTAAATAAAAGAAAGCCCATTTTCAATAAATAAGGGAGGTAATAACGATGACAAAGACAACAGATGGAGATCTACTGTTAAAAAATATTAACGCACAAGCCCCCTTCCCTATTTGCTTTGCAGATTTAGAAAAGGCAGTTGCAGAAAAAATAGAAGCTGGTCCGTTTGGTTATATCCGTTCAGGTGCTGGAGGTGAGCAAACATTAAGAAATAACCGTGCAGCCTTTGAAAAATACTCTATTATTCCACGCTTTTTACATGATGTTTCGAGTATTGATACATCGATTGAACTGTTCGGAAAAGTACATCCAACCCCGTTCTTATTTGCTCCTGTTGGCATGAACAGAATGGCGCATGACGAGGGAGAGCTTGCCGTTGCACGTGCAGCTGATCAGTTAAAAATTCCTTATATTCAAAGTACAGTTTCAAGCTATGCACTTGAGGATGTAGCACAAACAGCTCCCACTGCTACTAAATGGTTTCAATTATATTGGTCAACAAATGAAGAAATTGCATATAGTATGGCCGCTCGAGCCGAGGCTGCTGGTTTTGAGGCTATTGTTTTAACTGTAGATACAGTCATGCTCGGCTGGCGTGAAGAAGATGTTCGCAATCAATTTTCACCATTAAAGCTTGGGTATGCGCGAGGAAACTATATGAATGACCCTGTTTTTACTGCTTCCCTACCAGATGATTCATTTGAGTCATATGTACAAGGCGTTTTGCAAAATGTTTTCCATCCAACATTAAATTGGGACAATGTACGTGAATTAAAGCGCCGTTCTAATCTCCCTATTTTATTGAAGGGAATCTTACATCCTGAAGACGCAAAACTAGCTATAGAAAATGGCATTGATGGAATAATCGTATCAAACCACGGTGGTCGTCAATTGGATGGCGTAATTGGTTCACTTGATGCACTTCCCGACATTGTGAAAGCTGTAAAGGGACGAGTTCCTGTTATTTTAGATAGCGGTGTGTATCGTGGTATGGATGCTCTTAAGGCACTCGCTTTAGGAGCAGATGCTGTAGCCATTGGACGTCCCTTTGTCTATGGGCTTGCCTTAGAAGGACAGCAAGGAGTCGAAAAAGTAATGACGAATTTATATGATGAATTAAAAGTTTCTATCGCATTAGCGGGGGCAATATCTGTAAAGGGACTACGTGATATCACATTGGTGAAAAAAGATGGAGTCAATTATAGATGAAACTAGCATTAGAAGGTTTAAAAGTAGTTGATTTATCACAAGTGCTCGCCGGCCCTTATTGCACAATGGTGCTAGCGGATATGGGTGCCGAGGTTATAAAAATCGAAAAATATCCAAATGGAGACGATACACGCACGATGGGCCCATTCATTAATGAAGAAAGCCATATGTATATGATGGTCAACCGTAATAAAAAAGGCGTTTGTATAAATTTAAAAACGCCTGAAGGGTTGGAATTATTCAAAGAACTTATTCAATCTGTAGATGTTCTTGTAGAAAATTACCGACCAGGTGTCACAAAAAAACTTAGTATTGATTATGAAACATTAAAAGAAATTAACCCCGGGCTTATTTATTGCTCCATTTCTGGTTATGGTCAAACAGGTCCATATAGTCAAAATGGCGGCTATGATATTATGGCACAAGGGCTTAGCGGATTAATGCATATGACTGGTGAAGCTGGCGGTAGACCCGTAAAAGTTGGCTTTGCAGTGAACGATATTGCAGCTGCACAAACTGCTTTACAGTCTATTTTAATGGCATATATATATAAACTTCGTAGTGGTGAAGGACAATACATCGATGTGTCCCTAGTCGAATCCGGGCTTGCATGGACAGTTTGGGAGGCTGCTGCATATTTCGGAAATGGCGAATTACCTGAACGTACAGGGACTGCTCACCGAGTATCCGCTCCATATCAAGGCTTTAAAACAAAAGACGACTATATTTTAATAGGAGCAGGCAATCAAAAGCTGTGGGAGATTTTTGCCACGAAAGTCGTGAATCGCCTCGATTGGTTAGACAACCCTTTGTTTGCGACAAACTACTCCCGCGCTCAAAATGTGAAAGTACTTGAATCAGAAATCGAAAGCGAATTAATAAAACATCCAGCAACTCATTGGCTTCAACGATTAAATGAACATGGTGTTCCAGCTAGCCCCATCTATTCTTACGATCAAACATTGAATGATCCACATATTTTAGAACGTGGCATGGTGCTTTCCTATGAACATCCAGTCGCCGGCCCAATGCATACACTCGGCTTCCCAGCGAAGTTTTCGCAAACGCCTGGGCAACTAATGAAGGCAGCTCCTACATTAGGACAGCATAATGAAGATATTTTAAAATCATTGCATGTACCTGATGAACACATCAAGCATCTAAAAGCAGCGAAAGTCATTCACTCAAAATAAAGCTACCCCGGCATTTCGGGGTGGCTTTCCGTCGCTCTGGCTGTTCTATACGTTGTTCTGGCTCTTTTATCCGTCGCTTTGCCTCTTCTTTCCGTCGCTTCTACCTTTCTTTCCGTCACTTTGGCTTTTCTTTCCGTCACTTTGGCTTTTCTTTCCGTCGCTCTGCCTTCTATCCGTCACTTCGGCTCTTCTATCCGTCGCTTCGAACATTTAATCCGTCTGAACCTCAAAAAAGGGCTACCTCACAATTGAGGTAGCCCAATTTTTTATTGAATTACACCTAGCTCACGGCCGACTTTTTCATAGATTGCTAGAGCGTCGTCCAGCATTTCTTTTGTATGTGCCGCTGTAGGCATGTTACGAACACGTCCTGTGCCTTTTGGAACCGTTGGGAAAACGATTGATTTAGCATAGACGCCCTCTTCAAATAAACGACGTGAAAATTCCTGCGTAAGCTTTTCATCACCAATAATACATGGTGTAATTGGCGTTTCAGATTCACCGATATTAAAGCCTAGCTTAGCAAGACCCGCTTTTAAATAATCCCCATTTTTCCAAAGCTTATCGTGAAGCTCTGTTGAGTCAATCAGCATTTGCACTGCCGCTGTAATTGCAGCAACATCACCTGGTGGTAATGCTGTTGAGAATAAAAATGGACGAGAACGCACTTTCAGCCAGTCAATTAAATTTTTCTTACCTGCTACATATCCACCAACAACACCAATTGCTTTAGAAAGTGTACCAATTTGGAAGTCTATTTCTTTTTCTAAACCGAAATGCTTCACAGTACCCTTTCCTTTACCTGTTACACCTGAACCGTGTGCATCATCAACATACGTTATTAAATCAAACTCTTTCGCAATCTCAACGATTTCTGGTAATTTTGCAATATCACCATCCATTGAGAATACGCCATCAGTAATGACCATGACTTTATTATATATGCCTGATTCTTTCGCTTCCTTTGCTTTCGCACGTAAATCATCCATGTCAGAGTGATTATAGGCAATGATTTTCGCACGTGATAAACGACAACCATCAATAATCGAAGCATGGTTTAATTGGTCTGAAAGGATCGCATCATTTTTATCCATAACAGCTGAAATAGCTGCCATATTACAGTTAAAACCTGATTGGTAAGAGATCGCTGCTTCTGTTCCTTTAAATTCAGCAAGCTTTTCCTCTAATTTTACGTGTAAATCAAGTGTGCCGTTAATTGTACGGACTGCTCCAGCCCCCACACCGTATGTCTCAATTGTTTCTTTGGCAATACGCTTTAAATCTTCATTCGTTGCTAAGCCAAGATAGTTGTTAGAGGATAGATTAATTAGATTTTTGCCACGTACCTGAATAATTGGTCCGTTTGCTCCCTCTACTGGATCAATTTCGTTGTATAAGCCTTGATTGCGTAAGGCTTGTAGGTTTTCATCTAAAAATGCATTCAATACTTTTGACAAGCGTATCATCCTTTCCTAGGAACACTATTCTAGTTCCTAGTGTAGCACAAGCACGCTATTAGAAAAATTACTTTGTTAATCTTTCGAATAGTGGGGCAGTTTTTTCTCGCCAAAGAGATGATGATATACAATTATCTATTAATCGACGGACAGTATACTCTGCTTCCGCATAACGCTTCGAATAACCCATTGCATCCTGCATTGCTTCTTTATACTTTGCCCGAATATCTTCAACTTTAGCTTCTGCTTCCTGTGAGATTGCGCAATGTTCCCCTATATCGAAAATTTCATCACCAAGTCTTCCGGCCTGAGGTTCAAAGACATGTGGATCTGTACTATCAAAGATGCAGAAATTCAACTCCGGGATAATAACCATGTCAACAGAGTTTGAATCCAAGCCACACCAAATAACTTGTGCATCGAGCCCTCTCGCATTTGCTTCGTCTGCTAAACCTTTCATTAAAGAAGATTTACCTGTACCCGGCTTCCCTTTGATCATCAATCTTCGAGATACATTTTTTGTTATGCTATCTACTGTATTTTCAGCCCCCCTCGGTGTTAATGTTCCGAGTAAGCGATGTGTACGCATTCCTGTTTTATTTAAGACGATTGTTTGGAAAACATCTGTCTTTAAATTTTCAACCTGATCATTTAATGCCTGCCAGTTCATACAGCTTTGTGTGACTACTTCCCAATCATCATGGATCTTTATAGCACTATTAAGCTTCGAAATACACTTCTCACGCCACGACTCTCGTTCCGTCACTGCATCAGCGAGCTGTTCGCCAACCCTTTCAAGCTGGATTTCTTCTAAACAATCATAAAATGACATCACCCGATGCTTTGTTCCAAGGAAGATCGGTTCAATCCCCCACCCTGATGACCATACAAACAGTCGATTACATCCTTGAACATACACTGCCTCAACAATATCCTCCAACAAAGCATGCTTAAACCACTCCACCGTAAAGCCTTGCTTCACATAAAAATAACCTAGCTCTTTAATAAGCTCTGATCCTTTAAACGTAGGCGCACCTTGCAAAATATAAACTAATTCTGCCTCATCCATCAGTTCTTTATATAAATGTTTAATTCCTTGCCCAGTCAGTGCGTGCCCATAATAATAGGTCACATTTCCGTTCAATAACGCTCCCCCTTTATCTTATGCCTTGCATTATATGAAGGAACCTTTTAAAAAATGAAGAGCTACTTTTATTTTTTATAAATAAAAGTAGCTTCCTATTTAATAGAATTAGTTAAAACAGGAATATCCAAAATGAAATCGAATGTTTAAGTATGGAGGGAGATGTATGATAAAAAAAATTGGGATTGTTTTGTTTGCAATTGGTATAGTAATGATTTTTATAGGTATGCCTTATTTATTGGGTTATTCAACAAATGAATTTTTAAAGTATCCTTTGTATTTAGGATTGTTAGTAACAGTTATGTTCACCCCTACAAAAAACCAAAAAAGAAAGTAATGTTATTGAAATAATGGATAGTGTCGGCTGAGCAGGCGTTTCCGGGTTACATGAGCGATTCTTCAGTTTAACCGATGCAGTTCACCTGTCTTCTTGATCATTTTGACGCCCTACCCGCTCACTTCTTCAATATACCTGATCACTTTGGCGCCCTACCTAAGCGTTTCTTCCACATCGCCAAGCGGATTAACCATAAACCAAGCAATCTTTTTCTACTGTCACTACTTAAAAACCCAATAAAAAAACTACCCAACATATCATGCTTGGGTAGTGGTAATTGGTGCGAGCTTTGCCTTTGTTGCAGCAACTAAATCATCTAATTGTAGATGGATTTGCATGCCGATTTTTCCGGCACTCACAATAATCTTTCCTTGCTCTTGAGCTGAAGCATTAATGACAGTAGGATAAAGCTTCTTCATGCCGACCGGAGAACATCCGCCTCGTACATAGCCTGTGTAGCCGAGCAACTCCTTGACAGGGAGCATGTCGATTTTCTTCTCGCCTACAACCTTTGCAGCAGCTTTTAAATCAAGCTCCTCTGCTACAGGAATAACAAATACAAAAAGTTTTTGTGCACTTGCCTTTGCTACTAATGTTTTGAAAACACGAGAAACTGGGTGACCAATTTTTTCAGCAACCGAAATTCCGTCAACTTGGCCGTCACCTGTTTCATATTCAATTACTTCGAACTGAATTTTTTGTTGCTCCAATAATCTTATAGCATTCGTTTTCGCATGCTTCGCCTTAACCATATTAAAAAACTCCCATCTGCAGCATTAGGCTATCATGGAGAACATAGAGCCATTTCCTGGTCGATAGCCATCTTTCGCCATTTGAATATGAGTGGTATATTTTTCAGAAGCAAATTTAAATGTTCGCGCCTTATATGCCTCTGCATAACTCTTACCGAAAATTGTATCTGCAAATGGATCCAATTTCAATTCCTGCGAAAAACGTTCTGGTACTTTAACTTCAATTACTTCACGTACAAAAGCAGGCTGACTGTCGTCTAGTTCACTTTCATCTAGCTCTTGACCATTTTGTATTTGAGCATTTACACTTGCCGCCAAACGTAAATCCTGTGGTAATGACTGCACGGGTACTAGCGCTGTATCTCTCACCTGCTCTAGAATTTGTAACGTCTCCTTAGCATTCGCAACATCTACTATAGACGCTTCCCCATCTATATGCTCTAGCTGTGAATATTCAAGAGCTTCAGCTTTTTGCGTCTTTTCATGAGCGAGCACATTCTTTTTTGTCTGTTGCAAATCTTCAATGATTGCTTGCTGTTGAGGCGTGACTTCTTTAGATTCCTCTTTTTGTTGCTCGTATAGGTCTTGATCTGTATGCCCTAATAGTAAATTTTCTAGCTCAAGCAATAGCGGATTTTTCTTTGGCTGAAAATACAGTGAGTTTTTTCGATATGCATCACCTGCTTGTTTTCGCTGTAAAATCTTTTTACGATTATAGTATGATGAAACTCTTTCTTGTTCTATTAAACTGGATAGTTTCATATGATTCACCTCGGCTTTCTAATTTAATATGCAAGTTAAATAATAGATATGATAATTTCTTCTATTTAGTATAACTATTCCGTCTGAACAGTTTCTTTACACTAATTATCGGAATTTTCTTTATAAAATTCAAGAGCAAATTAATACTAAGCTCCTAAAGGAATATTCCATTTTCGACTAATTAGGTATAAAGACCCTAACAAAAGCCCATTATTCCATTCATTTATTATTTCAATATTTAATTTCAATAAAAAATATTACTGTTATCACTTTTAAAAAAGTGTTAATTTACCACTAAAAAAACAGCCCTTTAATAAGGACTGTTTATATCTATTTTTTTAGGTTTAATAAGTATACTTTTATAGGCTAAATAACCAAGCCATGCTCCAAGTGTATTTAAAATTAAATCATCAATATCTGCCGACCCAACCGTAAAAATAAACTGGATAGTCTCTACCGCTAAGCTAGAGAAAAAGCCTGCAAAAATAACTGTCCAAGCTTTACGAAACTTTTTTGATAATAATGGAAGTAAAAAGCCCATTGGGGTAAATATTAATAAATTGCCTAGTAAATTAATAATAATGATATCCAAATTAAAATACTGAGAGTAATTTATATAGCGAAGAACTGTATCAAAGGGAATAAAATTTGTAGTTAAACGCCAGTCACTATAATCAAACAGCCCTAATTCATCTAGAGAATATTCGCCATTAAATAAAATAATTATTACATTCACTAGACGGTCAATGACCAGTTTATAAAAAGCTATAACGGAATAAATACTAAAAAATATCCAACCTGTTATCTTAATTGGTAAATAATATGTATCTATCAATGAACGATAAGGTAATGGTAGCTTGGCACTACCCTGTATATTATTTTTTTTCATGCCTGTACCACCTACTTCCCTATATCCTCTCATCATTTTAATATGCTCTTCTTCCCCAAGCAAGTGGTAATAATAAGATGGGTAAAGCTTTTTAAGACATACCGGAGTACCCCCTTATACTATACGTTTGTCCAGGTTCAAATAGAAAAGAGATGATTATACCAATTCTAACAAAATACCATTCTTAGCTTTCAGAGGTGGACAAAAAAAGCTGCCTCAATTAACTGAGACAGCTTTGTTTCAGACTTTATACTGGATTTACTCCGTGTTTACGCTCTGAGAATAATAAGTACTTTGACATATAGAGCTCTAAACGTGATTCAAGTACTTTTCTTAAATCATTAGGCTCAATAACATCATCAATGATAAGTTCTGAGGCTAGACGATAGACATCGATTTCCTCTTGATATTCTTTGCGTTTCTCGGCAATAAAGCTTGCCTGCTCCTCTTTTGGAAGTTCAGCAATTTTATTTGCATATACTGCGTTGACCGCAGCTTCAGGACCCATTACAGCAATTTGTGCGTTGGATAGTGCAATACAGCAGTCTGGCTCAAAAGCAGGACCTGCCATTGCATACAGCCCTGCACCATATGCCTTACGAACAATGACCGTTAATTTAGGAACGGTTGCCTCGCTCATTGCGAAAATCATTTTTGCACCATGGCGTATAATCCCAGCTTTTTCAACCTGCGTACCAATCATAAAGCCTGGTACATCTGCAAGGAAAAGAAGCGGAATATTAAACGCATCACAAAGTGATATGAACTTTGCAGCTTTATCAGCTGAATCGTGGAACAAAACGCCTCCTTTTACGCGTGGTTGATTGGCGATTATTCCGACGGATTGCCCTTTAATGCGTCCAAGTCCCGTAATTAGTTCTGGAGCAAATAATTTTTTTACTTCACAAAACGAATCTTCATCAATGATACGTTCAATTAGTTTATACATATCGAAAGGAACGTTTTGATTTTTTGGTATTAGCTCATCAATCGATTTATCAAATGAAGCTGGTGGCTTTGGAGCCTCAACCTTACCGCGTTCTGCATAGTTATTCGGGAAGTAGCTCAAATATTTACGAGCATAGGCAATAGCTTCCTGCTCCGTTTTAGCAAGCACATCTCCGCAGCCGGAAACAGAACAGTGCATTTTAGCTCCACCCATCGTTTCCAAATCTACCTTCTCACCAATAACCATTTCCGCCATACGTGGGGATCCTAAATACATCGATGCATTGCCCTCTACCATGACTACAATATCGCAGAATGCAGGGATATATGCACCTCCTGCTGCAGAAGGTCCAAACAGTAAGCATATTTGAGGGATTTTACCTGAAAGCTTTACCTGATTATAGAAAATGCGTCCAGCTCCTCTTCGACCTGGAAACATTTCTAATTGGTCAGTAATACGTGCACCTGCCGAATCGACTAGATACAGTAATGGGCAATTTAGCTTTTCAGCTGTTTCTTGAATACGAATCATTTTTTCTACTGTACGTTTACCCCAAGAGCCAGCTTTAATCGTCGAATCGTTTGCTAATACACAAACAGTACGGCCATGAATTTTACCGATTCCTGTTACAACGCCATCTGCCGGTAAGTCACCAGCTAAGCAGTTTGCGTACAAGCCATCTTCTGATTGCAGCCCATCATCTAATAATAATTCGAGTCGTTCACGTACAAACAGCTTTCCTTGCTGTGCGTTTTTATCGTGATATTTTGGCAGACCACCTGCTAAAATTTGTTCCTTCATTGTTTTAGTCGTATTTTCTGTCGGTACATTGCTCATATTTAATTCCTCCTTTTGCCCATTCGGTTACGCCTTAGCACTTTGTATAACTTTACTTACGTACTGAGAATTTAAACGATATGCTTGGATTTCATTGTTTTTAATTTCCTACTTTAAAACTATTCAAAATCTATCATCAGAGCTTTTATTTCCCTAAGTATTGCGGTGTTCGCTTTTCTTGGAAAGCAAGTAAGCCCTCTAATCGATCTTCTGTAGGAATCAGAGCATTATATGCAAGTGATTCGATTTTTAAGCCCGTAGCTAAATCTACTTCAATCCCTTGATTCATAGCGATCTTCGCCTGTACTAAAGAAAGTGGAGCATTTTTGGCCATTTCGAGCGCAAGTTGCTGAGCCTTTTCAAGTACTTCATGTCCCTCATGAACGTACTCTACAATACCGTAACTTCTTGCTTCTTCCGCATTTAATCGACGAGCTGTATAAATTAATTCCTTCGCTTTTCCAATGCCAATTAATCGTGGAAGTCGTTGCGTGCCTCCTGCCCCTGGGATGATGCCGAGAGATGTCTCCGTAAGACCTAACTTTGCATGTGTAGCTGCCAGACGTAAATCACAGGCTAACGCTAGTTCGAGTCCTCCACCAAAAGCAACGCCATTTAGTACGGCGATAACTGGTTGAGCGAGTGCTTCTACTTTTGCCACTGTTGTACCGATTAATTGCACAATCTGCTTTACTTGTCGGTCTGGCATCCCTTTACGTTCTTTTAAATCTGCTCCTGCACAAAAAGCCTTTTCTCCTGTCCCCGTTAGTAGGACAACTCGCACTGCCGGATCACCGTTTATGTTGTCGAGAGTCGTGCTAAGTTCTTGGAGTAGTTGTACAGACATTGCATTCGCAGCTTCAGGTCTGGAAAGTGTAATCAGCCCAATGCAACCATCTAATAATTCAAAACGAACGAGTTGCGTCATAATTGACTCGCACTCCTTTCATTACGGGCAATCGCCATTTGTTTAGAGGCAACTGCTTTCCCTAGTTTCTGTTCAATAAATAGCGCAGCCTCTAGCACTTTATTCAGCTCTACACCCGTTTTAATACCCATTTCATCTAATAAATACAGTAGATCCTCCGTGGCTACATTACCCGATGCTCCTTTGGCATACGGACAGCCACCAAGTCCACCTAGCGCACTATCAAACTTTGTAATTCCCATTTCTAAAGATTGAACAATATTCGCTAGTGCTGTGCCACGTGTATCATGGAAATGCATCGCAAAATTTTCCGCAGGGTATCTTTTTAGCAATTCTTCTAAAAGATTTTCCACCTGTGTCGGCACACCAACACCAATCGTGTCACCAAGCGAAATTTCATCGACGCCCATTTCTAATAATTTTTCTGTTATTCGTAAAACCTTTTCTGGTTGTATGTAGCCTTCATACGGGCACCCAATCACCGTTGAGATATAACCTCGTACATTTTTATTCGCTGCCTTTGCCCCTACCACAACTTCCTGTAATATCGGAAATGTTTCATTAATCGATTTATTAATATTACTTTGATTATGGCTTTCGCTTGCCGACATAAAAACGCTCACTTCATCTACTTCAGCCTGCAATGCACGTTCTAAGCCACGCATGTTCGGTACTAATGCCGCATACGTGATATCTTTTTGGCGTTTAATGGCTTGAAGCACCTCCACTGCATCTGCTAGCTGTGGGATCCACTTCGGATGCACAAAAGACGTTACTTCGATATAATTCAATCCAGTTTGACTAAGTAAATTCACTAGCTGTACTTTATCGGCAGTCGCAAGATGTGTCTTCTCATTTTGCAAACCGTCACGAGGACCTACTTCCTTTAACGTTACATGCTTTGGTAGCTGCATAAAGAAGCCTCCTTATTCAATTTCTAAAATATCATCATCAACGTTAATAAAATCCCCTTCGTTCGCAATGATTTTTGTGACTACGCCATCTTCTTCTGCAGCAATAGGAATCTCCATTTTCATCGACTCTAAAATTGCCACATCTTGTCCTGCTGTCACTTTCTCGCCCTCTGCTACAACGATTTTCCATACTGTTCCTGCCATGCTCGCTTTAACTGTTGCCATTGTAAATCCCTCCAAATGTATGAATGTACGGATAACCGTATGTGATTTTCATATAACGCATTCGCACTAATGGTGAAGTGCGAATGCTTTTTATCATTTTCGCCTTGGCGTAATTGTTGTTGCTGTCGCTTCGCTTTCGCACAGAATACATTTGTTGCTGTCGCTTCGCTTTCGCATAAATAAACAATACGTTCAGAGGCTTTATTTCGTTTCTGCTAATTGAGGTAGATAATATTCATCTACAAATTTAGTTGTTGTATAGCCCTTCAAAAATTGTTCATGTGTGACTGTTTTCAACAACATCGGAATATTTGTTTGAATTCCTTCTACTTTATACGCTTTAAGTGCCTCAATAAGTCTTTCACACGCAATTGCTCGTGTTTCTCCCCACACTACTAATTTGCTAATCATTGGATCATAAAAAGGTGTTACCGTAGTGCCAGCCTCTACGCCACATTCATGGCGAATACCTTCACCTGTTGGTAATTCAAAAACCGTAATTGTGCCTGGAGAAGGGAAAAATGTCGATGGATTTTCGGCGTAAATGCGTACTTCAATTGCATGCCCTTTTCTTTGAATACTATCGCGAGTAAATGCTAATGGTTGTTTTGCCGCAATCTTTAATTGCTCCTCTACAAGATCCAGTTTTGTAATTTCCTCAGTCACCGGATGTTCAACCTGTAGGCGCGTATTCATCTCTAAAAAATAAAAGTTTTGCTCTGCGTCTACTAAATACTCAATCGTTCCAGCATTCACATAGCCGATATGCTGAACTGCCTTGACTGACGCATCTAGCATACTTTTTCTT
Organism: Lysinibacillus xylanilyticus; assembly: GCF_001183605.1. Classification (GTDB taxonomy): domain Bacteria; phylum Bacillota; class Bacilli; order Bacillales_A; family Planococcaceae; genus Lysinibacillus; species Lysinibacillus xylanilyticus. The sequence continues at coordinate 57,203 of NZ_LFXJ01000010.1, read as the reverse complement.
GTTTCTTCAGAAATGAATGGAGATGGTGCTTCCTCAACCACTTTTTGATTTCTACGTTGAATCGAGCACTCACGTTCAAATAGTGGTACGACATTGCCATCATGATCTGCAATAATTTGCACCTCGACGTGATGAGGATTAGCAATAAATCTTTCCATATACATCGTTCCATCACCAAAGAATGACTGTGCACGCTTTTGATTTCCTTCAAAGGCTTTTGCCAATTCCTCGGCATTTTCTACGAGCTGCATTCCGATACCCCCACCGCCAGCAGAGGCTTTTAACATAATCGGATAGCCTAGACGACAAGCAATTTCAATAGCTTCTGTTACGTCTTTCACCGGTGTCTCTACGCCTTCAACAATTGGTACACCTGCCGCCTTCATTGTTTTCCGGGCTTCTAATTTACTACCCATCGAAGCAATAACGTCTGCGCTAGGCCCAATAAAAACTAAGCCCGCCTCGGTACAACGTTTAGCAAACTCAGCGTTTTCTGATAATAAGCCATAGCCTGGATGAACAGCTTCAGCACCGCTTTCCTTCGCCACTTCAAGAATACGATCAATATTTAAATAGCTTTGCGCAACAGGTGGTTTTCCGATACAGAACGCCTCATCCGCTTCCTTAACATGTAAGCTTTCAGCGTCTGCCTCGGAATACACCGCTACTGTTTGAACGTTTAGTCGTTTGCATGTTCTTATAACACGCCTTGCTATCTCTCCACGATTTGCAATTAAAACCTTCTTGAACATAACACCGGCCCCCTTCTTACTTCACTGCTGGAACAAAACTCTCTCGTAATCTATACTTTTGAACTTTTCCTGATGCAGTCATCGGATAGTCGTCGATAAAGAAAATATGTCGTGGTATTTTATGTCTAGAGATTTTATCCCGACAATAATCCCGAATCTCTTCTTCTGTTGCCTGCTCTCCTTCACGCAAAATGATCCAAGCTGCCGCTTCCTCTCCATAAATAGGATCAGGAACGCCCGCAACCTGTACATCTGCAATTTTGGTATGTGTGTAAAGGAATTCTTCAATTTCTCGAGGAGATAAATTTTCACCGCCGCGAATAATCATATCCTTTAAACGCCCTGTTACACGTACATAGCCCGCCTCATCCATCGTTGCCAAATCCCCAGTATGCAGCCAACCAGCCTCATCAATTGCAAGAAGAGTTTCTTCTTGGTTTTTATAGTAACCTTTCATGACATGGTAGCCTCTTGTACATAGCTCCCCTTGCTCATTCGGCGCAGCCTCTTCGTCTGTACCAGGAACGACAATTTTAACTTCCAGATTCGGCAAAGCACGGCCAACGGTTTCTACCTTTAACAATAGCGGGTCATCCGCTCTCGTTTGTGTGATAACAGGTGAGGCTTCTGTTTGTCCGTAACAGATAGTAACATCCGTCATCCCCATTTTGTCGATAACGGCTTTCATCACCTCAATAGGACAATTAGAGCCTGCCATTACTCCAGTACGCAACGTTGATAGATCAAAAGACGAAAAATTCGGTAAATTAAGTTCACTAATAAACATCGTTGGTACACCATGTAGCGAGGTACATTTCTCTTTTTCAACCGTTTGTAGCACCTCAGCAGGTGAAAATTCCTGAACTGGAACCATCGTCCCACCACTCGTTGTAATTGCTAATGTTCCAATTACACAGCCAAAGCAATGGAAGAAAGGAACAGGGATGCACAAACGATCTTCAGAAGTTAAACGCATACATTCTGCAATATTAATCGCATTATTGACTAAGTTATAATGCGTTAACATGACACCTTTCGGAAAACCCGTTGTTCCCGATGTATATTGAATATTAATAACATCATCATAATGAAGTACTTGCTGTCTTTGATCTAATTGCTCCTCTGTTATTTGCTCAGCAGCAGATAACACATCAGACCAGTTTAGCACTCCTGGGTATTTTGTCTCGCCAATTAAAATAACATTTTTCAATAAAGGTAGTCGCTTTGATTGCAAATTACCCGGTTCACAATGTTCAAGCTCTGGACATAACTCTTGAAGTGTATTCATAAAAGAATGGTCTCGATAATTTTCAATTAAAATAATCGTTTTTGCATCGGATTGCTTCAATAAATATTCCAACTCGCTTGAGCGATAATTAGTGTTTACAGTGACGATTGGGGCACCCATTTTACCTGTACCAAATTGCAGTTGCACCCATTCTGGGACATTTGTCGTCCATACTGCAATATGCTCGCCCTTCTCTATTCCAAGAGCCATCAACCCTCTAGCTACTAACCGACTTTGCTGATTGAGCTCCTCGTAGGTCATTCGTAAGTCCCTGTCTGCATACACTAATGCTTCGCGCTGTGGATACTTTTCAGATTGTTCATCTAGCAATTGACCAATAGTTTGATACACAAGTTCTGCCATGAAAATCCTCCTTATTTATGCTACTTAAGATTAACAGCCAATTAAACGAGAAATAACGAGACGTTGAATTTCAGACGTTCCCTCACCGATTTCCATTAACTTAATGTCACGCAGATGACGCTCTACGTCGTATTCTTTCATATAGCCTGAACCGCCGTGAATTTGAATTGCTTGATTACAAGTGCGGAAGCCCATTTCAGAAGCAAATAATTTTGCCATTGCCGCTTCCTTCCCGAACGGTTTCTTTTGATCTTTAAGCCATGCCGCCTTATGTACTAACGTACGTGCAAGCTCTATCTCCATTGCCATATCGGCTAATTTAAATTGTATTGCCTGTAGTTTCGATATTGGTGCACCAAATTGTTCACGTTCTTTTGCGAATTTTAATGCTTTTTCATAAGCCGCCTGTGCAATCCCTACCGATAGTGCAGCTATAGAAATACGCCCGCCGTCTAAAGTATTTAAGAATTGGCTAAATCCGCGTTTTTCATCCCCTAAAAGATTAGCCCTTGGCACACGAACATTTTGTAAAATAATCTCACACGTATTCGAGCCACGTACGCCCATTTTGTCGTAATTGCAGTTGATCGTTACGCCAGGAGTATTAGTTGGTACAATGATAGATGAAATAATCTTTTTACCATCTTCACGTTTACCTGTCACAGCTGTCACAATAATTTGACGTGCATAGCCAGCATTTGTGATCCAGCATTTCTCACCATTAATGATGTAATCATCACCATCAATTACAGCTGTTGTACGTGTCCCACCAGCATCTGAACCTGCATTAGGCTCTGTTAACCCAAACGAACCTAATGTTTCTCCCTTCGCTAACGGAACAAGCCATTCCTGCTTTTGCTCTTCTGTACCGAAATTGTAAATAGGCGAAGCACCTAAGCTAACTGCAGCTGCATAGCTTAATCCTGTACCACCACATGCACGACCGATTTCTTCAACAGCAAGTGCGTAGGAAACAGTATCTCCTCCTGAACCGCCGTACTCTTCAGGAAACGGTATACCTAATAAGCCTAGCTCTGCCATCTTTTTAAAGCTCTCTATTCTCATCGTCGATGTCTCGTCAACTTCACGAGCATACGGTTTAATTTCATTTTCAGCAAAATCACGTACCATATCTCGAATCATCGCTTGCTCTTTTGTTAGTTCAAAGTTCATCCCCAGTCCCCCTAATGTTTAATGTGCCATAGCAAATTTCGTTCAGATGTCGATTATAAAAATCAATTTTGCCTCGGCATAATTGCGTCCGGAATCGGCTTTGTGCCTGCACAAAGCACTCCTATCCGATTCCGTGACATCCGCCGGAGGCTTTGGGCCAACGTGATGTTGGTCACTCAGTCGTTGCCACAGGACGTGGCGATCTTAGACTGAGAGTTCCTCTATTTCAACGGATGTTTGGATACCCGTTAAAGAAGTTAATACCGACTAGTCGGTTTGTATTGAAAATTAATAAAACCAGTCTTTCTGCGCTGGCTACCCCTTTACCATAAATTGAACTGCTTCTTCCATTGCTTGTTCAGTGACAATCGCACGCAATACCATATCCGTAAATACTTCAGTAATTTCCTCCATTGTTAATGGACCTGATTGCTTAAACCATTTGTATGTCCAGTTAATCATCCCAACAATAGCCATCGTTACGATAGTACAAGGTAGTTCTGTACGAAAATCCTTTGTTTGCTGACCATCCTCTATGACTTTTTGTAAAATATCCCGATATTGATCTCGTTTTTTATGAATAATTTCACTATATTCCTCTGGCAGTGAACGGCTTTCCTCATAAAAAACAGTTATATGTGCTTGGTACATATCAAATACTTGGGTCAGTGTTTGCAGCATTGCACATAAACGTGTAATCGGTGTATCGTATTTGTCATATGCCTCCTGTGACTGCTTAATAACATATGAAATAAATACATCGTGAATTTCATACAACAGTTCATCTTTCGATTTAAAATTATGATAAAATCCACCCTTTGATGCACCAATGTATTCAACAATGCGATCAACAGTGACATTGTGATAGCCATCTTCCTGAAATAGCACTACAGAAGCGTCAACAATGCGTTGTTTTAACGTTTTCTTTACCATAGGCATCTATCATCCTTCTTATAACTCTTTACTCCATCACTCTTTATAATTAGAAAAAGTTTTGGGTCATCACCATATTGTGTAGTTGATTTCCGTTCCGGCTGGGCGCTTTCCTGGGGGCGTCCGATGAGCCGCTTGGGGCAACAGGATGTTGGTCACGAAGGCGTTATCACAGGACGTGATGCTTTTAGCCTTCGTTCCCCTATGTGCTCGCTCCAGGGTCTCGGGCCAACACGATGTTGGTCACGAAGGCGTTATCACAGGATGTGATGGTTTTAGCCTTCGCTCCTCTTTTCGCTAATCCCCGAGGAGTCGCCCAGCCTCCACTCCAATCAACTTACGCACATGGCCTATGTTTTAGCAAAATGCCATCCCATCTCTCGGTGACGAAGCCTGATTTTTCTTAATTATAAAAAAACTACGACACCATTAATATAGCATTCGAAAAAATTAGTGTCTAGCTCCAAAATAGATTTTAATCAAACTTTCGAGAATTTATTTTACATAAAGCAGAATTTTACAGATCTCTACAAATGAACAAACATACACTTACTGTATGATTCCCAACTTGTTTTCATTACAAAAATCCAAAAAAATTCCCTAGCGCAGTACAATAACACTAGAGAATCTCAAAAACATGATTATGAAGCTTTTGGTATTTTACGTAGCCACGAGAATATGATCGCAATGATTAATGCAAAGCCTAAATACCCCGTTGTTGAATAAACCTTTCCAACTAATGTCGTGAATCCTACTAAACTAGCGACGAAGCCTATTAAACCAATCACCACAATACCTATTTTAAAATATTTATGATCAGGCGCTATGAAACGTACTGCAAACGCATAAAGCATTCCTACAGCTGTATTGTACATCATGCCTAATAAAGCAATGGACATTAAGATACCCACTACAGGATGAATTTGTTTTGCTAGCTCTAATGTTGGCATTGCTGCCCCGCCAACTACGTCCATTTTAACGAACATAGCAATATTAATTAGTATGATTAAAACACCGAGCATTAAACCACCAAGAAGACCGCCTAAACCAGCAATCTTGCGCTCTTTTACTGTTCCCCCCATAACAATTAACATCGCAGTACCAGCAGCTATGTTATAAGATACATAGAGAAGTGCGCCCATTACCCAATTTGAGGCCGCAGATGTTTGCTCTTTCGCTAACACATTCTGTTCTGCAATTGTTAAGTCCATTGTAAAAATGGAATAAATTAATATAATAAAAACGATCCCCATTAAATAAGGTGTCACTAAAGCTATTATATTAATAATATTTTTCACATTTAATAGCAATGTTAAAATCGTAATGATTACCATAAAAATACTGCCAATCATCGGGTTTATATTAAACATTTGCTCGAATGTTGAGCCCGATCCAGCAAACATAACAACAGCCACACCAAATAAGAAGAATGTAATGACAATATCTAATATAACCCCAACATAACGTCCACCAATTTGATATATAACCTCTTTATGAGATGTCGTTTGTGAATCCGCTCCTAATTGCGCTAGACTCATCCCTAAAAAGGCAAATGCGATTGTTGCAACAATTCCTCCTGTTATACCGTAAAGACCAAAGCTCGTAAAATATTGCATAATTTCTTGTCCTGATGCAAAGCCAGCACCAACGATTAATCCTACAAATGCGCCACCTATCTGCCAACTTTTTTTCATAGAACACCTACTTATCTATTTTATCAATTATGCCTCGGCATAATTGCGTCCGGAATCGGCTTTGTGCTTAGGCCTGCCCGATGCAGGTCAGTTAGCCGTTATCGCATGGATGCGATGATTTTAGGCTAACATCCTTTAAGCACTCCTTTCCGATTCCGTGACATCCGCCGGAGGCTTTGGGCCAACAGATGTCTTTTGCGCGAAAGCGAAGCGTCAGCAGCATGATGTTGGTCACTCAGTCGTGTGTTGCTGTCGCTTCGCTTTCGCACAGATAAATTGCCACAGGACGTGGCGTTCTTAGACTGAGTTCCTTTATTTCAGCGGATGATTGGACACCAGCTGATAAGTGGTTTAAAACCGTGTTCATCTCATCATCTATAGAGGTGGGAGACTACCGCTGAAAGAAATTAAGCAAACTCAATCCATAAGTTTTCTGCTCTACTGTAAATAAATCGATTGTCTCTCTATTCACTTCATAGCCGATCCCCGCTTTTTGAGAAACTTCAATATAACCGTCCTTCACTACAACTTCTGGGTCAATGATATCCTTTTCCCAATAACGACTTGAGCCTGCAGTATCTCCAGGTAAAATAAAATTCGATAATGTTGTTAATGCCACATTATGTGCACGACCAATACCAGACTCCAGCATGCCACCACACCAGACTGGAATGTTATTTGCCTCACAATAATCGTGTATTTTCTTTGATTCTGTTAAGCCACCAACGCGTCCAATTTTTATATTAATAATTTTAGTACTGCCTAACTCAACAGCTTTACGTGCATCCTCTAATGAATGGATACTTTCGTCCAAGCAGATTGGCGTATCGATTAATTTTTGTAATGCTGCGTGGTCAATGATGTCATCTGACGCCAATGGTTGCTCAATCATAGTTAAATTAAAAGCATCTAGTTGCTTGAGCGTTTCAGCATCTGACAGTCTATAAGCTGAGTTCGCATCCGCCATAAATGCCACATCAGGGAACGCTTCACGTAATGTACTCATTACTTCTACATCCCAACCTGGCTTAATTTTGATTTTCATTCGTTTATAGCCTTCTTTAACAAAGCCATCTACTAACGCCACAAGATCCTCGATTGATTTTTGAATACCGATACTGATTCCTACTTCAATATTGTCCTTTTTGCCACCGAGTGCAGCTGCAAGGGATTGATTCGTCTGTTGGGCATAAATATCCCAAATAGCACCTTCTATCGTTGATTTCGCCATATTATTTTTACGAATTGGTTTAAATAGTTCATTGACCTCATCCGGATGCTGAAGCTCTTTATTTAAAATAAGTGGAATTAAAAAATCTTCTAGCATATGCCAGTTTGTTTGCAATGTTTCCTCGTTGTACCAAGGTGAATGGAACGCTACAGATTCTCCCCAACCGATTGTTCCTGCTTCATCCTTAGCCTCTAAAACTAAAAAATCTCTATCTTCAAATGTGCCAAAGCTAGTTGTAAATGGTTCTTTTAAATTCATTTTTAAATGTCTAATGGTAATTTCCGTGATTTTCATATTGTTTTGCCCCTTCCAGATTTAAAGTTTCTAATTTAACGAGAACATACTCGTTGTAATGTTCTTGCTGCTGCAATTGAACTGCCGCATAACCTTGTGCAAATAATCGTTGTAATAAATATCTCGTTTTGAAACGCCAATCCAATGCTAATGTTGGATCTTGCACCTTCAATGCTTGAAAATCCTTTGGTACAGGCATTGTATACAGACCTTCGTTATATTTTAAATTTTCAGTTATATTCAAACACGGAAATCCTTGCTCATTTAGAACACAGCTAGCCACTGGTATGGCATCCGTCGCATCTATTGAAACATTTTTACTTACGTAATCAGAGCTTATATACCAGCACACCTCAAAACGATCTGAAGGTAGTCCCTTATTTAAGCCATCCTTCATTTCACCATAGCAATTTTCTATATACGTATTACAAATACCATTTAATTTGGATAGATTGAGAAAACCATTTCGTGTTTCCAGCGGATCAAACGTCCACACCATTAAATCGTAGCCCCGCTCAATAGCAATAGCTTGCTGGGCATATTTTAATTGTTCACCTATTCCTTGGGAGCGGTAATTTTCGTCTATCCCTAACATATGGGAACATAAATAGCTTTTGCTCTCTCGAAATCCTGAAAAGCCATAGCTAAAGCCAACCAATTGATCACCATCATAGGCACCGACAACGATACCGCCATTTTTTACAGCTGTTAAAGTTTGATGAATGGGAATTGAAGGCATTCCCCAAACGTTATATTCCAATTGTTGAACTTGCTCCAGCTGTTCGATTGTCTTTATTTCCCTTATGTCAATCATTACTTTCACTCCTTTCTATTCTTTATCCCGTAATAACGACTAGAGTCTATAAAGCTCTTAAAATAGCTCTCGTAATAATGTTCACACCGGTAAAAAGCCGCTCTCGATTAAACGTCATTTTCGGATGATGTAATCCTGGCGTTACACCACAACCTAAGCCAAGCATTGTTGCTTTAAGGTTCGGACGCTCATACGTATAAAAATGAAAATCTTCTCCTCCAGGAGTGACGACTGGTGAAGCGCATGCTTTTTCGCCAACTACATCAACAATAGCTGAATTCATATGTTGTAATGCCTCATCATTCACTAATGCTGCAACAATATGTGCATCAACTTGCAATGAAATTTTCGCACCGTACATCGCTTCTACCGATGCCTTGACACGTTCAAGACCTTCTGTGAGAGATTGCATTACTTCATTTGTTTGTGCTCGTGCATCAATACTAAATGTTGCTTTCCCCGGAATAATATTCGTAGAGGTTCCTCCTGCATTAAATTGCGTCATTTTGACTGATGCAGAGACATTAGGATCTGTCCAAATTTTTTGTAAACCTTCGACAATCGCTGCCCCTACCTCAATTGCATTAATGCCGAGTTCAGGTCGTGCACCATGTGCTTCTTCCCCAAGAATTGTCCCAGTAAAAAGCTTTGCAGCACCGTGGTACAATGCTGGGGCATACGTTCCATCCTGTAATTCTTTTAACGGACGAACATGGACACCAAATAAGTATTCTAGATTATCAATAAGCCCCTTCTCAACGAATGCGCGAGCGCCCTGTGCCTTTTCTTCAGCAGGCTGAAAAAGAATACGTACTGCCCCGGGGAGTAAATGCACCATATCCTTTAACACTAGTGCCGTCCCAATAGCCATCGTCATATGACCATCATGACCGCAAGAATGATTAGCTTGAAATTTGCCATCAACTTCTTGCCATAGTGCATCAATATCCGTACGAAATCCGACTCTTGGTATTCCTTCCCCAATATCTACATACAGTCCCGTCATATCCTCGAACAACTGAGGCTCCATTTGTGCCTCCTTCAATAGATTGGCGATGTATTGCGTTGTCTTCTTTTCCTGCCAGCTAATTTCCGGATGCTCATGTAAATGTGTAAAAATATCAGCCAATCTAGGCTGTAAGTTTTGTAAAACTTGATTCATTGTATTCAACTCCATCGATTTGCTAAAAAGCTATTTTGGAAATCATCATATTTTACGCGTTGATTTTCATAATAGTCGTGATCTTGTGCAGTCATACCTGCAATTAGTGTATTTAAAAATGAAATTAGTGCTGGCATTGCGTCAATCGTAGACATTTCCTGTTGTTCATTCACAAAGGTAATCGTCGCATATTGCGTGATAGGTGCAATTTTAGAATCTGTAATACCGATAATCTCGCAATTTTTTTCTTGAATTTCAGCTGCAAATTGTATCGGTTCTTTAAAATAACGATGGAACGATAAAATAATGACCACACTATCCTCATCAATTTCTTGTAAAGCTCTAATGATTTCACTAGTTTCAAAATCTAAAAGCACTACGTTAGGACGTAGCATATTTAACGTAAAATACAACCATTGCGCCGCTAAATGGGAAGACCCATTCCCAACAATATAGATTTTTTTCTTCGTATGCAGCAGTAGTGACGCACGATTAAAATCTTCCTCATTAATGTTCTTAGCAATGTTTAAAATACTCGATGCATCCTTTTCCATCGTCTTTTCATAAAAACGTGGTGTCTCAAAAAGTACCTGCTTTGATTGCAAATAATTGTGCAAGCTACTAGCATTACCTTCATTGAATAGCTGCATCGTAATCTCCCGCTGCAGTTCAGCATAACCTGATAATCCTATAGCGTAGCAAAAGCGGATAACCGTCGTTTCACTTACCCCTGCCTTCTCCCCCACATATGCAGCTGAATGAACGCCGACAGTCTGCAAATTTTTGAGGATGAAGATCGCTACCTTTTGCTGACTCTTTGAAAGCTCCTGATAGTTATGTTGAATGACTTGTTGAATTGTTTGATTATCCATTAAAGAAGTACATCCTTCTTATTTTGTTTTTTTGAAGCTTAAACTTCATTTCCATGTTACATACAGTAGCATAATTATTTTCGCAATTCAATATATTTTCTGAAATTTCTGTTTATATATGAAAAATAAATTATCATAAACGTGGTGTCTATTTCCGTTCCAATGAGCGTTTTCCTGGGGGCGTCCAGTCTTCACTCCAATCTACTTATTCACATGATACACGTATAAAAAAATGTCATCCCAAACTTTGGGAGATGAGCTACCTTTTCCGTTCAGTTCATGGGTCGAATCGCTCGATACCACAGAATGACGCTTCGTTTTTCTTGTACAACCTAAAAAATGCACAAATGTTATCAAAATAACATTTGTGCATTTCATTATCGATTTCGCCTTGGCGTAATTGTAGCTGTTAAGTTTGATTCTTAACTTTCCCAATTCCCTTATTACTGCGCCGTTAGTTAAATAAAAAAAGCTCCAGATCATTGATCCAGAGCTAAAAACATCCCGACTGTTTTAAACATCATAATTTTATTTTAAAAATCTACTTTTAATTGATCTTTATTTATCAAATTTCATCCCTTTTAACAAATCTGCAAAAGCATTATTCAAAGGTTCAGCTTCTTTTTCTTGCTGTTTCATGTATTTTTGTACACTACGCTTATCTACTTTGCCACCGCCTTCTTTTTTACGACGGGCTTCAAATGCAGATAACTTCTCACGATAGCCACATTTACATACGAAGATTTGGCCATCACCTTCACCACGAAGTTCTAGCTTTTTCTTACATTGTGGGCAACGCGCGTTTGTGACGCGTGATACGTTTTTACGATGTCCACAATCACGGTCTTGGCAGACAAGCATTTTACCTTTTTTACCGTTGACTTCAAGCATTGGCTTGCCGCAATCAGGACATGATTTTGTTGAGATATTGTCATGCTTATATTTTTTATCATTTGCTTTAATTTCAGCGACTATTTCTTGAGTGTGCTGTTTCATTTCATTGATGAACGCGTCTTTTTTCAACTTACCTTTTGAAATTAGCTCAAGTTTTTGCTCCCACTCAGCTGTTGTTGCAGGAGAACGTAATTCTTCAGGCACTAAATCAAGTAATTGACGACCTTTAGATGTAATGTAAATTTCTTTGCCGCCTCGTTTTTCGATTAAGAATGAATTAAAGATCTTTTCAATAATATCCGCTCGTGTTGCAACGGTCCCTAACCCACCTGTTGATTTCAACGTATCAACAAGCTTCTTGTCGTTCGTTTCCATATACTTCGTAGGATTTTCCATTGCTGATAGTAATGTCGCCTCTGTAAAACGTGCTGGTGGCTTTGTTTGACCAGACGTTTGGGCAATGAGCTTTGTTTTTAACACTTGTCCTTGTTCTAAACGAGGAAGCAGTTGCTCTTTGACATCATCTGTTGATTCTTCATCATCAAAACGATTTTGATATACTTCTTTCCAGCCAGCAATAGTGACTGTTTTCCCTTTGGCGATAAATTTCTCATTACCGATTTGAGCTTGTACTGTTAATTGCTCGTATTCTTGTGCTGGGAATAATACAGCTAAAAATCGTTTTACTACTAAATCATATATTTTACGCTCTTTATCATTGAATGCAGAAAAGTTCACATAGCCCTCAGTTGGAATGATGGCATGGTGATCAGATACTTTACTGTCATCTACAAATGATTTATTCGCTTTAATCGGCTTTGTTAAAATTTTATTCGTCAATGTACGATATTCACCGATACCACATGCTTTTAGACGCTCAGGTAATGTGCCGACAATATCAGATGATAAGTAGCGAGAATCTGTACGAGGGTACGTCAGCACTTTATGAGATTCATATAGCTTTTGCATAATATTTAATGTTTCTTTTGCAGAATAACCAAATAATTTATTGGCATCTCGCTGTAATTCTGTTAAATCATAAAGACCTGGGGCAAATGATTTTTTAGGCTTGCGGTCAATTGAAGCAATCTTTGCATCTTGATTGCCTAATGCTTTGACAATAACGTCGACTTTTTCTTTATTGAAGCTACGTGAATTACCATTTGCATCTTGCCATGTAAGCTTTAATGAATCTGTTTGTGCTTCAATACCGTAGTACGTTTGTGGTTTGAAGTTTTTAATTTCATCTTCGCGTGCAGCAATGATCGCAACAGTTGGAGTTTGAACACGGCCACAGTTCAGCTGTGCATTAAATCTTGTCGTTAATGCTCGTGTCGCGTTTAATCCGATATACCAATCCGCTTCAGAACGAGCAACAGCAGCAGCATATAAATTATCGTAGTTTTTACCCGGTTTTAAATTAGCAAATCCTTCTTTAATCGCTTTATCTGTAACAGATGAAATCCATAAACGTTTAATTGGCTTTTTCACATTTGCTTTGTCAATAATCCATCGAGCAACTAATTCCCCTTCACGCCCAGCATCAGTAGCCACAATGATTTCGTTTACATCATTACGAGTTAACTGTGATTTGACTGCATTATATTGCTTACCTGTTTGCTTCATAACGACTAGCTTCATTCGTTCAGGCAACATCGGAAGGTCTTCTAAATTCCATGTTTTATATTTATTATCGTAGGCTTCTGGATCGGCTAATGTCACTAAATGACCTAATGCCCAAGTAACTATATATTTATCACCTTCTAAAAATCCATTCCCCTTTTTATTACATTTCAAGACATTTGCTATATCACGTGCAACTGAAGGTTTTTCAGCAATAACTACACTTTTAACCATATATTCGTACTCCTTTACTAACTATGTACTGTCTAATATACCATAAGTTCGGGACAGAAATTATTTAGAGCCTTCTACTTAGTCTTCATATTAGTCATTGCCAGAGAAATGATTAGGTAGTAATGAAAACTGATCGGGTACCTCAGAGAATTGATCGGGTAGCCTGAAAAATTGATCAGGTACGCATGAAATCTGATCAGGTTGCCTGGAAAATTGATCAGATTTCATGCGTACCTGATCAGGTTGCCTGGAAAATTGATCACGTACGCATGAGATCTGATCAGGTTGCTTAGAAAATTGATCAGGTACGCATGAGATCTGATCAGGTTGCCTGGAAAATTGATCACGTACGCATGAGATCTGATCAGGTTGCTTAGAAAATTGATCAGGTACGCATGAGATCTGATCAGGTTGCCTGGAAAATTGATCACGTACGCATGAGTTCTGATCAGGTAGCTTAGACAATTGATCGGGTACGCATGAAATCTGTTGAGGTGGCCTGGAAAATTGATCACGTACGCATGAGTTCTGATCAGGTAGCTTAGACAATTGATCGGGTACGCATGAAATCTGTTGAGGTAGCCTGGAAAATTGATCACGTTCCCCATAGATCTGTTCAGGCAGACAATTAATGTAAAGAGCAAATTCACAATTAGCGTGAATTTGCTCTTCTTTTCTATGTTTCAAAAAATGTTTACGATGCACTGCATACTCAAACTCTCAAAACATATGTTGAGTTAACAGAATGTACACAAATTAGAAAGGGGATGAATGAATGGATGCTCGAACTTTCAGACCACGGAATGTGATTTGTATGACAATTATTGTTTTTGTATCGGTGTTAATTGGTTACGGTATATATATAAATTTTATTGATGTTCCCTTCCCATGACGATCTTACTTCTTTAACTGACTTAACAAGTGTTTTCGGTTGTCTAGTATGCGCTGATCTTTTGGCTTAAATTTTCTTGCTACTTCATTATGCTGATATGCATTTTCAAAGAGACGCAAGCGATTGTATAACAAACTTAACTGTAAATGCGGAAGCCATGTGGAATATGCATGCTTATGAACAGCCATTGTCTGTTCTATAGGTTGCTGTAATGCTTGTGAATACCAGTATATAGCCTCTCTATTTTTCATTTGCTCCATAAAAAAATGACCGATTCGACAGCATGTTTCTGGTCTTGGTCGATCATATAATAATGATTGTAAAATAGCTTGTGTTGCTTGTTTTGCATCGTGTAGCTGTTGGTAGCAATCCGCTAAATTTAAGCAAGCTTGAATATTCTCATCATCGGTGCCTTTTGTGGAATCTAGGAAAATATTATAATGATTGATTGCTTCTAAAAATCGCTGATGAATCTTTAGCTCATTTGCGTATTGAAAAGTTTCTCTAGCTGAAAATGGGTGCCCTTCTTTCTTCAAATGCTCATAAATATTAATATTGCGATGAATATCACTTTTTCTTGGCAAATGTGTAACTGCTATATCGCTATGATAGAGCTGGCCTGTTATATCTAAATACTCATGGACGGCACCCCACCACTGAAAATTACGTTCACGTTTTACGAGACGAAATCTTTTTTCACTTGATTCTACACAGCCATCAGCATCCAGCGTTAAATAATAATCCATTGAAACAGCATCGACATTAGGATAAAAAAGCGATTGTTTAAGTTGTAGGAACTTTTGCTGATGTTCCGTTGTGATCACATCATCTGCATCGAGCCATAAAATAAAATCTTTCGTTGCTTGCTGAAAGGAAAAGTTACGAGCTTTGGCAAAGTCATCACACCAGGTAAAGTCGAAAATTCGAGAGGTATAGTTTCGGACGATATCTTTTGTACGATCAGTTGAGCCTGTATCAATAATATTGATTTCATCCACTAAATGTTGAACGGAATCTAGGCATCTTTCAATAATACATTCTTCATTTTTGACAATCATACATAAACTAATCGTAAACATCTGTCCCCTCCTTTTTTGTAATAATATATGCAAGTTTAAAAATTTATCGAGGATTTTTACCAT
The DNA here is from genome assembly GCF_001183605.1 of Lysinibacillus xylanilyticus. Lineage (GTDB taxonomy): Bacteria > Bacillota > Bacilli > Bacillales_A > Planococcaceae > Lysinibacillus > Lysinibacillus xylanilyticus. The sequence goes on along the minus strand of NZ_LFXJ01000010.1, from coordinate 41,842 downwards.
CTTATCGTATTACTTTTTGAATTTATCACCTAACTTTTTGAATTTATCACCTAACTTTTATATTTATCACCCAACTTTTCCGTTTTATCGACATCCCCCTTAAATATTCGAACCATAATAAATGTTTACCTTCCCCATAATTGTATGCAATCATATAAATATATGGCTCATCACCAAAAGTTGCGAATGATATTTGTTAAAACATATGCCTTGTATATAAGATGATTAGAGTGAAGGCTGGGCGACTCCTTGGGGATTAGCGTCACAGATTATGAAGGGGGAAAAATAGAAGTTACTATACTATGATTAAATTACTAATATTAGACGATCATCCCGTTGTTCTAGAAGGTACAAGAACATTGTTGAAGGACATAGATGAAATAGAAATTGAGATTTCTTCTAACATCACTGATATAATGCCAAAAGTTCAAGATCACTTTTTTGATATTTATTTATTAGATATACATATGCCTCAGAAAAATGGTGTACTACTTGCCGAAGAAATTAAACAAATAGATCCTGAAGCCCGTATTATTCTTTACACAGGATGTAACATTACAGATTATTACCACTTATTATTAAATTATAAAATTGATGGTATTGTTGATAAAACGGCCAGCAGGGATCAACTACTTAGGGTAATTTATTCCGCTTTAAACGAAGAATTGACCGTTCCAAATGATTTTATTAGTTATGTAAAAAGATTCATGGATCAAGATAACAATATTTTTATCGGAGGCATCAACGAAAAAGAAATCAAAATATTAAGACTAATGTCACTAGGATATACGAATAAGGCAATTGCTGCCGAACTGGATGTGACACAAAGAACTGTTGAAAAATATATCGCAAAAATTTTATCAAAATTAGACGTAGATTCTAGGATAGCGGCAACAATTAAAGCAAAAGAGTTAAAATTAATTTAAAGGAGGACTAAATAAGAGCTCTATTAGCTCTACTCCCCTACTAGCAAACATTTTGAAGTGATTGAATGGAAGATGTATATAACATAAAACCTCTCCTGCGATCATTAGGAGAGGTCTTATCATGTTTGATGAATTTCCCAGCTAATGTGTGGCCGCCAATTTTGCACATTTTATTATTGCAATACCTTTAAATCATACGAATAAACCTTTTTACTTGAGGAGTGATTGATAATTTCATCCAAACCATTGATATCAAATGAATCTATCAACTTCCCTTTATCAAGTGAATAAGTTTCTAAATAATAGTAGCCATTTTTATCTTCACTGTACCTTAATACATATAAATTTCCATCTTTAAAATAAGTCTCTTCATTGTGACGGATTTTAGATTGACTTGCTTTTTTGAGTTTAAATGCCTTTGAGACTGCATGTGTTTTTAAATCAAAAGAATAAATTTCGCCTAATCCATTAGCATAAAATAACTTATTTTGAGAAATTGTTGCTGAATTTTTATAATTATAAGGAATCGTAGCCGTTAAATCTACATCATTGTATTCAATAAGCTTAAATTTCTCTTGTTCTAAAGTTTTTTTATTAATTCTATAAATTGATACACTTTCCTTAGATTCACTTATTATAGTTGATAAAATTAAATAGTAATAATGCTCATCAGTTAAAATTGGCGCCAGTGCTTGCGTGCTATCAATAGTTAATTCTTGAAGAGTAGTAATATCATTAATTTTTAATTCTTTATCAAATGTTACTTCTCTTAAGTTAAAAGTCTTGGTTTCAAAGTCTTGTGTGAGTATATTAATCCCTTTTTCCGTTACCCCGGAGATCAAAATATAATAAGGGATACTGTCTACATTGATTTTCTCAGCATTACCATACCGAACGTCTGAATTGTATCCCGATTCTTTAAATCCACTATTATATATACTAAAAAATAAATCTTGAGAGGGTAAATAACCCGTCCGTTCACCGGTATACTGTGGGGTGTCCATATTAAATTGTTTAATATCACCATCTACAATTCTTATAGTATTTTTATCTTCTAATAATAGCCGATTCTTACCAACAGCTATACTCCCTAGTTCAAGCCCATTCATAGTGAGCGCCTGAGTTGAATGGTCCTTCTTTACAAAAACACTATAACTTAGCCCCTTATTATCAAAGTCTTGGTCAGCTGTTGTCGATAAATAAATAACTGCTTTAGTATTTTTTAATAAACCTTTGTCAACGTCTTCAGCCGATAAAAATTGTGAGGAATCTTTTATATTTTGCTGCTTAAAAAGAATGATAACTATAAAAATTATTATTAAGCTAATCCCTATAAATATAATTTTTTTCAAATTTAGTTCCTCCCAAAAATAAAGATCGTCTCTAAATAATTAAAGACGATCTTTATAATAGAATTAAATATTTCTTACTAACACTGTATCTGATGCATCTCGGACATCCCGTGGATATACACCTAGTCCACCGTCCACGTCTAAGTCTAGATTACCGTTTACTTTATATGCTGACCAAATTAGTTTAGAGCAATTTTTAGCCCCATCATGTCCAGTTAAACGGTTTGTAGCAAAATTATAAGAATATGATTGTCCAACTTGGGTGTATGCCCAATCCGCAGCATTATTACGATTTGTTGTAGATGTTGAGACAGACTTTACTACTGATCCAGAGCTATCGACTTTGCGTGCACTAGTTGAGATTGTTCGAACTCCATCAGAAGGTACTGATTCTACAATTGTTGTTGACGTATAATACATCCCAACATGTCCATGATCTAAATAAGCTGTTTCTGATGGTGTATAATAGAAGTTTCCTTTTGTACTAGATCCTATGCTAACAGTCCCTCCACTTCCACCACGAGGTGATACTCCATATTTCTCTTTAGAATAAGCTGATTTTTCTGCAATACCTTTTGCTTCATCTTCTTTTAACTCTGTATAAATTTGTTCAAGAATAACTTGTTCTGATTGTCCTGTATTTGAAGCAATCATTTGAACATCCTGCAACAATTCTTCCTCCGAAATGTCCGGTTGGAGTTTTAAAATGTCATCCACATATGATTCAGCATTCGTAATACTTGCTTGACTAAATAACATAGCAGTAGTTAAAGAAAGTGCTAATATTGTTTTCTTCATTTTCACAGCCCCTTTAATAGTGTTAGAAAAAGTTAAACCCGGGTTACTATTAATTTTAGTCTATTTAATACCGAAAGTACCACTTCGCTTTTCCGAACAAGACGATGCAATTTACCGACTTTTATTTTTACAACATCTGTTCCCACTTTTCTGTAATACTATATGCAAGCTTAAAAATTTATCGAGGTCTTTTACCATTTTATTGCCTTACTTTTTGAATTTGTCGCTCAACTTTTATAATTTATCACCTAACTTTTTGTATTTATCACCCAACTTTTGTGTTTTATCGACAAACACCTCAAAAAGCACAAAAAAACGAACGCTGCACACGTTCGTTTCTTTCTTATAAGTATTGTTTACGCCATTGTAGTTGTTCTTTTTTTGTAAGCTGTTGTTCTAAGTGGGAATCCCATTGATTTGAGAGCGCATTCCATATACGAACGAACAAAATATCTTGTTCTTTATCGTGAAGGACAAATTCAAAGCATGGGATATCATTAATTTGTTTAGCGTCTGTTTGAACAATTTTTGAAATTAATTTTTGAGATGCCCCAACTCCAGCTTTTTCTTCATCCTCTTGCTGTAACGCTTCTATCAACAGTGCTTCTTCGAAATTCTCCTGCTTCTCAGCCTCTTCATCCACATAGCGATATAGCTCTGGTAGATCATCGTATTCTTCAATATTGTCTTCGTCGACAGCAAGAAATGCAAGATGGCATGGGCTATAGTAAAGGTTGGACATTTCTACATCTAGCTCCTCTTCAAAGATGCCACGTTCCAGTTGCTGCTGTCCTTTAGGTGTTAGTCTATAAAAGCCTTCCGTTTGCTCAATAAGACTAACTCGAGACATTAAAGATACTAGATCCTCAATAAATAACGGGTCGACTAGCAATAACTCACTCAATTCCTGTGCGTTTGCAAAATCCGCTTCCTGTATGCTCAGTAACAACATTGTCATCAGGACATCCATAGTAGAACGGCGAACTGGCTCATAGGTCACTTCTACCGTTCGAATCGGGATGCTCCATTCATCGGTTTTGACGATATTAACATTCCGATTTTGCTGAATTTCTCGCATTAAGCGCTGCTGTAATTTTGACAATCTACATCACCTGTCCTTCATGATTACGCAAGCCGTTATAGGATTTCACTGTCTCTAACAGATTGCTATACATCTCTCGTGTATCTGGATGCTTCGCCCGTTTGGCAAACATCTCAGCACTTCCGACAAGTAGTAATAGCTCTCGTGCGCGAGATAAGGCAACGTTTAAGCGGCGATAATCTCTTGCAAAGCCAACGTCTCCCCCTTTAGGCGTATTACGTACCATACTAACTAATATGACGTCCATCTCCATACCTTGGAACTTATCGACTGTCCCGGTTCTAAATTGAAGATGTGGTAGCTGTAATTCCTGTTGCAGAAGGCGATTAATTTTCTTTACCTGCTCCCCGTAGAAGCTTATAACCCCAACACTTTTTTGTACATCCTGAGGTATGCGTCCCGCTGCTTTAGCTTCAATAACAGCCTTATTCATATCTATTAAAATGCGTCGAATTGTTTGTAATTCACCCTCATTGTAACGACTCGTTCCGCCCTTTACCTGCTCCTCTAAATAAGGTTTTTCGGTTGGTATATCAACCCATAGCAAATGATCATCACGATTCACAAATTGTCCTTCTAGACAATGGTCTCGTGCTGCATCTGAATCAGGTAAACCACATTGCAGACCATTTTCCTCTTTCGCGTAAAACGGTGTAATACTGTGCATAATTTTCTCATGCATTCGGTACTGCAATGCCAGCATTTGCTTATGTGTTTGTGGCAAATTATTAAATAAACGCTCAAACAGCGATTCACGCAGTAAATTTTTTAATTCTTGCGCGCCATCAAAGTTTGGATTTTCATCGAGCATTGCTTTTAACGTTTCCTCCAACGTATCGTCTCCAAGTAGTGGAGGTAGCTGATGATGATCGCCTACTAAAATAACTTTTTTACCCTTAAGCATCGGTAATAATAGCTCTGGTGGTGTTGCCTTTGATACTTCATCAATAATGACAACATCAAACGTCGGGTAGTTTTCCATAAATTCTTTACTTGCTGAAGCGACACATGTTGTACCTATAACATTCGCATGACGCACATATAATTTACGAATTTCATCTAAATCATATTCGGTAGCATTTTGCAGCTTGTCACGCCATTGCTCTTGTAATTTTTTTCGAAGAGGTAGCTGCTGTTCCTTACGCTGTAATTCCACAATTGCTGTCTTCGAGGATGCAATTGCTTCCTCTACCTCCTCGTAAGTGCGCTCCGGTGTTGATTGAAGAAGCTTTGTGCAAGCTGTGAGCTGCTTCTCCTTCTTTAATCCAGCTATATTAATTTCTTTAACATTTTCTTCTAATTGTGTTAGCTGTTGTTCAATCTCTTGTAAGCTAGTCTGCGCTGTTTGAAGTGCCGCTCTCTTTGGTAGGAGCTGTGTATTTGCATGTTCTACTGCCTCAAGCTGTTGACTTGCTGTTTGAAGAGAAGATTTCGATTGTGATATAAGCATTTTTAAATGCTCTACAGACTCTTCTGGCTCAGCATCAATTTGGAATGTCTCAGCTAGTTGCTGAAGTCGTTCTGTATGCTGTAAAAATGGCTGCAATTGTCGCTGTAAGCTTTGAACATCGAAGCTTGTAATTGCACACTCTTGATGTAATAAGCCACCAATACCTTTACGCAAGGACTCAAACTCCTGATCTTTATGATCTTGTTGTTGTTTGAGAGCTACACCTTTTTGCCAGACAAAATCACGACGCATATATAATCCGAGCAAGAAACTCTCAATTTGCTCGGTAGGTGGCGTTTGATTATCTTGAAAGGCTGTATTGAGCTGGGCAAAAACACCTGTTAGATTTTGCAACGAAAACGATTGAACTGACTGCACTCTACTTTTAGCAAGGGCACGTTCTTTTTCTTCATAAGATACAAACGACTCAAGCTTTGCGATAGCTTTTTGTAAACGTGAATTGATGGTTGCCCATGCCTCCAAATCTTTGGCATCCTCTAAATGCTGCAAACGACTAATCTGCTGTGACAGCACATAGGATGGGCGAATTTGATAATGTTGTAGAAATCGTTGGATTCGCTCATAGGACGTTAAATTACTGACATATTGTTCGGCATCCTTCATTAATCGAAGACGATTATTTTCCTCTTCATATTTCGATTGGACATCTTTGAACTGCATTTCTAGATGCTGCTTTTGCTCTTGCAGCTCTTTATATTGCGCAGCCGCTTCATATTGCTCAATTTTTTGAGTAGTTTCCTCTATAGTAAGCTTTAGCTGCTCCGTAGATAGGCTTTCAGCAAGGGTTTGCTCAAGCGACTTTACAGCAGGCTCGATTTGCGCCAACTGTTTTTCGTAATGCCCTTTATGTGCTTCGCTCTCCTGCTGCTCAGCTTTTGCAGCCTTTAATTCTTTCTTTAACGCTTGTATTTCCTGCTGTAAAATTGGCTCGTCAATTGCGGCCTGTTCTTTTGCAGCTATTTCCTTTGTTAACTCCTCAAGCCATGCCTTAAGCTTTTCTAGCTCTTCTTCAGCCTTGCTAATACTTGATTTTAGTTCTTGTTCACGTTCTGTAAAGGCTGTAATTTCCTCTTCGATCGCTGCGAGAGTTTGCTCACGCCAATGAAGTGCAACATTTTCCTCAATAAACTTTTTACCCTCTTCTTCAATGCTTTCCGTTCTACCGTAGCGTAAAATTCGAATTTCTTGATTGGAAAGAAGTCGTCCTAAAGCATTATCCACGGCTAGATTTGATTGCGAAGCTACGAGTGTTTTTAAGCCAGCCTTGACATTTTGCTGACAAATTTCAGAAATAACGGTTGTCTTCCCTGTGCCAGGAGGTCCTTGAATCACATACAAGTCTTCAACAGACAATGCTCCTAAAACAGCCTGCCTTTGATATTCGTTTAAATTATTGTGAAAAACAATATCCTCTCGAAGCTTTGCTGTTCGGACAGTCGGACGCTTTTCAAATAATATTGTCTCTAAATTAGGGTTAACTGCCTCGCCTTTTTCAAGCTTTGTAAAACCATTGCGTAATCGTCTAATTTGACTCAATGTCGCAAAATTACTAAAGCTCGCTTGCTTTGAGCGAAGGTTAAGTTGATCTTTACGTGCTAAATCCTGTACAAAAGGCTTTAAGTCAATTTCTATTGTCTGCTTCCCTGCATTAGCCTTTAAAACTTGTCCAATTTCACCGCGTACCCCTTGAATGCTCACACTTAACCCTTCAAGCTTCTTCCATTCCTTCGATTTTATATAAGGGCAGACAATTGTCAGCCTAGTAAAATCTTCATTAAAATAGCTTTGCTTAAACTCTGTATGAATATCATCTACGGTCGCATCGCGTTCTTGAATTTTTAAATAGCCTTCCCAGCTCGAGATACGCTTTTTCACATATTCTGTGCGCTCCTCAGCTATCGGTAGCTCTCTTATTTTTTTATGAAGATCGAGCGGAATCCCTGCTCCATTGTTAGCTCTTGTAACAAAGTGTAATGCTGCTGGTAAGCGTCGGTTTGTATTGATTGGACCTCGCATATGTACAAAACGAATATTTGTAGCTAGCAATCCTTCAACCTTTAGCACACAATCCATAATGGCTGTTTTCTCAGCAAGGACGTCGGTTAACTTTTCATTTTGCTCCGCATTAAAATAAATCGATAAAAATGTTTCACCAACTGTTTTTGCTTTGCGCTTTTCGATATAGACGGTGAATGTATTTTGTAAGGCAAAAAAGGCATGCTCATTTGCTGAGCATTCCTCTACCGCTTCCTTCGCCTTATTAGTCAATATTAGACTACAGCGTTGTTTTTCTAGTATAGCGATGTCCTGCATGAGCAGCCCTCCCTTCCGTTTCACTAAAATTCTATTTTATCACATCGTAAAAGGATTCTTGAAAAGAAAAATCCCCTGCACAGTGATTTCCTTCCACTGCACAAGGGATGAATTTTATTTTAATGTTGATCAATCGGTTCTTTTGGCAATGTTTTGCTCATTTCACAATACTGCACAAAAACACGAGCCAATTCACGTAAACGATTATGAACATCTTCGTCGACAATATTATTATCTGCATCAAAGTGAGATGTGTGTGTGTATACATAGTTCGGAGTTACAAGTGCACGGAAGTAGTCTAAAATTGGTTTCAACTGATTTTCTACTACTAAATGGTGCTGATACGTACCACCATTTGCCACAATCGATACTGGCTTATAGCGCATTGTTTTCGGATGCAAGAAGTCAAATGCATTTTTTAAAACGCCTGGAATCGATGCCTGGAAAATAGGTGTAGCGATAATATACGCATCCGCTTCCTCGAACTTTTGAATCATTTCCTTCATGTCATCATTTAACGGTGAACCGTCTACAATTTGATGCTTATATTGACTAAAATGCATAATTTCTAACTCGAAACTTGCATCTAATTCTTTAATATATTGCTCCACTTGCTCTAAAATAGCACCAGTTTTACGACCAAACATCGTGCCATCAACGAGTAAAATTTTCATTTTCACTTTGCCTCCACATTCATTTCTACAATAATATTGTAACAAATGAAAAGAGGCACGGAAAGAATTGTAGTGGTTAAAACCATAAATTCAGTCTTTAGGCGGAACGGAGTCTACACAAAAAATATTGCTTTAGAAAGAAACTTTGGCATGTGGATTACTTGTTATTAAAATAATATTCGACTCATAACGTGGAGTTGATTTCCGTTCCAACTGGGCGCTTTCGCACAGAGCAAAGCTTCCTGAGGGCGTCGGGCCAACAGATGTTTTTTGCGCGAAAGCGTAGTGTTAACGAAGCGTCAGCGGCAGGATGTTGGTAGAAGGCGTTATCACAGGACGTGATGCTTTTAGCCTTCGTTCCTCTATCGCTGATCCCCAAGGAGTCGCCCAGCCTCCACTTCAATCAACTAATCTACTTAAAGATATTTCCCAATTCCAGTGATGGACCTTTATTTATCCTCACGACGTCGGAATTTTACTTCTTTATCAACAACGGTTTCCTCTATTTTATATTTATCTCGATTAATCACTACTTCACGATTTACTTTATCGCCTTCATCGCTAGAACCCGATAACCTGCGCTTATCCCAATTAAATAATTGCTCCCTTGAAACATCCCCATCCTGCTTTTCAAGAAAATCTAACTTAGCCAATTCCTGAGATTGATAAATTGTAACTGGCTGTTTATTGCCGTACAACGCAATAACTATCATCGCCTTCGCAACCTGGGAAGCTTCTATAGCTCTTGAACGCTTTAATGGTCCAACTAATAACGGCTTTACTAGCTTTAAAACTTTCTCTCCCGCCTTTTCACCTAGGCGAAATTCTTCTCTCTCCCCAACAAGTAAAGATGGGCGGATAATTGAAAGTCTCTGTAAGCCTAGCTCCATAAGGTCATGTTCAAGCTTTCCTTTTACTCGATTATAGTAAAATGGAGAACTTTCATTTGCTCCCATTGCTGTAATGACTAGCATATGTGGGATTCCTCGTTTTTTGGCTAATGAGGCAATCGTTAGCGGATATTCAAAATCAACTTTCTCAAATTCCTCACGAGATCCTGCCTTTTTAATCGTTGTTCCTAAACAACAATAAAGCTCATGTGCAAATTCGATATCTTTTTCCTCCAAAGTATCAAAATTACGGATTTTCACTTCTAGCTTTGGATGTGAATATGCTGGTGCTCTTCGTGCAATAACCGTAACTGAAACATATTCATCATTTTCACATAATTGTTCTACAAGAGAGGTACCTGTTAATCCAGTAGCCCCTACAACAATCGCTGCGCGCATTCCCATTGGTTGTACCCCCTTCTATGCTTATTTGCTCCAGAAGTCACAGTGCCGGAACAAAAGTTTTGCTGAAAAACTGCAAAAATCCTATGTATCTTCTTGCAAACTCTACTTTATTTATCGGTCAAAGAAAGAGCTCTTACTCATTTAATTTTAGGTTTTTATCAATTATTCCACGGTTAAATTGATTTAATAATCCTATTTTTTACACATACTTGCCCATCATTCACCATAGTTTAAATAGACGGATGAAAGGATGGGATACATTTGCAAAACGAAACTCAAACAATGGAACTAAAAAAGACGGTTGTTTTCATTATTGAAAGCTGTATTGATAAAGGGCTGTATCCTTTTGAACGGGTTGCAACGCTGGCAAAGCTACTTACAAATGAACAAGTTTTCATATTTGTAAAAACCCCTTCAAATGATGGGATTCAAATTTTAATGAATGAAAACCTCTCGCCAATCTTATTTGAACATTTCGATGAGCTACCTAAGCAAATGAAAGGTATTCAGCCTGATTTAATTGTAAGAGATGGTCGTAACTCAGAAAGCTGGCAAGTACAAAATTTACGACCATTCTGCAAAACAATCATTCATTTTGATGATTTGGGTGAGGGTGGCCAAGCCTGTGACTGTGTATTGCTAGCACTCTATCAAGAAGTTAAAGATTATTTACCATCTCATTATATTGGTGGTAGTTTCAACTTCGCATTACCACAAGCTTTTCAAAATTTTGATGATAGACCAGACAGTAAAATACCTGAAAACCCACCTCATATCGTTGTTGCTTTTGAGGATGGGGACGAGCATAACTTAACCTACCGTACTCTTCGACACTTAACGCAGCTACAAATCCCACTACAAATTACAGTGATGATAGATGATAGCTATCGACACGCAACAGATGATTTGCAAATGATGGTGCTTAGTCGTCGTAACACTGCCATTCTTCGTGATAAAAACGCACTCCTAAAACTATTACCAAAAGCAGATGTTATTATTTGTAATGCTAACTATACACCTTATAAAATCGCCTCTTATGGTGTACCTTGTATTACTCTTGCACAAACTGAGGCTGAGCTATTACATGCCTTCCCTCGCGAACAGAACGGCTTTATTCACCTTGGACTAGGTCGCAAAATGAAGCAATCACAAATTCAAAACGCTGTCATGGAATTTCTATTACATGAGGCCCGAAGCGAACGAGCTGTAAAAAAACAACGACAGCTCAATCTAGTAAGTAACAATGAAGCACTACAGTCATTGCTTTTAGATTTCGCTTACGATCGACATAATATCGCTTCTACTTAGTGATTCTTTGAAGGTGGATATGATACAATATAGAAGAATTTTTCACTTTCACTTATCTTTCATTATAAGAAGTGAATTCAAGCAACATAAGTACCCGATTGATATTAACTAATAAGCGGTGGGGGATAAAAAAACCTCCATCGCTTTTACCTTCTTTCAGCAGGCGTTTGGACACCTGCTGAAAGAAGGTAAAGCCTCCGGCGGATGTCATGGAATCGAAAAGGAGTTAATAAAGGATGTTAGCCTAAAATCATCGCATCCATGCGATAACGGCTAACTGACCTGTATCCTGCAGGCCTAAACACAAAGCCGATTCCGGACGCAATTATGCCGAGGCATAATTGATATACGCATTCGTTATAAAATAAACACATAAAGGAGCAATCATCATGCCATCAAAAAGCGATATTGAATATCAAATTAGAGAGCTAAAAATGGATTATATGAATTTACAAGGCGATATCGAAAAGCTTGAATCTACAGGTCATAATGATCAAGTAGCAAAAGCCGAGCAACGCCTTGCAAATATGGAAGCAACGCTAGCGGAATTAAATAAACAATTAGCAGAACTATAACCTCTTTCAGCAAGTGTTTTTTTTGTACCGAAGTGTAACGGCAGGTACAGGTGTTTTTTGTACCGAAAGTGTAACGGCAGGTACAGGTGTTTTTTGTATCGAAGTGTAACGGCAGGTACAGGTGCCAAAACACCCACTGAAAGAAGTTAATGCCTCCAGACGCAAGTTATGCCGAGGCAATTGATTAATACTATTATCTAGCGGTCATAAAAAAGCGCCGCTATTTCGGAGGAACATATATGGCAATATTAACAGTTGAAAATTTAGGTCATTCTTTCGGTGACCGTACGCTTTTTAAAGATGTCTCTTTTCGTCTAGTTGAAGGTGATCATATTGGTCTTGTAGGTGCAAACGGTGTTGGTAAGTCAACATTAATGAGCATCATTACAGGCCAAGCAATCCACGATACTGGGAAGGTTGAATGGCTTCCAGGAACGCATTATGGTTATTTAGATCAGCACACTGTATTGACAGCTGGTCGCACTATGCGTGATGCATTACGTGACGCCTTTCTTCCTTTATATAAAAAAGAAGAAGAACTTAATGAAATTACAGGCAAAATGGCTGAAGCAACACCTGAAGAATTAGAAGTTTTACTAGAGCAAATGGCTGAGGTGCAAGATGCTCTGGATGCAGGAGATTTCTATTCTCTTGATATGAAAATTGAAGAGGTTGCACGCGGTCTTGGTCTTGATGCAATCGGCTTAGAACGTGATGTTGCTTCCCTTTCCGGCGGTCAACGTACAAAGGTTTTACTAGCCAAGCTATTACTTGAAAAACCAAAAGTATTATTACTCGATGAGCCGACAAACTATCTTGATGAAGAGCATATTACATGGTTGAAAAACTATTTAAAGAACTATCCACATGCTTTCTTATTAATTTCGCATGATACAGAGTTTATGAATGAAACAGTGGATGTTATCTTCCAACTAGAATTCTCAAAATTAACTCGCTATACAGCGACATATGAAAAGTTTTTAGAGCTTGCTGAAATCAACAAGCGCCAGCATATCGATGCCTATGAAAAGCAACAGGATTTCATTAAAAAACAAGAGGATTTCATCGCGAAAAATAAAGCTCGCTACTCAACTACTGGCCGTGCAAAATCTCGCTCTAAGCAGCTTGACCGCTTAGAGCGTATCGATCGTCCTGAAACAGCTGTAAAGCCTGAATTTGGCTTTAAAGAGGCACGTTCTTCAAGTCGTTATGTAGTAGAGGCTGAAAACTTAGTCATTGGCTACGACAAGGAGAAGCCACTCCTTCCTCCTCTTACATTTGCTATTGAACGTGGGGAAAAAATTGCTCTAGTTGGTATGAATGGTGTCGGTAAATCAACATTATTAAAAACAATGCTAGGCAAAATAAATCCGCTAGATGGAAAAGTGATTCGTGGTGACTATCTTTACCCATCTTACTTCGAACAAGAAGTAAAGGCAGAAAAAATTACGCCTATTGATGATGTATGGAATGCCTTCCCTTCTATGGAGCAAGCACAAGTACGCGCAGCATTAGCACGCTCAGGTCTAAAAACGGAGCATATTACTCGCCCACTTAGTTCTTTATCTGGTGGTGAGCAAGCAAAGGTTCGTTTATGTAAGCTCATGATGGATGAAGCAAACTGGCTTGTATTTGACGAACCGACAAACCACTTGGATGTCGATGCAAAAGAAGAGCTAAAACGTGCCATGAAAGAGTTTAAAGGCACAATCGTACTAGTAAGCCATGAACCTGATTTCTATGAAGGTTTAGCAACAAAAGTTTGGAATGTCCAAGACTGGTTTACTACAGGACAACAAAGCTAAAAATATATTATCAATATGGGCAGTTCCCGATGTGATTGATGGATCACTCGGGGCTGCCCTCTTTTTTACCTAAAAACGAGATTGGGTAGCATTAATTTGGCGGTTCTATGGCCTATCGGGCAGTTCCTTGGCTCTCCCGATCAGTTCCTTGGTCTACCTGAGCAGTTTTTTGACCTACCCGAGCAGTTCTCTGACCTACCCGAGCAGTTTCCTGGCTTACCCGAGCAGTTTTCTGACCTACCCGATCAGTTTCCCGGCTTACCCGAGCAGTTCTCTGACCTACCCGATCAGTTTCCCTACCTAGCCAAGCTTTTGAAAGCAACACTTTTTTCAACCTCAAACAAAAATTTATTTATCTATGCATAAAAATCTGCATTAAATCATATTAATAATCAGTGGATTAACAATATATCTATCTCCATTAAATCTAACTATTTCTCTCTATATTAGAACAGCTCTCTTTATTCTATGAGCTTCTATTATTAATATTGAGTAAACTTACATCATTGTAAGCCGAATTTGCGAAACTTTTCGCTCTTTTGTGCGTATATTTTAGTGTAGAAAAAAAATTCACTTCTGTTTAAAATTTTTCAAATAACTATTGATTTATATATAGCTTACTAGTAAGATATATGTATAACCTAATTAACTTACTAATAAGATATATATTAAATATAATCCTAAAAAAGAAAGCGGGGAATGAAGAATGACAGTTACAATTTATTCACAAGCGAGCTGTTCTTCATCCAGAAAAGCATTAAAATGGTTAAAAGATCACAAAATCGAATATAAAGAAAAACGTATTACTTCACATCCACTAACACTTGCTGAATTTAAAGAAATTTTAAGCATGACTGAAGATGGAACAGACGAAATTATCGCAACTAACTCAAATGATTTTAAAAATTTAAATGTTGATATTGATCAGCTCTCTATTCAAGAGTTGTTTGCCATCATCCAGGCTCACCCAAGAATGTTACGAAGCCCTATCTTAATTGATGAAAAACGAATTCAAGTTGGGTACAATGAGATGGACATCCGTCGTTTTATTCCACGTAAAGTACGTGCATATGAGTTAAACGCGATGACAAGATTGGCACAAGAAAGTTAAAACAGTTTTGGAGTTGACCTTATATGGATCAAGAAAAACAAATAGCCATTACCTCATTGTTTGAAGTAGTATCTTCCATTGAACGTAAGTGGGCAAACGAGTGGAATAATCATAATGTACTCGGCTTTTCAAAATCCCATATTTTAATTTTAGACTACTTATCGCAGGAGGGACCAAAACGCCCTTCTGCCATTGCTGAACGGTTAAAAGTGACAACAGGTGGTGTCACTGTTTTAACAAGTAAGCTCATTAATGCTGGCTTTATTGAAAAAACACAGCATGCAACAGATCGACGAGCATCCCAATTGAAAATTACAACTGATGGCGAAGATATTTTAGAAGAATCCCGTCAGCAAGTTAGCGCAATTATACAAAATATGTTTGGTATGCTATCAGCAGATGAAGTACAAACATTACGTGATATTTTTGCAAAATTACTCAATGCTGAACCTAATCGATATGAGTAAACGCTTCATTTTCACACCGTAAAAAGTTAGACATGCATCTAACTTTTTACGGTGTTTTTCTTTTTGTGCGATTTTTGGAAGACTGCCCTGCCCCTCGTTTATTCACTTAATTATCCTCACCCTAAAACTGTGCTTGGCGCTCTCACTTCTTCTGGAATACCACATTCATAAAGTTTCCCAGCTCTTAATTTCACAAATTCCTCCTTCGCTTTTTTAATAACTTCTGGATCTAGTAAGGAATTAAGTGCAGCCCCTGCCATCGCTTTTGCCGCATAATGCATCCCCTTCATACCAAGCGAAGATCCAAAAGCAGCAGTTGCTTGCCAAGTATGCACTTGGACCCCATATGGAGCACAAGTTGTAAATACCTGACCAAGTGGCGTAATCCACGAAACGTCCCCTAAATCACTAGAACCTTGCATGGATTGGCGAAAAGTTTGTGGAAAATGTAATACCTGTTCCACCAATACCTCTTTACTTATTTCATTTGGTACAAAAGATTGTTGGGCAGTTCCTGCAAGAACAGAAGAATCTAGTGAGGCCTGTAGCGACTTTGCAAAAGTAAGCTCGTCCTCTGTAAAGGATAGTGGCGGTAGATCGTCCCAAGCCGCCAACATTTGCTCATTCAAAGTGAGATTCGGTAATGTATCGTAACACCCTGCCTTCAGCTCCCAATGCACTTCTGTTTCTGTCATCATCGCTGCCCCTTTTGCAACCTTAATCAGTCTGCGTTCTAAATCTTTGACAGCATCACGATTTGCTCCGCGTAGATAATAATAGACACTTGCTTTATCAGGAACAATATTCGGCGCTAAGCCACCATTTGTAATTTGATAATGAATACGAGAACCGTCTGGCACGTGCTCCCGTAAATAATTGGCTCCGACATTCGTCAATTCAACAGCATCAAGCGCACTTCTCCCTAGATGCGGTGCACCAGCAGCATGTGCTGTCCGACCCGAAAAATAAAATTCAATGGCAGTGAGTGCTTGCATAGAGAAGTTCGCTGTCATGTTAAACGTGAATGGATGCCACGTATAGACTACATCTAAATCATCAAAAACACCGGCCCGTGCCATATACGATTTTCCAGACAACAATTCCTCTGCTGGGCATCCATAATAGCGAATCGTTCCTTGTAAATTGTTAAGCTTCATCACTTCTTTTAAGGCAACTACAGCTTCTACTCCAGCCGTTCCTAATAAATTGTGACCACAGCCATGCCCTGGTGCCCCCTCCTCCACAGGCGAATATAATGAACTGACTTGCTGTGATAACCCTGGAAGCGCATCAAACTCCCCTAAAAAACCAATAATTGGACTACCTGATCCCCACTGTGCATAAAAAGCCGTTTGTACATCACCAATCGGCGTAACAATATCAAACCCTTCTTTTTTCAGAAAATCTTGTTGTAATGAAGACGCAAAAGTTTCTTCATAGCCTAGCTGAGGCTTGTCCCAAATTTGCTTTGCCATATGACTAAATGTTTCTTCATTTTTTTGCATCCAATCAAATAATTGCTTCTTCATAGTTAGTATCCCTCCACAGATTTTATATTTGTTTGTTGCTGATGATTAACTGGTAGAGTAACAGCAATTACAGCAGCGATTACACACATAATTGCTAAAAATATAAATGATGTTTTAAAAGAACCACCTGATACATTAATTAAATAACCCATAATTGTTGGCGAAATTATCCCGGCTGCTTGACCACCAAAATTTACTACGCCAAAAGCTGTCCCAACATTTTGTTGACTGACAACACGGTGTGGTGTTGTAAATATAAACGAGGCCATAAAAGATACGAATATAAAGGCGATTGATTGATACGTAATAACTATTGCTACAGAAACCGCTGTAGACATGAGATATAAACAAATAGCTAACACAACTGCTCCAAAAATTACGCCATATTTTGAACGTCCCCCTAGCTTTGAAATAATCCGACCACTTATAATCATTCCAATAGCTGCGAAAATAGCTGGTATAGCAGCAATGAACCCTACATTTTTTAAATCTAAACCATGCACCTGCATTAAATACGTTGGCATCCATGAGCTCAATCCCCAGTTTGCAATATTAATAAAGAAGAAAATAAAAAGCACACGCATTAGATAAGTATTTTTTAATACTTTCCTAAAAGAGCCCTTCTCTTCGCTTTCCTTTCGCTCCTCTGCTATAAATGTCTGTGCATTTTTCGTACTCCACAAAAGAGCGATTACAAAAATAAATCCTAAACCAGAAATTAAGAAAAATACATGGCGCCAATCCATTACCAATAATAAAGGAGCACAAATAATAGGAGCGATAGCACTACCTATCATATTGGATGACATCATTGTCGCTTGAGCCTTTGTACGTTGCTCTTTCTGAAAATATATAGAGATTGATTTCGTACTTGCGGCAGGATATCCCCCTTCCCCAATACCAAATAAAAATCGAATTAAGAGCAATGAAGTGAGTGACCAAGCTAGCCCTGTAAATGCAGTGAAAACTGACCAAAAAACAACGGCACCAATTAATAATTTAATCGGTCCGTACTTATCCGTTAGCCATCCACCGGGAATTTGCATCACAGCATATCCAAAGAAGAACGCACTTAACACAAATCCTAGTTCAGTGGCTGATAAGGACAAATCTTTGCCAATACTAATTAAAGCTAGACTAATAGCAGTCCGGTCAATGTAAGAAACCATCCATCCAAAGAATAAAACACCTAAAATTAAATTACTGCGTTTCTTCAGTTCGACATTCATAAATCCACCCCTTTCGATAAATTATCTAAATATTAAGAAAAATAGAGGACGAAATCATTAGAATATCTTACAATGTTTATAAAAGTTCATTAGAATATATTCTGAAATTTAGGGAATGGAGTCGAAATAACGATGTCTCTAGGGGAACATGAAGAAATTATATTGAACGATGACAATTGTAGCTTTTATATTTATAGCGCAACGAAGGAATGGTCTTTATTTTCTGGTCGGCCTTGTGATATAAATCCCGATCTTAAAGAAATACATTGGGATAAACAACAGCAAAGCTTCAGTGCAACGTTATACATACTAGAGCCAAATGAGTATATTGTACAAGGGATCATATTTGGAGATTTTACATGCTATGATGAACAATTTTTAGTTTGGCAGCTAGAAAAGACATTTTATCAGAAAATCCTTATACGTCAGCGTGAGCAAAAACTAGCAATTATACAGCTCATGGGAGCGATGAATTCAACTTTGAAAATAAAAACACTTTTGCAAACTATCATGGATTTTGCCATTTTAGCTATTCCAGAAATTGATCGTGGATTTTTAATGTTATTCAACCCTGAAATGGAGCGTTTATATACAGTAGCTAGTGCGGGTGTGACAGAGCGTATTTTTGATTATGCTCCCCAATTAGGTGAGGGAATGGCAGGTTATACATTCCAAACAGGCGTATCAGGCATTTACAATTATCGAGAAACAATGGAGATCATGAGGAATATCTCAAAATTTAATCTAGACGCTTTAATGGAAGCCGTACATATAGGAAGAATCGAGAATAATACATCGATGGCTGTTCCTATTACTTTTAATGAAAGAAAACTAGGTATAATGATTGTCCATCAATATACAAATAAACGTGCTTTTCAACGAAGTGATTTAAGACTCCTAGAAAGCTTCGCATCCCAGGCGGCAGTTGCTATAAGAAATGCTGAAGCATATGAAGAAATAGAACGGTTAAATGCTTATTTTGTAAAGCAACATGAAATTCATCAAATCTTTATTAGACTATCCTTGCAAAATGTTAAAGACATAAAAATAATTCAAACAACCAAGGAATTATTACAACTAGACGTTCAATATGTAAATTTAGCAGATCGTAAAACATTTTTACAGCTTGCGGAGATGGACAAGCTCTCAACAATTAACAAAGAACAATTAATTGATATAGGCTATGTTTTTCCAATTAGAAATAAAAAAGAAACTTTTGGTTATTTAATTATTCAGGAGTTGGAGCATTTAACGAGTCAGCAACGTATGATTATTGAAAATGCGTCGATGAGTTTAACGTTAAAATCATTACAAATACAGGCTGCTGGACAAACGAATTTTAAAGAACGTTTCGAGCTTTTCCAACAACTTATCTCTGGACGCGCCCCTCTCATTGATTCTCGTTATGATGAATTAGGACTTGATATTAAGAGGCCAACATTCGTCGTAAAATTTAGGCTGAAACAATTTTCTCATAAAAATAGTATGCAATTTATTCAACATGTTCAGCAATATTTTAAAGGCCAACATTTTATATTTACACAGCGTGAAACAGTCGTTTGGGTACTACAAGGAGATATAGCGTTTCGTCAAAAAATAAAACAACAATTAACACAGGCAATCATTAGTTGGGTTCAGTTTTATCATCAACAGGTTGCAATTGGCATAGGAGCTGTACAGGATCACCTACTAAAGGTCGCTCTGAGTGCAGAAGAAAGTAAGCAAGCTCTCCGGCATGCTTTGCGCCACACAAAAAATGAAGATGAAGTAACAATTATTTGCTATGAGGAGTTAGGTATTAATCGATTATTCAGCAAGCAAAGCGAGGAAGAGCTTGGACAATTTGTCCATGATATATTAGCTCCATTATACAAACAAAAGGATGAATCTTTACTTGAAACACTTCGTTGTTACATTCATCAAAATCGTTCTATTTCGAAGACGGCTTCCGCCTTACACATTCATCAAAATACGCTCTACCATCGACTCGAAAAAATTGAGCAATTGTTAAATCGAGATTTACACAATCCTGCACATTATTTAGAAATTCATTTAGCCCTGCATTTAACTGAGTAAGAAATAAAATCGTGGTTAATCGGCGTTGTAGATGCCTTATCAGCGATGCCCACTGTTCTCCCGACTACAAAAAATCCATACAAAAAAAGATGCATCGCAAAATAATTTTGCAATGCATCTTTACTTGGATTGGCCGAGCGAATACTTCCGTCTAAGTAATTATGCTAGTGCGACCAATGCATTTAATTATGCTGGTAGCACAGACTCTACTATGGATGCATCGGCCATTAGCATTTCTTTTAAACGAGCTTTTGCACGGAATAAACGAGATTTCACAGTACCAATTGAAACTTTCATAATCGAAGAGATTTCTGCAAGTGAAAATTGGTCTATGTAGAAATACCATAATGTTTTACGATAGATTGTATCTAATTGACCCATTTTATCCTGTACTAATTTAGTAACAATATCTTTTTCAATTTTTTCTTCTGTTGAAATGTCATTGTTGGGAACCAAATCTAATATCGGTACGTCTAATGTTTCAGGTTGGTTCATCATGTATTTACTGCGTCGTGTTGTTTTACGATAGCGATCTCTAAATGTATTCATTGTAATTGTTGTAAGCCAAGCTTTAATATGTTCCACCTCGGCAACGCTATCCTCATAGCGCACAACTTTTACCCATACTTCTTGCATTAAATCTTCAGCTTCTACATTATTGCGAGTAAGTTTTAAACATAAGTGGTATATGTAACGATTGAATTCCTCATATACGCCTTCTAATTTTTCATTCATTGTGTATTCCTCCGCTTCTTGTTCTTGCTTCTATACACATTCTCGCAAAATAATGTATTACACTCTATCGTATTGGCTTTCAATTACATTACAATCGTGTAAGCTTAAATGCTTTCACTTGTAATATTCGTAAATAATGTTTTATTACTATACTTATTTTTCGAATGAAAGCTTCAAAACACACCTCTCACACTACTTTTTTATTGTGTTTTCAATAGTATTCCCTTAAATTACCTGAAACTGGTATCGCCATCCCCCACAATAATTCAGAGTTACTCATTTCAACAGCCCCAATCGAAAAGCAGAAGCGACAACCTGTGTACGATTCTTTGCTTTTAGCTTTGTCATTAGACTACTGACATAATCTCTTACTGTATGCTCACTTAAAAACAGTAAGCTACCTATTTTTTTATTGTCATACCCTTCTGCTAATAAGCTCAAAATCATAGCTTCCCTTTCCGTTAAGTGAAGTTCAGAGGAGTTCTCCACTTTTTCACCTTTTCTTGATAAAAATAACCCCAAGCGTTTCCCAACTTGTTCAAGTAACTGCAATTGATCTTTAGTGCAATCAAACTCTTCACCTAGCTGATCAAATGTCAGCCATCCAAACAATTGGTCATCATGAATAATCGGTATAAAGATAATAGAGGACAAATTAAATAATTTTATACGCTCTCCTTTTACATAATTTTAGGGTGTTAGACCATTTTTTTCATCAAACTCCAAAAATGTTATATGATAAATGAAATACTATAAAAGGAGCTGGCTATATTATGATCTTTTCACCATTATTTGAACATGATGTACCTGAAGTTATTCTCCCTTAACGGAGAATCATCATTTCTCCGTTAAGGACAGGCATTGTCTAGAGATAACGGAGGGGAAAAAATGAAAAAAACCTTATTAGGTTCCTTATATTTATCACTTGCTGCTAGCATTTGGGGCGGCATGTATGTAGTAGTTAAAGTAGTTGTCGATACCGTACCACCTATAGAGTTAGTATGGCTACGCTATATGATTGCAATTATTGCTTTGTTCATCATCGGCATTATTACAAAACAATCGTGGCGAATTGATAAACGGGACTGGCTGTTAATCTTTATGATTGGGCTAATTGGGAATACGATTTCTATCGTTGCCCAAGAGATAGGTACTATGCTGTCTACTGCTCAAATGGGAGCCATCATTACTGCAACGACACCGGCATTTATGGTTGTTTTTGCGAGGTTCATTTTAAAAGAAAAAATCACTTTAAAAAAAGCTGTTTCTATTATTCTAGCGACATTTGGAGTCTATATGATCGTCGGTAGTGCACATATCGATTCCTCACATCAATTAGGCGGAGTTGCTCTACTAATCGCTGCCCTAACCTGGTCACTGATGTCCGTCCTTATTAAACGGGTACCAGAGCAATATTCACAAATCGTTGTCACTAGCTACGGAACACTTGTCGCTATCATTGTCTTAACACCCTTAGCCATTCCACGAATAAAAAATTTAGACTTCTACGCTATGGTAGAACCATCAATCTGGGGTGGCTTACTATACTTAGGCGTTATCTCTACAGCGTGTGGCTTCTTACTTTGGAATCGTGGATTACAGATGCTCAATGCCGCAAGCGGTGGTTTATTTTTCTTCTTTCAACCAATCGTCGGCACCTTCCTAGGATGGCTATTACTAGGCGAACAAATCGGCGTATCCTTTTGGGTTGGAACTGTATTAATCTTTAGTGGTGTACTATTGGTTATTCGAGAATAAGCATACTAAAAGCTGAATGATTCATTCAGCTTTTTTTGGAATTTATTTACTTAATGAGGTCGCCTTTCGCACAAAACATCTATTGCCCCGAGCAGCCCATTAGACACCCCCAAGAAACCCTCATGTTATGAAACCCCTACTTCTATCAATACCTCGTATACATAAAAAAATAGCTACATTGTTGACCCTCCCCTTACAGGAAACATTATATTTAAAACAGGAGGTGATCGTTATGCTTACAATCGGTGAGTTTTCAAAAATATCACATCTCACATTGAAGACTCTTCGCTACTATGATGAAATCGGACTTTTAAAACCTGCTTTCATAAACGCTAAAAACAACTATCGCTATTATAATATTTCTCAATTAGAAACAGCTTTATTGATTACACGCTTAAAAAGCTATTTATTTTCATTAGAAGAAATCAAGGTTATTTTAGCTAATTGGGAGAATACCGAACTTCTTAACTCTAAAATGAAAGCCAAGCAAGAAAATCTGACACAACAGATTACATTCTATTCTGCGTTGTCAAAAAAATTAAAGCATGATATTCAACTATTAGAAGCAGAGGAAAATATCATGGGTTATTTAAATCAGATTGAGATTAAACTTGTTGATCACTTAACCTATCCTATATTTTCTCAACGCAAACAAATAAATACCGCTGATTTTCTAAAACACTTTAATGAGTTGTTTAGTAAAATTCTGTTTGAAAATTTATCATCTATTGCCAAGCCACTTGCTATTTTCCATAGTTCAGAATATGAACCTGAAAATTATGATGTAGAAATTGCCATTCCCCTTGCAATGGCCACCAATAAAACAAAAGTGTTTAATCCTGGTCTTTGCGCAATGGCTACGCTTATCGGCTCTTACGATGAATTGCCTTCTATTCATACAAAGCTGCATGTTTGGATTGCTGAAAATAACTATAAACTGAACGGTGCTCCGTTTGAAGTTTATCAAACGGACCCCTATTGCACACCAGAGGAGAATAATATCATAGAGGTATATTTTCCTATTAAATAAAAAATGAAGGAGCTTCTTAATATGTATGGGATAAACAAGTCAACGATTAAAGAAAAAATATTGATTTTAGTTGCTGAGATTATCTATTTAATCATTGCCTATTATTTGCTTTTCATTAGATATGACAAATCAGGCATTTCACTTGGACTTTTTATTGCTTTAATCATCACAGCTTTACGATTAACAGCTATGATGTTTATATGGTTGCCTAGGGGTATTGCATGGCAAGAAGCCATTATGAACAGTCTAGCTTTCGGGATATATTATTTAGGTTTCCCTATTTTAATGATTACTAGTAATCAGGATCCTAACTTAACAGTACTCATTGTAGGCTGGCTATTATTTTTAGGGGGCAGTATGTTAAACACAGTTTCAGAGTTACTGAGAAAACCGTTTAAAGACAATCCTGAAAACAAAGGTAAACTATATACAGGCGGTTTATTTAAATATGCGATTCATATTAATTATCTTGGAGATTGCCTTTGGGTACTAGGCTTAGCGCTAATCTCTAACAATATGTATAGTTTGCTTATCCCTCTAGGTTTATTTTTAGTATTTATTTTTGGCTATATCCCAAAATCTGATGATTACCTACAAAACAAGTACGGAGAACAATTTACATTATATAAACAGACAACTAAAAAACTAATCCCTTTCATTTGGTAAGTAGTAACGAAAGTATGAAAACGGTATAAAAATGATCACCTATTGTAGGGTGATCTTCTTTAATTCATTAACCAATCGCCATTTCGGTGTCAATTTCTTATCCATAAAAGAAAAAGCCTTCCCCCGCTAGGAGTAGGCTTGAATACTGCAATAAAATATTTAATTGTCTTAAGATATCGTATCCCCTTGTATTGGCTCATTACCATCTTTAAAAAGAATACGAATGGACTTTCCATATACAATATCCTGGGAATCCATTACCTGAAAATGAATATGAGCTTCTGATGAATTACCAGAGTTTCCGCATTTCCCAATAAGTTGCCCTTCTGTTACGGTGTCGCCTGATTTTACTAAAATTGAGTTCTTTTTAAAATGTGCAATCATACTAAATTCATTATTTGCATGCTCAATCACAACATAATTTCCTGCTGCATTACGTTCATCCATTTCACCAGGTACATTATCTTTTATTCCATCTACAACCTTTACGACTTTACCATCTGCTGGCGCTATAATATCCTCATCAAAAGCATAAAAATCTTCATTTCGAATTGGGCTATTTTGATAAGATTGTCCATCTTGAACTTTTACTAAATCGTAGGCATATCGCTGATTTTCATATACATAATGATAATTTACAAATTCATTCGTACCACCCCAAAAAACAAACCACTCACCTCTAATTGGCATTATGTATTTATTTTTTGTATATTGTTGATCCGTTTTTGGATAAGCAATAAAAGGCTTTATATAAAAACGCTGTATTTGATTGAGTTCATCAAAGGAAGCTACAACTACTTTCTCTCGTTTATCATCTGACCATACATAATGCGTTAAATTTTGTAATATCGTCTTTGTTTCTAATTGATAATTTTTAACACTCTTATTAAATGACGTGCTTAGCTCGATGAATTGTTCTAAAGTAACCATCTTCTGAAAGTCTTTTGATGTAGCATCATAAACTTTTTCGTAACCTTCTCTTAACCAAATATCTATGACTTCTTCTGGACTACTGAACTTTTTCATAACAACGACCCCCATTAATGTATAAATAAAACATTTAATTGTATTTACGAGGTTAAATTACGAAAAGTTTCAAGAACTACTCTTTTGCTCATTTCCATAATGAATAGTTGATTTCCGTTCTGACTGAGCCGCTTCGCCGCAGGGTTCATCTGAGACGCTCCCCCAAGGAGTTTCCTAGTCTCCTCTCCAAGTCAAACTTTACAGGCTAGTGAGGAAACAAAGTAGCGCACAAAACAAGCTATAAAACCTTGTATATCAACACTTTAATATCTTTTTAACAGTTATCATTAATTTGCAGGATATAGCATAATAAAGCATGACTTTGGGGTTATGTGGGCTAGATTGGGGCAATTAAAAACAAAGTGGCTTGTGTACAGGAATATGTCATAGATTGTATTTGATTATATAAAATAAAGGCTGTTTTCTCAAAGATTGTTGCTAATGGATCGTCTATCTTATTCAACTAAAGCACCCCGTTAGCCATCCATGTAGCGCAAAATCAACACTACACCACAGAAAATGAAAGATTTTTACGTTCTTTCATGGGAGTTTAAGTAGAAAAAGGCTCTACTCCTTATTGAAGTAAAGCACCCCGTTACTTGAATAAGGATTGAACTTTTATAGCAACTTCTTTCGGTTTAACATCAATCGATGATAATTTTTTTATATCTACCCACATAGGCAAATAAGTTCCTCTATCTCTCTCTTTGTCTGTGTACTCTTCACCTTGCCCAGTTCCGAACATTCCATTAATGATTTCAGATAAGAAAAAGTATTGAGTTCCTTTATATTCAACTTTTGCTATACACTCATTGACCTTTACTTCTACTCCCAATTCTTCAAATGCTTCTCTTTTTGCTCCTTCTTCTGGTGTTTCCCCATTTTCTATTCCACCACCAGGAAAAACATAATAAACAGAGCCATCTCTAATTCTTTGAATTAACCCAACCGTATCATTTTCTACTATTACTACCGAACCTCTATTTCGCATAGCCGTAACCTCTTTTTCATTCAAATCTTTTGAAGTATTCTACTCCGTTAGTTTAAGTAGAAAAAGGCTCTACTTCTTATTGAAGTAAAGCTACCCGTTAGTCTAATTAGAACAGAGACGCTTATTCAACAATCGCGCCCTTTAATTGAATAACGATTAACCTTCTTTTAGCTGGTTTAGTTGAATAAGAAAATAGAGCTGTCTGAACAGCTCAACGAGCTTCTACCAAAGCACGCGTTAGTACAACTAAGGTATTATTAATAAAATACATAGTTAAGAACGAATAATGCTATAAAAACTGTAATAAGTAATCCGATTTTTTGCATTCTAGTTTTTTTGGTAAACCACTCCCACCTTTTGCTTTCTTTACGAAAGCACATATAATCAATTACACACAGTAATAACGCACCCAGTAATGCCCCAGCGATATTAGACATAGTAACTACTCCTCTTCACACTATTTTTATTATAATAGTAACTAAATGAGGGTTTTAGTTTGATATCTCCTAATGTTACTTACAAGAAAAAAGTCCAGTTATGTCTTATTACCCATCGTTCTGCCAACACTAACTTTTCACTTCTTATTAGCTTCATATACTTTCAATAACTTACCTTTTATTGTTGTGTTCTTCATGCTATTCAACACAATCGGACCTTTATCATTTAATATTTCAACATAAGAAACAGTATCTAATATTGTAATAATACCAATATCCTCCACTGATACTCCGTCAATTTTTGCAATCGTTCCAACAAAATCTACTGCTCTAAGCTTCTTTTTCTTACCACCATTAAAGTATAACTTCATGATTTTCTTGTTTAGTTTTTCACTTTTTGCTTTTTTAATCGTTGGTTCAACATTCATTTTTTCTTCAAAGGCAGGTTTCTTATCTAAAACTTCCTCTTTTGAAGGAGCGTTCATTTTCGGAATCTCAAAACCAATGTATTCTTCAATTTCACTTAAAAACCGATCTTCAAAAGGTGTAACAAAAGTGATGGCTTTCCCTTTTTGACCCGCTCGTCCTGTTCTACCCGTACGATGGACATAGCTCTCTTTCTCAAGTGGCAGGTCATAGTTGACGACATGTGTTATATTATCAATATCAATCCCTCTGGCAGCTACATCAGTAGCAATCAAATAGCGAAATTCTCCTCTTCTAAAGTCATTCATTACGCCAAGCCGATCATCTTGTATCATTCCGCCGTGGATTTTATCACAGGAATAACTTAAATCTATTAACTGATCACACACAGTATCTACTCGATCTTTTGTTCGACAGAAGATTATGCAACTGTCTGGATTTTCAACAATCGTTATATCTTTAAGCATAGAAAATTTATCGTCATCTGCCACCTCAAAAAGAGAATGATCAATTTTATCAGTTGTGAGTCCCGTCGTCTTAATTTCAATATCGATAGGCGTTTTCATATAGTTAAGTGAGAGGCTTTTGACTTTCTCTGGTAATGTAGCTGAAAATAACATTGTTACTCGTTCTCGAGGTAACTCCTTGATGATGGCTTCTACCTGTTCAATAAACCCCATGTTTAACATCTCATCAGCTTCATCAATTACAAGATAGTGAATCCGATCTAAAGCCAGAGTACCTCTTTCAATATGATCTAACACACGACCTGGAGTACCGACTACTACATGTGTTTTTTGCTTTAATTCTGTTTTTTGGATAGCAAAAGGTTGTTTTCCATAAACAGCTGCTGCTTTTATCCGTTTAAATCTACCTATGTTTATGAAATCCTCTTTCACTTGCACAGCAAGTTCTCTCGTAGGTGTCAAAATTAACGCTTGAGGTTTATTTTCCTTCCAATCAATTAATTCACAAATTGGAATCCCGTATGAAGCAGTCTTCCCACTTCCTGTTTGTGATTTCACGACAAGATCCATTTTCTCTAACACAATAGGTATAACCTTACTTTGAACTTCTGTTGGATTTACGTATTCTAAGCTATCCAACGCGTTTACTATTTCATTACTTAATTTATAATCTTTAAAACTTTCTTTGCACATAATTAAGCCTCTTTTATTTTGGATTATTTACCTTATTATTTCTTGAAGATTGTTACCTTATTCAAACTACCATTATACGCGAATTTCGCCTTGTAAATGAGTTAGAATGTGAATTAATAAAAAATGACCTGCCTTTTTTGGCAAGTCAAGTGCTTGGTATTTTAACTTTTGCTTTTAGCCTTAAAGACGATTTTGCTAACTAATCATTAGTATAGGCGAATTTAAACAAATATCAATAACTTCTCGGACACTTTAAATACAATATTCCGCTAACTCTATTCACTTCTCAAACCAATCATAAAATTCATCAACACTGGTTTCACAAATTTAATGCGGATATTTTGGTTGTATCACAACGACCATTCAAGGCCAGAAATTACATTGAAGCACTACGCTCACCTATGGAGTCGAAATGATGAAGGAATCGCTCAACAAATGACTGGCAACATCCGGTTCGCCTTATGATACGGTTCACCTTTCTTAATATTAAATCTATAATTATGTATTCAACAATCTGGCCCTTTAGCTAGAGAAGGCACAATTCTTTTTCAAGAATAGCGCCCGATTGTTGAATAACTTTATTTCCATAAATTATTTGAGATATGGTTCAACCAAATTCATTAGTAATATATATGTGTAATACTTAGATTCCATTTTTATGTATAATAAAGTTATGAAAAAATAAAGATGTCTATTATGGAGATTGTATTATGTCAAAAAATGATTCTACCAATTTCGTTTTACATGCAAAAAGTGACCAATTTTACTGGGAAGGAGTTGGCCAACTGTCCATAAAAACATTTTCTAATGGTAAAGCCCATTATAAGACTAATAAAGGCATGTTTGCTGTTGAAGATAGTAGATACCTGCTCCTTAATGAAGGTTCGTACACAATTTCAATTGATGAAACAAAGGAAGTGGAATCTTTTTGTGTTTTCTTTAAAGATGGGTTTGCAGCTGAAGTCTTTAAAACATTAAAAGAAACAAGCGATAATCTTCTCAGCGATCCATTCATGAATACAAGTTCCATTTCCTTTTTTGATAAAACCTATCATAAAAATGATACTTTATCTATTCAACTTGAGTCTTTTAAACATATTTTACCTAGTCTCGAAATTAATTCTATTGGTTATGAAGAACTATTTCATAAATTAATGCAATCTATTTTGAATGAACATTTTAATACGTATAAGGAAGTTGAATCTTTAAGTGCAATACGTACTTCTACGCGTGAAGAATTATATAGAAGGATATGTATAGCTCATGATTATATAAGAGCCTATTATGACAAAACCATTAAATTAAATGACATTTCACGCATTGCTTGTCTATCTCCAAATCATTTATTAAGAACATATACACAAATATATGGTAAAACTCCTCATCAGCATATTTCAGAGTTTAGAATAATAAAAGCAAAACAACTTTTAGCAGAATTAAGTAATAATATGACCGATATTACCTTTAAACTCGGATTTCAAAATCCTGTATCCTTTAGCAAAATGTTTAAGCAACATGTTGGCATATCTCCTAATGAATATCGTAAAAAGGTGATATTGGATAAGAAAAGTTAGATAAAATAATTTATTCTTTTTATAATCTGATAATTTGAAGGGGGAAAAGTATTATGGAAAATAAAACAATCAAAAAAATTGGACAAATCGGAGTACCTGTAAAAGATTTAAATAGAGCAATAGATTTTTATAAAGAAAAATTAGATCTCTCGCTTTTGTTCAACACTAATAATATGGCATTCTTTGAATGCAATGGATTGCGGCTCATGTTAACACTTCCAGAAAAAGAGGAATTCGCGCTTTTAAGCTCAGTAATTTATTATGAAGTAAGTAATATTAAAGATACTTATGAGCGCTTATTAGGTAAAGAAGTTACTTTTATCGACGAACCACATGTTGTAGCTAAAATGGGACAAACAGAAACATGGATGGTATTTTTTAAAGATACAGAAGATAATACTCTTGCATTGATGAGTGAAGTACAAGTTTAAGAAAAACAAAAGGAGACCGTCTAAATAACATGAACGGTCTCCTTCTTTTTATGTTAACCTATGTAAACTTCATAATCTAGAGGGATTTTTACTCTTTACTTTATCACTATTTGTAATACGGTTCATCTTGCTTTATGTGAAACCAACGTTATTTATTCAACAATCTGGCCCGATTGTTGAATACAAGTTAAACATCACTCTTCAACAAACCAGCATCGTTAGTTGAAGAGCAACAATCTTTTCGAAAACAGCCAAAATAAAAAACCGCCAACTTAATAGCTGGCGTTAACATTTTGTGGCTGAATCCTATGTGATTGATCCAATAGTTCAGGGAGAGACTAATAAATCATTTTATTTCCCCAACTTCTCATCCTTAATTGGCAAGTCGTTTTGTAAAATATCTTGAAGGACGTATTTCAGCTGCATATACTGCTGCTCTGTAATATTCAATTGCTTCATTACTCGACGTGACACTTCAGGTAGCTTTTGGCGTACTTCAATTCCTGCTTTTGTTAAATAGATTTGCATTTGTCGCTCGTCTTCCTTGGAACGCTCACGAAGGACGTAGCCTGTTGCCTCTAACTTTTTTAGTACTGGTGTTAACGTACCAGAGTCTAAAAATAAACGTTTCCCCAATTCCTTCACCGTAATTTGCTCATCGTCCTCTAGGGCTAGTATGGCAATATAACCTGTATAAGTTAAATTGTATGGCTTTAATAACATCGTATATTGTCGAATGATTTCCTTTGAAGTCGCATACAAAAGAAAGCATAGTTGATTATCTAAATGATTCGGCATAGGAATCCCCTCTTAAAGTACTTTTGATACTAATATTAAAAATAAAGTTTCTACTTGTCAAACACAATTAAATTGTATACAATCTATTACGCACAATTAAATTGTACGCAATCTAATTTAACGGTGCCACATAAAAGGAGGTTAATCTTATGAAAGAATTATATACAACAACAATGATTAATAATGGTGGCCGAAATGGTAAATCGTATGCAGAGGATCAATCGTTATCATTAAATATTGCACCACCTGGATCGAAATTAGCGGATGTTACAAACCCCGAACAACTATTTGCAGCAGGTTATAGCGCTTGTTTCAATAGCGCGTTAGATTTAATTAAACGTCAAAAGAAAATTCAAGGGGCATCAACAATTAAAGCAACGGTTAAACTAATGGAGCAAGCTGCATTTGACTATGTGCTTGCTGTTGACATTGAAGGACATATTGAAGGCTTATCGATTGAAGAAGCACAGCAATTATTAGAAATCACACATACCGTTTGTCCATATTCAAAAGCGACAATGGGCAATATCAACGTAACAATTAAAGCGGTTTAATTTATATTTAGCAAAAGAGGGAAATAACATGACAACAACTAAACCAGTAAAACAAATTATGCACGAGCGTAAATCGGTTCGTAAATACAATGCTAACACAACGATTTCTCGTGAAACGATTATGCAACTGTTAGAAGATGCAACTTCATCCCCATCTTCAAGTAATATGCAGCCATGGCGCTTTATCGTCATCGATGATAAAGAAATCCAAAAGAACATTAATATTTTTTCATTTAATCAAGAACAAATCGAAACAGCATCTGCCATTATCGCTGTCATTGGAGATACAGAAATGTATCTAAATGCAGAGGAAATTTATTCAAAAAATGTTGAGCTAGGCTATATGCCAGAAGAAATTGCAAGTAAGCTTGCCCAGGATTCTCTAGCAATGTATGGTGCGGTTCCAAAAGAGGCGCTACTAAATATCGTTCACTTTGACGCAGGCTTAATTTCAATGCAAATTATGCTATTAGCGAAGGAAATGGGCTATGATACAGTCGCAATGGGTGGCTTTGATAAATCAAAATTCGCTGAATATATGGAATTACCATCAAATGAAGTGCCTATTTTATTACTAGCGATTGGCGAAGCAGCTGGACCAGCTTATGGTTCTTCACGTCTTCCAATTGAGCGCCTTGTACGCTTCAATAAATAATTAAATCGGTTGTACGAACGATTTTGGCAATGTCCCTTGAGAGGACATTGCTTTTTTATAAATAGAAAAGAACAGTGATGAAAAAATGAGCCCTGGTCTTTTGCTTAAATATATATAATTTAATCGGTTGGTACGTTCCCGAACAATAAATAAAAACCCTTAATTACACACAAACAATTCCAACTAAAAATTGACCAATTCCAGATGCTCCCCCTTCTTTAGTCTTCCTGAAAGTTCTAATAAATAATAGTACCTCATATAATCCATTGTTTCTTATTCACTTTGCAATTCTCTCAGTAGATGGATGAATACTAATTTTATAGGCATGTAATACAGACCTTTCAAGTCTTAGTTTCTACACCATGGGGGCTAATCATTAGCAAATATGGCTTTGCTATAACAAGATTCCCCAACCACATTATGCTATACTATTTCTATTATCGAAATATTTGAAAAGAGGGATTCTAGATGACAAATTTACAGCAATTAGATGCGTATTTCACAGAACATCGCGAAGCACACTTAAATGAATTAAATGAATTTTTACGTATTCCAAGTATTAGTTCTTTATCAGAGCATAAAGGAGATATACAAAATGCCGCTGAGTGGCTAGCAAACGCTTTTAAGAAGCTGAATCTTGAGAATGTCTCTATTACGCAAACTGCAGGTCACCCTGTTGTTTATGCTGATTGGTTACACGCAGAGGATAAACCAACTATTCTATTTTACGGGCATTATGATGTACAGCCGGTTGACCCATTAAATTTATGGGAAACTGAGCCATTCAATCCTACAATCCGAGATAACAAACTATTCGCTCGTGGTGCTAGTGACGATAAAGGGCAAGTGTTTATGCACTTAAAAATGATTGAGGCATTATTTGCGACAACTGGCACTTTACCAGTGAACGTGAAATTCATCTATGAAGGTGAAGAAGAGATTGGTAGTCCTAACCTTCCTGCCTATGTTGAAGAGAATAAAGAGAAACTAGCTGCTGACTTAATTTTGATTTCTGATACAGGTTTATATGGTCCTGGTAAGCCTGCTGTATGCTATGGATTACGTGGCTTAACGGGTGTCCAAATTGATGTTCGTGGTGCAAAAGGTGACCTTCACTCTGGTCTTTACGGTGGCGGTGTACAAAACGCTATTCATGCATTAGCTGACATTTTAGCATCCTTCCGCAATGAGCATGGCACAATTCAAGTTGAGGGCTTCTACGATAAAGTTTTACCATTATCTGAAGAGGAACGCGAAGCTTACCGTGCTCTTGGTTTTGATGAAGAATCCGTGAAGGAAGAAGTTGACGTGAAGGAATTATTCGGTGAAGCTGGTTATTCCTATTTAGAACGCACTTGGGCACGCCCAACATTAGAGATCAATGGTGTGTTCGGTGGCTTCTCTGGTGAAGGCATTAAAACAGTGCTTCCTGCTGAGGCTGGTGCAAAAATCACATGCCGCCTTGTGCCAAATCAAGAGCCTGATGAAATTGTAGCACTTTTAAAAGCACATATTGAAAAACATAAGCCAACTGGCGTTGAAGTGACTATCTCTGAATTCGATAAAGGCCGTCCATTCTTAACACCATTTGATCATCCATTTATCCAAGCTGCTGGTCGCTCATACGAAAAAGTATATAATGTGCCAACTGCTTATACACGTGGAGGAGGATCAATCCCTATCGTAGCTGCCTTTGATGAAATTTTAGAATTGCCAGTAGTGCTAATGGGCTTCGGCTTATCAAGCGAAAACTTCCATGCACCAAATGAACACTTCCATTTAGAAAACTTCGATAAAGGCTTACGCGTTTTAAGCGATTATCTATTCGAGGTAGCTGAATTAGAAAAATAAAAAAACAAATCCCCTCGTTAAAAATAACGAGGGGATTTTACTATGCTATTCTCCAAAAATCGTAACGATATCTGCTGATTTTTTTCGTTCTTTCCCTTTTGGTACTTCATCAAAATAACCAACTTGTAGCATCGCGATCACGCGCTCACCCGGTTGAACCTTTAGAGCTTCACGGAATTTTGGGTTATCTAGGAACCCTGGCGTTTTCCAGCATGAACCGATTCCTCTATCCCAAGCAAGCAATTGAATATTTTGAATAAAAATACTTGCCGCTCCGAAATCTTCTAAGCGCTCTTTTTGTCGAGCATCCTCTGGAACGATGACAAAAGCATAGCCACCTGGTAATGTGAATTTCGTCATTTGCTTCACTAAATCTTCATTTGAAAGCTCCTGCCATTTCGGTATCGTTAGATCACGCAATAAATTATGAAGAGCATCTAA
This sequence comes from Lysinibacillus xylanilyticus, assembly GCF_001183605.1. Lineage (GTDB taxonomy): Bacteria > Bacillota > Bacilli > Bacillales_A > Planococcaceae > Lysinibacillus > Lysinibacillus xylanilyticus. The sequence goes on along the minus strand of NZ_LFXJ01000010.1, from coordinate 7,278 downwards.
CTCCTTACCACATGCAACGACTAAACGCCAAGGCTCTCGATTTCCATGATTCGGTGCCCACACTGCATCGTCAACAATAGCTAATAAATCTTCACGATCCACCGGCTGCCCATTAAATTTTTTAATAGAACGACGCTCAATAATAGCATTCCTAACAGATAAAAATTGTTCGCTCATTTACTCTAATCTCCTTCTATAACACTACAATAATTAAGATTTATCTTCATTCAGCAAATCTCTCTTGTACCGAAAGCAAAGCGACAGGTACAGAAGACTCCCTCCTCTGAAGGTGGTGAGATAATTTCAGGTATAGTTCCTTTTTTCGGGTTCCAAACACCTACTGAAATAGAGGAACTCAGTCTAAGAACGCCACGTCCTGTGGCAACGACTGAGTGACCAACATCATGCCGCTGACGCTTCGCTTTCGCGCAAAAGACATCTGTTGGCCCAAAGCCTCCGGACGCAATTTACGCCAAGGCGAAATTGATATCTTCTATCTTTCACATTATCACAAATTGATGAGCTTTAACACTGCTATCACTTAAGCAAAACTATCTTCTATATGAATATAATAATAAATCATGCTTGGCGTATAAGCCGTTGAATCTTCATAAAAATATGGTCGATTAATACTATCTGAAGTGTGTGCGTTAACATATGGAATACCATTTTGGATACTTGTCACAATTACGGAATGGTCAACTCTTCCATCCCCTTGGAAATCATAAAAAATGATATCTCCAAGTTCTAATTCTTCGGCAGATTGTACACGCTTACCCCTCAACCCTGTTGTAGAGCCTTCCAAATACCATCTAAGGGAATGTGCAACAGACCAGCTAAAGCTCCAATTTCCATGTTGAACCCACCAACCTTTCCCTCTGTTTGGAGCACCTCGCATTGGTGCTCCTCCAGCAAGTAAACATTGAGATATATAGTTCGTACAATCAACAGTAAAATTCGGAAATGCTGGATTACGCCTGTTCCACCACAAGTTCGCATACTGTACAGCGGCCTGTCTGTTATACATTTTTGCCACGCTTCCCCTCCTTAAATTCAACATATGTATAAAGAGTGGTTTCTATTAGCTAGGTCCTCATTCATAAAAATGTCGAATGTGGTCTTAATTGGCACTAACTTTGCCAATTTTAAGATTGTTTTTGCTACAATAAGGGTAAGGAATTATAGATTTTATTTTATGAACCAGAAGGGATGTTGAAATTGAAGCAGCATGCTGAGAAAGAAATTATACAACCTACTCTTTTATGCGATAAAAAAGGTAATTTAAATCCAGCTGCCATTGGATTTGCACGTAAACCTCTCATAAACAGCAATTTAAGTGGCCATATCATGCGCAAAAAGAAATGGAATTATTGGTGTGTCTACGGTGATGAGATCATCTTCTCAGCTACTATTAGCCATCTAGACTACGCAGCGGTCTGCTTCGTCTATTTCCTTGAATATGAAACACAGCGCTACTTTGAAAAAACAATTACAATCCCATTGGGTGGAAAGTTAAAAATGCCTACGCAGGTGCTAGATTCAGTATCCTTCAAAAATAGTGAAATGATGATTGATATGACATATGTACAAAATGAAACACATCTATCAGTTTCGATCCCAGACTTCGATGGAGATGTTTTACGTGCAAAGCTTGTCATTCAGCATCCGCCTACAGATGAATCATTGAATGTAGTCATCCCTTGGAACCGTAAAACATTCCAATTTACAGGTAAGCATCATACGCTCCCTACTTCTGGGTTTGTGACAATTGGGAATCGCCGCTTCCCATTTTCCCCTGAGGAAAACTTCTCTGTACTAGAATTTAGTCGTGGCGTTTGGCCTCGTACATTTACATGGAATTGGGGAATGGCCTCACAGCGAGTTCGAGGTAGACGAATTGGACTCAATTTAGGTGGTAAATGGACAGACGGAACAGGAATGACCGAAAATGCTGTTTTCGTTGAAGGAAAAATGACAAAAATACATGAGGATGTACTGTTCAACTATAATCAAGAGGATTTAATGCAACGATGGAAAATTAAAACTAAATTCACTAACCAAGTTTCATTAACATTCTCCCCATTTTACGAGCGTGTATCTGTAACAAAAGCTGGTCTCATAAAATCTGAAGTACATCAAATGTTTGGCTACTACGACGGCTCTGTATTACTAGACAATGGCGAAACACTTGTAATCAAACAAATGCTAGGCAGTATCGAAGAAAATCGCGTAAAGTGGTAAGATTTTTAAAATTTAATTGCTATCTTTTTATACTAGGATTTAACGCACTGACATTCACACATCCTCAGCGCGTTAAATCCGAAAAAGCCTATAAATAACGCCTATTCGGCGATTTAGCGGTTTTATCCGTTGCTTTCGGCTTTTCTTTCCATAGCTCTACCGGGGCTATCCACGATTTTGGCGGTTCTATCCACGATTTTGACGGTTCTATCCACGTATTTGGCTTCTCTATCCACGACTTTGACGGTTCTATCCACGACTTTGACGGTTCTATCCACGTATTTGGCTGCTCTATCCACGACTTTGACGGTTCTATCCCCGTATTTGGCTGCTCTATCCACGGCTTTGACGATTCTATCCGTCGTTCTGGCCACTCTTTCCGTCGCTCTCGCCTTTCTATCCGTCGCTTTGACTTTTCTATCCGTCACTCTGACTTTTATCCGTCACCTTGCCTCTTCTTTCCCTCGATTTGTGGGCTATCCACGATTTTGGCTGTTCTATCCACGTCTTTGATGGTTCTATCCACGACTTTGGCTGCTCTATCCACGACTTTGACGATTCTATCCGTCGTTCTGGCCACTCTTTCCGTCGCTTTGATCTTTCTTTCGGTCACTTCGTCTCTTCTATCCGTCGCTTTGACCTTTCTTTCCATCGCTTCGGCTCTTCTATCCGTCGCTCTAACTTCTATCCGTCATCTTGGCCATTCTTTCCGTCACTTTGGCCACTCTTTCAGTCGATCTGACCATTCTATTTCCGCTTCTATCCCCACTCGGCCATTCTATCCAATTAATCAGTCAATCCAGTTACTATTTTTTCCGGGTCGTCTGTAAATATTGCCTGTACACCGAGCTGCTGTAATTGTTTCGCTTGCTCGACATCATTAACTGTATACACACGGACAATTGCTCCTTCATTAAGAGCCTCTTGAATGGATCTCCGAAATGCTGTAGGTAGGCTGACATGTATAGCATCTGCCGGAATTTGAGCTGTATAGCCGTTGAAATCAACTAAAATTTCCGCAAATAGAGCCGCTTTTTCAATATATGGCGCTCTTTGTGCGACGATCTGAATAGATTCGTGATTGAAGGAGGAAATAATTACTCTCTCTGTCATTTGATATGCAGCAACCTCCTTAATAACAAGCGCTTCTATCCCGTTATACGGAAATACATCGGTTTTGAGCTCAATATTTATACGATGATTTGTGCCTGCAAATAGCTCTAAAACGTCTCCTAATGTTGGGATGCCCTCCCCGTCAAATTTAGAAGAAAACCATGAACCATAATCAAATGCACGGAGCTCTTGTAGCGTATAATCCTTTACGAATCCAGAGCCATCAGATGTGCGATCGATTGTTTCATCATGAATAACGACTAACTCCCTATCCGCTGTTAAATGAACATCTAGTTCAATCCCCGTAATCGGAAGCTTTGATGCGGCCACAAAAGCAGCCATAGTGTTTTCTGGGTAATGTGCTGAAACGCCTCTATGGGCAAAAATATTCAAATCTGATAACCTCCTATTTCTCCCACCTCTCAACTAATTAGCAGGTGGACCATTAAAATTTCGATTTTCCTTCTTTCCTAATAAGCCTATTACAATTTCACTTGATGGTAAATATTATATATAGTAGTATGAGAATCTACTTGAAAATGTAAGTACTTAGGAGGTGCTAAAAAATGACTGCACAACATCCAGATTTTCAGGCTGAAGTGGAGCGGCTAGCTTTCACCAAAAATTACATGCAGCAAATTTTAAATGAATCACAAAGAGGTTTGAAATCTGCTCAGGAGAATATTCGTAAGTCGATGGCAGATCTTGAATATTTAGATTCCAGTTTGGGCTATATTAATATTTTAGCAAACGCTCGTTTCTTTGAAATGGCTCGAAACCAAAAGGAAGGCTTAGAGGCTATTCAAAAAAAGCCATACTTTGCCCGAATTCATTTTCAAAAGACAGGTGATCCTGAAGAATTTCTTTATATCGGAAAAACATCTTTGTTTCATCGAGAAACTCATGAACCTATTATAGTCGATTGGCGTTCACCGGTAGCAAACGTCTATTATGATGGTCGCCTTGGGGATATGGAATATGATGTTCGTGGAGAAATCCATAAGGGACATCTATTCGCCAAACGCCAATATAAAATTAATGATGGTGAATTGCTTGATTTACGGGATATTGATTTAACAACAAACGATGAATTACTGCAAGAAGCATTAGCAGGAAAAGCAGATGTGCGTTTAACAGAAATCGTCTCCACTATTCAAAAGGAGCAAAACGAAATTATACGGGCACATCTTCGTCAGCCTATTATCGTACAGGGTGCTGCTGGTAGTGGAAAAACAACCATTGCCCTACACCGAATATCTTACTTCCTCTACACAATGGGCGAGGATTTTAACCCTGAGCAGCTCATGATTTTGGCACCAAATAAGTTATTTATCGATTATATTGGTGATGTTTTACCAGAGCTTGGTGTCGATAAAATTTGCCAAACAACCTTTACCGATTACGTTTTAGCCGCGACGAAGCTAAAACTGAAACTTCAAAACCCAAATGAGCAGTTAGAATCTCTTGTTGCAGGAGAACCCCAACAGGTAGCTTCTTGGATATCTGAAATGAAGGGCTCTCTTTATTACCGTGATGTAATAGAACGTTACATTCAAAAGATCGAGCAGGAAATTGCCAACCAATTTGAGGATGTTTACATTGAAAAATATTGCATTATGCGTGCCTCTCACTTAAAAAAGCTATTTTTATATGAATTTTCTTATATGCCGATTGAAAAACGACTGGCACATATTAAAAAAGTGCTAGCAAGCCATGCCCGTCAAAAGAAACAGGCCATTTTAAATACGCTTCATAAAAAATATGATGAAGCACTCGGTAGAGCACTTGATGGATTTCGTGATGATGACAAACGTCGTCGTATTGTTACTAAGTTTATTGATGAGCGTGATGAACGCATTCCTGCCATTGAAAAAGAGTCAAAATCAACAGCCACTGTTTATATGCGACGCTTTTCTAAACATAACATCAAGACTCTCTATCGTTCTCTTCTAACTAACGCTGAGATTTTAGCAGAGCTTGCTCCAGAATGGCATTTTCTTGAGCAACAGCAATTTTTACAGGCACATGCTAAAGAGCGATGGGTGCTTGAAGATTTAGCTGCACTGTATTATTTACAAGCTCGTATAAAGGGCATTCCAGATGAATGGAAAATGCGAGTCGTTTTCATCGATGAAGTACAAGACTATAGTTTATTTCAGCTTGCTGCTTTAAAAACTGGACTTGAAACAGATATGTTTACAATGGTCGGTGATTTAGCACAAGGGATTCATAGCTATCGTTCTCTCACTGCCTGGGAACCTGTCCAAAATCTATTTCCTAGAGCAAGCTTTAGAACACTGCAAAAAAGCTATCGAACAACAATTGAAATTATGGAGGTTGCAAACAAGGTTCTAGCACAAATGGATGAACAGCTTCCATTAGTAGAGCCAGTAGTTCGTCATGGCAATGCCCCTACCTATATACAGGCTCAATCATTTGATGCCCTGCAAATTAAAGAAATTTTTGAAGCCATTCGAGCTAATGGACATCATTCAGTTGCTTTAATTTGTAAAACAACTGCAGAGGCGATTACAATGCAGCAAGCATTAAAAGACAAAAGAGTTATTTCTCAGCTTCTAACTGAAAATGAGTCCATCAATCAGCAATTATTGCTCGTTGTTCCTAGTCATTTAGCAAAGGGTCTTGAATTTGATGCTGTTATCGTAGCTGCTTTCGATACACCTTTCTACGATACGAAGGTTGATCGCAAGCTCCTTTATGTGGCGCTCACTCGAGCGATGCATGAGCTTTATTTAATTGGCCCAACTAAAAATACATTTCTATTAGAAAATGAACAGATATAATAATTAATTTCACCTTGGTGTAATTGTAGCCGTCGCTACAAAAACCTCTTTCTGAAAGAAGATAAAAAAGTCGCTATTAAGGCGACTTTTTTGCATGGAACATTTAAATCTCATTTATCGATTCCGAGGCGGTATACGGTAAAACCTCCCTCTGGATAAATACGCTTTAACAACTTTCCACCATGACCTTGGTGCTTCCCTTGGAGGAGACTTCTTTTTAGGTAGTGCCGGCATGCGCATGATAACGACTCCTTTCATAGGCTTACTAATACTATATGAAGATAGTTACAAATTTATGATAAAAAGACTCCCAATATCCTACTGTGACTTCTCGGTTTATCGCAAAAAACATTGCGGAATCTTAGTCATTTCTTGTACTACTCTTTTTACACTTATCCACAATAAAAAGAGGGATGTATCAAATATATGATACATCCCTCTTTTTCACGTTTTATAATTCAATTGCTCGAAACATAAACACGGTAAATTGCGCTCGTGTTAAGTTTCCATTTGATCTAAAATTACCGTTTTCATCGCCTAGTGCAATGTTATGGTCCACCAGAGCGGCAGTGTGATGGATTGTTTTTTGAAAAGCGAGCTTTGTCCCAGCAGTTGATATTCGAGAATTGAGGCTGCTTAGGTTGTTTCAAAGTTCCAGAATCGTACATTAGCTTCAAAGCACTGGACAATCGTAACTAGAGAGGGAAGAAAAAAGCACTCGTTACGATACATTTTCTTTCTTGTTAGAGTTTCCAACTTTTTCAAGGCCAAGGGATTATTTATTTTCACAGAAAAAAAAGCCGAGGAATAATTCCTCGGCTTTTCTAGGTGCCTAGCGACGTCCTACTCTCACAGGGGGAAGCCCCCAACTACCATCGGCGCTAAAGAGCTTAACTTCCGTGTTCGGTATGGGAACGGGTGTGACCTCTTTGCCATCATCACTAGACTATTGTCGGCTTTCAATATACATTGTATTTCTTCGTCAGCTCTGTCGTTCAGTCAGTCACGTACTTGAGTACGCTCCTTCCTTCTCTCCATCGCTTCCTCGAACTACTCGTATCTTGAAACCCTTGGTTGAAAGATTGTTCTTTCAAAACTGGATAAACGGTGCATTGAATGT
>NZ_LFXJ01000012.1 GCF_001183605.1 Lysinibacillus xylanilyticus | reverse complement strand
TGAAAGGGCGGTGTCTTAACCACTTGACCAAGGGGCCATCGTTTGGAATGAAAAATCCTTAAAGTGCTGGCGGAGAGTAAGGGATTTGAACCCTTGAGACAGTGTTAACCGCCTACACGATTTCCAATCGTGCTCCTTCGGCCACTCGGACAACTCTCCAAGAATGGCTCCGAAGGCAGGACTCGAACCTGCGACAACCTGATTAACAGTCAGGTGCTACTACCAACTGAGCTACTTCGGAATAATTTTATCATATAGCCTAGCGACGTCCTACTCTCACAGGGGGAAGCCCCCAACTACCATCGGCGCTAAAGAGCTTAACTTCCGTGTTCGGTATGGGAACGGGTGTGACCTCTTTGCCATCATCACTAGACTATTTTAAAGACAAGATTCATTATAACACATTCTTGTTATAATTGCAAGCTTTTTTAAAGAAAAACTTTCNTAATACGATCCGTATAAGCAAGCATTTCTTCATCGTGTGTCACCATTAAAGTAGTAATGTTTAACGTTTTAGTCAAATCTCTAATTAGCAACATAACCTCTTTTGATCTTTGTGAATCTAAGCTTGCTGTTGGTTCATCTGCGAAAAGAACTTTCGGTTTATGAATGATTGCTCGGGCAATGGCAATACGTTGCTTCTCGCCACCTGACAATGACGAAGGATAAGCCACTTTTCGATGATCCATCCCTACTAATTTTAGGATTCGATTAACTTCATTTTTTTGTTCCTGCTTTTTTAATTTTGATTCCGAAACATCTAGCATTAGCAGTAGTTGCTCCTCAACTGTAAGAAAAGGTACAAGGTGTGCAAACTGAAAGACAAACCCAAACTCACTTGCTCGTACTTTTCGAACCTCTTCAGAGTTCATGATAGACATATTTTTCCCTTCAAATATTACGTGCCCATCTGATGCAGGCTGAAGTCCAGCAGCTATTGTCAGAAGTGTACTCTTACCAGATCCAGATGCACCGACCAATGCAGTTATTTCCCCTTCATTTAGAGAAAGATCTATGCCTTTAAGTATTTCTTCCTCTATCTCGCCATTCTTAAACGTTTTTCTAACTTCATCGATTTTAAATAAAGTCATATTAAGCCTCTCCTTGCTGTATCGCTTGTAATGGTTGAATTTTTTTAATTTGGATACCTGAAATTGTAGCACCAATAAATCCAATAATTAAGAATACAATCGATAATTGCGTTGTTGTCGCAATTGTTAAAGTGAAAGGCATTCCTTTTGGCGCTATCAGATTAAATGCTTGGCTAAAGGCTACCGACAAAATAAGTGAAATAACTGTAATGATAGCCATCTGTGTCCATATCATTTTGAATAATTTACTCGTTTTCACACCAATGGCTTTCAAAATTCCGTATAAACCAATTTTTTGAACGTTCATCATATAGAAGAAGATAGCAAACAGCATCCCACTAATGACTATTAAAAACCAAACAATCATATTTAAAGACATTTGTTCTGCATTATAACTTGGAATTGTATTAAGAAACTCTTTATTCGAAAATGATTCTAATCCAGCAAATTCTTTTGAAGAATCTCCGTCTGGCGCGAAAATCATCTGCATTTCATCAACACGGTAAATTTCTTTATAATCTTGTTCATTAATATAGGCAACAGGTGCATGACTATATTTCTTTTGGTCGACAAATCCTTTTACTACAAACTTGCCACTAAATTGATTATTCGTTAATGTATCTCCTACTTTAATTCCTTTATCTTTCATTGAACTATCTAATACGACTTCATTATGTTTCACATTTTCAAATAAATCTGACTCGGTAGATGTAACAAAGGCAACGCTTTGTTGCTTATTGTCCTTATCATTTAAAAAGCCCATTTGTAATGAAAAAGCTACTGCATCTTTTTCTTTGCTCAATATTTCATTTTGTGTACTGCTATCTATTTTTGACAGATTATAAGTTTGATCTGCATCCTTATTCATATAAAATTGACCTTGTGGTAAATCCTTGATTAGAGCGGCATTATCTTGTGACAATCCATTCGCCAAACCAGAAATAATAAAAGTTAAAAAACTAACTAGAAAAACAATCGAACCTAATATTAAAAATCTTACTTTATTCTTCTTAATTTCTTTCCATGCAAGATTCATAGTTAACTCCTCCATTCCTTTTTACATCCTTATCATAAAATCCTTAAATGAACGGAAGATGAACTAATTATTAAAAGTGAGATGTTTTTAACAAAAAAGCTCGTAAACCTTTTCTTTTTGGTTTACGAGCTGATCTAATATTCATCATTATTATAGTAGTAGGCTTTTTCCCTTTGTCTGTACATTATGCAACCAACCACTTCATACATTTACAGATTTATTGGTCATCTAAGTGAATAACTGCCTTTTTATAATATTTCGGGTTTTCCTCTACCCTTGATTCGTACAAAATCACTTCTTTCACTGGAAATTCAGGAAGCTGAAACTCTTCTTTTAGCAATTCTTCGAATAGAAATTTACCGAATGCCTCATCCCATTTTCTCGCAACAGTTATATGTGGTGTAAAAGGCTTCATATCTAATTCAAATCCAGCTTTAATACAATCACGGTATACTATGTCTCTCACAAAATTTAATTGCTCAGATTCGAGCAGATCCACCCATAAAATTCTTGGATATTCTCTTCTTCCAAAAGTATTGAATCCTTGAATTATTAATTCGAATGGAGGAACATTCTGAAGATTTTTTTCCATTTCAACCATCACATCCTGTAATTGCTCTTCATCCGCATGACCTAAAAAAGCCAATGTGATATGATAATCTTCCTGATGAACCCATCGTTTAAAATGAAAATCTGTCTTCATTCCTTCACATCTCACTTTAAGAGCTGCTTTAATGTATGAAGGAAGTGGAACTGCAATAAAAAAGTGTCTGTTCATAATCATATCCTCTCTATTCATCGTAAATGCTACTTATCAGGCATTATGTCTTTTCCTACAATAATTTAACCATTACTACTCATGCTAAAGCCGCGAAGACTACCCAGGTAAAAGGAAAACATTCTTTCCATTTAAATAACCCACTTTGCTTTTTAGCTGAGTTAGCCATAACCTTCATTTCTATATTCTTTCTCACTTTATAATGATAACATGTAAAGAGAGGTGGTCTAAATGGAACAACAAGATTATTATCAAAATTTTCTAAAAAGACTTTGTAAAGCACACAATATTTCTCCTCGAAAACCTAGATTTATTGAAGTTGAAGATGTGGTTACTATTAATATTAAAAATCATTTGAAAGAAGGAGTAGATTTGGAATGTTTTAAAATTCTAAATCTTATTTATCAAACGGTTGGACCTTTAGGTATAAAATTTAATCAGCAATTACTTTTATATCCGGGTGGAAATAGATTGGATAGAGTAACAGTAACCTTTTCCAAAAAGGATTATATAGCTTTAAACAAAAAATTAGAAAGTGGTGAAATAAATTAAGGGTAGCTTAATGCTACCTTTTATTAATAATCCTAAATGGACCAGCAACAAATAAAATTGAACGCAACAAACTCGCCATTACTTTTTCATCTCGTCACCCCCTTGTTATTATTGATTTCTACCATATCACTCATTAAAAAAGCATACAAATCAATCTTTGTTGGCTTTCGATCATATTTTGAGAAATGCTTTTTTTGAAATTTTAAATTCACATATGATATAAAAGAGTTTTAGACTAATATTATTTAAAATTCTGTACTATGTATAAGCAATCTATGGTTCGTATAAAAAAATCCTCTCAAAAAATACATTTTGAGAGGATCTTAAATGTTTTCTACAAACAAAAAAAGAACCCTTGTAATCAAGGATTCTTTACTAAATATGATACCGGTGGTCGGGGTCGAACCGACACTCCAAAGGAACACGATTTTGAGTCGTGCGCGTCTGCCAATTCCGCCACACCGGCATAATGGAGATAAAAAAAATCGGAAAATCCGATTAAGAAATAAATTATGGAGGCGGCAACCGGATTTGAACCGGTGATAAAGGTGTTGCAGACCTGTGCCTTACCACTTGGCTATGCCGCCATAATAATTGGAGCGGAAGACGAGGTTCGAACTCGCGACCCCCACCTTGGCAAGGTGGTGTTCTACCACTGAACTACTTCCGCAATAAATGGCTGGGGTACCTGGATTCGAACCAGGGCGTGACGGAATCAAAATCCGTTGCCTTACCGCTTGGCTATACCCCAAAAGTTAAATATATAAATGGGGCGACTGATGGGAATCGAACCCACGAATGCCTGAACCACAATCAGGTGCGTTAACCACTTCGCCACAACCGCCATATTACTATATATTTTATTGTTTTAAATTAAATGGGGCGACTGATGGGAATCGAACCCACGAATGCCTGAACCACAATCAGGTGCGTTAACCACTTCGCCACAACCGCCATGAAATTAATTAATTGGCAGGGGCAGTAGGAATCGAACCCACATCAAAGGTTTTGGAGACCTCTATTCTACCGTTAAACTATGCCCCTATGAATAAAAAACTGGTGGAGGGGGACGGATTCGAACCGCCGAACCCTAAGGAGCGGATTTACAGTCCGCCGCGTTTAGCCACTTCGCTACCCCTCCGGAAAAGCCATGGTGCCGGCGATAGGAGTCGAACCCACGACCTACTGATTACAAGTCAGTTGCTCTACCAACTGAGCTACACCGGCAAAAAAATATGGTGGGTCAGGACGGAATCGAACCGCCGACACTTAGAGCTTCAATCTAATGCTCTACCAACTGAGCTACTGACCCATATTTTTAAAAAAATGGCGGTCCCGACCGGGATCGAACCGGCGATCTCCTGCGTGACAGGCAGGCATGTTAACCGCTACACCACGGGACCATTTTGGTTGCGGGGGCCGGATTTGAACCAACGACCTTCGGGTTATGAGCCCGACGAGCTACCACTGCTCCACCCCGCGATAATAAGGTGATTTATTTAAATAATGGTGGAGGATGACGGGCTCGAACCGCCGACCCTCTGCTTGTAAGGCAGATGCTCTCCCAGCTGAGCTAATCCTCCATCTGGGTATTAAAAATGGTGACCCCTACGGGATTCGAACCCGTGTTACCGCCGTGAAAGGGCGGTGTCTTAACCACTTGACCAAGGGGCCATCGTTTGGAATGAAAAATCCTTAAAGTGCTGGCGGAGAGTAAGGGATTTGAACCCTTGAGACAGTGTTAACCGCCTACACGATTTCCAATCGTGCTCCTTCGGCCACTCGGACAACTCTCCAAGAATGGCTCCGAAGGCAGGACTCGAACCTGCGACAACCTGATTAACAGTCAGGTGCTACTACCAACTGAGCTACTTCGGAATAATTTTATCATATAGCCTAGCGACGTCCTACTCTCACAGGGGGAAGCCCCCAA
>NZ_LFXJ01000004.1 GCF_001183605.1 Lysinibacillus xylanilyticus | reverse complement strand
ACGTTTTGCTTGTTCAGTTTTCAAGGTTCATTTCGTTGCCGTTATTTCAGTAGCAACTCTTATATAATATCATGTCGTTCGCTAGATGTCAACAACTCTTTTTTGTTTAATTGTTTTTCAGTAGCTGTCTTAACGACTTGTATAATATTACACCCTTAATTTAAAAAGGTCAACACTTTTTCTAAAATAAATTCATAGTTTTTTACTTAATCGAGAAACTTCCTATTATAATGATTAAGAAATTATTTTAATATTAGACTCTCAATCTTTAATGTTTTATTATTATCTAACATATCATTTCTTCATAATTTCTATTAAAAAATCAAACAAAAAGAACCTGGGACATAAAAAAAGATGACTCCGTCAAGCATACCGAAGTCAACTAATTGCCGCATAGTACGGCACTCCCTATTGCTATCATCATCAAATACTAGTTCTGTATTTTTAACGCTGGGCGTTTTTCATTTGACCTCGTTCCAGAAATAGAGCGGTCCCTAATCTCCTAGTCTAACCTAAATACAAAAGCATGAGACTGTTAAATATGCAATCTCATGCTTTCTTTTTCTGGATTATTTAATTGTCAACTAATCCATGAAACACTTATATATAACTTATTGAAAAGATTGGATTCCCATCACTCGGCATAACACACCTAAAATTTATCTTTTTAATGCAACCAAGCTTATCAACATATGACTACATCTATTCATTCACAGGTACATTCTGCAGTATCCATTGGACCGTTCCGTCATACGCATCAGCTTTAGCAGTTCCGGCTGGCACTTCTAAATAAAGTCCATCTCCTTCTGGAGTCCATGCATTAGAAATGTTGATTTCTTCTTTGCCAGTTGTTTTCTTTTTATAAACCAGTGCTGAAGCATCTTTAGTAAGTGTTGAAACATTTCCACCATAACGGTAATATAAGCCATCTAATGTAGAATCGTTATTCTTCTTCCCTGTTAGCGGCTTAACTAGCTTAGCCGTCATCATCCAAGACGGATTTCTCGACAACGCACGACTATCTTTTACAGATAAAGACTCATCAATTTGGATGAGCTGATACGTTTTAGTTCTCGACGAAATCTTAGGCTTTTCTCCAAAGCCAATCACCCCAGGCGCAGAAACGAATTTCAACACGCCAGAAATTTTGGTTTTCACTTCATTTGATGTCTGATTGACTTCATCACCTGTACTGTATTTCCCAACTGCTGTCGCCTGACCTTCAACATATTGTCCATATACCGCTTCTTTCTTCACTTTAGCCTTATAAGTGATATAGATTTTTTTAGAACGCTTTAAGCTCGCTTCGGGTTTTACTTCAATCGTATTTGTGGAACTATTATACGTTATACGAATTTCATTTCCATCCTCATCAATTGCTTTAAGGTCTGTTGGTGATTCTAAATGTGTATTATGTTTTTGTGTAATTGTGATTTGACCATAAGTTCCTTCATCTTCTGCGATATAACCGGTTTCTGCTAAAATCTTAAAATTTAGTGTTTCTTCCGGTGCGACTTCTTTTGCTTCAATACCATCTTCACCTAACACTTCTTGCGTAATGGAAAAATCCGGTCGAATTTTAATCTCTTCGATATTTGATGTCTGGTCGTATTCGTTGATTGCATATACAGTAATATTATGGTCTAAACCCTTTTTCACTTTAGTACTTGGAATCGTGTATTCCCACGAAACTTCTGTACCTGGAGTTATTTTTTCATAATCTTTTATTTTCAAAGGCTCACTGTCATCTATCGTATAGTAAAGACCGATATATTCACTATCGAGGTCCGTATCAATCAATGATCCCGTTAAATGATAACCATCTTCTGTATATTCACCATCATTATCTAATTTAATCACTGGCGCTGGATCCTTTTTGTCAGCTACAGCAATCTCAAGATTCACTTCTCGTATCTCTTTATACCCTTGCTCTTCTGGTTCCCATCTTAAGGCCCAGGCCGGATGCTCCGTATAAGGATACATCTCATCCTCGCCAATGTCTTTGACAGATGATGCATTCAATGTACTAAAAAAGCCATGAGATAAGCCATGAGGGTAACTAAGAGTGGTGAATATGCGAATTGGCCAGTCTCTCGCTATAATTTCTGCCGGATGATTCGCATAACCATCACGGTAGAAAAAAAGATAATAAGGTTTATAATCCTTCATTTCTTTCTCATTAAAATAGATCCCTTCATTAGCTCCTAATGAAAACATCTTACTATACTGATGACGACCACCAATATCCATATGAACAGAATACCCTAAATTTGTATATTCAAATTCGTCATGTAATTTTAAGTATTTTACACTTACATTAACACGCCCCTTTTTACTCTTCAAACTCATTTTAATTTTTACTAATCCATCTAAGTATTTTTCACGGGCGCCAGCAGGGAGACCTTCCTTATAAGTAATTGCAACTGCGTAAGCAATCAATTCATTTGCCTGTTCATTTTTATATAGTTTTATAATTGGAAACTCGTCTCTAGTGACTATATTTGCTACATCGTCTGGAGAATTACCATGAACAACCTCTAATCCAGAAAACGAACTATTTCCAGTTCCATTGCCAGGTCTTCCATTATCATAATAGTACGTTATGACACCCCCTGGAGCATTCGGTATAGAATCTAGAGTAGTCGCTACTACAAAAGTGTCAGCACGTATAAAACTGTGGTTTCTCTCCACTAAAGAGGAAAGCGATGTTTCCATGGTTGGCAAAGGCCTTAACCAATCATCGCCTCTAACCCTCGGAGTTGAAGTTAATGAGTTCACTGACCTTGTATTATCTAAGTCTCCAAAAGCCATGTAATAACTTCTGTCAGAGCTTCCAGATTTAGACGTAAATTTTTGCCCCTCATTAACTTCCATTTGTGTAAATCCATCTAATTCATTAGGATCAACTAACGGTGAAAAATCAATATTCCCGACTGGACCAACATCTACTATATTAATTCGCGCATGTTGAGACGCAATTAAAATTTTCGTTTCATCTAATGTCCTATTGACCGCATCACCTGTACTATATCTCCCGGATGCTGTCGTCTGACTTATAATATAGTCTTCCTCTTCCTCTTCCATTTCTTTCTTCACTTTAGCGTTATACGTAATGTTTATCTTCGTAGAACGTGGCAAGTTTGCATGAAGAGTTGTTTCAATTACATTGACAGAGTCATTATATATGGCTGTACCAATTTCATTTCCATCTTCATCTGATACTTTAAGGTCTGTTGGCTGTTCTAAACGTGTAGCATATTCTTGAGTAATGTTGACTTCACCATATGTGCCGGTATCTTCTTCAATATAATCGGTTTCTACTGCAATTTTATAGCTGACTGTTTCTTCTGGTGCGACTTCCTCTATCTCATTGCCGCCTTCATCAAACACTTGTTCTGAAATCGTTAATACCGGGCGTATTTTTATTGTTTCTTCGTTTGACTTCACACCAGACTCGTTTTCTGCATATATAGTAATGTCATGATCTAAACCCTTTTTCACTTCATCATCTAGAATTGTGTACTCCCACGGAACAGTTGCATCAGTGTCTGCGTTTTCATATTCCGCGATTTTCTTCTCATCATTATCATCAATCTTATAGTAAAGAATGATAGGTTGACTGTCTTTACTAATCAGTGATCCCGTTATACGGTAACCATCATCTATATATTCTCCATCGTTATCCAATTTAACTACTAGGTTTTCTTCACTGTCTGATTCTTCAGGTTCCTCACAGTCAGTTGCTAGTTCTTCTTCACACTCTACCGCTGGCTTTTCTTCATTGTCTGATTCTTGCTGTCCCTCTTCTTCAGTTGTTGGAGCTTCGCCATTTTCAGTCTCTGGTTCTTTCTCTCCTTCGGTTGTTGGAGCTTCGCCATTTTCAGTCTCTGGTTCTTTCTCTCCTTCGGTTGTTGGCGTTTCACCATTTTCAGTCTCTGGTTGTTCCTTATCTTCAGCTGTTGGCGCTTCACCACTTTCAGACTCCGGCTGTTTCTCTCCTTCAGTTGTTGGTGCTTCACCATTTTCAGACTCCGGTTCCTTACATTCAGTTGCTAGATTTTCCTCGCCATCAGACTCTAGTTGTTCCTCACATTCAATTGCAGACTCTGTAGGATTACCCACAATTGTTTCTGCTATAGATACACTCAGCTCAGAAAAGACTAGAACAAAAACTAATATCGATATTACTATTTTCCGCATATTTCTTTTCACCGACCCTTTACATGTTAAGCAGCTTCATAACGAACAATGAAGTTAACCGCATACTGATCACTTTGCTCATCTTCTCATTCTTTCAAATTAACTTTTTCTTTTTAATTTTTAACAAGTGATTCATCTAATTTTTATTGATTCACTTGTTAAAAAACCAATCGCTTGTCGTATCAGCGTTAACTGATACACGCCTCTATCCTGCATCTTTAGAAACATAAATTGGTGCATAATTTTTCTAAAACGAAAAGTCAGCAAAGTAACCAGTACAGCTACTTCCAAAACAAAGGCGTATTTTTGTTCAATTAATTTATTTCTTGTTGTTTCTTCTGCTTCTTTTTGCTATAAAATATAAACAATAGTAACCCTGCTACTAGAAGAATTAGCAATCCTACCAAATACGCTAGATAATTCGGTCCTTCAATGGATACATCTGTTGCGTTAAATTGCTTTACTTCTTCCCCTTTAATGGTAAAATCCTTCTCAAATTCCCATGATTCTTTGCTCGATTTAGCCTTTACATGTAACGTATATGTTCCAGATTTGAATTTTTCTCCATTTAGTGAAATCGGGTATTCAAAATTAGAATTTGGCGCCATTTGCATGTCTTGTTTTTCAGATTTATAGAGCACCTCTGTTTTCCCTTTTTTCGTA
Source organism: Lysinibacillus xylanilyticus (assembly GCF_001183605.1). GTDB lineage: Bacteria > Bacillota > Bacilli > Bacillales_A > Planococcaceae > Lysinibacillus > Lysinibacillus xylanilyticus. The sequence goes on along the minus strand of NZ_LFXJ01000004.1, from coordinate 4,191 downwards.
ACTTTCGCGTCCACTTCAAAACGGTTTAAATACGTTGCCGTTGGATTTTGAAGCGTAGCATTAATCACATTACGGGCATTCACTTGTCCAGCTTTAACATCGTGTAATTGCAAATCTTGCTTCACTGTTTCATCAGTTTCTTGTAGGATAATTCCCACTACATAAGCATATTTATTTTCAATACTTACACCTTTAGTTGTTTCCTCGGTATTTTTTGACGCTGCTTTCTTCTCTTCTAATGTAATACCGCCCGCTAATATCCCATCGAATGCTTCTTCAGGCATCGTTACATTTAACTGTAAATCCTTACTTCCCTTAGCCGGAATCGTAATTTCCTTCTCAGTTTGAATTAAATCCCCTAATTCATATGGCAATGAAGAATCACGTTCAGCACTTGTAGGACCGTACTCTACAACTCCATTAATATTCGTTGTAGCAGAATGAATGATCGGCTCAATGACGACATCCTCTTCCGTATCATTTTTCAATTGAATCGTTAATGTCTGCTTTTGATTAGGCTCCATTTTCAGATCGAAATAAGATTTTTGTTTATCAATTTGGTTATCTGGAATGACGGTATACACACCAAAATTAAATTCAGATGCAGACGCAAAGGGCGTTAACCATACTAGGCTTACAATCAATATTCCGAATAAGGTCCATAAAGTATTTTTCCTCATATTTTCTACCATCCTTACTACTTAAAAGTCTTCAAAGATCTAAAATAATTGGTAAAAACCCGCTAACAATGGAGCAACAGGATGCCACGAAGTCTCGTACTCCTGTCGCTCCACGTTAACTCGTACTTGTTGCAAATCGAGTTAACAGGATTTACACGGGTTTTTACCTGTATCTCACAATATTGCACTGAAATGATAGGATACTATTTTTGATAGTCTCTTATTCTTGTCCAGGTACGTCTGTCAGTGTCCATGTTAAGGACGTAGCATATTTATCTGCATATTTCGTAGTTGAACCTGGGATAGAAAGTTCAATACTATCCGCTGCTGTAGCGTCATCACCAAATACTAATACATAAGTACCGGACCCTTCATTCGCTTTGGCAGACATAATGTTTTCAGCTACACCCATCCCATCTGGATTTAAACTAAATGTAGTTTTTACAATAGATGGTTTTGTAGATGCAGAGGCTGTATTCACCCATGCATTTTTAAAAGTAATTGCAGCACCCGTTAGTTCTTTATCTGCAGTGTTCTTGAATTGACCATTTTGTTTCACTTGCAATGACCAACCTTTTTCTGTACCACGACTATCTGTTACTTGAACATAGTTCGGACCGTCGCCACGACCGTTAAATTTTTGCGGTTGTACTTTGTAAACTTGAGTGGTAGAAGTAATTTTTTGCTTACCAAAGTCTAAGCTAGATGCATAGTCAATACTTAATGGACCAGGCGTTCCCGGCTTTGGACCGTTTGGATCAGTTGGATCTACTGGATCTACTGGATTTGGATTATCCGGATTAGTTGGATCTATTGGTGGAGTTATGATGTCAGTAGCTGATTCAAATTCGATAATTGCATTCGTTTGATACTCGCCACCATCTGCCGCATAAGAAGTGACACTTCCTCCTAATACCAAACCTGTTAACATTGTTGTTGCTACGCCTAGAGCTTTTAAATTAGTATTGATTTTCATGTTTCATCATCCTTTATTATTATTTGTTACCTGGAACATCCGATAAGTTCCATGTTAATTTTGTACTGTATGTAACAGCATCTTTTGGCGTTTTCCCTGGAATAGAAAGGGAAATCGCTTTATTTTTTTGTACTTTCTCACCTGCAGCATTCGTCATCTCATCTACCTGTCCCCAAAGGTTTACCCAAAGTCCAGCTCCTTCTGTTGGCTTTGCTGACATGACAAGTGACTCAGCGCCATTTGGATCTAACGTAATTTCTTTAGCTGCTGTTGGCGGTGTCACTACTGTTTTACCTGTAACAGTCGGATTCACAAATTTGATTTGTGAGCCTGTTAATTTTTTATTTTGCGCTGCAGCATTAGCAAACTGACCTTCTTGTTTAACGGTTAATTTCCATCCGGCATTTGTTCCGCGATTATCTGAGATTTGGGCATAGTTAGGTACATATTTACTTCCGTTACTAGAAGTTAACTCCTGTGCATTCGCATAATAAATCTTTTCTTTGTTCGAGATTTCATTAATACCAAAATCGAGACTCGATACAAAATCAATACCTAGTGGGCTTCCAGTCCCCGGTTTCGGACCTCCTGGATCTGTCGGATCTACTGGATTTACTGGCTTCTCTGGATCTGGATCAGTTGGATCTACCGGGTCTTGTAAATCTTCATTCGGAATAAATGCCACCTTTCCATTCGATACGTAATTAACTACTTTTTCTTTTTCTTTTTCTTCTGTATCACCTGTTTCTTCTGCTGAAGCAAATAATGGTGAAATCGCCGTACAACTTAGTAAAGTGGCAATTGCAGCAAGTTGCATAGCCTTATTCTTCATTGTTTAAATTCTCCTTTCATGTATTTTTTATATTTACGTATTAGATAAAATGCTAATACGATAAATAACACTTACTACTTAATAGTTGAATTATAAATTAACTATTTTTAAATATTCTGTAATAAAATTACAGTTTTTAAGCAAAAAAGGACATCCTTTTCATTCAACCATCCTCCCATTTCTAATTGCATATTTATTTATATTTACGTATCAGATAAAATGCTGGTACGGTAAATAACAAAACAGAAAATGTTATTCTAAGAATAGGATACATCCCTCATTTGTGGATTTTTTCTTGGCCCATAAACGATGGAAGCTTTCCGATTCAAGGGCTTACGATTTCGCATTAGATGAAGAAGAAATAGTTAGAAACATCACTATTATTATCATAAATACTAGTTTGTTTACTTTTTACACTTAACCTATACCTCAATTCGAACTTCTTTAAACATATTTTTTCTCTTTTATTTCTTTTTTTACTTTTCATCTCTTGCAATTACAGATTGTAGCGTATTTAACAAAAGAATTAAAATCAACTTTTGTTGCTTTTTTAGCATAATTTGATAATGGTGAATTTCTAAATAAATTTTCTTAAAATTCTAACTTTAAATGAATATTTTTTATTGTGTCTCACCAAAGAAATTTGTTGCCATTAGGATATTTTCAATAATTTTACATTCAAAATAGTAATAGTACACCTTCTGTATTGCTTGCAGCCGTCTAATTATTAATAACTATTTTCTAACTACTATTTTTAAAATTATTCCATCATTAAATCAAAACAAAAGGCATTTCTTTTATCTTAAGGATTATGCTTATTTAGGTTAAAACTTACGGGGAAAAGAAGCAAATCAACTTTTGTTCACTTTTGAACAAAAATTGATAAACCTGCTTATTTGACTCATTATGATAATTATTTTCAACTTTATTTTTGAGCTTGGATCGTGATGTTCCTTCTTAAAAATAGGACTTTCTTATTCTTTTATCTATAAGTTCATACTCATACCAAGCTGCACATAGAAAAAAGAGATGTATCGAATATACGATACATCTCTTACGCATATGCTATTGCATGTTCTATAACCTTATACCATCCAGCAAATGTGTACCTTACTTTGTCAGTGCCGTTGGGGGTTGCAGCATTCATCTTCTAATATTTCCTTATACGGTACTCCGCTACATTACTTCTCAATCAATTATACCTCGGCATAAATGGGTCCGGAATCGACTTTGTGCTTCGGCCTGCAGATGTGTTTTGTGCGAAAGCGTAGCGGCAGCCACAGATGTGTTTTGTGCGAAAGCGTAGCGGCAGCCACAGATGTGTTTTGTGCGAAAGCGTAGTGCTAACGCAGCGTCAGCACTGTGTTTTGTCTATGCGAAAGCGAAGCGACAGCAATAGGGTTTTATCGTGCGAAAGCGCAGCGGCAAGATGTTGGTCACTCAGTTTCAGCGGATGTTTAGACACCCGCTGAAAGTGACTTAAAACCGCATTAATCTTTCCTCCTATAATGATGGGAGACTTCTGTACCTGTCGCTATGATTTCGGTACAAAAGACATTTACTGAGAGAAATTAAATCTAAAGTAACTATATAACTTATCGGTTCGTTTTCCATAGTTCGAGGATTTATTTCCAAAAAAAAAAAGCCGAGGAATAAATCCTCGACTTTTCTAGGTGCCTAGCGACGTCCTACTCTCACAGGGG
>NZ_LFXJ01000001.1:6966-38464 GCF_001183605.1 Lysinibacillus xylanilyticus | reverse complement strand
TTGTTCAGTTTTCAAGGTTCATTTCGTCGCCGCTTTCTCGGTAGCAACTCTTATATAATATCACGTCGCAAACTCTATGTCAACAACTAAATTTTTAATTTAAAACTCATTTGTTTTTCAACAGTTATCTTAACGACTCTTATTACTATACCACAATATTTTTGTTTTGCAAGCATTTTATAAAAAATATACTAAAGCTGTTATTCCTATCACACCCGGAATACCTAATATAGCAATTGTGAATACTGAAAATAGATTAATCGGTACATTATAGCCTGCATACCCTATGCCTAAGTGAATAATAAATAATAGTAGAAAGGCAAAAGCAAATCTAAACCAAAACACAGACATTCCCTCTAATATTTTACCCATCTTGGCATGTCTTATTATTATATAAAGAAAAAGAAGCACTACAGGTACACAAAAACTCATAATTACTAACCACGACACATGGTTTCCCCCTTAACAATATAATTATGAAAGTTTATGTTCCCTGTTTTACTTCTATGAATATCAATTATGCCTCGGCATAATTGATACTGACGCTTCGCTTTCACGCAGATAAACAATGCGTCCGGATTTAGGCCCGCATGAGGACCAACACGCTGTCGGTCATTTCAGTAATGCCACAAGACTTAGCGATTTTACCGATACAGGTCAGCTGTTGTCGCATGGATTCGATGATTTTGAACAAACACCCTATATGAACTTCTCCTGGTTCTACGACATCCACCAGAGGCATTAATTAATTTCAGCGGATGTTTGGACACCCGCTGAAATTAGTAAAAACTATTATTTAATTAATACTCTCCGAATTCTAGCTTCCTTGAATAAATAAAAATGTATACTTTCCGCCGCTTTTCGTTGAGCAATTACTTCTAAATCATAGTCATCTAGTAGTTCTTCAATTATCTTTGCCTGCTGTAAATCCTCTTTTGTTTCTTTTATAAGATTCACAAGCTTGTCATCGAATTCTTTTTTTAATTTTCCCTTACTGCGGAAGAACATATTAATCCCTCACTCACAATTCTCGGCGACCTTCCATTGCCTTCGATAACGTTACTTCATCTGCATATTCTAAATCTCCACCAACTGGTAGTCCATGAGCAATCCGTGTTGTTCGAATGCCAGATGGCTTCACTAGACGAGAAATATACATAGCTGTTGCCTCGCCCTCAATAGTTGAATTCGTAGCTAAAATAAGCTCTTGAACAGTCTCATCCTGCAAACGAACTAGTAGGGAAGCGACGTTAATATCCTCTGGACCAATACCATCCATAGGTGAAATAGCTCCCTGTAATACATGATACATACCATTGAAATCGCGCATTTTTTCCATCGCAATCACATCTTTTGTATCTTGGACAACACAAATAATAGAATGATTTCTTTGTTTGTCTGTACAGATATGGCATGGATCTACATCAGTTATGTTGCCACATACGGAGCAGTAGCTTAAATTTCGTTTAGCATCAATTAATGCCTTTGAAAAGGATAAAACGTCATCCTCTTTCATTGTTAACACAAAAAACGCCAGACGAGCCGCGGTTTTCGGCCCGATACCTGGCAATTTCATAAAACTATCAATAAGTTTCGATATTGGTTCTGGGTAGTACATTTATTTACCTCCTAGAACGGAAGGTTCATGCCTTGAGTGAATTTACCCATCGTTGCATTCGTTTTTTCATCTACTTTTTTCAATGCTTCATTTGCAGCAACAACGATTAAATCTTGTAGCATTTCGATATCGTCCGGATCTACAACTGATGGATCAAGATTTACTTCTACAATTTCACGTTGACCAGTTACAGCTACTTTCACCATACCGCCACCAGCTGCGCCTTCAAATTGCTCTGCGTTTAAAGCCTCTTGAGCTTCCATCATTTCCTTTTGCATTTTTTGCATTTTTTTCATCATACCTTGCATATTTCCCATTCCGCGCATAAACATATTCCTCCTAAATGATTAATCTTCAACAATTTCAATAAAATCTTTACCAAACAGCTTTTCTGCTTCCGTCACAAGTGGATCTTGTGAAGCAAGCGGTTGAGCATCGTCGATAAACGGCCCCTCCGGCATTTCTGCCGGTGGTGGTTCTAATAATTCCATTTCATGATCGGTTTCATTCTGAGATTTTTTCTGCTGCTCTAAGCCATGATCACGAATAAACTCTTCACGTAATTTTAACCAAGCTTCTTCAGGCGTACAAAGCATTTCATACATAGTACCAGTTTGCCCTGCAATTAATTGTGTGAACTGAGCTTTTAGGGATTGATTATCAGCAACCATTTGACAATGAATATCATACTTGAATTTTAACACAAAAGCACTTGATGATGCCGCAACAGGTTCAGCCTCAGCTAAAAGAGCTGATTGGGATTTTTGCATTTGGCTTAACGCCTGTGCCCAAACCGATTTAATACGTTGCACATCTTGCTTTGTAGCATCTTTTAGTATCTCTTGAATACGGCCTGTTGGTGCTTTATAGCCATTTGGACTTTTTGCTCGTGGACGTTGCTCTTTTGGTGTTTGCGCCGTTTGCACAGGAGCACCAGCTTGTAATTGGGCTGATAGTTGTTGCACCATTTGCTCAAGTGCCACGATTTTTTGAGCGAGCTCCGGGCTCATAGCTACCTCACCCGAAGTGGTAGTCTGACCAACTGCACCACCCGAAAACTGCACCATTTTAAGTAACGCTGTTTCTAAGTATATCTTTGTATGATGGGAGAACCGCATTTCTTGCTGTGTTTTCGCTAAAATATCAATGTAACCATATAGCAAATCCGGTGCAAAATCATGAGCTAATGTAAATACTCGCTCCTCCGGTGATACTAGTTCTAATAATTCAGCCAAATCTTCACTTGTTTGCAATAATAATAAATCCCGGAAAAATGTAATCAAGTCCTCTGAAAGTCGAAGAGGATCTTTCCCATCCGCAATAAGCTGTTCTAGTAACGCAAGCATTTGTGCGACATCTTTTACTTTAAGAGCTTCTGCTAATTCATAGAAAACTTCCTGACTAATAGAACCTGTCACAAGTAATGTATCCTCAAGCTTCAACTTTTCTCCACTGAAGGAAACAACCTGATCTAATAAACTTAAAGCATCACGCATACCACCAGCTGCTGATTGTGCGATTACCTTTAAACCTTGTTCCTCAAATGGTAACTCAATATCCTCTAATACAACTTTCATGCGCTCTATAATATCATTGGTAGAAAGACGTTTGAAATCAAAGCGCTGACATCGCGAAATAATCGTTGCGGGCAATTTATGAGGCTCTGTCGTTGCTAAAATAAATACAGCATGAGAAGGTGGTTCTTCTAACGTCTTTAAAAGGGCATTGAAAGCACTTGTAGAAAGCATATGCACTTCATCAATGATATACACTTTATATCTGCAACTCGCAGGAGCAAATCGAACTTTCTCAATGATGTCTCGGATTTCTTCAACGCGTGAATTAGACGCAGCGTCAAATTCAATAACATCTGGGTGAGAACCGTCTGTAATGCTTAAACAAGTAGCACATTCATTACAAGGCTCTTTTGACGGTGCATGCTCACAGTTTAAAGCCTTTGCAAAAATTTTAGCCGTACTTGTTTTCCCGGTACCACGTGGGCCAGAAAATAAATAAGCATGTGTTGTTTTATTCGCTAGGAGAGCATTTTGTAGCGTTCTTTTGACATGCGATTGACCAGACATCTCTCGGAATGATTGCGGTCGATACACACGATAAAATGCTTGATACGTCAACGATTTCCTCTCCTCTTCTTCATTATATAGAATAGTTCTATTATAGCATTTGCTTCATTATTTATAAAATAGTGTCACCGTTTTTCTAAAAATTCAGGACGATTCTCTTTCGCTTCCTGTAGTGAAACTGATGCTTCCAGCTCTTAACGGCCGCCTCGCACAATTTGTAGCTTCCTTAAACATTCTGGAAACATTCTGGCGATTGCACTTCCGTCCCAACAAATATTATAAAATCATATAAAAAACGCATCCGCCTTTTGTAGACGGATGCGTTTGAATTGGCAATTTAATGCCGTGCACCTTTCTTCGACAGCCGCACATAAGCGTTACTCTTGTCGTTAGCTCAGATTAGGCAACCCCGCGGCACATGAATAAGACCACTTAATGCTGCTTCCTTCCGGACCTGACATAGTTCATGGGTATCCATTGCGCAGGACCCAATCGTCAACACTACGTGCAAAAGGCAGACCAAACAATACGGACAGCCTCGAAAAAGGAATTCAGTCTCGCTAGAGCGGATTGCGAGTTACAGGACACCGCTACCTTCCCACCTAGCACGGCAATATCTAGTATACTCACTGTTTTCATAAATTGCAACTTAATACACATAATAATTCTTTGGAATATTCTATCTGAACTGTAAAAAAGAAATTATCAATCAATTATGCCTAGGCATAATTGCGTCAAGGAACAGTTTTATGCTTAGGCCTGCACGAGATCCAACACGATATTGGTCATTTCGGTAATGCACAAGATGTGGCGTTTTTACCGATGCAGGTCAGTTAGCCGTTATCACATGGATGCGATGATTTTATACTAACATCCTATATATGTATGTACGAATTCTATTCCCATTATGGTGACATCCACCGGAGGCTTTAGGCCAACAGATGTTTATTGCGCGAAAGCGTAGCGTCAGAGGCAGAAACAGGTCCTTTTTGTTGATAAGTTACTACAGGACATGGCGTTCTTAGACTGAGTTCCTCTATTTTTCACATACGTTACGAAAATAATTGCTGAAAGAAAAAAAATAAAAAATCTGTTGACGTGAATTTTATAATATGATAAATTAAATCTTGTCGATAAGACAACGCAATAAAATACCATGGAGGTATACCCAAGTCTGGCTGAAGGGATCGGTCTTGAAAACCGACAGGCGGGTAACCCCGCGCGGGGGTTCGAATCCCTCTACCTCCTCCAGTTTTAAAATTCCGACTACGAATGTAGCCGTTTTTTTTTGCTTAAAAATTGTATGTAATATTTTCTATATGCCACTTCCACTTAGGTTGTGGTATTTTTTTATTGTAAATTATGATTTTATAACCGATCAATTATGCCTCGGCATAATTGCGTCCGGAATCGGCTTTGTGCTTGCACAAAGCACTCCTTTCCTATTCCGTGACATCCGCCGGAGGCTTTAACTTGTTTCAACGGGTGTTTGGACACCTGCTGAAACAAATTAATAATCTATAGCATTATTTCATCTAGACAAACGCGCTTTCGTTTCGAAATCGCATTCCGCCTCAACGCAACATCAAAAGTAGTGGTACAATTACCTTTATTCCAAACACACAAACGAGCACTTTTAGCATAAAGCTCGTTAATATTATTAGGGAGGATTTTTTATGCGCTCGAAATTTTACATATCTCGTGCTTCCCTCACTTGGATTTTCACAATTGCTCTGCTAACCGCTATCGGTAGTGAGATTAAAATAACGCCTTTCGTTAATACAACTTTTCGTTTCGGATTAGGAAGTATTATTTTCTTTTTATGCACTCTACTTAGACCTACACCAATCATTTTGGCTGGATTTACTACGAGCATCGTGACAACCATTTTTCGAGTTATCATTAATTACTCTTTACATGATGTTCCATTAGTCGATAGTTTACTAATACATTTACCTGCTGCTGCATTTTATATATTATTTGCAATATGCCTACAAATTCTAAGCATTCATCAATATAGAGAACAACCACTATTGCTTGGATTACTAGTTGCGTTTAGTGAAGTTTTCAGTAATCTAGTGGAACAACTATTTCGTTTTTTTATAAATTCTTATACTTTTTTATTCCTTCATGATTTACTAATACTACTAGCAGTTGCTTTATTACGTAGTTTCTTTGTTGTTGGTATTTATAGTTCCATTTTAATTGCTGAGCAAAAAAAACGCGTTCAGGAAATGCTTACAATCGGCTCAGATTTATATGTTGAGACACTTTATTTAAAAAAATCTATGAACCACATAGAAGCAATTACAGTCAGTGGATTTGAATTATACAGACAATTAAAATCACTAGGCTATCGTGCAGAAAGTTTACAGGCACTTCATATTGCCCAGGAAATTCATGAAGTGAAAAAGGATTCACAACGCATTTATGCAGGTATTTCTAAAATTGTTGGCGAAAAGAGCTTTGGCTCTCTTAGATTGTCAGAATTATTACATTATATTGAGGACGGCAACAGTAAGTACGCTAATTTCCTCGAGAAAGAAATTGAGTTTAAAATAAATATTGAAATTGATTTTCAGACGAAAGAACATATTGCATTGCTTGCACTTTTGAATAATTTAACAGCTAATGCTATAGAAGCAATTGAAGATCAAGGCAGCATTTCTATTGCCATTCAGCAGCAACAGGATGATACTGTAATAACAGTATGTGATAACGGGAAGGGCATTCCTCAAAATAATCTCTCTATTATTTTTGAACCCGGATACACTACAAAATACAATGTTGAAGGCGTAGCAGCAACAGGTATTGGGCTTTCACATGTTGTTGAATTAGTAAATAAATTAAATGGCTCAATAACCGTTGAATCAAATATTCAAAACACGATGTTTAAAATTACAGTTCCTACGCAAACTATTCAAACGGGAGAGACTTAAATGAGGTATTTTATTGTAGATGATGATCGTGCAAGTCGGGTCATGTTAAAACAAATTATTGAAGATAGTGGCTTAGGTACAGTTATTGGTGAAGCACGTAATGGTGAGGATGCCATTCCACAAATTTTAATGACACAGCCAGAATTTGTGTTGATCGATTTACTTATGCCCAAGCTTGATGGGATAGCAACAGTCGAACACCTTATTCAAAATCGTTTTGAGGGACAATTTGTCATGATTTCTCAAGTAGTGAATAAGGAAATGGTTGGTGAGGCATATGAGCAAGGTATAGATTTTTTTATTCATAAACCTATAAACCGTATTGAGGTTGAGAATGTTTTACGTAAAACAACTGAACAATTTCGCCTGAAAAATTCATTGCTTATTATTCGCCAATCACTTACAAATATTGATTTAAGTGAACAAATAAATCATAAAGCAACATCACGCGATCATATTCAATCCATCTTAAATGATATGGGTATCGTTGGTGAGATCGGAAGCGAAGATATTATTGCTATCATTGAAACATTACTTGCTCATCAGCACAAAATTGCACCACTTCCTCCATTAAAGGAGCTTTATGAGGAAATTGCTGTTGTCACAAAGGCTACACCCGATGAAATTTTGAAGGAAAGTAAAGCCATTGAACAGCGTGTGCGCCGTACTATATTAGCAGCGATGATAAATCTCGCCAATTTAGGTGTTGTAGATTATACAAACTCCGAATTTGAATATTACGCACCTCGATACTTTGACTTTATAGAAATTCGTCTGCTTATGACTCAGATAGAAGATCACAAAAATCGCAAAGCAAAGGTTAATATTAAGAAGTTTATTCAGGTATTATATTCAGACATTTTAACTAAATTAAATTAATTTTCTCGGATTTTGTCGGATTTCATAAGTCCTCCGTATTATTAAAGTAAGGCAAGTCCTAAAAATTTAATATTAGGGGGTACTAAGGTTTTGAAGAAGAAATTTAGACTCAGTTTAGCCACTCAAATTTTAGTCGGTTTGGTTTTAGGGATAATTGTTGGCGGAATCTTTTACGGAAGTCCAAAAATCGAAACATATTTACAACCTTTAGGTGATATTTTCCTTCATCTAATTAAAATGATTGTTGTACCGATTATTATTTCAACTTTAATCGTTGGTGTAGCTGGAACTGGAGATATGAAACAGCTTGGACGATTAGGCGGTAAATCGCTTCTTTACTTCGAAGTTATTACAACAGTAGCAATTGTAGTTGGTTTACTTTCCGCAAACTTATTCCAACCAGGCGCGGGCGTAAACATGAACGAGCTCTCTAAAGGAGATATTTCGAAATACGTTGCAACTACAGAAGAAGTACAGCATGAAGGACCATTTGATATTATTGTAGGCATAGTACCGACAAATATCATTCAGGCAATGTCTGAAGGTGATATGCTTGCTATCATTTTCTTCTCAGTTATTTTTGGTTTAGGGGTTGCTGCCATTGGCGAACGTGGTAAACCAGTATTAAACTTCTTCCAAGGGGTAGCAGATACCATGTTCTGGGTAACTAACCTCGTAATGAAATTCGCTCCAATTGGGGTATTTGGTTTAATTGGTGTAACCGTTTCCAAATATGGATTCGCTTCACTAATACCACTTGGCAAACTCGCTATACTTGTTTATGCAACAATGCTATTCTTTATCTTTGTCGTTCTTGGTCTTGTGGCCAAATTTACAGGTATCAGTATCTTCTTCTTAATTAAAGTATTAAAAGATGAGCTGATTTTAGCATTCTCAACAGCAAGTTCTGAAGCTGTGTTACCGCGAGTTATGATGAAAATGGAGAAACTAGGTGCTCCAAAGGATATCGTATCCTTTGTTATTCCAACAGGTTACTCCTTTAACCTAGATGGTTCTACACTGTATCAAGCTATCGCTGCTTTATTTATTGCTCAAATGTACGGTATTCACCTAAGCATTGGTGAACAAATTACGTTAATGCTTGTATTAATGGTTACATCTAAAGGGATTGCAGGTGTTCCAGGAGTATCCTTCGTTGTGCTTCTAGCAACTTTAGGTACTGTCGGCATTCCAATTGAAGGTTTAGCATTTATCGCAGGTATCGATCGTATTCTTGACATGGGACGTACAGTCGTTAACGTAATTGGTAACTCACTTGCGTCATTAGTAATGGCGAAATGGGAAGGCCGTTTCGATTCAGAGAAAATGAAAAATTACTTTAAAAACAATGAAAATTTAGCATAAAAATTAAAAAAATCCTCACGATGTATGGATGGCATCGTGAGGGTTTTTTTATTTTAATCAATTATACCTCGCATAATTGCGTCTGGAGGCTTTAAGGCCAACAGATGTCTTTTGCGCAAAAGCGAAGCGTCAGCGGCATGATGTTGGTCACTCAGTCGTTGCCACAGGATGTGGCGTTCTTAGACTGAGTTCCTCTATTTCAGCTTCTGCTAAAAGAAGTTAAAACTTTATCTAAATAAGCAATAATAGATTCTTTTCCATTTGCATGTGCCTCTTGTGCACGTATCTCATCTTTTTCAAGCTTTAACTCAGCAGCTGCAACAATCCGCTCCACATCTTCATGTGGTACGACAACTACACCGTCCACATCCCCAATGATATAATCACCAGGACGAACAGATACGCCCCCAATAGCAATAGGAACATTGACTTCGCCGCCACCGTTTTTATTGCCAGCTGCAACCGTTGTGCCAAGTGAAAATACAGGAAAGTCCAACTCACGAATAGCCGCAATATCACGAATAACACCATCAACGACAAAGCCCTGTACACCAATACCCTGCGCTAATGAAAGAATAAAGTCACCGGCAACCGCACGATTGGTATTCCCTTTAGCGTCAATTACTAAAATATCCCCTTCTTCAGCCGCTCGAATAGCTTCCAATACTGCACCGTTTTCACCATCTGGTAAACGCACTGTTACCGCACGGCCAGCAATTTTATAATGATCTGCTAACGGTTTAATATCACTGCGTAAATTCGTATGTCCTCCTGTCGCATCTGAAACTGCAGTCGTTGGCAAATGCTTGAAACTTACTTCCACCTTTGTCATCAATAACACCCCTATTATGATTTATGAAAGCTTACACAATTATTGTAAATAAAAATTATCTACTATTCCAATATATATATCAGAAGATTGCGGAAATTATGCATTACTTACGCTACAGAAAACAATTACTGAAAGTAAGTTAAATTATTTCGGTAAAATGTCTTGATTGTTCATCCAATGCCTCTGCTGCAGTAGCAATTTCGGCAAAATCATTTGTCGTTACATTAATTTGACCATTTGTTTTTTCAACTTTTTCAGCTATACGTGTGATACTTTCAGTGACTTTTCCAATCTCTCGCTCAATGCCCTCAACATTATCTTTTACTTCTGAGATAGATTGCTCCACCCTTGCTGAAAGTTTTCTTACCTCTTTTGCTACAACATCAAAGCCTCGGCCATACTCACCAGCTCTTGCTGCTTCAATAGCTGCATTTAGTGCAAGTAGATTTGTCTGAGAAGCAATTTCTTGAATGGTTTTTACAATCCCTTTAATAGATTCAGCTTGCTTCTGAAGCTGCGCAAGATTTCTGACATTATCGGCTGACTCTTGTGAAACTTCTTTCACTGTTTCCAGTAAATCCTCGCTATTTTGAATACCAGCCTCCGAACGGATATGAAGCTCTTTAGACATAACCTTTAATGTATCAGCTACACTAACAATTTCATCTTGACGTTCAGTAATATTTGTTGCGATTTTCGATACGCCAAGTACCTTACTTGAATTATTAGCAAAGACAGGCATATAAGTAGCCTCAAGCCAAATTCTATTTCCGCTTGCATCCATCCTTTCGATTTTATCCTGATAACTATTGCCAGTGGATAAGTTGCGCCAGAATTTTCCGTACTCTATACTATTCACAAATTCCGGCAAACAGAAATCCTTATGATCTTTTCCTATCATTTCCTCCACTTTATAGCCTAATGTCTTAGCAAAAAGTTCATTTACATAGGAAACTTTATGGTTCATATCAAAACGGATAATGGCTATATTTCGTTCAATTGCCAGCACTACTAGCTCATCAGTAACTTGTGTATCTATTGTCTGCATAATCTACACCTCAATTATTCTATTAGTAAACTAAAATTTAGATCATAACTATAACGTGTGGCTTATATCCGTTCCGACTGGGTTCTTTCCTGGGGACATTCGATGAGCCCCAAGGAGTTGAGCAGCCACTCCAATCAACTTATATACAAGGCATACGTTCTAACAAATCCATCTCAGCAATAAACTTGAAATTTACATAAAAATTATTTTTACGAGCCAAAAGAATTTATTGTAGAAAAAACATGGGGATATTACCCACGCTTTTTCACAAAATTTAATACTTCTTCCGGTGTAGTAGCTACGTGAATAAGTGGTTTTTGTTCAGCTCGTATAAAACCTTCCTCAAGCATTTTCTGAAGTTGTTGTAAAAGCGCATCATAAAAGCTATTTACATTATATAAAATTACGGGCTTTTCATGTAATCCGATTTGTGCCCATGTAAACACTTCAAAATATTCATCCATTGTCCCACCACCACCTGGTAAAGTTATAAAAGCATCTGCTAACTCTACCATTTTGGCTTTGCGTACATGCATGGACTCAACAAAATGAATCTCTGTTAACGAGACATGTGCTATTTCCCGCTTCTGTAAATGAGTTGGCATCACACCAATAACCTCTCCACCAGCTGCTAGTACTGCATCTGCTACTTTCCCCATTAATCCTGTTTTCGAACCACCATAAACGACACCGTGACCATTTTGAGCTAATACAGTCCCTAATTCGGCTGCCTTCTCTGCATAAATTGGGTTTATGCCTAAGCCAGAACCGCAATATACCGCTATTCTTATAGTAATCCCCCCTATTCAAAAAACGTGACACAATAGGTTACATATTGTCTCACGTCTTTTGATCATTTATTTTCTTCAATTACTTGTTTCTGCGTCGTTACTCTTTCGAAATTTAACCATAGTTCATTTCCTATTTACGTAAATGACTTGTTTGTGCCTGTCGCTTCGCTTTCGGCCAGAACGCCAAAATTTATCTTCCTATTGTTTTAGAAATATTAGCTTTAATAAACCTTCTATTTACGTAAATGACTTGTTTGCGCCTGCCGCTTCGCTTTCGGCCAGAACGCCAAAATTTATCTTCCTATTGTTTTAGAAATATTAGCTTTAATAAGCCTTCTATTTACGTAAATGACTTGTTTGTTTTAGCATATGACTGATGCGGCTCACAATTGAATCAATTGCTTCGGGATTTTTTAATAAATCATAATCATTAATATCTAAACGTAGAACTGGGCATGAATTAAAATTATTGATCCAGTTCTCATAGCGGTCATGCATTTCAATCCAATAATCATTCGGTGTTTGTTGCTCCATTGTACGTCCACGCTCTTGAATACGTCCAATTACAGCATCAATTGGCCCTTCTAGATACACAAGTAAATCTGGATGAGGGAAATACGGTGTCATCACCATCGCATCAAATAAATTTGTATACGTCTCGTAATCTGTTGGGCTCATTGTACCTTTGTCATAGTGCATCTTAGCAAAAATTCCTGTATCTTCGTAGATGGAGCGATCTTGAATAAACCCGCCACCATATTCAAAAATTCGCTTCTGCTCCTTAAAACGTTCCGCTAAAAAATACACCTGTAGATGGAAGCTCCATTTTTCAAAGTCCTCATAAAATTTATCTAAATATGGATTGGTATCCACCTTTTCAAATGACGTACGGAAATTTAGCGCCTCTGCTAACGCCTTTGTCATTGTTGACTTTCCTACACCAACCGTACCAGCGATTGTAATGACCGTTTGTGGAGGAATATCATATTTCTCTCTCAAATTCATTGTTGCAAGCTCCTTTGTTGTAACGTGTCCCTTATTGTTTGTAAAACATATTTCAAATCATTTGGATTTTTTACGAAATCAAGCTGATCACCATTAAATCGAATAACAGGAATTTCGGGATGCATTTTCTCAAAATGCTCGATAAAGGAATGATAATCTGCCACTAGTTGCTCCATGTAATCTCGTGAAATCATTTTTTCAAATTCACGACCACGCATCGCAATACGTTTCATCAACGTATCAACACTGGCATGTAAATAAACAACTACATTTGGAACAGGCATATCTTTCGTTAATATTTTATAAATTTCTTCGTATTTATCGTACTCGGTTGATAGCAATGTACGCTTGGCAAATATTAAATTTTTAAAAATATGGTAGTCCGCTACAACAGGTTTATCATTCATTAAACGAAATTTTTTTATATCTGATAATTGTTTATAGCGATTACAAAGGAAGAACATTTCCGTCTGGAAACTCCACTCCTCTATGTCTTCATAAAACTTATTTAAAAAAGGGTTTTCGTCTACTATTTCTTTTAATAGATGGTAATTAAATGTTGCTGCAAGCTCTTTAGATAAAGAGGTTTTACCAACACCAATCGGACCTTCTACCGTAACAAATGGAACCGTCACTAGAAGCTCCTCCTTTATGTTCTATGGATTCTATCATCAATTACCCCATTCTCGAGGTTTGTATAATTATATCAATTATGCCTCGGCATAATTGTGTCCGGAGGCTTTAGGCCAACATNTCCTTTATGTTCTATGGATTCTATCATCAATTACCCCATTCTCGAGGTTTGTATAATTATATCAATTATGCCTCGGCATAATTGTGTCCGGAGGCTTTAGGCCAACATGATGTTTTTTGCGCGAAAGCGTAGTGCTAACGTAGCGTCAGCTGCATGATGTTTTTTGCGCGAAAGCGCAGTGCTAACGTTAGCGTCAGCTGCATGATGTTGGTCACTCAGTCGTGCGTTGTTGTTGCTGTCGCTTCGCTTTCGCACAGAAAGAAAACCTGTTGCTGTCGCTTCGCTTTCGCACAGGCAAATTGCCACAGGACGTGGCATTCTTAGACTGAGTTCCTCTATTTCAGAAGTTAAAAATGAATCAGTGCTTTTCATTGTATCATAGTGAGAAAGTGAAAAACAGAATCAAACTATTTCTCTATTAAAATAGGAGGCAAAAACCAATTCTGTGACATCCGCTGAAATAAATAAAAAAATAGACCCACTCAAAGTGGATCTATCGTTACCCTTATAATTTAACTCGCTGTAAGCGCAGTGCATTTAAAACGACAGATACTGAACTAAACGCCATTGCTGCACCTGCTACCCAAGGAGCTAGTAAACCGATTGCTGCAATTGGAATGCCTAATGTATTGTAAGCAAATGCCCAGAATAAGTTTTGTTTAATATTGCGCATTGTTTTACGGCTCATGATGATAGCATCCGCAATACTGTTTAAATCGCCACGAATAAGTGTGATATCCGCTGCTTCCATAGCCACGTCTGTACCGGTACCAATCGCCATCCCAATATTCGCTGTCGCTAGTGCCGGCGCATCATTAATACCATCACCAACCATAGCTACTTTTTTCCCTGTAGCTTGCAGTTTTTTCACTTCATTAGCCTTGCCTTCTGGAAGTACTTCTGCAATTACATGATTCACACCAACTTCTGCTCCAATTGCTTGTGCTGTACGTTCGTTATCACCAGTCATCATAATAACGGTAATGCCCATTTCTTGTAAACGACTAACCGCTTCTTTTGAAGTATCCTTCACTGTATCAGCAACTGCTAATAGACCAGCATACTGACCGTTAATCGCAGCTAACATTGCCGTTTTACCGCTTTCCTCTAATTGCTCCATTGTTGGTAGGATATCATCAATATGAATACCGTATTGCTGCATCAATTTACGAGTACCGATGACAACTCCTTGACCAGATACAGTCGCTTGCACACCGTAACCTGGTATTGCTTCAAAGAATTGAACATCTCCGAGATCAATACCGCGATCAGCAATTCCTTGAACAATCGCTTCTGCTAACGGATGTTCTGATTGCTTCTCCGCTGCACCAATTAACGATAAAAAGCGTACTTCGTCTTGATTTGCCGCTAGTACAACATCCGTTAATACAGGTTTGCCGTGTGTCACTGTACCTGTTTTATCAACAACTACTGTATCGATGCTTTGCGTTTGCTCTAAATGCTCTCCACCTTTAAATAAAATACCGAATTCCGCCGCACGACCAGAGCCTGCCATAATAGATGTTGGCGTTGCTAATCCAAGCGCGCATGGACAAGCGATAACAAGAACTGCAATTAATACTTCAAGTGCAGGCGTAAATTCACCAGGTTGCACCCAGATAATCCAAATTAAAAACGTGACAAGTGCAATGCCAACAACGATTGGTACAAAGACGCCCGAAATTTGGTCTGCTAAGCGCTGGATGGGTGCTTTGGAGCCTTGTGCATCTTCTACAACTTTAATAATTTGAGCCAAGGCCGTATCACGACCGACTTTAGTTGCTGTCATTTTAATAAAGCCATTTTTATTAATAGTGGAACCAAATAATAGGTCACCTTGCTTTTTATCAACAGGTAAACTTTCCCCTGTTAACATCGATTCATCTACAGCTGTTGTTCCTTCTAATACCTCACCATCAACAGGAATTTTTTCACCAGGCTTCACTAAAATAATGTCACCAATGACTACTTCTTCTAATGGTACTTCTTTCTCCACACCGTCACGAACAACGATGGCTGTTTTTGCCTGAAGGCCCATTAATTTTTTGATTGCTTCTGATGAGCGACCTTTTGCTTTTGCCTCAAATAACTTACCTAATAAAATTAAAGTAATTAATACGGCACTCGTTTCAAAATATAGGTGAGGGGCATGATGTGACCCTACAGTAACAATCGCTTGATAAACACTATAAAAATACGCCGCAGATGTTCCCATTACTACAAGTACATCCATATTGGCACTACCATTACGTAAAGCTTTGTAAGCTCCAACATAAAATTGCTTCCCGATGATAAATTGAACAGGAGTAGCCAACACCATTTGTACCCATGGATTCATTAAAAACTCAGGGACATATAAAAATGATGTAAATGAAAAATGTCCTACCATCGTCCACAGTAAGGGTAATGAAAGAATGGCCGATAAAATAAATTTATTCTGTTGTTGTTTGATGGCCTGCTCACGATGATCCTCAGTTTCTTGCTCATCTGCTTTTTGATGCGCCTCATATCCTAATTTCTCAACTTTTGCAATAATATCTGCAATCGTCACCTCAGATGGGTTAAACTCAATAGTTGCTTTTTCGAGTGCTAGGTTTACGTTCGCAGAGGATACACCTGCTAGTTTATTTAAACCCTTCTCTATGCGTGTAGCACAGGCTGCACATGTCATGCCCGTAATATTAAATTCAGTTTTTTGTTTCACGACACCATAACCAAGTGCTTCAATTTTCTTTTCAAAGTCTTCTTCATTTAATTTTGACGGATCATATTTAATAGATGATTTTTCAAGAGCCAAATTAACTGTCGCTTGTTCTACACCATCCATTTTATTTAAACCTTTTTCTATACGAGTGGCACAGGCTGCACATGTCATACCTGTAATTTGCAAATTCGCTTCCTTTATTTCCGAACTCATGATCATATCTCCTCTCCACATACCAACAGGGGGTATATAATTTTTAAAATAAGAGAGTGCTACAAGAGCACCCTATTTAACATCATAGCCTTGATCGTCAATTGTTTCTTTAATTTGGTCTAGAGATACTTGTGTTTCGTCAAATGCTACATCTACTAAACCATCAGCTAAGTTTACTTTTACTTGTTCAACGCCAGTTAAAGCACCAACACTTTTTTCCACTGAGTTTACACAATGCCCACATGACATTCCTTGTACGTTTAAAGTTACGTTTTGCATAAAATATCTCTCCTTTTATTTTTAAAACTGTATAGGGGTATATATTTATTAAAAGAACTTTTACTTTTTCATTAACTTTTGAATAGTTACTACTAATTCGTCTAACACTGCCTCATCACCTTCTGATAGGCGATCTACTACACATCCCTTTAAATGACCTTCTAATAATATCTTTGCTACGCTATTTAAAGCAGACTGTGTGGCAGACAGTTGCGTAATAATATCATCACAGTAAACATCTTTGTCAATCATCCCTTTAATACCTCGAATTTGACCTTCAATTCGATTCAAACGAGTCGTTAAATCCTTTTTAACGCGTTCAGGATGATGGCTTTTTCGACACGAAGTAGCTTCCTCTGTATGACAAGCATCTTCTTTCACTATATCCTCCATTTAATACACCTCCTGCCTTAACTTTATATTACCATACCCACGAAGGGTATGTAAAGTTTAAAATTTTTAGAATTTTTTAATGATGGTGGTGATGATTTGACTGTTCATTTTTTATTGTACATAAAATTGAATTATCATGCTTATGTGCTACTGTTTCCAATTGAATCGTTACATGCTTTATGCCCTTATGCTCAAGATTATGTTCGATTTCTCGCAATATATTCTCACTATCCCCAATTTTCAGCTGACCCTCAACAACTGCATGACAAGAAAGTGCATTCGTTCCACTTGTTATTGTCCAAATGTGTAAATCGTGAATGCTATGAACACCATCTGTTTGTACAATAGTTTGTATAATTTCCTGAACGTCTACGTTTGAAGGTGTTCCTTCCATAAGAATATGAACAGCAGCCTTCGTTACATAGTAGCCGCTTCTCAATACTAATATTGCAACAATAACACTCGCAAGTGGATCGGCCCAACCCCAACCAAAAAACATAATTAAAAGTGCGGCAACGATGGCCCCTACAGATCCAAGCATGTCGCTTAATACGTGTAAAAAAGCCCCACGCATATTTAAATTATCTTTTGTATCACTGCCACGCATCATAATCCAAGCTACTAAAATATTCATCAAAAGACCAATTGTACTAATAACTAGCATACCTGTAGTTGCTACTTCTGGTGGATTTGCAAAGCGTTCTATTGCTTCATAGAAAATGAATAAAGCAATCAAAATTAAAGTTACACCATTTAATACCGCTGCTAAAATCTCAAATCGTTTATAACCGTATGTTTTACTATAGCTCGCAGCCTTTTCTCCAAATATAAAAGCAAGTAAGGCTATCGCTAATGAAATTGAGTCACTTAACATATGTCCTGCATCTGATAAAAGAGCCAAACTATTTGTTAAATAGCCACCGATCGCTTCAACAACCATATAACTTGTAATAATAATAAATGATACTATTAACACCTTTTTATTTGCGCCATGTGTATGGTCATGGCTGTGATCATGATTATGTCCCATGTTTTACCCCTCCATTAACTCTAGTTATGTGTAGCATGCTCAATAGCTTGCATCAACAAATTCATAATGTGATCATCATCTTTTGAATAATATATAGTTGTGCCTTCTCTTCTATATTTCACTAACCGTAAATTTTTCAAAAAACGTAATTGATGTGAAACTGTGGATTGACCTAAATCTAAAATTTCGGCAATGTCGTTGACTGAATGTTCATCCGTACATAATAAATTTAAAATACGAATTCTTGTCGGATCACTTAATGCTTTAAATGTTTGAGACACGACGAATAGCGTTTCTTCGTCTAAATGTTTTTCCTTGTTATTATGAACCTCTGTATTTTGTAATTTTTCATCCATTTAGTTTACCCCTAACCTTTTTGTATTTATATATGAGCATATGTTCATATATAAATACAGATGGTTATATTGGAAATGTCAACGTTTTAACTTCTTACTGAATTCGGACGCATTGTTTATCTGTGCTAAAGCGAAGCGACAACAACGATTATACCGAGACATATTTGATAGTAGCAATTGTTAATTAAGCAAGATAAACTAAATGATAAGGAGAGATCATAGTGGATATTTTTGAAACAGACCGATTGTTTATGAACAGTGCACTGGCAGAAGCTAAGAAAGCAGCTTTACTTGGAGAAGTGCCAATAGGAGCTGTACTTGTATATGATGGAGAGATTATTGCACGAGCTCATAATTTACGAGAAACAACACAAAATGCAACGACACACGCTGAACTAATGGTTATTCAAGAGGCTTGTCAAAAGATAGGGAGCTGGCGCCTTGAAAAAACAACACTTTATGTGACACTTGAACCTTGCCCTATGTGTGCAGGTGCAATTTTGCAATCCCGTGTGCCGCGTGTTGTATATGGTGCAAGAGATATAAAAGCAGGCTGTGTCGATTCACTCTATCGCTTATTAAACGATGCACGCTTTAACCATGAATGCGAAGTAACGGAAGGTATTTTAGCCGAGGAATGTGGACAAATCTTAACCGATTTTTTCAAAGCATTACGTGAACGAAAAAAAGCTGAGAAAAAGGCGCGACAAGCTTTAGTATCTAACAATGAAGAAATTTAAAGTGAAAGAAGGCATCTCAATCTGAGAAACCTTCTTTTTTTGAATAGCGACAATTATTTTCAACAAAAGATTCTCTATTATAAAAACTGGATAGCACATTCATTATTAAATAATCCGTAAAAAATTTCATTACACATAAATTATTGACATCTATAAACTGAAAAGGGAGAATATAACTAGTTATATTCATAGTAAATAAATAGGGGGAGAGTATATTCATGCCTATTTTGGACAGAGTGAAATTCGATGGATTACGTTCGCGTGATTGGTTAATCTACAAACATCCAACAGATAAGTTAGTGTTAGGTTCTACACTTATTGTTAACGAGGGACAAGTAGCTATCTTTATAAAAGGTGGCCAAATATGTGATGTGTTTAATTCGGGTACACATATTTTATCAACAAATAACTTACCATTACTGCATAACATAGTGGATCTTGCCTATGGAGGGAAGACACCTTTTTCAGCAGAGATATACTTTATAAATCTTACGTCAAAGATGGATTTATATTGGGGGACCACTGATCCTATCCAACTGATTGACCCAAAATACTTTGTAAAACTACGTATACGAGCGTTTGGTCAACTGTCTCTTCGTCTTGATGATTATTTATTGTTCTTTACAGAAATTATTGGCTCTATGAATAAAGATGATATTGTTAGCTATGAAAAAGTACAAGATTACTTTAAAGGTTCTCTTATTACCTCCATAAAAACTGAACTTGCAAATAAAATTATTAATGAGAAAATTTCTGCACTTGAAATAACAACAGAGCTTAATAATATTTCAAATAGTTTAAAAGAAAAAATATCTAATGCATTCAGTGAGTTCGGCTTTATAATGGCCCATTTTCATATTCAATCCATCAACTTCCCAGAAGAAGATTTCGATAAAATAAATGAAATTTTACAAGATAAAGCTAAATTCGAAATTATGGGTGACAATCGTTATGTAACACAGCGTAGCTTTGATATATATGAGTCTGCGGCAGCAAATGAGAATGGTGTAGCCGGATTATTTGCTACAAGCGGGGTTGGCTTAGGGGTAGGGCAAGGCATGGTAAATATGATGAACCAACAAGTACAACAGCCTACCAATAATGTCACGCATAAAATATGTCCTTCTTGCCACGGCAATATTTCGTCTACTAGTAAGTTTTGCAATTTATGCGGTGAAAATTTAACGCGTAAGATTATTACATGTCATTCTTGTCAGGGTGAAAACGAAGAATCATCAAAATTCTGTAGCTCTTGTGGAAATAGTTTACTTAAACCGGTTTGTTCATGTGGGCAAGAACTAGATATTACTTCGAAATTCTGTAATAACTGCGGCGCTCAAGTTAAATGAATTCAATAACTGGTTATCACTTTAAAGAAAAAATAATGTCTAAAAAGAGATGCATAAAAACAATAATAATCGATTAGGAGAATTTAATATGAACAATGTTGCCTGTCCCCAATGTGGTGCACCTGCTGATGTTGAATTAGCTCAATGTAAATATTGTGGTGAAAAATTCAATTTCAGTAATAAACAGAAAGTTGCGCAACAACCAGAACCAGTTTATCAACAACAGCCTCAACCTGTCTATCAAACACAGCCACAACAAGCATTTATGTATGATGGGATCGACCCTTCTTGGCCTATAAAAAATAAAACTGTAGCAGGGGTACTTGCTATCTTTTTAGGTGGAATCGGAATCCATAAATTTTACTTAGGGAAAATTGGACAAGGTATATTGTACCTCATCTTCTTCTGGACATACATTCCAGCATTTATAGGCTTTATAGAGGGCGTTATTTACTTGCTTTCTAATGAACATAATTTCTCTGTGAAACATCGAGTTCGACCTCGCTAACCTACTTTTAAAAAATAAAAACTACTGTTGAGATTAAATTTTCAACAGTAGTTTCTTTCATTTTTCGATCCATTTTACTTTGGCGCAATTACTTCTTTTCCGCCCATATATGGTCTTAATACTTCAGGAATCACTACGCTTCCATCGGCTTGCTGATAGTTTTCTAAGATTGCTGCTACTGTACGGCCGATTGCAAGACCTGAGCCGTTTAATGTGTGTACATACTCTGGTTTAGCGTTTGGCTCACGACGGAAGCGAATATTTGCTCGACGTGCTTGGAAATCTTCAAAGTTAGAGCATGAAGAGATTTCGCGGTACATATTTTGAGCTGGAATCCACACCTCTAAATCGTACTTTTTCGCTGCTGTAAAGCCTAAATCAGCTGTACACATTTTTAGTTTGCGGTATGGTAACCCTAATAATTGCAGTACTTTTTCTGCATGACCTGTTAATAGTTCTAGCTGTTCATAAGATTCTTCTGGTTTTACAAAACGTACCAACTCTACTTTGTTGAATTGATGTTGGCGAATTAAACCACGTGTATCGCGACCCGCTGAACCCGCTTCTGAACGGAAGCAAGCGCTGTATGCTGCAAAGCCCTGTGGTAATGCTTCAACTGGTAAAATTTCATCTCGATAGAAGTTCGTCACAGGTACTTCTGCTGTTGGAATCATGAAATAATCTGTGTCATCTAATTTAAAGACATCTTCTTCAAATTTAGGTAGTTGTCCTGTACCTGTTAAACTATCACGATTGACAATTACAGGTGGTAACATTTCTTCATAACCATGCTCTTCTGCATGTAAGTCCATCATAAACGTCATTAATGCACGTTCTAAACGAGCACCAAGGCCACGATAGAATAAGAAACGACTACCAGTCACTTTAGCACCACGTTCAAAGTCAACAATTTTTAAATCTGTAGCGATATCCCAGTGTGCTTTGATGTCGAAATCAAATGTTGGAATCTCACCCCAAGTATATTCTTCTACATTATCGTCCTCTGTTGTGCCAACTGGTACAGATGCATGTGGAATGTTTGGTAAACGCATCATCATATCTTTAAAGCGCTCTTCTACATCATTTAATTGGACATCTAGCTCTTTAATTTCATCGCCAACCTGACGCATACGTGCAATAACTTCATCCGCATTTTCTTTATTACGCTTCATGATAGAAATTTGCTCAGATACTTTATTACGTTCAGCTTTAAGCTCTTCTGTTTTTGCAATTAATTCACGACGCTTTGCATCTAATTGTTCAAAGTCGTCTAAGTTTCCTAAATCCTCATTACGTGTTAATAACATTTCTTTAATTTTCGCGAAATTGTCGCGTACGCGTTTAATATCTAACATCGTCATACCTCCAGTAGATTCTTAATGATGGGAAAATATTTAGTAGAAAACACAAAAAAGCCCTCATCCCCAAAAGGGACGAGAGCTACCCGCGTTGCCACCCTAATTGACTAGACACATTGTACTTTGTCTAATCCACTTATCTCATAACGGCATTTCAGCCGGCGACAGCCTACTTCATTAACTTCGACTGCGCAACTCCAGGACGGATTCACAAGTGCTTTTATCAGCTTCCACCACCCGCTGACTCTCTAAAAAAAACGTGCTTGCTACTACTTCCCATCATCGTGTTCAGTTATTTAAATTTTATCCATACTGTACTATATGAGGTGAGATTTTGCAAGTCATACCATAGAAGATACAAAATATTCAAGAATACGTGCGTCTGATGTTAATTCAGGATGGAAGGAACAGCCTAAGAAATGGCCGTCCCTCGCTAACACGATTTTCCCTTCATGCTCTGCTAATATTTTAACACCTTTACCTACGGAAACAATATGTGGCGCACGTATAAAGACAGCCGGAATGGCAGCACCTATTTCCGGTATGTCGAGCTTCACTTCAAAGCTGTCTACCTGACGTCCATAAGAATTCCGTGCAACTACCACATCCATTACAGCTAAATGTGATTCATAATCCACTAATTCCTTTGCTAATAAAATCAATCCTGCACATGTTCCAAACATCGGTAAGCCTTGCTTTGCAAGTGTGCGGATTGGCTCCAATAGCTCATAGCGATTCAGCAATTTCCTCATCGTCGTGCTTTCTCCACCAGGCAAGACAAGTCCATCAAGATCCTCTAAATCAGCTCTTTGTTTTACTAAGACCGCTTCGCATCCGAGAGACTCTAACATTTGTAAATGCTCTCGTACTGCTCCCTGTAATGCTAAAACACCGATTCGCTTCATCTTACCAACCTCGCTCTTGCATACGTTCATTTTGACTAAGCTGTGCAATATCGATGCCTTTCATCGGAACACCTAGCTCTTTGGAAATTTCAGCAATTAGCTTGTAGTCCTTATAATGCGTAGTAGCCTCAACAATAGCACGAGCAAATTTCTCTGGGTTCTCCGATTTAAAAATACCAGAACCAACAAATACACCGTCTGCTCCAAGCTCCATCATTAATGCTGCATCAGCAGGCGTGGCAACTCCACCTGCTGCAAAATTCACTACTGGTAAACGACCAAGACGCTTAATTTCTCTTAATAATTCAAAAGGAGCACCAAGCAATTTAGCCTCTGTCATTATTTCATCCTCTGTCATACCAACTACCTTACGTACTTGCGCATTCACTTTACGAATATGGCGAACTGCCTCAACAATATTACCAGTCCCTGGTTCCCCTTTAGTTCGTAACATAGAAGCCCCCTCACCTATGCGTCGAGCAGCTTCACCTAAATCACGACACCCACAAACAAAGGGCACTGTGTAGTCACTTTTTAATAAATGATACTCTTCATCTGCTGGAGTTAATACTTCACTTTCATCAATATAATCGACACCCATCGCTTCTAGCACTCTTGCTTCTACAATATGTCCAATACGTGCTTTAGCCATTACAGGAATGGATACAGCCCCCATAACCTCCTCGACAATACGAGGATCCGCCATACGTGCAACACCACCTGCCTTGCGAATGTCTGAAGGTACTCGTTCTAATGCCATGACAGCTACAGCTCCTGCTGCCTCCGCAATTTTCGCCTGTTCTGCATTAATAACATCCATAATGACGCCACCCTTTTGCATTTCCGCCATCCCACGCTTAACTAATTCTGTACCTGTTTGATTCATGATTTCTAACCTCCACCTTTATGATGAAATTTAGTATAATTGAAATTGACCATATAAAAATATCCAGTTTATAAAATAATCATAAGGTCAGGAGAATTAATGCACATGGACATGCTATTATTTCAACTAGAAAAAAATGGTGAAAAGCCGCTCTATGATCAGCTTTATAGCGGCATTAAAGAAGCTATTATTACAAAGAAAATAGCAGTAGGAGAAAAATTACCATCAAAAAGAAAATTAGCCGATTTTTTGAATATTTCTCAAACGACTATTGAAATTGCATATGCACAGCTACTTGCTGAAGGCTATATTATGTCTAAATCTCGTATCGGTTATTTTGTAGAGGAGATTGACGAGCTTCCGTATATTCAGCAAGACATAGTAACTTCCTTAAACGAACAACCTAAGAAAAAATCGTACAAGATAGATTTTAACCCTGGTTCCATCGATATTGATGCCTTTCCTTTTCAAACATGGAGGAAATACGCGAAAGAGCTCTTTGATGATGCCTCAAAGGAACTATTACTAACAGGTGAGCCTCAGGGAGAACTACCTTTACGAACAGAGATTGCTAATTATTTATTTCAATCACGCGGGGTTGTTTGTAGTCCCGAGCAAATTGTCATCGGTTCAGGAACAGAACAGCTTCTACCAATGATTTTGCGCCTCTTTAGTGACGATACTTGCTTTGCGCTTGAAAACCCAGGATATCCAGCTGTGCATCGTATGTTTTCCCAGCATAAACGAAAAGTTTATCCAATTGCGGTCGATGATGAAGGAATTGTCATTCATGAGCTCGAAAAAACTAGCGCTGACGTTGTTTATATCACGCCATCACACCAATTCCCTACAGGAGCAGTATTATCGGCTACAAGACGTGCACAGGCTTTAAATTGGGCAGCACAAAGTTCCTCTCGATACATTATTGAAGATGATTACGATTCCGAATTTCGTTATACTGGAAAACCAATTCCTGCACTTCACGCATTAGATCGAAATGATAAAGTAATTTATATGAGTACATTTACAAAATCATTAATGCCGTCCTTGCGCGTTGCTTATTTTGTACTTCCACCAAAACTACTTGCCACTTATAATGATGTATTTAATTACTATTCATCAACAGTACCTCGTTTCGATCAACATATCGTAGCTAATTTTATGCGTGACGGCCATTTTGCAAAGCATTTAAATCGAATGAGGAAAATTTATCGAAAAAAGCATGAAAAACTTACTTCTATTTTAGAAAACTATTCTAATCAAATTAATATCACTGGTGAGCAAGCAGGAATGCATATTTTACTTGATGTACAACATTCTTTGTCTGAAAAGCAATTACAACACCTTGCTTCCAATGCGGAAATCAGAATCTATCCACTATCTGATTATCGCCTGGATCACTCAGCGCCTTCGCAAGCTCAATTTTTACTAGGTTTTGGAGGCATACCTGTACATGAAATTGAACCTTCTATCGAAAAGCTAATGAACTGTTGGGATATACAGAAAAAACACCAATCAACCTCACGTTAAAAGGTTGATTGGTGTTTCTTGTTTCTTTTATCTCATTCAGCATAATGTTTTTGTGGCGATAGCGAAGCGACAGCTACAATTACGACAAGGTGAAATTGATATTATGATTCAATTAGCTGGATATTATAAAGATCAAACCATGTATGAATTTGACCCAGATAAGCTAAAAGCTGTGGACCTGCCATTAATTGTCCATACCAAGGAACTTTGAAAGAACTGCCACCCGACTCAATTAGCTCTATTAGCTTCTGGCGCTCAAACAATTCATGAAGAATTGAATTTTTGTCCTCCATTATTTCTCTTAGCCATTTTTGAACGCCCGCTGTATAAACTGGATGATAAGTTTTAGGATACGGATTCTTTTTCCGATATAATACTTCATCTGGCAATAAATGTTGCATGGCCTTACGAAGTAAACCCTTTTCCATACCGTCTAAATTTTTCATTTCCCAAGGAATATTCCACGTATATTCCACAAGACGATGATCTGCAAATGGAACACGGACTTCAAGACTCGCCCCCATGCTCATACGGTCTTTTCGTTCCAGCAATGTTTGCATAAACCATACCATGTTCAAATAAAACATTTCACGCTGCCTTACTTCTTCAATACTCTCTCCTTCAAGATATGGTACTTCAGCAATTGTTTGTGAATAAGCCTGTTGTGCATATGATTCAACTTTTAATTTCTTACGCCATCGCTCTTGTAACATTGTTGATCTTTCAGACAATGAACGAATCCATGGAAAACCTGTAGTCGTTTCTGTAAACCATGGATAACCACCGAAAATTTCATCCGCACATTCACCTGATAGTGCAACGGTAAAATCCTTTTTAATTTCTCGGCAAAACCATAATAACGATGAATCTACATCTGCCATCCCTGGTGAATCTCTAACGATGACAGATTCTATTAAGAAATCGATCAATTGCTGTTGGGAAATTTCCTCCGCTTGGTGTGTTGTACTAAAGGTATCTGTCATTTTTTGAATCCAATACGTATCTGTTGATGTTTGAAAAGCATGTGGATTAAAGAAACGTTCATTATCCTCGTAGTCTATAGAGTACGTATGGAGTTTGCCTTTATTTTGTTGCTGAAACATGTTTGCAGCAATTCCCGTAATAATGCTGGAATCTAATCCTCCTGAAAGAAATGTACAGATTGGTACGTCTGAAACAAGCTGTCGTTCAATAGCATCCGTTAGTAAAAAACGGACATGATCAATCGTCTCTTCTAATGACTCCTCATGATGTTTACTCTGTAACTGCCAATACTGCCAAACTCGTATACCCTCTCTAGAGAAACGCATTGCGTATCCTGGACGTAGCTCACTAATATTCTGAAAAGGTGACTTTCCGGGCGTTCTAGACGGTCCTACAGCCATAATATTTGCAAGTCCTTCCGTATTAACGGTTGTTTTAATCAATGGATGAGCTAATAATGCTTTCACTTCGGATGCAAAAAGTAAGCCGTCTTGTTGTTCTGTGTAAAATAAAGGCTTTACACCTAGCCGGTCTCGGCATAAAAACAGAGACTGTGATTGTTCATCCCATATACCAAAAGCGAAAATTCCATTTAAAAATTCAACACACTGCTCTTTCCATTCAATATAAGCAGTTAATAATACTTCCGTATCTGAATGTGTTGTAAAAAGATGCCCTCGATTTTGCAGCTCTTTCCTTAATTCTTCTGTATTATAAAGCTCGCCATTATATGTAATGACATAGTTTGCACCATCATGTTCTTTCTTCATCGGTTGCTTCCCACCGATTAAATCTATGACGGCTAGCCGACGATGGCCAAATGCAATATGCTCACTACACCAAATATTTTCATCATCTGGCCCTCGTTTATTTAACGTTTGCGTCATTAACTTTAGAATTCCATTAGTTGTTCTTAAATCCTTTTGAAAGCTAGCCCATCCTGTAATGCCACACATTTAGCCACATCCTTTCGCCTAATAGCGTATGCAGTAAGGCGTAAAAATGTGAAAAAGAACACAAGATGTTTTAAAACATCTACGTGTTCTTTTGGCTTAAATTATTAATCAATTATGCCTCGGCATAATTGCGTCCGGAATCGGCTTTAACTTCTTTCGTGAAAGAATTAAAATAAGCCGCCAACAAAGTCAGTAATACCATTCCATAAGTTCCCGAAGAAGCTACCAACACCTTGGAAGAATAATGAGATGCCACCAGCACGCTCTACAGCCTCTGTAGTGACAACATCAGCTTTAAGGTCCTTACCGTCAATAAAACCGTAATCTGTGCCCTCTGAGCGTTCAAGAACTAACTTTCCGACAACGGTACCCTTCTTAACCTCTGCTTCAAGACTCTTTTTATCTAAAACTAGTTTAGGTTTATATAAATCTTTCTCAGATGACTTGACCATAAATGAAATTGGTTCTTTAACAGCAATCGCTACTTTGTTTTCTTTACCTTTCGTAACTTTTACTGTTTCTTGATCTTTAAACTTATAGTCTGCAGGAATAATTTCTTGTTTCGAGAATTGTGAGAAACCATAGTTAAACAATTTAGCTGTTTCATCGAAGCGAGCTTTTTTTGGATCCTCTCCTACAGCCTTCATAACTACAGAAATTAAACGTGTACCATTGCGCTCTGCTGTACCTGTAAAGCAATGACCTGCAAAGTCTGTTGTACCTGTTTTTAATCCGTCAACGCCTTCATATTTGTACGCTAATTCTGGCAACATATAGTTCCAGTTTACCATTTGGATGCTATCATCTGTACCTTCACGGAACGTCTTTTGTGCAATTTTAGACGTTTTTAATACGTCTGGATGATCTTTTAGTAAATGATAAGCTAATTTAGCTACAGATTTAGCAGGCATTACGTTTTCATCATTTGGTCCAGTACCAGCTGGCTGCATACCAAATAAATCTGCATTGTTAAGACCAGTAGAGTTTACGAATTTATAGCCTTCAAGACCAAGCTCTTCTGCTTTTTTATTCATTAGCTTTAGAAACTCAGTTTCAGTACCTGCAATTGTTTCTGCTATAGCGACTGTAGCAGCATTTGCAGAGTAAATTGCCATTGCCTCATATAATTCTTTAATTTTGTAAGTTCCATCTCTACGCAATGGTACGTTACTTAATGCACGGTTTTGAGACATTTTATACGTATAATCAGTTACGTGATATTCTTGATCCCATTTAACTGTACCTGCATCAATTGCATCTAATAACAGGTATTCAGTCATCATTTTTGTCATACTTGCAATACCTAGTGAAGTATCTGCATTTTGTTCATATAAAATTTTTCCTGAATCTGCGTCAATTAAAATTGCAGCATCCACGTGTAGTCCTAAATCTGTTTCTGCATTTGCCTTCGCCGGAATACCTGCTAAAACACTAAATAACAAAACAGGAATTAGGAGTAAGCGAATGACAGTGTTCATTGTCTTTTTCACCTTTTAAACCCTCCAAAAAATATTCTTGTCCTCGACATTTTATCATATATAGTAATGTCCGTGCGCACTCTCTATCATAAAAAAAATGCTCTCGTGTCATCTTTGTAGACGATTCGAGAGCATAAAGGTTGCTAGTAATATATTACATCGAATAGTTTGGTGATTCTTTTGTGATTTGTACATCATGTGGATGAGATTCACGTAGACCTGCACCTGTCATACGAATAAATTGAGCATTTTCACGTAAAAATTCAAGGCTTGCTGAACCGCAATAACCCATACCTGCACGAACACCACCGATTAGTTGATAAATTGTATCTGCTAGTGGTCCTTTGTATGGAAGACGACCTTCAATACCCTCAGGTACTAATTTTTTTGCATCCTCTTGGAAGTAACGATCTTTTGAACCTTTTTCCATAGCTCCAATTGAACCCATACCACGGTAAACCTTGAAGCGACGACCTTGGAAGATTTCAGTTTCACCAGGAGATTCAGAAGTACCTGCAAGAAGTGAACCAAGCATTACAACGTTACCACCAGCTGCTAGAGCTTTAACGATGTCTCCTGAGTATTTAATGCCTCCATCAGCAATTATTGCTTTACCAAGCTCACGAGCTACTGTTGCACAATCGTAAACAGCTGTAATTTGTGGTACACCTACACCTGCTACGACACGAGTAGTACAAATAGATCCTGGGCCAATACCAACTTTCACTACATCTGCTCCAGCTTCAAATAATGCGCGTGCACCTTCAGCAGTTGCCACGTTACCAGCGATAATTTCAAGCTCTGGATAAGATTCACGGATAGAGCGAATTGTTTGTAATACACCTTCAGAATGACCGTGAGCTGTATCGATTACTACGATGTCTACTTGTGCTTCAACAAGCTTTTCAATACGTATCATCGTATCTTTTGAAACACCAACTGCTGCCCCTACTAATAAACGGCCATGTATGTCTTTTGCAGCGTTAGGGAACTCAATTACCTTCTCAATATCCTTAATTGTAATTAATCCAGTTAGTTTACCTTCTTCATCTACAATTGGTAACTTTTCGATTTTATATTGTTGAAGAATCTTTTCAGCATCCTCTAGAGTCGTTCCAACAGGAGCTGTAATTAAATCTTCTTTTGTCATAACATCTTCAATTTTTAAAGAATAGTCAGAAATGAAACGTAAGTCGCGGTTTGTAATGATCCCTACTAATTTTTGGTTTTCCATGCTATCAACAATCGGTACACCAGAAATTCGGTATTTGCCCATTAAATGCTCAGCATCGAAAACTTGGTGAGTCGGAGTTAAGAAGAATGGGTTTGTAATAACACCATTTTCAGAACGTTTTACTTTTTCTACTTGCTCAGCCTGCTCATCGATCGACATGTTCTTATGGATAATACCGATACCGCCTTGACGTGCCATAGCAATTGCCATTTTAGATTCTGTAACTGTATCCATGCCTGCGCTGACCATTGGAATATTTAATTTAATCTTC
The DNA here is from genome assembly GCF_001183605.1 of Lysinibacillus xylanilyticus. GTDB lineage: Bacteria > Bacillota > Bacilli > Bacillales_A > Planococcaceae > Lysinibacillus > Lysinibacillus xylanilyticus. The sequence goes on along the minus strand of NZ_LFXJ01000001.1, from coordinate 7,975 downwards.
GGTGTTAGTTGAACTGATAAATCAACATCTTTCGGTAATACTTCTGAGTGCGCTGGTACTAATAATACATCATCAAAAGTTAGACCTTCTTTGGCAAATTTAGTTTCCCACATTTTCGTAACGTCCTCCTATAGTTAAAAGAATATTAATTGTAAGATTAACAACGTGCTAAGCTACTGTCAAGAAACTTATAAAAGAAAGACAATTCAGATTTTTCAAGATGACAACACAGATAGTCTTTTCGCTCTTTTTTACACTAAGAAAAATATAGCCTTTTTTTAATTTCTTCTACATTTAATATAAATGTTAGTTAAGCTCTGTCTTATTTTAAACAAGTTTTGTGGAATTATTGATTAATTATTAAGGTTTTTCATAAAAAAAACAGCCAGCACTCAGCTGACTGTTTATATTGCCTAGCGACGTCCTACTCTAACAGGGGGAAGCCCCCAACTACCATCGGCGCTAAAGAGCTTAACTCCCGTGTTCGGTATGGGAACGGGTGTGACCTCTTTGCCATCATCACTAGACCTATTTAGTTAAAAGAAATTATTCTTTCAAAACTGGATAAACGGTGCATTGAATGTTTCAAACATTTTGGTTAAGTCCTCGATCGATTAGTATTCGTCAGCTCCATGTGTCACCACACTTCCACCTCGAACCTATCTACCTCATCGTCTTTGAGGGATCTTACTTACTTGCGTAATGGGAAATCTCATCTTGAGGGGGGCTTCATGCTTAGATGCTTTCAGCACTTATCCCGTCCACACATAGCTACCCAGCGATGCCTTTGGCAAGACAACTGGTACACCAGCGGTGTGTCCATCCCGGTCCTCTCGTACTAAGGACAGCTCCTCTCAAATTTCCTACGCCCACGACGGATAGGGACCGAACTGTCTCACGACGTTCTGAACCCAGCTCGCGTACCGCTTTAATGGGCGAACAGCCCAACCCTTGGGACCGACTACAGCCCCAGGATGCGATGAGCCGACATCGAGGTGCCAAACCTCCC
>NZ_LFXJ01000001.1:0-3679 GCF_001183605.1 Lysinibacillus xylanilyticus | reverse complement strand
TCCTCTTCTGCACTCAAGTCCCCCAGTTTCCAATGACCCTCCACGGTTGAGCCGTGGGCTTTCACATCAGACTTAAAGGACCGCCTGCGCGCGCTTTACGCCCAATAATTCCGGACAACGCTTGCCACCTACGTATTACCGCGGCTGCTGGCACGTAGTTAGCCGTGGCTTTCTAATAAGGTACCGTCAAGGTACAGCCAGTTACTACTGTACTTGTTCTTCCCTTACAACAGAGTTTTACGATCCGAAAACCTTCTTCACTCACGCGGCGTTGCTCCATCAGGCTTTCGCCCATTGTGGAAGATTCCCTACTGCTGCCTCCCGTAGGAGTCTGGGCCGTGTCTCAGTCCCAGTGTGGCCGATCACCCTCTCAGGTCGGCTACGCATCGTTGCCTTGGTGAGCCGTTACCTCACCAACTAGCTAATGCGCCGCGGGCCCATCCTATAGCGACAGCCGAAACCGTCTTTCAGTGTTTCACCATGAAATGAAACAGATTATTCGGTATTAGCCCCGGTTTCCCGGAGTTATCCCAAACTATAGGGTAGGTTGCCCACGTGTTACTCACCCGTCCGCCGCTAACGTCAAAGGAGCAAGCTCCTTCTCTGTTCGCTCGACTTGCATGTATTAGGCACGCCGCCAGCGTTCGTCCTGAGCCAGGATCAAACTCTCCATAAAAGAAATTTGATTAGCTCAAATTGTTTTGCTGGCATCATGTTTGATGTCCAAAATTTTGTTTTGTTCACTAACTCAAGGTTAGCTATTAAAAACTTTATTGATTACGTTTTGCTTGTTCAGTTTTCAAGGTTCATTTGCAATCGTTATCTCTTTGTTAAGAGCTAACTTTTATATAATAACATGTTTCATACAGAATGTCAAACAGTTATTTTATTTTCATATTGTTCTAGCTGTGTGTTCAACAGCAACTTTTATATAATACCACCCACTTTATAGAACGTCAATAGTCTTATCCGTTTTTTTTAAAAGTTTCATAACCTAAACCTTGGCCATGATTTTAAAAATTGAATAGTGCGGTTTCTCCCTATTTCTAAAAGCGTTTCTTTAGTCTCTTCATCTAAATCAAATTGTGTGGCGCTATAATCATCAACAGGAATAAAAATAATATCTCGTTCATGCCGTCTTGAAATATATCTTTCATCATGAGCATCTTTCATAGTAGAAAATAAAGCTTCAAATAAATTTAATCCATTTTTAATTTCATGTGGGTGTTGTTCTTCTCTACGTCTACTCAATTTAAGCCCTATAATCGGTCGCACTTTGCGTCCTTCTCTATCATCAAATACCCATAACGGAAAATTACTCAATACCCCGCCATCTACAATAACTGAATCCCCTTTCCCTGTTTTTAATGTAACAGGTTCAAAGAAAAAAGGTATACCACAACTCATACGTAAAGCACTTGCTACAGAAAAATTCCTAGCTTCGATATGATATTTTTGTAAATCATCTGGTAAAACTATCATTCTGCCATTTGTTAAATCCGAAGCCACTAATTTTAATGAATCGTTTGGTAAATCTCCGAATGTATAAACCCCTTTTGCAGCCAACTTCTGAAAAAACCATTTTTCTAATGCTTTTCCTTTATATAAACCTAAATGGTGATAAACATTAACCCACTTCATGAATGGGAAAGGTAATATTGTTTTCCTTGGATCTAGTAATGAAGGTACATCCAACTCTTCCAACATAGTTTGGATTTCTTTCCCGCTATATCCTGCAGCAATAAAAGCAGCTAATATGGCCCCAGCGCTCGTTCCAGCTACCCGTTTAAAGCGAAAATTTTCAGCTTCTAGTACTTGATACGCCCCGACTAGCGCAAACCCCTTCAAACCACCACCAGAAAAAACACCATCAATCCACAAAATTCCCTCTCCTTTTTCAAATAATCTTTACATTATAAGAACTAGTAACAACAATTAGAACTAAAAATACAGGTTTATGTCGAATTTCTACAGCTCTTTGAATACCATCTATTAAATAAAAAAGGATTAAGCACTGTATACAGAGCCTAATCCTTTTTTATCTCTGAGAGCTTTGAATGGTTTGAGGGGACTCGACAAGAACTTGCCAACGATCCAGATGTAACAGTTCATTTATGGGTGTAGGGGTAGTCCTTCACCTTTTTAGTCTATTTACAGTAAAATGTTGTTATATAGCCGTTTTGTAGGGGGTCAAGAAATGGCTCTTTAAATAGATGGGTGCGAGGCCTTTTTTAACATTTAATTTTATAAAAAAAAACAAGGACAACCTTAATCGGTTAATCTTGTTTTTAATTGCATAAAAATATTTACCAAAATAACTAACAATGGGTGCAATATAAATGCTATGGCTATTTGAGCGTATGAAGCATTGAAATATTCCGTATCCGTATCTAGAAGATAGATGTTCAGCACCGTAAATAGCGTTATTACAGCTATTACAGTGTAACGAATGGCATTTAGAAAACCACTAATTGAGCCACAAATATAAAACAGTGTAGAAATAAATATGAGTACGTGTAAAGTAATGGCTTCATCTATTGCATATGAAACAGGTATATCAGAAGTAATCACTAACCGATAAGCGAAAGCCCCCAGTAAAACAAATGTGCCAAATAAGAGTAATAGATTAGAAATTAAATGTTTTCATTTTTTTATCTTTTTTTAATTTAGGTTGTTACTTTGATTGCAAATCTCCCTTTACAGAATTTAAGACGATAAAACATTAAGGAGAGATGCAATATGGCATTCATAACAACAAAAGTAGAAGGGTATTCACTATCAGTTGAATACGTAGACGGAATTGTACGTATTAAAAACAAAACAGCTTTAACAACTTGTTAAAAGACCAGTCTAGTGGTTCTTTAAAAGCTGCTGCTGTAATTAAGGCAGCGTACAAAAAACGTCAAGGTTTTGTACAAATTAAAAAACCTGCTTGTATAACAGGAGGTTTTTTGTTATTGAATGATGTCCTTTAAAGCATCGAAAAATTCATCACCGTTTAGAATCGTGTAGTTATAAAGATATTCATCATCTACTTTAGTTGAGTCGCTTAAATCTATAAAGTATATTTGTTTTTTCTTTTCATATACGTGTAACGTATATTCTTTATTCAATTTCATGTTGATAAGATAATCAACATCGTTTAACGAAGTGATATCTTTTATTTGCTTTAATTGCAAGTTGTTTATTGCACTCATTATTCGTTTTTACTGTTCTTCGTTCTCGACATTTGATTTAAGAAGAGGCTCTAGTGGCGTCGATACAACTGTACGGATGTTTAAAGTTGTTTTTTTATTGAACATCTGCATCTTTTAAAATGTCCGATATTGTATAAATTCTTTCAGCTTCAGCTTTAGCAAGGGCTTCTCGTTCTTTGTTTTCATATACATCTAGCCCCATCAAGATAATGGATGTAATAAGAACAGCAACTGTTATAAAAATATTGCGTTTACGCATATTCCCTATCTTATTTCCTTTTTTGTTAATTGGAGTATATTAAAATTTGTATTAATTAAGTTGTTAAAAGTCTGCTTTATTTTCAATGGATTACACCATATCAGACTTACTCATTGGGCTACACCCTTCTCATCCCTTGACGTGAGTCTTCTGTCGGTAAACAATAAAAAAACAGCCAGCACTTAGCTGACTGTTTATATTGCCTAGCGACGTCCTACTCTCA
>NZ_LFXJ01000007.1 GCF_001183605.1 Lysinibacillus xylanilyticus | reverse complement strand
TCTTTGCCATCATCACTAGACTATTTTAAAGACAAGATTTATTATAACACATTTCGTTATAATTGCAAGCTTTTTTTAAAAAAACTTTCTTATTCTTTCAAAACTGGATAAACGGTGCATTGAATGTTTCAAACATTTTGGTTAAGTCCTCGATCGATTAGTATTCGTCAGCTCCATGTGTCACCACACTTCCACCTCGAACCTATCTACCTCATCGTCTTTGAGGGATCTTACTTACTTGCGTAATGGGAAATCTCATCTTGAGGGGGGCTTCATGCTTAGATGCTTTCAGCACTTATCCCGTCCACACATAGCTACCCAGCGATGCCTTTGGCAAGACAACTGGTACACCAGCGGTGTGTCCATCCCGGTCCTCTCGTACTAAGGACAGCTCCTCTCAAATTTCCTACGCCCACGACGGATAGGGACCGAACTGTCTCACGACGTTCTGAACCCAGCTCGCGTACCGCTTTAATGGGCGAACAGCCCAACCCTTGGGACCGACTACAGCCCCAGGATGCGATGAGCCGACATCGAGGTGCCAAACCTCCCCGTCGATGTGGACTCTTGGGGGAGATAAGCCTGTTATCCCCGGGGTAGCTTTTATCCGTTGAGCGATGGCCCTTCCATGCGGAACCACCGGATCACTAAGCCCGTCTTTCGACCCTGCTCGACTTGTAGGTCTCGCAGTCAAGCTCCCTTATGCCTTTACACTCTACGAATGATTTCCAACCATTCTGAGGGAACCTTTGGGCGCCTCCGTTACCTTTTAGGAGGCGACCGCCCCAGTCAAACTGTCCGCCTGACACTGTCTCCTGCCCCGCTAAGGGGCATGGGTTAGAATTTCAATACAACCAGGGTAGTATCCCACCGACGCCTCCTTCGAAGCTGGCGCTCCGAGATCTCTGGCTCCTACCTATCCTGTACAAGTTGTACCAAAATTCAATATCAGGCTACAGTAAAGCTCCACGGGGTCTTTCCGTCCTGTCGCGGGTAACCTGCATCTTCACAGGTACTATAATTTCACCGAGTCTCTCGTTGAGACAGTGCCCAGATCGTTACGCCTTTCGTGCGGGTCGGAACTTACCCGACAAGGAATTTCGCTACCTTAGGACCGTTATAGTTACGGCCGCCGTTTACTGGGGCTTCAATTCGCAGCTTCGCTTGCGCTAACCACTCCTCTTAACCTTCCAGCACCGGGCAGGCGTCAGCCCCTATACGTCACCTTACGGTTTTGCAGAGACCTGTGTTTTTGCTAAACAGTCGCCTGGGCCTATTCACTGCGGCTCTCATGCGCTTGCACGCTCAAGAGCACCCCTTCTCCCGAAGTTACGGGGTCATTTTGCCGAGTTCCTTAACGAGAGTTCTCTCGCACACCTTAGGATTCTCTCCTCGACTACCTGTGTCGGTTTGCGGTACGGGCACCTCTCACCTCGATAGAGGCTTTTCTTGGCAGTGTGAAATCAGGAACTTCGTCCATACGGACTCGCCATCACAGCTCAACGTTATAGTGTGCGGATTTGCCTACACACACGCCTTACTGCTTGGACGCGCATATCCAACAGCGCGCTTACCCTATCCTACTGCGTCCCCCCATTTCTCAAACGGTGAGGAGGTGGTACAGGAATATCAACCTGTTGTCCATCGCCTACGCCTATCGGCCTCGGCTTAGGTCCCGACTAACCCTGAGCGGACGAGCCTTCCTCAGGAAACCTTAGTCATACGGTGGACGGGATTCTCACCCGTCTTTCGCTACTCATACCGGCATTCTCACTTCTAAGCGCTCCACCAGTCCTTCCGGTCTGACTTCAACGCACTTAGAACGCTCTCCTACCACTGACATCGTAGATGTCAATCCACAGCTTCGGTGAATCGTTTAGCCCCGATACATTTTCGGCGCAGCGTCACTCGACCAGTGAGCTATTACGCACTCTTTAAATGATGGCTGCTTCTAAGCCAACATCCTGGTTGTCTGTGCAACGCCACATCCTTTTCCACTTAACGATTACTTTGGGACCTTAGCTGGTGGTCTGGGCTGTTTCCCTTTTGACTACGGATCTTATCACTCGCAGTCTGACTCCCGTGTATAAATATCTGGCATTCGGAGTTTGTCTGAATTCGGTAAACCGGGATGGCCCCCTAGTCCAAACAGTGCTCTACCTCCAGTATTCTCATCACGAGGCTAGCCCTAAAGCTATTTCGGAGAGAACCAGCTATCTCCAAGTTCGATTGGAATTTCTCCGCTACCCACACCTCATCCCCGCACTTTTCAACGTGCGTGGGTTCGGGCCTCCAGTAAGTGTTACCTCACCTTCACCCTGGACATGGGTAGATCACCTGGTTTCGGGTCTACGACCACGTACTAATTCGCCCTATTCAGACTCGCTTTCGCTGCGGCTCCGCCTTCTAAAGCTTAACCTCGCACGTAATCGTAACTCGCCGGTTCATTCTACAAAAGGCACGCTATCACCCATTAACGGGCTCTAACTACTTGTAGGCACACGGTTTCAGGATCTATTTCACTCCCCTTCCGGGGTGCTTTTCACCTTTCCCTCACGGTACTGGTTCACTATCGGTCACTAGGTAGTATTTAGCCTTGGGAGATGGTCCTCCCGGATTCCGACGGAATTTCACGTGTTCCGCCGTACTCAGGATCCACTCAGGAGAGAACGAACTTTCGACTACAGGGCTTTTACCTGCTCTGGCGGACCTTTCCAAGTCGCTTCATCTAACTCGCTCTTTTGTAACTCCGTATAGAGTGTCCTACAACCCCAAGAGGCAAGCCTCTTGGTTTGGGCTCTTCCCGTTTCGCTCGCCGCTACTCAGGGAATCGATTTTTCTTTCTCTTCCTCCAGGTACTTAGATGTTTCAGTTCCCTGGGTCTGCCATCAAGACGCTATGTATTCACGTCAAGATACTACGCGATTAAACGTAGTGGGTTCCCCCATTCGGAAATCTCCGGATCAAAGCTCACTTACAGCTCCCCGAAGCATATCGGTGTTAGTGCCGTCCTTCATCGGCTCCTAGTGCCAAGGCATTCGCCGTGCGCCCTTAATAACTTAACCAAGTTATTAAGCCTATAAAAAAACTTAAAAAATAAATGTGTTTGTTACAATTTCAATGTCGTTTTATCCAGTTTTCAAAGAACAAGTTTTGAAGTATTTCATTCTATGATGAACCTTCAAAACTGAACGCAAAACGTAATCTTACAAACCCTAGGTTTGTATTCCGAAAATATCCTTAGAAAGGAGGTGATCCAGCCGCACCTTCCGATACGGCTACCTTGTTACGACTTCACCCCAATCATCTATCCCACCTTCGGCGGCTGGCTCCAAAAGGTTACCCCACCGACTTCGGGTGTTACAAACTCTCGTGGTGTGACGGGCGGTGTGTACAAGGCCCGGGAACGTATTCACCGCGGCATGCTGATCCGCGATTACTAGCGATTCCGGCTTCATGTAGGCGAGTTGCAGCCTACAATCCGAACTGAGAACGACTTTATCGGATTAGCTCCCTCTCGCGAGTTGGCAACCGTTTGTATCGTCCATTGTAGCACGTGTGTAGCCCAGGTCATAAGGGGCATGATGATTTGACGTCATCCCCACCTTCCTCCGGTTTGTCACCGGCAGTCACCTTAGAGTGCCCAACTAAATGATGGCAACTAAGATCAAGGGTTGCGCTCGTTGCGGGACTTAACCCAACATCTCACGACACGAGCTGACGACAACCATGCACCACCTGTCACCGTTGTCCCCGAAGGGAAAACCATATCTCTACAGTGGTCAACGGGATGTCAAGACCTGGTAAGGTTCTTCGCGTTGCTTCGAATTAAACCACATGCTCCACCGCTTGTGCGGGCCCCCGTCAATTCCTTTGAGTTTCAGTCTTGCGACCGTACTCCCCAGGCGGAGTGCTTAATGCGTTAGCTGCAGCACTAAGGGGCGGAAACCCCCTAACACTTAGCACTCATCGTTTACGGCGTGGACTACCAGGGTATCTAATCCTGTTTGCTCCCCACGCTTTCGCGCCTCAGCGTCAGTTACAGACCAGAAAGTCGCCTTCGCCACTGGTGTTCCTCCAAATCTCTACGCATTTCACCGCTACACTTGGAATTCCACTTTCCTCTTCTGCACTCAAGTCCCCCAGTTTCCAATGACCCTCCACGGTTGAGCCGTGGGCTTTCACATCAGACTTAAAGGACCGCCTGCGCGCGCTTTACGCCCAATAATTCCGGACAACGCTTGCCACCTACGTATTACCGCGGCTGCTGGCACGTAGTTAGCCGTGGCTTTCTAATAAGGTACCGTCAAGGTACAGCCAGTTACTACTGTACTTGTTCTTCCCTTACAACAGAGTTTTACGATCCGAAAACCTTCTTCACTCACGCGGCGTTGCTCCATCAGGCTTTCGCCCATTGTGGAAGATTCCCTACTGCTGCCTCCCGTAGGAGTCTGGGCCGTGTCTCAGTCCCAGTGTGGCCGATCACCCTCTCAGGTCGGCTACGCATCGTCGCCTTGGTGAGCCGTTACCTCACCAACTAGCTAATGCGCCGCGGGCCCATCCTATAGCGACAGCCGAAACCGTCTTTCAGTGTTTCACCATGAAGTGAAACAGATTATTCGGTATTAGCCCCGGTTTCCCGGAGTTATCCCAAACTATAGGGTAGGTTGCCCACGTGTTACTCACCCGTCCGCCGCTAACGTCAAAGGAGCAAGCTCCTTCTCTGTTCGCTCGACTTGCATGTATTAGGCACGCCGCCAGCGTTCGTCCTGAGCCAGGATCAAACTCTCCATAAAAAGAAATTTGATTAGCTCAAATTGTTTTGCTGGCATCATGTTTGATGTCCAAAATTTTGTTTTGTTCACTAACTCAAGGTTAGCTACTAAAAACTTTATTGATTACGTTTTGCTTGTTCAGTTTTCAAGGTTCATTTCGTTGTTGTTTTGTTTCAACAACTTTTATAGTATAACATTTTTTCGTTTTCGTTGTCAACTCTTTTTTAGAAGTTTTTTTCACTTCTTCAAAAGCAACAACTCTTATATAATATCACTCTACGATTTCAATGTCAACATCTTTATTTAATGTTTTTTGAATCCGTTTCGTTTCTTGCGTCGTCTTAACGACAAGTAATAATTTATCATGATTCCAGTATAACCGCAAGTGTTTTTTGCTATAAAAATATCTTTTTTTATAAATATAGAATTAGTGAGCTATTTTATGATTTTTCGAGCACTAAATGATTCTTATAATCTTCTAGCTATCACTTTATTTGTTTTACTATACATTTCTTTCTCATAAATCTCAACAAACTAAATAAGAAGAGTTTCAAAATAAGTCCTTTTTCAAAAATACTTTCTAAAGCTTCCCTTGGTAAAGCATCAAAGATATCAAATACACACTGGAATGCGCCATTGCCTAACAAATACTCAACCACGAAAAAAAGGAGCCAAAGTGGTTCTGCCGCACCTCGACTCCTACTTACTCATGGTTGTTACTTTTTAACTTTATTGTTCCGCTACAGAAAACAAGAATAAAGAAATCATAAGTAAGATACAATAATATGTTCCCTTTTCAAAAGCGGTATTCAAAATTGGAAGTTTTTAAACTAAAAAATCAACCAATTTTAATTATTTTCTTTATCAGCTACATCTAGGCACCAAGTGAAATTATCCCACGCCGAATACCAGCCGGTGAAAATTTCAGAGGAATCATCCCAACGGACATCGAATTTCTTCTGACCATTTAAATCCACTAAATATAAAGTAAGAGTTGGATCTGACTTAGAAACCGCCAATTTCATACCATGTTCAAGCTCTTCCTCAGTTAACAGGACATCTGAAACCGAGCGTACTTGTGCCTGTTCAAATACTTGTTTGTTAAAGATTTTATAATTCATTATAAGCCTCCAATAAAACTTTTGATAATGTCTATTTCTATTTAATCTGCAAATTATAGAACTCTAAAAGTATACCTTATATTCATTCATCATTTAAATACTCTACGTAATTCTTTCTAATTTAAACTTATAAATATTTACTATTTCATTGCAGAAGATGCAAAACAGGAGTCTTAGTGCTTCTTCTACACCTCGACTCCTGTTTTGCAAGATAACCTTTTAATAAAGCTTTCTTTTTCTAGTTAGACTACCGCTTTTTATCCCTAGTAGTAGTCGTGCTACGTCCTTATTAATTATGCCTCGGCATAATTGCGTCCGGAATGGGCTTTAGGCCAACACGAAGTTGGTTACTCAGTCGTTGCCACAGGACGTGGCGTTCTTAGACTGAGTTCCTCTATTTCAGCGGATGTTTGTATACCCGATGAAAAGTAACTTGAACCAGTGTTCATCTCACCACCTATAGAGGTGGGAGATGAATACTGAAAGAAGTTAAAACTACTATTTAGTAGTATGACGCATTGTTGGGAATAATAATACGTCGCGAATTGATGGTGAATTTGTAAGAAGCATGATTAAACGGTCGATACCAATACCTAACCCACCTGTTGGAGGCATACCGTATTCTAATGCTTCAATGAAATCATTGTCCATTTCGTGTGCTTCATCATTACCAGCTGCTTTTTCAGCTAACTGCGCTTCAAAGCGCTCACGTTGGTCAATAGGATCATTTAGTTCTGTAAAGGCATTGGCATGCTCGCGTCGAACGATAAATAGTTCGAATCGGTCTGTGAAACGCTCGTCCTCTGGATTTTTCTTTGCTAGAGGTGAGATTTCTACTGGATGACCATAAACAAAAGTAGGCTGAACAAGAGTCTCCTCAATCTTTTGTTCGAAGAACTCATTAATAATATGCCCTACTTCATGCGTTTCTTTAACTTCTACTCCATGCTCTTTAGCAAGCGCTTGAGCTTGTTCCTTAGTCATAGGTTGCCAGAAGTCTACACCTGTAGCTTCTTTTACTGCATCTACCATATGAACTCGTTTCCATCCTACAGCAAGATTAATTTCATCTTCACCGTATTGAACTGTAGTAGTACCTAAAACCTCTTGAGCTACATGAGCAATAAGGTTTTCAGTTAGAGACATAATATCTTTGTAATCCGCATAAGCTTCATACAGCTCTATCATTGTGAATTCAGGGTTGTGGCGTGTTGAAATCCCTTCATTTCGGAAAACACGACCAATTTCATATACTTTCTCTAGTCCACCAACAATTAGACGTTTCAAATGCAGCTCGATTGCAATACGCATATATAATTCCATATCAAGTGCATTATGGTGTGTTATAAACGGACGAGCCGCCGCACCACCAGCAATTGTATGAAGCATTGGTGTTTCTACTTCTAAATATCCTGCATTATCTAAATGATTGCGAATAGCACGGATAATTTTAGAACGTGTAATGAATGTTGTTTTACTATCCTCATTCGTCATTAAATCTAAATAACGTTGACGGTAACGTTGCTCAACATCTTGTAAGCCATGGAACTTTTCAGGCATAGGGCGTAAAGCTTTTGATAGGAATGTAAATCCTTCAGCTTTTACTGAAAGCTCTCCTACTTGTGTTCGGAATACATTACCACGAATCCCTACGATATCGCCTAGGTCAGCTTGTTTAAATAATTCATATGCTTCTTCGCCAACATGATCCTGACGAACGTAAATTTGAATTTGGCCACCTAAATCTTGAATATGTGCAAAGCCAGCTTTCCCCTTACCACGTTTCGTCATAATACGACCCGCAATAATTACTTCTTGAAGGTTTTCTTCTAGCTGCTCTTTCGTTTGATCTGCAAATTGTTCACGTACTTCTGTTGATAAATGCGTACGTTCAAAACGACTACCAAATGGATCTTGACCATTTTCTCGAATAGCCGTCATTTTTTGGCGTCTCACCAAAAGCTGATCATTTAATTCTTCTATGTTTGACACTTGTTTCACTCCTTATTAAATTGTCCGCGTTGCGTTTACGTCCATAATATTTCTATTGTACACAATTTTATTGCTGTAATCATCTGTTTCGTTTTAATTTCCATAAGAGAAGAAATGATTAATAATTCTAAAAATTGATGTTAGCAAAAAAAGAGACGTCTCAACACGAACATCGAGACGCCTCTTTAGCCTTCGCATAATTGTAGCTGTCGCTACCGAAAAAAATTGCTGAAAGAAATTAAAGAATTAATTGTTTCGCTTCTGGTACTATTAATTTAGATTCAAACTCTTCATAGTCTTGTGCAATTCCATTTAATAGCGCACGAAGCTCTACCGCAGTTTCCGTTTGGTTAATCGCTTTACGCGCTTTACCATTACCACGAATACCTTTTAAATACCACGAAGCATGTTTACGCATTTCACGTACCGCCACAGATTCTCCCTTTAATTGCATAAGGCGTTCAAAGTGAAGCAAGCACACATCAATTTTTTCACGTACACTTGGTTCTTCCTTTAGCTCACCAGTTTCAAGGTATTGAACTGTACGATAAATCATCCATGGATTACCTAAAGCCGCGCGTCCAATCATTACCGCATCCACCCCAGTAGTATCAAGCATACGTTTTGCATCTTGAGGAGTTTCTACATCACCATTACCAAGCACAGGAATTTTCACATTTTCTTTCACTTGACGAATGTAATCCCAATTTGCTTTTCCTTCGTACATTTGTACACGTGTACGTCCGTGAACAGCTACCGCTGAAGCACCAGCACGTTCGGCAGCTTGTGCGTTCTCAACAGCAAAGATATGCTCGTCATCCCAACCAATACGCATTTTTACGCTGACAGGTTTTTTTACTGCATCTACAACAGCTGCTACCATTTCATATAATTTATTCGGATCTAAAAGTAAACGGGCACCCGCTTCACATTTAATAATCTTATTAACTGGGCAACCCATATTAATATCGATAATATCTGCAGTTGTGTTTTCATCTACATACTTGGCCGCTTCCACTAGAGTTGTCTTATCACCACCAAAAATTTGCAATGAAAGTGGATTTTCACGCTCATCGATATAAAGCATGCCTAGTGTTTTTGCATTCTTCTGGACAATCCCTTTATCACTAATCATTTCTGCATATACTAGCCCTGCTCCGAACTCCTTAACAGTTAAACGGAAAGCAGAGTTACAGATTCCTGCCATTGGTGCTAATACGACACGGTTGTCCATAACTATATCGCCAATTTGAAACGGCTTCTCAGTTGTCTGACTCAACGTTGTTTTCCTCCTTCTAGAGGTTTTCAACTTTCCTCTATATAAATATCTATCGTTAATGCTATGCAAATCAATTATGCCTCGGTATAACTGCGTCCATAGGCTTTAACCGGATGTTCGGATACCCACTGACATAAGTTATAGGCAATCCATTCAGCAATAATCTTTGACTACCAGATTAGAAACTTAATTAACAGACTGCATAATTTTTAGCTCTGCTGATGCAAGCCATAAATTTACGCCTTCTTTTTCACAATCCATCTGTTGCATTATATCATGCGCCCTTTGCAGTTGTTTTCCAACTGGTGCAGGCGTAATTTCTATTAGTGGTACTAATACGAAAGCTCGCTCGAACATTCTTGGATGTGGAACAATTAAGCTCTCTGTTTCAATATTTTCGTGATTGTACAGTAGAATGTCAAGGTCTATGATTCGAGGGCCCCATCGAAATTCACGAACACGCCCAAGTTCACTTTCAACCCATTGGCAAATTTTCAGCATATCGGAAGATGAATAACTCGTTTTAATATTAACAGCAATATTTAAAAAATCTGCTTGGTCAGTGTAGCCTACAGCAGCTGTTTCATAAACAGAAGAAATGTGTACAACTTCAATTTCCTCTTTGCCCTTTAAAAGGGTAACAGCATCTTGTAAGTTTTCAAATCGATCTCCCATATTTGTGCCGATTGATAAATACACATCATTCATTAGAAATCACCTCTCGTTACCTCTACCGATACTTCTTTATAATAACCATGGATTGGCGGGTCTGGTTTAATAAGCTCCACGCGAACACCCTTAACCTTTTCTGAGTATGTCTCTAAAATACTGTTTGCTATTTTGGATACAAGTGCTTCAATAAGCTTGAACGGCTCTCCTTCTACGATGTCACGGCATAACGCATAAACCTCTGCATAGTTTACCGTATGATTTAAGTCATCAGTCTCTCCAGCCTTTGTCATATCTACAGCAAGTGAAACATTGGCACGGAAGCGTTGACCGAGTGTTGTTTCCGCTGCTAACACACCATGATAGCCGTAAAACTGCATATCCTTTAAATGAATATAGTCCATCACTCTTCCTCCTTAAAAATACGCTTACCAACTAAAATATCAGCCATATGTGTAGCTCGCGCCATTTCCTTTACATCATGCACACGAATCATATGGCAGCCTTTTTCAATACCGTAAACAACCGTTGCTCCTGTTCCTTCTAAACGCTCCTCAACTGGTAGCTTTAAGACATTACCAATCATTGATTTACGTGAAGTAGCTAACAAAACAGGATAACCCATTGCAACTAAGTCATCTAAATGCTGCATCATTTCTATATTTTGAGCGGTAGTTTTCGCAAAGCCTATGCCCGGATCTAAAATAATATGGCTATCTGGTATACCTGCATCCCTGGCAATAGCAATACTCTTCTCTAAGTCGGCCTTTGCCGCCATCCAGAGGTTAGCACCATAATCAGTGTTGTCTCGATTATGCATTAAAATAATCGGTACATTTAAATCTGCAGCAACATGAGCGATCCCAGGTTCAGCTTGCGCTCCCCAAATATCATTAATAATATGCGCACCAGCTTCAATGGCTGCACGAGCTACATTCGCTTTATACGTATCAACCGATATAACTGCTGGCACTTCGGCTACTAAAGCTTGAATAACTGGTACAATTCGTGCAATTTCATCTTCATCGGAAACACGTTCATAACCTGGGCGTGTTGATTCTCCGCCAACGTCAATAATTTTAGCGCCCTCAGCTACCATTTTTTTCGCTTGTGCAATAGCAGCTTCAACGTTATTGTATTTTCCTCCATCTGAAAATGAATCTGGTGTGACATTTAAAATACCCATCACAAAAGTTTCTGCTGTATAGTCTAACGTGATACCGTTAATAGTTAATGGTGTTGTATATTTTTCTAGCATGTTAACTCTCCTTCTATTCTTGTTCCACTTCATCGACAAATGCTTCATGTAAACGCGAATAAACAGGCCCTTTATTGCCTAATAACTGCTTGCTCTCTAAATTAAGAATTGGAACAAGCTCTTGTATAGAGTTCGTAATAAAGCACTCTGAACTTTGCTCTACATCCTCTTTAGTAAAGAAACCTTCTTTTACCTTAATCCCTAGAGATTGCGCTCGCTCAATTACCCACGCTCGGATAATTCCAGGTAAAATACCAGTCTCTAAGGAAGGCGTATATAGTATATCATCTTTCACCCAAAAGATATTTGATGTTACACCTTCAGCAACAAAACCATTTTCCGTTAAAAAAAAGCCCTCTTGTTGCACCAAAGATGGCATCTCAAAACGCCCAAGAACGTTATTGCCATAATGGTGCGATTTCACTCGAAGCCCTTTTTCAGGAGTATTACGCGGTGTTACTAGCCACTGTGCGTTTTTTTCCATACCTCGAGGTGCGTCATGTAATTCTTTGCGAAAAACAATAACATTCGGTTGTCTATACTCAGTAGGCTGTAAACCGATGCTATGCTCTCCAGCTGAGACATTTATTCGGAAATACCCATCCTGTCCATCGTCCTGTTCATTTAATCGCTGAACAACATTAAGTAAATCCTCTTCGGTATACGGCATATGAATACGATATTGAGAAAGCGCGATTTGCAACCTTTCCATATGCGCTTCCCAACAAAATACCTTTCCCTTATACGTTCGAAACGTTTCAAAAAAGCCTAAACCGTATAAAAATCCATGATCAAATGGTGAAACGCGCAAATCCTGCGCCGCTAGGTAGTCTCCATTCATCCAGCACAGCATTTACTTCGCTCCCCCAACATACAAATCTATAAACTGGCGTAGAAGCTTTTTACCTTGCTCCGTCATAATCGATTCAGGATGGTATTGCACTCCCTCAATTGGATAGTCCTTATGACGAATGCCCATAATTTCCCCTTCTTCTGTCCATGCCGTCACTTCAAAACATGCCGGTAACGTTTCCTTCTCTACAATTAAGGAGTGGTAACGGGTAGCTGCAAATGGATTTGGCATCCCCTTGTGCAAACCTATTTCAGCATGTAGCACAGGTGATGTTTTACCATGCATCAAACGCTCAGCTCGTACAACATTCCCTCCGAATACTTGGGCAATGGCTTGATGGCCAAGACAAACGCCTAAAATCGGAATATTTCCCGCGAAATACTTAATAATATTCAGACTTTCACCCGCTTCATTCGGGCTACATGGGCCTGGTGAAATGACAATCATATCTGGTGCAAGCTGCTCAATATCTTTCACCGTTAATGCATCGTTTCTTTTTACCACTAATTCATGACCAAATTCCCCAAAATACTGTACAAGGTTATACGTAAAAGAATCGTAGTTATCAATCATTAAAATCATTTTGCTCGCTCCTCTGCCATGGCCTTTGCCTGCCACATCGCCTTCGCTTTATTTAAAGATTCCTGGTATTCTCTTTCCGGTACAGAATCAATAACAATGCCTGCTCCTGCCTGAATATGAGCTACTCCATCTTTAACAAATGCTGTACGAATAACAATGTTAAACTCCATATCACCTGTGTAGCCAAGCCAGCCAATTGAACCCGTATATAATCCTCGTCTTACAGGTTCTAATTCTTCAATAATCTCCATCGTACGAATTTTAGGTGCACCTGTTATTGTTCCTCCTGGGAACATGGCTCGGACAACATCTGCATTCGTTTTCCCTTCAGCTATTTCTCCTCGTACATTGGAAACAATGTGCATCACGTGTGAATAGCGTTCAATCACCATGAACTCATCTACTTCAACAGTCCCGTATGTAGATACTCTCCCTAAATCATTGCGCTCTAAATCAACAAGCATTACATGTTCAGCACGTTCCTTATCGTTATCAATCAATTCCTGCGCTAACGCTAAGTCCTCTGCCTCAGATTTCCCTCTTGGTCGTGTACCAGCGATTGGTCGAGTAGACAACTCATTACCGTGACGCTTCACCAAAAGCTCAGGTGAACCAGAAACGACAGCAAAATCAGGTGCTTCTATATAAGCCATGTAAGGCGAAGGATTAAATGCACGTAATGCTTCATATACATCCATTGCAGTTGCGTTTAACTTTTTTGATTGACGTACCGACAAATTCACTTGAAATACATCGCCTTGCGCTATGTATGTTTGGATTTTACTTACCGCTTCCTCAAAGGCAGTCCCAGCAAATGATACTAACAATTCACTTTCGTCATTCACTATTTCTACAGCGCTTGTTTTTTCAAATTTACGTGTAAGCAATCCCTCTTGCGCGGCCTCTTGCCACACATTAGCCCATTCTTCCAAATTCACATTACAGTCTTCTAGCTTCATAAGTGTTACTTTATTTGTTTTCACATCGTGTACTGCCCAGCAATCAAAAATATAAAAATAGATATCTGGTATTTGTAAATCATCTACAGCAGTATTAGGTAACACTTCAATTTTACGAGCGTAATCGTATGCTACAAACCCGATAGCTCCACCTTGAAAAACAGGAAGCTCAGAATTATATGAAATGTGATAGTTCTCCACTAATTTCTCTAACAAAACAAGAGGTTCACCGTTTAAATTTTCAGTCTCACCATTTCTCCAATTTACAAGTAAACCATTCTCGATTGATCGTGCTATAGCCAGCGGATTCCAAGCAGCTATTGTAAAATTTCCTCCGCGTCCACTTTCTAAAAATACATGTGCTTGTTCTGCTTCTGTTTGCTTCTTATAACTATAAAAAAACGAGTCTGCATCCATCGATATTGTTTTCGTCAGTATTGTCTTCAAGTTGCTATTCCCCTTTAAGTCATATGATGTGATTCCATCTTAACTTGAATATTGTTTTGAAGCGAATATTTTTCAATTACCATATAAAATTAAACCCTTTTAGCAATTGTTTTATGTAGCGTCAGCCACAAGTGTCATTTGACCGAAAGAGTAAATATGTGTTTTTACTTTATAATTTGTCTAAAAGAAGGGCCTTTGCTATATTAATAGTAAATAGAAATATTTTCTAATTATGTATACTTACTTTATAAAAAGGAGCTGTTACACAATGAAAAAGATTTTTTCAGGGGTTTTCCTCGCAATGATACTCATGCTGACTTCTCTACCTGCATATGCAGCACATAGTACTATTAAGATAGATGGTGTTGTCGTTACTACAGATGCGGCACCAGAAGTTAAGAACAATCGAACAATGGTGCCTTTGCGTGTTATCAGTGAAAATTTGGGAGCAACAGTAAATTGGAAAGACTCAAAAGTTACACTAACTAATAACAAAATGCAGATAACGTTACAACCGAATAGCAACACCGTTATAAAAAACGGTAAAACTGAATTACTTGATGTCAAACCGTATTTAAAGAACAATAGACTATTTGTTCCTATTCGATTTATTGCAGAGACTTTTGGTTGTCAGGTCAATTATCAAAATTCCACAGTAACAGTAGATACTGCGCCATTGCTTATAAACAATGTAAAAGTAAAAGCTACTCAATATGAATACCACATGACAATGGGTGGGATCGTACAACAGATCCAAGGGAACACCTATAATAAAGCCTTATATAAAGTTTTCACTGAAAATAAAGGAAAAGTTGTTGATGCCCCTGCTAACTATTCATGGCAAATTAATCTAGACGATCCGGGTTCCTATTATAAGGATGGACAATATAATTTTATGATTCATGAAAATAAAAGCATTCAACAGTTTGACCTTTATTCTTTAAATGGCCCCTTCTCGGATGAAGAATTGAAAGGATACCCAGAAGTATTAATTCATGATGTTACTGCAGATAAATGGTATTTATCCACTGTTAAAGCACGTGAATCTATTAATCAATTAATTAATACTGCCACTAACAATGGCTTCGTAAAAGTCTTAAGTAATACAGTTGTATAGAGGTCTATCCTAATCATATTTTTTGAACTGCTCCATAGAGGTTAGTTATACTACTAACATTTACGGGCAGTTTTTTTTAATTATTGATTGCAAAATCATACTTTTCATTTGGCACAAATTTTGTGCAAATCGACTAAAAAAAAGACCCCTCGTTAAAGGAGTCCTTACATACAAATAATTGGATTAGTCTTCAAATTGATATAAAGGTGTTGATAAATAACGTTCCCCATTAGAAGGTACGATTGCAAGAACATTTGAACCCTTACCTAAACGTTTTGCTGCTTCAATGGCAACATGAATAGCTGCACCTGATGAAATACCACATAAGATACCTTCTTCACGCGCTACTTTACGAGCTACCTCAAAAGCAACCTCATTTTCAACTGGGGATACCGAAGAATATACACCTGTATCTAATACTTCAGGTACGAAACCAGCTCCGATGCCTTGAATTTTATGAGGCCCTGGTTGACCACCAGAAAGTACTGGTGAATCTTTTGGCTCAACAGCAATAATTTCAATTTCTGGATATTTCTCTTTTAGCACGGCACCAGCACCCGTAATTGTACCACCTGTACCTACACCAGCAACAAATGCATCTAATTTTAAACCTTCAAATGCTTCTACAATTTCAGGACCAGTTGTTAAACGGTGAACAACGGCATTAGCTGGGTTCGTGAATTGTTGTGGTAAGAAGTAGCCATGCTCTGCAGCTAATTCCTCCGCCTTAGAAATTGCACCTTTCATACCTGCTGGTCCAGGTGTTAATACAAGTTCTGCACCATATGCACGTAATAAGTTACGACGCTCTAAGCTCATTGTTTCTGGCATTACTAAAATCGCTTTATAACCTTTAGCAGCAGCAATCATCGCAAGACCAATACCTGTATTACCAGAAGTAGGTTCAATAATTGTACCACCTGGCTTTAATGTACCGTCTTTTTCAGCCGCTTCAATCATCGCTAAAGCTAAACGGTCTTTCACTGAGCTACCAGGGTTAAAATATTCTAATTTTACATAAACAGTACCTTCGTTTTCACCTGTTGCATGATTTAATTTAACAATTGGCGTTTTACCAACTAATTCAGCTACTGAGTTTGCTAATCTACTCATTTATCAATCCACTCCCAATCCCTACTATTTTTATAGGTTTTACTTATTTTTGATTTTATCAATTTTTCCATTAGATTGTCAATAAATACAACTTATATTTTCAGAATATTTATTGATTCGCCTTGTCGTAATAAAGTCAAAGGTTTCTGGCCCTCATTTGCAAATTCAAGGAAACAAAAATCTGCTCAATATGCTGGGGTGGCCGTTACTCTGTTGACGCTAAACGTCTGTAGGGGTTCCCCCGGCTCACTTTTCCCGCAGATATTTCGCAGATCCTTTAAGCCCATTTTAGAGCATCTGTTATTTACCTTTTTTCGCTTCTCCGTAATACCAAGTTGCGTTAAATTCAGACCAAAACGTTTCCGGTGTAACATGTTGTGGCAGTTGCTCTAACGCAAGCTCACGTTCAATATGTTCTTTCACATCATCATATGTAAAGGATTGTCCTTCTGTTATCTCTTGAACTTGTACAATTCCGTAATGACCGTTAGCAAGCTTAAATGCTTTACTAACCTCACCTGCTTTTAATTCATTCACTGCTTTTAAAATGGCAGGATCGACATTTTCCTGTTTTTCTGTGAGGAAACCAATATCTCCACCTAAGCTAGCTGACGCACTGTCTACTGAAATTTCACGTGCTAGCACCGAAAAATCAGAGGGATCTTTTAATTCCTTTAATGCTTCCTCAGCAGCTTTTTTTGAATCCACTTCTATAAAATTCGTACGATAGCTTGTTTTCGTATTGTATAGCGCCTGATTTTCCTCATAATATTTTTCAATACTGTCTTCTTTTATAACCATATCTTTTGTCAGTACCTTATCCAAAATAAGCTGTGAGCGAATTTTTTGTCGCAGTTGCTCTGATGAAAGGTTTTGCATTGCAGTATCAAATTTATCTTGAGCAGAACGCATTAAGGCTAACTCTAAATCAATCTCTTTATCCGTTACTTGTATTTTAAATTTTTTAGCTGCCTTCTCCATAACAGATTCATTCACTAAATTTTGTAGCGTCTCTTTACCATAGCGTTCTTCCATGGCAACCATCCACTCTTGGCGCGTAATAGTATCCCCATCAACGGCAGCGACTTGCTCGTCGCTACCAATTTCCAGGTCTTTATTAGGAATTAACCAAGAAATAAACCATAAAATGTTTCCTAATAATAAGATTGCAATAACTGTTAAAGCAGGTTTTGTCTTCAGACGACGTTGCAATAAGGGCGTTTGGTTGGGTGTTGCAGCGGATAAAGGTCGTCGATTACGCGTTGAGCTCATCGATGAATCCTTCTAACTCTTCTTTTGAGAAGTGGTATGTTTCTAAACAGAAGTGACATTGTGCTTCTGCTTCGCTATCCTCTTCAATCATTTCTCGAATCTCCTGTGTCCCTAACCCTAAAATCGCTGCACCAAATCGCTCTTTTGAACATTGACATTTAAATTCTACCGGCATGGAATCTAAAATTTGTAGATGGCCTTTTCCTAATACAGCTTCTAGAATTTGCTCCGGTGTAAAACCTTTTTCAATCATTTTTGAAACAGGCTCTATAGTAGCTAGATGCTGCTCAATTTCATTGATTGTCTCTTCCTCACAGCCTGGCATTAATTGTAGGATAAAGCCACCAGCTGCAAGAATTGTATTATCAGGATTTACTAAAACTCCTAATCCAACTGATGAAGGCACTTGCTCCGATGTAGCGAAATAGTAAGTAAAGTCCTCAGCAATTTCTCCTGATACAATTGGTGTTTGTCCAGAGAACATGTCTCTCAAACCAAGATCTTTTACAACTGTTAATGAACCCTCTGTCCCAACACCTGCTCGAACATCAAGCTTACCGTGCTCGTTTAAATCGAAATGAACGTGAGGATTTGTTACAAAGCCACGTACTTCACCGTGCGCATTACTGTCAATCACGATTGGACCGATTGGACCGTTCCCCTCAATTTTAACAGTGATTTTTTCCTCACCTTTTAACATGGCACCCATCATCACCGCAGCAGTCATAGAACGACCAAGGGCTGCAGACACAACAGGCCATGTATTATGACGACGTTGCGCTTCTCCTACAGTAGTTGTTGTACAAGCTGCAAAAACACGAACCTGTCCGTTGAACCCTAAACCTCGTACTAAATAGTCTTTCATAAATGAAATGTCCCTCATTTCTTATTGATTGCGTTTATATAGCTTATATAAGCCTTTTAATGTTAAAAACGGATCGACTACATCAATAGCTTGCGTCTCCCCAGCAATTAAATTTGCCAATCCTCCAGTAGCAATTACTAAAGGCTCTTCCTTACTTTGTGCTTTCATGCGATTAACAATTCCTTCAACTTGTCCAACGAAGCCATAAAATATCCCGGCCTGCATCGCAGATACGGTTGTCTTTCCAACAATATGTGTAGAGCGCAATATCTCAATACGTGGCAATCTTGCTGCCTGCGTATAAAGCGCCTCCGTTGAAATCGAAATACCTGGAGCGATAGCACCGCCCATATAATCGCCCTTTTCGTTTAAGTAACAATATGTTGTGGCAGTACCAAAATCAACAATAATCAGTGGTGCTTTATAAACATCAAGAGCTGCAATAGCGTTCACTATGCGGTCTGAGCCAACTTCACGTGGGTTTTCATATTTAATATTCAATCCTGTTTTCACACCTGGTCCTACAACGAGCGGTTTTTTACAAAAATACTTTTGACACATCGCTTCTAAAGAAAACATTATTGGTGGTACAACAGAGGATATAATAATACCTGTAACCTGTTCAAATGAAATGCCTGCATGATTAAAGAAAGATAATACTTGCATTGCGTACTCATCTTCTGTTTTGTGAAGGTCTGTCACCATACGCCAATGGAAGGCCAATTGATCGTTTTCATCATAGACACCTAATACGATATTCGAATTTCCTGCATCTAAAACTAAAATCATAGTTGATGCCTCCTATTTATTGCCCCTCATCATAATTGTACCTGTCATTATGCGATTGATACAACTAAAACAATGCATACTCATTCACAAAAAGTAAAGTTAAAACACTTTAGAAAATGATACCACATTTTTATTCCTATGAAATAGCATACATGCTCACTCTAAAAAGGAGCCACCCTCATATTAGGTAGCTCCTTTCATATTATTTAAAATTGAAATCTCATATTAAAAAGCGGGGTGATTTCCGTTCCAGGCTACTCGTTTTCCTGTGGGCGGGAGTCGAGTAGCCTTCCACTCCAAACAACGATAGCGTAGAACTTTTATTAATTTAATTCATTCAAAAGTGAGTAATATTGCGACTTATAACAGTGAAGTAATCGTACAACTGTTATTGCTAACGCTTCGCTTTCGCACACAGATAAACAATATTGCTGTAGTTTCGTTTTATAACTATAAACTATGCCCTACCAGAAAATACATCTTTGCGCATTGGTTGATTGGAGTGGAGACTGGGCGACTCCTTGGGGATCAGCAATAGAGGAACGAAGGCTAAAACCATCACGTCCTGTGATAACGCCTTCGTGACCAACATCCTGCTGCTGCCCCAAGCGGCTCATCGGACGCCCCCAGGAAGCTCTGCTCTGCGCGAAAGCGAAGCGTCAGCGGCAAAGCGCCCAGTCGGAACGGAAATCAACCCATCATTTTGCCGAAGAACCGTACTAAAGGAGCTACCCTCATATTAGGTAGCTCCTTTCATATTATTTAAAATTAAATTTTTCTGGGTCTGGTCCGCAACGTAGTCCATCATTTAGTGTATCTAACTGAGCCATTTCTTCCTCTGTTAATGCAAAGTCAAAGACCGTTAGATTTTCCGTCATACGTGCAGGAGTCATTGTTTTTGGAATAGTGACTACACCATGTTGCACATCATAGCGTAACACGATTTGTGCTGGTGTTTTGCCATATTTAGAAGCTAGCTGCTGAATCAAAGTTTCTTCCAACAAAGAACCATTCATTAGTGGTGACCATGCTTCTACCTGTATTCCTTTTTCCTTACAATAGGCACGTACTTCCTCTTGAGTTAAGTGCGGATGGAATTCAATTTGATTAATAACAGGAACAACTGATGCTTCCTTTAATAAATTTTCTAAATGGTGAACATGGAAATTACTAACACCAATTGAGCGTACACGTCCATCTTGATAGATTTTTTCAAGCGCTTTATAAACATTAATATAATTTGTATCTATACCCGGCCAGTGAACTAAGTATAAATCTAAATAATCTAATCCTAATTTCTCTAAACTACTATCATAAGCTGCAAGTGTTTCTTCATAGGAAAGTCCATCATTCCAAACCTTTGATGTTACGAATAGTTCTTCACGTGTTACTAAGCCCTCGTCAATCGCCGCACGAATTCCTCGCCCAACACTTTCTTCATTGCGATATACTTGGGCTGTATCAATACTACGGTAACCTTTTGCAATAGCTGTTTTTACCGCTTCAGCCAAGTCATCCCCTTCAGGTACTCGAAAAACGCCATAGCCGATTATCGGCATCTCTAAACCATTATTCAATGTTACATTTCCCACTTTTCAACACTCCTATCTATTTTGGTCCTAAAAGAACCTATATACGCAGCTGCGTCATATAGGTTCTATCGTAATATCTATTACCGAAAAAAGGCAAAGAAAAAGACTGCTTACAAAAATCGTAAACAGTCTTTCCTATATTAGTCACGCTTTTCATCGATACCTTTTGGTGTATCAATCGACTCTCTACCTTCTTTAGGTAAATCAGCTGTTGTTGGATCTGGCTCATTGCTAAGCAATTCTTTTTGAACAGCCTGTTCACCAACTACATCCAATATTGGTTGAGCTTCAGCTTTAGGAGCTTTTTCCACAACCGGTTCTACCTCAGGTTCCGGTAAGACACCGTGATCACGTAAGTGCTCGATTTCTTGCGCATTCAATGTTTCTTTTTGCATTAATGTGCTTGCAATTAAATCAAGTAAATGGCGTTTTTCAGTTAGGATTCGTTTAGTACGCTCATATTGTGAATCAATAATTTTTTGCATTTCCTTATCAATTTCATAAGCGATTGAATCAGAGTAGTTTTGATCTGAATTAAAGTCACGACCAAGGAATACATTCCCACCCTGACTTGAACCAAACTGCATTGCACCAAGATTTTCACTCATACCATATTCAGTGACCATGGCACGTGCAATACTTGTTACCTTTTGGAAGTCGTTATGTGCCCCAGTAGATACTTCGCCAAGTACGATTTCCTCTGCTACACGACCACCAAGAAGTCCAGCAATACGGTCTAATAGTTCTTGTTTTGTTGTGAAGAAACGTTCTTCCTTCGGTAACATAATCGCGTAACCTCCAGCTTGACCACGAGGAACGATTGTTACTTTGTGTACTGTATCCGCTTCATCTAGCTCTAAACCAACGACTACGTGGCCGGCCTCATGGAAGGCTACAAGTTTCTTTTCTTTCGCTGAGTAAACGCGGCTAGCTTTTGCTGGACCTGCAATTACTCGGTCAGATGCCTCATCGATATCTGCCATATTAATCGTACGTTTACTTTTACGAGCAGCTACAAGTGCAGCTTCATTTAACAAGTTCTCTAAGTCGGCACCTGAGAATCCAGGTGTACGTTGTGCAACAGCTGCTAAATCCACTGTATCCGATAAAGGCTTGTTACGCGCATGTACTTTTAGAATCGCTTCACGACCTTTTACATCAGGGTGTCCTACTGTAATTTGACGGTCAAAACGACCAGGTCGTAATAACGCTTTATCTAAAATATCTGGGCGGTTTGTTGCAGCGATAATAATAATACCTTCGTTTGCTCCGAAACCATCCATTTCAACTAACAATTGGTTCAACGTTTGTTCACGCTCGTCATGACCACCACCAAGACCTGCGCCACGTTGACGACCTACTGCATCAATCTCATCGATAAAGATGATACATGGTGCGTTTTTCTTTGCATTTTCAAATAAGTCACGAACACGTGATGCACCGACACCGACGAACATTTCTACGAAGTCAGAACCTGAAATCGAGAAGAATGGTACGCCTGCCTCACCCGCTACTGCTCGTGCAAGTAATGTTTTACCTGTACCTGGAGGACCTACAAGTAAGATACCTTTCGGAATACGTGCCCCGATTTCAGTGAATTTGCGGTGGTCTTTTAAAAAGTCAACAACTTCTACAAGCTCCGCTTTCTCTTCATCAGCACCCGCTACATCTGTAAAACGAACTTTTTTCTTCTGATCATCATAAAGTTTAGCTTTACTTTTACCAAAGCTCATCACTTTATTACCGCCACCTTGAGATTGACTCATTAGGAAGAAGAATAAGAAAATGATAATGATGAAAGGAATAATCCCTGTAAAGAACTGAATCCATCCACTTGTTTCTGGCGCTGTTAAATATTTAATATTACTATTCTTATCCTTAGCAGCCTCATCGATGCGGGCCATTAAATCTGGGTTATTGGTAGGGATGTTTGCAGTAAAGCTTTCCCCTTTTTCATACCCCTTCAATGTACCTTCAACGGTGTATACTGATTTATCAGGTTGAATTGTAGCACTTGTTATTTGATTCTTATCTAGAGCTTCTTGAAACTCATTATAAGTTAACTCTTTCGTTGGTGCATTTCCACCATTGAAAGTACCAAAAATACCGATAATCACTAAGAAAATCAGTAAATAGAATATGGTATATCGAAATATTCGATTCATCTCCAGCCTCCTCATTACAAACAGAAAAATTATAAGTAAAATCTTAACATATCATGATTTCATCATACAACGAAAAGCCCTACATAAAAAAAGTTTCGTCCAAATTTTGTCGAAATCGAAAATATTTATACAAGTATGTTCCAGCGTATCTGTATCTAACAAAGTACCTAGATCTTGAATCATGTTTCGCTAGATGCTCTTACTTCTCATAGCTGGTATTCTTCCGTTAACTTCTTACCTGTTAGAAAGAATAAACTTCTGGCTTTAAAATACCGATATACGGTAAATTACGGTATTTTTCAGCGTAGTCTAAACCATACCCTACAACAAAACCGTCCGGCACTTCAAAACCAACATAATCAGCATCTAAGTTTACTTTACGACCAGATGGTTTATCTAACAATGTAACAATTTTGATGGATTTTGCTTTGCGGTATTTAAATAAGTCTACTAAATAGCTTAACGTTAGGCCGCTATCGATAATATCCTCGATGATTAATACGTCACGTCCCTCAACGCTTGTATTTAAATCCTTTAGAATTTTAACTTCTCCTGATGAAACTGTAGCATTGCCGTAGCTAGAAACATCCATAAAATCTAGCTCAATGAAAGAATCGAAACGTTTCATTAAGTCTGTCATAAAAGGCATTGCCCCTTTTAAAACACCAACTGCTAGTGGGAATGAATCTTTGTATTCCTCTGTCAATTGTGCCCCTAAATCAGCGATTCTTTCTTGTAATTGTTCTTCTGTAATCATTACTTTTTCGATGTCTTTTTGTAACATGTCGATTCCTCCTTGAGTGTATAAAAAAATGTCCTACCATTTGCGGTGAAATTTTACAAAGACCTTAGTCTACGATGAGCACTGTATCATCGTTTGGTTGCGGAGAGGTTGAAAAAAACATCCCCATACGCACACCAATTACCGCTACGACCTCATCAGATTGAGAAATCAGTAACGGCCAGCTATTCCGCTCATTTAAAGGAATCTTTTCATCTATAAAAAGGCGAGATAAGCGTTTTGGCTGATCCATTCCTTTTAACAGCATTCTGTCCCCTTCCTTACGCGCTCTAACATAGAGTGGAAGTTGGAGTTTGCTAGCGTTAAAATAAAAAAGTTGTGCAGTATCCGTCAGCATTTCAGACGATAAATCTGGCAATTCGACTACGCATAAACGTTCACCATTTGTCAGCGTTGTCCACCCATTAGCAGTCGAAATAATCTTATTCTCAAAAGAAGCTTGACCTTCAAATAGCTCTTCCTTCTGAATCGTTAATTTTCCGTAACGGCGAACTGCTATAAAATCTTCTGGCAAGTGAACTTCAGCATACCCAGCTGTCGTATCACAAAGCTTTGAAATTGAAGTCAATAAAGCATAACTTTGTATCGTATTTGAATCTTTGTAAAGATAGTTTAATAGTATTAAAATGAGCCTCCTTTGTAAAGCAAGTGGTACCAATTGAAGAGCCTTAATTTCCATGCTATATGTATTTCCGTCAATTCTTTTTACTGTTCTAGAAAATACATCCTTCGCTAATGTCATTAAATAGGCATCGTCTTCTTGCAATTGTTTAGTAAAATGGGTTACCTGCTCTGTTACTCGTGGGTTTTCTGCCTCCAACAAAGGCACCACATGATGTCTAAAACGATTGCGTACATAAGTGTCCTTAGCATTGCTAGCGTCTTCCCTATAATCAATACCTTGCTTAAGTAAATATTCCCTTATTTCGGACTTTGTAACCGTTAAAAACGGACGAATTAATGTTTTTCCTTCAAAAATACGTTGTGAACGTATACCTTGCATACCATTTATCGTTGCATTTTTTGTCAAGGCCATTAATACTGACTCCAGTTGGTCGTCCGCATGATGTGCAGTTACAAGCTTTCTAGCATCTGTTTGTTCCATGATTTCTTTAAAGTATTGATACCGCTCTCTACGACATATAAGCTGTGTATTCCCATTTTCTAAAGCCATAATCTCTGGTATTGGAATTGCCTTTGCATATAAGTATACACCATACTCATCACAATATTTCTGGACAAAAGCTCTGTCCTCAGCAGATGCTTCACCCCTTAACATATGATCAACATGTACGGCTTCTACCGTAATTCCCCACTGCTCTTTTGTTTTGACAAAATAATGGAGCAAAGCCATTGAATCCACTCCACCCGAAACGGCGATGAGAAGATGGTCGTCTTGCTGTAATAATTGCTCTTCTTCGATAAATTTTTTGACCTTTAATTCAAGTGACAAACGCTTCTCCTCCCCTTTTCGTTCTTTTTTATGATGAATTGCTCATAGAGTGTTGAACCGGCCTAAACACAGCCCATGTAGGTACAACATGTGTAACCTCTAGCATCAATACAGTGCAATCGTCTTCAATGTCATAGTAAGATTGGAAAGATTGCATAATCGTTGTCAGTTTTTCCTGGATGGTTTTAGTAGTGCCTGCAACTTGCTGCGCATACGCTAAAAATACCTCTTCTTGCTCGTCCCAATCATCAACACTTGAAAATAATCCATCAGAGTGCATCAAAATTACATCGCCCGCTTTAAGCTTTCTTTTTTCAGCCTCGACTGCTGAAATGGATAAAAAACCTACAGGCGCTGCATTACTTTCAACCCTCAGTACCTCTTTCCCACGTAAAATGTACGTAGACATTCCCCCAGCCTTCCACGACCATAAATCACCGTGTTGTAAATCGACAAGTGCAAAATCAAGCGTTGCATACATATCATCTTGTTGCTTCAAGGACATGACATAATGCAACGTGTGCATCGCAGTCTCTGGGTTCATATTGTAATTTAAACATTCTCGCATTAAATGTATTAACTTTCTACTCTCATGCTGTGCTTCTTTACTCTGACCCATACCATCTGACAATAAAATTGCAAATAGTCCTGGATGTAATTGGAATAACGCATGGGAATCACCGGAATATAACGTCGCATCTTTAGACATGCTATATATATCATACTCTACTTCAAAGCTAATAGCTGATCTAAAGCTTACTTGAATGTGACGAAATGGTTTATCACTTGCTACTACTTTTTCAATTTCAAACGGTTCTTCAAAAATATCATATAAAATCGGCAATATCATCCGTTCAGCTAATGTTGTGTCTTCCTCCCAATTGACTCGTGCTGGTGCTAAAGCACAGACAATTTTTCGTGCTCCAGGCTTATTACTAAGCACATCTAGTTGAAAGCATTCGATATGAGCTTCTTTTAATCGTTGAGTAATGTCCTTCTCCACACTAACGAATGAAATAGTCTCTTCTTTCATCTCCGCTATTAACTGATTTAGATGATTGCTCATATCACGTAGCTGAAGCGCAATCATTTTCTTACCATGAAAATACTGGCCATTAATGCGCTCTCTGTACAGCTCTGTTTCCAATTCTTCGAAAATTTTCGTTGATTTCACACATTTATAGCGTATTTGTTCTTCGACACGATGAATACCAGAATCTTTTCCAACTCCTTTCATGTGAAACCAGTCTGTCATGAGCTTGTCCATTCCGTTATTTTGCGCTCCCCAACAGCGATCATAGCGGAAACAGCTCAAACATGTATTCATCGGTGACACTTCTTTCGCCTCTTCTATCGGGGCTGTCATAAAACGCTCAAACACAAGTTCCTTCATAAATTGTACAAAATGCTGAAAATGCTCTAATTTAAACGTAACATGCTCTGTTAACCAATTTTGACGGGCGAGTAAGATCTCCTCACGCTGTGGAAACAGCTTGTCCCGTACCTTTTCGGAATATTTATTCGGGATAGTTAGAAAAACGATACTCCCTACAGCAATCGATGTAAAATAAACGCTATCTAACGGCAATGTTGCATCGTAAAATAAAAAAAACACACTTGGCAAAATACTACCAATTGCTACACCAAATCTTCCAACACGAGCCCCCATCCCGGCACACAATCCCGTTAAGGTGGCTACGGACAGCATACCCGTAAATGAAAGTTTTGCTACACCAATAAGAGTCCCGAGCACAGCTCCGATAACCGTCGCTAATGGTACACTTCCTACTAACGCACCGAAGCAAATGAATAGCTGCAACAAAAAAATGGGGAGTGAAAAATAACTAATGACAATCGCTTGCATTCCTGTAAGCATAGCAGCAAATACAACTAACCCAGAGCCTAACTTCTCATAAGTCCAATGACTCGTAAACCATTCATGAGAATTGACAAACAACACTTGCATAAAAAGCGTCATAATAAGGGCTAAAGCCGCTTCACAGCCTACATAAAATTGCACAAGCACCGGAGGTAAACCTTGATACATAACTCCCTGCCACATTATCTGCACAAGCAGTACCGCTAAAGATACCACTATACTTTGTGGCAGCTGCCAATAACGGAAGCGCATAATACATTCATACATGACGATCTGCAATGCTAAAATGAAGACTTGTCCAAGACCAAGGAAAACACATCCTATCAAACCACCGAACAAGACATATTTGGCATATTCCTTATACTTCGTTCGAATAATTGCCCAAAAAGGAACTGAGAAAGGTACGGCTGCTTCAAATACAACAGACTGAGCTAAAAAGAAGGATGTTAAAAAAAATAAAGAGCCTATTAACAATTGCCTTTTTTTCATTCCTAATTTCTGTTCGTCTACATTTGCCGTGTTATACCATTCAATACTAGTCATTTCACTATCCCCTTTCCGCACTTTTGGACCTATTATAAGAAATTATGTGCGGAAAGATTGTCTGACGGTGACATAAAAAAATATAAACATTTCGACGAATACATATGCATAAATACGAGAAATGGCAACAATTTCTACAAAAACGATAAGCTGCACAAAATTAAAAACATCTCTTTTTGTATAATTTGTTTAAAAATTACGAAAATTATATAACTTAGTTCCAGCATTGTTGCTTAAATACGCTACAAAATCTATGCCCTACAGGTCTAGTACATGTTCCCCTTACTTTTTCATTGATCGATGCTCCCTATTTCGTCAAGAATGCTATAGTCAGCAGTACGCTGATACTTTTCTACTTAAGAACAAAAAGACCCTGGAGCGGAGGCGCCCAGTCGGAACAGAAATCGGCCACACGTTTTGGTGATGAGCAAATAAAAGATAATACTCCCTCTTTTGTTATCAAATCTTTAAATAGTTTATAAAACCATATATTTTTATTAATTTTTCCAAAAAAACTACTTGACGTTAGTTACAAAGGCATGTATTATTTAACTTGTTGCTTAAGACAAAATGCGGAAGTAGTTCAGTGGTAGAACACCACCTTGCCAAGGTGGGGGTCGCGAGTTCGAACCTCGTCTTCCGCTCCATAAACTTAATGGCGGCCTAGCTCAGCTGGCTAGAGCGTACGGTTCATACCCGTAAGGTCGGGGGTTCGATCCCCTCGGCCGCCACCATAGTAGGCCCCTTGGTCAAGTGGTTAAGACACCGCCCTTTCACGGCGGTAACACGGGTTCGAATCCCGTAGGGGTCATCTCAAATAGGCGTCTCAGAACGATTTCTGAGGCGCCTATTTTTTTTGCAGATTTAGTAGCGAGACTACTAGAAATATCGAATTTATTTTTTACTACCCGAGACCCAGGAGCGAACAGTTCCCCATTGCCGTCGCTGTTGCTACGTCAATACTTCGTTTTCGCATAAAAAAGCATTTGTTGCACCTAAGCGCCCAGTCCAAGTTATGGTGATGCGCTTAAAAATATGGCATACTAATAATTAAAAAAGAGTGTAAACTAGGAGGTTTATTTCCTTTGGGTTCATTAACTAAAGCTGCTTTAACTTGTGGAAGTGGCTCTATGATTATTCTCGTATCTATTCTTATTAATTTACCATTTGCCGTACAAATGCTTTTACTCATTACCGGATTAGTGGTTAGTGTTTACGGTGTATTTTTACTTGTTAAAATGGTTGCTAATCCAGCCGAAAAGACTTCAGAAACGTTAACAGAACAAGCTCCTACGCAAGCTCCTAAAAAAAAGAAAAGACCGACATCTACGTTCTAGGACGATTCGTAAATCCTTACTAGAAAAGTTTGAGATGAGATGTCTGCATTGATTAATAAAAAAGGGATTAGCTTTATTAAAAAGCTAATCCCTACTCTATCTAATACACTTTTTCTACGATTAAAACAGTCAGCAAACTACCCTCTTCTAGCTCCACGACCACCGCGTTTTGATTCTGTAGCACGTTTAATTGTTGCTAGGCGTTCATCACTATCTTTTAAGAAACGCGCCATTTTTTGCTCAAAATTCTCTTTTGGCTGATGACGATCGTTGCGATCATTAGAACGATTATCGCGACGTGGACGTGCTGGACGTTCCGGACGCTCTGGACGCTCTGGACGCTCTGCTTGAGGCTTTGCTTTACGGATTGAAAGACCGATCTTTCCGTCCGCTTCAACATTCATCACTTTTACTTCAACTTCATCTCCAACTTTTAGATGCTCATTGATATCTTTTACATAATTGTCAGCAACTTCACTGATGTGTACTAAGCCTGTTTTGCCGTCTGGCAGCTCAACGAATGCTCCAAAATTTGTGATTCCTGTTACTTTACCTTGTACCTTGCTGCCTACTTCAATTGACATAAAAAAAATGCTCCTCCTTAAAAATTAAGCGACTCATTTGAGTCATGTAATCAATTTATTCAAACTTTTTACTGCAATAAGTTTCTCTTTTCATTATATATAACAATAAAAGAGTGTCAACAATACATAGCTTTTCAGTCTTCTTTTTTACCTTTCTTTTCTGTTATGCTGTCTTTTTTATCTTTTTTCTCCGGTATATCGCCTTTTTTATCTTTTTCGTCCGGCATAATGAAAATCACTTCACCTTCTTCGGATAAAAAATAATCTTTGCGTAATAGCTTTGCGATATACTCAGGATCCTCTAACTGTTTAATTTTAAGATTTAACGAGTCTCGCTCATCTTTCAATTCAGAAAGACGTTCCTTCGCTTCAACCTTTTTTTGCTCTTTAGCAGCTAGAGTTTCATTTTGACTCAAAAGTATATTAATGAGAAAGGCAATAATAACGACTGGCACAATCGCAAAAAAGACAATACGGCGCATTTTCCGTTTCCGCGCTTGAATTTTACGATTCATAGCTTTATCCGTGTTACGGACATAGTCATTATCAAGTTTAGTATAGTTTTGTTGGTCATCATTTGATGAACGACGTTTAGGCATGCCCGCACCTCCGAAAATTATTGTTGTCTTTTATTATACTTGATAAATCGAATTTTTTTAAAAAAAGTGTTGGACAAATACGAATAAATTTTGACAAAAGGTCTTAAAAGAAACGCTCCAATACTTATTAAGAATTTAAATATTTGTCGAATCATAGCACTTATTAATCGTATGATGAACCACAGGGGTCTCCATGTTATATTCACTAAAACCCTTGCGACGAAACGTAAAAAAGTTTGAAAAAACGTTTGATACAAAAAAATTCCGGCTATTTGCGCTAGCGGGTCATAAGCCCGCCAAGCGCCATCTTTTAGCCAAAATAATAAATAGTATGTCAGGCCTCCGAGCAGAATCCAGGTAAGTAGTTCAAATACCATCATCCATCTTCGAAGGCTTGACCTTTTTGGAGTTGAAAAAACAATGAGCCTTACACTATCAATAATGAACCCGACTGCTATACCGCTCAAAACCATGACTAATAGCTGAACAAATTGTTCACTAACAATCATCCAAACAATTTATGAAGGAAACCTTTCGAGAAGCCACTTTCCTCCTCGTCGTACTGCAAGGTTTTTACAGTTCCTTCAAGCGTCAATAACCCTTTGTCAACATCTAAATGAACGATATGCAGTTCTTCTCCACGGATTAACAAATGCCCTTGGGACGTCTTGATAAAAAACTCTTCCTGATCAAAGCGTTCAATCGATTTTACAGAAGTCATGTCCATTCTTTTACGATTACGAATCGTTAAAATATGCTCTCCAGATGGAATTGTGTAACGGTTACTTTCTTGATGTAGCGTCATTTTTTTCCTCCTTTAGTCGTCCTAGCTTCTGTTCACTTTATGCGGACAACCTTAAAAGCATGACAAACTTTATTAAAGTTGCTACACTTTTATCTCCAGCACGTTTATGGCAAAAGCCAAGCGACAACCTCAGAAGACTCCTACACTATTATTAATTAGTCCTCGTCATCAATAAATTCAGGTTCAATTTTTTCAAGACGTTCTTCCTTCAAAATTGTAAACATTTTTGCGGCATCTTCTTTTTTCACAGTATCACGTAATTCCTCTACACGTGCTGTCACAATTTTTTGTCCAAAACGAATGGCTAGCTCATCGCCAGCTTTAACAGCACTACTAGCTTTTGCGATCTTACCATTGATTGTAATACGGCCTTGGTCTGCCACTTCTTTCGCTAATGTACGACGTTTAATTAAACGCGATACCTTTAAAAATTTATCTAATCGCATATTTTTACTCCTTTTCTAACTGCTTTGCTTCATTCCAGAAAGCATCTAATTGTTCTAATGTATAATCAGAAAACGGTTTTCCACTTTCCTTTACCTTTGCTTCCACATAGCCAAAACGGCTCGCAAACTTCTCATTCGCATGTAACATAGCCTCTTCCGGAGATAGCTTGTAGAAACGTGCTAAATTCACAAGTGTAAACAAGACATCTCCAAATTCATCAAGACGTGACGCACTTGTACCTTTCGTCACCTCATTACGAAATTCCTGCCATTCCTCCGCAAACTTGTCCCATGCTCCATCTACATCAGGCCAATCAAATCCTACCTTCGCAGCTCTTTTTTGATAATTATATGCTGTTTGTAGAGCAGAGGAAGCCCGGTATTCCTCTTTTAATAGTGGCTTATCACTTATACCCTTTTCTTCTGCTTTTATAACTTCCCAATTTGCTACAACACCCTCTGCATCTTCCACCGATACATCTCCAAATACATGTGGGTGTCGACGAATCATTTTTTCACTTATTGAAGCCAATACATCTTCCAATGTAAAGTAACCTTGATCTTCTCCGATTTGTGCATGAAGGAACACTTGTAACAGTACATCCCCAAGCTCCTCGATCATCGCAAAGTCATCCTCTGCATCTACCGCCGCCAAATATTCGTGCGCTTCTTCTAGTAAATATTTTTTCAGTGACTCATGTGTTTGCTTTTGATCCCACGGACAGCCATTCGGACCTCGTAAAACAGCAATAATTTGACGGAAAGTTGTCCAGTCTCGTAAAGCGTCCTCTTGTGATTTCACAGGTGGCACATATACCGTTGTTAAATTGTCCACCTCAACGCTTTGGTCGAGCTCATAAAGTGGTACCGTCACTAACTTCTCCTGCGACGAGCCCGCTGCTGTAACGACTGTAACAGGGTATTCGTCATCGTATTTCTCCATTAAAGTTAGCTTTACTTCTGATGCACTAAATGTATCATATACTTGGGCTATTAAAATATGTTGACGCATGTTAATGTCATGCATAGAAAAGCTAGTGCCATCCAACAATTGAAAACCCTCAATTGGGTCGATTTTTAACGCGCCAAATATTGGATCTAAGAAGCTTTGTCCACCTTCAATAACTAGTTTTACTTTTTCTTCATCCGCAGCGGCAATAAGCAATTGCACAGTCTGCTCCGCGACAAGTGGATGCCCCGGTACAGCGTACATTACATCTTCATTTGCTGTAGCAGCCACAAGCTTTTCTGCAATTTCCTCATACACAGGCTGGAATGAATTATGTTTTTCATAGACTGCGTCAAAGCTTTCAAATTGTAAGCCCTCAGCCGATAATTCTTCTAATACAGGATGGTCCACTGTACGAACATATAATTTTCTAGCCGCTTTGAGTTTTTTATAGACGCCCATTTGCAGCTGATTAAAATCACCCGCACCCAGACCAATAACTGTTAAAGTATTCAATCAATCCACCTACTTCTTTCGATTTAACCATAATTGATAAACTGCCATTTTGCGCCCAAACGGTAGTAAGTACCACTCTTTTTCGACTAGTACTCGTAACTTAGCAATTATTGTGATCATTACAAACGCTCCTAAACACACGGCTGAAAAACCTGCTACCACCGCGACAAATCGAGGTGATAAAAATTGGTTTAACAACGATGGTATAAACTGTAGCCAAACTAACACTACAGCTGCCATACTAAGTGATGCAATCCCAACTTTTTTGTAAAAATTGGCTGGCGCTAATTGAATGGCAGTCAGTCTTTTTAAATAGAAAATAAGCATTAGGGCAGTAAACAAAAGACCTGCATTACTAGCAATAGCTGCACCTAATACACCAAATAAACTAATTGTCAGCACATTCAATATTATTTTTAATAAAAAACCGATACTCAAAAATAGAGCCGGCTTTTTTAATTTTCCATAGCCTTGCAAAATAGCTGTAAATGTTAAAATAATCGACAAAGGCACAATTTGTAATACATATACCATAAGTACTTCCGACAGTGTATCTGTTTTAAAGAGCATTGCATTAATATAAGGCATAACGAGTATTAAACCTAGAGATGCTGCCCACCCAAATAATACAGACGCTTTATACGTTAATTGTATAAATGGTATTGCACTACGCCCTTCCTGTTTTTTGGACATATGCGCGACAAGTGGCACAATAGCAAGCGAAAGCGAAGAAGCAATGACAACTCCGAGCTGTACCAATGGCTGCCCACGGTCATAAACGCCTTTTGTCGCCTTAGCTACCGTTTGATCCATTCCACCATCGATTAATAGTGAATAAATTGTAAAGGAATCAACTAGTTGATAGCCAAGTAACAACAGGCCACTCATGCTTACACTTAAACTTAGCAATGTTACTTCTTTAATAACGGTAAAACTTTCGATACGTTGCTGTTGTTTCTTATCTTTCAATAGACCAAAACGTTTCTTAAAGATTAACGCAAGTAATACAAAGCCCACAATTTCACCGATAACTGTACCTATAATGGCCATTTGTCCAGCACTATAGAGTGATTCTGTCGTCTTCATAATGATAAATGTTCCTGCTAAAATGACAAATACTCTCACAGCTTGTTCTAGGACTTGCGCATAAGCAATTGGCTCCATAATGCCTCTTGATTGGAAGCTGCCCTTTAAAATAGCATGAGCAGGCATGACAAGAACTATAAATGAACCCGTTCGTATTAAAGGCGCAAGCTGGGTATCGCCCATAAGTTGTGCAATTATTTCAGCACCACTAAATAAAACAACAAAAAATAACAACGAAAGCATTGTTAAATAACGAAAAACAATACGCATAATACTGCTTCGCTTCTGATTTCGCTCTAGCGGATCTAAATTACAATCATTATCTGCAAGCATTTTAGAAATAGCTACTGCAAATCCACTAGATGTCCATACGACAAAAATAGATATAATTGGATATACCTGCTGATAAATATAAAACCCTTCATCACCAACAAGATTTTGAAAAGGCACACGATAAATTGCACTAAGAACCTTCACAATAAGAGCAGCAATTGTAAGTAAGGCCGCGCCTTTCATGTAGCTTTTCATGCCAAAACGTTCCGACATAAATTGCCCTCTTTCCTTCTTAACAATGCCAATAGTATAGCATATCCCCAAAGTTTGACGCGCGCGGGTAGCACTATCATTAAACTATGTACGAAAAAAAAGTTATTGTCATCCCTAAAAAGGTCAGCGCAATAACTTTCAAATCTCATCAACTATTCATTTGTTTAGCTAAGAAGTTGGCAGCTGTTTCTACGACTTTTACTTCAACCTCGCCGACAAAATGTACCTTAGACAATACGATAATACAGCCGATCGGATCACCATTTACCGTAATTGGCGCTGCACAATAAGACTTCACTTGCTCATATTGACCAGGAACAATCTCGATAGTTGTTTCCATTTTTTCTATTTTTGTTGAACGCTCTTCCATAAAACCTTCCGCAAAGGATGTAATACGACGATTAATATACTCTTTCTTACCGATTCCTGAGACAGCAATTACTTCATCTCGGTCGGTTACAAATGCTGGAGTACCTAACGTTTCATATAATGTTTCTACATATTCTCTTGCAAATTCTCCCAAATCATTAATTGGAGAATATTTCTTTAAAATGACTTCGCCTTCACGGTCTGTATAAATTTCTAGCGGGTCACCCTCACGAATACGTAGCGTCCTACGGATTTCTTTTGGAATAACCACACGCCCTAAATCATCAATACGACGAACAATCCCTGTTGCCTTCATTCTAAATCCTCGCTTTCGCTACATGAAATTTTTTTCAATTTTAGTATGGTATTTTATGAAGCAATCTATGCAAAAACTGAAGAAAAAGGATTTC
The DNA here is from genome assembly GCF_001183605.1 of Lysinibacillus xylanilyticus. Classification (GTDB taxonomy): domain Bacteria; phylum Bacillota; class Bacilli; order Bacillales_A; family Planococcaceae; genus Lysinibacillus; species Lysinibacillus xylanilyticus. The sequence goes on along the minus strand of NZ_LFXJ01000007.1, from coordinate 30,227 downwards.
ACACCCAACAATATTTTCAAAAGGCCTTAAAAACCCCTAAGCGAATACATAAAACATGTAGAATTTTCAACTTCAATCAACTTATATTAGATTAACCACAAAAACAAATTTTTATAAATATTTTATAAAATATTTTTAACAAAAAATAATAATAATTCAACCTTCATCATTTCGTCAATAAGACAAAAGGATGTTTATCATAAAATTACCACCACAACAGGTAATACTTTTAACCTTATTTTCCCTACTATCTAGCTTATGAGTCTCAATTTGCGATATCGATCTCTAAGGAGTCATACAGTCTAAAGTCCAATAATCAAATGAAGATAAAGTGCCACAACATTCACAAAGATTTCCTTGTATTTTTTGTTCTTCAACAAAAAAAGCTGATCATTCTCCTAGAGAATAAGATCAGCTTTTTTCTACTGTTGTTTTTTGGCGTTAGCAATAATATGCATCATTTCTTCTAAAATATCAAAGGGTTGATATTTCCCACACTTTCGTTCATCAATCGTTAATTTCAATTGCATACCATCCATACCAAAACCGACAGCACGTTCAAATTTCATGGATTCTTCCACAATTTTACCACCGTCAACTTGTCCTGTACCTTCTTCAGACAACAATATTGTGATAATTTTTTGCTTTTCTTTTACAGAAAATACGCCTGTACCTAAGCCCCATACCTTCATACGTGCAATTCGCAATAAACGCTCTGTTTCAATTGGAAGATCACCGAAACGATCTTGTAATTCCTCCATGATTTCGCTGTACTCCTCCACTTGATCCATTGCTTTAATACGTTTATACATTTGAATTTTTTGATAGCCATCAGGAATGTATACATCCGGAATATATGCATCAACACTCAATAAAATTTCAATGTCAGGCTTCTCTTCTTTTTTCACACCTGTTTGACGCTCAGCAATCGCTTCTTGCAGCATTTGTGAATACAAGTCAAAACCAACAGAATCAATAAAGCCATGCTGTTGCGCTCCAAGCAGGTTACCCGCACCACGAATAGATAAGTCACGCATAGCGATTTTAAATCCTGAACCTAACTCTGTAAATTCTTTAATCGCCTGTAACCTTTGCTCAGCTACATCTGTAAGAACTTTATCTCGTTGATACATAAAGTAAGCATATGCCACCCTATTAGAACGCCCAACGCGCCCACGCAATTGATAAAGCTGCGCTAAGCCCATTCGATCAGCATCATGAACAATCAATGTGTTAACGTTTGGTATATCCACGCCTGTCTCAATAATGGTTGTCGTTACAAGCACATCATAGTCACCTTCTAAAAAGGCTAATATGACAGATTCTAATTCTGATTCCGTCATTTTGCCATGCGCATGCCCAATACGCGCTTCTGGAACAAGCATTTGAATTTCATCAACCTTACGAGCCATATCTTCTACACGATTGTATAAGTAGAATACTTGCCCACCACGCGCCATTTCTCTCTCAATAGCTTCCCGCACTAATGCACCGCTATGCTCCATTACATATGTTTGCACAGGGAAACGGTTTGCTGGTGGCGTTTCAATTACCGACAAATCACGAACACCTACCATCGACATATGAAGTGTTCTTGGAATCGGAGTTGCCGTTAGCGTTAGTACATCAACATTCGTCTTTAGTTGTTTAATTTTTTCTTTATGCGTTACACCAAAACGCTGCTCCTCATCAACAATCAGCAGTCCAAGGTCTTGGAATATTAAATCTTTAGATAAAATGCGATGCGTTCCAACGACAATATCAACTTGCCCTTCTTTTAAACCCTTTAACGTCGCTGTTTGCTCTTTTTTTGTGCGGAAACGAGACAAGAGACCTACATTAATAGCAAAGTCTTGGAATCTCTCACGAATCGTTCCGTAATGTTGCTGCGCTAAAATCGTTGTCGGCACAAGGAAAGCTACCTGCTTGCCATCTTGAATTGCTTTAAATGCCGCACGAATCGCTACCTCCGTTTTACCATATCCTACGTCTCCACATACAAGACGATCCATCGGACGCTCACGCTCCATATCACGTTTTACTTCGATAATTGAACGTAACTGATCCTCTGTCTCTTCATAAGCGAAAGAATCCTCAAAACTGCGCTGATCGTCATTGTCAATCGCGAATGCATGGCCTTTCTCTGCTTCACGTTTCGCATACAGCTTAATTAAATCATCTGCAATATCTTGTACAGCAGAGGATACCTTTGCTTTAGCTTTTTTCCACTCTGCTCCACCTAGTTTATGTAGCTTCGGTTCTCGGTCTTCAGATGCTACATATTTTTGGATTAAATCTATTTGCTCTACTGGAACATATAACTTATCATCAGCGCGGTATCGAATGTGTAAGTAATCTTTATGTGTACCATTTACCTCTAATGTTTCCAGGCCAATATATTTCCCAATACCGTGATGTACATGTACAACATAGTCACCTGGTTTAATTTCTGTATAGCTTTTAATACGTTCTGCGTTTGTCATTTTTTGAGGACGCGCTTTTTTCTTCGCCTGTTGTTTAAATAGCTCATCCTCTGTGACAATCACCAAGCGTTGTAGTGGTAATTCAAAGCCACTAGATAGTGAGCCATCTACAATATAAATACCCGCTTCTGTCGGATTACCGACTGTCGTATGAATATCATATTCTTCAAGCATTTGCTGTACACGTTTAACACGATCTTTATCTCTCGCAACAATTAGTACTGTAAATTTACCAAATAGCCAGCGTTCAACCTCACTTTGTAATAATGACATTTGGCCATGAAACTGCTGCATTGGCTTGCAAGAAAAGTTCGTCGTCTTATTAAAGGATACACCTGCAAATGTTCGTGAAAATAATGAGAAATATAGTTTTTGCTGAGACAACATTGCTAGAATTTCTTTCAAAGAAAATGCTGGCTTGACATCATGCACCATCTTTCCTTCTTCAATTAATGATAAAAACCATTCATCCTCTTCACGCTCCCAGGCATCCATAACCTCCTGAATACGTCCGAGCTCATCAAACAATACAATGCCATCATGTACAAAATAATCTCCTAAATATGATGTTTTCTCATACAATAACGAACCATATTTATTTACGTAATCTGGCAAATTCCCTTGCTGTAACAACTCAATATCATATTGAATATGCTGATACAGTAATTCCTTCGTCTCCTGCTTTTTGACTTTCTTTAAGCTTGTCGCTAAAGCAGTTTCTAAACGGCCTGCCAATGCTATTCTTTCTGCTTTCGTCAAAATAACTTCTGATGCTGGTAGAATACGAACCTTCTGCAATTTATCAATGGAACGTTGGTCATCCGCAGAAAATGTTCGAATTGAGTCAACTTCCGTATCAAATAATTCTATACGAATCGGCGCCTCTAAATATGGTGGATATATATCTAATATGCCCCCACGTAGCGCAAACTCTCCAGGTGTTGTCACCATCGAATTACGCACGTACCCCATCTCTACTAACGTTTGTAACCATTCATCAATTTGAATATCTTCGCCTACTGCAATTTGTAAAAAATACTGTAGCCAATGCTCTTTAGGCTGCATCATTTTGCGTAAGCCCGCAACTGGTATCACATAAACAGCTTTTTCACCTCTAGCTAGGCAATCAAGTGTAGCGATACGCTCAGCACGTAACTCTGGAGAGGCAACAGCCAAATCGGCAGCAATAAACTCATCGGCAGGATAATAATGGACATGCTCCTCACCTAAAAGTCCCGCCAGCTCGTCAACCATTTTTTGTGCCTGCAATAGATTAGGAGATACAATATAAATAGGTTTTTTTACATATTCAAATAACGCATCGACCATTACCGGGCGCGCGCTTCCTGTTAATCCTGTTATAAGCTGTGTAGCAGATTGACCGCTCTGAATCTCCTGTAAAAATGATGTGATATGTTTGTCCTGCATCACAAGCTGTCGTAAAACTTCCAATGTCAAAAGCTCCTTTCAGCGCATAATTCTATTCGCCATTACTAGTAATCTAGTACTATAATATGCATCTTTATTGTATATTTATCAATGGAAAAAGCTTTGAACGCACGTGATGTACGCCAAAGCATCCTTCCAATTATTGAATCCATTTATTGAGTGCGTGATAATCTGGATATTGTTTCAGCGAATCCTCACATTGCTCACAAATGCAGTGCACCGTTGTGTGACCATGCTGATCTTTTTCAACATAATCATCCGCTTCACCCAATTCGAAAATATGAAGTTTTCGAATTGTATCATCTGCATCAAATGGTAGCGTTCCTATTTCTACTTCACAATGCCGACATCGATAGCGAACTGACATCTCCAAATCATCCTCCTTTAAGCAACTTACTACTTAAAGTATAGACATTTCTAAAACAGATTATGCACTTCCAATTTTGCCTTAGCGCCATTTAGAATAGAGAATAGTTTTTGCATTGTGTTTAAGACTATACTATATATTTAATTAGCTGTAGTCGCAGGAAAAACCATTTTAATCGTCATCCTAGATTACTTTAATATCCATACTACACTTTAACTTATTGTTACCCGTTAAAGTGATTCATCACATCAAGAAATGGCTTTGAAAGAGATCCTTCTACAGCATTTACACACTTTTCAATAGCTTCGCCAACAATAACTTGATCTTCTTTTGTAAATTTTGACAACACGTAATCCGCTACCTTCATCCCAGCTGGCGGGCGATTAACCCCAACACGTATGCGATCAAATTCTTGTGTGCCTAAATGCTGAATTAATGATTTAATACCATTATGTCCACCCGCACTTCCTTTTTGGCGAAGGCGTAATTTCCCTGTTTCTAAATCTAAATCGTCATAAATAACGATTAAATCTTCCACATCAATATCAAAATAGTTCATAAGGGGCCCAACACATTCCCCCGATAAATTCATATATGTTAAAGGTTTAACAAGTAGAACCTTTCCTTCAGGACGATGTACCGTTGCATACATACCATTAAACTTCGAATTAGTTAAAGGCGTACCCCATTTTTCAGCTAAAGCATCGATAACATCGAAGCCAATATTATGTCTTGTATGCTCATAAGGCTTACCCGGATTTCCTAAACCAACGATAATTTTCATAAGTACCCCTCTTCTTTCAAATCTAATAGTCATTATTTTACCATATCATGCACTAAGAAAGCAGTTTGTACAGTTTTTGAAAGTAAACAGTTCAATAATAGCTTGATATTATTAGAAATCCTCACTTTAACCATACATATCGGTAAAATAACACATGTCGTAATTAAAGAAGCAAAAGCTAATATACGAATAATGTCGCCATAAATTCAATTATGTAAGATACAAAAGGCTACTAAAGAAGTTTTTAGCCTTCCTTAGTAGCCTTTCCTTAACATATCTATTTACTCTTACTCCTGTGCAATGTCTGCTGTTTCTTCATCAACTACAGCCGGAGCCATAATCGTTATCAATGTATGATCATTTTCACTGATAATATCAAATTCAATCTTATCTCGAATATCTGCTACCGTAATTGTTTCACCAATTTTAAGCTCAGTAATATCAACTTCAATAGCTTCTGGTATATCTGCTGGCTTTACTTTAATTTTTACGTCTAAGTTAGGTTGCATTAATATGCCACCCACACTAATACCAACTGACTCTCCAACAAGTTTAATAGGCACCTCAGACTCTATCACTTCGGACGTATTAATTGCTAAAAAGTCGATATGATTTACTTCATCTTTCATAGAGCATTGTTGGATTTCTGACACAACAACATTCACTTTTTTCCCATCTAACTCCATGGAAAACACACCGTTTTGCCCATTCTTTTGAACGGACTTTCTGAATTCCTTCTCTGAAATAGAAATTGGGGTTGAATCTAAATTATAGCCGTAAATAACTGCAGGAATGGCTCCCCCTTTTCTAAGTTGGGTTAATGTCGAACGATGCCCAGCTTCGCGCTTTTTAACACTTAATACTGTACTCATACTATACTTCCCCTTCCAAGAAAAATTTATTTACGCCTTATTATAAATGTCACTGCTTCACTGCTTTCGATAAAATCAATGACATTTGTTAAGGCTATAATAATATTTACCTAGCTCATCACCATAACGTGGGGTTGATTTCCGTACCGACTGGGCGCTTTGTAGCTGTCGCTTCGCTTTCGCACAGTTAAAACATTGTAGCTGTCGCTACAGAAAATATTTGTTGCTGTCGCTTCGCTTTCGCACAGAGCAAAGATTCCTGGGGACGTCCGATAAGCTGCTTGGGGCAACAGATGTCTTTTGCGCGAAAGCGTAGTGCTAACGCACGATGTAGGTCGTGAAGGCGTTATCAGATGCTCTTAGCCTTCGTTCCTCTATCGCTGATCCCCAAGGAGTAGCCCAGCCTTCACTCCAATCAACTTATTCATAACTTACGTTTTAACAAAATATATCCCAACTTTAGGCGGTAAACTATTTTTTATAAAGTAGTGTAAATATTATTAAGTCACAATTACCATATACCCTTTTATAAGAAAATTCAAACAAAATAGACATGAAAAAAAGGACAAATCTACTTACAAGCGTAGATTCGTCCTTAATAAGACATATATTGGGATTTATTTATTTATATTAATCAAATAGAGTACTTACAGATTTATTTTCATAGACACGAGAGATTGCATCTGCCATTAATTTAGCTACTGAAAGCTCTGTAATTTTTGGAGATTTTTTCTCTTCAGGAAGCTGGATTGTATTTGTTACAACTAATTCTTTAATTGAAGAGTTTTCGATACGCTCGATTGCTGGACCTGATAATACTGGGTGAGAACAGCAAGCATAAACTTCTTTCGCACCAGCAGCACGTAATGCATCCGCGCCGATTGTAATCGTTCCTGCAGTGTCAATAATATCATCAATCAAGATTGCCACTTTACCATCAACATTACCAACAATGTTCATTACCTCTGCAACGTTTGGTTTTGGACGGCGTTTGTCAATAATTGCAATAGGTGCTTTTAAACGTTCTGCCATTTTACGAGCACGTGTTACACCACCATGGTCTGGAGAAACAACAACGATTTCTTCTTCTGGGATACCTTTTGATTTGAAGTAATCAGATAATAAAGGTACTGCCATCAAATGGTCAATTAAAATATCGAAGAAGCCTTGGATTTGTGGTGCATGTAAATCTAAAACGATAACACGTGTTGCACCAGCAGTTTCAAGTAAGTTTGCTACTAATTTAGCTGTAATTGGCTCGCGTGCTTTTGCTTTGCGGTCTTGACGAGCATAACCATAGTAAGGCATTACAACGTTTACTGTACGAGCAGATGCGCGTTTTACAGCATCTACCATAATTAAAAGCTCCATTAAATGTTCGTTTACAGGTGCAGAAGTAGACTGCACGATAAACACATCACAACCACGAATACTTTCTTCAATGCTAATTTGAACCTCTCCATCGCTGAAGTGCTTAACAGAAGATTTACCTAATTCAACACCCATTTCTTGCGCAATTTCTTGAGCAAGTGGATTATTTGAATTAAGCGAAAATATTTTTAATTGTGAGTTTGCATAATGATACGGCATGATGGCCTCCTGTTTAGTTGATAATTATTTTGAATTTAATTTGCTTACATAATTCGGTTTGTTTTCTTGTCTTGCACGAGCAATAGCAAGTGCATCCTCAGGAACTTCTTTTGTAATTGTAGATCCTGCTGCAATAAATGAACCTTTTCCAACTTTCACTGGCGCTACTAAGTTAGTGTTACATCCTACAAATACATCATCTTCAATAATTGTTTGGAACTTGTTTTTCCCATCATAGTTTACTGTAATGGAACCACAGCCAATATTGACATTACTCCCGATTTCAGCATCACCTATATAGCTTAGGTGTGATACTTTCGTGTCATTACCCAGTTTACTTTTCTTCACTTCTACAAAGTTACCAATCTTCACATGGCTACCAATGTCAGAAAGTGGTCGAATATGTGCAAACGGTCCAATAGCTGTTTCTTCTGCTACAACGCTTTCACGCACAACAGAAGAATGCACAGTTGTTCGATCACCGATGCGGCTATCTACGATTTGTGTGTTAGGCCCGATTATACAATCTTCTCCAATTACAGTTGTACCTTCAATCATAGAGCCTGGTTGGATGACAGTATCTCGACCAATCATTGCGTCAACGCTAATATATGTTGCTTCTGGGTTAATAATTGTGACACCGTTACGCATATGCTTTTCATTAATTCTTGTACGCATTAGCGTCTCTGCTTGAGACAGAGCAACACGATCATTGACACCCAGTGTTTCTTCAAAATCTCGCGTTACATATGCTTCAACGACATCGCCTTGTTTTTGTAAAATTTCAATCACATCAGGTAAATAATACTCACCCTGTGCATTGTCATTTTTCACAAGCTTCAATGTCTCAAATAACGCTTTATTATCGAAGCAATATGTGCCCGTATTAATCTCTTTAACTAATTGCTGCTCTGCTGAAGCATCCTTTTGCTCAACAATTTGCTCCACTTGTCCATTGTCGCCACGTAAAATACGACCATAGCCTGTTGGATTTTCAGCAATAGCTGTTAAAATAGTTGCTTTAGCATTCTTTGCTTGATGATGCTCGAACAAAGCTTGCATTGTTTCAGGGCGAATAAGTGGTGTATCGCCACAAACAACTAATGTTGTCCCTTCTTCGCTACCTAAAATTGCCTCAGCCTGTTGTACAGCATGAGCTGTCCCTAACTGTTCAGCCTGTAAAACGTACTCGCTTTTATCGCCAAGCTGTTGTTTCACCTTTTCTGCACCATGTCCTACAACCGTTACAATGCGATTCACATCTAACGTTTGAATGTGATCCACCACATGTTGCACCATTGGCTTCCCACATACTGGATGGAGCACTTTATATAATTTGGACTTCATACGTGTACCTTGACCTGCAGCCAAAATGACAGCAAAAATGTTGCTCATCTGTAAGTCCTCCAATACGCTCATTTTCTCTTATGACTATATAGCAAAACCCATCTATTTTCAAGGCATGTTGACTTGACAAAAAGATGAATTCCCAAATCAAATGCACCTTATGCTCGAATGTTAATATGTATGTCCTAAAATTGCTCATTTTCTCTTATTCTCAAAATAAAAAGAACTCTTCAAATTAAGAAGAGCTCTTTTTATTTACTTTCACCATAAGTATTAATTCGATAGTTAAATCGACATTTATTCCCTATTAACTATACGCCAATACTTTCTAATTCTTCTGTTTTTTCCGTAGCTTCTACTTCACTTGAATTATGGTACTCGTTTAAAATTATCTCCTGAATTTTATTACGAGTAGTAGAATTGATAGGATGCGCAATATCTCTAAATTCACCGTCTGGCGTTCGTTTACTTGGCATAGCAACGAACAAACCTGTATTGCCATCAATCACACGAATATCGTGAACTACGAACTCATTGTCGAGTGTAATGGAAGCAATCGCACGCATGCGACCCTCCGTCTGTACACGACGTAACCTCACATCAGTAACTTCCATTTTCTCACCACCTCTCTTCTTAGATGCCTAAATGAAAAAATAATATTCTTTATTACCGAATATTTTCCTTTTTATAGTCTATCAAATTTTCTAAAAAATTTGAATACTTATTAGTATAATTTTTCCTTTAATTTACTTAAATTTTGACAATTGTTTGTCAGTTGCCCTATACGATGTTGCCCACATTGGTATGACTTTGAACATAATTTTGGGTTAATGATTCCAACGGTTTATATTTGCCGCTGTCGCTTTGCTTTTGCGCAGAAAACATTTGCCGCTGCCGCTTCGCTTCCTTTCGCGCAAAAAGCATAGCTGATTGAAAATAAAAAAAGCCCACTAAAAGAACTAATCATTCTCTTCTAGTGAGCTAAAAAATTTCTATTTAACGATGGCAATAACTTCAATTTCTACGCTTACATCTTTCGGTAGTCGTGCAACCTCTACTGCTGAACGAGCCGGTTTATGATCGCCAAAGTGGCTAGCATATACTTCATTCATTGCAACAAAGTCGTTCATATCCTTCATAAAAACGGTTGTTTTAATAACATTGTCCAAAGATGATCCAGCAGCTGCTAAAACTGCTTTTAAATTTGCAAATACTTGATTTGTTTGAACAGTAATATCGCCTTCCACTAATTCGCCTGTTGCTGTTAGTGGGATTTGGCCTGAGCTATAAAACATGCCATTAACAATAATCCCTTGTGAATATGGTCCAATTGCTGCTGGTGCATTTGTTGTTGCTACTACTTTCATTTGTCATTTCCCCTTTTAGAAAAATAGTTACCTTCACTTAATGCAATTGTACGGTCTTTTTCATTGACCTCATGAAGCTTTACTAGTGAATAATAATCGTCTACCAAAGTTTCGTCTGCATGCTCAGCCTCTACTAGCACTGTAATACCAGCTAGCTGACAGTCGAACTCCTCTAATAGATTTTTCATGCCATTCATTGTACCACCGACCTTCATAAAGTCGTCAGTAATTAGCACTCGTTGTCCACTCTTCATGCTTCTTTTTGATAATACCATTGTCTGAATTCTTCTGGAAGAACCAGATACATAGTTGATGCTGACTGTAGATCCTTCAGTTACCTTACTATCTCTTCTGACAACAACAACTGGTACATTTAAATGTCTTGCAATCGCGTGGGCAATAGAAATTCCCTTTGTTGCGACAGTCATTATGACGTCAATTTGTTGATCAGCAAATGCGGATGCAAATACCTTTCCAACTCGATTAATTAAATCTGGATTGCCGAGTAAGTCCGTCATAAATAAATAACCGCCTGGTAACAAACGATCTGAATGCTCAAGCTCCGCCTTTAAATCATGAATAACTAAACGGACCTCAGCCTCGGACATTTTAGGAATATACTTAACTCCTCCTGCAGCGCCCGGTACTGTCATCAATAACCCGATTCCTTTTTCTTCGAAAGTTTCTTTTACAATCGTCAAATCTTCACTAATGGAAGACTTTGCAGATTGATATAGTTCAGAAAAATAAGTTAGCGGGATCAGCTGATGTGGATGTTCTAGTAAATAGTACGTCATATCAACTAGTCGTTCACTACGCTTCCATTTCATGCGACCCTCTCCTAAACACGAATATTTATAGGTAAAATTAACATAAATTTGCGGTTTTAAGCAAGCGTATTTCGCTCGCCTAAAATCCGAACGGCATATACTTCTTCGCAAAAACCACGTAAACCATTATAAATGCGGCTTACTCGAGCTTCACTATCTACTAATCCAAACACCGTCGGACCGCTTCCACTCATTAATGTTGCATCTGCTCCAAAGCGTTTCATCTGTTCCTTTAACATTACTACTTCTGGATGTAGCGTAAATGTTACAGTTTCCAAAACATTCCCTAATGATTTACATAGTAACTCATAATCTTCCGTCTCAATAGCATGCATCATTTGCTTCGTATTTGGATGCTCTAACCCATCAACCTTTAATCCTCCATACACTTCTGCAGTAGAGACACCTATTTTAGGTTTAGCTAAGACTACCCAACAGTTTGGCGGTGCAGGCAATTCCTGAATTTTTTCTCCACGCCCCGTTGCTAATGCTGTGCCACCATAGACACAAAATGAAACATCTGAACCAATTTTCGCACCTAATTCAGCTAACTCATCTATAGATAACCCTAAATTCCACAGCTCATTTAAACCCTTCAGTGTAGCAGCCGCATCGCTACTACCACCTGCTAATCCTGCTGCGATGGGTATTTCTTTTTCTATAGTAATGGATACACCTTGTCCAATGCCGTATGTATCTTTAACTAGACGCGCTGCCTGATAAGCAAAATTACGGTGATCATTTGGCACGAAATTATCAGTCGAAAATATTTCAATTACTCCATCTTCTCGAGATTCCAGACAAATACGATCAGCTAAATCCACAGTTGTCATGACCATCTCTACTTCATGATAATTATCCGGTCTTTTATAAAGTACATCTAATGTTAAATTTATTTTTGCAGGCGCCTTTACATAAAGCATCTTTCTTCCTCCTTATAGCTACACTTATCAATTACGCATTTAGCGTAATCGGCTGACGCTTCGCCTTCGCATAGATTATTCAGTTCGATATTTTAATACACACTGAATAGAAATTACACGCTCTCACCTTTAGATGTAGGAGTCTTCTGTAACTGTTACAAAACGTCAGTAGCTGGCGTTCACTTCGCTATATAAAACATTTTCTGAGTGAAGATAAACCTGTCATTCATCTTTCACAAGATTATTCATTTTATTTTACCATAATGGGAAAGCGAAAATGGAAAAAAAGAACCGTATACCCCTATTTGGTGTAACGGTTCTTTCTCGTCAGTTGTGTTGTTGTGTTTACAGGAAGTTTTCATTCCTGCAAAATAAAAAGATTCAAAATAATAAGTAGTCTATTTTCACAAAGAGGCTACTTATTATGCTCTTGCTCACTATTTGCTCTTTCAGCCATTTCGATGGCACGTTTGACCATATTACCGGCGTCTCGAGCTTTAATGCCGCCCCAGCCTTCTCGTTGCACAACATCATAAAATCCAAGTTCTTTAGCGATCTCTTCTTTTAAACGAGGTGACATGATACCTTTTCTAGGCATATAAACTCCTCCTTAACAACTGACGATTTTAGTATGTCCCAGAAAACGAAAAACACTCATGTAGTTTTTTTCATACATGAGTGTTTCAAAATATAGAAATAAGTACTAGAAACTATTTTGCGATAGCAGCTTTTGCTTCGTCTAAAAATGTAATCTCTACTGCTTCAGTTAAAATATCTGTGTAACTATACGATACGCGCTTGCACGTATTGTCTTCTTGATCAAGCTCAACTACAAAGATAGCGCGATATGTCTCACGCAATACCCCTGCACACTCGACCGTTTTCTTGCGACCTCCGTTTGCTCTTAACTGCAAACGTTTACCCAAATGACAATCCAACGACTTTTTAATGTCCGCTAAAGTTTTTGGCATTTTCGCTTACACCTCACTACTAAATAGTATAAGCGATTCGCCCAAAAAAGTCAACAAAATATAATATTTTATCAGCCTCTAATAAATATTGTCAACTTATTTTTCAAAAAAAAACATGTTTTTTTTACTTATATTCAAAAAAGTTAACAAAAATTTTTCACTTTGCAAATGTAGGGTATAGTGCATCGGCTAATTTTCCAAATTCTTGGATGGTTAGGGTCTCTCCTCGACGCGTTGGTTCAATATTTACTGCTTTTAAAGCATCCATAATTTTTTCTTTGTGTACCTTACCATTTGGTAAACCTGATTGTAAATTATTGAAGATTGTTTTTCGTCGTTGTACAAACGATGCACGAGTAACAACGAATAAAAAATCCTCATCAATCACTTTTACTGGAGGTTCATCATGCTTAATAAGACGGATCACTGCAGAATCCACATTTGGCTGAGGCATAAAAACAGTTTTCGGTACCGTCATGGCAATATCAGCTTTTACATAATATTGAATCGCAATTGATAAAGATCCGTATTCCTTCGTTCCTGGTTTAGCCGTAATACGATCTGCAACCTCTTTTTGCATCATGACAACAAAACCGCGAATTGGCAAACGATCATTAAGTAATTTCAATAAAATCGGTGTCGTCACATAGTAAGGTAAATTCGCTACAACCATAATATCCTCAATACCTGGCATCTCTTCCTGAATTACCTTCTCAACATCCGCCTTTAAAATATCTGAATGTACAATAGTTACATTATTATATGGGCTAAGTGTATCTTCTAATACAGGTAATAATCGCTGATCGATTTCAAAAGATACAACTTTTTTTGCACTTCTTGCTAAATGCTCTGTTAACGCTCCAATGCCAGGACCAACTTCGATTGCACCACTATTTTCAGTTAAATCTGCATGACTAACAATATTTCGTAAAATGTTCGGATCGATTAAAAAGTTTTGACCTAAGCTTTTTTTAAATGAAAATCCATATTTTTTTAAAATTTCCTGTGTTCTAATTGGTGTTGCAATATCCTTATGCATCGTTTTCCTCCTGATCTAACTGTGCGATTGCCGCACCAAATTGCTTTTCTGTGATTTGAAACATTTTTAATCTTTTATGAAGTTGTTTACCGTTTGTTGCACCAATATTCAAAATCTCCCCAAGACGATCACGACGAGTTTTTGCCTGTGGATGGCCAATTAAATGCACCGTCATTAAATCCTCGAGAGTGATATCATCTGTCGTTGGCACAACCTCATTAGGGGTATAGACATGTTGCAGAGCCTCACGTATATCCTCATCTGCTGCATGCTCAATGCCTAGTCCTTTACCGTTTTTCGCAATTGTTTTGGCTTTCGGTAAAAAAGCGTGTTTTACACCTTTTACATGCTCTTCGATAATGGCACGAATTCGACGTCCTGGATAATCTGGATCAGTAAAAACAATAACGCCTCTTTTATCCTGTGCATGTTGAATTCTCTTCAGTGTTTCCTCTGAAATAGCCGATCCATTTGTTTCTATAGTATCTGCTTGTACAGCTCGCTTAATAGCTGTTGTATCATCTTTTCCTTCAACTACAATGATTTCTTTTATTTGCAAAAAGGCTCCTCTTTTCTACCTTATCTTCAGACCATTTTACAACTGCACTGTACGATTGTACAGAAATACACGGCTATTCACCTTCTTATAATAGTCTCTCTTAATTTTGCTATCGTTGACACTTCGCCTTCGAGCAGCACTTTATGTAGATATAGCTAGGTTTTATCCTCCAGAACAAATTACTGAAAAAAGATAAAAAAGCTTTCCCGCCAGTCAAAACAGGAAAGCTAATAATAGTGAAAAACATTTTTAATTTTTGATTAATTTTACAATTTTTTTAATTTAATACTTTTATACGCACTTTCCTTACTCCCCAATTACTAGCTTGGGATTCAGATTGTACAAGTATGTCGATCCGATTACCCTTAATTGCACCACCAGTATCCCCTGCTATAGCTGTTCCATAGCCTTCAACCCAAACTTTTGAGCCAAGCTTAATAACAGAAGGGTCCACAGCAATTACTTTCAATCCAGAGTTTGATTTTAAATTAATGCCAGTGGCAGATATCCCCGAGCAACCAGTACAATTAGGAGTATAAGCAGTTGCCGTTACATAAAACTCTTTACCGCTAGCTGGCTCCGATGAACCACGTGATACAGTCGCAGCACTAGCTACTACAGTTTTAGTACCTACTGCAACCACTTGCTTTTTCGATTCTTTTACAACATTTTTAGATTGTAGATTTTTAGCTACAACTTGGCCATTCTCTTTCACGACTTCATACGTTTTAGTCATTATTCCTTTTTGGCCAGCTGTTACAACTTTTTGTTTTCCCTGTTGCAATGAAGCATCCTGCTTCTTTTCAATTGCGAAATCTAAAGATTCTTCCACTACATCGATAACCTTTTCTACGCGAACTACTGTGATTTTACTCTGCGGAATGATTACGTCCTTCAGGTTATTCTCGACACGATCGAATTCATTTAGTTGAATTCCTTGTTGTTTTAAAAAGTTAGCGACCGTAGTCGAAGTGGACCATACTTGTCTTTTGTTTACGCCATCGACAAGCGATACTTGAAACGCTTTTTGAATATCGATCTTGTTGTCTGCCCCTACTTCAGTATCTAGACCTTGTGCTAATGAATCATGTTCTGATACTTCGATATTTGCTTCTTTCAAAATGTCTTTCACTTGTGTTTCAGTTGTCCAAACTTTTGACTGATTTCCATCAACTGAAATAGTTACTTCTTTTGCCTGTTCCCATGAAATTGCTAATCCATTAACAATTTTGGTGTTCAGAGAGGGTGATATTTTGTCATGCTCTGCTACGTCTATATTTTGATCTTGTAATAATTGTTCTACAGTTTTGGCATGTGTTGTTACTTCGATTTTTTCACCGTCCGCATCAAGCGTTACGGACTTTTTAGTACCTTGATAAAGTACAAATGAAATTACAGATACAAACAGGACAAGTGAAATAATGCTTATCACTGTTTGCTTACTCCTCAATGATCCTAAGAACAAGTTTTTCATGGAATTATTTGACATGAAAAAACGCCTCCTTAATACAAAGTTGGATTATACGTACTAGATTTGGCACTGTCAACCCGAATGTATTTCAAAGAAAATTGACATTACCTTTTTAGCCGACCACAAACTCAGTATTGGAGGCATCTCAGCTAGTTAATTGTCAATCCTAAAAAATTTTTTCGCATTGGCTGTCGTTACCTGTGCAATTTCCTCAATTGTTAATTCTTTTAAACGGGCAATTTCTTCTGCAACTAATGGCACTAAAGCTGGCTCATTACGTTTTCCTCGATATGGATGAGGTGCTAAATACGGTGCATCTGTTTCGATCATCAAATGCTCTAAAGGTATTTCTGTCGCCACTTCCTTCGGCATTCGTGCATTTTTAAATGTCACCGGCCCCCCAAGACTAATCATAAAATTCATAGCAATACATTCCTGTGCGGTTTCCACACTGCCACTATAACAATGCATAACACCTCCCACGGAAGCAGCGTTTTCCTCACGCAAAATTTGTACAACATCTCCAGTAGCATCCCTGTTATGAATAATGATTGGTAAATTCAGCTTTTGCGCTAAATGAATTTGCTTGCGGAATAGTGCTTGTTGAACATCTTTCGGAGATTTATCCCAATAGTAGTCCAACCCAGTTTCACCAATACCAACTATTTTTGGATGCGCCGCTAATTCCTCAATCCATTTTAAATCCTGTTCTGTACAATCAATGGCGTCAACCGGGTGCCAACCAATGACACCATAAACAAAATCATATTGTTCAATCAGTTGCATTGTTTTTTCTATAGTTTTGCGGTCAAAACCAACAACAACCATCGTTTCTACTTTGGCTTCAAGAGCTCTATCTATAACCTCTTGTAAATCGTCTTCATACTGATCTGCATTTAAGTGTACATGTGTATCAATGAACATCGTCATTCTCCTAACATAGATTTTATTAAAAAATATTATTTCATATTTTTCGCCAGTGTTACAATTTTGTTACAAACAATTTAGTATTATAACATTACTCATAACCTCAGACACCTCACTTGTTACTATATACCTAAAAAAACCCAATGAATAATGTGTATAAATTATTTCAAGATAATAAACTACTTATTTTCAAAGCGGATTTTAAAAGCCTGCTGAACTTTTTACACTCAGCAGGCTTTCTTAAAATTTTTTACTTAACTTTTGCGCCGTTCTCTAGTTTCGGATCAACCGATGCTAATTTTAAAATTCCATCTTTCTCACCAGCTAGAATCATTCCTTGCGATAATTCACCGCGTAATTTAACTGGCTTTAAGTTAGTGACTACAATCACTTTTTGACCAATTAATTCATCTGGAGAATAAAACTTTGCAATACCTGAAACTACTTGTCGTTGCTCATATCCAAGATCTACTTGAAGCTTTAATAATTTGTCTGCCTTCGGAATAGTTTCGCATCCTGTTACAGTAGCTACACGTAAATCAACTTTCATAAAATCATCAATAGTAATTTCAGGAATTTCTGGAATATCCGCAGCTTTTTGCTCATCTTTTGTTTCTTCCACTTGTGGAGTTTTCACTGAACCACGCATTTCTTCACGAATATATTCAATTTCAACTTCACTCTCTAAACGTGGGAAAATCGGAATACCTTTTTCTACCACTTTAATGTTTGCTGGAATAGTATTGCCGAATGTTTCAATTGTTTCCCATGCTAAGAATTTGTCATCCAAGCCTAACTGTTCAATAATTCGTTTGGGAGTAGATGTCATAAATGGTTGTAACATGACAGCGATTTGGTGTAAACTTTCCGCCAAATTTCGCATAACAGCGCCTAGTTTTGGCTTATCTGATTCCTCTTTTGCTAGCACCCACGGTTGAGTTTCATCTATATATTTATTCGTTCTCGAAACAAGCGTCCATACGTCCGCTAATACGACACTAAACTGCATTTTTTCCATACTTTCTTCATATTTAATACGTACCGATTCCGCTTGTTCTTTTAAAGCTGCATCAAATTCTGTCGACTGAAGATTTTCAGTTGGAATAATGCCGTCGAAATATTTATTAATCATTGAAATAGTACGATTCAATAAATTGCCTAAATCGTTTGCTAAGTCGAAGTTTGTACGTTCAACAAAAGATTCTGGCGAAAATACACCATCAGATCCGAATGGTAACTCACGCAATAAGAAATATCTTGTCGCATCTAAGCCATAACGTTCTATTAACATTTCAGGATAAATAACATTGCCCTTTGATTTAGACATTTTTCCGTCTTTCATCATTATAAAACCATGGGCAAATATTTTTTTCGGAAGTGGTAAATCTAGTGCCATTAAGAAAATTGGCCAATAAATAGTATGGAATCGAACAATATCTTTACCAACTACATGTACATCTGCCGGCCAATATTTATTGAATAATGTTTCATCCTCTGAAAGATAACCTAAAGACGTTATATAGTTAGTTAAGGCATCTACCCATACATAAATTACATGTTTAGGATCTCCAGGAACTTTGATACCCCAGTCAAATGAAGTTCTTGAAACAGATAAATCTTCTAACCCTGGTTTAATGAAGTTATTAATCATTTCATTTTTTCGAGATTCAGGCTCAATGAAACCAAGGTTTTCTTCATAATAAGCTAATAGGCGATCTGCGTATTTCTTCATATTAAAGAAGTAAGATTCCTCTTTAACTTTGTGTACTGGACGACCACAGTCTGGACAGTTACCATCTACTAATTGTGTCTCAGTAAAGAATGATTCACATGGCGTACAGTACGAACCTTCATACTCACCTTTATAAATATCACCATTATCTAAAAACTTTTGGAATATCTTTTCGACAGTTTTCGTATGACGCTCTTGCGTTGTTTGAATAAAGTCATCGTATGAAATGTCCATTAATGCCCAAAGTTTCTTCGCAGCATCTGCAATTTCATTCACGTATTCTTGAGGATGTTTGCCCGCTTCTGCAGCTTTTTCTTGAATTTTTTGCCCATGCTCATCCATTCCAGTTAAAAAACGTACATCATAACCACGTAAACGTTTATAACGTGCAATTGTATCTGATGCTACAGTTGTATACGCTGTACCGATATGGAATTTCCCACTTGGGTAATAAATAGGGGTTGTTATATAGAATGTTTTGTTTTGTTCGCTCACAAGAACTGCCTCCATTGTTTCACAGTATACTATCTATTCTAACTAAGTACGAAATTCGTTTCAACTTCTTTCAGCGGGTGTCCAAACACTCGCTGAGATAGAGGAACTCAGGCTAAGGCCTTCACATCCTGTGAAAACGCCTGAGTGACCAACATCGTGTTGTTGCTGCCGCTTCGTTTTCCCACAAAAAACATCTGTTGGCCTAAAGGCTCCGGCGGATGTCACAGAATCAGCTTTGTGCAAGTACAAAGCCGATTCCGGACGCAATTATGCCGAGGCACAATTGATTAATAGTTTATCTTACGGCGAAAAATGTCGAATGATAGAATCAATCCATTTAATGTCTTAAATAAGAAGCTTTTTTACTATAAATTAAAATATATAATAAAAACCTTTTAAAAAAACCAAAATATCTATTTTCTCCTCAAAAAATTTTTTCAAAGCAATAATATTAGTGTATTAATTAATTGACGTTTATGGCATTACTTGGTATGATAACTATCAGACAAAGAAATTATGTCGAAATTTGACGAAATACCAATATAACTTTTTAATATTAGGAGGAAAAATAATTATGAAATCAACAGGAATCGTTCGTAAAGTCGATGAATTAGGTCGTGTAGTAATTCCAATCGAACTTCGCCGTACATTAGGTATCGCAGAGAAAGACGCTTTAGAAATCTATGTGGATGATGACAAAATCATCTTAAAAAAATATATGCCTAACATGACATGTGCTGTAACTGGTGAAGTTTCTGATGATAACTTCCGTCTAGTTGGAGGCAAATTAATTTTAAGCCCTGAAGGCGCAGAAATGTTAGTAAAAGAAATCCAATCTAACTTAAAAAATTAATTTGAAACACACCTAAATCCAGAACAGTGATTTGGGTGTTTTGTTTTTATTATCGAGTTCGAATATTTAACTTTTTTAAAGTGCAATAAAATATAATATAACCAATTATTAAGACCCTTATAATGTCCATGTCAGACCTTTCATAATTAAGGGTACTATTTTTTACAATTATTATCAATTTAAATGATTTATATGCTCACATCTAACGTGTGGTTGATTTCCGTTCCGGCTGGGCGCTTTCCTAGGGCGTCCGATGAGCCGCTTCAATCAACTGATATATGGCATGCGTTTTAACAGTATCTTCCCGAACTGCTGGTAATAAGCCACTTATTTGAATAGATATACAAAAAAGAGGTCGCCCTATTTAGGCAACCTCTTTCCATTAACTATGGTATTCATTATAGACTTCTCGCTTCGCTACTTGACGTAGTTTTGCTACTTCTTTTATCGCTTCTTTTGATGTAACACCTGTATCATTAATAATATAATCGACATGTTCCACAATAGACATTGTCATCCAATAAGCTTCTTCACTATTTTCTTCCTCGGCATTCTCGTTTCCTTCAAGGACAATACAAAATTCCCCTCGAATTTCCTCTGTTTGTGACCATTCCACTGCTTCAGCCAACGTACCACGTAAAAACTCCTCGAATTTTTTAGTTAACTCGCGAGCTAATACAATTCGACGATTACCAAGAATAGCTTCCATATCTTTTAAAGTGTCCTTTATACGATGCGGAGCCTCATAAAACAAAATGGTTTCCTGACGTTTTTTTAGTTGCTCTAACTGCTGTCGACGTTCCTTTTTTCCTCGATTTAAAAATCCATAAAAGAAAAATGGCTGCGGTGTTAATCCAGAAGCGATTAATGCTGATATTGCTGCATTGGGACCTGGCACCGGCACAACTGGAAAGTCCTGCTCGATTGCTTTTTCGACTATATCTGCACCAGGATCGGAAATACAAGGTAGACCAGCATCACTAACTAATGCGACTGTTTTTCCTTCACGTAAGAAGGCTAATAGCTTTTCTCCCCCCACCTCTAAATTATGTTCATGATAGCTTATCAGTGGTGTTTCTATATCAAAGTAGTTGCATAGCTTCTTTGTATTACGTGTATCCTCGGCAGCAATAATATCTGCTTCCTTTAAAATACGTAGCGCACGTACGCTCATATCCTCTAGGTTACCAATAGGCGTAGCCACTAAATATAAACAACCTGTATGACCGTGCATTGTACTTTTCTGTGATATCATGCGTCATCTCTCCCTATATATTTCATTTTTTGCTTTCGTGTTAGTTGTTTAAAAGCATATTCTGCACGCATCGCCTCTTGTTTTGTATCGAATTCCTCTACATAAATACATTCCACTGGTCCTCGCGCTCTCGTATATTTCGCTCCCTTACCAGCATTATGTATATCGACACGCCTGTCTACATTATTCGTGTAGCCAGCATAAAAGGATTGATCGGCACACTCTAACACATAAAAATAATGGCTATTGTTCTTTTCCATAAAGGATTTCTCTCACTTCTGCTGTATATTCATTATTCGCATCATAAACATACAGGGGCGGTAATATTTTCAGATCAGGCTTACCGTCTTTAATTCCTTCTATTAATAGTGTATTGGCCTCTTTACCTTCTTTCGGGTAAATAAGTTGCATACGTTTAGGCTCTAAACGATTTGCACGCATTGCCGTAACAATATCTAGTAAGCGACCAGGACGATGAACAAAAGCCGCCTTTCCGCCTTGTTTTAACAATTTACTTGCTGATTGTATTGCTTCCTCTAACGTTAAATATAGTTCATGACGTGCAATAGCGTAATGCTCACTTAAATTTTTATCACTAGCTTCATGTGCTAAAAAATATGGTGGATTACACGTTACAACATCATATTTTTCAATACCAAGCTCCTTAGGAATTTCCTTCACATCACCAAGGGCCATATGAATTTGTTCTTCTAATTTATTGTAACGGATACTTCGCTCAGCCATATCAAATAAACGTGGTTGAATTTCTACTCCTGTAATATGTCCCTTTGTTCTGGCACTTAGAAAAAGTGGGATTACACCATTACCTGAGCACAAATCAACAATTTTCCCTTTATGATATGGAACATTGACAAATTTCGAAAGTAGCACTGCATCCAATGAAAACGAAAAGACAGAGGGACTTTGAATAATACGTAAATTCTCAGCCAATAAATAGTCTAATCGTTCATCACCCTTCAACCAATTTTCCATGTTTCTTCCTCCTACTATACAAAACAAAAGACTGACACCACCATAGTGGGAATCAGCCTTCTATTACACATTTTGTTTATTTAAAAATGATAGACAAAACAGACAGTCTTCACCTTTACGGGAACTTCCGAAATGAACATGACAAACATGGAAGCCTTCTTGGTATAAACGTGCTAGGTTATCATAACCTTCGCCAATATCTAACGGATTCTCTTTCTTCTCATCAGCAGCCTGTACAGAGTTTTCATTAGAAAGTAGTTCTTCTAGACGTGTACGAAGGTGATGATTTTCTGTTTCGAGTGCCTTATGCTCCTCCATCATTAACGCTACAAATTGTTTCAATGCACCAAATTGCTCCTGCATTGCTTCGAGCTGTTGTTCGAACTCCATAACGGTATCTAAGAAATTACGGTCCTTCACCCAAGCCACCTCGTCCAATTCTCTATCTTAAATAAGATTTTTTTCGCATGCTAGCAGTTCTTCTAATGTATACTCAACTGTGCGCTCCTGCTCTTGTAAATATACTTGAATGAGTCTTTCCAGTACATTTAAACCTACAACTTTACCGCGGCCATCTGGTGTCATCGTCATTTCACCAACGTCTGGCATGCCCTCTTTTGCTTCCTCATATTCATCATTTTCATACTTCAAGCAGCACATTAAACGACCGCAAAGACCTGAAATTTTAGATGGATTTAAAGATAAGTTTTGATCTTTAGCCATTTTAATAGAAACCGGCTCAAAATCTCCTAAAAAAGTTGAACAGCACAGCATACGGCCACATGGACCAATGCCACCTAACAACTTCGCTTCATCACGTACACCAATTTGACGAAGTTCGATACGTGTTCTAAAAACCGACGCTAAATCTTTTACAAGATCTCTGAAATCAACGCGTCCTTCAGCCGTAAAATAAAAGATGATTTTATTACGATCAAATGTATATTCAACATCAACGAGCTTCATTTCTAAATTATGCTCAATGATTTTTGTACTTGCTAGTTCAAATGCGCGCTTTGATTCCGCAGCATTTTCCTCTACTTGGATACGATCACGTTCATCCGCTGGTCGTAGAACTTGTTTAAGTGGTAATACAACATCATTATCCTCAACAACCTTTTGAGGGACAACTACTTTACCATATTCTACACCGCGAGCTGTCTCTACAATGACATATTGACTGTCCTCTAGTAGATATGATGCTGGATCAAAATAATATATTTTACCCGCTTTTTTAAAACGGACTCCCACTACATTATACAAATGTATACCCCTCCTGCAGATTTAGCATTAACTGCTCCATCATTAACGTCCTATTCATGTTACGCTGTAAAGATGAACGTGCCTGTAAGATGGACTCCATTTGACTAGATAGACGTTCATAAGTCGAATGTAGCGCAGCTTCTTTAAATGTTTGTAACATGTCTGGGTAAGTACAAGCTGCTTCGGGATTAGCTTTTATTGACACTATATCACGGTAAGCAAATAGTAGTAAATCTAATGCTTGCTCCATCTCGCCCTTTTCTTTAAACAGTGGCAACCATTCTTCATGTACAACAAGCATTGCCTCATGTACATTCTGACGAATTGCCTCTACTAATTTTAACACTGTTTTTCGAGCATGTGCAAACTGCTCATCATTCGCTAAAATCATAGCTGTTTCGAGCTCGTTCGTCATCATGCTTACTGTAGAAGCCATTGAGTAAGAAATATTGTTATCTTGCAAATGCTTTAATAATATGTGTCGAGGCATTTTTTGAAATTTAATATGCTGACAGCGAGAACGAATCGTTGGTAAAATTGACTGCATTTGCTCCGTTAACAAAATTGCAGTTACCTCACCCTCAGGTTCCTCTAAAAATTTAAGTATCATGTTTGCAGATGCAATATTGAGACGGTCTGCATGATGAAGTACATAAATCTTACGCCCCTCTTCAACACCCATCATCTTCATTTCTGCAATTAATTCACGTATTTGATCAATTTTTATAAATTGACCTTCTGGATAAATTTGATGAATATTTGGATGATTACCCGAATCAACACGTCTGCAATTTCGACATGTTTCACATGGAACATTTTGATTTGGTTGCTCACATAGCATTAATTTGACAAAGAACTGCATAATATCTACTTTGCCTGTCCCTTTTTCGCCATCAAAAATGTATGCATGCGCTAATCTATTTTTGTCAAAAATCGTTTGAAGCTGCTTCATTACGACTGGTTGTAGTGTGAATAGCTCTTCAACATTCTTGGCCATATATTTATATTCCTTCCTATATCAATTACACTCATAGCATAATTGTTTCCTATTGCTCAATTTTAGTACAGAAATATCTGCGGTTTCAGAGCAAATAGATTAGTTTTATGTCATTCAGCAAAAAAAAAATTGCCTGCTGAATAGATTTGAAAAAAGCCCGCGCCTACAAGAGAACGAGACACGGGTTTTACATATACAAATTAATTAATAAGCCTTTAATCTCACCGATTTTATCAAGAAGGTCAATTGCTTCCTTTTCTTCATCTAAAATATCTTGCGCAAGCTCTACAAGACGCGTATCAATAGTTTCAATTATTTTCAAGCGTCTTCCTTCACCAAAACGATTCCATGTATGTGATTGCTTTAAATCCATACCATGCTCTACAGTTTCTTGTAGGAATCGTTTAACAAGCATTTTAAAACGAGCAAGTTCTCGTAAATTTCGCGATCTTGCAACACGATCACCTGCTGTAGAAATATCCCCTAGCAATCGTGTAAGCTGTTCAGTCTGTAATTTGGTTCCTTGCTTGACGACCATATCTCCAAATCGGTTATTTTGATTATTGTTATGCAGTGGCTCTTTACGATTAGTATTTAACCCGACACGTAAATCTTGATTGATCTTCAAGCTGTTTCGCCCCCACTTGCTTTCATTATCAAATACATATATTGTGCTGTACTTCTCATTTAACGCAGCACTGATATCAATTATGCCTCGGCATAATTGCGTCCGGAATCGGCTTTTGTGCTAGCACAAAGTACTCCTTTCCGATTCCGCGACATCCGCCGGAGGCTTTGGGCCAACGTGATGTCGGTCACTCAGTCATCGCCACAGGACGTGGCGTTCTTAGACTGAGTTCCTCTATTTCAGTGGTGTTTGGTTATCCTTTGAAAAGTGACTTAAAACCGCATTCATTTCACCACCTATTGAGGTGGAAGACTTCTGTAACTGCCGTTTCACTTACGTTACAAAAGACATTTGCTAAAAGAAGTTAAAAATGATGAAACTGTTCAATTGGTAATACAAAAACCGTCGCTCCTCCTACCTCTACCTCTACAGGATAAGGTATATAGGAATCTGTATTCCCGCCTAATGGCGAAACAGGGGCAACCATTTGTTCTCGTGCTCGACAATTATCACGAATAATATCTAAAACTTTGGGTATGAGAGAGTCTTCCGTTCCAATAAGAAACGTCGTATTTCCAGAGCGTAAAAATCCTCCTGTGCTCGCTAATTTAGTTGCGCGAAACTGATTTTTCGTTAAAGCATTCGATAAACGGCTGCTATCCTGATCTTGCACTACAGCTACGACTAACTTCATTCGCACTCACCCCTTTGATAAAATTCATCTAAATAAATTTTAGTTACCTTATATCAATTATGCCTCGGCATAATTGTGTCCGGATTCGGCTTTATGCTTGCACAAAGTACTCCTTTTCGATTCCGTGACATACGCCAGTGTTCCTCTATTTCAGTAGTTTGTATATCTACTGAATAGGAACAATATCCGCATTCAGCTGCTGTCGCTTCGCTTACGCGCAGAAGACATTCACCGAATGATTATAGATGTTACCATTATATCACATTGTGGTAGACAACTTCATGCATTTACTGTATTGCTTCATATATTAATGACCATACATCTTCAACCACACGCTCAATATTTTGGTCTGCATTGACGACATGTATACGCTCTGGGTAACGCTCCACTAACTGTAAATATCCTTCTCGAACCTTCTTATGAAAAGCTAAACTTTCAACATCTAAGCGATTTACTTCTCGATCTCCATGAGCATGAATCCGTGCCAAGCCAACCTCTGGTGCAAGGTCAAATAATATTGTCATATCAGGCAACTTCTTGCCGATTGCAAACTCATTAATAGATAATACTTCATCAACGCCGATACCACGTGCATATCCTTGGTATGCTAATGAGGAATCGATAAATCGATCGCAAATAACCATTTTACCAGCATCCAACGCGGGTCTTACTTTTTCAAAATAATGCTGACTTCTCGCCCCTGCGTATAATAATGCTTCTGTACGCTCATCCATGGCTGTATGTTCAGGGTTTAAAATAATGCTTCTAATTTTCTCAGCAATTTCAATACCACCAGGTTCTCTCGTTGCTAATACATCAATATTTTCTTCTGCAAGTCGCTCGGCTATTTTTTGAATGACTGTTGTTTTTCCAGCGCCCTCTGGACCTTCAAATGTAATAAATAAATTGCAATTCATGCTGTTATTGCCTCCAACTATTTAATGATCTCAATCATCTTTTCTTCTAAACGGTGATTTCCTTGAAACGTTGCACCACTAACCAGTAATTCCTCTAGCTGGCTCAGCTTTGCTACTGTTATTTTTTCGCCTGGAAGAAGCAATGGAATACCTGGTGGATAAGGAATTATCATACTAGCAGAGATACGTCCCATTGTTCGCATATACGGTAACCATTCTTTTTCCGACTTTTCAATTTCATCAAATGTATAGGCTGGTTCCGAAATAGCCACAAAATTATAAGCTGTTTGTGAAGCAGTCATTGTTTCCATCTTTGATATACTTAATAACAGTGTTACAGCATCCTTAATACGGACACGTATTTCTGCAAATGGATAGTTATGTCCCTGTTTCAACAAAGGTAGCACAAGCAACACTTGATTCGCATCTGCTAGTTCTGCATATACATGCTTTGCTTCTAACGCTTCTTGTAATTGAAAACCGCTATAACCATCAACACGTAACAATAATTTTATAGGGTCGTCTACCTCTATAACTTCTAAAGAGCCAATAGCTCGTAATGCCTCTATCCATTGATTCCTTTTTTCTATTATATATGCACCATCACTCTCCATATATGTCTGTATATAATAGCGTGCATCATCTAAAGAAGCCAATAATAGATAGGATGGGCTACTAGATTGTAGCATTCGTAAATAGTGATTTATTTTATCGACATCGATTAAGTTAGAATTAACATGCATAAAGGATGCCATTGTCATAGCAGGCAATGTTTTATGTGCAGACTGTACTACTACATCCGCACCAAATGTCACTGCTGATGGCTGAAATAAGGTACATGCACTAAAATGGGCTCCATGTGCTTCATCCACTAAAACAGGAATACCTTTCTCGTGACAATACGCAATCTGCTGCTGTATTTCTTTAGATGTCATACCATAGTAAGTAGGATACGTTAAAACTACTGCACGGGCCTCTGGATAATAATCAGCTGCTTCTTTTAAATCTTTATAAGAAACATGTGTTGCAGTTAATGTACGTTCATCCCATAGCGGGGAAACAAATACAGGCTTTGCTCCCACAAGCTCGATTGCGTGAAATATAGACTTATGTGCATTACGTTGGACAATGATCGTATCACTTTTTTTACATGTGGCATATATCATCGCTAAATTTCCAACTGTAGATCCACCTACTAAAAAGAAACTTTTCATTGCCCCATATGTATCTGCCAATAAGTTTTCTGCCTCTAATATTATTTCTTCTGGGTGATGTAAGTCATCAAGACCTGATAATTCAGTTACATCATATCGCATTACATCTTTAAAGGGCTGAGGGAGATGAGATAGTTCTCCATGCTTATGGCCTGGGACATGAAAGGAAATATTTTGTTGTTGTCGAAAGCGCTCTAACCCTTCTACAATCGGCTTTTTCTTTTGCAAAGCAAAACACCCATTTCCGTTATATTCTTAGTTAATTATAACACTTACGTTACTAAAACATTTGCTGAATGGATATAAATAAGGTGAAATTCAGATAAGCTTTTTCCCAATCCAATGCGCTAGTAATGCAATAGGAATCACTAAAAGACAAAATGGCAGGCATACAAAAATAATGTCCCAAGTTATGACTTTATTGACTAATAACGAATGATACAAAACAAAACTGTATGGAATGACGATTATCAAAGATGTGAGTGCACCGGGTGTAATAGAACGAAGAAAAATAGACTGAGCAAGATGAGTGAACGCATGTAGAAAGTAGGTTAGCGTAACAACAGTAAAAAAGTAGATATCTCCATATGGCCCTTGATTCACATACTGATTTGCTATAAAAGTGGAACTACTTACAAAGATGAATATTACGATTACTGCTACCGCAAACTGCGCTGTCGACATCGAGAACTGTTTCATAACTCGATCAGCAATTTTTTTCGGCAATCTTTCGTACAAAATAATAGAATTCTTATTTAGCCACTTTTCAACCATAATAATTTCTTCAAAATCATGAAGAATAAACATAATAGGAAATAGCCAGATAAGTGTTTGAATACCTATCCATTGTTCCATGATGATTCCTCCTTTATAAAATATATTGAGTAATCGCTTAATCGCTCAAATGTTTCCCCCAAAAAATAGTTCATCATCATAACGTGTGGTTGATTTTTGTTCCGATTGGGCGCTTTGTTGTTGCTTTCGCGTAGAGCAGAGCTTCCTGGGGGCGTCCGATGAGCCGCTTCGCTTCGCTGCAGGGTCTCTCGGGCCAACACGATGTTGGTCACGAAGCCGTTATCACAGGACGTGATGGTTTTAGCCTCCGTTCCTCTATCGCTAATCCCCAAGGGGGCGTCCGATCTCCACTCCAATCAACTTATATCAATTTCGCCTTAGCATAATTGCATTCCAGAAGCTTTAGGCAAACAGATGTTTTTTGCGCGAAAGCGTAGCGTCAGCAGCAGATGTTTTTTGTGCGAAAGCGCAGTGCTAACGAAGCGACAGCAACAACATAATGTTGGGCACTCAGTCGTTGCCACAGGGCGTGGTGATCTTAGACTGGGCTCCAATATTTCAGTAGGTATTTGAAACTGAAAGGGAACTACATCCGCATTCATCTCACCACCTTCAAAGGTAGGAGTCTTCTACTGAATGAAGATAAATGGTATACGTATTAACTAATGTCATCCACCACTTTTGATGATGAACCATAAAAAGATCATTGCCACTAATAGCAACAATCTTTTATATTTCATGACATTCTACTTTTATCACTACAAACTATAATCAATTATGCCTCGGTATAATTGCCGGAGGCTTTAATTTCTCTACTAACATACTAGATACTAGCCTTTACCACCATCTCTTGTACTAGTTGTTCAACTAATAGTGGTACAAACTTCTCTAAAATTGGATTCATCATCCCCGCTAAGAAGCCACTTGCCTTCATTGTTAAATTACCTACTAACTGACATGTACCATCCTGATCTTGTGTAATTTCAAAGTAACCATCACCATTTATCGGATCTGACAAACCTACCAAATCAAACATCACTTTATTTGGATTTGATTCTTTGTCCTTAAGCTCAACCTTTACTGCTTTTTGGATAATTCCAAAATCCCCTTTAAATACCCAAATCATATTTTGTTCACTTGGTAATTCATGATGTAAATAACCGGGTATTAGTACAGCCCATTCCCCTTTATTTTGAATAAACTCCTGTAGCTTTGCTTTTTCAATTTGAATATTTTCACTATATAACCCTGTTGCCATTTCTATACACCCCTTTATTTGTTCATTTAGATCAACTAAATTTTAACATTTTTTAGGGGTCTATTACTGAATTTTTAAAATAATAAAAAACCACTGATTTCTCAGTGGTTGCTTTGTGCCTAGCGACGTCCTACTCTCACAGGGGGAAGCCCCC
>NZ_LFXJ01000005.1:1804808-2306048 GCF_001183605.1 Lysinibacillus xylanilyticus | reverse complement strand
ACACATCATTAAAAGACCAATCGTCCAATAAGCTAAAGCGGGTGTTTTAATAATTTTCGTAAAAGGCGCAATCATGACCTCATTAATACCAGAAGTCATCATCACCCGACTCATGGCTACGATAATAGAAATAATGAGAATGGTCGACAAAAGCTCAGTGATGGCATAAATAAAACTGTTAAAAACACCACTAATGGAAGAAGTTATATCACCTGTAGCAACGATTGCTAACATGAATATGCCTAGTACACAAATGAGGGTGGTATCGCGACGTTTAACCATAAAGCCAATAATAAGGACAATAAAAACAACGTAAATCCAATGGAGAGCTGTAAATTCAATCCCCATACGTTTCCCCCTCAATATTCGATCTGATTCTATAGAATATGAAGGGGAAAAAAGTTGGTGATGGTTTAGAAAAATTTCGACTTAGTCAGAACGACGGAAAGCGGTATCGAAATGACGGATAGAGTTGCAGTAGCGATGGATAGCAGTCAAAGTGACGGATAGAATAGTCGAAGTGACGGAAAGAAGAGCCAAGGTGACGGATAGAATCGTCAAAGCGACGGATAGAGAAGCCAAATACGTGGATAGAACCATCAAATTCGTGGATAGAACCATCAAAATGATGGATAGCCCGCCAAAATCGTAGATAGAACCATCAAAGTCGTGGATAGCCCCGCCAATTCGTGGATAGAACCATCAAATGCGTGGATAGCCCCGCCCAATTCTAGGATAGATCCATCAAAGGCGTGGATAGCTCCGCCAATTCGTGGATAGAACCATCAAATGCGTGGATAGCCCCGCCCAATTCTAGGATAGATCCATCAAAGGCGTGGATAGCTCCGCCAATTCGTGGATAGAACCATCAAATGCGTGGATAGCCCCGCCCAATTCTAGGATAGATCCATCAAAGGCGTGGATAGCTCCGCCAATTCGTGGATAGAACCATCAAATGCGTGGATAGCCCCGCCCAATTCTAGGATAGATCCATCAAAGGCGTGGATAGCTCCGCCAATTCGTGGATAGAACCATCAAAATGATGGATAGCCCGCCAAAATCGTAGATAGAACCGTCATAGCGAAAAAGTAATAATAAAATAAAAGAGGTGTAATATGAAAATCGTTATTTCCAGGAAAAATACTTATCGATAAAGGCGGAAGCAGACCACTTGGTACATACAGATTAAATCACCAGTTATACAGGTGGTTCTGGTTTTTGTTGACAATGATAATCATTATCGATATGGTGAAAGTAGACTAGAATCCAAATGTCCACCTAATCACATTCCAGCGGTTATTTGATTAATTTATACTAGCATGAAGATGATTAATACACGAATGTGTGTGGTGTCGCAATGTCTAATCATATCCAGTGCATTTTATACATATTTATTGTGAATTATCCCAAAAATATCCTAATAAGTTGTTATAATAGTCTTTTAGAAATTTAAGATTTATAAATCCGATATTCTTTTTTGTGATAAATTATTTTATGTAATGAAGTAGAGGTGAACCATAGGTGAAGCAGGTGTTGGTAATTAAGAATGAACGGTCTTTAGCAAAGAAAATCGGAAGCGGTCTAAAGCAAGAAGGCTATTTCATTTTAACACTTCACAATGAAAACAGAGGTTTAAATATAGTATACGAGCAAGATTGGGATCTTATTATATTGGATTGGGATTCGTTAAGTATGTCTGGACCGGAAATTTGCAGACAAATACGGTCCGTTAAAACGACCCCAATAATCATTGTGACCGACAATGTGTCCAGCGAGGATTGCATAGCAGGATTACAAGCAGGAGCAGATGATTATATAAGAAAACCATTTGTAAAAGAAGAATTAGTAGAAAGGATAAAAGTTATTTTAAGAAGAGGGGACTATATCCAGTTAATCGAGAATGATTACTTTCGATTTAAAGATCTCTTCGTTGATGCATCCCGCAATATTGTGACAAAAGGTGGCGAAAATCTCCCGTTTACTAAGCGCGAGTATGACCTACTTATATATTTAATCAAGAATAAAAATACAATATTGAGCCGTGAAATGCTTTTGAATCAGGTTTGGGGATATGACGTAGCAGTCAATCCAAATGTAGTGGATTTATATATTGGGTATTTAAGAAAAAAGCTAAAGTGCGAGAAGAAAGACAGATATATTCAAACAATCCATGGCAGGGGCTATTCAATGATTGAATAGTAAAAATAAGATAATATATAAAGTACCGTTTGTTACAGTAATCAATATTAAACATAATCGAAAAAAACGAGTAAAAACAGTTTCAATCAGTTTTGCTCGTTTTTTTGTTCTATTAAATCTGATAACCGAACAGTTTCTGATAGATATTGAGTTGACGGAAACAATAAAAGTATTTTGTATCCAATCTAAGCATGAAAGCAACTTTTTGTATAAACTTATATTTTTCACAAGATTTTCACAGAATTAAAGACTATACTGATTCACAGAACGATCAAATGAAAATGATTATCAATAGCAATTGAGATGGTAAGCAATGACTATCCAACTCAATCTATAGACCCCATCATTTTCAAAATATATTACATAAGGAGTATATGTATGAAGAAATCTATGTTTTTAAAATTTGTTGGTATTATCGCAGTTTTGACATTGATGTTAGTAGCTTGTTCAGATTCAAGTAATAAATCTAATCAAGAGTCAAAGTCTAATGAAGATAATGGAAGTAAAGAGGTTGCTAAACCTGCGACAGTTGAAATCACTGATGCCCACGGAACTGTTACTGTTCCTGTAAATCCAAAGAATGTAGTTGCTTTGGATAATAGAACTTTTGAAACTTTAGCTGATTGGAACATTGACTTAGTAGCTGTTCCAAAGGATGTAATGCCTGCAGATTCACCATATGTAAAAGACGATTCGGTAAAAAATATTGGAAATCACCGCGAACCAAATCTTGAAATTATAGCAGCTGCAAACCCTGAACTTGTAATCATCGGTCAAAGATTTGCTGACTATTACGAAGAGATCAAAAAATTAGTGCCAAATGCAGTTGTTATTGATCTTAATGTAGATGTTTCTGAGGAAGCTGCTACGCCTGGGGAAAACTTAGTAAATGGACTTAAAAATTCTACAATTGCTTTAGGGAAAATTTTCGATAAAAATGAAGAAGCAAAACAAGTAGTAGCTGATTTTGATAAAGTTATCGAAAATGCTAAATCTGCTTATAATGGAACAGATAAAGTTATGAGTGTTATCGTTGGTGGTGGGGATATTGGTTTTTCAGCTCCTCATTCTGGACGTGTTTGGGGACCAATGTATGAAATTTTCGATTGGGTTCCAGCATTAGAAGTTGCTGATTCTACTTCAGGTCATAAAGGTGATGACGTTTCTGTTGAAGCTATTGCACAAACTAATCCTGATTGGCTTTTCGTATTAGATCGTGATGCTGCAATATCTGGTGAAGAAAATTCAGTTCCTGCTCAGGATGTTATTGCTAACGCACCAGCTCTTCAAAACACAACTGCTGTTTCTAAAAAACATATCATTTATGCACCAGCAGATACTTATACAAATGAATCAATTCAGACTTATATAGAGTTGTTTGAAAACCTTGCAAATACTTTAGGTAAGTAGTGTAAAGGAGTATAAAATAGTGCTGAAAAATGTAATTTCTAGGGTTGAGATAAATTCTCAACCCCAGTTTTATAACTACAATAAGATATGGACAAAGCCTTTTATATTAGCGATTATAGTTGTTAGTATTTTAGGCATTATATCACTATTTACTGGGGTTTATGATATACGTGGACAAGAGGATGGAATGGAGATGTTTTTCATTACTCGTGTTCCGAGAACAGTTGCATTAATGCTAACTGGAGCTGCAATGTCAATGGCAGGACTCGTAATGCAACTGATTACACAGAATCGTTTTGTTGAACCTACTACAACAGGGACTATTGAATGGTCAGGTTTAGGTCTTCTTCTTGTTTATTTATTATTTCCTGCCCCCACTTTAGTACAAAGAATGACTGGTGCAATCATTTTTTCTTTTATAGGAACTATGATTTTCTTTTTATTTTTAAGAAGAGTTAAACTTCGTTCGTCTTTAATTGTCCCGATTATTGGATTGATGCTTGGAGCAGTTATTTCTGCAGTGTCCACTTTTATGGGACTTCTTTTTCAAATGACACAAAGCATTGAAACTTGGTTTGTAGGTTCTTTTGCGCCTGTTCAGGTGGGAAGATATGAATATTTATGGCTAATTGTTATCGTTACTTTGTTTATTTTTATTTATGCTAATAGATTGACTTTAGCTGGACTAGGAGAAGATGTCGCAACAAGCCTTGGAGTTAATTACAATAGGATTGTTCTTGTGGGGACTGCCCTTATTTCTCTTGCAGTTGGAATTGTTGCAGCAGTTATTGGAAACTTACCTTTCTTGGGGTTAATTGTCCCAAACATTGTTTCAATGTATAGAGGCGATGATCTTAGGAGTAATTTACCTTGGGTATGTTTGATAGGAATGGGGACTATAACTGCTTGTGACATTATTTCTCGAACAATTATAATGCCTTTTGAAGTCCCTGTTTCTTTAATACTGGGAACAGTGGGGGCAGTCGTGTTTATTATTATCTTATTGAGACAAAGAAAACCAAGGAGGCTACGATGAGCACATTGGAATATAGAAATAAAGAAAATGTCGAAATCGATTCTAGCCTTCATAATAAAAATAGATCAGCTAGGGCTTTTCGTTCTAAGAAGGAGGAAAGGCGTTATTGGATTTTGCTGATAACATTGATTGCTTTGGGCATCCTTTCTTCATATGGACTTTTAGTTTATAACAATCCAGTTCCGATTGATTCACCTTCTTTTATCCCAGTTGTTAAGAGAAGGATAGTAGCTATTGTTGCAATGATTATTGCAGCAGTTTGTCAGAGCTTGTCGACTGTGGCTTTCCAATCCATTACGCATAATAGGATTATAACTCCTTCGCTTTTAGGTTTCGAATCACTTTACTCAACAATTCATACTAGTACTATATTTTTCTTTGGGGCTAGTGCATTGATAAATTTTACTGGGATCGGGTCATTTTTATTTCAAGTTGTTGTTATGGTTTTAATGAGCTTGATACTTTATGGATGGCTACTTTCTGGTAAATACGGGAATTTACAACTAATGCTTTTAGTTGGAATAATTATTGGCACTGGGCTAAATTCAGTGGGAACTTTCATGAGAAGACTACTTGCGCCTTCTGAATTTGATATTTTACAGGCAAGATTGTTTGGTTCTGTTAATAATGCAGATTCTGCATATTTTCCTATTGTAATTCCTATGGTAATAATTGTAGCAATATTACTTCTTGCTCATTCTAAGAATCTAAATATATTGTCACTAGGGAAGGATGTTTCTACTTCTTTTGGAGTTAAATATCAATCTAATGTAATTTATACGCTTGTATTAGTTGCTATTTTGATGTCAATTTCAACAGCTTTGATTGGACCACTTACTTTCTATGGTTTTTTAGTAGCAACTTTGAGCTATCAGGCGGCGTCAACTTATGATCATAGATATATTTTTCCAATGGCTCTAGCTATAGGATTTTTGATAATAACGAGTGCTTACTTTTTGATGTATCATGTATTCCATGCTCAAGGTGTAGTTTCAGTTATTATCGAATTATTTGGTGGAATAATATTTTTAACTGTAGTTTTAAGGAAGAGGGCTTTATGATAAAAATTGATAATGTTAAAAAGTTCTATACTGATGAGGTAAAAATAGGACCTTTGGATATTGAAATACCAAAAGCGGGTTTTACTTCTTTGATTGGACCAAATGGCGCTGGAAAGTCTACTACACTTTTGATGATTGGAAGACTCTTGGATATAGAGGAAGGTCAAATTCAGGTGGCAAATATGGATGTTTCTGAAACCAAATCAAAAGACTTATCAAAAATTCTTACTATATTGCGTCAAGAAAATCATTTTGTAACTAGGCTTACTATTAGACAACTAGTTGGATTTGGACGTTTTCCTTATTCAAAGGGAAGATTAACTATAGAAGATGAGGTTATTATTTCTAAATATATCGATTTTTTAGACTTAACTGATTTAGAGAATAGATATTTAGATGAGCTTTCTGGTGGTCAAAGACAAAGGGCATATGTAGCGATGGTTTTGTGCCAAGAGACTGAATACGTACTTTTAGACGAGCCTCTGAACAACCTTGATGTTGCTCGTTCTGTTCAAATGATGGAGCATTTAAGACGTGCAGCTAATGAATTTGGAAGAACAATTCTGACTGTTATGCATGATATAAATTTTGCAGCCAAATACTCTGATAGAATTTGTGCTATGAAAGATGGACAAATTGCCGCTTTTGGAACAGTAGAAGAGGTTATGGACTCAAAAATTTTGACAGATATTTTCGAAACAAAAATAGAAATTATCGAAGGTCCTTATGGGCCACTAGCAGTTTATTAGTTACGAAGTTTTAAAAAAAGAAGCATCTCAAAAAATGAGTATGCCAAAAAAACTAATAGAAAATTAAATTATTTGCTGTAGCTTGCACAGATCATAACAGCTACTCTAGTTGAAAGTTGCTGCCTGTATTTTACAGACGGCAACTTTTTTAAATGCCATTGCTCTCGATAATGAATTGAAGCATGTCATATCGAGAAGTTTAGTGATCTTAATATACTCTGACGTTTTTCAAGAGTAATTCAAAAAAGGATTACAAAACCAAAATAACATAACATTTACAGTCGTTGGACCGTATAGTATCATTTTCATTCTTATTCGTTGCGAGAAGGGTGGATTGACTTTGTTAATTGAAAGTGTGATAGACCACATATCGAGCCTTAAAGGGTATTCATCTATAAAAAAAGTCGAGAAAGGATACTCACCAGATAAAAAATACATAGTTACCGTCGGCCAAAATCAATACTTTATACGATTATCTGACATACAATATCACGAAAAACGAACCATCGAATTTTCATTGCTTGAAGCATTAGAAAAACAAGGTGTACAAACATATAAAGCCATAGAATGTACTTTATTGATTGAGGCTAATCTTTCTGTCATGGTATTAAGCTATATTGAAGGATACCCTGCTGATGAATTCATTTCGAATCTTACTGATGTGGAGCAATTTAATATAGGACTTGCTGCTGGGAAAGAATTAAGAAAAATTCATCAATTACATGCCCATGCCCCACAAACGATACACTGGGAAGTAACTCAAAGAAAGAAATTCAGCTTTTATTTAAATGAATATAAAAAAGGTAGCTATCAACTGCCAAAAGAGCATAAAATACTAAACTTTATTGAAAACAATTTCCATATTCTTGAAGATCGACCTATAACCTTACTCCATGATGATTTTCATCTGTGCCATATCATCGTTCTAAATAACACGTACAATGGCGTAATTGATTTTAATGGCTATGATTTTGGTGACCCCTATCATGATTTTTATAATCTTTCTTTATTTAGCAGAAGACATAGTATCCCATATTGTATTGGACAAATAAATGGTTATTTTACAGAATCTCCAGACGATACATTTTGGCGAATATATGCCCTTTATGCAGCGATGAATATCATCTCTACGATTGTGTGGACGAAAAGATATGATGAACAATCTTTTGATGATGCATTGCAAAGAATCCATCTCATTTTAGCAGATCATGACTATTTTAATTTGGATCAACCATTATGGTATAAGTCCATACCTATTGATAGTGTTACAGGTTTATAAACGGTGATAGGGTTTACGATAATTATTAAATAGCCTTTGTCCTCAAAATATTGAACAATTGGTGTGTGATAATGGCCTGTTGATTCCATAACAAGAGGGGGAAGCTCTCCTGAAATATCTTCTAATTCTTTAATAAAATCTAATAAACTAGCTAACCCATCAAGATCATGTTTTACTTTCAAACTTTTCTTGTAGGGCTTCTTTCTTTCCAAGTAAGCTTGAACCTGACTTTCACCTTTTGCTACATCCAGACCGATGACTGGATTCATTATAATTCCTCCTTCAAAATGATAATTGCCGGTAACCCCTAAATCCTCTTTGTAGTGTCATAGCTTCGCTTGTTATACGAGATCATTGTCCCAACCAGCCTCAAACATGTTTCTACAAGTAGGGGGCGAACTGTTTTGCGGACGGGGTCTTAGCCCCACGGGCGCGAACGTTCTACCCCGGCTACCGTTATCATATATCGATATAAAAAATGGTCAACCAGAAATATTTTCTGGCTGACCTTATAATACGATCGGGCGCGATTGTGGAAGAAGCGTCGCTGTTCTTATTAAACTCCCATGAAAGAACTAAATCATCTTTCATATTCTGTGGTGTAGCACCGATTTTGCGCTACATGGATGGCTAACGGGTGCTTTATTGGAAGAAGGAGGATCTTTAATCAAACTTTTTTATAAAAAACAGTTCTTGAAATTAAAATAAAGCCAATGTTTTGATCAAACTTTATTCAAAACATTGGCTTTTTATATACAGTGGGAGCTATAAGGAGAAGAAGCAGTTTAGATTAAAAAATGATCTAGCCACTTATTTTATATGAATGATGTTGTTATTCCTTGGAAAATGTGTAAAGTCATATTCAAATGTTAAAAGTGGTGTTGCTCGTGATAATCATATTAAACTCTGAATTGAGCTGCTAAGTCTCTTAACTCTTCTGCCAAGTTTGCAAGTGCATAAGCAGATGATGAAATTTCTTCCATTGATGCCATTTGTTCTTCAGTCGTTGCAGAAATACTCTCTGTGCCCGCTGTAGTAGATTTAGTTATGGAGTGGATTGTATTCATACTACCAACAATTTCTTCAGTTCCTGCTGCCATTTGCTCTACCGCTGCAGATACTTCTTCCACCTGCATTGTAACACTTTGAATGGCACCTTGAATTGAAGCGAAAGTTGTACGTGTATTTTCTGTTGTTTTAATCCCCTCATTAACTCCCGCTGTTACTAACTTCATTGATTCAACAGCCTTTTGAGTATCTTTCTGTGTCTCTGAAATCAACACTTCAATTTGGTTTGAAGAAACAGCAGACTGTTCTGCTAATTTTCTAACCTCATCTGCAACAACGGCGAAGCCATTCCCATGCTCGCCAGCACGTGCGGCTTCAATTGCGGCGTTCAGGGCAAGGAGATTTGTTTGTTCAGCAATCGCTGTAATCGAATCAATTATTTGACCAATGTCATTAGAACGTTTTCCTAACAAGTCGACAACTTCGGATAAGCCATTTACTCTTTCTGTGATGTCCATCATTTGTTGATTCATTTGATTTGCGGCATTTATACCATTTATCACCAGGGATAAAGACTCACCTGAAAGTTCGGTTACAGCTTGAGCATTCCCAGCTACTTGTTGCACACCTGTTGAAAGCTCATTGACAGTATTGACGGTGTTAGAGACATTGTTTAGTTGCTCTACTGATCCATGAGCGATAGTTTCCATCGTATTTGCAACCATCTCTGTTGCTTTTGTAGTTTCTGCTGCATTAACATTCAATTCCTCAGATGCCTCGGCTACATGATTAGCAGTTTCAGTGACTTTAGTTACCGTATTACGAATATTATTAATCATCGAATTAAATGATTGAGTTAATTGACCGATTTCATCTTTGGATGAATAGGTACCTTGCACAGTCAAATCTCCATCGCCCGCTTTTAACATATTAGCCTGCAACTCTTTAACCGGATTTACAATTAAACGTGCAATCCATGTTGCTAATGTAATAAAGAAAATAATGGCCAAAACAGAGAGGATGGCAGAAACAAGTATAGTAGTGGATAGACTTTGTTTATTTTCCTTATTCAACTGTTTAGCATCTTCGGAACATATAGTCATAAGATTGCGTGCTTCATTTGCCACTTTCTCACGATAATCGCCCATAGCTGTAGTGTATAAAGAATAGGCTTCCTCGTTTCGGTTTTTACTAGCCAAATCAATGACCTCTGTCATAGTACTAAAATAACCGTCGAGATTGGATTTAATAGATTCTAACAGTTTTCGTTTATCTTCATTTCCATTGTAAGAGGCTTCAAATTTCATGATTGAGTCATTAAGTTTTTCAGTTCTTTCGGAGATGTTTGTCTGTAAATCAGTATTACGATTTGCATCCGTAGTAATCATAAGCTCTAAAACGAAAGAATCTATCGCACGAATGTCAGCTCGAAGTTGGCCGATATATTGAATTGGCAAAAGTGACTTGTCGTACATTTCACTAGATTTTTTTGCCATATCTTCAATGTAATAAAAACCAACACCTGAAATAATTAGCAAAAATATAACAGCGGATGTAATAAGTGTTAGGATTTTCTTTCTGATTGATAAGTTTTTCAAAAATATTCCTCCATAGACTCAACTAATCAAAAGTTCTGAAATGACAGTGGTATATACTAATAACTTTGGATATATTGAGTAATTTATATTTTGTAATAATATACTACACTAAATTTATGAGAGAATCATGAAGTTTTTATTACGAAAAATAAAGGGTTACAGCTGTTATATCCTCAATTTGGGATAAATCGTAATAATACAACTACAGCAAACGAGCGCGATTGTTTAATAAGCGTCGCTGTTCTTCTTAAACTCCCATGAAAGAACTTAATCATCTTTCATATTCTGTGGTGTAGCTCTGGTTTTGCGCTACATGGATGGCTAACGGGTGCTTAACTTTAATAAGGAGTAGAGCCTTATTAAAATAGTTCAATGTGTTATAGTTGTAAATATATCCTTTATATGTAAATCGTATCGTTAAATGAAGAATAGCAATGGCTTAAATAAGGGGATATAAAATAATTGGTATATAACTAAACATGGTTTGGGATCAATCCTATTTACAATGGATAAGAGGAGTGAAGGGAATGAAAGAAAATTTAAAAATAGCTTGGATAGCTTCGTGGTTTGCACTTGTGGGGCAGTTAGCAATTTTCATAGGAGTGGCGATATTCACAACAAATTGGCGGTTTGTAATGTGGAGTTTTATGGTGAGTATGATGATAGGGGTTCCTAGTATGATTAATACTTGGCGAGCACAGAAAAAAGCGAACAGCAATAAAAAGAACGGAGCTGTCTTTTAAGACGACCTTTTTTATTGAACTAACGGCGCAGTTTAGTGCAACAAGGAGTACCTTCAAAATTATGGGGATTTACAACGCTAAGTTAAGAAATGTGACCAAACGACGCTTTGGGAATGTTAAACTTTAATTACACGAGGGGGCGAAAAAATGGATTATACTAAAATCTATAATGAGGAACTGATTGCCTTAGTAAAAGAAAAAGTAAAGTCAGTCGGTGAAATTAAAGCTGTGAAGTTTTTGAGAGAGCAAACAGGTATGTCCTTAATACAGGCAAAAAAATTTGTAGATTTTTGTAAAGAATAGACATAAAAATTAGAGTCAATAAATTAACCTATGTTTTATTGCAACAATATTTATAAAGCATACAAAATAAATATAATAAACGTTCCCAAATGAAAGTTTGGAAACACACCAAAAAGGCACGAATGTTGTTAAATCAACGTTCGTGCCTTTTTATGAGGACTATTGTTTATACAGCTTTTTAAGCAAATCTATATAAACATAGCTACGATAGGACTTTTAGAGATTTTTCAGAGTGTGTTATCTGAATAAAAACCTGTATATAGAGACAATTTATTAAGCTGTATACCAGCATTTTTTTATCGTTCCTATACTTCAATTATAGGGGCTATATAACAATCGGCGCGATTGTTTAATAAACGTCACTGTTCTTCTTGTACTAACAGGTGCTTTACTTGAAAAACATTGAGTTGCATATGCAGCTCTTTTTTTCTTTATTGAGCTCCCATGAAAATTAAACTCTTCAATTTCTGAATAAAGACAACACGAAAGCAGACGCAGCTCATTTGTTTTTTTAAATTTGCAGCGTCAAAATTAGGGTGGAATTATTTGTTGGATTAGGAGGCATCTGGTTCAATGATTGTGGCATTATACCCTAAGTTTTCAAGTCTTGGAACTGAATATCGTTNACACTTAAACTCCCATGAAAATAAAACTCTTCAATTTCGGAATAAAGACAACACGAAAGCAGACGCAGCTCATTTGTTTTTTTAAATTTGCAGCGTCAAAATTAGGGTGGAATTATTTGTTGGATTAGGAGGCATCTGGTTCAATGATTGTGACGTTATACCCTAAGTTTTCAAGTCTTCGAACTGAATATCGTACAATAGATTGTTCTTTTTGCTTGTCAAAGTAATCTTCACCTAAGTCTACGTACATTTCTTTGCGTGTTAAGAGATAGTAGGCGATCCTTAAAATTGCATGGGCAACGGATATTCCTGCTCGCTTTTTACCTTTTCGCGAAGCAGTTCGTCTATACATTGCACCCAGGTAGGTTTTGGATCCTCAGACAGAATGAGCTGCTTCTATTAAAGCTGATTTCAAGTATTTGTTTCCTTTTTTCATGTTAGTTGATTTCCTTTTACCAGCACTCTCGTTGTGTCCAGGTACTAGCCCTGCCCAGGAACATAAGTGAGCCGCACTGGGGAATTGCTTCTCCACGTCG
Organism: Lysinibacillus xylanilyticus; assembly: GCF_001183605.1. Classification (GTDB taxonomy): domain Bacteria; phylum Bacillota; class Bacilli; order Bacillales_A; family Planococcaceae; genus Lysinibacillus; species Lysinibacillus xylanilyticus. The sequence continues at coordinate 2,293,500 of NZ_LFXJ01000005.1, read as the reverse complement.
GTTCCGACTTCTGCTAAGATTTGCTCAGCCATTCGGGTAGCGATGCCAGGAATGGAATCCAACCGTTCTATATCTTCTTGGTGAGAAGATAGTCTAGTAGCTACCTCCAGATTTAACAGTTCAATCTGTTCACTAAGAAAATCAATATGGGTAAGAATGGTTTTTAACATTAGCCGTTGATGTGGATTGATATACCCGCGAAGAGCGAGTTCAAGCTCATCCTTTTTCTTCTTCATTGTTCTTCGAGCGAAGCTCGCTAGTTTTTCAGGATCATCCTCTCCATCTGCGATGGCACGAAGCATGTCACGAGATGAGACACCCATAATGTCGGAGACAACGGAGCCAAGTTTGATATTTGCTCCTTCTAGTACCTTTTGAATCCGATTATGTTGTCTAGCACGCTCTTCAATAATACTACGACGGTATCGAACTAACTCTCGTAGTTCTCGTTGATTTCGGTCTGGAATAAAACTTGCTTTGAGTAGTCCGTGTCGAAGTAGTTTGGCGATCCATTCTGCGTCTTTCACATCGGTCTTGCGAGACCTGGTACTGCTTTCATATGTTGAGCATTCACTACTAAAAATTCAACATTCTCTGCTTCAAGTAAGTTAACGATCAGCTTCCAAAATACACCTGTACTTTCCATTGCTACGTGGGTACAACCATGCTCCTTGATCCAGTCGATTAACTGTAATAGAAATACAGTTTTAGTGGAAAACGTTTGAATCTCCTTTCCTTTTGGAGTCATAATACATGCAGTAATGGAATCCTTGTGAACGTCCATCCCACATGCGCGTTCAATGATTACTTCCATTGTAATCATCCTTTCTACGGCAAACAGTATTGGAGGCTGGTGCAACAACCAGAGTAGGATTAATCTCCCATGAGTGCTTCCCGTAAGGGAGCGACATTCTGTCTGTGATGCACCGTGGTCGTTGGAGTCAGACTAACGGATGGGCTCTATGGCACCATAGTTCATCGACCTTCCTCTCCCGGCCGTAGTATCCTATACCCGATTTTCACATTTTCATTCTCTGTGGTGTAGCGCCGATTTTGCGCTACATGAATGGCTAACGGGGCAGAATACTTCAACAAGTATTTTATATAAATTTAGATGTGTTTGGGGTGATTTTAGTTGTTATATGGTGATTTGTTTAGTTCGATTATGGTTACTCTTATTTTATATTACTTAATAGAAAATAAGTTGAAGGGGAAAGAACGGTTTTTAGGATATTTCGGTATTGCTACCATACCGATAAACTTATTGCCGCATTGGCAAATTGATCAAATACCTGAACATTATAATCCTCATAATAGTAATCTTGTGTTATGGGTTTTAGAAACGTTAAAACCTGAACATATTGTTACACATGAACATCCATCAAATACATATATAAACCTATACAAAGATGTCAGTATATAAATAAACAAATCACCTGCATATGGTGCGTACCTTTGCAAAAGTGACATTGGGTCAAGTTGGTCGTTAGACACTATAATAAGATTGAAAGGCTTAGGAGATATTCCTAAGCCTTTCTTGATACATTTTCACATCCAAGTAGATATTAAAAAATTCGTTTTTTACTAACATTTAGATTGGAATACTCTTTTTGTATTAGAATAATTATACTTTTATTTTTTTGCAGCAGCAATATAGTATAAAGCCTCTTGTTTACCATTTATTATTCCTTCAAATTGATATATAGGCTGTTGGAAATTTTTTGTATCCGAATAAGATGATAATGTACATTTTGTAATAGTTATTATATCTCCTTCTTTTAATGATTCTAGAGGTAAGAATTCTCCACGTTTTAATTTTTGAAATGCTTCTTTTGAAGAAATAACTTCTATATCTTTAATCTTTATTTGTTCTGAAGAATTTTTCTTGAATTTATAAACAGGCATTTTTTTAGGATTTTCATCTAATGATATTGTTGTTTTAATAGTGATACCAGACATTTTAGTTTCTGGATTAATAGGGAGATTACCAAATTCCTGCATGTGATAAGAAATAATAATTCCAAATGTTAATAAACAAACTATCATTGGTAAAGATGCATATTTAACAATTTGTTTAAATGTTCCAGATTGTTTGTTTTTTTTAATAAACAATAAATTAATTATACAATATCCAAGCATACCTCCTAAAGTGTTATGCAATAAATCGGATATATCTATACGCCCAATATCTGTTACAAATTGAACTATTTCAATAAAAAAACTTGTGCCAAATACGACTAATAATACTGATCCTGCTCTTTTAAAAGACTTATTAATTAAGGGTAACAAAATTCCTGCTGGAAAAAGTAAAGCAATATTTATAATAATATCTTGAAAAGAAACAAGCGAAAAATTATTCCAAGCAAATCTATATCCACTTAAAATATCAAAATTAATTGTCCCTTCATGCGGAATACCACTTCCACGACCAAATAAAGTCCCAGCTAATACAATAAGGTAATATCCTAACAATAGTGTAATTAAAACAATTTGTTTTTTTTCGAATGAATATTTCCCTTTATATATTCGTTTATACAAAACAAAATAAACTAAATTTAACAAAATAGGTACCAATACTATTATTATTATACTATTAATACTTAGACTTCCTAGTATAGAATTGATTAAGCTCATATAATATCCTCCTAAATAATTTGACTTGTTTATTTTAGCAAGAAAATCTTAAGATTTTTTTAGAATAAAACTTAAGAATTCATGAAGTATTCCATTCTATCTATAAGCGTTAAATCGCTGGTTAGTATTATTTTTACAGACTTTTCTTATGCTAAACAGTATGACTTTGTGAATAAAAGTACTTAAGCTAACGGGGTACTTTACTTGAAGATCATTGAGTTGCATATGCAGCTCTTTTTCTTATTGAACTAACGGAGCAGAATAGTTGAGTAAGGTTGGGAAACAATATCCCTAAAAGGGGTAGAGAAAATGAAAAAAATAGTTTTTATTGTCTTATTTCTGTTATTTTCAGTTGGTGCTGTTGAGAAATTATCTGCTCGTTCACTACAATCAACTGAAGATACATTTGAAGTCGATGAACAGCAAGAATTATCAATAAAGCAAGCGATTGAAATAGCATATCCGCCTGCTTTGAAATGGAATAAAGATGTTCAATTATTACAGGCGATCAATATAGATTTAGATAAGCCAGGGAAGTCAATTGGACATAATGGTAAAACTAATAAGTATTTCTTAGTTACCATTCACGAAGGGAAAATAGATCATACAAGTGATTTAACGGGGGAGAGCTCTTCTCCTTATCCTAAAAAAGAGTTTATACAAATGAAAGATATTCAGTATGATTCACCTGAATTGCTTAAAAAAGCACTGAAAATGGGCAGTATTTATCCCGGTAAAGATTGGGCTAAAGGGTATAATTTTATGCTTAGAAAAGATACAGAAAGAAATATTAACTTACTATTAGTGATAGGTTGGAATAGTGACCAGACAAAAATGAAAGCTGCGGGCTTTAATGCTTCAACAGGAGAATACATTGAACCTAATTTGTAAGTTTCACTCCTTATTAAGCTAACGAGTACGATTGTTCAATAGAACAGTCGCTACCCAATAACGTAGAGATTAGTTCAATACATATATAAGTGAAAAAATAAATAATGGAGGGGTAAGGTGACACATTCTTGTATAGAAATTGTTAATTTCAAAATGAACAATGGGCAAATACATTTCAATCAATAAAACAAGTTATTAGTAAGTCTTTAAATGATTTTATTATTGGGATTGAACACGTGGGTTTAAAGAAGTGACTAGCACTGAATGTATAAACAATTCAGAAAATTAACTGCAATTTAAAACTTTTGACCAATATTAAAAGGTTGTGTCGAACTTCAAGTCATTGAGACACACACAAACACTTTTTAGGTTGCTTGATTCCAATATTAAATGGGCGCTAAGTAGCCTAATTTTTATTGTGTCCGCTCCTCATGTTGATTTGAAATAAAGTTGTACAGTTTATAAAAAAGGTTAGATGTTAAAGCAAACTCGCGATGAAATAAAACGTTCAAAATCAATGCATTACTTGAAGAAACGGATTGGGAAATTGTTTATAATGTAACTGAAAAGTCCGAATTATTTCGAACTATTTTAAGAAGAGAAAGGCTTAGGAGTTATTCTAAGCCTTTTTGTAGTTTTTCAATGAAAGAAAATAGCATTGATTTTATGTACTTATTACATCACTTACCGAAATCCTATAAAAGTTTTATTGAAAAAATGAACTATTTATAATACTAAATTGTTACTTGTATAGAAATCAGAAAAGGAGGTGGGATTGTGGAACACTTTAGCGATGAGAGGGTTTTGTTTCAAACATATTATAAAGACGTCTTCAGGGCTTGCTATTACATGCTTCAAAATAAATACGATGCAGAAGATCTTTGTCAGGATGTTTTTGCGAAAGCTTTGAGTGAAGATTTTCGAGCCATACAAAATCAAAAATCCTGGTTACTTAGTATTGCCATGAATATGTCTCGAAATTATTTAAAGAAAAAGAAAAGACTGCTATTAAAAGAGAATTTTAATTTCCTATCATCTAAACAGTTTGACAATACCCAAAACATTGAGCAAACAATACAGATCAATGAAAATAAAAGTGAGTTAGTTGATTTAATGAACAAACTGCCTGTTCGTATACGGAAGGTTATGGTATTAAAGTATGTGCATGATTGTAAAGATAAAGAAATTGCTCAAATTTTAAAAATCCCTGAGGGGACGGTTAAATCGAGACATTTTAAAGGTAAAAAATTAATGGAAAAGTTTATTGAAGTGGATAAAAATTTGTTACTTGAATGGAGGGGGCATCGTGAGTAATATGGACGATTTAATAAAAGAGCAAGTGAAGTGCGATCAAGTAGATTATCCTAATGAGAATGAAATGTGGAGTAAAATCATCCGTAAGCAACAAAATAGTAATTATAAAACTAAAAAACATAGCTATAAACCCCGAATTATATTAACCGCCATTTTGTTTACAATTGTTTTATCATCCACAACTGTATTTGCTAAATATTCAACAGAAATCTTGGACTGGATGAGAAATATGAATAGAACAGGCATTATTACTTCTTTAGAAAATGGATTTGGACAAGAAGTAAATAAAACTGCTGAAAATGAAGTTGGTGTCTTAACCATCCATAATGTAGTTTCAGATCAGAATGGTACTACTATTAACTTTAGCTTAGCTATTGATCACGATTATCCAATAGATTATGCAGACTTCGAACACGCATTACTCAAAATAGGTGACGGAAAAGAAATACAGATGGAAGCAAGTGCAGTCTATAATCAGGAATCGGATAAATTAGTAGGGGTCCTACATACAGATGAGGAAATCCCACATAACAGTAATGTTACACTTCAACTGGGGGGTGTAAAGGAGACACAACTGAAAAGTATAGAGTTACAAGATTTGGCTCACTCGAACACATATCCTGAAAAGATAAATATTCATCAAGATGGAATATCACAAATAGATTTCATTTCAAATGATTATCAAAACGGACAATATATATTGGATTATCTCATCGAACTGGAGGAACCCAATAACATTGAACACGCCTATTTATCCTATACCATAGAAAATGAACCCATTGCGAATTCTGGCGTTACTCATAAACGTCCACAACCAAATGTCATTAAAAAAAGTGACTCACTAGAGATGCAAAAAGACGCAGTAGAAAAATTAGGCGTATTTTTAAATTATAATAATACGGTAAGTTATAAATCAGAAACATGGAACCTAGATTTTCAATACAATCATGATCTTGCTAAACAATCTACTTTTGTTAGGGATATAGACGAAAAAGTTGAGCTAGGCTCTCGGGAACTTCAATTTAAAGAGCTTGTGATTACACCGAGTAGGGTAAAGCTTTATTTTGATGAAAAAAATATAAAGACCAATTCTAATTGGTCTTATGTCAATAATTATCGTCAGATTAAATTGCGAATTGGTGAACAAGAATTGTCAGGAAATTATTTTGATGATTATCTTTCCTTTGAAACACAGGAGCTAATAAAGGATATTACGAATAAAGAAATTGCTCTTACTTTAAATGATGCGAAAGTTTCTTATGAAGCTGAAAAGCAAGATAAAGTAGAGCTTACAAATATTTCTGATGTACCACAAACCATAAAAGCAGAATTAAACGGGTATCCAATTGATGTTACCTACTATGCTAATGGTAATGATTTAATCGTTGAATCAGAAAGTAAAAACGAGCAATTTGGTGGTATCACACAAAATGTTATTTATCAGAATGGCGAAAGAATCTTTGCTGAAACTCGTTCTAATGATGGAGTGTTAAGAACACATAAACAAGTGGAAACATTTAAAAATATAAAGGAGAAAGATATTACATTAAATTTCTTCCTTTATACTGTCAATGAAGATCGAGCTAAAACTATTATTTTACAGTAAATCATTTGTAGTGTAGATTTAAGTTTTAAAAAATGAATGACGGTAATGATGCGAATTTTAATACTGCTGTGTAACATAATTGCGAATTGTTTTAAGAAAAAATAAAAGAGTCACTCTTTGTGAACCCCAAAAGTTAGATTTTTGATCTAACTTTTGGGGTTCACTGCATTTTGAGTGAATATCTTTTAGAATTAGAGTGATATAAACAGTTCGTAACCAACACTTCAGTTGTTGCCTCTCCGCCGTTTGCTTTAACAATATCATCGGTATTTCAAGAATGATTCTTACTTATCCAGGGGAAACATAGGGGCATTTGTCTTCAAAATCTACGGAACGGGCCCATACCTGGGAAAAACGGTCTCTCGCCTGGGAAAAACGGTCTACCTGGGAAAAATGGTCTGCCTGGGAAAAACGGACCGACCGGGAAGAATGGGCTAACTGGGAAGAATGGACTGCCTGGAAAAAACGGTCTACCTGGAAAAAATGGTCTCCCGCCTGGGAAAAACGGGCTCATACCTGGAAAACGCATTGGAAATACCATTTTTTTAACTCCCTTCAATTGATTATAGTATAGGCTATGTTCAATCAATGAAGTGGCTTAGACTAAGGCACAAGTTTGGGATATTTGCAAAGGATGATTTTAAATTGTTCCACAAATTGCCACTCACGTAATACAGATACTCTTCAGTTGGCATCTGGAACCAATAATTTATTAACATAAAGGATTGTTACGTAAAATGTATTCAATTCCGGTATGATAAAAAATTATTATTCAATGTAGTGTAGTTCTTTTGTTGAATAGCTCAGTAACTAGGTCTCCCCTGATAGATGATATTGTAAAGTCATATAAACAAATAAATGTAATCAATATTTGAAATGACCTATAAAAGATAAGCACGGTTATTTCATTAGGCACTGCGATGATAATTTCTCTACTTAATAGAATTTGAAAGTGTGGAGCATTTTAAACAAGAGCTAGATATGAAGAAAAAAGTTGGTGATGATTTTGAAGAATTATATTCAATGAATACGATTAAATAGAATAGTTGATATAAGTAATTTTTTGTTTTGTATATGTTCATTTAGTAAACGTATTACAACTAAAAGAAAAACATATAAAAAATGTCACAAAAAATAATGAAAATCAGTACATTTAAAAGATAATATTCCGATATTTAATAATGTCTAATGTCTAACATCTATATTAACGATACATCCACTTTTTGAAATAAAAAAGTAATTTCAAAGTCTTTATACAAAAGTTTGAATAATAAATTCATCCTCTTTTTTTAGAAAGTAAACGCTCTATTAAACCGGATGCTATTTGAATAGTAATACTCGAATAACATTAGAAATTCCTAAAAAATAAAAAAATATTATTGTAATAGAGCATTGTGAGATAGTAACAGGAGGAACATGATGAGAAATTATTTCGAAGACCCGTACATAAATATTGAGCAACAACTAATTAACTTAGTCAGTGAAATTAGTGAATATAAAGGAATGTTGACCGCTTATAAAGAGCAAAGACCTGATATATTTACTAATCTTGAAAAAGCTATACCCCTACAATACATAAAAAACTATATTTCGGTTTATGAGGATATAAAAGTTTCGAATAAGCGATTAAAAGAACTTATTTTAAATGATATGATACCTCAATCAATTTCGGAAGATGCGATATTTTGTTATCATGAAACTTTGACTCTTGTACATAAAAAATCCAGTACTTTTTCTATAAGTCCAGATACTATACAAGAATTGCATTTTCAATTAATTCATTATAATACCTCTGACAGTGCAAAATGGCGCGAAAAGCCATTTTCTATTCCGGGATTTCCTGAAAATGGGATGTACACGATTTATTATCGTCCTCTTCCACCTGAAAATATTCCACAGGCAGTAGAACAATTATGCAATCAGTACAATTTATTAAACTGTAAAAAAGAGTTCCCTACACTTATATTGATAGCTCGCTTTATATTGAATTTTTATTGCATCATTCCTTTTAGTCAAGGTAATAGTAGATTAACGCTTATGTTCATGCAATTACTATTATTAAAAAGCGGGCATACATTTGTAAAATATGTTTGCTTAGATGAATATATAAAGAAAAGAGAATCAGAATACTATGAAGCTATATTTAAATCATCGGTTAATTGGTATTGTAATGGGCATAATATTAGCTTCTGGTTAAAAGAGTTCCTAATTATTATGTTAGAGGCTTATAAAGATCTACATAGTAGAGTATTGGATTCTATATGTAAACATACAAAGGTAGAGCGAATTCAGAATTTTATTCATAATCAAAAACAACCTTTTACAAAAGAATGTATTCGAAGTATTTATCCAGATATAGCTGAAAGCACAATTAGTAAAGCTTTAACGGATTTACAATTATTAGGTAAAATTGAACTTATTTCAAAAGGGAGAAATGCGCGCTGGATGAAAGTAGAATCTTAATCTACATCTTTTCAGATCGGGGTTAATCAGTTTCTACTGAACAAATCAAAAATCTACTCTAAGAACCAATTGCCAATCTTTATTCGGCAATTGGTTTTTTTAGTTTTAAAGGAATGGAAAGCTTTCCATTAATAAAATATTCCAACGAAAGTATTCGTTTTGCCTTTTTATCACAATAATACATGTCCTTTCTAACAGGATCAATATGTCTAAATTTAGAAGATTTATTTTCTATTTCATTGATAAAAATATGTCAATATTGCAACTTCAATCTGCTATTCCCCACCATATTATGACATTTTCGTTTTTGTTTTGTTCATATTAATCAATTTTAAAATTAAAAATACAGTGAAAATAAGCTATTTTGCACTTAAAATAGTTTATTTTCGCTGCAATTTGCTAAAAAATGTGACTGTACCTAAAATTTACATTACAGGAAAGTAAAAATAGTTCTGGAACAAATCTTTCCTAAAACTATAAGTATAAGGAGGTAAACAAAATGAAAAAGAAAATTATTACAGGATTAATGATGACGTCTATTTTAACTACGGGGGCTATTCCTTTACATACTTTTACAACGCCTATAGCTCAAGCAGAAATTCAAGAAGAGAACATAGCTATTTCCTCATCTTTAAGAAAATTAGGTGCACAGTCAAAATTGATTCAAATGTATATAGACCAGGCTTTAATTAACCCTAATGTACAGCTACAGGAAGTACCAGCTTTAAATACAGAGCAATTTCTAATAAAACAAGATATGAAAGAATGGTCATCGGAACATTATCCGAAGTTAATTCTAATAAATTCAAAAAGTAAAGGTTTTGCTACTAAATTTAATAACTATTATCCAACATTAAAAGGATATGTAGATAATGTGGACGATAAAGAAGGTTTTTTGGATAGATTAGAAGTCCTTCAAGAAATGGCTATGACTAATCAAGAAAGTGTGCAACTTCAGATTAATGAATTAACAGAACTTAAATCACAGCTTGATAAAAAACTGAAAGATCTCGATACAGATGTGACAAAAGCTCAGGAAGTTCTAAGTTTAGAGGGAACAGGGAAGATAGACAAGTTAAAAGATGAATTACTAGCTACTAAAAAATTAATTCAAAATGATTTGCAGCAAATAGCATTTCTACCAGGGGCTTTAAATGTACAAGGACTTAAAATATTCCAAGAGATTTATAGTCTTGCAAAAGATATTATCGAACCAGCTGCTCAAACAGCAGCAGTAGCGTATAACAAAGGAAAAGAAATTAATAAATCTATTTTAGAAGCAGAGGAAAAAGCAGAGCAAGAAGCAAAAGAAAATGGTAAATCTGCTTTAGAGATTGAAGCTGCTAAAAAAGAAGCTCGTGAAGCAATCGAGAAAAATAAAAAAGGTGAAATTGCTGCAGCTGCAGCTACAAAAGCGAAAGAGTATGACCTTATGAAAGCAATTGACCCAGAAAGAATCAAAAAAACATATAGTACCTTCGCTGAAGTAAATAATTTAAAGGCAGAACAACGGGCACATTTAGATGATTTAGAGCAGCAAAATCAAAAATTATATGATTTGACAACGAAACTAACGATAGCAGATTTACAACAATCAATGCTTCTTCTTATGCAACATGATTTACATACTTTTGCTAGCCAAGTAGATGTAGAACTTGACCTATTGAAACGCTATAAAGAAGATTTGAATTTAATAAAAAATAGTATCACCAAATTAAGTGCTGATACTACTGACAATACGACTCAAAAAGATACATTAAGACGATTAAAAAATGTAATAAGTCAACTAGAGGAACAAGTTGAGAAATTTTAATATTCAAAAAATGAAATCGCAAAAAACTGTGGAAGTTTGGGAGGAGATTGGATATGAAGAAATTACCGTTCAAAATATTAACAGTGGCAACTTTGGCAACAGTTATAACTGCAACTAACAGTAGCACTATTCATGCACTTGCGCAAGAACAGATCACTCAGGAACAGAAAATAGGAAATTATTATGCATTAGGACCTGAAGGACTAAAAAAAGCGTTAGCTGAAACAGGATCTCATATTCTTGTAATGGATTTGTACGCAAAAACAATGATTAAACAGCCGAATGTAAATCTATCCAATATTGATTTAGGGTCAGAAGGGGGAGAATTAATCAAAAATATTCTTCTTAATCAGGAACTGTCTCGAATCCATGCGAATTATTGGTTAGATACGGCGAAGCCAAAAATTCAAAAGACAGCACGTAATATTGTAAATTATGATGAACAATTTAATAACTATTACGACACATTAATAGACACTGTACAAAAGAAAGATAAGGAAGGCTTAAAAGAAGGTATAGGTGATTTAATCAGTACAATTAATACAAATTCAAAAGAAGTTACAGAAGTAATTAAAATGTTGGAATCCTTCAAAACAAAACTGTATACAAATACTATAGATTTTAAAAATAATATTGGTGGTCCAGATGGGAAAGGTGGATTAACGGCAATATTAGCTGGAAAACAAGCATTAATTCCACAACTTCAAGCTGAAATTGAAAATCTACGCTCCACTCAAAAGGCACATTTTGACGATGTATTAGCATGGTCAATTGGTGGTGGATTGGGAGCAGCTGTTTTAGTTATTGGAACTATTGCAGGAGGGGTGGTCATTGTTGTGACTGGCGGAACAGCGACACCGGCTGTTGTAGGCGGCCTTGCGGTTCTAGGGTCAGCTGGTATTGGTTTAGGAACAGCAGCAGGTATTACGGCATCTAATCATATGAACTCCTATAACGAAATTTCTAATAAAATCGGAGAATTAACGATGAAAGCCGATTCTGCTAATCAGGCAGTTATAGCACTTGCTAACGCCAAAGACACTTTGACATATCTGTATCAAACAGTGGACCAAGCGATAATGTCTCTGACGAATATTCAGCAACAATGGAATACAATGGGGGCAAATTATAAAGATTTATATGATAATATCGATCAAATGCAAGAACATAAGCTCTCTTTAATACCTGATGATTTAAAAGCTGCTAAACAGAGTTGGAATGACATTCATCAAGATGCAGAATTTATTGCAAAAGACATTGCCTTTAAACAAGAAGAAAAGAATTGAAATAAAGATAGGAGGAATATAAAATGAAAAAAAAATCTCTTTACAAAGTACTCGCTGTATCGACGCTTTTAACCTTGACAACGACTTCTGTAATCTCTCCAATAGCAGCATTTGCAGAGACAAGTAAGATTGAACAAACTAACAATAGTGATACATCTCTTTCAGCAAATGAAGCGAAGATGAGAGAAACTTTGCAAAAGGCGGGGCTTTTTGCAAAATCTATGAATGCCTATTCTTATATGTTAATAAAGAATCCAGATGTCAACTTTGAAGGGATTAATATTAAGGGTTATCCAGATTTACCTGGTAAAATTGTACAGGATCAAAAGGATGCAAGATCACATGCCCTTACATGGGATACAAAAGTAAAAAAACAGCTGATAGATACATTGACAGGTATTATTGAATACGATACAAAATTCGAAAATTATTATGACATAATTGTAGAGGCCATTAATACAGGAGATGGAGAGACATTAATAGAAGGAATAACAGATTTACGAGAAGAAATTCAACAAAATCAAAAATATGCACAACAATTAATAGAAGAATTAACTAAATTAAGAAATGTTATTGGACAAGATGTAAGAGCGTTCGGCAGTAACAAAGATCTTTTACAGTCGATTTTAAAAAACCAAGGGGTTGCAGTTGAGGATGATCAAAAGCGACTAAATGAAATTTTAGAATCAGTAAACTATTATAAAAAATTAGAGTCTGATGGATTAATAACAGTGTTTGTGCCCTCTATTCCTACTTGGATTGCTGGTGGTATCATGCTGGGGATAGCTAGAGACCAACTAGGTCAATTAGAACCGTTATTAGCACAATTAAATCAGACGGTTGATTATAAAACCACATTAAATCGTGTAGTTGGAATTGCACATAGTAATATTAGTGAGATGTACAATGCACTCGATGATGCTATTAATGCTCTTACTTTTATGTCTGCACAATGGAATGATTTAGACTCTCAATATTCAGGAGTACTGAGACATATCGAGAATGCATCTGAAAAAGCGGAACAAAATAAATTCAAATTTTTACTACCTAACTTGAAATCAGCTAAAGACAGCTGGAGAACATTAAAAATAGATGCAGACACATTAAAAGCAGGGATAAAAGAGTTAAAAATATAGTCTGTTTTCAATAGAAAAGTAGATTTGGAGAATATTTCATTTTCCAAATCTAGCTTTTTATTTTTTTGTGTTATGTTATATCAATAAATCCGATACGACCTGAACAATTAACAAGAAAAAAATGATTGGTAATAAAATTTGGATCCACTTTGTTTTGATATAAGGAATTATCTTTAAGCCTAAGAACGAGCCAACGATAGAGCCAATTGAAACAGGAATGGCGATTCCCCAATTAACAATGCCCGTAAAGTAGTAAAAGAGAAATGCACCTGTACAACTTGAAAACGTAATAATTCTTGTTAACTCAACCGCTTTTATATAGGTATATTGCTTTTTAAGATGATAGGTTACATTCATAAGTGCTGAGCCTGGTCCAAAACCACCGTCATATATTGAAACCGCAAACGGTATGAGTTTATTAATTGGTAGTTCCTCTGTCTCTTTAATATCCTTTACCATAAATTTATTACTGCTAAGTACAATGAAAAATGCGAAAATTAAGAAGACACAAGCTACCGCATTCATGACTTGTTCCGATAATCGAGTGGCTAAAAATGCGCCCAATACACCTCCTAAACTAGAAATCATAATTAAAGGTGTAAATTTTTTTAACGATAAATGCCCTTTAATTAAAAATGATACGACATTTGATAGAGCTGAAATTCCGGTCGCAAATTTATTAACTGCTACGGTTGCATGAATCGGAATGCCAATAAGTAACATTGCGGGTAACAAAACGAAGCCTGCAGCGCCGAAAAGAACACCAATAACTGCTGCGAGTAAGCCAATTGTAAATAAAATAAATCCATTTACTGATAACCATTCATGTAGTAAAATTTCCATCAAATCACCTCTATACCTAAAATACTGCTAAATAATACATAAAACAAATATATATAAATTGCTTATTCATAAATATTATTTATGGATAGAAAGGTGTGAATGAAATGAATTTGCATGCGTTAAGGATTTTTACGAATGTAGCAAAGCTTGGAGGAATTACCGCAGCAGCAAATAAAATGCTTCTTAGCCAACCAGCTGTCACTATTCAAATTCGGAAATTAGAGAGCGAAATAGGGGCAAAATTGATAGAAGGGAAAGGACGTGGCATTCAATTAACTCCTGAGGGGAAGTTTTTGTATGAGCAGGGAATGCGTTTATTTTATTTAGAAGCACAAATTGATGAAAAGCTCGGTAAATTTTTAGCGAAGGAAGAAAAAATACATATTGCTTCTTCCTATATACCAATAAACTATATACTCCCGCCTATTATAGCAGCGTATAAGCTTGCGAATCCTCACATTGAATTTTTGGTGTCGTTAGGTAATGTAAAATCTGTGGAAGAGCAAGTCATGAGTTATGAAGTAGATCTTGGTTTCGTCGTGCAAAATAAAATTGGTCACCCTGATTTACAGTTTGAAAAAATATTAGATATCCCGTTTTGGTTTGTTGTTCACCCATCACATTCTTTGGCAAATCAAACTGTTTCCATTTATGAATTATCGAAAGAGGAATTTATTTATCGGGAACGTGGTAGCTCAACACTAGATTTATTGGAGGCCGTTTTTTACACGTTAAACGGTCCATTACCTAAATTAGGACTTCAAATGCAGGGCTTACATGAATCGATTAAAGTAGTGGAAGCAGGGTACGGTATGACTTTAGCGCCATCCTACAGTGTAACGGAAAGTATAACAAATAGGAAACTAGCTCGGGTGTATGTTGAACAGGCAGATATTCAGCAAAGTTTATTTATATGTACACGCAAATCAGATTTAGAAGAGCATCCATTTATTCAGTATTTAAAAAATCATTTAAACGCTATAAATTAACAATAAAAATCGGAAACAAGCATTAGTTATGCTTATTCTCGATTTTATAAAATAATTTTTCACTTGTAGTATTCAACCTTTATTAAGTAACAGCCACGATTCCTATAATTTGAGCTAATGAGATTTGTTCATTCAGAAAATAACCGGTAGAGTGTCTGAAAAATTTCGTAATACCGACGATTGTCAAAACCGACGACGTTGTGATAGAATGGAAACAAATGTTCTTATGTTGAGGTGGGGTTATTTAGTCAATAAAGCATACAAATAAATTCCCTTTCACATAATAATATTTTATAGTAATTGTAGTTAAACACAGATTTATTCAAGTAAGATTTCGCTTTAAAACGAGGAGGATATCATGGGAAGATTAGTTCATTTTGAAATTCATGTAAGTGACATGGAACGTGCAAAGAATTTTTATGGAGAGGTATTCGGATGGTCATTTCACGATTGGAGTGAGTATGCAGGAATGCCTTACTTTGGAGCAGTGACTGGCAATGAAGACGAGCATGGTATCGATGGTGCTTTAATGCAACGTCAAGGTGCTTCTCCGGAACCAAACCAAGCTTTAAATGGATTTGCTTGTACAATGGGTGTGGAAAATTACGATGTAACGGAAGCTAAAATTCTTGAGAATGGCGGCACGGTTGCGATGCCGAAATATGCTCTTCCAGGAATGGCGTGGCAAGGGTACTATATTGATACCGAAGGAAATATATTCGGAATTCATCAACCCGACAAAAATGCAAAATAGAGTTCATAATAGGTAAAAAATATGCAATCACAAGACACGGCAAGCACTTTTAAAAAGCCTGGCTTAGACTGCTAGAAGCTGTTTAACTGAAAATTAAACAGCTTTATTTATTATTCGTAATAATATCGTATATAAAGAATAGCTATTGCTCTTTTCTATTATCACTTTGACGGGTTGCTTGGGATGTAAAACACTCCAAAAATAAACTTTGTTGAAGAATTAAGAACTTAGCTGGAAGTTAATCTATCTTTAATAAGAGTGTGTTTTGATTTAAATTTTTTAATCAAGACAAGCTTTTTAGATTTTTTAATAACAATCAATTCATTAATGAATTATTACTTTGGATCAAAATGCTCCCGATTAAATACTATGAAAAATCTGTATTGATGATTGTTTGTAATGCTTCTTTTAATATTTTTTGATCCGGAATAGAGAGGTTACCTAAAACAACTTCATTCATTTTGCCTGTTGCTACTTCAATTTTGGGACGTAGATTTTCCCCCTTCTCTGTACATGTTACCAAAACCACTCTCCTATTATTTGGATCTATTTCTCTTTCAATTAAGTTCAATTTTTGCATTTTGTCTAAAATACCGGAGACTGTGGATGCCTCAAGATGTAATAATTCACCGATTCTTTTTGGAGTGATTTGTCCCTCTTGCCACAAGCAGTTTAGCACTCCATATTGTGCTGGTGTTACATCAAATTCCTCTAATACCTTACTAAAATATTTAAATACTTTATGTTGTGACACACTAAGTAAAAAATTCATACATTCATTTTGTATCAAAAAAATCTCCTCATTTCTTTATTGACAATTTTAATATTAACATGATAACTTCTGAATAGAAATATTTCTGCACCAAAACTATTTTTGGACAGAATTTTAAAGGAGAAGTTTCTATGAACTCATTTAAAGCTATCGTTGTTAAAGAAAATAATGGAGAAGTATCGTATGGACTAGAGAATGTAACTATAAATGATTTATCCGAGGGAGAAGTTGTAATTAAGGTAGCCTATTCATCAGTAAATTACAAAGATATGTTGGCAGTCCAAACTAAAGGTGGTGTCATTAGAAATTATCCAATGATTCCAGGGATCGATTTAAGTGGTACGGTTGTTTCTTCCTCAGATAATCGTTTCCATAAAGGTAAAAAAGTAATCGTGACAGGATTTGCTATGGGAATGAGCCATACTGGAGGTTTCTCTGAATACGCAAGAATTCCGGCAAATTGGATTGTCCCGTTACCAGAAGGCTTATCACTGAAAGAAGCAATGGTTTTTGGAACGGCTGGGTTTACTGCTGCTTTATCTATTATGGCATTAGAGAAAAACGGAATGTCGCCAGATAAAAACCCAAATATTTTAGTTACAGGATCAACAGGTGGAGTGGGTAGTATTGCCTTGAAAATTTTGTCCCAAATTGGCTATAAAAACATCAACGCTTTAATTAGAAAAGAAAGCCAAGCTACCGTGGCTCAATCGCTAGGAGCAACAAATATTATTCAAGCGGATGAGCTTGGAGAAAACAATAAACCACTAAATAAACAAACCTATCACTATGTATTAGATACTGTGGGTGGTGAAGTAGCTTCAGCAATTATTCCTCAGCTATATTACAGTGGAAGTATGAGTCTATGTGGAAATGCAGGAGGGCTACAATTATCCACAACTGTGTTGCCATTAATTCTTAGGGGTATTAATTTGTTAGGAATTGACTCAGTGACCGTTCCTATTGATGAACGAGACTCTATATGGACTAAAATGGCCAACGAATGGAATATTACCAAAACAACACTTAGCAGAGAAATTTCACTTGAGGAAATACCCAAAACAATTAATGATGTTAAGAACGGCAAACATCTAGGTAGAACGATAGTGAAACTTTAATTTTTGCTAGCAATAAAAGATAGTACTTTGAAAGTCGGAAATTTATAATATAAAGCTTTTATCTGCATACATTGAAGGTTTCCACCTCTGAAGATGGTAATATGAATGCAGATGGGGTTCTATTTCAGTGTGTGTCCAAACACCTACTGAAATAGAACTCAGCAACAAACATCAGTTGTCCCAAAGAACCCAACGGATCACGGGTAAAAAGAAATAACCCTATACATAGTGATGCTCAGCAATTGTTTTTAAAAAACATTCCATCGAATTTGTCATATATGCATCTTTTCGTCGAATAAAGACGGTTGAAATCGTACCGTATTTTTTAGGAATTGGATGACAATAAACCTTGCCTGTTGTAGAAAGATGTTCAGCAGCCGATTGTGGTACAAGTGTAACGCCAAGACCTATTGCTACACTTTTTAAAATTGTCTCTAATATATTAAACTCCATGATTCTTTTTGGTAGTAAACCTTCATCTTTGAGCCAGAGTTCTAGCTTGGAACGATATCCGCAACCTTGATTAGAAACAAGGATTGGTGTAGACATAAATTCCTCTATACGAAAGGATTTGTTTTGTGATAGGAGAACGAGGTTTTCGGTAAATACATCATATTGTTCTAAAACTGGATGTTTAATCGGTCCAGTTATAAAAGCCCCATCTAATTGATGATCCGCTACTTCTTTAATAAGTTCCTCAGTTAAACCAGCTTGCAGTGTTAAGTCGACATTAGGATACCCTTTATAGTAAGACGCTAGAATGGTTGGTAATATACTCACTGTTTCGACTGTACCGATTTTTAATGTACCAGTAGGTGTATCACTATCTAAAAAGACTTGTTTCATTTCCTCGACATCCTGCAAAATTTTATTAACGTAAGCAAGCATTTTCCGCCCTTCTGGATTTAATGTCATCCCTTTTCTATGACGATAAAAAAGCGGTGTTTTGAGCTCCTTTTCTAATAGTTTAATACGTGCAGTTACATTGGATTGTACATAATTTAATTCTTTTGCAGCACGGCTGACACTTTGATGATTTGCTACACTTTTGAAAATTTGTAAATCTCGCAGTTCCATTGAGCATCCCTCCTTAAAAACTATCATTATAAATGATAGTTAATATCACTTTCAATCATTTTACGTGATGTATTTTCTTTTTTATAATTCTCATTGTGAATTTTAACTTCTTTCAGTGGGTGTCCAAACACCCGGAGAAATAGAGGAACTCAGTCTAAGAACGCCACTTCCTGTGGCAACGACTGAGTGACCAACATCTTGTTGGCCCAAAGCCTCCGGCGGATGTCACGGAATCGGAAAGGAGTGCTTAGGGGATGTTAGCCTAAAACCATCGCATCCATGCGATAACGGCTAACTGACCTGCATCGTGCAGGCCTAAGCACAAAGCCGATTCCGGAAGCAATTATGCCGAGGCATAATTGATAGAGTTGTAGAGAAACGAGGAAAAACAGTGAGAAAAAGTCAAATAATATTAGGCATGATAGCATGTTTAATTGCAAGTATGTCATGGGGAGCTATGTTTCCAGTTGCAGATCATGCACTTGAATATATAAATCCATTCTATTTTTCAATTATTCGATATGGGGCAGTATCGATTGTATTAGTTATTTTATTATGGATGAAAGAAGGTAAAAAAGCTTTTCTTTTAGAGGGGAAAGGTAAGTTGCTCGTCTTTTTTGGGACGATGGCGTTTACTGTTTACAACGTGTTAGTTTTTTTAGGTCAGATGTTAATGGGGAAATCTGGCGTTATGGTAGCGTCGATTATGGAAGCACTAATGCCAATGATTTCGATTGCTATTCTATGGGGTTATAAACATGTGAAACCGAAGAAGTATATGATTAGCAGCATGATCATTGCTTTTATTGGAGCTATTTTTGTTATTACAAAAGGCGATATGAGTTTCTTTCTTACACTGAAACATAATCTAGTTTCGCTCGCATTTATTTTAATTGGTGTTGTAGGTTGGGTTATATATACAATGGGTGGTCAAACATTTAATGATTGGTCTACTCTCCGCTATTCTACATTAACATGTGTATTTGGCACAGCTGTAACAGGTATCATCACAATGATCATCACGGCACAAGGGTATGTATCAGTCCCAAGTACGGAAACGATTTTTGCTATTAAGTATGATTTATTGTTTATGATGACACTACCAGGTATTGTAGCATTGCTTAGTTGGAATTATGGTGTGAAAATCTTATCATCTATTAATGGAATTTTATTTATTAATTTCGTTCCAATTACTACATTAGTCATTATGATGTTACAAGGATATAAAATAACAATCTTTGATATAGCAGGGACCCTACTTGTTATTTCAGCTCTAATTTGGAATAACATTTGTCAACGTAGAGAAGAAAACAATAGTCCGCAGGTTATACAAGAGGAAGAAGAATTACGGCAGGCTGTTTAATATTAGAAGGTTTGTTGTTTTCTTCGATAGCGTAATCGCCTTCTAAGTAAATTAATGCAGGAAGTTTATCATATTAATAAAGTATATTTGACTTAAAGGGAGCATGTTTTTTATTAATGAAAAAACATGCTCCCTCTTTATTTGATCGTACATTGAAAACTCTAGGTTGAACAGTTACCTTTAATGTAAGAAATCAATTTCTTTATAACAATATATTATTTCCTCAATGGACATTTCTTACAATATGGAATATCAGCTTTTGTATTGACTTGATAGTATCTGCAACACGTTTTTCGAACAGGTGCTTCAATCCATGTCTCATTTGGCTGAAGATAAGTTAGAAAAGGATTTTGCTCCATACCTAACCAATTAGTTTCAACGCTTGTAAGGTCATTAAAATGTTCATTTAATTCATTTAAAGTATATAATTCTTCATTTTTACGAAGAGTTGCAAGTAGCCTTACTGCTAGATTTTCCCATAGGATCTTTGAGGGAATTTTACATTCCTCGCTTATAATAGTAATCATTGGTGTAAAATTTTGAGCAAAAATGCGATTTTTCCAACATTCGTCTAAAAGTTCTGTTGGATTTTCTTCAATTAGCAATTTAAATGATGTTACATCTAATCGAGCTGTAGACCACCAATCAATTCTTTTCTTTTGCAGTCCATAATAATCAAGACTCGAAGCTGCTACTAACACTGCATAACGTTTTAAAAATAAAGAACCTGCTACAGGTAAGGAAGAAGTATTTAAGTAATTTCCATACTGTTTAATGATTGGTAGTAAAATATCTTTATTCAATAATTGATGTACAGGAACACCTTGAGGTGAGGGGTGCTTTTCCACGCCATAAGGCTCTAAATTCATTTTAAATACCTTCCTTTTCCTTTCGGGATACATAATGGAGTTCCAAAAAAGGATCCTCGGATACGGCTACTTCCATCCCAAATACTTCTTGAACCATTTCTACTGTCTGATTATGAATTGCAACTATATGGTCTGCATAGCGACAAGCGAGATTCAAATTATGTAGAACCATAACAATTGTTCTATGTTCTAAGCGTTTTAATTCAAATTGATAAAGTGTCACAATACACTTTGGTGTTCCTTCAATTGTCGTTGTACCAAGAACAGGTTTAATTTCACATTTTGTTGACTTTGTTGTCTGATGCATTATCTCAACATGCTACTTATACAAATAGCACTGCAAATATTGTGAAGAATAATAGTAAATACTTATTAGTCATCATTTCTTTAGTTAATAATGATTTTCATTTTCAGTTAGGATTGTAATATATATTATATTCAAAAACAAGGAAAAACTTGTTCTTTGTTTCTATATGTTGAAATTTAACTTGCCCTGTGACCACTTAATTTTATATAGAGATTATGTATCACATTGAATACAATTTTTATTTTTGCTATAGTGTTTGGAAAACTAGAGAGAGGGGAGCGTAGATCATGATGGGAATTTTAGATTTAAAACGATTTACAAGTTTATCAAATGAACAGTGTGAAATTATTTTAGGTGTGGCCAAAAACCTTCAAATAATAGCTGACCTTTCTCAAGCAGACATCTTCATTGATTGTCTTTTGGAAGAAGATAACGCATCTTTCGTTGTAGCTGAAGCAAAGCCTACCAATATAGCATCATTGTATAAAAAAAGTATGTTAGGGCAGATAGCGTATGAAGAAATGGAGCCGGGTGTTTTATTTAGTTTGAAAACCGGAAAACCACTTTTTGGATCAAGAGGCATTACGGAAGAGCGCGGAATCATGCAACAAGATATTGTTCCTATAAATGATCAGCATGGGGAGACTATTGCGGTATTAATTAAGGAAAGAGATATCTCACAGGTAGTACAGAATGAGAGAAATATAGAGCAGCTTATGAGAGCGACTAATAGTGAAGAAAAGCAACGTGTATTTCAAGCCATTGTCGTTCAGGAAATCCATCATCGCGTAAAAAATAATTTACAGGTTATTTCTAGTTTGCTGCGGTTACAGATGCAACGCACTCACTCGGAGGAAGTATCTGAGGTATTTCACGATAGTATATCTCGTATATCTAGTATGGCTTTAGTACATGATTATTTGGCCCAACGTGGAATTGAGGAAGCGGATATTAAAGTTTTAATACAGCAAATTTCTACTTTACTAGTTTCTTCGTCCATTATTCCAGGTCAACATATTACTGTGTCTGTTGAAGGGGAATCAGTATTCTGTCCTTCAGATCAAGCAACAGCCATTGCATTAATTGTTAATGAGTTAGTTCAAAATAGCATTAAGCATGCTTTTCCTTCACAAAATTACGGGAAAATTGATATAAATTTGAGGAGACGAAAACAGATGGTTACGATTACAGTAACGGATGATGGATGTGGAATTGGTGATTCTTTTTCTTTAGACGATACTTCATCTTTAGGATTACATCTTGTAGAGATGTTAGTTGAAGAGAGGCTGCAAGGAGTTCTTTCATTTCCTATGTATGCCAAAGGGGCAAAAGTTTCAATAACTTTTCCGATAGTAGCTATTGAGGGTTCCTAAATAAATCTTAAATAACATTTTTAACTCCTTTCAGCAATATTTTCTGTAACGAAAGTGCAACGGCAGTTACAAATATCTTTTGTAACGAAAGCGTAGCGATAGGTACATAAGTCTCCCACATCTATAGGTGGTGAGAAGAATGAGGTTTTAAGTTACTTATCAGCAGGTGTCCAAAATCTGCTGAAAGAAGTTAAATCCTTACCGATTCCGGACGCATTGTTTATCTGTGCGAAAGCGAAGCGACAGCAACAATTATGCCGAGGCATAATTGATTTGGTGCTTTGTTTCGTTAATAGTGTTGTCATTTTTTTCGAACTATTTACAAAACATTTGAGAGTATTGTAGAATGAACTAAAATAATATCAGAGGCAAAGGCGCCTTTCACGCCCGAAGAAAATTTTCTTCAGGGATAAGTGAAAGCGCTTTTTTTCGTTAGATTGCAATCTGTTACATATAAAAAGGGGTGTTAAATGATGAAATTGTCTTGTGTAGTAAAAGGAACTCATTATACGTTTTCGTCGGTAAGGGAGGTACTTGCAAAAGCGAGTGAAGCGAAGTCTGGGGATGTGATGGCGCGTGTAGCAGCAGGATCATCGCTTGAGCGCATGGCAGCAAAAGTAGTACTTAGCGAGATGCAGCTGAAAGAAATTTATGAGAATCCGGTTATTCCGTATGAGATCGATGAAGTAACACGTTTGATTTATGATGATATTAGCGACACGATTTACAAGGATATTCAAAGTTGGACTGTCGGTGAACTGAGAAATTATATTCTGTCATCTGATACAGGTACAGATAAATTATTGAAACTTTCAAGGGGACTAACAAGTGAAATGATTTCTGCTGTTGCTAAGCTGATGTCGAGCATTGATCTTGTTCTTGCTTCACAGAAAATGAGATATCAAGCACATTGTAATACTACAATTGGAGAGCCTGGTCGTTTAGCATTTCGTTGTCAACCAAACCATCCAAATGATGTTCCAGAAGGCATTTTGTATTCAATAAAGGAAGGGTTGTCCTACGGAGCGGGAGATGCAGTAATTGGTATCAATCCGAATGTGGATACGATTGAATCCGTCAAAAAACTTTTGACTCTTTCACATGAATTTATTGAGAAGTGGCAAATTCCAACTCAAAATTGTGTTTTGGCTCATATAACAACACAAATGGAAGCTTTAAAGCAGGGGGCACCTATCGCTCTTATGTTTCAAAGTTTAGCAGGTACGCAAAAAGGGAATGAAGCGTTCGGTATATCTAAAAAAATTCTTGATGAGGGCTATGAGATGATGGCTCGATTTGGTACATCTACAGGTCCGAACTTTATGTATTTTGAAACAGGGCAAGGTTCGGAGGTTTCTTTAAATGCTGATTTTGGGGTAGATATGCAAACCCTTGAATCAAGAAGCTACGGTTATGCACGCCACTGGAAGCCTTTCATGGTGAATACCGTTTCTGGCTTTATTGGACCGGAGACACTTTATGATGGACGCCAATTAATTAGAGCGGATCTTGAAGACGGATTTATGGGGAAATTGCATGGCTTGCCAATGGGAATTGCTCCAACGTACACAAATCATATGGATGCCGATCAAAATGATCAGGAAGTTGCCGGTATCATAACGGCAGTTGCAGGAGCGAATTTTTACATGGGAGTACCAGGTGGAGATGATGTCATGCTGAATTATCAAGATACAAGCTATCACGATGATGCTAGTTTGCGTGAGATTCTGGGCTTACGACCACTTCGGGAATTCGAAAAATGGATGGAGAATATGGGCCTAATGGAAAATGGAAAGTTGACGAAACGTGCGGGAGATTTATCAATTTTTGATTAAGAGGGGAGGAGCAAAATGGATATTCAAGAAATTGTTCAAAGAGTAGTTGATGAAGTGAAGAAAAACATGAATTCGCCAAAAAACGATCTCGATCAAAAAAAAGAAGAAACTATATATTTTCCAGAAGAACGTATAAAAGGGGTAGACAAGCCGCATAACGCTGCATCCATTGAGCGAGCACAAAGTATTACGCCTGCCCGTATTGGTATTGGTCGAACAGGAACGCGTATGTTGACGACAAGCTATTTACAATTTTTAATTGATCATGCAGCTGCGCAAGATGCTGTATTAAGAGATGTAAGTGATGATTTTCTTCAAAATATGGGTTTACACAAGCTGGAAACAAGAGCTAATGATATGAAGTCTTACTTAATGGATTTAGATGCTGGTCGAAAGTTATCGGATGAAGCTATTAAATATCTTGAAAAGAACGGGGAAAAAGGCAAAGATGTTCAAATTATTGTTTGTGATGGATTGAGCTCCTCTGCGGTAGAAGCAAATGTAGTTGATTTACTACCTGCTTTAGTACAAGGACTAAAATTAAAGAATATAAGTGTCGCAAAGCCGTTCTTTATTAAGAGAGCGCGTGTATGGGTGCAAGACGAATTAGCAGCTATTGTTAATTGTGACCTTGTTATTTCATTGATTGGTGAAAGGCCAGGTCTAAATACAGATGAAAGCTTGAGCGCATACATGATTTATAGGCCTACTGAAAAAACAGTTGAAGCTGATCGGACGGTCATTTCAAATATCCATAAAGATGGACTGACTTCAGTTGAAGCTGGTGCCTACCTTTCTGATTTAATCGAACAAATGCTTCGTGCTAAGTGTACAGGAGTTTCTTTTGCTCAACAAAGGAATAACAATATGTAATATTCTCCCTGTCGAGAAAGGTTGTGATGTTATGAAAAAACGGATTTTAGTTGTTGAGGACGAACCAATTATTAGACTGGACTTAAAAATGATGCTTCGGAACAATGGCTATGAGGTAGTCGGGGAAGCAGGAGATGGGGATCGAGCAATCGAACTTGCTTTTAAGTTAAAACCAGATCTAGTGTTAATGGATATTGAAATGCCAAAATTAAATGGTTTAAAAGCAAGTGAGGTTATTGGTCATCAGCTGGATATCCCAGTGTTGTTGATTACTGCATATAGTCAAAAAGAATTTGTAGAAAAGTCTAAGCAAGATAATATAATGGGATATCTCGTTAAACCCGTTTCTGAAGCTAGCTTAATTCCAGCGATGATTATTGCACTTCAACAAGCTAAGAGGACACAGACACTAAAACAATCTTTACAACTAACGCATGAAAAAACTCAAAAGCGAAAGATAATAGAGCGAGTAAAAAGGTAACTTGATGGGTAGTAATTATCTAGGCTGTAGATATTTATATTAACCCAAAGTATTAATGAATTTTTGTTGTTAATCTTGTTAAAACGTCTGTTGAATTTATGGAAAATTCAAAAAATAATAAATACCGTAGACAGTTATAATTCACTCATCGACATTGTCGATTGACACTCTACCATAAATTCTGAAATTATAAGGGGCTTGGTCACTCATTTGAAAAATAATGAGTGACTTTTTTGTTTAATAAATTTCTTCGTAAATCTAATGCTTTCCATAATTTTAATAATCGATGCTGACCTGTGCAATTCTTCTTATCTCCCCATTTACATAAGCTTCCTCATTATCGCAAACAGAACATGCAATTTCGAACTAACCGTAATGTAACCCAAAAACAATTGAAACAACTCTATTTTTTCGGATGTTGTCTATTAAGTTAATATTTGGTTATGATACTTTATGGATTCAATATGATCTATTTGGGATCATTGGAAAAGTCTTTCAATCCTTAGAAAGCATGGAAAACTATGAAAGAAGTAGGTTTAGCAGAGGTTAATTCACTGTACTGCTTAGATATATTAAAAAAACACTTAGTTACTATCTGAATGAATAAAATTACAAAAAAATAAAATTTGTGCAACTTTTTCTATTTATGAAACGAGGATAGATTGAAAGGTGGGAAGAGATGGACATTGAACAGCTTTATTTGCGTTATATAAACGATATCTATCGTTATTTATATTCCTTATGCAAAAACCCAACATTAGCAGAGGATTTAATGCAGGATACTTTTTATAAAGCGCACATTACATTACTTTCTAATACGGTCCAAGACATTAAACCATGGTTATTTAAAGTAGCTTATTATACCCATATCGATTACATACGAAAAGAGCACCGTGTGGACCTTACGAATAATCTTGAACGATCAACACATATGACACCTGAAACCATTGCGGTAAATGAGGAATCCTTCCATTCGTTAATTTCTTTACTCGATCAGCTATCGCCTTATGAAAAGCAGGCAATTATGTTGTGTGATCTGCACGATTGTACTTATGAGCAAGCGTCAAATATTTTAGATTTAAAATTAAATACGCTCAAAAGTCATTTATTGCGTGGTCGAAAAAAGATGAGAATTTTAATAGAAAAGGAGAGACAACAATATGGATGATTATGAAAAATTAATAGCCAACTCCAAAGAAGAAATCGCAAATATAAAAGATCAAAGTAAATTTCAAAAAGCTATTAAAAGAACAATTTTTACGTCAAAATCGAAGTTGATTTTTGCAACTTTAACAATGATATTATTGATTGTGCCAATTAGTTTTATGTTGACATTAATGTATTACGCCTTCGGTACAAAGTCTACAACATTAATGGAAGTAGCAAGCAAAACGTTGTATGTTACAGAGCCAAATACATCATTAGAGGAAATAGAGTTTGATATGTCCTTTACGCCATTTTCAATGAAGCTTGCTTTTGAGCAGTATAAGCGAATAGGAGCGGAAGACTATAAAGCGAACACGTATGATTTACGTTTTTTCCTTGGTGGCTTATCTAAAAAAGAAGTGACAACATCTTTAGAAAGAGTAGCTCCAAAAAACCCAACAGAAACTAATCCTTGGCTAATACATCCTGAAAACAGGAATTTGGAGATGGATATTGGTCGAGAATGGCGAGTGCTTGACGGTTTACCAGATGAAACAGTTGTGGAAGCATATATTTCATTTTACGATTTAATGACAGTTAAAGAAGTTGAAGATGCAATGCCTAATGTCGATGTTGTATGGGCTGCTGTTGATACCGGTGTAGAAAAAACAAATTTAAGCAAAGATGGCAAAGTTGTATCACCAATTGGCTATCCTGTGCAACGTGATAATTCTACTTGGTCACCATTTAGAGATTCAGCGTCAAATGAAGAAGTATTTAAAGATATTTTAAAGACTATGGAAAATCACGAAGAGCTTGCGACAGCAATTTCTAGCGCGAAAAATTTAGCATTGCCGGAGCGTATTGCTTACATTAATAAACATGGTGTAAAGACTTATGGGGTTGTTGTAACAGGACCGAAAAAAGATGTCCTTACATCATTAGAAAAAATGAATAATATTGTACGGTATCTAAAAGTAGGTGAGGTGAAATTATGGAACTGGTCACGTTAAAACGATTTGAAAAGGGATTCGTAACAGCTGGATGGTTTGGAGTCATTGGTGGCTTATGCCTACTGCTATTACTTAATATTACGCTATTAACGAATATTTATATAACGACAAAAAACCTCTTTCTGTTTATTTATTTGACAGCCCCCCTTAGCGTCATTGCGTTATTTTCTAAAAAAAGTCGTTCGTTAGGTCTATGGGGGTTAAGTATTGAATTATTTATCATAATATTTACAGTGATTTTTTTCGGCTTAGGGTGGATAGTAACGCCGTTTCCTTAATAAAACTATGCTTATTGCTCCCCGCAATGGGTTTGGAGAACCGATTTGAAAACTTTAAAGAGAAGGTGAAATCGTTGGCTTAGCAATATTTCACCTTCTCTTTAATTTGGTTTTAGTATCACTTGTTAGAATGCTTATTCCTATACTGTTTTGGTGTGATGCCTGTGAATTTTTTAAAAATTTTAATGAAATAGCTTTGATCTGTGAAATTTAGCAATGAACCAATATCTAAGATTGGATAATTTGTGAAAGTTAATAGCTTCTTTGCTTCATCGATACGTTTCTGTTGAATAGATTCACTGATTGAAATACCGACTTCCTTTTTAAATAAAGATGATAGATAATTGGGACTTAAATGGCAGATATCTGCAAGCTGATCCAAAGAAACTTCACCATAAATGTGATTTTCAATATAATGCTGACAAGTTGTGATTGTCGCAGAATACACTTCTTTATTTGCTATAGATACTCGATTAGTAAAGTCGTAGATGGCTTCCTCTGTTAAAGCAAGTATTGCATGTAAGCTATCTTGTTCCTCAAGTTTTTGAATATAGAAATCACTTAAGGTAAATGCGGTTTCTTCATTTAACCCGCCTTCTATGGCTGCACGACAAGTAAGGGCTATCCCGGTTATCATTAAATTCTGCAAACTTCTTAGCCGACTTCGTTTAGATAGTACGCCAAGTTCAGCTTCTCCCACGATAGAGTAGTTTAGCACCTCAGTTAATTTATCCTTACGCCAGTTTTTTACATAGTCTAACAATATTTTTTCATAATAAAGGTTTGTATGAACAATATAGTTTCTTCTTGCATTAGACAATTCAAGAATCGTATTTTCTTCTTGGGTAATAATCGGTTTTAATGCTTGGTTATTATGTATAACCATCATTTTGTTTAGTTTTTGCTGATAAATAAGATAGTAAACGAATAAACTAATCGATAAAAATGGTTGGTAATGGAGAAAAGGGATGGGTTGATCTCCATCATAGAAATTTATTTTATCATCAGACATTTCTGAGGAAAGTGAAGGTCCTACTATGATTGAACCTAAAAATTGCTGATCCATTTTCAAATTAATATAGAAAAAATTAAAATTATTGTTAGAGAAAAAAATCGGGAAATCATTTGGCGTAGTATGAAATGGATATGCTCGAATGTGATCTTTTAGGGAAGAAAAATGTGAGCTTTGTTGGAAATGTTTCGAAGTATACTCAAAAGCAATTTCTTCAAATTGGTTGATATAAAAAACAGAAAGATTATGTGTTTCATATATTAGCTGACATATATATTGAAGATCGGTTGAAGAGATTTTCATCTTTCTAACCCCATTTCTATTTTTGAATGAAAGCAGTAACATTTCTGGCTAAATACAATGAGAAAATACTATTTTGTGTAGAATAATACAATAATAATCGTTAATTTGGCAATAAAATAGACAGTGAATTAAATATATCAAGGGGGAAGTTAAGTATGGATCTTTTGAATAAAATTGCGGTAGTAACTGGAGCTGGAAGCGGTATTGGCAGAGCTAGCAGTATTAAATTAGCTAGTAATGGAGCAAAAGTTGTAGTTGTCGATTTCAATAAGGAAACAGGTGAAGAAACTTTAAGCCTGATTAAGGAACAGGGTGGCGAAGGTATCTTCGTTCAAGCCGATGTTTCGAAAAGTGAAGATGTTCAGAAATATGTAAATGCTGCAATTGAAACATACGGTCTGATCGATGTATTTTTCAATAATGCAGGGGTTATTCAAAAAATTTCACCACTTACAGAGATTGATGATGCTGAATATGATCGTATTATGTCCATTAATGTAAAAGGTGTATTCCTTGGCTTAAAACATGTTTTAAAAATAATGGAAGGTCAAGGAAGCGGTTCAATCATTAATACAGCTTCAACAGCAGGTATTCGAAGCGAACACAGTATGGCTGTTTATTCAGCAAGTAAACATGCAGTCGTTGGTTTGACTAAATCGGCTTCGTTAGAATACGTTAAAAAAGGTATTCGCATTAATGCTATATGTCCAGGAGGTGTTCAAACAGCGTTAACAAATAGTGTTACAGAAATGTTTGAAACAAATGGCTATGTTCCAGATGAACTTCCAAATATGAGAATGGGACGTTATGCAGCACCAGAAGAGTTAGCAGAAATGGTTACGTTCTTAGCATCTGAACGCGCTAGCTATATGACAGGATCAATAGTTCTAGTAGATGGTGGTTTAACTTTATAATATTTCAATAAGAAAAATCCCGAATAATGAACGTTATTCGGGATTTTGTTTTTCTTATCTTGTGTTTTTAATTTATCCTAAAGACTTCTAAGCAATTAGTAATTAATAGATAATAATTTTAATCAGTTTTCGGTTTAGATACAGGAACAGTACGATTTAACTTCTTTCAGCATGTGTCTTTTGTACCGAAAGCGAAGCGACAGGTACAGAAGTTTCCCACCTCTATAGGTGGTGAGATGAATGCGGGTTTAAGTTACTTTTTAGCGATGTCCAAACATCCGCTGAAATAAGTTAAAGCCACCGGCGGATGTCACGGAATCGGAAAGGAATTCTTTGTGCGAGCACAAAGCCGATTCCGGACGC
The DNA here is from genome assembly GCF_001183605.1 of Lysinibacillus xylanilyticus. Lineage (GTDB taxonomy): Bacteria > Bacillota > Bacilli > Bacillales_A > Planococcaceae > Lysinibacillus > Lysinibacillus xylanilyticus. The sequence goes on along the minus strand of NZ_LFXJ01000005.1, from coordinate 2,262,674 downwards.
AATTATGCCGAGGCATAATTGATAATACTATTAGCAATCATTCCAATCATGATAATGATCATACCAATTAAAGATAATCCAATAGGCCAAGAACCGTTTAAAAAAACGATTTCACCAATAACAGTAAATACCATTGTTCCAGCTTGTGTTGCCTCCACTGCCCCTAACAAAGAAAGGTTATTCTTCGCTAAGTCAGTAGCGAAGAAAAATGTCATTGTGGCGATAACACCCGAACATAATGCTAATAAGAAACCTTGTGAGATTTGCCCAGATGTTGGTATGCCAGTTGTAGTCCAACCATAAATCGCTAATATAATACTGACTGGAAGGCTTCCAATTGCCATGCCTAACACGCGTTGAAATGTATCTAAGCGACCATCAACGACTTCCATCATTTTTCTATTACCGAAAGGATATAAGAATGCAGCGATTACTACAGGGAGGAAACCGGTTAAAAATTGAGAAACAGTAATATTTCCAGCTTCAGTTAATTGCATACAAATGACACCTGTTAAAATAAATAAGGAAACGAGTAAGCTTCGCATTGGAATTTTACCGCGAACTCGTTTAACTCCTGACTTCGTCTCCAATGTAATAAAAAATAACGGAGATAATAGCAAACCAGCTAAAATGGTTATTTGCCATGTACCTGCTACGAGCCATGCAGGACTAAATACAGCAGCATAGCTTAATAAAGAATAAAATCCAACCCCGGCTATTGTGCCATAACCAAGCCATGCTAAAGGATGTTTACGCATTTCTACCCATAGTGGACGAAGGTTTTTGCGAAATAGGACGATAAAGAATAAAATGGGTAAAGCGAATAAAAATCGGAAGGAAGCAGTCCAAGCCCAGCTTGTTCCTGATACGTTCATAACTCGATTTATAATAAATGTAGCTGAAAAAAACGCAGATGATAAAATACCTAATAAGATAGCACGCATTTCGTTCGCTCCTTTCTAAATATATATTATAATATAATTATTTATATAAAAAGTAAACTATAATATACCGAAAGCGGAGGTTCCTATGAAAGAACAAGAGGATATGCAAACAAAAGAAGTAATTCTGCAAGTTGGTCAATTGTTACGACAAATACGCAATGAACAAAAATTAAGTTTAGAAGAGTTAGCAAAAAAAACGGGTGTTAGTAAATTAACGTTAGGGAAAATCGAAAGAGGAGAAACGAATCCTACATTAGGCGTCATTTGGAAGATTACAAAAGGATTATCTATTCCGTTGTCACGGCTTATGGTTATAGAAGATATAGTAAATGTTGCACGCTGCGGAGAAGGATTTATTATAGAAGAAAATCAAATGTGGCGATTAGAAACTATATTTCGGTACAAAAAAGAAACAGGATTGGAAATGCATCGTGCTTGTTTGCAACCAAATAGCAAATATGAAGCAGAACCTCATCATGAAGGAGCTATCGAATATGTCACAGTAATGAAAGGGACAATTTCGATTCAGGTTGGACAAGAAATATATACATTAAACGAATTTGATTCTATTCAATTTGAAGCAAATAGAAAGCATAGCTATGAAAACACCGGAAATGAAGTTGCAGTTCTCCATTTAACAATGAAATATTTATCTTGAAATAAGAAATTACTCTAGTAGTTTTATCTTTGGATGCTATATGGGGGGCTTGAGCTGGAAGCGGCCTTGTCGAGCCAAAAGTGGACAAAATCAACAATAAGAAAAATCCCGAATAATGTCCGTTATTCGGGATTTTGTTTTTCTAACTTTTTGCTATTAATTTATCCAAAGCTGTATTTATCATGATAATGTGAATTTTTTTAGCTCTACAGTCAACGTATTTGTCATTTCTTGAAGTTCTGAAACCTTTTCACTAATTTTTTCGAATGATCCTAACTGTGCTTGAGTAGAAGCGGATATTTCTTCTGTTCCTGCTGCGGTTTCTTCCGTAATAGCTGAAATGTTTTCAATGGCGCTGTTCATTTGCTTGCTCATTTCGCTTGTTTGCTCCATATCCTTCGTAAGGAGCTGTAACTGATCATTAATATCTAATACATGAGTTGCAATCGCCTCAAATGACTTTTCTGTATCGGTCATCGATTGTAATTGTTCATTTGAAAGCTGATGTCCATGCTCTGCCGTAGAGAGAATGAGCGTAATGCCATCTTGTATATGTGTCACCATCGAAGAGATTAAAGAAGTTGCTTTTTCTGTTTCATGAGATAGTTTTTTGACTTCCTCTGCTACAATTGCGAATCCTTTTCCGGCTTCTCCAGCACGTGCCGCTTCGATTGCAGCATTTAATGCTAATAGATTTGTTTGATCAGCAATAGCGTGGACTGCATTAGCTGCACCTTCAATTTCTGTTGTGAATTGAGAGAATTGAGTAACAGCCTCTTTGATGTTAACCGAAGTGGATGAAATATCCTTCGCGATAGAGGATTGTTTCTCTAGTGAGTTACGACCATTTTGAACTGCAGTAAGTGCTTTGCTACCGTTCACTGCTGATTGTTCACTTGTCTCCTGAACAGTAGTAAATTGATCTGCCATCGTATTCATAAGGATAGCAGCTGACTGGATATCTTCTGAAATAGTTAGGCTTCCCTTTGCCAATTCATCTGTTGATGTAGCAATTTGTTTATTGCCCTCGTTAACGGTATCGATATAGCTTGTGACATCTTTTGTAAATAGACCAACATTTTCGCCTACATGATCAATTGATTGTACGGTGCTTTTTAAGCTAACAATCATTTTTGAAAAGTTCTCCGTCAGTTGATCAACTTCATTTCGACTGCCTTCCTTATAGGGGAGGGAAGAGGTGTCAATTGTCAAATTCCCTGCAGCTACCAATTGTGCACAATCCACGATTCGGTTAATCGGTTTAGTAATTCTTTTCGTTGCGACATACGAAAAAATGATAGTAGCAATAAGTAGAAGGATACTTCCTATTATTGTTGTTGTGGTAATAAATGAAATTTTTTGTGTTGCCAAATCATTCGTTTCTTTATACCATTCATTTGTTTCCTTTTTCAGTAGATACATATCGTTCAAAATACCGGATATTCTGATTGCTTGTTTTTTTATTTCAGGACGATTGTGAGCAAGAAATCCTGCTTCTGAAGATTTTGCTAATGCATCGTATTTACCCTCGATTTTTTTGATGATTGCCTTATGCTCAGATATTTTTGCAATAGTTGAGAGTTTTTCTAAATTTACTTTCGTTTCTTTTAAAATAGAAAGAGCTTCATTTTTATTGGCCTCACTATCTAAAAAAGTGTAGTTGTTTAGTGATTGGCTCGCTACAACTAAACTTTGTTCAAGTTCTTTCACTGCCAGTAATAGTTCTGTATCATCTTGTGCAGTTGTTTGTATATCGAATGTTTGAACGATAATAAAACCAATCATAGCCATTGCGAGTCCAATGGGAATAAGTATGTTCAAAAATAGCTTTTTTCGTAGCGTCACTGGCTGTTCCCCTTTTCTGCAGAAACTTTTATTTTACCCGAGACAATATCTTCTTTTGCTTTTTCAAGAGCAGCCTGTTGTTCAGGTGTAAGTTTAATAACACGTATATCCGCAAGGCCTACTCCATTATCAGCTAAACCGAATGAAAATGATTTTTCGGAAATTTTCCCTTCCTCATCTAATGTTTTAGCCATTTTAAAAACAGCTTGGTCAACATTTTTTAACATCGATGTCACGACAGTTTTTTCTGCAATGTAAAATTGATCAATATCAACTCCGGCCGCATATATGCCCATTTCTTCTGCTTTCTTTATGGCACCAAAGCCTGTGAAGCCCGCTGCATGATAAATAAAATCTACTTTGTTCTTTATGTAACGTTCTGCGATCGCGGCACCTGCTTCGGTATCATCAAATGAGCCAGAATATTCACTAATAATTTCGATATTTGGATTATAATATTTAGCTCCCTCAATAAAGCCGTTTTCAAAGTGATGGATAACCGGAACATCTGCACCACCAATAAATCCTATTTTTCCAGTTTTACTCGTCATTGCAGCAACCATTCCAAGTAAAAAGCTACCTTCTTGCTCTTTAAAGGTTATGGAAGTGATGTTTGCAACATCTGATTGCCCGTCAATAAGGACGAATTGTTGATCAGGATATTTCTTCGCAGTCTTTTCCAATGCCTCCTGTACAGAGAAGCCTAGACCAATAATGATGTTATACTTTTCTGCGACAAGTTCCTCTAGCTTCTCTTCGTAATTACCATCAGGCGCCTCTTTATAATCAAACAAAATACCTAGCTCATCTCGTGCTTTCTCAAGCCCTTTAAAAGCTGAGTCATTAAATGATTCATCACCAAGCCCTGCATCCGAAAGTAAGATACCAATTTTATAGTCATCTTGCGCTTTTTCCGGCTGAGTAATTGAACAGCCTGCTAATAACAAAGCTATTAAGCAAAAGCCAATCATTAATTTTTTCAATATGAGTACCTCCAGTTGTATGTATTATTTATATCGGCAAAAAGTTATTCTACGTCAGAGGTCAGACGATGATATTTTGTTTTACCATTAAATACTATCAGATTTTTTACAATTTACTACAGGAAAATGGGTTTATATCATTCTCGATATTTTCTGATCACTGAGTATTTAGTTTGTTTTGTAATGGATTTTCTCTATTTAGATAGTGAAAAAGGTAGGGAGATATTGTGAAATACTTATATGTTTTGAAAAATAACCCTTTTTCTTCGGGCAATTAAAAAAGCCTCGCAAACATTCAAGTAGTTTACGAGACCCACTGTTCGATTGTAATGAATTAAACTGCACCAAATAATTTTAATAAATTTATTATGATGATCCCTACAATGCCGAAGTCTGAATCGCCAAATGTAGTTCCTTCATAGCCGATATCACCCATAAAGATAAGTAGAATTGCGGGGATAAAGCTAATAATTAATCCGTTGGCAAATGCTCCTACCATAGCACCGGTTCTACCGCCAGTTGCATTACCGAATACTCCTGCAGCCGCACCCGTGAAGAAATGTGGTACAAGCCCAGGTACAATCACTTTTAGCCCTATGAGGGGAAGTATAAACATGGACACTAAACCTGCTACAAAGCTAAACAGGAAGCCGATAATAACTGCATTTGGTGCGAATGGGAAAATTGTAGGGCAGTCTAATGCAGGCTTTGTGTTTGGCACGAGTTTATCTGCAATACCTTTAAAGGCAGGAATAATTTCGGCAATCAGCATTCGCACTCCAGCTAAAATGATATAGACACCAGCGGCAAAGGTAATAGCTTGAATAATGGCAAAGACGATAAAATTCGAACCGCCGGATAGCTGTGTCTCAATATAGGATGGACCTGCGAATAGGGCAACGATAATAAAAAATAGACTCATAGTTAAGGATACGGCTACAGATGTATCTCTTAAAAAGCCAAGAGATTTTGGAACTTTTATGTCTTCCGTTGATTTGGCTTTATTTCCAAAGAGCTTTCCAATTTTAGCAGATACATAATAACCAACACTGCCAAAATGACCGATAGCAAAATCATCACTACCTGTTATTTGACGAACAGTTGGTTGTAAAATGGCAGGGAATACGACCATACAAATACCTAGTATAATAGAGCCAACGATGATAAGAGGTGTGCCACTCATACCGCCGACTGAAAGTGATGCTGCGATTAAACACGCCATAAATAATGTATGATGACCAGTTAAAAATATATATTTTAAGGGCGTAAATCGCGCAAATAAAATGTTCATGATCATACCGAAAACCATAATCATGGCTGTAGATGTTCCAAAACTAGTTTGAGCGGCTGCTACAATCGCTTCATTATTTGGGATAACCCCTTGGACATTAAATGCATGATCAAACATATTACTAAAGTGATTTAAAGAACCAATTAAAACAGTTGCACCTGCACCAAGAATAACAAAGCCCATAACCGTTTTTAACGTACCAGAAAGAACTGTTGAAGCTGACTTTTTTTGGATTAATAAACCGACAAAAGCGAATAGGCCGACTAATATAGCTGGTGTTCCTAAAATGTCATTCATAATAACATCTAACATATTAACACCTCATCCTATCCAATTTTTAATGAAGTTCATCCTTATAGCAGTGGTTTAAGCTTTGATTTAATTTCTGAAATACTCATCATATTAACAATACTAACGATATGACCTCTTTCTTCACCTAATTGATTGACAATATCTTCAGCACCAATATAAATATCCGCTTTCTCGGCCTTGGCAGATGCTAAATCTGTATGAGTTACTTCAGCAACTTTTCCAAGTTCAGTTAACGCTTTTTTTACATTCAATTCCATGATAAAGCTACTGCCTAAGCCATTCCCGCACACTACTAAAATCTTCATCAAGATTACTCCTTTGCCACAATTTGTTGAATTTCTTTAATAATATCGTCTTTATGCTGGCAGGCGATGATGCTGTCTATTTGATTTGGTTCTTGCAAAATCTCTGTTAAGTCAACCAAGGCCTGCAGATGAGACGCGTTGTCAGTCGCAGCTAAGACAATAATTAAGAAAACAGGCTTTTCTGGTCCAAACAAAACAGGTTTTTGTAAGCTTAATAGGCTCATGGATAACTCGTTAACTCCTTCTGTGTGCCGTGCATGTGGAATCGCTACTTTGGGTGTTATGACTACATAAGGTCCGTGTTTTTCAATGGACTGAATCATTGACTCAATATAGCGTTCTTCGATTTTATTGTGCTTTAATAGTGGATTTGCAGCTAAATGAATAGCCTCCTGCCAAGTATTTACAAAATTTGCGAGTTGTATAGTATCTTTTGTCAGTAACTCAGTTAGCAAGTACAACCCTCCTTTCATAGGAATAAACATATCCCATTTCATGTTATTATTGCTTGCTATGAAATTATGTCATATGAGGATATATTTTTAATTGTTTTGCTAAATCGTAAATTGAATTTTTTACAAATGTATCCATTCTGCTATCTAGGCGAGATTTAGGATAAACAAGTTGAATCTTTCTATTAAGTGTCACATCGTGTAAGTCCTTCTTGATTAAAATTCCTGATTTTAACTCATCTTCGATTAGGGCAACTGACAAAAAGGCAATTGTTTTTCCGAAAGTAAGCATCTTCTTAATAGTACTAACGGAATCTAACTCGATCGTATAAATGGAGGGGTGAAATGGGTCCATCCATTTTTCTATAAAATGATTTGTTGAACTTGAAGATGTATGCAATAATACTTTGTTTTTTAGGACATCTGCTTTTGTGATGTCCTTTTTTGTTGCAAGTTCATGGGTAGGGCTTAATGCTAAAACAAGTGAATCTTCGCCGATTGTTTCGTAATTAAGAGACGAATTTTCTTGTTTTGTTTCCATAATTAGCCCGAAATCTAATTCTTGAAGAGCTACCTTTTGTTCAATTTCGGGTGCTGTTTTTACTTCAAGAGATATTCGAATGTCAGGGTAAGCTGTTGAAACGAGATGAATAATATCCGGCATAAAGATATGTGCAGGTAGCCCGCTTGCTCCCAGCCTAATGGAGCCGGTATTGCCCGCTAAAAGATTTTCGACAAAGCGGTTCATATCTTTTTGTAGTTGTACAATTTGGCGAGCGTAATGATAGAGTCCTTCTCCCGCTTCTGTTAAACGGTATCCACCTGCATTTGTCCGAAATAAACGGATGCCATATTCCTCTTCAATTGAGCGAATATGAAAGGATACTGTTGGTGCTGTAAGACCAAGCTCTTTGGCTACAGGAGCTAATTTTTTAAATTCTACAAGTAGGCAAAATGCCTGTAATTTCACATTATTCATTTTATCCTCCTAAAGTAAATTAGAAAAAATCTTGTATTTGCTTTAGTTTATTAGATTTTTTTTAACGAGTTATTAATATTAGATTAATATTTTCTAAATATCTGGAATTTATAGTTGTAATTAACAAGGAGGATATTATGAAAATCTCATTAACGAATATAGAGAAAAAATATGAACAGGCTCAAGCGCTATTGCCTATCAATATTGAGTTGGATAGCAAATTCATTACAATCTTAGGACAATCAGGCTGTGGTAAGACAACATTATTAAAAATATTAGCAGGTCTTGAACAACCGACAAATGGAGAAATCCGTTTTGATGAAACAATTATTTATTCGTCCAAACTCCGTAAAAATGTAAAACCAAACAAGCGAAATTTGGCAATGGTTTTTCAGGATTTTGCATTATGGCCACATATGACTATTTTCCAAAACATTGCTTTTGGATTGAAGGGAATTGTTCCAAAGTCAGATATTCCGACACGAGTAGAGCACGTTATGCGATTGGTGAAAATGGAGGGATTTGAAAAACGAAAGCCTGGTGAGTTATCTGGAGGACAGCAGCAAAGAGTAGCGCTTGCGAGGGCACTTGCGACAAATCCAAAGCTTATTTTGTTTGATGAACCTTTATCGGCTCTCGACGCAGTACTAAGAGAAAAAATGCAAGATGAAATCATGCATATTATTCATGAGCTAGATTGTCAGGCAATTTTTGTCACACATGATCAAACAGAGGCTATGGCAATGTCAGATCAAATTATCGTGATGGAGGCAGGAAGAATTGCACAAGTAGGAACCCCAGAAGAAATATATCACGCTCCAGCAACATCGTATGTAGCAGATTTTATAGGCAAGGTGAACTGGTTTGATAAAGGTAATTATATTGTGCGACCAGAAGGAGTTTCCAGATTACCACGCCCAGGTACAATTGCAAAACAAGCGATGATTGTAAAAAGTACCTTTGTTGGTGATCGGTATTTAGTGCAAGCACAGGTAGAAGGTAAGCACTGGAGCTTTTACGAGGCAGAGCCTATAGAGCACGGAAAGCAGCTTGAAGTTTTTATTGATGAAAAACGAATATATCAATTGGAGGGTTTACATTGAAAAAACGAAGTTTAGGACTATTTGCTACAGCTGGAATTCTTTTAACATTTGCATTAGCGGGCTGTGGAAATAAAACAGTAGAGAGTGATAAAGAATCAAGTGCAAAGCCGAAAGAAGAACAAACTTTAACGGTATATTCTGCTGGTCCAGATGGTTTAGCGGCGAATATTCAACAAGCTTTTGAAGAGAAAACAGGAATAAAAGTAGAGATGTTCCAAGGGACAACAGGCAAAATATTATCGCGTTTAGAAGCTGAGAAAAACAACCCTGTAGCAGACGTTGTCGTACTAGCTTCTATCGCTTCAATGGATGGCTTAAAGGAAACAGATCAGCTTCAAAGCTATAAAGAAGCTGCAAATGCAAAGAAAATCAATAGCGATTGGTCTGATGCAAAAGGTTATTACTATGGTTACAGTGCCTCAGCTTTAGGAATTGCTTATAATACAAAAAATACACAACAAGCTCCGGCAGAATGGACAGATTTAGCAAAAGCTGAATGGCAAAATAAAATTAATATTCCAGACCCTAGCTTGTCAGGTTCTGCTGTAGATTTCCTATACGGATATACAGAAGCTGAAAAAATGGCTTGGGCTACGATGGAGAAGTGGAAGGAAAACGGTCTACAGGTAAATGGCGCCAATAAGGAAGCTTTAGATGCTGTTATAACAGGTGACAAAAATGCCACAATTTCAGGGGTAGATTACATGGCCTATAAAGCAAAAGCTGATGGTGAGCCAGTAGAAATTGTTTATCCAAAAAGCGGAACAGTTGTCAGTCCACGAGCTGTTGGTATTTTGAAGGATGCAAAAAACGTAGATAGTGCAAAAGCGTACGTTGACTTTTTACTGTCAGATGAAGGGCAAAAGCTTGTGGCAAATGCCTACTTACTACCAGGGAACAAAGATATACCTGTTAAGGACCGTGCAGCCTTAGATGAAATTCCACAGTTAAACGTGAATTGGAAAGGTGCAGAAGCGAAGCAGCTTGAAGTATTAACTAAATTCAATGGAATTTTTCGTTAAGTAGATGTGGGAGGTTTTTTAGCCTCCTTTAAGTTTTTCTAGGGAAGGATTGAATCATTAATGATTATGGAAGGCAGACGAACTTTTGGATTATTACTGACACTTGTCGTTACGTTTGCTATTGCACCGTTAATTGCCATTGTGTTTTATACATTTATGAGAGATGGGCAATTAGATGTTTCACAGATTAATAGAATGTTTGCCAACGAGAGAGTATGGCAAACTCTTGGAAACTCTATATTATTAGGAGTTTTAGTTATTATAGGGACAACAATTATAGCATTTACCATGGCCTTAATAAGAACGAAAACAAGCTTGTATAAATATAATTGGCTAGATATTGTTCTAACGATTCCATTTATGACACCACCATATATTGGCTCAATGGGATGGATATTGTTTATGCAAAACAATGGATTTCTCCAACAGCTATTTCCAAGTGCAGATTGGATGACTGAAGCGTTCTTCTCCTTATCTGGAATGGTTATGATTATGAGCCTGCATCTTTTTCCTTTTTTATATTTAATGCTAAAAAATACGCTATTAAGAATCAATGGCTCCTTTCTTGATGCTGCACTAATTTTCGGAAGAAATCCTTTGAGAAATTGGACGAAAGTAGTATTGCCTTTATTGTTTTCTAGCTACGTTCTAGGGAGTTTGCTAATTTTCATCAAAACGTTAGCGGAATTTGGAACACCTGCAACATTTGGTAGTCGAATTGGTTTTCAAGTATTTACGACTGAAATTCATTCTTACCTATCGAGATGGCCTGTAGATATTAGTATGGCGACATCGCTGTCATTATTTTTATTGTCGGCTTGTCTCGTTATCTGGTATTTTCAAAATCTTATTGGACGCAAATATACATATAGCGTACTTTCTGGAAAAACATCAGCTATTCGTGGGATTAAAGATAAGTGGTATATCAAGCTCGGTTCATGGCTTTTTGTGGGGATCATCATTTTGCTATCAATCGGTATTCCTTACTTCTCGATTATCATGACATCTTTGCAAAAAGTAAGGGGAGATGGTTTACAAGCAGGCAATTTTAGCTTTGCATCCTACCAGGCAGTGTTTACAAGTGGAAGTGCTGGATTGTCAGCATTTTTAAATAGTGTTGTTTTCTCCATAATCACAGCTGTCGTTACAGCGATTATTGGTTTGTTCATTGCCTTATACATTAAAAAAGGAGAAACGAAAAAGCAGCAAGTATTAGATTTCTTTAGTTTAATGCCTAATATTATTCCTGGAATTGTTTTTGTAGTTGGGTTAATTATGTTTTGGAATGCACCGTGGCTACCGGCGACCATTTATAATACGAAAGCAATGGTTGTGGTCACGTATTGTGTACTTTTTTTACCGTATTCTGTGCAATATATAAAGTCCTCTTTATCACAATTAGATTCTTCGATATTCCAATCAGCAGCTATTTTTGGGAGAAGTAGTTGGGCTGTTTATCGACAGATCATCATTCCATTATTAATGCAGGGAATCCTTGCTGGGATGACGATGACGTTTATTATCTCAATGCGTGAGCTTGTCGCTGGATTACTTATTTTACCCCCTTCAGTAGAGACTGGAGCAACATTTATTTACAGTCAATTTGAGCAAGGAAATGTCGGGGAAGGAATGGCTTTAGCAGTAATAACAGTCATCATGACCGTTATTTTCATGTTGCTGTTTGCCTGGTTACAAAAAAAGGGAGGGCATGCGGATGCTTAATGTAGAGATTTTAGGTGGGGTCGGTGAGTATGGCCGTAACTGCTTTTTCATTGAAAATAATGGACATGCTATTTTACTCGATTGCGGAGTGATGAACAATCGACAGAAGACTCCTCCGAATTTAACACGAGCTCATGTAGCGAAGGTTGATGCAGTGTTTATTTCCCATTCACATACAGATCATGTAGGTGCTCTTCCTTTACTTGAGACATTGGGATACACAGGGCCGATAATTATGAGTAAAATGACTGCGCAGCAATTAAAACAGCCATGCAAACATACAAGAACCTTTAAACCAGAATCTATTGGAAAGTGGTTAGTTGTTAGTAACTGTCTAGCATTTCAATGGGGCTACAGTGGACATCTAATAGGGAGCGTTTGGTATAAAATTCGTTTTTTTGAGGAGGTGATATTTTACTCTGGCGATTATGTGGTGGATTCCTTTTTGTTGAAAGCAGAGCTGCCGATAGAGGACGGGACTGTATATGATGTAGCCATTATTGATAGCGGTCATGTTGAGAAGCGCATCAATAATTTAGAAGTATTACAGCAAATGACAGAATATATTCATGCAAATCCGGGCTGCCCAATTATTTTCCCATCTTCTTTTTCAGGAAAAACAGCAGATATTGCTACCTATCTCTTTCAGCATACGACAAGGGCGGTACGTGTAGATCATGATTTGTTGTCTTTATTTGATAATTATGATAAAGCACCTGAAAATTTATTGGCTACCAAAACATTGTTGCAACAGTTTAAACTAGAATGTTTGCCAAAGGAAACAGAAAGTGAAAACGTCATTTATTTTATGCCTGAGCGTGATGAAGCGAAATTAGTGGAGCTACTTAATAATAAATCTACAGCTATAGTCATCTTTACAGGATATTGGAATAAAGGCGAATATAAAATGCGATTCTCCAAAAATCAATACAAGGATTTTTTTTACAAAACGCATCCAGATTATCATGATATTATCGCACTATCTCAGAAAATACATGCACATAAAACAATCTATTTTCACAGTTCATTAACGAATAGCGAAACAACTTTCTTGCAATTACTAAAGGAGGAGATCATATGAAGAAATGTTTAGTAAATTTTTGTTTAATTGGCATTGTACTTGTTAGCATTATTGGCTTTAGTTCCACACAAGCGAAAGCAGCAATCGAGCCAGGGAATGAAATTAAATTCAATATTAAATCTGAGCTTTTCAGTGAATCGGATATTTTAAAAGTTTTCCAAGCTACAAAAAAAGATGAGGTAAAGGTATATTTCTTTGATACTCCAAATAAAGATTTCTTAAAAGAGGATTATATCCATCGTTTGCGTGTCTATGAAGGGAGCAATAAAATGGATATTACCTATAAAAAGAGATTTTTAAATACACCTCTAGATGAAGCAATCGCTATTACAGAAAGTCATGGCTTCACTGGCGCAGAGTCTAACTATAAATTTGAAATGGATATAAAGGGTGACAATCGTACATTTACCATAAGTCGTAAAGAATCATTAAAGACTACATCTAAAGTTTCCTATGATGATGTGGATACGAATGCGGCCAAAAAATTAATTTTAGAAAATGTTCCGAAGAAAATTTTAAATTGGGATTCTGAAGCATGGTATAAAAATACATTATCTCAAGCGGTAGTTTATGGTCCTGCAAAGGCAACGACATATATAGGAAGCTTTGCGGGCTATGAGGCAGATATTGAGATTTGGCAATATCAAGGAGAGATTATGGTAGAGCTATCAACAAAAGAGGAAGATGCATTAAAGGCCGCTGTTATAGAAAAAGAATGGCATGATCGATTAGAAACGGCAGGTTATTTAAGTGATGATCAACGTGGCAAAACGGCATTTGTAATGGATAAGTAATATAAATTAATTCGCGACACTTCTGGAAATGGTGAGCAAGCTATGGTGCTTGTCACTCGTTTAAAGAAGTAGAGCGAATTTTTCTTTTTGGTGTGAAGTAGAATAGAAGGTAAATAAAACAAAGAAAAAATTGTTCTAACTTTTACATTTTAGCTTACACTTACTATAGGACGAACTTAGTGTTGAACAAGGGAGGAAATGACATAGCGAAAAAAATGGGAATTGTCGCGCTACTTATATTCGGTGTTTATGTGCTGTGTATGTATTGGTATATCTTCCACAGCGGTGGTGGTACAATACCACGAGCGATGCAGGGGACGGCTGCAGATCCAGTGATGTTTATGTCTGAAAAAGAACTATACTTAAGTGGTGAATATTCTAAAATACGGAACTTCCTATTCTTTGTTGCTACACCTTTGGAATGGTTAATCTATTTCATGATATTAATTATGGGCGTATCACGTTACTTCGAAAAAGTAGCTACATCACAAACAAAATGGAAACTGTTACAAAATGCAAGTTACTTATTCTTATTATCACTTTTACTATATGTTGTACTATTTCCACTCAATTATTATCGTTACAATTTAAGCAAAACCTATGGAATTAGTACACAAGGGTTTTCATCATGGATGCGAGATGGCATTATTGATTTTTGGGTCAACTTTGGCATGAGTTTTATTATCGTGACTGTCCTTTATTGGCTCATCAAAAAAAGTGCCAAAAGATGGTGGCTATATGCATGGTTTCTAACGATTCCATTTACAATATTTGTTATGTTTATTCAACCTGTAGTCATTGATCCTTTATATAATGATTTTTATCCGCTAAAAAATAAAGAGCTAGAGGCGAAAATTTTGTCAATTGCTTCACAGGCGAATATACCAGCAGAGCACGTATATGAAGTCAATATGGCAGAAAAAACAAATGCCTTAAATGCCTATGTAACGGGTATTGGCAGCAATTCGAGAATTGTACTATGGGATACAACCTTAAATCGTTTAACAGATAATGAAATATTATTTATCATGGCACATGAAATGGGACACTATGTTGAGAAGCATATTTATTTTGGCATTGCTGGGTATCTTCTGTTGACATTGATAGGCTTATGGCTGACGGCGAAATGTTTGAGATGGTTCATTGGACGTTACGGAAAGGAATTAAAAATTAAAAAAATCGGTGATATAGGCTCTTATCCATTGTTCTTACTCCTAACATCTGTTTTATTATTTGCATCGAGCCCTCTGTCGAATTATGTTTCGAGGTATCAGGAAAATAGAGCTGATCAATATGCGATTTCACTAACGGGAGATCGAGAGTCCGCTATTACTGCATTCCAGAAGCTAACGATATCTGGTTTGAGTGAGGTAAATCCACAGTTACTCGTAAAGTGGTTCCGCTATACACATCCGCCAATGCTTGAACGTATTTATAAGGTAGCGGAGAAAGCTGAAGAGAATAAAGAGGAGCCATTAAAAGAAGTGCCGATAAAAGAGGAGCAGAAAAAAGAATATCAGAAGAAATAAATGCCGTTGTTTTCACAGCAATAGTGCCATATTCGGGTTTTTTGAACGAATAAGTTGGGTATTCTAAGTGAAAGAAGTATAAAACTCTTTCGTTAATGATAGGGGAATTGTTATGCGAAATATTGTCGTTATTACACTTTCATCAATATTAGTCGCCCTTGCCTACAATCTTTTGTTAATTCCACATGAGATTTTAAGTGGCGGATTAAGCGGGATTGCTATCATGCTTGGTATTATTACACCCTTGAATACAGGGGTTTTAAATTTACTATTGAATTTGCCTTTGCTTATATTAGGGGTCTTGAAGCTAGGGAAGCGATTTATTGGCTATACTATTCTTTCTGTAGTCGTCTTGTCGGTAAGCTTGTATATTATTCCGATTTATAAAGCTACACAAGATCCAATTCTTGCCTCATTATTTGGTGGTGTTATTGTGGGCTTAGGGTTGGGCATGATTTTTCGTGCGGCAGGTTCTTCTGGTGGTTTTGATATTATAGCGATGCTGCTAAGTCGCAAACGAGATTTTCCACTGGGTACATTAATCTCTGCGTTGAATGGTATCGTTGTAGCTATCTCCGGATTCGTTTTTAGCTGGGATGCGGCATTACTGACGCTCGTATCAATTTATGCTACAGGGAAGGTTGTCGACACTATTCATACGAGTCATATTAAATTGACAATGATGATTATTACGAGCAAGGGCGAGGAAGTAAAACAGCAGTTACTGGAAAAGCTTCATAGAGGTGTAACTATTATGGATGCAAAGGGTGCTTATTCAGGCGAAGGGCGAAAAGTTTTAATTACCGTCATTACACGCTATCAGCTTGCCGATGTTAAAGCAATGATCAAGGAAGCGGATGCCAAAGCATTTGTCAATATATTACAAACTACCGAAGTCATCGGCGTGTTTGATAGAGGCGTAAAGTAATGGATGTCTTGTAATAACGAATTATGCTGACGCTCTGCTTTCTCATGGTTCCTAAGAGGCTCAGTAGACGATTTAAAATAATTAAATATTTCTTCTGCACACGTTATTGATTACAATTATAATAATCGAACGTGTGTTTTTTTTATTTTGATATGAAAAGGGGTTAAATAATGAACAAAGAAACAATTCATGCAAATTGCCTAAAGCTTCGTGGAACAACGTATGATTTCAAAGAAGAATGGCAAGCAGATCGCTATCATATTGGTGGTAAAATGTATGGGATGATGGGCGGAGACGCTACTGGAAGACCGGTACTTACATTAAAATGTGAGCCTAATCGAGCCGAAGAGTTGAGAGAAGCTTATGAAGGTATTATTCCAGGTTACTATATGAATAAAACACATTGGAATTCAATCTATATGGATGCAGATGACGTGCCATTTGATTTAGTTGAAAATTTAATCAAACATTCCTATGAGTTAGTTTTTGGAAAGCTAACAAAAAAAGCTCAGCAGGAAATTCATTTAATGGAAGAAATGAAGTAAGAGTACCAGTAGATGAATACTAGTGCGCAATGTAAAGCCTCGCGCAAAGAAGTGGGAGTAAATTCGGGGAAGAAATGCTAAGGTCAGCCAAAGAACTGATCAGGTGCAAGGGGAAAGTGCTCGGGTCAGCTAAAGAACTGATCAGGTGTAAGAGGAAAGTGCTCAGGTAAGCGAAAGAACTGATCAGGTGCAAGGGGAAAGTGCTCGGGTCAGCTAAAGAACTGATCAGGTGCAAGGGGAAAGTGCTCGGGTCAGCGAAAGAACTGATCGGGTATAAGAAGAAAGTGCTCGGGTAAGCGAAAGAACTGATCAGGTGTAAGAGGAAAGTGCTCGGGTAAGCGAAAGAACTGATCAGGTGTAAGAGGAAAGTGCTCGGGTAAGCGAAAGAACTGATCAGGTGTAAGAGGAAAGTGCTCGGGTAAGCGAAAGAACTGATCAGGTGTAAGAGGAAAGTGCTCGGGTAAGCGAAAGAACTGATCAGGTGTAAGAGGAAAGTGCTCGGGTAAGCGAAAGAACTGATCAGGTGTAAGAGGAAAGTGCTCGGGTAAGCGAAAGAACTGATCAGGTGTAAGAGGAAAGTGCTCAGGTAAGCGAAAGAACTGATCAGGTGCAAGGGGAAAGTGCTCGGGTCAGCTAAAGAACTGATCAGGTGCAAGGGGAAAGTGCTCGGGTCAGCGAAAGAACTGATCGGGTATAAGAAGAAAGTGCTCGGGTAAGCGAAAGAACTGATCAGGTGTAAGAGGAAAGTGCTCAGGTAAGCGAAAGAACTGAGCAGGTGCAAGAAGAAAGTGCGCAGGTAAGCGAAAGAACTGAGCAGGTGCAAGAAGAAAGTGCGCAGGTAAGCGAAAGAACTGAGCAGGTGCAAGAAGAAAGTGCGCAGGTAAGCGAAAGAACTGAGCAGGTGCAAGAAGAAAGTGCGCAGGTAAGCGAAAGAACTGAGCAGGTGCAAGAAGAAAGTGCGCAGGTAAGCGAAAGAACTGAGCAGGTGCAAGGGGAAAGTGCGCGGGTCGAAAGAACTGATCAGGTACAAGGGGAAAGTGCTCGGGTCCAACTGGTATTTGCACCTACGAAAAAGAATATCCGGAAGCGGTGAATCCCCACGCGAAACAATTTGAAATAAAAAAAGAATCTGCAAGTTTCTCTAACTTAATCTCGGAGAAAACAGATTCTTTTTTTATGTTACCTAGTTATATCCACGTTCACCAAATGGCTGAAGCTTGTCGAGCCATTTTTGTTCCAGCTTTTCTAGCTCTTTTTTTGCATCGAAATAGCCTTCTTCTTTTTTCTTCAAATATTCCACAACTTCAATATCGAAGGCATCCTTGCCGAGTGTGTTGTAATCGGCTTGTAGCTCTTTATTAGTATGTGTATTTGTTTTTAACATAAATTGAAAGCCGTTTAAGCGTTTTAAATTATTGAAGCTGCCAACAAACGTTTTACCATTTTGATTATTGGTCATTGTAAAAACACCAGCTTCGATTTTTATTTCTTTATACATTTCTTTTAATTCTTTTTTATGGTCCATTGGAAACCCTGCTTTCTTATTTTTTTATCCAGTAAGCACTGCCATCCTCTTGTCGATCCATGAAGCCGTATTCGATTAAATAGCGACGTATTTGCACATAGTCCTCATATATCGGTTGAATCATTTCGTTTAATTCTTTTTCGGAATACTGTTTTGTTTCATCGAAAAGCTTTGTGATTGCACGGAGTATCACAATTTTATGTTTTTCACGTTTTGGGAAGCGGACAAGTTCTTTACCAATACCGTCTGGAAAGTACTTTTCAAGTAATTGCTGCTCTTCAGAAATCGTAATATTATAGCGATCGTCGACCATCGTAGCTGTTTTGTGAATGGGTACAAAGCTATCTTCCTTTTGGTCCTGTTCTTTTAGTAGCTCCATCATCGCAAGAAAAGTTTTCGCTTGTCGTTCCTTTTCTTTAAGGGTAAAGCGATGGTGACGTATCGTTGTTGCACTGCCAATTTCCAGCTCTTCTTTTATGTCTTGATCGGTTTTTCCTTCATAAAATAAGCGTAAAATATGACTTTGATGATCAGTTAGTCCTGTCATTTTTTTATTAAGGCCATTTAAATAATGAAATACAGATCGATGTGCAGCAGTAATATGATGTTGCATAAATTTTTCTGCCTCGTAGAGAACGCCTTCATATGGATAAATAATACCCTTTTCTATCTTTTCCCCGCAAAGCAAACAAGTGAAATGTGTTGTTTCATCATTGTAGCCTTTTTTTATGTCATGGATCGAAGCCTGCCAAAACAATTCATTTACATCCATTAAGTGCCCTCCTGAAAAACAAACGATTAATTATTCTGTTTGCTTATTTATTATTAAAATAACAAAATGTTTAATTAAAATCAATAAAAAACACACCATTTTATAAACGATGTGCGAAAATGTTTATTTATTTTTCTTTTTAAAAATAATAATAGATAAGATTGCTAGCACAATAATTGTGACAACAATAATGATAATGCTTGTTGAGGTACTTAGTATATTTCCATGAAGGTCATAGACTATACCATACATTTTTTTGTATTCTTCTACCTGCGAAGCGGGCGCACCTTCGAAAACCTTTGAAATTGAGCTCTCCATAAAGGCATTGCGTAATAGTAAGGTTGTATGACTGATAGGGAAATACATAATAACATTTTGAGCGAAGCTTGGGAGTGCACCAACGGGTACATAAACACCACATAAGAAACCGAGTGCTGTACCGACGATTGTACTGAGAGTTGAAAATGAATGTTGGCTGTTTGCAAGTAACACAAGGAAGAGATTAAAAACACTGGCAAGTAACACTGATAAAAATAGTAATCCTACTACTTTTAAGAAATCCCCGAAGCTTAGTAGCTCACCGCCTGTTGATAGGATAAAAATTTCACAGCCAATGAGGGCGATAAAGGAAAAGATACAGCCAATGAAAAAGGCATTTATTACATAGCTAAATTGAATGGTTGTTCGCGAGATAGGAGCTGTTAGAAAATCAGCCTGCGCTTTTGATTCAAGATCCCTTACAACAATGCCATACGCAGCGAGTGTAGTAGAAACAGCGGTCATAGAAAGTAAACCTGCGACAATCCATTCATTGACCATCGTTACCAACGCTGGAGTAGCCTTTGTCACTTCTTCAATGGCATTTACTTGCATTTTTTGAAGAAATACTGCGTAAAGAACAATGACAATAATGACAGAAAGTAGCGAGTAGAAGACTTGTGTTTTATCACGTCTAAAAACCTTGTTATTTCGTTGTACTAAGCTAAATAATGCTTCCATTAAGCTACGCCTCCCTCGGCCATAATATGAAGAAAGACATCATCCATCGTACCTTTGATTACTTCAAACGAAGCAATAAGTGGTTCTGCATTTTTTAATAGCGTTAAAGCATGAAGTGTCGATTCGACTTGGATGGAGAAAATACCTAGCTTTTCAGTATAGGAGATGGCATTATCTTCGAGCCACTGTATCCCTTCAGAACTATTATGAAAAACAAGTGCCATTGAATCATAGGCGTATTTTGTTTTAAGTTCATCAGGTGTCCCTTCAGCAACAATTTCTCCTTCCTTTAAGACGATGACTTGATGAGCGACTGCCGCTTCTTCCATATAATGAGTTGTTAAAAAAACAGTCATGTTTGTTTCTAGTTGAAGCTGTTTAATTGCTTGCCAAACAAATTGACGCGTTTGTGGATCAAGCCCAGTTGTTGGTTCATCTAAAAACAATATTTTCGGTCGATGGATAAGGGCTCGAGCGATATCAGCACGTCTTTTTTGACCACCTGATAACGTTCCATATTTGCGCTTTTCTATATCAGCTAAATGCAAGTATGTTGAAACGAATTGATAATTATCGGTCAATTGTTTTTTCGATAAGCCATATGTTTTACCACGGTGAAGTATATTTTCCTGCACCGTTAATCGTTCATCTAGTAAACTTTGCTGGAATACGACACCAATGGATTTTCGAACTTCCGCATTGTCGTTGCTTGCATCAAGTGTATAACCATTAATGTTTACAGTACCGCTTGATTTTTTTAATAATGTACAGAGTATTTCAATAGTCGTTGACTTTCCTGCACCATTCGCACCTAAAAAGGCGAAGAGGGAGCCTTGTTCAACTGTAAATGAAATACCTTTTACGGCTTGTTGATTGCCATATTGCTTACATAGATTCCCAACTTGTATAGCAAAGGTCATATTGTTTATTCCTTTCTTTTTTGAATTTCTTGATTGATTTTTGCAATATCACTTTTTTGAAGTACATAAAGGATGCACCAAACTATTAAGTAAATAATAGCTTCACTTATAAGAACATACTTAACACCGGAATATTCAAACCAACGCCCAAAATAACCTGCAATCATGACACATAGCGTAACTGCAATTACATGTAGAATAAACTGAGAAGTAAAAGGTAAACGTTCAATATCATAGATGATAGACAGTAGACCTATTACAACTCCAAGTATGGCGGCGATGATAATTTGTTCAAGTAATTCCGCCCCTGACATCACAGCGTTATTAGATATAACACTTAATGTTACTAAGACGTAGGAAGAGCTTAGTGATATGAGTAGACCGATAATCATCATACTTATAATTTTTTTCATATTATGAGTCCCTCCCAATACCTAAGTGGTGTTTTAATTCTTTTAAATATTTGCGGCTAACATGGACGGACACATCGTTTTCTAATATCAGTTCTGTTGTACCGATTTTACCCATTTGAATAGAGGCAATTTTATTAATGTTAACGAGTGTCGATTTACTGACTCGGGCAAAGTCTTTCGCTAATTGTGCTTCCAGCTCATACAATTTACGCTTCGTTTCGAATTCCTGTTCCTCCGTCTGCAAAAATACTTTTGCACCCTCTGCGTAAATAGAATAAATATCTGAAATTTTTAGCATATGAATTTCTTGTTGAAAGTAGCCATCTAGCATCGTTGTTTGTGAAGCTTGTAGCTGCTTCATCAATCGTTCAATTTGCTCGGTGTATTCCTTCGCATGTATATGAATCTCGGTTTCTTCTAGCTCACTATTGATCGTTAAGTGAATTTTCATTGGAGGCCTCCTTTACATATCTCCACTATGGAGAAACACTGAATCAGATAATAATAATGTAGCATAGAAAATTTTAGATTGAAGAAAATCTTGGATAAGAGGTTAAACTTTGTAGATAACAGGTTCAATTTTAACGATATAAGACCCTTTAAAAAAAGTGATGAAGTAGAAAAATAGGCAAGTTCACGGCATAATAGAATGATACAGTCACGAGGGGTTGCTTCAATGTTTATTTTTGACAAGCACATGTTTATTACATTATGTATTGGTTTAACAGGTGCGATTTTATTTAATGTATTACATATTCCAATGCCGTGGTTACTTGGAGCTATAACTGCAGTGCTAATTATTCAGTTATCGACGAAAGTACAATTGAAATGGCATAAATATTTCCGTAATTTAGGGTTAATTGTTGCGGGGTATTCCATTGGTTTTGCGTTTACACCAGAAGCGGTGCAGGATATTAAACAATTTTTAGGGAGTATGATTGTTTTAAACGTATTATTTATTGTATTGTTTTTTGGCGTTAGTTATTTAGTAGCAAAACGAGCGGATTTAGATTTTGCGACCGCGTTAACATGCTGTGTGCCTGGTGGCATGTCACAGGTCGTTGCTTTTGCCGAGGAGCAAGGGGATATGGATATGGTCGTAATTACGTTTTTCCAAATATTAAGGGTTCTTTTAATTGTCGGCTTTGTCCCATTAATGGTGTCAGGCTCTGGGGGAACTGGTTCAGCTGTCAACGGAGCATATACATGGGTCCTAATAGCTTTACTTGCTGTGAGTGGAGTAGCGGGTTGGTTGGCACAAAAGGCGAAAATTCCGACAGGTTATATGCTTGGTCCAGTGTTTTTATTGATGGGCATAAATATTGCAGGGATTGATGTACCAAAATTGCCGTTGTCACTACTTCATATTGCTCAGCTAATGCTTGGAATTTACATCGGCCTTTTATTGAAAAAAGAAGATTTACATTTATCGAAGAAGCATGTGTTTTACGCATTTGTATCGGCGGGTATCTTTATTGGCGCAGCTTATGGTTTAACATTTATTATGAAGAGTTTATACAGCCTTGATTTTAAAACAGGCTTTTTAAGTATTGTACCAGGTGGACTTGATCAAATGGGGATTATCGCCGCTTCCGTGCATGCAAATGTCACGATCGTCACAGCATTTCAGCTATTCCGAGTGCTGGTAGTATCTGTTTTCCTCGTACCGTTTGTTAAAATGTTTGTGAAAAAGGTGAAAACGTAGAGAGATAGGGGAATATCCTCAGATTTAGCATTAGAATAATTATAAAAAATCGAGTCAGATATATAAGTGCGAGATATTGTACATAAGTCTTTGTACAAAACCTCGCACTTTTTCAGTCTTATAACTACTCATTTTAACTTCTTTCAGCAAATGTTTTATGTAGCGAAAGCAAAGCGACAGGTACAACTGTTTTATGTGGCGAAAGCAGAGCGACAGCTACAAATGTTTTATGTAGCGAGAGTTGATTTTTCATAAAAAACACATTTGAAATAATTGTCTTAATGCCTCTGAAAATTTTTTCTTTTCCAATTTATCGGAATTATGGTATTATAAAGTTAACTATTATGAACGGAGGTGAAAAGGAATGAATAAAAACGCTACGAAAACATGTGTAAAAGTGGATACAGCTATGTATTTTGCACGTGTGATTACTTTCGATTTTGCGAACAACGGGATAGGTCTGTCCATTTTTAAGCAAAATCAAATATCAAACGTAGCGAATTAACCATTCTTTTTCACAACCTAATGAGGAAAAGACTGCTTGTTAATCGAGCAGTCTTTTTTGTGTCTATAGATGTTTTTCGCACGTTTCATTGGAGGAAAAAACGATGCAAATTAAGGCTGAGCAAATACAAAAAATTATTGGTGGAAATGTTTTATTTGAAGGACTTCAATTAGAAGTGAATACAGGGGAGCATGTTGCCATTGTTGGCGTGAATGGCAGTGGAAAAACGACTTTATTACAGTTACTAGCTGGTTCGGATACACCGGATAAGGGACGAATCATAAAAAGTAAGGAAGCGACAATTGGTTATTTACATCAAATTCCACAATATCCTATGTTCTCAGTGAAGGAAGTGCTGGAGGAAGCATTTGCGGAAATTTATGCATTAAAGGCAAAAATGACAAAGCTTGAGCAAGAAATGCAGTTAGCTGTAACAGATAAGGTACTGCAGCAATATGGTCATGTGCAAGAACAGTTTATGTTGCAGGGTGGTTATGAAATTGATGCGCAATTAGCGATGATTGCAAATGGTCTAGGTATTACACCATTGCTTGAGCAGCCTTTTAGTAGCTTAAGTGGTGGGGAGAAAACGAAGGTGATGCTTGGGCAAATCCTGTTAAGTAATCCTTCTATTTTGCTATTAGATGAACCGACGAACCATTTAGATATGCAGGCAATTGAATGGCTAGAAAATTATGTCCGAAACTTTGCAGGAATTGTTATTGTAGTATCACATGATCGCCATTTTATGAATCAAATGGCTCAAAAAATAATTGAAATTGAAGATGGAGAGGCAATTACGTATATCGGCAATTACGATGCATTTGTAGCACAAAAGGAAGCAAAGGTTGAACAGCAATTTGCACAATACGAAGAACAGCAAAAGAAAATTAGAAAAATGCAGGAAACAATAAAGCGCTTAAAGCAATGGGCAAATGAAGCGAATCCGCCAAATGCTGGCATGCATCGTCGTGCTAAAAGTATGGAAAAAGCACTAGCCCGTATAGAGCGTGTGAAGAAGCCTTCAACGAAAAAGAAAATGAATTTAGCTTTAACAATGGCTGAGCGTAGTGGTAAAGAGGTTGTGCAAATGAAGGGCATTAGCCATGCATTTGAGAAACCATTATTTAAGGAAAGTAATTTAGCGGTTTACTTCGAAGAACGACTGGCAATTGTTGGTGGCAATGGGAGTGGGAAATCAACGTTATTAAAAATGATGTTAGGTGAAATAGTACCGAATGAAGGTGTTTGTCATGTCGGCAGCAGTGTTAAAATTGGCTACTTATCGCAACAGTTTGAGCATAAGAATCCTGCCATTCGTTTAATAGATGCCTTCCGTGAGAGCGTCTCTGTGTCAGAGGCTGAAGCACGTCATATTCTAGCTCAGTTTTTATTTTATGGCTACGACGTTTTTAAAAAAGTGAAGGATTTAAGTGGCGGTGAAAAAATGCGCTTACGTCTAGCTCAGTTAATGTATGAGGATATTAATTTATTGATGCTGGATGAGCCGACCAATCATTTAGACATTGAAGCGAGAGAGGTATTGGAGGATACACTGGAATCCTTTGAAGGGACTATTATTGGTGTTTCGCACGACCGTTATTTTTTACAAAAGATTTTTACTAAAGTTGCATGGATTGAGCATGAAACGATTCAAGTATTTGAAGGCGATTATGAATGGGCAAGACAAAAACGCTTAGAAGTAGCAAAAGAACCAGTAATAAAAGAAGTACTTGAAAAGTCCTATGCTGCTAAAAAAGAGATATCAATTGAAGAACAAATTGGAAAGCTCGAAATGAAATTACAAGAGCTCACACTTGCCAAAGAGCAACGTCAAAAGCTTGAACAGCAGCTAGAAGATTTATATGAAAGATGGATTGAAGGAGGAACAGAAAATGCAAAAAATTGAGCACATCATGCAGTTAGATATTGATTATATTAAAAGTTTTAGTGAGATGGAGACATGTCACGAAGGAGTATTATTTTATAATAAGGAAATGCCAACATATTATGACGCTAATCATGCACACATTTGGAAGAAGATTACCGAGCCAGATATGTTTTTAAAGAAAATCAAAAATTTCTATCAGTCAAAATCTCTGATTCCAAGATTGTATTTATACAACGTGGAGGAAAATCAGTCATGTATAGAAGTGTTAGAGAATCATGGCTTTCAATATGAAAGTTTTAATGATGATGTACAGTGTTGGAACGGTGAATACTTACAATTACCACATAATCCAGCAATACAAATTGAACGTGTAACAGATGCCAATATGGAGGAAGCATTAGCTGTAGAAATGAGTATTTCTACATTTGGGGAGCCTGCATTAATCAAAAAAGCCTTTGAGGAAACTTATCATTCTCCGCATTTTACGTACTATTTATTAAGATTGGATGGCACAGCTTGCTGTACCGCCAATATTTTCGTCTCAGGAAATCAAGGGAGAGTCGAGAGTGTAGCAACACTTGAAAGCCATCGGGGTAGAGGTTTGATTGGATATATTCTGCAGCATATTCAGCAAGAGTCGATAAAGCAGGGGTTAGAATATCTCTGGATTTTACCTATCAATGAACAGGTTGCAAAGGTCTATGATAAGGCAAATTTCAAATCAGTAGGTAAAATAAAATCAATTCATGCCTTTACTGAGGGAAAAAGCATTAAGCAAATACGACAAGATTCTTAATTAGGATGTAAGATAAAAAATTCGCTATACTCCTGTAGGACGGCATTCCAAGGTGGATTCTCCTACAGGAAAAGAGCGAATTTTTTTATGCTAGAACGTTACCTGCCAATTTTTATTACATGTTGCATGAATAGTTGGGTGTTTTAAAATATAATCTGCAATTAGTTCCGTTATATCAATTTGTATTTCCTTCACGACAGGACGATTTTTTAAAAAATCAAAATTCCCCGCCCCAGTTGCACGATAGCTACTCATAACAACGTCGAACTCTTCATCCATCTTTATAGGCTCACCATTGATGGTAAGCTTAGTAACACGCTCACCAATAGGCTTTGAAATATCCAAAATATATTCGATCCCTTCCCACATATCATAATTATAAGGCTGTGCTTTAGGATAAAGAAAAGTCTCGGTTACTTTCAGTTCTCCTGCCTCTACAGTAAAATAAGTCGCTGATTGTTCAAGGGCGAGTAAGATGTCGAGCCCCGATAAACGAAGAACTTTTAATGTATTTGCGTAAATATAGTTTGTAACAATATCACGAATCGTTACCTCTTGCTTTAAGCCGCCACACTCATCGTGAAAGAGCGCTGTACAAGAAATAGAAGCTCCAGATGCCTCCATTTGAATATGATTTATAAATTCGATATATGGATGCTCTTGAATACGTGCCAAAAATGTATTCTCGATTAGCATATTTCCTTGAATGATCCCAATCGTTTCATCTAACCATGCCTCTGTTTTGTCGAAAGTAGGGGAGATGATGCCGCAAACAGATGTATTTGGTTTCATATCTTCCGCAACATATATCAGTGATGGTGTATGGGTAATAGAGTGGATTTTCTTTTGACTGTCCATCATAATTTTTAGTTCTATACTAGCTAAGCAAATCCCTTTAGTGTTAGGCTGTACTATTGATTTTCCCATAAATGTTGTGCTAATTTCACGATGTTGATGACCGGAAATGATGATATCCACTTCTTCGATTTCGATACATATACGATATCCTTGATTTTCCCCGTCTTCTTTTTCGAGTAATTCTCCGGTTTCTAGACTTCGCTCAAATCCTCCGTGGTAGCAAAGAATAAGAACATCAATTTGCTCATTTGAGCGTATCCATTTTGCCCAGTAGCTTGCACTAGAGAAAGCATCTTCAAAACGAAGCCCATTGATATGATCCGGTTCCTCCCATTTAGTTACAAAATGAGTTGTAATGCCTAAAATAGCTATCCGAACGCCTTCTATTTCTTTGATGATATAGGGCTTAGTAAAGTGCTGGCCATTATTTGTTAAAATGTTGGCGCCTAGCCATGGAAAATTGGACTGGCTTATTACAGATTGTAGGGCAGGCAGCCCATAATTAAATTCGTGATTACCAAATATCATCGCATCATATTGAAGAGCATTGGCAACTTGTATTAATGGATTAGGCTCTTGTGCTTGAAACTTTTGATGATAATAGGTCAACGGACTTCCTTGAATAAAATCTCCGTTATCAATTAAAATTGTTGGCCCTTCCAACCTTTTTTCCTGGATGATTGTTGCTATTTTGGCTAAACCAAGTGCCTCATTGTGTGCATTCCGGAAAGTTGTGGGCATTATATAACCGTGAATATCACTAGTTGCAAGTATTTGTATTTTTTTTTCAGTCATAAGAAGT
This sequence comes from Lysinibacillus xylanilyticus, assembly GCF_001183605.1. Taxonomy (GTDB): domain Bacteria; phylum Bacillota; class Bacilli; order Bacillales_A; family Planococcaceae; genus Lysinibacillus; species Lysinibacillus xylanilyticus. Next base: position 2,234,995 of record NZ_LFXJ01000005.1, on the reverse strand, counting down.
CCTCCGTTAGTTAGTATATCCATAGTATATAAAGTTATTTTTAATAATTTTGCATATTTACGATATCAAAATATTGTTTTACATATTAGAAACATATATTTACCTTCTATTAATACCAGGAAAATATTTACTGTATATACTGAGGAAGTATTTCAAGAATGGGGAGGAAAATAACTTGAAGAAATTACTATTTATCTGTTTTACATGTATGTTTTCAGTGTTCTTGATGGCATGTGGAAACGAGGCTTCCAAAACATCTAATTCTGACGAGACTGTAGATGTGTCCTCAGAAGTAACAGGCAATGAATCTATAAAAAAATTAACGATTGGCTTTGTGCCTTCGCGTAATCCTGATGAAATTATTACAGCAACAGAGCCTTTAAAAAATTTATTAAAGGACGAGCTAGCAAGTTTAGGCTATGACGTAGGTGAAATCGATATTACAGTAGGCACAAACTATGAAGCAGTAGGCGAAGCATTATCAGCAGGTACTACTGATATTGGTTTAATTCCTGGGGGGACATATGTCCTTTATGATGATGGCGCAGAAGTTATTTTAACGGCAACGCGCGCAGGTTTAAGTAATGATTCAGATAATCCAATCGATTGGAATAAAAACAAGCCGACCGCACCAACAACGACACAAACAACATCTTATCGAGCAATTTTAGTTGCGGGACCATCGGAAAAAGGTAAAGCTTTAGCTGCGAAAGTAAATAACGGTGAAGAATTAACTTTCGAGGATTTAAATAATGTCACTTGGAATGTTATGTCTTCGTCTTCACCAGCAGGTTATATTTACCCTACATTATGGTTACATGAGAAGTTTAATAAAACAATTCCAGATTTATCGCAGGTTGTTCAGGCTGATTCCTATGGCAATGCGTTTGCACGTTTAGCTGCAGGTCAAACTGATGTATTGGTCACATATGCAGATGCACGTAGAGATTATGAGAAGAGCTGGAAAGGTGAATTTGGTCGCACAGCTTCTATTTGGGAGGAAACAGATTTAATCGGTGTAATGCCTGCTATTTATAATGACACAATTAGCGTAAGTAAAAATTCAAAGGTCATGAATGATAGTTTAAAAAAGGCTATTCAGCAAGCATTTATTAATATTGGGAACTCTGAAAAAGGTAAGGAAGTTATCGCTATCTACAGCCATGAAGGTTATCAGGTAGCAAAGGATAGTGACTATGACAATGAGCGTAAGGCTCAGGAATTAGTTCAAAATCTTAAATAGAATGGTTTATAGTAAAGAATCTGCGAAGCTTGCGGCTTACCCGCAGAAGGCTTGCAGATTCTTTTATTGTTCTTCTTTGAAAGTTGGGAATGACATAGCCCTTTTTATAATACTACAGCACTTTGTCAGAAATGGAGCGGTTCTATGATTGAGTTTAGAGAGGTAGAAAAAAGATACCCAAATGGCTTTCTTGCTTTAAATCAAATTAACCTACAAATTGAGCAGGCCGAATTTGTTGCTATTATTGGCTTATCAGGTGCAGGGAAATCAACCTTATTGCGCTGTATAAATAAAATGCATGACATCACAGGAGGATCATTAAGTGTAGATTCTGTTGACGTACAACAGCTAAAGGGGAAGGGGATACGAAAATTACGACGTAATATCGGGATGATTTTTCAATCATTTAACCTTGTAACACGTGTCTCTGTATTGAAAAATGTCCTCGTTTCCTTTGTGCCCAATATGCCGTTTTGGCGAAAAATGCTCGGCATCTTTACGAAAGAAGAGAAGCTTAAAGCATTAATGGCACTCGATCAGGTAGGTATTTTAGACAAGGCGTATGTACGAGTAGATCAGTTATCTGGTGGTCAACAACAGCGTGTAGCCTTAGCGCGTACCCTCGCTCAAAATCCATCGATTATTTTAGCGGATGAACCTGTTGCTTCATTAGACCCCGTCACGGCAAAGCAAGTCATGGAGGATTTTAAACGCATTAATCAAGAGTTCAATATGACAATTATTATTAATATTCATCACGTTGAACTGGCATTAGCATATGCAACCCGTGTTATTGGTGTGAGAAGCGGTGAAATAGTTTTTGATGGGCGAGCTTGTGAGGTAGACGAGGAAATTCTTTCGTATATCTATAATAATAGTGAAGGGAGGGGGGCAAACAATCATGCAATGGAAGCTGCTATCCCAGAAAAAAATGGTATTGCCTAATGACAAAGAAGTGCTGGAGAAACGCTCGATAATGCCATTGATGTTGCTTATTCTGCTTCTATTAACGTTCCTTTCGATCCGTATTACAGGTTTTAGCATAGAGGTTATTGTCAATCGAATCAGTCAGTTTTTTGTCATTATACAACAGATGATACCACCTAATTGGACGTATTTATCGAAGTTATGGCAGCCGTTATTCGATACGATTAAAATGTCATTGTTTGGTTCCGTATTAGGTGCTATCTGTGCCTTGCCTATCTCAATGCTTGCTGCGACAAATATTACAAAAAATAGATGGATCACTATGTCGTGCAAATTTATTTTAAGCTTGCTTCGAACATTACCTACTTTGATTGTTGCTCTTATTGCAACATTTATATTTGGGCTCGGTACAATGGCTGGTACGATTGCTATTTTTTTATTTACTATTGCATATGTTGGGAAATTGTTATATGAACAAATTGAAAGTGTCGATATGAAGGCCTATGAGGCAATGTGTTCGATGGGACTGACAACGATTCAAGCATTTCGTTATGCGATTATGCCTCAGATTCTTCCTAATTACTTATCGACATCTTTATTTTGCTTTGAAGGAAATGTTCGTTATGCGTCTATTTTAGGTTATGTCGGTGCTGGTGGGATTGGTTTACTTCTCAACGAAAGTCTAGGGTGGAGAAGCTATGCGAATGTGGGCATGATTTTACTAATGCTTGTTTGTACCGTTTTTATTATTGAAACAACTAGCGAATATCTTCGCAAGAAATTAATGTAGGGGTGATGCTATGAATGCAATCGACAAGCAATTACAATTACAACCAAATCGACGCATGTCATACATCATGACCATCTTTATTTTAAGTATTTTATTTGTATGGTCTGTGTCAACAATTCATTTTGAAAATGTATCGTTAAATGGTACGAAGATTGCTAAAAACATACTTGTAGGACTACTAAATCCTGATTGGTCATTAATTTTCAATGTTTCTACTGGTGGTATTCCTTATTTATTAATCGAAACAATGGCAATTGCCTTTCTTGGTACGATTGTAGGTGCATTATTGGCGATACCTTTGGCCTTTTTATCAGCTTCGAATATTATGCCAAAACCAATAGCATTTGTAGTTCGTTTGTTGTTAATCATCATTCGCACTATTCCAGCGATCGTTTACGGACTTATGTTTATCAGGGTAACAGGCCCTGGCCCATTTGCTGGTGTGTTAACAATGTCATTGACGTCTATAGGAATGCTTTCAAAGCTATATGTAGATGTAATTGAGGACTTAGATAAAAGTGTACTAGAGTCAATGGAGGCTATCGGCTGTACATTAATGGAAAAGATCCGATTTGGAATATGGCCACAGCTGACGGCATTATTATTATCTATTGTTATCTACCGTTTTGATATGAATTTGCGTGATGCAACAGTACTCGGCCTAGTTGGAGCTGGCGGAATAGGAGCACCACTTATTTTTGCTATGAATGCCTATAAGTGGTCAGAGGTAGGAGCTATTTTATTGGGACTTATTTTGCTTATTTTAGTAGTGGAGTTTGTTTCAAATCGTATACGAACAAAGTTAGTTAGAGGATGAAGTGGTAAAATTTTCATCATAATAAAAAATTCAAAAATCCTGAATAGTATCGACTATTCGGGATTTTTGAATTACTGTTCAAAAGAAGGATTTTCAATCTTTAAAAGTTTTTTACTTGAAAAAATGTCGTATTCGATTTATTGTCTTTAGAGATACTTGTTTAATGGACTTGGAGGATATGGAATGCACGGAATTTATATACGCTATAATGTCTTAGAAGAAACCCCAGCAGCACAATGGCCCAAAAAAATGGATGCATTTGCGTATGTTCAACGAGGAAAGCCACAACAAGACAATGACAACTTGCTGTCGATGGAAGAGCTGAAAAGCCATGCAATTCGCTATATTAAAAGCTTAAAAGACAATGCAAGTGATCATTTAGTAGAGCAACGCAATGGTGAAATTGAGCACTTTGATCGACGCTATATGGAATCCTTAAAGCTAAAGGAAAGCATCGATTCACAGCTTATTAATCTAGAAGAAATTCGTTTACTTTTACAGTTAATGAATGTATTGAATTTATCACATGGTTTCGGAGAAAATGCTGGAAAGCTACTACGTCAAATTACCCCATATGCAAAAGAGGGAGAGCACCCAACATTTCAAACAACTCGTGTTGAGCGACATTTTTATTCAGAACTAATTGAACAAATTGAAGTAGTATATGCACGAATTATGCGTCAACATAACCCATCAACGACTGAAATGCAGCAGTCAGAAAAGATATGGACAGCAGTTTGTGAGCAAGCAATTGAAAAGGTAGAATCGCGAATTGAACGCTTGTCTTCTATCAAGTTAAAGCATGAGAAAAATTTGCTAGAGTTTAGTCAATTAAAACAGCAAAATATTGAGGCAAAGGAACGCCTAGATATTGCTGTCACTGATCTTGATGCTATTTTAAGTGTACTAGAATCCTAAAGGCTATTTTAATGCTTATATAATGCGGTTTGAGAGGGAAGCAATGAGCTACCTAATTTTCAATAGCTGTCAAATATGTCGGTGGAATCGAAAGAACTACCAACACATTTAGAAGGCAGTGAACAATAAGGAACCAGTAATTACTTGGTCAAAAGTTCTACGTCAAAGATTTCAAAGTAGCAGAACTTCATAACAAAATCGAAAAGACATACTTCAGTTTCCTAAAGGCAATTGAAGTATGTCTTTTATTATATAGATGATGAAAAAACAGGAACCTTCCTTTGTTGAAAGCCTTGATTCCTAACGACGCTGGATTACTAGTTCAGGCAGATTGTTCCAGTTTTTATACCAGTTGGACCGTTAAACCCTGGAATTGTATCGATTACTGTATTTGTTGCTATATCGATGACAGACACAGTTTGGTCAAGTTGATTTGTGACATAAGCAAGTGTTCCATCCGGCAAGATAGTAACTTGGTCAGGAGATAATCCTACAGGGATTGTAGCAATCACCATATTTGTAGCTGTATCTATGACAGATACAGTATTATTACCTTTATTTACAATGTAAACAAATGCTCCATCAGGTGTAATGGCAGTTCCCACAGGTCCTAATCCTACAGGAATTGTATCAACTACCGTATTTGTTGCAGTATTAATTACAGATACAGTGTTACTACTTTCATTTGTAACGTAAGCAAATTGTCCATTCGGTGTAATAACGATTGATCTTGGGCGAAGTCCAACAGGGATTGTAGCAACCACCGTATTTGTAGCCGTATTTATAACTGATACTGAACCTGGGTTGGGAAGTATGTTTTCGTTTGCAACGTAAGCAAATGCACTATTCGGAGTGAAAGCTATACCTTGAGGTAGGACCCCTACTGGAATAGTAGCGGTTACGGTATTTGTAGCTGTATTTATGACAGATACAGAATTAGCTCCAGGTCCATGATTTGATACATAAGCAAGTGCTCCATTTGGTGAAATCGCTACACCAAGAGGCTGATTTCCTACCGGAATGGTAGTGACTACATCGGTTGTTGCAGTATCAAAAACCGTTACATTATTCGAGAAGAGAGCTGGAACATAACCAAATGCTCCATTTGGTGTAATCGCTACTTCTAGTGGTGCCGATCCTACTGGAATGGTAGCGACTATTGTATTTGTCGCTGTATCAATTACTGATACCCTATTATCAGGAGTAGCTGCCTGACCAGCGTCTGTAACGTACACTAAAAAATGACAAGGTGGAGGTGGTGGTGGTTCAGGTATAAATGGTGGTATAAATGGTGGCTTACAACGACAAGGGCAACAAAAACCACAACAATTACAATGGCAACTTGGATTTGATCTAAACTTGAATTTTATAAATTTATTTTCTTTGTCCACAATGCACACCCTTTCTATCATATATTTTGATACATTGATACTATATGCAAAAAGACTTATGTTGCTTGTACGCTTTACCTTAACTAAATAATTTTGGACAGTGTTGAGTAGTTGTTTAAATTAGTTTACAATCATTGTTTGATTCATAAATTAAAGTGTTTGCTGGTGATTCTCCGGAAGGTTCTTTATTAAAAATGACTTTAATTTAAAATGAATGACAAGAATCATAAGAAAAGCATGTCTGCCGATTGAAGCTTCCGAATAAAGCTCAATCAGTGACATGCTTTTTGTTTTAGTATATAAAAATCGATGGATAGTACCATAACGTGTGTGTTTGCCGTTCCGACTGGGCGCTTTCCTAGGAGCCTTTTGGGCCAATAAATGTTTTCTATGCGAAAGCGAAGCGGCAGCGACACGATGTTGGTCACGAAGGCGTTATCACAGGATATGATGCTCTTAGCCTTCGTTCCTCTATTGCTAATCCCCCGAAGGAGTCGCCCTGCCTCCACTACAATCAACTAACTATGGTATATGTTCTAACAATAAAAAGTATTTACTGCTTTTCTTTTTCCTCTGACTGCTCTTTCTTTGATTGACGAAAAATACGCAATAAATCGAGCGCAAGTAACAGTACGATAATATAAAAAATAGGACTGTTAAAGGATAGACCTATTTGTGACTCGCCACCAAGCAATGTTAATACAATCCAAAGCCCGACTGTATATACCGTTAAGCCAACATAGGCTTTTTTTGAAAGCTTTTTATATCTATCTTTGTCTGAAGCGATTTGTATAATTACAAGAGCCATTAATATAAGAAGGATTATTTTTTTTGATAGAATCTCAGCTATTGTAGTGTGTGGAAAGAAATCATTGACGAATAGCAAGGTGAAAAATACAAGAATACAAAAATTTAAAATTGTTGAAAGTCTCATGCAATATCTCCTTAGTTGCCATTAATACTTTTCATTGTAACATGGTTTAACTAGAGAAGAATGAATTTATGTTATATAGAAAATTTTATGTATAAAGTAAACTTATTTTTTGTTTATTGAATCATTATATCTTTTTAGCATTGATGCAAATTGCTCACGTGTTAAGAAGTTTTGAGGGTTTGAGCCATCGGTAATGCCTTGGCATTTTAACCATTCCCATGCAGCAATATGCGTTTTAGAGGCTTTTATAGGAGGGGTAATAGCTTGTTTTGTTTTTAAAGCCTCCTCAAGCTCTTTTATTTTATTTAGCAACTCAGTGTATTGTGACATCGTTAATTCGCCTTCCTTAGTTAAAGCAGTATTTGTTTCATTCGTTAATGAAATAAAGTTCATAGGATCAATAGCATTTGGTTGGCCTTTATCCCAAAGTCCGTTATGAATTTCAAAATGTAAATGTATTCCGAATGCTCGTCCCGTGTTACCCATAATACCAATTTGCTGTCCTTGCACCACTCTTTGTCCAACCTGAACACAATAGGAATCTAAATGTGCATAATTCGTTTCGTATGTTTTACCGTTTATAGTATGCTTAATCATAACGACTTTCCCATAGCTACTTAACACCTGTGCTCGACTAATGACCCCAGCAGCACTAGCATAAATGGGTGCCTTGCCTGTTGATGCAAGATCGACACCTTGGTGCCATTCGTTTCCATAGCCAATATTTCTCCACCCAAATTTACTCGTTAATCTCGCATTCCTCAGGGGACAAATAAAATTTGCCATTATTGATCATCTCGTTTCGGTTGTTTATATGTTAAAGCTCGTGACGAGTCGCTCAAACTAGCAGTTGTAGGATCTAAAATTGAATTATATGTACTTACAGCCATCAAAGCCAATACGTATGGATTAGAAGCCGCATTGACGATTAAGGACCTCACACTATACCAAGTAGTCAAATCGGCTCCTGTAATACCGTAGTAGGCGAATAAGGGCGTAATAATTGATAATCCTAACGTAATCCAAAATTGAGGATTATGAATGCGGACTTTCCAATTGATTTTCATAGATATCAATCCCTTTCTTATAGTCCTAATTTAAATAATATCCATGCACTGATAATTACTGTTGGTAGTAAAATCCACCATATAAGATACTTATATAGAATTTCATTGAATGAGATTGTCCCCTTACTTGATTCAGTTTTCAAATCTTCTTCGATACCATCAACACGTTTACTAATGTTTTTTATATTATTTTGTAATTCATCTTGAGACAAATTCAATTTAGTTAGATTTAAATTTATGTTGTTAAAAGTTTTATCCATTTTATTTAATTGTATTTGTTGGTTTTTATTCATTTCTTGCTGTTGTTCAGATACTATTGTTAAGCGGTAAAGTAATTCTTTATCTTTCTCTAAGTTGGTGAGTTTATTGCCTTGATTTTTTAACTCTGTCTCTATACTTGCTAATCGTTCTCCAATTTTTTCATTCTCCAATTTATCACCGACTTTTATCAAAATTATAAAAGAGTAGGGGAGATTTAACTCACACCTACTCTAAACAGAATTTATGGTTATTTTTAATTATGTACTTTATAAATTACTCAGTTAACTGGTGGAGCAAAATCAGTTACTGTAGCTACACCTCTATTTAAGATGATAATTGGTTATATTGGGCTTTTTACAAGCTTAGTATTACCATCGGCAGGGTCGTAGTATATCATCTTACCTTCAGAATTTAATCCTAAGCCATGTACCATACCTGTGCTAATATTAGTATTAATGTGACTTTTATATAATGTTGGTAAATATTCTTCTAAAATCTTATTGTTAGAATCTGTTATAGCTACTCCATTAGCAGTACCTAGTTTATCATTCTTAATCATATTGGCATACAATCCAAATGTCTCATTAAGCTGACCTATCACTTGTCTTACATAGCTCATCTCTGCCGAATCTTTTTTGTAGACAACTAAAGAGAATGCAGGTAGGACTTTGTTGGAATTGCTGATTTTAATAGTTGCTGAGGCACTAAAGATAGTGTCTACCTTTATCATGTCATCTGGTAATTGTACTCTAACCAATTTCTCGTTATTGACTGTTACTAGATTGCTACTATTGGCAGTTACAGTAAATGTTTGAGAGGCATTCCTACTATTTCTAAATACTATAGTTAAATTATTAAAAATGCTTATGTCTAATGGATAGCTATTCTTAATTAATCTAAAAAGAAATGAAGCTCTCTCTGATTGTGCAAAGGAATAATCACTTACTTTAAATTCACCATCTATATCCATATTAAGCTTAACTTCTTGTGCCACATTAAATCTCCTTTCATAATAAAAAAGAGGGGAGTTGCCCCTCTTTTAAAAATCACTATATGTATATCTATTTGATGGTACTTTTTGTTCTAGCATGGTTTTCAATGTAGAATTAGGTCTGCCATAACAGTTAATGATACCTGTGTGATAGTCCACATTTATTGTAGAGTGTATAAGTACCAATTTCTATAACTTAGTAAGTACTAAAAACGAAGGTGAAACCTTTATTCTTAAATCAGAGAATTTATCTCTCAATAAGCCTACTTCTGTAAAGTAGGTATTTCACCATCTGGATATAATAGTCACTGTTAAATCTTTAATGACGCTGTTAGGAGGTGTGTGTGGGGAGAGTACCTTCACTAATTGGCTTATCAGAAAATATCACATTGTTCCAAACTCCATCTTTATCTTTAACCATAGCTAAGCCATTAGATGAGATTTTAATATCATGAACACCCTCATCACTTCTAGCATACGAAGCTAAGTGATTCTTCAGAAAGTCTGGTGTCTGACTTTCTGAAATCTTTTTATCACTATCTAAAGATGCTACGCCATTGGGAGCACTAATCTCACTAAGATTAATACCTTGCGTTAATTTTAGCTGAAATGCATCAATTTCTTTCTTTAGGTCATCTATAATTGATATGAAACTTAAATCCTCTTGAGATAAATTATCATAAAATCTAACTTTTATAGGAGTAGGGGAGACCCTATCATCACCCTTGATTAAAGTTAAATATACTGTATAAATACCAGCTTCCACCATATGTAAAGGAGCAAATTGAAATACTATCAAATTTGCTCCATCAACTTTTTCTTTTTTTGCTAAATCGACTAGTTTAACTTTACTAGGCATCTCTATTGTTACTTCTGCTTTGTCAAATTGAGTTGTGTCGAAAGCTATACCATTATCATGTATTCTAAATTTTAGTAATGCTGTATCTCCTCGTCTGAATCGGGGAGAAGTAAAACTAGGTACAAACTTTAAGTCTATGTCTAACAGATATTCATTTTTAAACAAGTTGCCACCACCTAAAAGACGGCTCTACTATTGTAGAGCTGTCCAGTTATTTAGTTTTGTAATACTATTAATTTCATCACCATATGCAGAGTTTGCAAATAGATTATCTATATTCCATCCACTTGCATAAATTTCATCATTATTTGTAATATATACTGTACTGTTATTATCTGAAACAACATCTCTTACATTTGATAATGACAGTAGTTTAGGAGTTGTAGTGTTAGGAGCAAATGGCTTTCCAAGTCCTATAGCATTAGTTTCGCCCCATCCATAAATTGTATTGCTATTTGTAAGAGCTACTACACCCGATGACCCAGTAGTAATTTTCTTAACATTTGACACCCCAGAAATTAATGTCGGAGTCAATACTTGTGTCGTATTACCTAATCCAAGCTCTCCACTATTTGAAAGACCAGTAGTATAGACTTGCCCACTAGTATTTACAAAGAAACTGCAATAACCATTTTGTGATAGATATGAGATATTTGATAGAGAAGTAACCTGAGTTGGAGTATTAACTTGATCATTATGACCAAGCCCTAACTCGCCATATCTGTTTGCACCCACTCCATACACTATTCCACTGCCTGTTAAAAATAAAACATTAGTCGCTCCATGAGTTATTTGTTTAATATTGCTAACAAAATTGATTTTTACAGGTGTATCCACAATGTTTGCGTGTCCTAAACCTAATTCTCCGTATGAATTTTCTCCCCAACCATACCATTCATCCGATGAATTTTTAACAAAAATAGTATCGCCGATTAAAACGAAGTCTTTTACATTTGACATTTTAGGACACTTAGTTGGTACTGTTATTGGACTAGCTGTAAGTCCAGTATAGCGTTTATTATTACTCCCTAATACGTATATGTCGCCATTGGCTGTTAGGAACCATGTACTAGCTCTACTGGTATTACTTGCAACTTTAATAACACTAGAAATTAATGCTTTATCAGGGGTATCATCATCTTTCCATGATGTTCCAGACATACTCCAAAGTCCATTTCCTTTTTTGTACCATTCCTCATTACCATTAGCATATAAATCTCCACTCATAGTCATCAGATACATTGTACCACCTGAAACAGTAACCTTCTTATTAGTATTAACAATAAGACCACTGACATTTTCTGTTTTTGAAGCTTTGTTTCCTGCATTGTCATATGCTTCAAATAAATAACTTCCATTTGCCGTTGCGATATATGTTGTTGATGAAGAATAAACTATACTACCATCTGGCTTAACAATTCTATATACACCAGATTCACTATCTGATGCTGTTACATTGAAAGTTACTTGTGTTGAAGTAGTAGTTCTGGTAATGCTAAGAGTTGGTGCTGTTTTATCAATATTTGAAATATTAATTGTTTTTATTGCCTCAGTCCCTATATTATCTTTAGCATAAACCGTATATACTCCATTAGTAGACACTGAGAAGTATCCTGTCGTAACAGTAGTGCCTCCAGCATTGAAATATCCTGCTGATTGATCACCACTAGCCCATTTTATTACAGAGATACCATTTTGAGATGTTGCGCTTATGTTTACTGTTACATTTTGATTTGTCCAAGAAGTAGTTGAAGGTGTTAAAGTAATAACAGGAGGAGTCATAATGATACTATTAACAGTAACTTTTAATGCAAATCTATTTCCTGCTTTGTCATATACAGTAAAATTATAATCCCCATTTGCTGTCACAGAATAAGTAGTTTTTGCACTAGAAGCTACACTGCTATCGGGCTTGATAATTCTGTCTACTCCAGAATCAGCATCTATAGCATTTACTGTAATTGTTACTACTCCATTAGATTGCGTTTGTGAAGACGTAGCCGTAGGAGAAACTTTATCAATAGAAGTTATACTAATTTGTTGAATAGTGTCTAAGTTACCTTTATTTTTTGCGTATACATAGAGATAACCATTATTGTTAATTACTACATTTTGGTTATTAGAAAACATAGACGTACCATAATTACTATCGTTTCTAAAATTAGCAATAGAAATATTATCAGAAGTTGAATAGTAATATCTCTTGTCTATTATTGTAGTCTTCTCAGTAATAGCAACATTTACAGTTTTATCAGTATTTGTCCAAGTTTGATTATTAGGAGTTAATAATAAAGTAATGCTTGGTGGAACAGTGATTAAATCACTTGCCTTAACTTCAAACACTTTAACAATTTCAAGTCCGTTTGTATATTTTCGGTAAACACTATATGTACCTTTAGTATCTACAATAAAAGTATCTGCAAATACATTACCATTTGTTCGGAAGTATGCTGCATCTCGAATTCCTGTATCCCATTTCTGAATTTCTAATGCATATGTACTATCATCTTTAACTGTGACCTCTCCCTCTGACACAGGAATTGTAATATTTGGAGTTTTTAAATTTTCTGCTCCAACAGGGAATTTATAGATATACTCTTTATCACTATCATCTTTGTAGTAGATAGACCAAATTCCCACCTTATCTACTGGGAAATTGTTAGCTGTAAATAAAGTACCATTTACCTTCGTGTCTTGTAACGTTTTATCTCCATACATATACTTCTTAACCGTAGCAGATCCTTTTCCTGAGAATGTAAGGTTTGCAATTTCATCGGAAACAGTAACAAAAAGACGGAGGCTATCACTTAAGTCTGGATGACCAACGTTTTCTTCACCACCATCTTTAGTTTTATATTTAGCAACGAAGTTTTCATCTATATATAAACCGTGAACCCAGTTCTTAAATACACTATCCTTCATATGATTTTCTAAAAATGAAGGCATATGGGATATGTCTATTTGGCCATTAGAGTCCAACTTAGCTACTCCGTCAGCAACGCCTTTTTCATCTTTTTGAATAATGTCGTTAACTATGCTTTCGAGGTAATCCGACTGATTTTGTAAGTCCTGTATGAGTTCTATGTATGCTAACTCAGAAGTGCCTAGAGTATCAAAGAAGCCTACTAAAATTTCTTGCAGAGAAACTCTTCCTGTATTATCTTCGAATGATAAAATAACTTTATATACTCCAAGTTCAACTATTTCGTCCTTATTGAATATGTATTGAATATAATCTACTCCATTTATATTGACTTTTTGACAAGGGCGTTTTAAGTAGCCACCTTGAGGGAAGGTGATAGTGACTTCACCTTTAGAAAATGAAGATATATCATATATTTTTTTATTATCATATATAAGGAAATTAATAATAGCAGTGTCTCTTCTTCTGAACGTTGGTACTGATGAGTAGTATTTAAATTTTATATCAGCTTTAACAACCCAACTATTACTTAACACTTAATCACTCCTCTTCTGATTTTATTTCGTTGCATAGTAATCTATAGCTTTTTCAAATTCAGTACACCAATTATCAAAGAATGTCGCTGCATTTCCTTCTAATTCAATATTGTCATTGTGAAGGATAAATTCTCCGATAGATATAATGGCATCCTTCATATATTCTGAACATTCCAGATAATAATACTCTTCATCTAATGTTGACATATCTTCCATTGCCTTTTCGAAGAATGTTGGTTTCCATTTAATAGCACCATTATCGGTCATGATCGGGTTACCGCTAGCGTCCAATTCTGCGTATTTATTTAAAATAATTTGCAATTCTGGCATTAACTTTTCTGAAAGATAAGTACCGACATCTCTAACGATTCTTGTTCTCATCCTAGAAAGCTTCGTACCTTGTATTTTCGCTCCATGTAAGAAATCTGCAAAATAGTTTATTTCATAATTTCGTATTTTGATATTCATATGTATCCTCCTTAGCGTAATCCACTCACAGTAGCTCCACTAAAATCTACATGACCATAAAATCTTGTAGTGTATCCGCTACTACCTATTGATACAGCAGAATCTATATATACTTCTGGAGCAGATATATTCATTGACCATCCTGTAGAAACTATTCTGGCTGTATTGTTAAATACAATTTGTTTTTCTGCACCATAATATTTTTCACCTAAATAGATATTATTACCTACTTTTAAATCGGTATCTATATTAATATCACCTGATGTTATATATCCTAGATTTGCAGATAGAGAACTAATTGAATCTACTTGGATTCTATTTGCTTTAATATATCCAGAGGTAATCTGTTCTGCCTTAATCTTTATAGCATCTACAGTCTCAGCACTCAATGAACCTGTAACTATCCCTTGAAATGTACCAGTAGCAGCAGACAAACTACCAGTAAATACTCCATCTACACCTTTTAATGTGCCAGTAAACGTACCACCGACATTCTCAATATTTCCGGTAGCCCATTCTAATCGTCCTGCAAACCACGCATCGCCATTATTACTTATTTGGAATGTTAAACCTCCAGAAGCATTATAGCCTTTGATGCCAGTACCATCTATTACAACACCTCTATTTGTACTAGTTGAGGTTCGGATAGATAAGCTTCCGATAATTTCTACCATCCCAGTAGCCGCATCAACATTAAATGTCCTTACGCCGTTATTATTAAAAGTACGAATACCTTTTCCATCAATCTGTACACCACGGTTAGAATTGTCTGTAGTTCTAATATCGAATGCACCATCATAAATTCTTAGCCCATTTTTAGACTGAGAAGGGGAGTCTGGATCTTGATATTTTCCTAATTCAATCTTTTTAACGCCGTTAGCATCAAAAATAGTCTGAGTAGTTCCATCAATAGTAAAAAGTCCATTATCGCTTTCTATTACTAATTTGTTTCCTAAGATCATTCTGCCGTACAACCTATTGGCAAATACGCCATTTTTATTAATGGCGACTTCTACAGAATTACCTGCGTCTTTTGTTATTGCTAATATACCGTTATTAATGACAAGAAAAGCTTTATCATCTTGTAAATCCTTACTATAAAACCCTCGTTCCGTCATTGTATTTGAATTTGCTGTACCACCAAGTAGTACATTTCTAGCAGTGTCAAAATTAGAATTAATCATATGAGTAACTAGATTATTTGCATTTACAGCTAAATCAAGTTTGTATTTATTCATATTAACGGTAGTGGAGGTATTGTGAGACGAATAAATCATATTAACTAATTTTGAATTATCATCCTGTAGATCTTTATCGTTAGCTATGATTAACGAAATATCATTATTGTCAAAATCATAACTGATTTCTATAATTTTAGAGGATATACTAATATTTAAAGTATTTGAGATTAATTTAACTGTATCTCCTAAGTTAATCTTATCTCTATCTGCTACATATTTCAGGTCGTTTAAAAAATTAGTGATTTTAAATGACATGGTGATAGCAGGTTCATTAACAATTTTAAAATACTTTGTTGAAGCATCTAGTAAATCTTGTTCTTCAACAATAGTGTCATCAGTGAAGTCTTTGCATATTATGTATTTATTTAATTCTAGTAATTCACTTTTTGTAAAATTATTTTCTGCATCTAATAAATTACGTAAAGTTGCAATAGATGTTTTTATCTTTTCAATTTCGTTTTCTTCGGAATTAATCTGATTCTTTTTTAAATTCATTTCTAAATTTTTATTATTAATTTTATTAATGATTAATTGCCACTCAGGTTTAGAAGGTGCTTCATCTAAATATGTAGCATTAATAATGTCTAAATCATTATTAAGCATCTTCAGTTCAGTGTCAGATACACTCAATTCTTGATTTAATGTAGTCAATTCTGCTTTTTTTGTAGAAAGTGAAGTAGATAAATCTTTAAAATTATTTGCATTATGATCCAATAATTTATTGTATTTTAACAAAGCAATACACAATGCATCGCTCATATATTCAGAATGTTGGATAACATTATAATTATCATCGCATTTGAAAGGATATATGTACCAACTGAAATCTTCTAAATAATTTGAGCCAGTAGGGGAGAGTGCTCGGAATTCAAGTCTTTCACTACCATAACAATACATGCGAGTCACTATTTCATCTATATTAATGTCTACATTATATGACTCTAAATATTTTCCTTTTTTTAATTTCCAGCCTCTGTTCAATCCGTTTTTCTCTGGTTTATAAAATGAAACTTTCTGATTAACTGTATCAAAATAAATAACAGCATTAAATTTTTGAGCTACATCAAATAAACATTGCAATACAGTTGAGTTATCAGTTTCGTATGATCGTTTTAACGAGTTCGAATTATTTACATCAAATTCTACATCGATGTAATCAATACCCCAATCTGTCCCTTCTAAAAAATCAAAAACTAATTGGCTTAATGTGTATGATGTAGCTTCATATAATTTAATTAATTTATTATTTAAAAGGTATCCTGTGCTTAACAAATTATATGTAATAATTTCTTCATCATTAGACATTGATTTACCTTGATTCATTACAACGAAATATTCTTTCGAACCTTTGAATTGAAATTCAATTAAATAGTAAAGTTTAATCTCTGTAATAAGAGGGTTTTCAATTAAAAGGTGATTTCGGTCAATATGAGAAGGTATAGAAAAGGAAAGTTCATTAATAGCTCCTAATTTTAGATTCAACTTTAAATCGTAAATATCTTTTAATTTAAAAATTCGACTTTTGTCAGGTTTACAAAGATATATATTAGGTGTAATTTCTTTTTTGGATAAGATATCATCGATATATACTGACAGGATATTCATTTATTTATCTCCTTTAATAGTACAATGGTCTATCTTCATTTAAATATTTATATTCAAGGTAAAATTCACAATCAAAATTCCCCTTAAAAATAAAACCTGCTGACGAGTTTCTATCAAAATCCAACCAAATGTCATTATGATTGTTATGTAGATATCTGTTATGCGATTTTTGTAGACTACTAACAATTTCTTCATTTTCACAATTAACTTGTATAACTTCTTTGTTATATAGATTTGATAATTTAAATTCTTGGCCATTATTTTGATTAGTAATAGATATATCTCCATCACCAATTTTTGAAATTTTAAGTTGGGGGCGTATAGTTACATCTCCCTCGTTGTAAAAATACACTTCGTATTTGTCTCTTACAGATAAATCATGTCTAATGAGGGGAGAATAGCTGTATGGTGAGTCACATTTAATATTTAAAGTTACATAACCATTCTGACATCCGTTATGAAGAATATTGCTGTTGCCCTCGATAATTGCATAAAAAATCCGATTTGGGTTAGATTCTAAAATTAGAGGTTTATAATAATCTGTAAACATCCATCTAGCTATCTCTCTTAAATTATTTCTATCTTCCCAATGTTCAATAAAAAAAGATAAAGAAAAAGAGAGTGGATTATTTTCCACTCCCATAAAATAAGGTCTATCTTTTCCATTTATCTTTTTCTCTCTGATGGAACGTTGTGGTAAAAAAATATCTTTATAAAGTCCACCGTCCTCATTGATTAGCACAACGCCCATGTCTTCACTTGACACTCCATCATACGTGAAATTTAGAGATTGGTACATTACCATTTACCTCCTTTTTCTCGTTTTATTTTATTTACAATAGTTTTACCAAATGTATCCGCTTGTTCTTTGGTAGCTTCTATAATATCTCCGAATTGAATTTGGAACACATCTCCACTTGTTTTCAAGTTAGCTAGAGTAGGTTGTGGAGTAAATTTAGCTAGGATTGGCTTTATGCTACTCATAACTTTATCCATAACATCAATTGAGTCGAAAAATCCTTTTGTATCAGCTTTATTCAACATAATTTCATTAGGATGAGCAATAATAGCTTTTCCTCCCTTACCATCAATACCAATTCCAGTCCAATTCATGAAGCCTCCGGTATCAAGCGAAGCTATCTTTTGACGCATCAGCTCTCTAGTCGTGGCATTATCGATAATTCCTAAATTAGATTCGAAAAATGATTTCAACTGGTTAACCTGTGCAGAAGTGTATGTACTCTTAATTGTGTCGAATGTTGCACTTTCCGATATTTTTGAACCGTTGTTTCGACCTTGTGCAGCAATACTATCAGCTTTACTTTTTAACGCTGTTTTTGTATTCGCACTTAATGACTGGTCAGGTACAAGCTTTTCGTAAATAAATTTACCTAGCATAACTTTCATGTTTTCTTTAGATAAAGTTGAAGGATTCGTAGCCTCGTGCTTACCTCCAGAAATAGTACTAATAAATTGTTCTATGAAGCTATCGTATTTTCCACCTAGAATTCCTTTATTACTATTAAAATACTCATATAAAGTGTCCATATCTGCTAGAGTAAGACCTTGAATAGATTTATTGAAATTAACGTCTTCTTTGGTGAATTGGGTACTACCATTATCCCTACCTTGGTTTGCTAACTCTTGAGCTTTTTTACGAACAGTGTCTTTATCTTTTCCGGATGCATAAGGGGAGACATTATCAAATAAGAATTTACCTAACAATACTTGTAAATCACCTTGAGATAAATTACCCTTAGATGTTTCAGCACCTTTTCCATTCTCCGTATTAACGTCGAAATTAAGTGAACCGTCATCTTTTGATACTTGACTAGCTTTGAATTGTTCCATTAAATTTAAAGCTTCTTCTAAATTGTGAATTACGTTATTTCTAATTGAAGTACCAACAGCTCCCATAGTACCGTCAAGTGTATCTGCTAGTTGAGGCATTGTAGCTCTCATTTCATCTGCAAATTTTTTGAATTCAGCATCAACATTTTCAAAATGACCAGATAATATAGCTTCTCTTATTTCAGCAAATTTTCGTTCATCATTAAGCAAATCTTTATAATGCTTTTCCCAATATTCTTTTTCCCGATCAATCTTATTGATTATATTTTCATGTTCTTTATCTTGAAGCTCAATTTTTCCATTTATCTCATCTTCTTTAGTTTCAAGAAGATCATTTAAACCTTGCTTTTGAAGCTCGATATCACGTCCATGACGTTTTTCTGTAATATCTTTATCAATTTTGTCAAGTTGCTCTTGTAGTTTCTTACGTTTCTGCTTTGCTTCATTAGAATTATCTAATAATAGGAGATTATATTCTGACTGTAATTTGTCACGCTCTTTCTCCAGGTCATCAATTTGCATATTGTAATCACGTTCAGCTTCTTGACGGTCTATGAGTTTTAGCTTTTCTTGTACATTTTTTTTAAATAAGTCCATTTCATCATTAAGCTGTTTGATGATTAGCTCATGCTTTTCATTCTCACGCTTAATTTCATCATCAAGCATTTTTATATGCTCATCTCTACGTTCTTGGACATATTCTTTATATGCATTGATAGCTTTCTCTGCAATATCCTTTAACTTCGATTCCTTAGCATCTTCTTTTTGTTTCGTATACGCCTTGATGGCTACTGTAGCATTTACATATGCAGTTTGCTCATCTTGTATCATTTTTGTAACTTGTTCTACACGTTGAGCAGTAATATCACGTTGCTTTAATTCCGCATATAAGGCGTCTCTGGTTTCTAGATGCTGTTTGGCTAATCTTTCTGCCCCATCAATCATAACATCTGTATATTTTTCATAATCAACAGAACCTTCATCAAACATTTTTCGAATCAATTCCGCTTGATTAATATCATAATCAATATCACTTACTTTTTTATCTGACTGTGTTTTAATATTGACTAAAATATCAAAATCGCCATTCTGAATATCAATCTGTAATTCTTTTACTTCAATATTTAACTCTTCGATTCGTTTCTTTGCAGACTCTAAACCATCACCAAAAAGTTTGTTTCCATTTACTAGAGTCGTTAATTGAGTTAATTCAGCACGATTGGAAATTTGTTTTTCTCTCATTGCATTATTTATATTTGCAAGAGTTTTTACATACCTAGCAGAAGAAGTATCTAATTCTTCGAGTTTAGCTTTTTCATAGGCAATAGTGTTATCTTGAGTTTGACGTTGTTCATCAAACTTTGACATATATGATTCAAGCTTCTGAGTGCCTACATCCCAAATAGCAAAGTCAATTTCACTGTTAGCCATTTTTAACTCATGTAAACGCAGGGTATACTCATCTACAACTTTAGCTGAAACAGTACCACTCTTAATGACACCTTCAAGGTAAGTAATTTCGTTTTGATTAACTTTCTTTTTATCATTTAAGGCAGAGGTTTGCTTATCTAATTCTTTACGATAAGACTCAGATGATACAGTAAGCGTTTTAAGTTTGTTGTCGCTTGCTTCTATTAAGTTATCTATATTTGTTTTCTTTCGTTCGAATCCAGATAAATAGCTATCAATAATTTCACGCTGTTTATTTTCTACGACTTCTATCTGTGCCAAAATCTGTTGTTGCAAAGCAGCTAACTCAGACTTAGCTTTGTCAATCGCTTGTTGAGTAGAATCTACTGTAGATGAAGAACTACTGGAAGAGGTAGAGGTAACTGCAAATTTCCCATTTTGAGCGTTTTTGATGTATGAAGATGGGTCAATTGGTTTTCCGTTTTTATTAATTTCATAATGAAGATGAGAACCATCGCCAGTTTTACTTTGTACCCTTCCAGAATTACCAATTGTACCTATTTGTGTACCGGCAGAAACTGTACTATCAAGCTGTGCAATTGCTTTTTGTAAGTGGGCATAGATATGTTTAAGACCATTTTCATCTTGAATTACAACAACATTCCCATAAGTCTTACTCATATTAAATTTCGTTGCATCGCCACTAGCTATAACTTTACCGGATACATTTGCATCTAAACGAGTACCTTTAGGACTAGCAAGGTCAATTCCACGATGAGGACCCCCAACAGTAGAAGAGCCAAACCCACTTGTTTTAGGAGCGTTCCAACCACTTAATTTTTGATTAGACATGGTAGTAGTAGAGGATGACTTACTAGAGACGTTACCAGTTAGTTGAACCTTTCCTGAAGCTATTTGTTTTTGTAATGAAGCTTCTTGTCCTTGCATAACCTTAAGTTTTTCTTTTTCAAACTTAATTTGTTCTTCTAAAGCTCTTCTATATTCAGCAGAGTGTTCAGGGAATTTAGACTGTAATTTTTGTTGCTTTTCAATTTCTAAATTTAACTCTTCTAGTTTTTGTTTGTATTTATCGGTTATATAGATGGAGTTTTTTGTTGCTGAAGTATTATTTTTTGTTGTTGAAGTATTATTTTTAGTAGTTTTTGTAGTATTATTTAATGAAATATTAAAGCTATCGATAGTGCTAATATCTGAGTCTAATGATTTCTGTAATGCATTTAATTGAGAAGAATAATCACTAATTTTAGTTTGAGCTTGACCTAATAATGTACCAGAACGATAAGCACCGTACCCGTAAGTATAACTATTAGGGTCTTCATTCTTCATATTATTTACTTGCTCGTTATAAACTTCTTGTAATTTTGCTTGAAGAATGCTTAAAGCTTGTATATTCTTTTTTATATTCTCAATAGTTGCTTTTGTAAAACTTGCTTCATCAACAACACTTTGTTGTTGGATGCTTAATTTTCCTTGTCTTGCAAGTTGATATGCTTTTAATAATGTTTCATTTGCATGATTTTCAGCTTGTATAGCTTTAATTTTTTCTGCACTTAATGATATTGCTTTACCGTCTTGATCAAGAAGAGAAGGATAAAGTTTATTCAAGCTATTCATGACTAAATCACGAGAATTCAAAATATCAACAAGGCGCTGTTCTTCAGCGGTTAAATTACTTTTTTCACTATAGTTTCGGATCTCTTCTTCGGTATAGCCCTTTATTTGATTAGTTAACATCTCATATTGGAATAGTAGGTCTGAAGTGTCATTTACTTTTTTCTGAGAGACCCCCGCTAGCTGTTCATAAGAAGTTGTGAGTTTTTCTACTTCACCTTTATAGCCTTCAACTTTCTCTTTTGCTTCAGCGAATGTTAAATTATTAACCTTCATTTCCAACGATAACTCTTTTTGTTTCTGAGTAGTATCCTCATATCGCTGTTTTAACGATTCCATAATGCTATTAACTTCTTTTTCGCTTAAGCCTAACTTTGACAGGTCACCAGATATATTTTCCATCTGAGATTTAGCTTTATTTGCCATTGAGTCGAAAGTTTCAGAAGTGGCATTCTCCATGTTTTGGAAAGACCCGATTATATTATTAATTACTGTATTGGCATCTTCATTCGAAAATAAAGATGTTAATGATTCTTGCAAATTGTCTAGTTCACTAAAATCTGTAGCAGCAATTAATTGTGCTGCAAAGCCTTCAGCATTGGTTTTTAGGCTATCGGTTAATTTGTCGTTTTCACTTATTACATGAGCAATGTTAGAAATATAGTCCGATTTTTGCGCTGAAATATCCTGATTGAGTTTGTTTTCATTATCGCTTATTTCTTCCAAGCATTGTTTTACTGCATCACTTAAATTTTGATAATACTCCGCTAATTCATAATTCTCATCTTGTATAGCACTAGATTGAAGTTTTTTTATTTCTTTTATTTTGTTTTTATAATCTTCAGTTGTTTTTAGTAAAGGTTTTCCGTTTTCCAGAAATGTAATGTCATCTGGAATAGTACTTGCTTTATGATGTAACTTTTTAGCGATGTCAGTTTGATTATCCTCTAGTTCAGAAATAGATTTCTTTCGAGTTTTTATATCTTCATCACGTTTTTCTTGGGCAGCTTGTTCAGCAATTTGTGCTTCTAAGGCTTGTTGTTCTTTGAGCAGTTCGATTTTTACTTTCAATGCTTCTGAAGAACCGATTATCTTATTTCCAAATTCATCCTCGCGGGCAACAATATGAGGTAAGAATTCTCCAAGCTGATTAGAGATATCTTGAAATTCAGTTAAGACAGAAGGATCAGTATTTCCTAATGCTATTGATTTCTCTAATTCAGCAAATCTTGATGATAGACTTTCAATATCTGGAGCATGGGCAACATAAGAATTAACAATGTTCTTTTGCTCTGCTTCTAATTCTTCAGCCATTTGTTTGATTTTAGCGCTGCGTTCTTGTAATTTGTTTATACCCCATTCTGCAACTACTAATGCTGCTCCAATGCCAGTCGATGCAAGAAGTCCTCTTCCGATTGTGGCAAGACTGCCGACTGCTGCGATTCCACCGACTTTATTAGAGGGTGTTTCTGCATCTATCTTTGCTGATGCTTTTTCGCTATTTTTTTCTGCAGTTTTAGGGGGATTAATTTCAGCTGTTTTGTTCTTAACTAGTTCTGTTATTTCAAAAGCTCTAGTTGCTCCATCAATAAAAGAGGTTAAGAAATTTGTAGAATTTTGAGCAGCAGTATTCGTATTGTTTCCAAACTCGATAATTCCCTGGTTAATCTTGTCTAATTGACTTGGAATTTCTGAGATGCCTGCGATATTTAAACCTTCACCAAGTTGGATATTTGTAATTTGGTTATTTAGCTCAGTGATTTGGGATGTTAATTGTTCGAAGTTGGTAGTATCTGCATATGCTTTTTGTAGTTCATATATGTTATATAAATTGTTTTCTAAAGCTTGCAGATTTTGTTGGGTTTCTTGAATGCCAACTAATTTAAATTGATTAGTAGCGACTGTTTCAATTTCCGATTTCAACTGTGATACGAAATTTTCAAGGGATTGGAGATCGCCAGTAGGGACTTTTGCCAGCTGCTTATAAAATGAGTTTACATTTATTTTTATATCTCCAAATGCTTTATTAAGAGTATCAACCGATTTTACAGAGTGAGTAACCTGCTGTTTAAAATCATCGAAAAATGAAAGGGTAGGGGATGCTCCGCTTCCAACATTTTTGAGTTTTAGATTAAATGCTTCTAGTTGCTGTTCTAATGCTTTAATTTGTTTGGCGTACTCGTTAAAAATTTGAGTGTTTTGTCCTTTTACTTCCAAGTTAATGGTTAGATTAGGTATGTTTTTTAAATTTTTTATGTATGTAGTAATATTTTTTCTCGAAATCTCGTCATTGATACCTAGAGCAACTAATAGCTCCGTTGATTTTGTTTGTCCACCACCAGTACTCAAACGATTTTCCCTCCTAATTATCTTACTTGCCTATGCCATCTTCAGTGGATTGTAAATTGGTGAGCTCTTTCTCTAGTTCTAAATATTTGATACTTAAATTTAGTCGCTTATTAATTTCCTCTAACACATTGGAAATCTCATGAATTGTAAACATTTCAGTTAAAAATATTTCATACCAGCCAATGTCAACTAGATGATTCATCGTAGCAAAATGAGTTTCTATTGGTTTATCTTTTAATTCACTTTGTAAGTCCGTAAAATGTTTGATGATTAAAAATAGAATGTAATTATTTAATTCATTATCATTTTGAAAGAAATCCAATTTGTTTTGTTGAATGTATTCAATCGTATTTGCTAAATCACTTATCAAAATTGTAATTTTACGCTTGCTAAATTTTGGGTAATAATTAATGTATTTTCCTTGATCTTTATCAATGTAAAATTTTTGTTTCTTATTTAAAGCATCAGCATTTTGTTGAATGTCTGCTAATGTTAATTTCGTTTCACGTTTCGTCATCTTTGAACTCCTTCAATAGAATAAAGAGGGTAGAGAATTGAATCTCTACCCATTTTATATTATTTCACTTAAATAACATCTACTGCAATTGTTTCACTAAACGTACCATCAGATACTTCAATAATCGTTTGATCATTTGCTTTTGCAGAAGTGCCTAAAGCAATGACACCATCTGCATTAACGCTTGCAATTTCTGGAGCCTTAGATGTCCAAGTTAAATCACTATTTTGTAAAAGTACATTACCGTAGCCTGCACCTCGAATACCTAATACGGTAATGCGTTGAGAATCACCAGCAACAGAAGAATCAAGAACTAAACGAGATGGATTTGCAGCGAGTGCAGTGAATTGTACTTTTTCCTCAGATAAATTACGAAGTTTGATATATGCATAGTTTCCTTTTTTATCTGAAAGTGCGCTACCAGCTAGAGAGGAAGAAGCAACGCCTTCATGTGTCATTGAAATTTCCACGGCTCCATTAGGTTTGAAGTTTGGTACTTCAATAATGATTTCTCCAGTTTTTCCGTTATTAGAACGAATATCTACATTTAATTCCATACGAACAGCCTTAGGGAAAGAATCCGCAGAGATTTCAATTGTATCCATCATTTCCTGAACAGCATAGACAACCTGAACCTCTTTTCCGGCTAAAGTAGGGACAGAGATCTCTTTACCAGTAGGGGCATATTGAGTGAACATACCGTTTAACTGCTCCACATGTACCTTACCAATAGGTGTATCAGCTAACGTTCCTTTACCATTTGCATCAAGTAAAATAATTTCGTCAGTATAGTATTCAGCTAGTTGATGATTGATGTCTGTACCATTTTGTAAAGCGATATAGGCAGTATCGAAAGCAGCATCTTCAATAGAGAATGTTAATTCCTTTTGATAGTTGAGCTCGTACACCTTCTTAGAACCTTTACCAGCGTGAATTGCCTGTGTTTGAATTGCTTGTGTCATAGATGAATTAAGCAGAGTTTTACCATTTAAAATTAATTCATCTGTTAAGCGATCAAATAAACGAACATTTGCTACTGAAGTTAAAAATTGATTTTGTTGTGTCATAAAAAATTACCATCCTTTTAGTTATTATTTTTGATATGAACTAGGCTCAAGTCCTAGTTTTTTCATTTGTTGGTCAAATGCTGATTTCGTAATAATGACATCCTCATTTTTCTTCGGCTCTTCAATATGGCCTAACCAATAGGGGAGATCATGTTCATTTTTAAGTTCAATCATCCCGGAGTAGCGCGCATTAAGAATGGCATCACTACTTAATATATAGTCCATGCGAATTAATCCTTTGTGAAATTGATATAGAGTTAAATGCTCAATTTCATGGTAGGGTAAGCCGGATTTACAATGATATGCAATTATTTGTTGTTCTAAATCTGCTTGTCTTGTTTTTCGTTTAGCCATAAACGCACGAGCTTCTTGAATGGCCTTCTTTGTACCAGGGTCGATAAATTCATCATCTAAATCAATAAGATTTTGTTCACTAATGATGGTCTTGATTTTATCAAAATCGCGTTCATGCAAAGAGATGCCATTGACAAGCATAAAAGCCATACCTTTTTCATTCGTAGAAATTTGTATATCCTCAGTTTTGAAAACTAAACGAAATAATGAAATTAATTTTTCTAGTATTTCATGTCCACCGTCGTTTTGAGACATGGCCAATAAAAATAAGAAGTAAGACATTCTAATTATTTCTGGTTGTTGAAAATCGTTCTTAGGCAAAAGTAAGCATTGCACAGCATCATAAAATTCATCTGCATCCTTCATTTTTACAGGATAAATATTTAGCCCTTTATATAAAAGGGGTTTCCCTAATGCCTTTTTAGTAGTGATATTCATGATCTAAATCCCTTAGGCTGTTGTCCTGAAGGCATAATGTAAATCCAACGATAACCTACAAAACCTTTAGGTATATTTGTAATGGGGTACCCGCTATGGAATCTTAAATCCCCAATTTCCTCAACATCCTCTTGAAACAATACTTCATTTAGCACTTCACCGAGCCAGTCAAGGCGAAAATCAATAGTGTTAACAAAATCAGGTGTATATAAATCAAAAATATATTGCTGAGTACTTGAATAAGGATTATCTGTAAATTGATTCAAGTTTTTTAGATAATTTTTTTGAGGCATACGAGGACCTGTGTATAAACAGATTCTACAAATGTTTGTTTCTGATGCTAAATCATTAGTTTTATCACCTATAACTATTAAATTCTTGAGTATACTATCTTTCTCAGGTAATTGAGATACATCCACTTTTAAGTCATCAAGTGGGTCATCTAATTGATCTTTTGGTATGTAGTACAGTAAACGAAGGAGTTTCTCATCATTTACCAATGAGTGATAAAGCTCGGTTATGTTTTTTACTATTTTCATTCTCCTTTATCCTCCTAAAGAAGAGCGCAATTTTGAAGGTTTCACTATTAATTCAAATTGAAAAGAGGTTAGATATTTTTACATTAATTCATACATACAATGGTCATCACCTTCTTTCATGTAATATAGATAGTCATTAAGATAATCATGTTGGGCCAACTATTTTTCATAAACATTACTTTAAGTCAGATCCCTCTTTTATTGATATGAAACCTTCATGGTAGGTCTGTAAAAAGGTTTAACCTAAATTACAGCCCTATTAGAAAATTTCATTTTATTAGTATGTATTTTAAATTAATTCACGTATTAGATAGAATCTTCTTCCACATCTTCAATACCAAAGGCGATAGCTTCAAAATAAGAAGTATTTGAAAATGTGTTATGTCTGCTAGAGCCTTTTTTAATTTCTTTTTGCTTATAGTGAGAGAGTACGTAATTATCTTGCAATCGATGTTGTGAATTTTGGTTTTTAAGTAATTTTGTTATTTCTCTACGTCTTTTATTTCGCTTTTTAGTTTCCTTAATATACTTTAAGTTTTCTTCTTCTAGTATCAGTTCTTCTTTAGTGAAATATCCTTTTGTCATATAATAGCCTAGCATATCTAATAAAACGATTGTATTATGAGTTTGAGAGGTTGAACTTAAATATACGTCCAGTGTGATCTCCTCTCCTCGATAAACGGTTTTCTCATTTTCTAGAATGGATTGTATGTATTGAACTCTATCCTCTATTGGAAGCTCTAAATTCAATTCAATTATCGTATTAGGTAATTGTAATTTCATATGTATTCTCCTTCTACTTATTAAGGTGACTAGTGTATATGTAAATCCACTTTTTTCGCCCAAACGAACGAACCGTTTATTTTTTGCATTTCTTACATTGTGAATGGAATAAATCTTTACTGCTACTATTTAAACTAAAAAATTCATCTGTTGCTGGAAGAATATCATTACATTTACTACATCTTTTTGTTTTTAAATGTAATGTATTTATATAGGTAACTTTTCTCCACTGTCTATCGTTCTCCTGTTTAATTCTAAGACAAATGGTATTAAATCTACTTCCTACTGTTTTAACAGGTATTCCTAAAATTTTTCCTATAGTATAATGAGAATAGTCTTTAACAATATACTCCAACAGCAAAATCTGCTCTTCATTTAATGATTTTTCAATTAATTCATCTAAATCAGCGAATAAACTGATGACATCTGTGTTCATTTTTAAAGAATTTGTTGCACAAATGCCTTGATTAAAATTTGTATCGTCAATTGAACCTCTATATGTTAGCAGTTCTTTAATGACTGTTGTATCTGATAATACTAGTTGCATATATTTTGTATCTTTACTTGTTTGAAAAGCCATAACTTCATCTCCTTTTGTTTTTCCATATTTATGCTTTTTTCTATTATAAATCTATTTTAAAATAAATCAATATTTTAAATTAATTAATTTATTAATTTGCGTAAATTTCTAATTTTTACTGATGTAAAGTAACTACAAAGTATATTTTAAGTAAATTAATTTAAAAAATATTACATTTTAAATTTGCGTGTGTTACTATTAAATTAATTATACTTAAATTGGAAAAATGAGGGAGTGTGGAGAATTGAAGATTGGAAAAACTAAAGAACTATTAATTGAAGATATTAAAGCAAAAATACCCTTGTTAGTTCAAAATCATTTAATTTTAGATGAGATTTCTATACAGCTTCATAAACATAACATAAGCATAGGTAATATCCTTGAAATGATTAATGACGAGAATATACTTAGAGAAGCGAATTTACAGGAACTATTATTGCTAGGAGAACAGCTTTATTTAAAATTTGCAGACACTGGTGATGACTGGTCAGAAGAATGGCTTAATCCTTCAGAAATGAAAGAATTAAGATTATACATAAAAGAATCACCGTATGAAGAAACTATCACGTTACCATATACTTTTGTGAATGTTCTTAAAACAGGACATAATGAGTATGTCGCAGTAATTCCAAACTCAGTTATTGGTAAGCTTTGGATGAGTGGTGTTACGATGTATAACCCAAATATTCAGCGTCAAGCAAGAAAGAAAAAAGTGGAAAATGGGATTATCGAGGTAATGAATTTAAATCCAAAATCTTTACGAGATATTGAAAAACAAACTATAGAGGGAGATTTAATAACTTCTACTTTACGCTACAATGCAAAAGTAGGCTCTGGAACGGATGGGATGGAATTTTTTTATGATGAAAGAGAAAAATCTCTTACATTGTTAGAAGGTACTTTATTAGATGTTTTAGACGGGGCACATAGAACTTTCTCGATCTATAATGCATATATGAAGAAGGCCGATTTGGAAGGAAATATGATTGTCATTTTTTCTAATATGACAGAGGCTCAATGTAAACGGGTTCAAGTAGATATGGCAAAAGCCAATCCAATCCCTAAACCGAGATTACAAGAATTGGCTAAAGATAAATTATCAGACGAGGTTGTCATTGAATTAAAAGCTGATGGAGAATTAAAAGGGAGAATTACATCAAATTCTAATGTTAAATATTCATATGGTGAAGTAGTTACCTTTTCAGAATTGTCTAATGCTATCGATAATAGCTTTCATTTAGAAAATCGTCTAGAAGTCATGAAAGTGGCTAAAGTGATAAATGACTTTATGATGTATCTTTTTGCGTACTATAAAACAAATTTATTTGATAAAAATTCTTTAATGTTTAAAAGCAGAATGTTTATAGGTCACATTGAATTAGCTGCTAGAATGTTTGAAAATAATATTTCATTTGAAAACTTAAATAAGATTTTAGACAAAATTGAATTTACAATCGATAATCCTTTATGGGACGAAATTGGTATTCTTAAATATGGTAGTTTCAGTTCACGTAGTAGAACAAAAATTCAAAATGTATTTAAACAATTAATTCAAGAATGAGGTGTGAAAAATGCTTAAAGATAATGTCTTTAATAAAGATATTAAAGAATGGTATTTAAAATCATTAGATATCCAAGAAAACAGCCTTACTACTTATTTATCGTTATTTAATAAAGCAACGTTGCTAGAATATCAAAAAAATAAAGATATATTTGATATGAATAAGGTAGAGCTGGAAGAGTTATTTTATAGTTTAAAGTCACCAAGCCCACAATCCATAAGTGCTTCTATTAGTTTTATTGCAAGATATATAAACTGGGCGATTATGAACGGCTATACAAGTAATCGTTCACAAAGGCTCCCAAGTAGTATTGATATGGAATACTGTAGTAAATTTGTCTATAAAGCGTCAATTGTACGATATACAAGAGTGCAATTATTAACGTATATGCATTTATTTGACGATCAAAGACATGCCGTATTTCTCCTATGTTTATTTGAGGGAATTAAGGGGGAGGGCTATAGTGAGATCTTGAATTTAAAGATGGAAGATTTGAAGAATGACAATGGAAAATTCCATGCTAAATTGAGAAATAGTAAGGGGTACACTAGAACAATAGAAATCTCAGAAGATTTATATTGGAGGTTGGAGAGGTTAGATAAAGTATCTTCAACGAGTGTACAACCAAAGCAGGGCCAAAAATATTTTTCAGATAGTACTTATATTTTCAAAAAAGCAAATGCTAAGGGTGAGGATATTCAGCTTAGGGCATCGTTTGGAAATAGAGCTTTGGATTTAGCAAAATCAATTTTTGATAACAGTAATTTGATAGCAAGTACAATGCAAGTATCCGGTATGATGTGGTATATATGGGAATTGATCAAACATCAAGAAGAAAAAGTGCTAAATAAAGAAATTCTAGATAAAGTTGCTAGTAAATATGATACTGGGTATGTAAACAAAGATAGTAAGTATGTTAGTTATTCTATACTCCAGCATAAGCTAGATTTTGATTTTATGAGAACAAATTATGGTTTTTTTTATATTGAGTTATAGAACTGGTGAATACCAGTTTTTTTTATTTGGTAATTTGTCAAATTAATTGCAACAGTTGCTCATCAAAATGCCTCGTTTGCAGTTTTCCAACTAAGACATTTTCTTGGGCGGTTGTTGATATAGTTTAATGCTTCTGATAGTTCTTCTGGTGATACTTCATCTAAATTTGTTTGCTTAGGGAAGAACTCGCGAAGTAACCCATTTCCATTTTCGTTACTTCCGCGTTTCCAAAATAGGCATCTGCAAAATAAACATCAATTTTCAAGTCTTTTTCTAACACTTCAGCTAAATTCTTTACCTCGGTCTGTTGTGGCTGTTTTTATAGTGTCTTTTGGTAATTTAGTATGAAGTAGACGTACTGCTCTTTCCATTGATTGGGCTGAGCGATCCGGTATCAAAAAACCAACATACCACCGTGTCATTCGCTCAATAAATGTTGCTACACTACCTTTTGCTTTTCCACGTCCAGATACAACTGTATCTAACTCCCAATGTCCAAAGGTTTCACGTTTACGTACTTCTTTTATGCGATTAGAAATTGGTGTACCAATGTCTAATCTTCCTCTTATTTCGCGAGACTTTTTGGTAATTACATTCTACACAAGGTCGTTATGGGCTTCCTTTATATTTACTTCTGGGTGTTGCACTTAATATTACAATCCGTCTTTTAAAATATATGAAATTGTAAATATTCGCTAAAAATAAACTTGAAAACGAACGTTTGTTCGTGTTAAAATGGAAACAAATATATATTTAATTGATACAGTACTTGTTATAGCAAAGATTAAGGAGGGATATAAATGAATGATAAGGAGACAACGGCAATATTAGAACTAGTAATCTATAAGGATAGAGATATTTCCTTAGAGTTAATGAATGATTTCTATGGGAGCATATCAAATGTGATTTTAAATGACGAAGGAGGTAATGCTCTTGCGTGTGAATGTATGGATAGCTCACTTTCCAGTTTAATTCTTATGGATAAATGGAATGATGATGAGGTCGAACTAATAAAGGGAATAGGTGATACCAAATTTATTTATAAAAAATCACAAGAATTAGATATCTATTATGATAGTTTAGTGCAGTTGGATGACAATAAAGAAAATATTTATTATGTTGTAGAATTCCAAAATATTATTTATTTATATAATGGTTTTCAAAGAAAATCCATTATCGATAACACTATTACATGTTTAAAAAGTCTCAAAGATTATTTAAATATTTACTATCCAGGACATAAAATTTTAGAGAAATTGAATTGATTGCAGCAGGTAGTGTCATAGAATCATTATAGATGAATTAATATAAAATAAGAGGTGTTTTTAAATGGAGAAGTATTTAGTGAAGGATTTTGCATCTGAAATAGTTGAACAATCGAGAGGTAGAATCAGCATGATAGATGCTGAGGCACTGGCGATTGTTTACATAGCAAAGATGAAAAATTTTAATCAAACAAAAAACATAAGGAGGATTGTCCAGGAAATGGTTAAGTGTATTTAAAGAATGGTAAACCCAAATCATGAAAGGAATGATAGGTGATATATACAAAATACGCTGAATCTGTTTACAAAAAATACGGAGTTATTGTAGTAAAAGATAGTATGAGTAATAAATGGAGATTAGTTCAAGAGGAAGATGCTTTTGTTTATTCTAAGAAGTTTCATTCTAAAACGGCAGCTCAAAAATATTTAGATGAATTAATAGGAAATATTATAATGATAATTATGAATTAATGCTAATACTTGCGGAAATGAAGCAATTGATAATAAAGATATCTTTAGCCCAATCAATTGGGTAAGCTTTTGGGGATAAAATACCATAAAAAAATGTTTGTATTAAATAAATTAATGAATATTACAAAACTAATAGACCTAACTTTTATGGATATACATAAGAAGCAAATTATTTTCTTAAAGACAATTAAAAAGACAGGGTAAATGATTAGCTAAATAACTTGAAAGGAAGGGGTTGTATGACTATTAGAAAAAATGAAAAGGGATTAATGGTAGATTATCATGCGATGGCATTAGCGTATGAAGAAATGGGTGATTTAAATTTAACTATTTCAAAAGAGATGGATCATTTGGAGTGGGAAGTAATGAAAGTGATAGAAGCTTTTTTAAAAAATGAATGCACTAGTAAATTAATTAGTACTTATACATAAAACTATAAAAATACATATTTAACGGTCCATAAGGGGCTCTATTGGAGTTAACAGTATCATATGAATCAATATAAAATCATTTTATTCATATTCCTTATCTTACTTTTCTCCTTATTCATAAAAGATGATGAAAAGTGTGGGAATAATAACTTAGACTTGAACAAAATATTTCAAAATACACCCAAGAATAGTTATGAAAATGCAATCACTACAATTCGTAGTAAGGTGGAGCAAATAAAAAAACAAAAATATCAAATGCAACTAGAATTAAAGCAACGAATGCATGAAGAGAAAATTAGAAAAGAACAGCATAACTTAGAGAAACAATATTCTAGTTTGAACAATAAGATTAATACGGAGTGGAGAAATTTTCACGCAACGTATTATAGTAATGACTGTAGAGGATGTAGTGGTATTACTGCTACAGGAATTAATGTTCAGGAAACAATATATTTTAAGAATTTAAGAATTGTAGCCGTTGATCCAACAATTATTCCATTAGGAACAATTGTTGAAATTCAAACCCGTAATGAAAGATTTAAGGCGATTGCTGCTGATAAAGGGGGAGCTATTAAAGGATACAGGTTAGACATACTTGTAGAATCTGAAAAAATAGCAGTTCAATACGGGAGACATGATGTACAAGTGCTCATAATAAAGTAATGTAAATAACATAAAATGAATGATAATTTTATACATAATATTTAGGAGCAGGGTGTTTCAATGCTCCTTTTTGTTTGAAAAATGAGAAAAATTCCGAAACTTTTTGCAAGCTTCATCCGTATAGTAGGTAATACAATGAAAAGGGGTGAACAACTTGACGCTATTTGGCTATTCACTCGAGCAGATCTTTTTAGTGGGATTAATATTCGGGGGTCTTGCAACTCTATTATTTACGTTTTTTAGTGATGCTGTCGAGGGCATTGGTGAGGGGCTACCGATTTTTAATCCAAGTGTCATTCTATCTTTCATTACGTTGATGTCAGCAACAGGATTTATTTTAGAAAAATTAGCCTTCTTCCCTAGCGTTTGGAACATTGTTGCTGCTTTTATCATCGGAGCTATTTTAAGTGCACTATTTTATTTATTTGTTCTTGTTCCGCTACGATCGGCCGATGTATCGTTAGCTTATACAGAAGAATCGCTTGGCGGACAGTTAGGAAAAGTTATTGTTCCAATCCCGACTGATGGTTTTGGAGAGGTAGTTATTGAAACGACTAGTGGAATGATTTCGAAGCGAGCAACAGGATTTGACAATGAGGCTATCGATTACGATACGACGGTACTTGTTGTAGAAGTGAAGGAAGGAACACTTTTTGTGAGATCTTATGATAAGAAATTTTTATAAAGGGGCGATATTTATATGTCAATGGAGATTTTAATTGTTATAGGGATTGTAGCCTTTGTTTTAATTGCACTAGTTGCAATGTATGTGACAAAGTATCGTACAGTGGGTCCTGATGAAGCACTGATTGTAACTGGTAGCTATCTTGGCTCAAAAAATGTACATAAAGATGAGTCAGGAAATCGTATAAAAATTATCCGAGGTGGCGGTACATTCGTTTTCCCGATTTTCCAGCAAGGACAGCCATTAAGCTTATTGTCTAGTAAGCTTGATGTGACAACACCTGAAGTGTATACGGAACAGGGTGTACCGGTTATGGCTGATGGAACAGCTATCATAAAAATCGGTGGTTCCATTTCTGAAATTGCTACTGCGGCGGAGCAGTTTTTAGGAAAGCAAAAGGATGAGCGTGAAAATGAGGCGCGTGAAGTATTAGAAGGACATTTACGTTCGATCTTAGGTTCAATGACGGTTGAGGAAATTTATAAAAACCGTGATAAGTTCTCTCAGGAAGTACAACGTGTTGCGTCTCAGGACTTGGCGAAGATGGGTCTGACAATCGTTTCCTTTACGATTAAAGATGTACGTGATAAAAATGGCTACTTAGAATCCCTTGGTAAGCCACGTATTGCACAGGTTAAACGTGATGCGGATATAGCTACCGCAGATGCAGAAAAGGAAACACGTATTAAGCGCGCTGAAGCATCGAAAGAAGCACAAAAGGCAGAACTTGAACGTGCGACAGAAATTGCAGAAGCAGAAAAAGAAAATCAATTAAAGGTAGCAGAATTCCGTCGTGAGCAAGATATCGCTAAGGCGCGTGCTGACCAAGCGTATGAACTTGAAACGGCTCGAGCAAAGCAGGAAGTTACTGAACAAGAAATGCAAATTCGCATTATCGAGCGTCAAAAGCAAATTGAATTAGAAGAAAAGGAAATTTTACGTCGTGAGAAGCAATACGATTCAGAAGTTAAGAAAAAGGCTGATGCTGATCGTTATGCTATCGAGCAAAATGCAGCGGCAGCCAAAATGCGTGAACTAGCGCAGGCGGATGCGGAGAAATACCGTATCGAATCATTGGCACAAGCCGAAGCAGAAAAAATTCGTTTGGATGGTCTTGCAAAAGCGGATGCTGATCGTGCAAAAGGGGAAACAGATGCAGATATTATTCGTCTTCGTGGTCTAGCCGAAGCCGAGGCAAAGCGTAAAATTGCGGAAGCATTCGAATACTATGGTCAAGCAGCTGTCCTCGATATGATTGTACGCATGATGCCAGAATATGCGAAAGAGCTTGCGAGTCCACTTGGCAATATCGATAAAATTACGGTTGTTGATACTGGCGGTGGAGAAGGAGGAGGCGGTGCTAATAAAGTAACTGCCTACGCAACGAATTTAATGTCAACATTACAGGAATCGTTAAAGGAAACTTCAGGGATTGATGTGAAGGAACTAATTGAAAGCTATGCAGGTAAACATACATTGCGTCCAGAGCTAGAGCGAATAGCAGTAGGCTTAGGAGAGCAAGCACCAGCTTTAACTAGTGAAACGCAAGACGAGATAAAAGAAGCAGTTGAACAAAAATAAAAAAAGTAGCCGCCTGATATCGGGCGGCTACTATTTTTACTTTTCCTTAATTTGTTTCCACTCACTAGCGAGCATACCGTAAGCGACATGGTCAACATAATGGTCATAAAGCCACTCTGCTTCACGAATCGTTCCTTCTTTTGTAAAGCCAAGCCGCTCAGGAATGGCACGGCTTTTTGCGTTGCCAACAGCAGCGCGAATTTCGACTTTATTGAGTTGTAAATCCTCAAAAGCATACTGTAATAATGCCAATACAGTCTTCGTCATAATACCATGTCCTTGAGCGCCTTCACTGAGCCAATAGCCGATAGCAGCTATCTTATTGCTATGATTAATAGTATTAAAGCCAGCAATACCGACTATTTCATTTCGAAAAATGATGGCAAGAGAGAGGCTGCTTTTAGCTTCGTGTCCTTTTATACAGCCTTCAATATATGTCGTTGTATCTGCTACTTCTTTTGTAAAATCCAGCCAAGGCAACCATTCACGTAAATATGCTCGTGATGCATCTGTTAAGGCAAAAACGGCATTAGCATCTTCTAATTCGACAGTACGTAAAGATAATTCCGGATTAATTGTAATTTGCAATGTTATTCACCTCTTTATTATTTTAAGGCATCATGCATAAAGCCCTTCATTTCATGACTAAGAACTGTTAACTCCTCAATGATTTCACTAAAATCTTGAACGAGCTGAGCCTGTTCATTTGTTGCTTCATTGATTTGCCCCATATTTTGCTTAAGGTTTTCAAGGTTTCTATTTATATTTCAGCCACAATTGCCTCTTCTTTTAATGCAAGGTGGATATAGGGTGCTGAAAGTGCTAAAGCTTCAATAATTTTCATGAAAATTCCTCCAAGTCTGT
Source organism: Lysinibacillus xylanilyticus (assembly GCF_001183605.1). Lineage (GTDB taxonomy): Bacteria > Bacillota > Bacilli > Bacillales_A > Planococcaceae > Lysinibacillus > Lysinibacillus xylanilyticus. The sequence goes on along the minus strand of NZ_LFXJ01000005.1, from coordinate 2,197,986 downwards.
GGAACGAAAATAGTTTAGTCATCTGAGCCCATTTTGCCAATGATTACTTTCACTGTAACACAATATTTGCCAATTCGAAATAGATAAAAACTAAATTTGTATGAAGAAAATGTGAATCGCGGTAAAAATGTCAAATAAAATCATGCGCATAATAATAATAAAAGAGTTAAATTTGTCTATTTTTTGACGAACTATCGTGTGTTTTGAAGATTATTGTATTAGAATAATAGTAGAATTGGCAGAACGTAAGGAGAGAGAGAAATGAATCACATTCAAAAGGGGACAAAGGCGTTTCATAAAGCAAACTGGGCTTTATTTTTAGCAGGATTTATCACCTTCGCCAATTTATATGTAACACAGCCATTATTACCAACATTTGCGAAGGAATTTCATGTATCACCTGCAGTTGCGAGTTTAACGCTCTCTGTGACAACCTTTGCGTTATCCATCAGTATGATTATTGTGGGCTCATTATCAGAGGCATGGGGTAGAAAATCTTTGATGACAATTTCTATTTTTGCGGCATCTATTATTACACTTGCACTTGCCTTTTCTCCTAATTTTGAAACGATACTAGTTTTACGTGTTATACAGGGCGTTGTTTTTGCAGGATTGCCAGCAATAGCAATGGCTTATTTAGGAGAGGAAATGGATCCCTCCAGTTTAGGTATTGCGATGGGATTATACATAAGTGGTAATTCGGTAGGTGGGCTTAGTGGACGAGTGATTATAGGGACATTAACGGATCTTTATAATTGGCAGGTGGGTATGATTGTACTGGGGATCATCAGTCTTATGATTAGCGTATTATTTATCTGGATGCTACCTAACTCCAAGCATTTTACAGCACGTCCATTGCAGATAAAATCATTGGCGACATCTCTTTTACAGCATTTAAAGGATTCATCTATGCTTTGTCTTTTTGGTATTGGCTTTGTATTGATGGGAAGCTTCGTGACTCTTTATAACTACATTGGCTTTAAATTGATGGCGCCACCTTATAATTTAAGTGCTACGATTGTTGGTTGGATTTTTGTAATTTATTTAGTAGGTACGTTTAGCTCTGCTTGGTTCGGTAGTTTGGCTGATCAGTATGGCCGTCAAAAGATGTTGTTATTGTCTATTGCAATCATGTTTGTAGGGGCGATTTTAACATTAAATGGGTTACTTACTTTGAAAATTTTGGGGATTACAATCTTTACATTTGGCTTTTTTGCAGCACACTCGATTGCTAGTGGTTGGGTAAGTAAACGAGCCACTCATGATAAAGCACAAGCCTCCTCGCTCTATTTATTTTTCTATTATTTTGGTTCAAGTATTGGAGGAACAGTAGGTGGGGTATTCTGGATGCATTACGGCTGGGTAGGCGTTATTGCAATGATTGCTGTATTTTTAGTCGTAGCATGCTTATTATCCTTTTTGTTAAAGGTGATTATTGCTAAACAACAACGCATTGCAGCAGGGCACTAGAAATAGTATTTTTTTGCTTAGCTTATTTACTTTCTCGTCCGCATCCATAAATATAGCCTTCTTCATTAATTATTATAAAAATGATTTGTCGTAAACTATCTGATAGTATAATGAGTAGACTGGTGATAAAGAGGAGTTGAAAGATATGTTCGCACGTTATAAAGGATTTTCTATTGTCTTTGCATTGCTGATGGTAGCATTTGTTTTGACAGGTTGTGGAGCTGCTAAAGAAAGTGGGCAATCGGAAGGCAATAAGGCAAAGAAAACGGAAGAAAATGTAGATTACTCATCAAAGGTGAAGGAAAATCCAATTGTAACGATTACGATGAACAATGATGAAAAAATCGTAATCGAATTAGAACCTTCTACAGCGCCGAATACTGTAGCTAATTTTATTTCCTTAGTTAAAAAAGGTTTTTATGATGGTCTTATTTTCCATCGAGTTGTCCCTGATTTTATGATTCAAGGCGGAGATCCTTCGGGTAATGGTACAGGTGGTCCAGACTATTCGATTGAAGGTGAGTTTTCTTCAAATGGTTTTAAAAATGATTTGAAGCATGAACGCGGTGTCATCTCAATGGCTCGTTCGGGTGATCCGAACTCTGCGGGATCTCAATTTTTCATTATGGTAAATGAAGCATCCCATCTTGATGGCGATTATGCTGCCTTTGGGAAAGTAATCGAGGGTATGGAAACAGTAGATGCTATTGTTGCTGCTGAACGAGATGGTGAAAAACCAATAAAAGATCAGAAAATGAAAAAGGTAGAAGTAGATACAAAGGGCTTTGATTATCCAGCCCCAAAGGTACTAAAATAACAGTATGATAATCTGAAAAAGGTAATCTTTATGGAGCCTAACAAAGAAGCATGAGAGATCAATGAAGATCTTTCATGCTTCTTTGTATTTATCCCATAATATTGTAGCCAGCGTCGATGTAAATTGTTTCACCTGTCACACCACGTGATAAGTGAGAAAGCATCACGATTGTCATATCCGCCACTTCGTCTTGTTGAACATTACGTTTTAATGGAGCAGTTTCTTCGATTTTGTGTAAAATTGTATTGAAAGAAGGAACCCCTTTTGCAGCAAGTGTGCGAATCGCTCCAGCTGAAATCGCGTTAACGCGAATATTATCTTTGCCGATATCTGCAGCAAGATATCGCATAGATGCTTCTAATGCAGCTTTCGCTACCCCCATGACATTGTAGCCATCAAGGACACGCTCTGCTCCTAAGTAGCTCATTGTAACGATAGAACCGCCTTCAGTCATATAAGGATGTGCGGCATTTGCTGCTGAGATAAGAGAATAAGCACTAGTATCTTGTGCAAATGCATAGCCATCACGAGTTGTATTTAAGAAGCGATTGTGTAAATCTTCTGCATTAGCAAAGGCTACTGAGTGCACGATACCATGGATAACGCCTACTTTTGTACCAATTTCTTCGAAAGCTGCTTTTGTACTCTCGTCGCTGTTGACATCACATTGTACAATCAGTGAATCAGTTTGTCCGATTTTCTCTAATTGCATTTGTAATTTTTTTAATGAACGTTCTTGGCGATATGTGAAAATAACATTTGCACCTACGTCAAATAAACGTTTTGCGATACCCCAAGCAATACTTCGATCGTTTGCTACGCCCATTACGACAATATTCTTATCTTTTAATTGTAATAAATTATCCATCATCTATAAGAACCCCTTTATGAAATAATATCTGTTATTAGTACCAACTACTAAAATCTTATCATACATAAAAAATGGTTGCAATAACAAGATGAAAAGAGTGACCAACTTTACGTTGAAAAGTACAAAAAATTCATCTCTACTATGAAGGGGATTTTCTGCAAAACTTTTAAATTGATATACAGAACTAACGATTATGTATATCTTGGGGGAATTAATCATGAATCTAATTTTGGTGTTTGTAAAGTGAGGATAAAAATAAAGGCACCCAGTTAAGGGTGCCTTTAAAGATACAATTAAAACTATTCAAATTTTAATGAGTCGCCATCAAAAGTTTCATCTGCTACTTTGATTGAGTCAGTTGGGCATCCTTCGAAAGCATCTTGCATGTCTTCTAGTAGATCTTCTGGAACTTCAGCAGTTCCCATGTTATCATCTAAAATAACGAAGGCAATACCTTCATCATCATAATCATAAATATCTGGTGCTGCGGCCCCGCAAGCGCCACAAGCGATGCATGTATCTTTATCAACAATTGTGTATTTAGCCATTTTTCATTCTCTCCTTTTACATGTTCCTACAAAGCTTCATACTCATTTTAAAGATGTTTATCATACATTTCAACATAAATACTATTAAATTGGAGGAATTTGCGTCTATGTTTCATCAAATTTTATTGCAAATCTTTCAAAAACTAAATAATGAAAGAACAATTTCTGCTGCATATCATGTATTAAGAGGAAAGCGCTCAGGTCAGACTATTCAAGACATCGGCCTATTTCAGTTACATAATTATTTTGGGCTATTACCTAAGTTACCTAGGAAGACATTTGATGAAGCCGTAACTTCGTTTTTACAATATAGTTGGTTAACTATGCAGGATTCTGGTCACTATTCCATGAAAAAGCTAGGTTTACAACGAGCGGAACAGACTCCTGATTTTTTATTTGATGGATGGCACTATCGAGGAAATGAGCATGTATTTTTTGCGAGGTTCTCATTAATTGTACAAAGTTTATCTTTTCAAAGTGCTGGGGTTCGTTCATTTTCTCCTATTAGTAGGGATACGAATATTCAGTCTTGGGTTCGTGCATTTTTAGTCGAGCATAACTATCAAGATGGGCATTTACAGCAACAATTATTGGTGGAATGTGAACAGGTGCTTTCTGTGTTACCCTTATCAGACGCCAACAAACAGCTTGTCCTCTATCGGTTAAGTGGTCATAGTTTACCAGGATGGACGTGGCAGCAGCTTGCGAGTGAACGGAAGGAAACAGTTTTAGATTGTCAATTAGCGTTTATAGAAGTGCTACATACATTTTTAAATGAAGTTCATCAGTCAAATGATTATCCGTTACTTGGAAAAATGGCAGAGGAATTAAGAGTAAAAGCATTACTAACCGATTCAGCGCAGCAAACAGCACATTTATATGAGCAGGGCTATTCAATTGAACAGATTGTGCAAATAAGGAAGCTAAAACAAAGTACAATTGAGGATCATTTGGTGGAATTAGCCATGAATGAACCGAACTTTTCAATTGGTCCATTCGTCTCCTATGAAGAAGCGGAAAAAGTTTGGCAGGCATCGAAACAATATCAAACCAAGAAATTGAAAACATTGCATGAAGTAGTTGAAGGTATGAGTTATTTCCAGTTAAGGCTTGTCCTCGCGAAAGGAGAAGTGTAAATGGAACTTGAACAAACGTTAGCAAAGTATTTTGGCTATACAACATTTCGTCCAGGCCAAAAAGAGGTCATTGAAGCAATCCTAGAAGAAAAAGATGTTATTGCTTTATTACCAACAGGAATGGGGAAATCACTTTGTTATCAGCTACCAGGATATATCTTGCAGAAGCCAATTTTAATTGTTTCTCCTTTACTTTCTCTAATGCAGGATCAAGTAGAGGAGCTAAAACGCTTTGGTGAAAAGAGAGTAGTTGCATTAAACTCATTTTTAACCGTAAGTGAAAAACGCTATGTGTTACATTTTTTAGAGCAGTTTCGTTTTATCTTTACGTCACCAGAGATGCTTTTACAGCAACAAGTTCAAGACAAGCTTTCTCAAATGCAGTTAGGTCTTATCGTAGTGGACGAAGCACACTGTATTTCTCAGTGGGGCTTTGATTTTCGACCAGATTATTTACGAATTGGACAATGGTTTTCGCAAGTAAATCGTCCACCAGTTTTAGCATTATCAGCGACTGCGACGAATAAAGTAGTCAATGATTTACGAGATACATTGTCGCTAGATACCCCATTTGAGTTTTTGTACAATGTGGATCGGCCTAATATTCATCTTGGGCGTGTCGTATTTGAGGATAGGGCAGATAAAGCACATTGGATTATGCAGCATGTTAAAGAAACGGCAGGTCCGGGTATATTATATATGTCTTCGCGGAAGCGTGCTGAACAATATAGCGAAGCGCTTATACAGGCTGGTATACGAGCTGCAGCTTATCATGCAGGCTTTGGTGCTGAAGACCGTCAGTTTATTCAGCAACAATTTATAGACGGTGAACTCGATTGGATTGTGGCTACAAATGCTTTTGGTATGGGTATCAATAAGTCAGATATTCGTCAGGTCATCCATGAAACGATGCCTTCTAATGTAGAAAATTACATGCAGGAAATTGGCCGTGCAGGGCGTGATGGTCAACCGGCGCTCGCAATTTTACTTTATAGTGATGGTGACGAGGAACTTGCGAAATTTGTTGTAACAGGCGATTTGCCAACAGCTAGTCATGTTGATCGATATCAGGAACTACTAAATCAACAAGTATATCCTTCACAAATGTTGAAAAATGGAGAGCTTAGTGAGACCGCTTTTCGTGTTCTTGATTACTGGCTGCAACAAGAAACGTTGGAACAAGTTAAAGAGCGTTTAAACCATTTAGCACTGGAAAAGTATCGTGCTGTCGATAAAATGCATAAAATTACTCAGACAAAAGACTGTATTCGTACACAGTTAGTCGGGTATTTTGGGCAAAAATTGCTGAAAAAACCAGAAAACTGTTGTGAAAATTGTGGAATCCATTATGATGAAATCAATAAGGTACGCTTGAAAGAAGAGAAGAAAATAGAAATGATTCCTTGGAAAAGTCGACTAAAGCAACTTTTGGGTTGTTAAAGGTTCATCCATAGAAAGTCTGGGGTGAAATTTGTTAAAACGTATGCCATTTCGACTGAACGCCCCAAAGAAAGCGCTTAGTCGAAACAGAAATCAACCCCACGTTATGGTGATATGCCTTTTTTAGACTATTATTTACGGTCATTTACTTTTTTCGCAAAATTCGTCATAATAGAATGATAGAAAGCGTAGTAAGGTTGGAGGAACGGCGAATGAGTAAAGAAGATTATCGCGATAAAATCGAAGAACATCGTCAATCTTTTGAAGAAGAACAAAAAGAACAGCAAAATTTATCTAGAGTTTCAAGAATGAAGAAAAATGGAAATGACAATAAAAAGCCAAAAAATACAAAACGAAAACCGCCATTAATGACAATTCTTTTTGTAATTTTTATCTTAATTCCATTATCGATATTAGTCTATTTCTTAAAATTCTATGAACCTGGAACAACAATTGAAGAAGCTGAAAAAAAATCTACGGATCAAGAAGTTGTAGAAATTGACAAGTCAGGGGGAAAAGATAAGGTACCTGTGTCAACTGACAAAAACAAAGAAAAAGAAGACGATAAAGCAGACAAAGACAAAACAAAGGAGCCTTCTAAGAAAGATGCTGAGAGAATAGCAGCAGAGCAGAAGGCAGCTGAGGAAGCGAAAAAGGCCGAAGAAGCTAGAAAAGCCGAGGAAGCTAATAAAGCTGAGCAAGCTAGAATAGCACAAGCAGAAGAGGCTAGAAAAGCGGAACAGGAACGACAGGCCAAGGAAGCACGCGAAGCAGAAAAAGCAAAACAATCTGCAAGTGCAAGTACTCATACTGTAAAAACAAATGATAATCTATATCGTATTGCATTGAATCACTATGGTGATGGCAGTGAAGCTACACTAGCGAAAATTCGTGCAGCAAACGGTATGTCTTCAAATGATGTAAGGATTGGGCAAGTTATTAAATTACCATAAGAAAAGCGGGTGTCATTCTTTGGCAATGATGTTTTTCTAGTATAAAATAATGGACAAACGTCAACACCAAATATGGTTGAGGCGTACGTCTGATTTAGTGAAAAGGCGATTCTTCATTATAATGAATCGTCTTTTTGCTTTCGTAAGGAGATGTGAGGGAATGATTTATTTTGGACTATTTGTTTTAGTAGTCATCGCGTTCCTGCTTTATATGTTGAAGGTGGCACATGAAAATAATGTTTTACATCATCAATTGTTATTAAAGGGTGAACAGGAAAAAATCCGACTATTTTTTATTTCGGATACACATTTACGAAAAATTAACCGTCAGATGATTGAGAAATTAGATGGTCAATTTGATGCTGTTATTATTGGTGGAGATTTTGCGGATGGACGCACACCTATTCTGCGTATTCATGACAATCTAAAATTATTAACTCCTTTAGGACCAACTTATTTTGTATGGGGTAATAATGACAGAGAAGTAGGTGAAGAGCGATTTCGAAATATTTTACAGGAACATGGTGTTCAGATTATTGCCAATGATGCTGTATTACTACCTAAAAAAAACCGCTTTTGGATAAATGCGATTGAAGACACATCTACAATGAAATGTAGATTTGATGAAGCATTTGCAAAAGTAGGAGAGAAAGACTTAGTTGTTTTCATCGCACATAACCCTGGTGTTTTTGCAAGAGTCCGTGAAAAATTTAGGGCAGATTTAATGATTGGTGGGCATTTACACGGTGGTCAAATTAGAATTGGTCCATACGGTATGCATCCAAACGGTTCTTATCGGGAGCGTGATGGTGTGATGACATTAGTAAGTAACGGCTATGGTACGACATTATTACCTTTCCGACTGGGTGCGAGACCACAGTGTCATATTATTGACATCGAAATTTCGGGTAAATAAACAACCAAAACCCACTGGAAGGCGTATAATGGAAGCGATAAGGATTTATTCGGTAAAAGCCCGATTATGGATTAGTATTAGCAAATAGCTGATACAAAGTTGATAGGAGTGTCAAGAAATGCAGCAAGTAGATGCAATTATTGTTGGGGGAGGCCCATGTGGTTTATCAGCAGCAATAGCCTTGCAAAACATTGGATTAAAGCCAATTGTTATTGAAAAAGGAAATATCGTAAATGCGATTTATAATTACCCTACACATCAAACTTTTTTTAGTACGAGTGAACGTCTAGCTATTGGGGATGTGCCCTTTATTATTGAAGGTCGTAAACCAAAGCGAAATCAAGCACTAGTTTATTATCGAGAAGTTGTGCGTTTGAAAGATATTCAAGTAAACCGCTTCGAGAAAGTAAATAGCGTTTTAAAAAATGGAACGGTGTTTACAGTAACTTCAGATAAAGAGATATATACAACACCTTATGTTGTGATCGCAACAGGCTACTATGACCATCCAAATTATTTAAACATCCCAGGTGAAAAATTACCGAAAGTCTTCCATTACTTTAAAGAGGGGCATGAATATTTTGATACTGATGTTCTAGTAATAGGTGGGAAGAATTCGGCAGTGGATGCGGCGCTTGAGTTGAATAAGGCTGGAGCTCGCGTCACTGTTGCCTATCGAGGAAGTGAGTATTCATCTAGCATCAAGCCTTGGGTTTTACCGGAGTTTGAAGGAGTAGTACGAAACGGAGAAGTCCAAATGCATTTCAATACAAATATACTGGAAATCCGTGAGCATGAGGTCGTAGTAGAAATTGATGGTAGCAAGAAAACTTTAAAAAATGATTTTGTATTTGCGATGACAGGCTATCATCCAGATCATTCATTTATTCGAGCAATGGGTGTCTCTATTGATTATGAAACGGGTCGTCCTTTCTTTAATCCAGAAACACTGGAAACAAATGTAGAAGGATTATTTATTGCAGGAGTTATTGCAGCTGGAAATAATGCCAATGAAATTTTTATTGAAAATGGCCGTTTCCATGGCGACTGTATAGCGAAGACAATTGCCAATAGAGCGAAATGGTAATAGGAGCTGTATAAGCGTGTATGCTTATACAGCTTTTTTTAAAACGTCGGATAGTTGAGAGAAAGCGACGGAAAGAATTCGAAGCAACTGCAAGAAGGGCCAGAGCGACGGAAAGAGGTCGAAGTGACGGAAAGAAGGGTCATGGCGACGGATAAAAGAACAACGCAACTCATCGGACGCCACAGAAAAGTGCCCAGTAGGATTGGAAATCTAACCCATGTAAAGGTGATGAGACAAAATTTCATCGAAGCTGATAAAAAAGGTGTGAAAGAATGCTTGGATTATATTGGTTTCTAAGTTATATTGTAGGGAACTTCATGACGGCATATGTCGTTGGAAAAGCATATGGTGTTAATTTACAGGAAGAAAGAAGTAAAAACCTAGGGGCTAGAAATGCTGGCAGTGTAATTGGGAAAGGTGCTTTTCTATGGACCTTTTTAGGGGATTCTTTAAAAGGTGTGCTTATTGTCGGTGCAGGACGTTTATTGCATTTCGAAGAATGGGAAATCGTTATAGGCGCTAGTTTGGGCGTGCTTGGTCATATGTTTCCGTTTTGGCTTAAGTTTAATGGGGGAAAAGGAGTAGCAACTTTTATAGGTGTAGGTCTGGCATTATCTCCGAGCTTATTTTTTATGATAGTTGTTGGAACTGCCATTACACTAATTGTCACTAGAAGTTTAACACTTAGTATGATAGGTGGCTTTCTATTATATGCTGGAGCGATTATCTATACAGATAAATTAGTGTTATATATGCCAATTCTAGTAGCGATATTTTTTATGATTATTAAACATATGTCCAATATTAAAGAAGCTTTAGGAAGAAGGAAGTGATTATATGTATTGGTGTAAAATTGCGCATACAGAAGCGGAGTTTGAGGAAATTGCACGATTAAATTATGAAACCTTTGTCGAAGAAATTCCACAGCATAAACCAAACTCCGAAAGAAAAAAAGTTGACCGTTTTCATCATGAAAATACGTATATTGTTGTTTATAAAGGAATAGAACTTATAGGCATGCTTGCATTTAGAGATCAAAGGCCGTTCTCAATCGATGAAAAGATAGGAAAGGTTGAGCAGTATTTATCAAAAGAGATTAGTACTAAGCTATGTGAAATTAGATTGCTTGCCGTCAAGAAGGCATATCGAACAGGAAGAGTATTGCTAAAATTGACACAGGCACTAACTGCTTTTGTCTACGAAAAAGGTTATTCGGCAGCGGTTATCTCAGGTACTACTCGTGAAGAGAAACTTTATAAGCAAATGGAATTTACCCAATTTGCACCTGCTACTGGGACAGAGGATGCTTTATTTTTACCAATGGTATTAACGCGACAGCAGTTTGAAAAGTCTTTGCAGCAAAGACTTGCGAAGGAGTGCCATACATTTTATCCAGGTCCAGTGAAACAAAGCGAATTATTTATGTATTCAGAGCTTTCTCATCGTTCGTTAGGCTTTCAATCATTATTTGAGCAAATGAGAAATAAGTTGCTTCAACTATCAGGAGCGGAGCATGTAGCCACAATTGTAGGAACTGGGACATTGGCAAATGAAGTTATGCTAGGGCAATTAAAGGCTCAACAACTAGGGCGTGGACTGATTTTAACAAATGGTGAGTTTGGAGAACGTCTTCGAAAACAAGCAGAGAGATGGTCATTAGATTTTGATGTCATTGAGCAAGAGTGGGGAAGTTCCTTTGATACAAATATGCTGGACTCTTATTTGCAAAACAGAACTTATCAATGGCTTCTTGCAGTACATGGAGAAACATCAACTGGTACTTGTAATGATATAAAGGAAATTTTACAGCTTACAAAGCGATATAACGTAAAGCTTTGCATTGATTGCATTAGTTCTTTCGGAGCAATGCCGTTTTCTTTAAAAGATTGTTATTTAGCGACTGCAGTGAGTGGAAAAGCAATTGGTGCACTCAGTGGCTTGGCTTTTGTTTTTTCGCAAAACATTGTGAAATCTTCTTCAGCATTACCAGCTTATCTCGATTTAGCTAATTACCAGCAAGGTGCGATTCCGTTTACATTACCAGCAGTACTTGTTGCAAATGTTGCTGCAGCATTACAAGCATATCCAGAAAGATATGGACAGCTACAGCAACGCTTTAAAACATTGCTGCAGCTACCATATATGCACTACCAAGTTTCAACAACACAGTATCCGATGCTAATCACTTTACAACTTCCTAAGGCTTTGGCAAATCTACAGAGAGATTTAAATTTAAATGGTTATTATGTTCATGCTAATAGCCAATACTTACGCCAAAGAAATTTCATGCAGCTCTCTGTTATTCAGCCAGATTTTGAGATAGCAATCAATCATTTACATAAAATCTTGAATTATTATAAGCAGATTGTAGATGCATAACTATAAGTGAATATTGAATACATTAGCCTTACATGAAAAATTCTTTTAAATCAAGAGGAACCCCTACTTTGTTGAGTCCAATTAATAATTTTAATCGCGCCTTTTGACCATTAATACCGGTTGCAAATATAGTTCCTAAGTCTTCGAGCATCTTGCCACCGCCAACATAGCCGTAAACACCTTCTGCAATTCCATTAAAACAACGGGATACGAGTATAACAGGAATACCGCGCTCTAAAAGACTTTCAATACCTTTAACAACCGTTGGAGGGACGTTGCCTTGTCCAAGTCCCTCTAACACAACTCCATCATATTTACATGCAAGTACTACATCAAGTAAGTCAACTTCCATGCCAGCATACACTTTCAGCATGGCTACTCGTTTTGATAACCCATCAATTTCCACATATTGACGGCGGATAGGTGCATGATGAAATAATATTCTTGATTTTGTAATAAGTCCTATCGGGCCATATTGAGGTGACTGAAAAGTATTTACAGAACTAGTGCTTGTTTTTGTAGTGTTAACAGCAAGGTGGACCTCGTCGTTCATGACAACTAGTACACCTTTCTCACGAGCTTCTTCATCTACGGCTACACGGACAGCTTCTACTAAATTATAAATACCGTCTGCACCAAGTTCGTTTGAGGAGCGCATTGCACCTGTTAAGACAATAGGAATTGATAAATCAGTCGTTAACTCTAAAAAATAAGCTGTTTCTTCTAATGTATCTGTACCATGAGTGATAACAACGCCATCTATTTTCTCCTCTGAAACTTTGTCGATAATAAGATTGCGTAATTTAAGCATTTCTTTTTGTGTAATATGTGGTGATGGGAGGTTAAAAGCCTCCATTTCAATAATTGAAGCAAGTGCATCAAGTTTACTACTTTCCTTCATTAAAGGATTTTCCTTGTTTGGCATAACGGCACCTTCATCGCTCATCGCCATAGAAATAGTTCCACCTGTATGAATTAATAAAATTGTTTTTTTCATAAAAATTATTTATCTCCTTTTAAAAAGTTTTATGTCATATCATGGTATAATAATATCAGTTTATCTTCGTGTAACAGATATTTTTTTGTCGAAAACAGAAGTTTAATGACTCAGAAGAAGTTTGCCACCTGAGATATACGGATTTGTTTTTTTATGCGAGTGTCCAATAATCGGTAGAAAAAGATTAACTTGGGATAAGGAATTTTACATCCTTTGAAAACGCCGAAGTTAACCAACATTTTGCGCTACCGCTTCATTTCCGCGCGGAAAACATTTGTTGGTTTATTCATTAGAAGGATGTCAAGAATTTTAAAATCTTAACATAATTATGTCAAGGCGAAATTGATTTTTGAAAGGAGCCGGCATCATGATCATTCTATTATCAGCTGCCATTGCTCCCGGTCTAGCGCTTTTTAGTTACTTTTATTTGCGCAATCAGATGGCAACGGAGCCAAGAAGAACCTTACTTCAAACGTTTTTGTATGGCGCATTTTTAACGTTCCCGATCTTGTTCTTACAATATGTATTAACAGAGGAAGGGGTCTTTCATTATCTTTATTTACAAGATGTAGTTTTTTCTAGTGTAGTTGAAGAGTTTTTTAAATGGTTTGTACTTTTAATCGCAATCTACAATCATGTAGAATTCGATGATCCCTATGATGGCATACTGTATGGTGCAAGTATATCTCTTGGTTTTGCCACGATAGAAAATGTGCTTTATTTATTTTCTTTCGGTTTGAATACTGCATTTATGCGTGCATTATTACCAGTATCAAGTCATGCTTTGTTCGGTGTTGTAATGGGCTATTATTATGGACGTGCCAAGTTTTCTAAGCTTGCAAAGACGAAAGAAATGATTGCTATGGCGTTATGTGCACCGGTAGTATTACACATTTTATATAATACAATTTTATCATTCAAAGGATATTGGGTATATTTAATGATCCCCTTTATGCTATTTTTGTGGTGGTTTGGGCTACGAAAAGTCAAGCTCGCTCACTATCACCTAGTACAACATTTGCATATGCATAAAAAAATATAAAGCGTAGAAATCTAAAAAAGATTTCTGCGCTTTTCTATTTTTTAACTTCTTTCAGCAAGTGTTCTTTGTAGCGAAAGCAAAGCGTCAGCTACAGAAATCTTCCTCCTTTATAGGTGGTGAGATGAATACGGATTTAAGTTACTTTTCAGCGGGTGTCCAAACACCTGTACCTGTCGCTACGCTTTCGGTACAGAAAACATTGCTGAAATAGAGGAACTCAGGCTAAGAGCTTCACATCCTGTGAAAACGCCTGAGTGACCAACGTCGTGTTGGCCTAAAGCCTCTGGTGGATGTCGCGGAATCGGAAAGGAGTTCTTAAAGGATGTTAGCCTAAAAGCATCGCATCCATGTGATAACGGCTAATTGACCTGCATTTAGCAGGCTTAAGCACAAAGCCGATTCCAGACGAAATTTTGCCGAGGCAAAATTGATATGTATAAAATAAGTCATTTGTTTCAAGCTATGAAAAAAAGGAGTGATGATAATGCGTTTTGTAAGCATAGTTTTTGCCTTGATGTTGGGGATTAGTATATTTGCTATTCCGCAAAATGACGCCATTGCATTTACCGAGCAACAGATTTCTCGTGGTGCTTATGGAGATGATGTAATTGAGCTACAGGCAAGGCTACAATACTTAGGATTTTATAAAAGTAAAATTGATGGCAAATTTGGCTATAACACATATTGGGCTTTACGAATTTTCCAAGAAAAATATGGTTTACCAGTAGATGGGGTAGCCGGCGCTAAAACTAAAAAAGCTTTATCGGGTTATTCAGATTACGATGAAGGATGGGTAAAAGCGCAATTAAATGCAGGAAATCAATTTACTTATTATGGTGGCATTCCACTTGAACGGCAAGTGAAAACAAACACTGGCGGTGGTGGAGGAGGAGGTAATAGTAGCGGTAGTAGTAATAATAATGGGACTAAAACTCAAGTACCTCCAAAGTATACTGACAGAGATATACAGTTAATGGCGAATGCGGTTTATGGTGAAGCTAGGGGAGAGCCTTATGAAGGTCAAGTGGCTGTAGCGGCTGTTATTTTAAATCGTTTGGAAAGCCCTGAATTCCCAAATACTATTTCAGGTATTATTTTCCAACCACTAGCATTTACTGCGGTGGCAGATGGACAAATTTGGCTTGAACCAAATGAACGTGCAAAAGAAGCAGTTCTTGATGCTATGAATGGATGGGATCCTTCAGAAAATGCACTTTATTATTTTAATCCTAAAACAGCTACAAGTAAGTGGATTTGGTCACGACCTCAAATTAAACGAATTGGTGAACACATTTTCTGTTCATAAGGAAGGAGGAAAAAAATGAGAACTATGCTCGTTATACTCACTGCGGCAGTTATTGGCTTAGGGGCATATAGCATTAATATGCACGGAAAAAATGTAAGTTTACAACGTACTGTGCTAGCTCAGTACACAGATAATTTAACGGATGCATCAGAGAAATTATCGCATTTACAGCGATCTGTTTCACAATCTCTATTGTTTCGGGATGACAATGCCATTCACAATGAGTTAGATTCTGTTTGGCGACTAAGCTCTGACGTTCGATCTTCGATGTCGAATATTCCTATCGGGCAGGAAATGTCTAACGACTGGCTAAGTTACTTAGGGCGTCTAGGAGATGAGGCAAAGAAAACAGCTGAAACAGGTGATTACGAAGCTTGGCGAGAAAAAATGCCACAAATCTCTACAAATTTACAATCACTCTCAGATGATTGGTCAGCAGCAACAGTAGATTTTTATAAAAACAACGGTAAGATGGATGTCTGGTTACGACAAGTAGATACTAAGAACCCAAATACAACATTTGATAATGTTCAAAAGACATTAAAGGATTACAGCGAAAAAGACTTCCCACTTACATTAAGTGAATCGGATTGGCAGAAAAAAATAGAGCTTAAAGCATTACAAGATTCAGTCATTACTGAAAAAGAAGCATTGGAAAAAGTAAAACAATTATTCCCTATCTTAAAAGATGCAACATTTACTGTAACGAAAAGTAGCGATACTGCACCATATCCGTTTTATCATATCCAATTCCACCAAGATATTCGTTTAGGATATGTTGATCTAACAGAAAAGGGTGGACATTTAATATCCTATTTAGTGGAACGTCCAGTAGATGAAGCAAGGCTATCACAAGATGAAATTATGAAAAAAGCTGAAGAAAATGTAAAACGACTTGGAATGAGTGATGTTGCATTTGTGGAATCTCGTGAAAACCATCAAGCATGGCATGTGACATTTGCACGGGTTCACCCAGGCGATAATGCATTGGTTTATGCAGATGGGGTGCAATTAAAACTTGCTAAGGATACAGGCGAGTTACTTGGTGTAAATGCGATGGAATATATTCAGGCAGAGACGATTAAACCACAAACTGCAAAACCAATTGATTGGAAAACTTTCTTCGATGATGATGTGAAAGTACAAGAAGTAAGAAATATTTATACTGATAACGGTTCATATGAACAACGTCTTTGCTATGAGGTAATTGCGGTCCGTGATAAAAACGCGCAAGAAACATTCAGAATTGTTATTGACGCTGAAAATCACAACGTTTTAAAAGTGGAATATTTAACTTGATATAAGAAAAAACTACCAGTTCATATAGCCAAAGTGAGCATCTCATGCGATAATATAGGTATATTTGTGTTCGGGGAGATGCTCATGGAAATAAAAATTGGTACTCAATTAGAACTTGAACCAACTTATACAGAACGTGTTGAAAAATTCCGCTGTAAAGTTGTAGAGCAAAAAGAAAGTATTATTTATATCGATTATCCAATAAATGTTGCCACAAAGAAAACCGCTTTTTTAATAGATGGATCTGAATTTAGAGCAACTTTTCGCACAGAGGATAAGCATTCATTTGCATTCAATACTGAAGTGATTGGACGTAAAGCTGGTAATATACCTATGATTATGTTGCATTGTCCAAAAGCAGATGACTTTATCAAAATTCAACGTCGTGAATATGTACGTGTGGAAACACCTGTGGATGTAGCGATACAGTTTAAGGATTACAAATATCAGCTAGTAACAACGGATATTAGTGCAGGTGGTTTGGCAGTGACCTTGAAAGGGGCAATTGCTTTTCAAGATGATGATGAGGTTAAGTTAACAATCGTTTTACCTTTTGCCAATGGGGATGCAAAATACGTGGTCACAGATGCGACGGTTGTTCGTATATTCGAAAATGATGACCAAAAAATTGCGACTATTCAATTAACAGATACTGATGATGTAGACCAACAGCATATTGTTCGTTTCTGCTTTGAACGTCAATTAGTGAATCGTCGTAAAGAAATAAATCCTTTTGATGCTTGATTTTTTACGCTTATTAACTTCTTAAAGTGGGTGTCCAATTAACTGCTGAAATAGCGGAACTCAGTCTAAGAACGCCACTTCCTGTGGCAACGACTGAGTGACCAACATCGTGCCGCTGACGCTACGTTAGCACTACGCTTTCGCGAAAAAACATTTGTTGGCCCAAAGCCTGCTGACGCAATTTATGTCGAGGCATAATTGATTGGTCTTCCCATTCACTATTGGTGAGTGGAAAATACCATGAAATTTTGCAGGGAGTTTACACACCTTCAAATCGAGTAGTATTTTTGATTTAAGAAAGCCCTCTGCTTAAAGAGGGCTTTTTTATGATACAATATGGTGTGATAGAAAGTAGGGAAGAATATGAAAAAAAGCATTCAAATTGCGATTGATGGACCGGCTGGTGCTGGGAAAAGCACAATCGCGAAAATTGTTGCAGAGGCACTTGGATTTACTTATATCGACACAGGTGCTATGTATCGTGCTGTGACGTATAAAGCAATGCAACAAAACATACATTTAGATGATGAAACAAAATTAGCAGAAATGCTAGCATCTAGCACAATTGAATTAAAGCCTTCTTCTGAAGGACAACTTGTCTTTTTAGACGGGAAGAATGTGTCGGCAGAAATTCGATCAAATGAGGTAACTTCATCTGTTTCACAAGTAGCGGCCCACGCTAAAGTACGTGAACTATTAGTAGCACAGCAACAAAAACTTGCGGCTAATGGTGGTGTTGTTATGGATGGGCGCGATATTGCTACGCATGTATTAAAGACTGCAGAACTAAAAATCTTTATGTCTGCAACTGTAGAAGAGAGAGCAAGACGTCGTTTTATTGATAATCAAAAACGAGGAATTGAATCTTCTATCGAAAAGCTTCAAGAGGAAATTGCCCTGCGCGATAAAATGGATAGCGAGCGTGAAGCATCGCCACTAATTCAGGCAGCAGATGCCACATTTTTAGATACGACAGCATTATCAATTGATGAAGCTGCACAGGCCATTTTAAAATTAGCGCAAGAAAAAATGATATAAATCCTAAAATTTCAGACAATTTTTGAATTTAAAGGATTTATTTTTGTCTTTATCTTCAATTTCGAATAAAATAGTAAGGGAAGATGCGAAGGAGGGTTACATATGTCTGAAGAAATGAACTATGCAGAACAAACGTTTAACGAAGGTGATATCGTCAAAGGTATTGCAGAGCAAGTTGATGAAAAAGCGGTAACTGTTTCAATTCCAGGTGCACCATTTGACGGTATTGTACCAATAAGTGAACTATCAAGCTTACACATTGAAAAAGCGTCTGACGTAATTTCTGTTGGGGATGAGTTGGAGTTGATGATTACAAAAGTTGAAGAAGAAAACTATGTATTATCAAAACGTAAAGTAGATGCTGCAAAAGCATGGGATACACTTGAGCAACAATTCAACGCTGGGGAAATTTTCGAAGCGGAAGTAAAAGATATTGTTAAAGGCGGTCTTGTCGTTGATTTAGGAGTACGTGGCTTCGTTCCAGCATCCCTAGTAGAAGACTACTTTGTTGATGATTTTGAAGACTATAAAGGCAAATCCCTTAGCTTCAAAATTGTTGAGCTTGATAAAGAAAAAAATCGCTTAATTTTATCACATCGTGCTGTAGTGGAAGCTGAAAAAGCTACTCAAAAGAAAGATGTTATTAACCAAATTAAAACTGGTGATGTTTTAGATGGTAAAGTACAGCGTATCGCTTCATTTGGTGCATTTATTGACCTTGGTGGTATTGATGGCCTTGTGCATATTTCACAAGTGTCTCATGAACATGTGAGTGATGTGAGCGAGGTTTTATCAGAAGGACAAGAGGTGAAGGTAAAAGTCCTTTCTGTAGACCCAGAAAATGAGCGTATTTCACTATCCATTAAGGACACGATTCCTGGTCCTTGGTCACACATCGAAGAGCGTGCAGCTAAAGGGACAGTGCTAGATGGAAAAGTAAAACGTCTTACTTCATTTGGAGCATTTGTGGAAGTTTTCCCAGGTGTAGAAGGTTTAGTGCATATTTCGCAAATTGCGCATAAGCATATAAACACGCCACACGAAGCTCTAAAAGAAGGACAGGATGTACAGGTAAAAGTGCTTGACGTTAATGCTGAAGATGGCCGCTTAGCATTGAGCATTAAGGATTTACTTGAAAATCCTGACGCAGAGGAAGTAGTCGACTATGAATTACCAGAAGAAAACACAGGCTTCTCTTTCGGTGATGTCATTGGCGATAAACTGAAAAATTTTAAATAAACAAGGCAAGCGAGGATGCAGTTTGTATCCTCGCTTTTTATATGGAGGAACCGGATAGTAGAATCAAAGAAATGGATAGAATAAGTCAAAGCGAGGATAGCCACATCGAACCACAAGATTTAAGAGGTAACGATGAAATAAATTCCAGAGAAATGAACAGAACTGTACATAGCGCACTCTTTTATGGATATGATATGATATAATGGCATTTTTCGTGTATAATAGCGAAAGACAAGAAGTTGGAAGGATGAAGTACAGATGACGAAACCAGTAGTAGCCATCGTAGGTCGTCCGAACGTAGGTAAGTCGACGATTTTTAATCGTATCGTTGGAGAACGTGTATCGATAGTGGAAGACATTCCAGGAGTTACACGCGACCGTATTTATAGTTCGGCAGAGTGGTTAGCACATGATTTTAATATTATTGATACAGGTGGTATTGAGATTGGGGACGAGCCGTTTTTAGAGCAAATTCGTCAACAAGCTGAGATTGCCATTGATGAGGCGGACGTTATTATCTTTATGACAAATGGTCGTGAAGGTGTAACAGCTGCTGATGAGCAAGTTGCAAAAATTTTATACAAAACAAAAAAACCGGTCGTTTTAGCAGTGAATAAAATTGATAACCCGGATATGCGCGAGATGATTTATGATTTCTATGCCCTTGGCTTTGGTGAGCCTTGGCCAATTTCTGGTTCGCACGGCTTAGGCTTAGGGGATTTATTGGATGAATGCGCAAAACATTTCCCTAAGGAAGATGAAGATCAATATGGGGAAGAGGTCATTAAATTCTCGTTAATTGGTCGTCCAAATGTGGGGAAATCTTCGTTAGTAAATGCATTTTTAGGCCAAGACCGCGTTATTGTAAGTAATATCGCAGGTACTACTCGAGATGCAATTGACACGCCTTATGAGTATGATGATCAGGAATATGTCATTATTGATACTGCAGGTATGCGTAAAAAAGGGAAAGTATACGAAACGACAGAGAAATACTCTGTATTGCGTGCGTTACGTGCAATTGAACGCTCTGATGTTGTTTTAGTCGTTCTAAATGCAGAAGAAGGCATTCAAGAACAAGATAAAAAAATTGCAGGCTATGCACATGAAGCAGGAAAAGCTATTGTTATTGTAGTTAATAAATGGGATGCTATTGAAAAAGATGAAAAAACAATGAACGTCTTTACACAACAAATTCGTGAGCATTTCTTATTCTTAGACTACGCACCAATTATTTTTGTTTCAGCCAATACAAAGCAACGTGTACATCAAATTTTACCGATTATACAACGTGTAAGTGAAAATCATGCAATGCGAATTCAATCATCTATCCTTAATGAAGTTATTGAGGATGCTGTGGCACGTAATCCAGCACCAGCTGATAAAGGCCGCCGTCTTCGTATCTACTATGCTACTCAAGTTGCGATACAGCCACCGACGTTCGTGGTGTTTGTTAATGAGCCTGAGCTAATGCATTTCTCTTATGAGCGATTTTTAGAAAATCGTATTCGAGAAACATTTGATTTTGAAGGAACGCCAATTCGTTTAATTTCCCGTGCTCGTGCTTAGGAAAAATATACACATACAATACGCCAGCCCGACAATAATTGTTGGGTGGCGTCTTTTTACAAGAAAGGAAAGTATGATTTATCTAATGTCTACCATAAGATGCTTTGCAAGGTTTATTGTTGTAAGCCTTTCTCTAGCGTTTTTCGTAACTATAAGAGTGAATTATCTTTTCTTAACAAGGGAGGATTTTGAATGGAAAAAGTTTGTGTGTTAGGGGCAGGCTCTTGGGGTACAGCACTAGCGATGGTACTTGCAGAAAATGGGCATGATACACTTTTATGGACACATCGAACTGATCAAGCTGAAGAAATTAACAACCTGCATACAAATAGGAAGTATTTACCTGAAACGGTGTTACCGGCAAATTTGTATGCAACAAGTGATATTGCTAAAGCAGTTGCTCATTCGGAGACAATTGTCGTAGCCGTACCTACTAAGGCTATTCGAGAAGTTTGTGAAAAAATGATAGCAACACTCGATAAAAAAGTACTGTTTGTTCATGTATCGAAAGGGATTGAGCCCGATACATTAAAACGAATTTCAGAAATTCTAGCAGAAAGTCTTCCAGCTGAATTTGTTGAAGAAATTGTTGTACTTTCGGGTCCAAGTCATGCGGAGGAAGTTGTCTTACACCACCCGACAACTGTTACAGCCGCTTGTGATAGCATTGAAGCCGCAGAAAAAGTGCAGGATTTATTTATGAATCAATTTTTCCGTGTTTACACAAGTAAAGATGTGATTGGCGTAGAAATAGGTGGCGCATTAAAAAACGTAATCGCATTAGCTGCGGGTATTTCAGACGGCTTAAATTATGGTGATAATGCCAAAGCGGCACTTATTACTCGAGGATTGGCTGAGATTACACGTCTTGGTGTTAAAATGGGGGGAAATCCATTTACGTTCTCAGGACTTACAGGCATGGGTGACTTAATTGTAACATGTACAAGTGTGCACTCTCGTAATTGGCGCGCAGGTAATTTACTGGGGCAAGGAATGAAACTGCCAGAGGTACTAGACCAAATGGGAATGGTTGTTGAAGGGGTACGCACAACAAAAGCCGCCTATCAACTAGCAGAGAAACATGACGTTGCTATGCCAATAACTACTGCGCTTTATAGTGTTCTATTTAGTGATATAGAACCGAAAGTAGCGGTTGATGCATTAATGATGCGTATGAAAAAGCGAGAAATCGATGACATGATATACTAATCATAATATTTACAGGTAAGTTGATTTTGAAAATATAGGACCGATTCCAGATGCAATTATGCTAAAGGCTAATTGATTGAATAAAAGTGAATAAAAATGGTTCATATCGATATGCAGGATCTATTTGATTAGTTTTGTCATAAAATGGACATAAATGAGGTGTCTCAGTGAATAGCTGAGACACCTTATTGTGTGATTTTAGTTGAAAAATCTATAAAGCTTTAAAAGTTGTCCATATAACTTCTACCTCTATAGGAGGTGGTATGATGCGGATTTAAGCTACTTTTCAGCGGGTGTCCAAACACCCGCTGAAATAGAGGAACTCAGGCTAAGAGCTTCACATCCTGTGAAAACGCCTGAGTGACCAACGTCGTGTTGGCCTAAAGCCTCCGGCGGATGTCACGGAATTATGCCGAGGCATCCGAGGCATAATTGATTGATAGTTACCGGACAACTATTTCTTTTTAGCGAAAGGACATAGTATAATATATTTTGATTGTTTCGTGACATTGAAGAAAGGTGGTTGTCTTAAATGGGTCCGTTAGCACATTTGCCAGCGCTTGATATAATGTGGGTATCATTTTATTGTATCGGCTTTTTGATAATATCTGTTGGTTTAATTTATTTAGCTCGTAATAAGGTTTCAAACGGTTTTTTACGTACAATCGTAAATTTAATTGCATACATACTATTTGGGCTTGGCACATTTTTAATGGTACTAATTGTAGCAACATGGCCTGCATAAAAATGATGAGGTGGAAGTGACATGAAAAAACTAAGTGCTTTTCTTTTGGTAGTACTAACTGCTGTACTTCTAGTAGGTTGTGCATATCCAGAAGATGAAAAAGCGGCAAAATCAGTGCCTGATGCTGACCAATTAGCTGCGGTTCAGCGTGCGGTTAATGAATACCGCGAAGCAACTGGTGGACTAGTTCCAATAAAAAATAGTGAGCTAGATACAGATATATATATAAAGTATTTAATTGATTTTGAAAAACTAATGCCAAAATATCTTGCACAAATTCCAGGGAACGCTTACGAAAAGGGTGGAATTTACCAGTATATTATTTGGGATCCTGAGAATGAAGCTAAAGTAAAATTGGTAGATTTAAATGCTGCAGAGCGAATTCGTGAAATTAATATTCGTAAACTTTCTACTCAATATTTACCGATAAAAGGTGCAACTTCAGATAATGTATTTCAAATTAACTTTGAAGAATTGGGCTATAAAAAAGAAGTTACTGTGAAAAGCCCTTATTCTGGTACCGAATTACCGATATTTATGACAGGCGATGGTGAAATGCATGTCGACTATTCAATCGATTTAGGTCAACTGCTAAAAGAAGACAAGCTTGATGTGAAGCCTGGAGATGATATTCGTCAGCTACTTGTCGATAAATATCCAGTTGTACCTGCTTATTCTATACCTTATACGGTAGACGATAAGGGTGAGCCAATTTATTTTATGGACTCATATAATAGTGACGCAAAAAAAGCTAGAGAAAAAGCTACAGAAAAAGCAATTCAAGAGTCGGAATCCAAAACTAAAAAAGATTAGTCATTAAGCTCCTTACATTTGTGAGGAGCTTTTCATATTTATCTATAAGCTCGCATATAGTGAAAAAGCGTAGATAAAGGAGGCAGAAACCTTGAGTGAAGCAGTATTTAGAGAAATTGCAGAGCGCACAAATGGCGATGTTTATATTGGTGTTGTCGGTCCAGTACGTGTAGGTAAATCAACATTTGTAAAAAAGGTTATGGAAGCAGTCGTGTTACCAAATATTGTGGATGAAACAGAAAGAATGCGTGCACAAGACGAGTTGCCACAAAGCTCACCGGGGCCAGTCATTATGACTGCTGAGCCGAAGTTTGTGCCTGCCCAAGCAACACGTATTGCTGTCGGTGATGATGAAATGACGTTCCAAATTCGTTTAGCAGATTGCGTTGGTTATATCATTGAAGGGACAAAGGGCTATGAGGATGAAAATGGACCAAAATATGTCCATACACCTTGGCATACAGAGCCTATCCCGTTCCAAGAAGCGGCGAAAATAGGTACAGATAAAGTAATTCGTGACCATGCCAATATTGGAATTGTTGTAACAACAGATGGCACGGTAAATGGTATAAGTCGTCGTGCGGCTGAGAAGGCTGAAGAGGAAATTGTAGAACAATTAATGGATATTGGAAAACCTTTTGTTATTGTACTAAATTGCCAAATGCCAGCACGTGAGGAAACCGTACAGCTTCGAAATGAGTTATTTGAGCGCTATAATGTTCCGGTAATTGCTACTTCTATTGATCAAATGCGTGCATCTGATATTCAGTATATTTTGCAAGAAGCATTATTTGAATTTCCAGTTCGAACAATTGAGGTAGAAAAACCAGATTGGTTAGATGTTTTAGATGCAACACACCCATTGAATGTTGCGTTAATTGACTCGATGGAAGAAGTATTGTCATCTATTATGAAAATAAGAGATGTACAGCAGGCGTCAGATGCCTTTAAAGCCATTGATTTTATTGACCAGAGCGAAGTGGTACATGTGGATGCTGGTATCGGGACCGCAGTCATTCGAGTGTCATTACAAGGCGAGCTATATAAGTCGGTTTGCAATGAATGGCTAGATGAGCCGATTGAGACGAAGCGAGATTGGCTACTATTTATTAAAGAGGCAGCAGAAGCAAAAGAGGCTCAAAAACGCTTTAAAACTGCTATTAGTCAAGCAGATTCGACTGGTTATGGTGTAACATTGCCGATGATGCAGGAATTTGAGCCAACAGCACCAGAACTCATTAAACAAAATAATTTTTATGGTGTACGTATGAAGGCAAAAGCGCCATCATATCATATCATTCGTGTAGATATGGAATCAGAATTCGCGCCACTAATTGGTTCTGAATTCCATAGTCAACAACTGCTTAAGGATTTAAATCATGCTTATCTACATGATCGTGACGCTTTATGGAATACACAGCTTTTTGGAACTCCGCTACATGAAGTGTTAAAAGAAGGAATACGCTATAAAATGGATGCTGTTCCATCTACAGCCAAAAAACGGATGCGACAAACAATTGAACGTATGGTGAACGAGGGTGATAGAGGATTAGTTACATTTATTTTGTAGTGAAAAAATGAAAAATAAAGCACAAAAAATTACCACAGGGCTTTTCGTTTTTATGCGAAAAGTCCTGTTATTTTTGTTTTTTGGGTGAAAAACGTATTTTTTGGTTATAATCATGTATGAATACAGTTGCGTAGCGGTTTTCTATGTGTTAATCTTTTTACAGAATTGGTTCATGACCCTTTGAGAGGAGGTGAATGGTGTGAATAAAACAGAATTAGTAAACTCTGTTGCTGAAGCTGCAGGTCTTTCTAAAAAAGACGCTTCTAAAGCAGTTGAAGCTGTATTTGATACAATTCAAGATGCTCTTGCAAAGGGTGACAAAGTACAATTAATTGGTTTTGGTAACTTTGAAGTACGTGAACGTGCGGCTCGTAAAGGTCGTAACCCACAAACTGGTAAAGAAATCGAAATCGCTGCTAGCAAGGTACCTGCTTTCAAACCAGGTAAAGCGCTTAAAGATGCTGTAAAATAATACACGTCTAGTAGTTACATAGAGCAGTCTTCATGTAAATAAACATGGAGGCTGCTCTTTTTAACTTCTTTTAACGGTTGTCCATACATCCGCTGAAAGAAGTTAAAGCCTATGTGACTCAATAATACCGTGCCACTACGAAAAGTTGCGCACATAGCTAAAAAAGTTAATAGTACATAGATAGATGCAATAAATGTAAATATAATCATTATAGATATCATAAGCACAATAGGCATATCCTTAAAAGTTGAGATATATTTTGTTGAAACTTATACCATATATTTAGTTGATTGGAGTGAAGATAGGGCGACTTCTCGAGAATCAACGCTACAGATCAGAGCGCAGCGAAGCGGGTAGAGGAACGAAGGCTAGTAGCATCACGTCCTGTGATAATGCCTTCGTGGCCAACATCCTGCCGCTGCCGCTACGCTTTCATACAGACAAAATCCAGTTGTTGCCCCGACGCCCCCAGTAAAGCGCACAGTCGGAAAGGAAATCAACCTAACGTTATTGTAATGAGCCACAATTTATAATATATGCTTCTAACTAGAAAGCAAAAAGTGGCTATTTTGCTCATATAGCGATGAATTTCTTTTGAATCAAGTAAGTCGTTTTGCGCTTACCTTTTGGATGTGCTACGATGCATAAGGAAATGTGTAATGTATTGATACGCAGGAGGGTTTTTACGGATGTCGAATATTGATTTATTGAAAATAGAAGAAGCAGTAAAAATGATTTTAGAAGCGGTGGGTGAAGATGTAAATCGTGAAGGTTTACTCGATACACCGAAACGTGTAGCAAAAATGTATGCAGAAATGTTTAGTGGCTTACATGAAGACGCAAAAGATTATTTTAAAACAGTGTTTCATGAAGATCACGAGGAATTAGTACTTGTAAAGGACATTCCGTTTTATTCGATGTGTGAGCATCATTTAGTACCTTTTTACGGGAAAGCTCATGTCGCATACATACCAAACGATGGCATTGTTGCTGGACTAAGTAAATTAGGACGTGCAGTAGAAACCATTGCTCGTCGTCCACAATTACAGGAACGAATTACTTCTTCTGTGGCAGAGACAATTATGGAAATGCTCTCTCCGAAAGGCGTTTATGTAGTGATAGAGGCGGAGCATATGTGCATGACTATGCGAGGACTTAAGAAGCCGGGATCTAAAACTGTGACATCGGTTGCACGTGGCATTTACGAAGAAGATGAAGTAAAACGTAGAGAAGTTTTATCATTTATTCAAATGTCTTAAATTGAGTGTCTAATTATGTTATGATGGACTAAGAATTTTTCGGATTTAAGGAGTGTACAGACAATGGCTCAAGATTATATTGTTATTCAAGCAGAGGAAGATGGCGTTCATGTGATCGGTTTAACACGAGGTACAGATACAAAGTTCCATCATTCTGAAAAATTAGATGCTGGAGAAGTTATGATTGCTCAATTTACCGAACATACATCTGCCATGAAAATTCGTGGGAAAGCACAGATTCATACGGCTCACGGTGTTATAAATAGCGAAGCTAAAAAGTAATAGAGCGAAATTACATTCAGAAGTGCTTAAAGAATGGTTTCATGTCTATGCAATTTAGTAGTGGCACATATAAATCGACTAGATGTGTAAAACTTAGTAATGTTTTCGCTCCAATTTTAACATCTTTCAGTGGGTGTCCAAACAGCTGTACCAATCGCTACGTTTTCGGTACAAAAGACATTTGCAGAAAAGATGAACTCAGGCTAAGAACTTCACATCCTGTGAAAACGCCTGAGTGACCAACATCGTGTTGGCCCAAAGCCTCCGGTCGATTCCGGACACAATTATGCCGAGGCATAGTTAATAGGCAGTTGGATTTCTTCCGTTTTTTAACGAGAATGCTCTTCTGCCTATCATGTTGAATAAAGCAAAAACTTTTTATTCCGAATCGTCGCGTATGCTATAATGACTCAGTAAGCAAGCGTTAGGTCATGAAGTAACTAACGTATTTGAAAGTGAAATGGAGTAAGGTCTATGAATGCAACATACATTCAAAATTCAATTGCACAATTAAAAACAGAGATTTTCATGGATGTTCGTCATAGAACTTTGCAAAAATACACAGGGTTGCCTGTGCTCGATGAAAATCAATTATTTTACTTGTTAGTTCCTTTTTTTAATGGAGAAGAGTGGCAACAAGAGGAAAGAGAAGCTGCAATCACTGTTGGAATTGTGTACGCTGCTTTAACGGCTCACGATCATATTAAAGAATTAAACGCCACATCAAAAGAACAGCAGCTAACCGTATTAGCTGGAGACTTTTATAGTGGTCGTTATTATGAGATATTAGCGATGTCGGGAAATGTCGCATTAATCCGAAGTTTGTCGCAAGGGATTGTGGCACGTTGTGAACACCAAATTAAAGTATATGAGGCAGAAAAACGATCAAACGAACAATGGTTTGCCTCAATAACAAACATTGAATCAGGACTAATCTCAAAATTTTTTGAGCTCTATTCTTTTGGTAATTACATTCCAATGGTGGAGAAGAGTTTATTGATTTTGCGTTTAGAAAGAGAATTGTCGACATATCAAAATGGACAAGTATCTTTAATGAGTAATGTTCTTGAAGAAAGTGCAAAATCTGCTGGAGCGACCTATGGCAACGTCATAAAGGATAAAATTGTGCAATTAAAAACAGAGCTGTTACAGGTTATAGAAGATGCATCGTTTTTACAAAGTGATGTTAAACAAGCTTTGCAAGCACGTGTAGAGGCATCCATTGCTTCTACTAATGGATAAGAGAGGTTTTTCAAATGGCTAAAACGAAAGAAGAGCACGTGCATGAAGTATTTGAAAGTATTTCGCAAAACTATGACAAAATGAATGGTGTTATTAGTTTCCAGATGCATGTAGGCTGGCGCAATGATGCGATGAAGCACATGGCAGTAAAACCTGGAGCGAAGGCACTAGATGTTTGCTGCGGTACGGCAGATTGGACAATTGCATTAGCCGAGGCAGTTGGTGAAGGCGGAGAAGTAAAAGGGGTAGACTTCAGTAAAAACATGCTGAAGGTAGGCGAGGAAAAGGTAAAGCCATACCCACAAATTGAACTAATACATGGAAATGCTATGGAGTTACCTTTCCCAGACAATACATTTGATTATGTAACAATTGGTTTTGGACTTCGCAATGTACCAGATTATTTACAAGTTTTAAAGGAAATGAATCGTGTTGTAAAACCAGGGGGAATGGTTGTTTGTTTAGAAACATCACAATCTGAAATTCCAGGCTATCGACAACTATTCCGTTTCTATTTTAAATTTATAATGCCGATATTTGGTAAAATATTTGCAAAAAGCTATAAAGAGTATTCTTGGCTACAGGAATCAGCAAATGATTTCCCAGGTATGAAGAAGTTAGCGGCATTGTTTGAGCAGGCAGGTTTAGAAAAAGTAACGTATAAAGCATACAGTGGCGGTGCTGCGGCAATGCATATGGGCTTAAAAAAAGTACGTTAATGGGGGAAGGTTTTCACACGTGGAAAAGATGAAGTTAAAACTACTCTATTCCGATTTGAAATCAGATATCGATATCATTGAAAAAGAATTAGAAAAAGCGGTAAATTCTTCTTCATGTTTGATCAATGATGCTTCTCTCCATTTATTGCAAGCTGGTGGCAAACGGATACGACCAATTTTTGTGTTGCTTGGCGCGAAATTTGGCGAATATGATATCGAAAAGATGAAAGATGTAGCCGTGCCAGTAGAGCTTATTCATATGGCATCACTTGTGCATGATGATGTAATTGATGATTCCAATATGCGAAGAGGACGCCCGACTGTCAAATCACAATGGAATAATAGAGTTGCAATGTACACGGGCGATTTTATTTTTGCACGTGCACTTGAATATATTACAAAGCTTGAAGACCCATTAGTTCATCAAATTTTAGCACGTACAATGGTGGAAATTTGTAACGGTGAAGTTATTCAAATCGAAGATAAATTTAGATTAGATCAAGGATTAAAGGATTATTTTAGACGAATCAAACGAAAAACGGCACTACTGATTTCTTCTAGTTGTGAACTTGGTGCAGTGGCAGCAGGTGTCGATCCAAAAACGGTGAGACATTTGAAACGATTTGGCTATTTTGTAGGCATGAGCTTCCAAATTATCGATGATGTTTTAGATATTATGGCAACAGATAAAGAATTAGGAAAGCCAGCAGGTAGTGATTTACTACAAGGTAATATTACATTGCCGATTCTAATGTTAAAAGATGATCCCGAGATGAAACCTTATTTGACAAAAGTATTTGCAGGCACATTGACGGAAAAAGAGCGTCAAAATATGCTGCAGTATGTGCGTAAATCCGACGCGATTGAGCAAGCTAATAAAATGAGTGATAAATATTTAAAAAAGGCATTACAGGAAATAGATGCATTACCAAAACATCCCGTCAAGAAAAAATTACGTGATGTCGCTTTATTTATGGGAAAGCGTAAATTCTAGCTTTTTGTTGTACAACGGCTCATTTTTTGTTAATATTTATCGGTAGGTGTAAAACCTGTTATACGAACTTAAGGA
This sequence comes from Lysinibacillus xylanilyticus, assembly GCF_001183605.1. Classification (GTDB taxonomy): domain Bacteria; phylum Bacillota; class Bacilli; order Bacillales_A; family Planococcaceae; genus Lysinibacillus; species Lysinibacillus xylanilyticus. Next base: position 2,167,755 of record NZ_LFXJ01000005.1, on the reverse strand, counting down.
GTGTTTTAAACATGGCAATCGAAAAAACTTTTTTAATGGTTAAGCCTGATGGCGTAGAACGTCAAGTAGTAGGAGATATCGTAGATCGTTTTGAACGTCGCGGTTTTGTATTGAAAGGTGCTAAATTAATGGTAATTCCTACAGAATTAGCAGAAAAGCACTATGCAGAACATGCAGAGCGTCCATTCTTTGGTGAATTAGTTGATTTCATCACTTCTGGTCCTGTATTCGCTATGGTATGGGAAGGCGAAAACGTAATTAAGCTTGCTCGTACAATGATGGGAGCGACTAAACCTGAAGAATCTAACCCAGGTACAATCCGTGGTGACTACGCAACAACTGTTTCTCACAACATCATTCACGGTTCTGATTCACTTGCTTCTGCTGAGCGTGAAATCGGCTTATTCTTCGGCGAAGATTTAATTTAATTTGCTAATTTAAAAAGCAATCTCAATTTAATTTGAGATTGCTTTTTTTGTTCTAAAAAGAGTGCCGTTAGCTTTATTAGTGTGACAGATAGAACCCAAGGATTAAAAATATACCTTCTGAAATGGATAGAATCTTCTAGATACATATAGAAATTGTTAAATACTTCTTAGTCATGTAGAATAAAAGATATAATATTCTGATAATTAAGTCGGGTGTCATGGAAATCGGAAAGGGGTTAAAAAAGGATGTTTGCCTAAAATCATCGCATCCATGCTTTTACGGCTAATTGACCTGCGTTGGTAAAAACGGCACATCCTGGGTATTACCGAAATGACCGACATCGTGTCTGCCTCATGCTGGTCTAAGCACAAAGCCGATTCCAGACGCATTGTTTATCTGTAGCGAAAGCAAAGCGACAGCGGCAAATGTTTTCTGCGCGAAAGCAAAGCGACAGCGGCAATTATGCCGAGGCATAATTGATTAGCTTAATAATCAAGAATATATTTCCTAACATCTAAATACATTGGATGATAGGAAATGAGAGAGATAACAGTACAAAGGGGTTATTTTATGAGAGAAGTAGTGATTGTATCAGCTGTTCGTACAGCGGTTGGCAGGAGTAAAGGGTCATTAAGCAATGTTAGAGCAGATGACTTAGCGGCAGATGTTCTGCAAGAAGTAGTGCAACGTGCAGGTATCAACAAGGACCAGGTTGAGGATGTAATTTTTGGCTGTGTAACGCAAACTGCTGAACAGGGAGCAAATATAGCTCGTACTGCATTATTAATGGCAGGCTTTCCGGAAAGTGTCCCAGGTGTGACAATCGATCGTCAATGTGGCTCAAGTCAGCAGGCTGTACATTTCGCCGCCCAGGCTATTTTAGCGGGAGATATGGACATTGTTATTGCTGGTGGGGTTGAAAGCATGACGAGGGTGTCAATGGGGTCTAACATGAATGGTGCCCACGCAGGTAAACGATTACATGACAACTCTACAATTATTCATCAAGGGTTATCAGCCGAGAAAATATCAGAAAAATGGAATTTATCAAAGGAACAGCTAAATAACTATGCTTACAATAGTCATAGACGAGCATTAGCTGCAATTGAGGCAGGACATTTTAAAAAGGAAATACTGCCTGTTCAAGTTACGCAAGAAAACGGCTCAGTTACAACATTTTCTGTTGATGAGGGACCTCGCGCAGAAACGACAGTTGATAAATTAAATGGGCTTAAAACTGTTTTCCAGGAAGATGGTGTGATTACAGCCGGTAATGCAAGTCAAATGAGTGATGGTGCCTCGGCGGTAGTTATAATGTCTTTGGAAAAGGCACAGGAGCTTGGTATCCAACCGCTTGCTAAAATTGTTACAAGAGTTGTTGTTGGTTCAGATCCGACGTTAATGCTAACTGGTCCAATTGAAGCAACTAGACAAGCGCTAGAACGTTCAGGTCTTACGATAGAGGAAATTGATACGTATGAAGTGAATGAGGCTTTTGCGCCAGTGCCACTTGTTTGGTTGCATGAAATTGGAGCAGATCCAAATAAATTAAATCCAGATGGAGGAGCAATCGCTTTAGGGCATCCATTAGGAGCGACAGGTACAAAGCTATTAACAACGATGCTTTACAGAATGGAACGAGAAAATTTACGTTATGGCTTACTTGCGATTTGTGAAGGTATGGGAATGGCGAATGCCACTATTATAGAGAAAATATAAAAGGGGTTGTGTTTGATGAAAGAAGTAATAGCAGTTGTAACTGGGGGAGCATCTGGTTTAGGAGAGGCGACTGTTCGTAAAATTGTTGCAGAGGGTGGCAAAGCAATAATTTTTGATCTTAATGACGAGCGAGGACATGCACTAGTAGGGGAGTTAGGGGAGAATGTCCAGTACGCCCGTGTAGATGTCACAAAAGAAGCTGATGTAGCGGCAGGGCTAGAACAAGCAGTGGCGAAATTTGGGTCCATTAACGTCACAGTGAATTGTGCGGGAATTGCTGATGCAAAAAAAGTACTTTCAAAGCGTGGTGTACATGCCCTTGATTTATTTGAAAAGGTGATTTCTGTAAATTTAATTGGTACTTTCAATGTTATTCGCCTTGCAGCAGAGAAGATGCAACATAATGAGCCAAATGAGGATGGTCAGCGTGGCGTTATTATTAATACTGCATCTGTGGCAGCATTTGATGGGCAAATAGGACAAGCTGCATATAGTGCGTCAAAAGGAGGGGTGGCAGCGATGACCTTGCCGATTGCCAGGGAGCTTGCTGAAATTGGTGTACGAGTTATGACTATTGCACCAGGAATAGTAGAAACACCAATGTTTGCATCGTTACCAGAGCCAGCAAGAATAGCGCTTGCCCAAATGACTCCATTCCCTAAACGACTTGGGAAACCATCAGAATATGCGCTATTGGTCGAAAGTATTATCCAAAATGGTTTATTAAATGGTGAAGTAATCCGCTTAGACGGCGCGATTCGTATGCAGCCGAAATAGAGGTAACATAAAGGTGCTCGACTCTAGCTTAATAAGCTAGGCTCTACACAGCTTAGAGTTTAAGCGAAGGCTAAAACCATCCTGTTATTGCGCCTTCGTGAAACTCTGAAGTGAAGAGATGCTTGTCTGCGGATAGCGAGCTGAAAATTTAACTTCTTTCATAATTGATCTCGTATGTAATTATTGGTCGTAGTAGTCAATATTGGGCGATTCAAAAATTTATGAACAAAGGGGAGCGTTTTTATGCATATGATGGATACACCTTTATTATTAACAAGTTTTTTGGATCGAGCAGAACGATTTTTTCATGCGAAAAAAATATATTCGCGGACAAGCCCTACAACAATTCACGAATTAACTTATAAAGAATATGTAAAACGAACTCGTAAACTAGCTGATGCCCTTACAAAGCTAGGAATGGAGCGAGGTATGAAAGTAGGTACCTTCGCTTGGAATCACCACCGCCATTTAGAAGCATATTTTGCAGTACCATGCGCGGGAGCTGTCTTGCATATGATTAATATTCGACTAGCACCTGAGCATATTGCTTATGTTATTAATCATGCAGAAGATGAAATATTACTAATTGATGATAACTTAGTTCCGCTTATTGCACCGATTGTCTCACAGCTTAAAACGGTAAAGCGATTTATCGTAATGGGAGATGCTGTCGAGCTAGAAAACATCCCATTACCAAATGCTCTTTCTTATGAGGCATTACTTGAAGAGGCGAATGATAATTTTAGATTCCCAGATGATTTAGATGAAAATACACCTGCTGGCATGTGCTACACAAGTGCAACAACAGGAATGCCAAAGGGTGTAGTGTATACTCATCGTAGTATTGTCCTCCATACTATGGCAGCAGGAATCTCCGATAGTATTGCAGTAGGTGAGGCTGATGTTTTACTACCTGTCGTACCAATGTTTCATGCGAATGCGTGGGGATTTCCGTTTGCTGGTGTATTATTTGGTGCAACACAGGTGCTTCCTGGGCCAATGTTTACACCGCAGCTATTACTTGATTTGATTGAAACATATAAGGTTACGTTGACTGCAGGAGTACCTACAATTTGGCTTGGGGTATTACAGGAGCAACGCAAAAATCCTCGTGATTTGTCTTCTATACGGTTGATTGTATGTGGTGGTTCAGCATCGCCGCTCGGTCTAGTGCGTGGCTTTGAGGAGGAGCTTAAAATTCCTTACATGACGGGCTACGGTATGACCGAGACATCGCCACTTGTTAGCTTATCGACGTATTTAACACATATGCAAGATTATACGATGGATGAAAAAATGGATGTTCGTATTACGCAGGGAATAACAGTGCCGCTCATTGAGACACGCGTAGTTAATGAAAACGGTGAAGTACCTTGGGATGGCCAAACAATGGGTGAATTAACAATTAAGGGTCCATGGATTGCTGCCGAGTATTATAACGATGAACGAACAAATGAAGCCTTTAAAGATGGCTGGCTCTACACAGGTGATATTGCTGTAGTGACATTAGATGGTTATATCAAAATTACAGATCGGACAAAAGATTTAATTAAAAGCGGTGGAGAATGGATTTCATCAGTAGAGCTTGAAAATGCATTGATGTCACATCCTAAAGTGTTTGAGGCTACTGTTATAGCAATCCCTCACGAAAAATGGATTGAACGCCCTCTAGCATGTGTTGTACCAAAGCCTGAATTTAAAGATTCCATTACGAAATCAGAGCTACTAGAAGATTTGCAATCTCAATTCCATAAAACATGGATTCCTGATGACGTTGTATTTCTAAATGAAATACCGAAAACTTCTGTAGGAAAATTTATGAAGGTAAAACTGAGAGAAGATTTAAAGGATTATAAAGTAGAAGTTTAGGAGACTAAAAAATGAAGGTGGTAACTAACTGCCTTCATTTTTCATGTGAATAACTGGATCAATACCAAGACGTGAGGCTGTTTTCCGTTCCGACTGGGGCTTTGTTGCTGACGCTTCGCTTTCGCACAGTTAAAACATTTGTAGCTGTCGCTTCGCTTTCGCACAGAGCAAAGCTTCCTGGGGGCGTCCGATGAGCTGCTTGGTACAAAAGAATGTAAGTCTCGAAGGTATTTTATCATAGGACATGATGCCGTATCTTTACCGGGTATTATGGTATTTCAGTTGATGTAACAAATAATCAATGAAGAGAATATTTTAACTAAATTGATAAAAGAATAAAAAGAAAAATGAAACTTTTTTTTCCATTTTGCCGTATAATTATTATTAATGAGAGGATGTGGACGTATGTCAATAGCATTGGCTGGGATTATTGCAGGAGTAGTTATTTGCTTAGCAGGTATTTTTACAGATACACATACAAAAAAACAAAAATTTAAATTAAAAGCTATTGAGAAGGAAGTAGAGCTAGAAAAGCTCAGATTAGAAACGTATACGATGGAGACAGAGAAATTACGTCTAGAATTAGAGCAATCCAAAGTGTTATTGTTAGAGGAAAAACAAAACTCATCTAAGTAACTGGGATTACTTGTGAAAGACTATTTCAGGAAGGGCACTTTTCCGCTATAATGGAAATACGACGTTAGAGGGGAAGAAGACCGATGTCTGATTATGAACAGTTTATAGAAGGTATAAAGCGGAAAACAGGAATAGATTTAGCACTATATAAAGAAGCGCAAATGAAAAGACGATTAACATCTCTGTATGAGAAAAAGGGATATCGTAATTTTGTGGACTTTCTAAGGGTACTTGAACAAGATCGTGATTTAATGAATGAGTTTTTAGATCGCATGACGATCAATGTTTCCGAATTTTATCGCAATGGGAAGCGCTGGGAAGTATTGCAGAAAAAAATATTTCCGAAATTACTGCAATCTAATAAGCGTTTAAAAATTTGGAGTGCTGCTTGTTCAACGGGTGAAGAACCTTATTCTTTAGTCATGGTATTATCTCAATTAGTGCCATTATCTCAAATTCAAATCATTGCTACTGATTTAGATGAGAATGTCATTCAAAAGGCGAAATTAGGTGTGTACCCAGAGCGCTCATTAGCAGAAGTGCCAAGTGATATTAAAGCCAAGTATTTTGAGCAAGAAGGTTCCTTTTATAGGGTTAAGGATGAGATTAAACGTTGTGTGACTTTTAAGAAGCATAATTTACTTAATGACCGTTACGATTCTAATTATGATTTAATTGTTTGCCGCAATGTGATGATTTATTTTACTGAAGAAGCAAAAGATCAAATTTATACTAATTTTAGTAAAGCATTGCGCAAGGATGGGATTTTATTTGTTGGATCAACAGAGCAAATCTTTAATCCATCTCGTTATGAGTTTGAAGTCGAGGATACATTCTTCTATAGACGAAACTAATTAATAATATGAGAAAAGCATTCGTACAGAGACTATATGAATGTCATGTACATATTTTTAAATCTTAGACATAGATGAATCGTACGCTTTTCGCTTTTTATAAGCAAAAAGCGTATTTTTTATTAGCTATCTCGCATCAAGGTCAGTAAGGCTCAATCTCAAAAATTTAACGAAAGCTTAGGTAGGGAATTAACTGATTGGTGAAGGTCAATAATATGTGGAGATGAAGAAGCTATCTTCTTTCAAATAAATCGTTCAGAATATTCTAATTTAACATCATTCAGCAAGTGTTTTGGTAGCGAAAGCGAAGCGCCACGTCCTATGGCATTACCGAAATGACTGACATCGTGTCGGCCCATTTAAGCCTAAGCATAAAGCCGATAAACTTCAAAATGACGAAAGTTGCTGGAACAATTCTGAATTTACAAACAATTAAAACGAGTCTTAAAAGACATTTGCAAAAGGACTGTTTTTTTAGAGAATATATGTTATAGTGAAAAATACATACTTTAGCGAGTTGAAGGGAGAAAGCGTTTATGCGTTACTTAACAGCGGGAGAGTCACATGGACCCCAATTAACAACAATTATTGAGGGCCTACCGTCGCTCTTACCAATTACAGCAGAAAAAATTAACCACGATTTAAAACGTCGTCAAGGAGGACATGGACGTGGCCGCCGTATGCAAATCGAAACGGATACAGTGGAAATAGTCGCTGGTGTTCGTCACGGACAAACACTTGGTTCTCCCGTAGCACTCGTAGTCACAAATGATGACTGGAAACACTGGACAAAAATTATGGGAGCAGAACCGTTAGAAGAAGATGTGAATCCTGAAGATATCAAACGTCAAATTTCACGTCCTCGTCCAGGGCATGCAGATTTAGTAGGAGGCATGAAATACGGACACCGTGATTTACGAAATGTGTTAGAGCGTTCCTCTGCACGTGAGACAACTGTTCGTGTAGCAGTAGGTTCTGTTGCAAAAGCGCTATTAAATGAATTAGGCATTTCCATTGTGGCACATGTAACAGAAATCGTTGGTATTAAGGCAGACACTTCCTTAGTGGAAGGGAAATCTGCAGATGAAATTCGTACCATTGTTGAAGCAGATCCTTGCTATTGTGTTGACCCAGAGGCTTCTGCAAAAATGGTGGAGGCAATTGATGAAGCGAAAAAAGCAGGTGACTCAATTGGTGGTGTTGTTGAAGTCATCGTTGAAGGAATGCCAGCTGGTGTCGGTTCATACGTTCATTATGACCGTAAGTTAGATTCGAAATTAGCAGCTGCCATGCTATCTATCAATGCATTTAAAGGCGTTGAATTTGGTATTGGTTTCGAAATGGCGCGTCGTAAAGGTTCAGAAGTACATGATGAAATCATTTGGTCAGAGGAAGAAGGCTATACACGCGCAACAAATCGACTTGGTGGTTTAGAAGGTGGAATGTCTACTGGAATGCCTATTGTTGTACGAGGTGTAATGAAACCAATCCCTACACTATATAAACCGTTGCAAAGTGTTGATATTGAAACGAAAGAACCATTTAAAGCTAGTGTAGAGCGCTCGGATAGCTGTGCAGTACCAGCAGCATCAGTTGTTGCTGAGCACGTTATTGCCTGGGAAATAGCTAATGCAATATTGGAACAATTCCATAGCGATCAATTACCTCAACTAAAAGCTCAAATCGACGAACATCGTCGTTATACAAAGGGGTTCTAATTCATGCGAGTACCAGTAGCGACGAAATCACATCAATATGAGGTTGTCCTTGGTCATAATTTTTTAACAGAAGCAGTTAAAGAATTTGATGAAAAGCTTCAAAAAGCTGACAAGCTCATCGTTTTTACGGATGCTAATGTGTGGGCGGCGCAAGGAGATTATTTCAAGGCTAATTTCCCTTATCATTTTGAGGTTTTCATCTTACCTGGTGGTGAGGCATGTAAAACCTTTGAACAATACAATGCAGCGCAAACATTTTTACTTGAACAAAAATGTTCACGTAAATCATTTATTTTTGCATTTGGTGGGGGAGCTGTAGGTGATTTAACAGGCTTTGTTGCAGCCACTTATATGCGTGGGGTGCCGTTTATTCAAATCCCAACGACGATTTTAGCACATGACTCAGCTGTAGGCGGTAAAACGGCAATAAACCATCCACTAGGTAAGAATATGATTGGTGCGTTTTATCAACCTGAGGGAGTTATTTACGATACAATATTTATCGATAGTTTATCTGAGCGCGAGGTACGTTCAGGAACGGCAGAAGTGATAAAGCATGCAATGATTTCAGATGCAGCGTGGTTAGAGGAATTGATGGCTGCAGAGACAGTTATTCATTTCAGTACAGAAGAATTAGCGAAGCAACTTAGAAAAGGAATTGAAGTGAAGGCGCAAATAGTAGCTGAGGACGAAACTGAGCAATCCGTGCGAAAATTTTTAAACTTAGGTCATACTTATGGGCATGCCATTGAAGCGGCAGCGGGTTATGGAAAAGTAGCGCACGGCGAGGCTGTAATGATTGGTCTCGTATATTGTTTATTATTAAGTGAACGATATGGTGAATTAGACCGTAACTTCACGACAGCATTTTTGCAATTTGCAGTGAAGAATGGCTATCCATTTGAAGCTGTGAAAGAGTATTCCTTTGAACTGTTAACAGAGTATTTAATGAAAGATAAAAAAGCGGAGTATGGTATTTTACAATTTGTTTTGTTGGATAAAATTGGTAAACCTTTCGTGCAACCAATTGATTTAGCGGAATGCAGAGAAGTAGATGCCGAATTCCGACAGCTATTAGCGGAGGTGCTTGTATGATTCGTGGACTTAGAGGAGCAATTACAATTGAATCTGACAAGCCAGAGCTTGTGTGGGATGAGACAGCGAGATTAGTGCGTGAAGTAGTAGCAGCCAATAATGTGGAAGTAAATGATATTGCTTCTATACTAATTTCCACAACACCTGATATTACGTCAGCATTTCCGGCACGCGCTGTACGGTTAATGGACGGGTGGCAGTATGTACCTGTCATGTGTACTCATGAAATGGACGTGCCAAACGCATTGCCACTTTGTATTCGTGTATTAATACATGCGAATGTGGAAGTGGCACAAAAAGATGTAAAACATTTGTATCTCAATGATGCAGTGAAGTTAAGACCAGATTTAGCCCAAGCTAAATAATTAGAGGAGATGTTTAAGATGAAATGGAAACAACAATTGGACGGTATGCAAGCATATAAGCCTGGTAAACCGATTGAAGAAGTACAACGTGAATATGGCCTACAAGAAGTTGTGAAATTAGCATCAAATGAAAACCCATTTGGATGCTCACCTAAGGTAACTGCTTATTTACAAAATAATTCAGTAAATCACGCTATCTATCCAGACGGCTATGCACAAAGCTTACGCACAGCTGTTGCAAATCATCTAGGTGTCAAAGAAACACAGCTTCTTTTTGGTAACGGCTCCGATGATATCATTGCAATTATTACTCGTGCATTGTTGTATCCAGGTGTAAACACAGTGATGGCAGACCCATCTTTCTCTCAATACTGGCACAATGCCGAAATAGAAGGTGCAGAGGTACGTAAAATTCCTTGTGTCGAAGGTACACATGATCTAGATGCAATGATAGCTGCAATTGATGATAATACGTCGATCGTTTGGGTTTGTAGTCCAAATAATCCAACAGGTGTTGTGATTCCTGATGTTGAATTGCGTGCATTTTTAGCTAAAGTACCAAGTGATGTCCTAGTAGTATTAGATGAAGCATATATCGAATATGTAACGCATCCTGATCACAAAGATACTCTACCTATAATTAATGAGTTTCCAAATGTACTATTATTGCGTACATTCTCAAAAGCATTTGGTCTTGCTTCTTTCCGAGTTGGTTATGCAATTGGTCAACCAGAGGTGATTGCTAAATTAGATCCGGTAAGATCGCCATTTAATAATACAATTTTAAGTCAAGCAGTTGCGACAATCGCTATAAGTGATCAAGATTTTATAAAAGCTTGCCGTGAAGCAAATGAAAAAGGTAAAAAACAATATGTTGAATTTTGCAAAAAGCATAGTTTGAAATACTTCCCTTCTGATACGAACTTTATTTTCTTTAATACGAATGCTGATAGTGATGTTGTTTTCAATGAGCTAATGAAACGAGGCTTTATAATCCGCAGTGGAAGTGCGTTAGGAATACCTGGGTTTATCCGCGTGACAATCGGAACAGAAGCTCAAAATGAAGCATTGTTAGGTCACCTTGAAAACGTCCTAAAAGAGCAAGGAGTTTTTGCATGACACGCAACGTGCTCGTGGTAGGGCTAGGCCTAATTGGAGGCTCAATAGCCTTGGCATTACAAAAGGCACCAGAAACAAAAATTATTGGCTATGATATGGATGCGAAAACTCGTGAACATGCGAAAACGTTAAATATTGTTCATGATATTGTGACAGATCCAAAAGAAGTGGCGGCCGACGTAGATGTTATCATTTTTGGAACTCCCGTCAACGCAACGCTTGAATGGATGGAACAATTAAAAACATGGCCGTTAAAAAATAAAGTAATCGTAACAGATACAGGTAGTACAAAAAAGAAGATTATGCAAAAGGCTGGGGAACTACGTGAGCTAGGTATTACCTTTATTGGAGGACATCCAATGGCAGGCTCACATAAAAGTGGTGTTTTAGCTGCCAAGGCTCACCTTTTTGAAAATGCGTATTATATGCTAACACCGCTAGCGGGTGAAGAAATTGTTAATATGGCACAGCTTGAAAGTCTATTAAAATTTACACATGCAAAGGTTGTAAGTGTATCTGCTCGTGAGCATGATCATATGACAGCTGTAGTTAGTCATTTTCCACATGTAATTGCTGCTTCCCTTGTGCATCAGTTGGGCGGAGAAAATGGGGAATATCCGATGACACGTTCACTTGCTGCAGGTGGCTTCCGTGATGTGACGCGTATTGCCTCGTCCAATCCGATTTTATGGCGAGATATTACATTACAAAATCGAGATGAGCTTATTGCACAGCTAGAAGGCTGGGAAAAAGAAATGAGTCGCGTTAAGGAGCTGCTTTTCAATGGTAGCTCGGATGACATAGAAACATACTTTGCGGTTGCTAAAGAGCTAAGAGATGAATTACCGATTAGTGCAGGCGCAATGTTCACATCATTTGACTTATATGTTGACGTTCCTGACTATCCGGGGGTTATTTCTGAGGTGACTGGCTTACTTGCAGACGAAGCGATTAGTATTACAAATTTACGTATCGTAGAGTCACGAGAAGACGTTTTCGGGATTCTTGTTATTAGCTTACAAAGTGAAAGTGACCGTGAACGTGCAGCAGCGTGTATACAAAAGCGTGCTAATTATGAAACATATATTTCATAGGCAAAGAAATGCCTGTTTGGAAGAAAGCGTCGGAATTACGGCGCTTTCTATCTTCATATTGGAGGGAAGAAAACGATGAGTGAAAAAGTATTACAATATGATAAGCCTTCCTTACAAGGGACTTTAACGATTCCAGGTGATAAATCTATCTCTCACCGTTCCGTTATGTTTGGAGCTATTGCAACGGGTAAAACAACAGTTGACGGCTTTTTATTGGGTGAGGATTGTTTAAGTACAATTGATTGCTTCCGCAAGCTCGGTGTGAAGATTGACGTAGAAGGAACAAATGTATCCATCGATAGCCCAGGTATAGAGGGGTGGCAAGAGCCTACAGAGGTACTATACACAGGGAATTCTGGTACAACGACACGCTTAATGTTAGGAATTCTAGCTGGATCTACTGTACATTCAGTAATGACAGGGGATGCGTCTATTGGAAAGCGACCGATGCGCCGTGTTATTGATCCGTTACGTCAAATGGGTGCACACATTACTGGAAGGGCAGATGGACAATATACGCCATTAGCCATTCAAGGTACAGTATTACAAGCTATTGATTACCATATGCCTGTTGCAAGTGCGCAGGTGAAGTCAGCTGTTTTACTTGCTGGTTTACGAGCAGAAGGTACTACAATTGTGCGAGAAATTGAAGTATCTCGAGATCATACTGAGCGAATGCTACGTCAATTTGGTGCCAAGGTTGATGAGGTGGATGGTGTTATTTCATTAAAAGGAGGGCAAACTTTAACAGGGACGCATGTTTCTGTACCAGGTGATATTTCATCTGCAGCCTTTTTCTTAGTAGCAGGAGCTATCTGTGAGGATAGTAAAATAACGCTAGAAAATGTCGGAATTAATCCAACACGAGATGGTATCATCGAAGTGCTTCATAATATGGGCGCATCGATAACTGTTATGCCGAATGAAGATAGCCAATCAGAGCCGACAGCAACAATTACAATCGAAACATCAACATTAGAAGGAACTACAATTGAGGGAGATATTATTCCTCGTCTAATTGATGAAATCCCGATCCTTGCTTTATTAGCAACGCAGGCAAACGGCAAAACTATTATTAAGGATGCCGAGGAATTAAAAGTGAAGGAAACAGATCGGATAACGGCTGTAGTGGATGAATTGAAAAAATTAGGTGCTAATATTGAAGCGACTGAGGATGGAATGGTTATTCAAGGACCAACCCCATTACGTGGTGCTAGCCTTCAAACCTATGGTGATCATCGTATAGGAATGATGGGCGCTGTTGCAGCACTTATAACAGATGGAGCTGTAGTTTTAGATGACGCAGAATGTATTGCGGTTTCTTATCCATCGTTTTTCGAGCATGTAGAGGAAGTAAAGTAATGTTATATCTTCATTCAGTAGAAGAATCCCACCTTTAAAGGTGGAATGATGAATGCGGTTGGGGGTTCCTTTTTAGTGGATATACCAAGCACCTACTGAAAGTCTAAGAACGCCACGTCCTGTGGCAATTTATCTGTGCGAAAGCGAAGCGACAGCAACAGGGTTCTATCTGTGCGACAGCAACAACAACGACTGAATGACCAACATCGTGTTGGCCCAAAGCCTCCGGCGGATGTCACGGATTTTTAAAGGAATGAATTGTGAGGACACAATTCAAAATCCGGGCGCAATTACGCCAAGGCGAAATTGATCCTTGACTCCCCAAGTCTTTTGGGGAGTTTTTTCTTGTTTCAAGAGAAAATGTTTTGTAGCATAAAGATATTAATGAAAGAATAGGTGAATGACTGTGAACAATTCGATGACTGAAATGATGCAAGCACTTGAACAAGGTGACTTAGCATTAATTGAACAGCTACTTGAAACATTTTTAACGAAAGAGCTACCTGAGGACATTTATGCGCTAGCTGAAGTTTTTATGCAGTATGGATATATGAAAGAAGCTGACCGTGTACTTGAGCATTTACAATTTTTATTCCCAGAAGAGGCACAATTGAAAATTGATCGTGCAAACGTTTTAATGGAACTTGGCGATGAAGATGAAGCGTTAGATTTTTTATTAGAGGTAGAGGAGACAGCTCCGGAATATCCTCAAGCATTATTGGTGTTAGCGGATTATTATCAAATGCAAGGATTGTTTGAAGTAGCAGAAATGCGCATCAATGAGGCACTATCAATATTACCTGATGAGCCATTATTACAATTTGCTAAAGCGGAGCTTTTATTTGAAACGGGTCGTTTTTTAGAGGCTGCGAGACTATATGAAGAATTGTATGAACAACAGGTTGAATTTGCTGGGGTAAGTCTTACTGAACGACTTGCTGAGGTGTATCGTGCAGGAGCTGCCTATGAAACGGCCTTAGATTACTATTTAAAAGCACTTGATGATGAAGTGAAGCCAGATGTTTTATTTGGTGCGGCGTATTCAGCCTTTCAATCACAAAAATATGAAATGGCCATTAAACAATTAGAGGAATTAAAAGAATTGGACCCTGATTATTTCTCTGCCTATTTATTGCTTGCTGAAAGCTATACAATGACGGAGGACAATAAAAAAGCATACGCTGCCATTCTGGAAGGATTAAAGCGTGACGAATACGATAAGTCCTTATTCTTATTCGCGGGTAAAATGGCTTTAAAAACTGGTTTGCCAGCTGAGGGCGAGCAGCATCTACGTGAAGCCATCGCCTTAGATCCTGAATACATGGAAGCAGTATTAGCATTGATCTCTGTGTTGGCACAACAAGAGCGTCATGAGGATGTAATAGAATTATTTGAAACATTGCAAAAAAATGATTTTGAATGGAGCACATTATACCCATTTGCTGCGGCTGCATATGAAAATTTAGAATTGTACGACCGTGCATACGAATTTTACCGTTTGGCATATAATGATTTTAAGGAAGACGCAACATTTTTAGAAAAATATGTTTATTTCTTATTAGAGGAAGGAAAGCGTTTAGAAGCTAAAGAAGTACTCGGTCAATTAATAACTATTCAACCGGGTGAACTGGAGTGGCAAGAGAAGTTAGAAACCTTAGAATTTGAGTAAAGGAGGGAGTGGGTATGACTGCTTCTGTATCAGTTGTCGATAAAAAAGCATTTGTTAGATGGTTTTTAAAAAATTATCAATTGAAACGTCGTGAGTGTGTATGGATTTTGAATTACTTATTAAGTAACGATGAGTTATTGAAACGAATTCGGTTTGTTGAAGAAGCTCACTATTGCCCCAGAGCAATGGTAATGTCAACAGTTGACTCAACAGGTGTGCCGTTTCGTTTTTACAAAGGCAATGTAATGACAGCAGATGCTGAGAAATCCTTTCATGATTTACGTTTACATGAACATGAAGATATGTATATACAATTGAATTTTCCAAATATACCACCAAGTGCACAATACTTAGCAGTTCTTGAAGAAAACCCTTATATGCCAGAAGCACTGATTGTTAGTGAAAAAGATCGTGTACTGGCAGAAGAGCTGCTATCCAACAGCTTACTCGTATTCCAAGAAGAAAAATTACTCGCGCAAATTGATGAAGCCCTCGATCAAGGAGATGAAGAGCGCTTTTATGAATTGTCTAATTTGTTACAAGCTTTAAAGGAAACGGCTAATTTACGTTAGTTATAAGTAAAAATTGAATGTCCTTTATCTACCTCAATATGATAACATAACAAGTGAATGATTGTTTTCACTTTTTATTGGCTATCCTATTGAAGAGTGGAGAAGGGCATTTTTTTATCTTCATTCAGTGGTGTACCGTACCCCACTGAAATAGAGGAACTCAGTCTAAGAACGCCACGTCCTGTGGCAATTTATCTGTGCGAAAGCGTAGCGGCAGCAATAGGGTTTTAACTGTGCGAAAGCGTAGCGGCAGCAACAACAACAACAACAACAACAACAACAACGACTGAGTGACCAACATAATGTTGCTGCCGCTGCGTTAGCACTACGCTTTCGCACCAAAAACAAATGTTGGCCTAAAGCCCCGGCGAATGTCACGGATTTTGAAAGGAAGGACTAAAGGATCTTAGCCTAAAACCTTCGCATCCTGCGAAAATGGCTAACTGACCTGCGTCGGTAAAAACGCCACGTCCTGTGGCATTACCGAAATGACCGACATCGTGTCGGCCCTCGTGGCAAGCCTGTGCACAATTCAAAATCCGGACGCATTGTTTATCTATAGTGAAAGCGAAGCGACAGCAAACAATTACGCCAAAGCAAAATTGATTTATGCAACAAGAGGAGGTTTGTCAGATGTATTTTAATGCAAGTGATGTGACATCGTTTATAGCACAGAAGGACTTTATCGATACAGCAATTGTTCCACTCGTAACCGTCGATTTAACTCCTGAAAAAATGAAACAGAGTGGTACCGACGCGGATTTTTTGTTATCGCTTACATCATTTATCGAACAACAGTTTAAAGGTCGTCTACTACTGATGCCACCATTTTCGTATAGTTCGACCTTAAAAAACGAAGATATGCCAAGGCAATTAGAGACACAATTACATAATGCTGGTTTTAAGCATGTGTTCTTCATTACTTGTGACCATTTTTGGACAAATATTGGAGATGAAGTAAATGTTATTTGGCTTCCAGCGATTCCGTTAGAAAGTATGGATAAAGGTGTGAAAAACTCCATTCTCGAAGATCAATTGCGACAAGTGATTCCGATGCTTTCGACCAAATGGACACAGATTTAACAATTTGTTTCAATAAATGTTCACATTCTCCAACTTTCCACAGAATGCTATATTGACCAAGCTATGGAGTTGATATATCATAGATATGTCCTAGTATTACTATTTGTAAAAGCATGTCCGTTGGACTGACCTTTAAGTTAGAGGGGGGAAAAAAATGAGTAATAATCGAGTTTCTCGTCGTCAATTCCTAAGCTATACACTAACTGGTGTAGGTGGCTTTATGGCGGCAGGTATGCTGATGCCAATGATTCGTTTTGCGATAGACCCAGTACTACAAAAACATGGTGGTGGGGACTTTATTAAAACAGAGCATAAAATCGCAGATATTACTGACAAACCTGTTAAAGTTGACTTAAAATTTGAACAAGTTGATGCATGGTACAAATCAGAAGTAACAAACGTAGCATGGGTTTTCAAACAAGGCGATCAAATCGTTGCACTATCTCCTGTTTGTAAGCATTTAGGATGTATGGTGAACTGGGGAGAAAATTCAGAATACCCAGATCAATTCTTCTGTCCTTGTCACGGTGGCCGTTATGAGAAAAATGGTAAAAACATACCAGGAACACCACCAACAGGTCCGTTGGATGAATATGAAGTTAAAGAAGAAGCAGGTTACTTATTGCTTGGTCCAACTAAAGCAAATACTCTAGTTTAGTAAGGGGGTACAAAACAGTGCTAAATAAAATTTATGATTGGGTCGATGAACGCTTAGATATTACACCTATTTGGCGTGATATTGCCGACCACGAAGTGCCAGAGCACGTGAACCCTGCACACCATTTTTCAGCATTCGTTTACTGTTTTGGTGGATTAACTTTCTTCATCACAGTGATTCAAATACTATCAGGTATGTTCTTAACAATGTACTATGTACCAGACGTAGTGAATGCTTGGAAATCAGTTTATTATTTACAAAACGAAGTAGCATTTGGTGAAATCGTACGCGGTATGCACCACTGGGGAGCTTCATTAGTAATCGTAATGATGTTCTTACATACACTTCGCGTGTTCTTTACAGGTTCTTATAAGAAACCTCGTGAATTAAACTGGATGGTTGGTGTAGGTATTTTCGGTGTAATGATGGGTCTTGGCTTTACAGGATACTTATTACCTTGGGATATGAAAGCATTATTCGCTACAAAAGTAGGTATCGAAATTGCTGCATCTGTACCGTTTATCGGTGAATGGATTAAAATCTTATTAGCGGGTGACTCAACTATTCTTGGTGCTCAAACGTTAACACGATTCTTTGCGATTCATGTATTCTTCTTACCTGCAGTATTGTTTGGGTTACTTGCAGCACACTTTATCATGATTCGTCGTCAAGGAATTTCAGGGCCGTTGTAATAGTTCTTGACGGTTCGATGATTTTTTAAAGGAGGGGACATAATGCATCGCGGAAAAGGAATGAAATTTGTTGGTGATTCTCGTATTAAAGCGAATCACAGAATGCCGAACGTTCCAAAGGATTATTCCGAATATCCAGGTAAGACGGAAGCTTTCTGGCCAAACTTCTTACTTAAAGAATGGATGGTTGGTGCTGTATTTTTAATTGCTTATTTAATTTTGACAGTTGCACATCCATCACCACTTGAAGGACCAGCTGATCCAACAAGAGCATACGTGCCATTACCGGACTGGTACTTCTTATTCATGTATCAATTATTAAAATATTCATATGCTTCAGGTCCATATAATGTTATTGGAGCAATTGTAATTCCAGGTCTTGCATTTGGAGCGCTATTATTAATGCCATTTTTAGATAAAAGTCCAGAACGTCGTCCATCTAAACGTCCGTTACCAACAGGGTTTATGTTATTGACACTGGCAGCTATGTTTTACCTAACATGGGAAGCGGTTGCTAACCATGACTGGGAAGCTCAAAAAGCAATGGGTGCAATTGTAGAAGAAGTTGATGTTGATATTGATGAATCGCTTCCAGGATTTGCAATTTGGAATGGTGACTCAGGAGACCAAGCTAAATCTTGTATCGGATGTCATGCTGCTGATTTAAAAGGTGGCCCAGCTGCTCCAAAATTAGTTGGTAATGAGCTAACAGCTGAACAAGTTGAAGATATTATTCATAATGGTCGTGGTGGAATGCCACCTGGTCAATTCAAAGGTACAGATGAAGAAGCGAAGCAATTAGCTGAATTTATTGCGAGCTTGAAGGCTAAGAAATAAGCTTTGATTTAAAAGAGTCAGGAAACTGGCTCTTTTTTTCTTCTTACATAATAACGTGACTGTTACAACATAAAAAAAGTTCCCGCAAAATATTTTTGTCCTATAAAATTTGTTAGGAAATACATACTATTTGATATAATAGAAAATGATTCGCTACTCTTGCCGAAATAAATTGCTAGTCAAGATCCGACAGTATTTGTGTGAACAAACCGAGGAGGCTAGGCCAGTAAGTTAGCGAAAAGGGCAGGACCGTCATATGAATTTATGTGGAGCTACACATAGTGCCTATCCTAACATTTGATGTGGTCTATTTTTAACTTCTTTCAGCGGATTCCGGACGCATTGTTTATCTGCGCTAAAGCGTAGTGACAGCTACAATTATGCCGAGGCATAATTGATAGGAAATGCTAGAAAAATAGCTTCTACAAAAGTTTGTGATGTCATTTGTTAAAACGTAAGCCAATGCATATCTTATTGATTGGATTGAAGGCTTAGGCGGCTCCTGGAAAGCAACGTCACAGATGAGACTTGGAGCGAAGCGTCTTATCTGATTCGCTCAGTCAGAACGGAAATCAACCCCACGTTATGGATTTGGGAAAAGTACTGCCAATATTCATTTTCGATAGTAAGTGGCAAATTAAAGACTATTTTATACATAATAACAGTTAAAAAAGGCATCTTAGTAAAGACAGAAGATAAAGGAGTTTAAATATGCAAATTACACGAGCAAACATCTGGTATCTCCTTACACATAAGTCATTTTTAATACTATTACTAATTATTAATCTATTAGGAACTATTTACGGTTATTATTGGTATGGATGGCAGCTTGCCATCACGAAGCCAATTTTTTATATTTTTGTGCCGGATAGCCCGACAGCTAGCTTATTCTTTTGCTTTGTATTGTTAGCTTGGATTATGAATAAAAAATGGCCGCTAATGGAAGTGCTAGCCCTTATTACATTAGTGAAGTATGGAATTTGGGCTGATGTTATGAATATTTGGACGTTGATTGAAACTGGATCAATTGGTTGGCAAGGCTGGATGCTCGTGGGCTCACATTTTGCGATGGCTGCGCAAGCAATTCTGTATCTCGGTAAATATGTTTTTTCATATTGGCATATTGCCGTGGCAGCGGTATGGACATTGCATAATGATGTGATTGATTATGTATTTGGCCAAATGCCGATGTATCGTGATTTAGAAAATTATACGAGCTATATTGGCTACTTTACTTTTTGGCTATCAATTATATGCATTTTTCTAGCCATCTTCTCAATTAGGTGGCGCAAATATTTGCCGAATTAGGTAAATGATTATAGAATTATAGTATCGAGGTAGAAAGGGGTTAGAAAATTGTCAATAAGTATGTATATTGTTTATTTTGCAATAATAATGCTACTGCCGCTTTACGCACAAATGAAAGTAAAGGGTACGTATAATAAGTTTGCAAAAGAAAGTACAATGAAGGGACAAACAGGTGCAGAGGTAGCGCGTGCGATTTTAGATGCGAACGGCTTATATGATGTACGAGTTGTTCCAACACAAGGTGTGTTGTCTGATCACTATAATCCGGCAACAAAAACAGTTGCTTTATCGGAAAGTAATTTCTACGAAGCGAGTATTGCTGGTGCTGCAGTTGCTGCCCACGAGGTTGGCCATGCCATCCAGCATAAAGAAGCTTATTCGATGCTGACATTACGCAGTAAGCTAGTGCCAGTTGCAAATATTTCATCAAATATGTCTTGGATATTTGTAATGATTGGTATTTTTGCAAGTAGTTCGAATATGTTACTTTTAGGTATCGTATTATTAGCAGCAGGTGTGGTTTTCCAATTAGTAACGTTACCAGTGGAGTTTGATGCTTCAAAGCGTGCTTTAGTGCAGATGAATTCTCTGGGGCTTATTACAAATGAAGAAGAGCGTCCAGCACGAAAAGTGTTAAGTGCTGCAGCATTAACATATGTTGCCGCAGCAGCAGTAGCAGTATTAGAATTATTACGTTTAGTATTAATTTTTACAAATATGCGAAATGACGACTAATTAAAAAACTTGTTGTAGTGGTATTTCACTATAGCAAGTTTTTTAATCCGTTAAACTATGTATATAATTTATTATGAAAAAAAAGCCTACGCTCACGAAAAAGTAAAATGTCTTTTTCGTGAGCGTAGGCAGGTTGTTAATGTTAATGTAGAGGTTGTTTTTGGGCGTCTAGCGTGAAGCCTTCTCCTGCAACATCTCGTACTTCTATTATAGATACGAAAGCGTGTGGATCAACCTCATGAACTATAGATTTTAAGCGTACAACTTCATTGCGACCAATGACACAATAAATAACTTCTTTTTGTTGTTTAGTAAAATGTCCATGACCTTCAAGTATAGTAAGACCGCGTTCCATTCGTAATGCAATCAACTCAGCAATGGCGCTAGACTTTTCAGATATAATAAGTGCACCACGTGCTGCATATGCTCCTTCTTGAACAAAATCGATGACGCGCGCGCCAACAAATACCGCAACAAGAGTATACATCATAGAGCGAGCATCTAAAAATGTTAGCCATGATAAGATAATGACAATTGCGTCAAAGACGAACATCGTTTTCCCCATACTCCAGCCAAAATATTTATGCCCAAGGCGAGCCAAAATATCTACACCGCCTGTTGTACCACCGAAGCGAAAGACGATACCGAGTCCTAGTCCAACAAAAACCCCTGCAAAAAGAGCAACAAGTAACAGATCGTCCTCTAAATGAATAGTAAATTGATACTTTTGGAAAACTTTAAGGAAAACTGAAACAGATAAAGTTCCAACAAGCGTATAAATAAATGATTTTTTTCCTAGTAAACGATAACCAATTATAAACATAGGAATGTTTAAAAGTAAATTCATTAAGGCAGGGTCCCAGCCTAGTGTAAAATAAAGTATAAGTGTTATCCCACTTAGGCCACCTTCACCAAGTTGATTTTGCATGTTGAAGTGGACGAAGCCGAAGCTAAAAATTGCAGCTCCGAGCATTATTGCGATGATATTGCTGATTTTGATCTGTTTTAGCATATGACCTCCTGAAGTCCCAAACAATTGAAGTAGTGATATCTATTATCTGACATTTTATTGTTTTTGACAACAATGGTGTAAATTTTATAGGATGGTAAGTAGGAGTGTGATTTAAATGACTGAACAAGTGACAATGCATGCTTTACAGCAGCGTGTGGATGATTATATAGGACAATTTAAGGAAGGCTATTTCCCACCATTTGAGTTATTGGCACGTCTAACCGAGGAGCTTGGTGAATTGTCTCGCGAGGTACAGGACGTTTACGGGCAAAAGAAGAAAAAGAGTACAGAGGAAGCAAACAGTATTGAAGAAGAATTAGGTGACTTTTTCTTTGTTTTAGTTTGCTTTGCAAATGCTCAAGGCATTAAATTAGATGAAGCACTTTTACGCGTTATACATAAATTTGAAACAAGAGATAAAGATCGCTGGACTAGAAAGGATGGAGAATAATGTCAATTCGTGTAGTAATAGCAGGACCTAGGGGAAAAATGGGGGCTGAGGCTGTACATACGGTCATGAAGCATGACAAAATGGAATTAGTAGCAGTACTAGATTATAAGGAAGTAGGAAAAACATTAGCTGATCTGGATATGTTTCCGGCAAGTTATACGGCTCCAATCTTTACAGATATGTCTGAACTTGTAGAGGCGACTGCACCAGACGTATTAGTAGATTTAACAAGCCCGCATGCAGTATACAAACATACTAAAGAGGCCTTGAATTTTAATGTACGACCTGTAATTGGTACAACAGGCTTTACAGATGAACAACTAGTGGAATTATCAGCAATTGCTAAAGAAAAAGAGCTAGGCTGTATTATTGCTCCAAACTTTGCGATAGGAGCAATCCTTATGATGAAGTTTGCTAAGGAAGCGGCGAAATATTTACCTGATATTGAAATTATTGAAATGCACCACGATCAAAAGCTAGATGCTCCATCGGGAACAGCTGTTAAAACGGCACAATTGATTCAAGAGGTGCGAACACAAAAGACGCAAGGACATCTAGAGGAAAAAGAAACAATCGAGGGTGCAAGAGGTGGAGAGTTTGATGGCATGCGTATTCACTCTGTTCGTTTACCAGGTTTAGTGGCACACCAGCAAGTGTTATTTGGCGGAGATGGGCAGCTGTTAACAATTCGTCATGATTCGTTAAATCGTAATTCTTTTATGTCGGGTGTAGCATTTTGCGTAGAAGAGGTCATGAAAATGGATCAACTTGTATATGGTTTAGAAAACATCATCTAAAGATTGGGATGGAAGCATTATGAAAATCGCATTAATTGCACATGATCGTAAAAAAGATAATTTAGTACAGTTTGCTATTGCATACCGAGATATTTTAAATGAGCATACGTTGTTTGCTACGGGTACAACAGGACAGCGTGTTATTGAAGCTACAGGCTTAGAGGTAACACGTTTTCGTTCAGGACCACTCGGTGGCGATCAACAAATTGGCGCAATGATTGCCAATAATGATATGGACATGGTCATTTTTTTCCGTGATCCTTTAACAGCACAACCACATGAGCCAGATGTTTCTGCACTTATTCGTCTTTGTGATGTTTACCAAGTGCCACTGGCCACAAATATGGGAACGGCAGAAATATTACTAAAAGGCCTACAAGAAGGCTTTGTGGATTGGAGACTGATTCAAGAAAGACGAAATTAAAAAAAGACGTGATTTAGAAAGGATGATAATCGAATGAAAAAGCTAAAAATCGGCATTACCTGTTATCCAACTGTTGGAGGCTCTGGTGTTATTGCAACAGAATTAGGAAAAATGCTTGCAGAGAGAGGACACGAGATTCATTTCATCACCTCAAGCGTACCATTTCGATTGAATAAAATTTATCCAACCGTCTTTTTCCATGAAGTAGAAGTTAACAATTATTCAGTATTTCAATATTCGCCATATGATATAGCATTAGCGAGTAAAATGGCGGACGTGATTAAGGATGAAGAACTAGATGTGCTTCATGTGCATTATGCAATACCACATGCTGTCTGTGCTGTTTTAGCACGTGAAATGAGTGGTCGCGACATTGGGATTGTCACAACGTTGCACGGTACTGATATTTCGGTGCTTGGGCAGGATTCCACTCTTTCGCAGGCAATTAAGTATGGCATTGACAAATCTGATATCGTTACGACAGTGTCAGAGGCATTAAAGCAGCAAACCTATGAGCTTATCGATACAGTAAAGCCGATTAACACGATTTACAACTTTGTTGATGAACGTGAATACTTCCCGCGCAATTCAGGAAGCTTAAAGGAACAATTTGGAATTGAAGAAGATGAAAAAGTTATTATTCACGTATCTAACTTCCGTAAAATTAAAAATCTTCCGCATATTATAGACGCCTTTATGAAGATTCGTGCAAACATGAAGGCAAAGCTATTGCTTGTAGGAGATGGTCCAGAAAAGCATCGTGTAATGGATCAAGTAAAGGAAAGTCCTTATATGGAGGATGTTCTATTTTTAGGCAAACAAGAAAATTTGGCCGAATTATATGCGATAAGTGACCTTAAATTATTATTATCACAGCAGGAATCATTCGGGTTAGTTTTACTTGAAGCAATGGCTTGTGGTGTACCTTGTATTGGATCAGCTGTAGGCGGTATTCCAGAAGTCATTGAGCATGGTGTAGATGGCTATATAGTAGAATTAGGTGACACGGACGCAGTGGCAGAGTACGCCGTGAACCTATTGAATGATGAAGAGAAATTACAACGTTTCCGAGAAGCGGCTATCCGTGCTGTTGATGAAAAATTTCATTCATCTAAAATTGTAGAACAATATGAAAAATTGTATGAAAAGGTTGCTGAAAGAAATCATGCAAAACAATAAAGAATGGCAAGCAGCCTATTCAGTTATTGAACAACTAGAAAACGCAGGCTTCGAAGCAGTGATCGTTGGTGGTGCGGTACGAGATGCTATACTTGGTCGTCCTGCCCACGATGTAGATGTTGCGACAAATGCCATGCCAGACGAAGTAAAGTCTGTCTTTAATCATACAGTTGATATAGGGATTCAGCATGGGACGGTACTTGTTATCGACCCAGCTGGTTCTGTGGAGGTAACGACATATCGAACAGATGGTGAATATACGGATCACCGTAGACCAGAGGAAGTGCAATTTGTACGTTCACTAAAAGAAGATTTACAGCGTCGAGATTTTACGATGAATGCCATAGCGATGCGTCGAGATGATTCTTTTGTTGATTTTTACGGAGGACGCCAAGATATTGAGGCTGGTGTAATTCGAGCTGTTGGTGATGCACAGAAACGTTTTTCGGAAGATGCATTACGAATGCTGCGAGCCGTACGTTTTTCAGCACAGCTCGGTTTTCTAATTGAATCAGAAACCTTGAAAGCAATGCAGGAAAAGGCCGATAATATTTCTTGGATTGCGAGAGAGCGAATAAAAGCAGAGCTCGATAAGCTATGGGTAGGGAAAGATGTTTATAATGGTATAAGGAAGCTTGAGGAAAGCAATTTAGTAAATTATTTAAATGGTACTTTTCAAGCTAAAGACTGGTATGAATTTAACACGCAGGACAAGCTACTAGGCTGGGCATATTTTGCGGTGTTACAGGGTGAAGATTGGCGAGAAGTGCTAGGTGAATATCGTTTATCGAATAAGGAGATGGCATTTGTTAAAGCTGTGTTAGAAGCTTTAAAAGCTTTAAAAAACGGCTGGACAAATATGGATTACTTTTTGTATACAGAACAGGAACTAGAAACTGCTTGTTATTTTGCGGAGCTGAGACAGCTTGATGTTCATATGCCACAACAAAGTATACAGGAAATACAGACAAAGCTTCCAATTAGACACAAACGAGAGCTAATTGTAAACGGTACAGATTTATTAAAATGGTCCGGAAAAAAAGGTGGACCATGGGTAAAAGAAGCATTGCTTGCGATGCTTGAAGCAGTTGTCAATGGCGAGCTTCAAAATGACCGACAACAGATAAAAAATTGGATAGAACACGATTATTTCAAAAAAGAATGATAACCATAGATTTTTAAACGAGGAGCCGGTCTCAAAAAATGAATGAGACGGCTCCTTATTAATTTGGTTCTATAATATTTTTTTGCTTAATCACCAAAGGTTTTGGGTGACAATTGTTAAAATGCAACATGAGTATAAGTTAATTGGGAAGGCTAGGCGGTCAAATCACAGCATCACAGATGAGACCCTGGAGCGCGAGTGAAGCGGATAGAGGAACGAAGACTAAAAGCATAACGTCCTGTGATAACGCCTTCATGACCAACATCCTGTTGTTGCCACTGCCGCTTCGCTTTCGCGCAAAAAACATCTGTTGCCCCGACGCCCCCAGGAAAGCACCCAGCCGGAACGGAAATCAACCCTATGTTATGAGGGTAATCAAACGATCCGAAGTAAAATAGTTAAAATAACGAATAACTAGAGCTAAAAGATATTTGATGATAGAATGTGGTCAATTGTCATAATTTACAGTATGATAAGTACAATTGAATCAATATTTTGCAAGCAACAAAAATTAATAATAGAGTTTACTAAAGGATTGATTAGCATGAGTATTTCTATGAAGGATGAAATTTTAAAAAGAATATTAGCTGCTAATGGTGAGGCCGTTTCGGGTCAGGAGATAGCAGATTCCCTTGGAGTATCACGTACAGCTATATGGAAACATATGCAGTCGCTACAAGAAGAAGGCTATACATTTGAAACTGTAAAGAAAAAGGGCTATGTACTGACTGGTGTGCCAAACAGCTTAAGTCCAACACAAATTGAACTATTTTTAAATACTGAACGTTTTGGACGTGAAATTCATTATTATGACGTTGTTGATTCAACACAAACAATCGCTCATAAGCTTGCACAGGAAGGCGCTCCACATGGCACTATTATTATCGGTGAGGAGCAAACTGCTGGTCGCGGTCGTATGGCGCGTCCGTGGGAATCTGCAAATGGCACAGGTATTTGGATGACCATTATTGTAAGACCAGATGTTACTCCTCAGCAAGCTTCATCTTACACACTTGTCGTAGCAGTTGCGGTTACGATGGCTATTAAAACATTATATAACCATATTGAACCAGCCATTAAATGGCCAAATGATTTACTCATTAACGGTAAAAAATGTACCGGTATATTAACAGAAATGCAGGCTGAAGCAGACTGTGTACAAGCACTACTGGTAGGTATAGGTATTAATGCAAACCAAGTCGAAGCAGATTTCTCTCCAGAAATCGCTGATATTGCTACATCTTTACGTTTAGAAGCGGGTGAGGAAATTAATCGTGCAGCCCTTGTCGCATCTATTTTACAATATTTAGAACAATTCACGGATTTATACGTGAAGGAGGGCTTTGCTAGCATTAAAATGCTTTGGGAACAAATGTCATGTACCATTGGACAACGTATCGAAGTCACGACTTTACGCGAGCGCTTTGAAGGCGTTGCCAGTGGGATTACGGATGAAGGTGTACTACAGCTAACAGAGGATAATGGCACAGTCCGAACAATTTATGCTGGAGACATAAAAATTTTATAGAAACATGTGCACATACTTATTTAACAAGACCGTATATTTTCAAATCTGAAAATATACGGCTTTTCAAATTTTTCGAAATATATTTAGCTCCGTATATTTTTTACTCGTTTGTAGTCTTGTCTAAAGAAAATAAGAGAAAGTATTAGTAAAACTATTGGAAGAAAAAAGAATCCAGAGTCATATTTAACTGAATGCTCCATTTTTAATCCGAACAAATAAATAAAGTAAAAGAAACAGATAAAGAGATTGTTCCCGCTATAGTTTTCATTACAAGCCCCCCAATAAGTTAAAGTCTTTAGAGACAATTCCAGACGTAATTACGCCGAGGCATAATTGATATAGCTCTCTATTTTATTTTTCTGTAACCTTATCAATATCATTCCATACGTAAATAAGCTCTTCTAATACTTTTCCGCCAATCTTAATTTCGATGTTATTGACATATTGTGCACCATAATATTCATAGAAATTACGTGTTTTATTTTCTGCTAATACTTCAACAAATACTTTTTCATATCCTTTTAGTTTAAAATAGGCGAATATTTCTGTGAGTAGTTGCTTCCCGATTCCCATTCCTTGATATTCTTCTAAAAGATATATAGAAGTTAAATCAGTTGCATTCGGTACTGAATTAGTTTTTCGTGTGCCACCAGTTGCAAAGCCGATTATTTCATTCTGTTCATTTTCCGCCACCAGTACATAATTCGTAGCATCTGAAATATTTTTCTTCCAAAGCTCTGTTCGCTGTTCGTAAGATAAATTATTCAAAAAATCATCTGGAAGAATGCCTTTATACGTTGTTCTCCAACTATCAACATGTACTTTTCCTATACCTTGAGCATCTTGACTATTTGCTTTTCTAATGTTCATATTGATCACCTCAAAAATAGTATTTTTGTCTAAGTAGACGCCATAACAAGCCTGATTCACCTCAGAATATGCTTAACTTACAAGAATCGTACTAATACATTCATATAAGTATATGAAAATTATATAATAAATAGAAAATTCTTACTATTATTCATAGATAGGAACTAATCTTATAAAAATCCTACTAAAAAGGCAGAATCACAAAAATGTAATTCTGCCTTATCAGTGAAGAAAATTAAATCGGTAGCTTACTTTATTTCAACGTTAACTGTAAGTCACCATGTGAAATAGTTGCTTTTAGTTGGTTATCACCGTTATAAGATTGCGATACTTTGTTGTTTTGATCCTTGCCATCAACTGTAAGATCCCCGAAGTCTGTTTGTAATTCAAAGCCAAGTTCACTTTTTTTATTTTGTAAATGAAGTGTAGTATCTCCGAAGTCAGATGTAATAGTGGATTGGCCATTTAATGTTCCATCTATGTTAATTTCACCATGATCACTTTCAGTAACGAAGTCATTACTTGAAAATTGTTTTAAATTCATATCACCAAATGATTGTGTAATCTTTGTTTTATCACCAGTAGTGTCTTTAAATATAATGTCTCCAAAATCTTCAATAAGATTTAACTCCTGATAATTCAGACCACGAATGGTTGTATCTCCAAAATTATTTTCAAGGATAACGGTTTTCAATTTTACATCTGAAGGAACATAGATTTTGATGGAAGGAGTTCTGAAGCTACCAAATCCGAATTCAAAACCATTCTTCTTCTTACTCTTAGTTTCAACAGTTAATGTATTATCTTTAATACTGTACGTCACATCATCATTTTTAATAACATTTGTTTCTAATGCATAACGATCACTAGTTATAACTTCAACATCTCCATAGTGATTGATAACATTGAGATTAGTGAAATCATCTAGTTTATAGGAGCTGTTTACTAGTTTATTGTTCTCTGGCAATTGGATGCCTTCATCATTTAACACAAAACTCCATTTCCCGCCAGAGAAATAACCAACTAGAGCTAACAGCATGCCAAAAGCAATCATAGTAATGGCAATATGGGTATGTCGAGACGTCATTAGTATCCCTCCTTCCGCTTCTTCGTTATTTTATGGAATAGTTTACCTAATGCTTCAACACAAACAACAACGATTGTTTTGATCAAACGAGCAACGATTGGGAAAAGCATAATGCCCAGACCTGTTACGATAAAGCCAACACCCATAAAAAGTAACGCTGTCGGCCAGTGCTGAGTTAAAATGAAGAAGCCTGAAATAAGAGCAACAATTCCACCGAAAAAGATACTAAGTACAGTTGCGATAATTGCGATGATAACGCTGAATATAACTGCTCCAAATGAAAAAATAAGTGCTATAGCAACTACAAGTAACGGTAATGAAAGTGGGGCAGATATAATTGCTAGAATGATAAGCCAGATCGCAGACATATTCTTCTTAGTCGAAGTAGACGTTGATGTTGCTTCTAAATCCTTTAATGCATAGTCCGCCATTATTTGTGATGCAACATGAGAAGGGGAGCCTAGTTGTTGAATGACTCGCTGTTCATTTTCCTCTCCTGCTTCATCGAAATATTCCTCATAATAGGCAAGCGCAGCATCAATCTCATGCGCTGGAAGACGTTGTAATTTCCCCCGTAGCTTTTTCAAAAAGCTTGCTCTATTCATCGTATTTCCCTCCTATAAGTACACAATCAACCTTTTCTTTATACTTGTGCCATTCTTTTAATAGTTCCAGTAATCGTATTCGACCTTGCTCGGTAATTTGGTAATACCTTCTATTTCTACCTTGGTAGGGCTGATCGTAGGTTGTTAAGCAATTTGCTTTTTGTAAACGACGTAATACTGGGTACAGCGTAGATTCTGATATATCCATCACGGATTGTATTTGCTGTGTTAATGAGTAACCATAAGCATCCTCTTTATCGACGATAGCGAGTACACAAGCGTCAAGTAAAGCTGAGCCAAGTTGAAATGTCATCTTCTCTCACCTCACAATGTAATACCTATACGAGGTTTTATATTATATGTCGTATAGTATGGTGGAAGTATATTACATATCGCATTAGATTGTCAAATTTTATTAAAAGTTCAAGAGAAAAATGACAATGATGTCATTTTAAATTGACAATAAAAGGTATATTAATTATGATAAAAATGACAATAGTGTCATTTTTTATGTTTGGAGGTAAAGATAGTGCCAAAGGTAAGCCATGAATATGTAAAGGAAAAGAAAAAAAGCATTTTAGAAGCAGCTATAGCAGTATGTAAAGTTAAGCCACTCTATGACATTTCGATGAGGGATATTATTAAAGCATCAGGAGTAAGTCAGGGTGGGATTTATCGTTATTATTCCGACTTGGATGAAATACTTATTGAGGTTATTAATCAAGTAAATGTTAATGCAGACTATAAACATATTATCGATGAAATTACGGATACAAGTAATTCTCCTACAAAAACAATCATTAAATTATTTAATTTTCTTGGAGAGTACATGAAGGAAAATGTATCAACAGTTGGCAAAATCCAATTTGAGCTTACGATTTTATTTGCTAACAATCCAGATAGAGAAAAGAAAATATTATCGAATATTTATGAGAATGAAAGTGGGCAATATTTTATGCAACAAATTTTCCATTCAATCCATAATGGTATTTCTTCAGGATGTTTTCAGCTTAAGATTTCGATAGAGGATCTATCTACTTTTATAATGACGTCCATTGATGGCATTGTGAGAGACGTTGTCTTGCAAAAATGTTACGGGGTGTTCTCAAATGGTCAAGTGCAGTTTGATGAGATTCGTTTGATGAATACACTTTGCAAATCCGTATTATTACTATTGGGTACGAATGAAGGAGAGGATTAAAGTTGGGGGTAGAGATAAGAAGATTTCTATTTTATACCTTTGCAACGTCTTGGATAATATGGGGCAGTTTAGCCTTATTAACACAGCTGAATTTACTGAAGTTTGGCAATGCAATATATATGCTATTGTTTATTCTCGGCGGAATTACTCCTGCAATTTGTGAGATTTGGTTGAAAAAGAAATATTCGACTAAAGAAGAGTTTAAATTATTTATCCATAATGTAAAAAATCCTAAGCATCCTGTATCTTGGTATATTTTTGTAATCGGGTTGGCATTTGCGGCTTTTTTTTTACCAACGCTATGGGGCGGAGCAACTATGGAGAATCCAATATATCTGACGTTACTTGAATTGCCAATCATGATTATAGGAGGAGGGGTGGAAGAAATCGGCTGGCGTGGTTTTTTACAGCCTACATTACAAAAAAGATGGTCTCCCTTCACGAGCACAATGATTGTGGGCGTTATTTGGGCAGTCTGGCATCTGCCATTATGGTTTGTCATTGGATCAAATCAAATGAACATGAACTTCCTATGGTTTTCTCTAATAACTTTAGCGTTATCCTTTTTATTGACGATTATTTACCAATCCACTAAAAGTATTTTTCTCTGCATTATTTTCCACGCTTTAACCAATTCATTTTGGGATGTGTATGTACCAGTTACAAACGTATCGTCTGGTATATTAATATTATTATTTGCACTGTTTCTATTTACAGTATTTGAAGTTTATCGAAAATCAATCTTTCAGAAACGAATGGTTTGAATTTGGTAATAGTTATTGATCGTAATTATTAGAAAATAATATTTGAAGATTACTAGGTGAATCTGTTATAGTATGTGCGAAGGGCAGTATCCTTTTGTGAACGGCACCTTCAAAACTAAGAACAATTTACAATAAATATCTGCCTTGATCTTTTAATGACAGGGACGGAAGAAAACAAGCGTTCAAAAATATAACTTGATTCAATGGAATGGGCAATTCTCTCAAAGAGATTTGCTTCGATATCCCTTTATTAAGTTATGGCCTCTAATCTAAAACAAGAGGTGATTTTTGATAACGAACGAAACACTACCCTTCTGTCTATTTTAGGAACAGAGGGGTTTTTCTGTTTTCTTTCCTTAAAAAAGGAGGACTACATGATGAAAACAACTTCAGATTTTTTAAAGATGAAGGCAGCAGGTGAGAAAATCGTTATGCTTACTGCATATGATTATCCTGCTGCAAAATTTGCCGAGGAAGCAGGCGTCGATATGATTCTAGTGGGAGATTCACTAGGAATGGTAGTACTAGGCTATGATTCTACAATGCCAGTAACAGTAGCCGATATGGTTCATCATGCAAAAGCAGTGCGCAGAGGGGCAAAGGATACGTTTGTTGTTGTTGATATGCCATTTGGTTCGTACCACGGTGATGTACACGAGACGTTGAAAACGGCTGTAACCATGATGCAAGAAACAGGAGCAGATGCACTAAAGTTAGAGGGTGCAGACGATGTTCTACCAGCAATTCGTAAATTAACGTCAGCTGGCATTCCGGTGGTAGCTCATTTAGGTTTACTACCTCAATCAGCAGGAGTACTTGGTGGCTACAAGGTTCAGGGTAAAACAGCTGAACAGGCAACGAAACTCATTGAAGATGCAAAAAAATGTCAAGAGGCTGGAGCATGTGCAGTCGTCTTAGAATGTATTCCACATCAGCTAACAGAGATGGTATCTGCTAATCTTATTATTCCAACGATTGGTATTGGAGCTGGTGTAGAGGCTGATGGACAAGTTTTGGTTTATCATGACATGTTAAGCTACGGTTCACATCATGTACCAAAATTCGTGGAACAGTTTGCTAATATGGGCCAAGAAGCAAGCCGTGGTATTGCTAGTTACGTAGAAGCGGTAAAAGCAGGTAATTTCCCTGCGCCGAAGCATTCCTTCACAATGAAAGAGGAAGCATTGGATCAGCTATATGGGGGCGTAAAGTAATGAAAGTCGTAACTACAATCCAAGCACTAACCGTAGAAATCCAAGCAGCTATGCAAGCTCAAAAATCAATTGGACTAGTCCCAACAATGGGGTTTTTACATGAGGGTCATTTAACGCTAGCAAAAACAGCTCGTTCTGAAAATGATTTAGTCGTTATGAGTATCTTTGTAAACCCAACACAATTTGGACCAGACGAAGACTTTGAAAGTTATCCACGTGATTTGCCACGGGATACAGCTTTGGCAGAATCTGCAGGTGTAGATATTGTTTTCGCACCGAGTGTTGAAGAAATGTATCCGCATGATGGTGGTATTCGTATACATGCGGGTGAACAGGCAACAATTCTTTGTGGGGCAAGCCGTCCAGGACATTTTGATGGAGTTTTACAGGTCGTATCAAAATTATTTCACCTAGCACAGCCGACACGAGCTTATTTCGGACAAAAAGATGCACAGCAGGTTGCTATTATTGCTACGATGGTACGCGATTTTAATTTCCCTTTGGAAATGCGAGTAGTACCTATTGTACGGGAGGAGGACGGTTTAGCTAAATCCTCTCGTAATGTCTATTTAAGTGAAGCGGAGCGTCTTGAGGCACCAGCAATTAATGAAGCACTACAGCTTGCTCGTGATAGCTTTTTAGCAAATAGGGATGCAGCGAATGTGCTTGCTAAAGCAAAGGCACATATTGCAACACGCACCCATGGTCAAATAGATTATATTGAACTATTAGCGTATCCAGATTTAACTCCCGTAACTGCTGAGACTGAGCAAGTGCTTTTAGCAGCAGCCGTCTATATTGGTAAAACTCGATTAATTGATAATTGTATCTTTAATGTGAAAGAAGGATTGTAATATGTTACGAATGATGATGAACAGTAAAATCCACCGTGCTACAGTGACACAAGCAGATTTAAACTATGTTGGATCTATTACGATTGATGAGGATATTTTAGATGCAGTAGGGATGCTACCAAACGAAAAAGTGCATATCGTCAATAACAACAATGGCGCACGCTTTGAAACCTACATTATTGCAGGGGAGCGTGGATCAGGCGTTATTTGTGTGAACGGTGCAGCAGCTCGTCTAGTACAATGTGGAGATATTGTGATTATTATTTCTTATGTGTATGTTGACCACGAAGAGGCGAAAGATCATAAGCCTACGGTTGCAATTATGGGAGAAGGTAATACGATTAAAGAAATGATATCCTATGAGCCAGAAGCAACGGTGATGTAGTGTGATAAAGTTGGATACTACTTTATAACTAAATATATTGAAAGTGTACATTACTAAATTTATTTTAATGATGTACACTTTTTATTATGTCAAAAAATTGTTAAAGAGAAGGCATATCGGAGATTTGTAATGAAAATCTAACAATGAAGAATGGACACTACTGATTCTAAGTGTCATAGTTTTGCCACATGAGCATTAAAGTGTATTTAAAAAGTTTTCCAAACTAAAATATTGCGTTAAAGACACCTTTCTTCCTTCTTTGTTCCAGCGATGATAAACTTCAAAAACATGATGCACATTGTTATTTGAACGTTCCTCCACTAAAAATTTGATGGTTTGGAAGCTACGCCTAGGCCTGGGCACAATTCAAAATCCGGACGCAATGATGCCAAGGCGAAATCAACCACACGTTATGGTGATGGGCTATGTCTTTACAAATATTATATATTAATTTGAAAATTCTTACTATAAAATCCTGGTAATCGTTCAGAAGTCTTTTTTATGACCAATCAACAATGGTGAAGGGATGCCGCTAAGCCAAATATATGTTAAAATTCATCTATCTAATGTGAACTGTGAGTTGAGATGTATGATGGAAAGTCAAAAGTATGCAATTGTTGATTTAGAGACGACTGGTCATTCACCGGCAAATGGCGACCGAATGATTCAAATAGCAATAGTTATTATGAAAGATTGGAAAATAGAGCGCACCTTTACGAAGTTTATTTATCCAGGTAAAGCTATTCCAACTTTCATTCAGGATTTAACACATATTACGGATGAGGATGTAAAGGATGCCTTGCCGTTTGAGGCACATGCCGACTACATATATGAACTGCTTACTGATTGTGTATTTGTCGCGCATAATGCGGATTTTGACTTATCCTTTTTACAAGCAGAGTTCAAGCGTGCAGGTTTACCAAAATGGCAGGGTAAAAAGATGGACACGGTTGAGCTCGCCAAAATATTGTTCCCTATGTCACTGAGCTTTAAGTTAGGTGATTTAGCGGCAGATTTAAATATAGAGCTAACGAATGCACACCGAGCAGATGACGATGCCCGAGCAACTGCTGAACTCTTTAAACATTGCTGGAAGGAGTTACTCAGTCTCCCTCAGCTAACTCTTGAACAAATGCATAAACGTTCATTCAGATTGAAATCAAATTTATCCCAACTTTTCTTTGAGGCACTTCAAATTAAACGACAGCATGTAACTGCTAATGAGAATGTCTCCTACTATCGCAATTTAGCTATTTGTGATGGACGAAAGAAGCATACAAATAATGCGGAGATTGTATCATATCCACAAACAGCAGCTGACAAAACAGCATTAATGACAAAGGCTATGTCGAATTTTGAGCAACGACCAGCGCAATTCGAGATGATGGACACTATTTGGGAGGCGCTTAATGACAAAAGGGAATGTGTTATAGAGGCTTCCACAGGTATTGGTAAAACAGCGGGCTATCTACTTCCTGCAATTTTATATGCTCGAGCGGTCGATAAAAAAATTGCGATTAGCACATATACGTCACACTTGCAGGAGCAGCTTGTCGAGGAAGAGTTACCAAAGATTGAAAAAATTCTTGGCACTAAAGTAAATATTGCTGTTCTTAAGGGCATGCAGCACTATATTGACGTTGCACGCTTTGAGCAATGTATGGCTTATGCTGATGAGACTTATGATGATACATTTACGATTTTGCAGATTCTCGTCTGGCTAACTAAAACAGAAACTGGTGTGCTAAGTGAGCTCAATGTATCTGGTGGTGGACAACTATTTTTAGAGAAAATCCGCAAAATGCCTGATGAAAAACCTTCAAAGGGCTTTGATTTCTATGAGCAAGCGTTAAAAAATAGTGAATTTGCTGATTGTATTGTAACCAATCATTCTATGGTACTCAGTGATTTAGTCCGTAAAACACCGATTTTTACACAAGTTGACGGATGGATCATTGACGAAGCACATCAATTTATACAATCTGCCATGCAGCAGGACGAAGTTGTCTTCTCCTATACGCAGTGGAAGTATATTTTCGGTCAAATAGGAACGATGGAGGAATCTGCTTTGTTCCAGCAATTTAGTCAGGCCGCTAAGAAAAAACAACGGGTTTCTATGCAAAGCTTGCAGCGACTAGATGCACAATTTATACGCCTACAACGGACATTCGATGAAACAATTCAGCGGGCTGTTCAAAAAATGCAGCAACAAATAAAAGGGAAACAAGCTAGTAGTAAATGTACTTTGTTTTTAGAAGATGTATCTATAGCAAAAGAACCGCTTCTACAAGTAAGTAAGCTCACACAGCAGTGGCTCGATCTTGCAACAGAAGTAGGCCATGCCTTTGAAAATAATATTGAGCAATTGGATAAAAGTGAGCACTATATATTAACGGAGTGGCATTATTGGATCCGTGAATTAAAAGTGAAAATTGCTGAATGGGAGGAAATTTTCCTATCGCCACAAGATGATAATTCAGTGTGGCTAGAATTTGATTTACGGAGCGTTCCAGGAAGCTTGCATGTCTTTAAAAAGCCTGTTAATGTCACGCCTATCATTGAAAAAGTACTGGCACCTCTTCGTAAACAGGCAAGCATAGTATGGACTTCTGGTACGTTGACTGTGCCAGGTAATGAGCGTTTTGTAACGCGCCAACTCGGTATTTCCGATGGTGTGCAAGTAATAAAGTTACAAGCGCCACCATCCTATTATTCAGGTGCGAAGGCATTTATTGTCACAGATATGCCAGATATTCAACATGTGTCACAGGATGAATATATTGAAGCGGTCGCTCACGCCATTACACGTACGGTGCGAATGACTGAGGGACGTTGTTTTGTCCTATTTACCGCACAGGACATGCTTCGAAAAACAGTGGAGCTTATTCAAGATAGTGAACTCCTTGATGACTATATGCTTTTTGCACAAGGTGTAACAGGTGGAAGCCGTATGCGAATCCTGAAATCATTCCAAAAATTTAGCCATGCCGTTCTTTTTGGTACAAACAGTTTCTGGGAAGGTGTAGACGTTCCGGGTGACGCACTTGCATCGGTTATCGTTGTTCGACTGCCGTTCTCCTCACCAGAGGAGCCTGTATTTAAGGCGCGAGCAAAGCATATTACTGCACAAGGTCGCAATTCCTTCAATGAGCTATCACTGCCAGAAGCCATCATGCGTTTTAAACAAGGCTTTGGTCGTCTAATCCGTTCATCACAGGATAAAGGAGCATTTATCGTTTTAGACCGCCGCATTTCAACAAAGTCGTATGGTAAGGAATTTATCAAGGCGTTACCACCGATTGATGTTAAGAAATTGCAGCTACCTGAGTTGTTAAAAGAACTTAATAATTGGCAGAAATAGTTGGAACCCCATTTAGCAGTTTTGCTAAGTGGGGTTTTTTCGTATTTGCCTGGCATCTTGTGACGTTTTCAGCGGGTGTCCCAATCCTACTCTAACTTAGCCTAGTTTGCCTTTCGTATAAATAAGCGGTTATTGCTAAAAATAAGACCGTCAAAATGGAGGATTTAATTACAATAATTATTTGTAGTTATCGCTCTTGTTATGACAGTTTTTTTTGCAGTATCGCCGCTTTTTATACATGTGAAGCATGAACTTCAAATGTATATCTGGCTTCGTATTTACAAATGAAGGAGGTGGAAACGTGAGCGTAGTTTATAGAATTGCTTTAGTGTTAGTCATCATTGGCGCAATTAACTGGGGACTCATAGGATTCTTTAGATTTGATTTAGTTGCCTATTTGTTTGGTGGACAAACAGCAGTATTGTCACGATGGATTTATGCATTAGTTGGATTAGCAGGACTAATATCCTTACCAATTCTTGTTATGCGATTTGATGAGGACGAAGATCTTGTTCCTGATCATGATCTTAATCATAACCATGACCAGCATACTCGCATAGACAGAAATCCAAGCTATGGTATGGAGTTTGGTGATGAAGCAGATTTTACTGCATTAAAAACAACTAATGAGCTAAAAGAAGAAAAAAAGGATACACATAGTAAAAATAAAAACAAAAACAAAAACAAAAACAAAAAATAACCTCGATTTTATTCCTCAAAAAAAACTGGTGACCATTTGGTTCGTCCAGTTTTTTCGTTATGGCTAGGAAAATAATCCGCAAAGAAATCAAGGATTGGAGGATTTAGTGTTACATATCCATAAACCTAGATAACGAAGCGGATTGTAGTTTGGAATAAAAATCATTTTCGTTTCAGCAATTTAAACCGTTAATTATTAGTTTCGGCTAGAGTAAAAGGAGCTTTCTATTTGATCCTTTTTAAAAATTGAAATGATATAGCCTAATACAAAACCACTAATAAATCCACCTACATGACCAGAAATACTGATATCAGGAACATTTAAGGTAAAAATAAAGCTAATGGCTAATAAGATTATAATAAATCTTTTATCATAGGAATAAAACTTATTTGGGTACCTGATGAGAAAGAACGTGAATATCCCTAATAGACCATAACCAGCTCCGGAGGAACCTGCTAATGGATAAACCCCAGCATAAAAATAATAAATAACTATACCTGAAGCTATAGATAAAAGAATATAAATTCCAAAAAAGAGTGTGCTTCCGAAATATCTTTCAAGTGGTTTAGATAACAGTAATAAAATTGGTATATTTAACAATAAGTGAAAAAGGCTCATATGTCCGAATGCATAGGTTAAAAATCTCCATATTTCACCGCTGTTAATTAATTCTTTTTCAAGACCTCCAAGAATAATAATTGCGTCCTCATTATAACCATCAAAAAATAACATAGTAACAATAGAAGCCAAACTACATAAAAGAACTATAAATACAGTAGCCGGATAATACTGAATAAATTCTTTATAATTCTCTCTTATAGCAAACATTCAGCCACAACCTTTAGATTAATAGATTTAAAATTATATTAAGCAAGATTCGAAATCGAATTTATACAGTTGTGTTTATTGGTGTGTTAACACATCTTCAATCAAAAATGCGATATAGAGATTTGTTTTAGTAAATGGGTTACTTAAGTCCATATCTAATAGTGTTTCTATTTTTTTTATTTTATAAAGTACTGTGTTGCGATGAATAAATTGACGCTCACTGATTCTACGGGTACTACCATTTTCCTCAAGAAAAATGCGTAGAAATTGTACATAATCTGAGTCATGTAATTCATCATAGCGATAAAGCTGACCTAAGATGTCTTGGCTATATGATTTGATTAGTGTTTGATTTTGCACGGCCATGATAATTTTGTAGGCACCAATTTCTTTATATTTATATAGGAAACGATTGTTATGAAGCTTTGCTAATTGGATTACTGTTAATGACTCATCATAGCTTTTGCGAACATTTTCAAGCTCTTTATGAAAATTTCCTTTACCAATGATAATATCCAAGTAACCATTTTTTTGCGTAATTTTGTCGTAAATTTCTTCAACAACTTTTGAGAAGGGGGTATTTGGTGTATTGATTTGTGCTCTGTCGATTAAAAAGATGAGGTGATTTTTATGCTTTAGTTTTAAGAAGCGTTTATATCTATTTTGAAATGCAAATTGGATCATGACCTCGTAGCGGTCAATATTAGCTTGTGCACCATTTGTAGTACATGAAATGATGGCTAGCTCCCTACCTTGTGGAAAACCAAGTAGTGCTAATTGATCTTTAATATAGTTGGTGTTTTGTTTGTAGTGAAAAAGTAAGTTATAAAGAACCTTTTCTTCGATAGAAAGCTCTTGATGGTGATTGGCGATAAATTGAAATGTTGTTTTTAATAGATCGGCTATACGATAATTCCATGGCATCTGAAAAATAGGGAAATCATGTTCGTTGGCAAAAGAGATTACTGAATCTGGTATACCTGGAATATATGGACCGGTATTAATGATGAAACCTGCTACCTTTTTAGTGAAAGCTAGTTTTACAAGTTGCTCTAAGGAATCTCCATCTGAAGATAAATTAATACCTGTAGTCACGACTAATTCATTAGGTCTACAAAACATAATTAAATCGATGCTTTCAACTACGTTAATCCCTGTAACTCTTCGAAAAGTTCCGTTATGTCCTGCTATTAATGTTAGCATTGGGAATTGAACTCCCTCGACAATTTTGCGAATAGTCCCCATTTTCTCCCCCCTATTATGAACATAACTTACCATATATTATGTGCAGATGCACATATTTTTTTAGTTTGCTATCTATATCTCATAATTTTTATCTTTTATAGAATGTGTATAACTACTGTGAAAGAGAGGACTTGCATATGTATAAGTGTAATAGTAGACGATTGCAAGAGTTAATTGAACAATTTAGTCAATTTGGAGCTACTGAAAATGGTGGCGTAACTCGTTTGTCTCTTTCGAATGAGGATGTATTAGCAAGAAACTATTTTTGTGAGTGTTGTGAAGAATTAGGGATGGACATTAAAGTTGATGATATGGGTAATATTTATGCCGTTTTACCAGGGAAAAAGGATGTTCCTCCAATTGTTATGGGGTCGCATTTAGATTCCGTTGAAAAGGGTGGGAAATTTGATGGTGTATTAGGCGTTTTAACGGCTATAGAGGCCATTAGAACGTTAAAGGAAAACGAGATTGAGCTAGATATCCCTATAATGATAGTGAATTTTACAAATGAAGAAGGTGCTCGTTTTGATCCAGCAATGATGAGCTCTGGTGTTATTTCAGCTAAATTTGAAAAAGAAAAAATGCTGCAATCTATCGATAAAAATGGTACTAGTTTCAAAGAAGCGCTGCAAGCAAGTGGTTATGAGGGAGATCAAGAAAATCGTTTAAAA
The DNA here is from genome assembly GCF_001183605.1 of Lysinibacillus xylanilyticus. Lineage (GTDB taxonomy): Bacteria > Bacillota > Bacilli > Bacillales_A > Planococcaceae > Lysinibacillus > Lysinibacillus xylanilyticus. The sequence continues at coordinate 2,126,823 of NZ_LFXJ01000005.1, read as the reverse complement.
GAAGCACTTGCTTATATTGAATTGCATATAGAGCAAGGGCCTGTTTTAGAGGCGAAGCAATTGGAAATAGGCGTTGTTGAAGGTGTATTAGGCATGGTTTGCTATGAAATTACGGTGACAGGGCAATCCAATCATGCTGGAACGACACCGATGACAATGCGTCAAGATCCGATGATCGTAACTTCGAAAATCCTTTCGTATTTACATGAAGAGCTCGGAAAAATTGATGAACAATTAGTGTTTACCTTTGGCCGAATGAATGTTTCTCCAAATATTCATACAGTGATACCGAACAATGTGACATTTACGATAGATTCACGTCATCAAAAACTAGAGATCATGCAAAAGGTTGAAAATATACTGAATAATCTTCCTTCAGAAGATAAGGGCTGTAGCATAAAGCCAGTTAAGCTATGGGGTAGAGATACAGTCTATTTTGATACTCATATTTGTAATGAAGTGGAAAGGGCTTGTCAGAGCTTCAGCTATACTGCCCATCGAATGTTTAGCGGGGCAGGGCATGATGCGCAATATATTGCAGGCATTGTTCCATCAGCGATGATTTTCGTACCTAGTATTAATGGTAAGAGTCATTGCGAGGAAGAGGAAACAACATTTGAGGATTGTGCGAAAGGAGCAGATGTATTACTTGAAACAGTGTTGACGCTGCAAACAAAGTTCAGTATGGGGGAGACCTACACATTACATTAAGGTAGTTCCTAACATTATTATGATTGAGCATTCTCCATTATTTTACGAAGGGTGAGGGGCAGAATGAAAAAAATTATTAAAGGCGGACGAGTTGCGACAGCGGCAGATATTTTTGAGGCAGATATTTTAATTGAAAACGGAAAAATTGTTCAAATTGGCAAAAATCTATCCGACGTTGGGGCAGAGGTTATTGATGCAACAGGTAAATATGTGATGCCAGGAGGAATTGATCCGCACACACATTTAGATATGCCATTTAACAATACTGTGACTGATGATGATTGGAAATCTGGTACCATTGCAGCAGCTTTCGGTGGGTAACTAATCTGTTACAACAAATTTAGACAAAACTATACAAATCTGTATAGAAGCATAGATTTATAACAGAATACCCTTCGTATCAAGCGATTGGTGCGAACTCCACGTTAATTGCTTTTAACTCCTAAAGCCTTGTGACCAAAGCGGAGCTGGAAACGGCAGACGTAACGGTGCGAAAGCGGAAAAAACAACAAGGATGGCATAAGCTGAAAAAAATTACTTAGTGTCCGTAAAGGGTCATCGTGACAACGGAAAACGGTAGCGCTAAGTGCTTTGGCAATGGATGTTTAGCAGCGAACTCCTAAATCTCTCATGAGACAAGGAAGACGTTCAACGACTATCTCCTTGAGGGAGAGTAAAACCGCAAGCGAATGGCGGAAGAAAAATGTGGCTCTTATTAGAAAATAAGATGAAGATATAGTCTGCGCTTATGTGAAAGCATAAGAGGTCTACTCGTGAGAGAAAGACTGCATTAAGGGTTGCGCCTTAGTGTGAACAAGAAAAATATATACAAATATAAAAATGTTAGCAACCCCTCTAAATAGGATAATGTGATTTTATCTTAGTGAAAGAGAGGTGGTACGCATGGAAATAATGTCCATTAGGAAATTTGCTAAAAGTGTTGGTGTAAATGATGTAACTTATTGTCACGGTCTTTGCAAATAGATTTTACGGTCAACGGTCGAAGAAAACTAAACGATTGATTGACGAGGTGAAAAACAATGATCATGGCGACAAAGATAAGACTAAAACCAACTAAAGAACAAGAGATTTTGTTTTGGAAGTCTGCGGGGATAGCGAGATGGGCTTACAATTATTTCTTGGCTGAAAGTGAACGTATTTATAACGACGAGAAGCGTACAGTCAAAGAGGGCGAAGTTCGGAAGAAAATCAATAACGAACTGAAACCAACAACGCATAAATGGCTACAGGAAGTCGGAAGCAATGTGATGAAACAGGCGGTGAAAGATGCCGATATTGCTCGAAAGCGTTGGTTCAAAGGCATGACTGAAAAGCCAAGGTTCAAAAGCAGACGAAGAAGTAAAGTTAGTTTTTATGTAAATTACGAAAGTTTACAACGAACAAATGAAGGTTTTAGAGGTGAAAAGATTGGCAGTGTAAAAACATGCATTGCGCTTCCTAAGCTTAAAAAAGGTCATAAATATTCGAATCCACGCATCTCATTTGACGGACGAAATTGGTTCCTATCCATTGGATAGGAACAAGAATTTGAACAGTTTGAATTGACAGGCGAAAGTTTAGGAATTGATGTAGGGATCGAAAAATTGGCAGTTTGTTCTGATGGTGAGTTCAAAGAGAACATCAACAAAACCAAAGAAGTCAAACGATTAGAGAGAAAGTTGAAACGAGAACAACGACAACTAGCTCGTAAGCTTGAAGCCAATACTAAAAAGTATTCTAAAAAACGAAAGCCAATCTATAAAACACCTTTAAAGAATATGAAAAATATTCAAAAACAAAACACTGAAATCCGTAATTTATATAAGCGACTTAACGACATCTGAACAAATCATTTACATCAGTGTTCTAATGAGATTGTGAAAACCAAGCCATCTCGTATTGTAATGGAACATTTACATGTAAAAGGTATGATGAAAAATAAACATCTGGCGAAGGCGGTAGCCGGACAAAAGTTATATGAATTCAAACGGCAAATTCAATACAAATGTCAAAAATCCGGAATTGAATTTGTTGAAGCCGACAGATGGTTTCCATCATCAAAAACTTGTTCTTGTTGCGGACTAATCAAATCCGATTTGAAATTGAAAGACAGATTATATATCTGCTCTTGCGGATTAAAGTTGGATAGAGATTTGAACGCAAGCATTAACTTAGCAAATTACTCAATCTAAGGAATTTAACTTCTTTCAGCAGTTGTCAAAACATCCGCTGAAAGAAGTTAAAGCCTCCGGCGGATGTCACGGAATCGGAAAGGAGTGCTTTGTTCAAGCACAAAGCCGATTCCGGACGCAATTATGCCGAGGCATAATTGATCTGACACTAAACCTTAGATGTGTACGCAACGATACTGCGGAATTTAAGCCTTTGGAGAGTCATACTAAATGGCAGTAGCTTTTTGCGAAACCAGACTCGGAGAATAAGGAAGACACAAATACGAAAGTCGGAAGATATAAGTTGTGTCACAGTAGAGATGGCTACATTTTTTTAGAAATGTATATGTTTTTCGTATCGGACAACTACTATTTTGGATTTCTGCTTAACGGCTGGCGAGGATAAACTTTCGACTGCAGTTGAAAAGTGGCATGACAAGGCGAAGGGGAAATCAGCTATCGACTATGGATTCCACTTAATGATTGGTGATTTAACTCCTGAAACAGAAGCTGAATTGCCGCAAATCTTAGAGCAGGAGGGCATTTCTTCTGTAAAAGTATTTATGGCTTATGCGAAAGAATTTCAAGCAACAGATCGCACCCTTTTTAAAGCTTTTAAAATAGCAAAAGACCTTGGTGCTGTTGTTATGGTGCACTGTGAAAATGGTTCTGTTATTGATGAGCTTGTAGAAGAGGCGCGACGTGCAGGTCATAAGGAGCCAATTTATCATGCGCTTACTCGTCCAGCTGAATTAGAAGGAGAAGCGACAAAACGTGCGATTGAGTTAGCCCATATTGCGGGCGCTACCCTTTATGTTGTGCATGTAACTTGTAAAGAGGCTGTAGATGAGATCATTGCTGCACGTGAGAAAGGCTATAACGTCTATGGCGAAACATGTCCACCATATTTAACTTTGGATCAATCTGCTTTAGCACAACCAGGTTTTGAGGGTGCAAAATATGTTTGGTCCCCACCACTTCGCCCGAAATACCATCAGGATCATTTATGGAATGCTCTAAAAGCAAAACAACTTCAAACAATCGGCTCTGACCAATGCTCGTTTAGTTTTAAAGGTAAGAAACAGTTAGGAATAAATGATTTTTCTAAAATTCCTAACGGTGGGCCATTTATTGAAGATCGCTTCAGTATTTTATATTCAGAAGGTGTAGCAAAAGGGAAAATTTCTATCAATGAGTTTGTCGATATGATTTCCACAAGTGCGGCAAAAATATTTGGTTTATTCCCACAAAAAGGAACGATTGCAATTGGTTCTGATGCCGATATCGTTATTTTTGATCCAGAAGTAAAACGGGAAATTTCGGCAAAAACGCATCATATGAACGTGGATTATAGCCCATATGAGGGATGGGAAGTAACCGGTGAACCAGTAAGTGTTCTAGTGCGTGGAGAATATGTCATTAAAAATAAAGAGTTTGTTGGTGTACTAGGTAGCGGGCAATATATAAAACGTGCATTAAAAACAACAGCTGCAGAAGCATTAAACATTTAGCATTATCCCGTATTAACGGGTAGTAATACTCCCACCGCAAAATTTTAGCAAAATCAAAGAAGTTAGGTGAGAGATAAACTGCCTGTAAAAGCCCGATTCGTTCAACTAATAATCAGTGGAGAACGAAGAAACCCCCACTGATTAAAGTTTCACTTTATGACCGATTGCTTTGAATGGAGAACAGAGCAATCGGTCTCGTAATATCTTCATTTAGCTACATCTACCACTATAAGTGGTGAGATGAATGTTGAATGTAGCATTGTTTTCAATGGTGTAATTAATAAAGCTCATCACCAAAAGTTGTGGATGACTATGTTCAAACATATGCCATGTATATAGGTTGATAGGAGTGGAGGCTGGCGACTCCTAGGGGTTTATCGGACGCCCCCAGGAAGCTTTACTCTGCGCGAAAGCAAAGCGCCCAGCCGAAACGGAAATCAAACACACGATATGGTGACGAGCCATTATAAGAAGGAAAAAATGAACACATGAGGGGGATGTGGAAATGGCTCCGAAACAAGAAAATGCAATGTCCCAACAGTTAACACGTAATTTTTTGGAATTGACTAGTAGTATGACAAAGAATGAAGCAATAGAGGAATCCAATCGTTGTCTTTATTGCTACGATGCACCATGTATTAAAGCCTGTCCAACGAGTATTCAAATTCCAAATTTCATAAAAAAAATTGCTTCTGGTAATATGAAGGGCTCTGCTACGACTATATTAGAAGCAAATCCAATTGGTGCAAGCTGTGCAAGGGTTTGTCCAACGGAGGAACTATGTGAAGGGGCGTGTGTGTTAAATTCCTCAACAAAGCCAATTAAAATCGGAGAGCTACAGCGCTATGCAACAGATTGGGCAATGGCAACAAACGCTCAGCTATTTAAGCAAGGGCAAAACAATGGACAGAAGGTAGCGATTATTGGTGCAGGTCCTGCTGGATTATCAGCTGCTCGTGAACTAAGTCGATTTGGTTATCAGGTCACTATTTATGAAGCTGAATCGAAAGCTGGTGGCTTAGGGAGCTATGGTATTGTATCGTTCCGTTTACCAAATGAAGTCGTTGATTGGGAAATTGAACAAATTGAAAAGCTTGGTGTGGAAATCAAAACAAACACAACTGTCGGTGTTGATATTTCTGCTGAAGAAATCTTGGAGCAATATGACAGTGTTATTTTAGCTGTTGGTATGGGAGCTGTGCCAAACCTGGGCATTGAAGGAGAAGATTTAGACGGTGTACATGATGCAATTGAGTTTGTCAGAAAGACAAAAATGGGACCGCTTACAAAAGATATTGTTGGGAAGCGAGTGGCTGTTATTGGTGCGGGAAATACCGCAATTGACGGAGCTACATGTGCAGTGCGTTTAGGTGCGGACAATGTTCAAATTCTTTATAGAAGAACGCAAAAAGAAATGACTGCGTACAAATTTGAATATGAATTTGCAAAGCAGGATGGCGTGGAGTTTAAATGGCTAACAGCACCGAAAAAGATTATTGGCAATGAGTCAGGTGAGGTCGTAGGTATCGAATGTACAAAAATGAAGCTCGGTGAAGCAGGTGCTGATGGTCGTCAAAGACCTGAGGAGATCGAAGGGTCCAATTTTATTATCGAAGTGGAGGCTGTTATTAAAGCAATTGGGCAAACACGTTTTGTGTCATTGATTGAAGCTTTTGGCTTACAGCATACAAATGGCGTTGTTGATATTGATGAAGCGACAATGCAAACTTCGAATGACAAAGTATTTGCATGTGGAGATGTCGTCTTCGGAAATGGCCAGGGCGAGGCGATGGTTGTAACAGCTGTACAGCAAGGAAAAGATGCAGCATACAAGATCCATGAACGTTTAAGAAAACCAAGTGAGATTGCATAAGGGAGGAACTAATATGGCAGACTTACGCATTGACTTAGCGGGCATTAAATCGCCGAATCCATTTTGGCTTGCGTCAGCACCACCAACGAATTCAGGCTATCAAGTACAACGCGCATTTGAAGCGGGGTGGGGTGGAGCTGTATGGAAAACATTGGGTGATCCGATTTTGAATGTTTCTTCCCGCTTTGCAGCTGTTAGCTTTAACGGCCAAAGAGTAGCAGGCTTCAATAATATTGAACTAATTACGGATCGTCCGTTAGAGGTGAATTTACAAGAAATTTATGAAACGAAAAAAAGGTTTCCACATCACGCAATCATCGCTTCTTTAATGGTGGAGCCAAAACAAGAAAAATGGCATGAGATTGTTAAACGAGTAGAAGATGTGGGAGTCGATGGCCTTGAGCTTAACTTTGGTTGTCCACATGGGATGGCAGAACGAGGAATGGGGTCTGCTTCTGGTCAAGTACCTGAATTGGTGGAAAAGCAAACGTACTGGGTGAAAGAGGCTGCGAAAACTCCAGTAATTGTGAAGTTAACGCCAAACATTACCGACATAACGGCAACAGCAGAAGCGGCCACAAGAGGTGGAGCAGATGCGGTTAGTATGATTAATACAATTAACAGCTTAGCCGGTGTCGACTTAGATACATGGAATACAGTCCCTCATGTAGCAGGAAAGGGTGCACATGGTGGCTATTGTGGTCCTGCCGTTAAACCAATTGCACTCAATATGGTTGCAGAGTGTGCTCGTAATCCATTAATTAATGTTCCTATTTCGGGCATTGGTGGTATTTCCAACTGGCAAGATGCTGCTGAGTTTATATTGATGGGAGCTACGGGCGTACAAGTTTGTACAGCAGCGATGCACCATGGCTTTAGTATTGTTGAAGATATGATCGATGGACTCAATAACTATTTAGACGATAAAGGCATTGCCTCTGTCATGGATTTAGTAGGTCGCTCAGTTTCTAGATATTCTAATTGGGGTGACCTGGATTTAAATTATAAAATCGTAGCTGAAATTAATAACGATGTTTGTATTAATTGTAACAAGTGCCATATTGCATGTGAAGATACGTCGCATCAATGTATCGATTTATATTCAGAAGATGGTCGCCCAATGCTGAAAGTTCGAGAAGAGGACTGTGTAGGCTGTAATTTATGCTCAATCGTTTGTCCCGTAGATGGTGCTATTACAATGGTTGAACGCAAATCTTCAATTCCACCAATGACTTGGAATGAACGTCAAACTTTAATTAGCAGTCTATCTAAGTAAAATGTCTAAAATCAATTTCGCCTTGGCTCAATTGTAGGCTTAATCTTCATTCATCTCACTACCTTTAAGGTGGGAGGATTTTGCCGAATGAAGATAAACTGAAATTCCACCTTCCTTCAGCATGTTCGTTGAAGGAAGGAACAACCCCATGTAAGTTGTCACGAAAATTGGAAAAAAAGGAGAGATTATATGGAACGTGAAGGGAATTATTTAAAATCCCCAGATTTACTTCCAGTGACACATCAACAAAGAAATATTGGAACATTTGGTTTTGCAGTAATTTGGATAGGAATGGCAATTGTATTGGCGGCTTTTGCAATCGGTGGCTCAGCAATCATGAGCTTACCATTGCCAATGGTGATTTTAGCAACGTTGATCGGCTCTTGTCTAATTGGTGTATTTATGACGTTAATTGGTGATATAGGCATTGAACATGGCTTATCTTTCCCAGTATATATGCGTGCTCCGTTCGGTACATTTGGCACACATATCCCGTCACTTGTCCGGGGTGTAACGGCTGCCTGTTGGTTCGGTCTGAATACTTATTTTGGAGCATTAGCAATAAACGGTATTTTGAATTTACTTTTTAATTTTGATAATTGGTTTATCTGTTTCATTGTCTTTGCAGCACTTCAATTATTTAATACATCACTAGGGATTAAATCTATTGAACGTTTTGCAGATTTGGCAGCGCCAGTTATTATTTTAATTTCCTGCTGGATGTATTATACACTGGCAGACAATGCAGTAGCTCAAGGGAAAAACATTTGGACGTGGGTGGAATCGCCGACAGCAGGATTTACAGCCTTCACTGCATTTATGGTAGTAATTATGGCAAATATGGGATTCTGGTCGACACTAGCAGCCGATATGCCTTCACTTTCACGCTTCTTTAAAGCACCAAAAAATGAACGCAATTGGTTCAAACGCAATAAAACACAGCTAGTTGGCTCATTAATCGTCATGCCGATTACAAATACTTTCATTGTGACAATTGGTGCTGTGTGTTATATGGCTGTTGCCTCTGCTGATCCTATTAATGCTTTACAGCAAAGTGCAAGTGGTTTTATTTTAGGTATTTTATTGTTAATGATTGTATTAGCACAATGGTCAACGAACACCTCCGCAAATGTTATCCCAGCGGCAACAATCTTCTCAAATATCGGTGGTCCAAAAGTGCCGTTTTGGGTTGGGGTTGTTATTGCAGGAATAATTGGTATTCTAGCACAGCCTTGGAGTTTATTTGATGTGTTAGTCAATGCACTTTTAATAATCGGGGGAATTTTAACAGCAATCGTTGGAATATTATTTGCTGATTATTATTTAATCCGTAAACGTCGCGTGCATGTAAAAGGACTTTATGAATTAGAGGGTCAATTTAAATATTGGAATGGCTTTAACATTGCTGGTTTAATCGCTTGGGTTATCGGTGGTGCAGTGGCAAATATTTTCTCCACTTATTCTTCATTAGTAGGTTTTTTTGTAGGGGCACTTGTATATTATATATTAGCGAAGTATTGGTGGTTCAAAAAATATCCTCAAGCTGAGCTAGAAGATCCTAGTGATGCAAAATATTTAGGAATTACAGCTGGTCACAATTTGGATGAACTATTTGGACAGCAACAAGCGCCTGCTCCAACTGTTGTTCCAGATGAGAATGATGTCGTTGAACAACCAAATCCGCTGGTAGATATAAAAGGTGCTGAATAATATTAAACACCTAACAGAATATCAAGAGGTTGATTAACGGAAAGGTGGAGTGATAGCATGTCAGAGCATCAACAAAGCACAGAGGAAATAAAAAAAGTGGATCATTATTTAGATAGCGGCTTTAAAATCAAATATGTTTATGAAAATTTAAGTGGAATGTTTGTAGAATTCGCACGTCAAGAAGAGGTTGTTCTGCTGCAAATTCTAACAGCAGATGCACGCAAATATTTCTCTGCAAAGCTCCAAGAACAAACGTTATTACAGTAACAAAGTAGACTCTATTCCATTCATCGTTACATGATGGAATAGAGTTTTTTTTTACGTAATAAAATAGGTTTTTACTCTAAGTTGATCCGTTTATGGCTAAGCAAGATAAAAATTGTTGTTACAACAGCTAATCCAATTATAATAACAACCCAAAGTGACGGATAGAACATTCAAAATGATGGATAGAGACCTCGAATTGATGGATAGAGCTCCAAAACGCTCAGAATCCTAATATTATTACTGCCATAATCGTGTTTTTCCTAAAAATACAATTGTGTTTTTCGAAAGAATTGATTATTATTATAAGATAATTCATCGTAGAAAGAACTATAGAAAGAGGCGTAACTTAGTGACGAATAAAGAATTAAAAAGGGGACTAGATGCCCGGCATATTCAAATGATTGCTCTTGGAGGTACTATCGGCGTGGGCTTGTTTATGGGCTCTGCTAACGCCATTCAGTGGACAGGGCCTTCTGTGCTCCTTGCATATGCTATAGCAGGTATTTTTATTTTTTTCATTATGCGAGCAATGGGAGAAATGCTTTATATGGAGCCAAGTACAGGTTCCTTTGCAACGTTTGGCTATAAATATATACATCCATTAGCCGGTTATTTAACGGCGTGGAGTAACTGGTTTCAGTGGGTCATTGTTGGGATGTCAGAGATTATAGCAGTAGGAACATATATGCAATACTGGTATCCTGATTTACCAGCATGGATTCCAGGTTTAATTGCAATGGTGATTTTAGGCGTTGCCAACTTTATTTCTGTTAAAATGTTTGGAGAATTTGAGTTTTGGTTTGCCATGATTAAAATTGTGACGATTGTTTTAATGATTGTTGCGGGCTTTGGTCTTATTTTCTTTGGGATTGGTAATGGAGGCGTGGCAATAGGATTATCGAACCTTTGGAATCATGGAGGCTTCTTTACAGGCGGCTGGACAGGCTTCTTCTTTGCGTTATCATTAGTAGTTGCAGCCTATCAAGGTGTTGAGCTTATTGGGATTACGGCAGGAGAAGCGAAAAATCCTCAAAAAACTATTACGAATGCGATTCAAAGTATTATTTGGCGTATTTTAATATTTTATATCGGTGCAATCTTTGTCATTGTAACAGTTTATCCGTGGGATGAATTAGGTACGATTGGTAGCCCATTTGTTGCAACTTTTGCAAAGGTTGGAATTACCGCTGCGGCAGGAATTATTAATTTTGTTGTCATTACAGCAGCAATGTCAGGCTGTAATAGTGGGATTTATAGTGCGGGACGTATGCTGTATACACTTGCCATGAATGGGCAAGCACCTAAATTTTTTGCGAAGCTTTCTAATAATGGTGTTCCTATTTTCGGCACAGTAGGCGTGCTAATTGGTTTGGTCATCGGTGTTATTCTAAGCTATATAGCGCCAAAGAATTTATTTGTATATGTATACAGTGCAAGTGTATTACCGGGGATGATTCCATGGTTTGTTATTTTAATAAGTCAAATAAGATTTAAAAAAATAAAAGGTGAACAACTTTCAAAGCACCCGTTCAGAATGCCCTTTGCACCATTTACAAACTATATAACGATTGCCTTTTTAGTAATGGTACTAATCGGAATGTGGTTTAATGATGATACTAGAGTTTCTCTCATCGTGGGAATTATTTTCTTAGCTCTTGTTATCATTAGCTATTATGTTTTTAGAATTGGAAAAGCACGTCCAGTTAAATAATGAAATATTAAAAGGGTGCATTTCTACTATGAGATACATCCTTTTTACTTTTGTAACAAAGATTTTACCCATTTTGCCTGTTTATTTTTAGCATCTTTAAAAAGATCTTTTCCCATTAGGACTAGTGTTTTTAGTAAAAGGGACAATCCGTTATGAGTTGGATTGTCCCTTTTAACTTACTCTGCCGCTACTCTGCCGCTACGCTTTCGCGAAAAAACATCTGCCGCTGCCGCTACGCTTTCGCGAAAAAACATCTGCCGCTACGCTTTCGTGCAAAACACATCTGCAGGACTAAGCACAAAGCCGATTCCGTCGCAATTTAGCGGAAGAAAAATTGATTTATTGTTCTTTACGCATAATAAAGCTTAAATGTCTGCCAGCCTGTTTATCTTGACGGTAGGAAAAACCATCTGGGCTGAGGAATGTGCACGTTGAATCAATCAATATCTGCTCAGGAGGAATACCTGCAAGCTCACATTGTTTTTTGACAGTTTGCTGATTATCGATATGATATTTATTTGTTTGTGCATTGTAATACATAAAGTCCTCAGCATAGCCTAGGTTGTAGAATTTTTCATAAACATCTGCATCCACTTCAAATTTTTGCTGACTAAGTGCCATACCGATTTGTACGTGAAAATCATGTGGATTACATTGCTCATGCTCCATCAAATGTTGGAAAAGCTTTGATGTGACTTCCTTGACTGTGCCTTGCCAGCCTGAATGCACCACGCCAATAAGGCCATTGATTTCATTGTAAAAAATGACAGGTACACAATCTGCTGTAAAACTACATAAAAGTAAATTCGTCTCTAATGTATAAAGTGCATCGGTATTACTAATAGCAGTGTTCGTGTGCTCAGCGCCGCGTCCTTTATCAGCAATCGTGACTTTATGAAAATTAGCACTATGTGTTTGTTGAGTGCAAATAAAATTATTTAAGTCGCAATCTAAAGTAGCTGCTAATTTTTTTCGATTTTCTAGCACATCTGCTTCATTCACACATGTGTGCAATGCCATATTGTTTAGTTCCAGCTCGATGTCATCCTTTAAGGTAGTGCCTGCGATAAATTGATCGTTTTCAAAATAAATTTTAGTTTTCATATTATCACCTCGTCTTACTATATATGATTGGTTAATGAATGTATAGGCGCTCACTCTTAAGATTTTTAAGAAGTATTTACAAACCCTTCTACAATTCTTTTGACATAAAGACTAGATTTCTTCACATATAGTATCGAAGAATGAGAATTAGAGGGAAGGAGTTTGTAAATGTGACTCAAGAAAAATTCATACTGATCTCACAATTAGGCATGTGGTTTTTTTGGATTATTACATATATATTAATCATCAAACAAGGAATACGGGATAAGAGATATGGGATGCCCATGGCCGCAATTTGTGCCAATATTTCATGGGAATTTATTTTTACATTTGTGTACCCGCTAAATGACTTGCATAGGATCCTTACTTTCCTGTGGTTTCTTTTGGATATCTTCATTCTGATGCAATTTTTACTTTATGGTTATAAAGAGTATAAAAAAATTATTCCGAGAAAAGTATTTTATTCATCTTTTTTCATAACACTAGTAGTAAGCTTTTTCACGATTTTAGCGATGATGCATGAATTCAATGATAAGGCAGGCGTATATGCCGCATTTTTCCAAAATCTGATGATGTCAGGGCTTTTTATCGCCTTATTCATACAAAGAGGGAACTTAAGTGGACAATCAATGGGCATAGCCGTTTGTAAAATGGTAGGTACTGCGTTAGCAGCAGTTTGCTTCTATTTGTATTTTAGAACACCATTGATTACTATTATTTCGCTTGCAATTTTTATTTATGATTGGATTTATATAATGTTGATTTATAGGTTTAATGTGAAATATGCAAAATAAAAAATAGCGCTCTACAATGTCATTCATTTGTAGAGTGTTTTCATTATATAAACAAATAAAAATGATGAAATGAAACACACTATCAGCAATACACGAATAAGATGTCTCTGTAGTATGACGATAGGGTAGGTGTTTTATTTGAAAAAGAAGTGGATGACCACGCTATGTATTATTTGTTCTATTGGGCTAGTTGGCTGTCAGGGGAAGTCTGAGGATGAGAAAAAACAAGAACAACAAGTTCAAGAGTCAAAGCAAAAAGCTGATGATGTAAAAAAGCCTGTTACCTTTGAACAACAACAAACGGAGCCAGTCATTGTTGAAATTGTGGACCCTTCAACAAAAGCTATCATACAAACAATTTCACCGAAAGAAATGGACTATGAAAGTAATAGACAATCGTATACAAAACAAATTGAGCAATTAGCAAAAGATTTAGCAAGAGGGAATGAAAAAACAGCAGGTTATGATAAGCGTATGATACTTGATAAGCTGGACGATCAAGGAAAAGTAATTAAAGGTAGTCCTTTAATTGTTTTAAAAGAAAGTGAATTAGTAGAGAGAATATTAGAAGCATCAGCAACCGGAGGCAAAGTGGAAATGCCACTTTATGTTACAGAAAGTGGGTATTATTTTGAAGATATTCCTTATTTAGAAGACGTAGTTGTTGCATCCTATACAACTTACTTCAATACCCATGATGTAGGAAGAAATAAAAATATTGAACTTTCTGCGAAGGCAATTAATAATGTTATCGTTGGAAGCGGAGATAATTTCTCCTTTAATACTGTCGTTGGGCCTAGGGACGAAGTGAATGGTTATCAACCTGCTCCAGAGATCATCAACAAAAAGGTGGTGATGGGCATTGGAGGAGGTATCTGTCAAACGTCCTCAACCTTATTTAACGCAGTTGATCAAATACCAGTAAAATTTGTAGAACGTCATCACCATTCTTTAGATGTTGGGTATGTTCCAAAAGGAAGAGACGCTACAGTTTCTTATGGTGGCTTAGATTTTAAATTTCAAAATACAACCGACGTACCATTTTTAATTAAAGCTAACTATAGTAAAAATTCTCTTACAATTGAGATAAGAACAGCAGAAAAATATGTAGCAATTTTGAAAAACCCATAGTATTTTTTATAGACACTTACAAAGGTGTCTTTTTTTGTTGGGACATTAGAAAGATAATACTTGGTAGAGAAGTACATCTGACATTTTATTTTCTTCTCGAAAAAAATAGTCGGAAATCACCCCCCCGTTTTGCAGAAGAGCGATACTGTATTTATCATTACACATATTCAATAACACCAAGAGGATCATAGCAATTTTTTAATCGCTATGATCCTCTTAGTTTATATGATATTTAAAATTTCTTGTGGAGTAGTAACTTTGTATTCGGGTTCCTCTTGTTGTATAACTTCAATAGCGTCATATCCCCAACTAACCCAAATAATAGGCACGCCCACTTTCTTGCAGGCTACAATATCTCTTTGCTCATCACCAATGTAAAACACATCTGAAGGTGTAACGCCTGAGTCCTTTAAAAATTTTTTTATCACTTTATCTTTTCCGAAAATACGGGTTGAAGAAAGAACATTTGACACACAATGAATGCGGTTCATTTTTAGAAATTCTAAAATGTTCTCCTGTGAATTGGAGGAAATAATAAGAATTTTATAGCCCTTTTTATCAATTTCCATAAGAACTTCTTTAATACCATCATAAAGATGAACATCGTTTAATGACTGGCGATACAAGCGATAAAACTGTGGTAAAATCATGGGCAATTTATACATAGGGAAGTCGAATAATTTACTTCGCTCCGCTATAGATAATTTTTTCAATGATTCGATTTCCTTTAACTCTATTCCTTTAAATTTATATTTTTGCGCAATCGTATTCCAAGCTGATGCAAACACTGCTGTAGAATCTGCCAGTGTTCCATCAAAATCAAAGATAATATATTTCATGACAAACTTTCTCCTTTAATCATCTAGTTGTAAAGACGTTTTTTTCTTGAAAATGTTACTGACTTTTTTAACTTCTTTCAGCAAGTGTTTTGGTAGCGTCAGCTACAGATGTTTTATGTAACGTAAGTGAAACGACAGTTACAAAAGTCTCTCACCTCTATAGGTTGAAAGATGAATGCGGTTTCAAGTCACTTTTCAGCGGTGTCCATACATCCGCAGAAATAGAAGAACTCAGTCTAAGAACGCTACGTCCTGTGGCAACGACTGGGAGACCAACATCATACTGTTGCTGCCGCTTCGCTATCGCACAGACAAACCCTGTTGCTCCACTGCGTTAGCACTACGCTTTGGTGCAAAAAACATCTGTTGGACCACAGCCTCCGGCGGATGTCGCGGAAATCGGAAAAGAGTTCAATATTGGATGTTAGCCTAAAAACATCGCATCCATGCGATAAAGGCTAACTGACCTGCGTCGGTGCTGCTGCCGCTACGCTTTCGCGCAAAAGACATCTGCAGGCCTAAGCACAAAGTTGATTCCGGACGCAATTATGCTGAGGCAGAATTGATATTAATGACATGATTATACAGAATATGAAACAACGTATTAAAATAACCCCAGTTGAATAATTTTTTTACTAATGGGTAAATATTTTTTCAGGTAAAGGTGCGTAAGGCATCTTCTTTGGTAAATATTGTACCGAAAAATACGTCGAATTCAATAATGAAAGCTTCTATAAAATTTTATGTAGTTGAATGGACAAAAAAGTACCTGTCATCCGTTGTTTGAGCTGGTTGACAGGTACGGCTATTATGAAGCATCTTGTATTGTATCTCGTTTTTTTGTTAAATAATATGCATTTACTGAGGAAGTAATAGGAATGATAAGTGCGATTCCAATGCCTGCGCAAAATATCATAATTAGTTCAGTGGCAAATATTTTAGAATTAATAATTTCGCCAATTGAATAAGATAAATCTTTAAACCATATGAGCAAGCTTAAATATCCACCAAAGAAAGCGAAAAATAATGTATTTGTATCTGTACCTAAAATGTCCCTCCCGATGCTTAAACCTGATGTGAATAATTTTCTTCTGCTAATTAATGGGTTATGGTGAAGAATCTCATGCATGGAAGTAGCGATGGAAATGGCAACATCCAAAATTGCTCCAATCGTACTCATAATAATAACGGAAGCCCCAATTTGCACAAAATTAACCCCAATATAAAGAGAAAATATACTAATTTCTTCTGCAGATTCTGCCCCGAATCCTCGAATCATTGATTTTTCCGTTACAAATACAATGAAAAGTAATAAAATTACAATCGTAATCATCGTAGAAATGAATGCAATTACCGTTTTACTGCTCATTTCATTAATAAAAAATAAGCTAATCCAGCTAATGACGGTACAGGCAATGAGCGTTAATAATATCGGACTATTTTTCTGACTGGTCATTAAAAAGATAGTTATAAAGAGTACTCCAAAGTTTAAAAATAAAGATAGAAAAGATCGTACACCTTTTTTTCCACCAATAACGATCATCAATATGAATAAAATGGCAGTTAACCATACTAATACATTCATTATTTTGCCCTCTTTCGATTAATGAAAAAAATAGAAGTGTATAGACTGATTGGAATCGTTAAGACAACACCGATTCCACCTGCTAAGGCTCTAGCTAATTCTAACGAAAGGTTCAAGGAAAGTGTTTGTCCTAATGGATATGAATTTTTTAAATATAAAATTAACATAGGAATTGACCCACAAATATAAACAAAAAACAAAATACTTGTAATCGTTCCCATAATGTCTTTCCCGATATCCATCCCTGAGGTTTTCAGTGCTTGGTTAGAAATATCTTGGTTTTGCTCAAATAAAGCGAACATTGAAGAAGCCATTGTGATTGAGACGTCCATTACAGCTCCTAGTGCTCCAATAAATAACCCAGCCATAAAAATCACTCGATAAGGTCGCGTTAAAAATTGCATCTCTTCATATCGAATTCCATTCTCGTTTGTGATCCACAGAACTAAAGCGCTAATCAATAACGAAATAAATGTTCCGATTAGTGTTGCAACAATCCCTGCATATGTTTTTTCATTCAAGCCGTTAATGAGTATTAAAGAAATGACCGTAAATAAAAGAACACATACCCCACTTATAAATATCAAATTTATATTTGCATTCACATATAAATCCAAGGCGAAAGATAATACAAGAGAATTTACAATTAAACTGATGATTGAAAATAATCCTTGTCTTTTTCCAACAATCAGCAAAGCAAAAATAAAAATCCACGCTACTATCAAGACGAACTGATCACGCTTCACGTCTAAAATTGTCCCAGCTAAATCTCCATTTTTGTCCGTATTCGCTTTAATGGAAACAAATAATTTATTCCCAACATGATATTCTTGATCGTAGGCTCCAGATGTTGAATACTCATTTGTAAAATGAATAAGCTTCCCTTTTTCTTCACCATTTTTTAATACAGCTGTAATAAGTTGAGTATATAAATGATCATCATTATCATACATATCCGTTACAGGGTTTGATTCTTTTAATTCCGTTTTTATAACTTCTGCAATTGGACGGTCATAAAATGCTTCGTTGTGATAAACGAAAAAAACAGAAGCGATAAAGCAAATTGCAATAAAGGTATAAAAAATAACTTTACTATTAGTTTTTCTTTTCAAGGTGTTAATAAAAATACCTCCAATGTAAGAAGGGAATCTAATCATATTTGTTACGTGCATTGTTAGAGTTAACACGAACAATGACTCACAATTATTCACTATGATTTTTTTTATGTCAAGCAGATTAAAAAAGTGCCATTATAAAGTAACGTGCTAATCGAATAGAGGTTCCTTAATTATATAATCGAAGCTAATATGACATTAGCTTTTAGTGTACTAAGTTAGTTATAGCATAATTAAATTACTGTTATTCATTGATGGAAGTTTATTCATTAAATTATAGTATGTGACAGCCTATGCTGGTGCTCCATTACTGGTTGATTATTTCTCTACAGAAGAAGCTATTATTTTGTTTACTAGGTCATTATCATTGCAATTAGTGAATAAGGGAATCCGTGTGAGAGCTGTGCAGCCATTTGAGCTCCTTAGCTTCTGATGACTTGTCCTTAGTTACTGTTCAGGTACTACATGTGAATGGGGGTATAATAACGGAAACTTAGGCAATTAAGGGATTTGTGTTCTTTAACGTTTTGTGATAGATTAGTAGATACTAAATTCGAAAGGAGGTAAAAGTGATGGAAACTGTATTCGCAAAAGGCTTAGCAGAAAAAGAGGTAAAATCTTACATTCTCGGTGGGGGAATTGCTGTCAAAGGGAGAAGTCTGCCCTTTTTTAAGCAAATTTCATATCGAAAACAGATTCCGGAAGCTTTTGCCTTCTTATTTTAACAATTGTAGTCATTAATTTTTGATGAACTTGTATAAATATAATTACGTATTGTGGCGCCGGTTCTGTACGGCGCTTTTTTATGTTCTATTGTGAGTTATAAGAAATATTTCCCTTGTTTGTAGGGTTTTCTTCGCACTTTTAAGGCGCCGTTCTTTCGGCGTCTTTTTTGTGTTTGAAAGGAGTGAAAAGAGATGTGTAACCTTATATGTCCATTCATCTGTTAAGCGTTTTAGCTTTGCAAAAGAGATGGCCTAAACCTATAAGGAGATTAAATAAATGATACTTCAATTAAATGGAATTAGTAAAAGTTATTTGGGAGATCCAGTTCTCTCAAATATAACGATGAAAATTGAGCGAGGAGATAAAATTGGCCTCATTGGTGTTAATGGTGCTGGTAAATCAACATTACTAAAGATAATTGCGGGAGACCTTCCTTATGATAATGGAGAGCTCTACATCGGAAAAGGTATTAAAATTGGTTATTTGCGTCAAGACAGTGGGTTGAAGCTAGACAATACAATTTGGGCTGAAATGTTAGAAGCGTTACCTGACCTTCTTAAGGTTGAAAAAGAACTTCGAGAGCTTGAAAGGAAGATGAGCGAACCGACGTTCATAGACAATCCTGAAAAATTTGAAAAAATTATGGAGCGATATGCAATAAAATCAGAGTGGTTTATGCTGCATGGTGGCTATGAAATGGAAGCTAAAATTAACAGTATTCTTAATGGCATGGGCTTTGGGAGTACATCCAAAAATACCCCTATTCATCAGCTAAGTGGTGGACAAAGAACTCGACTTGCATTAGCGAAAATTTTATTGGAACAGCCAGATTTACTAATGTTAGATGAACCGACGAATCATTTGGACTTAACAACATTAAATTGGCTTGAAGCGTATTTACGCTCATACCAGGGGTCCATTATTCTCATTTCGCATGATCGATATTTTTTAGATGCACTTGTTGACGGTATTTATGAGATAGAGCGAGCAGAAGTCAGGAAATATGTTGGGAATTACTCCAAATATGTAGAAAGTAAAGAAAAAACTCTCAACTTACTTGAAAAAAAATATGTCCTGCAACAGCAAAAAATTTCGAAAATGGAAGACTATATACAACGCAATATTACTATGGCTACTTCTTCTAAAAGTGCAAAAAACAAAAGAAAACAGCTTGAGAGAATAGAACGAATTGAAAAACCTCTAAAGGATTTAAAACACACACAGATGGGATTTTTAATGGAAAAAAACTCTCATAAGGAAGTGTTAAAGGTACGAGATTTATCGGTTTCTTTTAGGGCTGAATGCGAACAACAACCGCTATTAAAAAATATTAATTTTCAGCTACATCGTGGTGATAAGGTTGCATTAATTGGTCCAAATGGTGTTGGAAAATCAACACTAATAAAGACGTTGTTAAAGGAGATTAGTCCAGATAGTGGTGTTATCACTTGGGGGAACGGTGTGACGATAGGTTACTGCGATCAAGAGCAAGCGAACTTACACCCAAATAATAACATTTTACATGAGGTCTGGAGTATGTTCCCGCATATTGAAGAAGCGAGAGTTCGTACTGTTTTAGGGAATTTCTTATTTACTGGTGAAGATGTGTTTAAAAAGATATCTACCCTCAGTGGAGGTGAGAGGGCACGAGTAGCTTTATCGAAACTCGTAATGCAAAAAGCAAACGTACTTATTATGGACGAGCCAACTAATCACCTTGATTTATTTAGTAAAGAAGTATTAGAACAGGCTCTTTTGAATTATGAGGGAACACTTTTCTTTATTTCACATGATCGATATTTTCTTAATAAGCTAGCACATAAAATGGTGGAGCTTTCCCCAACTGGCACGAGTATCTTTAACGGTAATTATGACGATTACATGAAAATGAAATTAAACTAAGGGCAATAAGTATGGAAAGGCAAAGGGGACCACCTATTAAGAAAATATTTGTGATTACGTAATAAAATATAAAATTGAGAAAAGAGGAATAGAATATGACAAACAAAAATAGAATTGCAGTTATTACAGGATCAGGTAGTGGAATTGGTAGAGCAACTAGTCTTAAATTTGCTGAAAATGGTTATAAAGTCGTGTTAGTTGATTTTAACGAGAAAACAGGAGAAGAGACCCTAAAGCTAATTCAACAAAATGAAGGTGAAGGAATATTCGTTAAAGCGGATGTTTCAAAAGTAGAGGATGTTCAGAATTATGTACAGCAAGCGGTAAACACATATGGCCGTATCGATGTATTATTCAATAACGCCGGAATTATACAAAAATTCGCACCATTTACAACGGTTGAATTGGAAGAATACGATTGTCTTATGGATATCAATGTAAAAGGTATTTTTCTTGGTATGAAATATGTTATTCCAGTAATGGAAAAGCAGGGGAAAGGGGCGATTATAAATACTGCTTCATCGGCAGGAATTCGTCCAGAACATAGTATCGCTGTATACTCCGCAAGTAAACATGCAGTAATCGGTTTAACGAAAGGGGTAGCGATCGAGTATGCAAATAAAGGTATTCGTATTAATGCTGTGTGTCCAGGTGGTATCGTTACACCATTATTTCAAAGTGTTGGTGAAACACTTGAAAAAACAGGATACGTACCAGAAGAAATGTCACGTGTACGTATGGGCCGCCATGGTGAACCAGATGAAGTAGCAGAAGCGGTCCTATTCTTAGCTTCAGATAAAGCAAGCTTCATGGCTGGTGCTGTTGTCTCTGTTGACGGTAGTTTGACTGTATAAATTTAACTACTTTCAGCAAATGTTTTATGTAACGTAAGTGAAACGGCAGTTACAGAAGTCTCCCACCTCTATAGGTGGGAGAGATGAATGCGGATATAAGCTACTTCCGACGCAATTATGCCGAGGCATAATTGATTTGTCTTTTGAGCAGTCACGCCTTTGGTTTTTATTAATGACCAAAGGTGGTGGCTGTTTTTATGTAGCGAATGTACGAACGCAACGACAGAACAAACTTGCAAATGTGAAATTAATTAGAGTGAAAATTTTATAAACAATTATCTGGATAATATTATAAAATAGTGTTATCGTAAGAAATAGCTAAATAAAAATATCCTTCAGGGTAGGGTGAAATTCCCAATCGGCGGTGATGAAGTAATTCAAAGTCCGTGAGCGAAAGCTGATTTGGTGCAAATCCAAAACCGACAGTTATAGTCTGGATGGGAGAAGGGTAAAAGTGTGTGCTTTTTAAATTCAATTGAGTTTATAAGGTTTATTTGAGTACGCTTTTTGCAATCTACTTCCCATCGCTTATCTGGGAAGTTTTTTTATTTTCACTCAGTAGGTGTTTGACACACTCTGAAGACAATGCCTCCGGACGTATTTACGCCAAGGCGAAATTGATTTATTTAGCTAACTAATTGAATAGTAGTAGTTCTTCGGGGTAGGGTGAAATTCCCAATCGGCGGTGATGAAGTAATTCAAAGTCCGTGAGCGAAAGCTGATTTGGTGCAAATCCAAAACCGACAGTTATAGTCTGGATGGGAGAAGAACGATGAGATGACAACCTATGGAAAAATTTTGTATCCACGAGGTTTATTTGTTGACGTCTTATTTATATGAACTCCCAAACCCCTTTAATCTAAGGGGTTTTTTGTTTGTACGGAAATTAAATTTTTGATTTCAATGAGGAGGAACAGACAGGTATAACTCCAAAAGCGACGAAACAAATGAATGTAAAAAAGTAGGTGAAAAAATGTTTACAGGTATTGTTGAGGATATTGGTACAGTTAAAACCTTGCAAAGCGATAAACAAAGTATGGAAATAACCGTTGTTTCAAAGAAAATGATAGAGGATGTAAAGCTCGGGGACAGTATAGCGGTCAACGGTGTTTGTTTAACAGTGACACATTTTAATGAACAGGAGCTAACGATGGATGTAATGCCCGAAACAGTGAGAGCAACAAATTTACAGCAGCTTACAGTTGGAGATCCGGTAAATTTAGAGCGCGCTATGTCAGCTAATGGACGCTTCGGTGGTCATTTTGTATCTGGACATGTGGACGGAGTAGGGAAAATATTGCGCAAGCGACCATTAGCAAACGCAGTCTATATTGATATTGAACTATCAAAGGAATTGACGAGCTACTGTATTCCAAAGGGCTCCATCACAATTGACGGAACGAGCTTAACACTTTTTCATGTCGAGGAAAACGGTGTCACAGTATCACTGATACCCCATACTTACAAAGAAACAATTTTAGGTATGAAGAAAATTGGTGCTCTCGTTAATGTAGAAACCGATTTAGTTGGAAAATACATTTTGCATCAACTTAAGTCTAGACAGGAATCGCCGACCATTTCAAGAGACTTTTTAGCTCAAAATGGATTTTAACCAACATATAACAGGAGGTGGCGAAATTGCTACATTCAATTGAAGAAGCAATAGAGGATTTAAAACAAGGAAAGATGATTGTTGTAGTAGATGATGAGGAACGAGAAAACGAAGGGGATTTATTAGCACTTGGGGAATTTATTACCCCTGAAACGATTAACTTTATGGCGACCTATGGAAGAGGGCTGATTTGTACTCCGATTTCACAGCAGCTTGCACAAAAGTTAGCATTAAAGCCTATGGTTAGTGTTAATACAGATAATCATCAAACGGCATTTACCGTTAGTATAGATCATGTAGACACAACAACTGGAATTAGCGCCTTTGAACGAGCAATGACTATACAAAAAATGTTAGAGCCACAGGCAAAAGCTGCAGATTTTCGTAGACCAGGCCATATATTCCCGTTAATAGCAAAGGAAAATGGTGTATTAGAGCGTAGGGGACATACTGAAGCTACAATTGATTTGGCTAAGCTTTGTAATAGTATTCCTGCGGGCGTTATTTGTGAAATTATGGGAGACGATGGAGAAATGCTACGCTTTAATGATCTCGTCAAATATGCAGCACAACATCATTTAAAAATGATTACAATTGAAGCATTGGCAACATATCGTCGTCAACAAAAAGTGGAAGAAAATACAATGACTATATAAAGGATTATCAACAAAAGTTTGGAGTGACATTTGTTAAAACGTACTCTATGTATTAAGTTGATTGGAGTGGAGACTGGGCGTCTCCTTAGGGATTAGCGTCACAGATGAGACCCGCGCCCAGTCGGAACGGAAATCAACCCCACTTTATGATGATTAGACAAAATAAAAGAGGAGAGATTAAAAATGGGAAAAAAATTTGAAGCACAATTAATTGGTACGGATTTAAAAATAGCAGTAGTAGTAGGTCGTTTCAACGAATTTATTACAAGTAAATTATTAGACGGTGCATTAGATGGTTTAAAGCGTCACGGTGTGGATGAGAACTCTATCGATGTAGCGTGGGTTCCAGGAGCATTTGAAGTTCCATTCATCGCGAAACAGTTAGCTGAAACAAAGAAATATGATGCAATTATTGGATTAGGTACGGTAATCCGTGGCTCTACAACACATTATGATTATGTATGTAATGAATCAGCAAAAGGAATTGCAAATGTGTCATTAACTACAAATGTACCTGTTATTTTTGGCATTGTAACTACAGAAAATATTGAACAAGCGATTGAGCGCGCTGGGACTAAATCAGGAAATAAAGGCTATGACTCAGCAATATCTGCTATTGAAATGGCAAATTTACAGAAGATGATTGGATAAATCTTTCCGAATACTAGTATGGAAATTGAATAGGTAAATTATTCCTGGGAAAGCATTTTAATTATAAAAGTATTCTTGAATATATTTTTAAACCATGGGGAAAATATCGGTAAGTGTATTTATGTTATTACAAATAAATGTACTAATTTGGAGTTGGCTCAGTAGGAGATGAGGGATATTTCTTCAACGGAACAAGAATTAAATTTGAAATCTTTGAAGTCATTATTTCGACGCTCTGATGATGTATTATTCCAAGCGTATTTCTTTCAGCAACAAAAAGTACATTTGATAAAATGTGATGCGATGATTGATGAGCATTTACTGCAGACCGTTATTGTGCACCGAGTTCAGTCATTATTTACTGCAACATCAGAGGAAATGTTAGAAGAACATATTCAAACCAATTTACATGTTCCCCATCTTCAGAAAATAACAAGTAAAGATGATGCTATTACAAGAGTTTATAAAGGACATGTTTTACTTTATTTTGAAGATATGAATTTGCTGTATTCAAGCTATATCGCTAAAAAACCGAATCGGGAGCCTAAAGAAACAACCCTTGAATTAATTGTCAAAGGTCCGAGAGATGATTTCATTGAGGATGTTTTTATTAATATTGCTTTAATACGAAAACGATTACCTACTAATTCATTAAGTGTTGAGACATATGAACTTGGTAAACGATCCAAGACAACTGTAGCTCTACTTTATTTTGAAGATGTCGTCAATCCAAGTATTCTTGACAAAATAAAATTACAGTTGCAACGAATTGATACGGATGTTGTATTTAGTGGGGATATGTTGATGGAGAGAATTGAGCAGAGTGCAAAAATTTTTCCTAGACATGATTATACTGGACGCCCTGATTATGCTGTACAAGCTTTAAGTAGAGGACGTATTATCATCATAGTTGATGGAGTATCATATGCAATCATTACCCCAGCTAATTCAATGTTACTATTTAAATCCGGTGAGGATAATGAGTATCCGGTTATTGTAAGTTCTATGGAGCGTATACTACGAATAGTAGCTATCTTAATAAGTGTACTTACACCAGGTTTTTGGCTTGCACTAACAACCCACCATCAAGAACAATTGCCATTCATTCTATTGGCAACAGTTGTTGAATCAAGAATGGGACTCCCATTTCCAACTATTCTTGAAATATTAATGATGCTTTTTATGTTTGAATTATTTCGAGAAGCAAATATACATCTACCCAATGTTATTAGTGGTTCAATAAGTGTTGTCGGGGGATTAATTATTGGAGATGCAGCCATTAAATCAGGTGTTACGAGCCCTTCCATGATTGTAGTTATCGCTACTTCAAGTATTGCAGCTTTTACACTCGTCAATCAATCTATTGCAACAGCAATGAGCATTCTCAGGTTAATCATCATATTTGCATCTGCCTTTTTGGGGTTATTTGGATTCTTTATTGCGGTATTTTTCATACTTCTTTATACTGCAAACTTACGAGTATTAGGTGTTCCGTACTTAAGTATGGGCGCGGATTTAAATTGGCAGGACATTAAAAGATCTTTAGTTCGCTTATCTCCTGCAGGTTATCGTACACGACCTAAATTTTTAAATGTACAGGATGAGACAAGGACATCGAGTAAGAAAAATAATACTTAGAATGAAGAGATCAGGCTTTTATTTAGGCCTGGTCTTTTTTAATCGCATTAGATAAGGAGAGAAAAATAATGTGATCTTATGAAGCATAAATCGTAGAAGCTAAGATGTTTAAATGTCGGATTGATCCAATCAATATATAATAAGGCAGAGGTATGATAAAATGCCGTTTTCCTTTAAAGTTTACTTTCTGGAGAGGGATAATTAAACTAATGTTTGCGATTAGTACATTGTGTCGCTTGAAGAATGAATGTAGAATTTTATTAGTTCCAGACAGACGACTCAAAGAATGGGAAGGATATAGCCCGAACTGTAAGTGTAGTAAATGTAGGGTATATGATAGCCAAAACACGCTTGTGATGATAAAATGAGAACCAATATTCTTATTTAGAGAGACGAAGAATCCTGGATCGAATGCATTTTCCTATTAAAATGGAATGGTACTTTTTAACGTACAGGCAAGCAGATAGCCATTACCTTTCAAACTTAACTAAAACATCTTGCGACTTAAGAATCATAAAAAAATAAGTTTACTATAGTATAATAGAATTGTTGGATATGAATGTTTCCCAAGTAGAAAGTATGACAAATGTCAACTTTGACTAACAATTTTTGTATTTAATGCGAGAGCCAAGCCCAAATTAAATTAAGGCATTATTCATGTCTATAGATGAGGAAGTACCAGTTTGTATAAAACACGAAAATTAAAACTAATTTTATTACTATCAACTATCTTATTAATATCGTTTACAAGTTTAAACATCTTTACATCCTATATAAAAATGAAAAAGACAGTTGAAGAGTCAATAGCGAACCAAAGTCTGGAAGCGGCTAAATCTATTGCATCTTCAATTGATGTAGAGGCGTACAAACAATTTTTAGATGACCCTGAGAAAAACGATTATTATTGGCGATTAAGACACTACTTAAATGATGCAAGAATAAAACTAGGTGCCTTATTTGTTTATACATTAGAGATTGATAATCCAAAGGTATCCAGAGCAATGATTATGGGTTTACCAGCTGAATTTGAAGGCTTTGATATCGGAATGGAATGTACAGTACCCGAGATACAAGTGCAAAGTGCTTATAAAGGAGAAACATATGTAACAGGAGTAATACCAGATCCTGTACACGGCTCCTACTTATCTGTTGGTGCACCAGTCAAAGACGAAGCAGGGGAGAGTATTGCATACATAGGCATTGATATTAGTGCAGACACATTAAATGGCATCAAGGGAAAAGTGATTAAAGACAATCTTTTTATCTTTATTTTTAATGGTGCGTTCATTTTAATCGTTATTGGCTCTGTTTTCTTCTTACAGAGATGGTATCAAAAAGAAGTAACTAAAGAAGTTGGAGCGACAGAAGATACATATCAAGCAGAAATTCAAACTTTAATCACTTCCGTGTCCTCTTTAAGACATGATTTCACTAATCATATACAAGTATTACATGGATTTCTGCAATTGGACAAACCAGATCAGGCCAAACAATATTTATATTCACTATCCAAAGAGGTTCAGGCTATTAGGTCTCTCAAATTAAATATTGATAATCCTGGCTTGTCGATATTATTACAAACGAAAAAACTAACTGCACAAAATCATAATATTGATATGGATTTTTCAGTCTCACACGATGCATTTAATAAAATTAAAACAACGGATTTAATCAAAATCTTGTCGAATTTAATAGATAATGCAATTGATGCGGCAAATGAGTTACCGGAAGAGCAACGTAAAATAAATATTTGCTGTAAAGTAGATGACACCCAATATGAATTTAAGGTTACAAATACTGGACCGAATATTGTAGAAGAAGGGCAGATATTCAAACAAGGATTTTCTACTAAAAAACCGGAAAATGGTAAAATAAGAGGTCAGGGCTTGTTTATTGTGAATGAAATTGTCAATAAATACGACGGCCAAATTTCTATCGATTCATCAAAACATTTAGAGACAACTGCAATAGTAACCATTCCAATATAGTAAATTTTGAAACTTTCTACAGAAAATTTTTATTAAAAGTCAAGTGTTAAAGTACTGCACTTAATAAATCAGAACCTATCTACAATGTGCAACTTTATAATACGTTATTTTTAAGCTGAACTAATTTTGATATTAGTTCAGCTTTTATTTGTGTTTAAAGATATAGTCTGAAAATATTTAATAAAAGTATAGTTTAAGTAGAAGTAATTGTTTGACTAAATTACATTTGGTAAAATAATGTAAAAAGGGGGATGCATATGATTAAATACCCGTTTTTAGAAAGAGATGCAACCATAGGAGTCACGGCACCTTCATCTGGGGTACAAGTTGAGTTACATGATATGTTTAAACAATCATGTGAGCGTCTGAAATCGAAAGGATTTAAAATCATTTGTGGTGATACGGTTTGGACTCAAGAAAAAGCTAAATCCGCACCTGCTGAGAAACGTGCAGATGAGTTTAATGAAATGATGCGTGAAGATAATATAAATATCATTATTCCTCCATGGGGTGGAGAACTGTTAATTGAAATACTTGAAAAAATTGATTTTGAAAATATAAAAAAAAATAAATGGGTATTAGGTTATTCAGATATAAGTGCATTATTATTAGCAATCACATTAAAAACAGGTATAGCTACTGCTCATGGTACAAATCTTGTTGATTTAAGAGGGGAATATTCAGATGACACCACTGCAATGTGGCAGTCTGTATTATCGACAAATATTGGAGAATCTGTCCTTCAACATTCATCAACTAAATATCAAAAAGAATGGCAACACAATTCTCCGTCTTCATGTGTTTTTAATTTAACAGAACCAACCTATTGGAAAACTGTGTCAAATCAAAAAGTTAAGATACAAGGTCGTTTACTTGGTGGATGCATAGACGTAATAAGACATTTGATTGGTACAGCTTACGGTGATGTACAAAACTTTAGAAAACAATATATCAGTGGAGAGCCTGTAATGTGGTATTTAGAAAATTGTGAATTAAACACAACGGATTTAAGAAGGTCATTAGTACAAATGAAGTTAGCTGGCTGGTTTGAACAATGTTCAGGTATTATGTTTGGTCGAAGTGGTGCGAATACGCCTGTAAATAACTACACAGTTGAAGATGTTTATAAAGAACTTTCTGATGAGCTTGGGATACCTATTATTTATGACGTGGATTGCGGTCATGTTCCACCACAAATCACTTTCATAAATGGTGCTTATGCTGAAGTAGAAGTAGAAGAAGGTAAAGGTATTATTTTGCAATACTTTAATCAATAGAAAGATAAATTTTCCTTGTTGAACTAACGGGGAGCGATTGTTCAATTTGAGCAATCGCTTTTTCACTAATGGGGGAGGTTAGTTGAATAAGAGGTATGCCGAGGGCAAGTGTTAAACAAAGTAAACATATTATGGTCACTTTATGCAAATTATCAATAGAACAGTTGGAATATTATGTTAGTGTTGTTATGCAGATATTGTACTAACGAAGACGAAGCAATACAAAAAAGTGAAAAAATGAGGAGTGGTTACTATGACCATAGATACTGATAAATTTCCCATACTTGAGACTAAAAGATTAGTGTTAAGAAAAGTTACAAAAGAAGATGTTAACAGCATTTTGAAATATCTGTCTGATGAAGAAGTAATGAAATATTATGGATTAGAACCTTTTAAATCGATAGACGATGTCTTGGATGAGATTTCATGGTATCAATCATTACAAAACAACAAAACGGGTATTAGATGGGGAATTACTTTAAAAGAGCAAGGAATTGTTATTGGCAGTTGTGGTTTTCATAACAAAGTCTCTCATCATTTCCGTACTGAAATTGGCTTTGAATTGAGTAAAGAGCAGTGGGGAAAAGGTATAGCACACGAGGCAGTTGAAGCTATAATAAGTTACGGATATGAACATATGAATTTTCAAAGGATAGAAGCATTAATCGAGCCACCTAATATCCCATCACAAAAGTTAGTAGAAAAATTAGGTTTTATCAGAGAAGGGTTATTAAGGAATTATGAGTTTACACGTGGTAAATTTGATGATTTATATATGTATTCTTTGTTGAAGCAAGACTTTGATAAAATTAAGAAATAGTTAGACAAGAAATTATTTTTAATGTCAGATTGTGAAGATTTCTACTTAAAGTAACGGGGTGCTTTACTTGAAGATCATTGAGTTGCATTGGCAGCTCTTTTCTTACGATTAGTCAAGTATCTATAATAACTTTCTTAACTCTCTGATATTATTTTGATAAATTGGACCATGCCGAATAAGCCTAGTGATTTTTCGATTTTTCATAAGGCTTTAGTATGTTAAACTGATGCTACGACTGTACTAGGGAGCCAACCTGTAGTCGTAGTTTTGATTATGTGTGACAAGAAAGAAGATCGTTTTCAATAACTTGTTTACACATGCGATGGAGGCAACCTTATGACATTTGTTATAGGGTTGCGTTTTTAATTTATCGTAGTACTCAACGATGTGATTTCCACCAAATCGTCGCTGTCTAATCATGTTCTGAACGGTTAGATACATTATTTTACGTAGGTGTTTATTGCCGCGTTTATTAATCTTGTCTTTAGCTATAAACTTCCCGGATTGATACCGCCTAATATCAATACCTGTATAGGCATTCAACTGTCTGTTGTTGTCAAACCTCTGAATGTTCCCAATTTCTGCTATGATTCTGACAGCTGAGTTAGCTCCAATAGCCGGAATACTACGTATTATGCTATACTCTTCAAGCCTTTCGGCTATCGACTCCATTTTACTGATACATTGTTCTTTCTGAAGGAGAAGCTCTTGAAACCGTTTAGCATATACACGAACTTGATCACAAACCACATCTGTTGAAGACGCGGCGGGGTAAGATTGCTTTGCGGCCTCTATTAATTCAACAGCTTTTTCTTCTGCTTTGTTTACTGCCATTCGTTTATTTGTGTTTGCGAGTATTCGATTTTTAATGATTGTTTTTGAATGATTCAAGACTAGATCTGGATGAGGGTATAATTGTACTACGTTTAGGAACAGTTCAGACTTGGTCGTGAAAATATTCTCGAGTTCAGGAAATGTTTCCTGGACGACCTTATGCAATCGACTGCGGGTGACGCTCAATTCATCATCCAATTCGCTGTAGTGTCTCGATAATCGTTTTAACTGACGGTAAACATCATTGGAATCTGTTTCAATCCGTCTTTCGTGCGTAAAGTGTGTGAGTGCCAATTGATGTGCATCACTTCGGTCCGTTTTGTGAATCCGTAAGGAATCACATTGGAGTTTTGCTTCCAAGGGATTTAATAGGCAATAACTATAGTTGTTCTCTTGCATGAAACGTTCCAATGTTCTTGAATAGACTCCTGTAGATTCAAATACGATATGAGGTTGCTCATCATATCCTTCAATTAAGTCATCAATTAACTTTTTAAGGTCCATAAATCCCGGACGATTGTGCGCAATTTCCTTTTCCAACTGACATTTTTTCAGCGCGTTATAGACAACCATATAACTCTTTCCCATACTAATATCAAAGGCGATGACATGTTTCATGTTCTCCCTCCCTATGTGTTTTGAAGTCTTCACATTAGCCTTATTGATTCCCATTTCTTATACACGATCTCAAAGGATCCAACATACTTAAACCTGATTCAAATAAGGTTGTGAAGTAGGTCAGTTTTTTTTACGGATTCAAGATCCAAAGAGCTGCCCGACCTATTCTTCACCTCTACTATATAAAAAAATAGTAGTACGAACCAATGCCTTGGTCTGCACTACTAATCTTAGTATGTTTTTCTTATTGGACTAACTGGGCGGTTTAGTTGAAGAAGGGAAAAAGTGAAATGTTATTTTTTGTTAAATGATACAATGAAATTATTACTTATAAAGGGGTCGTAAAATGAATAAACATATTATGTCTTTTTCAATTATTTTTTTAGGAATATGTATTCTTTTAGGTTCTTGGTTTATTTCACAGTCTTTGCACTCTAAACAAGAAGATGCAGCAAAAGAAGCGCAATTTAGATATGAGTTAATCTCAGCAAATGAAAGTAATCTTATTATATTTGATAAGAAAAGTGGCGAGTATTGGCAGAAGTTTATAGATTCTAATGCTGGACCGACTGATTGGGAGAAACAAACATCACCAATTTTTAAATCATCAAAATAAATCAGATATTATTAACTACTTCAAATAACGGAGTGCGATTGTTCAATTAGAGTAATCGCTTCGTGTACTACAGGAGAAGTAAGGGTTCTAATGGCTAAATTGAAAGTTCTACTTGCGAAATAAAGAGATAAACATGCTAAATTAGCTGCCTGCTTTTCCGTGAAGCAACTCCTCCACTCTTCACTTTGCAAAAAACTATTTTAACTTTCTGTGACATAAAGCATAAAATTTCCATTTGGAAACCTTATGCTTTATTTTATTTTAGGAAACCTTATGCTTGATTTTGAAAACCTTTTGACAGATTGAATCATTACGTAATGGACAGGTTGCACATTCCTTTGGTCTTATGAACTTTAGTGTTCGAATTTTTCATTGAAGCTGTCATAACAATAGCTGTGTTCACGTACACATGTTGGTCTAAAATACTCATCAAATCCAAGATATTCGCCGTCATTGCGGACAGGGGCAGACTTTAGTGAGTCTGGATATAAATGCTTAGAACAGGTACACGAGCAAGGTTTAACAAATATATTAAGTCCTAAAAAAGTGTTGAACAAACTTCTAATACAGTTGATGAAGTTTTCTTTGATGAGACACGTTTAACCAGAGGATTTACAAATAACATCAGAGAAATAAATTTATTATCTGGGCTTCATTTCACAATACGGAAAAGCATTTTCACACGCAAGTACTAATATTGAAACAGAAATATCACCTACCCAACGAACTTGTATTATTAACTTTTCCACCAAAATAACCTTTTAATTTCAGAGTTATTGTTAAGTGTGTTATCGGAACTATCAACTTGTCGAAAAAATAAAGTTTTAATAAAAAATGCCTCTTTAATTAATGTTATGTGCCAAAATAGAAAAGGATTAAACATAATGGATTATTCCCGATCACAAACTGCTTATTGGGTGCGTTGGCACGCACCTTTATCGCAAAAAAAGCGAACCAACGTAACAATTTTTTTTTGTGAATTTAAGAAAGAAAAATAAGTATAAGAGATGAAGTTTGAGACGCATTTCATAATGAAAGATAGTATCGAAGATAGAAAACAGATCAGATAGTTAATTTAAATAGAAAAGAGGAATGCTTTTTGTTTAAAGATGATAAAGGAACAAATAGATTAATGATAATCAGCATGTTTATAGGAATGGGAGTTGGTTCAATCTTTGGTTTACTTATTACTAATCCTGCTTTAGGTATTACACTTGGGAGTGCCATGGGGATTGCGATAGGAATAATTAAAGGAACTAATTTGATATGATTTATTAATAAATTTTATAGGGTACACTAAGTTGGACATAGAAAATAAGATATTGAAATAAAACTGTTTTTATATACAATTGTTATGCTGGGATAAAAGATTTGAAACATTTACACAAATTTAAAAATTACGGGGGAAACTTATGAAGACTATCGGACTAATTGGTGGAATGAGTTGGGAATCATCAGTTGAATATTATCGAATTATAAATGAAGAGGTAAAAAAGAGATTAGGTGGTTTACATTCAGCAAAATGTTTGTTACATAGTGTTGATTTTGCAGAGGTTGAACGTTATCAAGTAAGAGGTGAGTGGGACAAGGCCGGAAAACTTTTAGGTGATGTTGCTCTTTCATTAGAAAAAGGAGGGGCAGAATTTATTATTATTTGTACAAATACTATGCATAAAGTAATTGAATATATTGAAGAAAAATTAAATATACCTATTTTACATATTGCAGAAGCCACAGCAAAACAAATTAAAAAGTCAAACATTAATAAAGTAGGATTATTGGGGACTAAGTTTACTATGGAGCAAGACTTTTATAAATCTCGAATAGAGTCAAATGGTATAAGAGTATTAGTACCAAATTCTTCTGAACGAGACGTAGTACATAAAGTTATTTATGATGAGTTATGTTTAGGAAACATTCAGCAATCATCAAGAGATTATTACAAAAAGGTTATTAAGAGTTTAGTTGATGAAGGTGCTGAAGGAATAATATTAGGTTGTACAGAAATTGGACTATTAGTAAAACAAGAGGATTCAGAAGTTCCTTTATTTGATACAACTGTAATACATGCTATTGAATCAGTAAATACGGCGCTAGATTAATCAATAATCATGATTATACCCCTTCTTTCAGGGTATACTTCTTTTGAATTAACGTGGGTGCAGGTTCAATATTGTGTTTTGGGAAGAAATTATTAAAGGTGTGAAAAACACCTTCTATCATTAAGGAATTATGAATTGTTTTTTTGTAATATTATCTAGTTAAATTTTGGGAAGTATATTGGAAAATCCCCCTCTTGTTTCTATAGAATGAAATAAGAGGGAGACTCTTTTTTTATTTGATGGATATTGGAATGGCAACAAAAAATAGTACATCTTAGAAGAATTGAAAACAAAATATTGTTTAGACAATGGAAGAAATGTGATTCCTCCGATTCGAATGTTTAAGTACTTATTGTTAAAAGCCACTTTTAATGTATCTGATTTAGACCTTGTCGAACGTTCAAAATATGACATGCCTTTCAAGTATTTTTTAGGTATGGCGCCAGAAGATGACGTGATTGATTCAAGCCCACTCACAAAATTCCGCAGACTTCGTCTTCAAGACGTAAGTTTATTAGATATGCTCATTGGCTAATAGTGAACATTTCAGGAGTGCCATATTTTCTTATGACAAAATGCTGTAGAAAGCTTAAGAATTTTAAGAACTTTTGCCCCTTTTTCTTAAAGTTTGGACTCTATTATGATTATGAATTCAAACCAGTGGGTGATTAGGTATGAAAACAATTCGCTTTCTTATTTCTGTATATAATGCACTAAAAATCAGTTGGTGTGGAGACAAAATGATTGAAGGAATTGATTTGAAGAAAGTAAATTACATTGTCAAATATGGACTGAGTACAGGTGTATTCATAGAAAAATTAATTAAAAGAAGAGGGAACTTATTAATTGTATATGGATCAACAGTAAATATTGAACAATATATTAGGGGAACGATATTACTTATATCTATTATGTTATTTCTTGTCTTCCGTTTGTAAGTTTACAATAAGGAGAAGATAGAAATGTCTCACCTGCTTATGTCTTTAGTTGGTCAATACAAGAAAAATGTGGAGGAATCATATGGAGTCAAAAATTCTTATTGTTGATGATGATAGAGAGATTAGAAATCTTATCTCTGTTTATTTGGAAAATGAAGGGCTGAAAACTCAAAAGACAGGAGATGCTTTGGAAGCTTTACAACTGTTAGAAGAAGAGGAGTTTGATCTGATTATTTTAGATATTATGATGCCTAATATGAATGGTATTGAAGCGTGTATGAAGATTAGGGAAGACCGTAATATGCCTATCATTATGCTATCTGCAAAATCTGAGGATATAGACAAAATTCAGGGTCTAGCCTCTGGTGCAGACGATTATTTATCAAAACCGTTTAATCCATTGGAATTAATCGCTAGGGTAAAATCCCAATTAAGAAGGTTTAAAAAATACAATACGTCAATAAATCATAATAAAAGCATCCTAGAAATTGGTGATTTAACTGTGAATACTGATACACGTCAAGTATGGGTAAGGGGAAAGGAAACAAGGCTAACTACAAAAGAGTTTGACATACTCGAACTACTTGCCGGTAACAAAGGGATTGTCCTGAGTGTTGAAAAAATATATGAATCCGTTTGGAAAGAGGTTTTTTATAAATCGGATAATACCGTCATGGTGCATATTACGAAAATAAGAGACAAAATTGAAGAGGATTCTAAACATCCCATTTATATTAAAACTGTTTGGGGATTTGGGTATAAAATATGAAGAATGTTAGTTTTAGAAATAAGATAATTATAAAACTTCTTGGTGCTGTTGCAGTAAGTTTTTTTATCTCGTTTGGTTTTACCATCCTCACTTTTCTATTCATTTTAGATCCATTATTTAGAAAATACGACCATTGGGGTTTGTTTGAATTCAATGTGGCAATGTTGTTCATATTCGCGTTCGCAATCTTTACCTTTATAATACTTTTTTTGATATTGGTTCGAAAGAAAATAGTATATTTGAAGCTCATTTCTGATAATGTGAATGATATTGCCAATGGAAAACTAGGTCTGACAATTGGGATTAAGGGGAAGGACGAATTGACCCAACTTGCTCAAAATATCAACTATATGTCTAAGGAATTGGAAAATACATTTGAACAGGAAAGACGATTAGAACGTACAAAAAATGAACTCATAACGAACGTATCTCATGACTTACGCACACCGTTGACATCTATTATTGGCTATTTAGATTTATTAAAAAGAGGGCAATACGACAGTAAAACACAATTACAGGAATACCTCGAAACCACTTATTTAAAATCAAAGAGATTGAAATATTTAATTGATGAATTGTTTGAATATACCCGTTTATCAGGCAGCGATGCTAATTTAAACTATAATGAAGTCGATTTATCAGGTTTGTTGGAGCAAATAGTTGGAGAATACATTCCTATATTTGAAAAGGAAAGTTTAATCGTTCAAAAATCAATCACGCAAGAAACAATACCTATCTTCATAGATGTAGAAAAAATGGTACGTGTTTATGAAAATCTTTTTATGAATGCGATAAAGTACAGCATGAAACCATCCGAATTATCTATATGTCTTGAACTAATAGGTAACAAGGCAATTTTGAAAGTATCAAATAAAGTCGAGAAGCTGTCTGTTAGCGACCCTAATAAATTGTTTGAAAGATTTTTTAGGGGTGATAAGGCAAGAAAAAATGATCAAGGAAATGGACTGGGGCTTGCTATCTCAAAAAGAATCGTTGAACTTCATAATGGTAATATACATGCAGAGTATAAAGATGGCTGGATGTCCTTTATTGTTGAACATCCAATCAAATAGAATGGCTTATGGAATTACAGGTTCCATAAGCTTTTTTTATAAAATGTTAAGAATTCTTAAGGTTTTTAGGGGGTATTTTTTAATTTTCATAGTTTACCATTTATATATTGAAAGCGATGAGGTGAGTGAAGAAGATAAAGAAGAAAGTTTTCATTGTAACTTTAAGGTGGATGCAACATGAAAATTTTATTAAAAGCAAATAAGAATAGTAGCTTATTTTAAAGAAATGAAAAAACAAACGTAGGAGGATATATATGATAAAACCAGTTGTAGATGTAAAAAACATTCAAAAATTGTACGGTAAAAAAGGTGAGAATCAATCACACGCGTTAAAAGGTGTATCATTCTCAATTCAAGAGGGGGAGTTTGTCGGCATTATGGGGCCATCTGGTTCTGGTAAAACAACATTATTAAATGTAATTTCAACGTTAGATAAAGCGACAGACGGCGTTGTTGAAATTGCAGGAACGGATATTACGAAAATGAAGCAAGGTGAGCTTTCAGATTTCCGTTCACAAAAGTTAGGGTTCATTTTCCAAGACTTTAATTTATTAGAGAATTTATCTATCTATGAGAACATTGCACTTCCACTTTCACTTCAAGGTGTTTCATCACGTAATATTGGGCCGAAAGTAGAAAAGGTAGCTGATATGTTAGGAATATCAGCAATACTTCAAAAGTATCCATCTGAAGTATCTGGTGGACAGAAACAGCGTTCGGCCGCAGCACGTGCGTTAGTACATGAGCCAGCAATTATTTTAGGGGACGAGCCAACAGGAGCGCTTGATTCTAAAAATGCAGCAAGTTTACTGGATGCGATGACAAACTTAAATAAAGAACAAGGTGTATCTATCATGATGGTTACGCATGATCCGTACTGTGCAAGTTACTGTCAGCGTATTTTATTCATTCAAGATGGTGAGCTATATAAAGAAATTCATCGCGGTGGTACACGTGATGAGTTTTATAAAAAAATTTTAGACGTGCTTGCAGACTTAGGCACACAAAAAGCGTAAGAAAGAAGGCTCATGTATGTTATTTAAACTTTCCATGTCAGGACTAAAAAGTAAGTTACAAGACTATATTGTCTTACTTGTTGGTCTTATCGTATCTATTTCTACTTTTTATATGTTTCAAACGCTATCATTAAATAAAACGTTCCTTGAATCCAACTCTACTATTCGGGATATTGTATCTATATTCCACATTGGTTCCTTTCTGTTAGCGATTATAACATTTTTCTACATTTTATATGCAAACTCTTTCTTAGTATCTCTTCGCCAAAAAGAGTTTGGTATGTATATGATGTTAGGAGCCAAAAAGCATAAAGTTACACTACTTATGTTTATTGAAACGATCGTATTAGGCGCAGCGTCTCTTGCGATTGGAATTACAGTTGGTGTAGGACTTGCAGAATGTATCGGACAGTTACTAATGAAACAATTGGAATTTCCTGGTGAGGGTTATCAAGCATTCTATATTCCATCTATAACTGTTACGTGCATCTTCTTCTTTGCACTATTTGTACTATCAGCAATTATGAGTAGTATTAAATTAGTACGTTTTTCCGTATTACAGCTTGTACATGCAGATACACAAACAGAACGTGTTGCGGTAAAAGGGAAAATGACAGTTGTAGTTGCATTCCTTGGTTTAATTTTGTTAGGTATTGGTTATGCATCACTGATCTATATTCCACATGCGGGAATGGCTGCTGTTGGATTAATGGGTCTTGGATTGACCACAGCAACCTTTGGTACTTACCTTTTATTTGGATCACTTCTCCCAGTTATGATTAACAAGTTAAAGAGTAATAAAAAACGTAGTGAAAAAGGCCTGAATGCTTTTACTTTTGCACAATTAAATTTCCGTATGAATAGCCTAGCAAATGTGCTTGCCACGGTAGCAATGTTAGTGGCCCTTGGTGCTGGTGGGATTTCTAGTGGTATGGCATTTAAAAACAACGTAATAAAAGTGGTTAATGGTAGTGAAATTTACGATTCAGTCGTTCATAATCCAACAGCTGAAGAAAAGAAAATTTTGAATACTATCTTATTTACAGAGAAGCTTGAATATCATTACAAAATAGATGGTCAGTCTATTTACTATTTAAAAGAGGAGTTAGAGAAAAATCGCCCTTTAGTAGCGAAAAATAGAAATGAGAGAGAAGAGTATGGGAAAACAAAGAGAGTTTCAGAAGAGCTGCCAATTGGTGCAAACGTGAAGAAGTCACCGCAACAATGGGGTGAAGCTTTCCAAATAATCCAGCCATATTATATGTATCCTGATCATGAAATAAAAATTGTAGATAAAAACATGTACCATAGTATAAAGGGTCGAGAAAATACTGTGTTTATTGGGAAAACAGATGATTTTAAATCATACTTAAAAGAATGGAAACAACTTGACGAATTGCAATTAGCTAAATATACAAGTATGAAACCTGAAGAACTGAAGAGTAAATATGAAATGTATGATTCTTTTCATGGCATGTTCAGTGGATTGATGTTCATGGGCTTCTTCGTCGGAATTGCGTACTTAGCGATGATGGCAAGTTGCCTTATGTTTAAAGTTTTGTCTGGTGCATCCAAAGATTGTACACGTTATCAAATGCTTCGTAAAATCGGTGTTCGCCGAGAGTTATTAACACAATCAATTTATAAGGAGTTATTCTTCGTGTTCTTAGTCCCAGCAATTTTTGGCATTGTTCATGTATTAGTT
This sequence comes from Lysinibacillus xylanilyticus, assembly GCF_001183605.1. GTDB lineage: Bacteria > Bacillota > Bacilli > Bacillales_A > Planococcaceae > Lysinibacillus > Lysinibacillus xylanilyticus. The sequence goes on along the minus strand of NZ_LFXJ01000005.1, from coordinate 2,087,230 downwards.
GGTATGAACATGTTCGGAGCCATTTTGATTGATCCATATTTTCGTATTTGGTTACCAATTGTTATTTTCGTAGTGATTTACTCGATTTATTTCTTCATTACAGTTCAATTGTATAAAAGAATTGTGCTTCCAAAAGAAAATTAATGTAATGATATGGCACTGAGTGTCATTTTTGAGACAGTAAGAAAACACCTTATTTTACAGCCAGTTGACGGTATTGAACCGGCGACCGGTTGTTTAATTTCGTTTAAATCCGAACATTGTTATAATAGTAAATGTATTCTTCGACAATATTTATTACACACGCATTTGTTGTGCGATAAATATCATCGAGGTAGAACGTTTCAGACTTTAGCGAGGAGTGAAACGTTTCAATTGGGGAATTATCAGCGGGCGTGCCTTTACGAGACATGCTCATGGTAATTCCTTTTTCTTTTACTGCCTCCTGATACGTGTAAGATGTGTAAACAGAACCTTGATCGCTATGCAGGATACAGCTTTCTGGTAGGTAATTGATTTTTCGTATCTAAGACAAAGTCAGTGTCTTGTTTAAATTCTTGAAAGGTTGTCCAAAAGGCAAGTAAGTAATATTTGTTACGAGCTTTTCTAGCGGTTTTGATGCCATAAAATCACGTGCTAATAAGTTAGGGACAATGTGAGAGGTTGTCCGTACGTTTACGTTTCTTCACCTTCACACGACATTGCCAATCATATTTTTGCATCACACTTTGCACAGTTTTCGCACTAATGCCAGTAAGTAATTCTGTGATTTTTCGATAGCCATATCTGAATTTGTGCAGCTTGCATAAGTCGCCAATTTGTTGGTCACGAAGATCCTTGTGTGTTAATTTATTTCTATCGGCCTTCCAACGGCAATACGACGAACGAGCTACACCTATTTTTGTTTGGATTAAATCATTAAATGTCCTAAAGTTAAAATATAAAGCAAAACACTTCCTAAAGTAAGAAAATAAAGAATAACATTTCCTAAATTCGAGATATCTTTTGAGAAAATTTCTTTAAACTTACCTATATATAATTTCCAACTATTTATTGCTATAAATCCTTACTACTCTAGGCATGGAAGTTTTATGGTTTACATTTCTGAAATTTTATCCTTTATGTCATACTTTCACCTTTACATTTTTTGAGCATTTCATTTCATATATTACTAATAATCAAAATGGTATTCTATGAGGAGGAGATGGAATATTTGGATAAATCAATCCTTGATTTATTGAAAAAGGGTGGATTCGTTTTGTATGCGAGGCATGGCCAAGCAACTGTCGGGGTAGATCAGCCAAATTTAAATTTTCAAGATTGTTATACTCAAAGAAATTTGTCTGAAGATGGGCGAAGGGGGGCAATTTACTTTGGACAAATGCTTCGCTATTTACAAATCCCGATAAGTTCACCGATTGTCGCAAGCCCTTTCTGTCGTACGATTGAAACGGCACAGCTCGCATTTCCTTATGCCCATATCCAAATTGATCCGATTGGGTATGAAATTTATAAATTGGGTGGAAACATTCCTATTTATGAAAAAACAAATATATTATCAAATCTCCAATCGGTGTTAGAAAGAAAGCCACCGCAGGGTACAAATCAAGTGATCATTGCCCATAGCTTTCCCGAAAGTGTTGGATTAGGGAATATTTCTAATATGGGAATGGTTATTGTTAAGCCAAAAGGTCCTGGAAATGGGTATGAAATAATAGATAAATTAACTTTAGAAGATTTATCACTTTGAGGTAGTAGCTCAAATTTAACTTCTTTCAGTAAAAGCTTCCGGCGGATGTCACGGAATCGGAAAGGGGCTCTTAAAGGATGTTAGCCTAAAATCATAGCATCCATGCGATAACGGCTAACTGACCTGCATCCTACAGGCCTAAGCACAAAGCCGATTCCGGACGAAATTATGCCGAGGCATAATTAATAAAGGGATGGGAGAAAAGCATGGAAATAAAAACAGTCTCACAGTGCACTATAGAGGAAATTTTAAAAGCTTGGAATAAAGGCTTTGAGGGGTATTTTGTACGAATAGAAATGAATGAAGAGATGTTTTTAAAACGACTCGTTGGAGAAGGGCTATCGCCAGAGCTATCAATTATCGCATTTGATCATAATAATCCTGTTGGTATTGTATTAAATGGCTTTAGGCGAATGAATGGTAAGAAAACCTCTTGGAATGGTGGAACAGGTATTTCTCCAGACTATCGTGGAAAAGGTGTTTCTCGTGCGTTAATGGAAGAAACAATCGCCATTTATGAAAGAGAGAATGTGGAAGTAGCAACGCTTGAAGCTATAAAAGAGAATAAAGTAGCAATTGCATTATACGAGAAATACGGCTATACAATTACAAATCAATTACTATTTTTAAGTGGCGAATATGAAGTGTATGTAGAAAAGCAAGCTGTAATCCATGTGGAAACTATTCGGCCAGAGCAGCTACCGCATTTATCTTTTTATCAGGAAGATGTTCCATGGCAATGTAGCTGGCAAAGTAATAAACAAGGTGAAGCTAAAATTTTTTATAACGAGAATAATGAAGCGATTGGCTATATGTTATATAGAACAGTATGGGATCAGGCAGGGGAAATCGACAGCATAGTGCTTTATCAATTAGAACTGTTGGAGAATGGCACTGTAGAACAAATTCCTCACTTTATCGCAAGCATCACAGATCACAAAGTAAAACTAGCCACAGTTAACTTTTCAGCAAGTAATCCAGCCACGAGTTATTTGATTGAAAATGGGCTAGAAGTGAAGACCGAGCAAGTGCAAATGAAGAAGAACATGGTTTAAGAATTTGTGAAGTGAGTAGATAAAATTAAGGTAGGTTTGGACTGTCAACGTAATAGAAGGCCGATATTCATGGGAATTGAATGAATCTCCAGTTGTTCCAAGTAGTTAAAGCCTCTGGCGGATGTCACGAAATCGGCTTTGAGCAAGCAAAAAGCCGATTCAGGACGCATTGTTTATCTGTAGCGACAGCTACAATTATGCAGAGGCATAATTGATAAAGAAGGTGTTATTAGTTATGAGGAAAATACTCATATGTAATTTACTAATATTTGTATTGGTAGGTTGTACACCGGCTATAAATACTAATCCCACTGCGAAATCTATTCTTAAAGAGCATTCTCAAGCGGATATTCTTCAGTATAATAATTTGATTTATATTAATGCTACAAGCTTGGAATCGATGAATCAATTAGAATATATTAAGTGTGAGAAAATAGGAGAAATTATTAAAACTACAAATTCCTCTAAAAATTTTAATGATTATTATGCTACTAAATTGGAAAGTGGAACAGAGATTTTCTCTACAAATGATAATAATATTTATACAATCATTGCGGACATAAATGGACAACAAGTACTTTATATGGCTTTGCTTGAGGGCTAGTTATCTTTATTTGGATTTTTAACTTCTTTCAGTAAATGTTTATATGTAACGAAAGCAAAGCGACAGCTACAATTATGTAGAGGCATAATTGATCAGGTTGTAAACATTCAAGAATTCCAGTATACTAATCCGATAAAGAATGTAAATAAAGGATGAATTTAAATGACGTTTGAAGAGATATTGCCACGCTTGAAAGCGGGAGAAAAAGTAATTCGAAAAGGTTGGGGCGGTGCCGAATTGTATGTGAAGCTTGTTGGACAAAGCGAACATGATGGTGAGGCTTTGAATCCTTATTTTTTAATTAATGTACGTGGTGAGGGCTATACAATGTTCACACCGACAGTCTGTGATTTATTAGCGGAAGATTGGATTATTGTCAATTAATCAAAAGTGCCATCTCAAATGAGGTGGTTTCTTTGTTTTTTGAGGAGAGATATATATGAAGTTTGAAGAATATAAGGGCAAGACAGTATTTGTAACGGGCGCTGCTTCAGGGATTGGACAGGCTCAAGCTATTGCATTTTTAGAAAATGGGGCCAATGTATTCGGTTTTGATTTAGATGAACAAGGGTTAGTAAATCTACATCACCAATATCCTGAACAATTTGCCTATAAAGTAGGTAGTGTGTGCAATAAGAACGATGTAAAGCAAGCATTTGAAGCTGCAATTTTAATATTTAAGCAGGTAGATATTTTATTAAATACAGCGGGCGTTTTAGATGGCTTTGCAAAAACGCTTGATACAGATGAGGCGCTTTGGGATAAAATTATGAATACCAATGTAAAAGGTACTTTTTTTGTGACCAATACGATATTATCCCATATGGTCAAACGAAAATCAGGCGTAATCGTTAATATGGCATCTATTGCAGGGCTTGTTGCAGGCGGTGGTGGGGCGGCGTATACAGCGTCTAAACATGCGATTGTAGGCTATACGAAGCAGTTGGACTTAGATTATTGTCGTGAAGGAATTCGTGCCAATGCCATAGCACCTGGAGCTATCCAAACACCGATGAATAAGGCAGATTTTGAAGGCGATGGGGAAATGGCCAAATGGGTAGCCGATGAAACGCCTGCAGGTCGCTGGGCACAACCACAAGAGGTAGCGAATTTAACACTTTATTTAGCAAGTTCAGTAGCTGATTATATTCATGGAGCTGTTATGCCGATTGATGGCGGCTGGCTGACGAAATAGCATTGTTCAATAAGATATTCTTCTGCTATAATACGCAAGTAAGCAAAATCTAGCTTGCACTACGGCACTTTAGATAGGGCAAAAGCTCTCTTCCTTTGGTCGTAGTTATTACTAAAATAGCGGATGTGCTATTTTACAAAGGAGAATAAAATTGAATACATCTATTGAAAAAGATTCTAGCCGTACTTCTGTAACCGAACTTACAAAGACGGCGCTAGTTGCAGCTTTATATGTGGCTGTAACTGTTTTATTGTCAGTCATCAGTTTTGGGGCAGTTCAACTACGCTTGTCGGAGATGTTTAACTACCTGGCCCTATACAACAAGCGCTATGTATTAGCCGTGACTCTAGGAGTAGTTCTCGCAAATTTTATGTCACCAACGTGGGTATTAGATGTACCTATTGGTGGAATTGCAACATTTTTAGTATTAATTCTTTGCCGAAAAGTAACGAAAAATATAACAAATGATCTTGTAAAAATGGTTGTTACCGCATTGATTTTTGCTTTATCAATGTTCACCGTTGCAGGACAGTTAACAATCCTGTATGATCTACCGTTTTGGGCAACATGGTTTACGGTTGGAGTTGGGGAGCTATTGTCAATGACTGTTGGTGGTATGACTATTTATTTATTAAATAAAAAAATTGATTTAACGAAATAATTTAATGTATTACCCAGTACACCTTGGGTTGAGTTCATCAGCTCAAATATTTCCGCATGGGTCAGACAATATAAAACCTCATTGCCCGGATTCTGGCTGGCATATTCCAGCACAAGATCCGGGCAATGATTCTTTTCTAAGAGAATCAAGACTCCCGGCTCTTTGGCAAAATTACGCAGCCGTTCGGTAAACACATGTGGACGCTGTTCCTCCACAAATTAAATTTTACGAATCATTAAACCGACCTTCTTTATGAGTCTATGTCCACATTATCCTAAATTTTAGTACTATAGCGAGTCTTATTATTGTACATCTACTTGATTACCCTATTCCAATCTAGATCAATCATTCTTAGAAGTTATCGGATAGCAAATGAGCTGTGCTACGCTGCGCTCAAAAGAAGGGACTCCTTCTTGTTGGTACATAAAGCACCGTTGAGGAGTCCCTACTATGAAGAAATTATTTTAGCCTATCTCTGCAGCTGGTATCACATCTACTGGGAAAGGTTCGGATAAAGCTGCTTTTTTAGCATTTACATTATCCGGTTTCGATAGAACATAGAGCTTATAAGATCCAGGTATCGTTACATTAAGCTTGATGGGTTCCCCAGAATACTCTTTAGAAACTGTATTAATCAGATAATTCGAATTAAGATTACTTACACTAAAATCCGTTACATTACTCGGAACAGCATAAACGTCGTACCCACTAATATTTCCCTTATTGCTAGGTGTACTAAATGTGAGTGTAATTTCGTTAGCTCCAGGAGAAGCATTTGTAATCGTAGCTGGATTTACAGCGGTATCAACGGGATTTGACTTGAGTGTTACTGCGTTAGATGCCGTTGACAACGCATTGGCTCCTGACTTAGCAACTGTAAGCACTTTAGCAACATACAAGGTTCCTGCTTTGATTGGATCGTTAAAGGCGTCATTTGATACCATCAAGGTTTGTCGGATGTTGCTATTACCATTGGGTTTAATGATGGTATACAAACTTTTATCTTTAATAGTTTCTGCACTCTGTTTAGTGAAAGTAGCGGCTTGCCCCTCTGGAATCAGAAACACTCTATACTCTAATACATTCTGCTCATCATTAACCTTCGTAAAGCTTACCTCGATATCAGAAGAGTTACTACTTCCTTTAGCATCCAGAGATACTGATCTTACTTCATCAACTTTTGCATTGTTAACCAGTTTAATAACATCAGAAGGGCCGGACAAGTTATACATTCCCTGGGAGCTTCCCGTACCTACTGACAATACATACACCCGATATTCTGTATCGTTTTTAATCTGCTGGTTCTCAGTATCTTTATCACCAGCTTTCAAGATCGCACTATATTGACCTTTACTTACCAAAGTATAAGAAGTAGCTTTAATGGCTTCATTTACACCAAAGCCATTCGCCTTTGACACAGGGACAACCAGAATACGGTAATTATTTATATTCGATTCATCGGAAGGCTTCGTGAACTCTACCTTTAAATCTTGGCCATCTCCATTATCACCAACATCGTATGCTTTAACACCGCTTACCGCTTGAAGGGCTTTGTTCTTACTAAGCTTGATTCCCGAAGCAGAAGATAGAGCATTGACGCTTGAAGAATTTCCATTCGCTACAGTCAGAACATAGACACTGTAGTTTGTGCCTTCCGTAATGAGATTACCGCGAACATCTCGAGTAGTCGAATCTAACGATCTAGTTGTCGATCTATTTCCGTCTTTGCTTTCTGTGATGAAATTAGAGTTACTATTGGCTTGTGACAGGTTGAAGCTGCTGGAATAAGCTGTCGGTACGACAAAAATCCGATAATGATTGACATTTGTTTCATCGGAAGGCTTTGTGAACGATACCTGCAAATCACGACCATCTCCAAAATCATTTACATCAGCAGCAGTCAGACTAGTTACAGCTTGCACATTGTAGTTCTTACCGAGCGTAATCGTAGACGTTGGCGCTGACAGCGCATTGCTGCCGGAATAATTGCCATAGCCTACCGAGAGAACATAGACACGGTAGCTAGTTCTATCCGTGATATAATTGCCGCGAACATCTCGAGCATTTCCCGAGAGCGTCAGCCCGTAATTGTTATTTCCTGACTTGTTCACAGTCGTATAATTACTGCTGGATACATTATTAGCATCCGACAGACTAAAGCTACTGTAATACGCTGTTGGTACAACCATAATGCGATATTGACTAATATTAGACTCATCCGCCGCTTTAGTGAATGATACATAGAGATCACGACCGTCGCCATAATCATTTACATCGTTGGTATAGAGATTCGATACTGCACCCACATTGCTACTATATAGCGTAATCGCATTGGAAGCAGACGATAACACGTTATTCCCTGAGTTCGTAGCTACAGCCATTACGAATACACGATAGCTGACCCCATTTTGAATGGCATAACCGTCTGTATCTCGTGCGCCTGAAGAGAGAACCTGAGTAATATTGTAGCCCGTCTTGTTCACCTGCGTGTAATAAGAGCTGGACAGACTATTCGCCTTCGTCAATGTAAAGTTCGAATAGTTGCTAGCTCTTACAACAAAGATCCGGTAAGAGCTAATATTAGACTCATTTGATATTTTGTTGAAACTAACTCGCAAATCGCGTCCATCCCCATAGTCATTGACATCATCAATTTGAGTAATAACAGGAGTAGCCACTGTATTTGGACTAAGTGTTACTGACGAAGAAGCAGATGACAGCTTATTAATAGCTGAATCAGTGCTACTAATTGACAGGACGAATGCTGTATAAGATACGCCGTTTTTAATGGACTCACCGGCCGTATCACGTGCTGAGGAAGACAGAGTACCTGTCATCGTACCGCCGTTGCTCCCCGATTTATACATTGTCGTATAGTAGCTGCTAGATAAATTATTCGCAGTAGTAAGACTGAAGTTGTTAGCATCCTTAGTCTTTACGATAAACACACGATAATTCGAAATATTATTGTCATTTTGCGGACGAGTGAAGCTAACCGAAATATCGCGTCCATCGCCGAAATCGCTATTATCGCTAATCTTCACATTTGTTACCTCTGGAACCGAAGACATGTTCGTTAGAGTAATCTTCGGAGAAGAATTTGATAATACGCTGGAATAAGAACTCTTCCCAACAGCAAGTACATAGATCACATAAGGCTGATCATTTTTAATATAGTCTCCGTCCACATCCCGTGAACTCTGGGATAATGTTATAGAACGATTCGAGCCGGTAGTCGATACTTTCGTATAATTTGAAGCAGAGACCTTCAGAGCGGACGCCTGATTGAAGCTTTTTGAAGCCTTCACAACGAGAACCCGGTAATGATCCACAAGTGATTCAGTAGACGATTTGGAGAAGCTAACCTCCAAGTCACGCCCATCTCCCTGATTGCTAACATCTCGACCCGACACATAGCTCGCTGGAGAAATACTGATATTACTAGGAGTGTCAGGGTTGCTAGGGTTGTCAGAGTTAATAGTTACGATCTGACTTCTTGAATTCCAGTCAACGTCTTGGCCAAGTGCTTCACTAACGAAACGGACCGGCACCATTGTTCTGCCACTGAAAATCTGTGCTGGTACATCAAGTGTAACTGTCTTGTTATTAACTGTAGCTACCCTCGATTTAATCTTAAGAACTACCGTAGTATCTCCTTTAGTAGCTGTAACGGTTTGTTTCTTTCTATCCCAATCCACGCTTGCATCCAATGCCTCAAAGATTGCTCTAAGTGGCAGCATAACACGCCCTTGAACCATCACTGGTGGCTGGTCGGTCTTTAATTGAACCCCGTCCACATAAATCGTGATGGCCCTTGCCGCTTGAGCGGTTACTGGTTGCAGCACTAACGGTACAATAAGTATCGCTGCAAGGAGCATAGTCCATATTTTCTTCATAAAAATTCCACCCTTCATCTTCTATTAACCTAGCATGATAAATATTATCGTATAATTAGTACGTAGCAACAGGTAAAAAAGTTTCATATTCTTACCTCGTGAAGAAAATTTAACCAAGAAGATAATGCCATCAACCTTCTTAGCCGTTTTCCAATATGAAATTATAAATGTAACCTCGACGTATTATTCATAGTACGAATGGAGAAGATTACTTTTCTATGATTATAAAACGAGGTATGTAAGGACGATGACTGTCTTCATTAAATGGGGTTGGACAGATTAACGCCGCGGAGAGAGCGCTCGCTATTATCCCGGTCAAGCAGGCTAATCAGAACAATAGCAAATTCCAAACAGAGGAACAGTGACCCACTTGTTGATGCAATAGGTAAAGATATAAACTTAGGATTTTATAGATGGACTATACGAAGCATTGGCAGCAGGCATCTCTTTTGCCGACATCGCCATATCTACTCAGGAGGCTGTAGATTCAGTCATCAGCTTGTAAGTATCGCAGCTGCAACAACAACTGAATCAGAATTTGGTCGATAACATATCTCCATAGAAGCTAATCAGCTGCAATCAAAAAGCTTGTCGCGATGATAAGCGACAAGCATTGAAGAGAAGTATCATATATTCTAGCTGGATCTATAAAATGTGACTTGCTCTTTCCGTTATTCCACTGTCACTGATAGCTCCTTTACAAGTAGGGATGGGGAGCCATACCCAGCCGGTAAGAAGTAAAGCTCTGAGCTAGATTCTTCGATATCGTTTAAGAACTCAAAGAAGTTTCCGGCTATTGTCATTTGCTTGACAGGGGAGACAATTTTACCATCTTGAATATGGAATCCTTTTGCCGCGACTGAAAAATCACCAGAAACCGTATTTGTACCAGAGTGAAGGCCAGATAATTCAGTAATGAGAACTCCTTCAGAGACCGATGCAATTAACTCCTCTTTAGATCGCTTACCTGGTGAAATATATAAATTTTGAGGAGCAATTGATAGAGCACCTTTATAAGACTCTTTATGTGCATGCCCGCTCGATTCGCAGCCTTCCTTCTTTGCTGTTTTTCTATTATGCAATAGTGTTTGCAGTGTTCCATTTGAAATTATCGCCTGCTCCTTTGTTGCAACACCTTCACCGTCAAAGCTTGCTCCAGACAAAGCTTCAGGATGGAATGGGGCATTCAGTAATGTCAAAGTATCTGACGCCACTTTTTGACCGACTTTCCCTTTTAATAAAGATTGGTCCTTTTGTGCATTTTCAGCTGACAGAATAGGCATAAAAATACTTAGTAAAGAGGCTGTAGCATCAGAGCGTAGGATGATTGGATATTTTCCAGATGGAATCGACTTTTCGCCTAGATTCGCAAGTGCTTCCTCGGCTGCTGCTTTGGCAATTTCCTCGGCATTTAGAGAATGAAAATCACGTGTCATTTTCAAATATACACCTGTTTTCAGTTCCTCACCTTCTTTGACAACTGTAGAAAGATAGATGGCTAAACCGTTCTCCTTATGCGATAAGGATAGGTTTTTACTATTCGCTAATGAACGTTCAGTGCTATATTCTTGAAGGAAACAATAATCAAGCGTTACAATGCGAGAATCGTACGCACGAATTTTTTGTTCAATTAAACGAAGGAGCTCTATTTTTTCAGGAATTCCAATAGTTTCTAATTCCTCATTGTAAAATTCATATGGCGTGTATTCATTACTGCCTTCAAAAATATCTATGCATTCATCTTCATCTAGAACATCTGCATTTGCTTTTGCACTATCGATTAAAAAGGACATCGAATCATCGTCTAATTTTTCTGTATAGGCGTAACCCATTTTTCCGTTATACAGCCCACGTAGACTTAGACCTCCATCCTCAGACGTTTCATAGCTATCGATTTGTCCTTCGTAAAGCATACACTGAAAAGAGTTTTTTCGTTCAAAATATACTTCAGCTTCTTTAAAACCGGCTTTTATCGCCTTATCTAGAAGTTTTTCTTGATATTCTACAATGTTCATAAATTATTCCCCCTTCGTTCCTCCAACTGTTATTTCACTTACGCGAATCATTGGCTGGCCAACATTGACAGGAAGACTACCACTAATAGATCCGCACATGCCAGCACCGTGTGCAAGATTATTACCAACACGATCAACTAGCTGTAAAGTTCTTGCCCCGTTGCCTATAAGTGTTGCACCGCGTACAGGACGATCGATTTTTCCATCCTTAACAATATAAGCTTCCATAACCGCGAAGTTATAGTCACCAGTCGAAGGATTTACTTGACCGCCACCCATATATTTTGCATAAATACCATATTCGGTAGATGCAATAATTTCTTCAGGTGTAGAACTGCCTGGAGCGATATATGTGTTTGTCATTCGGGATGTTGGATTGAAGCGATAGGATTGGCGTCGAGAAGAGCCGGTTGGTTCAGCTTTCATACGGCGCGCATTAAATTTATCAATCAAGTAGCCTTTTAAAATACCATTTTCAATTAAGATGTTTTTTCGTGTTTTTTCCCCTTCATCATCAATGTTAAGGGAACCCCATTCATTTGGAAGTGTGCCATCATCAATATATGTAACAATTTCAGGGGCAACTTTTTCACCAATACGATTTGCAAAAACGGAATTGTTTTTCGCGACGGCTGTTGCTTCAAGACCATGACCACATGCCTCGTGAAATATAACACCACCAAATTCATTATCAATGATGACTGGGAATTTACCGCTAGGACATTCATCGGCATGAAGCATAGTGACTGCAATACGTGCAGCTTCACCAGCATAGTGCTCCAGATTTAGATTTTCGATAAATTCAAATCCTGCATGTGCACCAGGACCATAGAAGCCCGTTTGCATTTCTTTGCCCTCGGAGGCGGTTGCCTGGATGGCAAGTCGACTATGAATGCGCGTATCTTCTACAAACTTCCCTTCTGAGTTGGCGATTAAAACATGCTGCTCTTCGTCAAGATATCTTACTTTAACTTGATTGATGCGTTCATCATAATTTCTAGCAATGTCATTAGCCTGTCGCATGATTGTTGCTTTTCTAGCATGCTCTACACTGTTTGGTAGAATGATAATGTTATGAATTGGCGTAATAATTTCTTTTTTCAGTGGTTGGATCGTTCCGGTAGTACCTCCTTTAATGGCAAGTGCTGCTCGTTTTGCAGCTGCTAGTAAGCCTTCCTCTGAAAAATCATTTGTGTACGTATAGATGCTTTGAAGTCCAGAAAAAATGCGTATACCAATGCCGAAATCACGTCCTGAAATGCTTTGTTCAATTTTTCCACTTTGTAATGTTAATTCATTGACAAATTTATCCTCGATGAAAACTTCGGAAAAATCACCACCTGTAGAAAGTGCTGCTTCAAGTACATTTTCAATTACTGATTGTTTAATCATATTTTTCCCTCCTTTTCTTGATTATACCAAATAATTCAAAAATTCTGTATTTGTGAAGTGTATCACATGATATATATATTCTATTTGTGACATTTTATGATAGGGAGTGTTGTTAGAAGGGTAATATTTCCAATGAATATCTACTTGAGAATCAAAAATTAATTATATTTAACATCTTCTTACACCAAACTAGTGGAAAGGCATAGGAAGGTGATGGAATGAAGCAACAGCAATATAGTGCAGGGGATATTGTATATATTTTTTATCGACATCCGTCTATAGAGGAAGTAGCAAACATACAGAAGGTTGCAGTAGTGAACAATCCGGATAATCCTCAGGAGTTGGCGCTATTCCTCTTTGAGACGTATTACCCGCTAACAAATGATATGTTAATATTTACTAGCGAAATGGATGCTGAGCAAGCTTATCATCAGTATTTTCATTGATGGAGACTGACAAGTGGCAGTTTTTACTTAAATCAGCTTTTCAACACTTTAATGGGAGAAGACGTGATAAGTTTTCTCTCTAAATCTTATTCTATAACTAACTGTGTTACATATGGTTCAATATATCTGCTATCTAATCCATCCGGTAACTTTAAGAGTGAGAAATATTGCATTGTCTCTGATTCTTTATAATTAATAACTAAATCGCATTTAACATTTCTTGTATAATAGACTGCCGTAACTGAGTAAAATTCATCCCCATTCGAAACTTTAAGATAATACTCTGGACCAGAAAAAATATCTAATAACTTTAGGTCCTCTATTACCAATCCCGTTTCTTCTAACACTTCTCTTTTTGCGGTATCTTCTAAGCATTCTCCTAATTCCATCAAACCACCTGGAAGACCCCAGCCTCCATCGTATCTTTTTTGTAATAACACTTCATTTGCGTTATTGAGAATTAATACAACTGAACCAGGCAAAATGATGGGTTGGTGTCCTACATATTGTCTTAAAAATTTAACTTCTTTCAGCGGATGTCCAAACATCCGCTGAAAGAAGTTAAAGCCTCCGGCAGATGTCACGGAATCGGAAAGGAGGTCTTTGTGCGAGCACAACGCCGATTCCAGACGCAATTATGCCGAGGCATAATTGATAGTATTCCATAGTTACACTCATTTCTTTAATTGTTTTTATACTTATATATATGAATTATCTAAATAACAAAAAAGTCCTCCTTTAATTTGTATAATCCCAATCTTGGTGGTAACGCTAACAGAGATAGTCATGAGAGGGGAGAATACTTTATGGATTCATTCCAAGTAAATTGTTGGTCTGAGCATGATGAACTTAAGGTTGTTATGCTTTGTGCACCTTCAAAATTAGATGTACCAGATTTAACAATAGCTGAAAATGTAGGATGGGATGCTACTGTCAATCATGTGAAAGCTATGGAGAATTTCATGGAATTTAAGACAGCCCTAGAAAATGAGGGTGTCCATGTTATTGATTATTCGAAGGAACTAACAAATGAAGAGAATACAGTAAGTGAGCAGCTTATTAATCGCTACTTTGTGCGCGATCTTGCCTGTGTTATAGGAAATAGTATTTTTCTTGGAGAGGCAGGTAGTTCGCTAAGGCGTCCAGAGTATAAACATGCGCACTCATTATTAGAAAAGTGGTTTCCAGAAAAAAATTTAAAAGTTCAACAACCTTCTACTGCTTTAGAATGTGGGGACGTGCTCATTTTAAATAAGGATGCCGTACTTATTAATATTGGAATGAGGACAACGTTAGAGGCTGTGGAGAGTATCAAGGATCGTATCTTCCAAGAAGGATTTTCGGAAATTGCAATCATTGATTTGCCAAGACGCTCCGATACACTTCATTTAGATATGAATTGTAATGTAACGAACGCTAATCTGCTAATAGCTAAAAACTTTATGCGTTATTATCCTGTACACGTCTTCACAGCTCAAACTCGTCGTTTTGAAATGACAGAGCAATTTATAAATCACCATGGCTTTGACGTTTACTGGCTTGAAAAATATAATACAATCCCTGATATCAATTTTATTAATCTTAATCCCGAGACACTGTTGATTAGTAAGCAAGCAACGAAGCAGCACTGGACGAGGCATCCATTATTGCAAAAAAAGAATTTGATAGAAGTTGATGTCACAGAGCTTGAAAAAGGCGGTGGTGGCATTCGTTGTATGACATTGCCATTGTTAAGAAAGTAAAGGAGGGTTGATCAAAATGACATCTAAAACAAGTAAAGGGAAGTTGTCTTGGTGGCAGCTTTCGCTTCTTGGTATAGGTTGTACACTTGGAACAGGATTTTTTCTTGGGACAAGTATGGCCATTCATAAAAGTGGTCCTGCTGTTGTGATTCCATTTTTGTTGGCGGCGATTGCTACGTACATTGTCTATGACGCTCTTGTTAAGATGTCAGTTGACAATCCGGACAAGGGTTCGTTCCGTACTTATGCAAAGCAAGCTTTTGGCAAATGGGCAGGATTTAGTAATGGTTGGATTTACTTAATTTCTGAGATACTTATTATGGGAAGCCAATTGATGGCACTCGGTATTTTTACGAAGCTGTGGTTTCCTACGCTTCCATTATGGGTATCTGCCTCTATTTATGCTGCACTTGCGTTAGTCGTTATTCTTACAGGTATGAAGGGCTTTGAAAAATTTCAAAATATTTTTGGTGCGTTAAAGGCAGCGGCGGTTGTAATGTTTATTATAGTAGCGGTTGTCTTAATAATAAAAGGATTTAATTCGGAATCAACTACACTCGATGCATTACATGCAAATTATGAAGAATTTTTCTCACAAGGTTTGAAAGGAATTTGGCTTGGGCTATTATATGCCTTTTATGCATTTGGAGGAATTGAAGTGATGGGTTTAATGGTCATTGATTTGAAAAATCCTAAAGAAGCACCGAAAGCCGGAAAAGTGATGCTTATTTCTATAACTGTTATTTTTATAATGGCTATTATGCTTGCCTTGGCGCTTGTTTCTTGGCAGGATTTTAATATTGAGGAAAGCCCATTTATTACAGCGCTTAATGGATATCATATCCCTTTTTTTGCTGACATTTTTAACGGAGTTTTGATTATTGCAGGTTTTTCAACAATGGTAGCCTCTTTATATGCGGTCATAACGATTCTCATTACATTGGCAGAGGATCATGATGCTCCAACGGCTTTAGCTAAAAAAGGGAAGATGAAGGTCCCGTTCCCTGCATTTCTCTTTTTAGCTAGCGGATTAATCATAACTATTGTTATAGGCTTTCTTATGCCAGAAAAGATTTTTGAATATTTGGTTACAGCTGCAGGCTTAATGCTAATTTATAACTGGCTCTTTATATTAGTGACATATAGAAAGTTAATGGAGCTGTCGAAGTGGGAGCATGTGAAGAATGGTATCGGGATGTTGCTCATTGTGATGACGGTGTCTGGGACGTTAGGGGAAAAAACAAGCAGACTCGGTTTTTTCGTGAGCCTGCTTTTTATCATCATCATAGGAATTGCGACTTGGATTGTTATGAAAAGGCAAAAACACGGTAAGCATGTTTGACTTCTTTCAGCGGGTGTCCAAACAACTGCTGCTGACGCTACGCTTTCGGTACAAAAAACATCTGTACCTGACGCTACGCTTTCGGTACAAAAACATCTGTACCTGACGCTACGCTTTCGGTACAAAAACATCTGCTGGCCCAAAGCCGATTCCGGACCAATTAGGTGTAATTGATTATTGTTCTTTGTTCTGTGGAAAGAGCAGAGAATGTTGCATGCGTAAAAAAGGACATTTCGATGGACTACTATTATCATCGCTTAAAAAATACTGCTTCCATTCATAACTACCTTCTTGCCCATACCATTTTAAATCAGTATGAGCTGGAATAGCGTCGTATTCGTTAATGCGTTGACGAATAAGCTTCTTTAATTTTCGACCAAAGACAGTAGTGTCGTTCATTTCTTCAAATATCCAGCGTGGCTGAAATGCCAATAATAAAGTAGAAAAATTACGACTCTTGCGCAATTTGTGTGCGGGCGTTGCACAAGACACAAAATAAGGCTGACCGTTAAAACAAAATTCCCATTCATGATGCGCTGGATCGGTTGGAATTTCCTCTGGCCAATCGATATCATCAAATTTAGTTAAATTGTCTAAAACTGACCAAAATAAATTTCTATAATCCTCAACATCGAAATTTTTATGCATATCGGTAGGGGTTTTGAAGAAAATGGTATGTGTTGTATATTTTCCGAATGTTTGAGCGCACTTATCGTATTCCTTTAAGCATAGTGCTAACGTCTTGATCGATTGCTCTTCTCGTGGATCTCCGATAAAACTATAGCGAAGCTCGTTCGATAAAAAACCTTTTCTAGCTGGAATACAGGGAAACGTATTTGCTTCATCTGCAACCATGGCAGCGAAGTCGGTATATGCTGACTGTTGCCAAATTGGAAGTGTTTCAAAATGTTCTTCGATCCACTTCTTGTCTAACACTGCTACTTCCACTTATGTCTCCTCCTTCTATACATCTTTATACTATTAAAGAAAAAGTAAATGGGTGACGATGTATAGGTATTAACGTTTTCTAATAGCGAAAATAAGGGGAATTAACACTAAACAGGCTTATTATCATAGCGTGTGGTTGATTTCCGTTCCGACTGGGCGCTTTGTAGCTGTCGCTTTGCTTTCGCTACAGAAAACATTTGTTGCTGACGCTTCGCTTTCACACAGAGCAGAGCTTCCTGGGGGCGTCCGATGAGCCGCTTCGCTGCGCTCCAGGGTCTCATCTGTGACGCTGTGATCTGACCCCAAGGAGTCGCCCAGTCTCCACTCCAATCAACTTATATGCATGACATACGTTTAGCAAAATGTCATCCCTAAATTCAGATGTTGAATCAATTTATTAGAAATCGTTTATATGGCTCAGTACCATAACGTGTGGTTGATTCCCGTTCCGGCCAGGTGCTTTCCTGGGGGCGTCGAGGCAACATCTGGGTTTTGTCTGTGCGAAAGCGAAGCGGCAGCGGCAACAGCAGATTTTTTTGCGCGAAAGCGTAGTGCTAACGTAACGTCAACGGGACGATGATCTTGGTCACGAAGGCGTTATCACAGGACGTGAGTTTTAGCCTTCGTTCTTCTATCCGCCACTCTATTCAACATTCGTTTTAATAAAATCTCTAATTTTTGGTAGAGAATTAATAGTTTCGATTCTATTTATAATAGATAAAATGATTAATAGTATGATAAAATTCTAATATTTCAATTATTTAACATTTTTCAGTGTTAAAAATTGAGAAGTTGAAAAAAATCAATGAAAGGGTGACAGGCATTTGAATTCGGCTAATATAAAATTAACAAATCGTATGTTAAGGATCTTCAAGAATGCGGAAAAAGAAGCTTTCTCTTCACAACATAAAGTGTTACTGCCTATTCATTTTTTACTTGCTTGTTTAAAAGAAAAAGAGGGGGCCATTGGCGAAATAGTATTAAAATGTACTATAGATGGAGCTTCTATAAGAAACTTAGTTAATGAACTTGATCTAAAATCAGACAAGAATGTTACAAGTCATAATTTATTTAATGTTCCAATAATAAATGATGTTTTAACAGTTTTGGAACAAGCAACTTGTTATATGCAAAACTATAACCAAGTTTATATAAATGAAGGTCACTTACTTAAAGCATTAATAAAGACGAATATGCTTGAGGAATTCGTTTCAGAAGAAGACAAAAAAATGATTTTAAAGCTTGGTACGACTTCGCGGGATATGATTACTCATCTTCACAATTATAATTTTCCAGATTCGATTTCTAGTAATATTCGTAGAGTCAATCGTGATGATAAAAACACACTATTTCATTTTGTAGAAAGTCATTTTTCGCAAGAATGGTCAGAAACGATTAAAAGTGCATTTTTAAGTACTACGCCTTCCATCTATTTAGCTTTTGATAATAGGGGAGAGCTTGTTGGATTTGCTGGTTTTGATGTTTATCAAAATAAAAAATGTTATTTTGGCCCAATGGGTGTTGCGAAATCTAATCGAGTGAAGGGGATAGGATATTCCCTCCTCCATCATTGTTTAAAAGATATGCATGAGATTGGGTATGAATATGCAATTATTGGAGGAGCAGGTCCAATCGAATTTTATGAAAAAGCATGTAATGCTGTTGTCATTCCTGCTACCAACATTTAAGGAGAAAGTTATGAATATAGTTCAAGCAAACACTATTTCTCCAGCTATTAGAAAACTACTTTCTTTTGCAACTTCGGATAAAAAAGTTCAACAAGAGTATGAAAAATATATACTTTTATCGAATAGGACATTGTATAGCGTTGAATTCGAAGGTGAAATAGCTGGTTGTATTGGTATAGAACAAATTAGCTTATCAGAGTGCGAGATTAAGCATATTGCTGTATTAGCTGATCAAAGAGGAAAAGGCATTGGTAGTAAAATGATTAATTTTATAGCAAGTAAGTACCCATCAATTGTTGCTGAAACGGATTATGAGGCTGTAGATTTTTATCGACGCTATGGTTTTTTTATAACTAGCCTAGGAGAGAAATACCCAGGTGTAGAACGCTTTCTATGTCAATATAATAAACAGTAAAAGAACCTGCATTGCTTTTCCTAATGAAAAGCAATGCAGGTTCTTTTATGAATTTGGATTAAAGACCTTTTCGTCTAGAATGTTTAAAGCATAACTAATGTCCTCTAAATCTTTCTTAGATGCATGTTGAATAAGTTGTTGAAAGCGCTCATCAATACAGGCGAATGCTTCCTCCATTATTTTTTCTCCATCTTCTGTAAGGCAAACATAGTGCTTTCTTCGATCTTCGGTATCGATAATTTTTTTAATTAACTTTCTTTCCTGTAATTTGCGTAATTCACGGCTTGTATTAGGTAAGGACATATGCTGACAATCACTAATTTCAGTAGGTGTAACTGGCTGGCTTACTTTTATATATTCTAAAATCTTATATTGTACAGGTGTAATATTTTCGATTTTAACGTTTTGAGTTAATTCATGTGTTACTTGATGTACTGCTGTTGTAAATGCTACAAACTGATTAAATAATTCTTTTTTGTCCAAACGTGATCACCTCTTATTGACAAGATAGCAAAAAACTTATCTTAAAACAATTATCATTTGACAACTAAAGCCGGACGATTTATTATTTTGTTATCAAATGATAAGTAATGGAGGATACATGATGAACACATTAGTTATTTATACATATCCAAATCATACGAGTTTGAATTATGCTTTTTTACAGGAGGTTATGAAGGGCTGTAATGACAATCCTTTCGTTAAGGAGATTCAAGTATTAGATTTATACGAGGAGCAGTTTGATCCGCTTTTAGTATTCCATGAACATAAACGCCGTCGTGATATGTTTCGTGATCCAAAGCTTGAGAAATATCGAGAACAAATTAGGTGGGCTGATAAAATCGTTTTTGTTTATCCGATATGGTGGGGCAGGCCACCAGCAATGCTTCTAGGATATATTGATCAATTGTTTGCGGCCAATTTTGCGTATAAAGATAAAAAGGGGCTATTTCCAGAGGGGCTTCTAAAAGGAAAATCAGTAGTGTGTATTTCGACAATGAAGGGGCCAACAAAATATCCACTATTTTGGCTAAATAATGCTCATAAAATATTAATGAAAAAAGCTTTATTTAATTTTGTTGGCATTAAACAAGTGAAGTTTTTTGAATTCGGCAATATGGAAAGTAAGAAGGGGGGACAAAGCAAAAAACTCGAAAAAATTTATCAATATTTTAGAAAAGTAGCTTACTAGTTTATCTGTCTAATAGACTCGTGCAGACGAAGATTGAATATCCTATGCGTTTGCACGAGTCTGATCCATTTCTAATGGCAGTGTTACAAAAAACGTTGTAAATTCAACAGGCATACTTTCAACAGTAATTGTTCCGTAATGCATATCAATGATTTTCTTTACAATAGATAGTCCTAAGCCACTTCCGCCATTTTCAGCTGTTCTTGATTGGTCAGCCTTATAAAATCGTTCGAATACATGCTTTTGTTGTTCCGGTGTTACACCGATACCGTTATCACGAATAGCAATAGTGATTGTATCTATTTGTTTTGTCATTGATATTGAAATGGTGCCAGCAGCTGGCGTGAATTTAATGCTGTTGCTTAGTAAATTCATCCATACTTGATTCATTAAATCTTCATCAGCCATTAGCGAAATGTTTTCTAATTGCAGATCCATGTCGATGTTTTTAGCTAGCCAATTTGGTTCAAGCGTAAGTACGACATCGCGCAATTGCTTATCGAGTCGGTAATGCCTTGGCTCGAATGGATGATGTTGTGATTCTAACGACGATAGCTTTAGTAAATTGTCACTAATTTTTGATAGTCGATTACTTTCCATCTCAATGATTGCTAAATAATGCTGTCGCTTATCCTCTGGGAGATCTATGTTTTTCAATGCTTTAGCAAAGCCATTAATAGATGTTAGAGGCGACTGTATTTCATGAGAAACATTCGAAATAAATTCTTGACGCATTCTTTCTATTTCGCCTAATTCCACTGCCATATGGTTGATGCCATGTATTAATTGACCAAATTGATCTTCGTCATCTGCTTTAAGATCTAATTTGACAGTAAAATCACCTTTAGCAATCCGGCTTAATGCATCTACAATTGTATTCCAATAATTCCGTTGTCTTTTTGACCCAATTAAAAAGGTGATGATAACAGAGCAAGCAAAGAGAACAAAAACACCAACTACAGTCCATAATTGAAGCCAGAAACCTTGTGGATGTTTGCCTAACCAATCATAAAGCCAAGACGTTATGTGGTAGGAAATAAAAGCAAATATGATGCTAATGATAAGAAGAAGCATTAGAGTTAAAAAAAGCTTTAAAATATTTTTTAGTCTTCTCATGAAACTAGTTCCAATCGATAGCCTAGACCGCGAATTGTACGAATAGAAAATCCACTTGTTTCTTGAGGGAAACGTTGACGAAGTCTTTTAATGTGAACATCGACCGTACGTTCATCACCTTCATAGTCGTATCCCCAAATTTCTTCAATTAGCCGTTCACGTGAAAAAGTTTTTCCAGCATAGCTTGCTAACGTAAATAACAGTTCAAATTCCTTTAAACGAAGTGTTAAAGACTCACCGTTATACAAGACTTCATGTGTATTACGATTTAACTTAATATTGCCAGCTTCCACAAGTTGAGATAGGGAAATATGGTATCTTTTAAGTATTGATTTCACACGGACAATCAGCTCTGCTGGTTCAAATGGTTTAACAAGATAATCATCTGTTCCAAGATGAAAACCCTTTACCTTTTGCGAGGTTTCTCCCTTTGCGGTTAACATTAAGATTGGTAGATTATCATTAAATGAACGTATTTCTTCGCATAATTCCCAACCATCCATTTTTGGCATCATAATATCCATAATAATCATATCCACCTTATCAGAATCCAGTTTGGACAGTGCATCCACACCGTCCGTAGCTTCAATTACCTCTAAACCTTCATTTTGTAAAAATACCTTAACTAATTCTCGAATATGCGCATCATCATCTACGACTAATAGTTTTGTCATGCTAACAAATCCCTTCGTTATTCCTCTTTAATACGCAATTGTTGCTTAGCAAACTCTCGATACATGTCATGAGTCTCAAATAGAGTATCATGTGTGCCACTGCCTGTAATATGTCCTTTTTCCACAAAAAGTATTTGATCAGCATCTACTACTGTTGAAAGGCGGTGTGCGATTACAAGAGTTGTTCTACCTTGCATTAAATTATCTAATGCTTTTTGAACATAGATTTCCGATTTACTATCTAGACTTGACGTTGCTTCATCTAGCATTAATATTTGTGGGTCACGTAAAAGTGCTCTGGCGATAGAGATTCGTTGTCGTTGACCGCCAGAAAGCTTAATGCCTCGTTCTCCTACCTCTGTGTTAAATTGCTCGGGTAATTCATTGATAAATTGATCGGCATAGGCCATTTTGGCAACTCTCTCAAGCTCTTCATCCTGCACTTCTCTATTAATACCATAGCAAATATTTTCTCGAATCGTACCAGACAGCAGTGCACTTTCCTGAGCAACATAGCCGATTTGACTTCTCCAAGAATGCAAGGAGTAAGTGTTGATAGGGGTTTCTCCAAGTGTGATACTTCCATTAGTAGGCTGATAATACCTTTCTAACAGAGAAAACGTTGTTGTTTTTCCTCCGCCACTAGGTCCAACGATGGCAGTAACTTTACCTGGTTCAATGGTAAAACTAATATTCGATAAAATCGGTTTTTCTCCATAAGCGAAGTCAACATTTTTTACATAAATCGGCTGATCTACTTTTTCTAATGTGTTTCCTTCGAAAATATTTTCCTCTTCATGCTCAAGTAATGCACTAATTCGCTCTGTAGCACCCATTGCTTTTTGAAGCTGTGTAAAGAACATTGTTAGTTGGGTCATCGGCATGATGATTTGGATTAAATATAAAATAAATGCTACCATGTCGCCAGCTGTAAGCTCTCCAGAAGAAACTCGTACACCACCATAACCAATAATGGCCACAAGGACTGACATTAATACAAATGAAATGAGTGGTGAAATAAGAGCATGGATTTTAGCTTCTTTTAAGCCAAACGTAAAGAGGTTTGTAATTCCTTTCATGCCACGCTTATATTCTATATTTTCGGCATTTGAAGCTTTTACTAATCGTGTCTCAGGTAAAACTTGATTTAGCACGGACGTAAATTTTGCTGTCTCATCTTGCATCCCTTTTGAAATAACAAACATACGTCTTCCTAACAACATTAAAATAATCATAGCAAGCGGAACAGCAATCAGCATGACTAAGGTCATTTTCCAATCTAAAATTAATAGAATAATGATTGACCCAATAATAGAAATAACACCAGATAAACAGTTCGCAAGGTGTTCCGTAATGAGCTCCTTGACAACAGCTGTGTCATTTGTAACACGACTTAATGTTTCACCTGTATCGTTTTCATCATAATAAGGTATTGGTAAATGAAGTAGTTTTCTCCATAGCTGATTTCGTAATTTCGCGACAACATGATGTCCGACACGATTTAAATAATAAATAGAAAGGCCACTTGCAATTGCCTGCGCGATAAAAGCAATACCTAACAAAATAATTTGCCAAAAATCAAGTGATTCTAATGAAAAGCCATCGACTAATTTTTTTGTAAATAACGGTACGATAAAGCCTACGCCCGTAGTTGCTAAACTCATAATTAATGCAATAATTAAAAGCCACATCGGCGGTTCAGCCTGTTTGACTAAGCGAACAAAGCGCCGCCAATCCTTCATTTTTGTCGTATCTTTTGATGCCTCCTGCAAAGTAAATCCTCCTTCAATTTCATCCACAATATAATATGAATCTTCTATGTTACTAACTATAGCATGACTATATGAACTGAATATGAAATGAGGTGGGATAATAAGGAAAAAAGTTACTCGGAATTCTGAGTAACCTTTTGTGTGTCCATGGTGTGCTTATTCAAACTGAAAGATTTTCCAATAAGTCGATAGAATCTTAATGCTAATTGAAATTGGAGTAATTCACTGTCAAACAAAAAAAGGCGACTATCCTTATGGTGAGGGAAAATCGACTTTTCTGTTATCCTTTATAGTTACTAAGAAATAAAAGCAGTATTCATCCCACATTAACTCCCCTTAAAGGCCAGATGATGAAGAAACCCCCAATGATTAAGTGTTACTTTATTTGCTGGTGCTTCTGATTACCAATTTTAATCTGAATGAGGATCATGGCAATGACGATGGCCATCATGCCAATAATTGCGGCTGTAAAACTGCCTGTATAATCTCGGACAAGACCAACAAAAAATGGGCCAAGTGCGGCAAAAACGAAGCCAACCGATTGAGTCATAGCCGCCAAAATACTTGCTTCCTTAATGTTTTTGGCTTCATCAATTGGTAATGTTAATCCTAATGAGAATAAGCCACCTGCACCTATGCCAATGAAAAGACTACTGAGCAAAGGGTTAACGGAAAAAAGTAGCATGGATAGACCGATTAATTCTAACAATGAACAACCCACTAACCATACAGCTCTATGCTGAAAACGATTATTTAAAATCGGTACTAAAAAAGTTGCAGGCATTTGGGCAACTGTTAAAAGTGTCAACATCATGCCAGCCTGTTGTTTACTATAGCCCATATCTTCTATTATAGGTGGCAACCAGGCCATGATTGTATAAAACATGAAAGCCATTAAGCCAAAAAAAGCAGTTAATAGCCAAGCTTTTTGATTTGTTAAAAGTTGCTTTAAATTATTATCAGAACCTGAAGCATCTGAGCCAATGTTAGTGAATGGCTTTTTCTCAATTGGTTTCCACCAAAAGAAAACAGCGATGACAGCAAGAATAGCCCATGATGCAGCAGATGCCTGCCATGTATTAAAAAGGGAGCTTAAAGGTAAAGAAAGCCCTGAGCCAAGTGAAGCTCCTACAACTAATGCTAAAGAATAAATACCAACAACACGAGAAGGATTCGTGAAATTTTGTTTAATAAAGCCTGATAGTAAAGGCCCAGCAATAGCGATGCCAATACCAGCAAGAAATGCTGTTAGTAGCATCACCCATGCAGAGTAGGCAAAAAACCTTGCAGCTGTTGCCAGCCCAATAAGAATAAGTGAGTAAGCAATGGCTCGTTCAATGCTAAAGCGATTGGCAAGTTTTATTGCAAATGGTGCAAATAAGCCCATACATAGTACCGCTAGTGATGTTAATAAACTTGCAGTAGCGGCACTCATTTGTAATGACTCTCGAATGGTTCCTAACAAAGGCGAAACGGAAGTTATCACGGGTCTAAGATTAAAGGAAGCTAAAATAATAGCGATAATTGGTATAATTGTTCGTTTTACATTCATTCTCTTTCAACTCCATCTATAGATATAATAATTACAAATTGAAGTCTATAACAATAAGAATGATTGAACAATACTATTATTACTATTATTATGATAGTTACAAACTATGATAGGTAGTGATATATTGGAAATTCGTCATCTTCATTATTTTATGGCTGTTTGTGAGGAGTTACATTTTACAAAAGCAGCTGAAAAACTTGGTATTTCCCAGCCGACTCTAAGTCAACAAATTCGTGTACTGGAAGACGAGGTTGGTATGCCACTGTTTGATCGGATTGGCAAAAAAATTGTACTCACTGAGGCCGGCTCAATGCTATTAAGTTATGGAACAGAAATATTAGATACATTGCAAAATGTCAAAGACGCCATTAAAGATTTACAGGATATGAAAAGTGGTCATATACGAATAGGAATTATGCCATCTGATCTAGACTATCGAATTACACAGCTTGTCATCGATTTTCACCAAAAGTTCCCTAAAGTTAAATTAAAGATTATGTCGTCCATCGAAATTGTGCGGCAAGTTCTTGAAAATGAAGTTGATATTGGCATTGGCATTAACGTCCTACCAAATGACCGACTTGTTACGATTCCTTTATGTAGGGAGCAGTACGTGCTAACTGTATCGAAGGAGCATCCAATGGCAAATCGAGAAAGCATAGACATAGCAGAGTTAAAAAATCTACCAGTGATTATGTATCCAGAAGGTTTTTTCGGGCGTGAAATTGTGGAGGACACTGTAAAAAAACATGGTTTTCAATTAAATTCAGTGCTAGAGACATCTTCAGTTACGTCGATTATTAATCTTGTTAAAGCGAATATAGGTGCAACTGTACAGCCCTATCCGTTAATAATAGAGATGAATGATCCTACCTTGCATATCATACACATTCAGGACGACGCACCAAGCCGTAGTTTGTCGATTATTTATCGAGTAGATCGTTATGTAAGTCAAGCAACAAAAGCTTTAATTGAACAAATAGAAGTTTATTTCCAAGGCTAGTCCGAAAGTGGGCTGGCTTTTTCTATTGTTTTAATAGTGAATGCTCTGAAGTAAGTAGATATAACTGCACAAAGAGTATGGGAAAATGAAAAATAAATAAAAAAGGTGTTCCTTTTTTTGGATAGATACCATATAATATCCATAAACCGACAGTCGGTCTATTAACATAAACATCTCTTGCTTTTTGTAAAATAGTCACCATGTTGACATTTTGAAAGTCGCTATGTATTATTTAGTAAACATGGTGACTAAAAATAGAGAGGTGTTATATATGGATTTAAATCAATTATTGAAGGAATTGCATTTCATGCAGCAAAGTTATGCGACATTGTTTTCAGTTGTCAATAAAGTTCAAATAAAAGGAGATGAATATTTAGAGATATTAACTTCGAGACAGCATATGGCTCTTATTGCCATTGCCCATTTACCAGTAGAAAATACAACACTTGTAAATATCGCTAAAAAGCTTGGTACAACTAAGCAGACTGCGAATAAGTTAATAACGAGTCTTGCGAAAAAGGGCTATGTCCAAACGATACCAAGTAAATTAGATAAAAGATCCATCAATGTCGAGATTACTTCAGAGGGAAAAATAGCATTAATTGCTTGTTCGGAGAAGTCTACTTACTTTTTAGCAGATATCTTTAAAGACTTTACAACTGAGGAAATTGAAACATTGTGGAAGCTATTGCAAAAGCTTTATCGTTTTGATGGTGAGGAACTAGATGGATATGAAGAAACGGTAAATATGGAGGTAGAGGAACCAGAACAGATTTCGGACTTCCAAGAGAGAGTATTAGCGGAGTTATTCAAACGACGATATGGAGATGAAGAACGCCATGATTAAAGGAGACACACCATTTTTTTATACTCAAAAAGCAAAAGATGCTGAGCAAAAGTTAATAGAAAAAGTCCACCTTATGAAACGGAAAATAAAGAAATCTGCGTATGACATTAAGGAAAAACTTCGTCGGAAATCAGAAATTAGTCGTACTGAAAATTATGTCTCCATTATTATGGGGGTCTTATTGCTAATAATGTCTTGGAGTGCACAAATTGAGTGGCTCATTTGGTTAAGTACGATAAGTATTTTTAGTAATGTCTTTCTTCTTACAATACAAAAAAATAATTTATTTTCTTAGTCATTACAAATCTAAAAATTTCAAAAGTTACCTTAATAGTTCTCAAGGAAAGGGGTCTAATGAATGGAATCACAGATTAAAAGAAAAGGCTTTTCAAAAGATTTTAACCTGATGGTAATTGGGCAAATTATTTCTATTTTAGGATCTGCGCTTTTAAGGTTTGCCTTATCACTATATGTACTAGATATTACAGGACGTGCGGATCTTTTTGCAGTACTATTTGCGATATCGAGTGTCCCGATGTTACTAGCACCGCTAGGAGGAGCAATTGCTGATAGGTTTAATCGACGCAATTTAATGGTGATTTTCGATTTTATGAGTAGCATAATTGTATTTATTTTCTTTGCAATGCTAGCGATTGGTAATAGTTCCATTTTGCTTATTGGTGTTGTAATGGTACTGCTTTCCTTTGTTAGTGCTATGTATGCACCTACAGTGATGGCCAGTATCCCAGTACTTGTAGAAGAGGAAAAGCTTGAGCAGGCCAATGGAATTGTTAATGGTATTCAAGCATTGTCTAATGTAGCTGCTCCTGTATTAGGAGGAATACTATATGGTTTGATTGGCATAAAAGTGCTTGTCTTGGTGAGTGGTGTGTTCTTTTTCCTTTCGGCGATATTAGAGATGTTTATTCATATACCATTTATGCAACGAGAGCAGAACAGACATATTATTCCAACTCTTGTAGATGATTTGAAAGAGGGCTTTAGCTATGTAGTGAAGCAATCTTTTATATTCAAATGTATGATTTTAGCGGCATTATTAAATTTATTATTAACACCGCTGTTTGTCGTAGGGGTTCCGATTATTCTCCGTGTTACGATGCAAAGTAGTGATACATTGTATGGAGTAGGGATGGGATTAATTGATTTTGCTACAATTTTAGGAGCTTTATCTATGGGATACTTTGCGAAAAAAATGGGTATCAATAATTTGTATATTTGGATTTTCATCACTGCTTTATTGATTGTCCCAATGGCTCTATCGGTGACACCTCTGTTACTTAATATTGGCTATTACCCATCCTATACTTTATTTGTTGTTAGCGCACTTTTAATCGCTATGATTATGACGATCATCTCTATTTACGTTATTACAGTTGTACAAAAAGAAACACCTAATGAAAACTTGGGGAAGGTCATGGCTATTATCATCGCTGTTTCACAATGTATGGCACCAATAGGGCAAATATTGTATGGCGTATTATTTGAAGCATTTAGTGTTAAAGTCTACGTTCCTATTTTAATAATTAGTATTGTTATGGTAGTGATGGCAATTGCAACTAAGAGAATTTTACGCTTTGAAAAGAGCGAGGCAGCGAAATGATTGATAGGAAATCTATTGCTCAATGTTTTACTCTTCAATATTGAGAGTTCGAAACAAAATTAAATACTAACTATCATTTTCAGTGATTAACTGTTGAGACCCTTTATGCACCGTAAAGGGGCTTTTTTTATAGATAAAAAAATTAGGCGTGTTGATTTGAAAATATAGGTTCTTCTTGAGCGATTTGAGGAAGCGGTTAGACGCTCGCCTGCAAGCAAGCGAGTAGCAGGTAGCGGAAATCAACTTCTTCTAATTAATTTTAATGGTTAATTTCCATTCCTAATATTTCATTAATATGGTAAATAACGCTTGACCTTCAAGTAAGTTGAAGGTTTACATTGGAATTAAGAAAGGTGTGATGATTTGAAAAAGTATATGACAATTCAAGAATTCTCTGAAAGAACAGGAATAGCCAAAAGTACATTACGCTTTTATGAAACCAAAAATTTGCTGTTACCGGAGGAAAGAAGTTCAAATGGCTATCGAGTTTATGCGGATAGTCAAATTGCAACTGTAAAGTTAATATCCACTTTGCGATTAGCAGATGTATCTATTCATGAAATTCAAAATTATTTACACGAGCAGGAAGAAACCACTCGCAAGGAAATGATGAAAGTATGGATTCAAAATATGAAACAAAAACGAGATCTGTTGGATATTAGCCTACGTTACTTAGAAAGTAATTCCATTCGAGATGATATCTATTTGATTGATAAAAATGATGAAAAAATTATTTGGTATACAGCTCAATCCACAACGGGTAAATTTGGAGCCCATTTTGAAAACAGAGCAAACGAATTAAAACAATTAAACATTAGCATTAAAAGTTATTATTTGAATTATTTATCTGGTCAAGATGTAATCAAAGCTCAAATCGGCTTTGGTGTTCCAGCAGATACAAAAATAAATGATATAGCTAATAGTGATTTTATTGAACATATGCCTTCTTGTATATGTCTGGCATTGCCATTTAAAGAACAAATGTCAACGATTAAGGACGGATACATAAAATTACTTCAATACGCACTTCAACATAAATGGGTACCGTCACGCTCAATTCTGGAGTGGTATCGAGGTGATGATTTTACTCAATTAGATTTATTGTTACCTGTTATGCAGATTGAGCAGGGATAGGGAGAAAATACTAGGGATAGTTAGGAAGGTGCGCTATGAAACGATTTATCCGCTTTAGTATGAAAAATGCTTTAACAATGTTATTTGTAATACCTCTGATTATTGTTGGAGGAATTTATTCATTACAAACATTACATAGTGAGAAGTACCCGAATATTGATATTCCATATTTAACAGTAATTATTCCTTATCAAGGAGCCTCACCCGAACAAGCGATGAATGATATAGGGGAGCAAATGGAAAGGGAATTTATGAAATTGGAAGGGAGAAAAAATGTATATACAAACGGTGTCGCTAATGCCGTATATTCAACTATTGAATTTGAAATGGCAATGGATATGAAGGAAGCAGAGCAGCTCGTAAGGAGAAGTGTAGATAAATTACAGTTGCCTAAGCTTGCAGGTGAACCGAGGTATGAATTAACTAAGCCTGGTGGAAATCCAATTATTTTCTCAATGGGTATATATGCTGCAGAAAAACTTGACGAAGTTCAAACCTTTGTAAAGAAAACTATAATTCCACAACTTTCAGTAATAGAAGGTATTAGTGATATAGAAATCAGTGGAACAACTGAAAAGTTAGTTTTTATTCGACTCCTGCCACATCAATTGATGGCAAATGGAATTACATTAAACGATGTTCGAGAAGCTATTTTGGCGAATAATCTGTCAATGCCAACTGGAGACATCTCCATTTCAAATGAAGTATTGCCAGTGCGAATAAATAGCGAGCTAAAATCTATTGAGGAGATTAAAGACATAAAGCTATTTACTAAAGAAGAAAATTCGCAAAACATTACTACAACCAATTTAGGCGAAATTGCTGAAGTTTCATATGAAAGTGAATACACAAACGATATGACACGCATTAACGGAAAACAGGGTGTAAGTTTCAGTATTATTCCTGAAGGTGGGGCTAATTCAGTAGCAATCGTTGATCAAGTGAAAAAAGAAATAAATAATTTAGCTATTCCGGAAGATTATAAAGTCGAAATCTTACGTGATCAATCCATCGAAATTAATCAATCGGTCCATTCTATGCTACGTGAAGTATTTTTAGGGGCATTAATGACCATCATCATCACCTTATTATTTTTAAAAAATATTCGTTCGACTATTATTGCAGTCGTTTCCATCCCGGTCTCAATTTTTGCATCTTTTCTTTTGCTGAAGGCAATCGGATATACATTAAATATTATGACATTGGCTGGTATTGCAGTAGCAGTTGGACGGGTTGTAGATGATTCAATTGTCGTCATTGAAAATATATTTAGAAGAGTAAGAGCCTCAAAAGAAAGAAATGTAGAATTAATAGAGCAGGCTACAAGTGAAGTAGCATCTGCGATTACCTCCTCAACATTAACAACTGTAGCTGTTTTTTTACCACTTGCCTTCGTGCCGGGAATTGTAGGTGGTTTTTTTAAGCCACTTGCATGGACCGTTGTTATTTCATTGTTGATTTCATTAATTGTTGCTGTAACTGTTGTTCCAATATTGTCAAAGATCTTTTTATTAAAAATCACTCCTAAAGAACCACATGAAAATAGACTTCAAACTTGGTATCGAAATAGTTTGACTTGGGTTTTACAACATCGTTTAGTTACTTTAACCGTGGCATTATTAATTTTGATAGGTTCTATTTTCATTATTGCACCGAGGCTAGGGACAACCTTCCTGCCACAAGAGAAGATGAATGATTTCAAAATCGAAATGACAATGGCAAAAGGTACTGCTTCAATGAAAACAGCTGATGTCGTAAGTAGAATAGAAAATATATTATTAGAAAGAAAGGACATCAACCTTATAAATACTAATATTGACGGACAATCTGGGAGTGCGACGATTGCATTCGTTGTCAATGATTCTATTAGGAATATGAACGAATATGTAAATGACGTGCGACTACGATTAACAAAGATTACTGAACCTGAGGAAATGACAATCTCGGGTATTGGTGGAATTATAGGAGGGGCAGAAAGTAGATACACACTAGTTGTAAATGGAGCGAGTTTTGAGGATCTAAAAAAAGCAAGTGAGCAGATTACAGCTACTTTAAAAGAAGTACAAGGAATGGAGGATGTGACAACATCTTTAGAAGGAGAAGTACCTGAAATCGTTTTCGAGTTGGATGATAAAAAACTTGCTGAAAAAGGAATAACTCCAGGTATAGTTGCACAAAGTCTTCGAACACTCATTAATGGAGATGTAGTAACGACCATGAGAGTTGAAGCGGAAACGAGGGAAGTGAACCTAGGATTGAAAATGGATGAAGTTACATCTCTTCAAGATTTAGGAGAGCTTCAAATCAGTAATGCAATGGGAATACCTGTCGTTCTTCATGAATTAGGGGAGCTGAAGAGGATTAATAATATAACTTCACTTACTCATTTAAATGGCCATGAATATATCATGGTATATGGAACTATTACTGATGAAAAAGTAGGAGATGTGACTGCTCAAGCAGATAAGGCAATTAACAATTTACACCTTCCTGAAAATATTAGCTATTATAAGGAAGGTGTATCTGCTTCAATGGATGATGGTTTTAAAGATTTATCGATTGCCATTGGAATTAGTGTTTTCCTAGTTTATTTGGTTATGGTTTTTACCTTCAAAGAAGGAAAAGCACCGTTTGTTATTTTGTTCGCTATTCCATTTTCGATTATTGGTGCATTAATTGGACTTTATATAATGAAGGAACCAATCGGTATGCCAGCAATGATCGGTTTACTCATGTTAAATGGAATTGTTGTAACGAATGCTATCGTTCTAGTTGATAAGGTGAAGCAGTTTGAAAGATGTGGAATGACCAAGCAACAAGCTTTAATAAAGGCAGGGGTCGTACGTATTCGTCCGATTTTGATGACTGCTATTGCAACAATGGGTGCATTAATCCCAATAGCTATTTCGAATGAAACTGGGATGATATCAAAGTCTCTTTCTGTTGTAGTTATAGGTGGACTATCTACTTCTACTTTTTTAACATTATTTATCGTACCTATTCTTTATAGCTTATTTAAAAATCATAAAGAGGTTGGGACAAAACTGTGAACTACTCGCCACTTAGCAAGCTTGAAGTGGGAGCTTCTCAGTTCCACGACGAAAGCAACCTTTCGTCTTCCTGAGCGTTACTTCGAGGTGTTACAACCCTAGATGTCCAACGTTTGGACGCTATTTTGGTACGGTTGATTTTTTACGTAGGAACCGAATGGCTTGGTTTTCGCACTCTATTTTCTTCCTGCAACCTTATATATCAAGTTATCAAAGAACTTTATATAGATAGTTGCCCTTCACACGCTTGAGGAAGGAGAATTATTTCGGTAAGTTCGTTAAAAAGTGCAAGAAATCAATATTAGAAACATTGATTTCTTGCACTTTTCTGATGTGAAATTATTAAATTTTGCTTTAAATCTATCCTTATGTCCTAACCCCATTATTTTAATATTAGTACCATCTTCTCCGACGCCTAGTAGCCATCCTTTGTTGTGGAAGTTGTAACTCAGTAGACGGGAAGATTGGTTGAGGGATGCTATTAATACCAGTAACATTATGAATTTGATGATCCGGAAGTTCTACTTTTGAAAAAGTGATATTTTGAGTATTGTTCAAGAGTGGTGAAGAAAGCTGATTATATTCCACATTGTCTTCTAAAAAAGATGTTTCATTAGAGTGAGTAATGTTTTGAGTACTAGTTAAGAGAGGGATAGTTTGCGGAGTATATTCTATTTCATCTGTTTGCAAAGACACTTGAGAGTGTTCTACCATTTCTTCAGTTGGCGTGCTGTGTGGAGTATTGATCAGGAGTGGTACAGTATGCTCGTTATTGCCCGTAACAATAGTCGAGTCTTCGTGATGCTGGTCTTGCGAATGCTCTACTTCGTGCTGGATTTCAGCATGTGGCTCCTGCACAGGGTGAACGTCCTTCATGACGAGTATTGGTCGCATCATGTCATGATCTTCATGTTCAAGGAAATGACAATGCCACATATAATTGCCGGCATAATCTTTCCAATGCATAATTATTTTCGTAACTTTCCCTGTTTCAGCTTTTACAGTATCCTTCCATCCTTGCTCATAATCATGCGGTTTTTCAGGGGGACCTGTAAATTCCAGTCTACCTTCATTTTGATATAGCTCCATATCGAAAGGGCGTCGTTCTAGTATTTTAAATTGAATTAAATGTAGATGAATAGGGTGATCAAACTGCGTGGCATTAATGAAATTCCAGATCTCTATACTATCAAGTGCAGGTTTTTCAGTGATAGGGTCATGATACATACGATTATTTAATAATAACATTGGTCGACCAAAATCATCTGTCGTAGCAGTTAATGGTAAATGTCTCTCGATATGTGCATCGTGTGAATGTAAATCCATTGATACTGCGAGTCTTTCTGGTATTTCACTAGTATCCTCATACTTTAAAGGAAGACACACATTAAACTGCATGATTTCTCTTGTATATTCATCAATGAAATCTTCATCAGAATTGACTAACGTTATTTCCTTACCTTCATATTTTGAAAAATCGATAATGATATCTGTTCGTTCTGCCGGCAATAACTCAACAGATTGAATTTCTTGGGGAGCTGTTAAAAAGCCGCCATCTGTTCCGATTTGTATCAGATGCTCATCATTTGAAAGGCTAATAACATAACCTCTTCTATTGGAACCATTGAGAAAACGAAATCTATATTTACGAGGTTCGACATTTAAATAGGGCCAGACCTTGCCGTTTACAACGATGGTATTACCAACAAAGCCAGGTGTAATAGATGGATGTACGGGAACTGGGAATGGTGGTTCATCAGGATAGAAAAGTGAGCCGTCTTCATTAAATGATTTATCTTGAATTAAGATAGGGTACTCATAGTCACCACAAGGTAGGTTAGAACGCTCCTCAATTGAATCCCGCAGTAAATAAAAACCGGCTAATCCCGCATACACATTTAAACGAGTTAGCGCCATTGCATGATCATGATACCACAGTGTTGTGCCGGGTTGATGATTAGTATATTCGTGTATTTCTTTACTGAATTTTGGACCTGTTTGCGCATAATCTCTTGTATACCATGCCTCTGGATGGCCGTCACTTTCCCAATCTACATTAGCGCCATGTAAATGTGTAACAGTTCTTACTTCCTTTGAATCATTTGCCGCATGAAGAGTGTAATCGACGGGTAAGAAGTGCTGTAAGGGCAATAGATTTTTATATCGAACATAAATGCTTTTGTCTTTTGTAGCCTCAATTGTCGGTCCGGGATAAAGACCGTTATAGCCCCAGATGATCGATTTTGGGAAATCTTTATGGAAAGAATGCTCTGCTTGAACCATTTTCAGTTCATAATAGTCTTTTCTCTGTTGGCCCTTATAATATTTAGGTTTAGCGGTAACCGGTCTTGGCAGCTCATCCACAAATTTTGGTATTGTCGCTGGATCTGTAGGATTAACTTCTTTAGTCAAAACATCACGTCCTTTTTCAATTCATAAAATTGCTCATTACCTCATCATATGGGTAAAAACAATAGGCAACTAGGACAATAATGGAGATAAATGTACTTATAAAAAAATATCTACATTTAATAATCTGAAGGGGGTTTATCGCTTATAAACTACTAGATGAGACTTAGACGCCAAAATGTGTAATCATGGGCGTTTGTGTCAATTACAAAAAAAATTTAATATTAGCAGGAAAATCGATGCTTGAAGTAGGAATTTTTACTTTGAAAGGGTTATCCTTTTTAAGGGTTGAACTAAAAAGAAAAAAATTACTAAACGAATCATTTGAAAACGTTATTCTATCAACGTACAATATATGAAATTAAGAAACACGACAGCACAAAATTGTTGTATAATGTTGTGGTATGAGGAAAGAAAGCAGGTTGACAAAAATGGAAAGCAAAATGAATGTATACGCAGTTACAAACATGCAAAAGCATCAAGCATTCGTGTTAAAGAATAAGCTAGATGTGAAACTTAAGGTGAATATATGAAAAACTGGTTGATTTTCATTTCTGTCTTTATGGTTTCATTGTCACTTGTCATAAGTATTTTAGTACTCTGGAAAGCCGAGGCTCCATTCCATTCAATTGAAGAGAAGGCTGAACAGTTGGCACTTGATGCCAAAGCCCTCGCAATTGTCTCGGAGTCCTACACATATAATGGCAAACATTCGTATGTCACTGTCTTCGGGGTAGATGAATATGGTGATAAAAAAGCTGTCTTTGTTCCGACGAATCTAAAAGCTGATTCAATTAAGGAAGTATTTTTAAAAGATGGTATTACGGAAAAGCAGGCATTATCGGTTTTAAAAAATGAAGGAAATGTACAAAATGTCCTCAGTATAAAATTAGGCTATGAGGAGCCAGGTGCTGTTTGGGAAATTACATACCTAAACAATAACGATAAGCTCAACTATGTCTATATTATGTTTAAGGACGGCGACTGGTGGAAGCGCATTACGAATTTATAAGAGGAGTAGATCCCGTATGAAAAATTTATTAGCAAACCGTGTAAAAACTTTAACACCATCTTCAACTTTAGCGATTACTGCGAAAGCAAAGGAGTTAAAAGAGCAAGGTATTGATGTAATTGGTCTGGGTGCAGGTGAGCCTGACTTCAATACACCACAAAATATTTTAAATGCTGCCATTGACTCGATGGAAAAAGGTTTAACAAAATATACACCTGCTGGCGGTCTTCCAGTACTTAAGAAAGCTATTATCGATAAACTTCAACGCGACAACAATCTTACATACAAGCCGAGTGAAGTAATTGTAGGTGTTGGTGCAAAACATATTCTTTACACTTTATTCCAAGTTATTTTGAACGAGGGCGATGAAGTTATTATTCCAATTCCTTATTGGGTATCTTATCCTGAGCAAGTAAAATTGGCGGGCGGTGTACCTGTTTATGTGGAAGGCACAAGTGAGCAAGGCTATAAAATTACTGCGGATCAATTAAGAGCTGCTGTGACAGATAAAACAAAAGCAGTTATTATTAACTCTCCTAGCAACCCATCAGGAATGATTTATTCTCGTGACGAGATTGCAGAAATTGCTGCTGTTGCAGAAGAAAAAGATATTTTAATCGTGTCAGATGAAATTTATGAGAAGCTTGTATACAATGGTATTGAGCATTTTTCAATTGCACAGTTATCTGATGCAGTGAAAGCACGTACAATCGTTGTAAATGGTGTTGCAAAATCACACTCTATGACAGGCTGGCGTATAGGGTATGCTGCAGGGGATGTGGACATTATTAAATCAATGACTGACCTAGCATCACACTCTACATCAAACGCAACAACAACTGCACAATATGCAACAGTGGAAGCGTATAATGGACCACAAGACGCTGTAGAAGAAATGCGTCAAGCATTCGAGTCTCGTCTTGAAAAAATTTATCCACAATTAAGTGCAATTCCTGGCTTCAACGTTTTAAAACCTCAGGGCGCATTTTACTTATTACCAGATGTAGCAGAAGCTATGGCTCATACTGGCTATGATTCAGTAGATGCATTCGCTGCGGATATTTTAACAGAAGCAAACGTAGCAGTGATTCCAGGCTCTGGCTTTGGTGCACCAACTACAATGCGATTATCTTATGCTACATCATTAGACTTATTAGAAGAGGCAGTCCGTCGAATTGATACATTTGTAAAATCAAAATGGCAAGACTAATCCTTTTAACCAATTTTGGAGGATTTCTATGAAAAAAATTATGATTCAAGATATGCCAAAGCATATCGGTGAAACCGTCAAGCTAGGAGCTTGGTTAGCGAACAAACGATCAAGTGGGAAAATTGCCTTCTTACAATTACGTGATGGTTCTGGCTTTGTTCAGGGCGTTGTTGTAAAAGAAGAAGTCGGCGAAGAAATTTTCGCCATTGCAAAAGGTATGTCCCAAGAAACTTCAATGTACATTACGGGAGAGGTTAAAGCAGATGAGCGTTCAAGCTTTGGCTGTGAAATTGCTGTAACTGGTATTGAAGTACTACATGCTGCAACTGATTTCCCTATTACGCCAAAAGAACATGGTCCAGAGTTTTTAATGGATAACCGTCACTTATGGCTACGTTCTCGTAAGCAACATGCGATTATGAAAGTTCGTAACGAAATTATTCGTGCAACTTACGAGTTTTTCAACAACAATGGCTTTACGAAAATGGACCCACCGATTTTAACTGGATCAGCTCCAGAAGGTACTTCTGAGCTATTCCATACAAAATATTTTGATGAGGATGCATATCTTTCTCAATCTGGTCAACTTTATATGGAAGCGGCTGCAATGGCATTAGGTAAAGTATTTTCATTCGGTCCGACGTTCCGTGCAGAAAAATCTAAAACACGCCGTCACTTAATCGAGTTTTGGATGATTGAACCGGAAATGGCATTTGTGGAATTTGAAGAAAACCTAGAAGTGCAAGAACAGTATGTAGAGCATATTGTGCAATCAGTTCTGGCAAACTGCAAATTAGAATTAGAGCGACTTGGTCGT
Organism: Lysinibacillus xylanilyticus; assembly: GCF_001183605.1. Lineage (GTDB taxonomy): Bacteria > Bacillota > Bacilli > Bacillales_A > Planococcaceae > Lysinibacillus > Lysinibacillus xylanilyticus. The sequence continues at coordinate 2,048,672 of NZ_LFXJ01000005.1, read as the reverse complement.
GATACATCAAAACTTGAAAATATCAAAGCACCATTCCCTCGTATTTCTTACGACGATGCCATTAAATTGTTACATGAACAAGGATTTGACGATATTGAATGGGGCGATGATTTCGGTGCACCACATGAAACAGCAATTGCGAATTCATTTGACAAACCTGTATTCATCACTTGTTACCCAGTAGGCATTAAGCCATTCTACATGCAACCACATCCTGACCGTGATGATGTAGTATTATGTGCAGATTTAATTGCACCAGAAGGTTATGGTGAAATAATTGGTGGTTCTGAGCGTATTCATGACTATGATTTATTAAAATCACGTCTTGAAGAACATCAATTATCTCTAGATGCTTATGCATGGTATTTAGAGTTACGTAAACAAGGTTCTGTACCACATTCAGGCTTCGGTCTTGGATTGGAACGTACAGTGGCATGGATCTCTGGCACGGAGCACATTCGTGAAACGATTCCATTCCCACGTTTACTAAACCGCTTATATCCATAAGCAACAACAAGTTTAGTTTTAGGTTTTGCTGCCCGTTAAAGCAGTTAAAATTAAAAAAGTCGCGTAGTGATGTATCTACGCGGCTTTTCTACTTACGATGGAAAAAGGAGTCAAGTATAATATGAGCACAAATAACAATCGACTCCGTACATGGACTGAGCAGAAAATGATTCAAATTCCTCAGCTTTTTTTTCAGTTTTATAAGGAGTTAAATATTGAGGATGATGAGGCACTTATTGTTATGCATTTACTTGCGTTCCATATGGAGGGAAATGATTTTCCAACACCTAATGACCTGATGAATCGTTTGACAATGCCTGGCAATGACATTACTTCACGTCTACAGCGATTAATGCAAAAAGGCTTCCTTGGAATAACAAGCGACGTCGATGCAAATGGCAAACTATATGAAAAATATTCGGTATACCCACTTTGGGAGCGTATTATGCAGATGATTGAAATGAAGGAACATCAAAAATCAGCAGCATCGCTTCGACAAGAAGAGGGTGAAATATTCCGCTTATTTGAAGAGGAAATGGGGCGTCTTTTATCTCCTTTAGAGCTAGAAAAAATCGGATCGTGGTTAGATGAGGATAAGCACAGTCCGGCGCTTATTAAGGAGGCGCTTAAGGAGGCTGTGTTTGCTGATAAGCTAAGTATTCGTTATATAGATCGAATATTACTGGAGTGGAAAAAGAAAAATATTACGACACCACAGGCTGCACAGAAACAAAGCGAGCAGTTCCGGGAAAAACAAACATTTAACCGACCGCCAGTCCGAACAATGCAGCAAGAAGCACAGTCGACAAATAAAGTACCATTTTATAATTGGTTAGAAGAAAGAGAATAGGGGGCTTCCAACATGTTAACAAAAAAACAATGGGAGCATTGTCTAGCGGAAATGGATCGTATGTTTCCTGATGCACATTGTGAGTTAGTGCATGACAATCCGTTTGAACTAACTATTGCCACGTTATTATCGGCACAGTGTACGGATGTACTTGTAAACAAAGTAACGAAAACATTGTTTCAAAAATATAAAAAGCCGGAAGATTATTTAGCTGTATCCTTAGAGGAGCTGCAACAGGATATTCGCTCCATTGGCTTGTATCGAAATAAGGCAAAGAATATTCAAGCATTATGTCAAAGGCTATTAGAGGAATACGAGGGAGAAATACCAGCAAGCCGAGAAGCACTAGTCACATTGCCTGGTGTTGGCCGTAAGACGGCTAATGTCGTGTTGTCTGTAGCTTTTGAAATTCCTGCACTTGCAGTAGATACACATGTAGAGCGCGTGTCTAAACGATTAGGGCTTTGTCGTTGGAAGGATTCAGTGCTAGAAGTCGAAGAAACAATTATGAAAAAAACACCGATGGACAAGTGGTCGAAAACACATCATCAGCTAATTTTCTTTGGTCGTTATCATTGTAAAGCTCAAAACCCTAACTGTCACACTTGCCCTTTACTTGATGATTGTAGAGAAGGGCAAAAGCGTTTAAAGAAAGGGCTGGTGAAGGAAGCGTGAATGTAGAGGCAATCGAAAAGGAAAAAATAGATGCTTGGTTTGCAAAGTGGGCAGAGCTAGAAGGCCAAATTCATGTAGCTCATGATGCAAGGAATGGTGAAGCAAAAGGATTGATGGAAAAGGCCATTTTATTGTTTGAGCGCTTAGTGCAAGATGCAGGGGATGAAGTGTTGCCTATAAACGGTGTCGAACGATTAACCTTTATAAAAGCAAAGCCTGGCCAATATGCCTGTTATCGTCAGCTCGATGAATTATTTAAGGAAACAAAAAAACGAGCAGCACGGCTACGCTTGCAGGCTGCAAAAAAGTAATATAGACGGATAGATTAAGCAAACTGAAAGATATAAAAAGAGGCTGGTACATAACTGGTCAAAACCTTAATAGCGCGAGAAATCAATTTTAGAAATGTTGATTTCTCGCGCTTTTCTCTGGTCAATGTGTTAAGCCACTTCCACAGTCTGTCGCTACGCTTTCGCGCAAAAAAAAGTAACTTTTGAAGTTTCAAATTATCACTATAAATTAGATTGCCATGCAAAAGAAACTTTTCTATGTGATGTGGTTGATTTGCCGAAGAATCATACGTTATTATGACACTTTGACTTATAGACATACAGTTCTTCAACACAAAAAAGCAGAGTAGCGTTACGCTACTCTGCTTTATTTTATTCAGTACTTCCGGTACCATCATCCGGTGTGGTTGGTTCAGTTGGCGTTGTTGGTGGCTTGCTACCATTGTTGTTGCCATTGTTACCTGGGGGGGTACCATTGTTTCCTGTATTGCCGTTGTTACCATTCCCACCAGCGTTACCATTGCCATTGTTGCCATTGTTGCCACTATTGCCGTTATTGCCACTATTGCCGTTATTGCCACTGTTGTCATTTCCGTTACCATTGTGGTTACCGTTGTTGTTACCATTGTCTCCGTTGTTGCCATTTTCATCCGGTGCGGTTGGTTCCTCAACATCAGGTTTATCTGGAGATTCTGGATCTTTATCTTTATCTTTATCTTTATCTTTATCTTTATCTTTATCATCTTCATCAGTCGTACCTGATATTTGGAAAGAAGTTGTACCTGGTTTACTGCGTGTACCATCTACAACTGCTACAACAGAAATCGTGTAATTGCCATCTTCCAGCTTGTTGCTTACTGTTAAGTCTTTGCTATCAGTTGTACCAAGAGAAATAGTTTCTCCACCTTCTCGTGTAGCGGATACCTCGAAGGTTGTTGGTAGCGGTTCATCCGTTTCCGGATTAAGCATTGCATCATGCTCCCATGAAATATTGATAGATTGACCTTCTAAATCTAGGCTTGCACTTACATTGTAAGGTGAAGAAAGTTCTGGCATTGCGTATTCATTTGAAACTTCCTTAGGCTCTGTACCACGTACAAATAGCTCTGTACCACGTTTCTCACTTGGAGTAAAGTTACTTGCTAATTTAAGTGGCTTTGAGCCTACTTCAATTGTAGCTTCCACAACTGAGTTTGGTTTTTTGAAACTTGGTGTTTCTACGTTTGCTGAAATATCTTCCATAATTTGTTTAAATAAATGTTGTGGTAAACGACGTTCATCCCAAGTAGTAATTGGATCAAAGTGTTCTTCATAACCACTCCAAATAGCGATTGAATAGTTTGATGTGTAACCAGCAAACCATGAATCTGGCACGCTTGTATCCGGTAAATTATGCTTGCTAAAATCAGCGCGTGAATAGTTTGTTGTACCTGTTTTACCTGCGATATCTAATCCAGGTACATTTGCTGCAGTACCTGATGCATCGGGCTTATTGCCGACAACGTCACGTAACATATCTGTCACCATATAAGCTGTATAATCACTCATTGCTACATTAGACTCTGGTGTGTAGTCTTTTGTTGTTTTTCCATCACGGTACACGATTTTTGTAATCGCATAAGGATCAGTATAAACACCATTATTCCCAAATGCTGCATAGGAAGCTGCCATTTGCGTAGGAGACATCGAAATATCTCCACCACCGATTGCATCAGACTCATAAACATTTTCAGATTTAATACCTAAACGACCAATAAATTCTTTAGCTTTATCAATACCAACTTCTTGCAATACTTTAACAGCTGGAACGTTACGTGAAGCATATAAAGCTTTACGTGCTGTCATTGCTCCCATATATTTATTATCCCAGTTCGTAATGGTTTGTTTCGATCCTGTGTAGTTCATAGGTTCATCCACAAGTGTTTGACCTGTTGACCATTTTAAATTTTCGATTACTGGTCCATAATCTATTAATGGCTTCATTGTTGAGCCTGGTTGATGTTTTAAGTCAAATGCATAGTTGAAACCACGTTCAGCCCCGTAATGGCGACCGCCACCGATTGCTTGAATTTGACCAGTTTTCGTATCAACGACAGCCACACCAGATTGAATCTTTTCTGTTGGGAAGTTACTGTCATCATTCATAATGTTTTCAACAGTTTGTTGTGCATTCGGATCAAGTGTTGTATAGACTTTAATTCCTTCCGCCATTGCACTACCATCACCATTTTTCTCTAGTTCATTAATAACGACATCAAGGAAGGCATCGTATTTAGAGCCAGAAAATTTTTGACGTGTCGCATCGTCAGCTAGGCCTGCTTGAACGTCTACTTTCTTAGCTTCCTCCATCTGAGCTTTTGTAATTTTTCCATGTTGATACATTAATCCTAGAACTGTATTACGACGTTTTTTTGCAAGTTCAGGATTTTTCAATGGATTGTAAGCATTTGGACGTTGTACTAAACCTGCAAGTAATGCTTCTTCATCTAAAGTTAAATCTTTTAGTTCTTTACCATAGAAATATTGAGCTGCTGTTCCGAAGCCATAAACACGACCTGACATCAGCATTTTGTTAAAGTACATTTCAAAAATTTCTTCTTTTGTATATTTACGTTCTAATTTGAAAGAAAGCCAAGCTTCCTGTGCCTTACGTTTTAATTTTTTCTCATTTTGTAAAAATGAGTTTTTAACAACTTGTTGTGTTAATGTCGAAGCCCCTTGTGCCCCGAAGCCATCACGGAAGTTTGCAAGAACCGCACCACCAAGGCGATAAAAATCCATACCACCGTGTTCGAAAAAGCGTACATCTTCCGTTGCAAGGATAGCGTTAATCATATCTTGTGGTATATCTTCATATTTTACATATTTCCGGTTTTCTGCACCAATTGTTGCAAATATTTCACCGTTTTTATCATAAAACTCTGAGGAAACAGGGTCCTTCAGTAAGCTTTCATCTAGTTCAGGTGCGGAACTTGCATAAAAGGCGAATAACCCAGCACCTCCAATAAAACATGCAGCTACAATAGCTATAAGTGTTAATGTAATGCGCTTGAACCATTTTTTCTTCGATGGTTTTGGAGCGCTTTTTTTATTTTTTTGAGCGAGAGCCTTTTGATGCTCACCGCGTGTCGGACGACGTTCAGTCATTCTACTATCTCCTCACTTTCAGAACCATGGCTTTTTGCTTCAATTAGCTTTTGGACAATCGGTAAATAATCGATACGTGGATAATAGCTTGTAGGAATTTCAAAAGCTTCCTTTTCTATAGTTGAAAAGGGGATCGATTTACGTTCACCGTTTTCCATTGCTAGCCAGGCCTTTTGTAAAACATCGTATGGCACGATAAAATATCGTTCATAAGCTGAGAAACGAACGATAATAAAAGCCACACCATTTTGTTCCGTCACTTGCTGCATATGTGTCATTTGATGCAAGTGAATATTCTTTAGGGGAAAACTGGTCTTTGAAGCAGTTTCCTTTGCATCAAAATCAATATAATGCCCGTTCCAAACACCATTGTAATCTGTTGTTGAAGGTGTTCGGAAATAAGCCTCACGAATAACTGCAGCACTTCGTGATGGGTACTCTACTTTGACGATTTGCACGGGAACAGGTTTCTTATGAATGATAGCAAATCGCCTTTTTACATAATAATCGTTTGCTTCATTAATTTCATCTTCTAGTGTTTTTCCTCGATTACTAAAAGAAAAATCTTTTTCCTTTCCCTTTTTTGCTGTTTTTTGAACAGCTGGATTAGGGGAATATAATTTCCCGTTCGGATAACGAATTGTCACTTAGTTCACCCTCTATAATACTGCTATTATACAATAGTTTACCATGATTAAGTAGCAGTTCTCTACTTCCATTAATAGTATGATTGATGCTAAATTAACGGTGGTCGAAATTACCAATATAAAAATCGGTCATTGGGCAATTTTCGCCTCTTAAAGTCGAAAAATATCATGAATTATAACTAGTTCTTTCACGCAAATCGTCAAAATAACTGATGATATTCCCATGCGAATTAATAGAAAAAACTGTACTCCACGTTAGCTTCTCTACTAGATAGACAAATTAGAAGGGGATAAAATTTAATAGACTAGTTCAATTAAAATTTATCGAAATACTTCTTCTTTCAGCTAACTTACGCTTATTTTGTCACGCATGAAGGTAATTTTATACATGCGGGGAATACATAAATTAAAGCAAAGGAGGCGTTATTTTGAACAAGTTAAAACAATTAGTTGCGCAGTTGGATCTGGTCAATCAATTACTGTTAACGAGAGTGTCTTTGGAAAACAATGCACAGAGTATGCAATTTTTTATGCAGCTCAAATCTGTTAGCCAGAAAGTAAGCTTAGCAGAAAAGAACTGGCAAGTAAAGAATGCTTGTTCGCCTATTAGTAGTGAAAAATGATAGACTTTGGTACACTTATCTCATATGCAATTTAAATAACTCAATATGAGCATTTTTCATACATTATTTGCCACGATGAATGATGTGCCTTGAAAAAGACACATCACCAAAAGCTAGGAATGTCATTCGTTTGAAAGTTATGCCATTTATATAAGCTGATTGGAGTGAAGACTTGGCAACTTCTTGGTCACAGTTGAGACACTAGAACGAGCCGGTAGTGGGACGAAGGCTAAAATCATCATGTCCTGTGATCATGCTTCCGTAAACGACGCCCTGCGTTGTTGCTACGTTTTTCGCACAGAAGACCCTTCTGGTGATGAAAGTTTTTATACATCATTAGGCGAAAATTACTCATATAATATAAATAATTTTGCAGACGAATATTTTAGGTAGGACAAATTTTAAAAAAGCAGGTTCGGAAAATCTACTTAAAATGATACTATGCATTTACGTAAATGTAGATGAATTTTCATTTTAAGGATGAATCCAACTTAATTACTATAAGACTTAAAGGCTCGCCACCAAAAGTGGAAAGACATTTGTTGAAACGTGTGTCATGTAATAGGTTGATGAAGTGAGGCTTAGTTATTCTTTAGGATCAGCGTCACAGATGAAATCTGGAGCGACCGGTAGCGGAACGAAGGCTAAAAGCATGGCGTTTGGTGATTACGCCCTCGGCCAAATATTGCCAAGAGCGGCTTATCGGATGCCCTCAGGAAAGTGCACAGTCGAACGGAATCAATCCCACGTTAGGTATGGTGACGGGCCTCCATTATGAGATGAGGTGCAAAATTTTTGTTAATACAGCAAACTTCTAAATTAATAGATGAATGTGAAAGATGTGTATCACGCTTCTGGCAAATGCGTGAGGAGAATCGTACTCCAGACTTTTTTGTTGAGGTTAAGCCACACGCTGATATTATTCACCAGCTGTTAAAGGAATGGCAGCAGGAGGCGAATAAGTGGATTCAAAAAAATCAGCCAAAATATATGCATACACAACAAATTGCTTCAGCGGTTGAATCGATGGAGCAATTTGTTGTGCAATCCTTCTATAAAGAAACGAGTAAAAAGCGTTTCTTAGATGCAACTCATTCAGCCTCGTATACGTTAAAAATTTTTGAACGGCTAGTGAAGGAGATAGAAACAGATGTTATCGAAAAAAAGGACCATTAGTGAACTGTTAAACGAGTGGAGATATGATGAGGAATTGAAGGAACGCATTTTACACTGGCAAACGCTTGAAGGGCGTGAAGCTAAATATGCACCTTTTCCAGAAAATTTACACCCTTCACTTGTTAAGGCTCTTCGAACAAGAGGGATGGAACAACTGTATACCCATCAACGTCAGGCGTTTGATCACGCGATGGATGGTGTATCCTTTACTGCAGTTACACCAACGGCGTCTGGAAAATCATATTGCTACCATTTACCGGTACTACAAAAAATATTAGAAGATAAAAATTCACGTGCGATTTATTTATTTCCAACGAAAGCATTAGCGCAGGATCAGAAAAATGATTTAAATGAATTAATCGAACAAAGCGGTGAGGAAATTTTAAGCTATACGTATGATGGGGATACTGCGCCTGGCATTCGCCAAAAGGTTCGTAAGGCAGGGCATATTGTGATGACAAATCCTGATATGCTGCATTCGGGGATTTTGCCACATCATACGAAATGGGTTTCCTTATTTGAAAATTTACAGTATATCGTCATTGATGAGTTGCATACATATAAAGGTGTGTTTGGCTCACATGTTGCGCATGTTATTCGAAGATTAAAGCGTATTTGTGAGTTTTATGGCAGTAAGCCGATTTTCATTTGTACATCAGCAACCATTAAAAACCCAAAAGAGTTAGCGGAAGCTTTAACGAATGAAAGCCATGCCTTAATCAGCGATTCCGGAGCGCCAGTTGGGAAAAAGACATTTCTTTTTTATAACCCACCTATCGTCCATAAAACATTTGGCGTGCGTCGAAGTGCTGTTTTAGAGGTGAGTGATCTCGCGAAAAGATTATATACAGCAGGTATTCAAACCATTATTTTTGCTAAAAGTCGTGTGCGAGTAGAAATGATTGTAACGTATTTAAAGGAACTCACACGCAATAAACTTTTAGATGAATCGGTAAGAGGTTATCGTGGTGGTTATTTACCCTCTGAGCGACGTGTTATTGAACGAGGACTTCGTGACGGTACTATCCAAACGGTAGTTAGTACAAATGCGCTGGAATTAGGCGTAGATATTGGCCAATTACAAGCATGTATCATGACAGGTTATCCAGGAAATATTGCTAGTGCTTGGCAGCAAGCAGGTCGTGCTGGCCGTCGTCAGGACGAGGCGCTAATTATTTATGTAGCGCAATCGGCTGCACTTGACCAGTATGTAGTGAACCATCCACTCTTTTTACTTGGCAGTGCCCCTGAGGAAGCGCGTATTTATCCTGAAAATATGCTGATTTTAATGGATCATTTGAAATGTGCAGCGTTTGAGCTACCGTTTTCCACACATGATACGTATGGTGAATATGAAATTCAGGAGTTACTGGAATATTTAGCGGAGGAAGGCGTTGTTTTTAAAACGAGTGAGAAGTGGCATTGGATGAGTGACCGTTTTCCGGCACATGATATTAGTCTTCGCTCTGCATCACAAGAAAATGTTGTGATAATTGATATAACTGTCCCTGCACAAACAAAGGTAATTGGTGAAATGGATCGTCATAGTGCGATGACATTGCTACATGAAGAGGCTATTTATTTGCATCAGGGCATTCAATTTCAAGTAGAAAAGCTTGATTGGGAAGAAAAGAAAGCGTTTGTACGGGAAGTAGATGTCGATTACTATACTGACGCTAATCTAGCTGTCGAGATGAAGGTGCTAGAAGAAGATAGGAGCCGAGATTATAAGGGTGGTATTATTGGCTTCGGTGATGTTGGCTTAGTCGCACAGGCGACGATATTTAAAAAAATACGCTTCGGAACACACGATAATATCGGTTCTGGCCCTATTCATTTACCACCAGATGAAATGCATACAAGCTCATCATGGTTATCATTCTCTGCACTAGAAAAATGGTCGGAGGCGGAGCTAACAGATGCCATGACAGGAGCTGCATATGCTATGAATGCTTTCATTCCGATATTCATTCAGTGTGACAGTAGCGATGTCGCAGTCGTCCCACAAGTTAAGGCAACTCATAATGAGCAGCCGACATTTTTTGTTTATGATAAGTACCCAGGGGGTATTGGATTAAGTGAAAAGGTGTATGATTTATGGGGAGATTTGTTGAATAAGACCTTGGAGCATGTAGCAGGCTGTGCTTGTGAATCAGGCTGTCCTTCATGTATAGGGGCGCAGGATAGTTTGCAAGAAGCAAAGAAAAAAGTAGTAGAGTTACTGCGAATTTTAAATTAGAGATAAAAGAGGGCATGAAAGTAAAAAGTCTAGTACTTTTCCTTCAAGCCCTCTTCTTTGATTGGTTTATAAATCATTTTACGGTAAAAACCTGTAAACTCTTCTAGTTGACACTTCGAATCGTTAGGGTGCTTTTTTATCGTCGAACGTAGATGTAAAACTCAACACCTTGTCGAGGGTATGGTTATTCGAAATCCTACCACATAGCATTGAAAATACTTTTAAAGTTGTTAGAAGAGAAACGTACAGCTCTAGTCGTTCGGAAGTTTACGACACGCATAGAGACAGTACGTTTTCTTTATTTACAAAATAATTGAGGATCTAGGGCTATCTGAAAAGGTAAAAACACGCTGATCGCCTATGTCAGTGAAGTTTCCGAATGGTTCAAAGATAATCTTCCGAGGGATGGACAAATCAGAAAAGCTAAAGTCCATCAACAACATTTTGCTGATTTGTATACGGACTTTAAAGAATTATTAGAACGTTTACGACACCCAACATTAAAGCTCTCATTTTCTGTATAAAAAAGAGCCAACTATTAGGTATGATAAAAGATGGATGCAACGTTTCTCAAAATTTCTCGTCTACAAAATGAGGTGATTTTGTGAAAAAAATGGATTGTTAGTTTGGCTATATTCATTGGACTAACTTTATTATTCTTCATTTGGGTGATACATAGTTTGCTTTTAGATGAATATGAAGCTCTTGAGAAGAGCTGGGGGATCGATTTACCCCGAGCTGCTGAAGTAAAAAGCTTACTTACGACAGAAAACAATGCTCGTGGTGATGGAGAGTGGTTCACAAAGTATAGTTATTCGAAACCGATTGATTTCACTGAAACTCCCTTTGTACAACTCACGACACAACAAGTAGCTGAAGCAAATAATAAAATAGAAAATTTTAAAATAAGAACTATCAAGTTTCGCCAAAATGAACAATCAGTTGTAGAGGTTTTTAAAACCCATGATATTCAAGCAGCAGAAGGAGATTATTATTTCTACAAAGCACGAGATCATGGTAACGATACGATAGTTTTATTATATAAAACAGCAGATAAAGAACTTTATAAATATGAATGGCATCAGTAAAAAAGATGCGATTAACGAGTGTTTTTTATAGTCGATAAGGAGTTGAGAGAGTTGACAACAGCAGTAGAAAGAGAAGTAAGCCCATATTTCGAAGATTTTCTTTTCGACTGGCGTTGTAAAGCTCAACTTCTTTGTCGGTGGATACGATTCTTCAAAATCCTATCATGAGGCATTAAAAATACTTTTAATATTACTTGAAGAAAAATGTACAGTTCTTGTGATTCGTGAAGTCTACGACACGCATAGAGACAGTACGTTTTCTTTGTTTACAAAATAATTGAGGATCTAGGGCTATCTGAAAAGGTAAAAACACGCTGATCGCCTATGTCAGTGAAGTTTCCGAATGGTTCAAAGATAATCTTCCGAGGGATGGACAAATCAGGGAAGTTTAAATCCATCAACAACATTTCTCTTATCTGGTTGGAGGAATGTAGTGAAATTAAGTATGCGAGCTTCAAATAGTTACTGGGACGGTTACTACATCCAATATTAAAGTTGTTTATAATCCTATCTATCAACCCATTTCAAAAGGGAAATGGGTATACAAGCATCCTTCAAGAATGAGATGGAAGAATACTTTGTCTTGAATGATGTGGAACTTTACAAGCAGCGAACGATTATTGTGAATGACACGTATTACCCTCACTCAACTGCTGATGATACTTTGTTTTTACAGGCGAGATATATCGAACTACTTGATGAGAAGGCTTTATACGCCCCTGACTTACACAGCATCATGCAATTGGGTTCAAGACAGTTTGCAGGAAGGGAAGAAGAGGGTAATAGAACTTCTTAGGATATTAAATCAAAATAATCCTAAAGCCCTTTTCATCTATTAGTTTATAGATTATCTTACAGTTACGAGATTGGAAGGTTGCTTTAACGCATCTATTGAAGACGCTTATATGAAAGGTTTATAGAAAAATCAGATGACAAAAGCAGCACCCCCAAAAATGATGCTGCTCCATGCAATTTATACTAATTACTTTGTTGTAATAAATACAGCGTCATCAAAAGTAATATTTGCACCTAGTGCTTCGCTTACAAAACGTAAAGGCACCATAGTTGTACCCTTATAAATTTCAGCTGCATGATTTAATTTAATTGTAGTTGTAACGCCATTTGAATTAACGTAAGCGTTTTTATTTCCAACGCCAATGACAATTTTTTTACTATCTTTGTATGCAGTCACTTTTTTTGTTGCATTGTCATAAGTAACAGTTGCACCAAGTGATACAAAAATAGCTTTCATAGGAACTAAAGTTGTTCCTTTTTTAATATAAGCACTTGGGTTGTAATATTGCTTAACATTATTGATATATACATCTACAGTTGTAAGTACTGGCTCTGGTGTACTTTGAGTTGTTGGTGTTTTTTGATTTACATTGGTAGAAGGTACTACCTCGTTGCCTTTATTATGATAATGATAACCTGAGCAAAGACCTTTTGCTTTAGACTTTGCAGAACAGTTATGACCACCATTACTATCAAGACGACCTGGGTGTGCATCAGCCGTTAAGGATGTCGCCATAAACAAAGACAACATTGTAATAAATAAAACTAATTTCTTCATGAATATCCTCCTATTAATAAAATATGGAATTATTATACTACTAAATGGATTATATCCACAAAGTTTTATTGCAAATAATAGTTTTGATGTGGAATGGATCTTAAAAAAGTCAAAAATAACGAGTCTTGAATTATTACTCGGAATGATAGATTTTAGTTAGTCGGTAGAATATTTTTGGAGAACATTATTTTTAAACTTCTTAGCCTCGGATGATTTTTTTCTCCATTATCTAAAGGGCTAAGTTAAATTTACATAAATTATTATTAATTAATGCGTACTGTTCCATTGAGTTTTGTTTTAAAAACAAGATGAAAGAACTTTTTTCCTTGAGCACCTCATAATGATTAGTGACTAACTTTCTCTTCCCTATACTTTGCTCTACAATTCCGATGGGTTCAATTTATACTGATAGTATTATTTTGAAGTTGTTAGGTGCTTTATCAACTTTATCAACTTTATCAACTTGGACTTCTGTTAAAGTATAGTAGTCTTGAATCGTACCGTCATCAAAGAATGTTACCTGATGTTCACGGTCCATAAACTTTTTAGATGGAGATGCGATAATAATGAGATCTGCTGCAGCATCCAGTTCCTCAGGAGTTTCAAATGTAATTTCATTTGCGTCTACATGAACCTCTGGAATCGGATTATTAATATTCATTATTAAAAACAATGATAAAAAGATTATGAGTGCAACAACTGTTAGTGTGATAACACGTTTCAAAGAAGTGTTCAGCATACTAAACCCTACTTAATTTCCGCATTTTGTAATTAATTATCTTTAATTATATGACTTTGGATTGATGCTTTGAATACCTTGATTAAGCACAAATCCGATTCTGGACCTACAATTTCGCTAAAGCATAATTGAATTTACCCACGGAAAGCTGCTCTGAAACGAAAGTAAAGTGACAAGAACACTTGACTAGCCTTACTACTTTTACCTTCTCTTTGTGCAGAAGTTAAAAGATGCGTTATGATTATAGTAAGTGCAGAAAAGAGAACTACAAGTTTTAGCAATTTTAAATGCAGAAAATGAGTGAAGTGAATGTCTTACGAAAATAAAATTTTACAAATGAAAAAAATGCTCGGGAAAAAAACGACAGTAACAATAAAAAAAGAGGATAAACTTGCTTATCAAAAACCTGTTGCTCCAAGCTATACTGAGCAGTGGGAAAGGGCGGGCCTGACAGTTGTAGAAAATGATTTCGGTATTGTTTTTAAACGACAGGTGCGTTATCCGTTTAGTTTTCAGCATGGTCATTATAAGTTGCAGTCTTTTTTTGATGCATTAGTAAAATGGCAAGAGGCAAAGTTCGAGCATCCATATGCGTTAGAAATGGATGAAAGGGTATTATTTTTTGATACAGAGACTACCGGTTTAAAGGGTGTAGGCACACAAATTTTTCTACTAGGCTTTTTAGAGGTATCAGAAGAAGATGAAAGCTTTATTTTAACTCAATATATTTTAGCGGATCCTGCTCATGAGGCGGCGTTACTTTTTGAATCAAAGCTTTGGCAAAAAACAGCAACGGTTATTACCTACAATGGAAAAAGCTTTGATTGGCCGCAGCTTGAAACACGTTGGACACTCCATCAAAAAGAATTACCTAAACTGCGTACACAACGGCAAATCGATTTGTTGCATAGTTCAAAGCGTTTATGGAAAAATGATATGGAACGAATGAAATTAAAAGCTGTGGAAGAAGAGAAGCTTGGCTTTTCCCGCATTGGAGATATACCTGGATATCTTGCACCTATCATTTATTTAGATGCAATCAAAAGTGGTGTTCCAGATGCACTTATGAAAGTCCTTCTTCATAATGAATGGGATTTACTTTCACTGATTACGCTTTATGTTCACTCTACAAATTTGCTATTTGAAGAGACAAGCGAAGAATCGGCAAAAACGTTTACGAATATTGGGAAATGGTATGCTGATTTAAAAGAGAGTTCACAGAGCGTAAAGGTTTTGGAAAAGGTAACGACCCAATTTGATGCACTTGAAGCAGGGAATGCACAATATTATTTAGCAATCCAGCATAAAAGAAATAAAAAGTTTAGTGAAGCAATCGATGCATTTGTGGCTGCTCTCCATTTCGTTGATCAACGAAAAAAGTTGCATGTATTAGAACAGCTCGCCATGATATATGAGCATCAAATGAAAGATTATGACCAGGCCCTTTTTTATACGCGAGAGGGCATAAAATTAATTGATAATAATGAGCAATGGAGAGTAGAACAAAAACAGAAATGGGAAATTTCTTGGGAAAAAAGGTTACTTAGATTAGGAAATAAGAAATAATTTCCCGGGTAAGCGCAAGAAACGACAAGTTTAGCCTTACATTTGATGTGTTCGGACGATATAATGTGATGAAGTGTGCTATAATGAAACGTATGTAGTGTGAGGAAGGGCGATGTGAATGGATATTAAATTAACGTCAAAAAAGATCCTTGAAAAGGAATTTAAGAAAAATTTTAAAGGCTACAATGTTGAAGAAGTCGATTCATTTCTTGATGAAATAATACAAGACTATGAAACGTTTGAAAAAGTGGTGGCCCAACTTCGTGACGAAAATAAACAATTAAAAGAAGAAATTGATAATACGCCTAAGAGACAACCAGTCGCATCGGCAACTGGTACGACAAACTTTGATATTTTAAAACGTCTTTCGAATTTAGAGAAACACGTATTTGGTAGTAAGTTGTTCGAATAATTTTTTGTCAAATATATATTGTATTTATCATAAAACTCTAGTATAATCTTTTTATCATCATGAAATTCTGGTAATCGCTGCGGCGCTAGACGTCGTAGAGGAAAGTCCATGCTCGCACGGTTCTGAGATGACCGTAGTGTTCGTGCTTACTGAAAAAATAAGGTAAGGCAGCTGTAAAGGCTGACGGCGGAAGGAAAACCTAAGTCTTATTGATATGGTTGAAACTTCCTGAAAGTGCCACAGTGACGTAGCTTGTTTGGAAACATGCAAGGTGGAACGAGGTAAACCCCACGAGTGAGAAACCCAAATTATGGTAGGGGCACTCTCTAGAAGGAATTGAACGGATAGAGGGACAGAGTTCGCTCTGTAGATAGATGATTACTACCCGGCCGTACGAGGCGATAGCTGTTTGAGTACTCGGGAACAAAACATGGCTTATGGAATTTTTTGATGCTTATTATGAAATGACAAGCGCTCTCCAAATTGGTGGAGAGCTTTTCTTTTGAATACAGTAAGAAAAAGTTACTTGTTAATCATGTCTAGGCATGCGCGATATACGTTTGAGAATAAGGCTGTACGCTGTTGGTCATGCCTCTGTCGCTAAAAACATCTAATAAACTATTATCGCAACGATGTACATATTGTCTACATACGAGTAGACTGGCGCAAAAGCGCTTTTCTTAATAATGAGGGTAGTAAAGAGAGATAGGATGGAGCGGAAACATGAACGGAGTGAACGATAGTCTGGAGAAGCTAAATTCGATTTCCAAATATCCTACTGCCTTACTGACAAAGATCTTCGAAAATGTATCTGAGGGCATCATGATTACGGATAAATATAAAAGAATAGAATTGGTCAATCCTGCATTTGAATTTGTAACTGGCTATAAACGTAATGAAGTGATCGGAAAAACGCCAGCCGTTCTACAGTCAGGTGTTCATGAATTGCAATTTTATTTAGATATGTGGCAAAAGATACGACAAGAAGGCAATTGGCAGGGGGAAATATGGAATCGCCGTAAAACCGGAGACGTATATCCAGAATGGTTAACAATTGTTGGTGTAGCCAACGATGAGGGAGAAATTACAAATTACTGTGGTATTTTCTCAGATTTGTCTGAAAGAAAAATAGTAGAAAATGAACTAGAAAAGCGTCTATTAACAGACTCATTAACGGAAGTTTCAAATCGATTTGCATATATTGAAAGAATGGATAATCTATTAGAATCAACTTCTACTATTTCTCATTCAGTACAGCATGCAGTTTATTTTTTAGATTTAGATCGCTTTAAGCAAATTAATGATACGCTAGGTCATGCAGTAGGAGATACCATTCTAGTAGAAGTGGCAAAGCGCTTAAAAACGTTATTAAAAAATAAAGATATCATTGCTAGATATGGCGGTGATGAGTTTATCATTACGTTAACGAACGTGAAGAATGCCAAAGAAGCCGCAAATTTTGCTGAACAAATTATTGGGATTATAGAACAGCCATTGGATATTAATGGTCAAGATATTTTTATTTCTACGAGTATTGGTATCAGTATGTATCCAATAGATGGTGAAGCAACTGAGCAATTGATTCATTGCGCTGACAAGGCAATGACTTATTCCAAAAAGAATGGTCTTAACGACTATGCGTTTTATTTTGATGAATTGAAGACTGACTCTCAGCGTGTTTTATTATTAGATTCAGAACTACGAAGAGCCATCGAAAATCGGGAATTTGAGTTACATTTCCAACCTAAAATATCTATGGAAAATGAAGAGATTCAAGGATTAGAGGCACTTGTTCGTTGGAATAGTGAAAGATTAGGAGTTGTTTCTCCAGCAGAATTTATTCCATATGCTGAGGAAACAGGATTAATCATTCCTTTAAGCGAAGTGATTATAGAAAAAGCTTGTGAGGCAGTTATAGAGATGCGTCAATGTGGCTACAAAACTTCGGTTGCTATCAATATTTCAAGCATTCACTTTAAGCAACAAAGCTTTTTAGACTCTGTTCAAGCGATATTAGAGCGTTATAACATGCCTGCTAACAATTTTGAAATCGAAGTTACAGAACGTACTGTGATGAACAGTGCAAATGAAACGGTTAGCAAGCTTGTACGACTGAAGAAAATGGGCTTTAAAATTTCTATAGACGATTTTGGGACAGGCTATTCGTCTCTAAGTTATTTAGTTCGCTTCCCCCTTGATTATTTAAAAATCGACCGAAGCTTTATTCAGCATATTGGCTCACTCGATGAAAAACAGGCAGTAGTGGATGCGATTATTCAAATGTCGCATCGCCTAAAAATGAAAGTTGTTGCTGAAGGTGTAGAACAAGCACAACAAGTGGATATACTACGTAAAATGAACTGTGATATAATTCAAGGTTATTATTACAGCAAACCGTTGCCACTTCACGAACTTATTGAGTTTATGGAGTATTGGGAAATTGAACATCGAGGAAGGAATTAGTGTATGGCAAACTATAAATTAGTAGCAACTTCTGCAATGGGATTAGAGTCCATTGTGGCACAAGAGGTACAGGCATTAGGCTATGAAACAACAGTCGATAACGGCAAAGTATATTTTGAAGGTGACGAAACGGCAATTGCACGAACAAACTTATGGCTACGTGTAGCAGACCGAGTAAAAATTGTTGTAGGACAGTTCCCTGCAAAATCTTTTGAACAGTTGTTTGAAAGTGTAAAAGCTCTACCTTGGGAAAAATATTTACCAGTTGATGCAGCTTTCCCGGTATCTGGGAAATCCGTTAAATCTAAGTTATTTAGTGTGCCAGATTGTCAGGCAATTACTAAAAAAGCAATTGTAGAGCGTATGAAACAGCATTATAAGCGCTTAGGATTTTTAGATGAATCCGGTGCAACCTATAAAATTGAAGTTTCAATTTTAAAAGATGTGGCTACACTTACTATTGATACTTCGGGTGCGGGTTTGCATAAGCGTGGTTATCGTCAAGTGCAAGGTGAAGCACCATTAAAAGAAACATTAGCTGCGGCACTCGTACAAATTTCGAAGTGGAATCCGAATCGACCGTTCGTGGATCCATTTTGCGGTTCTGGTACAATTGCATTAGAAGCAGCAATGTTTGGACAAAATATTGCACCAGGCTATAATCGTGAATTTATTTCAGAGGATTGGCCATGGATGAAGGCAAAAATTTGGGATGCAGCTCGAGATGAAGCGGATAGCTTAGCGAACTATGATCAACCATTAGAAATTATCGGGTCTGATATAGATCATCGCATGGTGAGTATTGCACAAGAAAATGCACTAGAAGCGGGCTTTGGTGATATGATAACGTTCAAGCAAATGCAAGCACGTGATTTTACAACACTGCTAACAGATGGTGTAATGATTGGAAATCCACCATACGGAGAGCGTATTGGTGATATTGAAGTCGTAGAGCAGGTAATTCGTGATTTAGGAAAGGTCATGAAAAACTATCCGACTTGGTCTGTGTACATGCTTTCTTCAATGAAAAACTTTGAGGAATTGTATGGTCGCCAAACTACGAAAAAACGTAAATTATTTAATGGCTTTATTGAAACGAATTATTACCAGTTCTGGGGACAAAAGTCTAAAAGAGATTAACAAATGATAACGGAAGATAAGATTTTTTCTTATCTTCCGTTTCGTCGCGTATAATAGGACCAGATAGTTAGAGGGGGAACGTCAATTGCGTAAATCTTTACCATTTGTATTAACGAAGGACCGCTCATTTTTTGAGTCATTAGGTGACTGGATGGGGGACGTCCTTTACGATGAATTACCAGAAAAAGGCTTTGAATGCCGTGATGAACAAATTTTTATGGCCTATCAAATTGAGCAGGCTCTAAAAGAGAAAAACGTGCTGTTTGCAGAGGCAGGTGTAGGGACTGGGAAAACAATTGCCTATTTACTACCAGCTGTATCGTATGCTCGTTATACTGGAAAACCTGCCCTGATCGCTTGTGCTGATGAAACCTTAATCGATCAGCTTGTTAAAGAGGGCGGCGATATTTATAAGCTACAGAAAACGTTAGGTCTTGAAATTGATGTTCGCTTAGCAAAGTCACGAGACCAATATTTATGCTTAAAGCGTTTTGAGGAAGCAGAAAAAGTGGTATCCGACGAATGGATCGATGATATTGCATTTTCTATACCCGATGGAGTATATGCACAAGGCTCGATGATTGCTATACAACCTTATGGTGATCGTAGCGATTATCCGACTGTCAGCGATGAAGATTGGCAAAAAGTAAACTACAACTCGATTATGCAGTGTTCAGTATGTGATCAGCGAAATCGATGTGGTCAAACATTACATCGTGCACATTATCGTAAATCGGCGGATCTCATTATTTGTTCACAAGATTTTTTAATGGAGCATTTAGCAACAAAGGAATCTCGCGAACGTGAAGGGCAATTAGCTTTATTGCCTGAAGTGTCAATGATGGTGCTAGATGAAGGCCATTTATTAGAATATGCCGCACAAAAAGCAATGACATATAAAGTACAGGCGACAACAATTGTTACATTGTTAGAGCGTTTAATGGTAGATGGTGTGCGAGAACGTACATTATATGCGATGGAAAAATTACAAGATGACCATGAGTTATTTTTTGACCAGCTACGAGATGATCTAGTAGCTTCAGAAGAAGAGCGTAAACGTATTAATAAATCACCAAATCTGTTGAAATACGGTAAACAACTTATTGCTGATGTTGAAACATTACTCGAGGAATTTGTCTTTGAATCTGAAATGTATATGATTCCAGAGTATGAATTAAATATGGCAGAGGAGTATTTAGAACAATACGAGGCTTCATTACGTATTTTCATAGCGCAGGGTGATGCAGTCGATTGGTTAGAGGAAACTGATGGAGAGGAAACGCTCGTAATTATGCCGCGTCTCATCACAGAAGTTTTAGCAGAAAAATTATTCTCTAAAAAGCTTCCGATAATATTTTCTTCAGCAACTTTATCAGTCAACAAAGATTTTTCCTATATTGCTTATAGCTTAGGAATTCGTGATTATCAATCGTTTTCTGTTCCATCTCCATTCGATTATGAAGAAGTTATGCAAATTTATTTACATGAGCTATCTCAAAAGGAGAAAACGGCGCGTGTTCAACAGCTATTACGTGACGGTGAAAAAACATTAATTTTATTTAAATCAAAACAAGCAATGTTAGATTTCAAAGCGGAGTTACCTCTTATGGAACGGATGTATGTAGCGTTTGAGGGGGACCGTGAACTATCTGGAATTGTTCGTGATTTCCAAGAAGGCACACTCAAAACATTATGCTCCTATCATTTATGGGAAGGTCTAGATTTGCCGGAGGAGGCATTAACACGAGTTATTATTTATGATTTACCGTTCCCTCCACATGATCCATTATTTGATGCGAAACGTACATTTGCAGAAAATCCATATGAAGAAGTGGAATTACCGTTTATGCAACTTCGTTTACAGCAAGGGATGGGACGTTTGATTCGTACTTCAAATGACCATGGAGATATTCATATTTTGTTGAATGAAGACGAAGCAAAGAAGCGTGAAACATTTGAAAATATATTAGCGGTTACACCGGAAATAAAGTAGAAAAAAGCGAGTTTGCATCTGTTGCAAACTCGTTTTTTTATATATTAAAATAACATTTTTGTTGTGAAATAATAATGATTTTGAAAAAAGTGTTGAATATTTCTCTTTTAAGCTATATAGTTCTTTGTAATGCAACGAAAATTATTAAAATTATTTATTTTTTATATTGAAAATAATTTTACAAAAGGTTTATAATAATGACAAAGAATTTCAAGAATAGTCAAAATCAATATTTGATTATTCCGTGATAGGGGGGTTGAGCCTGTCGAACATTCAATCTTTATGTCGAAAATATACAAGCTTATCTGCAACAGATGTAGAAAAGTTAATAGAAATAGAAGCTACTTTATCGTATTATGCTGAGTTGACAGATTGTTATATGTTCATAGATTGTATGTTGGAAAACTTACCACATGCAATTGTTGTGGCAGAGGCTTTCCCAAAAACAGAAAGTGGCTACGGCTTATACGAGAAATCTGTAATTGGAAAATTTGTATTTGAAAGCTTCGAACCAGCGGTATTTGCTGCGTTTAAAAATAAAGAAAAATCATCAATTACTAGGGCTATCACACAAGAAGGTATAACGGTTGAACAAAACGTTGTCCCTCTCTTTAATGACCAACAACAGGTTATTGCAGTGTTAATCCAGGAAAAAAAGGTGGAAACGCAAACAACGCCTAAAGATGATATTCGACATATGCCTTTTGCATTAATTGAGCATATTGTAGAGCCGAATTCTCAACCGATTCCAGTAGTTTCTGATTTGCTAGTGGAATCAATTATTCTCACAAATCATGAAAACAAAGTTATCTATAGCAATCCTGCGGGTTACCGATTTATATCGGAACTATCAGGTCTAGAACGTTTTGACAACGTTGCATTGAATAAGGTTTTACCTTTTTTACAGGAGGTCTATGATAAAGGCGATGATGTCTTTTTCTTAGAAATTACGATTGATCGTAAATCCTTTATTGTGAAGAAAATTCCTATTCGTGATCAAAACGATAAAGTAACACTCCTCATTATTCAAGATCTTACAGAGCTTAAACTGAAAGAAAATGAACTAATGATGAAAACATTTGCTATACGAGAAATTCACCATCGAGTGAAAAATAATTTACAGACAGTTACAAGTCTATTGCGCTTGCAAATGCGAAATGAATTGTCAGCTTCTAGTGCAAGTGCTTTTCAAGAGGCATTAAATCGAATATATAGTATTTCATCTGTTTATGAACTTATTTTAGAAAATGAGGATAACGCTGAAGAGAAAGTGGACGTTATCGCACTGTCTAAAAAAATTGGACATAAAATGGTTGGGACATCCAACACACCTTCTATTCAGTTAACCTTTCATGACGATAATGTACAGTTATTTTGTCATTCTAAAAAAGCTGTTTCGCTCGCGTTGATCATTTGTGAGCTACTGCAAAATGCACTGAAATATGCTTTTATTGGTCGTGAGGAGGGTACAATCGATATTCAATTTCAACAGGATGCTTCAACTATTTCACTTCATATTTCTGACAACGGCGTTGGAATGCAAGAGGTGAAGGCATCATTAGGAATGGAGATTATTACAAGGCTTGTTGAATATGATTTAGCTGGCACATTTTCAATTATCCCTAGCGAACAAGGTACACATACTCAAATTCAGTTCCCTGTAAGTGAGGAGGTATTTATCCTAAATGACTAGGAAAGTTATGATTGTCGAAGATGAGTCGCTTATTGCAATTGATTTGAAGTTTATGCTAGAGGATAATGGCTACGAAGTGGTAGCACAAGCGAATAATGGAGAATCAGCAATTGAGTTGGCTTTTACACATAAGCCACAGTTAATCTTAATGGACATTAAAATGCCAAAGCTAGATGGTTTAAAGGCAAGTAAAATTATTGAACAGCAGCTCGGTATACCGGTGCTATTTATATCAGCTTTTAGTGAAAAAGAATTGTTACTGTACATGAAGCAGGACAATATTTTAGGCTATGTTATGAAACCGTTTTCTGAGAGGAATGTCCTTCCAGCGTTGGAAGTGGCATTTCACCAGATTGATAAGTTCAACCGTCTGAACGGGGAATTGCTGCATAAACAAACAGAATTAGAAAAGCGAAAAATAATCGAACGAGCAAAAGGTTTGCTAATGCAATCAGAGAACCTTAGTGAGGACGAGGCTTATAAAAAAATTCGCAGTGAGAGTATGCAGACTCAACAGGAAATGGTGCTTATTGCAAGGCGCATTATCAATACATTACAAGTAAATAGTTAAAGCAAAGACGCTTTAAAGAGAATTCCTCTTTAATGCGTCTTTTTTTTAATAAATAACAAAATTTTTTAGCAAAACTAAAGGGGTGATGATAAGGATGGCAATGATAGGAACGGTTATCGTTTATATTATTATGACATGTGCAGTTTTAGGGGCAATCGGAGCAATTCGAGATGCTGAATATGGAATCGGTAAAGAGTTTATGAATGGTATTCATACGGTTGGACATATTTTTGTACCTGCTGCAGGGATCATGGCTGCTATACCTTACTTAACGTGGTTTATAAGTCATTTTATTAGTCCGATTTTTGAATTGATTGGTGCTGATCCAGCAATTGCAGCAACGACAATTTTAGCCTCGGACATGGGAGGATACCAATTAGCGAATGCGTTAAAAGAGTCTTATGAAGGATGGGTCATGGCTCTAGTTGTCGGATTTATGTCGGGGGCAACAATCGTGTTCTCTATTCCAATGGGTCTTGCCATGTTAGATAAGCGAGATCATAAATATATGGCTTTAGGTATTATGGCGGGTGTTTTAACAATTCCGATTGGAGCATTTATTTCTTCCATCATGATTGTGACGTTTAATACAGATGTTCGTGAAGTGATTAGTACAACAGCTGAACCAACATACGTGTTTGCCATTTCCGTTTTACAAATATTAATTAATTTATTACCTTTATTTATTTTCGTAGTGTTAATCGCGTTAGGTCTTAAACTAATTCCAAATGGCATGATCAAAGGCTTCATGATTTTTGGACGCGTGATGGATGCTGCTATCAAGCTTGTGCTAGTGTTCTCGATTGTAGAAATTTTCACAGGTATTTTTACAAAGATTTTCGGTGCATGGGGCTTTGATCCAATCATGGCAGATAAAGTCGATCAGTTCCGGGCATTAGAAACAGCTGGGTATATTGGTATTAT
This sequence comes from Lysinibacillus xylanilyticus, assembly GCF_001183605.1. Taxonomy (GTDB): domain Bacteria; phylum Bacillota; class Bacilli; order Bacillales_A; family Planococcaceae; genus Lysinibacillus; species Lysinibacillus xylanilyticus. The sequence goes on along the minus strand of NZ_LFXJ01000005.1, from coordinate 2,024,356 downwards.
GCTAGCGGGGGCATTCCCAATGGTGTACTTAATTAGAAAATATGCATCGAAACCTCTAGAAGCATTAGGTGGGAAATTAGGCTTATCATCAGTAGGAAGCGCAGGTCTTTTAGCGACAATTGCTAATATTTTAGCCATGTTTACACTCATTCGACATATGCCACCTAAAGATAAGGTTATTAACATTGCTTTTGGTGTTTGTTCAGCCTTCCTTCTAGGAGATCATTTATCGTTTACAGCTAACTTCCAACCGACAATTATTTTACCTGTTATTACAGGTAAGTTTTTAGCGGGTGTGATCGCTATTATTTTAGCCTATAAACTATCTGTTCCAACAGCTCTAAGGCTAGAGCAAGAGGATCGCAAGGCCGGCATTATTAAAGAAGGTGAATATTTAACAGATAAAAATCTTGAAAGAGGTGATGACGTGTGAGTGAAGAAAAGAAACGCTTTATTCAGGAGTTTGTGCCAGGTAAGCAACTAACATTGAGTCATCTAATAGCAAATCCTGATCCTGATATGTTTCAAAAACTGGGCATTCAAGAAGCGGGTGCACTGGGCATCATGACATGTACACCTAGTGAGACAGTTATTATCGCAGGGGACTTAGCAACAAAGGCAGCCAATGTAAGACTAGGATTTTTAGATCGCTTTACTGGCAGTCTCGTTATTGTTGGTAGTGTCTCAGAGGTTGAAATGGCGATGCAAGAGATCAATCGTTTTCTATCAGAGATGCTAGGCTATACGCCATCAAAAATAACTAAGTCATAGGATGTGCCATATGAAGAATCGAGTAATGATCATAGGTGGTGTGCAAGCAGGTAAGTCGACACTGATGAATGCGTTATTGGGGAAAGATGGACAAGCCAATAAAACACAGGCGCTCGTTTATGATGATTGGATTGTTGATACACCCGGAGAATATATAGAAAATCCGATGTATTACAGAAACATTATGGCAACATCGCTTGAAGTGACACATGTGATTTACTTGCAGGATGCTACTTCATCAAAGAGTGTTTTTCCTCCGCAATTTAGCTTAGGAATACCCAAAATACAAATTGGTGTCATTACAAAAATTGATGCACCCCATGCAGATGTAGAAAGAGCAATAACGTTATTACAAAATGTCATGACGCATGGTCCTATTGTGAAAACTTCTTCATGGCAAAAGCTTGGTATTGAGTTTATTGCGCCACTTATTCAGCTCAATTCTGAAGAAGAAATTCGTCAGTTTGTGAAGGATCGTGATAGTCCTTATCTCATGTATTGCCCGTAGTGGCGAGAGGGGAGAGTAAGTTGAAGACAGAAAAAATTTATAGTGCAGGCATTGATATTGGTACAAGTACAACAAAGATGGTTGTCAGTAGTTTTCTGTTGAAAAACGTTGCAGGTGTAACGCATGTGCCACGAATAGAAATTATTGAAAAAACGGTTTTGCATCAAAGTCCTATTATTAAAACACCGTTTATCAATAAAGAAATTATCGATATGGAAAAAATCGAGCAATTTATTTTTCAACAATATCAATTGGCCCAGATTTCACCAGCAGATATTTCAACCGGTGCCATTATCATTACAGGCGAATCTGCCACAAAGGAAAATGCTAGCGAGGTTGTTCATGCGATTTCAGATTCAGCTGGTCACTTTTTAGTTGCTACGGCTGGACCCGATTTGGAAGGCATTATTGCAGCAAAAGGCGCAGGTACCTTACAGCAATCTAAAAATACTGCCAAAATTATCGCTAACATCGATATCGGTGGTGGTACAGCAAATATTGCGGTAATGCAGTTTGGAGAAGTAATTGGTACATGTACATTGCATGTCGGTGGAAGACTTATAGAATTTAACAATGGCATTATCCAATCGATTTCACCACCCATAATGAAACTTATGGAGAAATGGTCAAACCCATTAAATGTTGGTGATTCAGCAGAAGATATCCGTGTCACACAAATAATCCAAGAATTAGTGGAAATAGTAGCGAAGATGCTAAGCGGACAATTAACAGACGAACAGCATCCATTATTGCTAGGACATTTACCAACTTGGGATAAACCGGTTGAAGCAATCGTTTTTTCCGGTGGAGTAGCTGCTTGTATTTATGAAGATGAATGTACAAATCGACAGTACGATGATATTGGAGAAAAGTTGGCAAAAAGTCTTTTACAGCATGAACAGCTAAAATCCTTTTTATGGCTAAAACCTGAGGAAACAGCACGGGCAACAGTGACTGGTGCAGGTACGCAAACAACTGAGATTAGTGGTGCAACGATCCAAGTAGATGCGGAAGCATTGCCTTTAAAAAATGTGCCTGTTTTCAATTGCCATATAGACACACACAGCAAAGAATTCGACTATGCAGTGAAAACAGCTGTTGCACAAGCTGATGCTCTATTTTCTATACAGGAGAATCGCTCTCCGTTTGCACTCTATTTTAGTCAGTTACCATATTTAAGCTTCCGGGATGTCCATACATTATGTGAGGCAATTTTGAAACACTTAGCGACGAGAAGCTCCAAGGAAATACCAATTATCATAGTCATTCAATCAGATTATGCAAAGGTTATTGGGCAAACGATACAAGCGATCAATCAAACAGTTCCCATCATTTGCATCGATCAAATCAAAGTAGAAACAGGTGATTATATTGACGTTGGGGAAGTACTACCATCTGGTGTTGTCCCCGTCGTTGTAAAAACACTTGCTTTCCACTCAAAGTAAGGAGGATGAATGTGAATCTATCGGTGATATTTGGTGGAGAAAAATATAATTTTAATTCATTAAAGGATGTAATGGCCAAGGCCAATGAAGAAAAATCAGGAGATCAGTTAGCTGGAATTGCAGCTGAATCTGTACAGCAGCGAATTGCGGCCAAAGCCGTATTAAGTGAGCTATTAGTGAAGGATATAAGAGAAAATCCGTTAGTTCCTCAAGAAAATGATGAAGTATCACGCATTATTGAAGGTGATATCAATGAGCAAATTTACGGAGAAATTAAAAACTGGAGCATCGAGCAGCTAAGAGAATATATTTTATCCAATGAAACAGGCGATCGTGAATTAAAACGATTAAGCAAGGGCATGAATTCAGAAATAATTGCGGCCGTTACAAAGCTGATGTCCAACTTAGATCTTGTCCATGCTGCCAATAAAGTAGAAATACTGTCGACTTGCAATATTACGATTGGACAAAAGGGCACACTGTCCTCGAGATTGCAGCCAAATCATCCAACAGACAATATTGACGGTATTATTGCCTCATTAAAAGAAGGATTGTCCTATGGTATTGGTGATGCAGTTATTGGTATTAATCCAGTAGATGATTCCGTTGAAAGTGTGAAAAAAGTATTACATGCGACAAAGGAGTTTATCAATGATTGGTCGATTCCTACACAAAACTGTGTATTAGCACACATTACAACACAAATGAAAGCCATTAAACAAGGTGCACCAGCCGATATGATTTTCCAAAGTATTGCTGGAACGGAAATTGCTAATCGTTCGTTCGGAATTTCTGCTGACCTAATAAGAGAAGCAGAGGAGCTTGTGAAAAAGCATGGAACAGGAACTGGCCCGAACTTATTCTACTTTGAAACAGGACAAGGTTCGGAGCTATCTGCTGAGGCACATATGGGCATTGACCAAGTAACACTCGAATCGCGTAATTATGGATTTGCTAGACATTTTAATCCATATATTGTGAATACCGTTGTAGGCTTTATTGGACCTGAGTATTTATACAATAACAAACAGGTAATACGTGCTGGCCTTGAAGATCATTTCATGGGTAAAATGCACGGACTCCCAATGGGCGTGGATATATGTTACACGAACCATATTAAGGCAGACCAAAATGATATTGAAGATTTAAGTGTTTTACTAACAGCAGCTGGTGTCAACTTTATTATCGCTGCAGCTATGGGCGACGATGTTATGCTGAACTATCAGTCAATGAGCTTCCATGATGTCGCAACATTACTTCAAACGTTTGGTAAAAAACCAGCTCCTGAATATCTAGCATGGTTAGAAAAAATGGGCATTTATGAAAATGGTCGTCTATCTGCAAGAGCTGGCGATTTATCTATATTTGAAAGGTAGGTGAGTCCATTGAATGAACAATTAGTATCGATGATTACACAGCTCGTTATGGAACAGATAGGCAACAAAGGGTCAGACAAATCTTCTCATGAACCAACTGTGCCAATAGAAGACAAAAAGGAAACACTAATTAAGTTTCACGATACGGTAGTTAATGCTAATTATGCTGCTGAAGAAGTAGCAAGTTCGAGCACAACAGAACAATCAAATGAACCATTAATTAAGCTTTATAACACTGAATCAAGTAATCATGAACAATCATATTACAGCGCAAGTAATGATGAATCGACTTATACTTCAGTACCTATCACAGAATTTAAATTTGAAGAGGACGAAGTGTCTGAAAGTGTTCAAGCTGCTAAAAAGCATACACCAGCAAGAATAGGCGTTGGCAGAGCTGGGACAAGGCCTAAAACTAAAACTTGGCTCAAGTTCCGACTCGATCATGCAGCGGCAGTAGATGCAGTATATGGAGAAGTGACAGAAGGGCTACTACAAAAGCTTGATGTCTTTCAAGTAACTACTAAAGTGACAGATAAGGAAGAATACATTACTAGACCGGATTTAGGTCGTCGTTTATCAGATGAAGCAAAGACACTTATCCAATCGGAATGTAAAAAAAATCCAAAGGTGCAAATCATTATTTCTAACGGATTAAGTGCAAGTGCGATTGAAGAAAATGTGCAAGATGTTTATTTAGCGTTACAGCAAAGTCTTGGCAATTTAAATATTGAAATAGGCACTACTTTCTATATTGATAAAGGGCGTGTTGCTCTTATGGATGAAATTGGCGAGCTTTTACAAGCAGAAGTGATCGTTTATTTAATTGGTGAGCGTCCTGGCCTTGTATCTGCTGAGTCAATGAGTGCCTATATATGCTATCAACCTAGAATTGGCACGGTAGAAGCTGATCGAATGGTCGTTTCGAACATTCATAAGGGTGGGATTCCGCCATTAGAGGCAGGTGCTTATTTAGGAACAGTAGTTCAAAAAATATTGCATTACAAGGCAAGTGGAGTAGGTCTTGTGGCAAAAGAAGGTTAGGGGGGCAAACAATGAATCCTCAAAAAATTATGGCAGAAATTTTGGCAATGCAAATCATTCCAAGAGTGAATAATGAATTAGCGGAGCAATTAGATTTAAAGCCATATCACAATAGTATTGGACTCGTAACTCTAACAATAGATGATGTTGCATATGTAGCGTTGGACGAAGCTACGAAAAAAGCAGATGTTGACGTTGTTTATGCAAAAAGCTTTTATGCTGGAGCTGCACACGCATCTGGTCCATTATCTGGTGAAGTCATTGGCATCATTGCTGGTAGCTCGCCTGATGAAATACGCAGTGGTTTCGATGCAATTCAGCAGAAAATCCAGTTTGATACGTATTTTGAAGCCATTCTTCAAAATGAAAACCACGCTCTTTTTGCACATACTGTAGCAAGCTGTGGTACGTATCTGGCTGAGCTAGCAAACGTTAAGGTTGGAACAGCCCTTGCTTATTTAATAGCACCGCCCCTTGAGGCTGTCGTTGGTTTAGATGCAGCATTAAAGGCAGCAGATGTAGAACTAAAGGTCTTCTTTGGTCCACCATCTGAAACCAATTTCGGTGGAGGTTTATTAAGTGGTAGCCAATCATCCTGCCAAGCTGCTGCAAATGCATTTAGAGAGGCTATTGAGAATTTAGCGAGAAATCCAGTTGTTTAGAAAGGAGGGGCTTTATGGCCACACTAGATAAAGATTTATTAGCAATTCAAGAAATGAGAGACGCTGTGAGACGTGCCAATATTGCACAGGCTGCTTACATGCAGTATTCACAGCAACAAGTAGATAATATCGTCAAGGCTGTTGCGGATGCCGCATTTAAAGAGGCAGAACGTTTGGCAAATATGGCCGTTCAGGAAACAGGAATGGGCATACCTAATCATAAAAAAATGAAAAATGAGGTAGCCTCTAGAGATGTCTATGAAGATATAAAAGATTTGAAGACTGTTGGTGTCGTTGGTTTCGATCGAATGAAGAAAGTTACAGAGATTGCTAGTCCGTTTGGAGTAATCGCGGGCATTGTACCAACGACAAATCCAACATCAACAGCAATCTTTAAAACACTTATCTCATTGAAAACTAGAAATGGTCTCGTACTAAGCCCACACCCATATGCGGTTGATTGTACAAAAGAAGCTTTAGATATTTGTAGAATAGCTGCAGAAAAAGCAGGCGCACCAGAAGGATTGCTACACTGTTTAACAATGTCTTCTATGGAAGCTACGCAGCAATTAATGAAGCACCCAGATATTCACTTAATTTTAGCGACTGGTGGCGGTGCTCTAGTAAAAGCGGCCTATAGTTCAGGCAAACCTGCTTATGGTGTAGGACCAGGAAATGTCCCAGCTTACATTGAAAAATCTGCGAATATATCCAAATCTGTTCGCCAGCTTGTACAAAGCAAGTCTTTTGATAACGGCACAATTTGTGCTACTGAGCAATCAATAATCGTAGATAAAGTCATTGCAGAGCAAGTTTTATCAGAGTTAAAGAAAAACAATGCGTATATTTTGAGCGATGAAGAGAAGGTGAAGATGGAGAAGCTTATTTCTCCTGTACCAGGGAAGGTAAATCCTCAAATTGTAGGTAAATCAGCAGCTTGCTTAGCAGATTCTATCGGAATTACCGTGCCGGAAGATACAAAAGTACTTGTTGGTATGGAAACGATGATCGGCAAGAACATTCCATTTTCTCTTGAAAAACTATCACCGATATTTGCGTTATATACAGTTGAGGACAGCACAGAGGCAAAACAAGTGATGATTGATTTACTAAACATAGGTGGACGCGGACATTCTTGCTCGATTCATACAGAGAATACAGCTTTAGCCGAACAGTTTTCAGTCGATTTACCAGTGTCCAGAATTGTTGTCAATACATTATCATCTATTGGCGCAGTTGGTGGAACTACTGGATTGGCACCATCCTTTACATTAGGGTGTGGTACGTTTGGTGGCAATATTACGTCCGATAACATTACAGCGAGACATTTATTAAATATTAAACGTATGGCTTATGGCATTAAAGATGTAGAAGTGCCAAAACCAGAATTCTTAGTACAACCAGTTGTAGAGAATATCAAGGCACAAGATCCATCTTTGGATACAGCCGTAGTTCAACAAATTGTTGATCAAGTATTAAAACAAATAACATTACAAAATAAATAATTTGGAGGAATGACAAATGAGTACAGCATTAGGAATGGTAGAAACAAAAGGATTAGTAGGAGCAATTGAAGCGGCGGATGCAATGGTGAAGGCTGCTAGCGTAAATTTAGTAGGAAAAGTACATGTTGGTGGCGGTATTGTCACTGTATTAGTTCGTGGTGATGTAGGAGCAGTAAAAGCAGCTACTGATGCAGGTGCAGCAGCGGCACAACGTGTTGGAGAACTTCTATCAGTTCATGTAATCCCACGCCCACACCATGAAATAGAATTAATTTTACCAAAAGCAGAAGCTTAATTTTATTTCAGTCCGAACAAAAGCGACGGAAAGAAGAGCAGTAGTGACGGAAAGAGAAGCCAGAGCGACGGAAGGAAATTCGAAACGACGGAATGAAGAACCGAAGTGACGGAAAGAAAAGCCAAAGCGACGGAAAGAACATCATAAACGGAAGGGCAGGATGTTACACATTGCGCTTCATCCTGCTTTCATTCCCTAGAACAATATAGCAAAAAAGATATAGAGGTGGCTAATTTGAATACAGCGACAAAAACATTTCCTGTGGCCATTTCAGCTCGTCATATACATGTCAGTGAAGAGGATTTACAGGCACTTTTTGGTCCGAATGCAGCATTAACGAAGGATTTTGATCTTTCGCAGCCAGGGCAGTTTGCAGCCAAAGAGCGTGTCTCTATTGAGGGACCAAAAGGTGTTCTTCACAATGTACGTGTACTAGGTCCAGTAAGAGCGGCAACACAGGTGGAAATTAGTCGAACAGATGCAATGAAATTAGGATTAACCCCTCCTTTGAGACAATCGGGTGATATCGAAAGTTCAGCTGGCATTAAATTAATCAATCAAGAAAAAGAAATAATCATTAAGCAGGGAGTTATTATTGCACAGGCACATATTCATATGACGGAAGAAGACGCATCAGCATTGGACGTCCAAAATAATGAATTAGTATCTGTTGAAGTTGATAGTGAGCGACCTGTGACATTTCGTGGGGTTGTAGTTCGTGTATCAAACGATTTCAGTCTAGAGATGCATATTGATACAGATGAAGCGAATGCGGGCTTTATTGAACAGCAAGCACAAGGAAGAATTATCAGATCATTGACATAAGGAGGAGGTTAGATGCAGGAAAATTTAATCCAAAAAATTGTTGAAGAAGTATTGCAGCAAGTTTTAAAAGATCAGCCTTCCTCTCAACATGACGGAAAAATCCCTATTGGTGTATCAGCACGACATGTACATCTTGCTCAAGCGGAAGTGGAGCAGCTTTTTGGTGAGAATTATCAATTAACACCGAAGTTTGAGCTTTCACAGCCAGGACAGTTTGCTGCTGAGGAAACAGTTGTTATTGCTGGACCAAAGGGTTCTATTGAGCGGGTACGCATTTTAGGTCCAGCACGTTCATTATCTCAAGTAGAAATTAGCTGGACAGACGCGATGAAATTAGGGGTTAAGCCACCTTTAAGGGTATCAGGAGATATAAAAGGCTCTAGCCCTGTTACACTTATTGGTCCAAAGGGCAGTGTCGTGCTAAATGAGGGACTCATTATTGCACAAGCACATATTCATATGTCGCCGTCTGACAGTGCTCGGTTCCAAGTAGTGGACGGACAATCGGTACAAATTAAAGTAGAAGGTATAAGACCGATTATTTTCTCAAATGTAATGATTCGCGTTTCAGAGCGTTATCGATTGGAGATGCATATCGATACAGATGAGGCAAATGCCGGTTTAATCCAACAAGGTGCATTTGCGGAAATTGTCAATGTTCAAGCTATGGAACAAATGAATGTCAAAGAACTTCCGCCAGTCGTAAGTCAGGCTGAAAAACCAGTAAGCTATCAATTTGATAAGAAACTACTTTCGCAAGTAGAAGTGCTTGAAATAGAGGCACAGGAAATTGTGGTTCCTAAAAAAACAATTGTGACAGCATTGGCGTATGACAAAATACGAGAGCTGAATAAGACGTTAACAATTCGCTCTGAGTAATTTTAGTATAGTCCATGCAGGATAAAGAGGGTGAAGTTCATGCAGATGGGAAGAGTGATAGGGAGTGTATGGGCAACACGCAAAGAAGAAGGGTTGAATGGCTTAAAATTATTAATCATTCAACCAATCGATTCCAATCATCAGCCGATTCGTACAGAATTTGTAGCAGCTGACCGTATCGGGGCAGGAATTGGAGATGATGTGCTCATTACAAGTGGTGGATCATCCCGTTATATTATGAAAGAAAATCCGTTGCCCATCGATGCGGTTGTTATAGGTATTATTGATTCTACTGAAGTGATGCGAGGTGAAGAGAATGAGTAGCGCTATTGGAATGATTGAAACAAAAGGATTAGTAGGCTCTTACGAAGCTGCTGATGCGATGATTAAGTCATCGGATGTAACTATCGTCAAGCAAGAGTTCGTCGATGGTGGGATTGTGACAGTAGTCGTAAAAGGTGATGTTGGTTCTGTCCAGGCGGCAGTAGAAGCTGGAAAAGTAGCTGCAATGCGCGTTGGAGAACTATTAGGCGCTCACGTAATTCCGCGGCCAGATGAAGATGTTTTTCAAATGATTAAAGGACCAGAAGCACCAAAGAAAAAGCCAGCATCAACTCCAACATCGACGCGTGCTAAAAAAACGACGGAAACAACAGCTACTGAAAATCGAGGTGAGGCTTAATGACATTTCGAAAAAGTAAAATCGCTGTTATTGGAGCTGGTCATACTGGTGCAACTTTAAGCTTATTTTTAGCCCAAAAAGAGCTAGGAGATGTTGTCCTGTTAGATATTCCAGAAGCGGAGAATCCGACAAAAGGAAAGGCGCTGGATTTATTACAAACAGGACCAATCGAAAAGTTTAATGTTTCTATTAAAGGAACGAGCAATTATGAGGACATAGCTGGAGCAAATATTGTCATTATTACAGCTGGTATTCCTCGTAAACCAGGCATGAGCCGAGATGATTTAGTGACGACGAATGCAAAAATTATTCAACAAGTATCTAGACAAATAAAACATTATGCTCCGAACAGCATAGTCCTTATATTAAGCAATCCAGTCGATGCCATGACATATGTTTGCTATAAGGAAACAGGCTTTCCAAAAAATCGTATCATCGGTCAATCAGGTGTGTTAGATACAGCACGTTTTAATACATTTGTAGCACAAGAACTGCAAATTGCGCCAGAGGATGTATCAGGATTCGTCTTAGGTGGACATGGCGACGAAATGGTCCCTTTAATTCGATATTCCTATGCTGGAGGTATCCCATTAGAAAAACTGATTCCTCAAGACAGACTACAGCAAATCGTAGAACGTACACGTAAAGGTGGCGGAGAAATTGTTGGTTTGTTAGGCAATGGTAGTGCTTATTATGCGCCAGCCGCTGCATGTGCACAGATGGTTGAAATCATCATGAAAGATCAACGTAAAATAATTCCTTCTATCGCACTTTTAGAAGGAGAGTACGGTTACCACGAATTATTTTTAGGTGTACCGACAATATTAGGTGGCAATGGCATTGAATCAGTTATTGAATTGCACCTGACAAATGAAGAAAAAGCGGCGCTCCATCAATCGGCAGAAGCCGTTAAACAAGTATTGACACTTTGTCAAAACATTTAACTTCTTTGATATGTAGGATCCCCAACTATGTATTTGTTGTTATAAAATTTAGCTCGTAAAAATGTTTGATTGGAAACCGAACATTGTACTTAATAGCTAGTTAAAATTTTCTATATTTATATAGAATAAGAAGCTCTCCTTGATCGTGAAAACGACGAGGAGAGCTTCTGTTTGTTAAGGCCCCCCTATCTAGCTATAAGAATAAATTATGCGGGTACAATTCAAAATCTGGACGTATTGTTTATCTGAAGCGATAGTTTTAACTACTTTCAGCAAATGCCTTCTGTAGCGAAAGCTAATTATTTATCCCAAGGGGAAATTGATCGTTGACTTTGTCCTTAGGGGAAGGTGTATAAATGAATTGTAGCAAGTAACAAATCTATGAGTGAGGTGGTTTTGTGCTATCAATTGGAGAATTCTCGAAGATATGTGGTGTCTCGACAAAAACACTTCGATATTACGATGAAATTGGATTAATTAACCCAGATGAGATAAATGCTGAAAGCGGTTATAGGTATTATTCTATCGAACAACTAAAAAGGATGCTAGGATGCTTTATATCAATCGGTTAAAATCGTATCATTTTTCTCTTGAAGAAATTAAAACTATGCTGGAATTAGAAGAGGACCAATCTGAAGAAAAGCTTTGTTCGGCGCTTAACCTTAAGAGAAATGAGATGCAAGAAAAACTAAAGGCTTTTGAATATCTTGTAAAACAACTAAGTCATGATATTGCAAGCTTAGAAAAGGGGATACCGATCATGTCGTACCTTGACGCTATCGAAGTACAGTTGGTTGAAACAAAGCCAATGAATATCCTTCATAAGCGACTGATAATGAGCAGTGATGACTATGCATCGGGATATGGTAACCATTTTAGCAAGCTATATGAAAAGATTGCGACGGAGCAGCTCACTTTACTTGGTAAGCCGATGACGATTTACCACAGCCCTGAATTTAATCCTACTGGTAATGATACTGAGTTCGCTATTCCAATAGCTGAGTCTGTCAAAGGAACGAGGGACTTACCTGTTAGCCTCTGTGCTAAATCTGTTTTAAAAGGGGCTTATCCAGAATTAACATCTGTCTATGCTAATTTAATGAAGTGGATCGAAAACGAGGGTTATGAATTGATATTGCCGCCATATGAAATATATGTAACAGATCCACGTCAAGTAAACTCCCCTGAGGATTACATTACGGAGGTATATTTTCCTGTAAAGAAAAAATGACAAAACGACCATTAGGAGGTTCCTATGCAAACAACAATAAATCGGCACACGGTAAAGCCTGAAAGCATATATATGAACAATGAAAAGCTTTCCAAGCTAGAGCACACGATAAAAAGTGATTATAACAATATAAATGGTATTGTAATAATTAGAAATGGTAATTTAGCATATGAAAAATATTTTAATGGGAAAAGTCCTGATGATTGTCACCACGTAGCATCTGTAACCAAAAGTGTACTATCTGCACTTATAGGCATCGCTATCGATAAAGGATATATTAAAAGCATTGAAGAAAAGGTGTTAGATTTTTTCCCTAAATATATTTCTGATGCTAATAAGCAGAAACAACAGATTACTATACGACATCTTCTCACGATGACAGTACCTTATCCATATGAGGATTGGCATGAGCCTCTAGATATTCTATGTCAACAGCAGGATTGGATAAAATATACACTTGATATTATAGGTGAAAATGGGGAATTAGGCGCTTTTAAATACTCCACAGCTGGAGCACATTTATTGTCAGCTATTCTTACTGAAAGTACTGGCAAGAGTGCACGAGCGTTCGCTAATGAACATTTGTTTACACCGCTTGGCATGAAAGAAATTCCTAACAATAAAATGAACGCTTATGGGTTTGATGATTTATTCGGGAAAAACGTTAAGGGGTGGGTACATGATCCAAACGGTCATTCGACAGGTGGATGGGGACTAACATTAACTACTCGTGATATGGCACGATTTGGCTACCTTTATTTAAACAATGGCGTTTGGGATCATAAAAGGGTTCTCTCAGAGACATGGATTCGTGAATCAACAGAGATGAACCATAATAATTACGGGTATTTATGGTGGCTACGACAAGAAGATGGACTGACTACATTTTCAGCACTAGGTGATGGTGGCAATATGATTTGTTGTATACCACAAATGAATATGGTTGTGGCAATTAGTTCAGAATTCATCATGAATCCACGAGATATGTGGCCATTCATTAAAGAGTATATAATCCCAGCGGTAATATAAATTTTAGGTTGTACATAAAAGAGAAAGAAGAACCAATCTTAAAAGTAAATTTATCCTCTCCGAGTGGAAATGGAAAGGTGGCTAAAGTCATTTACATTCCTAATTGGAGAGGTTTTTTCAATGAGAGGACGAATATTATTGAAATAACGATTTAGTCGTTTCTCAGGTGCTTCTTTGGCACTACATCTACAGATGGATAGTAGTTCAAAAAATCAATCCAAAAATGGACTATTTTTATTTTCTTTTCAATTATAATTTCATTAAGAATTTATAAAATAAAGAGAGGGAAAGAAATGAGTAGCTACCTGGTTGTCTTTGTTGTCATTATTCTTCTTATGTTAAGGGAGAAACAAATTAGACCAACTCGAATGTGGATAACACCGATTTTGTTAATTTGGATAATGTGTAGTTCTATATTAAATTCAGATAAATTAACGCCAATAAGCTTTATTTTGTATTTCATTTGTTTAATAATTGGCTTAGGTATAGGGATATGGAGAGGAAAACTAGAAAAAATTCGTGTTAATCATGAAAGAGGAATCGTAACTTCACAAAGTTCTGTCGCTGGAGTTATTGTATTTCTTGGCATTCTTCTTTTGCGTCTACTTGCAGCAAATTGGGGGAAAGAGCATGCTTTAATAGCATTAACGAATGCTCTTATGTTTATACCGCTTGGTAGTGTATGTGCTCGTCGGTATATTATTTATATGAGATACAAACAACTTACGGGATGAAAAAATATGAATTTAAAAAGTTTCTTACACAATCAAATGAGAAGAGTTTTTTTTAACTTATTATTGTTATGTATTTTAATAAAAAATATAAATGCTGTTACCGTACCGAACTTAATATTTGCTATGGTAATTTTCACACTGTATTCGGTTCTTCTATGGTTACCGAATACAGTGAGTAGTACAAAACGCATTTTTATGGGATCCATGGTATTGATATTAATAGCATTTTTCTGGGGAGGTTTTGGAGAAGATCGGGCAGCAATTGTCTTAATGTTTTATCTTATAGGATATGTTGCACTACGACTACCAGATAAAATATCCCTTATTTTTGCTACTATAGTGATTGCTACAAACGTAATAATTTTACTCGAATTTGAACATAGCACGATGGATGATATATTTACACTTTTTATTGCCCATGCAGGAATGTTTGCGATTTTTCGAAGTGCTCGTATTAGACGTGAAGCGAATGAATTAAAGGCTCATCACTTTAAAGAATTACAAGAAATCCATACACAGTTAGAGTCTGCACATAAAGAACTCCAACAAGCACATAAGGAGTTAGAAGATTCTACAGTCCAATCTTTACGCTATGCAGTGCTTGAAGAAAGGACCAGAATTGCTAGAGATATTCATGATAGTATTGGACACGGTCTTACGTCCATCATTGTTCAATTACAAGCCTTTCCTTATATCATGAAGGCAGATTCCTCAGAAATTGATAAAACGTTACAAACGGTTTTAGAAATAACTCGTGGGTGTTTAACGGAAGTACGAACAGTTGTACATCAAATGGCACTAGATGATGAAGGAATAGGTTTGATTGCTTTGCAAAGCCTAATCAAACAAGTTCGAGAGCATAGTGGGTTAAATATCAAATTCACGATCACTGATGAAATTACAGAATGGAAACTGGAAACTTGTGAGCCGCTTTATCGAATTTTGCAAGAAGCATTGACGAATGTTATTCGCCATGCTGAGGCAACGAACGTTGAAGTAACAATTTTTAATAATGAAGCGAATATAATAATGAGCATTGAGGATAATGGGAAATTTACAGAACAAACACAATTCAAACCTGGATTTGGATTGTCTGGGATAAAGGAACGATGTCAAAAAGTAGGCGGATCTTGTCTAATCCAATCACGTGATCCTCATGGTTTAGCTTTAATAGTAAAAGTGCCAAAGAAGATAGCGGTATTTGAAAGGTGAAGAAATATGAAGAAAAATCTAATTCGTGTAGCGATTGTAGATGATCAAAAATTAATACGTCATGGATTGAGTTACATTATTAAAGCTCAAGAAGATATGGAGGTTGTGGGTGAAGCGGCAAATGGAAGTGAAGCTGTAGATCTAGTTAAGAGTACTGTTCCTCACGTTGTATTAATGGACGTTCAAATGCCAGAAAAGAGTGGTATTGAAGCAACTCGTGAAATTTTAACAGCATTTCCGGATATAAAAGTAGTCATCCTTACAACGTTTGATTTAGAAGAATATGTTTATGATGGTATTCGTTCAGGCGCAGTGGGATATTTACTTAAAGACGCAACACCAGATGAACTTATTGATGCAATAAGGGCCGCATACCGAGGAGAAGCAATTTTTCGTACTTCTATAGCGGCAAAGGTTATGGCCAAAGCGATTAAATCAACGAATGAAGATGTTGAAACGAATAAAGCAAAAATAGAGATGTTTGAGATGTTCACCGAACGTGAGCTTGAAGTTCTCCAACAAATGGCGTACGGATTAAAAAACGAAGAAATTTCCAACGTACTTCATATTAGTGAGAGCACAGTTAAGACGCATGTTCATCGTATTCTACAAAAAATTGGTGCAGAGGATCGAACGCAAGCTGTTGTATATGCTATTCGTAATAGAATAGTTTTATAGCAAAGTTGAAGCTATAAATAGAACAAAAAATAAAATTTGAGCACTACTATTGCGATAAAAAATACTATAAAGTCCATAATATACAAAATATTCGAAAATATGATAAAATAGTAGCGTGAAAAGGAGGATGAAGTATGACTGTTCAACAATTTACTGATTATGTGAAAAAGATGCAGCACTACGGAGAAGCGTTAAGTGTGATATATTGGGACATGCGCACAGGTGCACCTAAGAAGGGGTTAGCTCAGCGCTCAGAGGTAGTTGGAACATTATCTGCCTCTTTATTTGACATGCAAACTAGTGAAGAGTTAGGGCGATTACTAACGGATCTAGAGGGGCAAAAGGCAGATCTTGATTATGTTACGCTGCGTGTAGTAGAGGAAGTGCGTAAAGAGTATGATCAAAATAAAAAAATTCCGGCTGATGAATATAAGGAATTCGTAATTCTACAAACTAAAGCGGAAACAGCATGGGAAGAAGCAAAGGAAACAAATAATTTTGCTTTATTCCTTCCTTATTTAGAGGGAATTGTAAGCTGGCAGAAGAAATTCATTCAATATTGGGGTATTAAAAACGGTTCTCCATACAATACATTACTAGATTTATATGAACCTGAAATGACGACTGATGTTTTAGATCAAGTTTTTGGTGAATTACGTGAAACAATCGTTTCTCTTGTGCAAAAAATCGCAGATTCACCAAATAAACCAGATACAAGCATATTATTTAAGCATTTCCCTCGTGAATCTCAGCGTGCATTATCATTAGAAATATTAGCACAACTTGGCTATGATTTTGATGCTGGTCGCTTAGACGAAAGTGTGCATCCATTTATGATTGGCTTAAATCATGGAGATAATCGTATTACAACGAAATATGATGAAAACGATTTCCGCTCAGCAATTTTTGGAACAATCCATGAGTGTGGACATGCCATGTACGAACAAAATATCGATGTGAAGCTTGATGGTTTACCGTTAGCAACGGGTACATCTATGGGAATACATGAATCCCAATCTTTATTTTATGAGAATTTTGTAGGTAGGAACGAAAAGTTCTGGGAGCATAACTACGAGCGACTGCAAAAATATTCACCTGAGCAATTTGGTGATGTAGCATTAGCCGATTTCCTACGAGCAATTAATATGGTGGAACCATCGTTTATTCGCATTGAAGCAGATGAGTTAACATATCCACTACATATTATGATTCGCTATGAAATTGAACGTGACTTATTCAACGGCGATCTTCAAGCGAAGGATCTTCCACAAGTATGGAATGATAAATACGAGGAATATTTAGGAATTCGTCCTGAGACAGATGCAAAAGGGGTACTACAAGATATGCACTGGTCAGGGGGCATGTTTGGCTATTTCCCATCCTATGCTCTAGGAATGATTTACGCTGCACAATGGAAGCATTCAATGGATAAAGATATTCCAAACTTTGATGAGCTGTTAGAAAAGGGAGAGCTTCTTCCAATTCGAGAATGGTTAACAGACAAAGTCCATCAATACGGTGCACTGAAGAAGCCATTCGAATTGCTCCATGAGGCGACAGGGGAAGGCTTAAACGCTAAATATTTAGCAAATTATTTACAAGAAAAATATACGAAGCTGTATCAGCTCTAAAGCCCAAAGCGATTTCTCGTAACAGAGAAATCGCTTTTCTAAAAGCAAAATGGTCAAGAAAATTACTATGAATGTTGTGTCGCTTTCAATGAATGTGATTTTTGTTCCAGGCTACTCACTTTCACTCAGGCAAAACCCTGTTCCTGCAAAATTTTAGCTATAAGTGTGGGTCTTATGCAAGTGAATTGTTTACACTTGGGACGTGGACAGAGGCACTTTAGCGCTTTTGTTCTTCTTCAGTAGCGTTGCATAAATGTCGATATCATAAGTTGTAGTAGTTATCTGGGAATTATCACGTCTGGGCAATGGCTTAAACGGAAGGATCACCACGTAGGCAGTTTGTGTCCATTTAGTATTTCCATCCATATCAAGTTCGACGTTCCTGTAATCGAATAAGCAAACGAGGGTGCATTTAATGATATTCCATTCCTTAATTATAGGAAGAATAGGGGTAATTCAATTTAATTTATAGTATAATGATTATTTCAATAATTTCGATGGAAAAGAGGGAACGGATGCCTACTATACTGGTCGCTGACGACGACGCGAACATTCGCGAACTCGTCTGTTTATTTCTACGCAACGACGGATTCGCTACAGTCGAAGCCGCGGACGGCAAGGAAGCACTGGCCATCTACACATCAACGCAAGTCGATCTTGTCGTGCTCGACATTATGATGCCGATTATGGATGGTTGGACGTTATGCAAGGAGCTCCGAAGGGCCAATCCTGATCTTCCGTTACTTATGCTGACTGCAAGGGGCGAAACATGGGAAAAAGTGAAAGGATTTGAACTTGGAGCGGATGATTATTTGACTAAACCATTCGATCCGTTGGAGTTGTCGGTTCGTGTTAAGGCACTATTGAAACGATTCCGAATTGGCTCCACGCAGAAAATCCAGTTCGGCAACGTCATCCTTGATCGACAGACCTATAAGGTGATGAGGGGGACGGAGTCGCTCACCTTACCGCTCAAGGAGTTCGAATTACTTTATAAGCTCGCCGGAACACCCGGGCAAGTCTATACGCGAGTGCAGTTGATCGATCAAATTTGGGGGATTGATTACGCTGGAGATGATCGAACGATAGACGTACATATTAAACGCTTGCGCGAACGATTCGCGACTACAGCCGATTTTCGTATCGAAACGGTACGTGGGCTTGGTTACCGCCTTGAGGTGCACGAATGATCAAATCTTTATATACACGCGTAGTCCTGATATTTCTAGTCTCCGTAATCGGGGGCACGATCATTGCTTTTTTTGTAGCAACTTGGGTATTTGAAGATAAATTAAACGAGAACCTGCAAATCCCCTTACTTAACTTTGGTCAGGACATCGCCCGGATTTATGAGACATTACCGTTAAGTGAAGCGAACACATTCGTAAGTGGAATGAATCAGCTCAAATCCTATCATATTCGAATTTATGAAGAAACGGGTCAGTTCCAGTCTTATGGAGCGCTTAACGGAGACAAACCTGCCACTGTGACGATGGAACAGGTGACAAAAGTACTGGGTGGGGAAATTGTTCAAGTCAATCCGAGTGGTGTTTCTACTGTTCTCTTAGGGATGCCGTTGACAACTGAAATGGGAACGAAAGCGATGTTTGTAGAACCGGTCTCCCTCCCTTCCACCTCTTTTGTAATAAAATGGATTTTGAACTTTTCAACCTATTCGTTGATAGCAGGAAGCCTATTGATTCTGGTTGCTGCCATGTTCCTAGTCAAACCAATCAAAAAGCTGACAAAAGCGACTAAACATATAGCAGGTGGAGATTTTAACGTTAAGCTGAATATTAAGCAAAAGGGTGAGCTAGGTACTTTAGCTCGCAGCTTCGAAGAAATGATGCACGATTTACAGCAACTTGAGCAGATGCGTAGGGATTTCGTATCGAATGTGTCGCATGAAGTTCAGTCGCCGCTTACCTCGATATCCGGTTATGCTTTAGCGCTAAAGCAAGTAAACCTCGCAGATAACGAGCGGAGCCGTTATCTCGATATTATCATTGCTGAAGCAGATCGGATGTCCAAGATGAGTGATAGCCTGCTAAAGCTGAGTTTGCTTGAATCGCAGTCACAGCAACTGCGGCTGGTCACGTTCAGCCTTGATGAACAGATCAGACGAGTCATCGTCGCTATCCAGCCGCAATGGTCGGCTCGCAACATCCGTTTCGAACTCAATTTGAACGCTGTTCGCCTAATGGCTGATCATGATCAATTAAACCAGGTATGGACGAACATAATCGGCAATAGTATAAAATTTTCCAAAGATGGCGGAGTTATTAACATTAGCATCAAACAAGATATCAAAAATGTGACAGTCCGAGTATCCGACACTGGCATTGGTATTTCCTTAGAGGATCAGAAGCGTATATTTGAGCGGTTTTTTAAGGCTGATCGTTCCCATAGTCGTAAGTATGATGGCAGTGGTATGGGACTCGCCATCGTTAAACAGATCGTATCGCTTCATCAAGGCGACATCCGAGTGGAAAGCGTGCCTGGCCGAGGAACGACTGTCATTGTCACGTTGCCAATCACAACACCAGCAGAGTAATTAGATTCATGTTGTACATTCGAATTATTTAAACGTCCTCGTATTTCCCATGTTATGGCGTCATATGCAAACTTTCTTGCATGTGACGCCGTAACTTTTTTTGTTTGTTCATATTCCGTTCATATTGTTGTCATAGGGAGTACATCTTCGTCCTATAAGCTATCCTTAATGACCCATATAAGATATCTAGTAAATAGATAAGAAAAGGAGAAGATGAGAGTGAAACTAAAAGAAGAGGTAATGAAAATGAGGATGGGTAAACCACTTATCTTTATACTTAAAGCAATAGGAGTTATAGCTATTGCAATAGTACTTTTTCTGGTCATTGTTTTTATTGTTAATATTGTCTGTAACAAATCGGAGCAAGAAAAAATAGAAACTTATGGTCAGTCTGTAACAGTAGACGGAAAAAATATGAATGTGTTAATTCAAGGAGAAGGCGAAGAAACCATCGTGCTCCTACCTGGCTATGGAACAGCGGCACCAGCACTTGATTTTAAGCTGCTCATCGATGAATTATCTCCATTTTACAAAGTTGTCGCGATTGAGCCTTTCGGATATGGATTAAGTGATGAAACCGATAAAGAACGAAGCACTGAGAATATTGTCAGTGAAATGCATGAAGCTTTACAGCAGCTTAATATTGACCATTTTACGCTAATGGGCCACTCCATAGCAGGTATCTACGGCCTTGATTATGTCAACAAATATCCAAACGAAGTGAGTGCATTTGTAGGAATTGATACTAGTGTTTCTACACAAGGCGGTATGGATGTCAAATTTCCATTAAAAACATTCGCGTTTCTCGAAAAATCAGGTCTTTTGAGATTAATCAAGAAAGTAGGTACAGACCCCTATGCTGAACTAGTATTTGATGATCAAGCCAAAGAGCAAATGAAAATGATTTCAAATAAAAACTCGTATAATGCCACTACCTTGAATGAGATGGAACATATTTCTTCTAATTTTAAAAAGGCTCAAAATTTAACATTCCCTAAAGATCTTCCGCTTCTTTTATATGTACAAGCAAATAATACGGACAGGGAAAATTGGGTATCACTGCATGAAGAGCAAGCTAAAGAGTCAATGCTTGGAAAAGTAATAACATTGGATGGATCACATTATTTACACCATAGCAAATTCAAAGAAATCGCTGAAAACTTTAGAGAATTTATGAAAGAATTAAAGTGAGTGCGAGAAAGGTCCCTGATATTATCCCGCATTAAAACGGTCAGTAAGACGCCTGCCTCAAGTGGAAAGATGTAAACGAGTCAATTAGGTGGGCGATCAACGGAGCGTAAATGCCCGATTGGTTCAACTAACAATCAATGGAGGATGAAGAAAACCCCCACTGATAGGAGTTTCACTTTATGCATATGTCTAAGTGATATAAAGACCGCCCTTTAGGACGGTTTTTTCACTTTTTATTTATCAAAGCGAACCTGTTCGAAATTCATATTGCCTACCGTAGCATTTTTTTCTTGTTCATACTCTGTTCATATTGTTGTCATAGGGGGTACATCTTCTTTATATAAGCTGTTCTTAACGGTTTGTGAAGGTAGCCGGAATACACTGATGTGGATAGAAGATACGAATAGAGAATGAAAGGGAGGGGAGGCACGAGTACAGGTAGAAAACGAGCTACAACTGCCGCTCTACATCACTCGTGCAAAAATAATGAAAAAAGCGTTTAACATTATAGTTAAATTATTAGGAGTTTTAGCTATAGCAATAGTACTTTTTCTAGCTATTGTTTTTATAGTGAATAAGGTTAGCAACAAATCGGAGCAAAGAAAAATAGAATCTTATGGTCAGTCTGTAACAGTAGACGGAAAAAATATGAATGTGTTAATTCAAGGAGAAGGCGAAGAAACCGTCGTGCTCCTACCTGGTTATGGAACAGCGGCTCCAGCACTTGATTTTGAGCCGTTAGTGAAAGAGTTGTCTCCTTATTACAAGGTCATCGTGATCGAGCCTTTTGGTTATGGACTAAGTGATGTAACGGAAAAGGAACGAATCCTGGAGAATATGGTAAATGAAATTCATGAAGCATTGCAGAGTCTAAACATTGACCGATATATTCTAATGGGCCACTCCATTTCAGGCATTTACGGCCTGGATTATGTGAATAAATATGAAAACGAAGTAAGTGCATTTGTCGGGATCGATAGCAGTGTTCCAACGCAGGGTGGTACGGATGATCCATTCCCATCAGGAACATATAAACTGCTCAAAAAATCAGGTTTCCTACGATTGTTAATGAAACTGAGCCCTGACCAATTGGTTGCACCAACTGTAGATGATGAAACAAGAGAACAAATCAAAATCCTTACACTCAAAAACATGTTTAATCCGAACACCCTAAGTGAAGGCGAACATTTTAACCCTAATTTTAAAGCTGCTGAAAACTTGACCTTCCCCAAGAATCTTCCTGTTATTTTCTTTTTACAAGCGAATGATACCGAAACGGAAGGATGGATACCACTGCATGAAGAGCAAGTCAAAGATTCTGTACATGGAAAAGTGATAACATTTGAAGGAGGACATTATTTACACCATACCAGATCAAAGGAAATCGTTGAAAACTTCAGAGAATTTATGAAAGAAGTAAAGTGAATGTGCTGAGTAAGGTTCCTTCACGGATTTATCCCGCATTTACGGTCAGTAAGACGCTCACCTCAAGTGGAAAGATGAGAACGAGTAGAAGCCCGACGCCTCCAGGAAAGCGCCCAGTCGGAACTGAAATCAACCACTCGTTTTTGCTGAAAAGCTATACTTTATTATGACACCTTTATTGCATTTTTTTCAGCAAAGTAAAAAGCGATTTCTCAGCTAGAGAAATCGCTTTTTTATGAAGATGCAAAACATTGTTACCAAAGCTTATAGCCTTTAGAGCCAGGAGGGGAGTTAGAAATAATATCGATAATTGGAATAGTATAAGCAAATAAAATTAATGCTACTAAAATAACAAGCCATACTTTAAAGTTCTCTAAGATAGCTGGTGTAGGACCACCATTTTCATGTGCTTCACCAACTGGGAATTCCTCTTCGCCTTTTGGTGCAAACCATGCTAATTTCACCACAATATAAAGTATGATTATGATAGCGATGAACAGGATTGTGCCACCAACAGCCTGAGCGATTTGATAAGGAATCCAATCATAAGCTTGTTGAGCACCGCCATACTCAGAGTAATCGGATCGACGAGGTGCACCGATCAGACCAGCGATATGCATAGCGGAAGACATAATTGTCATACCAGTAGCCCATAAAATAGCTGCAAAATTACCAAGATTGTTTAAAGATTTAGTCAGTGTGCGACCTGTTAAATGTGGAATTAACCAGAATGCAGCACTGAAATAAGTTAATACGACTGTTGTTGCAATTGTTAAATGGAAATGTCCAGTAACCCAAATGGTATTATGAATTAATTGGTTCATTTGGTAAGAAGCATTGATGATACCTCCTGCGCCACCAGGAATAAATACTACCATACCGATAAATGGCACAAAGAAACGAGCATCTTTCCATGGTAATTTTTTAAACCAGCCGTAAAGACCTTTCCCACCTAATTCACGACCACGTAATTCAAACATTGCAAACATCGAGAAGGCAGTCATTAAGGATGGTACGATTACGGCAAATGTTAAAACAACTTGTATGAATTTCCATGTACCATCAATACCGGGCTCTGTTAATTGGTGATGGATCCCAACTGGTACAGAAAAAATTAAGAACAGCATAAACGACAGTCTTGCTAAAGAATCAGAGAAAATTTTTCCTCCAATAACCTTCGGAATAATGACATACCAAACCATGTATGCTGGTAATAACCAGAAGTACACAAGAGCATGACCGAAATACCAGAACAATGTACGGGATAGTGCTACATCAACACGTTCGATAAAGCCTAAGGACCATGGAAGTAGCTGGAATAGAACAGAAACAGCTACACCTAGAGTTGCTACGAACCACATTAAGTTGTTGACAACAACCATAAATGATAATAATGGGCTTCGTTGTCCGCTTCCTTTGTTTTCTTTACGCCACTGTGCATATCGTAAAATTTGACCTGCGCCGCCAACCCAAGAACCAACAACGACTAATGTAAGGCCTAAATAGAATATCCAGTGAGCTTTTAATGGAGCATAGAACGTATATAAAACAGTTGCCTCATTAAGTAGAACCATTGTTGCAGCAGCTGCTGTACCGATAGTCATTAACCAGAAGCCAATCCAGCCAAGGCGACGTTGGCCATCTGAAAAAGTCCCTGACGTACGGCTAACACTGGCAATTTGGAAACCAAAAATAAAGAATGTTGTTAAAATAAGACCGAGTAAAACACCATGTACGGTTAAAACTTGATAGTAACCAATGCCTGCTGGTAATGTAAATTGTCCAGAACGAACGAAAACTTGTAATAAACCTGCAAGACCCCCTAATAACAATGCGATGAATGCCACGTAAATATGTGCCATCGCTAGCTTCGCATCACGACGATCCACTTTTGTCAAATTATTATTGAGACTCATTTGGCTTCACCACCTTTAGCATAGAGTGCATCATCGTATGTCCTGTACCACAGTATTCATTACATACGATTAAAAACTCTCCTTCTTTATTTACTGTAGTTACATATTCAGAAATGTAACCTGGTTCAAGCATCATATTAATATTTGTACCTGCAACTTCAAAACCGTGCATAACATCTGCACTTGTTGCGATAAATTTCACCTTAGCTCCAAAAGGAACTTCAATTTCTGGAGGATTGTAATTAAATGCTGATGCTAAAACAACCACTTCATAATCCCAATCTTTACCCTCTACTTTATGAACACCAGGATTATCGAAGGGGGCAAATTCTTTTACTTTCTCATAATCTAGTGTTTTTTTACCATTGTTCGGGTGTGAGCCTTGATGGAATGCACCGATGCCTAGAATGATAAGGAATGCTACTAAAGTAGCAACTCCAAACACAAGCCAATATTTTTCATACTTATGTAAGTGCATATGTCTCTGTCCTTTCTTAGTAGAATCAATTATGCCTTGGCATAATTGCGTCCGGAATCGGCTTTGTGCTTAGGCCTGCAGATGTCTTTTGCGCGAAAGCGTAGCGGCAGCAGCACCGATGCAGGTCAGTTAGCCGTTATCGCATGGATGCGATGATCTTAGGCTAACATCCTATATTGAACTCCTTTCCGATTCCGTGTCATCCGCCGGAGGCTTTAATTTCTTTCAGTGGAAACCCGCTGAAAGAAGTTAAAAACGATTCATGAACAAATCGAAGCAGTACACCCAAAGCAAGATAATAATGATTCCTACTCCAAATACCGCATAGAGTGAACCTTTTAAATTTTCATCTGACTTTTTTTTATTTGCCATTTTTGCTCCTCCTACGCTTTTAATGTGTCTTTCTTATTGCCATGATATATAAATAAATTTCTTTTTGATGTGAAAAAAATCACACTTCTTAGCGAAATATGTGAAAAAAATGTGAAAAATTGAGGAGGAAATAAAAAATAGCCACCTCAATAGTCATTGAGATAGCCACTTATTGGATAGAATTAGAGTAATTTTTATTAAAATCTCTTATTTTTTAAGAAATTTTACTAATTGAAATTTAGACTTGAGCATAATGGAGCATCCTCTGTTAACTAAAGAGAATGAAAAAGAGTGTTCATAAATGTTTGATGTATTAGCATAGGATATATCATCATTTGGAACAGTTCGATATTCTAGTACTCTATTCTTCTTCAATAGTTAAAAGAACTGTCAGCGGACCAACGTTTGGAATTGTAACAGGGAGTACAAATGCCTTTTCAAAGCCGTATAACTTCGTGTTGCCAACCATCACTGTTGGCGGTGTGATATCAATTTCCAAGCTTTCTTGTCCTACGGTAGTACATAAATTTCCTGCAATCATATTTCCGAATTCCCCTGTAAAGGATTCCAACATTTCTCCTTCAAGAGGCATACCAAACATCGTATTGCCGATGCCGCTAAATATTTCTGGAGAAGAATCAATGATTACACGGCCCTTTAAATCCCCTATTAAACCAATTAAAACACCCATTTGCTGTTGTTGAAATGGTTCAGAAATAATACTAGGAGTTTTCACCTCTATATCCATGGGCAGGATCGATTTTAAAGCGTGAATTGTCCCATTTAAAATAGTTTGAAAGTACTTCGAATTACTCATCTTTACCGCATCCTTTTTCCGACTTTTCTACATCTTACCATGTTAAATGGGTAAGATGAAAGTATGTCTTGACGAATTAGTGGGAAATTTATATTATATTAATGAGAATGATTTTCAAAATCAATAGATGGACGTTTAAGTCTTTTCAAATAATAATTTTATATAAAAAGGAGCGGTCAGCAATGACATTCGTATTTATTGGGGCAGCAGTGGTTATCTATATTGGAGTGGGAAAACACGTCATGAAACAGGCGACTGCACATTTGAAATAAGAGGATAATAATAAAAACAATTTTCATATAGGTAGAGCATGGTCTAAGTAATTTTGAGATCATGCTTTTTTTATTTATCATTAATACTTTAGTAGCATTAACGACAACAAGAGTTGTTTGTTTTTTTCAGAAATATATTGTAAAAGGGACTTGTTTTTTTGTAGAATTAAACAAATCAGTGCGGTACTAGTTGATAAAAAATGATACATAAGATTAAAAAATTCAATAAATGACTGATTCTCTAACCAATCAATCAGAGTTATAGTATCTGCACCAATAAATAAAAGTAAAATAAGGATAAGGAATCAAGTGACGTCCTTTAGAAATTAGGTGATGACAATGACAAAGATATTATTAACTGGGTTTGTACCATTTCTTGATTATAAAATTAATCCAACAATGCAAATTGTGGAAAATTTAAATGGAGAAATGATGGATGGCTATGAAATTGTAGGACGCATTTTGTCAGTAGATTTTCAGCAATCTGCTCAGCAGCTGAAACAATATATAGCTGAGATAAAGCCACAAATCATTATTTCATTAGGCTTAGCTGGAGGACGTTATAAAATAACGCCTGAGCGAATTGCTATTAATATTAAAGACGGTGAAGCAGATAATAATGGTTATATACCAGTAGATGAGAGCATTTATGATGGTGGTGTAGATGCCTATATTACGAATTTACCTATTAGAAATATGGTGAATCGTTTATGCAAAGAGGGATATCCAGCGGAAATATCAAATACGGCGGGTACCTATTTATGCAATAATATTATGTATGAAGGGCTAGTTTATGCAAAGCAACATAAAGGGATTCGTGCTGGATTTATTCATATTCCTGCGTCATTTGATTTGGCGATTCAGCATGGAAAAATACCGGGGTGGAATATTAAAGATTTAATAACTTCTATTAGGCTCTGTATCGAGGAGACAATTAGTGCAACAAATGATTGATTTTCCTACTACGATGTGGATTACCCAACAGACCCTCCATTTTGGTAAAAGCGTTGCAGATAATGCATGGGGCATGTTCACAACTTTTCTAAGGTACAAGTTAGAGGAGCAAGGGAAAAAACATCATGTTGGCCAAAAGCCGATTCAGGACGCAATTATGCCGAGGTTATGTCAGTACAACAAAAGAAAATCAAAATTTCCGCGCAAACATTATGTATACACGGAGATGGTCCACCTGCACTGGACTATGCTAAAAAAGTTTATAAGTTTAGATGTCAAATGGAATAAATAGAAAAGTAGTATGGATGCCCTTAAATATTCCGAGGCATCCATTTTTTGTTTATATGAGGTTTATTCTTTTACTCGTGAAATAAAGTCTCTCTTTACTTAAGGCGATTAAAGTGTAGTCACTAATTCAACAGCCTCAACAATAATTGGTGTTCCTGCTAGTAAAGTGCCTGTAACAGTATGGAATGTTAATTCCGCTCCAGAAACTGAATAAGAACCACCTTCCTGAAGCACCCCATTTATATATAAATTATAGTACCCGTTTGTAACGATGGGGAAAGTAGTTGCGGCAGAACCACTATCATTTAAAAAGGTATTAGCGGCAACCGTTGTACCATCAGTGATCGATAAGGGAGCAGCTAAAACATTGAAAAATCTTGTCGAAGTTCCTGTAACATTGACATGAATATTAATAATAGACAGCGCCAATTAATTTTCACCTCCTTTCATTGATTTGCTATCTTACTCTGTAGAAAAACCTAATGATTCTATGATGATTGGAGTACCCTCATAAATTGTTGAATTATCTGAACTTAAGGTTAACGATGTTTGAGTTAAGGTGTAAATTCCACCTTCTTGCATTACGGCATTGATATAAAGATTAACGTAGCCATTCGGATTAAAAATCTTAAACTCAGTTACTGGGTTCCCATCATCATCCCAAAATAGGCTAGCTGCTAGAGTCGCCCCGTTAGTTAAATCAATATCTGATGTAGCAATATAGAAATATCTATTTACTGTTGGAATAATATTTCCAATAGGATCAATGACCGGGGGAGGGTCTACTGAAGGAATAGTACTAGCTTTTATACGTGGCCAAATAAACCGATCTTCACACACACATTCACAATCTTGCTCGATTTTTTGGTGATTCCTAAAGTTCACCATATTTTTATCACTCCATTTAATTAATTTTTTCCCAAGTTAACTTTGTAATTTTCACTATTATTAGTATGGCAATCACACATCAAACTTTTTTTGAAACTTAATTTTCCTTACCTTAAAATATGAAAAAAATTATTATTTGCTTAGTTGTACATCCATTTTTAAATAGAAATTAGTAGTTTTATAAAAAATAATGGGCTACCACCATAAATTGAGGATGACATTTGTTAAAACTTAGCCTTGCAAAAGTTGATTGGGGTGGAGACTGCTTGGGGTTAGTAATGAAAGGAACGAAGGCAAAAACCATCACGTCCTGTGATAACGCCTTCGTAACTAACGTCGTGTTAGCCTGACGCCCTCAGTCGGAACGGAAATCAACAACGTTTTGAAAGTGGGCCTGAAAAATGCATAAAATTTTTTTGATTAAACAGGACGAT
This sequence comes from Lysinibacillus xylanilyticus, assembly GCF_001183605.1. Taxonomy (GTDB): domain Bacteria; phylum Bacillota; class Bacilli; order Bacillales_A; family Planococcaceae; genus Lysinibacillus; species Lysinibacillus xylanilyticus. The sequence continues at coordinate 1,995,316 of NZ_LFXJ01000005.1, read as the reverse complement.
ATGGATGAATATGGCGTCTGAAACCTTTATATATATGCTTTTTAAAGTAAATAAGTGTTATACTTTACTTGTCGAATAAGGTAGAATACTAATTATGACTATCCTCATTCATAAAAACTACTTCCTCTGAAGTGGTAAGATGAATGCGGATATAGTTCCTTTCCAAACAAGACTGAAATAGAGGAACTCAGTCTAAGAACGCCACGTCCTGTGGCAACGACTGAGTGACCAACATCGTGTTGGCCTAATGCCTCCGGCGGATGTCACGGATTTTATAGGAGTGAATTGTGCTCGCACAATTCAAAATCCGGACGCAATTACGCCAAGGCGAAATTGATTAATATAAATAAAGGGGTTACTGTTTTTATGAAAGATTTTGAACAACAGTTGGAGGCGCTATTAAAGCAAGCTTCGTTACAATACATAATTTATCAGCATAATGGTGATACAGAGCGTATGGATAAGACATCACTTTTTGCACGTAAAATACAGCAAAAAGAATATGTTATTGGCTTTGCAGGCCATTTCTCTGCTGGTAAGTCAAGTATGATTAACGCACTATCAGGTGAAGATTTACTTGCGTCAAGTCCTATTCCAACGAGTGCCAATATCGTCAAAGTCCATAAATCAGATGAAGACTTTGCGATTGTCTATATGCACAATGAGAAGCCTGTAAAATTTGAAGCAGGTTATGATTTTAAAACCGTGAAAGAACTTAGTAAAAATGGGGACCTTGTGTCACAAATTGAAATTGGTCATAGTACATCGACATTACCACTAGGTGTTACAGTTATGGATACGCCAGGTGTCGACTCAACAGATGATGCACACCGTATGTCAACAGAGTCAGCCCTTCATATTGCTGATATCGTATTTTATACAATGGACTACAATCACGTGCAATCAGAATTGAATTTTCAATTTACGAAACAATTAATGAAGTACAATCCAAACGTTTATTTAATCGTAAACATGATTGATAAACATAATGAAAATGAATTAAGTTTTGAGGAATTTAAAGCAACAGTTCACAATTCCTTTGCGGCTTGGGGTGTAGTACCAAAAGGTGTGTTTTTCACTTCATTAAGAGAACCTGAGCACCCTTATAACGATTTTAAAGCTGTAAAGAAAATTGTTATGGATAGTATGAATGATTGGCAAGATCAACTTGTACAGACTGCATCAAATACGCTGGGTTTATTACAAAGTGAGCATGATGCTTATTTAACAGAAGAAAGACAAGATCGTTTAGACATCGATGAAGATGTATTAAGTGCCGATGACTGGGCAAACCATAAAGATATTTTAGAGCAGTACAATAAGCTAAATCGTCAAGTTGAATTGTTCTCAATAGAGGCATGGAATGAAACGTTCGAAAATCAACGTAAAGAACTTCTTGCGAATGCTGCCATTATGCCAGCTGATTTACGCGATAAATTACGTCTGTATTTAGAGAGTCAGCAGGATGGTTTCAAGGTAGGGGGCTTATTTACTGCTAAGAAAAAAACAGAGGAAGAGCGTAACCGCCGTAAAGAGGATGCTTATATTGCCTATCAAAATGTTGTCCATGCACAGATTACTGGACATTTAAAAGGGCTAATGAAAAAGGTGTTAAAGGATGTCAGTGCATTAAATGAAGAACGTGCTACAGCTATTGATGCCTACGCCTTTGAATTACCATTCTCACTTATTGAGCAGCAGGTACAAGTTGGAGCTATATTAACTGGGGATGCCGTTTTAAACTTCGCAAACCGTGTGGCAGAGGCAACAAAACGCTACTTCATCCAGGAAACAGATAATTGGAAGGATGCACAAGCAACAACTTTAGAAGCGGTGGCTACTGAAACAGCTGCTCCATCTAAATTAAAAATGGCCGGGATGCAAGCGAAAGTTGATGCTATTCAGTCAGTGCTTGAAATTGAGGGCTATCAGCAATATAGTGCAAGTATTATGCATCAGGCAAGTAATGAAATACGTAAGCTAGCAAATCAACAGCTTACAAATTGGGATCATGCCTTTAAGCAAGATTTAGCAGATATTCGATTATTTGATGAATCGATGTTAAAGCCAAAAGAGGAAGCGTTACAACAGGAAGAGGCACAACAATCAGTAAGTGCTACAAGTCTTCCTATTGAAGGTGTAGTTAAGCGTGCACTTCATACGGCAAATGCGGTAAAAGATGTACAAGGCTTTGCAGAAGTGGCAAGTTACTTAGAAAATAAAGTAGAACGATTACAGAAAAAGGATTTCACAATCGCGCTTTTCGGTGCATTTAGTGCAGGGAAATCTTCGTTCTCTAATGCATTAATGGGTGCCAAAGTTTTACCTGTATCACCAAACCCTACAACGGCGGCTATTAATAAAATTCGTCCTGTGACGCCAGAGCATCCGCATGAAACAGCAGATGTACTGTTAAAAACAGCTGACCAAATGCTAGAGGATATTAAAGCTTCATACGCAGCAGTTGGTTTATCAGTTTCTTCTTTAGAAGAGGCGTTTAATCGTGCAGATGAGGGACTTGCGGTGCAGCTATCGGACGAACGCTTAAATGTGCATAAATCATTTATTCGTGCATATAAAGAAGGATTCCCAACATTTAAGTCTGAGCTTGGAAAAGTATTACGTGTTAATCGTGAAGAGTTCGAAAAATTTGTTGCGCAAGAAAATAAATCATGCTTTGTTGATAATATTGATTTCTATTATGATAGTCCGTTAACACGTATGGGTGTGACACTTGTTGACACACCAGGAGCAGATTCTATTAATGCGCGTCATACAGGTGTTGCGTTTGAATATATTCGTAATGCTGATGCAATCTTGTTTATTACTTATTATAATCATGCTTTTGCTAAAGCTGACCGCGAGTTTTTAATCCAACTAGGGCGTGTGAAAGATGCCTTCGAACTTGATAAGATGTTCTTTATCGTCAACGCGATTGATTTAGCGACAACAGAAGAAGAGCAGGAAGATGTAAAAGGCTATGTACGTTCAGAGCTACAACGCTTTGGCATTCGCTTCCCTCGACTTTATGGTGTGTCAAGCTTATTGGCGTTAAAAGAAAAAGTAGAGGGTGCTGATTTAACATCAGGTATGCCACCATTCGAAGATGCATTCCATACATTCTTAAATGATGAATTAAGTGCATTGGCTGTTCAGGCGCTTGCAGAAGAAGTCGATAAAACAGAGCAACGTTTAGGTGACTTAATTGCGCAAACAGAAGAGAACTTAAAGCGTAAGGATGAGCGTTTAGAGGAATTAACAACTCTTGAACAGCATATAAAATCGAAGTTTAATACGCTTAATACAAGTATGGTAGAAAGTGAAACGAAGCAAGAGCTTGATGAATTACTATATTATGTTCTTCAACGTGTGTATTATCGTTACCCAGAGTTCTTTAAGGAAGGCTACAATCCTTCAACATTTGCCGCAATGCCGGCTCAGCAAGCATTAGAGCATGCTTTAAAAGAAGTAATGCAAAGTTTACGCTTTGACTTTACACAAGAAATGCGTGTAACAAACTTCCGTTTATCACAGTTTATTAGTAAGAAGATACAACAGCGCTTTAAAGATGAAGTACGTGAACTAAAAGAATTAAACCGTAGCTTCTCATTCTTAGCGTTTGAATCTTCTGAGCCAGATTTACTTGATTTTGAAGGGCCATTTACAGATATCGCGAAATATTCGGGTGTGAAATCACACTTCCGCAATCAAAAGGCATTCTTTGAGAAGAATGAAAAAATGAAACTAAGTGAGGCGCTTGAAGTATTAACTAAACCAGATGCGCAAAACTATTTAGATTCACAGAAAGTATCCCTAATGACATGGGCTATTACTTATATTGCTGAGGAAGCGGAGAATTTACGTCTGCATATTTTCCATCAGGGACTTGAACAAATCGCAACAGAAAGACTTGCACTTCAGGAAGAAAGTCGTTTAGCTTCTTGGAAAGCTATTTACGAACAATTACAATACGCATGAGGTGATTCATTTGGGAAAAGTATTCAAATCAGTTGAGGAAATTCAGTTAGATGGAGTCCGTTTCGTAGATGCTCGCTTTGATTTACAAAACAAAGAGGCGGGGAATAAAATATTTGAAGAGTCACACGCTCCAGGAGCGATTTATATCGATTTAGAGCAGGATCTATCAGATATGGGGTCTAAAAATGGTCGTCATCCTATGCCAAATAAGGAAAAATTATCGGCAGTATTTCAAGGATTAGGATTAAGTTATGAGGACCAAATTGTCGTTTACGATCAAGGAGCGGCACCATTTGCACCTCGTGCTTGGTGGATGCTGACATATGCGGGCTTTCCAAATGTAGTGATTGTGAACGGTGGTGCACCTGCTCTAGAGGAAAAAATATCTTTCACAAAAGACATTATAAAATATCCACCGAAATCGATTGAATTTGTTTGGCGAGATGAGCTATATGCTCCACGTGAAGCAGTTAAAGCCATTGTAGATGGAGAAGTTGAAGCAACGTTGCTTGATGCACGTGCCGCAGCTCGCTACCGTGGTGAGATGGAGCCTCTTGATTTGGTAGCTGGGCATATTCCAACTGCGAAAAACTTTGACTGGGAGCAATTAAAATCAGATGGCCGTTTGCAAGCCAATGATGCGTTACGCAGCAAGGTTGCTCAAGACGAGCATGTTGTAGTGTATTGTGGAAGCGGCGTTACAGCATCACCATTGTATGCAGTGCTAGCAGATGAGGGTTACGAAAATATTCAACTGTATGTAGGTAGCTTTAGTGACTGGATTACACAATATGATGTTGAAAAAGGAACAAATGAATAAATGATAGAAGAAGAATCGCTCACTTTGGTGGGCGTTTTTTTGTTTTTATTGGAGTGGAAAGGGGAGTAAGGGCGAAGCGACGGAAAGAAAGACAAGAGTGACGGAAGTAGAGCTAAGGTGAAGGATAGAAATCAGAGCGACGGAAAGAAAAGCCGAAGCGACGGATAGAAAGGCAAGAGCTGCGGAAAGAAGAGCCAAGGTGACGGATAGAAAGGCAAGAGCGATGGAAGTAGAGCCAAGGTGACGGATAGAATCGTCAAAGCGACGGATAGAAATCCAAATTCGTGGATAGCCCCGTCAAAATGATGGATAGAACCGTCAAAATGATGGAAAGCCCCGTCAAAATGATGGATAGCCCCGCCCAAATCGTGGATAGCTCCGTCAAAATGATGGATAGCCCCGTCAAAATCGTGGATAGCCCCGTCAAAATGATGGATAGCCCCGTCAAAATGATGGATAGCCCGCCAGAGCGAGCAATTATGAAACAATATATGTGGATTGTACCCCCTGCTACAGCAAGCTGGACTTTTTTAATGATTGTAAAATACGATGCAATGGTCTCTCTATTAATACTGAGAAATTTAATAGTAATCATCAATCGATGCGAGTTATGATGTGTTCATAAAATGACTGGTTATTCATTTTATGCTACACTTTTTTTACAAAGGGGGGAGAAGGATGTTTAAACGAGAGAAAAGTATAGAGATTCAACAAAATCGTGATGTGCAATGTGCTCACGGTAAAGTGGCAGTTCAGGGGATTGAAATGAGTGTTTATAGTTTTTTTGTGGATGGATTACTAATTGATACAGGCTCATACTCACTTTCACAGGAGTTCCAATCCTTTTTTAACGAAATACCGATTGAACAATTAGCACTCACTCATTCTCATGAGGATCATTCAGGAAATGCAGCATGGCTTCAGCAACATAAGGATGTACCTATCTATATTCATCGTGATTCGGTAAGTGTTTGTGCAAAGGATGGAGAGTATCCTTTTTATCGCCAGGCATTATGGGGTGAACGACCGGCGTTTAATGCTCAACCATTCGGTAATACATTGCAAACGAAGTCAGCTACATGGGATATAATTGAAACACCAGGGCATACGACAGATCATTTATCATTTTACAATCGAGCAACAGGTGCTTTGTTTACAGGTGATTTGTATATACAGACGAAAACTAAGGTTGTCCTTGATGAAGAAAATATCGTACATACCTTGGCGTCTTTGAAGAAAATATTAAACTATGATTTCGAAGAAGTTTATTGCTGTCATGCGGGTTTTCTAGCAGATGGTCGTACGAAAATACAAGAAAAAATTGCTTATTTAGAAGAAATGGAGAGCAATATAAGGCAATTATTTGATAAAGGTTATTCGGTAGAAGAAATGACAAAATCAATATTTTCTCGTGATTACCCGATTACAAAAGTATCGGGAGAACAGTGGTCTTCCAAGCATATTATCACCGCTTTTATAAATCAATTTACGCAAGAGTCCTTAAAATAAGGGCTCTTTTTTGTTGAAATAATAAAAAACTTTGTGAAAAAATGTGAAGAAAATGTGACGGAACCAGATGAAAAAATGGATACGCTTACATTCGTTTGTGAAAAATTTCTCTTTTACACAAGAAAAATACTATGTGAAAAGTTGAACAGGCTTAATGGCGGTATTTGTACATTTTTTATAAAGCAAATTGACATTAATATTTTATTAAAATAATTGATTGTGAAGTTAATAACAAAGCGAAAAATCAGCCAAGGCGATAATAAATGGCGCTATTTCGAAGAAAAAATAAAATAGACAGAAAATTCGTTGACTTTACTTTCGCAAAGTATTATGATTCTGAAATATATAATAATTCAAAAGAAAAGGATGGGATTGAATGGACATTATGAAAAAGGCTTTAGAAATGCACGAGTATTATAGTGGGAAATTAGAGGTGATTTCTAAAGTACCTGTGCAAGATTCATATGATTTAAGTCTCGCGTATTCTCCGGGGGTTGCTGCGCCTTGTGTAGAGATTGAGAGAAATCCATCACTTGTTTACGACTATACAATGAAAGGTAATATGGTAGCGGTTGTTTCAGATGGTACGGCGGTATTAGGGTTAGGGGATATTGGTCCGAAGGCAGCATTACCAGTAATGGAGGGAAAGGCTATTTTATTAAAGCGTTTTGCCAATGTTGATGCTTTTCCTATTTGTTTAGATACGAAGAATACGGATGAAATCGTCAGCATTGTGAAGGCGCTTGCTCCCACTTTTGGTGCTGTAAATTTAGAAGATATTTCAGCTCCAAGGTGCTTTGAAATTGAAGATCGTCTGCGCCAAGAATGTGATATTCCTGTATTCCATGACGATCAGCATGGTACGGCGATTGTAGTAGGTGCAGGGATGATTAATGCCAATCGTATTGTGAAAAAAGATGTGGCAACGATGAAGGTCGTTATTAATGGTGCAGGAGCAGCTGGAATTGCTATTTTGCGTATTCTTGTGCAAATGGGCTATAAAAATATTTATATGTGCGATACAAAAGGTCTCATTTATGAAGGTCGCGCTGAAGGTATGAATCCAATAAAAGAAACGGTTGCCCATTTAACAAATCCGGAAAAATTACATGGAACGTTGGACGATGCCATTAAAGGTGCTGACGTCTTTATCGGTGTATCGGTTGCAAATTTATTAACAGAAGCACATATTGCTTCAATGAATGAAGATCCGGTCGTGTTTGCACTAGCAAATCCAAATCCTGAAATTACGTATGAAAATGCCAAAGCATGGGGTGTACGTATTATGGGGACAGGACGATCCGACTATCCAAACCAAATTAATAATGTACTTGCTTTCCCTGGTATTTTCCGTGGGGCATTAGATGTTCGAGCAACAGATATTAATGAGGCAATGAAAATAGCCGCAGTGGAAGCAATAGCTGCTCTTGTGAGTGATGAGGAATTAACGGAGGAATATATTGTACCTAAATCATTAGATGAGCGGGTTGTTGAAATTGTTTCACAAGCTGTAAGTGGTGCAGCTGTTGAGTCAGGTGTGTCTGAGCTATTCCAACAAAATACAGTTCTTTCTATTTAATATGAATATGAATCTAAAAAATCTCCCACTCTCTCATAAAGAGAGGGGAGATTTTTTTACATCATAAAAATACCTAAAACGAAAAAGAGAACAATAATCAGAATAATGATTAAGAAAAAGAGAATAATGCTTGGAATTAAGAGTGTAAAGAAGGCCATCCAATTGGATATTTGATGTGCCTCTGCAATAACCCCTACAGTAATGACGATTGACCAAATACCAATCACAAGTGTTACTAAAGTGGCTAGCCATAAAATCCAAGGTATCGATCCAGCGAAGTTAGGGTCCATTAGAGACTCAGGTGATGTAAATAACCAAATTAAATAAAAAGGAATAAGTACTATAAATGGAATAGCAGTTAAACTTAGCCCTTTAAATAATTGTGAGTACGTACCTGTTCCTTTAAAAAGTTTACCGAACAGCCAAACGATTAGTGCGACAAAAGCCGTACCGATTATTCCTGAAATCGGTGATAGAATAACAGAAATTAATGCGATAAGCCAAGGAGACAAGTCTATTAAAGATATCTTATCAATAAGGTCTGAAAGTATAACACCAATATAACCAATTGAAATAAGAAGAATCGCAAAACCTATTGATTTTTCTTCAATCATGTAACGGGTTGTTTGCTTTGGATGCAACCAAATAGACAAAAATGGATTAACCTTTAGCCTTTCTTGTGATGTTTCATTAAAGTCATCCATTAAATTACCTCCAAAATAATAGTATAAATGCATTATGCGTATAATTAGTATACGAGTGATCCAATGAAAAGTTTCAAAAGAAAATAAAAATCATCTTATCAAAAAAAGAGCCGCAAGAAAGCGACTCTTTTTGATTACTCGTAACTAGTCAGGCATGGCATATTAAAAGAATGTTTTTTTATTCAGCTAACATAATTTTTTCTAGCTCTAATGGTTCTATGTATTGTTCGCCTTTGTAAGCGCGCATATTACCACCTGAAATTTCATCAATTAATAAAATTTCATTTGTTTTAGCATCGCGACCAAACTCTAATTTAATATCATATAGTGTTAACCCTTTTTTGGCAAGCTCTGCAGCAACAAATTTAGCAATTTCGATTGTGCGTTGCTTTAAAATCACGTATTCTTCGTGTGTTAACAGGTTTAACATGGCTAAAGCATCTTCAGAAATAGGAGGATCTAGTCGATCGTCATCTTTGATGGTAACTTCTACAAAAGAATCTAAGTCTTGTCCTTCTTTTACGTAAGCACCATAGCGACGTAGGAAAGAGCCTACTGCCTTGAAGCGGCAAATGACCTCTAAACCTTTACCGAAAACAGTTGCAGGCTTTACTGTCATTGTTGCATCGTTGAAGTTTGCATCAACGTAGTGAGTAGGAACACCTTGTTCGTTTAGTTTTGAGTAGAAATAAGAAGTTAAGCGAAGTCCAGCTAAACCAGCGCCGTCGATTGTTAATCCAACAGTATTAGCACCTGGGTCGAATACGCCGTTTTCACCAGTTACATCATCTTTAAATTTTAATAAGTAATGACCATCTTCTAATTGAAACACATTTTTCGTTTTACCTGTATACAATAATTCCACAAAAAACCCTCCAATATTTCGTAGTACTTCATTATTATAACACGAATGTTTTGAATAATTAATAGTAAAAATGTTCGTTTTAAATGATATTTTTTATGTTTTTAAACTTCATTTCTAATAAAAAACAAGATGATAACGAATATTCGTTATCATCTTAGGGTGGATTAATTGTTATTAATAAACGCCTTCAGCTAGCATACCATCAGCAACTTTGATGAAGCCAGCGATGTTCGCGCCAACTACAAGGTTCCCAGGGTAACCATATTTTTCAGCAGCTGCTTTACTGTCCGCGTAAATGTTTTTCATAATTTCATGTAATTTAGCATCTACTTTTTCAAATGACCAGAATACGCGACTTGAATCTTGCGCCATTTCAAGAGCAGATACAGCAACTCCACCGGCATTAGCTGCTTTAGCAGGTCCGAATAATACGCCTGCATTTAAGAATTCGTTAATTGCTTCAAGATCTGATGGCATGTTTGCACCTTCGCCAATAGCTTTTACACCGTTAGAGATTAAAGTACGAGCTGAATCGCCATTAATTTCATTTTGGGTAGCACATGGAAGCGCGATGTCACAAGGAATAGTCCAGATGCCAGTACAGCCTTCTGTAAATGTAGCGTTTGGACGATAGTTTAAGTAAGTGGAAATACGATCGCTTTTTACTTCTTTAATTTCTTTAATTGCATCAAGGTCTAAACCTTCTGGATCGTAAACATAGCCTGAAGAGTCAGAGCAAGCGACAACTTTTGCACCATAAGCTTGTGCTTTTTCAATAGCATATGTTGAAACGTTACCAGAACCAGAAACTACAACTGTTTTACCTTCGAATGAATCGTTGACATCTTTAAGCATTTCATTTACAAAATATACAGTACCATAACCAGTTGCCTCTTTACGGGCTAAAGAACCTCCATAACCAGGAATTTTACCTGTTAATACACCAGATTCGTTTGCTTTTGTTAAACGCTTATATTGGCCCCATAAATAGCCTACTTCACGAGCTCCAACACCGATATCACCTGCAGGAACATCGACATCAGGACCAATATGGCGGTATAATTCAGTCATGAATGCTTGACAGAAGCGCATGATTTCCGAATCTGATTTACCTTTAGGATCGAAGTTTGATCCACCTTTACCACCACCGATTGGTTGGCCTGTTAAAGCATTTTTAAAGATTTGTTCAAAGCCTAAGAATTTGATAATTGATTCATTTACGGAAGGGTGGAAGCGAAGACCGCCTTTGTATGGCCCCATTACGTTGCTGTATTGCACACGGTAACCACGGTTTACTTGAACTTGATTGTTATCATCTTGCCAAGCTACACGGAAGGAAATGATACGATCTGGCTCAACGATACGAGATAGGATATTGGCTTTTATATATTCAGGGTGTTGTGCAAATACAGGCACTAATGAAATGAAAATTTCTTCAGCTGCTTGTAAGAACTCCGCTTGATAACTGTTTTGTTGTTTTAGTTGCTCGAATACACCATCAACGTATTCTTTTGCTAATTGGTCGTTGCTTACAGTTGTAGTTGTCATAGTAAAAAACCTCCAGTTATTTGATATGTGTATCGTATATCTATTTTTCGGACTATTCAATAAAATACTTTTTCCAACAGTCTTAAGTTTGTGAAAAACTGAACAAACGGGGATGAGATTTTATTATATTGAAATAATAACAAGATGAGTGATCTATCTAATTATGAGAAAGGAATGATGCTTTATTGTGAAGGTTTTAATTGATGCTGATGCCTGTCCAGTCGTGGATTTAGCGCTATCTATATCATCTGAGTTTGAGATTGAAACAATCTTGTTTTGCGATACATCCCACCGTGTTGAACGTGATAATGTAATAACAATTATTGTTCCTAAGGGTCCAGATTCGGTTGACTTTACGCTAGTGAATGCGCTTTCAAAGCATGATATTGTCATAACACAGGATTACGGTTTAGCGGCTATGGTTTTGGCAAGAGGGGGTTATCCAATCGATCAAAATGGGCGAGAGATGTCCAATGAAAATATCGAACGTTTGCTCGATATGCGCCATGTGGGACAAAAAATTAGACGTGCTGGTGGACGTACGAGAGGACCTAAAAAACGAACGCAAGAAAACAATATTTCGTTCGAATTGAAATTTCGACAAATTTGTGAACGAGCGATTTTAGCTCAAAAAACGGAGGAATCTAAAGGTGAAAAATGAACTTAAACACGAACTATTAAATCAATTTCCGAGACTAAATGATATAGCAAATCAGGATACTGTACTTTGGGAAAATACAAATCGAGAAAAAAAGGTGCAAACAAATCTTTTTTCAATGGAGGAAGTTGAGGAGGCAGAAGAAACACTTAAACGCTTTTCTTCTTATTTAATTGTAGCGTTTCCAGAGCTTGTGGAAAAAAAGGGACTTATTGAATCATCTTTACAATATATACCTTTAATGAAGAAAGCTCTTGAAAAGGAATATGATGTTTTAATACCAGGTCAATTTATCTTAAAATGCGATCATGCCTTGCCGATTTCTGGATCTATCAAAGCTCGTGGTGGTATTTTTGAAGTATTAAGGCATGCAGAACGGCTTGCAATCGCTAGTGGCAAGCTAACAAAAGAGGATAGTTATGCAATGTTGGCAACAAAGGATTTTCAATCGTTCTTCCAGCAATACACAATTGCCGTAGGTTCTACAGGTAATTTAGGATTGAGTATCGGCATTATGGGCAAAAAACTCGGCTTTAATGTCGTTGTACATATGTCGAGTGATGCAAAAGAGTGGAAAAAAGCATTGCTGCGTGAAAAAGGTGCGACAGTTATTGAATATGAAGCTGATTATAGTGTTGCTGTAGAACAAGGTCGTCGAGAGGCTGAACAAGATCCTATGTGCCATTTCATTGACGATGAAAATTCAAAGGACTTATTTGCTGGCTATGCAGTGGCGGCGAAGCGTTTAAAAGCACAGTTTGAAAAAACGAATATTACTGTGGATGAGGCCCATCCATTGTTCGTATATTTACCGTGTGGTGTAGGTGGAGGACCGGGGGGAGTTGCGTACGGCATACGTGAAATTTTTGGAGAGCATGCCCATATTTTCTTCGCCGAGCCAGTAGCATCTCCTTGTATGACAATTGGCTTAATGACAGGTTTACATGATGAAATCAGTGTTGAAGATATTGGTCTTAATAATAAAACCGAAGCAGACGGCCTTGCTGTTGGTCGTGCGTCAAAATTTGTTGGTAAAGTGATGGAAACTTATGTGAGTGGCTGTTATACAGTTAAAGATGAGGAATTATTTAAATCGCTCGGTTTAGCAATGGACTCGGAAGGTCTATTTTTAGAGCCATCAGCGCATGCAGGGATGTTCGGACCAATTCAGGTAATGAAAAATGGACAAAGTTATTTAGAAAAGCATGATTTAGTTGATAAGATGGAGCAAGCTACCCATCTTGTATGGGCAACAGGTGGAAGTATGGTGCCGCTGGAAATGCGTGAGGAATACATGGCAAAGGCAGTGTAAGTAGGAAGAATTATTGATTAAGGTAGTTAGTTAATGAGAAAACGCAAGAATGCTATAAATCAACATTCTTGCGTTTATTACTTTTGCTCATTTAGAGTTATTTATATAAATAGTCCAACGCTTGATAATCTTGCTGATAGCGCCCACCGTCCGCTACTTCAGCGTGATATAGAGCTTTTAAAGCATAATTTTTTTGCAAATCCATTTCGGACATTAATTCTTTTAGGCGATCATGTAATTCACGGTTTTCTTTCACAAGTTGCTGCATTTGTGGTTTAAAATATTTCATACTGTCTAACTCCTCAATTTATAACATGCTTATTAGTATAACACTTTTAGCTTTTGAAAATGCACTTATATTCATAATTCTAGTTGTAAAAGATTATTCGGTCGATCATACCGTGAAGCATTGGCCTTAGTTGCAATTTTACTTAGGTGTATCGTTCTCATACACATTAAATCAGTCAGTAGGAGAGAAGACTTCATTTGAAGTTTAGGGTTATCCGATATTAAGAATAAAGTGCACGTGCCATAGCGTCTAAATAATTCTGACTAGCTCGATGACTTACTTCGGCATCTGGCACAAAGACTTCAAAGCAATGGAAGCTACCAGGGTAGAGGTGGAATTCAACATCTACTCCTGCTTGGGCAAGACGTGTCACGTAATCAATGGTTTCATCTCGGAATAAATCGAGTTGACCTATACATGTATAAGCTGGAGGTAATCCTGCTAAGTTATCTGCTCTTGAAGGGACCGCATACGGAGATAGCTCATGGGTATCCTTTTCCTCACCTAAATACATACGCCAAGCTGTCAAATTATTAGTTCTACTCCATGTTGCATGCTCCTCGGTAATCTCGTAGCTGGAAGGTGCTTCATTTCGGTTATCAAGCATTGGATACAGTGGCATCTGGAATATAATTGAGGGTCCTCCTTTGTCACGAGCCATTAATGCTAGAGCTGCTGTTAGCCCTCCGCCACCACTTGCGCCTGCAATCGCCACCCGTTTGACATCGATGCCAAGTGATAATGCCTCGGTTGTCATCCATACTAACCCTGCATAACAATCTTCTATAGCCGCCGGATAGGGATGCTCAGGAGCAAGTCGATAATCAACCGAAACGACAACGCAATTAGCAGTCTGAACAAAGCGTTCACATAAAATATCATCCATATTAGGGTGTCCCATAACGAAACCACCGCCATGAATCCAAAGCATCGCTGGAAGTTGATTAATATTTCGTTCAACAGGTTCATAAATTTTAACCAACATCTCGTCTCCGTGACCTCTGGGAATCATCCGAATTGATGTGTGTACAAGTTCTGACTTCTCCGAAGGTGGGTTGGACAAGAGACTTCGACTCCACTCTAAATCTTCCTCCAACCGAAATCCTGGAAATTGGGAGTAAGTCTGTCTTAATTCTGGCAAGACTCGATTATTGATCGTCATATAAATTCCTCCTATTAAATAATGATATCTTAAAGAAATGGATGTCCTTCTAGTGCCATTTCCGCCTCCCATTTGGCAACTTCCTCACGTACTCGAGGAGCAACTTTTGTTCCGAGCAATTCTATAGCTTGCATAACTTGATCATGTGGCATTGTGCTTAATGGTACGTACAGCATAAAACGTGTAATCCCTACATGTTTACGCAGATGAATGATTTTTTCAGCAACTGTATCTGGATCACCTACATATAACGCCCCTTCAAAACTACGTGCAGCATCATAGCTAGAGCGATCATAATATCGCCAACCTCTTTCTTTGCCCAATTTATTCATGCCCGCCTTCGTTGATGGGAAAAATGTATCCGCTGCCCAGTCAGTATTCGGGCCGACGAAACCTATTGAATGAGATCCAACCTGAAGTTTTGATAGATCATGCCCTGCTTGAGCAGCTGCCTTTTTATAGAGCTGTACGATAGGTGCAAACTGCATTGGACTGCCACCAATGATTGCTAGCATAAGTGGTAATCCTAAAAGTCCTGCACGGATGGCAGATTGTTGATTTCCTCCACTGCCAACCCATATTGGTAAGGAGTTTTGAACAGGTCTTGGATACACACCTAAATTATTGATTGCTGGCCGATGTCTACCTTCCCATACTATTTTTTCTGACTCGCGAATTTTGAGGAGTAAGTCCAAATGTTCCTCAAATAGTTCATCATAATCATTTAAATTGTAGCCAAACAAGGGGAAGGATTCGATAAAGGAACCACGACCTGCCATAATCTCAGCACGCCCATTTGATAGTCCATCTAATGTGGAAAAATCTTGAAAGACACGTACAGGATCAGCTGAAGATAGAACTGTTACTGCACTTGTAAGCCGAATCTTTTTTGTTTGTGGAGCTGCAGCAGATAGCACCATTGCTGGAGAGGAAGCAGCATAATCTTCTCGATGGTGCTCACCAACACCAAATACATCCAGTCCCACCTGATCTGCAAGAATAATTTCTTCAACTACTTCACGCAAACGTTGTGCATGACTAATCACTTCACCACTATGAACATCTGGTTTTGTTTCTACAAAAGAGGTAATTCCTATTTCCATTTGTAATCTCTCCTAGTCAATTTAAACTTTTTTCAGCAAGTGTTTTGGTAGCTAAAGTGAAGCGTCAGCTACAAATGTCTTTTGTACCGAAAGAATAGCGGCAGGTACAGAAGTCTCTCACCTTTTTAGGTAGTGAGATGAATACAGGTTTAAGCTACTTTTCAGCGGGTGTACTAACTTCCGCTGAAATAAGTTGAAGCCTCCTGCGGATGTCACAAGAATTATGCCGAGGCATAATTAATTTTTTGTTAACCGTTTAGTCGTAGCCCAAAAAATAAGGGCAAATGCACTGATTAAAGCTCCGAGGAAACTAACCCCTCCCCAACCAAAGTGTGCATACATCTGTGTAGAAGCAATTGAGCCACCAGCACTGCCGATGGAATAAAACATCATATATCCAGCAGTAAGTCGACTCCGTGCCTCTGTACGTAATGGAAGAATCATCGTCTGATTAGTGACATGTACTGCCTGCACGGCCAAATCGAGCAACACAATACCTACAATTAATGCCAATAACGACTGTTCTAGATAGTTGATAAACAACCATGAAATGAGTAATAGAACTAAAGCAATGCCTGTCGTTCTTTGTCCGTAACCTCGATCGGCCAGTTTCCCGGCCTGTGCTGCAGCTAGTGCACCAGCCACTCCAACGAGACCAAATGCGCCAATTACACTGTGTGAAAGAGCTAATGGTGGCGCACTAAGTGGTAGAACAAGTGAAGTCCACAAAATACTGAAATCAGCAAAAATTAGCATGGCTAGAACTGAGCGGATGCGTAATGTTCTTTCTTGCATAAACAGAGTGAATACGGATTTAATTAGCTGATGATAGGGGAGTGATTTTACTTCACGCTCCACCTTTGGTAACACCTTCAGAAACATACAAACCATTACAAGCATGAGAGCGGCAGAGACTAGATAGACGGATCGCCATCCTGTAAGGTCTGTTAATAGACCAGCAAAGGTTCGAGCGAGCAGAATGCCAATGACGATCCCGCTTGTAACAATACCAACAACACGTCCACGTTCTGTAGGGGAAGCCATAGTTGCTGCGAACGCCACAAGTGTCTGCGTCACAACTGCAAGTAGACCTACTAAGGCCATACCAGTAAAAAGCATCACGCTAAAAGAAGCAGTACCCACTATAACCAAAGCCATTGTGGATAATAGCATCTGTCCGATAATCAAGCGTCGTTGGTTAAGTAAATCTCCAAGAGGCACTAGAAGTAATAAGCCCAATCCATAAAAGATCTGCGTGATGGTAATTACAACACCTATTGTCGAGTGATCAATATTAAATTCATTAGACAATTGATCAAGCAACGGCTGTGCGAAATAAATATTGGCGACAGACATTCCGCAGGCTGTTGCGAATAATAAAGTTACAGTTCTAGACATAGAAGGTTGTAGGTTCATCACAGATGCATCAACTTCTTGCTTCAGATTATGGTCCACGCCATATCCTCCGTTCATCATTGGATTTTAATTATAACATACCGTTCGGTACAATATAATTATTGGTAAATATATCTTAGTGTTGTTTATAATGTCAAGGGTTTATTTAAAAATATTTTCCTCCGTAGTTACCTAATACAACGAAAATTGACAATGAAAGCAGCTGATTATACAATGTTTACATACTGTTTGGTATTTAAAATTTTATAGTAACAAACTCACTAACTCATAAACAATGGAGGTGGAATTTTTATGGCAAGAACCCGTGAATTTGATGAGGAAAAAGTTTTAGAGGCTGCCATGCAGTTATTTTGGGAGAAGGGCTATGAAGCTACATCTTTAAGTGATCTCACTGCTAGAATGGGGATTCAACGTCCGAGTATTTATTCAACCTTTGGAGATAAAAAGGAACTATTCGAAGCAGCACTTCGTAGATATACGACATCTCGTGCAGCTGATATACGAGCTAGACTTCAAGGTCATACCTCTGTAAAACAGGCATTTGCTATTTTTTTTGAAGAAGTGATTGCTGCTGAATATACGAAAGATATTAGTAACGGCTGTTTTTGCATCAATACAATGGTTGAACTAGCTCCTCATGATGAGAGATTTGAAATCTTAACGAGAGAACATCAACTTTATCTAGCTGTCATTTTTCAGGAGACAATTGAACGAGGAATCCAATCGGGTGAGTTAGAGGAAGGCACAGATGCAAAGTCTATAGCACAGGCTCTAATTGTGGCGTTAATTGGATTAACGGTCATGATGAAATCTCAACCACAAAAATCATTTATTGACAATGCGATCGCAACAACTCTCACATTGCTTAAATAAATTTTGTAGACTATTAACATCTTTCGAAAAAAGTGAAAACGACCACGCGATTCACTTTTCTCACTTCTTCTCGAGACTATTTATGTCCCAACCTCAATATAAAAAGCGATAACTAAAAGTTTGTTACAGACCCATTGAAACTAAAGGGATGAAATTAACTTAAATAAATAAACAAACAAACAAACAAACAAACAAACAAACAAACAAACAAACAAACCTCCAAATCCACATAGATTTGGAGGTTTAAATCTTTAACCACATTAGCAAGCGGTAAAATGGAGAATAACTACCTGTATAAGCCCAATTGGTGAAGGCTAACCGGTGGATGCAGAAGACCACACTGGTTAAAGTTTTACCTTATCGTGGCATTGTTTTCGCTGGGCGGTTAAAAATACTTCCTGTGCTGCTCGTACACCTGCGCCTGGCTCAAAGTCATATTCAAAGTCTTGAAGTGCTGCTTCCATTAAAGAAACGGCCTGTAAAATATCACTTGGGAAGCAATAGCCCATATGGCCGAATCTGAAAATTTCCCCTTGCAAATGACCGAGTCCTCCAGCGAAATCTAAATGATATTGTTGCTTTAAATGCGACAAGAAGTCACCGAGCGCAATCCCTTTTGGTGCCATAATCGCGGTAATGGTTGGAGAAGCATGCTCATCCGTAGTGAGAAGCTCGATATTAAGGGCATTCATCGCATGACGAACCATGTTTTTCATTAGTTCATGGCGGGCAACTGTATGTTCAAAGCCTCCTTCTTCCTCTATAAGTTTACATACTTCGTGAAGTCCATATATAAGTGTGACAGTAGGTGTGTTTGGAGTCATCCCTTTTTCTGCCCAACTACGATAGCTTAATAAGTTTAAATAATAGGACGGTGTATTATTTTCTTCAATAACGTTCCAAGCTCTATCACTAACACTGACAAAAGAAAGTCCTGGAGGAAGCATCATCGCTTTTTGAGATCCAGTAACAAGAATATCGATTCCCCAGGCATCCATTTCAGCAGGAGCTCCACCTATGCAACTTACACCATCGACAATACATAATGCATCAGTTTCCTCACGTACAACTTGTGCTAATTCAGCAATTGGGTTTAATATACCAGTCGAAGTTTCATTGTATGTGACAAAAACAGCTTTAATATCTTTCAATGGCTGCAAGAATTCTCGCAGCTCCTTAGCCGTGCAAGCTTGTCCCCATTCTTTTTCAAGCTTATGTACATGAAAGCCGTATTTCTCACAAATCGAAACGAAATAGTCTCCAAACGCTCCAACCGTGATCACAACAACATTTTCACCAGCAGAAACAGTGTTAACCGCCGCGGCTTCTAAAGCTGCTGTACCACCTGATGGAAGGAGTAAAATATCCTGCTTTGTGCCGAAAACAGGTTTTACTAATTCAATTGTTTCACGGTAAAGCTCTACAAATTCATTGCTTCGATGACTAATAATATCGTGATTCATCGCAAGCTGAACCTTTTTCGGAATAGGTGTAGGTCCTGGATGTCTTAAAATATTTTCATACACAATCATCAAACCCCTTTGTATTTTAAAATTAGAAATTCGAAATTTTCTAACTATAATATAGCATATATTTTCTGTTAACTAACTTCTTTTTCAAAACATGATAGGTCAAGTATTGTAAGAGAGTAGAAAATACAACGGATTGTTCCCAATTTTTCAACTTCTTTCAGCGAGTGTCGTTTGATAAAAGTGGTATCAGAAAAATTAATTTGATCCGCTTATTATAGAGACGATAGAAAGGCTACAAATGAACAAATAGCAAAAGATTTTATAAAGACGGGAACAGTGATTGCAGAATTCTTTCCTTTAATGGACGAGGTTCCTAGTGTCTTCTAGAATAAGATTTTTTTCTATAGTGGGGTACTTGCATTAAAAGGTATTCCTAAGTCCATGGGACATTATAGTGTGAAATTACGTGAATAAGTTGAAAACCTCTTTACCCTTTTAAAGGTGTGAACTGCGCCCCAATTGTTAGACACATCTAACAATTGGAGGTGCAGTTTTTGTATGGTCAAAAAATATACTGCCAAAGATAAATTACAAGCTGTTGAGCGTTACTTAAATGGAAAGGAAAGTTCCTATGATATAGCTAAATCTATGGAGACTGATAATAAAGCAATCCTTAAATGGGTTAAGCAATATGAATACAATGGTGTTGAAGCTTTTATTCAGCCATATACAAATTACACACTAGAGTTTAAAATGGATGTACTAAATTTTATGATTGAAAATGGTACGTCCTTAAACGAAACGGCAGCGATTTTTAAGATACCTGCCCCTTCAACAATTAGTGTTTGGAGAAAGCAATATGAAATTCAAGGATTAGATGCCCTTCAATCAAAGAAAAAGGGGCGTCCATCCATGAAAAAAGAATTTAATAAACAATCGAAACAAGCACCAGTTGAAGGCTCTACCGAAGCACTTGAAGCACGTATTAAACAACTAGAAATGGAAAATGAGTATTTAAAAAAGTTGAATGCCTTAGTTCAAAACAAAGAAAAATCACCAAACAGGACAAAGCGCAAGTAGTCTATGAATTAAGGCATAAATATCCGGTGAAAGCACTCGTAAAATTCGCTGGCATTCCACGAAGTACGTACTATGATTTAGTAAAACGTATGAATCGACCAGATTTAGATGCCGATTTAAAAGAGGAAATTAAGGCGATTTATGAAGAACATGAAGGGCGTTATGGCTATCGCCGTATTCGTGACGAGCTAGCGAATCGTGGGCAAAAAGTGAATCATAAAAAAGTGCAACGTATCATGAAAGAACTGGGTTTAAAGTGTGTTGTACGTATGAAAAAATATAAATCCTATAAAGGAAACGTTGGTAAAATTGCGCCAAATATTTTAGACCGCAATTTTAAAGCAGATGCCCCAAATGAAAAATGGGTAACAGACATTACAGAATTTAAATTGTTCGGTGAGAAACTTTATTTATCGCCAGTTTTAGATTTATTTAACGGGGAAATTATCACGTATACAATTGGCTCTAGACCAACCTATTCACTTGTTTCAGATATGTTGGACAAAGCGTTCGAACGTTTACCTGAGCACCACCAGTTACTCATGCATTCCGATCAAGGCTGGCATTATCAAATGAATAAATATCGTCGCGCCTTAGAATCAAGAGGGATTGTTCAAAGTATGTCTCGTAAAGGAAACTGTTACGACAACTCTGTCATGGAGAATTTCTTTGGAATTATGAAATCTGAATTCCTTTACATGAGAGAATTTGAAAGTATAGAGCATTTTAAAATAGAATTAGAAAAATATATAAATTACTATAATACGAAACGGATTAAGGCAAAATTAAAAACGAGTCCGGTACAATACCGAACTCATTTTACCCAAGCTGCCTAATGAAATAACCGTGTCTAACTTTTAGGGGTCACTTCAGGTGTAAAGAGGTTTTCCATTTTGCATATGTAATTATGCAACAAAAGGTTTATTCATTTTCATTAAGCCGTAGATAAAATAGAATAGTCCGAATGTAATGAACGATAAAATAATATAAAGTACAGCTCTTCCAGGCTCACCAGACCAACGATAAAAGAGGCGATATGTGAAGTACATAACATAAAAACAAAGACCTAAGGAAGCGAGTATACCTATAAATGGAATGATGAATGAAACAAGTAATAATCCAGCATAAATTAAAACATTCTTTTTCGCTTCGGCACGAACTGTTACGTCATCATCACCCTTTGCTGTTAATAAGAAAAGGCTATAAACATTAATAATAGGAATCCAAGCAACATAGGCAAGATCACCAAAGCCATTTGCTTTAGATGCCTGATAATAAATAAGTGAACTAATAACATAGCCTGCAATACCCATCACAAGAAAAATCAACATAATGATAAGGAAAAAACCAGCGAAGAATGCATCGGTATCATTAAAATAATAAGAATCGTACATTTGAAAACCTCCTTTCTAAAAAAATACTTCATTATAATAACAGTACTAAAGTTTTAAATCTATAGTGGTAAATACGGGGGATTTTAGATAATCGTACATATATACTATTTTTATGGAATATTTGTATTATTTTAATGATGTTTTTTTGATATAAGATTGATCGAATTGTAAAAATGAATTTGGTACTATTGGGAATCTAGTGGTGAAGAATCATTTTATACAAATTTTTCTTTTTGGGTATTACTTCTACTCAATTACATATTATTGATCTTATAATTTAAGTGGTGAATAAATTGAAATTAATGGAATTATTAGAGACTTTCCATTTTTTCTTTCTTCGATGGATTTAAATAGTGAACAAAAGAAATTGTAATAGCTTTATAATTAATTACAAACGGAAGAGATGAATTAGTTTATAAATTATTTGAAGTATTTATTTTGTACATCCTATGATATCTAACATTACGAAATACGTTTGCGATGGTTTTATTTAATCTTAATTTTGCTAAATCTGACTGGGACGTTTAATTATTGTTTATTGATATACAAATAGAAAAATTGAAGGGTAGTAAGGAACAGCATAAATTTGTTTTTTCCAAAAGTAATATTAGCATGCACATAATAAAGCCTTTTTTGAATTTTTATAGTTACGTAGAAATAACCCTTTTAACCTTTTGTCTAAAAAAAAGTAAAAATAATTACCTTTTGTAAAAATATAAGACAATCTATTTTTAGTAAAATAAATGAATAGAGTAACACAATCTTTAATTTCTGAATATTCAATTTATTCGACGAGGAGGATTTATATGAAAGCTAACATTGCTTTTTTAAATGGTGAAGTAATTACTGTAGATGGACAAGATTCTATCCGAGAGGCTCTAGCGATTTCTGATAACAAAATATTAGCAGTTGGTTCGAATGAGGAGATTAAAAATTATATTGGTGACTCTACACAAGTAATTGATTTAGAAGGAAAGTCAATTCTACCTGGAATTATTGATGCGCACTTACATCTGGTTATGTATGGTACTTTTCAACTCAGTATTAGCTGTAAAGAGCCCGGATTGGACTCCGTAGATGCAATTTTGACTACTTTAAAAGACAAAGCTGCTATTACACCAAAGGGTCAGTGGATTCGCGCTTGGGGGTTCAATGAACGAACTGTTCAGGAAGAACGGTATCCTACTCTTGAAGAATTGGACAACATTTCAATAGACCACCCGATTGCCATTACCCGTACTTGCGGTCACATCGGAATTGTAAATTCAGTTGCTTTACGTCTATCAGGTATTAACGAAACAACACCTGATCCTCAAGGAGGTTTAATTGAAAGAGATGTAAAAGGTCAATTAACTGGACGATTAATCGAAAATGCTTTTATGCAGTTTAATGAGATAGCAACTTTCTCAAATGAAGAAGTTTATCAAGCCATTCAAATCGCGCAGCAACAATTCTTGAAAGTTGGCATTACAAGCGTTCATGAAGCTGGAACGTTTTCAAAAGAAAATTACCGAATGTTACAATTAGCCTCTCAAAAAGGAGACTTGAAAATTCGTGTCTATGCGATGATTGCTAGTATAAGTGACTGTAAGCAGTTCACATTAAATATGATGGATTCTGGGGTAATAACTGGAACTGGAAATGAATTTTTTAAAGTGGGTCCTGCTAAATTGTTTACAGATGGTAGTAGTACTGGTCCGACTATTGCAACTCGTGAAGGTTATACAAGCAACCCTGACGATCATGGAATCTTATATTACACCGAGGATGAAATTTATGAAGTACTTGGTAAAGCACATGAATTAGGCTATCAAATTACTGTTCATGCACAAGGTGATCAAGCTATTGAAATGTATTTGAATGTTGTAGAACGCGCCTTACAAGAAAATCCTCGTGAAAATCATCGACATCGCATTGAACACGCTGGAATTTCAAGCCCTGATTTACAACAACGAATGAAAGAGTTAAAGATGATTCCAATACCTAATCCACCATTTCCGTATGAATTTGGTGAAAGTTATTTAACGAACTACGGTGAACGTACGGACTTTATGTACCCTGCACGAGACTTTATTGATCAAGGAATTATTGCTGCTGCGGGGTCAGACTCACCAGTTACAACCTATAATCCGTTTATTGGAATTCACGAAGCGGTCAATCGACTCACTGCCAATGGAACTTCATTTGGTGAAAAGCAAAAAATAGATGTTCTTGAAGCCATTCGTCTTTATACCTATAACGGTGCATATGCAAGTTTTGATGAGGATATAAAGGGTAGTTTAGAACCTGGTAAATTAGCAGATATGATTGTACTTGATCGAAGTATTTTGAAAACCCTTCCACAAGATTTAAAAGATATTCAAGTCGAATTAACAATACTAGATGGGGATATTCTTTTCGAACGTTCTAAAACGAAAATATAGTGATGAGGCTAGGGGGCTCTTATGACAATAAAAATTTCAAGCTGTCAATTTGAATTGCAAAAAGTTGATAATTTCTCTACCTTTAAGGACCGAATTTTACATGCATTCAATGATGTGCCACTAACAAGTGATTATGTGCTCTTACCAGAGTTATTTACGATGTCTTTACTAACAACTTATAACAATTACAATCAATTCACAGAAAAAGATAATGAGAAACTAGGTTTCTTTTTAGATGACTACCTTGAATTTTTTAATAATCTTTCACAGAAAAGAAAACAGATAATTATTGCGGGTTCTACAATTGAACCCGCCAATAAAGGAAATTACAATACGACTTATATCTTTGATGGAAATGGCAATGTATTTAAACATCGGAAGACACATATTTTCCCTGCTGAATCTGCTTGGAACACTATAGAGGGAGACGAATTAGAAGTTTTCAAAATTGGACCAGTAACATTCGGTATCGCCATATGCTATGAAATAGAGATTCCAGAAATTGCACATATTTATAGTCAAAGAGGTGCCGATATTATCTTTTGTCCTTCCTACACGTTCTCGGAATATGGTTTCTGGAGAGTTCGCCATTGTGCTCATGCACGAAGTGTTGAAAACCAACTCTATGTCGTTCATTGTCCTACGATTGGCGAAATCCAAGGGCCCATTCTAAACGGATTTGGTACCACCGCTATTATAGGACCTGCTGACTTACCTTGGACTGAAAATGGCGTAATTGCAGAAACTACTAGTAAATCAAGTTCAGTTGTTACAGCTGAACTATCTCTTGAAGACCTTTACGAAAATCGTAAAAATGGGGCTGCAACAACTTATAAAGATCGTATCCGTAGAAAAGACATTTATACATTATGAATCCGTGTTTTGAATTTCAATTTCCCAGGCTTATTCTCGTTAATCTGAGGGTTACACTACTTCTTTGTAAGATAAAAAAGAATTTCAAAGGAGGCTTATATGAAAAACATTAAACTATTATTGCTGATACCGTTTATTGGAATGTGCTTATGTTTGCCCTTTGCAAATAAAATAGAACCTTATATTTTTGGTTTACCGTTTCTCCTGTTCTGGATTATCTTATGGATGATTTTATCATCATTAGTGTTAACGATTGTGTATAAATTGGATCCTGAAAACCAAGGGGGCGATGAATAATGAATATAGCTTTACTGATTATCTTTGCATTTGCATTAATTGCTCTTTTCCTTGGTATCCGAGCAACACACGGAAAAAAAATGAATGTCAATGAATTTGCTGTTGGTAATAAGGGCTTTGGTACATTATTCATTTTCTTACTAATTGCAGGAGAAGTTTATACTACTTTCACATTCCTCGGTGGTAGTGGTTGGGCTTATTCGAATGGAGCCGCTGCTTTTTATGTACCTGCATATATTTGTTTAGCGTATGTTTTATCTTATTGGATTGCGCCAAAGATATGGAACTATTCAAAAGATCACCATATTATTTCTCAACCAGAATATTTTGCATCCAACTATAAAAGTCCGATATTAGGATTAGTTGTATCGTTTTTGGGTGCTATCGCATTGATTCCATATATAGTTATACAATTAAAAGGGTTAGGTATTATTGTTTCGGAGGCTTCCTATGGAGGGATTAGCCCAATTATGGCTAGTACTATTGGTGCCATAATTATTACAATTTATGTTACCATTTCAGGTATCCATGGCTCTGCTTGGACAGCTGTATTAAAGGATATTATGATACTGGGAGTCATTGTATTTTTAGGAATTTATATTCCATACCATTATTTTGGAGGCGTACAACCTCTCTTTGAAGCTGTAGAAAAAATAAAACCAGAAAGCTTAACTCTCGCTAGTTCTGGATTAAGTATTTCTTGGTTTGTCTCAACCATTATATTAAATGCGTTCGGATTCTATTTATTACCAAACTCCTTTTCTGTATTATTATCATCTAAAAGTGCAAAAGCATTGAAGAAAAATGCCATTACCTTACCTTTATATACTCTATTACTCTTATTTGCATTTTTCATTGGTTTTGCAGCCATTGTAGAGATTCCAGGATTGCAAGGAGCTGAAGGAGATTTATCATTACTCCGATTAACGATTCAAACATTTGATCCTTGGATAGTAGGCGTTGTCGGTGCTGCTGGGTTATTAACTGCTTTAGTACCCGCATCTGTTATGTTAATGTCTGCTTCAATTGGATTAATGACTGGATTTTACAAGCTTGTGAAACCAAAGGCAACAGATCGCCAACAGTTATTTGCTTCAAAAATATTTGTGTTCGTTATAATATTAGTTGCATTCGTCTTCACGATTACTGGAGGGGATGCACTAGCAATCTTAAACATTATGTCATATAGTTTAATAACACAACTTGTTCCAGCACTCCTATTTAGCTTCCATAAAAATCGCATTCTTAACAAATTCGGTGCAATGATAGGAATTTTAACCGGTGTAGGGATCGTACTGTATGCTGCTGTAACATCACATAAACTAATTGACTTTTTCCCGAACATTCCACACGTA
Organism: Lysinibacillus xylanilyticus; assembly: GCF_001183605.1. Classification (GTDB taxonomy): domain Bacteria; phylum Bacillota; class Bacilli; order Bacillales_A; family Planococcaceae; genus Lysinibacillus; species Lysinibacillus xylanilyticus. The sequence continues at coordinate 1,968,606 of NZ_LFXJ01000005.1, read as the reverse complement.
ATTAATGACATCAGCACAGGAATGATCGCTGTTATTATTAACTTTGTAGTAGCTATTGTAGTAAGCTTTGCAACTAATCATTTAGTTGCGAAAGAGAAGGACGCAATTGATACTCTAGTAGCATGAAAATGACTTGATAATATAATTTATTATATAAAATTAGACGTTTATTCTAATGTGAATAAACGTCTTTTTTCTAAAAAATTTTGTCTAAGAGGGTATTTCATTAGCTTTCTATATGTGTTTCAAAAACCTCTTTAACCTTTAGAAGGTGTAAAGAGGTTTTTGTACTTGCATATGTATTATGCAACGAAAGGTTTATTCATTTTCATTAAGCCGTAAATATAATAGAATAGTCCGAATGTAATGAACGATAAAATGATATAAAGTACAGCTTTCCCAGTTTCACCAGTCCAACGATAGAAGAGGCGATATGTGAAATACAAAGTAAAGCCAATAAGACCTAATGAAGCAATAATACCTAGAAACGGAATAAATGAAATAAGTATTAATCCAACGTAAATAAGAACATTCTTTTTCGCTGCTCCACGAACAGTTGCATTATCCTCACCCTTTGCCGTTAATAAGAAAAAGCTATAAACGTTTATAATTGGAATCCAAGCAATATAGGCTAAATCGCTAAAACCATTTATTTTAGATGCCTTATAATAAATAAGTGAATAAATAACATAGCTTACGATACTCAACACGAGGCAAATTAATAGCATAGTAATGAGAAATATACCACCGAAGGCCGCATCGAAATCATCGTAATAATAAGAATCGTACATAAGAAAACCTCCTTTCCAAGAAATTCTTCATAATGATAACAGTGCTAAAGTCATAAATCTACAGTTAATAATATCCGTAAATTATTGTTAATGATATATAAATGCTATTTTGTTAGATGTGAATATTTTAATAATGGTGAAATTTTGATAAAAGATTGATTGGATCAAAAAAATGGGACTGTTAAACTTATTTCTTTAGCAATGGATTCAACTAAACATTGCTTGAACAAGACAGTTTAGTAAATCTATAAAAAATCACAGTTATGAATAATTAAGATAAAGCGAGAGCATTTAAGGCGTTTTATCCAAACACAAAAGCAAACTGCAAGACAGCTTTTCTCTCAAGTTGATATTCAAACAATTTACAATAAGCATGTGCCTCAAATGCAAGTATCTAATGAAATCAAAAAGCAACATATTCAAACAATTCAGCAGAAATACGGGAAATAATCGTATGTTAAAAGGGGACGGTTGACATGCCAGTTTACAATAAATTAGTACGTGATTTAATTCCACAAATAATTGAAGCAGGTGGGAATACAAGTAGCATAAGAGTATTAAAACAAGGAGAACACATAGAGGAAATAAAAACGAAAATGCAAGAAGAAGCATTAGAATTTCTTGAGGCAGCCTCTCCAAAAGAGGCCATTGAGGAACTTGCGGATATTTTAGAATTAGTACATACAGCTAGACAAATGTACGGTGTGACTTACGAACAATTAGAACAAATACGTACTGAGAAGCAGATGCTACGTGGAGGATTTTCGAAAGGTATATATTTAATTGAGGTAGAAGCGGAAGCTGAGCTTATATGAACTGGCGTAGGTACTGGAAGTCGTCCTTTGAGTAAGCACAAAGCCGACCCAGATTCAATTATGTCGGGCATAATTGATAACTGAATGTAGTTCCTAGGCTTTATTTACAGTCGAAGAGAGTACATGTTATATTGCATGTAACACGATTTGTAAAATATTGGGAGTGGGGCGCGTGGAAATTGAAAAAAGAAATTAGTACATTGATGTTGTTGAGTATTTTCGCACTATCTGGATGTAGTTTAGATAATTCAAAAACAGTTACGCAAGAAACAGTAAAGGCTTCTAGTGAACAGGTAACACAGTCGGAACAAAAGAATGGTACAAATTTGATTGAGGCTTCCGATGATGAAAAAGTTAAACTTTACGCACTTAATGAGGCAAAGAATGAAATAAAAGGCGTGATTTTGGATATTGATGGTAAGCAAAAAAACTTTGACTGGGAAATCCCTAATACAGGAACTAAACCCCAGTTATTCTATACTGATCTAACAAATGATAGTAAGGAAGAAGCTGTAATTATAATCCAAACCGGACGAGGCACAGGATTAGATAACTATGATATTCATGTTATTAATGTTGAAGATTTATCGGAGATTAAAGTACAAAGTTATGAAGATATTGTTGCAAATGAAATTAAATCAAATGTTGTTAAAAATGATGATGGTACATTAACGATTACAGCTAAAGCTCAAGGAAAAGAGTCTAAATTTGATTATGATTTTGATCCAGCACCAGATTTTAATCAAGATGAACTTGCTTTCGGCGGTGTAGTTGTTTATGCATTGGAGAATCAAAGAATAAAATTAAACATCCCTGGATCTGTCGGAGTATCCCCGGTATATGTGGTTGATTTCAATATCACATATAAATTCGATAGTGCCAAGAATGAATTCATTGTTGATCAAATTGAAACTATACCTATTGAAAAATAAAAAGAAAAGCTGACCATAATTAAAGTGTACCTTTTGTAAAGGAAATTTTAAAAAAGCTCTGGGCAACTTGAAGAAGATGATGTCTGTATTGTGCAGGCATCATGTTTTTTACGTTCCATGATCGTGGTATTGCTGTACTCATACTAATAATTCTGCGGTCATAAATTAACACTTTTTTATTTTTTGTATTTCATTAAGGAAAAACATAGAACAATGCTGACTAATATCTAAATGTTCACTATTCAGATTTCACGATCTAATTTCTAAACAATCTCAGTAAGTGTTATTTAATGCGTTGTCACGTTTGATAATCCTATAATTTCAAGATATAGTTCTTATTACAGATAAAATAAGGAGGAATGGATATGGCAGAAATTAAATACGAAATTATTGAAACGATTGCGGTATTATCGGAGGGCAATAAAGGCTGGAAAAAAGAATTGAATTTAATTAGTTGGAATGATCGTGAACCGAAATACGATATTAGAGATTGGTCGGAGGATCATACAAAGATGGGGAAGGGTGTTACGTTATCAATGCCTGAACTACATATTTTGAAAGAGTCGTTAGCTAAATTGTCAGACTAAGTTTTATGTACAGAGGGACTCTTTAGTATTGTATTAAGCTAAAATGTCACAGACTATACTTTAAGCGGTCGATTCATGCTCATGCAGAGATAGATGTAGAATATTCCCTTTCACTTTACCAACAATACAGGTGTAAAAAATAGGTACAAATTTTTAATCTTTGAGGATTTTCTAATAGAATATATTTCGCGAAATTGTTAGACTAATAATAGCAACAATTCATAATGCAGGTGGCGGCTGAACTCCCTTTTGAAAGGGGGTGAGGCGGATGACAGTATTTGAAGCATTCAGTTTGATTGTACAGTGTAGCCTTTTGCTAATTGCAGTACTTACACTGATGCTTAGCATTATTGTCTCTCAAAATAAAAAGAAATAGCCACCCTGCCGGCTAAGTAAGGTGACTTTTTCTACAACTTAAACTTGGTCAGCCGCTATGTTGCGGCGTGATTGTTGCTTTGACTGGATGTTGACGCATCCAGTCTTTTTTATTGTATATTTAGTGTATCATATTTATTCTATAAAGAACATTTTATCTTGTGAAAGCAAAGCGACAGCTAATTATACAAAATTGTAATTGATACAGTCTTTATTTCTCTATTAAATGAATTTTGCGATGTCATTTAGCGCTAAACGAGATGAGCCGTAAGCTGATGCTGCTGCTTTTCCGATAGCGATTAAGACGATTGGTACTAGATTATCTGTTAATTCAAAGCGCTCCGCAAAAGCCTCTTTATTGAAGCCACCCATTGTAACCGTATCATAGCCCATATCTTTTGCTAAAAGCATGATTTGCATAGAAATTAAGCCAGCGTCAAATGTAGCTATATTTTTTAGAATTTCTTTAGGAAGGTTTGGATAAAGTTTTAATGAATTTTCAATCATCATATTTTTTGTTGCTTCATCCATATAGCCAAGCTCGAAGTTTTTTGTATAAACTTCCTCTACATTATTGTACATTTCAGTATCGCCTAAAACCGCAATGATGGCAGAGGCAGTCTCTACTTGCTCCTGGTTATTAGCAATTAAACGTAGATCTTTTTTTACTGCATCATCTTGAATAACTAAAAAGCGCCAAGGTTGTAAATTACTTGATGATGGAGCGGTTGTTGCCTCTATAAGTAATTCCTCTAAATCCGATTGAGGGATTTTATAATTTGCTTCATATTTACGAACAGATTTACGATCATGCATTACTTTATTTAAATAACTTTTTGTTGTAGTCATGTGAAAAAATCTCCTTTATGATTGATGAGATTTTACTATACGATATACTTTTCAGAATTCCAAGTAAATTGCTCGAATTAGAGAGTTTTTATTAACTTCTTTCAGCGGGTAAACATCCGCTGAAATAAAGGAACTCAGTCTAAGAACGCCACGTCCTGTGGCAACGACTGAGTAACCAACATCGTGTTGGCCCAAAGCCTCCGGCGGATGTCACGGAATCGGAAAGGAGTTCTTTATGCGGGCACAAAGCCGATTCCGGACGCAATTATGCCGAGGCATAATTGATAATTATTACTTAAATTTAAATGCTTCAAAGGCAACGCTTATATCTTTATTGCAGGATTTCAATTGCTTGGCAAAATGTTTTAGCATTTTTTCAGGGCCACACATAAAAATACTTGTTTGCGCTGACACTGAAAAATTTTCAAATGATAACCTGTCCTTTTGGGTGGTGTCAATAAAGTTCACTTTGAATTGTCGATTAGTATCTGCATATTCCTGTAAAAATTCTTTATAGATAGCATTGTCTTGACCATGATAAGTGTAAAATAATTCGATATCACGATCGACTGGCTGTGATTGCAAATAAGATAAAAATGGGGTAATGCCTATGCCACCAGCTATCCAAACTTGTTGTTGCGTCCCATTTTCAAAGTTTAAATGGCCATAAGGACCATCAAGTGTGACTGGTGTATTCAGTTGAACTGAATCATATACTTTCTTTGTGAAATCACCAAGCGCCTTAATAGTGACAAATATTTTATTCCCATCGCCACCTGAAATAGAAAAGGGATGCGGCGCCTTTTCTAGGCCATCTTGCAAAATCTTTATAAAAATATATTGTCCATGTCGATATGGTAATTTTTTATCAAGTGTTAGCTCCAGTTCAATAACATTGGAGCCCAATTTTTTAATACCTGTAATGTTCCCTTGATATTTAAAAAACATATCCTGATACATCGTCAACATATATAATGCAGACATAAATCCAATAGTCGCAGTTATTGCGGTAAAAATTCCTAAAGGTGTAGGCTGTAATAAATCATATCTGCTGGAAAAATAGGCATGATATATTCCAAATGTATATGGGATAAGCAATAATCGATGAAAGATCCGCCAATGCTCATATTTTAGAAATTTAGCAAAAAGCGCAATTAAAATTAGCGCTATGAAACCATATTGGCCAAGTGATCCTAGTTCTTTCGCAAATTCGCTAAATGAAGTTTTTTCTACTTTATCCCAGTGAGGGACCTGACCTTGTAATTGTCCATGTATAATCACCAATACTAGTGAGAATATGGCTAAATATTTATGATAAATATAAACATTTTCTAGCCCGTGAAACCAACGTTCAAAAATTTTCATTCTTGTAGCTAACAAAAAGACAAGAAAGAAGCCTGTAATGGCCATTCCTCCAATGATGTGACTAAGCCTGTTAACTGCATGGATAGGCTCTACAGGTGTAGCAAAATACCACAGTAAAGCACTAATACACATTATTAGTATGATAAACAAAATTCCTTTGATAGATTTCATATATTACCTCCAATATTCATTTTTATCTCTAATCCTCTTACATATACAATGAGAACCTGAAATGTTTCTGATATTTTTTATTTAAGAGTGAATTTCTTCTACAATAAAAAAGGGATTGTGTGTTCGGAATATATGTTCCCTTTTGAGGTGGAGTGTGTTAAATTAAGAAAGGTAAAAATATAGAGATATAAGGAGTGGAAGTAAATAATGCAAGGGAATACACATATTGTTGGAGGCATCACTGCAAGCCTTGCTTTTGCACAAATTTCCAATGATAATCCGCTTGTTTTAGTAGGAGCAGGCGTTATCGGTGCATTACTTCCAGATATTTGCCATGGAGGAAGCAAAATCGGGAGGAAGTTCCCCATCATTTCAAAAATTGTCAATACTATGTTTGGACATCGTTCCTTTACACATAGTTTGCTTTTTTTATTTTTAATTGGGATGTTACTACATACATTTATACCTTACGAATCCATTTCACTAGGTATTTTATTAGGAATGGCAAGTCATATTTTCCTTGATATGTGTACAAAGAAGGGTGTTAAGCTGTTCTTCCCAGTATCTATTTCAGTTCGTCTACCACTTACTACAAAAACGGGTAGTAAAGCTGAAAAAGTAGTGTTTATGTTGTTAACGATGCTTTCAGTCTTTTTTAGTTATGAAATTATTTTTAAGCTATTTGAAACTGTATAAGTAAAAGGAACCCAATACGAGTGTGAGATGCTCCTTCTTAGGTAGACAGATTAAAAATCTGTTTATCTAAGGGGAGTATTTTTTATTCAGCAGTGAACGTAAAGGGGTATTTCATTGTAAATGATTTTTTGGAGCTCAAAATAACTTCGTCCGATATGTAGTTTTACTTCGATAGAGTCCCTACTTACTGCCGCATTTTGCTGTATTTTCATGGAGAGTTTTTTCATTACTGAAAATATTAATCTAGTTATTGACCTTTGTGTTACACAAACCTTTATAGTCAATATCAACAGAAAAATGAATATTCAGAAGATTGAAATTACGAAAGTGGATGGGGGAGTTATTATAGAACGACAAACATTAATGCGCACACTGACTTTGTCTCAAGTTGTATTTTTAGGGATTGCATGGAATAACCCAATGGTATTCTTCAATACTTATGGAATTGCAACCGTCACTTCCCAAGGTGTCATCATGGGGGCGTATATCATTGCATTTCTCGCAATCATGTTTACCGCATTTAGTTATGGAAAGATGGCAAAAGCATTTCCAATCGCCGGCTCGGCTTATACATTTACACAAAAATCAATTAATCCACAACTTGGGTTTCTGATTGGTTGGACAATCATGTTGGATTATATGTTGACGCCAATGGTCACTTGTTTAATGTCTACTGTTTTTTTAAATGCAGTTTTTCCAGGAGTCCCTCACGCCCTGTGGATTATCCTATTAACTGCAACCATTGTAATACCTAGCATCTTGGGTGTTAAGTTCACCGCATCTACGGGTAAGATTTTTGTTATTGCTCAAGTCGTTTTTGTTTGCATTTTCTGGATTTTAACCATCAAAAGTTTATTGGCAGGTGAAGGGGCAGGTACACTTTTCTCAATCCAACCTTTGTTCAATGCAAACATCGATTTGCCTGTAATTTTGGCAGGAGCGTCCATTCTTTGTTTCAGTTTTCTTGGCTTCGACTCCCTTACTACGTTGTCTGAAGAAACAATTAATCCTGAAAAAACAATACCAAGAGCGATTATCGTCATGTTGCTGATAATGGGTGTCCTCTATATAGGATCAGCCTATTTGGCACAATTGGTTCACCCGGGCTTTTCTTTTGAAAGCCCTGATTCTGCAGCTATGGAAGTTGTATATATGGTCGGCGGGAATTTGTTCAAATCTTTATTTGTGACAGCAGTAATTTTAGGGAATTTCTCTTCTGGTGTTGCTGCGACTACAAGCGCATCCCGTGTACTGTATGCAATGGGGCGAGATTCTGTGCTGCCTAAAAAAGTGTTTGGGCATATCCATTCACGTTATAAAACACCGTCAACAGGAATTATTGTAATCGGTTTCATTTCATTGCTCGGTATTGTGCTGACACTCGACCAAGTCATTAAGTTTATTAATTTTGGGGCGCTAATTGCGTTTGCTTCAGTTAATTTGTCTGTCATCGCACATTATTTTATTCGGAATCGTAAGCGCTCTACTTTCACCGATTACATGAGATATCTGTTTATGCCTCTACTTGGAGCAGGATTTACGCTATGGCTTTGGACTCACTTAGAGTTTGATGCATTGATTCTTGGAGGCATCTGGATGGCAATTGGCTTGGGGTATCTAATTTATATGACAAAGTTTTTCAGACAGGGACTGCCAGAATTCAGTTTCGATAAGGAGATTATTCCTGATCAAGTTCTTGTGGAAGACATGTAATGAAAATGTAAAGGACTTCAGTGAGATATTCTCATGCCATATGAAAGCAGAATCGGCAAATGAAAGGGGGTGAGGTGATTCGAAAAGGCCGAATTTAGAAAAAGAGTACATCTTTTTTGGAAAAAAGAAAGATAGTAAGCTTTGAAAATGATATGACGAAACGATTATTTTGGGGAATGTAGTTCTTTGACAGTTAATCGGAATAGAGACGTCATGCAATGCCTCCCACTTATAGGTGAGGCTAAATATGAATTTAATAAAATACTGTTAATAAATTAGGGGGTTTTTAGAATGCTAAACTTGAAAATGTTAGATTTGAAAATGTTTATTAATGGTAAATGGTCAGATTCTGTGAACATGGAAAAACGTAATATTATCAATCCAGCGAATAACGAAGTGATAGCAGAGGCTCCGAGAGCAAGTGTAGAAGAAACGCGAAATGCCATTGATGCAGCGCGAAATGCATTTGATTCAGGAATTTGGTCAAACTTGCCGGCTTCCGAAAGAGCCTCCTATTTATTCAAAATTGCAGATAAACTTGAAGAAAAAACATCAGAGCTGAGTGAACTTGAAATGTTGAATACAGGAAAGCCCCTTAAAGAAGCAGAGTTCGATATTGGGGATGCTGTGAATTGCTTCCGTTATTATGGTGGCCTTGTCACAAAACCAAACGGTCAAACATATCCAGTTGCCGATCCAATACAGGCGCTTGTTGTCCGTGAGCCTGTAGGCGTATGTGGTCTGATTGCGCCTTGGAATTTCCCATTATTGACAGGAGCTTGGAAAATTGCGCCTGCTCTTGCAGCAGGAAATACGATTGTGTTCAAGCCAGCGGAGTTGACGCCAATTACCACTTTCAAGCTCTTCGAAATTCTTGAAGAAGTAGGGATTCCAGCGGGCGTTGCGAATTTGGTGACTGGAGGAGGTTCAACTGTCGGAAATGAATTGGCTGAAAGTGAAAAAGTCGATATGGTTTCCTTTACTGGCAGTACAACGGTAGGCAGATCAATCATGAAAGCAGCATCAGGAAATATTAAGAAAGTTGCACTCGAATTAGGTGGTAAATCGCCGAATATCGTCTTCGCTGACGCAGATTTCGAAACAGCAGTCGATTATGCGCTTTATGGAATATTTGTGAATGCGGGCCAAGTATGTAATTCAGGTTCACGTTTACTTCTTGAAGAAAGCATTCATGACAAGTTCGTTGAAAGCCTGATTAGTAAAGCGAAAAAAATTCGTGTAGGTCGTGGTGATGATCCGTCGACTCAAATGGGTGCCCTTGTCGGTGAAGATCATATGAACTCAGTGCTAGATTATATTCAAATCGGCATCGATGAAGGAGCAAAATTAGTTTGTGGCGGTAAACGGATTACAAGTGGTGGGCTTGAGCATGGCTGTTTTGTTGAGCCGACAATCTTTGTAGATACAACGCCTGACATGAGAATTGTTCAAGAAGAAATATTCGGCCCTGTGCTAGTTGTCCAAAAGTTCAAAGATGAAGCGGAGGCTATCGAGCTCGCAAACGATACGCCGTACGGTCTTGCAGCTGGAGTGTTCTCTCAAGATGGGGCTAAAGCTTTACGCGTTATTAAAAAAATTAGAGCAGGTATTACTTCAATTAATGCATACAATCTTGCTTACAACGAAGCTCCATGGGGAGGATATAAGCAAAGTGGACTCGGTCGTGGGTTAGGCACGTTCGGTTTGGATGAATTTTCGGAAGTGAAGCAAATAAATATCAATTTAGAAGTTAGTCCGACGAATTGGTTTGAAAATTAACATCTCGTGAAAGAAGTTCGCTGACGTAAGGTCATGAAAAAAGGAAAGGGGAAATGATTAATGATTTGGGATTTCAATTTCAATTTACCGACTTCTATTGAGTTTGGTAACGGGACAGTAAACAATGTAGGGAAAAGAGCGAAAGAGTTGGGCGGCAATAAAGTACTAATCATTACGGATAAAGGCCTGGCACAAACGGGGATTTTAAAAAGGGTAACAGATTCATTGGAACAAGAAGGGGTTTCTTTCCTTGTTTATGATGAAATTACTCCGAATCCGAAAGATGTAGACTGCGTAAAAGCCTACGAAAAATTCAAAGACGAAAATATCGACTTGTTATTGGGCCTTGGTGGTGGAAGTTCAATGGACACTGCTAAAGCAATTGGGGTACTTTTAACACATGAAGGGGAGCTTAAAGATCGCTATGGTTTCAATCTGCTGGAGCGCGATATTACACCTCTTATTTGTATCCCTACCACATCGGGTACAGGTAGTGAGGTGACGACAGGGTCTGTTATCACAGATACTGTCACTAAACAGAAAGAAGCTATCCTTGATATAAAATTAGCTCCGAAATTGGCGATTGTGGACCCTGAATTGACGCTGTCTTTGCCTACATCAATTACTGCTGCTACTGGAATGGATGCATTGACGCACGCAATCGAAGCTTACACGAGCAATATTGCTGAACCGATTTCTGATGCACTCAGTCTTTATGCGATTGAAATAATTGCTAAGTATCTTCCACTCGCTGTAGAAAACGGTAACAATTTAGAAGCAAGACAAAACATGCTTGTAGGAAGCTTGATTGCAGGTATGGCGTTTACGCACGCTGACCTAGGTGCGGTGCATGCGATGGCAGAACCGCTTGGAGGGTTGTATGACACACCACATGGAGTGGCAAACTCCATCTTCCTACCTCATGTATTTGAATATAATATTCCGTCCAACCCGGAAAAACATGCGACAGTTGCGTTAAAACTTGGAGCAACAGCGGAAGGAAAGACCCTGGAGGAGATTGCCCAAGAAGGTGTTGAATTATTGCATGAACTTGCAAGTAAAATTGGCATTCCGCAATTCCGGGATTTAGATAATGTTAACCCGGATGATTTCGAATTTCTTGCTGAAGGGGCATTTAAACATTTGTGTACTATTACAAATTCTCGCCTATTATCGAAAGATGACTACTTGAAACTGTTCCAAAAAACTTATGAGATGAAAATAAAACATTCATATCAATAACCAAAACTCAAGAGGGTTCCAGGTGTGAGAGTTAATAATAGCAGGGGGAATAATCATGGTTAATCACGATGAGAAACAATTTTTAAATCTGCCTTTTACCGGAATATGTACGTTTGGAAAATATCCGATTTGCACAGATTTGGACCAGCTTGATGCCGATGTAGCGGTCATAGGGGTACCGAATGATATGGGTACACAATGGAAATCGGGTGCAAGAATGGGACCGCGAGGAATCAGAGAAGGATCGACGCTATACAGCTTTGGATTAGAAGGAGCTTATGATATTGAAAATGATATCATGTATCTCGGGCCAGATTGGAAAGTTGTGGATTGCGGCGATGTCGATATGGTACATGGAGATCTAATGCAATGTCACGAAAATACAGAAGAAGCGATCCGTAAAATTGTTTCAAAAGGAGCAATGCCAGTAGTTTTAGGGGGAGATCATTCTATCACGGCTGCGGTAGGAAAAGGACTAAATGAAATAGGTCTATTTCATATCATTCAAATTGATGCACATCTGGATTGGGCAGATCACCGTTCAGGAATGCGCTATGGCCATGGGAACTGCATCCGCCGTCTATCGGAGATGGATCATGTACAGAAAATATTCCAATTAGGTATTCGTGGAATTAGCAGTAGTAAAAAAGAGGATGTTGATGCTGCAATAGACTACGGTAGTGTGATCCTATCTCCACGTCAAATGAGAAAAATGGGGATTGAAGAAGTACTGGAACAAATACCAGCTGGAGAAAGATATTATGTAACGATTGATATCGATGGATTGGATCCATCAATCGCTCCTGGTACGGGTACACCTTCACCGGGCGGCCTTCTTTACGATGAAGTGAACGTATTGTTGGAAGGGATTGCAAAAAGGGGAGAAGTGATTGGATTCGATTTAGTCGAAGTGGCACCTCCTTATGATCCTACCGGTATTACAGGGCAAGTAGCAGCACGCATCATGCTAGATTTGCTCAGCTATGTTTTAAAAGAGAAAGAGAATAGAAGGCTAGCATAAAAAAGTACACAATATAGGATAGTTGTTGAAATGAAATAAAGCGTTCAGAAATGTACTTGACAAATAGTCAGAAAAGATTGCATAGTTTGAATTAGAGGTTCGCCGAAAATTTTAACTGAAGATTTAATTAATTTCGGGGAGTAAAAGTAGGCGAGAAAATAATTCAGGATATATCGAATCACTTATTTTATAAAGTTTATTGAGTGTGATGTAAACTAATCAAACCTGAAAATCTTTAAATTCGGTAAGTTTTTCTATACTCCTGCGATAAAAAAATTTAGTAGTCTATAGATTTTTTAGGAGGTAAGCTGATTGAAAGAAAAACTGACTATCAGTGAAATGGCAAAGCTGCGAGGATTGACTTCGGAGACATTACGCCACTATGACCGAATCGACTTGTTCAAGCCACAATATATCGATCCTCATTCAGGATATCGATACTATTCCATTTTTCAGTATGAAATTCTAGGTACCATTAAAGAACTAAGGCAACTTAGGATGACTACAGATGAGATCAAGGATTATCTTAATGAACGCAATTTCAGTAAATCGTTGGATATTATGAAAACCAAGCACGAAGAACTTGTTTTAAATCTGAAAGAATTAATCGAGATGGAAGAAAATATAAGAGAAAAGATTGCTTATTTGGAACAGGTGGAAAGAGAAAAGGAACTTCAAAAAGTCATTTTCCGCGAAATAAAAAGTAGGCGATTACTTACCTTGCATGAGAAAATCAATAATAACTTCGAACTTTGTTATGGTGTCTTGAATTTAGAGAATATGCTTACCGAGAAGACACCGATTCTTGCTACTAACAGACTTGGCATTATTATCGAAGAGACGAATCTTAAATTGGGACGTTTTGAGGAACCTTCCACTATTTTCATTGTGGCTAAAAATAAGGAAGATATTCCGAATACATATCAATTGACGGTTCCGGGGGGATTATTTGCATGTATCCGTTACAATGGAGAGTTATTGTCGAGTCGTAGTGAAAGTTTAAGAAAACTACTTCATTATCTTAACAAAAACAGCTATCAGATCACTGGTGATGCATTGCAAATCATGCATCTCGATATTACGATTACGGATAAACCGAATGAGATTACCTTTGAAATCCAAGTTCCTGTTCGAAAACTATGAGAATTATGTTAGCGAGTACAGTTTGTGATTAGCTCCGTTTTAATTGATATTTTTCGAAATGATCTAAATAAGGGCGTTAAGTAGTTCTCCTAGTATCCATTTCGATGCGTTTGCTACGTAAAGCTGAAAAAGTAGTATTGATGTTATTAACGATGCTATCAGCCTTTAGCTATAATCTAGTTCAAACCTATAAACTAATGAAGCCCCAGTATGAAAAAACTTTCATACTGGGGCTATTTTTTAAAGCAACAGCTTTAATCAGCCTGAACCTCTTCGACTGTTTGTTCTACTTCTGCTCGTGACATTTTTTCGCGACCTTCTTGCATTGCCTTCAATGTTTTGTGAGCTAATGCAAGTGGTAAGCGACAGAATAATAATACCGTACGTTTATTAATATCTTTCATATACAGATCAGCTTTCGCAAGATTTTCCTCCGCATATGCAAATAAATCATCACGTGTCCAGCCATCGGGAACGAAACTTACTCCGCGATCATCCATATCCTCATGCTGATTGCGTAAAATATTGACTGCTTGGAGACCTCGGCCATAGCCAATAGCTAAATCGCGATCTGTTTGAATGTCTGCACCCCACGCCCAAAGCTCGGACAGCATTGTCCCAACAAGCCCAGCAACGTAGTATGTATAATCATCTAAATCCTCACGCGTATGCACCTGCCAGTTTGCCTTTGCCCATTTTGCCATCCCAAATGCCATTTCACTTGTTGAAGCTTGGACAATATTACGTGAGCCTTCGGGACAAAACGTTAGCCAATCTGCTAAACGAAGAGATACTTCAGGTAGTTGATCTGCATATGGCACTAATAATGCTTCATAAGCTTCAGCATTAAATGTATCCTTTAATAACTCACTTGTTGCCATAAGTAGATCGAATTTTACATCATTAGAAAGGTCTTCATGATCCTCAATTTCATCTATAGCACGCATTGCTAAATATGCGGCTGCCACAGACAATTTTAAATCATTTTTTAAAAAAGTAATCGGTATATAAAAAGTGCGACTAGTTTCCTTTAAAACATGCATCGCTTCTTTATAAAGTTTTTTTTGATCTTTCACTTGTATTCCTCCGTTCAAATGATGACACATCTATAGTATATCGTATCGTAAAAGTGATAAAAGATAAAACAGATTGTTCAATTTATAATCAACTATTTTCAAATGGTATAGATTAAGACAAAGAGAGTGTAGATAACGAGGTTGCAATTTTTACAGGTTGGGACGAACAAGGTAATGGCAAAAATGACTTCGAGAAACGAACTAGTGATGGTTAGTGGATATCAGCTAGAATTGCTATAGTAGCGATAATGCATATCGAGTGTCATTGCATTTTCACTTCTTTTGTTTTTATAGTAGAATAATGTTAAAGTTATAAAAATACGACGAAAAACGTGTGATTATAGAAAAATTTGATATTTTTCGTGTTTTTTTTATGAAAGTTTGCTAAGTTATTGCACATTTATTTCAACAGCGTTAAAGTTTAGGAAGGACAAAAATACAACTTCACTTTTCAAGTATTTGTAGCTGACGCTTTGCTTTCGCTACAGAAAACATTTGCTGCTGACACTTCGCTTTCACGCAGAAGACATTTGTAGCTGTTGATTTGCTTTAGGTACTGAAAACATTACACCGGATTTTTGCCACAATAACTCCTTGCAAAATCCGTGACATTTGTGGAGCATAAACGTTATTCAACTGGCTTCTAAAAGCCTCTTGAATATAAGCAAAATCTAGTATATATCTCACCATCTGAAATAGAGATTGTACGTAAAGTCAAAGGAGAATAGTATGCCAAAGGCTATAGGTATTGATGCAGGCGGAACATTGACAAAAGTTGCTTATTTAGATGAGCATAATGAGCTCGTTTTAACAACTTTCCCGTCAAATGATTTGCTAGCTGTGCAGAATTGGATTATTAATCACCCAGATATTGAGGATATTGGTGTTACGGGAGGGCGTACAGAACAATTACTTGATGTCATCAAAACAATGAAATCGATTCATTATATAGTAGAGTTTGAAGCCACATTGAAGGGCGTTCGATTTTTATTGCATAAGGAGGGCTACTTCTTCGAGCGGAGTATGATTACTAATATTGGTACTGGTACTTCAATTCATTATATGGAAGATAATACACATGTTCGTGTCGGTGGGACAGGCGTTGGTGGCGGAACATTAATTGGATTGTCAGCGCTTACAACTGGCATCACGGATTATAATGAAATAAGAGAACTGGCCTCTAAAGGTAATCGAGAAGAAATTGATTTACTTGTAAAGGATATTTATCAAGGGATGGATACACCTATTGATGGGCAATTGACAGCCAGTAATTTTGGGAAAGTTGGTATTACAGAGTCTGTCAAACATCCAACAGAAGATATTATCGCAACTGTACAAGGGCTTGTCGGTGAGGTTATTACGACACTTAGTATTCAATATGCCGAAGAAAAAAATGCTCAACATATTGTTTATATCGGTTCAACTTTAAGTAATAATGATCATCTTACACGTGTTATTACCAATTACACACGTACGAAAAAGCATACACCAGTCTTTATAAATGACCACGGATTTTCAGGTGCAGTCGGTGCATTATTAAATATAACTGAATATACGGTTGTTTAAAAAAATGTACATTACTAATTCATATTAGTGATGTACATTTTTTTTTCTTCATTCAGTAGAAGAGTTATACCAATTCAAAATCCGGACGCATTGTTTATTTGTAGTGAAAGCAAAGCGTCAGCTACAAATGTTTTCTGTAGCGAAAGCAAAGCGTCAGCTACAATTACGCCGGCGAAATTGATTGGACTGGAAAAGTTTTAGTAATGTCTGTAGTAATCCCCAAAGCATAAAACCTTCTATCCTGAGCAAATTACATGTAGGAGGTGAATATCCGTGGCCAATAGAAACACCAATAGAAACAACAAAAACAGCAATAAAACAATGAATGTTAGAACGCATAATCCCTTTGATACCTACAAAAAAATAGACCTCGATAAATCAAATAGTAATAACAATAACCCGAATGACAACCTAAATGAAGAATTCGCTGCAGAGTTTGATGCGAAAGCCAAAAATAAAGATAATAAAACGAACCATAAGAAAAATCAACAGTCCAACAAAAACAAATAACCGAAATATTGGAGGTATAAATAATGGCAAAGAAGGGGAAAACAAGCTTTAAAAAGAAAAAGAAGGAAGATACACATAAAAGAAATGATCATGAAGAATATTCGGCAGAATTTAATCAAGTAATTCATAACAATCCTCAGCAACCAAAACAATCCAGTAAAAGATAACGAATAACTGCTCCTTAAGAAGGTTGAAATACTTAAGGAGCACTTATTTTTTGCTGTTTTGGCGATATTATGCCAAAAGAATATGAGAGGTTGATTCAATTGCGAAAATTTTGTGTAACACTAGGAATTATTCTTGTAATGATTGCTGTACACATCCCAACAATTTCTTATGCTCAACAAGGAATACCAGCCCATGCACAATGGGGATATGTAGCGATAAAAGAGACAAAGGCAAAATACCCTCAAGCTAAAATTATCGATTATTTGCATGAGGGGAGCGAAGTTAATGAAGACTCTTCTATTGAAAAATTTAGGCTTTGGTTAAAACAAAATGACAAAGAATTCGGTGTACATGTTCGGATCAAATATATAACAAATACTAATAAAGTAGTAAAAATTGAATTCCAAGAAACCACCCCATAAAAAGAGGATGCCTAATTTCAGGCATCCTCCTTCAGTTAGCTTTCTAGCTTTTTAATAAACTCTCGCATTAATCCAGGTAAATCTGGCCACGCATGGCCACTAATTAAATTGTCGTCTGTATGAAGATTTGCATTGATATACGTTGCTCCTGCTACTTGAACTTCGGGCTTGCAGGCAATATAAGCGGTTAACTCACGACCTTTCAAAACCTCAGGAATGGTCGCGAAAATTTGAGCTGCGTGACAAACAGCAGCAATTGGTTTATTTGTTTCAAAGAAATGGCTCACTAGTGCTGGAACATGCTCATTTAATCGAATGTATTCTGGCGCTCGTCCACCAGGAATGATGAGTCCGTCAAATTGTACTGGATCTACCTCTGCAAATGATGAGTGTGCTTCTAATCCATATGCTGTACGCTCGATGTATGTATCGACTCCATCGACAAAATCGTGCAATACAGTCTGCAATTTCTTTACGGATGGTGCCGCAATCGTTACATCATAGCCAGCCTCAAGACAACGATAATAAGGATAAAAAATTTCTAAAGCTTCAACTGCGTCTCCTGCAAGTATTAATACCTTTTTCCCCATGCTTCCATCTCCTTTTATTGTAGTCTAGTAGCTTAATTCGACGTTTTCAAAAAATTCCCTTCTGATATTTTGGAAAAGCTGAAAATCGCTGATAACCCCAAAAGAACCTCGGATACATGCATGAAAATTGTTGATGAAAGTGAATTCAACGCAATCGACTAATGACAAGTACACTTCGTTTCAAAACTTCAATCTACTTGCTTTACAACTAAAAAAATGAAGCGTATAGTATTTATTTAGCTAGGTAAATAAATTGGGAGGTTGCTAACATGAATCCTATATTTCATGCTTTATTCCAAAAAAGTCGTTATTTAACGAATTGTTTAAATGAAGTACTAAAACAGCACAATTTGTACAGCTCACAATGGACTATTTTATATTGTTTACATAGTAACGGGCCAATGACATTAACACAAATCTGGAAATATTTGAACGTTGAGGCACCGAGTATTACAAGAGCAATTACTCGACTCGAAACTTTAGGTTGGGTGCTGAGAATAGATGGTGAAGATAAACGTGAAAAAATCGTTACGTTATCACCTTATGCAGAGGAAAACTTGCCTGCTATTACTAAAACCATTTTAGCTTTTGAGGAAGAAATGGTAGGGACATTAACTGTCGAAGAACAACAGCAATTTCTGATTTTATTGGAAAAAATGAAAGGTTGATTAACATGCAGCAAGAGGGGAATAGAAAAATATGGACGAAGCGGTTTATTAGTCTTTTTTTAACAAATATTTCAGTCTTTTTTGTTTTTTATGGGTTGGTAACCACTTTGCCGCTTTATGCAAT
The DNA here is from genome assembly GCF_001183605.1 of Lysinibacillus xylanilyticus. Classification (GTDB taxonomy): domain Bacteria; phylum Bacillota; class Bacilli; order Bacillales_A; family Planococcaceae; genus Lysinibacillus; species Lysinibacillus xylanilyticus. Next base: position 1,950,003 of record NZ_LFXJ01000005.1, on the reverse strand, counting down.
TGATGAATTGCATCAAACAGACAAGGAAGCGGGATTGTTACTGTCAGGATTTTTATTATCAGCCATTATCGTGCGTCCCTTTTCAGGTAAACTATTAGATGTTTTTGGGAAGAAAAAACTTTTAGTTATTTCAATAATCGGCTATTTTTTATGTACAGTTTTATATTTATTTATTCATCCTTTTGGACTTTTATTAGGACTCCGTTTTGTTCAAGGGATCTTCTTTAGTATTATTACTACGGCAGCTGGCTCTTTAGCAGCGGATATAGTGCCTGCCAATCGTAAAGGTGCAGGTCTAGGTTATTTCACAATGTCTACTAACTTAGCAGTAGTTATTGGGCCATTTATCGGTTTACTGCTTATTCAATATAGTAGCTTTAATGTACTATTTATAGTGATGAGTATTTGTATATTAGCAGGGGGCATCCTAGCTGTAACGATAAATACTGATGATTTACCTAAGCCTGAACATCAAGGTAAATTGAAGTTTAAATTTGATGATTTATTTGAACGTCGTGCACTTCCAGTAGCGGCTATTGCTAGTTTAGTAGCTTTTTCATATGCGAGTGTTTTATCGTTTTTATCAGTGTACGCACAGCAAAAAGATTTAATGGCTGTAGCGAGTCTGTTTTATGCAGTTTTTGCAGCAGCAATGCTTATAACCCGTCCATATACAGGTAAACTTTATGATACAAAAGGACCGCAATTTGTTATTATACCTGGCATTGTATTCTTTGCTATCGGTCTTGTTATGCTTGCATTTGTCTCAGGACCGGCATTATTTTTATTTGCAGCCATTTTTATTGGATTTGGCTATGGAGCAGTGACTACAAGCTTACAAGCATTAGCTGTACAGTCTACATCACATACACGCAGTGGTTATGCAACCGCAACGTACTTTACGATGTTTGACACTGGTATTGCGCTTGGCTCATATATTTTAGGTATGGTCGCTGTGCAAGCAGGCTATTCTTATGTTTATCTAGCTGGAGCAGGCTTACTAGTTGTTGTCTTTATCATTTATTTAATTCGTTTAGCTTCTTTCAGCGGGCAAACATCCGCTGAATAGAGGAACTCAGTCTAAGAACGCCACGTCCTGTGGCTACGACTGAGTGACCAACATCTTGTTGGCCTAAAGCCTCCGGAGGATGTTACGGAATCGGAAAGGAGTTCAATAAAGGATGTTAGCCTAAAATCATCGCATCCATGCGATAACGGCTAACTGACCTGCATCTTGCAGGCCTGAGCACAAAGCCGATTCCGGACGCAATTATGCCGAGGCATAATTGTTCAAATAAATAAAATCAAAAAAAGTAGTACATGTATGAGGATAAAGAAAAAAACAGTTGGGACATCCCAACTGTTTTTGTTTTGCGCTATATTCGACCATATCCAGTAAAGTGCTTTTTCCAATAAGAGCTATTAATGTTAGCGATAGTAACACCACTGTCACTTGCGCTAATCATTTGATTATTTCCAAGATAAATGCCTACATGTGAGATACCTGCTTTATATGTATTAGAGAAAAATACTAAATCTCCTACTTGAGGTGACTTTACTTTTTTAGCTGTATTGTAAAAACCTGCTGCTGACTTACGAGCTGTCGAAATACCAGCGTTGTTAAAAACGTAAGAAACATAGCCTGAGCAATCAAAACCTGTACTAGGTTTATTTCCGCCAAATGTGTATTTTACGCCTAATTGTCGTTTAGCAATTTGTACTAGGTTAGTTGTTGGTTTAGGTTTAGATGCTGATACTAGTGGGGCATTGATGTTTATCTTTTGACCAATGCGAATTGATGTAGTAGATAAGTTATTCCATTTCATCAATGTTTGATAAGAAACACCGTACTGATTGCCAATCTTCGATAAAGAATCACCAGATTTTACTGTGTAAGTTGCCGCTGATGCTGTGTCAATTGTTGAAAAAAGTACAGATGAACTCAAAGCCAATGTAGCTAATTTTAATCCCCATCTATACTTTTTATTCTTTTTCATAATATATATCCTCCTAAAAACTTTAAAAGCTTAATATATAAATGATATTAACATTGTAATATTACAATAGTATGTCAATAAAATAACATTAAGGATACAATTATACTTACAAAAGTTAGGAAATCACTAACTTTATGGTTCACCATCAAAAGTCAGGGAGTTGTAAAACGTATGCCATGTAAATAAATTGATTGAATGGGGACTTGACGATTCCTTTGATGCAGTTCTTTATGTTGGTGAGCATATGTAAGAAAACCCGAGGGATAAAAATAAAATATTGGGGGATATTAAATATCTGAATAAAGTGGAGGCAGATGGAGAGAGGAGACCGACTCCTGGTTTAAGGCAAGAGGCAGTCCGTAGATTAATTTTTTTCTTTTTGAATCGCTTTACGTGCAAGTGCATCTGCAGCTTTATTTTGCGTATCTGGAACCCATTTGATGAAAAATAAATCGAAGCTATTGACAAGTGTAAGTGCCTGCTCAAGATAAGGTTTAAATTCCTCATTTTTCACATATTCTTTTTCCATAGAGGCTACAACTATTTTTGAATCTGAGCGAACTGAGACTAGGTTTGAACCAAGCTTTCGTGCTTCCTCAAGACCGCGTACTAAGGCAGTAAACTCGGCAATGTGGTTATTGGTTTGCCCTATATACTCACTGATTTGTATATGATGGCCTTCTCCTTTAATAAATATCCCAATACCACTGGGGCCAGGATTTCCTGCACTAGCAGCATCAATGTATACTTCTAACATAAAATCCCTACTTTTTGATTTAGATTTTACATTAATTGTACATCAATAGTGCTTTTTCACAATATCTTAGTTATGTTAAATATGGATAAACAAAATAGTTGCTTGTTCAAAATGTTCACTTCATAATAGTAAGAAGTGAAATTTGGGCGTGAAAGGAGCGAGAGTTCGATTTGGATAAAGTGACGGTTATGAAAGATATTGATGAACTAAATGATACGTATTGTGCTGATTGCTTAGTGATAAAGCAATTACGAAAAGAACGTGGTAAACCTGGTGCTCACCGTTTCTGTATTGAAGCTTGCACCGTAGGGGAGCGACTACAATTTCTCGGAGAAGAGCTCTTGAAGGTGTATAGTAAATAATGTTTTACAGATATGGCTTATCAACTGTGGCAAAATAATCATAGGTACTAAACGGACTATGTTTAAATAAAGTAAAGCTTAATGATAAAAGTTTCATTTTGCTCAACATATAATAAAATTTACTTAAATCGATGCATAAATAACAATATGATCGGAAATACTAGTATTGGTTGGTTACCATAAAAAAGCTACTTTATTATTTGCTCATTGCCGATAATAAATGTAGCTTTTTTCTATGGTAACTGAAATGCGCCACACAATCTAAGATTGCTTAGAGTGTGTGGCGCTATTTTAAGCATTATTTAGTTGCAGCATAGTTACTTAAGTCTTGGTAATATTTTGTGAGAGAGGAAGCTGAAATATCGAACGTCGCCGCAATTTCTTTTACAGTCATTGATAACGGCTCGAATAGCTCTTTTTCTTGACCATATCGAATTGCGCCAGCGGCAATAGCAGACTCTTTACGCGCAGATGGTTGTCCTTCAATTAAATAGTCCTCTAATAGCTCTAACATAGGAGCTGTTTCACGCTCATTTTGCTCAAGGAAATCTTTAACTTGTGTAATTACATTGCTCTCAAAGTTCGTGAATTCCTCACCTTTATAACCATTTGACACAAGTAACTCCCAGAAGGATAAATGCTCTTCTTTTAAGAATGCTCCAGCCTTCTTCTCAGAAGCCTCGAAATTTTTCTTAAATTGTTCAAATACCTTTGTATGATCTTCAGGGAAGAAGATAAGCGTTGAAACAGCTAAATAATGCTCTGATTCTTTTGTACCATCTGGTAAGATGAATGCAAAGACATGCATACCTTCAGGGATAGGTTTGTCATTTTCACGACGAATATAAATTTCTTCATTTGTTAACACATGTGTAGCCTTGAAATATTTTTCTTCTACAACTGACACGGAACCAATAAATAGATGTGGTTGTGACCAGCCTTCTAACACTTTTACCGTAGAAGGTCTTACCGCTTTTTTCTTTGTTTTCTTTAAGTAACCTTTCCAAATAGATGGCTCTTGATGGAAGAAGAAGTCGTCTAACGCGATTGCCTCAATCAGCTCTCTTTGTAGTACGCTCTCTAATTTAGGTTGCCATGTACCTACATGCTCTATATAAGCACGAACATCTTTGCGTTCAGGATATTCTAAGTAAAATGTTTGTAGTACACGCTCTAATTCTTCGATTGCTACAGCTTCTACGGTAACCTGTTGTTTACCTTCACAACATTTTTTATATTTTTTGCCGCTACCGCATGTGCATGGATCATTACGTTTTACCATAATTAGAAACACTTCCTTTGAAAATTATTAGTCGAATTTTGCTAAATAAATTGCATACAATTAATAATAACGGTACATTGGTATGAAGAAAAATGATTGTCTATTTAGAAATATCAAAAAACGCAGATGGACGCCCTGATTCTAGTATATGTATGTATTTTCCTGCTTAGAACTAAAAAAAGAAAACCATCTACGCTTTAGAAATAGCATAGATGGTTCGCGCTTTGTTTAGCCTTTAATAGCTACCATTTCTGTCGTTAATCGTTCAAGCTCATCAATAAGGTGACCAATGTAAGCGATCGTATCTCGAAGCGGCTGGTCTGTTGTAACATCGACACCCGCCATTTGAGCTAGTTCTACAGGTGATTTCGTACCACCAGCTTGAAGGACAGCTAACCATTCATCTACAGCCGTCTTTCCTTCATTTAAGATACGCTTGGATACTTGTGTAGAAATTGTTAAACCAGCGCTATATGTGTAAGGATAAAGGCCCATATAATAGTGTGGTTGACGCATCCAAGTAAGCTCTGCTCCCTCAGTAATATCGACAGTGTCACCCCAGAAATCTTCTAATACGGAGCGTTTTAATTGATTTAAAACGGTAGCATTCACAGCTTCTCCAGCATCGACTAATTCATATACTTTTCGTTGATAAGCTGCCTCTAGTAAGTGTGTGACGAAGTTATGATAATACGTTTTGGACACAATATTTGAAATTACCCAACGTTTGAAGCGAAGATCATCGTTATGAGTTAATAAGTAATTCGCAAGCAGCATTTCATTCATTGTTGATGGTGCCTCGATAAAGTATAACGAAGGACGACTGTTAAAATAGGATTGATGGGCATGTGCATTTACAAAGTGACCTGCGTGCCCAAGCTCATGAATTAAAGTGAATACCTCATTCATACGTTCATTCCAAGACATTAAAATATACGGATGACTACCATACGGACTTGAACAGAATGCCCCAGTCGATTTTCCTTTGTTTGGTGCATAATCAATCCAGCGTTCGTTAAACGCCTTTTCGATCATCTCTTTGTAATCCTCACCCATAACGTCTAATGCTTTTTCAACATATTCTTTTGCTTCAGCCATTGTTAATTTCGGATCAAAGTCTGGATCAAGGGCAATTTTTAAATCAGCAAATGTCATTTTTTCAATGCCATTTGCTTGTTGAATAAGTTTTGCATAACGGCGCATATGAGGTGCAAGCTCTTTCGTAATCAGATCTATTTGACGATTATAAAGCGTACGATCAACATCTTGATCAAATAATAAATAGTCAATGACAGAATCAAAGCCACGTAAATCAGCCATTGTTTTTTCCTGTTGAATGTGTGTGTTATAGATTTTCGCAGTTGTGTGCTGATAATCACGTAATTTATTTGAAAACGCTTGGAATGCAGCATGGCGTACTTTTGTATCAGCGTCAAACTCCCAGTCATTTTCGTATAATACAAAACTAAGTGGATGTTTTTCGCCATTGGCCTCAAACTCTCCGAAATGCATATCTACCAGCTTTGCCGTATTATACGTTTCATAAGGTGCATCAAAAGTAGAGCTGAATGCAGCTAGTGCTTTTTCTACTTCTGGATGTAGCTGATGAGGCTTTTGTTTTAATAATTCCACTAAATAGACTTTATAATTAGGGCTTAATGTAGCAGCTTCTTCTAAAATAGACTCATCTAGTGCTAGTAATTCACTGCGTACAAAAGAAAATGTACTACTTATTTTTCCTACTGCAGTACCATATTTTGCAGCACGCATTTGGGCTGCATTATCTGTATGATCAGCTTGATTATTTAAGCTTGCATAACTACCAATAGGAATAATGCTTTCATATAGTGCTTCATAAGCTGTTAAAACATCGATTACCTTTTGGGCATCTGTAATTGTACCTTGATATGTGCGTTCAAAATTTATTGCATCCTCCACAAGCTTCGCTAATGCAGGCTCAAATTCCGCGTCATTTTCAAGTAAATCTTTTAAATCCCATGTTTGTTCTACTGGTACATCTTTTCGTAATGGTAATACCTCCATTAATTAACACCCCTTTTTAAGTAAGTGATTCCATTATAACGAAACTATTTCGGAAAGTGAAATAATTATAGAGAATAGTTTTAATCTTCTTAAAAATATAACAATAATGTAGAAACTTATGTTCGTATTAGCTATAATAGATTTAAAGATAAGGGGGGATGTAATTATAATGCAGCTAGTTTTGGAAAAACCAGATGTGTATAAGCCAAGTCACGTGAATCAAGATAATCTATGGAAGAAGTTAATTGCGGATTTGTTTGAAGATTTTTTGTTGTTCTTTTTGCCAGACTTACATGCAGAAGTTAAAGCCTCCGGCGGATGTCACGGAATCGGAAAGGAGTTCTTTGTGCAAGCACAAAGCCGGTTCCGGACGCAATTATGCCGAGGTATAATTGATAGCAAGTTGAGTTTTTACAGCAAGAGCTTTTCAAAGAAATTATTGAGCATCGTCAAGGGCGCAAAGTAGCTGATCAAATTGCGAAAGTTCATCTAAAAAGTGGTAAAGAGCAGTGGATACTTGTTCATACGGAAATACAAGCTGTAGATGAAGTCCATTTTGCGAAGCGGATGTTTGAGTATTTCTATCGTATCAGTGATCGCTACGGTAAGAAGATTGTGGCTATTGCTATCTTTACAAATAAGAGTACAAAAAGCACCAATCAGTATCATCATGATAAATATTTTGGTACAGAAATAACGTACACTTTTAACAAGTATGTCGTGTCAGATTTTGATGAAGAAGAATTAAAAAAATCACCTAAGCTGTTTAGTAAAGCTTTACTTGCATCGATTTATTTAAATCAAACAAAAAACGAAATGAGCCACCGTATTGCTTACAAAAGAACATTACTAAGAGAAGTATGGTTATTAAGTAATGGTGAACGAGCAGAGATACGTGCGCTTCTTTACTTCATTAATTATTTATTAAAGCTACCAAAATCTATGTCTGAGCAACTTGTAAGAGATGTAAAAGACGAAATTAAAGGGGAGGAAGAGATTTTGAATCTTTATAAAGAAGATTTACCGCCGACACTTGCTGCAGTTTTGGAATTAGAAAGGCAAGAAGGAATTGAACAAGGAATTGAACAAGGAATTGAACAAACCATTAAACAAATAATCAGTGGTTTGATTGAAACGGGTGCTGACGATGAGTGGATTGCTGAAGTTTCAAAGCTTCCAATAACAAAGATAATAGAAATTCGTAAGGGACTAAAGTAGTCTAATTGTGTAAAAAAATGACAATCTCTTATTATGTTTGTTGTAATTTTTAAACGTCCACCTGATGTAATTCATCTGTTCTTTAGGACTGGCTTGAAAATGTTTAGGTTTTATATTTATTTCGTATCTACAGATAATCTTAAAATTTGTTTGAGTCAATGTGAAAAATGTGCGTATAGCTAGTACACTTTGCAACGCATACTAATGGCTAGAACACTGGCACATTGGAGGAGAAATAATGACACAAAACTTAAACAAACAATTGAATAAACTTGTCGCTACATGGTCTGTACTTTATACGAAATTACACAATTATCATTGGTATGTGACGGGGAATGCTTTCTTTACACTACATGCAAAATTTGAAGAATTATATAATGAAACAACGTTAAATCTAGATGAAATTGCAGAACGTATCCTATCGAAGGAAGGAAAACCAGTTGCTACGTTAAAAGAACATCTTGAGCTATCCTGTGTAGAGGAAGCAACAGGGAATGAGACGACAGAGGAAATGGTAGCTACAATCATTGCAGATTTCCAAAAACTTATGAAAGCATTAAATTCGACAATGGAGCTTGCGGCAGAAGAAGGGGACGATCGAACAGAGGATATACTAAATGCTATGTACCAGTCCCTGGAAAAGCATACATGGATGCTGAAGGCCTTCCTTGGACATTAAGCTACAAGGAAATGGTAGGCGATGGGAACTCTTTAATGCTCTTGTCGCCTATTTTTTGACATTTCATAAAAGTACAAGACCATTGTTTCGAAATGTGAACATGTATCTCAAAGCTATAACAAATATTACAGTTCGTTAAAAGAAAGGGTAAAATGGTTTTTTTCTTGAATAGGAAGGGTAGATACCTAGTAAGCCATACAAATTAGGAGGAATTGAGCATGATAAATGAACAAAACCCACAAATTGAAGTGGCCCATACAAGGGAAGAAATGCTTCATATTTTAGAAAGTATGCGATTAGAAGCATATCAAATAGAGGACATTTACGTTATTGCAAAGGATCCAAGTAAATTTGATGGTGTAAAATGGGATGCTAATGTTAAAACACATGAGGTCGGGAATTGGGTGGATCGATTTAAGTCTTGGTTTACCGGTGAAACGGCAGTAACAGAAGGACTGAAGCGATATAATCTTACGGAGGGGCAAACAGCTTACTATGCTCACCTCGTAGAACAAGGCGTCATAGTATTATTTGCTCAACATTCAACAAGACGTATGACGGCATAATTCTGTCTTGATTCATGTGTAACGGGGAGATTAAATCCCTGAGCCAAATATATAAAATAAACAGAGTGGTGCACATGATGCATCACTCTGTTTATTTGTGTAGTAAAGATTAATTTATAGCTTTTTCATGTTCATGTTTTTTAATAAAGCGTAATACATGGAGATGCTCCAATTGAGCAACAAGGTTACCAATTAGAATAAAGCTACCACCTATTATGATTTTTACCGTTATTCCTTCACCAATAAACATCATGGCAAACATTGCTGCGAAAATTGGCTCTAAGGAAAATATTAGTCCTGTATGTGTAGCAGAAGTAAACTGTTGTGCAACAGTTTGACCTACGAAGCAAAATGCACTACAAATGACACCAAGTCCTATAATAGCCATCCAAGAAGTCGTTGTATTTGGAAGTGTTGGTGTTTCGAAAATTAATGTTAATACAAGTGCATAAAGTCCAGCAAAACCAAGCTGGTAAACGCCATAAGAAATTGATTCAACGCTCCGTGTAAATGAACTGTTTAACAGTAAGTAAAACGAATAGAATAGTGCAGCGATGGCTACTAAAATATCCCCTTTTTGAAAGGTAAATGAGCCATGTGCCGTTAAAATTGTAATCCCAATCATTGTGCAAATAATCGCAAAGCTAACTGCTCTTGAAGGTAATTTCTTTTCAATAAAACTGCTGAAAATAGGGACTAGGATAACTGTTAGACTTAAAATAAAACCAGCATTTGATACAGATGTTGTTTCTAGTCCGAATAAGCTTAGAACGAATACAATGAATAATATAAATCCTTGTATAGCTGCATATTTTAATGTTTTAATATCGACTTTAATCATGCGTTTATAAAAGATAATACCAGCTACGAAAAATGCGATGATACAACGCAATGCCACCACATTATAAACAGCCAATGTTTCAAGTCCCATTACCATAAAGGTATAAGATAAGCCCCAAAACATTGTCACTATAACCATCAATAAATTTGCTTTTCCTTGGATACTCATTTGCTCACCTACAATCTGTGTACTAAAACAGTTTTTATTCTAAAATTTACTATATATCTTGTATTGTGATTAGTAAAACGAATGTTTATAATGGTTAGTATTAAAAAAATTCATGTATATAGAGGACAAGGCGATGAGTTTAGTCAAATATGAGATTTTGAATAAAGTGGCTGAGGTAGCTAGCTTTACAAAAGCAGCAGATGCATTAGGATTAACCCAATCTGCTGTAAGTCATGCTGTTTCAAGCTTAGAAAAGGAGTTCGGCTTTGCACTCATTCACAGAAGTCGAGCAGGTGTCACGTTAACGAGTGAAGGTAATACAATGCTGAGGGCAATGAGACATGTCCTAGATGCACAAGAACTGTTACAGCAAGAAGCCGCACACATACTTGGCGTTACTCGAGGGAAAGTGAGAATTGGTGTAATTTCAAGTATTTCCTCAAACTGGATGCCGGAAATTGTTCGTATTATGGACAATCAATTTCCCGGTATACAAGTCGAATTACGTGAGGGAGATTATTATGAAATTGAACAATGGCTATTAAGTGGAGAGGTTGATGCAGGATTTTTAAATGGTCAAAAGTCTATGCAGTATCAGTTTACAGAACTTCAGCAAGATCCATTGCTGTGTATTGTCTCCGATAAAAGTCCGCTTTATAATAAAGCGGAAATTGACATTGTTGAACTAGAAGACATGCCATTTATCATGACTTCATATAAAGGGACAAATGATGTAAAAGTACTGTTAGAGCAATATCACGTGAAGCCAAATATTCGCTTTGAACTATCGGAAGAGGTAGGGATTATTTCAATGATTGCTCACCAGCTTGGAATTAGTATTTTACCGAAATTAGTGACGTATAACTTACCTCCTACGATAAAAGCTATACCTTTAAAACAAGGTGGCTATCGTACAATAGGAATAGCTATGAAACACCAGGCATCACCAGTGACAAAGAAATTTGCGGAAATATTAAGTTCCTGGTTAAAAGAGCAAAATATGAATTAAACTCTTAGGAGAGCGACTAACCCTATAAAAACAACATTGAAGCATAACATAGCATTACGTTAAAATAGTATTTGTATATTTCAAGAAAAAGGTGAGTGTATGGGGACATTACGAGGTAAGACCGTACTAATTACAAGTGGGGGAACACTTGAAAAGTGGGATCGTGTGCGTGGGCATACGAATTTATCGAAAGGGTCGATGGGCTGTTATTTAGCTGAAGCGGCACTAGCGGCTGGGGCAAACGTATTATATATGCATGGTTATTTTGCACAGCTTCCTGCAAACAAAGATAAAATGCGTACCATTCGATTTGAAGGTATTGAAGATTTAGGCGAGAAAGTTCGTCATGCAGTTCAGGAAGAGCAGGTGGATATCGTTATTATGGCAGCTGCAGGTTCTGATTGGCTCATTGACAAAGTGTATGACCAATCTGGGAATTTAATAGAGGAATCAGGTAAAATGCCATCTGACGAGCCACCTATCATTCACTTTAAAAAGGCACCTAAAGTATTAGGTCAAATAAAAGAGTGGCAGCCGAAAGTAACTTTAGTGGGCTTTAAACTTGAGGCAACAGATGATGAGGAATTTTTACTGTCCCGCGCACGACTACGGATGGAAACAGCCAACGCTCAGTTTATGGTAGCTAATAGCTCACAATCTTTATATGGTGGAGATGAGCCACACTGGATTGTACCGGCTAAAGGCGAAGCGATAAAGGTTATGGGCAAGCAAAAGACAGCGAAAGCATTAATGGATCTTTTATAATATGATTAAAACAAAAACTGTGTAGAGGTAAATTGATCTGCGCAGTTTTTATTTTTGCCCCGTGAAGTCTATAGTGATACTTACTGGCATAAATATAGCCATACTTCATATCCCTTTATTTCTTAGTAAACAACTAAGTTTTGTAATATTTATATTGACAATGGGTTTTCTGAATTATAGAATTATTTCCAAGAAACGTATTTTTCTCTTATCGGGAGTGGTAGAAGACTTGGCCAAAATGAAGCTTCTTCGATAACAAATAGAATAGGTCAAATCTAGTAGAGCTTCCCAAGGAATAAGCGGGTTATGATTGACGTGTTGGCCTCAAAATATGTTAAAAAGAAGGGGTGTATCGGATGACTCAACAGGCAAAGGTAGATGACAAAAAACTAGAGGCAATTGCAAAGGCAATTCAAAATTTGGAATTTGGAGAAGTAAACATTACGATTCAAGATGGTGTCATTGTGCAAATTAACAGACTTGAAAAACAGAGATTTCCACAGAAAAAGTAAGCGGTATAATGATTGATTGTTGAACAAGTATTTGTAGGCCGCAGAATTTATTTCCGCTAAACTAAATCATCAGGGACCTATCATTTGGATTGTTCTAGAAACACACCTAATAAAAAAGCAACGATCCGACGTCAAAAACCAGGATGATTACAACGAATCATCCTGGTTTTGCGTATATTCTTCTTGCAATAGCCTATTCATAAAAACTATTTGGGATTTCACCAATATGTCTGCGATGATACAGTAAAGGTTCCTTCTGTGCATTTTCAATTTCTAGGACATGCCCGATAAATATTGTATGATCTCCAGCATCGATTTGCTGAGATGTTTTGCATTGTAAAATGGCTGCAGTATCATGTAAAATCGGTAGACCTAAAGTAGTGGTTGACCATTTAGCCTGGGCGAAACGATCAGGGATTTTACTTGAAAATAGCGTACATAAGTGTTCTTGATTGCTCGCTAAAATATTTACAGCAAACTTTTGAGCAACTGTAAAATATGGATGTAGCTGTGATTTTTTATCGAGCGACCATAAAATAAGGAGTGGATCTATGGAAACTGACGCAAAGGAATTGACAGTTAAGCCAATAGGTTCACCTGCGTCATTACAAGCAGTGACAACCGTAACACCTGTTGGATAATTACCTAATGCTAGTTTAAAAGCAGCTACTTTGTCTGTCATTCTAATCACCTCTTCATTGATTTATGGAAATAAAATTATTTTGATGAACTACTAACATCGAAATCATTTTGTTGCAGAGCATTTTAAAAAAGATATCATAAAATATAGTAACTTCTATATAGTTGTAATATTCTAAAATCTATTTTAAACCAACAAAACTAACAGGTAAAGTATATAATAGAGAAAAAAAGGGGGTTCAGTCATGACTTTATTTTTTGACCATCTAGTTCATCAAGTTCAATCACCAGAAAATACAAAGGTTTTCTTAAATAAACGTAATATCCATACAGTTAACGGTGGTCAACATACAATGTGGGGGACATACAATACGTTAAGCTACTTTGGATTAAACTATATTGAGCAAATAGCAATTTATGATCGTAATTTATTTGAAAATGCAGTGAAATTACCCTATTCCCTACATTATACGTTTAAGCGTGCTAATGAGCGCTATGGTTTTTCAAGAATTGCATTACGTACAAAAAATATTGACGAAGAGGCACAACGTTTGCGTGAACTTGGATTTGAAGTATATGGACCTGATGCTTGTAGTCGTACAAGACCAGATGGCTCTGTAGTAGAATGGAAGTTATTGCATTTTGGGAAGCCAGAGCAGGCAATCGATTTTCCGTTTTTGATTGAGTGGACTGATACAGATGAAGAACGTGTTGCACAATTAAAAGCAAATGGAGCCATTGATACGAATCGAACAATTTCGATGGAATCTGTCCAATTTTATGTGAAAAATATGCAAGCTACAGTGAATTTATGGAGGGAAGTATTACAGCTACCAGAGCCTGAACAACAAGAACAGTGTATTTCCTTACATTTACCAAATATTCGCCTGGATTTTTATGACGAAGTCGCTGCAGCTACTATGACACTAGGTCATTTAAATGAAGGGGCGTTTGGGGTTACACTTAAGGATACTGGCAGAACGAAGGAAACGCTAGTTTTTCCCGGAGCTTTTTATTGGATCAATTGCTAAAGTTATAATGTCTAGAAGATAAAGCGGCGCTAATACAATTAAGAGCATCTGAAAAAAGGAGCCGTTCATCCATCGAACAGCTCCTTTGAGTTTATACTTTCGCAACATTTGACGCCTGTGGTCCTCGATTGCCTTCCACCACATCAAATGATACCTTTTGACCTTCTTCAAGTGTACGGAAGCCTTCCTCTTGGATTCCTGTAAAATGTACAAATACATCTTCTCCATCATCACATTCAATAAAGCCATAACCTTTTTCATTATTGAACCACTTTACGATTCCTTGTTGCATAAGCATTCGCCTCCCATGCGCTTGAATGTAGAATAAAATCAATTAAGTCGTGACATAAATTGTGAAAATGTGAAAAAATGCATTTTCATTTAGAACATACATGAATTGAGCAAAGTTGTCAATTGATTGTCGAAATGCTTGAATAACTTACTATGATTTTTTTCACAATAAAGTCTATAATGGAAATTAACAACATAGAAAGTAGGATGCCAAATGACAACGAAAAAACAACCTTTAACAGATCTGGAAATCGCTAATCAAGCGGTTATGCAACCTATTACTGAAATAGCGAAAGCTGCAGGTATTCCAGAGGATGCACTTGAACAGTATGGTCGCTACAAAGCAAAAATTGATCCATTAAAAATAACAGCACATGGTGAGGATGCAAAAGTTGTATTGGTAACAGCTATTAGTCCAACTCCAGCGGGTGAAGGGAAATCAACTGTAACGGTTGGGCTTGCTGATGCACTTCATCAATTAAATAAAAATGTTGTTGTTGCTTTACGTGAGCCATCACTCGGCCCTGTAATGGGTGTAAAAGGTGGTGCAACAGGTGGTGGATATGCACAGGTTGTGCCGATGGAAGATATTAACTTGCATTTCACTGGTGACCTTCATGCGATTACGACTGCGAATAATGCATTATCAGCCTTTATTGATAATCATATCCATCAAGGAAATGCTCTAAACATTGACCCTCGCCGTATAATTTGGAAGCGTGTAATGGATTTAAATGATCGCGCCCTTCGTAAAGTTGTTGTGGGTCTTGGTGGTCCTGTTCAAGGGATGCCACGTGAGGACGGCTTTGACATTACTGTTGCATCAGAAATTATGGCAGTTTTCTGTTTAGCTACAAGTATTGAAGATTTACGTGAACGTTTAGCAAGGATCGTAATCGGTTATACATTTGACCGTGAGCCTGTATTCGTGCGTGATCTTCAAGTAGAAGGGGCCTTAACTTTATTATTAAAAGATGCCTTCAAACCAAACTTAGTGCAAACACTTGAGGGGACACCTGCCATTATTCACGGTGGACCATTTGCCAACATCGCACACGGCTGTAACTCGATTATGGCGACACAAACAGCTCGTAAGCTGGCAGATATCGTTGTGACAGAAGCGGGCTTTGGTTCAGATTTAGGCGCTGAAAAATTTATGAATATTAAAGCGCGTAAAGCGGGCTTTAAACCAAGTGCAGTTGTAATCGTAGCTACAATTCGTGCATTAAAAATGCATGGCGGTGTAGCGAAAACGTCACTTATCGGCGAAAATGTTGAAGCACTTCTACAAGGAATTGAAAACTTAGCTAAACACGTCGAGACAGTTCGTACATTTGGCGTTGAACCGATTATTGCTTTGAATCGTTTTATTACGGACACAGAGGCTGAGTTAGAAGCAGTCCTGAATTGGTGTAAAGAAAATCATGTTCGTATAGCACGTACAAATGTCTGGGAGGAAGGCGGAAAAGGCGGTCTAGGCTTAGCTGAACAAGTGCTAGCTGTTCTTGATGAAGATAACAATTTCTCACCTTTATATGATGTAACAGAATCTATTGAGGAAAAAGTACGTACAATTGTGCAAAAAGTTTACGGTGGGAAAGATGTGCAATTTACCGATCAGGCGAAAAAGCAAATCGCCCAAATCGAAAAATTCGGCTGGGATGCACTACCGATTTGTATGGCGAAAACGCAATATTCTTTATCAGACCAACCAAGTCTTTTAGGACGTCCAGAAGGCTTTACAATCACCATTCGCGAAGTCATTCCTAAACTTGGTGCAGGCTTCTTAGTTTGCTTAACTGGGGATATTATGACAATGCCAGGTTTACCAAAAGCACCAGCTGCCTTACGTATGGACGTGGATAATGAAGGACATGCAGTAGGATTGTTCTAGATTGAAAAAAATACAAAAGAATATATAAATGTAAAAGCTGCTCCTTTAAGTTATGAAGGGCAGCTTTTTTAACTTTTTTTGAGAATGTCCAAACATTCGATGAAAGAAGTTAAGCCTCATGTGGATATCACTGAATTATGTCAAGGCATTATAGTTCTTGTGAAAAAGGGGGAAGAAAATTAATAGCCCCCATATTCAATAAGGAAGAAACTAGCTAACCATAAAAAAATTGCAATTCGAATGATTATATTCATTATATTCTCAAAAAAAGAAAGTTTTCTTTCACGCTTTAAAATTTTTAAAAGTCTCACAGAAAAAATTGAACATAAGAGAAGGAATGCTATAGATATTTGATATATGTTTTCTAACAGGTTTACATTTAACAAGCTTTTCAACATGATCATCCTCTCATACTAGAATATATGAGCTGTCTTGTTTTAGTATGCTGATGCTAAGTTGGATAGAAGGATGAAAACATTAAATAGGCAATTTAGTTAATCTAAATAGTGATTTTTAGGACGATGGTGCCTTTTTCATGCTCTTATCCACTGATTTTGGAAGATGAGAGAAAGGCTAATTCAAAATCATGAAAGCGAGATAGGAGAATGTCTTTAAAATGGAAATTGAAGAAAAATAAAAGCTGCCATCATCTACAAAAAAATAAGATGGGCAGCTTTTATTGTTTCTTCAGCGGGTTGGTATTACATAACATAACTATCGTTCCTACTTCCTTCATAACTTAATACTTCATTTACGGCTTAAATAAAATTCGGAAAAATTGTTGCCTAAAAAAGAATTCTCTAGTTTTGTTTGCACGACTCTGACGATTTAACTTTTCGCAAAATGTTGGCAAGTAACTGGTATGCTATTTGCCATTAATGTGAGGAGTTACGTTCACACATATTCAAGATAATGAATAGAAGAAGGTAACACCGATTAATGATAAAAATATCACACGCTTGCGACATATGCTCAAAGCTTTCTTGGTCGTGAAAACAAGTAATTGTTTGTTCACTTATCTCGTCATGTACATTCACTATGCGGGTTAAAACAAAGAATTTCTAAGGGAAAGTGTTCACTTTTATTTGTTTTAGATGATTGGTTTTCACTATACGCACGTCATCTTTCAACACAGTATTTAATTGTAAAGCCCGCTGAAGTTGTTTAATCTGTCAAAACATAGTTCTTGTACATCACTGAAATAGTGAGCCAACAGAACAAAAATAATTGTTCTGTACATTTATCATACAATATTCTGAAAAGTTAGTCAATTGAAATCGACTAATCATGTTGTTATTTTATTAAGCACGGAGGTTACTTAATTAACAACTAGTCTAAGCAATACCGTATAATAAAGTATGAAGGGACTGAACAAAGAATATGAACAATTTAATGGACAAAGTACGAGGGATATACGAGCAATTTGATGCTAGTCATGATTTTCAACACATTGAACGTGTTTATCAAAATGCGTTAGCGATTTTACATACGGAGCCAGAAGCCGATGCAGAGGTCGTGAAAATTGCTGTGCTGTTGCATGATGTTAGTGATAAAAAGTATACCGATAGCAAGGAGCAAGAGAATAAGCTAATTGCCGAGCTGTCTTTGAGCGAGGAGAAGAAGCAACATATTCGAGATTGCATCGCACAAGTGTCGTTTAATGGTGGCAATGAGCTAGAAGCAACTTCTATCGAGGCGAAAATAGTACGAGATGCAGATCGCTTAGATGCGATTGGAGCAATCGGTATTGCGCGCACATTTGCTTTTGGTGGAGCAAAAGGTCGGAAGCTTTACGATAAGGAAGAGGATGCTCGTACGGATATGACAGAGGAGGAATATCGCAATAAAAATACATCCTCAGTTACCCACTTTTATGAGAAGTTATTATTGCTGAAGGATTTAATGATTACAGAGAAGGGCAAGCAAATGGCTAATGAACGCCATCAATTTATGGTACAGTTTTTAGAGCAATTACAAAATGAAATAGGTAAGTAATTACACATGCTATAAAAAATCCGTTGTCTATTTCAATAGGCAACGGATTTTTAGCGCTATGTGTATCTTTTCAGTGAATCTTGCGCATGCTAACTTTAATTAATCGATATTGTAAAAACGCTATAATATAAAAAGTATATTTTTACCAATAATTTGAACAAAAAGGTAAATATTTCTGAATTCAGATCATTTTTTTTCTTAGTAATAAGTTAAAATTCTTTTCATTCATTACATAAAGCATATATAATTACTAATGTTTTTTCGACAATGGGGAACTTGAATTAGGTAATTCAAATATTAGATCGTGGGAGAAATCTCCTTTTAAATACATTGGGGTAACCGTCAAAGGAGTTTTAACATCATGAAAGAAACAAAAAGCGCAGTCAAATGGATCCCTTTCTTCATTTCCCTTGCTGTTGGCGTGGCTATCTGGTTTTGTCCAGTACCTTCAGGAGTAGAGGAAAAAGCGTGGCATCTGTTTGCTATTTTTGTTGCGACCATCATTGGATTTATAACGAAACCGTTACCAATGGGAGCTGTATCATTTATTGCTATGGCTATGATTGCAATAACAAATACATTAACTATTGAAGAGACATTAAGCGGTTTTGGTAATTCAACGATTTGGCTTATTGTCATTGCCTTCTTTATTTCTCGTGGATTTATTAAAACGGGGCTAGGGGAACGAATTGCTTATGTATTTGTTCGTCTTTTTGGGAAAAAAACTTTGAGTCTGTCTTACTCTTTACTAGCGAGTGACCTAATATTAGCGCCAGCTATTCCTAGTAATACAGCTCGTGCTGGTGGTGTTATATTCCCAATCATTCAGTCATTATCTCATACTTTCGGATCTAAACCAGAAGACGGGACAGAGCGTAAGATGGGTGCCTTTCTTTTGAAAGTAGGCTTTCAAGGGAATTTAATAACGTCTGCTATGTTTATGACAGCTATGGCAGCGAATCCTTTAATTGTTAAGCTAGCAAGTGATTCAGCTGGAGTAACTATTACTTGGTTTGGTTGGGCAATGGCGATGATTGTTCCAGGGTTAACAGCTTTAATCGTTGTTCCTTATGTAATTTATAAAATTTACCCGCCTCAAATCAAGGAAACACCAGAGGCAGCAGCTATCGCTAAGAAGAAGCTGGAGGAATTTGGTCCTCTGAAAAGTTCTGAAAAACGAATGATCGTAGTATTTGTAGTTGTGCTGTCGTTATGGATTGGCGGAGATTACTTAGGCATTAGTGCTACTACTGCAGCTCTTATAGGTCTTTCATTGCTGTTATTGTTAGATGTATTAACATGGGCAGATATTAAAAAGGAAGAAGGAGCATGGGATACACTAATTTGGTTTGCAACGCTATTTATGATGGCATCATTTATGAACAAACTGGGGTTGATTCCGTGGTTTAGTAATGAAGTTGGTGGACTTGTATCTGGGTATAGTTGGATATGGGCTGTTCTCATATTAGCTTTAGTTTATTTCTATTCTCATTATTTCTTTGCGAGTTCCACTGCGCATATTAGTGCGATGTATGCAGCATTTTTATCTGTTATGTTGCAAGCGGGAGCACCTGCCATGTTAGCAGCTATATTATTAGCGGCATTTAGTAATTTATTTGGCGCCACTACTCATTATGGTTCTGGCCCAGCACCGGTCTTCTTTGGTGCAGGTTATATTGACCAAAAAAAATGGTGGACAGTTGGATTTGTAGTATCAGTTGTTACCATTCTGATCTTTGTTGTAGTAGGAGGATTATGGTGGAAGCTTCTAGGTTATTGGTGAAATAATTAGCTTCTGTATCCGGATAGAATTATGTTCTATCCGGATTTTTTTTTGAGATTTTCAAGAAATTTTTTACATACCCTCGCTCTTCTTCATTTTGCAGTTAATGGAGAAGGCATTTTTTTAGATAGCTAACAAGAGTTTGTTGTCCTTTGTTTACCTGTCATTTGGTGTTATGATAAAAATGGATATCAATAATAAACTACATATAAAAAGTAGTATGGTCACTAAACAACACCTAAATGAAAGAGATGGACAAGTGTAATGAGTCATTTAATAGTACAAAATTTAACGAAAACAGTGGGCGATAAAACGCTCTTTCAAAATATTGAATTTACGATTTATGAAGGGGAGCGAGCTGGGTTAATTGGTATTAATGGTACTGGTAAATCTACATTGCTTTCTATTTTAGCTGGTGAAATCGAAGCGGATGCAATGAATGTTGACCGCCCAAATAAATACCGTGTAGCTTATTTACCACAGGAGCCTACTTTTGAAAGCGGAGTAACGGTGTTACAGGCAGTGTTTGCAGGGGATTCACCTATTTTAAAACTTAATCGTGAATATGAGGAAACGGTTGCTGCACTTGCGTTAAACCCGACTTCAGAAAGTTTACAAAAAACGTTATTTAGTTTGCAGCATCGTATGGATGAGGAGCAGGCATGGGATGTCAATGCACTTGCTAAAACCGCCCTTACGAAGCTTGGAATTGAAATGTTTGATAAAGAAGTTTTAACACTTTCAGGCGGTCAGCAAAAGCGCGTTGCTTTAGCAAAAGTATTAATTGAGCCGGCAGATCTTTATTTATTGGACGAGCCTACCAACCATTTGGATGTGCAATCAACTGAGTGGCTACAGGAAATGGTTTTACGATTAAAGGGAGCAGTTATATTTATTACCCATGATCGTTATTTCTTAGATGAGCTGTCTACTCATATTTACGAGCTAGCTGATCAAACATTATACCGACATACTGGGAATTATGGGGATTATTTAGAAGCACGTGCTATTCGTGAGGAAATGAAAGCAGCCTCGGCACAAAAAGACCGTAACCGTTATCGCTCAGAATTAAAATGGATTCGTCGTGGAGCAAAGGCGCGTTCTACGAAGCAGAAGGCACGTATCCAGC
The DNA here is from genome assembly GCF_001183605.1 of Lysinibacillus xylanilyticus. GTDB lineage: Bacteria > Bacillota > Bacilli > Bacillales_A > Planococcaceae > Lysinibacillus > Lysinibacillus xylanilyticus. Next base: position 1,929,042 of record NZ_LFXJ01000005.1, on the reverse strand, counting down.
GCTTCGAGCACTTAGAGGAGAACTTGGAGCGTAAATCTGAGGATGTTTCTCTTGAAATGGGACTAGCAACAACGCGTCTAGGTCGGAAGGTTTTAGAGGCTGAAAATATTTCAAAGGCATTTGGCCATCAAAAAATCCTTGAAAACTTTTCATTTTTACTACAGCAGGGCGATCGAATCGGTATTATCGGGGCTAATGGTGTAGGAAAATCAACATTATTGAATATGCTAGCAGGCGAGCTGTCACCTGATGCTGGTGAAATTCTTGTTGGTTCGACAGTGAAGTTAGCGCATTTCAAACAAACTTTACCTAAAATGAATGAAAATGAGCGCATGATTGAATATATCCGAGAAGCTTCAAATGATATTACAGATGCAGAGGGTGTACGTTATTCGGCTGCTCAAATGCTCGAGCGTTTCTTATTCCCACTCAATGCTCACGGTACACCTATCGGTAAATTATCAGGTGGTGAGCGTAAACGTCTGCATTTATTACGATTATTAATGGAGCAACCAAACGTACTGTTACTAGATGAGCCTACAAATGATTTAGATATTGAAACATTAGGTGTGCTTGAGGATTTCATTGAGCATTTCCCTGGTGTCGTTATAACTATATCCCACGATCGCTTTTTCTTAGATCGAATCGCGAAAAAGCTGTGGATTTTAGATGGTCTTGGGCATGTTGAAGAGATGCTTGATATTTACAGTGAATATTTACTAAAGCGTGAACAGGAAGCAACTGTAAAAGTAGAGACTCCAAAAGTCGAAAAAACAAAGACAGAAAAGCCTAAATCAGACAAGAAAAAATTATCTTTTAAAGAGCAAAAAGAATGGGAAACTATCGCTGATGAAATAGAGAAGACAGAAACAGCGATAATGGAGACAGAAGAAGGTATCGCCAACGCTGGTGCTGACTTTACAAAGCTACAGGAGTTAACGGCGAAGCTGGATGAGCTAAATGCACAATATGAACACCTTATTGAAAGATGGTCGTATTTAGATGAAATCGTAAACGGATAAGGAGCGATAGACATGAAGATTATTACAATTGAACCGACACCAAGTCCTAATTCTATGAAGATTGTCGTTGATACGGAGTTACCTTTTGGTAAAAGCTATAATTTTACAAAGGATAATAAAGATGAAGCTACTGGTGAAGCAGCAGCCATTTTAGCAATTGAAGGTGTTAAAGGCGTTTATCATGTAGCAGATTTCTTCGCAGTTGAGCGTAACGCAAAGTATGCATGGGAAGGTATTTTAGCAAGCATTCGCCAAGTATTAGGGGAAGACGTACAGGACGTAAACAAAGAACAAGTAGCCAATGAATTTTATGGTGAAGTGTATGTTCACGTGCAATTTTATAAGCAAGTACCACTTCAAGTAAAAGTATTTGATAATCAAAGCGAGCACCGTGTAAGCTGTGGTAATCGCTTTGTGGAAGCTTTTAATAAAATTATTGAGACTGCCGTTGATGAAAACTATATTTTCCAACGTAAGTGGATCGACTACGGCGTACGTTATGGGGAGCTTGAGGAAATTGCGGAAGCAGTAAAACAAGAAATCGATGTGACATATTCCGAGGAACGTTTAGCGGAGATTATTGCAACGATTAATGATTCTGAGAAAATTATTATGAAGCCAGCTAAACTAAAAATTACTGTTGCACAGTTTAAGCAACCAGAATGGGAAAAACGTTTCCAATTGCTAGATCAAATGGCAGATCCAGAGCTAGATGATTTACCGCTTTTAGATTTGGCGTTACAAGATGAGCAAATGTCTATTCGTCGACTTGCAACCGTTTATTTAGGAATGATTGAAGATGTGGCAGTCGTGCCATATTTGGAAAAGGCATTACAGGATAAAAGTGCAGCGGTCCGTCGAACTGCAGGAGATTGTATGAGTGACCTCGGCTTCGTAGAATTTGAAGATGCGATGCAACAAGCATTACAGGATAAAAACAAACTTGTTCGTTGGCGTGCAGCTATGTACTTATATGAGGTCGGCACTGAGAAATCATTAGCAGCATTAAAGGTTGCTGCAGAAGATAAAGAATTTGAAGTAAAGCTACAAGTAAAAATGGCGATTGCCCGCATCGAACAGGGTGAGGAAGCAAAAGGTTCTGTTTGGAAGCAAATGACAGAGTCTCGCCAGCAATAAAACGAAACAGCCAGCATCTATTTGAGCAATTCAAAATAGATGCTGGTTTTTTTATATTTCAATTCCGTTTTTTCATTAGGCCGGCTTCCTAGAAAATACTGATTATGGTTGATTTTAATGCATTTTCAGGAGGCGTTCAATAATTTGGAGATATGTGTATGAAGCAGTCGGAGAATTGGAGAAAGCAGATCAACTAGCCTTATGAAGGCAATGAAACAAGACCTATATCCAAAAGAAGTAAATAAAATGGAAAAATTACTTCCTAAGATCAAGGAGTTTCGCTTTGATTTTCTTTCAGTCATGTTTTTTTCATAAGTTTCATACATTGAAATCTCATAAGTTATTTTATAGTGGAACAGGAGAACAGGAACATAGGAGAGCGGTGGCATATTGTATATCGGTACCCTTGAAATTTAAGCTATAAGAGCAAAGTGCATAATAAATAATAACAAATGACAAATAAGACAAGATTATAGTTTTTAAGGAGGGAAGATAAGTGCAGTTGAAATACGATTTCGTAGACTTGCCTTTAAATGAAATTAGAGTAGGCGCTACAGGAAGAACATTATTGGATTATTGTCTTAACCGTAGCCTTATATTTGCCTTAGCAATGAATGAAGTCTTTGGATATGACATCATTGCAATTTGGCGCCCAATAATACAACACAACAGAGTTTTGCAAATGAAACTATTAAAGGTATATTTAGAAACATCTTATTTAGGCAAACGATACTTGTTCGATCCATCAGGTAATACCCAAACATCTGAACTAATTAAATATGAAGGGGCCATTACAGAGCTTATCCCCCCCCAACAGTTTAGAAGTCAAATGAAAGATTTGACTAAAAAGTTTTCCGAGGGAGATTTTGATGAAACTAATTTCGACAACTCATTCGCTCAAGAACTTGAAGAAATAAAACAATTCATACTAGAAAACCCAATTCGATACGTCCCTATCTTTAGTTATATTGAGAATGCCCTTACAGAAAGTGGTTGGGAGCAAGTAGAGAGAAGCTTGTATCATCCGGATAAAGAAGAACCTTTCCACCGAGCTGTTACCGGATGTAGATTTTCTGCTACTCGTTCAGTTGGTCAATTCCAACATATAATCGTAATCGATGTATTAAAAGACGGGGGAGTTATATACCACATTGAGACCGATGATAATCATCGTATCTTCCAGACTGGTGTTTGCTCTATGGAACAATTCATCCTTGTTCTAAAGGAATGCGTCGATATTAAATATCCTATCAGATCACAAGTGATAATATCCGCCTTAAAGATAACGGGTGAAGTAATCTATACTACTATTAATAACAACTACAAACCGCTTTATTTAGTTGATTTTCTCGGCGGTAAACACTGGCTAGAAAATGATGATTTAATGGCCATATCCACTAACTAATTTTTAGTAGATTAGAGTAACTTCACGACACAGACACTTTAACGTTTGGTACAAAGGTTCATTAATAAGGCGCATCCTGTTAAAGCATGATTCTTCGTATATTCCTGATATTCGTAAGAAGTAGTGAAAATGGGGGGGAATAATTTAGTTAGTAAGACTTGTGGTAATGATTCGTTTCCCAAGGTGAATTAGGCGGATCTTATGCAAATGTAAAACCAATTAGGCTCGTTAAGCTAAATTTTTCGGGTTCACCAATGATTTTATCTATTTGTAAGCATTTTGGAGAAGTAGCTTCAATGAAAGTTAAGAAACTAGATAAGTTCAAAAGTATCGTATAGTTATACTTCGGGTCACTTCCAGCAGAGTGACCCTTTATTAATTTCTCACCTCAGAACGCCCCACCTTACTGAATATTTTCTTTCAAACGCGATATAAGAAATATTCTTCTCTCATTGAACTAACTTGCAGCGTTAGTTGAATAGTAACAATCTTTTCAAAAACAGACTTTCACTAAATCCTCTAATGTTCTCCTTAAATCTTCAAAAGTCGTAGCTCTAACATTTTGTGTCCAGTCATACGTTTCCTCGTATCCACCTGTGGTTAGGCCCCCTTTAAAATCATTAAATGTTTTAACTGTGCGAAAGCGAAGCGTCAGCAACAAATGTTTTAACTGCGCGAAAGCGAGGCGTCAGCGGCAAAGCGCTCAATCGGAACGGAAATCAACCACACGTTATGTTGATAGGACAATAATTATATTATTGAGCCTCTCTTAAGTCTCTTTTTATCGAAAAATAACATAATATATATTATTTTGTGTTTTCTAGCTTTTCACTACTAAACATAAAGTTAAAAGCATTTTATATATTATTAACAAATTGTCTAATACTTGTTTAATAGGACAATGATAGAATAATTTAACTTCATTTAGCAAATGTCTTTTGTACCGAAAGCGTAGCGACAGCAACAGCAACAACACACGACTGAGTGACCAACTTCGTGTTGGCCTAAAGCCTCCGGCGGATGTCACGGAATCGGAAAGGAGTTCAATAAAGGATGTTAGCCTAAAATCATCGCATTCATGCGATAACGGCTAACTGACCTGCATCTGTGCCGCTGCCGCTACGCTTTCGCGCAATAAACATCTGTTGCTGCCGCTACGCACTACGCTTTCGCACAAAAAACATTTGCAGGCCTAAGCACAAAGCCGATTCCGGACGCAATTATGCCGAGGCATAATTGATCTCTAGAATATTATATAAACAGAGGGGGCTTATGGATGACAGTAACTAGTTTAAAGACAACGGAATCTTATTTACGTGACCGCGAGGCAGTTATTGAGCTTACACAAAAGCTAGTACGAATAGAAAGCGTTTATCGAGAAGATGATCCAAATGGCAATGAACAAGAAGTCGCGAATTATGTCGCTCAATATTTACGTGATATCGGGATTGAAACACATGTGGAGGAGGTTTTGCCAGGTAGGCCGAATGTAATCGGTATTATTGATTCGGGTAAGCCAGGAAAAACACTACTCTTTGAGGGACATACAGATGTCGTTACTGAAGGAAATCGAGAAGCATGGACGTACGATCCATTCGGTGCAGAAATTATTGATGGTCGAATGTATGGTCGAGGTACAAATGATACAAAAGGAAATCTTGCGTGTATGATTACAGCTTGTCAGTCGTTGTTACTGGATCAGGATGAATTTACAGGCAAGATTATTTTATGTATTCCGTGTGATGAAGAAGGATTGATGCTTGGTATTAAACATTTTATAAAAAATGGCTGGGCAGATGATGTGGATGGAGCAATTATTTGTGAGCCAGAGGAAAACAATGTCTGTATCGCGCAGCGTGGGGCAATTCGCTTGAAAGTAGATATTTTCGGTAAAATGGCGCACGGTGCAATTTCTTGGAGTGGCATTAACCCGAACTGGCGCATGGCACGTTTTATCGTGGAGCTTGAAAAATTAGAAAAAGAAGAGCAAGCACGTTTAGGGCGTGATCCGATGCTTAATTGGCCGTCTATTACACCAACGATTTTACGAGCACCTGTAAAAGGAGATGCGCAAATTAATGTCATTCCTGATCATTGTATGACGACGCTTGATATTCGTACAGTTCCTGCGCAGGATCATGATGAGCTTCTCGGAAAGATTGATGCAATTATTAAACGTCTGCAAGCAGATGATCCTGATTTCAAAGTTGAACTAACAGTGCTTGATAACCGTCCCGCAACAGCAACAGACAAGGATGATCCAGTTGTACAAGCTATTTATGAAGCAGTCGCTGAGGTAACGGGAAAAGAGCCGAAATATAATGGTGTCCCAGGGGCTACAGATGGAACGTTCCTTCATGTACATGGAATACCAATAGTTACCGTTGGAGCGGGTGATCGTGACATTCCCCATCAAATTGACGAATATGTCGATATCGAAGAATTAGCAGAAACAACGGCCATTTACCGTTTGGCAGCATTAAAGTTTTTAGCAGGTGATGCACATTGACTCACACAAAGATTGCAGTTATTCCAGGCGATGGCATTGGAAAAGAAGTAATGGAGGAAGCACTAAAGGTATTAATTTCTCTTCAGGAACACGATTCATCTTTACAAATAGAAACAACAATTTTTCCTTGGAGCTCGGATTATTACCTCAAGCACGGTCGAATGATGCCTGACAATGCATTAGACATTCTAAAAGAATTTGATGCGATATTATTTGGGGCTATTGGAGATGCTCGTGTTCCAGATGATGTGACAGTATGGGAATTAATTATGCCAATACGAAAAGGCTTCCAGCAATATGTTAATTTCCGTCCGATTAAATCACTACCTGGCATTACCTCACCGCTTGCCAACGGAAGGGATATTGATTTTGTCATTTTCCGGGAAAATGCGGAGGGGGAATATTCCGATAGTGGTGGGCGAATTTATCATAATCAACCTCAGGAAATGACGATTCAAAATACGATTATGACACGAATCGGTATAGAAAAAATTGTCCAAGCCGCCTGTGATTATGCCTATAAAAATGGCAAAACAAAAATTACGAGTGCGACAAAATCGAATGCAATTATCCATTCAATGAAGTTCTGGGATGAGCATGCTAAGAGAATTCTAGCACAAAGCTCACCAGCACTAGAGTTAGAATCTATCTATATCGATGCTTTAGTAGCTTATTTCGTAGAGCGACCACAAGATTTTCAGGTTGTAGTTGCCTCCAATTTATTCGGAGACATTTTATCAGACTTAGGGTCAGCCATTGTTGGGGGACTTGGATTGTCACCGTCAGCTAATTTAAATCCGGAGAAAGAATTCCCATCAATGTTTGAGCCTGTGCATGGGTCCGCACCAGATATTGCAGGAAAGGGCATAGCAAATCCAATTGCACAAATTTGGTCACTTGCTTTGTTACTCGGACATATCGGAAGACCGGATATAGAACAGTTAATTGTTCATGCGATAGAGACGGTTCTTCGAGAAGGTGTTGTGAAAACTGCAGATATTGGTGGACAGGCTACAACAGCACAAATGGGTGATGCGATTTGTCAGGAGATTATTAAAATGAATTTAGCGGCAAGGGGTGTATAGCATGGCAGCAGAACAACAGGTTATTATCGTCACAGGTGCAGGGGGCGGTATGGGGAAAGCTATAATTCAGGAACAGCTTGCAAAAGGCAATTTTGTAGTAGGGCTCGATTTATCAGTAGCTTCTCTAAACGATTTAGCACAGGATGCATTGCAATGCTTTGAAGTCAATGTCTTGCAAGAGGAACGCGTGAACGAAGTGTTCAAGCAGGTTTTTGACAAGTATGGTCGGATTGATGGACTTGTCAATGCGCTCGGTATTGCGCAGTCAGCAACACCGCTTGAGCAAGTAACGATGGACGAGTGGAATCGGTTAATGGATGTCAATGTTAAAAGCTTATTTATTACAACAAAGGCAGTCGTTCCTTACATGAAGCAGCGGCAAAAAGGTTCAATTGTCACAATCGCTTCCATTTCTGCTGTACGTCCACGCCCAGGGTTACAGGCTTATATTGCTTCTAAAGGGGCGGCGGAGAGCTTTACACGTGCTTTAGCTATTGAACTAGCGCCGTCCCAAATACGTGTTAATACGATTCATCCAGGGCCAGCCGATACTCAGATGCTTGGTCAATTTACGGCACAAGGAGCGGACATCGAGCAAACAAAGCAGCATGTCTTTGTTCAATCGGTCCCCCTTGGACGATTAGTGAATCCATCAGACATTGCAGGAGCAGTAAGTTATTTACTTTCTGATACAGCGGGCATGGTTACAGGAACGACCTTACATGTAGACGGTGGTCGTGGACTATAGGAGGGATAATGGTGAAAAAAATTCCGATGTTTATTAATGGTGAGTGGATTCACGGTAGTATGGAGGAGGCCATATTAGATGTTATGAACCCCTCTACTGGTGAAGTCATTGCCCAGATTACGAATGCGAGTAAAACTCATGTCGACGAGGCTGTACATGCTGCACGTGTAGCGTTTGAAAGTGAAGAGTGGCGGAAAATAAAGGCTTATGAACGAGGACAGCTACTTGTTGAATTCGCCCATTATATACGCAAGCATGCAGAGGAATGGAGTATATTAGAATGTCGTGATGTTGGAAAGCCGTTAACCCAAGCAAGAGCCGATATTGAAGCGGCAGCTCGCTATTTTGAGTTTTATGGTGGAGCTGCTGATAAAGTAATGGGGGACACGATTCCCATTGAAGACGGTATTTTAAATGCGGTAGTGTTGGAGCCTGTTGGAATTACCGTACATATCGTGCCTTGGAATTATCCTATTCAAATCACAGCGAGAAGTGTAGCAGCTGCAATTGCTACTGGTAATGCAGTAATTGTTAAAAGTGCGGAGGACACACCATTAACTACACATGCCATAACGGAATGGTTTGCGGATAAATTGCCAAGAGGTATTTTTCAGCATATTACAGGCTTAGGCCGTGATGTAGGGCCGTATTTAACATCTCATCCAGATATCAATCATATTACGTTCACAGGTTCTGTTCCAACAGGCATTGCAGTGATGAAATCAGCTGCTGAAAATGTTGTACCTGTGACGTTAGAGCTTGGTGGGAAATCACCGAATATTGTTTTTGCGGATGCCAATATGGAACAAGCGCTTGAGGGGGTAGTACGTGCCATTATTCAGAATGCCGGACAAACATGCTCTGCGGGGGCCAGACTACTAATTGAAGAGCGCGCTAAAGAAAAATTCATTGCACAATTAGTGCAAAAATTCCAAGCATTAAAAGTGGGGCCAGGTGAGGCTGACGTTGATATGGGGCCACTTCTAAATGAACGACAATATACGAAGATTTCCACACTGCTGCAAAAGGCGAAGGAAGATGGATATGTGATCACAGGTGGTGAAACACTGACGATTGAGGGCTATGAAAAAGGATATTATGTTGAACCAACAATACTTGCAGGGGTAGAAGCTAACGATACACTTGCACAGGAGGAAATTTTCGGACCGGTGTTGACTGTATTGTCGTTTACGACGGTTGAGGAAGCAATTGCCCTAGCGAATAGTACAGACTACGGCTTAGTTGCAGGGGTTTGGTCGAAGGATTTAGATACTGCACATTATGTCGCAAGCCGTGTAAAAGCTGGACAAGTGTTTGTTAATAACTATGGGGCAGCGGGCGGAATTCAAATGCCGTTTGGTGGCTATAAAAAGAGTGGCATTGGTCGAGAAAAAGGTTTTGTCGCTTTAAGAAATTATACGCAAATGAAAAATATCGCAATACGCTATGCACCACCAAATCTAATGTGAGATGGAGGAATGCATATGGATCAGTCAAAAGAAAATAAGGTGCTACTAGAAGTAAATCATTTAAAAATTATATTCCATCTGAAAAATGGTAAGCAGGCGAAAGTTGTTGATGATGTGAGCTTTACGATTCGTAAAGGGGAAACAGTTGCGCTTGTAGGTGAGTCTGGAAGCGGTAAAAGTATTACATCGTTATCAATTATGCGATTACTGCCCATTCCACCAGGAGAAATTACAGCTGGTACCATTAAACTGAATGGTAAAAATCTCTTAGACTATAAAAATAAAGAGATGAGCACTATAAGAGGCAATGAAATTAGTATGATTTTTCAAGAGCCGATGACATCATTAGATCCAGTTTTTACAATTGGTAATCAAATGATGGAAGGGATTCGAAGACATCAAAGGATTCCAAAAAAAGAGGCGTGGGAGAAATCTCTACAGCTGTTAAAAGAAGTTGGTATTGCCAATGCGGAAAAGGTTATTGCTGAATATCCGCACCAATTATCAGGTGGGATGCGCCAGCGTGTCATGATTGCGATTGCAATGTCTAATAACCCTCAGCTGCTGATTGCTGATGAGCCAACAACTGCACTTGATGTAACCGTACAGGCACAAATTTTAAAGCTTATGATGAAGATGAAGGAAGAACATCATTCAGCCATATTATTTATTACGCATGATATGAGCGTTGTAGCAGAAACAGCAGATCGCGTTATGGTCATGTATGCGGGACAAATCGTAGAAGAAGCACCAGTGCGAGAGCTTTTTACGAATCCAAAGCATCCGTATACAACTGCTCTTTTAAAATCAATGCCTAATCTAGACACAGATGTTAAAAGGTTGCCCTCAATCCCGGGTACTGTTCCATCAGCTTATGCGTTACCAGAGGGCTGTCGTTTTGCACCACGCTGTCCATTTGCGATGGAACATTGCCACGAGGTGCTACCAGAGGTAATCCATATTCAAGACGAACATAAAGTGCGCTGTCATTTATTTACGGAGAAGGGGGCGCTTGATCATGACCAAGAAAGAAGTTTTGCTTGAAATTAATCATTTAAAAGCCTACTTTCCTGTGAGACGGAAGTCGATGAAGGAAGAGAAAAAAGTCATTAAAGCAGTCGATGATATTTCGCTTGAAATTTTTCGTGGCGAGACGCTTGGTATTGTAGGAGAATCCGGCTCCGGAAAATCGACGTTTGGCCGAACTATTTTAAAACTTGTCGAACCGACCGAGGGAGAAATTTTATATAATGGACAGCCCATTCAGCAGTTAAAGGGCAGTAAGCTGCAAACCTATCGCAATCAAATGCAAATGATTTTTCAGGATCCTTTTGCATCACTCAATCCTCGTATGCGAATAGGTACCATTATTGAAGAACCGATGAAGCTGCAATTAACATTAACGAAAGAGCAACGCAAAGAACGTGTAAAGGAGCTTTTAAAAAAGGTAGGTCTACCAGAGGATGCTATGCAAAAGTTTCCGCATGAATTTTCGGGAGGTCAAAGACAACGAATCGGGATTGCACGGGCTCTTGCTATTCATCCAGAGTTCATCATTGCGGATGAGCCTGTATCTGCGCTAGATGTTTCAGTGCAGTCACAGGTCTTAAACTTAATGATGGATTTACAGGATGAATTTCAGTTGACCTATTTATTTATTTCTCATGATTTAAGTGTTGTGAAGCATATTAGCGATCGAGTGGCTGTGCTGTATTTAGGGAGAGTAGTGGAAATTGGCGCAAAGAAAGAATTATATGAGAATCCTCTGCATCCATATACGAAGGCGTTGCTCTCAGCCATTCCAGTTATTAATTTTGATCAACCGAAACAAGAAATACCGTTACAGGGTGAATTACCAAGTCCTATGAATCCTCCAGTAGGCTGTGTGTTTCATACACGTTGTCCGTATGTGATGGAAAGATGTCGTCAAGAACGACCTGTGCTTCTGGAAGAGAATAAACATCAACGGGTAGCGTGCTTTTTATACGATAAGTAAACTGAAAATTTAGTTTTTCGAACGAGGTGTGTATTATGTTTGGAAATATTACAGATGTGCCTGGCGTTAAAGTTGGGCATGCAGAAAATAGAGAAGGCATTACAGGTTGTACAGCGATTTTAGTGGAAAATGGTGCAGTTTGCGGTGTCGATGTAAGAGGCTCAGCGCCAGGGACTCGAGAGACTGATGCACTTGATCCTATTAACGAAATTGATCATGTTCATGGGATTTGCTTGTCAGGAGGAAGTGCATTCGGATTGGATGCTGCGACAGGAGTAATGCAATTTTTAGAGGAGCAGGGTGTTGGTGTAGATGCAGGTGTTGCAACAATTCCAATTGTTCCAAGTGCGGTGCTGTTCGATTTATTTATTGGTGATCCTAAGACAAGACCTACTGCTCCAATGGGCTATCAAGCGGCTAAGAGTGCGGTTGTTGGTCCATTTGCAAATGGTAATACAGGAGCTGGTTATGGTGCTACTGTAGGGAAATTGGCAGGTCCTCAATTTTGTATGAAAGGTGGTCTAGGCAGCGCTTCTATAGCTGGTAAAGTGGATGTTGTAGTTGGCGCCATTGTGGCTGTCAACGCTGTTGGGGATGTGAAAGATCCTAATACAAGAGAAACACTAGCAGGTGCAAGGAATCCACAAACAGAGGAATGGCTTGATTGCTGTGCTTATTTAGAGGAGCATGTGCAATCGGAAGGATTATCTGGTACGAATACGACCATCGGTGTCATTGCAATGAATGCCAAACTGACAAAAGCAGAGGCAAAAAAAATAGCCCAACTTACACAAAATGCTCTCGCAAGAACAATTTATCCTGTACACACAATGTTGGATGGAGATACGATTTTCGTGCTTGGCACGGGAGATAAAAGATACCCAGTTGACTATTTGGGTCATTTGGCTACAAGAGCTATGGAGGAAGCGATTATTACTGGCATTACAGCTGCTGATAAATTAGCTGAAGTAGAAAGCTATAAAAGCATTCAAATAATGAGCACATAGGGGATAGGGGGAAATGCCATGAGGCTGAAGAACAATTGGTTAATGCTTTTGTTGACATTGATAGTAGTTTTACTAATTAGTGCCTGTTCAAATGATGACAAAAAAGATGCAAGTTCTAAAGGAAAGTCCGTAGCAGATTTACCTCAAGACATCGTAGTACGTATAAATGACGATCCAGATTTTTTAGATCCACATAAGGCAACAGCATCTATTTCGTACCAAATGATTCTCAATATTTTTGAAGGACTAATGGCACCGGAAACAGATGGAACTTTAAAAGAAGGGTTAGCCGAAAGCTATGCAATATCTGAGGATGGTTTAACATATACATTCACAATTCGTCCGGGTGTGAAATTTCATAATGGTGAGGATTTAACTGTTGAGGATATTCAGTATTCATTTGATCGTTTAATGGGGAAAAACGGTGGCGAAAAGATGTCAAACAGCTTTGATAATGTTGCGTCAACGGAAGCACCAGATGCCAATACATTTGTGATCAAGCTAAAAGAGCCAAACTCTAACTTCTTATATTCATTAACTGCACGACAATCAGCTATCTTACCAAAAAGCAATGATGGAAAGCATAATGAAAACCCGATAGGTACTGGACCATTTGCTTATGTAAAATACTCTCCAGGTACTAATTTAGAATTGAAGAAAAATGAAAACTACTGGAAGGAGGGGTTACCATACTTGAACAAAGTGACGTTTACCTTCCAATCGGATGATCAAGCAGCGATTATGAGTTTAATGGCCAATGAAGTCGATTTAACGAGTGTACCTTGGCAGCGCGTAGGTGAAGTAGGAGATAACTATAACTTATCTCATCAAAATAATAACTCATCATTAATCGTTACATTTAATGAAACTAAAGCTCCTTTTGATAATGTAAAGGTCCGTCAAGCAATTAACTACGCTATTAGTAAGTCCGATATTATTGACTCAGTGTTTGCAGGCTATGCTGTACCACTTGGATCAAATATGAGTCCAGCTATGGGGGACTATCAAAAGAAAGGCTTAGAAGATATGTATAAGCGCGATGTGGAAAAAGCCAAAGCATTATTAGCAGAAGCGGGCTATCCTGATGGCTTTAAAACAAAAATTACAGTGTCTTCCCATAATGATATGTATTCAAATATCGCACAAATTGTAGCGGCAAATTTAAAGGAAATCGGTATTGATGTAGAAATTGAGGTTGTAGAATGGGGAATTTGGCTAGACCGAGTTTACTTTGGTCGCGACTACCAAATGACAACGATAGATTTAACAGGTCGTGCCTCTGCATATGAAGTATTAAATGATTACATTTCAACAAATGAAAGTGAAAACTTCTTTAGATTTAAAAATGATGAATACGACAAAATTATGGCAGACGTTTTAAAGGAAAGAGATCAGGCAAAACAAATTGAATATTACCATCGTGCACAGGAAATTTTAGCTGAGCAGGCAGCAGCGGTATATATCGCAGATTATCAGATTGTTTGGGGTTCTAATAAGCAAATTACTGGTTTAAAGAGCTACCCATTCTGGTTCCATGATATGTCTGAGGTTAAATTCTCCAACTAGAAAGGGATGAGTGCTAGATGATGTATATATTACGTCGATTCATCCTGTTAATAACAACCATCCTTCTTGTGTCGATAATTACGTTCGGTGTTTTTCAAATTTTACCTGGTGATCCGGTTCGGACAATGTTAGGCACTGAAGCGGATCCCACACAAATTGAAAATTTGCGATCAGAGCTTGGTCTGAATCGCCCCCTTTATGAGCAATATACAGACTGGATGAAGGGATTATTGACAGGGGAATTAGGAAATTCTATTCGTTTTTCAATGCCAGTAAAAGATTTATTGTTTTATAGACTACCTGTAACGATGTCATTGGCCGGGCTCACTCTCGTATTTGTGCTACTCATTTCCTTACCATTGGGTATGTTTGCAGCGAGAAGACAAAATAAGTTCAGTGATGTTTCATTATCGACAGTAACGCAAGTTGGCATGGCCATTCCTTCTTTTTGGCTTGGGATGATACTCATTTTATATATTGGCATGCAGTTCAGCTTCTTTAAAATAAGTGGGTATATTCCGTGGACGCAAAGTGTGGCAGGAGCGTTAAGTACGCTTGTTCTGCCAGCGTTAACAATTGCGATTCCACAAATTGCGGTCAATTTCCGCTATGTTCGTACGGCTATTTTAGAGCAAGTTCAGCTCGATTATGTGCGTACGGTTCGTAGTAAAGGGATGTCTGAGCAAAACGTTATGTATAAGCATGTCTTAAAAAATTCGATGATTCCAATATTAACGGTATTTGGATTGATCATGGCTGAAGTTGTTGCCGGAACGATTATTGTGGAGCAAGTATTTTCGCTACCAGGTGTCGGCCAACTCCTCATCACGGCTATTAGTAATCGTGATTTTCCATTAGTACAGGGAATCGTTATGTATATTACTGTTGCGGTAGTCATGATCAATTTTATGGTCGATATTTTATATTCTGTGTTAGATCCTAGAATCCGATTACGATGAGAGGTGGATACGATGAAAAATATTCAAAAGTACATGAAAAATATCAATTTAATCATTGGTCTACTAGTCATTATCGGTTTTCTAATCGTAATGATTACCAGCTTTTTTTATACACCACATGATGTGAACTCGATGAATATACCACAAAAATTACGAAGCCCAAGTAGTGATTATCTTTTCGGTACGGATGAATTTGGTCGTGATATTTTTAGCCGTATTATGAAAGGAACACAAACGGCCTTTGCAGTCGGTCTACTAACGGTATTTATCGGAATAATTTTTGGTATTTTAATTGGTGGTATAGCGGGGTATGTAGGTGGTTGGATCGATGAAATTTTTATGCGAATGATGGATGCATTAATGGCCTTTCCGGGAATTATTCTAGCTTTAATGCTCGTTGCGGTATTTGGACCAGGGATTGTGAATACAGCTATTGCATTAGGTATTATTGCCATACCGGCCATTGCCAGAATTACACGTAGTGGCTTCGTCCAACATCGTGACAATGAATATGTCTTAGCAGCAAAGTTAATCGGTGTAAAATCTTATAGTATTATGTTTCGCCATATATTACCCAATATTTCATCACAGATTATCGTTGCCGCAACTGTAACCTTTGCGACTGCGATGCTTGCAGAGGCAGCATTGAGTTATTTAGGGCTTGGCGTGCAGCCACCAAACCCTAGTTGGGGACGAATGTTAAAAGATTCACAAGCTTATTTAGTTGGAGCCCCTTGGTATACTTATGCGCCAGGTGGAGCCATAACAGTACTTGTATTAGGTTTGTATATGCTTAGCAATGCGTTACGCGATTTTATGGACCCACGTTCAAAAGCGTAAGATATCTGGTGCTGTTTTTTTCAATAATTCATAGGCCTTTACCGCTATTTCTATATTGAGGCGATGTGGGGCCTGTAAAAAATCAGCACCTAAAATATTTTCTAGTCGTTCAATTCGTTTATAGAGTGTTTGACGGACAATGAATAATTGTTCAGCAGTATCATTTTTGGCACCATTACATGCTAAATAAACACAGAGCGTTTGATAAAGGTCGTTACCATTCTTTTGATCAATCAACAGAATTTCTTGTAAATAATCCTTAACATATTGCAAAAGAGCAGCATGGTCCTGATGTAATAACAATCTGTAAACACCTAAATCCTTGTGGTAAATAGAAGAAGCAAGTTCATTGTGTTGCATCTGAATGGTTGTTTTTGCCTCTTTGTAGCCTTTTTGTACGTTGTTTATAGATTGATAAACATTGCTAATGCCAAAGGTAAGGGTTATTTGCTCGAAAAGCTGTGGTGTTTTTCGAGCAACAATCTGTTTTATTGCTTGATTAAAAGAGTCACGATTTTCCTCCATATCATCTGCAGCAATGTAAAATGCTAAAATAATAATTTCATGCTGTCTTACAGAAACAGTAGGGAAAAAGCCAAGTTTTTTTAGGATGGAACGAACAAACATAACATTTTGTAGCTGTATTTCTTGCCAATCTTCCTCTGAAAAGGTATTGGCATAATCAAGCATATTAAACACGACTACGCGATAATAAAGATTGCGATTTTCCAGTGGCAAATAACTTTGATAATACTGAAGATCAATGGGTTCTCCTTGTATTAAGGCGAGGATAAATTCATCCTCACGACTTTGCTGCCGTTCTTGTAGCATCCGATTACGCATCAAAATTTGGGCAATCGACATCGTTGCACGTTCAAGATTTAACAATGTATAATCATTTGGCTTCGGCAATAAAGAATGCATACATAAATAGCCCCATACTTGTCCAAGTCCATTGACCGGAATGATGACGAAATGATCTTTGTCAAAGGACAGTAGTTGGATGGGTTCTTGTAATTCTAGTTGCTGGCAGTGGTCCTCCATAAGTTGTAAATACTTTTTGGCTTCCATTGGGTAATAAAAGTTTTTTGTATCTTCGGAGACAAATAAAAATAATGCATCGGTATCTTGGTGAAGTACCTGCAAAATTTTTAATATTCCATTTGGCATTAACGACAATTCCATAAAAGTCTTGGATATTATATCTAGCTGTGTTAATGCTTGCTGGTGCTGATTAATAATATACGTATGTAGATCCTGCGTAATATCGATAAATCTTACAACCTCTTCAAAAATGATGATAGGAAAATCATGAGCATTAGCCATTGCAACCAGTTCTACAGGGACATAATCAAAATAATCACCAATCTCAATACAAAGAGCTGCAGCACCGTTACGAATAAGGTTTTGTAAATAAGCAATTTGTGTTTCACGCTCTAACTGTAAACCTACACCAGTAGTTAATATGAGCTCGCCACCATTTATTAAAGTATCAAAATCTTTTATTTCTAATATATGTGTCCATAGTACTTGTCGATTTAGGCCTTGTTGTCCTGCGATTAGCTTGGCGGATTTAAAATGCTTTCGCTTTAATACATCACGTACAAGTAGAGAATGTTTCGACATAATAAGCACCTACCCTTCGAATGTACAATAATTATGTTGTATTAATCAGAAAATTTCAACATCAAGTAGAATAATAGAGTAAATTCGGTGAATAAGGGTTTCTGGGGATAGAGGTAAACGGGAAGAATTGCGTGGAGAGATAAAAAGGTATTTTTCATAAAAGAAGGCGATTCCAAATGCCCAGAAGCGCAGGAATCACCTTTAATAATTTCGTGTATGACCTTTTTTTACATATTCCCAATCGGTTTCAATGTTTTGACGAATACGAATTAATAAGTCGTGAATACTGTCAATTTCTTCAGGAGAAAAACCATCTAATGCTCTAGCATTCGAATAGTCTCCTTCTCGTTTTAAAAATGGATAAATCTTGAGACTTTTGTCTGTCGGGAAAAGCTGTTTGTTTTTCTTGTTTCCAATTTCATTACGCTTTTCTACAAAGCCTTTAGTCTCCAACTTTTGAATCGCTCGGGAGGCAGTTGTGCGATCTACCTTTAATAGTTCAGCAACCTTTTCCTGAATAATACCAGGGTTTTCACAGATGCGGGTGACGTACAAATATTGTCCCTTAGTTAAATCAAGTTCTTTAAACTCAATATTACTAATGGAATCAAGTGCCCGCGAAATCGCACCAATATCTCGCAAAATTTCCTTCATTGATTGCCTCCGAAAAATTTATTGTATTTGCAATAAAAAATGCTCTATACTATATATTATCATCCATGCAAGGAAATTTCACTTCATATCTACAGGAAGAGGTTCTAAAACGGCTCATCAGGAAAGCGCCCAGCCGGAACGGAACTCAACCCTACATTATGCTGTTGAGCCTTAAGAGCTCATCATTTATCAAGTAATAATCGGGAGGAATATAAAGATGAATACGAAAAAAATTACAGATGAACAAGATTTACAGATAGCATTTGCTATTCGTCAAAAAGTTTTTATTGAGGAGCAAGAGGTACCTGAGGAAGAAGAATTTGATGAATTCGATACACTAGATGCAGCATGTGATCATATTCTTGTGTATTATAACGAACAACCTGTTGGCACTGGCAGACTGCGAGTTGTTGATGGCTATGGCAAACTAGAGCGTATATGTATTTTAATAGAATTCCGCAAATTTGGTTTAGGTAAAGTGATTATCCAAAGTTTAGAGGAAATAGCACTTGAAAAAGGCTTAACAAAATCTAAATTAAACGCACAATCCTATGCAGAGGGCTTTTATGAAAAATTAGGCTATAAGCGTGAGGGCGAAGAATTTATGGATTGTGGCATCCCACATATTTTAATGAAAAAACAATTTAAATAGGGTATAAAGGTTTTTTTAAGGGTTATAAAACATTAAAAAATAGCAAACTAGTTTTAGTGTTAGTTTGCTATTTTATTTTAATGCAATAGGTCTTTTATTTTTTCCCACAATGGCTTAATTTCTTCTTTATTTGGCACATTTTCAAATATCCAATGTGATTCGTTTTCGAAGAAGGTCACTAATTTCTTTACGGCTATCTCATGTGTTACAAGGCTCATACAATTCATGATATCGACTATCTCATGTAATGGGTCAGTGGGTAATGAATTAGATAACGTTTTAAGTCCGAGTAAAGCCCGCTCAGGACAGTATTTATGCAGTAGTACTTTTGCGAAGTGTTCTAAACTATTCCGTAGTAAATGAACACTCCAAATCTCATTTCCATGTTGAGCACTCCAATAATATTGATACAAATACCAGACAGTATCATCTACAGCATCTTGAAATTCGAGTGGGGTTAATGACAAAGTTGTATTTTTCTGTTTAGCTGTAAGGATTACATTTGGATCAAATAATATTTTAACTTCTTTCAGAGGGTGTTACTGTAAATAAATCGATATGAATCAAATCTTCATATACGACTAATAGTTGAGGGGCTATTATATAGATATCATCAACGAATAATGTTTTATCTTCATCCATCAGAAGACTCTTACCTCTGAAACTGGTGAAATGAATGCGGATGTGGTTCCTTTTCAGTGAGTTTCCAAACACTTGCTGAATGAAGATAAAGCCTCCGGCGGATGTCACGGGTTTTAAAAGGAATGAATTGTGCGGGCACAATTCAAAATCCGGACGCAATTACGCCAAGGCGAAATTGATTATACGCTTCAATATGTTTGGTGCGGTTGGGCAAAAAGGCTTCGACATTTTCTTCATTCACAACGCAATAAATATCGATATCTGAAAATTCATCATGCTCCTTTCTAGCCATCGATCCTCTTAAAAATATAGCTTCAATATATTGATCATCTTTTAGACTTTCAAGTAAAACCTCGACAACATGATCTAATTTCAAGTGTATCCTCTCCTTCTAATAAAACAAGCTACCCAAGATATTTTTGAGCAGCCTTATTTTGCTAGATTTCCTTAACAACAGTACCTGAGAAGCTATCGTGGGGAAGAAGTTGTCCATTTTGTTGTTCGAATGCTTTTGGATTTTTCAAGTAATCGAATGTGCTAATTGAGTCACGGTAAGCCATTCGTTTTATAATTTGAGAGGAAGTCAGTTTAGCCCCATGTTCATTTTCAAGAACTAGTCCCATTTTTTTGTAGCCAACTGTTTGCCCTTTTTTACGCAATTGTACTAATTCAAGTGACCACATAACGACTGTCGGTGTAACGATGGCATGGATCGCCTCGTTTTTTACCTTTTTTCGAAGGATATACTCTACACCAGCTGCGACAGCCGACGAAATAGCTATATCGATTAAAAATGCTTTTGTTCGTTTTTTTGAAATAGATTTCACCTGATCTCCTCCTCGTAATAAGTTGAAAAATAGTTAAAAGAGCATAGTATCTTTAAATGGCAATTCTTGCTTAGAAAGGTAAGATGCTATGGCACCATGTTTTTCTGTTGAAGCTCCTGCATAGTGATTTGCGAATGTAAGGAGGGGGATAGCCTGTTGCTTACAAAAGTCTATTAGATTGATTACTGTAATCTGCTTGCGAAGGAGAATTGCTAACAGTGCTCCGATAAAGGCATCGCCTGCTCCGGTTGTATCAATTGCATGGACCTTGTCAGCTGGCACTCCGACATGAAGCTTTTTAGTATAAAGACTTGCTCCCTCTGCTCCACGAGTAATTATGAGTACTTGTACTTTCCCTTGAAATAATGAATGGACTGCTGTTTCCTCATCCTCAATCGCTGTTAAAAATAAAAGCTCTTCCTCGGACAATTTAACGATATGGGCCTTTGGTAAAAATTCTAAAATAGTTTGACGACATGCCTTCTCATCATTCCATAGTGGCAAGCGAACATTGGGATCAAAAGAAACAAGACTACCTGCCTGATGGGCCTGTTCAATCAAGGCCACATGTGCATATTTCATTGGGCTTTCGACTAAATTTACGGAACAAAAATGAAGAATATCTTTATCTGTTAATAGATTAGGTGGGAGTTGCTCTTTGGTGTAAAGTAAATCTGCTGCGTGGCGACGATAAAATAAGAAATCACGGCCTCCATCACTTGTC
Source organism: Lysinibacillus xylanilyticus (assembly GCF_001183605.1). Taxonomy (GTDB): domain Bacteria; phylum Bacillota; class Bacilli; order Bacillales_A; family Planococcaceae; genus Lysinibacillus; species Lysinibacillus xylanilyticus. Next base: position 1,908,174 of record NZ_LFXJ01000005.1, on the reverse strand, counting down.
AGGGAAACAAAGGCTAGACTTGTTTCACCCTTAACGGTTTGAACAATATAGGTCGTATCGACATCGGCTTTTTTTAACGATTCTACGAGAAAATCTCCAAAAGCATCCTGACCTACTTGTGTAATGAGTGCAGCTTGCTGCCCAAGTTTTGCACAAACAGCTGCAACATTCGCAGGGGCCCCGCCAGCATTTTTAGTAAATTGCTCAACTGTAGCAAGGGAGGCATTTTGTTCAGTAGGTGTAAAATCAATTAATAATTCACCAAGTGCATAAAGTTTACTCACGGTATAATCTCCTTTACATCTGTCTGAGGCACACGCTTTTTCTTTGGAACGTAAATTGTGTAAAAAATGCCACCAAAAATTAATACAATACCAACTGTTTGCATGAAGCTCGGCATAAAATCAAGCAACAACATATCAAGCAATATAGCCACAACAGGGTCAACAAATACTAATACTGAAACTAGAATGGTAGAGAGGCTCCGAATACTATCAAAAAATAAATAGTAAACAAATCCTGTATGAATAAAGCCTGTTCCTAAAATATACATCCAGTTTGTTGTCGTTAAGCCTTCAAAAAGCGAAAAATTAACAAATGGCAATAGTATGATAATTCCGACTGTCGTTTGGATATATGTTAATGCGTAGGAGCTAAGATTTGTTATTGTTTTACTTGTTAGCATTGTAAACGCGTAAAACAATGCGGACAGTAATGCCCATATAAAGCCTGATTTCATAAATTCAGAGAGTGACATAAAATTATATAAGCCAATAATGAACATACTGCCGATAAAACAAGTTAATGTTGCTAGTAGTGCTTGAATAGTCATCTTTTCTTTTAAAAACAATGCGCCAAATAATAATACGAATATTGGTGCTAAATTATAGATAGAAATGGCAATGGAAATCGACATTTCTTCAAAGGCTTTAAATAAAAATACCCAGTTTAAGACAATAAAGACACCGCATAGAAGAGTACGTAATATTTCTTTTTTATCCCATATTTCCGTTTTATGACCACCTGTGATAAGCCACATTCCTCCTAGAAAGAGAGTAGCGCATATACATCTAACAAATACTAGCTCAGTAGCAGGTACGCCAGTATGAACGGTGAAAAATCCAATAGAGCCAAAAAGGGCCATTGAAACAGTTAGTTTGATAATTGCTGAAATGTTCATCCAAAACCTTCTTTCTATAAAATTTTTATAATTTTTAACGCATGTGAAAGTAGAGGAGACTATACGTATTTTTTCTTCGTTATCAAAGATCTTCGCTCAGGTATAGATCTTCGCTCAGGTATAGATCAGAGCTGCTCGGTTAAGAGTGGAAGCGGCCATGCTACTCTACAAATCTTTTAATCCCTAAAATAGGCAGAGAAAGCCGACAGGTATATCAACTGTCGGCTCTATATTAATAGTTCTACAATTATTCTCGGATTTGGCCGTTACCGTGAATGAAATACTTTGTAGATGTTAACGCTGGTAAACCCATTGGTCCACGAGCGTGTAATTTTTGCGTACTAATGCCGATTTCTGCACCATAGCCAAATTCAAAGCCGTCTGTGAAGCGAGTTGATGCATTGTGATAAACAGCTGCAGCATCCACGCTATTTAAGAAAGTATCTGCTACTAACTGATCCTCAGTAATGATGGCTTCAGAGTGGTTCGTGCCGTATTTATTAATGTGTTCAATTGCTTCATAAACATTTTCCACAATTTTAACGCTGATCTTTAAATCTAAATATTCAGTTGCATAGTCTTCTACTGTTGCTAGTTCGGCGAAATCAAGAGCTTGGCAAACGGTTGCATCACCGATAATTGTCACACCGGCTTGATGCATAGCACTTAGTAGTTGTTTGCCGTGCTCCTTAAACCAATCAGGATGAATAAGTAAGCTCTCTGCGGCATTACAAACCGAAGGACGTTGTGTTTTCGCATTGATACAAATCTTTTCTGTTTTTATGTAGTCGGCCGTATGATCCACATAAATATGACAGTTGCCAGCACCTGTTTCTAGTACTGGTACAGTGGCTTCATTTACTACTAAGTCAATAAGTGCTTTCCCACCACGAGGAATTAATACATCTAAGTATTCTTTTAAATGGAATAATTCTTTGACAGTTTCACGATTCGTATCTTCGATTAATTGTACTGCATCCACAGGGATAGCCGTTTTGCTAAGTGCACGATGAATACTTGCCACAAGTGCTACATTAGAAAACTTGGCTGAAGAGCTACCACGTAAAATAACCGCATTTCCTGTTTTCAATGATAATGTTGCCGCATCTACTGTTACATTAGGTCGCGCCTCGTAAATCATTCCGATAACGCCAATTGGCACTAGACGCTTTTCAATCAGTAATCCATTATCTTTTTCTATTCGCTCTAAGAGACTGCCTACTGGATCATTTAATTCTACAAGTAATTGAATAGCACTTGACATAGCTTCTACTCGTTCTTTGTTTAGCATGATGCGATCAAGTGTAGAAGCGGGCATTCCTTGTTGCTCGCCCATTGCTAAATCCTTTGCATTTTCAGCAATGATATAATCTTGGTCGATTATTAATTGTTCAGCAATTTTTGTGAGGGCTTCGTTCTTTTCACAAGTTGTTTTAATATTTAAAATATAGCTGGCGGCCTTTGCAAGCTTTCCTTTTTGTTGAACTTCACTTGTCATGTGAATTCCTCCTTAATTTGTTTGAATTTTTAGCCATTTATCTCGGTGAATGACCTCGATAGGATAGTTCGCTAACTCATCTGTACGTTTTCCCATCGCATGTGCTAACTCTAGGGAAGTATATAAGACCTCACCACGACCAAGCAGTCCCTTGTCACTATAGACCTCGACAACGTCTCCATTTGCAAAATCACCTTCGACACGACAAACACCAGCAGGCAACAAGCTTTTCCCATTTGCCAATAATGCATGCTCAGCACCGCTATCTATAAAAATTTTACCAGATACTTCCGTAAGTGCAATCCACTGTTTATTATTTGTTAAAACAGCAAGCGCTTCATGCTCAACATACGTACCATCACCACGGCCTTCTAAGATGTCGACAAGCTTAGTAGCACCATGACCAGTTCCGATAAACACTTTGACACCTGCATTTAAAGCTGCTCTAGCTGCCAGTAATTTAGATTCCATACCACCTGTACCGACCTTTGAACCTGCACCATCTGCGAAGCCAAGCATTTCATCAGATACCTCTGTTAAATGATCAATTCGTTTGGCATCTGGGTTTTTATTTGGATTGGCGTTATACAAGCCATTGATATCTGTTAAGATAATGAGCTGATCGGCATGAACGAGACCACTTACAAGTGCAGATAACATGTCGTTATCTCCAAAGGTTAATTCGCTGACAGATACTGTATCGTTTTCGTTAATGATTGGCAGCATGGAGCGCTCTAATAATTCCTCAAATGTGGCATAGGCATTTTTATAGCGCTCTTTTTTTGAAAAATCAGTGCGTGTTAGTAAAATTTGTGCAGGCACAATATCATAAATGCCAAATAAAGCATTATAGGTCTGAATAAGTAAACTTTGCCCAACTGCCGCCGCAGCCTGCTTTCCTTTTACTGTGACAGGACGAGAAGGGTACCCTAGTTGTTTAAAGCCTGCTGCAACTGCACCTGATGAAACAAGTAATACTTCATGACCGTATTTTTTTAATTCAGCAATCGCTTGAACATGGTCCATTAAACGTATTTTATCAATTTCACCTTTTGCGTTTGTTAAGGAGCTACTCCCGATTTTAACGACGATTCTTTTTCTTTCCATAGTAATACCTCCAATTCGCCATTACATTTGCAAAATGATTTAAACTTTAGCAGCTGTTAATATTCGCTAAAAATAAAAATAAAAAACCTTTTCATCCTAAAAAATTAGGACGAAAAGGTTTACTTTCCGTGGTACCACCTACATTGAACGTCAATGACATTCCACTTTACTCATAACGCTTGAGACTGCGCCTAGTTTAGCTAGGACGTTTTACGAAGTAGGTTCTTTAGTCTTTCTTGTACAATGCCTTTCAGCCGATGGGCATCGCTCTCTGATCAAATAGTTTCTAAGTACTAGTCTTCGCTCGCTTTTATTTTTATAATTGAATATCTTTTTTGAATGATATTTCATTCCTCAAAAAGTAATTGAATAAAGAATGCACTACTTTAGCAAGTCTGTCAAGCTAATTAGGGATGATAGTTTTTAAAAAAAGTAGCTAAATACTGAACAATCGGGGTTAAAGTGTGAGGGAAACACAACTTTGTTTACTTGTACCACCAGATTGCGACTAATAGAGGGAGCATCGCTAAAACAATCACGAAAAAACTCCATACTATTTGTTTTCCAGAAGACATATTTTTCGGTTTTATACTCATTTGTTCATAAAGTTCGTTGATGGCACGTTGTTCTTTTGCATAAAGCATTGTTTGAAATTCATCGTATTCTTGAATATAACTTGAAGGAGGGCGAGGGCTAAAGCGCAAACTTCGAATATCGTCAGTAATTTCTTTTTCACCCATCCAATAAGTAATAACTGGTGCTAACCCTGAATTTTGCTTAGCTAGTACTTCGATATCATGTGTTTTCATTTTATAAAAGACATTACCTTGCTCGTCTTCATATTGCTTTACAATATCACTTACTGCCATCGACAGACACCTCTTTCTCCAAAACAATACTACTTTTACGTTTTAATAATATTCATTATAATGTATTAAAAAGAAAAGTGTTGCTTAAGCGAGCATAATTAAACTGAATATTTTTTTGTAAAAATTTAGAAGGGGGCATTGTCATATAGTATAATGGAAATAATTCCATTTTATAATGGTTTGTTAGCACTACACTTACGCTACTGATAATCATGTGTTGCTGCCGCTGTGGTTTCGTATATTTGTTGCCCCGACGCTACCAGGAAAGAGCCAGTCGGAACGGAAATTAACCCCACGTTATAATGCGCAATTTTCTAAAAATAAATAGAAAGAAGGGATAGTATTGGCAGTTTCTACGTTATTGGCGTTTTTAGGAGCGGCAATTATTTTAACATTAATGCCAGGACCAGATAATTTATTTGTTCTTGCGCAAAGCATTACACAGGATAAAAAGGCGGGAATAGCGACATCACTTGGTCTGTGTACAGGTTTGCTCGTTCATATAGGAGCGGCTGTTCTCGGAATCTCAGCTATTATTTATCAATCAACAGTTATTTTTTCTATTGTTAAGTTTGCAGGAGCAGCGTATTTATTGTATTTAGCTTGGCAATCGTTTCGCTCGAAAGGGGATCCGTTCACGCTGGAACAGCAAAATAAACAAGCATATGTGACATTATATCGAAAAGGTATTTTAATGAATATTTTAAATCCAAAAGTTTCTTTATTTTTCTTAGCGCTGTTGCCACAGTTCGTAAATCCATCTAATGGCCATGTAAGTTTACAGATGTTAATTTTGGGTATTGTATTTTTAGTACAAGCGCTAATACTATTCTCACTTTTTAGTATTTTCGCTGGTAAAGTAAGAAAAGTAATTATTGGGAAGCCTGCAATTGCTAAACGATTAAATATGGTTCAAGGAGTACTTTTCACTTTTATTGGAATACAAATAGCGCTGAGTAAACAGTAAAATGGGGGATTTTCATGGCAATTTTACATATAACGTTTAGCTTATCTACACAAGGTTCGATAAAACATGCGATACGACAGCATCATTTACAACGAGATGAGTCAGTGCTTAGTGTCAATGAGATTTTCTCTATAGGTCCACTGAGCAACGCAGAAGAACGAAAAAGCTGGTTAGAAGCTCATATCTTTAGGGATAATGAAGAACGTGAATTGTACGAGGATCTTCAACAAGCATGGAAGAAAAAAATTGCAGGTTTACCTTGCGATGTTAATGTCTGGGTTTGGTACAGCCAAAGTACTCATGAAGAGATAGGGTTACGTTTTATCATGAGTGAGTTGATCAATAAATGTAGTATGGTATATGGAATTGATGCCACAGAGGGCTTGAAACGTGTTGAGCCAAACATGAGGATTCGTCATACAGGTGAACTTTCATCAGACTTGCTAATGAGACTCCGTTCTGAGGCAAAGCGCTTTTCTATTGATGAGTGTCAGCAACTTGCAAAGGAATGGGAAGAGCTGAAACAAAACCCTAGTACACTGCGAGTTTGGCAAGATGGCATTGTCCATGTAGCGGAAGATGCATTGGATCCAATCATTATGGAATGTGCGGAAAGAGCACATTCCGAAATAAATGAGGAATGGCTTATTCCGATGCGTATTATCGGTGAAACAATTGGTGCAATTGATGACTATTTAAGTGAAGAGTTTGTGGAGAAACGCCTGATGACCCTAGCAAAGCAGGGACTTTTTAGAATTGATGGAAATACGACAGATATGTATTCGTATCAATTAAAATATGTAGGAGAAACAATAATAAAGTAGCATCTTTGCAGTAACCACCTTTCATTTGCAGAAGGTGGTTTTTTGTTGTTAAAGAAAATTGAAACTATGGAACGCTTTTCGTAAATATAAGAAAAGCGAGTAACGTTTGTTACTCGCTTTATGCCCATTTTTAAGAATTTTGCTATTATTTTTCTTCGGAAAAATCGAATACAAATTGCTGAAATTGTCTTGCTGACGGTGAAAGATATCGATTTTCAATCCAAGCCATACCTATTATCCGTTCACAAACCATATCTTCCACACGAATTTTAGCTAGTTTATTTGGATTCAAGTCTTCATCTACAGGTAGCAACGATACGCCAAGCCCAGCACTTACAAAACCAGCAACTGTTGATACCTCATCACCTTCAAATGTAATCTTTGGTTTGATACCTGCAGCATTTAATAATTTATCAGCTGTACGACGCAATGCGTAACCCTTTTTCATTAGAACAAAATTCTCATGTTCAAGTTCCTTCATTTTGATGCTTTTACGGTTGGCGAGGTGATGGTCGATTGGCACCATAATATAAAGCTCATCACGCCACAGCTCCCTCCAACAAACAGGTGGCTCCGTGTCAATCGCTGCAAGTAAGCAAAGATCTAACTCTCCCGCGAGTAATTGCTTTAACTGGGAGTGAGAGTAATTTTGTGTAAAGTGAAAGCGTATATGCGGATGTTTTTGACGGAATGCGCGGATCAGGTCAGGTACGATGCTAGTCCCTAGAGTATGTAAAAAGCCGAGTGATACATCTCCTAGCTCTGGGTTATTAAGCTCTTGTAATTCTATAACTGCCTTTTCATATTCTTTACGCATGCGTTGGACGCGATACAAAAAAAGCTCGCCATATCGGTTGAGCATAATCGAGCGTCCTTGTCGGTCGAATAAAGGTACGCCTAATTCCTCTTCAAGCTTTGAAATAGAACGACTTAATGCAGGCTGAGAAATAGCTAATACTTCAGCGGCACGAGTCATATGCTCAAGTTTTGCTACTGTGACGAAATATTCCAATTGCTGCCACTCCATTTTCTCATCTCTTTTCCCGTTATTTTATAGTTAACAGCATTATAACGGTAAAAGAGTAGGAAGTATAGGCACATAAAGTGAATCTTTAATCAGTGGAGTTTTTCCACTAATTATTAGTCTTCAACAATCGGGATTTTACGGGTAGTTTAACTCCTACCTAATTTCTTTGCTTACGTTGAAAATTGAGGTAGAAATCTTGTACCGGTCACTTCACTTTAGGTACAGATAAATTACTGCGCGTTAATGCTGGAAAAAAGATTTTAAAAACTTTGCACTTAAAAAGAGAAATGTAAAAATAAAAGTAACAGAAAGCGTTATATAACAGTCATTAACCTCACATCGTTAATGCATGAAACACATCAATATGATAAAAACTATAAATTGTACATTATGAATAAAGGGTGTTAAGATAGACACATAAATTACACAATTACAAATTTCCGTGAAGGGGATACTATAAAATGAATTTATCTAAGCCACAACCTCTAACAATTGAGGGAGGCAAAAAAGCCGTACTATTATTGCATGGATTCACAGGTAGCACAAAAGATGTAAAAAAGCTAGGTGAATTTTTATCAAAACGTGGTTATACAGTTCATGCACCGATTTATAGTGGGCATGGCGTAGAGCCAGAAGCGTTACTTGAAACAAGACCAGAAGACTGGTGGAACGATGTTGTGGAAGGTTATAACTTCCTAAAAAGTAAAGGCTATGAAGAAATCGCGGTAGTAGGAATTTCACTTGGCGGCGTATTTTCGTTAAAAGTAGCAGAGACGTTTCCTGTGAAAGCATGTGTTGCCATGTGTGCACCAATCACACGTGATAACTCAAAAGGCTTATTTACACGTTTATATCATTACGCTCGTTTATATAAACATTTTGAAAATAAATCAAAAGATCAAATTATTTCAGAATTACATGAATTACGCATTACACCTAAGGATTCATTAGATGGTGTAACACGTTTAACAACAGAAACACGCGATGATTTATCTACAATTAAAGCACCTACATTAGTATTACAAGGTTCATTAGATGATGAACTTTATCAAGAAAGTGCACCATTCATTTTAAACACTGTGGAAACTGATGATAAAGAAATTATTTGGTATGAAAATTCTGGTCATATTATTACATTAGATAAAGAGCGCGAAAAAGTGTATGAGGACGTATACAAGTTTTTAGATCATATAGATTGGTCTGTAGCAAACTAAGGAGCTGTCAGCAGACAGCTCTTTTAGTTTTGCCTAATTAAAGCTAAGAACTGTACAATTAACGATTATAAAAGAAAAAACTATTGAATTTAAAATAAATGCCTGATACTATAATGGGATTGTAGCAAGGAAATCTCTTCGATTTAAATTTTTTGCAATAGTTAAATACATCTAAGGAGTACATCAAAATGCAACAGAAAATACCTTTTTCCACATATGCAGTCATTGGTACAATGCTTTTCGGACTGTATTTCGGAGCAGGGAATCTTATTTTTCCAATTCAACTTGGACAATTAGCAGGGACCAACTTTTGGTTTGGCCTTATTGGATTTTTAGTAACAGCTATCGGTTTACCGTTTCTAGGTATTTTAGCTATTGGTTTATCAGGAAGTAACGGATTGCGTGACTTAGCGAGCCGTGTTCACCCAGTATTCGGTGTCATCTTTTCATTAGCCCTCTATTTAACGATTGGTCCTTTTTTTGCGATTCCACGTACAGCGACAGTTCCGTTTGTTGTTGGCTTTGAACCTTATATACAAGCCGAGCATACAACACTTTTACTTGCTTTATTTAGCTTCGTATTTTTTGCCATCGTTTTTTATTTCTCATTGAATCCAGCGAAAATTATGGATTATATCGGAAAATATTTAACACCAGCATTTTTAATTGTGTTATTTATTTTAATTATTATTAGTATTGTAAAACCGATGGGGCATTTCCAGCAGCCAATCGGAGATTATATTGATTCAGCATTTATGACAGGCTTTAAAGAAGGCTATAACACAATGGATGCGTTAGCCTCATTAGCTTTTGGTATTGTCGTTATTAACGCGATTAAAAGCGCAGGAATATCAGATAGAAAAGAAATTGCTAAAGCAACGTGGAAATCTGGTATTTTTGCCATGGCATTAATGACTTTAATATACGGTTTAATAACGTATATGGGGGCATCAAGTATTGATGCTGTTGGTACATTTGATAATGGTGGCTTAATATTTGCCGCAGTGGCAGATCACTATTTTGGTTCATACGGGGCTATTTTATTGGCAGTTATTATTGTCCTTGCTTGTTTAAAGACAAGTATTGGCTTAATCACATCATGTAGTGAGTTTTTCCACGAAGTGTTCCCGAAAATAAGCTATAAATGGTTTGTTTTTTTATTGTGCGTAGTGTCATTTACAATTGCCAACTTCGGATTAACAAATATTATTAAGTTTGCCATTCCGGTCCTGATGTTCTTATATCCGCTAGCAATTGTCTTAATTGTTCTGGCATTATGCTCATCACTGTTTAAAAATAAGCAAACGGTATATGCGATTGCTATGATTTTCACAATTTTTATTAGTGTGATTGATGGTTATAAAGCGTTAGTGGCCAGCATTCCTACTGCGAAATTAAGTATTTTTGATGCAATTGAAAAAGCTTATTCTAACTTTTTACCTTTTTACGACATGGGCTTAGGATGGATATTACCAGCCTTAATTGGGGCGTTTATAGGCTGCTTATTCCCAGCAAGAAAAGCGGGGAAAATTTAAATATAAAATGATTGAAAGCACGCACAACAATGAATATATGTGCGTGCTTTTTCTTATATTAAAGCTTAGTAAGCTGTCCAGCCACCATCAACAGCAATTACTTGTCCGTTGACAAAACTCGCTTCATCTGAGCCAAGGAATATAGCAAGCTGGGCGATTTCTTCAGGTTGTCCCGCACGTGGGTTAATAGCTAAACCTAGTGCTTGGCGAGCTGCACCTGTTTGACTCACATTTGTCATTGTAGAAGCAATGTTAGTGATAACTGCACCTGGAGCGATACCATTGCAGCGAATATTTTTATCTGCATACATAAACGCTGTATTTTTTGTAAGACCAACAACAGCATGCTTAGAAGCAGTGTAGGCAGCCCCAGCACGTGCGCCATATAGACCGCCAGCTGAAATGTTGTTAACAAAGACACCATGTCCTTGAGCAAGGAAAATCTCTGTTGCCATACGCATCGAACGCATTACGGCAGTTGTATTTACCGCGAATACTTTGTCCCATCGTTCATCAGAAACTTCACCAACTGGCTCCATTCCATCCATAATACCAGCATTATTCACTAAAATATCTAATTTGCCATAAGCATTTTTTGTTTCATCAAATAAGCGCTGTAAATCTTCTGTGGATGCAACATTTGTTTGAATGGCGATTGCTGAGCCACCAGCAGCTTGGATACCTTCAACAACAGCTTGTGCACCTTCTAAATTTAAGTCAGAAACTACGACCTTTGCTCCTTCTTTTGCATAACCTTCTGCAATTGCTTTACCCATACCAGACGCTGCACCCGTTACGATGGCTACTTTATTTTCTAATCTCATCTCAAAAACCTCCTATAATTTACGTTCTCTCACCAGAGTTTGTTCCAGTGATATCGAGGGATATTATGTTAGATATTGAACATGTGTTCATTAAAATAATATAATGATTTTGTAAGCGATTTCAATGCGCAGAATACTAAGAACTGTTCAGTAATCAACACATATAAAAAAATCTGTTTAGTAAGGGGATAAAAAATTTGAGTACTAACGATTTAAGGGTTGTTAAAACGAAGCAAGCATTACATAATGCTTTACTAACTTTATTGAGTGAAAAGCCTTTAGAAAACATTACAATCGCAGAAATTTGTCGGGTGGCAAAGGTGAATAGAGGTACCTTCTACTTGCACTATGAGCAAAAGGAAGGACTTTTTGAGGAATATTTTCAGGAAATTATGGAGGATTTGAATAATTCCTATGAGGAACCGTACCGTGCAGTAACAACGTTAGATAAAAACCAAATAGATCCGAATACTATTCGAATTTTTCATCATATAGAGCGCTTTAAATTGTTCTATCGCATTGTTTTTTCCAAAAATGTGCCGCTGACATACTATTACATGTTATTTGATGGAATTTTCGCTCTGCTAAAAAGAGATATCACAATCCATAATAAAGTACATGATGAGATATCCATTGAGTATTATAGTGCGTATCAAGCAAATGCAATTATTGGCCTAATCATTCAATGGTATCGCCAAGATTTTGAGGACAGCGTAAGTACCTTGAATAAACAGCTTGCGTCTATTTTACGAATTGGTGAATAGTTTTAAAGGACTAATCGGCAAAGCGAGGGGGTGATTTCCGTTCCGACTGGACGCTTTCCTGGGGGCGTCCGATGAGCCGCTTCGCTTCGCTGGAGGGTCTCATCTGTGACGCTAATCCCCAAGGAGTCGTCCGGTCTCCACTCCAATCAACCGTTTACTAAATATGGATCTTCTAGCATGTCTCTTCCAATGACATAACCAAAAGTTAGCAATAGCGTCAGTACAAATGTTTACTGTGCGAAAGGGAAGCGATAGCAACAATATAAGAGGAGGTGGTGGCTCGACTCTCACCCACAGGAAAGCGATAGCCTAGAACGGAAATCAGCTTTATTTAAAGTACCGCATCTTAGCAGAGGTACCTTCACTGTTAAATGATTTTACTATAAAAGCGATGTACTAACTCGTCATTAGTACATCGCTTTTTTGATACTATTATTGAACAGTGGCAGGGGAAATGTGCTCACTTTCACTTTTTACTTTTGTTCTTCTTAAAGCAACGACCATAGCAGAAATGGCTAATGTTACAGCTATGATAATTCCTAACGAGCTACAATTACTCATTAAATTATCAGTGCTTCCACCAAAAATAATAGTGAAATACCCGTCTGCTCCGTAAGTAGCTGGAAGAAGTGCAGCTAGTTTATTGTAAAAATTTGATAGCATTGCTTGTGGAACGAGCGCACCTGAAGTAACAAGCTGTATAGAAAGAGCACAAATGTTAAAAATCATGCCCAAATTACCAAAAATTATGATAAAGGCTTGTGCCAAGCAGAGGAAAGCCCAAAATATTAATGCTTGAAAAAGATATACTGTTAAAAAGTTTACTTGACTTGAAATATTAAATAGGTGCATTAAGCCAATAGTTAATAGTGGAAGGGCGAAGGCTACACCAATATTAATGAGCTGTCTTGCTAGGAACAATTGCCATTTCGAAACTTTATCTTGCACAATTTGTGCTGCCTGCTGATGCTGCATAATCATCACCATTGCACCAACAAACGACGAAATAATAACCATCAATGGCACAAAATTCGCAGCAAACTCTTCAACATTATTCGTTTTAATAATAGTAGAACCTATCGTATGATCCTTTACACTCATAATCATTGTAGCAACGGCTTCGTTAATTTGCTGTGCTGTATTTTGTTCCATTGGCAATTGTGAGAACTTTTGAGAAAATGCTTCAATGGTTTTACCCTGCTGTATAGGATAAATTTTGTGGTTAATTTCCTCTGTTACTTGTTTGGCTACTCCGTCCATCATGTTTTTTGCGATACTTGCATTTGCTTGATTAATAGAGTATATAATTTCAGCTTCTTTACCTGCTTGTAATTGACTCGTGAAATCGCTTGGGATATGAATAATCATAAGGATATCACGTTGATTTAATGCTTGCTCAGCTTTGTTTAGAGAGGTGTAATTTTCTATTGTAAAAGGTAGTTTTCCTTTAATTTCATTTACTATTTGTTGCCCCATCTCCGTATCTTCGCTAATTAGTCCAATCTTTAAATTTCCTGTTCTGTCATTTACACCATCATAAGCAGTCATCCATACGGAAAAGAAAATTACCTGGAATGCAATTGTAATGACAATGCCAATATAAGTTTCTCGAATTTTAAATAAAGCTTGTAAACCTTTCATCATTTACCTCCTGAATATAAGTAAGTACTTACTTGCATTGAAAGGAAAAATTTTTTCTAGGGAGTTAATCCCCTAGAAAAAATTGAAACGCTCGTTTTTAACAATTCTTCAGCGGGCATATTAGAAACAATTGTTCCTAAGCGTGCCCGTGACATGAAATGACCAAAATTTACAGCTATAAAAGATAACGCTGCTGCTTCAAAATCAATCTCTCTAATTTTCCCTCTTTCATACATTTCCTGAAAATAATGAATTAGCTCATTTTTAATATGAAGAGGGATATTAGCAATCTCTTCATTAATTTCAGGAAACTGCATAGCTTCCTTAAAGCCAATCATTACAAAGTCTTTAATAGACATTAAAAAGTTAAAATGCTTTACAGAGAAATTTAGTAAATCCGTTTCCAAATCCCATGTAACATTTTTATTGATCTCTTGCTGTAAAAGAGGAAAATAGGAAAATTGCTCAATAATGGCCTTCAAAATTCCACGCTTGTTTCCAAAATGGCGAAAAATTGTTACTTCATTAACCCCAGCTAGTTCAGCAATTGCTTTAGTTGTTGCCGCAGTGTAGCCCTTCTCACTAACGAGTTGTAAAGCTGCATCTATGATTCGTTCTGCGGTACCTTTTGTTGACAATAGAATTCTTCCTTTCATGCAAGTAATTACTTACATGCTAGCATAGAGCAATTTCTAATGCAATAAAAATATTAACAGACAATGGAAATTAAATAATGATTGTGCAAAAGCATTGATACGCTTCCCTCTTTAGGTTGTCCCCAATTATATTTATTGCACTTCATAAATAACTCCTCCTAAGTTTGATATAAATAACTTATTACACATAACTTGAAATCAAAACTTTCCTATTTTATACAATAATATGGTCTGATATTAAATAACATGATTGGCGTTTTTTTATAACTTTATGATCTCTGTACATATTGGGTGACGAAAATAATTGCATAGTTAAAACCAATAATCACTCAAGATGAGTCAAGACACCAACATAGTGATACACTGCAAGTATGAAAAGTATTAATAACTTTTTATGGAAAAAATAGCATTGACAATTATATCGTCTGCTGATATATTTTGAATATATCGTCTGCTGATATATTGTTGGACGATATAAAAAGGGGGATTTGTATGACTCAAGAACATCCGCCATTAACAGAAGGCGTTTATTATATTTTGTTAGCTTTATTTGATGCAAGGCATGGTTACGGCATCATGCAACTAGTAGAGGAAATGAGTAATGGTCGTGTTCGGCTTGGAGCAGGGACGATTTATGGAGCAATTAAAACATTACTCGAGCGAGGATGGATTGAGGCGCTAGATGGTGATGGTCGAAAAAAGGAATATATCATTACTGAAAATGGAAAAAAAGTTATTAAATATGAAATTATGAGATTAAGGGAACTTTTTGACAATGGCATCCGTATAACAAAGGAGGATGGAACGAATGGATAAATATCGATTAGTCGTCAACCCATATGATATTGAGAAATGGGTCAATGATATGGCAAGCCAAGGTTGGCTTTTAAAAAAGTTCACTTGGATACGTTTTACTTTCGAACGCGGGGAGCCAGGTAGCTATATTTTTCGGCATGATGAATTGGAGCGATTTGGTGCCTCATATGAAGACGAATACTTAGATTTTCTAAAGTCCTCGGGAATTGAACAGGTAGATCGTTCGGGCAATTTCGTATTCTTTAGAAAGCCAGCAAATGATGGACCTTTTGAACTTTATTCTGATAAGAAAAATAAAATTAGTAAGCTGTCTCAAAAAATTTCCCTGCTACTATCACTCATCCTTCTTAATTTGATTATAGGTGTAATTGGTTTGAGTGGGATTTTTTCAGCACAGGCAATAGACTGGATTAAATTATCAATGAATATCACTAATATTCTTGTGGTCGTGTTATTTTCTATACCATTATTAAAACTTGTGCGTGTGCGCCATAAATTGAAGAAGGATTTGGATCTGTTTACAGATTAGTATAGGAGATAGTTAAAAAATCTGGTTGCTTATTTGCCAAGTTCGATAAAAAGCAGCCTCATAAGTATGGGATGAGCATTTGCTTCAAAATTATTTTCCGGGAAATCAGAAAAATTGAACAAAGAAAATGCTTCTATGACTACTATTAGGGCGTATATTTAACCAGGAGTTCGCATCAGTTTTATAAGAGTAATAGATTGGAGGTGGGACATTTTGAAAAAAAGAGTGTATCGTTTTTTTCTTGATTATGAAAAGGAAGAAGCATGGGTTAATGATATGGCGGAACAAGGTTGGCATCTAAAGTGTACAATGGTGGGATACTTTATTTTTGAAAAAGGGGAACCTGGTCAGTACATTTATCGCAATGAACTAATCAAAGGTAAAAGCCAGGACTACTTTGATTTTTTAGAGTCGATGAATATTGAGTTTGTTTCAAAATTTGGTGTATGGGCTTATTACCGAAAAAAGAAATCAGAAGGTCCATTTGAATTATTTTCAGATAGTTCTTCGAAAATAAAATATTTAAAATCAATAAGCCGTCTTTTTATAGCCGTAACATTTCTTAACCTATTAATTGGGTTTTTCAATCTTTATATTGGACTTGGTGAATCAACAGAAAGATTTTTAAATACGGGAGTATCGTTCTTAAATTTTGTAGTCGTAATGATTATGTGTATGCAAATTTTGAAGGTTGAAAGACGTAAAAAAGGACTACAACGAGAATTACATATATTTGAAGCGTAGGAGGAAAAAAGATGACATTACAATTAGAGCGTGTCACGAAGAAATACAAAGATTTCACAGCGGTCGACAACTTAAATTTCACCATTGAAAAAGGGGAGATTTTTGGGCTGATTGGACAAAACGGTGCCGGTAAAACAACAACGTTTCGTATGATTTTAGATTTACAGGAAACGACAGCCGGTACGATTACATGGGATGGCAAGCCAGTTAATGCTATAAACCGCGATGTACTTGGTTATTTACCAGAGGAACGAGGCATTTTTCCAACGATGAAGGTAGAGGATCAGCTTTACTTTTTTGGCGAGCTACGAGGCATGAAGAAGTCGCAGTTAAAGAAGGATATTGACTTTTGGATTAGCCGATTTGAACTCGAAGATAGACGGAAAGATAAGGCTGAAACTTTATCAAAAGGGAATCAGCAAAAAGTACAACTGATTGCTAGCTTTATTCATAAACCCCAGTTTTTAATTCTAGACGAACCATTTAGTGGACTTGATCCCGTGAATAAAGATTTACTAAAGGATGCCATATTGCTTTTAAAAGAACAAGGCACAACGATTTTGTTCTCTAGTCACCAAATGGATAATGTAGAGGAGCTATGCGATCATCTTTGTCTATTGAAACGTGGAGTATCTCTATTTTCAGGTAGTCTGCTAGATTTAAAGAAACAATACGGAAAAACAAGATTGGCAGTACGTACAGAGTGGTCGACAACTCAATTGTTGGCACTTGAAGGTGTCAAGGATGTTCGAGAGGAGAAAGAGCAAACAGTGCTCATTCTGGAGGATGAGAGCTATGCACAAAGCATTTTCGAACAGCTTTCAAATGGTAAATATATTGAAAAATTTAGTTTAGATTATTTATCGTTAGATGAGATCTTTAAAGATAAGGTAGGTGGCAACATTGTCGAAGTTTAATTTATTAGTGAAACAGCTGTACAAATCAAAATTAAAATCAAGATCCTTTGTTGTAATGACATGCATTTATTTACTGGTGATGTCTGTTGCAGTTTTCTGGTCGGATATTAAAGAGCTTTTTACGGGTGATGACCATACCCAACAAATTGCGATTGTCAATGAAACAACAGCCGATTTAAGCGGTCTCTTTGTTTCAGATGGCGATATGAAATTTATACAAAATGAGTCAAATATATCGGCGTTAGAGAAAAAGGTCAAGGACGAAAAGCTAGATGCAATCATTAAAATAACAGATCAAAATGGGCAACTACATGCTGAAATTGCCACTTTCACGCCGTTAAAATTAAATGATCAAGCTTCTTTAAATTCGATACTGCAACTTGCTGGCCAAAATTATACTGTACAACAGCTATCACTAACACCAGACCAAGCAGCGCAAATTATTGGTGCAAAAACGATTATCTCGAATAAAAACTTAAATGAAAAATCTGCTGACGGTAAAAGCGAAGAAGAAAAACAATCAGGATTATGGGTATCTTATGCAGTTGGTATTTTAATCTATTTCTTTATTTCTACATTCCTATCTATGATTACAACGGAAATTGCATCTGAAAAAGGTTCACGTGCAATGGAAATGCTACTAGTAAGTGTAAAGCCAGCTACCCATTTTAAGGCAAAAATTGCTGGTGTACTATTACTCGCATTAACACAGATGAGTATGATTGCAGTTGTCTTCCTAATCTATGCGAAATTTGCGAAGAATGGCTTTATTTGGGACATGGCAGCAAGCATTGTTAAAGAATTATCGATAAGTTACGTGATATATGCAATTCTATTCCTACTATTAACAATTATTCTTTATTTAATTGTTGGGGCATTATTCGGTTCTTTAGTATCTAAAGTTGAAGAAGCGGGTCAAGTATTAATGCCAGCCATGATGATTACATTAATAGGCTTCTATGTTATGATCTCGGGGATTAGCAACCCAGATACAATTTTCATTAAGGTCTTCTCTTATATTCCATTTACTTCAGGAATGATCATGCCGATGCGTATCGGGGCTACTGATATAGGAGTAATGGTACCACTTATATCGCTAGGTATTTTAATAGCGACAATTATTGTTGTTTATTTATTCAGTATTTCATTCTATAAACGCAGTGTTCTAACTTATAGTTCAGGTGGCGTTATTAAGAAAATTAAAACTGTGCTAAAAGTGACGACATGATGATGGAAGCAGCTACATTCACTGCAATTTTAAAGAAATAACATATATTTGAACTATACACCGAATAGTGGACACTTAAAAAAAAGTGCCCTATTCGGTTTTTTAAAATATAATTGAATGCTATAAAAAAGGTTCGTTAAATGAGTGCAAATAATTTCACCAATTAAACGTCGATATGCAGAAATTCTTCTTATTCCACTATGGTCAATATGTGAACAATATTTTGAAATATAGTATGTAATTTTTGGTATAATTACATATAACTATATATATTAAGGAGTGATTATATGAAAAAACTACTTATAGTAACAAGTTATTTAGTCATTTTTATATTAGGAGGATTAACCTTTACTTACCTCTCAACAACGGAAGCAGCAAGCAATATGAAAAAGATTAGCGTTTTTCAAGATACAATCAATTACTATGTAGATAAGGTTGGAAAAAAACCACAAGATGGTCAATCTGGCTTTATTTATGAAGGTACTACTTATGTTCCATTGCGTTTTATTGCTGAATCTTTAGGGAAAAAAGTGACATGGGATGGAAAATCAAAATCCGTTTATATTGGTGATGTTCCGAAATTCATCTCTTTAAAAGATGTAAAACCTATTGGGAGTGATGAAGACCACTTCTTCCATTACCCAAGCTCGATTGTTATTAGTACCGGAGAAAAGTTTGAACAATCCTATCAACTTGGTGGATATCATGGTGGAGGGGCTGTACAAGATCATACAGTTGAATACTTAGCTAATGGAAATTACAAAGGATTCGAAACGTATTTAGCACCAGTTAAAAAGTTAGCGGCGGGCTCTTTCGGCATAGGTTCTATGAAAATTTACGCAGATAATAAATTGATTTATGATAGTGGATCGATAAAAGACAAGGTAAAGGTTAATGTTAATTTAGACGGTGCTTCAAAAGTGAAGTTTGAAATTGAAGGCAGTGGTTTAGGTATATTAGATCCTAAATTTATTCAATAAATTAACAAAGTAAAATAGAAGAATCTGAAACCTTAAAGAAGTTTTTATAAGGGAGTTCCTTTATAAGATTAATCTTTTTTCAAAAACAGATTCTTCTTTTCTCGCAAATCAAGTTTTATCGGTTCATTTTAATCGAGCTTTGCAAAGCGACAAGGATTACAAAAGGAGCATTTCCTTTTTGTACAGCGTTTAACCTTTTCCAGGCTTCATTTTCAGTTAAAATCAAGGTGTCACCATAGGCAGATAATAAAATATAATCTCCGACATATTCTGGTAGATTAGAAGTGGGGATTTTTATTCTTAAAGGTAGGTGACTCCGAGTTGTAATGTTCGATACAAGCTATAACTACGATAGCCAGCATGAGGGCGGGAAAGCGAGTAGCCCGTAGCGGAAATATGAATTTTGGTAAATAAAATGGTTAATCTATACACTTGATATATGGAGTGACTGATATTTTGTAAGTCTTTACTAAAATGAAACTTTTTCAGTTTGGAATCGTATGTAATAAAAGAGATAAATCGCAGGGGGTAAAACTTTATGTCAGAATTCAACAACGACCTATTAAAATCAAAGGATCCATTCGCATCAGAAAATCCATTATTACAGCCTAATCCATTATTACAGGTAGAGCAAGAGCAAAAAAAACCAGTACTTGTTTCTGAACAAGAGCTATCACAAATCGCTCAAAACCAGCTTGCATTAAAGCAAGATCCTGAGGTCCATGCGTTAGCACAAAAAATTGATGTGAAAGATCAAATTGCCATGCTGGAGCTAGGAAAAGAAACAGCAAATGGTATTTCTACTTTTTCAGATAAAATGCTAGCAACGATGAAAACAAGTAAGCTTGAGGAATCAAGTGTATTATTAAATAATTTAAATAGAATTATGGATAAATTTGATCCTCAAGATTTCGCGGAGGATAAAAAAGGTGGCTTCCTTACTAAACTATTCAGTAAAGGAAAAGAACAATTAGAAAAGTTTCTATCCAAATATGACAGCATGAACAAGGAAGTGGATGTAATTTTCCATGAGGTTCAAAAATACGAAGGTGAAATGAAACGTAATACAATTGATCTTGAAAACCTATATGATCAAAACTTAGATTACTTCCAAACTTTAAGTAAATTTATTGCGGCAATTGAAGTGAAAACAGATGAAGTACGTTCATCATTACCAGCACTTGAACAAAAAGCACAAACTGGTGATCAAATAGCGGCAATGGAATATGAGACAATGCTACGTGCCGTTGATTTACTAGAACAGCGTCGTTATGACTTAGAAATGGCGCAGCAAGTTTCATTCCAATCTGCTCCACAAATTCGATTAATGCAGCAAGGCAATAACCATTTAATTGCTAAAATTAACTCTGCGTTTGTGACGACAATTCCTATATTCAAGCAAGGGCTTATTCATGCAGTGACGTTAAAGCGCCAAAAGCTTATTTCAGATTCAATGACTGAATTAGACCGTCGTACGAATGAAATGCTTGTACGTAATGCAGAAAATATTAGTAAAAATAGTGTTAATATCGCTCGTGCGGCTGGTAGCCCAAGCATTAAGATCGAAACAATTGAAACGACATGGCAAACAATTATGTCTGGTATTCAAGAAACGAAGCAAATTCAAGCAGAAACAGCTAAAAATCGTGAAGAAGGCCGTAAACGTATTGAACGTCTGCAACTTGAATATGAAAAACTGAAAAAAATGTAAAAGTAAAGCTTCTTGCATCTCTTTTCGCAAGAAGCTTTTTTGTATTGACAAAATAAAAATTAATACGATAATAAGACCAATGAAAAATATTTTTCAAATGTGAAGGAAGCGGAAAAATGTTAAACAAGGCTATGCCATTACACGAACAAATACGTGATGGAGTGAAGAAAAGTCGATGAACAAAATAAATCCAACAATATTATCGTGTGAAACGTTAAAAGATGGAACACTTGCTATTGATATGACAGAAACACTTATGCTGTTATCGCAAAGTCGCTATCAAGAATTGACACATATAGAAAAGCTATATAATGCTTTACCTAAAGATTTAGATGAAAAGCATCATGTTTTGAAGCAGGATCAAAAAAATTTAAAGAAACAAAATGTACAACTTGTAGATGATATGAAAAAAATGCAGAAGCAAAATGCGGTCTTGCAAAAAAAATTAATGGAATATAATTGTGTCGTAGAGGAGCTAAAGGAGATTCGTCGACAAAATACAGAGCTATTAATTGAACTAAGTAAACATACTGCCTTGTCTAAAGATTCACTGTCAGATCCGTTAAAATCTATGATTCGTGATATGAGAGAGCAGGGTGTTGGAATCAAAGAAATTCACATTCGCATTAAACGTCAAATAAATTCTGATATCAGCTATAGTATGGTGCGTAAATATATTTCTGAGCTTGAATCGGAAAATAAAGAGTAATGACAAGTTTTCATTTACAGTTTCCAATCAAAGTCCTATAATAAGTCTATTCTTTGAATGGTGTTGCGCAAAGTCGTATAGATTCAAAATAGAGTAGGAGAGTTAGAGGCAATGTCAAATGAGAAAAAAGGAGTTCTGGCAGCATTTTTCGCCTATGCTTTTTGGGGTGCATTTCCGCTTTATTGGAAAATGCTTGAGCATGTGCCGAGTTTGGAAATTTTATTATCGCGTGTCATTTGGTCCTTTGTCTTTACAGTACTAGCAGTAATAGTATTTGGAATGCGCAAGGAACTTCTCGCAGATTTAAAATATTTATGGTCTCACCAAAAGCAATTTTGGCAGCTTGCTGGAGCTTCATTTGTTATTTCGATGAACTGGTATTTATATATTTGGGCAGTTAACCATAACCACTTAATTGAAACGAGCTTAGGCTATTATATTAATCCTTTACTGTCAGTTATTTTAGGGGTGATTTTCTTTAAAGAAGCACTTAGTCGTGCGCAATGGGTGGCTACCGGAATTGCCTTTATTGCTGTAATTATTTTAACGATAAATTATGGATCAATCCCATGGGTAGCACTTCTTATTGCTATATCCTTCGCTATTTATGGTGTTCTGAAAAAGAAAATTAAGCTTGATGCGACAAGAGGTCTAGCCATTGAAACGTTATTTATTTTACCGTTTGCATTAGGCTACTATATTTATCTTTTTACAACGAATCAAGCATCATTTTTACATGTTGATGTGAAAACAGACATCCTCATGATTGTAAGTGGTATAGTGACAGCAGTACCGTTAATTTTATTTGCGAAAGGTGCACAAAATATTCCACTCTATTTATTAGGCTTTATTCAATACGTATCGCCAACGATTACGTTAGTTATAGGGATCGTACTTTATAAGGAACCGTTTAGTCAAATAGAGCTTTTGGCATTTAGCATTATTTGGGCAGCCTTACTACTGTTTTCAGGCTCGAAAATCATTGAAGTGAGAAGAGCCCATCATAAATCAGCATAAGTGAATATACTAATATTAGTAGTACGAGCCATGCCTTTGGTTTGTACTACTTTTTTGTGTTTTTTGAAAAATCTTGTCACCTCAATTTTTCACTATTTCTTACAAAATTTTTTTGTTGCCCCTAAGTTTAAAATCGTATCGAGCATAAGCACCTTTACTTTTTTACCAGCATATAGTAAGATAATGACAAATTAGATAACAATGATAATTATTGAGAGGTGCTTTTGATGAGTGCGGTAGGTTCTAAATAGGAACAACTTAAAGAAATAAATTTAATGACGTCAGGGGATTTATGTCAATATGTCACCCTTTATTTAGTCGTGGATTTATTTCGATACCTATGAAGATACCTACAATACTTTATAAAGCTTGTAATGCACTGACTAAACTTCATGTAGATGAAGTCTTTTTCACGATGCTTTTTACACATGCCTTGTAATGTAAAAGCTGTGGGATCCCCACAGCTTTTTTGTTTTTTAATTGAATATAAAGGTTCCATACTATTTGTTGAGGTGCCCCTACACAAAGAAGGATACTCTCCTTATCATAGTGAAACTTCACATAGTGCAGCACACCCAACATTTGATGTGGAGCCAATATTAAATCATTGATATCTAATGAGTAGGTATCTTCATGAATGATTATGGAAAAATCATAGTGAGGAGAAATTAACAATGAATCATACTACTTTTGAGAAGTTACAATACAATGAATTGAAGGAAATCGTTAAATCATACTGTGTCAGTGGATTAGGTAAACAGTTATTAGATAAATTAACGCCGAGCCCCAATTTGACAGTTGTTAAAAATCGTTTGAATGAAACGACTGAGGCACGAGCAATTTTAGATGCAGAAGGTCATGTCCCGTTTTTAGGGGTATCGAACATTGACAATACCATTAAAAAACTTGAAAAGGGGATTATTTTAGACCCTAGTGAATTAGTTAGCATTTCAGACTTTTTAAGAGGCTGTAGAAAAATTAAAAAATTTATGCTGGAAAAGGAATTTTTTGCGCCAGTTCTTGCATCCTATGCTAATTCGATGTCTGAATTTAAAAGTGTGGAAGAGGAGATTAACTTTGCGATTAAAGCAAATCGTGTTGATTCAGCTGCTAGTAGAGAGTTAAAGCGGATCCGTAATCATATCGAAACAACGGAGGAAAAAATTAAAGACCGCTTAACTAAATTTTTAAATAATAGTGCTAATAAAACATATATCCAGGAATTTTTTATTAGTAAAAAGGATGATCGATATACGATTCCGATTAAAGCTTCCTATAAAAATCATGTGCAAGGGACAATAGTAGAGGTTTCATCTAAAGGTGCAACGGTCTTTATGGAACCAAGTACAGTAGCTAAACTAAATGTGGAATTAGCCACTTTGAAGGCAGAGGAAGCGGTGGAGGAATATCAGATTTTGGCGACTTTATCTGGGCTACTGATGGAAAATATTCGTGAAATCAATATTAACATGGAATTAATTAGCCAATATGATATGGTGTTTGCCAAAGCCAAGTTTAGCAAGAATATTGGAGGAGTAGAACCAAGCTTAAATGATTATGGCTATATTAAGCTCGTTAATTGTAAGCATCCACTGTTAACAGGTAAGGCGGTACCACTTCATTTTGAAATTGGTAAAGGCTATCGTAGCTTAATCATTACAGGACCGAATGCTGGTGGTAAAACCGTTGTCCTAAAAACTATTGGCTTGTTAACATTGGCTACTATGTCAGGCTTCCATATTGTTGCCGATAAAGGTACTGAAATAGCCGTATTTGATCATATTTTTGTAGACATTGGTGATAATCAAAGTATTGAAAATGCACTTAGTACGTTTTCATCCCATATGAAAAATCTTTCAGATATTATGAGGGCATCCAATAATAATACGCTTTTGCTATTTGATGAAATAGGAAGCGGTACGGAACCAAATGAAGGAGCAGCTCTGGCGATTTCTATTTTAGAGGAGTTCTATCATATGGGCTGTATGACAGTGGCAACTACTCACTATGGAGAAATTAAGCGTTTCTCTGAAATGCATAGTGATTTTATGAATGCGGCAATGCGTTTTAATAGTGAAACATTAGAACCGTTATATAAATTAGTTATCGGAACATCTGGAGACAGTAATGCGCTATGGATTTCTAAGAAAATGAATATACGTGAAACCGTATTACAAAGAGCGAAGGGCTATATTGACAATAAGGATTACCTACTAGAGCGAGTAAATGATAGTAAAATCAGGAAGCCTAGGATTGAGCAAGAGAGAACAAAAGTACAGTATGAATTTAAAAAGGGCGACCGTGTGAAGCTGTTAGATCATGATGACGTTGGAATCGTTTATCTTGAAATGGATAATTTCTATAATGTTGTCGTGTTCTATGAGAGAGAATTCATAAAAGTGTATGTTAAGCGACTGGCATTAGAGCTACCGGCAACAGAATTATACCCAGAAGGCTATGATTTAGAGACATTGTTTGTGGATTATAAAGACCGAAAGCTTCAGCATGATATAGAGCGCGGTTCGAAAAAAGCACTTCGTAAGATTCAAAAGGAAATAAAGAGAGATAAATCGAGCTAAAATAAAAGGGATTGCACATTGTGCAATCCCTTTAATATCTATTGAACCGAATTAATTTGCGCTTTAATTGAAAAATAAGTTTCTTCAATTTTTTGTTTATAAGGGAGATCGATTAAATCTTGAGAATCCAAATAGGCCATTTTGGCAATTTCGTATGCAGTTGTTAACTCACCGAAATGCGCATAGCAAAGTGCTTTATAGGAAAAACACTCATTTAAGCCTAATATGTCAATTGGATGTAAGATGAATGGGGGAACGTTTGTAAAATGTTCAAATGCTTCTTTAGCTTCTTCATATTGACCTAGTAAATATAAGGATTTTCCTTTTTCTGCATAGTAAAGGTTTTTTTCGAGTATAAACGAACCGTCATGCTTAAGCGCACCAAAACGCTCTATTTCCTCTAGTGCCTGCTGATAATCGTGCGTGTAATTGTTATAATAATGCGCTCTTAATACGAAAATAAAAGCATCTACACTCACTTGTTCGACAAAAATCCGATACTGCTCAAGCTTCTTCAGCATATACTCTACTTGCTCAAAATCATTGTCAATCATGGCACAAAACGCCCCAATACGATACATATCATCTATATAAGAGTAAAATTGGTTTTTATGTGCATTGGTAATGGTCTCATTAATGAGCTGTTTACCTGCTTCAAGTTCGCCAATTGCTACCTGTAATACGCTAATATAATAAGCCATTTTCACAGTATCTCGCGAATCTAATTGGTAATTTTCCTGCTCAGCCTCTTCTTTCGCCTGTAAAATACAAGAAAAAGCCGTTTTGTAGTTTCGTCCTTCCGATAATATGCCCAACTGTAATATATAGGTTTCAAACCAATGACTTAGTAAATTAATTTCTTTAAACATTATGCGTGCCTGTTGAAGCGGTGATTCCCATGTCGTTAATCCCGCTTGATATTGTGCTGCAGCATATATGTAAAGTATGCGACCTGCTTCATAACTAAGTGGAAGCTCTTCTACATAAGGCTTAATCATCTCTACGATTTGCTGGACATTATTTATATCACCAGGATTTAATGGTGCAAACAAAATTTCTACCTGCTCTAAAAGTTGACGTAGCGAAGATGGGGTTACTTGTTCAAGTAATTCACTTGCTTTTACACCTAAACGTTCCGCTATATAATCAAGACTTTCCATCGAAGGCTTGGCCTTATCATTTTCAATTTGACTTAACATACCTTTTGTTAGACGATCACCAGCAAGTTCCTCTAACGTTAATTTTCGTTCCTTCCTTAATTTGCGAATTCTTGTGCCTAAAGAGTTCATTGCCTCGACTCCATTTTCATTATAAGTGAATAATACTATTTTGTTTAATTATATTAAACTTTTTCTTGCGTGAAAAGTGGGAGATGTGTTATATTTTGTTTAATTAAATTAAACTTTTTAACCTAATTAAAAATTTGGAGGGAATTTAGATGGATGAAGCGCAAAAATATAAAAAGGCGACGTATCATTTATGGACATTCACAATCAGTAAAATGATCTCGTTGTTAGGGTCACATGTATTGTCATTTGGAATAGGTTTATACATTTTGGCACTGACAGGGTCAGCGATGAGTTTTGCGACAACTATGATTTGTTCCATTTTGCCTCGAGCATTAGTCGCGCCTCTGGCAGGTTTTGTAGCTGATAATTATTCAAAGAAACGCACAATATTATTAGCGCAAGCAGGTACAATATTAACCGTTAGTGGATTACTACTCTATACAGAAATGGTCGGTTTGTCGGTTTATGCTATTTATATAGCAACAGTTTTTAATACAATATGTTCAGCCTTTTCAGGTGTAACATTTTCTTCCTCAATCGCTACACTAGTAAATCCAGAACGCCTACAGAAAGCAATGTCATTCAATCAAATGTCAGTGTCGTTAGCAGCAATTGGGGGGCCAGTAATCGGGGGAATGATGTATGGGTTTTTCTCCATGAAAGCATTTTTGCTTGTACATATGGTGGCCTATATGATTGCGTTTTGCTTAGAAGCAACAATGAATTTTACGCTCTATAGTACAAGAGAACAGACTGTAGAAAAGGAAAAAGTGTGGGCTGGGCTTGCTAGTGGCTTTCGTTATATTAAGCAACAAAAAGTTGTTAAAATAGTAATGTGGCTTTCATTATGGATTAATTTGTTTTTCTCTGCCATCGTTGTTGGGGGGACCTATATTATTATTGAATTACTAAAAGTAAAATCAACTCATTTTGGTTTTATAGAGGCTTCGGGTGCGCTTGGAATGCTTGTAGCTTCCCTAATTTTCGCTACACGGAAAGAGGTTAAGGCGCCACTCCGTTTTTCTAAAATCAGCTTATTGCTGTTGGCTAGCAGCTTAGGGCTAGCTGTTGTTCCATTAGTAACGGATTTATCGTATTTAACAATGGTTATCTTTTATATTGTCATCTACTTTATTTTCGCTATCTTTGAAATGGGGATTAACATGCCAATTGGGGTTTATATGCAAAGGTTAATTTCCGAAGAATACCGTGGGCGCGTATTGGGATTAATGGAAACAATGGCGATGTCAATGATGCCGATTGGTATGGTCGTTTACGGCATCTTGTACGATGCTTTCCCAGCAACGGTTATTTTACTTGTCACAAGTGTAATTATCGTGACGATCTCACTAGTTATGTTACGAACATCTGTCTTACAAGAAGCACATCCAGAGTTTTATGAACAAAAGATAGTAACTGAGACTGTAGCAAATTAATGTAACAGCGAAAAGCGCAGTTTTATCGGCGATTCGTAACTATTACCTATCTGCGAGATTATCAGTCGCAACATACAAAACCAGGCATTTCTTCGACGTGAAGTATGCCTGGTTTATCTTCATTCAACTACAAAATGTTTTATGTAGCGAAAGCAAAGCGACAGCTACAATTACGCCAAGTCGAAATTGGTTTACTGATCCTCAATCACAATATAAGTTGCTTTAATTGGTCCATGTACACCAACAATAAGAATCATTTCGATATCTGCCGAATTACTTGGACCTGTTATAAAGTTGATGCAGGAAGCAATTTGTTCGCCATTTCTAACTTTTTCGCTAATCCAACGAGCTGCTTGTGTCATTCTTGGAACGATAGTACTTTTAGGGATTAAAATAATAGAGTTCTCGGGTAAAAAGCTGACGGATCTACCTTTATCCTTACTACTAAAAAGTACTGCAGTTCCTGATTCTGCTAATGTTATTTCACTTATCGTTATGCCAATGTTAGCTTTTTCAGCCTGTCGAATATTTTCCTCTGGCCGCTCCGAATCCCATTCGTACAGCTGAATATTTTCTAGAGGCCATTGCTCGGTCATTAATGATGATAGCCCATAGTTTTGGAAACGCTCGTCTTTCCATGTTATAACAGACTGGCCTCCATAATTTTCAACTACTTTTTGTAAATCTGCAGGGAGATTAGCTGTATTTGTAATGACAATATCCGTATGAATATTTTTGCATTGTTCAACTAAAACCTCTACTAACTCATTTTTTGTCGCTTCTTTTAGGACGCGATCCTGAGGGTTATATTGCCATGAAGGTCGTACGATTTCTGTTTTTGGTGCACGTCCAAGCTGTTTCGCAATGTTTGCTAAAAATACATCTCTATTTTCAATAGTACCTGTCATTATTCAACGCCTCCTTTTTGGCGGTGTTTAAACCAGTCACGGAAATTATCTTTATTGGGAGCTGGAAAATCCCTAGCTTCCGTCCATGCTTTTAGTGGGCCTGGGCCATTTGAAATTTTCTGATCTTTTGTAAATGGGGACATTGCTGGTGAAGCTATTTTTGTCGCCATTTTATATAGGGTAGGGGAGGAAGCACCTAAACCAAAGGCCTTCATTAATAGCTTTTCTGATACAGGTGCTTTGCCTTCGTTTTCAACAATTACTTGGCGATGTCTATGAATAAGCTGATGTAAAGGTATTTTGACAGGACACGCATCTGTGCAGGCACCGCATAATGTAGAGGCGTATGGTAATTCTTTGAAATCCTCATAGCCGCCTAATAAAGGTGAAAGAACGACACCTACTGGCCCAGAATAGATAGAACCATAAGAATGCCCTCCAACATGTCTATAAACAGGACAAACGTTAACACATGCCGCACAGCGAATACATTGTAAAATAGGCTGGAATTCGCTGCCTAAAATATCAGAACGTCCATTATCGACGATTACCAAATGGAATTCCTCTGGTCCATCCGTGTCACCTTCATCTTTGATTCCTGTTAATGTTGTAATATAGCTTGTTAGCTTTTGTCCAACTGCGCTTCTTGTTAATAAGCTTACTAGCACTTCCATCTCTTCAAATGTAGGAACAATTCTTTCCATCCCCATTACTGTAATTTGCGTTTTCGGCAAGGCAGTTACTAGATCTGCGTTTCCTTCATTTGTCACGAGTGTAATCGAGCCACTCTCTGCAATAGCAAAGTTACAGCCTGTAATGCCAATGTCTGCTGTTAAATATTCATTCCTTAATTTTTCACGTACATAAAGAGCTAGTTCTTCTGGCTTTTCGGTCTTCTCATAGCCTTGTTTTTCTTTAAAAATATCACGAATCTGCTCCTTATTTTTATGCAAAGCTGGGGCAATGATATGAGATGGTGGCTCGTGATCATCTACTTGCAAAATGTACTCTCCAAGATCTGTTTCAATGACCGTACACCCAAGCTTTTCTAAAGCGGTGTTTAAATCAATTTCCTCCGTCACCATCGATTTTGATTTCACGATTTTAGCAGCATTTTTCTTTTTCGCGATATTTTGAATGTAGTCTGTCGCTTCTTTCGCTGTTTGCGCAAAGAAAACATGGCCACCTCTTTTAGAGACATTTTCACTTAGCTGATATAAGTAATAATCTAAGTTCGCCAGCACATGCTTTCGAATTTCTTCGCCGTGAGAGCGCCATTCCTCCCAATGTCCGAGCTCATCAGCTTGTTTTAGTCGACGTGTTTGTAAGCGCTCCTGTGCGCTTGACACAGCACCGCGCATAAAAGTATTTTCTAATTCTTTCGATACTCGATGATTAAAGCGATCATCACTTGTTTTCATAGCCATTTTTTTACCTCCCTCTTAGCGGCAATTTAATACTTCCGCAATATGCATGACTTTAATAGGCTTACCTTGTCGATTAATTCGACCACCAATATTGATTAAGCAACCAGCATCGGCTCCGATTAAAATGTCTGCCCCTGTTTCTTCAACATTTTGTACTTTTTCATTGACCATTTCTCCTGAAATATTGCCCATTTTTACTGAAAATGTTCCACCAAAGCCACAGCACCTATCTTTTCCAGGGAGTTCTACATACTGCAGGCCTTTAACTTGATTTAATAATTTAAACGGTGCATCTGTAACACCAAGCAGACGTGTCATATGACAGGAGGTATGATAAGTTGCCTTACCCTCTATATGTGCACCTACATCCTCGACTTTTAATACATCTACGATAAACTCTGTAAATTCATATGTTTTATCTGCCAATGCTTGCGCTTTCGGTTCCCAAACAGGATCTCCCTTAAACACTTCTGGATATTCCTTAAACATATAAGCGCAGGAACCAGAAGGGGAGACAACGTATTCGGCATGCTCGAAGGCCGTGATCATTTTTTTCATAGCATTTTTAGAGTCTTTTACATAGCCACTATTATAGGCAGGCTGCCCACAGCAAATCTGATTTTCAGGAAAGTCTAGGTCACAGCCGAGCCTTTCAAGAACTTCAACAACAGCTTTTCCTACATCACCTTGAAACATATCAACTAAACAAGTCGCAAAAAGTGTTACTTTCATGAGTATCGCTCCTTTTTGTCTCTATTCTCACTATTCAACAGGTCATCTGATGACTTAATTTTCATAATACTACAACTTATTAGATGAATGAAAGGTGTTTATTGTTAATTTTCAAAATATTCAAAGGCTGCCTATAATACAAACTAGGCAGCTGCTGTTATTTCATAGATTCAGTTGTTTCGAAATATTGCATTAAGACCTTTTCCACATTACTTAAATGTGAAGCCATAGCATGTTTTGCGAGCTCTTCATTTTGCTGTTTAATTGCGAGGAAAATTTGCATATGTTCATCATACAACTTTTCGCTTGTAATTTTTTTAGAGTACAACCAAATTCGACGTGTCTCTTTCATCGTTTCGATCATTAAACCTGAAACCTGGTCTAATAAAGTTGTAAGCAGGGGGTTATGAGATGCTGCAGAAATGGCCGCGTGAAATTGAAAGTCCACTTTTTCTCCTAATTCTCCATCTCCTTGAACCCGTTTCATCTCATCTAAAATTTGCAGCATTGACTGTATGTCTTCTTCAGTTCGATGAATGGCCGCGCTAGCAGCAGCGCCTACTTCGATAATTTTACGTACTTCTAACAAATGTGAGATATCTTGCTTATTAGTTAAAATGGCAGTTGATAAGGGAAAATCGAGCTGATTGGATTGATTACTTTTAACGAATGTACCTGAGCCTTGTTTAATTTCAATTAGCCCCATTGCTTTTAAAGCGGAAAGAGCTTCTCGGATAGCAGATCTGCTTACTTGTAGTTGTTCAGCAAGTTGTTCTACTGAGTCAAGTCGGTCACCCGGTTTCAGTTCGCCAGCTCTAATTTTTTCATAAAGGATTTCAGATACTTCCTCATATATTTTTTTCGGTTTAATTTTTCTTAACTCCAAGACTACACCTCATTATCAATTGCTCTATTGTTTTTTATTATACATGAAGAAAAGTAATTTACTCACAATTAAAAATACTTTATGTAAATTAAAAGGGTACTTTAACTTTGAAATAAGCGGCAGGTAACGGCTTAACAACAGGTATTCATTTCTCGCAAAGAATTGTTGCTAGCGTCTTTTGGAAATGCTAAGAATTACATAACTTGTAATGCAGAATAATGGTGAATTTTGTTGACAGATAATATAAGGGGAGCGCATAATGCAAAAGTACATGAACAAATACACGTTGATGTAATAAGGTCTGAAAAAAATTTGTATGATAATATGATGGAACTTCATTTTTTCAACATCTTTTCGCCATGAAACGTTCACAAACAGGAATGGCGCAATTTACAGTGATTTTTGGTACGATGGAAACAG
Source organism: Lysinibacillus xylanilyticus (assembly GCF_001183605.1). Lineage (GTDB taxonomy): Bacteria > Bacillota > Bacilli > Bacillales_A > Planococcaceae > Lysinibacillus > Lysinibacillus xylanilyticus. Next base: position 1,875,740 of record NZ_LFXJ01000005.1, on the reverse strand, counting down.
TAACTGTAAGGAGAGAGTGAGAAAATATGGAAACTGATATTAACTTATTTTTAGCATTAGGTGCAGGGTTTTTAAGCTTCATTTCACCATGTACCCTCCCGCTATATCCAGCATTTTTATCATACATAACAGGTATGTCATTAGATGAGCTAAAATCGGAACGAGGTATGATGCAAAAGCGTGCAATTTTGCATACACTCTTCTTTTTATTAGGATTTTCAATTATCTTCATTATGATTGGACTAGGAACATCATTAGCAGCAGAGTTCTTCCTTAATTATCAAACATTATTACGACAGGTTGGTGCCATCTTAATCGTTGTATTTGGTTTAATGATTGTGGGATTACTACAAATTGACTTTTTAATGAAGGACCGAAAATTCCAATTTAAACACCGACCATCTGGTTATTTTGGATCTGTATTAATCGGAATAGCCTTTGCGGCTGGTTGGACGCCGTGCACAGGTCCAATTTTAGCATCGATTATTTCATTAGCTAGTGCAAATCCAAGTGCAGGCTTTAGCTATATGTTAGCTTATTATTTAGGCTTTGCGGTTCCATTCTTTGTGTTATCTTTCTTTATAGCACGTATGACTTGGATTCGTACACACAGCCAAAAAATTGTGAAAATCGGCGGTTATATTATGATTGTCGTTGGTGTATTGTTATTCTTTGACGGATTAACGTATTTAACACGCATTTTACAGCCTATTTTTGGTGGATTTACAGGCTTCTAATCTGCTAAACTAAATGGGCATACCGTACTTTAACTTAGAGGGAGATGAACATGTGCCTACAGTTTTAGTAGTGGATGATACGCTCTTTATGCGTGTTGCAATAAGTAATATGTTTACTGAATGGGGTTATGAGGTAGTCGGTAAGGCGGCAAATGGTAAAGAAGCTGTAGAGATGTATCGTGAGTTACAACCAGATCTTGTAACGATGGATGTAACAATGCCCGTTATGACAGGTATCGCAGCAGTAAAAGAAATCATCCCCGAATTTCCAGATGCAAAAATAATTATGATTACAGCTTTAGGACAACAGAAGTTAATCGTGGAAGCGATTGAAAGTGGTGCAAAGGATTTTATAACAAAGCCTTTCGAACCAGAAAGACTAAAAGCTGTAGTTGATCAATTACTTGGACAAAATTGTTAATGACATTAGAGGAGGAATTTTTATGTTTAGCAATATCCCTTCTCAATATTATGTAATAGGTTCAACCATAATGGCCATTTTTATGGGTACCTTTGTCATGGTTTTACGTATGCGAGCATCTAAGAAACCGACAAATGAGAAGAAAATTATCATTCCACCTATTGCAATGTCTTCAGGTGCGATCATGTTTTTATTTGAACAATTTCGAGTACCACCCATGCAAATCCTTGAATCGGCAGCAGTCGGCGTGGTGTTCTCAACAATCTTAATCGCCACTTCTAAATTTGAAGTAAAAGGTCAAGATATTTATTTAAAACGTTCAAAAGCATTCGCTTTTATATTAATCGGACTGTTAGTGTTCCGTATAATTGCAAAAATGATATTAAGTAGCTCCATTGACGTTGGAGAATTAGCAGGAATGTTTTGGATTTTAGCGTTCGCTATGTTACTCCCTTGGCGAATCGCAATGCTGATTCAATTTATAAAAATCAAAAAAACAATTCCGCTGAAGAATATTTAAATGGAAAAACTACACTAGGGATTATCTAGTGTAGTTTTTTTATTGAACGCATTTTGGATGATGGGTAGAGCAGTTTGAGCGACGGAAAGAGCTGCCTTGAGCGACGAATAGACACCCCTGTACTGGTGGATACGATCCAGGAAAAACTTATTGAAAAAAATATGACGAAACTTATTTAAGGGCAGTAAAAACGCTGCACAAATCAGTGTGCAGCGTACCATCAATCAAATAAATGTTCATATGGAGCAATGTCAATTTGCATTTCATCTAACTTTTTGCGTAAAAATTTATGGTCGCGCTTTGGTGTTGCTTGGATATAGCCACGAATAATCAAATCATGGTTAATGGCAGGTGCTTTTTCTTCTAAAGCAAGCTCGCCAATTTTTCCTGCTATTTTTTCCTTAGCTACTTGTCTAAATAGCTCGGGTACAGGGCTTACAAGTTCATATAAAAGTTCTTTCTCAGGTTGTCCCCATAAATGAATGGTTTTATCTAAAAAATACTCTTGCCAATCTAAATCAGATTTACCGTCCTGCTTCGGTAATGCCTTTAAAAATTTGCGGAACATAAAAAATCCGCCAATCGCCATAAACGAAATGAGTACAACTACCCAAAATAGGATAAACCATAAAAACCAACCACTTAACAAATCGTTCACCTCTTTGTCTTCTCTCACTCTATTATAAAAGCTTACATATAAAATTTCATCCTAAATGTCCCTTTTTTAGCAATAAGTCTGTATATATTGTGAAAGAAAGGAGGTGACCCTCATGGTAAAAGTCAATTTCGTAGATGCTACACTACGCTTGAAGTATGTCGCTGGATATAATGCACAGAATGAGCCCATGTTCACAACAAAAACATACCGCAATTTAAACAGCTCGCATAAGGCAGAGGATTTAGTAGAAGTAGCATATGCCATTGCAAGTCTATCTTCACACGCACTAGACAGCATTGTAAAACAAGAAACAACAGATTTATCCTAAGGGGGGAAAGCTATGACACAAGTTTTAGAGCTGCAATTTGAAACAGCAGCAGGTAAAACGACAACGGTTGCGATTGATGCACCGAAGCCAAAGGTAACAGCGGAAGAAATACGACAGGTAATGCAAACAATCATTGCTAAAAATGTTTTTGATGGACAAGCTAGCGCTCTAGTTGCGATGAGTGGGGCTCGCATCGTAGATCGACAAGTAACAGAGTTTGAGTTAGGGATAGAATAGTCATGAAATGGTCTTTGCGGAATTTTTTCGCAAGGGCCATTTTCAGCAATAGTATTTGTAATAAGCTTAGTGAAGGAGGGGCCAACATGGAACAGTGGTTTAACATGATATCGGATATCGGTTTTCCTATCTTAGTGTCGTTTTATTTACTGCACCGAGTAGAAGTTAAATTAGATGCAATACATGATGCACTTGTTTCCTTAAAGTGAAATCGATTTCACAAAGATGTACGAAAGCTGTCACTTGAGTATCCTTGTCAATATTTACATCCTACGATAGGATGAGGGTAGTGTAGGTAGGGAGAGTGTTAAAGATGAGAAATAAAATAAATGGGCTTGTTTTACTTTTTGCATTAGCAGTAGTGCTCAGTGCATGTGGAAATACAAAATTTAAAGCAGATTATAGCTTGGAATTACCAGATTTTGAACATGTCAATCAACGCGGCGAAAAAGTTTCTTTAGAGAGTTTAAAAGGAAAACCGTGGATTGGTATGTATATTTTCACGAATTGTACTTCAATTTGCCCACCAATGTCCTTTAATATGACGCAAGTTCAAGAAAAGCTGAAGAAAAAAGGTGTGGAAGATTATAATATTGTTGCGTTTTCAGTTGATCCTGACGTTGATAAACCAGAAGTATTAGCTGATTATTTGAAAAGATATAATGTTCCAGATGAATCAAAATGGAATCTACTTACTGGTTATTCGCAAAAGTATATCGAGCAGTTCGCTGTGAAATCGACTAAAATAATCGTCAAAGATGATCCTAACAGCGATCAAGTGATTCATGGAAATCAATTTTTCTTAGTCGATAAAGATGGCAAAATCGTAAAAATGTATTCTGGATACGCAAAGAATGCCGAGGATGTCCCTATTGACACAATTGCATCAGATATAGAAACATATATTGATGAAAATTTATAATGGATAGAAGGAAACCGTCTCAAAGATAAACTAAGAGACGGTTTTTATGTTGAAATTTAATCTTTTATAACTTTAGCCTCGTTTATAGTGTAGAAGGAGGGAAAGATTTTGACTGATACAGAATATTTAGAGCAACTAATGGAACTACATACAGAACATTTATTTCGAATCGCTTACTACTATACGAAAGATCAACGAATAGCTGAGGATATTGTTCAAGATGTATTTATTAAATTCTATCATCACCAAAAGTACTATGAAGAAAGAGGCGAGATGAAGGCTTATTTAGCACGTATGACCATTAATAAATGTAAGGACTACTTAAAAAGCTGGGCTTATCGAAAAATTACATTTCAGCATAATTTTTTTGCCAAACAAAAAACTGTTTTACAAGATACACTCATTCGTCAAGATGAACAAGATCTTTTAGATGAAGCCATTTTACGGTTACCAATAAAGCAACGTGAAGCAATTGTCTACTTTTATTTGGAGGAGATGACGATCAAGGAAATATCAGAGCTACTGGCTATTCCTGAGGGTACCGTAAAATCTCGTTTAAAGAAAGGGAAGGAATTATTAAAAGTAGACTTACAGCATATTGAATGGGAGGTACTACTCCATGGATAAGCATACAATGCATGTATTGAAGGATGTCTCAGCACATAAAGAAGCAATCATTCAAAAGGTTCGACAACAAATTCAGCAAGAGCCGTATCCATCAAAGCAACTTTGGCCGTATCGTGCAATGGCCGTCATGATAACATGCTCTATTTTACTATTTATTGGATGGCAAGCTTCGAAACCGATTGACCATGTAACGACAGAAATACTTCATGAAGAAGAAAAACAATCATTCACCGATTTATTTCAAACAGAAGTTGAAGGAAAAGAGACAACGTTCAGTCAGTTTTTTCAAATAGCAGATCAATTACATCACCGCGAAAATATCAAATTTTATGCACCGCTTCAGGGCTTCGAGGCTATGCAAGCAGTGGCGGCTACAATGGAGAATGCTGTCCATCTAATAGACCCTGAAAATCTTCCATTTAATTCAAATATACAAGAGGTCTATGCGGTAACATCAGATATGCAAGATGGTAGCTTGCAAAAGCAGTTTCAGTTTAGTTATAAAGAAAAGTCTCTCACTGGAGTCGATCGTCAATATATTATTTTGACGGTAACAAATGTAGATCATAATCCTTTAATAAACTATAAATTTATGGAAGATAGTCAGGAGGAAATCACGAATGTAGGTTTGAATTTTATGAATCCTATGTATTATCGTGCGATGACACCTGATAAATGGTTTGCTTATTTATACTATAATTATGATGAGGCGGACAAGCGCATTTATCGAATGAGTACAAGAGCCAATGAGTTTTATACGTATTATAAGGGCTACATATATCATATAGGCTATCAATTAAATGGTGATCAACAGGAAGCACAAGAAAAAATGGTTGAGCTTGCAAGGGAATTTATCCCGCACTTAAATTAAGCGAAAGAAAAAAGTTAGGGGGAAGATAAACTGGTTGTAATAGCTCGATTGGTGAAGGCTATTAATCAGTAGTGATGAAGACCCCTCAGCTGTATTCTTGGCAACAACTAGTTACTAAATTGGAACATTTCATCCTATTTATATTAAAATAGTAGAAAAAAGGATGGGGGATCACCAATAATGGTAGCGCAAACGTATTTAAATGTTGTCCAAAAAAGATTTAGAAGTGTTAAAGAGCTAGGAGATAAAACACTCGACCAACTGGAAGAAGCCCAATTGCACTGGACGTATAATGAAGATTCAAACAGTATTGCAGTGATTGTAAAACATGTTAGTGGCAATATGGTATCGAGATGGACTGACTTTCTAACGACTGATGGTGAGAAAGCAACGAGAAATCGTGACGATGAATTTACTGATAGCTTTCAGACAAAAGAAGATGTTATGACGGTATGGGAAGAGGGCTGGCAAGTATTTTTGGATGCTTTACAAGGATTAACGGAAGCTGATTTACAAGGGTTTGTCACGATAAGGGGGGAACGGCATTCCGTAATAGATGCTATCGAAAGACAAATGTCCCACTACTCACAACATGTCGGTCAAATCGTTTACATCGCTAAGCAATTAAAGGGTTCTAAGTGGCAAACATTAAGTATTCCAAAGGGACAATCTCAGGCTTTTACCGAGTCTATGGTAAAAAAACATCAACTATAAATAAGAAAATCGTAGCATATGCTACGATTTTTTTTGTTGAAAAACAGTACACAATTGAATCCGTTAAAAAGCATCTACTAAATGGTGCTCTTTATCTTTTTTTATGCAGACGGAAGAAGTAGCGGTATCCTCTACACATCATATCTAAAGCATGTTACATAAAGGTTTCATAATGAAGAAATGCAAGAATGGGAGAATTTTATGTTAGGAAGATCAAAAAAATGAAAAAAGGGGTTTCAATTTAAGTATTTCGTCCGATAAAAACTTAGGAAGAATTTTAATCAATTGGAGAAGGGAAAGTTGCGGACTGGGACGGTATTCTTTTTGAATTTAAAAGGGAACCAAAAACAAGATGGAACATATTTTAAGAACTTGTGAAAAACAAAAGGAGAACTATTGTATGAAACAATTATTTGGAAGCTTTAAGGGTAAGCTCTACACATTGTTTGCTCTTATTTTACTAATTCCAGTTATTTCTGTTGGAAGCTTGTCGTATCTTTCAGCCAAGAATTCGATAAAAGATGAAATACTTTATAGTGCGGATGAAAGTGTAAATATTTTAAATACGTTAATAGATAATACCATTAGTGAAAAAATGAATGACATTAATGTTCTCAGCAAGGAAATAGATTCATCGATGTATAAAGAGCATGAAACGGTATTAGATACAAATTTTCAGCAATATATAAAGCTGCATCCAGATGTACTAACTATTTATATGGGTACAAGTGAAGGAGCAGTATTTGTAGAACCAAAATCGAATAGCGCGGATTACAATCCTTTGGAAAGAGATTGGTATAAAGAAGCTACGGCTTTTAAGGGAGAAACGTTAATAACGAATCCTTATAAAGATGTAGCAACAGGAGATATGGTCGTAACAATTGCTCGTCAGGTTAAGGATCAATCTGGTGTATTAGCAATTGATATAAAATTGGCAAACCTTCAAAAAGTTTCGGAATCTATTCGTATTGGAAAAGAGGGATATCCTTCTATTTTTGGTGGAAATAATATGGTCATTTCACATCCGACTATAGAACCCGGAAGCGAATTAAAAGAAAGCTTCATCGATAAAATGTACGACAGCAAATCCGGAACGTATGAATATGTCTATGACGGTGAAGACCGAATTTTGTTCTTTACAACGAATGAATTGACGAATTGGAAAATTGCCGGCACAATTTTTGCAAAGGAAATTGATGAATCAGCATCACCGATTTTATTTAATACTTTACTCGTGCTAATTATTGCGATTGTCATAAGTGCAATTGTTTTCTATTTTGTTATGAAGGGAATTATAAAACCGATTAAATCACTTAAAGATAGTGCAGTAACCATTAGTAAAGGTGATTTAACAGAGCAAGTGACAATTACTTCTCATGACGAGATTGGACAGCTAGGACAAGCCTTTAACGATATGCAAGAGAGTCTAAGGACACTGATTCAAAAAATTGAACAAAATGCTGAAGAGGTAGCTTCGTCGGCAGAGGAACTAACAGCCAATGCCACTCAAACGAGCGTTGCTACAGAAAAGGTGGCCATTTCGATACAAGATGTTGCGACGAGTGCTGACACGCAAACGACGAGTGCCAACAAGAATGCAGAATCGTTACAGGAACTTTCTAAGGCCATTCTTCATATTGCAGAGATTTCTTCTATTGTGACGGATCTTTCACAGCATGCAACGCTACAGGCAGATGAAGGTGGAAAGGCAGTCCAGGATACTAAAGATCAAATGCAATCTATCCATTTATCGGTAACAGACTCTAACACGAAAATTCAAACATTACATGAACGCTCGAAGCAAATTACATCCATTTTAGATGTAATTACAAGTATTGCAGATCAAACTAACTTATTGGCTCTTAATGCAGCGATAGAGGCAGCAAGAGCAGGAGAGCACGGAAAAGGTTTTGCAGTCGTTGCTGATGAAGTAAGAAAGCTTGCGGAGCAATCGCAGGAATCTGCACAACAAATTTTCGAGCTAATCCGTGGCATTCAGTTAGAAACAGAACAATCTGTAAACATTATGGCAAAAGTTACGGAGGATGTTCAAAATGGACTACATGTATCGGATGAAGCCATCACGAAATTCCAAGTCATTAAGACAAGTATGGATAAAATTACTCCAAAAATGGAAGAGGTATCTTCTGCCTCTGAACAGATGTCGGCAAGTGTACAAGAGGTGACGGCTATTACGGAGAATTTGGCATTCTCCGCACAAGGAAATTCAGCTGCCTCAGAGGATGTTGCAGCGTCTACAGAGGAACAATTAGCTTCGATGGAAGAGATAAATGCTTCTGCACAAGCTCTTGCGCATATGGCAGATGAGCTAAAACAGCTAATTAGTCAATTTAAATATTAACAGAATCAAATATACGAAAAACTATTGTGTCAATGAGATTAAGTGTCCTATTAAATAAAGTATGTCTCTTAGACAAAACGAATGGGCGCTTTCTTGAGTCGTTAGTTAATAGTAAGAGGTTGTTTTTCCGATAAAACAGGATTTTGTTTCGATAAATTTTAAAGTATTCATATAAAAACGAACTAAAGCAGCTTTAGCGATATTTTTGTTTTTCAACACTAATAAACGAGAATGGGACTTAACTAATTGATAGAGAAGAAAAAGAGAAATCGAATAACATCGATTTCTCTTTTTTTATTGATGGACCAAGTCATTCTATAATCTTTACCTTATATAATAATGGAAGTGTATTTCCTGAAATTTAATGGCATTAATACAAAGCCTATTCGTTTTCAACCTTTTATTAACCACGGACAGAAACACGGACAGAAAATTGAATGATACGAAAATTAGTCTTTAAGAATCCAAAAACAGGTTCTACATTGATTTTTCGTTGTCGATAGATGGCACCTGTTTTTTCTTCTGAAAGCTTATATTCTTTTTGTTCTTCCCGTTTTTATGTTTTCTGTGCGACAGCAACAATTATGCCAAGACTAAATCAAAAAAATGAAAAAATGGGTTTGAAATTAAGTATTTCGTCCGATAAAAACCTTGGGTGATATTTCATCGTTAAAAAAGGGTTGGTTGTGAACAAAGAAGGGAAGCGGCATTCTTTCCGGGCCTAAACCATCGAGTAGTAAAAGAAACACAAAAATATACAAAAATACATAGCTCAAGAATTTTGAAGACTAAAGGAGAACTGTTGCATGAAAAAATTATTTAGAAGCTTTAAGGGTAAGCTCTACACATTATTTGCTCTTATCTTACTAATACCAGTTATATCTGTAGGAAGCTTATCGTATCTTTCAGCAAAAAATTCGATAAAAGAAGAAATACTTTTTAGTGCGGATGAAAGTGTTGAAATTTTGAATACATTAATTGATAGTGCTATTAGCACAAAAATAAATGAAGTCGCTACCTTTAGCGAGGAAATAAATTCTTCTAAGTACGAACAGAAGGAAACTAAAATACTACCAAATTTTCAAGAATATATGAAGCTAAGTCCAGATGTTTTAAGCATTTATGTTGGAACAAATGACGGAACATTTATTCAAGAACCAAAAATAAATGGTGTGGATTATAATCCTTTGGAAAGGGATTGGTATAAAGAGGCTAAGGCATTAAAAGGCGAAACTTTAATTACGAATCCTTACATAGATGCAGGGACTGGAGAAATGGTCGTAACAGTTGCTCAACAGCTAAAAGATCAATCTGGGGTAGTGGCAATTGATATAAAATTGACAGACATTCAAAAACTTTCGAACTCTATAAAAATAGGGAAAAATGGATATCCCTCTATTTTTGGTGAAAATAACTTGGTCATTTCACATCCTACATTAGAAGCAGGTAAGGAATTAAATGAGAGCTTCCTTAATCAAATGTATGACAGTAAATCTGGCACGTATGATTATGTCTTTGACGGTGATGACCGTATTATGTTCTTTACAACGAATGAACTGACAGATTGGAAAATCACAGGGACAATTTTTGCAAAGGAAATTGATGAATCAGCATCACCCATTTTGGAAAAAACGTTTCTTGTACTAATTGCTGCGATTGTAATCAGTTCGATTGTATTCTTTTTTGTTATGAAGGCAATTATAAAACCAATTAGATTACTAAAGGATAGTGCAGTAACTATTAGTAAAGGTGATTTAACAGAGAAAGTGACAATCACTTCTCATGACGAGATTGGCCAGTTAGGACAAGCCTTTAACGATATGCAAGACAGTTTAAGAACTCTTATTCAAAAAATTGAACAAAATGCTGAAGAGGTAGCATCGTCGGCAGAAGAGCTAACAGCCAATGCCACTCAAACAAGCACTGCGACTGAAAAGGTGGCCATTTCGATTCAAGATGTTGCGTCGAGCGCAGACACGCAAACGACGAGTGCCAATAAGAATGCAGAATCGTTACAGGAACTTTCTAAGGCCATTCTTCATATCGCGGAAATCTCTTCTACTGTGACGGATCTTTCACAGCATGCAACGCTACAGGCAGACGAAGGTGGACAGGCAGTTCGAAATACAAAAGATCAAATGCAATCTATTCATGTATCGGTGACCGATTCCAACACGAAAATTCAATCGTTACATGAACGCTCTCAGCAAATTACGTCCATTTTAGATGTGATTACAAGCATTGCTGATCAAACGAACTTACTTGCTCTCAATGCAGCTATTGAGGCAGCAAGAGCAGGAGAGCACGGAAAAGGCTTTGCAGTTGTTGCTGATGAAGTTAGAAAGCTGGCGGAGCAATCGCAGGAATCTGCAAAGCAAATTTTCGGCCTAATCAATGGTATTCAATTAGAAACAGAACAATCCGTAAACATCATGGCAAAAGTTACGGAGGATGTTCAAAATGGACTACAAGTATCGGATGAAGCCATCACTAAATTCCAAATGATTAAAACGAGCATGGATAAAATTACTCCTAAAATGGAAGAGGTATCTTCTGCCTCTGAACAAATGTCAGCAGGTGTACAAGAGGTGACTGCTGTAACGGAAGATTTGGCATTCTCAGCAAAAGGAAATGCAGCTGCCTCAGAGGATGTTGCAGCGTCTACAGAGGAACAATTAGCTTCGATGGAAGAAATAAATGCTTCTGCACAAGCTCTTGCTCATATGGCAGACGAGCTAAAGCAGCTAATTAGTCAATTTAAATATTAATTTAAACATAACAAAAAACGCCATTCCGTTTGAGGAATGGCGTTTTTGAATAATTATCGATCTTCTTCCCAACAATCAGTATTTTTCAATTTTGGGATTGATTTTGCATAAAATACAGGATTTTTACCTGCATTTCGTTGCATTGTAAAGTCGTCTAACACTAGGAAGGCAATTTTACCAAGTAACAGGATGATCGTAATATTGATGATAGCCATTAGTCCCATGAATAGGTCTGCTAAGTTCCAAACAAGCTCTACTTGCGCAAGAGAACCAAACATCACCATAGCAAGAACTAAAATACGGTAGACAAACATCCAACCTTTATGAGCATTCATAAACTCAATATTAGATTCACCGTAATAGTAATTTCCGACAATAGAGCTAAATGCAAAGAAAATAATAGAAATAGCGATAAAGTAAGGAGCCCAATCACCTACATGTACAGCTAAAGAATTTTGTGTAAGAATAATTCCATTACTTTCACCAGTATTATAAAGACCCGCTAAAATAATGATAAACGCTGTTGCAGAACAAATCATAATTGTATCAAAAAATACACCTAAGCTTTGCACTAATCCTTGCTTTGCAGGGTGAGAGGTATTTGCTGTAGCTGCGGCATTAGGAACACTACCCATACCGGCTTCATTGGAAAATAAGCCACGGCGTACACCTTGCATAATAGCAGCTCCAATCGCACCACCAGCAGCTTCCTGAAGACCAAACGCTTCTGTGAAAATCAGTTTGAAAACGGCAGGTATTTCAGTCAGATTCGTTACAATAACAAATAGAGCTACAGCTAAATAGAAAACTGCCATCACGGGTACAAGTACTTGCGTAACTTTTACGATTCTATGTACGCCACCAAAAATAATCATGGCCGTTAACACAACTAGAATAATACCAATGATAGTAGGATTAATATTAAATGCCTCACCTACAGAAGTTGCAATCGTATTCGATTGTACCGCATTAAATATAAAGCCAAAGCTTAACGTTAAAAGAATACCAAAAATAACCCCTAATTTACGTTGACCTAACGCTTTTTCCATATAATAGGCTGGTCCACCACGGAACGTATCGCCATCCTTTACTTTGTACACCTGTGCAAGCGTACTTTCAATAAATGCAGTCGCCATTCCTAATATGGCAATAATCCACATCCAAAATACTGCTCCAGGTCCACCTACTCCGATTGCTAATGCAACACCTGTAATATTACCAGTACCTACACGCGAGGCTGCGCTAATCGTAAAGGCTTGGAACGGAGAAACTCCTGACTCTCCCTCTCTTTTTTCTACTATTAAACGAAACATTTCTGGGAAAAGTCGAATTTGCACAAACTTTGTGCCAAAGGAAAAATACAATCCTGCAACTAATAATAATGTGATAATGAAATATGTCCATAAAATACTATTAGTATCATTTACAATATTCGAAATCCATTCCATTTTGCTTACCTCCAATCTCAATACGCTTTAGTCTACACTGTTTTTTCGTCAAATTTAAACTTTTTGAAAATAATGAATTTTATTAATTTTTATTCGATGCAATATTTGATCCTGCTAGTCCAAGCTATTGTTTAGGATGTGGACATTTGATACCTATTTATACATTCGAAATAGCAATCGCTTATAAATATTGGGGATGGGTTTTTTGTCGGAATTTTACCGGATAAAAATAATATAATGACACGAAAGAAAAATGCATGTTGGAATGTAAAGGAGGTTAAGTATGGTGTTTTACTTTCTTTTGAATTGGCATTTTCTAGTGATGGTAATGTTGATTATCATATTTGCAGGAATTATCACTTTTTTATCCCCTAGGTTTCCATCTATTGTTGTATTGATCATTAGTGGTTTAATGGGCTTTGTGTATTCCATATGCATGGATTTTAAGGACGGTAGTTTTTTTTTTATTAGTATAAATGTTGTTGTTACTTCTATCCCCATCTTATTAATTAAATATTTACTATTCTTGAAAAGAAAAGCTGAAGAAATGGAAAAAGAGTTTTAAAAATTTTTTTTGAAAATTCCCTTATTTAAGTTAGGATTATTAGTATAATAGTGAAATAAAAGGCATTTCAGCAAAATTGAGGCTGAGCGACTCTTTGGGGATCATTTACAGATTAGGTTCTGGAGCAAGCCTGTATAGGAACTAAGGCGTCAGCCTAGTCGGAATGGAAATCAACCCGTTGTGATAATGAGCCAAATATAAAAGGGGGAATTTGTGTGAAAACAATTGGCATGATTGGCGGTATGAGTTGGGAGTCTTCTGCCGAGTATTATCGTCTGATGAATGTAGAGGTAAAGCTACAATTAGGAGGCTTACATTCAGCAAAATGTATTTTGTATAGTGTGGATTTTCAAGAAATCGAGCATTATCAAGCTGAGGGAGAGTGGTCGAAGGCAGGACAAGTGCTTGCAGAGGCGGCGCAATCTCTGGAGAGTGCAGGGGCAGAATTTATTGTTATTTGTACAAATACAATGCACAAGGTTATTGATATCATTACGGAAAAAATCACAATTCCGATTTTACATATTGCTGATGCGACAGCAAATCAAATAGAAAAAGCTAGTTTACAGAAAGTTGCCCTTCTTGGGACAAAGTACACGATGGAGCAAGATTTCTATAGAGCTAGAGTAGAGGATTTTGGCATTGAAGTGCTTGTTCCGTTTGCTGAGGAACGAACTGAAGTCAATCGTATCATCTATGAAGAATTATGCTTGGGTAAAATTGAACAAACATCGAAAGACTATTATTTACAGGTGATAGAGAACCTTGTGCAATTGGGGGCACAAGGAATTATATTAGGCTGTACAGAGATTGGATTACTCATTAAACAAGAAGATGTGAACGTACCTGTTTTTGATACAACTCTTTTACATGCACAGGCTGCTGTAAATATGGCGATTCATAAGGGGGACTAATATGCCAAGAAAAGTACGAGAAATGGGGATCGTAATTGGAACGTTAACAACAGGTGAAAAAAATTGTATTACCGATGTTGCTGGCGTGCGTGTAGGTCATGTAACGCTTGATGAGAAAATTAACCAAGACGGTGCTTATGCATGTACTGGGGTAACTGCGATTTTACCGCATGAAGGCAATTTATTTCAGCAAAAGGTTACTGCTGCAAGCTATGTGTTAAACGGTTTTGGTAAAACGACAGGGCTAGTGCAAGTAAACGAGCTTGGAGTAATTGAATCGCCCATTATGCTAACGAATACATTTGGTGTTTCAGGTGTAACCCAAGGAACGTTGCAATTTATGTTAGATACGAATAGTGAAATAGGTCATTCAACAGGAACTATTAATATAGTAGTTGGGGAGTGTAATGATAGTTATTTAAACTCCATTCGAGAATGTCCTATCACACCAGAGCATGCTATAGAGGCAATTCGTAAGGCGTCAAATGAAACATCAAAGGAAGGGGCAGTCGGAGCGGGAAAAGGAATGATGTGCTTTGGCTACAAAGGCGGGATTGGCTCATCATCCAGAATGGTAACACATGGGTCAACGAATTATACAGTAGGATGTATGGTCCTTAGTAATTTCGGACAAAGCTCAGAGTTTCTAGCATATCGATATACTACTTCAAATGTTCAAAGTGAATCGACATTATCTCCGACAGATGGCTCTATTATCATCGTACTTGCTACAGACGTTCCGCTTAGTAGTCGTCAACTAACACGTGTCATTAAACGTTGCGGTATCGGACTAGGACGTACAGGCAGTCACTTTTCACATGGCAGCGGAGATATAGTCATTGGCTTTACAACAGCACATCATATCGCTCATCTATCAGATCAACTTGTTGAAACACGTACACAGCTACGTGAGGATCACCCTATCATGAATCAATTATTTGCAGCAGCTGCAGAAGCAACAGAGGAAGCCATTTTAAATTCACTTTCACAGGCACAAACAACAATTGGTCGAAATGGACATAAAGTTGAAGCATATCAATTTTAAATGGGGATGTGAAAATATCATTGCACATAAATCAATAGATGAAATTGTAGAGCATATTAATTTCAGCCCTATACTACCGAATGATAAACAAATGCAAAATATCTATAATTTTTCATTACGCCCGGAAACACAAGATAATCGTAGTTCTATTTACTTTTATGCAAAACTTCAGAATGGAATTATTCGAGTAAAACAATTTTTCTATGATTGGGCTTTCCCCTTTATCTATGCAGATACAAATTTAGTTAAACAAGGTAATCCTTTTATCATTAATAATAGAGTCGGCTTTATTGGAATTGATTATAAAAATAACAAAGCTTTAAGCTATTCTGTAGGATTTACAACTGTGGAGATATCCGTTTTTGAAGGTGATGTCACGGACGAAGAGTTAATAGAATATATTGCGAATTTAGTGTTAATAAACTTTGATTTGTCAAAACAATCATTCGCTACTGTAAGTTATACTGCTAGATATGATCAAGGTAAGTGGGCAGAAGATGAAGTAACGAGAGTAAAATGGTTTGAACCTGAAACAATTAATTGGGAAAATACTTTCTCAGAGACATTATTAGATTATAAGCTAGATTCGGTTGGGATTGGTAAAGAAACTAATGAAGTCCAATTGCTTTATCGACATAGGAACAACCTTACAGACGGGTGTTGGATTTCAATAGCACCGCATACTTTAGAACAGGATTTACCAAAAACTTTAGGAAGAAATATTGGAACTCGTCAAAAATGGAGATTTAGATTATTGAAAATTCCATATGAAAATAGAAAAATTGAAGTATATTATGGAGTTCAAGAAACTAAATATCCAGCAAGATGTTTCTGGTTTAGCTTTAAAAATAAAATTATTCAATGTCATATTCGTTCTTCAGTACATGAAACGTCATCTTTAGTGCGCGAATTATTAATAAAGATATTATATAGTTGGCCTGTTTAGTAGAAATAACTAGAAGTGTTTACCTTCATTTTGATTAATATCAAATTGGAGTTTTTTTAATCTAAGAGTAAAGAAGGGTATGTAAAAAAGGGTATCTATCATCTGAATAACATTAACAATTATCACAAATGATTAATTAAAAGACAGGGTAGATAGATTTCAAGGCGTAGCAATTAAATATTTGAACAACTACCACTGTTGCTTCCATTTTCTTCAACAAAGTAAGAAAATGGAGGGGAGAGTCAAGTGCTGCTTAGTGATTATCAACAATCAATTATTTCAATTTAATTTATGCATGTTTTCTTTTGTGCTAAGGAAGTGCTTTTTTGTCCATTTCTGAAACAAATGGGATGGAATTTGTTAAAGTATACCACCTATCTCCATTTAGTAGAAGACTCCTACCTCTGAAGGTGGTGGGATTAATGTGGATGTGATTCCCTTTCAATGAGTGTCCAAACAACTACTGATTATGGAGTTCAAGAAACTAAATATCTTGACGTTAATCCAAATATTTGTGATGTTAATAATCCAGTGTTGTCAAAGATATTGAAAATTAAAGAAATGAAAAAACTCCTCAACGTTAATTGAGGAGGGAGCTTACTTGAATTTTTTATTTTCTACTGTAACAGGATTTTCCCAGTCATAAGTAACGATTAACTTGTCATTTTCTTTGTTGAGAATAGTCATTTCACCTGTCTTTTCAACATTATAATCACCAATTGTCACAAACAATGTATATTTGATTTCAAAATTATTATCTTTTTCTTTGATAGTGTCAATTTTGACATCGTTTAACTTTACATCTGTTTGGTTTTCAGTGGCAAAGTGATTTGGAAAAGTAAAAACCCCGTTCTTTTTACTTTTTTCATACACTTCTTCATTCACGTAAGGTTTTACGACCTCTAAAAGCTTTGAATTATCTTTTGGGTTCTGTGGATCTATTGTATAAATTATAGCTTTATACTCTTTTATAAAAGCTTTTACTTCCTCTCCACTTACTCTTTCCTCTTTTTGACAGGCACTCAATCCAACGACTGAAATGATCACCAATAATAATAAAGTTAATTTTTTAATTAAACATTCCTCCTTTGTTGCACTTTATTAAATGATATCTATTTTAGGAGAAAAATACAAAAACATAAGATATTTATAATAAGGCTGTTAATTGTTTAAGAAAAGCCCAGTTGATTGAAGTGAAGACTTGACGCCCCAGGAAAGCACCCAGTCAGTACGGAAATCAACCACACTCTATGTGATGAGCTTTAAATTTGAAGATGCTTATTCGCCATTTTTTATCATCTTTTGGTAATCTTCTACCCCATCCGCGAATAAAATTCTTAAATAGGTGAAGAAACATTATTTTTCGACTTGTTGCATCAATTATTTGGCGGATATTGTTTGAAATGCAGAGAATAGCTATTACTCTGTAATATTTCTTATTTTATCTAGTCAATAAATTTAAGGTATGATACATTCATTAAAAACTGAATTATCCAAAAATTTTATCGAAACCTGAAATTGGAGGTGTGTACTATATATGATGCTGTTTTTCAACCTATTGAGGTAAATAAAACTTCAATAAGGGACTCAACGCCAGCAATTCGTGAAAATGGCGAGCCATTAATTAAAATCGGAGAAGAACATTCGAGGATTTTTATTAAACCAATTTACTATCATCAAAAAATACCAAACAGTTTACAAGCAATTTATTTACGACAGAGTGTGTATGAACGATTAACACAAGCGCTGTTGTTATTGTCTAAAAATTATAGCCTTATCTTATATGATGGCTATCGTCCGTTCCAAGTGCAGCAATTTTTGTTTACGAGTTTTTCAAAACAAATCGCACAGCGTTTTCCCCATTTTACTGAGCAAGAGATTGTAAAAGAAACGCTAAAGTATGTTGCGTTTCCTAGCATTGATCATGCTCATTTTGCCCCTCATTTAACAGGTGGAGCGATTGATGTGACACTAGGAGATATAGATGGCAATGCTTTAAATTTAGGTACAGCATTTGATGAAATCAGTGAAAAGTCTGCGACACGTTATTTTGAACAACATCCAGAGGAAGATTGGGAAGCCTGTGTTCATCGACGTCTTCTATATAACTGTATGACAATGGTTGGCTTTACGAATTATTCAGAGGAATGGTGGCATTACGATTTTAATAATGTTTCATGGGCAAGACGTGTAGGTGCACAAGAAGCTAGCTATGGGGCTGTGGAAGCAATAATTCAAGATAATAAAGTAAAGGAGTTTCGATTTCTATGAAGGTCTATATTAGTGCAGATATTGAAGGGATTACTGGTACAACAGCTTGGAGTGAGACGGAGCTAAACGCGCCAGATTATCAGTTTTTCCAAAAGCAAATGACAAAGGAAGTAGAAGCCGCTATAGAGGGGGCTATTCTTGGTGGAGCGACCGAAATTTTATTAAAGGATGCTCATGATTCAGCACGCAATCTTGATATTTCAAATTTACCCGTAAACTGCAAGGTTATTCGAGGTTGGACGTATGATCCGATGTGTATGGTTGCGGGACTTGATAAGAGCTTTGATCGGGCAATTTTTATTGGCTATCACAGTAAAGGAGGAAGTGCGCGTAATCCTTTAGCACATACGCTTTGTGTTTTTGCTGATGTGAAAATTAATGGTGAATACGCGAGTGAATTTTTAATTAATACGTATGCGGCTGCTTTACATGGTGTTCCCGTTTCGTTTGTCAGTGGAGATGTGGGGTTAACAGAGGAAATTCAATCTATCAATGATAATATCATCACATTTGCCACGAAAGAAGGAATAGGAAATGCGACCATTAGCGTGAGTCCACAGCTGACGATTATGGAAACGAAACGACTTGTTGAGGACTCGATGAAAGTGTCACGTGAAGATTTACAAGTGACATTACCTGAGCACTTTGAAGTGGAAATCATTTATCGAGATCATACACGAGCGTATCGAAATTCTTTCTATCCGAATGCTACGTTTAAACCACATAATACCGTGGAATTCGTAACGGATGATTTTTATGAGGTACTTCGAATTTTACAGTTCTTAACATAAGTAACGAAAAGGTAGGTGAATGGATGAAAATTAAAAATATTGTCGTAGGAAAGGTTGAGGCACCGCTTATAACACCATTTAAAACAGCACTGAGAACAGTGCATAGCATTCACAATATTGCCGTCTATGTTCACACTGATGATGGGCAAATAGGCATCGGTGAAGCGGCACCGACTGCAGCTATTACTGGTGAAACACTAGGGTCTATTTCGCACGCCATAGAAGAGTATATAAAGCCAGCCATTATCGGCATGGATATTGAAGAATTAACAGAAATCATGGAGCGAATCGACAGCAGTATTTATCAAAATACCAGCGCAAAAGCTGCGGTAGATATGGCGATTTATGATTTATTTGCTAAGTACTATCAAACACCTTTGTATAAATTATTAGGGGGCTATCGGAAAGAATTAATAACAGATATTACGATAAGTGTAAATGATTCTGAAGAAATGGTGAAGGATAGTATAGCCGCTGTACAACGAGGTTTTCAAATTTTAAAAATTAAGGTGGGGAAAGATCCAGCAGGTGATGTCGAGCGGGTTGTTGCCATTCGTGATGCAGTTGGACACGCCATAACATTACGTGTTGACGCAAATCAGGGCTGGACACCGAAGCAGGCTGTACAAATTATTGGTGCACTTGAAGATGCTGGTGCAAAGGTTGAATTGGTTGAGCAACCTGTTCATTGTCATGATCTAGTAGGAATGCAATTCGTGACAGCTAATACATTGACAAATATTTTGGCAGATGAAAGTGTTTTCTCTGCAAAAGATGCCTATACAATTATTGAAAAGCGAGCTGCAGATTTGATTAATATTAAGCTCATGAAAACAGGAGGCATTTATCAAGCGCAGAAAATTTGCCACATTGCGGAGGCAAACGACATACCATGCATGATTGGTTGTATGCTAGAGACAAAAATTAGCGTTAGTGCAGCTGCACATTTTGCCGCATCACAGAAAAATATCACGATGGTAGATTTAGACGGACCAAGCTTATGTTTGAAAGATCCTATTGCAGGTGGTCCAATATTTGAAAATGATCGAATAAGGATGACGGATGCTGTTGGAATTGGATTTTCATAATAAAGTGCAGCTTCAATCAGTAAGGGGGTTCGTCATCCCTACTGACTGTAAATAGAACCAATCGGGCTTTATGGATAGTTGATCTCTCACTTTTATTTTTTGTTTCGCTATAGTGGGATTTTCACTGTCTCTTTATGTAGATAAATAAGATTACTAGGGGGATGCTTATTATGAAAAGGTATTGGTTGCTTTTCGTGTGTCTTGTTGTGATGCTTTGTGCAGCCTGTAGTGATGATTCATCAAGTGAAAAAAAATCAGAGTATCGCGTGGTTTATTCAGGGGAAATAAAAACGTTAAATTACTTAAAGACCTCTGAAACGAATGAGTTTGCTATGGCGGCGAACTTGGTCGATGGATTAATTGAGTATGATAAGTATGGTGTTGTACAACCAAGCTTAGCAAAAGAATGGTCATCAAATGACGATGCAACAGTTTGGACGTTCAAGCTCCGTGACGATGCAAAATGGGTTACTCATGACGGGAAAGAGTATGCGGATGTTGTTGCTCAAGATTTTGTAGATGGCTTACATTATGTACTTGATGCAAAAAATGAATCATCAACAGCTTGGATTGCTACGGTCGTAAAAAATGGGGAAGCCTTCTATAACGGTGATATGACAGATTTTACGAAGGTTGGCATAAAGGCAATAGATGAACATACAGTAGAATATACTTTAGAAAAGCCAACACCTTACTTCCTATCTATGTTGAACTATGTCTGTTTCTTCCCAGTTAATGGTAAGTTTATAGCGGAAAAAGGTGATAGTTTCGGTACAACTAATGATAATTTCCTTTATAACGGCTCTTATATTTTAGATAAATTTGAACCGCAAAACGAGCGAGTACTTGTGAAAAATGATACGTATTGGGATAAAGGCCAAGTTCTGATTGATCGTATTCGCTATAAATACAATAAAGAAGCGGCTACAGTTGAACCAGAATTATTTTTACGAGGAGAAGTTGATTCAGCTAGTATACCAACTTCTATAATTGATGAGTGGTTTAAAGATGATAAGAAAAAATCACAAATTCGACAAACACAAAATAACTTCTATACGTATTTCTATGCATTAAACTTTAACCCGCAATTTGATGCAGAATACGAGCCTGAAAATTGGAAGAAAGCGGTCAATAATAAAGATTTCCGAAAATCTCTATTCCATGCATTTGATCGTGAATCTGCAATGCTAACTTTAGAACCTTATAATCCAAAAGATTTGCTTAGCAACACGATTACTCCTAAAAACTTTGTCAATGTGGAGGGTGTTGACTATACACAGTTAGCACCATTAGCTGATATTACAAATAACGACTCTTTCAACAAGGATAAGGCATTGGAATACAAGGAAAAAGCGAAAAAAGAACTTGAAGGAAAAGTAACTTTCCCAATAAAAGTGGTAATGCCTTATAACTCCGGTAGTCCAGATTGGGCAAATCGTTCACAAGTAGTTGAACAGCAGATTGAAAAATTATTAGGTACTGATTATGTAGATATTATCATAGAGGCCGGACCATCAACAGGCTTTTTATCAGAGGTTCGTAAACCTGGTAAATTTGCATTACTCGAAGCAAACTGGGGTCCAGACTATGCCGATCCATCAACGTATACGGATCCATTCACTGCAGACGGTACTTATAATAAACCGGAGCTAGCTGAAGGTTATACAGAAGCAAATGGAAAATCAAAATATCAAAACTTAGTGGACGAAGCAAAGGCGACGATCGATACAGCAAAACGTTACGAACTGTTTGCCAAAGCGGAAGCCTTCTTAATTGATGAGGCATTTGTTATTCCTTATTCAGTAGGGGGTAGCGGCTATGTTGCTTCTAAATTAAATCCATTTGAAGCTCAATACTCTCCATTTGGTGTGACTGCTGAGAAATTTAAAGGTCAGCGAATTTTAGATAAACCAATGAGTAATGAGGAATTTAAAGAAGCTTTAGCGAAGTGGGAGAAAGAGCGTGCGGATGCATTAGCTAAAGCAGCAAAATAATTAAGTTTTTGGACAGTTAACGCTGGAAAAGAACATGAAGCTCATTGCTACATTCAAGAAAAAACAAAAGCGGTGAGTATGATGAAGGAGATACCGAAATAAAAAGTCGGCATCTCCTTCAGTCTTTCTGGAGAAGGAGGATGAAATGATGCTGTGGTATATAGGTAAACGTTTATTACAATCAGTTTTAACACTATTTATTATTATTACGATTGTTTTTTCATTACTTCGTTTAATGCCAGAAGAAGGTTATTTAGGGGCAGCAGCGAATAAAATGTCACCTGCACAACAGGAAGTATATTTAACGAATTTAGGTTTACGCGACCCGTTACTTGTACAGTTAGGGAATTTTTACGCTAAGCTGGTTCATGGTGATTTAGGTAAATCCGTTACATATCGGACAGATGTACCAGTTGTCACGATTATTGCAGATAAAATCATGTATTCCTTGCTCTTTGGTTTAGGTGCGGTTGCACTATCGCTTCTAATCGGAGTTCCGCTCGGAATATTGATGGCACAGATGAAGGGACGCTGGTTGGACCGCTTAGGGACTGGCTATATTGTCATTATCGTTGCGGTACCAGCCGCCGTCTATTATTTAGTCATTCAAATGTATATTACAGAAATTTTTCATTTACCAATGCTTTTTGATGAGTATAGGCCTATTACGTGGATTTTACCACTTACTTCAATGGCACTTGCGCCGACTGCATCCTATGCCATGTGGATGAGGCGTTATATGGTAGATGAACTCAACAAGGATTATATCAAACTAGCAAGAGCAAAAGGGGTCAAAGAACGTACATTAATGTTTAAACATGTACTACGAAACGCTTTTATTCCGATGGCGCAATATTTACCAGCAACTATTCTTTTTACCATTACAGGTTCCATCTACATTGAATCCTTATATTCCATTCCTGGTATGGGGGGCTTACTCGTAGATGCTATACAACGACAGGATAATACGATTGTACAAGGCTTAGTACTTGTTTTCTCTTCACTTGGAATTATCGGACTAATTTTAGGTGATATTGCAATGGCCCTTGTTGATCCGCGGATTAAATTTGGGAAAGGGGAGAGTGTACGTTAATGGGAATGTATTCAGAGGAAATAAACAATATTTCAAACAAATCACGTGAAACATTGTTCGAGTTTGCGGAAGTAGATGAACGTCAAGCTGAAGAAACAGCCTATTCTAATTATTCCTATTGGCGTTCAACATGGAAATCCTTTTTGAAAAATCGCATCGCTGTCTTTTTATTAGTTGGCGTGCTTATTATCGTAGCTTTTACGATTTTACAGCCTTATTTACCAGCGCAAAAATCACCGACTGAAATATATTTAGATGAGCAGACAGGTCTCCAAGCACGTAATATTGCACCGAACGCTGAATTTTGGTTTGGGACAAATTCCATTGGGCAGGATTTATGGTCACGTATTTGGGCAGGGACGAGAACCTCGTTATTTATTGGTTGTGTGGTTGCTCTAGTAGAGGCTATCGTCGGTATTACAGTAGGTACGCTTTGGGGCTTTTCACGGAAATTAGAGGTGCCCATCACACAGCTTTACAACGTCGTTGATAACGTACCGACTACGATCGTACTTATATTAATGTCTTATATTTTGCGACCAAGTATTTCAACCATTATTATTGCCATGTGTATTACCGGCTGGGTAGAAATGGCAAGATTTATACGCAATCAAATTGTGATTTTGCGTGATCGTGAGTATAACTTAGCCTCAAAATGTTTAGGAACGCCCGATTATCGAATCATTTTAAAAAATCTTCTACCTTATCTCATTTCAGTCATTATGTTACGAATGAGTCTAGCTATCCCATTTGCAATAGGCTCAGAAGTATTTTTAACATACATCGGATTAGGACTACCGATTAGTGAGCCGTCTTTAGGAAATTTAATCAATGAAGGACGAGTGCTCATGATGTCTCCAGAATTAAGATATCAGCTCATTTTTCCAAGTATTGTATTAAGTGTCATTACGATTGCATTTTATATTATAGGAAATTCATTTGCAGACGCAGCAGATCCGAAAAATCACGTATAAGGGGGATGATAGAAGTGACACAAACTAAATCACCTTTTTTAACCATCCAAAACCTTGTTATTAAATTTACACTTCGTGGCAGAGTGTTAACGGCCATTCGTAATATCTCCCTCGATTTGTACAAAGGTGAAAGTCTTGCAATCGTTGGCGAGTCAGGTTCAGGAAAATCGGTTCTTATGAAATCAATTATGGGCTTGCTCGATAAAAATGGCTACATTGATCAGGGACAGATCATCTATAATGATCAGGATTTAGCGCAGTTTAGAACCGAGCGGGAGTGGCTTAGCATTCGTGGAAAAGAAGTGGCAATGGTTACACAGGATCCAATGACATCATTAAATCCACTGAAAACGATTGGCAAGCAAATTGAGGAATGTGTTATTTTACATCAGAATTTAAAGGGCAAAGTAGCATACGAAGAAACCTTGAAATTGTTAAAAGATGTTGGTATTCACGATGTGGAAAAGCGTTATAAGCAATATCCTCACGAATTTTCTGGTGGCATGCGTCAACGAATTGTAATAGCTATTGCGCTAGCATGTAAACCTAAAATCTTAATTTGTGATGAGCCAACAACTGCATTAGATGTAACAATCCAAGCACAAATTTTGCAGCTTTTAAAAAATCTTCAACAAAAATATGGACTAACAACCATTTATATAACGCATGATTTAGGCGTTGTCGCGAAAGTTGCCGATCGTATTGCAGTTATGTATGCAGGTGATGTCATCGAGGTGGGAAAGACAGATGAAATTTTCTTTAATGGCAAGCATCCCTATACATGGGCACTCATTTCTTCATTACCACAACTAGGCTCAAAAGGGGAGCAGCTTTATTCCATCAAGGGTACTCCACCAAATCTTTTTCAAGAAATTAAAGGAGATGCATTTGCACCTCGCAATCAATATGCATTAAAGATTGATTTTGTCGAGCGCCCACCATTTTTCCAGGTAAGTGACACACATTACGCTCGTACTTGGCTATTAGATCCACTTGCGCCGAAAGTAGAGCCTCCTGAAGCGCTACAAGCCTTTTTCGAAGAAGGGAGACGATACGCGCATGAGTCATAATGAAGTATTAGTTGAGGTGAAAAATTTAAAAGTTGTTTTTGGGAAAGGCAAAAATAAATTTATAGCTATTGATGATGTCAGTTTCGATATATTTAAAGGTGAAACATTTGGTTTAGTAGGTGAATCAGGGTCTGGAAAAACAACGATAGGCCGTGCAATTATGCGTATCAATGAAGTAACCGAAGGACAAATACTGTATCACGGTAAAAAGCTAAATGGCAAAATATTGAAAGAGTGGGATCGAGAAATTACACAAAAAATCCAAATGATTTTTCAAGATCCTATGGCATCGCTAAACGAACGCGCAAAGGTAGACTATATTATTTCAGAGGGACTTATTAATACAAAAAACTTTAAAAATGAGGCTGATCGTCAACAGAAGGTACGCGATGCATTATTAAATGTAGGGTTATTACCAGAGTTTTCTAGTCGCTTCCCACATGAATTTTCAGGAGGACAGCGTCAGCGTATCGGCATTGCGCGTGCACTAGTAATGGAGCCAGAGTTTATTATTGCGGATGAACCAATTTCAGCATTAGACGTATCCATTCGTGCACAAGTATTAAATTTATTAGCAAATCTACAGCAGCAAAATGATTTAACCTATTTATTCATTGCTCATGACTTATCTGTAGTCCGATTTATTACGGACAGAACTGCTGTTATTTATAAAGGTAAAATTGTTGAGCTAGCTGAGACAGAAAAGCTATTTTCTAACCCCCTTCATCCATATACAAGGGCATTATTATCGGCAGTACCTGAGCCAAATCCTTATAAAGAGCGTGATAAAATCATAGAAATCTATGATCCGTCACAGCATAACTATGACATTCAGCCGCCGTCATTTTTCGAAATAGAGGAGGGTCACTTTGTATTGGCCAATGAAGAGGAATTAGAAAGATACCGAACTTCACTAAAAATGGAGGTAAGCAAATGATTCGACCAAAGGCATTGAAAAAAGGTGACACAATTGGTCTGATAAGTGCTTCAGGTGCAACCCCGCCTGAAAAATTTCTTCCTGCCGTTAAAAGTATTGAAAAGTTAGGTTTTAAAGTTGTTGCTGGGGAAACATGTCGAGCAAGGCATGGTTACTTAGCAGGCTCCGATGAATTAAGAGCATGTGAAGTTAATCAAATGTTTAGCGACTCTAACATTGACGGCATCTTCTGCATACGTGGAGGTTACGGAGCGACGAAAATTTTACCACTTCTAGATTTCGATATGATTAAGGCAAACCCAAAAGTATTTGCTGGCTATAGCGATGTGACGGCATTACATATCGTTTTTAACCAACAATGCGGCTTCGTCACGTATCATACACCAATGCCCTCTACAGAATTTATTCGGCCGGAGATGGATGAATATACTTGGAAATCCTTTATCGAAAGTGTAACAGCAACGGAACGTACGGACTATTACCTTGAAAATCCACCTGGACGTACAATGACAACGCTTGCTGATGGAAAAGCAACAGGGCAGCTTATTGGTGGGAACTTAACACTAGTTACAGCATCTCTTGGGACACCTTATGAAATTGATACAAGGGGCAAAATCTTATTTTTAGAGGATGTAGACGAGAGTGAGCAACGTGTTGATCGGATGCTTACTCAATTAAAATTGGCGGGCAAACTAGATGAGGTGGCAGGTATCTTATTAGGGGCTTGGACAAATTGTGGTCCTGAAAATCCAAAACATCCGGAGCATAGCTTATCACTACAAACAATTTTTCAAGAAATTTTAGGTCCACTCAATATTCCTATCATTAAAGACATTACTTGTGGCCACTGTTTACCAACGATGTCACTGCCATTAGGTCGAACTATTACAATGGACACGGAGAATCAAATGATAAAAGTTATAGAGTAGGTGTGAAGTATGAAGCAAACGATTACACAGATTCTTCAAAAAGCACCCTATAAAGTGCATATGTTTGTGAAAGATTGTAAAACGGAGCATTTTTATATTAGTGAAAAAATAGAAGACACGTTTTCCAGTGCTAGCTTAATTAAAGTGCCTATACTACTTGCTGTTCTGAATTATGTAGAAAACAACAACCTATCATTAGAGCAAGAGATTATGATAGCACCTGAAGAATGGGTTGATTTTAGTGTTATTAGTGAGCAACGCTTAGAGCTAAGCACCATCTATGAGCTTTTAGTATGGATGATTATTACGAGTGATAATACAGCAACAAATGTACTAATCGATTTTCTTGGGATGGATACACTCAATCAATATTTTCGTGAAATTGGACTTCTGCAAACTACAGTTCAACGTAAGATGATGGATTTCGAAAGACTAGCAAAAGGCTTTGATAATACTACGTCAGCACGTGATATGGCACTGCTATTTTCAAGAATTTATCGCAGGGACTTGTTATCTTCGGCGTTTAGTGATCTAACGATAGATATTTTAAGTCGTCAACGTGTACACGAATCACTAAAGCGTTATTTAGTAGATGAAGTCAAACTTGCTCACAAAACAGGTGGTCTTGATACGGTAGATCATGATGTTGGAATTGTATATAGCAGCTCTGGGGATTATCTTATTGGCGTTTTTATCACAGAGGTTACTAATAATGATCATGCTAGGCAGCTAATTGGTCGTATTTCCAAAGTTGTATATGATTATTTGGTGAAGCGGAAGGAGATATAGAATGAATGCCATTGTGACGTCCATGATTGCGAATTTACACGAAAAGCCAGATGAAGCTTCAGAATTAGTGGATGAGGTACTATACGGAATGACGGTTCAAATCATGGAAGACATAGATGAGAGCTGGGTACTTATAAAAACCGCTTATCGCTATGAAGGGTATTGCCAGAAGGATAACTTACTAGTGGATGAAGCCAATACGCAAACCTGGCTACAAGAGGCAAACCATTTTATTAACCAAAGCTTCGCTGACATTTTGCAACAGCCTCAAATTCAGAGTGCGAAAATGATGACACTCGTTAAAGGCTCAATCATCTGTTCGAATGTCATTGACGAGCTAGATCCTGAATGGGCAGCAGTGCAATTAGTGTCTGGGGAAATCGGTTATGTACGTAGAAAATGGCTACAAGATAAAATTCCAGATAACAGCTTATCTGAGCAACAATTACGAGAAAATGTTGTCCAAACAGCGCTGAGTTATTTAGCAACACCTTATCGATGGGGAGGAAAATCGCCGCTAGGTATTGATTGCTCAGGTCTATGTTCAATGGCATATATGCTAAACGGGGTATATATTTATCGCGATGCCAATATTGTTGAAGGTTTTCCTATCAAGGAAATATCCCTAGAGCATATACAAAAGGGAGACTTATTATACTTCCCAGGACATATTGCTTTATATATAGGCGACAACCTTTACGTACATTCTTCGCTTGGTGGGAACGAGGTTAATATAAACAGTCTGGACGAACAGCATCAGCAATATAGAAAAGATTTGGCAATATCTATTACCGCTGTTGGTAGCTTATTCTGAAGCAACAGCAAATGTTTTCTGCGCGAAAGCGAAGCGACAGCGGCAAGAGTTTTCTGTAGCGGCATAAAAAGTTAGAGAAGCTTTAACTTGGCTTCTCTTTTTCAATTTTTGAGATGAATAGGGAAATAAAAAATAAATCTCCATGTCAATTACACATGGAGATTTTTTACGTTAATATTTATAAATATTTAATAGTTGACCGGCTTCAAGTCTATCAGAACGAAGCTGATTCCATTGTTTAATGGAGGTAACTTTAACATTATGAGCCTCTGCAATATGCATAAGAGAGTCTCCATCAGCTACGGTAATTGTTTTTTTATCTTTAACAGGACTGTCATACTGTTGTAAATCATACTTTGCAATCACTGCATTAAGCTTTTCGTTATATTGTGAATCTGTTGCATAGGAGCCTGTTAAAAATTTCGTAGCATCTGTATAAGACTTCGCATTGCTTTTAAAAACTCCTGCATAGAAATTTTTGTTCCAGGAAACACCATTACGCATTAATTTCACATAATCTTGTATGGAAGCTTCATAGGAAGGGTATTTGCGAAATGCAGCCATCACCCTTGTCATATTACCTGAACCATCATCCTCAGATGTTTCCAATGTTACGGAGTTATTTTGATAACTACCTTTCATACCAAATAAATTGTTATTTGGAGCAGATCCAAGACCACTTTGTCCATACTCACTTTCTAACACGGCTTGCGCAATGATAATCGATGCATACAAGTCATTTTCAGCACCTTGTTTCCTAGCAATTTCTGCAATAGAGCCAATAAACTCTTCTACACTAGGGCTATCATCGACAACTACAGGCTCTGTAGTTTCATGAGTATTGAAAAACTGTGTCACCATAAAAAACGAAATACAGATAACAACAACAGTAATCATAAGTCCTTTGAAAAAATTAATTAAGTTTTTCATTGTTCATTGATGTTGGTAGATTACAACATCTCCCTTCCTCCTTTCTTTTCAATAACAAAGTTTTATATATTTCTAATTATACAGAGTCATAAATAGAAATAAAGTCATGTCTATTTGAGTACATCATTCATAGAACGAAAAAACCCCTCATTTAGTTCCTTATTTTCCAGCTATTTTAGAAATGAAAGATCATTTAAATTTAGTTGCATAAACATTTTGAAGCTATTCATTTTCAAAGGAAATCTTTATTACTTAAAAACAGTATACGATTTTCTATGGAAATTATGAGATAAATAGAGTAGAGAGTCAAGAGGACAAATGTTATGATATAAGACAAAAAAATAAGTTTGAAATGACTTAAGATAGTGAAATATATATAGTAACACGATGTATCTGTAAAAAGTGTTAGTTCTAGACCTACTATGCTTTACGTATATGACATGAAGAGGATTAAAATAGTAGTTTATTTCTAATAAACATTAAATGAATATATTGTTGCCAAAGTGGTCAAAGTTTTACGAATGTTGAAGGTGATTTTCGTTCCATGCTAAAAGTAGTTGTTTGGAAAGAAGCGACCATTGTATGCCCCTAGTCGACCCCTTTTGTAGTTTTTTAACAATATATATTTAATATAGTGAGTTTACGGAAAGAATGTGTGATTCTTGAGAAGCGTTATTAAAAGGAGCTTATACAATGATAGCATTTGAAAATGTCACAAAAAAATATGTAAATGACCAAATCGCGGTGAAAGCTATTAATTTAGAAATCAACAAGGGGGAATTTTTTGTTCTTATTGGACCTAGTGGCTGTGGAAAAACAACATTATTAAAGATGATTAATCGATTAATTCATTTAACAGAAGGAACCATCCGAATTAACGGTAAAAGAATTAGTGATTACAACATACATGAATTGCGATGGAATATCGGCTATGTCCTTCAACAAATTGCGCTTTTTCCCCATATGACGATTGAAGAAAATATAGCTGTTGTGCCTGAATTGAAGAAATGGAGTAAACCGCAAATCCAGCAACGAGTTCGTGAGTTATTAGAAATGGTTGGACTTGAACCCGATAAATATAGTCAGCGCAAGCCAAAAGAGCTTTCTGGTGGTGAGCAACAAAGAGTTGGTGTTGTTCGTGCATTAGCAGCTGATCCCGAAATCATTTTAATGGATGAGCCTTTTAGTGCTTTAGATCCGATTAGCCGTACAAAATTACAAGATGACCTTCTTGAGCTTCAGCAAACGATACAAAAAACGATCGTCTTTGTTTCGCACGATATGCAAGAGGCCTTAAAATTAGGCGATCGGATATGTGTAATGAAGGATGGAGAAATCGTACAGATTGGTACTCCTCATGAAATCATACAAAATCCCGTTAATGATTTCGTTCGAGAATTTGTTGGGATAAAAGAGTATGGGATAAATACTTTCCATATCCAAGCTGTAATTGAACCAATTGCTGATGAGGTTTATCAAAGAAATCGAGAGAACATCATTTCTTCCAAGGATTCTTTGAACACCATTCTTCAAAAATTAGCTCATGATGAATGTATAGGTGTGGAAGAGAACGGGAAAATAATTGGCATTGTCACGAGAGCATCCATGCTTCAGTATTTAGCACATGATTCCTTAGAAAGAGGTAATTTAAATGGCTAATTTTCTTGATGTGTTTAGTGAACGAAAAGGCCAGCTAATAGCGTCTTTAGTAGAGCATATTCAAATTTCCTTCATTGCACTATTTTTTGCAGTGGTGATTGCTATTCCTCTAGGAATCTATTTAACGAATAAAAAGAAAATAGCAGAAAGTATTATTGGTATTAGTGCTGTTTTACAAACGATTCCTTCATTAGCGTTATTAGGATTATTGATTCCATTGTTCGGCATCGGAAAAGTACCTGCAATTATTGCCTTAGTTGTTTACGCACTTCTTCCGATTTTACGTAATACATTTACTGGGATAAACGAAGTAGATCCGTCTTTAAAAGAAGCAGCGATGGCGATGGGAATGAATACTCGAAAACGATTAGTGAAAGTAGAATTGCCTCTTGCTATGCCTGTTATCATGGCAGGAATTAGAACAGCTATGGTATTAATCGTCGGAACGGCAACATTAGCAGCATTAATCGGGGCTGGAGGTTTAGGGGATATCATTTTGCTTGGAATTGACCGAAATAATACGGCACTTATTATTTTAGGTGCAGTACCTGCGGCGATTTTAGCATTAGTGTTCGATTTCTTACTAAAAAAACTAGAATTACTGTCGTTTAAAAAAACTATCACAGCATTAAGTATTATTAGTGTTGTGGCAGTATTAATGATTATCTTCCCGTTACTAAACTTCAAAGAGAAAGAAGAAATTGTCATTGCAGGTAAGCTTGGCTCTGAGCCTGAGATTTTAATTAATATGTATAAATTGCTTATTGAAAATGAAACCGACTTAAAGGTGCAATTAAAACCTGGACTTGGTAAAACTTCCTTTGTATTTAATGCACTTAAATCTGGCAGCATCGATATTTATCCTGAATTTACTGGAACGGCAATTTCAGAGTTTTTAAAAGAGGAAGCCATCAATAATAATCAGGAGGATGTTTATAATCAGGCGAAAGAAGGAATGATGAATAAATTTGAAATGGTGATGCTTAGTCCGATGAAATATAACAATACGTATGCATTGGCAGTATCAAAGGAGATAGCGGATACCTATCATTTGCAAACAATTTCTGATATTAAGCCTATTCAAGAATCGATAAAAGCAGGCTTCACATTGGAATTTAATGATCGAGAAGATGGTTATTTGGGCATTCAAAAACGTTACGGTATCACGCTTTCTAACATAACAACAATGGAGCCAAAGCTTAGATATCAGGCGATCGAATCAGGGAATATAGATTTATTAGATGCGTACTCAACGGATAGTGAAATACGTCAATATAATCTACAAGTTTTGACTGATGATCAGCAACTATTTCCACCTTATCAAGGAGCTCCTTTACTAAGGAAAGAGACGCTAGAAAAATATCCTGAGATAGAAACAGCCTTAAATAAGTTGGCAAATCAAATAACAGATGATGAGATGCGCGAAATGAATTATCAAGTAAATGTAGAAGGTCAAAACATTGAAGACGTGGCACGCGAATATTTAATAAAGGCAGGACTATTATAAGAAGAAAATCATGTAATACAAGAAGCTAGAAAAGAGATGTTTATCTTTTATCTAGCTTCTTGTTTGTTTTGTCTCGGATTTTGAAGAGAGCCAAGGCAAAATGTTTAGTTTAACTTGAACGTATCTGTAAGAGGATATATTTGCGTAAAAACGAAGCGACAACGTCAATCACGATAAGGTGATAATACTTGATTTCACCTGTGACTATATTCTTGGGTATATTATACTTTTTATCTGACAACTAAGGGCTATATAGTTTTTTTAGTACTATAATAATTAATATTCAAAGGAATAACCTCGAAAAAGAATGAATATGAGAAATAATGGAAAATGAAAAATAAGATAGAATTATTCAATAAACAATATTTGGATGCTCATCACTTCGATAGTACAATTTCTTCCAGTTAAAGTTGTTTTGGATATAAATATGGATTAAAATGGGTATCAGCTCAAAAAAATAGCTTTTATCATTCGTTTTTACAGTTGAGCCAAGAAATTTATAGAGATACAATTTGGAGGAAGAAATGAAAAAGAGTTTATTTTTAATGTCTTCGTTAATTTTATCAACTTCAATCATTCTTAGTGGTTGTGGAAAAAGCGGGGACGAATCAAAGAAAGATGATGAACCAAAGAAAACACAAGAGGAAAAAGGACAAGATAAAGATAAAGTCCAAAAGGAAGAACCTAAAAAAGATCAAGAATCAACTAAAGGTTCAGCTGACTTTGCTTCCTTAATTTCTTATATGGAAAAGGAAACTCAAGGGAAAACTAAAGTTCTTTTTGAAAACAATGAACCCCAAGTACATAAAATGGAGAATGTTTCAATTTCGCTTGATGCATATTCAGTAGTAGAATTAAAAGATTTCCACACAGACTTTAATATTCCATTTGGTGAAGAAACAAACGGTGGCGTCATTTTAGCTAAATATACGGTGAAGAATGACATGGATAAAGATGTTTATTACATGCCTAGTTTAAATGTTACATTTACGGGTGCAAATAAAGATTATTCGAATTATAAAGATTTGATTCCAGAAGAAGATCAATTACCAACAAAACTAAACTACAAAACAGACTATTTGCTAAAAGCCGGTGAAGAGGTAACGGGGTATATCGCTTATCCATTCGGTGAGACAGATTTAGCAAAAATTAATGAACTAGGGACAGTAACAGTAATGGTTCCAGTACCGCTAACTGAAAAAGAAAAATATGACGCTACTATTGGTTCAGAAGGAAGATTTAATCTTGCTTTAAATACGGGTGGTTCGAAAAAAGTATCAAGTAATTCGTCATTTTATCAAGATAAAGTAACAATGGACAATATGGGTGAAAAGAAGATGTCGAAGGAAAAAAGCGACATCAATGAAAGTAAGAAAATAGGGGATGTAAATGCTATTCTAGAAGGGTATCAGTTTACACAATTTACACCTAATGAGGTGGAAGCTCCTCGTTTCTCTAATTTCACGAATGGTGTCACTTTATTAACAGTGAAATTTAAGCTAGAAAATAAAGCGACAAGTGAAATTGGCTTATCTTCTATGTCTTCGAAACTATCAGTCAATGATGGCATGCAATATTTATTAAGCGAAGGTATGCTATTAAATTACAAGTATAATGACGTTATTAAAGCTGGTGAAACTGGCGAGCTATTACAAGTATTCGTTTTAGATCAAGAGCAGTATGAAAAAATATGGAAAGATAAAGCTTTTGATATTGAATTAGGTCCAATTCGAAATAAAGGATCAGAGGATACTTCAAAAGGTAAAAAAGAAACGTTTACATTACCGAAATAAAATACAGGAGCCCTCTCACTAATTGAGAGGGCTTTAGCTTGGCCACAAAAGAATAAATTACAAAATAATGTTCGAAAAGAAAATGCTATTCGGGTTTCGAAACGTTTTAACAATGTAATTGACGATGTGAAATAATAGCTTTAAAATAAAAAAAGACCGTCCAGACGGTTTTTTATTTTTGGAAAGGGACGATTGTATGTCATCAAAAGCAGATTTAAAACGTTCACATATTATCCAAATGGCAATTCAATATTTAAAGGACAATGATTTAAGTACTTTAACTTTAGATAAAATTGCTAGTAGTGCGAACATTAGCAAAGGTGGTTTACTGTATCATTTTAAGACGAAGGATACCCTTCAAACAGCAATCGCTGAAACGATTATGAACGAGGTTATACAATCCTATGAACATTTCGTAAGCCTTGAGCAAGGGACAGGGAGATTAACGAGAGCATTTATTTTAGCTTCTCAAAAAGATCTTGCGAGTGGGGCAGCTTTAAATATTGCGATTCAAATTATGCAAAATGACCATTCAGTCATCTCAACAATATATGAATGTTTACTAGACGAGTTGTTCCAAGATGGCTTGGAGCAATCCGTTGTCCATTTGATTCGGTTAACGATTGATGGATTGTATTATTCACAGTTATTAAATATAGCACCGATTTCTGATGAAGCAACAAAAGGTGTCTTTGAACAATTAATGTACATGACAAGGAAGGACTAACATACATGAGTGCTTTTGGTTTTTTATTCATTTCAATAATCTCAGAAGTTTTTGCAAGCTCGATGCTGAAACTAACAAATGGTTTTAAACGATTATTCCCGTCAATTGGCGTAGTGGTTGGGTATGGAACAGCTTTTTATTTCTTTTCTCTAACATTACAATCTTTAGCAATTGGCACTGCCTATGCGATATGGGCAGGGATAGGAACGGCGTTAACGGCGATAATCGGTATAGTCTTTTATAAGGAATTATTCAATCTAAAAAAAATTATGGGCATTCTATTAATTATTGTCGGTGTGGTTATTCTAAATCTTGCTGGTAGTGGACACTAAGGAGGAATTTGAAAATGAAGGGTTATTTATTTTTAGCGTTATCCATCGTCAGTGAAGTATTTGCAACAACGATGCTCAAGTTTTCAGAGGTATTTACAATTCTAGGTCCATCTATAGCTGTCGTATTGGGATATGGCATTTCATTTTATTCATTGTCCCTATGCTTAAAAACGCTACCATTAAGCCTTGCGTATGCCATATGGTCTGGTATAGGTACAGCATTAACAGTGGTTGTCGGAATCGTTGTATGGGGAGATATTCTTAATCTTTACTCAGCCTTAGGCATTGTATTTATCATTGGTGGTGTTATTCTTCTAAATCAGGGAGACCAACACAATGTGACAACGTAACGTCCAAAAAAGAAAACGTCCCAAAATGGACGTTTTCTTTTTTTTGTAGAATCCTTATTTATGAAAAAGGTCGTCATATTCCTAAGTGCTACATATTATAGCGAGAGGTGTTAAATATGTTTGTATTTGTTTCAAAGTTTAAGGATAGCTCATAAGACTTAGGAGGGCTGGGGAAATGAATAATGAAAACACAAAAAAACATTTTCTATGTGAAGCGCTCTACGACATAAAAACACTCCAGGATATCATAAAGGATTTTCATTCTAAATATTTTGGTCAGCTGCTTATGAAAATAGTGGGAAATGATACGATTCCCTTTTTTTTAATAACACACGACGGTACTCATTTAAGATTAATGGATACGGTAAAGCAGTTTGAAACAGAGTTTTTTCGCATAGAGGCTATTGATAGAGAACATTGTCGAGGTACTGTTTCGCTTTTGCGAGCCTATGATTATGAAGGGAATGATACGAATTTGACGGCAGAGGTTGTCCGATTAGAGCGAACATCCTCAGAAAAATCCATTGAATTAAGTGGTATATCTGCAATTCAGTTATTAAAGCCTGACATGCTAAAAAGGAAATTTATTATTGAGCCCAAATGGTGAAATTTTAATTTATTTCAGCGGGTATTCAAACATCTGTAGCTGTCGCTACGCTTTCGGTACAAAAGACATCCGCTGAAATAGAGGAACTCAGTCTAAGAACGCCACGTCCTGTGGCAATTTATCTGTGCGATAGCGTAGCGGCAGCGGGCAATTATGCCGATGCATAATTGATATTACTAAAATAACATAAAAATTAGAGCATCTGTCTAGGTACACGCTGTATTCATTGAATTTATTAAAGAGAGAATTTTATGAAGGGAAGAGATTAATGAATGACAATTATCGGAATGCTGCATCATCGGCTAGATCCTAGAACTGTTCTTAAGTCATATGCTTTTGCGGCCGTTGCACAAGCCGAAGGGGCTCAATTTTTTTACTTTACTCCAAAAAGCGTTGACTTTGATAAACGTTCCATTAGAGGAAAGGTATATGAAAATGGTGATTGGCATGAAAAAATGTTGCCCTTCCCAGATGTTATATACAATGCAGGAAGTCCAGAAAAATTATCGGTATCAAAGGACATTATTGAGAAATTGAAAAAGGAAATACCTTTTACAACTCATTCTATAGGTAATAAATGGAATGTGATGAAGCGACTTAAAGAAGCAAAGGAATTTGAGAGTTATTTAATTCCAACAGAGGTTGTGGAAAATGTTAGTTTACTCCATAATTTTATGGCTTATTATAAAAAAGTCGTATTTAAACCGATAGATGGTCGGAAGGGAAAAGGAATCTATTTTATTTCAAAAGTGGGAAGAACTAACTTTGAGGTAAAGAAGGATAGGGAAACTACTATTTATTCACAGCCACAGCTAGATGAATTAATTAGAGGGCAACTTTCTACAGGCACCTTTATCGTGCAGCCTTATATCCAATCCGTAACAAAATCAGGTCAAGTTTATGATTTTCGTCTTCATGTTCAAAAAAACGGTGAAGGTAAATGGGTTATAACAACGATTTATCCGCGAATTGCACCAAATGGCTCGATTATACCTAATATTAACAATGGTGGTTTTACAAATTATTTAGATCCTTTTTTAGAGCAAGAATTTAAAGAAGAAGCTTATGATATTAGACGTATGTTAGAGCACTTTTCCTTATCATTAGCTCGACATTTAGATGAAATACAGAAGGAACAATTCGGAGAAGTTATTGATGAAATTGGCATTGATGTAGGCTTAGATGAGCAAAGAAAAATTTGGATGTATGAAGTAAACTGGCGACCAGGTTGCCCTCCTGCTTTTTATTTAGAATTAGATGTAGTCATCAATACTATAAAGTATGCAATGTACCTTGCTAAGAACCAGAAGCAAATTAAAAGGGAGATTAGGCAACAGAAGAAAAATCAGGATTCAGCAGAAGAAAAGGCTTTAGTAGAAGACGCTTCAGTAGAAGAGGCTTTAGCAAAAGAAAAGACATTAACCAAAGAAAAGACATTAGCGAAAGAAAAGGCTTTACCAGAAGAAAAGGCTATACCGATTATCGCGATTACCGGCAGTGCTGGAAAAACGACATCAAAAGCATTTCTGGCATCCGTTTTATCGCAGAAATGGAATATATTCGAGTCAAAAGATTATTGGAATACAACAGAGCATACGAAAAAACATAAAGAAGAGATTAATGCTTCACATGAGGCTGTTGTACTAGAGTACGGGATGGCTTATCCAGGAATCATAACGAACCACTGTAGCATTATTCAACCGAATATTAGTATTATTACAAATATCGGTTTAGCTCAT
Organism: Lysinibacillus xylanilyticus; assembly: GCF_001183605.1. GTDB lineage: Bacteria > Bacillota > Bacilli > Bacillales_A > Planococcaceae > Lysinibacillus > Lysinibacillus xylanilyticus. The sequence continues at coordinate 1,837,263 of NZ_LFXJ01000005.1, read as the reverse complement.
GTGGGCAACTTTGATGGAGATATAAGAGGAGTGGCCAAGGCAAAATCGGAATTAATACATGGGATGGACCAAAACGGTTTATTAATCCTAAATAAGGATGATGATAATTCTAAGTATTTAGAGACACAGCAATTTAAAGGGAAAGTCTTAACAGTTGGTGTTCATAGAACTGCGGATTATAAAGCTTATGATATTCAATATAAAGACATCGGTATGACCTTTAAAATAAAGCTGCATGGACAGGAAACTTTAATGTATATCCCGATTTTAGGAGAACATCATGTTTATAATGCACTTAATGCCGTTGCGGTTGCAGATTATTTAGGGTTTAGTCCAGAAGTTATTAAAGCAGGGCTAAATTTCAAAAAACCACCACGAAGATTAACAATTTATAACTGTCGCGATGACATTACACTAATTGACGATACTGTTCACTCTCACCCTCAGGGCGTACGTGCTGCTATTGATGTTCTTACAAATATAGCGAAGAAACGTAAAGTTGCTATTATTGGTCAAATGCGAGAATTAGGGGATTTGAGGGAAGAGGAATATCGTAAAGTGGGCGAATACATTTATGAGCAAGACATAGATTTATTCATCACTTATGGTTTTAGAACGGAGGAAATGGGAGCAGCAGCGAAGGCAAAAGGGATGGATCCTTCTAAAATTTATCATTTTCTCAATAAGGATGAATTGCATGCACTCTTAGAGAAAGTCATAAAACCACACGATACCATTTTGGTAAAGGGTGCTAGTAAAACAAATATGTTTGATACGGTTAAATTTTTAGATCAAAAATATCAAGAATAAATAAAAAAGCCCGAGTAATTGCCCTTTTGAAGGAACAATTATTCGGGATATTTTTTTGGCTAAATAAATCATCGAATATGAGCATTTTCAGAAAGTATCCTAAATCTAAGATGCTTTTAAAATGAACTTAATTTCTTTTGCGGCGGTAATGGCTTTATTTTTAGCCTCCGCTAATGTTGCGCCTTCCGCAATTACATATGCATACCGATGTCCCATCGATAAAGGAGGAGTTAGCAATGTCCCTCTTCTCGGCTTCACATATACATCCACAACTCCTGGTGAATTAGTTGCTCTATTTCTTCCAATAACTTTTTCTAAAATACCTTTACTTTCAACAATGACGTATTTTGTATAGACAAACTTTCTATGCTTTGGCTTGATATCGGGGCGTTCACCTAAAAATAATTTAAGTGTTTCTTCTACTAAATTAAATCCAAAAGCGGCGTGAAGCATAGTATTCATTGCTCCACCAGAGATTCGCGGATTAATCTCGATAAGCTTCCATCCATTTTTTGTTAAACGGAGCTCTAAGTGCAGTGCACCATTTTCGATGTTAAACTCTTTAACAATTGATTGGAGTACTTCTTCAAGTCCGGTTTGAATTTCTTTTGGTGCTTTAACGAGAACACCATAACCAGTAATGATAAAACGTTTACCTTGAGTAATTTCTTGTTCAATAATACCGATGACATTTGCTTGTCGGTTATAGACAAGTGCTTCTACTAAATATTGCGGACCTTCGATATATTCTTCTACCATAACTGTTTCAAGAGGATTTTTGCTTCGTAAATAGCTCAGGTGTTTCAACAGTTGACCTGAGTCGTTGGCTAACAAAACATCTTTGGACCCTGTTGATTTTGGAGATTTCACAATAAGTGGAAATTCTATGTTATTAGAGACGGGCTCATTTGGCTTGAGAAGAAAAAACTTCGGAGAATAAGGCTGGTTCTTTAAAAAGTTTCTAGTTTTCTCTTTATCCTCCATCATTTCAATAGCTGTTGAAGATGTTTTGTTGTCACAAAATTCATCACATAAAATTGAGGCAATATGAACAAATGGATCAACAAAACTAACGATAGACTTTATTTCGAACCCTTTTTTAGATAAATTGAATATTTCGTCTTTCATGTCATCTATATTCGAAGTATCAATAAGAATCATTTTATGAATATCTGGATAGGTATTTCTCTGCTGTAATTGCTTTTCGTTGTTAGTAAAAAGTACAGTAAAATAACCTAATTTTTCTGCTGCTCTTGTTGCTTCACGACTTGACCCGGATTTGTTTGCGCCAATGAATATAATCGTTTTCAGGTATATCACTCCTTCTATTGTTACTTAGATGCTTAATCAACTATATATATATGCGAAGAAATAGCTTTCCTCTAGTTAAGTATCTCGTATACATCCAAGCAACTTTTAAGAAGTTACATATACTAGAGAGGAAAGGAGGGGAAAATATTATGAAGCCTCTTACGGTGCAGGATTTAAAAGCAATAACTGCAGGCCATTTAGTGCAAGGGTCGGAGGAAGTATTGATTCAACATGGCGCATATCGACTGAAGCAAGTCAAAAGACCAAATACCGCCCTTTTTACAAATAAGCCTATTGTCAACTGGAAAGACTTTGAGTCACTTTATCCTATAGTGCTTGTAACTGATAGACTATACAGTCAAAAAGAAATACCTGAGCAAATAATCATCATTAAAGTAAAAGATATAGATGAGGCCTATTGGAAATTTATAAATTTTTATCGCAATCAATTTAATATCCCAATCGTAGCCATTACTGGTACTTCTGGTAAATCGACAACAAAAGAGATGATCAAACATATACTTTCTGCAGAAAAAAATGTAGTATCCACGCCACTAAGTAGTAATTCTAGAACTGCTTCTTTGCAATATTTACTGAATATTGATGATCATACTGACGCAGCCGTTTTTGAAACTGCTGTTGGTTCACCGGGGGACATCACACTTGCGGGGGAATATTTCAAGCCGACTATTGGGATTATTACAAATATAGGAGCACATCATTTAAATTATTGTAAAACTTTAGAGGGATATATCCAAGCAAAGGGTGAAATGCTGGACATTATTAGTCCTACAGGCACTTTAATCCTTAATGCTGATGATATCAACACAAGTAAAATAGATTTATCGAAGTTTCAAGGACGTATTATTAAAGTAGGTAAGCATCAATCCTGTGATTTTCGAGCAAGTAATATTCGCTACTACAAAAACGGTATGCTATTTAACGTTCATCACAATAGGAAACTCTATGAAATATATGTACCAGGTTTTGGCGAGCACCAAGTGTATAATGCACTTGCTGCGATTGCAGCTATTTATGAAATGGGTTTGCCGATTTCTTTGGCATCTGAACAACTGCAATCATTCCGAAAATTGAATAAGCAGCTTCAGGTGTTTAAGGGCATTAATAATTCCGTATTAATAGATGATACATGGAATATTACAACTACTTCTTTGGAGGCAGGATTAAAGGTTTTGAATGCGCTCGGAGAAGGCAAGAAAAAGATTGCCATTATTGGGACGATTACAGATTTAGGGTCTTGGGGATATATTATTCACGAGCAAGCAGGAGAATTAATTGCTCAAATTGGGGTCGATGTACTCATTACGATAGGAGAACATGCAAGCATTATGGCGGTTCATGCTATTGAGGAAGGCCTTACTTCACCTGTTCATATTTTTAAAAATAGTACGCTCGTCTATAAATTGTTAGATAAACTTGTAGATGAAAATACTATCATTTTCATTAAAGGAGACATGTATAGTAAAGAAGTTTCTAAGTTGGCAGATGATTTAAAAATAAAAAAATCATCTACTTCCGAATAGATTATTGCTATTCACCTAAATAAATGTTATTTTTCATCATTTACTAGATTGAGCATGCATATAGCCAATTGCTAGAAATGCAGAAGCATGGTCATATTAACTCATTTATTCAGAAATGTACATTATAGGAAGGGGGCGTAGTTAACTTGCAACATATTAGTGTGAGCGATATAAGAAAATTATTACAAGGAGAATTAATAAGCGGTTCTGAACTCTGGTCTGTTAAACAAGCAATTTATTATAACCGACATGAACTGACCCAAAATAATACACTTATGTTTGTTAGTAGAAATGATACAATCAACTGGCAAGAAATAGATCGAAAAGGTCCATCTCTAGTCATTTCTGATAAATCATCAGAGGAATTGAAAAATGCGCTGAAGAATACGACCGTTATACGCGTCAAGAGTATTGTGCAGTCATATTGGAAATTCATGGATTATTACAGAAATCTATTTCAAATACCTGTCGTTGCTTTGACTGGAACATGTGGTAAAACAACAACAAAAGAAATGATTAAACACATAGCTAGTAAGGAATGGAATGTTCAAGCATCTGTCAGCAGTAAAAATGAGCCACGGCAATCCTTACCCTACTTGACTGGAATCAATCAGAATACAAAAGCAGCAATCTTTGAATTAGGACTGGGGAATATAGGGAATATTAAACACCAATGTATGATCTATCAGCCTACGATTGGTATCATTACGAATATCGGAGTCCATCATCTAGATGGATGTATTAATCTTGATGGCTATATAAAAGCAAAGGCTGAAATTGTAGAAGGAATAAGAAAAGATGGCACATTAATCATTAATGGTGATGATGAAAACATTAAAAAGATCCCCCTGAATAAATTTAAAGGGAAGGTTATTACCTTTGGCGTTCACGAAAAGTCAGATTATCAAGCAACGAATATCAAATTCGCAAAAGGCGGCATGAAATTTGTACTAAAAGTAGAAAATGGTAATTACAATTTGTTTGTTCCTGGATACGGAGAACACCAAGTATATAATGCATTAGCAGCTATAGCTGCCGTAAAGGAAATGGGACTTTCCATTGCTGTCGCAATTTCACAATTAAAAACGTTCAAATCGATGGCAAGGCACTTAGAATTTTCTTCAGGCATCGGTGAATGTACTATAGTAGATGATACTTGGACAAATAACCCGACTTCTGTTGAAGCAGCACTGAAGGTTTTAGATACGATAGGAAAAAGGAAAAAAGTAATTCTTATTTTAGGTGACATAAAGAGATTAGGAAATTTCGAAGAGAAATATCATCGTGAGATTGGCACAATGGTCGCAAAAAGAAATATCGATACGCTTATTACGATTGGCAAAAGAGCAGAAAATATTGCGAACCAAGCGTTGAAGGAAGGCACGAAAGCAGATGTGCATATGTTTAAAGATGTTACAGGAGTTTTAGAAGTACTAAAGAATAAGCTCGATAGTGAAACCATTGTACTTATTAAAGGTCCTATGTCTAGCAAATCTATGATAGAATTTGCGAATCAGTTAAAAAATAAATAATAGAAAAAGAAGCTTCCTTATGGAAAGCTTCTTTTTTCAAAACATGTAATTGTGTTGATCTTTTTAAATTTGGAGCATTTGAAATGATTCTAGTAAACTTTCTTAAAAAACACGTTTCGCTGTAATATAATGCTCTTTATAATAATCAACCATTAGTACTCTTGTAGTAATACCACTAGAGCTTGGAATGATAATACGTTGATCTCCTGCATAGATAGCAACTAGTGAAGGAGTTTTAGAGCCTTTAACACTATTAAAGAACACTAAATCACCCTTTTTTAAATTGGTACGTGATACCGTTGTTCCAACATTCATTAGTTCCTTTACATTGGTTGCACCAAGTTTAACTCCACTTTTACGATAGACGAAGTCTACATAGCCTGGCGCTGTAAAGCGAAGACTTGCTTCATTATTTGTAGAGCTCATAGTTACTTTATTTTTATAATTAAAGGCGTTTTCAACAATTTTATCGCCTTTCGTTGCAGGATTAGCTGAAAGTAATGTAGGTAATACTCTACGAGCCCCTACATAATTATCTTTATAATATGGTTTGCCGTTTAAATCAGAAATAACGATATTTTGCTTAGAATCAGCCATATGAATCATTTTATTGTTCCCGATATACATACCAACGTGGTCAGGGTCTGTCCCAGTTTTTTTACTCTTAAAGAATAGTAAATCACCTTTTTGTAATTGGTTTCTGCTAACAGCTGTTCCTTGCTGTAACATATAATCCTCATTATAAGTTCCAATGTCTACCCCATTCTTCTCGAAAATGTACATAATAAATGAAGCACAAGAAAACTTATAAGGATATGTAGCCTTGTATACGGAATTGCTGTATGTCGCCTTACCAATTAAGCTTTTTCCAGTTTGAATTAGTTGATCTGCTTTCGCATTAACTGCTTGTGTGTTATTCAGGGCATTTGTTGTTGCAGCCTCTACTTCTATGGGTTGAACAGTTGGTTGTACCATCCCCACTGCGCTAAAACCTATCGTCAATGCTAATGTTGTAGTTAAAAATCGTTTATTCATGTTGTAAATTCCTCCTGAAGCTTTTTGTTAGGATTAATCCTGATTTGGCTTGCCATTGGAATTAATCGTAGCATGAAAAAGTAGGGCTTCTTCGAGGAAATTGTTACCACAGCGAATGGGAAATCGCTGTAAACACCTGATATAAAGGGCTTCATAGCCTTAATTTACAGTTATATTACAAATGTTTCAGTAGGGTGAAGTGTTGTAGAATCGAAAGGTCATAGGGGCAGGCAGTACAGGCATTTCTAAGCGGTGGAAAGAGGCATTAACAGGGGGAAACGACAATCATCAACCTATACACTAACTATGGAGTACTTAGTGATATTCAGACTATCACATCATTGGGGTCTAGCGATAAATAACGGTTGGAAAACAAAATGACCAAGGATATCTATATTGAGGAGCGAGGGAGTGTCGTTCAAGGCTACGAGGCGCGATTGTCGAACTGTTTCCCACCCCTCATTATACCTACGATTTAACTGACAGCTTAGTGGGATGATTCTTTTTTTGCTCTTTGGAAAGCGGATGTCGATAAAATTCAGAAGTTGGGTGATAAAACGCGAAAGTTAATCGATAAAACTAAAAAGTTGGGCGATAAAACGTAAAAGTGTTCCGATAAAATTAAAAAATTGGATGACATTTTGTTAAAATGTCTGTCAGGAAATCGCCCCCACACGTTGCGGAAGAATCATACTTTAAACAGCATGCCAGTTGAATAGAAATTTAACTTCTATTCAACTGTTTTCTTTTAAATTTCCTGAATCATCTCCACTCTATTACCGAATGGATCTCTAAATTCAAAACGTTCAAAATGAGGAATTGGAACTGAATCGAAAATTTCGATATGTTGTTCAGCTAATGCTTTTTTCCACTGCTCTATATTTTCAACCTGATAGGCAATATGAGCCTTTGTCGTTAATCTATCAAAGCCATCCTCTGTCCCTACATGGACCTCTTTATTGCCAACCTGTAACCAAAATCCACCTCGTCCTTTCAGCGAATCAGGCTTTTCAATTTCTTTTAGACCTAATACTTGACAGTAAAAATGTTTCCCTTTTTCCTCTTCACCTTTTGGAATTGTTATTTGAACGTGATGTAAGCCTATAACCATTTTTTCTCCCCCTTTAATTCTTCATCGATACTTACTTCTAGGATAATAATGCCAAATCCTTTAATTTGACGAATGAATTGTATTTTTTCTCACGAATGAAGCCTTTGTAAAACCAGTAAGAAGTATTAGAGAATAGGCCAATAGAAGCCATGAGGCGAAATAACGATCTGCATCAGCCGATAAGTTCGGAAAAATATTGTCGAAATAGAACAATACAACTGCATCGATGAGCATTCCAGGTAGTACGATACAAATAGCAGCAAGTAATCGCTCTGTACCTTGTATTTTTTTCAAAGAATAAATAGGTATTGTCGATATCCAAATGAGCGGAATAACTAAAATGTAAGCACCAATCATGAGAAAAGGTTTTTCAAGGGTAAAAAAGTATTGCCCTACTAATCGAAACGCAGCACTTGCAAATAGCCAAATCCCAAAACCCCAGCATAAAAAGAATGACATAGTGGTTCCTCCTCAAGTTATTTTCCTAGACGATGCAGTGTTTGAATGATTTTTTCTAATTGTTGATAGAATGCATCTACATCGAAATCGTCCCTCATCATTACTTGTATAGCTAAACCATCAATAATGGCATTGAAAAAAATGCTCCAAGTTTCCATTGAAACGCCATCAATGGGTGATGTATCCCATAATCTTTCTAAAACGTTACATAAATGTTCATTTTCTGACGCTAGGATTTGTCCAATTGTCTGTTTAATAGTTGGGTTACTAAAGCCCAAGACGATTAAAGTGAAAAATAATTTATGATAAAAAGAATCGTTTTCATATCGACTTTTTGCAGAGAGAAGTGCAGATTGAATCACTTGTTGATCAGTCGTCAAAATCTCATTCCAAGAATTTTCACAGATGTCTTGGACAATTTCAAGAATTATTTGCTCTTTTGATTTGAAATGATAATAAATAGTTCCTTGTGTCACACCAGCTTGCTCAGCAACAGCCTTTAATGTAAATTTTTCAATCCCTCTTTCTACTAAACTTTGCTTCGCAGCAGTTAATAAATCTGACTTTTCGATACCAGTAGGTTTGGCCATCCATTTACACCTCCTTTGTTATTAGTTAGTTGGATAACTAACTCTAAAATAACAAAATATCCTTTATTTTACAAGTTCATTTTAGCAACAGATGATACCTGAGCCTATTGAAAATAATAGAAGCACTCAATAATACCAGATACTATGGTATAATAATAAAAACGGAATAATAAGATAGAGGTACAAATCATAAATTCGATTTGTTTAAAAGGAAAGATCGATGTAAATCCGATGCTGTCCCGCAACTGTAAATGTGAGGACGTATCAAAAAACCACTGTTACGCATTGTAATGGGAAGGTGAAAAGTTTGATGAACATATGCCAGGAGACCTGCCCTTATCTTGTACATCCAAAAAACCTACGAGGATAGGGCTTGGATGCTTATTTGGTTGTCTATTATAAACGTTGATAAATGCAGGGTTAACATTACACTAATAAGGTTTACTTTAGTAAAATAAGGTATATTATATTTGTTGAGTAGATTCTCTTTAAGGACAAGAAAAGTAGGTGAACAAAGTGGGGAAATATCAATTGGATACCAAAGGTAAGGTAGCTGTGACAAAGTATCATGAAAAACACAAGCCCGCCATATTTGATAAAAAGCAGCAACTTGAAAAAATACGTGCGGAGTATTTGAAAAAGAAGCAAGAACAAACAGATAAATAATATGAATGAAAACATAGGAAGACTAAATTTTTATTAAAAGTCAAGTTATAAGCTGAAACTATTTTAAATAGTGAATTCTTATTTAATGTCACACATTATATGTATAGAAATTAAAAGGATAGAAGAGCTTAAATAAATTCGCTCTATCTATCCTCTTTTTTACCACAAATGACCCTATTTACTACACAACTAATTTGTTCGTTAATCAATCTAATGTTGCGGTAATTCAATAGGAGCTTATATCAATTATTAAATATAAATTCAAGCCTATTTCTTAAACCTCTAAGTAATAAAAGATATAGGTTATTTTCTAAAGGCTGTTTTGAAAAGATTGTTGCTATTCAACTAACGAAGCAGTTTAGTTGAATAAGCAGTTGGTAACGTTATTAGCTTGGGTTACAATAGAAAGGTCTGAATAGCCATTCGTTGTGCGTACCGTGATAGGTGCGCATATTTTTATATTTCGGGCTTACGTAGCATACGAAAGGCACCTCATTTGATTGATACGTTTATAGTACCGGGAGGTGCTGCTTTTTTATATTCGTTATTTGAATACGGGCTTACGAACTATCGTACCCCGTTAGCGTAATAATAAAATACACCTGAACCATCTAACTCGACGGCAACCCTGATTATCATATATACAAAATAATAAAATTCACATTATTTACTCGCGGAAATAGGTGGAGTCGTAAGAATTATGTTATTATCTTTTAACTGCACGCGAAAAATATATGCAGGGTGATCAAAACCTTTTGTATCAGTATAGTACTCTAAATTATACTCTATAATGTCTAATGTCTCACCTTCAAATTCTTCACCCGCGCCGAAAGGTCCCATAGGATAAATGTCTCCTTGTTTCAGTTTTTGAAATGCTTCTTTTGGAGAAATAATTTCGACATCTCGCACTTTTTGACCTTTGGGATCGTAAATAGGCATTTTTTTACCTTCATCACTTAACTCTAGTGATGTTTTTATAGTGACATGAGACATATCTGTTTTTCCATAAGGATCAAATGGCATATTACCAAATTCCTTCATTTGATACGAAATAATTATTCCAAGTGCGACGAAGCTTACTGCAACGGGTAAGATTAAATATTTGATTATTTGTGTGTGTGATTCCTTTTTTAAAAAAAGAATAAGAACTATATTTAATATACAATACCCCAACATCATTCCTATCGTATTATGAAGTAAATCGTCTAGTGCCGCACTTCCACGAAGTGTTATAAATTGAAGAGTTTCTATAAATAAAGTTGTTGTAATTGAAGTTATTAACATCCATTTTGCTTTTAAAAAAACTTCACTAAATAAAGGTAATAAAATCCCTAACGGAAACAGCATACCTATATTAACAAGAATATGAAAAAAAGAATTAAATGAAAATTGATTCCATGCTTGTTGATACGCGCTCAGTACATCGAAATCAATTGTTCTCACAAAGATATTCTCAGCTGGACGACCAAATGTGGTAGCCATTATTAAAAGTAAATAATATCCTATTATTAATGTGAGTAATATAATTTGTCGTTTAGTAAATTTCTTTTCTCCTTCATTAATTAAATTCATTTTACACCTCTTTAGAATAATATATATTTTATCTGCCATGGAAATCCTCTTGAATTAAACCCATTGCAACATAACTTCTTAAATAATTTGACTAGTTTATTTTAGCAAGAAAATCTTAAGGTTTTTTTAGTATAAAGCTTAAGATTTTATGAAGTATTCGCCAATTGAAATTAAACGATTTAATTATCTCTGATCAGATTATGCAATTTTATATGTTAGATTGTGAAGGAATGTACTTAAACAAACGGGGTGCTTTTGTCAAGTGGAGCAAAGTCTTTTAAGACATTGCTCCTTTTACATTTAAAAGTACTTCTGATAATACTCTTTCCTTAGCTTCCCGCTTAATTGAGCGTAGATCCTAGTTGTTTCGCTTTTCTCATGCCCCATAAGACTTTGTATGACTTCTATGGGAGCCCCATTGTTCAACAAATGAGTCGCATAGCTGTGTCTAAGTTGGTGTGCATGAATTTCTTTATTGATTTCAGCACGATTTGATATTCGCTTGATGATGTATCTCATTAGGGCAACACTCATTTTATGTGGCTGCTTTTGACAGTAACAATTCCATTCCCCCTAAAATAGTAATATAAAAGGGATAATTGCCAACTTAATAGAATTCTAGACATAAGGAGTGATTTTACTAACGGTGCAGCATTCCTGTTTGAAGGATGTGAAAGAAAAGGAGCCCTCTAGTATGATGCATGAGTGTCAACGACCATTGACCCATCATCAAACAAGGAGGACTCCTTTATGCATTCTAAATGGAATATTAAAATTAATCAAGTTACTGAAAATACACTCGTTGTCGGTATGGATATTGCAAAGCGTATTCATTACGCATGCTTTGTCGATGAACGCGGGCGAGTAATAGAAAAAGCTTTTGCGGTACATCAATCGAAAGAAGGCTTCGAAACAATCAATGGTGGTACTGTGTAGTAAATTACTGAAGGTATTACATGGTATTTGTAAAAAGAAAGTCCGTTTTGACGAGAAACATATGATGAAAGACCTCTACTGTCTCGCAGAGGCAGCGTAAACAAATTTTCTTCATCGAACTATAACTAGAAGGATGACACGGAGAAGCCAGCAACATAACTAAACTTAGACCAAGAGTCCCTGGGGCAGCTTAGCAGGCCTCTGCCTTATGAATAGACCCAACGAAGGAATGTAAGCGCACTGACGCTAAGAGACATGGGAGGGTACGTCGTCATAAGCATCGCAGAGATCCATTGTGCATCAAATAGTGGACTAAAAAAGCTAATGATTTTCATTAGTTTTAGCGAAGCGTACGCTCGATTTGGTAATAAAAACTATAAATTCAATTATACGTTTAAAAAGTGATGGAAAAATATTTTTACTACATCACAAAGTGATGAAAACCGTTGATACTTCAATGTATATAGAGGGAGGTTAGTTTAGGAACTTAGTTCTATTGATAGCGTCAAATTTATAAATTTTATGCAGTTATTAACTATTATAAAAGAGGTGGTTGTTGTTTTGGAATAAAGTTTGATTAAAAGCATGCTGTAAACATTGATTTTATAATAGAAGAAACCCATACATTTTGAAAAAAGATTGATCAAAATATTTCAATAACATAGATAGGTAATTATTTAGCGTTTCTGAATATTTTATTTCATCATGATTTTGGCTTAAACAACTTACCTTTTTTATAAACTGTACAACTTTATTTCAAATTTGCACCATCTGTAGCTTTAGAAAAAAGATTGATCAAAATGGAGTTGATATTTCTAACTAAGTATGAGGTTTTTATAAGAAAGTTTAATTTGTTGTTTCACTAATAGCTGATAATGCAATCTTGTCATCTACATCCAGCTGAGCACGTGGCGTGATCGATGTGATCACTTAAATTAATTTTAGCTGCAGTATCTGATGTAACCGGTGGCCCGGAGAAAAGCACGCACCTGGTATTTTCCGGTGGAACATTGAGTCAATACCCAGGTTTATTTCATCGCAACTTTATTTCAAAGCTAGCAGGATTGTTTACCAAACCTTGAATTACGTCGAGTGGGACGTCCAAATTTACTAAGTCTCTCTATAAGAATCTAATGTAAATAATTTAGATACACCACTCTAATTTATTGAGTTAGCTACTTCTATTAAAATTTCTTCGGCATTATCTGATGCCTTTTTATTAAGGCTTAGAATATATTGGAATCCATTTTTATCAAATGTAAGAATATTGAATCCGTTCACAACAGTACTATAAAACGCAATAAAAGTTATTGAATTTTGATTAATAAAAGCTAAGAGCCTTACTACATTCTACGTAGCAAGGCTCTTTAAAGTTGTTTCAAATTACATCCATCTGTTTATATAACTCTTCACAATTACTTGATATAATATAGGTGAATAGAAAGATAAATTAAAATTTAGTTTAGTAGTTGTAAAAGTAGGTTATTTATATTATTCTCTTATAATTTTTCAAAAAGGAGAGTTTATGAAAAAGATTATTATTTTTGTATTAACGATATTTATATTATTCTCAGGATTCGCAACACAAAGTTATGCGTTGTCAGATTCGAAAACTGCGGCAATTCAAGCGTTGCTAGATGATGCCCGTCGTATATCAGGTGTGCCGGGAATGTCAATCTCAATACTTGCTGATGATGAAGTGTTCTACTTTTCTTCAGGGTATGCAGACCGTGAAAAGGGGTTGTCTGCAAGTGAAAATACACTCTATGAGTTAGCCTCGGTCAGTAAAGCTTTTACCGGTATGGGTATTATGCTGTTGGAAGAGCAAGGGCTGCTCTCAATGACTGACCCTGTCCAAAAATATTTACCTTGGTTTACGTTAAAGTATCAAGGGAAACCTGTTGATATGCAAAGCCTTACACTAAATAACTTTCTTCACCACACCAGTGGTCTAACAAATATTAGGCATACTCAAAATATTCCTCAAGGCAATACACCAGATATGTTGCAAAAGACTGTGGAAATGCTCGTGGATGCTGAATTGGCGTTCCCTCCCGGTGAACAGTATAACTATGGAACTGTTAATTATGATGTATTGGGTTTGGTTATTGAGATTGTGTCGCGACAAAGCTATGAAGACTTTATGAGGGAACAGGTATTTCAGCCATTAGGTCTTCACCAGACATATGTTTATAAAGAAGATGCTCAAGCCACTGGACAGTTGGCGCAGGGCTACCGTTCTTCCTTTTTTATGACAACTCCATTTAAAGCTCCGGATTATGCTGGGAATAAACCCGCAGGCTACATCATTTCTAATACAAAAGATATGGCGCGTTGGATGGGCATACAGATGGGTATCGTGCAGGACATACCCGAAATATTTCACACGGTTATCGAAAAATCACATAACGGTGATATGTCTGTTTCGGCTGTCAACGATATGTATTATGCGGCAGGTTGGTCGGTAAACGCCGATCAAACGATTATAGAACACACTGGGGGCAATCCAAATTTCAGAACCGAAGTAGCCATACTGCTAAATGAACGAACAGCTGTCTGCTTGCTGAGCAACGGTGCAAATACCAATATAAACCTGGTGCTAAAAGTTAAAGATATATTAGACGGCAACCTAACTCAGTCATATGAAATAAGCAGCACACAGCTTTTGGATATCACTTTGTCGTCTATCACAATTATTCTTTGCCTATTGGCCGTTTTGTTATTTCTCTTAGGATTACGCAGAAGGAAAACGAATGAGCGGCAGCCAATGACAAAAAAGAGAATAATCGTAACAATTATTTTCCTGATCGCTACGATTGCCCTGGGTATACTGTGCTGTGCTTTAGATTGGTCAACGATACTTATTTGGCAAACATATAGTGTTCTTACAGCTTTGATTTCGTCAGCATTATTAACAGCAAGCATTACATGGTTTGTATACACTCACCGATAAAATACCTTGCTCCCAAGATAAGCATAATGTTAAGTAATTAAATTTTAATTTATCGGTATGCTTAATTTGAAAAACATAAGACACTTCGGTGTCTTTTTTAATATCATCGACAATTTTCCCAGCCAAACCTAATTACTATTACTTCCACTAACTTGTTCGTTCGGAATAATGATTTTTAAACAACTATATTATTTTTAAAATGACTTTATTGTAAATTAAACAACTTTATTATTTCTGCACACCAAGTGTTGCAGCGGCAACATTTTTTTCTCGTTTTGCCTATGGCCAGTTTACTTAAAGAGGACAATTTCAAAAAAGGGGAAATAGGCTTGGAACATAAAGATGTGATTGTTGAATATGAGACAAAGAGATTTTCCAAAAAAATTTTAAAAGGATTTTTAATAACTGGTTTGTTATGTGTTGCATTGGTCGGGTATGGAGTTTATTGGGCATTTTTTGATATGAATAGGTTACCAATAGGAGAATATCTCACAGAAGAGACATCACCTAATGGAAAATACACATTAAAAGCATATGTCACCAATGGGGGGGCTACAACTTCGTATTCTGTACGTGGTGAGTTGGTATTTAATGAAAAAGGAAATAAAACTAAAAATATTTACTGGAACAATCGTGAAGATACTGCAAAAATTATTTGGATAGACAATAATACAGTGGTCATAAATGGTCATACGCTAGATGTGCTAAATGATAAATTTGATTTTAGAAATCAATGATAATCGCCCTTTACTTAAACTAATGGGGGCTTTAGTTTAAGAAGAGACAGCAATTGCTGTCTCTTTTACTACTTTCGAAGTTCTTTTTTTCAATTGATGATAAGAGTTTATTATTCCCATAAATTTCAGATTTGGTGACAAAAAACTCGTCATCGGATATCCATTCCTCACTAAAAAATTTCAGTAGCAGAATCAATAGACCTGTTTGAGGGAATTTCCTTCTTTTTTTGTTTGAAAAAAGTATAACAAGTTCACTAAAATGGCTAAATTGACTTTTAAAAATTGACTCCGTTGCAATAGATATTAGTAATCTATTAGGATAGTGTCAATGTACACAAACCACTATGGTATAATAATAAAAACGGAATAATAAGATAGAGGTACAAATCATAAATTCGATTTGTTTAAAAGGGAAGATCGGTGGAAATCCGACGCTGTCCCGCAACTGTAAATGTGAGCACGTTTCAAAAGACCACTGTTACGCATTGTAATGGGAAGGTGAAAAGTGTGATGAACATAAGCCAGGAGACCTGCCTTTATCTAGTACAACCAAAAAACCTACGAGGATAGGGGGTGTTGAGTGTGACTAGAGAATTTCTCCTGCATGCTCATAGTACGATGATTGCTAAAAGGGTAGCTTCTATAAGACTGCTTTTCTCGCCATGTCAATCACCGTATTATGTCGTGTATTTGTCATAGTAGACATCTTTCTGAAGAAGGAAAGATGTTTTTTATGCTAAATTGAAGGAGTGTTACACATGAATCTACAAGTAATCGAGTATTATGAAAGTCTGTTAAAAATTGAAGTTATGGAGAAGCAATTTACAACTACTTCTCAAACATTAAAGGAGACAGTTGAACAGTATGTTGGACAGGATGCTGTTCATAAAAATGATATTTTAACAGCTTATTCGAATGTAATGAAAGAACTAATTGGATAAAGTGAAACTTTAATCAGTGGGGACGTATTTATCCCCACTGATTATTAGTTTTACCAATCGGGCTATTACGGGCAGTTAATTCCGGACCAAACCTCTTCGTTTTCGCTTAATTTATTACTGCCCGTTAAAGCCGGATAAAGTGAAACTTTAATCAGTGGGGACGTATTTATCCCCACTGATTATTAGTTTTACCAATCGGGCTATTACGGGCAGTTAATTCCGGACCAAACATCTTCGTTTTCGCTTAATTTATTACTGCCCGTTAAAGCGGGATAAAGTGAAACTTTAATCAGTGGGGACGCATTATCCTCACTGATTATTAGTCTTCACCAATCGGGCTAATACGGGCAGTAAATCTCGCGCCAAACTTCTTCACTTTTGCTAAAATTATTACTGCCCGTTAAAGCGGGATAAAGTGAAACTATAATCAGTGGGGACGTATTTATCCCCACTGATTATTAGTATCACCAATCGGGCTAATACGGGCAGTAAATCTCGCGCCAAACTTCTTCACTTTTGCTAAAATTATTACTGCCCGTTAAAGCGGGATAAAGTGAAACTATAATCAGTGGGGACGTATTTATCCCCACTGATTATTAGTTTTACCAATCCGGCTATTACGGGCAGTTAATTCCGGACCAAACATCTTCGTTTTCGCTTAATTTATTACTGCCCGTTAAAGCGGGATAAAGTGAAACTATAATCAGTGGGGGCGTATTTATCCCCACTGATTATTAGTATCACCAATCGGGCTATTACGGGCAGTAAATCTCGCGCCAAACTTCTTCACTTTTGCTAAAATTATTACTGCCCGTTAAAGCGGGATAAAGTGAAACTTTAATCAGTGGGGACGCATTATCCTCACTGATTATTAGTCTTCACCAATCGGGCTAATACGGGCAGTAAATCTCGGACCAAACATCTTCGTTTTCGCTTAATTTATTACTGCCCGTTAAAGCGGGATAAAGTGAAACTTTAATCAGTGGGGACGCATTTATCCCCACTGATTATTAGTATCACCAATCGGGCTATTACGGGCAGTAAATCTCGCGCCAAACTTCTTCACTTTTGCTAAAATTATTACTGCCCGTTAAAGCGGGATAAAGTGAAACTTTAATCAGTGGGGACGTATTTATCCCCACTGATTATTAGTCTTCACCAAAATTAAAAGGCTAACTAATGTTCACACCTTTACGGACATTAAGTAGCTTTCCTTAATAAAAACAATCCTTTTGTTTTCTATAACCTAATAATATCAATAGGAATACATTTATTTGTCATAAAAAAAACCCTAGGACTTCATACTTATTTCACTTTTTATATATATAATAATTTTGCGCTTATTATTATAGATTGGAGAATTAGACATGAAGAACACGCTTTATCAGAGCTTTTGGCGAACGCATTTTTATGCCGCATTATTTATTACTCCACTTCTTATTTCACTAACATTAAGTGGTATAGGTTTTTTATTTTATACCAATGTTGAAAATCAGTTATATGATAAATACTTTTTTGGTGAAAGTGGAAAAACCGAGGTACAGTCTATTGATGATGCTGTTAAACTTGCAGAAGAATCATATGCTGGCTATAAAACCAATAAAATTATTGAGTTAGAAGAGCCATATAATACTCGACTTACGATGAAGAATGCAGATGGCAAAGAGAAATATGTGTTTTTAGATGATCATAACCAAATTATTGGTGGTCAAGATGCTGGTTACACATTTGCAAATATTATGAGAAATGCACATAGTTCTTTATTTATTGGGGGAACTTTTGTCAATTATTTAGTAGAATTAGCTGCATGCTGGGCTATTTTTTTACTGCTTTCAGGCATTTATATGACGTTTAAAGGAAAAGTACTAAAGAAAACAAAGCAGACAAACAAACGTCAAAAGAGTAGGAAATTCCATGCGCTTGTTGGAACAATTATAACGATACCAATGCTTGTTATTATATTCACAGGCTTACCATGGTCTGCGTTTATGGGGAAATATATTTACCAAGCTTCACAAGATCATCCATCTTTCGGTACGCCGTTATTGCAGCAGCAGCCACCTACATCTGATGTAAGTGAAATTCCGTGGGCTACTCGTCAAGAAACCCCTCCAACGTCAGATTCAGGACATGCAGCACATCATGGTATGGGAGCTAATATGGGTTATGTTGCTAACCCTAACCAACTGAGTGTGGAAAAGCTGCAACATGAAATTGATGCAATGAATATATCAAAACCATACGCTATTATTTATCCTACTAGTGAAGATGGTGTCTATACAATTGCAAAATCTAGTAACACAGGTGTCACAGGTCTTGATGTTAGTCCGAATGATGAAACAACAATGTATTTTGATCAGTATAGCGGGAAATTTATAGACAAGGTTGGATATGAGGACTATGGCATTCTTGCTAAATGGTTCACGTGGGGAATTCCATTGCATGAGGGTCACTTGTTTGGCTGGCCAAATAAATTAATTAATTTACTAGTATGTCTAGCATTTTTAGTAGTTATTATTTGGGGAGTTAGCACATGGCTTTTACGAAAAAAACAAGGAATGCTATCTGCACCACCTAAAATTTCTCAAAAGGTATCCGTTCCTTTTATCATTTTCATGATAATTTTAGGGATACTGATGCCACTATTTGGGCTTTCATTAATTGCTGTGGTACTCGTTGAATTAATCATAAATTTAGTGTCTAAAAATAAATTAGCAAAAAAAGAAGTTAATTAAAATGTTAAGCGATACTGTATCCTTTATAAGTGAGGAATGCAGTATCGCTTTTCTTTTTCTAGAGCCAACCTTTATCACTGGCAACTTGAGCAGCTTGTTGTCTAGACTCGACATGGAGTTTTTGAATAGAAGTTGATAAATAGTTTCGAATAGTGCCTTTCGTTAAAAATAACTTTTTACTAATCTCATTAGTTGTGAGTCCTACTTTTACAAGCTGCAAAACAGCAATTTCACGTTCATTAAGTGGATTCTGTTCTTTCATAAACAAAGTAGCAGCTAAATCCCTGCTGACGACCTTTTCACCATTCATCACTGTTCTAATTGTTTCGATTAAATAGTCGATCGGTTCATCTTTCAATAAATAACCATGTACCTCACAATCCATTGCTTTCTGTAAATAACCAGGCCGTGCAAAGGTAGTGACAATCATCACCTTGCACGGTAAATTTGCCTGTCTAATTTTTTCAGCAAGCTCAAGACCAGAAAGATGAGGCATTTCGATGTCCAATACACAAACATCGGGTAGTTCTTGTTGAATATATTCCCACGCTTTTTGACCATCTGAAACTTCTGCGATTACTTTTATATCAGGCTCAAACGACAACAAGGAAGTTAAGGCGCCACGTAACATTTGTTGATCCTCTGCTATTAATACTCGTATCATGTAGTTGACTCCTTTTTATAGTGTTGGATAGGCATTGTTAATGTCACAATCGTTCCGCCTGTCGGTAAGTTGTCAATGGAAGCATTACCTTGAAGGGCTTTCATCCGTTCTTTCATCGATGATAGTCCATTCCCATGTCCTTGGTTATGTAAGCCGACACCATCGTCAACAACATTTATCTTTAAAACCCCATTTATATAGTTGATATCTAATTGACATTTTTTTGCTTGACTATGTTTCATAATATTTGTAGTTGCTTCCCGAAGACATAGGGAAAGCATCGTTTCCTCCACACTAGCTAGCAGAAGCTTTGGACAATTATTTCTTATCTTTATTGAAATATCCGCTGTTTGTAAATGCTGTTTACAATGAATAAGCTCACTTTCTAACGAAATAAAATTCATATCGGAGACTAATTCTCTTACTTGCTTTAGTGCTGTTCGTGTTGTTGCTAAAATATCATTTAGCTCATCTTTAACACGCTTTGTATCTTTATCGACTAATTTTGATGTTAGTTCGGTTTTTATTTTAATCATTGTCAATGTATGACCAAGTGTATCGTGGAGGTCTCTCGCAATACGCTGTCTTTCTTCTTGCTGAACAAGCTGGGTATTTACCACTGTTAATTTCGATTGTAATTTTTTGGACTTTTCTACGTAAAAAATTAGCATTGGAAGTATTAGTTGAATGATCATAATAGGTATTATTGCTTGGGATTGTAATTTGAACGATGCTCCTGATTCAAACCAAATAACTATAAAAAACATAAAGGCAATGGCAATCATTCCTATAGCAATATGCCATTTCTTTTTAGCTCTCCCAATTAAATCAGCAAATGTAAATCCAAATAATAACATAGGAGATCCTTCATAAATACCCAGTATGATAATAAGAGTAAAGCCTAGTAAAGAAGCTAACAGTAAACGCCAATCTTTAAACCATAAAGCAATATATAAGGCTACTAAAAATAACATTAGGATAATTATTTTAGCCATTAATGGTAATGGAGAATTCGAACCTAATACCAATGTAAATAAAAAAACTAGTGATACAACATCGATAATTAAATAGCGTTTTGCCTGGTCTCTTGGATAAATCTTTATATTTCACACCAACCCTTGTCGATTATTTCTGCGTGACACTTTGAATAGCATGTTTCCGAATCCATTCCATTGGTCCAACATGAAAATGCTTGATACAAATATGTGCAATGAAAAGTTGTAGAAGGGAGAGGGTTAGCCAAATACTGATAACTTCAATACTATTCAATTTTCCACCCAAACCTAAGCCCCAGCCATAGAAAATAATTGATGCAATAATATTTTGTAGTACATAGCAACTTAAAGACATTTTCCCAATCTCGCCAAATCTCTTCCATAACCAATCAAGCTTCTTATATTCTATCATTTTACCAAATATTCCAATATAACCAATAGATAGAATTGGTGCAAATAAATAACGAACAGGTAAATCAAATGCTCCTCCAGGAATAAAGATTAAGAGATTTAAAGGCACCCCAATAAAAATACCGATTTTGAATAGCTTTTGACGCGCCTGACGTCCTTTGTCATCTTGTGAAAATACACCATTTCTCATCAGCTTAACACCTAGTAAAAATAAAAAGATATTCATTGGGATAATAAAAATTGCTTCCGTTCTATAATAAAGGAAATGTGTTAAACGATATTGTATTTGCTCAAACCAAGTGCCATTTTCATAAAGATTAACGACTGGATCGAGTCCAGCAAGGGAAACACTGGCGGCACCCTGCAATGTGCCGACTAAAATTATTAGAATCGTTAGTGCATGGAAACTACCAAAAATGTATAAAGCACGTTTAATCGCTTTATCACCAAATTTAACGATAAAGGCAACGATGATGCCTGTCACAGCATAGCTCATTAAAATATCATATTCCATGACTAAGGTGAAGTGGATAAGACCTTCCATAAATAAAAAGACTATCGTCCAAATATACATTCCAGGCCAAGCATTTCCTTTTCGCAAGGCTTGCTGATATTTTAATTCTAGACCTACACCAAACATTATTGTTAATAAACCAAGGAGTTTACCGTTTACTAAAAATAGGACTGCCATTCGTAAAAAATCGTTCAATGACCACCACCCTGAATAACTACTCGTTGTGATATACGAAATATCTCCAAGATAAGCAAAAATCCAAATATTTGTGCCAAGTGTCCCTAATACGGCAAAACCTCGTAACATATCGATTAGAGGTAATCTTTGTTGAATTTTCATCATAAAATCACTCTTTCTTTGTTTTCTTACATTAATGATAAGAAAACGAAAGGAAAAAATATATTCACACCAGTCAAAGGTTCTTTATGACAGGTGTCATTTTATGGTGTATCGAACTAGCAATGATTTGGCTTAAAAAGGCCCTTACAATAAATCAGGGCTTTATTATTTTAAATTTTTTAATTTAAATATTGCAAAAACTAATTTGATTAGTTAAAATGTAAATACAATTAGTTTGCAAAGGGGATTTGATTTTGAATGAAAATCACGAAGATTGGTACTGTGTTTCAATTGTCATTTATGCCAAGGATTTTTCCTGTTAATTGTTATTTTGTAGAGGAAGAAAGCGAGCTTACACTTATCGATGCAGCACTACCATATAGTGCAAAAAGTATAATAAAAGCGGCTGAAAGTATTGGTAAACCAATTACGAAAATCATCATTACTCACGCACATAGTGATCATATAGGAGCGTTAGACACGTTAAAGGAATTATTACCAGATAGTCAGGTGTGCATTTCTTCTAGGGATGCTTTGTTATTGGAGGGAAATAGCGCATTACTTCCAAATGAAATAAACACACCCATTCGGGGAGGTATTCCAAAAAATATTAAAACTAAACCGGACTTATTACTTGAAGAAGGCGATCGTGTTGGTTCATTAGAAGTGATTGCAACTCCAGGTCATACACCCGGTTCCATTACTCTTTTTGACACGCGCAATAGAAGTTTAATCGCTGGTGATGCCCTTATAACTAGAGGAAAATTAGTAGTAACAGGAGTGATGAATCCGTTGTTTCCATTTCCTGCTATAGCAACATGGGATAAAAGTACAGCTCTAAAAAGCGCAATAAAATTAAGGGATTTAAATCCAAGCTTACTCGCTGTTGGGCACGGAAAGATGTTGAAGCAACCACAGGAACTTTTGGACTTAGCAATAGCAGAAGCAGAAAAAAATTTTAGACAATCAAAATAGGAAGTGATAAAAATGACACGTCGAATGAAAATAGATTTATCGATTATTTTACAAAAGGCAACGGAGCTAGTTGATGAACAAGGATTGGACCAACTTTCAATTGGAATATTAGCCGAAAAATTGGAAATACGTCCACCTTCCTTATATAACCATCTTGAGGGGTTAAATGAATTGAAGCAGATGTTAGCCATTAAGGGAGTAAAGAAACTAAATGAATATATGCTACAAGCTGCAGTGGGACGTTCTGGTGATGAGGCCATTCGTGCAATTAGTCAAGCATATATTCAATTTGTTAGAGAGCATCCGGGACTGTATGATGCTAGCACTCGCTTTCCAGATTCTAACGATCAAGAACTACAGCAAGCCCAAGAAGCTGTCGTGCAACTTGTACTTCAAGTGCTAGATGCCTATAATTTGCAAGAAGAAATTGCGATTCATATGGTCAGAGGATTACGAAGTATTTTACATGGATTCACTTCTATTGAACAAATGGGGGGATTTGGGATGCCCCTTGATATCAATAAAAGCTTTTCAATCCTAATCAATACCTTTATTGAGGGCATTCATGCAGTGATGATTAATGAAGATAAATATATGCAAAGGAATGACTAAGGAGGAAATTTTGATCCTTTTTAAAAGGATTATTTTGAGTGAGGGGCTAAAAAATAAGAAGAAGCGGGAAATGCCACAGAGGATTAACTTCCCGCTATAGATGTTGGAGTAGGAGATTTGTCGTTGAACGAGTCTTCTGCTCTTTTTCATTTACATAGTATGCTTTCAAGTTGAATAACATCCCACACTATTTAGTACATGAATATATTCTATAGTCTAAAATGCCTTCATATTTTAAGTTCATATCGAAATGTTTATCCATTACTTCATAAAGTTCAGGTGCAATATCCTTTGAGTGATGAAGCTCAGGGATTGAGAAGATTGAGTTATTTTTTTGTATATGAATATTTTTAAAACTAGCCTGATTAAACAAAGCTACCCAATCCTTTTTCATTAAACAAGAATCAAATCCATAAAACTGTATGATTTCCTCTTCATTTTTTTCTTCAAGTGGTTGATTAATAGTAAATTCAATGGCAATAAACCGACCGCCTTTCTTTAACAAACGAAAAATTTCTTTTAGGGCATTAGGTTTATTGACAAAAGAAAGAACAGATTCAGAAATAATAAAATCAAATGTATGATCAGGTAATGGTACTTGTTCTATAGAGCATTGCATTATTTTTACGGGTAAGTGATTTTTTTTCATTCTCCTTTTAGCCTTTGCGACCATTTCAGAATTGATATCAATACCTGTTACTTTTGCTTCATATGTTTCCGCCAAATAGGCAGAGGTTTGGCCTGTACCACACCCTACATCCAAAATGCGGGAGTTTTCGTTAATGCTCTCTGCCTTGAATATTTCCTTTGTTAGATTAATACCACCAGGATGCGCACCGCCAACGCCAAATTTGGACAGAAATTCTAGATATTTCGAATTTTGAATCGGAATCCCTTCTTTATTCGTATTTTTGTATAATATGAAATTAAAAATACTATGGTTCCTGAGTTGTCATGAAGAACCTTTACAGAAAGGAGGGGAGATTAATAAATAATTTGGGCTTCGACATTTTTACAATACATATCTATATATTTTTTTTAGCACCTTCTTCGATAGTCTAAACAATAAAAAAATACAGACGTATACTAGAAAAAAGATATTTGATAGGGGGTGAATTGATGCCATTTTATCCGCCTAATTCTAGAATGAGACCACCATTCCCACCAAGAAATAGACAAGGTTTTGGCCCTCCTATGCAAGGTAGAAGAGTGCAACCTTTCTTTTACCCTAATCAACAGCCCCAACCTTCTAGATTTGGAAGATTACCACAGCATTTAAATACAATTATGGGCCATGCGGGTACAATAACAAATGGAGTTGGTATGTTAAGGCAGATGGGAGCATTAATAAATTTCTTTAGGTAGATGGATTTTTTAAAGTCCGCCTTTATAAAATAGCAGGAAAGGCTTGAGAATAATTAGAACCCCTCTGAAGAGTAAATTCTCTTAAGAGGGGTTATTGTGATTGATAAATCATTGTATTTAGTTCTTAATGCTTATTTAAGTTGCTTTTCAATAATAGAGCGATTTTTCTCTTTAAATACTTCATTATGTGATGACACGACCCCATGGCGGTAGGCAGTAGGCTCTAGATAAGTTTTGATAGAGTTCACAGCATTGGCTGCATCTTGGAAAGTACCTAAAAGGAGATGAATTTTTCCTTCAAATGATAAAATATCACCCGCTGCAAAAATACCAGGCTGCTCAGTTTCTCCGGTTGCTTTCCCTTCGAAATAGTAATCTTCTTTTTTAGGAACGGTAATCGCTTGATCTAACTCTAATGATGCTTCACGGTTATAGCCATGACTAACAATTACTTCATCGATTTGACGGGTATAGCTTTGCTTTGTTTTTGAGTTTTCACACGTCACTAATTGAATCGCTGTTTTGTCA
Source organism: Lysinibacillus xylanilyticus (assembly GCF_001183605.1). Classification (GTDB taxonomy): domain Bacteria; phylum Bacillota; class Bacilli; order Bacillales_A; family Planococcaceae; genus Lysinibacillus; species Lysinibacillus xylanilyticus. The sequence goes on along the minus strand of NZ_LFXJ01000005.1, from coordinate 1,811,928 downwards.
GCATTAGCGGTCAATTTTGAAATAGTTGTATGGCATTCGATCTTTACTCCAGCATCTAAAGCCTCTTGAATTGTTGCTTCATGGGCAGATAATTTATCTTTACGATAAACTACAGTTACGTTTTTAGCGATAGGACTAAGTTCAACTGCCCAGTCAAGAGCCGCATTTCCACCTCCTGAAATAATAATTTCCTTGTCCACAAAGTGTCGATAAGACTGTACGGTATAGTGTAAATTAGTCATTTCATATTTTTCTGCACCTTCTAGTGAAAGTTTTTGAGGGTTAATAATACCACCACCAACTGCTAAAAGAACAGTCTTAGAGTAATGTTTATCACCTTGTGCAGTATGTAGAACAAAAATATCATCTTGGCGCTCGATGAAATCAACTTTTGTCCCTGTTAAAATGGTTGGATCAAAAGTTTTTGCCTGCGCAATTAACTGTTTTACAAATTGTTCGCCTAATACTGGAGGGTGACCACCAATATCCCAAATTAGCTTTTCAGGATAAAGTAAAACTTTACCACCAAGCTGTTGTTGACTCTCAATTAACTTCGTTTTCAATCCTCGTAAACCACTATAAAAGGCACTATATAGGCCTGCAGGGCCACCACCAATAATTGTTACATCGTATATATGTTGCATTTATACCGTCACATCCTTAAAAAATTAATAAAAAAGTGTTTGACAAAACTTAATAGGAAAACTAGACTAAATTAAGTGATAATGATTATCATTATCGAACAATTGTTATCATAGCATGCAAAGAAGTAAAAGGAAAGAGAGGTTATGTTGTGCGTTTACAAGTTGAATCGATTCGTATCGGCTACGAGGATAAAACGATTGTGCATGATTTATCGCTACAAATTCCGGACGGTAAAATAACGACCATTATTGGTTCCAATGGCTGTGGTAAATCAACACTTTTAAAGGCTATTACAAGGATTTTGAAGCATAAGAGTGGACATGTCATATTAGATGGTCAAAATATTTCCGAGATGAATACGAAAGAATTAGCGAAAGAGCTTGCCATATTACCACAAAGTCCAGAAAGTGCACATGGTTTAACAGTGGAAGAGCTTGTATCCTACGGTCGATTTCCATATCAAAAAGGCTTCGGTAATTTATCGCAAAAGGATAAAGAAATGATTGACTGGGCCTTAAAGGTAACTAAAACGGATGACTTTCGTCAGAACACAGTTGATGCCTTATCAGGTGGACAGCGTCAGCGAGTGTGGATTGCAATGGCATTAGCGCAAGAGACCGATATTATTTTTTTAGATGAACCAACAACTTATTTAGATATGGCGCATCAATTAGAAGTTTTAGAATTACTTAATAAGCTTAATGAAGAAGAGGGACGCACAATTGTCATGGTGCTACATGATTTAAATCAGGCAGCACGTTTTTCAGATTTTATTGTTGCGCTGTCAAAAGGAGAGCTTGTGAAGTTCGGTACTGCTGAGGAAGTCATGGTACCTGAAGTATTAGAAAAAGTGTTTAATATTGATGCAGTCATTGGTAAGGATCCACGTACAGATAAGCCAATGTGCATTACATATAACTTACTACAAACAGTGTAAAAGGAGATATATTCATGAAAAAGTGGTTACTACCAATGTTTATGATTGTCGTACTAGTGCTTGCAGCGTGCGGCAATAAAGAAGAGAAGGCGGATGAGGGCTCAAAAGATAAAGCATCTGCAGAAACGATTACGTATCAATCAGAATCAGGTCCTATTGAAGTACCAGCTAACCCTAAACGTGTAGTTGTGTTATCTTCATTTGTTGGGGATTTACTAAAGCTTGGCGTTAATGTTGTCGGTATTGATTCATGGACTGCAGATAATCCAAACTTCCAAGATGAAATTAAAGATGCAGTGGTTGTTGAGAATACGGATATCGAAAAAATTATCGAGCTTGATCCAGATTTGATTATTGGTTTAAATGGTATTGAAAATGCGGATAAATTAGCAGAAATCGCACCAACTGTATTATTTACTTATGGTAAAGTTGATTACTTACAGCAATTTATTGAAATCGGTAAAGTTGTGAATAAAGAAAAAGAAGCAACTGATTGGGTAAAAGATTTTAAAGAACGTGCTGCAGAGACGGGTACAAAAATTAAAGAAAAAATCGGCGAAGATGCAACGGTTACTGTCGCAGAAATGTTTAATAAACAAATGTATGTGTATGGAGATAACTGGGGTCGAGGAACAGAAATTTTATATCAAGAAATGGGCTTGAAAATGCCTGAAAAAGTAAAACAAGACGCTTTAAAACCAGGTTATTTTGCAATTTCTACAGAAGTATTAAATGAATATGCAGGTGACTATGTGATTTTTAGTACATTTAAAGGTGAGGATAGCGCCATTAAAAATGCTGCGTGGTTTAAGGATTTAGAAGCGGTGAAGAATGGTCATTTATTTGAAGTGAATGGCAACGAATTTTACTTTAATGACCCAATCACTTTAGATTATCAACTAGATTTCTTTGAAAAGAAATTTTTACAATAATTTCAGTAGAGAGTAGCGAAGGCAAATGACAAAGTTTCGACATTCCCCATTTTGGCTTCAGGTATTGCTTGCACTGATCTTATTAGCGGTTACAGTTACGATCTCACTTTGTGTCGGCGCGGCAAATACAAGTATTGAAGATGTCTATCAAGCGATTGTCGGACAAGACGGTGGCAAGCATTATTCTATTTTACGTGAAATTCGATTTCCTCGTATTATTGCTGCTATTTTTGTAGGTAGTGCACTCGCAGTTGCTGGGGCTATTATGCAAGGGGTTACTAGAAATCCATTAGCAGATCCGGGACTTCTTGGTCTCACAGCAGGTGCGAATGCGGCACTTGCTTTGACGATGGCATTTATCCCAAATACGTCGTACTATACGCTTATTTTTGCATGTTTCATAGGTGCAGGTGTAGGGATGATTGTTGTCTATGGTATTGGCGCTTCAACCAAGAATGGCTTTTCACCATTAAAGTTAGTTTTGGCTGGGGCAGCTGTATCCGCTTTATTACAAGCAATTGCAGATGGTACGGGAATATTATTTCAAATTTCAAAAGATGTTTCGATGTGGACGAGTGGCGGTTTAATTGGCACTACATGGCAAGCTTTAATAATTGCTCCTGTTATTTTAATAGGATTAGTGATCGCTTTTATATTTAGTCGTCAGCTAACTATTTTAAGTTTAAATGAAGAAGTAGCTGTTGGATTAGGACAAAACACAGCAGTCATTAAAGGCATTATGATGTTTGTAGTTGTCATTCTTGCAGGCTCTGCAGTAGCGCTAGTAGGTAATTTAGCGTTTGTTGGGCTAATGGTGCCGCATATTGTCCGAGCAATTGTAGGGACAGACTATCGATTTGTCTTACCGATGAGCGCTATTATCGGTGGATGGTTTATGGTGACTGCGGATTTTGCAGGTAGAATGATTAATGCTCCATATGAGACACCGGTAGTTGCAATTATTTCAATTATCGGCCTTCCGTTCTTCTTACTTCTTGTTCGTAAGGGAGGTCGCCAGATTGTTTAATGTAGGACGAAAAAAACAACGTAGATGGTTAATGGCTTGGATACTATTAACAGTAGTTATTTTTGTTATGGGTATTTCAATGGGAGCAGCTTCGGTTTCGATTGATCGAATAATACCAATTTTAATGGGAGACGGTAGCTTCAAAGAATCATTCGTATTGTTCTCAGTTCGTTTACCAAGATTGTTTGTGCTAGCAGCTGCAGGGATGGCGTTAGCATTAGCTGGTGCCGTTTTGCAGGGGGTGACCCGTAATGACTTAGCCGACCCTGGTATTATTGGGATTAATGCGGGTGCAGGTGTTGGTATTACGCTTTTTTATCTCCTTGTAGGTGGTGATCTGCCTAACTTTGCGTATGTGTTACCACTTGTAGGATTTTGTAGCGCTTTATTAACGGCATTCTGCATTTACTTTTTCTCGTATAAGCGCAATCAAGGTGTACAGCCGGTCCAGCTTATTTTAGTCGGAGTAGGTGTAGCATCTGCTTTATCGGGTTTAATGATAATGATAATTTCCTCAGCTGAGCGTAGCGATGTGCAATTTATTTCGCAATGGCTAGCGGGCAATATTTGGGGAACAGATTGGCCATTTTTCTGGGCTTTATTGCCTTGGCTAGTGCTAGGCATTCCATTTATTTTTTATAAAGCAAATGTGTTAAATGTACTGGCGATGACAGAACAAACAGCGGTTGGCTTAGGCTTAAACATCGAACGAGAGCGTTTGCAATTATTAGTTGTCTCTGTAGCATTAGCTGCAGCAGCTGTATCGGTCACAGGAGGCATTGCCTTTATCGGTCTTATGGCTCCACATATTGCAAAGCAACTTGTCGGACCGCGCTTCCAGTTCTTTTTACCACTCACATTATTTATCGGTGCAAGCCTACTAATGCTAGCGGATACTATTGGCCGCGTAGCAATTTCAAGTGCGACAGTGCCAGCAGGTATAGTCGTAGCATGTATCGGCGCACCCTATTTTTTATATTTACTACGAAAAAACGACTGAATGGCTTAGGCTGTTCAGTTGTTTTTTTTTTTGTGAGCGGAAGGGGTCTTCGTTTGACGAAGAATGAAGGTAGGCCCGCTCAAAATCGTGGATAAGAAGATGAAAATGTTGGATAGCTCGGTCCAAATCGTGGATAGAAAGTGGAGAATGCTGGATAAAGCACTCATAATCGTGGATAGGAGGATGAAAATGATGGATAGCTCGCTCATAATCGTAGATAGAAATAGGAGAATGCTGGATAGAGCCCGCTCAAAGCCGGGATAGGAAGCGGAGAATGCAGGATAGTGTCCGCTCAAAGTCGTGGATAGAAAGACGAGAAAGCTGGATAGAGCGCTCCAAATCGTGGATAGAAAGCGGGGAATGCTGGATAGAGCCCGCTCAAAGTCGGGATAGAAAGCGGGGAATGCTGGATAGAGCCCGCTCAAAGTCGGGATAGGAAGCGGAGAGTGCTGGATAGTGTCCGCTCAAAGTCGTGGATAGGAGGACGAAAATGCTGGAAAGAGAGCTCAAAATCGTGGATAGAAAGAGGAGAATGCTGGATAGAACGCTCAAAATCGTGGATAGGAGGATGAAAATGATGGATAGCTCGCTCATAATCGTAGATAGAAATAGGAGAATGCTGGATAGAGCCCGCTCAAAGTCGGGATAGGAAGCGGAGAATGCAGGAGAGTGTCCCGCCAAAGGCCGGGATAGGAAGCGGAGAGTGCTGGATAGTGTCCGCTCAAAGTCGTGGATAGAAAGGCGAGAAAGCTGGATAGAGCGCTCCAAATCGTGGATAGGAAGACGAGAATGATGGATAGCTCACTCAAAATCGTGGATAGGAAGTGGGGAATGCTGGATAGAACCCGCTCAAAGTCATGGATAGGAAGCGGAGAGTGCTGGATAGTGTCCGCTCAAAGTCGTGGATAGAAAAACGGGAATGCTGGATAGCTCACTCAAAATCGTGGATAGGAAGCGGAGAATCAATGATAGTGTCCGCTCCAAATCGTGGATAGAAATAGGAGAAAGCTGGATAGAGAGCTCAAAATCGTGGATAGAACCCGCTCAAAGTCATGGAGATGATAACGAGAAGAAAGATAGTAGCGTCGTCAAAATAGGTATATGGAGCAGAAAAGTAGTAGCAGATGCTAGATCAAGACGATTTTTTCGTTCTTTTTATCTAAAAAAATTGGCTGAAAATTTATTTTGAATAATTTGTATTTCAAGTTTTTTGGAACCTCTTTTAATAATGATAATTATTAATATAATAAATAGAGGAGGGGAGAGACAATGATTTTATTAGCACGACAGCAATCACAAATGCATAGAATTCTCGAAGCCTTGATACGTAGGTTGCCTAGTACACATGTAGACTACATGAATTATTTTGATAGGTTAATGCGTATACAGGCTGGCTTTGCTGGAGAAAAGCGAGTAGATGCAGAATGGCTTGAAATTAATTTACACAATCCACATTACTTCCTACATGATTTACAAATACTTAATCACTTCGGAAATACACATCAAATAGACACTATATTATTATGCCCCCATTTTATATTGATACTAGAAATAAAAAATATAACAGGCTTTCTTGAATACGAGAAGTCTTTTACTCAATTTACAAGAACTACTGCTCAAGGTGATGTTGAGGGAATGATTGATCCTTTTCATCAAGTAAGACGACATACTGAGTGGATGAAGAGTATGTTACAGCAGTACAAAGTTGAGATTCCTGTTCATTATGCAGTCGTTTTGGCAACGAAAAATGCTATTTTATCAGAAAGTTTAAAAGGACAACCAATTTTTCATGTTTCAGGATTACGTTATCATATAAAAGAATTGTTTAAACAGCATAAAGAGCTGATTCTAGGTGCAGATGACCTCTTTCTTTTTGCTACCAAATTATTGTCCAGGCATATGCCAAATAAAAGAGAAATAACCATTCCGGTTCGGGATATTGTAAAAGGCGTACTATGTGTACGTTGTTCAAATGGACAGCGAATGAGCTATCACTCTACAAAATGGACTTGTCCACGCTGCGGATTAGTTGATCGGGAGGCTATTTTCAGAACGCTAGAAGATTACAAGTTGTTAGTGGGTGATTCATTAACGAATAAAAGCTTCTGTGATTTTTTCGCAGTAGATTCACCAGATTTAGCGTATAGGCTATTGCAGAAATTACCTGTGAAAGCAGAAGGAATAAAAAAATATAGGAAATATTGGATTAAAGATGGATAGCTCGGTCCAAATCGTGGATATGGAGTCGAGAATGCTGGATAGCTCGGTCCAAATCGTGGATAGGAAGCCGAGAATGCTGGATAGCTCGGTCCAAATCGTGGATAGGAAGCCGATAAAGATGGATAGCTCGGTCCAAATCGTGGATAGGAAGCCGATAAAGATGGATAGCTCGGTCCAAATCGTGGATAGGAAGCGGAGAGTGCTGGATAGTGTCCGCTCAAAGTCGTGGATAGAAAGACGGGAATGCTGGATAGAGCGGTCCAAATCGTGGATAGGAAGCCGAGAATGCTGGATAGCTCGGTCCAAATCGTGGATAGGAAGCCGATAAAGATGGATAGCTCGGTCCAAATCGTGGATAG
>NZ_LFXJ01000005.1:1376928-1804347 GCF_001183605.1 Lysinibacillus xylanilyticus | reverse complement strand
AGATAGAAATAGGAGAATGCTGGATAGAGCCCGCTCAAAGCCGGGATAGGAAGCGGAGAATGCAGGATAGTGTCCGCTCAAAGTCGTGGATAGAAAGACGAGAAAGCTGGATAGAGCGCTCCAAATCGTGGATAGAAAGCGGGGAATGCTGGATAGAGCCCGCTCAAAGTCGGGATAGAAAGCGGGGAATGCTGGATAGAGCCCGCTCAAAGTCGGGATAGGAAGCGGAGAGTGCTGGATAGTGTCCGCTCAAAGTCGTGGATAGGAGGACGAAAATGCTGGAAAGAGAGCTCAAAATCGTGGATAGAAAGAGGAGAATGCTGGATAGAACGCTCAAAATCGTGGATAGGAGGATGAAAATGATGGATAGCTCGCTCATAATCGTAGATAGAAATAGGAGAATGCTGGATAGAGCCCGCTCAAAGTCGGGATAGGAAGCGGAGAATGCAGGATAGTGTCCGCTCAAAGTCGTGGATAGAAAGACGAGAAAGCTGGATAGAGCGCTCCAAATCGCGGATAGAAAGCGGGGAATGCTGGATAGAGCCCGCTCAAAGTCGGGATAGGAAGCGGAGAATGCAGGATAGTGTCCGCTCAAAGTCGTGGATAGAAAGACGAGAAAGCTGGATAGAGCGCTCCAAATCGCGGATAGAAAGCGGGGAATGCTGGATAGAGCCCGCTCAAAGTCGGGATAGGAAGCGGAGAATGCAGGATAGTGTCCGCTCAAAGTCGTGGATAGAAAGACGAGAAAGCTGGATAGAGCGCTCCAAATCGTGGATAGAAAGCGGGGAATGCTGGATAGAGCCCGCTCAAAGTCGGGATAGAAAGCGGGGAATGCTGGATAGAGCCCGCTCAAAGTCGGGATAGGAAGCGGAGAGTGCTGGATAGTGTCCGCTCAAAGTCGTGGATAGGAGGACGAAAATGCTGGAAAGAGAGCTCAAAATCGTGGATAGAAAGAGGAGAATGCTGGATAGAACGCTCAAAATCGTGGATAGGAGGATGAAAATGATGGATAGCTCGCTCATAATCGTAGATAGAAATAGGAGAATGCTGGATAGAGCCCGCTCAAAGTCGGGATAGGAAGCGGAGAATGCAGGATAGTGTCCGCTCAAAGTCGTGGATAGGAAGCGGAGAGTGCTGGATAGTGTCCGCTCAAAGTCGTGGATAGAAAGACGGGAATGCTGGATAGAGCGGTCCATATCGTGGATAGGAAGCCGAGAATGCTGGATAGCTCGGTCCAAATCGTGGATAGGTAGCCGAGAATGCTGGATAGCTCGGTCCAAATCGTGGATAGGTAGCCGAGAATGCTGGATAGCTCGGTCCAAATCGTGGATAGGTAGCCGAGAATGCTGGATAGCTCGGTCCAAATCGTGGATAGGTAGCCGAGAATGCTGGATAGCTCGGTCCAAATCGTGGATAGGTAGCCGAGAATGCTGGATAGCTCGGTCCAAATCGTGGATAGGTAGCCGAGAATGCTGGATAGCTCGGTCCAAATCGTGGATAGGTAGCCGAGAATGCTGGATAGCTCGGTCCAAATCGTGGATAGGTAGCCGAGAATGCTGGATAGCTCGGTCCAAATCGTGGATAGGTAGCCGAGAATGCTGGATAGCTCGGTCCAAATCGTGGATAGGTAGCCGAGAATGCTGGATAGCTCGGTCCAAATCGTGGATAGGTAGCCGAGAATGCTGGATAGCTCGGTCCAAATCGTGGATAGGTAGCCGAGAATGCTGGATAGCTCGGTCCAAATCGTGGATAGGTAGCCGAGAATGCTGGATAGCTCGGTCCAAATCGTGGATAGGTAGCCGAGAATGCTGGATAGCTCGGTCCAAATCGTGGATAGGTAGCCGAGAATGCTGGATAGCTCGGTCCAAATCGTGGATAGGTAGCCGAGAATGCTGGATAGCTCGGTCCAAATCGTGGATAGGTAGCCGAGAATGCTGGATAGCTCGGTCCAAATCGTGGATAGGTAGCCGAGAATGCTGGATAGCTCGGTCCAAATCGTGGATAGGTAGCCGAGAATGCTGGATAGCTCGGTCCAAATCGTGGATAGGTAGCCGAGAATGCTGGATAGCTCGGTCCAAATCGTGGATAGGTAGCCGAGAATGCTGGATAGCTCGGTCCAAATCGTGGATAGGTAGCCGAGAATGCTGGATAGCTCGGTCCAAATCGTGGATAGGTAGCCGAGAATGCTGGATAGCTCGGTCCAAATCGTGGATAGGTAGCCGAGAATGCTGGATAGCTCGGTCCAAATCGTGGATAGGTAGCCGAGAATGCTGGATAGCTCGGTCCAAATCGTGGATAGGTAGCCGAGAATGCTGGATAGCTCGGTCCAAATCGTGGATAGGTAGCCGAGAATGCTGGATAGCTCGGTCCAAATCGTGGATAGGTAGCCGAGAATGCTGGATAGCTCGGTCCAAATCGTGGATAGGTAGCCGAGAATGCTGGATAGCTCGGTCCAAATCGTGGATAGGTAGCCGAGAATGCTGGATAGCTCGGTCCAAATCGTGGATAGGTAGCCGAGAATGCTGGATAGCTCGGTCCAAATCGTGGATAGGTAGCCGAGAATGCTGGATAGCTCGGTCCAAATCGTGGATAGGTAGCCGAGAATGCTGGATAGCTCGGTCCAAATCGTGGATAGGTAGCCGAGAATGCTGGATAGCTCGGTCCAAATCGTGGATAGGTAGCCGAGAATGCTGGATAGCTCGGTCCAAATCGTGGATAGGTAGCCGAGAATGCTGGATAGCTCGGTCCAAATCGTGGATAGGTAGCCGAGAATGCTGGATAGCTCGGTCCAAATCGTGGATAGGTAGCCGAGAATGCTGGATAGCTCGGTCCAAATCGTGGATAGGTAGCCGAGAATGCTGGATAGCTCGGTCCAAATCGTGGATAGGTAGCCGAGAATGCTGGATAGCTCGGTCCAAATCGTGGATAGGAAGCCGATAAAGATGGATAGCTCGGTCCAAATCGTGGATAGAAAGCTGAGAAAGATGGATAACGATCATAATCATGGATAGAAAGCCGGAAATGATGGATAGTCCGCTCAAAATCATGGATTGCGAGTCGAAAATACTGGAAAGACCGTCCAAAATGCAGGACTTCTCGCTTATTCCCTACTAGACAAATACGCTTTACAAGCGTATAGTTAGCTAGGCTAACTAATATAAAAGGAGTGGTAACTTTGACGATTGAACAAGAATTTTTTAATCAGTACCGCTTAATGTACAGACCGTTTATCAATCAAGTAAATGTGCTGCTAGAGAAATATCAGTTATTTAGTTCTCAATGGGCTCTTCTTCGATTATTGAAGGATAAAGGGTCACATACATTTGTGGACATTGCGAATTTTATGTTTATTGAAAAGCCGAGTGTGACAAGGCTTGTTCAAAAGCTTGTGGAGCTTGGCTATGTGGAAACGGTAGCTGGTAGGGATAAGCGTGAGAAGCTTGTGCAATTAACGGCTAATGGTGAAGAGATTGTGCAAGAAATTCAGGCACAGTTAAAGCCATTTTTTGAACAGGCACTCGCAGGGGTATCAAAGCAGGAAATTGAAATTGCGACACAAGTTTTAGCGAATATTTGTGCAAACATCAATCGGTAGGAGAGGGAAAAAGTGGAAGCACCTAGACAAAAACTTTGGACGAAGGACTTTTTAATCGTCTCACTTATTAACTTTACCATTACATTAATTTTTTATTTATTAATGGTTACAATTGCAGGCTATGCGGTTGAGCATTTTGGGGCATCAACTAGTACGGCAGGGCTTGTATCGAGTATTTTTATTATTGGTACTTTATTTGGCCGTCTGGGAACAGGACGTATTATTGGAGATTGGGGTAGCAAAAAAACATTATTTTGTGGATTATTATTGTTTATGCTATCAACGATGTCTTATTTTATCGCGACGAATTTGCCGCTTTTAATGATCAATCGTTTAGTACAAGGGATTGCACTTGGGATGGCAAGTACGGCGACAGGAACAATTATTGCACAAATTTTACCGCCTGAGCGTCGGGGAGAGGGTATTGGTTATTACAGCTTAAGTGCTATTTTAGCAACGGCTATTGGACCTTTTATAGGTATTCTTTTAACACAGCTATTTGAAGATTATCGGATGATTTTTGCTGTTGATTCCGTATTAGCTATTGTTTGCTTTTTAATGTATTTCATCGTTTCAGTTCCAGATGCACCGAAGAAGGCCAAAGAAATGGCTGAGAAAGCAGGCTTTAAGTTAAGCAATTTTATCGAAATGCGCGCTTTGCCAATTGCTTTTGTGGCGCTCGTTATTGGCTTTGCCTACTCAGGGGTTATGTCATTTATGACGTTTTACGCGAAAGAGCTTGATTTGGTTGCGGCGGGAAGTTATTTCTTTATTATATATGCAATTGTTATTTTAGCGACACGCCCATTTACAGGGAAATTATTAGATACTAGAGGTGCGAACATTATAATCTATCCATGTCTAGTCATTTTTGCGATCGGTATGTATGCCTTTAGTTCGGCAACAAGTAGTGTTGTCTTTTTACTAGCTGCTGCTTGCATAGGAATTGGTTATGGCAATTTCAATTCAGTAGCGCAAGCAATAGCCATTAAGGTTACACCAAATGAGCGTTTAGGACTTGCGACATCGACATATTTTATTTTATATGATTTAGGTTTAGGTGTTGGTCCTTATTTCTTAGGATTCTTCGTTCCGACTTCGGGGTACAGCGCCATTTTCTTCGCAATGGTATTCGTTATTTTAGTGTCAATTGTGCTTTATTATTTCTTATATGGAAAATATGAATATAAAAAACAAGCGAAAATTTCATAGTTTATAATCATTATATTGTAGAAAAAACGATATTTTACTAGTTTTTTAAATATATCAACTAGAAAATGTCGTTTTTTTCTTTAAATAAAAATACTTCTTGCAATCGGTGATGATAATCATTATCATTCTCAATATAAACTATTTCGGAAGTAGGTACTTTGCATGAAAAAAACATCATTATTGTCAGTATTAGTTGCAGGGGGCATTCTTATGACTGGCTGTGGCAATACAGATGAAGCTAAAAAAGAAGATAAGCCTGCAACAGAGCAAGCAGAAAAAACTACAAAAGTTGATTTATCCGCTGAATTAACAGCCTATCAAAAATTTGCGTTAGAGCAGATGGATCAATTCTTAATAGAAACAGAAAAATTTGTGAACGCATTTAAAGCCGGTGACATCGAAAAAGCAAAAGCAGCATATGCACCAGCACGTATGTATTTTGAACGTTCAGAGCCAATCGCTGAGAGCTTCGGTGACCTTGACCCACGTATTGACGGTCGTTTGGCTGATATTCAAGAAGAAGGTAAGGGCGAAGAAGAATGGACTGGCTATCATAAGCTTGAACATGCGCTTTGGGTAGAAAATAAAACTGCAGGCTACGAGGCAATTGCAGATCAATTACTAGCAGACGCAAAAGAATTACACGCTTTAGTTCAAACTGTAGAAGTAACACCAGATTTAATGATTACAGGTGCGGTTGATTTATTAAATGAAGTATCAACATCTAAAATCACTGGTGAAGAAGAAATCTATTCTCATACTGACCTTTATGACTTTAAAGCTAACATCGAAGGCGCAGAAAAAATCTTTGAAATCCTACGTCCGAAATTAGAAGCGAAAGATAAAGACTTAGTAGCTACATTAGATGAAAAATTCAAAGCAGTAGATGATTTATTGGCAAAACATGCAACAGCTGATGGCGGATATGTTTCTTACGAAGAATTAACAGAAGAAAACACAAAAGCGCTTGCAGCAGCAGTAAATCAACTTGGAGAACCATTAAGCCAAATGGGTATCATTTTGGAGTGATAATAAATGACAGTGTCAAATGATGAAAAATGGATCGATAAAAAAATATCAAGACGTGACATGTTAAAGCTAACAGGTATCGGAGCAGCTGGTATAGCTATCGGAGCCTCTGGCTTAGGTGGTGTTATGAAAGTAATGGGCTATGATGTGTTTGAGCCTGTTGCAGATAGCACGACAGCAGTTAACAAAGTTGATTTCTATGGAAAACATCAATCTGGCATTATTACACCAGTTCAAACAAATATTTATTTTGCTTCTTTAGATGTTTTATTTACATCAAAGAAAGAACTACAAGAGTTGTTCAAACAATGGACACCTCTTGTTGTACGTTTAATGAATGGTGAATTAATGGTAGATTTAACAACAAATACTAGAGTGCCAACAGGAGATACAGGTGAAGCGGAGGGCTTAGATGCTTCAAATTTATCGATTACGATAGGTGTAGGACCATCTTTGTTTGATAAGCTTGGAATCAAGCATTTGAAGCCTGAGGAATTAAAAGACTTACCTCATTTCCCAAAGGATCAGTTACAAAAAGAATTTACTGGTGGAGATCTTTGTATTCAAGCATGTGCGGATGACCCACAGGTGGCATTCCACGCAGTACGTAATTTAGTTCGTGCAGCATCTGGAAAGGTAGAAATTAAATGGTCACAGGCAGGATTTAACTCATTCCCAGCTGGCGGAGGCTCACCTAGAAATTTATTTGCATTCAAGGATGGTACGGTGAATCCATCGAGTACCGATGAAAAAGATTTAAATAAAGTAGTATGGGTAGATAAAGGTTGGCTAAAAGGCGGCTCTTATTTAGTTGCCCGTAAAATTCAGATGCATCTTGAAACATGGGATCGTACATCGTTAAAAGATCAGGAGGCAACTTTTGGTCGTTATCGCGATAGTGGTGCACCTTTTGGTAAAAAGAAAGAGTTCGATAATTTCGATGTAGAGGCGAAAGATAGCAACGGTGAGTATATTATGCCGGATACTTCACATGTACATTTAGCACGTAAATCTGGTGCGCGTATTTTACGTCGTTCTTACTCTTATGCATCAGGTGTTATGACGAATACAGGTGCGCATGATGCGGGACTCCTGTTTATTTCTTTTCAAAAAGACCCGGCCCAATTTACAACAGTCCAAAATAGCTTAGGACGTATGGATAAAATGAATGAGTACATTACCCATCGAGGCAGCGCAGTGTTTGCTTGCTTACCTGGAGTATCAAAGGGGAGTTATGTAGGTGAAGCACTTTTTAACGCGCTGTAGTTTAGTAGTTTGCTTGTTATTGGCACTTGCTGTACCAGTGCAGGCAGCGCAATCATATAGTCAGTTGTATATTTCAATAAGTGATGCACTGATGAATACGAAGCAGGACAAAGAAGCTGAGGCAGAACATGCCCTTGAACAATTTGCCACAGACTGGGCGTCGGTCACATCTGAGCAAAAGGACGCAAAAGAAAAAGTGGACGAAATTCTTGCGCAAGCAGTTGAAGCTACATCTAAGGATGAACGTTTAAAGGCACTATCTGACTTGTCAAATGCCTTACGTGCATTAGAAAAACTTGAGAATCCTGTAGATGAAGCGGCGCAGCGAGCAGAATTTGGCACGAAATTTAAACCCGTATTGAAAGCATTTGAAGATGCCTTAGCAAGTGGGGATATAACTACAATCGACGCAGCATATAAGGATTTTAATGCGAAGTGGAAAAAAATTGAACGCCCTGTACGTGAGCAAAGCATTGCGATGTACGGACAAATTGAAACACAGATGGCCTTTATCCGAATTTCACTTGCTTCCGAAAAGCCCGATGTAGTCTTAATGCAATCTCAATATGCAGAATTAAAACAAACGATTGAGGATTTTGTAGCAGGTAATGATACGGCGAAGGTTGTTGAAGGTGAGTATTCTTTAGCAACATTAGTCGCTTATATTGACGAGGCGAATGATTTTATCGATGCAGGTGACTATAAAGCAGCTTCTGATAAAATTCGAGAGTTCATTAAAATATGGCCAAGTGTAGAGATTGATATTTCAACACGTAACGGCAGTCTTTATACAAAAATTGAAAGTGATATGCCGATCCTCGTTAGTGACTTATTGAAGTCTAACGTCGATGCCAAAGCTATTAAAAGTAAGCTTGATACTTTCCGCACAGAAATTGAACTGATCCAAGGTGACTCAGATTATACTCTGTGGGATGCAGCATTAATCTTACTGCGAGAGGGCTTAGAGGCACTGCTCATTATTATGGCATTAGTATCGTTCTTAGAGAAATCTGGACAAAAAACAATGCGCAAATGGATATATGTTGGTGCATTTGTAGGGATCTTACTATCTGCGGTAGCAGCTGTTTTAATGTCGACACTTTTCCAATCTGCGACAATTGATACAAGCCGAGAGCTGATGGAAGGTTATATTGGTTTACTAGCTGCTGCAATGATGATTGGAGTTGGTATTTGGCTCCATAGTAAATCAAGTGTGACAAGCTGGAATCGCTATATCTCCAAACAAATGGGCAATGCAATCTCTAGTGGTTCGGTATTTGCGATGGCAGCTATTAGCTTCCTATCCGTCTTCCGTGAAGGGGCAGAAACACTTGTCTTCTACGCAGGAATTGCACCTAAAATGGAGACATCTCAATTTGTGCTAGGTATCGTAGTAGCAATTTTAATATTAGCTATTTTTGCATTTGTGTTATTTAAAGCAAGTGGAAAAATTCCAATTCATAAATTTTTCGCAGTGGCAACGGTGTTAATTTATGTGCTGGCATTTAAAATTATTGGTGTCAGTCTGCATACATTGCAGCTAAGAGATTCCGTATCAACAACAATTGTTGATGGCTTGCCAGTTGTCAGCATCATTGGTTTCTATCCAACTGTAGAAACAATGATAGGACAAGCGATATTACTTTTACTTGTAGTAGCTACGATCATTTATAAAAAGAAACAAAAATAATATTAGAGGGGCAGATGAATATATTTTCATCTGCCTTTTATTTTGTAGAAAGACTATTATGTCAATGAAATTACGGTGTGTCACCTGCAATAAGGAAACACTCTTGCGCAAAATGTAGGGTTAGTTTCCGTTGCGGCTGTGCACTTTCGTGGGGGAATCCGATGAACCGTTTTTGTTGCTGCTGACGCTTCGTTAACACTCCGCTTTCGCGCAGATAAAACATTGTTGCTGACGCTTCGCTTTCGCACAGAAAACAACCGCTGCGCTGTAGAGTCTCATAATCACTTATCTTGAGTAATAATAAACAAATAGAAGCTCTGAATTTAGAAGTGGATGTAGCAGGTACATGTACAATTTCCAAAATGTACGTATCAATCTCCTGATACAGCACTTCAACATTTTTAAAACCTTTTTTAGTTTAAGAAAGTATAAAATAGTAGTAAGAAAGAAATAGTCTCTTGACCATTAATTGGTTAAGAGACTATTTTTCTTGATGTAAATGTAATTTGCCCGTTCTTTTATAGTTAGGTAAATCGGGTGAGTGTCAAATTTTGTTTATTTGTTAAAATTATGTTATAAATCGTTAAACTCCCTATAGTAGATGTGTTTTTCTATTATTACAATTCATTAACATAATTTAAATACTATAAAAATAGTGAATTAATAATAATATGTTTACATATATATGTAATGGGAGAATGTGTTTTAAATAGTTCGACTATTTACGACATGTCGTATGCGATAAAAGTCGTCTGTACGGTATCTGCCCAAACGGAAAGCCTAGATAAGGTGAAATAGCAATGATAGATTTACTTTGTGTTAATGCATTCAAACGACACACAGGCGCGAATCTAAACAATATTGCTAGAAAGGTGACAGCAGTTAAGGAGGTTAGAGCCAATAAACAACAGAAGGACACCAAGCATTAGTTGATTTCATTAAGGGCGCATAATTCCCGATTCCGGACGCAATTATGACAGGGCATAATTGATAAAAACTATCATTCTTAAAATTGAAAGGAGAATTTACTAGATGTCAAAGAAGAATTGGAAGAAGCCGATAAATGCCTTTTTAGCAACAACTTTAATTGCAAGTATTGCCGCACCAGTAGCACCCATTACTGTAAATGCTGAAACCCTTGCAAAGGATTTAATCATTTCAGAGTATATTGAGGGAAGTTCCTTTAATAAAGCAATTGAAATATATAATGGTACAGGCACCGCGGTTGACCTAAGTAATTATACGCTAGAGCTTCATACGAACGGAGAAGCAACCGCGAAGAATAAAGTGAGTCTGACAGGTACTCTAGAAAATGGGGCTACCTATGTTTTATACCATAAAGATGCAAATCCAAACATTAAAGCAAAAGGAAATCTAGAAAACATAACTGTTATAAATTTCAATGGAAATGATCCAGTCGTATTAAGGAAATCTGGTGAAATAGTCGATTCCATTGGACAAGTAGGTTCTTCAGCAGATTTTGCTAAAGATGTAACTTTAGTAAGAAAGGCTTCAGTCTTGACGGGTGATACAAATATTAATGATCCATTTAATTCAGCATCAGAATGGAATTCATTTTCAGTAGATGATTTCTCCAATTTAGGGCAACACGTAATGGATAACGATTCAGGTGAGCCTGTTGACCCCGAAGCACCGGCAATTCTTTCAATTGGAGATGCTCGAAATAAAGGTGAAGGTGAAACGGTCACTATCAAAGGTAGAGTTGTAGCGGGCTTGAAAAATACGTTCTCGGTCCAAGATGATACAGGTGGTATTGCCGTAAGACCTACTAGTCTAGCTATGTCTGTCGGAGATGAAGTTACTTTAAAAGGAAAGTTAGTTGACTATCGAGGGTTACTACAATTAGATGGTGCTACAATCGTTGAAAAAGTTGAAAATGCTGGTGTACCTTCTCCAAAGGTAGTAACAGGAGCTCAAGTAAACGAGGATAGCGAATCACAGCTAGTAACAGTGAATAATGTTACTCTTACAGATGTTCAGCAAGGGGCTGGATGGGCAAACTTTACTGCAAATGACGGAACGAATTTCCTCGTACGAGATGAAACAAATTCGCTGGGATTAACTGTCGGTACAAACTATGAATCTATCACTGGGATTGTTCAACAGTTCGATACAGACTATCAAGTCATTCCTCGATCAAAAGAAGATATCATAGAGGATAGTTCAGCACTAAAACCTGCTATCGCATCTCCTGGAAGTGGGACGTTTGTTGGGAAAACAACAATTACCTTAACAACACCGACGGCAAATGCAGAAATTTATTACACAGTAGATGGCACGGAACCAACTGATAAAAGTATTAAATATGAGACACCAATTGAGATTAGCAAAAATACTACTTTAAAAACAATAGTTAAAGCTAAAGATGGCACATACAGTGAAATAACTACATTTGATTATACCTTTGCAGATAAATTACAAATTCATGATATTCAAGGTGCAGGGCATGCTTCAACATTTGATGGGAAGACAGTTGAAGGAATTGAAGGAATCGTAACTTATTCATTTACGTTAAATAATAATTGGTATTATACGATTCAAACGCCAGATGAATTGGCTGATAATGATCCAAATACTTCTGAAGGAATTTTTCTGTACAGTGGCAATAAACCATGGCCAGTAAAGGTAGGGGATTTAGTATCTGTTAAAGGTAAAGTAAGCGAATATGCTTACGATGGCTATGATGACAGGCAGAAAACAGATTTAAAAACTACACAAATTAATGTGCGTAACGATCAAAATGGGAAAGTAGAAGTACTTAAAAGTAGTGTAGCATTACCAAAAGCAATTAATATTGATAAGTTAAAAATGTCTTTTAGTAAAATAGACAGTGATCAGCTTGGCATTTTTAATCCAACAATCGACGCTATTGATTTTTGGGAAAGTATTGAAGGTATGAGAGTAGAAGTTGGCAACGTGAAAGCGGTAGCGCCACAGGAGCATGGAGATTTAGTAACGGTACTTGAGGATGAACCAACAAACACCATTCACGGTGGGGTATTGTATGAGAAAGATAATGCAAATCCAAACAGAGTTCAATTCCGATTAGAACCGAATGGAGCTGCACGTGATTTTGAGGTTGCTACAGGTGATAAATTTAAAGGGCCAATTACAGGAATCGTAGGCTATTCCTATCAAAACTTTAAAATCTATGCTTCTTTAGATGAAATGAAGGCAGCATATGAAAAAGGAAATACATCACCAGAGAGAACAAAAATAGTAAAGGCAGAAGATAAGCTAACAATTGCCTCGTATAATTTGGAGAACTTCTCTAATAACAAAACTTCTACTACTGATGATAAAGCGAAAAAACTAGCAAGAGCAATTGGTATTGATATGGGTAGCCCTGATATTGTTGGTGTTACAGAGGTACAGGATAATAACGGGCCATCAGCTGGAGATTCCAAAGCGGATCAAAGTTACAAAAGACTAATTGACGCTATTAAAGGTGTAGGTGGTGTCGAGTATCAATATGTTAATATCGATCCAATTAACAATCAAGACGGTGGAGCACCAGATGCGAATATTCGAGTTGGCTTCCTTTATAATCCAGAGCGAGTGAAGCTGAAGGAAGGTATGCTAGCAGGAGATGCTACAACAGCTGTTGGTTATCAAGATGGAAAATTAACACTGAACCCTGGTCGAATTGACCCAAACAACGAAGCGTTTAATAGTAGCCGCAAACCTTTAGCAGCACAATTTGAATTCCAAGATGAAGATGTAGTTGTTATCGCAAATCATTGGAATTCAAAAACAGGAGATACTCCTTTATTTGGTGCGATTCAGCCTCCACAGTATGGAAGTGAAGCACAACGTAAAAAAATCGCCAACATCGTTAATAATTTTGTTGGGGATATTAAAACAAAAAATCCTGATGCCAATATTGTATCTTTAGGTGATTTTAATGATTATCAATTTGCGGATTCGCTTAAAATCCATGAAGGTCAATTAATGACAAATATGATTAATAAAGTAGAAGCCTCTGATCGTTACACATATGTATTTCAAGGGAACTCACAAGTATTAGACCATATTTTAGTGTCAAACAATCTGGCAGAGAAAACGGATGTTGATATTCTTCATATTAATGCGGATTTTACGGACATGGCTGGCCGTGCAAGTGACCATGATCCTGTAATGGTTCAAATAGATGTTAATAAACCAACAGTTGAACCCATTAAGCCTGAAATAGTATATGACTATAAGAACTTCAAAAAGAACAAATTGACAATAAATAAACCTAGTGTAGCAGTACATCTAGACGCTCAATCTGTTATTCCAAAAGGTGTGTTCCTTAAAGGTGCCTATGCGGAGCTACATGGAGAAGGCTTTAAGACGACTGATGTTATTCTTAGCCCAGCGAAAGCAGGGATGATTATTGACCTTAAAGGCACTACCGTGAAATCACTCACAATTGAAGGTGCAAAAGTAAGTGAAATAAGAGGCGCTGAAAATTTAGATTTAAAATCGATCATATATACAAAGGGTGCAGCTCCTGAGCAAATTAAATTTACAAATTCGAAGGGGAAACCAATTGTGGATCCATCTGTGCCTGCAGAAAACAATCAACCAATAATTCAAAATCCGATTTCAAATAAAACTGTAGCTGTAGGAGAAGAAATTAAAATTGATTTAACAAATCATTTTTCCGATCCTGATGGTGATGAACTTTCATTTACGGCTACAAAAGGCACTATCAATGGAAAGGTTCTAACACTCAATTTAGCTGAGGGTAGTCATATTGTTGGCGTTACAGCATCTGATGGAAAGAAAAGTGTCACTACAAGTTTTAGTGTTACAGTGATTGCTAATGATTATTATGCAGGTGCCTATAACAAGGAAGGTCAAGCGCTAAAAAAGGCTCTTCATGATATCATTTCTGAACAAAAGGTACTTTCTTATGATGATGTTTGGAATGCATTGAAGTATACAGATGAAGATCCTTCTAATCCGAGTAATGTCATTTTATTTTACTCTGGTAAATCTAGTTCAAAAACAAACAGTGGTGGTAATGTAGGGAACTGGAACCGAGAGCATACGTGGGCAAAATCACATGGTAACTTTGGGACAAGCAATGGACCCGGAACAGATATCCATCACTTACGCCCAACCGATGTACAAGTTAATAGCTCAAGAGGAAATTTAGACTTTGACAATGGTGGCAGTCCAGTGGCTGGCTGTAATGGTTGCTTGAAAGATTCAGATTCATTCGAACCACCTAATCGTGTAAAAGGTGATGTAGCACGTATACTATTATATATGGCAACTCGCTATGAGGCTGGAGATAAGGTGGATCTTGAATTAAATGACAAAGTCAATAATGGAACAGCTCCTTACCACGGTAAACTTTCGGTTCTATTACAATGGCACAAACAAGATCCTGTAGATGAATATGAAAAACAAAGAAATGAAAGAATTTACGAAATCCAAGGAAATCGAAATCCGTTTATAGACCATCCTGAATGGGTGGAGAAGATTTGGTAAGTTAATAAATATATCTATAGAAGATTACTAAAAACGCCACTTCAAGGATTAATTTGAAGTGGCGTTTGCAATTATATTTTGCAATGAATCGTGAGCATACCGAAGCGGATTTAAACTAACGGTGGAGGTTTCTTAGATAAGCATAAATGGTGTATTATTGTATGAGGAGGATGAATATGGTAAAAATTATAAAGAAAAATATACAATATTCGCTTATTTTTTTCATACTGTTTATTACATTTCAATGGTTATTTCGTGATGACATTCAATGGGGCCAAATTATTGGAATATCAATTTTATATTTCCTTTTTAATATATTTTACGATTGGGTAAAAATACCCTATAAATGGAAGAATGGATAATATTATTTGAGTCTTTTTCGAATAGGTTTATTAATCTTAAAACTGTTACGGTAGATAACTCAAAGTTGCGAAAGCGAAGCGACAGCAACAACACATGACTGAGTGACCTATATCAAGTTGGCCAAAAGCCGAGGCATAGTTGATTAGAAAAATTTCTCGTTAGTTAAGAAAAGCAAGATAGGGGGAATGAAAATGGATAGTGTCAAACACGGTAATGAAAGTAACGAAATCTACAGTTACAGAATCTACAATATTTTGGCGTATATTATCGCTATTCTATTTTCACCATTATTAGGGGTGATTATGGGAATTATAGGTGTAACACAGCGTAAGAAAAATGCTTGGAGTATTGTTATTATTTCAATTCTTAGTTGGGCTCTGAATTTATTCGTAATTAATTTATAAATGCAACTATACTGAAATAGGGATTGTATATTCATTGGGTGCAATTTTCATAATAATTTTTTAGCTCCAACAATCTAAAGGACTTGTACATATTACAACTCATACACGTTAGTCCTTTTGTCCCGTTGTTCACTTACAGGAACGTTTCTACATCTTCATATGCTTTGAACAGTCAAAGCTGTAGTTATGATTGAATCAACGCTCACAAGTGCTACAGCTGCTTTGAATACTTCTGTGGTCTTAATCAAACTTTTTTACAAATAACGGTGTTAGCCGTTTAAAATACCATACATTTTTAAGTAGACAAAATAGAATTTATCTACAGTCAGAAGGGCAAATGAATTACGTTCATCTGCCCTTTCTCATGTTAGTCAACCCAATAAGAAGGACGTTTTAGGTGGGAGGGTAGTTTTGTTTGATGATTGCCTTGTGCTGAATTAATTTGCATTTGAGTTAAAAACATACTCGTTGAAAGGTCTGCGCCACGTAAATTTGCGTCACGTAAATCTGCGCCAATAAAATCAACCCCTCTTAAATCTGCATTTTGTAGATTGGCAGCAATTAAATAAGATCCTCTAAGATCAGTTGCTCTTAAATCCTTGCCCTTTAAATTTTTCCCAATCCAATCGACTCCTCTATAATCATACTTTCGATGTTTTTTTTGATTATCAGTTTTTTTGATTAGGCTATGGCGAATTTGTTCACTTGTTTCTAACAGTAAACTATTTACTGGCAATCGAAAATTAGGTATATCTATTGCTAGTAAAGCATCAGCTTCTAGCTCTGTTGCACGCTGTAGCTGTTCTAATTGTATTTGTAGCTTGTTAAATAGGGATGAATTAACCTTATACGATATTGCCTCTGCTACGTAGGCAATCATTTCATAAAGTTGGTCCATAATCGGAAAGACACGAAACATTTTCTCAGAAGTTTCAGGGTGTTGTCGCCAGTCTTGTCCGTGGAAGGTTGTTTGTGAAACCTTTTGTCCAGCTCCTAAACAATCAAAAACTGTACATCCTTTAAACCCTTGATCTCTAAGTTTACTATGAATTTGACAGCTAAAATCTGATTGTAGATTAGGGCAAGGTGTCCCAGCTGCTTTATTAATGGCAAAGTCGCTAGAAGCAGCAATATTTAAAGCCGTGCAGCATAGACCAAAACAACTTTGACAATCTGCCTGTAAACTTTCACGTATCTTTTTTCCCATTGTATAATCCATTTTTTGTACTTCTGACATTTTAGATTTCCTCTCAACATATATACTTCTTACATTTAATTCTATCATTTAAAATGAATAAGAGGATATTTTTGCATGTGAGATTTCAATAAATTGATAGTTTTTTACAAAATCGGAACAGCCTATTGACAATTTATTGTAAAATGCTATAATTTTTATCGACAGACTGTCGGTCTAGTTAGGGGGAGTAAAAATGAGAAAAGAAGCGATGGAGCGCAGAAACGAAATACTTGATGCGGCTGATGAGCTTTTCGGTCAAAAGGGCTTTGATGGCACAAGTACTAACGATATTCTCGAAAAGGTCGGAATTGCACGGGGTACGTTGTATTATCACTTCAAGTCGAAGGAAGATATTATGGATGCGCTAATTGAACGATATAATACTCAAATTTTAGGCTCTGCAAAAGAAATTGCCTCAAATAAAAACATACCCGTTCACGAGCGTATTGTCCGTGTTGTGATGGCACTAAACATAAGTGGCGGAAACGGTAAAGAAATTATTGACCATATACATAAGCCTCAAAACGCGCTTATGCATCAGAAAATACAAAAGGTCATCATTAACGGTCTGCCACCGATATTGACGGAAATAATCCGTGAGGGTATTGAGCAAGGACTATTTAGTACGCCATATCCGTATGAATGTATGGAAATGATTGTGGCTTATACGAATACTGTTTTTGATGATGATATGGTAGATCTAACAGATGAAGAGCGTGCTGCACGTATACCAGCTTTTATTTTCAACGTAGAAAGACTGCTCGGTGTCGAAAGCGGAAGTCTTATGTACATGATGAAGATGTTTGGCAACGGAGGTGAGGATTGAGGAATTGGAAACGACGGTGGTTAATTCTGAGGATTCTTCAGAAGGTTTTTCTGCAAAAGTCGGGAAAGCTCATTTCAGCAAAGGAAGTGGGCTTGGGAATTACTTCATTAATTTTCTTCAATTTGAAAACCGAGGTGACTTATGTATTTCAGATTAATCCGTAATGACCTTTCTAAAAGCAAACTAATAACGCTAACAACAACGATATTTGTCGCCGCTGCGGCAATGCTTGTTTCTCTATCGGCGATACTTATTGTCAATCTTTCTGGTGCGATAGATTCCCTTATGCATCAGGCTAAAACTCCGCATTTTATGCAAATGCACTCGGGTGATATTGATACTGTAAGGCTTGCGAATTTCGCGGAGCAAAACAGCAACGTCGATGAATATCAAGTGCTTGAGTTTCTCAACATTGATAACGGGCAAATTATTTTAGGTGATCAATCACTAGCGAATAATGTTCAAGACAATGGTCTTAGTATACAGAGTGAAAAATTTGATTATCTTCTTGACCTTGAAGGAGACATTATAAACGTATCCGATGGTGAGCTTTATGTTCCGATAAACTATATGAAGGACACCGCCATAAAGGTTGGGGATAAAGCAATAATAGCTGGAAAGGAATTTACTGTAGCTGGCTTCCACCGTGATTCACAAATGAATTCTATGCTGTCTTCCTCAAAAAGATTTCTTGTTAGTCAAAATGATTACGCGACAATAAAAAGCCATGGAAGTACGGAGTATTTGATTGAGTTTAGACTAAAGGATATATCGGCACTTGGTGAATTTGAAACAGCTTATGCCTCCGCAGGACTTGAAGCGAACGGACCAACGATTACATATCCACTTTTCAAAACACTTAACGCACTTTCCGATGGGATGATGATAGCAGTTATACTTCTGATAAGTGTTCTTGTCGTTGCTATCGCATTTATGTGCATACGCTTTACACTTCTTGCGAAAATTGAGGACGATTACCGTGAAATTGGTGTTATGAAGGCGATAGGGCTGCGTCTTTCCGACATTAAAAAAATTTACCTTGCGAAGTACACAGCTATCGCGGCGCTAAGTAGTATTCTTGGTTTTGCACTTTCGTTGCTTTTCAAAGGCCTGCTTCTTGAAAATATCCGACTTTATATGGGGGAAAGTGAAAACTCTTCTTTTGCTGCGGCAATAGGAATTATCGGCATACTGCTTGTATTCCTCGCAATAATTGCCTATGTAAGCGGAGTGCTAAGACGCTTTCGGAAAATATCTGCTGCAGAAGCAATACGCTTTGGCACATCACAGGAAAGAAACGCAGTTACAAAACGTTTTAGCCTGAATAGAAATAAGCTGTTTAACACGAACATTTTCCTTGGTATCAAAGACGTTCTCGCAAGGAAAAGACTATACGCCACAATGCTTGCAGTACTTGTAATTTCAGCATTTATCATTATTGTCCCACAAAACCTTTACAACACGATTTCCTCAACAAGCTTCATTAAATATATGGGTATTGGAAACTATGATATTCGTATCGATATTCAGCAGACCGATCATATATCCCGAAAATCTGCTGAAGTATTAAAATCTATGAACAACGATAATTCCATTACAAAATATACCATCCTTACAACTAAGACATTCAAAACAAAAACGGAAGACGGTTCGGAAGAAAATATAAAAATCGAACTCGGAGACCACTCGATATTCCCTATTGAATATACCGAGGGCAGAGCACCCGCAACAGAAAACGAAATTGCACTTTCGGCTTTGAACGCTGATGAAATGGGCAAAAAGGTCGGCGATGTCATTACAGTCGTGATGAAGGGGAAGGACATAAAGCTAACGGTAAGTGGCATTTATTCCGACATTACTAACGGCGGAAAAACGGCAAAGGCAGTTTTTAGCGACACTTCGGAAAATATAATGTGGAGCGTAATTTGCGCGAAGCTTTCCGATAAATCTCTTATTGATGAAAAAGTCTCTGAGTATGCGGACAGATTTACTTTCGCAAAGATTTCCAATATTGATGAATTTGTGACTCAAACATTCGGCTCGACAATAAAATCTATCGGAAAGGCCTCCAGTGCTGCAATTGCTATAGCGCTCGTAATAACGGTACTAGTTACGTTATTGTTTATGAAAATGCTTGTCGCAAAGGACAGATATTCTATTGCCGTCATGAAAGCAATAGGTTTTACAAACTCGGATATTACAATACAGTTTGTTTCGCGAGCAGTATTCGTATCAATTATCGGAATTGTTCTTGGAACTCTACTGGCAAATACACTTGGAGAGGTACTTGCGGGCGCAGTTATCACCTCTTTTGGGGCGTCATCGTTTAGTTTTTCGGTCAATCCACTTTCTGCGTACGTTCTTTGTCCTTTAATAATGGTATGTTCGGTACTGATCACAACAATAATTGGCACAGCGGGCGCGGGGAAAATAAAAATATCCGAAAATATAAAGGAGTAGCTTATGAAGAAGATTATAATCGGTGAACACATTGTAAAATCTTTCGGCGAGGGCGATGAAAAGATCAATGTTCTTGACGGAGCGTCCGTTGACATAAACGAAGGTGAATTTGTTGCGATAATGGGACCCTCAGGCTCTGGCAAATCAACGCTAATGTTTGCGCTGAGTGGCATGGACAGCGTTGATGGCGGGAGGGTTATTTTTGATGGCAATGAATTATCGTCAGTCCGAGAGGTTGAGCTTTCAGACATACGTAGAACTAAAATGGGCTTTGTATTTCAGCAGCCAACTATGCTCAAAAATCTAAATATTCTTGATAATATTATTCTTCCATCAATGCGCGATAACAGAAAAAATGTAGCAAAAATTTCGGAGAAGGCAAGAGCACTTATGAAGAGGGTTGGCATTGCGGAGCTTGAAATGCGCGACATTACACAAGTTTCGGGAGGTCAGCTTCAGCGGGCAGGGATATGTCGAGCACTTTTGAACAACCCGAAAATCATTTTCGGTGATGAGCCTACGGGTGCACTTAACTCAAAATCAGCGCAGGAAATCATGGACATTTTTTCCGAAATTAACGCGGGCGGTACTGCGCTTATGCTTGTCACTCACGATGCAAAGGTAGCGGCGCGGACGGAGCGTATTCTGTTTATGCTCGACGGGAAAATCGTAAGTGAGCTGAAACTTCCGAAGTTTGACGGAACGAATGTTGATGGTAGGGTAGGAGAAGTAACGGAGAAAATGAGGGAAATAGGGATATGAGTTGTTGTGTGAACTAACGCTGAATGAGACCCTGGAGCGCAAAGGAGCCATGACGCTCCAGGAAAGCGACCAGTCGTAACGGAAATCACCTCTCATTATGACTACGAATTAACGGACAGCTTTTCTGTGTGAATCTTCTTTTGCTCTTTGGAAGGTGGATGTCGATAAAATTCAGAAGTTGGGTGATAAAACGCAAAAGTTGGGTGATAAAACTAAGAAGTTGGTTGTTAAAACGCAAAAGTTGGGTGATAAAACTAAAAAGTTGGGTGATAAAATGTAAATGTGTTCCGATAAACTTAAAAAGTTTTGTTAAAACGTCTGTCATGTGGATAAGTTGATTGGAGTGAAGACTTGCCCCCTCAGGAAATCACCCCAATATTGCCTGAAATGCATACTTTATTAGCATTAATTTCATTAGAACCTGAAGGAAGAAGCCTATATTTATTAGGTTCTTCCTTTTTTTTGCTTTTAATGCTTGCAAAATTAAAAGTCATAGTGTACTATTTGACTAGTACACTATGACACGAGGTGTTTTCTTTGAAAAATTTTGCAGGGCTATTTAAAAAGGAATGGGTGCTTTATAGGGCATGGCTATTTGTTGGAATTTTTATAGGGATCATGATGTCAATGGTAATCCCATATTTAATAAGGCGCTTTAGTGTAGAATTTACGATGGAGAATCAGCTGTCATTTGCCTTCTCAATACTAGTACTTGTATTAGGTGGATTTTATTCGATATTACAATTCCTTGCTAGTATCCGTCATGACTTGAAGAGCAAAGAGATATGGCTGCATTCAACTAGTTCTATCGCACAGCTTGTGGGTGTGAAAATCGTATTTTCCTTAATAGGATATGCTATCTTCAATATTATCTTTATGAGTATAGCTATCTACAAAGTCAAAGATGAAATTGTAGGCAACTTCGCCCAAGTACTTTTATTGCTGTTATTTTTTGTAGTAATTAGTGTAATTCTTCAGTTGATGATGTTTGTAATAATGCTATTATTTTTAGCATTTAATCTCCAAATGAAACATTTAGTTGGTAGATTTTCCATTGTTATCACTATGGTTACCTTTTTCTTCAGTATGGATTTATGGTTTAAATTTACAGGAAGTAAATTTTATGATAACATTTTCCAACATATAGGAATTCCATTAACGTGGGTGGAACAATATTTCCCGAAATTACTAGCAATGGAGTCAACCTTAGGCTCAATTTATGTCGTAGAAGAAGTAGCAACTATCATTTTTGTAGCCATCCTATTTATCATAGGGACAAAGTGGCTTGAAAAGGTGGTTTTACGATGACAATCGACTTTTCACGTGATAAGCCCATTTATAGCCAGCTTGTAGATCGGATTTGTGGGGACATTTTGAAAGGGGAGCTAGTGCTTGGGGATCGACTTTCTTCGGTTCGAGAATATGCAGTGGAAACAGGTGTCAATGTAAATACTGTGCAACGGGTGTATAAGGAGTTAGAAGCAATGAATATAACGGAAACCAAACGAGGCCAAGGTACATTTATTACAACTGATGAAGGGCGAATTGCTCTTTTACGTGAAGATATGAAAAATCAATTAGCAGATCATTTTTTAACTTCCATTGAAGCACTTGGGTTTTCAAAGGAAGAGATGCTCTTTGTTTTACAAAATAAATCGTGAGGTGAAATAAATGCTACAGCTATCGAATGTTTCTTTTCGTTATATGAAAAAGCCTATTCTACAAGAAGTTTCTTTTTCCTTACCTGTTGGACAAATCATAGGGCTTGTTGGAGAGAATGGTAGTGGCAAGTCGACACTATTAAAAGTGTTGGCAGGCTTATTACGTCCATCTAGTGGTGAAGTATTGCTAAATGGAACGCCTGTTACGCGTAGAAGTGCTGATAAAATTGCATATTTACCAGATATTGATTTGTTTTTTGATTTTTACACAGGTGAGCAGCTTTTTCAGCACTATGCTTCTCAATTCGAAGATTTTTCGTATGATAAGGCATGTATTGTTGCGGAGTTTTTACAGGTTGATAAAAATGTGAAGCTACGGCAATTATCAAAGGGGAATCGTGGTCGAATGAAAATGGCCGCAACTCTTGGGCGAGAAGTACCCTTTTATTTAATGGATGAGCCATTTTCTGGTCTTGATCCAATTGTTCGTGAGCAGCTTATTAAAGGGTTAATTCAATTTACAGATATTGAACACCAGACAATATTATTATCAACGCATGAATTATATGAGGTAGAGCCTATTTTAGATCAAATCATTTTATTGCAAAATGGTTCGATCATTGCACACGAAGAAGTAGAAACGATTCGAGATGTTTCGAATAAGGATGCTGTGCAATGGATGAAGGCGTATTATAAGAAAGGGTGAAATTTATGACAACACAACCAATTGTTCAATTGCAAAATATTTCAAAAACCATTGGTGGTAAGCAATTGATTCAGCAATTGAATATCGATTTATATCCAGGTCAAATTACTGGATTTTTAGGACCGAATGGCGCAGGTAAAACGACGACAATTCGTATGATGACAGGACTTATGCATCCAACTGAGGGGAATGTCATTATTGATGGCCTTTCCTTAAAGGAGAATTATGAGGAAGCGATTAGTAAGGTCGGCGTAATTGTAGAAAATCCAGAAATGTATAAATTTATGTCGGGTTATAAAAACTTACTGCACTTTGCGCGTATGCATAAAAACGTTACAAAAGAGCGTATTGAAGAAGTCGTTAAACAAGTTGGACTTGAGAAACGCATTCATGAAAAGGTATCAACGTATTCGCTAGGGATGCGTCAGCGTTTAGGTCTTGCACAGGCACTACTTCATCGCCCAAAATTTTTAATTTTAGATGAACCAACAAATGGTCTGGATCCAGCAGGTATCCGCGAGTTTCGTATGTATTTACGTAAAATTGCTGCGGAGGATGGCGTATCTGTTTTTGTCTCCAGTCATTTATTATCCGAAATTGAATTAATGTGTGATCGAGTGGCTGTCATACAAAATGGCAAACTTATCGATATTCGTGATATCAACGTTGAAACTTCTTCGTTTTATTATATTGAAGCTACACCAAATAATAAGGCTGCAGAACTTCTACAAAAGCTCGATTATAACTTTGTATCTGAAAATAATGGTTATGTAGTGGAAATAAAGAAAGAAGATATTCCAAAACTCATTTCGCAATTTGTTAATGAAGGAATTCAATTATTTGCTGTACAACCGCATCAAAAGACATTAGAGGATCAATTCTTAGAAATGACAGGAGGTGGCCAAATTGCTGAAGCTAATTCAAAATGAATGGATGAAATTATGGCATAAAAAAGGAACTTGGGCAATGGTCGCGCTAGTAATCCTCTTTATTATTGGTCCTGGTATTATGATGAAATACTATGAAACAAAAACGACAGAGGATACTACGTGGCAGGAAACTGAAAAGCAGGCTATTAATGATTATAAAGAAATCATGAAAAGTGATGACTTAGCAGCAGAGGATAAAACATTATACGAGGAGAAGATTGCTATTTCGGAGTATCGATTAGCAAATGATTTGCCGTCTCAAAAAGATGGAAGCGTCGCAAGCTTTATGTCATTTACAGGTGGCATGCTGACTTTAGTAACATTATTTACAGTTATTGTTGCAGCTAGCATCGTATCAAGTGAATTCTCAACAGGTACGATTAAAATGTTATTAACGCGTCCGGTTTCGCGGGCAAAAGTATTAACCTCAAAATTACTTACAACATTCATATTTGGACTCTTTTTATTTGTAGTCAATGTAGTAGTAAGTGCTCTAGTTGGACTGATACTATTTGGTGCTACAACTGGTGTTGAGCTAGAAATGGTCAGCGGTCAGGTTGTTGAAAAAGCAGTTTGGAATGATTTAGCATATCACTATTTACTTTCTGGCGGAGACTTTGTCATGTCAATATTATTTGCTTTCTTAGTAGGCTCAGTTTTCCGTTCAAGCTCTTTAGCGATTGGCTTAACGATGTTCTTATCCTTTACAGGTGGAATGATTGTGATGTTCTTAAGTAGATATGACATCGTTAAATATATTTGGCTAACACATTCAGATTTAACACAATATGAAAATGGTCACTTTATAGTAGGTGGAATGACAATGCCATTCTCACTCACAATTCTTGCGATTTACGCTTTAATTTTCCTTGTGATCAGCTATATGTCATTTATGAAACGTGATGTAACAGCATAAAAAGGCGTTAGACGCTTCATGAACTGCACCTCAATTGTTAGAAATATAACTAACAATTGGAGGTGCTTTTTTTAGCTGGAAAACTAGGGATTGAAAACAAACCGTATATAACTTTATCCAAAATAAAACGGATACATAAAGATAAGAAGTTAAATATAGAAAATTCTGAAAAATGGTTGTTTTTTTCAAGATAAAGAATATAATAGATTGTAACATAATTGGTATAGACAACTATACCGAAAAGGGGGAGGCAGAAACATGTTAGCTTTCTTACAAAAAATCGGTAGGTCGTTAATGTTTCCAATCGCTACATTACCAGCAGCTGCATTATTATTACGCTTAGGCTCAGATGATATGCTTGGTGCAGTGCCAAATGACGTTGTTCATTATATTGCAAGCATTATGGCTGCTTCAGGCAATGCTATTTTAGGTAATTTACCTATTATTTTTGCGATTGGTATTGCTATGGGCTTAGCGCACGATAATAGTGGTGGTGCTGCGTTAGCAGGTGCCATTGCGCATCTTGTGTTAGTTGCAGTTCTTGGAAGCATTAATGAAGAATTAAATATGGGTGTTTTTGGCGGTATTATTGCTGGTGTTACAGCAAGTTTACTTTATAACAAATTTTATAATGTGAAATTCCCAGAATGGCTATCATTCTTCGGAGGAAGGCGTTTTGTGCCAATTATAACGTCTATTACTATGGCGATTTTAGGTGGTATTTTAGCTGTAGTGTGGGGGCCAATTCAAGGCGGGATTGATGGAGTAGGGAATTGGTTAATCGGTGCAGGAGAAGTTGGTGTTGGGATGTATGGTTTCTTAAATCGTTTATTAATCCCGGTCGGTCTACATCATGTTGTTAATACAGTGATATGGTTTGACTTTGGCGAATTTACAAATGCGGCAGGTGAAATTGTCAAAGGGGATATCCATCGCTTTTTAGCAGGTGACCCATCAGCTGGACATTTCCAAGCAGGTTTCTTCCCAATTATGATGTTTGGATTACCAGCAGCTTGTCTTGCGATGTACTTCGCAGCGAAAAAAGAAAAACGTGCAGCAGTCGGTGGTATGTTCGTATCCATCGCGTTAACAGCATTCTTAACAGGCGTAACAGAGCCTATTGAATTTACATTTATGTTCTTATCACCTGTACTTTATGGTATCCATGCTGTATTAACAGGTATTTCACTTGCTGTTTCTTATATTATTGGATTCCGTGATGGTTTCGGTTTTTCAGCAGGTTTAATTGACTATTTATTAAACTTTGGTTTAGCAGATAAACCATGGCTATTAATTCCATTAGGATTGGGTTTTGGGGCTATTTACTTTGTCATTTTCTATTTCTTAATCAAGAAATTAGATTTGAAAACGCCTGGTCGTGAAGACGAAGATGAGGACGGAACAGATGCTGTTTCAACTATATCTAACGATTTAGATGTTCGAGCTTACAAAACAATTGAAGCATTAGGTGGGCAAAATAATATTAAGCAAGTCGATTACTGTACAACAAGACTTCGAATGACTGTAGGTGATGTGGATCAGGTGGATGAGAAAGCGTTAAAACGAGCGGGTGCGCGTGGTATTATGCGAATTAGCAAGACTAACGTACAAATAATTATCGGTACATCTGTAGAATTTTTAGCAGAAGCTATAAAAGATCGCCTGAAAAAAGGTAACCCAACTCCTGCAAATATGTCATTACAGCAAGATCCGTCTGTTATTCATGAGACTGTAGCAGAGGCAACAATTTCTTTAGATGATTTTGAAATGCCTATTACGGGTGATTTAATACCGTTAGCTGAAGTACCTGACGAAGCATTTTCATCAGGTATTATGGGGCCGGGTTTTGGCATTCATCCGAAAGATGGTACGGTTTATGCACCGTTTGATGGGCAAGTAGTCATGATTTTTCCATCGAAGCATGCTATTGGTTTAAAATCCGATACAGGTGTAGAACTATTAATTCATGTCGGTTTAGATACTGTAAAGCTAAACAGTGAGGGTTTTGAAACGTTAGTTACAGAGGGTCAATTAATCAAACGTGGTGATCGGTTATTAAAAGTAGACTTTGAGAACATAAAAGACAAAGTACCTTCTATTGTTACACCCATTGTATTCACGAGTTTAATTGGACAAAAAGTTATACTTGAAAAATCCGGCTTCCAACGAGCGGGCTCTAATAATATTATTTCTATTAAGAAGTAATAAAAGAGATAATCTAACTGTAGTAAGGAGATTTACACGTAATGGAGCTTTAACGTAAAAAAATTTGAGTAAAGGGGCATTAAGAATTGAAAATAGAACGTTATTCTTCTAGGAAAGATTTATACACTCGTGCAGTAGACATTATCGGGAATGCTAAAAATGACGGTGCTACAACGTTCGGTCTAGCCACAGGCGGTACAATGGAACCGCTATATTCTATAATATGTGAAAGTAATGTTGATTTTTCAACTTGTATTAGCTTTAATTTAGACGAATACGTTGGACTAAGTGTCAACCACGAACAAAGCTATACAAATTATATGGATAAATATTTATTTCGTCATAAACCATTTAAAGAATCCTATTTACCGAATGGTTTAGCTGATAACCCTAAAGAGGAAGCTTTGCGCTATGAATCGCTTTTACAGCATAATCCGATAGATTTCCAATTACTTGGTATCGGACAAAATGGCCATATCGGCTTCAATGAACCAGGAACGCCATTTGATTCTTTGACACATCTTGTAACGCTTGAACAATCAACCCGACAAGCAAATGCACGCTTCTTTGATTCAATCGATGAAGTTCCAACCCAAGCAATAACGATGGGGATTCAATCCATTAAGCGTGCAAAATGCATTTTACTAATCGCTGTTGGAGAAGCAAAGCGAGATGTATTACAACGTGTACTTGATTCTGAATATACTGAAGATATACCAGCAAGTGTTCTAACAAAGCATCCAAATGTTATGATTTTAACAGATCTACAAGAGTAGGTAAAAAGCAGTTGAAGATAAGAGCTTCAACTGCTTTTAAGTTTTAGTTAGTATTTTGTTAGAAAAGATTTCAAGACGTAAATAGTATTCGATATAATGAATGAAGAACTAGAGAGGCATAGTTATGGAAGTTAGGCTTTAATATGAGAGCTAGAATTAAAGGATTGGAAGAAGAAATTTTTCAACTGAAATCCCAAAGAGTGTATTAAAAGCGTTAGCTGATAATAAAGTTCTTTCATTATAGGGTAATTAGATTGAGTTTTTATTGTTAGTCTTCTTGAATCTCTTATACAAAGTTGGTGTAATTAGAAAATGAAAGTGTTAATCGTAGATGATGAAGTAAAGATTACAGAGGTATTGGCATCTTATTTTGAAAATAACGGAGATCATACATATATTGCACATACAGGAGAATCCGCAATCCAAGTGATCGATCAAGTACCTCTTGATATGATTATTTTAGATTTAATGTTGCCGGATATGGACGGAGAGGATATTTGCCAATATGTAAAATCAAATTACGATATTCCTGTGATTATGCTTACAGCAAAAATCTCTATTGATGATAAGGTAATTGGATTTGAAATGGGTGCAGATGACTATGTCGTTAAACCATTTCATCCTAAAGAAATATTAATAAGAGCAGAGAGGTTGTTACCCAGTTCACATAAAAGCCAAATACTTATTTTTGGACAGTTGGAACTCCATAAAGAAGAGAGAAAAGTATTAGTTAATCATCAAAGTATTCAGCTCACGCCACATGAATTTAGCATTTTACTATTACTAGCTGAAAATCCTAAAAAGGTTTTTAGTAGGGATGATATTATTCAAAAAATATATAGTTTTGATTCGGACATGAATCCTCGTATTGTGGATCAACATATTAAAAATATCCGTAAAAAAGTTAAGGAAGAGTACATACAAACTGTCTTTGGTTTGGGATACAAAATAAATGAAAAGGTTATAAATCAATGAAATTTCATATAAAAATTGCCTTAATTATAGCTATCTTTTCTACAAGCATACTCTTATTCATCACAGGGATATTACTTTATAAGGGACATGAACATTTGATGATGCTCCATATTACAGATTCGAAGGAATTAATTCACCATTTTGATATGGCATTAAGGGAAACGGCAATGTGGTCATTAGGCCTTTTGCTTATTTTTATACTAATTTCTAGTTTGTTAATTGCAAAAACATTAACGAAACCTATCCAAGAACTGAATCACTTTGCGTTAAGACTAGTGCGTGGAGACCGTCATTTAAAAATAAGCTATACGATCAATGATCAAATTGGTCAATTAGGTAAATCACTAATGAAACTAGATGAAACATTAAACGCTTATGAACTCCGTCGTAAAGAAATGACACAGGATCTTGCACATGAAATTCGTAATCCATTAGCCTCAATAAAAAGCTATTTAAGTGCATTTGAAGATGGGATTTGGACAGCTACTCCAGAGCGTTTGAAAGCATGTGTTGAGGAAATTGATAGGTTAATTCTCCTTGTTGGGGAATTAGATACATTAAATGATATTAATAATCCTACATTTAAGGTCATTATGAAAGAGCAACCGATTGCTAATGTAATCGAAAAGTCTGTTATTGCGCTGGCAAGTGAATTACTTGAAAGAGAAATACAGGTAGAATTGGATTTAGACAAAACAATTAATGCAAAGGTAGATGCTTTAAGATTGAATCAAATTCTACACAACATTATAAAAAATGCTATGTACCATGTTCAAAAAGATGGCATTATAGTAATCAAATTATTTAAAGAAAGTGGAGATTATATAATTCTTGTACATGATAATGGAGTCGGTATGGATGAAGAAGCAAGTAAAAAAATCTTTGAGCGAAATTATCGAGTGGAAAATCGATATACTGGCAATGGTATTGGTATGACAATTACCAAAAAACTTGTGGAGGCACATAACGGTACAATTTCCGTCAAAAGTGAGAAAAATATAGGAACTACATTTTGTATACAAATGCCGTTTTCTACATAATTCCTACACAACTGTTCCATATACTTAAGGTGAAAGGAATGGTTGATATGAGGAAAATAGCGTTAGCAGCGAGTATTATTGCAAGTTTGGGTATCCTTGGGGCTTGTAGCCAAGGAGATAGTAATGATATGAAGGACATGGATCATTCCTCTATGAAAATGGAAGGTATGGATCACTCTTCGAAAGATATGAAAGACATGGATCATGACAAGATGAAGGGTCATGAGAGTCATAGCAATGTGGCAAGTTTAAACAATTCGACAGGGGTAAATGAAGTAAAAGTCCCTGCTGAACTTAAACGTAATAATAAGGATGAAGTTGTTTACACAGTTAGGGCACAAAAAGGAAAAACAGAAATATTCGATGGTGTTCAAACAAATACGTATGGGTATAACGGATCGTTTCTCGGCCCGATGATTCGTCTTGAAAAAGGTGAAACCGTAAAGATTAGAACTATAAATGAACTTGATGAGGATACAACTTTTCATTGGCATGGACTAGAGGTGTCAGGAGAAAAAGATGGTGGTCCACAAAGCATTCTTAAACCAGGAGAAGAAAATACCTTCGAATTTAAAGTGAATCAAGAAGCGGCGACGCTATGGTTCCATCCTCATCCACATGGAAAAGCGGCTGAACAGGTATATAACGGGCTTGCAGGCTTGGTTTACATTGAAGATAATCATTCAAAAAGTTTAGGATTGCCAAATGATTATGGGAAGAACGATTTCCCTTTGATCTTCCAAGATAGAACATTTGATGATAAGAAACAATTGAATTATAGCGCTGCAATGAACACAGACGAAACAATTGGTGATACATTATTAATTAATGGAACGCTCAATCCTAAATTGACTGTAAACAAAGAGAAAGTGCGACTTCGTTTATTAAATGGATCTAACGCGAGAAATTATACTTTTAAATTGAGTTCAGGGAATTCCTTTCTTCAAATCGCAACAGATGGTGGTTTCTTGAATGAACCCGTTTCTTTAATAGAGATTACACTAACGCCTTCTGAAAGGGCAGAAATTGTAGTTGACTTTTCAAAAATTAAGGAAGTTAATGACCTAGCTTTAATAAATGAGGATGGATCTGTCCTTTTACCATTTGTAGTTACTGATCAAAGTGGAAAAACGAGTATGGTCCCTAAAAAATTGAATGATCTTTCATTAGAAGATAAAGAAATGGATCTACCCGTTACAAAAAAAGTGGAACTCTTTGGAATGATGGACATGGTCACGATAAACGGAAAGAAATTTGATCCGGAAAGAATTGATTTTACACAAAAACAAGGGGTTACCGAGGTATGGGAAATTTATAATAAACCGGATATGATGGGCGGTATGATTCATCCGTTCCATATTCATGGAGCACAATTTAAAGTACTCTCTCGTGATGAAAAAAAGCCACCTGAAAATGAACAAGGATGGAAGGACAGTATCTCCGTAAAGCCAGATGAGACAGTAAAAATAGCTGTACAATTTAAGCATAAGGGCATCTTCATGTTCCATTGTCATATTTTAGAGCATGAGGATAATGGAATGATGGGTCAAATTAAGGTGGAGTAATGCTCAATTGAGAATTAAAATAAAATTTGATTAAAATCCTGTGTTAATTTTTTTGATACAGGATTTTTCTTTTATGTTCTCGTGAATGATTATACGCTATTATTTAACGAAATATGGAACATCGGATATCGAGGCGTTTGTAGCAGTTTGTCATCTGATATATATAAAAGCAGTAAATAACTAGAGATTCTCAATCTGTGAATTACTTAAAAAAATAGAGGGTGTTTATAGATGTATAGTTTAATGTCGAAAATAAGCCAAACCATTAGTGGACCGTTTACAGTATTTCTTAACTCCTATGAACAATTCATTTCTCTAAAAAATAGCGATGAAAAATATATGCTAAGATTTTTCCCAATTAGTCAATTTGAAGATAGAGAAAAGGAGTTTGCAATACTAAAGACAGTTGAGACTTATACAAATAAAGCAATAAAAGCATGTGAGATTGGAAAAATTCAAGATCACGGTTATATGGTAACCACTTAAATGGATGGGAATGATGTTGAAGAAGAATTGTTAGTATTAACAGAAAGAGAACAATATCAATTAGGTTTTGAAGCGGGACAAGAACTATTGAACCTACATAAGATACAAGCACCTAAACATATAGAATCATGGTATGCGCGAAAAAGTTTAACTTCTTTCAGCGGGTGGCCAAACATCCGCTGAAAGAAGTTAAAGCCTCCGGCGGATGTCATGGAATCGGAAATGAGTTCTTTGTGCAAGCACAAAGCCGATTCCAGACGCAATTATGCTGAAGCATAATTGATAGCAAAAAATTATGTTGAGGCTTATCTAGCATGCCCAATAAAAATTGATCAAGATGAAAAAATCCTACAATTTATAGATAATCATATGTTGTTGATGGAAAATCGCCCTAATATATTTCAGCATGATGACTATCACCCAAGTAATTTAATTGTACTGGAAGGGAAATTCAAAGGAATTATTGATTTTGGGAGATATGATTGGGGTGATCCGATTCATGAATTTTTGAAAATCGGTATTTTCACACGAAATATTAGCGTTCCTTTCTCCATTGGTCAAATAAAAGGTTATTTTAATGGTAAAGAACCAAGTGATGAATTTTGGACTTTGTATAGTTTATATTTAGCCATGTGTGTATTTTCAACAATTGTATGGACATTAAAAACAATACCAGAAGATATGGATAATATGAGAAATAGAATTAATATCTTCCTAGATGAGCATCAGTATTTTAATAATATAAAACCAAGCTGGTATAAATAAATGACGATGCGCCTTATAAAGACTGCAACATATCTAAAATTATGTTACAAGTAAGAGGAGTATAGTAAAACATAATAGCGATATCAACGTTCAATATTTTGCATCCTTCCATTTAAATATCTTACCCATCGTTACACAGGAGAATAGCGGAATTTTTTGATTTCATTAATGGTAACGTGCTTTTATGTATAATAGAACAGATAATGCAATTTTCCTTTTAAACATATACAGAAAGAGTGAAAAAAATGATTGGTGCTACATTATTATTTATCCTCGCAGGAATCGGCGAAATTGGGGGCGGCTATTTAATATGGCTTTGGTTAAGAGAAGGTAAACCATTTTATTGGGGTATTATTGGCGGGATTGCATTAGCTTTATATGGAGTTGTCGCCACTTTTCAGTCCTTCCCAACCTTTGGTAGAGTCTACGCAGCCTATGGAGGTGTCTTTATTGTCCTTTCTATTTTATGGGGCTGGGGAATCGACGGAAAAAAACCAGACATCTTGGATTTCGTCGGAGCAGGCATTTGTTTGATTGGTGTTTTGGTAATTTTAATACCTCGTTCATGATAGGGAGAATTTCACCTTATAAAAATTTTGAACCTTCACAGTTTGAGTAAATTCAAGATTGTGAAGGTTTCTTTATATTAAATTTAAAATTTTAATAAACAGCGATTAGCGATGGCGTTCTATCTGCCTACATTTCATTCCTTGAAGTTTTGCCAGAGTATAAAAGTAAAGGTATCGGCAAGGAATTAGTCAAACAAATGTTAAAAGAGCTTGACGATATATATATGATTGATTTGTGTTGTGATAATGACTTAGTTCCTTATTATGAGAAGTTAGGAATGATAAAATCAACGGAATGCTCGTTAGAAATTACGAAATGCAGTCAGGAATTTCAAATAAGTAAATATAAAGAATAACGTTTGGATATTTTCCAAGCGTTTTTTTATGCGCTAAATGATACGTCAATGTTTACTACAATTTCATTGTTATTTTTTTATAGCAACAAAATGTAATTTGCAATAATCAGCATCTCATTGGCATCTGATTCTTCATAACTATTGTGCAGCTACTCAATTAATTCATTTTTTTATTTCATTAAATGGAGGTATTAAATAAATAATATATTAGCCTTTTGTTATAGGTAAAATGGAGGTATAATTTATTTTATGTTACAAAATTCGGAAATTTATTGTTATTTCCGGAAAATAAAATTACAAAATTTAAATGCACAATTTAAATGAGGGCGGGTTATTATATGTGGATTTTTTTGAAGGGCATAATAATAGGACTTTTACTAATATGTTTACGCCTACATTACCAAAAATCTAAGCTACAACAAAAAGTAGAGTTATTAGAACCATTGGTAGAATCGGTTGAAAATATACGTGATATTTTATATTACTGTGAGACGGATCCTAAGTTGAAATATCTATATTTAAGTCCTACTATCAATAATCTCCTTGGTCCAAATGCATTAAGTGATCATTTACAGGATCCTGATAAAATTTTTGAAATCGTCCATCCAGATGATTATGAGATCTTAGAAAAGAAAATATTTGGGACACTTAATTTTAACCAGCCTATTACGGTGCGCTTAAAAAATCATCTAGGGGAATATATTTGGACTGAAGAATATGCTACACCTGTTTATAAGGATGGCAAGTATGTAGCTGTACAAGGTTTATTTAGAAATATTAATGATAAAATCGTATTACAACAGCAATTAGAGTACAAATCTACACATGATGCCTTAACAAATTTGTATAATCGTGAATATTTTCAAGCAAAAATGGCTCATTT
This sequence comes from Lysinibacillus xylanilyticus, assembly GCF_001183605.1. GTDB lineage: Bacteria > Bacillota > Bacilli > Bacillales_A > Planococcaceae > Lysinibacillus > Lysinibacillus xylanilyticus. The sequence goes on along the minus strand of NZ_LFXJ01000005.1, from coordinate 1,770,166 downwards.
TAACGAAAGCAACGACCCGATTACAGTAGTCCTAGCTGATTTAGATGAGCTGAAATGGGTTAATGACAAATACGGTCATCAAATAGGGGATAAATTAGTTTGTGAAACAGCAGCTTGTTTGGAAGCTTATGCAGATAATGACATGCTTATAGCAAGAATCGGTGGTGATGAATTCTCTATTCTTATTCCAAATAAAAGCGTGTTAGAAGTGGAGCAGTATTTAAAAAATATTGAGATGAAAATGCAAAAAGACTATAAAGATTTGCCGTTCTCATCGATTAAAATATCTATCGGATATGAATATAGCAACTCCTCTTACGGCGTTATGGAGCAGTTGTTTAGCCAAGCAGATGCGAAGATGTACATAAATAAGAAGAAAAGAAAATTATTAAAGGAAAAGGTTTAGTCTTTTATTTTGACGCAGTAAACCGCACCATAAGTAAGTGCGCTTATGAAAAGAGAGCTAGGGACATAATAAAAAGTCATCATTTTTCGAAAGAGAAAAATGATGACTTTTTGCCATTGAAGGAATTGATTTGCGTTCTGGGTACGCTTTAAGCGCCTTGTTTATTAGAGAAATTTACTGTAATTATTTAATTAAAATGCTCTTGTTTTTAGCGTTCCAAAGTACAGATTTACCAAGTGCTTCACTTACAAAGCGAAGTGGAACAAATGTCGTGCCATTAATGACTTCAGGTTTTACTTGAAGTGTCTTACCATTGCCGTTCACAGTTACATAATAGCTTTCGGTATTTAATATGATTTTTGAACCGTTTAACTGTACTGTAATATCATTATTTTTAGAATTCCAGTTAACTTTTGCACCAAGCTCTTCACTTACAAAGCGTAAAGGTACAAAGGTTGTTTCTTGTTTAGTGAAAGGTGCAATGGCAAGTGTTTTACTTTTACCATTAATATAGGCTGTTTTGCTATTTAAATATAATAAAATCTCGTTGCTTTTTGCTATTGCATTTGGATAACCAGCAGTTAAAGTATACGTACCAGAAGAGTATTGATCACCCCAATAGTCAGCGTAAACTTCGATATAGTATGTGCCGGCTGCTAAATGTTTTGAAGAAGATTCTGAGCTAGTATCCAACTGTTTTTTATTGGCATCATATATTTTAAACCGTATTAGCGCTGAAGTATTGGATAACGAGATGTTTACATTTCCTTCTTTATTTAACGTAATTGAATAAAAATCAATATCAGAGCTATTTGAAATTTGAGAGTTGATTGAAATATTTGATTTGATAGGGAAAGCATTTTCAAGCGTATCATTAGGTTCAAATGTTGATGGATTGTGCTCTTTAGAATTTGTAGAATAGGTCGCAATTAAATCATACGTACCAGAAGAGTATTGTCTATCCCAATAGAAATCATAAACTTCAATATAATATGTACCAGCTTTTAAAGATTTGAAAAGAGATGAGTTATTGCTAGCAATTAAATTTTTATTACTATCATATAGGTTAAATTTGATTGGTGCGGATGTATTTGCTAAATAAATATTAACATCACCATTGTCTACAGTCGTACTAAATTTATAAAAATCAACATCATTTTCATTTGAAATTAAAGAAGAAATCTTTTTTCCTGACTGAATAGGGAAAGCATTTTCACGCGTATCATTAGGTTCAAATGTAGTCGGATCATGAGTAACGTTTTTTCCACTACTATACGTCGCTTTAATTTCATAAGATCCGCTAGAATAGCTATTACCCCAATCGTAATCATAAACTTCAATATAGTATGTACCAGTTTTTAAAGTTTTGAAAACAGATGTAGAATTCCATTCAATTAAATTTTTATTACTATCATATAGAGAAAATCTGATTGGTGCAGTTGTATTTGCTAAATAAATATTAATATCGCTGTTATCTTGCGTAGTATTAATTTGATACCACTGTGATTCTTTTGGAGATGTTAGTGTGTTTGAATGTGTGTTGCCAGATTCTAAATAAATCGTATTTGATGCATTGCTTGTTGAAGCGAATCCAAACATAGCAAACATCACAAGAAATAAACTTAAAATATGTTTTTTCATAAATGACACTCCTTTAAAACTATATTGCATTATTATACAAAAAACACACGAAAAAATTAACTATAAAATCAATAAAAGGATATATTCTCCTAGTTATGAAAGGTTATGTATTAAAGTAAAAAATACCGAAGAGCTGATGAAAATTAAATATTAACTTTATAAAAATTTACTATAAATTTTAATTTTAAGTAAATTATTGATGGATAATAATGAACAATGTAGTAGAATAGTACATTTTTATGCGGCAGTTTATTATAGATGGACAACCAGCGACTTTTTCCCTAAATATATGGTGGATCAAGATGCAAATAATAATGGTTATATTGTTAGTGAACATAACTTAATTTAATGTATGCTTGCCAATAGATTCCCTATTGGAGGGTAGCATTAAACATATTATGGTTGCCGTCATTATGAATAAGGTTTTGAAAGTTGTAAGCCATCTTCTTTAATTCAATTTACCATATGAATACGAAAGAGGGGCTTCCAGCTGTTTATAAATGGTAACTTCACTATATACAATCCGACCTTGCGAAAGAATGAATATTTCGTTCAGTCTTTTTTTGCGTGCGTAAAAATATCGCTTTCATGCATGGTGGTAATCCAATATTCACCGATTTTTCAGTACTTTGTATGGTGTTACTAAGGAGTTGTTGTTTTTTTGTCAACATTTTCCGGATAATACGCACCATTTGTCAACGCGAATAATATGCTATAAAAAAATAAGGGATGTGGTTGAGTGACTTGGTTAATCATTTTGGCTTTTACATTTTCATCTAGTATTGATAATTTGGGTGTCGGACTTTCTTACGGGATTCGAAAGATCAATGTTAGATTTGATAAAAATATTTTAATCTCGGTCATTTGTTTTCTTATGAGTATGGCAGGCATTACATTTGGTGTATGGCTGTCAAAAATTCTTCCAGGTATGATTCCTGTGGTCATCGGAGCGGTATTATTATGTATAATCGGAATTCGGATTATTCTTTTGGCTAAACCGCGGAAACAAGAAACTTCAATAGTGGATAGGAAAAATGAAATGCAGTCCAATAATAATGTTCAAGATATTTTAAGAAATCCCGAGGAAGCCCATTTTAATAAGTCTGGAGAAATTGGATGGGGAGAAGCTGTACTTCTCGGCATTGCCTTAGCGGCGAATGCACTTACGAATGGGGTAGGTGCAGGTTTACTTGGACTTTCGCCGCTTGTCATCTCGATACTTGCTGCAATTGGGAGTTTTATTACTGTTTGGTTAGGTGTTAAGTTAGGTAGTAAAGTAGCGGATGTTCGCATCGGTTCATTTACTGTAGGGCAATTTGGAACAATTATTAGTGGAGTAATGTTGTTAATAATCGCTTTTGCAGCATTCTTCTAACTAAAGTGTTGACAAAATGTCAACGTAACTATACACTTCTTGAGAATGAGATTTTCATAATAGACAACTGCGTGAAGTCATGTTAGTCACTGTAAGAAGGGAGAATCGAAGATGGCTGAGCAGAGAAACAGTAATACACTTGGTTTATTGCTGAGAGAGTTATTGAAAGAACATTCATTATCTATGCGGAAGTTTAGTGAACTCACTGGAATCGACACAGCTACGATCTCACGGATAATAAATGGAAAGAGGAATGCGACACCACAACATTTAGAAAAATTTGCTAACTGCCTTGATGTTCCTTTAATCAATCTTTTTGAAGCGGCAGGATACGCCATAGAACAGAGACAAGAAGAGTCAGATTCAGATATTCATACGTCTGTTGATGCAATACAATCTCTTCTTAAATCTTCTAATGTTTATGATGATGAATTTTCGGTGTCACATGTAGAACAGAAACTAGAAAGCTATGGACTCTATGCGCAAACAGAAGAAGGTAAAAATACGATTCATAAGGATTTTGATGAAAAAATTAAAAGTGTAGGAAGCATAGGCCCATTTATAAGCAAATTAAAAGAGTTATATGAGAAATTCTCACTGGGGAAAGGAACACTTTTTGAACTAACCGTAATCGGAAGTACTTTATTATATTTTATTATTCCTGTAGATGTTATACCGGATTATCTATTTCCTATTGGTTATTTAGACGATGCAATAGCTGTACAACTTACTACAAAGACATTAATTAAAAAAATAACTTAGAGTTTAACTTCTTCACAAAACCGATTCCAGACGCAATTATGCCGAGGAATAATTGATAAGATAGGTGGATTTAATTATGAAAAGAAGTAAAAAGAGCCGTAAATGGCTAAGAAATTTGTTCTTGGCATTCGCATTAGTAATCGTAGCAGGGATTATTTATGGGGTTTATCAATACAATAGCGGATTGGCTATGGCAGACGATGGTCTGTATAAAGATGACCAAAAGGCGTATGACCCATTTGAAGGTGCGGATGTGCAATTTGGTCAGATTAATGTGCTATTAATAGGAAGTGATGCTAGAGACGAGGACGGTAGATCGGATTCGTTAATGATTGCACACTATGATCAAACGACGAATGATGTAAAACTTGTTTCTATCATGAGAGATACGTATGTCGACATCCCAGGGCACGGAATGAATAAAATAAATGCTGCTTTTGCTTTTGGAGGTCCTGAACTTGTAAGGAAAACAATTAAGCAGAATTTTGGTATTGATGTTAATTACTATGCTCTTGCTGATTTTAAAGGATTTCCTAAAATTATAGATCTTTTAGCACCGGATGGGATTGAGGTTGATATTCCTTATGAAATGTCTTATGGAATTGGTATGACCTTACATCCTGGAAAACAAGTTTTACATGGTAATGAGTTATTAGGTTATGTACGATTCCGCCACGATCGTTTAAGTGATTTTGGTCGAGTGGAACGCCAGCAAGAGGTTTTGACGAAGGTGAAAGAACAAATCGGTGTATCAAGCTTAATGAATTTGCCAAAATTACTTGGTGTTGCAGATTCATACTTTGATACAAATGTTGATAATAAAACAATCCTTACAATTGGAAAAGGAATCGTAAATGGAAAATCTAAAGGTATGGAAACTTTACGAATTCCTGTTGCAGATTCTTATGAAGATAAACGTACGAATGTAGGTGATGTCTTAGATATTAACTTAGATAAGAACAAACAGGCATTAGAAGAGTTTTTATCATCAAAGGACAATGAAGCAGATGACGCTTCATCTTCGGAGTCAAAGGGATCAAACTAATTAAGTAGTTAGTTGGCCAATACACAAAAAAATTAGAGTATGTTTTGAATAATTATTCCAAAACATACTCTTTTTGTTGTTTTATGGGTTCCTTTCCGAGAAAAGTGCTATTGACAATCCCTCCTTACACAATTATACGGGGGATTGTCTTTTTTAAATATTGGAAAGACACTTTTAAAATTCCAGATACAAAGAAATCTTTTTGAACACATCTATTAACTCACCAGCAATAAAGCTAAGTTCTTCACAAGTTTTTACATAGAAAATAAACTCCTGAAATTGCTCCAGGCGCAGATAAAAGATCGTACTAAGTTAATTTTCACAAGATAAATCTCTTAATCGCATAGGCAACACCATTTTTCACTATAGCAAATTGTCGTGTAAGTACTCCGCTTTTTCATCTCTTCTTCTGCATTCCTCATAAAGAAAGCGCTCAAGTAAAACCCCATAATTTTTTTAGCTATTTCTTACTTTTGAAAACCTGTTTATTTTCCCTGTCCGAATCGGTGGATGTTCGACTTTCGATTATAAAAAATGCAATGGTTCTTACCTTGATTATGTGGGGTGGCATTTTGCTAATTCGATGATTAATGATAAAGGCTGCTTACTTTTTTTATTTACAAAAAGGATTATTTAACTTTCATAAACTATGAAAACGGTTTTCATCCGAATATGATAGACACGTAACAAAGCAAAGGGAGATAAAAAATAGTATAACATGCGAGAAAATTGGAACCGCTTTCTGCAATTAACGGAGAAATTGGTAAAATAATCGATTCACTCGAAGTTATAAAACTATTTTAGGAGGGGTAAAAATGCAAATTCCAATTAAGAAAACGCTTGATAAAATTCCAGGTGGAATGATGGTTGTCCCACTTTTTTTAGGGGTATTAACGAACACATTTTTTCCGGAAATTTTAAAAATAGGAAGTTTTACAACAGCATTATTCAGTAAAGAAGCATCATCAACTATTTTGGCATGTTTTATGTTTTTAATTGGTTCACAAATTAATTTCAAATTAGCACCTAAGGCAATAAAAAAAGGTGCAATATTAATAACAGGAAAATTTATAGTGGGTGCTGGAATAGGTATAACTGTAGCAATGGTTTTTGGGCCTACCGGAATACTAGGATTATCACCATTAGCCATCCTTGCAGCGTTATTAAATGCTAATGGTGGATTATATGCATCTCTTGCCTCATCGTATGGTGACGAAACCGATGTAGGCGCATATGCTGTATTTTCTTTAAAAGATGGTCCATTTTTCACATTAGTTGCATTAGGTGCATCTGGCCTTGCCACAATTCCTTTTCAAACACTTATAGGAGTATTAATTCCAATAGTAATAGGAATGATTTTAGGGAATATTGATTCTGATATGAGAAAGTTCCTTGGAAGCAGTAAATTATTATTAATCCCATTCTTCTCATTCCCATTAGGTGCAGGGATGGATCTTTCAACTATTATAAAAGCGGGAGGTCCTGGCATACTACTAGGATTAATAGCTGCATTCACTGGAATTGGAGCTTACCTACTTTTGAAGTTATTTAAAGAAAATCCTATAGTTGGTCTAGCAACAGGATCAACTGCAGGAAATGCGGTAGCTACACCAGCTGTTGTTGCAGCAGCAGATCCAACCTTAGCTCACATAGCACCAGGAGCTACCGCACAAGTTGCAGCAGCATGTGTAATATCTGCAATAATCTGTCCGATTATTGTTAATTATGCATATAAAAGATCCGAAAAGAAAAAAGCTAAAGAATCAATTGCAAGGGCAACATGAACAATAAAGTAAAATTCTATGGTTATCCCGGCCATCATAAAGATGTAACTTTTTAGCCAGTTTGAAAATGAAACAAAGATAAAGCAGTCAGCGGTTTCACTGTCTGCTTTGTTTAGTTCAAAAAAGGGTCATTATGTTAAAAAATAATGAATGAGGAAAATTTTGTTAACGTGGTTTCAGTATTGTCGGAATAGCTATTTTAAAATAGAAGGAAGGAAACACCATGAATATACCTAATAATGTTATTATAACTACAATAAAAGGAAAAGAAGTTCTCTCCAATCCTTTTTTGAATAAAGGAACAGCTTTTACGAAAGAAGAAAGAGAAGACCTTGGACTTGAAGGTCTGTTACCGCCACAAGTACTCACCCTTGATGAACAAGTTAATAGGGTCTACGAACAATATTCGACGCGAACGACGAATCTGTTCAAAAACGGGCTGCTTTTTGATTTATATAACCGCAATGTTGTCTTGTTTTACCGTCTTTTGAAAGAACACTTGGCAGAAATGCTCCCTATCATCTACACTCCTACTGTCGGTGATGCAATTCAGTCATACTCTCAAAGCTACAGACGACCAGGTGGCTTATATCTTTCTATTGAGGATCCTGAGAGCATTGAAAAGGCATTTTATAATCTAGGAAAGCAAAAAAATGGTATTGACTTAATCGTCGTTACAGACTCTGAAAGCATTCTTGGTATCGGGGACCAAGGGATAGGCGGTATTAATATTGCGATTGGTAAACTTGCCGTATACACGGCTGCAGCTGGTATTGATCCAAGCCGTGTTCTGCCAATCGTGATGGATGTTGGCACGAACAATCAGGCTTTGATTGCAGATCCTATGTATATCGGAAACAAATTCGCACGTGTCCGCGGTGATCGTTATGATCAATTCATTGATTTATTCGTTCAGACTGCAAGAAAGTTCTTTCCAGAGGTTCTCATTCACTGGGAGGACCTTGGCAACGTCAATGCGCGAAAAATCTTGGACAAATACGGTGACAAAATCCTTACCTTCAACGATGACATCCAGGGGACAGGTGCTGTTACTCTTGCTGCTATCATGTCTGCTTTAAAAGTAACAGGAGAATCCCTGAAGGAACAGCGCATTGTTGTTTTTGGACCAGGAGCTGCCGGCATTGGTATCGCAGACCAAATGGTAGATGCCATGGTTCTAGAAGGGTCTACCAAAGAAGAAGCCTGTGATTGTTTCTGGGCTGTAGACTATCGTGGTCTACTAACAGATGAAACACCAGATGTTCTTAACTTCCAGAAGCCTTATACAAGAAAGATGGATGAAGTTAAGGACTGGGGTAAGAATGAGGAAGGGATCATTTCATTAACGGAAGTAGTTCAAAGGATGAAGCCGACCATCCTGATTGGTACTTCAGGACAAGCTAGCGCGTTCACTGAGGAAATTGTTAAAGAAATGGCCAAGCACGTTGAGCGTCCTATCATATTGCCTATGTCCAACCCTACGGCACTGACTGAAGCAGTGCCAGAAAACCTGATTATGTGGACCGATGGCAAGGCTCTAATTGCAACCGGCAGCCCGTTTGCCAATGTAGAATACAAAGGTGTTTCCTATGAAATTGGGCAGTCAAATAACGCATTTGTATTCCCAGGCCTAGGCTTGGGAGCGATTGTTGCCAAAGCTGAAGTTATCTCAAAAGGAATGTTTGCAGCTGCTGCATATGCGGTTGCAAAAATGTCAGACACAAGTAAACCTGGAGCATCATTGCTGCCATCTATTGAAAAGCTTCATGAAGTTTCAAAATATGTAGCCATCGAAGTAGCCCGTGCTGCAATAAGCGAAGGAATTGCAAGAATAGATATTCAAGATGTTGAAAAAGTTATTGAAGATTCTATGTGGAAACCTGAGTATAAAGAAATTAAGAGTGTAGGTACTTGGACAAAGATTAATTCCTAAGCATATTAAATAGTTAAATAAAATGCCTGTACTCCTGGTAATTAATCGAACTTTCGGTATGTTCTAGATAGAAGTCAAGGGGTAAGCTGAAAATAGGAAGCCCTGCATAATAAAACAGAGCCTAAATATTGAATGAAAAATAAAGATGGAGCAATAGTTTTACGTTGACTCCATCTTTATTTCTTTACCATACCTTGCCCAATCATGGCGGGTGAAATTTTACTAATAAGATGATCTAATATTGAGACTGCAAAGCTCTTCCAGAGAGCTTCGCGGTCTCTATGAATGTAAAGGATAAAATTTATTCATACTATAATTAAGCAGTTAACCTGGAGGAGATTATGAAAAAGGGCAGATTTAGTTTACAAGTCATCATTATTATTTTTGTATGCCTTGTCGTCGCTTTGTCACTTGGTATAACCGATTTGCTAATTAGTAATAGAATTACCTCCAGTGTGGAAGAGACACAGAAAGAAAAGGCACTCAATATCGCAAAAATGATTTCCGTAAGCCCGCAAGTGATTGGGTCTCTTGAGGGGGAAACAAATCCGAAAGAAGTACAAGCTTTTGCCAATCAAATAAAAGATTTAACGAATGTTAACTTCGTTGTCGTCATGGATATGAAAGGAATACGACTTTCCCACCCGGATCCAGATGAAGTGGGAAGGAAGTTCAGGGGAGGAGATGAAGGGCCAGTCCTTCAAGGGAAAGAGTATGTATCCATCTCAAAGGGTATTCTTAGCCCCTCCATGCGGGCTTTTACCCCAATAAAGAATCCACAGGGAAAACAAGTCGGCGCAGTTGCTGTAGGGATTTCTTTGGAAACCGTAACGAAGGCTGTACATAAAGGTCGGATGGGCATGGTGATCGGGACATTAATCGGAATACTTATTGGGGTAACAGGTGCAGTGGGATTGGCCAGGGTTATCAAAAAAATCCTTTTGGGACTCGAGCCGTTCGCTATTGCCAGGCTGCTTGAAGAGCGGAGTTCCATGCTCCAGTCTGTCCGTGAGGGGATTATAGCCATTGACCAAGAAGGAAAAATTACCCTTGTAAACAGGGCAGCCCGAAAGCTTTTTAAAAAAGCCGGTCTAGAAGGGAATCCAATGGGACTCAAAATAGAAGATTATTTACCTAGTACCCGTTTAAACCATATTTTGAAGTCTGGAGGAACTGAGTTTGACCAGGAACAGGATCTGCATGGGGTTACTATTTTAGTAAACAGGGTACCGGTAGTAGTGGATAATCAGCCGGTTGGAGCAATCGCTACATTCCGTGATAAAACAGAAGTTCAGTTATTGGCCGAACAGCTCACAGGTGTACGCAATTATGCGGATGCTCTACGTGCCCATGCCCATGAATTCATGAATAAGCTGCATGTCATTCTTGGACTTGTCCGTACTGAGCAATATCATACACTTGCAAACTATGTGAGTGAAACGGTTAACCACCGAGAAACGGAAATGGGTTTTGTAACCGAGAATGTTCAGGATACAGTTCTAGCCGGATTTTTGATTGGCAAGCAAAGCTTTGCAAGAGAATCAGGTGCATCACTATCATTTGATTGCTCCAATAAGCTTCCCAAGCCTGTGAACCAAGAAATCACCAATGACCTGATAACGATTATTGGAAATCTCGTCAATAATGCAATGGAAGCGATAGCGGACAGTCCTATTAAAAAAGTTGACTTAAAGCTCGATTACGCAGAGGATATTTTAACAATCGAGGTTAAGGATACAGGGATGGGAATGACTAAAGCAATGCAAAATAAAATATTAGATAAAGGCTTCTCCACGAAAGGAGATAATCGTGGGTTAGGGCTATATCTTTTAGCTAAGGCTATTGAAAGACTAGAAGGGGACCTAATCATTTCTTCCAAGCCGGGAAAGGGAACGAATTTTGCGGTATATATACCTTATAAAGCAGAGGATGAAGAGGCATGATCAATGTAATGATTGTCGAAGACGACCCTATGGTGGCGGAAATCAATAAACGATACCTTTCTAAGATTGGTGGGTTCCGTTTGGCGGCAATAGCCAATTCAGTCGATGAGGCTATCCGTTTGCTCGGAAAAGAGGAAATACAGCTTATACTTCTGGATATTTTTATGCCGGGTAAGCCGGGCCTAGAGCTATTGGCGTATCTCCGGAAAAATGAACTTGAAATCGATGTAATCATTATTTCGGCTGCATCGGATTTGGAACGAATCAAGAGGGCATTAAGGTACGGCGTTGTCGATTATTTAATAAAGCCTTTTAAATTTGAAAGGTTCAACGCTGCTCTTGTCAGCTATCAGCAAAAGACCCGGCTTACTGGTACACTGGAAGCAGTCAGCCAGCAGGAGCTCGATAATTATCTTTTGCACAGGGATGAAGCTGCAATAGTTGAAGAGCTCCCAAAGGGGTTGACTAAAGATACCTTAAAGCAAGTCTGGGAAGCGGTTCAGGAATTGAAAGAAGGGCCGTTTTCCACCGAAGAAGTGGCAAATGTTGTGGGCATTTCAAGAGTCTCTGCGAGAAAGTATCTGAACTTCTTAAAGGATTTAGGAATCCTTGATGTCAAGGTTATTTATGGAACCATCGGAAGGCCTGTTTACCAGCATGAATATAACCAAATTAAAGAGTACTTAATAAAAACCTTTCTGTAAAAAGAAGAGGAACCCATGAATGTTCTTGAAAATGTAATTCTTACAACATTAAAAGGAATAGAGGTTCTTTCAAATCCTTTTTTGAATAAAGGAACCGCTTTTTCTAAAGAAGAAAGGGAAGAGCCTGGACTCGACGGCCTGTTGCCACCTCAGGTACTCAGGCTTATGAGCAATATTCAATGCGGACCACCAATCTGTTTAAAAACGGGTCCTTAATGATTTATATAACCGCAATATCGTTCTGTTTTATCGTCTTTTGAAGAACCATTTTGCAGAAATGCTACTGATTATCTACGAGCCATACAACCGCCACTACTTTGCGAGAATTAAACATCTCTCGTTCGACAGCTATTTGCCTATAAGCAGTACTAGTTAAAGTCTAAATAATTTTGAGTTTGGCCAGTTACCCCTTATTTTCTCACACCCAGTAAAGATAGAGATTCCTGAACGATAGAATTAATTTTAAAGCGTAATAGCATTTTTATCAGTACTATTCTATATTGAAATTCTAGTAAATTTGTTTTAGTAATAAAGGTTAAACTTCATTTAGATATGCTACGGAGAACCGAGTCATAAGTAATTGAGTTTTTGTGAAAAACAGAGAGACAGCACCATTCCATTACGTGTGGATGGCGCTGTTTTTGGTAAATGATATTTTAAATTTGAACGATAAAATCCAGCTTTTAATTCCTAATCGTGTCATTCTTTTCATGGAATGTTACAAAAAAGAACCCCTAGTAACATCAAATGTTAATAAATACTAAATATAAAATCAATAGTAAATTAACATTCACATAGTTTAATAAAACTGTACAAAAGGAATCTACTAGGAGGATTATTTGATGATTAATAAAAAACTTGTGAAAAAAGGTGCTACTTTAGCACTTGCCCTAGCTCTTGCAGTTCCAGCATTATCACCGACAGCGGTGAATGCTCAGAAAAATATAACAATAGAGGCTGTTAAATTTAATGGAATGAAAGCACCATCTACTATTGAAGAAATGGTAAAAACTTATACAACCGCAACAGTTGATGTGAAATATAGCAATGGAAAAGTAAAAACATTTCCGTTGTCCTACAACTACCTATTTAAATCAGAAGATAAGGTAGCAACTGTTAAAGGGAAAAAAATCCCTGCAGGTACACCAATTGATGTAAAAGGAAATCCAATTAAGGACCCAAGCAGCACAGACGGAAAATACTTTGTTTCCGATGCTCCGGATTCAAATAGCTTAATGATGCCTATTAATGGAAAACTATATATGGTTACACATTATGAATATCAAACCATTGATGCTGCTGGAAAATCAGCATACGGTTTAGTTCCTGCCTCTATGTCTTTAACTGAGTTGGAACAGGACAAAAAAACAGGTGAATTGAAACCTGTAAAAGTAGAAAAAATTGATTTTTCAGCAGTAAATGGACTTTGGATTCCATGTAACGGATCATTATCTCCTTGGAATACACATTTAGGTTCTGAAGAGTACGAACCAGATGCACGACTTTTCTTAGATCCAACTTCGAAAGTAAGAAGTCAAGTTGAAACATTCTCTCAATTCTATTTTGGAGATAAAGCAAAGGCTAATCCTTATTTCTATGGATACACTCCTGAAATTACAGTAGAAAAGAACGGGAAAACATCAGTTGTAAAGCATTATAGTACAGGACGCTTCTCTCATGAGTTAGCGAAAGTCATGCCTGATAACAAAACTGTTTTTTACGGGGATGATGGCGGTAATACAGGAATGTTTATGTATGTGGCCGACAAAGCAAAAGATTTATCATCAGGTACATTATATGCAGCTAAATTTAAACAAATTGGTACTGAAAACGGTGGTTCAGGGGATTTACAATGGATTAATTTAGGACATGCAACCGATAAAGAAGTGAAAGCTATTATTGATAGCGGCATTACATTCAATGATATTTTTGAAACTTCGGATGCGCCAAAAGAAGGTTTTACAGCTATTAAAACATACTCAAATGAAGGGAAAGTTGAGTATTTAAAACTTAAACCTGGCAAAGAAAAAGCAGCAGCCTTCCTAGAAACTCGCCGTTACGCTGCCATTCTAGGTGCGACTACAGAATTTAACAAAATGGAAGGTTTAGCACTAAACGAAAAGGATAAAAAAGTATATATCGCAATTTCCGATCAAAGTAAGTCTATGGAAAAAGATTCAACTGGAAAAGACCCAGCAGACCATATTCAATTACCAAAAATTAAAGCTGGTGTAACTTATCAATTAGATTTGCAAGGTGGTCAAAAGGATAGCGAAGGAAAGGCTATTCATAGCTCTTATGTAGCACCATCAATGTCTGGATTAGTTGTTGGTGAAGATTTAAAACAAGCTGATTCATTTGGTAACACTGCAAATGTAGATAAAGTAGCCAATCCAGATAACTTAAGTTACTCTGAATCAATGAGAACACTCTTTATTGGTGAAGATAGTGGAGCTCACACAAATAACTACGTATGGGCATATAACGTTGATACGAAAGAATTAGATCGGGTCTTATCTGTTCCAGCAGGAGCGGAAGCAACTGGATTATTTGCTGCTGATGACCGCAATGGATTCTCATACATTTTCAGTAATTTCCAGCATCCTGGTGATGAAGTAGATGCTAAGTCAATTACAGCTGTTAATAAAGATGAATTACTTAAAGCTGTTGACGAACAAATTGGTATTAATAAAACAGGTGGTATTGGTTATATCTCTGGTCTGCCTTCTTTAACAAATATGCCAGATTTCACTGCACCTGATGCTCCTAAAGTAAATAAAGTAACAACAAAATCTAAATCAGTTACAGGTACAACTGAAAAAGATGCTACTGTAAAAGTTTATAACGGGAAAACATTGATAGGGAAAGCAAAAGCAAATTCAAAAGGGAAATTCACTGTGAAGATTGAAGCCCAAAATGCAGGCACAAGTCTAACTGTTGAAGCTAAAGACAAGGCTGGAATCAAAATTGAATCAACAGTCATAAAAGTTGCTTCTAAATAACAAACACTTACATTTATTGTGCATATATAAAATGAAAAGGGCTGTCATAAAAGTGACTTTTGTGACAGCCCTCATTCTATCCCATGGTTTTCTATTCTTGTAATTGCAGGAGACAGAAATAAAATAATTAGAGAAGGAAATTTACTTCGCAATTTCTCTTTCAGAGGACCAATAAAGTTAAATCTTTTGTAATCGGCTAATACATGCCTCATATTGTCCAAATTGCTCTACGTTCTTCCATATCGAAAGCAAAGTGACAGCTACAATTATACCGAAGCATAGATAGAAAAAAAGTAGCTGACGAATTCATCAGCTACTAATCTTATTATCTTATTTTTCAAGCTTCGTTAATGTTTTACCGCTCCAACCAAAGATAATCGTCAAAATTGGTCCGAGTAGACAGAAGAAAGTGAATGGTAGGTAAGACGTTGTTGGTATATCTAGTACACTAGCAATAAAAATACCACAAACACTCCATGGAACTAGAGGATTGACTACAGTACCTGCGTCCTCCATAACACGAGAAAGATTTTTAGGGGCAAGTCCTACTTTCTCAAACTGTGCTTTAAATGCTTCACCAGTTAATAGGATGGATAAATATTGCTCACCAATTAATGTGTTAACACCAATCCCCGTAATAGCTGCTCCTGTAATAACAGAGCCAGCGCTTTTAAAGAGGCTCTCTACCTTCGCTAAAATACTTTGAATAATACCGAGCGTAAATAATAAACCGCCCATTGTTAATGCTAATAAGACTAAGGCAATTGTAAATAGCATACTGTTCATACCACCACGGCTCAGTAATGCATCCACGTCTTCATTGCCCGTAGTAGATACATAGCCTTCAAAAAGCATTTTAAAGACATTTGATAGTGCAATCGGTTCTTGTATGTAGGCAAGTCCAACACCGATAATTGATACAACTGCGAGTGTGATAAGTGCAGGCGCTTTATAAAAAGTCATAATAACAAGAACAACAATTGGCAATAATGTATACCAATGAATAAGTCCAGTTGACAGTAATCCCTCTTTAAAGTTTTCAACTGTTTCAAATGAAGTATTTGCTTCTGTTGGCGATAAAATTGCATAAAGGACGAATGAGATGACGAATGCTGGAATCGTTGTCCAACCCATATTTTTAATATGCTCGAAAAGATCGACTCCAACCGTACCAGATGCAAGATTGGTTGTATCCGATAGGGGAGACATTTTATCCCCAAAGAAAGCTCCTGAAACAATTGCACCAGCCGTTATCGCTAAAGAAATGTCCATTGCACCGGCAATTCCCATAAAGGCAACGCCCACTGTTGCAACAGTAGTTAAAGAACTACCAACTGACACACCAACGATACTACAAATCAAAAATACGATTGCAAAGAAAAAGCTTGGTGTAACTGTTAAAAAGCCGTAGTAGATAAGTGTTGGAATTGTACCACCCATAATCCAGCTCGAAATTAAAATACCAATAAAGAAGAAAATAAAAACTGCCCCAAGTCCAGCACTTGCACCAGCAATCATCCCAGATTCAAGCTCGCGAAAAGGAACTTTTTTAAGTAATCCATAGGCAATTAAAAGTGAAATGACAAGAAAAATAGGTATATGGGGTGTCGCTTTTAAATACCCAATACTGAATGCCATCGTGGCAATAATTAAAAATATAATAAAGCCTGCCTCGATAAATCGAGGGTTACTCTTTGCTTCTATTCGAAACATGCTAATCCTCCTACTAGTTACTTCTTCGCTTCAACGCGGTGAAGCCTAAAAGAATTATAGCACGCTAATAAATTTTGTCAATCGATTGATAAAAATTGTCAATCAAATCGATAGGATTTTCCTTAATGGGTACTAAAATAATCCCATGCATTTTTGACTATTAATGTACAAGTCATAATGATAAAAATAACACGCATCATTTTTGTTCCACGTTTCAGCGCAAATTTTGAACCCAATATCGCACCGAAAATCATGACGAAGCCCATAGGTAGACCGTATAAAAAATTAACCTTTCCTAAAAGTAAAAACATAGCAAGCGCGGCTAAGTTCGATGTGAAATTAAAGGCTTTTGCATTACCCGCAGCCTGCAAGAAATCATTTCCCATCATTAATAAAAGGAAAATAAAAAAAGAACCAGTGCCAGGTCCGAAGAAACCATCGTAAAAGCCAATAGCAGCAAAAGCGCCAATAAAGGCTATTTTCTTCACAGTACTTAATGTCCGCTCTTCGGGTTGCTGACCCCAATTTTTTTTGAAAACCGTATAAGCTGTTACTAGTACGAGCATAACAAGCATTAGAGGCTTTAAAATAGCTGGTGATACGAGATGCACGGTGTATGCACCAATGAATGAACCAATAAAAATAAAAGGCATTATTTTCTTATTCTTTTTAACATCAACCTTGCCAGCTCGTAAAAAAGTTAACATGCTAGTCCCATTGCTGATTGTATTTGCTAGTTTGTTTGTGGCAATCGCTGTACTCGGGGGTAAACCAACAGCCAAAAGCGCAGGTAATGAAATTAATCCTCCGCCACCGACAATCGCATTTAAAAAGGATGCGATAAAGCCAAGTACTAAAAGTATTACAAGTGATAGTAAATCGATGTCCATATGTATGATACTCACATCCTTATTAAGTTACACTTTTCTTATAACAGTACTGCGGATTGTAATAAATGACAATGCAGGAATGTAAATATCGTTTACAATTCCTTAACATTCATAACGATAAAAAAATAGAAGGGAAAAAAGTTTTTTCAAGTATTTTTATAAAAATGAAAGAAAAAACGGTAATATTTGAAGAAAAATCGATAATTTTTGTTATCGAGTTTCCAACGTTTGCAACTTGGAAATGTGCCTAAAAATAATTGTGGCAAATTTTATATTACATTTTTGTAAATTCAACTCGTTTATGTTTAAAAATCTGTAGAATTATGTGAAAGTTTTGTTATGATGATTGCAGAAATCGACAATATTCATTCAACAGGAGGAACACGATGTTCAACTCAAACAAGCAAGATCCATTTTTCAAAGCATTATTAAATATTTCTAAAAATGTCAAAGAAGGTATTTACTATGCACATAATGCACGTATTGAAAATATAGATTCACTAAAAGAAATCGCAGACACAATGAAGCAATATGAAACAAGTGGAGATAAATTAATTCACGAACTTATCGTTATGCTAAATAAATCATTTATGACACCTATCGAGCGTGAAGATATTTTAGCACTTGCCAATAAATTAGATGATGTTATTGATGGTATGGAAGGCTGTATTGCTCATTTTGACATGTATAATTTAACAGAAGTGACAGAGCCGATGCGCCAATTTTTAACATATATTGCGAAAAGTACAGACGAAATGGTCCAGGCAATGGAGCTATTAAATAGTAAAAAACTTGTTGAAATGCGTAAACATGCTATTCAAATTAAGGACTATGAGCGTGAATGTGATGAAATTTTCCGCTCTTCTATGAAGCAATTATTTATTCAAGAAAAGGATCCAATGCGCATCATGGTGTTCAAGAGTATATATGAACAATTTGAAGATATTGCAGACTACTGCCAAACTGTAGCAAACACAATTGAAACAATAATTATGCGTAACGCGTAAGATGGAGTGTAGGAAATGGATACGATATTACTGATAACAATATTAGTCGTTATGTTCGCGCTTGTGTTCGATTTTATTAACGGCTTCCATGATACAGCCAACGCGATAGCAACTTCTGTATCAACAAGGGCATTGAGGCCACGTACAGCAGTATATATGGCTGCAGTTATGAACTTCGTTGGAGCTATTACATTCGTTGGGGTAGCGAAAGCATTAACAAAGGATATTGTTGACCCGTTCAGCTTAAATTCTTTTGATGGAGATATAACAGGTTCTGTCGTTATTTTAGCGGCATTATTATCAGCGATTACATGGAATTTAGTAACATGGTACTTTGGGATTCCATCTAGTTCATCACATACATTAATCGGTTCTGTGGCAGGTGCTGCAATTGCAGCTGCCGGCTTTAATGTATTGAACTATAGTGGCTTTATAAAAATCCTTCAGGCGCTTATTTTTTCACCATTACTTGCGTTTGCAGGCGGTTTCTTAATGATGTCTTTATTTAAAGTGTTATTTAAAGATATGAACTTATATCGAACGAATAAAGGCTTCCGAACAATGCAAATTGGTACAGCAGCATTACAATCATTTACTCACGGTACAAACGATGCGCAAAAAGCGATGGGGATTATTACGCTCGCATTAATTGCAGGTGGCTTACATCACACAGATGACATTCCTTTCTGGGTACGTTTTGCAGCAGCATGTGCGATGGGTCTTGGTACATCAGTAGGTGGTTATAAAATCATCAAAACAGTCGGTGGCAAGATTATGAAAATCCGTCCAGTAAACGGGGTTGCAGCAGACCTTGCTTCTGCATCCATCATCTTCGGTGCAACATTAATTCACTTACCAGTATCTACAACGCATGTTATTTCTTCATCTATCATGGGAGTAGGAACAGCGCATCGTGTAAAAGGTGTTAAATGGGGCATGGCACGTAAAATTATAACAACATGGGTAATCACCATGCCAATTTCCGCAGTCATGGCTGCAGGTATTTACTTTATATTAAGTTTATTTTTCTAACATATTGGGAGGAATGCACAAATTATGTGCATTCCTTTTTTTATTTGAAATGGATTTATCGTGGCAAAGAGACGAGTGGAGCGATGGAAAGTCCGGGCAGAATGACGGATAGAAAAGGCGAAGCGACGGAAAGACCAGTCGAACGACGGATAGAAATGGAGAAGCGACGGAAGTCCGGTCAGAACGACGGATGGAAAGGAGAAGCGACGGAAAGAATGGTCAGAACGACGGATAGAGATGGAGAAGCGACGGATAATCCAGGCAGAACGACGGATAGAAAAGAAGGCGACGGAAAGTCCGGTCAGAACGACGGATAAAAACCGAAAAGTGACGGATAGCCGTATCTATGGTAATTATAAAGAAAGTATAAAGTTCAGAAAAAATGTCTTTTTACATAGTAAGGTTAGTACAGGAGGAAAACAGATGAAAGAAAAGCTATTACTGATTGAGGATGATACGGCGATTGGACGTATTGTGAAGGATACGCTTGAGCTGGAGGGTTACCATATTACTTGGGCAACAACAGGACTTGAAGGGCTAGCGGATTTTCAAGCGGATACGTTCGATTTAGTGTTAGTCGATTGGATGTTACCTGAGATGGATGGTCTGACGGTTTGTCAAAATATTCGTTGGGAAAGTGATGTTCCTATTTTAATGATGAGTGCACGTAAGGAAGAGTCAGATAAGGTTGAGGGTTTGCAGGGCGCTGACGATTATATAGCTAAACCGTTTAGCTTAGAGGAGTTAAAGGCACGTGTAGCCTCACACTTACGTCGCTGGAAACGTTATACGAAAAAAGAGATAACAGAAGATGTTACATCCTTTGCACACGGCTTAAAAATTGATTGGCAAAAGGAAACAGCGCGCCTTGATGACCAAGAGCTTGCCTTAACACAGAAGGAATTTGCTCTGTTAAAACTACTTTCGAAAAATCCAAGCCAAACTTTTTCAAAAGAAGAGCTCTATCAGCATATTTGGCAACAGGCGAGCGTAGATGACACACATACAGTTACAGTACATATAAAAGCACTGCGAGAAAAGCTAAAGGATCCAGTTAAAACCCCTTATTACATACAGACTGTTTGGGGGAAGGGCTATCGATTTATTGGTGAACCGCTATGAAAATAAAAACATGGTTACTTATCACTTTTTTCATTGTGATGGTTTTACCGATAACAGGTGCTTATAGCCTTTATGTATGGATTAATGCCTATTATCATGAAAAAAGCTTTGAAGAATATTTTGAAAAGCTGACAGAGCTTAATGATATAAAATCTGTTATAGGT
The DNA here is from genome assembly GCF_001183605.1 of Lysinibacillus xylanilyticus. Lineage (GTDB taxonomy): Bacteria > Bacillota > Bacilli > Bacillales_A > Planococcaceae > Lysinibacillus > Lysinibacillus xylanilyticus. The sequence continues at coordinate 1,749,643 of NZ_LFXJ01000005.1, read as the reverse complement.
AATCCTGAATTATATAAAAGAAATGCAGATTTGAAAGAAGTTAATACTTTTACGAATGATCAGCTAGCTATTACGCTTTATTCCAAAACGGGTATTGTTTTGTATTCCTCCAATCCGTTGACTACTAGATTTGCGTCGAAAGAACAAGTTTTTAAGAACCTATATGAACTAAAACAAAAGTACAACGCATTTATGTATAAAGAACCGGTTTATCAAAACGGCGAATTGCTTGGAATTTATGAAATTCAACTAGTTCGGACGGACTGGAAACAGGGAGTAGAAAATCGTTCTTGGTTTGTATTGGTCGGTGCAATATTATTGTTTCTCCTAATTTATATGGCGGTTATATTGCTACTTAATCGCAAATTGAATCGACCACTGCAAGAACTAATGAGGCAAATGCGTGCTTTTGCAAAGGGGGAGCATGTGGAATCGAATTTAGTGGCAAGAAAAGATGAAATTGGTGAACTTGCTCAAACCTTTCTTGCCATGCAGGAAGAAATTGAAACTGCTCGTGCTCATTTAAAAGCTGAACAACAGCAGAAGGAGCTAATGATTGCAAGTATTTCGCATGATTTGAAAACACCTCTTACAGCTATTCAAGCATATGCGGAGTCTTTACAAAGCAAGGTGTTATCGGAAGAACAGCAGGACGAGTACAGTCAAATTATTTTAACAAAGTCTGAAACGATGAAGCATATGTTAGAGGATTTACTAATGTACACTTTACTGCAATCTACAAGCTATAATTTGGACCTTTTAGCAGTAGATGGGGCAGAGTTTTTTGAAATGGCACTATCTGATTATGAACAGCTAAGCAAGGATCATGGATTTATGCTTGAAGTTACTTGTGACATAGAGGGGATATATGCAGTTCATCCGAAGCAGCTTCAACGAGTGATCGACAATTTAATGAGTAATGCTTGGCGCTACGGGTCAGTAGGTACGACGATAGGCATAGCAGCCGTAAGGGCAGGAAAGTGTCCAATATGGTGCTTTGATTTTGTATCGCCAGCACAGGAACAGCAAGATGGTATGTATATCATTGTGCAAAATAGCGGGCAAGGCGTAAAAAAAGAGGATATTGAGAAGTTATTTGAGCCCATGTACCAAGCAGATACGGCAAGAACAAAAGCCGGGGAGCGGGGAACTGGACTAGGATTAAATATAGCAAAACAAATAATTGAAAAGCATGGTGGGACAGTAGAGCTCGTATCGAAAGAGGGCTATGGAACAGCTGTACTTTGCTGGTTGCCACCATATAAAGGAGAGATTTCATAATGAATTGGAAAAAATCATTACGTGCAGCAGGTTTAATTGCAGCACTAACATTTAGCTTAGTTGGTTGTAATACAGAGGGATCATATTCACCACAGGAAATTATTGATCAAGCATTGCAGGAAACGAAAGAACCACTTACTTATTACGCTGAATACAAAATGGATATGGGTGACGTTGGTGGAAAAGCTCAAGTCAAGGAGTGGGCTAAAGATGGTAAACGACGAATCGAGACAACAGCTGAAAATGGTGAACATATCATCTCAGTCAACAATGGTTCACAAGTCATTATATATGATGTTGTAAAAAACACGGTTCATAAAATGGATTTAGGCGAAGACGGTTTAGATGGATTCCAATCACCAAGAGATCAGGCAGAATTACTATTTAATCTAGTAAAGGATACACATGATGTGAAAATTGATGGAGAGGAAAAGATTGCTGGTAGAGATACGTATAAAATTGTAGCGAAAGCAAAAAAAGATGATACTTTAATAGGTGATATAGAAGTATGGGTTGATAAAAAAACATGGGTAACATTAAAAACAATAACGAATAGTGCTGGAAATAAAATGATAACAGAGTATACGAAAATGGATGAAAATGCAAAAATTGATGATGCACAATTTACAATTGATATTCCAAAGGATGCAAAAGTGGAAGAAATAAGTGGATCTGAATTAGTAAAACTGGAAACAGTAAAGAACGAGCTTGGCGAATTTTTAATGGTGCCAGAAGAAAATGGACTAATTTTGGAGCAAATTTCATTAGATAAAGGGATAGAAAATCGTTCAGAGTATACCTTTAGTTATGCGAAGAATGGTCAAGAAGATATTTCAGTAACAGTTTTTAAAGCAAATAGTAAAGCTACAAAGGAAGAGCCTATTTTAGGAGAAAAAGAAATGGACATCCGAGGTCAAAAAGGTACTGTAATGGATGAGCAAAATTTCCGTTGTATTAGCTGGCAGGAAAACGGCTATCAATATAGCATTTTTCTTGCAAACTCTAAGCTAACAATCGAAGACCTTGTAGCATACGCAAAACAAATGACCATCGTTAAGTGAGGTGAATTGTATGAAGAGCAATGAATTTATTAAATGTCTCGCATTGTTTTTATTTAGCACAGTTTTTTTATACGGTATAGGTGAAACATATGGTGTCCCGTGGCTGCAATTTCATTTCTTCGGACAATACAATGATGGAGGTTTATATTTCAGTTTTAGTTCTTTAACCCCTATACTTGGTGGCTTACTAATTGTTGCATTATATGAAACGAAGATTAAGCGACTTATTTAATATAATGAGAAAATCCATTCTGAAAAAGAGTGGGTTTTCTTTTTTTAGGTGTTTTCGTAAAGTTTGTTTCTATTTAAAATAATAAAATTTGATTACATTAAATAGGAAACATTCTATAATATGAATGTGTATTTATAAGGAGTGTTATGAATGAGACCTATTCTTACAAAAGAAATTAGTATTCAAGATTTTATGGATTATTATTGGTTGAAAGAAGAATTGCAAATATTTTGTAGAGATAATGGAATAAGCGCATCGGGTTCTAAAATAGAGATTTCAGATAGAATTGAAACATTTCTTTGGACAGGAAAGATAAAAAAACCACAGAGAAATTTAAAGGCTAATAATAAATCTCGAACTATCAGTGAACTCAGCCTTGATACAGTCATTACGGAAAATCATCGATGTGGCCAAGATGTGAGAGCATTTTTCAAGACTGTAATTCCAAAGTTTCATTTTTCTACCTATATCCAAAACTACATTAAAAACAATATTGGAAAAACGTATCGTGATGTTGTAGGTGCTTGGTATGAAGAAGATAAACGCAAGAAAGACCCATCCCACCAGAAGAAAATTCCCCCTCAGTTTGAATACAATCAATTCATTCGTGACTTTTTTTCTGACTCAAATAACAAAGGAAAAAGTCGTGCAGAAGCGATTGAAGCTTGGAATAAAATTAAGAAACTCCCTGGAAGCAACAAATATATACCTGAAAATTAGACTATTAATAGCTTTTAACATCTATACTATTAATTGATTTGATTTTTGGTATTTTCCATTTTAAAGCCAGCGAAACCAATACCTCATTGTAAACCACTCTGTTAGTAGGATAGCAACAATCTTTAAGAAACAACCTTTTTTAAAGTTTGAATGCTATAATATGTAAAAACTGCTAGGGGGAGCTATGAATGGAACAAGAGATAGTAGAAACAGAATATTTTACTTTGCATACTTTATGTGATGGTGTGTTTGCTGCCGTTGCTAAACCAGGTCAAGGTGCTTGGAGTAATGCGGGAATAATTGATTTAGGTGACGAGCTTCTAGTTTTTGATTCGCTCAGTACTCCATCAGCGGGGGAGGAGTTAAGACGTCAAGCTGAAAGTTTAACGGGTAAGAAAGTAAAGTATTTGATTAACAGTCATTATCACGGGGATCACGTTTTTGGAAATCAAGTATTTTCAGATACAACGATTATTTCTACATATGTAACGGAGAGAATGTGCAAAGAAAAAAATAAGATTGAAGATTATGAGAAGGAAAAGCAGGACATGAATCACTATCTGCTTCAGCTAAAAAAACAAATCGATTCAACAGAGGACACCATTATAAAAGCGAGTTTGATCAACCAATATCAAGAAATGTCGAAAGTGTTGGAAGACTTATCTCGATTGCAAATTGTGTTACCATCCATGTTGTTTGAAGAAAAATTGACCATCACTGGTGCAGATAGAACTGTGGAATTATACTGTTTAGGCGGAGGACATTCACCGAGCGATACATTTATGTACTTACCTATAGAAAAAATAGCATTTATGGGTGATATAGTGACAGAAGATTTACATGTACCGATCTATAACCCTGAAGATTTCTTGTCCATATTAAAGCGAGTTAAACAAATTGATATAAGTAAAATTGTACCTGGTCATGGTAATGTTACAGATATGGCTTTATGCGATACATTAATTGAATATTTGTCTTTAATCACTCACCGCGCGAAAGAAGCTATTCAATACAAATTGTCACTGGAAGAATTTATCTCTGGATTTGCTATACCTAAAGAGTATAGGGAATGGAAGGGTGTAAACGGTATTAAAGCTAACCTTACAACGATATACACTTACCTTCAAAAAAGCTAAAAATCCACCTTTAAAAAAAGTGGATTTTTTAGCGTTGATGAAATACGGACAATAAAATCTGATTAATGATAATTAGTATTGCAAATACAATAGCTAATTGTGTTCGTCCTGTTGCATATAGAGCTATGACGGCTAAAGAGAATACTACTAATTCAAGAATAAAATGCAAAGCTCCATCCAATGGAAAAGTTGCTTTAGGTGAACCAAACAAACTCCAAATAACTACGAACAAAGCCGGTACTCCAATACCAAGTAAAAGCTTGAAGAATATGCCCTTCCCAGTTTGTATACCCCAATACCCATAAGCCAACAATCTTCGAACGTATTTAACGATACACAGCTTACTCATTTTGAAAAAATCACACGCATCAATTGGGGCAAACAAGACGAGGGATATTACACAAAAGAGGCGTTTGAACGCTATAAGAACGTAGTTGCCATTTATTATTATGCGAAGTCACTTGGTCTTCATTATTCTGAGGCAGAGCTAAAAGCTGTGAGAAATGAGCATTATGAAGATCTTGTTAGGATACAAAAAGTACCTGAATATGCTGATCTTTTTAAAGAAGAGGGAGTCGAAAAATATTTTAAAAAGTATCTGGAGCCGTTGTTACCAATGTATACAGCTAAAAAAAAAGCTTGATACCTTTTTTCTTGAAAAATACCCCACTTTTCCGAAAGGTATAGTACAAGAAATAGCCGCTCAAGATGCTCTTCGTTATTTTGATAAACATTTTGTAGAGCAGGCAAAAACGTTTGAAGAGCAAAATGGCATCAAGAATTATTATAGTAGCTCACAAGGAATTATGTATTTGGGAACAGTTATAAAAGTAGAGGTAGAATCCAATGCCTTTCTATTTGTTGAAGGAGTTATTCCGAAGGACTTAGAAAACCTTTCCCAAGAGCAAATCGTGAAAAAGTACCCAAAAGCTACTTGGTATCCGGTTTTGGATGATTTCCCTGTAAAACAAGGAGATTATGTCGGAATAGAATCAAATAGTAACCAGTCGATTGATGAAAATGGAATTGTCACACACTACGGCGTATTAAACAATATGGTAATTAGTGAACCAACAGTTACTACTAAGCTCAACATTCAAAATGAAAAGGAAGTTATACAATTCTTTCGACAAACAGAGTGGCAGCCTGACAAAGATATAGGAAACCCTCCAGATTATTCATTTATGCTAGCAGGAGTTCGTATAGATGTCTGGCTAAGTTATGGTCAATCACTTTATTTGAATAAAGTAGGTTACGGTACCGTACATCTTAGTCAAAAAAGATCAGAAGAGCTAAAGAAGATATTAGGTATTAAATAATCTTAAACAGACAATCCTTTGTTCTTGCCCACTTGAAATGAAAATCAGCCTTAAATGGTTTATTAATATTAGGTTGTTGATTAAAGTGAAGGTTGGGCTACTCCAATGGGAATCACGGCGATAAAGATGTGTGATAACGCCTTCGTGACTTGCCCAAGGGCTCATTGGACGCTTCAAGGAAAGCGGTCAGCCAAAACGAATATCACCCCATTTTATGGTGACATCATTTTCATTCCAACATTTTTCAAGCCTCTTTAGAGCAGAGGCTTGTTTTTTATTTGTCAGGAAATTATAGTTATTGTACTGTCTTGAACTACCCCCACTTACTTACTAGGCTCCCTTTCCATTTTACAGAGGGTGTATCACCATTTTGGGAGAAATGAATCACTATATGGTATTTTAAGATTAATTTTACTCATTTATTTGGAAATAAATGAGTCCGAGGAATTGTAATATTATGCGCATAAAGATAGTATTAAAGAAGTAGGGTGAATTTAAGGAGGGGCGGTATGAACACACAGGATTTTGAAGAATTATGGATTACACTAAATGAATTGTATGAAGCGAATCGCTTTATAGAATATATAGAACTAAGTAGTGTCGCAATTGAAAGTGCTATTGAGCTTGGTATGTATAAAAAAGCAATTCTGTTATTGCGATATAGCTGTGCAAGCTATTTCCAAACTGGTGATTTGCAAGTATCCATTAGTGTGCTTGAGCAGTATCGCGAATTAACCTTTCAATATGGCGATGATATCGATTTAATCCATCATTATATTTTAGCAGCTATTTATTGGGGGACGTCTGGCCATATAAAGAAGTCGAAAGAGTTTATGATAAAGGGACTAAAGATTGCTGAGCGTATTCAACATATAGATAGTATAGGGAAAATTTATAATAATTTAAGCGACTTAGAAAACTCATTAGGGAACCATCAAAAAGCGAAGGATTTTGCTTTAAAGAGCTTATACTATGCTAATTATTTTGAGACTAAGCATGAAAATCCATTTTCAGGGATTAATTATTCAAAAATAAACTTAGCTGTTGCACAAATTTGCTTGGAGGAGTTTGATGAAGCAAGTGAATTATTGCAAGAGCTGTTAGTGACGATTCAGAAACCACCTTATTCCAAGGTACAATTGGAGGTTATAAATGCCTATGCATTACTTTGTGAAAAACAGGGACGCATTGGCGAGGCCATTGATTTGTACCAAAAGTCAAAGCACTATGCTTTACAAAATAATGATTTATCTATGCTTCAAACGATCTATAATTCTTTGGTGAAGCTAATAGAAAAGCAAGGTAATAAACTTATATTGTGTGCGGTACAAAAGGAATATATTAATATTTTATTAGAAATTCAAAGGGAAAATTACACTCATTTATTATTTGAGATGGAGTACAATGACCAGAAAAAACATTTTGAAAAAACCTCTTACATTGATCCATTAACGAATATTTATAATCGACGCTATTTTGATGAGAATGCAGAGAAGATGGTGGAGAAAGCTTCAGTAGAAAATCAACAATTAGCATTGATGATGATTGATTTAGACCATTTTAAAGAAATTAATGATACAAATGGTCATTTATTTGGTGATGATGCTTTAACGATTACTGCTACTACATTAAAGGACTATTTTCAACCTTTTGAGTCGATAGTTGCTCGTTTTGGCGGCGACGAGTTTATTGTACTTTGTCAATTACAAGAAGATGAATCTGTTCAAACGATGACAGAAAATCTCTATCAAACATTAAACTCTCTAACCTTAACAATCAATGATGAGAACGTTCAGTTGGAATTTAGTATTGGCGTAAGTACAAATAAACAAGGCCAGATTACCGCGGTCGAAGAGCTGATTCATATCGCGGACACAGCACTGTATGAGTCCAAACGCAATGGTCGTAACCAAATCACGTTCTATAATCAATATAGCGATGTGGTAAATAGTAAATAACCAGGTCAGATGATGGTACTGGTGGATTTTAAATTGTGATATTTCCAATTATAAAGAATCTGTTTTACTTCAACGAACCAGTCGTTGGAGTTTTGCAGATTCTTTTCTTTTGGTTCTATTTAATTAAGGTGTTGATATATGATTATTAAATTATATATGTTCGAAGGCGGAAAAGTTATGAAGGGAGTTGAGATTATCACTGGAATTATAAAATTTATCCAATGCGGATATAGAACGTCTATTAACGCACCGAAGAAAAATGATAGCATAATAAAGTTTTTGAGAATATTTGTATAATGATAATATAAATGAAAGAAACATAAGTAAGCTTAGTTAATAAAACGAAGGGGAATAAATTTGAAAAAAATTCTATTAATATTAAGTTTGTTATTTTTAGTTGCGTGTTCAAATGATGAAGTTAAATATGATGGAGCACCTTTAAAAATTGCTGTAGTTGGTGATATTCCTAAATTAAATAACGAAAAAATTCATTTCCAACCAATTTCATTAAATGAATTTAGTGAAGATACATTGCATATATCAACAAATTTTGATGCTGTTATAATAACACCAGTGATGTTTGATGAAGCATCAGAAGATAGATTTGTTAAAGTTTATAATAATTCTAAAATACCTATTATTTTTTTTGATTCAACAAAACGTCATTTTCCATTCACAAGAGAGGGGCTTACCTATGAAACAGCTCATTGGGAATCATTAAATAATGGTTCACATACGACAATTTATTTATCTGATGTAGATGCAAATAGAGAAGATGCTTGGTATTTCTATTTAAAAGATGAAAAAGAGTTAGATACCCTTTACAAAGAGATTTTTCAAAAAATTGAAACGTTATAAAGGTAGATTTTTATGTATTTGCCACTTGAAAACCAGCGTATTCGAAAATTCTCGAATACGCTTTTAATATGAAAAAAAGACTTTCTTTTAAAAAATTTTTAGAAAAAATGAATCGGAAATGAAGTGGCTTCCGTCAATAGTTTAGAAAGAAGGAGAGGACAGCGATGGATATCGAAAAAATTATTGCCGAGCATGGTGACTATTTATTAAAGGTTGCTTATTTATATGTGAAAAATGAAGCAACAGCAGAAGACATTGTGCAGGATGTGTTTATCGCTTTTTATCAAAAGCAGGAGCAATTTCGTCAAGAATCATCATTACGTACATATTTAGTGAAAATGACGGTCAATCGAAGCCACGATTATTTGCGTAGCTGGAAAAGTAAACGACTGACACTCTTTGAAAAAATAACAGGACGTACGACAGCGGTTACGCCTGAAAAAGAATTTCTTGCAAAGTCTACAAAACGAGAGCTAGTGGAAGCTTTGTTTACATTATCGGTGGCATATAGGGAAGTGCTGATTCTCTATTATTTTGAGGATATGACGACAGTAGAAATTGCACAGCTCGTATGTTGTCCAGAGGCAACGATACGCACAAGATTACAGCGTGCTAGAAAGCAACTTGCAACAGCAATCGGTGATTATGATTGGGAGGTGTTACGCCATGAATCAATTTAAAGAAGAGGTGCTAAATGAACTTCGAGATGTAAGTCTTACAGATCAGAAGAAATTAATGATTGCCCAAAAAGCTCGTAGTAAAACTAAACAAAGAAGAAGTAGTCCGTGGCAATATCGCGTGGTACTAGCAACGTTTACGCTTTTTGTCATTGGTTTTAGTTATTTATTATCACACAATAGAAATTCAGGAAGTCATCAGGCATCTAGCTTACAGCAAAAATCGGACACATGGAGTATATGGACATTTTTACAATACGATTTAGTAAATGGTATATTGCTTTTTAGCTTTTTTGTAGGGATTGCTTTTATTGTTAAACGCGTATTAATTAAGAAAGGATATGGTCTACCAGTGTGCATTGAGTGTGGGGAAACTTGGTCGGAGAACCAAGCTCGAAAAATGTACCGAAAAAATGGACAACTGGAATGTCCTTATTGTGGGAAAAAACAATATCGCACAAAAAAATCTATGAAAATGGGTGGCATTTTAACATTTCCAATTCCTTTTTTCGTTTTTATGCAATTTGTTTTTGATAATATTACGATTGGAATTATTTTCTTTATAGTTGGTGTTCTTATTTATTATCGTCTATTAGCACCATATGTCTTTGATTTACAAGAAAATGATCCTATCAATGATCCGCTTTGGTAATTTGTGAAGAGAAATTGCTAGTTCACTATAGCAATTTCTTTTTTTATAGCAATTTTTCGAAATAGATTGACAACAGTTTTTATTTGCATTATCTTTGTGTTAACTTGTTTTCAGCATGAGTTAACATACAAAGGGAGGCAATTTAGTTTGAAAAAGAGTAGTACATACAATTATGTGTTAGCGGCATTTGGAGCAGCGATTATTGCTGTTCTTGCACAAGTAACAATTCCGCTACCACTTATTCCAATTACAGGACAAACATTAGCAGTAGGCTTAGTTGTAACGATTTTAGGGACAAGACTTGGTACATTATCAGTACTGCTTTATATTTTACTTGGTGCAGCTAGTCTTCCGGTATTTTCAGGTATGTCGGGTGGAATTGGAATTTTGATTGGTCCAACAGGGGGCTATATTGTTGGATTCCTAGTTAGTGCAATCATTATGGGCTTATATTTAGATAAATTCGGCATTACAATTTTCCAAGCCATCATTGCGAATGTGATTGGGATGGTTGTGACATTGGCGTTTGGAACGGCTTGGTTAAAAATTGTCGGAGATTTAACTTGGACAGCTGCATTTATGGGTGGTGCAGCACCATTTATAGTTGTAGGTATTGTGAAAGCTGTTCTGGCAGCATGGTTTGGCGTAATTGTACGTCGTCGCTTAGAACAAGCACATTTAATTTCTTTCAGTGGGGTCCAAACACCCGCTGAAAGAAGTTAAAGCCTCCGGACGCATTGTTTATTTGCGCGACAGCGGCAAATGTTTTCTGTAGCGAAAGCAAAGCGACAGCTACAATTATGCCGAGGCATAATTGATTAGAAGCGATTGCAAAGGAGGAATTGTTTTGGCAACGTTATGGACAGGTGGAAAAATTTACACAATGGCGCAAGTTGGCGAAACAGTTGAAGCAGTCCTTGTAAAAGAAGGAAAAATTGTGGCGACAGGCTCAGTAGACAGCTTGTCGCCACAAGCTACTTCTATTAGACATTTACAAGGAAATGTAATGTATCCAGGCTTTGTCGATAGTCATTTACATATTATTGGCTACGGGGAGAAATTAAAGCATATTGATGTCTCGAACGTTAGAAGTAAGGATGAGCTACTGGTAATTATTCGTGAACGGATGCTAGAAGTTCCCACTGATGAATGGGTGATTGCTATAGGCCTTAATGAGACACAATTTGAAGATCCTATTTTCCCAACATTAGCGGAGCTTGATGCTCTAGGGGATGCCCATTTAATTATTAAGCGAAGCTGCCATCATTTAATTCTGGCTAATTCCAAAGCGCTGGCATTTGCGGGAATTACAAAGGACACATCATCTCCAGAAGGTGGCGTCATTGATAAGGTGGATGGACAGCTAACGGGAGTCTTAAAGGATGCAGCATTGTATATGATTGTAAACCATATGCCTCATATTACTCCTGAGTATATTGAGGATGCTCTTGAAAAGGCGGTAGTATCCTTGCAATCATATGGTTTAGTGGGTGGCCATTCTGAGGATTTAAGCTACTACGGGCCACCGTTTCAACCAATAAATGCTTTTCGGAAGATTGTCGAGGCAAAGCAATCGTTTAAAGTTCATTTATTACAACACCACACGGTATTTGAGGAAGTTGCCAAGATGGAGGAACTATCTTCTCCGTATCTAGAGTTTGGTGCAATGAAGATCTTTATCGATGGTGCCTTTGGAGGACGAACTGCTGCCCTACGAGAACCATACTGCGATGAGCCAGGCAATTACGGTATGCTTGTACATTCAACAGAACAATTAGCGGAATATGTTAAACTTGCACGTCAGTATGGACAAACAGTGGCGGTTCATGCCATTGGTGATTTAGCCATTGAAACAATTTTAAAAGTATTTGCCGCCTATCCACCCCGCGAAGGACAATTAGATCGTGTTATTCATTGCAGCTTGATTGATGAAGATATTCTAGAAAAACTTGCTGCATTGCCTGTCGCAATAGATATGCAGCCTCAATTTGTGCAGGGTGAGTATTCGGCGGAACTAGCTAGGCTAGGAGAAGAAAGAGCGAAAGGTTTGCACCCATTAAAATCGCTGTTAAATCGTGGATTAGTTGTTGCGGGTGGCAGTGATGCCCCGATTGAAGTGCCAAATCCTTTATTTGGTATATATGCTGCAGTAACAAGACGGAATTTTGGGGAATCCCATAACGGCTACGGTCCAGAAGAGAAGATTTCACGTTTTGAGGCAGTAAGACTCTATACTGTAGGAGCTGCACAAATAATAGCTCAAGACCATGTTCGAGGAAAGATTGAAAAGGGCTATACAGCAGACTTCACAGTTTTAGAAGAAGATCTTTTTACAATAGATATTGAGAACATTCCACAAATAAAAGTCGCATATACGGTTGTTGATGGCCGTATCGTTTATGAAAAACGCTGTAAAGAATAAACTTTACAGCGTTTTTTTCATTCATCAATATTTATTAGGAGCTAGCGCCTTTCTGATAAATTTTTTACTTGATGTTCTAGTGTTGTCACTCGTGTTGTTAAATCATCTACTTTTTGCTGAAGAGTTTCTTGGGGAGGCACAGGAGCTGTAGATTTCATTTTTTTAATCATATTAATCATCACGAAAAATAGGGCCAGGAAAATTACAAGAAGTACGGTTGTACTAATATCTCCAAAGTTAAAAAATGTTTGTCTCATAATTATTAGCCCCCTTAATTTGTATCGATTCTATTATTTACTGAGTTACATACAAAAAAGTTTCAAGAAAATATTTATAGACACTAAAAATACAGAAATCTTATCATTTTTCCTCGCATATTATATGGAACAAATTGTATTTCAAATGCGAAAAGTAATTTAAAATAAATTGCTTTACATATCATATAGGAAGAGCTTATAAAATTCGTAAAGATGCTTAAGATAGGGGATACGATAGGTATGACTGGGGTGGGGAAATGCACAAAGAGGGACAAGTAATGCGACAAGCCGTCTACAATATTTATTTGTATCGCTACGATTATATACAGGTTTTCGCACTGATTAAGTTATTTCAGTTTTTATTAATTGTTCCTATGACGGCTATCGTATTTAAGCTTATGCTGCGAGTAACGGGCTTCACACATATTACCGAGCAAAATATTCAAAGTTTTATGGTGCATCCCTTTGTCATCTCGATGATTATTCTTTTGTTCATGCTCATGTTGTTATTTATTTATTATGAAATGGGCTTTCTTTTTTTAATGGCCTTTTATCAACAACGGGGAATTCGCTATCGATATCTAGACATATGGCAGCAGCTCAATCGTAAGGTTATTTATTTTTTTAGTATTCAAGTCATTTTATTATTTCTTTATATTGCACTTTTATGGCCATTAGCTTCATTTATATTTCCACTATCGTTAACTCAAGCAATGTCCATCCCCCATTTTTTTAATGATGAAATAATGAGCAGTCAATCTGGTCGTTTACTTTATGCTGTTGTAGTAATAGTTTTAATAATAGTGGGTATACGTAGCATTTTGGCATTGCCGATTTTTGCAATACAGCCCAACATATCATTATTTCGTTCTTTAATACAGAGTTGGCGTTTATCAAAGCAGGGCTTGTTTAAACTCCTTGGATTATTAGCTATGCTTGTTGCGGTTCATTTGCTGTTGATGCTTGGAATTACACTTATAAGCTCCTTGCCATTATACATTTTGGAGCGTTTGATACCGAGTACAGCACTGGTCACAGCGGCGATTACTCTTGCTTTTTTAGAAATAGTCTTCGTTGTGTTATTTAGTTTACTGCAAGCAATGTTTTCACAAGTTTTGGTGGCTTTTACTTATAATACGCCTTTAGGCAAGTCAAGGTTTACACCGAAATTTCGGAGAAGGCGCAATAAGCCATTGTTATTCATCGTTTTGTTTGTTTTCATCGCATTAAGTGTGATAAACATAATTTCGTTAGAGAAAAGTGTCTATGCACCAGATACCAAAATTATTGCTCATCGTGGTTACACGGAGGGTAATGTGGAAAATACAATCAGTGGCCTTGTCAGCGCAGCAAGTGCTGGTGCAGACCTAATCGAGGCAGATATTCAGCAAACGGTAGATGGACAGTTCGTTGTATTTCATGATCGAACATTAAGAAGACTTACAGGTAAAAATGGTGTAATCGCCAATATGACGCTCGGTGAATTAAAGACGTTAACGATTCATGCGAATGGCTTTAACGACAAAATTTCATCTTTAGATGATTTTATTGAAATAGCAAAAGCACTGAATGTTTCCTTACTGATTGAATTGAAAGTTCATGGTAAAGAAACGGAAGATGTATTACCCAAGTTAGTAGAAAAACTAAAAGCTTATAAGGTGCTCGATAAGTATTATGTGCAATCATCAGATCCACAAATGATGTCACAGTTAAAAAAATTGGCACCGAACTTACGTGTTGGGATTGTCTATGCATTAAATATTGGTCCAATGGATGAAACGGTTGATTTTATTTCACTTGAGGAAGCATGGGTAACAGATCAGCTTATCGGTGAGATGAAGCAACAAAAAATTGATTTGTTTGTATGGACATTAAATAAAGATCAATCATTACACGATTTTATTCGGAAAAATGTCAATGGAGTCATTACCGATCTTCCAGATGTGGCTCTAAAATTAAGAAAAAAACAAAATCAACGTGAATATTTTATACAGCGTATATTAAACCTACTTCATTTTATGTTTTAAATGAATGTGATTATATGCAATACCTGCGGGAAGCAGGATGAATACTCGCGGAAGCAGGATGAATACCCGCGGAAGCAGGGTGAATACTCGCGGAAGCAGGGTGAATACTCGCGGAAGCAGAGTAAATACTCGCGGAAGCAGAGTAAATACCCGCGGAAGCAGGGTGAATACTCGCGGAAGAAGAGTGAATACACGCGGAAGCAGAGTAAATACACGCGGAAGCAGGGTGAATACACGCGGAAGCAGAGTAAATACACGCGGAAGCAGGGTGAATACCCGTGGAAGAAGAGTGAATACCCGCGGAAGCAGGGTGAATACTCGCGGAAGCAGAGTAAATACCCGCGGAAGTAGGGTGAATACTCGAGGAAGCAGGATGAATACTCGCGGAAGCAGAGTAAATACTGGCGGAAGCAGGGTGAATACCCGCGGAAAAAGAGTGAATACTCCGGAAGCAGGGAAATACTCGCGGAAGTCGAATGAATAGCTACGCGAAGAAGAGAGATACCCGCGGAAGATGAATGAATACCCCCGAACCGAATAAAATACTCATCCAAATAGTATAAGTGAAAGCCGTGATTCTTCATCGTAAAAGAATCACGGCTTTTTTTAGCGGAATGAAAAAATGTTGGCAATGCTGTAACCTTTTTCTTTTATATCCGACTACTACTTTGAATTCGTGAAATGAAGGAGATGCTTTTTTATGAAAATGACGAAAGTCGTACCATTTGCCATGTCAGCATTATTAATCGGGGGCGCTGTAGTTGCTCCAACTGCATCAGCAAACGAAGGAGAAGCGGTTGTGACGAACGCTACTGATAATAATGAGCAAAATCCACAAGTTCAACCTATTTTTATTAAAATAACTGGAACAATTGAGAATGTTGAAAAACGTGAGGATTCAACATATTACACTGTTAAAGAGGACGAAAACACAAATGTTTTTGTCGTAAATGACGATACACTAGTTTTCGATAATACCGGTAAAGAAGTTAAACTACAAAAAGGTGATAAAGTAACGGCATACACATATGCTAATAAGCCAATGCTTATGATTTATCCACCACAATATAACCCAGAGGTAATTATTGTTGAAACAAAAGAAATGGGAACTGTAGAAGTAGACTTTTTCAATAAAGAATTAGTGAATACTGATAATACGTTAAAATTGAATGTTGGTAAAGAAACGGAAATACTTAGCTTATCTGGTAAAAAAGTGAAGACTGAGGATTTAGCAGAACAACATTTACTAGTGTTCTATACAATTGCAACAATGAGTATCCCAGCACAAACACCACCTTCTAAAGTTGTCGTTTTAGATACAATTGCACAAGAGCCTGGTGAAACGGATCCGTCTAAAGCTGCTGTACAAGAGATTATTAACAATGACTTTTATGAGGTTGAAGGTACTAAAATGGTACCCCTACGTTTAATTGCCGAAGAGTTAGGCTTTAAAGTAGAATCAACAGGAAAAGGCGCTATTATCTCTAAAGGCGCATTATCTTATACAATTACACGTGGTCAAAAAGAATATGGCTATAATAAAGCACTTCGTTATTTTAAAGTAGCACCAGCTTTATTAGAACCAACAAAAACATATGTACCGGTTGAATTTGTTGAAGAATTAATGAAATAAAATGTTGTTTACCCCCTTCATGGATTATGGAGGGGGCTTTATCTTTACTCAGTAGATGTTTTAGAAAGCGAAAGGGGAACGCTAGTTTACAAAAAAATGAGTCGAAATTAGCGTAATGCACAACGAAATTGGCATAAGATCATTCATTTCCTATAATTCACTTTAAATGGAAAATGAATTTTTGTACAATAAGAGAATTAAAGTCAGATTCTTAAAGGAGAAATAGAATGAAGCAAGCTCTAATTATAGTGGATATACAGGAAGCCTTCTTTTTGGATAGTGAAAACTACTTATTTGATTATGAAAAAGTATTAGAAAACATTAATATGTTAATAACTTGGGCACGGCACAGCGAAGTTCCGATTGTTTTTATCCAGCATACGGATTCAAATCAAGACGACGATTTTGCGTTCGGCAAGCCAGGCTGGGATCTATATCACGGGCTTTTACGACAACCAGAGGATAAAGTAATTCAAAAAACAACGTGGGATGCATTTTATCAAACGGAGTTGGCTCAATACTTACAGGAACAACAAATTGAGCAGCTTATTTTCGCTGGTGCTCAAACAGAGTTTTGTCTTGATACGACCATCCGAAATGCCTATAGCCGTGGATACCATCATAATATGTTAGTTGAAGGTGCACATACCACACTAGATAGTCACGTTTTAAATGCACTGCAAATTATAAAGCACCACGAGTCCGTTTGGAACAATCGATTCGTGAAAATTCAGCCACTTTCTTTTTTAATACGAAGTAAAGAGGGGGTTCAATAATGCTTGTAAACAGCCAAGAATTTTATGTAAATGAACTTTATTATACAATTAGATCCGCCAATATAGAAGATGCCCAAGCATTATCAGATTTAAGGTTACAGCTTGATGGTGAAACGGAAAACTTCGATAGAGAACAAGGGGAAGGCTTTATCGATACGAAAGAATTCGAAGAGATCATTAAGAAAGACACAGAAAGTCCAAGGAATTTGTGTTTAGTGGCAGTGGTCGATAATCGAATCATCGGATTTTCTAGATGTGCGGGGTCTCCATTAAAAAGAATTGCTCACAAAGTAGAATTCGGTGTTGGTGTATTAAAGGAGTTTTGGCGCTTTGGAATAGGCAAAAGTTTCTTAAAAGCATCGGTAGAGTGGGCTGATGCAAATGATATTAAAAAAATGGCTTTGAATGTTATAGAGACAAATGACAAAGCGATTTTGCTCTATAAAAAGCTTGGCTTTGAAGTTGAAGGCGTCTTAAAAAATGATAAACTCCTTTCAGATGGCAACTATTATAATACGATTGTCATGGGAAGAATTAAGGCATAATTTTAAAATAAACCCAGCTAAGCAAATAGGTGCTTAGCTGTTTTTTTTACAACAAAACAACTTGCTTCTCGAATTGGCTTCGAAAAAATCACCTGGACATACGATTCTTTGCAAACAAGTAATGCATATTTGAATTTAACGAAATTACATTGAGTTTGTGATACGTTTATTGAGAATTGCTATGGCAGGACGGAAGATATTTTAAATGGTAGTCTCCCATCTGATCGTTTCCAAAAAGATTGATGGATTAATAGTGATTATGTAAATCAATGCTTTGAGAAGGTTTTATATATACTATAGACTGGAATTCATAGAGTATTTAGGAAGGTGGTGTTGTTAATTGGAAAACAAAGAAATAATACTTAATATCTTAAATGAAATCAAAAATGGAAATATACCTGTTCATACAGATTACAATTTAAATTTAGACATGTGGGCAGATCTTATTGAGTATATGCATGATAGAACATATATTGCTGATGTTACTATTTATTGGTTTGGGGATGATGATACATATTACGATGAAAGAGTTCACTCTGTTGACCTATCTAAAGCCAGACTTACAACTTTTGGAGAAAAATTTTTAACTAAAGAAGTGAATTAATTATACAAATTTAATCCAAATAACATAGGCAGCTCTTTTTTTCTTTATTGAACTAACGATGCAGTTTAGTTGAAGTGAATTGGATATTAAAACCAATTCGGACAAGAGAATTGATAAGATAGTTGTAATGATTCTTACATAGGAGGAGATGAATATATGAGTTTACAGAAATGTGATAAATGTAATACTCAATTTAAATGGAGTAAAATCATAAAATCTATTTTTTTAGCATACAGACCTATTCAATGCAATCAATGTGGTACTGAGCATAGGATAATATTCTTTTCAAGGATTATATTGTCTTTGTTATCTGTTCTACCATTGTGTTTATTTGGATCAATCATATCAACTCAATTATCGTTATCCATTTCTTATACTGTTTCGATAATGATTTTATATTGTGTTTTTTTAGTTTTATTATTTCCTTTTTTCGCTAATTACAACTCGGAATACTGAATATATTTATGGTGAAATAAGGTTTAACACTTGTTAAGCTAGCGGGTGCGTTAATTATTGATTATTGAGTTGCATAGGCAGCTCTTTTTTCTTTATTGAACTAACGGAGCATTTAGTTAAATAAGGAGTATAGTTCGAGGTGGAAATGAAACCCAATGTCTAATATGTCGTTACATATTTGAGAGGGGTGTGATTCTGATAAAAAAAGTGATATTAATATTGCTATGTTTATTTTTAACTGGCTGTGCTGGGATGGCTGATTATACAATCGATTTAGAAAATGGATATCGAATTGACCGACTATCAGCTCATCAAATCGCAATCTATGGAGATAAGCCTGTACAATCTGATGATGAAACAATTGTAAATTATTTATATGTTCCAGCTAAAGTGACAGATGTTTGGTGGAACAAAGATTATATAGTTACCAAACAATTAGTATTAGTGGTTGATGAAAAAGGTTATGAAAAGCCACCTGAAAAGCTTTCTAATAAAGAAATTTCATATTGGATTATTGATGTAAATAATCATCAAGTTTTTGGTCCATTTGATGAAAAAGAGTTAGAAGCTGAAACAGATAATTTGGGATTAACAAAAAAAATATCCCTAACATCAATTGAAAAATTGAAGTAGATTAATCGTTTGAAGGCGTCAGTCTTAGATGTTTTAACCCTTTTTTGTTGAACTTATTGTGCTAACGGAGCAGGTTAGTTGAAGAAGAAATACTATACTATTCACATTATTACCAGGAAAGATGGTGGGCTAATGGAACAAGTTCTAAAAGAAATGTTGTCTCCGAGTAATCAATATAAAGTTCAAATTATTAAACGTAAGGATGGTCTTTTTACCACAGAATTATATAGGTGGCAGGAAGACTGCGGATATGAGTATTGGAGTCCTATTAAAAATGGATTGTCTTTGATTGAGACAGAGGAAGGTGCAGTAACACTGGCCATTGAACATTTAAGAGAATATTCTGGGGAAATTATCAAACCTTAATTACTTCACTAGCAGGAGTGATTGTTCAATTAGAGCGATTGCTTTTTATGCTATCGAGGCAGGTTAATTCAATAAAATAAAGCCAGGAGAAAAAATGAAACGAGGAATCAGTTTTGAAATTCCCAATGAATACGGAAGGTTTCTTTGGGAGGTATTAACACCCTTTGAAATTACTAAATTCATTTGGCTAAGTGGAGGCGAGGAATCATATTTAGTCGAGGATGATGAATTAGGAAAACTACTATTCACAGATGAGGTAAACTGGATAGAAGGCTTAACCCTTAAAGAACTTTTAGAAGATAATAGATATTATCTCATTTTTGTGGACTTAAAAGCCTACTCAAAAGAGAATAATCCATCATTAATTGAAACGTATAGGGATTTTTTTAATAGTGATTGTGAACTCGTATTATTAGTTGTGGATTCAGTTTATGTCACGATTTATTGTAAGGACAGTGAAAAACTTGAAAGATTATATGATAATGCAAAGATAAAAGGGTTTGGAAATCTCCAATACATTACTGATAAAAATGATACAAGAACAAAGCTATCAGTTTGGTAACAGATGATTTATACCTATACCTTCTTATTCCACAAACGGGGTGCTTTACTTGAAGATCATTGAGTTGCTTTCTTATTGAACTAACGGCGCAGTTGATGGGTTATACTAAAAATCAGAAATAGATTGTTAAGAATTATACTTAAACTAACAAGACAGGATAATCTAATTCAAGGAAATAAGTTAAATTTAAATGATAAACTAAAGTTTACTTATTACTAATTAAGAAAAATAAACTTATATGAAAGATAATAAATTCTATATAGAGGTGGATTTATATGCCTAAAATTGACAATATACTAGCAATTCTATGGATGCTTAATTCAAGTGAAAAAATTACTGCAAAACAAATTTCAGAAAGGTTAGAAATGAATATAAGGACTGTGTATCGTTATATTGATACACTTTCAACAAGTGGAGTACCTATAGTTTCAGAAACAGGCCATAATGGTGGATACACTTTATTAAACAATTTTATTGAAGCTCCTCTTTTTTTTGATTTTGAGGAGCAAGCCTCACTATTTCACGCTGCTGTTTTTGCAGAAGAAGCCGGATATTATGGAGGTGAAGCACTAAATAGGGCTATATTAAAGCTAAGCAGATATTCAAATCAAGAACAGGAAACAAAGATAAACCAACGTTTAACCAGTCTTGAAGTAATAAGTCGATTAAGTTCCATCTCTATGGAGCCTTCCTTGAAGGAAGTGGAGCAGGCCGTAGCTGACGGATACTCTGTAAAAATTCTATACCTTAAAAGTGGCGAAGAACAATCAACATTTAGATTGGTTGATCCGTACAGAATTATTTATTGGAATAATAAGTGGTATGTGATTGGATTTTGTCATCTTAGGAATGATATCCGTAGCTTTAGAGTAGATCGAATTGAAAGCTTAATGCTAACTGAAAATAAGTTTAACCGACCAGAAAATTTTTCAGCACGTGACTTTTTTATGGACAATCTCCTTCCAACTATAGAAGGTAAGGAAGGGATTATCCCTTTGGTTATTAATGGGAATACAAGGGCGTTGGATGATATTTGCCAACATTGGTTTTTAGGACATTATTTACAAGAACGGACTTCAAATCAAGCAGTTTTTCTTCTTGAAAAAGATATGATACATACATATGTACCTTATTTACTTTTACCGTACAATAAATCTATTAAAGTTATTGAGCCAATAAGTCTTAAGAAAAGACTTATTGAAGTTCTGTCGGAATTAATAAAATTTCATCAAGTATGATAACTTCCCTGACGTTAACTGTCAGGGAAGTTATATTATAATAGCTATATCAATTGTGATTGGAGTGTTATTGGATGCAAACAAAAAAAGTTTTTCTATATGTATTTAATACAATGTCGGACTGGGAATATGGATATTTAATTGCTGAACTAAACTCAGGAAGATATTTCAAAAAAGATTTAGCACCTTTAAAAGTAATTACAGTAGGAGCTAATAAAGAAATGATTACTACTATGGGAGGCCTGAGCATAAAACCAGATATTTCTCTTGATGAATGTACTCTTGAGAGTAATGATCTTTTAATTTTACCAGGAGGGACTACTTGGAGAGAAGATATTCATCAACCTATCTTAAAAAGAATTGGAGAAGCTTTAAAGCTTGGTACTATTGTTGCTGCAATTTGTGGTGCAACTGAGGCCCTTGCGAATATGGGATACTTAGATTCTAGAAAACACACAAGCAATGACTTAGAGTATATTAAAATGGTCTGTCCAAATTATAAAGGAGAAAAATTTTATGAGATGAGATCTGCGGTATCTGGTGAGAATTTGATTACTGCATCAGGAGTAGCACCCCTAGAATTTACGATGGAAGTACTGAAAAAATTAGATGTATTTGCACCCGACACATTACATTCATGGTATAACCTAAATAAGACTCATAAACCTGAATACTTCTTCCAGTTAATGAATTCAATAAATAGCTGAACTAAAAAATCAACTTAGCAGTTTTATATTAGTTCAAATAAAAATCATGCTTTAGACAATGTCAAAGTATGGTTTTTGTATATAACTTAAATATGTTTATGGAAGTAAAAAATTTACAAAGCACTCCTGAAGTTGTTATAAATAGAATTGGTAACTAAATCTCTTTTTAATCTTATTGAACAACGGTGTGCTTTTTTCTTTGGCAATAATGTTGGAACGATCTTCAACTATCAGGTGCGTTAATTAAAGATCATTGAGTTGCATAGGCAGCTCTTTTCTTACGATTAGTCAAGTATCTATAATAACTTTCTTAACTCTCTGATATTATTTTGATAAATTGGGCCATGCCGAATAAGCCTAGTGATTTTTCGATTTTTCATAAGTCTTTAGTATGTTAAACTGATGCTACGACTGTACTAGGGAGCCAACCTGTAGTCGTAGTTTTGATTATGTGTGACAAGAAAGAAGATCGTTTTCAATAACTTGTTTACACATGCGATGGAGGCAACCTTATGACATTTGTTATAGGGTTGCGTTTTTAATTTATCGTAGTACTCAACGATGTGATTTCCACCAAATCGTCGCTGTCTAATCATGTTCTGAACGGTTAGATACATTATTTTACGTAGGTGTTTATTGCCGCGTTTATTAATCTTGTCTTTAGCTATAAACTTCCCGGATTGATACCGCCTAATATCAATACCTGTATAGGCATTCAACTGTCTGTTGTTGTCAAACCTCTGAATGTTCCCAATTTCTGCTATGATTCTGACAGCTGAGTTAGCTCCAATAGCCGGAATACTACGTATTATGCTATACTCTTCAAGCCTTTCGGCTATCGACTCCATTTTACTGATACATTGTTCTTTCTGAAGGAGAAGCTCTTGAAACCGTTTAGCATATACACGAACTTGATCACAAACCACATCTGTTGAAGACGCGGCGGGGTAAGATTGCTTTGCGGCCTCTATTAATTCAACAGCTTTTTCTTCTGCTTTGTTTACTGCCATTCGTTTATTTGTGTTTGCGAGTATTCGATTTTTAATGATTGTTTTTGAATGATTCAAGACTAGATCTGGATGAGGGTATAATTGTACTACGTTTAGGAACAGTTCAGACTTGGTCGTGAAAATATTCTCGAGTTCAGGAAATGTTTCCTGGACGACCTTATGCAATCGACTGCGGGTGACGCTCAATTCATCATCCAATTCGCTGTAGTGTCTCGATAATCGTTTTAACTGACGGTAAACATCATTGGAATCTGTTTCAATCCGTCTTTCGTGCGTAAAGTGTGTGAGTGCCAATTGATGTGCATCACTTCGGTCCGTTTTGTGAATCCGTAAGGAATCACATTGGAGTTTTGCTTCCAAGGGATTTAATAGGCAATAACTATAGTTGTTCTCTTGCATGAAACGTTCCAATGTTCTTGAATAGACTCCTGTAGATTCAAATACGATATGAGGTTGCTCATCATATCCTTCAATTAAGTCATCAATTAACTTTTTAAGGTCCATAAATCCCGGACGATTGTGCGCAATTTCCTTTTCCAACTGACATTTTTTCAGCGCGTTATAGACAACCATATAACTCTTTCCCATACTAATATCAAAGGCGATGACATGTTTCATGTTCTCCCTCCCTATGTGTTTTGAAGTCTTCACATTAGCCTTATTGATTCCCATTTCTTATACACGATCTCAAAGGATCCAACATACTTAAACCTGATTCAAATAAGGTTGTGAAGTAGGTCAGTTTTTTTTACGGATTCAAGATCCAAAGAGCTGCCCGACCTATTCTTCACCTCTACTATATAAAAAAATAGTAGTACGAACCAATGCCTTGGTCTGCACTACTAATCTTAGTATGTTTTTTCTTTATTGAACTCCCATGAAAGAACTTAATCATCTTTCATATTCTGTGGTGTAGCTCTGGTTTTGCGCTACATGGATGGCAAACGAGGCAGGTTACTTGAAGAAGGAAGAGTGCCCTCTTTTGTGGAAATAAAGGAGTAGGCAAGAAGGAATTATAAGAAGAGAGTGTTGTAAATGGGTTTTGAGGAGAAAATCGTCAAACTTCTGTGGGAAGAAGGCAAGTTTACAGAAGAACTGCTGGAAATATGCGAAGAAGCACCAGATGACGAGGATTTTGTATTGTTAAAGATGAAACTAACCGATGAGGTTATCAGTTTTAAAAGTGAAAACTGCTTTGAGGCATTAGAACAACTTCGACATTACCTTGAACAAAAGAACATCCAAATCCAGTGTAATGGTGCAGCATTGAATGTTTATCCGTCTCCAATGGCGCTTTCAATGGGAATTGGACGGTTAGCCTACAAGCTGCATTTGGGAAGGCAAGCCAAAATGGAGGATTTGGTTGATATATTTAATTGTGATGAAGATTTAAAGTTTGTCACTATCAATGAACAATTGAATCACTACGAAGATTGGTTAAAGAGTTTGTGAAAAACTGTACTTAAAGTAACAGAGTGCTTTACTTGAAAAACATTGAGTTGCATATGCAGCTCTTTTTTTCTTTATTGAACTCCCATGAAAGAACTAAATCATCTTTCATATTCTGTGGTGTAGCACTGGTTTTGCGCTACATGGATGGCTAACGGGGTAGGTTAGTTCAATAAAGGGAGCCAGACTTGTGAAGATTTACAACGTTAAGGAATGAATTGTTCCAAACGACGCTTTGGGTACATTTTCATTATTCAACAATCGAGCCATTTTACGGAACAAGGTTTAGAATTCACAGGGGAAAAAGAGTTAGCATAGGTAAATATTTATATACCTCGTTTTAATAATTATGGAAATTATAGTTATGATGTTTTAGACTAGGTGTGGAAGTAGCTTGTCTTAGGAGAGGAGATAAAAAGATGATTGAATTACGAAAAATAGACGGGAATAACATAGATGAAGTAATAGCACTTGATGTTGAAGAAAACCAGAAAGAATTTATATTAGAAACTACTAACCTTAGATGCTTCGCAGACGCTCATATGTTGAACACAGATGGTATACCAGCTTCTCCATTAGCTATTTATGCGAATAATACGATGGTTGGATTTTTGATGTATATTTATGATACGACGGATCATGAATCATTTCAAAATGAAGTTTATTACGGGAAGAAGACCTATTTCATTTGGCATTTTATGATTGATAAGATTTATCAGGGGAAAGGATATGCCAAGCTTGCCTTTGAAAAAATGTTGGCGGATATTGAAAATATCCCATATGGGGAAGCGCAATATGTAGATCTCTTTTATCATAAAAGTAATGTCATAGCTAAAGAATTATACGCTTCATTTGGTTTTGTAGAAACAGGCATCATTCAGGATAATTCGGTGCATGCGATTAGAAATCTAGATGGGAAAATAACAGAAGACGTAGTAGAATAGGATCTCTCAGAAAGAAATGTAAGCTATCACGGCTTGACCTATAATAAACACAAATATCCAGAAGAAACACTGATTTTGTTAGCTCTGTTCTAGCAAAAATATAATATTTATACCTCAATCAGGCACGATTGTTTAAGAAACGTTTTTATTTTATTAAAATCAAAATTACTTTAGTTTATTAAAGATTTATAAAGTATACAAAATAAACCTAATAAACGTTCCAAAATGAAAGTTTTGGGACGAAATAAAACACTTAAAACGTTGTCATACCAATGTATTAAGTGTTTTTCTGTATTTCATTCATATACACCTTTTTATGCACTATCGTTTGACCTTAGATTCAACAAAGCTTTCAATGCTGTTCAAAAGAAATTGCACTGGGTCATATTTTGAATAAAATTTTACGTATACAGCGGATTCCTTAAAGTTATAAATCAACCTTTTCTTATAACATAGCCTTATTTTTATTGAACTCCCATGAAAGAACTAAATCATCTTTCATTTTCTGTGGTGTAGTGTTGATTTTAAGCGACATGGATGGCTAACGGGGTAGGTTAGTTTAATAAGGTGTTTGTTTTATCATTAAACAATAAAGATAGATGATCAAGAAAAGAAGTAATACAATTTAATATTAGTTTCGATGAACCGCAGCGTAAGATAAGAAAAAGCCATTCGCTCCACAAGCGGAGAGAATGACTTTCCTTCATAAATCGCAAAACTACTGATTATAGTTTTGCCCAACGTTCCTCTAACCAGTTCATAAATTCTACACCTTTGTCGCCTTCATACGCATCAAAGACATCTAAACGCATACGTTTTAGTTTATCCGCAAAGTCTGCCACTGTATGGTCCTTCGGCAAGCTCTTTTTCACCCGCAGGAAAATTTTGTCTGTGCCTTTGATAATATCAAAACGTGCAGGTGATGGCTTCTCTACGTCCTCACCAAACGCCGTGAGTGCTTCATAGGCTGCTAATTGCACCTTGTTGACAGTATCATGCTGCATACGATTTTTTAATAAATCTATGATTTTGTCATGGTGATAAGCCGATAACATTTCGACTGCGTCTAAACGCTCTCGCCAGCTAGACGTATAATTGGCCTGTTTTTTTAATGTTTCATACTGTTCAGGTAATGCTGTTTCAAACTGTTTCAAGTAATTGCACCTCTTTTTTTAACTAGAGGAAAAATGAATTCTTCTTCTGCTTCTCTTATTATACGTTGTCTGAGTGAAAATAGCTATGAATCGCTGGTAAGGATATATATAGAAAATGGAAACTAACTATATTAAGGTGAACCGTATCATAAGTATGTACTATTCTTTATTAGATTTGCTTTTCTTATTGAACTAACGGTGCAGGTAAGTTGAAGATGGAGTAGAAGGTTACTTTAAACAGAGATACCAAAGTGAAACTATAAATTTCATAACTATATTGAGTGAATATCTGAAAGAAAATGTTCAGTAAGGTGGGGGCATTCTGATGTAAGAAATTAATAAAGGGTCACCAGGCTGCGAGGGCGACCATCTATCACATCATAATAATAGTAAGGTAAAGCTAATTTAGCCTTACACCTCCTATTCTTTTTACTAAGGGTCACTCCATCTCAAGTGGCCCTTTTTTAATGGTTTTATCGCACAAAAATATATTTTTTAATGCATATAGCTACTAACGGAGCAGTTTAGCATAAGTAGGATTCTTTTGTTATTTTGAGAATGGTGCTTGTAGTAGAATCCGATTCTCAATCAGGTTTTTCAAGCTGATAAGGGACTTGGATGGTCCGAACTTTATAATAGAATCTTGAAATTGACCAATATCCTCTATGGAAGCAGTCTGAATCTTGATCATGTAATTGTATTCACCACTAATTCGAAACATATCAGTTACAACGGGATTTCGTTCGCAAAAATCCACCAGTGCTTGACATTGCTCTGTTTTAATAAGAAAGAATGCCGTGGTCCCTCGGCCTAGCGCCTGATGGCGAAAGGTTGCCGTATAACCCGAGATGATGTCTTTCTCCTCAAGCCTTTTTATTCGTTCCCTTACCGAGGGCTGGGACATGGACACATCTTTACTTATTTGTGAAATGGAGATACGTGCATTCTGCTGAAGAAGACCCAAGATGTGGTAATCAGTTTCATCCATCCAATGTTCCATATATAATTCCTCCTAATGCATTTTCGAAAATGAATAAAATTAATTGATTTTCGTTATTTTTGGAAAGTGTAATGCGATAATTTCCTTTTTTATTGTATGTATTTCCTTACAACACTATTCTATACTAAATTCATCAGAAAGGGGAAATGATATTTGAATATCAAAGGTCTTGCTCATATTGCAATTCAGGCAAAAGATTATCCGGCAACAATCCGGTTTTACATTGAAGCATTGGGATTTAAGCGTGGACATCATTGGAGCCTTCCTTCGTTTCAAATCAAGGAAGCTTCGATGCTGATCTCTCCCGACGGCCGAACATGTCTCGAGGTTTTTGATGACGATGCTGTAATTCCAGCACAAGGGAAGAAAGCGCGGACGGAAGAGGAAGTTGCTTACGGAGCTATGCTTCACCTAGCGTTTTATGTGGAAGATGTCGACAAAGCGTTTCAAACGGCACTTGCCCATGGGGCAAAACCTTATGTGGAAGCAGACAATCTAACTCTCGGAGAGCCTCCTCTTGTTATCAGAAACGCTCTAGTCCATAGTCCTAATGGAGAGGTTATAGAATTTATTCAGGATGTGGATTTTGATATAGAGTCCCATAGTTCAGTGAAGTAGTTCAATAAGCTAGTGGCAATCTAAGACTTTTTCCTATCCTAGACTGCCACTGTGTTCTTCTTGAACTAACGTGTGCTTTTGTTAAAGAAGGATTTACTAAAGACCAAGTTAATCTACAAAATGTGTAGAATTAACTTGGTTTTTATGTATTAATAGCAACAATCTATACGAAAACAGCCTTACTAAATACCTTTCAAACCTTTCTATTTAGCATCAATTATTATTTCTATTGCATTAGGCTATTTACTGTCAACAGGTTTACCAATGCACCTATTCATGGAAAGTGCAGGATCTAGTTTTATGGGAGCAATGATGGGCGCGATGCTAACTTTAATGACCACACAATATTTAACGTTTAGCATTATCTTTTTTACAATGGTGTTTATTGTAAGTGCTATCATTTCTATCGGTGTATGGAATCGTGAGATGTTTCCTATCTTTATAAAAGCCATTCCAAAGCATATTTACATTGTGGCTGGTTTAATGATTTGTGTACTAGTAGTAAGTAGTTTTGAGATTCAAAATGAGGTACCTGCAAAAGAGGAACAACGTCATAATCATCATCATTAAAGGGGTCGATAATATGATAAATGTTAAACCGAATATTGAAGAATATGGCATTCAATTCAAAAAGAAATATGACAATTTTATTGGTGGTGAATGGGTAGCACCTGTAAATGGAGAGTATTTCGATAATATTTCGCCTATCACGAAAGAAGTATTTACACGTGTAGCTCGGTCAACAAAAGAAGATGTAGAGCTAGCATTAGATGCCGCTCATGAAGCCCAAAAAACTTGGGGGAAAACACCTGTAGCAGAACGGGCACGTATCTTACTAGCGATTACTGATCGTATGGAAGAAAACCTTGAAAAAATTGCAAGGGTAGAAACTTGGGATAATGGGAAAGCGATTCGTGAAACTATGTATGCTGATATTCCATTGGCAATTGATAATTTCCGCTATTTTGCAAGTGCCATTCGCGCACAACAAGGGCAAGTGACACCTTTTGATGAGGATACAGTAGCTTATCATTACCAAGAACCTATTGGTGTAGTTGGCCAAATCATTCCTTGGAACTTTCCTATTTTAATGGCAGCTTGGAAGTTGGCGCCAGCACTTGCTGCAGGAAATAGTGTTGTATTAAAATTAGCAGAACAAACGCCGGTATCATTCTTATTCGTAGTTGAACTTATTCAAGAACTATTACCAAAAGGTGTATTAAACGTCATTAATGGTTTTGGTATAGAGGCAGGGAAAGAGTTAGCTTCAAGCCCACGTATTGCCAAAGTGGCCTTTACTGGTTCTACAGCTGTCGGCAAACTGATTATGAAATATGCATCTGAGAATCTAATTCCTGTTACACTAGAGTTAGGTGGCAAATCTCCTAATATCTTCTTTGAAGATGTCATGGATGCTGATGACGGCTATCTAGATAAGGCGATTGAAGGATTAGTTATGTTTGCTTTAAATCAAGATGAAGTTTGCACTTGTCCATCTAGAGCCTTAATCCATGAGTCTATTTATGATCGTTTCATGGAAAAAGCCATTGAACGAGTAATGCAAATTAAAGTTGGTGATCCATTCGAACTTGAAACAATGATGGGTGCACAGGCTTCAGAAGAACAACATAAAAAAATTCTTTCTTATTTTGAAATTGCCAAACAAGATGGTGCAGAATGTTTAATCGGTGGTGCCGAAAATCACCTTGATAATTTAGATGGTTATTTTATTAAACCAACTATTTTTAAAGGCGATAACAAAATGCGTATTTTCCAAGAAGAAATTTTCGGTCCTGTATTGGCAGTGACTACGTTTAAAACTTTCGAGGAAGCGATTGAAATTGCAAATGATACTATGTATGGATTAGGGGCAGCTGTATGGTCACGCAATACAAACGTTACCTATAAAGCAAGTCGAGAGATCCAAGCAGGACGTGTTTGGATTAATACGTATCACCAATACCCTGCTGGTGCAGCATTTGGCGGCTACAAAAAGTCAGGCATCGGTCGAGAAAATCATTTAAAAGCTTTAGAATCGTATCAATCAACTAAATGTGTCTTAGCTAGTTACAATGAACAGGCGCAAGGATTCTTTTAATTTTACCTAAGAGTGAAGTGAGGGGGCGGCTTATTGAGTAGCTATTATCCAATCCAACCTGAATTGGTCCAAAAAACGTATTATAGA
Organism: Lysinibacillus xylanilyticus; assembly: GCF_001183605.1. GTDB lineage: Bacteria > Bacillota > Bacilli > Bacillales_A > Planococcaceae > Lysinibacillus > Lysinibacillus xylanilyticus. The sequence goes on along the minus strand of NZ_LFXJ01000005.1, from coordinate 1,719,163 downwards.
GAAATGACTCCAAACAGTAATTTAAACCAGGATATACTATTATATTATGAGTTTGAACCAATAAGCATTAATAGTGATATTCATGTCATTCCTGATGCTTGTCAAGATTTAATGTTTTACATGGGCAAGGATCAAAAGGTTGTCTTAGGTAATACCCCGACTACACGTGGAATTTATTCATTTACCCCAAAAGGTAAATATTTTGGTGTTCGACTAAATCCAAAGCAAACAATTATTCAATACAATTGCGCATTAAAACAAATTGTTCAACAACCGTTTGTTAATGTTGAATTAGGCTGCACATTAGACTCTAAATTTATACAAGCTGTTTTTGAAGCAGGAGATTTCGAACAAAGAGTGCAGAATTGTAATGAGTATTTTTGTTCTCAAAAAAAGGAAAAAAGCTTGGGTGATGAAATATTCGCTACTTGTTTTGATTCTATTATTGAAAATAATGGGCTGTTCTTACCAGATGTAATTCAGCATAAAACAGGTTATTCTGAGCGATATATCCGAGAAATTTTCTACAAAAAAACAGGTTTTGGACCAAAAAAACTAAGTAAATTCATACGTATTCAACTCTTACTTCAACATTTTTCTTTTGAAGAGACACCTGTAAACATTGACCAATATGGTTACTATGATCCTTCACATTATTACAAAGAATTTAAAAGCTTACTTGTAATAACACCTGCTGAATATATAAAAGAATTTTTAGGTAGGAAAAATATAAAACGAAAGTATCTATCTTATTAGCCCCTCAAAGCTTTCACTCTTTCTTATGAACAACATACTAATTTTAGTATGTTTTTTATTTATTCTTGAACAGTATAATTTCTTCCAGAAAAAAACATATCAGTTAATTCGCTACCCTAACTTTACGGAAAAATTGTATTAGCTATAAAAATTCTTATAATTGATTCAGTTGCAACAGATGCTCTCAGACTTAAAAGTAATCCTTTTGATTGGATAATTGTTTTGTAGGAAAGTACAAAAAAGAGACGTATCCTTTTCATCTTATTAGCGATTGGTATAGGAGGATATGTAAATTTGTTATACCCTGATATTCCAGTGACTGTTCCTGCATCTGTAATTTTTATGATAGTTCATTTTAAGAGTATGCAACTATGGAAATGGTTCTATGTTTTGTGGCTGTTGGATTATCAGCTCCAAAACAACCCCCATATTTGGGGAACAAAACAAATAACATTACATAGTATAGAAACATGAAATATTTATCTTCATTCATTCAAACACCTACTGAATGAAGATAAAGCCTCCGGCGGATGTCATGGATTTTGAAAGGAATGAATTGTGCCGGCACAATTCAAAACCCAGACTCAATTACGCCAAGGCGAAATTGATAAAAAAAGGATGATGTATTATTTCTATAATAAGAACTGGTACCCTTCCTAACGGAGAAATACATGACGGCTGGGAAGATGTTGATGTTGTTTGGGACATTGATCGCTGGGAGAATGACGGAGGAAGAAGTCTTGGAACGAGTCCCAGGACTTGAAAAGGCTGCCTATAATAAATGGAGAGGGAGACAAACTTGTCTCCCTTTAAAAATGTTCTTTATGTAAATAGAAATGCCCTTTATGTTGGATTATTATAGGATTACGAACATAAAATTGAAACTATTTTCCTTTTTTTTCGTATTAAATAAGAGAAACACTGGGAGGTGAAATTTTGGAAGAAAAAGTACAAGGAAAACAAAAAAATGAGTTAGTTGAATGGATAAAGGCAATTGCATTCGCCTTATTGGTGGCGTTTGTCATCAAACAGTTTTTATTTACCCCTGTCCTCGTAAAAGGTGCTTCGATGATGCCGACTCTTGAAGACCAAGATCGTGTTATTATTAACAAAATCGGTCCGAAATTTAAGTCGGTTGATCGATTTGACATTGTTGTTGTTAAAATGAATGAAGAAGAAAATTATATTAAACGTATCATTGGTCTACCAGGGGATAAAATTGAGTATAAGGATGATCAATTATACATAAACGGAGAGAAGTACAGTGAACCTTATTTAGACCAATACAAAAAGGAATTAAAAGATTCTGGGTCACTCACTTATGATTTTACGTTAGAACAAATTTTAGGTGAAACTACCGTACCTGAAGGGAATTACTTTGTATTAGGTGATAATCGTCGGGTTAGTAAAGATAGTAGGGTTCCTGAGGTAGGGTTCATCCCTAAAGAAAAAATAATGGGTACAACAAGTATCATCTGTTGGCCGTTCGAGCATATTGACTTAAGTTTTAACTAAAGTACAAACTTTGGATTTAATTAATAAAAAAGCAAAGCAGGGGAGATTCAAAAACTTAATTGTGTAACCTGGGGAAGATATAGAATACTACTAGGGAGCCCTTAAGTTTATGTTATCGTTCACCACTTGAGAGAGCATTTGATGTTAAATTCAAATGCTTTTTATAATTTTATTCGGTATGGCGATGTCTCTATTATTGTACTGATAAATAAAGGCTGTTTTCGTAAAGATTGCTGCTCTTCAACTCCCATGAAAGAACTAAATCATCTTTCATATTCTGTGGTGTAGCACTGGTTTTGCGCTACATGGATGGCTAACGGGGCAGGATAGTTGAAGGAAGAATTGAATATTAATAATAGTGATTTATTGAAGAATAAGGAAGTGGAAATAACAATGAACTACATAATAAGATTAGCGAATGAAAACGACTTATCAGATTTATGTGATATTAGAAATAATAAAGATTTATTCACGAATTATTTAAAGCAATTTGCAAAAAGGGAAGTATATTTGGCAATCGCTGAACAAGACTCACTTATATTGGGTTTTGGAGTTCTTAAATTAAAAGGCTCTTTGCTTCCTAAATTAAGTGACCTATATGTAAAAGAGGATTATCGGGGCAATGGTATAGGTTCAGATTTGATTCGGTATAGAGAATATATTGCAAAGAGTTTAGGCCATTTTGAGATATTTGTGAGTGTTGACCCAATAGAAAATCCCAGAATGATAAAGTTAATTAGCAAACACGGTTACGAACCTATCTCCGACCCATATTTAAAAAAAGCCATATTTTATAATGATGATGGTACGACCTATAATAAAGCCTACATAAGAATTGATTTAAAGAAGTTGTTGAACTCCCATGAAAGAATTTAATAATCTTTCATTTTCTGTGGTGTGGCGCTGGTTTTTGCGCTACATGGATGGCTAACGGGGCAAAATAGTTGAAGAAGGATTTATTTATTCTTAGGAGAACTTATATATTTATTGGGAAAATTAGTAAAGGTGGTTTTCAATTTGAAAAAGATATTAATACTTTATGAGTTTCTCGTTACTGTTAGCATCTTGTAATAATGATAACAGTGGTACCGTCTTTAAAGGAGAAGGAGATAAATGGAGTGGGGAATTTTTGAACTATGTTGAGTATTTACTCAGGAGGTGTTATATTGGATGATTTTATAAAAAAATATGGTCCATGGGCAGTTATAACTGGTGCTACATCAGGGACGGGATATCAATTTGCTCACTTATTAGCAGAAAAGGGAGTTCATTTAGTATTAGTTGCACGTGACGAGAGGACTCTTTTACAAACCAAAGAAATGATCAGGAATCAATATCATGTTCAAGTCAAAACAATTGCGACGGATTTATCAACTTCAGATTCTATTTCTGAAATTAAAAAAGTGACTCGACCATTAGAGGTAGGGTTATTGATCAACAATGCCGGTTATAGCATTACTGGGGAATTTCATTGTGAAGATTGGGAGAATCAAAGTAAACTGCTTGAAACCATATTAAAAACCCCTATGGCACTTACACATTTTTTTGTTAATGAGATGGTTAAACGTGGTCGGGGTGGAGTCATTTTAGTTTCTTCTGCAGTTGCTTATACCTCTGTGCCATTATGGAGTGTTTACTCAGCAGGTAAAGCAGCACTGTTAAACTTTGGGGAAACTATATCGCAAGAGTTAAAAAAGTACAATGTTGATGTTTTAACCGTATGTCCCGGAGCAATGAATACTAAATTTCAAGAACGTTCAGGAATTAATACACCCGGCCTTATGGAACCCGAAAAAGTCGCTATTTTGACTCTTAGTTCTCTTGGAGTTAAGACTTCCTTATTACCAGGAATGACGAATAGTATTATTTTTCAAGGGTTAGTACGATTTTTACCAAAGTGTATAAGGTTACCACTAATTGAAAGTCTTATGAAGAAATTCCAAAGGCAAAGTAAGTAGTTTACGGTTACAAATAGATTCGTTAATTCCCATAGATTTTTTATCAGTTAAGTGAATAATATGCAAGTGATTATATTGCTTTTATTATTTGCAAAAAAAAGCGTTAGATTACTTCAACTCCCATGAAAGAACTTAACCATCTTTCATATTCTGTGGTGTAGCTCTGGTTTTGCGCTACATGGATGGCTAACGGGGGCTTAACTTGAAGATCATAGAGTTGCATATGCAGCTCTATTTTCTTTATTAAACAAAGCGAAGTTAGAAGTTAGAAGTAAGGAGTTGAAGTAAGCGAGTGAGAAATGAAAAGGACATTCAAAAGCAGTTTTATAAAGTTTATATAGGGCTAATTAGCGTTTCGGAATTCGAGGAGTGGCTTTATAATACACCAGAAATTGAAAAGGTTTATGGTGATGACTTTTACTTCAACCTACTTGATTTGAACTATAGAAGTAGGCACATTAAAAATGAACTAGAGAAAGTTATTGAAATTAAGATTCCATTTGGTGAGTTTGAACAAATGCGGATTGTTTCACTATTAGAAAATATAATTTATGAAAAAGGTGATTTAGTAGAGGTTTTAGAGCAGATATACGACGATTATTGCAGTGGATATTCGTTTCTTCGATATTTAGGGCTTAATTATGTTACTGGAATTGATAATCTTCCTAAATTACATCAAAAAGAAAAATGGGATAAAAACGAATTTGATGGTAAGAGAGAAATATTAAAAAATATTAAACCAAAGATGATTAATGAAGCAAGGAGATTGTTATCATTCTTTCAGAATGGACTGTTAAGAATAACTGTTGAAAATGAATATAACGATTATCGTACAGAAGAAGAAAAGATAGAACTAAATAATATTGAAAAAATGTTTAATGACTAAATTGTTGTTGTGCTAACGGAGCAGGTTAATTGAAGAAGAGGAAGGGGTTTTTACTGAATTAATATAGTTAATTTGATAAAAACTGGAACTTTTTTATTGTTTCTCCTTATGGATTTAATATACAATATATAGGCGTATATTTTACTCTATTAGAATTTATTGTAAGTGAAATTGTGGGGGTGGCTAATTGAATTTTATTACTTGGTCAATTATTGCAGCAGAGATTGGGTTTTGGATTGTTATAATACTCGGTCTAACTTTACGTTATGTTTATAACTATAAAAAAATGGGATCGTTCTTTTTATTTCTAACACCAGTGATTGATTTGTTTCTGTTAATCGTAACTGCTATGGATCTATTAAAGGGTGGAAATGCAACTACGTCTCACGCAATTGCTGCTATCTATTTAGGTGTGTCAATTGCTTTTGGAAAGAGTATCGTTCGTTGGGCTGATGAAAGGTTCTTATACTACATAAAAAAAGAGGGAACAAAACCTGCAAAAAAGACTGGTTTCGCATTTGCTCGTAATTCTTTGAAAGGGTCTTTTCAGCATTTATTTGCATATGTCATCGGAGCAGGATTTTTATTAATATTGATATACCTAGTAAATGATGCGGAGCGTAGTTCTAAACTTTTTGAAACACTAAAAGTATGGTCTATAGTACTGGGAATTGATTTTATCATATCTATTTCATATTTCATTTGGCCCCGAGGAAAATAGTTATTTTACATAGAAGTAAATAAAATGTTTTTAAAAGAATGAATTTTTTTCTTCAACTCCCATGAAAGAACTAAATCATCTTTCATATTCTGTGGTGTAGCTCTGGTTTTGCGCTACATGGATGGCTAACGGGGTGCTTTAGTTAAATATTCAATTTACGAAATATCAAACATAAATACAGAGTTGATTCTACACATTTTGTAGATTAACTCTTTTTTTATGCTTTAACAGCAACAATCTTTTAGAAAACAGCCTAAATAAAAAAGGACTGGGGTACTATCCCCAATCCTACTTGTATTTCTCACGGTAATTTTTAATCATTTAATCCTTTACCGTCAAGTATTTGCTGCGTGTATTTTTCAATTCTTGACACTCGAGTTTTAGATTGTTTAGGTTGAGAAAAATGTAGAATATATGCTCTTTGTCGTCCTGGCGTCAATTCTTCAAAAGCGGTTTTCAAGGTAGGCATTTCATCGAATTTATTGTGCAGTTCTTCAGGAATTATGTATTCCTTATGCTCTTTCATAGGCACTTCTAAACCAGCATTTTCTACTTCAATGGCTTCACGAATATACTCTTTTATGATAGTTTCCATTCCAACTATTTCTTGAACGCTGGTGAAACGAATTTGGCGCGCCGCCTGTACATTTTCTGTTTGTTGAATTAGAATCCCATGGGCATCTTTTAACAAGGCACCTTTGTGAAACAGAAGTGCACAATAATCTTTAAATCCATGTATTAAAACTATGTTTTTTTTCTCAAGCGTGTAACAAGGATGCATCCATTTAAATTCTTCAGTCAGTTCACAATCAAGAACGATATTTCTCAACACCGAATATTCTTCCTGCCACTTTTTAGCTTTACTTAAAAATTCAGCTACCTTCGGATTCGTTTTACTACTTGTCATTAAGGAACACCCCTTTACCATTATTTAATTACCTGAAATTAATTTTTCATCTAATCGATTTATAATAAAACATTAATTAGTGTTATGTCTAGCTAAATCTAAAAAGGTAACTAAACAATTAAAACCGGGTGATCAAAAGGGTGAATATCTAGCATTTTGATGTTCCTTCTTATCTTTTAGTTCAAAAATTCCTTTTTAAAAATCAGAAAAAAACTAGTATACACGTCCATACATAGATTTAAACGCTACATATTCTAGCAATATAGAGAGCATTCTCTAATGCTAAAAATGAAAGGAGGGAAATTTTTTGAGTGGTCAATTTGAAAGTCAAAATTTACCTTGTCCAGTAACATCAACTGAACAAATACCATTCAATAGTGAGGCTACTTCACTAGTCACTACACCGGTTACAGCTCCAACTATCAAAGTTCCAGTTGTACTTGCAGAACCAACAATTCAAATTGTTATTGAGTCGGATATTACACTTAATCCTGCAGCAACTGAAATCAAAAGAGTGAAGAAAAATGTATTCCTAAATCAAGTTAAACTAGTACCGGTTAGCTTTGCACGTATTGCCAACACGGACTTTTTTAGGGTAACAAGGGCTAAATTATTTGTAGCAGGACATATTCGTAAAAATATTGAATATGCTGCAGCAGCATGTAATGCGGGACTTCAAGATAGAATTGCCGATGTTCCGTTTTCAGGTTTTACAGATCTAACTTTCCCACAAACACCAGGAGGCCCTACTCCAATCTTAGGAATTTCTGAGTTTGCCGAAGCGAACTTCCTTAATGAAAGAACTCAAATGGATGCTAGATTAGATAAGGTTTTCTTCCAAAATCTAGTTAAATACAATGAACAACCATTTGGCGAGTTAGTCGCTGCAAACTTCTTTGAACTTGATTTTTCACCGGTTATGGTAGCACCAGAAGCTGCTTTCAGCACTTTACGTGAAAAAATCGTGCTTGATTTAACTGTAAAAGTGCTGCAAGTTCAACAAGTACGCCTTGGAACTGGCACTAGTGTAGTAACTCCTAATCTTTTAGGACTTACTCCTCCTACTAGTTTATAATCTCTAGTTTAGAGGACAGTGCACTAATGAAAATCTAATATTTAAGTTGGCAGTTGAAAGTTCGGTTGAATCCGATTTTTAACTGCCTTTTTGCAATTTAATAACCAAGATGTATTAGTGCACTTGCTACGGCAGGTGTTTTTTGTGGAAGGCAAAATAAAAAGGACTGGGGCATTACTCCCAATCCTACTTACCCAATCCTATAAACATGCCTATCAAAGTGTTATTAATAAGCCCTATTTTAGCTCCACTAGGACCCCAAAACATGCAGTAATATACATCAACTTGTTAAGTACATATTACATTCCTGTCACTTTACATTTGGATAAATCATCGTCGCAGGGTCCACATATTCATCGAACTGTTCTTCTGTTAGTAAACCTGTTGCAATCGTTGCTTCTTTTAATGTTGTGCCTTCTTTATGGGCTTTCTTCGCAATTTTTGCCGCATTTTCATAACCGATATAAGGGTTTAGTGCAGTTACAAGCATCAATGAATTTTGTAAATTATGGTCAAGCACTTCTTTATTTGGCTCGATACCGACAGCACAATTATCATTAAATGATTTCATTGTGTCTGCTAGTAGGCGAGTTGATTGTATGAAGTTATAGATAATTACTGGTTTGAAGACATTTAACTCAAAGTTACCTTGGGAAGCGGCAAAGGCAATTGTTGCATCATTGCCGACGACTTGTGTAACGACCATCGTCATCGCTTCACTTTGCGTTGGATTTACTTTACCCGGCATAATGGATGAGCCTGGTTCGTTTTCTGGGATCGTAATTTCTCCGATACCTGAACGAGGACCACTCGCTAACCAACGAACATCATTGGCAATTTTCATCAAGTCAGCTGCAAGAGCTTTTAATGCGCCATGTGCGACAACAGCTTCATCATGACTCGTCAGTGCATGGAATTTATTTGCTGCAGAAGTAAAATGTTTTCCTGTTAATTCACTAATTTCTGCTGCTACACGCTCACCAAATTCGGGATGTGCGTTAATGCCCGTACCAACTGCTGTTCCACCAATCGCTAGTTCCTTCATATATTCAATATTTTGGATAATCATTTGGTCAGATTTAGCAAGCATTGCTACCCAGCCACTAATCTCTTGACCTAAAGTTAAAGGTGTAGCGTCTTGTAAATGTGTACGACCAATTTTAATAATATCTTTAAATTTCTCTGCTTTGTCATCGAGTGTTGCTTTTAGTAAGCGTAGTCGAGGCAGTAAATAATCTTCAACTTTTAACACTGCAGCAATATGCAAAGCCGTTGGGAAGGTATCATTTGAGCTTTGAGATTTATTGACATCATCGTTTGGGTGTATGCGTTCACCTTCGCCAGCATTTTGTAAAAGTTGGTTTGCACGGTGCGCAATTACCTCATTGACGTTCATATTTGACTGTGTACCACTACCAGTTTGCCAAACTACAAGAGGGAATTGATCGTCCCATTGACCCTTTAAAATTTCATCAGCTGCTTGCACAATCGCATTTGTTTTTATATCTGATAATTTACCTAATTTATTATTGGCGATTGCAGCACTTTTCTTTAATATGGCCATTGCTTGAATTAGCTCAATAGGCATTTGTTCTGTTCCGATTTGGAAATTCTCTTTACTGCGCTGCGTTTGAGCACCCCAAATTTTATCTGAAGGTACTTTAATTTCACCCATAGTGTCCTTTTCAATTCGATAATCCATGTAAAACAGCTCCTTTATTTATGTAAATCTCTCAAATGATCATTTATGCCTTGGCATAATTGCGTCTGGATTTGGTTTAGGGTTGCAGCTCGAAAGGGAAGCGGCAGCAACAGGATGCAATGATTTTTGGCTAACATCCTTTGTTAACTCCTTTCCAAATCCGTGACATCCGCCGGAGGCTTTCAGCGGGGTCCAAACATCCGCTGATTAAAGTTAAAAAACGGATATTCTTAGTCTGATGTAAGAATATCCGTTTGATACATGCTTATTTCAAAAAAATAGGGGGGATTCTGAACTAAGCATTTTTTGGAGTAAAGAAATAATCTATTGATAATGATAATTGTTATCAATTAAAAAGTCAAATACTTTTCTTTAAGAGATTATTTTCGTTGAGAATAATTCGCAATGGATTTTTCTCTCAGAGTTCGATACCCGTTTTTTTAAAAGTTAAAACGCTACCATTAAATGATAGCGTCGCTAGGTAAATAGGGAAGAGCTACCTCTTTTTCTTACCAATTTCTTTTAATGGTTGTTTTTTAGGCACTTTTTCAAAGATGATACTTACTTGATAGTTGTTGTCGTCAATTTGGACAATTTGAACAACTTTTGCTTTACGTCCTTTAATTTTAATGTTCTCTTCGACAGTAGGTAAATTTACGAGCAGCTGACTTAAAACGGACGTTTTGTTTTCATAAAAATGAGTTACAAACATAATTCTTCTCCTTATAACTTTTTTATTGAACCTAGAAAAAAGCCCTTCCTTAATTGCTCGTATGTAATTTAAAAGAGACTGGGTTTTTAGAAGGATAATTAGCAGGGGGAAGGTTTTACTCAATGTATGATAAGAACCTATAATATAGAACATTTGTTATATTCCAGGGGAGCATATTTTGGCTAGTTGCTTGACGAAAAAGTTAAAATGAATTCTGATGTATCGAAAATATATTAACAATTATCGGAAGTAGTATTGAATGTAGTTTGCTTTAGAGAGGTGATGGCTGGTGAAAATCATCGCAAATCATTTATGAACTTAGTTTTTATAAGCATGAAAGGCAAATACCGTTATAGTAAAGTGAGCTTTCTAGCTAATCAGAGTAGTACCGCGGATAACTTTGTCTCTATATTTAATTGAGATGTAGTTTTTTTTAGTTGGGAAATGAGAGACGCACGAATATCTGATTGCTCAAAAAAGAATGATTTGCTTCATCGACAAAAATTTTCGGTCTGTTTGTGTTTATAAAAACAAGTAGGGGGAAATGTAAGGAGATTACAAAAAAACAGGCAACTACAGTAGGGTTAGTAGCACTTGTATTATCAGCATTTTTAACATCCATGAGCCAGGTTTTCTATGCAAAGAAGGTGCAAGAAGTACCGACATTTTTATTTACTGGTTTTCATTACGGCTATTTATTTCTCTTTCTTTGCACGCAAACATAAAAAAGCTAATATGTGGAAGGGAAATATTAATTATGTAGTGAAGTTGAATGTCGCATCCGTGCTAGCATTTTGTGGGCTTTATTCCGCTGAACGAAGTTAAAGCCTCCGGACGCAATTATGCTGCGTCATGATTGATAATATGTAAAGTCAGCGATTGTAAGCACTTGAGATGGGCATTGAACCGCTTTTTGTCTTGGTGTTAGCTGTTTTTGCAAAGGAATCAATTCCGAAAGCTAATTGGGTAATTTCCACGGGGACCATTATCGCTTGTATTATATTAATATTAGCGGTAGTGAGTGGGAAATCAGCTGTTCAAATGGACATAACTTTGCCCGTGGTTTTCGCGTTGATAGCGAGTGTTGGCTGTGGGATTGGGGCTGTACTCTGTACGATGTATTCTAAGAATTTAATTGAGGCTGGTTGGACTACTTCTATGATCTTAGCCAACCGTTATTATGGCATAATTTTATTATCTTTTTTCGCGACTTTCGACATATTTTTTAAGTATTTCTCGGGAAATATTTCATGTATAATCGCAGTGACAGCAGTCGGTGTCATGCTTCCGATGTATTTATTACAGATAGGTATTCAGTTTTGTTCTCCTTTAATAATAATGATGAGTTTATGATTTGTTCTAATATTCGCATTTTTGTTTCGGGTGCTCGATTCAAGGTTATTATGGTCGCCAGTTCCCTTTTTGGAATAAGCCTATTGTTTATTTTGGGGGTGTGTAGCTTGTATTGGAAAAAAGATCGGTTTCAGAATAGCGTAAGAGCGATATAATAGTAGTAAAGGAGGAAGCGAAATGTATTTAAAATCATGTAAGGTTTTACGGGGAGATATTGAAGTTAAAGACCAATATCCCTTTAATATACCAAGTTTGCAGGATTTACAGGAGCTAGAGTTTCCTACGAACGTGACCTTCTTTGTTGGGGAAAATGGCTCTGGGAAATCAACCTTATTGGAGGCTATAGCTGATCGCTGTGATTTTAATACAGCGGGGGGCGGCCGTCAAAATTTATATGAAGTACATAAAGCGGAATCTGCACTTGGAGAATTTATCCGTTTATCCTGGTGGCCAAAGGTTTCAAATGGCTTTTTCCTACGTTCGGAAACGTTTTATCAATTTGCGAGTCATATTGATTTGTTAGATGGTCATCCAAATAAGTATGCCGCTTTTGGGGGTAAGTCGTTACATCATCAATCACATGGTGAGTCCTTTTTATCACTATTTATGAATCGCTTCAAAGGCAAGGCAATTTATTTATTGGATGAGCCTGAAGCGGCTTTGTCACCAACAAGACAGCTGAGCCTACTCAAAATTATTAAAGATTTAGAGCATGAGGCACAATTTATTATCGCCACACATTCACCTATTTTGCTTGGTTATCCAAATGCTACAATCTATAGTTTTGATAATGGGGAGATTGAGTCTATTCGTTATGAGGATACTATACATTACATTGTTACGAAGCGCTTTTTAAATGCACCAGAAACCATTTTATCAGAGTTATTTGATGAGGAGAGAGAATCATGAATCAACGTAAAGGCTTAGTCATGCGAGAAATTCGATTAGATGAAATGGCACAGTCAATAGACTTGCTTAATTATGTTTTTCAAATGTCCATGTCTATTCATAAGGATCGTCGCTTTGTGAATGCTAAAAGTAAGCAATTTAATGAGGGACATGCGATTGGTTGGTTTGATGGTTCACATCTTGTATCTCAAATTTTAAGCCTACCTTTTGAAGTAAATGTTCATGGTAGGATTTATGAAATGGGAGGCATTACGGCGGTCGGAACGTATCCTGAATATTCTAGGCATGGTTTGATGGAGAGCCTTATTATTGAAAGCTTAGAGCGGATGCGAAACGAGGGACTATGCATATCCTATTTATTTCCATATTCTATCCCGTATTACCGAAAAAAGGGCTGGGAAATTATGAGTGATATAGTTGAATTTCAGATCAAGGATACGCAGCTTCCGCACTATAAAGGGTTAAACGGGAAAATTCGCCGTGTCGATCCGAAACATGATGATGTTGTGGCCATTTATGCGAGCTATGCCAAGAAGACGCACGGTGTTATGGTACGTAATAGTATTGCTTGGAATGAAAAATTTCAGGAAGATTTTTGGGAGGGAAAATTTATTGATAGTGATGTGAACCTCCAGGCAGCAGTGTATTATGACGAAGATGATACACCACAGGGTTATATGTTTTATCGTATTATGGAGGAAAATTATTATATCGATGAAATTGTCTATTTGCAGGAAGAGGCACGTAAAGGTTTATGGAATTTTGTCTCAGCACATAGCTCGATGATTTACAATGTCTATGGTAAAACAACTGGCAATGAAGCCGTCGCCTTTTTGTTAGAGGATAGTGAGATTATACAAAAGGTGTCCCCTTATTTTATGGCACGAATTGTAGATGTAAAAGAATTTCTGTTACGCTACCCATTCACGGGAAATGATTTTCAGCTTAGACTCGCTGTTACTGATCGCATTGTGGAATGGAATAATGGCACATTTGTCATAACGAAGCAAAACGGAAAAGTTGCAGTTGAAAAGGTGAGCGAGACACAGTCAGAAAATGCTATTCAACTAACTGTTCAAACACTTGCTACGATGTTACTTGGCTATAAACGACCGAGCTATTTAGAAAAAATCGAGCGTTTACAAGGCAATGCTATTGAAATAGCACTACTAGAGACGCTGCTACCAATAGGCATTCCAACGTTTATTGATTATTTTTAAAAAAATTATTGGGGAATATGTACAGAGACAGCTGTGCATATTCCTTTTTTATTGGGTTGAATGGAAAACTGATCGGGTTAGCGCAAAAACTGATCAGGTCATCGCCAGAACTGATCGGGTTGAACGGAAAACTGCTCGGGTCAGAGCCAAAACTGCTCGGGTTGAACAGAAAACTGCTCGGGTCATTGCCAGACCTGCTCAGGTTCAACAGAAAACTGCTCGGGTCATCACCAGAACTGATCGGGTTGAACGGAAAACTGATCGGGTTAGCGCAAAAACTGATTAGGTTGAACAGAAAACTGATCGGGTCACAGCAAAAACTGATCTGGTCAGTCCAAGAACTGCCGGGTCCCCGAAAGAACTTCTCTATCGAATTCATTTCCTAAATAAGGAAACATCTATTCCGCTGAAATCGTCTCTAATTAAACAGATTGGAGGATGCAGATGAACGATGCCGAAAAGTTAGAAATCAAGAAAGTATACAAAAAAACTCTTCTAGTGCTACTTATTTGGATTTTGTTTTTTGCAGGTATTTTAGGGTACGGTATTTATTGGCTGTTTTTTGATTGGACTAGGTTTAAACAAGAGCTGATTGCTGAATCTACATCTCCACAAGGAACCTATACAGTGAAAGCTTATGTTTCAGACGCTGGTGCGACGACTTCTTTTTCAGTGTTGGGAGAGTTAGTATTCAATCATGAAAAGAGAAAGTCCAAGAAAATATATTGGCAATATCGAGAAAATAGAACATACATTAATTGGAGCGACGATGATACAGTAAGTATTAACGGTGTGACATTGAATGTGCCTGATGAAACATATGATTTTCGAGATAATGAGTAGCCATAACCATTTCAGTTATGGCTTATTATTCTGTGATCCAAGCTTTTTTTAGCAGTTGAACGCCGAGGATGATTTCCTCCATTTTTAACTTACTAAAGCCTAATTGAATAATAGGCACAAAACTCGGAGGTTGTAGAAAATATGGGCTTGTAGGATAGACTTTAACTCCGTATTGTTGTGCATTTTGAATGAGCTGTTTTTCTGAAAATTGTGTTTGAACTTTGATCAATATATAAAGTCCAGATTGCTCTCCAAGTATTGTAATTTTTTCTCCGAATTGCTTTTTTAATTCCTCTACAAGCGTATTTATTTTATGTTTATAGGTGATACGCATTCTTTTTATATGTCGTGTCCATTCACCTTGTTCCATGAATTTCGCCATTGTTAATTGATGTAAGGATGAAGCGTTATGTTCAAAATGAGCAAAGCGTGCTTTATATGGCTGTACAAGTGCTTTCGGTAGCACCAAATAACTTAAACGAATAGCTGGTAAAAATGATTTTGAAAATGTTCCAATATAAATAACACGTGACTTGTCGAGTGAGGCTAGAGCAGGAAATGGCTGCTGCGTATATCGAAATTCACCATCATAATCATCCTCAAGAATATAACCATCAACTTTTTTAGCCCACTGAATTATAGCTTGTCGCTGCTGAATGCTCATCGAAACCCCGTATGGAAAATGATGAGATGGTGTGACATAGAGTAAGCGCGAATGTAAATGCGTTAAATGCTCAAGCTTTGCACCGTTTTCCGACACAGGTAAAGTCTCTATTTGAAAGCCATGCAGCTTGAACGCTTCTCGTGCACCGTTGTAACCAGGGTCTTCTAAAATAACACTTTGGAATTCCTGCTTTAATAAAAAGCCTAGATAAATTAACATTTGCTGCGTGCTGCTACCGATAATAATGTCCTCTTCATTTACATGAACGCCACGAGCTTGAAGCAAATAATGCACAAGCTGTTCCTTTAAAAGTGGCTCGCCGAAAGAATCGCCATATTCATAGCATTTTTTTAAAAGTAACACTTGATTAGCCATTTGACGCCATACTTTCAGCGGGAAATGCTGTTGATCTACTGCGCCAGCACGAAAGTCAATGATGATATCTCCACTGGTATTATTCGTTTTTGGAGTAAGACTTGGTCGTTCCTCCTCCTGTAGAAAAACCTGTTCAAATTCATTGACGAAATAACCTCTTCGTCCTTCACCGCGTATGTATCCTTCCGCTACGAGCTGCTCATAAGCAGTCAAAGTGGTATTCCTACTGACATGCAAAGATTCGGCTAGCCTTCGAATGGAAGGAAGAGAATCATTCTTTTTCAATCTCCCTTGTTCGATTAACCATTTGATTTGCTGATAAATTTGTTTATATCTCGCCTCTTCCTCTGTGAATAAGAAAATAAAATCCTCCATAAAGTCCCTCCTTGACATGTCGGAATGTAGAGAACTGTTTCTTTTAAAATGTCAGTTTGTTTTTTATCATAATACAAGAATTATATATAAAAAGAAATGGGGAGATTAGTTAATGGAGATTTGTACAGTAACCTTAGCAACAGTTCGAGACGTGGTACCATTATTTAATGCATATCGAGAATTTTACGGTCAACCATCAGACTTAGGGCAAGCTGAGCAGTTTCTCGTAGAGCGTTTAAAAAAGGAGGAATCGGCTATTTTTCTAGCTTATTTGGACGCGCAGCCAGTTGGTTTTGTCCAGCTCTATCCTGTTTTTTCATCTGTTGCAATGAAAAAGGCGTTTATTTTAAATGATTTATTTGTGGCAGAGCATGCCAGAAAACAAGGTGTGGCACAGAGCCTAATTGAACAGTGTTACTCATACTGTTTACAGAATGATGCACGTTATATTGGGTTAGAAACAGCGACAGACAACGTTCGTGCTCAAAAACTATATGAAAAGCTTGGGATGAAAATAGATGATGGGGTATTTCATTATATTAAGTATTGGTAAAAGGAGGAGGTTCGAAAGATGACTGTAACAATCAAGCAGTTAACATCTCAGCAGGAGTGGATGGAAGCATTTCCCGTTATGGCGCAGCTTCGTACGGAATTAACAGTAGAAACGTATCTCCGATTATTAAGGGAAATGACTCAAGATGGCTATTTGTTATTTGCTTTATGCGAAAATTCGAATATGGTGGCCGTCTCCGGATTAAGTTGGAGAGTCAATTTTTATAATGAACGCCATATTTTTGTCTATGATTTAGTAACGGATGAGAAGTATCGTTCTAGAGGCTATGGTGAGAAATTATTACAATATCTTCACCAATGGGGCAAAGAAAATGGCGCGCACTATTTTGCTTTAGAGTCTGGTATTCAAAGGACAAGTGCGCATCGTTTTTATGAAGATCGATTAGGATATGAAAAATGGTGCTATTCTTTTCGGAAAGCATTGTGATCAAAAGGAATATGATTTTTTAAAACCTCACACACTAGTGGAAACATGAAGGAGGTTTAAAATGAAAGCACCAGTCAAAAAGTTTTTTCTCACGAGCATACTTATGATGAGCTTTACACCAATTGGATATGCAAATAATGTAATTCAACAACATGCAAATGGTGAAGAAGGACAGCTTGTTTACCATGTGAAATACGATTATGATGCTATTTGTAAGGTTCTTGGGATCACGCAAGACGTGTATGATCAATACTGGAAAGAAGGACTTTCTATTGTCGATATGGCAAAAAGGGAAGGTATTGACCAACGTGAAATAATAAATTATTTTGTGACATTCCACTATCAAGAAATGCAAAAATGGCGCAAGAAAGGCGCAATGAACGAACATCATTATTTTGATTTAGTTTATGATTTAAAAGATGAAATTACAGATTTTATTGAGCGAAATCCGAATAAAGAATGAAAGCGACTAGTATATTCTAGTTGCTTTTTTTATTTTATTTTAATTATAAAGAATAAATTTTTAATGATTATCGTTAAAAATGGTTGGTTTTAACTCTACTCTTTAATATGCTTAATATGAAGAAGGATAGCAATATTGACTACCGATGATTTCCGAAAAGCACCTTGCACCCATTGCTTGTCATTCTTAATGTAAAGATTATGAACAGGGGGAAAAATTATGGTTTTGGAAAGTGTAATAAATGCAGTTTTTCAGGTCATTTTATTTTCGGTTATACCGATTATTTGGTGGTTTTTCTCAGCAAGAAAGGAACAATCATTATTAACATGGCTCGGCCTTCAAAAGCCTGTCATAGAAAATAAAGGGAATTATTTTCTATGGTGTTTATTCATTATTATTTTATTATTCGTACCCCTTACTACAATCAGCTATTTCTACCTAGACAGTTCAACCTTAGCGACCAATCGTTTTACAGGACTTGGTTTTTCAGCGCTCATTCCAGCACTTTTTCATTCAATAGTACAAACAGGGTTGTCAGAGGAGCTGTTATTTCGGGGCTTTTTAATGAAAAGATTCATGCATAAGTTTGGTTTTCAAATGGGAAATATCATGCAAAGTTTACTATTTGGCATTTTACATGGATTGTTGATGTTTTCTTTTATTCCTTTTGGAGTTGTAGTATTAGTTGTTATAGCAACCGCATTTGTAGGTTATTTAATGGGGTGGATCAATGAACGAAGATCGAATGGCTCGATCCTTACAAGCTGGGCCATACATAGTATTGTCAATCTGATTGCTGCCTTCATGGCAATGTTTAATATCCTCTAAGAGCCTAGCTCATTTGCATTTCATCATGTTCGATTGCATAATAAAGCAGAGAGGTGATAGAAGTGCAATTCATCGAGCAGGTAGTAAAAGGATGCTTGATTGTCGGTATTATATTAATGGTAGGGCGTATTATTACTGCAATATGCCATTATTATAATATAGCATTTACGACTTTTTTTGTTGATTATCATGTCGTCTCACTAGTTATACTAATAATAGGTATTATAGGAACAGAGATACTTAATAGACGAAAAAAGAAGGGACGAGCATAAATGACGGAATGGCCAAAGGGAGTAGCAAAACCTGCTATACGTGCATTAAATGTGGCAGGCTATACACAATTAGAGCAATTGGAAAAGGTTGATTTATCAACGCTAAAAAATTTACACGGGATGGGACCGAAAGCGCTAGCGGCCATTGAAGTAGCACTGAATGAAAGTAGGAAACACAGTGAATAAACTTACTTTATTTTTACTGGCAATGGTGGTCTATTATATCCTTGTAGTTTTCGTGATTAGCAAGTTATTTATTATTCCTCTAATGAAGTTTATGGCGCTTGTATTCTTCCTTGGAGCTGGCTTTATTTTTTCTCGAAAAATGCGGAGGAAACTGCAGTAGAAGAAATTAATAAAATTACAAAACTGGCCATTTTCATTTTGGTGTTTCAGTAGCTGGGGTTCACTTATCTATTTTATCTCCTGATTTTTTTGCCATTATTGCAATCGCATTGATTTATAGACTTATACATATTTTATTCTGGACAATAATATGAAATTAGAGGATAAGTTAGTAAAAGATCAGGTAACACCGCACACCTTACTATAGCTACACATTTAGCACAAAAGGGAATGCCGATCGAGTGTATTCAGACCTTCTTGGGACATGAAAAGTATCAAACTGCCCGAAAATAGGCCAAGTTGTTCAATCATGCTCGTGAAGAAATGTATGATGAATGGATGAATATAAACTCTTTATTTATGAAGAGGAAGAATTGTTTAAAAAATCCTGTTTTCTCAAAGATTGTTGCTGTTGAAACTAAAAGACAGATTTAACCTACCAACGTGTAGAATAAATCTGTCTTTTTCGTTTGATTTTTCGTGAATTGAAAATTTAACTAAAGCTCCAGTAAATATAATATAAACGGTATTTTAAATTCCTGAAGTCAATTTAAATTAATAATTCCCTAAAATAGCTTTATACAAGAAACATACTTTTTGATTTCCGCAATCTCATTTGCTTTTTCATACGATTACCTCAATCTTTATTGCTGTTTCGAATTATAACAGTTTTAATTGAGGAGAGGCCGCATTTTGTTAATTTGTGAAATACAGGCTCATATATTAATGTGATGCTTCTTTATTGTACGTTTCCATTTCAGAAGCAGGGTCGAATTGCTCTCTACCCATAGCAAATGCCATAATTAGCGCAATAGCAGCTGGGATTATCGCCCAAGCAAAAGTATGAGCAACTGAAATAGTAAGTGCTTCTTGCATTTTATCGAGAACCTCTACAGGAATGAAGCTTCGAGTTTCAGATGTAAGGATTACACTCGGATCACTTATATCCATACCAGTAGGTGCTTGACCACTAAACACGGACGTTAATTTATTTGAGAAAATATGGTTTTGGATAATCCCAAACACTGTTATTCCTAATGTCATTCCAAGTTCTCGATTGAAGTTTAGTGTTGAGTTAGCCGAGCCACGTTGTCTCATACTAAGACCATGAATAACGGCATTGCTCAACACAGAGAAAGACGAGCCAATGCCAAGACCAACAAGTATCATAAAGATTGTTACCATAAGGTGCGACGTTTCAGTTGTCAATGTTGAAAGTAAGGTAATACCAACAACAAATAGAGTTAAAGTCGGTAACATAATCGTTCGATATTTAAATTTCGTGAGGAGAGCTCCACCCACAGATGCTGTTACAACCGAACCGACCATCATCGGAAGTAAAATAAGACCTGAGTTCGTTGCAGAGCCTCCAAGTACACCTTGAACAAAAATTGGAATGTAGATGGCAGCAGTAATGTAAGCAGCACCAGCAAATATTGAAATGATATTACTCGTTGCATAGAGACGATTTTTGAACATTTTAAAGGAAATAATAGGCTCTTCTACACGTAGTTCAATTAAGATAAAGCTAATAAGAAACACTGTAAATAGAGCGAATAATCCAAGAATCATTGCTGAATCCCAAGCATATTGTTTGCCGCCTAGCTCAAGAGCAAACATTAAACTTACTACTGAACTAACTAAAGTAGCTGCGCCAAAGTAGTCGATTTTTTGCTTGGTATGTGCAATAGATTCATTGTAAAATTTTGTAACTAACACAAAGGCAATTAGCCCAAGTGGTAAATTAATATAGAAAATCCAAGACCAATGAACATAATCTGTTAAATAGGCTCCAAGAAGCGGACCAAAGATACTTGATAGACCAAATACTGCTCCGAATAAGCCACCCATTTTCCCGCGTTTATCTGGAGACACTACATCAAACATAATTGTGAATGCGATAGGCATTAATGCACCGCCACCAATACCTTGAATTGCACGGTAAATGCTAAGCTGAATGATTGAGTTTGCTGTACCGGCTAGCGCCGAACCGATTAAAAATACAACTAAACCGAAAATAAAGAATCTTTTACGACCATACATATCGGATAATTTACCGAAAATCGGCATACCTGCAACCGACGCGATCATATAAGCTGATGTCACCCAGACAAGTTTGTCATATCCACCAAGATCTCCGACAATTGTACTGATTGCAGTTGCTACAATTGTATTGTCCATTGCAGCCATTAAAATCGCTAACAATAGCCCAGCGATTACTACACCTATTTTATTTGAATTCTTTGCCACTTTCATACCTCCGTTTTTGTGAATCCCTACTATTTTTAACTATCAATATGTATCTTGATAGGGGATGTTTAAATAACCATTTGCTATTATATCAGTATTGTCAAGTTTATATATGCATTTAGGATCCAGCATTTTCTTTTGAGAGAATTGGGTCATTTGAAATTCAAGTAGATATTGTAGATTAGGAGGAAAATGATTTTCGAAAGAAAGTTATACATAACGAAAAAAATAAATGAATATAAAGCCGGTGAAATTTTACGACGAGTAAAATTTCACCGGCTTTTTGGTATCAGAAAGGGGTTTGTCCAGGTCTCTTTTCATGTTGCATAAAACCTATTATTTCAATAAATTTAAGGTATCATAATATATAAAATTTGGCTTTTCTGCACAACGAGGAGTCCGATGAGCGGCTTGGGGGAAACAGATGCTTTTTGCGCGAAAGCGTAGTGCTAACGTAGCGGCAGCTGCAGGATGTTGGTCACAAAAAGGCCTTGAGTACCAACTAGGTACCTTATGGATAAATATTTATTACTTCAATCGCCCCCGATTAAAAATGGCTCTAAGCATTTCGATAATTTGCGAACATAATTTCACCATAATATTTATCTAATTGAGGTAAACCCAACTCTTCTGCAATTTTAAGCTCAGCCTGCCTGTCATAATCTACTCTAATAAATTGAATGGCATTGTTTGAATGTGTGCCATCTAGGATCGCATATGAAGCTGAAGTTAAGTCAAGTGAATTTCCGACACTACCAACGTTACACAGAATACCCTTTTTATATGTATGTAAAAAGGTTGTATGTATATCGCCGTAGAATACAATGTCAGGAAGTTTAGTGTAATTAATTGAATTTGTTATTTCGCTATTCTCAAACATAGATAAACGCTGTTCAATTGAATGATTAACTGAGATACGTTCAAATTCACTTCTTGGAGATGCATGGAAAAACCTTATTAATTGTCCATTTAATTCTAGATCAATATTAAATGGTAACGAAGCTAGATACTGATAATCTTTTTCTGTTAATCTATCTTTGTACCACTGTAAAAAAACATCGTCTGTTGGTGATTGAATAAATACGTCCCAGTTGCCTCGAACTACTCGTTCGCAATTCTTTTGGATGAGTTCTATACATTCAGATCCTCGGGGACCTTTGCCGATTAAATCACCTAAACAAAAAATTCTTTCAATCTTTCTTAATCGAATGTCTTTTAAAACTGCTTCTAATGCCGTTTTATTCCCGTGGATATCTGAAATAATTGCAATTTTTGTCACAAAGTTTCCCCCTCAAAATTATATCTATTTACGATAGTTGTTTCTCCATGTTATTCGACAAACTACATTTTAATCCTTTAAAAAATAAATGAATCGATAAAAAGAGTACATATTTCTGAACATAATGAAAGAGCACAGAAACCCCTTTAGACAAAACATATCTAAAGGGGTAAAACGATGCCATACATTAGTACTAGGACAAATTCTATTTCTTTTTGTTCAATAATATGCCACGCACGATACCAAATGTAAATATAATACTTAGTACAAATAGAAATAAATAAGCATGCCATTGCAGTAAAATACGTTTATGGCCTAAAGCCACTGTTAGGTCATTGAAAAGTGAATACGTAAAGTATAATAATATACTATTTTTGATAAGACAAAAGGTAATGATCCCATTTTGTCGCTCAGTATGAGATAAGGCTGTCTTATTTTTACGTAGGACAGGATAGGCAGCTTTTATCTCTAAGTATTGTAAAAGCAAAAATAGCATTAAGGCAATGAAGGGTAAATAAAAAATGGCGATTTTCGGCCCAAATTGCGCATGTTCACTCGAAAAGCTTTGCAAAACTGGTATAGATGCGGGGAGCTTATTGTATTGGATAAGCGTTGCTGTAATGCCAGCTAAAAAAATGGTCGCGACAATAAGCGTTAGTGTCTTACAAAAACGCGGTGTAGGTGTTTTTTGTTGTTCAAGCATTCGTTCACCTCATATATCTTTTGAAAAATAACAGTCTGTTATACTGTATCATATGAATATCATCATGTGTGTCATAGAAAGAAGGATTAAATGGAATACTTGTTGTTTTTACTAATAGGTATCACTGGTAACGTCATTGGAACGTTAGTGGGAGGTGGCGGGTTAATCACATTACCGACCATGATGCTTATGGGGGTACCGGTCCATTCGGCGATAGGTGCGAATAAAGTTTCAAATATGGTTAGTGCCTTTTCAAGTTTCTATACTATTTATAAAAGAAAAGAATTGTTATGGTCAGAAATGCGTTCAGTATTACTTGTTTCCCTAGTAGGGGGTACACTTGGTGGTCTGTTTGCATCGTTTATGAGCAGTCAAACATTGACGTTCATCGCGATTGTTTTATTAGGCTTTGCTCTAATTATGTCCTTTATAGGAGGGGCTGAATTTGGAGATAAAGAAAGCTTTACAATGAATCGCAAAAACGGACCAATACTTCTTGGTGTTGGTTTTTATGACGGAATGTTCGGTCCTGGTAGCAGTACGCTGGCACTTTATACGTATGCTCATGAGAAAATCTCTTATATGAAAGCTGTAGGTCTTTCACGTGTAGGCGTTTTTGCGATGTGCTCTGGAGCCGCAATAACGTATATTGCCACAGGTAAAATTGATTGGTCATTAACAATCGTTTTAATGATTGGTTCGGTAATTGGTGCGCAAATAGGAATTATCCTTGCAAGAAAGGTTAAGGCAAATCAAGTAAAGCTATTACTACGTATTGTGACAATTGTGCTAATAGTACAGCTCGTATATGAATTTATCAAACAGATTTAAGGAGGCGATATCTATGTTTGAAATTACACCTTATCCATCTTTTTCGTGGTCACTGTCACGTCATAAAACGTTAACAAGCTGTGCGCGAAAATATGGCTATGAATATTATTTTTCTCATAATGGCTGGCTAAGCTACAATGTGGAGCCATATCATCAACATGTCTATCGCTTAAAAAAGCTTCAATCGATGCCGATTTTATTTGGCCAAATCGTCCATCATTTAATAGAGCAATCGATCAATGATTATTTGCAAACCGGCAAGGCGCCGACTGTTGCTGAGCTAGTATATCGTGCACGTGGCCAGCTCAATGCCACTTTTATTGATTCTACTCGTCATGTAGATTTGTGGAGACATAAGCCTAATAAATTTTATATGATGCAGGAAGTATATTACGAAGGGCAGTTAAATCCTGAACTTGTACAGGACTATAAGGAGCGAATGACGGCTGTCTTTGACAACTTTCTTAACAGTGAAACATTCCAGCAAATTACTGCACAAAAAGGCTCTCTACGAATCGGTGAGCCTGAACAATTTCGTTCCATGAAAATCGAGGGGATACAAGTTTTCGTCGTAATGGATTTTCATTATTATGATGAGATGGCAGACAAGTGGATTATTATCGACTGGAAAACAGGCGGAGAGTCCGATGATGATCGCCAGCAATTAGCACTCTATGCTTACTATATTCAGCAGAAATATCGCGTATCTCTTGATCAGATTGATGTCTATAATGAATATTTATTGACTGGCAAACGAAAAAAATACGCCTTTACAGCATTTGATATGGACAATATTTTACATACGTTTCAGCGAAGTGTATTAGAAATGAAAAAATATCAGGCGGATATTTTCTCCAATGAACCAGTGGAAATTGAGGAATTTGAATTAACCTCTGAAAAATGGCACTGTAAAGGGTGTAATTTTAAAGAATTATGTATGCAATAATTGAATCGGGAGACCAAAAAGAGAAAGCTTATTTATAGAATGTCATACCTAACTAGGTGTGGATTTTTATTATGCTCATATTTCTTGTCATTACAATCCATTATATAGATAGATGGGAGGTGTTGACTTATGGAGTATGAATATACAGTGAAGTTTTACTTTGACGAAGGTCGTGAAGAAGAACATAAAATCAAGAGCAATATTGAACAAGAAACATTTACAGAAGAAATTTCTAATGAGTTCAATGAAAAATCTTGGTATTCATTTACTGAGACGGAAAATTTTAAAACAATTTTAATTAGTACTTGGGGCGTTTACAAGGTT
The DNA here is from genome assembly GCF_001183605.1 of Lysinibacillus xylanilyticus. Lineage (GTDB taxonomy): Bacteria > Bacillota > Bacilli > Bacillales_A > Planococcaceae > Lysinibacillus > Lysinibacillus xylanilyticus. The sequence goes on along the minus strand of NZ_LFXJ01000005.1, from coordinate 1,693,951 downwards.
GAAGTAGAGAAAAATGTTTTAGAATTTGATTAATCTTATGTATGAAGTCACATCTTTTAGCAAGGTGTGGCTTTTTATTATGTTTTGAAAGGATGAAAAAACTATGACTTTTAATTTACAAATTCTTTAATCCTTCGTAAGGTGAAGAACCCTTTCAAACTTAATGTTGGATTATTATCAATTGAAAAAGCATTTTGGCAGTTTGGCATTCCAAATTAAAAAGGTCACCGAAGGATAGTGACCCTTAGCAAAGAAATAGAGGTATATGGAATTTTTTTATATGAACATTAGAGGTTTTAAAGTTTAATTGTTTTGAATTAAATAGCTATGATTTTTGATAAAATGTTAATAGCTATTAAAGAGGAAAGCAGCTCCGATAATAATTAGAAGAATGAATAGAACTACAAGTAGCGCAAATGCTGTACCGTAGCCAGAACCCCCGTTACCACCACAATTTTGAGACATAATAAAATTCCTCCTTTCTTTAATTTATAATATGTTTAGTTTTCAACAGGAATTGCGATATCTGTCATAGGATTCCTTAGAAAAAGGTTTAAAACAGCTATGAAAATTTTGGGTGTTAGCTAACTCATATCCAGTTGAGTATGGCTTTTTAATGTGCGCCAGTTATGCTTTGGATGTAAGTCCCGAACTACAATGATAGAAGTACTGGTGTGATAGGATAAGGTTTCATTACAAAACAACATCCTTTCTTAAGAAGGGCATATCAGGTAGATGAGGCGAAACGATGGTGTGAAAATACATGGGCATATCTGGGGAGGTCTGATGGAAACGCAAAGTAAACTTTGTAAACTATTTTGCGATAAGTACTTAACAATCAGAATTTTACTTCTAGAATGAATGAGAAGGACCGAACAGTTCAAAGAGGATAGCCCTTAAATTACAGTTTTCTATGCAGAACACTGAAAATCCAAGATGGAACTACCCGGTGGAGGTAGTTATGAATCCCTTAAGAGTCGGATGTTATTATTTTAAGTAGTTTTTAATGTAAAACAGACATGATTGTTTATTTTTGGTATTTAACCCTTGATTTTACTTGTATCTATAAATAGTATTTAATGGGGGAGGGAGGTTGATTACATGGCTAAAAAACAAAAACATATTCCATTTTTGAAAAGACCTTGGGTGTCTTCAATTGGTGTATTTGTATTGTCGCAGATAATCTTTATTACATTTGAAGTAACAGGGTGGATACCTAATTATCGAGATTTTGGTGGAACGTTATTTGGCAAAATTACGGAATCTTCTATTTTCAAAGATTGGTTTACTTTTTACGAAACACAACATTTTAATTTGCTTACCATCTTTTTTGGTATCGTATTTCTCGTTCCTGGAATATTAGGTGCGATAAAAAACGTTTTTTCACCAAGGTCTACATAAGTAAAAACTATAAAAGACTGTTGTCGAGTACTAAATACGGTACTTTAATTAAAAACAATAAGTCACTGTATGAAATTATAAATTGAAAAGGATTTAACAAAAATTTGTCAAATATAGTTAATGAAAATAGTATAAGGAGAATAAATTTTAGGACTAAACAACTTTTAAATGGGATGGAAGGTGTATTTATTCCTGTTAAAGACCCAAAAATTTCAGCCGATTGGTATGCAGAAATACTCGGATTTGAATTAATTTACATTGAAGAAGAGGCTGCTGTAATGAAGATTGCTGAACATTCTCAAACAGTAGTATGTTTGGTTAGAACTTTAAATCATAAGCCAATGGAGTTTCCGAATAATAATTTTGGTGTGGGAAAATATTATAATTTCATTCCAAATAATGATATTGAAGAAACTTATAAATTTCTAACTGAAAAGAATGTAAAGGTAAACCCTATTCATGGAGAGAGTTCTTCGAAATTCTTTACCTTTTATGATCTAGATAATAATCCTTTAGGTGTTTGCCAATAGAATATAAATATAGACCACTTCAGGATGAACTGCGCCCAATTGTTAGTCACACCATCTAACAATTGGAGGTGCAGTTTTTTTGCGACTAATTTATAAGAAAAAAGGGTAATAAAGAAAATACATTGATAAGTTGATAAACCTAACGAACCAATGAAATTTGATAGTGAAAGGAGATTTAGTTATGGCGATATTAAAAGATTGCTCTAGTAAACCTAGTTGTGAAGTTGAACTAAATATCAAATTTGTAAATGATGAGAGTGTAGAATTTCACATTGATTTCCGTTCTGGTAATGCTTTTCCCGAGGTGAATACGGAAATCGTTTGTTTAAAAAGAGACTTCCTAAAGTTATTAGATGATTTACAGCATATTGATAATATTCATCTAAGCATGCTAGAGTTTCTTGACCCAGGATTGTGTATTTATCATATTCCTGAATATGGTACCTATCATTTCCCTGGCTATGGTCTTTTTCAAATGCCTGAACAGGAAAGACAAGAAAATGAGCCTCGTATTAAATTAATTTTTGTATTAGATGCCGGTGAGAAAAATCAATTAGCTGCAACGGGATGTGGACCTGCATTATGTTTAATCGTAAAAATGGACCAAATTAAGGAATTTGTAGAATGTTTAATAGTGGATGTTAATCAGTATTGAGGTTTTTAATATATTTATCATATTCGCTTTATTTAATTTTAAAAGGTGCTGCTCTATAGTCAAAAAACTACAGCGACAGCACCAAGTCATTTATTAGTGGAAATATTTATCGACACGTTGAAGTACTTCGTCAGCAGAAAGACCATCAGCGTCAATAACAGGTCCTGCCATGATAGGATCACTAATTCCCATAATATCTCTGTCTTGCCCAGTGATTACACAGGCATCACATTTTTTTGCATCTTCTTCAGTACGAAGTTGAATAACTTCATAACCTTTTGCCTTTAAAGCGTCTTCAACGTTTGTTAATGATTGTTCCACACCAATTATTCTAGACATTATTCTTCCACCTCCTATATGTAATGTGTCATATAGGATTGCTAATTATGCACTTAATTCATTTTTTTGTTATACAATGGCGAGAAATTGAGTAAAATGCATTTTCTATTTGAGCGAAATTATATTGGTGATCATAAATGCTGGATAGGAGAGAATTAAATGGGAAGACTAAAGATAAAAATAATTGTTTTCACATTTGTATGGATGAATAAATGCTGGACCGCCAAAAGCCTGTTGTATTTCGGAAGGCCAAGAGGTACCGTTTGTAAAAGGTACATTTTGTTGGGGAAATATTATAAATAATGAAGTGTTGATAAATTTCTACCGCCAGAAATTATAGCTAATAAAAAGATTGTTCCGTATTCAGTTCACCACAAAGTGCAATTAAAATCAATTTTAAGCAACAAACTATGGATGGGATAGATGTTAGAAGAATAGGTGAGTAGCGATGAGATTGAGCTAGTATTTCCGGAAGGTGGGACAAAGGAGATTCTTCTTATATTTGCTATAGAGGTAAAATGAATAAAAAAAGATTGATTTTTAAAAATAAAAGACACATTGTTAATTTCCAATGTGTCTTTAAATAATATGAACACTTAACTAAACTATTGATTGCACATATTGGATAATTTGATCCTCTTGAATGGAATCAGTAGCCACTTTATTTCGACTAATCTTTTGACATTTTGTGCATTGATGGATAAGTTGAAAGCCTTTTTTTCCAGTATAATCGACTCCAATTGGTCTCATCAAACCTTTACAAGTACTCGCTCTATTTCCAGGAACATTATCCATATGTTTTAGGTTACCAAATTAATGGAATCATTTAAATAGTTCGGAATAAAGGTTAACTTTAGCTCTTAAAAGAAAAAAGGGGGAATCCCAAAATGAGACACCCCAATTCCTTTTCTTATTCTGCTAGATAATCTTGGCCGTTAATTATTACTTTAGAAGCAGAGATTAGAGTGTCTTGATTTACTTCAAAATATGGTTCTAAAATTTTGTAAATTGCTTCCCATTTTTCTTGTGCTTTTTCAGTATTACCTTCTCTATCGAGAGCTGAGGCTTCTTCATAAAGCGGTTTTAATTGCATTTTATCCGCTTCGCTAACTTCAAATTCGAAGTCAGACATGTATTCTTCAAATGTTACTGGCTTGATGTATGGACTAATCATTTGATAGATTTCATGCCATAGCTTATTAGACAACTCCATATCTTCCTCTTTATCTGCCTTTTGAGCGTTTTCAAAAACAGGTTTTAGTTTTGCTAAAGTTTCAGCAGGGATATCTAATTTCAATTCTTTAACGAATTCTTCAAAAGTTTGTGGTGGATATAGTTCATCAAAATATGGTTGAAGGATTTTATACAATTCATCATGTTTATCGTTAGCTTTTTCTTCATCACCACTTTTTACAAGCTGTACCCATTCTGCATAAATAGCTTTAAGCTGTGTAGTATCGTTTTCTTTAATAACAATATTTTTCTCATTAAATCCGAATTCTTGTATATATTCTTCATATGATTGAGGCTGCCAATTAGCTAAAATATATGGCTTTGTAATTTTAGACATTTCTTCGTAAATTTTATTTATTTCCTCATATTTCTTTTCTTTCTCTTCTTCAGTCTCTTCTTTTGACACTTCTTTTTCTAGCTTCTTGATTTCATTAAACATTTTTTCTAATTTTGTTAGATCTTCTTTTGTAACCTCTTTAGGCAATTCTTTTTTATAAACTGCAAACGTGTAGAAGTCTGAATAACTCTCTACGACACTACCTTCTACAGAAATTTCCTGTCCTTCTACTAAGTTCATTTTTTCTATTTGTTCAGTTGAAAATTTATAGAAACTGACGAAGTAACTTTTACCATCATTTCCTTTAATGTTCATTCCGTCGCCATAGATGCCTTTAATCTTTCCTGTAATTTTTTGTTCAAGTTGGATAGTAGTAGTACTACTACTATCTGTTGTTTTTACTTCTGTAGCTCCTGCTTGTAGTGGCGTTAGAACAGCCATTCCTATTGTTAGTGCTGAAGCAATCATCCAAGATTTTTTAATTGGTTTTTTCATAGTCATATCTCCCTTTATTTACTATGGAACTCAATGTTTCCAATATTTAGACGAATTACCAAATTAAAAGGTTCATCGTTTTTTTGAAAAAGTTTCAAACATTCCATATAAATAATGAGTGTGTTGATAATTTTCACCATTTGCCTATGGATGCATCAAAGGAGCAGGGAGAAGGTAGATAACTGGAGATAACGAATGACCCAATAAAAATTGAATGTGGTATTTTTTTTACACCAAAAGAGAAGGGTTTAAAGGAAGTTCTTTTATTGTTGAATCAACACAAAGGGGAATCCCAACAGTCATGTTAATGAGTGTTAAGACTCCCGATTCTTTTACTTTTGTGGTAGGTATTCTTGACCATTAATTGTTAATTTAGAAGCAGAAATCAGAATTTCTTTATTTGCTTCAAAATATGGCTCTAAAATATTGTGAAACGCTTCCCATTTTTCATCAATCTTTGTTGAATCTTCTTTTTTATCTAGCTTTAAGATTTCTTCATAAAGCTGTTTCAATTTCTTGCTATCTGCTTTATTAACTTTGATTTCATAACGTAGCGACATATATTCTGACAAATATTCTTCAAACGTTGGAGGTATTATGAATTGACTAATGATGTCATAAAGCTCCATCGATAGTTTGTTATACAATTCATAATTTTCATCTCTTTCTGCTTTTTGACTATCTTCGTAAATAGCTTTTAGTTTTGCTAAATCTTCTGTTGAGATTTTTTCTAAATTAACACCTTCGATGTATTTTTCAAACGTTTCAGGTGGATTAAGTTCATCAAGATATGGTCGAAGTACTTTCTTAAATTCTTTCATTTTCTCTTCAGACTTTTCCTCTTGACCATCTTTTCTAAGCTTTACCCATTCTTCATAAATATCTTTAAGCTTTTTTTTATCATTTTCTGCAATAACTATATTATTTTCACTAAATTCGTAGTAGTATTCTAGAAACTCATTAAATGGTTCAGGCTGCCAATTAGCTAAAATATAAGGCTTCGTGATTTGAAACATATCTTCCTGAAGTTTAAAAAATTCCTCATATTTCTTTTCAGACTCTTTCATATCTTTCGTTTTTGAAGCTTCTTTTTCTAGCTTCTTCATTTCACTAAACATTTTTTCTAATTTTGTTAACTCTTCATTTGGTATATTTTTAGGCAAGTCCTTTTTATAATCTTCGAAAGTGTAGAAGTCTGCATAATGTTCGACTACTCCACCTTCAACTGTTATTTCCTGTCCTTCTACTATGTTCTTTCTCATTTGTTTCACTTGCTCGTCAGAAAATTTAGAGAAACTGACGTAGTAGTTTTTACCATCTCTACCCTTTATCCCAACCCCGACTCCGTTGAATTTTGTAATCGTTCCTGTAATTTGTTGTTCGATTTGAACAGTAACACCATTTGTTGGTTCTACTGAAGTAGCTCCTGCTTGAAGGGGTGTAAGAACAGCCATTCCTATTGTTAGTGCTGAAGCAATCATCCAAGATTTTTTAATTGGTTTTTTCATGATTATATCTCCCTTTTTTTACTATGGAACTCTTAGTTTCCAATATTTAGACGAATTACCAAATGAAAAGGTTCGTTATTTTTTTGATAAGATAAAATTTCCCAAGATTCCATGCTGAGTGTTTAAATAGGATATAACAATAAAGCTTGAGCAGTACCAATAGTACAAGGTACATATGAAAAGAATGTGTTAATCAATTTCGCAACCACCCTATAGATGACATCAAAGTAGAGGGGGAGATAAATGGCGATGCGATTGAAAACAATAAAAATTGAAGGTAGTTTTTCCACACCAAAAGAGAAGGGAGTTTATATTTATCGTATTTCTGGAAGGGAGGCTAAATTATTGTAGAACCAACAAAAAAGGGAATCCCAACAGTCATATTAATGATTGTTGAGACACCCCGATTCTTTTATTTATTGTGGTAGGTATTCTTGGCCGTTAATGATTAGTTTAGAAGCAGAGATTAGAATTTCTTTATTTGCCTTAAAATAGGGCTCTAAAATAGTATCGAATGCTTCCCATTTTTCTTCAATTCTTGCTTGTTCTTTTTTGTAATCTTGCTTTAAGATATCTTCATAAAGCTGTTTTAATTGCTTGCTATCCGCTTTACTAACTTTGAAATCATAGTTGTCAGCCATGTATTCATCAAATGTTTGAGGTTTTATAAACTGACCAATGATGTCATAGAATTCCTCGTATAGTTTATCTACTAAGTCAGTATTGTCATCTTTTTCTGCTTTTGGGATATCCTCATAAATACTTTTTAGTTTTGCTAAAGTTTCAGCAGGGATATCTACTAACTCGAAGTTTTGTATATATTCTTCAAATGTTTGAGGTGGATGAAGTTCTTCAAGATACAGTTTCCAACATTTAGACGAATTACCAAATAAAAAGGTTCGTTATTTTTGAAAAAGTTAAAAGGTTTTAAAAGTTTCGTGTAAAGTGTTTAAATAGTTGTATAACAATGAAGTTTGAGGGGACAAGTTTAGGTAAAGACTTCAGAAGAATTAACAACAATAAACTAAATTTGGTATGACGATAATCTGGTGTCTGGTGGTGTGAACATGGGAATTGCTGAAGTATTAACGATTGTCTTTGTAGTATTAAAGCTAACGAATGTTATCGCATGGTCTTGGTGGTTAGTGCTTTTACCAGCGATCATATCCTTTAGCATTTACGCATTAATTTTGGTGATAAAGTTAGTAATGGTGATGATAGCAGTAGTGGCAGTGAAAAAACGTAAAGAGTTGTAGAATGGAGATTTAAAATAAAGGGATGCATACTAATGATTGGAGCGGTAATATTTGATTTAGATGGAACATTGTTAGATCGTTGTAGTTCAGTTCTTTCATTCAGTAGACACCAATACTAGCGATTAATTTAAAGACAACTATGTTCAACGATGTATTGATGTGGATAATTATGGATATGTATAGAATGATAAAGATTAGTAAGAAATGCACTTAAACGAACGGGGGAGTATTAATTGAAATATTTCACTCAAAATTGGTATCGAGAAATGCAAGTCTATGGTTTTTTAACCTTTCCTGACTCTAAAGAAGATTGGGAAGAAAGCTTGAATTGGAAAAACGAAGATGGGACAAGCTATTTTGAAATTTTACAAGCAGAGTTGGAATGGCGAAAAGATGATTTATTAACATTTCTTCCAGCACCATTTCATCCATATATTTTAGATGGCTCTCTAAAAACAGAATACCCATCTAAAGAATTACGAAAAATGGCTGAAGAATGGAATGAAAATTATCAAAGTCGTAGTCATGATATACGTAAACAGTATATGGAAGAATTTGAGGAAATAAAAGAGAAGCTCCCATATCAAGCTCTTGAAATACGTACAAAATCATTGCACGATGGAGAAGTATTAACTATCTCTTCAACTGAATCTACAATTACGCTTATTATAGCTGGAACAAGTGTAGGTTGGTATGACAAAAATGTAAAACTAACTTTTAGTGATGTCGAGAAATGTTTGATTCCAGAACAATTAGAAGGCTCTTGGTGGTTATATGATGAAATCTATAAAACTGAAACAGGATTTGAATTACGCGTATTATTAGAGAATCCACTTTCTGAATTAATGATACAAGCTAGGGAATTAAAGATTGATACACTATAAAAATAGGTTGTGCAGAAATATACATAAGTATCGGAAGCATTTGTTACCAATAGTTACACGCTATGCCAATTGGTTGATTGGATTTTAGACTGGACGCCCTCCAGGAAAGCTCCCAGTCGGAACGGAAATCAGTCCCTCGCTTTGCCTAAGAGTCATACTTTATTTACTATGACACTTAATCTTATTGATATAAAAACAACATGAAAAACAGCTGAATTCATAGATTTTAGCTGTTTTTCGGTATGTAAGATAGTGAAGAATTTTTATTTCCTAAATTTATTTATTAGTTTGATATGTTTTAACTGCAGGAGGAACATAGGCAGCACATTTATCTAATAGTCCCGCAACGTCATCATCTACAAGTAGTGCATTTCGAGATTGGGCTTGTAAAAATTGCTCGTTTTGCATATGGTCAAATAACTCTATGAGTAAATCATAATAATGGTTGATATTTAAAATACCACAAGGCTTTTGCAGAAGGCCGATTTGATTCCAAGTGAATACTTCAAAAAATTCTTCTAACGTACCAGGTCCTCCAGGCAAAGCAATAAAGCCATCAGCTAGTTCCATCATTTTGCTTTTGCGTTCATGCATAGAATTGACGACAATTAGCTCTGTTAAATGCTTATGAGAAATTTCACGTTCCTCTAACAATGTCGGAATAACGCCAATCACCTTACCACCTTCACTAAGAACCGTGTCTGCAACTGTTCCCATCACACCTACACTGGCTCCGCCATAAATTAAGGTAATATTACGTTTTGCTAATTCTTTTCCTAGAAGAATAGCTCCTTCTTTATATGCCTCAGAAGCACCGATGCTTGATCCACAAAATACTGCAATACTATCCATCATTGTTCCTCCATATCTGATAAGTTTCTTTCCGCATTAACGGGCAGTGAACTTTAAGTGGGGGATGAAATAACCACACTGATTCACGTTTCACTTTTATAGTATAATTTAATTTTAAGAGGAAAGAAATGGAGGAAATAGAAATGGAATTAAATGAGTTTCAAAAATGGGTGAAAGATTATTATGATACTCGTGGTTGGTCTGATTTAAGTATTTTTACGCGTATTGGCTTCCTAGCTGAAGAAACTGGGGAAGTAGCAAGAGCTATACGAGCTTTAGAAATTGGTAGAGATAGACCAGATGAAAAGATTCAAACATATGAAGAAAATAAGCAGGAATTAGTAGAGGAGCTTGGAGATGTTTTAGGGAATATTATTGTTATCGCTAATAAATATGATATTTCACTAGAAGAAATTTTTTCTGCTCATCAGGAAAAACTCATGGAGCGTTATAAAGCATAGAAATACATAAAGGGGGATTCTTATGGATTATCAAGTAGAAGTTTTATTAGAAAAACACGATGACTTTACTACGTTTTTAAACACGAAGATTAGAGAGTACAACGATGAACATTCACCATACCATAAAAATACTCGACAAAAAGGTTCTGTTCGTCCGTTAAACTTAATCGTAACCGATCATCAACAACAATGGATTGGTGGTATCACTGCTGAGGTTTATTGGGGGTGGGTAGAAATCAATAAGTTTTGGTTTAGTAAAGAATATCGTGGAAAAGGTATTGGTGGGAAATTACTAGTGAAAGCTGAAGAAGCTGCCAAGCAAATGGGTGCTACGAAAGCATTGTTAACTACATATGACTTTCAAGCACGTACGTTTTATGAGGCTAGGGGTTATCAAGTTGTAGGTGAAATAAAAGATTATCCCCCAGGAAGTAGCTATTATACAATGGTAAAACATCTAATTTAAGTTTAGAAAGGCTGTCTGTTGAACTCTTTGTGACAGCCTTCTGTTAAATCTTTATTTATCCTCAGATCACAACTAATCAATTCAATAAGTTTCTCCAAGTTCCTTCAACTACACCAGACTTGCCAACCTCAATTACTAAAGGTTTAATGCCATTTTCTATAGGTTCGTAATCAGAACATTGTTTTAAAAATATATGGCTGAAAGATGACTAAAAAAACTCCCTAATGTCAAACTTATAATAAAGGGGAGATTTAGTATGTACTCGTTATCAAACTTTAAATTACTTGTTGATAAGCAGGCAGAAATTGATACCATTCATCAAAATTGTGATAATTTAATGCAGTCAACTGTAACGCCTAAAATGGATGCGGAAGTCAATACATTGTTAGATGCCATTAATAAAAAACTAACCGAACAGGGCTTTACTATTACGGTGACATCAACTGGGTTGATCGCAAAATATAGTGAATCTGTTATTAACGTAGATAAGCATTCAAAAAGTTTAGAGGAGTGCTTTTTCATAAATTTAAATAGTTTTGCGGAAGATCAAGTTTCCATTATTTTAGACATTTCCGATACAATGATGCCGAAAATCTCTAATAATCTTGACGGTTACACTGAAATAATCGAGCAAATGACAGATACATTAAAGTATGCAAAAAGCCTCGAAAAAGCTTGTACTGAACCAAAATTTATTTATAGAACTCAAAGCAATATCGTTTTTCATTCGGCTGAGGAAGTAGTCAATTATTATTTTCAGTAAAAAAGCAGCCACCCTACTAGATATATAGGGTGGCCGATAAAGGAAGCGCTATTGATTATATATATTCCCGCTACAATATTTTACACAATAAACTTTCTTCCGAATAATAACAGTATCATCGATAAGATGAAAAAATATAGTGGCATAATCATCAATGAACCATTATGCAGGAAACTCATACCAAATGTTATTAAGCTTACGAGTAAGTAATAGCCTAAACTGAAAATCGCGCCAGCTGTCCCGATAACGTCCTGAAAGTTGACAAGCGCAAGGCTTAAGCAATTAGGTAGAGCAATTCCTGATCCTAATAAGGTAATAAAAATGGAAACTAAAATGCCCATTAGTAAGACGATATTAGACAATGGTAATGTACTAACGATTAGTAATAATAAAGCTCCGACAGTCATCACAAGACTACCTAGATGGATCACTTTTTCCGGTCGATATTTATTGATTAGTCTTTTGGAAATCATGGCACCAATAATAGAAGCAAGGGCCACAATTATACCAAGAAATCCATAGAGTCCAGGTGATAAATTGAAATGATCAATAAAGATAAAAGGAGCTTCTGCATAGTAACTGAATAACACGCCATTTATCCCGCCAATCAGCAATCCAAATACAAGAACCCTTGGTGAGGAAATAATACGTTTGACAACTGGGAAAATAGCAATTTTTTTTCTCGTTGTTTTATCTGTTGTTTCAGGAAGTCTGAAATAAGCGTAGATAAACAACAAAATACTCATCGCAACGAGCACGAAGAAAACAGCTCTAAAACCAAGTGCTTGATCGACCCAGCCACCAATCAAAGGCCCTACTGCAGGGGTAAAGGCAATCACCGCAGAAATTTGTGCAAACATAGCATGTCTCTTACTGCCAGATACGCTTTCTCGCAAAATGGTTTGCGTTATTATCGAGCCTGTCGCCGCCCCAAAAGCTTGTATAAATCTACTAACTAATAGAAATGTAATAGTTTCAGCGTAAAAACACATGAAACTGCCAATACTATAAAAAATTAAACCGCCTAGCATGGCCGGTCTTCGTCCAATAAAATCAGAAATCCATCCCCAACAAAAGACACCAATTGCAAACCCTATAAAATAAATACTTAAGGTTAACTGTACAGAGCGATTTGAAGCATTTAATGCCTCTGAAAGATCAGGTAGAGATGGTGAATAGATTGTCTCGCTAATCTGTGGAAAAGCTACAAGAACAATCATTAATAATAAAGATGGTGCTACATGTTTTTTCAACTTATTGCCCTCCTACAAGCAAAATCTACTTCTTTAGAAAAGAGTAGACGTAGCTAGGGAAACGGCGGGACCATCATAAGTATTCGTTCATAAGATGTCATTTTTAATCACCTAAATATGCTTAAAGTAGGAGTGCATAGTCTAGCTACAATTATATAGTTATTTGGTGTTTTTAAAAGGTAAATTTAGAAATATTTTCAAATGCTATTATCCTTTACATCATAACGTGGGGTTGATTTCCGTTCCGGCTGGGCGCTTTGTAGCTGTCGCTTCGCTGCAGGGTCTCGGGCCAACAGATGTTTTTTGCGCGAAAGCGTAGTGTTAACGTAGCGGCAGCAGCACTGATGTTGGTCACGAAGGCGTTATCACAGGATGTGATGGTTTTAGCCTTCGTTCCTCTATTCGCTAATCCACAAGGAGACACCCAGCCTCCACTCTAATCAACTTATTCAAATTGCAAGTATTAAAAAATATGAGCATTAATATTTATGACATATCTAAATATTTAAAAAATATACTTGTGCATTTTGGAATTTGCGTATAAAATGAGAGCAAACGTTCTTGCTAAGGGGAATAAATGACTATATATAATAATCAATTACAGTTAGTATTATTCGATGCAAATGATATTCCAGGATTAATTGATCTTTCTGATTCTGTCGGGTGGGATTACGATGAATCTGAAATTAAAACAGTGATGATGTCGGGCAAAATATTTGGGCATAAAAATGCTGAAGGGGAAATTGTTTCAAGTGCTGCTATTATCACATATGATACAAATTTAGCTTCGATAGGTATGGTCATTGTGCATGAAAATTACAGAGGGCTCGGACTCGGGAAATTAGCTACTCAAAAATGTATTGAAAGTGTTTCAGAACATACAGCAATTATGCTCGTCGCAACAAAAGACGGTGAACCATTATATAAGAAAATGGGCTTTACCACTGTCGATTATGTACATAAATATCTGACTGAAAATTATATCGGTGCCCATAACTTAGCTTCTAATGAGTATGCGATCGAAGATTTTAATGAGAATGATTTTGCTGAAATTGTCAGCCTAGATGCAGCTGCCTTTGGAGACAAAAGAAGTAATTTTCTACGGAATAGGATAAAGCAATCTAAGCATTGTGTCGTTGTGAGAGACCATCAGGCAAATATTATTGGCTTTGGGTTGTCCATTTTAGGTCCAATTAATCTAATTTTAGGCCCAATCATAGCACCTGATTCTAAAACAGCCAGTCTTATAATTAATACTCTAGCAAAAAACCATCATGGAAAATTAAGAATTGATATACCATCTGGTCATGCTGAATTTATAAAATGGATAGAGCAAAGTGGCTTTACAGAGGCAAATAGACCTCCTATTATGATTCTTCACGCTGAAAAAATGCCAACTAGAAATAATACGCTATTTGCCATAGCTGCACAAATTTTTGGATGAAATTACATAAACAAGATGAGCACACTTTCTATTTGGTGTGCTTTTTTGTTTTAAAAGGATTTTACTGGAAGTGTGGAGAATAGAGAATAGATGATATTAAAGGGGGAGAATCAATGTTTCCTAATTTAGAGACAGAAAGACTTATTTTAAGAGAGCTGACGCAGGAGGATGCTGAAAGTGTCTTTAATTGCTTTTCTAATGAAGAAGTAACTCGCTATTATGGACTAGAGCCATTTAAAGAGATACAGCAAGCAGAAAATCTAATTATATTATTCTCAAATAACTTTGCTGGAAAAAGAGGAGTAAGATGGGGTATTGAAAGAAAAGAAACAAGGGGTATAATCGGGACAATTGGTTTTAACCTCTGGTCGCCTAACCATAGACGAGCAGAAATCGGTTATGAAATACATCCTGATTATTGGAGAAAAGGATATACTCAAGAAGCGGTTAGCGAAATTGTATCGTATGGCTTTGAGCATATGGGGCTGACTCGTATTGGTGCTGTTGTATTTACAGAAAATGAAGCCTCAAATAAGCTACTAACTAAAATTGGCTTTCAACAGGAAGGAATTCTTCGAGATTATATGTATCAAAATGGCCAGGCGCATGATACATTTGTCTATTCCATTTTAAAAAATAGATAAACTCGACATTAATTCTCTTATACTAATGATATATATTTTTTTGCATCGCTGTATACCTTTATTAGATAATAAATGATAACTAAGACATGGTTTTGTGATTGCTTTTTTCGGTTATAGTGCTAGTAAAGGCTAGGGTTTTTATTAGTAGTGAAAAAGTAACAGTAAGGAGCTTTGTGAAATGGGAATACAATATAGCACAGCTTATTTTGAAAAGTTGGATCTACTTGAAATTCTATATGCGGGGCAGGCAGCGTTAAAAGAAACACTACCCACTCACAGTGTTAGTAAAAGTCAGTTAGAACGCTTTGAACAAATAGAAGCGGCCATTACAAAGTTAAACAAGGAAATTAGAATCCTTGAGCTAAACATTATCCAGTCCGTAGATTCCAAATAAATTAAATAAAAATAACTCATGCAAAAAATAATTATTTGCATGAGTTTTTTGTTGGCTTCGAGTTACAACAATAATAAATACATAAATATCGAGTGTAAGATACAAGCTGTTTTTAAGTATTTGGTACTTTTTTGTTTATGCACGTGCTCTAATTTGCATTCAAAAATGTTGAAAACTAAACGTTATTTTCTACTTTTGACGTTCGTTGTTAAGCATGAAGCGTTCTTGATTTAGTATTTTTTTTAGAGTTTTCAATAAAATATTCATTATTTGGCAAATATTTAACTTGAAATTGTTTTAAGTAGACGCTAATATGAAGTTAACTTCATATGAAGTAAACTTCATATTCAAGAGGAGAGTATTGTATTGAAACGAAAGTTATTTCAAAGATTATTAACAGCATTCCTTGCAATAATATTAGGTGTTATTAGTCTTTTGATGAATCCAACAGAAAAAATGACGGCAATCTATCTTTTCGTTGTTGGTATTATTATTTTGATTGTATCGATTACAATCTATTTAAGAAAATCGGAAAAAGAAGAGGATTTATCGAAAGAGTATGACGAAAGAGATGCTCTTATTGAAGGACAAGCTTCCAATACAACTATGCAATGTATAAGTTCATTAATAATAATTTTGCTGTTTTTGAGTAATTTTATTGTATTGTCAGTAAAAGCGGTTCTTTTACTATTAATACTCGCTCTTTTCATTCTAAATACTGTAACAAAGTTTTTCTATGAACGAGTCCTTTAATTTAAAAGGAGGACGAATATGGAAAATATAGTACGAGATTTAAGAAAACAGCATAATTTAACTCAGCAAGAATTGGCTGATCGTGTAAGTGTATCGTCAAGGACGATTATTTCACTTGAGAATCAGAAGTATAATCCTTCTGTAATACTTGCTTATAAAATTGCATCGATTTTTAATAAATCGATAGAGGAAGTTTTTATTTTTGATGAAAATGACAAATAAGGAGTTTATATAGGTATGTTAGGTTTAGTAAGTATTTTTATTATTTTTGGGATTGTTTTAACTGCATGGGGAATTTATCGAATGAAAACAGATGATGGTATTTTTGGGAAGAGCCAAAAAAGCAAAAATATTTTTAATCTGCTATTAATGGGGGAAGCATCAGGAATCGGACAATTTTTAGGTGGAATTGCTTGTGTAATTATAGGGATTGCTTATTTATTGTTCGGGTAATTCAAAAGCTACCAACCGTTTAATCTTATACAATTAAGCAAAAAACCAGGTCTCATTTAATTAATTCGAGTACCTGGTTATTTTGTGCTTATTTTTATCTATATTTTGTATTAAGCTCCTGAGCTGTTTTGTTTCGACTTCTCGTTCAAATTTCAATTGAATAGGGGAAATACTGCTAAAAGTACTATCACAAGTTTACCCTTTATGATGAACTTCATTTAAAATGAGTACTTAAACTTCTACTTCTTCACCTTCCATATCAGAACTTATTCCTTCTGCTGACTTATCCTCTTTATAGGAACTACGTTTTACTACAGATAGAAGTAATACTAAAATACTTATAACAGCAATCCAACATAATGATACAGCAGCGGTGTTCCAAAGTTCTCCACTAAAGAAAAGAATCTCTTTTAATCCTTCAAACATAAAGCGGAATGGTAACCATGGATAGATCCAATCAGCGTAAAAACTAGGTAACATTTCTGGTGCGATTTGTAGAAGCGGTAAACCAAAGAACATTAATAGAACGAAAATTGGTAAAGCTGCGTATTTAATCCATGTAGTGATGGCTAGTATTAATAATATAAAGGTTGCGCAAGTCAGTGATAAAAATAGAACAACATAGTTAAAATCTGTAAACTCATAATCTAGCATCCATGTAGAGTACCAAGTTAATAAATATCCTCCAAATAAACCAATGATCACGGCAATCAAAGCCTGGAATCCTCGGAATTTTAATTGCTCCAATACAGAGTCAAACTTGCGATTTCTTCCCGTAAACCATAAAAGAATAGCACTGATTAAACTACTCATCCAAATAGGCTGAAAGAATGAAAGTGGTGCATTGCTTAATTTACCGGTTTCATGTACATTGACTATTTCACTCTGGATAGGCGTAGAATAAGTGCGTGCTTGATTAGCATTTAACGGAATATTATTTTTTTCAGTAACAGCTAATAATTGGGCACTGACATTGTCATTCATTTTTTCAACCATTGTAGATAAAGCTTGTGTAACTATATTCGCAACGTTGGCATTTTTTCCTTGGTTTATATAAATTTTAAGCATTGCTGATGTAGGTGTTGGTGTTTGGAATGAAGCGTACTTTTCAGAAAAATCTTTAGGGATATAAATAGCTCCATACAATTCTTGATTCGCTAATTTTTCTTTCATTTCTTGTTCATTTTTTAATACAACCCATTTAAATGGCGCTTCCTTTGTTGCTTGTGAATTTTTCTGTATCATCTCGACAAAAGTTTGCCCCATGTTGCCTTCATCCTCGAGAACTAGACCTATGGGAAGATCTTTAGGTGTTGAATGGGCTCCAGGAATTTGTGTTGCTACAAAAATGAAGGATAATAAGAGTACAGCAACAAAAGCTATACCAAAAAACTTATTTTCTTTCATCATAATTCTCCTTTCAGATAATGTACATCGTGTTGATTATTTCTTAGCTTGATTATATACTCTAAAAAAATCACTTCCTATAATCAAAAGCAGCAAAAGTGTTCAATACTCAACATATAAAAAAATGTGTTCATTAAAAGGGAGGAATGACTTCATGTCAAAAACCGATCGACGAATTATACGAACGAAGAATGAAATTAAACAAGCATTTTTCTCTTTGCTTTCTGAAAAGAACTTTGAAGCCATTACGGTTCGAGATATTACTGAGCTTGCCAATATTAATCGAGGAACTTTTTATCTACACTACGTTGATAAATACAATTTGTTAGAACAGTACGAGAACGAAATTTTTGAAAAATTCAACGCAATTTTAGATGCAACTACAAATTTAGATTTAGATATCAATCAGTTTAAACAAGAGCGATTGCCTGTAATGGTCCGAATTTTACAAGTGTTTTATGAAGAAGCTGATTTCTTAAAATTAATATTAGGTCCGAATGGTGATCCATATTTCCATGAGAAAATGAGACAGTTTTTTGTGAGATACTTCAATGCTTATCTAGGTAATCGTACAGATAAAAGCAAATGGAGGTTTCCTATTGAATTAACATTAGCGTATAACTCAAATGCAATTTTGGGAGTTATTACGTACTGGCTACAACACGATACGCAACAATCACCAGAGGAAATCGCCACGATGTTGATAGAAACAATTTTAAAAGGAACTTTTGAAGCTAGTGGATTACGTTCAATTTTTGAAAAAGATAGTGAGTAGGGGAGATAAGGAAGTCCTTTGAATTTAGTTAAGATTTAACTCATTTGAAAACTCAACGATATTTTTCTATATCATTGCTATTTATCTATAAGGATAACTTATGGAAATAGATAATTAACATTGATTTTACTTATGTATAAAACGGTTGTAAAATAATGTTAGCAATAATATCCATAAAGATTGGTATATAAAAACAGAAAAGAGTGATGAAGATGGGCATTGATTTTCACAATAAGGACAATCAAACTACTTATACAACTCGACAGGCTGACCACTCATGGATGGAAGCAATGAAAGATCTGGTCCCTATCATGAATATTTCAAAGGCTACAGATATTGGCTGTGGCGGAGGAATTTATTCGAAAGCATTAGCAGATATGGGCGTATCTTCTGTAATAGGTGTGGATTTTTCACAGACTATGCTCGTTGGAGCAAAAAAAAATTGTAAAGACTATCATAATATTACTTTTAGGCAAGGAAATGCATTGGCTACAGGCTTAGACAATGACGGCTTCCAGTTAGTATTGGAAAGAGCTTTAATACATCATATCCAGGATTTGAAGGCTTGTTTTCAAGAGGCATATAGAATTTTGGAGGATAAAGGGGTTTACATTATCCAAGACCGTACACCTGAAGATTGTTTATTAAAAGGTGATGACTACCATATTAGAGGCTATTTCTTTGAGCGTTTTCCAAAATTAAAGGAACAAGAAATTAAACGTAGACATAGTAGTGAGCTAGTAGTTGAGACACTTAAGGCAATTGGGTTTAGCGAGATTGAAGAAGTGAAATTATGGGAAACGAGAAATGTGTATGAGCAGAAAGAGCAAATGCTAAAAGATTTACGAGAAAGAACTGGTAGAAGTATTTTGCACGAGTTAGACGATGAAGAATTAAATGAATTAGTGAATTATATTGATAAGTCCATTTCAACTGAGGGTTCTATAGTTGAAATGGACAGATGGACCATTTGGAAAGCTGTGAAATGATTAATTCTTTATGAATGTGTTCAGCCTATCTATCCGGCGATTCAATAAAATGAAGCTCTCGTTCGCTTTTCAAACGAGAGCTTTTTTCTATTTATTTTACTAATGCGAGAAGGTATTTGTCTCGATCTGCTTCCTCTTGCATTTTATTATCGACCAGCATTGCACCGTTTCTAACATTTGTCATATCACGGTCAACTAAAAATTGAGCATTCACTTTTTCGGTTTTATTATTAACAGGACAGTCACCTTTAAATTCCACAACATCCTGTCCTTTTTGAGTTTCAAAATACACCCAATATGGATTTTGACAAGCGTTGGCAAAACCCGATTCTAAAGTTTTATTACTATTATCGAATGAATAGTTTTTAACATATGTAATATATTCATTATCTGTAATGTCCTTCTGTGGACCATAAAAATACCAGAACACCCCTAAAATTCCGATTGGCACAATCCACAGTATATTTCTTTTGCTTAATTTCCCCATATTTGAAGCCCCCCCTTTATAAAAATATTTTATCATCTTTATACTGATTTTTGCTAGCTTACAATAATATTTTCTAGTTTATGATTTAATGTTGTATAAACTAGTTTGGGGGAGATGTGGATTTTTAACAGGCTCTTCTGTAGTTTGTTGATGAATTGTGTTTTTTTTGTAAAAAAAAGAAACTATAAAGCTTATGATGACGTCATGTATGAAAGGGTAAGCGGGTATTCAACTGGAATAAGCGCATGTTTGAAAAACATTAATTTACTCAGAAATTAAAAGTAAGGAGATTTACAAAATGAATTATGGAATATTTCAATGGATTAATGATCTAGCTGGTCGCTATCCTTTGCTGGATAAAGGGATGATTTTCATCACTGATAGCGTTCCTTATGTCGTAATCGTATTCATGTTATTTTTATGGTTTACTTCAAATAAGGGAAAAAGAACAGAAAAACAATATACTGCTCTATACATTGTCTTTACATGTTTACTTGGGTTGGGTCTCAACGCACTCATTCACGCTGTCTACTATCACCCACGACCATTCATTACATATGATGTTCATCAGTTAGTACCACATGCTGATGATTCTTCGTTTGTAAGTGATCATTCAGTATTAGTATTCTCTCTAGCATGGACGTTATTTTTACGAAAAGACTCGTGGAAGTATCCTGTATTAATATGGGCCATCTTAGTAGGTATTTCGCGTATCTTCGTCGGAGTACATTATCCAGCCGACGTAATTGGTGGAGCCCTTCTGACATTAGGGGCAAGTTTTGTCATTATCAAGTTCTCCAATAAATTGGAGCCAGTCGTACAAGTTCTATTCAATATCTATAATAAACTAACGAAACATATCCCTTTTTTAGCAAAGTTCGGCCATAAAGATCTAAGTCGGGGGAATTAATAAAGCAAAGATGGGGAGTCGCATTTTAATGCGGCTCTTTATCTTGTTAACAAAAGAACGAATATATCTCATCCAGTAGTTTCTCTCATATCATTCTCCTCACGATAAAGAAATTTTTACATTTTATATATGCTTCATTTATGATACAGTTCCTCCTTTTTCTTCAAACCAGACCCGTTACTTTAAAAAATATAAAACAAATCCAATTTTCATCAAGATAAAAGAAGCTTTTAATATGGACCTAATAAATGTAAATATGATATTTGAAACCTACCCAAAATGTTAGTATAATCAGTTGAGAACGAATGTTTGGTGGACGCTTGAGAAAATACATAAAATTTAACATAGCCTTTAGAATAAAAAAGAAGGTGTAGTTTAATTTTTCGTTTCTAAAAAGTAGAAAATAAGAATGAATTGACATCAAGATGTTCAAATGGTTATTTCCGCGTGTGACGTTGATATATCTCTATAAAAGTCGATGTACATAAAGTTGGTTCATATACTTTTTATTTTTAATAAAAGATTTTCAGATATTTGTGCAATTGCACGATTAAATTATGAACATAAATCTCAGTATAGAGTATTGAGATATCTAATGAGTTATTTTATTTTCGAAAAAAATTGAAGTTGAAACTTCCAATTTCTAAGTTTTATTATTTTTCTGAAAATGGTTTCTGCTAATCTGAAATATGTGTTATAGTAGTAGCATAATTGAATATTGTGTAAGACTTGGTGCCAAATGAAAGTTTGGCTTAAAAGGGAAGTCGGTGAAAATCCGACGCTGTCCCGCAACTGTAATTCGGAGCAAATCACAAATGCCACTGGGAAACTGGGAAGGCTGTGAGGCGTGTTGATGAGAAGCCAGGAGACCTGCCAATTTCTAGTACACACCCAATACCTACGTGGAAATAGGTGGTGAAATGTGACCGAATAGGCACTGTGCGATAAAAAATGATTTAGGCGAAAGTATATACTTTTTTCGTATTGTTTTTGAATTAATAATTTTAACATGCAGCCATTTTCCGAGAAGGAGAATGGCTTTTTATTTTTTTCTGAAGGGGAGATTAAAATGACCTATACAAGCACACTCATTGGTTACCCATATATTGGGGAAGATCGCGAATGGAAAAAGGCATTAGAAGCATTTTGGCGCAATGAACTTTCTGAAGAGGATTTTAAGAAAAGATTAAAAAAGATCCGTTTATCTAGAATTGACAGGCAGCTACAACTTGGCATAGATATGGTTACAGTAGGCGACTTTACGTACTACGATAGAATGTTAGATACGGCTTTAATGTTTGGTCTAGTCCCTAAACGCTTTAACTGGCAAAGAGGTAAAGTAGATTTACATACTTACTACAGTGTAGCAAGAGGGAATAAAACAGCAGTGGCTAGTGAAATGACAAAATGGTTTAATACAAACTATCACTATATTGTTCCTGAGTATGAGGGACAAGCTTTACACCTTACAGAAAATAAAGTGTTAGCCGATTTTTTAGAGGCGAAGGAAGTGTATGGAATTATTGCGAAGCCGACATTGATTGGTCCCTATACATTTTGCAAGTTAACGAAAGGCTACAGCAAATTAACACAGGTTGAGTACTTATTAGCCTTACTACCGCTTTATACGCAGGTATTAAAAGAATTAGTGGAGGCAGGGGCAAATTGGATTCAATTAGAAGAGCCGTCCCTTGTCACAACTCTTGATCCAGCAGACATCAAGCTTGTGCAAGAGATTTACGACCAGTTAGCAGTTGCCGTTCCAGAAGCTAAGATCATGCTACAAACTTATTTTGAAGCATTATGCGCCTATGAAACATTGATTACATTGCCTGTACAAGGATTTGGTCTAGACTTTGTTCATGGCTATAAAGGTAATATGGCGTCACTTCGTCAATCTGGTTTCCCTCAGGATAAAGTATTGGCAATCGGAGCTGTAAATGGACGTGATATTTGGCGTTCCAACTTAGCGGAGGTCAACGCTACGATTCAGGCGATTGAACATTTAAGCAATGCAGCAGAGCTATGGATTCAACCATCCAGCAATCTACAACATGTACCCATTACAACCTCTTTTGAAAATGAGATTGACCCTGTTCTAAAGCAAGCACTGGCCTTCGCAGATGAAAAAATTGTAGAAATTATTGAGCTGACTGCATGTAGACGAGATAAAGAGGGTACCTTACAACACAATTTTTCAGAAAGTATGAAGGCGATTGAGGCTCTGAAAAATCATCCAATCCGTCAAAACAAGGTGATCCATCAAGCAGTTCAAACTGTGACATCGGGAGATTTTGAACGACATAGTGAATTTACTCAACGTCAAAAGATTCAGCAGGAAGCGTTAGCGTTACCGCTGTTCCCAACGACAACAATCGGAAGCTTCCCGCAATCCGATGAGGTGAAAAAGAATCGTAATGCTTGGCGCAAAAAACAATTATCTAATGAAGCCTACGAAGTATTTATAGAGCAGGAAACAAAACGCTGGATTACTATACAAGAGGAACTAGATATCGATGTACTAGTACATGGCGAATTTGAGCGAACAGACATGGTAGAATACTTTGGTGAAAAGCTGACTGGTTTTGCATTTACAGAAAAAGCATGGGTCGTTTCCTATGGATCACGCTGTGTCAAGCCACCAATCATTTATGGAGATGTTGCATGGGCTTCGCCAATTACTGTAAAAGAGTCAGCCTATGCCCAAAGCTTAACAAAGCGCTTTGTAAAAGGCATGCTGACTGGGCCAGTGACTATATTAAATTGGTCTTTTGTGCGAGATGATCTGTCACGTAAAGATGTCGCTTATCAAATTGCATTAGCACTTCGTAAAGAGGTTGAAGCACTAGAAAATGCAGGTATTTCGATTATTCAAGTGGATGAGCCAGCTCTAAGGGAGGGGTTACCACTCCGAAAAGAAGAATGGGGAGTTTACTTAGATTGGGCTGTCAATTCCTTCAAGCTTGCTACATCTAGTGTCGAAGATAAAACACAAATCCATACACATATGTGTTACTGCGAATTTAACGATTTCATCGAACCTATTAGCGCGCTAGATGCAGACGTGATTTCCATCGAAACATCGCGAAGCCATGGGGAGCTCATTACTTCACTGCAAGTGCAGCCATATCAAAAAGGCATTGGCTTAGGCGTCTACGATATTCATAGTCCTCGTGTACCGAGCGACGAAGAAATGCTAACTATTATGAGAGATAGTTTGCAGGTGCTTGATCGCCATCAATTTTGGGTGAATCCAGATTGTGGCTTAAAAACAAGAAAAGAAGCAGAAACCGTTGCAGCTTTAGCTAATATGGTTGGTGCAACAAAAAGATTGCGCCAGGAAGTACAATAATCTATCCCGAGATAACGAAAACATTATTATTTTAAACTACTACATCTTCTCTCCGAAATACAATGAAGACCAGGTAAGTACCTGGTCTTTTGTTGTTTCATTATTGCGAGACTTTTATTACATTCAGAAAATAAAGTTGAGGTGAACTATCGAGCATGTTATGTTTATTTCTAATTTCATAGCAATTAGTACAAGTTTGCGTGAAAAGTCTTTCATTCAATTAGAAGGAAAATGGGCGTAAATCCCATGTTGTTCTGCAGCGAAAATTTTAACCCCCATCCTAATTTTGAATGGGGGATTATTGTTGTTAAATTAATACTTAGCAAAAGAACTCTCTAAATCCCACAATTTGTTCTCTAGATTGTCTAATAACGTTTTTGTCCTCTTCTCAAGATTTTCTGGAAGCTCGTTTTTACTGAAATATGTAAGGTTCAAACTCTCTCCATCCTTCATCTCCATTTGGATATTGGAAATAATATTCTGGTCCTGAAAAAACACCGATCAAGTCAAATTCTTTGGCCACGAGTCCTGCTTATTCATGAAGCTCACGAGCAGCAACTTCTTCTAATGTTTCATTTAGTTCCATTGAGCCCCCAGGTAATCCCCAATCCAACGTATCCGAACGATGTTGAAAGAGAATCTTCTTATCATCGTTTATCACAAGAATTGTAGCACCGATACTTATAATCGGTCTACTACCGATATGTTTCCTTAATTCTCGAATATATCCCATATTTGACCTCCTAATACTTGTCATAAAAAATATTCGCATTCCCAAAATATAAATCCTCTTTTTTATTTGCAATTTTTTAAAGAACAGTTTCATTGGCATTGATTAACAATCTTTTTTATTCGAAATAGTGCTTATTTACGTAGAATAGTTCTTTAAAAATGAAAAATAGCTTTTTATGATCACACTTTTTTGAAATTCAACTATATTGATTGTTTAGAAAACCCTATGTTAAGGTTAAATAACAAATTGAATATGCTAAATTTTGGTGGTTCAAATGAATTTCTTTTCATTTGATTAAAAGGGAAGTTGGTGAGAGTCCAACACTGTCCCGCAACTGTATTTGGAAGTTCAATAACAATACCACTGTTTTGGTTGCCAAAATGGGAAGGTGTTATTGTAGCGTTGATCATAAGTCAGGAGACCTGCCACTAAAGAAGCATCAATTGACCTACGAGGATAGGGAGGTGTTAGCTACTGCATGATTTTTGTGAATTTACATGAATTCACTGTTTTTTTGCTATGTCATGCTTGTGTAGATTAACAACTTCTCAAAGGGGTAGAAGTTGTTTTTTTGTTGTTTTCTCGTGTTTGAATGGTAGCGCTTACAAAAATAAGGCTAAACAAAGGGGTTGTAGTGAATGGAGTTAAATTATTCACCGGGTCTTGATGGCATCATCGCCGCTGAAACAAAGTTATCTTTTTTAGACACAGTAGAAAGTCAAATTGTCATTCGAGGCTATGATTTGATTGAATTATCACAGAGATATTCGTATTTAGACATTGTTTACTTATTGTTGCATGGGGAAATACCAACTACCGAGCAACGAGTTGATTTACAGGACAAGTTGAAATCTAATTATCAGGTTCCACAAGAGATTTTTCAAATTTTCAAGTTATTGCCTAATGGAACACATGCTATGGATGGGCTTCGAACGGGAATTTCTGTTTTAGCAGGCTATGATCGGTACATCAATGATCGTTCGACTGAAATGAATTTAACGCGAGCATTTAGACTTTTAGGTGGTATGCCTAATATCGTAGCAAATAGCTATCGTGTATTAAATGGTCAAGATGTCGTGGAGCCTGATAGCGAGCTCTCCTATAGTGCAAATTTTTATTACATGATTACTGGCAGAAAACCAACTGCGTTAGAAGAAGAAATCTTTGATCAGTCACTCGTTTTATATAGCGAGCATGAGATGCCAAATTCGACGTTTACGGCTCGTGTTATTGCCTCTACACAATCTGATTTGTATGGTGCTTTAACTGGGGCTGTCGCATCATTGAAAGGTAATTTACATGGCGGGGCAAACGAGGCAGTGATGTATATGCTTCTTGAAGCCAAAACAGTTGAAGGCTTTGAAACATTGCTGGAAAACAAACTAGAAAATAAAGAAAAGATTATGGGCTTTGGGCACCGTGTATATATGAAAAAGATGGACCCAAGAGCGCAAATTATGAAAGAGGCTTTGCACAAATTATGTTTGGAGCAAGGGGATGACCGCTTATATCACATGTGTGAAGCTGGTGAAAAAGTAATGGTACAGAAAAAAGGGTTGTACCCAAATTTAGATTATTATGCAGCACCAGTGTACTACATGCTTGGTTTGCCGATCGAAATATATACGCCAATTTTCTTCGGCTCACGAACTATCGGCTTATGTGCTCATGTGATAGAGCAGCATGACAATAATAGATTATTTAGACCTCGTGTCAATTATATTGGCGAGCGTCATAACCTTGAAGAATTGTCGGTATAATCAAGTTTTAACAACTCGCCATAGAGCTGATGGGCATTCTGACCAATGTCCATCAGTATACTAGTATATCAAATTCATGCCTTGAGAGGAAGATATAGATGATTAAAACAAATGAAATATCTAAGACAGATCAATTATTAACTGATATTGCCGATTACGTATTAAATACAACGATAACAAGTGAAGAGGCATACGAAACAGCACGATATGTTTTATTGGATACTTTGGGTTGTGGCATTTTAGCTTTACAGTATCCGGAATGTACGAAGCTTCTCGGTCCCGTTGTACCAGGTACAGTCGTCCCTAATGGTACACGTGTTCCGGGAACTTCCTATGTTCTTGATCCAGTAAGAGGAGCTTTCAACATCGGTTGTATGATTCGTTGGTTGGATTATAACGATACTTGGCTTGCGGCTGAATGGGGACATCCTTCAGATAATTTAGGTGGCATATTAGCTGTTGCTGATTATTTGAGTCGCGTACGTATTGCAGAGGGTAAAGAGCCTCTTAAAATGAAAGACGTTTTAGAAATGATGATACAAGCCCATGAAATACAAGGCATTCTAGCATTAGAAAATAGCTTAAATCGTGAAGGCTTAGATCATGTTCTGTTTGTCAAAATTGCGACAACAGCAGTTGTGACAAAAGCATTAGGTGGATCTCATCAAGAAATTATCAATGCATTGTCAAATGCTTGGATTGATAATTCAAGTCTACGAACATATCGACATGCACCTAATACTGGTTCTAGAAAATCATGGGCTGCTGGAGATGCAACAAGCAGGGCAGTGCAATTAGCTATGATGGCTGTGAAAGGCGAAATGGGTTATGCAACAGCATTATCAGCACCTGGCTGGGGATTCCAAGACGTTCTCTTTAATAAACAAGAATTAAAACTTGCTAGACCACTTGCGTCTTATGTCATGGAAAATGTTTTATTCAAAGTTTCTTATCCAGCCGAGTTTCATGCACAAACCGCTGCTGAATGCGCTGTGCATTTACATCATGAAGTTAAAAATCGATTAAATGAAATTGAAAGAATTGAAATTACTACACATGAATCTGCCATTCGTATCATCGATAAAGAGGGACCTCTCAATAACCCAGCTGATCGTGATCACTGTATTCAATACATTACAGCTATTGGTCTCATCTATGGTGACATTACTGCAGACCACTATGAGGATGACGTGGCCGCAGATCCACGTATTGATGACTTAAGAAATAAAATGGTGGTCGTTGAAAAAACACAATATACAATCGATTACTTAGACCCTGAAAAACGCTCGATTGCCAATGCTGTTCAAGTTTATTACAAAGATGGCACATCATCAGAGCTAGTTGAATGTGAATATCCTTTAGGACACCGATTCCGTCGTGAGGAGGCATTCCCTCAAATCATTGATAAATTCCAGCAAAACATTGGTACACATTATTCTCAAAAACAAGTAAATAAAATTAATCAGATTTGTGCTGATAAAGAGCTTGTCGAAAATAGCTATGTTCATGAATTTGTAGATTTATTCATTTAACTTCATAGATGGGAGGTTTTTATAGATGGCGTGGATTGTGAACAAAGCAGTTTCACAAGAACAATTGGCAGAACAATTTCGAGCTCTCATAACTCGTTCAACCATTTTACAAATACCAGGAGCTCATGATGCTATGGCCGGCTTAATGGCTAAAAAAGTAGGCTTTGAGGCATTATATCTTTCTGGAGCTGCCTACACAGCAAGTAGAGGCTTACCTGATTTAGGAATGATTTATTCAAATGAAGTTGCTCAGCGTGCTAGCGATATTATTCGAGCTACAAATTTACCAATGCTAGTAGATATTGATACTGGCTTTGGTGGTGTATTAAACGTTGCACGCACAGCTCGCGAAATGGTAGAGGCAGGAGTAGCTGCTGTACAGCTAGAGGATCAAAATCTTCCTAAAAAATGTGGTCATTTGAATGGTAAAACACTCGTTTCCCAAGAGGAAATGATACAAAAAATTAAAATGATTAAACAAATAGCACCTACTTTAGTTATTATTGCTCGCACAGATGCAAGGTCTGTAGAAGATTTAGAACAGGCTATCATTAGAGCCAAAGCCTATGTAGCAGCCGGGGCGGATGCTATTTTTCCAGAGGCTCTACAAACAGAAAAAGAGTTTAAACAATTTGCAAGTGAGCTAGATACCCCTTTATTAGCAAATATGACTGAATTTGGACAAACACCGTATTATACGGCAAAGGAATTCGGAAAAATGGGCTATTCTATGGTTATTTATCCCGTTACATCCATGAGAGTAGCAGCTAAAGCATATGAACGAGTGTTTGACTTAATAAAAAATACAGGAACTCAAAAAGAAGCTATTGAAGATATGCAAACTAGAAGTGACTTATATGAAACAATTTCTTATTACAAATTCGAAGATTTAGATAGTGAGTTGGCGAAAACCATCTTACCTAAAGAGGAAATTAAGTAGGAGAAAGGTAATCTACTTTTCTCCTCTTTCTTGCAAGGAGGGCTAGCGTGGATAAACTTGAAGACAAAATGAAGATCTTTACACCTGAGGACTTTCAAGATGAGGAAGAACTCATAGCAAAAACTGCGGAGCTGTTCATTAAACAGGATGTCACACCTAATATTTCATCAATTGAGCAGCATCAATATGAAATCACTCGACAGTTATTTCAAAAAGCAGGTGACCTTGGTTTACTTGCCATTGAGATACCTGAAGCCTATGGAGGACTGCAGCTCAACAAAAAAATCTCAGGGCTAATTGCAGAAAAAATGGGCTATGGCGGTTCATTTAGCGTATCATACAATATTCATGCTGGAGTCGGCACATTGCCCTATGTCTATTTTGGAAATGAGCCACAAAAGCAGAGGTACTTACCAAAGCTAGCTTCAGGTGAATGGATTGGGGCCTATGCCCTGACAGAGCCAGAAGCGGGTTCAGATGCATTACGTCCCAAAACAAATGCGATTTTGAATGAGGATGGGTCAGCATGGGTATTAAACGGTGAAAAGCAATGGATTACCAATGCTCAGCTAGCAGATATCTTCGTTGTTTTTGCAAAGACAAATGATGGAATGACTGCTTTCATTGTAGAACGTACCTTTACAGGGGTATCTGTAGGGCAAGAAGAAGAGAAGATGGGCATTAAAGGATCTTCGACGGCTACGCTTATTTTAGAGGATGTTGCAATACCAAGTGACAATATACTTGGCGAAGTTGGAAAAGGCCATAAAGTTGCTATGAATATTTTGAATATGGCGCGTCTAAAGCTAGCTTTTTCAAACATAGGAACTTCCAAACAGGCACTTCAGTTAGCTGTGAATTACGGTAAGGAACGGAAACAATTTCAAAAGCCAATCATTGATTTTACAATGATACAGGAAAAAATTGCTGACATGGCGACCTTAATTTATGGCGCAGAAAGTGCTGCATACCGAACGGCTGGAGAAATGGATAATGTTATTGAGCTAGCTAGTAAAGAGTCAATGGTTCATCAAATAGCCGATTTCGCTATGGAATGCGCAATCAATAAAGTCAATTGCTCAGAAGCACTTGGAAAAATTGTAGATGAAGCTTTACAAATACATGGCGGATATGGCTATATGCAGGATTACGAGGTAGAACGGTTGTATCGTGATGCGAGAATTAGTCGTATTTTTGAAGGAACGAATGAAATCAATCGTTTAACAATCGCAAAAATGTTGTATAAGAAGTATGCGCAAACAACTTTTACCAATAATGCTCCAATAGCATATCAACCTTCAGAAAATAATCATCAATATATCCGGCTTTCCAAGTATTTAATGCAAATAGCCATTTTTGTCATTGTAGATACACAGATTAATCTGGAACAAGAACAGGAATACATGCGTCTGTTGGCAGATATAGCTAAGGATATTTATGTCATGGAATCTTCATTGCTTAGAACGGAAAAGGCTGCATATGAAAAAACGAAACCCTTAATGACAGATATCCTGTGTCAGGAGGGCTACCGTAAAATAGAAAAAAGTACAATTGACATTATTTCTGCTGCAGAAACAAATGAGCAAATACGAAAAACATGGCTAGATGATATTCAACACTTAAATATCCCGCTACATCAGAATCTCTTTGTGAAGAAAAGAGAGGTTGCGAGAAGCATCATCAACAATCCAAAATCTATTAGTTAATTCTTATAAATAGGAGGGAAATGATAATGATCGATACATTTGCCAATGTAAGCAAAGAAGGTACCATCACGATTATTCATTTAGATAATCCACCAGCAAATACTTTGTCATCAGCATCTATTGAAAATCTTCGTCTCATTTTCAAAGAGCTAGCAGAGGACAAAGAAACGAACGCTATCATTATTACAGGCTCCGGCCGATTTTTTGCCGCTGGTGCGGATATTAAGGAATTTGTTGCTGCCTTTGGGCAACAGGAAAAAGCATTGCAAATGGCCGAGGCAGGACAAGCTCTATGTGATGAGATTGAAACTATGAAAAAACCTGTTATTGCTGCCATTAATGGTCCAGCTCTCGGAGGTGGGCTAGAGCTAGCGTTAGGCTGCCATTTCAGAATCGCTTCAAGTACTGCCATTCTTGGCTTACCAGAATTAAAACTTGGGCTACTTCCAACATTCGGCGGTACACAACGACTTAGCAGAATAATGGGTCAAGCAAAGGCACTACAATTAATTTTGACTAGTAAACAATTAAGTGCTGATGAAGCTCAACAGCTAGATATTATTCAACTGGTGACGGAACCTGAGGAACTTCTGCCAACTGCAAAAGCTGTTGCTCAGTCCTTTGTTGACGGTAAAAGTATGACAAGTGTATCCCGTACAATTGAATGTATAATTCAAGGAGGGAAAGATCATCTTCAGAAAGGACTGGAACTAGAACGAACACGTTTTGCTGAGCTATTTTTAACAGAGGATGCTAAAGAAGGCGTTCAGGCATTTATTGAAAAAAGACAGACAAACTTTAAACATTCGTAAGGGAGGAATCCAATATGGAGAACGAAGTAATATTTGCGGTAAGTGACGGTGGAGCAGCAACCATAACGTTGAATCGTCCTAAAGCTTTAAACTCACTTTCCACTGAAATGCTAAAGACCATTGGAGAGAAACTGAAGGTATGGCAAGCAAATGATCAAATTCATCTTATCATCCTAAGAGGTGCTGGTGAGAAGGGATTTTGTGCTGGTGGTGATATTAAAACACTTTATAAAGCTCGCTCCAGTCAGGAAGCTTTCAAAAATGCCGAAGTCTTTTTTGAAGAAGAATATCTAGTAGATATGGCGATCTATCACTATCCTAAACCAATTATTGCCTGCCTTGACGGCATTGTCATGGGAGGTGGGGTCGGTTTAACTTATGGGGCTAGCCACCGAATCGTTACTGAACGAACTAAATGGGCTATGCCAGAAATGAATATTGGTTTCTTTCCAGATGTTGGAGCTGCCTATTTCTTAAATAAAGCACCAGGCTATGTAGGATACTACTTAGCATTAACCGCATCTGTCATACAAGCTGTGGACGTTCTCTTTGCCAATGCAGCAGATAGCTTTATAAAGAGCGATAATCTTCATGAATTCTTTGAACGCGTTGAACAGACTGACTGGCATTCACTGGATACAACTATGGCTTTAAACCAATTAATAGTTGAATATTCAAGTATTCCATCAGGAAACAGTGAACTTGCTTGCCTTCAAAATGAAATAGATCAACATTTCTCAAAAAATACAATGGAAGAGATAGTAGAATCCTTAGACAATGATCCAAGCAAATTTGCACAAGAGACAAAGCATTTGCTTCTGTCTAAATCTCCATCATCATTAAAAATTACATTAATGCAGCTTAAAGATGCGCAAGATAAAACATTAGAGGAATGCTTTGCGACAGATTTAATCTTGGCTAAAAACTTTTTAAAACATGAAGATTTCTTTGAAGGTGTACGCTCTGTCGTTATTGATAAGGATCGAAATCCACAGTATATCTATAAAACATTAGCTATATTTACAGATGCCGACATGGAAAAGTTTTTTCAAGATAGTAGTGTGACTGTAAAGAAGTAAGAATTAGATGGGAAGGTTCTGAATAGGATACACGAGCCAGGAGACCTACCTTTATTCCATCGTATTAACTCTCTACGGAAGCTAGGAGAAATTATGGCAAATAGATGGACAGGCAAACTGTGTTTTTGAGCCTTTTTCTGTTTTCCTTAGATGCTCTCCTTTTTAATGGAGATGCATCTTTTTTTCTTTTTCGAGTTAATTGCAAATATGGTCACCTATAACAAGGTTAGGAGGAGAAAAATGAACTTTTATTTATGAGAAGGAGGTAAAAAAGAAAGGTTTTAAGATCGCTCTTCATTGTCAAGATGTAGTTCTACTAGAGGACATTTTAAAATTAGGCTGCGACATGGACCAGGAAAGAAAGCCATTCCCTCCACTGCACAACTTTGCGGATACTAATAACGTTATCGGAATTAAATTCCTTCTGGATCGTGGAGCTAATATTGAATGCAGGAATCAGTATAAACAAACAGCGCTGCACAGGGCAATTAAGGCTAGAAATACTGCTGCTGTTGAAATGCTACTAAAATATGGAGCGGACATTTATGCTAAAGATCACGAAGGAAAAACAGCTTTAGATTTAGCGGAGACATGTGAAAATAAAGATGTTTTACATTTCATAGGAAAATAATAGTGGAAATGTACGAAGACGATTTCATAATAAAGGCAAAGATACAGCAAGGGCTTTTGGCCTTCTTTTGCAGCTTTTTGACGCTAGGGGTTTAGATAAGATGGAAAAGTGGCATATGGAGAACTTTCTATTTACCCCCGTGAATTTTCGTTACAAGGTGAGGCGGATCCTAAAAAAGAGGGAAAGAAGATTTTGGAGCAAGAAAACAGTTGAGAATCATTAATAGCTTATTGAAGTAACAAGATGATCAAATGGTCATTAATGTGTTTGACTTTGAATTATCTCTATAAATATATATGTACATATTTATAATTTTAACCCTTTCGTTGATAACAAAGGGTTTTTATATATATGTTCATTTACGCGTAAAAGATTATGGACATAAATCTTAATTGTTATCGAAGTAAAGATGAAAACGAAGTAACGGCATAAAATTATCACATCAATAACTATGAACATTAATAACATAAAGACCTTTTCCAAATCGTACGATTTTTTTAGTTCTTTCTAATATTTTGTTGTCACACTGTACTATATATCAATAATCTTGCACACGTGATACAAAAAACGACATATTCTTATGCACTTTTACTTATTTCGATGGTTTATATTGCCATATAGGACTTTAGGCAGTTGAGTCATTTCCGTCTTTCCTATAACATGTAATTGAAAGTGATAATCATTATCAATTGTTATCAGCACCACATTTGTTTCTATTCGCTTCTTATCATCAGTCTTTCTAATTAGGGAGACTAATTTTTTTATCAGTGAGTGATAATCATTATCATTTGGTAGGGAGAAGGCTTTGTGAAAGGATGATTAATTATATGCAACAGATAGCTAAACAGATTGCAGAAAATGCAACGTTTCAGGCGTTTATAAATTGTTATATACGAGAAGTGAGTTGTGGACATTGGGTCAAAAAGGAGGAGTGGATAACAGAACAGCGACTAACTATCTTGATTACAGAGGGACATATGTTAGAGCTTGAGTTGCCTATCCAAAACACCCGTATTGCATTTGATGTGGAATACAAATCTCTTGTTGGAAGACATATATTTGGTGTCTCGTTGAAGTATTGTACGAAACAAAAACAATGGCTTCTCGAAGATAAATTAACGATACTCATCACGCTCATTCAAGAGCTACATTTAATGGGTAAGGTGGATGGATGTCCTGGACTTTCTTCCCGTTTTGATGAACTCATTCTTCGCATAATTGAGAGCTATCAAACGATGGCAAATTATATTGAAAATAGTTTGGAAGATAAGAAACAAAATGGAGTAAACGCTACATTTATTGAAGCTGAGCAGTCTCTCTTATTTGGTCATTGGCTTCATCCGACACCTAAAAGCAGACAAGGGATGGCAAATTGGCAACAAACGAGTTATGCGCCAGAGCTACAAGGTACTTTCCAACTTCACTATTTTCGTGTCGACCGCAAAATTGTGAAAGAGTCTTCTGTATTAGAAAAAAGTGCAAGTGAACTCATTTATCAGTCTTTAACAAAATCACAACCTGATTTTGTTATGTCAGAGAAGCATAGCCTCATTCCGA
Source organism: Lysinibacillus xylanilyticus (assembly GCF_001183605.1). Classification (GTDB taxonomy): domain Bacteria; phylum Bacillota; class Bacilli; order Bacillales_A; family Planococcaceae; genus Lysinibacillus; species Lysinibacillus xylanilyticus. The sequence continues at coordinate 1,659,160 of NZ_LFXJ01000005.1, read as the reverse complement.
TGCACCCGCTTCAAGCACAGTGGCTTTTACAGCAACAGTATGTAAAAGAAGCGATTGCTGAAGGGTTGATAAAATACGAGGGTGCGCTTGGAGCATTTTATACAGCAACCTCTTCGATAAGAACGGTATATAGCTCAAATGAAGAAATGATGTATAAGTTTTCAATTCCTGTAAAAATAACGAATTCATTGAGGGTAAATAGAACTCATGAACTAAAAGCTGGAATTGTTATGGCTCGGTTAATGAATAAGATTGATTTCTTACAGAACCATCCATCTTTCCGGATGATTGATGACCCAGCCTATATGACTGTAGAGTTCCCAAATCAGACGGAGTCAGGGTTTGAGGTTATTTTTCGCTCAAACGTATTTCCTAAAGGACACGATGAAGGAATATGCATGATCGCCGCTCTTGTGCAAGAACCTCTGCCAAAAGAAAAATCGAGACTATATCAGCTCATTATGGAAATCTCTCAATCAGAATTCCGCTCATTAGAGAGCATAAGTTTAGATTGGTTTAAAGTCTACTGGAAATGTGCTATTGAACCATTATTAAGGTTATACGATGAGTATGGGATAGCTCTCGAAGCACATCAGCAAAATAGCGTGTTAAACATTTCTTCAGGTTATCCAACTACTTATTATTATCGTGATAACCAAGGATATTACTTATCAAAAACATATAAAGAAGAACTTCTTTCAATAGAGCCTTCTTTACATGAAACAGCTGAGCTATTTTACGAAGATGCCCTTATTCATGATAGATTTACATATTATTTGTTTATGAATCAACTGTTTCCCGTTATATCTCGATTTGGAGCAGATCAGCTAATCGATGAAAAAATTCTTTTGAAGTGGTCTATCGATCAACTGCACTTATTAGAAAAAGAATTTACAGGTTTCGGGAAGGCATTTGTTCGTAACATTCTAAAACAAGAAGAGCTTGCGTTCAAAGCAAATTTATTAACAAGGTTTCATGATGTAGATGAACTAGAAGCCGAACTTGAACAAGCGGTATACACGAAAATTCCAAATCCGTTTGTTCTTCAGCATGAGGAGGCAGAATATGCAGCAGCTACAGCCTTTAGCTTCTAAACAAGGAGAACTACGTGTAAGGCGGCAACTTGTAGAGGCCATGATTTTTGAAGGACTAATCAAATATGAAGAAACACGTTTAGATAAATGGACTTCAATTTTTACTCTTGTTGGTCAGAAGTGCACCTATCGTTGTGAAGGAAGAAGAATGGCATTTGATCGCATCCGAATAAAGGGAGATAGTATTTTTCAAGTAGAAAAAGATGAAACGATATTAGAGGCAACGCTTGAGAATCTAGTAGATGAATTACTTTCTACTCATAGTGATAAAGCTAGATTACTGAATGAACTTCATTTAACGAGTAAGCTTTGTGAATGGAATGATCGTCATCTTCAAATGCCAAAGTCGAGAAGAAATTCGAGCTATGAAGAATTAGAATCAGAAATCATTGAAGGACATCCATATCACCCTTGTTTTAAATCCAGAACCGGTTTTACGATCGACGACCATAAAGACTATGGCCCTGAGGCAAAGCAATCTTTTACCCTACAATGGGTTGCAGTGAGAAGAAGCTACGTACGAATTTCTGTTCTTGAAGAGGAAGAGAACTTTTGGAAAAGAGAGCTAGGGCAGTTGCTGTGGGAAGACCTTCTTGCAAAGCTTGCAGTATTCGATGGAACATATGAAGAATATACGTTTTTACCAGTTCATCCATGGCAGTGGCATAACATGAAGCAAGTACTAGCTGGATTAATGGAGCAAAAAGATCTAATACCTCTAAATGTGAAAGGAGATGACTATCGGGCAACTCAATCGGTGCGAACATTATGGAACTTTTCAAATCCTGAGAAGGCGCAATTAAAATGCTCGATGAATATGGTGAATACCTCTTCATTACGAAAGCTACATTCTCATGCTGTTTGTGCCGCTCCTCATATTTCTTCATGGCTTAAACAGGTGATTCAATTAGACTCTTATTTACAAAAGGAAGCGTCTCTTATTGTACTGGAAGAATATGCAGGAATTATTTTTGAACCGAATACAAAAAAGCATAGTAGAAAACTAGAAGGTCAGCTTGGCTCAATATGGCGAGAAAGTGTGCGCTCGTATATGAAGGATGATGAGGAAGCGGTACCGTTTACGGTGCTAATGATGATGGAGAGAGATGGGCGTCCATTTATTGATGATTGGCTTTGCCGATATGGAACGGAGGAGTGGGTAAAACGCTTGATCGAAGTGAGTGTTATTCCTGTGTGGCACTTGCTTGTTGCTCATGGTATTGCTATTGAGGCCCATGCGCAAAATATGATCTTATTACATCAAAATGGGTGGCCGACACGGGTTGTACTGAGAGATTTCCATGACAGTATCGAATATATGGAAGAATTTATTGCGGACAGTAGCCTCGTTCCAGACTTTGAAACGATACACGATCGTTTTAAAGATGCACCTGTCGATCATTATTATTGGATGTCATCTGTAGAAGCTTTACGAGAGTTAGTTATGGATACATTATTTGTGTTTCATTTAAGTGAACTATCTTATTTGCTAGAAGAGCATTGTGGATTTGCAGAAACACGTTTTTGGAATCTAGTTAGGGAAGGAATACAGATGCACTTTGAACGTTTTCCATCATTATGCTCAAGGAATGAACAGCTTCAGCATACTAGCACACATATTTATGTTGAATCTTTGCTAACAAAGAAACTTCAAAATCAAGAAGAAGGTAATTTTCGACATATCGTCAGCAATACGTTGGCGTAAGTGGATAAAAAGGGGAAATGATGATGTTTTATGTCAATGATCAATTTTATACAGTAGAAGATATCGAGAAGCAATATGAAATATATGAAAGCTTATCTCATCTAAGGGGGTGTAACAATCGCAGGCTAGCTATTTGTACGGATGATATTTTCCAATATATAGCTCTTTGTTTATATATTCGCCAAAAAGGTGGATCAGTCGTCCCAATCCATCCAGCGACGCCAAATGAGGGGGCTGTTCGGCTTGCTTCTTCAGCAGGTAGTCATCTTTTGTTGTTCCAATCGATCGATTCTTTCATTGAACTATCAAATTATTCCAATGACCGAGAGGGAGTATTAGTTCAAATGAGCTCAGGTACAACAGGAGCTCCGAAATGTATTGAACGAACGTGGAGTTCAGTGGAAGAAGAGATTGAAAGTTATGTGAAGACATTACCTGTCGACTCCTTGACAAATTCTGTTGTCGCTTGTCCGGTTACTCATTCTTATGGATTCATTTGTGGTGTCCTGGCTTGCATAAGAAGGGGAGCAAAGCCAGTTATTATTACGAACAGTAATCCTAAATATATTTTGAAAAAGCTAAAAGAATATCCTAAGCACATACTCTATGCGGCTCCAGCGTTACTTTATACATTAAGTCGATTATTACCTATTGATCAACAATTTGATCGTGTGATGACGTCTGGAACAATGATGCCGCATAGCTGGTTGACATCATTAAGAGAGAAATCTCGCCAAGTATTACAGCAGTATGGATGCTCTGAATCCGGGTGTGTTGCGATTCACCCTAATGTGGAAGATCCAAAACAAATGGGCTACGCACTTCCTCATGTGAAGGTGACAGCTGGTGACAAACAAACACCGAGCGAAATTATCATTGAATTGTCTACACAAACGATTTATACAAAAGATCTTGGCTATATAGAAGATAATGTTCTTTCTTTTCTTGCGAGAATGGATGACATGATTAATGTAGCAGGCTTGAATGTGTATCCGCAAGATGTTGAAACCGTGTTAATGGATGACCCAAGAATAGTCGAAGCAGTCGTATATAAGAAACAAGACAACCTATCAGGCGAGCGAGTATGCGCACTATACGTGTCTACTGAACCGATCGATAATATGGAGCTTAGAGAATGGTGCCGGAAATATCTCGCTCCACATCAAATTCCGGTGGAGTTTGTGTTTGTTCATGAAATTGAAAAGCTGCCTAATGGAAAAGTAAGTAGAAAAAAACTTGGAGACATACTAGTATGACGAGACAACAATTGATCAAGAGCATTTATGATATTATGGAAAATTCATTAGAGTTGCAGACACTATCTTCTTTTAATGAAGATGCACGATTAAATGAGGATTTGTATATGGATTCAATTATGGTCCTTCAACTGATTCTTCATATAGAGTTGGATCTTGGCATTTCCATTCCCGATGAGGTTCTCGTTCCTAAAGATTTTAAAACAGTAGGAACACTAGCAAGCTTTTTAGAAAAACAGCAAAAAGTAGAATAGTCGGAGGGAAAAAATGATAAAAGTTCATTGCTTTGTAAGCTGTGTTTGTGAAGTTATTAAGAAAACGAAAGGCGTCGATCATAGGCCCTACTATTTTGGAGTATGGGACGCAGATTTTGATGTGCTTGATAACGGAGTGCTAGCATACCACTCTGATCAAATTGATCATCATTTCTTTCAAATGTGGTATGAAATGCTCTATGGAATCAAGCTTTACAAATGGTATGACGAAAAGCAATCAAAACAAGAAAATATAAACAAACTGCTAGGATTATTAGAGAATAAATCTCCACATCAATATGTGATGGTGATGCTGGATTTATCGATGCTTCCAGAGCGAGAGAATAAATTTCATCAACGTCCATTCCCTCATTATGTAATGCTAGAATCGACAGAAAATGAAGAAGAATGGTTTATGTATGACCCTGATTTTCGCTGGGAAGGGATTTTACCGAAGGAGAGAATTTTAGCTGCAATTCAAGAGCCAACTGTCGAAGGTGGTTATTACTTTGATGCAAAGACGATCATTCCTCCAACTACAGAGACGGTGGAAGCCTATTTTAATACATGCATAAAGCTTCATTGTAATCCGTTGACAGATGCAATTACCGAAATTATTAAAGAGTATATCGAAGGAAAAGAAAAAGAAAGTTTGTCAAAACTTCCGACTGCATTAAAACAATTGCCAGTTATAGCGATTAGAAAGTATGCATATGAGCATGCATTTGCATTTTTTTGGGAAGCACTTGGCTACGAAGAGGAAGGCTTTGACACATGGTGTGATGAAATTGAGCGTCTAGTGAATGGCTATACAACGATTCAGTATCGAGCGATGAAACTTGCGATGACGCAAGATATGTTAGTAGCTGAAGATATTTTTGTGAAGTTAGAAGAACAAAATCTCCTTGAGTTCAAGATTAAGCAAGGATTACAAGAATGCTTTCAAGCATGGTTAACAATACAGCACAAGAAAGAGGTTATTATATGAAACTATCTATCTGTACAATCTCGTTTCGGCACCATCTCCACTCGATTGACCAATTAGCCCAATTTGCAAAAACGCAAGGTTTTCAAGGAATCGAGCTTTGGGGTGTTCATGCAAAGAACTTGGAAGATGAACTTCATTATGGAGCAGATTGGCTAAGCTCCTACGGTTTGGAAACGAGCATGCTTAGTGATTATTTGCCAATAGAAGCACCAGTTTCTGTGATGATGGCTGAAACAGAGAGGTTATCTTCCCTTGCAAGGCGCTGGGGAACAAATAAGATTCGTACATTTGTAGGAAAGAAGGGCAGCTCAGACACGAGTACAAAAGAAAGGGAAGAACTTATTTTTAGACTTAGAATGCTCTGTGATTATCTTGAGTCAAAAGGACAATATTTGCTTGTTGAAACTCATCCGAACACATTGACAGATAATCTACCTTCAACAATGCAGTTACTCGAAGAAACGAATCACTCAAGCCTACGAGTGAACTTTGACGTTTTACATATATGGGAATCTGGGATGGACCCTATTGTCGCCATGAAGCAACTTCGTCCATATATCTCACATTTTCACTTTAAAAATATTGCCTCACGTGAACAACTTGGTGTTTTTGCTCCTAACAATGTTTATGCTGCAGCAGGATCTAGAGAAGGGATGGTTCCATTGTTTGAAGGTGCAGTTGATTATGGTGAATTCCTAGCAGAAGTAGATTCGAACGTGGAGGTAGATGCGTCATTGGAATGGTTTGGAGCCAATGTGAAGAGCGTATTAGCAAAAGATGTTCAGGAGGTTAAGAAGTCGTTGCAGTTGGTGCAAATATAAGGCTGTTTAAAACATATGCATAAATCACAAGAATAGATTATGTAATAGATAAATGCTCGCTTTCGTAGATAAATAAGCTGACGGTCCAGTTCATTCCGGACGTCAGCTTATTTTAATAGGTTAAAGCAAACATTGTGTAAGTTGGCAGCAGCAGAAATGATCTAGATGGCTAGGACGTTATTTTAGGGACGAGAGAAATAATGAGTTCTCTTTCATAGAGCCTAATCTTAATGCTAGAACTCAAATCAGAGATAAAATATTTTCAGAAAAATACTCCAGATGCCCCAAAATCTCCATGTAATATTCAGATAGTCTTCACAGTAACTACAGATAGCGCCTATACAATCAAGACTGTAAGACAAATTACTTTAAAAGGAGATTAAAAACTATGAAAAAGAGAAAGAAATTGGCTGCTACAACTTTAGGTGCTGTATTTGCACTTTCGACTTTTGGAGCTGCGTTTGCTGCCGAAGTCCCAACCGAAATTATTGGAAGTAGTGAAATTGTGAAAGGGCAAGTTAGTAAACCAGCTAACTTTGATGAGATTTCTAAAGAAAAAGTACGAGAAATTTTTAACCAAGTAAAAGCAGGTACATTAACGAAAGAGGAAGCAATAAATCAACTTGTTGAAGCTCTTGAAATGAAGGGAGAAAAACAACTAGTAAGTAAAACAGTAAACTTAGATGAGATTTCTAAAGAAAAAGTACAAGAAATTTTCAACCAAGCAGAGGCAGGTACATTAACGAAAGAAGAAGCAACAAAACAACTTGATGAAGCTCTTGAAATGAAGGGAGAAAAACAACTAGTAAGTAAAACAGTAAACTTAGATGAGATTTCTAAAGAAAAAGTACAAGAAATTTTCAACCAAGCAGAGGCAGGTACATTAACGAAAGAAGAAGCAACAAAACAACTTGATGAAGCACTTGGAATGAAGGGAGATAAACAACTAGTAAGTAAACCAGTAAACTTAGATGAGATGTCTAAAGAAAAAGTACAAGAAATCTTCAACCAAGCAGAGGCAGGTACATTAACGAAAGAATAAGCAACATAACAACTTGATGAAGCACTTGGAATGAAGGGAGATAAACAACTAGTAAGTAAACCAGCGAACTTAGATGAGATTTCTAAAGAAAAAGTACAAGTAGTTTTCTACCAAGCAGAGGAAGGTACATTAACGAAAGTAGAAGCAACAAAACAACTTGATGAAGCACTTGGAATGAAGGGAGATAAACAACTAGTAAGTAAACCAGCGAACTTAGATGAGATTTTTAAAAACAAAGTACAAGAAATTTTCAACCAAGTAGAGGCAGGTACATTAACGATAGAGGAAGCAATAAAACAACTTGAAGAAGCTCTTGGAATTAAGTGATAAAAATATAGTGAGTAATTCAGTAAGCAAACCAGCGGTATTTAAAGAGAAGGTATAAGCTATTTAACTAGCTCAAATAGGTACATTCAGGAGCAATAAGCCAATTTGAAGCAGATCAGAATAAGCAGTAAAAAAAACAAATTTAAATAAAATACAGTAATATTTGTACTTGAGCTTTCTAAACACTCCTCTTTATAGAGGTTCATATATACTCCCCCAATGGAGAAACATTTACTTTAGAAAAAACTACACTTTCATTAGCTGATGAAATGTTCCCCTCGTACGAAAATCGCTATGTTCCAATAGGTACATAGCGATTTTTTGTGCATTTTTCAATACAATCAAAGAATTGTCCCCTGATGAATGGGATGATAATAAGGACACGTATTACCCTCCAGGTACAAAGATTTTAGTAAGTGATATTTTAGATTGTTTAAAGTAAGATAGTAGTAAGGTATTTTACACTAAACTCAACTAATCTGATTAGTTGAGTTTTATGTTTATATATATAGCTACTAAAATATTTTAAAGAAGATGTGATGATTAATGGGGAAAATCGCCATTTTGTTATATAGATAAGGTTGGTCAAGCAATAATAAATATACTTCTAATATCCTTACAAACCTTGATAAACAAAGGTGTAAGTGAGTTAGGTTTGTTTGACTTTTATATAGTATAAGTCAAAGGTATTTGAATAAAATTGTGGAGATTTATTATGGTTAAGTTGCGACAGCTACCTGTAAAATAATATAGAAGGATTGACAGTAAACTTGCGTGTGTTGCCAATCCTATAGCCGCATAATAAAAGAAGACTAGCCAAGCTAGTCTTTTTTTCTATGTTTTAAGATTGGTAGTGAATTATAAAAATCTATCTATTCTTACAAATGAGTAAGAATAGAGAATAAATAGTTCAAAATGAATGATGAGCTGATCGAACGTAAAGGAGCACTATTAAAGATAGATGCTGCAGACCCTGATAAATCAACAGGTATTTCAGCCGATCGTCTAGCTACCTATCAAAAGGTATCAGGAGCTGTTCTGAGAAACAATCGCAACGCCGTAATGAAGGAATTAATAGCTTGGTAGATGGTAGCAGTTCCTTCATCAAAGTGGGTCATCGAAGGTGTTCCTGAACTTAGTAGCTGAGGAACAAGTACCAGCATTATGGGAGGCTATTTTTAAAGCTGTTCTTATCGGTGAAGGCGCTACAAACCATTTTGATTAATCTCTAGTAAAAATTGTTTTTTTTATTTACTCTAGAGCCTAGATTTACACAGTTTTTACCAAACTTTTGAAAAAATGAGTTTAAAAGGCTTGATAATTCATTTAAAATGATTTATATTGATATCAAATGATATGTTTATCTATCAAAAATGATAACTTTTTGAAAGAAGGGAGTGAACGGTGAAGAAAAACGGATTAACGGAATCAAAGTTTAGGAGGTAAATATATGAGTGATAAAAAACCCCATTTTTTTTATCATATAGTGAGGAAAAAGCGTATGAAAAGTGGTCAAGAGAAATTACTGGGAAATCTGTACAGAAAGTATGGTATGAAGACAAGGTAGCGGAGAGTAAAAAACAATTGGACAGAAGCGAGGTAAATAATATGAAATTTGAAGAAAAATTACAAGCATATGCAGAACTTTTGGTGAAAGTTGGTGTCAATATTCAACCAGGGCAATACTTATTAGTCAATACATCTGTGGATGCATTGGATTTCGCCCGTTTAGTTGTTAAAGAGGCTTATAAGGCTGGGGCGGGACGTGTTCATGTTAATTTATCAGATGAGGAAATGGATCGTGCTTACTTTGAGCATGCCTCAGATGAAGAATTTAATCGTTTTCCAGAATGGATAGTCAAAATGAATGATGAGCTGATCGAACGTAAAGGAGCACTATTAATGATAGATGCTGCAGACCCTGATAAATTTACAGGTATTTCAGCCGATCGTCTAGCTACATATCAAAAGGTATCAGGAGCTGCCCTGGAAAACATTCGCAACGCAGTAATGAAGGATTTAATAGCTTGGTCGATGGTAGCAGTTCCTTCACCAAAGTGGGCATCGAAGGTGTTCCCGAACTTAGCAACTGAGGATCAAGTACCAGCATTATGGGAGGCCATTTTTAAGACTGTTCGTATCGGTGAAGGAGATACTGTTGAAAAATGGCGTGAACAAGTAACAAATTTAGAATCTCGTGCGGCCCTACTGAACAATAAAAAATATGCGAAGCTTCACTATACAGCGCCAGGTACTGATTTAACAATTGCATTAGCACCACAGCATAAATGGATTACTGGGGGTGGTAAAACGCCAGATGATACTATCTTTATGGCTAATATGCCGACAGAAGAGGTTTATACGTTACCGATGAAACAAGGTGTAAATGGCTATGTAAGCAATACAAAACCATTAGTTTATCAAGGGAATATTATCGACGGCTTTAAACTGACATTTGAAGAAGGAAAAATTGTTAAAGCTGAAGCACAGATAGGACATGATTTTTTACAGGAGCTTATGAATGTGGACGAAGGCTCTTGCTATTTAGGTGAGGTAGCACTTGTACCACATGAATCACCAATTTCTGCATCGGGGATTTTATATTTTAATACATTGTTTGATGAGAATGCATCGAACCATTTAGCGATTGGTAAAGCTTATCCAACTTGCTTAGAGGGTGGAAGAGATTTAGAAGACGATCAGCTTGAAGCGTTAGGTGCAAATATTTCAGTAACACATGAGGACTTTATGATTGGTAGCAGTGAGATGGACATCGACGGTATTCTACCAGATGGAACTGTAGAGCCAATTTTCCGCAAAGGTAGCTGGGCATTTTAAATACTTGATGGAAAGAAAGGAGCTGAGCAGATGAAACGATACCTATGCTTTATTGGAACAATTATACTTACGATGGTATTTAGTGTTTCATCTGCTTTTGCTTAGACTGAAAACTACCTCTTTAATTAGAAGTAAAATGCGTTCAAAGGAGAAAGGCCAATGAATTTCTGGGAAGTTGTATTGATAGTTGTAAATTTTAGTCTATTGAGTTGGATATTGTTAGTAGGCAGGGAAACGAAAAAGTGGTCTAAATTAGCTACTTTGGTTGCCGTTGTAATGGTTACAGTTCAGTTATTGGCAGAAGGTTTTAGATGGCAGATGATTCCGGCCTATGTATCCCCAGTTATCTTGATTTTATGCTATTTTTTAGCTGGGCAGAAAAAGGGCTTTAGAAGCTGGGGTATGTTCATAGTTAAAACTTTATTGTTGTCCATCTATTTGACTGTAGCAGTTGCGCTACCCTTACTTATGCCAGTATTTTCATTAGAAGAACCAACTGGCCCACATAGGGTCGGTACGAAGCTATATCATTGGGTTGATCATGAGAGAAATGAACCATATTCGAAAAATCCAGCCGATAGACGCGAACTGATGGTGCAAATTTGGTATCCTGCAGATGAAAAAAGCAAGGGGGATCGAGAACCTTATATTCGTAACATAAATGAGCTCTCCAAGGGATTGGAAAAAACATTGTCCATTCCTGCATTTGCATTCAGCCACATGGATTTGGTGAAATCTCATTCGTTTATGGATTTACAACTCTCAGACTCAGAGAATCATTATCCCATATTACTTTTCTCTCATGGTTTTAATGGCTTTCGTAATCAAAACACGTTTGAAGTTGAGGAGTTGGCTAGTCAAGGATATATTGTTCTAAGTATCGATCATACCTTTGATGCTGCAGCTACTGTCTTTCCAGATGGTCGAACTGCTTACGTACAGCCCGTCAATTTAACGGATGACGAAGGAGATAGACACATAAAATTATGGGAGGAAGATGTTACCTTTGTGCTGAATCAGATCGAGAAACTTAACCAAAACGATGAGACTGGCTTCTTTACCGGAAGGCTTGATACCTCGCGAATTGGAATGTTTGGGCACTCTTACGGTGGAGCTACCGCAGCACAAATACTTGCAAAAGATTCTCGTGTCAAAGCAGCCATCGATATGGATGGCACATTGTATGGGGAAACTTTACCTGAAAGTGGGATTGGAAAACCATTTCTGCTCATGAGTGCAGAAGAGCCTGATGAAGCAGATCCCTATATAGTGAGGGAGCGATATGGACGTGGGTTAGCTGGCGGTGGTATGTCAATGGTCATTCCTCATACGGATCATACTAGCTTCACTGATTTACATTTGTTCTCCCCTCTGTTGCAGAGCCCAGGGGAAAAACCAAAGGAAGTTCATCGCATTATCAACGAATTCAGCCTGGCATTTTTTGACCAGTATGTAAAACAGAAGGATGACGGCTCAACCCTTAAAAGGCTGAAGACCAAATACCCGGAAGTGAATTTTACAGTAAACCGATAACCTTATGCAGAAACCAACTTCATTAAAAAAATAAGGGAGTTCATCGTGAGAAATAGCTTAAAAAACCCAAGTAATGTCATCATTTTCTCTATTGAGATAACGACTTAACCAATTCTTTTAACCTTTGTAGTAATTCCACCAAAGAATTTAATTTCTTCATCGTCACTTGAATAATGAAATGCTAAAAATGGAACATTCAAAGTACTATCCTTTTCAGTAGTATAATTCTTTTTGAAAAGCTACATTCAATAGATGGACACATTGTTTTAAATGATTTATGCTAATTTCAAATGATATATNAGGTACATTAACGAAAGAAGAAGCAACAAAACAACTTGATGAAGCACTTGGAATGAAGGGAGATAAACAACTAGTAAGTAAACCAGCGAACTTAGATGAGATTTCTAAAGAAAAAGTACAAGTAGTTTTCTACCAAGCAGAGGAAGGTACATTAACGAAAGTAGAAGCAACAAAACAACTTGATGAAGCACTTGGAATGAAGGGAGATAAACAACTAGTAAGTAAACCAGCGAACTTAGATGAGATTTTTAAAAACAAAGTACAAGAAATTTTCAACCAAGTAGAGGCAGGTACATTAACGATAGAGGAAGCAATAAAACAACTTGAAGAAGCTCTTGGAATTAAGTGATAAAAATATAGTGAGTAATTCAGTAAGCAAACCAGCGGTATTTAAAGAGAAGGTATAAGCTATTTAACTAGCTCAAATAGGTACATTCAGGAGCAATAAGCCAATTTGAAGCAGATCAGAATAAGCAGTAAAAAAAACAAATTTAAATAAAATACAGTAATATTTGTACTTGAGCTTTCTAAACACTCCTCTTTATAGAGGTTCATATATACTCCCCCAATGGAGAAACATTTACTTTAGAAAAAACTACACTTTCATTAGCTGATGAAATGTTCCCCTCGTACGAAAATCGCTATGTTCCAATAGGTACATAGCGATTTTTTGTGCATTTTTCAATACAATCAAAGAATTGTCCCCTGATGAATGGGATGATAATAAGGACACGTATTACCCTCCAGGTACAAAGATTTTAGTAAGTGATATTTTAGATTGTTTAAAGTAAGATAGTAGTAAGGTATTTTACACTAAACTCAACTAATCTGATTAGTTGAGTTTTATGTTTATATATATAGCTACTAAAATATTTTAAAGAAGATGTGATGATTAATGGGGAAAATCGCCATTTTGTTATATAGATAAGGTTGGTCAAGCAATAATAAATATACTTCTAATATCCTTACAAACCTTGATAAACAAAGGTGTAAGTGAGTTAGGTTTGTTTGACTTTTATATAGTATAAGTCAAAGGTATTTGAATAAAATTGTGGAGATTTATTATGGTTAAGTTGCGACAGCTACCTGTAAAATAATATAGAAGGATTGACAGTAAACTTGCGTGTGTTGCCAATCCTATAGCCGCATAATAAAAGAAGACTAGCCAAGCTAGTCTTTTTTTCTATGTTTTAAGATTGGTAGTGAATTATAAAAATCTATCTATTCTTACAAATGAGTAAGAATAGAGAATAAATAGTTCAAAATGAATGATGAGCTGATCGAACGTAAAGGAGCACTATTAAAGATAGATGCTGCAGACCCTGATAAATCAACAGGTATTTCAGCCGATCGTCTAGCTACCTATCAAAAGGTATCAGGAGCTGTTCTGAGAAACAATCGCAACGCCGTAATGAAGGAATTAATAGCTTGGTAGATGGTAGCAGTTCCTTCATCAAAGTGGGTCATCGAAGGTGTTCCTGAACTTAGTAGCTGAGGAACAAGTACCAGCATTATGGGAGGCTATTTTTAAAGCTGTTCTTATCGGTGAAGGCGCTACAAACCATTTTGATTAATCTCTAGTAAAAATTGTTTTTTTTATTTACTCTAGAGCCTAGATTTACACAGTTTTTACCAAACTTTTGAAAAAATGAGTTTAAAAGGCTTGATAATTCATTTAAAATGATTTATATTGATATCAAATGATATGTTTATCTATCAAAAATGATAACTTTTTGAAAGAAGGGAGTGAACGGTGAAGAAAAACGGATTAACGGAATCAAAGTTTAGGAGGTAAATATATGAGTGATAAAAAACCCCATTTTTTTTATCATATAGTGAGGAAAAAGCGTATGAAAAGTGGTCAAGAGAAATTACTGGGAAATCTGTACAGAAAGTATGGTATGAAGACAAGGTAGCGGAGAGTAAAAAACAATTGGACAGAAGCGAGGTAAATAATATGAAATTTGAAGAAAAATTACAAGCATATGCAGAACTTTTGGTGAAAGTTGGTGTCAATATTCAACCAGGGCAATACTTATTAGTCAATACATCTGTGGATGCATTGGATTTCGCCCGTTTAGTTGTTAAAGAGGCTTATAAGGCTGGGGCGGGACGTGTTCATGTTAATTTATCAGATGAGGAAATGGATCGTGCTTACTTTGAGCATGCCTCAGATGAAGAATTTAATCGTTTTCCAGAATGGATAGTCAAAATGAATGATGAGCTGATCGAACGTAAAGGAGCACTATTAATGATAGATGCTGCAGACCCTGATAAATTTACAGGTATTTCAGCCGATCGTCTAGCTACATATCAAAAGGTATCAGGAGCTGCCCTGGAAAACATTCGCAACGCAGTAATGAAGGATTTAATAGCTTGGTCGATGGTAGCAGTTCCTTCACCAAAGTGGGCATCGAAGGTGTTCCCGAACTTAGCAACTGAGGATCAAGTACCAGCATTATGGGAGGCCATTTTTAAGACTGTTCGTATCGGTGAAGGAGATACTGTTGAAAAATGGCGTGAACAAGTAACAAATTTAGAATCTCGTGCGGCCCTACTGAACAATAAAAAATATGCGAAGCTTCACTATACAGCGCCAGGTACTGATTTAACAATTGCATTAGCACCACAGCATAAATGGATTACTGGGGGTGGTAAAACGCCAGATGATACTATCTTTATGGCTAATATGCCGACAGAAGAGGTTTATACGTTACCGATGAAACAAGGTGTAAATGGCTATGTAAGCAATACAAAACCATTAGTTTATCAAGGGAATATTATCGACGGCTTTAAACTGACATTTGAAGAAGGAAAAATTGTTAAAGCTGAAGCACAGATAGGACATGATTTTTTACAGGAGCTTATGAATGTGGACGAAGGCTCTTGCTATTTAGGTGAGGTAGCACTTGTACCACATGAATCACCAATTTCTGCATCGGGGATTTTATATTTTAATACATTGTTTGATGAGAATGCATCGAACCATTTAGCGATTGGTAAAGCTTATCCAACTTGCTTAGAGGGTGGAAGAGATTTAGAAGACGATCAGCTTGAAGCGTTAGGTGCAAATATTTCAGTAACACATGAGGACTTTATGATTGGTAGCAGTGAGATGGACATCGACGGTATTCTACCAGATGGAACTGTAGAGCCAATTTTCCGCAAAGGTAGCTGGGCATTTTAAATACTTGATGGAAAGAAAGGAGCTGAGCAGATGAAACGATACCTATGCTTTATTGGAACAATTATACTTACGATGGTATTTAGTGTTTCATCTGCTTTTGCTTAGACTGAAAACTACCTCTTTAATTAGAAGTAAAATGCGTTCAAAGGAGAAAGGCCAATGAATTTCTGGGAAGTTGTATTGATAGTTGTAAATTTTAGTCTATTGAGTTGGATATTGTTAGTAGGCAGGGAAACGAAAAAGTGGTCTAAATTAGCTACTTTGGTTGCCGTTGTAATGGTTACAGTTCAGTTATTGGCAGAAGGTTTTAGATGGCAGATGATTCCGGCCTATGTATCCCCAGTTATCTTGATTTTATGCTATTTTTTAGCTGGGCAGAAAAAGGGCTTTAGAAGCTGGGGTATGTTCATAGTTAAAACTTTATTGTTGTCCATCTATTTGACTGTAGCAGTTGCGCTACCCTTACTTATGCCAGTATTTTCATTAGAAGAACCAACTGGCCCACATAGGGTCGGTACGAAGCTATATCATTGGGTTGATCATGAGAGAAATGAACCATATTCGAAAAATCCAGCCGATAGACGCGAACTGATGGTGCAAATTTGGTATCCTGCAGATGAAAAAAGCAAGGGGGATCGAGAACCTTATATTCGTAACATAAATGAGCTCTCCAAGGGATTGGAAAAAACATTGTCCATTCCTGCATTTGCATTCAGCCACATGGATTTGGTGAAATCTCATTCGTTTATGGATTTACAACTCTCAGACTCAGAGAATCATTATCCCATATTACTTTTCTCTCATGGTTTTAATGGCTTTCGTAATCAAAACACGTTTGAAGTTGAGGAGTTGGCTAGTCAAGGATATATTGTTCTAAGTATCGATCATACCTTTGATGCTGCAGCTACTGTCTTTCCAGATGGTCGAACTGCTTACGTACAGCCCGTCAATTTAACGGATGACGAAGGAGATAGACACATAAAATTATGGGAGGAAGATGTTACCTTTGTGCTGAATCAGATCGAGAAACTTAACCAAAACGATGAGACTGGCTTCTTTACCGGAAGGCTTGATACCTCGCGAATTGGAATGTTTGGGCACTCTTACGGTGGAGCTACCGCAGCACAAATACTTGCAAAAGATTCTCGTGTCAAAGCAGCCATCGATATGGATGGCACATTGTATGGGGAAACTTTACCTGAAAGTGGGATTGGAAAACCATTTCTGCTCATGAGTGCAGAAGAGCCTGATGAAGCAGATCCCTATATAGTGAGGGAGCGATATGGACGTGGGTTAGCTGGCGGTGGTATGTCAATGGTCATTCCTCATACGGATCATACTAGCTTCACTGATTTACATTTGTTCTCCCCTCTGTTGCAGAGCCCAGGGGAAAAACCAAAGGAAGTTCATCGCATTATCAACGAATTCAGCCTGGCATTTTTTGACCAGTATGTAAAACAGAAGGATGACGGCTCAACCCTTAAAAGGCTGAAGACCAAATACCCGGAAGTGAATTTTACAGTAAACCGATAACCTTATGCAGAAACCAACTTCATTAAAAAAATAAGGGAGTTCATCGTGAGAAATAGCTTAAAAAACCCAAGTAATGTCATCATTTTCTCTATTGAGATAACGACTTAACCAATTCTTTTAACCTTTGTAGTAATTCCACCAAAGAATTTAATTTCTTCATCGTCACTTGAATAATGAAATGCTAAAAATGGAACATTCAAAGTACTATCCTTTTCAGTAGTATAATTCTTTTTGAAAAGCTACATTCAATAGATGGACACATTGTTTTAAATGATTTATGCTAATTTCAAATGATATATTTATCTATCAAAAAATGACGACTTTATACAGGAAAAGGGAGAGATTTACGATGAAGAAAGACATGACAACGTTGAAGGAAGCGAGATTTAATGCAATTCTTGACTCGGCTACTATATTGCTTGTTGAAAATCCTACTGCTTCGATGAATGAAATTGCGGAATATGCGGGAATTGGCATTGCTACACTTCATCGCTACGTCGAAAGCAGAGAGAAATTAATGCTGTTCTTGGGCCATCGGGCTATACAATTGGTAAGTGATACCGTAAACCAGATTCCACTGGATGAGGAAAGAAGCGAAAAATATATCCCGGAACTCATTGAAGCGTTAATCCCGTTAGGTGACAAAATCTATTTTCTAGGTCATGATGCATCTGTATTTAACCACAAAGAATTAGGTGAAGCCGAAGAGAAGCTGAGGGAACCAATACGACGCGTTATTGAGCTGTTACAACAAAGAGGTTACTTTCAGCAAACGGTTAGCAGCGAATGGATTTTGAATACGCTTTATGCCCTGCTTTTCCATACATGGGAACAGGTACATGAAGGTAATGTGCCTAAAAAATCGGCTGCAGAGCTTTTTTTAAATACGTTTTATCATGGTTTCAAAGCTAAGGGTGATAATTAACATCAATAATATAGAAAGAAAAAAGGAGTGCTAGGAAATGAATCAAATCTCTATTGTAAAGGCTGATCATCGATCCATGGTCGGCGCCAAGCTAAATATAATGGCATTGGAATACATGGCGTTTCCACTTGCAGGATCAGAGGAGAAGAACAAAGTCGAAGGAACATTTAGTACCCTATGGCAGCAGGAGAACAATCGTTTTAGTCATCAATACGCTTATGAAGCTCAAATGGATGGGAAAACTTTAGGGATGGTTACTTGTTATCCCATACCCGTTTTAAATCGTCTTCCTTGGCCAACTTTTAAACAGTTGCTTTCACTCCGAAAGCTGGGCCTTGTTATTTATAACATTCTGAATATCAAAATGCTTTATTCCATGATCACCATGAAAGAGGGAGAAGATGACGAGTTTCACATCGGAACAATCGCCTTATTGCCCGAAAGCCGTGGACTGGGAGTAGGTACCAGGCTGCTTGAGTTTGCCGAGGAACAGGCCTGCCTGCAAGGCTTTGCCAAATGCTCTCTGACGGTAAAGAAAGAGAACCATCTTGCCATTAAATTGTATCAGAGGATAGGCTACCAGATTACAGGTGAAATCAATAAACCAAAGTTATCATTGTACAAAATGGTTAAAAATTTATAAACTTTCAACCTTTTGCCAAAAATTGTACCGTATTACCCCTTTGATTAAAGATAATGAAGTGAGTTTTAACCAAATACAACCTAACTAATTTAGTTAGGTTTACTAAATTTTTCACCACTATATTCTTAGCGCAAATAAGCAGGGTTCAATAGAAGTTCATCTTACTAGTTCAAAAAACTGGGAAGAAATAAGTGGGCGTTATAATAAGGAGTTCTATAACTTTATGGTAGCGATGATACTCTTGGATTGGATTATTTTGAAAAATAATCAATGTTATTCTCGTTTATTAACTGAATCAAATTTTAGGAGGTGAAAATATGATTAGTAAAAAAATTCCATTTGTAGTAGCGACGACGTTGGTATTTTGCGGAGCAGTTTTAGGATTAAATTTGACTAAACCGGCATTAGCAGCAGACAGTAATGTACACGATGTAAATATTCGCCCTTATAAAATATCAGAAGAACTAACTCGAAAGATTGAGGGAGCTTCGCCATCGGATGTATTCTCAGTAATTGTTAGTTTTAATAAAACATTCAACAAAGAAGACTATGCGAAACTTGAAAAGGAAATTGGCGAATTTTCAAGAAAATATACTTATGATACCGTTATGAATGGTTTTGCTGGAGATTTAACCAAAGAACAGATTTTATTGTTAAACAAAACTTCGTTTGTCACACGTATTGAATTAGACCAGATAGTAACAAATTACGATGATATCATTGTTGAATCAACTTTTAGCAAGGATAAAAATGGATGGATCGGTGGATTTTCAGACTATCCATATAAAAATAAAGTTCATTATAAGCTCCGATTTTCTCTTAAGTCACTACCTAAAGAGATAAACAATAAACGAAAAGGTCTATACTTAAGTGGATATAATGGAAGTGACGATTTATTTATGTTTGTTAAGAAGAAATTGGATACAAATGATCGATTAAAACCGAATACAAAATATAGTGTGACATTTGATTTCGATATAGCCACAAATGCTAGAGATGAAGTAGGGGTAGGTGGATCTCCTGGTAAAAGTGTATTTGTGAAAATTGGTGCAACCAATACGGAACCGACCCCGGTTATTGATAAAACAGGATTTTATTTAATGAATATTGATAAAGGGAATCAGGGAGTAGAAGGTAAAGATGCATTTATTATTGGGGACTTGCAAAAAACGACAATAGCTAGTGAGAAGTATGAGTTAAAACCTTTTAATAATAAACAACGCCCGTTTGTTGTTGAAACTGACAAGAATGGAGAACTGTGGTTATTTATTGGCACAGATTCCGCTTTTGAAGGTGTTACAAGTATTTATTATCCTCGTATTAAAGTGACCCTAAAAGAAGTGATAGATAAACCTGAGAAGAAACAAGTGAGCTTTCACATTAAAGAACTCTAATTCCATTAGTAATAGGAACAACGTCAGTATTTTGTGGTTTAGTTGATGACAAAGCTGTTCTTCGTTTAAGCTTGAAAATGAAAGACAAGAGATACTTGATAAGTTTAGTACAGCAAAGAATAGGGATACGCTACACCAGTCAAAAGTTTAATGATTTGACGAAACAAAATAATGAGCTCTAATAATAAAAAGTTTCAGTTGATTAAGGACAAGAAATTAAGGGGCAAATGCCATGAAAAAAATACTTTTTATCTCCATGCTTTTAAGTTTCAGTATAATAAGTGCATGCTCTGATAAAGAAGAAACACCTAACGTGCCGAACAAGCCACAAGAGGAACAAGAATCTAAAGTGCCGAGCAAGTCACAAGAGGAACAAAAAACTAACGAGCCAAACAAGTCACAAGAAGCGCATCAATCACATGAAAATCAACAGGAACCGACCAAAGCAAATAAGGGCAACACAGTAGCATCTTTGACACAGGCTAGTGTACTAAAAAATATTAAGAGCCAGCTTAATACTAATTTACCTATAACTTTACCAAAAGGGCTTCCAATATCAGATGGTACACTTTTAACTGCAACAACGAAAGCGGAAGTTAACCAAGTTGAAATACTATTTTTTGAAAGTAATAAGTATTTGCCAATCAATGATCCGAAGCTTAAAAATTCAAAGACAGCTACTGTTATTGCAAGACTAGTAGTAAAGCAATATAAGAATGCTAAAGAAGCAAATGAGCAAATTGCTTTTGTGAACTTTAGTCAAAATGGTGGTCAAGAGGTTGATCTTGGCTATAACATTAAAGGTTATCAGGATGCAGGAGCTGGTTCTTTATGGACTGGTTGGAATGAGGGTAGATGGGCAATTGAAACACATACACGAACAGACAATCCAGAAGCAGGTGTGAAGCTTGCAAAACAGGCAGTCCAATTTCTAGAAACGCATATGCTACCAATTCCAAAACAAAATGGTTTTGCACGCTTAGATGTTTATAAATCAGGGAGTTTGATTGTTTGGCAGGACGAAAAACTTGTCTATATGCTTGATTCAATCAAAGAGCCACTTAAAGCACTTGAAATTACCACAGCTTTTTACCATTAACGAATTTTAATTAGGATCATGCTATAAGTGTGATCCTGGAACAAAGATTTTAGTAAGTGATATTTTAAATTGTTTAAAGTAAAATAGTAGTAAGGTATTTCACAATAAACTCAACTAATCTGATTAGTTGAGTTTTATATTTTTATATAAAAAGCTACTAAAATATTTTAAAGAAGATGTGATGATTAATGGGGAAAATCGCCATATTGGCAGAGAAACCATCTCAAGCAAGAGCTTATGCAGACGCATTTAAAATTAAACAAAAAGAGAAAGTATTTATAGAATTGGAACCTTGTTCAACTTTTCCTGAGGGTGCAGTAATTACCTGGGCAGTTGGTCATCTTGTTGAATTAAAGGAACCAAAAGAATATCAAAAGGAATGGGAGAAATGGTCGCTTGGATCATTACCGATCATTCCTCAAAAGTTTGAAGATAAAGTTGTCTCTAAAATGTATACACAATTTAATGCTGTAAAAAAAATCTTTAGTGATCCGCAAGTAGCAATGATTTATAACTGCTGCGATAGTGAACGTGAGGGTTCCAATATCTTCTACTCACTATTAAAAATGACGAAAGTAAATAAGCCTGTTAAACGATTATGGATCAATTCATTAGAGGTTGAGGAAATTCGAAAAGGTTTTAATAATATGCAAAGTAATGAGCGTGATTTGCTCATGTACCAAGAAGCAAAAACACGTCAAATTAGCGATTGGTTAGTAGGCATGAACTGTAGTCGCCTATATACGCTACTTTTACAAAAAAAGGGCTTTAAGGGTAGTATCTCTATCGGTCGAGTGCAATCGCCAACCGTATATTTAATTTATAAAAGACAACAGGAAATCGAACATTTCAAGCCTGAAAAATTTTATGAAATTGAAGGGGTTTTTAAAGCACAAAATGGTGTATATAAAGGGAAGGCAAAGTTAAAAACAAAAGAGCGTGCAGAGGCTATGCAATTATTGCAACAACATGGGGTTGAACCGATGGATACAGGTTTAATTACGAGTGTGACGAACAAAACGAAGCGTATTGCACCACCCAAACTACATGCGTTATCAACATTACAAGCCGCCGCCAATAGAAGATGGAAATACAGTCCGTCGCATGTGTTGAAACTTACGCAATCACTTTATGAGAAAAAGCTCGTTTCTTACCCACGTACCGATTCACAGCTCATTACACATAATGAGTTTGCCTATTTAAATGAATCATTGGCAAAATATCAGCAGCTCGTGGGAAAATCATTTAATGCGATAAATCGAGGGAATAACAAACGCTACGTCGACAGTGCCAATGTTGGGGAGCACTATGCTATTATTCCAACGAAAAAAGTGCCGACAGAAAAAGCATTACAATCAATGAATGCTGATGAACGAAATATTTATTTCGAAATAGTTAATACGACACTCGCCATGTTTCATCAAGATTATGAATACGATGAAAAAACGATTTTAACGAATGTCAAAAATATAGAGTTTAAAACGGTAGGGAAAACAGAACTTGTAAAAGGTTGGAAAGAGTTGTTTTCAAGCGAAAAAGAGTTAAAGGAGCGTGAAGAGTCGTTACCTGTCGTTTTCCAAGATGAGATGGTAAAAAGTAAGATTTCTATTTTAGAAGGCACGACCACGCCTCCTAAGCCTTATACAGAAGGGCAACTCATTACGATGATGAAAACATGCGGTAAATCAGTTGAGGATGAAGAGGAAATCGAAATGCTGAAATCGATTGAAGGTATTGGCACAGAAGCAACTCGGAGTGGCATTATAGAGACGATTAAAAAACATGGATTTATTGAAGTGCGAAAAAACATTGTGAGTATTATGCCTAAAGGGGAGCTTTTATGTCGGTCAATTGAAGGGACATTACTTTCAAGCCCATCGATGACTGCAAAATGGGAAATTTACTTAAATAAAATTGGTCGTGGAGAAGGCTCTGCAAAACATTTTATTGAAAGCATAGGTAAGTTTGTTAATCAATTAATAGCCGAGGTACCTAAACGGTTAGAGTCACTTACAATTGACGCTGAGCAGTTTAAACCAGCTGCTGTGAGAGATATTGTGACGTGTCCGACATGTAAAGTAGGAAAAATAGGTTTGCGTAAAAGCTTTTACGGTTGCTCGAATTATAAAAATGGTTGTAAGCAAACGTTCCCAGGAAGGCTATTAGGAAAAAAACTAACTGAAAAGAACATTAATGATTTATGTAAGATCGGTAAAACAGCCATGGTTAAAGGGTTTAAATCAAAGAATGGTAAACAATTTAATGCGACACTTCGCTTGGTAGAAGGAAAAATTGAATTTGAGTTTAATGAAAAGTAATAGCGGAAGAGATTTTTTTACCGTCAATGCCGTTCAAACGATTAAAAATAGTGAAGATGTGACACTCAGCAAAGTAACACGAGCGAAAAAGAAATTTGAAATAGTGGGGAAATGTCCATTATGTGGTCATAGCGTGATCGAAGGACAAAAAGGCTTCGGCTGCAGTAACTGGAAAAAGGGCTGAAAATTTGTCATCTGGAAAAACGATAAATTTTTAGCCACGATGAAGAAGAAGCCTACCAAAACTATGGTGAAGAAATTGCTGGCCGATGGAACGGTATTGGTAAAAGGCTTAACAAGTAAAAAAGGTACTTAATTCGATGCTCAATTAAAATATGAAAAAAATACAGACAACGAATATTTTAGCTGGAAAATGGAATTTGAAAAATAAGGATTAAAATTAAGCATATTTGAATCTTTTTGAAGAGTACTTTGAGGAAATTGTATAGTAAGGTAAGATAAATCACTGTCTAAATTTATTTATTTTTCTAATAATACTTAATAGTTCTGCTTTACGTCTATTAAATGCTCGTTTATTGATATTTTTACTTCAGTGTAATATATAATATACTTGCTATCTGGAAAACACTCTGATATTGTTCCTCTTATAACTTAATAAAATATAATTTTGTTGGTGTGAATGACATTGTTCGTTTGCTTAAAAGGGAAATCGGTGCAAATCCG
Organism: Lysinibacillus xylanilyticus; assembly: GCF_001183605.1. Lineage (GTDB taxonomy): Bacteria > Bacillota > Bacilli > Bacillales_A > Planococcaceae > Lysinibacillus > Lysinibacillus xylanilyticus. The sequence continues at coordinate 1,635,219 of NZ_LFXJ01000005.1, read as the reverse complement.
ATGCTGTCCCGCAACTGTAATGGAGAGTCTATACAATATGTCACTGTAGCGAGCTATGGGAAGGCGTATAGATGATGAACCTAAGCCAGGAGACCTGCCAATATAAGTACAAACTTACATTGAACCACGAGGATGGTTGTAGTGACTGGGAAGAGACGCCCTTTATTTAACTATGACATCCTCTTGTAAACAAGGGGATTTTTTTTTTGCCCTTTGCTTTAAGAGAGGAGAGCGTTTTGAAGAATCCAACAACAAGAAAAATCAACCTACTCTTGTTAGTATTGACTGGTGTCGTTCTAATATCCTTGACGTTAGCGATAATGGTAGGCTCTGTGTCTATTACACCTACTATTGTATGGCGCATTATTTTATCGCATATCCCGTTCAATCCACTTGGCATTACATCAGATTGGAGTCGTTCGCAGGAAATCATCATATGGCAAATTCGTACTCCCCGCGTAGTACTTGCCATACTAGTCGGAGCGGGTCTTGCAATTTCGGGAGCTGCTATACAAGCTTTAGTTCGCAATTCAATCGCGGACCCCTATATTTTGGGAGTATCTTCCGGTGCATCTGTCGGGGCTACATCTGTTATTTTACTTGGTACTTTTTCATTTTTAGGTATGTATGCGCTATCATTTGCTGCTTTTCTAGGTGCGACTATTGCAGTACTAATCGTGTTTTTCTTAGCACGAGTTGAGGGGCGAATTTCAGTTGTTCGATTATTATTAGCCGGAATTGCCGTGTCACTAGTTTTGTCAGCAATGACGAATTTTATGCTGATGATGACGAAGGAAGAGGGTGGCATAAAGGCAGTGATATATTGGATGATGGGAAGTCTAGCTGGAGCGAAATGGGTGAATATAATGATTCCGTTCGTAGTTTTAACGGTCGTCTACACAATTTTACGTCTCCATGCACGCCATTTGAATTTACTTTTACTAGGTGAAGAATCTGCTGTTACGCTGGGGGTTAATATAGAGAAATTTCGATTGCTACTAATTTTATTAATTTCCCTATTAACAGGTGTCCTTGTTGCTGTAAGTGGTGCAATTGGCTTTATAGGCCTAATTATTCCACATATCGTCCGCATGATTGTCGGCTCAAATTATAAGTTTGTACTGCCAGTCAGTGCATTAATTGGTGCGATATTTTTAATATGGGCTGATGCAGTTGCGCGCATAGTGATTGCACCTGAGGAGATGCCGATTGGAATTATTACTGCTTTATGCGGATGCCCATTCTTTATATGGATGTTGCGTAAGCAAATGTATTCTTTCGGGGAGGAGAATTAGATGGTATACGTAGCAAAAAACCTTACTTTTGCCGTGCAGCAGGTGAAAATATTAAACAATGTTTCTATACATATTCAAGAACGTGAGTTTGTGGGCATAATTGGCCCTAATGGCAGTGGGAAATCGACCCTATTAAAAAATATGTACCGTATACTACAACCTCAAGAGGGAGAAGTATTTTTATTTAATGAAAATATTTATAAGCAATCTTCTAAGGTGATAGCAAAGCAACTAGCCGTCGTAGGGCAGGAAACACCAGTGCTATTTGAGTTCACTGTTAAGGATCTTGTTGCAATGGGACGTACACCGCATAAAAGGCTTATGGAAGTGGATACAAAAGAAGACCTAATTATTGTCGAGGAATCGATGAAGCAAGCAGGCGTACTGCATTTAAGTGAACGTACTTTTAGTTCATTATCGGGTGGTGAGAAAAAACGAGTCATTGTTGCAAGGGCATTAGCGCAACAGGCTAAGGTCATGGTATTAGATGAGCCAACGAATCATTTAGATATTCAGCATCAACTCCAACTCATGGATTTAATTCAGAGTTTGCCGATCACAGTCATTACGGCCTTGCATGATTTAAATATTGCGGCAACTTATTGCGATAAAATATATGTTTTAAAGGACGGAGAAATTGCGGCGTATGGAACTCCGTTTGATGTATTAACACCAACATTGCTACAAAAGGTGTTTGGTGTACATGCTGAAGTTAGTGTACATCCTGTCACGAAAAAGCCGCAGATTTTTTATATATCTGAGCAATTTTTATAGTTAGTTAAGAAGTCATAGATTTCTTTCTATATATTTTTTTACAAAAAAAGGAGAAGTAGACATGAAGATATTAAAATGCGTATGGCTTGTTCTTGCAATCGCAATGCTAAGTGTTTTAGCGGCTTGTGGTAGCGATGAAAAACAGAATTCAGCATCGCAAACTGAACAAGTCGAGCCAGCAAAAGCAGGAGCGACGGAAGTAACGATTGACAATAACGATACGACACAAGTCTATGCGGAAGCACCTAAAAAAGCAATTAGCTTAAATCAGCATGTGACAGAGATTATGCTAGCGTTAGGCTTAGAGGATTCAATGGTCGGAACAGCATATTTAGATGATGCAATTTATCCACCGTTACAGGCAGCGTATGAAAAAGTTCCGGTATTAGCTGAGCAATATCCAACAAAGGAACAAGTAATTGATGCAGGAGCAGATTTTTTATATGCAGGCTGGAAAAGCGGGTTTAGTGAGAAGGGTGTCGGAACACCAGAAGAACTAGAAGCACTTGGCATCCACACTTATTTACATACATCTTCAAGCATTAATAATCCTAAGTTAGAGGATATTTTCGGCGATATCCGTAACATTGCTAAAATATTCCACGTGGAAGAGCGTGGAGAAAAGTTAATTGAGCAAATGACAAAAGATGTAGAGGACATTCGTACGAAACTTCCGCAAGAGGAGGGTAATTTACGTGTTCTTGTATTTGATAGTGGTGAGAAAGAAGTTTTCACTGCTGGACAAAACTTTATGAATGAACTTGTGACAATAGCAGGTGGAAAAAATATTTTCGGTGATGTTGAGTCTGGCTGGGCAACCGTTTCAAAAGAAGATGTAGTTGAGCGCAACCCTGAAGTTATCGTTATAATTAACTATGGTTCAACTACTGATGTTGAAAAAATTAGGTTCCTAAAAAATGATCCAGCACTAAAAGAAACGGAAGCGGTATTAAAAAGACGTTTCGTTATTTTACCACTATCAGCAGCGTCTGAAGGTGTTCGTGCGGCTGATGCAATTCGAATTTTGGCACAAGGATTTTATCCAGATAACTTTCATTAAAGAAGCGGAGCTAGCCATGTGCTAGCTTTTTTCATAGGAGGAGGGTAAAAATGACTATAAATGCTTTCAGCCATAACATTCCTGAAAAAACATTTGCTAAGTTAAACAAAGAAGGTGAATATACACGTCTTGCTGTGAGTCCTGGCATTATCAATAAACATTATACACCAGCACAATTTCAAACAATTGCGGAGGTAGTCGGAGTGAGTGGCGCTATTAAATACTCTGCGTCCTACAGTATGCTACTATCCGTACCGACGATAGAATTAACGACGGCCAAAAGGAAGTTGGAAAAGGCGGGCTTATATATTGCAAAGCAAGGTCAGATTGTAGCTATGAAGGCTTGTGATTTTTGTGATGGCGATAAAATGGAGGCAGCTCAGATTACAGAGGAGCTGTATCAGCAGCTTGAAGGCTTGGAAGTACCAAGCAGGATTCGCATTAATATGAATGGCTGTGCATCAGCTTGCTATAATGCCGTTTATGATGATATGGGGCTTGTATATCAGAAAGATAGCTTTGATGTGTATTTAGGGGCTGTTCCGATGGGGAAAAATGCACAGGCAGGGGAGCTATTTGTGAAGAAAGTGCCTGTTCAGGATATCGAAAATCTTTTGCAGGAAATAATTAGGATCTATAAAGAACTTGCTCACCAAAAAGAACCTTTTTATAAGTTTTACAAGAGAACAAAAGCAGCAGACTATTGGCAAACGATAAAAAATCATCCAGGTAATCGAATGACACGAAATAAGCTTTTGAATATGCCATAAAACCCATAATAGATGCAAAGCTATTGTGATCGTTTTTAAATGAATTTGGAACGTGGATGGTTAGTGAAGCTGATTAATGGTTACATATTACTATAATCCCAATAGAGAATTAAACATGAAAATATAATCTAATTAATAACTTACGAAATTCGAATTCACGTTAGTAGCTACGAATGGAAATAGATTTGTTTTTTGCCTACACTATTCACGTTATAACTGACGAAATTGATTCCACATACAGAAAAAAGGTAATCTCATCTTAGTCATGTCTAAGATGGGATTACCTTTTATTTTTACGCATTTTAAGATTTTAGGTCAATCGTATAATAGCAAATAAAGTTTGATCAAAAATACAACTTGAATTCAAATTTTTACAATAATAAAAAAATCCATTCGAGATTAATCATTTTCTACTTATGTTGCTCTACAATTGCGCACAATCAAATATTTTTATTTATTGATTTGTCTTTAAATTCTTTCCAATATATTGGACAATCTTGCGAAGTTCAGTAGATGATGGGCGTCCAAATGGACTTGTTTGTTTTTGTTGATATAGTAGTTGTCCATTTTCATCAACTAGGAAATAAGCTGGCTCTCCATGCGTACCATGATCCTCATAGGGTGCTTCTTCTCCGTGATAAAACACATCATATGCTTTTAATGTTTTTAACTCTTCATCTGCTAAGACAGTAAAGGTAAGATTGTGCTCATCAACCATTTTCTTTAAATTTTCCAATTGATCCGTTGAGATTGTAATTAGATGTACATTCTTGTCTTTAAAATAACTTTTGTTTTCTTCAAGCTCTTTTAAGTCATGAAGACAAACAGGGCACCATGATCCTCTGAAAAAGATAATGAGATGCCAACTTTTATGTTGGTTTTGATGTGATACAAAAGAGAATTCTTCTCCATTAACTGCTGGAAGAGTAAAATCGGGTACTTTGTCACCTAAATTAAATGTGGACATACTTATCCTCCTAAATTGAATATTGAGCACTGGTACGGTTTTGGAACTCCTTTATATTATTTCTTATTTTTATTTAGATATGTAAAATAAAAAATTGATACCCTTCTGTTGCCAATATTCTCGTTCGATCTCAAATTTTTCGAGTACATGTTCCTTTTAGTAATTTGTCCTTTATTTGATTTTGTGGGCTACCTCAAACAATCCTTGTTCTTTATCAACGGTTAATTAAAGATTCCTTTGTCATCACGATCGGCTCACCAGTTTTAGGATCAGTAGTGTGTTTAATGCCTAACTAACAGTAAAAACAATTGTTTCTTCCTAATACAAAGCTGTAATATATTCACGTACTCAGGCTTAGAATAGCGAAAATGTGCATTGTATTTTGACAAGTAAAGGCATACTTTATTTCAAAGCAACAAGAAATTTCGGTTTTTTTGCACCGTGTACAGTTTCTTGAATTTGGAAGCAAAACCACTTATTTATATAACTAAAAAGTGGTTTTGCTTTTTTGTTGAATTTTTTGCAGTTAATATGGCAAACTGAATACGAAGATAAATCTGAACATGATCCATCTTTCACCTAGTGGCATAAGCATCTTACGAATAAATTGTTAAGTACGCCTTGCTCCACTTGGGACAATATAATAGTATTTAAATACTAAAGTTAGTAGGCTAACATTTTGGATTGGAGGTAGAAGATTGAGCAAAAGGAGATCAGTTGGGTTAGAGTTGCGTACATTGTCGCTTTTAATGAGAAGACAATTGGATCAAACCACATGGACTACGCTAACGGAAAGAGATAACCTTACTGCAATGCACGGTTGGACGATTAGTTATCTTTACAAAAACCAAGATAAAGATGTGTTTCAAAAAGATTTTGAACGAGAATTTTCTATTCGTAAATCAACAGCATCTAGAATACTGAAATCTATGGAAAATAATGGGTTAATCACAAGGCAAACTGTTCCATACGATACAAGACTCAAAAAAATTGTCTTAACCGAAGATGCGCTGAAAATACACGACAGTATTATGACTCGTAGAGCAAAGCTTGAACAAAAATTATTAACAGGTATTCCGGAAGAGAAACTTGAAGTTTTTTTTGAAGTGATGGATGCTATGAAAGAGAATATTGAATCTTGAAGAAGATGCTATTTGGAATTTTTTTGTTAATAAATAGTTAGCATGCTAACTAAATGAGGAGGACTGCAAACATGTTGAAAATATTTAAATACTTAAAACCAAAAGAATGGACGCTTATCGTAGTCAGTATTGTGTTCATTGTAGGGCAAGTTTGGCTGGATTTGAAGTTGCCGGATTATATGGCTAAAATTACGACCCTTGTACAAACAGAGGGCAGTAAAACGAGCGAGATATGGACAGCTGGAGGGAAGATGCTTTTATGTGCCCTTGGCAGTATGATTTTGGCAATCATTGTGGGCTATTTTGCAGCAAGGGTAGCAACGTCTCTTTCAAAGGAATTGCGAAAAGGAGTATTTAACAAAACTCTATCTTTCTCTATGGAGGAGATTAATGGTTTTTCAATCGCAAGCCTAATTACTCGTTCTACTAATGATATAACGCAAATACAGCAAACTGTTGCAATGGGTCTTCAAGTTATGATCAAGGCTCCTATCCTTGCAACATGGGCTATTTTGAAGATCATGGGGAAAAGTTGGGAGTGGTCAGCGGCAACAGGAGTAGCTGTCATTGTCTTACTTATTTTGATAGGTAACCTAATCATCTTTGTGCTACCGAAATTTAAAGTTGTTCAAAAACTGACAGATAATCTTAACCGAGTAACAAGAGAAGGTTTAACTGGTATTCGTGTTGTTCATGCTTATAACGCACAAGGGTATCAGGAAGAAAAATTTGAAAAAGTAAATAACAATTTAACTGATACAAATCTTTTTGTGAACCGCCTTATGGCCCTTATGCAGCCAGGGATGGGTCTGATTATGTCAGGTTTAACTCTTTCAATCTATTGGATTGGAGCGCATGTAATTAATAATGCAGCCAGTATGGATAGAATTGGTAAGTTTAGTGATATGGTCGTATTTTCATCTTATGCAATGCAGGTAGTTATGGCATTTATGCTATTATCAATGACATTCATTTTGCTACCGAGAGCAGCAGTATCTGCAGCACGTATTAATGAAGTACTAAATACACCTCAGACAATTATTGATGGAGAAATAAAATCGTCGCCTAAGGGAATCGAAGGTGAAATCGAACTGCGTAATGTTAGTTTTAAATATCCTGATGCAGAAGACTATGTTTTAAAGGATATTAGCTTTACAGCACATAAAGGCGAAACTGTTGCTTTTATCGGTTCTACGGGTAGTGGTAAGAGTACGCTAATTAATTTAATCCCAAGATTTTACGATGTGACTGAGGGAGAGGTATTAGTCGACGGCATAAATGTGAAAGAATATGCACAAGAAGCTCTTTATAATAAGCTTGGCTACGTTTCTCAGAAAGCCGTATTATTTTCAGGTACGGTAAAATCTAATGTTGCCTACGGTGATAACGGCCAGACTTCATCCACAGATGAGGAGATCAAAAAAGCGGTAGAAATTGCCCAAGGGCAAGAGTTTGTGGAGAAAATGGATGGCGAATATGATGCGACTGTTGCACAAGGTGGTACAAATCTTTCAGGGGGACAAAAACAACGTCTTTCTATTGCAAGAGCTGTGAATAAAAATCCAGAAATCTTTATTTTTGATGACTCTTTCTCTGCTCTAGATTATAAAACTGACCGTCAACTTCGTTCTACTTTGAAAAAAGAAACGAAAGGTGCAACTTCTTTGATTGTGGCGCAGCGAATTGGAACGATTAAAGATGCTGATAAAATCATTGTTCTTGATGAAGGTAAAATTGTTGGTATGGGGAAACATAGTGAATTATTGAAAACTTGCAACACTTATCAGGAAATCGCCTATTCGCAGTTATCGAAGGAGGAGTTGGAAAATGAGTAATACACAAAATAAGCCTCGAAAAGGTCCCGGTGGTCCAGGTCATATGATGGCTCCTGGAGAAAAGCCAAAGAATTTTAAAAAGCCTATGGGAAAGTTGATTGCTTATTGTAAACCTTATTTACCAGCGATCATCTTTGCAATTGTATTGGCAGTTGTAGGAACAATTTTCACGATCATTGGACCCAATAAGCTGAGTGAGATTACCGATTTAATAATGGATGGCATGACTGGTGAGATTGATATTACTGCAATAGGAAAAATCGGTCTGTTACTTGCTATTTTGTACGGGTTGAGTTTTATCTTCAATTATATTCAGGCGTTTATTATGGCAACTATTACGCAGCGAGTTTCCAAAAGGTTACGGACAGATATTTCGAACAAAATCGATAGATTACCATTGAAATACTTCGACTCTACAACCTACGGCGATGTGTTAAGCCGTGTGACGAATGATGTGGATATGATTGGACAGTCTCTAAACCAAAGTATTGGTTCGTTAGTGTCAGCGGGAGTTATGTTCTTTGGATCTTTGATTATGATGTTCTATATTAATGTTACGATGGCTCTTTCTGCCATTGCTGCAACTTTCATTGGATTTGTATTTATGACCTTTATTATATCCAAATCTAGAAAGTACTTCGTACGCCAGCAGCAAGACCTTGGTAGAATAAATGGCCATATTGAAGAAATCTATTCAGGACATAATGTCATGAAGGTTTATAACGGTGAAAAAGCGGCAACGCAAGAATTTAATGAAATCAATGAAAGTCTATTTAATAGCGCTTGGCGAGCACAGTTTATGTCAGGGATGATGATGCCTCTCATGATTTTTATTGGAAATTTAGGTTATGTTGTTGTTTGTGTAGTAGGTGCTGCTCTAGCGGTGAAAGGTTCTATTACATTTGGTGTTATTGTTTCATTTATGGTGTATATCCGCTTATTTACGCAGCCGTTGTCTCAGTTAGCACAGGCAGCTACAAGCTTGCAGTCAACTGCCGCAGCAAGCGAACGTGTATTTGAGTTCTTACAAGAAGAGGAGCTTAAAGATGAAAGTGATAAGAAAGTCACTTTAGATGCTAAAAATGTAAACGGTAATGTAGAATTTAAAAACGTTAAGTTCGGATATACGAAAGAGAAAATTATTATTAAAGATTTTTCTGCTCATATTAAAGCCGGTCAAAAAGTGGCAATTGTTGGGCCTACTGGGGCAGGGAAAACAACGCTTGTTAATCTTCTAATGCGTTTTTATGAAGTAGATAGCGGGGAAATCATGATTGAGGACGTATCAACTAAGTCCATTACTCGTAAAAATGTTCACGACTTATTTTGCATGGTGCTGCAAGATACTTGGCTATTCGAAGGTACCATTAAGGAAAACATCATTTATAACAAGGATCATGTAACCGATGAAGAAGTAGTAGCAGCTTGTAAGGCGGTCGGTTTGCATCACTTTATAAAAACATTACCAAAAGGTTATGATACAGTTTTAAATGATAATACAAGTTTATCTGTAGGACAAAAACAGCTTATTACGATTGCAAGGGCAATGGTTAAAAAAGCTCCATTGCTTATCTTAGATGAAGCTACTAGTTCCGTTGATACGCGTACTGAAGCGCTTATACAAAAAGCAATGGATAAATTGATGGTGGGTAGAACATCATTTGTTATTGCGCATAGACTTTCAACAATTAAAAACGCCGATTTGATTTTAGTTATGAAAGACGGAGACATCATTGAAAGTGGTAATCATGAAGAACTGATTGCAGAAAAAGGATTCTATGCGGATCTATATAATAGTCAGTTTGAAGATGCTTCTTAAAATTGAATACCATTATTTGCTTTTGGCTACTAGGGCAGTGTGTAGCTTCTTAAATAAGTAAGATTGATAAAAATCACCTCGTTCCTTAGAGGTGATTTTTTTATTGGATATTTATGTTAAAATGAATTTGAATTTTGTGAAGAAATGTAGTTAAACTAACTGCGCAGGATAGTTCAACAAGAGTTTAGGAATCAAAACAATTGAAAGAGACCAAAGGGGTATTTCTAAATGAATAATAACTTTATTGAAAACATTCAATCCTGTTATTCTGACCTTTCCATTGAAGACTTTTATCTTAATGAAATTGGACAGAATAATGATGTGTTAATTGTTAACAAATCTTTGGTTTTTAGATTTCCAAAATATAAAAATGGCATCATTCAATTAAGAAGAGAGACGGAAATTTTGAAATATATTAAAGGGATCGTTTCCACTCCTATTCCGAATCCGATTTATCAGTCTTTTGAAGAGGTAGAACCAGGTAAGGTCTTCACTGGCTATAAACTTATAGATGGTGTTCCTTTGTGGAAGGAAAGTTTAACCAATGTTAAGAGTGTTGAATTGGTGAAGAGGTTGGCAAATCAACTTGTTTCTTTTCTTGTAGAACTCCATTCAATTTCAGGAGAAAAAGCAAGTCGAGATTTGAAACTAAAGGTACGTAATCCTAGTGAAGAGATGTATAACCTGTATGATAAGATTCAAAATACATTATTTCCTTTTATCAGAAAAGACGCTCAAAAGGAAATATCACAATCCTTTGAAACGTTCTTAAAAGGGAAAGCATTCTCAAATTTAGATATAACACTTATACACGGAGATTTCGGAGCATCTAACATTTTGTGGAATCCAGAAACAAGTATGATTTCAGGGATAATAGATTTCGGTGGTTCTGGTTTAGGAGATCCAGCATATGACTTTGCTGGCATACTCTCTAGCTATGGTGAAGAATTTTTTGAAATGTGTATTAACCTATATCCTAACGGTAATGAAATATCTGAACGAGTTAATTTTTATAAAAGTACATTTGCTTTACAAGAAACCTTGCACGGGATTGAGAATGACGATAGACAGGCTTTTGAAAGTGGACTAAAAGATTATAGATAGATTACATGTCCAACTAAAGGGTGCGTTGATTAAAGATCATTGAGTTGCATAGTCAGCTCTTTTTCTCTCATGAAAGAACGTAATAATCTTTTATTGTCTGTTGTGTAGCGCTAGTTTTGCTATTCACATGGATGGTTAAGGTGAAACCGATTTTAGCATTGACTGGAACACATATTCATATAAAAGGAGGAAATGATAAGTTGAAACTGATTTGTAAAGCATGTAATTTAGAAATTTCTGAACCATTGGCGGAATTAAAAGACCTGAATTTGATTAATGAAAACGATGGTCAAGATTATATTCCTAGAGGCTTTTATTTAATTCAACAGGAAACAGCTTACGAATTATTAAAAAGTTCTATCATTATCAACATCAAGGATTTAATTAATTCAAACCGGCATTCAGATAGCAGTAGGTTAAATGGTTGTTGTGGTCTTGACGGCTGTGATGGAATGAACAGGGTTTGCTTGAATGACCACGAAATTGGTACAGAATACTCTGATTGTTGGAGGTATCATAAAGTTGTATTAAATCCAGAGTTAGTACAACTTATTTAAGATTTACACTCATATCTCATGCAGGCCTAAGCGCAAAGACGATTCCGGACGAGGCATAATAGACCGCGGAAACCTAATGGTTGTGAAGTTATGTTATTCATGCTAATGAGCATATACTTTAATAACGAAGATCTTTATTTATCGTTCAACTTATTGACAGGTTAGTTTTGCAAAGAAGGTGCACTATAGTGACTCTGGTGCTCCATTTTTATTAGATTAAAAGTTGGAGGCGAAAAATTGAATGTCCAATGATAATGAAGTTTTATTGGATGAAGAAAAACGAAATGATTTAAAAGTGAAAGAAGAAAGGAAAGTAGACAGGAAAGAAGAAAGGAAAGAAGGAGAACCGACTTCAGCCTTCAAAGGGGCTTCGTGGGCAGCTCTATTAGTAGGTGTTGCGTCTTATCTTATAGGTTTGTTTAACGCAACTATGCAATTGAACGAAAAAGGATTTTACTTTGCAGTTTTAGTATTCGGACTTTATTCGGCGATATCTTTACAAAAGGCAGTTAGAGATAAAGATGAGGGAATACCTGTTACTAATATTTATTATGGCATTAGTTGGTTCGCACTTATTGTATCTATTGCATTAATGGCCATCGGTTTATACAATGCAGGAAGTATTATTTTAAGCGAAAAAGGATTTTTTAGTATGGCATTTGTCCTTAGTTTATTTGCAGCTATAACGGTTCAAAAGAATATAAGAGATACACAGAGGGCAAGAGACAGAGGTTGAGTTATGTTCCACAATGGAGCAGAATCTACTATGCTGCAAGGAGTTTCCTTGGCTCGTTAGATTGGAAAGGCTGAAAAAATAAGCAAAAAAGAACCCAATCTGGTTCTTTTTTTTGCTTATTATAAGGTTTTAAGTCATCTTTTTGTACATGTATAGAAATCCTAAGGATAGGCTGAAATAGATATATTAGTTTAATATTGTGACCTTTAATTTTTTTACTCCAAAATTGATTGCATCCTGTTGAGAAGGAATAAAGACATCGATTCGATTCCCTTTAATGGCTCCGCCAGTATCTCCTGCGATCGCTTCACCATAGCCTTCTACATAAACTTTACTACCAAGTGGAATGATAGCTGGGTCAACTGAGATGACCTTTGCATTTGGGTTTGTTTTAAGGTTGATTCCAGTAGCGGTAATACCGGTACATCCCTCACATGAAGCCGTATAGGCTGAAGCTTCCACTGTAATCTCCTTTGCAGCAGTCTTACTTGTTGATGGAGCGGTTGCTTCAGGTGTATGAACCTTTGCAGCAGTCTTACTTGTTGATGGAGCGGTTGCTTCAGGTGTATGAACCTTTGAAGCGGTATTACTTGTCGATGGAGCAGTTGCTTCAGGTGTATGAACCTTTGCAGCAGTCTTACTTGTTGATGGAGCAGTTGCTTCAGGTGTATGATCCTTTGAAGCTGTTTTATTTGTTGATGGTGCGGCAGCTGAAGTTGTAGTTCCCTTTGATTCATTTGCTGCAGGCATTATTGGTTTTTCAGTTACAGCCGTATTACTAGTTTTCAAACCATCAAAGATGAATAATTTTAAACCTGGATGAATGAAATCAGTCTGTAATTGGTTCCATTCTTTAATTTGCGAAACTGTTACTTGATGATCTAGGGCTATGTCCCATAATGTATCACCTTGTTTAACGGTATATTGTTTTTGCTGTGCAATGGTTAGGACATCCCCGGGGTGAATAAGGTCGGTAGTAAGATGATTCAACGTTTGGATATTTTCTACAGATGTATTATTTGCACGTGATAGATCCCAAAGGGTATCTCCTTTTTGTACGGTAATCGTAGCAGCTTGAGCATTAGCACTAAAAGTTACCGAGAGCATTGCAACTGGTACAATTGATATAATTTTTTTAAGCATTTTTTTATCCTCCATGTTCTTGGTTGCTAATTTAAAATAATCGTAACATAGATTTTTCTGAGAAAAAGAACAAGGAGATGTTAATTCGTTTACGGCTATGTCAATTATATTGCAATAATATTGCTAATATTAAACGATACTATCTCCTAGATGAAGATACCTTATCTAAAGTATGTTCTTAGGTTTAATGGAAAAAAGACAGTGAAAAGTCTAGTTTTATCAACAGAAGCAAACCATTCAAATAGAATAAGTAACATAATTAGTATTTGTAAAAATGAAGAGGTTAAATTTATTTCGTTAACAGATTTGTTAAGGGTTAAATGTGATAATGTATATACATAAAATAAATTAAATAAATGAGGGATAATCATGTCAGTTGTGAACCTGTTTGCTTCTCAACTAAGTCGAAATGATGAAGAGCCAAATATTGAGCTGGCACATAAATTAGCTAATGAAGAAAATTATACGGGCATAGAAGAAATAATTGAAAACCTGACTTGCAAAGATAAAAAGATTCAATACGATTGTATTAAAGTAGCGTACGAAATTGGGCAAGTTAAACCAGAACTCATAAGTAAGTATGTCCTGACTTTTATAGAGTTGCTAAAAAGCCGTAATAATCGTATGGTCTGGGGCGGAATGACGGCATTAGCAACGATTGCCGAGGGAGCATCAGAAACCATTATGGCTCATCTTGACATATTAAAAAGTGCTATGAAAGTTGGTTCAGTTATTACAATTGATAAAGGTGTCCTAACTCTTGCGAAGCTAGCAGCTGTCAGTAAGGAAAACAATGATGTGATTTTTCCAATGTTACTCCATCACCTTGAGAATTGCAGACCAAAGGAAATTCCACAGCACTCGGAAAGTACGCTTTTAGCCGTAACAGATGAAAATAAAGAGGAATTATTGAATGTGTTACGAAAAAGAGAAAAATACCTAACAGCACCACAATTAAAAAGAGTCAAAAAGATTTATAAAACATTAGGAGAATTACATTGAAAAAGGGCATATTACTTTTAACTATTATTATTTTATTATGCGGATGCAATAATATTTCTAATGATAGAGATGAAAATTTAATAGAAGATGAATACCAAGGAGAAATTTTAAAAATCGGTGTAGTAGGGAGTTCTCTTTTGCCTGATGTAGGTAATGTTCAATATGAGTATGTAGAGTTGGGAAAAATCAGTAAAGATAATAAAAAATTTGATGCATTAATCGTTACAAGGGAAGCCTTTGTTGAAGCTGATGACGTTAAATATGTCGATTTTTATGAGAAAGTTGATTATCCAGTATTCTTTTTTGGGATGAAGGATTTCCAGATGTTTGCCTTTACTAATAAGAATATGACGATAGAAAACTCTAAAGATGGCAATGTAGCTTATGTTGAGGGATTCAGAAACTTCAATGGAGAACGAGAAGGTGTGAAACTTTATAAAAATGCTGATGAAGATTCAGATGAAAAGATGTTAGTTCGGACTTTCAATTATATCAATACAAACTATCTTCAGCCTTCATCGTAAAGACTTTAAGTTTTTTGCAGTAATGTTTGTAAAAAACTTTCACAAATTAGAGAGGTGGAAATGAGCATTACAATTAAAGCAATATTCAATGCAAATCTCATTTAGATACATTACGATGAACCTTATCACAAGTAAGTGAGGTTATTTTTAAAAGGAATCATATTCAAATAATTTTTATTTGAGTAAATTAAATTTAGAAAATGGTTTTGATTTTTAAAATTTTTGCCTCGTTTAAAAGATATACCTCGAAAAAATCATAACCTAATCAGAAGATGGAGGTCAGTTGATCAAATTGTAGGCAGACTGAAACTTTACTTTCCAGCGAGCTATGGGTACTTTAGTTGAGCGAGGTACAATAAGATAATACTTTTACATATTTTTTATTTATCAATGTAGGCGCATAGATCTAATAGATCATGCGTCTTTTTTGTGATATAGGGTGTAATTATGCGGACTTTCCTTGAGAGAATATAAGATAATGTTAAAAATATTTTCATTAATATGAATTTTTTTTCATCAAATATTGTTTATTGCTATAATATGTATTATATTTTTCATAATAATGAAATTGGAGGTGAAGTGATGAATATTGGAATGGAAATAAAGAAATTGAGGACTGAAAAAGGTATTACTTTGAAAGAGTTAAGTGAAAAAAGTGAACTATCTGTTGGTTTTATTTCCCAATTAGAAAGGGGACTTACTACCATAGCAGTTGATTCACTTGAAAAACTAGCTGAAGCTTTGGGGGTGCATTTAACACATTTTTTCGATTACCCACGTAAAAGGAAAGATATGATTCTGAAAAGTTTTGAACAAGAACTAATGGATTCAGTAGAAGGAGGTTTTATTAAGTATAGTTTAAGTACAGATCTGGAAAATAAACAACTTGTTCCAAGGCTTATAGAAATTCTTCCTCAAAAGAAAGATGAAGAAATATTATCCTATAAACATGAGGGAGAAGAGTTCATTTATGTTTTAGAGGGTATATTAACAATTTACATAAATGATAAGAGGTATGAAGTATATCCTGGTGACAGCGTTCATATGGAATCAAGTATTGCACATAATTGGGCAAATTACACTAATAAAAAGGTCAAGCTTATAGCTGTTAATACGCCTAATTATATGTACAATAGAGGATTTGATAATACAGATGCTGACTAGTGAAGACATTATACAAAGTAATTAGAAAGTGATAAAAACAATGGATAAATTGATACTATATCTAATTGGTTCTTTTTTTGTAATTGGAGCTATTGATTATATTACCGGAAATCATTTGAAGCTGGGTGGGAAATTTGAGGAAGGCATAAAGACCATGGGGACTTTAGGGCTTGGTATGATAGGAATAATTTCTTTAGTTCCCATATTTACAAATTTTTTATCTGCTGCGATTATTCCAATCTGTAGAGTTTTTCATCTAGATCCCTCTATAGTTCCGGCAGCATTTTTAGCTGTAGATATGGGTGGCTACCAAATGGCTAATAAGCTAGCATTGTCTGAAGAAATGGGGGCATTTTCAGGAATTATCATTGCATCTACTTTAGGAGCCACAATCAGTTTTTCAATACCTGTCGCATTAGGGATGCTTTCTAAAGAGGATGAAAAATATTTTTCTAAAGGTGTATTGGTTGGAATTATTACTATACCAATAGGATGTCTGGCAGCAGGATTATGGCAAAAAATAAATATCAATATATTAGCTTTGAATCTGGTCCCGATATTTTTTTTCTCCATTATTTTAGGGGCAGGATTATTAAAAGTTCCTCATGTTTTTATAAAAGTTTTTAATGTATTTGGAAAGCTCATAGTGAGTTTGAGTACTGTTGGATTACTTTTACAAGGTATAAATGTGATATTTGGTGTAAGGCTTGTCTCAGGATTAGCACCACTTTCTGAATCTACTGTTATAGTAGTCAAGGTTGCACTTGTTTTAGGTGGAGCATATCCCATGCTAGCACTTATTAATCGAATTTTTAAAAATATTTTTGAAAAAATAGGGGAGAAGTTTGGAATTAATTCAGCCTCAGTAGCAGGCATACTAGGAAGCTTAGCTAGTAATTTGTTGATATTTGGAACATTTAAGGAAATGAATCCTAAAGGAAAAGTGGTATGTACTGCCTTTGGAGTAAGTGGAGCTTTTGTATTTGGTGGTCAACTTGGTTTTGTGTCAGGAGTAGCACCAGAAATGATAGGCGCATTTATAATATCGAAGCTTACGGCCGGAATAATTAGTATAGTATTAGCTGTATGGCTGTATGAGCGTGAAAGTAAAGAATTTAGTCTTAAAGAAAATGGAGGTATTAGTAATGAATATCAGGGTCGAAAAGTTAAGACAGCTAATGAAAGAAAATCAAATGGATGCTTATATAATTCCCAGCTTTGATGCACATCAGGGTGAATATGTAGCAGAACATTGGAAATGTAGACAATGGATATCAGGATTTACAGGGTCTGCAGGTACTGTAGTTATTACATTAGAGGATGCTGGTTTATGGACAGATGGCAGATACTATATTCAAGCTGAAAAGCAGCTTGAGAGCTCAGGGATCAGATTATTTAGAATGATGGACCCAGGGGTACCATCTTATACAGAATGGCTGGCAGATGTTCTTAAAGAAGGAAGCAATGTGGGCTTTGATGGAAACGTTTTTTCGATTGATATGGTTAAAAAGATGGAAAAGGATTTAAAAGCAAAGGGAATCGAATTAAAAATGAATAAAGATTTAATAGGTGATCTGTGGGAAGATAGACCGGAGATTCCTAAAGGACCAATTTTTACGCATGACGTAAAATATGCAGGCAAATCACGAGTAGAAAAATTAAATGAAGTAAGAGAAGAAATGAAAAATAAAGGAGCAAATTATTATATTTTAACTTCTCTTGATGACATTGCATGGCTTTTGAATATAAGAGGGGCGGATGTGCCTAACAATCCAATTGCAACAGCTAATGTAATCATAGCAGAACATAAATGTTACTTATTTATTGATTCTTGCAAGGTTTCCCCTATGATTAAATTAGAACTGGAAGCTGAGGGAATTGAGTTAAAAGCGAGCGCTGAAATACAAACATTATTAGGAAATCTTTCAAACGGAGATGCTGTTATTCTAGATACAAATAAAACAAATATCAGATTATATAATGCCATTAACAGCAGTACAAAGAAAATTGAAAGCCCTAACATCACAACTAATTTGAAAGCTATTAAAAATGAAGTTGAGATAAAAAATTTAAAATGGTGTGAAATAAAAGATGGTTTAGCCATGGTGAAATTTATTAAATGGCTAAAAAACTCTGTAGATAAAACAGAAATTTCAGAGATTATTGCAGAAGAAAGATTAGAAGATTTCAGAAGGGAGCAGGAAGGATTTGTTGGACCTAGCTTTGATACGATAGCAGGTTATAAAGAACATGCTGCGATGATGCATTATAAAGCTAATAAAGAAACCCAATATACGCTCAAGAATGAAGGTCTTTTTTTAATTGATTCAGGTGGACAGTATTATGATGGAACAACAGATATTACAAGAACGATTGTTTTAGGAAGACTTAGCGATGAACAAAAAAGAGATTTTACTTTAGTGTTAAAAGGGTTTATTGCTTTAAGCTCAGTAAAATATTTATACGGAGCAACAGGCTCAAACCTAGATGTTTTAGCAAGACAACCAATTTGGCAGTATGGTTTGGACTATAAATGCGGGACTGGACATGGGGTAGGTTTTTTCTTAAATGTTCATGAAGGACCACAAAGCATAAGGAATGATAATAATAATGTTATTTTAGAAAAAGGCATGATTATTACAAATGAACCAGGAATATACCTCGAGGGTAAATATGGAATTAGAATTGAAAATATGATGTTAGTAGTTGAAGACGAGAAAACAGAGTTTGGTCAATTTATGAAGTTTGAAGCAATCACGTATTGCCCTATTGATTTAGCCGGTATAAATAAAGAGATGTTAACAGAAAGTGAAAAGCAATGGTTAAACAATTATCATCAAGAGGTATACACAAAACTAGGTCCTTATTTAAATGAAGAAGAGAGAGTATGGCTTAAAGAAGAAACTAAGGAAATATAAATTGATATTGCTAAATGTAAGTAATACTTATCGACTTAAACTATAAAAAAACAATGGGCTTTATGCAGATTCCTTTAAAGTACAAGTGGAAAATATAAAAGAGACATAAAAAGATACACATTTTATTGTTAGACATAGTTGTTTCATTAGGCAGCGGTTCAGGCTTGGGTTCGATATTAATACTGATTTGAAGATTTTAAACTAATTGTGGATTTTATGATAAAAGTAAGTGAGATTCTATTCATTTAATGGAGCGTTGATTAAATAGAAAAAATAGACCTAATAGTATGAACTAAAAGAAGAGAGTCAGTTCTTTATGGACTAACTCTCTTCTTTTAGTTCATATGCAGTTTGCAAGGAAAAAAATCTCTACTTAATTGAAATGGGTGAATTCAATTGTAAAGTAGAGAAATAGACGTGAGAGATAGAGCCATTTCGTTAAACAAGAAATGAATAATTTGAACGAACGAATATTATTTTTCATAGTAATGATTAGGACAAAGTGGCCATATATATAGATTGAATGAATTTATGATATAGGGGAGGAATTGCAAGTGTTTGGAAATAGAGCTGTGGCCTATATGGGCTCCGGAAAAGTAGAAGTGCAAGATATTGGTTTTCCTGATTTGGTTTTACGAGATGGACCAGGGGTAAATCCACTTAATGTAGGACGCAAATGTGATCATGGTGTTATTTTAAAGGTAGTAACAACTAATATTTGTGGAAGCGATCAGCATATGGTGAGGGGGAGAACTACAGCTCCGACAGGATTAGTTCTAGGCCACGAGATTACAGGAGAAGTGATTGAAGTAGGCCGAGATGTTGAATTTATTAAAAAAGGTGATTTAGTTTCTGTTCCATTTAATATAGCTTGCGGTCGGTGCCGTAGCTGTAAGGAGCGGGATACTCATATTTGTGAGAATGTAAATCCAGATCGTCCTGGTTCAGCATATGGTTATGTCGATATGGGAGGATGGGTTGGAGGACAATCTGAGTATGTAATGGTGCCATATGCCGACTTCCAATTATTAAAATTTCCTGATAAAGACCAAGCAATGGAGAAAATTAGAGATTTAACAATGCTTTCAGATATATTTCCAACTGGATATCATGGTGCCGTAAGTGCAGGTGTGAAACCGGGATCAACTGTGTATATCGCAGGTGCAGGTCCAGTTGGTCTCGCTGCTGCTCATTCAGCTCAGTTACTAGGAGCCGCTGTAGTAATTGTAGGAGATTTAAATGAAGAAAGGTTAGCTCAAGCTAGAAGCTTTGGTTGCGAAACAGTCAATTTACGAAATCATTCAAACCTAGGAGAGCAAATCGACCAAATACTTGGAGCACCTGAAGTAGATTGTGCTGTAGATTGTGTAGGATTTGAAGCATCTGCACATGGTGCTAATGCAGTTGAAGCACCTGCTACTGTTTTAAATTCTATTATGCAAATAACACGTGCTGGAGGACGTTTAGGTATACCGGGTCTTTACGTAACCGGGGACCCAGGTGGAATTGATGAGGATGCAAAATTTGGTACGTTAAAAATTCGTCTTGGCTTAGGATGGGCTAAAGCACATACTTTTGTAACTGGTCAAACACCTGTTATGAAATATCATCGCGATTTAATGGCGGCAATTTTGAGTGGAAGAGCTCAAATTGCGAAAGCTGTTAATGCTACAGTAATATCATTAGAAGAAGCTCCAAAGGCATATCAAGATTTTGATAAAGGGGCTGCCAGAAAATTCGTCATCGACCCACACGGTCTAGTAAAGTAAGAGATTTCTACAGGGGTTAAGGGGTTAAATTGAAATAAGCATAGAGGACAAACCTTTGGCTACTTTTCAATAAGAACTAGATAGCATGCTGATATTCTAAGGAGACTTTGAACTTCATTTCTCAAAGTTTCCTTTTTTTCGTTGCTTATTTATCACAAGTATATTTGTATTCAGGTTGTATCTGAATGAAGAAACCACTTCGAACTTGTCCTGTCCAGTTTTGTAAGGATTCGTACCATTGTACGCTATCAAAAAAGTCATCTACTGTTGTAGTATTTGAAAACCAGATAAGTGGAGTGAAAGAAACAAGCTGTCCAGCATCTCCCCAAACACCGCCAGCCGGGATAGTACTTTGTTTAACCAGCAGTAAAGGAAGCCCATATTAGAAAGCCAAAGAAGGTTCAATTTGTAGGAATGGTAAATATGATTCACCTTGAGGAGTAAGAGTTAATAGGTTTTAGTAGAGCGGCTGCACAGCCATAGCTTAACTTATGGCTTGTAGTTAATAATGGTGTAGAAATCGAAGATGAAGATTGGTCGAAAAATATTGAAGTTAAACAAGTACTTGATGGATTAAATTCAATAAATTCTTTACTTACTATTTAACTTATACTTTTTTAATATTATAATACTCTGTGTATTTGATTGTTTATCATTATCTTGGAGCTTGTGTTGATTTTAAAAGAAGAGACGAAACTAGCTTTTCAATGGATTCTAATAAAATCAACCATTGTGTTTAACAGAGCCTATAGTTTTTACATCCCAGCGAGTTAATCAGCGAATTGGTTTTAAAAGAAAATGTACCGAACCTTATTTAGATACATTACGGGGAACCGTATCATAAGTAAGTACGTTTTCTCTGTAAAAAAACAATAAGCCAGCCTATTTAAGATATAGCAGTCTTGAATAGGCTTTATTTCCATGTTACAAGTAAAAGAGTTATTTATATGGTGAATATATATATTTTCTCCTAGGCAAATTTCATTGAAAATTATACATATAAAACCCACTTCTGTAATTATTGTCTATGATAAAAACGGTTTTAGTAATATGCTATTAAAAAGGAGGCGTAGTATGAAGCAATTTTATATAAAGCAGAAGGTATTCAGTTTAAGTGGAAAATTTACGGTAAAGGATCAGCAGGAGAAGGATGTTTATTACGTGGAGGGCAGTTTTATGCAAATTCCAAAAACGTTCTCCATTATGAATGCAGCAAGAGATGAGGTCGCGCTTATTACGAAAAAGGTGTTCAGCTTTTTACCGATTTTTTTTGTTGATGTAAACGGTCAAGAGGTGTTAACGATTAAGAAGGAGTTTTCTTTCTTTAAAGCACGCTATACAATTGATGCGGCAGGCATTGAGGTAGAAGGTAACTGGTGGGATATGGATTTTCAAATCTTACAGCATGGTGAAGTCGTCGGTAAAGTGAACAAGGAGTGGTTCACTTGGGGCGATAGCTACAAGGTACAAATATTGAATGAAGAGATGGAAGCTATCATCATTGCGCTCGTTGTCGCAATTGATTGTGTAAAGGCTGACCACGCTGCTGCTTCCTCAGCAGCGGCGACTTAATTGAGCCAATACCAACTAAAGAAGCAGTGTGTAATTTATCAAGTCTTAATAGAGAATTTCGTCGACCTTCATTTTTAATTATAAGAGCGAAAAGATATAATTTAAAATTAGCATAGAATTAGAGATTAAAAACCGCACTTACACATGTTACGGTGAACCGTATCGTAAGTAAGTGCGGTTACCGAGTTGTTGCCTTATAAAAAGCCATTCCGCTAAAAGTGCTCTGGAATGGCCTTTTTATTCTAATTTTCGTTCTTTGTCGTAAAATTAGGTACGAACCAATGGATGAGCAATCCGGCAATTGTGGCGTAGGCGATACCGTGGGCATAACCAACTCCGATGATAAAGATAATTGCGACGATGACTAAATTTTTCATATTAGCCAGACTAACATTTTCTTCAATGATGTGACGGATCCCCATTCCTGCGATCATACCAAACAACAAGATACATATGCCGCCCATCACTGCAACTGGAATGGATTGGATAACAGCTCCAACTTTACCGAACAAACCAAGAAGAATCGCAAGAACAGCAGCACCCTGAATAATCCTACTTGAAAACTGGCGTGTGATGGCTAGAACCCCGAGATTTTCCGCGTAAGTAGTTTGTGCAGGTCCACCGATGAAGCCGGAGATTAATGTTGCAAGGCCATTCCCCCATAGGATTCTTGAAAATCCAGGATCCTTAGTCACGTCTTTTCCAGTAATCTCATTTAGTACAAACATATGTCCAAGGTCTTCGATGATGGTAACTAAGGCAATCGGCGCCATTCCGAGGATCACAACCCATGTGAATTCCGGCATGACGAAATGTGGAAGAGCAAAGGCAGGTGCGCTGGCGATGGTATCAAAATCAACAAATCCACGCATCGCAGCATAAGCATACCCTATTGCAAGACCAATTAAGAGCGGGAAGAGGCGGATCATCCTAGTTCCTGCAAGCGTAGCAATGATCGCCGCAAGAAGGCTGACGATAGCGACATCCCATTGGGTAGAAGCCATGTTGGTCACCGCAGTGGTTGCCAGCGAAAGACCGATTATACTTACAACCGGTCCTACGACAACTGCAGGAATTACTTTTCGGACTTTTTCAAAACCGACAGCTGAAATGATAATAGATACAATGGCATAAACAATGGAAACGCTGATAAGACCTGCAACTGCTTGACCTGGTGACTTTAACTCCCCCACATATAATGCTAGCGGAGCAATAAAAGCGAAGGATGAACCTAGATACGTAGGAACCTTTCCACGTGTAATAAGATGGAAAATCAAGGTTCCTAAACCGCTGGCAATAAGTGCACTTCCTGGATCAAGACCGGTTAGTGCTGGAACCAAAACTGTTGCACCAAACATTGCTAACAAATGCTGTAAAGATAATGGTACCGCGCGAAAAAAATTTTTCAAACGTGTCCCCCCCTTTACTATTGTCTTGCTATATGATATTTCGCCTATTAAATTTTTAGAATAAAGATTAAAGAATAATTTGACACCCTAAATTGTTGTAGTTTCAACAGTTTAGGAGGGATAGTAATCATTCAAATTCGACGATTTCTATGGTAATAAAATCCGGGAAAAGATGGATTGTTTGCTCAATGCTCGAAAACTTTTCTTCATTCGAAAAAATATCTGTCCCCATAAAATCATGACCTAACCAAAAGATAGAGGTCGGTTGATCAAATTTTAAGCAGACCGTATCTCTAATCTCATTATATTCCCATGTTTTTTCTTCAAATATGAACGCATGTTTATTATTTGACCAGAGCGTACTCATATTAAAATTATGTTGCCAAAACATACAAGGCAAGAATTGAAGTAATTGTTCTCGATTATTAATTGTCACTAGAAAAAAATCATTTGTTGGACATTGACGAACCTTTTCTAAAACAATTTCAGTTGCAATCAAGTTTTGATGTATTTCTGGATAGATTTCATCTTCATGACCTAGCTCAAAAAAATAATAGAATGGATAGCTTGAAAGACTTTCTTTAAATAATACCAGTTGTTCGTCAGGTATATCAGGATAGTACATAGGTCCAATATTTAAAGCATATTTAACATTTTTCGAAACATAAAATGGATAGCCACCATCTGATGGAAGCCTATTGAAGTATTTTTTAGGTAAGTAACCAATTTCTAAGTTCATGTACATTGCACCTATCACTTTAAGTATTTTAGTTAATTGTAACGAATGTTTATAAGAAGATAAAAGGTAATGAAAACCGCACTTAGATTCAATATGGAGAACTGTATCAAAAGTAAGTGCGTTTTTTTAAAAGAGTAGTGTAGTCTTAATGAATAACAGGTATACTTAATTTTATCTACTGAAACAAAGGAATAGGGATTTATATGGAAAAAAGACGTAACGTTATTTTATATATAGGTACTTCGATAGATGGCTATATTGCAAAAGATGATGGAACATTAGAGTGGTTAGAGTCTACGGAAGTTGAAGGCGATTCCGGTTACAATTCCCTTCTAAAAAGAATTGATACTGTTGTTATGGGAAAAGGAACATATGATATCATTCGTGGATTTGAAATGGATTATCCTTATAGTGATTATACAAACTATGTGTTTTCTAAATCTGTCAGTGGTTCAGATGAATATGCTTCATTTATTAATGAAGATGTCGAAACTTTCATTAACAATTTAAAACAACAGCCTGGTAAAGATATATGGTTAATTGGTGGAGGAAACTTAGCCCGCGAGTTTTTTAAGGAAAATTTAATTGATGAATTCCAACTAGCCATTGCACCTATTATTTTGGGGACTGGAATCTCCCTTTATAATGGGGATGATATTACTCAAAAATATAGGTTAACCAAAGTTGAAAAGTTAGGTCAACTCGCTATGCTTCGTTATGAAAAACTGGATAAATAACAAAAAAACTCGCCAATTATAGTGGCGAGTTTTGCCTTTCTATAAGCTGATTTTTGAGAAGCACCCTAAAATACGCCTTCTTATTTATCGTTAAATTTCACCTATACGAACGCATAATGTTTAGCGCATTATGCGTTTTTTCTCGAATTTATATTTTGTTTATATTTGCGATATATGCAGTTTAGAACTGGGCCTCATAATTAAGTATAAGCAAATGATAAGGGAGAGAATATTTTATGAATAACAAATTTAAATTCGCAACACTCGCTATTTTTAGTTCAGTCACAATATTAACGGCATGCACTGATATAGTGAAAAATGAGACCGACAATTCAGTCGTGCAAAATGAACAGGCGGAAACCAATAAAGCTGAGCAACAACTTACAAATGGCCAAACAATGGCGAAAATATTAAGCAGTACAAATTGGCAAGGTACACGTGTTTACGACAAAGATAACAATGATTTAACTAAGGAGAATGCTGGATTTATCGGTTTAGCAAAATACGATTTTGAGACAGGTCGATATGAATTTTTTGATGCGAAAACAGGTAAGACACGTGGCGATGAGGGTACATTCTTTATGACGAATGATGGTAAGAAGCGCATTTTAATTTCCGATACGATGAAATATCAAGCCGTTGTCGATATTATTGCTTTAGATGAAGAAATTTTCACTTACAAGCGTATGGGGAAAGATAGGAATGGTAATGACATAGAAGTGTTTGTGGAGCATATACCATATGAAAATGATTTAGCCTTCACTACACAAACTCAAAAGTTAACTACTTCTACAGGAGATATTAATACGCGTGTAGATGGAGATGAAATTCTTGGTAAAACATTATGGCACGGAACAAAAGTACTGGATGAAAAAGGTAATGATGTCACGCAGTATAATGCGAATTTTTTGAGTGTCGCAAAATTTGAAGAGGACACGAATAAATACGAATTCTTTAATACCGAAACAGGAGAAAGTCGTGGAGATTACGGTTACTTTGATGTCATTCATGACAATAAAATTCGCGCACATGTATCGATAGGTGATAATAAATACGATGCAGCGTTGGAACTTACTGAATTAAACGATGACAAGTTTACTTATAAGCGTGTAGGTAAGGATGCAGATGGCAATGATATCACAATCATTGTAGAGCATGAGCCATATAAGGGAGATTTGAAGCCAACATTTAGTTTTTAAATTACAGTAAAGTCCATTACTTGAAAAAGTAAGGAATCTCCTTTATAAATTGAGGAAAGGAGATTAATATGACAATCAAGAATAGATTTTTAACTTCTTATATTGGCGGTATTATTATTGCGAGTGTCTCTATTCTCTCAATCTTATGCATTGTTTTTTATGTGACAACAGGGTCCGTTCCGACACCAAAAATATTGTATAAAACTTTTACGAAGCAACGTTCCTTGAGCCCGGAAGAGGAGCTTGCTTATGTAGAGCTACGTAATATTGCCAAGCATGATCCAGACAAGCTTTTAGTGCAAGACATGCAAAAAAAAATGCAACAGATTGAGGAGAAGTCACTTGAGGTTGTCATTCGCCATGAAGAGGAAATTGTATATTATTCGGAGGGGCTAGTAGAAAAGTCACTAGTCGTTCATTTCCCAATGTTTGACACGAATAATATTGAAACGAAGGGCACAATAGATAATGCAGGGGGACTCTATCGTTATATTAAGTTTGATTTCTATTATAGCGACAAGTCGAAGGGTAGCGTCTTAGTGCTGAAAAAAGAAAACAGCTTTTTAGAGTTCCTTACAAAATGGGGAATTATTATTATTTTCTTCATCCTTCTTGTATCCATTGCAGCTATGCTCTTTTTAAATCAACTTTTACACAAGACGATTATTAATCCTTTAGAAAATTTAGGACAGATCATGTCTGAAATACGAGAGGGAGATTTAATGATCAAGGCACCCACTATGCCTGCTAATACAGCAAGGGAAGTACATGAACTGACAGCTAATTTTGAGAGTATGCGATCAGCGCTTTTGGTTTCAATCCAGGAGCAGCGAAATCTTGAAAAAAATCGTAAAGATCTAATAGCAAGTATTTCTCATGATTTAAAAACTCCGATTACAACTATTATTGGGTATGTTGAAGGATTACAGGAGGGAGTTGCCGAAACACCTGAAAAGCGAGAAAAGTATTTAAAGACCATTCATTCTAAATCACTTGCATTAAACAGATTAATTGAAGAACTCTTCCTTTACTCTAAGTTTGATGCTGAGGCAGTTCATTTTCATTTTGAACGAATACAGCTTGCAAAATTTCTTACACATATAGTGGAGGAGTTTCAGTTATACAATCGAGAAGTTCAATTAGAGTTGAATGTAGTGGAGGATGTGTATGTTCATATTGATCGTATGCAGATGAATCGGGCAATCACTAATTTAATTGAAAATAGTATGAAGTTTAAAAAGCCAACTGAACCTTTATGTATGATATTAGAAGTAGTAGTAGTCGATGATTTAGTTGAAATCGTCATAAAGGATAACGGGCAAGGAATTTCGGAGCTCCAACTCCCATATGTATTCGATCATTTTTATCGTGGGGAAGAAGCGCGTACCTCGACGACAGGCGGTAGTGGCTTGGGACTTGCAATTGTGAAACAAATCGTTGAAAAGCATAATGGTCACGTGAAAATTCAAAGTAAGCTACATTATGGTACAACGGTGACAATAATCTTGGGTAAGGCTTAAAGGAAGTGTCAATGACTGGTGCCAACACGAATATTAATCATTGAAGATGATATTAGCATTGCAGAATTACAGAGAGATTATTTAGAAATTCATGAAATAGAGGCGGAAATTGTAACGGACGGTTTTGAAGGGTTGAATCGAGCATTAAATGAGCCTTTTGATTTAATTGTTGTTGATTTAATGCTCCCTTCAATGAACGGTTTTGAAATTTGCCGACGCATTCGTGAAAAGAAAAATATTCCCCTTATAATTGTATCTGCAAAAAAAGAAGATATTGATAAGATAAGAGGGCTTGGCTTAGGTGCGGATGATTATATAACGAAACCATTTAGTCCGAGTGAGTTCGTCGCACGTGTACAAGCTCATAGTAAGCGTTATAGGCAACTAACAGGTACTGGACAAACACAGGATTATTTAGAGATGAAAAATATTATAGTTGATAAGGCTGCACGAAAAGTATTCGTTTTAGGTCAGGAAGTTATTTTTACAACGAAGGAATTTGATTTACTCGTGTTCTTTATGGAGCATCCGAATCGTGTTTGGACAAAGGAGCAGCTTTTCCGTCAATTATGGTATTTGGATGATTTAGATGGAGATGTTTTTACAGTTGTTGTTCATGTAGGTCGCATTCGAGATAAATTAAAAAAGGGAAAACTATCAGAACTGCCAATTGAGACAATTTGGGGCAGTGGATATCGCTTTAATAGCTGAAAAATCTCCTTGTGAAAGGAGGGTATTATATGAAATATTTTATTAGCATTGTAGTAAGCACATTATTCATATTGACCGGGTGTAATGATAAGGGGGAGGAAGAGAATATGAAGCCACAATCAGATAATCTTATTCAAGCAGTTGAAAACAATGATTTAGAAAAAGTACAAGAAATTTTGCAGGATCCATCATATCCAATTAATGAAACAAATGATAAAGGGGAAACACCTTTATTAATTGCTACTCATGAAAACTATATTGAGGTGGCAAAACTTTTAATTGAAGCGGGAGCCGATATTAATCAACAAGATAATATTCAGGATAGCGCCTATCTGTATGCAGGTGCCCAAGGAAAAACAGAGATTTTAAAGTATATGATTGAGCATGCGGAGCCAAATCAAAATATTGTTAATCGCTATGGGGGCAATGCCTTAATACCTGCAGCAGAAAAAGGACATTTAAACAATGTGAAGCTACTTTTACTCGATGGGAAAGCGGATATCGATCATCAAAATAATTTTGGCTATACAGCATTAATTGAAGCGGTAGCATTAACTGACGGTTCAGTGGTGTATCAGCAAATTGTACAAGAATTATTAGCATACAATGCGAATAAAGAACTTCGTGACAATTCAGGTAAGACAGCACTTGATTATGCCAAGGAGATGGGCTATACAAAAATGATTGAAATGTTAGTAGACTAGTAGATTTTACGAAGAACGTATCATAAGTAAGTGTAGTTTTAAAAAGGACCAAAATCCAATCATCAAATAAAGATGATTGGATTTTTATCATAAAGACAAAATAGGACCGAATATTGCAGAAGGCATATCTTTTATAATTCTATTTTCTACTCGCCACGTTTCTCTAGATTTTTAGCAGTTTTACTTTGGCCAACATCCTTTTGATTTTTAAAGGTACCCATGAGAAAATCATAGGCTGGGTTCGTAACACCATACCAGTAATTTTCATTTTTGAAATGATGCCATAAATGAACCTTTTTCATCCAACGCCCCCATGGAGATATTGGCTGAAGGGGGCGATGGGCGATATAATGCTTCCACTCATAAAATAATAAAAAGACCATGATACCTGCAATAAACGCGTTTGTAATTACAAAGCTAGATGAAAGAATATAGAAAATAGCTGCTACAATTGCAATGTTTGGCACACTGTACCATAAGGGTAAAAATAATAAATGTAATTCATTCGGATTTGCATGGTGGTCATAATGTAAGCGTTTAAGCATTTTTAACAAGAATGCATTCTTTGGTGGTTTCAGATGAAAAAGAAACCTATGTGTAACATACTCAGCTAAGGAATACATAATCATTCCCAGAATAAAAGCACCCAAAACTCCGATAGAGGTTAAATGTAGAATCATATATCCAAAGCTAATGAGGAATAGACAGGTCATGATTAATATATCAGGGTAGGAAAAATATTCTTTAAAATATTTCAATCTCATTTATCACGCCTCCAGTATTTTTTATTTTTTTCTATCTTTCCAGAGAGCCAAGCTTTTCGCCATTGTTTCCGTAGACAACCTTTCCGCTTCCTTTGCATCTCCCTTTAATGCAGCTTTTAATAAGTCGTGGTAATAGTTGAAGGACAACTCACGATGATCTTTTATAGAAAAATATCTTTTCGCCATATCTAAATAAATAGAATCGAAGCTATTTAAAATGAGTAGAAAGATTGGATTGATGGCAAGGCCGGCACACCTTTTTTGCAAATCCCAATCAAATTCTGCATAGCTTTCTGCACTATCTTCAAGCTGCTCTAGATTGGCAAGGAGAGCAACTACTTTAGGTTGATTAAACGTAACAGCATCACGAATATAAGCCGGCGTCAAAGAACTTCTTAATTCTAATAAGTACATGATAAATTCATCTGTTATGATATGATGATTCTCAACAATATTAACAAGTGTTGTTAGATTCCCACTGCGCCAATAATCATTAACAATCGCAGGCATTCCTTTTCTTCCTGTAATCCATCCACCCCTTCCTAAACGTTGAAGCGCCTCTCGAATAGTTGGACGGCCAACACCAAATTCCTTTGCAAGCTCTCTTTCCGGCGGTAAAGTATTTCCTACAGAATAAACACCAGCCAATATGGATCTAATTAATTCATTCTCAATTTTATCTGAGGAGCGTTCTTTTTCTTTCAAATCCTCGTCCCCTTTATTTTGTGGTAATACAAATCAAAGACAGTGGTAATACCAAAATTATATATTAAGCCTGAATTTTCTGTCAATGAGACGAAAGAAATTTTATTAGATGGATCGTTTTAAGAGAAAACTTGATAACTAAAAGGGATTTAATGAAAAATATGGAAATCTATAATGGTGTTAGGTTATCTAAGTTCGATTAATAAACAATTTACTTCTTCATCTAATGTATTTGTTTTGTTTAAGAAGTAACTGGGAGAGAACACTTTTAAGTGGAATGCAAGGAGAGGATAGCAAAATGAGAAACGAAGAATATAGTTCTTTAAGACAACTGTTTGGCGAGATGATTAAAGGTAATTCTAAAAAGCAATCCACTTTCTTGATTGGAATAGATGGTTGCGGAGGCTCTGGAAAAAGTACATTTGCCGATAAAATAAAAGAGGATTTTTTAGATGTAACAGTTGTTCATATGGATGATTTTTATCTTCCCTCCTCTTTGATTATGAAAATAGAACCTACTAATAAGCCTATAGGTGCTGATTTTGATTGGATACGATTATTGAATCAGGTGTTAGAACCTCTAAGCCAAGAAAAAGTGGGATATTACCAAAGATATGATTGGGAAACGGATAGCTTAGCTGAATGGCATACTGTTCCAATAGGTGGCATTGTAATAATCGAAGGTGTGTATACCATTCGAAAAGAACTGGCTGACAAATATGATTTGAAAATATGGGTTGATTGCCCAAGAGACATTCGTCTTTCAAGAGGCTTAGAAAGAGACGGAGAAGAAGCACGTGAAATGTGGGAAAGTAATTGGATGGTTTCGGAAGATATGTATGTTGAGGAGCATAAACCATTTGAGAGAGCAGACCTAATTGTGAGAGGGGTTAAATAAATGCTTTATTCAATAAATAGGTGCTAAATTTGAAGAAGCTGATACTCTTTACTGAGAGGAATCTATTTTGATTAATTATTGTCAAAATGGATTCTTCTTTTTGCTTTGTAGGATAAACAAAATGAGTTTTTGTTTACAAATGAATGGATTTATTATATATTGTTTATTAAATGATGAACGAAGTGGGGTTTTGTTTATGAATATGGGTGATTTGACAATAGAGGAAATATCGAGGGGATACGTAAACACAGGTGATACATATGAATGTATTTTTTGTAAAGAAATATTTGATACCGAAGAAGTGTTCAAAATAGATAATCGATTTATTACGGCTAAAAAAGCTATACAACTCCATATCGAGAATGAACATAACTCTGTGTTTGAAGGGTTACTTCAATTAGATAAGAAGTATACAGGGCTATCAGATATCCAAACCGAATTGCTGATGCTGTTTGCAACAGGTGCGCCAGATAAGGAAATTATTAATAACACTTCTGCAAATAGCATATCAACAATTCGACAACATCGATTTAAATTGAAAGAGAAAGAAAAACAAGCAAAAGTTTTTCTGGCAATTATGCAGGCTTTAGAAACAACAAAAGTATACGAACCAATTCATAAGGGGGCAACACAGGTGGATGAGCGTTATGCGATTACAGTAGACGAGAAAGAAAAAGTACTAGCGACGTATTTTAAAAATGGCCTAGATGGTCCTATTGAAAGTTTTCCAAGTAAGGAAAAACGAAAAATTATTTTACTGCAACACATTGTAACGAAGTTTGAGGTAGGGCGTAAATATAATGAAAAAGAAATAAATGAGATTTTGAAGCCTATTTATAGCGATTATGTATCAATTAGAAGATATCTAATAGAATATGGTTTCCTAGATCGAAGTGACGATTGTACAACTTATTGGGTAAAAGAGGTTTAAAATGTACGAGTATAGACAAATTTTATTACCCAAGTGTTCCCAGAAATCACTTTAGTTGTTACTAATTTTTCTATTAACTATACTTATGTTGTAGTTATATAGAAAGGGTGATTGGATGAGTAAGAACTTTATTATATTTGGAGCAAGCCAAGGATTAGGTGATGCATTTGTAAAGGGATTACCAACAGAAGGGGACACAGTATGGGTGGTATCGCGCACACGACCAAGTAGTTTAGATTTACATGATGGCGTCATTCGGAAATGGCTGACAATTGATTTATCTAGTCAACAACATATTCCTGCTCTAAAAGAAGCTTTAAAAGACGTTGTTATTGATGTATTAATTTACAATGTTGGAGTATGGGAAAAACGTGGTTTTGAAGATGACTATACGTTTGATAACGATGAAGTTGGGGATATTGCAAATTTAATTAATATTAATTTAACTTCGACAATTACATATATCCAGGCGCTGTTACCTAACTTAAGACAGGCGAAAAGCGGAAAAATTGTTTTAATTGGTTCAACTGCTGGTTTAGATCATTCGAATAATGCGCAAGTTTCGTTTGTTACATCTAAATTTGGCTTACGAGGCATTACAAATGCTTTGCGTGAGCATGTGAGAAAAGATAAGATCTCGGTAACGTGTATTAATCCAGGAGAACTTGCTGCTGAAGTACCTTTTGAAGAAGGGGCTGAAAAGGCAATTAAGCTGTATGAAGGTACACGTATTCCTGTACAAGATATTGTAGCCCTTGTCCAATGTATTATTAATCTATCACCAGTTTCATGTGTAAAGGAAATAAATATTCCTGCCATTACAGACATGAATGTATAATTCAGTATAAAAAACGGCTCGCATTATGAACAAGTCTGTTCAAAATGTGAGCCGTTTAAAATGGTGCTTATTTCACAATTATTTCTATCATTATAATTAATAATAAAATTTCGATTCATTGAATAAAAGCTGCAGCACGGAATGATATGAGCTCGTAAAATTGACGAGGATTACTACTTGCGACGTGCAAACTCAACTCATTTGATTGTAAATGAGTTCGAGCAAAATTCTTTGCCCACTGCAATAACAGCTTTCCAACTCCTTTGCTTCTATGTTCCGGACTAACAGAAATGTCTGTAATTTAGCATTCTCTAGCATGTGATTTATACTCTAATAAATTTAACTTCTTTCAGCATAATTGATCCCGATTAGCTTTAATTTTTATTGCTTTTTTCGGGAATTAGAATTTCTAACTCAAGAATATTACTATTAGTAAAAATGCCGCTTGAGAGCTCCATTATATAGATAGGGGCTTTTTCCTTGTCGATAATGGATAATATTTGTTCCTCAAATTCATCATCATTTTCACTAATAATAAATATAGAACTATATTTACCTTCATTCATGATGAAATCAGCTTTATGTTCTGTTTTTATACACATATGATATTCATCTTCTTCAAAAACATAAATAATATCATTATAAAAAAATTGCGTTGATAATTGTAATTTTAAAAAATCCTTGGCGGATAAGGTTTCATTAGTTTTTAAAGTAATAATTTTTTCTAAATGATTTTTTTTAAAGTATTTTGTTGAACTTACTTTTTTGTTTGTAATATTTACATAATGGTTATCAATTGCCTTTTTAATTTTTTGTAGTTTGTTTATTTCGTCTGAAAGTTCTTTTGATTTTTCGCCTAATAAACTCAAATAATCATTTTCTTTATATGTCGTTACAACATCTTTAATTTGTGCGATTGAAAGATTTAGGTCTCTCAACATTAAAATTTGAGCAAGTTGATAAATTTCCTTAAGAGAATATTTTCGATATCTATTATTATCCGTGTAGGATGGAAATAAGAGCCCTTTTTCTTCGTAATATCGTATTTGATGATGACTAATATCAAATATTTTAGCTAATTGATTTATTGTAATTGTTTCATCCATAATATCCCTCTTCTCTAGCATAAATATAAACTCTAGGGCTAGCCTAATGTCAAACAATAAACATAAGATAAAATCTTTAAACAGGTATCACTGATAATGAAAGAATGGTTATAAGAAGTTGTAAGTATAAATTCAATGTGATAAAGATAACGGATTTTCGGCGTGTGGGTTTTAGCATCATTCTACCAATGAATAATTGGGCAAATGAATTGAGAGGAGTACACAAAAAAAGTTGGTTTGACATTAGGTCAACCCTATAGTTTATAGTTAGGATGTATTAAGCAGGGCGCCCCCAAAATGCATAGGTTTCTGATAAATAATGGTTTCATCAATATTTTAGTAGATATAAAAAGTCTGCAATATCTATAAAAGAATGTCCCAATATGACTATTGATCAAAAGAATAACCGACCGTTAACAACTATTATTTTAACTTCTTTAGCAAAATGTTTTTTGTAACGTAAGTGAAACGTCAGTTACAGAAGCCTCCCACCTCTAAAGGTGGTGAGATGAATGCGGAAATAAGAATATTGAAAGAAGGTCATTAATCGTGTACTTAAGGAGGAACATTTATGATCAAACAGTTACAATCTAAACGTATTGAAGGGTTAGATTTTGCCAGAGCCTTGGCTATGTTTGGAATGCTGATAGTAAACTTTAAAATTATTATGGGAGCGGTAGGAAATGGGCCAGAGTGGCTTATATGGTTTACTGGCATTTTTGAAGGAAGAGCGTCTGCCACTTTTGTTACGCTTGCAGGTATCGGAGTTGCTTTGATGACAAGAAAAGCTAGAAATGGCGGTGACCTTTCTACTATTAAAGAAAATAAGGTGAAATTATGGAAACGTTCCGCTTTTCTTTTTGTACTAGGATTATGTTTATATGTGGCAGATTGGACTGGGGATATTCTCCATTATTATGGAGTTTATATGCTGATTGCATCATTTCTTATCATAGTTTCTACAAAGTTCATGATCATCATATCTAGTCTTTTTTTAATAACATCGCAAATCTTACAAGTGACAATGAATTATTTGAAAGGGTGGCACCCTAAACAACCATTTATGGAATATCTTGATTTTTGGACAATAGAAGGTTTTATCAGAAATCTTTTGTTTAATGGGTATCACCCAGTTTTCCCTTGGATATGTTTCTTTTTACTTGGAATGATCCTTGGCAGACTTGACTTATCGAAGAAAGCTGTAAGAAACAAAATGTTGTATTTTTCTTTATTTTTACTCATAACGATAGAGGTACTTTCAAAAGTATTGATGCGACTATCTCTGTCGGTATTAGATGGTAACAGTGCCGAATTCTTGTTTCAAACTGGACCAATTCCACCAAACATATTTTATATGTTATCAAATTCCGCCTCAGCGATAATTGTCATCGTTGCTTCTATTTATATTATAGAAAATTTTCCTAGTCATTGGTTGACAAAATCACTTATTAAAACAGGACAATTAACATTAACGCACTATGTAAGCCATGTATTCATAGGTGTTGGCATATTGGCTTTATTAAATAGGTTAGAAAACCAAACGTTAGCATTTTCATTATTATTTACAACATTGTTTTTCGTAGCGAGTATTTTATTTTCTGTTTTGTGGTGCAAAAAATATAAAAGGGGACCCATTGAATGGGTTATGAGAAAAATTACAAATTAATATTGTAGTGGAATTGCTATTTCAGGTCTACAGAATTTGCAGGAACGCTTTATTTCTAGAAGGATAATAAGAAGTGGTAAAAAGTTATGTTGCAACTTTTTACCACACTTTTTCACTCATTTAATTGTTGCCTGAATTAATGCAAAATATTGAGAATCCCCTAAACCGTATTGAGGGAAGAGATGTAGTAGGTTTCCTACGATTTCATTTTGAGATAGATGTTGATGTGCTTGAATATATTTAGTAATTTCATTGTCATTTTGAAGAAGTTCTAAATACAATTTGATTCCTTGATACATAACAGGCATCAATTCTACATCTGGCATACGGTGGTCTAATAACACTGCTTCATATATATCATAATAGCTGCCTAATGTTATTTCAGTTTCTTTCACATCATATGTTTGCTCTCTCACAGCATGATAATAAATAGTTCCTTTAAATGATATTTGTTCTAAATAAGCTAATATCGTTATTAAATTCATCTGACAGAACATATCTTCACCAAACCAGAGAACGATACATTGATATTTTTTTGAAAATAAGGTCTTTTCAAGTGGTGCAACTGTAATTGATTCATATTCAGCTAGTGAGACTTGATGTCCTGTCGCTCGAACCTGTTTGAATGATTCGCTAAAAATGGTTTCAACGGTGTCGTGTACACACATCGCTTCATTAAAAGGTGCGTAATCACTTTTTCCCATTAATTGTTGAGAACTGAATTCTTCAAACATCATTTGTCCATTTAAAATATTCAATACTTCGTGATCAAAATGTTCATCCACATGCTTTTGTAAATCTTCAATTCTAAATTTTTTTGAAATGTCCATATAATAACCCCTCGCTTCATTCATAGTGAGTTTTACATATGATTGCAATGGCTCAGGACATGAACGAAAGGCATTGGGACTAACTCCAAAGATCTCCTTGAAAGCTCGGGAAAATGCTTCTTGGGACGAGTAGCCATGTTTGATCGCTATTTCAATGATCCTTTCGTCAGTTTCACTAAGACTGATTGAAGAAAGATAGGTTTTTCTAAGGGTCATATATCGTTTGAGGCTTATGCCCGTTATTTGATGAAATTTAAAGGAACAATAGTAAGAAGAATAGCCCATTGCTTCACTTAGTTTCGTCAGCGAAAACCCTTCAAATAGATGCTCTTCAATCCAATCAATCATATCTTGAATCATGTTGTTCATCATGTATCACTCCTGTTTTTAATGATAGTGAAGAATTAAAAAGTGTTTTGATATTTGTTGTGTTTTTTGAATGAATCGAACAGAATTCAACGAGCAGGTAGACATCATCGCTACCTTTTTTGATTCAGATGGTTAGAACTTGAAGGGTGGGTATCGAAATATTACAGTTGCAGGTTGGACAATCCCAAGTATTCTATTACTTGCGCCAATTATGTATCTGATATTTGTTGCAAAAACAATTAGTATTGCAC
Source organism: Lysinibacillus xylanilyticus (assembly GCF_001183605.1). Taxonomy (GTDB): domain Bacteria; phylum Bacillota; class Bacilli; order Bacillales_A; family Planococcaceae; genus Lysinibacillus; species Lysinibacillus xylanilyticus. Next base: position 1,597,691 of record NZ_LFXJ01000005.1, on the reverse strand, counting down.
CTGTAATAGCCATTTTAACGGCAATCACTACATTTACAGTAGTAGCAATTGTCAATTGGTTAATGACTGACGATAGTAAGACTTAGCCGAGTTTTATATAAAAAAGAGGAGAAAAGCGACTTCGTTTTTCTCCTTTTCTTTGTCTGAAAATTGATGGCTTATGCACAGCAGTTACTCAGCTGGATAACCCCTCAAATTATATTGTTGAACTACATGTTTAATTATAATTCTTGATAGTGATTGAATAGGCTCTCTACTTTATCCTGAATAATTTGTATTAATGATTCAGGTTGAACGGATATAACACTATGTCCAAACCTCATAAAATAGTTAGCGATAAATTCTTCTTCTCCAGGATTATAAAATCCATTTATGACTGTTTTATTACCAATGTCTAATTTCATTGAGGGATATTGTTCTTTATAAAATAAATCTTTTGCTTGAGCTAATATCTCTACCTCAAAGTTAATCCTCTTCTCGGATTGGTAAATTTCTAATGAACGACTAATAAGTTCATCTATAGAAAAGTGAGGAGTATGTTCTTCCTCTTCGATAAAGGTTATTCTATCACATCTAAAAACTTTATATTTATGCGTATTGAACTCTATTCCAGTCGCATACCATTGACCAAATCTAGCGGAAATTTTGAAAAATTGAACATGGTAGCTTTTTTGCTCATCATTTTTAAAATAATGAATTTTACAGGTGCTTTCATTAAGAATGCTTTTTAAAATTTTATCTAAAAAACGACTAACATTATTATGTTGATTTACTTCAAACTGCAAGACTTTTTTCATTTTGTGAATCTGCAGCATTTGATTGTTAGACAGACAGTTTTCAAACTTCTCATTTAGTTTATGAACACTTAAATGGAATGGGGTGGATTGATAAGATTCTAGCGTCAGCATTGCAAAATACAGAGCATACACTTCATCAATTGTAAAAATAATAGGGGATAATAATCTGTTTTTTAAGATACCATAACGCCCGTGTCTGCCGTGCTCCGAAAAAATAGGCATTCCTAATTGTTCTAATGAACTTATATCACGCAGAGCGGTACTTTTGGAAATATTGTATTTAGCCATTAGGTCATTTAAATTAAAGTACTCTCGACTGTTTAAGTATCTAATCATGTCATTTAATCTTTCTGATTTTTTCATAGAAATCTCCTTATCAATTTCGCCTTGGCGTAATTGTTGTATGACGTTGGTCACTCAGTCATTGCCACAGGGCTTGGCGTTCTTAGACTGAGTTTTTCTATTTCAGTAGGTGTTTGCAAAGGAACCACACCCTCATTCATCTCAACACCTTCAGAGGTAGAGGGCTTCTGCTAAATGAAGATAAAGGTGTCATGTTTTGATACCATTACATCTTAAAATAAGGTCAAGGCAATATCAATTGAAAAGATATTTACCTTAGTCATTTTATTAAAGGAGATTGATACCATGAGTTCAACACTAGAAGTCGCTATATTCTTATCTATGAAAGGAAAAGCAAAGGAGGCCATCGATTTTTACAAAAAACACTTTAACGCAGAGGAATTGTTACTCGTTACTTATGAAGATATGGCAAGACGTGACAGCTCGCTGCAGCTTACTGAAGAGAATAAACATTTTATAACTCACTCCGTCTTAGCAATAGGTAAAACAAAGATCATGCTGGCAGAAGATACAATGGATGTCACTGAAAAATATATAGTAGGGAACAATACCTCACTGTGTATTCAAAGTTCTGACTTAGAAGAAATCGAACATTTTTACAAGAGCTTAACGACAGATAAGAGAGTGAGAATTATTGTTCCGTTATCAAATAATGTTTTTAGTAAAGCATACGGTATTATTGAAGATCCGTTTGGTATTCAAATACAATTAATGTTTGATGATCGATTACATTAATGTTTGGTGTAAAAAAGCTGGGTATGAGAGAAATCTTTACCCAACTTTTTATAGTATTAAAATTTAGTTAAGGTGGTAATTTTTCCTACCAAAAAAGCCACCAATAATGGTAGCTTTTAAATACCGTATTGACTTTTAAATTTAAAAATCTCATCAACAGCTTTTTGATATCCACCTGATTTTTTGACTTTAATATTTGCAACAGCCTTATGGATGGAAGGGTTGTTTAACACTTGATCGGCAGCTTCATTTAATTGATTTGCCGTCAAGGTTTGCATTTGTAATTGAATACCTGCTCCGATATTGGTAACTTGCTCAGCAATTATCGGTTGATCTGCACTTAGTGGAATTACGATTAGCGGAACCCCGTTAAAGAGAGCTTCATTAGTACTGTTCATGCCACCATGTGTGATAAATAATTTTGTGTATTTAAGTAATTCAGTTTGTGGAACATAAGTTTTTACAATGAAGTTTTCGGGAATCTCTCCCAATTCATCAAGTTGAGTTTGTCCTCCGATAGACATGACGACGGTATGCTCAGTATTCCCGAATGCTTTAAAACAAAGCTTATAGAAATCAATGGCTTGATTTAAGACTGTACCGAGTGAAATGTAAATGGGGCTTTTTCCTTTGATTGTAGTAAGGTCGAAGTCTTCTTGCGTTAATCGTGAAGAGATGGATGGACCTACAAATTTATATGATTGGTCAAATGCTTCTCCAAAAGGTTGAAATTCCCTAGTTGTATAAACGATTGTAAGCGGTGCGGGATTACAAAAAACTTCATAAGGAGAATTGATTTCAACACCATATGTTTCTATAATTTTTGCTGTTAGGTGTTGAAATTCATCATTTATCTTTTTTAAAACTTCGGTTGGGACATTTTTTGAAAGATGTTCTAATGTTCTATCAAATGATTGTTTAGTCTCAGCAAAAGATGTACATGAATTGATTGCAGGAAGCTTAAGGATTTTGGCAAGTAAATGGCCACATCCAAACATTGAATCGTGGATGATGTAATCAAAATGCTCTCCTTTAATCTGTTCAAGAACGCTAGGTATGACGATATCTGCAGTAAGTAAAAGTCCGTTGACTCTTTCAAGTAAATGATTTCTTCCACCTGAGATAAAGGCTTTTATAAATTTTTGACCGTCAAATGTGCGCACAGTCGCTCCCGTCTTCTCAATACGCTCTCGAAAAGCTTCTATTGTAAAGAATACGACCTCTTCTCCTCGCAAAATTAGCTCCTGCACAACGCCAATAGTTGGATTGATATGTCCTTCTGATCCACCGTTAATAAATAAAACACGTGCCAATTCTACCACTCCTTAAGTAAAGATATTTTCAAGATTGTGTAAGAGTAATGGATACTGTCACATATCATTGCTTAACTATGGTAAGGCAATATGAGATCTTTAAGCAAGTATAAGCATGTAACTTTTTTAGGTGAACAGGCTATGCTGAAAGGTGGAATAGTAAAAGGGGCAAATATCCACTTAGATACCAGTAATAGACTTTTACATTAGTATAGAAAAAAATCAATTGAATAGAGGTGTTTTGTTAAAATATATCTTATTATGAAAACATCGCAAAAAAAGTCAAAAATCATAAATTTGAATTTGTTATGATTATAAGTGAAGGGGAGGTGAAATACCGTTGAAATATGAATGGACAATTCAAAAAACAATAAACTGGATTGAATCTCATTTACATGAGCAAATTTCCGCCAATGATATTGATGCAGTGACAGGATTTTCAAGATATCATTTTCACAGAGTTTTTCAAACCTCTGTTGGAGTGTCTGTCACAGAATATATCCGAATGAGGCGGCTTGCAAATGCTGCAAGTATACTTCTTAATACTGATGAAAGAATTATAGATATCGCATTCTATTATCAATTTGAGTCACAAGAAACCTTTACACGTGCATTCAAAAAATTGTACTATTTGCCACCAGGGCAATACAGAAAAGTAATGAGAACTATGAGAAGAAATAGGGAGGAATCCATAGTGGAAGAGAAAATTAAAGGCTGGTTTATTAGTGGGAGTCATCCTTATAATTATGAAATAGGAATAGATGAGAAAAATGTACATCAAGGAAAAGCATCGGGATATTTAAAATCAAAAACTGTTCACGCTCCAGATGAATTTGCAACAATGATGCAACAATTCAAGGCTGATGAATTTAGAGGTAAGAGAATTAAACTCTCTGGGTTTATTAAAACTAATAATGTAAAACAATTCTCAGGACTTTGGATGCGAGTAGATAGTGCATCGGAGGATATCCTGCAGTTCGATAATATGAGTGATAGGCCAATAATTGGTACAAATAACTGGAATCGATATTCTATAGTTCTTGATGTTCCAGAAAACAGTGCAATAATATCGTTCGGTATTTTACTTACAGGAAAAGGGGAAGTTTGGCTGGATGGGCTTAGTTTTGAAGTAGTTGATAAAGATATCCCTACAACCCACATTAGTTTTGAAAACCATCTTTTAGAGGAACCGACAAATCTCTCATTTGAAGAATAAAGTATTTTGGGAGTTCAGTTTTTTTAAGATAATACTTGTTTAAACTAGACTCAAATTAAAACTTACAATCCACCAAAAACTCTCCACATTGGCGATACTAATTTAAAATAACAGACATAATTAAAAGAGGTTCTAAAAGTCAGAAAAGACTAATTAGACAACCTCTTTTTTGTTTCTCAGAACATGATTAAAATGTCCACTTTACAAGAGAAAAGTATTTTCCGAATTTTTATTTAATGAAAAAATATGGTGTTATATGGTGGAATAGATAAAATAAGATAATATAAAGAATTTGCAACAGCGATAAGGAGAGTAATATGTACACAATTGGGCAGGTAGCTAATTTTTTAGGTGTATCTAGAGACACCTTGAAATTTTACGAGGAAAAGGAATTAGTAAAACCAAAGCAAAATATGGAGAATGGGTATAGAAAATATAGTCATTTTGATATTTATGATATAACAACTGTAAATTTCTATAGAGAGATTGATATTGAAATTAAAAAAATCCAGGAATTAAGAAAAAGTAAGAGTATTGAGGGAATACATTCAATATTAGAAGAGAAAGAACAAGAGGTTTTACAGGAAATAGAGTATAAAAAGCTTCTTTTAAAGAAGCTTCAAATAGTAAAAGAAGATTGTGAGAAAATTAAACAATTTTTAGGACAATACATAGTTAAGGAAATGAAACCTTTAGAAATAAAGGGGGAAATAGAACATTTTACGGCCTATGATGAATATGACACTCTAAAAAAGAATGCAGACAGCTTAAAAAAAGCAGTTACTCTTACATCTTTAAGAAGAGTCGTCAGCTTCAATGAAGAAGGTATGATAGAAGATAAATTTATAATTGTAAGAAAAGTGAAAGACCCTGATGAAGAAATAGAAGGTGAAATTCTATCCCATCCAAAATGTATATATACAATTATGGAAGATGGGAGATGGTCAACTGGTGGAAAAAATATTGATCATAAAGTGGAAGCGAGTATAAGAAACGTAGCAATAGAAAAAGGATATGATCTTTCGGGGCAAGTTTATATAAATCTATTACTGACCACTTATGAAGATGGACTTGAACGTGTATTTTTAGAGATTTATGCACCTATAAAGTGAATTTATTTTATCATCGCCTTGCTTAGGAGGCATACTTTATTCAACTTAATTTCACCAAGGAAGAGCCCTTTATTTAGGTGTTCTTCCTTTTATTTGGATATAATGCTTGCGAACTTAGGAGTCATAGTGTACTATTTGACTAGTACACTATGACTCGAGGGGTATGAGGGAGAGCCTATTTTAGATTAAATTATTTATTGCAAAATGGTTCGTTCACTGCACATGAGGAAGTAGAGAGGATTCGAGAAGAAAGCGTGAAATTAATGACAAAATGGATTGAAAAGGAGATTAGTATGAAAAAAATTATTTTATATCTACTAATGGTTTTCACAATTGTATTGATGTGTGCTTGTTCACACGATACAACACCTAACGAAGAAAGTAATAAAGAAAGTAATGGGAAATCTGTTAACAATGTACTTGTTAAAATTCCTGACGATATATTTGTTTCTAATAAAAAGAATGAAACTATTAGTGAAGATGAAATGAAAGCAAGTATAAAAAAGTATATGGATTATAGTCATGTAATAGATAAAGAAATGGAAAATATTATTTATCTTTATGAGGATGCTACTAAATCCGATCAGGAAAAATTAAATACATTAATAGCCGAAGGGGAAAAGAATGATACGAATTTCAATGATTTTATTAGTAATAATAATATCCCTGATGATTATAAAGAACCTTCAAAGACAATCTATGAATTTGTTTCATCCATCAGAGCAACTTTCATACAAATTGAAGATGAAATTGTTGGAATGGTCGAAAGTGGTAATTTTACAGATATATCAAATTTTGCTTCCGAGCATTTTACTAAAGCAAACGGAAGGCAGCAACAAAAAATCGAAAAATTTTTAGATGAGAAAAATATTAAAACTACATATTTCGATGAATAGAAAGAATATATTTAATTACCCTTTAAGTTTTTGAAGGGTATTTTTTATTTTTTCATTCGTGAATTTTGAGGTAGTAAAAGTATTGACCTGTGAGTAACTCCTAGGTTTAAGGTAAAGGTATTCATAAATATAAGTCATATTATTTTTATGAAATACTTAGTTTGAAGCGGGGAAAATACATGAATAGAGAAAAGAAACTAAAAAAACCAGTAGCAAGCTTTATTTTACTGACCAATATCATTTTTTTGCCACTTTTTTGTCTTGTAGGTGCCACAAGCGTGTTAGGATTTCCTAAATGGATTTTTAATGTAATGCTCTGTATATCAGCTTGGTCCTCAACCTTTGCTTTTGCAATATTATTTAAAAAAATTTATCCTGGGCAAAGTTTTATGCAATTTGTAAAAGATAAATTCAAGAATAAACTTAAGTTTTCTGTGATTTTCATTGCAATTATGATTCAAGCTTTCATATTTTTGATGATTTTGTATATTGTATCTAATACTAGTGAAGTAGACTCTATTTTTACTGTTTCTTCATGGGGAATGTTAATCTATTACTTTTTTAATCACCTTCTTTCTGGGCCACTAGGAGAAGAATTAGGGTGGAGAGGTTTCGCTCAAATGGAGCTCAAAAAAAAGCATTCGCCATTAAAAGCTTCGATAATAATAGGGTTTTGGTGGGGGATGTGGCATCTACCCTTATGGTTTACTACAGGGTATGTGGGCATTGATTTAATCAAATATATTCTACTCTTTATGATTGCAATCATGTCTACTAAAATCGTCATGACAGCATTTCATAATTTAAATCAAAATTTAATCGTCCCAATCATTATCCACCAATTCTTTAATTTTTTTCTGGGCTTAATAAACGGTAAATTAATTGATTTACTCATGTATAACGCCATTTTTTACTTCATTGTAGCCGTTTTAATCATCATTATTAATCCAAAGAACGTATTGTATGGAAAGGAAGATACAAACGTTATTCATGCAAAACAATATATGGTTTAGTGTTAGTTGAGCGAGAGGAGCGGCAGTTGATCAACGAACGGCTATTTTAAGTGGGGTTTTTGATCACAGAGCAAATGGGCAAATTTGAGGAATACGGAGGAGAAATAAGATGGAGAGAAAAAATTTGGTTGTCGTTCCCGTGTCAGATTTTGAAACAGAGATAGGTCGCTGGATATGGTGTTTAGAAGATGTTCGGCGTACGCTTTTAGAAAAAATTTCAGGAATAAGTCAGCAACAGCTCGATGCCAAACTAAACGATCACTCCATTGGATCGTTGTTATATCATATAGCTCTAATTGAAGCCGACTGGCTCTATGAAGAGGTTCTAGGCGGTAAATGGGATACAAAGATTCGTTCCTTATTTTCTCATGAAGACCGTAATGAGGATGACACATTGAGCCATATAGAGGGTCAAACTTTAGATGAACATTTATATCGTCTACAATGTGTCCGTGATGAACTGCTTTTCCATTTTCGCTCAATGGACATAGAGGATTGGCGTACATCTAGAAGTCTTCCACATTACGATGTCACACCTGAGTGGGTTATTTATCATCTCCTTGAACATGAGTCACATCATAGAGGACCGATTTTTCAGATGCTTGCCATTTTAAAAAGACAAAGTTAGCCGCTATCTTTCAAAGATGGTTGATTTTCACCTCAAAAGACATGAATATTGAAGTAACTAAAATTCAATGCTATTATAGATATGTAAAGTCTCTAATTGAGGTGGATAAAGATTATGAAATATTCTAAAGCTACAAATTATGCACTACATACAATGCTTTTTCTTGCCAAGGAAGCAACAAATAAACCAGTAGGTGTCCAACAATTAGCTGAGATGCAAGATGTTTCTCCTACGTATTTGTCTAAGATCTTAACTAAGTTAGTAAAAGAGGGAATGATTAATTCTGTATCGGGTGCCAATGGTGGTTATACACTTAGTCGGAATTGGGAAGATATTTCATTTCTAGATATAATACATGCAATTGAAGGCAAATCGTCATTGTTTGATTGTTGTTTATATAACGATCCTAAGTGTGTAATAAAAGAAGTAATGCTATCTGCAGAGGAAACACTGGAGAATGAGTTAAGAAATAGAAAAATATCGGATCTTGTGAAAAAATAGTAGTGGATGAATAGTCCACCATTATTTTTTTTAATAATTGTGGATATGAAGAGTCTTTTAAGTCTTTGATTAAAGCTAACGACATCTATCTAATGTCTTACTTCTACCAACTTTCAGGTGGTTATGCTTAGAATCATTCTATTTTAAAACTTCAATTAGAGCCGAAACAACAGGTACTCTAAACAACTTATGAAGGAGAGTTATATGATGGAATTATTTGATTGTGCAATTATAGGTGCAGGTGGCGCTGGGCTAAACGCTAGTTTGATTTTAGGAAGATCTCGGAAAAAAGTCGCGTTATTTGATAATGGAACAAATCGGAATCGTGTGACTCAGGAATCACATGGATTTCTTACACGGGATGGTATTAAACCAGCTAAGTTTAAAGAAGTAGCTTTGAATGATGTGGAAAAATACCCGTCAGTTCATTATTTTCAAAACACAGTTATAAATATTACGAAACAACCAAATGGCTTGTTTAAAATTGAGACTTTAGAAGAAGTTGAGTATGTTGCTGAGAGAATTATATTGGCGACAGGTATTCAAGAGGAATTCCCGTCAATTCCGGATATTCGAAAGTATTATGGGAAAAGTTTATTCAGCTGTCCAACTTGTGATGGGTGGGAATTAAGAGATCAACCTCTCATTATTATTTCTGAAAATGAAGAACAGACCCTTTTTAAAGGGAAGCTTGTTTATAACTGGTCAGAGGATTTAGTGATAGCCACAAATGGTCATGAACTTTCTGCTCCGGCATTGAATGCACTTGAAAGAAAAGACATAACGGTCATTACTGAACCTATTCAGAATCTTCATGGTGTAGACGGTTACTTAAACAAAATAGTGTTTAGTTCAGGTTTTGAAATAGAAAGAGTTGGAGGTTTTATAGTGCCAAACTTTGTGCGTCCAAACCGTTTTGCAGAGCAGCTTGGTTGTCATTTAAATGAAAATGGTAGCATTGTTGTGGATGCAGCAGGGCGTACGTCACAGGAAAATGTTTATGCAGCGGGGGAAACAGCAAATTTAGGCCAGTCTTCATTAATTGTTGCGGCGGCTGAGGGATATAAAGCCGCGATGGCAGTTGTTTTCGACAGTATTATTTAAAAAATCTTTCGCTTAATTATGGATATTAAAGATCTTTAATGTGGGATAAAGAGAGAGAGTAGGGTCTAATAATAATTATTAGCATATTATAACTTCAAGATTTGTATTTCCACAAAGGGGGAAAAGAATTATGTCGATAGTTCATGTAACAACAAAGAAAGAGTTAAGTGAGCACTTGAAAACTAAAAAAATGGTGTTATTAAATTTCTGGGCCGAGTGGTGTGGCCCATGTAAAATGCTTGCAGGAGTTCTTAATCAACTCAGTGAAGAATTCAATGGTAAGATAAAAATTATCAAAGTGAATGTTGAAAAAAGCCCAGATATTGCAGCAGAATTTAAGGTAATGGGAATTCCTCATTCCCGTTTGATTATTCACAATAAATCATATGAACCCATTGTTGGATATGTACCTTTTGAACAACTAAAACAAATGATTGGAATTTGATGTATGCAATTATGGTTGGAGGACCCGCATAATAGATCTTTCTAAAGTCTTTCCGAATTTCGGGAAGGTGGAACTTTTAACATTAGAAATGCCGACTTTTGGGGAATGGAAATCGTTGACGCATCAATATTTGTAGTGAGATGTTAGATAACGATATCTTGAATCTGTTTAATTATGTACCAGTTCATGTTATAATAAGTAGCTTAAGGTATTAAGACGTTCCTTATAATTGAACGGATGCTTAGAAAGACTTCGCATTGAGATAAAATATAGAGGTGTAAGAGATTGAATAAAAAATGGACGATTGATAAAATTAAAGAATTTGTTGAGAATAATTCGGAAAGTAAGTTACTAACGACAGAATATCACGGTTTTTCTCAAAAGTTACTATTTAAATGTGCATGTGGAAGCAAATTTGAAAAAACATTTACTAAATTTAAAAATAAACATCAACGTAAATGTGACGTCTGCCAACCACCAAAAGAGTCACGCTAAACGTATAAATGATCAACGAAGTTTTTAAAGAGTAGATGGCGTTATTTTTATATTGACGTTTTTGATCAGACAATTTATGCTAGTTTGAATAAAATTACCTCTTACTCTGAAAAGATTTTGAAGTAACATACTTAGGCAAACGACGCAGATTTAAAAAGACCTCAATGTTAAAATTATGTTAAAGCTAGAAAGAATATTTTAAAAGTGAGTAGGAGACCAAATATGATTGAGATAAAAACATCTCCATTAAGTGATGGAGAATTCAATAGAGGGGTATTTGCAACATGTGATATCAAAAAAGGAGAGCTTTTACACGAAGCACCTGTCATTTCTTATCCAAACGAACAGCATCAATACATTGAGCAAACTTTACTCGCTGATTATGCTTTTGAGTATGGGATAGGTCAAACAGCTATCCTTCTTGGTTATGGAATGTTGTTTAACCATTCTTATGAACCTAATGCAATATATGAGATTAATTTTAAAAATCGCACATTTGACTTCTTTGCTTATACGGATATAAAAGCAGGAGATGAAATTTTAATCAATTATAACGGCGATGTTGATGACAAAGAGCTACTATGGTTTGATCAGGAATAAAAGGATTTAAAATAAATCGGGGCGTTGATCCAACAAGGATTGACGCTTTTTTTGTTGACGTTTTTGCGTCTATTAACCCATCAGGTATGTTTGCTGATATAGTGCACCGTGATTCAAAATTATTGTCCAATGAGGGGGGCTTTTTGAAAAAGGAGTTTTTCTTAAAATATGGTATAACGAGAGAGTAACTAGGTTGAGGTTTAATAGGCGATTGGTAATGCAGGGCGTTCTAATATTGCTGTAACTAAAGCTTTAGCCATCTCTTGTTTTAGAATCTCTTTTAAACCTCCATTATCTGCTTCAAATTTTTGAATTACATTCCCTGTAGTGCCAGTAGCTGTAAACGCTTCTGATTGTATTAACGGAGCAGTAATGTTTAACAAGGATGATTGTATTTTTATGGTAAAACCAACAATAAAAGAGGTGAGGTTTTATGGCTATGAGTTTAGTAATTACAGGTATTATTATTTTATATTAGTACTTGCTACACCAATCAGTTTTTTATATACTTTACCGATTTCGATTATAGTTTTTGTATTGAACTAATTCGTTTATTTAAGAAGTAATTCAACAATTTGGTACAAGAGTTGAATGTCAAAATAGATTGACAGTTTTTTTCTTATTCTGCTAACTGACAGGTTAATTGAAGTGATGCATAATTTTTTGAATTTTGAAACGAAAGTAAAAGAAAAACGACTAACTTTATATAGGGGTGTGATTAATTTGAAAAAAATTAGTTTAATTTTGTCTTTAATACTTTTATCAATAGTGTTACTTGGTTGCCAACAAGAAAGTGAAATTAACAATCCAAAGAAATCTTATTCTTCTGAGGAGGCAATAGAGAATGGAGATGTAGTCAATCTTCATGGAGAAATTAGTAACTTAGATAGATTTGAGAGTTTTATAGAAAATGTTGAGAAGGGTGCTAAAGATGAAATTCGTATCACAATGTACACTATTGAAGGAGACCCTATTTTCTATAATTTAAATTATAATGGTAACAAAATTCAATATACTTATGATAATTCACAGGATGGATATGCAGGTACTGGAAAAGGAATAGAAAGTACGTCTTGTTCTAATATAGAATCAAGAAATACAGAGAATGGAGTTGAATATTATTTAAGTGAGTGTTCTTCGGAAGTTGGCAATTCTTTTAACTTTCGAGTTTCGGAATAAAGAACAGTAGAAATCATGTGAAATATTGTACTTATGCAACGGGGTGCTTAACTTGAAGACCATTGAGCTGCTTAGACAGCTCTTATTTCTTATTGAACTAACGGTGCGTTTTAGTGGAATAAGGTGTCGTTTGAAACAATAGGGGGGAAGCGTATGAAAAAGGTATTAATTTCTTTGTTAGCTGTAGTTGTATTAGTAGGTGTGATTTATTTTGTATTTAACCTTAAACCACCTAAACCAACTATAACTATTGAAAATAATACTGTAGAAGTGGCACAAGGTTCTTATTGTTGGGGTGGGCTTATTAACGTTCAATGTGTTGATAAGATTTCCCCGCCGGATATTATTAAACATCAAAAACTTAAACCTGTTGTTGTATCACCTGGAGCTGAATTAAAAATAGAATTTAATCGTAAACCACTAGAAAATACGTTGAGCGCATCTATGTGGTTTAATAAAAACGAAATGGAGAATATCCGATTAAATGACAATGTTCTATTAGTGCCAAAAGAAAAAGGGGTTTATATTTATAGTGTTTCTGCACATTGGGAAAAAGGAAGTTCGAGTTATGACTTTGTAATTGAAGTTAAGTAAGTCTTTTCCACTAACGGGGTGCTTTACTCCCATGAAAGAACGTAAAAATCTTTCATTTTCTGTGGTGTAGTGTTGATTTTGCGCTACATGGATGGCTAACGGGGTGCTTTACTCGAAGAACATTGAGTTGCATGTGCAGCTCTTTTTTTATTGAACTCCCATGAAAGAACGTAATTATCTTTCATTTTCTGTGGTGTAGTGTTGATTTTAAGCGACATGGATGGCTAACGGGGTGCTTTACTTCAAGATGGGATTCCACAGAGATCCCATTTTTTCTTAGGCTGATTTCGAAAGAATTGTTGTTATTCAATTAATAGTCAGAATAGTTAAATGAATATTATGGTTAATTGTGGTAAAGTGAAGCGAGGGGGGGATTGTGGAAAATTAAATTTTGATATTATATGTCTTGATCTTAGTATCACTTAACGTTGTTTTCTTTACGTTGTTTAGAAAAGGAATATTAAATCTTATGGTATCGGGCATCATTATGATGGTACTTGCTCCAGTGATTGGTTTTTCAAGTGGCGCTTTACTTCTTCATTTTTACGATTGGAGTTCTGGGGGAACAGGAGAAGGTGCAGGCTATGGTGGGGCATTTTTAGGATTTATAACAATAGCTAATGGTATTCTCATTCTGGTGATTGGAGTTATAAGGTGGATTTTAAATTTCGTAAAAAAGTGAAATGATGTTTCGTTATTCGAGTAATCGGAGGGATTTTGTTGAATGATAAAAAAGTTTTAGTTATAGGTAATGTTATATTTACTGGTTTTGTTGCATTATTTATTTCTTGGTTTTTTGCAGAAGGGGCATTAGGTGAATCTGATACTTTGACACCAGAATTCTTTTTAGTCATACCGATATGGGCTTTTGGAGTACTACTGATGTGGAGATTCGTTTCCAAAGACAAATTAGAAAATGCTTCTCATTTTAAAATAATATTAAGTAATTCTCTGCTTTGGTTAACTATCCCTTTAGGTTTAATGTTTGCGTTTGAATTCATATAAGAATATTGGGAAGAAAGATAAAGAATTAAGTTATTTTCTTGTTAAACTAACGGAGTGCGTTAATTAGAGAACATTGAGTTGCATAGGTAGCTCTTTTTTTCTTATTGAACTAACGGTACAGGATAGTTAAATTAAGGGAATTTATGTTAAGGTACGTATAATAAGATAAATCATAAATATCGGGGTGGTTAGCTTTGTTTGCTTCAGTTCTATTTATCTATCTGCCTATTTCCATTTCATTACTAAGTATTTTGGGGTTGTTTTGGGCAATCAAGAACAAGAGAAAGGTATATGTTCCTCTGTTGATTCTTGTAAATCTAAGTATCATAACGCATTTTGTTGGCTTGAAGTTAATTAGGGGATTTGAAGGAATGGGAGTAAGTATGCTAGGTGCAATTTTACTGGGAATATGCCTTATAATCTTAGCGTTAATATTAATTACAGATTCAATTAAGAAAAGAAAACCGCAAAGTTCTATTTGATTGATTAAATATATTCTTATTAAACTAACTGGGTACTTTATTTGAAGATCATTGAGTTGCATAGGCAGCTCTTTTTTTCTTATTGAACTCCCATGAAAGAACGTAAAAATCTTTCATTTTCTGTGGTGTAGTGTTGATTTTTCGCTACATGGATGGCTAACGGGCAGTTTAGTTTAATAAGATTTGTTACACGGAAGGTTATTTGGGCGCTTATTTATTAAGCGCCTTTTTTAAATCTAATAAAGTTGTAGTAAAAGTCAGCGGCAGTAAGGATAAATATAAAAAATGCGAACTTAGAAGTTAATGACGGCAATGGAAAAGCTACATCTCTAATACCTATTAGCCAAAGTGCTGTTGATATAAAAACTATGGCATCCATCAACATAGATAAAGGGCGTTTTTTATCTTTGTAGAAAAAATTAAACAAAACTAATCTTACTAATATTGGCATTGTCAGAAAAAAAGAGTAGATTACTGAAAGCGCAAAGAGTCCTTCCACAATATCATCCCTTTGTTAATTATTGTATTAAGGTATAAGTATATAGTATAATAAGATCAATAAAATAAGAACATACGTTCTCGATGAAGGTCGGAAGAATGAAATATGTTGATTTTTACAAATCGATAATAGAATTAGGCTTTCCGGTGGTGGTTGCTGCATTTTGTTAGTAAAGTTGGACAAAAGTATGAAAAATATTGAAATAGCAATTGTTAATTTAACAAATGAGTTAAAAAACGTAAAAAGCTAAGTAAGAATTTGTGATGAATCGCACTTAAACTAACGTGGGCTTTAGTGAAGTAAGGAGTACAAAAATAATCAAAATTTATTATAAAAATCTCATACTATGTTAAAAAGATATCTGATCAATCATTTACCAATCATTATTCTAAAACTTTGATAAATTGGAATAAGGATTGATAACTACTTTACCATCTTTAGACTATTTCAAAATAAGCGTTACACAACAATAGAAAATTGAAAGACTTAGGAGATATTCCTAAGCCTTTTTTGGCAATAAAATTATAAATTTTTACTTATTAACTCTAAGGTATCTTTAATATAATCATGATAAGGTGTTTCGGGTAGCGAATCTATATTATTAGATGCTCTCTTTGCATAAATAAATGCTTCTTCTACTTTTCCTAGCTGGAAAAGACAAAAAGCCCTATATGCATCTGCTGTGTAGAGAATACATAATTCAAGCGGGTAACTATTTGTATTTGGCATCTCAAATTTTTCGAAATCTTTCAGCGCTTCTTTTATCTGTTTTTTACCTAACAAAGCTTTACCTTTTTCAAGATAATAAAAATCATTGTCAAGATTACCCTTCATTAAGGTAGCGTACTTATTTAAATAAAAAAGAGCTTGTTCATAATCTTTTGGTATTTGATTATAATAATGAGCTTGAAGTAATAGTGTAAATGCTAAGGACCTATCATTCTCACTACACACAGCAAACTGCTCGGATTTCTTTATAAAATAGGAAAAATCATTTTCATTGTTATGAAGAAGTGCTTGGAATGCTGCAATCCGGAAAATATTATCCATTTTATAAAAGACCATTTTTCTTTTTGATATTTCTATTAATTGATTAAGTTTATCCTTGCCAAATTTATATTCACCAATTCCGAAGAGTAAGACCATTTCAACAAAATTCGCTTGTATATCAACAAACAATTCAATTACTATTGCTTTTTCCTCATATTCTTTTTTTACACTTCGTAACATTTTTAGAGCTGCGTGATACTTGCCGTTTTTTGCAAGGTATTCCACTTCATATACTTTAGCAGCCAAGCAATGGCTATAAAGTGATAATCGTTCATAGATTGTTATTGCCTGATCTATCAAATTTTTTCCTCGATTTTGATCTGTCTTTATTATTATCCTTCCAGAAATGTCTAATATTCTGGCGGATTCCAACGAAATAGGAAACTGTTGTTCAAATATATTTTGGGTTAGATTAATTATCTGCTCATCGTTGTTTTTATCAAAAGCTTCCTCTAATCTCTTAAGTAAATACTTTAGCTCATTAGGAGTAGGGTTCCCTAACAAATACTGAGGATCACAGCCTAACTGACGTGCAATAAATTTTAAGCTCTCCATAGAAGGGTTTGCACGCCCATTTTCAATCATACTTAACATTCCTTTTGACATTTTATTATCGGCTAGTTGCAGAATTGTCATTCCTTTTTCTAATCTTAATTTTTTTATTCGTTTCCCTAACTCATTCATTTTCAACATCCTTTGTAATTTTAAAATATAAGTTCAATTATATTAAACTTTGCCTTGAAAAGACAATTATTACATGCTACGATAAGTTCAATTAAATTGAACTTATGGGTTAGATTAAACAGAGGAAGAAGATGGGGGATTGAATATGAGTGAATTTATTGAGAACAAAGTTGAACAAAAACTAGATATAGGTGGAATTGAATTATATTATGAATTGTTAGGGAGGCAGCATGAAGGTCCTACTTTAGTTTTCGATTCAGGATATGGAGTAACTTTAGATAATTGGAATCCGATTAAAGATGAAATATCAAATTTTTCAAAAATGTTCATTTATGATAGAGCTGGTATTGGAAAAAGCGATATAGATGATAGACCCCGACACAGTAAACAAAGTGTTGAAAATTTACATATATTACTAAAAAAAGCAGGTATAAAACCTCCATATGTATTGGTGGGTCACTCATTCGGAGGATTAAATATAAGATTATTTGCTAGTACATATCCAGAGGAAGTTGCGGGAGTAGTTCTTTTGGATTCAACTCACGAGGATCAAAATAAAATATTACCTCCTTTATTTTCAAAAGAAGTTCAGGAATCGTTTTATAATCAATTTACTTTAGAAGGCTCTCTTAATGAGGTTGAAGAAAGTCTAGAACAAGTTCGTAATTCTAATTCCTTTGGAAGTATTCCATTGGTAGTCGTTACAGGCGGACTGCAGCCTTTCCATACAGAGGAATCTATGGCTGCTTGGATTAGATTTCAGAGAGAGCTTGCTAACTTGTCATCGAATAAACAACATATTACCGTTGAAGATGCTGGACATGCGATACATATTGATCAACCACAAGTTGTTATTGATGTAATAAGAAATTTGTTAGCTACAGTGTAAGCCCGAAATATAAAAAATATGCGCACCTTTCCGGACCGCACTACGAATGTCCATCTATCTGAAATTTTTTTCGAATAGATGGCTATTTTGCACATGTGGCTTGGATATTTTTCGACCAAGGCATGTATTTATTTAAAATTTGGGGTTGCTGATGGATCGGTAAATTCGGCAGCTCCATCCTTAGCTTAACTAAATATTGATAGAAATCGATACCATTCGCTTTTGCTGTTTCAGCCAGACTCAAGCAGTGCATTCGCTTAGCACCAGCTTCACTCACAGAAAAACGCCAGTTCTTTCGGTCAATCACATTAGGACGAATCGGATTTTCAGCTGGATTATTATCAATTCCAATCCGACCATCGAACAGAGAAACTTTTAACCCATGTACACGATTTAATGTGTTTTTGGAAACTTTATCCAAGGTGTTTTTTTCGAAGAATGGCGATTTATCTACCCATTCCTGAAACTTTTCGACAATCGGTTTTGATTGCTTTTGCTGCGCTTTACGACGCTTTCCTGGTGAGAGATGCTTATATTGCCGTTCTAAGCGATACAGTTGATCAAAGTAATCCAAGCCGATTTTCCCATTTTTGCTATCGGCTTTCAGCCAATAACGTCGTATATGCGCCCAACAATTAGCGAATGAAATATTAGATAGCTTACCGTATGCTTATAAAATGCTATTTTTATCGCAATTATTGTCGAAATAATGTCGAAGATTGTAAAAAATAAATACAGTATTATAAATATCACTACTCATGATGATCTTATCTGTGTATAGTTGCATAAGATAAAATGAATAATATTCTACGATAGATGAAGGGGATTACTTTTAAATGGGAAAGAAAATTGCATGGGTTACAGATACAGCAGCATTGTTAGATGAAAAGTTCATACAGGACAATCAAATTCACGTATTACCACTTAATATAGTGTTCGAAGAAGGGGCTTTACGCGAAACTGTTGATATGACACATGATCAGTTTTACGAAAAGCTACGAAATGCTAAAAAAAATCCAAAGACATCACAACCTGCTATTGGTGAAGTTGTAGACTTATATAAATCATTAAAAGAACAAGGGTATACATGTGCAATTGCAATTCATACCTCTCAACATCTTTCGGGCACTTATCAAAGCACTTTCACAGCAGCTGGTCAAGCTGAATTTGAAGTATATCCAGTGGATTCAAAAATTGGGTCATTTCCGATGATGAAAATGATTGAACTCGGTCAGCAGTTAGAGCGTGAAGGTTTTGAACCTGGCTATATTGTTGAAAGAATCAATGAGATGGCAGATAACAGTGAGCTTTCATTTATTCCGGCTAACTTATCACAATTACATAAAAGTGGTCGAGTTTCAGGGACTCAAGCATTTTTAAGTAACTTGTTGAATATTAAAGTTGTCATATCATTTGAAGATGGGAAGCCCGTTATGAAAGAAAAAGTACGCGCTACGACTAGAGCTAAAACATATGTACAAAATGTTTTAAATACAGATCTAGAAAAAAGTATTATCCCTGAAGTTGCAATTATTCACTGTAATGATGATGAAGGCGCAACCGCTTGGAAAAAAGCTTTAGAGAACGAATATCCGCTCATAAACTTCTCCGTATTACCACTAAGTGCTTGTGTAGCGGTTCATGCAGGTGAAGGAACGCTTGGTTTAAGTTGGGTACGTCTACCAGAGCTTGCACCACTTAAGAAAAAGAAAGCTGAATTAGTTACTATATAAACATAATTGTAATCTAAATTATTGTATGTACATGAAGTTGCGAAATTCCTATAAACCAACTATTATACAGTCAGAGAGCATTTTAGCTTAAGTAAACTGGCAGATGTAACGTTATTTTTTGAATGATAGCAGTGTTTTCATTCAGGTATGGGGGACTGGCTGTTAAATTTTGTTTGAATACGGATATTGTTATTATAGGTAATTTAGTCTTCGACGATTTGAATCATATGCGCATTTGTCGTGCGGTAGATTCCGTCGAGATAGAACGTTTCAATTGGGGAATTATCAGTGGGCGTGCCTTTGCGGGACATGCTTAGGGTAATTCCTTTTTCTTTGACTGATTTTTGATACGCATATGATGTGTACACAGAACCTTGATCACTTCAAAATGCAGCCTTGCGGTAGAATTGATATAAAGTATCCAAAACGAATGACGTATCTTGTGTAGAATCAATTGTTTGCGCTACAATTTCTCCGATATAGAGTAAGCCCAAAATATAAAAAAAAGCGCACCTTTTCGTTACACACGACGAATGGCCATCTATCCTAATTTTTTTCGGATAGATGGCTAGTTTGTACATGTGGCTTCGATTTTTTTCGACCAAGGCATGAAATTATTTAAAATCTCTGGCTGCTGGTGAATCGGTAAATTTATGGAGGAAGATTTTCTTGGAGATAGTTCTGTATAATAACGAGGTATGGGAATATCAAAGAGGAATGCTAAAATAAAAATGGAATCTAATCAATGATTATAAATTATTGGTGTTTTTACATAGTATTTATATTTCATAACATCTTAGGAGGGTAACAATTATGAAGAAATATATAATCTTCTTTGCAATAGGTAGTAGCATTTTGCTATTGTTTTATACTGGATTTAAGCTTTTCGATAATGGTTCTTTTAAATTCGCGTTATTATCATATGGGTTATTTTTGTTCATCTTTCTTTACTCCATCATTTATTTATTTCAAAATAAATGGGTTCCAATCACCATTCAACTAATAACACTATTGATAGTATTTATATTGCCGCCATTGATTAGAACAGAGGTGAATTTTTACCATTATAAAGAGGATCGGGAAGAAATCATTCGAATGCTGGTCGATGGGGAAATTAAAAAAGAAGCAAGCCCCAATAAAGGGTTTTCCTTTTACTACACACCTCCACAATATATGAATGCTGTTAAATCCACGACAATCAGAACAGGTATGCATTCGAAAAATAAATTCTTTGTCTTTTTTCAATCAGCTGAACAACCGTTTCTGGAAATGCGTGGTTTAACTGAGGGATTTATTTATTCGTCTACAGGCGAATTTCCGACTGCCAAAGAATTTGATTATTATATGGATTATAAGAAAATTGATAATCATTGGTACTTCGTATCAGATGATCTTGAAAGATTCGATAGCTCATGCTTGTTTCTGTGTGAGTAATTAAGCAAAAGACAAGCGGGCTTTATCACAAAACTAAAGATTAATTGTTTGAACCATTTTATGTTATTCAACAAAACCAGCTAATGGTTGTCAATAATTTCCATTAAAAATAATAAAAATATCATGTTATACCAAATAACCGTCCAAATACTTGATTTGGAAAGTTCAGGTCTACTTAGTTAAATTGTTATATCAAGCTAAGTCTTGGAAAGAAGTTTTGCTTTTTAAAAGTGCATAAATCCAATGTAAGAGTTTGTTTGCACAAGCTATTACAGCTACTCTAAATGGTTTTCCTTCTTCCCGTTTTTTATCATAAAACGCCCGTAATTTCTTATTACGAGGAAGGATTTCATCCGTTGTTTTCTGTTTTCGACAGTCACGAATAGCACATTTAACAGCCATATACAAAGCTTGCCGTAGTCTGCTAGAGCCTCTTTTGGTTATTCGGTTGTAAGTACCTTTGAATGTACCAGATTCAAAGACACTTGGATCAAGACCGGCAAATGCGACTAATTTCTTAGGATGATTAAACCTTTCAATTTCCCCAATTTCAGATACAATCTTGGCAGCGATTTTTTCTCCGATACCGGGAATTGATCGGATAATCTTAGACTCTTCAATACTTTTTGATAAAGCATCTATCTCATTTTCAAGCATGGATAGATGTTTTTTTATATTCAAAGAGCATATTAATATACATATCTAAGCTTAGGGCAAGACCAGAATATAAAGCCTTCTGAAAAGGATTTTGAGCTGCTGCAGTCATTAGCTTTTCCGCTTGTTTGTTTGCCCATTGTAAAGAACGGGAATTACAGAATTCTTTTATTTTAGTTGCTAAAACTTCATTATTGGCTTTCAATATATCCTCTGAAGTAGGAAATGCATGTAGAATTTTCAAAGAAACATCCGAATATAAGTCTCCAAAAACATTACTATATTCAGGGGAAATTTGATCTAAAACTGCCTGGAATTGTAGTTTAGTTTGTACAAACATGCCTGTAATATTATCGTGCTGTCTCGTAAGATGACGTAAGTTCGCAAGTTGGATACCACGCTTTTTATAAGGCTCTAAATCCTCCTTATAATACAGCTTGCAGAGATGATTAGCATCAATGATATCTGTTTTTACCTTTCGTAAACTAGAACTTTTTGCTTTATAAGAGATGAGTGGGTTTACGATAATTATTAAATAGCCTTTGTCCTCAAAATATTGAACAATTGGTGTGTGATAATGGCCTGTTGATTCCATAACAAGAGGGGGAAGCTCTCCTGAAATATCTTCTAATTCTTTAATAAAATCTAATAAACTAGCTAACCCATCAAGATCATGTTTTACTTTCAAACTTTTCTTGTAGGGCTTCTTTCTTTCCAAGTAAGCTTGAACCTGACTTTCACCTTTTGCTACATCCAGACCGATGACTGGATTCATTATAATTCGTCCTTCAAAATGATAATTGCCGGTAACCCCTAAATCTTCTTTGTAGTGTCATAGCTTCGCTTGTTATACGAGATCATTGTCCCAACCAGCCTCAAACATGTTTCTACAAGTAGGGGGCGAACTGTTTTGCGGACGGGGTCTTAGCCCCACGGGCGCGAACGTTCTACCCCGGCTACCGTTATCATATATCGATATAAAAAATGGTCAACCAGAAATATTTTCTGGCTGACCTTATAATACGATCGGGCGCGATTGTGGAAGAAGCGTCGCTGTTCTTATTAAACTCCCATGAAAGAACGTAATTATCTTTCATTTTCTTTGGTGTAGTGTTGATTTTAAGCGACATGAATGGCTAACGAGGCAGGTTAGTTGAATAGTGTTATCTAACTAATGTTCGACATTCTGACCAGATTGTGGAATAAGACTTCCAAACAAAGCTGGATATTCATGTTAAAATCGATATGAGATTGTGAACAATTATACTTAAACTAATGAGGCAGTTTAGTTGAACAAGAAAAGGATTTCGCTTAATAAAAATTACAAAAAACTGGAATCTCGATTTGTTTCAAACGTAGTAAAGGGAAGGTTAGTAAAAGAAAGTTATAAACGGGGTGGAGTATATGAGTGAACGATTTGAATTAAGTTTTAAAAACAAGGAAGTAAGAGTGTGGTTTTATTTGGCTGTACCAACTCTTATTATAGGAATCATCATTATATATTATGGTGAACAAAACTATCAGTTTATTCCTTTATTTGTGTTTTGGACTATCTTTTATATATGGCGTTTTTTTTACAGGAGGAAACAGAAGAAAGAAGGAAAAAATACTTCTTAAGCTAACAGGTGCTTTACTTGAAGATCATTGAGTTGTATAGGCAGCTCTTCTTTCTTTATTGAACTCCCATGAAAGAACTTAATCATCTTTCATATTCTGTGGTGTAGCTCTGGTTTTGCGCTACATGGATGGCTAACGGGTCAGTTTAGTTCACAAAGGAATTAAAAAATATATGCTAAAACAGCTAAATGTAAATTAAAACTATAAACTATTTGAAGGAGAATTTATGCTTAAAAGTATACTTTTTAGATATTTAGTATTTTGCGCATTATTATTAATCCTATTATTCTCTGATTATTTGTATATTGGAGCTTTTGTTTTTCTATCTATTTTCTTTGTAATTATTGAAAAAATTATTGAAAAGAAAAATAAACATAATGATAATAAATTAGGTACTTTGGGATATATAATTCTGATAATTACTCTTATAATTATTGTTTTAAATAGCGAGTACATAAAATAGTAAGGCTGTTTTCGAAAAAATTGTTGCTATTCAACTAACGGAGCAGTTTAGTTGAAGAGTGTTTTTTAACTTGTTGTTCAACAATCGGGCCAGATTGTGCAATAACAACTTTTTATGAAAGAATACCAAACGACGCTTTTGGAATATTTTTTGAAACTTTTGATTATATATGAACGTATTAACTAATCAGGACAGCTTAACTATGAGGGAAATCAGTCATAAATAGTAAAGCATTATTAAATATATTTTCAGGGGGAGAAATTGTGAAGAAAATATACATTTTAGGGTTAGGGTTAGGGTTAATGTTATGTTTAATAACTGCCTGTTCATCTAAACAAGAAAATGTATCGCCGAATGAAGAACAAAATACAAATATAAAAGATGAAAATATTCATCTCGCAAATGCTATAGATGGTTCGTACCATTCGATTTATATCACTGAACTCAAAGATAATGAAGAAATTATTGAACAAGTCCTTTACGGAGATTCTTTTGAGCAATTTTTAAAGGTTTTGAAAGAAACGACTTTAATTAAAGAACCGTTACCTGAAGATCACCCTTTTCCGAAGAATTATCACCAAATCGTTGTTCAAGGAGATAAGGACGTAGTAACTATTTTTATAGAAGAGAACACTGGGGAACAACTTGTATCATTATTAGCGAATGATGTAATCCCATCTGGTGTTTATAGAGCAACAAACATTGATATTCTCAAATACATAGAAAAATTTTCAAATTAAAATATTGCGACAAAGGTTATGAAATATACAAATTACGATTAAATAAAGTTCCCAAATGAAAGTTTTGGGACGAAATAAAACACTTAAAACGTCGTCATACCAATGTATTAAGTGTTTTTCTTTATTTCATTCATATATACCTTTTTATGCACTATCGTTTGAACTTAGATACACCAAAGCTTTCGATGCTGTTCAAAAGAAATTGCACTGAATCATATTTTGAATAAAAACTTGCATATACAGCGGATTTCTTAACGTTATAAATCAACCTTTTCTTTTAACATAGCCTTTTTCTTTATTCAACTCCCATGAAAGAACTAAATCATCTTTCATATTCTGTGGTGTAGCTCTGGTTTTGCGCTACATGGATGGCTAACGGGGCAGGATAGTGGAAGAAGGTTATAGAACTTTTTAGTGTAATATTTACACGTAGAAGGAGGGAGAAAATGAGGTTTGTTATTGTTGGATTGCTTTTGCTATTAATGGTAGGATGTCAATCAAATAATATTGAAGAAGTGATAAATGAGCACGGTGATATTCAAAATTTAGAGAGTTTAGATAAATTTGTTGAGAATATAAAAAATCAAAAAAAAGCTGAAATTAACTATGTACAGTATGGGATAGAGGGACAAAGAGGGGTTAGTACTTTAGCATTTGATGGAGAACAAATTAATATTTCTCATAGTGTTGATGGGGATTTTATTGAAGAATATAGCTGCAAAAAAATAATAGTTGAGACTGAAGAAGGAATCAATAAATATATTCTTAACGAATGCAATGAGAATCTTAACGAGAATGTTGAATTTTTATCAGTCCCCATTTATAAATAATACAACCCAACTAAACCATCTAATAGTTAGTTTGTGAAGAATAGTACTTAAACAAACGGGGGCTATACTTGTAGATCGTTGAGTTGCATAGGCAGCTCTTTTCTTACGATTAGTCAAGTATCTATAATAACTTTCTTAACTCTCTGATATTATTTTGATAAATTGGGCCATGCCGAATAAGCCTAGTGATTTTTCGATTTTTCATAAGGCTTTAGTATGTTAAACTGATGCTACGACTGTACTAGGGAGCCAACCTGTAGTCGTAGTTTTGATTATGTGTGACA
Organism: Lysinibacillus xylanilyticus; assembly: GCF_001183605.1. Taxonomy (GTDB): domain Bacteria; phylum Bacillota; class Bacilli; order Bacillales_A; family Planococcaceae; genus Lysinibacillus; species Lysinibacillus xylanilyticus. The sequence goes on along the minus strand of NZ_LFXJ01000005.1, from coordinate 1,572,336 downwards.
AGAAAGAAGATCGTTTTCAATAACTTGTTTACACATGCGATGGAGGCAACCTTATGACATTTGTTATAGGGTTGCGTTTTTAATTTATCGTAGTACTCAACGATGTGATTTCCACCAAATCGTCGCTGTCTAATCATGTTCTGAACGGTTAGATACATTATTTTACGTAGGTGTTTATTGCCGCGTTTATTAATCTTGTCTTTAGCTATAAACTTCCCGGATTGATACCGCCTAATATCAATACCTGTATAGGCATTCAACTGTCTGTTGTTGTCAAACCTCTGAATGTTCCCAATTTCTGCTATGATTCTGACAGCTGAGTTAGCTCCAATAGCCGGAATACTACGTATTATGCTATACTCTTCAAGCCTTTCGGCTATCGACTCCATTTTACTGATACATTGTTCTTTCTGAAGGAGAAGCTCTTGAAACCGTTTAGCATATACACGAACTTGATCACAAACCACATCTGTTGAAGACGCGGCGGGGTAAGATTGCTTTGCGGCCTCTATTAATTCAACAGCTTTTTCTTCTGCTTTGTTTACTGCCATTCGTTTATTTGTGTTTGCGAGTATTCGATTTTTAATGATTGTTTTTGAATGATTCAAGACTAGATCTGGATGAGGGTATAATTGTACTACGTTTAGGAACAGTTCAGACTTGGTCGTGAAAATATTCTCGAGTTCAGGAAATGTTTCCTGGACGACCTTATGCAATCGACTGCGGGTGACGCTCAATTCATCATCCAATTCGCTGTAGTGTCTCGATAATCGTTTTAACTGACGGTAAACATCATTGGAATCTGTTTCAATCCGTCTTTCGTGCGTAAAGTGTGTGAGTGCCAATTGATGTGCATCACTTCGGTCCGTTTTGTGAATCCGTAAGGAATCACATTGGAGTTTTGCTTCCAAGGGATTTAATAGGCAATAACTATAGTTGTTCTCTTGCATGAAACGTTCCAATGTTCTTGAATAGACTCCTGTAGATTCAAATACGATATGAGGTTGCTCATCATATCCTTCAATTAAGTCATCAATTAACTTTTTAAGGTCCATAAATCCCGGACGATTGTGCGCAATTTCCTTTTCCAACTGACATTTTTTCAGCGCGCGTTATAGACAACCATATAACTCTTTCCCATACTAATATCAAAGGCGATGACATGTTTCATGTTCTCCCTCCCTATGTGTTTTGAAGTCTTCACATTAGCCTTATTGATTCCCATTTCTTATACACGATCTCAAAGGATCCAACATACTTAAACCTGATTCAAATAAGGTTGTGAAGTAGGTCAGTTTTTTTTACGGATTCAAGATCCAAAGAGCTGCCCGACCTATTCTTCACCTCTACTATATAAAAAAATAGTAGTACGAACCAATGCCTTGGTCTGCACTACTAATCTTAGTATGTTTTTCTTATTGAGCTAACGGGGGAGGTTAGTTGAATAAGGTGTTTGTTTTATCATTAAACAATAAAGATAGATGATCAAAGAAAAGAAGTAATACAATTTAATATTAGTTTCGATGAACCGCAGCGTAAGAGTGGTATCTATTCAAATTAAGAATTAAGATTACATGGGTTGAGTTTAGAAAAGATAAAAATTATCAAAAACACTTACTTCGGTAGATGTTTTTGTATTTTCAATGTGTGGTCTTTCATATCAATTCCTCCTCATTATTACTGTCATAAATTACCTCCCTTTAATTTCATTAAATCTTAAGAAAATAACTAAGTTTTTATTAATAATTATTCTTTATAATTAGTACTACTATCTTGATGGAAAGAAGAAAAAACCATTGCTAAGAACACTGTTTTTTTTACAGGGTTTAACCCATAATAGACAAATTTCCTAATAAGCCTTAGTCACAAGGTTCTTGCTGTAGACGGGGTTTGTGTAGTAACAGAACAGAAACGGCAATAACCTATATTGTCACTTAATCTGGGTAGTGCCAGGGTTGCTGTCATAGATGCAAAGTAAAAACCAGTAATCATTGTAATAAATGTATATTTACCGATACCGGATGATCCCGTACTAACAATTATAATGTTTTATCCTTTATTTGGAATCTGCTTTGCACTTCATGGCACAGATGCTCCTTCTACCCCTAAAAGGCGCAAAATAGGTAATGGAAAAACAAGCGTAGGAGGATATATATGATGAAAGCAGTTGTAGATGTGAAAAACGTTCAAAAAGTGTACGGTAAAAAAGGTGAGAATCAATCACACGCATTAAAAGGTGTTTCATTCTCAATTCAAGAAGGTGAATTTGTTGGAATTATGGGACCTTCTGGTTCTGGTAAAACAACATTATTAAATGTAATTTCAACGCTTGATAGGGCGACAGGCGGCATTGTTGAATAGATATCTTACTTTTTTATATAAGTGTTCTATATAAACAGAAATTCAAAGCTAATCTGGGGGGGCTGTTGCAAAGTTTTTCAACTATGCTCTTACGGATTTAAAAAACTTTGCAGCAGAATTTGAAAAATCTATGGAATCTAATGAACATAATAAATATTATTTTTTTGTATATACATGTATTTATAATAAAATATTTTGAAAGTAGGTGATTTACATAATGTATTTATTGGCAGTCATATGCCCACCACTTGCCGTATTGTTTTGTGGGAAACCATTTCAAGCGATAATAAACTTTTTTCTAACACTCTTTTTTTATATTCCTGGGATGATTCATGCAGTTATGTTGGTGCATGATAAGAAGGCGCAATGTCTTTCGATTAAATAGGAAGTACGTTTCTGTTGTAAAGGTTCATGTAGAAGCTATTATGTATGTGAATATTTAATTAAAAGCAAAAAAATTGGGCAGGCTTAAAACTAAATATTTCTGTGTTCGAAGATTGGTCACTGGAAATGTATACACATGGTTTAGAGCGTTATTGGAGTGGATATTTTCTTAGATTCGAAGATATTAATTTCCCACCAGGCCATGTATTAAGTTTCTTAAACAATGAAGATGCTCTTTTAAGCAACTAACTAAAAGAATTATGAGGAGAATTGGAAAAAGAGTAATTATTACCAGACTAATTTAGCAATAGGAGCGATGAAGCGATAGTTAAAGCTTTTAAATTGTCCAAACTGTGCTGCAGTATTCCATCCAAAGCATAACAAGTAACTTATGATTTGAATGAATTTAAGTCTACATTTGAAAAAATATATTTCCATGATGTAGAGATGAATGAAGGTGAACTTCCGATACGATCAGGTTTGGCAAATATGTACAGTGCAGTGCAACCCAATTTGATGGAGGCAGTTTGTAATTAACAGATCAGCGTCTAATTTTTTGCTCCCATGCTATAAATATAAATCCAAATCCAAATCTATATTGGGAAATATAACTGGATAAAGTAGGATCGGGCTGAACTTGGTTTGAATCTCTTGATATAACAGCGTTTTAACATCACCTGTAAATTTGGATTGGGAATAAAAAAATCAACTAGAAAAGCTTGAAGAGCCTATTAAAAGGGTTCTTTCAAGCTTTTTTCGTTGAGGTATTTTTTTAATGTTATTAAGTTCATTTTTATTTATAAGTACTAAAAATCTCATTCGAAACATACAACAACAGCATAAGATCATTCTCATTTTTGTCTTCTAACATATTTAAAATTAACTGAATCAATTTATTTCTAATAGGTGTGTAGCGTAACTATGTCTTAATTGATGGGGGTATATATCTTTATTAATTCTAGCACGACTGGAGATTCGTTTAATGATATACCTCATTTGCGTAATACTCATACGATGTGGATTTCTTTCAGTAACAAAGATTAACAACCTGCATCCTTTTTGGAGGTGGTGGAGGGTAGTTCTTGTTGAATATGATGAAAAACAACCGAGTTTTATTTCATCACATATAGATTCAGAAGGCGAGAAAGGAGAAAGGAAATAGTTTATATAGTACCAATTTATCTAACACAATGAATGGAAAAGATTTGGTCGAAAATGGTTGCATTGTTCAAAATGGGCGGGAGGTTTATAAGTTGGCGGTTACAACTGTGCCAAAAGGAATACAATCCGTTATGAAAAACACTTCAATTGAGTTGAAAAGTGTCGATTGGTTTGTTCCTCACAGTGCAAATTTAAGGATGATTAAGTCGATATGCGAAAAAAGTGGTTTTCCAATAGAGCGAACTTTATATAGCTTAGTTAATTACGGAAATACATCAGCAGCTTCAATGGCTTTATCTTTTGATATAGCAGTACGGGAAGGTAAAATAAAAAATGGAAATACGATTTTATTATATGGTTTCGATGGTGGCTTAGCACAGGCAGGATTACTTATAGAATGGACTATTTAGCTAACACGATTTTTAATGTAAGTAAGAAAATCTTATTAAATTAACGGGTGCTTTTCTTGAAGAACATTGAGTTGCATATGCAGCTCTTTTTTTCTTATTGAACTAACGGAGGAGTTTAGTTCAAAAAGCATTACCATAGTATTTGTGCGGTTTTTTCACAAATACTGTATAATTTGGAATTAGAATATTTAATTTTGAGTATTTCTAAAGAATTATTTTAGGAGGGGGAAATTTGTTATATTTAGCTTTATTTATTGGTGTCGTTTCAATTGTAATTACGGATAAGCTTACTCAAGCTTTTAAATTATCAAGCATTTTGGGGCTGCTTGGTCAAATCAGTGCGTCACTTGTAATAATAATGGTCGGCAAACTCGAGGTTAGTCATATTTTTATAAATGATCATCTCGAATTAGGATATTTGGCGATTCCATTTACTTTATTATTTCTTGTAGGTTTTACAAATGTAATGAATATAGAAAAAGTGCAAAATCCTTCAATATTGTTGTTGCCATTCGTTTCTTTAGTTTGTTTCTCAATAGCAGCTTTCTTCATAGGCCATTCATTTGTTTTAATAACGGGAATTTGTTCCAGTTTAACGATTATGTTTATTCTGCTATACGGCTATTTTACTGGTAAAGTGTTTGTAGGAAGAACGCTTACTACGTCAATAGGTTTCATAATGGCCGTACTTTCAATATCCCTCATTGAAATATCTATTGTAACAATTTATATTCCGTTATTTACTTTAGCACTACCATTCTCTTTATATTATTTAATTCAAGATAAAATTACGAATGTACAATCAATTACAGTTAGCTTTTTAACAGCTATTTTATTTGGTGTATTAATGTACATAGTTCCTTTTAATATAATATGGTATCTCGTTGTTGGGTTAACGAGTATTTTGATTATCACGCAATTTTCACGTAAATATCGCTTTATTTAGAAACTAAACTTCTTACTCAACTAACGGTGGGCGATTGTTCAATAGAGCAGTCGCTTTTTTACTAACGGAGAAGGCGTTTGGGAAAAAGTATTAATGGGGGGTGAATTTTATGAATTCTAATTATAAATGTTTTATTGATATCCGTTTCAGTGGTGGAGATATTCAATTTGACGTTTCGAGTGACACACAGTTATTTAGTTTTAAATCAGGTATAGGTTTTGTAGCAATTCCACATTTTTTCTCAACTCTTTCCTCTTTATATAAGGGAGAAATCAGTGAGGCGAAATTGGATTGTCACGGAAACTTTGATTACTATATATTTTCCATTGATGGTACAAACCTTGTTATTGAACATATAAGCCATTATCCAGATGGTAAATTTAAATATCAATTTAAGCTGAAAGAGTATATCGAAGCTATTGATACAGAATTCCAAAAATATCTGCAACAACTTGAAAAGGAAGGAATATTACCTTTAAAAACTCAAGAATTTGCTCATCCATTAGGTGATGATGTATTAAATGCTTTTTATGATTTTTCATCACTTTTAAACCGTTAATTTAATAAAACTATATACGTTGTTCAACTCCCATGAAAGAACGTAATTATCTTTCATTTTCTGTGGTGTAGTGTTGATTTTAAGCGACATGGATGGCTAACGGGGAAGTTTAGTTGAAGAAGAAGGTTACTTTAAACAGATATACCAATGCGTAATTTTAAACTCCATCACTATATTGAATGAATATCTGAAAGAAATTGTTCAGCAGAAGATTGAAAACATTTGTTCAAACAGAAAAAACAACCAAAGATTGGCTGTTTTCTGGTGTTTAAATAAAAAGATTCCATATGTATTTAATTCCATCCCATATAGCTAAGGCTAAGATTACTGCTAGAATCCCTTTAAAAATATCTTTCATTTAGGCACCTCCATTGAATTGGTTATGTAGGTATTTACGAAAGAGAGTTATTAAAGTTTCATTTTATGTAGATGCAAGCGAAATTGAAATCTTTAACTGAACAATTTGAAAAAATTAATAAATATGGTGTGATCCGCTTTTAATTGCGAATATCTAGGAATTTGTGAAGAATCGCATTTCAACTCCCATGAAAGAACTTAATCATCTTTCATTTTCTGTGGTGTGGCGCTGGTTTTTGCGCTACATGGATGGCTAACGGGATGCTTTACTTGAAGATCATTGAATTGCATAGGCAGCTCTTTTTTCTTTATTGAACTAACGGAGCAAGTTTAGCGGAACAAGGAAATTGCTTTCATTTGTAGAAGTCATGTAGGGGGATTGGTGTAATGGATAATAATATTTTGATGTTCACAATACTCATTTTATTTCAGTTGGTAGTCGTTAGTATAGTTTTGGCTATTTTTTCCTCAGTCTTTGTGAAAAGCAGAAAGAAAGGGTTTGTGTTTTTAACAATCTATATTTTACTAAGTATATACAGTCTTTATGATGTATATAAATACTCTGCGATATTGGGTAGTAGTATGTTAATAATCTATATTAGCTTAGGAGTAGTAACTTATTTTGTTATTAAAAAGAGACTCTCAAATGGAACAGAAATTTAACTTAATCATCTTTCATATTCTGTGGTGTAGCTCTGGTTTTGCGCTACATGGATGGCTAACGGGTGCTTTACTTAAAGATGGTATTCCACAGAGATCCCATCTTTTTCTTCTTTAACTAACAAAGCCGATTAATGAAAGAAGCATTAATACAATTGTTATTTTTAAAAGAATGATGTATTATAGTTTTATGATTATCGAACAACGAAATGAAGACCAAATTAAAGTACAAATTTTTAAGGCATTAGCTGATGAATCCCGGTTAGAAATTATTCGGATTCTTAGAGATCAAAAGGGAGAATTAAGCTGTGGGGAGGTAGGTGAACGTATTAATATTTCAAAATCAACAGCTTCTTACCATTTTAAAACTTTGAGGGAGGCAGGATTAACTTCAACTCGTAAAGAAACTCGCAACAAATACGTTAAATTAAGACTGGATACATTTGAGAAATATTTGCCCGGTTTCCTAGATTCTTTGTAAATCTAGGAAAAATTTTAATTTTTAGTTCGATAGTTTTTAAACTATGAAACGTTTGGAGTGTTAGCATTGAATAGAAAAGTTTCAATTATTTTTTTCTTAATAATGTTTGTTATTGGGACAGATACCTTTTTAATATCACCATTACTACCAACTTTACAGGCGGCTTATGATATACCAACAGAATGGTCTGGGTGGATGGTTAGCACTTATGCTTTGGGATATGCTTTATTTGCTTTAATTGCAGGACCTATTTCTGATGGAATGAATCGTAAGAGGATAATGATTTTAGGTTTAGTGGGATTTGCGATCTCAACTTTTTTATGTGGAATTGCTTCAAACTTTTGGGAAATGATTGTATTTAGACTACTAGCTGGTGTAAGTGCTGCTTTTGTAACACCACAAGTTTGGGCCTCTATTCCAATATTAGTAAAGCCCGATGATATAATAAAAATAATGGGATATGCAACGGGTGGTTTGGCTGTTTCTCAATTGATAGGAATACCCATTGGAAGTTTATTAGCGGCTTTCACTTGGCATACACCCTTTTATATAATTTCAATATTATCGATTTTCTTGGTATTTGTTATTACAATGTTTTTTCCCTCTATTGAAGCAACAAAAAATATTGAGAAGCAATCAATATTGGGAAAATACCAGCACATATTTAAAACACCAAGAGCAATTAAATATTTCTTAGCTTATTTTATTTTTCAAATAGGTAATTTTGCCGCATTTTCTTTTATTGGTTCTTGGTTTTCGGAGAGTTTTTCATTAAGTGTTTCTGCAATTGGAATAGCAATGATAAGTTTAGGGCTCGGAAATGTTATTGGCTCCTTTTTTGGAAGTAGAATTGTACAAAGGTTAGGAGAACCTAAGTCCTTATTATTATCATTAGTAATCTTAATCCTTTTTTACATAGGCCTTCCTTTCTCTCCAAATCTATATGTAGCTGAAATAAGTTTCTTTTTTATATTTTTGATCGGTGGGTTTATATTTCCTGTTTTTATGAGTACCTTGCAGAGCTTAACAACAACAGCTCGTGGTACGGTTTCCGCCTTGGCCAACGCTACTATGTATGGTGGTACAACACTTGGTGGAGTCATTGGTGGTGTTCTTTTTAGTCATATATCAGGGTTTAAAGGGGTTTCTCTCTTTACTGCTATACTTTATATCGTTTCTTTACTTATTTATAAAAGCAGTGACATATTTAACGGAGAACAATCATTGCATACTAAAGATGTTTCCTCTTAAGAGATGAGTTCAAAGGAGTTCAGCTGCCGAGTGGGAGAGCTTACTTGTAATGTAGGTTGTGAAGGTTAAAAGTCCAACGTTGGTTAATGGCAACTGTTTTGACTTGTCTTGCTGCAAATCTTATATTTGAACGCAGACAATGAGTCTTTTAGTAAGGGGATAGAGTTTATATAGTATACCATTATCGCTGTATAAAAAATTAAACATTTTTTGGGGAGAACGATTGTATATATATAACATGTATTTAAGTTCGATTCTACCGCAACTCAATAAACCTAATCCAGAATGGTGGGCGCGACTTACTGACATAATCATGCCGACTTTTATTATAGGAGGTAGGTTCAGTCATATTCTACAAAACAAACTACAGGAAGATGCTGAGCTTATTCCAAATTGCGAATTCGTGACGATAGAGGATGCGGGACACTTTGTGCATGATACTAATTTTATCGGACTTCTTAGTTGTCTTAAAAAATTTTCTTGATTCATGAACTGTCGAGCGTCATTTTTATTACAAAAATCAAACTTAAATCTGCTGAAGAAGAATCCATTTTGAACTATCTTTTTTCAAAGTGGATTCTTTTTTATTGAAAAATGCTGGCTTGTAAAGGGTTTTTGATCATCTTTATTACAAAGCAACACCAAGGGTTTTTTGAAGAGGAATTTCTATTAGAGTCGCGATAGACCATGCTGACAGAGAGTTTTTGATTTTTCAACAGAAAATGGTATCTCGTATAACTACAAACGTATGGAATGTGCAGAGAATTAATTTCAGAAATAAGGAATATTATTATTATCTTTACTTTGCAAAATTCTCAGGAATAGTGAGTCAGCATCCTTTAGCCTTTTAGAATGAAATTGAAAGAGGAGGGTTCATGTTATGTCACAAAGCACCATTCCTAGAGCTGCTGTACGCGGGACAGCTTCTGGTGTTATCTTCATGGCATTTTTCGGTACTCTGTGGGCGGGAATTGGAATTAGAGGACTGCAGGGCTGGGGATTTCTCTGGCTGTTGATCTTATCCCTATTAATAGGTGCAATATTGCTTATTGGAGGCATCGTATTGATAATGAACTCAAACAGCTTATCAAACAAGATGATGCAAGGGGATTCCCAGCGTTGGAAACGAAAGAATATGTGGTTCGGTATTATTTTCGGTTTAGAAGGCGTGTTGATAGCCATCGCTGCCGAAATTTGTGTATCTACCAATCATTTGGATTTGTTTGTCCCTGTTATGGCTCTTATTGTCGGTGCTCATTTCTTTCCCCTAGCCCACCTTTTCCAGGTCAAGATCTATTATATTTCGGGTTCTCTTCTTTGTTTGATTTCTGCAATCACACTGGTTACTTTACCTATAAAAATTACCTGGGGGAATCATCAAATTATGCTATGGTGGACATCTGTTGGTTTTAGCTCAGCCTTGATATTGTGGGGGACTGGGGTTGCGGTTTGGGTTACAGGCCATAAACTGCTGAACAAAGCTAGAAATGGATCCAAAGAAGCTTAGGATCTTTCGGGTTTCAATGTAGCGAAGTATTTTTATTCAAACTTTATTTCAGACCAAAAGAAAGAGACCTTGATAGTTGTCAAGGTCTCTGTTTTATGTAGCCCTTTTAGAAATGATAATCAGCTAGTGATTGATAAAGTTATTCACATAATAGAATTTGACGTAAAAACGATTGCTTTTTAGTAACGCATCGATCTTTTATTATAAAACCTGCATCTTCTATCATGTCATCAATTGTTTCAATTGTAACGACAATAACCTTATCAGCAATCCGACGAGCATGTTTTATAATATCAAATTGATCTTCTGGTGATGAATGGGTAAATAAGTTATAGGGTAAATCAATTATTGCAACATCATAGTGTTCTGTTACTTCTGCGATTGGACCTACAGTAATTTTTCCTGTTAATCCAAAATAAGTGATGTTTTCTCGGGCACCTTTGCAAACATTGTAATATAGATCTCGCCCTTCAATATTAATTCCCATCGAAAGGGCTTCAATTACTACAGTCCCTATACCACAACAAGGGTCGATCGCGCGAATATTTTGAGGATGGGGAACTGCGATATTCGCAACAGCGCGAGCAACTCTAGTACTAAGTGCCGTTGAATAACTGTTTGGTTTGTGTAAATGTTTAAGCCAAATGGATTCACTCTTCATATACTTTCCAAAATACCATATTCCATCTATTAAAATAAGACCAAATACAATTTCAGGATGATTTAGGTCTGGTTCTCCATCAATACATAATCCTATCTCACGTTCGATCAAACGACGCTCTGAATGAGGGACTTTCTTCGTTTCACCTATATCCATACTATTTAAACAAACAACTTTGAAAGTTACTTCATTTATGTTTAAATCCTTCACCAATGTCTTGATGTTCTCTACGCTATTTTCTTCATATAGCACTTCAAGTCTCTCTTGTATAAAAGGGCTACGGCTTGGATCAATTTTAATATTGCTTATTATATAGTTTGATTGGGAATCAAGACTAAAAAATGAACGCATCTCCATTCTACAAAGATCGTACTCGTCAACATGATGTACATATGTGTATATAAATTTACTTTTATTTTGTTCGTTGCTCAATTGATTACCGTCCTTTTATATTGTTGTTCACTTGATTTTACTAACGTTCATAAAAAACAAATGAAGTTACTTATTGTGTAATCGTATCATAGGCGTCTCTATCAAGCCACTCGATATCAATATCGATTCACAATTATGTTGATTTTAATCGAGTTGAGGGAATAGTGGAAAAAATCTGTAAAGAGAAATAATATAAAGATAGACGTCTATTCATTTCAACAGGTCGGATTTTATGTCCCACAATAACAGGAGGGTGTTAAATGGTTGTAAAAGAAGATATTTTACATAGAAAGGGAGCTAGAAAGGCTAGCGATATCCCAACCGAAGTTTTAACATTGCTGAATCAAGGAAAAATAGAGAGTGTTAATTTAACAGAGTGGCAAGCAGTTCATCATAGTACTTTATTAAAAAATGTTCTCCCATTGATTGGACTAGAAGAAAAGTTAGAATTTATACTGACAGAGGTTGAGAAGCAAAAAGTTGAAACGGGAATGAAGGCTATACGTTTAATAGGATCTTTATTAGATAAAGTCTTGATGGATGAGAGTGATATAAAAAAAGAGGAGTTAATCAATATATGCGCTCATCACGTATCTGATAGTGTCCGATGTTGGGCAGCATTTATGAATAACAACAATGATTATTCTTTAGAAGAGAAGCTGTTGTATATCCGACCTTTCGCAGCAGATCAACATTTTGGTGTTCGGGAAATTGCTTGGATGTCAATAAGGGAGGACCTTGCAGCGAATATTGAAATAAGTGTAGATTTGTTAACGGAGTGGGCGAAAAGTGAAGATGAAAACATTCGTAGGTTCAGTTTAGAATCAATTCGTCCTCGCGGAGTATGGACAAAGCATATTGAGGTTTTAAAGGAAGAACCGCAAATCGTACTTCCTATTTTAAATTTACTAAAATCAGATCCGTCAAAGTATGTTCAAGATTCTGTCGGCAACTGGTTAAATGATGCTAGTAAAACTCAATCAGAGTGGGTAGTAAACCTATGTGATGAATGGCAAAAAGAATCTCCGACTAAGGCAACTGAGAGAATCATTAAAAAAGCTCAAAGAACAATTGTGAAAAGTTAGTTGGCTTTTGAAAAATTACTATCACGTTTTTGAAAGTTGCTTGCTGCCTTTGAAGACGAATGGCAAAGAAGTGTATTATTCCTTAAATTGTACATTACAACAATCATCAAGCCAAACAAGCGATAGGTATTAATCCTGTTGCCTGTTCGTTTTATTTTGCTTGATTGCTAAATATAATGAGAAACTAATCGCCATAAACATTATCACAGAAAAAATAAGTGAGAACGTGGATTTATAGTAGATTGATGTTATCAATATGACAAGAGTACTAATGATAATAACAACACGTAATAATATATCTGTTTTTTTACTTGGATTAAAAAAATCTTGAATAACAGCAAATAAATAAGCCGAACCGAAAAATAGAAGATACTCATAAACAAAAACAGGCTGTACATAATCCGGAATACCAAAATAAATTATTTCAAATATAAAAATGAGTAACACTACATACTTTGAATATTTGTTAAAAAAGTATAACAAAGTATCACCCCTTCTTATTGAAAGATTAACACAAATTGTAAAAAAGAAATAAATCATTTTAGTTTTCAATATTTAATTGTCTATAGGATAATGGTTATATTAATGGCAAAATATTTGAGTAAATACTCCAAAAAGGAAGTGCGAAAATTGAATTTAGAAATGGTGATGAAGGAGCTTGAGTCTCTAGGCAAGGAACGAACTAAAAAAATCTATATATCCAATGGTGCGCATGAACCACTTTTTGGCGTGGCAACAGGTGCAATGAAGCCAATCGCTAAGAAAATAAAAGTAAATCAACCGTTAGCTGAAGAGCTTTATGCTACAGGGAATTACGACGCAATGTACTTTGCAGGCATTATTGCAGATCCAAAAGCGATGACTGTGTCAGATTTTGATCGTTGGATGGATTCGGCATATTTTTATATGCTGTCGGATTTTGTAGTAGCTGTAACTTTAGCTGAAGCAGATATTGCTCAAGAAGTTGCAGATAAATGGATCGCAAGCGGTGAAGAGCTGAGAATGTCAGCGGGCTGGAGTTGCTACTGTTGGCTTTTAGGGAATCGCTTAGACAATGAATTTTCCGAGAGCAAAATTGCCAACATGATTGAAACAGTGAAAAATACGATTCACGATTCGCCAGAACGAACGAAATCTGCTATGAATAATTTTCTATACACTGTTGGGCTTTCATATTTACCACTCCATGAAAAGGCTGTCGAAATTGCAAAGGAAATAGGTCCAGTAGAAGTTAAACGAGATAAGAAAAAAAGCAGTGTCCTGAACGCTTACGAAAGTATTCAAAAGGACGTAGATAAAGGGAGAATTGGTTTCAAACGTAAATATGTAAGATGTTAAACAATTGCCGCACATCACGAACAATATATCAAATCTTGTTTAAGAGAGAATTTCAATTTTATTTGAAATTCTCTCTTTTTTTATTTATATAGTTACTTAGCTTTGTGATACTAATGGATGTTTATTCTTAAGAAGTTGTTAGGCTGAAAAATAATTTTATTTTCCAAAAGGAAGGTCAATATAAGGACCCTTCACTGTAATTCTCAATAGCTGAGTTGCCATAAATTTTGGTGAATAAAGCATATCGTTTTCTAACCACCAAACAATCACCTCAAGAAAGGCGGCGGCAAAATATCTGATAGCCATTTCACGTGGAACTGTAAGCTTTTTATCATCGGGCTGCATAGAGTTTATCCCATTTGAGACAAAATCGATGATGATTTCCTTCAAACCTGAAGAGAAATAAGGAATGTCTTTTTCAGTTAAAAATACTTTATATAATTTGCTATTTAAAGAAATTTGCTCGAATAAATGCATAAATGTATCCTGTGGCTCATCTTCATCTTTCAAAAAATCAATTTCTATCTTGTCATCAAAATGAACATTAAGACTGCTCACTAAATCATTCAATATTTCCTTTGTGCTTTGATAGAGAAGATCAAGCTTATCGCTATAATGTAAATAAAAGGTAGCGCGATTTAAAGTCGCTCGCTCTGTAATATCTTGTACCGTAATCTTTTCATAGCCTCTTTCCTCAATTAATTCCACAAGTGCGTCTCTTAGTAGTTGGCGCGTCCTCATAACCCGAGGGTCCATTTTCTGTTTTTTATTCGACATTTTTAAGCTCCTTGTTTTATTTTTTCTATTTTTACAACACTGGCGATTAGTTCGTTGATAAAGCATCGAATTCATGAAATGTGTTGTTTGCCCTTTTTAAGAGTATTGATATACTTATATTAACGACACGGTGTCGATAATACAACTAGTTGTTAATATGTTCATGAATTAGTCATTTTGATTGGAATAGATATCTAACTTAGAAAGGAAGTTTTAATATGGGTCGTTTAAATGGAAAAGTAGCTATTATTACAGGAGCAGCAATGGGGATGGGTGCTTCTGAAGCAAAATTATTTGCCCAAGAAGGAGCAAAAGTTATTGCAACAGACGTTCAAATCGAAGCATTGAACCAATTGGTAAAAGAAATTAAAGAAAGTGGTGGGGATGCTATAGGGATTCAGCATGATGTGACATCTGAAGATGCTTGGAAGTCCGTCATTGCCGAAGCAGTGAAGGCATATGGTAAAGTCGATGTACTCGTTAATAATGCGGGCGTTTCTTCACCAAAAACGATTGCCAACATGGAAATGGACGAATGGAATAAAATAATGGACATTAACTTAAATGGCTGCATTATTGGTATGAAATATGTGATTCCTGAAATGCAAAAAGCAGGCGGGGGCTCTATTATCAATATTTCTTCAATTGGCGGTATTGTTGGTATGGCAGGTACAAGTCCGTACACAGCAGCTAAAGGAGCACTTCGAGTACTATCAAAATCAGCTGCAGTTGAATACGGAAAAGATAAAATTCGTGTAAATTCCGTACATCCAGGTATCGTCGTGACACCAATGACAGCACCAACGATGGAAGAAGGAGGAGCACTTCCTTTCTATAAAACATATACGCAGCTTCCATACTTTGGTGAACCAGAGGATGTTGCCTATGGCGTTGTATTTTTAGCATCTGACGAATCACGCTTTATGACAGGAGCAGAATTAGTTATTGATGGCGGTTGGACAGCTATTTAATAAAGAGCAATTAAGCTTAAAAACTAGGTTTCACATAGAATGTGAGCCTAGTTTTTTTGTTAATTATTAGAATGCATACGGAAATATAAAAACAATCACGAACGAAAAAAAGAAGATAATACATGAAAAATCAAAAAAAATGTTGACGCTAGTATTTAATGTGTGATAAAAATGATAATATCAATTCGGAAAATTAATATTTGGGCAATGATAGGATTAAGTAGTGAAAATCTCCCTATTTCAGAGAACTGATGGTTGGTGCGAATCAGTATATAGATTATCATGAATTTCGACCTGGAGCTTCTTTCATAAATCACACGTTGTGAGGAAGTGGAAGACGGTAGTGAATACCGTTATCAAATAAAGTGGTGAAGAATTTTTTCACAACTAGGGTGGTACCGCGATATATATCGTCCCTACGTTATTTACGTAGGGACGTTTTTTATTAAGGTTTTACTCTTGTTGTATTTTCATAACTAGGGTGGTACCGCGATATATAATCGTCCCTACGTATTTCGTAGGGACGTTTTTTTATTAAGGTTTTATTCTTGTTATATCTTCATAACTAGGGTGGTACCGCGATATATAATCGTCCCTACGTATTTCGTAGGGACGTTTTTTTATTAAGGTTTTATTCTTGTTATATCTTCATAACTAGGGTGGTACCGCGATATATAATCGTCCCTACGTTTTCGTAGGGACGATTTTTATTTGAAAAGCAGTGGTTGTATAAGAAAGGAGTACGATAGACCAATATGAATAAAGACCGAATTGTAATAAACAAAGAAATAGAAAAAGAGAGGAGATAAAGAGATGAATTCACAGCAATGGACATCGAAATTAGGCTTCATTTTAGCCGCAGCAGGTTCAGCAATAGGTCTTGGAGCAATTTGGAAGTTCCCGTATATGGCCGGTATAGGAGGTGGCGGTGCTTTCTTCCTTATTTTCATCGGTTTTACGTTATTAATTGGTTTACCGTTATTATTGGCGGAATTTGTCATTGGGAGAAGTACACAAAAAGAGGCTGTTGAAGCATATAGAACTATTGCTCCTAAGACGCTATGGCCGTGGGTCGGAAAATTAGGGATTGCCACTTGTTTCATATTGCTTTCATTCTACAGTGTTGTTGGAGGATGGATTTTATTATATTTATGGAATGCAATTACAGGTAGACTATGGGAAGGAAATGGTTCGTACGAAGCCACTTTTGGTGAAATCATTTCCAATCCATTTTTAGCTGTTGGATCACAACTATTATTTATTCTTATGACTATTTTTATCGTAAGTAAAGGTGTACAAAACGGTGTTGAAAAAGTAAATAAATATTTCATGCCAGCACTATTTGTTTTATTCTTTGTCTTAATTATTCGTGCTCTTACATTAGATGGAGCTGGAGAAGGGGTTCGTTTCTTCTTACAGCCTGATTTCTCAAATGTGACATCTGAAATTATTTTATATGCGATGGGGCAATCGTTCTTCTCATTATCTGTCGGAGTAGGGGTTATGGTAACGTATAGCTCATACTTACCGAAAGAAGAAAGCTTACCACGTTCTGCATTTTCTATTGTTGGTTTAACGCTTGTAATTACATTACTTGCAGGGCTTGCTATTTTCCCAGTAGTATTCGCATTTGGAATGGAACCATCTCAAGGGCCAGGTCTATTATTTATTGTCTTGCCAGCGATATTCAGTAAAATGGCATTCGGTAAATTGTTCTTCATTATTTTCTTGTTACTATTTTTCTTTGCAACAATAACATCAGCAATTTCCATGTTGGAAATTAGCGTCGCCTCTTTAACGACAAAAGGTAAAGGGAAACGCGAAAAAATGGCATTGATTGTCGGACTACTAATCTTTGTTGTAGGGATTCCATCGGCTTTATCATATGGCGTATTAAGTGATTTTACATTATTCGGGAAAACAATCTTTGATTTAGCAGACTATACAGTAAGTAATATTCTTATGCCACTCGGTGTATTATTAGTAGCGATCTTCGTACCATTTAGAATGAAGAAAGATGTATTAATGAGTGAACTGGGTGTAAGTAAAAATAAAGGCTATAAATTATTTGTGTTATGGTTATTCTTACTTCGCTATATAGCACCAATTGCAATTATTATCGTATTTTTAAATGTAATTGGCGTGATTTAAATACAATATGTTAACGGGAACTGAAACAGCAGCCGAGAAATCGGCTGCTGTTTTATCTTATTCGTGTATTAAAATACTGTTAATTTACAATTCAAGTCCTTTATTTTTGGACTGAATTATGTAGCTGTTATATGATTCCCACTTATAGTGTCCTACATTAAAATTATTTAGGTCAACTATATCCTTCAAATATTTTGGGATAGTGCAATTCCAGTTTAAATTTTCTAACCTAAGTGGAAAATTGTCCTCATTTGGATTAGTAGTATGAATATAGATGGCATCTAAACCAGCATCTTCGTCAACTATTTCAATCCACGATTGATATGGTTTTCCGAGTGTTTGAAGCTCTTCTAATAAACCGTAAAACAAAGCTATATATGCTTTTATATGTTCTCTTCTTATTTTTAAACGATTATTCCCAAACCCGTAAAAATCAAGATGGGTGTGCCATAAATCAAACCAACCCTCTTTGCCGAAGTTTAAATCATACTGCTCGGCTTTTGTCTCCCGCCATAAGTTATGGAAATAACGCTTTTTTCCTCGAAACTTTTTCAAATAATTGTTCATCCCGTTTAACAAGTTTTAGCCAAAGTAACTGTTAAGAGTAGACTCTTCAGCTACTGCATATAGATAATGTCATTTATTTTGAGAAGGTTGTCTGTTGACCAAGAGATTGTTGCTAATTGATTTGTTAGTTTCAATGCTAATCAGCTTGTTAAAAATACGAAAATCATTATATAGTAACAAATGAGATGAGTCCAATTCGTATGCGAATGGAACTCCCAATTAAATTGTTATTTATAATTTTCATCCTTCAACCAACCCGTTAACAATATATTTGGGCCATTTCGCTATAAAATTAACTGTTTTGCAAATCGTACTATAATAAAAAGTGATCGGGTCCCCCAAAGAACTGCTCAGGTCTAAGAGGAAAGTGATCGGGTCCTCCAAAGAACTGCTCAGGTCCAAGAGGAAAGTGATCGGGTCCTCCAAAGAACTGCTCAGGTCTAAGAGGAAAGTGATCGGGTCCTCCAAAGAACTGCTCAGGTCTAAGAGGAAAGAGATCGGGTGCCCCAAAGAACTGCTCAGGTCTAAGAGGAAAGTGATCGGGTCCCCCAATGAACTGCTCAGGTCCATGAGGAAAGTGATCGGGTCCTTCAAAGAACTGATCCGGTCCAAAAGGAAAGTGATCAGGTGCCCCAAAGAACTGCTCAGGTCCAAGAGGAAATCGCTCAGGCTACCCCGAATAACTGATCCGGTCCCCCAAAATACCCCTCAGTCCCTACAAATACAACCCTCCACAGAATAAAAGCGGAAACATACGCAAATCAAAGTAATACTCGCCTAAAACAGATAAAAAATCAAAAAAAGAATAGCTTGACATTGCTCGAAATAGCACAAACATCACAAGTTTTTCTGCATATCATAATGGAGAAAGCGTTTTCTTCAATTAATATAGAAGAAAGGCACTACAATTTAACTTCTTTCAGCATTCATCTCCCACTTCTATAGCTGTGAGATGAATGTGGTTTAAGTCACTTTTCATCGGGTGTCGCAGAAAGAAGTTAAAGCCTCCGGTGGATGTCATGGAATCGGAAAGGACTCCACAAAGGATGTTAGCCTAAAATCATCGCATCCATGGGATAACAGCTAACTGACCTGCGACGGTAAAAACGCCACGTCCTGTGGCATTACCGAAATGACCGACATCGTGTCGGCCCTCGTGTTGCTGTCGCTACGTTAGCACTACGCTTTCGCACAAAAAACATCTACAGTCCTGAGCACAAAGCAGATTCCGGACGCAAATTATGCCGAGGCATAATTGATTCAAGGTTGCTGAAAAACACTTGCTAATTTAAGTATGTACAAAAGGTCCTTGCATGGTGTACTTTTCGTTACTTGGTTTTATTACGACACTAAGAGGGAAGGGCATGAAACCTTGATGGCTAATTTTCTTGGGATAGTCATGTCCTAAGGGTTTCAGCTTGTAGATGTTGTAATAAAAAACCCACATTCTGCTGTTGAAGTGATACATCTTACCTTTATACAAGCAAAATTGTTTATATTGATATCCACATTTATATTCATAAAGACGTGATTTTGTTTATCATGTCAGATCTAGCATTAAAAAATTCTGTAAATTAGATGATTTCAGCTAGTTCAGACAAATATTTGTACGATTATAGGAATTCTATGAAAAAAATTTGCAAAAACCTTAACTATTTCATTCGAAATCCGTATAATAAATCAAACAGTGTGAAAATTGTCCATTTTCCGTCGATTAATTGCGTGAATTTTTTAAATTGTATTGACGTGGGGAACTATAATTTGTACACTGTGTACATTCAATTGTTTTTTGGAGGAATACATTTAATTTAAAAAGTTAGGATTTGATGGTTATGATCGTATGTAAATTTGGTGGAACATCTGTAGCAAGTGCAGAACAAATTCAAAAAGTAGCAAACATTGTAAAATCTAATCCGGCACGTAAAATCGTAGCCGTTTCTGCACCTGGGAAGCGCTCTGGTGACGATATAAAGGTAACTGACTTATTAATTAACTTGGCAATGGCAGCATTAAAAAATGAAGAAATTGAAGAAGAATTGCAAATCGTTGTCAATCGCTTTATGGCGATTGCGGATGGTTTGGAGTTAGATCATACAATTTGTGACGTGATCGCTGAAGATTTACATGAACGTGTACAAGGTGATAAATCGAATGAGGAATTATTTATCGATAGCATCAAAGCGGCAGGGGAAGACAATAACGCGAAGCTAATCGCTGCTTATTTCAATTCAATCGGTATGCCGGCACGCTACGTAAGTCCAAAAGATGGTTTGGTCGTCAATGATTTACCTGAACGCACATATGCATTACCAGAGGCTTATGCGAATTTAGCACCTCTAAAAAGCACCAAAGAAATCATTGTTTTCCCAGGTTTCTTCGGTTACACTAAAGCGGGCATACTGCGTACATTCGACCGTGGTGGCTCTGATATTACAGGCTCTATTTTAGCAGCTGCTGTTGAAGCAGAGCTTTATGAAAACTTTACGGATGTGGACTGTGTGTTCTCTGCAAATCCGAAAGTTGTGAATGATCCAGTGGAAATTAAAGAAATTACGTATCGCGAAATGCGCGAATTATCCTATGCAGGCTTTTCAGTTTTCCATGATGAAGCGTTAATGCCTGTCTATAAGATTGGGGTGCCAGTTAACATAAAAAATACAAATAATCCATCAGCCCCGGGTACTCGTATTGTACCAAGACGCTCTGTAACAGGACGTCCGGTTACAGGTATCTCGGCAGACAGCGGCTTTTCAACTTTGTATGTGTCAAAATATTTGATGAATAGAGAAGTAGGCTTCGGCCGTAAGCTTCTACAAATTTTGGAAGATGAAAATATTTCATATGAACACACACCGTCTGGATTAGACGATATTTCTGTCATTATGCGATCAAATCAAATAACACTTGAAAATGAAGAACGAATTCTTTCTCGAGTGAAAAATGAGCTAAATGCAGATGATGTACAAATGCGTCATGGGTTTTCTATGATTGTTATAGTAGGCGAAGGTATGCGTAATAACACAGGACTAGCGGCACGTGCTGCAACTGCAATTTCAAAAACTGGTGCAAATATAGAGATGATTAATCAAGGTTCATCCGAAGTTAGTTTAGTATTCGGTGTACTACAAGAATATGAAAACCAAATTTTACAAGCATTGTATGAGGAATTTTTTGCACATGCAAGAGTGTAAGTAATTATAGTGAGCTTTTAACTTCTTTCAGCAAATTTCTTTTGTAACGTAAGTGGAACGGCAGTTACAGAAGTCTCCTACCACTATAAGTGGTGAGATGAATGCGTTTTTAGCGGGTGCCTAAACATCCGCTGAAAGAAGTTAAAGCAGCCTCCGGCGGATGTCACGGAAATCGGAAAGGAGTTCTTTGTGCTTGCACAAAGCCGATTCCGGACGCAATTATGCCGAGGCATAATTGATTCAGTTAGTGGGATACCTAATCCCCACTAAACGGGCAGATAATGTTCTACCTAACTTCTTTGTTTCTGCTAAATTTCGAGGTGGGAGTCTTTTTCCTGACGCTTTGTTTTAGGTACAGATCAATTACTGCCCATTAATGTGGTGTAAACGCTAATCCTTGAACTGGATTAGTGTTTTCTTTTTGACGGGAATACGGTAAAATCAAGGGCGTACATTGATTGGAGGTCTTTCTGTTGAAAAAATTATCGATTGGTATGTTTCTATCAATGATTGGCATACTATTTGTTTGTTTAACGATCATGGATATTTTACCGTCATCGACGAAAACGATGAAAATTGTCTATATCGGTATTGGCTGGGTGTTTATCATTGCGGGGTCTATTATTCGTTTTAAAACTTTAAAACAAAGGCAATAACGGAATATCTCAAAATTGAATTGTGATAAGATGCGAATTTGTGATACAATTTCAAAAAAATAAATAATTTGAGTATTATGAAGTTGTGATGCTGTACGATAATTCAAAAGGTTTATATTTGAGGTAGATTATTAATTTAAGAATGAACAGTACAAATTCTTCTTTGTAAGAATTTGTTTTTTTATTTTCTGAATAGGAGGCGAGATAATGCCAGTACTACGCAAGGACGATATTCATATTTCCGACCATTATGTTGCCGTCCAAACAGATTCACCAATGAAGGTCGTTTCCTCGGCAGTACATAATCCAGGCTTTGGCTTTTATACACATTTGATGAATCGTTCAGTACCTTATACATATGATGAACGCAAACCACAGTTAGAATTACAACGGTTTTTACAGTCTGAGGGCTTTCCGATTGACAATACAGTTGCGATGATGACGGCTGTTTATGCCCGATATGCAACAATTCGTGAGTTTACATATGAAGGAATTCATCTTGTCATAATGATTACGGCTGGTCTTGGTAATGCCGTCGATATTACGCGTGCCTTTCATCGTCAGGAGAAGTATCATGCTGGGACTATTAATACGTGGGTACTGATAAATGGAAGATTGTCGGATGAAGCATTATTTCAGGCAATGATTTCTACGACAGAGGCTAAGGTCAAGGCACTTATTGATGAGGGTATAACAGATCCAACAACGGGTACACAAGCTACGGGTACCTCAACGGATAGTTTGTTAATTGCTTCAACAGAGGAAGGTGACTACCATCAATATGCTGGACCGATTACGATGCTAGGAAAAGTCATTGGCCATGGTGTTTATGAAACGATGCGTGAGGCCATTCAAAAATATAAAAAAGACAAAGAGGAGAATCCTTTATGATGGCACTGGTGATTGCCTGTATCATTGGGCTTGTTTTTGATTTAATAGTTGGTGATCCTCCTAAAATGCCTCATCCAGTACGCTGGATTGGGAAGCTCATTCAATCTCAAACTGAATTATGGAATAAAGGAAGAATGAGAAAATTCCGAGGCATGGTGATGTCACTCGCTGTAGTTGGCACAACGATGTTTGTTGTGACGGCCATTATGCTACTAAGTTATCAGGTTAGTCTACTATTTGGCATATTGGTGGAGGGCTTACTAATTGGGATTGGACTAGCTCAGCGTAGCTTGAAGGAAGCGGCGATGGCTGTCTTCGAACCGCTCGTCAAAGGGGATTTTGCTGAAGCTCGTGTGAAGCTTTCTTGGATTGTCGGACGTGATACGGAGAAGCTTGACGAGGATGAGATAGTTCGTGGAGTTGTGGAAACGGTCTCAGAAAATACGAGTGATGGGGTAACAGCTCCATTATTTTATGCCTTTTTGTTTGGCGCAATAGGGTTATGGGGCTATAAGGCCGTCAATACGTTAGACTCTATGATTGGCTATAAAAACGACAAATATAAAGATTTTGGTATGTTTGCTGCAAAGCTAGACGATGTACTAAATTTTATTCCAAGTCGATTAACTGGTCTACTGATGGTGCTAGGAACGAAAAATGAAACGAATGTATCTCTAGGTAAGCGCTTAAAACGTTGGGCACAGGATGCGAAAAAGCATCCAAGTCCTAATAGTGGTTATTTAGAAGCGGCAACAGCCGTTCAACTAGGGGTACAGCTTGGTGGAAAAAATACATATCAGGGTGTCGTATCTTATCGAGCAACAATGGGCGAGAAATTAGTTCCATTAACAAAAGAGCATATTGCAGCGTCTGTAATTCATATGCGCATTGCAACCTTGCTCTTTACTCTTGTAATGTTAGCAGTGGAGGTGTTAATTTTTGCAATTACCTAATCACGGAGCAAATCCGCAAAATGTTTATCATCAGCTAGGACTTAATATGCCCGAAGAGGTGTATGATTTTAGCGAAAATGTTAATTCGGCAGGGCCACCCCCGTTTGTTGAGGCACGTTGGCGGACATTTTATCCGCTCATTCAACGTTATCCAGATCCGGACGGTGAGCCGTTTTTATCAAAGGTGGCAGCTTTTCATGATGTTCAGAAAGATTCTATATTACTAGGGAACGGTGCATCCGAGCTTTTTAGTGTTCTAGTTAGACGCTACGCCAATAAGCGTGTTATTATCGTACATCCAACTTTTTCAGAATATGAACGAACATTAACAGCAGCAGGCGCTGAAATTGTACCAGTTATTGTAGAGGATATTGTTCACTACACATTACCGATGGAGCATCTGAAGCGTGAAATGACGAACGCAGATGCATTATATATTTGTACGCCGAACAATCCGACAGGGGTGCTACCAAAGAAAGAGGAGCTTCTCGAATTAATCTCTCACGGTGCAAACGTCGATTGTGAGCTTGTTATTGATGAGGCATTTATTGACTGGGTAGATGAAGACTATTCATTGATCCAACATGTAGCAGAAAATCCTCATATGATCGTCGTTCGTTCGATGACAAAAATGTATGCGATCCCAGGATTACGCCTTGGCTATTTAGTAGCAAGCCCAGTAGTTGTTACTGAGCTAAAAAATATCTTGCCACATTGGAACTTGAATGCATTTGCCCTTGTTATAGGTACAGGTTGTTTAGATGAACATGTATATTGTAAACAAGCTATTGCCTATGCTAAAAATCAAAGGGAAGCGCTGCAGAGCTATTTACAAGAAAATGGTTGTCAGGTGACAAATAGTGTAACGAATTATGTATGTTTTGCATTACCGAAAAATCAGCAAGCAGATGCATTTTTTACATTTTGTTTATCAAAAGGCGTCGTGCTGCGCCATACAAAAAACTTTATGGGCTTAAATGGTGAATGGTTCCGTATTGGAATTAAAGATATTGTAGCCATGACATACTTACAGAATTGTTTGCAAGAGTGGTTTAACGCAAATTAGGGGTGAGAAAGTTGACAACTTTTTATTTAGTAAGGCATGGTGAAACGATGTGGAATAAAGAGCATCGGCTACAGGGATGGTTAGATTCATCATTATCCGAGAATGGTATTTTACATGCAGAAAAACTTCGTGATCATTTGCAAAATTTCTCTTTTACAGCGGCATATAGCAGTTCTAGTGGCCGTGCAAAGGAAACGTTGCATATTCTTTTAGGTGATCGTCAGCTTCCAATATTTTATGAGGATAATTTACGAGAGATTTTTTTAGGGGAATGGCAAGGGAAAACAGTCGAGGACATTATGACTACGCATCGCCTTGACTATGAATTATATACTGACTATCCTGGACAATTTGTCGCAAGCCATACAGAAAGCTTTGGTATGGTAACAGAACGAGCAATGTTTACGTTAAAAAAAATTGCAGAAAAATATCCCGAGGGCAATGTTTTAATTGTATCCCATGCTGTAGCGATTAAATGCGTCATTAATGCTATTTTAGGGCGTAGCATCAATCAGCTGTGGGCAGAACCATTTATTAATGGTACAAGTGTCACGATTATTGAACATGTCGGGCAGCAATGGCTCGTTAAAGATATCGGGAACATTCAACATTTACAATAGGAGGCGTAAGCATGCCACTGATTTTCATTACAGGGGGAGTACGCAGTGGTAAATCCCACTTTGCTGAAAAAGCGGCTGTTACTCACTATCAAACAGAGTTTACGCAAGCACAACGACTTATTTATATTGCTTCTGGAGTAGCGTTGGACCGTGAAATGGAGAAACGAATACTGCGCCATCAGGCAGATAGACAGGCACAAGATATTGAATGGCTGACTATAGAAGCACCTTATGACATCGCTGATACATTACATCAATTGACCGATGGAGATGTTGTGCTATGGGACTGTGTTACGACATGGCTGACAAATGCTTTTTACGAGGGTTTTGATATGGGAACTCCTTGTGTGGAACAACCCGGTTGTTTAGAGGAGAAGATAGATAGTTTAAAAAAGGTGGTAGAGACGTTACTTGAGAAAAGGGTGACGTTTTTTATCGTCTCAAACGAATTATTCGATGAGCCTCCATATTCTAGCGAGGAAGTTGAATTATACCGACAAATGCTTGGGGAATTACATCAATGGTTCGTATCTATAGCGGATGAGGCGTATGAAATAAATTATGGTGTTGTAAAGAAATGGAAATAATAAATGACATATTAAAAATTAAAAGAAGGTGGCAAGACGATGAAAAATTTCTGGCATAGCATACAACTTGCGTTTCAATTTTTTACAGTTTTGCCGGTACATAAAGAAATTCCTTTGTCGAAAGCAACTATTACAGGGATGTTCGCCTTTTTGCCATGGGTAGGGGCGCTCATGGGTACCGTAGTGGCAGCGGTGATCTATAGTTTAACTGAATGGACTGCTAGCAGTGAGGTCTTGCTTTCCTTTGTGATTATCGGATTGTTTGCTTTATTTACTGGTGGTTTACATTTAGACGGTTTTATTGATATGGGGGATGCTTATTTTTCGTATCGAGATCGAGAGAAGCGGCTTGAAATTTTAGATGATCCACGTGTTGGCGCATTTGGAGTGCTCTCAGTGTTATTTTTAGTGCTTGGCAAATTTGTGATACTGCATGAGCTATTCGTACAGCATAAGTTTGCACTATGGATGCCTGTGTTTATTCCGTTATTAACACGAGTTGGCATGAGCTTTTATTTTATGTCGCTCAAGTGCTCAAAGGAAAAGGGGCTAGCCTACTTTTTTAAAACACATATTAAGCCGGGATTACTTATCTGCTTTATGCTGTTAACACTAGTTATTGCATATAGCAGCTTGTTGTTTGTCATAGGCTTCTCAATTGTTCCATTAGTATTGATAGCGGTATTAGCGATTGCCTTTTTAGTCTTTCGGCAATTTACAGTGCGCAACTTTGGTGGCGTTTCTGGAGATTTACTTGGGGCTTCAATTGAAGGAATGGAGGTTGTACTGTGGGTGACGTTGTTATTGTGCGCTTAATGAGACATGCACCAACAAAGGAAAATTTGGAGAAGCGTTATATCGGCTGGACAGATTCTTCATTAGCCGATGCATCTTTGCTGACTATTGTAGATAAAAATGCCACGAAAGTGTATGGTAGCGATTTGCTGCGCTGTAGGGAAACAGCTGACCGTTATTTTCCGAATGCAACATACGTGTCTGATTGGAGATTTCGAGAGTCGAACTTCGGAGAATTTGAAGGGCACACATATGAGGGTTTAAAATCAGATAGTCGTTATTGTGCATGGTTAGATGATCCAATACAGTCACCACCTCCAAAGGGAGAAAGCTTTGATATCTTTTGTGCGCGTGTCATTGAAGGGTTCACGGCATTACCGAAAGACGAAGATGTTTATCATCTCGTTGTCCATGCTGGAGTGATTCGAGCACTTCTTGTAAAATTTGCACCAACTGAGCAAAATTTTTGGTCGTATCAAACACCGCATGATAAAATGTTTTCTTTAATGTTTACAAGAAAGGCTTGGGAGGAGGGAGCGAGATGCATGTCTTTATCGGAGGAGCCTATAGTGGAAAAACCGACTATGTCATGAAATTGCTTGCAGGACAAAAAGTTGAGCTAGTAGATGGCGAACTACCTGATGGCACTCCTACCTGTGATGTACTAGTTATTAAAAACATAGAGAAGTGGCTCGTGACACAAGATCTTGAGGATGATGAACCTCTTGTTAGAACCATTTTGACAAGACTAAAGACTCTTGAAGAAAATTGTGCCCTGTATATAATAGTGACCGATATGGGACGTGGAGTTGTGCCGATGGAAAAGCAGGCACGATTATTGCGTGATACATGTGGGCGTTTGTACCAGGCATTGTTTGCTGAAGCCGAACAAGTCGTACGCATTTGGTACGGTATCGGGGAACAAATCAAATGATATAGATTTGAAAAATTTAGAAGGCTTTTCATTCATAATGTAGGGGCTGATGATTGTTAAAATCTATGCTATGTATATTAGTTGATTGTAGTGGAGGCTGGGTGACTCCTTGGGGATCAGCGATAGAGGAACGAAGGCTAAAACCATCACGTCCTGTGATAACGCCTTCGTGACCAGCATCGTGCTGTTGCTGTCGCTTCGTTGCACTACGCTTTCGCACAGAATGAACCCCTTTTGCTACCGCTACGTTAGCACTTCGCTTTCGCGCAAAAAATACCTGTTGGCCTAAGCGGCTCATCGGACGCCCACAGGAAGCTCTGCTCTGCGCGAAAGCGAAGCGTCAGCGGCAAATGATTTATCTGTGCGAAAGCGAAGCGACAGCAACAAATGTTTTATCTGTGCGAAAGCGAAGCGTCAGCAACAAATGTTTTCTGTAGCGAAAGCAAAGCGACAGTTACAAAGCACCCAGCCGGAACGGAAATCAAAAACACGTTATAATGAATAGCCAAATATTAAAGAAAAGAGGAAATGGAATGGATCGACAAAGATTGATGAAGTTGACGCTCACTGCCATGGTAGCAGCAATTTGTGCTGTTGGTGCAGTCATTAAAATTCCAACACCATTTATTACAACTGCTGCGCTTGACTCTGCACCAGCATTTTTGAGCGTTGTCTTTTTATCACCAGTATTAGCTGGTGTTGCGGGAGTCATTGGGCATTTTATCTCAGCCTTAACTACTGGCTTTCCTTTTGGACCACTACATATAATTATCGCAGTGGAAATGTTTATCGTTGTATGGATCTTTGGGGTTATGCATAAAAAAGGAATGCATTTTTGGAAATGGCCTGTAGCCCTTATTTTAAATGGCGTTGTGGCACCTTTACCATTTTACTTTATCATTAGTCCGGCATTTTACTGGACGTCATTGACTAGTCTTCCATTGGCAACACTCATAAATCTAGTGATTGTTGCGGTTGTGATGCCGATTCTCTCTAAGGTGTTTGTGCGTAAGGAAGGTCGAGTACATTGAGAAATGCAATAAAAGTAGGTGAGCTCATTGCTACGACAGATAATGCCGCGGCAATTGGCGAAAAGCCACAAGATGTTGTGTCTGCTTCAGACAAACTTACAGCATATTTCACTGCACGTGTTACTTTTTTAGAGCAGCTTGCTGCAAATGCTTTACCAAGCCATATTTTACTAGCTAATTTTTCAGGGGATGCTGCATGGTCTAGTTATGTTGCTGGTGTTCAGCAGATTTTTAATGAAGCTGGACTAAGTTGTCCTCCA
The DNA here is from genome assembly GCF_001183605.1 of Lysinibacillus xylanilyticus. Lineage (GTDB taxonomy): Bacteria > Bacillota > Bacilli > Bacillales_A > Planococcaceae > Lysinibacillus > Lysinibacillus xylanilyticus. The sequence goes on along the minus strand of NZ_LFXJ01000005.1, from coordinate 1,543,293 downwards.
ATAGACGGTAGCACAGAGTCCAATATGCAGACTTTACAATCAGGGTTGTCTATAACGATGCTTGGTGAGCAGCAAAAACGCACAGTAACTGAGCATGAACAGCTTAGTTGGTACACCTATGGACTACCGCTTGTAGGCAATGAAGTCCTTGCACAGCCTGAAGATGTTGCAAAGCTCCAGCCTATTTTTGAGGCGTGGAAAGCAGGAATAGTGCAGCAAGTATGGCCAGTTGGATCGAAAGGTCTACAAGCCGAATTTACTCGGCTTTTTGGCGAACAACAGGTCAAAAGTACATTAGATGTGGAAAAGACGGCTGGTCCATGTGCAGTAGTTTTACTAGGAATTCAGCCAGAAAAAGAGCAGATAGCACAAAAAAATTTTCCGAGAAATTTTGAAAAACTACGTAAAACTGCATTGTAATTGGGCTTGCTTCGAGAAAAAGTAGCACTTTACAACTTGCAAGGGGCAAAACGCCTATTGCAACAATAAACACAATATGTTAGATTTGTTTAGGAATCAAAACACAATATATAGTATTTTGGACAAGCGGTACCAATATGGTTTAAAAGGGAATTCGGAGAAAGAGTCATCTTAAGCCGAAGCTGTCCCCGCAACTGTAAATGCTGACAAATGATTAATAGACCACTGTGAAGAACGGGAAGGCTATCATTTGGAGGAAGCATGAGCCAGGAGACCTGCCGAGTTGTTCAAGACAGCAACACATTCTTCGGGGATTGAGAAGTGGAGGCGAAAGATTTGTCACTTCTTTGTGTGCATGTCCTTCATTTCCATTTCCGATTTTACAGCGATCACGTAACCGATAGATGTTGCGTGATCGCTTTTTGTGTTGCTGGAGAAGGAAAGGGAGAGAATGGTACATGACAATTCAAATCGAACAGCAAATTGCTAAGCTCAAAAAAAGTTACACGGAGGATGAACTCGAAAGTTTTGTAAGGTTATCGGATCGATGGCTACGAAAAAACGACAATGCCACATTTGAAGCATGGGCAGATGCGATGATTTTACAAACGCTTAGCTTAATTGATGAGGAGGAGCCATACTGGACATTTGTCGCAGCTCAAATTTATTTAGAAAAACTATATGACCAATTTGCAATGCGTCGTGAAGTTTCAGTGAAGGATGTTTATAAGGTTTTCCCAGAACATTTAGCACACTATACAGAAGCTGGATTGTATCATGAAAGTTTAACAACAAAATATAGTGAGCAGGAGCTTAAGGAACTTGCTTCTTATTTAGATCCAAGTCGAGATGAGTTGTTTACGTATATTGGCTTAAAAACATTAATGGACCGCTATGTAGTCCGTGATTACACGAAAATACCAGTGGAACTACCCCAGGAACGATGGATGGTCATTGCAATGACTCTGATGCAAGATGAAACAGAAAATCGTTTAGAAAAAGTACGTGAATCTTACTGGGCAATGAGTAATTTATATATGACTGTTGCCACACCAACATTATCAAATGCAGGTAAAACACATGGACAGCTATCTAGTTGCTTTATCGATACAGTAGATGATAGTTTACAAAGTATTTATGACACGAATACAGATGTCGCAACATTATCTAAGTATGGCGGCGGTATTGGTGTTTATATGGGCAAAATTCGTAGCCGAGGCTCATCTATTAAAGGATTTAAAGGTGCATCAAGTGGCGTTTTACCATGGATTAAACAGCTTAATAATACGGCGGTTTCAGTCGATCAGCTTGGGCAACGACAAGGAGCAATTGCTGTCTATCTTGATGTTTGGCATAAAGACGTCTTTACGTTTTTAGATTTACGCTTAAACAATGGGGATGAGCGTCTGCGTGCCCATGATATTTTCACAGGGCTGTGCTTACCTGATTTATTTATGGAAACTGTTGAGGCACGTGGGGAGTGGCATTTATTTGACCCGCATGAAGTGCGAGAGGTCATGGGCTACTCACTAGAGGATTTCTACGATGAGAAAAAGGGTGACGGTTCTTTCCGTACAAAATATGCGGAATGTATCGCGAATCCATTATTAAGTCGTGAAGTCGTACCAGCCATTGATATTATGAAGCGTATTATGCGCTCACAGCTTGAAACAGGCGTACCGTTTATGTTCTATCGAGATGAAGTAAATCGTATGAATCCGAATAAACATGAAGGAATGGTTTACAGCTCGAACCTGTGTACAGAAATTTTTCAAAATATGTCAGCAACTGAATTCGAATCTATTACCCTTGAAGATGATGTTATCGTAACACGTCGCAAACCTGGAGATTTCGTTGTATGTAACTTATCATCTATTAATTTAGGTAGAGCTGTACCGGCTGGTGTTCTAGAACGATTGATCCCAGTTCAAGTACGTATGCTAGATAACGTTATTGCTCTAAATACAATCCCAGTAAAACAAGCAGAGCGTACGAACTTACGCTACCGTGGTATTGGGCTTGGAACATTTGGCTGGCACCACTTATTAGCTTTGAAAGAGATTCAATGGGAGTCTGAGGAAGCTGTAGAATTTGCGGACAAGCTATACGAGGAAATTGCGTATTTAACGATTCGCGCTTCTAACGAATTGGCAAGTGAAAAAGGAGCCTACCCATTATTTGAAGGCTCAGATTGGCATACGGGTGCGTATTTTGACAAACGTGGCTACGACAGCAATAAATGGAATGCATTACGCGCCGCGGTTGCTGAAAAAGGTATGCGTAACGGCTATGTTATGGCGGTTGCACCGAACTCATCAACATCCATTTTAGCGGGCAGTACGGCTACGATTGATCCAATCTTCCAGAAGAGTTATTCAGAAGAGAAGAAGGATTACAAAATTCCAGTAACAGTACCAGATTTATCACCTGTGACGACTTGGTATTATAAATCTGCTTATTTCATCGATCAAAATTGGACAATCAAGCAAAATGCTGCACGAGCACGTCATATCGACCAAGGCATTTCACTTAATTTATACGTTCAAAATACGATTAAGGCAAAAGATTTACTAGCATTGCATATGAATGCTTGGGCGAGTGGTGTGAAAACAACATATTATGTGCGCTCAACGTCTGTAGAATTGCTAGAATGTGAGTCTTGCGCGAGCTAGGAGGAAGTATCAATGACAACTATTACAAAACGACAAATTATGGATAAGGAAGCACCGAACCGTTCAACAGGAATTGTCAACGGACGCTCTTCTAACATTTTAAACTGGGATGATGTGCGTTTTAGCTGGGCATATCCTAAGTATAAAAAAATGCTAGGTAACTTCTGGACACCATTTGAAATTAATATGAGCAATGATGTTAAGCAGTTTCCAGGGCTATCAGCGGATGAACAAGAATCCTTTTTAAAAATCATTGGCTTGCTGGCGCTATTAGACAGTGTGCAAACAGATTTTGCGGGGAAAGTAGCGGATTATTTAACGGACTCAAGCTTAAATGCATTAATGATTATTTTAGCGCAACAAGAGGTAATCCATAATCACTCTTATTCTTATGTGCTATCAAGTATTGTCAACAAAGACGAGCAGGATCGAACATTTGACTTTTGGCGTACAGAGCCGGTACTAGAGCGCCGTAATGATTTCGTTATTAAGGGCTACCAAGCATTTTCCGAGGAGTCAACTGTTGAAAATATGCTAGAAGCTATTGTCTATGATGTGATTTTAGAAGGATTATTCTTCTATTCTGGCTTCGCGTTCTTCTATCATTTAGCACGCAATCAAAAAATGGTCGCAACGTCAACGATGATAAATTATATTAATCGCGATGAGCAGCTACATGTCGATTTATTTATTAAGATTTATCAGGAGCTATTAGAGGAATATCCTGAATATGATACACCAGAGCGAGCAGCACGTGTCCAAGAGATCTTCCGTGAAGCCGTTCAGCTAGAAATCGATTGGGCCAATGAAGTGATTGGCAATAAAGTTGCTGGCCTCGATGTGGAAGATGTGCATGATTATGTTCATTTCTATGCCAATGTTCGCTGTAATCAGCTGGGTGTAGAGCGTCCATTTGAAGGCTATCGCAAAAATCCATTGAAATGGATTAAAGCATACGAAGATGTTGACTTAGGAAAAACAGATTTCTTTGAGCAACGTTCTCGCCAGTATGTGAAGGTTAATGTAGAAGATAACGGATTTGATGATTTGTAAGATGGAACCACGCGAGCGAAAAGCCTGCGTGGTTTTTTGGTTAATGAAAAAAAGTTAGCATTGACGAAGTGTATACTTTTGTATACACTTGTATGCGATGAGGGTGTACTACAAAACAAGAAAGAAGTTTTCGATATGCTGTACGCTGGATGAAAGAGCAGGATGGTTGTAGTAGGCGTAAATCATGCTATAACTATATCAAGATATTACGTGTCTCGAAAAACTTCGTCGCAATTGGGAATGATTTTCAGTTATAATAAAGAACGATTAAATGGAACGGAGACGAAAGAATGCAAGCAATTAAACAGTTAGGAGGGTATTTAGGGCCCTATAAATTTTTTACCTTGATAGCGCCATTATTAATGGTACTAGAGGTAACGATGGATTTACTGCAGCCGACTATTATGCAGCATATGATCGATACAGGTATTGCCAATGGTGACAATCCATATGTGCTGAAAATGTTCATCTGGATGCTGATAAGTGCGGTATTCGGACTTGTTGGTGGGATAGGTTGCTCCTATTATAGTTCAAAGGCAGCCATCCATTTTGCATCGGATGTTCGTCAGTCACTTTATGAAAAAATGATGACGTATTCGGCAAAGGAACGTGACGCTTTTACTACAGGGAAGCTTATTACGATTTTAACGAGTGATGTGGAAAGTGTTCAGCGTGCGTTTATGATGACATTGCGTATTTTTGTGCGTGGTCCACTATTATTTATTGGAGCGGTCATTATTGTTTTTGTGACAGCACGTGAGCTATTTTCCATACTTCTTATTATTGTACCGATATTGATTATTGCGATGTACTTTTTCACAAAGTACTCAGGTACGTTATACCGTAGAGTGCAGGAGGCAATTGATGGTGTTAATACGAAGCTTCAGGAGAATTTAGCGGGTATTCGTGTCGTTAAGGCGTTCCGTCGTGAAACGCAACAGATTGAACAATTTAGTGGGCTTAATGAGACGCTGACGAAGCGCTTTATTACAGCCGAGCAAATCGTTGGCGTGCTCGTGCCGTTTACGATGTTCGTTGTCAATCTAGGAATTGTAGCAGCACTTTGGCTTGGCGCTATTAAAGTAGAAGCCGGCACATTACAGGTTGGTGTAATCCTCGCGTTTATTAACTATTTAACGATTATATTAAATGGATTGATGAGTTCTAGCATGGTGCTAATGCAAATTGCACGTGCTATACCTTCAGGGGAGCGTATCGTAGACGTCTTAAATAAAGACGTAGCGGTCAAGGAAGCAGAAAATCCACTTACATCGCCAATTCAAGGGGCAATTGACTTCCAAAATGTGAGCTATCGTTATTATGAATCGGCTGAGGATGTTCTGAAAAATATTACATTTTCCGTAAAGCCGGGACAAACGGTAGGTCTAATCGGTAAGACGGGCAGTGGAAAATCAACGTTAGTGAAGCTATTACCACGTTTATTTGACCCAACGAGTGGAGAAATCCACTTGGATGGAAAGCCTCTAAAGGATTATGCATTCTCAACTTTACGTAAACATATCGGCTTTACCTCTCAAAAAGCATTACTGTTCTCAGGTGCGATTGACAATAATATCCGCTTAGGCAAGGAGGATGCTACATCCGAGGAATTAGAGCAAGCTCTAGATGCAGCATGTGCAACTGAATTTGTGGACCGACTGGATAAAGGCTTAACGCATGAACTTTCACAGGGGGCAACCAATCTCTCTGGTGGCCAAAAGCAGCGATTAGCGTTAACGCGTGCTCTCGTAAGACGGCCTGCCATTTTAGTGTTAGATGATACAACATCTGCTCTTGATAGCGCCTCTGAAAAACATGTCCAGGAAGCTATTAGCAATCAATATAATGATACAACGACGTTTATCGTAGCGTCTAAAATTGCTTCAATTCAACAGGCGGACCTGATTCTAGTATTAGAGGACGGCGAAATTGTAGGTCAAGGTACACATCAACAGTTATTGCATAATAATAAGCCTTACCAAGCAATTTACGCTTCCCAGCAAAAGGCTGGTGAACAATAATGAGTCAAAGTCAACCAAAGCAAATGAATTTTGGACGCGGACCACGTATGGCTGGACCAGCTGAAAAGGCTAAAAATCAAAAAGCAACGGTGTCTCGTGTGTGGCAATATGTGAAGCAGCAAAAAATAGGACTTTATTGCTCTATCTTTTTCGTAGTAGCTTCTACATTTTTAAGTTTAGCAGGACCGTATTTAATCGGACATATCGTTGATGAATACATTATGAAAAAGGACATTGCAGGTACTGTTCGTCTAGGTATTGTTCTAGCAGTTATCTATACAGTTGCGTCTGTTTTTACGTGGCTACAAACATATGTCATGATTCATGTAGCGATGAAAACAATTCGAACATTACGACTGGAACTGTTTAAAAAGCTACAAACGTTAACACTGAGATTTTTCGATCAGCGAGCACTCGGTGATTTAATGAGCCGTGTAACGAATGATATTGATAATTTAAATACCGCACTGGCACAAAGTGTGACACAAATCGTTTCGTCAGTTTTAACTGTAATTGGTGTTAGTATTGCTATGTTCTCACTTAGCTGGCAGTTAGCTATCGTTACGCTAATCATAATTCCTTTAATTGTTTATACGACGAAGCAAATTGTCAAACGAAGTAGTAAAAACTATGCGGCACGGCAACGTGATTTAGGGAAGCTTAACGGTTATATTGAAGAGATGATTACGGGGGCAGAGGTCGTGACTCTTTTTGGGACAGAACAACAAACGATTGAAACGTTCCATAAACAGAACGAAAATCTCCGTAACTCGGCACAGCGAGCAGAAATTACTTCAGGTCTACTTGGTCCAATTAATAACTTTATGAATAACTTAGGTTTAGCTGTTGTTATTGGCACAGGCGCATTTTTATCAGTCAAAGGCATCGTTTCAGTTGGGGTTATCGCCGCATTTGTCACGTATACACGTCAATTTTTCCGTCCGCTGAATCAGCTATCTAACCTTTTGAATACATTCCAGTCAGCGATTGCTGGGGCTGAACGAGTTTTCGAAATTTTAGATGAATCTTCTGAAGTAGCTGATAAAAAGCAAGCCATTGATTGTCAAAGTTTAAAAGGGGACGTAGCATTTCAACATGTATCCTTCAGCTATTTGCCAGAGAAGCCAGTACTGAAAAATATTAGCTTCCATGCTAAAGCGGGAGAAACCATTGCACTTGTCGGTCCAACTGGATCAGGGAAAACAACGATTATCAATTTGTTAACTCGTTTTTATGATGTTGATTCGGGTAAAATTATAATTGATGGTCATAATATCGAGGATTACAAAATGGCAACGATCCGTCAAAGAGTAGGTGTCGTACTACAGGATACGTATTTATTTTCCGGAACGATTCGTGAAAATATTCGTTTTGGTAAACTTGATGCAACTGATGAAGAGGTAGAAGAAGCGGCAAAAATCGCGAATGCCCATAACTTTATTAAATATTTACCAGCACAATATGATACGCCTGTACAGCCAGGTGGGGCAAACTTAAGTCAAGGTCAACGTCAATTATTAGCTATTGCTCGCGAAATTTTAGAAAATCCAGATATTTTAATTTTAGATGAAGCTACATCTAGTGTGGATACGCAAACAGAGGTTGATATTCAAAAAGGTCTACAGCATTTAATGCAGGGACGCACAAGCTTTGTCATTGCACATCGCTTAAAAACAATCGAAAATGCTGACCAAATTCTTGTTATTCAACAAGGCGAAATTGTTGAGCAGGGCAATCACCAGCAGCTCATGCAAAAACAAGGTATTTATAGTAATCTCCAGCAAAAACTTTTACTTGAGCAAGTGGAATAACATAAATCAGGCTGTCTATTAAAGTAAAAACTTAATAGACAGCTTTTGTTTTTCTATTGTGGAAGCCCTTTGGAAATGTTATGATGCATCAAAATTCAACTTTAGAAAGTGAGGTAAAAAAATGTACGAATTAAAAACAAAAGAAACTGACGAGAGTGTCATTGAATTTATTGAAAATGTGGATAATCCAAAAAAGCGAGAAGATGCTTACCGACTATTGGACATTTTTGCTGAAGTAACAGGATATGAAGCAAAAATGTGGGGGCCTAGTATTATAGGATTTGGCACATATCATTACAAATATAAGACCGGACATGAAGGCGACGCACCTTTAGTTGGATATTCTCCTCGAAAAGCTAAAATCAGTTTATATTTTGCCCCAGGTGACAGCGAGCGAGACAACTTATTAAAGGATTTTGGCAAACATACAACGGGAAAAGCTTGTGTTTATATCAATAAACTAGCGGATATTGATGTGGAAATATTAAAGTCACTCATCCAACGATCTGTATCTTTTTTACAAGAGACGTATCCCGATTAATAATTTTCTAGGTCAAGGGCTGTCTAAGTGGAGTAAAACACTTTTAGACAGCTTTTTTATTTTCTGCAAAAAATTAATTAGAAATTTATTTTTATTGTTTATCCTTTCATTATCAACTGAAAGGGGAATTTTATGAAAAAACTTTTTAAGAAAATAGTTATCTACTTTATTACGGTTATACTTATCGGACTAGTGGTGATATTTAGCTATCATCGATATCAGCTTAGTAAGGAATCCGAACTTTTAAATACTAAAGGAACACTTGTTGAGGTCGATCATCGAAAAATCAATGTTTACACTGAGGGTGATGGTCAGGACACTTATGTGTTTATGGCAGGCTCAGGGGTTGCGGCACCGATATATGAAATGAAAGGGCTATACAGTAAATTTTCAAAAGAACATAAGATTGCTGTTATTGAAAGGGCAGGATACGGGTTTAGCGATGTCTCGAAGGACGAACGGGATATTGATACAATGTTAGCACAAACGAGAGAAGCTCTCCTGAAAAGTGGAAACAAGCCTCCTTATATATTAGTGCCACATTCCATCTCAGGGGTTGAAGCGATTTATTGGGCACAAAAATATCCTGAAGAAATTGAGGGGATTATTGCGCTAGATATTGGTTTGCCAAGTCAATATGTGGAGCAAAAAATGGGAGTAGTCGATTTATGGACTGTTAGGGGAATGAATTTGCTAACGAAAATAGGCTTACAACGTTTAGCCCCTTCGCAAGTGTATAATCCAGAAGTAATGAAGCAATCGTTTTTAACTGCGGAAGAAAAAGAAATTTATAAAGCACTATCTTATAAACAAGTTTTTAATGATGATATGAAAAATGAGTTACTACATGTGTATGAAAATAGTTTAAAATCAGAAGAGCTTCCAAAACCAAAAGACACACCGATATTATTAATAGATGCTATCGCTGAACAAAATAAAGATTCGAAGTTTACGAAGTACCATAGCCAGAAATATGCCGAATTTGCTGAGCAAATTAACATAGCGGAAGTGAAAGAATTAAGTGGTACTCATAGTATCTATTTATATAAGCCTGATGAGATTTATAATCTTGCCATAGAGTTTATGAAGACAAAAGTTGGCAACAAAGAAAGGCCGAGATAATGAAAGGATTTACAATTTTAATAGTAGAAGACGACCAAATGATTGGCGATTTGATGCGAAAAATACTACAACGTGAAGGTTACGACGTTGTATGGAAAACTGATGGACGAGAAATTATGAACTTGATCCATCAAATCGATTTAGTCATAATGGACATTATGCTCCCAGGGGAAGATGGCTATCAGCTGACAAAAAATATTAAAAGCTTAGGCTTAAATATCCCCATTATTTTTCTTTCAGCTCGTAATGATATAGAGAGCAAGCTTCAAGGGTTAACTGTTGGTGAAGACTATATGACTAAACCATTTGATCCGAGAGAGCTCCTTTTAAGAATGCAGAAAATGCTAGAGCAGCAATATGGGACATTTACGCAAATCCAGCATCTATTGATTGATATAGAGCATCGTAAGTTATTTAAAAATAATATACATGATGAAATTTCATTAACAGCAATCGAACGTAAAATCTTCTTTTATTTATTTGACAACAAGGATAGGGTGTTAACGAAGGATCATTTTTTTGACTACTTATGGCCGCTTGAAGATCGAAATCAAAATATCATCAATGTCCACATAAAAAAGATCAGATCGAAAATTCATGATTCATCAGGTACCATCCTACAAAATATTTACGGAGAAGGGTATCGGTTAAATACCTACATAAAGAAATGACACTAAAGACAAAATATCGATTATTATTATTTACTGCTATAGTCAGTGTTCCAATCGTATTGTTAGGGATTAGTGTGTCGATGTCTATTATTTATGAATTCGCTTTTAAAACTAGAAATAAAGGCACGCCATTCCATGAATCTTTCGCCTATCCAACGATGCTGATTGTGTTCTTCCTATCATTATGTTTGCTAGCATTTTTATTTTCGAAATCGATCAATTCATTATTAACGAAAATTAATATGCTAAATAAAACTATTCGTGATTTAGCGAGTAATGAAAGTACACCGAGTACATTAGAGGTTGGTAGTGAGGATGAAATTGGACAGTTAATTCAGTCAGTAAATATATTAATTGAGCGAACTACTTATCGGGAATTAGAACTTAAACAACAGCAGGAGCAACAAAAAGAGCTTCTACAAAAGCTAAGACACGACATAAATACACCGTTAACAGCGATCCGTTTACAACTATTTTATCTAGAAGATTACTATAAGGAGCAACCTAAATTGGTGGAATCCTTGAATGAGCAAATACATTATATCGCTAGCTTAACGAATGAATTTAATTTGCAGTCCTTAGACACAATGGAGAATTCTTATATCGTTACGGAGGAAGTGCAACTCACGACATTGTTAGAAACGATGATAAAAAAATGGAGTTATTTATATAGAATGGAAAACATTGAATTAATTTTCCATTCAGAGGATGCCCATTTAACATGGACGAGTAATGCACTATGGCTCCAACGCATGTTCGATAATGTGTTCCAAAACACATTGAAACATTCAAAAGCAACAAAGCTCGAGATAACAATAAAAGATAGTAAGGTTTTCATGACGGATAACGGTACTGGCTTTGAACAAAATCGTGAAAGAGGGGGACTAGGTTTAAAGATCATCGATGACATCGCTAGAATTCTTCAAGTAACTTATGAACTCCATACAAACGAAGATGGGACATCATTTTGTTTTTCTATTTCAACTTAAAAACAACGGCTTTTTCACTTTGCCGTTGTTTTTTTTATTACATCGAAAAAAGCTAGGTGTTGCTCCACGTCAACAAATGGACAGCTGTTTTGGCTGTCCATTTGTTGTTTTAAAAAAAGCTGTTTTCCCCAAGATTGTTTCAAGAAAAGCCCCCGTTAGCCATCCATGTAGCGCAAAAACCAGCGCCACACCACAGAAAATGAAAGATGATTAAGTTCTTTCATGGGAGTTGAATAAGGCTTTTATTATAGAAATATTTTGGATAAAAGACTTCATTTCGGGATTTTTTTCTTTTGTAATTTCTTTTTTCCTTATAAAGATAACCTCAGCAAAGAAATAATTTTAATGACATCGTGTATATCCTTGATACATTTTCTGTTCAAGGGCTATTTGAAATACGTATTACTTTCAAGATCATCTTTAATGACCTCAGTAGGAATTATGAACTCCAAAGCGCCCATTGCCCCTGGTGCTACTTCATATTTGTCAAAGCAAATGACCAACTTGCCCTCGTTATTGATGTAGAAACTTTGATTTCTATCAATTTTTACAAATGATACCTCTTCAGGCTTTTCAACAATCCCCGCTACCCAGTAGTAATTACTGCTATCTTTCTTATAATTTGCGATCATTTGATCAATGATATTGTTGCTGATGTTATAAATGTAGTTTTCATCTTTGAAAAGACTTGGTAATGAAATTAATAGTTCGTTCTTTTTATCTATCGTATCGAATTGTCTTGCGGAATAACCATTTGATGTGCTGATTTCATAACGCTCGATAGCAAGGATTTGATCGTTGTCGGTTTTCACTTCATAACCTCCTTCGACTCCAATATGCCCTCCGCCCACGCTCTCAACATATTTCATATCTTCCTTGAAGGCTTCAAATTGTGCTTGGGCTTCAACCATATATTTTTTATTCAAGCTTGCTTCAAATTCAGTGTTCTCCAATCCTTGTAAAGCCGGTACTTTGATATCTGCTTTATATGTTTTATCTTCTTCTTTAAATTCGCGGAAGGAAACAACTTTTGCTAGACTGCCAATGACAGGCACGTCTTTTACGGAAGCCGCAAAAGGTTCACTCGTGTTCACACCTACTACAAAAAATAGTGCTGCTGCCGCTACTCCTGCAGTAAGTTTTTTAGGCAATTTTTTATGATTTTTCTTGTTCTTCATTTGCTGATTCATTCCTTGTTTTATTGCTTGCCTAACAACAAAATCTAATTCTTCTGGAATAGGAATATTGTCATATTCTTTTTTCATTTCCATTAATTTATCATCCATTATTTATTTACCTCCTCAATCATATCGATGCGCAATATTTGTAACGCTTTGTACAACCTTGTTTTAACTGTACTGACTTTTTCGTTTAAGATCTCAGCAATATCATCTAGTTTTAAGTCTTCAAAGTATCGAAGTATAAGCACGCTACGGTACTGCTCTGGTAGTGCATTGATTGCTGTATTTAAATCAACATTTTCATATTTATCTACCATTCCTGTATCTAAGTTAGATAGTATCTCGTCATCTATAACAATAAGTTTTTTCCGTTTCCGAAGCAGGTCAAGGGCCGTATTCACGACAATTCTATAGAACCATGTTCTTATATACTCAGGATTTTTTAAAGAATTCATATTAGAGAACGCTTTATTAATGGCATCATGCACCACATCAAGTGCATCGTCCCGATTTTGCACATACTGGTAAGCCAGTCTGTAGTACTTCTCTTTATTCTGCATCACAAAATCTGCGATGTTTGTTCCTAAATCTGTTTTATTCATCTTTTACAACCTCTCCTTAAGGTGAAAAATTCATTATAAGCGCACTCTATTAATTTTGACGTACAGCTAACTTAAAAAGTTTTTCTACCACAAATTAAAATATAACCATTCAATTATTCTTCTTTTACTACGTTACAGATTATTATTTATGAATCTCCAAAAAATAAAAAAGGTAGCAACATTTACTGCTGCTACCTAGATACTTAACTATATATCAATAACAAAAAGTCGTTTTTCTTCAACTATTCTGCCCCGTTAGTTGAATAATTTCAATCTTTTCGAAAACAGCTTAAAATAAAAACCAGGGAATCGAAACCGTAAAAGAACCATATAAAACTATAAAGGAGGAAGGATTTTATGAATAAAAATTTCCCTGCAAATGTGAGTATGGTTTACATGATGACGAATAATCAAGTGATGAATCAAGTCATTGCTTTTTACAGGGACACAAATGGAATGCTCGCATTTGTGGGTGTCTATCCAACTAATGGTAGAGGTACTGGTACAAGGAAAGTCTCTACTGCAACGCCAAACAATGGTGTTGACCCTCTTACGTCACAAGGAGCTTTAACTTTGTCCCGTGATGGTCGTTTCCTTCTTGCTGTGAACGCAGGCAGCCATACTATTAGCAGTTTTATCATTAGTGACAGCGGTGTGCCCGTTCTCGTGGATGTGAAGCCATCGGGAGGAGCACAGCCTAATAGTGTAGATGTGTTTGGTAATCTTGTCTATGTTGCTAACGTTGGGAATCCCGCAAACAATTATGCATCTAACATCATGGGTTTTCACATAGATGAACAAGGGCGCCTTAGTCCTATTGCTGGTTCTTCACGTTCTCTGAGCACTTTCGATGCCGAGCCCGCTCAGGTTCTATTCACACGTGATGGTAGTAAACTTCTTGTAACCGAGTACACTTCAAACCGTCTTAGTGTTTTCAATGTAAATCAAAATGGTACGGTTTCAGAACCAATCGTAAACGATTCTAATGGTGATGGCCCATTGGGTGCATATTTTCTATCATCTGGAATCCTTTTAGTTACTGAAGCAAGTTCAAATGCCCTGTCATCCTATTCATTGAGCAACGACGGGATTCTTCGTGTGATCAGTGGCTCAATACCAAATGGATATAAAACCGCATGCTGGGTAATCACAACTAGAGACGAACGTTTTGCATTCATTACTAATACTTTAAGCGGCACTATTTCCACCTATCGAATCGATCCTAATGGTGTATTGTCAGTGGCAGGACATATTACTAGTACACCAATCGGTACAGCACCTGGACTGCCGATGGATGTTGGAGTGAGTAGAGATGGGCGGCATTTTTACACTCTGAACGGAAATCAGGGGACAGTTTCTGTATTTGCTATTCAAGGGGATGGAAGTTTAGTTAGATTGCAGGTAGCCGCTTGGACACAGCTTCCTTATTTTGGCTCGCAAGGATTAGCTGTTCTTTGATTTTTTTGTGAGGTGGGCGATAAATTAAGAAAGTCGGGTGATAAATTAAAGTTAGGCGATAAATTAAGAAAGTTGGTTGATAAATTAAAAAAGTTAGGTGATAAATTAAGAAAGTTGGCTGATAAATTAAAAAAGTTAGGCGATAAACTTAAAAAGTCGGGTATAAACCTGAAAATTAGGGCGATAAATCTCCAAACCCTATCGAACTAGCTTTGTTCGATAGGGTCTTCCAGCAACAACGATTCAATAATATGTTTTAGTTGAAAAATAGAAGGTTGTTGACTTTCGCTCTTCTTATAAATAAAGACAGTTTCTATTACTTTGTTTAGCTGCTGCAAATCGTAATAGTGAATGTTGGAATAGTTATAAAGATCAATTAGTTTTGTATTTAACACTGCAATCGTATTATCTATTTGTAGGAAATCAAGGATACTACTTACCGATTTTATCTCCTTCATCGTAAACGGAACATGATTCTTTTTTAACCACTCTGCCATCGCCCGTGAATACATACAGCCTCTACTTAACACAAGTAGTGTAACAGGTGAACGTTTCTCAAAATCAAGAATATAAGAATCGTTCGAAATGACTTCAAATGTTTCGGTTGCAATCAAGTCATAATTTAAATCAGGGTAGTGTTTAATAGGATTACTCGTCAGAGCACAATCCATTTCGGCATTATGTATTTTTTGATTTAAGGAAGTGCTAGATTCAACAATGAAATCGACATCTAAACGTATATTGTTTGTTTGCAAGGCATTCATAATGGATGCGCCATAAATTTTAATCGTTGTATGGGAAGTGCCGAGGCTAATTTTCGTATTCGTTTGAGCTGAACCAATTCCTTGTAAAAATTCATCGTACTCTTCTGTAATTAGTTTTAAAAATTTTAAATATTGTGTTCCTACATTCGTAATCTTCAAGCCCTGCGGTGTACGTTTAAACACCTCCTGACCAATTTCTCCCTCCATTTTCTTAACTTTAGAAGTTAAGGCAGATTGAGTATAATTCGTTATTTCAGCAGATTTACTAAGATTTTGCCTCTCCAAAATTTCGATTTTTAATGCTATTTCTTCTATGTTCATGTTGTATGTCACACACCTATAAAATTTTTTGATAGCAACTATCACTTTCCTCCATTTTACGCATTCATAGGACAAGCGTAAACTCAAATACGTAAAGTTAATGAATTAGTGTAACAGCATTGGAGGAATTTTTATGAATACATATTATAAATGGATCATTGTATTAGTAGCTACACTGTCCCAAACTGCGGCAACTTTTGTGACGTACGGCATGGGGCCAATTGCCACATTTTATCAAATCGAATGGAATTTATCATCGTTTCAAACAGGGTTTATCGTTTCTGCCGTTAATATTGGACCAATCTTTTCGATGATGCTGTTCGGCTATTTAATGGATAAAAAAGGAGAAAAACAAATTATCGGATGGGGATCCATTTTACTAGGATTCTCAGCGCTACTTCTCATGTTAGTAAATAATTACGCAGTGTTGATACTTTTATTATTAATCGTGGGCGTATGGTACGGAAGTGCACAAACGGGGGGCAGCACAGCAATTGTGAAATGGTTTCCAGATAAACATCGCGGGCTGGCGATTGGCATTCGACAAACAGGCATCCCAATTGGCGGTGCCTTAGCGTCAGCCATTCTCACATATATGTATTATCATCATAGCCTAACATCGGTGCATCTTGTACAAGGCTTCGTGGCTATTGGAGGAGGACTGCTCTTTTTACTAATTTATCAGGAGCCTAAAAATCGCGTAGCAGTAGCTGCAACCTCTGTCACTATTAAAGAGAAGCTAGAAGCTATTAAAAATAATAAAGACTTATATCCAATCTATATTGTTGGAATTGTCATGATGACCTTACAAATGATACTCGTTGCTCATTTCATGAGTTATTTACATCAAGAAGGAGGTTATTCCTTAACAGAGGCGGGGCAGTATTTAAGCCTTTTATTAATCGGCGGAATGATTGGAAGGGTAGCCATAGCGTGGATTAGTGATCAATTCTTTGCACAGAAGCGGGAATATTTATTAATGATAGTAATGGTTAGTGCAGTTATTCTTACTGTCATATTGCCACTTATGCTACAAGCGCAAGTGCTGATGCTATTCTGTTGTTTCTTATTAGGCTTCGTAGCACTTGGCTGGTATTCGTTGTTTATTGCTTGTGTCACAGAGCAATCGCATCCACATTATGTTGGTCTAACTGTGAGTGCAGCCTTGACGTTGAATCAGTTTTTTATTGTAATCGCTCCTTCGTTATATGGCTATATGGTAACGGTATTTTCAAGCTATCAAGTAGCGCTGGACATTGTTGCAATAGCTGTCGCTCTCGGTGCAATGAATTTATATAGGGTGACGCAAAATACGAGGATTAGTTCAAAAACGCTGTAGTATTGCTTGGTAAACATACGGCTGATCAAATTCAATGAATGTCTTAGATTATTCGTTTCACATTCAGTTCATAAACTTGTTGTATCATCCGTTTATAGATAATTAAATAACATCTATAAAAGTGATTTTCATCCGTTTCATGAAATATGAAACGATGGTAATTAGCGAGGAGGAATTACAATGGGTAATGTGAATAGAATGAAAAGCTCGTTAGCAAATAGTGAGTGGGCCATTGAAGCACGGGGTCTTATCAAACATTTTGGAGATAATCGTGCAGTAGATGGTGTCGATCTAAACGTACGCGCTGGTACTATCTATGGCGTACTTGGTCCCAACGGTGCAGGCAAGACTACTACTATCAGAATGCTAGCAACCCTACTACGTGCAGATGCTGGGTCGGCACGAATATTCGGTTATGACATAGTGAAAGACCCGCACATTGTACGTCAATTAATCGGAGTCACTGGTCAGTATGCTTCGGTCGACGAGTCGCTTAGTGCAACGGAAAATTTGATAATTTTCTCTCGTTTGCTAGGATTGGGACGTACTGAGGCCCGAAATAAAGCAGCTGAATTACTGGAAGAGTTCGGTTTATCAGAAGCCGCCAAACGTCCCTTGAAAAATTTCTCTGGCGGTATGCGCCGTCGTTTGGACTTGGCTGCCAGTCTTATCGCACAGCCACCATTGATTTTCTTAGATGAACCGACTACAGGGTTAGACCCACGAACACGAAATCAAATGTGGGACACAATTCGTCGATTAGTAGATACAGGATCAACAGTTCTGTTAACGACACAGTATCTTCAAGAGGTTGATGAGCTGGCAGATCGACTTGCCGTTATTGACCATGGTCGAGTTGTTGCAGAGGGGACAGTCGATGAACTAAAGGCATCTGTAGGTACATCATCTTTACATTTGAACATTCAAAATCCCCAGGAGATCATAGTTGCTCGTGAAATCGTAGAACAAATACTTAAAGTAAAAACAACAGTAACACAGGGCATCGGAAAGATTACGGCCCCGATGTCAAATGTTGACACGGTTACTGATTTACTTATCGCACTTCGTCAAAAAGGAATACAACTTGACGAGTTTAGCGTACAAAAACCGACCTTAGATGAAGTGTTCTTAACCATTACCGGTGAGAATGTTCCTCAAGAACTCAAAGGCTCTGTGCAAGTAGAGGGGGAAAGAGTATGAAAAGTCAATTACTAAACAAGCCAAGCTTCAATCAATCTTTAAGAAATTCGTTAACGATGGCCTATCGAGGTGTATTAAAAATTCGACGTACACCTGAGCAATTGTTTGATGTAACACTTCAGCCGATAATTTTCACCCTCATGTTCACCTACATTTTTGGGGGAGCCATTTCGGGTAATGTCCAAAACTATTTACCAGTCATCATTCCAGGAATTCTCGTGCAGACTGTCATCACTACCTCAATCGTTACGGGAGTCCAATTACGTGAAGATATGGATAAAGGGGTGTTTGATCGATTTAAATCACTGCCTATCGCACGTATTGCACCACTGGCCGGAGCTCTCTTGGCGGATACGATTCGTTACACTATTGCTACTGTACTTACTTTTACCATGGGCTATATCATGGGGTATCGACCAGAAGGGGGATTAGGTTACGTTGTACTTGCAGGGCTTTTAGTTATTGTCTGTGCTTGGGCTATTAGCTGGATCTTTGCCTTCTTTGGTGTCATTGCACGAACAGCTTCGAGTGTACAAGGAATTTCCATGCTAGTACTGTTTCCACTTACATTTCTTTCTAACGCTTTTGTTCCAGCCGAAACCTTGCCAAATTTCCTACAGTGGTTTGTGAAAATTAATCCAATTTCACATCTTGTCACAGCCGTCAGAGAACTTACAAATACCGGAGCTATAGGTTGGGATTTGTCAGCTTCACTTATTGGAGCTGCGATAGTTGTAATGATTTTTGCGCCACTAACAGTTCGTGCTTATATGCGTAGAACATAAAAATAGTCTATACGCGTGTTTTGATCAAGTAATTATCAAAACACGCTTTTTATTTGGATTTTTTCTTAATAGGATAGCAAAACCTAAAAACAAAAAATTAAAGTCGTAATTGTTATTGAAGTATATAATAGGATAAAATTACAGAAAAAGGAGTGAATTTAACAAACGGAGGAATGCGAAGATGGACCAAGAAAAAAGTTCGATTTGGATTGATGCAAGTATTGCTACAGTTTGGCGAGCTGTCACAGAGGAGCAGCAGCTGACGCAATGGTACGCCCCAGATTCAATCTGGGAAATTCCTAAATTAGAGGCTGGAGAAGAGATAATTTTCTCGATAATGCCGAATGAACATAATCAGCTTTCCGAAAAATTACCGATGGTGTTAACGATAAAAAATGTAACGCCAAATCGAGAGTTTTCGTTTTACTTAGGTATAGAAGAATCACTGATAGCTATAGTATTAGAGGAAGAAAAAAATGGCACCAAGGTCACTTTTAATACGAGTGGCTACGAGGCTTCTCTAGCTAACTTAAAAGCTTTAGTGGAGGGAGAAGATACCCCTTAACATGTAAGTTTCATGGAAAATTTTTTTCATGAAACTTTTTTATTGTTCAACAGTCTAACTGTAAATGCTTTTGTGGGGGCGAGCAAAATGTTAAAAGAACAGAAAGACGCTCACTTAACTAGAGCCATGGCAATGTTCGGGGATTATTTATTACGCGTATGCTTTACATATGTACAAGATTGGACAGTGGCAGAGGATTTGGTACAAGACACATTTGTTAAATACTATGAAAAGATGGAGCAATTTCGAGAAGAGTCTTCAGTCAAAACCTACTTATATCGAATTGCGATTAACAATTGCCATAGTTATCTCTCAAGCTGGCGCTATAAAAAAATACAAGTCATTGATTATTGGAACAAATTAAAGAGCCATTCCAATAATCCTGAGAGGGAAGTAGTGTTGGGAGAGACGGATGCATTGCTCGTGGCATCGATTGAAAAACTTCCAACGAAATACAAAGATGTACTACTACTATTTCACTTTGCAGAGTTTTCCTTAAAGGACATTGCAGTACTGTTAAAGCTACCAGAAAATACGGTGAAAACTCGCTTAAGGCGAGCGCGTCAAATGGTTGGCATCACGCTATTGGAGGAGGGATTCGAATATGGATCAGATTCGTAATGCCATCAATCAAATTTATAAGGAAAGTAAATTCTCTCATAAAAGTCATATGAAAACTTTCCGAAAAATCAATCAGTCAACGAAGAGACGAAAACCATTAACGCCTATTATCCTAACTGTAGTCGTATCGGGTTGTCTGTTAATTGGCTTATATATGATGCTTCTCCAAAATGATATTCATTCAACGACGTCGACACTTGTAGATTCAAATCTCTATCCAGAAAAGACTGGAAAGGTTAAAGACTATAGCGTATTAACACGACCATGGATGGGAGTAGGATTAGTGAGTTCTGCGTTCTTATTTATTTTTGCGATATTAGCATTCATGAAAAAATGGTTTTGGCGAGTATTACTATGTATCGTCATTATTATCGCCATTTTAGGGAATATGTCTGAACGAATTGGCTATCGTGTTTACGTACAGAATGAAGCAGAAATTCGAAATACTGTAGAACTGGGCCCGTTTCATCCAGATACTGTTAAAATGAATGGTACAATAACGATACAACAGTATAGAATTGGCTATTTTTCGGAGAATGGCTTTCAAGGTATTGCAATATTCAAGCATGATGGAAAAGGCTATGCACTGGATCAATATATCCAGAGTGAATTAGATACAATGGTTGCTATTTATTTGAAAGACATTCACTATATTGTTATTCCATTACTTAACAATCATAACATTGAAAAATTAATAATAGACACTGGGGCAGAGCGTATTGAGAAAACAGTTGATTCGAATAATGCGCAATTAATATCAGTGCCTCTAAAATCAGAAATAGCTACTTCTCAATTGCTAATACATGCATTGGATCATGAAGGGAATACATCTATTCTCTATAATGATTCACGTATTTTCACCTATTAATTGCTACCCCGTATGAATATGATGTTTTCATACGGGGTTCATTTTTGACATATCCATGGAATGAGTGCTCACTACGTCTTAGGTCTTAGAAGATTTTAAAGCGGAGGGTCGTTTTTGTTTATGAAAATTCCTATATAATGAATTTATTGGAATATTATATAGCGGGAGGAAATTACATTGAAAAAAATTATGGGATTTGGTTTGGTTATAGGCGCATCATTAATTGCGTTATCGGGGTGCAATTCAGTCATACCAGGTAAAACCAAAGAAGAAACGATTCTTGTAGAAAAGGATAAAGCAGAGAGGTTAGATGTTGAATTACAGCTTGGTGTTGGAGAGATCACGGTTAAAAATGGTGCCAAGGATTGGGTTGAAGGTAGTGCTCAATACAATATTGATAAACTGGCTCCAAAAGTAAAATATGACTTACGCGGCAAGACTGGAAAAGTATCGATTGACCATAAAGGTTCAACTAGCGTGCGTTTTGGGAAAATAAAAAATATATGGGATATCGAATTGAATGAAGATATTCCAATGGATCTATCAATTGAAACAGGCGCGTCAGATGCAGAATTAGACTTACGAGGGCTGCAGCTAGAAAAATTAAATATTGACACGGGTGTTGGCGATCTTAATGTGAATTTAGGTGGTGATTGGAAAAAAAGCTTCGAAACGAATATTGAAACAGGTGTTGGTCAAACTACTGTCATTTTACCATCAAAAGTTGGGGTAAAGCTTACGACGGAAGAAGGCATCGGCACTTCAAGTATAGAGGGCTTAATTTCTAAAGGCAAAGGGGTTTATGTAAACGAAGCGTATGACAAAGCAGATGTGAAAATAGAGATCAACTCAGAAATCGGAGTTGGCGACATTACTTTTAAATTGGATAAATAAAGAAGAGTTTAGTAGGCTACTTTAAATGAAGTAGCCTACTTTTTTTGTAGAAACATAGGTGACGGATAGATTGGCAAAAGAGGTGGGTAGAACAATCAAAGCCGTGGAAAGAACAATCGGAATCGTGGATAGAAGAGGCAAAGACGTGGATAGAACAATCGGAAACGTGGATAGAAGAGCCAAAGTCGTGGAAAGAACAATCGGAATCGTGGATAGAAGAGCCAGAGTCGTGGAAAGAACAATCGGAATCGTGGATAGAAGAGCCAGAGTCGTGGAAAGAACAATCGGAATCGTGGATAGAAGAGCCAGAGTCGTGGAAAGAACAATCGGAATCGTGGATAGAAGAGCCAGAGTCGTGGAAAGAACAATCGGAATCGTGGATAGAAGAGCCAGAGTCGTGGAAAGAACAATCGGAATCGTGGATAGAAGAGCCAGAGTCGTGGAAAGAACAATCGGAATCGTGGATAGAAGAGCCAGAGTCGTGGAAAGAACAATCGGAATCGTGGATAGAAGAGCCAGAGTCGTGGAAAGAACAATCGGAATCGTGGATAGAAGAGCCAGAGTCGTGGAAAGAACAATCGGAATCGTGGATAGAAGAGGCAAAATCGTGGAAAGAACAATCGGGATCGTGGATAGAAGAGGCAAAGACGTGGATAGAGCAATCGAAATCGTGGATAGAAGAGGCAAAGACGTGGAAAGAACAATCGGAATCGTGAATAGAAGAGCCAGAGTCGTGGAAAGAACAATCGGAATCGTGGATAGAAGAGGCAAAGACGTGGAAAGAACAATCGGAATCGTGGATAGAAGAGCCAAAGTCGTGGAAAGAACAATCGGAATCGTGGATAGAAGAGCCAAAGCCGTGGAAAGAACAATCGAAATCGTGGATAGAAGAGCCAAAGCCGTGGAAAGAACAATCGGAATCGTGGATAGAAGAGCCAAAGCCGTGGAAAGAACAATCGGAATCGTGGATAGAAGAGCCAAAGTCGTGGAAAGAACAATCGAAATCGTGGAAAGAAGAGCCAAAGAAGTGGATAGAGCAATTAAAATCGTGGATAGAAGAGCCAGAGTCGTGGAAAGAACAATTAAAATCGTGGATAGAACAAACAAAGTCGTGGATAGAACGAACAAAATGCAAGATAGCAGAGCCTAAGTGACGGATTGAACGTCCTCCCAACATATGAAGGAGACCTTATTTTTAAATACCTTGTCAAGAAATGGTATTGATGGTAACATGTGAATATATCATGTGAATATTCGTGTAAAATATTCATAAAGGAGATATTGACCTATGGCGAGAGGAAAAAAAGTTTTTTCAGAAGAAGATAAATTTCTGATTAAAAGTAAATTGAAAGATGAGTGTATGGCATTTTGGATTTCTCAGGGTTATAAAGAAACGAGTATTGGTGCATTTTGTAAAAAAGCAGAAATATCAACGGGGACTTTTTATAATTTATATTCAAGTAAGGAAGAACTTTTTTTTGAAGTTTTGTATGACATTCAAGAAACTATTTATGGGGATTTTATTAAGCGAATTGAACAATGCCCTGAAAAGTCCGGCTTTGAAACAGCAATAATCCAACTTTACTATGAATACGAAAGCAAACCATTTCTTTATGACGTAAAAACGACCGATTTCACATCATTTTTTAGTAAACTATCGGAGGAAATGAAAGAAAAACTAACATTTGATAGTAGTAATCTTTTTCGAACTGCTATCAAACGAGGAAATCTAAAATTAAAGGTTTCTGAAAAGCTAGCATTTTCGACTTTCAGCGTACTACTTTCTAGTATTGCCAGTAAAGATGGAGTATCAATGGACTGTGATCATTTTGCCGCATTTCAATTTATGACTAAGCAGTTGGTAGCAAGTATCTTTGAGTAGGCGCTCAATGTCAAATATACAATAGGGGGAGAGCAATGAGTTTATTTTGGGGTATTATAGACTTTCTTAAAGGAACAACACCTTTCTTTATCGTGTTTAATATCATTGTAGCAATCGTCCTGCTAATCTTAGGGTTTATTTTATTATCCAAGACGAAAAAGGTTATTGGAATGGTTTGTTTATCAATTTCAATGTTAGCTTTTTTGGGTGCTCTATCCAATGCTTTATTTTCTTACATCGTATTTAAAAATTAGGGGAAAGAGGGATAAACAGATGTTAGACAAATTACTTAGTATCATGGATGTGGCTTGTAACTGGGGAAATAAAAATCTGGAGACTTCAATTCAATTCCCTAAACCCCAAAAAAAGTCCATAGTATTTAGCACTTTTTCAAGTGGAATTATTAGTAGTGCAATCCTGGTGTATGGACTTTTTTTTAATAAAAAATGGATTTTGTTATTTGGTGGACTTGGAATAATAAGCAGTATTTTTATATTTCGACAAAGAGTAAAAAACGATTAGGTAAGAAGTATTATCTTTTTGTATAATAGTGAAGTAGAGGCTGGAAATATGTATATTTTTATGGTTTTGACCAGCTTTGTCCCAGCTTCTTATATGGTTCCACTCTCCTTTCTCTCTTTTACTATATAAAGGGAAAAAAAGTAGCCTTTTAACAACCTGATTTTGACTAAAAACCCTAAAAAGGTTAAAATTTTAATCAGGGGTTGCTTAAAATGAAGGAAAAAATAAGTTTTATTATAGCTTTCTTTTTAATAGCAATGGTCTCACTATATTTTTTTAATGAATACAAAACAAAAAATCTTGTACAAGATTTTTTCGATACAGATTCTTTAGCAGAGGAAACCCATAATATTACTGTCATAAATAGAGATGCAGAGATAAACACTACATCTATCAAAAAAGATAGTACTTTATTTCCAACTTTCATAAATTCACTAGAAAAACTAGAAATAAAACGAAATAGCAACTCTAATTTTACTTATGGGATCGGATACTCTTTGGTTATTTATCACAACAACGCTTTGCATAATATTGATATCAATGAAGACGGACTAGTAAAATTTAATAACAAAACTTATGAAATACAAAATAAACAGGCATTCGAAAAATTCCTTGAAATAGTAAAAAAAAGCACCCAATAATGAACTGCACCCCAATTGTTAGACACAGCATCTAACAATTGGAGGTGTAGTTTTTTTACATAGGAATTGAACCGCCTCTGATGTAATAATTCGAAATCAAACTCACGTTATATTAATGAAAAAGAATTTAGTCAAAGTGAAACCTTTTGATAGAGATATTGACTCTAAGTATTGAAAGGAGGCAACAGCATGGAACATGACTTATCAATCGTCAAACAAGCTATTACAGGGAATAAGGATGCATTTGAGCAACTACTCATTCTAGAGGAAGAAAAATTATTCTATACTGCGCTTTCTTATGTTGGCCAAAAAGAGGATGCACTAGATGCGATTCAAGAAGCGGCATGTAAAGCTTATCTAACCGTTCATCAGCTAAAGCATCCGGAATTTTTCTCCACATGGCTGTTTCGCATTTTAATAAATGAATGCTATAGGGTGCTAAAAAAAGGGCAGAAAATCATTCCTTATGAAGAAAGTGAATTATTAAATCGTTTACAGGAGCAAGAAAATGTTATAGCAAATCCAATCGATTTATCGGAAGCTATTCAGAATTTGAATCATTCTCAGCAAATGGCCATTATTTTATTTTATTATCACGATTTATCGATTAAAGAAATTTCAGGAGTAATGGAAAAGCCAGTTAGCACTATTAAAACGTATTTGCATCGTGGGAAAAAGCAATTAAAACGAGAATTAGAAAGGAGTGCAACGTTCAATGAAAAAGCCATTTAATGAAAACAGTACCCTTCCAGAATTCCCAAGAGATGAGGTACGAGCAGCGATTGCAAATGGAATTAAACAAGCAGAGGAGCAAACAAATATGACTCAAACACCTGTGCAAATTAAAAGAAAAAGCAAACGTAAACCATTATTGTATGTAGCAAGTGCAGCAGCTGCATTTAGTATTATGGTAGGTTCCGCAGCATATGTATCACCAACTTTCGCAAGCACATTATCACAGCTACCAATTGTCGGGTCGGTATTTAGTAATTCAGGCTTACCCGGGTTAAAACAAGCTAGTGAACAAGGGTTAACAAGTACTATTGGAGAAAAGCATACAATTAACGGTATTTCTGTGACGTTAGATGAAATCCTTTATGACGAATCTAATATTACGGTAGGATTTACAATTAATTCTGAAAAGGAATTAAGTAATGAATACTTTGGTGCAGGGCTAGATTTCACAATAAGTGGTAAAAATCCTGAGGCGAGTTCTGGTTCCTATGGTGAAAAAGTTTTAAGTCCTACAGTTCGTACTGGTATCGCGACATTTGATGTGAAGGATAACATGCCAGATTCCTTTGAAATGGGCTTAGTGCTGGAAGGCAAAGGAGGGGAAAAATGGGAATTCAAAGCGCCAGTTAAAAAAATTACGGATATTGTTTATGTTCCAGTCAACCATCAGCAAAAAGCAGAGGGCATTCAACTAGATGTGTCCAAAATTTCATTTAGCCCATCAGGTATAGCACTTGACTATAAAGCTACTGAAAAGGGGACAATTGATAATTCACAAGTAGGTGCATCGTTTATAGAATTCCGTATTACCGATCAAAATGGCAAGGAGATTACTTCGCATTCTGGTGGCGGAGAAGGTCATTTCGATAAGGGTGTTTGGAACTTTAGTAGCACTAAATCCTTTGACCCAATTTCAGTCGATGTTCAAAAATTAACGATTACTCCATATTTAATGCTTCCTTCAGGCGGAGGCGGTGTACAAATTAATAAGGATGGCACAGAAACAAAAATACCATTCGATAAGTCGTCACTAAAAGAAGTGAAGTTCCAGTCATTCACAGTAGAAGTTCCAAAGCAAAATAAATAAAATATCAAGCGCCAAATACAACCTTTGTATTTGGCGCTTATTTTATGTTAGTTTATAGGAAGCAACAGAATGAAGGAGCGAACGGATTGAAGAGTTATACATATAAACAACCAGCGGCGATTGAGTCAACAGAGACAGTAGCAATTAAAAATGATGCGGGGGAAATATCGTCTACTGTTCAACGCGTTTATTCGAATGGATTGAAAAAGGTGTTTGACCGCACAATGGACTATCGCTATTTTGTACGTTTCGATGTCAGCGATGTCAATGGTCAGCCTCTTTTCACCTGTAAGAAGATGTCGCGTCGTGGTCGAGTACACTTTAAAGGGAAGGATTTTGTTTCAGGCAAAGAGTATATGATTGCTTATGATGGCTGGCAAATTATGATCCCTGATTTAATTATCACAGATGGCGTCCAAAAAATAACACTGAATAAGGAAATGGAAGACTGGTCAGTATTTTCTCTAGATGATCAACCGATTGCACGCTGGCAGGCTATTTTTCAAGAGACTCATTTCGAGATCACCTTGCAAATAGAAGACAACAGCCCGATACAGCATGAAGCCTTTTATATTGCAATTGGACAGGCAGTGCTGTTTGTAGGGGCGTAAGAATTCGATAAATCTCAAAAAGTGTCCGATAAAAAGAAAAAGTTAGGCGATAAACTGAAAAATTTGAGCGAAAAATGAAAAGCAGACCCTCTGCTACATAAGAGGGTCTGTTTTTCATTTAGGCTGTTTTCTCAAAGATTGTTGCTTCTGGTTTGACTATTTTCTAATGCACATTTTTTCGGAATACGTTTCAAATTCCTAACAGTTCGTATTAACAATAAGCTTTTTCATTATAAATAAAAAGTTCAAGAGCGAAACTTAACTACATTATTGTACGTATATTATAAATAGTCTGAAATCAAAAAGGAGCCTAGCTATGAAACATTTATCAATTTATGTTTTTATCTTTAACTTACTTTTTTATGCACTAACCTTGTTTAATATTGATCTTGTTCCAGGTATAGTATGGCGAAGTGTATTAATTACAGGACCTATAATAGGGATTATCTTAGCTTTGTTGTATTCTAAAGGAAAATTGAAAGTAATAGGATTATCAGGAAATTTGTTCGTTTTTGTCATTGCCATACTTTTGCCGTATATTGTTACAACATTTATTTGGAATCGACCATAGCAAGTTCACTTCTACAGAGCCAATATCTAAGAGATGTGCTTAGATATTGGCTCATTTAATTTGAAATTCATTAATTATTCTCCTAAGTTTTTTTGCCATCTGTATTACGCCGTATGTTCGAATTGTCTATTATCCTTCAATTTCAATTTTTTCTAATTCCAAGTGTTGAACAGTTTTATTCCATTCGTCATACTTATACCTGCATTTATACATATACAAATACTGCTTTTTTGTGAAATCGAAGTAATTCTCTAGATAGAAATTGACTTATCACTTAGATTGTATTGCATCTTAGTCTGTAGCTAAATAATCACTATTTCGGTATTCTCCAACTTTTCACTAATGCGATATAAAAACAATTGAATTTATCAAATTTCTTATTGAACTAAACTGCATCTTTTCGAAAACAGCCTTCATTTAAATATCAATCATTTACATGCTTTTAAGTAATCCTTTTTTTGTCTGACTTTTTTAGAAATTGATTATCAAATAACAAGAAAATAAATCATTTTTGAAGGAATCTACCCATCTTTAATAGAAGGTCATATAGACACAATAATAAAGGGGTGATTCGTTGCGATTAACTAAAGGGATTTCAGGTTTTGATTCAGATCATTTGATCGAACAGGATATGCGTTCTTTCCAGTCGATGGTTTATCATTTAGTGACAAGTGAACAACGAGCAAAAGCTTTACAATTTATTAATCAACCTCATTTTGTTTATATGCAAGCGGTGATTCAGCTGGAAGATGAACGTTTGACGATTCTTCATCACAGGTTGATGCCTTATATTGCGTTTGCTAAGTTCGATGAAGATCGCTCCCGTTTTTTAACAAAGGATCACTTACACAAATATTTTCCGATGCGTAAATGTCTTACTGCCGATACATTAAATACATTGTTGACTCGAGATAAAGAGTTGCATAGCTTATCTGAGGTGGAATGGAAATACATTTCACACTTTGACAGTAAAACATTAGGAGATGTTATCTTTAATTATTGGGATTAATATTTAAATAGAAGGAACAGCTTGCTTTTAAGGCTGTTCTTTTTTGTATCAAAAGACCTACTTTTATTTTTAGGGGTAGTCCGTCTGTCTGGAAATTATAGATTGTATAATCAGCTAAAAATTACATAAAAATTAACTAGTTATTTCGTTTAATTCAGGAAAAATACCAAATCAATCCAAACTTAGCTTTGGAGTGTTAGATTATTAATGGTATGCAAATTTATGACAATGCACATTATTGCATTGGAAAGTAAGGAGAATTTGAAATGAATTTTAAGTCAATTAGTAAAAGAATCGTTTTTTCCTTCAGCATTGTAGTAGCAGTAGTGGTTTTATACATTGGTTACAATTTTTATGCAGTCAACCAAAGCAACAGCGCAACTGAACAAATTATAGATGAAGATTTGCAATTACTGATAACAGATTATGAAGAAGCTCAAACGATTGGGCTAAGAATTGCGGCAGCTAGAGGATATGTACTTTCTGGTGATGAAAAGTATAAGAAAATTTTTGAAGATAATGTCAAGCGTGCTGATGAGAATGAAAAATTACGTTTAGCTGTATCAGAAACAGGTGATTTCAATAAATTTGCGGAAATGGCTAAAGAATGGAGCAGTTATGTTGAAAAAGAAGTATTTACTGTTTACGATCAAGGCCAAACTGAACAAGCAATAAAAAATTTAGCAGCAATGAGTGATGAGGCTACGGAAATACGTGAAGGCTTTGAGGACTTAGCAGAGCATCGTAAGCAATTGATTAATGCGACTGGTGCAGACATTGTCAGCGCAGGAGAGACTAAGCAGCTTACAGGTATAGTCGTCGGTGTTGTGATTGTGATTGTTTCCATCATGATTGCGTTGTTAACTGCTCGAATCATTTCAAGACCAATCATCGCTGTGACAAATCGTATGCAACGAATTACTGAAGGTGATTTAAGTGACCCCGAACTTGTTGTGAAATCAAAAGATGAAGTAGGCCAGCTTACAGCGGCGACAAATACGATGTCCGATATTTTGAACCGTCTATTAAAGCAAATTCAATCAGTTTCTAATGACGTAGC
Source organism: Lysinibacillus xylanilyticus (assembly GCF_001183605.1). Lineage (GTDB taxonomy): Bacteria > Bacillota > Bacilli > Bacillales_A > Planococcaceae > Lysinibacillus > Lysinibacillus xylanilyticus. Next base: position 1,513,277 of record NZ_LFXJ01000005.1, on the reverse strand, counting down.
TGCGCATAGTGAAGAGCTTATGCAATCAGCGACTGAGGTTAAAACGGGTACGGAACAAATTGTCGACACAGTCACTGAAATCGCGAGTGGCACAGAAGTGCAGGCAAGTAATGCATCAGATGTAGCAACAACAATGACAGAATTCACATTTAAAATGACAGATGTCAGTAAAAGTAGTACGGATGTTCAACAATATTCCCAAAATGTCATGGCTTTAACGAAAGAAGGCCAAGGTTTAATGGCCGCTTCAACTGAGCAAATGACATCCATCAATCATATTGTGAAGGATGCAGTTTATAAGGTGGATGAATTAAGTAAACAAACACAGGAAATTTCAAAAATCGTGGCAGTGATTCAGGATATTGCTGCACAAACGAATTTACTGGCACTAAATGCAGCGATTGAAGCGGCTAGAGCTGGGGAGCATGGTAAAGGATTTGCTGTTGTTGCAGATGAGGTTCGTAAACTCGCTGAACAAGTAGCCGTTTCAGTGGACGATATCACAGGCATTGTACAAAAAATTCAACAAGATTCTAACATGGTGACATCCTCACTAGAAAATGGCTATGAAGAGGTTGAAAAAGGTACAACTCAAATTGCTTCTACAAATGACACATTCAGCCTGATTGCAGAGGCTGTTTACTCGATGTCAACAAACATTGACAGCATGACGACAAAGCTAGAAGACGTAGTACATGACACTGTAAATATTAATAAATCAGTGGACGAAATTGCCGCTGTATCAGAGCAATCTGCTGCAGGCATACAACAAACTTCAGCAACAATCGAACAAGCAGCCAGCTCGATGGATGAAATCAAAAACAGTTCAGCCAATTTAGCGGATATGGCAGATAATTTGAACGACCTCGTTAGGAAATTTAAATTGTAATTAAGTTTATTGGAATTCTGAAATTGCATTTAATTCGGAATCATATCAACAGTAAATGCTACACTGAAAATTAATAATCAGTTAAACCAGCAATTGACGAGAAAATCGCCTAGTTGCTGGTTTTATTTTTATTATGTGATTTAGAAGGAAAGGTGAATTCGTAGGGATACATAAATCGTATTGTCGTAACTCTAAATAAAAAACAGTTGTAAATTATTTGTACAAAATTGAATAATAGGAAGTTCAATGGGGATATAAATAAAATAAAACCGACAATAGGAGTGTAGAGATGGCGACACTTGTTGTAAAGAGAAGTATTATGCACCGATACCAAAGCATTGGGCAGGCGATTCAAGAGGCAGAGCCAGGGGATTTTATTGAAATCCAGGATGGGATATATGAAGAAAGCTTCGAAATTTCCAAAAGGCTGACACTTTATGGAGTGGGGAATGTGATCGTAAAAGGTGGCGTTTTTATACGTTATCGGACACTTGTAAATATGCGAAATCTCCGTTTTACTCAAGGGCAAGGCATTTATGTAAAGGGAGATTTACAGTTAGAAAACTGTATCATTGAGCAGCAAATGGTGCAGGCACAAGTGACCGTAAGCTTCGGTAGTTTAATGATGAAAAACGTTGATATTTTAGCGAGCCCAATCAATCATTTTGGCTTAAATATTGATAATGGCTCAAGCGTTATTCTAGTGGATACAACGATCCAGCATCATGTTAAAGCTCAAATTAATGTGCAAAATAGTGAAATCGCATTGACGAATTGCATGCTGTTGGAAGGGTGTAAAAATGGTATTTTTGCAATACGTAATGTAAAAATGGAGCTTGTAGATTGTGAAATTCATGGACATAAAAAGGCACAAATTGTAGCAGGCTCCAGCTCAATTTCAATGACCAATACACTTATTCACCAAGGGCAAGATGTAGGGATGCAAGTTTTCGATAGCTCGAAACTAACAATGGATGGCTGTGAAATTAAGCAGCATCAAGATACTCACTTGGTTGTTCATCAAAGTGAATTGTTGGTGACAGATTCCATCTTTTCTGATGGAGTAGGAAATGGGCTTTATCTTGGTGAGAAATCTCAGGCGGTATTGTATGATTGTAAGATACATCGACATGGGAAATCACAGTTGTTAATTGAAAATAGTAAAGCGGAGTTTCGTACATGTAGGATAAATAAAGGGGAAGCAACAGGAATTACGATTGTCAACGAAGCCGATGTTTCAATGACAGAGTGCGATCTCCAGGAACACCCGCAATTTCACTTTATTATCGACTCAAGCGCGCTAAAACTCAACCAGTGCATGATTCAATTTGGGCGGGCAGGTGGTATTTATGGCAATGATCACGCCAAGATTACGCTTCAGAACACAACAATTCGAGAGCTCAAAAGTCATCACATTTATATAAATAATGCTCGACTATTTACTGATAATTGTACTTTTGAACATATTAGCGGGAATGCGATTACTTGTATCGATGCAATTTTTGAAGTTGCGAATAGTGAATTTAACTGCTGTTATGAAGGCCCATATGCAATAGTTTGGTCTGATAAATCAATGGGGCGTATTGAGCATTGTACAATTGATAAAGCAGATCGTCCATTTTTAGCGATGTCCAATCAATCTTTACTTGAGATGGTGTACACAGATTTAACTGCTGTAAAAATACCGGCTATTGTACAGGGGAAGAGTCAATTATTCATCGAAGGCTATACTAACAAGACAATATGGAAAACTGATGCAACGTCAAGAATAGTTAATTTGCCAGTCAATACTAGTGACAAGACAAAGAACGTTATATTAAATCAAGTAACTAATATCGAGAAATTAGATGAAAAATTACAAATACCAGTTGAAAATTTACAAAAATTTAACATAAATCCCCCGAAGAATAATATCAACAAAACAGTGTAGGAACCGAATAAAGCATTAGGATAAGTAGTTTCAATTATTTATTTTGAAATTACTTTTTTTGTGAGCTAAAAGCACTGAAATAACGGTGAGGAATAAATAATTAAGATTAATATATATTAAAAAAATGTGTATTTTGTTTGTTGTTCTTATCCATTCAATTGCTTAAGCAAATATAAATGCAAGCGCTTTCGTCTTTTGACTTTTAAGTTGTGCTAAAATTCGACAAATGGACTTGTTATTTTTATAATAGAATTAATAAATGACAAAAATTATACCAGGTTTTTTATAAAAAATTATTATTAAATAATAATATTGATTTTTTATAGGGGATATAATTTTATTAAATTAAAGTAGATTTTGGATTAATTAAGTCCTTTGTGATATCCTATAATTAGTCAAAATAGGAAATGGACTGGTTGTATTATTCGTTGTATGAGAAAAATGAATAATAATTATGAAATAATAAATGGTTTAATTGGAGGTGAAAAGAAGTATGTTTGGGCTTTCGAAGGAAGAAATTATGTTAATGCTTGAGAAGGTGGGAATAGAAGAGAAACAAAAAAATGCAATTGCGGACATCTTGCATCTTAACAACGTACGAATTGAGCAACAACTTGCATTTATTATCCATCTAGTAATTGATGAGCGCGAAAGAAGTATTTCAAACAATACATATTTAAATTAATAAATATTACATAATTTTTAGTATCCAAAATAAAAGGACTTTTAAGGTTTGTGTTCCTATAATAGATCCTTTATATATCGAAAAAATAAAAATCACAAGTGTATAAAAAGCACTTGTGATTTTTTCCTTTTTGCAATTAACTACTCACAGCTATAGGAGTTATAGCGAATAAGGTTATTCCGTAGGGGGCTAACCTCATTTTTATAATTCCTTCGTAAAACAAATAATACGGTTAGCCTCTACGAAACCTAATTTAAGATGGACTGCTAAACTTTCGAGGTTTTGCAGTTCACAATCACTAGCGAATTCTAAACAACCCTTATGTTTAGCCCAATGCTCACACCTCTCGATAAGAAGCTTTGCAAAGCCTTTCTGTCGATATTGTTCTTTTACGAAGAGTCCTTCTAAATAACCGACTGGGCTTGAGTGGGTACCTTCAACATAATCTGTTCGAAGTTGACATTGAGCAAAACCGACTGCTTCCTCATCCTCATAGGCAAGGAAAATCGTAGCGTTTTCAGCATTAATTAGTTGGGCCATCTCCTCGCTAAATTCTTCAAACGTATGATTTGGCCAAAGTTGTAGTGCTAATAATGCTGCTGTTTGGGCATCTTCCATGACGGCTTGTTTAATCATATCGATTCTCCTTTTTAACTTTTTTCAGCTTCAGCAAATGTCTTTTATAGCGAAAGTAAAGGGTCAACTACAAATGTCAGTTACAGAAGTCAGCCACCTCTATAGGTGATGAGATGAATGCGGTTTAAAGTCATTTTTCAGCGGGTGTCCAAACACATCCACTGAAATAGAGGAACTCAGTCTAAGAACGCCACGTCCTGTGGCGATGACTGAGTGACCAACATCATGCCGCTGACGCTTCGCTTTCGCGCAAAAAACATCATGCCGCTGACGCTTCGCTTTCGCGCAAAAAACATCTGTTGGCCCAAAGCCTCCGGCGGATGTCACGGAATCGGAAAGGAGTGCTTTGTGCCAGCCCAAAGCCGATTCCGGACGCAATTATGCCGAGGTATAATTGATTAAAATGGTAAAAATTGAAACTTTTTGTTTTTTAGAACGTAAAAATATGAGATATAAAAATATAGGGAGGTTAATATTTTGAAGCAAGCGTTACTGATACTTGATATTCAAAATGATTACCTTAGTACTCAAGCCCGAATGCCTGTGGCAAAGCATCAAATTGAGTCAACTTTAAATTGTATTAATGACCTGAAAAGTCGAATGTCCCTATCCTCTATATTAAGAATGAATTTGAGCGAATGCAATTATTTTCCAACCTTTTACGAAAATTCACTGCGTTAAAAGGCAGTAAAGGTTCTGAGTTGGATGAACGACTTTTAAGAGTTAAGGGTCTGTGTTTTTCAAAAAATGAAGCGGATGCATTTAGTAATCCCAGTTTAATAACGTGTTTAAATAATAATGGCATCAACGATTTAATAGTAACAGGTATTTTTATAGAAGGCTGTGTCACTGCAACAGTGGAAGGGGCTCTAGCTAGAGATTTTGCTGTAACTGTTGTAGAAGATGCAGTCGCAGGCGCTACTGATCTAAGTAAGGAAGCAGCCTTAACAAAGTTAGCCACAACAGACATCTTAATCCTTAGTTCGGAGCAAATTTTTGAAAGTGATAATGACAAGGGGGAAATTTGAAATGACGCTTTTACAACGATTAATTGAGCAAGCGAAGAAACCAAGAGGATTCGTAGGTTCATTGATGTTACGAATTATGAATAAAGCACATAGTGGTATGAATACTTGGCTAATTAGACAAGAAGTAATAAATGATGGAGATATTGTGTTAGATATTGGATGTGGGGGTGGAAAAACACTTCAATCCTTATCGAAAATTAATCGAAGTGGTAAAATCTATGGTATAGACTTTTCTGAGCAAGCTATCAAAGACTCCATAAAAACAAATCAAATGGATGTAGCAAATGGAAAAGTGATCGTGACGCAAGCAAGTGTTTCGAGCATTCCGTATTCAGATAAGTTTTTCGATACGATTACAGCGTTCCAAACACATTATTTTTGGCCAGACTTAGCAAATGATGTGAAGGAAGTATATAGAGTGTTGAAGGACGATGGGAAATTTATTATAATTTCGGAGCTTTATAAAATTAATTATCATATGAAAGCCTATAATACAAAACCTGAAATCAAGCAGTTGTTTGAAAGTGTTGGGTTTCAAACCGTTACTATACAGGAAAACACACAAAAAGGATGGCTTTGTATAACAGGGATTAAATGATACATAAAAATGGAGGATATATAAATGAAAAGATGTGACTGGGTCAAATTAGATGAACCTTTATATGTTGAGTATCATGATAAGGAATGGGGTATTCCTGTCTATGATGATCAGCATTTATTTGAGATGATCTGTCTGGAAGGAGCACAAGCTGGACTTAGCTGGTGGACAATTTTACAAAAAAGAGAGGGCTACCGGGTAGCTTTCGACCAATTCGATGCTTCGAAAATCATTCTCTATACGGAAGACAAGCTTCAGGAGCTTCGTCAGGATTCTCGCATCGTACGTAATAAGCTTAAAATTGCTAGTGTGGTGACGAATGCTCAAGCCTTTCTTCGTATACAGGAGAAACATGGCTCCTTCTCTGAATATATTTGGGGCTTTGTAGATCATCAGCCAATCATCAATGAGTGGTCGTCCATAGCAGATGTACCTGCTACAACAGAAATTAGTGATCGAATGAGCAAGCAATTAAAAAAAGACGGTTTTAAATTTGTCGGTAGTACGATTTGCTATTCATTTATGCAGGCAACAGGGATGGTTAATGATCATATCGTAGAATGTATTTGTCGCAGTGAGGGTTAGTTAATGAAAATTAATGAAATTAAGGCACAGCTAGTGAGACAGGCAACCATCTTTAAAACAGGTGGAGTTAGACCTACACATGATATGCATGAAAGTTGGATTGGCTATGTAGGCTGGTCCTTACCGGCAGAACAGTGGCCACAAGGGTTCCAGCCACTAGCTACATTATTTTTAAGGGACCTTCCTTTTCTACCCGCATCACTAAAGCATATTGAGCTGCTAACGTTATTTATCAATGAAGAAATATTTGATCACCTTATAGAAGATGATCTTAGCCGTTTTTTTGAAATAAGAGCATATACATCTATAGAAGGATTAATCCAGCAAAATTGGCAGCATGATCGTATTCGTGCTTTCCCGCTTATTCCAAAACTTATTGATAATGATTATCCGACATGGGATGGAGGAGGGATTCCATCTGATGTTGAGGATGAAATTTTGAGGATAGAGCACGAGGAGGATTTTGAATACTTCGATGATATCGTAGAGGAAATTTACGCAATTCATAAAATAGGTGGCTATCCCGCTTTTTGCCAAAGTGGTCATGATTATGGTGAGGATTTTCCATTTGTACTACAAATTGCCTCAGACGAGAAGGCGTATTTCAATATCGTTGATAATGGAAATTTCTATTTCTTTTTTAATCCAGAGCTACATGAGTGGCGTGTGCATTGCGATTTTTATTAGCAGTGAAATATCTATAAGGAATAAAAGAAGCAAATACTGCATACCTAAGATAGATGTTACAGTCATACGTACTTTAATGACATGATTAGGAGGAATAATGATGAGGAGGCAAACTTCTGAATTTAGAAAAGTAAAGAAGGTGAAGAAAATGGAAAATAAAACAGTTATTAAGAGCGGTATTAGTTTTGGCTCTGTATTGGCCATTACTATTTCTTGGAGTGTAAATCATTCAATAATATGGGCGATCATACATGGTTGTTTAAGTTGGTTGTATGTAATTTATTACGCACTAATAAGATAAAAAGTGATTAGCATGTGAAATCCAATTAAAGAAGCGGGATGAATGTGGAACCTAAAAGCTGTGCAATTGTTTAGAGGGAAATTGCATCGTATACATACAATAGTGAATGTGTGCTTCGGACATAACTTTTGAGCATTTAGCATAAATAACAAAGTGCTCTTTTTTCGATGAAAAGCTCATATTAAGAAAGATTGCTGACATCTTTCCATGTATCGTAGAAGAAAGGTTGATAGGATGACACATCAAGTGACCGCCACAAGCAATATTGATTTTAATGCTACAGGCGTTGATGAAATATTACAAAATGTTGCTTTTATTTTATCTACTTTCGTAATATCTTGCCCTTTTTACAGAGATTTAGGTTTAAGACTTGATACTCTTCCACCTTTCCAGCTTGTCAAAAGACGTAATACCGCACGTCTTTTGGAAAGCCTTCAACGTTTCGTGCCACGAGCTATAGTAATAGATGTTGATTATGTTGGGGATGCATATGTAGGAAAATTAGAACCTGTTGTGAAAGTCATCGTAAACGAATAAACGATTAGGGTGAATGTTGTCCTTACCTAACACAAATTTGCCAGGCTATTTAAAGGTTAGCCTGGTAAGCTATGTTATAAAATATAAGTTTCATACCGGGAAAGTGGGATTCATTATTTAATAAGAAAAACGTATTCTATTAAAAAGATGGAATGGAGAGAATGTATGAGAGGGTTAATAAAAGGCCTTTTTATGTTATTTTCCTTCATAGTAATAACTGCAGCCTTGATTAAATATAATCAACCTTCAATTATAGAAAAACCCATTCAAAAACATCCCGATACAAATTATAGTGAAGAAATTGGTGGAAAATTACAAAACACGAATTTTACAAAAAAAATTATAGTAGCGTTACGAGCAGCAGGCTATTTTCCAGATAGTACAATAGGTTACTTAATTGAATCTCCAAGCAATCAACTAATAACGATACAATTACATAATTTAGATAAACTTGAGAAGAGTACAGAAAGCGAAATCCAAAGTATCGTCAACAGTATTGCGGAAACTAATGATCTTCAGTTGTTTATCGTTTATGTCAGACTTACTGATATTCATTAAGGATGGTATGAGCCTCTAAATAGTTACTGAAAATTAATATGCTATAATCAAGAAAAGGGGTGATCATTCTGAGAGTATTAGTTTTAGGTGCCACTGGGCGCGTTGGTAGCCACATTGTGTCCCTAGCGTTAAAAGATGAACATAGCGTTACAGCTTTAGTCCGTAACTCAAACAAGCTACAAATAACTGATAAAAATTTACATATCGTACAAGGAAATGTCTTAGAAAAACAAGATATCGAAAATGTCATGGCGAATGTAGATATTGTGATTAGTGCATTAAACACAGATGGCGCAAATACTTTAACTGAAAGTATGCCGCTAATTCTTGACGCAATGGACAAAGAGCATGTGAAAAGAATTATAACTGTCGGAACGGCTGGTATTTTACAAAGTAGACTGACACCAAGCATTTTACGTTATCAATCGAGCGAATCAAAAAGAAAAACAACCTTTGCGGCAGAGGAACATCATAAAGTCTATAATTTCTTGAAGAAATCTGACACTGATTGGACAATCGTCTGTCCAACATACTTACCTGATGGTGAATATACGGGCATTTATCGTATCGAACGAGACTTTTTACCGGAGGGTGGGGTAGAAATATCTGTAGCCGATACAGCAGAGTTTGTCTACCAACAAATTCAAAACAAAGAATTTGTGAAATCTCGTGTAAGTATTGCGTATTAGATTTTTAAACAAAAGCGTAAATAAGTATAAGAAGAGGACAAAAAGAGACTGAAAAACCAATGTTTTAAGGTTGGGAAGCTTTGTTCATCAAAAAAGAGGGCGTTAATCTAAAAAGGTTAACGCTTTTTTCGTCTCCTTTCTTGAAAATCAGCCTTCAGATAGAATTAAATATCGTTTAACCACATTGTCATATTTCACGATGAAAATGTCATCACGTTCTTTTACAGAATAAATCTTTGTACCAATTGGTAGAAGGTTAGCTGTACCATTTTTAAAATCCTTAGCTTTACTAGAATTAAATTTTATCTCACCAATATATTTATTTTCATTGAGTTCAAGTTCATCGATCCATTCTATATTGGTCTCTAAAATGTTACCTTCCCATTGAAAAATATCTGCTTGTTTGTCCAATCTTAAAGCTTCTGCTGCATTAGGTTTTTTAGATTCAATAGTATCTACTGTGACTGTTTCACAACCAACTAAAAATAAACTAATTAATACCACAAATAATAAACAGGATTTTTTCTTCAATATTCCACCCCTCACATAAGACTGCTTCTAAACGGTTTCACTCGCAAAATTAATCAAGCTGTTATTTATAGTTTAACGGAAATATTAGTGGTGGTAAATATTGCTAATTTCTTGAATGCTTAACAGCAAGATTGACAAAACGTATACACTTGTATACAATCAAATTGAAATGAAGTGTATACAAATGTATACCATTGGGAGGGGTTTAAAAAATGAGAAGTGAAAAATTTAAGGAGTTTAGAGAAGAGGGACATGGACATCATCGTGGGGGACGTCACAGAGGAAGAGACGGCTCTCATCAACGTGGAGCTAAAACCTTCCGACGTGGAAGAGCCATTGCTTTTTTAGAGATGATGAATTTAAAGCGTGCAACGATTAAGCAACAACTAGAGCAACCAGAGTTTCAATCTATTCAGCCAATATTAGTGGGTGAATTAAAAGCTATTGATATGGTCATCAATGAATTCATACAATTATTTGAAATACATGAAAGTGAAATGATGGCTTCATCCGACAGTCAAGAAGATGATGAAAAATCTTTAAATCATGATGAGGAAGGGAATAATCTGAATGCAAATAATTAATAATTACATTGATTCCGTGTTTTATAAGCAAGACGCTATTTTAGAGGAGGTCATTACATCTATTGAAGAAAACGGAATGCCCGCCATTTCTGTTTCTGCTTCCTCTGGAAAACTTTTATCTATGCTTGTCTCGATGACAGGGGCTAAAAACATTCTTGAAGTAGGGGCTCTCGGGGGATATAGTGGAATTTGTCTAGCTAGAGGGTTCGGCAGTGACGGAAAATTAACTTCTCTAGAATTAGAGGAGAAATACGCGCAGTTAGCATACAGTAATTTAGCGAAAGCGGGTTTTGGTGAACAAGTGACATATATAACAGGACCTGCATTGCAAAGCCTTGAAAAACTGGTACAAAGTAATGAACGATTCGATTTTTTCTTTATCGATGCTGATAAGGATAATTATGAAAATTATTTAAATTATTGTGTGAAGTTAGCAAATCCCGATGCTATCATAGTTACTGACAATGTCCTTGCAGCAGGGAGTGTGGCAGATCCAAATGCCAAATCAAAACGGTATACGGAATTAATGAAGAAATTCAATGTAGCAGTAGCAAACCATCCTCAATTAGAGTCAATTATTATTCCAATTGGTGATGGTATGACACTTTCAAAAGTGAAGAAATAAGCACTATCTCGATATGAGAAGGCACTGACGGACTACATGTTAGTGCTTTTTTTACACTTTATAATTCTTAGCCTACAAGTATAAATAATTGAGGATCCACCCAGTAATCCCAGTTATGATTCCTACAATAATTAAGGCAAGTCCATGCTTTTTCGCAGGATAATCACTTCTTAAAACGATGCCCATACAAACGGCAATAATACCACAAAACAATTGGAAAAAGACAAATGCAAACAAAGCATTTATCCAACCAATCGTAATGAGTAAGGATTTACAGCTTTTTTTATTTTCCATATACATTCCTCTTTTCATGTTACGTATATACCATTTTATTGGAAAATGGGATTAGAGTACATAATATAATTTGGATAATTTCAGTAGTATAAAATAGGGGGAGCCAAGATAAGTTACATGCAAATTACAAAAAAGACTGAAGTCAAACCTGTTGACATAAGCTTGATTTCAGTCTAATTTCATGCGGTATGAACAATGTATATAAAGGTGAAAAAGAGAATCTTATCAACCTAGCAGATTTGTTAATAATTGTTTCAACTACAGTAGTGCCAAGACTTGTTAATGTACTTGCAAATCTAGCTTGTGTAATTTTCCCTTCCCCAAAAAACGAATCCTTTCTAACTTAACAGAGGTTATAGCTTTTTCTTTGTTATTTACTTCAATTCTAGATGTAATATTGGATATGGGCGACCTGAACTATCTGTTGGTTCTTCACTGACAATCGTAAAACCATTTTTCAAATAAAACATCTTTGCGTTTTCATTGTCTTTGTTTACATCAACAGACCTTATATTAAAATCTCTAATGAGTTGTTGTATTATTTGTTTTCCAAAACCTCTTCCTATTTCTGTGGGTTCTAAAAAAAGCATTTCTAAGTGCTGATTATTAATACCTGAAAAACCTATCAACTCATTTTCCACAAACCAAAGCCTCACATCAAGATGTGGAAAATACATAGGTATTTCCTGTTTAATGTCTTCCTTATCTTTTGAACATAAAAAATCATGTGTTTTGGTAACGGATCTATCCCAAAGATTGATAATAGTTTCATAATTATTAGTTGTTGCTTGTCTGTTTTTCATAATGTTCTCTCCTTTTTCTCTTCGTTTTCACGCTCCTTTCTATTTTTTATTTGAAGATTTTAACGATGTAGCACCAGTCTAAATAAAATTTCATTTTCATTGATCCTCTCGATTTAGGGGATTTGTTCTTTTTATACTTATTAAGTAACAAAAATTGTAACATATGTAGTAAATGAAACGAAAAAATAAAAGGGCCACATTCGTGACCCTTAGTATCAAGTTAGGAGGTGTAAGGCTAAATTAGCGGCTTAATTAGCTTTACACTACTATTTATATGATGTAGAAGAAATCTAAGTTAGTTTTGTGCCTGCAAAATAGATTTCTTCTTTTTAATATCGCTATCACAAAATCCTAGACTTAACTAATTTTAGTTCCGTTTGGTACAGGCTGATCAGGTGATAATAAAATCACATCTCCTTCTACCGGAACTCCGCCAATCACTAAAACTTCAGATTTAAAGCCTGCTACACGACGGGGAGGGAAATTAACGATCGCTACTACTTGCTTATTAATAATTTCTTCTGTTGTATAGCGTTTAGTGATTTGAGCAGAGGATTGCTTGATTCCAATTTCTTCTCCAAAATCAATTTTCATTTTAATAGCCGGAACTCTGGCTTTCGGAAGTTCCTCAGCTTGGATAACAGTGCCAATTCTAATATCAAGGTTTATAAATTCTTCTATAGTTGCCATATAAAATACTCCTTCATTAATTTTCAATTAGAATAAATTCTTGTAAGTTCTTTTCGATAAAATTATTAATTTTTTCCATAGTAGCTGGATAAATGTTTTCGAATATTACATATAACGATTCAAATGATGCATGGAGCTCTTTGTTTTGAATTAATTCATCTCGAGTGATTGAAAAATTTTCTAATGTTGTAGGGTGATTATAATGTTTTAATTCTTGTTCAATTTTCTCAAGGAGTAAAAGAAAAGGTTCATCATGAAAATACTTAAAACATGTTTTGAGAGCTGCCCATTTTTTAGGCTGTGCCATGAAATAAGCACTCCACCAATAAAATTCGATAAGAGATTCACTAATGTGACTATAATAAACATAAAACATAAATAATGCTCTTTGACCTTCCGTAAGTTCCTCATAAAAACGTTCTTTCACATCGATATTAGTTTCTTCGGACATTCTTCTCTTATAGATATTAATGAGTGGTTCAAAACATCTTTGACTTAGGTTGGCGCAATTAGAAACAAAATCCTCTTCTTTTACCTTTATTATCAAAATAATCACACTCCTTCCCAATAATATAACATTTTTGGAATTGGGATGTGCAGTGTTTTTATCATTCATTTTGGATTGTTATTGGTTTTATATACAATTAAAAGAACAAAAAAATAAGCATTTTTTAGTTTAAACCTCAAATAATAATGATTAGAAATAATTATTGCAGGAGGTGAAAACTTGAGGAAATATTATCTGCTGATCTCTTTATGTATTTTCGGGCTATTTTTATTTTTTGTAAATGAAAAATCCTTTGCAGACAAGGGAAGGAAGTATTACGAAGAAGCAGGGCAAATTTTGTGGGATATTAATACGGATGAAAAAGTTATCGCCTTAACCTTTGATGATGGTCCTCATAAAAAGTACACTCCTGACATTTTAGATATATTAGACAAGTATAATGCAAAGGCCACGTTCTTTATTGTGGGTGAAAATGCAGAAAAATACCCCGAGCTTGCTTTACGTATACATGAAGAAGGGCACGAACTAGCCATTCACACATATACGCATCCTTTTAGAACTAATGTTTCCAATTTAGTGAAAGAAATAAAACAAACACATGCAACAATTTTTGGTATTACTGGATATGCCCCTGTGTTATTTAGACCAGTTGAAGGCCAATACACGGATTCCATGATTGATGCAATAGCAAAAGAAGGGTATAAGGTTGTCATGTGGTCATGGCATTTAGATACATTTGATTGGAAAAGTCCAGGAGAAAAGAAAATTATCAATACGGTTTTAAAGGGTGCTAAGCCTGGAAGTGTCGTGTTATTTCATGACGGCGGTGGAAATCGTGAGCAAACGGTAAGGGCATTGAAAAAAGTCTTACCAGAGCTTGAAGACCAGGGATATCGATTTGTAACGATTTCTGAGCTATTGGAGATTCAAAAATTAAATAAGAAGGATGGAAAATGAACAGTAGAGCTCAGTTCCCATTATGAACTGGGCTTTACTTTTTAATCTTTCAGTAATTTTCTTATGTAGCGAAAGATTATGCCGAGGCATAATTCATATCTCGTTATAAAAATGGAATAAATATCTAGGTTTGTATATAATTAAATTCAGTATATTCACAAAACAGTAGAATGGAAGTGGGGAAAATGAAACAAATTATTACATTAGGAGGAGGGGGCTTTTCTATGGAGCCTCATAATCCATTATTAGATATATATATTTTACTGCAGTCTAACAAAGTTAATCCTAAGATTTGCTTTGTTCCTACTGCAAGTGGAGACTCAGAAAATTATATTGCAGGATTTTATTCTTTCTTTAACTCACAACAATGCATTCCGTCTCACTTATCACTATTTTCACCTCCAACTCGAGATTTAGAAAGTTTTATTATGGAAAAGGATATTATTTATGTTGGGGGAGGAAATACTAAAAACCTTTTAGCATTATGGAAAGAATGGTCGTTAGATACCATTTTTAAGACAGCTTGGCATGAGGGAATCCTTTTAACAGGCATTAGTGCTGGCTCAATTTGTTGGTTTGAGGAAGGAATAACAGATTCATTTGGAGGAGATTTAGAGCCGATAGCATGTTTAGGGTTTCTTCCAGGAAGTAATTGCCCTCATTATGATGGGGAAATCAATAGAAGACCAGCTTATCATAATTTGGTTAAAACTAATAAACTCTCATCTGGAATAGCTGCTGATGATGGAGTAGCTGTCCATTTTATCGATCAAGAAATTCATAAAATCGTTAGTTCAAAACCTAATGGTAAAGCATATAAGGTCTCTTTTGATGAGGGGATCAATGAGCAAGAATTATCTGCAGAGTATTTAGGACATATATAATAATTACGAATTAAAAGGAAAACCACCCTTATGATACAGTTCACTGTAGCTATTGTAAGTAAGGGTGGATTTATTTTACTTTACTCCGATCAAAAAATTAATGATAAGTCTAATAGGTGGTTAATACAAATTTAACTATTTAAATTTTGTCACTATTTTTTTCAACATTCCGCTGGGGACGGTTTCACTATTTGAGAGACAACCTATTTCTCCAAAGACTAAAAAACTATCTTTC
Source organism: Lysinibacillus xylanilyticus (assembly GCF_001183605.1). GTDB lineage: Bacteria > Bacillota > Bacilli > Bacillales_A > Planococcaceae > Lysinibacillus > Lysinibacillus xylanilyticus. Next base: position 1,498,043 of record NZ_LFXJ01000005.1, on the reverse strand, counting down.
GCCCTTGAAACTGCTACATTCAATAAACTTTTACTAGCATCAATAAAATAACATCCATCACTCTTCCCATACACAGTGGACATAATAATTATGTTTCTTTCTCCACCCTGGAATGTATGAACAGTACCTACAGATACTAGTGATTTTAATTCGTTAGGTAATTCCTTTTTAATTGCTGAAACTTGCATTTTAAAAGGTGTTATTATGCCTAAAATATTTTTAGGATCTGTTTTTGAATACACCGCTTTTAATTGTTCAAAATTGTCAACTACCCAATTCGCTATTTCTTTTGCTTCTATTTCATTAAATCTACTGCCTGCACGTTTATTGGATTGAATACTATTGATTTGGTAATGTCCAAAATGAGGGATAGACAGTTCATTTAATTTACAGTCTTTATCCTGTATTCCTAATCCTCTTTTTGGCTCTAAATGGCCCTTATAAACTAGCTTGTTGCAATAATCAATAATTTCATCATAACAGCGTCTATGCTCGCTTAAAAACAATCCTCGTTCTCCAAATTTCTCATAGTTACAACTTTTGCAAGCAACCTTCATCACACTAGAATCTGATGTATTTATTCCGCTTGTTGTTAAAATTTCAAATTCATTTTTTTGTCTAATAACACCAGCAGCTTTTGCTAAAGATAAATCGAGGTATCTATGAATATTCCATACAGGTTCAATTTGATATATATCACCTACTACAACAGCTTGTTTCGCTAATGAAAATGAACATGCAGCAATCTCAGGAGTGACTTGTCCAGCTTCATCAACAATTAATAAATCTATTTTATTATAGAGATATTTATGTTGTTTCTCCTCATAAGCACGAAGTAGCTTTGGTAATTGATAAAAAGTCATAACAAAACAAGGTGTGAGCATACTTAAGTTTTCATAAACTAAATTCAGTACATTTTCGAAAGTCTTACCTTTTTGTTTGGGGCTAAGTCTACTTGCTTTTAACCATCTGCATTCATAATAATGTACTGCTAGCCAAAATGATAAATATCTTAAAGAAGTATCCAAAAGACTATTTAATTGATTAATATTTGTGACACATGAAATATCAATGTCCTTACTTTCAATAACATTTAAACAGATTAAATTATCAATAACTTCCTGTATATGTAACTTTATTTCTTTCACTTTTTTACTTACTTGTTCTTTATCTTGAATGCTTTTCCTTACATCTTTAATAATCGAACTATAGATTGAAATAATATTCTCTAAATCCATTTGATCGTTTAGAAAATCTTCTTCAATGTTTATGAAGGTATTTATTCTATCCTGAATCTTTTGTTTAAACCTCGGCAAAAATTTTAACCAATGATAATAGAATGGAATTTTCTTACATTCCTCTTGCCATTCATTTACTCTTAATTTCAAATTTTCTAATTGAACTTTGCCTACTTCAATTTCATTATCAATATCTGAAATAAACGTATTGATATTTTTTTCAATTTGACAAATGTCAAAATATTCATTAAATAAATTCAAAAGAATACTATTAGCATTATTAATTTGTTGTAGTCTGTTTGAAATTTGTTTTTCACACTCATTTAAAGAATGAATGGCTGTGTTAAAATATGTAGCAGATTCTTGCATAAATTTTTCTTTAGACTTCTGAACATTTTCAGCGCTTTCTACAGTTTCAAAAAAATGATCTCCTAAAGGATTTGTATGGTGAAATCCTTTTGTTGTTGCTTCGGTCACCTTACTAGACGAAGGAAAATAAACAGCTAAACTATTAACACTATCTACCCATCTATTTTCTAAATTAGTATGGGACCATTTTTTTTCTATTTTCCCAAAGGACTCAATAATATTCGTAACAGCTTGATTATTTGTCGAAGAAGCTACAATGAATGGGGCTTTTTCTTTTTTTAAAGCCTTTTCTACATATAAATTTGCCACAAGTGTTTGTAAGAGTGTTGTCTTACCGGTACCAGGTGGACCATTCACTGCTAAGATTTCACCTTCCTCCATATTATTGAAATGAATAAGGCATTCTCTTTGAGAAGGGGAAAGTCCGTACTCTCCTCCCATCTGACCAATATGTTTTCGTGATTCATAAACAGAATTTTTGATTAAAGGTTTTAAATGGCTAAACTCTTTCTTGATAAAGTTTAAATATAACTTGGAGTGTTTATAATTACCTTTTATCAAATCATCATAAAGCGCTAAAATATTTCGAGTGGCAATAATAGTTTCGTCTTTGAATATGTAAATGGTTTCTTCCAATTCAATATCATTTACAACTAAATCCAATAGAGTATGACCAGTGATTTGTTCATACATACATTTACACAAATTAAAATAGGTTTCCCAATCGGTACATTTTTTAAATTCATGCGAATAATTACTCATATAATTGTCGAAAGTTTCTAAATGACCAACTGCTACAGTTTCATCTATTAAAGGAAATAAATATTCCCTTGGTATCCATGGTGTCTTGATTTCTGGGGGTAATAGCTTTCCGTGTGTGTTTATTAAAGCGGGAATGAAAAAAATTCCAGCTAATTCCTCAGTGTTTTTTTGAATTTTTTCCTGACTTTTATAGGTTGTTTTAATTGTCTTTGCAACTATTATTACTTCTTTAAAATCCTCCGAATGTTTCTTATCTTTACTAAATAAATTTTGAAACGTTATTTCCGGAATCTCACCTTGTTTAAAATTTTGAAATGAAACAGTGTTATATGTACTTTTTTTAAAATCTATTGATAACTTCGCCGCTACACTATCTCTAAAATATTGGGTTATTTGTAGATTCATAATTACATCCTTTCATTTTCAATGGAATATTAAAGTTATAGAATACTAATAAATAACATAGATGGCAAGTTAGTTCCATTAGGGATAACTAAAGTTATTTAACATCGAATGTTGGGGGGACAAATTGAAACTTCTACAACTTCCAGCCACTGAACTGTATGTTGACATAAACACTACAGGATCTTGGCTAGCCTTTGTCAGCAGGAGCGGAGGCTTTCATCTCCATTCATAAAAATACACGTAATCCCTCAACATTTTGTACTTATGTTACAAAAGAAGGGAGTTACGTGTTTTACATTATAATATTAAGATTAAGAGATTTTACGTCCTTTACCAAAAGGAATACATAATGGTGTGCCAAAAATAGGATCATTCGTCATTTTACAATCTAGATCAAAGACATGCTTTACCAATGTCTTCGTCATGATTTCTTCAGGTCTTCCTTGTTGAAAGACACCTCGGTCTCGAACAGTTATGATGTGGTCAGCATATCGACATGCTAAGTTAATATCGTGTAAAACCATAATTATTGTCCGTTTTTGCTGTTGATTTAATTCAAATAACAAATCTAAAATTTCTATTTGATGTGTTAGATCTAAGTAAGTAGTTGGTTCATCTAATAAGATAATATCTGTATCCTGTGCAAGTGTCATGGCAATCCAGGCACGTTGACGTTGACCGCCTGAAAGCTCATCCACTAGTTTATCCTGTAAATGATCAACACCTGTTGCTTTTAAGGAGTTTAACACTATTTCTTCATCTTTTTCTGTCCATTGTTTGCGCCAATTTTGATGTGGGTAACGGCCTTGTTTAACAAGTTGTAATACTGTTAATCCCTCGGGTGCTACTGGTGACTGAGGAAGAATAGAAAGTTTTTTTGCTACTTGTTTAGTAGATAATTTAAAAATATCTTGTCCATCCAATAATACCGATCCATGCTTTGGCTTTAATAATCGAGCAATGGAGCGTAAAAGTGTAGATTTTCCACAACCATTGGCGCCAATCAGCACAGTAATTTCATTCATCGGAATAGATAAATCTAGATTTTCAATGATATTTGAATCACCATAATTTAAGGTAAGTGATTTAGTTTCTAAAGTTTCAGTCATGAAATTTGACTCCTTTATTTTCTAGGGTTTCTAAATAATAAATAGATGAAATAAGGAGCACCAATGGCAGCTGTAAACACACCAGCTGGCACTTCTAAAGGATTAAATGCAGTTCGTCCGATAATATCTGCTACCATTACTAGTAAAGCGCCAATTGCAGCAGATGTCGGTATTAGAACACCGAATGAAGGCCCTACAATGCGTCTCGCAATATGAGGTGCCATTAAGCCGACAAAACCGATAGCTCCTGCAAAAGAAATAGCACTAGCAACGAGACTTGAACTCAATAGTAATAAGAATAAACGAGTTTTTTGTACAGATTGTCCTAAACTAGCAGCTGTATCATCACCCAATTCTTGAACATTTAATTGTCGAGTAATAAAAAATGTTATTAGTAGAAGGATTAATATCAATGGGACTACAATTTGAACTTGATTCCAATCTGCACTTTTGACGCTCCCTGTAATCCACTTATTGGCTTCACTGGCTTGATAGATGGGTCCGATAATCATCAACATCGTCGTAATGGCTTGCATAAATGCAGAGACTCCGATACCGATTAATACAAGACGGGTAGGTGTCACACCATCTTTCCAAGCAAATACATAAACAATAAGTCCAACAATGGTTGCTCCGATAAAACCTGCGAGGGGTAACCATTCAATACTAACTGTTAAGGAATGATTGGAATCACTAAACATTGCTAAAAAACCAACAACTGCAGCTCCGCCACCAGCAGAAATACCGATAATATCGGGGGAGGCTAATGGGTTTTTGATAATTCCTTGTAATATTGCACCTGCTACTGCTAATGCCATTCCAGCAAAAGCAGCAAGAAAAATTCTAGGCATTCGGAAATCAACAATAATTAATTGATCAAAGTCAGATCCCTTGCCAATGAGGACTTGTAAAACCTTTATTGGATTTATAAATGAATCACCAAATGAGGCACTAAAGAAAAAAACAGCCAAAGCAATAATGCTAATTAAGGTAAGTTTTTTGGAAGCTTTTATATCAAGTAAAAAGGATACTTTATTTTGTAGTAAACGTATTGTTTTTAAATGTTTCATTATTTTTTTCCACCTTTTCGCGCAAGGTAAATAAAGAATGGTGTACCGATCATGGCTGTCATTACTCCTACTGGTACTTCTTGAGGCATAATGATATAGCGTGCTGCGACGTCGGCTAACAATAATAGAATGCCACCTAATAGTGCAGCCATTGGAATAAGCCAACGATGATCTGTTCCAACAAACTTTCGCGCAAAATGGGGTACCACAATTCCTACAAACCCTATAGGACCAGCTATTGCAACCGAACCACCTGCTAATAAAATAACAATAAGACCTACCATCAACTTCATGAATCCTAGTCGTAATCCTAGACCTCTCGCTACATCGTCTCCAAGAGCAAGAACATTCATTTTGGAAGAAATGAACAGAGCAGCAATCCATCCAATAACTAGATAAGGAAGTACAGATAAAAGGATTTCAAGCTTTCTCCCTTGTACGGAACCAGCTAACCAAAACAATACTTGCTCGAGTGCTGCTTCGTTTGTTGCTAGTAATCCTTGAGTAAAAGAAGCAAATAATGCACTGATAGCGGCACCTGCTAAAGTTATTTTGACTGGCGTTACCGCGTCTCGTCCAGCCGAACTAATAGCATAAACAGACAGAGCGGCTATAGTAGCACCTAAAAATGCAATCCATGCAAAAGATTGCAAACTTGATACATGAAAGAAAATCATAGCAAATACGACGGCAAACCCAGCTCCAGCATTAATTCCTAAAATTCCTGGAGATGCTAAAGGATTTTTCGTTAATGTCTGCATGAGCACGCCTGTAATAGCTAAGGAAGCACCCACACAAGTAGCGATTAGAGCTCTTGGAATACGAACATTTTGAATAATAATATGTTCGTTAGAATGATTAAACTGTGTAAAAGATTCAATAGTCGTTTGAATGGACGTATTTGCATAGCCGTATACAATACTTATCCCCATACAAAGGAGTAGGAGTAGTGTTCCTACTATTAATGCAATTGTTTTTGAAAAATTATTTTTTAAAATCATATAAACTTGTACTCTTCTTTCAATAGAATGTGCTTGATATTTGTTAAATAAATTATTGACAATGATAGATTCTTACAATATTATTAATTTCGTTATCAAGTAGATGAAAGTGATTCTCATTATCATCAAAATCACTTAAACATTCTATCATATACGTTGGGGGAAGAAAAGATGCAAAAGGCATTTCAAAAACTACTAGTTTTGCTTGCTGTTGTCGCTGTATTTGTTTTAGCTGCATGTGGCAATAACAAGGAAAACACAAAAGAAGAAAGTTCAGCTGAGGGTAATGCTTACAGTGTCGAACATGCAATGGGAACAACTGAAATTAAAGACACGCCAAAACGTGTTGTCGTTTTAACAAACGAAGGAACAGAAGCACTTCTAGCTTTAGGTATTAAGCCGGTAGGGGCAGTAAAAGCATTTTCAGGTGATCCTTGGTATGACCATTTAAAGGATAAGATGGAAGGCGTAGAAGTTGTTGGGGTTGAGAGTGAAATTAACATTGAAAAAATTGCTTCTTTAAAACCAGATTTAATCATTGGAAATAAAATAAGACAAGAGAAAGACTATGCAAAATTAAGCAAGATTGCTCCGACAGTTTTCGCAGAGACATTACGCGGTGATTGGCAAGATAACTTTAAACTTTATTCAAAGGCAGTAAATCAAGAAGCTAAAGGAAAAGAAGTTTTAAAAGCATACAATGACAAAGTTCAAGCTGTTAAAGAAAAGCTTGGCGATAAAACAAACCAAGAGGTTTCATTCGTACGCTTTATGGCCGATAAATCTCGAATCTACTATACAGATTCATTCTCTGGCGTTATTTTTGATTCATTAGGATTCAAACGTGTACCAGAGCAAGCAGAACTATTTAAAGATAATGCGAAATTAGGAAAATTAGCTGTTGAGGTAGGAAAAGAAGTAATTCCTAAAATGGACGGAGATGTACTTTTCTACTTTACTTACATGCCAACAGGTGATGATTCAGCATTAGCTACTGAAAAAGAATGGACAGAAGATCCACTATGGAAAAACCTAAGTGCAGTACAAAAAGGGAATGTCCATAAAGTTGACGATGTAATTTGGAACACAGCAGGTGGAATCCTAGCAGCCGAAATTATGCTTGACCAAATTGAAGAAATCTTTACTAAATAACAATAACCTGAATCAATAAGCGCTATACTTTCATCGATGATGATTGTATGGCGTTTTTCATTTGCGCAAGTTTCGACAGCGACCACATTGAAGATTCAAGCTCTACCCAAAATCGCGAAGTCATTTTATGTTCACGAAGAAAAGAGAGACAATCTATTTTCACCTTAACTAACACATATTTCTTCTATCGAAACAATAATCATCCTTTTTAAATGGCTAATCATTTTCAGGGGTAGCCAGGCCAGTGTAACAACAATTCCAACTAACATAAATTTGGCTATTCGTAGGCTTATCACCTCAATAAGAGTGGAAACAATATTATACATAATTACATCAAAGTCCAAGTGGAAAATTTACCTTATAGTTGAAACAAAATATGTAATTAAACGTAAAATAAAAAAAGGGGGCGATGGAAATGAGGTATTTATTAATTGGTGTTCTCTTATCACTTTGCGGTGTTTTGATATCGATGATTATGTGGGGAATGGAAAAGATTTATTTAGTTTCAGGCACGGTTGGCTGTATCTTCATTGTAATTTCAATGATTTTTTCAGGGTCCATGGTTAGTGGGGATAGGATGAGGGCAAATTTTGCTACCGAAACAACAGAACATCGGGACGAACGCAATAAAATTACTTTAAATTCCTTATACATTGCTTTACCAAATATTATTGTTGCGGTTTTATTTTATTATTTAAGAAAATGAAAAGTTGAACAATTAAAAATAAAAGGCCACTTGGACAGAAGTGACCTTTCTAGTTTTAAACTGTAGTATGTTAGGCTGGTTAGTTATCCCACTATTACTGATTTTCAGCAACAGAGGTTATGGAAATGATTAATTGTGACAATGATAAATAGCATTAACTTTTTTCGTTATAGAACTGAATGGAAACTAAATTATTGGAAAATTTAAACCATGAATGTTGCGCCAACAATAATTAAAAGAATGAATAGAACTACAATTAATGCGAATGCTGAACCATGGCCTCCGCCATGGCCACCACCGTAGTAACCGCCACCGCAGCCACTCATGTAGCCACCGCCGCCATAGCCACCCATGTGGCCACCGCCATAGCCTCCGTAACAACAGTTACCATAATTTCCACCGTAATATCCCATAAAATATCCCTCCCTTCTACAATCTATAATATGCACAGGTGTTCAAAGGAAGGGAGGTTATTCATCTTGGTTTTACTCAGTTTGAAATAAAAATCCCAAAAATTAATGATAAAAGAGTTACTAAATTTAACTTCTTCTAGCAATGTTTTGGTAGCGAAAGCGAAGCGTCAGCTACAAGTGTTTTTTTGTAACGAAAGCGAAGCGACAGGCACAGAAGTCTCCCACTGGGCTTCTTAGGAAATAAAATGTGAAAGCAACATTTTTATAGAATAATAAAATTGAAACTAATCCAAATTTCAATCGTATAAAATAAGGAAGGTTTTTAGGAGGTGTTTGTGCTATGCCATTTATTGGGGTGGCTATTTTAACTTTTTCAATCGTATGTTACGTACCGTTCTTCATCTGGCTTTCGGCTAGTTATCTTAATAACGGTGATCAATCAAAAAGAAAAAATAACTTTTGGTTATTATTGGTGTCAGTTGGATTAATAAATTCTTTGAACTTATTCTTATTTAAGTTTCAGGATACATATTCTTTAGTAGTAACAATAATCATCATTTTATTAATTAGCCTATACATGTTTTTCGTTGTTCAGAAAGATAAGAGAAAAAGTATCGTTTAGTGGTGGAATGACTAACAAAAACGTTTCAATAGTGACACAATAAATAATCCCCTTGAAGTAGACAATGTACCGTTTAATTTCAAGGGGTATTTTACTATTAAAGTGGTTTATTAATTATTTGTTTCCAGACCAAAGTTACTACTGTACCTAGACATATACAAACAGCATATATAATACCGCAAATGTTACCCCAATATTCTAGTCCAAAAGGTAATAGAAAAGTAGCGATACCTACTATGTAAGAGAAAACACCAAATAGCTTAGCTAGTTTATCTTTATCGCCAATAAAATTTTCTTCTTGGTAACCCGCAATAAGCCAAAGTTTCTTTTTTATATGGACTAGATAACCCATGAAAATAAAAATAAAAGCAAGAACAATACAAATAATATATCCACCAATCATTTTAAGTCTCCTCACATATGTTAGTTATAATTAAATATACGAATATAACAAGAAAAAGGTTTCCCAAATTATTCCTGCAGTTAATTTATTTCGCAATAGTAGAAGCTACAATCAAAAATAAATGATAGAACTACTAAAATAATATAAGAGTGACATTAATCTAAAAAAGAGTTTAGAGGGAAGGTATGGATATAAAAGCCTGGAAGTAATCATACAAAATCTGAGATAACTCATCGGATAATGCTTATATCTTTATCAGTATAGGTATGAAAAAAATTAAGGAAATTCGGATAACAATGAAAGACAAATAAATAAGGGTCACTCGAACCAAAGTGACCCTAAACCACAAACTAGGAGGTGCAAAGCTAGGTTAGCTTTACACTACTATTAATATGATTTGGTAGCTATATTTATATAGTGAAATGCCTGTGAATTAGATTAAAAAAATAAATCTATAGGTAAGGTTTCAAAATTTTGTATCAATCACTTTTTCTACATGCTTTCCTTATATATTTTATTAGAAGGCTTGTTACTTAAAGCTGCTTGTAATACTATGTGTGCAAACTCATGGTCATTAATTACATAAGGTACTTCTTGCGGCTCAACCCAAATGCGCGAAATTGTTTCATGCTCTCGAAGAAATGGGAGACACTCTTGAATTTCCATGCTATAAAACATTTGATATCCGATTAAAGGGTACTTACTATCAGAATTGAATAAAGGGTTTACTTCGTGACTGACTTCAATTGCTCCAATGTAGTTGATATTCCCCATTACATAACCTTCTTCCAATGCCTCTCTATGAAATGCTTCTTCAGGTGTTTCTCCTTTTCTATATGACCTCCAGGAAAGTTTAATCCTCTCCCGTCTACATGAACTAACAAAACATTCCCTTGATAGAAACAAACTCCATGAACACTTGTTACTTTGCTGAAATCGTCAATTCTATGATTTTGTAACCATGTCAGTTTAAGATGATGTCCGCTCCAGTTCACATAAGTTTGGTTGTTCATATGGTACCTCCCTTATTACTAATTAATAAAGTCATTATATTCCCAGTTTAGTTAATTGGAAGATTTATGTATATTAATTTTTAACTCTGTTTTTAGTCTCAGGACGCAATTATACAGTGGCATAATTCATTTATAGTAAAGATAAGAAAAGGGTAGAAAAAACAATTATTGAAGCGGAATCTAAGAGTTAATGAATTTAGCTTGTAAAACTAAACAAAAATACATAAAGAGTCACATTTAACTAGGTGTGGCTTTTTCTTATGCATTTACTAGCTATGAATAGAAGAGATGGGTGCAATCTTAATGCCATCTAATTAAGGTGTAGCCATATTTGTCATCAACTTTACGCAATGAAAGAGGTGGTACTATGCAAATAACAGATGGTACATGGACATTTGATTCGGAAACGATCGATGAAGCGGCAAAAAAATTACAACGAGATGAGCAGGAGAGGGAGATGTTAAATGCTTTTGCTCGGTATGCTTACCTTCGTTACAAGCAGATTAGAGATTGTGTAAATCCTCGAAAATGTAAATACATGAGAATAGATCAAGTGCGTGAACAATTAAAATCACCAGCCAAACTACGAAAAGTTAGCAGTCTATTCAATATTTCAGAAGAAGAAGTGCTTTACATTGTAGATTTTGTGAAAAAGTATTTGAAGTATGTTAAATAAATGTAATTCTCCCGGTCAAAAACTTCAACCGGGAGATTGTTATTTTTCGTAAACCGTCAGTTCATCACCTAAGCGCCAGATTAAAATTCTTCATGTAGTTTATTGACTCTGGCATATTGTTCCCATAGTTAGTAAGTGAGTTTCTTCTGTAAAAAGTTCTAAGAAATTCATTGCGTGCTTTGCTAAATATCGATCTTTTGACCAAACAATAGTCGCATTTGATTGGATATTGCAATTCTTAAAACTAATGATTTGAATACCCTGATTTGAACATTTATCGAGACTCGTTTTCGGTAAAATTGTTACCCCTAAACCTTCATTAATTAAGGAGATAACCATTGCAATATCAATACATTCACAAATAATATTAGGCTCAAAACCGTGACGTTTAAATTCATCAATAATAATGCGAAACGTACTACAACTACGATGACGATAGAAAGAAAGAAACGGTAAATCCTTTAAGTCCTCTATTTGAATTGGATTCGGTAACTTCCATTGTACAGGTGTGGCAAGTACAAACTCCTCTAAATCTAACCCAATTGAAAAGAAATTATCATTTTCGATTGGTTGTTGCAGTATAGCTAAATCGATTTCTTTATTTATAAGACTTTTCTTTAAGAAAAATGAATCTCCTTCAATAATTTTAAAGCATAAATTAGGGTATCTTTCATGCATCAACTTTATTTTTTCAGGTAGGTAGGATAAACAAGTTTGATCTGCACCGATTGATAATACCCCCTTTAGGCCTTCACCAATTTCTTTTATTTCCGAAATCGTATCTTCAAAATTAGCTAATAATGCTTTGCCTTTTTCATATAAAATCTTTCCTGGTTCAGTTAGCTCTAATGCTCGGCCATTTCGATCTAATAGTTTACAATTTAATTCCGTCTCCATTACTTTTAATTGATTGCTGAGTGGAGGTTGTGCCATATGAAGCCTTTTGGCAGCTTTCGTAATTTGTTTTTCTTCAACAATCGTAATGAAATAATTTAATTGTCTTAAATCCATTACTCTCACCCCTATACTTAAAATTAATTATTTTATGCAATTTGTATACTTATTCTGTATTGTAACATTTTTCCTTGTTTTTTCATTATTTTTGTTAGATACTTCTGACTGATTAAGATAAATAATTAGTTAAATACTTGAATTATAAGTGTTTTCGTGGATTGCTATACTACATGTTTTTTATGGATTTTATATAACAAATAATGTACGAGTATATCTAAAACGTATATATATGGATTTTTAATATATATTTTTAGTATTTATCATTTATTAAAATACATGTTATTCTTTTGATTAATAAAAATCAGAAAATTCTGCTTAATGTAGTTTTTGATCTCTAAAAATCTATTATTATCTTATTTGTTTATTATTTTCGAAAAATATTACATTAAAGGTAATTTTGGAGGGGCTATACATACCGTCATTTTAAAAGGGGATGCGGTTTTATAGATATAAAAATTATTAAGGGGTGTAGTGTTTATGAAAAAGACTTTATTGTCTCTTTTCCTATTGATGGGAGCACTATTGTTGGTGGCTTGTAGTTCATCATCGGATTCGGGGGAAGGTGATGCATCTGGTACTGAATCATCAGGAGATTCAATCAAAATAGCTGGAATCTTCTCTGCATCTGGTGGGGCAGCAGCTCTAGGGGAACCAGAAATGCAAACGCTGAAAATGTTAGTTGATCAAAAAAATGCGGGTGGAGGCATTAACGGTCGAAAAATTGATTTAGTAACATACGATGATAAATCTGACCAAAATGAAGCCATTCTTTCAATGAAAAAAGCATTAACACAAGACAAGGTATCAATCGTTATCGGAGGGACAACAAGTGGAAACTCATTAGCGATGTTACCTTTGGCAGAGCAAAATCAAGTGCCTTACATTTCTGTTGCTGCTAGTAAACAAATTTACATGAATGAAAATGGACAAGCACGCAAATGGGTATTCAAAATGCCGCAAGATGATCAACAAGCTGTGGAAAGGATTTTACAATATTTAAAAGATAATAACTTAACGAAAGTTGCCTGGTTAAATGTTGCGAATTCATTTGGGACGGGTGGTCATGAAGAGTTTGTTAAACACATGGAAAATTACGGTGTGGAATCAGTCATTGAAGATGAATTTGAAGCGACAGTCACAGATGCGAAGCCGCTGTTAACTCGTGTAAAAAAAGCGAATCCAGATGCAATAATTGTATGGGGAACTGTTCAAGAGTCAGCGGTTGTCATTAAAAATATTCGTGAATTAGCGCTAGATATACCAGTTCTTGCAAGTCATGGTGTTGCCACGAACCAATTTATCGAAGTAGCAGGTGATGCAGCAAACGATGTGATATTACCAACGGGTAAATTATTAATTGCGGACAAATTAGAAGCTTCAAATTCACAAAAAGAATTATTAATAGCGTATAACGAAGCTTTCACAGCGAAATACAATAAACCAGCTAGTACATTCGGTGCCTATGCAGCAGATGCTTTCTCGATTGCTACGAAAGCAATTGAAGCAAAAGGTAATGATAGCGCTGCACTTCGAGATTACATTGAGCAAGAACTTGGTGAATATGTAGGCTTGACAGGGACATTTAACATTACTGCGGATAATCATATGGGGTTGAAGCCGGATAGTTTTGCTATGGTACGTATTGCTGACGGTAAGTGGACTTTAGAAGGCAAATAAAAATAACGGGTTTGTTTATTGGAGAAATATAGCATTAATATTAATCGATAAAAAGAATTCTTTTGTTGATATTTTGCTTATGTATGGTTTGCACTTTTTATTTGATTGAAGTGGAAGAAACAGCTCGACGTTTGCCTTAGGAACCAAGTTGCATGTAGTTGATTGGAGTGGAGGAAGGGCGACTCCTTGGGGATTAGCGGCTCATCGGACGCCCCAGGAAGCTCTGCTCTGCGCGAAAGCGAAGCGTCAGCAACAAATTTTTTATCTGCGCGTCAGCGGCAAAGCGCCCAGCCGGAACGGAAATCAACATCACGGTATGGTGATGAACCTAAGAGATAAAAATGGTTATTCTACATACCTGCAAAATAATACACATTCAATGAACAGTGGTGTCTCTCTATCACTGTTCATTCATTTATGAGCTTAGTAACCCCGAAATGAATGGAGTGAAAGACATTATGGAAACATTTTCTCAAATGTTGCAATTGTTATTTTCTGGTTTAACAATAGGAGCTATTTATGCATTGATTGCAGTTGGATTTGTCATAATCTATAACGTGACAGGCATCCTTAATTTTGCGCAAGGCGAATTTGCTATGTTTGGTGCTTTAATTAGTATTTCATTGGTGAAAGCTAATCTACCATTATGGTTAGCCATTATTTTAAGTATCGTAATAGTGGCGGTAATTGGTGCTGTCTTTGAACGAACAGCAATCCATACAGCCCGTAAATCATCCATGACAACACTCATAATCATTACAATTGGTGTATCGATTGCATTTCGGGGTATTGCGATTTTAATTTGGGGAACACAAGCCCAATCATTACCGCCGTTTACGGATAATACACCTATTAAATTTTTAGAAGCTGTGTTACTTCCACAAAATTTGTGGGCGATCGGCCTTGCGATCGTTATATTAATCGCCATGATGTACTTCTTTAATTATACATTTACAGGGAAATCCTTAACAGCTTGTGTTGTAAATCCATTTGCTGCACGTTTAATGGGAATCAATCCAAATAAAATGTCATTACTTGCTGTTGTTGTAAGTGCTGGTGTGGGGGCTTTAGCGGGTACAGTTATCGCGCCAATTTCTGGTGCATCCTATGATATGGGGATGATGCTTGGTATAAAAGCGTTTGTAGCAGCAGTTGTTGGAGGTTTAACAAACGCCCCAGCTGCCATTGCTGGTGCCTTTCTTATTGGAATTATTGAAGCATTTACAGAGGGTCTATGGTCATCTGGTTTAAAAGATGTAGTGAGTTTCTCTTTATTACTATTAATTTTATTTGTAAAACCAGAAGGTCTTTTTGCAAAAGCTTCTGGTAAACGTGTATAGGGAGGTTGCAACGATGAATAAAAAAAGCTTGAAGCTAATCTATAATAACAGCTTAGTTGGGCCAAGTATTTTTTTCGCTCTACTATTTTGTATCCCGTTAGTTGGATCGAATTATACACTTGCTATTTTAACGATGATTGGGTTTTATGCATTAGTATGTATAGGTTTAACAATGCTAACAGGCTATGCTGGACAAATTTCACTAGGACATGCGGCTTTTTATGGAATTGGTGCCTACACGTCTGCTTATATGACTGCTACATTAGGGTTGTCTCCCTGGTTAGCGATATTGGTTGGTGCATTCATTTCTGCGCTTGTTGCATTATTAATCGGCATACCCACATTTAAGTTAAAAGGCTATTATTTGGCGTTAGCAACACTAGGATTTGGAATTATTGTGTATACAGCATTTAAAGAATTAACATCAATTACTGGTGGCTCGAATGGCTTCTTCGGTATACCGGCGATTCAGTTATTTGGCTTTGAGTTCGTGACAGATCAAAGTTTCTTTTATCTTATTTGGCTATTTGTTTTTATAGCACTCATTTTCTCAAGGAATATTATTCACTCAAGAATTGGACGTGGCTTACGTTCGATTGAGGGGAGTGAGATTGCGGCAGATGCAGTTGGTGTAAATTTAATGAAATATAAATTACAAATATTTGTGATAAGTGCTATTTTCACATCTATTTCTGGTTCACTATTAGCACACTATGTATCATTTATTAATCCAACTTTATTTACAGCCAATACCTCTATTTATTTATTAATAATGGTGATTATCGGGGGGGTAAATAATATTTGGGGTGCCATTGTCGGCTCAGCTACTTACGTTCTACTTGGTGAGTTGTTAAAACATTTTGTACCAGTATTCTTCCCTAATATTGGAGGGGAATTCGAAATCGTTTTCTTCGGTTTATTGCTAGTTTTAACGTTGATTTATATGCCTAATGGCTTAGTTCCTCAATTTATGAAGATTGCTGGAAAGTTTCAGAAAAAAGAACGTCCTGCACCGATAGCGTTCACAATCGATACACAAGCTACAGGGGGTGAAGTAAATGACTAACAAAGAGCTAATCTTAAGTGTAGAAAACTTAACGAAAGTATTCGGAGGAGTCATTGCTGTAGACAATGTGTCCTTCACTATTAATAAAGGTGAAATATTCGCAGTTATAGGTCCTAACGGTGCGGGGAAAACAACACTTTTCAATATGATAACAGGAGTATTGCCAAGTTCTTCGGGGAATGTCTATTTCCAAGGTAAGCGGTTAACAAGAAAAAAGCCTTATCAAATTGCACAAGCGGGTGTAACAAGAACATTTCAGAACTTAGAAGTTTTTGATAATATGACCGTTATCGAGAATGTAATGACTGGTGCGCATATTACGATGAAAACAAATATTTTAACGGCTGGATTACGCTTACCAACTGTCGTGAAAGAAGAAGTCTATACGATGGAGAAAGCATTGCAATGTTTAAAAGATGTAGGTATTGCTGAGTTTGCTTATGAAATGGCGGATAAATTACCTTATGGCAGCCAACGACTGCTTGAAATTGCACGTGCAGCGATTTCAAATCCTCAACTCATTTTATTAGATGAACCAATGGCGGGCCTAAACGCTGAGGAATCAAGGCAATTAGTCGAGGTCATTTTAAAAATGCGCGCAAAGGGAATGACTTTTTTATTCGTCGAGCATGATATGGAAACCGTTATGTCTATTTCAGATCGTTTAGTTGTTGTAGATAATGGGGTTAAAATTGGAGAAGGTACACCAGAAGAGATTTACAAAAATCCAAAGGTTGTGGCAGCATACTTGGGCGATGATGAAGCGGAAGAAGGTGTGGTCTATGCTTAAAGTCGAAAATTTACATACTTATCACGGGCATTTACATGTTCTTGAAGGTATTGAATTCGAACTAGTAGAAGGGGAGTTATTATCGATTGTAGGATCAAATGGTGCAGGGAAAAGTACGCTCCTTGGTACATTAGCAGGTGTGTATTCACCGAGCGAAGGAACAATTGAATACAAAGGGTTAGATATTACGAAAGATGGTGTGCAAAAGACAGTTGCTAATGGGATATGTTTAGTGCCAGAACGAAGACAGATTTTTTCTTCATTATCTGTCAAGGATAATCTGATGCTCGGTTCTTATCACCGCTATGGTCGAGATAAAAAAACTGTGCATCGAGACTACGAGGAAATTGTGGAATTATTTCCTCGTTTAAAGCAAATGCTTAATCGCCCGGGTGGATTACTGTCAGGTGGGGAACAGCAAATGGTAGCGATTGGACGAGGTTTAATGGCCAACCCAAAAGTTTTGATGCTTGATGAGCCGTCATTAGGACTCGCTCCTTTAATCGTCAAAGACATTATGATTATTTTACGTAGATTATGTGATGAGCGTGGTGTCACAATCATTTTAGTAGAGCAGAATGTGAAAGCTGCATTGAAGGTGGCTGATCGTGCCTGTGTTTTAGCTCATGGGAAAATGGCCATTACAGGTACTGCACAAGAACTGTTGAATGACCCGAAAATCCAAGAAGCATACTTCGGTAAAACACAAACGACGTCGAAAGATATTATGCAGGTATAAAATAGTTTCATCGAAATTCCTCCTTGTTGTAACAAGTGAGGGATTTTACGATGTCAAAAAAGATGTGAGTAACCTATTTAACGCAGGCTACTCACATCATTCTCTTATTCGATGAAATTTTCATTTTTCCGATAAACCATAGCTTCCATCGTAGCGCATAATTCATCGTTGCTCCAAACATGAATCCGATACCAAGCTAAACGGCGTGTTTTTTTTACTTCTTCTGCGATAGCTGTTAGTTGGTGATCTGCCAAACCTGCGTTCATGTAATGTATTGTGTTCGTTACACCGACAGCTGTTTTGCCGTAAGAATTACTAGCGGCCGCAAAGGCGTAGTCGGCTAAAGAAAAAATAATACCTCCGTGTACAGTCCCATGTGTATTGAGCATATGAGGTGTTGGAGAAAGTGTCACTTTTGCGAACCCTGCTTTTAGTTCTACTAATTCCATGCCTAAATAATTTGCGTATGGTTCCTTTGATAAAGTTTTAAAAATATCATCATAATATTTCTCGTGTTGTTGTGCCTCAGTTAATGTCAAAGTGAGTCCCCCTTTGTTAATTAAAAAATATTTCTACCTTTTGTGTATATGTAAAATACACAAAAATCATTCATACAAATTAATAACGAATGAAATTAAAGTGAAATATAAAAACAATTTAACACCTATTATTGGTAAAGTAAATGTATTAGCGTAGTTTTAGGGAGTTATATTGCATTTACGATTTGTTTTTGTATATTTTTTAATTATTGCTTATTAATAGCGGATTTGAAGGGGGATAAACAAATTGCTATTTGTGTTTGTGAATATAAAGTATTTAAGATAAAACATTCAAAGAAGACAAAATAACCAACTTTAATCAGAAAAAATAAAATATATTGACAATTCGGACAAATAAGTTTATCTTAATCTTAATTACGAAACTATAACTCTCGTAATTTAATTGTTACATTGGAGAGGTTGTAATAGCATAAAGGGGGCTAGGAAATGTATCATCTAGAAATAGAAACAGCTTCAAGGGGAGAAATGGCAATGATTCAGCTGGAGCGATTAAAAGCAACAGTAGAAAAAGTTTATAACAATACACCTTTCTATAAGGAACTGTTTGATCAGCTTGGAGTTAAACCAGCTGATGTTCAAAGCTTAGAAGATATATGTAAATTGCCATTTACTAAAAAAGTGAATTTACGTGAGCAATATCCATTTAAACTTTTTGCAGTACCGATGGATGATGTAGTCCGCATTCATGGTTCTTCGGGTACTAGTGGAAAACCAACGATTG
The DNA here is from genome assembly GCF_001183605.1 of Lysinibacillus xylanilyticus. Classification (GTDB taxonomy): domain Bacteria; phylum Bacillota; class Bacilli; order Bacillales_A; family Planococcaceae; genus Lysinibacillus; species Lysinibacillus xylanilyticus. The sequence continues at coordinate 1,479,197 of NZ_LFXJ01000005.1, read as the reverse complement.
TTGGTTATACAAAAAATGATATCGAGATGTGGTCGGGACTTTTAGCTCGCGCTATTGTTACCGCAGGGGGACGCAAATCAGATATCTTTCATAATGCTTACGGCTATGGTCTTTTTACTGGTGGAATGGGTTTACACTACGGAGCAGAAACTTTAGGCGCGGCAGTTGTACCGGTCTCAGGTGGAAATACAGAGCGTCAAATTACATTAATTGAAGATTTTAAACCACGAGGCATCGCAGGTACACCTTCATATATTCTAACCATCGCTGAAAAGATGGAGGAAATGGGAATTGATCCAGCTACGAACGGGATTGAATATGGAATTTTTGGTGCAGAGCCTTGGTCAGAGGAAATGCGCCGTGCTATAGAGGATAAATTAAAAATTCGTGCGATGGATATTTATGGGTTAAGTGAAGTGCTGGGTCCTGGTGTATCGATCGAATGCTATGAGGCACAAGATGGTTTACATATAGCTGAAGATCATTTCTTAGTAGAAGTGATCGATCCAGATACATTAGAGCCTGTAGCTGATGGAGAAGATGGAGAATTGGTTATTACTAGTTTAACGAAGGAAGCGCTACCAATTATTCGTTATCGTACTGGTGATATTACTTCGATTACACGTGAAAAATGTAAATGTGGACGTACAACAATGCGGATGGCACGCGTTAAGGGACGTACAGATGATATGTTAATTATTCGTGGAGTCAATGTTTTTCCATCTGAAATCGAGCGTGAGCTATTGCAAATAGAAGGTTTGGCACCGCACTATCAGATTCATTTATTGAAAAAAGGAAATATGGATGCGATCGAACTACATGTTGAGTTAACGGCACAATTATATGAAAAAGTAGGAGGTGACCTAAGTCATCCGCTTATACAATTATTAACAAAGGAAATCAAGCACGATTTAAAAAATGCCTGCTTAGTTTCCGTTAGCCTAGTCATTGAAAATATTGGTTCTATTCCACGCTCTGAAGGAAAAGCAATTCGTGTCATTGATAGAAGAATGGAACAGAAGGAGGTTCTTCAATGATTAATACTGAACAAATAAAAGATGTAACCATTATAGGTGGAGGGCCAGTTGGTATGTTTGCCGCCTTCTATGGTGGTCTGCGAGGCATGAGCGTTAAAATTCTCGAAAGCCTTCCTCAATTGGGCGGCCAGTTAGCAGCTCTTTATCCGGAAAAATATATTTATGATATTGCGGGGTTTCCTAAAATCCGCGCACAAGAGCTTATCTTTAATTTAAAAGAACAAATGAATACATTCCCGGTGGATGTCTGTACGAATGAATCTGTACAAACAATCGAAAAAGATGAAAACGGTATTTTCAAAATTGTTAGCACGAAGAGTACTCATTATTCCCGCACAATACTTATCACTGCTGGAAACGGTGCCTTTAAAGTCCGTACGCTTGAATTAAATGGGGAAGAAAAGTATGCACAGCGTAATTTACATTACTTCATTAATGATCTCAATGCGTTTAAAGATCGAAACGTGATGGTGTTTGGTGGTGGCGATTCGGCAGTCGATTGGGCGATGATGCTTGAACCAATTGCTAAAAAAGTTTCTATTGTCCATAGACGTGATAAGTTTCGTGCACATGAACATAGTGTAGAAAATTTAATGCGATCAACTGTTGAGATTATTACACCTTATGTACCCGAAGAACTCATAGGGGAAGAGCGCATTACACATGTCAAATTAAAGCATGCAAAAGACGAAACGATTCAACCAATCAATGGTGTAGATGATATTATCGTGAATTTTGGTTTTGTTTCATCGCTAGGGGCAATTAAAGACTGGGGCTTGGAAATTAATAAAAATGCCATCGTCGTTAATTCGCGTATGGAAACTAACATTCCTGGTATTTATGCGGCAGGTGATATTTGCACATATGATGGGAAAGTAAAGTTAATTGTTAGTGGGTTTGGAGAGGCACCTACTGCAATTAGTAACGCAAAAGTATATATTGATCCGACATCTAAAGTGCAGCCGTTGCATAGTACGAGTCTAATGGAAGAAAAAAAGAAACAACTTACTTAATGGTGTAGGTTGTGAAAGGAATGAGAGTATGGCGAAATTCACTAGAGTAGATCAAGATACATGTATTGCTTGTGGCGCATGTGGCGCATCGGCTCCGGATATTTTTGATTATAATGACGAAGGATTAGCGTTTGTTATTTTAGACAATAACCAAGGTTGCAAAGAAGTACCGATAGATTTATATGATGATTTAGAGGATGCGATGGAAGGTTGTCCAACAGAATCAATTAAAATAGCAAACGACAATAAGGTCTTGTTGGAAGTGTGATTTTTTTTGCCCTCCAACATAACATAATAGTAACGATTATCGAAAAAAAGTTATATAAGGAGGCTATTACAATGAGTGTCGTTACACAAGTATCGGAACAAGAATTACAAGAGCAATTTGAGGCGCGGATTGCTGCAGGTGAAAAGATTGAAGTAGATGATTGGATGCCTGAGGAATATCGCTTGGCACTAATCAAATTAATTTCGATGCATGGGATTAGTGAAATTATGGGAGCTCTTCCTGAGAAAGAATGGGTTCCGAAAGCACCGACATTATATCGGAAGCTTGGGATTATGGCGAAGGTTCAAGATGAGATGGGGCATGGTCAATTATTATTACGCGTAGCAGAAGATTTACTAAAACCATACGGTAAAAATCGCGGCGATATTATGATTGATTTATTCGAAGGGCGTCTTAAGTTTCATAATGTATTCCATATGGAGACAAAATCATGGGGGGATGCAGGTTTAATCGGCTGGCTTGTAGATGGTTCTGCCATTATCTCACAAACAAACATGTTAGGTTCTTCGTATGGTCCTTATGCACGTGCTTTACAACGTATTTGTGCAGAAGAAGTATTCCATGCACAACACGGTGAAGCCATTATTATGGCAATGGCAGAAGGTACACCGGAACAGCGTGCACTTGTACAAGATGCGTTAAATCGCTGGTGGGAATCACTATTATTTTTCTTTGGCCCAGCATCAAAAGCTACAACGGGTTCTAGCAAACAAGATTTAACGATTAAATATAAAATTCGTGTTTTGACGAATGAAGAATTACGTCAAAGCTTCTTAACAAAATACGTTCCTCGTATACAATCGATAGGCTTAACTGTGCCAGATCCAACTTTGCACTTTGATGAAGCGCAAAATAAATGGATTTACCAAGAACCAAACTGGGAATATTTCAAAAAAATCCAACGCAATGAAGGTCCGTGTTCTCAAGAACGCTTAGCACTTCGTCGTTCATCATACGAAAATAACGCTTGGGTAAGGGAAGCATTAACGGCTCTAGTAAATTAACGCTTAGAGAGGGGGTATCATCGTGGAAAAACAATCTTTCTATCAAGAATTCGAAATATTTAGTAAACGAACATCAACATCACATTTTCAGCATCAATTTAGTCTTTTAGCACCGAATGGAGAAATGGCGCTAGTTATGGCGCAGGAAAACTTTATGCGTCGTGAGCCTGTGGTAGACATTTGGGTAGTCAATCGCAAACATTTACACGGCCTAACCCAAGACAATAAACAAGCGTTACAACGACTAGACAATAAAGATTACCGTACAACAAAAGGATACGGCTATTTAAAGAAAAAATGGCGTCACTATGAACAAGTCATGCTAGATGAAAAAGAGATTCTATCCTGGAGTGGGGGAGGGAAGAAAGATGAATAACGAAGTAACGCCTGAATATAAAAAGGCAGTCATTACATTACTTTATCAATTAGCGGATGATGATTACTTATTTTCTTATCGTGGCTCTGAGTGGCTTGGGCTGGCACCGCATATTGAGGAAGATGTAGCATTCTCATCCATTACACAAGATACAATGGGGCACGCAAAATTATACTACACACTTTTAGAAGAGCTTGGCGAAGGCATTGCAGATTCGTTAGCGCAGCTTCGACCAAAAGAGGAACGTTGTAACAGCCTACTTGTAGAACGCCCGAATGGAGAAGGTTACTACAAAGAAGCACCGAATTATGATTGGGGATACGCAGTAGCACGTAATTTTATCTATACAACGGCGAAAAAAGCGAAGATTGATGCACTCAAAGCGAGCAGCTATGCACCGATCAGAGAAGTTGCTGTGAAAATTAGTACGGAACTTTATTATCATAAAATGCACTGGACAACGTGGTTTACGCAATTATGTTCAGCAACAGAAGAATCACGTTCACGTATGGTGGCAGCATTACAAGAAGTGATAAAGGATGCCGGTGATTTATTGTCATTTGGCAAAACAGCTACGCACATAACAGCGTGTGAATTGATTGAATCAGAAGCGGCCATAAAAGAACGTTGGTTGGCTATTGTAACACCAACTTTTGAAGCGGTAGAAATCACAATACCTGAACTACCTGCACCGATGATCAATGGTCGCAACAGGCAACATACAGACGATTTAACATCGGCAATCGAAACGATGTCAGAGGTGTATCGTTCTGATTTGGCGGCAAGCTGGTAAGGAGGGTAACGATGACAACTACTGATCTGCACGAAGCTCACATCTATGAGGTGCTCGATACAGTGAAGGATCCAGAAATTGATACGGTGAGTATTATTGACCTAGGCATGGTTGAACGTGTGCAAGTGAATGATGGACATATCCGTATTGAAGTGCTACCAACATTTTCAGGATGTCCTGCACTGACAATCATTCAACAAAATATAAAAAAAGCAGTCGAACAACTAGAAGACGTTCGTGAAGTAAGTGTCGTGTTTATAAATAATCCTACCTGGACTTCGGATCGTGTAACAGAGAGGGGACGAGAAGGACTAAAGCAATTCGGTATTGCACCGCCACCTCGTTTCTTAAAAGAAGATGGCTCTTGGCATGTAGATTGCCCGTACTGTGGCTCTACGTATGTAACACTTGAAAATATTTTTGGTCCAACAGCGTGCCGCAGTATTTTATATTGCAAAAGCTGTAAAAATCCATTTGAGGCAATGAAATTAATTTCTACTTCGATGTAGACAAAGGAGCGTATTTTACGATGGCAAAATTAATCGCGTTATATAAACACCCAGTTGATAAGGTAGCATTTGATGAGCATTACGAAAAAGTTCATACTCCGATTACTGCGAAAATCCCAGGCTTACGTGAAATGAAAGTGACAAAATTTAATTCAACTCCGATGGGCACAGAGACGCCATACTACTTAATGTGTGAAATGACCTATGATAGCGCAGAAGATTTAAAGCTTGGGCTACGCTCACCAGAAGGGAAAGCATCTGGTAAAGATTTAATGAGCTTTGCGAGCGATATTGTCACATTAATAATCGGTGAAGATGCCTAATGCCAGCATTCACATTTATTGAAATAACGATGGACAGTGGGATCGGGTATATCTACTTAAACCGCCCTCGCCAATACAATTCATTAAATCGTGCAATGGTACGTGAAATTGTGCAGGCAATGGAAATGTTTGATCGTGACGAGCACGTACAGGTCATCGTTTTAGCTGGAAATGGAAAAGCATTCTCATCCGGTGCAGATATTGATGAGATGGCGGTAGATAATACGATTCGTTTAGAGCTATTAAATCAATTCGCCGATTGGGATCGTATTGGGCAAATTAAAAAGCCTATTATCGGTAGTGTTAAAGGGTTTGTTTTCGGAGGTGGCTTTGAATTAGCCTTGTGCTGCGATGTATTAATTGCCGCAGAGGGTACAGAATTTAGTTTCCCTGAAATAAACCTTGGTGTAATGCCTGGCGCGGGTGGTACGCAGCGCTTAACAAAATTAGTAGGGCGAACAAAAGCGTTAGAGTGGATTTGGAGTGCGGCGCGGATTACTGCCGATGAAGCGCTCGCATATGGCGTCATCAACAAAGTTGTACAGCCCGAAATATTAATAGAAGAAACACATAAAACAGCGATGATGCTCGCACAAAAACCTGCCCTTGCTTTACGACTCATAAAGGAAGCAGTCAACAAAGCTGTAGACTACTCGCTCTATGAAGGTATGCAGTTTGAACGTAAAAATTTCTATGTATTATTCTCTTCAGAAGATCAAAAAGAAGGCATGCAAGCATTCGTTGAAAAACGTCAAGCGAACTTTAAGGGGAGATAATTATGTTTGAAACGATTCAATACGAACTAAAAGAATCCGTAGCTTATATTTCATTAAATCGTCCTGATACATTAAATGCTTTCACGGCACAGATGAATCACGAAATTCGTACGGCCGTCAAACAAGCATCTACAGATGATTCGGTACGTTGTATTGTACTACGCGGTGAAGGACGTGCATTTTGTTCGGGTCAGGACCTATCAGTTATTGATGAAGATACTAAACTTGGTGATATTTTAACAGATTACTATGGTCCAATGGTACAACAACTACATAGCTGTGAAAAACCGATAATCGCAGCTGTGAATGGTGCAGCGGCGGGGGCTGGTTTTAGTTTAGCCCTTGCTGCCGACTTTCGCGTGATGGCAGAAAAGTCCTTCTTTATGAATGCCTTCATCCATGTAGGGCTAATTCCTGATTCAGGGAATTTATACTATTTAAAACGATTAGTTGGCGACGCGAAAGCCCTTGAAATTTCTGTACTCGGTCAACGCATTAAACCAGATGAAGCCAAACAATTAGGCTTAACAACAGCTGTTTATAGCAATGAAACATTTGAAGAGGATGTGCATACATTCGCTCAACAGATTGTCCAGTTACCGACAAAAGCAATAGGTCTTATTAAACGTAATATCAAGGCGGCAGAACATTTAAAGTTCGAAGACTTCCTTACTTACGAAGCACAAAGTCAAAGTATTGCTGGAGCGACAGACGATCACCAAGAAGGTATGAAAGCATTTGCAGAAAAAAGACAGCCTCAATTTAGCGGACAATAAAAAAGGAGTGAATGACAATGGCACAACAAGTACAAGAGCAAGTTTCAGTGAAACGTGATTTTTATCATTTAATTATTAATGGTGAAAAAGTGGAGAGCAGTAAAGGTGAGACATTCCAAACGATTAATCCTGCGACGGGTGAAGTCGTAGCGACTGTCGCAAAAGCCTCGCAGGAAGATGCGGAACGTGCAGTACAAGCAGCTCGCGAAGCATTTGATCGCGGAAAATGGAAACAATATCCTGTGAATCGTCGTGCACAAGTGCTTCATAAAATTGCTGCTATCATGCGTTCTCGTTTTAATGAAATCGTAGAGCTAGAAATGCTTGATACAGGAAAATCACTTGGCACAGCGCAGGGTCAAGTAAACCAAGCAATAGAAGATTTCGAATTTTATGCAGGCGCGATTGTTGGTCATCGCGGAGCAGTAAATAATATGCCGGGTCAATTCCATAACTACACGGAAAAAGAGCCTGTTGGCGTATGTGCACAAATTGTTCCTTGGAATTACCCACTTATGATGGCTGCTTGGAAGATTGCTCCAGCCATTGCCGTTGGTTGCTCCGTTATTGTGAAACCAGCTTCTTTAACGCCTTTGACAGCAATCGTGTTAGGTGAAATTTGCTTCGAAGCAGGTGTACCAGCAGGGGTTGTCAACATCGTTCCTGGTTCAGGGAAAGATGTAGGGAATTACTTAGTAGAACATCAGCAAGTCGATAAAGTAGCCTTTACAGGTTCAACACCAGTCGGCAAAGGCATTATGGAAAAAGCTTCACAAACATTAAAACGCGTTACATTAGAGCTAGGTGGTAAATCACCGAGTCTAGTATTCGAGGATGCAGATATTGATGCGGCGGTAGATGGTTCACTGTACGGCATTTTCTATAACTCAGGGCAATCTTGCGAGGCGCGTTCACGCTTATACGTGCACAAGGACATTTATAATGAGTTTTTAGACAAATTTGTTGCCAAAACAAAAGCGATTAAACTAGGCGATCCATTTGATAAAGGTACTCACATGGGGGCAATTATTGACCAAGACCAGTTAAATACGATTGACGGCTATGTGAAATCTGCTATTGAAGAGGGCGCAACAATTTTAACAGGTGGCAAAGTGGCGGCTGTAGAGGGCTTTGAAAATGGTTTCTGGTATGAGCCAACTGTTATTACAGACGTAACTCAATCCATGAAAGTTGTTCGTGAAGAAATATTTGGTCCAGTGGTTGTTGTGATGCCGTTTAGCGATGAAAAAGAAGCTATTCGACTAGCGAATGATTCAGAGTTTGGTTTAGGCTCAGCGGTTTGGTCTAAAGATGGGGCACGTGCTACTCGTGTTGCCAATCAAATCCAAGCAGGTATCGTAATGGTCAATTGTCCATTCTCCGCAATGCCAGGTACTCCATTTGGCGGATATAAGCAATCTGGTTTCGGACGTGAACTATGTATCGAAACATTAGATTTATATACAGAGACGAAAAGTATCATTTCATATTATGGTAGCCGCTCACTAAATCCACTAGGCGTCTAACCACCACAAAAACCATATGCGATGAGATATCTTCACTCTTCGTATGTGGTTTTCACTTTAAGGAGGTTACTTTCATGAAAAAAGTTATTGTCATCGGATCAGGGGTTATGGGACGTGGAATTGCTTATGTATGCGCAATCAGTGGTTTTGAAACAGCTATTATAGACATTAACGAACAGGCGTTACAAAATGCGCAAAAAGAAATAACGTCTATTTTCGAAAAATCTGTAGTACGCGGAAAATTAACAGCGCAACAAGTACAAGAAGCGATGTTACGTTTAACTTATGAGACAGACTTAGCAACTATTGCAAAGAAAGCGGATTTAATCATTGAAGCCGTACCTGAAAAAAGGGACATAAAACGTGCTGTCTTTGAACAGATGGAACAGTTTGCTTCACCCCACTGTTTATTTGCCACAAATACTTCAACAATGAGTCCAACAGAAATTGCTTCCTACGCGAAAAGACCTGAACAAACCATTGCGATGCACTTTTTTAATCCTGTGCAGAAAATGGAGCTCGTTGAAATTATTAGAGGTTTGGAAACTAGTGATGAGACAGTCCAAACCATTTGCGAGATTGCTAAACAAATGGGTAAACAAACTGTCGTTATCAATGAATTTCCAGGTTTTGTTACAAGTCGTATTAGTGCACTCGTTGGGAATGAAGCATTTTATATGTTACAGGAAGGCTTAGGTAGTCCTGAAGACATCGATAAAGCCATTAAACTGGGTTTAAATTATCCAATGGGACCGTTCGAATTGGTCGATTTAGTCGGTCTAGATGCACGTCTGAATAATTTGCGATATTTACATGAAAAGCTCGGTGAGAAATACCGCCCTGCACCACTGCTTGAACAATATGTACAAGCTGGACGTCTTGGCCGCAAGAGTGGGAAAGGTGTATATGATTATAGTGAGAAAAAAGAGGTGGTAAAAAAATGACTGAAGTAGTTATCATAGATGCTGTTCGTACACCAATTGGACGTTATAAAGGTGCATTAAAAACAGTTCGACCGGATGACTTAGCTGCAACTGTCATAAAGGCGCTTATAGAACGTAATCCAAAAGTGCCAGTCGAACAAATTGAAGATATTATTTTCGGAAATGCCAACCAAGCGGGAGAAGATAATAGAAACGTCGCCCGTATGGCTGCGTTGCTTGCTGAGCTACCAATTGAAGTCGGAGGAACTACCATAAATCGGCTTTGTGGCTCAGGCATGGATGCTATACATTTTGCAGCTCGTGCTATTAAGAGTGGTGAAGGTGATATTTTTATTGCAGGTGGTACGGAAAGTATGACGCGTGCACCGTTTGTCATGGGCAAACCGGAAGTAGATTATCCGAGAGGCGATCAAAAGATGTTTGATACAACAATCGGCTGGCGATTTACGAACCCAAAATTGCAAAGCATGTATGGAGCGGATACAATGCCCCAAACTGCTGAAAACGTAGCCAAACGTTTTAATATTAGTCGTGAAGAACAAGATGCATTTGCATATGAAAGTCAGCAACGTGCAAAAAAAGCGCTTGCCACAAACCGTTTCGCAGATGAAATTGTACCTGTATACGTGAAAGATAAAAAAGGCAATGAAATCATCGTGGATACAGATGAACATCCACGCCCTGAAACAACAAAAGAGGCACTTGCCAAATTACGACCTATTTTTGAAAATGGTACAGTCACAGCAGGTAATGCCTCTGGTGTAAACGATGGTGCATCGGCTTTAATATTAATGAGTGCAGAAAAAGCAAAAGAGTTAGGTATAACACCATTAGCACGATATATAACAGGTGCTGTTACAGGATTAGAGCCTGCTGTTATGGGCTTAGGCCCTATCTATTCTTCAAGAAAAGCATTACAACGCGCTGGCCTTACAACAAATGATATTGGTTTGTATGAAATAAACGAAGCATTTGCTTCCCAAGCAATAGAATCCATTAAGCAGCTTGAATTAAATCCAGCACAAGTCAATGTCAACGGAGGCGCTATTGCTTTCGGTCATCCACTAGGTGCAAGCGGTGCCCGGATAGTGACCACATTACTTTATGAGATGAAAAAACAAAACGTACAATATGGCCTTGCTTCAATGTGTATCGGTGTCGGGCAAGGGATTGCAACGATTATTGAAAATATCGAAGGATAAATAAAAACGGCACAATTAATGTGCCGTTTTTTTCGGAAATAATTGAATAGAAAAGGAGAGTTTGCAAATGAAAAGTATTTCATTTAGAATAGAAAATTATATTGCTTATGTAACAATAAATCGTCCAGAGGTGTTAAACTGTTTCAATTATGATACTTTATCTCAGCTACAACAAGTAGTAGACGAATTACATACAGCTGAAAATGTCCGCGCTGTAATTTTTACAGGTGCGGGCGAAAAGGCATTTAGTGCTGGTGCAGATTTAAAAGAACGAAAAACATTAACAACGCAAGAAGTACGTCGGAACGTACGAGCAATTCGAGACGTGTTTAATAGTATCGCAAATTTACCTCAACCAACTATTGCAGCAGTTAATGGGCATGCGCTAGGTGGGGGATTTGAATGGTTATTAGCATGTGATTTTGCAATTGCAGTTAACGAGGCACTACTCGGTCTAACTGAAACAAGTTGGGCAATAATTCCTGGTGCAGGTGGTACGCAGCGATTACCACGATTAATCGGTGAAATGAAAGCGAAAGAAATGATTTTAACAGCAGCGAAAATTACAGCAACAGCGGCAGCAACTCTAGGCATCATTTTAAAAGCTGTGCCAAGGGAGGCGTTGTTGGACGAATGTGAATCACTTGCAATACGTATTATGCAAAATGGCCCTGTCGCTGTTCGTCAAGCAAAATATGCCATTACACAAGGAATGAATACCGATCTACAAACAGGTCTTGCGATAGAATCGAAGGCATATGAACTAGTCATTCCGACAGAAGATCGTCTTGAAGCTTTACAGGCATTCAGTGAGAGACGGCAACCTGCGTTTCAGGGAAAATGAGTTAGAAAGTAGAGGGAGAGAATGGGCACAAATACACAGTCTATGATTTTTACGCTCTATGGCGATTATATTATGCGTTACGGTTCAAAAATTTGGATTGGTAGTTTGATTCGTTTATTAAAAGAATTCGGTCACACAGAACAAAATGTACGTGTTTCTGTATCTAGAATGGTCAAACAAGGATGGCTGCAATCAGAAAAACGAGGAAATCGTAGTTATTATTTTTTAACAAAACGCGGTGAAATACGGATGCAAGAAGCGGCAAATCGTATTTTTAAATTAAAACCGACTCAGTGGGATGGAAAATGGAGACTTTTAATGTACTCAATTCCAGAAGATAAGCGTCAAATTCGAGATGAATTACGTAAAGAGCTCTTATGGAGTGGATTTGGTTCCTTTTCGAATGGTTGTTGGATATCCCCAAATAATTTAGAAGAAGAGGTTAAACTCCTCATTCAAAAATATGATATTGCTAATCATGTAGATTTTTTTACTGCTGAATATATCGGCCCTCATGATCATGAAGCACTGATTGAAAAAAGCTGGTCGTTGGCTGAGATTGAAGCACGTTATGAGAAGTTTATGGATCAATATAGTAAGCAATTTATTATCCATCAAAGTGCAATCTCAAGAAAAGAAATGTCGGATGCCGAGTGTTTTGTAGAGCGTACAAATCTTGTTCATGAATATCGTAAATTTTTATTTATCGATCCAGGACTGCCACAAGAATTATTACCGCCTATGTGGAGTGGAAATCATGCTGCGCTATTATTCCAAGAATATTATAATTTATTGGAAGGCCCTTCATGCCGTTTCTTTGAGGAAATATTCCATGCAGATAATTAAAAAATGAAAAAAGAGCTTGTCCATAATTATAATGGATAAGCTTTTTTCGTTTATAGAATCATGATAGAAGATGTTATTTTGGCGACATACTTTCCGTTTTGAGAAACTGACGCCTCTACATAGCATGTTTTTTTACCTTGTTTGACAATTATTGATTCAATAATGGCCGTTCCGATGAGAAGTGGTCGTAAAAATGTTGTTTGCAAATTGATTGACGCGAATCCTCGATTTCTTTCTAATATAGTAGCCATCGAATAGGCCATAGTAATATCTGCTGCAGAAGTGATGAATCCTCCCATGACGACTTGATGACCATTTAAAAAGCGTTCATCGACGTTCCAAGAGCAAACTGCTCTACCGGCAACAGCTGATGTTACTTGGATACCTAATGTTTTATCACATGCTGGTGGTTCAATTTCTCCATCAATCACTCGCTTTAAATCGATCATAGTCGTCATGATTGAACACCCCAAACTGAATCTGTGAAATGATTCAATAATGTCCGATTTAGACATTGCTGAGCATCATCCATCATTGTCTCGATAAGTGTCGCAACAGTCGGTAATTCTTGAATAATCCCTGCGATTTGGCCGCTATTCATAAAACCGCCTTGTTCATTACCTTCAATGGCCCCTTTTATATGATAAGTTTCGGATGTACGTTCTTGGTAGTCAGCGAGTTTAATACCATTTGCTTCATCTGCAAGAAGGGAAGAGGCGTAAGGTGAACATAACACACGGCGAACCTGTCCAATCGAACGTCCTAGAATGACCGTTTCCACATCGGTTGCATCGAGTAGTCTTTGTTTATAGGCCGGATGGACTGGCATTTCCTGTGTAGCAATAAAACGAGTTCCCATCTGTACACCGGCTGCTCCAAGCATGAACGAAGCTGCTAATCCGCGTCCATCACCAACACCACCTGCTACTACAACAGGTACTGAAACCGCATCGACTACTTGAGGAATTAATGTAAAGGTTGTCAATTCTAAATTTGAGTTAATTCCTGCAGCCTCAAAACCTTCCGCGACAATCACATCTGCTCCGCCTTGCTCTGCTTTAATTGCATGTTTAACAGAGGCAACAACAGCAATTACTCGAATATGGTGAGCATGCAATTTCTCTATATATAATGTTGGATTACCTGCTGATAATGAAACGACCGGTACTTTATGTGTAATAGCTAATTGCAATAATTCCTTTGTGTAAGGACTGACATTGATTGGCACATTGAGGGCAAATGGTTTTTGCGTTAATTGCTTCGTAGCTACAATTCGTTTCTCAACTTCTACTGGTGTCATTGTCCCACAGCCGATTGTCCCTAAGCCACCTGCATTCGATACAGCTGCCACGAGTTTAGGACTACTGATATTACCCATTCCCCCTTGGATAATAGGATATTTTATTGCTAATACAGAACATAATTGATTCAAAAATAGCACCCCCGTTTAAAATATGTTATACTAAATTCTAGCAAAATATTCAGATGAATGAAAGGATGATTTTTATGGAGATTACATACGCTTTAAAAAAGCCAAATGTTCATGAATCAGTATTTCAGGCGCCAGGCACGTATATTATTGGAGATGTTACAGTTGGTGAACAATCGTCTGTTTGGTTTAACGCCGTATTACGTGGGGACGAAGACAGCATTACTATCGGAAAACGGTGTAGTATCCAAGATAATACAACCATCCATTTATATGAAGGGGCGCCAGTTGTTGTAGAAGATGAAGTAACAGTAGGTCATCAAGTAGTCTTACATGGTTGCAAAATAGGTTGTCGCTCAATTGTTGGGATGGGTTCTGTCATTTTAGATCATGCTGAAATTGGGGAAGAATGCATTATCGGTGCAAACACACTTATTACACAAGGCTCGAAAATCCCTCCACGTTCATTGGTCGTTGGCTCACCTGGGAAAGTCGTTCGCCAGCTGCAAGACAAAGACATCGAGTTAATCCAGTTATCAATCGACACATACGTCCAAAAGGGAAAAGAATTTAAAGAAATATTAGCGGATTAAATTATAACCGAAAAATCTTATGAGCCAATAAGAGTTAAAATACTTCTAAGGGTTGAGTTCTATACCGTGCCGAACTTAATCCTTTTATTTTTCCCTTCATTTGTTACTCGAATTTGTCTAAAGAGGAACGATATTGAAAAAGCCTTGTACGCAAGGTTATCATTTCTCATCTTTCTACACTATATAGTATTATTATGTTTAGAATTAAGGAGTGTGAGAGTATGAGATTTATTAAATTTCTTCTGATCATTGTCATTTTACTCGGTGTTATTGGTTATGGGGTTTATCATTATGGTATTAAATTTGCATCCGATAAAGTTGTTGAGAATATTTCAACAGAATTAGAGGAAAGCGGTCAAATGGATGAAATTAAAAATACGATTGAAAGTGACCCTCAATTAAAATCATTTATGGAAGAAGCTAAAACTGCAGACAGCAGCAAGTTACCGTTTACAACAAAAGAAGAGGCTACAAAAGTATTAATTCAAAAAGTTGGTATCTCGGAGCTTAATAATATAAGAGTAAAAGTACAAAATGGTTCAATGACGAAAGAGCAGGTCATTCAAGAAATGGAAGGTAAATTAACAGACGAAGAAATGACGGCACTAAAAGTAATCGTTTATAAAGAGTTATATAAATAAAACGTTTACGGACCATAAAAAGGAAAAAGCGGGACATGCAATTGTAGCATGTCCTATTTTTTTGCCTGCTAAAGCGAGGAAATCCCTATTTTCCTCAAAATATTGTCCCTTATCTTTTGCGAAATCTGTATATAAGTTAATGAAAGGGAATGACTCAAAAAACTTACAAAACAATAGGAGGGGCATCATGGCAATATTTAGGGTTCATAAAAAGGAGAATTATGTTGTCTTAGACAAAGGATTTTTAAATGACACTCATTTAAGTTGGAAAGCAAAAGGTTTGCTTGCTTACATGTTGTCATTGCCAGATGATTGGTCGTTTTGTATTTCCGATTTAGCCACTCATAGCAAATGCAGCCGAGAATCTACTGCTAACACCGTGAAGGAGCTAACAAAAGCTGGTTATATTCATAAAATGCAGGGAAGAACAAACAATGGGAAATTTAGAAAAGTGGAGCTTTTTGTGTTCGAAACACCACAAGCTGAACCGTATAGTGATAATCCGATATCGGATAAACCGTTGATGGAAAATCCATTGACGGTAAACCCGCAAACGGAAAAACCGTCACTACTAATTAATAATAAATCACTAAATAATAATAATAATAATAATAATTATAGGAGCTATCCCTTAGGAGAGAACCTTCCAAAACCACAAACTGCATTCCGATTTTACGAGGATAATGGTTTTGGTTCTCTAGCTGCTCATGTCACGTTCAAAATCGGTCATTGGATTGATGATCTGTCAGAAGACCTCGTTATCCATGCGATGAAGCGAGCGGTAGAAAACAATGTGCTTCGTTGGAATTACGTTGAAAAGATTCTTCGTGATTGGACTAATAAGAAGTTGAAAACAATTGAAGAAGTAGAAGCGGATAAACTTCGATTTGAAGCTAAAAAACAACAACGACAACATCGTACTCATCGATCCAATTTACAAGTGCGTAAAGAGGTTGTCCCTGAATGGTTCCATCAACGCCATGAAAATGTTGAACAAGCAATTGACTTTGAAGCTGAACGTCAAAAAATATTGGAAACATTAAGGGGAGTAGCTGAGAGTGCAAGGTGAATAATATAATCAAGTTCATGTTAATAAGATGACAATTTTGTCAGCTAACTGTCATGTTTCGAAATTTAAAGTAGTGAAGAGTCTATCTATACTCTTATGTAACGAGACTATTTCGTTATAAAAGAGGAGGCATTAGAAATGAAGATTATGAAATTCTTAGCAATTACTTTTTTACTCACTACTTTCTTAGTTGGTTGTGGTGACAAGGGTGCTTTGATAGAAAAAGACTACTATGTTCAAATTAACGAGGAATTACAAACTCCGAATAGTAATGGTCATTACGTATATGCACAAGTAGGCTATGATAAAGATGGAAATGAAAAGGTTGTAAGTTTTTTTGCAGATAAACCTTTTAAAGAAGGAACAATCGTCTGTATCCCTAGAAGCTTAGAAGGATATACTGGTGATCCAAAAGAAATTAATATGGATGACTTACCAGAAAATATTAAGGGGACATTTATTCAAAGCTAGATTCAAGAAGTCATTTTAAATAAATATAAAGCCCAATTTCTTAATATTAAAATTAAGAAATTGGACTTTTCTCAGGAATTGCGCTCGATTGTTAAATCCAATCTTTCTTAGCTAATGATTCCATTAACTTCAAAACTTTTAATCAAATATCGTATCTTTATGAGGATCTCTTAAGAATTCAAAAAGCAATTTTATTTGAGTATCTGTATTTCTACCTAAAGAAAGGTTTGGTAAATTATCTTCATGATAAAAGTGTACTCCTTTTGTTTCCAAACCATTTCTTGCTTGCCCACCAATAATCTCACATTGAATAAACAATTTATAATAATGATATGCTTGTGGTGGATGAGGGTGCTTATTCATATCCAATAAAGCAAGTAATTTCGTAGGGACTACATCGTATCCTGCTTCTTCTTTAATTTCCTTGACAATGTTTTCACTTGGCGACAAACCTATCTCACAGAAACCACCTGGCAAAGACCATCTGTCATCAATTTTTTCTTTTACTAATAGGATTTTATTGTTATTAAATACTGCTCCTCGAACATCTATTTTTGGTGTTTGATAACCTGTTTCATTCGTAAATAAATCCTTGATTTTTTGCATTTCTAATCCAGTGTATTCTCTCATTATCTGGGCACTTAAATTTCTTAATTCTTCATAACGTTCAATATCATAAACGTCTTTTGAAAAAGTTAATCCTGCCTGGGATATTGATTGGATCTTCTTTGCCCATTCTAACCATTTATAACTCATGATGACTACCTATATTAAGAAAATTAATAAAATGATTCACGCTGTTAAAGAGAGAATTAGGTTTTATATTAAATTCTGAAGCTTGATAATCTTGCAACCACCTAACGCCTACCGTATGTATATTTGCTTCAATTCCTGCTTGTATATCAGCATCACTATCTCCAACATACATAGCCTCATTATTTCTCACACTCAATAATGATAATGCCTTGATTATTCCTTCTGGATGAGGTTTTGGGTTACTAACATCATCGCCTGTTATTATGACATCAAACAGATGATCCATTTGCAGAGCTTTTAGTGAAATATCTAAACTCCTTCTTGCTTTTCCTGTAACGATTCCTATTTTAATACCATTGTCGTTTAAATGTTTGATCATTTCATCGATTTCCACATTATGTTTAACTAAGTTTGAATGGTTCTCTAAATACTTTTTATAATACATTTCAATAGCTTGCTCTGTATTTGAATTTATTAGATTTTCTCTAATAATTCCGGTTTCTGATGGACCGAACATTGCTTTAATTTCTTCTGAAGAAAGGTCTTTATTGTCAAATTCTTTGAAGACATTCTGAAAGGCGTAATAACAAATCGGTAATGTGTTTGCTAAAGTTCCATCAAAGTCAAAAATAATAGCTTTCATAACACCCATCCCTTCATTTTTCCATTCTAATTCCAATATTATCAAATAAAGAATTTGTAAGGGGTTAAATTTATAAAATTTCCCAAAAATATTCGAAAAAGAAAGGGAAGTGTTGAGGAAGCCGAAAATGAATAGTGGAAAATGACTGTTGTAGTTGAGAGGTCTCAACTAACATAGAAACAGAATGCTTTAAATAGATAGTTCTTGAACAGATGGAAATTAGGGGGTAGCATTAAAGAACCAATCATATTGTTTATGAAATAAAGTAAATGGAGAAGAGAGGCTGCTATATGTTGAAATTTATTGGCTCGGGAAGTGCGTTTAATACGAAACTAGGTAATACTTCAGCGTATTATAAAGTAGGACATCAGATGTTACTAATTGATTGTGGTAGCAACATTTTTCACCGCATAAAGGAACATGATTTACTAGAAGGTATCGATCACATCCATGTATTGATAACTCATACTCATGCGGACCACGTAGGAAGCCTTGCTGATTTTATTTTTTATAGCTATTATTGCCATGGCGAAATGGCAAAACCTAATGTTTCTGTTTATTCCGTTTATGATGTGAAAATTGAAGAATTGTTGGCAATTAATGGCATTATACCAGGGGTTCATTGCTTAACAAAAAAATGTCAATCGGATACACAGTACACATTTAATTTCAGTAAAGTACTTTTCGAAAGATCTAGTCATGTTAAAGAGATACCTTCTTATTCAATTGAATTATGTATAGATGACAAACTTATTTATTATTCAGGAGATACCAATAACCTTAAAGAATCTTTACGAAATCCAATAGCATACGATTATGTTTATGTTGATACTTGTAAAGCTGATTATGAGGGCAATGTGCACTTGTCATTACGAAAACTTAGTGAGTTAGTGAATTCTGATGTACGTTCAAAATTTTGGTGTATGCATTTAGATGAAGACTTTGTCCGTCAAGAAGCTGAAAAGTTAGGGTTCAATGTTGTAACGAACGAATTTTAAGGATGTTCGCTATCAGAAAAGCGAGTAGCGTCCACTAATGCAATTGGTTAAAAATGGTTAATCAACTCGTTTTTTGATGATAAAATTGAATTGTTATCGGAAAGGGGGAGTGAAGAATGGGGTTCTTTATTGTAATTATGGGATTCATTATTTTAGTAGGAATGATTAGCTTAATAAAAAAGGAATTCTATAATTATGATAGTTCAACAAGAAGTCATTCCAATCATTCGAATACTCATATTGATTATAGTTCAACAAATACATCCGTAGAAGATTTAAATAGACACAATTGTTCGGACAGTGCGTCTAGTTATAGTGATACATCTAGTTGTAGTGATAGTGGTTCGTCGTCTGAATAAGCGCTCAGATATTTTTTAAATAATGTAAAATGCTGTAGCGTGTGACAACGCTACAGCTAAGAATTGGTCTTGCCCTTATAATGGCTTAGCCATCAACAGCATTATAACACATAGAACCAAAAATCATAGTTCGAATTAGATTTTGATTGAATAATTCGTTGGATAGCTGACACAAATGTGTTGAAAATAGCTATTCTTTAATTGTTTCAGCAAATGTTTTTCGACCAGGATTAACTTTATTTACGGTAACTTTTATTTTACTAAGTGAGTCTGCTGTCAATGGTATTTTGCCATCTTTCTGTATTTTTTTCCATACTTTTATGTTTTTTCGATATAGCTGCTCAGATAAGCGGAAAACATCAACATCCAATTGTATACCTGCTTCATAGGATGCTTTTATATCTTTTGTTACTTCCTTAATAATACCTTCTCTTATTTCGTCGGTGCTTACTTTTCCTTTGAAACCATTGATGATGGCATTTAATTTTATTTCCGCTTCAAATGTGACTTCATTGTTTTTTATAATTGGTTTAATAGTTGTACTTAATTTTTCTAAATCAACTGTTAAGTATTCTTTTTCTTTATTGTCTAATTTAAAGGTTACGTCTCCTCGAGTTTTTTTATGATACATCCATTGGATACCCCTTGCATCCCCATCATTTAAATAGCCTTTAAATCCATTCTTAGAAACTATCCCGAAACCTGTTATTGCAGTTTCTGATGTTGGCTTATCCATCGTTTCCCAGTTTTTGTTAATTGTTACAAGCGGAAGATTCACTTCATGACTCGGCTCATTTAAAAAGATAATGAGTTTTCTTAAATCAACGGGCTCTACATATGTGTTTAGCTCTTTTGTATGCAATGGATTGCTTAGCTTTGAAGCTGTTAATGATTTATTTAATATCGGTGTGATTAAAAGAACCTCTTTAATAGGATCTTTTGTTACAAAAGCCAATATTTGATATCTCGTTGCCCGATGACGTAAAAAACTGTCAACAACAGGAATGGAATTCCCGTTTTTTAAGGCATCCTCAGAGAAAAGAATAAAGGTCATATGTCCCCAGAATACTTTTTGGTCGATGGAGCGATATAGTTTAAAAAAGGCTTCTTCCATCGTTTTACCTTTAGCATATCCAATTTCTGACGGTGCTGCTTGAGGGGTAGGCCCTTCAGATTTAGCTACATTCGCAAAATTAATGATTTGCATATATATTTCATATTGACCATCTTTATAATCGACACCAATTCCGTCAATATAGTACATTCTTTGTGGTTCAGTAACATCCCAACATCCAGAAAGCAATAGTGCAGCTGTTAAACTTACTATCAACGTAATTGTTTTCTTCATTTTTTTGATCCCTACTTTTAAAAATTCTGTGTAATTAAAGGGGTTTTGTATATAGCTTGGACAAAAAATGAGAGAATTATAAGCAGTGAAAAAATTAGGATAGCTACATTTAGCCATTTAAACAAAAGACCAGGACTCATCTTAATAAAATGAGACCTGGCTGTATTTCTGAATAAAACGAAAAGGGATGAAGATTATTTTAAATTCCTTTATTATCACGAATTTCTATAATAGTTCCTTCAGGCGCTATTAACTTACAAAGCTGGCCATTTTCAACCTTATAAATAATTTCATCATTTTTACGAATGAAATGAACATTCATATCCTTCAATCGTTCTACTTCTTGACTAAGATTGTCAACCCATAAACAGAAATGTACAATGCCTTGAGCATTTGAATTGCATGTTTCGAGATCTTCATTATACTTTCCAGTTTGGAGTTCAATATAAAATGCTCCAAGTTTTAACCAAGTATTAAAATGTCTATCGTGGAAATTTGGTGACTCCTGTGCTAGTTCAAATCCTAATACCTCAGTGTAAAAATTTAAAGATTCAACATATGTATTCGTTTGTATGCAAATGTGATGCACATATTTTTCAGCCATAAATTATTTCTCCTTTTGCTTTATATTCATAGTTTAATGTAAATTACATCACTAATGATATGATATAACATCTAACTATCTTTAAAGACAACTATACAGCGCATGCCGTAGGGCAAGTTCTCTTGGTTCATTAGCCATGCCAAATCCATGTTTATTCATAGCGTACGCATATCCTAATCCCTCGTCTGGATCAGCAAAGCAGAACGAACCTCCAGCTCCAGGATGTCCAAAAGAGCTTTCACTTCGACCAAATTGCATATTAGAGAAGTGTTTCCAAAAGCCTAAAGAATATGCTATGTCTATACAATTCACATGGTCGTAGAAGCCTTCTTTTGGTGGTGTGGCGCCCATGCTTAATTCATTCAATGTTAAAGAGCTTAATCCGAGTATTTTTGCACGGCTTGCAAATGCACCATAAATTTTTGCCATTCCTCTGACTTGCCCAACTCCGTTACCTGATGGAAATTCAATAGATAGAATAGGGCGATGATTAAAATTATTATTTGCCACAAATTTTTTAGGATCAACTAAACTTCGAGCTACTAGTGACTTAGAATTTAAAAAGTTAAGTAACATCTTTGGTGGCAATTTAGTCATTCCTTTAAGTAACTGGATAGGGTGGTTTATTCCTTCAATAGTTGTAATTCTCTCTTCTGAAATTTCTGCAGGTAATCCAATATAAAATTCTGCGTTTAGCGGTTCAGCAATTTCTTCTTTGAAAAAATCTTTTAGGGTACGGTGTTTCGGATCAGTTCTTCTAATGAGCTCTGCAATTAATGTCCCAATTGTCCATGCATGATACGCATGAAATTTTCCCACCTCCCAATCAGGTTTACTTGCAGCAATGGACTGTGATAAGCGTGAAGTATCTAGGTCTTCTAAATTTTCAATATTAAGTCTATCGAGAGCAGACAAACCAGCTTGATGTGCCAGGAGCTGTCTAACTGTAATTTTTTCTTTGCCATTTTGAGCGAATTCTGGCCAATATGTACAAACTGTCGCATCATAATCAATATTTCCTCTTGAATGCGCTAGACTTAAAGCTAATGCAGCAAACCCTTTTGAAGCAGAAAATACTTGTACTAAGGTGTCTTCCTCCCATTCAGCACGAGTTTTTCGATCTCGATATCCGCCCCATAAATCAACAACGGGTTCGTCATTAATATAAACAGAAAATGCAGCTCCGACTTCTCCTCTACTAGTAAAATTCTTAATAAATTCTTCCTTCACTAATTCAAAACCGGGTGCAACAAAACCATGGATAGGAATATTATTTTTTATTCTCATATTGCTGTTCTCCTTCTGAATAAGCCATCTCTTTACAAAAAAGAATAAATTTAATAAAATCAACTTAACAGATAAATGACTAAAAATCAACAAATAGTCAAATAAAGAGGTGGCATTATGATGGCAAGAATATCAACTGAACAGAGGAAACAAATACATGAAACACTTCTCAACAAGAGTAAAGAGTTATTTATTCAGTATGGTTTTTCTAAAACAAGTATTGATGACATAGTAAATGCATGTGGGATTG
Organism: Lysinibacillus xylanilyticus; assembly: GCF_001183605.1. Taxonomy (GTDB): domain Bacteria; phylum Bacillota; class Bacilli; order Bacillales_A; family Planococcaceae; genus Lysinibacillus; species Lysinibacillus xylanilyticus. The sequence continues at coordinate 1,456,491 of NZ_LFXJ01000005.1, read as the reverse complement.
CAAAGGGTTCTTTTTATTCATACTATCCTTCAAAAGAAGAATTATTTTATGCTGTATTGCGAAGAGAAGAAGAAATAAAAAAGAAAATCATTACTGAGGTGATGAGTGAATCCTTACCACCAAAAGAACTTTTAATTAGATTTTTTGATATTTCTTTTAAAGCAATAGAAGAAAATGCATTTTTACAAAATCTTTATCAAAGAGGGGAATACGAGAAAATAGTTAAGAGACTCCCTAAAAAACTTATCGATGACCATGCCAAAGAAGATTTAGAAAGTTCGTTAGATTTTGTGAAATTTTTACAGGTAAAAGGGGTTACTGAAGAGGATCCGGAAGTTCTAATCGGCCTTTTTCGACTAATGATGCTTCTACCTTTACATCGAGAAGAAATTGGTGAGCAAGCATTCGGGAAGACTGTAAAAAAAATGATTGAATGTTTATCAAATGGTTTAACTTCTTTCAGCAAATGACTTTTGTAAGGAATCGGAAAGGAGTTCTAAAAAGATGTTAGACTAAAATCATCGCATCCATGCGATAACGGCCAACTGACCTGCATCGGTAAAAACGCCACGTCCTGTGGCATTACCGAAATGAACGACTTCGTGTCGGCTCTCACGCAGGCCTAAGCACAAAGCCGATTCCAGACGCAATTATGCTGAGGCAAAATTGATTAAGATAAGAAAAGGTACATTCGCAGATAATATCAGCAAACTTTATTACCGAAGAAATAGTGTAATATTTATAAGTATAATTTACGCCAAAATGGATAATTTATATATCGGAGGTGATAATTTTGACAAACGAAAAGCGCAATAAAAGTGAAGAAAAACAAGTAGAATTTGGAGCAGATTTGAGCCCTGACGATTTAGATGTGCGTGAAGAAAATGATCTAACTAAAGAGCAAAAGAACAATGCAAATAATGAAAAACAATACAACGAAAACACTTCCTCAAAACGTAATAAATAAAAAAGAAGACGTATAAAATTTCCTACCACAATCATTCGGTTGTGGTAATTTGAATTGAAAAAGCTAATTGTTCAGTTGTATGAGGGAAAAGCAATAAATTAGAAAAAACGAACACTCAAAAATGTTCGTTTATAAAAAATTACTTTTCAGTAGCAGTATTTCCCATTGCAATCGAAATCCTATTCCAACTGTTAATTTGATTGATGATTAGTACAAGGTCAACATATTGTTTCTCATCAAAGTATTCACGTACTCTTTTATAGAGGTTTTCAGGAACTCTTTTAGTAGGAATTAGCGTAATATGTTCGGATAGTTCTAGAGCAGCTCTCTCTTCTGGTGTATAATAAGTGCATTCATTCCAAGCATTTAAACAATAAATACGTTGTTCAGTTTCACCCATCTTTCGAGCATCGGCTGTATGCAAATCTAGACAGAAGGCACACCCGTTAATTTGAGAAACTCTAATTTTGATAAGCTCCCTAATCGTTCGATGAATTTTCGATGTCTTAGTATACTTCTCCATATCCATCATAATTTTCATTCCATCAGGCGCAACATCGTAATAAGCAACTCTTTGACTCATAAGGCAAAACTCCTTTTTAGTTAAGATGAAATTTATTATAATATAATACGAACGTATGTTCAAGCGAGAGTAGCTGAAGATATCTACATAACATGATACGTCGAGTAGGTAATTGTAGTTATTATTTAAAACTATAAAAAAGGATGGGTAGAATAAATTGCGAAATTAAAGTGAGAAAGGATAAATAGAATGACTACAAAATTTAAAATTGAACTTCCTATTATTCCAAATGATTTAATTCAAGGAACTTTTGAAGATATTTTTTACGATGAAGAACCATATCTATCGAATCAACTTATTACGAATATAAGTAGAGAGAATGATAGTATTGAACGTTTAATTGTTTCTAAAGTTATGTTTCAAAAAGTATCTTTGATTAACTCGAACTTCAACAAAATTGATATGACTGATGTTACCTTTGAAAACTGCGATTTATCTAACTCAAAATTTAACGAAGGAATTATTCATCGGGTTACATTTAGAAACTGTAAGCTGTTAGGTGTTGATTTCTCAGAGGCCCATTTAGGGAACGTTTCTTTTGAAGGTTGTGTGATGAATTTGTGTAACTTTGGAGTAGCAAGATTAAAACAAATTTGTTTTGATCAGTCTTCATTACGTGGTACAAGCTATTATGACTGCCAATTTAAGAAAGTGAAATTTGAACGCTGTAATATTGATGAAGTTGATTTTAGCGAAACGCCTCTAAATAATGTGGATATCAGTACATGCACTTTTGAACGATTAAATGTAACTTTAAAAAATTTAAGTGGTTGTGTGGTTTCAACTGAACAAGCAATTGGTTTTGCTGAATTACTTGGTTTAAAGGTTAAACGATAGTATTTACAAAAAATAGGTGTTTGGGTCACGAGGAAATATATTTTATTAAAGAAAGGGGAGAAAATTTTGAATCAAAAGGTAGTATGGAAGAATGAAGAACAGTTTGGTTGCGAGTATTTCAGCATTACTAAAGAAGAAAAAAACTTCTCAGCAAAAGGGACAATTATATACGTAGAAGGGGATGAATCTAATGCTCATATTGTAGAATACAAAGTTGATTTAGACACCAATTGGTTTACTAAAAAATTGACAATAGTAGTTGATGAACACATCAGTTTAAACCTATTGTCTGATGGAAAGGGTAACTGGTACGAAAATGATGGACAGGTAATTGATAAGCTAAAAGGTGCAATTGATATAGATATCTCTGCAACACCATTTTCAAATTCACTTCCCATCAATAGAATGGATTGGGTCCTTAATCAAGAGGAACATTTCGAAATGGTATACATATCTATTCCATCTCTCGAGGTAAAAAAAGTTCCCCAATCCTATAAATATATAAATAACAATGGTAATTTGAGATATTATAAATACCGTTGTTATGATTATGAAACAACTATATGTGTAGACGAACAGGGTTTGATTTTAGACTATCCGAATGTATTTAGAAGAGTAAAATAAGATAAAGGTATCAGTCTTGGTCTCAGACTGTAGACAAACTATTTTTGGAGAGTTCAGATGCTAAAAAATAGTTTGTCTCTTGCTTTATGGCGAATTTATCCAACAACATTTATACGTAGTGCCTTCTATGCTAGAATTTACTATTAGTGAGGAAGGAAGGTGTCTTATGAAAATATCCGTTTATGTTGCAAGTGCATTTAGCAAGGATCATAAAGGCGGAAATAAAGCAGGAGTGGTATTTATTGAGAATACATTGACCACTACTCAAAAAATGGCAATAGCCAAACAACTGGGCTATGCGGAAACCGCATTTATATCAGAATCTGAAATTGCTGATTATAAATTTGAGTATTTTACACCAAAAGAAGAAGTTGATTTATGTGGTCATGCCACAATTGGCTCTTTCGCGATACTGATGCATTTAAATAAACTTTTCAGGAATCGCTATACGATTGAAACGAACAGCGGTGTTCTTACTATTACCCTAAAAGATGACATCATATTCATGGAACAAAACAAACCGATATTCTATGATGTTGTATCTCCAAACGAGTTCATCGACTGTTTTGACATTAAAGATATAGACAATAAATACCCAATTCAAATTGTCTCCACGGGCTTAAAAGATATTTTAATTCCTATAAAAAACGAAACACGATTACATGCACTGCAACCTAATTTTGAAAAAATTAAAGAAATCAGCAAGTATTATAATGTTGTCGGGATGCATCTATATACTTTTAATGACAATCGAATTATATGCAGAAATTTTGCTCCACTATACGACATCAATGAAGAAGCAGCGACTGGAACTTCAAACGGTGCATTAGCTTGCTACCTTTATGAACAGCACTACTTGCAAAAAGAAGTCTATGTATTTGAACAAGGTTATTCTTTACACTCGCCTTCCGAAATATTAGTTAAATTAGCAACCAATAGCAAGAATGAAATAGAAAAAGTTTATGTTGGCGGCAAAGGCTATTACTGTGAAACTAAGTGTTTAAATGTAGAAAATATTGAGTGAAAACAAATAAACACCGAATGTTGGTGAACGAAGGAAAAAGAATATCCTTATTTTCAAATATTCATTTTTAGATCAGGATTTAGACAATGTAAGACGAAAGAAGCCTTGCAATAATAAGCTTTGGTATTCCTATGAAATCGAGTAAAAGCATGAAAGCTTACTGCGTGTAAGTGTTCATGCTTTTTATTTTCGTTTCCGCTATTAAGTTTGTATAATCACAGAAGTCTATGTTGATTAAGAAGAAGCGGGGTGGCCTATAAATATTGAGCCTTTCACATATTAGCGGGGGGCTTTTATATGCGGCATGCGAGCATCGAAGTGGCCAACAGTAAGAGTTACAGGTGTATTAAAAAATTGGCGTGGTAATTTCGTGGATCTAGATACTATTGAAATTGGAATTCGCTCATTTTGGTGGAAAATTGCTTAAAATGCAACAAAACCCAATAATCAAAAAAGAAAAATGATAGTATATTGTTGCAATAAATATAGTAGAACATTCTATATTTTTAACAAAAACAAGTTCCTTTATTAGGATAAAGGGATGAAGGAAGGTATTATCATTTTATATTTAGGATTGATTATTATTGCTTGTTTATTTTTTTATTCACAAAGAGCATCATTGTCATTGGTGGCTGATTCAAAGCTACAATTACCAATTAAAAGAATGGAAATGTTAATTGTGTTTGCTCCTTTTGTTTCAGTAGTCGTGTTTTCTATTCTTTTTTTAACTGTACTGAAAGGACAATTAGCAGATAGAATATCTCATGCTTTAATAGTTTTTAGTCTTTGGATTTTTTTCACTTATTTCATAAAAACCTTATTTGGTTATTGGAAAAATAAAAATATATTATTGGTTACTTTTGTCGGAATACTATTGACCCTATATTTTATTATCCAATTGACTCCGCTAGACAATTATACAAAGTTAGTTTTTCTGAAGATAGGAAATTTCTCATTTATCATAGGTTTAGTATTGATAATTTTATTTTATTCGACTTATTTACATAAATGGAAGTTAGGTTTTGCGAAAGTGAAATAAGGAATGAGACGATTTTTTTTATTCACTATTAGAAAAGAGAAGCGTATTCGGAATGGTCGAATACGCTTTCTTTTATTGTACGCATAAAAATCAAGATAGCTTAATTATTGTCTTACATTTAATAATTTTAAAACATTAACTTTCATTAAAGGAAGATGACGGTCAGGAAACACAGTAGATGGTGTAGAGCCAATGTTCTTCGCTCCCATTTTCAAATAAAAACCTTCTGCGTTAGGTTCACTATCAAGAGTAAACTCGCTTATTCCTAACTCTTTTGCTTTATTTAATAAATGGTCCCATATGATTCTCCCTAATCCTTTACCGATATAATCAGGGTCAATGAATAAGGCATCTAATTTCTGTTCATTAATAGTGAAGCTATAAAATGCTATGATCTTGTTGTCACTCTCCATGACGAAAACTGAATTTTCTTCTATGTACCCTTTTGTTACTGTTAAATCCTCTTTACATTGTTGCAGAAAATCTTCTGTATATCCCCAGTAGGCTTTTGACTTATAGGCTAAATCGCTTAATAAATGACAATCTTGAGCTTTTGCACTTCTAATTAACACAATAATCCCTCCGATATATCATTTTTAATTTACTACTTTTCTTTCTGTCATAGATCATGTCAGAAAGATTAAGTGCACTAAGGGTAAACTATTTGCTTATTGATCGATTCTGTTCTTTAAATAGTTTGAAGATAACATAAAAGCAATTCCTATAGAAATGTATATTAATGCAACAGATTTATTCGGAATTAATGAATTGTAATCAAATGGACCGAGCGATGTTGCAAGTCCACTTATAAATAAAAAGAAGCCTATCCAATAAATGAATTTCCCGATTGAAGAATATGTTTTCATGGCATCGCAACTCCTAATATTTGGATTGGTGATTAGTGAAAAGATAACATAATTAGGGTAATTTTAAAACTAATGTATATATTCAATTACTGATAAAATGAGGGTCGTGTCAGAAAGATAATAAGTAGCCGAATTTCAGCGGTTTGTACTAAGCTTTAGATTTCAAGTCTAATCTATAAAACAAATTTGGGGGATTTAGTGAAAAAAATGATTATATTTATGGATTTGCTTTGTTTCTTGTAGGGTGCAGTGAAGCGTAAAATCTGAAGTCAAAACTTTTTAGTTTATAGGTAAAATAGGTTAAAACGTTGAGTTAAACGAGGAATTTAGTATATTTCAAATAAAAAACCACTATGAAGTGGCTTTTAATTAAATATTTCAATTTAATATTACATATTTCAGTTTATAACTTATTTGTCACATGACCATGCCGTACCTGCTGGAACGCATTTAGCAGATGCAGTAGAGGCAGTTGATACAGATGTTACGCCAAAAATCGCTACAGCAAAAAGAATTATTCCTAATTTCTTTTTCAATATAAACACCTCCTTATTAATTTATATTCAACTAATTGGAAGATTAGAACCAAATCTAATATGAATGTTCTATTAAATTTTATTTTACCAGAAAATTATTACAAAAGTAATTAGGAATGATGCTCTTGGATTTTCTTTATGCACTCTTTACTTATACTAGTTCCTAATACAAACCACTCTATATGGATTATTAGTTCAATCATTCTGCCTTTTACTTCAAAAAGATGAAATAAGTATACTATCTTTCTTTTTATTCTCTAGAAAGCTTTGAAGGCATACGCAAATAAATGAAAGTTAACATCCAAAAAATGCAACCTAATAAAATATGGATTCCATTTTCATGAATTTTTATTCCACCATCACTAAGTAAAATCCCCGTAAAAAAACCTAAAATAATGGCGGTCATTACCTCAAGAATTTTCATTTGCATCCCACCTTTGACGAAATTTTGTTTATGGATTTAGTATGGTAAAGTTTCATCCATGGACTGACAGACAGACGACCGACCTTCATCCATAACATGAAAGGCTAAGAATTGGCATTGATATCCATAACCTCTTTTTTATTGTATGATAAAAATAAAAATATTTTAAAATTTTCTAAGAGCTTGTAATTAAAAAGGGGAGTGGAAGTTTTGCTGAAAATTTTACAAATTGTTTTTTCAATCATAGTAGTATCTCTCTCAGCGTATGGACTTATCACACGCGATTACCAGTTGAATTTTTTAACGATATTATTCTTAGGATTATTTATGTTAACTTTAGGAATTAAAGAATTTCAGAGAGAGCAAATTTTATGGTTGGCTACTAATCGGGGTATTTTTATTTTCGGTATTTGTGTCATTTCAAGGTTTTCTATACAGGCCTAGCTAAATGTGTGTGTAAAAGTGAGGTTTTCTAAAAATAGATATAGTACGGGAACAAAGCCTTCATTAAATAGGATGAGGCTTTTTATTTCTATATTATTAAAAAAATGGCCACTCGTTAAAGAGTGGCCTCTTTTATGATATCCCTAGTAACTTTATTATTACTAAATAATTTATTATAAATTCGGGATATACTCAGAGCCTAATTAAATTTTGTTCCAGATGACCATAAATTGCGCTGCTTCTGATTCAAGTGCAATTAGATGATCTTCAGTAGAGGGTTCATCTGAAATCAATCTGCCTTTTTGGACGTTATAAATTGCCGGTTTTATATCAGGAGAATGCTCAATGGTGAAGTCAGATTGATTTAAAAGTGTCAAAGATGAGCGGCATTTATTTTTATCAATTCGTTCGTCCTTGCCTTTGAAATATAACTTGATTAAGTGTGGAACACCATCAATCTTTAATCCAAGTTCTGGTGATGAACGAACAGTTAAATGTTCGCTATTCCAATTAGATTTCCCTGGTTCAAACCATTCAATTTCTTTATTTTTAATGAATTTTAAATGTGCTTTGACTGCTTCTAGGTAATTCTTTTGTTTAGCTTGAGAAGCTTTGTTAGCAAGAGAAAGCAGGTAATCGTTACTAAATTCTTTCTCATGGAATTTTCGGATACCATCCCGTAAAGGTTTCCAGTAATCAAAAGCAGGATTGTATTCATCTTGATATTTTATTTGTCTAACCATTGAAGTTTTCCCAGTAACGCCTTTGAAAGTAAAGTCTGTAAATTGTGTAAGACCGATTGATACTTTTTTTGAAGACACTAATAACAACTCCTTTATTTCTGGATATTCCATAAAATACCTTAGTTAATATTCAGGAGGTTTTAGCATGAACCAATTACAAATATTCGTCCATGACAACGGTCGTATATTAATGATTAATCAAGCATCATAGGGCAATCTACGAAGCTATCGGAGCGATGGAACCTAATGTGGTTATGGAAAATTACGTTGTAGCCATTAAAAGAGCATACGACATTATTCGAAGTGTAGAAGAACTACAGGTTAGTTAGAAAATTGATAACATGGAAGTGGATAAGGTCATTAATGCAGCAACAGTTGGAGGTTATCGTTGCACGAACGCTTGGAATTAGTGGATAAGTGGTGGCTCAGATGTTAAAACGGTTAGTGAATTTTCTTAATAGGCCAGAAGATTGCCGAGGTAAAAACCGTAAAGAATTTTGTGGAAAATGTGAGTTACTCATTATAGTCATTGTTGTATCAGTAATTATTGTATGCTAGTAATTAAAAAGCTGCCTAACAGTTACCTGTTAAACAGCACATGGATATTGTAAATATAAAACAAAAAACGGGAAAAATCAACAAATTTTTAGACGTTTTTGTATGTAAGTAATGGGAGTAATTTATTATGAGGAAGGGAGGGTCACTTGGGATAGGGTGACCCTTTGTAACAAAATTCGGAGGTGTAAGGCTAAATTAGCTTTACACTACTATTTATATGTCGTAATAGCTTTGTATGTATAGTTCATTGCCTGAGAAAGAAATACCAAATTAAAACGCTGTAGCGTCGTCACACGCTCCAGCTCTGTATGGGTTATAGACCTTCTTATAAGTTTTGTTCGTATAATACATAGGGAGGTAAAACTATGTAATAAGGACAAAAGAAGGTAAAGAAAGTTTACTTAAATGGTTTGAGGATTATAGCTAGATGACTGATTCTATTGAGGAAGTTTGGCAAGCCGGTAGCGAAGGTGGATAAAAACAGCTTTTTGGATCAGATGGTGAAGTAGTCGAAAGGCTGCTTTTTTGTTTTACAAAAGAATTGATACTTTAACAAACGATGAAGTTTAGTTGAATAAGAAGGGATTTGTTGGAAGTGTAAAGAAGTAATATAGAAAAGTAAATTGTTTGTTGGAGGGGATAAATTGAATGTTGTAGACAAGATGGAGAAGTTTGATTTTGCAACATTAGAAATGAATGATGAACAAAAAGATTTTGTTTCTGCTTTAAAGTTAATTACAGAAGGAGAAGAATGTTTGGCTGTAGAAATTTTAAAGGATCTGTATTGTGACTCTCATGATCATTCTTTACGTAGTGGCTGTGCCAAGATTTTATTTGAGCTATTTTTTACTAAATCTGAATGGAAACAATTAGAGTTGCTCGGCCTTCTTGATGATCAAAATATTGATCAAAGCAATCGTTTAATTGCGAGAGCTTGTAGCAAGTCAGAACAAACATTATTCTCCTTCTTAAACGATGAAATATGTATTCCAATGACACTAAGTATCTCTGGCTCTCCAACGATTGAAGTAATGATTAATGGTAGTAAGAAAAGCTTTTGGTTAGATACTGGTGCGGGGATGACGGTCATTTCTAATGCTTTAGTAAGTGACTGTAATATTAACATTGCGAAAGAAGAAGAAATTGAGGCTGGAAATTCAACAAACCAAAATTTTAGTGCCGATTTGGCCATCATCGATTCAATTGTCATACAGGGTCTGACGATTGTTAATCAGCCTACATTAGTGTTAGCAAATGATTTATTAATGATTCAAAATCCTAAAACAGAAGAAATAATGAAGGTAGACGGTATCATTGGATGGGACATCATACAACATGTTTTTTTGGAAATTGACTATGGACGAAAACAGGTCATTATTCAGAAACCGCAACAAAAAGATAATGTGGGAAACAACCTTTTCTTCTGTGGGTATCCTATTTTGAAAGTGAAAGGACAGAATCAAGTTCCCTTGTATTTCGGTTTAGACACCGGTGCAAATAAGACCCATTTTGGACAACCTCTTCTTTCGAAAATCGATGATCTTAAAATAGTGAAAATAATGATACTTTCTGGAGGCTTCGGTGATGTAAAAGAAAGAGAATTAGACAGCATAGAAAGATTAATTGTTTATCTAAATGAGAATCAATCGATCAGCTTACACAACGTGAGAGAGATGTTGACAGATCTTGCTACTTTTTTTAAGCTAGATGGTGTTTTTGGCAGTGATATTGCTAAGAATGGGCGTTTGGTGATTGATTATACGAATAGAAAGTTTGAGCTTGTGTTTAACTAAAGATATTTCCAATATTCAAGCGATAATTTAGACCACTATATGAATTTAATCTTTGTATATAAAATTAACTTTATTGGAGGTTTTAATTACATGCCCTTATTCAAATACGGAGTGCTAAAAGGTAAAGTTGTTGACGTGAGACCTGTGGATTCATTTGACAAAACTCCTCATTACGAAGTGCATATTCGAGCTACAAAGAAGGACAAAAGTGAGGAGAATTATAGGATTGCAATCAATGTTGCCTCAAAGGTAAAGCCTTCAGAAGTACTGTATTTTGTTAGTGAGGATTTTAACTCGAATCAAATAACAATTATTCCAAATTACGAGGATGGATTTACAGAAGTTACTAATGAAAATCGTGAAATTGCACTAGATTATATTCGTGGTGGCTTATTTGATCCCCAAAAAATGATTCCGCTCCCTGCATCAAAAAATGGACCAGACAACGACTTAAATGAAAAAGTTAATAAATATATGCAAGAGGCTATGGCTAAAAAAGCTACAGTTTATGCTTACGGAGAAAAATTTAAAACTGAAGATAAAGTTGATAAATATTTCGGTTTTTCTCCAGGTAGAGGTATTCATGATATTCACATGAATCAAGGAAATAGTAGGGATTTTAGGAAAGACGACGGGGCATGGCAAGATGGTGGTGTACTCATTCATTTTGAAAAAGAAAATAGATGGGTTGGTATATTCCTTGCATTCCAATCGCAGTCTTGGTGTACAGATGACCAAGGACATGCAACTAAGCCAGTGAGTGTATGTAACCATACAAATAGAAAATCAGTAATTGAAATTTGACATTTACAAGTGGATTCACCAATATTGAAAAGGAATCGATTATGTAGAATCAAATTACGAAAAAAAATTATTAATATTCTTCTAGAAAGCCCAGAAACTCAATTAATTTTGAGCCTGGGCTTTTTATAATTTGCACAATATTTTTAAATTTAATAATCATACTTTTTAATGGTTTTGACATTGAGCAATCATCGAGCAATAAGGGAGCCTTTGCTTCCTACCCGTTATATCAAATGCTAATAATTTCATATACCATTCACTTTTTCATTTATAATTTGATAATCATAGCCTTTGAGAGGTATTTTTGAATTAATATGAATTATTACTCCAAATATCAGGGAGATCAAACCCCATATTAAACAAATAAAGTGTACATATTCACTTGGGATGGAATAAATGAACGACATACCGAGGCACACACCCATCATCACCATAATGAAATATAGATACTCTAGATGAATCCAACAAAGAATTATTAAATGTGTTGCGTTAATAATGCAAATGATTGGCAATATTTTTGTCGAATCTAATTCATTAACTAATAACAGTACTGGAAAACAACAACCAGTTATCGCTGAAGCGAATCCGACCAATGATGAATACTGGCTTGGATTTGCTTTCATTTTCATCAATTTATAAAATAGGATTCCTAAAAAGGGAACTAATAAACCTCCACCTATGTAAAATTTGATCAATATAGTTTCATTAAGAACATAAGTTAATGCAAATGCCAACAGCCAATATATAGAACCGGCTATAAGCATAAACCCACCACCACGATATTGCTGTATAAAATCAAACCTATCTCTTTGAACCATAACATTTTTAGGTACAAATGGTATCCTCATATAATTGTCTCCTCCTTAATTAAATTCGCATAGTATTAGTTTTATGGTTATCAGTGACTAAGATTCAAAAAGGGAAAGAAAAGGGGTAGGAGTATAACCCATATCCCGATAGAAAATTACTTGATTAAACTACAAAGGTTTCCAAGAAAACTACACATAGGAGTTATCACTACGTTACTAGCTGATGAAGGAGCAGTGAGTAATGATACAAGCAATTTCGATAATTTCTTTTTCATTAAACACACCACATCGCTGTTTTATTATTCATATTTTAACACCATTTACCAAATTCGTATATGATGTTTTCTTAATTGATTAGCAACGGGACAACTGTTTTGTATTAAATAAAATATGTAAACTTGGAAGCAAGACATTGCGGTATGGTTTTCCCCCTCTGGTATATTTCAAACCTATTTATTAGGGAGAGACAGACCGACGACCCACCTGTACCCCTTAAAGATGTTTTACTTACAAAGAGAAATAATCAATGGGTAGTGGGTTCTCTTACAGAAGATTTTTATGAATTTATGCCAAATTTTGTTTACTAACCAAGCTTTCATCTTAGGATGGGGGCTTTTTCTTTTGCTTTGAAAACTGCATCAAACAGCTATTTAAACAATTGGGGGGAGTTCAATGGCTACAATGTATAGTTAGGAAGATTACGATACTCAAAGAACTTACAGGGATTAGTTATTAGCGGGGGCGAGTATGGTTGGCACAAAATTCCAAATGTAAGGGAATATTGGTGAAATCGAAATTTGTACAAGGTTTCGATTATGTGTTGCAGATGTGAGTGTATAGAGAAAACATCTTTCAAAATACAGGGCGTTACTAGGATCCATACATTGTGGCAGTTACAAAAGAATCCCACCAGATAAAGCAGCTTTACACTTCGATTCTGGACGTTTTGGCTTTGAAAAGGAATATTTCCAAACTATGCTACTGAGCATCACAGAAGCGAAATAAGGACGTAAAAAACCATATATATGTGATAAATGCGGATATTGCAGGGCTACAAAGAAGTTAGAAGGTACATTCGAAATTGAGTATCTCCTAGATAAGGTGATGCGATTGGATGAATGATGTACTTACTAAAGTTTTGTTGCCCGCTTGGATTTTTGAGCAAGTGAAGAATAACGATGAAATCAGTCGCTTGGTGCTAGAATGCAAGACTAAACTTGTCATTTCTTGCGCTTACCCGGGAAATTATTTTTTATTTCCTAATCTGAATAACTACTTTTCCAAGTAGCTTTTGGTAAGTTTAATAAAAAATAATATAGGTTTGATGCTTCACAATATGGTTTTTGTTTAATTAAGCCTGTGATGCGACACTAAGTAAGGCGAGTGCAAATGGATGAAAAACTTGGATAAAACCCAAAACTGAAATGTTCGATAACGACAAAATTAAACTAATTGAAGCATTGCCGGTTAAAGATGCAATCATCGGCCGCAGCAAATAAAGCAAATTGTAAGGTTTCAGGGAACTAAGGAGCATAGGTAAGAGCTATAGCAGATTAGTCGTTTGAGCAGGTGCTAAATGAAGATTTGAAAGAAAATGTGCAGTAAAAAAAGATGGGATTTCCCTTCTAGGTACACTACTTATCTAGCATGTTGGATATATTCCTTAGAATTTCGTTTTGTACCTCCTGCAAGCTGTTTTGTTTCTCCCGTAAGTTGTTTTGTTCTTCTTGCAAGTTAATGAATTTAATCAAAAACCAAATTACAAATATAAAAAATAATATTACAAGCATTATTCTAATAAAACCCCTTTTTGTGTGATTATACCATATATGAGATGTGAGTAAGAATGAGGGGAAATGACGATCGTGTCAGAAAGAAATTGTTCAATACAAAGGGAGAAATCATAAAACGTATCCAATTAGTACTTGGAGAGAGAGAAATTGAGGTACTTCATAGGTTGATTTACGGAAATAATATGCGAGCGATTGGAAATCACATGAAATTATCCAGTACCACGATATTCAGAGTTAGAAACTACGTTTTGAATCAGATAATGAAGTAATCGAAAGGCTACTTTTTAGTTTCTAGAGATTTGATTCTTCGACAAACTGTTTAGGTTATTTGAACAAAGAAAATAATTTTTATTTTCTGAAAAATCTTGACATTGTTTTCGCCCATATTTATATTTTATATAACCGAACAGTTATATGAAAAGTGAGGAGATGATAATGCCAAATGTTTATCGAGCGTTAGGTGATTCAACGAGACGCCATATTTTAAGTATGCTTAAACAAGGAAGCAAAACTCAAAAGGAGATTGTTGAAGCATTTGATATCTCTCAACCAGCAATTAAGAAGCATTTGAATATTTTATTGGAGGAAAGAATTATTTCAGAGAACTTGAATGGGAAATATCGTATCTACTCAATAAATCACAACACACTCCAAATTGCCTATCATGAAATGCTTCAATACATCGGAGAACTACTTGATGATCAACTCGTAAGTCTAAAAAATTACGTGGAAAAAGGAGAGTTTCGAGATGAAGAAAATTAAGGATTCTATAAAGAGAGAAATTGTTATTAATGCACCTTTAAAGCAAATTTGGGATGCGTTGACTAAGCCTGAGCATTTAAACCTTTGGTATACAAAAAATGCTGAGATAGATTTTCGTATAGGCGGAAGAGGATATATGAATCATGGATGGGGGGCAACATCTGAGGGTGTTTTCACAGAAATAGATACAATGAAACGCTTTGTACTTGAGAGCATTGACGGGGATTTTACTACCATTACTACTTTAGAAAAAGTTGAAAATGGTGTTCAAGTAAGCATTGAATATCAGGCTTCCTTTATTGGCGAAATGGATCAATCTACAAAGGAAAATATGTTATTTGGTACTAGTCAATTCTTAGAAAATCTAAAGAGTGTTTATGAAACTGGTACTGATAATCGTTCAACGTTTTGGAAAACATGGATTGGTATTGCACACACAACAAACGAAGGGGATATCGGAACAAGAGTTTTACAGGTGAATGAAGGTTCAGTAGCTGAGGTTGCTGGAATTAAACCTGAAGATATTATACTAGAGATAGATGGAGAAGAAATAGGAGGATATGAATCATTTGAAAGAACATTGAATAGAAAAAATGTTAATTGCAACGTTATGTTAACAATAGTAAGCAAAAATGAAAAATCACAGGTAAATTGTCTAGTAGATACTTATCCTGTACCTTATTAATAGTCAATTTATAAAAATAAATTAAATATTAAAATCTGTAAACGAAACAAAAGGAACAGATGTAAAACGTGTAATGTGCAGCTCTACCATGGTTTCAAAAGTTAGCTAACTCTACAATTAAATATATTTCCGCAGTAGAATAGCCTTATCCCTACCACGGTAAGGCTATTGCTTTGAAAACTACATCAAATGGCCATAAAACAACTGGAGGCTAGTTCAAGGGCTAAGGTGTAACGTTAGGAAGATCATGATGCTGAATGGAACTTGAAGGGATTAGTTATTAGCAGGGCGGAGTTTGGTGTGGTTTTGAAAGTGGAATTTGCAGAAAATTGTTCCTATTTGTTTTCTATAGGATTATTATTAAGCGAAGGAGATATAGTTTTCCTTGCCAAAATGTATATAGCGGAGGGTTCAAATGACACCAGAGCAAATTGTTAAAAAATTTTTTGAAGAAGTACGTTCAGGGAATAATCCAGATTACGCTACTGAACTAATGGCAGACCGAGTATTGGCACACCAAGTTATTTCTGAAGAGGAATCAACAGTTTTAAGAACTCCCACAGATTATGCAGACCATGTAAAAGAAATGGTAGAAGCATATGGCGATTTTTCATTAGAAATCCAGGAGTTTATGGTACAAGTAAATAAGGTATATGTACGCTGGAAGCAACTTGGTACGCATGTTGGAGAAGTCGATGGATTTCAGCCAACAAGTCTTCCAGTTATTGAAATAGCAAGCGCAGTATATAGAATTGAAGAAGAAAAAATAGTAGAGTATTGGATTCAAATTGATCGTGCTGGTATTGAAAAACAACTCAATCGCAATAAAATTAATTAACATCCTTCGGGGTGTTTTTTATTTTGCCTTGATAAGTGAGTATCGAGCAGTTCCTCCCCTTTAGCTGCTAGGGCAACGGTACTTAAATTATCTTTGGAGAACGCAAAAATAATTGCTGAAATTCTAGGGGTTCCTTTAGAAGAGCTTTTTTTATAGAAAATTTAGGGAATTGAGAAAGAAATTTGAATATCAAGTAGGGATGACAATTACTCTAGAAAACACAGATGAATTATAGGAACTGCTTCAACTTGCCAACGAGCAAGTGAAGCAGTTAGAAGTCACGCTTAGTAAGATTAAACAAATTCAACCAAAGACGAACATTTTAAAAACCTAGTTGTTTAAAAGCATATTCGTTCGCAGCTTGTTGGGACATTTCAGCCCTTTAGTCTTGTTGGCAACATGTGAAGGAGATTTCGAGAGACAAAAAATTATCATTGCACAACTTGGTAACTAAAAGCAAAGCCTGGGTACTCAATTATTTTGAGCCTGGGCTTTTTGTAATTATTCATCATAGGGTTGATAGTTTGCATAAAACTTCTTAGCTGCTTCTTTTCGTATTTCAACATCTTCTTTTAAGAATAAACGATCCCGAGTTAATTCCTTAATTGGAATTAACTTTTCCCGCTTTACAAGTGAGCTTAAAGCCTGGCGAGAAATTTGTAATTCGTCCAATACCTCAGAAGAAGTTAATATTTCAGATTGTGCTAACTTAATAAATTCATCTTTAGTATTGTTGGAGTAGTATCGTGTCATTTGATTTCACCACCATTGTAACAGAGTGACCTAAATGTTTTTTTATGGTTTTCTTTTTTACTTAAATAACATGCTCCTTATACCCGAGTATATTAATAACATACCATTAACTATAAATGTTTAAAAATCAAGTTTTGTTATTAATTGGACGAAACTTGATAAAATTAAGACAAAACAGCGTCCGTACGTTTTATTTTCAACTTGAACCTGATTTTTTTCGCTATTTTTTGCCTGTTTATAAATTAATCGCAATAAAATCAACTTAGTACTCTAATTCTCCAAAGAGGTTTTATCAAAATATGTTCAAAAAGGAACAAAAGTTGATTTACATTATTTTTCCAATGGGTTTAGGCTTATAGGTAGAAGGGGATAGGGAAGAATATCCTTTTTTGAAGCGTGGAAGATATTTGAATAATTCTAACTTAGTATACACCTGTAAGGACAAGTAATAGTTCCAACTAGTAGCGCAATAAAAGTTCAATTAATTGTGGAAGACAATAAACCACTACAAACTGAAAAGGATGATGATAAAATGAAATTTACAAACGAGACAACTAAAGCTGCAGTTCGCAATTACCTTAAACAATCTGTAGATAAAAAGCTTATTGATAAGTCACATCTAGATAAATTCGACGCTGGTACATTGACTGGTGGAGATTTTGAAGGATTGAAAATAATAATTGCACAACGAAGTAACTAAAATGTAAAGACCAAGATAGCTTAAATGCCGTCTTGGTCATTTTCTAATTTAAGATTAAAAATTTACATAACTAGCTTCATCACTGTCTGAGTCATAATATAGAAAATCTCTTATTCCGTGTTTTTCCTGTAAGTATTCTTTTACTATTTCTATATCTTTACCGAAAGTAGGAAATGGAGAGCTTCTGAAATATATTAAATAGGGTCCATCTTCAGGTATAGAAGCGTATAGTAATTCTTTATCATCGTAGTGAAAATCAAGATTCCATCCTCTGTAACAAATCATATAAGTTCCATTTCCGCATTTGTCTTCATAAGAAACGAAGTTAACATTCAATGGTAGTAAGAGGGGGAGGCGTGCCTCCTGCTCATTAAATTATGACAGACTCTCCATAACTTCTTGAATAAAAGAATCTCTATATTCAGAGTCAAAAATATAAACACCTTTTTCATGAGAAATTTGAAGTATCTCTTCAATCTTTGATTTATCATTCTCTTTAAAGGCTTGTTCTACATATTCCAAATCTTGCTTGAAATGTTGAATAAATGTATCCCCTTCTTTTTGGATATATGAGGAAAAAAATGGATAAGATAATGATGTATCTGTTGGGATTATTATCGTTTCAATCATATATTTTAGACTTTTTAATGGAATATAAGAAATTTCTTTTTTTAATTCGAATTTTTCGATAAGAGGTAAAATTGCATTCACAAATCTTTGCATACCCTCGATGGCACTTACTTTTGTACCTTCAAAATCATTGCTCACAATAATTTTATTTACTATTTCAAATTGATTTTGATCTAACAAATTTTTTATATATAAAATTTCTTCTTTGAATTTAGTTCGTTCCTCTTTACTTATGCTTCGGTGATCAATAACTGCATCTTCTATCAGATCCCAGCCAATACCCTGGTAAAAATATGCTTCTATAAAGTACTTTATTTCTTCTATAACTATCATATTTAGCGACTCCTTTTAGCTAGTATTCAATTAATGGTGCAGTAAAAATGATATGAAATCCTTCGTCCTGCAAGCCAGACTTTTCCAAAATAAGATAACTCTTTGTTAAGTCAGTATATTTTTGTTTTCCCTTTTTTGAAATACCATAGCCTATAGGGGATAGGTGAGTTGTCTCTAATCTCATACGTCTATGTGATTCACTGGAATCTTGCCATATCCATTCTGCGATTTCTTCGCTATGCATCATTAAAGTTTCATTTATAGCATTTATTGCTGTATCTCGATTATAAAAACACGTGATATCAGTAAATGAAAATCTTAATTTTCTTTCAATTTCTTCATCCGTCAATTTACAAAACATTACTTCATTATTTGATATCATTTTTTCTCTCCCTTTAAAACTGATTAAAGAATATATTATTAAATAAAACGTAAAACTTCAACGGTTGTAATTATTTTTTTACTATAGGGTAACTGGTTAATACAAAAAAACCATAGTCATTACTTGGATCTTTTTTTAACAGTACTTTTCCTGTATTAAGCTTATCAACATGATTATATGTTTTCTTTTTTGCATCATATATGTATCCATCCCCTAAAGTGGTAGCAGACTTGTGTTTCCCTGATACAAAAGGGGTAGTTTTTTTATCGTTCTTTAACCAAATGGCAATATTATCGGCTTCTTTTGCTAAGACTGAATTAATAAATTCATTCATAACATTTGTACTTCTAAATCTACTTGCACCCTCTAAAGTATCGTTCTTAGCACGATCTAGTAATTTTTCGTCCGTCATATTAAGATGACGTTCTTTTGTATGACCACGATCCTTTCCTTCAGATGCGTTAATAAGTTTTTTCGTATCATCCACATTCATTTTTTTGATTTTTTCAGCTGAGGTTTTCACTAAAGCTTCTTTTAATTTTTTTGAAGTTTTTTCATTTATACCAAATTTGTCTATAATTACATTAGCAAATTTGCTCAACTTTTTAAAACTTGGTCCAGGAACAAAGTCAACTAAAGCTATTGCAATATCTGCAACCTTTGATTTAGGGTCTACTATTGTTTGATAAAGATTATAAATGTCCTTTGCAGTTCCCACTCCAGGGATAAAATCAGTCACAATATCAAAAACAGTTTCTGCAATATCCCAATATTTATTTTTTGAAGATTTAGCCGCAAATAATTCTCTTGATTCTCCTGAAATTTCTACGGAATCTAACGATGCTATTCTCACACCGTCCATACTATTGAGATTGTTAAGTGTAATCACTGAACTACCAAGGCTAGAGGAATCGACACCATAAAAAACTTGATAACCAGTATCTGATCTAAAATTAGTTGGATTGTTAGAACTTGAATTAAATTCTCCGTTAGTAATTTGTGATCTTCCATCATTTTCTACTTTAGATTTTAATTTAGTTATATTTTCTTGAGGAATTTGTTTAGTACCTTTAGACGAATCACTAGTGTTTGAGTTTGATTTTTTTTCTAAGGCAATGTCCCTCATAACTTTTGTGACTTTGTTTGTGTCAATCTGATATAAATTAATATTTTTACTAGGACCGGGAATACTTCGAACCATATACAGAACCACCTATAATGTATTTTTTTTAATTTTTTGCAGAAATTTAGCATATATTACCAAAGTTGGATTAGCAATTTATTTTCGAGTGCATAATTTTGTATATTAAGCAAATTTATTCTCTATTAAGCACAAATATTAAGAAATAGGAATATAGAAACTATTGTGAGAATATGTAATTATATGACAAGTGTAAGTGCTTTTGGATATAGTGTTAGAAATAAATGCGGGGTCTAATGGTGCAAAAAACTCTGCTAGATTTAGTGACAAAGGGTTTATTACTGGTTAAAGGGATAGGACATTTAAACCTTACATAATAATTAGTAGATAGTTCGCTAGTGCAATTATCCAAGGGGTGAAAATACTTGCATTTAAAGTTGGATATAAACTTCCAAAATCGAATAAACATTATTATGCAAATATGCAACTTCAACAAACGGGATGAATTAAAGCTGATGCAAAAAGGAAACTTCAATCTAAACAAAATATAACAGGCGATTAAATGTCTTTATTTCTTGCGAATGTAACCAACTCAATTGCAATGGGAAACACCTGTTTAAAGTTGTGTTAAAAAGTACAGAAGAAAGTAAAGTTATATTTGCTACTATTTAATTAGAAGTATTATCTTTTTTATTTTGTTCCACTTCATTTTAGTTTTTAGAAGAGCCACAACCTTCCAAACAAAGTGTTATTTTAAGGCCAAGCACTGACACTTTGATGAAACTGTCAATTTTTTAAAGTTATTTACTAAAATAAAAAGCAACTAAAGCAACCAAAGCAACAAAAAAGCAACCGAAAATCCGAGAGCAAGCGAATAACGGTGAAATCGAATCATTATACAATGACATAAAACCTTGCTATAATAACCTTTGCGAATACATATGAAAGAGGGTAAAAGCATGAACGCTTACGATGAATATATGAAACAGGTAGTGAAGCCGATGCGCGAGGAGTTAGTGGAGGCTGGATTTACGGAGCTTACGACAGCTGATTCGGTGAATGAATTTATGGCGGAGGCGAAGGGGACTTCTTTGGTTGTGATTAACTCGGTTTGTGGTTGTGCGGCTGGGTTGGCGCGTCCGGCTGCTCGTGAGGCAGTGGAGGCAGTTAAGCCTGACAATCTTGTGACTGTTTTTGCGGGTCAAGATCCTGAAGCGACTGCTGCAATGCGTGGCTTTTTTGAGGATGTGCCACCAAGTTCACCATCGATGGCGATTTTAAAGGATGGAGAATTGGCGTACTTTATTCCACGTGAACAAATTGAAGGGTTCCCTGTGGAGCAAATTGTTACACATTTAACAGGTGTTTTAGAGCAAATATGCGAGAAGTAAAGACTATTGTTACGACAGCGGGCAGACCAGACGATTTATCGTTGGCGCTCGCTTCTTTTGCGTGTAAACAATTAGATGCATCGTTTGAACCAAGAAAAAAGCGTTCTGTTCGGAAGATTTCACAGGAATTATATGCACATGTAATCGTTGCTGGGAAGAATCGTTTTGAGTATTATGCTTTTGGTGCCAATGAGCCGTTTTTCTTCCATCCGAATTCAGCAGCGTTTCGCTTAAAGCGTGTTGCTCGTGGGGAAGCGGAGCCGTTTTTAGAAGCGGCACAGCTTGAAAAAGGAGATTCAGTGCTTGATTGTACGTTGGGACTTGCTGCAGATGCTATGCTGGCGGCTTATACAGTTGGTGAAGCGGGTCGAGTCGTTGGGCTCGAAGCGAATCCGAATGTGGCATTTATTGTAGGGCAGGGTATGCAATCCTACGATACGACAGAGCTACCGCTAACTGCATGTATGCGCCATATTAAAGTGGTGCAGGCTGAGGCGGTTAGCTATTTGAAAACTTTGCCTGACAATACGTTTGATATCGTGTACATGGATCCGATGTTTGAAGAGATTATTGAAGAAGCCAATAATTTTGAAGCATTGCGCCTAGCTGGGGAACATGTGACATTAACGGATGAATGGGTAAGTGAGGCAAAACGAGTGGCGAGAAAACGGGTAGTGTTAAAGGCACATTTTCGCTCAGAATGGTTTGCCAAATATCAATTTATACAATTAACAAGAACAACTGCGAAGTTTCATTATGGTGTTCTGGATATTGTCTGAAGTAAATATTGAATGTTTTCAGGAGGCTTGTTCATTTGAACTTGCCCCTTTTTTTTATCCATAATTCTAAATATGGTAATATGAAACACGGTGAAACTTAAAATAAAATGTTTACTTTTTAATTTTTTTGTAGTATAATATGAATCGTGCTATTTTAGGTGGCATATTTACGTAATCTGGAATTCTGCTTTTTGTTTTTGAAGATACTTATTCACACTGGCGCATGCTTTGGGGCTGCAAGGACGCAAAAGAAGGTTGGGTTTGCGTTGCTTAAGTTAGAAGGCACACAGTGGAATTTTACCGCGGTGATGAAACTACATGTTTCAATATAATATTTATTCCCCAGATGATTGGGTTGAGACTTTACAATTTACGAAAATGTTACCTATTAAATACTAAAGGGGTGGCTTCGCAAAAGCGAGGCTGCCCCTTGTCCAATTTACGGAAAAAAGTCAAGCGACCAAAAAGAATTATCAGAATGATGGAAGGAGCCGAAGTGACTGAAAATACCATCGGAAAGACATATAGAAGAGCCTCTGACAGTAGACCGACTTTGTCTACTCTTTTTTTATGTAATTAATTTCTAATTTCCTCATTTGGCGTAGTTCTTTTTATCTATTTATTCAAATGAATGTTTCAATATATTTGAACTTATGTAACAATATTTATTAATATTTGAACTTATAAATGCCTAAATTGACTTGCTGATGTGAACGAAATCGTTGCCATTGGTCGTGTTCATTGGTAACACGTTAATATCATGTTCAAAAGCAGTGCCGTTTGCTAATATTTGATGTTTAGATATTAGTATGTGACATGTATAATATCGAGATTGATTAGTTGTAAAAATTGCCTTTTTAAATCCGTTTATTTCTGAATATTTTTACTTTTTATAGAAATGATACTGCCTAAAAGCTGTCGAGCTAAAATAAAAGGGAAAAGTTGTGGAGGAATAATTATGGCGTTAAAGCAGACATTATTGATTTTAGATGTATTTGAATATCCAAGAGTAGAGGTGACAACGAATGAATAAAGTCGGTTTATTGACTATCGGACAGTCGCCTCGTTCAGACATTATACCAACATTTGAAGAAATTTTTGATAAAGATTTAGAAATTGTGGAAAGAGGAGCATTGGATTCCTTAAACGAAGCACAATTATTAACAGTTATTGCGAGAAAAGAAAAGAACATATGTGTTTCGCGATTGCGTGATGGCAGATCGATAACAATGTGTAGAAGAAAACTGCTTCCATTATTACAAAATGAATTATCAAAATTGCAACAAGAGGTTGATATGGTCATCGTATTATGCACAGAAGATTTGCCGACTTTAACATGTGAAAAGCCCATTTTTTATCCAAATAGAATCGTAACACAAGCTATTAGTGCGATGTCCGATCAACCGAAGATAGGTTTAATTATCCCGCTAGAAGAACAGAGGAGTAGTGTGCTGAAAAAGTGGGAAGGTGTTTCGGAGGATATCACAGTTGCTGTTGCCTCACCTTATGATTATGGCAACTTTGAAGAAGCAGCTCGATATCTTAAAGATTACCGAGTGGATATAATTATTTTAGATTGTATGGGATACAATGAAGAACATAGGCAGTTTGTTAGAAAAGAGAGTGGTATATTAACAATTTTACCGCGTACTTTAGTAGCAAGAATCCTACTTGAATACTTATAAAAGAATATGAAAAGTGTTCCAGACTGTAGATTCTAATCATAGATTTAATCTACAGTCTTTTTTGTTTTGTAAAATTCATCTGCTTTTTCCTATACCGTCTAGTTCTTGTAATCTTTACAATCACGCTTAAGAATTATATGACACAGTAATTGAAAGTGAGTCAGAAGTTCAAGTTCTAACTGAGAGCAAAATTGTGCAACTGTATTTGGCAGCACAATTTTGAGTCGAGAAATATTTATTTTAATATTTTGAATATTTTTATGGAATTTTATGTTAAAATAAGCATAGTGAATTTTGTGAAGTTTTACATCAATGTTAGTGGATTAAATGATGTGGGAGGGGGAACGCTTATGATAATTTGGTTTCGACATTTACCATCAAAAAGCATGGATTTGTCAAAATGGTCTCCTTTCATACAGAATAATTGGTACAGAAAACATTATATGAAGTTTGTATATCTACTTCAGATTATCATTTTTCTGATACCAAATTTCTTTGGAAGGGGATACACTCATTTAAATATATTTACTCTTATAATAATAAGTATTTTTGTTTTCATCGTTCACGAATGTCTACATATTGTTGTCATAAACAAAAAAGGTGATATTAGCTTTACATTTAGAGGAATATTTTTTTGGCTAAACACAAATGCAATCCTATCCAAAACGAGATTTTTGGTCTTTATGAGCTTGCCTTTTATTGTATTATCGGTAGTCCCTGGCATTATGTCGTTCTATGTATCAGGAAATATCAAATCAATCATGTTATTTGTAAGTTGGATAAACTCATTGGTTTCCGCCTCAGATATCATTAATGCATTCTTAATTACAATTAAACCGAACAACTCAGTTTTTTGCAGAGGCTATTACTCAAATAAGTTTAAACTAAAGGTGTCAGTTTAAACTTTGAACCCCAAAAACAGAATGGATTTCTCCATTCTGTTTTTTTCTTTATGCAGCCAAACTATCACGATAGGTGAATAGACTACATCTTAGATACTTTTATTCATTCGTTATTGTAGTAGTGGGTCTAGTTATCAATCGCTTGTTTTTTTTCTTCAAAACTAGTATAGACAATTCCATGATACATTTCTTGTTTTGTAGGCAAAAGAAGGATTATCCTGGCGATTGTCTAAGCAGTTTTTAATTTACTATCAATTCAGGAAAAGGTGGGACAGGGAGAAGTGCCGTCTTTAAACAAATGGTTTATTATTTACTAACACACTTTTTGCGGGATCGTTGGAGGATACTCAAAAAATGAACTATTATTTTCTTGAAATTCTCTAGTCTAAAAAGGTAACTAAACAATTAAAATCAGGTGCTTAAAATGGTGAGTATCTAGCATTTTGATGCTCATTCTTATTTTTTAGTTCAAAAATTCCTTTTATAAAATCAGAATAAAACTAGTATACACGTCCATACATAGATTTAATCGCTACATATTCTAACGTTATAGAGAGCGCTCTCTAATAAAAAAATGAAAAGAGGGAATTTTTTGGGTGGTCAATGTGAAAATCAAAATCAAAATTCAATACCTTGTCCAGTAACATCAACTGAACAAATACCATTTACTAGTGAGGTTACTCCACTAGTCGCTACACCGGTTACTCCAACTATCAAAATTCCAGTTGTACTTGCAGAACCAACACTTCAAATAGTTGTGGAGTCAGATATTACACTTAATCCTGCAGCAACTGAAATCAAAAGAGTAAAGAAAAATGTATTCCTAAATCAAGTTAAACTAGTACCAGTTAGCTTTGCACGTATTGATAACACTGACTTTTTTATGGTAACAAGAGCTAAATTATTTGTAGCAGGGCATATTCGCAAAAATTTAGAATATGCTTCAGCGGCATGTAATGGGGCACTTCAAGATAGAATTGCCGATATACCGTTTTCTGGTTTTACAGATCTAACTTTCCCGCAAACACCAGGAGGCCCTACTCCAATCTTTGGGATTTCTGAGTTTGCCGAAGCGAACTTCCTTAATGAAAGAACTCAAATGGATGCTAGATTAGATAAGGTTTTCTTCCAAAATCTAGTTAAATACAATGAACAACCATTTGGCGAGTTAGTCGCTGCAAACTTCTTTGAACTTGATTTTTCACCGGTTATGGCATCGCCTGAAAGTACTTTCAGCACATTACGTGAAAAAATCGTGCTTGAATTAACTGTAAAAGTACTGCAAGTTCAACAAGTTCGCCTTGGAGCTGGTAGTAATGTAATAACTCCAGTTCTTTTCGGACTTACTCCTCCTACTAGTCTTTGATAATCTCAAGTTTTTAGAGGAGCAGAACAAATAAAAAAGGCAGTTTTCCGTAACAATATGTAATCGGAAAACAACCTTGTAATATTTTATGGGCACTTGGCAGTTGAAAGATCGGTTGAATCTGATTTTCAACTGCCTTTTTGCTTTTAGATCGGAAAACAAAAAAGATTGAAGCGGATTAGCCTCAATCTTCTTTACACACGCTTCGCCGTATTTTATTAGCTCCAATTAGCGTAATGTGGCCCTATAACTGAGCTTCACAAGCCCCAATTTGAAGCATTATTTTACATCATATTGCATTAAATAAAATTCAGAAATAATAGCTAAAGCTTGATAATACGGCAATAAACATATGAATTGTTTTTGTTAGCAATTTGACTAATTTAGTCCGTGAAGCATAAAGATGATAAGTAACCTAACATTAATAAAAGACCAATACCCATTGCTATTTCCATGTTTTGTACCTCCTTTTAAAAAACGACACATTTATCACGCATACTGCCAGTTAATCCCCTATTAGTTTGGGGCGACAGGACGATAGTCATACAAGCGTTTTCACAGGATGTGAAGTTTTTACTTTATACATAAATATTGTACAATGATTTATAGAAATATGAAACCTTTTAAAGGCTAATGCGTATATATTAGAAATAGAGTTACCAATTTGTACATAAAGAGAAGGTGTTAATTAATGAAGAAATGGGTTCAAAAAAGTATCGTTATTATGGTTGCGTTTTTAACATTTGGATTAATTACGCCAACACATGAGATATGGGAAGCATTTGATCATAATCCATCAAATCGCGCTTCTATCGGACCGTCAGCTGGGACAAGTACTGCTGAAGCGGCTGCTCTTCCGATAGAACAAACAGAAATACAAGAAGACCCGGTTGACTATAGTGCATTGCTCGTTGATGCGGCGAAAGTGCAATCCTACACAAAATTCGGCACAAAAATCGGCCCGAAAATTAGCGATGAGTTTGACTCCATTATCTTCCCGAAAATGGAGGAAGCCATTGCGATGACAGTAGCAGGCTTAGACGATACGTCATTAGCATCGTTAACAATTTCCGAAAAGCCAAGTGGTAACTATGGCGAAAAAATTTTCAATATTACTAGCAATGATTCAGGCATGGATTTAATTCGCTTCCATGTCCGTACAGAAAAAAGACCACAGGATGGCTATTATTACAACTTCCACTACCACAGTGCCGAGGACGACTTTATGGCACACAATAATTTAGGGGATATTTATTGGGAGAAAAACACACCTCCAAAATGGTTATCCTAAAAGACACGGAACACTCGCTTAAAATGCGAGTGTTTTTTTGTTCGATAACATTGATATATCAACGTTTGTAGTGGATTGCTAAGTCGTTGTATTTAGATGTCACTCAAATAGGGAAGGGGAGAATAAAGCATGTACCCCAAAATGTACCCCAAATTCATCATTTTTTGATTTCCTCAGATTCTTTAAATGAACTTAGATTGATAATCTTATCCATAAGATTAGATGCGTGCACTTCATCTTTTTCGAATGAATGTGCATAAACTTTATAAATTGTTTTTGGAGTGTCACCAACTAGAGCTGCAACTGTAGATACAGGGATTTTATTAGATAACTGGATAGCCACAAATGTGTGACGTAAATAGTGAGGCGTGAAGTGTGTTATCTTTTCCCGCTCGCATATTAAATCAATAATGCGTTTCAAATAGCGTTCGCCAATCGGATCACCAGCATACGTTATAAATACATATCCATCTGGATTCCGAAATTTATAAGTTTCCATTACATCGTCATACCACTTTTTATAATCTAACAATATACTTTTGATGTTTGCATTCATAGGGAATTTTCGATAACTGTTTTTAGTCTTTGGTGTCCTGGACCCGTAACGATCCTTAGTTTTATTTATATGAATTACATTGTTTTCGAAATCAATATCTGTTTCCCACTGCAAAGCCCTTAATTCACCAACGCGCATTCCTGTTAAAAATAAGAGGCTCAAACAAGCATAATGAGTAATCTTGTATTTAGTGCGTGCAATTTCTAAGACTTTTGTTATTTCATCTATGGAAAGTGCATTTCTTTTAATACTTTCAGTAGCTCTACTTAGATTAGGGGAAGAAAATTTTTTTCTGTCTAAAATTTCGTTTTTAATTGCGAATGTGAAAATGGCGTTCATACGTCTAAAAATAGACATGATTGTTCCTTCCTTAAAACCTTTCACTATCAATGGATCTATTAAATCTTTTTGAACAACAATATTATTCACGTTTTTTATTTTGATATGTCCAATTGAATTTATAACATATTGATTCATAACATAATTATGGTTTCTTTCAGAAGTTGGTTTCCAATTTGTTTTATTAGCTTCAACAAAAAATTCATTTAATTGAGCGACTATTAAATTATCTTTTTCAACAAAACTAACATTTCCATCTAATATAGCAGCCTTCACTTCAATTAATGCTCGTTCACAGGATGATATTACTCAGAATTCACACTTGAAGGTTGTACAAAGTGGAGCGATGACAACTGATCGTTTAGTAGGATTGTATATTACGATTCAACAAAGACGTAGTAAATAGAAACGAGGATCAGCAAAGCTTATTTTGTTAAGTAGGTCTTTTTAAGTTTAATTAGATTGCTTGGTTAAGTATATACACACAATCTATAAGGCAATGTAATTGTACAAATGTTTATTCACACGAAATCTTATTATATATTTTCTTGTTAAATTTAACTAAAATTCAAATATAAAGGAGTGAGTAATTTTGAAAAAGATTTTATTAATGTTTTTATTCAGTATTCCATTTTTTATTTTCTCTACAATTGGAGATGCACATGCAGAAACAAGTAATTCTACAAGTTTAATTCCGAAAATGACATCGAATAATGCTCCAAGTGGTAAGGCGACAAGTAGTGGAGTGTTTTTCGAACCTTATCTTGCATTTGATGGAGTACCTCATTATTCAAAAAGTGGAGCTTTTTATGCATGGGGAACATCCGCAACAACAGGTTGGCTTGCATATGAATTTAATGAACCAAAGGTTCTAAATAAATATGTTTTATACTATGGTGATCATCAAAGTAATAATCCTGGATATACGTCTAATTTACCTAATTCTTGGACTTTTGAAGGGTCAAATGATGGTGTGAACTGGGTAGAACTTGATAAAGTAAGTAATTATACGGCTTGGAAAAATGGAGAAAATGCATTCACAATAACTAATAATCAATCATTTAAACATTTTAGAATTAATGTTACTAAAAATAATGGAAGTGTTTCAAATCAAGTAAATCTTACAATTCACGAATTAGAGCTTTGGGGATATGATACTGCAGAAAAACCAAACCCTGAAACTAAACCAGAGCCTACACCAGAACAAAATAGAGCTATTTTAGTTATTACATTAGTTACTGGGGTAGAGAAAGAATACGATTTAAGTCTTGAAGAAGTGAATAGTTTTATAAACTGGTATGATTCAACTAACGGAGAAAAATCTTATTCTATTAATAGAACAAATAAAAATAAAGGCCCCTTTAAAACAAGAAAAGACTATTTTGCACATGATAAAATATTAATGTATGAAGTTAGTGAATATTAATAACATTAAAAAAACAGTTTTTTGTATGCCCAGATACTCAATTAATTTTGAGCCTGGGCATTTTGTGTTTATTCACTTTGTAATTCACCTGTACTCTCTTTAGCATCCAAAATTCCTTCTGAATCACTTTAATGCATCATTGTACGGACCTAATTGCTTTTTAGAAAAGTAATGATTTGTCTCCTTATTTTTCAGTAACATATTTCCTTTTATAATCAAAAAATAGGTAGCTACTAGAAAATAGATTAGCCCTAATACCCAATCCAAATTTGAAGCTAGATTGTGTAAAAGAACATATCTCATATATGCATAACCAATCGGAACATGTAGTAATACAACTGCAGCTAATCCTGGGTTGTATATTGTTTTAGCTTTTATATTCGCAAAAATACCATGCCATATGAATTGAAAAAATCCCATTAAAATAGGTGCCAACCCAAGCCATATAATATTTGGAAAGAAAACCGGAAGTAAATAAAAAACATACGCAATCAAAATATTTATTACCATAGCAGATTGCGTATTTAATGGATAGCGATCTGGTATATCACTTTTAAATATAACTACATTAAACAGACCAGCGAAATAACCTGGCCAACGATACTCTTCAAATTGATGCACTAAAATGGCTACAAAACTTAACGCTAACAGTACTTTTATTTCACTCATTTCTCCAAAATTCGCGACTAAACAACCTACGACAACAATAGCAACAACTAACCCTACATCACACCAGTGCTTTCTAAAGAAACTAATCATCTCTATCACCCAATATCTCAATTTTTATAAAAATATCGTTCAAATAGGAAATCAATTTGTTTTTCTACAGGCAGTATTCTTATATCTGCCCCTGATTCAAGAATTGGCATCATTAATGCTGGAAGAAAAATGGATCCGAATATTTGCACTGTCATCATCATTAAAATTTCCTGATCCGATTCATTTGTTATTTCACTCAAAATATCTTTCACTTTATTAAAGCCGAGCCTCTTCAAAAAATCTCCATAATCGTATTGAGATGTAAATACCGTAGTTCCCTTTGCAATAATTTTCCTAACTAACTCAGGGTATTGCTGGATTACTAGTACATAATCAAATAAAAACATTTTTAATCTTTCTTTCGCTGGCACTGTAATATCATCTAAAATAGAAAAAGTGCCTTGAAAGCTAATTAATAAGACTTTAATCGTCTCACTAATCAACTTTTCTTTTGAGCCAAAATGGTAATTTACAAGCGCGATATTTGTATCTGACAATGCCGCAATTTTTCTTATTGTTACACTTTCGAAACCTTCGTCTTTAATTAACTCCAATGTTGTGTTTAAAATCTTTTCTTTCGTTGATATGTTTTCATTTTCCCTCAACTTATCTCCTCCTCTAGAATTTATTAATTAAACAATGTTTTAAACGTTGTTTAACTTTACGGTATCACATTCAATTTTTAAAATCAATTTAATCCTTTCGACATTCCCCTACATTTTTATGATTTAGGTAGTGGAGCATTTTGGGCACAGCCAAGTGATGGAGTAATCCGAGTTATTGATTTAGGAAGTGGGACAGTGAACGCTGTTACGATTGTTGATAAGAAACATATTAATAAAGCTAGTACCACGTTTAATTTCGGGGTTGAGACTGTGGGTGATAAAGATGATGTTCAAGAGATAGCCAGCGGAATAATACGTAATACAACCAAACTAAAATGGGATAAGAACGATAAAATCTTAATTTGTGGGGAGCAAATAATGGAAAAACAAAATTAAAAATGCATTCGATGAAATTTTAGATGAACAAATTCATCAAATAGCGTACAAAAAATGTATTAATGATCCTGAATACCAAATTGCAAATGCAAAAGCAGTTACTTTAATGGATAGGTTAAGAGGAACATTATCAAATGATAAACAAAGGAAATAATTAAACGAATTAGAAAGTGCTTTGTTTATAGGAGGTCACTGAAAAAGTCCATATCTTCTTACATTGCGAGGTATTCAACGATTAAATCGTTGAATACCTCGCTTTTTCATTTGGCACTGTGACTCTACTGTTGTTTTCCGAAGCATTCCGCTCGCTTTCCGCGGGCGAGCGCCGAGCCTCCTCCTACGCTTCGCTTCGTGCGGGGTCTCGTCTGTCTCGCTTTCCCGCAGGAGTCAAGCGATGCTTCTCCAAACAACGCAATGTATCACACTATTATTTTAGACTCGCTTTCCTTTATAATGAAAGAATTAATGTGCAGGTGGTGCCCCCGATGATTTCAAATCAAGAAACCCTTAATTTAAGTCCATATATGGCGATCTACGATATTGTTGTACCAAAAGATAATATACTTCGCCAAATCAATGAACTTGTTGATTTTTCATTCATTTTAGAAGAGTTAAAAACAAAATATTGTTTAGACAATGGACGTAATGCCATTCCTCCAATTCGCATGTTTAAGTACTTATTATTAAAAGCGATTTATGATGTATCAGACGTCGATCTTGTAGAGCGTTCAAAGTACGATATGTCATTCAAATATTTCTTGGATATGGCGCCAGAAGATCCAGTCATTGATTCAAGTTCGCTTACAAAATTTCGTCGGCTTCGTCTCCAAGACGTAAGCTTATTAGACATGCTCATTGGGAAAACAGTTGAGATCGCATTGGAGAAAAAAATCATCAACAGTCAAACGATTATTGTGGATGCCACACATACAAAAGCACGTTACAACCAAAAAACACCTAAAGAATTTTTACAAGAGAAATCAAAACACGCTCGAAAA
This sequence comes from Lysinibacillus xylanilyticus, assembly GCF_001183605.1. GTDB lineage: Bacteria > Bacillota > Bacilli > Bacillales_A > Planococcaceae > Lysinibacillus > Lysinibacillus xylanilyticus. Next base: position 1,423,930 of record NZ_LFXJ01000005.1, on the reverse strand, counting down.
GCTGTCTACAAAATTGACGAATCGATGAAAGACAAATTCCCCGCAAAGACCACTTCTAACGAAGTAAAGGATGAATTAGCTTACTGTAAGGAAGTTATTTCAGTCATTGAAAAGGAACCACAAATTGCACAAATGCCAGCTGTCAAGGAAAAGCTGAATGTTTTAAAAGAAGTCGCAGAAGATTTTCAAGAACATCTAAATTACTCTTCTGATGCGGATGCGCGAAAAGGGCATAAGACGTCGGAATCTTCTTTCTTCGGGTACAAGACACATATCGCGTTGAGTGATGAACGTATTATTACAGCGGCTGTCATTACAACAGGTGAAAAAAACGATGGGAAATATCTTCAAGAGTTAATTGAAAAAAGCACACAAGCAGGTATGAAAATTAATACAGTTATTGGAGACGCAGCTTACTCTGAAAAGGCAAACATCGAATATACTAAAGAAGAGAAAATCGCACTTGTGGCAAAGTTGAACCCTATTCTTACACAAGGACCACGAAAAGAAGAAGACAAGTTTGAGTTTAATAAAGATGCTGGAATGTTTGTTTGTAAGGCCGGTCATCTCGCGACAAGAAAAGCACGTACGGGTAAAAAAGGAACGAGTATGAGTCAAAGTCAGACATATTATTTTGATATTGAAAAATGTAAAGTATGTCCAATGAGAGAGGGCTGTTATAAAGAAGGCGCAAAAAGTAAAACGTATTCTGTCACAATTAAGTCGGATGCACATGCCGAACAAGAGGCATTTCAAAATACGGAAGCTTTTAAGCAATTAGCCGCAAATCGCTACAAAGTAGAAGCGAAGAATAGTGAATTAAAAAACGGACACGGGTACGATACGGCATCGACTGCGGGTCTATTTGGCATGGAAATTCAAGGTGCTACAACGATATTCGCCGTCAATTTGAAACGGATATTAAAGCTACTAAACGAAAATGAATAAGGAATAGAGACAGAAATAAGGCACTTCCTGTTCAAAACTGAACAAGAAGTGCCTTATTTTTATCTGAAAAAGGTTCGTTTTTATGAAAACGTAAGTTTTTCAGTGCCCTCGTTTATAGAAGAGTCATTTTTTTTGAATACAGCTATCGCCAAGGAGTAGTTGATAGCTAAATTATTTATAAAGAACTAAATGATTTGGTATAAGTTCGTTATATAGAAGTACATAAAATGATTGGTACCCCAGAAGTACCCCAAAAGAGTATACAAAAATACACGATAATACTAAAACCAGAAAATACGAAAGACTATGAATCGTTGATGTTATAGCAATCTATCTATAGGAAAATACACATTATAAAATCACTTGAACTCTGGGAGAAAAACACACCTCCGAAATGGTTATCATGATATATAAGGGTTTAGGGGCTAAATCTTAGAGATTAGCCCTACTTTTAGCCCCAATTTCGATAGCACGGTCAAATGTGTCGATAATTTTATCTTCCATTTCTCTCAATAAATGGCTATATGTTGTATGAATCATTTCTGGTGTGTTACCTAATCGTTCAGCAATCGCTTTAACTGGGACACCATTAATCATTAAAATTGTTGCATGTGAGTGCCGAAGAGAATGAATTGTACACTCTTTTAATCCGGCACGTTTTACAATCCTTTTAAACCCTTTGTGTAACGTATATTTTGGAGTAATTCAACTCACCTATTCCTGTACACACGCCGCCAAGCATGAAAGGAATGGACAAGGTGAAACTATATAAATCAGCAAAAGAACCTGAAATATATCACTATTTCAATGTGAATAAAGAAAAGTTATGGATGTTTCGACATAAGTATTATGATGCTGCTGGAAAGCGGAGAGAAAATGAAATTCCTCACCAAGCTAAAGGATCAGTGGGGATTATAAACAAAATGGCAGTAAAGAAGCATCTACAATCAGTGGACGGTAGGTGCTTTTAATTTGCCACAAGTGGCAGAAAGTTTTTTGTCTAACGAGATGAATTCATCTTCCCAACTTTTCGGGAAACTTTGTGAAGTGTTTCGAAAATGCAACCACTTGAAAGGACAAGGGATATTCCTCAAAACCTTTGAGGTCTTGCCAAAGTTGGCGACACTTGACTTTGTATCAAAATGTTATTACATATTTTCAACCTCATGGTTTATGATTAGTGTGGAGGGGTTTTTATGAATAAAAATATAATAATTTTATACGCTTCACTACTTTTAGTGCCAGTAATAATTAACTACGGATTATTATCTTGGTCAGCTCCGGGAGTTTCAATGGAAGCTAATCCTTGGTTGGGGTTTTTAGGTAGTTTTTTAGGGTTAATTGGAGCGATATCAATAGCGTTACTGAACAATCACAATCAGAAAAAAAGTGATTATGAGAAAGAAATGAAGAATAACAGATCATTTATTGTTCTTAATGATTTCCAAGGACCCATAGGATTAAAGAATGTAAAAACTCATGAAAATAGTAGATTGATTAGAACAGTGGGCTATGAAGAATTATTAAAAATAGTACCGAAAGATGATTATGTTTATACTTCAACTTCTTATATGAAAATTTCGCACTATGGAAATTCGGATGTAATATTAGACTGTAATATCTGCATTAGTTCTGAAGATAACGAAGGTAGTCAATTACCGGACATAGTAGTTAATACGGGAGTGTTGGAAAAACAAATTGAACTCTTTATTCCTATTGCACAACCATCAATTGGGATGGGCAATATAATAAACTTAAATAAAGTTGTTGTTGAATATTCAACACTTATGAACGAAAGATTAGAATACATAATGGATTTTGGAAATTTAAAAGAGTGTCATTATGTGATAAATGATAAAAAGGAAAAAGAAATTTTATTTGAGTTTGATGTTAAAGGCTCAAAGTGGACATATCCAAATAAAAGAAAAGATTAAGAACATCCTGTGGGGTGTTTTTCTTTTACCCTAAAAAGTGAGCATCGTGTAGTTTCCCCTTTACGCAGAACAATCGGTGCTTGCTTTTGAGAGTGAAATACATAAGGAATAGTTTGTTTTTATCGTGTATTATTTACAGAGAGGTGGTACATACATGGAAAATGATAAAACAAAATTCCCAACTAAAAAGGACATGACCTACTGGATTTTAATGATTGTGTTGTTACTAACAGTTGTTAGCGTATGGAAAACGAATGATCCAGAAAGTTTGACTAATCAATTGTCTTTAGGAGGCACATTACTTTCCATCTTCTTAGCAATAATCGCTATCATTTTTTCTTTTATACAATCATCAGATACCAATAGTCATAATAAAGAAATGATAGGAAAGATTGATGCTTTAACAAATAGTTTAAAATATCTTGATGAATTAAATGAAGAGAAATCTCAAGAGATAGCCACTAAGTCTACTGAATTAGACGAAATTAAGTCTTTAATAGAAAGTGTAGCAATTGAAGTAAATAACGTGAGTAAACAAACGCAAAATGGCCAGATAAATTCTGAAAACTTTAATAACCTTGTTCAGAAAATAGAGGAATCACAAAAGAAATATTCTAATAGTAATCTGTCTTTTGAAATAAAAGTTTTTAATCCAAATACTTTTTATGATTTTTTAATTGAAAACTATAAAAAAGGAACGTATATACGTTTAAAGACAATAGTAACTAAATTCAACGAAAAAAATAATATGAAAATATCAGAATCTGATATATTGAAGGTTATAGGTAAGTTGGAAAATGAGGGAAAAGTATCAGTTTTAAATGATAGAACAGGGATATATTTAACACTTAATAACTAACTTAGCAAGCCGTCAATATGACGGTTTTTTTAACAAAGCAACTAACATAATAGGTGATGCCATTGATTGAAAAAAGTTAACTGTAAAGCAACAAACGCTTGTTGAATACTACATCGAACTAGGGAATGCCACAGAAGCTTATTTAATGGCATAACTGAATGTTAAGAAGGAAGCGACAGCGAGAGCAGGAAGCCGAATGTTAACAAATGTTAGCGTAAAAGCCTATATAGACGAGCGCATGGAGGATTAAAGCCTGAACGGATAGCTGACTAACACGAAGTAATGAAGACGCTGACAACATTCCTGGTGTAAAGGGATGAAAAAAGTCAGACGGCTGAACGTTCTCACAGCTATGTTTCACTGCTCCGAAAATTTCGAGGTCGTTAGTGGCTCCGGATGAGGTTTTAATAATTTAATGATCGCTTCAATACAAAAAAGCATCCGCTCCAAGAGAGTAGATGCCTTTTTGTGTGGTTATTCCTCAATGATCTCCAGAGCGTTTTAAAAGTCCTTTTACCAGCCTTGGGTAGTCAAATTATGATGCTTGGTGAGCGTATTCAGGTGGTTCGAGAACACCATGTAAGAATCATAGAGAAAGTTATTGGTTTCAATTTAGAGGTAAAAGAAAAAGCCGCAGCGTGATGAGACGCTACAGCTAATTGGTTCATGCCCTTTGAAGTGCAGAAACAGTTTATCATAAAGCTTTAATATATGGCAATTAGAGGAGCCTTACACACAAAGTAAGGCTTTTTTGTATCAAATTTATATTACATATATTGCGTTTTCTATTTTATAGTTGGTTAAATGGAGGTGAGAGTATGAATTTTGATACTAAATATTTGATTAGATGGGGCATTCCAGGATGGATTTTCTTAATGACAGTTTTACCGTATCTATTTTTTGTATTTAACGATGATGTATTAAAGTCATTGGGAAAAGTTAATGATTTAGCATTAGGAGCAGCTATTACATTGATTGGTATACCACTTGGTTATTTTTTTAATCAACTTCATCATTTTACTTTTTGGGTAACGAACAAAAAGAATTGGGGTTCTTATTTTGAAAAGGAAGTTATTTTAGATATGTACCTTTCTAAAACAGAAAATGAAGGATATAAAGAGCGATATAGATATTTATAGCATGAGGTGGGCTCAGTACTAATGAGCTTCCTAGTATCAACTGGAATAACCTTAGTTATTAATATTAATCATAATGTTACAAATAAATACTATTGGTATTACTTTATTTCACTGGTTGTATTATCATCCATTTGGGTTGCTTTAAGACAATATTCTTCGAAAAATGCAATGAAATTATATGAAAGTTTATTATTTTTAGCAGAACGAGATTGAGAGAATATTTAGACATTCTTTGGGATGTTTTTTTATTTCGCCTTGAAAAGAGAGTATCGAGCAATGTTGTTTTCCTCCCCTTTGTTTCTTAGGTGTTGTTTTTATGAGCAAAATAATTGTGTCAAAATACTATTACAAAATTGTAGTATTTTGGATTAAAATTAGTGAGGAGGAGGTGTTTGTATGATTCAAGTTAAATTGTTCGACGAATTTAGAGCTAAAGAATTAGAAGATAAGTTAAATGAATTCTTAGAAATTAGCATGAAAGATTCTTTTAAGTTAATTGATATTAAATATAGTACTTACAACCACGGAGAAGATCGAAATGAGTGTCATTCAGCTGTGGTGATTTATGAAATTTAAATTATATATGACACTATCATACGATAGTGTTTTTTATTTTACAAAGCATCTAGCATAATGGGGTGATACCCCTGTGAAAGCATAAGTAAATACTGAAACAACAGTCTTTCACAGAAAACTTTTTTGAGTTTGGAAATGCTACTGAAGCTTTTATTAAAGTGCCTTTAACGAAAAGCGGCCTCGTTGTGATACTTTTGTTAAATTAATTAAGGTTCTTAAATATAAATCTATATTCAATAGGTTTTCTATTTCAACTTTAAATACAGAATATGTAATTAAAGTTTATATTTGGATTATATTTTAATACAAGTCCTATGTATTAAACTAATGATTGAAGTTTAATTGAAGATTTGAATTAATAACTATGAAAGGGAATAATAATGCTAAGTAATTTATTTGGTAATAAAACACTAAAACTTGAAATTGAAGAGTTAAAATTTGAATTGGAAGAGATAAAGAATAATTATACAAATGTCTTAAGAAAAAATTCAGAATATGAAAAAGAAATAGAATATCAAATTAATGAAATATGTGAGTATAAACAAAGTTCTGAAGTTTTGAAAAGTAAGCTAAAAAAGTATGAATTGGAATTAAAAAACACTTACTTAGAATTAGAAAAGTATAAACAAGCTTATAAAGAGCTGATAGAAAAGAATAATGATTATGTAAAGAAAACTGAATTGGAGCTAGAAAGGTATAAAGAGTTTTATGGCACTCCGGCCATCATTTGTTTAAAACCCTCTGATCAAGTTTGTATTTATGATGAGGATAGAAGCTTCTTTGACTACATAATAGGGATTACAGGTAACTCATTTAATGAACAACAAATAGCTGCAATTCAATATAATATGGAAAAGAACCTAAGAATAATAGCTGGTGCTGGAAGTGGAAAAACGGAAACTATATGTGCTAAAGCAGCTTATTTAAAATTTGTAAAAAATATAGATGAAAAAGAAATAGCAATGATTACATTTACAAGAAAAGCCAAAAATGAAATGATGGAAAGAGTTAACAAATTTTTGGGAGTAGAAAAATCAAATATTCATGTAGGTACCTTTCATAATGTATTCAGTAGTATATATAAAAATATTATAAAAAAAGAACCTGAACTTAGACATATAGGTATACAAGGTACTAATCCAGAAAAGGGGCTACTAGCATATAATTCCTTATTGAGGAGTTTAATAAAGAAGTATAATTTATATGATTTTGACAAGGAAGGAGAAAAAACGATAACAGAACGACTGCAGTATTGGACAAGTATGGGATACTCAAATGAGGAGATAAAGACTTTTATTAACCGGAATTACGATGAAAAATTTGTTGTAGATGGTGCCTGCCTTAGTGAAACATTTTATCAGATGTTAGAAGAATTTGACGTAAGAAGAAAAAAAGAACAAATCGTCGTTTTCGATGATTTATTACTTAACCTTTACAATGTATTACGAATGAGTGGAGAAGCAAGACGAATAGCACAAAATATGTACAGATATATATTTGTTGATGAATTTCAAGATACAAATCCACTTCAAATGAAGATTCTGGAACTACTCTGTCCGAAGGAAAAAATAAATTCTATTAGCACAAATAATAATACAAAGATAATAATAGTTGGTGATGATGATCAATCTATTTATGCATTTAGAGCATCTGATCCATCTTATATTAAAAATTTTTCTAACCAATACAACACTCACACAATTGAACTTATGACAAACTATCGTTCTATTGCAGAAATTGTTAGAGCGGGTAATAGGGTCATTGCTTTCAACAAACATGACCGTATTGATAAATCAATGATCCCTTTCCATAAGAAAAAAGGAGAAGTATATACGTTATATACAAAAAATCAAACACATGAAGCTGAAATAATTATAAATAAGTGTAAAGAAATTGGGGAGAAAGAGGAGCCTTTTAAATATGGTAACGAAATAGAAAAAGTGAATTATACTAAGAGTGTTATTTTGTATCGCTCAAAGAACCAATTAACAGAATTTGTTAATGTGTTAACTAAACAGAACATTCCTTTTGTGATTGAAAAAACAGATGATTTATTGGGTATTTTCAATTATCCTTTTTTTGGTCCTTTTTTTAAATTATGTTTGGAGTTACAGAAGGATAACAAATGGACTAATATCTTTACTTTTATAGCATCTAACCATTATGTACCATTAAATAAAATAAGACAATATACCAGAAATGAACAGTCCACTACTTCTATTGAAACCTTCATAAGTTTTATAAGAAGTAACTCGAAAAGTAAAATTGATGAAGATTCTATCAAAAATTGCGTTGAACTTATAAAGAGAATTTGGTATTACAGTGAAACAAATATCATTAAACTTTTAGAATTAATTTTTGAGTTCCCGAAAATAAAAAATGCTATGGATATTATTCAGAAGGAAGAAATACTTTCAGTATGTAAGGATTTGAATAAATGGAATGAGTTACATAAATATTATTTAGAACTTTTAAAACGGCAAGTGGAAATGGATAATAATGTAAAAAAATATCATGATGGTAAATATAACGCATTATATCTTTTAACTATTCATTCTAGTAAAGGTCTAGCTTTTTCTAATGTGTTTATTATAGGAGCTTATGATAGTGGAATACCATCAAGTAAATCAGTTTCTGTTCGAAATATTAATGTTAATTTAACAAAAGAAAAGGCAGAGCCAGTTTCAACTATAGAAGAAGAACGTAGATTAATGTATGTTGCTGTTACGAGAGCACGAAATAATCTATATATTACTTACCCTAAAACAATAAATAAAAAACCAATAAAATGCTCACCTTTTTTAAAAGAACTTAACTTACCTGTGATAGATTTAACTAACAAATAATCGCTGAATATCTAGGAGATGACCTCAAATGTGTGAGCAACTTCTTAATAGAATCGAATACAATCTTACCACAGAGGTAAAGCTCATAAATTAGTTGCAAGGGTGAGCATAAAAGCATATATAGATAAATTTCTTTTACATATTTATTGATAACTTTTCTGCCTATATCTTTTATTTGTTGAATATTTAATCTTTTTTCTAGAACAACAACAACGGAAATCCTTTTTGCTGTTAATTTTGAAATGTCTTCAATATTAACAATGGTATATTTATTCTCATAAGAGAAATTACTATCTTTATATTTTTCAATCAAATACGTTGCTACAGATGGAAGTTCAGGATAAATATAAGTATCATTTATACTATATTTTTCATCTAGTTCTTGTTTAATTAAATTTTTATATTCATGAGGAATTCTAATTGTTACAGTAGGTGTATCAATGAGTGGTTCAATCTGATGCTCTATCAAACCGTTGTTTAAGGTATTATTACAAATAACAAATGTTCCTTTTTGATTTCTTATACGATTATTTTGGTAGCTAATCTTCTCCTCATATTTTATGAATGCTGGTTTTGTAGAGTAGTCTATTATTTCTTCTTGAGAAATTGTTTCATTGTATATAGCAAAATATTGTTTTTGAACGAATGGAATATCATAATTTTCTAATTTAGGCAACAAACTCAAAAGACGAACGTGTTTACTATCTTTTGAAAGCCCTTTTTTAATAAAGACATAAACAAGACTATCAGACTCAACATCGATATTTTGGACCGAGAAGAATAATGCAATTAGTGGATCAACTGTTAAATCAATTAATCGAGTAGGAATTCCATAATGTTGCATTTTTGCTAGGTAGTCTATAGGTGTTGTTATATCTTTAAATTCATCTTCTTTTAAAACTTGCGACTCACTATAAAGCCTAAATTCATTAGAAATAAGACCTAAGTTTCTAGAAATACTAGAATTTATAGTCTCATATCTAGTTGTCCCCTGTAATATTTTTCTCGATAGTTGTTATATCTCTCTAAAATATTCAGGAACTGAGATAAGTTATTTGCTTGATCCATAGAAATCCTTAGTAGTATGAATTTTATTATAAATAAGTATTGGTAAGCTTTTTACAACATAGCTTTACTTTATAACGTAAATATATCAATTATTACTATTTTTGTCAGTGTTGATTTTTCATGTATTATTCAATTATTTTTTTGATGAGTCATTTTTTTATTGAAAAACAGAATATTAGTTACAAAGAGTAACATAAACAAACGCTCTGTGCTGGCGAGGAGTATAAGCGAGGTGATGTATGAAGACATGGTAAGCCAGTAAGTTAAAGCTCAATATATCTTGAAGGCATTTATAATCGATAGTGTGGGTGCCTTATTTTGATTGCTCAAATTAAGTAATCAAATATCTAACGCCCGAAGAGCCTTTCTTTACTATGTGTGGGTAATAACGAAAAAAGATTGGAGCCATTATTAGCCCAATCTTTTTACTCGCACATTCCTGTACACACGCTCGCCATTATCTAGCCCTACACACTAACCGCCATTTTAAATTCATCAGCCTCACTTTTAGCCCCAATCAGCCCCAAGTTAATACTTTTTCATTCATTATTTTGCGTACTAGTAAAATACATAAAACCTAATTCAACGTTGATATATCAATGTTCACCACTTCATTTATACCATAGTGTGCAACATCAATAATTTATTGGGAGAAAAACACACCTCCGAAATGGTTATCCTAAAAGTTACGAAACACTCGCTTAAAATGCGGGTGTTTTTTGTTCGAAAACATTGATATATCAACATTTGTAGTATATTGTAAATTTGTTTACCATTAAAATGGGGAAGGGTAGAGAAAAGGGTGTACCCAAAATTTTGACTTTGAAAAGGAATATGTTCAAGCATTATAGAAGCAAAACAAGGATGGAAAAGCCACATCGATGTGATAAGTTTGAATACTGCCGGGCTTCAAAGAAGTTAGGAGGCACATTTGAAATTGAGTATCTACTAGATTAGGTGGTGCAATTGAATGAATGATGTACAAACCAGAATTTTATTGCCTGCTTGGATTTTAAAAAATGCGGAGGATAATGATAAAATCAGTCGCTTGTTGCTGGAATGTAAGACTAAACTTGTCATTTCTTGCGCTTACCCGGGAAATTTTTTTTATTTCCTAACCTGAGTAAATACTTTTCCAAATAGCTTTTGGTAGGGCAGATAAAATATTGTGGTGGTTGACGCTTTACAATATGGGTTTTGTTAATAAGTCTATGATTAAAAATTTGAATATTGAAAAATAAGGGAAGGCTAAGGTAAATGGCAAAATACAGAAATGTACACACAACATTTTGGGACGACGGCAGCCAAAGGAATAGTATTTAGTATGAATGTATTTAAAAGCACCCTCAAAAAAGTAGAGGGTGCTTTTAAATTAATAGTATTAGATTGAATTTCGATAAGCTTTTAGTGTTGAATTATACTTAGAGTTTGATGAAAATTTTTGGAGGTTGTGCATTCCCCCTAGCCCTAATTTATTAGTACTAGAGCCTAATAATCCATCTTTAACAGCACTTTTTAGTGTTTCAATCTGCTTAGCAGAGAGTTTAGAGGTTTTACTTTTTTCGATAATGTTATTAACATTGTTAATTCTTTCTTGACTCTCTTTAGAAGTGCGGTTATTCTCGTTGCTGTTTTGTCGAGTGAGTCCTTTATAGGATCTACGTGACATTAAATATTGAGTATATGTCGAATTCCTTGTAGTAATCATAAAAGATTTCCCCCTTCCTAGTTAATTGATTTTTTAGTATTTACCATACTTATCCTAATATCGTCCAGAACTGTAATTAAATTAGTCTTTAAGAAAATATTTTCGGTTGAAGACGACTATTTAGATTACTTAATGCCCAGGTACTCAATTAAATTTGAGTCTGGGCATTTTTTTATTGCTAAAAGGAGAATGAGTGTTCTTAGAGAGGGCGGGATTATGATAAATGACCGTGGATCACTGAAGTGGACAGCATTTTCAATTTCAACAAAAACCTTCCAAACTAATTCGGAGGGTTATTTGACTTTTTAGTATAGCATGAATCAATTAGTAACAACAAAAATTAACAATCTGGTCATAATATTTACCAACAAAATATAATAACCAGGGTTTACGCGGATATGAACCGGTACACTCTCGGCAATAGAACAGTTTTATAAACAATTTAAATATGATAGAATTGTTTGATCATACCAAAAAAGGAGTATTTTTATGTTCAAAAAAATAGCTAGTGGTATTTTAGCAACAGGCATTTTATTCTCTAATGGCCAAGCATTCGCTGCAGAAATAGAGGGTTTTAAACTTAACACTAATAATTTAGTTGGTAAATTTGAAACTGAAGAAGAAGCAATAAATGGACATTATTATACTTTTAGTGGAACTGCAGACAAAACAATGAAAGTTGATTTTAAGGATATTGATGCGGATGGTGATATTTTTAAAATTACAATAAGAGATGTAACCAATTCATCACAAGTTTTATTTTCTGAATTTGCAGATCTAAATGGTTATAAATTTTTAGTTAAAAGAGGACATAGTTACCAAATAAGAGTTGGAGTAAACACTTATAAAGATGGTGGGGAATATACTCTAAAAATTGGTATACTCAACAAGCAATAAACACCAAAATTGTACGGTGTAGAAATAATTTGATGCGGACGATTAATTTTCAGAACGTATTTATATTAGATGTACATAAGTATGCTGTTTTATAAAATGAATAACCTGTTAAAAAGCCACTCATTTGAAAAATAATGAGTGGTTTTCTTCTATTATATATTAAAATACGGGGCTTCCAGGGTCTGCTTATATTTATGATACAACTCTACAACTAAGTATACCGAATAATGGTCAAGTTACTTTCAATTCAAATGGCAATATTACACCTACAGGGTTTGTAACACATGTACCCAAGGAGATTTAGATGAATAAACAACAATTAAATGTAACTCTTTCAATACCAATACCCGAAGATATGGTTTTAATCAAAAAAGATGAATTTGAAGAGTAAAAAGCACAAAATTTAACGTGAATTTATTGGACAATGAAGGGTCTAGAGCATCGAACGAATAAAAAACAAGTATGGCTAAAAGAAAATATTCTTTATTCTTCAAGATATAATCTGTCTACCTAATGGGGAGCATATCAAAAATGCGTGTGTTTTTTGTTTGAAAAAAACGTTTATGCTAATTTACTAAGTTATTATATTTACACATTTTCTGAAACATTTGTATTGGTAACATGACGAAATTTTAATTAATAGTTCATGCTACCAATATCCTGAAATCGATGAAGAAACAAATACAGAAAATTAAGAAGAAACGCAGGCAAAAGCTAAGCGTTTTTTTTTATTTCTCCGTAGATATGTAAGGAGAGCTCTTATATTTTTGTGGAAGTAGGTGATCTATGAAGTATTGAACTGTCATTGCTTTTTGGTGCAATTGAAACTATTTTAGACGTATTTGGTGCAATTTAGTGGCAGCATTTGCGCTATTACTGCCATTAGTTCTACCGATTTACCCTTTATTCTAATACGACACAACAATTTATAATAAGCAAATAACAGAGTAATTTACACTGCATTTGCTTTCGTAGTGGTGCTTGACCCGACAATGTTAGGCACTAATGATAGCAAACAAGCGATAAAATATGACAAACAAAGGGTGATATGAAATGACTTATACTATTGAACAACGTTTAATGTCAGGTTTACCGAATATGGCATTAACGGCAATAAAATATGTAATTGCCCATGAATCAAGTAACGAGAACAATTTCGGCCCTGACGCGTTAGAAAATGAAATAAAATATATGAATCTTAATAAAGCAAATGCATTTACATCTCATTGGGTAGGTAATGGGGGTCGCATTGTACAAGTCGCACCGGTCAATAAAGTGCAATACGGTTGTGGTCCTAAAGGTAATCCACTTAGCTATGCTCAAGTAGAGCTAGCGCGTACAAATGACAAAGAGCAGTTTAAAAAAGATTATGCATCGTACATTTGGCTTTTACGAAAGCTTGCTAATGATGCTGGCATCCCTGTTGTATTAGATAGTATTGGTAATGGCATCAAGTCACACCGTTGGATTACTGATAATTTAGGCGGTACAACACATAGAGATCCGTATGCTTATTTTTTGAGTATGGGCATTTCAGAAGCTCAATTTAAGCAAGATATTCTAAATGGAATAAATGAACAAACACCACAAACAGAACAGGATGATGATCTTATGAAATTTACAAATGATGCCCCAAAGGCTGCAGTACGTGAATATCTTAAACAATCAGTAGATAAAATGTTGATTGATAAATCGTGGTTAGATAAATTCGACAATGGGACTATGACAAGCGGTGATTTCGAAGGACTAAAAATTATCATTGAACAGCGCAGCAATTAATAGCAAAGCCCAGGTACTCAATTAATTTGAGCTTGGGCTTTTTTATTTCGCGACTAAATCTCCTATTTTTTACGAAAAAATCTAAATTGAAATCAGGATTATTTTAATTGTTCTTTTCTTTAATCGTATTATTCATTTAATTTCAGTTTTGAGGAATTTCTATACAAAACACACTGTTTAACATGATTGCAACCGTATGTTGACAAAGTGCAACTGCAACATTGTAGAAGTAAGAGCAATGTTTTTCTAAGATTTATATAGAAATTAAGAAAGGGGATTCGTAATTAATCGAAATTTCAAAAAAATCATATTTACCAGAAAGTAAGTAGAGAGGAGAAACAATGAAACAAGTATCTATTATTGGGATTATTTTTACCATCGGGATATTAATTTTTTTAAAGATTTTTCTGGACTCAATCCCAAGAGTTAATGAGCCAATAACAAATATATTCGTATTCGTGGGATTTGTCTTTATTGCTATTATATATGGCATGTCTCGAATTAAAAAAAATAATGAACATACTTTGGAAAAGTAAGAGGGATGTTAAAGGAGAGGTACTACATGTTTCGTCAAATGGTACAGGAGTTTGTAGGTCAATTATCTGAATTAGATTTACTTTTACAGTATTTAGGTGTTTTCGTTATATCTTTCATTCCGTTTGTAGAATCTCCTGGTGGAGCTGTGGTCGGTTCTCTTATCGGGATTCCGATTATTTTAGCAGTAATTATTAGTATGATTGGAAACTGGATTTCGATCATGTTCGTTATTTTACCTTTTAATGCTTTGCTTACGAAAAAATGTTATTCCAATAAAGAAGGATTTATTTATAATCGCGCAACTAAAGCGAGAGAAAGGTACGATAAATATGGTGTCCCAGGCCTTGCACTTGTCGCTCCATTAGTTGCTTCAGCCCATATTGCTGCCTTCACCTCATTAGCTGCTGGCGCAAATAAAAGAAGGGTCATCTTCTGGCATTCTATCAGTTTAGTTTTTTGGGGAATTCTTGGTGGAGTATTAGGAGGCTATATAAACTATGATATAATGCCATGATTTTTTAAATGTGTTTTCTTCCTTTGATTTTAATTTTGAAATAAATCAATTTTATTAAGAGAGGAAGACATCAAGATGATGTTATTAAAGAAATGGATAATTAATCTGGGTGGCTTCTTAATTCTTAATTTCATCTTTTTAATTTTCGATAGTACATTTGTGGATACTAACTTTAATTTTGGCGATTTCGGAAATAGGATATTACAGACAGAACTTTTTACCGAATGGTTAAGTTTTTATGAAAATCCATTTTTTAATATAGTTGCAATCTTCGCGGCACTCCAATTAATAATTATCTCTTTATATGATATATCTAAAAAGATCACTGGTAATGATGATTTTTTAAACTTTAATATAATGGATTGAAACAAATAGATACCCATGTTATTGTGTTGTAAAGGAATAATATGGAATTACGAAAGGGGAAATAAAGTATCTATATTTGGTGAAAAAGCATAAAGTTTTCCTTTGCAACAGTTGTTGAAGTATTTTTACTACTTCTATATAAACCTTCAGCTGCTTTAAGGTAGTGGTGTTTTATCATTTGTTACTTATACGAAGCCTAGTAAATGTACAATGTATGAAGAGATCTTATCTGTAGTCGTTATTATTAATCACTTAATTTACAAAGTGGGCGCTGAAAAGTCATATTCTTAACGTTTCTAATAAAATAAGAAGGTTTATAGTAAAAATAAATGGAGGGAGTTCAAAGCAAGTGATATTTGGTGAAAAACTATTTAAATTGAGAAAGGAAAATGGGCTTTCTCAAGAAGCTTTAGCCGAAAAATTAAACACGACGAGACAAGCCATTAGCAAGTGGGAAAATGGTCAAGGGTATCCTGAAACTGAAAGACTTCTTATGATAGGAAATATTTTTGGTGTTTCGATGGATTATCTGTTAAAGGACTCTGTCGAACCTAGCAATGATATAAAGTCAGGATATTATGTTAGCAAAGAAATGGGAGAAGGATTTTTACTCTCTGTTCGTAAATCTGCTAAATATCTCTCAATGGGTTTATTTTTTGTTACATTAGCTTTTATCCCTTATTTTATTTTTAAACAAGACCCATCAACTTATTTAATACCAACGATTATTCTTGCAACTATAGGAATAGGGTTACTTGCGTCAACATCTTTTTGCGAAGAAGATAAATATAAAGTGCTTAAACAAGAACCTTTATTGTTGGATGAAAAATATCTCCAGGAACTTAACACTAGATATGAACGTATGAAGAAAAAATACGCAATTATTATGATTGCGGGATTCGGATTATTTGCATTAGGGTTCTTACCAATTGGATTAGAAAGGAAAAAAATTATTTCCGCTGGTTTTCTAACACCGTATTATCCGATTTGTATTGGGCTGATTGCAGTCGGTATCTATATTTATACTCATATGTCTAATATCTTAGATGCATATAAACGTCTTGCCAAGAATGAGGTATATACTAATCAATTTGTCTTTAAGTTTCGAAAGATAGTAAGAAAAAAATTTGATGACTTTTAAACTAATACAGATACATTAAACTAAAACATATACATTTTTTAGCCTTAGTTGGCTCCAAATTAAAGTTACCTTGCTTTGTATAGCTTGAAATTATGTTAACTACATTTGCGCATTAATGTATCAACGTTTATAGGCGTGGTTAGATAGAGTATGCATCACACTAAATTTATTGAAATAAGAATACGTCACCGAAAGATTTATCCAAATAGTCACGAAACACTCGTTTAAAATACGAGTGTTTTTTTATTGAAAAACATTGATATATCAACGTACGAAGAAGAATGTTAATTTATTGTCTTTAAATACCAATCTAATGGGAGAGGGGAGAAAAAACAGGTACCTCAAAAATGTACCCTCAATTTCATTATTTTTCGACTCCATCCAGTGTACTCCATCTTTTACAATAGTTTTGTTTATATGAATAATATTGTTCTCATTAAAGTGGAATTCTTTCTACAACCGTCTATACAATTATTTTTTTATTTTAATAAGATATACAGAAAGTAATATTTTTTATTAGGAGGTGAATCTTTGTCAAATCAAACATCAACATCTCAAACTAGAAAGTATACGATTACTACAGGACCATTTCTTGTTCCATTGGATGCTGCAGTTGGACAGCCTAATAATAGACTTGTGATTGTAATTAAAAACCCTACAAGCAAACCACTAGAAGCAAATGTTGTGATTGAATATTGTCCTTCTTTACAGCTTTCAAATGAAGGAATATCACTTCCTTTTATAATTAATGAGAATGAAAAACCTTTTCTTGAAGGTCTCCCGACAACTGTTATACCTCCAAGGAGTTGTACTCGATTGGAATTTGATATTAGTTCTATTGTGAATGGAATCCTTCATGTTAAATCTACAGGCGATTATTTAGTCGGAGAACGCCCATTACGTGGAAAACTTGAAATCGAAGTGGTTGGGGGATCAGGCCTTACTAGTCCAACGAATCCAGGCCTTGCTGTTGCTGATCCTTCCATGGTATTCCATTATGGTGATATGAAAGTTATGCTTTGATTTAACTTTTGTTCAAATGTTTTGCTTTGTCATCATTGCATCGTCGAATAAAAATGGATCAAAATTAGTTTCTGTATTAATTGATAAAAACTATCTAAAAAGCCTTCCCCGTAATGGAGAAGGCTTCATTTTATCGAGTGATACGTTCGAAAAACGCTATTGTTTTTTCTATATCTGTTACATGTCGATTGCATGTTTGGCTATCTGCGCAAATGTAATTACTATAATTCGTGAACGTTCCAACGACTTGCCCTTTTACAGACGTAGTAAATAAGCCAACATCAGAATGGCGGTTACATAGTGCGCATATTCCTTTAATTGTATTGTTAGAGTAAGTTCCCTTAATCGCTTTTAACTTTTCATCTTGTTCCAACACAACATATTTTCGATGTGTACCAGGATCATCCCAAGCTAAATAACAAATTTCCTGAAAGTCCATTTCTTCAAGTTTTGGTAGCTTGAGCTTTTTTTCCTTTTTAAATAGGCTCTTCAATGTGCTTGCAGTTACAGCGTTGAATGGGATGACGTACGGCTTTAATTGCTCAATATACGCTTCACCCTGTGCACGATCTGACACATTAAAAAGTTGTTCAATTAGTTGAGCTTCCGAAGTTGAAAGCACTAATTTCGCTGTAATTTCGCTTTCAACAATTCCGTGTACGGCTAGGATTACGTTTTTATCCTTGGTCGTTGCAAGTGTTTGTATGATTTTTTTCATTTGCTGATCAAGTAAATTATAGTTTGCGACCGTTAAAAACGGCTGAATTGTTTGTTTTTCCATTTGAATTCACTCCTGTATTGTAGGCTTTTTATTAAGGTTTATGGCCTAAAGAGATCATTCAATTATGTTAAATACGTTAACTTTTCTAGACCTCTTTGACCTGTAAAGTGTTTAGTCTAGAGCAAGCATTACAAAAGAATGCGTCCATTTCGATTCCTCCTTGAAAAGAAAACTATCCTTATTATAACATTTTTTAGGAATTTTATAAAGTTTGAAAATTTGCTCACTGAGATATGTAATATTTGGTATAATAGTTTAATATTTGTTCATCACCAAAAGTTGTGGATGACATTTTGATAAATCGCGTGTCATGTATATAGGTTGATTGAAGTAGAGGCTGGGCGTCAGCAGGAAAGTGCCCAGTCGGAGCAGAAATCAACCCCAAGATATGGCGATGAGCTTGAATTTTTGAAAGGGGGAATTTTTATGAAACAGGTTATCGGAAATGAAAATTTAATTGTTTGGAGAGGGATTGTTAGTAACTAACACGGGATGTTTAGTACTAATAGACCTTCCAAACTAGTAATCGATTGAAAACCTAGGAGGAACTATTATGCTAAATCAACAAGGATTTAATTTATGGGCTGATGGTTATGATAAAACGGTCCAGCTAAGTGAAGAAAGTAATCAATATCCATTTGCAGGATATAAAGCAGTATTAAATACGATTTTTAACGAGGTCATGTACATTCCAAAATCAACTGTATTAGACATTGGATTTGGCACAGGGGTGTTAACGGCAAAACTTTATGACAATGGCCATATTATGAATGGACTCGATTTTTCCTCGAAAATGATCGAAATTGCCAAAGAAAAAATGCCTGATGCGAACTTAATGGAGTGGGATTTGTCAAAAGGGCTACCAGCAGAGCTTCTTCATCAAAAATATGACGCTATTATTAGCACCTATGCACTTCATCATTTTACCGATGAAATGAAGGTGCAATACATTACAGCATTATTACAGCAACTATCGCCTGCAGGCAAAATTTTTATCGGTGATATTGCGTTTGAAACAAGAGCGCAGCTTGAAAAATGTCGTCATGACAGTATTAGTTATTGGGATGATGATGAAATTTACTTTGTCCATGAGGAAATTAGCTCCTTGTTAAAAGGAGTATGCCAATTAGAATTTTATCCAATCTCGCATTGTGGTGGGGTTTTTGTACTTTCGAATTTTGCGTAGGAAGATATTAGAAAAATGAATGCAGCTGCTGAAGAAAAATTTCAACAGGGTGTGTTTGTGAAAATTCTATAAGTATCTGGGGAATTTCCGATAAAATTAGTAAGGGGCTGTCTACTGACAGTCCCTCGCTTTATGTAAACATCGACATAATATATTTACCTGATAACATAAAAACTGCATAAACTGCAAGAGAGCTAATTACGGAAATGCTTGGTTTAAACCAGGTTGTTAATAAAAATGCGAGAACCGTAAAAGTAACATACCTACAGCCCCAAACACTGTATTTTGTAAAACGCTATGGAAAGTATCTTCCTTCATATTTTTCATCTGCATGCCCATATGAATGAGCGTCAGAATAGGTAATGCCGTAATGATGCCAGATAAAAACAGATATTTTGATTGGCTTAACAGTAATGCTATTACCATTATAGTGCCGTCCACGATAAAATAAAGAAAATATAACATAAATAACCCTCGGCTTTTTATTCAGAATAGTGTAATAATACTTTGCGAAATAGAGCCTTAAAGTGTTATTTTATTTTCTATAGAAAAAGTCTATGTTTATTTAGGGACGAGCAATCTTTCGAAGTAAAGAACACTTTCGAATTGGAAGAATGCATTTCCATATTTGTTGGAGATATTATGGTATGGCTATTGTTATTTGGAAAAGGAGAGTTCTTTAACAAAAGTCCAGACAATATTATTTTTCCTCGGGGGTCCCGTTATGTCACTTAGTCTAGCAGTCATTTCTTATTTTGCTATGAATACGTTCACTAATGATGCACTTCTGAATTTTCTTAATGGACTTTTTTATGTGAATGGAACCCTTTTTCTTTTTACAGTTATTCCGATCATCTATCCAAAATGGCTAAAGCCTTATGCTGGATTACCTTCGGATGGTTACAAAATTATTCGCGCGTTAAAAAACAGAAAATATAGAATTTTAGATACCTCTTTAAATACGTCGTTTATTACGATATAATCGATTCAAACGACATATTAAAGGAGTAAAATTGATGATTAAAGATTTAAATAACTATTTTACAACGATTTTCTACCATCTACATACTAAGCATGAAGATACAATTTCGCATCAAAGCGTACGTATATTACAGATGATTCAAAAAGAAGATGAAGTAACTGTACGTGATATTGCAGAGTTACTGAATATTTCTCAGAATACAGCGTCTGAGCATATAAAAAAGCTGGAGCGTAATGGCTGGGTAAAAAAGGAGCGGGCCATCGAAGATCAGCGCAAAGTAAATCTCCATCTTACAGCTGAAGGGTTTCACATTTTAAAGAAAAACACAGAATTAGATGATGAAAAGCTGCAACATGCGCTAAACCAGCTTTCCGAAGAGCAACAACAAACGATTTTACAGGCTTTTCGTTTATTAAGTGAGGTGTCTAAATAATGTACACATTAGTAAAAATTCTTTGCTCGGCAGTCGTTATTGGTATTGTTACTGAGGTTGCTAGAAGATTTCCTTCCTATGGTGGCATTATTGCAGCACTACCACTTGTCAGTATTTTAAGTATCATCTGGCTTACTGTGCAAAGTGAGTCGAGTGAACATATTCAACGATTTACGGTTGGTGTAATAGTTGGGTTACCAGCTACAATGTTTATGCTGTTTGTTATTTATATGGCAATGAAATCATCAATCCATATCGTTTTAGCCATTGGACTAGGTGCCGTTTCATGGGCAGTATTTCTAGGTGTGCAAAAAGCTATTGCTAGTATGTTTAATTTTTCAATTTAGGAGAATGATAGATGACAGTAATTCCTATTCAACAATTACCTCAAGATGATGTGTTACAGTTTTTTAAGGAGCATTGGGGAACTACAGAAATGGTCATTTCTAGTGGGATATATATGACTGTAGTAAGTTAGATGGCTTCGCTTATGTAGATGACCAAAACTCGATCTTAGGTCTCATAACGTATATCATTCGTGCTGAAGAATGCGAAATGATTTCCCTTGATAGTATAGTAGAGGGAAAGGGCATTGGTTCATTACTTGTACAAGCTGTTGAACAACATGCATTCGAACAAGGCTGTACAATAATTACCCTCATTACGACAAATGATAATTTACACGCGTTAAAATTTTATCAAAAAAGAGGCTATCTCTTAGCCGAAATCATACAAAACGCGGTCGAGCAAGCAAGAGCGTATAAACCTGAAATTCCTTTAATCGGTAATGACGGGATTCCGATACGAGATGAAATACGATTAGAAAAACAATCTGGCTTATAATGAGCCAGATTGTTTTTCTGTGTATTAAAGGGTAGCCTAAAGAAGTTGATTGGTGAAGAAAAATCCCCATAGTATATTTTAAGGTTTCATCACCTAGGTTTTCTCGTTATACTTGATGGTAGCAAGAAAGTGAGGAAAGAAATGAAAAAATTACTATTTGTTTTATTATTTAGTGTTCTCGTAGTGGGAGGGGGCTTTATCATTTATTTAAAAAGCAATCCACCACTTGTCATGAATAGCTATACGAATCCTACAGATGATTCAACTACAAAAATCGTAGAAATAGAGAATAAAGGACTACGTGATATAAAGCTTCAGCAAATACTCATCAATGATAAAGTGCCTGAAAATGTCGAGCTCGTCGTGAGTAAGTCCGAACCGTTTGAAGCAGAAACGAAGCTAGTGGGTAATCCAAATATTACATATTATAAGTTAAGGCAAGTAACTGTTTTTCCTAGTCAATACATAGATCGCAAGGCCATTGGAAAGCAGCCTCAGCATTATGCAGTAAAGGTTGAAGAACCTAATATTAAAAAAATAACGATTAAGTACGATTATTTAAAAATGCCATTTACTTTAACAGCTGAATTACAATCTACTAAATAAAGTGAAACGTTAATCAGTGGGGGTTTTCTTTCCCCACTGATTTTTAGTTTACACTACTCGGGATAGAAGTCCCGAACCTAACGATTAGGTTTCGGTACAGATAAATTACTTATTCAACATACTCTTTTTTTGTCTTATCATTTATGCCTATGTCATTTCATAAGATTGTTTGGTGAAAAAATACCATCACTACTAAAACATGGTATTCTAATAGTAACAGTCATTATGATGTTAGGAGGGACTAAATGGGATTTGTCATTATCGGCATAGTACTTGTTATCTTTATTTTCACTGTAACTTTAGTGGTAATTAGGAAGCATTCGAACGAGGATATTAAGCTGGAGGTAACAGCTGTATGTGAAGGGAAAAATGAATTAGATCAAGCTATTATGAAGATATATTTTACATTTTCAATTGGCAAACTTGCACATCGAAAAAAAGAAATAATGGGCAGTATTGATTGGTCAAAGGGATGGATGCCTGTTTGCTATAATTTAAAGGAATATGGAGCCTATCAGAATGAAAGATTACTCCCTGTAACAAATGAAAAAACGTATACAACATTCGAAATCAACGCTACAAATGCTATAGACCCTCTGGGACAGGGGGAAGGGTATGTTGTATTAGTATTAGAGGATCCTATTTCTACAGATAAATCTAGAGCAGGTGTGATTCTAGCAGTAACCGCCAATATGGTCACCTATCAGCTATCTGACTCAACTAGCTGGAATAATGACTTTGCAATTAATCATTAAATAATAAAAAAGCTATTCGTTAGGATGAAAGTACCTAATGAATAGCTTTTCTTATTGGTAGGAAAATAAAGGAACCTATTCAAGTAAATTTCGTAGAATATTAAAAGGATGAAGTGTCTTTGCTGTACTCGTAACTAAATAGGTCAACCTTGGGAAAAGGAGAATAAAGGAGAAATAATCAAGATGCCCAGAAGGTCGAAAATATATCAAATCTATATGGGAAAAATCCTTTTAACGTAGGAACTAAAGAAATTACACCCCTGTTTTTATGGGTAATAATTCCTCACGAAGGATGGGTAGTATATGTATGAGCATGAATCAAACGATTACTAATTAACAATCGAAAAGAAGGTAAAAGAATTTGGATATTTTAACAGATAAATTAATAATGATAGCTTTATTTATTCTCATCATTCATTCGATAGAAACACTTGCGTATGCAGTTCGATTATCGGGTGCGCGTGTAAAATTATTAGCCTCTGCACTATCCTTGTTTAATGTGATGGTCATGGTTTCAAGGCTGGCAAATATGATGCAGCAGCCCTTTACCGGTAGTTTGACTGACACAGCACCAAAAGAAAACACTCTGGAATTTGTGGAGCAGCAGTTCCGAGTACTTATTGGCGCCGCTTCATTAGGTACAATCGTAGGCATTCTACTATTGCCGACATTTGTGGCGATATTTTCAAGAGCCATTATTCATTTATCTGAGGAAAAAGGTTCTATACCAGCATTATTCAAAAAAGGATTTAGTATTGAGTATTTCAAACGGGGAATAAAACATATTCACATGCCAAGCTTTTCATACTTAAAGGGGATTAGCTGGCGTGATATCCCCATAAAATTATTTATCGTTAATATCGTGATAACGGCCATCTATACAATTGGTGTTCTGTCTGCACTTTACGCAGCTCTGTTAGTTCCTGAAAGATCAACAACTGCTGTAATGGCATCAGGACTTATAAATGGAGTAGCAACGATGTTACTAATTATATTTATTGACCCTAAAATTTCTATTTTGGCAGATGATGTCATCAATCAAAGAGGTAGCTACTTAAGTCTTAAACGAGCTTCTGTCATGATGATGGGTTCAAGGCTACTAGGTACTTGCTTAGCACAGCTATTATTTATACCTGGAGCAAAATATGTTGCTTGGTTTACACAATTTATGACTTAAGGAGAACAGCTTTTTCTAGGAATTAAGAAGGATAGATTAAAGAGGATATTAACATGATAACTTTCAAGGGAAGGAAAATCGATATCTAATGAAAAAATTATGCTTCCTAATTTTGATGATGTTTGTATTAGTTGCGTGTAGTACGAATCAACAAGGAGAGGTACATTACATAGCGAAAAGTGAGCATTGGAAGGCTGTATATCATAGTAATACCGAGGAGGGCTTACAACTATTTTATCTAGGAGAAGAGAAAGATTTAGGTGATTTACAAATAACGATAGAAGGGTCCAATGAATCAATAACATTCGATGACGTCCGTGTGAATATGAATAAGCGGTTTGTCTTAAAGAAAAAAGAAAGTGCAAAAATTTTTAAAAAAGATGCTGCCCCAATTATTCACATTAAATGGCATTCTAACTATGAGACTTTAGAAGTACGAAGTGGATGAAAACTAGCTAAGGGATTGCGATTATATTGCAACTTTCCTGCAAAAAGTAGAATATGCAGGAAGGACAAATTTGGGAGAGGAATCAAAATTGTTTCATAAAAAATAATTTTCGAACATTGACAAGTATTGGAGCATTTGTTACAGTAAATAACAATTTCACAAAGCAATGAAATTGGCGATGACAAGGACACGAGTTTGTATAAGCGATTTACAGAGAGGGAGGCCATGGCTGAAAGCTTCCTAATGCAGCTAGCAAATCTTACTACCTTCGAGCAGTGCTTGGAAACTTGCACCGTTTATGCAACGTTACTGCAGAGCAATGAGCCACTAGTGCATCTAGTGGGAATTTGGGTGGAACCACGGGTAATCAACACATACTCGTCCCTTTATGGGGCGAATATGTGTTTTTTTTTATCTCCAATTACCTAATTTTTTAAAAAAAGGAGTAGAGGACATGTCAAATCAATTTATTAACATTCAATTTCCAGATGGTAAACAACAAGCATTTTCAAAAGGTGTTACACTAACCGATATTGCACAAGCGATTAGCCCAGCTTTACGCAAAAAAGCAATCGTAGGGAGTGTCAACGGAACCATCATTGATTTGACGCGCCCGATTTTGGAAGATACACAAATTTCCCTGTATGATGCTAACTCAAAAGAAGGAATTCAGGTGATTCGTCATTCAACAGCTCATTTGTTAGCCCAAGCAATTAAGCGTTTATACCCTGATGCTAAATTTGGGGTTGGGCCAGTAATAGAAAATGGGTTTTATTATGATATCGATATTGCGCATTCCTTAGTGCCTAGTGATTTACAACAAATTGAAAAAATGATGAAGCAAATTGTGCATGAAAATATACAAATACAGCGCAAAGAAGTGACAAGAACAGAGGCACAACAGCTATTTGCTCATGATGCTCTAAAGCTAGAGTTATTAGAGGATATTCCTGAACATGAAGTTGTGACGGTTTATGAACAAGGGGACTTTTATGATCTATGTCGTGGACCTCATGTACCTTCTACAGGTAAATTACAACATTTTAAATTAATGAATGTGTCCGGAGCTTACTGGCGTGGAGATAGCAATAATCAAATGCTACAGCGTATATATGGGGTAGCATTTGCCTCAAATAAAGAACTTGAGGAATACTTTGTTTTCTTAGAAGAAGCGGAGAAGCGAAATCACCGAAAGCTTGGAAAAGAACTAGAGTTATTTATGTTTTCAGAAGAAGCACCAGGGATGCCATTTTATTTAGCAAATGGCCAAATTATTCGCAACGAATTGGAGTCATATTTACGACATTTACAAGCAAAATTTGATTATCAAGAAGTACGGACTCCATTGATGATGAACCAGCGTTTATGGGAGCAGTCGGGACATTGGGATCACTATAAGGAAAATATGTACTTTACACAAGTAGACGACCAAAGCTTCGCATTAAAGCCGATGAATTGCCCTGGACATATGTTGATTTTTAAAAATGATTTACATTCGTATAGAGATTTACCGATTCGTATGGCTGAGTTTGGTCAAGTTCATCGACATGAATTTAGTGGCGCATTAAATGGCCTATTACGAGTTCGTACTTTTTGTCAGGATGATGCGCATATTTTTGTTACGCCTCAGCAAATTGAAGATGAAATTGCACTAGCACTGAAAATAATTGATGAGGTATACAAGGTTTTTGGCTTCCAATACGATATTGAATTATCAACACGTCCAGTTGATTATATGGGTGATATTGAACTTTGGAATCAAGCAGAAGAAGCGTTAGAAAACGTACTAACTAATCTAGGTTTTCCTTTTACAATTAATGAAGGTGACGGCGCATTTTATGGCCCAAAAATTGATATTCATATTAAAGATGCCATTCATCGCAGTCATCAATGTGCAACAGTGCAGCTCGATTTTCAACTTCCTGAGAAATTTGATTTAACGTATATCAATGAACAGAATGAAAAAGTAAGACCTGTCGTTATTCATCGAGCAGTATTCGGTTCTATTGATCGCTTCTTAGGTATATTGATTGAGCATTTTGGAGGGGCGTTCCCAACGTGGCTTGCACCTCAGCAAGTTAAAGTAATTGGGGTTGCAGATAACCATCAAGGATATGTACAGCAAGTAGTTGATGCTTTACAAAAGGAACAAATCCGTGTAAGTATTGACAATCGACAAGAAAAGCTAGGTAAAAAAATTCGTGAAGCTCAAATGAAAAAAATACCTTATATTTTAGTGCTTGGTGATAAAGAAAGGGATAATCTACATGTCACTGTTCGTAAATATGGTCAACAAGCATTAATTGAAAAACCGTTGCAACAGTTTATAGAGGAAATAAAGCAAGAAATACAACAAAAAACTTAATCTTATAAAGGGGATTAAACAATTCAGCTCGCCGCTAGAAGGAAGTCATTTCCCTCTAGTGGCGAGCTGAAAAAATGATTGATATAAATGTAGTGATATATGTTTTTGCAAAATTTACTAAAAAAATGTTGATTTTTTCAACGATTTTGCTACTATAATTCAATTTTCAAGCATACAATAAATTAAACAACTAACAAAATAGATTTAATTGATAGTATTACTTTGATAATTACTATTTCCTAAAAGGATAGTTTGGGTCTCTGCGTCAATAACCAGGTATTTATGATAGGTCTCCTGATTATTTTGCTTAAAGGATGCTAAAAAATATACTTGTCGATTGGGATGAATAAAAGTATGTTGAGAGAGGTCTATTTTTTCACGTATAAAATTAGTTTTTAGATGAAATGTTTCTTCAGCCTTCGCTACTTCCTTAAAGGCTATTTTTTGACGAATGTTTAAGGTAGCATCGTTATATTCCTCATAGATTGCCCTATCTAATTGATGATAGAAATCATTCTCAGTACGAAATGTCTGATATTGATTATTAGGATATTTATAAGATGTAGTTCCAGAAGGTATGCAAAGAACCGGTGCTGTATTTTCTACTGAATCTTGAGGTTGCTGTAGTAAAAAGCTTGAAACGACCAATGATAAAAAAAATACCTGCATTTTTCGACCTCCTTTTTCCTGTCATAAAGAAGATATCCCATTTTTATGTTATTTATACGTATCTTTACAACAGCAAAAGGAAATGGTGTGATTTTTATAACCAGAACCTTATATACAGTATAAAACTAGACGGATCATCGAAAATAGTTTTAGCTAGCTTTATTGATCGCTTTTGAATATTTATTTAGTAAGTCATCTAATTCTTGACTACAATCTACCACGCTAGGATGGGTGAAACCTAAATCCATTGCCTTCTTATACATATCTTTCCTTTTATTTTCAATCTCCATCTTCAAGAATTGTTTAAACGATATATTAACCAAAATCTTTTCCCCCTATATTTTTTCTTCATATTCTTGAAATACCTTGACCTCGATTCAACTTTTTCATTGTATCTCACCTAAAATAAAAAATATGTCACATTGTGTATAGGTTGAGAAATTCGTAATTTAGTCATAGATAAAAATATATATTCTTATATGATGGAAAAAAACAAAGAATAGCCAAGTTGGATATTTCGACCTACTTATATTACTAATAGTGTATTATTAATATGTTATATAACCCTATACGTTAGAATTTAAGGGTTTTTTTTTGACTTGATTTCATAAAATGATTAGGGAGATATTTAATAGATTAGCAACTTTTTTACTATAAATATTTATGCATGTATCGACTGGAATTTTAATGGACTTTATTTTCTTGTCGCAATTTATCAAATATGCTTTTTTGTTGTTTGTTATTGAGGAGATTTCTTTCTGGTTGATAATGTTGAGAATTTTCGAAATATATAGAATGATGGATAAATTAGTTTGTGAGTCTATTAAATGATAGGGGGGAGGTATACAGTGTTGAAGTTAAAGTTACCAATATTAAGCGTTTTTGTCGTTTCTAGTTTAATATTAATAGCATGTACAGAAGTGAAAACAAAATCAGGAGAATCTACTGCAGTTTCTAGCCATACCATTCAACATGTGGAAGAGTCTAAATCGACAACTCCCGTCATTGATAGAAATTATGATTTTACATATTTAGAGGAACTGACCGAGGAAAAAAGAAAATTATATGAAGAATTCTTAAGCAATGGGAATATTAATAGTTTAAAGACTTTTACACCAGAGGAAATGGTGTTAATTATGATGAATTTAATATTTGAGAATAATTTCGATAAACTATATGCAATTACCTACAATAACAATGAGCTTCCAGATAAACAAACCTTTATAGCAGAGTATATAGATTATTTATTAGATGAAGATATACAGAATTATTTAATGTACAGATACTATGATAGAATTTCTTTGGATAAAGATTCTAGCACCGAAAGTATAGCAATTGTTCATTTGGAGATAATTTTTGGAAGCGCACACTATCTTAGGGTATATCCCATATTAAAAGAGGATGGTATGTGGAAGGTTGATTTATACAATTATATGAAAGAAAAGAAGGCAAAATCTGAAGAATAGTAGAGGCGATATTAATGACCGTAATATATTTTGTAAGACACGCTCATTCTCACTTTACAGCGGATGAGTACAATCGTCCGCTTTCTGACAAAGGGTTTGAGGATAGGGATCGTGTAACAAAATTATTTAAAAATAAAATAATCCATACTATATATTCAAGTCCATATAATAGAGCCGTTCAGACGGTGGAAGGTATTGCACAAGAACATACATTACAGATAAATACGATTGATTCTTTGAAAGAAAGAATATTATCTACTGAAACTATACTTGATTTTGACGCTGCGATTCAACAAGTATGGAGTCATCCGAATTTCGCATTTGAGGGTGGAGAATCAAATGAAATCGCAATGGAACGAGCTATTACTACCTTGCATAAAATTATACTTGCACATCCAAATGACAATATAGTGATTGGTACACACGGCAATGTAATGGCCTTAATGTTTAAATATATTGATGCAAGGTATGATTACTCATTTTGGAAAAACTTTCAATGCCAGATGTATATCAACTAACATTTCAGCATTTGGTGTTACGAGATGTTCAAAGAATTTGGCAAGAATAGAGGAAGGGGCTGTCTACTGGCAGCCCCTTGGTTCATTTTATCGAGAAATTGGCCGAAGTGGAAAATCTTATTTCGTTAAAGCCACATTTTTCATAGGAACGAATAGCACCTTTAATAAAGCAAAAACCTGAAGTTTATTAATAAGGCTGTTTTCGAAAAGATTGTTGTTATTCAACTAACGAGGCAGTTTAGTTGAATAGTGTTGTTCAACAATCGGGCCATATAATTGAACAACATTTTTTATGGGGTAGTGTCAGGAAAGATTCAGATTTAAGATCTATTTAAAATATATTTTTCACAACAAACTAGATGAGGTACGAGGTCATAACGCACCCAAACCCTCGTTTGGTAATATTGCATAAAAGGCTTTTATTCCACAATATGGCCCGATTGTTGACCACAAGTTAAACAACACTCCACAATTAACCTGTTTATAAAGTTTTAAGTGTTTCTAACTACTGAATTATATTCTAAAATGATCAGTATTTTAAAGTAAGTAACAATCTATACGAAAACGGCCTTTGTTTTATATAGGGAAGAGATTGTGCCTTGGTATAAAAAAAGACAGGCAGAGGATCTGCCGGCCAGGGTGGAAATGATTAGTACATTATACTATGTGGTCTATTACTTATGATGTTAATGGAACCATCGATGCATTTCATGCAACTGATATTTCCTGAAATACGTTGTTTTGTTGTATGAAACGCTTTTGAAAACGTATCGATAACAACGCGCGTGTCTTGCTTGCCATAGTGCATAATATAATTTTTAATCGCTCTTCTAATTTGTTTATTACTCATTTGCATACCTCCTGTCACTTTTTTGAATGTGGTTAGTCGTCTTTTTTTACGATTCTATAAACAGCTCTACGTCCGTATTTCCCCATATCCTTAAACTTAATACCTAGGTCAGGATGTGCATTGACGTAATTAAAGAATTTCTTACCAAATACACCTGCAGGGCCTCTTTCGATAGTCCAGTCCTCACCATAGACGTCAGGTAACTCAAATTCATCTTCAATTTCAAAATTTTCTTCACGAATTCTCTTTACAGCTTCTTCTGGGGTGAAGATGGTATCAATCTGAAATATAGTATGTCTGATATAGTCTTGGATACTCTTTTGCTCGGCCTGAGCCATTTTTTTTAATTTTTCATAGTACTCGTCGTTAAGTGTCAATTTTACTATTGGCATAAGAACCTCCATATTTTATAATTCCTAAACATGCATGTGAGGCACCTTCTCTAAGTAATGTAGTTTATCATGTGTGGCATCTACATGCAATGCCTGACTTCTAAAATTTAAATTTTTTCACTTTTGAAATGAAAAAGATCGCCATTTCTACTGATGAACTGTACCTCCAATTGTAAGATGTGTCTAACAATTGGGGTGAAGTTCGATTCGTTTTTTCTTGTTGTACTAAAGGATTAGAGAATTTTTGTTGAAGTCATTGAAATAACGGTACAGTTTAGTTTAATAATTGTAGTTTGCTTTGATAATCGAATTTACTTTTGAGAAACAGCATTATAAAGAGTGGCATAAATATGTTGAAATTAAAGAGGCTATCAAGAACTGGAGTTAATGAATCAATTTAGTAATTATCAGGTTAAGGGAGAGTAGACAAATGGGTAGCAAACGATTTGAAGATATTTATATTCAGGAAAGTCTAGAAACTTTTAGGATTATTCGTGATAACGAGATGGGGGTTTTATACATGCGTAATTATTCTGGTGCTGGATTTTAAAAAAAGATTAAAGATTTATTTGTTGAAGTTATAGAGTTAACGACGCAGCTCAGTTTAATAATCGTATTTAGACTTGTTCAACAATCGGGCGCAATTCTACAGCAAGAATTGTGCTTTTCTTCATGAAAAGGGCCATTTATCGGAATAAAGAAGGAGAATTCAAAAAAGCATTGAAATAGAAAAGATATAATTAAAAGGGAGTGTGATTGAAATGTCCCATGCTAAAGATGTTTTAGTCGATCAGTTGTTAGCAAATGCGAACGACCCTAGCTTTTACGTTCCGTTTTCGGAATCAGTAGCAAACTTGTCAGAGGAAGAAGCGTTTTGGAAACCAAACGATGAAAGTAACAGTATCGCTGAAATTGTGCAACATCTACTTTACTGGAATGAGACATGGCAAAAGAGGTACCAAAAATCTCATGTGAATGCTGTTGCGCCAATAGGTGATAATAATAAAAGCTTTATTGTTCCGGAAAATAAAAGATTTGCTGACTTAAAAGAGTGCCTCCTAAAGGTTCTGCTTCAGTGGCAAGATCTAATAACTGAAGAAAAGGTTGAAAGTGAAGTGAATGGTTTCCCAGAGACTGCAAAGTGGTGGGGGGTACTGGGAAATATGTCTACGCATAACGCTTACCATATTGGACAAATTGTTTACATCCGAAAACAACTACAAAAAGGCTGGAAAACTAATATTAAATGAGATAGTGAGACAACTTACATTTCTTGTTCCACAAACGGGTGCAAGAGTTAAACAAGGTGTTGCGGCGGCAGCATCTTTTTTCTTGTTGAGCTAACGGGGGAGTTTAGTTGAAGTAAAATAACATTGAAGGCAGTAAAAATTTCACAAAGGTGGTCAATTGAATGGGCAAAATTATCTTGATACAGCATTGTCAGTCGGAGCATCATATTAATAATATGTCAGGTGGATGGACTGATACTCCTTTAACTGAATTTGGTAGAAAACAAGCAAAAACATTAGGCAGAAAATTAAAAGAATTGGTAGATAGTAAAGATGATTATGTTCTGTATTCTTCTGACTTACTCAGAGCGTTACAAACAGCAGAAATAGTAGGTAGAGAATTAGGTTTAGATGTTATTAAAGATAAAAGTCTGCGTGAAATAAATACTGGTGTTGCGGCAGGAAAGACAAAGGATTGGGCAAGAGAAAATAGAAATCCAAGAACAAGAAATGGATTTGATTTAGATTATCAGGAATTTCAAGATGGTGAAAGTTGGCGAGAATTTTATAGTCGAGTTTGTAGTTGTATGGATAGGATATATGAATCTGAAAAGACCAAAAATCTAATGATTGTCACTCACGGAGGAACTTTAGGTTATATACTTGCTTGGTGGATGAAATTTGAGCCAGAAATGATTGTTAACGCTTATTTTTCTTCATCAGTAGGTGGGGTTACAATTCTAAGTCAAAATAGTTTTCAGCAAAATGTTGTAAATAAATTTAATGATACATCTCATTTTGATTTATTAAACTAACGAGGTGCCTTACTTCAAGATAGGATTCCACAGAATCCCCTCTTTTTCTTATTCAACCAACAAGGTGGTTTGGTTAAATTAGGATTAATTAAAGGGTTTCGTAGGATTAAATCGAATTAATATTGTAAAAAAATTTTTTAAAAGGAGTTAAAGGAAATGACCAAACCACTTTTGAGGGGGATGGAAGGAGTTTTTATTCCAGTAAAAGACCCTGAATTGTCAGCAAATTGGTATGAAGATATACTTGGGTTTAAATTAATTTACATTGAAGAAGAAGAAGCTGTAATGAAGATTGCAGAACAGTCCCAAACAGTAGTATGCCTTGTAAAAACCTTGAATCATCAACCAATGAAATTTCCAAAAAATAATTTTGGTGTGGGGAAATATTATAATTTTATTCCTCAGAATATTGAAGAAACTCATAGATTTTTACTTGAACAGAATGTTAAGGTAAATCCCATAGATGGAGAAGGAGACACTAAATATTTTACTTTCTATGACCCAGATGGTAATCCATTAGGGGTTTGCCAATAAAAGAATTACTTATATTTATTCGGTACTTAGGGTAATTAGCTGTCTTTTCCTTTTCCTTATTTAACAAACGGGGTGCTTTACTTTAAGATGGGTTTCCACAGTCTTCTTTGGAAAGAAATTAGAACAGGGGCATTTCTCCAACAAGTGAAGATGTTATTTACTAACCAAGTAGAATAGTTCAAGATAGATATCGATAAATATTAGTGAATATGCAACGCCAAACCCATTCAGCTGTACGTGTCAATTACTTAATGCTCCTTTCATGGATCAGCACAAACCGCTGATCCATTCCAGTCCGCTTACCATTGACACTTACTGTTTGTCTTTCTTTTTCGCCTAAACGAAATAAGAATGTTAAAATCCCTTTTAATTATTCTAAGAACCTCTTTTTAATCTCTGGAGTAGGAATCATACATTGTTCTTTTTTTCCAAACCATTTATATCTGTTTTTTGCAAATCTTTTGTAAAAAACATCCCTAATTAGTTTTGGGAATATCGAAAAAATACACAGAATTCGCCATCTTTTTATATATTTACAAATATGTAATATTGCATCAGATTCTAAATAAACAGTGTCATTATCAATGACTATTATACTATCTATATTTTTATCTATTTTATATTGATCTAACAATTGATTTCCTATTTTACTTTGACGTGATGCAAATTTAAAATGATTTTCTGTATCTTTTTTTATAACAAATACAACACTTTGATTACATAAGTTACATTCTCCATCAAATAGTATAATCGACATAATATATATTCCTCCCTTAATTAATATTTTAACATAAAATTCATTATAAATATTTTCCTGATTTTGTGAAATTAGATGTAAAGGATTATCGAACCATCTAGACCGAAAAACATTAAATCATTCCAATAAAGAAATTGATACTGACAAGTCACATTTGAATTATGATTTATGCGAAAAAGATGGGGACACGCTTTCTCGTATGAATGAGCGTTTAAGTGAAGTGCATTGAAATGTAAAAGATTGTGCTGATTGGGTTGTTACATTATCCGAAAATTCAAAAGGTGTTCCAGAAAACGAACAGCGTGAGTTAATTAGTTGAATTCATTTTAGAATGTGCAGTGGATTAAGGAGCATTAATATATATGGAGTCACAATTCCAGCCAATTCTTAATATTTAATTTATTATTTATTTGTGTAAGACTACTAAGTACATTAAAACAGTTTATATAAATAAGATATTTTTAAACAAAACATTCTCTCTATATCTATATATTGAAAAAATTCAAATTAAATTTCATATTGACTCTAAAGTCATATAATTTAGGCGGTACGATATTTCCGTTAAAACGACTATGGAGATTGTGAAATAATGTACTTAAACGAACGGGGTGCTTTAGTTGAATAAGATGACAATCCATAAGCAACAATCTTTGAGAAAACAGCCATTAATAAAAACATAAATAAAATTAAAGTGAGTAAGAGTTTTCATTGCTTCGTTCCAAGGTCTTTGCCCGGCAATTATTCGCCAAATGAAATGCCTGCAAAGCAAGTACAAAGCTGATTCCAGACGCAAGTATGCTGAGGAGTAATTGATTTGTAACTTCATCTGAGGCACTTAAAAAATGCCCATAAAACATAAGTTTAGGAATTACTTTTAAGTCCTTTTAAAAATTATTTAATTTTTTTTAATAATTTCTGTAACTTTTTTTGGACTAAATCGTACATATTAATAGAATCTAAAACTAAGCAAAAATTAGTAAGATTCACTTTCGCAAAAGACCAGGACTCACTTCATTGCTGAGATCCTGGTCTTTTTGTATTTATTCCTAAAATCATCGCTTCATAAGAATAGAAAAAAGGGCTGTCTACTGGCAGCCCCTTAGGTCAATTTGTCGAGAAATCCAACGTATTTCCACCTGTGGAAAATTACTTATCCTATTTGAGTCCATTCTTCTCGTAATAGACCAAATAAAACTACATCATGAAATTGGCCGAAGCGGAAAATCTCATTTCGTAGAATACCTTCTTTTGTAAATCCACATTTTTCATAGGAACGAATAGCTCCTTTGTTAAAGCTAAAAACCTGAAGCTTTACTTTATTAATAGCAATATAATTAAAAATAAAATGTATGAGGGTTTTCATTGCATCCGAACCCAATCCGTTACCATGCCATTGTTCACCAATCGATATGCCTACAAAGCAAGTACTATTTTGCCAGTTGATTCCATAGACACCACAGGAGCCGATAAGCTCATTAGTCGACTTTTCAAATATACCGAAGATATACTCCTCTTTTTTGCCACTAATACTTTGAAAGAATGAAGAATGATCCTCAAAGGTATTTGGAAAGGGGATTTCGTCATTGGCAAGGAGCAACGATTTTTTTTCACTTTCGATTTTTACAAATGCCTCTAAGTCGGAGGAAGTCATTTGTTGTAAAGTAATAGCTTGACCTGTAAGAAATTCTTCGAAATAATTTTCCATTTTTTTCTCCCTTGTTCAAGGGCTGCAGTTAGAGTCTACACCCCTTGGATTATTTGTTGTATAAACAAAACATCTACTGCACTTTCCGCACTCATATGCACAACTCCTTTAAATTAGATAACTTTATAATAGCATTTTTGGTAATTAGTAGAAACTATTTTTTTTAACCAGGTATCGAATAGGAAAATATAAGTTATTGTTTGAATGACGATCATCGGACGCCTCCAGGAAAGCGTCCAGTCGGAACGAAAATCAACTATACGTTATGGTGATGACCTTTATGAAAGGCATTAAAAGAAAAGCCCGAATTTTATTTATTGTTTTTTGAAGGACGCCAATTTGTCTGGTTGTCTACATCTTGTTGCTCCATCCAATTTAGAAAATCCTCTATGCATTGAATCGCGTGGTCTAACACTGCTCTATATACATAAATCGAAGGAAGTACTAGGGATTTCTTAAGCTCTTCTTTAATATTTAAAATATACTTTCGACTCTCAATTGTTAAAGAATCGTTCATTATCGATACTAAATCTCTTGATAGAGGGCCATTCCGTGTTTCAGAAAACAGCCACATATCAATATTCCAAATTTCTGATGGCATTTGCTCATATTGTATTTTAAAATAATAACCATTAAATGGTGTTTCCAAATAATTTCGATACTTTAATTCTAAAACCTTCGGATTGCTAGTTAAATCCGATAATATCGACATAGCTTCCGCTGCATTAGGGCGAACACAAAATGTTTCGATATCGATATCTTGATCCACTAATAAATCATACGCTGTTGCCCCGACAACATAAGCTTGTCCAATTGTATTTCATTTTTCTATCAGTTCTAATTCTTCTAGAATACGCATGACAGTTACTTTTCGTTTTGAAGCTCTCTCTAATAGTTCCAAAATTACCACCTATCCTAAATTAAATTTCTAAATCATGTTAGAATACATTATATTTGTAATTTATTCAATAAATTTTCAAGAAGATGAAATATGTCCAAGATCAAACTAAAGCAGAAAGAAGGGAGATTAAATGCGTACCTTCAATCCATATTTTATCAAGTAGAGATTGAATAGGAAGATTAAGAGTACTAAAGATGAGAGGGAGTGCTTCGATGAGATTAAAATTTTATGAAGAAAATGATGATTACTTAATTGACCGATATACTATAACAGAGGAGCAGCTTCGTTATACGATGTCTCCGAAAGCGAGCATTGAACTAGTAAACCAGGACAAAGATCGTCATGCCGTTCTTGTATTAGACGAAGATAAGCTCGTAACTTTTTTGTATTGCATGAAAATGAGGGCGTTAAGCCATATTCCTCTAATGAACAGTCGATTTTAACTTATTTCAGCGGGTGTCCAAACATCCGCTGAAATAAAGGAACTCAGTCTAAGAACGCCACGTCCTGTGGCAACGACTGAGTAACCAACATCGTGCTGCTGACGCTACGCTTTCGCGCAAAAAACATCTGTTGGCCCAATGCCTCCGGCGGATGTCATGGAATCGGAAAGGAGTTCATAAAGGATGTTAGCCGTTATCACATCCATGCGATAACGGCTAACTGACCTGCATCTTGCAGGCCTAAGCACAAAGCCGATTCCAGACGCAATTATGCCGAGGCATAATTGATTCCGTGCCTTTTCGACAGACTTTTATGAACAAGGAAAAGGCTATGCAAAAGCGGCATTCCGCCTTTTGCTGGACTTTGTTTTGGAGCATTTTCCGAATATTAATGAGCTTGTGTTAGCGGGTAATATACCGAATACTGCCGCACAGTCACTTTATATAAAATGTGGATTTGTCGATGAAGGAAGGTTGGCAAATGGATTCAGGGGTGAGATTAGGGTGATGAATTATTACATTAGTAAAATTGATAAAGAAAAACTTGATTAGAAATGCTGTACTTCAGAAATAACATTTCGTCGTACAACCATGAAAGAATG
This sequence comes from Lysinibacillus xylanilyticus, assembly GCF_001183605.1. GTDB lineage: Bacteria > Bacillota > Bacilli > Bacillales_A > Planococcaceae > Lysinibacillus > Lysinibacillus xylanilyticus. The sequence continues at coordinate 1,386,138 of NZ_LFXJ01000005.1, read as the reverse complement.
AGGTGAACAGAATGACACAATTGCTGGAAGCACATATGGAGCATTTAGATGAAATATGTGGGATTGATCAAGAAGTAATTGGGGATTTTTCGAGACGGGAATATTTGCGTACTGCAATTAACGAAAAGCGTTGTATCATTCAGCAAAGTGAAAAAGGGATTGCTGGTTTTCTTATTTTTACGAATGACTTTTTTGAAAATAGCTTTATCTCATTAGTTGTTGTTAAGCCAACTGAAAGGAGAAGGGGAGTTGCCTCAGAATTATTAGCTTTTTTTATAGAAATGGCTACCACTCCAAAAATCTTTTCTTCTACTAATCAATCAAATACTAGTATGCATAAAGTATTTGAAACGGCGGGATTTATAAAAAGTGGGTTTATTGAAAACTTAGATGAAGGTGACCCAGAAATTATATATGTGAAATTTAAGTAGATAATAGCTAAGTCTCGCAGTAGAATTACAGCCTGCGAGACTTGGAACTTTGAAACGTTATTTTCTAGCTCGTATTAATAAAAATGAAGGGCGACGATGCTCTTTTTCTAAAGAGGGCAGTTTTTCAATGGCCTGTGAATTAGGGAGCGGTTCTAGCATTTTTTCTATCGTTAAGTCGTGTGCGATTAATGTATTGATGATTGTAGAGATGCTACGGTGATATTTAACAACACCATCAACAAACCAAGTTCGCTCACGCAAGCCCTCATCATGGTAATTGTCAATTGCGTAATTGCTCATAATCCCGCTGTCGTCATAAATCCAATTATCCTCCATTGTTTCACGAGCTGTAACAATCGGATGCTCTACAGAAAAAACAAAAATGCTACCAGGGCGAAGCATTCTAGCAATTTTACCAATCACAGCATTAAAATCCTTTATATAATGCAATGAAAGAGAGCTTGTTATACAGTCAAAGCTGTCAGGAGCTGCATCGTAATCCTCTATTGCTTGCAAGTAGTAGTCTATATGCGGATGGGCATGTTCACGTTGAGCAATTTCCAGCATATTTTTTGAAACATCAATAGCCGTTACATGCTGAGCGTTATTTTCTATACAAAAGTACGCGAATTCTCCCATTCCACAACCGATATCAAGCATCCTTAAATTACTTAAATTAGGAAGCAAGGATTTTAACGCTGGTTGTTCAAGCAAGTTATTATAGTTATTTGGTGCTTGACGTAACCTTTGATATTGATGGAAAAACTCCGGATGGTCATAAATATTTTGTTTCATCGTTAACCTCCATTTGTCATACATAACGTTATGTAACATTTGCGCATATTTATTGTCACATAGACACCTAGAAAGAAATAGACTTTTATTTCAAATTTTAGTAAGATGTAGGTATAGTCATGCCAACTTTTGTAATTCACCATCCATTTTAGATGGTTTATTTTTTTGAAATGAGAAAGTCTAGTTACTACGCTATTTGCCTAACCTCGTTTAGCTATAGAATTGTAACAATTCAGAAAAAAATTATTTAAAGTGGTATGACGGCACTTGTTTTGGTAAATATCGTTATTTTTATTGGAAACATTTATACAGTTTCCTAAATAATACTTTGGAGGATTTTGCATTGAGTAAAGAAACATTATTAAGTACAGCTAGTAATTCATTGTTTTTTGCATTTATTTTATTACTAATCGCCATAATACCGATTGGGCTTGCCGTGAAATCAAAAGGAAAAATGTTTGGAAAAGTCGGGCTTCTACTTACATATATTGCTTTTACTTTACAGCTAGTTTATTTCATTTTAAGGTGGATTGCTGTTGATCATGCACCTGTAAGTAATATGTATGAGTTTATGACGTTCTTTGGCATCATGCTTACTGGTAGCTATTTGATCATTCATTTTTTATATAAGCAAATTGTTGTAGGCTTGTTTACTATCCCTGTGTCATTAATTATTCTCGGTTATGGAAGCGTTTTTACAAAAACGGTTTCACCACTTGTTCCTTCTTTGCAAAGCAATTGGTTAACGATTCATGTTATGACAGTTGCATTTTCTAGTGCTATTTTATCGATTTCGTTCGCAACTGGTATTATTTATTTGTTAAGAACATTAGATGTTTCTAAATTTTCGATTAGTACATTTGCCTTGGAATTTGTTATGTATTGTTTAGTTGTCGTGATTGGCTTTATCGGCGTGGCAACATATTTTAACTTAGCAACAGATAAAGTCGAGGTTCAATTTGAAAATAAGCAAGATAAGGTAGAAACAGCAATTTATACGATGACACCGCTGATTGTCAATAAAGATGCAGTAACATCTAGTGGGGATCAGGTTGGCGTTTTGCAGATTACAAATAAGATTGATGCGAAGAAATTGAATTCAATCGTATGGGCATTTTTCGTTGGAACGATTTTATATGCGGTGATTTTCCTCATTACGAGAAGACCGTTAATTGTTTCATTAAAGCCATTAACAAACCGTGTACAACCAGCATTAATGGATGAAATTACATATCGAGCTGTTGTTATAGGTTTTCCGTTGTTTGCTTTAGGTGGACTTTTGTTTGCCATGATTTGGGCACAGATTGCTTGGAGTAGATATTGGGGCTGGGACCCTAAAGAAGTGTGGGCACTTATAACATTTTTATTTTATGCTGCTTTCCTTCATTTCCGACTTTCCAAAGGCTGGGAAGGGGAAAGGACAGCTTGGTTAGCGATTATTGGTTTTGGCATTATCGTGTTTAATCAGGTTTTTGTAAATCTAGTGATTGCTGGATTACATTCTTACGCATAAGGATGTTTTGAATGAATTATTTTTTTAAGTTGAATGTAGTGAGCATGTTATATGGGTTAATGTTCTTTATTTCTCTTGAAATACAAGTAAATTATTATCGCCTTGTGAGACTCACGAGGTGGGAAGGTCAATATTTCGATATTATAGTATTACTTGTGCATGGAGTTGGTTTTGTTGTAGCAACTATTGTACTATATAAGCTGACAAAATGGATAGCGCATCGTTTATTAGTCTATTGGACAACGATTTTTTGGCTGCCCTATACAGCGCTATTCATTTTTATATTTGCAAATGTGTATCCGATCACTTATCAGGGAGATATGCCAGCGCCCGTACAAGGGTTGATTCTTTTTGCAATGCTCTTGTTTTATCCTTTTTATATTGGAACTTTGAATATGATATGCTATCTTTCAAAATCAGAAGTTGTACAAACCGTGAAAAAGAGACATCCATAAATTTGGATGTCTCTTGAATTTTGCACTGTTTATTCTAAAGCTAAAAATTAAAGCTTTACAACATTAGTTGCTTGTGGTCCGCGGTTACCTTCTTCAACGCCAAATTCTACTTTTTGGCCTTCATCTAAAGTTTTAAAGCCATCTGTTTGAATAGCAGAGAAGTGTACGAATACATCATTTCCACCTTCTACTTCGATAAAACCAAAACCTTTTTCTGCGTTAAACCATTTTACTGTACCTTGTGTCATGTGAACAACCTCCCAAAAAAATTAAACAATCATATTGCTTCGATGCTTGCAAAAAAATCACATATTCAAAAGCGCGTATTACTTTTGAATACGTGATTTTAACGACTAAGATGAAGTAATGTAATTATTGTGTCTTTATTATATAACAGTTCCAGACATTTATCCAGTATATTCCGCTTTTAGTAAGAAAAATTTTACAATAAATCTATTTACAATATAATTAGTTAATCCATGCCTTCTCTTTAGCGACAATTACTGCCTCTGCACGTGATTCTACGTTTAGTTTGACAAAAAGTTTGGATAAATAGTTTTCAACGGTGCGCTGTGTGACCCCTATGGCTGAAGCAATGGCTTTATTTGTACAGCCTTGTGCGACAAGCTGTAATATCTCTTGCTCCTTGGCGCTTAGTAAAATCTCTTGCTGTACATTTTGTAGATTGGTGCGCTGCTGTACAAAATCTAAAAAATCAGCTGCTAGTAGGATATCGCCTCTTAATGCGGCTTCAATGGTTTGAATAACTTGCTGTTTTGTGGCAAGCTTTGATAATAGTCCATCGACTTTTTTTTCGATCAGAAGTTCGTAGTAATCGGAAAGCTCATAGCCTGTATATAGTAAAATCAGTGCCTCTGGTTGCTTTTTCTTTATCATTTCTGAAAGCTGTATGCCATTGATTGGCTTCATATTTATATCGATTAAAAATAATCGAAATGCTTGAGCATCCATTCTAGATAGAACAGCGGCACTATCCTGCTCTGTGTCTATCTGGACATTTGGTAAATCCTGTAATAGCGTCTTTGTACCATCTAAAACGACAGGATGGTCATCTACAATAAGAATATCAATCATATGATTCCACGTCCTCTAGTATTTGAATAAATATTTGCATTCCTTCATTGTGACTGGAGGTTATAGTTATGTCTCCATTAAAAGCACGGACACGTTCTCGAATACCGTTAATGCCCATAGAAGTTGAAGATTGCATTAAATCTTCAATATCGCAGCCAATACCATTATCATCGTATTGGAGGATAAAACCGCCATTTATCACTTGTAGTTTTAGTAAAACCTCAGTTGCTTCAGCATGCTTAATTGCATTATTTAATAGCTCCTGCACAAGGCGATAGACGACTAAATGTAAGGTCGCATCCTGAAAATGGACACGTTCTATTTGGGTTATTAACAAAAAGTCGGCACGTATTTTCACCTTTTGAATCAGTTTTTTTAAGGCGATTTGAAGCCCAAATGTGTCAAGCAATGGAGGGCTTAGATTCTCACAATACTCACGTAAATCCTTCGATGCATTTAGCAATTGCTCTCGAATATCTAATACCTTTTCTTTTTTAATAATAGGCGAGCTAGAAATAACATCTAACTCTCTCGCTAAATGAAGTTGCTCCTGCAAAATGGTGTCATGTAATTCCTGTGCTAAAATACTTTTTTCCTTTTCAATGATATTCCATAATAATTTGTCGAGCCAAGGAAGCTGTGTTTCATTGTTATCCTGCATATGCCTTATTTCACATATTAAATCTTCAATGAGCTTTAAATTATCTATAAACATTGAAACATAGAGGGCAAGTAACTCTAACCAAAGAAGCTCTTCATTTTGTAATACATGTCTAATCTTTAATATGATTTTTTCTTCACCTGTGTCATGTAATAACAGATGAGTCATTTCATTCCCTATACTGACCTCGCTATGAGTGAATGGTACATCTTCCGCTATTGATATAATTGTAAAAGCAGTAGTACCAAGCTTTTCTGTTATCTCATACTTGAATTGATCCAGTAATTCTTGCTGATTTTTTACTTTACCCATACGATTAACGGCAGCATATAAATTATGTACATAATTACCAGTAGATGAAAAAATAATTTTTCGATATTTAAAATCTAGCTGCTCTTTTATATAGAAGCTAGCAATGATGACTAGGAATACAATTATAAAGATACTTGTAATTTCAACAATCGATAATTTGTCTATAAACAGCAGGGTAATGCCTGTAGTTAATATTAATGCACAAAAAAAGGCAAGTGTTGAATAATAACGTAAACGTGATAATTGATATTCAATATCGAATAATCGTTCATTCACTTGAATGAAAATAAAAGAAAAAGGAATAAACAATAAAAATAATGCAGCTACTTCAGCATGTAAAATAGTGTTCAGACCAAATATTTCAGGCATGACGAAAAGCAGTAAAAACGGCAAGAAAGGTGTAATAAACGCAATGGTGATCAGACGGATTTTTGCCAGTTTAGTTCGTAAATAACTCGATAGTAATATAAAGATAGCAAAGAGCACGAGTACGGCAAACATTCCTAATTTAATTAATGATGTGATCGTCCAGAAATCAGAATTAATTTTTTCTATGAAGTCACAGCATGGAATAAATAGTAGTGTTAAATAAAGCCATTTCGTATTCAGGTACAGCCACTCAATACATAGGTAGCGGAAATAAAATTGTAAAAAGTGAATAAAAAGCACCATGCATAAAACTATACCAATACTTATTACAAATCCTCCAATTAGATTTCCTCTAATCGAGGCTCCTGTACTTATATAAGTCATTGAACAGGTTAATAAAAATAATAATAGTAGACTAGTTAGTAGATTATCTTTGTTTCTTCGCCATAAATAGATAGCAACGCCAAAAGATAAAACAAAATAAAAAAGTGGAAAAATAATTTGTAAATAAAATTCTTCCGGAATATCTTTATGCTTAACTGAAACAGAATGAACATCCCCATCAGCCTTCATAAACGTTAGTTCCTTAGCGCTTCTAACGAAAGAATTGAGTTGGATAGAACGAACATCTTCTGTCGGCTTGCCATCGATTGTCAGTAGAAGATCACCTTTTTCGATGTTATTTTGCTGTGCCCAATGTGGATAATAAAACTCAGTCATGACTGGTTGTTCCCTATTTGTATCTAGCGAAATACCAATATAAGGTATTTGCGTTGCCACTACAAGGACATAAATACCGAGGAGTAGGTAGGTTATGAAAATACTATAAATCCACTTACTCATCGTTTTCTCTCAAATATTTCATGATAATATTGCCCCATTTCAATCTTAAGTACCATTATATTATCCATAATTTTTGGTAGTTTTGGAATACCGAAATAAAGTGTTTCGGAAAACCACTATTGTTTTTTCGGAATAACGAAGTAGTTTTTTCGGTGTGGCCTATGATAGTGTAAATCTAGCATATGTGACGAAAAGGGGGAGCGTTGCATGAAAAAGAAAGGGTTGCTACTAATCCTTTTTTTTCTAGTTGTCATAATGTCGTACCCGAAGACAACAATCGCTAAGGACTTTGAGAATGATACGGTGAAAGTAGATATTTGCATTATTGGGGGTGACAATCGTTTTGTCTATAAGATTCCAAAGCATTTACATAATAATACGCCGTTTGTTGAGATGAAGAATAATATTGAATCTTCCTTAGAAAGTCATTGGAAGGTCGGGGATGCTCGTTATGAAGCTCACCAGACAGATGTTGCATATACTTTTTCCATTAAAGATTTAATTAATGAAAAACAAAATGGGCAAATGAAGGTATCGATACCATATACTTTTTTAGTAGGAATGTTTGGTGAAAATGATGCCATTCAATTACGCATTTTGGCAAGCAAATTAATCGACTGGGAAGCCAACTCAAAGGATTGGGCAACGCTCGGCTTTGTGGAACCGCCCACTTATTTTAGTAAACAGGAATATGTTTATGAGGGAGAGGTTAACGAGCTACTACAGCAAAGGGTAGGACATTTTAATGGCACGGTTATGAAAGGGCAATTGGTTCTACATAGTGTTATTTATTTTATCTTTATTATTGCACAACTTATCGCCTGTATAATTTTATCAAGACGCTTAAAAAAGAGAATTATAGAAAATCCAGAAAACATACATCAGTTCCGAAAGCTTAACTATATGTACCAAATCATTCCATTAATGATTATCGGTGTTCAAATTGTATTTTTAGTCATGTCAGGGTTACTGACTGCTTTTAGTCTCTATTTTTCACCAGGGATGGATCTTCTACTTATAATTGTTCCTATTTTATTTAATATTATTTTGTTACCAACGTATTTTGTCACAATTGAAAGTGAAGTTTCAAAAGAGCTAGAAAACAATTCCTTTAGTTCAGATATGTAAATATTGTTTTTATTTTTGGGGAGTCCAAATGTAGTTGTTAGATGTTATAATGGTCAACAGCATACTTGAAGGAGCTGTTGATTGACATGGCGCATCCAGAAATCGCGTACTTAAATTTACTACAACATATATTAGAGAATGGCGTTAAAAAGGAAGATCGTACAGGAACAGGTACATATAGTGTATTTGGCTATCAAATGCGATTTGATTTAAGCAAAGGCTTCCCTCTTTTAACAACTAAACGTGTACCATTCAAACTTGTAGCAAGTGAGCTACTTTGGTTCATTAAAGGGGATACAAATATTCGTTATCTACTGCAAAACAACAATCATATTTGGGATGAATGGGCTTTTAAAAAATGGGTTGAGTCTGATGAATATTCAGGTCCTGATATGACAGACTTTGGTCGTCGTTGCTTAGAGGACGAGACATTCAATGCTGACTACAAAAAAGAGTTAGCTTCATTTTGTGAGCGTGTTTTATCAGACGATGAATTTGCACGTAAATACGGAGAGCTTGGGAATGTTTATGGCAAACAGTGGCGTAATTGGACAACATCAACAGGGGAAAGCATCGATCAATTGCAAGATGTAATCGATCAAATCAAACACAATCCGGATTCTCGACGCATTATTGTCAATGCATGGAATCCAGAGGATGTTATCAATGCTGGAGCAAAGGGCAGTAAAGCCGCATTACCTCCATGTCACGTGATGTTCCAATTTTATGTCGCAAATGGTAAATTAAGCTGTCAGCTAATGCAAAGAAGCCTTGATACATTATTAGGCTGTCCATTTAACATTGCCTCATATGCATTACTAACGCATTTAATTGCACATGAATGTGGTTTAGAAGTTGGCGAATTTATTCATAGCATAGGGGATGCTCATATATATTCAAATCACGTGGAGCAAGTAAAAGAACAGCTTTCACGCGAGCCTAAGGACCTACCAGCCTTAAAAATCAATCCAAATAAAACGTCAATTTTTGACATAGAGCTCGAAGATCTTTCTATTGAGGGCTATGATCCACACCCAACAATTAAAGCACCAATTGCCGTTTAAACTGATGCAGCAGCCGTTTTGGTTGCTGTTTTTTTAAAGCGAACAAACTGCGAAGCGCCGGAAAAAGAGCTGGGGCGCCGGAAATAACTGGAAAATCGAGGGATAGTAGTCAGAGCGAAGGGCAAGCAGTGGCAATTCGACGGGAGGAACTCAGAGCGACGGAAAGAACAGGCCAATCGACGGATAGAACCGCCAAAATCGTGGATAGAGCCCTCGAAGTCGTGGATAGTACCGGCAGAATCGTGGATAGAAGAGCCGAAGTCGTGGATAGAACCGGCCAAGCGACGGAAAGTAGTAAAGTGGCGGAAAACAGGGGCAGAGCGACGGAAAGACCCGGTAAAGTGACGGAAAGAAATGAGAGCGACGGATAAAAAGGCCAAAGCGACGGAAAGAACTGGTCAACCGACGGATAGAAGAGTCAGAGTGACGGAAAGAACAGGCCAATCGACGGATAGAACCGCCAAAATCGTGGATAGAGCCCTCGAAGTCGTGGATAGTACCGGCAGAATCGTGGATAGAAGAGCCGAAGTCGTGGATAGAACCG
>NZ_LFXJ01000005.1:1230744-1373162 GCF_001183605.1 Lysinibacillus xylanilyticus | reverse complement strand
GACGGAAAGAACAGGCCAATCGACGGATAGAACCGCCAAAATCGTGGATAGAGCCCTCGAAGTCGTGGATAGTACCGGCAGAATCGTGGATAGAAGAGCCGAAGTCGTGGATAGAACCGGCCAAGCGACGGAAAGTAGTAAAGTGGCGGAAAACAGGGGCAGAGCGACGGAAAGACCCGGTAAAGTGACGGAAAGAAATGAGAGCGACGGATAAAAAGGCCAAAGCGACGGAAAGAACTGGTCAACCGACGGATAGAAGAGTCAGAGTGACGGAAAGAACAGGCCAATCGACGGATAGAACCGCCAAAATCGTGGATAGAGCCCTCGAAGTCGTGGATAGTACCGGCAGAATCGTGGATAGAAGAGCCGAAGTCGTGGATAGAACCGGCCAAGCGACGGAAAGTAGTAAAGTGGCGGAAAACAGGGGCAGAGCGACGGAAAGACCCGGTAAAGTGACGGAAAGAAATGAGAGCGACGGATAAAAAGGCCAAAGCGACAGAAAGAACTGGTCAACCGACGGATAGAACCGCCAAAATCGTGGATAGAGCCCTCGAAATCGTGGATAGAAGAGCCGAAGTCGTGGATAGAGCCCTCGAAGTCGTGGATAGAACCGCCAAAATCGTGGATAGAGCCCTCGAGGTCGTGGATAGAAGAGCCGAAGTCGTGGATAGAACCAGCAGAATCGTGGATAGAACCGCCAAAATCGTGGATAGAGCCCTCGAAATCGTGGATAGAACCCTAAAGCGCCGATTACTCCCGCCAAAGCGCAAGTTAAAACGCCAAAATAAAAAACCTATATTTTGTATAGTGCCAAATTCTCTAGCGCTTTATGTGAAAAATGTTTAAATTTATGAAAATTTTTCCGATATAAGTTTTAATCTGGAAGTCCTAATAAAAAAATTTAGAGGTGACTGATGTGAGGAGATCATTGATTTTTCAAATAGACGGAAGAGGGCGTGAGCAGCGTTTAAGGACGAAATGGCTTACGAATACTCCTCAACAACAAGAGGAATTTATTCATCAATATGAGCTACCACACATCTCTACAAAATTAACACAGGAGCAAATACATAAAATGATGCAAGTCATTGAGGAAATTCGCCTGAATCGTTATAAAGAAAGACTGTAAATGTAAGCGCCTTCTAAGCTATAATAGTTGAGGAGGTGTTTATTAATGAACGTGATATTTGTAGATTCGGTTTTAGGTACAGAGCTTTTACAAATGGTGTCACATGATGTGGCAGGCATATTAGCTGCGGCTCAGGGGGAAAGTGTGACGTTTCCACTTGGCCATTTTAAGTATGAATTTCATAACTTAGACTTTTATGAGCAAGATGGAGAAATACGACAGGAATTAGTCATTTACGTAAAGAAAATATAACCATCGTATAATACTCCGTAAAAATACAAAAAATAAATACAGGTGTAAGTAGAGCAATTTGTTTGCTTTTATTTAAACCTGTAACTATACTAGTTACAACAGGTGGTGATACATATGGTGAACAGTCGTTTTTCGGTAGCGATCCATATACTTTCGCTTATTGCAACAACATCTGACAAAAGCCAGCTGACGTCTGATTTCATCGCAGGTAGTGTGAATACAAATCCAGTGGTCGTGCGACGAATGATCGGGGTGCTAAAAAAAGCGGGCTTGCTTACATCACAACCGGGTATTGCGGGTTATGAACTTTTAGTGGAACCAAAAGATTTAACGCTATTAGCCCTTTACCATGCGATTGATGGGCCAGAGCAGTTATTTGCGATTCATGATGAGCCAAATCCGGATTGTACAGTTGGTCGAAAAATCCAACGGACATTGGAAGGTGTTTATACATCTGTTTGGCATGCAATGGAAGAACAACTACAAGCACAAACTTTACAGGATGTGCTAGATCAACTTCGTTAAAATCAACGAAGTCGGTCTTTTGTATCTAACCTGTAACTAAAATGGTTACAAATGAAAAATTGGAGGAATTAATTATGAAAATAGCAGTAATTGGTGCAACAGGGAAAGCAGGACAAAAAATTGTAGAGGAGGCACTACAGCGTGGTCATGAAGTAACTGCGATTGTACGTTCAGCTTCAAAAGTAACGGCAAATATTCCTGTAATTGAAAAGGAAGTATTTGAATTGTCTCAAGAAGATGTAAAAGGCTTTGACGTAGTCGTAAATGCGTTTGGGGCTCCTTTTGGTCTGGAGGAATTACATGTGAAAACTGGCCGTCATTTAATTGATATTTTCACTGGAATCAATACAAAATTAATTGTTGTCGGTGGAGCGGGTAGTCTGTTTGTAGACCCAGAAAAAACTGTTCGAGTAATGGATACACCAGATTTTCCAGAAATGTTTTATGCGACAGCTAAAAACCAAGGTGAGAATCTACGTGACTTACAACAATCTACAATTACTTGGACATTTTTAAGCCCATCTGCTTTCTTTGATCCAGAAGGTCCACGTACAGGTAGCTATATTACTGGAGAAGATCATTTATTAGTAAATGCTGCTGGTGAAAGTTATGTTAGCTATGCAGATTATGCCGTTGCTGTTTTAGATGAAATTGAAAATCCAAAGCATGTTAATAGCCGTTTTACAGTTTCTTCTAATAAATAATCATTTAGAACCGAATAAGCATTTAATACACATTAGGGGTTCCTTGTGTAAGCACAAAGCCGATTCCAGACGCAATTTTGCAGATGAATAATTGATTATTAGCTGAACTAACACAAACAATTAGTTCAGCTTTTTTTTATTGTGATAAATGAACGATTGGGAATAATTATCTCGCATTGTAGTAGTACGATTGGTGAAGATTAATAACACTGGTTTAAGTTTTACTTTTTGTTTTTCAGATCCTGTTGATATAAGGTTTTTTTGCTTCTAACCCTTTAACTTGCTTCTAGCAAATGTCTTTTGTACTGAAAGCATAGCGATAGATACATAATTCTTACTCCGCTTTAGGTGGTGAGATGAATGCAGAATAAGTCTATATATTAACCATCTTGTCCATTTACTGGTCTTATTAGTTTCAAAGTAGTGCTTGGTTTTTAGGGAATAATAATATCTTTTCATGGAAATTTTCATTTTCCAGACAAATGACTGTTTACAATAGTGCATTTATTAGCTACTATCAAGTGTGAGTATTACATAAAAGGAGACGACAATTATGTCCACACAACGTATAGAAAAAGACTTTTTAGGTGAACGTGCCTTACCAAACAATGCTTATTACGGGATTCAAACGCTTCGTGCGACTGAAAACTTCCCGATTACAGGATATACAATCCACCCTGCTCTTATTAAAGCAATGGGTATTGTAAAAAAAGCAGCTGCTTTGAGTAATATGGAGGTACACCTACTTTCAACAGAAATCGGAGATGCAATTGTCGAGGCTGCACAAGAAGTTATTGACGGCGAGTGGGATGCTGAATTTATTGTTGACCCAATCCAAGGTGGAGCTGGCACATCTATTAATATGAATGCCAACGAGGTTATTGCTAACCGTGCCTTAGAAATTTTGGGCAAAGAAAAAGGGGACTACAAAACAATTAGCCCAAACAGCCATGTTAATATGTCACAATCAACAAACGATGCTTTCCCAACAGCAATTCATATTGCTGTGTTGAATTTGATAGATGAACTACTTCTTACAATGGAAAATATGCAAGCGGTGTTCCACCAAAAAGCGGAACAATTCGCGCATGTTATTAAAATGGGACGTACTCATTTACAAGACGCTGTTCCGATTCGATTAGGGCAAGAATTTGAAGCATATTGCCGTGTTATCACTCGTGATATTGTTCGTATTCGCCAAACTCGCCCAAATCTATATGATGTAAATATGGGAGCTACAGCTGTTGGTACAGGTTTAAATGCATTCCCTGACTATATTCAATCAGTTGATATACATCTAGCTGAAATTTCAGGATTGCCGCTTAAAGGCGCTACACACCTTGTGGATGCAACACAAAATACAGATGCTTATACAGAAGTATCAGGCGCATTAAAAATCTGTATGATTAATATATCGAAAATCGCTAATGACCTTCGCTTAATGGCATCTGGTCCACGTGCTGGATTAGGGGAAATCATTTTACCAGCTCGTCAACCAGGATCTTCTATCATGCCAGGTAAAGTAAATCCTGTTATGCCAGAGGTTCTGAACCAAGTTGCTTTCCAAGTAATTGGTAATGACCATACGATTTCTTTAGCATCTGAAGCAGGACAATTAGAATTAAACGTTATGGAGCCTGTACTTGTCTTTAACTTAATTCAATCTATTAGCATTATGAATAACGTATTCCGAGCATTTACTCAAAATTGCTTGAAGGATATTGAAGCAAATGAAGACCGCATGAAAGAATATGTGGAAAAAAGCGTTGGTGTATTAACAGCAGTGAACCCGCATATCGGCTATGAGGTAGCTGCACGAATTGCGCGTGAAGCAATTTTATCTGGTCGTTCAATTCGTGAGCTTTGCATTGAAGAAGGTGTGCTAACGAAAGAACAATTAGATTTAATTCTAGATCCATATGAGATGACACATCCAGGTATCGCAGGATCAAGTATTATGAAATTAAAATAATTTATTATAAAAGCACTTTGTCTAGAGCAAAGTGCTTTTTTGTTTTTGTAAAAACAAATTAGCATGGCTTATTCGCAAAACGGATAATTGATTTCCGTTCCGACTGAGCGCTTTCCTGGGGCGTACTATGAGCCGCTTCACTCGAAAGGTTGGCTCCAGGGCCTCGAGCCAACAGATGTTTTTTGCGCGAAAAGTAGTGATAACGTAGCGGCAGCGTAACACAGCACGATGTTGGTCACGAAGACGTTATCACAGGACGTGATGGTTTTAGCCGTTGTTCCTCTAACGCTAATCCCTTGGGGTGGAAGATTACTTAATTGTTCCTCTAGCTTGTTTTTATTGCTGATCAAGCTTCCCGTGGATTCCTCATTTTGCTGAAGGTCATACTTTTATATCACACCTTTATTGAAACAATGGTTTTCTATACTACAAAAGCACTTTCTGTTTTATAATTCATTTATCTTACAAAAGTTGGGCTTTTTTCTATGAATTTCAGGAGAATTAAACTATAATAACTACGTTGGAGTAATATTATAGTTGGGGGAATTTAGTATGAGTTTACGGAAAAGAAGTATAATTTGCTTTACTACTTTAAATGTTCTTATGGGTGTCATTCTAATTATAGACCTAGCAAATTTTACTAAATTAGAATGGCTATCCACTGTATTAACAGTAATGGGTATAACTATGACATTATCTTGTATTTTCTATGTAAAATTTAAAATTATTAAGCCTATTAATCAATTAGCAGAAACCGCTCAAGCAATCGCAGATGGAAATTTGCGTACTGCTACGATTGAAATTAATTCCAATGATGAAATTTCAGACTTAGCTAAAGCGTTTTTAGAGATGAAAGAACAATTACATACGATGTCACAAAATATTGTGAGTAGTTCTACAGATTTATCAGCGAGCATAGAGGAGCTATCAGCAAGTACAAATGAAATTACAGATGCAGTTAACGAGGTTGATTCTCAAATGGAAAATACGACTGAGGGTCTTAAAAAAGCAGCACAGTCTGCAAATGAAAGTGCTATTGCTATGCAGGAAACTGCTGATGGCATTGAACGTATTACCGTGGCAACGCAAGATGTATTTGATCATGCAAAAGAAGCAAATGACATTGCAGGCAACGGTGCGGAAATTTTACACGTAGCTAAAAATCAAATGGAGTTTATTTCAACTTCTACTGAAAAAACAAGTGAATTAATGCAGCAATTATCAGGAAAAATGACAGATATCAAATCTATGACAGACATGATTACAGCTATTACAGATCAAACGAATTTACTAGCATTAAACGCAGCGATTGAAGCAGCGCGTGCTGGAGAGCATGGTAAAGGCTTTGCAGTAGTAGCAGAGGAAGTTCGCAAACTGGCAGAGCAATCTAAGCATTCAGCTATTCAAATTGTTGAGCTTGTTGTTGGTATTGAAAGCGATACAAAACAAGTAGCTACCTCTGTCGAAGAGGACTTGAAAAACGTTCAACAGGGCGTTTATGTCATTGATGAGGCTACAAAGTCATTTGGCACAATCTCTCAGCATGTTAGCAAAATGACGAACCAACTCGAGGATATTTCCGCAACAGCTGAAGAGCTTTCAAGTAGCGCGAATGAGGTTACAAAATTAGTATCGACAATTGCAAATGGGATGGATAGCTTATCTAATTATACAGAGGCCATTCTGCAGTCAGTGGATGAGCAAAGTGCCTCCATGCAAGCGGTAAGCATGGTAGTGTCACAAGACTTATGTGCACAAGCTGAAAATTTACAAAAGCTTACACAGAGATTTAGTGGACAATAATATGTAATGAAAGAAATTTAAAAAAGGCTATTTTGCAGAGGGAATTTACTGCGAAATAGCCTTTTGAATTTTTTCTAAATTTTACGTTCTGCTCTCTATCCTGTGTACAAGCCTCGAGCCGTTTTCTCCGTTAATAGCATCGGAATTAAATACTAAAGAAGGCGGAAATTCAGTTTTTATCGTCAAAAAAAATTATGCAAATCATAAACATCATTTCTACGATAGTAGCAACAGCATCTTTTATATTTTTCGCGTATTACATTTCCAAATGTAATATTTCAGATGCTACTTCTATTGCTAATCTATAGAACTTTATCATATCGGTTCCGATAGACTCTTCAAGGAATCAGTCTATATACGATAATCAGCTATCAGAACCCTTTAATGATAGATATCATTTGTTATCAATTAGTATTTTTGAAAAAAGGAATAAAGAAGGGATTAAGTGTACAGCATGACGTGCTGATTTGACTGCATTGATAAAAAAGTTACTAGAGAGTAATCACTTATGAATATTTACCAATTAAATTACATATTAATAGTATGTATTGGATTAATATTTACATAGTTTTCACTAATTGAGAAACAAAAAGATTATTTAACAGGAACTAGATAGACAGGCTTTAGTAAAATATTTAAAAATTACTTTTTTCTTTAAAAAAAGTATTGCAAAAGAAAAAGTCAGAATATATAATATTTTTACCAATAGTGGAATAAAATGTATATAAAATGGTAATTAAGTGCAGTAATATGGGTTTAATGTAGTTCATTAAAGTTATTCTTTGTAGAACACTATATACCTTAGGATTAAGAAAATTAAAATCGATAGTATAAATTCCGTAAAATTCAATGTATATAAGGAGGAATATTATGAAAGTAGCGCTTATTAACATGCCATTCGCTTCGTTATATAGACCATCAATCGGTTTAAGTTTGCTTAAAGCAGGATTAGAGAGAAAAAACATTAATTGTGATATACATTACTTAAATTTGAAGTTTGCAGATTTAATTTCCACAGAATTATATAATTCTATTTCTGAAGGAAATGTATTTTCTAGCAATGCACTAGCAGGAGAAATTGTTTTTTCAGAGTCATTATTTGGTGAAGATACTTTAGACTTATACATTGAAGAAGCAAAAGTTAAATTTAAGCAAAATAAAAATGAAGATTTTGAATTAATTAGAACTGTTAGGTCCTATGTAGAAGGTTTTCTTCTTTCTTGTTTAGAAGAACTAGATTGGGATGAATACAATATCATAGGCTTTACTAGTGTGTTTGAACAGAATGTAGCTTCATTGAGCTTTGCTAAGAAATTAAAGGAAAAATATCCTGATAAATTTATTATGTTTGGTGGGGCGAATTGTGAAGAAACAATGGGTATGGAGCTTCTTAAACAATTTTCTTTTATCGATGCAATTTGCTCAGGCGAAGGGGATTACTCATTTGTGGACTTTATCTCAGAATGGAATGAAAATGGAGTAATCTCAAATGATATTGATGGTATCTTTTTGCAAAAAGATAAAGAATATATTATGAAAAATAAAAAACGCCCAAGTTCACCATCTGTAATGAATTTAGATCAATTACCAATACCTGAATATTCTGATTATTTTGAACAATTTTTCTCGTATAGTTATAAAGATCAAGTACACCATTCTCGTTTTCTATTTGAATCATCAAGAGGATGTTGGTGGGGGCAAAAACATCACTGTGTTTTTTGTGGTCTAAATGGAACGAATTTAAATTTTAGAAGTAAATCTGCAGAGAGAGTCTTAGAAGAATTAATGCTACAAAGTAATAAGTATAAGAAGTATACATCTAAAGCAACTGCAGTTGATAATATAATCGATATGAACTATTTCAAAAGTTTATTACCGTCATTAAAAGAAGAGGATATCAATTTAGATATGTTTTATGAGACTAAGGCTAATCTTAAGAAAAGTCAAATCGAGCTTTTTAGGGATGCAAATTTTAAAACTATTCAGCCTGGAATTGAAAGTCTTCAAACATCTGTACTAAAGCTTATGAACAAAGGTATTTCGATGTTACAGAATATTCAACTTTTAAAATGGTCTAAAGAATTTGGTATTTATCCGGTGTGGAATATATTATATGGTTTTCCTGGGGAGAACCCGGAGGAATATAAGAATATTCATAAAATTATCGGGAAAATCCAACATTTAACTCCTCCTGGGGGTGTTTCAAAAATTCGATTAGATCGATTTAGTCCATATTTTAATGACTCTAAAGAAAATGGAATAACGAATGTCAGGGCAATGTGGCCATATAAATATATTTATAGTCAGATAGATCAATCTGGACTTGACAATTTAGCTTACCATTTTGATTTTGACTATTCAGTACCTTGTAATCCAGATGAGTATACAATCAGCATGAGAAAAGCGGTATTAAATTGGACAGAAGTCCATCCATATAGCGATTTGTTTTATGTTGATAATGGTCACCAATTAATAATCATGGATCTTAGAGAAAAAAACAATATTCAAACTTATGTACTTAAGGATGAACAGCGTCAAATGTTAATAGCATTAGATGGAATTTGTACTATAACCCGTGCTCATAAAGAAGTAGTCAGTGCTGGCTATTCAGTTACAATTGAGGATTTAAATAATATTCTTCTAGATTTTATAAATAAAGGGATTGTTTTAGAGGAAGATGGGAAATTGATTAATATTGTTTTGAATACAAATATTTACAGTCCTAAAAAAGCTTCTCTTATTAGAATAAAAGAATGGAATGAGAATAAGCGTAAAGACGTTTCTAAAGAAGTCGTATTTATTTGAAAGGAGGTGAGTTATCATGACAGAAAAAAAACAAATTATGTTAACACCAGATGTTTTTAAAGTTAATAATGATGGTGAAGTAATTATTAACAATTCTCAATTAGTTGAGGAAATTGAAAAAGCTACTGATGAAATTGCAGCAGGAGAACAAGGAGTTGTAATTTCTATCTCAGTAAGCGTTTAAGCACTACATATTTGAATTCAAGAAAGGGAACTAGTTTCCTTTCTTGAATTTAAATAACATTTATTATATAGGAGGGGTATCTTGTATTACGAGTCCATTTCTAAAGCCATGCTTGAAAATTGTATGAAGGTAGTAGTTAGAAAAACTAAACAATCGCGGAATTTGTCAATTGGCATGTTTGTAAATCACGGCTCTAAAGACGAAACAATTCATAATAATGGGATATCTCATTTTATTGAGCACATGGCTTTTAGTCATGAAAATATGAATGTTGCAGCTAAACAGATGGTTGGAGATTTATTGGATAATGGTGCAAGATATGAAGCTTATACAGGAAAAGAGATGACAAGATGTTGTATTACATCTCAAACCAGCTATAGTAACGATATAATTAAAGCGTTGTCAAATATTGTGAAATTTAGAGATATTCCAGAAGAACGAATTAAACATGAAAGAGCTATTATCTTACAAGAAGCCGATACATATTTTGCTTCCTCTAAAGTTAAAACAGAGCTTTCAGAGCGTACATTATGGGGAGAGCGTTCATTAGGTTTATTCGTTATAGGAAATCAAGAAAATATATCTCGATTTACTAAAGAGGACATCGAGAGTAGATTTGAAAAATACTATACACCGAGTAACACCCTTATGGTGATTCAAGGAAATGTGGATCCAGATGAAATAATAAATAAAATCGCTACAGAATTTGATTTTTGGAGAAATAATAAAGTTAGTAACCCACTACCGATGCTTGAAGTATCACCTAGTGTTACAGGAATTGGGAATTCTGATAGAGTTAATTTAACAATTTCATTTGTAGGCCCATCCTTTCGATCACGTAAAAAATATGCAATGGCAATTTTATCCGACATTTTAGGTGATGGATTAAAATCACGATTGTTTTTAGAACTAAGAGAAAAAAGAGAGCTTGTTTATTCAATATACTCTTACTCTCTGAGTTACGGTCTGGGTGGCTATTTGGCAATTGATCTTAATTGTCAGAAGGAAAAATTAGATGAATGTTTCAATGTAGTAATGGAGATAGTTAAAGATATTCAGGGAAAAGGAGTAACTAGTGAGGAGCTAGAGCGTGCACGAGCTTCACGTATTACATCAACGTTACAAATTCCAAATGATTCCGTTAGGCATCTTAATACTACAGGAAGATATGCATTATATAATAAAGATTTTTTTGTAGATAATGAAGTCTTTGAGCTTATGAGTATAACTGAAGAAGAAGTGCGTGAAGTTGCTAATGAAATGTGTGACGAATCTAACATGGCATTATCTGCAGTTGGCACAAATTCTGAGTCATTAATATCCTTACTTTAGAAAGAGGGTGAAACTATGTTAAATTCGGCAGATTTCGGAAATAATCAAACGGATTTTCTTGATACTATATTACATGCTGGGGGAATGGAAGTTTTAAGCATCCTGTCTATCGTTTCAAAAACAGCAACGGAAGTTTCAAAACAAACAGGTATACCTTTGGCGAAAGTAAATTATATTATAAAAATGTTGGAAAAGAATGATTTGGTTTTTGTTGATAGTACTAATTCAAAAGAAGACTTTGTAGAAAATGCTTATAAAGCTGATGTTAATTCTTTTAGCATCCGATTAAGTAGTAAGAATTCGGATGAGATGGAAAAAATAAAAATGATTAATTATATGATTGATGAAGTACAAAACGGAATGGTAAATGCAGTTACAGATCTGGCACCAGCTGAGTTTTCATTAGTTAAAGCTAGAATTCCTAGATCAAAAGTAAAAGAATATATACTGAGGCTTCGTGAACTTGAAGCTGAAATTGATTCACATCAAGAAATTGAAGATGCTCCATATACTTTTACCGTAGCATTGTTTCAAAATTAAAAATTGAGGTGAGGAAAAATGCTAACTTTTTTACAACCTTCTCAAATGGAAAATGACCAAATATATATGTTAAGTTTAAGACCTTTTTATCAAAGGATTAATAATATAATTAATGCAATAGAAAAAACGGGGGAAGTATCTGTAGATGTTCTGACAACTTTGAAAGAAAGTTTAAATAATCAAGTATTTTTGACGTCTATCTATAGCCCTGGTTTAAACTATTTTGCTATTGACCTAACAACATATGTTTCAAATGGTTTGAGTTATAAATTAGATGAATCAGAACTAATTAGCAAGTTAATGACTTCTGAAAATATTCAAAAATTCATTAGCTATTTTATTTTACCATGTGCAAAAAATGGAATAGAAATAAAGACAGTTATTCTAAGTACTTCTGAAGGTGTAATCGAATTTCCAGGCTTAAATTACGTAATAAATACACCAGAAAAAAGTACTTATCACCTTATTTCAACCCATGTAAATAATATTACTATTAACATAGGTACAGAAATCGTTGCAGAAATTCCAATTAATAATACTAATTCTCCTTATTTTGGGAATGCAGACTTTTCTATTGAAAAAAACAGTTTAAAGACAATAGACGACATTTCGTTAACTTTTTCTGATCCTTTAATTAGTAAATGCTTAACAAATAATTTTAGAGATTTAAATATACGAAAAAGTAATGAAAATAATTTGTTAAGTAATATTGAATTTACTATGAATGATCATTTGTATTATAAATCATGTCTAGAATTAATTGCAGAAATTTGGCCAGAGTATTATAAGGAGATAACTAGTCACATCAAATTAATAGCAATTATGGATACAGATGCTTTTGGTGGCTTCACTGCAAATCTACTCCCAGATGCTATTTTCCTGTCTCATCATCCTAATGATTTTTTATGGGTTACCGAAAATATTGTACATGAATGTGCCCATTCTAGATTAGAACAACTCTTTGTAATTGATCCAATTGTATTAAATGAACATACTGAGAAATTCAACTCCCCATGGCGTGAAGATCTTCGACCAATGAAAGGAGTATATCATGGTGTTTTTGCATTTACTCGAATAGCTATGTGGTTAGAGAGACTATACAAGGTGTATCCTGTAGCGAGTATTTCAGAAAGACTAGAACTAGTTCTGCAGCAGTTAGAACAAGGGATAGCAGTAATTTCTCAATCAGCTAAATTAAGCCCGATAGGTGAACATATTTTTAACGAGATACGAATCATTGTTGATAAGAACAAAAAATTAGAAGAGACAACATAAGATGTGAAATTAAAATATTTTAAAACATTACGTCTGGACTTTTAATTATGTGAATTTTTTAGGTAGATAATGATTTTACAAAGTAATAACACTTTATAAGGGGGTAAATAATGTCTAAAACAGTACTTGAATCTAATTTAAGTAAAGACATCGTTGAAAGTGATGAAAAAAAAGACAGTTATAAAGCCCTTTTTGCGATTAAAAATTATAGTTTGTTAATAGCTGGTCAGCTTGTTTCTGCAATCGGAGATGGTGTATATGCTTTAACATTAATATGGACAATGAAAGTTTTAACAGGCTCTGCTGTACTAATGTCTTTCGTATTAGCAGGAGAGATCATACCTACTATAATTTTTGGTATATTCGCAGGAGTATTGGTTGATAGAGGAAATCAAAAAAAATACATGCTTATAGCAGATATTTTTCGTGGACTTGTAATATTATCGATAGCTTTACTATTGATCGGGGGTTATTTAAGTCCATGGATGTTAATTGTTGCAACAATTATAACTTCTTCATTTAATGCCTTGTTCTCTCCTGCCAAAACAGTTGCAATTAGAAAAATTGTTCCAGAGCATTTGATGGCTCGTGCTCAGAGCCTTTCTGCAACAATTCAAACAATAGTTGGATTGTTAGCTCCAGCTATAGCAGGAGTTCTAATAGTTTATAGTCTTCCAACTGCATTTATATTTAACGCAGCAACATTTTTTATTTCTTTGATTTGTATTGCTTTCATTAAGCAAAAATCCTTGACAGAAAAATCTGAAACAAAATTAAATTTCAAAAACTTTTCTGTTGATTTAAAAACAGGACTAAAAACAATTATTGCTGTTCCCATATTAAGAGGCATGATAGTTTACTTAGTATTAATTAATTTTATGTTAGCCCCAGTCTCAATACTTTTCCCTATGTTTGTAAAAAACGCCTCTGAGTTAGCCATTGTACAAATTGCTTTCGCAATAGGAATACTAATTGGTTCTTTAACTATAAACTTCTTTAGTAAAACAAAAAAAATAATACCAATGATACTGGGTTTAATTTTATTATTAGGTGCATTTGCTACACTTGCTTTTGTAGAAAATATTGTGGTAGTAGCACTAATGGTATCAATTGCAGGTCTAGGAAGTATTTTTGCAAGCATTATCTTACAAACTCTATTTATGATTAAAGTGCCTAGAGAAGTCCTTGGTAGATCACAAAGTACGATGCGTGTATTACTAGAATCAAGTAAACCAATTTCTTTATTGTTAACCGGAACCCTTTTAGCGCATTTTTCAATTAGTAATCTATTTTTAGGAATCTCAATATTTGGAAGTATTATTGTTTTGCTTATGGTTTTAAATCCTGCGATAAGTAAAGAAAGCAATGAATAGTTCACAATTCTGTTTACGTGGCAACAAGAAAAGAATGGTTTTCTAAAATAGCCATAGTGTTTAGGTGCACCCATAAATCATCATCATTAGACTATCTTTCTTACGAATTCTCTCAATGAAAGGTAGCCTAATTTTTTTAATTCGGTCTTCAACGATGTCGCTTACGGAAATAGTGTTCCACCGACTTAAAAAGTATCGTTTATAAGTTGTAATGGAATCATTAATGTTTGTATTCTCCCAAATTGTCTATCATACTCTAAATCAATTCATTTAAGCTTGAGATAACCTTCAATTAGTACTCATATTTCATTTTTATTAATATATTTACTAAATCCAAGTATAT
This sequence comes from Lysinibacillus xylanilyticus, assembly GCF_001183605.1. Taxonomy (GTDB): domain Bacteria; phylum Bacillota; class Bacilli; order Bacillales_A; family Planococcaceae; genus Lysinibacillus; species Lysinibacillus xylanilyticus. Next base: position 1,358,925 of record NZ_LFXJ01000005.1, on the reverse strand, counting down.
TAAATTGATGGTTCCATTTCATAATAGCATAAAATTCTCCATGAAACTCCGATTGAAAATCTACATTTGCTCAGCGTTTTTACAATTCATCTATTTATTTTTCTTAACTAAATGAAATTATTTTTACATAAGTATGTGAACGATGTCGTGTTACAAAGGTATGTATGAAATTAAAAAGGACTTGTGTGATTTGTACATAAGAGGTACATGGCCTTAGATTAATGTGTCATTGCTAGGGCATCGAATTATTTATGCATTCTTCTTGCTTGAACAATTAATGAAATTCCTACAATACATAAACTCCCTGATAAAAAATGAAGGGTTATATTCCATCCTTCACTGACTTTTTGAAAATATTTGATATATAAAGACACGCCATATATGCACATTGTGATACCCCAAATGCCTCTAAGCATTTTTATATGATCCCCATCCCATCTTTTTAATTTTATTTGTAAAGAGAGTGTAGCACAGAAGATAATGATTTGGTAGTTAATTGGATAATCCGCAACAAATAGAATTACTTGTTATTTGCTAAATGCGAACAAATGAGAGCGTTCAAAGCATTATGTGTCTATGAGTTTATATGTATACACTCAAGCCATTAGATTGGGCTAATTGCAGAGCTTTGAGTTAGCGTACATGAGCATCCGTCACAAGCGTGCCTGAGAGGACTTTAAAATTAATGTTGAAACACTAATAGTTTGAATATTTTTTGGGATTAAATTGAATTTGTTGGTATAATTTTGAAAGAAGGGTAGGGGAACATGAATGGGGATAAGTTTTAATAGTTTTCTTAGAGAAGAAATGTCAGTTATAGATATTCAGGTAGCTATGGAACATGGTGAGATTACATCAAAAGAATTAACTATGTTTTATTTACACAGAATTGCTAAGCATGACCAAAGTGGACGGAAAATTAATTCAATGCTTGAAATTAATCCTGAAGCGATATTTATTGCTGAAGCATTAGATGAGGAAAGATTAACAAAAGGGGCTAGAGGACCTCTACACGGAATTCCGGTTGTTTTAAAAGACAATATCGAAACGAAAGATTTTATGCACACTAGTGCAGGCGTAATAGCATTAGAAAATTATTTAGCTAAGCAGGATTCATTTCTAGTAAAAAAGCTCCGTGAAGCAGGTGCTGTTATTTTAGGGAAAGCAAATATGACTGAATTAGCAAACGCTATGTCTAGTACGATGTGGGCGGGTTATAGTTCTCGAGGTGGACAAACACTAAATCCTTACGGCGATCCAGAACTTTTTGTGGGAGGATCCAGCTCTGGGTCGGCAGTAGCGGTGGCATCGAATTTTGCTGTTTTATCAATTGGAACGGAGACAGATGCCTCAATTTTAAGTCCGGCTATCACAAATTCAGTAGTCGGCATAAAACCGACTGTAGGGCTCATTAGTCGACAGGGCATTATTCCGTTTACATACTCTCAAGATACAGCAGGGCCAATGGCTAGAACAGTAACAGATGCAGCTATTTTATTGGGAGTATTAACAGGAGTAGATAAAGAAGATGTCGCTACATATAAAAGTAAAAGAAGGATACATCAAGATTACTCAATCTTTTTAGAAACTACAGGATTAAAGGGCGCAAGAATTGGAGTGTATAATAATGCCTCAAACGATTATTATGACTCGGGAGAATATGACGAAACACTTTTTAAAAATGCAATTCAAGTTTTAAGAGAGCAAGGAGCCGTTATTATTGAAGACATTGATATTCCTTCTTTCCATAGAGACTGGAAATGGGGAGTACCACAATATGAATTAAAGCATAGTTTAAATAATTTCCTTGTCAACCTACCTTCCCACATGCCTGTACATTCTATCTCTGAGTTAATCGAATTTAATAAACGTTCAAAAGGAAAGTCGTTAAAATATGGTCAGGATAAATTGGAATCGAGAGAGAAATTATCGAACACGTTAAGAGATTCTGACTATTTAAATGCTAAACTAGAGGATTTGTATTTTTCTCAAGAACAAGGAATCGATTATACATTAAAAAAATATGAATTAGATGCGATTATCTTTCCATCATATATAGGCTCGACAATTAGTGCAAAGGCTGGTTATCCGTCAATTGCCGTCCCAGCGGGGTATATGGAAAATGGGAGACCGTTTGGCATAACGTTCGCAGGAACTGCATTTAGTGAGGACGTACTAATAAAACTCGCATATTCATTTGAACAAGCAACTAAACTGCGAAAAGCTCCGAAGTTGTATTAGTTCTTCTGTGCAAATCTGAAACTAAACACCAATTAACATATGGTAAAATTTATTTAAAAGTAACAAGACCTTGTAAGACAATAAAACAAATAAAAGAATGATTTTAATGAACATCAAAGGTAAAGTACTAGCAAGTGTTTTAGCACTATCAATAGCAACTACAGGCGGCTATATTATGGGAATGCAAGAAGAAGAGAATACTGCAGATGCGGCAATATTCTTTAATAAAAGTGATTTAGGTTATCCAATGTTTTCGCACTTGTCAGAAATCCAAGCGTATTCTAACTGGGATAAAGTAAAACAAGGTAACCTATTTTTCTACGTTACAACATTTGACCAAGAAAGAACAGACCATGAAATGAATCTTAATTGGCTACCTAAAGATATAAAAATTTACGCAATTAAAGACATAAATTTAGATTAGATTACTGGTGAACAAAGGTCAGCAAGTTATACCAATGTTTGGTCGCCAGATGCTAAAAATGTAAATGGTAGTGATTTATCAAACATCAAAGATGGTGACCCGGTTATTCTCGTGTATGTTGGGTTTGATAACAAACTATTAGAAATCATTCATATAAATAAGGAGGATTATGAGAAAGCGATGAAAGGTCATAATCCTCAACCACCTGCGTGTAAATAAAGTACATTTAGACTGTCCTTCACAAATAAAGTAGGCAGAATATTAATGAATTTAAAAAGGAGGGGTATCATATGAGGTTTGAAAATAAGGTAGCTTTAATTACCGGCGGGACTTCAGGAATCGGATTAGCCGTTGCCCAAAGTTTAGCCCAAGAGGGATCGAAAGTAGTTATTGTAGGAAGAAATCAGAAAAAGGGAGAGGCAGCTTTACAAAGTCTAAAGCAAATACATTCCGATGTCATGTATTTATCTGTTGATGTAAGTAAATCAAATGAAGTAAAACAAATGGTCCATAAAACCGTATCAACTTTTGGTAAATTAGATTTTGCTTTTAATAATGCTGGAAATACTGAAGGTAAAACAGCACTCACTCATGAATTTAGCGAAGAGGATTTTGATAACATGATGGGTGCCACAATAAAAGGTGTTTGGCTTTGTATGAAATATGAGCTTCGAGCAATGTTAGAAAATGGAGGGGGTTCTATCGTAAATACGTCCTCGCTTGATGCTTTTTTATGCTCACCAGGTACTACCGCATATGCTACTGGTAAAAGTGGTATCATTACTCTAACAAAGTGTGTTGCCCATGAATACGGGAAGCAAGGAATAAGAGTTAATACTCTCACACCAGGTGCGATTAAAACTTCTATGATCGATAGTAAATTTGAAGGTTTATCAGCAGAAGAAGCAAAAAGGCTCGAAGATAAATATAATAATCTAAATACTTTGGGTAGAATAGGAACACCTAAAGAAGCAGCGGCAGTCGTGACATGGTTAATGTCTGATGAGGCGACTTATATAACTGGACAAAATATCATTGCTGATGGTGGGGTAAGTTTTGTTTAGTGAAAAAATCATAAAATTACCTCGCTAGCATCTTTATGTATTATAAATGCTTAAGAAATATCGGTCTTTTAATTATAAATCTGTTTGATCTATTATCTTAAATATCATACGTTCTTCAATTACCATGTAAGAAAGATGTTGGAATATATTGTGTTATTTGACTTTGGAAATACACTCATTTACAATTAATTTTAATAATCAATAAGGAATGTAGATTTACTAGATTCCTATGACAACTGAATAGCGTGGAGTAATAGGTGTAAATTGCGTGCAATTTACTTAAAAGGGAAGTCGGTGCAAATCCGACACTGTCCCGCAACTGTAAATGTGAGCGACTTTTCATAGACCACTGTTTAACGACGGGAAGGCGAAAAGTAGCGATGACCATAAGTCAGGATACCTGCCTATTATGAGTACACACCATAACCCTACGAGGAATAGGAGGTGGCATGTTGACAAAACAGAATGTTCTGTTCGTCGCTGCACGTCAAACGCCCAAGATAAGAGAAGGAATTTGCTGTCGAGCTAATTCTTTCATATTTGGGCATTGTTTGACAGTATATGATGAACGAAAAAGATAGAATGAAGGATTTCCTCGGTTAATGGGAAATCCTTTTTTTACTGATGACTTCCGTTTTGAAAATATGTACGAAAAGAGGATGAACGTATGACGAATATTCATGTATGTACAGCACAGCAATCGCAATATTTAGATATGAAAATTTGTAAGCAACCACGCACTGAAGTTACTAAGAAAGCTACAACAAGAATGGTTATAGAATCACTTGTTGATCAATTAATAGCTAGCAATCTTATTAGTAATGAACGATTATTTGAGCAAATTTTATATAACAAAGATATTATTTGGATTCAAAATGAAAATATTAATGGACATCTTTTTGCAAAGGCGGATATAACAGATCAGCTTAAAACAAAAACAAATAGTTTTATGATGTATATGCCAACAAATCCAATTGTGTATGAGGTGAATGGTGAGCATTATCATTTAATTACACGCATTGATTCGACTCGTGCAAAACCAAATTTAGAGCGACTTTCCCAAGCTTCTAAGCCAATATTAAGTGCTGCTCGGGTCAATGATTTACTGTGCTCGATAGTGATGCGCTTTTATGAAACATATATAGAGGATCTATCACAGGTAGCTGATAAAAACAAAGAACTGATCAATTTTGTAGAGCGAGAGTATCAACAATTTTTAGAAGCTGTGAAGGAACTAAATGATTATCATTTAAACTGGCACCCACGAGGTAACGGTCATGAGCTACTGCTAAAATTGATGGATAATTTACAACTTTTGAAAAGTCAACCTGGCAAGGTTTTAATTGATTTTTCTAATTCGCATAGTTACGTTGTTGTGGAGTCTCAATATCGTATGTTCAAACAGGCACAGAAAGCTGTACAAGCATTGTGAAATAAATTCGCGCTAGGTGAAGATGGATACCCGCGTATGGGTGGAATACTCGCGGAAGTAGAGTGAATACTCGCGGAAGGGGTTGGAATACTCGCGGAAGTAGAGTGGATACTCGCGGAAGAGAGTGGAATACTCGCGGAAGGGGTTGGAATACTCGCGGAAGGGGTTGGAATACTCGCGGAAGGGGTTGGAATACTCGCGGAAGGGGTTGGAATACTCGCGGAAGGGGTTGGAATACTCGCGGAAGGGGTTGGAATACTCGCGGAAGGGGTTGGAATACTCGCGGAAGGGGTTGGAATACTCGCGGAAGGGGTTGGAATACTCGCGGAAGGGGTTGGAATACTCGCGGAAGGGGTTGGAATACTCGCGGAAGGGGTTGGAATACTCGCGGAAGGGGTTGGAATACTCGCGGAAGGGGTTGGAATACTCGCGGAAGGGGTTGGAATACTCGCGGAAGGGGTTGGAATACTCGCGGAGGAGAGGCGAATACTCGCGGAAGCAAAGCGAATACTCGCGGAAGTAGAGCGAATACTCGCGGAAGAGAGTGGAATACTCGCGGAAGAGAGTGGAATACTCGCGGAAGTAGAGTGAATACTCGCGGAAGTAGAGTGAATACTCGCGGAGGTAGAGTGAATACTCGCGGAAGAGAACGAATACTCGCGGAAGTAGAGCGAATACTCGCGGAGGAGAGGCGAATACTCGCGGAAGAGAGTCGAATACTCGCGGAAGTAGAGCGAATACTCGCGGAAGCAAAGCGAATACTCGCGGAAGAGAACGAATACTCGCGGAAGTAGAGCGAATACTCGCGGAAGTAGAGTGAATACTCGCGGAAGAGAGTGAAATACTCGCGGAAGCAAAGCGAATACTCGCGGAAGAGAGTCGAATACTCGCGGAAGCAGAGCGAATACTCGCGGAAGTAGAGTGAATACTCGAGGAAGAGAGTGGAATACTCGCGCTAAGCTAGAAGTAACCCATGAAAGTATAGTAAATCCCCACGAAACATAAAAAACAGGATAATGAGAAAACAAATCATGTCCTGTTTTTATGAATTTAGTCAATACAATGCATCGCAGCTTGCGCTTCCTGCCATGGAACGGAGTAGCCCTTGCCTTTTGCACAAAAAATACTAGAGGATGTATATTCAGGATCGGCATTCTTGTCGTAGCCAATTTGCGTAATAATGTCTTCTTTATTGTGACACACATCATAGCCATCAAATTGTAGAGAAAGTACGCCCTTACCATTGGTATAGGCGGCAAAGGTTGTACTGTAGCTCATAAAAGTTGCGACGGGTGCTCGACCAGTTAAAATCGCATCATTTTCAGTTAAGGTTGGTGCGTCAAATGTTCCAGCGGCTTGTTGAATATCAGTCATCATGCGGCCGATAAAATCACTAGGAGCTTTAAGTTTAAAGCGGTAATACGGCTCTAGTAATACATTTTCTGCTTGCTCCAGCCCTTGCCGTAATGCACGGAATGCTGCTTCGCGGAAATCGCCACCATCTGTATGTTTGATATGTGCGCGTCCTGTTAAGAGAGTGAAGCGAATATCTGTCACAGGGAATCCAGTTAACAACCCATGATGATCGCGCTCGAATAGATGTTTTTCAATGAGTCGTTGATGCCCAACCGATAAATCATCCGCATGACAAGCATTGACGAATGTATTGCCAGTACCGCGTGTATTTGGCTCCATCAATAAATGGACTTCTGCATAATGCTTTAAAGGTTCGAAATGACCATAGCCTGTCACAGTTGTTGCTATCGTTTCCATATACAAAATCTGTGGTTCGCTAAATGAAATGTCTAGCGAGAAGCGTTTATGAAGTACTTCGATAAGAACTTCAAGTTGGATGACACCCATAATATGTACATGAATTTCTTGAAATTTTTCATGCCATAGTACACGTAATGACGGTTCTTCTGCTTCAAGTGTACGGAAGATTTTTAGAACTTCCTTTATATGCTGATCGCCTTCGTATTGTACTTTTGCCTGTAAAGTCGGTACTAACTCATAGGGCTGCGGGTTACCTGAATAACCAATGATATCGCCGATGTTTGCTTGGCTAATCCCTTTTACTGCGAAAATTTCCCCAGCTTCGACCTCTTGAGTTGTTACATAACGGCTACCATTGTATAGCCGAATCTCAGTCACTTTTTCTGTCACTTCACCAAATGAAAACTCATCACGCACGTGTAACGTTCCTTGCAATGCTTTGATAAAAGTTAAGCGTTGATGCCCATCGTGACGAATTTTAAACACCTCACCTTGAAATGGAGCTTTGTTATTATAATGTGTCTTTGTAAGTAGAGGGAGCTGTGCAAGGAATTCCTTTATTCCAATATCTTTTAAGGCAGAGCCAGTAAAACATAAAAAGGCTTTTTCCTGTTTAATCATCGTATGTAAATGAGTAAGGCAGCTAGAGCTATCCAACTTCTCATTAAGAAAAGCATCGAGAAGTTGTTCATCACGTTCAGCAAGCCACTCCATCATGTGATTTGAAACATAGTCCGAACGGAGCGGTTCATCTACGAATAGTACATCCTCAGAGCAATCCTTTTGAAGCTGTGCCATAACGGCTTCAACATCTGCCCCTTCACGGTCAATTTTGTTAATAAAGAAGAAGGTAGGGACGTGATATTGGCGTAAAAGTTGCCACACTGTTTCAGTATGACCTTGTAGTCCTTCAACTGCACTAACAATAATAATGGCATAATCCATAACTCGAATAGCACGTTCCATCTCTGGAGAAAAATCGACGTGTCCGGGTGTATCGATTAACGAATACGTATCATTTCCAATCGACATGCGACCTTGCTCCGCAAAAATCGTAATGCCTCGCTGACGCTCCAGTTCATGGTTATCTAGAAATGTATCCTGGTGATCCACTCGTCCACGGGCTTGAATGCTGTTTGTATGAAATAGTAACTGCTCAGAAAATGTTGTTTTTCCTGCATCCACATGAGCGAGTACCCCGATTGTTATATGCATAAAAAATCCTCGTTTCTATTAATTCATCTATCAATATTGTAACAGAATTGAGTTGAAAAATATTTCGAATAAAGTGTTTGTGCGCGAGTCTATCAATATTATTTGTATTAAAATAAATAAGATGAATTGGTGCAAATCTGTCGATGTCCCACAACTGTAAATGGAGAGTCTATACAGATGCCACTGTAGCTACGTTATGGGAAGGTGTAAAGCTGATGAATCCTAAGTCAGGATACTGCCGATATGAGTAAGACTGAAGAAAATATTCGCTCCGCTGTAGTTTATTGCTAGATAAAGGGGTTGGAACGTCGTTACATTTGGATCTAAAGGCTCTTTTTATATGAACCATGAAAAAAGTGGCTGGGTTCAAGCGTTGGGTGTTGAAACGATAGATACAACTGGAGCGGGAGATGCGTTTAATAGAGCTTTGGTAGTAGGACTATGCAGGGGAGAGTCACTTCGAAGTTCAATCGATTTTGCCACGAAAGTTGCTGCATATGTCGTTACTCAAATGGGTGCACAACCACTTATCTCAGATTCAATCTTGAAATAAATTATATCCGTAGCTCTTCGTATTATTGCGGAGCAGCTACGTTTTTTTAGAGGTAGCAAATTAACCGTATCCTCTCGGATGAAAAAACAATTTCTTCTTAAAAGAAGGAATAATACTTAGGGTGTCGAAATATTGTACAAAGTAATGAAATTTTCACACAAAGGGGCTATAAAATATGACATTGAAACAAGGGATAAAACCAGAAGATTTATTTCAGTTAAAATCGGTGGCAGATCCACAACTATCACCTGATGGAACAGAAGTTGTGTATGTAGAGACTCATATTGATGAGAAGAAAAAGGACTATGTGTCTAATTTATTTTACATAAACTTGAATGAAAAAAAACCTCGACAATGGACATTTGGTGAAGATAAAACGAGTTCACCTGTTTGGTCTCCTGATGGCAGTAAAATCGCGTTTGTGTCAACGAGAAATGGCAAGCCACAAATTTTTGTGCTTTCTAAAGCTGGTGGGGAAGCAAAACAAGTTACTAATTGTAAAAACGGTGCGACATCGCCTACTTGGTCTCCTTGTGGAGAGAAAATTGCCTTCTCTGTCAAGCTTGGTAAAGATGAAAACATTGATGATAAAGCTGAAAAGAATCAAAAAGAAGACAAAGAACTAAAACCACTTGAAATAGAAAAGATGAAATATAAATCAGATTCTGCTGGGTTTATTGATATGGAGCAATTTTCACAAATTGCAATTGTTCATCTTGAATCAGGAGAATTAGAGCTAGTTACGGAAGGGAAACATGATTTACAGCTTGGTAAATGGTCTCCAAACGGGAAATATCTTTCTTACATTGCTGACTTAACAGAGGATCTAGATTTTTCATTTATAAATGATATTTACTTATTGGATTTAGAAACGAAACATGGTCGCAAGCTTACGGAAGGAACAGGGGTGTTTTATCAAACATCATGGTCACCGAATAGCCGCTACATTGCTTATGTTGGAAGTGAAAGAGAATTTGAAAATGCGACACAAGCAAAGCTATGGATTTATGATTTGGAAAATAGCAATACGACATGTATAACAAGTGAATTTGACGCGCCAGTCGGTGATTTTGTCGTTGGTGATTTCCTTCAAGGTGTTGTGGCTCCGCGTGTACAATGGTTGGAGGATAATAAAAGTTTTTATTTCCAAGTGACAGATCACGGCAATACAGCTATTTATTTTGGTAATCTATCAGGAGAATTATATCCAGCAATAAATGATGATCAGTATGTATATGGTTTTTCACTTGATTATAAAAATGATAAAGCGGTAGTCGCAATTAGCACTACTACAAATCCTGGCGATCTATTTTCCGTGAATTTAAATACTGGTGAGAAAGAACAGCTTACTAAAGTTAATGAAGAATTTTTAAAGACGAGAGAATTGTCTGTTCCAGAAGCGGTTGAATATGAAGGTGCAGATGGCTGGAAAGTAAGCGGCTGGATGATGAAGCCGATTGGCTATGAAGAAGGGGAGAAATATCCACTTATTCTTGAAATCCACGGTGGTCCGCACGCTATGTATGCCAACACATATTTTAATGAATTCCAAATCCTAGCTGCACAAGGTTTTGCGGTTCTCTATACGAATCCTCGTGGAAGCCATGGATATGGTCAAAAATTTGTTGATGCAGTCCGTGGTGATTATGGCGGCAATGATTATAATGATTTAATGGCAGCAGTTGATTATGCATTGGAGCACTATGATTTTATTGATCAAGAACGTCTCGGTGTTACAGGTGGGAGTTATGGGGGCTTCATGACAAACTGGATTGTCGGACATACAAATCGCTTTAAAGCAGCTGTTACTCAACGTTGCATTTCTAACTGGATTAGCTTTTACGGCGTAAGTGATATCGGCTATTACTTCAATGACTGGCAAATCCTGGCGGGACTAGACGATATAGAAAAGCTATGGAATCATTCGCCACTGAAATATGTGGACAATGTGGAGACGCCGCTGTTAATTTTACACAGCGAAAAAGACTATCGCTGTCCGATTGAACAAGCAGAGCAATTATTTATCGCCTTGAAACATCGTAAAAAAGAAACAAAATTTGTTCGTTTCCCTGAAGCTAATCATGAGCTTTCAAGGAGCGGAAAACCAACGTTAAGAATCAATAGACTAGAATACATTAGAGATTGGTTTGTGGATTATCTATAAGAGCTATTTTGGTGGCTTAAGAATTCTTAAGCCACTTTTTATATTAATAGTTTGATGTAAAAGAAGTTACACAGTATGAAGGGGAGGAAGACCAAATTTATTAGAAACTAAGCTATTCGTTAATTACTCCATAATATACTAAATCCTCATATTTACCATCTTTAATGATATGTTCCTTTAAAATTCCTTCTTGTTTCATGCCTATCTTCTCCATTACTTTACCTGACGCAGGGTTTGATGAAAAATATCGGGCAAACACTTTATGCAGTTTCTTTTCTTCAAAAGCAAATTTTACAATTGACTGCGCCGCCTCCGTGGCATAGCCTTTTCCCCAATACTCCTCGCCAATCCAATAGGCTATTTCCCCTTGATTAAAATGTTTATTATTCGATAATGCAATTGCTCCATATAATTCTCCAGTTTCCTTATCTGTAACTGCAAACTCGTATGAAATATCCTCTGTAAAATTATCGTAATGATGTTCCATCCATGATAATGCATCATTTAAACTATATGGGAAAGGTAGGTACATGGTGCTTTTATAAATATTATAGTTATTACAAAGCTTCGCAACTGTTCCTGCATCAGATGTTTGAAATAATCTAAGAACGAGTCTTTCTGTAGTAATCATTAACTTTTCACGAACATATCCCATTCAATCATCTCCAATTATCAATATTTTCTAAATTGAAACATCACTATAACGTGTGGTTGATTTCCGTTCCGACTGGGCGCTTTGTTGTTGCTGTCGCTACGCTTTCGCACAGATAAAACAATTGTAGCTGTCGCTTTGCTTTCGCACAGATAAAACAATTGCTGGCGCTTCGCTTTCGCACAGAGCAGAGCTTCCTGGGGGCGTCCGATGAGCCGCTTTTGTTGTTGCTGTCGCTTTGCTTTCACACAGATAAAACATTTGTAGCTGTCGCTTTGCTTTCGCACAGATAAAACATTTGTAGCTGTCGCTTTGCTTTCGCACAGATAAAACATTTGTAGCTGTCGCTTTGCTTTCGCACAGATAAAACATTTGTTGCTGTCGCTTCGCTTTCGCACAGAAAACATCCACTTCGCTGCAGGGTCTCGGGCCAACAGATGTTAATTGCGCGAAAGTGTAGTGCTAACGAAGCGGCAGCAAAAGGGTTTCATTCTGTGCGAAAGCGTAGTACAACTTAGCGACAGCAACAGCACGATGTTGGTCACGAAGGCGTTATCACAGGACGTGATGGTTTTAGCCTTCGTTACTATATTGCTAATCCCCAAGGAGTCGCCCAGTCTCCACTCAACTTGTACATTTGAGAATATCATCCCAAATTTTAGGGGGATAGTTTGATTGTATAACAAATAGAAAATTCGAACAATTACACAGAAGGTATTATCAAAATGTTTTCCCGAACAAAAAGACAGAATCACATGAAGGTGATTCTGTCTAGGTTCATTTAGTTGAGTTTTTTAATAAATACAACCTTTAAGTAATTGAATTCTGGATATTCACGTGTGGCACGGAAATCCTTTGGTAAGCTGTGTTCTTCAACAATTTTATAGGCTGTTTTGCTTTCTTTAAATGCTTGGTCAATAAAGCTCTTGAACTTTTTCATTCCAAAGCTTGCATTGTTCGTTGATGCAACAATAATACCGTTTTTCTCGGTAATGGCAATTGTATCTACGAGTAATTTAGGATAGTCCTTCGCTGTTGAGAACGTTCTTTCCTTCGTACGTGCAAAACTAGGTGGATCTAAAACGACAAGGTCAAATTTTAAATTATGGCGCTGAGCATATTTAAAATAGTTAAAGACATCCATTACTTTAATGTCCTGTGATTCGTAGTCGATGTTATTGACGCTGAATTGCTCAATTGTTTTGGCTAAACTACGCTTTGCAACATCTACACTTGTAGTTTTTACTGCTCCTCCAAGTGAAGCCGCAACAGAAAACGCTCCCGTATATGAAAACGTATTTAGCATATTTTGACCGTCCGAATAACGTTCACGAATGGCAAGTCTCACATCTCGTTGATCAAGGAAAATACCTGTCATTGCTCCATCGTTTAAATTGACAGCGTATTTCATATTATTTTCCGTTACGATAATCGGAAATTCGCCTGGCGTTCCCATTACGAAATCGTCCTGTTCAATATACTGTCCTTTTGTATCGAAACGTTTTTTCTCATAAATGGCTTTGTAGTTTACAGTCTCTGCAAGTGCTTCATATACCGTTTCTTTAAATGCATAAATGCCTGCGCTATACCAGTTCACCATATAGTAAGAATCGTAAAAGTCAATTGTTAAACCGCCAATACCATCACCCTCGCCATTAAAGATACGAAAGGCTGTTGTGTGAGGATTATTGAAAAATGCTTCGCGATTTTGAATGGCCTTTTTAAATTTTTTCATAAAAAAAGCTTTGTCTATTTTTTCGTTTGTATCGGTTGTTAGCACCCAACCAATCCCTTTGTTTTGTAGGCCGTAGTATCCTGTGCCAATAAAACGGTTATAATTATCCGTAAGTCTCAGAAGTGCGCCTTCTTCTTTTGGAAGATGGCGTGCATCAACTGCATCTTTCGAAATGAGAGGATAGCCTTTTTTTAATTGATTAGAATAAGGGTTGTTAATTTGTAAAGCAATAGTTTGTGTCATGTTGTCATCCTTTAAAATACATTTTGCTCTATTATCGCACTATTTTATGGTGATAGACAAACTTATTTCACAAAATCAGCAATTTTTTCTACCGTTTCAATAGTCGCTTGTTCGAAAAAATTCATTTTACTAAAGTAGCTATGGATTAAACCAGTCATATTTACATGTTCAACAGTCACTCCGGTATCTGTAAGCTTTTGTGCGTATGCAAGTCCTTCATCGTAGAGGACATCTGCCTCTGCAGCAATAATTATTGTTTTTGGTAAAACACTTAAGTCCTCAATCTGAAGTGGGGAAACAAGTGGATCCATATAGTTTTCTTTTTCAGTGTAATGACCTGCAAACCACTGCATTCCTTGTTTGTCTAAGCCGTAATGTTTGCCGTAAGCATTGTAAGAAGCTGTTGTAAAATCAACATTGACTACAGGATAAATAAGTGCCTGTGCTTTAATTGCTGGTCCATTTAATGTTGCAGCTAAGTAGGCAACAACCGTTGCTAAGTTTCCGCCAGCGCTATCACCAGCTATTGTAAGGTTTGCTGCATCTCCGCCAAAATTTCCGATGTTTTCGTAAACCCACACTAAAGCGTCATAGGCATCGTAGAGCGGTGTAGGGAATGCGTATTCTGGTGCTAGGCGATAATCAACCGATACAACTATTGCTTGCGCTTTTTCTGCTAATAGCTGACAGCCCGCATCCGTAGATTCTAAATCTCCAAAAACCCAACCGCCCCCATGGTAATAAACAATGACAGGAAGTCGTTTGTCTAAAACAGGTCTATAAATGCGCACATTAATTTGTGCTCCATCGCGCACTAATATTTTTCTATCTTCAATTGCCGCAAGTTGTGGGCTATGCGGTGACATCCATTTTGGCATTAATCGTATAGCTCTCGCTTCTTGTGGTGTTAAATCATAATACTGTTTCGTAGAATCACTTACTTTTATATAACGGATCGCTTCATTTCTTAATTTTGTCATTATCATCAATCCTTTTTAGTTACTTTTGTTAATCTTATTATAAACTATTCTTATAAAAATACTAGGATTTAATATTGGAAAAGAAAATTTTTTAATTTCATATCAGAATTAATCTGATTGCAAAGTAAAATTATGTTTATAATATAATGAACGATAGTATTTGGAGGGACAATATGATTTCTTTAATTGTGGCACATGATAATAATTTTGTAATTGGCTATGAAAATGGCATGCCGTGGCATTTGCCTGGGGATTTAAAATATTTTAAGGATAAAACGATGGGGAAGCCAATGATTATGGGGCGTAAAACATTTGAATCCATCGGTAGACCGCTTCCAGGTCGACGTAATATCGTAATTACGCGTGATGAAAATTATCAGGCGGATGGGATTGAAGTGGTGACAAGCTTAGAGGGTGCCCTCGCCCTTGCTGGAGATGTTCCAGAAATTATGATTATTGGTGGCGAGCAAATTTTCCGCCTATCTATGGATATTGCAGATCGCTTGTATATTACAAAAATCAATCATTCGTTTAATGGGGATACATACTTCCCGAAATATGAGCAGGATTTTGGACAAGTATCCTCAGAGGAGCCAGAAACAGCACCAGAGGGTTACACATTCCAATATCAGATTTTTGAACGTAAATAATCAGGTCTATGCGGTTAGTGTGAGCACATCGATTTTCATATCGTTAATAGGATTGTTGATATACTAACGCTTACAAAGGTTTTTTGGTTCAAATCAATAATTAATATTACAAAGCATTTAACAGATTTAAAGCATCGGCATCTTGCTGGTGCTTTTTTTCTGGCATTAATTCCAGATAATAATTTTATGTCGTTGATGGAGAAGAATTTAGGATTAAAAAAATCATGGACTTATATAATAATAAGGATACTAAAGAAGTATTAAAAAATAATCAAAATGAATTAAATTTCAAAAACACGGAAGTACTAGGAAAACTTCCGAAAATGGCTAGTAGCGATCCAGACTTTTTAGAGTGGATTGCTTTAGTAGGACAATTAAAAAAATATATGCATCTCAGTTATAGTAATACACGAATACAAAATATCATTAAGAGAATGGATGTAAAAAAAGGTGAAGACTTTAATGACGAAGATGAATTTTTAGATAAACTTTGGGACATTAGAATGTCACCCGAGGAATCAAAAAAATATAACCTATATCCTATTGATCAAGAAGTCCTTAACTTTATGGAAAAGGCATATATACATTATCTCGATAATAAATCGTAGGTATTTGAACACAATTGTTCATGTGGAGGGAAAGATGGGAACAGATATATTAATTTATTTGGGTACTAAGCTAAAGGGTTCCATACCTCAAGAAAGAGGTACGGTTATTCTATGAACGGATATGAGGTTGAGGAATATTAATATTAAAAGGAAATACCTTATAACAAAAAAATCGCTCTTAAGTATAAGAGAGCGATTTTTTTTGCTAATAAATATTTTACAAGTAAAAATAAACACAAGCATACATCGAGCCACAACCTGCTAACACAAATAGATGCCAAATCGTATGATTGTAAGGAAGTGAGCGCCATGCGTAAAAGATAGCTCCAATCGTATAGAAAAGCCCTCCTGCTAACAGTAAAGCAAAACCATGAAAACCTAGGAAAAGATAGATAGGCTTAACGGCAAAAATAATTAACCAGCCCATACCGATGTAAAAAATTAAAGAAAGCTTCTCGAATCGATTAATAAAAAAACATTTAAAAATAACGCCTAGTATGGCAAGTGACCAAATAATACATAATAAAGTAATACCTAGCGTGCCACCAATTGCGATTAAAAGAAAAGGTGTATACGTTCCTGCGATTAAAATATAAATAGAAGAATGATCAAGAATAGCGAAAAAGTGTTTGTATTTTTCTGGCATACTATGTAGTAGCGTTGACATTAAAAATAAAACGATCACAGAGGCCCCAAAAATAGAAAACGTTGTAATTTGGATTGCACTCCCGGTTTGTACAGCTGCTAATATAAGAACAACTAATGCTGGAATACTTGCGATAAATCCAATGCCATGTGTAATGGCATTCCACAATTCTTCCTTCCATGTTTTGTAGTCAAAAGAATCCATCATATCGAACACTCCTTTCGTGTATACATTTACTATACCCCAATAATTTTCATCCTGGTATTTACATTTGTCATGTTTTCGACATCAAAAGTGTCATATAAATACTTCTGTGCTTGGAGGACTTTGTTAGACAAGGACTCAACAAAGCGCTATAGTATCCAAGGTAGCGGTTTCAAAATGGACTGAAATGAATGAAACCTAATGACAAATGTCATGTTTACATAATGATTCATTAGTCTATATAATAAATTTTAATGAAGTAAAAGGATGTGTCGAAGTGGGACGAATTCATATAATAACGGACTCAACTTGTGATTTAACAAAAGAAGAAGTAGCAAAGCACGGTATACATATTGTGCCTCTAACAATTCAAATTGATGATAAAACTTATATAGATGGTGTTGATTTAGAGCCACAACCTTTTTTAGGTTTAATGAAAAATGCTAAAAATTTACCGAAAAGCTCGCAGCCTGCACCGGGAAAATTTAAAGAATTATACGACGAGCTAGGTAAAGATGGCGATCAAATTATTTCAATTCATATGACAGGTAGTATGAGCGGAACAGTGGAATCAGCTCGTCAGGCAGCGCAAATGTCAGACTCCGATGTAACTGTGATCGATTCACGTTTTATTACCACAGGTCTAGCTATTCAAATTAGAGAGGCTATTAAAATGCGCGATGCAGGTGCTACTGTCGAGGAAATTGTTGCGCGTCTAGAGGAAGTGCGCGAAAATACGTATTTATATGTTATTGTCGACACACTTGAAAATTTAATTAAAGGCGGACGAATTGGGAAAGGTACAGGTTTTATCGGTTCATTGCTGAACATAAAAGTTATTGCAAACTTAGAAGGTGGCGCATACAACCCCGTATCCAAAGTACGTAGCCATAAACAGGTTGTGAACTACTTATTTAAACAATTCCAAGCTGATACTGCTGGGAAAACAGTAAAAACAGTTGGAATTTCTCACGCCGATGGTCTAACAACGATGGGTGGACCTTTAAAAGAATTAATTGAGGGAACAGGTTTTAATGATGTAGAGATTAACTTTACTTCACCAATCATCTCGACACATACTGGCCCAGGTGCAATCGGTTTTATTTATTTTGCAGAATAATATAAGAGAGCTACTACATAAATAATTGTAGTGGCTTTTTATTATTGAAAAGTGCAATGCCTATTTTTACGAAAAAATCATTGAATACACACATTTTTGCCAATACCTAGCTATAGTCACTTTTCATTGCAGCATGAACTATTCTATAATAAAAGAAACAGCAAATGATGGAAGGTGGTCAAATGAGTATTTGGCGCATGATAGTTTTGTCATGTTTGACCGTCTTAGTACTAAGTGGTTGTGTTATATCAATAGATGAACCGAATCCGCAAGCAGAACCAGAAGGGGAGCACGCAGGGACGGAGCAAGATATGAAACAGGATGAGCAACAAACAGAAAATGAGGAAAAATCCTCAAAGAATGTATTGACGCAAATTTTTGAACATTTTTTTGAGCCTTCACCAGAGGATTTACGGAAAATTGATGATGAAAGCGCAAAGCAACTACAGTACCTAGCACTTGGTGATTCTTTAACAGCCGGTGTCGGTGATGAGTATAATAAAGACGGTTTTGTTGGAAGATTATCAGATTCATTGGTAGCTTGGCCCTCGATTTCTGATGTTGAAGTCGATAATCGAGGCAAAAGAGGAAGACGTAGTGATCAGCTATTAAAATTAGTGGAAAAAGGGCATTATGATGAAGAGTTGCAAAAAGCACAGCTCATTTCAATTACAATGGGTGGAAATGATGTCATGAAGATTGTCAGACAAGATCTGTTTAATTTGAAACGAAATGCTTTTGATAAGGAATTGAAGGCCTATAAGAAACGTTATAGTAAAATTGTTGACGGCATACGAGAAAAAAATCCAACTGTGCCTTTATTACTTATCGGCTTTTATAATCCATTCTCAATCGTGACAAATGAAGCGAATGAATTTGATACGATTATTACGGAGTGGAATAAAGTCATAGAAGACATAGCAAAGAAAGATACTAATGCTTGTTATGTATCAGTGGAGGACTTGTTTGATTCAAATAAAGAACTCGTTTATCATACGGATTTCTTCCACCCAAATGCAAAAGGCTATGATAAAATGACAGAACGAATTAAAAAAGCAATGGAGAAATGTAACATGGAACAAAAGATTAACAAGGAAATAGGCCTCGAGGAGTGACGAAATGAATAAATGGAAATTTGCATTTTTTGCCTTAGCGGGCACAGTGCTTTTTGCAATCCTCCTCGTCGTTTTTTTAGCAACTAGACCAGTAGATGGAGTAAATTTTGCGGAGAGTTCAAAAGATGAAAGCGAAGTAAAGGGAAATGTCCTCGTTGTTCAAACAACAACGAAGGAATTAGAATCAATATCAAAGAAGTATTTTAAGGATGCGGGGTCACCATTACCGTTGGACTTTACGATTGGTGATGATATTAAATTAAGCAGTACATTAAAGGTGTTCTATACAGAAATTCCGATTTCTATGAATTTCGATCCTATTGTGGATGAGAAAGGTAATATCATTTTAAAGCAGACTGGAATGAATGTAGGGCTCTTAAATATTCCACCAGAGACGACTATGAAAATTATGCGAGACACGGTGGATTTCCCTTCGTGGATTACAATTAATCCGAATAAGGCAGAAATCTATATTGACTTATCGCGCATTAACATTGCTTCTGGATCTCGTATTAAAGCAAAGGAATTAGACTTACCAAAGGATAAGATTCTACTTGAACTTATTGTTCCTGGTGAATAAGGAGTGAGATAAATGGCAAAGCAAGTTGCAACGTTTGCAGGTGGTTGTTTTTGGTGTATGGTCAAACCCTTTGACGAAACACCTGGCATTGAATCAGTAATTTCCGGCTATACGGGTGGACATGTTGTCAATCCAACATATAAACAAGTATGCTCTGAAACGACAGGGCATATTGAAGCGGTTCAAATTACGTTTGATGATGAGTTATATTCTTACGAACAATTACTAGCGACATTTTGGACATTAATTGATCCAACCGATGCAGGAGGACAATTTTATGATCGCGGAGAGTCCTACACTACCGCGATTTTTTACCACAATGATGAGCAACGTGATTTAGCTGAACGTTCTAAAGAAGATTTACAAGCATCTGGTAAGTTCGATAAACCGATCGCAGTGAAAATTTTACCGGCGAGCTCGTTTTACCCGGCCGAAGACTATCATCAATATTATTATAAGAAAAATTCAATGCACTACGAACGCTATGCTATCGGGTCTGGTCGCAAAGCGTTTCAGGAGACACACTGGGGGCTGAAAAATGAATAAAGAACAACGTTTAAAAGAGTTAACGGACATGCAATACTATGTGACACAGGAAAATGGAACAGAGCCACCGTTCCGAAATGAATTTGATAAGCACTTTGAAGAGGGTATTTATGTAGATATCGTGTCCGGGAAGCCATTATTTAGCTCGCTCGATAAATTTGATTCAGGTTGTGGCTGGCCAGCGTTTGCAAAGCCGATTGAAAAAGAAGAAGTAACGGAACATTTTGATGCTTCTCATGGGATGCGTCGCGTAGAAGTTCGAAGCTCAGACGCTGATTCTCATTTAGGTCATGTCTTTCCTGATGGACCAAGTGAGCTAGGAGGCTTACGCTATTGTATTAACTCCGCGGCCCTCCGCTTTGTACCAAAAGAAGATTTAGAAAAAGAAGGCTATGCAGAATATCTTTCGTTATTTAAATAATAACAACTCCTAGCAGGATTATATCGTGCTAGGAGTTGTTTTATGGTTTTAAAATATTTTCAAAAGCGACGGAAAGCGCCATCGAAACGGGATAGAACAACCGAAGCAACGGAAAGGGTCGTCGAAACGACGGAAGAACAATCAAGCGACGGAAAGGGCCCTTGAAACGACGGAAAGAAACGTCGAAGCGACGGATAGATTCGTCAAGCTGATGGATAGAACGTCATAATTGATTAGAAATATTAAATGATTGATCTTGCAATTCTAAATCCCATATCATCAATAAAGAAATCAGGCATACTCTTTCGGCGACAAGTAGCTCCACATCCACGTTCTTCTTCAGCCCAACTTCCTCCTCGAATTATTCTGTAATTACCAAATATCTCTTCATCGTATAAGTCCCAGCACCATTCCCAAACATTTCCTATCATGTCGTACAAGCCCCATTCATTCGGCATTTTTTCTCCAACTTTGTGTACATGTTCGTTAGAATTATCTTTATACCAAGCAATGTCATCAATGTCTCCATACCGATATCCTTTTGACTTTGCTTTACATGCATATTGCCATTCAGCATCTGTCGGTAATCGAAAGCCATTAGAACTATGATTGCATACAACTGATTTACTTTTTTTGTAAAAATCATAAAACTTGTCATAACCCAGAGCGTCAGATAATGAATTACAAAAGTTCACTGCATCTATCCATGAAACATTAACAATTGGTTTTCGATCCTGTATTGTTGAAAATTTCTTCCCCATAATAATCGTATAAAGTTCTTCAGTCACAGTATATTTGCCAAGATAAAATGGCTTTATCTCAACAATCCAAGTAACCTCTTTTAAATTTTTTCTTATACCCGGCATTCCAAATTTATAGTTTGAACTAATCCATTTTTGCTCGTTTCGAAAATCACGTAAGTTGATTTCTCCTTCAGGAATATGCACCATTAATTCTTTTAGGTATTGATTTAAGTTAGTTAGCATTGTCTTCTCCAAATCGCAAACTATTTTTTTAGACACTACTTTCATAGTACGATCTCCAATAAAATGCTCGTTTATTGAACTATATTTAAAAAACTCCGGCGCTAGTTCATGTATTTGCTTCATGTAAAATGAACATCTTTCTAGGACACTTTAAACTTTAAATTCACTGACAAGATTTCGTAGACTATCTGCTTGTTGAGCAAGCTCTGTGGCAGCGGCATTAATTTCCTGCATAGATGCTGATCCTTGAGTGGCGGCAGCAGCAGAAGTGACTGTGTTGGCAGCTGATTGCTCAGCATAGGCATTCACATGGACAAAATCATTCGCTACAGCATTGCTATAATCAAGTGTTAATGCAATTTTCTCTACCATAGTCGCGATAATTGTTGTCGTTTCTTGAGTATGCGTTAAAATATTGGCTAAAGATTGGTTTGTTTCATTCGTTACTTCAACGCCACGAATAACGGATGATACACCCTCGTGGTTTTGAGAGATTATGGATGTCACTTCGTCTTGAATGGACGTTACAATGAATGTTACTTCTCTAGCGGCATTTTGAGATTGCACTGCTAGCTTTCGAACTTCATCAGCGACAACCGCAAAGCCTCGTCCGTGCTCACCAGCGCGTGCTGCCTCAATTGCTGCATTTAATGCGAGTAAATTTGTTTGCTCTGAAATAGCAGTAATCGTGCCGATAATAGATGTTATGTCGGCGGATTTTCGACCGAGTGCTTCAACTGTGGTAGTAGTGGAGGCCATCGTTTCTTCTATTGCTTGCATAACTAATGAAGATTGTTGTACAGAGCTACTGCCTTCGTCAGCTGCTTGTTGCATAGCTAAGGAAGCACGCTTAACAGCATTTGCTTGCTCATTTAAATGGTTCACAGAATGCTCAAGATCACTCATTTTTTGTTGTGCGCTAGTCATACTAGAGATCGTATTCTCGCTATCACACGCGATATCAGCTGTAGCATCTGCAATATTCTGTATGGTACGCGCATTTTCATCGGCTAATGACATTAGCTCCTGGCTACTACTTGAAACGTGGTCCGCCAGATTACTGACACGTTTAATTAAATTAGATATCGATTCAATAAGTGTATTGGTTGAAGCGGCGATAATTGAAAACTCGTCACGATTACGAACTTTAACACGTCGTGTCAAGTCGCCACCAGCCTGTGCAATATCGAGAATGGAATGGTTAATGGCCTGTGTATTGTTTCTTAATGATTTAAATAACATAAAACCAAAAATAATAATTGCAATAAATCCAAGTATTGAAATTAAGAAGAAAGAAGTAATGGATAGCGTAACTTGCTTGTTAAGTTTATCTAATTTAGCTTTATTAGCATCATCCATAACCGCATTAATGGACTCGATATTTTTATCAATATAATTCTTCATCGTTTCGCCAGTACCGCCCATCATGAGCTTGCGAGCTTGTTCGAGACCAAGCTCATCACGCATTGTCATGACCTTTTTAGAATATTCAAGGTAATTTTTATAATATTGATTGATCGCCTGTATATGACTTAATTCTAACTCTCTTTCTGTAAACTGCTCATCTAAGGTTTTCATTTTTTTATCGATGGTATCGATTTTCATTTTATAAGAAGTAGCAAAGTTCCCGTTCCCGGTAATTAAATAGGCTTGTTCTAAATTGGTGAGCCTCGCAATTTCATACGCAAGTTGGTTGACAGTTAATTGTTCCTGAACGTTTTTCTCAGTAAAGTCCTTCATTTGTCTTTGCAGATTCTGAATATTGATATACGATAATAAACCCATTGTGCCATTTATAACAATAATGAGAGAAAATATAATAAGTACTTTTCCTCGTATTAAATGGTAAAAACGTTGTCGTTTTTCTTTAGTAGGAGGGAGATTGTGCCTATCGAATTCTAGATCATGTGTTTTCTTTTTTGAAAGGTCAGTTTTAAAGAGAGACAGGCGTTTCTGTATAGAGTTCCTGAGTTTGTGAGAGTTTTTCATCGCCATCACCATCCTATTTTTGAATATTGGTTTAAATTTTACCTTATTTTGTTAGGTATTTCTATCGTTTTTATCTAAAAATTTTCATTTTTCAGACAAAATATGCATATTATTTTTCTGAGACGAAAGTCCAGAGTTCACGAGAGAATAGTTCTATTCGTAATAGTAGGAGAAAATACTTAATAGATTTTTTTGTGACGAAGAAGATATTTTTTGATAAACTAGCGGAAAGCAGATGAGTAAAGAGGGGATTTCTAGAATGAAAAAGAGCTTTTATTTGTATGTACTGACATTCAGAGGTGGGGATTGGTCAGATCCGAAGGTGCGATTTGCGGAGGAAACGTTCCACGAACATAATTTTCCGAAGCAGAGCGAAGACTTTGATGAGCTTTCTTCGTATATTGAATCATACGCCACTGACAACTTAACAACTGAAGTATTTGATGAGTTGTGGGCATTATACGTAGATCATGCATGATATAAGTTAAAATAAAATAATTTATTTCAAGTTGCTAGACGTCTAGCATTGCGAAAAAATGAGAAACACAGTATTATTTATAGTGATAACTGACAGAAAAGAGGGATTGCAGTATGAGTATTCATATTAATGCAAAAAAAGGCGAAATCGCTGACACAATTTTACTTCCAGGAGATCCATTACGAGCTAAGTACATTGCTGAAACGTTTTTAGAAGATGTTACTTGCTATAACGAAGTACGTAACATGTTTGGTTTTACAGGTACTTATAAAGGTAAACGTATTTCTGTACAAGGTACTGGTATGGGTGTGCCTTCAATCTCGATTTACGCTACAGAACTAATGCAAGAATATGATGTTCAAAAATTAATCCGCGTAGGTACTTGTGGTGCAATTCAAAAAGATGTAAAAGTTCGTGACGTTATTTTAGCTCAAGGAGCAACTTCTGATACACGTATGAACCAAATCATTTGGGGCAGCGCTATCGACTTCGCGCCGATCTCTGACTTTGATTTATTATTAAAAGCATATAATGCAGGTAAAGAAGCTGGTTTAAACTTACAAGTAGGTAATATATTTACAGCAGATATGTTCTATTCAGATGAACACCAAAACGAAAAATTAGCTCAATACGGCGTACTAGCTGTAGAAATGGAATCTGCGGCACTTTACACATTAGCTGCAAAACACGGCCGTAAAGCACTTTCTATCCTAACAGTAAGTGACCACATTCTAACTGGTGAAGTAACATCAGCAGAAGAACGTCAAACTACATTCAACGATATGATCGTTGTAGCTTTAGAAGCAGCAATTCAAGACTAAGCGTAGCAAGGGTTTGTAGTTTGGAAGAAATTTCAAAGTGCGCAAAAGTGCCCAAACAAATAAATAGCATAAAAAATACTCAATGAGTGACCGAAAATATCGGAGCTTGTTGGGTATTTTTTATTTATAGTAAGTCGAATAATTCACTCGCTTGTTCCTTTTGTTCTTTGGCAACATAGCAAGCTTACAGAGCCATTTAACGAGCCTGAAAGAGTTGATAGATTTGACTTGGGCTTGTTTCAATGGACTTTAGAAATCTTACTTATTTCACAAAAAGGTAAAAATCCAACAATCACTATTTACAACCCTTTCACCGAATCAATATTAAACAATATATGTTAGGGCTATCATTTATCACTCAATCCTGTTAAATGAAAGAAACATTGAATATTACCACTATCCCAAATATTGGGTTTATGATAACATATATCTGAACCTTTTAACTTTAGAAAATATGAAAGGAAGTGTAATAATCTGATATGAAAAAGATATTGAAACCATTGATTAGTGTTATTGCCATTGGTGCCCTCTCCCTATCTATAAATATAGATAAAAATGTATTAGCTAATAATATTGCAAATACATGTGAGTATGATTCGGCATCGAAAGTAAACCCTGATTATTCCACAATGAACTGTTTGTTAACCGAAACAGCACTGATTTATGATGTTCCTCCTGAAATTGTGAAGGCAATAGCGGAAGGTGAAAGTGGAAATTGGCGTCATTTCGATAAGAATGGTGAAGCGATTGTGACAGCTGATAATGGAATTGGCGTTATGCAAATTACAAATAAAGCCGGCTACAATCAAGATAGACTAAAAAGCGATATTGCCTATAATATTCAAGCTGGTGTAGAGACTCTAGATGCTATGTTTAAGCGGAAGGATTTACCTAGCATCAACGGCGGGGAAAGAGATGTACTGGAACATTGGTACTTCGCTATCATGGCTTATAACGGTACTAAGCCAGTAAATAGTCCAATTGTCCAAGCAACTGGTGAAAGAAATGCAAATGCCTATCAAGAAAGAATTCTCCAAATTATTGAGAAATCGGAATTAATAGACTTAACAGATCTGCCTTTTTCACGCGAACATTTTCAATATGACTCTACCAGCAGGGAAAATATTAAATTTTCAGCGATGAACTATGATTTTGATTTACCATTAAATAAATCAAAGTATTTTTTTGAAACAAATCAAAAAGTTAGTGCAACAACTAATGTAACATTAAGGACAAGACCTACTACGGATAGTCCTTCTATGGGTACTTTACGTGAAGGCGAAATTGTTACCATTACGGGCCCTTTTGAATATGAAGAAGTATCAACGAAGAAAAACCATTTTGTTTGGTATCCTGTGAAAAGAAGTGACGGGACAAAGGGGTATGTAGCATCAAGTTATTTAAACTACTCAGCTTCAACATCAACACCAACGCCTACAACTCCAGTTACCACTACACAGGACTACTCAGCTTACGCTAAAAAGTTTGCAGACTTCAGCACTACAGCTTGGTGGAGAGATGATATGATTTGGGCAATCGACCGAGGTTTAATTAGTGGTTACGGTAACGTATGGAACGCAAAAACAAAGAAATATGAAACACAGTTACAACCGAACACACAATTAACAGAAGCTCACTTCCTAACAATCTTCTTCCGTTACGCTCAAAAAGATGAATTAGCAAGTGTAAAAAACACATCGTCTTGGAACAAAAGTGGTTTATACAACATGGCGAAAAAGTACAAAATGCCTGTACTAGCAAATGAAGAAACTACAGCTTCTAAAGGTCTAGCGGATAAGGGCATTAGACGTGGTACATTGGCACAACTGATGGCATCTTACTACTATGGGAAAACAGTAAGTCAAAACGAAGCTATTCAATTTTTCATAGATAATGGGATTACTACAGCTACATCAATCGGTGGCTATAACCCTGACCAAATTTTAACTCGTTCTCAAATATCAGCGTTTATTCAAAGATATGAATCATTCGTATCAAAGCAAAAATAATTGAACTTAGAAAACGGTTGCGTTCATTGCAATCGTTTTTCTGATTTTACGGCTGATGCAATTCAATAGGAGCTAAGTTGAATTAGCTTACCGTAATAATTGTAATAAGTTCACAGAGCCATTTATAGAGACTGTGAGCGTTAGACAGATTTAGCATTTACTATTTTTAAAAAGTAATTATACATAGTCACAAATTGAGAAAAAGGTGAAGTAACATCAGCAGAAGAACGTCAAACTACATTCAACGATATGATCGTTGTAGCATTAGAAGCAGCAATTCAAGAGTAAGGGTATCAAGGCTTTATCAAAATAAGGCGAGAGACCAAAAGAGACCAAAGTGATTTTCATAGGTCATCGAAAAGGTCACTCGCCTTATCTTTTTGCAGTCTATCAATAGTGTGCATCTATCATGTGATTTTCAGGCTGTTTTTATCATTTCTTAAGTGAGCAAATATTGAAATTAACATTACCAGTTTAATCCTTTCTAGACTTTGATTTTAACGGAGCATTTCGCATAATAGGGTATGATAATAATAATGCTCCAACACTAAATAAACCTAATAAAGTAACCAATGTCATCCCCGAAGCATCTAAATATAATTCTAAAAACCATTCCATACTATCGCTTAAATAACTACCATAATATAAAACCATGAAAATGACTGACAACAACATGAGAATAATGATGCTTTTCCGCAGCCCTAAACGAAAATAAATACTATAAAGTAGAAAAGGCACCCCGAACAAAAAGAGTCCAAACATAAGGTCAATCCATAAATAAGCCAAGAAATGATATCCATCTATTAAAAATAATCCAGGATGTAAAATGTTCGCTCCGATTTCCCATCGAAGATATAAAGTTTTTAAAATATATTGCAATACATTTAGAAAAGTAATACTTATAACAACTGTTAAAATACCTACACCATAATAGACTTTGAGCAATTGTACCCTCGTACTTCCCATCCCAATCGCAACTGGATACATTGATCTATATCCATTTACTCCAAATAATGCAATAAAAAAATAAGCGGGACCAGAAATTGAGGCAACTACATCATCTCCAAGTCCAAATATATATCCAATAAGGACCCACAACAACGTCAACGGAATAGTAATGTATAGAAACATTAATTTACCTAAATAAAATAAGGCTTCCTCTGAGACTAAACGAAATGTTCCATATAAAGAATTCATCCTTATTCTGCCTCCTCAGTCCTATTTAACAAATAATCTTGTAGTTTTACTTTTTCTATTGATAGACCATGAAAAGATGCGATCTCTTTCCATTTTTCATTAAAAGGTACATCAACCATCACTTTTAACCTAGATCCTAATTCACTTGCTTCTAATACATATTGTCCATCCGTCACTTTTTCTATCTTATTTTTGTCTCCTACCAACCAGATTCCATACTCTCTAATTTCATCTATTGGTTCATGTATGAATACTTCTTTATCATGAATAACAAGAATTGAATCACATATCTGTTGGATTTCTTCAATATGATGAGTAGATACTAAAAACAATCTTGGATGCTGCTCCTGACTTTCTCGTATAATTTTATACATTTTCTTACGCATGTTTGCGTCTAATCCATTACTAGGTTCATCCAGAATTGTGATTTTCGCATTGCTAGAAATTCCAATGATAAACTGCAAAGCAGATTTCATACCTTTTGATAACTTTGATATTTTCTTCTTTTCATCCAGCTTAAAGATCTTTAAAAGTCGATTAGCCATATCCATATCCCAATTGGAATAATAATACTGTCCAAATCGCAAAGAATCCTTTACATTCCAGATAGAACTAAATGGGTGATTTTCTTGCATATAACATACAGATTGAACTACCTCTGCTCGATTATAGGGAGCCGCTCCCATAATCTCAACAATCCCTTTGTTTGGTTTGTCATGCCCAGCAAGAAGTTTCATTAGTGTAGTTTTACCAGCCCCATTTCGCCCCCACACTGCGGTAATACCATTTTCTATTTCTTTGAAAGAAATATCCTTTAGTATTGGTTCCTCACCGTATCCATAGGTAACATTCTTAACTCGAATCACTTTTTCTCCTCCTCTTTTATTAATTTCATTACTGTCTCAACACTCATTCCCAATCGCTTGGCTTCTTCTAGCAGTGGCAATATATATTCCTTTCGATACTGTTTTTTCCTTTCATCTAACAATTTTGTTTTAGCTCCTTCCATAACAAACATCCCAATTCCACGTTTTTTATAAATGATTTCTTCATCAACCAAAGTCTGTAGTCCTTTTCTTACAGTTGCTCTGTTGATGTTATAAAAATTTGATAATTCATTTTCAGATGGAACTTTTTCGCCTTCTGTTAAGTGTCCTTCAACAATGTCGTTTATTACTATTTGTGCGATTTGCTGAAAGATGGGTAGTGATTCATCTAATATTGGCTTCAACAAGAACACTCCTTTCTTTGCCCCAGTTTTGCTCATGCTGATTGTATGGTTGTATACTTGTGTAACCAACTGTACAATGACTGTTTAATTTTGTAAAGAGGCTTTTGTTCAATACATGGCTTTTTTAAGAATTTCTCCTGAAAAAAATGATGTATCGATAACGTAAAAAACACTGATTCATCCATTAACGAAGTCAGTGTTTTTCTTATTCAGGTGCCTTACTGGAACAGGTTAAGTGTATTGCAATCGACAAAGTAGGGAACAAGTTTTTCATTTGAAATGGTCTCTCAAAACTGGAGACCGTGAGAGACCAAAATAAGCATTTTACGCAAGAAAAATTGCTTTACAAGATGTAATATTATTTGAAAGTTTGATTTTAGGAAATATCCATAAATCTCGATATATAAAGCACGTTCTATCCTAACAGTAAGTGAGCACATCCCAATTGGAGAAGTAACAAGTTCAGAAGAACACCAAGATAAGGACACTTGCTTGAGTCTTTTGGTCAACAGAGCGAAGCAGGGGGGCATAGAAGTGGTTGAGGAGGCTTAACAAAAGGAATTGTGTGTAATTTTCAAGATTGATGGGTGAGTTTATTGTTTTGGATAACGAGAGGTGGATAATAGACCCGTTTCTAATCAGTTGAAATATAGCCAACCTTTTCTAGTAATTTCAATGTTGTATAATTTAAATCTGGAAGTTTTTCTAAAGGGAAATATTTTAAATCTTTACTCTCCTCATTTTGCTTAATAATGCCTTTTACAGCTGTTGCTTTAAAAATGGCCGTCGCATTATAAATTTCATCCCCATGTGGAAATTTGTAATATAACTCTTTCCCTGATGCTAATCCAACCAATTTCAATTCTTCAAATTTGTTATATTGGATTTGACAATACAATCATTACAGCGTGATTTTTCGGTCATTGAAAATCTAAAGATGTGTAAGGTTTACATGTAATTGATTGAAAAACTCTTAAAAGCTATAACTAGCGAACAATACAACATCAAAAGAGATTTAGCAAAGTAGGAAAAGGTGAGCGAGTATTTCAGCGATTTAACCGTTACTACACCTGGAGAGGACCAAGTATTAAGATATGCTAATCAGGCGTTAAAAAATCAAGTTGAGGGATTGCTTTTAAACCATATAAACAAATGACCAGACGCTTGTTTGGTCAATAAAGTTTGTAACATGTATAGATTCCATCGTTTTCAGGAATCTACAAAGCTAAGTAGGTTAGGGAAAAACCTTTTTACAAACTTGAAATACGATGATAATATGTATTAGGCGATAATTCCAAGAGAAGATAATTCTTTCCTAAAACTGTTGGATATTCTCTCTAGATATTTCGTTAATTAAAGAACGACAGAAGGTATAGTAAATACAGTGACAAATCTAATGTATGTATTTTGTTTAATAGTGTGGGGGCTTAATTTTATTGCAGTGAAAATTCAAGGAACGCCAGTAAGCTTAGAATTATCTTTGACTTATCGGCTTGTTATTACTGCATTTTTATTTATTGCCCTAGTAATGTTTATTAAGCCTAAAGGGGTACCTACAAGGAAAGATATACCCTTTATCATTGTGTTTGGTGTTTGTAACTTTGCTTTAAGTTATTTATGCCTATATTACGCAACAATATTAAGCTCAGCAGCAATTGTAACATTAATCTTTTCATTAAAAGTGATACTGACGCCGTTAGCTCTTCGTATTTTCTTAAAAGAGCAACTACATCCTCGTGTTTTGTTTGGAGGACTTTTAGGGGTGTTTGGAGTTTGTGTTCTCATTTATCCTTCTTTAAGTAATTTTTCTAGCACAGATGTTCTAAAAGGCATTATGGTTGCTCTTTTAGGTACAGTACTTACAGCGATTGGTGATGTAAGTTCTGCAAGGAACGCCAGAGTAAAGATTGATCCTATTTATTCTAATGCAATTGGTTTTGCTGTAGGAAGTATTTTAATGTCAATAATTGTATTGTTACAGGGACAAAAAATCATAATTCCTACATCAACAACATACATATCTGCTTTACTGTACTTAACATTGATAGCATCTTTCCTAGCATGGCTATTTTATTTAAAGCTTGTTGAAAGAATAGGTGCTGCCAAAAGTGGGTACATGGTAGCTTTATTTCCGGTTATTGGGGGTATAGCATCTGTTCTAATTGGTGAATCACTTCTTTCAATATATTTGATAATAGGATGTCTATCTAGCTGTATAGGTGCAGCTATAGCTTTAGGATTTAGAATTCCCCGAAAAATTAAACAAACGTGAATAAAGACAATGGGTACAAATTAAATCAGATAACAGTAGACCGCTCAGAAATGGGCGGTTTTTTGTATTTGTTTTTTCATAACCTGTAGGGGACAAAGCGCATTGAAACGTTGTTGAGCTTAGAAGCTGCTATTTTGTAGAGTAGTCTTATTAAGGGTTTGATGGCTTGGATTTTTTAATAAGTGACCTAATTGTACATAGCTTTTTCTTCTGCTACGTGTGAAAAGCTTTTTAGTGTTTCACGTATTTTAGCGAGTTTAAGGCTATGAAAGGTTATAGTAGGTTAGGGGTGTTGAAGCATAATTTCATTCCAGTTTGCTTTCAATTTTTGACTATTCTGAGGGGTACAAAGCCATGTACAAAAGTATGTGAGCGATCGTGTAAACATATGATAGCCTAATAAAAGGACTTGTATATATGAGGAATATCATACACACAAGTCCTAGAATAGTGGATATATCAAATTTCATTTATTTTTTTGTTGGGTTAAATGTCTAGCATTAGCACACAATTAAGTCATTTTTGCAAAAGCTACAAGTGTTCCTTTGTCACAAGATTGGAAACCATTCTTTTCATAAAAATGACGGACATCAGGGGCTTCTTCTGTTAAAAGAACCTTTTGACGAACATCTTTATATTTTTCTAAAATATGATTCATCATATCAGTCGCGATGCCTCGATTTTGATGGCTATTCAAAACTAAAATATCCTGTATATAAAGGATTGTAAGACCATCACCCACAACTCTTGTTAAACCAATTAATTGATCATTTTCCCATGCAGATAATACATAGATAGAGTTTAACAATGCTTGCTGTAACTGGTCTAAATCTTTTGTATATGCATACCATTCTACATCCTCATATAGTACTTTTAAATCGTTCTTATCAATATACTTTTCTTCTTTAAATATAATTGTCATTTTTCTTCCTCCTCAAAATTTTATTTTGAAGAGTGTAAACGTAATTTATCCACTGCCTTATACCTCCTTTCAAACTATTTTTCACGTTCTTGATTGAGTTATTTAAATTATGCCAAAATTATAAATATAAGTCAACTCTACTATCCTTTTATCCATAGGGAGAGAAAGCATGGCAATCTAAGAAATATCAAAAAATTCTATATGGTTCAAATTTCATTTAAAAAATAAAACCTCTTACGCGCATTTTTTTACCACTTATTAGGTGGGAAGGGGATGTCGTGAAATTAAATGTTACAGTAAGAACAGAAAGAAATCATACATAACAAAACAAGTACTTAAATAGCATATAGATGAAGTGAGGAGATTCTTTTGAACGCAAAATCCGACATTAAAAAATAGGAGGTAGAAAGATGCATAAAAAAACTTGGCTTATATTGATTTGTTTAGCTATTTTAATATCTTGTTATTCAGTTGTTCAATATTTCTTCATGGATGCGCATCAAGCAGGATTTGTTAAATTAAAGCTTATGTTAAATGCAACATTGAGTTCGTTTTGGTACATAATGCTTTATTTGCATATCATATCTGGAGTAGTGGCTTTAGTCATTGGTCCCTTTACTTTATTTTCGAAGTTTAGAGAAAAAAATATAAAACGTCATCGTATGATGGGGAAAATTTATTTGATAGGTATTTTATTAGGAAGCGTTTCAGGGCTTTATTTAGCCTTTTATGCTACAGGAGGATTGATGTCTCAGTTGGGGTTTGGTTTCTTATCTACATTTTGGTTGATAACAGCATTACAAGCTTTTGCTAAAATTAAAAATAAAAAAGTTTTTGATCATCAAAAGTGGATGATAAGAAATTATTCTTTAACCTTTGCAGCTGTCACATTAAGAATATGGCTTGTCTTGTTTACTATACTATTTGGGTTTGAACATTTTAATCTTAGCTACTCTATAATCGCTTGGTTATGTTGGATACCCAATTTAATAGTTGTGGAATGGTATATCCAACGAAAATTTAATATATTGAAGCATCAGGAAAATGCGAAATTACAATTTTAAACAACAAACAAAAATGGATTACTCTGTGATGAGTAGTCTTTTTGTTTGTTCTATGCTCTCACTATCAAAAACTGAATTATAGACAGTCATATTAATATTAAATAGAAATTTACAATTTTTGTGTAATCGAACATTACATTATCTTTTTTGTATAATCAAATAAAATAAGCTTTTCATTTATTTGATGTTGACCGATTTTCTTATAGCCCAATTTTTCGTAGAAGTGATGATTTCTAATATTTAAATGTGGTGTATCTAAAACCCATTCAACTGCTGAAGGAAATTCTTCTTCTACCAATTGCATTATCTGGCTACCAAGCCCTTTGTTTTGATATTTATTTGAGATGAATATTCTGTTTAATCGATATTTGTTATCTTTTAAATCACGCACATCTATACCCCCAATAATCACATTATTGTGCCATATGGTATAGTGTATAAAGAGTTCAATTTTTCGAAGTAATCGTTCGATCGGTTCATTTACTGGACTTGTATCATGGTCTTCATACTTTCTTAAATCATCTTCAAATGCTTCTTTCTGTATTTCTAAAAGAATAGGAGCTTCAGTTTCATTGGTTCTTTTGATAACGATACTCATTAAAATCTCTCCTTTACGAAATCAAATACTCAATTTTCACAGTCGAATTTGTTTGTCAAATGTTCTTCACAAAGACTTGTACGAATAAATACATCTTTAATATTCGAAATTGTTGTGTCAAATTCCTTCACTTTGAAGTATTAAAATCATGCTATTGATCAATTGGTGGGATTTAGTAAATTACGAATGGCCATCATGATTACAAACACACTCACAAAAGGTTTGAAATTATAGGATATTCATTTTTTTATATGTGGGCCATTATCGCTCTATTTTTAAAAGCCTATTTATTAAAAATAGTTGTATTTTCGATACGAATTGAGTCAACTTCACCACAATCTAAGCAAAATGTGTAGATCTTGTTTGCCCCTTTAAATGAGCCTTTACTTGGTTTTATAGGTATGTAATCTGTAGCCTCTGTAAATTGGGTTTTTCCACATCTTTTACATTTTTTATCGATCATGAATTTCGCTCCTTAATTGTGCTTAATTTAATTTCTACTTCTATACTCAACAGAATTATAACACGAATAAGGTATTATTTAGGTATACATGAAAAAAATGCTATGCTAGTAGATTCGATGTGATAAGTTGAATGATTGTGGGCTTTCGTATTGTCATATAAACAGCTTATTTATTGTGTCGACAAAAGCGAGCTGTATCTTTTTTCTTTTATTAACTCTACAGTCCATTTAAATTATAGAAAACATACATTGTAGATAAAAAACATGCTCAATTAATGGTATTCAGTGTAGAAAAATTAGTAGAAATGGTGATTGTTCTTCTGTTTGTAGGTGTGAAGAGGAGGCAATTTGACTAGCAAATAGGCATCTGCGTAGACTGTTAATCCTTTTATAGCATAACCTATATCGAAATCGAAAGGAGGAAAAGATATGCGATACGATTACGGACATGATACTTATGGGGGACAACATGGTGGGAGACATCCATATTACCCGGTTACTGCTCCAGCCCATGTTTATCCGACTCATCACTATCCAACCCACCATTACTACCCAATGCATTACTACCCAACCCATACAACATATCCATCACATCATCGCCATCCGCACCACCACCACCACCACTATCCGAACCCACGCTATTACTAATATATCTATAAAAAAAGAAACGACAATATCTTTATAAAGAGTTCGCCGTTCCATTTCCTGTAAATAATTATTTGGAATGCTTTAAGTGTAAAAAAGGTGACTAATTAAATTTACAATTTCCTGAACTGAGACTATTGTTCATTAATTAAGGTTTATATATATAGGGTCAGCGGAGGAAAGTGATCCTTAACTTATCATTTTTGGAGGCAGGAATAACTTAGTTTTCCCTAAATGAGCATAAGGCGAGGTATTGAGTATAATTTATTAATAGCCTGAAGCTAGTGCCCGCGATACGTATGGATAAAAAACGATAATGTAAAGAATAAATAATTGTTGGCACTAGTGAAATTTTGACTTATTTTGTGACGGGGAATAATTAATTGAGGCTGGATCGTTGGGCAAATTCATACCCTAAAGGGCGGCACATTATCTCATCTAAAAAAGGTCACTCTGTGGAAGTGACCTTGAATGAACAGGTATGCTAAACAATTTCACCCTGTTTATTTTATGAAAGTAGCGCCGACAATAATTAAAAGAATGAACAGAACAACAATTAGAACAAATGTTGAACCGTTATTGCCACCTCCATAGCTATAACCTCCGTAGCAACAATTGTTGTAATTGCCATAGTTTCCGAAGCATCCCATAAAGAATTCCTCCTTTCTACAACTATAATATGTACCTTTATAGAAAATAGTGGAGGTATTTATCCAACAAAAAGTCCTTTAAAATGAGAAACTCGAAAAAAATTTAACAATAAAAAAGGGCCACCATATGGAAGTGACCCTCAGTAACAATTCAAGGCGGTGTGTAAGCTAAATAATAGCTTAATTTATATTATGATGGGATAACTACTATTGTAGAGTTGATTGCCTTAGTAATGAATAAAAAATATAAAAAAAGTGACTTATAATATTGAGGACCAAGATAGCTTAGTTGCCATCTTGGTTATTTTGCGTTATGAAAGTGCAAGTTTTACATTACAAATTAAGCAAAACTAAAATCGTGGTTCTAAGTTAAAAGTATAAAAAATTTACCTTGGTACATCATAAAAAAGTATTATGGATGTTTTGTTTCAAGTAACAATAATCAGAATCAAATAAAGCATTTAGAGAGGTGAAAGAAATGGATATTATCCTTGCATTATTACCAGCTCTCTTTTGGGGAAGTATAGTATTATTTAACGTCAAGCTCGGTGGTGGACCCTATAGTCAAGTACTAGGGACTACATTTGGTGCACTTATTTTCTCAATAGGTATTTATTTTTTTGTAAAGCCTGAGTTAACACCATTAGTGTTTGGAGTCGGAATTGTATCAGGTCTCTTTTGGGCCTTAGGACAAGTAAACCAATTGAAAAGTATTGATTTAATGGGTGTTTCCAAAACAATGCCTATTTCGACAGGGCTACAATTAGTGTCCACAACTTTATTTGGTGTAATTGTGTTCCATGAATGGTCGACAACAATGTCGGTTATTTTAGGTGTTCTTGCACTTATAAGTATTATTATAGGGATCGTACTTACATCTCTTCCAAATCCAGAGGAGAAAAAAGAAGATCACGGAAGCAATTTGAAAAAAGGGATTTTAATTTTACTTGTTTCAACGTTTGGATATTTAGTATATGTGGTGGTAATACGTTTATTCAATGTTAGTGGATGGTCTGCTTTATTACCACAAGCAATCGGGATGGTAATAGGTGGGGTTTTATTAACCTTTAAGCATAAACCATTTAATAAATATGCGTTTCGTAATATTATCCCAGGTTTAATCTGGGCGGCCGGAAATATGTTTTTATTCATATCTCAACCACGTGTAGGTGTCGCAACAAGTTTTTCTCTCTCCCAAATGGGGATCATCATCTCCACTTTAGGCGGAATTTTTATATTAGGTGAGAAAAAAACAAAACGGCAATTCATTGCAATTATCATAGGGATTGTTTTTATAGTTGCTGCTGGCATTATGTTAGGGATTGCGAAAAAATAAAAGGGAGGGCATTGTATGTATCCAGATTTAGAAGGAAAAGTTGTTGTGATTACAGGTGCTGCAACGGGATTAGGTAAAGCGATGGGTATTCGCTTCGCAGCAGAAAAAGCGAAAGTAGTTATTAATTACCGTTCAAATGAAGCGGATGTTAAAGCTGTCGTTGAAGAAGTTAAAAAAGCCGGTGGGGAGGCCATTGCTGTAAAGGGCGATGTTACAGTTGAAGCGGATGTTATTAATCTCGTTCAAACAGCTGTAAAAGAGTTTGGAACTCTCGATGTCATGATTAATAACGCAGGAATAGAAAATCCAGTAGCTTCTCATGAAATGCCGTTAAGTGATTGGAATAGAGTCATCAATACAAATTTAACGGGTGCGTTTTTAGGATGTCGAGAAGCGATTAAATACTTCGTGGAGAACGATATTAAAGGTACTGTAATCAATATGTCCAGTGTTCATGAGAAAATTCCTTGGCCTTTGTTCGTGCATTATGCCGCTAGTAAAGGGGGCATTAAATTAATGACTGAAACTTTAGCGTTAGAATATGCTCCAAAAGGAATTCGTGTCAATAACATCGGACCTGGAGCGATCAATACACCCATAAATGCAGAAAAGTTTGCAGATCCAGCAAAACGTGCAGATGTAGAAAGCATGGTTCCGATGGGGTATATCGGAAAACCAGAGGAAATTGCTGCAGTCGCAGTATGGCTTGCTTCATCGCAGGCTAGTTATGTAACAGGGATTACTTTATTTGCGGATGGTGGAATGACTTTATATCCTGAATTCCAAGCTGGTCGTGGTTAAGGAATGTTGTTAACTAAGGTATCAAGAGTTTCTTGATGCCTTTTATTTAGGTGTCAAAGTTGAATATATTTCTTATTTTACTTATAATTAGTACCAGTTACTAAAATGAGGTGATAAAAATTATTTTAGTCTAAGGTATTTCTTATGATGAAAAATAATACATATTAAAGGAACTACAAAGTTTTGAAGAACCTTAATTTGTATTGTTAAGTAATAGTACTTGAATATAAAAAAGGAGTGAGATGTTGAATGATTAACATTCAATCAAAAGCAAGAATAACAGCAATAGGTACTTATGTTCCCGAAAATAGGCTAACAAATGATGATTTAGAAAAGATAGTAGAGACGAACGATGATTGGATTGTACAAAGGACTGGCATGAAGGAACGAAGAATAACAAGTGAGAATGAATTTGCGTCAACATTAGCCTTTAAAGCTATAGAAAATTTGGTTGAACAATATCAAAAGGATCTTTCGGATATAGATTTAATTCTCGTTGCAACAACTACACCTGATTATGCCTTTCCAAGTGTAGCTTGCCAAATCCAAGAACACTTTCAAATGAAAGATGTAGGTGCATTAGATCTTCACGCAGCTTGTGCTGGATTTACATATGGATTACATGTAGCGAACGGGTTAATTACATCAGGACTCCATCGTAAAATTTTATTTATAACGACGGAAGCTTTATCTAAAGTTACGGACTATACAGATCGAACGACATGTATCTTATTTGGGGATGGAGCTGCAGCAGTTTTAATAGAAAAGGATGAAGCAATGCCAAGCTTTATCGCTAGTCATATAGGTACAAATGGTGCAGGAGGAAAGCATTTATACTTAACTAATTTATCAACTACTATGCACGGTTCAGCATTGAATACGTCAGGGAAAATAGTTCAAAATGGAAGAGAGGTATATAAATGGGCATCGCGTACACTTCCTATAGGTATAGAGAAATTACTACAGCAAGCAGAAATGCAACTACATGAAATAGATTGGTTTGTGCCTCATAGTGCTAATTTAAGAATGATAGAATCCATTTGTGAAAAATCAGGTATTAGCCTAGATAAAACATTAACTAGTGTTGAGTATATGGGAAATACATCATCCGTTTCTATTCCATTGGCCTTACAGTTAGGCATAAACGAAGGGAAATTAAATAATGGGGATACTTTATTAATCTATGGGTTTGGTGGAGGTCTTACACATGCAGGACTTATTATTAAGTGGTGTCTAGAATAATTTTTAATATCCCTTATTAATGTTTTTGAGAACAATATAAACATATGACCGGTACTCAATATTTTATTGATAATGAGTATTCGGTTTTTTATATTAATAGGTAATTTTATACAAAATGGGAATGGCGTGATGTATTATTGATTTAAGATGAGGATTAATATTGAAGTGGTAGTGAAGAAGTTTGAATAATTCTTGGAATAAATTTATATATAAGATTGGTTCTCCAATTTACGACAAGTTCTTTAATTCGGGAATTTTTTTTGTATGCACGAAAACAAATATTTCAATCCATACCATTCAATAATCAACAAAAGATCCTGTTCGTCGGTGTAGGAACAGGAGCTGATTTAGAGTTAATACATCACGCTAACCTAAATATAACGGCAATTGATTATTCTCCTGATATGCTAAGAAAAGCAAGAAAAAAGTTTGGAAATTCCACAATTACATTTTTAGAAATGGATGCTCAAAAAATGGAATTTGAAAATGAATCGTTTGATATTATCGTAGCTAGTTTAATCCTTTCGGTAGTTCCTGATGCAACTAAATGTTTTCAAGAGATGATAAGGGTTTTAAAGCCGGAAGGAAAAATAATAGTTTTTGATAAATTTGTCCCTAAAAACAAAAAACTGTCCTTACCTAAAATGTTGCTAAGACCTATTATTAGCTTATTAGGAACTGATATTGGCCGGAGCTTTGAAGAAATTTCACCTGAAAATATAGTAGTTGTAGAAGATACACCAATAATGCTAAATGGGATGTATAGGAAAATAATAATTGGAAAGATAAATTGATTATTAAAAGATACATTGAGGGGACAAGGTTTTTATTTTATGAAAATAAGGGGGAT
This sequence comes from Lysinibacillus xylanilyticus, assembly GCF_001183605.1. Taxonomy (GTDB): domain Bacteria; phylum Bacillota; class Bacilli; order Bacillales_A; family Planococcaceae; genus Lysinibacillus; species Lysinibacillus xylanilyticus. The sequence continues at coordinate 1,319,002 of NZ_LFXJ01000005.1, read as the reverse complement.
GTAATGATGACAATCGAAGTTTTTATCGCAACAGAGGAAGATTATTTTGCTGTGAATGAAATTGTAAAAGAAGGGCATGAAGAGCATGTATTGGAAGAACCAACGATTTTTAAAAGCGTTGAATCTGTAATGCCCGAATCCTATTATAAAGAATTAATTGATAACGAAGAGAGTGACATTCTAATTGCGAGGGAAGATGAAATTGTAGTAGGCTTCGCAGTTATAAGTGTTGAAGCTTCTCCACCTTTCGAGTCGCTTGTTCAAAGGAAATATGCTTACATACACGATTTTGGTGTAAAAGCGAACTTACAAAGAAAAGGAATGGGGAAAATATTGTTTAATGCTTGTATAACTTGGGCTAAAGAAAAGAAAGTTGACTCAGTCGAGTTAAATGTTTGGGAATTTAATACGAAAGCAATTGAATTTTATAAACATTTTAATATGAAAAGCGTAAGTAGAAAAATGAAATTAGATATTTAACTTGATACTTATCTATTATCCTTCGAGCATCTTCAGATAAGGTATTTCCTTGCCATCTACAATAGTAATATTGATTGGTGTATCGGTTTCATAAATTATGGTTCCAACGGGTAGTTTGTTAGATGTTCCGTTTTCAAAACCCTTAGCTTTATTGGTTTGTTTTGTTATTACACCAATTTTCTCACCTATTGTGTAATCTAATTCTTTTACCCAATCTATGTTTTCAACATTAGAATATACAATATCATCAAGAACAAAGATGTCTGCTTTACCATCTTTAAGAAAATCCTTTGGCGTAGGATTGTCATTAGTTACACATCCCGATAAAACTACAAGTGAGAGGCAAAGAAATAAGAGAAATTTTTCTTTCAAGCAAAATGATTTTTTCACTTTTTTCCCTCCTGATAATCTATTGTTCATCTGAAAATATTACAATTTCTTACACTTATTTTACCAGAAAGTTTAATCATTAAAAACTTATCTTTTCCCTAATTAAAGGATGTAAAGAAATTTAGGGGGAAATCGACTTCCCAAAATTATATGAAAACATGAAAAAAGGACTTCCGTTATGGGTAATATTCATACACGCAAGCCCTGGAATGAAGCTAAATTTAGTGTCATTTAGCTCATTTTTTATTTAACTTTTGGAATATGATGCATTACTACACACCGCTCCATACTATAGTTCTTAATAAATAAAATAGGCCAAGGCCGGCAATAATCAAAAGAACGAATAATACAATTGCAAAGGCAAGACTCGTGCCTGTTCCATAACCTGAATAACTCAAACAGTTTCCCTCCTTTATAAAATTTCTAGCATTATTAATTGTAGAAAGAAAAGTTTTTATTTTATAAAAAGCAGCTGGAGCATTACACCATACCCTTATTGTCCTTTCCCTTTTTATATACACCTGAGCGCATTGCGAAGAAGGGAAAAGGTGCACAACTGTTATTACAAAGCATGGTTCACAAAATTTATCGTTTATTTACAATGGTTAAAGCTACTAAATGGATATTCAAACTATACTTATGATCAAATCCTTTTTAACTTTATACTATGTAGTATAGAGCAAAGAAGTTAGGGCCAATTCCCTCATCTGTTGAATTCATGGGCTATCTAGTAATGGGAAAACGAAATTCATATATCTGGGATTAATTCAAGAAAACATCACAGCGTGAAGTAGCCACACACACGTACTATCCCTCATTAACCAGCAATTTTTTAGCGGCCCTTGATTTCGAAAATGCCAAGTGAATTATGGCGCCATTCCATATTTGCTACCAATCGTTATTTTCTTATTTATTTATAGGATTTTTTATCTAATTGAATAAGCTTGTTAAATTTGTGATGAAGCTGGACAATATTCTGCCATCGAATTTCTTGAATACATCTATTATTTTAGAAATTTTTAAAATAGTAATGCAACTCTCACTCTTTTTATATAGAATCTAACCTATAACTTATTTGGAAGTGGAGTGAAGAAGATGATTCCTATTTTAGAGACTGAACGATTAGTGTTAAGAGAACTTACTGAACATGACGCCCAAGATGTTTTAAATTGCTTTTCTAATGCTGATGTGTTACGCCATTATGGTCAGAATCCATTAACAAGTATAGAGCAGGTTAAACAAATAATTAAAAATTTTTCAAAGAATTATGATGAAAAACGTGGTATTAAATGGGGAATTGCATTAAAAGGGCAAGAAGGTATTATTGGTACGATTGGTTTTCAAGAGTGGTCCACAGAGCATAAAAGAGCTGACATTAGCTACGCACTTTTTCCGGAGAGCTGGGGCAAAGGGTATGCCAAGGAGGCCGTTAATAGAGTAATATCATTTGGCTTTCAAGAGATGGATTTAATGCGTATTGGAGCTATTGTTTTTACTGAAAATGAAGCTTCAAACAAGCTATTAACAAAATTGGGCTTTGAAAAAGAAGGGATATTTAAAAATTATATGCACCAAAATGGTGTTCCGTTTGACACTAATATTTTTTCTTTAATAAAGGATAAAACATCATGAGTGGTCAAGACCAAGACTGTTTAATTGCTGTCTTGGTTTTTATCGCTAAAACGATGAAATAAAAGAGAAAGTGGATGAAAATATGAAGGATATAAAAAAGTATGGATTTGTAATATTTACATTTGTCCTAAGCGCAATTGGATTTTTAATAATAATAAATGGTGTTGAAAATGGTGCTGATTCAGCGAATGAGTACTTAAGTACATCAATGGGTGGAAGCATGGATACAGATAGTTTCCTAGTAATAACGAAAGGTTACATTTTATCGAATTTCATATTTGGTGGAATTCTGCTATTGGTTGGACTTTCATTTTTTTGTATGTCTTTATATAAATTTTTAAAGGAAATGGATTTAGGGGACTAGTGATCAGGATTTGATTCCAATAAATAATGAAATAGACATAAATGTATATGATTAAAGTTTCTCTATATTTCAGATTGCGCAAGATCAAAGGCAACAGTATTATTGAAATTAGTTGTATGGCTGGAATTCAATGGATTTTGCTTGATACATTTTGTCACGATATTCATAAACAATAACTATTTCACCGACAAAACTGGCAGGAGATATTTGTCCACTTACTCTTACAATAAGTTGATTGTCTTGTACTTCATAATGAATAGAACTTCCAAAGGCGATATCATCAAACATGTTTGCAGGTTGTATATCTATGGGGGATATGTCAATTTTATACACTTTGTCATACAATCTAATTTCGGCTGAATTAGTCGTTAAACTAGTTTTTACGCTTTTGTTAATAATGGCAATAGGATTATCAACAAGAACGTCAATTAATCCATTAGTATGTCTATATACATGAACCTCTTCATCTAACACACCAGTGCCATACCCCTTTGTTAAGATAATGATTAACTCTTTCTCCCCATCTTTATTGATGTCTTCATAATATATTTGTGGGGCATAAGCTGGGTTAGTAACGTTCATCCAATAAGGTCTAAAATAAGATTCCCCTTTGAAGTCCAGTTTAAAATCTCGGTATAGACTTCCTATATTCTTTGCATACAAAGTTATTTTTTCATTGCTTAATTTTGAAACAATTTCATATTCTTCATTTTTTGCTTCTGCAACGCTAATAAAAACAACAAGAAAAAGTGTAAGCAGTAAAATAATGTAATTTTTCATAAGCAACAACACCTCTATTTAGTGTTCCTTAATTAAGCCACACTATTCTTGACTGTGAGATCTATGAATAAATATTTAAAGTAGACACTCATCTGCGCGTTTTATATTATTGAAATCTTTGTACATAGAAAAAAGCAACGCTGACATTAATCTGCTAAAACTTTATAAATTATAGCAATAAAGATAAAAAGCCTCACTGATAAAAGTGACCCCGAATGAGGAAGAATTCGTATATAATAATTAACAAATATTAAAAGTATTCTAGTAGAGGAAGGAATAAAAATGGAAAAAGAGAAATTACCTAAAGTTGGCGTGGGAGCAGTTATCCTAGATCAGTCCAACAAGATTTTACTCGTTTTACGTAAAAAAGCACCTGAAGCCGGCTGTTGGAGCTTACCTGGTGGCAAGGTAGACTATATGGAAACAATAGAAAACGCAATTATACGAGAAATTAAGGAAGAACTTGGTGTGGATATCGAAATAACTCAATTAGTATGTGTGACCAATCATATTATTCATTCAGAAGATATTCACTATGTTGCACCTACTTTCGCTGCTCGTATTACGAATGGGGAAGTACAAAATAGAGAGCCGCATGCTTTAGAGGAAGTTAAGTGGTTCTCAATAGATGAAATACCAGAAAACATTACAATGACAACAGATTATGCTTTGAAACAGTTAAAGCTAGTGTAAAGGAAGTATCGATACAATAATCAACCGGAGTAGGCAAAATATTCTTTTCCGGTAATCTCTTTGGTTACTTTTCGCATGATTCCGTGAAAATGATGAGCTTAATTCTGATATCGTAGTCAAAGTGAACGGTTCTTTCATCTAACATCACAAGAATCCCTTTAGCACATATACAATTATTGTATGATATTGACTACATAAAATTGGATTCTCCATGAAAATCTGAATTAATATTAAAAGCCTTTTATCTGTTATATAAAAGGCTTTTTAATATTAACGAAATGTAAAATTTGGATTTTAGAGAAAAAATTAGATTTAAAAGTAACGGTAACTCTGTTAGGATAATATATCGTAGGAGGTGTGGTTTGGCCTAAGGAACTTGTGTTATAACAGAAAAACACAAACTACCTTTTGACAATTATTTTTAATGCAAAAGAAAAAAATTGCTCTCATCATTAGCTTGTTTATAATAATTCTAACAGGCTCACGAATTTTATGGCTACATGTATTTAATAATACAGATCAACCACATGCGGAAAAAGGTCAATTGGATTTAAGAAATTGGGATATAAATGACGGTCATGCAGTTACACTTGATGGAGAGTGGGAATTTTATCCTTATAAATGGTTGATTAGTGAAGAACAGCAATTAGAATCCTCGAAGAATGCTAAATACATACAGGTTCCTAAAGGGTGGAGCTCATCTTTACAAGAGGGAGAGATAACACCTTATGGTTACGGTACTTATCGCTTAAAATTACTCGTTAATCCAGAAGACAATATAACTTACAGTATTCGAGTTCCGAGTGTTCGAAGTTCCTCAGAAATATATGTAAATGGTAGGCGGCTGGCAAAATCAGGTCAAATAGGGGAAAATGCAGAAAAAACAGTTGCCAAGAATATTCCGATTACTGCTTCTTTTGAAGCGAACGGTCACAAAGAAATCGACATTATTGTTCAGGCTTCAAACTTTAAGGACCCTCGTAACGGTGGAATTGTTCGCTCCATTAAATTTGGAAAAGAAGATATATTAGCTCGTGAAACTCAATTGTCGATCAATATGCAACAACTAGTAGCAGTTGTTTTTTTACTACATGCTATCTATTCCATTATTTTATTTTTTGTTGGAAACATGGAAGAAAGAAGATTACTTTACTTTTCAATGTTATCGATTAGCTGTATGATTTATTTCCTATTAGGAAGCGATGACAAATTATTATCTTATTGGTTTCCGATTAGTTACGACTGGGCTTTTAAATTAGTTCATCTTTCTATGGTCGGCATAGGCTTTTCAATGCTTCAATGCATAAAACATTGGTTACCTCAACATGTGAGAAAATATATTCGTTTGTTTAGTATTTTCTGTGGTATCGCATCATTGTTGACAATCGTGTTGTCTACTCGCTATATAGTAATCAATCAAGGCATTTACATAATTATTTTAGGGATCCCGATTGTTATAACGATCCTAACAGTAATTCGAGAATCTATTAAAGAGATTAAAAGTAATATTTTTTTACTTTTTGCCATTTTAGCATTTGGTAATAATCTTATTTGGGATGGTCTACTTCTTATTTTTGGAATAAAAGTGATCATGTATCCATTTGATCTTGTATTAACAGTGGCTTGTTTGGCTATTTTATGGTTTAAAGGATATGCTAAAGTCCATTCGGAAACGAAAGAACTTGCTATTAAGCTCCAAAAGACAGATAAGTTAAAGGATGAATTCCTTGCCAATACGTCTCATGAATTACGAAATCCACTTCATGGCATCCTTAACATTTCAAAAGCCGTTTTGGAAAGGGAAAATCAAGTGCTCAGTGACAAAAGTGTCAAGGATTTAGAAACAGTTCTGTCTGTAGGACGACGTATGTCACTAATGTTAAATGATTTACTAGATGTGATGAGCTTAAAAGAAAATAACCCCAAACTAAAGCTTCAAACTTTTTCGATTCACTCAATTGTATCGGGTGTATTAGATATGCTTTATGTTATGAATGAAGGAAAGCAGATTCAGTTAGTTAATCAAATTCCTGAAAATTTTCCAAAAGTAGTTGCTGATGAAAATAGAGCTATTCAAATTGTTTTCAACTTACTTCATAATGCAGTGAAATACACGAACGAAGGTGAAGTGAAAATTTCAGGTCATGTGAAAAATGGTATGGCGGAAATTGTAATTTCGGATACTGGTATTGGTATTGATGAGGAAACCATTCAACGTATTTTTGAACCGTATGAGCAGGGTACCCTTAGTAAGGCAATGATTGAAGGCGGATTTGGGCTAGGACTCAGTATTAGTAAACGTTTAGTTGAACTACATGGGGGAACATTACAGGCAATTTCAGCTGTTGGAAAAGGGTCAGAATTTACATTTACCTTACCCATATCTGACTCAACTGATGAGCAAGATGCTACAGAAAATGTGGCGCTGCTATCGAGTATGAAGGAAGATTTAACGGTAGTGCCTTCTATAAACACATTCGATTCTCAGGCAGAGAACCATTCAATCATTGAAGCAAATCGACCTAAAATTTTGGTCGTCGATGATGATCCAGTTAACTTAAGAGTGATCGAAACAATACTTTCAATAGAAAAATACGACTTAGTAACTGTCACAAGTGGTAGTAAAGCCCTCGAAAAATTAATGTCTCAAGAATGGGATTTGGTTATTTCAGATGTGATGATGCCGAATATGTCTGGGTATGAATTAGTGCGTACAATTCGTCAGCAATTTTCAATAACAGAACTTCCTGTGTTACTTCTTACGGCGAGAAGTCAGTCTCAAGACATTAAAAATGGATTCTTATCTGGTGCTAATGATTATGTCACTAAGCCTGTGGACGCTTTAGAGTTAAGGTCAAGGGTAAAGGCTCTAACTGACGTTAAACAATCTGCACAAGAAAGACTTAGAATGGAGGCAGCTTGGCTTCAGGCACAAATACAGCCTCATTTTTTATTTAACACATTAAATGCCATTATTACGTTAAGTGACATTGATATCGAGCGAACTAGTAAGTTACTTGAAGCACTGAGTGATTTTTTAAGGGAGTCATTTAAGTTCCAAAATATTGATGAACTTGTTCCAATTGAGGATGAGCTAAATCTTGTTCGATCCTATCTATATATTTATAAGGAACGTTTTGGGGAGCGGATAAATGTAACGTGGGATTTGGAAGTCTCGACTAACGTCTTGATACCATCACTAATCATCCAACCATTGATTGAAAATGCCTTGAAACATGGTATTTTGCCCCGTGAAAATGGTGGGAATATTCATATTCGCATTGTAGATTACGACACGTACATTGAGATAACTGTGTCGGATGATGGTATTGGAATGGATAATGCGACGATGGAACGTTTACTTGTTAGAAGATCGGAGACAACAACTGGAATTGGGTTGCTTAATACAGATCTTCGTTTAAAACAACATTACGGTAAGGGACTTCAAATAAAAAGTGACCTAAACCAAGGGACAGTAATATCATTTGTTGTTCTTAAAAAGAAAGAAATATCAAAGAAATTTAAGCCTGAATGAAGGTAAAATAAGGACATTCAATATGAGCTGCACCTTCTTTAAATGGAGGTGCAGTTTTAAAGTTCTTTTAGCATTTTTTGGTAGCGTAAAGCGTCAGCTACATGTGTTTGAGCAATGATAGTTACAGATGTCTCCCACCTATATATGTGTAGAGATAAAAGTGCATTTAAGCTACTTTTCAGCGGATGTCACGGAATTTTCGATAGTGGAATACGAAGATCTATCCGCTTTCCGTACGTAAGAGCATAAGATACGCATATGACTGATCAAAATCCACATGATAAGATTGATCGTTTTTGTCTGGTTCTTATATAATTCGCAAGTTGTTGAAATTTTAAAAGTACACAATAAAGAACAGATAACTTTAATTAGTTATCTGTCCTCTTCAACTATTCTGTAAACGGATCTTCTGCTTCATATAGAAAACTTTTCTCAAGATTTTCTTTTGTTTCAGCATTGACTGTTTTTTCTTTTGCTTCTGCTTGTTCACTTGCTGGAGCTTCGTCATGAGAAGAACAAGCAGTTAGTAAGAATGCTGCCATTGCTCCGATATACAAGAATTTTTTCATTGTTATAACCTCCGTTATTGTTTAGTTACGTTTTAGATTGTGCAATTACACTTAGAATATAACGGAAAAGACAATGATAAATCATATAACAAAAAATGGAAAACAGTCGTTGGACATTAAAAAGGGGAAATTGGTGAAAAGAATTATAGGCTTCATCACAATATGTGGATTGGTATTACTAGGTTGCTCTCAAAGAATCAGAGGATAATGGTTCGAGACATGTTGGAGAAGTTCTAGCAAAGGAAAACGAGTGGAAAGAAAGCGAGTACTTACTTCTGAAAATTTAAGCCTAATCGGTGAACCACAATTAATTGGATTTACGCATACTAAAGAAAGAAAATTATTTACTAGTAAACCAGGAAAATACGGCTGGCACTTTTGGGGAGAAAGCGTAAAAACAGGAGATTTCTTTAGTGTAAAGGGTACTCACCAATTAACGCATAAAGAATTTGAATGGGTTACAGATGCTAAGGTTACTTGGACCGAATAGTGGAGCAGATAACCATGCTCCAACAAATATGACTTTCCCAACAAGTGGCATGTGGAAACTTGATGGAAAATTAGTTGGTAGTGTTTATGTGAAAGTGGAGAATTAAAAAACTTTATTACAACAATATGAATTAATACCAGGCTTACTACGGAGCGAGCCTGGTATCTCATTATTTACTAATGACAATAGACAATTTATAGTTTGCATGCTTATTTAAATCAACTAAAAATTGATCTAATACTTCGTTTGACGGAAACCTGCATTCAAGAAGATAGCAGCTATCTCCACTGATTTTAAAATTATTAACAATAAATTGCTGCTGTGTTTTTAAAAACGACAGATAAGGTTCATGGTGCGGACTTTTAGTATAAATATTAATAAATGCATGGACATTGCTACCTAATTTTATAGGATTCACATCAATAGTATAGCTCTCGATGACCCCATTATCTTCAAGTCTTGACACCCTCGCTGACGCCGCTTGCCCAGTCAAATGAACCTTCTCACCCAACTCCTTCATCGTAATACGACTGTTTTTAGAAAGCTCATCTAGTATACGCAGATCCGTACTATCTAACATGTTGTAACTCCTTTCATTATTCAAGTCAAATTGATAAAAGACTTGATTTTATCTATGTAATTACTATTTGGACATAGTATAAACTAAATGTAATTTAAAGAAAAGGAGTTATAAATATGAAAATCCAACAAATTCGCAATGCCACTTTAGTTATAGAATATGCAGGGAAAAGGTTTTTAATTGACCCAGTTTTAGCAAATAAAGGTGCATATCCTCCTGTGCAAAATTCGGTGAGACAGGATCAAAATAACCCATTAGTTGATTTACCAACATCTATTGACAAACTCATTAATGTCGATGCAGTAATCGTAACTCATTTACATTTAGATCATTTTGATGAAGTCGCTAAAGAAATACTACCGAAAGATCTTAAAATGTTTGTGCAAAATGAAGAGGATGCCAATGAAGTTAAAAAAGCTGGCTTTTTCAATGTCGAAGTTTTACAAGAAGATACTGTAATTGAAGGTATTCAATTAATCAAAACAAAAGGTCAACACGGCAGGGGAGAAGTTTTAAAATTTATTGGTCAAGTATGTGGAGTTGTCTTTAACCATCCGAACGAGAAAAAATTATATATTGCTGGAGATACTGTATGGTATGACGGAGTACAAGAAGTGCTCAAAAAAAATCATCCAGAAATTATTGTCGTTAATGGGGGAGACAATCAATTTTTGGAGGGTGGCTCTCTCATAATGGGTAAAGATGATATTTATGAAGTTCATAAAGCGGCTGCAAACTCGAAAATTATCGTTAGTCATATGGAAGCGGTCAACCATTGGGCATTATCAAGAGCAGATTTAAAAAGCTTTATACATGAAAAAGGAATTGCTGCACATGTATTCGTACCGGAAGATGGTGAGGAGTACACATTTTAAATAAAGTGTTATAAACATTAGTCAAATCCTGTAAAATTATTGCAGGAGGGTTCTAATGGTGAAAAAGGTAGATTGGAAATTTTGAATCATCTAAGCAGTATTTAAATTCTTATAATTTTGAAGTTGAAAGAGCTTTTGTGGATACATCCATCGGAAAAACACAATTTAAAAAATTAATAAAGTTATCATTGGTTTTTTAAATAAATATGATGTTAAAAAATAGAAATTTCTTAGTGTGTAAAATTGACAAAATAATTAATTTGTGCTATAATTTACAATTATTGATTTTAAGTGTAAAATAGGATTCTCCTGGCCAGGGGAATCCTATTTTTTTGCTTTATTTAGGTTAATTAACTAGAGAATCCAATCAAAAAACGAATTATAACACTTGCTTTTTCTAGGAGATGATTGTTTTATGGAAAAATTACCCTGTAAAGGCTGTAGAGGGATGTGTTGTGGGCCTGTTCCAATTACAGAACAAGAGTTAAAGAAAATAAAAAAGAAAATCAAAGCGATGCCTAAAAAGATGAGCTTAGATTTACAAAATCAACAACGTCTTTATGGAACCTGTATCTTTTATGACGAAATAAATGACCAATGTGGTATTCATTCGGTACGTCCGTCTATTTGCCGAGCTTTTGGTTATTATAATAATCTTGTATGTTTCCGAAAACCAAAAGTGGCCGTTGGAAAAAACTATATAGCTAACGAGCTTCCAATTGGTATTTTAAGTATTGATTTTATGTGGAAAGATTTTATTTAATTGAGTTTAGTGGTTTTACATTTGACCTAATTTAAAAGCCTGCTTTTTTTCAATGCAGGCTCTAATACATATTTTTAAAGTTCTAAGCGCACAGTACGGCTCGTTTCATTTAATCCATGTTTGTCATACAAGTTAATAGCGAAAATATTTTCTGCTAATACAAATAATTTTTCTATTTGTGGGATATCTTCTACTGTTGCAAAAATATATTCATGTTCTACCTCCATTCGAAATTCATACCATTTATATGTAAATTAAATGAAAAACTCGTATATTTAACACAGTATAAACCGCATAGGAATTCCAATACTAAAGCTGTTTTAGAATATTCAGTATGAGAAAGGAGAATTTTATCAGTGAGATTTTTAACATTGGGAATTATAGGTGCTGCGGCTATTTTTGGTGTAATGAAACGCTTTGGGGTAAACAATGCACAAGAAATGACACAGTCTGATCAGCAGGGTACGACACCAGTACAATTAGTTGCAAACAGTAATCCACTTACCGCAAATACACCAAAACAGTAAATAGAAATGCCAACAATTCAGCTAATAGATCTTTGACTTGTTGAAGGTCTATTGGCATATACATAATAACCACATTTATAGAGCTATAAGTAAATACTCTTTACAAAAGTATCCAGAAAAATATATAGTGGTGATAAATACAATGTTGAAATGAGGGTTTGATTGTTTATGATGAAACTTATTAATTGCTAATGGAAATTCTACAGAATTTTATAGTGCAATATGGCTAATTAAGGTTATTCCTTAGTTCTTTTTAGTTTGCCCATTTGCTCATTATCGATTAGAAGTCATCATATCTTTTCAAATCAAATATTCAATATTGTCAATAAGTCTCTAGCTGGTGTCAAAGGCAAAATCCGGTCGCATAGTTTATATGTGCAGAAGCCAAGGCAGTAGCAACAATGTGTATCTGCTTCAATGTTAATCTGTGTGCAAACAAAAATTACGGAGAGGCGTAATGATTTATATTGAATTTAAATTTGACTATGAGAAGAATTTCTTCTTATAGTCTTTTTTATGTTTTTAAGCAGGTTAGGGAGCAATGTTTTAAATAATCTTGTTTGAAGTAACCAAATATAGAAATGAGGCGTCATTATGACAAATTATCAATTCGTATATGATTACAAGGACAATCTAAAATATAGAGAAAGCTTCAATGAATTAGCAAAGTTAGTTTTTAATTTAGATTTTAGCAAATGGTATGAAAAAGGATGCTGGAACGATCAATATATATGTTATTCATATATAGATGGAGATAAAATTATTGCCAATGCATCAATAAGTAAAATGGCTGTATTAGTAAACGGTAAAGAGTATAAAGCGATACAAATTGGTACAGTAATGACACATCCAAATTATCGAAATAAAGACTTAGCACGAAAATTAATGGATCATATCATTGATATATATCAGGACCAATATGAAATCATCTATTTATTTGCGAATGAAACAGTCCTTGACTTTTATCCGAAGTTTGGGTTTTCGAAAGTACAAGAAAGTAGATATTTTTTAAATGTGGATAATTTAAAGAAAAAATCAAATACAGCGATCCGTAAATTAGATATTGAAGATATCCAGAATTTATCTTTATTGAAATTGTACGCAAAGGAGAGGATTCCGGCGTCGTCAATTTTAGATGTGAAAGAAAATGAAAGTTTACTTATGTTCTATTTTCTTATTGTATTTCCTAATTCAATTTATTTTATCGAAGAAGAAGACGTTATTGTATTATTCGAAAAAGAGGATGGAGAATTACATCTTTTTGACTTTGTTAGTCGTAAGAAAATTGATATAGAGGAGGTTTTAAGTTACATTACATCCTCAGAAATAAAAAGAATTATTTTTCACTTTATCCCTGATTGTAAAGATGCTGAATCTGAAGTAATAGACGTTGAGGACGATGTGTTGTTTATTCGACCGATGATAAACTTCGGAACAGAACGACCTTTATTTCCATTAACATCACATTCATAAGGTTAGATTAAATTAGAGCTAGAAAGGCTAAAGTCCCTTTAAACTATTAGGGTGTTTTCGAAAAGATTGTTGCTATTCAACTAACGGAGCAGTTTAGTTGAATAGTGATATCTAACTTATGTTCCACAATCGGGCCAGGATGTGGAATACACTTCTTTATAAAAAAGGTCCGCTAATCACTTCACAAATTCTTTAAAAACAATATTTATAACCATTTCAGTCTAATTACCGATAGCATTTTAAATGATTATCCTTTATGGTTAATAAGTCGTAAAAGACACTATCAGGAATATCCTGCAAATATTGAAATGATAGGTGGAAAACAATGAATTATCAAGTTTTATTATATTACCATTACACGAAGATTGAAGATCCAGCTGAGTTTTCGGCGACGCACTTAGCTATGTGTAAAGAAATCGGTTTAAAAGGTCGTATTTTAGTAGCCAATGAGGGCATTAACGGTACTGTTTCAGGTACGATTGAGCAAACAGAGCAATACATGGCAAACATGCAAGCAGACTCATTATTTGAAGGCATTGTCTTCAAAATTGATGCGGTAGATGGCCATGCATTCAAAAAAATGCACGTACGCCCACGTCGTGAGTTAGTAAACTTAGGCTTAGAAGAAGACGTAAACCCACATGACTTAACAGGTCGCTACCTGTCACCAGAACAATTCCTTGCTGAAATGCAAGATGAAAATACAGTAGTATTAGATGTGCGTAACACGTATGAATACGATGTCGGCCATTTTCGTGGTGCGATTCGACCAGATGTACTAAACTTCCGTGATACACCGGAATGGGTACGTGCAAACCGCGAGCTATTCGAAGGGAAAAATGTTTTAACATATTGCACAGGTGGGATTCGTTGTGAGAAGTTTTCGGGCTGGATGAAACGTGAAGGCTTTGGCGATGTTGGTCAATTACATGGCGGTGTTGCAACATACGGAAAAGACCCTGTTGCGAAAGGCCAATTATGGGACGGTCAAATGTACGTATTTGATGAGCGTTTAACGGTGCCAGTCAATCAAGTAGAGCATGTGATTATCGGTCGTGATCACTATGACGCTGAACCTTGTGAACGTTACATTAACTGTGCAAACCCTGAATGTAACAAGCAAATCATCGCATCTGAAGAAAATGAAGCAAAGCATTTAGGTGGCTGTACAATCGAATGTACAAAGCATGCGAGCAACCGCTATATCGTGCGTCACAATTTAACAGAAGAGCAAGTAGCTCAAACAATTGAGGCGTTACAAGCATAAGCATGAAAAGTTGTCTAAACATAAAAAACGTCATTAAATATCTTTCATAACCTCAACCAACTATATAGAGGTAATTAAAACACTGTATGTATGTGTTCAAACTATCCATTTCAAAATTGGACTAGTCTGCTCGCTTACATAGGGTGTTTTTTCTTTTGTAAGGAAAAAGTAAATGACATCTTGAACCAGGAAGTGCGATTATTACCACCACATCGGTTCAATCTTTCGATCTGTCCTTATCTTTAATGGATTATGCCGCCACAAAAGGTGCGATAAGTAACTTTATGGTATCTCTGTCCTCGTACTTTGTTTCTAAGGATGTACGTGTCAATGGTGTCGCGCCAGAACCAATTTGTACGCCGTTGCAGTTGGATAATGGAAAATTGGAAGGACAAATTCCTGAGTTTAAAATGGACCTTTTGTGTAACATTACCTTTCGTTTTAGTTTAACACATATTCCCTGTTAGAGCCGTGAGTGTAATCGAGATGGGTTACCCTCCCTCTTTTTGTATTTCAATGCGCCTCAAAGTGCTTATAAAACGTGGTATTACAATATTTCGCAAATTTTTTCTATGCCGAAATATTGGCTGTATCCCTTTATTGTTGGATAGCTGTATCTCTTATTTTTTAATATATCAGAAAATTTTTTCATAGTGCCATGATAATATTGTTCGTCCTGCTTTATACTATTGTTTTGGTTGAACTTTTATTAAATACATAAAGTGTAAGTTTAATTACTTCTGTATTGTCGTAATATTCCAAATAAGTTATAATACAGTAAAAAGAGGGGGTGAGTATATTGAAAAAAGTGAAAGCACTTATTTTTACAGCTTTATTAGCGGTAGGATTTACCTCAGTAGCTGGTGCAGCATCATCATCAGCAGAAGCAGCATCAGATGGGGTAATAACTGTTAATACTAAACCAGTTTGTACCACACCATGCAAAAAAGAGATGTGATGTAACTTCGATCTAGAGAGAGTAGATGATATGTCAACTAAAAAAATCCATATGAATTTGTATATTCATACGGATTTTTTATAAGATTGATCGATTCATTGTTAACGGAAGAAAAAAGGACAAACTCAAAAAGAAAATATAATATAATTTTTATATGATGTAAAAGGCAGTAATGACAGGGGTTTATCCTTAGTCATTACTGCCTTTTTCAGTTGTTATGTCAACTTAGAATGTATGGAAATGTATAAATGTAATTTTACTTACTTCATAACTGAGCGCCAACTCTTTGTAAATCGCTTTATCGTATCTCGTACATACGATGCAGCATATCGTGAAATGACTGTATTTAACTGTTAAATATAGATTTTATCTATATACGTCATTCTAGTATGAATTAGAAGACATTTCAACAGTTTATTGATAGGTCATTCAAGAGCGTTTTGCATCGTTAAGAAACACGATGTTGGCTAAAATACTCCCCTCGGCAGTGCGGGATTTATTAATTCAATTGTGATAAAATTTGAAAAAATGATTTGGAGGGGGAAATTTGCGAAAAGTAGAAGTAAGTTCGTTCAATGAGAATTGGATTCAAATGTTTACGGAAGAGGCTGAAAAGCTGAATCTTATTTTCGGCAATGAAATCATAGAAATTTACCACATAGGTAGTACCTCTGTGCCAGGGTTAAAAGCTAAACCAATAATCGACATAATGCCTGTTGTTAAAGATATTAACAAGGTTGATAAATATAATTTAGAAATGCAAGAAATTGGTTATGTGCCGAAAGGTGAATACGGGATAGTTAATCGTAGATACTTTCGAAAAGGCGGGGACAATCGCTCTCATCACGTTCATATCTATCAGATTGGAAGTTATGAAATAAGAAGGCACCTGGCTTTTCGAGATTATTTAAAATCGCACCCAGATGAACTGAAGAATTATGGAGAATTAAAAGAAAAATTAGCACAATAATTTCCTAATGACATTGAATCGTACATAAAAGGTAAAGATTATTTTGTTAAAGATAAAGAACTAAAAGCACTGGAATGGTATGAAGATATACAAAATAAATCATAAAATAATGGATTATGTAATACTAAGATTAATGGCTGTCGTTAAGTCAGCTTTTTTATGCTGCTAACGGAGCAGTTTAGTGTAATAGACAGTCAGTTTCAGTTGAGTAAAAAAAGCGTGTTTTGATCAATTTTTTTTCAAAACACGCTTTTCTATTTGCTCTTTTATCAAACTTTATTTCAGGGCTACACCATTAACAGGGTATCTGTTTTGATAATAGTATAAGTATGACCAAGATTTAGAGATTACTTGCCAATTATCTCAAAGTTTTTGCACCAGAATATTTCTTTAGTACAGGTATAGAAAAGTTTCCCTTTCCAATGATATCAATCAGCCTTGTTCCAAACCATTGGCAAATCAGGGCATACATGATCACTTTCCAATCGATCACGACACCGGCAACAAGTAATATCAAACTATTAATCCAAAATAATATGCTTCCGGGAGGTCGCTTTATAAAAGATGATATAATAAGAGCTAAAATATCCATTCCTCCTGAAGAAGCCCCCATTTTAAATAAAATTCCCACACTCAAACCGAATAAAAAGGCTCCAATTACTAAATCAATCCATACATTTCCAATAGGATGATGAATGTGTGGAGAAATTAAATGGATAGTGAAGGCAGCTGAGCCGACACAAAACATCGTCCACACTGCGTTGCTTGTTCCGAGCCACTTGAAGGCTGCGATCACCATCACTGCATTTAATATCCAAATGCTCGTTGCATATGGCACATCCCACGTGTAATTTAATAACACACCTATTCCGGCAGCACCACCGGATGGAATGTAATGAGGGAATAAGAAAATAGACATAGCTGCTCCTTGAATGGCAGAAGCAAATGCAAGAATGATTATTTTAAATAAATGTTGCGACAAACTACTACATCTCCTTGTATTTCACAGTATTTCTCTTTTGCTTTACTTTATATTAGTTCAATCATTAAGTGAAATAAAGATTAGTGATAGTTATAATTAGAAATATTTATGATTAGAAAATGGTCATAGGGGGAGGTTACTTGAAGATCATTCTGCTGTTTTGACAGCTCCTTTTTTTAATGAGCTAACGGGGCATGTTAGCTCAACAAGAAACACTGAATTAAGCCAATTAGTAATCTACAAAAGCCTCATGTTCTCATACATAAAAATCTTCCTCAAAAGGTTTAACGATATAAAATATAGAATTACTAATTAAAAACATTTTGTTAGGAGGGAAGCTATGAATAACTTATCAGGAAAAGTTATTCTCATCACAGGCGCAAGCTCAGGAATTGGGCTTGCCTCGGCCGAGTTGATGGCATCTAAAGGGGCTAAAGTAATTATTAATTATAATACAAATGTAAAGGGTGCCATGGAAGCCGTTCAACGTATTCAAGAAAAAGATGGAGACGCCATTGCAATTCAAGCTAATGTTATTAATAAAGAAGAAGTGAACTCAATGGTTGAACAAGCTATTTCTTCATTTGGCACAATTGACGTTTTAGTTAATAACGCTGGGGGTGGAATCCGCCAAAGTACATTTATGGATTTGAGTGAAGAGCTATGGGAAGAAACATTTAAATTAAATGTAAATAGTGTTCTCTTATGTTCCCAAGCTGTATTAAGACATATGATTCCGAAAAAAGGCGGAAAAATTATTAATGTATCCTCTGCGGCTGCACGTATTGGCGGGGCAGGAGAAAGTATTCATTATGCATCTGCTAAAGGTGCGATAAATACAATGACGATTGGAATGTCCAGAGAGCTAATTGAATATGGAATTATCGTGAATGGGGTAGCACCTGGAATGGTAGAAACACCTTTTCATGATAAATTTGCTCCTGGTGATAATCGACTCGAGCGTATGGCTTCATCTGTACCTATTAAACGGGCTGCTACACCTATGGAAATAGCAGAGGTAATTGCCTTCCTTTCTTCCGATGCTTCAAATTATATCCTCGGAGAAATTATGAATGTTAGTGGTGGGAGATAATAAAAAAGCAGGAATTTTAAGTACGTAAGTAGATGTCTATTGCATCTTCAATCCTTTACTTTTTCGTATAATTCATTTTCTTATACTAACAGTGCAGTTTAGTGCAATAAAAAACAAAAATAAATTTATATTTAATTAATCATTTCTGATATATTATTGATATATCAGAAATGATTTGCAAAGATAAACATTATAATAAATAGGGTATAAGGCTTTTTGCTTATCAAAGAAAGAAGGGTTAATAAAATGATACAATCTGTTGTACATATTGCTTTAGTTGTTCAAGATTATGATGAAGCTATTGAGTTTTACACAAAAAAACTTCATTTTACGTTAATTGAAGACACGTATCAACCAGAACAAGATAAACGATGGGTAGTAGTATCCCCACCTGGTTCGTCTGGAACTACAATATTACTTGCAAGGGCTTCAAAACCAGAACAAACATCTTTTATTGGGAATCAAGCAGGAGGAAGAGTTTTTCTATTCCTTGGGACAGATGACTTTTGGAGAGACTATAATGAAATGATAGAAAAAGGAATAGAATTCGTTCGAGAACCAAAAGAACAATCATATGGTATTGTTGCTGTATTCAAAGATCTATACGGAAATTTATGGGATTTAATCCAATTTAAAGAAAGTCATCCTATGTTTCAACGAGTAAAATAAGGTAAAACCTTTAGAACACAAAGTACTTATATATTTTTAAAGTGTAGAATAGATTAAGTAAGAAAATATTTCAACAATAAATAAGTTTAAGCTAAATCAAAAATAATTGAAACCCTTCAGAATTGCTTTATCTGAAGGGTTATTGAATATTTGATATCGTATTTAACAAATTTTTCGATTTGCAATAAAGCAATAAATTTCTTTAAACTAACAATTTCTAGCTAAATATTTACCTACGAAAATACCACTAGAGGCTGCATGTGATAATGAATGTGTAACTCCTGAACAATCTCCAATTACATATAATCCTTGAATATTTGTTTGGAAATTTTCATCAGTTTCTATTGTTGGTGAATAAAACTTTCCGTCCATACCATAAAGCAATGTATCCTCATCAATAGCTTCACCAATAAATTCTTCCAAATGGTTTAAAAATCCCTGCAAGATTTGAATATATAGTAAAGGAATTTCTTTAGTTAAGTCCCCAAAGTCAGCTTTTAACGAAGGCTGAATTCGATTATTATACATATTTTCTTTTGTTGTAGACTGTCCCTTCCTTAAATCTCCATAGCGTTGTACTACAATACGATCTATACCTTTATTTATTTCGCCGATCACCTTATGTGCATACATATTTGCTTCTTTTAGAGTAGAAAAATACGTTGGAGTGAACAAAGTAAAATTCAAGTTAGAAGTTCCATTCTTTTGCTCTCGAAAGTTTTGACCATCTGGCATGACTAAACCTTCTTGATATTTACGAATGATTCTTCCTTTAGGATTCATGCAATAAGTAGTTGAAATGATATCTCCATGTGCATAAGCAAGTTTAGTTTCAAAGGTATCTTCCAAAATTGAACGTAACTGTTGTTCTGCCATTTCAACTCTAATACCCAAATCTAAACGAGTTTTGCCTTGCTTAACTCCAAGACTAGCACATTGTTTATTTAACCAATCTGTTCCTGAACGACCTGTTGCGAACACTACTTGCTGAGATTGGATATCACCTTTATTTGTAATTAAAGTAAAAGAATCATTATCTTTTATTATTTCTTGCACATCCACCTCAAATTGAATATCTATCTTACTTGATAAAACTTTATATATTTGGTGGAAAATATCTGTTGAAAGTGATGTACCTAGGTGCCTCACCTCAGTAGTTAACATTTGTAAGTTACATAATTGAGCTCTTTTTGAGAGTTCTGTATTCGCTGTGGAATATTTTATAACCGAGTCCCCACCGAATCGGCATAAAATTTCGTCCACTTCATCCATTAATTGTAGAAGATTCTCTCTACCTAATTTTTGCTCTAATTCCCCGCCAAAATCACTTGCATAATTAAATTTTCCTTCTGATTTACCCAAACCAGCAAACCCGAAATATTTATCGCATATTTTACAATTACATGTTTCGCCTCGATCTAAAGGACAATTTCTCTTCTCTATAGATTTTCCTTTTTCAAGTATTAATATTTTTTGATTACTTTGAGATAAGGCATATGCTAAAAAAATACTACTTACACCTGAACCGATAACTGTAATATCATACATCCATTTACACCTTCTTTAATTAATAAGTAATAAGAGTATTTTATAATATGTGGATTGTCTACACAAAACTTTTAAAGTGTATAAGTTTGTACTGAACAGGACTCTTGTATTCAAATGTTCCAAGAATTCGAATGAACTTTGAACTAATTCAAGTTGCATATCTTCTAACTTGTTTACAGTTTTATCCATGTGCAATAAGATTATCTAAAGAACTAGTTTAAAGATATAGGAAAAGAGGGATTAAAGTTGTTACGAATAAAAAGAATATATAAAGAGAATTTTCCTAACGGTAAAAAAATAATCTATCAATACAGCTCTGATTATTATTATGATGTTTCCTATAAAGAACAAGAAAATGGATGGGCAATTGATTTTACGTTAAAACATCTCGACACCCCGTTTCACAAGTATTTAGAAGGAGAAATTTTCGAAGATCACATAGAGGATATTGAATGCTATATAGCAGAGTTAAATGGCGAAGAAGCGGGCATTGTTAGCTTCAGCCATGAAAAGTGGCATAATGTGTTGAGAATTAATGATATTCATATTGATCAATTTCATCAACATAAAGGGATTGGGAGTAATTTCATGGCTTTGGTCAAAAAGCGAGCAGCAGAAATAGGGGTGAGGGCGATCGTTTTAGAAACGCAAACTTCTAATTATCCTGCCATTCAATTTTACAGAAAGCATGGATTTCAACTTATTGGATGTGATCTATTGAGTTATTCAAATAAAGATATTGAAAAAAGGGAAGTAAGAGTAGAAATGGGACTTGTTGTTGAAATATAAAAGGAGAACACGTTTTTATCGTGTTCTCCTAAGAAACTATATATTATCTACTTTGAGTTTGAAGTGCTAATTTAACCCCTAGACCAATATAAACGAAACCAACAGCCTTTTCAATCCAACGCGAACCATTGTTTGATGTCTTCGTAAAGATTTTTTCACCAATGAAGCTTGTAATAATAGCTAACAAAATAGTATACAAAGCGCTCATCACAACAAAAGTAATTCCTAAAATCAATAATTGTACAGTGATAGATTGGCCATTATGCTGAACAAACTGTGGTAAAAACGCTAAGAAAAATAGTGCAGTTTTTGGATTTAAAATCTCCGCTAAAAAACCTTGTCGGAACGAAGAACTTGCCGAACTTTGTTCAACAGTTGGTTTTTCTATTTTTTGTGGTTTTGTTAGGAGCATTTGAATACCTAAATAAACAAGGTATGCAACACCTATATATTTCACTATTTCAAAGGCAGTGGCAGAATTCATTAAAATTGCTGATAGCCCTAATACAGCTGCTAACGTATGAACTAAATCACCTAGTCCAATACCTAATGCAGTGAAAATACCGTTCTTTTTTCCACCTTTTAGCGTTTGCGTAATAGTAATGATAACTGCAGGACCAGGAATTAAAAATAAGAGAAGAACTATTGCAATAAAAGATAACATTTTTACCCATCCTATTCTAATAAACTAAACATTCATTTGTGAGAATAATAAATTGACTTAATGAATGCAACAAATATTATATGCTATCTGCTATATAACTGTCGATACTGAAATACTGAAAAGAAGTGAAAATAACTATTTCTAAAAATCAGAAAATATTTCGGTGATATTTGTATAATGATATATATTATTAAATTATAGTAATAAACTCCAATATTATTTCAATTCACATCTAAGGTGGTTTTGTAATTCAAACATAAAAATAGTACCAACTACTAATAATTAATGATAGAATTAGGTGATAAAAATATTGGAGGTTTTTTGATGCTAGATATTCAACAAATACAAGAAGTTTTACTACATCGTTATCCTTTTCTGTTAGTGGATAGAGTATTGGAATTAGAAGAGGGGAAAAGAGCGGTTGCTATTAAAAATGTAACGATAAACGAAGAATTTTTTAATGGACATTTTCCTAATTATCCAGTGATGCCAGGTGTGTTAATCGTTGAAGCATTAGCTCAAGTAAGTGCAATTATTATGCTCACAAAAGAAGGGAATCAAGGAAGACTTGGATTATTGGCAGGTATTGATAGTTGTCGCTTTAAAAAACAAGTTAAACCTGGTGATCAACTTCGACTTGAAGTGGAAATTACACGCTTAAAAGGTGCCATTGGTAAAGGGCGAGGAATTGCAACTGTTGACGGAGAAATAGCTTGTGAGACTGAGCTTATTTTCGCATTTGGAAGCTAAGCCAACTTGATTTAACTTCTTTCAGCAAATGTTTTATGTAACGAAAGTGAAACGGCAGTTACAAATGTTTTATGTAGCGAAAGCGAAGCGCCAGCTACAGAAGTCTCCCACCTCAATAGGTGGAGAGCTGAATGAGATTTTAAGTCACTTTTCAGCGGGGACCAAACATCCGCCGGAGGCATAATTGATGAGTACTGCAAAAAATCATTGCAGTACTTTTGTTTGTTTAAAGGATTTTTAACATTTTCTTTGAATATATTCTAAATGGATGACTTCAAAATGGAGGTGGTTTGATGAACTATCCCTTAGCGCTTTATTTAGCCACATGTTTCATGCAATTTATCATTCTCATAAATATTACATTATTCAACAGTCAATGGGATGGAATGACAATGTGGCTGTGTACAGGAATTTTTATTTTCTCAACGGCGATTTTCGTTTCAAGCAAATCAAATAAAAGAAGAAGTTCTAATGAATAAAAATCCTAAATAAAATAAGACGAAAGAGTTGATATTCACAAAATCAACTCTATTTTTTTGCCCAAAAATTTAAATGTGAATAGTGGGACTTAATTCATTTTACTACAGTGTAAATGTTGTTGCAGAATAGACATAAAAATCCAAAAAATAAAAAATGAGGGAAGCGTTTACATGTATACTTAAATTAAAATAACGAGAACTACTTATGAAGGGGAGATTTTATATGTCGGAAAGCACACCATTTATAAAAGATGTTCCTGGTGATGGAAGTTTGAAATTCTCTATTATAATACCTGCTCATAACGAAGAAAATTATATTGGTGGTTGTCTAGAGTCAATTGCAAAGGCTGCACAACCTTTTAAAGATCAAGTAGAAGTAATTGTTGTGTTAAATCGTTGTACCGATAAAACGAAAGAAATTGCACAGTCCTATAATTGCGTGACATTAGAAAATAACGATAAAAATTTATCCAAGATTAGAAATGCTGGAGCTGCGTTAGCGAAAGGCGATATTCTCGTTACAATTGATGCTGATACTCGAATGACAGAACACATGCTAACTGAGGTTGAAAAGCACTTAGCATCCAATCAATTGATTGGAGGAGGCGTGACCGGAAATTTTGAAAGAATGTCCTTTGGTATAGTAGTATCTACCATGTTACTAATTGTTCCTTTACTGTTCAAGTATGGTTTTATTTCTGTAGGAATCTTTTGGTGCTATAAAAAAGACTTTCAGGCAATAAGAGGTTTTAACGAGAATATGCTAATGGCAGAAGATGCTGATTTTGCTAAGCGTTTAAAACAATGGGGCAAGAAGAACGGTAAAAAATACGGAACGATTAAAAATGGAATGATTACTTCGTGCAGACGATTTGACCATTATGGAGACTGGATGTTACTGAAACGTCCAGGTATGATTTTAGCTTTTTTAAAGGGCACTAATGAAAAGGCTGCTAATGAAGCCTATTATGATGATCAAGCTAGATAATGAAACCACCTAAATGGTGTATATTTCGGCATAATAATTCTTTAAACCACTTCGTTGTAAAAAACGAGTGGTTTTTTTATGTGTAATTCTTTAGATTTTCTTAAATAATAAGACTTTGCATGACAGTAAGTTAAACGGAATGATATGATGTTGGGTGATTAGTAGAACCTGAAAAATATTGTTAAATAAAGGTTTTGAACAAAGGTGGTTATGAGCATGGATATAAATATACTAGTAGTAGATGACGAAAAGGAAATTGCGGATTTAATAGAGCTTTATTTAAAAAATGAAAATTTTAATGTATATAAATTTTATGATGCTCAGGAAGCAATAGCGTGTATACACTCTATCAAATTGGATCTTGCTATTCTTGATGTAATGATGCCTGATATAGATGGCTTTGAAATTTGCCGAAGAATTCGGGAACAATATCATTTTCCGGTGATTATGTTAACAGCGAAAGAAGGGGAATTAGATAAAATAACGGGGCTTACATTAGGGGCTGATGACTACATAACAAAGCCATTCCGGCCATTGGAGGTTATTGCAAGGGTTAAGGCTCAAATTCGCAGATCTACAAAGTACAATTATCAGGGGACATTACAAAATGATCCGATTATTGATTTTTCAGGCTTAATTTTAGAGCAAAATAACCGAAAATGTATGTTAAACGAAAAACAACTGTCTCTTACTCCTACTGAGTTCTCCATATTGTGGTTTCTATGTGTAAATCGAGGGCGTGTCGTTTCATCAGAAGAATTATTTCAAGAAGTATGGGGCGAGAAGTATTATAGCAGTAACAATACGGTAATGGTTCACATTAGACATTTACGAGAAAAGATGAATGATTCCGCAGAGAACCCTAAATTCATAAAAACTGTCTGGGGAGTGGGGTATACTATTGAAAAATGATTTTGGAAAACTAAAAAGAACAATAATGCTTCGAATTTTGCTCATTTTAGTAATAACATTGTTGGTCGGTTATTTCATAAGCTATGTGTTTATTGATGGTGTCTTACAAGCCCCTTTCGCTGATTGGTTTATTCGATTTTGTGAAAACGTGCTAGAGCTTGACTATTATTCGGCACGGACGGCTTATGGGATATTATTCCAACAAAATAAGTCCCTTTGGTTAGCAATAGGCTTAATTATTTTGCTATTAGTAATTTTTTATTTTGCACTTTCTCGATTTACGAAGTATTTTAAACAAATTGCCATAGGTGTTAATATGCTTTCAGAGGAATCAAATCAAGAAATAAATCTTCCTTCTGAGCTAGATTTTATGGAGAAAAAATTAAATGATGCAAAAAATAAATTAGAAAAACGGTCAAAGGATGCACAGGAGGCTGAGCAGCGCAAAAATGATCTCGTTGTTTACTTAGCCCATGATATTAAAACACCTCTGACATCTATGATTGGTTACTTAAGTCTGTTGGATGAGGCAAAGGACATGCCTGTAGAGCAAAAAGAAAAGTATGTGAAGATTTCATTAGAAAAATCATATAGGCTAGAACAGTTGATTAATGAATTTTTTGAAATCACTAGGTTTAACTTACAGTCCATTGTTTTAGATAAAGAAGCCATTAATTTGAATTATATGCTAATGCAATTGGCAGATGAATTTTATCCCTTATTGGCCCCTAAAGGACAGCAGGCAATTGTGAATATCGAGGGAGAAATAAAGATTTTTGCGGACGCCAATAAATTAGCAAGGGTATTTAATAATATTTTAAAAAATGCCATAGCATATAGCGATGATAACAGTTTAATCCATATTAGCGCACACCATCAAAATGACCAGGTATTTATTTCATTTACAAATAAGGGAAAAACAATTCCACCACAAAAATTAAAGATGATTTTTGAGAAATTCTATCGTTTAGATTCTGCCAGATCGACTCAATCAGGTGGGGCGGGGCTTGGTCTTGCAATTGCCAATGAAATAGTCCATGCTCATGGAGGTACGATATCAGCTTCAAGTGATGAAGAAAAAACAGTTTTCACTGTTATGCTTCCAACACTTTCTTAAGAAACCTTAAGAATTCTATAATAGATTATTAAAAAAGAGCTCCTTCTTTTATGTTTCAATAGAGGCATAGAGAGAGGGAGTTGTTTTATGTTTAAAAGAAAAGGATTTTATAGCCTAATATTAATGATTTTTATTATTCTGATGTACTTGTTTGTTAAAGAAAATCCATTGCAACAATTAAAGCCAGAAATCGTTGATTATCCTCAGTTGGAAATGCCAGAGAAAAGTGAAATAAATCTTGATGTAAATTTACATAGCTCAAATGCTATTTTAGTGAATTTAGACACAAATAAGATCTTATTAGACAAAGGTAGTGATGAAATTATCTATCCTGCTTCCTTGACGAAGATCATGACAGTTTTAGTTGCCATTGAAAATATCCCGAATTTACAGGAAAAGATTTTGCTTCCTAAAAGTATATTTAAGAATTTATATGAAGAAAATGCTTCTGTGGCAGGCTTTCTTCCTAATGAAGAGTTAACAGCAGAGGATTTACTTTATGGTTCAATGCTACCTTCTGGTGCAGATGCTTCTATTGGTTTAGCCGATTATATTGCCGGGTCGGAGAGTAAATTTGTAAAGTTAATGAACGAAAAAGCTAAACAGCTAGGGATGAAAAACACACATTTTAGGAATGCAACAGGACTCCATCATCCTGATCATTATACGAGTGTGAAAGATATTTCGATACTTTTACAATATGCTTTAACAAATAACAACTTTAGGGATATTTATACGGCTGAAAGATACTCAATAAAGTCAACGAATCTTCATCCAGAGGGAATGACTCTGACGAGTAGAATGTTTAAAAATTTGAATGCAAATGAAAATACGAGAGGTGAAATAATTGGTGGCAAAACTGGCTACACAGTGCAAGCAGGCTTATGTTTAGCAAGTCTAGCAACGATTAATGGCGAGGAGTATATTTTAGTAACAGTAGGTGCTAATGGTGACTCACGAACAGAGCAATTCAATATTACAGATGCATTAGCTGTCTATCGACAACTTTTCTAAGGAACTTTATGTATTTTTCCTGCAGCAGTTACTAAACTTACAATAAAATTTTTGTCCAAAATAACATACAACCTTTCCATCCCTTCATATAATTAAAATATCTGAAAAATTTGGGTGACTATGTTTTGAGACTATAAACGAGTTTTCTATTCTTAATAAGGTCATTAAATCAGGTAAACAAGTATGAGAGGATGAGGGGTTTGAAGCATCCCGGCGCAAATGTTTTTGAAAATAAAGAGGAATTATTCATACCTGAAAAAGCATTAGATAAAGATTTTTGTGATCGTTTAGTGAGAAAAATTCATAAAAATATACTGAATGAAAATATAAC
This sequence comes from Lysinibacillus xylanilyticus, assembly GCF_001183605.1. GTDB lineage: Bacteria > Bacillota > Bacilli > Bacillales_A > Planococcaceae > Lysinibacillus > Lysinibacillus xylanilyticus. The sequence continues at coordinate 1,291,320 of NZ_LFXJ01000005.1, read as the reverse complement.
TAACGATGTTTATATGTCATATTTTGTGATTTTTGATCAACAATATAAATTGAAAGAAATTCGATATTTACTAGATGTTTTGAAATTGCAAGCAAATGAAATTATTAGATCTAAGCCAATTTATATTACATTGTGTGGTGTAATCTTATCATTGATTACAATAATTGCCTCAGCCATCAATATAAAACTGATGATGGGGATCTCACTGGTCCAAATTGTCGCTCTAGCAGTTTTAAGTTTTAATGTAGCTATATTGTTTATTTCCTATAAAATAGAAAAAGAATATAAAAAAATATACGAGGTCATTAAATTAATTGACTATTATTTAAGTTTTCATAAATAGCTAATTTCAAAAATCATTAGGGGTGTGAAAAATATGCAAAGTACAATAGATCAATTATATTTTTGGATAAATAAGGTACCAGAAGAGTTTCGTCAAATGTCTGAAATAGAGATTTCACAACGACCAGCGCCTCAAAAGTGGTCAAAAAAAGAGATATTAGGCCATTTATGTGACTCCGCCATTAATAATTTGGAAAGGTTCATTAAAATACAATACGAAAAGGAACCCTTAGTATTAACCCCGTATGACCAAGTTCATTGGGTGAAAATTCAAGGGTATCAAGAGTTACCTTTTAATGAAGTATTGAATCTATGGGTGAGCTTAAATAAAAAAATTATACATGTTATTAAAAATATCCCCAATGAAAAGCTTACTCTACAATGTGGCTTTGAAAATAATCAACAAGTGACTCTTCATTGGCTTATCCAGGACTACCTTGAACATATGGAACATCATTTTAAAAAACAGATTTTAACCCAAAATCACTGTAAGGACAACCTTTAGCTGCAATCACAAAGGTATATACTAAAACAAAAAATCAAAAAAGAGCATTTTTTTTAACATTCCTCAAATAATAAGGTACTAAATATTTTATTTGAGGAAGTGATGATTTGAAAAAACTCCTATTTTTATTACCTATTTGCCTTTTAACTGTTTCCTTTTTATATGTAAAAGTCGGCGCAGAAAAATATGAAAATAAAGGAAGAAAGTATTATGAAGAGGCAGGACAAATTGTCTGGGAGATCAATACCGATGAAAAAATTGTTGCCCTTACCTTCGATGATGGACCACATCGAAAATACACGTCTCAGATTTTAGATTTATTAGCCAAATATAATGCAAAAGCAACTTTTTTTATTGTTGGTCAAAATGCGAAAAAAAATCCTGAGGTAATATCAAGAATGTATAAGGAAGGCCATGAACTAGCCAATCATACATTTACGCATCCTCTAAGGACGAATGTCTCGAATTTACTAAATGAAATAAATCAAACGAATGACGTCATTCAGAACATTACAGGATTTAAGCCTACTTTATTCCGACCTGTTGAAGGACAGTATTCAGATGCAATGATAGAAGCAATTGCTAAAGAAGGATATAAAGTAGTTATGTGGTCGTGGCATTTAGATACATTAGATTGGAGAAGCCCAGGTACGGATAGAATTGTTAATACTGTGTTAAACGGTGTTAAAGAAGGAAATATCGTTCTTTTTCATGATGGAGGTGGAAATCGCCATCAAACTGTGCAAGCAATGGAAAAAATAATACCTGACCTTGAAAGGCAAGGATATCGTTTTGTCACTGTTTCTGAATTACTCGAAGTGCAGAGTAAAAAAGGCAAACACAAATAAGTATCCGTAATATTGGAACTAAAATGTGTTATCTTAAAAATCTTTTTATTTGCTGTAACTCAGAAATTAATTGATCAATTTGTTGTTTCATCTTTATATTTTGTTTTGCTTGATCATTTGAATTTTATTTAGTAATGCTTCTAAGGCAAGACCTGCTGCAATTGTCTGAATGCCATCACCTAATGTAGAAAGAGATGTTCCGATATAGTTGAGTTTAGCAGCATAAATATCCAGTGAATCAGTAGATTGATTTTTATTTTTATTCTTATCCCTATTCCTATCCATTATTTAAATCCTCCTCGAATATTTCAAATCATTACTTTTTTATCATTTGCATGAAATATTAAAAACGAGTAGTCGTAATGCACATAAAATATTAATTTTCATTCGTTGTCAAAATCAGGCTAAATGAAAAATAGCCTGATTTTTTATTCTCCAAGGTATCCCACAGATGCTAATCTGTTACTCAAACAAACGTACTTAAAACATTCAAACAAAAAAAGTATAATTAACCTAATAAATAGGAGGTGTTGTCCATGAGTAAGATTGAGTTAATTGAATTAAATAATGAATTATTAGAGGGAATTGGGAGCTATTGTCTTAGAAGTAAGAAGAAATCAAACGGATATTTAAATAAGAACGAATGGCTGAACAATAGATTTGAAGAAGGCTTGAAATATGTGCAAGTAATCGACAATAAAAAACAAGTTGGGTTTATTGAATATACTGAGGCAGAAAATTCCTCAAGAGTGGTTCATGCTAATGGTTATTTAGTAATTCATTGTTTATGGGTGAGTGAAGTTGGGAAAGGTTACGGAACTTCATTAATCAATAAATGTATTGAAGATGCCAAAAAGCAAGCCAAAAAAGGTGTCGTTGTTATTTCTAATTCAAAAACTTCTTGGGTGCCAAGTAAAGAGATATTTTTGAAAAATGATTTTCAACTTATTGATACTGCGCCATATGATTTTGAATTGCTTGTCTACCCATTGAGCTACGAAACCGAACAACCATACTTTCCGAATGATTGGGTGGACAGATTAAAAAAATTTAACAACTTAACAATTTTACGTTCATTCCAATGCCCATATGTTGAAATTGCAACAGAAAATATAATAACTGGTGCAAATAAATTGAATATACCAGTTGAGCTTATTGATCTTAAAGATAGAGAAGAGCTGATGGAACTGTCCCCAACTCCGTACGGTATTTTTTCTGTCATATATAAGGGGCAGCTTCTTACTTTTCATAGGTTAACAGTACATTCTGTTATAAAAAAATTAAGAGAACTGAGTTAGTGCAAAACCAAAAATAAACATTAGCAAATTTCGAGTATGAAAATGTGGATATTCATATTGTCATTCATGAAACCAATAATACGTGCGTTGGAGCTGACACTGACGCCCGTGTTCGTCAATGGCAACAGTATAAAAGATGCATAAGAGGGTATGTATTTTTAATATTCTATGAGGATTTTAGTTGACTGCTTCGTGGAAACGAGTAAAATAGAAAATCAGTACCATTATATACCTTCAACTTAGCAGATAATAGAGGTGCTTTTAGAAAGTATTTCAATAGCACCTTTACTTTTACAAAATCTAAAGCAATAATACATAGAATAATGTGCTTAACAATATAGTGATTAAGAAATGCTGGATTTTATGAAGATTGTTGTAGGACAAGAGTTGTCGAGAAATTTTGACAGTCTTTTTCTTTTCGTCTTCTATATAACCTGTTAAAATGGTAATAGTGTGACATCAAGTTAGTGTATATGAGAGTGGTGACAATCAAGATGGATGAACAGAAAAAAGATAGTATAGAACAGCAGCCTGAACAAATACCCCCTGCTGAAATAAAACCTGCAGGGAAATTTATACGAATGAAACCGTTTAAATTTATCATGCTTATGTTCTTTACAATCCTAATTACTGCAGGCTTAACGATATTTGCGTTAACATTTGGAGAAAAGAAAGTAGTTGAAGTGAAAGTACCGACTGGGCGTGCGGAATTTTCGAAATTATATGAAGCCTATGATTTGCTTAAAAACAACTATTACAAAGATATCGACGATTCAAAAGTGGTCGATGGCGCTATTAATGGCATGTTTGACGCTTTAGGTGATCCGTATTCTGATTTTATGGTGAAAGACGAAGCAGATCAATTTAAGTCTGGATTGTCTTCTAGTTTCCAAGGAATTGGTGCGGAAATTCAAGAGCGTAACGGCTCTATTACAGTTGTGTCACCTATTAAAAATTCACCTGCTGAAAAGGCAGGGCTATTACCGAAAGATATTATCTTAACTGTTGATGGAAAAAGCATTCATGGATTAAGTGCATCTGAAGCGGTAGCTCTTATTCGTGGTGAAAAAGGAACACCTGTAAAATTAACCGTAAAACGAGAAGGAAACACTGAGCCTCTTAATATGACAATTGTCCGTGATGAAATACCGGTTGAAACGGTTTACGGTGAAATGCTTGAAGGGGATATTGCCCATATTCAAATAACGTCATTTAGTGAAAATACAGCAAAAGAGTTTGAGAAGATTCTTGCAGATTACGAAAGTAAAGCATTGAAAGGTATCGTATTAGATGTACGTCAAAATCCTGGTGGCTACCTAGATGCTGCAATTGAAATTTCGAATTTATTTGTTCCAGAAGGTAAACCGATTGTACAAGTACAACAAAAAGGTGAAGAGCCGAAAATTACAAATGCTATTACTGGTAAAAAATATAATGTTCCAGTGACAGTGTTAGTCGATAGCGGTAGTGCTTCTGCTTCTGAAATATTGGCAGGGGCATTAAAAGAATCTGTCGGTGCTAAAATTGTAGGAGAGACTTCGTTTGGTAAAGGGACAGTGCAAAATGTCACAGCATTAAAAGATGGCTCTAACCTTAAATTCACAACAGGTAAATGGCTAACACCGAATGGTAACTGGATACACGAAAAAGGTATTGCTCCAGATGTTAAAGTGTCATACCCATCTTATGCATCATTACCATACCTAGATCCATCTATGGAAATGAAAAAGGGCGTGCAGTCTAACTCTGTTAAAGCGGCACAAGAGATGCTAGAAGTTCTAGGATATGAGCCTGGTACAGCTGACGGTATTTTTGAACAATACACAGAACGTGCAGTGAAAAAACTGCAAGCTGCAAGTGGTCTTGAAGAGACTGGTGTTTTAACAGGCGATACAACGTATGCTTTAATGGATGCATTACGTGCTAAAATAAAAGCAGAGGATCCTCAATTGTTAAAAGCAAAAGAACTGCTTATTGGTACACCAGCAAAAACTGAGTAAACTACAAACTAACAAAGTAGCTGTCGCAGCAGGCGTCTCTAGTGGCCTATTGCGACAGCTTTTTATATGGAGGTAATAATTATGAAGGACGTATACTTATTTAGTGGCTTTTTAGGTAGCGGAAAAACATCCATGCTAACAGATGTTATTCGACAACTGAAGGAAAAAGATTTAAAGCCTGCTGTCATTATGAATGAGCTTGGAAAGCTACCATTTGACTCACAGGCTGTGGAAAAGGATATTCCGCTAAAGGAAATGCTAGAGGGCTGTATTTGCTGCTCTGGCGCTGAAAAAACAGAGGCACAAATTCAATCTCTTCTATTAGATAGTGATTTTGATGTCTTAATAATTGAAACAACAGGTGCTGCACATCCTGTTGAAGCGTTAGACGCTGTTTATTCACCGTTATTTGCGGAAAAGTTAAATATCAAAGGGATTGTCACGGTTGCTGACTCAAAGCTGTGGCTAAATCGAGAGACATTAACCCCGCAAGTGCGTTCCTTATTTATGGAACAAATCCGTCACGCACATTTATTGCTGGCTAACAAAACGGATTTATTAACAGAGGCAGAGCAGGCACAGGTTGTTTATGAGCTACAAGGCTTTAATCCTCATGCCTTTATTTTGCAAACTACAAATGGGCGAGTACCGTTAAGTTTATTAGAAGATTTAAAGGCAACAGCTCAGGTTGATAAAGAAGATGTTGTGAAAGCCCCAATAGCTTCAATGCATCTAGGTTCACGATTAGTTGAATTTAAGGATGTTAACTTTACACAGGAGCAGTTTGAGGATTGGGTACGAACATTGCCTGAAACCGTGTATCGAATGAAAGGTTATGTGCCAATTGAAGGTGTGAAAAATCCTATGCTGTTTCAATATGCGTATGGCATGGTCCAGTGGCTTCCGGAATACGTAAAAATGCCCGCAAAACTCGTAATCATTGGTGAGGATGTAAGTAGCTTAAACGTTATAGGTCTTAATTAAAATATTGGGTTTCTCTATATAGACATATTAAATCTGCTCATTTCTACTTGTAAGACACGTAAGATCGGTTGTCTTATTTAAGTAGTAATCGGGCAGATTTTTTTGTGGATTCGTAAAAATAAAGGAAGTGTGTTTCGATATATTAAGACTTTATTTGGAGTGTTTCTCTATTTGAATATTGAAAATATTTGATAGTTTTTTAGAGGTGTCAACCCTATTTGAAACGTAAGTATTTCATAGATTGGCGAAACTTGCTAAAAAATATTGTTAAAAACCCTCTATTTGATGCGAATTTATTTCTCTGATGGTGTTGTTAGCAGATGCTGGCAAAAAAATTATTAAATTCGTACTTTACGATTGTTTGCAGAGAAGGAGGAATTGCAAAAATGAAAAAAACACTAACTGCAATTTGTGCAACAGTTTTATTAGCAGCTCCAATTCAAATGGCTTCCGCTGCAGCAAATACTACAGAGGGGAATACAACAACAGACTGTAATAAAGTTTCTTATCATAAATGGTCAAATCAATGGTCAAATCATAAGTGGTATGTAAATCTACCACAAACACAAACGCCATCAAAAGAAACTCAAGCACCAGAAAATAATCAAACAACAAATAACAATACACAAGCAACTAATAACAATACACAAACAGCTCAAAAAGATAATACAGCTACTGCACCATCACAGTCTACACCATCAACAACTACTTCAGATGTGAATGCTTTTGAACAAGAGGTAGTAAAATTAACGAATGCTGAACGTACAAAAGCTGGTTTAGCACCATTTAAAACGGATGATAAACTGATGGCAGCTGCTCGTGAAAAATCACAAGATATGCAATCTAAAAACTATTTTTCACATACAAGCCCAACATTCGGTTCACCATTTGATCGTATGAAAGCTTTAGGTATTACGTATAAGAGTGCAGGTGAAAACATTGCACAAGGACAACGTACACCTCAAGAAGTAGTACAAGCTTGGATGGATTCACCTGGTCACCGTGCGAATATTTTAAATGAGAAATTTACGCATATTGGTGTTGGCTATGTGAAATCAGGTAACTACTGGACACAACAATTTATCCAAAAATAATAATAGCTTGATTGAATAAGAGGATGACCACTAAGTCGTAAAAGGCTTAGCGGTCATCTTTTTTATATTTCATAGTAGAAGCTCGAAATTAGATGTTATTGACGCATACTTTTATTTTGCAGTATAGCCACCGTCAACTGGAATTGTTGCCCCAATGATAAAGGTTGCTTTGCCGCAGAGTCAGAAATTGCAATTGGCTCACAAACTAAACCAAGAGTAGAGGCAGTATTAATAATAGATCCACCTTTTCCTTGTTTTCTCATTTGCTAAATAGCATATTTATTTGAGTAAAATACACCAGTTAGATTAAGATTTTGCCAAGTTTTTGCTGTTTCTAAATGAATAGGCGTGTCACTAGGAATACCAGCATTAGTTACGACTATATCTACTTGTCCGAACCAATTAACTGTTTGTGCAGTTGTTTTACCATAAGTTCCTAATGGAATTGTACTAGTATAGAATTCTATTACATCATCACTTTCTCATAGTTAAATTAGATTTATTTTTATACAGGTATTTTCAACAAAACTGCCAGTTCCACTAACTTAAAAAACCTCGAATTAAATTGTCTCGAATCCGAGACAATAGTAATACTAATCATATTTTTTGTCAATAACCTTTTTTTACATTAGGTAAGATATATATTTTGTTTTGTTCTTTGTTTAATTAATATCTGATTTCACATTTCAAACAATCCGTAACAATATTACAAGTCGACAATTTTATTTTTTAATTCTTTAAAAGCAGGTAGGGATAGGGGGAAACGTTAGGAGAAAGAAATTTTCCCTTCATACAGTTTAGAGGTTAGTTACTTCATTAAATGAAAAATAGCAAACTAGAACAAAGTCTAGTTTGCTATTGTTGTTTTGGGAGTCCTTGTATATCTTTTTTGAACAAGTAATAAACGTATTAATAAAGTAATTGCTCCTGTAGTAAGACCTGCAACTAGCCCAATCCAATAGCCAAACGGTCCGAAGTTTGTGTGAGTGGCCAGTAAATATCCGACAGGCAAGCCGATGATCCAATACGAAATGATCGCCATGATAAATGTCATTGTAACATCCTTGTAGCCTCTTAAAGCCCCTTGTACAGGTGCTTGGATTGCATCAGATAGCTGGAATATGGCAGCGTATATTAAAAAATGACTAGCGTATTCTAGCACTTTTCCATCAGTCGTATACATATTTGCAACAGGCTCACGAAGGATAAAAAGGATACAAGCTGAAATAAAGCTAAATAAAATCGCGGTGCCAACACATAAATAGCTGTAGAGTTTAGCATCGTGCATTCGGTTAGCGCCAATTTCAAAACCTACTAATATCGTAACGCCCATTGATATACTAAGCGGTACCATATAGAGCAGGGAAGTGAAATTTAAAGCTATTTGATGAGCTGCGATAATCGCTGTACTAAAGCTACTCATCATCATTGTTACAGCAGAAAAAATACTCGTTTCTGCAAATAAAGATATTCCGATCGGTACACCAATGATTAAAATTTCCTTCCAACGAAGCCATTCGAATTTTGGCCAGTCATGGAATAGGCGGAAGCGTTCAAATGGCACGCGCTTTGCAATAATCCAAACTGTGATCAAGAAAACTAGCCAGTATGTAATCGCCGTTGCAACGCCTGCACCTATACCACCAAGCTCGGGTGCTCCAAATTTGCCGAAAATAAAAATATAATTCAACACAATATTAATAGGTGTTGTAAGTAATGTAATAATCATAGTGACGCGAGTTTGTCCAAGCGCATCGATAAAACAGCGCATGACAAAAAATAAAAAGAGAGGTATAAGACCAGCGCACATCGCATGAATATAGGATTTAGCAATAGTATGTACAGAGGTTTCTAAATTCATTTTGCCAAGAATCCAATCAATACCAAAGAATAACACAATAAAAATAAGTATCGATAATACGATGGCTACATAGATTCCTTGCTGAACTGCCTTCTTTGCTGCCAACTCCTTTTTAGCACCAACAAGCTGTGAGACAATAGGTGTGATCGCAAGGAGAATTCCAGATAACCCTATATAAGTAGGCATCCAAATAGAGGAGCCGATTGACACTCCGGCTAGGTCTGCAGTACCGTACCGACTCGACATTAAAATATCGAAGAAAGAAATGAGATAAATAGCTACCTGCGAGACTAAAATGGGTACGATAATTTTTAATAGTAATGCATATTTTTCTTTTAACGTAGTTGTCTGATTCATAGTGTATATCTTCCTTCATTTACATATTTAATTAATGAGTATAGCATAAATAAATAGAGGAAAGCTGAAAAATCAATTATGCCTCGACATAATTGTTGATGTCGCTCTGTTAACATTGTACTTTCGCATAGAAAACATTCGTATCTGACGCTGCCCTTTCGCGACACAAAACACTTGTAGCTGACGCTGCGCTTTGCTTTCGCTACATAAAACACTTGTAGCTGACGCTTTGCTTCGCTACATAAAACACTTGTAGCTGACGCTTTGCTTCGCTACATAAAACACTTGCTGAAAGAAGTTAAAAGCTTCATCTATATCTTTTCGTTCGCATATAGTAAAATAAAAGACTGTAAACAAAAAGTAGTATGGCTTTTAAGGAATAGGAGAATTAATGTGAAACAACAAACAATCATTTTAACCGGTGGAGGGACAGCTGGTCATGTATCGCTCAATCAAGCGATACTCCCGTCTTTACAAGTACTAGGTTATGATGTCCACTATATTGGCTCAGACCAGGGCATTGAAAAAGAATTAATAGGCGAGGCGTTTCCTAGTGTTCCGTTTTACGGTATTTCAAGTGGGAAATTGCGTCGTTATTTCTCAATGAAAAATTTTACAGATCCATTTAAAGTGCTTGCTGGAATTATGCAGGCTTTTCGTATTATCAAAAAAGTGAAACCCCAAGTAATTTTTTCAAAGGGTGGCTTTGTTTCTGTACCAGTTGTTATGGCCGCGAAACTTGCTGGTGTTCCGGTAGTTATTCATGAATCAGATGTTACACCTGGCTTGGCCAATAAAATTGCGCTGCCGTTTGCATCACACATCTTTACGATTTTTGAAGAAACATTACAGCACTTGCCGAAAGAAAAGGCAACATGCACAGGCTCAATTATTCGCCAAGAGTTATTTACTGGAGATCGAGCGAAAGGGTTATCATTATGTGACTTTACAACATTAAAACCTGTTCTTCTTGTAATGGGAGGGAGTCTAGGTTCAGTTGTCTTGAATGATGCACTACGTCAAAATTTACCGGAGCTTGTAAAACAGTTCCAAATCATTCATTTGTGTGGTAAAGGAAATTACGACAAATCATTTGAATCTATTTCTGGTTACAAGCAGTTTGAATATGTAACAACAGAATTACCAGATTTATTACATGCGGCAGACTTTATCGTCTCGCGTGCTGGCTCCAATTCGATTTTTGAATTTTTAGCACTTCACAAGCCGATGTTATTAGTGCCATTATCTGCACAAAAAAGTCGTGGTGACCAAATATTAAATGCCAACCTATTTAAAAGACAGGGTTATGCGGAAGTATTACAAGAGGAAGAGTTAACAAAGGAATCCTTTAAAAAATCAGTCCATGTATTAACAGAGCGCAAAGCAGAGATGGTTGCAACAATGGAAAAAACACAAAGACCGAAAACGCCAGAAGAAATGGCGAAATTGATTTTACAATATAAAAAGTAGGCTCTTTACTTGTATCCTATTGTATAGCTTGTACTTATATAACAATACAGCAATAATATGTACCGAAAACAGAAAAAGCTATGTGCCTGTCATCAAGACAGAACACATAGCTTATTTTTATGAAAATTATATAGATTACATCGCTTGTTCTTCGCCTTCTGCCATTTGTTTGGCTGTTGTCAGATAGAACAAGTCTTTTGGAATTTTATATAAATTAAATTGCGCCTCGCCTCTGTTAACCTGAGCTAATAATGTTGGGTGGCTTTCATTTGCGCTCACAACATAAGGTAGCTTTAAGGCTGCACGCTGAGATTTTATATTTTCAACACGAATACGGAGAAATACCGTATGGAAATTATAATCAAAAAATAGTTCGTTCAAAAAAAGCATTTTCGCCTTCTGGTTATAACCTTGCCCTTGATAAGGGAGACCAATCCACGTTCCTATAAAGCCTGCACCATCCTCGACATCATGAATGCTAATGGTGCCGATTGGTTGACCCCAATCATCAGTAATCGTCCTTGAAATAGCGAGTCCCTTCGCTTCTTCTTCAATCAGTTGTTTTGTCATAAACCAATATTCATCAGCTGATGTGGCTTTTTGACGAACAAAAGGGAAAACAGAAGGGTGTGATAATAGCTCATAGAGCTCTGTACATTCATGTAGGTCTCGATGTTTAAGCATACGAAACGCCTCCTTTACTAGGGTAGTTAAAACAATTCCTTTAAAACATAAAGAAGAAAACTAAAATTCGTACTGGAATTAAAACCCAAAGAACTAGACGTTATAACTATGAAATCCATAATCTCCCGCTGTCTTACTGATTTTTGACCATACCGAAAAATGGCTAGTTTTTTTAATATAATATAACAATCTTCCTGCTTTATGCAATCATTTTCCTCGCTAAAACAAAAATAAAATTTGTTAGTCAGTAAATTCTGAAAAATAAACAATTGGATAGATAGTTAAATTTTGTTTATTTACATTTTTTGTGAGCGTTAAGTCTATAATATCAATTTAATTAGTAAAAATTAGCGATTCGTGTTTCTTTAGAATTATGTTATTTCTTTAGAAGAGGTAAATTATCAAAAAATACCCTTAAAAGGATAAAATTTTTCCAATTCGAGAAGGGTGATTCTTTTAAATTATGTTATAATAGTAGTATTGATTTTTTTGTATATACAAAAACTATATAAAAATTCTATATTAATATTAACGACTTATGGGGGTGACAGCATGGAAAATCTTTTAAGCGAAGATTTATTTAATGAATTGTTTATTGGCAAAGATTTTGTCTTTTTAATGAAAAAAGTGGGAGACGATTATCAATATATTCGCTTAAATAAAGCAGCTCGAGCTTTCTTATCACATGAGGCGATTGGGAAAATGCTTTCTACCTTTACGTTAAGTCACAAAAATTTTTCTGTAATTCAAGAAAATTACAATCAAGCAATTACAAAGCATAGTCAAGTGGATTATGTGGATTATGCCTATTATAAATCTGAAGTTCGTAAATATGAGACATCTGTTCGACCGCTTAAACATAATAATGAAGACTATATTTTAGCAATTACAAAAGAAATTCTCTATGATCGTAGCATCGAAGATAAGTTTTTATTTCTGCGCTCGATGTTTGATCATGCTTTTTTTTCGACGGTCATCTTATCTGATGAAGGAGCTATTTATGAGGTGAACTCCAGCTTCACGGAAGACTTTAAATTAGATACTGAAACAGTTAAACAACAATTATTCGTCGATCTACCAATTGTTCCTAAAGATGAAGTAGGGAACATACAGTGTTATTTACAAAGAGCAGCTTTGGGCGAAAATATTGGCGAAAAACTCATCAAGCTTCATACACTGGATAAAAAAGAGCGCATGTATTTAGTTTCACTATCTCCAGTTATGCAAAAGGATAATTCTTTTGCAATTTTTCTTCTCATGCAAGATTTCACACAATTCACTGAACAAAAAGCGGAGTTACGCTCAAAATCTCATGGTTTAGAGGTTTTTAAGGCTGCTTTAAATTCAGCAGCGTCCATTGCTGTTTTGGATAGTGATGCTAAAATTCTAGAAGTTAATGATTTGTTTTTAAATGCGACTGGCTTCACGGCAGAAGAACTAATAGGTCAACCATATAAATTAATAGAGCCTCGTGAAAATAAGGAAAATTTATTGAAATTAATTAGTAAAACAATTAGAGCGGGGAATATTTGGCGAGGGGAGCTATGCTATCGCACAAAATTCCATGCTGATTTTTGGGTAGAAGCAGCTATTGTTCCATTAAAAAATGAATTCGGCGAGACAGAACAATATTTATCCATTAACTATGATATTACGGACAAGAAAAGAATGTTAACGGAATTGAAAAATATTGAACGCACATTCCGTCTTATTACAGAAAATACAAATGATTTGATTGTCATTACAAACGAAGATGGCATCATTATTTATACCTCGCCTTCTTATGAGATATTTTTAGGTTACGAAAATGTGGAATTACAAGGTCAGTTTTACAGTAACATTGTCGATGAGCAAAGTAGGAAGTCTTGGCAAACGTTTCTAAATAATTATTCGGGCCAAACGGAAACGCAGTTTGAGCTACTGTTAAGGGCAAAGGACGGTACGCCTGTTTGGACTGAAGGAAACGTAACGGTTGTTCATGATCCAGAGCGCGAAAAAGTATCACAAATCATGATGGTATCTCGTGAAATAACTCACCGTAAGGAACGAGAGAATGATTTATTATATTTAGCTTATCATGATACGTTAACACAACTACCAAATCGTCGTTTTTTAGACAAGGAGTTTCCGAAACTATTGGAAGAAGCTCAAGAACGTAATGAGTGTTTAGCCATGCTCTATATAGATGGAGATGACTTTAAATGTGTTAATGATCGGTACGGCCATGACACAGGGGATGATTTTATCCGAATTTTTGGGCAAGTTTTAATTACTGCTGTACGTAACCATGATTTAGTTATACGAATGGGTGGCGATGAATTTATTGTCGTCCTAACGGGTTTAACTCGGAATTCTAAGACGAGGCATACACAAATAATGGATATTATTAATCGCATTCGTAATGAACTAAAAAATGGATGGACGATCGAAAGTCATCACTTTGCGCCAACTGCATCCATTGGTATCGCTTATTATCCTGATCATGGTCTAACATTAAATGAATTGCTAGAATTAGCAGATCAAGCTTTATATAAAGCGAAGGAAATTGGAAAAAATAATCTCTGTATTACTAACGCCTAATCAATTAAGCCTCGGTATAATTCCGTAACATCCGCCGGAGGCTTTGGGCCAACGTGATGTTGGTCACTTAGTCGTATGTTGTTGTTGTTGTTGTTGTTGTTGTTGCTGCTGTCGCTACGCTTTCGCACAGATAAAACCGTGTTGCTGTCGCTTTCGCACAGATAAATTGCCACAGGGCGTGGTGGTCTTAGAGTGAGTTCTTCTATTTCAGTGGATATCTTTTGTACCGAAAGCGTAGTGACAGGTACGGATGTTTGGAACACCCGCTGAAAAGTGACTTGAAACCGCATTCATCTCACCACCTATAGAGATTGGAGACTACTGAAGCTGAAGCTGACTCTCTGCTTACAGTTGCCGAAAGAAGTTAAAAAAGTCTGTACAAACAAGTAGTTGCTTGTGGTACAGACTTTTTGTTTGATGTTATGCTATAACAGTAATAAAGAGGAAACCCATCATAGGGTTATTTTAGAATAGAAGGTGAAGAAATGCCTAAAAAAATACTTTTGGTAGAAGATGAGAAGCACATCGCTCGCTTTGTGGAGTTAGAATTAAAGCATGAAGGTTACGATGTATTCGTCGCTTTTGATGGACGTGAAGGACTTGAGCTAGCCTCGTCTGAAAATTTTGATGTGCTGTTGTTAGATGTAATGCTTCCGGGGATAAATGGAATTGAAATTTGTCGTCGAATACGCACGCAGTCAAAGGTGCCTATTATATTGTTAACGGCTCGAGATGCTGTTATGGATCGTGTAGCTGGCTTAGATGCTGGTGCAGATGACTACATAGTAAAACCGTTCGCTATTGAAGAACTACTAGCTAGAATTCGTACTATTTTACGTCGGATAACGCCTGATGAAAAAATTGGGGAATCATTACATTTTCGTGATATCGAAATCGATGTAGCGGCATACGAAGTAATAGTACAAAAGAATAAGCTTGATTTAACAAAAACTGAATATGATTTACTTAAATTATTGATAGAGCATAAAAATAAAGTTTGTACGCGAGAACTAATTTTAACCTCCGTTTGGGGGTATGATACGGATATAGAGACAAATGTCGTAGATGTATATATCCGGCATTTGCGAAATAAACTACCTGGTGATATGAATGCTTATATCGAAACAGTTCGTGGTGTTGGGTACGTGATGCGCGAATGAAAAAAATAAGAGATTATTTAGTTAATCAGTCGTTACAAAGAAAATGGATGCTAACATCTAGTGCTGTTATATTTTTTAGCTATACGATTATTTGTATTGTCGTTTATATTTCTTTGCATACATGGCTAATAAATGATGAGCAAAGCAAGATTAAACTTACAAGTGATGATTTGGTATCCTTTTTAGAGTCACAAGGACCCAATCTTACTGTACAGCAAATTCAACAAAACACAGGTCTTTTAAAAGCCATTGTGGATCGAGATCAAACCGTCCGAATGTATAATGTAGACGGAATTGAGATTTTAAGCATTAATAATACTTCGAAGGCTGCGCCCCTAAGCGTAATGCATGAAATAGTAGAAATGACAATTGATAAAAAGGATGCCTTTGTTATTAATGAACCGATTCAGCTCGGCTTCTTCAAAGGGTATATTCAAGTTGTTCATCCATTAACTAAGTTTCAGTCGTTAATGCATTATTTATTGACAGCCATGCTCATAGCGGGGTTAGGGGGATTGGTGTTATCAGCCTCAATTGGCTATTATCTAGCTAATTATTTGATGAAGCCATTGCATGCGTTACGTTCATCTATGAAAACCGTTATGGATAAAGGCTTTAATGAACCAATTCAATTATCTTACACGTCTCATGATGAGATTGGTGATTTATTGAAAATGTACAATGCAATGATGAATGAACTGCAAATATCATTTACAAAGCAGCAACAGTTTGTTGCGGATGCTTCTCACGAGTTACGAACGCCTATTCAGGCAATTGAAGGACATCTCTCCCTTTTAAAACGATGGGGGAAGGATGATCCAGAGATTTTAGAGGAATCTATTGATACTTCATTAATGGAAATTGCGCGGATGCGTAAAATGATCGAAGAATTACTAGAACTTGCACGTCGAGAAGAAAAGGACATCAAAAGTGAGGCTAATGCAGTAGCTGTTTTAGAAGCGGTTATAGAGGACACAAGACTTCTTCATCCGGAAGCTCGAATATCGCTGTCGAAAGATGAAGAAATAGGGCGATTATTTATTACAGAAAATGCACTTAGTCAAATTGTTCGTAATATAATAGAAAATGCAATTCGTTATTGTGAAAAAATTCCTGAGATTCAAATTTCACTATCTGTCTCAGAAAAGGAAGCATTGATAAAAATAGAAGATAACGGCATTGGTATAGCAGATGAAAACATTCCATATATTTTTGATCGCTTTTATCGGGTTGATGAGGCAAGAAATCGTCAAATAGGCGGTACAGGCTTAGGGCTTAGTATTACAAAAATGTTACTTGAAAAATACAATTGTTCTGTGGAAGTCAAGAGTGTTAAAAATGTTGGAACCGTTTTCTCGTTGAAATTCCCGCTGAAATATTGAGAAAAATACATGCTTTATTTAATTATTTCATCCTTTGGGAATAAAATTGCTTAATTTGCTAAAAAGAGTTGTATTTTTTGTGAAGAGTAGTAAGATTGAGATGGAAAAAACGTTCTTTAAATAATGGATAAGATGTCAATCATCCTTTAAAAGAACAGAAAAATATTATATAATTAATTGTATTTTAATTAATGGAACTGCCGAAAGGCAAAATTTGGAGGTCATTTTTCATGTCGAACAACGTTACAACTGTAAGTTCTCCATGGTCAGCTTTCTCTGGTCCTAACCTAGGATATGTGATGGAGCAATACGACTTATTCTTACAGTCTCCTGAAGAAGTAGAACCGGAGTTAGTATTATTATTTCAACAATTTGGTGCACCAGTAGTAGTAGAAGGTGAAGTAGCTGTAGCTAGTAATACAGCAGCAGCTCCTGCTGGCGATTACAAGAAAGTATTAGCAGCTGTGAAATTAGCAGATGCAATCCGTGCAAACGGTCATTTAGCGGCAGATATTTATCCTTTGAAAAACCGTGAACTACAAACAGCTCAAATTGAAGAGAGCGCGTTCAACCTTAGCGCTGCAGATTTAGCTGAAATTCCTGCAGCTATCTTCTTCAAAGATGTGCCAGCAAACGTGAAAAATGGTAAAGATGCAATCGATTACTTAAAATCTGTTTACACAGACAAAGTAGCATTTGAATATAATCACGTAGTAGCAACAGAAGAACGTGATTGGATTCAAGCGCAAATTGAAACAGGTTCATTTAAACAAGCATTAGCTTCTAATGAGAAAAAAGCTTTATTAGACCGTTTAACTCGTGTTGAAAACTTCGAGAAGTTTATTCATAAAACTTTTGTAGGTCAAAAGCGTTTCTCTGGTGAAGGTTTAGATACTCAAATCATTCTATTTGATGAAATTTTAAAAACATCTGAAGCAAACAACGTAGAAAAAGTACGTATTGGTATGGCACACCGTGGTCGTTTAAATGTATTAACACACATTTTAAATAAACCATACGATATGATGTTCTCTGACTTTGCACATGTTTCTAATGAATTATTCCTGCCAGAAGATGGTCGCCTTGAAATTACTAAAGGCTGGACTGGTGATGTTAAGTATCATATGGGTGCTTCATACATGCGTGAATCTGGTATGAATGTTAAGCTTGCTTACAACCCATCTCACTTAGAAGTAGGAAATCCTGTTGTTTTAGGTACTGCACGTGCAGCACAAGATGACACTTCTAAACCAGGGCAAGCTATTCATAACCGCACAAAAGGATTAGGTATTCTTGTGCACGGTGACGCTGCGTTCCCAGGTCAAGGTATCGTAACTGAAGTATTAAACTTTGCAAAAACTGAAGGATTCACTACTGGTGGTACAGTTCACATCATTGCTAACAACATGATTGGATTTACAACTGAACTACAAGACTCTCGCTCATCTGTTTACTCTTCTGACCCTGCAAAAGGTTACGAAGTACCAGTTGTGCATGTAAATGCTGATAGCCCTGAGTCTGTAGCTCTAGTGGGTCGTTTCGCAGCTAGTTACCGTCAAAAATTCGGTAAAGATATCATCGTTGACCTTATCGGTTACCGTCGTCATGGTCACAATGAAACTGATGATCCAACTGTAACAAACCCTGAAACTTATAAATTAGTTTCTAAACATGAGCCAGTTCGTGCTTTATACGGTGCTCAATTAGCAGCTGAGGGTGTAGTTTCTGCTGATGAAGTTGCAGCTTTAGATAAAGCTATTTATGCAGAAATGCAAGCAGCTTATGATCATGTGAAAGATATGGCAGATAAAGATGAACACAAACATTTAGAAATGCCAGAAGAATTAAAAATAGAATTCCCACAAATTGATACAGCAGTTGGTGCGGAACGTCTAGGAAAAATTAATGAAGAACTTTTAGTGTTTGAAGAAAACTTTGAACCACAGAAAAAACTTGGCAAAATTTTAGAAAAACGCCGTGATGCATTTGCTTCTGCAAAAATCGACTGGGGTCATGCAGAAACTTTAGCTTATGCAACAATTATTCAAGATGGCACACCAGTACGTTTTACAGGTCAAGATGCACAACGTGGTACGTTCTCTCAACGCCACTTAGTGTTACATGACAAAAACAATGGTAATTTATTCACGCCACTTCATCATATTTCAGATGCAAATGCATCATTTACAGTACACAACTCCCCACTGACAGAAGCTGGGGTAGTGGGCTTTGAATATGGTTACAATATAGAAAATGAACATGTACTATCAGTTTGGGAAGCTCAATTTGGTGACTTTGCTAACATGGCACAAGTTATGTTCGATAACTTTATTTCAGGTGCACGTGCTAAATGGGGTCAAAAATCTGGTTTAGTAATTCTTTTACCACATGGTTATGAAGGTCAAGGTCCAGAGCATTCTTCAAGCCGTATGGAACGTTATTTACAAATGTCGGCTGAAAATAACTGGTTCGTAGCAAACTGCTCAAACGCAGGTAACTATTACCACTTATTACGTCGTCAAGCAGCATTGTTAGGAACAGAAGGCGTACGACCACTTGTAGTTGTATCACCTAAGTACTTACTTCGCCACCCATTAGCTGCAGCAAATGCTGATCAATTAGCAAATGGCTCATTCCAAGAAGTAATTGAACAACCAGGCCTAGGTTCAAAAACTGAAGCTGTAGAACGCGTTGTATTAGGTTCAGGTAAAGTAATGATCGACATTGCAGACCGTATTAAAGATGGTGAAGGATTCGATCACTTACACATTGTTCGTGTAGAACAACTTTACCCATTCCCAAAAGAGCAAGTTGCTGGTATTATTGCTAAGTATCCAAATGTAAAAGAAGTTGTTTGGGTACAAGAAGAACCTAAAAACCAAGGTTCTTGGAATTATGCATTAGAAACATTACATGATCTTTCAGAAGGTAAAAAGCTTCGTTATGTAGGCCGACCTGCAATGAGCTCTACTTCTGAAGGCGATGCAGATTCTCATAAAGCAAATCAAGCGGCACTTGTAGAAGAAGCAGTTGCTGAGCCTGTAAAGGTTAAATAATCACATATTAAATTTTGAGAGCCGGGCTACTTGCTGAGGCAGTAGCCCTTTTATGTGCATAATGCACGTTAATTAAAGGAGGAAATGAAAGTGGCTGAAATTAAAGTCCCTGAATTAGCAGAATCGATTACAGAAGGTAGTATCGCACAGTGGGTAAAAAAAGTGGGCGATCGCGTTGAAAAAGGTGAATTCATCGTTGAACTTGAAACAGATAAAGTAAACGCTGAAATCATTTCTGAAGAAGCGGGAGTTTTAACTCAAATTTTAGCTGAAGAAGGCGATACTGTACTTGTAGGTCAAGTAATCGCAGTAGTAGAAGCTGGCGAAGGTGCAGCAGCAGCTCCAGCCGCACCAGTTGAAGCAACTCCAGCTCCAGCTCCAGCAGCGCAACAAGCGGCACCTGCTCCTGTTGCAGCAGCTCCAGTTGTAGAAGAAACTACTGGTGAGCGTGTAATCGCATCTCCAGCAGCTCGTAGACTAGCTCGTGAAAAAGGTATTGACCTTGCTGCTGTATCTCCAGTAGATCCGCAAGGCCGTGTACGTGTACAAGACGTAGCAGCTCATGGTACAGCTCCAGTGGCAGCACCACAAGCAGCTCCAGCAGCACCTAAAGCAGTTGCAGCAGTTGATGAATCACGTGTAACAGTTGAAAAAATGAGCCGTCGTCGCCAAACAATTGCAAAACGTTTACTTGAAGTAAAACAATCTACAGCAATGTTAACAACTTTCAACGAAGTAGATATGACAAACGTAATGGCTTTACGTTCTCGTAAAAAAGACCAATTCTTCGAGTCAACTGGCTCAAAACTTGGTTTCATGTCATTCTTCACAAAAGCTGTAGTTGCAGCACTTAAAAAATACCCATATGTTAACGCACAAATCGCTGGTGATGAAATTCACTTAAACAACTTCTTTGATATCGGTGTAGCTGTATCAACTGAAGAAGGTTTAGTAGTACCAGTTGTACGTGACGCTGACCGCAAAAACTTTGCTGAAATTGAAGATTCAATCGCAGACCTAGCGAAAAAAGCACGCGACAAAAAATTAGGTTTATCAGATCTTCAAGGTGGCTCATTCACAATTACAAATGGTGGGGTATTCGGTTCATTAATGTCTACACCTATCATGAATGGTACACAAGCTGGTATCCTTGGTATGCATACTATCAAAAAACGTCCAGTTGAAGTGAATGGTGAAGTAGAAATTCGCCCAATGATGTACTTAGCACTTTCTTATGACCACCGTATTATCGATGGTAAAGATTCTGTAGGCTTCCTTAAAACTGTTAAAGAACTACTTGAAAACCCAGAAGATTTATTATTAAATTCTTAATTCCTGAATATTTTAAAACCCTGCGAACATTGTTTTGCAGGGTTTTTTGCTTTTCATAAATTGTTCGTCATTGCAGGAAGTATATAGTGCAAAAGAATTTAGTTTTGTTGAATAACAGCTCCATTTGAATTACAAGTATAGCGTTTTAATGATAAAAATATATGAATTTTCTGAAAAAACAACATCATTTTTGTAGAACCTTATACAGTTATATAAGTTGATTGGAGTTGAGGCTGGACGACTACTTTGGAATCTGTCACGCCACTAGGAAAGCGCGGCCAGGCGGAACGGAGATCAATATCTACGTAATTGAAACATCATTTCTAAATTTGTAAACGTGTAAAATGGATTTAAGAAGAATAATATCCTAATATTGTAATTAGTCAGAAAAGTAATAAAATAATCTTGACGAACATATTAGTTTTATAGTAGTATCTTAATATCAATTAAATATACAAACCTCACATCTATCCTATTGTGAGGTAGAGGCGCGGTATTTATTAGTTTATTGTTGAGTTCAAGCAAGCGAAGACGCAATGGAGAAGGAAATATCGCCGAAGTATAAAAGGAGCTCGTACTTTTATGCTGGGTCTGCAGTGAATAACTGCAGGACTGTCCTAGTAAATTATTTTCCAGGTTTACTAGGTTGTGCTATCTCGGAATGATGGAATTTTAGTGAGGATTTGGGCAACTGTTAAAAAAGTAAGACCTAAGTTCAGTACTTAGGTCTTTTTTGGTACAGTTGTCTTATTTTTTTACAGAAAAGGGGAATGTTACATGAAAAGAAAATGGTTGGTATTGATGTTGTCCGTAATGACTGCAATTTTGCTAGCAGCTTGTGGTACTGGTGACAAAAAAGCTACGACGTCATCTAGTAATGAGGGTAGTAAAACGAATACGGATGAAGGTGGCGGCCAATTCCGTATCGGAATGGAGGCAGGCTATGCTCCGTTTAACTGGACGCAGCAAGGTGATGCAAATGGCGCAGTAAAAATTGCCGATAATGCAGAATATGCAGGCGGTTATGATGTTCAAATGGCTAAAAAAATAGCTGAAGGGTTAGGAAAAGAATTAGTCATCGTAAAATTGGAATGGGATGGCTTAGTACCAGCTCTACAATCAAATAAAATTGATGCAATCATTGCGGGTATGTCACCTACTGAAGAACGTAAGCAAACTATCGACTTCACAGAAAACTACTATACATCTGATTTTGTAATGGTTATTAAAAAAGGTAGTAAATATGAAAAAGCAACATCTATCCAAGATTTCTCTGGAGCAAAAATCACATCACAATTAAATACATCTAACTACAATGTTATTGATCAAATCAAAGATGTAAAAAAACAAACAGCAATGGATAGCTTCCCAGCAATGCGTGTTGCATTAGAAGCTGGAAAAATTGACGGCTATGTAGCAGAACGTCCAGAAGGTATTTCTGCTGAAGCTGCAAATGATAAGTTCACGTACGTCAAATTTGAAAAAGGTTTCGATACAGATATTTCAAATACATCAATTGCAGTTGGTTTACGTAAAGGCGATGCAGACCTTGAAAAAATCAACGAAATCTTAAAAGGTATTTCTGAAGATGAACGCCAAAAAATTATGGAAGAAGCCATTCACCAACAACCAGCAGCACAATAATATGAATGCACGGACTATTTGCTAGTCCGTGCAATCCCAATACAATCTATACAATTAAAATCTCTCTAAAAAATAATAATGTCTTAGCTAAGAGTTTCATAAGATAAAAGAAACAAAAGGCCCACTAAAAATGGTAGATAGCTAAGACGACTGTAACGAACAAACAACACGACGTTGTTAGGAGGAACATCATGAGTCTTGAATGGATTATTTCTATTGTTGAGAATAACTGGCAAATGTTTTTACGAGGTGCGTATTTTACGTTACTTATTTCAATTAGTAGTACAATTATTGGTGCACTTATCGGATTTTTCATCGGAGTTATGCATACCATCAAGGTTCGTAAAAAAGGTGTAAAGTTCTATAGCTTAAAGCTCATTAATTTTATACTAACATGCTATGTCGAATTCTTCCGTGGTACACCAATGATTGTACAAGCGATGGTTGTATTTTACGGATTAGATATGGCGTTCGGTATTGATATGCACTTTATTACGGCAGGTATTTTAGTTGTTTCGCTAAATACAGGTGCTTATATGGCTGAAATTGTACGTGGTGGTATTGTATCCATTGATAAAGGGCAGTACGAGGCCGCATCGGCAATTGGTATGAATCATTTTCAAATTATGCTTCATGTTGTATTACCACAAGTTGCGCGAAATATATTGCCTGCAACTGGTAACCAATTAATTATGAATATTAAAGATACAGCCGTATTAAACGTTATCGGGGTGACAGAATTATACTTCCAAACAAAGTCAATTGCGGGTAATAACTTCCGATATTTCGAATCTTTCTTTATAGCTTGTGTCCTTTATTTCATCATGACATTCACAGCATCAAGAATTTTACTGTATATAGAAAAACGACTGGATGGACCAGATGCCTACCAAAAAGAACAGAAAGAAGCAGTATAGGGGGACGAACAAGTGACAGTTATTAAAATAGAACATTTAAGTAAATCATTTGGTCGTAACCAAGTGTTAAAAGATGTAAATTTTCAAGTAGAAAAGGGCGAGGTTGTCTGCTTAATCGGTTCTTCAGGATCTGGTAAATCAACACTACTACGCTGCATTAATTTACTGGAAACACCGAGTGGTGGTCAAATCATTTACAAAGGTGAAAACATTTTAGACGAAAAACATAATATCCAAGAATACCGTACACATTTAGGTATGGTGTTCCAGCAATTTAACTTATTCAACAATCATAATGTGCTAAAAAATTGTACAGTTGGTCAAATGAAAGTATTAAAGCGTTCAAAGGTAGAAGCAGAGGAAGTTGCTTTAAAATATTTGCAAATTGTTGGTATGGATCAATACGTTAATGCGAAGCCGAGACAACTATCTGGCGGTCAAAAACAGCGTGTAGCGATTGCACGAGCATTGTCTATGAGTCCAGATGTCATGTTGTTTGATGAACCGACTTCAGCACTTGACCCAGAAATGGTTGGTGAAGTGTTGAAGGTAATGCGTCAGCTAGCGGATGCTGGGAATACAATGTTAATTGTTACACATGAAATGGAATTCGCCAAAGAAGTAGCAGATCGCGTCGTATTTATGGATAAAGGTGTAATTGTAGAGGAAGGACCACCATCACAGGTGTTAGTAAACCCTCAGCATGAACGAACACAGGAGTTTTTAAAACGAACATTAAAATAATAAATTTACGTGTTCGGTTACAATAACAAAAAAGTGAGTCCAAATTAATGGGCTCACTTATTTTCTAGAATTCCATTCTGCGTATAAAACAAAGCAAATTGCAAATGCAACGGCCAAGATAAAAAACCATTGCGGCACACCACCAAAGCTCATATTAACACCTCGAGTAAAATTTTTATTATTGATATGGTTAAAAAACGATAGTTACGGAAAAAATATGGTCTTCTATGGTTTTTTTCTCCACAAAAGTTCAAAAATATTATAAAATAAGCAGTAGACATTAGCTTCATGCTAGTAAAGAGAGGTAGAGAGATTATGTTACATTTAAAATGGAAAGATGCACCAACAGCACGCACAGTTACTTGTAAGCATACAAATGCATCAAAATATTTAGTTTCAAACGTATTAACAGTAGGAAAACAATATGATGTGAAAAATGAAACAGAAGAATTCATTTTTATTATCGATAACACTGGTAATATTGGTGGCTACTATAAAGAGTATTTCGAATAAGCATAAAATCAATTTCGCTTGGCGTAATTG
The DNA here is from genome assembly GCF_001183605.1 of Lysinibacillus xylanilyticus. Lineage (GTDB taxonomy): Bacteria > Bacillota > Bacilli > Bacillales_A > Planococcaceae > Lysinibacillus > Lysinibacillus xylanilyticus. The sequence goes on along the minus strand of NZ_LFXJ01000005.1, from coordinate 1,266,519 downwards.
AGTCCGGAGACTATTTTCATTCAGTAGGTTTAAATGAAAATCAAAGGGTGGTTCAGATGTTTTCTGAGCCACCCTTGTTTTTTGGAAAAACGGAATCAATCTCTCTTTAAGGTTTTTAATTCTGCTACATCCTGTAGATGCTGCTTTTCCTGTTCTGTAGCTGTATGAAGGGCGAAGACGTCTTTGATAGCTGTTTTAAGCTCATGCTGAGTTTCTTTGAATTTCGATACTTGCTGTTCAAAGGAAGGGCTCGTAAAACGATCATTTGTACGAGATAATCTTTCCTCTAGCTGCGCGTAGTGATGATCCATATGCATAGATAACATCATGGCCAACTGGTTTTTCCAAAGTGGAATAAGAGTAACGATTGAAAATTCTATTTTCTCAGCTAGCGTTTGATTGGACTGCTGAATCATCCGTATTTGTGGCGCAGTTTGTAAAGCAACCTGCTGAGAAACTTGTAGGTCATAAATACGTTGATCTAGACGCTCGATTTGTGCGGCAAAATCATTTAGCTGTTGGATAGCTAGAGGCTGTTTCGTCGCCTGTACACTAGTCGCCTTTTCAGGAAGCTCAACTTCAATGGCTTGCTGCTTCTTCATTTGTCCTGCTGCAATAGCAGTCGCTAACTCTTCAAAGAACCCTCTATTATGTGCATAAAGTTCCTCTAGCATTTCCACATCTTTTATCATTTGTAGCTGTGAACGTTCAAGCTGAACACCAATTCGTTCTACTTGGATACTAACACGTTCAAACTCCGTTAATGTTTGCTTAACAGTAGGCTCTATTTTACCAAACATTTTTCTGAAAAAGGACTGCTTTTTTGGTTCTAATGCGTTAGGGTCCACACGGTCTAACGTTTGCATTAATGAGTCTAACATTTGACCAATTTTTGTGACGTCTTTCTGTTTTACTTGTGCAAGCATGCGATCTGCAAATTGAGAAAGCGCTCGTTGTGAGCCTTGCCCTAAAGACAGGACTGATTCAAAATTTGTCAGGTCAAGTTGACTAGCATATAGAAGTGCTCGACTTTGTGCAAGAGGCGACAGCGTTTCATACGTCGCCATCGCCTCATTATTTGTTGTTTCTAAATAAGATTGCACAAGAGGGGAAATACCTTGTATTGTATTTAGTTGAAATGCGTGATCATTTGCTGTCACTTATCATCGCCTCGCCATTCCAATTGTTCTTTTCGTCTTAAATTGGAACGATTCGCAAATTCGATTTCCATTTGGAGATGGTCGATATCGTTGGAAAGCGCATCCTTTAAATCAATTTGAATCGTATCATTTAAATCTGTAAGTGTTTCTCTGGTTTTTGATAATGTAATTTGGATTTCCTTATCCTTCACAGGCTGTTTCGATAACATCGTATATTTATCCGTTAATTCGACAGCGGAAGGAAGGTGTGCATAAAAAAATTGTTCCACATTATAAAATTTCCGTGGATCTGTTTTAACTACTTTTACGATATTTTTTGAAATACGTGTCATTTCGAGTAATTGCTTAAATGCAGAAACAGAGCGTACACGTAAGTAGTTTTGACTTAAAGTTTGAATGTTTTTATTGGCTGCTGTAAGTTGTGTTTCAATATGTTTGTATTCTTCTTTTGTTATACCAGCTATTTGCATGAATTTCTTTTTCTGTCTATGTTTCAACAACGTCGTACTCGACGCGTATGTTCCAGCAAATAATAAACCACCAAGGAAGTATCCTGGACTTGCCGCAAATGCTGCGATAGAAACAGTTGAGAGAGAAATTAAGAAGCTAGCGGTATGTCTAGAGAAAAACTGTCCGACACTGAGCATGTTTCTTCCTCCTAGCATTTAAATATGTCTATATTCTTATACGAAATAACCGACATAAAGTTTCAATTATATAAGAAACCTTACATAAATTTTACTGCTATTTGTAAAGTTTCTCAATGATATTACCATAAAAAAAAGAAAAACCTTTGCATTATTAGGAGAAAAGAGGACAGACGAAAAAGAAGTCACTCTAACTGTCCGACATTGATGTTTTTCTGCAAAGACGGATAAGCCGCCGAAGTGACGGATAGAATCCCTACCGAAGGATAGAATTGCCAGAGCGACGGATGGAACTGCCCAAGCGACGGAAAGAGTGCCCACCGACGGATGGAACCATCGAAGTGACGGATAGAACTGCCAAGGCGACGGATAGGTGTTAAAAGGCCTATAATGAATTAATCATTTTCATATTGTATTCAAACTTAGTGTAATTCGCGAATTTTTGGATTGCTTCACACGTTATTAGTCAAATTTTTATTTATTAGTATTGTTTTTTTCACTGTTGTTAATTCCTCACCATCATCGTTATATTAGTTTTTATAAAAATTAATAAGCGTATTCGAGATTTTAACCTCAAAATACGCTTATATTTCGAGTCGTGCATTACGTCTACTTTAAGCTATTCATAAGACTGAAAATGCTTTAATTGCTCTGTCGTAAGAGTTTTCGCATCAATTGTATGGTGCTCAAATTGCCCTAAATGGTTTTTATCATGAGCAAAATAAAGATAGACGACATTTGGTGCATCAGAAAAATAACGTTCACCTAATAACTTGGAAGATCTGCAAAGTATAATTTACATTCAATAGATTGGATAGCTTCCTTCTGAATATTGTTTGCCTTCCGTATTAATTATGGAGGGCTTTTATCATTCAAGGAGGAAGAAATGTAATGGAAAAATAAAAGTACTTAATAATAATTAACTTTTAGTGCATATGAACATGTTCGAAACTGTCTATGTATTTCAGCCGAAAGATTGATGTGAATAGGGATTGTTTTTATTATATTATTTTACAAATACATGTGAATAGGAGAATGTTGCATATGGAAATTAAATCCCTTACTTTACAAACTGATAATTTACAATCTATGAAAGAATTTTATATGAATAAATTAGGGTTTCATTTGATTGCTGAAAATAAAGATAGCTTTCAAATTCAAACAGGCACTAGTATTTTGGAGTTTACGAATAGAGATACAGTAGGCAAACCATTTTATCATTTTGCCTTCAATATTCCAGCAAACCAATTTGAAGAAGCAAAATTTTGGTTGAAAAACAAAGTCCAACTTTTAACAGAGGATGGAGAAGATCAAGTAAACTTTTCACATTTACCAGCACACGCAATATATTTTGAGGATCCATCAGGTAATATTTTAGAATGTATAGCCCGTTATGGCGTAAACGAAGAAAGCTCAGAGCCGTTTACTATTAATAGTATTTTCCATATTAGTGAAATTGGTCTTATCGTTGATGATGTGTTAAAGGTAGGAAAAGAATTAAGTAAAGCTCATATATTTGAAAGGGATAACAAACCGTTAAATGAGAAATCTCTAAATTTTATGGGCGTAAGAGAGATAGGGATTTTTATTATCCTTGCTCGTCCCGGAAGAAGATGGATTTTTTCAGATAAATATTCTACCATTCTTCCTCTCGAGATTTCAGTCAATAACGGAAGGAAATTAATTGTAAATCATGATGGTGAATTCATTATCGAATAATGATATCGTATGACCTTTTGAGAGATGAGTTTTAAGTAAGGAAATATTAATAGGGTCACCGGAGGATAGTGACCCTAGGTAGATTAAAAGGGAAAGGATAAAGTTTATATTATCTTATTAGTTATGAGCATTAGAGGCGGTGTTAGGTATTAATAACCTTTAGTCATGAAAGTAGCGCCGACGATAATTAGAAGAATAAATAGAACAACAATTAGCGCAAATGCTGAACCACTTCCGTAACCATTTCCATTACCATAATATTAGACATAGTAATTTCCATCCATTCTATAATTCATAATATGTATAGTTTTCAATACGGATTGAGATTTCTATCATAGAATGCCACAAAAAAGATTTAAGAATATGTATACACTATGAAGAACTTAATGTAGTTGCTAACTAGAGTCATATCCAAAGGGCGCCTAGTTATAATGTGGTCATCTAATTGTATGCAATGAAGAAATGCTAGGACATTTTGCCGTTTGGGTTCTAGTAAATTTATTAATGCCAATTGGAGTAAGTAATGAATTAGGGATTTTATAAAGCCCTCTTAGGAAAATATTTTATTTCGCATTGAGAGTTGAAAAATATTACCATATATTCTATTATCTTTATAAATGAAGGAAAAGGTAATTAACGGAATTAGGGGGATGAAATATGAGTCAAGTTTGTGTTATCAGTATCTATGTACCTAACATAGAAAAAGCAATTGATTTTTACACTACAGTTTTAGGATTTAAGGTAAACAAACAATACGGACCTAAAATCGTAACACTTATTCACGGAGATTTACCATTAATTTTAGAAGAGACAAAAAAATCTAAATCCATTCCAAAAGATACTCTAGGTGTGGTTTTAGCTTTAAAAACAGAGGACATTCATCAAACCGTCAATAAGTTAAAAGAGCATAATGTTGAGTTCATTACAGATGAGCCGATGGATTGTCCTCCAGGAAAAGTTATTAGCTTCAGAGATCCTTTCGGGAATGTCTTAGAGTATTTACAATTTATTTAGATAATATAAAAATCATAATATTTCAGGAGACCATATCTAACAAGATGTGGTTTTTTAGTTTCATTGAATAAAAATGACATTGTTAAATAAGTTAATCAACATTATAATAGTGTTAATTAAATCCAATTGTTAAATTTTTTTCATATCCTAGGATGTTTTTCAATAATTCATGCAATAAAGACTGCACCAAAAAGATGACTTTATAGGTAAAAGGGAGAGTCAGCCATATGCAAAAAAACACAAACAAAAAGATTGAGCTTATTGATACTAAAATTATTTTAGAGAAATACAAAGAAAATATAGAATTAGTTCAAAAATCATTAAAACAACTTGAGTTGGAAATTAGTAAATTGCAAGGTGAAGGTTTAGTTGAATTAGAAAAGTTGACTAACGACTTAAGTAAGTTGCAGATACTTTCAACGAGTATAAATTTTAAAGCTAAAAGTCTCATCTGTAATAACAGTAAAACCATTGAGACATTAACGACTAAATAATATATTGATATCAAGTCAGATCTAATTTGTATTGCAGCCAAAAAGTTAATCTAATATTTGGGGGTGTAGTACAAACAAGGTATGGCCTTTTTATTATGATTTATATTTCTAGTTGTTACATTTTATTCCATATATTCTATGATTAGAGTGGAAGGTGGTGACAAAGATGAGAGAAAATATAGAAGAGATTACAATCAGTTTTTGTGAACAAAACGGTGATGTAATTATGACGTATGACATCAACAACTCTCTATCAGCTTTGATTCCGAACGTTAGTGATGTAGTTAATATTGATGGTAATTACAGGGCAGTGAGTGAAAGAGCTTTTACTTACAATCCAAGAAGTATCATAGTTACAATCTATTTAGAAGAATTATAATCAAGATTTCACAGTCACACTCATTATGAGTTGTGGCTTTTTTTTATGACATGAAATCTGATTGATATATCTAATTGGACTTCATGAGTTGAATGATTAATCGATGTGAAAGTGTCTTACATGCGCTAATACTTGCATACAGTGTTTGGAAGTGTATTTTCGAAAGGATGTGTGGGCAAATGAAAGTAACGGTTAAAGAATGGCGTGTAATGTCTGATCACAACAAACAATTACTTTTAAATGCGGTAGCAACTAAATAAGTAAAACATAGATGAAAGAGGAATGAGAACATGCAGCAACAAACACAACCATATTAGAAAAAGCAGTGCTATAAAGTAATAACAATGTTTATTGTTTTAAGGCAACATCTCATTTAATGTATAAAAATGATGAGATCACTCATAGAGGTTGGCATGAGAGCAGTGGAATTACGTATGCAGCCACTTTAGAAACTCAAGATAAATTACGCTGGATATGGCATTCTTTGCGTTAAATTCACGCATAAGGTTGAAGTGGGAGCATCTCAGTTACACGACGAAAGCTTTCGTCTCCCTGAGCGTTACTAGAAATATGGTAAGAGGATACGGAATTTTTAAAAGAGGGTAATCAGTGAATCGACCTTCAGATAAAATATCTTAATAACTATTTGCAATTGCTACGGCAGGTGTTTTTTGTGGAACGGATAAATGAAAGGGACTCGGGTATTATTCCAGATCCAAATTAATAAAAAATAATTTTGCTCCCAGCAACGCCATTTTAGATAAACCGTATTCAATCATTATCTTCTAGAGCCAAAAACCTTGATAAACCTTAGTATTACAACACTACTAAAAAAGAGGAGCCAGACTAAACAATGTCTGACTCCATGCGTGTATAACCTTTTAAATCATCAAAAAGCTCTAAAGTAAAAGAATTGGAATCTGCTTGAGGGCTAACACCCTTTTGAACAAATATTAAAAATTCATCTAGTGCTTTTTTTGATCCTTCTACTTCAACCTCAATTTGATCTTGATTATTTAGTTTACAGTATCCTTTTAATCCTAGCTCAATCGCTTTTTGTTTTATGAAAAAACGATAGCCAGTCCCGTAAACATCTCCGAAAAATTTAATTAGCGCTCGCTTGTTCAAGCTTACACCTCCTACTAGTGAAGAGGGGAGAGCCCCCCCTTGTGCTTATTGCATAACACGTTCTTTTTTTAAATATGCAATTAAGTTATTGATAAAATAGAGAACTTGCTTTGAAGCTTGATCTACTTCTTTTAAATGAGCTTCAGCCTGTTGAATATTCCCAACTTTATAAGCCTCAGCTGCTAACTTCGCCGATTCATGAACACGTAAATGATGTGCGTCTAATTCACTATACTCGTGCAAGTGTCCGAATCGTTCTACAGTGCGAGCAGATGTATACCACTTACCGAGACGACAATCTCTATGTGAAGAAACATCACTTGGCTCGACATTTTCAAGCCCAAGGAACATATTATAAATTCGCCATTTCCATAAAATATGATCGGCCTTTGATAATTGTAAAAGTGCTATAGATGATAGCTGAACATTATTATTCGAAATAATATCATTGCGGAAACGATCAATTTCTTTCCCTAATGCGTGTATATCACTAGAGGTGTTATGGCTATATTCGCGAATATCATCTTGAAGACTAGAAATTTCAATCATTCTTGCTGATACTTCATCAATAGCAGCTGCCTGTTCCTGTGATATCGCAGCTGTATTTGTGACATCCAGATTAATACCTTCAATGGCACTTACTATTGCATTTAATAATGGTAACGATTCTTTTGCTTCCACTGTTGCATCTTTAATAATTTCTGTCGTTTCTGTTATTGAGTTTGACACTTCATTTGAATAGCTTTTTAAATGATGTACATTTGTAGTTACTTCACTAAGAGCTGATACCGTTCCTTCAGCAAGCTTTCGAACTTCCTGTGCAACTACTGCAAAGCCTTTACCATGTTCACCTGCTCGTGCAGCCTCAATAGAAGCGTTTAAAGCAAGTAAATTCGTTTGATCGGCAATTTGGTTTATTAACGTTACAACATTTTCAATATCCTTTACCCGCTTTTGTAATTCTGAAAAGGACTCAACGATTGATGTAAATGTCTCTTCTGTTTTAAAGATTTCTGTAAGGGCATGCTCTATTGCATTTTTTCCTTGAACGGCGTGATCAACAGATTCAGTTGTTTTTTCAGAAATACGGGAAGACATTCGAGCAACCTCGTTAATAGAAGCGGCAATTTCTTCAGTTGCCGCGGTAGAGGACTGGATTTCTTCGTTTTGTTTATCTAAGCTAAATACTAAATCTTTCATGTACATGATTTTTGCATTGACATCCATTAAAGAGGAAATTTCAGCGACTACATTTTCAATTGTACGTTCTGTTAATACTTCGATGAGTAATTCCTGGTCAACATTAACAGCTGATTGGAAAGATTTCATATATTCAAATGCCTTATTAGGTTTTAAACCAAAATTATGTAAAATGTATGTAGTAATATAAAATGCAAATTGATTGAAGACGACGATTAACTTACCCGGCTCATATTGATTCTTTCTGAATAAATTAAAAAATTTAACGGTCTCATCCACATATTCATCATCACGAGTAGCTAAGAAAAATTGAGTTAAGTATCGATTTATATTTTCTTCACTAATCGTTAACTGAGAAGAGAGAGAGATTTCTCTTAAATAGTTATTAAAAATAGCATTCATTGAAGGCGTGATATCTTTTAATTTATAGTAGAGAGTTTTTAAATTTTCTTCATCATGTGAATTGAAATGGTTAAATGCTAGTGTTTTATTAAAACGACCGGTAGCATTTAAATTTGTACCACGCTTTAATAATTCCTCGAGTTCGGCCTTAGGTCGAATACTTGAAAACATAAAAAATACCTCCAAAAATTTTGAATAATAAGGTAATAATAGCATATTACAGAGTGTTTTAATAGACATTTCAAATGTGTTTGCTAAAATGGAAATATCTTATTACAGCAGGGAATGTGGCAAATATGTATACAATCATTTACATGAAAGCTGATTATGAGCCTTGGTGGAAGTTTGAAGGCTGGGAGGCTTTTATTCAAACAAATGAAACATTTGAAACGGAGGAGCAATTTGAGTCAGCATTACAAACGAAACTGCAGCACTTCCGATTAACATATGACAATGAGGAAACGAAAGAAGGAGGATTTTGGGCCTTCTGGTCAGAGGATGAAAGTGTTTTTTGTGAAGCCTGTGATGATGATGTACAAATATATCATGGGATTATCGCTTTAAAATCTGAAAAATAGAAATAAAATTTAGAAATTTTTAAAAAAATTTTTCTTTATTTGACAAAATTATGAATAGCGGTTATACTTAGGTTAACAATTTAATTGCTTCACCGGAAACATGAATTCACATATTACAAAAAGTGATCGCGTTAGTTCGGTACTCTTTGTAATATGTGAATATTTTTCAATCGCTGAAGAAATTACATATTGTTCACTTTTATTTTTTGGAGGTTTTCTTAAATGAAACAAGGTACAGTAAAATGGTTTAACTCAGAAAAAGGTTTTGGATTCATCGAAGTTGAAGGTGAAAACGACGTATTCGTACACTTCTCAGCTATCGGAGGAGAAGGTTTCAAAACTCTTGACGAAGGTCAAAAAGTGGAATTCGAAGTTGTAGATGGCAACCGCGGACCACAAGCTGCTAACGTAACTAAACTTTAATTCTCAGTAATTAAAATTACTTTCGTTAAAAAAAGACATCCTATTGATATAGGATGTTTTTTTTTGTATTCAAATAGATATAGGTGATTGGGAATAAAGAAACGCAATGAACTAGTTTCACGAATAAAGTTCTATATAATTTTATTATGTAAACTCGATAACCTAATTTACATAATTTTGTTTTCGGGTCATTTAATAGCTGTATTAATAAAATACTTCCACAATTGAGAGCATAGGGGAGGAGAAGAAATTCTGTCATTTAATTTTTGATTTAAAGTATACTCCTGCGAGAAGCACCAGCACCATCAGTGAGCATTAGCGAAACTGTATTTTGTCGAAGTGTTAGTGAACGCAATGTCAGGAGCTCAGTGATGTAGCTCGTGTCTAGCTCGCGGAAAGCGAAGCAGAATTTTATCAAAAACAATTATGCTTGAATTCTATAACAGGGCTTTTCAACTATTAATTTAGTATGGATAACTTTATTCTTTTTGTTTTATCTCCATATATTTTTTACCCCATTCTCCCATAGTGTTCAATACTGGTATAAAGCTTTTTCCTTGTTGTGTTAGCGAGTATTCAACTTTAGGGGGAACTTGTTTATACACTTCTCTGTGAACCATTCCGTCCTCTTCCAACTCTCTCAGTTGTCTTGTCAAAATGCCTTTTGAAATGCCTGGTAGCAACCTTTGAAGTTCGTTAAATCTTCTTGTTCGTCGACTTAGATACCATAAAATAATAATTTTCCACCTTCCAGCGATTACATTTTGAGCAAGTGTCAAAGAACATACATCTTCTTTTTCTTCGGTAGGTGGTTCTCCTTGAAAATTAAATCGAGCCATTAATTGATTTTTCCCTCTCTTTCACTAGGTACTTTTTTTGTGACTATGTCATAAAAAAATGCCTACTTTTAATATTGCAACTGAGGATATAGTATATACCTAGATTTCATTTATTAATATGAAAATTTAATTGGAGGGAAAAAATGAAAATATTAGTTACAGGTGCAACGGGAAAATTAGGGTCAAAGGTAGTGGAAGCATTATTAAAAACTATACTGGCGAGTGATTTGGTCGTTAGTGTTCAAAATCCAGAGAAAGCAGAAGGGTTGCGAGCTCTTGGAGTAGAAGTTCGACACGGAAATTTTAATCAACCGAAAACGTTAGATTCTGCTTTTTCAGGAATCGATCGACTATTAATTATATCTACGTTTGGGGATTATGAAACAATAATGAGACAGCATAAGAATGCTGTAGCCGCTGCTGAACGTGCTCAAGTGAAATTTATTGCTTATACTAGTGTAACAAATGCAAGTGAAAGTAATTTTTTCCTCGCTTCATCACATAGAGCCAGAGAAGAAGCTATTTTGAAAACAGGTATTCCATACTCATTTTTACGAAACAATTGGTATTTTGAAAATGAAATTGGGAGCATACAGGGTGCGATGGTAGGTGCACCTTGGATTACATCAGCAGGGAAAGGAAAAGTAGGCTGGGTACTTCGACAAGATTTAGCGGAGGCTGCAGCAAATGTATTGACTGGTAAAGGACACGAGAATACGGTTTACGAGCTTTCTGGTAAGTTAATGACTCAAGAGAAATTAGTATCTGCTCTTGTAGTTGTATTAGGGAAAGAAGTCCATGTACAACAAGTCGACGATGCAACTTATGCAAACATTATGAAAGGAGCTGGAGTACCAGAAGCCTACCTTCCTATGCTCGTAAACACGCAAAAAGGTATTCGAGATGGTGGTTTAGAGATTGAAAGTAACGATTTAGAAAAATTACTTGGTCGTCCCTCTACACCAGTAAACGAAGCTCTTAGCCAAATTATTAGCCAAATCTCTTAAACAGGAAATTAATTCTAACTTTCTTTCAGCAAATGTTTTATGTATCGAAAGCGAAGCGACAGGTACAGATGTTTTATGTATCGAAAGCGAAGCGACAGTTACAAATGTTTTATGTAACGGTTGCTGCCGCTGCGTTTTCGCACAAAAAACATCAACAGGCCTAAGCATTAAGCCGATTAAAGACTCAATTATGCCGAGGTATAAAATAAAAAATGACCTTCTCACATGAGGTCATTTTTAAAGAACTGACGGCTTTACTACTGAAGCATGTGAATTTTGTAATTCCACTCAAGGGTTTATTGTAATACGTTCTAATGTAGTTAAATATCAAAAATTAAACTAAGAGATTTTCAACCTGTACTAAATTACGTAGTTATACTTTTTAATGCCTTCAAATTTAAATATCTTATGCTCATTTTACAGTTGAATATATCGCTGTATAAGAGCCTTGAGTATTATGGGCTTAATTTACGCTGTAGGACTTCAATAGGAATAAACAAACCGACACGACCATATGGATCTTTTTTCGCCGTTGCAAAAATGATCCCGATAACCTCACCAGCAGCATTAATGACAGGACTGCCACTATTTCCCCGATAAACAGGGGCTTTCAACATCATAACAGGCTCCTCCCAATCATCAAGGTAAGTTGACTCAAGTAAAGTCCCTTCATTTGCAATGCCCGTAAAGGCTAGTGGATTACCAATGAAATAGACATGCTCATTTTTGCTATAGCTAGGATTTTCAGCAAGAGAAAGGGAGGGGAACTCATCACCAGTTACTTGCAATAATGCTAAATCTACGTCTGGGAAACTTTGCAGTAACTTAGCACTCATTAAACCTTCCTCAGGGAAAATGACGGATAATGATTGAGCATCTTCTACAACGTGTGCATTGGTTACGATAAGTCCATCTGAAGAAATCGAAAAACCAGTGCCTTTACTAGAACCTGTAGAGATCTCTACGACAGCTTTTTTATAGGTTCTTATATCTTCTTGCGCTGATAGCCGAGCTGACACCTTTAAAAATTCAAGAGCTGGAATGGAGTAAATTTGAAAGATAAGTGCAAATGTATTCAAAAACAACACAAATGCCATGCTCCAGACAATCCATTTGACAATCGGTTTTTGTTTTTTAGGCTTTTTTTCTTGCTGACGTTCTTCTTGTTCTTGTGCTAACGCCTTTTGCTGTTCAGCGAGAACAAGTTCAATCAGCTCTTCTTCCGTTAATTCTTCATCAGTTGTTGATCTATGTATATCATTCATAAAAACCCTCCTTCCTCAAAATAAAAGGGGCCAGCAGAACGCCTGTGAAGTGTATTTCATGTAACTACGGCTCTTCCGTATAACAGGTCTATATACCTACTGGTATTTTGTGCTCTGGCACATTATTGTTTATAGCCAACGAGTGGTGCAAGAGAAAGTACAAGTTCATGTTGTCTTGGAGGTAAGCTCTTTTTAGCTATTTTCTCTCATTATACGTGAAGTTCCTAGGTTATACGAATGTTAGGAAAACCAGAATTCTAGAAAGCTATTTCTTATTTAGTCGCATCGACATATGCACGTAAGTCAAATAGATGATTGAGGTGCGTCTTTGTGATGAATGGAAACTGAAAATTCCCCAATTCATAAAAACTACATTGACTTATATTGATTATTTACCTAAAATGGATAATTATAACTTTTTGTATTTTTTCACCTAGCAATGAAGAGTACATATTTCGAATTCAAAAATAACTGAGCAAAGGAAAATCGCATAATGTATGGACTTGTTTGTAAATGCAAAAAAGCAACGTGTTTTACTGCTATAATTTTTTTATCTTTATTAATTATGCTATTTGGATGTCAAAAGAAAGAAGACGACATTACGCTTATTAATAAAAATGAAGAGAAAAGCACACCTATTAACGATAATGAAGAACTCATTATTTCCCTGTTTGATAACGAAGGCAAAAGTAGCATAGTGGAACTAGATGTTGAAAGAAAAGTAGAAGAAGAGTTAGTTAAAAATGAAACTGTTTGGTTGCATGCAAAACTTTCAGGCAATAAGCAATATCTTGCCTATATGAGTGCTAAAGGAGATGGACCTTGGGACATTTTTTTATTAGATAAAAATGATAAAAAAACTTATCAAGTCACAAATGATACTTTAGGACAACTTATGCCTAGATTTGGCGATAAGGAAGGCAAAACTATCTATAGTGAAATAATGGGGGAAAAATTCCCTGTTTCAAAGATTGCGAAAGTAGATGTGGAAAAGAAAGATTCTATTGTATTTGATACTGAACAACCTGACCGTGCTGTAGAAATGTATGATATTTCTAAAGACAAAATTATTGGTGCATTTGTCTCTGAGGAAGAGAATACGGCAAGAAGAGCGGCTGCAAATGAAGCTGGTGAACCTTTAGGGCAAATTGTGTATTCAATATATGAAATGAATTTAGATGGCTCTGACATGAATTTGATAACGAAAATAAAAGCCGTCAATATTGATTCGATGGCTTATGGACCCAATGGGAAATCTGTTATTCTTGGAGGGGAAAATATAAATGAAGATGAAGGAAGCGGCATTTATCAGTTATCTCTTACAGACAAAACATTAACTACCATATTAACAGATCATATGATTAAAAAAAGTAAAAATCCCATATTATCAGAGATTGGTCAGAGAAGGCTAGCGGTATTGTCGAAAAATGAGCGATTTGTTTATTTTTCGGGTATACCTAAAAATGCAGAAGATGTTAGTTTTGACGGTATAATTTCTAAAATACGGTGTATTTACAAGTATGACTTAGATAGTAAAGAAATAATAAAAGTATATGAGTATAAAAAACTAGCTTTTGTTACGGATATGACGGTTACATATTAGATTTTGCCATTGATTATCTAATGTTTCTTTGCAAAAATTGCACGTGTGTCATTGGATATGACGTAAAATGAGTTATTTAATCAATTGAACCCTGAATAGTGGACATTTTATAAAAAGTGCCCTCTGTCCAGGAGGGCACTGAAAAACTTACGTTTTCATAAAAGCGAACCTTTTTCAGATAAAAATAAGGCACTTCTTGTTCAGTTTTGAACAGGAAGTGCCTTATTTCTGTCTCTATTCCTTATTCATTTTCGTTTAGTAGCTTTAATATCCGTTTCAAATTGACGGCGAATATCGTTGTAGCACCTTGAATTTCCATGCCAAATAGACCCGCAGTCGATGCCGTATCGTACCCGTGTCCGTTTTTTAATTCACTATTCTTCGCTTCTACTTTGTAGCGATTTGCGGCTAATTGCTTAAAAGCTTCCGTATTTTGAAATGCCTCTTGTTCGGCATGTGCATCCGACTTAATTGTGACAGAATACGTTTTACTTTTTGCGCCTTCTTTATAACAGCCCTCTCTCATTGGACATACTTTACATTTTTCAATATCAAAATAATATGTCTGACTTTGACTCATACTCGTTCCTTTTTTACCCGTACGTGCTTTTCTTGTCGCGAGATGACCGGCCTTACAAACAAACATTCCAGCATCTTTATTAAACTCAAACTTGTCTTCTTCTTTTCGTGGTCCTTGTGTAAGAATAGGGTTCAACTTTGCCACAAGTGCGATTTTCTCTTCTTTAGTATATTCGATGTTTGCCTTTTCAGAGTAAGCTGCGTCTCCAATAACTGTATTAATTTTCATACCTGCTTGTGTGCTTTTTTCAATTAACTCTTGAAGATATTTCCCATCGTTTTTTTCACCTGTTGTAATGACAGCCGCTGTAATAATACGTTCATCACTCAACGCGATATGTGTCTTGTACCCGAAGAAAGAAGATTCCGACGTCTTATGCCCTTTTCGCGCATCCGCATCAGAAGAGTAATTTAGATGTTCTTGAAAATCTTCTGCGACTTCTTTTAAAACATTCAGCTTTTCCTTGACAGCTGGCATTTGTGCAATTTGTGGTTCCTTTTCAATGACTGAAATAACTTCCTTACAGTAAGCTAATTCATCCTTTACTTCGTTAGAAGTGGTCTTTGCGGGGAATTTGTCTTTCATCGATTCGTCAATTTTGTAGACAGCTTTTCGAGCGTGTTTTGATTTCTCTTGTTTAGGTGTTTTTTGGTTGTAACGTGCTTTTGTATGTGTGGCATCCACAATAATCGTTTGACTGTTGATGATTTTTTTCTCCAATGCGATCTCAACTGTTTTCCCAATGAGCATGTCTAATAAGCTTACGTCTTGGAGACGAAGCCGACGAAATTTTGTAAGCGAACTTGAATCAATGACTGGATCTTCTGGCGCCATATCCAAGAAATATTTGAATGACATATCGTACTTTGAACGCTCTACAAGATCGACGTCTGATACATCATAAATCGCTTTTAATAATAAGTACTTAAACATGCGAATTGGAGGAATGGCATTACGTCCATTGTCTAAACAATATTTTGTTTTTAACTCTTCTAAAATGAATGAAAAATCAACAAGTTCATTGATTTGGCGAAGTATATTATCTTTTGGTACAACAATATCGTAGATCGCCATATATGGACTTAAATTAAGGGTTTCTTGATTTGAAATCATCGGGGGCACCACCTGCACATTAATTCTTTCATTATAAAGGAAAGCGAGACTAAAATAATAGTGTGATACATTGCGTTGTTTGGAGAAGCATCGCTTGACTCCTGCGGGAAAGCGAGACAGACGAGACCCCGCACGAAGCGAAGCGTAGGAGGAGGCTCGGCGCTCGCCCGCGGAAAGCGAGCGGAATGCTTCGGAAAACAACAGTAGAGTCACAGTGCCAAATGAAAAAAGCGAGGTATTCAACGATTTAATCGTTGAATACCTCGCAATGTAAGAAGATATGGACTTTTTCAGTGACCTCCTGTCCAGGGTTCTGTCTTTTTTAGAAATAACTTTACGAATTAAGAACGGGGTACCACAACGATTTGTATAGTCTGGTCAACAGCCCTGTACTAAACTCATCACTTTAGCCAATAGGTTATACGAATGTTATGAAATCCAGGTTTCTAGAAAGGTAATCTCTTTGCTAGTAGCATTGACACTTACACGTAAGCCGATGGGCATGGCATGCAGGGGATGGGTGTGGCAGCAATCAACATCAGCGATGATAGGCATAGTACGTCCATCTAACTGCTCTAACAACACATCATAAGGCTTTCTTCCAGTTCCCAAATCATCATATTGTTCATGTTTACCTAAAATAATCGCTGAAGCTTTGTCGAAAATGCCGTGTAGTTTTAGCATGGCAAAGTTTTTCTCAACAACAGCAATAGTTTTAGATGTATCTTCAAGAAGTAAAATATCTCCCTCATTAATATGGGGGAAGTAAGGTGTTCCGATGAAGCCATACATTGTATTTATATTTCCACCAATTAAACGACCTTCAGCAATGCCAGGTTGAACAGTAATCCATGAATTGTGATGCTGAGTTTTTTTCGTCGTTTTTTCTAACCAGTTTAGTCGATCATCTGTCCAAATAGGTGGGATTGGCATGGTATAGGGAATCGATAATGAATGTAAAAACAAATCTTTAAAATATTGCTCAGTAGAATGGACAAAAGGTGGAAATTCACCAAATGTAGAAGCAACAGAAGGTCCATAAAAGACAGGAACACCAGTTTTTGCATACATTGCGAGAAGTATTGCGGTAACATCAGACAAACCTATAAGTATTTTGGGATTCTGCTTAAATGCTTCGTAGTCTAGATATGGCAGCATACTATTGGCGTTAGTACCACCCATAGTTGGTAAGATCATTTTGATGTGGGGATCACGAAGTAAGGCATTAAGCTCTTCAGCTCGGTCTTTCGGTGTGCCGGAGCGATAAAAATCTTCCTTTCCAGTTAAAGAGCCTTCTATTATTGTAAAGCCGAGTGCTTGCAGACGTTCCTTACCTCGTTCGTAGCGTGCTTTTGCAATAGTTGTAGCTGGTTTGGAGGGCGAATAAATGCCAATGGTATCGCCTTTTTTTAATGGGGGAAACATAAAATACCTCTTTCTATTTAAATTATTTCAACGGTTGTCTAAACATCCGTACCTGTCGCCAAGCTTTCGGTACAAAAGACATCCGCGGAAATAGAGAAACTCAATCTAAGAACGCATCGTCATGATTTATCCTTGGCCTAAAGCCTTTGGACACAATTAAGCCAAGGCATAATTGATTATAAGATAAAACTATTATACATGATTTTACAATTTAAAGATTCGTATACTTGTTTTGATGAAAGAGAAGTAAAAAGTAACTGAAATGAATAGTTATAACAGATTAATTTATAATAATATTATGTAAACATGAGCTTGAAACTTGTAAGAGAGTTTAGAATTTAATAAGATAGAAATGAATTTACGAAAATGGGGGGGCTTTTTTATGTATCGACAAGTAGATGACTTTTTAAATGAATGGTCAGCATCAGCACAAGGTACTATTCAAGTATTAAAGGCTTTAACAGATGACAAGCTAGAGCAAAGCATCGTGGAAGGTCATAGCACACTAGGTTGGTTAGGTTGGCATTTAGTAGGTGCTACTGGTTATTTCAGTTTCTTGGCAGGTTTAAAGGTGCCAATGACTCGACAAGAAGATCCAATTCCATCTACAGCTGCTGAAATCGTAGCTGCTTATGAAAATGTAGCAAATAGTGTAAAAGAGGAAGCGGCAAAGCTATCAAATGAAGACTTGCTGGAGGAAGTAAAAGGCTTCACTGGACCAATAGCTAGAGGTGCATTATTACGTGTAATGGTCGATCATCAAACACACCACCGTGGACAAATAACGGTGCTTCTACGTCAAGCGGGCTTACCAGTACCAGGTGTATTGGGACCAACGAAGGAAATGCAAAAGTAAATGACAAAGGCAGATACTCAATGTATCTGTCTTTTTTCTATAATAAGGTTTTTGTGAGAATGAAGAACAATTAAATATTACGAGAAAATAGGCAAATCTAATTTGAGGAAATGCCTATTTTGGGTTTGCAGTAGAATAGGTAGTTTTTTATAGGCTACTTATTTTTAATTTGATTTTCCTTAGTTAATAAACCATCTAAAAATATTTCAATAAAGCCTTTGCTTTCTTGTAATAAATCAAAATCTTTTCCGAAGACTAACCAGTCATATAATGAACCTCGCATACAACGACTAATGTAAATAACAGTTTGTTGAACATTTATTTGTACAGTTAATTCGCCATCTTTAATAGCTTTTTGTATAAATGAATGCAGAATTTTATACAATTCGCGTTCAAAATTGGTAAAGAAATTTTCTTCGTTTTCAATTAAGCCACTCTTGTAAACAGAACGCATTAAATCCATTCCTAAATCATCTTTTAAATATTTCATTTGTGCATCAATTAATGAGATAACCTTTTCCTTGAAACTAATATTTGTGGGCAGTGTAGTTGTAAATTCCTCGTAAAAATGATCAATTTCTTTAAATTTTTCTAGGAAAATATCGTACTTAGACGAAAAATGACCATAAAAAGCTCCTTTTGAGCTTTTGCTTTTTTGCACAATTTCATCAACCGAGACTTGATCAAAGCCTTTCGTTTCGAACAATTTAAGTGCTGTTAAATAGATATGTTTTTTCGTTTCTTGAGCCTGCTCTTTTCGTGTCTTTTTCATTCTCTGCATCACCTAATTTCCACAAGATATTCTACTTAACTTTAGCATAATACTCGATTATGTATTTAAGTTATTTTCTGAATTATTAGAAAAAACGTTGACAAATAATTGTCTCGCCGATTAATATACAGACTATAGTCTATGAAACTATTATAAGTGGGGGGGATATCATGGATTTAATTGGGAATAGAACATTACGCTCTGTTTTAAGGGAGAGAATAGAGCAACAGCCTGAGAAAAGTTTTATTCGATTTGAGGATAGTAATGGAAACTATTTCGAAAAAAACTATGGGGATTTTTATCAAGAGATTATGCGCTTCAGTAATGCACTTCTTAAGCTTGGCATCAAAAAAGGGGATCATGTTGTGTTACATTTACCAAACAATATGGAATTTTTCACAGCATGGTTTGCTTTAGCTGAAATTGGGGGCATTATGGTGCCAACTAACGTTTTATCACCAGCAGATGAAATGGAATATATTATTTCTCATGCCGAAGCTGTCCTTATTATTACTGAAGAGGACTATATCGAAAAGTTTGTCAGTATTAAATCTAAAACACCGACTTTACAAAATATTATTGTTACGAGACAACAAAATAGCTATGAAGGTGTCTTATATTTTTCTGAGCTCATAAAAAATGAAAGCGATAATAATGTACACTTCCCAATAGTTTCGTCAGAAGATATTGTGGCATTGCTTTATACTTCTGGCACAACATCAAGACCTAAAGGCGTTCAAGTGACACATGCCAATTATATTTACACTGGTGAGTTAATGGCTCGTTCAATAGCTTTAACACCTGAAGATCGAACATTTATTGTCTTACCGCTTTTCCATGGAAATGCGCAATATTACTCAACAATGTCAGCCATCATGGTAGGGGCAAGCATTGCAGTTACAGAGAAATTTAGTGCTTCACGTTATTTTAAACAAGCAAAGGCGTTAGGCGGAACAGTTGGTTCTTTATTCGCCGCACCTATTCGTATGATATTAGCGAAAGATTATGAAAAGGAGGCCAAGGATAATCCTTTACGACTCATCCTTTTCGCACAGACAGTTGCAGAACATCAATTAGTACAGTTTGAGGAGCAATTTGATGTTAAGTTATTGCAACTATACGGATTGACCGAAACAGTTGGGATTCCCTTGATAAATCCTCTATTTGGAATACGGAAAAATATGAGTATTGGTAGACCAAGCATTGGTTATGAGGTTCAACTTGTAGATGAACATGGGAACCCCGTAAATCAAGGGGAAATTGGACAAATTGCCGTTAAAGGCGAACCAGGGAGAACCCTAATGAAAGGCTACTTTAAAAACGAGCAAGCGACAAATGACACTGTTATAGATAACTGGTTACTAACTGGGGATAACGCAAGAATAGATAAAGATGGTTATTTTTATTTCGTTGATCGGATAAAGGACATGATTAAACGTTCAGGTGAAAATGTGGCAGCGAACGAAGTAGAGAGTGTATTAACAGAGCATCCATCAGTATTTGAAGCAGCGGTCATCGGAGTACCAGATGAAATGCGTGACGAAGCTATTAAAGCTTATATCATATTGCAAACTGGCGCTACTATAAGTGAAGAGGCATTGATTGCTCATTGTCGGGAACGTCTCGCAAAATTTAAAGTACCAGATAGTATTGAATTCGTGGCTGATTTCCCTCGGACACCTGTCGGAAAAATTCAAAAGCATGTTTTACGTAACGCTATTTTAAGTTAATGAGAATGAATATAAAAAATTGAATGTAGAGGGAAGGGATTAGATGAAAAATGTGAAGATATTATTAGCAAGTTTAGCAGGTTCAATCATTGAATGGTACGACTTTTATTTGTATGGTACTGCAACGGGATTAGTTTTTACAACACTTTTTTTCCCTTCGACTAACCCAGCAATTTCGATTTTAATTGCATTTGCTACGTTTGGAGCTGGATATGCAGCTCGTCCAATTGGAAGTTTGATTTTTGGACATATGGGGGATCGAATCGGAAGAAAAGCCTCGCTAATGCTTACTTTAATAGGAATGGGCGGTAGTTCTTTTCTGATTGGTTTATTACCTACCTATGCACAAGTGGGGTTACTCGCACCAACGCTTTTAGTAATTTTACGACTGATTCAAGGGATTGCACTTGGTGGTGAATGGGGAGGTGCCGTGTTATTAGCTACTGAATCGGCTACAAAAGGTGTGCGTGGCTTTTTTGGTTCTATTCCACAGCTTGGTGTACCGATCGGCTTAGTTTTAGGTACATTTAGTTTTACGCTTATTTCTTCATTAACGACTGAAGCACAATTTATGGCCTGGGGTTGGCGTTTACCATTTCTTTTTAGCGCAGTTTTAATAGTATTAGCTATTTGGATTCGAAGTGGGATTGAAGAAACACCTGAATTTAAGCGTAAAAAAGACAATGGTGAATTAGCCAAATTACCAATTGTTCAAGTCTTTAAATATAACAGAAAAGATATTTTCCGCATTATTGGATTAAAAATAGGGGATGGATTCTTTAATGTGTTTTTAATGTCGTTTATTTTGGTGTACGCAACTACGTATATAGGCTATACAAGAGATGTCGCGTTATTTGCTCTAACGTTAAGCTGTGCAACAATGATTGTCACAATTCCACTTGTTGGGTATTTTTCAGATTTTATAGGTCGAAAGAAAATTTATATTGGTGGACTTATCACAATGTTACTGCTAGCGATTCCATATTTCGTAATGATTCCAATCAATTCAACCTATTTCTTTATGTTGCAAATCATTTTACTTGGTGTCGTATGGGCAGCCATTTTCTCGACTCAAGGTACGTTTTTCTCTGAATTATTCCCTGCGAATGTTCGATACACAGGACTATCCTTTGGCTATCAAGTCGCTGCGGCAATCGTCGGTTTTGGACCAATGCTATGGACATCTTTAGCTACAGAGTATGGGGCATCACCATATTTGTTCGGTGGATTAATGATCGCGGGGCTATTGTTATCACTGCTACTTGCAGTATTTGCACCAGATACACGGATGATCAGTCAATATGAAGAAGCTGTCGAGAAAGTACAAGAAAATGAAAGCATGTCAGATGCTCAAGTGGAAGTAGCAATGACAACCTCGACAAAGTAATAATTTATTTACAAAAATGAAGTGTATTTGAAATAGCTACCACCATTTTTTTGTAAGTAAAGATATGTATAAAATAACAGGGTTCTCCTTTTTGAATAGGAGAACCCTGTTTTGTTAATTAGTTTAAGCCTTGGCTATCTTTCCACTCTAGGAATTCATCATAAGTTAATAGTTTATCTAAAATTGTGCCGTCTTCACGGATTTCGATAACACGGTTCGCAATTGTTTGGATGAACTGATGGTCATGAGATGTGAAGAGCATAGCACCTTTGAAGCGCATAAGTCCTTCATTTAGTGCTTGAATAGATTCAAGGTCAAGGTGGTTCGTTGGTTCATCTAGTAAAACAACGTTTGCTGTAGCAAGCATCATTTTAGATAACATACAACGTACTTTTTCTCCACCTGAAAGTACAGAAGGTGATTTTTTTACTTCCTCACCAGAGAATAACATACGACCTAAGAAGCCACGTAAGAAGCTTTCTGTTTCATCATCAGGAGAATATTGGCGTAACCATTCCACTAATGATTTCTCTGAGCCTTCGAAGTATTTATCGTGATCATTTTCAAAGTAACTTTGAGAAGTTGTTACGCCCCATTTGAACGTACCAGCATCTGCTTTTCTTTCATCCATTAAAATATCAAGAAGAGCCGTTTTGGCCATTGGATTACCAAGTAAAATAATTTTATCTTCTTTGTTCATTGAAAAGCGAATATCTTTAAATAATGATTCGCCTTCATTGCTTGCTGTAAGGCCTTCCACTGTTAACACATCATTACCGATTTCACGTCCAGTTTGGAAGTTGATGAATGGATATTTTCGGCTAGAAGGTTTAATGTCGTCAAGTTCGATTTTATCCAACATTTTCTTACGAGAAGTCGCTTGGCTTGATTTCGAAGCGTTCGCGGAGAAACGAGCAACGAATGCTTGTAGCTCTTTAATCTTTTCTTCTTTCTTCTTGTTTTGGTCTGCCATCATTTTTTGTGCTAATTGGCTAGACTCATACCAGAAGTCATAGTTACCAACATATAATTGGATTTTAGAGAAGTCTAAATCCGCGATATGCGTACACACTTTATTTAAGAAGTGGCGGTCATGGGATACGACAATAACCGTATTTTCAAAGTTAATTAAGAATTCTTCTAACCATTGGATTGCTTTTAAGTCAAGGTGGTTGGTAGGCTCATCTAGTAATAGAACGTCTGGTTTGCCAAATAGAGCTTGTGCTAATAATATTTTGACTTTGTCAGAACCTTCAAGGTCAGCCATTAGCATATAGTGAAGCTCGTCGCCAATCCCTAACCCGTTTAATAATGTTGCTGCTTCTGAGTCAGCTTCCCAACCATTTAGGTCAGCGAATTCACCCTCTAATTCAGCAGCACGCATGCCATCCTCATCAGAAAAGTCTTCTTTTGCGTAGATAGCGTCTTTTTCAGCTTTTACTTCCCAAAGACGTTTGTTCCCCATAACAACTGTATCTAATACATTGTATTCATCGTATTCAAAGTGGTTTTGTTTAAGGACTGATAAACGTTCGTCCTTACCCATTGATACGTGTCCTTCTTGCGCTTCAATTTCACCAGAAAGAATTTTTAAAAATGTTGATTTACCAGCACCATTTGCTCCGATTAAACCGTAGCAATTCCCCGGTGTGAATTTTATATTTACGTCTTCAAATAGTTTACGATCGCCATAGCGAAGACCTACATTACTTACTTGAATCATGCAAGTTCCTCCTTTTTTCACAATGGCATTAGTATATCATGAAATATGTACCATAGTCTATAAACATTATTAAATCAACGTTTGCGTTATTTAAATTATTGTTTGAACCTGAGTTCCTTGTAGAAAATTTCTGAATAAAGATACAGATTCTGATTACAGTAATTTGGTTAGTCGTGTCTGCTCCAACTGCATTAGTCTAGTTTGCAACAGCTGAAGGAAGTGGAATAGGTACAACCATTAGTACATTGCTGAGCAAAATTTATTTCTATTCTTCAAGAGGTTTACAACCGTTTTGGTACTTAGGAGAGCTTTACTTTCTTATTTAAAGAGTAGGTTAGGTTAAAATTGATGCGAATATTCTCATTTATATCAGGGTTACTTTTTTATAGTTTTCTTTTTATGTGAAGTGAAAACCGTGGAATATGTGTTGTGAGACCTCCTTTGCTAAATAACCTTTAGGAAGAGTTCTAGAAGGTACGCGTGAGGGGTACTTTAAATAGTAGGGTGAAAATGGCAAAACTTTATAGTAGAAAGGGAGCGGATTTTGAAAAGATTTTTATTTATTTTGATAATCATCGTAATAATTTGCATTGTCTTTAGTAAAAAAATATTTTCAATTGATGATCATAACTCCTCTGAATCTAAGCTTTATATCAATGTGTTTGACCCTAAAAGTTTGAAGTTTAACTTCTATCAATTTGACCAGATTCAGAATAAAAGTAAATTATTATTAAGTAAAGAAACGGCGGATTATACTGCTTTCGCATATTCTGAACTTAATAATAAATTGTACTTTGCTGATGGCATAAAAGATCATACTATACAATTATTTGAAAATGACTTAATCACGAATCAAATAAAACAATTAACCACTGTATTTAATAACGTTGATTTTATCCAAATAGACAAGGAGCAAAAAATTATTTTGATGAGAGTGCTATTAAGAGATGAATTTAGAAATTTTCATATAGCTACGTATAATCTTCAAACAAAGAAAATACAAATATGGGACGAAGAAAACAAGGATAGAAGTGTTTTAGATTTTAATTATAACCCGAATAATAATCAATTAATTGTAGTTACTTTTTCCGCGAACGAAGATCAGAAGAAAATTACCGAGGCTAATAAAAATCAAACGAAATTACAACCGATCAAAAACAGTTTGGATATTTATAATATTGAAGGTCAAAAAATAAAACATATAGCCGATGTTGAGAGATTTATTAGTGGCGCATCATTGGCACCAGGTGCGAACTCAATAATAATCAGCTATGATGAAGCTGTAGACAGCTCTATTTCGCATGTTGTAGAAATAGATATCCAATCAAACACCGTGAAGCCTCTACTAGATAGTAGTGGTATTTATTCAAAAATTCGTTCTGTTAAATTTGTTGAAAACAAAAATGGATTTTACTTTTTATCTAGTATAATCGATGAAAGTAAACGTTATAGTATTTTAGAAATACCTAAAGAGAGCGTCCTCTCATATTATGACTTCAAGAAAAATAAGGTGAGAACGGTCTGGCAGGCAGAAAAAAGTGTTATTGTTAATTATTCAGCGGGACATTTTTAATGTAAAACTAATTTTTTAATAATTTAGAAAAGACTGTTGACTTTAAATGGCGGCTCGTGTAGAATATTTTGAAATTACAGATCAATTATGCCTCGGCATAATTGCGTCCGGAATCGGCTTTGTGCTTAGGCCTGCGTGATGCAGGTCAGTTAGCCGTTATCGCATGGATGCGATGATTTTAGGCTAACATCCTTTATTAACTCCTTTCCGATTTCCGTGACATCCGCCGGAGGCTTTAACTTATTTCAGCGGATGTTTGGACGCCCGCTGAAATAAGTTAAATTTGATGAAAAAGAGAGTAGTTTATGGTGTTACTGGAAAGCGAATTAGGGATGGTGTGAGCCTAATGCAGAAGCCATAAATGAAACGCACTTTGGAGAAGGTTCTCGAATTAGTAGTAGAGAATATCGGGGAGTCACCTCGTTAACAATGGAAAGTGGTCATATTATTATGGCAACTAGAGTGGTACCACGGGATAACTATGCTCTCGTCTCTATATTTAGAGACGGGGGCTTTTTTTTATCTTAATTCAGTAGAAATCTCTTACCTCTATTGGTACGAGATGAAAAGGAGAGGTGGTCCCTTTTTTGTGAATGTACAAACACCTTCTGAATGAAGAAAAAGCCTCCGGCGGATGTCACGGATTTTCAAGGGAATGAATTGTGCTGGCACAATTCAAAATCCGGACGCATTGTTTATCTGTAGCGAAAGCAAAGCGTCAGCTACAATTACGCCAAGGCGAAATTGATTTTAAATTGAGAGGAGAACGAACATGAATACACAAATCGCGAAAAGCATCGCTGTGGCATTAAATAACGAGCTGTCTGTCAATGACATTCAAAATTTACTAGAAAAACCGAAAAATTTAGACCTAGGGGACTTGGCATTTCCGTGCTTTACTTTAGCAAAGAAATTAAGAAAATCTCCTAACAGTATCGCATCCGACATAAAAAACAATTTAAGCTGTGACTTAATACAAGAGGTTCAAGTAGTAGGTGGATATGTCAATATATTTTACCATCAGCCAACGATTACGCATCAAGTGCTTAGCCAAATAGTAAAAGAAAAAAATTTATACGGGACTCAGCAGGAATCGAAGGGGAATGTAGTGTTGGATTTTTCTTCACCTAATATAGCGAAGCCTTTTTCCATGGGCCATCTACGTTCTACAGTGATCGGTAATGCTTTGGCCTACATTGCCGAGAAAAACGGCTATCAAGCAATCCGCATTAATCATTTAGGTGATTGGGGAACACAGTTTGGTAAGCTAATCGTTGCTTATCGAAAATGGGGAGATCAAAAAACTATTGAAGCCGCCCCAATAGAGGAATTGTTAAAAATTTATGTAAAGTTTCATGAAGGAGCGGAACTAGATGATTCACTCAACGAACAGGCACGTACCGCGTTTAAAGCATTAGAAGATGGGGATGAAGAGGCGTTAGCGCTTTGGCAATGGTTTAGAGATGCATCACTAGAAGAATTCAAGACTATTTATCAACTGCTTGGGATAAATTTTGATTCATTCGCTGGGGAATCGTACTACAATGACAAAATGCCTGCTGTTGTTAAGGAGTTGGAAGAAAAAGGGCTGCTTGTGCAATCGGATGGTGCTTATGTTGTTGAAATAGCCAATATGCCTCCATGCTTAATTACTAAAACAGACGGTGCTACGCTTTATGCTACACGTGATTTAGCCGCTGCTTTTTATCGTAAACAACAATATGATCCTGAAAAAATATTTTATGTTGTAGGGAATGAACAATCTCTTCACTTTAATCAACTATTTAAGGTCATTGAGAAGATGGGGTACGATTGGGCAAAAGATTTACAGCATGTGCCTTTTGGTATGATCCTAAAAGAGGGTAAAAAAATGTCGACGCGTAAAGGAAAGATCGTTTTATTAGCAGATGTGTTAAAAGAAGCGATTGCTACGGCGAAGCGAAATATCGAAGAGAAAAATCCTAATCTAGTGGATAAAGAGAACGTTGCGTATCAGGTTGGTGTAGGAGCGGTTATTTTTAATGATTTAAAAAATGATCGTCTTCATGATATTGAGTTTTCCATTGAGCACATGATGAATTTCGAAGGTGAGACAGGGCCATATATTCAATATACGTATGCACGTATTTCATCTCTTTTGGAGAAATCAAATGAACATAGTTATGAAGTATTGTTCGAAGCATTAGGGGAGCAAGCATGGCCAGTTATTTTATTGCTGGAGCAGTTTCCGAAAGTAATTGCCAACGCTTTTGAGCAAGCAGACCCATCGCAAATTGCTAAATATGCTTTACAATTAGCGCGTCAATTTAATAAATATTATGCGCAAAATAAAGTATTGGTCGATGACAGCCAAAGAACATCAAGATTAGCTTTTTGTCATTGTGTAGCTGTTGTTTTAAAAGAATCGTTATCATTATTAGGAATTGCAGCGCCTAAAAAAATGTAAGGACAATTCATTAATTGCTTTGAAATTGACCGATACTAGAAAAAATGGTAAAAGGAAATAGTAAGAATTCGGAAGTCTGACAATAATGTTAGATTTCGGTTGAATTTTTAACCGTATTAATAGAGAGAAGGTTTTTAGAAAGTATGGAGAAAAAGCAATGGAGTGTTTCCATGGTACTTGTGGTTGTTAGTATTTTCTTCGTTGCGCTCAATTTGCGACCAGTAGTCACTGGAATAGGGCCACTATTTAATATACTTTTGGAATCACTTCATATATCAAATACAAAAATGAGCTTTTTGACATCTATTCCGGTGTTTTGTATGGGACTCTTTGCACCATTCGCGGTACCATTACAAAGAAAACTCGGAACAAAAACAGCTATTACGCTTTTAATAATTATCCTGGTTTTAGCAAATGGGCTACGCTTTTTAAAAGAAAGTTATGTATTACTTGTAGTCACAAGCTTTGTTGCAGGATTTGCTATTGCACTTATTGGACCCATATTAAATGCCTATATAAAGAAAAAATTCCCGAACCGTTTTACTACGGTGGTAGGTATTTATTCATTTGGAATAGGAACAGGGGCAACATTGAGTGCAGCACTAACATTACCATTTTATAGTCATTTTCATGAGAGTTGGACGATTGCGCTTGGCAGTTGGGCAATACTTGCTATTATTGCTCTTTGTATATGGGTACTAGCAATACAAAATCAAGAGCTGTCAGAGACAAGTGTATTAACAAAAAATGCAGCACGAAATCCTTGGAAAAATGTCCGTGCTTGGACAATCTTAATTTACTTTGGCATACAGACATCTTTGTTCTTCTCGATAATGTCCTGGCTAGCACCGATATTACAGGCGAAAGGCTTTTCCCTTGTCGCTGCAAGCTCTATGCTAACATTTTTGTCTATTATACAAATGATTGGAAATATTTTGGTCCCTATACTAATGGAAAAATGGTCGAGTCGAATTGGTTGGCTCTTTTCTTTAGGGGTCTTAGGTATGGTTGGCTTCGTGTTGCTATGGTTAGGCTCGGGATCTTTGTTGTGGATTGCTGTATTAATAATAGGTATCGTATTAAGCGGCTTATTATTGGTTTATTGTTACCATTGGATGAGGCAAGAAATGACGAGGAGGCAAATAGCTGGTCATCTATGGTGCTTTCAGGTGGCTTTATGATAAGCTCCATTATCCCTATACTTATCGGCTACTGCTACGATGTGACTGGAAACCATACATTTACCTATATGATTTTTTTAATATTAATGATGGGTATTATAGCTACTACAATTATGCTAAAGAAAAAATAATGTTGAGACATGCGCAAGTGTACGTGCATGTCTTTTTTTAGATAGAGCTATTAGGCATGAAGAAAGCCGATTTCACCTTGTTTTATATGGCCAGCATTAATTTTAGTAAAGAAATCTTTACTTTTTTCTTGAAAGGTATACTTGTTTTTATATGTAGTTAATTTTTCATTATAATAAAACAATCATAAAGACCTACAATAATTTTATAGGTTCTAGTTGCTTCATTGCTACTTTATCGACTAGAATGATTATGTGTCTTTTTTGTTTTGGGTTATACTTACATATCTATCGTTTCTTGTGCTCTTAATGCATTTGGGTAGTTCTTAAAGTTGATATTCTGCAATTCCAACCCCAACGCTTCACTACTACGAATATCAGTATAGGTAACTGTCAGTAGAAGACTAATATTCATCATATTTTCATGCAACATCGTCCACAAATGATATCACTTGTTATTGGAAATGAAAACCTTTGAACGCGTTAGGTTATGTTCGTTTTTGAAGGATTTAATTTCACCTGCTGCATGAAAAGCTATTTTGAAGAATACCTAGACTGAAGCGACCCTCTAGGTTTGCTACGAACTCACGTTGAAATGTAAAACCGTAAATAACTTTATACATATGTCATGTCAACTCTTTTAAGAGATGAGCATGATTATAAAAGAAGAGATGCGAATGGAAATTTTATCTATAGGAGGTATATTATGGGTAAGGGCTTGATAAGGTCAGCCATTTTAATAATAGTAGTTGTACTAGGGATAGTAAGTTATTATTTTATAACAGAAATTAGAAATGAAATGGTGCATAAAAAACTTGTGGAAAACTATGAAAAGCCAATTCCTGATAAAAATATAAATGAAGAATATGATGTGATTGTCATTGGTGGCGAACCAGAAGGAGTTGCTGCTGCAGTATCATCAGCTCGTAATGGTGCAAAAACACTGCTAGTAGAAAATCGTGAGGAATTAGGAGGGCTATTTACGTATGGAATGCTAAACTTCCTTGATATTCCTCGAAATGATGCTAAGCGACCAGTCAGTATGGGTCTTTTTAAAGAATGGCACGATCTTGTTAGAGGGAAAGATGCATTTGGAATTTTAGATGCTAAAGCTGCCTTTAAAAAGCTTGTCGATGACGAACCAAATTTAACGCTTTCTGTACAAACAGAAGTCATAAATGCCAATCTTGACAAAAATCAGCTAACGTCAGTGAATTTAAAAAATAAATATGGTACGTATGTTGTGAAAGGCAAGGCTTTCATTGATGCTACACAGGATGCCAATTTTGCTGCGATGTCAAAAGTTCCTTTTTTCATGGGTGGAGAAGATATTGGCATAAAGGATAAAAGAATGGCTGTTACCTTGATGATTCATTTGAAAAATGTTGATTGGGATAAGGTGAAGAAAGAAGCAAACGCAAATACTTTCGGTGGTGCTCACCTAAATGATTCAGTCATGTGGGGGTTTACAAAGCTTCATGATGACTATAAGCCAGTAGAAGAAGGTACGAGATTGCGAGGCTTGAATTTAGCAAAAGTAGATGATGAATATTATATTAATGCTTTACAAATTTTTGGAATCGATGGTTTGAATAAACTTTCCAAACAGGAAGCAATCGAAAAAGGAAAGAAAGAGACAGAACATATTTTACAATATTTACATGAAGAGTTTCCTGGCTTTGAAAATGCAGAAGTTGTGAGTTATCCTGAGGAACTATATGTCAGAGAAACAAGACATATAAGGGCAGAATATCAATTACCGATGTCCGATGTTTGGAAAAATAGTGATCACTGGGATAGTATTGGCTTGGCTGCGTATCCAGTTGATGTACAAGCGCAAACACCTCATGATTATGGATATGTTATTTCTGCTCCAAATCAATATGCCATTCCTTTCCGTTCTTTAGTACCTAAAGAAATAGATGGCTTGCTTGTTGTGGGTCGTTCTGCTGGCTATTCATCGCTCGCAGCGGGAAGTGCACGTGTCGTTCCAACAGGTATGGTGACAGGAGAGGCAGCGGGTGCGGCGGCAGCCTTAGCGATTAAAGACGACGTAACCTTTAGAGAAATGAGCAAGAATAAAAAACTCATCAATACGTTAAGGGAAGATTTAAAAAAACAAGGGGCATTAGTAGATCCATTTAAGATGGATTATCCATATAAAGGTGAATGGTATGATAAATCTATTCAAACATTAATCAATTACGGACTCGTTGTTGGTGGTTATTCGAATGACTTACATGTAGAAGATTCTGCAACAAAGATAAAGTTTGCGAAGATGCTCAAAGAGGGTATTCAACGTGTTAGTCCTGAGAAAATGAAAGAACTAGGAGACAAGCTGGATATCGTTATCTATAAAGTAGCTAAAGAAGAAAATAGCAAAATTACGAGAGATGAAGTTGCAGAATTCTTGACGGAAGTATTAGTAGGCAAATCAAGTGCAAACAATTGGGATATATTGATTGAAAAAGGGATTATCAGCGAAAAATTAGGAAAAAGAATTTCTGACAACAAGAAACTAAAATTAAAAGAGATGTATGCCATTATGGCTGATGTCATTCATTATGCAGAAAAGGAACATTCCCACTTATGAGGAATGTTCCTTTTCCTTATCATCATCTTGGATTTTAAATATTAACACTTTATGACAAGTTGCACTAATCAAAGAGGGAAGCTTTTCTTTTTTTATTAATAATATTTTAAGGGCTAAACATAAGGCGTTTTTCATAGCAAAGTTAAAAAAGAGTCGTTTTTTATAGGTATAACTAATTGAATAAAAGGTGAGAGCAGTATTTTTATAATATATATACGTAAATAATATTATTATGTAAACTTGAAACGTATAAAAACCTTGTTTATGATAGAATAGAAAGATGTTTAACTTCTTTCAGCAAATTTTTTATGTAGCGAAAGCAAAGCGTCAGCTACATGTGTCATTTGAGCTGACAATTTCCACTGAAAGAAGTTAAAGCCTCTGGACGCAATTATATGCAAAGGTATAATTGATAGAAGAAAGATGTTTAAAGAAAGTTTTGGTGAACGTATGCGGAAAAAGATGCTCATTCTTGGAGCAACAGCTTTATTATTAACGGGCTGTGGAAATGAAACATTGGCAGAGGTGTTTCATACAAAAAAGACCGATGTAAAATCGGAAAAGAATGTGACGAAGCAGCAAGAAAAAATTGTACCGGAAGTAAAGGTAGTTGGGGAGAATGGAATAGGTGCAGGAGTCATTATTAAAAAAGAAGATGCTAAGCTCTATATATTAACAAATGGTGCGCTCGTAGCGTCAAAGCCAGCTGCTCTCGTACAATTTAATAATGATAAACTTATGGAAGCTGATGTGCACTTTATATCTACAGCTTTTAATATAGCCATTTTGGAAGTAGCATATAATGCATCGGTTAATATGCCGACCATCTATAACGGTGAAATAAATCAGTTAGCTGTTTATGTCGATAGTTTACCGTATATAATTAAAAAATATAGTGACAACGTAGCAGCCTATTACATAGATGCAGAAGAAAAAACACTTATAGGGAGCCCGGTTCTAGAAGCAGAGAATGGTGAACTTGTGGGCATCTATTTAAAACGCAAGCAAAACGGTGTATCACAGCCGTTTATATTGCCATATAAAGATATTGTACAGTTATTGGATGAACAGATCTCAGGGAATATGAAGACAAGTGATCGACTAACGCAATCCCAAAACTTATATCCATATATAGAACAGGGCGATAAAGAAGCGGTTCAGAAAGCTATTAATCAATATGGGAAGAACGTTTTTGCTTATAATGCCGATGAAATAAAGCTGTTTTTAGATACATTTCATAAGTATTTAAAAGCAGCCGTTGAGATTCAGGATGTTAGTGTCATGAAACCTTTCGTAGGTACTGACGATTTACAAGACACATTGGATAACATGGTTGCATACTATGCCTCTAAGCAAGCGAAAATTAATTTTACCAATACTTCAATTAAAAACATCAGCATGAAAGGACAAAATATTGTTGTTCGTGCTAAATCAGAATATGTACTAACAAATTCTGCTGGTCAAGAGGCACTTGCGAACTCTATGATGGTATATGAAATAAATAAAAATGAACAAGGCGAGTATAAACTTATTCGTCTAACAACTGAGGAGTGAAAAGTTGGATGGAGCAAGCAAGACAAATGCTACAACATCATTTTGGCTATGATTCATTTCGCAATGGACAAGCACCAATTATTGAACAAACATTACGAGGTCAATCAAGTCTTTGTGTGATGCCAACTGGCGGAGGGAAATCAATTTGCTATCAAATTCCGGCACTCATGCTAGATGGCCTTACAGTCGTCATATCTCCTTTAATTTCTCTTATGCAAGATCAGGTAGAAGCATTACGTGCTGCAAATATCCCAGCCGCGTATATAAATAGTACCTTAACCGTGCAAGAAGTGAATGAAACGATTCAGCTAGCAAGTGCAGGTTATTTAAAGCTTCTTTATATAGCGCCAGAGCGATTGGAAAGTGCAACATTTTTACAGGTATTATCGAATTTATCTGTACCTTTGCTTGCTGTGGACGAAGCACACTGTATATCCCAGTGGGGTCATGATTTTAGACCAAGTTACCGAGCAATCCAAAAATTATTTACATTGTGGCCACAAAAGCCAACTGTCTTAGCTCTTACAGCAACAGCTACACCAGCTGTATGTGATGATATTAGACAATTATTAGATATTGATGAGCAATCAACTGTGATTACCGGTTTTTCGCGCGATAATTTAGCATTCTCTGTGTTAATCGGTGAAAACAAAGAGCGCTACATTAAAAACTATTTAATGAAAAATAAAAATGAAGCGGGCATTATTTATGCAGCTACACGAAAGGCTGTAGACGCAATCTATGAGCTTTTAAGTCGCTCAGGCGAAGCTGTTGCAAAATACCATGCAGGACTGTCAGAGGACATGCGTATGTCAGAGCAGGAGCGCTTTTTAAAAGACGAGGCTCGCATTATGGTAGCTACCAATGCATTTGGGATGGGTATTGATAAAAGTAATGTACGCTTTGTTATTCATTATCAAATGCCCCGCAATATGGAGAGCTATTATCAGGAAGCGGGACGTGCAGGACGGGATGGCTTGCCAAGTGCCTGTATTTTGCTTTATGCATCAGGTGATGTTCAAACACAGCGCTTTTTAATTGAACAAACGCAGGATGAAACACGAATTGCTCAAGAATTAGGAAAGCTACAAACGATGGTTGATTATTGTCATACTGAAGGCTGCTTACAAAATGCTATCTTAACGTATTTTGCTGAGGAAGCAGGGGCGCCTTGTAGTCGTTGTAGTAACTGTAATGATGGACGGGAAGTCAAAGATGTGACGGTAGATGCACAAAAGGTATTAGCCTGTGTCGTAAGGATGGGGCAAAAATTTGGTAAGACAATGGTGGCCCAGGTGTTAATTGGCTCCAAAAACCAAAAGGTTACTGAATTTGGCTTTGCAAGGTTGTCTACCTATGGCATTTTAAAAGGCCAATATTCCTCAAAGGATGTGTCAAACTTTATTGAGTTTTTAATTTCTGAAGGCGTACTTGCCGTTAAACATGGCACGTTTCCGACAGTATATGTACCAGAGGAAGGCAAAGAAGTTCTACTTGGAAATCGGCAGGTCATGCGAAAAGAAGCAGTTACTGTGCGTAAGCTTGTAGACAATGATCCGTTATTTGAGCACTTACGATTATTACGTAAAGAGATTGCAGACGAGGAAAAGGTACCACCATTTGTTGTGTTCTCTGATAAAACATTACGTGATTTATGTGACAAAAAACCGAATGAGCTTGAAGATTTACGACATGTTAGTGGGATTGGTGAAGTAAAATTCGAAAAATATGGAGAGCGTTTCTTCGATGCTCTTCAATCTTTTTTGAAAACAGTTTAAAATGAAAAAGGGAGTGCTTAATTCAACAGAATTAGGCACTTCCTTTATATTCGCAATGTATTACTATCTGCTATTTCTCCCAAAGCTCGATCAATCGACCTTCAGGATCTTTAATCCAAATAAACTTTCCATATTCACTAATCTCTTGTTTCTTTTCAAGGGGTACACCAATATGTTCAAGATGCTTAATCATCTCGTTTAGGTCATGTACTTGGAAATTTAACATTACTTGTTGTTCTGTTGGAAAATAACTGTCATCTTCGGGAAAGAAAGAAAAGATCGTCTCATTTCCTAATTGAGGTTTAATCATAGCCCCATTCCAATTTTCCATTTCAATATTCAAAACTTCACTGTACCATTTTTTTACTACATCAAGATTTTTAGTTCTCCAAAATATTCCTCCGAAACCTTTTATCATCGTAACGAACTCCTGTCTATCTTGAAATTTTTGATTTTCGATTGAATGTTAAGTTCCTTCTTCAACTATACCGCTCCGTTAGTTAAAGTACAATTTTAACATAAATATCCATAAAAAATCACCGCTAAGAAAAACTAAAGAGGTGATTACAGTATCGAAGCAAAAATAAAAAACCCGGGAATAATATCCCGGGCATGATTCTCACTTACTTATAGTGCTCCATGACACACTGCCTCGCTTCCGCATTGATCTTAAATTTTAAGACAACTGTGCTTTAGCTTCATTCAGCTTTGATGGTCCTTCTGAGTTACCGGTCAGCCCCACTCATCGGGTTAACCCTCCTTGTCATTGGATTTGAAGTGAAATCTTTAATAGTATAGACCGTTTATTATTTTTTATAACATGTCATTAAAAAAATCACCGTAAAGAAAAACTAAAGAGGTGATTACAGTATCGAAAAACAAAAATAAAAAACCCGGGAAAATATCCCGGGCATGATTCTCACTTACTTATAGTGCTCCATGACACACTGCCTCGCTTCCGCATTGATCTTAAATTTTTAAGACAATTGTGCTTTAGCTTCATTCAGCTTTGATGGTCCTTCTGAGTTACCGGTCAGCCCCACTCATCGGGTTAACCCTCCTTGTCATTGGATTTGGA
>NZ_LFXJ01000005.1:0-1229564 GCF_001183605.1 Lysinibacillus xylanilyticus | reverse complement strand
ATAATATCCCGGGCATGATTCTCACTTACTTATAGTGCTCCATGACACACTGCCTCGCTTCCGCATTGATCTTAAATTTTAAGACAACTGTGCTTTAGCTTCATTCAGCTTTGATGGTCCTTCTGAGTTACCGGTCAGCCCCACTCATCGGGTTAACCCTCCTTGTCATTGGATTTGGAAGTGAAATCTTTAATAGTATAGACGGCTTATTATTTTTTATACACATTTTAAAAATTAATGAAAAAAACTATTTCGAAAACTGTAATACCCTTAGTAAATAGGTGATCGGCAATCAAAAATGGAATTTCAAATGTAAGTTATTTCTCCCAATGTTCATCGATGAACTGATCTCGACCAGAAAGCGCTCGGTCCTTCTGATAATGCTCCGACTCTTTTTTATAAAAGTCTTGATGATAATCTTCTGCAGGGTAGAAGTACTTGGCATCGCGAATTGTGGTTACAATAGGTTTATCAAAGCGACCACTTTTTGCTAGCTTTTCCTTGGATGCTTCTGCAATGCGCTTTTGCTCATCTGAATAGGTAAAGATTGCTGTTGTGTATGATTCACCACGGTCGTGGAATTGCCCGTAAGCATCCGTTGGGTCGATTTGCATCCAGTAAATATCAAGGAGCTGCTCATAACTAAAAACGCCAGGGTCGAATTCAATTTCGACTACTTCTAAATGGCCAGAAGTACCTTTTTTGACATCCTCATAAGTAGGGTTGTCTAAATGGCCACCCATGTAGCCCGAAGTGACCTTATGTATACCATCCCATTCAACAAATGGCTTTACCATACACCAAAAACAACCGCCAGCAAACGTAGCTTTCTCAATCATGTTCATCATCCTTTCTTTCGTGAAAATATTATAGCATTATTTTGTTCATTACTGGCAAATTAGGTGTAAAATAACCTATAAGTAGTTGTTGATAGGGTTCGTAACATCATATAAAATGAACCTTTCTTTATGTGGAATCGTTACATTACTATAAAAAATAGAGGAGTTAAAAGTTATGGAAGAGCAAGATTATTCAAGACGCTCGCAGCGCCCGCAAAAACGCCGCATGCGTAAAGGGAGAGCATTGTTCACATTGTTATTACTTTGTGTCATCGTGATTGCAGGTTATTCCGTTATGCAATATCGAAGTGGACTCAAATTGGCAAGTGATACAAAGGTTAATCAAGAGGATTTCGCCGGTGATACAGTAAAAGGCGATGTTGAGAACTATTTATTATTAGGGATAGATACTCGTGGTGAAGAAAAATCACGAACAGATACAATGATGGTATTATCTTGGAATAAGAAAACAAATGATGTTAAGCTCGCATCATTAATGCGAGATATTTATGCGGATATTCCTGGTTATAAATCCTATAAGCTTAATACTGCTTACTATTTAGGCGGTGTCCAATTATTAAAAGATACGATTGGTAATATGTTTGGCGTTCCAATTCATCATTATGCTATTATCGATTTTAAAAATTTTGAATCACTTGTAGATATTCTTGCGCCAAATGGGGTTGAAGTCGATGTTGATAAGGATATGTCCGAAAATATTGGAGTTTCTTTAAAACAAGGTGTGCAAAACTTAAACGGAAAAGAATTACTTGGCTTTGCTCGATTCCGTCATGATGCTGAAGGGGATTTTGGTCGAGTAGCGCGTCAGCAAAAGGTTATCGAAGCGTTAAAGAATGAAGTTTTATCACCTCAAAATATGTTGAACTTACCAAAATTCGTTGGTGCAGCACAAGGGTATATTACAACGGACTATTCTTCAGCAGGAGAGATTCAACAAGTGCTGAAAATGGTGTCGAAAGGTAAAGTCAAATTAGAAAAAACAACTATTCCAATTGAAGGTAGTTATAGTTTCAGAAACATTAGTGGTGTTGGTGATTCAATTATTATTGATGTAGAGAAAAATAAAGAGTTTTTAAGTAAATTTTTAGGCATTTCCCTAGAGTGATTTTTCGCAAAATCCAACATTATCCTGTACTATATGGATATAGGATTTTTAATGGGGTGAGTAGATGGAAAAAGAAAGACCAAAAGAGCGTTCAAATTTCTTTTCAACGAAGTTTATTCGCTTTTTAGGTGGAAAAAACTTATTTTTTACACTGATTATTTTATTATTGATAGCATGTGTTATTTTCATGTTCCAAAAAGTGTCCTTTATATTTACCCCGCTTAAAGTTTTATTTGAGGTAGTTATTCTACCAGGGGTACTGGCCAGTATTGGGTATTATTTATTACGTCCAATAGTAGGGCTATTCGAAAGATGGCGTATCCAAAGAGTTTGGGGTATCTTTCTTCTATATATAATTCTGATTGGCATAATAACGTTATTAGTAGTACTTGTATATCCGTTTTTACGAGACCAGTTCACTAATTTAGTACAAGAATTCCCTGGGTATTTTATGGCATTTACACAAAATATTGCTGATTTTTTTAATAATTCACGTATCAACGAGTACCTAGATAAAGTTAATTTAAACTATGATGCAATGGTTAAGAATTTTACTACGGATACGGTGGAGACGGTAAAAGATACAGCTGCGAATATAGCGCAAGGCGTGGCATCTGGTATTACTGGCTTCGTTTCAACGTTAACAGGAATTGTTTTATCATTAGTAACAGTGCCA
This sequence comes from Lysinibacillus xylanilyticus, assembly GCF_001183605.1. GTDB lineage: Bacteria > Bacillota > Bacilli > Bacillales_A > Planococcaceae > Lysinibacillus > Lysinibacillus xylanilyticus. Next base: position 1,226,923 of record NZ_LFXJ01000005.1, on the reverse strand, counting down.
TTTATTTTATTTTACTTACTAAAAGATGGCGAAAAACTACCGAGCTTTATTTTAAAAATATGCCCGCCACGTATACGTAAAGAAGTACACGAAATTTTCCACGATATGGACAAGCAAATTAGTTCCTATATTCAAGGACAAATATTAGTGTCAATGTGTATAGGTGCTATGGTAACTATTGGCTTTTTGATTATCGGAATGAAATATGCCTTATTACTTGGTTTTCTTGCTATGATCACAAGTGTGGTTCCATACTTAGGGCCAGTTATCGCCATAACACCAGCGGTCATTATCGCTCTTGTAACATCGCCATTCATGCTATTTAAGCTAGCCATTGTTTGGACAGTCGTACAACTCATTGAAGGGAAGTTCATTTCTCCTCAAATTATGGGTAAATCACTTAGTATCCATCCAATTACAATTATTTTCGTGTTATTAACGGCTGGTTCTTTATTTGGCGTTCCAGGTGTCATTTTAGGGATTCCGGGCTATGCCATTTTTAAAGTGCTTGTGACACATTTATTCAAGCTATTTAAACAGCGTTATAATCGTTACGAGGATGAGATTCATCAAAAATATGATGTGTAAGAAGGGACAGTTACTGCGAAAGTGCAGTAGCTGTTTTTTTATTAGGGTATGTTAAAAACTAAATTGAATTGTAATATTTATACTGGACTATTCGTTCCGGAAAAATTATACTGTTTTTATTGAAAGGAGGAATTAACTATCGGACGTTCAAAAGAGTTTGACAAGGAGTGCGTACTCCATAAGGCAATGTTAGTTTTTTGGGAAAAAGGCTATGATGCAACAAGTATTCCGGATTTGTTAGAAGCTATGGAATTAAGCAGATCTAGTTTGTACGAAACCTTTATTGACAAACAGACACTTTATATTGAGGCAATACAGCATTACAAAAAAATCAGTAAAAATAAACGAAATCTCTTAGTAAATGCGCCGTCTGCGAAAGTTGGAATACGTCAGTTTTTTGATCAGCATATTACTTCCGCATGTGATGATGATTTGCCCAAAGGATGCTTGATTACAAACGCAATCATTGGTTTGGATTCACCGGATGAACAATTACGTAAATTAATACAAGACGGTTTTGAGGAATTAGAACACTCTTTCTATGAACTTTTAAGTAAAGGACAGCAGACGGGAGAAATCGACCCTAAGAAAGATATTAAGGCTCTATCACATCTATTACTAAACCTTAATCATAGTATCAATGTAGTATCCAAGGTCAAAACCAACAAAAAAATTATATATGACATGATGAATACTGTAATTGAGATGCTATAGGCAAATTTTTTAATATTACTGGAATGATCATTCCGATAAATGCACCTAAATAAAGTGAGAGGGAGTATTCTATGAGTTCAATCACAAAACAAAAAATGGAGAAACCTGTTTCAACGTGGATTATACTCATTCTGGCTATAGCTTGTGGCGTAATTGTTGCAAATCTCTATTATGCGCAGCCTTTAGTAGGACCCATCAGTTCTACACTCGGATTATCTTCCGGAGCAGCTGGCCTCATCGTCACGCTGACTCAAATCGGTTACGGAATCGGATTATTATTTATCGTTCCTTTGGGAGATATCCTAGAAAACCGAAAACTTGTTGTTTCGTTATTGCTCTTCACTGCAATCGTGTTGGCGATGGCTGCAGTAGTCAAAAGCGCTACGCTATTTCTTGCAACTTCACTGTTTATTGGGTTAGGCTCTGTCGCAGCTCAGGTACTCGTACCGTACGCAGCTCATCTTTCTCCCGATGCCACACGTGGCCGCAATGTGGGTAATGTTATGAGTGGTTTGTTACTTGGTATCATGCTCGCTCGTCCGTTATCAAGTATTATGGCGGAGTTTATGGGCTGGCGCGCTATATTCGTCTTTTCCGCTGCAATAATTTTTGTTCTGGCTCTTGTATTAGTAAAATTACTTCCTACAAGGCAGCCGATGACAACAACACAATATCCAACACTGCTGGTATCTATGTTGCATTTACTCAAAACGACACCAGTCCTACAACGTAGAGCAATTTATCACTTTTGTGTGTTTGGAACTTTTAGTTTGTTCTGGACAACTGTTCCTTTGTTATTGACCAGTCCAATATTCGATTTTTCTCAAAAAGAAGTTGCATTGTTCGCATTGGTAGGAGTATCTGGGGCGGTAGCTGCACCTGTGGCAGGCCGTCTAGCTGATAAAGATTGGATTCGACCAGCTACAGGATTAGCTTTAGCTTCAGTTATCATTTCTGTAATTTTACCTATTATGATCCAAAGCGGCTCAACATTAGCATTAGTAATTTTAGTAGTTTCGGCCATTCTTTTAGATATGGGAGTTTCCGCTAATCTGGTCCTTGGTCAACGTGCTATTTTCTCATTTGGAGCAGAGATTCGAAGCCGACTTAACGGTTTATACATGGCCATTTTCTTTGCTGGTGGTGCTATAGGTTCTGCGACAGGAGCATGGGCATACGCCATGGCTGGTTGGAAAGCAGCATTATTGATTGGAATAGCTTTACCGACCATTGCGATGATTTATTACGCGACCGAGAAAAAGTAATTGAACTACGGGTGTTGAAAGTTGAAAAAATGATGCCACACAATAAAAATGGGTTAGCGTCAAGCAATATATCTTTATTCGTAGCGGTTATTTCATGTTTAACTTGTTAAGGAGAAGGTAGGCCTTGTTGTTGTTCATGAAGTTTATTTATGCGTTCTCGTTTCTAGAAGAGATTGAAGCTACATAAATGCCACTAGATAGGAGATGGGGAAATGTTATTTTTCGAAGGGGGACACATACAAAATATTTTATTTCAATCTTGGTCGATAGAATCAAGTTCTAAGTGGACTATAAAGAATCCTGCAAAAGGGTAATGTGGTGTAACAGCACTAGTGATAAATGATTTGTATGGAGGAGAAATATTAAAGACAGATCTTGAAGATGGATGGCATTTTTATAATGAAATCAATGGAAAACGTTATGATTTTACAGAAAGCCAATTTCTTAGTTCTTTTGAATATATGGATGTTCCTTCTAATAGAGAAGAAGCTTTTGCTGATACAAATGACAAACAATATAATTATTTAAAGAAAAGAGTAAAAGAAAAAATAACAAATAAATAGTAATTACCTTCCTTCGAATATTTTTATTCGGAGGATTTTTTGTAAGGTTATTCTTCATATCCCGATTCTTTTTAATCAATAAAGTTATGACCAAAATAATTTCATGCCCTTTACTATCATCATGACTCACATATACAATAGGAGGATTTACAGAAAAGCAATTATAGAATTAATAAATGATTCCGAGTAAATCAACCTGGACAATCTATATTTTAAACTGTAAGATTAGATGTTAATTAAATTTGATAGCGTTGAATATATAGAAAAAGGTGTTAATTTTGAAAATCAATAAAAAATTCGAACCATTAATTTTTAGTATCTTTATGATTTTAGGTATATCTAGTATTATCTCTTTCGTTATGACTTCAATGAATGTTGGATATACAGCTTTATTCCTTAAATCATGGTTGAAAGCATGGGGAATTGCTTTTGTGGTTGCATTTATAGCTTCTAACTTACTACCTTTTGTAGTTAAAAAGATAATGAAAATGTTCACATTTATCGAAAATGAAGCTTAAGAATAAGATGAAATACTACGTCAATAATAAATAAATCATCATAACTTTAATTCAAATTCACAGACAAATTTTTTTAAAAAAAGATCAAACTTCGGACTCTGTCAAACCCGTCCCTCAATCATTAAGAAAAACAACATTTAAGGGTGTAAATCGCTCCCACGTATCCATTTATTAATGCTACTTTCATAGATCAGCATAAAATGTTGATCCATGAAAGTCTGCTTATTATTCCTGTCCAAACATTATATTAGCCTCCAATAAAATATTTTTGATTCACTATTTTAATCATGTATTTATCTAGTAATTCCTCTATTCTGCAAGACATTGGAAAGAAGAATTTGCTAAAGTAGTATCCATTCAATTTAAATCCGCAGTAAAATAGGGTAGGGAAGGTATTTATGGATATTTATAGAAAATTAACTGGAGGTGTTATATGAAAAAGGTGTTATTAACAATCGGAATAATAATTTTCCTTGTTGGAGCATGCGTATTTTACAACAAACTCTATCTTCCTTCACTTCCAATAGAAAATATAAGTAAAAAAACAGTTATAGAAAAAATAAATGATTCCGAGACAAAAATGGTTAAATTGTCGAACGAAAACGGTCAAGAATGGTATGTAATAAAGGAAAGAGATACATCTGTGGCTGATGAAATGATCAAAGAAATGCTTGATCAAAACGGTTGGACTTTCAAACAAAAGGATGGAAATGGACTCTTTTTTGAAAAACATGGTGAAAATTTGATTGTAGCGACACAAAAGTGGACTGAAGACTATTTGTTAGTGAAAATACCAGTCAATTTTAACGAATAAGAGCGTTGTATAAATGAAACTTATATATATAGGAGGGTATTATGGGATATATAAAGGATTTGCGTAAAATAGTTGGGACTAGACCATTAATTATGTGCGGTGCTTGTGTATTAATCATTAATAATCGCCAACAGGTTTTATTACAACTTCGGTTAGATAATAGGTGTTGGGGACTAATTGGAGGATCGATGGAGCTAGGTGAAACATTAGAGCAAGTTGCCCATCGAGAATTATTCGAGGAAACAGGATTGAAGGCAAAAAATCTGAAATTGATCAATACTTATTCTGGACAAGATTTTTATTATCAATATCCGCACGGTGATGAAGTTTATATCGTTGTTACAGCATTTGAATGTAAAGAATATAGTGGCCTCCTTGTTCATGATCAAAATGAGGCAACAATGCTTCAATTTTTCTCTTTAGATGATTTACCTAAAAACATTAGTCCTCCTGATAGACCGATACTTGAAGATTACATAAAAAGCTATAGCAAAAACCCTTCCAACCATTAAAGTTAGAAGGGTTTTCATGTTATTTATATGATTATTTTTGTGAAGTAACTTGCACTTGTGCTAAACGATCAACAGCTTCCTGTAATAATTCTTTTGGTTGTACTAGTGCTAAACGTAAATAGCCTTGTCCAGCTGATCCAAATACTGTACCAGGGACTGTTACGATACCAGCTTGTTCAATTATTTTAAAGGCTAGCTCTGTGCAGTCAATATCGAATGGATACTTTGCCCAGACGAACATGCCACCGTCAGAAGGGGCTGCATCCCATCCTAAGTCACGTAAGCCGTTCATTAATGTTTTATGGCGTTCTGAGAATGTTGCACGTAGTCCTGCTGTAATTTCTTCTGCGTTATCAAGCGCTACGACCGCAGCATCTTGAATTGGCTCGAAAATACCGAAATCTAAATTTGATTTTAATTGTTTTAAAATCGAAATCATCTCAGCATTACCTGCGATATAAGCGATACGTGTACCAGCAAGGCTAAAGCTTTTCGATAAAGAGTTAATCTCCATCCCAACTTCTTTTGCGCCAGGAGTGGCTAGGAAGCTAATTGGACCATCACCAGTAAAGTAGAACTCAGAGTAGGCAGCATCATGTAGAACGATGATGTTATATTTTTTCGCAAAGGCAATGACCTTTTCAAAATAGGCGATTGAAGGCATTGCAGGCACAGGATTACCTGGTAAGTTTAAAATTAGTAGTTTTGCTTTTTGCGCAATCTCTTCAGGAACAGCGTCTAAGTCTGGTAAATAATCGTTGTCAGCTGTTTGTGGCATATAGTAAGGTGTTGCCCCTGCTAGATGAATCCCTGCATCATAGGCAACGTATGCTGGGTTTGTGGATAATACGATATCTCCTGGGTCACAAAAGGCGATTGGTAAATGCACTAATCCCTCTTGAGAGCCAATTGTTTGAATAATTTCAGAAGCGGGATCTAAATCTACATTACTACGACGTTTATAATAACGACTAACAGCTTCATAAAAACGTTGTGTACCTGTTAATGTATACCCGTAAGATTCTGCTAAACCCGCTCTATACGATAAATGCTCACGAATTTTTGCGTTAGGGGGTAGGTCTGGACTACCTAAGCTTAAGTCAATCATTTTCATGCCTTTAGCTTCCTGCAGTTTGGCATGATTTTTTAAATCTCCAAAAATTGCTGGTGTAAATAAAGACATTTTTTTAGATGGTACGATTTTCAAACTAGTACACTCCTTATAGTTGTATAACAGAATAGTAGTTCACATTTTATCATACTAAAGCACATAAAGGGAAAGTTATTCTGAAAAAAGAATATATTTCTAAATTGAAGAAGATGTGTGCATAGTCTAGCGGAATCGGAATGGAGTGCGTTGTGCTTGCACGACGCATTGTTTATCTGTAGTGAAAGCAAAACGACAGATACAATTATGCCGAGGCATAATTGATAACAATGGGAATAATAATATTGACGGAAAAATTGTTACGTTTCTGCTATCATGAAATGGAAAGGAGCTGTTTGTCATGAATGTTTATTCTTTAAGTGGTCCAAGTGGAACAGGGAAAAGTACAAGCGCACTTGTTTTCGCACATAAAATCGGTGTAGAGGCTCTTATTGATGATGGTCTTCTCATTGTCAATGGTGTGAAAGTAGCGGGAATCTCCGCAAAATTTGAGAAAAATACGATTACAGCCGTTCGACGAGCTATTTTTACAGATGATACACACTGCGAGGAAGTAAAAAAAGCACTTGATACATATAAGGTACAGTCGATTTTATTGATCGGCACGTCCGATAAAATGACAAAAACGATAGCCCGACAGTTAGAGCTTGGTCCTATCGATAAATATTACTATGTTGAGGATGTACGTTCCCAAAAAGAAATTGCCAAAGCTCGTTTTATTCGGCAGACACAAGGGAAGCACGTCATGCCAATACCGTATCGACAAGTCGAACAAAACTTTTTTAAACGACTCGTTCAAAGAGGGATAGAGATTTTCACTTCGAAGCGTGAAAAAATAGGGGAAACGACGATTGTTCGTCCTGATTTTCAACAGGAGTATATCGATATTGGGAAGCATGTTTATGTGCAGCTACTAACATATTGTTGTGCCAAACAAGATATTGTACATAAAGTCGAACACGTACAATTCGTATTAGGTGATCTAGCGCAAGCAACGATTACATTACAGCTAAAACTACCCATTAATTATTCCTTACCAGATCGATTGTATGCATTACAAAAAATGATACAGGATGAATTTCATCAGCATTTTGGTTATGAATTAGATGCGATTCATCTCCATATTAAGTCAGTAGAATTTAAGCGAAAATCTTAAAAAACAGGTACTCCATTCGCATGAGAGCGAGGAGAGTACCTGTTTATTATTTTGATTGACGCGTAAATTGCGGCTGACGTTTTTCTACAAAGGCACGGCAGCCTTCTGCAAAATCATTTCCGACAAACGGTGTTGACCCTTGCCATAGTGATGGTACACTGTCCACGCATTCTTGTACAGATTGCTTCACAGCTAATAAAGATTCAGGTGACATTCCTGCCACAAGCTTGCCCATACGAATCATGTATTTATTTAAGTCTTTTTCAGTTACTAAGTAGTTTAGCATACCAAGCTTGAAGGCTTCTTCAGCTTTAAACATACGACCGGTAAATACTAAATCCTTTGTTGTTGAAGGGCCAACTAGTTGAACTAAGCGCTGTGCAAATTTGTTATTTAAAGTGATACCTAATTTACCGACAGGGATACCGAGCTTTGCTTTTTCAGAGCCGATGCGAATATCACAAGCTAATGCAAGCTCTAAACCAGCTCCCATTGCGGGACCGTTAATAACACCAATCGTTGGAATTGGTAAACGCTCAATTGTAGAAATAGTTTTTTCCATATGTACAAATGCTTCTTCAGCTTTTTCAAGGGAAATTGCGTTGAATTCTTTAATATCAGAGCCGGCCGTAAAGTTTTCACCAGAGCCGCGTAAAATTAATACTTTATTTTTCGGATTATCTAATACTTGTAGGGCAATTTTAGCTAATTGATCCCACATATTTGCTGTTAGTGCGTTTTTAGCCTGTGGTCGATGGATCGTAATGATCGCTAACCCGGCTGTTTCTTGATAAATAATTTTTGCGTCTTCTGCTTCAAGTCGAGTTGTTTTTACTTGCATACTTAAAAAGCCCCCTACATTTTATAGTTGATAAACTTATTATATAACACAAACGGTTATAAACACTAAATTATACGAATTTTCATGTAAATAAGCCCTGTTATACAAAAATAGTGGTTTTTTAAAGAATTTGTACTACAACAGGGTGAGTGGAATTACTATTGTAAGAAAGCAAAGGATGTGAGACACTGCAATAGGAATATTTGTTTCTTCATTGTAAAAGGAACTATTGAACAATAGAAGCGGGTTAGTGAACCTTTAATACAGATTATCCGACATTATACTTTATATTAATTTATATTAAACGTACGCACCCAAAATATAGTAAACTAAAATAAACACACGCACAGTTATATAAGGAGGGAACAAGATGGTCACATTAGTGGAAGCATGGAACAGCTATTTATTACTATTAAATTCTTTAAAGAAAAGTGCTGCTACCAAAAAGCAGTACAATATAGATGGACAGCAATTATTAGCGTTTGCTCATGAGAACAACTACATGAATGTGGATCATCATTTGAAAGAATTATTATTTACATATAGTAATTATTTAAAAGAGGCCTACACAAATGTCAACACATTTAATCATAAAATTGCTACAATACGAAGCTTTGTAGACTTTGTCTTATTAAGAGAATGGGTGGAGCCCTTTGACTATGAGGGCATTTTACAGCCAAAAAAGAGGCAAAAAGAGGCTTTAACATTACTAACAAAGAAACAATTAATGCAAATTGCGAATGTCTGGCCAACTTATTTTCAATACGCTAAAACAACAGAGCATGCTTGGCTAGCAAGACGTAATGGCTGCATTGTCCAACTACTTATGGAAACAGGATGTAAGCCAGCAGAGATTGTACGTATGAAATGGTCTCATATTAACTTCGACTCATCGGCTGTTTTCATTTCAAACAATAATGGTCGTAGAGAAATAAGGCTTTCTCCAATATTAATGAACATGCTGGCGCACTATAAGGAAGCAACCGAAGAGTTCCATGAAGAAAAGTTGGGAGAATGGGTTTGGGTTAGCGATGCTAGTCAATCAAAATCCGTTTCAACGAAAACAATTGAGCGAATTTTCCAAACGATATCAAAGGATATCGGCACAAATGTAAGAGCCACCGATTTGCGCTACACCGTCATGCAAAAGGCATTTCAAAGTGAAAAAACAATCGAAAATATTCAGGAAAAAATGGGCTATGTACGAAAATGGGTGCTTACTGAAAGACATGGTCGTTTTGAATAAAGATGGATTGTTTATTAAAATGTTTAATCATTCTAGGATACGTCTCTAGAAAACATTGAAAAGGTATGTGAACAGATTGTTTTGCATGCCTTTTTAAATGAGGTGGATTCCAAAAAGTGGTTATATTTGACGAGGCCCCTCGTTAAAAGATAAAACAGTAAAAAAAGTAGAGGAGTTCTTTTATGAATGCTCCTCTACTTTTTTGTATAGGCTGTTTTCGAAAGGATTGTTGCTATTCAACTCCCATGAAAGAACGTAAAAATCTTTCATTTTCTGTGGTGTAGTGTTGATTTTGCGCTACATGGATGGCTAACGGAGCAGGTTAGTTCAATAAGAATATTAGGGAACAAATTCCATTTCGTTTCGTTGAATAAAATGAATAGCAGAAACGGGGGTGGCAAATGAGAAGAATTTTGTTCTTATCAATAACAGTTTTATTATTACTTATTTTATCTGCTTGTGCAGGGACTCCTGAACCGAACAATGAAAATATGATTATTAATATAAAAAACAATGCTAATTTTGATATCTACGGAGTGGAAGTAAATATATTAGAATACTCACCAACAGGTATTAATGCTGACGGTTCTAAAATTAAAAAACGTGATTCACTTAGCTTTGAATTTCTTGCGGAAGATATCGAGTTAGATGGCGAGACTACAATGGAAGTATCAATTTTAATAAATAACAACACCAAAAATAATGACAATCTAATACCAATAAATAAAAAAACTACAATTGAATTGGACAATAATAAAGAACTATTCTTTGAGATTACTGGTGATTCAATAGAAGAGGCAGATTTAAAAAGAGTAAATTGAGATTGTGAAGATATGTACTTAAATTAACGAGTGCTTTCACGGAATAAGAATTGCTCCCTTTTTGCTTTTAAGGGCCATTTAATTAAAAGTCGTAAATTGAAGGAGTGAAGTCTGTTTGGAACAAAATAAAAAATTTAAAAATACTATTGAAACCGAAGAAGAATTACGTTCGATTATTGGATTTCCGAGTGAATTAGTAATAAGAAAGGTGATTACAGATTTAGACCATCATTGTTATGATTTTATTTCTAAGTCACCTTTTTTAGTGATTTCAACTTCTGATAATTTAGGTTTCTGTGATGTTTCACCAAGAGGGGATATGCCTGGTTTTGTTCGTGTACTAGATAATAAGCATTTAATTATTCCAGAAAGACCAGGAAACAAAAGAATAGATTCTATGCGTAATATTTTATTAAATCCGAAAGTGGGTCTTTTATTTTTTATTCCGGGATTAGGGGAAACACTCAGAGTTAACGGTAAGGCTTGTTTGGTAAAAGATGATGAACTACTTGAAAAGATGGCTGTTAAAGGACAAAAACCTATTGTAGGTATTGGAGTGGAAGTAGAGGAATGTTTCATACATTGTGCAAAAGCTTTTAAGAGGTCAAAATTATGGGAACAGTTCTCTTGGGCTAATAAAGAAACATTACCATCTGCTGCTAAAATATTATTTGAACATGCTAAGATTCCAAACTCTAGTGTTGATATAATTGCTGAAAGACTTCAGGAAAGTTATACAAAAAGACTTTATTGAAAAGGTGTTTTTCTTAATCATTGCTGTTCTTATTAAACTCCCATGAAAGAACTTAATCATCTTTCATATTCTGTGGTGTAGCTCTATGTTTTGCGCTACATGGATGGCTAACGGGGGCCAAATACCTCCTGAAGCAACCCGTCCTAGATTAGAACGGGTTAACTTTACTGAGATTATAAAATTAAATAGCTATATTGTCACTTTATATTACTTCATCTGGTGGTTGTGTCTTTCTCCACCCATAAAACTGCATGACGTCTTTTGATCATATAAATCATTTCAATTCCCACCTTTCATTGTTTTAATTAACAAAATTAATATTGACGAATACGAATATAATTTTCTACTTTTCTTCGGTTCTCTTCAAAGATTTTTTTCGCATTTTCATTATGAAGTGCTTTCTCAAGAGAGATCTCACGTTTTGTAATAGTTATCGTGAGAGCAAAAATGTTTAATATCATTTATTATCACCTCCTTAAATTACCATGAAAAATGAAAAAAACCGTAGAGAGACTCCCCTACGGTGAAAAAAGGCACAAAAATACCGCAGGGGCACACTTCTCCCTGCGGTATGGGTATGCTTAATTACAAAAAAAACCTTAAGCGATCCATTCCGATCTGGTCGAATGTGTGATTTTCATTTTTACTGAAGTTGTAACTACCAATGACATCAATATAACGATAACGATAACGATCATTTCATTCGACCTCCTTAAGAATTTTTTGTTTACTTTGTAAGTATACCCATCTTTAAGTTGTTTGTAAACATCTCTTACTAAGTTTTCCTGATTTTGTTAATGATTAGAAAAACTCTTTGCTGCTTTACATTGTTAGTTACCTGATTTTTTCGGAATAGCAAATAGAAGATATAGAAAACTTAAAGCCAAAAACATAATTATTATTAAGACAGGGATTTCAGAAATGGTTTAGAATTATTAAATTTATGGACAATTTAAAGTAAAACCCAAACTAAAACTGGAACTTTATAGAATTTTAATGTCTTGAGGATTTTGGTACTTAAAGTAAAGGGGGCTTTAGTTGAAAACCAATCTTCCACAATCGGCGCTTTGGAAGGTTATACTTCAACTAATGATGTAGTACATAGGCTGAATTGAGGTGGTTTCTAAGTATGAATAACAAAAATTGGAGGATTCTTTTTTCAATATACATATTATTAGTGCTAAAATTTATAGTGATTAAGTTCAATGGAGACATACAAGATGTTATCAATACTATACAATCGAATATGGAGCGTAGGGACCAATGGGGATTAAGTGCAAACTTAGTTCCTTTTAGAACAATCGAAACTTATATAAGTGATTTGAGTTTTAGTATAGCTTTTATGAATATTTTTGGTAATATCATTCCTTTTATACCAATGGGATTTCTAATACCAATGGCTTTTCCCTCTCAAAGAAATATAATCAAAACGATGATTTCTTGCTTTTTACTCATACTCAGTGTAGAAATCCTCCAACTAATCTTGTTTTTAGGCAGTTTTGATATAGATGACATTATTCTAAACCAACTAAGTTGTTTTATAGGATTTATACTTTTTAAAGCGTATAAGAATATCTTTAGAGTAGTTTCTTGAATTTAGTTAATTTTCTTATAAAGTTTTTGATTTTAACTACAGGGGCTTTAGTTGAATAACGATCTTCAACAATCGGGCGCGATTATGTAACAAGAATCAGCGCTCGTTTTCTGGTTTGTTGTTTAACCTTTTGAAGCGAATTCAACTGTTGAATTCGCGTTATTAAAGAGCGAAAATATCAATACTAATATGCTGCTTCAACGAGGAAAGGGGCTTTCCGCCATTGCATTAAAAATCGAAAAATCCCCCTACCATCCTTGGGTGTTTCTTAAGTTTGTATTCATCAGAACTTCGCACTAGCTCAACAAAGTTTAACGCCGATATTAGGCATACACTCTGCCTTAGGTGAATATCTTAATAGGAAATTACTTTTTAATAAATGGGGTGATACACTTGGGATACTTTGTAACTGTCGAACCAGGCGTCAACGTATTTATCGAGGACATCAATCCAAAGGGAAACAAAACGATTCTGTTTATTCATGGGTGGCCGCTAAACCATAACCAGTTCGAATATCAGTTCAATTTCCTTCCAACGCTTGGATATCGTTGTATTGGAATGGACTGGAGGGGATATGGCAAATCGGATAAACCTTTTAGCGGGTATTCTTTCGATAGATTAGCAGATGATGTCCGCATGGTCATCGAGACGTTACAGCTAAGTAACATAACACTGGTAGGACACTCTACAGGAGGTGCAATCTCGATCCGTTACATGGCTCGTTACAAAGGGTATGGGGTATCTAAACTCGTCCTGGTCGACGCTGCCTCTCCATCTAGCGTTCCAAAAGAATTTACAAATAAAATCATCGTGGATACAAATCATGACCGACCGCAAATGCTGCAAGACCAAACGCGAATTTTTTTCTTTCAGTATATTTCCGAACTGAAATCCGATTGGTTCGTTTTAATGGGATTACAAGCGGCGAATTGGGCGACTTCCGCCATTATGGTCACGCTTAGGGATGAAAATGTTTACAACGATCTCGGTCAGATCGATGTACCCACATTAATTATTCACGGAATTCACGATAAAGTCGTTCCGTTTACTCAAGCTGAGGAAACAAATAAGCTGATCAAAAATTCAACGCTAGTTCCGTTCCAATACAGCGGCCATTGCGCTTTTTTAGAGGAGCGCGATAGATTCAACCAATTATTATCTTCTTTTGCATAACGACTCGGAATAGCAACATTGTCGCAAATAATTCGTAAGCGTCAAATAGCCCCCATCTTAAATAGATGAGGGCTAATTTGAGGAGCAGGTGAGATTATTCGGGGCTTTACTTGTATAACATTGAGTTGCATATGCAGCTCTTTTTTACTTATTGAACTCCCATGAAAGAACGTAATAATCTTTCATTTTCTGTGGTGTAGCAATGACTTTATGCAACATTTTTTAATTAAGCTCCTCCAATTTTGTAGAGATCCCAATCGTCATTTCTTCTGTTACTTTAGGAAGATAAGACTTTAATACCTCATTAACCAGCGGTCCCAATGCACCACCAGCATTGATCTCAAGAAAGCCTGTTATCCTCGTTTTATTTTTAGCTATTACTTCTGCCAGGAAATAGCCACCGCCTGAAAGTTCCTCATTTAAACCCTTTAAATTAAAAGTAACCCTTGTCGGTTCAATCCATTCTTCTATAGTGGCCATTAAATTAATCTTTTTCTTTATGAATCCGATGTTACTATAAAATTCCCAAGTGGACTGGCGGTTAGTAATTTTTCGGTGTTGAATATATCCAGGTATAAGTGGAGCCCAGTTATCCATATCCTTAACAAAATCCCAAATCTTATTTATCGGTAACTCCACCTCAACCTGATGCGTTCCGCTTGGCATTGATTTTCCCCCTTTCCATCTCAATAGTAAGTACTTTATATATGTATATGTTACTTCCAACAAAGCGGGATTTGTCCCTCATGCCTGGCTGTATGACAACCAAATTGTATTTTATTAACATATATTGTATTATTAATTCAATTTAAAAGGAGGTGAAAATTATGGTCGTATATTTCCTAATAATTAACAAAACTACACATCATCATATTGATTAGTCTTGCTATCTATATTAATTTTTTAATATTGAATAGGAAGACTTTTTCCCGTTGAATCGTATAATTAAAGCCGTTTTGGAGCTTTAGTGTTATACGGTTTTTTTATTTGCTAAAAACGAGGAGGAAGATATGATGAAAAAGATGGATTACCAAAATGTAAGAGGAACACAAGATTATTTACCTAAACAAGAAGCTATTCGCCGTACAATTCGTAGAACATTAGAAGATACGTTTATTTTATATGGATGCAAAATATTGGAAACTCCAATTCTTAATTATAAAAATTTAATGGCATCTAAATATGCAGGTGGGGCAGAGATTTTACAGGAAATGTATACTCTAACGGATCGTGGGGAACGTGATTTAGCGTTACGTTATGATTTAACAATTCCATTTGCAAAGGTTATTGCTATGAATCCAGAATTATCGATGCCATTTAAACGCTATGAAATTGGTAAAGTATTTCGTGATGGGCCAATTAAGACAGGTCGTTTACGTGAGTTTACTCAATGCGATGTGGATATTGTTGGAGTAAACTCACAAGCTGCTGAAGCAGAGCTTATGATGATGGCAGTTGATGCATTTCGTAAGCTGGACGTAGACATTCTCATTCAGTACAACAATCGAAAGTTACTTTACGGTTTGTTGCAATGTTTTGCTGTACCTGAAGCAAAGAATAGAGTTATATTAGTACTTGATAAAATGGAGAAAATTGATCGAATGACATTAGTGAAGGAGCTAGAAGAGTTAGCTTTAACGAGCGATTCATTAGCTGCAATCGAACAATTTTTAGATACTGAACCAGCACTTGATTATTTCGAGCAATATGCAACGTTGAATAACTTTGTGCAAGAAGGAATTGCAGAGCTGCGTGAGTTAGATTCGTATTTGCAAGCCCTAAATATAATGGACAATTGCATTTTTAATCCATTTTTAGCACGTGGCCTTGAAATTTACACAGGGACTATCTATGAAATTTTTTTAAAGGAAGGTTCCATCAAATCAAGTATTGGCAGTGGTGGTCGTTATGACAATGCAATTGGTGGGTTGATTGGCAGCGATCAAAGCTTCCCGACAGTCGGTATTTCATTTGGTTTAGATGTGATATTTACAGCATTTGAATTGAATGGAAAAGTTGCTGCTGAAAGTGAAATTGATGTTTATATTATTCCTATGGGCGTTGAAAAGGAAGCATTACAGCTGGCCACAACACTTCGTCAACAACGAAAACGTGTGGTCGTTGAACTGAGCGACAAAAAACTACGCAAGGCGATGGACAAGGCAAATCGAGAAAATATACCGAACGTTATTGTTTTAGGTGAGCAAGAAGTTAAGAATAACACATATCAACTGAAGAATATGATGACAGGAATGACTGAAGAAAAAAGTTATAATTTTAGTAAACCATTACTGAAAAGATAAACGGAGGCATAGGTGAAAATGCAATAATCTCCTGATGTTGCAACAAATAGCTTTAATTTCAGCTGTTTTGGAAACAGATAGAATTTATGCACCTTCTTATTGCACAATCGGGCGCGATTGTGGAATAAGCGTCGCTGTTCTTCTTAAACTCCCATGAAAGATATTCTGTGGTGTAGCTCTGGTTTTCCGCTACATGGATGGCTAACGGAGCAGTTTAGTTAAGTAACAGTAGTGAGTTTTTGTTAAAATGATGTTAGTACAGAATTTACAAAAAAACTAAAGGAGGGTTAATGTTGCAAATTAATTTGAACAAATCACTTGCTTGGAAAATGGGGGAGATGATTGAAGCTTGCTTAATAACATATAAGCATTATTTATTATTTTGTGATGAAATTATTGATAAATCTGAAAGTCCTCCTTATTGGATTATAGAACTTTCATTAACAAAATTTCAAAACGATGCAGAAAGAATTGTAAAGGAATTTGCAAATTCGGAACCCTTTGAAAATTTTCCTGAATTAAATGATTTCTATTTGGCTTGTTTATTTTTAAAATATAAACAACGTCAAATATCTTGGGCAAGTTTTCTTTTTAGTGCTGGATGGTATAGTGACGGTTCTCATTGTTCAATCCATTGTGAATTTTTTTATGACCTGTTTAATGCTTATGAAAATTCCAAATACAGTCAAGGTTTAGAAGAAATTCAAGTAATAGATGTTGAAAATCTTCTTAAGATAAATATTAGTGAAGTACAAGTCATTTATAAGATATTTGAATATTACTTTGACAAATATGTTTCTAGTTCACGATGAATACTAAAATTTTGTAAATTTAAAATTCTTATAGGAGCCTCCAATAAGATAGCCAAACCAGAAGCAACAATCTTTGAGAAAACAGCCTTTGTAAAAAACTTCATTTATTATCTTTATCTTAGGCTTTCACTTTAGAATACAACTTTGAATTGATACTACATGTGTTAAATCAGGAGTTTAGATTTACGAAATATAAGATTATGTACCTACATTTCTTTTGATTTAAGTGAAGGTGCTTGCCCACTGGTAACGATCATCCGTAGTGGAAATCAACCTAGCTGTTTAATAAATATGGTTAAAATTAGTTAATCAACACACCTGGTTTGAGATGAAAGAAGCGTCATGGTCTTCATAAAACTGACTGAAAATAATATTCTGAATTATAGAAATTTAAATGATTTCTATAAATAAAAGACTCTAATAATTCCTAAACCTTCTTTGCTAATCTAAATTTTTTTATGTTTACAATATGTTATCTTGACGCATCTATTAACAAAATTAATAGTAGTTCATTCTATTATAATTATAAAATAACCCTGCGTGCATTAATATTCAATTTTATTCATAAATATAGATTGTTTATAAAATGTTAGACTTTGTATTTTTGTGTGTAAAAGGGCAAATGAATTAATTTACATAGCGAGTATTCACAAAAAAATTTAAAAAAATAAATTGACACTCAAATGTTTATGACTTAATATGAGTCTCAGCATAATAATATAGCTCTTATTAATAACCGTTGAGACGAGGGGTCGAAGATACGGTGGCCAAACAATTTAGTTCGTAATGAATTAAATCCAGTGGGCCGAACCTGAGCACAAAATTAACTTTTGTGAACAATAAGAGGAACAGCAGCTGATAGTATTCGAAGCTTTCCTTAAAATTGGGTGAGCTTTTTTTTATGCCCTAAAATCTATTAATTTGTTAGGAGCAGTGAAAATTGTCAGAAAAAGTATTATTCACATCGGAGTCTGTATCGGAAGGACATCCAGATAAAATTGCAGACCAAATCTCAGATGCAGTATTAGACGCAGCATTATTACAAGATCCGCTATCACGTGTGGCATGTGAAGTATTCACAACTACAAACACAGTAATTGTTGGCGGAGAGATCACGACAAAAGCAGAACTAGATATCGAAAAAATTGCCCGTGATACCCTAATCGGCATTGGTTATACAGATGATAAGTTCGGTATTGATGGTCATAACTGCAATGTACAAGTTTTAGTACACACGCAATCTCCTGATATCGCAATGGGGGTTGATTCTTCAAGCGATACAAAAGATGTTGGTGCAGGTGACCAAGGTATTATGTTCGGTTTTGCAACTAATGAAACTGAGAACTATATGCCTTTAGCTATTGAAATGGCGCATATGCTTGTAAAACGTGCAACTGAGCAACGTAAAAATGGTCAATTCAAATGGGCTCGCCCAGATATGAAATCACAAGTAACAATTGATTATACAAATAGTATGCAACCTAAAATTGATACTGTTTTAATGTCAATACAACATGATGATGATTTTGATCGAGTAGAATTCATTGATTACGTTACAGAAAATGTAATTAAAGCTGTTGCGAAGCAATTTGGTATGAATGAAGACTTCCGCATTTTAATTAATCCTACTGGTCGTTTCGTAGTAGGCGGACCACACGGAGATGCAGGTTTAACAGGACGTAAGATTATTGTTGATACTTATGGCGGCGCAGCTCGTCATGGTGGTGGCGCATTCTCTGGTAAAGACTGCACAAAAGTTGACCGTTCAGCGGCTTACGCAGCGCGATACGTTGCAAAAAATATTGTTGCAGCAGGCTGGGCAGATAAATGTGAAATCCAATTATCATATGCAATTGGTGTAAGTGAACCAATTAGTATCGCTTTAGAAACATTTGCTACAGAAAAAGTAGCGAAAGAAGAAATTTTAATAGCGATTCGTCAATTATTCGACTTAACTCCAACTGGCATTATTAACATGCTAAATCTACGTAAACCACAATATCAACAAGTTGCTGCTTATGGTCACTTTGGACGTAGTGATGTAAACGTAACTTGGGAAAAAACAGACAAAGTTTCGGAATTACAGCAACTCCTAGCAGTTGCTATGGGACAATAATGCAATGCGTGCAAAATCGAGTGGCTACAGAGGAATTTTTAGCCACTCAAGACCGCATGCCATTATTTGAAGCTTTGGTCAATTATGCTAAACAAGAAGTTACACCGTTTGATGTACCTGGACATAAAATGGGGCTACAAGAAAACCCATTAAAATGGACGCTTGGAGAAATGGCATTAAGAATGGATGTAAACTCGATGAAGGAACTTGATTTATTAAGTCATCCAGAATCGGTTATTAAAGAAGCTCAGCAATTAGCTGCACAAGCATTTAATGTAGACTACGCTTACTTTTTAGTAAATGGAACTACTGTAGGTATTCTGGCGATGATTTTAGCGACATGTAAACCAGGAGATACAATGATCGTACCTCGTAACTGCCATAAATCAGTTATGAACGGCATTATATTAAGCGGAGCAAAACCAGTATTTATTCAACCTGAAGTTGATCAACATTTTGGTATTGCGCACGGAATTTCAGTTGAAAATGTAAAGTCGGCACTTGCAGAAAATCCACAAGCGAAAGTTTTACTTGTGACGTATCCAACATATTTTGGTTCGATGAATAAACTGCAAGAAATTTGTAAACTCGCACATGATCAAAATGTAACAGTTATTGTTGATGGTGCACACGGAGCACATTTAACATTTTTATCTGATGCTAACGATGCGATTAGTGCTGGTGCAGATGCAGTAACGCTCAGTATGCATAAAACTGGTGGTTCATTAACGCAAAGTTCACTTCTTTTACTGCAAGAAAAACGAATCGATTCGAAGCATTTGCAAAAAGTATTAAATATGCTTCAAACGACGAGTGCTAATTATTTATTAATGAGTTCTTTAGATGTAGCACGAAGGGATTTAGCTGTGTTTGGACAGCAACGGTTTAGCAGTTTAAAGTCAATTGTTGATGCGGCAATTGAAGAAATTGAAAATAATTCGCGCTATGAAGTACTACAAGCTGAATACGTACAACAAAATTTCAATCAAGCCTATGATTGGACGAAACTTGTTATTCGTGTGAACGATCTCGGTTTAACTGGTTTCGAAGTTTACACAATATTGAAACAACAGTATGGAATTCAATTAGAACTTGCTGAAGGATATGTCATAATGGCAGTCATTAGTCAAGTTGATACGAATGAATCAATCGGTAAGTTAGTACATGCGTTAAAAGATATAGAGCTTAATAACGCTAAAAAAGATGCGATACAGTCAGCATATGTGACAGCGAATCAAATAAATAGATTAGCAATGACACCGCAACAGGCATGTAATGCAGAAACAGAAACAATTTTAATTTATGATGCGGTAGGTCGAATTAGTGCAGATACATTAATGATTTATCCACCGGGAATACCACTAGTAATCCCAGGAGAAGTTATTTCAGAGGAATTAGTAGAATTATATAACTTCTATTTTCTTAATTTTGGGAACGTTCTGAACGAAACTAAAGAAGAAAATTATATAACAGTCGTAAGGGAGATAGATAAATGAGCATTGAATTATCAACATTAGGAAGACACGTATTAATCGAATTTTATGGTTGCCCAAGTGAAATTATTGAGCAAAACGCTTTAATAGAGCAGTTTATGAATGAAGCAGCAGACTATTCTGGGGCAACAATTGTAGAATCTTGCTTCCATCATTTCAACCCATATGGTGTTTCGGGTGCAGTAATTATTGCTGAATCACATTTAACGATTCATACTTGGCCAGAATACGGATTTGCTTCTGTAGATGTTTACACTTGTGGCGACTCTGTAAGTCCGTGGAAAGCAGCAGAGTATTTAGAACAAAAACTGCAAGCGAAAAAGACAGAATCATTTGAAGTACCTCGTGGAATGGCAGA
Organism: Lysinibacillus xylanilyticus; assembly: GCF_001183605.1. GTDB lineage: Bacteria > Bacillota > Bacilli > Bacillales_A > Planococcaceae > Lysinibacillus > Lysinibacillus xylanilyticus. Next base: position 1,206,114 of record NZ_LFXJ01000005.1, on the reverse strand, counting down.
TAAAATTCGCCAGTTTGCAGAACAAGAAATTGATACAATTCTAGTGAAACAAGAAGTATTAGAGGACGTGATTTAATGAAATGGTATACAGAACAATGGAGCGATCAATGTAAATTTTCAATCGGATACAACGAAGAAATTCATAGTGAACAATCTTCATTCCAAAAAATCGATTTTTATAAAGGTGAAGATTTCGGTACTTTCTTCACTTTAGACGGATTGATGATGGTCAATGAAAAAGACGAGTTCGTTTATCACGATATGATTACGCACCCAGCATTCGCTACCAACCCAGATATAAAAAAAGTATTAATTATTGGTGGTGGTGATGGTGGTACTGCTCGTGAAGTACTACGTTACAAATCAGTAGAAAAAGTAGTTATGGTTGAAATCGATGAGTTAGTATTCCGATTATGCCAAAAATACCTTCCAATTACAGCTGCTGGTGTCGAAGAAGATCCACGTATGGAAATGATTTTCGATGATGGCTTAGCTTATGTGCAAAACGCAGCTGATAATTCATTCGATTTAATATTAGTAGATTCTACTGATCCAATTTCAGTCGGTGAAGGTTTATTTACAACAGCTTTCTATAAAGAATGTTACCGTGTATTAAATGAAAAAGGAATTCTAATTAACCAACACGAATCACCATACTTCACGGAGTATGCAGAAAACATGCGTAAAGCACATAAAAAAATTAAAGGTATTTTCCCAATCGCAAGCGTATATCAATTCCATATGCCAACATATCCATCTGGACACTGGCTATTCGGATTTGCTTCAAAAGCATTACATCCTATTAAAGATATTCAAGTAGAGGCTTGGGACAAATTTGGTCTAAATACGAAATATTACAATACAGATTTACATGTTGGTGCATTCGCACTTCCTACATTTGTGAAAGAGGCACTTGATCGTGATGAATAGGAACTCGCTTTGCAATACAAGTATTCCGTCAGAATAGAAAACAAGTAAAAACTTATTTGAACAAACACAAAAAAGTCGCCACATGGGCGACTTTTTTTGTTGTAGGTCTAAAGGCGGGAGATAATTAGTATTTAATAGAAATATTGACAATTATTTTTCGGACAACTAAGCTTAATAAAAGATAGTGCTGGGAAGGGGATTGCCAGTGGAATTCATTAAATTAAATTGTCCGAATTGTAATGGAAAAATTGATTATAAAGAGGGGCAATCTTTCAAATGTCCTTTTTGTGAAACTGAAATAATGTTGAAAGAGAATAAAGTGTATTATGTTGATCAGACGATTAATAATTATTATGGTCCAACTTCTGCGAATAAAGATACAGGGCCAAAAAAGAATTTAAAAGCACTTATATTGATACCCATTGTCATCCTTTGTGCATTCATTGGCTATTTTCTTTTGAGTGGAAATCAAGCAGAGTTCAGTATCCATAAGGAAATACCAGTTCGGAAAATGCCTGAAAGCGACGTTCTTTTATTCTTTTTAAAAGATATTTTTGATAAAGGTGAAGCAATACCGACTAAGGAAGAGATCGCAAGTATTCGTTATTTGAAGATATACTACTCTGAAGATCAATGGCATTTTGATTATAGTCTAGACGATCCGTTTACAAATAAGGAAGCCGAAATTTCTAAATATATCATTATGGATAAGTTATTAAATACACAAAAAATCGAACAAAAAGATTTTGAAGCCTTTACTGGTCTGACAGTATTGAATTTAATGGGCGATTATGAAATATCACAAAGTGAAAATGTAAGCTTCCAACATTTGAGTGGATTGAAAAGCTATACAGGTAGCTTTAATGAATCATTTAGTAAAATTGCTGAATATTTTAGTGATAAGTCTAATGTTGTAGAGCTCTCTATCCAAATACGTAGTAATGATGAACTTGCTTTATTATTAGAGTTTCCTAATCTTCAATCCCTTGAAATTTCGTATTACACTGAGACAGTTACAGACTTTTCTCTTCTGAATCAACTACCATTAAAATCATTGTCTTTAAGTTCTGCCAATGATTTGAAGTGGTTGTCTTCATTAACTGATTTAGAGTATTTAGCAATAGATATTAGTGAAGCGACAGATTTTAGATCGTTCTATTCACTGAATCAATTACAAGAATTGAAGCTTACATCGGTAAGAAATTTAAAAACGCTTGATTTTATACAAAACATGCCCAACCTGCAATCACTTGATCTTGAAAATATGGATATTACGAATTTAGAACTCCTTAGAAATAAGTCTTCATTGACAAAGCTGCGTTTATCTTCTCTTTATAAATTAGAATTGCTTGATATTGTGAACAGCCTGACTTCACTGACCGATTTATCGATAACTGGTTATAGTGGAAAAGTATCAACGATAGTAGCACCTCATTTAAAAAATGCGGAATTAACAGGTTCTTTCATACCTAAGTTAGAGGCACCAGCTTTAAAATATTTGACTGTTTATATAAGTAGCATGGAGTCGTATTTGAATGGAGCACAATTACTGAAATACCCACAGCTTGAACAACTTACAACAATGGAGTATGGCGATTTTACAGGCATTCGTTCTTTAAATAATCTGCCAAATCTGCAAACAATAAATTTAAATGAAACAACTTTTTATGAAGAAACGAGTGAATTATTCAATTTACAGCATGTAAAAACGTTAAATTGTAATGAGTGTAGGTTTCAAATTAATAGTCAAAATCCGTTTAACAACAACATTCTGGAACATTTGACTTTGAATGATGTATCCTTTCAGATAGGTAATGGTGACTGGGTGTATGAAGTTGATAAGATTATGCCTTACTTTGCTGGATTTTCAGCTCTTCGTTCATTCACTATACAAGATAGTTCACTACAATCGTTAAGTTTTATGGAAAATTGGCAACAAATTGAGGTGCTTCATTTGGAGAATAACGCCATTTCAAATGTAGAGCCTTTAGTGAATTTACCTAATTTAAAAAAGCTATATATTTTAGGAAACCAGGTGCAAAATAAATCTGTTCTAGACAAAGGAATTATGATTTATTGAGGTAATGTGCAATATAAAAGCTCACTCGTTATACTGTTCGAAAAAATATTAGAATCTAAGCTCAGCAATAAAGTGGTTTTTTCCAGAGAAGTATTTATGGCAAGATTTTATAAAAAAATCAGTTTGACGTATTATACTATTTTTTGTATTATAATGAAGAAAAGAATGCCCGGACTAGAACGGGAGAGGTTCATAGCTAATACCCTCTATAAAAAACTATGGAAACATGACAATATGCCATGTCCATATCGGACGTGGCTTTTTTTTATGTTTTTACTTATGTTTTAATAGATTGATTGGTGAGCCTCTCTTGTAAAGTGTTGGGAAACATTTTGCAAGGAGGTTTTTTATGTTTGGCCGAACCTATGAAGAAGGTTGAAGGATTTAATATTATTGGGTAAGCAATGTACACAATATTCGTAAAAAACTAAGAAGAAGCAGTACTTTTTCTTATAGTGCTGTTTTTTGATACAAGGGAGATTTTACACATGAAGCAGGAAAAAGCAATTGTTGTATTTAGTGGAGGTCAGGATAGTACAACTTGTTTGTTCTGGGCAAAAGAACGTTTTGAAGAGGTTGAGGCAGTAACTTTTGATTATGGCCAAAGGCATCGTCTTGAAATTGAATGTGCGAAAGTGATAGCAGGGGAACTCGGTATCAAGCATCACATTCTTGATATGTCACTCCTGAATCAGCTTGCTCCGAATGCATTAACACGACAAGACATAAAGGTAGAAGACGGAGAAAATGGTGAACTTCCATCGACTTTTGTACCTGGCCGAAATCTTCTCTTTTTATCATTTGCGGGTGTTTTAGCGAGCCAAGTAGGAGCTAAGCATATTGTAACTGGCGTTTGTGAAACAGATTTTAGCGGATATCCGGATTGCCGAGATGTTTTTATTAAATCTTTGAATGTAACGTTAAATTTATCGATGGATGATTCATTTGTGATTGATACACCTTTGATGTGGCTGAATAAGGCACAGACATGGGAGCTTGCTGATCAGTTTGGGGCACTTGAATTTGTTCGGGAAAGAACGTTGACTTGCTATAACGGTGTAATAGCAGATGGTTGTGGTGAATGCCCGGCATGTCAACTGCGAAAAAAAGGGCTTGATGAGTATCTGAGTTATAGGAAGGAGTCTTAACATGTCAGATTTTAGAATCGTCGAAAAGCTTCAAAAAATAGATGAAGATATTCAAAGAAATCAATTGAACTATCATTCAAAGCGTGTTCTCGTAAGCAAAGAATTTTCCTTCGATGCGGCACATCATTTACATGATTATGAGGGGAAATGTAAAAACTTGCATGGTCATACGTATCGCGTAGTTTTAGCACTGAGTGGATACACTGATGAACGCGGTTTGATGATTGATTTTGGCGATATAAAAGCAATATGGAAAGAAAAAATAGAGATTCATTTGGATCACCGTTATTTAAATGAAACACTTCCACCAATGAATACGACGGCAGAGAATATTGTTGTTTGGATTTACGAAAAGTTGGCTGCGGCCTTGCTTGATGAACAAAGATATAACGGTGCGCGTGTTGAGCTTATTCGGCTATACGAAACTCCGACTAGCTATGCAGAAGCGAGACGGGAGTGGATGGAAGTTGAGTAAGATACCTGTTATCGAAATTTTTGGACCGACGATTCAAGGTGAGGGAATGGTAGTTGGCCAAAAGACAATGTTTGTGAGAACTGCCGGGTGTGATTATTCCTGTTCTTGGTGTGATTCATCGTTTACGTGGGATGGCAGCGGAAAGCATCTTATTGTCCAAATGACAGCGGAAGAGATTTGGTCTGAGTTGAAACGTCTTGGAGGCAATGGCTTTTCATTTGTCACGATTTCAGGCGGCAATCCTGCACTCATCCGCAATTTGGAAGAGCTCATTGCCATTTTAAAAGAAAATGACATAAAGGTCGGAGTGGAAACACAGGGCAGTAGGTGGCAAAAATGGATGTATGAGATTGATGAGTTGACAATTTCACCAAAGCCACCTAGCTCTGGAATGACAACAGACTATTCGGTGCTCTCTGATATCTTCGAAAAACTTAAAAATCAAAACAGTAATTATCATATATCCCTCAAAATAGTCGTCTTTAATCAAGATGATTACGATTATGCTAAACAAATTCACCATCTGTATCCAAAAATTCCTTTTTATCTCCAAGTCGGTAATGATGATCTGACGACGACAAACAATTCACGATTAATTATAGATTTATTGGATAAATATCATGCGCTGATTGATAGAGTGATTATGGATGAAGAATTAAGAGATGTCAAAGTACTACCACAGTTGCATGCCCTTGTATGGGGGAATAAAAGAGGTGTATAGTGTGGCATTTTAAAAATGTATTAAAGGCAAATTCTAGAAGAGGATTATGACGTCGAATGTAGAAGTGAACTGTCCTGTATCAAATTGTATTTCCCTCACAAATGGCAATATTTTTGAGGCAGAAAAAACAAGTTTGATATGGACTACCACTCAAATTACAAACAAAATACAAAGTTTCTGATTATGATTTCCTTTCCATGTCTGAAGATGCAAATCAATCTTCAGAAACATGCTGTAAAACCTTCATATCGAAAGAAAGAAGATAATAACTTAAATTGTGAACCAATGATGTTTCTTTAAAAGAATATAAGGCGGGGACTTAATTCTACCTGAATAAATGAAAGGGACAATTAATCAATCTAAATAAAATGGACATCTGCTATTTGAATTAGATACTACTTTAATAAGAAGGAGATAATTCCCTTATATCGAATATACTATTTAAGAATAGGAAGTAATCCTAGATGAGGTGTTCGATTGAAGAAAATAAGAACTGAAACAGAAAGATTAGTCATTCGATTTCTTGAAGAGGGAGATTATACTTCTTGGCTTACCCAGTATGAAAATCGTTTACCATCTCAACATAAATACGATGAAGGTAAATTAGATATGAGCATCTGTACGAAAGAATGGTTTCGTGATTTAATTACTAAACATCATCAGATGGCTGAGGATGACAAGGTATATGTATTTGGAGTGTTTAGAAAAGTAGATAATACTCATATTGGTTTTATAGACTTTTCAACAATTATGAGGGAAGAATTTCAATGGGCCAGGTTTGGATATACAATTCATAACCACTTTTGGAGAAAAGGTTATGGGAAAGAGGCTGTAAAGGCTGCCTTTGATCTAGCTTTTGAAAAATTAAATTATCATCGAATAGAAGCTCACATAAACCTTGATAATATAGCATCTATAAAGCTAGCAGAAAGTGTTGGAATGGTTTATGAATGCACGAGGAAAGGATTCATATACGAGAATGACAAATGGACTGATCATCTAGTTTACTTTATAAATGCAAAGTAATTTTATGAAGTAGACAAAAGTATTTCAACGAATGGTTAGGTAATCTACTATTATTTTTTTCACTAATTTAAGATTACGTCATTTAAAAACTATTATTTAAAATCAATAGATCTTAATAAAACCCCTGATTCTTCTGCTTAGCGTAGCAAAATCAGGGGTTTAAATTTAACTATAGCACTTCTTTGTTACAAATGATTCAATGCTTTGACACTCACTTTAACTGATAAATCATGTTTTCCACCTGAATAAACACCTTCAACAGGGCTTATATCGGAATAATCACGGCCAATGCATAAAATAATGTGATTTTCTAATACTTCAACATTATTAGTTGGATCTAGACCAATCCAACCGATCCCTGGTATCATGACTTCTACCCAAGCATGGGTTGCAATATCACCGACCAATGCAGAGTTTTCATCGACATATAAATAGCCGCTCACATAGCGTGCTGGAATTCCTTTAGCTCTTAGCACCGCAAGCATGACATGTGTGAAATCTTGACAAACGCCTCGCTTAAGAGTGAAGGCTTCAGTTGCAGTTGTCGTAACATCGGTTGCACCTGGAACGTATTCAAAAGTCGAGTATATATATTGCATTAAATTTAATGAAAATAGTACAGGATTTTCAGCATGGCCAATTGCATGATAAACTTCCTCTAACTGATTTTCTGTCATATACGTAAAGTGTGTAGACTTTAAATAGGGCAAATAATGTTCATAAAACAGCTGAGAATGAAAAATTGTTTGCATCTCGTGTGAATATTGAATGCGATGAATAAATGGTGCACGTTGAATGCTGACAATAGATGTCGTTTGAATTTCTAGCTCTTGGTGCTGCTCAGGTATATAAAAAGTGCCAACCGTATTGCCCCATATATCTGAATGCTCACGTGTTAAAGATGAAGGTGAAATGGCAATTCGATAGGATAATAAGCGCTGACGCTCATCGCCCCTTGGCTTTAAGCGGATTGTATTTAGGCTTTGATCGACTTCAGACTCATATTGGAAAATATTAGTATGTTGAATTTCGAATTTCATTGTGTCCGCTTCCTTTGGATTACTGACTTGCTTGTTGAAAGGGAGCTGTGGTTGATTCCTTTCAAGGTTGTACGCTGGGTTCATATAAATGATAAATTGTTGCAAATGTATTGCCAAAATCAATACATTGACACAATCTTTCCTCCATTAATAAAATAGTTTCCTCTAAAGTACTATTCCATAAATCTACATTCATCACGGCAAATAATAAGCTTTTTAATGGGGTATGAAGCTCTAAAAACCTTGCTGAAAGAGGATCGTTTTCTAAACAAATAAATGCTTCTTCTAATTTTTCTAAGCAAAATATTACTGAACGAGGGGAATGCTTATCCTGTAATAAATATTGTATAACGCAAAGTAAATTAGTTTGGCGATGCTTTCTCAAATAAGACTCCGTCGCCCCAGATAAATCGAGTAAAAACGATCCGTCAGCTTCTATTAAGGAGATGGCTATTTCCTTATGTTGCTCTAGTATAATTAAAGCCATACGAATCGTCTTTTCTACACGTTCTAACCATTTCCCAACTTGTATGAAATAAAAGGGTAAATCTCGATCCATCGAGCCTTCGATATGTCCTGTAACTGTCAAAGAAGTCTTTCGAACATTTTGTAAAAAAGAGTTAAGAACGATTAGTGGAATTGGTCTTTCACGCTCCATCATTTCTTGCTGTAACGATAAATAAAAGGCATTTTGCAATTCCCAAAGCTCAATCGGGATGCTATCTCGAGTTACACGAGCGTTTTCTCGAACTGCACGTAAAGTAGCATGAAGGGCGTTACAGTTATTTTTAGAAAAGAGTAGATAGTCGATTAGTGGATTGACTCGAATAGACTCATAAAAGGACAAATATTCTTCCTTCGAGGCACAAATATTCAACACCGCTTCCCAATGATCGATGTATTCATTTTCTTTGCCAGATTGCTCCAACATATTCAACAGCTGTACTTGTAATATATGTGCATTTGTTTGTGAGCGTTCACTATATCGTGCCATCCAGTACAATGCATCGGCTACTCGACTTAGCATACTGCAATTCCTCCTTTAATATCCATGTATCTTTAGCTCCTCCACCCTGGGAAGAATTCACAACTAGAGATCCTTCTTTTAATGCTACACGCGATAAACCTCCAGGAAGCACATAAATATCCTCGCCCTTCATCACATAAACACGTAAATCGACATGACAAGGATAAAATCTCCCATCCTGGAAAGCTGGTGCTCTAGACAGGCTAATCGTTGGTTGTGCAATGTATTGATACGGATTTTCTAAAATCTTTTCTTTAAAATTAGCGATTTCTTCATCAGTCGCATGCGGACCAATAAGCATATCGTAGCCACCAGAGGCACTAACATTTTTTATGACAAGCTCTCTCATATGCTTAAGAACCCAATCTCGCTGTATATAATCAGCTAGATGATAGGTCTCCACATTACGTAAAATAGGTTCCTCTTTCAAATAGTAGCGGATCATATCCGGTACATAGGCATACATCGCTTTATCATCAGCAACACCATTACCAACAGCATTTAAAATAGCAATATTTCCAGCCTTATAAGCAGCCATAATATGAGGAACCCCAAGTAAGGAATCTTCACGAAAAACAGCAGGGTCTAAGAAATCATCATCAATTCTGCGATAAATAATATCAATTTGCTCTAGGCCGTAGATTGTCTTCATGTACACTTTTTTATCTCGGACAACTAAATCACGCCCTTCAACAAGCTGAATATTAAGCTGCTGTGCTAAGAATACATGATCGTAATATGCCGAATTATACATGCCTGCTGTTAACAGGACCGCTTTAGGTTCTCTATCTGGTTTCATACAAGGTGGCCGATGTGCAAGAAGTGCTTTCTTCATAAAGGCCATTTGTTTGTCGAGTGACTGGATAGTATGTTTAGAGAAAAATTCAGGATACACTTCCTTCATCACAGATCGATTTTGAAAAACATAGGAAATCCCTGAAGGATTGCGTAAATTATCTTCTAATACGTAGTAAACGCCATTTTCATCACGGATCAAATCTATGCCTGCTAAAAAAATATGATTATCAATAGGTACTTTTACACCAAGCATTTCTTTATAATAATACGGATTGTTTTCAACGAGCCGTTTTGGAATAAGCCCATCCTCAAAAATAGACTGTTCATGGTAGACATCTTGTAAAAAACAATTTAAGGCTTTAACACGCTGCTTCATACCAGCTTCAATTACTTTCCACTGTTCATCTGGAATAATAATAGGTATAAAATCAAAGGGCATTGTCCGCTCTGTTCCACCATGTGCTCCATATACGGTAAATGTAATGCCTTGTTTAAGGAAAGTTGATTGTGCTTGCTGATATTTTTCATCTAATTGTTCCTTAGTGAAAGCATTAAGCTTATGGTGGAAAGACCGATAATGAGGCTTCGGTTGATCACCTTCGAACATCTCATCAAAAAACATACCAGATTCATAGAACTTCATCATATGGATCGCCCTCCGAATTTAAGTAGTAGAGAAAACGTGTTACACTTAGTAAGAATCAATTTCGCCTTGGCGTAATTGTAGTAAATGGTTACCTATTAAAAAGGAACCACATCTGCATTCATCTCATCACTTTTAGAGGAATGCAGATAAATACATATAAAAAAAGGAGCCAATAAAATGACAATCATTAATTTAATGCAAGCTTATGAACTAGACAAGCTTTCAAAATTAGATTTTACAGATGAGGAGATTGTAAGCACATTGCAAACAGGGGATGTATCAGTTTGGCAGGAAAAAGTACCAAACTATGAATTTTCCGAAACAATGGCACTTTACCTAGAAGGGGAGCAATTATTCTTAAACGCTCTGCACGGTAACTACAGTATCAAATATGTAACTTTGCCAGGCATTCAACGCTTATTGTATATTCGTTTCCAATTAGAAGAAGGTAAGGATTATCAATTATTAGAAACAGGAATCCAACATTTAACTTGTGATGAGGAAACTATTACTAAGCTTCAACATATGCTATCAACAAACTGGTCTCTAGCAAAACAAGTAGATGGGACGTATGGTATTTTTGTTAAGTAACGGTGTTCGCTTTGGCATATTTACACCGAAATCGACAAAAATCCAAATAATCCCATGCGCGTTATGAGAAGAATCGACATGTATAGTTACCCATCCTTTCGTTTTTCGAATCGTCTCAGAGCATTTAGTTCACTAGATTTAAATATTCATTTTTTCTTCACTTTATGCCTAAAAAATGAAACTTTCATAAAAACTTTTAAAAAAGGTGATTTTCTTTCTAAAAGGAAATTATCTTTTTTCTCGCTAACAAACAGAACGTTTGTTCCAATTCGTAAAATATAGCACTTTTATCACCATAAAGTTCCCAAATTTATATTTGGGAACGTTTTTTCGTGGTAAAATAGAAGAAATAGAGGTGATTTTATGGAAAAGACTAAGCTTCCTAAAATAATGAGGGATTTCCTCGTCTATTTAACGACGATTAAAGGGAAGTCTCATCGTACAAGAAAAGAATATGAATATGATTTGACATTATTCTTCCGTTTCTACATAGCAATTCAGAATGATCATGATATATCAGATTTAACGAAAATAGATATTTCTACTATTTCAATAGACGAAATTCGTGAGATGACACTAGAGGATCTTTATTTATTTATGGAATATTGCGAGGTGCAGCGTGGGAATTCAGCATCTGCGAGAGCACGTAAAGTAGCAACGTTGAAATCATTTTTTAAATACCTGAAAGGGAAACGACGTCTTCTTGAGGAAAATCCGGCAGATGAATTAGAAACACCAAAAATTGGTCGAAAAAGACCTATCTATATGAACATCGAAGAAGCCACGCAATTTATCGATGGCATCCAGCCAAATCGAGCTTCACCAAGGAATTATTGTATGATGATGTTTTTCTTAAATTTAGGGATTCGTGTTACAGAGCTTTGTCAGCTAAATAAGTCATCTATACAAGGTCGCTACTTAACTGTTGTAGGTAAAGGGAATAAGGAGCGGACCGTTTATTTGAACGATAGCTGTATACAGGCACTTTCAGACTATGACAATAGCGGAAAGACACTATATAAAGGTGAAGGAGAAGAGCCTCTTTTCGTCTCGCAAAAGGGAACACGCTTTACTCGTCAAACCGTTGCAAAAATTGTTAAACAAATTAATCAGCAATCAGGGCTTCAAAAAGAACGACTGACACCACATAAGTTACGTCATACATCCGCAACAATGATGTATAAATCAGGAGCAGATATTCGAAGTCTTCAGCATATACTCGGGCATTCAAGTGTTGCAACCACACAAATTTATACACATATTGAAGATGAAGAGCTGCAACATGTACTCGAGAATAATCCGTTTAATATTGTTCGTAGTAGAGAGCAATTCATTGAATAAAATAGAACAGAAAAAGCCGATTCTCCTTACTTGTAGGAATCGGCTTTTTGGCACTTTTATCAGTTGTTAGCTTCCAGTTCATCAATAGAGTTTGTTAGCTCAATAAACTGTCTTTCACTTGGCGTAAATTCGTGGTTTAAACGAGTAATTAAATATAAATCAACGAAACTAAATGGTGATGGCACATTTAAGTATTGTTCAATATTGTATCTTCTTGCGATGCGTTTAGAAACTAAAGAAATTCCCATACCCATCATGGCAAATTGTAATAAACTTTCTGGATCCAACTTTCACAGCGGGGGTACTAATCTTCACTAGTCAGGCTTTTACGTGCAGCTCGATTTCACCATAGATACATTTCTGCCCGCTAGATAAAAGTATTTATAATGTTTTGGAGGAATATTTAATGGAAAATAGAATTATAAATGTAGGGATTATTGGTGGATCTTTGAATAATCAATGGGCAAGTCAAACACATATTCCAGCACTAAAAAACAACCCTTATTACAAAATAACAGCAATCGGAACTTCGAATGTGGACACAGCAAAAGAAAGTGCTAAAATCCTGAATGCTCCTCATTCTTTTACAGACTATAAGGAATTAGCTCAAACGAAAGATGTCGACTTAGTTGTTGTGAGCATCAAGGTCCCTCATCATTATGATGCAGTGATGGCTGTATTAGAAGAAAATAAACATATATATTGTGAATGGCCACTAGCTATTAATACGAAGCAAGCAGAAAAAATGGCTCAATTGGCAAACGAAAGAAATATTCATCACGCAATTGGACTTCAGGGAAGACAATCTCCAGAAGTAAATTATTTAAAACAAGCAATTCGGCAAGGGGATATCGGTAATATCATTTCCTGTACTATGCAAGTAGCAACACAAGGAAAAAGGGCAGTAACAGATGAAAAAAGCCGTTATCTTTTAAATGAAGACAATGGCGCAACCCTTCTTTCCATTAACGGCGGGCATTCACTAGATGTTCTCTGCTATATTTTAGGCGATTTTCAAGAGCTATCCGCTACTATGAATGTCCACTATACCGAAGCGTTTGTACAAGAAACAGGCAAGACAACATTAAAAAATACAGCTGATCAAATATTAATACAAGGGACGCTCATTAATGGTACTTCAGCATCTGTACATATCCAAGGCGGAGTTTACCCTGCTTTTCAATTAGAAATTAGGGGAGAAAAGGGGGCATATCGCTTAACACAGAAAAATTCCTATGGCCATGTCCAATTTGGTAACCTTATCATTGAAAAAATGATACACCCTAATAATTTGTTTAATTCAAAAGATGTTTTATATGAAGAAATAAAAATTCCATCAGAACTAAATAATGACGCTAAAAGCTATGTAGATCAAGCTTATACGATGTTGGCAAAAGATATAGTTGAATGCACAAAGCAAATTCCGGATTTTAATGATGCTGTCAAACTTCATCAATTGTTAGATGCCGCTCGAAAATCTGCAAAGACCGGTAAACGAATACTAATATAAACAAATATAGAATACTTCACATTGTATAAAACATATACAGAAAAGGGATTAAAAAACTTAGTGGAGGAGATATCATATGAATCAATTAATTAACGATCATTTATGTGAAACAAGAAATAACTTAATTGAGGAAATTAAATTATTAAGTGATAGTCAATTCAATGCAAAACCTGATGCAAATTCTTGGAGTATAGCTCAGGTTTGCCATCACCTAGCTTTAGTAGAGGAGTCTTCAGTAAAAGCGATTGCATGGGGATTAAAGCAAGAAGACCATAAGCAAACGGAACGTAAAAATGTTCAACTTATTGTAGATAGAACAAAGAAAATTACAGCACCAAAAATTGTCGAACCAGCTGAAGACTATTTTACAGTTCAGCAAATCATTGACTTGCTTGACGATTCGAGAGAAAAACTAACAGCTTTCCTTGATACAATTGAAGATCCATCAATATTAGCAGAAAAATCCTTAAAGCATCCTGCCATTGGAGAATTACCCCTTGATCAATGGGTAGAACAAATATATTTTCATGAACAACGACATATTGGACAAATAAAAGAAATCAAAACATACATCAAAGTTGAGCACTAAAAAACTAAGCTAGAAACGGAATACCAAGAATGGAAAAAACACGATATTACATTAAAAAAATATTAAAAGAGATTCAAAAATCAATCGTATTAGAAATAATATGGAACATTTTAATTTGTATTCCTAGAATGATTATCCGATTATTGAAGAATATATGGTGAAGAGTCCATGTTCTCGTAATAAAAAAAATTGAGATATAGACAAAAAAGAAGGAAAGGACAACGAGCCTTTTCTTCTTTTTTTGTTTATTGTGGTATAATTATCATTATTTACTATTTTTGGATAGGAGAAGTTATGAAGATTTATAAAATAGCATGTATATGTACGTTTATTATACTCTTATCAGGGTGTAATGAATTTTCAACTAAAACAGAAGTACAAGCTTCAAAAGTAACGTCAGAGGTTGTAAAAAGTGAACCAGTTGTCGAAGAAATCACTCAAAAGGAGAAAGATACAGAATCAATAGGAAGTTCTCGCCCCCGTGAGATTGAAGCAGAGATAGCTTCTCCGATAGGCGAAAGTCAAACATATTTTACTTATGAAGGTGATGTTCCGTTTAAAATATCATTATCAAATACTGGTACAGAAAGCTTTTTATACAAAATTCGAAATGTAGATAAAGAAACAAAAGTTGTAAATGGTGTTTTAAAAAGTAACGAAAGTTTTGAAAAGGTTTTTAAAGGATTTCCTAAAGGAGCTTATGTTTTATCTTACGTTGTAGAAGATGAAGAACCTCCTTCAGATATAAAACTAAAAGTAAAAGTAGAGTTACTTTACTAAAGTATTAATTGACGAAAGCTATTGTTTTGATCATTCTTTTTCAAAACAATGGCTTTTGTTATGTTTTTAATCAAACTTTTTTAAAATACTTGACGAAATAAACTAACTGTTATATATTAAATAAAAATAATAACAACTGTTATAAAACAGATTTATTCAAGGAGGAATTCTAATGTCAAAGTATCGTGATGGTTATGAATTTTATTGTGAAATGTGTGAGCGCTATGGTCTTGAGCCAATTTCATTCCGCTATTATTTGCTTCAATTATCACAGCAACAACTTTCAGCTTATAATATGCAAGCAAAACAATTAGGAATTTAGAAGTTTTGTAATTAAAGGATGTGGTTATTACGGAAGCCGACGTGAATATTTTATGAAAAGCCCAGCCATACTAATTTAAATGGACTGGGCTTTCGTATATTTAAAAGAAATATCAGAAAATTTATTGACATCGCAAACTAGCTGTTATATATTATTTATTAAAATATTATTTCTGTTATATAACAAGACGTGTCAATCAATTACCCCAAGAGCAATTAGAATATTATAAAGAAGCTTTATAAATGAAAGGAAGTTATTAGGATGACAGATTATCGGGAAGGCTATGATTTTTATCGACAAGTGTGTGAGAAACACGGTTTAGAGCCTATAAATTTTCATTATTATATTTTAAACTTATCTCAGGAGCAACGTGATGCCTACAATGAACGTGCCAAAACATTGGGAGGTCAAATAGAATATGAAGTGTCTTAGCTTATAAAATGCCTTACTGCCTGCATGTGACAGTAAGGCATTTCTTGTGAATAACATAAATATAGAAGTTTTTCAAGTGTCGTAAAAATACAGAAAATTCTCATTTTATAAAGGCGAATAGGCTAAACATAACATATAAATAGCACTAAGGTAATTAAAGTATTCAAAAAATAGCGTATAAAGTAAGTTAAAAGTCCCTATTATTAGAGGCTGCTTCATTAATAACCATCAAATATAGGTTTGAATGTTTAGATATTTAGGTTGAATTAACTGCTTTTTTAAGACTATAATATAATTACATAAAAAAGGGCGATATCCCATAACTTTATACCTCGCATCAATATAAAACAAAAGTACCAAACCCTTCTAATGAACGGAGAATGAAAATGATGAATATCACGCCTAGTAGTATCAGTCAAGTTAACTATAGTTTGAAAGAATTGCAAGATATTTTTTCAGCAATGAATAGTTCAATCATTGTAGCAATTACAGATCGAACTGGGAAAATTACGTTTGTTAATGATCATTTTTGCAAAATATCTAAATATACTCGTGAAGAATTATTAGGGCAGGATCACCGTTTACTCAACTCAGGTTTCCATCCAAGATCTTTCTTTAGAGAGATGTGGAAAACTATAGGCAATGGTGAAATGTGGAATGGCGAGGTGTGTAATCGCGCGAAGGATGGCAGTCTTTACTGGGTGAAGACAACGATTTTTCCTTTTCTTGATGACAATGGTAAACCGTATCAATATATTGCTATAAGGGTCGACATTACCGCACAAAAAGATATTAAAAAGATAACTCATATTGCTTATCACGATGAATTAACAGGGCTACCAAATCGTCGTAAGTTAGAACAACGTTTAGAAAACGAATTCCATCAATCTCGACGTACAGGAGAAAAATTTGCGTTATTTTTCATTGATGTAAATCGTTTTAAAAACATTAACGATGGACTTGGTCATATTATCGGGGATATGTTCTTAGTGGAAATGGCTAATCGTTTACGCAACGTTGATTATACATCCAATTCTATTTACCGCCACAACAGTGACGAATTTGTTATTATACTTAACGATGTTGACGGTATTGAAGAGAAGGCCGAGGAAATAATTAGCGTATTTAATGAGAGTTTTATTGTAGATACGTATGAATTTTACGCAAGTATAAGTATTGGAATTAGTATTTTCCCAGATCATTCAAACTCTGCTGAGGAATTATTGAAAAATGCAGATATCGCTATGTATGCTGCGAAATCTTCACGTGGTAATCAATATCGCTTATACCGTCCAAATATGGAGGAAGTTAATGATAAATGGTTATTACTTGAAACTAAATTACATCAAGCACTAAAAACAGATGTTTTAGAATTACATTATCAGCCTAAAATTAATTTAAAAACGAATACAGTGATTGGCATGGAGGCATTACTTCGCTGGCATGACCCAGAACTAGGTCATATGCCACCTGATCGCTTTATTCCATTTGCTGAGCAATGTGGGCTCATTAATGATATAGGAGTATGGGTGTTAAGAAAAGCATCTGCCCAGGCACGCACTTGGAATGAAGTACATAATTTAAACTTACGTGTTGCCGTGAACATTTCTCCGATTCATATTAGTACAACAGGCTTTGTAGAAATGGTACAAGAAGTTATTGCAGAAACAAAATTAGATCCGCACTTCTTAGAAATTGAAATTACTGAGATGAGTATGTTGGATTATACGGAAGACTTAATTAATACAATCAAGCAATTAAGAGCACTTGGTATTACGATTTCATTAGATGATTTCGGGACTGGTTATTCGTCGTTAAATTACTTAAAGACTTTTCCAGTAGATGTTTTAAAAATTGATCGTGCATTCGTTCGTAATATTGTGCCTGAAAAATCAGGCATTGCTATGATTTCAGCAATGATCTCTCTAGCGCATGCCTTAAATCTGCAAGTAGTGGCTGAAGGCGTCGAGGAAGAAGCCGAATTAAACGTTCTTCGGGAACATGGCTGCGAGTACGTTCAAGGCTATTATTTCAGTAAGCCTTTATCTGTAGGAGACTTTACGAAGTTTATTGTAGATAGTTACATGTAGACAATGTGGAGGATCTTGTCCTTATTTTAGGGCAGGATCCTCTAAGTGTTTATGGTTATTTATAAAAAACACAATACACAAGCCAATCCAATCTCTTTTAGGTGCATAATCCTCCGAATTTATTACAATTTTTGTTTCGCCTATAAATCTAACAAAACAATGGAAACGCCAGCCCAACAATTAGGATTAACAGATAAAAAATTCGATTTAAAAGATATGATATATCAAAGGTAATTTTTTAAGCGAACTAATTTTTAAAAGGTAAATGGAAAATTTATGTTAAAATTTATTGTAGATTATTAACGTCAATTGAGGGGAGCGATGACTTAAAGAAAAAAGTAATAATTATTGTTTCTTTGTTGGTTGTAATTATATTGTTGCATTCAACACCAAGTATGGCATTAAGAACACATTTATTTTTTATGGGTTATCCAAAAGCCGCAATTTCTTCAGGAATTATTGAAGATAAAGAACATAATGAAGTAGATAAAGATAGATTTGCTGAATTAAATGCTAAAGCATACGCCCTGACAAATCCTCCAGTAGAAAAAGCTACTCAGGGCGAATTAAGAAACTATCTTGTGAGGAAATTTGGATTTTTACATTTCGCAGAATACTTAGGGGATGCTTAATAACCTTCGTCATCATACGGGATCTTTCGTATTATAAAGTTCAGCCAGAACTTTCTGGTTGAACTTTTTTTATTTAGATTTAATCTGTCAGTAGCTAGGGTAGAGCGTACGGGGGCATGGAACATTGATCCGGTCAATTTCACCCCCTACTATGTTTGAGGCTGGTTGGGACTTAAATCTCGTATCGCTTATAGTTTCTATAATTGCATTGTCGTTTACTTTTACACAAAAAACAAAACGCAGCAAAGCGCATGGTAGGCCAAGAACGAAGGTGGCTTTTCCTATGTTATATGTGATAGTTGGGGGGGATTGAGTTGGAGAGGTAGCTGACCGAAAAAAAATTCTTATAACTGAATTTTCTGTTGATTTCTCACAAAGGGTTATGGCACACTATAGAAGTGGGATTATATTCCAACTTTTTCCTTCGAAAGGGGATGTTTTTAATGACTACTTATATGGTATTGGTGGTTTTAACTTAACCGAATATCGGGCATAGTAATTTCCAATCTTTGATTATAGTTTGGAATGAGAGCAACCGGGAATATCACCCGTGTTTTTTGCTATGCCGTAAACAGTAACCTTTCGTGAATACTGCTGTTAGCGGGATACGATGAAAGTCGTATTCCTTTTTGATTATAGTCGACTTCCGACTTTTCTCCGCGAACAAGCAGCTTCTTAGGAGGCTGCTTGTTCGCGGTATTTTTATGCCCAAAAACAACTTTAATTTTTAAGGAGAGGATCGGTTCTATGATTGACTTGAAACATTACGGCTATATCGAAGCCGAACCGCCGCCAATCGGTTTAATACCTGGAAGGGTTACGGAACTACAGCGAGAGCAATATACCGTCATCACCGAACATGGAGAAGTGACGGCTGTATTAAAGGGCACTTTCTACCACACTGCGGTGACTCGGGAAGATTTTCCGTGCGTTGGCGATTTTGTATTTCTGCAATACAACGAAAACGGTGCTTCGCGCATTGCCAAATTACTACCTCGCCGTTCGAAATTTTCTCGCGCTGACTATTCGGGGCACGCAGTAGGATATGTCAAAACCATACTGGAGCAAGTCGTTGCAACTAATTTTGATTACGTATTTATCGTGTCGTCACTAAACTGGGATTTCAAGGTCAGCCGCATCATGCGCTATCTGACACAGGCACGGCAAAGCGGCAGCCAGCCTGTCGTAATCTTAACAAAAGCTGACTTGATCTCGGATTTCAGCGCACCGTTAGCTGAAGTTCAGAAAAATGCTCCTAATGTGCCAGTACACGTAGTTTCCAGCCACACGGGGAGTGGTTTGGACGGGTTGAGCGAATATCTACAACCAGGAAAAACCGTGGTATTCCTTGGCATGTCCGGTGTGGGAAAATCATCGTTGCTAAACGCCTTGATGAATCAGGAAGTGATGACTGTCAAGGCTATCCGCGAGGCCGACAGCCGGGGCAGGCACACAACAATGCATCGCCAGCTTTTCATGCTCCCTTCCGGTGCGATGGTTATTGATACGCCTGGTATGCGTGAACTTGGGCTGTTCGGTGCGGACGACGGGATCAGCGCTGGATTTAACGATGTGGAGGAATTATTTACACAGTGTCGCTTCAATGACTGTCGCCATCAAACGGAGCCGGGCTGCGCAGTTCTTGTCGCCCTCGCTGGTGGATCATTGGCACCAGAACATTGGGAGCGTTACCTTGTACAGAAGCGGGAAAACAAGTTTGTTGATGGTAAATCGGGGTATCTCATGAATAAACGGGCATGGCAAAAGTCAATTGCCATGCGACATAAGAGTAAAAAGGGAGGAAACAAGAAATGAACAACCATGATGAAAAGTTTGTAAAGCCCGAAATACTGGAGCTTGTTTTGAGTAAAATGCTAGACAAGACGATAATCCGTGCAGATTATCAACTTAAAGAGTTGCAAGGCGGAACAATAGGAGTTGTTCGACTTGTAACAGGCATGGGCGAAACTTCTGATGGTGAAAATCTGCCGTATAAGATAGTTTGGAAAACACAGAAAAAATTTGAACGTTATGGTGATCCAGATTCATGGCGTAGGGAGTACGACCTCTATACATCGGATTTCAATAAGGTTTTTTTTGACTCGTTCAGGTGTCCGGAGTGCTATCACGCCGAAATAAATGGCGATGAGATTCAACTGTGGATGGAATATATTGATGGTGTGTCAGGCTTAAATCTAACCTCGGAAATGTATGAACGTATTGCCGAGGAATTGGGGCGATTTCAAGGAAAATTGTACACTGAACGACCAAACGTGTTGCAGAATTTGCCCAATTTAAGCAAGGTTGAGTTTATGAAAAACTACTATCTGCGTTATCGGTCATGGAATGTTTTGTATGATTATATACGCTCCGATGACTGTGAAATCCCAAAGCACCTGTGTAAAATGCTTATAGACTTAGATAACAATGCGGACGAAATATTCAGTCGAATTGAAAAGCTACCAATAGTGCTTTGCCACAGAGATTTTTGGGTGGCAAACATATTCTATTCGGACAGTAAAATCGTACTTATCGATTGGGATACCGCCGGATGGGGGTACATGGGCGAGGATATCGCGAGTTTAATAACTGATGAAGCCGATGTCTGTCATATGGTTGAATACTACGAAAAATGCATTCCGGCATATTACAAGGGTTTTTCGGAATATGCGGATGTGTCCCATGTTTCCGACCACTGTATATATGAACTAATCCTTTCTATGTTCGGATACAGACTTGTGGAGTGGTATAAATTCGTTAAGTCGCCCGAAGATAAATCAAATCACCTTAATACCTTGCAAAAAATCTATGAGATGAGAAATATGTAGATAAATATAACAATTGTGTCATTAGATATAAACAACTGGATGAAAGTCTGTGAATTGACTATTTTAGATTTAATTCAATTAAAGATGGTTTCGTATTATCTAGTTCAACCAGAACTTCCTGGTTGAACTTTTTTTATTTAGATTTAATCTATCAGTAGCCATGGTAGAACGCACGAGGGCGTGGGGAGTTTTAATTGCTCAGAAATATTTATGAATTTTGGCTAGTTAAAAGCAAAATTGGTAACCGAAAGTAAATTTAATTTTCTGATATTTCCCGAAAAATAATCGTGTTTAAATCAATTATACCTCGGCATAATTCCGTGACACTCGCCGAAAAAAATTAAATATTTGAAATTATTTAACTGTTTTGCTAAAGTTATATAAAATATTAATTGTTGATGTGGCCAAGTAAGAAAGAATAGTGAAACAGAGAATATAGCAATTGCTGAGAGCTATATCACCGCTTCTTATCTGAAACCTACCACGGAGATGTTATGCAAACATAACCGAGTCGTTTTCGTTACAAAACGTTAGAGGGTTTTAAGGTTTTCTTAAAACTAAATTCAAGGTGGTACCACGTTTAGTCGGCACAAAGACGTCCTTATTTTTGAGGACAGCTTTGTGCTTTTTATTTTTTCAGTAGGTAAAGTTACAGAAATGGAGGATAGAAAATGACAACACAACAAAACGATTTTTCAAAATGGTACATTGATACAATTCAAAAGGCAGATTTAATGGATTATACACCAGTTCGCGGCTGTATCGCATTTAAACCAGATGGCTATGAAATTTGGGAGCATATTCAGGATGAGATGGACCGTCGCTTTAAAGAAACAGGTCATCGCAACGCTTATTTCCCTATGTTAATTCCTGAATCCTTCTTCCAAAAAGAAAAAGAGCATATCGAAGGTTTCTCACCTGAGCTTCCTTGGGTAACGGAGGCAGCAGGCGAGAAATTAGAAGAGCGTTTAGCACTTCGTCCTACCTCTGAAACGATGATTGGCCATCTCTATTCGAATTGGATTAAAAGTTACCGCGATTTGCCGGTCTTAATTAATCAATGGGCAAATGTTTTTCGTTGGGAAAAGAAAACACTTCCATTCATTCGAACATCTGAATTTTTGTGGCAGGAGGGCCATACAGCACATATTGATGAACAAGATGCACGTCAAGAAACGATGCAAATGTTAGCTATCTATAAGGAAGTAGTAGAGGGTTTACTTGCCATTCCTGTCTATGATGGACAAAAAACACCTTCTGAACGTTTTGCGGGCGCAGTTGATACATTTTCTATCGAAGCAATGATGAAAAATGGAAAGGCCGTTCAAGCTGGTACCTCTCACTACTTAGGGACAAAATTTGCTGAAGCCTTTGATATTAAATATTTAAATAAAGCCAATCAGCATGAATATGTACACACAACATCTTGGGGGACTTCCACTCGTTTAATAGGTTCAGTAATTATGGTTCACGGTGATGAGCAGGGGCTTATTTTACCGCCACGAATTGCACCAACCCAAGTTGTCTTAATACCTGTAGGTCCATGGAAAAAGACCCCTGAAATTATGGAGAAACTAGATGACATCTTCGCAATCCTTAAGAAGAAGGGAATTCGAGTACGTCTTGATGACTCTGACCAATCACCAGGCTTCAAATTTAATGAATGGGAATTAAAAGGTGTGCCAATTCGTATTGAATTAGGACCTCGTGACTTAGAGAAAAATCAGGTATTGTTAAAAGCACGAGATGAAGACGAAAAACAATCCGTTGACTTGAATGACATTGTTTCAGCAATTGAGGCGGAACTAACAACAATGCAAAGTCGATTGTTTGAAAAAGCGCGCAAATTCCGTGATGAAAACGCTCATACAAATATCGATACACTGAAAGATTTACAGCAGCACATTAACAATTCCAAGGAAAACGGATCTATTCCGGGCTGGATTCTTGCTGGATGGTGTGGAGATGATGCATGCGAAGAAAAAGTGAAAGAAGAGACAAAATATACTACTCGTAACATTCCGTTTAACCCACCAACTACAAAAACGTCTTGTATTTGCTGTGGAAATGAAGCGAAGCATACAGTTTGGTTTGCTCAAGCATACTAAAAATAAAAGAAAAGAAAAGACAAACCGAATGGGTCCTGCACCCTTAGAGTTAAAAATCTAACTTTAGGGGGGCAGGACCATGTTTGATTTTCGGTTTGTCTTTTTTAGATGAAATGGAAAGCAACATAAATGCCATAGAGGCTTAGACTGTGGTACTACAAGTACATTCAGGAATCCAAGCACAGTAAATTATATTCGTATTAATAATCGGTGAATAAAATTAATGCAAATATCTCAAAATAAAAATTGACTGGACACTGATTGGTGTCATATAATTAAGACACCAATCAGTGTCCAATTCAAAAGGGGGAGGGGGATTTTGAGCGACAAGACTCAAGAGCGTGATGTTTATGCTGCTATTGCTGATCCAACAAGACGTCAATTAATACGCTTGTTGGCAGATGCGGAAGAATTACCTCTTCATGAATTAACGTCTCAATTTGAAATGGGGCGTACAGCAGTTTCTAAGCATTTGGCTATCCTTAAAGATGCTGATCTCGTAATTGCTCGAAGGGTTGGTAGAGAAACGAGGTATCGGTTGAATGCCGGTCCGTTGAAGGAAATTCAAGATTGGGTATCGTATTACGAAGGATTCTGGAAAGCAAGAATGGCTATATTAAATCTTATATTGGAGGAAGAAAAATGAAAGCAGATGTATCTTTAGATTATCAATTTACAAGTTCAATTGAGAAAGTTTGGAACGCATTAACGGATTCAGACACTCTTGCAAAGTGGATATGGAAAAATGACTTTAAACCAGTCGTAGGACATAAATTCCAATTCCGAGCTGAACCAAATGAATGGTGGGATGGAATTGTCAATTGCGAGGTGCTTAAAGTGGAAGAACCTCATACATTATCTTACATTTGGGCAAGTGCTGGAGAAACTACTACAGTTACATGGACGTTGACAGAAGGTTCAGATGGAACTACACATTTACATCTTGATCAAAGCGGATTCAGTGAAGCGACTAAAGCTCGTCAAGGAGCAATTGAAGGAGCTAAATACGCTTGGATTAACAATGGTAAGCAGCTTGAAAAAGTGTTAGCAGAGCTGTAAAAATGATTTCTTCATTTTCTATGTTAACTACTTTTCAATATGAACCTTTTAAGCAGGTAACACAGAAATTACATTAATTGTTGGACGCTTTTCGAAACACGGAAAGCGTCATTTTTTTAACTTCTTTCAGCAAAGGCTGAAATAGAGGAACTCAGTCTAAGTGCGCCACATCCTGTGGCAACGACTGAGTGACCAACATCATGTTGGCCTAAAGCCTCCGGCGGATGTCACGGAATCGGGAAGGAGTACTTTGTGCTTGCACAAAGCCGATTCCGGACGCATTTATGCCGAGGCATAATTGTTGGCATGTCATAAACACAACAAATACAGTTGAAGTTGTGCTAACATGACAGTACTATATGGAATGGAGAGATTATCCGATGAAAATAAATCAAATAATTGCTAACAATATAAATCGTTTAGATGTCGACTTACCGGAAGATCAATCTTTAGGAATTGCTGGATTGTCTGGATCTGGTAAGACTACATTTTGTCAAACAATTGGTGAAGAATCTAAGAAACGTCTCGTTTCTTTATTGCCAAAGGCTGAATATCAGTATTTGTTCCCAAATATTATGGAAACGAATTTCAGTGCCATCAAGATGGAACAAATGCCTTTAGTTCTTTTTCTCGGGAAGTCATCAATTTCTACTAATCCACGTTCAACAGTTGGTACTCATACGGGCGTTTATAAAGAGGTTCGTGAAAAGCTTGCTGAAAAGTTTGATCTTTCGCCAGAGGTTTTTTCCTTTAATAATGCATTAGGATGGTGTACTACATGTAAAGGACGTGGCACAACCAAAAATGTCGAATGTAAAAAGTGTGAGGGCAAGCGTTATAGCTCGGAAGTTGAACAATATAAGCTAGAATTACGGAATCAGCCACACAGTATTTCCGATATGAACAACTTAAGTATTGAGGCGATTTATTCCCTTTCTGAGGAATTAAATATTAGTGAAGAGAGACAGCATATTCTTAAAAATATTATCGATATGAATATTGGTTACTTAACTTTAAATCGGATCATGGGGACCTTGTCTGGAGGGGAATTAACTCGACTGTACTTGGCAGAATTTATGGCCGCTAGTGAAAATACCGTGATAATTATTGATGAAATATCTGTTGGTCTTGATCACCAAACACTTTTGAAAATTTTAGAACAGATCAAACAATTGGGCTATAAAAATCAAATTTGGCTTATTGATCATTCTGATACGGTGCTCGATACATCGGATGAGCAACTATTCTTTGGGCCTGGCAGTGGGAAATACGGCGGCAAAATCGTCGAAGAATCACCACGTCCAGAGCCAATCCATTGCGAACGAAACCAGGTAATGCCTACAGAATATTATCAATTTCATGATCTTTACTGTCGTAATATTGAAATGGCTGAAATTCAGATTCCTAAAAATAGACTAGTAACCGTGACAGGTGAGTCTGGCTGTGGGAAATCGACCCTTGTCAATGAGTGTATCTCCAACGATTTCTTAAAAAGATATCCAAAAGATAAACTGGTCATGGTAGGACAAGACCGAAACCAATCGATTACTAGCCGATCGACTGTTGCAACGTTTCTTGATATCAAAAAGAAAATGACGAAATACAGTGACGATATTGATGATATTTTCCAACGTTCTATTGAAGACATTATTGAGGAGCTTCCAAATGAAGATATCGCTCATAAACGCTTAAGTTTATTGATTAAACTGGGGCTCGGTTATTTAACGTTGGAAAGAAAAACACAATCTTTATCGACAGGTGAATTTCAATGTGTTCATTTAGTTTCTGAGCTGTTTTCGAACTCAAGAAACCCACATACGCTGTTTATTTTTGACGAGCCTTCAAAAGGTTTATCACAAAACATATTAAATCAATTCATTGATAGTGTGAGGGACATTCTCCAAGATGAATCTGTCTCTATTATGATGATTGAACATAATGCTTATATGATAGATAGCTCTGATTTTATCGTTGATTTTGGAAAAAGACAGCAAGAACCTATTCGACATCTTGATGTTGTTAGTCATGATGATTATTTTAGTCAACTTAACAGTACAAACAGTGATGCTCCATTGCATATATCTTCAACACTAGCTTCAAAAAACGGCATCCATTACTTAGAAGACAATCATATTAGCTATTTTAAAAATGCCGAAAACATCTATAAAGGCGGTATTTTAAAAAGCCTATCATCAATGGCCCGTTTGATATATGGAGAGTATGAATCTGCAACAATTGCACCTGTCGTCGCCATTGATCTAGAAAGACACTTGTATAGTCAGTATAGTTTTTTATATGAAATCGGTGGCCTAATCAACCATATAGTGGCTGCACATCCAACGAATAAAGATACAAGAAGCTTCGATTTCTTTAGTCAGGAAAATCATTGCCCTAGCTGTTCTGGTCGCCTGCAAATTGAAGAATTTGATATTGATTTAGTCATTCAAGACAAAACAGTGCCATTCTGGGATGGTTTATTACATCCAGACGTGATGGAAGTATTAAAATATTATCAACATCCGAAATTACAATTCCTTTTTGATGAGATCAAGAATGAACTAGGTCAAGATATTAGTAAAAGCTACAATGAGATGACAGAAGAAGAAAGACATACATTCCTATATGGTTATTGGGAAAAATCTTTTTATGATAAAGCAAGTAAATCTTCAAAAAAATGGGAAGGCTTTAATTTTATCCTTGGACGTTATATGGTTATTTCAAAATCAATTATTAAAGAGCAAATGAAAGAATCAAAAAAAATGATTGGCTGTCCAATCTGTCAAGGAGCCGTGCTAAACCATAAGAAAAAACTAACATTCGGGGACTCTGATATTCGTGAGCTTATACATCGACCTCTCGACCAGGTCATAGAAACAGTAGGCAACCTACCACAGCTTGAAAAACTAAAAGCAATTGTTGGTGGCGATATGACTCTTACGGAAGATGTCTCATTACTTCCAAGAGAAACACAAGTGTCGTTAAAAATGCTTGAATTAGATCTAGCAAGCTTAGCGGGTTATGAAATAGTACTAAATAATGTTTTACCATTCTGGGACAAAATTAAAGATAATATCGAAGTAATAAGTAGCAAAAATCTAATTACAATCTGTGATTTTGCCAACATTGACGAAACGAGAGAAACCATTATTGATAAGTATTTCACTAATGGAAAATACAAAAAATTAACGTACGTCTATGAAGCATTTGGCTACAAAAAAATAGTGACACAAATTAATAAAATTAAAGCAAGCCATAAATGTCCATTCTGTGATGGAAAGAAAGTCATTTCAGAGGACAATCTCCATGATGGCGTCTATAAATTATCCGTACCATGTGTTAGTTGCTCTGCAAGTGGCATTAATGATGAAGGACGTAAGGAAATTGTCGAAGGCGTAGACGTGCAAACATGGCTAACTGGCAAAGTAAGCGACGTTGTAGATGAAAGCTTACTTACGGAGGCTGTTGCAGATATTCCTATTTTCAACCGTATCCGAGAATTGAATAAACGAGATATGATGGCAATTTATCAATGCCTTGAGCAAAAAAATTAAAGAAAGCCATATGTAAGCTACTTCTGACAGACTCATTTGCAATGATAAAATTGCAAATGAGTTTTAACATCTTTCAGCAGGAGTCCAAACATCTGCTGCTGACGCTACGAAACGTCTGTACCTGTCGCTATGCTTTTGGTACAAAAGACATCCGCTGAAATAAAGGAACTCAGTCTAAGAACGCCACATCCTGTGGCAACGTCTGAGTGACCAACATCGTGTTGGCCTAAGCCTCCGGCGGATGTCACATAATCGGAAAGAAGTTCTTAGGGGATGTTAGCCTAAAATCATCGCATCCATGCGATAACGGCTAACTGACCTGCATCGGTGCTGTGTTGCCGCTGTCGCTTTGCTTTCGCGCAGATAAAACCCTTTTGCTGTCGCTTCGCTTTCGCACAGACTAAGACACGTTGCTGCCGCTACGCTTTCGCGCAAAGAACATTTGCAGGCCTAAGCACAAAGCCGATTCCGGACGCAATTATGCCGAGGCATAATTGATTGTTATTCTAAGGAGGAGCTTAGAAAAGTCATTAAAAAGGGGAAAGATTTGAATGTCGGAATTATTGGATTGGAAAAATAATGCACAAGGGCATAAATTTATAGCTTCATTTAGTGGAGGTAAGGATAGTGTCTTAGCGTTATATAAAGCAATGAAGGTTGGAGAAGCGGTTGGATTAATCGTTATGCTGGAGGAAGAAGGGGAACGGTCCAGATCTCACGGAATGCCTCCGGAACTCATACATGCTCAAGCGAAATCTATAGGTTTACCTGTTTATACTGCAGCAGCAAGCTGGATAGAATATGAAAAAGTATTTATGAGCCTTTTAGAAAAAGCTAAAAATCAAGGTGCAGAAGTTTTAGTAACAGGAGACTTAGATATGCCTGAACATGGCTGCTGGCATGACAAGGTTACGAAGAATGCTGGATTAAAACTAGGCATGCCTTTATGGGAAATGGATCATCGTGAAGCAGTTGAAGAATTTATAAACCTTGGATTTGTTACAATCATTGTAACTGTTAATTTATCTTTGGGCATGCGCGAGGAAGATTTAGGGCGGACGTTAACCCATGAATACATAAAGGAGCTTGAAGCTCGCGGTATTGACCCTTGTGGAGAAGGTGGAGAGTTCCATACTACAGTATTAGATGGGCCAATGTTCAAACAACCTATTCCAGTTCGTAAATGTGAGATTATTAGAAATGGAGAATATGCTTTTTTACCTTTAGAACTAGATCAAAGTGCTGAAGAGAATAGTTAAATAGTAGAAAAAAAAAGTACGGAGAATAACATGGGGCATCATCTTTCTATTTGAGGTGGGATCTCATGTTATTTTTTGTCTGCTTGCAAAGGTTTGGACTAACTATATGTATTTGGTATCAAAAAGATATCTTCATTTTCCTACGTATCGCCGACGAACATCGCTAAATCCTGTACTAATTGAATGAAACAAACTTTTTAGTTATCGGTATTATTTTCAACTGACTGTATACTAAAGTGTTTTCTACCTATCTCAAAAACGTCACTCAGTCCCTAATCAGATGCGACTTAATAATTTGATTTAAGAAAATATTAAAGGGTCACCGGAGGAGTGTGACCCTTTGTATATATTTGAAGGGAAAGGATAACTTTATATTATCCAAAAATTATGAGCATTGGTGGCGGTATTGGGTATTAATAGAAGCCGATGAAGCTAGTGCCGACAATAATCAATAGAATGAATAGAACAACGATTAGCGCAAAAGCTGAACCAGTACCATTACCATAACCGCCGCCACTACCGCAGTATTCAGACATAGCTATTACCTCCTTTCTACAATCTATAATATGATTAGTTGTTAAAAGGAATTGCGATATTTAACTACTCATTTAAATAAAATTTTATAAAAGTTTTATAAAAATAATCACTTTTGTAAAAGCGATTCTGAATATGGGTGATAAAAAGCTAAATATAAAAAGTCAGCGAATAATATAAAAATGATTGATTATGTTAATCCTCTTTTTTCACCAAAAACCTCGTAAGCTAAAAATAAGGAGTGCAACTTAATTAGGTTTAATGTATTCTCCTGTCGAGGCATTAAAGCCCGCTGCTTCCATTTTTGTTTGGTCTCTATTCCAACCTATCACTAATAGAAGTGGAACATTTCTCTCTGTATCTTTAATAAGCATAAAATTGTACCCTTTAGCCCAATCGTTACCAGGATAAATACTGCCCATTTTCAGTGCTT
This sequence comes from Lysinibacillus xylanilyticus, assembly GCF_001183605.1. GTDB lineage: Bacteria > Bacillota > Bacilli > Bacillales_A > Planococcaceae > Lysinibacillus > Lysinibacillus xylanilyticus. Next base: position 1,176,164 of record NZ_LFXJ01000005.1, on the reverse strand, counting down.
TTTGAAGCAACTCTGGTGAATCATACTTCATATCATTCATTTGTATAAATTCTTTTTGGGGATAAGGAGAAGTACCATCCACCGTTACATCACTTGTTTGATCTATTTTCCCGTCATGAATAGTTACTAAAAAATACTTATTAGTATCAGGTACTCCAAATGAAATGTTCCAATGCTTTCTTTTACCGTTACTTCCAATTAACTTCCTAGACTTATCTAAATCTATATTTATTGCCTGTAATAATTGAGCATTTTTATTCCATTTCAATACTGAGGGGTTTGCTAATTCAACCGCTTGCTTTATTGTTAATTCTTGCTGTTCATCGACTTCAGGTGAATCTTCAATTAATTGCATGGATCCAGCAGATACTATCACAGCCGCATCAACTGGAACTAATAAAAGTAAGACAACAAAAACAATTTTTTTCATTTTCTCAAGCCCTTTTTTAGATGTATTTTTTCCAAACCTTGTTCAATTATTCTAATGACAAAAAGGAATATACTGGATTTTAAAGAATACTATTAACCAACCTATAGAATTTTTAATCAGGAGTGAGGAAATTGGAAATTACTCAAGACCAAAAGTCGTTATTCGGTAGAATTGGCTATCTGTATTTACCGGCTATTAATGTTAATGAAACAATTGAATGGTACGAAAATAAACTTAGATTTAAGCTTAAAGCACCAAAGTTTAAGGATGATATTGGTTTTGTAGCGGTATTAACACCCGCCAGAAGGAAATGTTGTATTACTTCTTGTAGAAACAAAGGATCATACAACAGCAGATTTTTGACGCGATGGTCGCCTCTATCAAACTTTTACGTTGAATTGTCCAGACCTTGAATATACACATCAATCATTAAAGAATAATGGTGTAGAAGTAACCGAGATTGTTAAGCGCGGGGAAAATGCAAAATACTTTGTCTTTACCGATCCATCAGGTAATCATATTGAGGCTGCCTGGTCTGTATGGGCTTAGATGTGATCAAAAAGAATAAGTTATTTTGTTCAATCTAACGGCATTTTATTTGTTAAGAAGAAGAGTGGTGATCAAGTGGAGTTGATATTTATTCGTCATGGCCAAGGAGAACACACACTAGCAATTCCAAATAGCTTGCAAGTGAAAAATCCTTCATTAACAGCATTAGGAATAAGTCAAGCGAAGTTGTTAAGGAAAAAGTTCACCTTAACGGATGAAGATATTATATTTATTAGTCCTCTTAAAAGAACACTGGAAACTGCACTAATTTGGTCTTCGCATGTTGATTGTCGTAAGTTAGTAAGCCCATTAGTATCCCCACGAATATTTCCTTTCCGCCAAAATGGAAAAACTTTGCCTTGTGATAAAATCATTAATTTAGAAACAATCAAAAAGGATTATCCGAATCTAGAATTCGATAAGAATGTACCTCCAGATTTGTGGTCAGGTAGTATAAATACTATGCCAAATAGTGATTTCAACAACATTGCACAACAATTTGTTGCAAATTTGAAGTTGTTAAAAAAGGATAAGATTTTTATAGTTTCACACGATGGTACTATCACTGCATATCGCCAATTGATTTCTGGCCGAAGTTTATCCAGAAGGGACTTTCCTGATGAAACAGGATGGTTTCAAATTAGTGTTGACTAATAACTATCACATTGCAATGTCTTCTAAAAGATTGCTAAAACAGGCACTATAAAACGGCACATATAATAAAACTTGATATTTGTAATAAAGTTTGATAAAAAAATCATCTCTTTTTCATTGAAGAAAGCGTGATGAAGTCAAACAAGGCCAGGCTGAAGCTACCTGGCCATTTTATGTTAGTATTATTTTGAGAATTTTATTATATTCAGAAAATAAAATTGACGCGAACATTAGAGCATGTTATGTTTAATACTAATTTCATAGAAATCATTACAAGTTTGAGTGAGATAACTTTCATTCAATTAAAAGGAAAATGGGTGTAAATCCCATGCTGTCCCGCAGCTGTAAATGAGGAGTTTTGTTTCTATTACCACTGAGTGATTACTTGGGAAGGTGAAGCAGAATCATGATTCATGAGCCAGAATGCCTGCTTGTAAGGAGATTCATTGATGATCTACGAAAGATAGGGAGATGGATGGGAGCATACTCATAGTAAGTTTTTCTGTCCTTATTCTTTTGAAATAAGGTTTTTTTTATGCCTTCTTTCAATAAGTAGATTCGTGCATCGCAAACAAAGATAGGAGACAGAAAATGAGATTAACTAAGTATTTACTTCCTTTCATGCTTGTTTTGATGTTCAGTTTACTCACTGGCTGTACAAGCAATGATCATAAAAAGGGAGAGACAGCACCGAAACAACAGACAGACGAAAAAATGATAACGATTGGGTGGCCATTAGATGTAGGTCCATTAAATCCCCATACATATTTACCAAATCAAATGACAGCACAAGCAATGGTCTATGAATCATTGGTTGAATATAACGATGACGGAACAATTACGCCGAAGCTAGCGGAAAGTTGGGACATCTCAGAGAATAAAACCTCTTATGTTTTCCATTTGAGAAAAGATGTTAAGTATTCTGATGGAACGGTTTTTAATGCAGACAATGTGATTCGTAACTTTAATGCAGTTTTAGCTAATCGTGATATGCATTCTTGGATGGGCATGGTCAATCATATTAAAGACGTTGTGAAAGTGGATGACTTTACAATTCGTTTGCAATTGGATGAACCCTATTACCCTGTATTAAATGAGCTTGCCTTCGTAAGACCGTTCCGTTTTTTAGGGGATAATGGATTCCCTAAAGGCGATACAACGCAAGATTCAATCAAAGCACCAATTGGGACTGGCCCATGGGTATTAACAGATTACAAAAAGGATGAATATGCTTTATTTAGTCGAAACGAAAACTACTGGGGTGAAAAACCTCTTGTAGATAAAATAAAAGTAAAAATTATTCCTGATTCAGAATCTATTTCGTTGGCATTTGAAAACGAAGAATTAGATTTAATATATGGTCGTGGCATCATTAGTTTAGATAACTATACGTATTTAAAAGATAGTGGAAAATATAAAACCGCTACGTCTGAACCTTTGTCTACGCGAGCGCTGCTTTTTAATACACAGTCAGGTCCATTAGCAGAATTAAAGGTACGTCAAGCGATTCAATATGCAATCAATAAGGAGCAAATGGTTGACAGTATTACACATGGTACAGAAAAAGTTGCCAATACACTATTTTGGGATGCTATACCATATGCCAATATTGATTTAGCTCCAATTTTATATAACCCGAAAAAAGCGCAGCAATTGCTAGATGAAGCGGGATGGACGCTACAGAAGGGTGAAAAAATTCGCTCTAAAAACGGACAACCACTAACAATAGATTTAATCTACATTGCAACAGATGCGATTCAAAAACCAATGGCGGAACTAATGCAAGGTGAACTAGCAAAAATAGGGGTACAGTTGAATTTAGAAGGCGCAGATGTGATGGTAGGTCTTCAAAAATTGATGGATGATCAAGTCGATATTAATTTCTGGCGTACAAATGGACCACCAACAGATCCACATAGCTTTGCTAATGAATCAGCCACACCAAATGCTAATGGTGTCTATGAAGCGAAATTAGGCTTACCAAATGCCAAAGAAATCGATAACAAAATTCATCAATTATTAGTAGGTACAGATGAAAAAGAGCGAGTGCAACTTTATACGGATATTTTAACAATGTTCCATGACCAAGCACTATTCTATCCTATATCTTACGAAACAAATAGCGTGATTTATCAGCCATATATGAAGGATTTTGCTCCACGTGCATCTGAATATGATATTCCATTTGCACAAATGGATAAAGAAAAATAACTGTAAAAGAGAGAGTATGTCGATCAAAGACATCTCTCTCTTTATCATAGGATTGATTAGGAAGTGACAGCATGTATGAATCGACATGGATGTTTTGTTTAAAAAGAATTTTAACATTACCGTTTGTACTATTGGGCGTATCCATCCTGACCTTTGTATTTATTCGTTTCGTCCCAGTAGAACCTGCTGAGGTCATTCTAAGATTGGCAAGAGTTGCACCAACAGCAGAAGCCATTCAAGCATTACGTGAGGAACTTGGAACAGACAAACCTTTTCTTATTCAATATTTGCTATGGATAAAAGGCGTTTTGCATTTAGATTTTGGTACATCTTTTGTTAGTAAATTACCCGTAGCACATGAGCTATTCGCTAAATTACCCGCAACCATTGAATTAGCAGTTGCTGCATTTGTGTTGATTTTAGGAATAAGTATGCCATTAGGAATAATAAGTGCATTATATAAGCATTCCATCATCGATAAAGTAATTAGACTATTTACCGTCATGAGTGTGTCGATTCCAACATTTTGGTTAGGTTTTTTACTACTATATTTATTTAGCTTAAAATTAGGAATCTTCCCGACAAATGGGAAAGGTACACTAGCTCATCTAGTTTTACCTGCATTCGCATTAGCTTTACCAACAATTGGGCTTTTCGTTCAGTTTATCCGTTCAGCTATCATTGAAGAATTACAACAGCATTATGTTCAATACGCACAGCTGAGAGGATTAAAAAACTCTGTAATCCTCGTACGTCATGTTTTGAGAAATGCTGTTATTCCGCTATCTACTTTGTTAGGTATGACACTTGGTAATTTACTCGGTGGTGCAGTAATCGTGGAGCAGGTCTTTAGTTGGCCAGGACTCGGTAGATATTTAATAGAATCCATTATTAACAGAGATTACCCAGTTGTGCAATGCTATGTATTGATTATTGCTGTCATTTATGTGCTTGCAAATTTATGCACAGATGTATTGCATCGTCTATTGGATCCTCATCTGATGATGAAGGACAGGAGAGATTGAAGTGAGCCTATTACGAAAAGAAAGAGCAAATGTAAAAAGATTATTTAGTCTAACGATACTGCTAGTCATTGGCTTATTGGGATTGTTTGCGCCAGTATTAATGCCCCATGACCCTTTAGCAGTTGATATATCAAAGAAATTTTTAGCCCCTTCATGGGACTATCCATTTGGTACAGATCATTTAGGAAGATGTGTTTTCTCACGAATGCTTTTAGCTATTCGCTATTCTTTAGGATCAGCGCTTGTCATTCAAATAGTAGCCATTCTTTTAGCTATTTTAGTAGGTGCTTTCGTTGCGCTAAAAAGAGGCATTGTAGATTATCTATTTATTCGAATATGTGATATTTTATTAGCTTTTCCTACACTTGTCCTTGCATTTGGACTTTTAGGTTTATTAGGTCCTAGCTTAAAAAATGTGTTAATCGCACTTGTTTTTACGCAATTTATTTATTATTCAAGATTGATAAGAGGTTTATTTATTGGGTTGAATGAAAAAGATTTTATTCAAGCAGCAAGAATCAGTGGCACTTCAGGCATCAAATTAATCATACGCCATTATATCCCCAATTTACTGCCACCTATCGTAACAATAGTTGTTTTAGATATAGGGAAGGTTATTTTAGAAATCGCAGGATTTTCCTTTATTGGACTTGGCGTGCAGGCCCCTATTCCTGAATGGGGAATGATGGTGAATGAAGGAAAACAATACATCCGTCAACATCCTGAATTAATGCTTTATCCTGGACTTGCCATCGTCCTTGTTGTGCTATTATTGAATCATTTGGCAAGTAGTTTTAAGAAGCTTGGCTAGTAAAGGGGTAATTATGGAGAAAGTTTTAGAAGTGAAAGACTTAACGGTAAAAATCGGTGAGAAAAATATATTAACCTCAATCAATATGACAGCCTATAAAGGGCGTGTATTGGGGATTATAGGGGAAAGTGGTAGTGGAAAGACAATGCTTTGCCACGCCATCATGCAATCATTACCGGCTGCGGCGCAGATCACCCAAGGACAAATCATCTACCAACAAGAAAATTTATTGAATGTATCAGCCTCTAAAATGAGAGCGTATCGCGGAAGGCATCTGTCTATGATTATGCAAAATCCGTCTACAGCTTTTGATAGTATTCAAACAATCGAAAGCCATTTTCGAGAATCATTAAAAGCTCACTTTGTGATGACTAAAAAAGAAATAAGACAGATTGCTATTGATGCCATGTATAAAGTCAACTTACCCAATCCAGAGAAGCTTCTGCACTATTATCCTTTCCAATTAAGTGGCGGAATGTTACAGCGAGTAATGATTGCTTTATCATTGGCGATACAATCTTCTATATATATTGCAGATGAGCCAACGACAGCCCTTGACACAGTCAATCAAAAACAAATATTAACACTATTTGATCGTATTCGCTCAGAAACAGAGGCTGCTATTATTCTTGTGACACATGATTTAGGTGTTATTGCTGAACTAGCTGACGACGTGGCTGTGATGTATCAAGGCGAAATGATTGAGCACGCGAATGTCTATGATTTTTTTGATACACCTCAGCATCCCTATACAAAAAAACTGTTACAATCAAGAATAATGTTTTAGAGGTGAAAAAATATGACGCTACTAGAAGTGAAAAATATAGAGATGCAGTATGCTCAAAGACCATTCATGTTTAAACGAGGACAGGAAGCTCCCGTATTACAAGGGGTGACATTTTCACTTCAGGAGGGCGAGTGTTTAGGAATCGTCGGGCAAAGTGGTTCGGGCAAAAGTACATTAGGCCGTATTATTTTAGGAATTGAGCGACCAACAAAAGGTGAGGTTCTATTTCAAGGTATTAATCTTTACGAAACAACAAGTAAGCACAAAAAAATAATACGTAGAGATTTACAGGCTGTCTTTCAAAATAGCTATCATTCATTTAATCCGAAGCATACGATTTTTGAGATAGTAGAAGAACCTCTCCTTAATTTCGAACAGTTCAGCAAAACAGAGAGACAACATAAAGTAAGGGAATTACTAGACTGTGTGGAGTTAGAAAGTACAATTGCTCAAAAAAACCCTTCGCAACTTAGTGGAGGGCAACAGCAACGTGTCAACATTGCAAGAGCTCTTGCTTTAAATCCAAAACTGATTGTTTTAGATGAAGCCATTAGTAGTCTTGATATGATTTTGCAGAAGCATATTATACAATTACTACAAACACTGCAAAAAGACATGCAGCTTGCATACATTTTTATTTCTCATGATTTACAAGCGACACGTTATATGTCAGACCGCATCGTCGTGATGGAGCACGGACAACTAGTTGAGGAGATTGGGAAAGATGAAGCATACAAGCATCCCGCATCTCTAGAGTTATACAATGCAATTTTGCCATCGCATCCTCGAGAAAGAACTAAGAAATTTTTTCGATAAAGAAGCGGGTTAGTTATATAACATTGTTATAATAATGAAAAATCTTATACGGTTGATAATGGAGGTATGGCATGAGGAAAGGTCAAATTCGACCAATTGCTATTTGTGTATTTAGGAAAGGCGATTCAATACTTGTCTCTGAAGGCTTCGATGAAGTAAAGGGAAATCATTACTATCGGCCAATTGGCGGAGGAATTGAATATGGGGAGACAAGTTCTCAAGCAATAAAGAGGGAAGTACTCGAAGAAATCGGGGCAACCATAAAGAACTTAAACTATTTAGGTACAATCGAAAACATATTTACATATAAAGGTGACCTCGGACACGAAGTAGTTTTTGTATATGATGCAGAGTTTATTGAAAAGTCCTTTTATGAAAAACCTTCTTTTTTCGGACAAGAAGATAATGGAGCAATCTTCAAATTGCTTTGGAAGCCAATTAGCGATTTTACTAATAATAAATTAGTATTAGTTCCAGACGGATTAGTCGATTTGCTTTAGATCACTAATTGAGTTAAGAGCCTTCTTACTTGTACATTGGGTAGTATTCCAGTAAGTGGAGGTAATAAGTAGATAAGGGATATTAGAATTATCAAGCTTTATTAAAAAGAAACTCTATTTTAATATGATACCTGTAGATAGAACACTTGAAAAATAGTGTTTTATCTTCCTAAAAAATGATCAAACAACTTGAATAATTGTTTAAGTCAGTACAATTAGTACTGGCTTTTTTATATGTATAGTGATTATGAGGTAGGGAGAAGTGTGAAATAATATTGCTTAGAAGCATAAGAAGAAAAAGGTATCTCATCCATAGATGAAACACCTTTTCTTGAAGTTATTTAGCTAGTCGTTGGATAAAGGCATCTAATTGTACAAGTGTAACATTGTCGTTCACTCCGAAAGTATTGTCACCTTTACCAACTGTAACTTTATTGGAAGCTAGAATTGATACATAATTGTAAGCCCAATGCGTACTTGAAACATCATCAAATTGTACTGCTGCTCCTTGTTGTTTTAAATGGAATGCTTCCACTAAAACTTTCGATAATTGACCACGTGTCATCGGAGAACCAGGATTGAATTTTCCATTTTCATCCCCCGTAAAGACGCCGATTTTTTTTAGTGCTTCCGCAGCACCCGCATATTTAGACGTTGGTGTTACATCAGGAAAACTTGAATTAGTGTTACTAGTATCTAAATGTAATTGATTAGCCAGTTTAAGAGCTACCTCTCCACGTGATGCATAAACGCTAAAGTCGATTTCCTCACCTTTTACTTCTCCTAAATCATTTTCAGTGAAGTTTGCTACGCGTTTTGCCCCTACGTAACGAGATCCCCAGTAATAAGGATCATTGATTTTATCGATTTTAACCCCAGAGCTTGTAGTAGCTGAAATAAAATTGCTGTCACCTATGTAAATGCCAACATGAGAAACACCGCTTCCCGAAGTATTAAAGAATACAAGATCACCAGTCTTCAACTGATCTTTAGCAATCGAAGTACCTTGCTGATATTGAGATGTAGATGTACGTTGTAGTGAAATCCCTAACTTAGAAAAAACGATTTGTGTATATGCTGAACAATCTATACCTGTCTTAATATCTGTCCCTCCATATTGATAAGGAACACCTATATATGCTTTTGCTGTATTCGTTATATCTGCAATTGTTGCCGCTTTCGCTTCATGAACACCCATGCCTGTGAAGAACATAAACGATGCGAAAATGGGTAGTAATAATTTTTTCTTCATTTAACCTTACTCCTTTCAAAAAGCTTTTGTTTTTGAATAAAGTAAGAATAGCATGAAACAGGCATGAGTTATTTTTCATTAATATTACCGATTACTCTTAAACAGCAAAATTGAAACCTTATTTTTAACTGTGTAAAACTTCTGCAACAATCATGGGCAATTTTACTAAAAAATGTTGGAATAATTGGATGAAAAGGGGCTAAAGTGTTAATTTGGATGATTAATCTAACCAAACATTACCAATTGGCCCGGTTAATTTTATCATGACCTCTCGATTATTAGCTGGCTGGATTTTATACTTTAACACCGAGACTTTCTTTACAAGCTTGTAGACCATCTGCAAGCTGTCATTCATTTAATCCGAAGCAGACGATTTTTAAGGTATTAGAAGAACCTCTCATTAATTATCATGATTTACAAGCAACACGTTTTATGGCGGATCGCTTCCTCGAGAAAGAACTATGAAATTTTAATAATTCTTAAGTTGGAATATAAACTCCATTTTGATCATTCATTTTTAGGCTGATTCGTAAAGATTGTTCCTATTACTACTCTATATACCTCTTCTTAAATAGTCTGTGGAATAAATATAAAATGACAGTTAATAAGTTCAGAATAAAAAATTGTATTGTTGATATCCAAAATATTAATATTAGATCTGCGCCTAAAACAATCTCGCCCGGTGGCAGTTCTTTAGGGGGCGAAGGGAATAAAATTATAAACGAATAAATAAAAACAGAACAAAAGAATCCTAAATATATAGAAAGTAAGTATTTGTGGAATTCTAGTTTAGATTTTATAAGCAAAAAGAAAATATAAATAGGTACAATGACAAAAGGAAGAAGGAGTTGCAAAAGTAACGAATCAATAAATACTTGAGCAAAGCAAGCAATAACAATATATGCGATAGATACTATTGCGTAGTTTATGTTATTCATTTTCATCCTCCACAATTAAATACATACAACACACTATCCTCTCCTTTTAAATCTTAATAATTTCTAACCTGCTTTATTGTAAGACGAACGAAATGGTATGATGTTCCAATTACTTATTCACCTAACCTGCGCTATTAAGAGAAGAAACATCAATCTTTGAGAAAACAGCTTTTTTTAAATTCAAAGAAAACGGATAATCAATAATATTAAAAAACAAATTAACATTATTGATTATTTTTATCCAAAAAATTAACTTCATTGTTCACATTTTTAATTCCTTGTTGTATAATCAAATAAACTAAAAGGAAAGGACTTCATTATGGCTTATAAAGTAATTACAAATTGTCCTGTCTGCAGTAAAACATTGAAAATTACAAAGTTGCAGTGCTCTCATTGTCACACGACGATTGAAAATGAGTTTGAATTATCTAAGTTGGCATCCTTATCGAAGGATCAGCTTCATTTTGTGGAAGTATTTTTAACATGCAGAGGGAATATTAAAGAAGTTGAAAAGGAACTAGGGATTTCGTATCCAACAGTTCGAGGCAAGCTAACCGATATCATTTCATCCCTTGGATATGTGCAAAAGAAGAAAAATGAAGTAGACGAGAAAAAAGTTGTTACTATGTTGGAAAATGGCGAAATCACACCAGAAGAAGCCATTAAACTCTTAAAAGAAGAATAAGGAGGAATTTATCATGAAAGAGGAAATCTCAAGAGTGTTAACAATGGTTCAAGAAGGTAAGATTGATGCAGATAAGGCATCCGAACTGATTCAAGTATTAAAAGAGAAAGCAGAAACAGAGGATAACCTTTTAGAAAAACCGACTAAATATTTAGATAAAACTTTAAAAGTTCGTGTTGTATCAGCAGAAAATGATAACGTTATGGTCAATTTGCCTTTAAAGCTTGTCAAAGTTGTTTTAATGGCTGGACACAGCATCGCAGCGAGTATTCCTCAATCGGAAAAATACGTTAAAGATATCGACATTAACCTTATTATAGAAGCAATCGAAAACGAATTAGATGGCCAAATTGTTGATATTAAATCGGCTAACGGAGATACCGTTTCAGTCATTATTGAATAGTGACTGGCTTATGATGTATGTAAAAGTGAAAGCAAAAGACGTTCGGTTTACCATCCCAGTTCCTTATGTTTTTCTAAACGTTGCTATTTCAATCTTGTCATCTAAATTTGTTCAGCAATCTGCAAACAAATGGACAAAAGAGCATTTCGAAAGAAAAAATATAGACTTTACCATTCCGCTGATAGACAAAAAAGCGCTAAAGCCTATCGTCCAGGAACTGAAGAATTATAAGGGGATCGTGCTAGTTGATGTTAAAGCTAAGGACGGTACTGAGGTTAAGGTTAGACTTTAATTTATTCTAGTATACACCGACCAGAAAAAGGCCTAATTTATCTCACTTACAAAGCCGAGATAGTTAGGCTTTTATTTACTTTATAATAATTTGAATAAGATATACAAAATAAATCTTTATAAAGGATTCCTTTGATAACATTCGGTTCTCCGAAATTGTGCATCAAAGGAATCTTTTTATTTCAAGAAAATTTAATCAAATTTATTTATCTCACAGTTTACTTACACAGAAAATAACTATGTCACCGAAAAGCGTCAAAAAAATGTATTGCAATTATTGTTTAACAAGCATAACATAAGTGTATAGTTATATATTAATTTACCACCTATAATACGTTGGGTGGTTTTATTTCAAATCATATATAAGTAAATAATTATATAAGGAGAGCATACATATGGAAAATACACTAATTGAAAAACAATTAAAAGCAGCAGCAGATTTGAACCGCATTAAATTACTTGCTTGTATGAAGAACGGGGAGGTTTGTGTATGTGATTTTGTGGATGTTCTAGGAATTTCACAACCTGCAGTTAGCCAACACCTAAGAAAATTAAAGGAGGCAGGAATTATTACTGAACGAAAGGTTGGGACATGGAAACATTACCGTTTAGTCGAGGAACAAACGCCACTTATGAAAGGTATTTTAGAACAAATTGAGCCTGTTAAAGGATGCACTTGCGGCTCTGACTGTACACCCATAAGGGAGGAAAATTAATGGGTAATGAATCTTTAACAAAACAGCTTTCATTTTTAGATCGCTACCTTACTCTTTGGATTTTTGTAGCGATGGGTATTGGCGTTGTATTAAGTATCACAATGCCCAATATTGGTGAAGCATTAGAATCCATGTCGGCGGGTACAACATCCATACCTATTGCTATAGGGTTAATTGTGATGATGTATCCACCTTTAGCGAAAGTTAAGTATGAGGAAATGTGGCGAGTATTTAAGGATTGGAAGGTACTTTTACTATCACTTTTTCAAAACTGGTTACTTGGACCAGTCTTAATGTTCTTTTTAGCGATCATCTTCTTACGTGACTATCCAGAGTACATGGCTGGGCTCATTATGATTGGTTTAGCTCGATGTATTGCGATGGTTATCGTTTGGAATGATTTAGCACGTGGAGATCGAGAATATGTAGCTGGTCTAGTTGCATTTAACTCCATTTTTCAGATCTTAACATATTCGATTTTTGCTTACTTTTTCTTAAATGTATTACCTGGTTGGTTTGGTTTAGAGAATTTTAATGTGTCCATTTCAATGTGGGAAATTACGAAAAGTGTTCTTATATACTTAGGAATACCATTTGCTGCCGGAATACTAACACGATGGATCAGTATCAAAACAAAAGGGAAGCAGTGGTATGAAGAAAAATTCTTACCAAAGATTTCACCACTTACTTTAATTGCACTGCTGTTCACAATTGTCATGATGTTTGCATTAAAGGGTGAGAAACTAGTGGAATTACCACTCGATGTTGTACGAATCGCTATGCCATTATTCATTTACTTTGTAGTGATGTTTGCAGTTTCATTCTTTTCTTCACGTAAAGTAGGTGCATCTTATCCCGTTACAGCAGCCCTTTCTTTTACAGCTGCTAGTAACAACTTTGAGTTAGCAATTGCTGTAGCTGTAGGTGTTTTTGGCCTTCATAGTGGGGTGGCCTTTGCCGCTGTTATTGGTCCCCTTGTCGAAGTACCTGTACTCATCGGTCTTGTCTGGGTTGCATTGCGCTGGCAGAAAAAATATTTTAAAACCATTAAATTATAAGGAGCACTACTATGACAAGCACACTATATTTCTTATGTACAGAGAACTCTTGTAATTAGTCAAATAGCAGACTTTCAACATAGTCTCAATTTGTGAAAGTTACAAAAGAATTTGAGAAAAAATCGTGTGAATATGAAGTATGTTGAGCATCAAAAAGATTTTAAATTAACTTACGTCTAGCTTAATGCTAGACGTAAAAAATACACTGTATATAAGAAAATGCTTATATTAAAAAATTTATAGAAAAGAAGGATTTATTTATGAAAACATTTAATGTAATTAAACAAAATAGTTCTTGCTGTACTACCGCTAAAGACATCGCGGTACAAGAAACCTTTAATGATTTAAATAAGGAATTACCTATTGTAATAATTGGTGCTGGTCCAATCGGGTTGGCTGCGGCAGCTCATTTAGTGGAGAAAAATCAATCCTTTATTTTATTAGAGGCTGGGAGTGAAATTGCTCATAACATTCGCACTTGGGGTCATGTTACATTATTTTCTCCATGGCGATATAACATCAATAAAGCTGCTAAAGTTTTACTCGAGGAAACGGATTGGCAAGAACCTATCTTGGAAACATTACCGACTGGACATGAGTTAATTGATCTCTATTTAAAGCCTTTAGCAGAGTTAGCACAAATTAAACCTTACATTCAATTAAACTCAAAAGTAGTAGGTATTTCACGTCAATTCAATGATAAGATGAAATCAAAAAATCGAGTAAATCAGTCCTTTAAGATTTATGTTGAAAAAGGGGACGACATAAGTATTATTGAAGCTAAAGCAGTGATTGATGCGACTGGCACTTGGGGAAATCCAAACCCAGCAAACTCTACAGGTGTTTGGCTACAAACTGAAAAAGCATTAGCAGAACATATTGAATATGGAATCCCAGATATAAAGGTGAACTCTTCGAGATACACGAATAAAAAGATTGCTGTTATTGGAGGCGGTCATTCAGCTATTAATACTTTATTATCTTTGGTTGAACTACAAAAAGAGAATCCTTCAACGAAACTCGTTTGGATTATGCGTAAAAACTCTGTAGATGAAGTATATGGTGGGAAAGAAAAAGATGCATTGGAAGCACGTGGCGCACTAGGTATTCGTATTCAGGAATTAGTAGAGACAGAGAAGATTGAAGTAGTTACACCATTTTATATTTCGATGGTGAAAAAGGAAGAAAAAATAAATATTATTGGTACTTTAAATGACGAACAAACAGTATTAACAGAATTCGATGAGCTTATTGTAAATGCAGGAAACCGACCAGATTTTACAATTAATAACGAACTACGTCTTTCCATCGATACTGTAACAGAGAGTGTGCAAGCATTAGCACCACTAATTGATCCTAATGTACATAGCTGTGGGACAGTACGAGCACATGGAGAAGAAATTTTAAGACAGCCAGAAAAAGATTTCTATATTGTAGGCGCAAAAAGTTATGGCCGTGCACCAACATTTTTAATGGCAACAGGTTATGAACAAGTCCGATCAATAGCAGCCTATTTAGCAGGTGACGTAGAAGCTTCGCAACGAGTGGAATTAGAACTACCAGAAACAGGCGTGTGCAGCAGTAATCTTAATAAATCAAATACATGTTGTTAAAATATTCGATTGTTAGCTTTCGCTAGCAGCCCTTTTCTAAAAGGGGAAATTGAATGGACACAATTCTAATAATGGCATGATACTGTCATAATGGAAAAAAGAAGTTCGGAAATAGTATAATTCAGTAAAATATATAAATATACGTAAAAGCCTTCTAATCTATTTAGTAAGGCTTTCTCTTGTATCATTTACTAAAATGTTAACATCTCCTTTTCAGAGACTTACGATCCCCAAAATAATCTTAAAATCACTACGGTTTTTCTTTGTTTTTTTTATGCCTTCCTTAGAATCAAGGATAAGTACTGTTTTTCATATCCAAATTCTAATGTATACCGATTGAAATTTTATTGGAAAGGAGTTTCCTTTTTCTTCGATTTCGCTACCATCACTATACTCTGTTTCTGTCCGTAAAAACCACTTATTGCCTATACCGATCTCTATAAATTTCAATTGTGCCTCCTGACTATTACATAATGAATTGATGCTAGGCTCCATTAGAAAAAATTGCTCCGTTTTATTTCTTTTTTACCAACCATAGGTCGCAAATAGTTCCAGCGTGGTTGATCGCTAAATGACAGAGGTTGGTATGTCCTAAGTTTTTTATTTTTAGAAAATACAATATATGCCAATTATAATTCCTCACTTAAAAGTTTGCAATTACACTTCATTTGAAGGATATTCTGTATGAGAAAATCACGATAAATCCGAGTTACTAATTTGGTCTTAGGAAACTTATTTTTATGCTCTAAAATTATTTAGTAATGGTAAAAAAGGTTGTTGTAGACCCACTCGATATTCGTCTGATATCATAGTTGAGTATTGATTAAAGGTAAAAGGTTAAGGGTATTTGAGGAGAATTTCTTCCCTCATTTTTAGTAAATAAACTCTTAATCGGAGGAGAAATAAATGGTTAGTGAGAGAGAACAAATTAGCAAAAAAGTTGCATGGATTGCACTTGTATCCAACCTAATTCTAATGATAGGTAAAATCTTCTTTGGTCTTTTTGGGGGAAGTGAGGCTGTATTTGCAGACGGGATTCACTCTGGTGCAGATGTAGTAGCTTCGATTGCTGTGTTAGCAGTGGTAGGTATCTCAAATAAACCACCTGATAAGGATCATCCTTTTGGACATGGTAAGGCAGAGGTTATTAGTGAAGCGATAGTTGGAATTATTTTAATAATAGTATCAATATATATATTAGTAGAAGCAATTTTAGCATTTTTTGATAAACCCGGTGTACCACAGTACAGTGCATTGATTGCAGCTATAATTTCTTATATAGCGAAAGAAATATTGTATAGATACTCCATAAAACAAGGAAGAAAATGGAATAGCAAGGCTATTATCGCAATTGCATATGATCATAAAGGTGATATTGTTGCTTCCCTTGCAGCATTTATAGGAGTCCTCTTAGCGATAATAGGAAATGCAATTGGATGGACATTTTTGTTATACGCGGACGCTATTGCAAGTGCTTTAGTAGCTTACTTTGTTTTTAGAATTGCAATGGAATTAGTTAAACCTTCTGTTGATGTTTTAATGGAAAAAAGCGTGGATCAAAATCTTTTAGACGGATATGAATCTACTATTCATGAATTTTATCAAGTAAAACGAATAGACAGACTCCGTGCAAGAGAACACGGTCACTATAAGATTCTAGACGTGCGTCTTTCACTTAATCATGATTTAACAATTAAACAAGGCCATGATATAGCTCGTGATATAAAAAATGAAATAATAAATAAATACCCAGATGTAGGGGAAGTCCTTATTCATATTAATCCTTATTATATAGAACCTACTCAAAACTAACTTACAAAAAATGCAGTAAAAAGCGTTGGTAATAAAGCGCACGGGGTAAATCTGAATGCTATCGATGTAATAGTTAAATAGCATACTGACTGAATCCAAAAAAACATAAATTTGAATAGTAACTTAAAGAGCATGCTTTTTACTACGTAAAGTAAAGGCCATGCTCTTTTTCATTTTATAAGAAAGAAGGTGCTTAATTTTATCTTTTAAAGTTCTTCAATAGCCACACGTTTATTGATTGAACATTTACGGAGATTATCGGTATAATAATATAAAATTTATATTTCTTTCATATTTTTACTCAATCTTACATTTATTATTATTTGAGGATTGGAGGCGGAATAAATAAAGAAGAAATTATTTTTTATATGTTTAGTTTTATTATGTATTTTTCTCGTTGCTTGTAAGATAAATAAACAAGTTGATAATGAGAAGTCGACGATTACTAAAAAGGTGAATGGACAAGAATTCATTCCAAAGGAGATAAGTCCTGGTAATTTTAGTGAATACGATATTAAACTAAATATGGGGAACGATGGGAAATTTCAGCTAGAATCAACCGTAGTAGTCAAAAATTTATCTACCGATGATTGGGGACAATTAACTTTTTATTTTATACCAAATATGTTTACAAAAAGTGTTTCACCCGAACTAGAATATCCATCGACCGTCGATTTTCATAACATTTCAATTGATGGAAAAAAGGCAGAATATACACTTGAAGAAGATACATTAAATATTCAGCTTATGGAAAAGTTAAAACCTAATCAAGAAATTAAAGTTTATTTTTCCTATGAACTAGCTCTTCCCGAAGAGGGGTTAAGATTCACAAAGAGTAATGTTGATAATTACCATTTAGCTCAATTTTATCCGATGCTTGCCACATATAGAAATCATCAATGGAACAAGGAAAAGTATCTGTTTAGAGGAGAGACCTATCATAACACATATAGCAATTTCAAATTAACATATGACATTCCTAAAGAGTACACCTTGGTATCTTCATTTGATCAAGAAGTATACCCAAGTCCAAACAAAGGTTTACTTGAAGTTGGGAATGTGAAGGAAATATTTCTTGCTATTTTAAAAGATCCAATACTAGTGGAGAAAAACGGAGGAACATCCATTAGAGTATTTGGATTTGAGAAGAATAAAGAGGAATTATATCGAGAAATAGCGGACGAGGCTACAACCGCATTTAATTATTTTGAAGAAATAATAGGACCTTATCCTTTTAAACAATTAGATATTATTATAGATGGATTGGGGATGGAGTATCCAGGAATTGTGACAGCTCATACGATTTATAATAGTGATCCTGTCAATTCTGAGGCACTTAAAAGTATGGTTGTTCATGAAATTGCTCATCAATGGTTTTATGGGATGATTAACAATGATCCTTTTTATAATGCATGGTTAGATGAAGGCTTCGCTGTATTTGCCACTGATCTATTCTCGTTTAAAAAATTGAACCTGAGCAAACCTTATACGAAGTACAGTACTGATCCAAATATGGTGCTTCCAGTAAATTTACCACTTGATCAATATGAATCCAAGATGAGTTCATATATCTATGGTAAGGCTCCCACAATGCTATGGGAATTATTTAATAAAAATGAGGGATTAAAAGAAATTGAACAATTTTTAAAAAGTTATTATCAATTTTATAAATATAAAGAGATCGACTCCACAGAATTTATGAGATTCGCAAAATACTATTTTGATTTAAAAGATGACTCCTTATTTGAGGGGTGGTTAGAATTTGAAAAGACTCAAAATGAATAATTATCAAGTCCTTATTAAGTAAGTAAATCATTAATAAAGTTTTGCGTTAATTTTTGAATTAAAATATGCACATAAAATTTTAAGGAGCTATCAAAGATGAAAAAGATATTCACAGGTGTTTTCCTTGCTTTGATTCTAATCATTTCATCGTCACCTGCTTATGCAGCAAAAGCAAACATTAAAATAAAGGTTGACGGTATACATGTTGCAACCGATGTGAATCCCGAAACTAAAAACAATCGTACAATGGTACCTTTACGTGTGATCAGTGAAAATTTAGGAGCTACGGTCAATTGGTCGGATTCCCAAGTGACACTTACTAAAAGTGATATACGAGTAATCTTAAAACTGAACAGTAATACAGTGGTGAAAAACGGTCAAAAGGTGTTACTTGATGTAAAACCATATTTAAAAAATGGACGCATCTTCGTTCCACTTCGATTTCTTGCAGAAACATTTGATTGTAATGTCGATTATAAGGATTTGACAGTAAATGTAATTACAAAACCACTAGTAATAAATGGCGTAGAAGTGAAAGCAATGCTTTATGAATACCACATGACTATGGGCGGAGTAGTAGAGCGAATAAAAGGGAATGCCTATATAGAAGAAATGTATAATATTTTTGTAAAAAACAAAGGAAGTAAGGTAAAAGAGCCTTTAAATTATACATGGTCCTTTCATAGCACTATACCAGGTGGTTACTATAAAGGTGGTCAATTTGATTTTATAGACCAAGAAGGGAACAGCATAAAACAGATTGATCTCTATACTTTAGTTCAAACTGCCGGTGAAACTTTGCCTGACCCAAAAGTTTTGATTTATGATGCTACTGATGATCAATGGTATTTGTTTAACGATGCATCAAGTAATTCTATTTATCAGTTAATTGATACCGCTGGTAAGAATGGTTTTAAGACAATTATCGAAAATACAGTTCCATAAGGTAGATAAAAGTGTTTGTCTGATGCCATTAAAGGGCACTTAACTGGTTCAAATTACGATAATTTGGTTAAATTTGAAGAACCTAATGGTGGTACTTCAATAAAATTTTAATATTGCATGTACAATATTAGAAAAACAAAAGCCCTTATTTGTTTATAAGGGCTTTTGTTGTTTTATTTAAAATAATTACATACGCTAATAAAAACTATTTGAAAGGGGATGTTAATTTGAAAGGTGCAAAGCTTACACTTTTTATGACAAGTTTTGTAGTACTATTACTGTTTTATGTGAGTAACCAAATGACTGCGAGGCCAGGCACTATTTCAGGCAATGGGAATCCAGCATTGTTAGTTGGTGCCCCATTGCTCCCACTTTTCATTTTAATGGTTTTATCATGGGGAAGAATTTTTCGAGTGCATTCAATAAGTCAACGCTTTTCTATTGTTGGAATAATTTTGACTTTCGTACACTTGATAATCGCTTTTATTTATCAAAGAATTTCTCTAGCAAATTATCGCGAAATTATTAAAGATGCATATTTTGAAAAGTATGGGGAAGTAGATAGTGAATATCTACAACAAATTACAACAGGATTAACTATTCATGTAAACAACCAATATTTTAATGTCAATACATTCTTCATGTTTATCAGTTTTTCAATTTTTATCGCCTTAGCTTTTTATTTATGGGATACTCAAGAAAATAAGGTAGGAAATAGAGATTCACAATTGTGAACGGGGAGGGTGTAATGTTTTTTAAAAATTACGAGAAAAGAGACTGTAAACAAAGTATTTGAGTTGTTTACAGCCTGTTATAATCTTATTGCTGGGTATTCAAATTTAATAATTTTCTTGTTTAATGTGTATGCTTTTTATTGCATCAATTCGTTCTTTTTGGTGATCAGATAATTCGTTATAAGGAACCCCATTAAATGCATGGATAAACGGATCTTCTACATCTGTAGTAATGCCACTCAGTTCCTCTACTATTGCGTGAGAACAAAACGGTACATATGCTGTACTATAACCACCTTCATGCACGGCAACCAATTTTCCTCCACAATTAGATTCAGCTAGTTGCATCATAAATTTCGTCATTTTTCTATAGCCCTCTGCACTTACCATCATTCTTCCTAATGGATCAAAAATACTTGCATCTTGTCCTGCAGAGATAATTATTAATTGAGGATTAAAATCATCAGCTATTGGCTTTACGATCTTTTCAAGAGCATACATATAACCAGCATCTCCTGTACCAGCGGGAAGGGGAATATTCACAGTAGTTCCTTTCCCATTATCCTCGCCTATATGATTGCTTTCACCGCGTCCAGCTGGGAAGAGACCTTCTTGATGAATAGATATAAAAAGTACGTTAGGATCATGATAAAATGCAGATTCAGTACCATTTCCATGGTGAACATCCCAGTCTAAAATCATAACCCTCTCTAATCCAAGTTCTTTACGTGCATAGTGCGCAGCAATTACAACGTTATTAAATAGACAGAACCCCATCCCTAAATTTGCTTCTGCATGATGCCCAGGTGGTCTTGTAAGAGCATAGGCATTGTCACATTCACCCTTTACAACCGCTTCTACTGCGGTAATGGCACCACCAACCGATAATTGAGCTATCTCATACGAGTCATTTCCAACAAGAGCTAATTCACCAGCGTCACCATGGCCGATTCGACTTAATTCTTTTACCTTTTGGATATAATCTTTTGTATGAAAATATTCTAGTTGATCTTCTGTAGCTGCATAAGGTTTGATTTTATGAAGCTTTTCGTACAAACCACTACGTTCAAGTAGATTCTTGAAACGACGTTTAGTTTCAGGGCTTTCAGCATGACCGTCAGATTGGACATACCCGCCTGGTAGAGAAAATAAAGCACCGTTCCCCGTATCATGCCAGAAGTAACTTTCATCGCAAATAAATGCAGTTTTTTTCATATTTAAAGCTCCTCTCCAATTTGTTAGGTTTATGATAAAATAGATTTTAAGAGAATAATATTACACCAAAGTATAATTTTTTGCTGTTTTCAATTCCCGGTGATAGATTGTCAATATTAAAAGGGTGGGATTTAATGTATAACAAATTATCCGTTTCAGACTACGAAAGAATAATTTATTTTGCTTCTCAAATAACTAGGTCTATCCCAAAGGTTAGAAGTTCTGCGCTACAGGAGCTTTCAGCAATTTTTGGGTATAATCATACTTTATTTTGGCTTGCAGACAATCAAGGACAATTAAAAGATCCAATTAACTACAATATTTCTGATAGAATGCTAACGGATTATTTAGATGGAAACTATAATCTAGACTTTTTATATCCACCTCATAAAAAGGATTTATTTAAACAGAAGAATGTTTTAAGACTATCCGATGTTATTACACATGAACAATACGAAATGTCTGAATATTATAAAAATTTCATGAGTAAATATGGATTTTACGATGAGATGGTTGTGACGCTATCACATAATGAAAAAGTTATTGGTGCAATAGGTATGAGTAAACGTGAAAAAAATAATTATTTTACAAACGAAGATGTTCTTAGGTTTGAGTATTTATCTACAATTATTTCTTCAGCATTATTATATTGTGGTGAAGAAAAGAAAAGTTTACTTTCAAAGCGTGAACAAGAAGTCGTGATTCTTGTGAAGAAAGGTTACACAAATGCACAAATTGCTACAGAATTATATATTTCAATCAATACAGTAAAAAAACATTTGCAAAATATATTTGATAAATACGGTGTTCTGAACAGAACTGAGTTAATAAGTAAAATCAAATAATAAAGCAGTTAGTAATTGGCTGGAATAAACTAATTTAGATATTAAAAAATATGGTTATTCAGCTTTTACGAATTAAATTTTTCCTTACTTAGCGTATAAACCAGAAAAGCTAGCCCCTGAATAACATGGATTTTTCTTAGGCTGCCATCCCTGAAAATCATCATAGAAAAATTACACGTCCTATGTATCAAAAGCGACGGTTATTATTGCTTGCGAAATGAAACCACTCCAAATGAATATCTATTCCTACGAAATTACAAACTTTAAATAGAAACCTTCCAAATGTAAGAATTGTAAAAATATTCATAATAGATTATCATATTACTGTAAATGCATTGATTGAGAAGTGAGGAGGATGACGGTGTTAAGAGCATTAAAAGTAGGTCTAGTTATTGAGCGAGCGAATCGGAAAAATTTAGTCGCACTAGTCGCTGTTGTTATTATCGTTTTGGGCTTTATGTTTTATATAAATGCACAAGCACTTGGTAATCAACTTGTCGAGAAAAAGGGTGATTACTATTCAGCACAAGCTATACTTTCAAAGTTTCAAGTTAAAGATGCTTCAGAAACGGGTGACGGAAGCGAGTTATATAAAAATTTAACCAAACAAAAAAGCAATATTGCTTTACAAATAGCAGCATTAACGATGGACAAACAATCTATGTATTATGAGACTTCACTTCAACTCGCAGAATTAAGAGAAGAGGCATTCGAATTAGAAGGATATGAAAATGTTGCAGAATTATCACCTTCTAAATTGCAAAATTCTATGGACTATCTTTATTTTAAGAGGATGATTGATGAGGGAAAGGATACAATATCCAATTTATTTCAGTACATGCCGTTTTTATTATTTTTCTTTATTCACGTTGGAGCAGGCTGGTACATATTTATAAGCTTCCATACAAGTTCTATTTTGCTTGATGACTTTGAGCATTCTAGTATAATTCAGGGCTTTCCTGTCCGATTTGACCACTATATTTTATCTAAATGTATTATTACTTTTTTATCTATAGTTACAAGCATTTTGCTCATTTTTATTAGCGCAATTCCATTGTGGATATTAAATGGACTTGGTAACCCATTAGAGCCTGTAGCGATATATCTAGGAAATGCCACTTTAATATCTACGATTCAATACATTGCAATGAGCGTTGGTTATATGATTTTAATTTCAATTTTTGTAATGCTGTTGTCGATTATTTTAAATGTGTTACTGAAAAATATGTATTTAACATTATTTGTACACTTTATTTTATTCTTTTTACCAATGATTTTCCCATCTCTTATTAGTTTAATTCCCTATAATCCTTTTAATTTCATGAACTTCAATGATATTTTACAAGGCATACCAGTAGATTTAGCGAAGCCTGTTGATATTACTATGAATTTAGGATTAATCATTATGTCTATAAGTATCATTTTAATGTTATTCGTTATTAAAACATTTTTCTCAACAGGAAAAATCAAAAGGGCATAGGGGAGGTATTATAAGTATGTGGAGTTATTTTAAATTTGAATTCAAGCAGTTTTTTACGAATAAGAAAAACTTAGCAATCTATTTTTTGCTTGCTTTTACAACCTTTTTTTATGTATTTAAAATAGCGCCAACTTACAATCCGATTGAAAGTGTTGACTATGATGAAATTGAGGCGCGCTATTTAACACGTCAGGAATTTTTAGATCATATGGAGGGACAAGATTTAAATGCGCTTCATCCTTCCGTTATTTTTGCTATTGAAATATTTAAGCAAGTTAACCCTATCGATAAAAAAAGATTAGATGCATTAGATGAGGGAAATTTAAAAAAATATGCAGATTTAACTCGTGATTGGTACTACTTTACGAATTCGTTTACATATAGAAACGAGGCAATTTCATATAACTCAAAGTATTTTATAAAAAATAACACGTATGCTGAAGATGATGCCTTTTACGCCTATTTAGAGCAGGCTGTCCGTTATGATACTTATTCGAAAGCAGAATATGAATTATCATTGGAAATTTTTGAACAACGTACAGCACTTCAAACGTTCGAACGCCTATTAAAGGGAGTACTTCCAATTATTTTGATTGTCTGTGTACTTCTTTTATCAATTGATATAGTAAAAAAAGATCAACGTCATCCATCTATTTTAAAGGGATTTCCAATTAGTGATTGGAAAAAGCTACTTGTAAAAATGTTCGTTGCACTACTAGGTAGCGTTGTATTATTTGTACCGCTTATAGTTGGCATCTTTATCATAGGCTTACAATCCGGTTTTGGGAATTTCAATTTACCATCTCCAGTGTATGCAGCTTATCTCGATTGGCGTGTGGATGGTAAATTTGAAATGATGACATTAGGTACGTTTTTAGGACAATCCTTAATTTTGCTTTTCACCTGGTTTATCGTCATTATCAACGTTGTGCTATTTAGCAGTATTATTTTCCGCAGTGAGATGGTAAATTTCGCTGTTTGCTTGTTCCTTATTTTCGGTGAGAATTTTTATTCCAGCCGTTACGTCGGCTATTTTTGGGACGTTCAAAACTATCCGACATCTTACATTCAAGTCGGAGAAATTATTTCAAAAAGGCGAAATTTCTATTACTTTAACGATCAATTAGATGTTACTTTAGGATTACAGTTGTTACTTGGACTAGCAGGGGTTGTCATTTTTTTAATGATACTTATTGCATTAAATAGGCGATTTAAGCTCATTAAATAGGAGGGGTAAAGTTGATTGAAATTCAAAATATTACTGTGCAATTTGGGGAAAGTAAAGTGTTAAATGATATTTCAATGACATTTGAGCAAGGTGAAATGATCGGGCTTGTTGCACCAAATGGAACTGGAAAATCCACATTTATGAATGTGTTAATGAATTATTTGAAACCGATGAATGGAAAGGTAGTATTTAAAGATGGCCTAAGTTACTCGAATAAATCAAATGAAGTAAAAATTCATAAATTCGTGTCAATGATGCCAGACCAAAGTGACTTATATAATCACTTAAGTGGGCGCGAGCATTTAAAAATGTTTGCAACAATGTGGCAATCCGATTTAAAACTGATTGATGAAACAATCGAAGCATTAAATATGGGGCATTATGTGAATAAAAAAACAGGCACGTATTCCCTTGGTATGCGCCAACGACTATGCTTTGCAATGCAAATTGTCACAAATACGGAAATTATGATGATGGACGAAGTAATGAACGGTCTTGATCCAAATAATGTAGAAATCATTTCGAAAATATTATTAAAGAAAAAGGCGGAAGGTAAGATTATTATTATTGCCTCCCATTTACTTGATAATTTAGAGAAATATGCAGACCGAATTTTCTTATTTAACAATGGAAAGCTAGTTGATACCAATCAAGTAATAGAAGGTTTTAGTCAAGCGCATATTAAAACTATTCGAGTGAAAAATCTGGAAAATAACACTAAAAAACAACTTCATGAGCTATTTCCAAATTTAGAACTTCAAACACTTACAAATGGAATGTCACTAATTCATTTACCAAGTTCTGAAGCAAGTTTATTAAGTACACTTACATCTTTTTTAGTCGAGAGAAATGTGGTGGATTTTGCATTTGGTAAAGTTACATTAAATGATTTGTATACAATGTATTATCACGAAGATAGCAATGTGACAGCGAGTTAAAAAGAACAACTACTATAATTATTATGACCAGGAAAGAGGTTGTTGTATCCTTAGTTATTGCACCAATACAGCCTTCCCGGGTTTAAGGGGGTGTTTGTGTCATTGACTTTTGACACAAACACCCCCTTTTAATATGTCGAATAGATTGTTTTTTTCATAGTTAGACGTGCATGATAATTTTCAGCTTGATTACCTAAAAGGATAGTTGATATCTTTGTCTTTGCCGTCTTAACACTCTTTTTCGTAGGCACTTTTTAGTTCCCATATTACTTTAAAGTGCGTACTTTTTTTTTCTGTTTAAGTACCTCATAATCAATTTTGCAGATGATGAAATGATTTTTATTAATATTATCCGTCATTGATCATACTAGCTAATCAATTGTAGAACAAGTCTTAGGAGGTTTATTTTATGAGAAATATATTACAAGGAAAACTTGGTTTTGGTACAGCACCGCTAGGTAATATGTATCGTAATATTCCGGAAGAAGAAGCTATAGCAACTGTAGATGCTGCCTGGGAGAGTGGTATTCGTTACTTTGACACGGCTCCGCTTTATGGTTCTGGCTTAGCGGAGATTCGTCTTGGTGAAGCATTATCGAAAAGAAATCGTGATGAGTACGTTTTAAGTACAAAGGTCGGTCGAATTATTTTGGATGAATTGGAAGATCCATCTGCACGTGATTTAGGTGAAAAAGGTGGGCTTTTCGAATTCGGCCGTAAGAATAAAATTATCAATGATTATAGTGCTGATGCAACTCTTCGCTCTATCGAGGATAGTTTAAAACGTTTACAAACAGATCGTCTAGACTTTGTTTATATTCATGATTTAGCGCAAGACTTTTATGGCGATGAATGGATTGCACAATTTGAAACTGCTCGAACAGGGGCATTTCGTGTTCTCACGCGTTTACGTGAAGAAGGAGTCATTAAAGGGTGGGGACTTGGAGTAAACCGAGTAGAGTCAATTGAACTCTTGCTAGACTTGGAAGTAGCAAAGCCTAATGTATCCTTGCTGGCTGGTCGTTACACATTATTAGACCATGAGCGTGCGCTACAACGAGTAATGCCTACAGCTAAAAAAAATAACATGGACATTGTTGTAGGTGGCCCATATAGTTCAGGTGTTCTTGCTGGAGGTACTCACTTTGAATATCAAAAAGCTTCACCAGAAATTATGGGGAAAGTGGAAAAAATTAAGAGTATTGCAGATCGTCATCATATTAGCATCAAGGCGGCTGCTTTACAATTTTCAATGGCTAACCCAGCGGTTGCCGCTGTCATTCCTGGTGCAAGTAAACCAGAGCGAATTACAGAAGACAAAGCTGCATTGAACACAGTAATTCCGGCAGCATTCTGGGAAGAAATGCGCGAACAAAAACTAGTAGCACCTAATGCACCACTACCAATCGATGTAAAATAAAAAGTAAAGTAATAAAAATGGCAAATACTAATACATTTATTAAAATTTCAGCTTAACCTGAACAGGTATGGCAATTAATCGGTGGCTTTGATTCCCTTCCAGACTGGTTACCTTATATACCAAGTAGTAAAGTAAGTGAAGGTGGACGCTTCTGGCTAATCCTGATGGCGATGCGATTGTAGAGCGTTTAGGAGTATTCAATCATAAGGAACGCTAATACACTTATTCAATTATAAAAGCACCGTTTCCGGTTACTGATTATATATCTACAATCCACGTAAAGCAGATACTGATGGTAAATCATCGTTGGTAGAGTGGTCCGGTAATTTCACAACTGTAAGTGTTAGTGACCAAGAAGCTTTAGAGTTGTTCCATGGCATCTATAAAGATGGCTTAGAAGCATTACGCAAACATATCTAGAATGAAGTAAAAAGAGTGTCTCAAAGTTCAAATTTTGACTTTAAGACACTCTTTTTTGCTCTATTATTCTATATTTAAATGACACAGCTATGTTAATAAACATGGGGGATTAGTTAACTATTGTTAGTTGAACATAGGTGAGTAGAAAAGGAAATCGACAGGATATACTATTTAAACCAGGGCTCTGGAAAAATGGTGTTTATGTATAAATTTATTGATTTTAGATGAACTCGAATTAATTTCTAAAAAACTACAACGATATACGACTCCGAATGTGTACTTTTCCTCGAAATGAAGGTAACCATAGTAGGCATACAGAAAAATCCATACTAACACCACGCCAAAAAGAAAAGAAATAAGTGACACTATAAAAAAGAGGATATACTGAATACAAATATTAAGAAAGGAAGGTAGGTGACTCATATTGAAATGAAGACTATTTCTTCAAAAGTGCTGAATAGAGAATGGGAGGTCTGGGATCCCGCTTCTATGAGTGATTGGGGTAAGACGGAATATAAATTCGATTGTAAATTTAGTGACGACTTAAATATATTTATAACAAAAACACTTAGACGCACTCTTATTGCTGTACATAATATCATGGGAAAGAAGGTAGTACTGTGAAAACGACAGGGAATTTTACCGACAAGGCAGACATATATGCGAAATATCGCCCAAGTTATCCTAATGAATATTTAGATTATTTGTTTTCAGCTAACCAACTAAATGGGGATCGGATTGTGGCCGATATTGGTTCAGGTACGGGGATATTTAGCCGCCAGCTACTTGAAAAAGATTTAAATGTTATTGGAGTTGAGCCAAATGATGACATGAGAAAGATGGCTGAGCAATCGTTAAAGCTATATTCTCGTTTTAAATCAATAAAAGCAACTGCTGAAATTACCACTTTAAAAGGGAATAGTGTGGATTTAATAACTGTTGCCCAGGCATTTCATTGGTTTGATAAAAAAGCATTCAAAATCGAATGTCAACGGATTTTAAAACAAAATGCAAATGTTGCTCTTGTTTGGAATAGCAGAGATTTAAATAGTTCGATTATTAAAGAGAATGCAGAAATTTGCCAAAAGACCTGTTCAAATTTCAAAGGATTTAGCGGTGGAATAGAGGAAACTCCAGAAGTATTTAACAGTTTTTTTAAAGATGAAAAGTATGAGTTTAAAAAGTATAAAAATGATTTGCTTTTTGATTATGAAGGTTTTTTGGGAAGGAATTTGTCAGCATCCTATGCTCCGAAAAAAGATGACGAAGAGTATAAACGTTTTGTTTTTCTTCTATCTGAGTTATTCGAAAAATACAGTAAGAATGGAAAAATTGTTCTCCAAAACATTACGCGAAGCTATCTAGGCAATATCTAAACATCCGAACATAAAAGTTTAGTATAGTGAAGTATCTTATTCATAATTTAAAACGGGGTTATACTTGTTTGAGCCTTTCAACTTAACTTTTCACACCTACATTGTTTGTTTTTGAGATAAATCGTTTCATCAGGATATAGCAAATAGGGATAATCACCTGCATTTTCTACATCCTTTATCACTTTGTTCTATTCTACTGCTGTGTAACCTCCATCTACTAACAATGTAGCACCTGTCATAAATTCATCTGAACATATTCTATAAATGGATCTTTTTATTTACAAAATATTGTATTTAATTTTAATTCCACATATATTTGAATACTCTATCGTTTGTTTGGATAGCATATTTTACGAACACGAAAATATGTAATGGAATATAAATATTTACTTTTTGGCACAATATAACGGAAGCAAAGAAAGAGTTAAAAAGGATATCACGCCTAGCAGTATTATTGTCAGGGGTTCCTGCTGTAATCCGGCATGGTCTTTAGAAAGAAAAAGCCGTTTGAAGATTTGATTTTATAGGAAAAAATCTTGAGCGACAGATGCAGTACGTGTAACCAACAATTACAGTAAATTAGGAGGACGGAAATTATGACAAAAGATTTCTACACTACACTAAAAGAAAGACGTACTTATTACGGAATTAATAAAGAGGTAAAAATATCGGATGAAAGAATTAAAGAAATTGTAGAATTTGCTGTGAAATATACTCCGTCAGCATTCAACTCTCAAACTGCACGTATTGTTCTATTATCAGGTGAGGCACATAATAAATTATGGGACATCACAACTGAAACATTAAGAAAAGTAGTTGGAGATAGAGATTTTTCAGGGACTCAACAAAAAATGGATTCCTTTAAGGCAGGTTATGGAACAGTATTATTCCTAGAAGATGAGGCTGTAGTTAAATCGCTTCAAGAGCAATTTGCTGCATATGCTGAGAACTTTCCAATTTGGTCAAATCAAGCATCAGGAATGCACCAATTAGTTGTGTGGGCAGGTTTAGAAGCAGAGGGATTAGGAGCTTCTTTACAACATTATAACCCACTAATTGATGATGAAGTGAAAAAAGAATGGAATATCCCCGAAAATTGGAAGCTTATTGCGCAAATGCCATTTGGCAATCCGACGGTAACACCAGGTGAAAAAGAATTTCAACCACTTGAACAGCGAATGAAATTTTACAAGTAATTGTATGTGGAATATACCAAGCCAGTACCTTAAGGGAACTGGTTTTTTATGCAGAAAAAAACTATAGATACAGTAGTGTCTTTATATACGGAAGCATTCAATAATAGGGATCATGATATCAACTTTAGTTTTTATCATAGATGAGAAAAAAACAAAACGACAACTTATAGAAATTTGGAGTTATTATTATTGTCCTGCTTCAACAGGATTAGGAAAAGCAATGGATCCATGCTTTCTACATCTGCACGTTTTGCTGGATCTGCTAGTTTTTCAGCATTTATAGTATCATTGATGCTTTTGTGATTTAATTTAAAAAATAGCATAAATATAAACTGGCATTGGAACCTAATGGGCATTAAAACCCCTTCCAATGCGTGACTCTAACCCTTACAGCACGCGGCGACCGCTCCGAGATGAGAATACACCTACGCGGATTCGCCGGTCTTCCTGACGATCAGTACAGGTACGAATGATGGTCCAAAACGCTCGATAATCTGTTGTCTCTCCTAAGTGACCAGGGGAAGGAATCGGAGACGATTGATAAATTAGTTCATTCGCTTCGTCAACACAAAAAGGGAATCGCGATTTGCGATTCCCTTAAATTTTTATTTATTTGCACTGTTTATAACACTAAGTGAATTGGTAAGAGCAGACTTACACTTGTTGGCATCAGGGTTTGATGAACGAACGGATGCTAATACAACGTCTATCGTACCATCAATTTCCGTCCATGTGTTGCCATCAATTGCTCTTAGTCTAGGTTCCTGTGTATCCCATTGATGTTCCAAATCGTCCGCAATTTTTTTCGCTGTGGAAAATTCATTTGAGTTAATAGATTTTAGTATGTCATTCTCAATATTAATAAAATCAGATAACTGTCCAGCTATTGTCGTTTGCGATGAATCAGACTGTGATGCGATTTGGTTACTGCGCCAAATATAACTGCCTACTCCAAGAACTAAGAACATACACAATACCACAATGGTTTGTACCAAAACATTTTTCTTGTTTCCATTTTTCACTACTGTTTCATTTTTTGCTGTTATATCAATTTTTGAAACAGCAAGATACATTATGATGGCTAATATAGCTACAATAAAAATGACACTTGTAACAGTTGTCCCTAAACCTAATCCTCCATTAGCTTTTGGTTGCGATAAGTAATCTCCGAGTGATGCTCCAAGCGGACGAGTCAAAATATATGCAATCCAAAAGGCTAATATTCCATTCAATTTCATTTTCCATAACAGGAATATACAAGCAATGATGACGATGACTGTTAATCCTGTTTTAAGATAGCCAAAACCTAATTGTTCAGAATATAAATCGCCAACTGCTGTTCCAAGTGCAAAGGTGAATAGAATGGTAAGCCAATAGAAAACTTCTCTTTTTTTTGAATAAATTGAGTGGATAGACAATGTTTTTTCACTAAGATACCAAAAAAGAAAAGTTAATCCAAGAAGTACTGAGAAAATTATGGTACTAACCTCAAGGCGTATTCCCATATTATCTGTCATGTTATCTGTTACCAATGTACCAAACACACTTATAAGTACAACTGTTAACCAATAAATACCTGGGACATATTTATTTACTCTAAATTGAAGATATAAAACAATAAAAAAGGCGACTCCGATAATGATGGTCGTATTCATTAACCCAAATCCAAGATTCAAATTCAAAAAATCAGCAAACGTTTCCCCAACAGTTGTACATAAAACCTTGATGATCCAGAAGAAAATAGTAACTTCCGGTACTTTGCTTAACAATTCCCAACTGGAACGTTGGACTAATTCAGTTTGTTCAGAATAGGATAAGTTTCCTTTCATAGAACTCATCTCCTTTTTGTAAGTAGTCATTGAATAGCAGGTAAATAATCTCGTTGCAACTGGTAAGCAGAAATACCCCCCAAGTAGGAATGATAACCACACAATTATGAGTATGACTCTTTGCATAGTTGCCTCTACTACTTTTTCATTTTTTTACCTCCCAAAATGATTTTAAAATCTCAAAAACTTTGAATGCTTTACTAGTTACTTACATGAAATCTAAAAATTTTTAAGCACTCTAAATTAGTGCATCCTTAGTTTATAAAACAAAACTGTCCATTTCCTATATAAAAACTTAAAAATTCCTTAATAGGCACCATTACTTTCAAAATAGTGATAAATTGTAGTTAAAGTTAAGGTGCTTCCTGCTCTTTTGATTAAATTTGTTAATAAATTTGGAGGCTTTTATGTCATATTTAATTACTTTATTTGAACAACACAGCTATTTGATTTTATTTATAGGGATCTTTTTAGAACTCATGGCTCTTCCTATATCTGGTGAATTTTTAATGAGCTATGCAGGATTCTTTGTTTATAAAGGGGAAATGAATTATTTTTTAGCCATTCTCACAGTCTTTTTATCTGCTGGTGCAGGAATTACGTTAACTTATTGGATAGGAAAGGCAGGGGGCTATAAACTAATAGAGAAGTATGGTAAATATGTACACCTTGGACCAGAAAAATATCAAAAAATAGCTGCTTGGTTTGAACGATCAGGCAGTAAATTATTAGTTTTTGCTTATTTTATCCCTGGTGTAAGGCATTTTACTGGCTATGTTTCAGGTGTTTCAAAAATTCCTTTCCGAAAATTCATCATACCGGCATATACAGGTGCTTCTTTATGGGGAATTTGTTTCATTACCCTTGGAAAAGTATTAGGTCCAAAATGGGATACTTTCCATCAAGCAGCAGGTAAATATTTAATAGTTTTTCTTATTGTTTTGGCTGTTTTGTTAGGAAGTTGCCTCATATTTAGGTTTTATAAAATTCAAATTAAAAACTTTTTTATTCGTTCAATAACATGGTTAAAAAACCGATTTAAAACAATAAGAGCGACAGATATTTTTCTTATATTCCTAGCGTCAGCTCTAATTAGTTTGGTGATCCTAATGTTTGGAATAGTACAAGATTATCTTGAAAATGATGTTGCCGAGTTTAATCAAATCGCAGAATATGTAGTTCATTCTAATATTTATATTAACTGGTTGGGAGAGCTTTTGATTTTCCAACAGTCGATCACACTTAGCAGCATTATAGCTGTAACCATCATAAGTATTTGGATTAAGAAACAGAACAGGTTACTAGAGTATCTTCTACTCATTGTTTCCATATTGGGAGGTATTCCTTTTCATGCATTCATCGTGGAGGTTTTTTCGCTCCTCCAATCGATTGGATTTAGGGGAGAATTTCATTCATCCAATTTTCCTGATTTAAAAGCCACTTTGACAATTATCATTTATGGAACATGTATATTTTTACTTGTACGTCACTTGAAAAACAATTATTTGACAATTATTATTCCTTTATTGGGTTTACTCTTATTAACGGGGCTCGCGTTTGGGAATATATTATCGACCAATGTTCTTCCCAGTGACATTGTAGGTGGTTATATTTGTGGTGGAGTTTGGATATTTTCTAACTTCCTATTGTTTGAACTGTTTCGACTTGTGCTCGAAAAAAATGAATTATAGAGAAATACTTTTATCTTCATTCAGCAGAAAACACCTACTGAAAAAGATAAATCCTCCGGCGGATGTCACGGATTTTCAAAGGAATGAATTGTGCAAGAACAATTCAAAATCCGGACAAAATTACGCCAAGGCGAAATTGATATATGGAGAGAGGATGAGTATGAAGTGAAAGCACATATTCTTTTAATTGAAGATGAAACGCAAATAGCACGTGTCGTAAAAATGGAGCTGGAATATGAAGGTTATCAGGTCACAGTAGAACATGACGGTAGGGCAGGTTTTGAAGCAGCCTTACAAACAAACTTTGATTTAATTTTATTGGATGTGATGCTGCCTGGGCTAAATGGAATTGAGGTATTAAGAAGGCTAAGAAAGGAAAACAGGAATGTTCCTGTTATTCTTTTAACAGCTCGAAATACTACATTAGATATCGTATCCGGCTTAGATCAAGGAGCGAATGACTACGTGCCCAAACCATTCAGAATCGAGGAATTATTGGCGAGAATTCGTGCTTGTTTACGCAATCAACCTAAAGCAATTCATGAGAATTCCGTATTGAAGGTGAATGATTTAGTAATTGATGCAGATGCAAGGGAAGTCACTAGGAGTGGGAAAAACATTACGTTAACACCCAAGGAATATGACTTTTTACTTTATTTAGTCATGAATAAAAACAAAGTAGTCACACGGGAAAATATTTTACTGAATGTTTGGGGATGGGAATATGAAGGTGAAGGCAACATACTCGATGTCACTGTAGCCCATCTCAGAAAAAAAATAGACGAAGGATTTTCCTCCCCATTATTCACGACCGTTTGGGGAGTGGGGTATACCATAAAGGAGAAAACAAATGAGGATTACTACAAAAATTAATCTATTAACGACTGCTTGGATGCTGTGTATTTTGATACTTGTCAATATCGCTGTCTACTTCTCGTTTACGAAATTTTCGACTAATATGGAAGAAGTAGAACTGTTTCAAAAAGCCGAGGACTTAATAAAAGTTATTGATTCACTCGATGCATCCAGCAATATTAACGAAGAATTAGGTGATTTTTTAACTCCCCATTCCTATATTAGAATTATAGATCCGAATAACAACGTCATTCACGAAATAACCAATGATGCATTACTTTTAAAAACGATGCAAGGTCAATACGTTAAAACAAAGCAAGCACAAACACATTTGATTTCGGCAGAACAAGTTGAGGAGCAGGTATTAATTGTTCGTGTTCCAATTAAAAATGGTAATCAAATTACCGGGAGTGTAGAAATTGGAGAACGATTATTAGGTTTTGAAACTGATAAAGAGATACTTCGTGCCATTCTAGGCCTCTGCACCTTATTAGCTGCGATTTTTTCCTTACTTGGTGGCAAATGGTTGTCCAATATGATTATGAAGCCCATTTCAAGCATGATTAAAACTATGGAGGAAATTGAGATAAGTGGGGTTCCTAAGCCCATCGCCATTCAAAATCAGACAAAAGATGAACTTCATACAATGGCAAAAACATTTAATCAAATGATTCATCGACTTCAAGAAAATATGGAAAAACAAAAACAGTTTGTGTCTGATGCGTCCCATGAATTAAAAACACCTTTAACCATCATTATGAACTATGCAGATTTTTTAAGAAGACATGGATTAGATAATAAAGATATGACCGATGAAGCAATCAATGCCATTACTTCGGAAGCAACCAGAATGCAAAAAATGACACAGACACTTTTAGACTTAGCGACTTTAGAAAACGAAATTTCACTAGAATTGAATGAACTAAACTTGGTGTCTTCATGCCAAGGTGTTATAAATCAATTGAAACAAGTTTATAGTCGTGAAATATCATTACATTATGCAGAAGATCCAATTGTTATACTTGCAGATGAATTAAAAATCAAACAACTTATTATTATTTTGCTGGATAATGCAATGAAATATAGTAAGGATCAAATTGATGTATTTATAGAAAAGGATCAACAACATGTGATTATACGTGTAAAAGATTATGGAATTGGAATACCTAAGGAAGAGCTTCATAATATTTTTGAACGATTTTACAGGGTGGATAAAGCAAGAACCCGAAAAACAGAGGGCTCTGGTTTAGGACTAAGCATTGCAAATAGGATTGTGAAATTATATAAAGGTGAAATTAAAATTACAAGTAAAGAAGGAACAGGGACGACAGTAGAATTGTATTTACCAATTAATAAAATTTTATAAATATTTTTATTGAAGTCTAGAAATCACAAATCGTCTATCAAAGTACTTTAGTGGACAATCAAATTATGTTGATAAAGGCATTTTAGACAGATTCAACCTGTGACTGCGATTTTGTTTCTAACTTTTGTAATAAAGTGTAAACAGATCTCGTCAATACTGGTGAAAAAGAAGTTGGTTGTATTTGAAACAGCTTTTAAGAGTCATGCTACGTTATACATGTAGCATGGCTCTTTTAGTTGTACTTCATAGTCTTTTTTTATTGAGATGAGACAAGCAGGAACTTAACAGGTTTATTTTGATAATTGTACCAATAATGTGTTTTCCTAGCATCAAACATTTTAGATTCGTTTTCTTTTAAAACAAATTCTTGTTCTTCAATAATAACGGTTAATTCACCTTCTACAATATAAATAAATTCATGACCGTCATGTGAAAAAGCATTTCCTTCATTTTCTCCAGCTTTTAACGTAACGAGTATTGGTAAATAGGAAGCACCTATATTACCATCTGATAAGTCCAAATAATGGAATTGGGAACGTATTTCATTTAATTCTTCATTGTTAGTAGTAAAGAAAACGCTTGGATTTACTTCTAAAGCATCTGAAATTTTCTTCAAAGATTCTAATGTTACATTGGATTTTCCTCTTTCCACCTGAGATAAGAAGCTAATAGAAACTCCTGTTTGAGAGGCTAGCATTTTTAAAGTATATTGTTTTTCTTTGCGTATTCTTTTTAATGTTTCCCCTAGAAAATCTGATGTCATTATATCAAGCTCCTTTATTGATTATAATATTTAATTCTATACACGATTCAATAGAAAGTCATAATAAAAAAATAATTTACATTATTGACAGAGAATTCGGTCGATTGTAAAGTAAGAACTAGAATGAAATTGAAGCACCACTTCAATTTTAAACAAAGGGGGAAAGTATATGGATGCAAAACAAATGAGAAAGATTTGGATTGCTAGTTTGGTAGGGAGTTCGATTGAATGGTTTGATTACTTTTTGTATGGCACAGTTGCTGCACTCGTTTTTAATCAAGTGTTTTTTGTGAATGAAGATCCAACAGTAGGTTTGTTACTTGCTTACGCTTCATTTGCATTATCATTCTTTATTAGACCGTTTGGTGGGGTAATTTTCAGCCATATTGGAGATAAGATTGGCCGTAAAAAAACATTAGTAATAACGTTGAGTTTGATGGGGATTGCAACCTTTGGGATGGGGTTACTTCCTACATATCAAGCAATTGGCATCTGGGCTCCAATATTATTGATTACTTTAAGATTAGTGCAAGGGTTAGGTATTGGTGGAGAATGGGGAGGAGCACTTTTACTTGCTGTAGAATATGCACCAAAAGAAAAAAGAGGATTATATGGAGCTATTCCGCAAATGGGTGTAACGATTGGTATGGTGTTTGGAACTATTGCCTTGTCTCTTATGACTTTACTTCCTGAAGACTCTTTTATGACTTGGGGATGGCGTATACCATTTTTAATAAGTGCATTTTTAGTTTTATTTGGTTTATGGATTCGTAAAGGTATTGATGAGACGCCTTCATTTAAAAAGGTTCAAGAATCAGGTGAGATTCCAAAACTACCAATTATAGAGACGTTGAAAAACTATTGGCGTGAAGTATTAATTGCTATTGGAGCCAAGATTGTAGAAACAGCACCTTTTTATATTTTTGGTACGTTTGTTGTATCCTATGCAACATCAAATTTAGGTTTTTCTAGAACAGTCACTCTAAATGCCGTAATGATTGCAACAATTATTACGACGATTTTAATTCCGATAATGGGGAGCTTATCAGATAAATACGGTCGTAAAAAGTTATACATTATTGGAACTGTTGGAATGATACTATTTGCATTTCCTTATTTCTGGATGTTACAACAACAATCAGCCTTATTGCTTGTAGTAGCTACAATAATCGGTCTAGGCGTTATTTGGTCGCCAATTACGGCAGTGCTAGGCACAATGTTTTCAGAAATATTCGACGCAAAAATTCGTTACACAGGGATTACTTTAGGATACCAAATTGGTGCAGCTGTAGCAGGAGGAACAGCTCCATTAGTAGCAA
Organism: Lysinibacillus xylanilyticus; assembly: GCF_001183605.1. Classification (GTDB taxonomy): domain Bacteria; phylum Bacillota; class Bacilli; order Bacillales_A; family Planococcaceae; genus Lysinibacillus; species Lysinibacillus xylanilyticus. The sequence continues at coordinate 1,138,208 of NZ_LFXJ01000005.1, read as the reverse complement.
CAGCTCTATTAGTTAAATTTGATAATTCTTATGTACCAATTGCGTTATATATTATCTTTACAGCAATCGTTTCATTAATTGCCATTTGGGCTGTTAAAGATCGTAGTCAAGAGAATTTAGATACTGAAATACAAAAAGATTCGAAAACAGATGACACAAAAAAAATCCCAGTCGGGACTATGGAGTCGTAATGATACGATTCATTGGAGGGTATTCGATATGTTGATATTAAATGAAGAACAAATTTTGAAGAGCTATAGTATGAAAAATGCTATAGCGGACGTTAGGAAGGTATTAAAAGCAAAAGAGGAAAACAAAATTGTGAACTTGCATCGTACTGTTATAGACTTTCCAGATCATGATGCGTCGGCACTATATATGCCAAGTGCCGATTTAGTTAGTGAAGTTGCTGCTGTAAAGGTTGTTACCATTTTCCCTAAAAATTCTCCAATGGGAATGCCAACAACTCAAGGTGTCTTATTACTAACTGACGCAGAGAATGGTACACATATGGCTATGATGAATGCCTCGTATCTAACTCGACTAAGAACTGGGGCTTTAAGTGGAATTGCTACAGATTATTTAGCTAAAAAAGATGCAACTATACTAACAGTAATCGGGACAGGTGGGATGGCTTTTGAGCAAGTACTAGGGGTATTAGCTGTGAGATCTATAACTAAAATATTACTAGTAAATAAAACAACATCAAAAGCTTATCGTTTTGGTGATAAATTAGAAGAATATGGTATAAAGATTCCATTTGAAGTAATAGAAGAAGTATCCGAAGCAGTAAAGCAAGCTGATATTATTTGCTGTGCTACAAGATCAACTAGTGCCGTTTTAGATGGAGATAATTTAAAGCCAGGTGCTCATATTAATGGCATAGGTTCATATTTACCTAGTATGCGCGAAATTGATGAAACATCGATTTTGAAGGCTAAGAAAATTGTAGTAGATGATTTTAATGGAGTAAAAAATGAAGCCGGAGAATTTATTCATGCTGCTGAAAAAGGCATATGGTCATTCGATGAGATATATTGCGAACTTGGTAAACTTGTCACAGAGACTAGAAATGGTAGAGAAGATGAACATGAGATAACAATTTTTAAATCAGTAGGTGCAGCTTACTATGATTTAGCTGTCGCAAAAGGAATATTTCAAAAGGCAAAGCAGCAAGGAATTGGCATTGAAATTGATGTGTAAGGGTGAGTAAAAGCTTGAGCAGAAGCTTGGTGTCTTTTAGATATGCTAATTGGTGTAGCACTAAGGGCTAAGGGTTTGGCTCTTTTCCATTTAGTTAATCTGCCCCATTTCAAATAAGAGCGTGTTTTGATCAATCTTTTTCAAAACATGCTCTTTATAGTTGTTCTCATATCAAGGTTAATATCACGATTTAAGTTGTAATTATTCAGTAAAGGACTCGCCATAAATAAAAGGTAGCGTATGATTCCCAGTTTTTCCATGGCAACGATATTTCTAAGATTTCATCCTTCGTAGGTTTTTGGTTCATATTACGTAATATTCTTATCGAATTAATAAGACCCACATCATCGATTGGAAAGGCTGTCTGAAATCTAAGGCAGCGCATTAGAACATAATTGGCTGTCCAAGGACCGATTCCTCGTATTTTAATTAAGTTTTTTTCAGCATCTTTAAAGTTCATTTTCATTAATTTTTCCCTCGATAATTCTCCACTTGCCATTAATCTAGCAATTCCTATAATATATTCACTTTTTCTTACCGTCATTTTTATATCCGCTAGGTCAGTAGGTGTTAACTGTGCAATTCGTTCGTACGATGGGAACACCCAATACTTTTTACCATTCCATTCGATGGAATCGCCAAATCCTTCTACAAATTGCTTCTTTAAGGAGTACGCGAAGGCTAAGTTAATTTGTTGCCCTAAAACTCCCCAACATAAAGCTTCAAATAAATCGGGAATGCCGATAACTCGCAATCCATAGAATTTTCGGGCAGGCATTTTAAGTAATGGATCTTCTTTTGCCATTTCAAAAAATGGCGTTAAATCGTTATCGAGATCAAACCATTCATGAATATATTTTACAACCTCTTCCCGTTGCCACTTTTCAATAGGTCTAGAATCATTCAGGAATTGAACAACCATTTGTTCATTATCGATTACGCTTAACTGTACTAAGGACCGATTTTCCCCAATGGCTATAACTTTTGTAATTGTATCGTTTTCTATTTCATACATACATTCATTTTTTTCCCTTGTTAGATAGCCTAGGTTTGCATTCATATCGAAATTTTCAGGTAATGTAATTACAATATCATCATTGACTTCATGCCATGTCACTTTTTCATTCTCCTCATCTTATTACGATTTTCTATTGTAACTTTACTTTATCACATAATAATCTTTACTAATTTTGTTATCTTGCTATTACATTCTAAACACCTTATTTTTTTCTAATTATGAGGTTATAGTGTTAGTTATTAAGAATGCTAAATAGGAGTTGATAAAAATGGTCCAAGATATAAAAACGCGTGTCGAAAACTTAAATTGGGATTCAATTCAAAATGAATTAGATGAGCAAGGATATGCAAAGCTACCAACGATTTTAACAAATGAGGAATGTGAATTCTTCATTGAATTGTATCGTGAGGAAGAGTCATACAGAACGACAATCAATATGACGAGATATCGCTTCGGGAATGGAGAGTACAAATATTTTTCCTATCCATTACCTGATATCATCCAAAGTTTAAGAGAGTCCTTTTATCTAGAATTGGCCAAAACAGCCAATCGGTGGTTGGGTTATTTAAAGAAAACAGAACAGTTTCCAGATCAGCTTCAAAACTTTTTGAACACCTGTGAAAAATATGAACAAACTAGACCGACACCTTTAATATTAAAATATGAAACAGGTGGGTTTAATTGTTTGCATCAAGATTTATATGGCGATATATTTTTCCCGTTTCAAGTAGTATTTGTATTAAATCAACGAGATAAAGACTTTTGCGGTGGAGAGTCTCTATTAGTGGAACAAATTCCACGTGCTCAGAGTAGGGGACATGTCATTACTTTAGAACAAGGCAGTGCGCTGATCTTTCCTACTAACCATAGACCTGTCCTAGGTAAAAGAGGATATTACAAAAATACGGTTCGTCACGGAGTAAGCACCGTTACTTCTGGAGAACGATACGGTCTTGGAATCATTTTTCACGATTCTAAATAAAGTGAAACTTTGATCAGTGGGGGTTTTCTTCATCCCCCACTTATCATTAGTTAAACCAATCGGGCTTTTACGGGCTGTTCTTCTCCCACCTAAACTTCTACGATTTCTCTATGTTTTGAGGTTGGAGTCTTACAGCCCGTTAATGCGGGATAAAAAAATTAAACTTCAATATCTTGCTATTCCATTCCCAGAATTGTACATTCTGAAATTATAGGTAGTATATTGTAAGGAGAGGTGAGATAAATGCCAGATAGTATCAATAACGGACATATAGAGAGCTATGATCATAGCGTTTCGAATGATGTGGAAATGATAACAGATGAAAAGTGGCAAGCAATTATAAATAATGATACAGCGTACAATAATCAATTTTTCTACGCTGTAAAGTCGACAGGGATATTTTGTAAACCATCCTGTAAATCACGCGTTCCGAAAAAAGAAAATGTATGCATTTTTCCAAACGCAGAACAAGCTCTACGCGCAAATTTTCGCCCTTGTAAACGTTGCAAGCCCACTAATGAAAATCTGCCTGATAGCGAGTGGGTTGATGTAATTACGGAATACATTGATAAAAATTTTACAGAAAAATTAACGCTGGAATCGTTAGCAAATATTTGTCATGGGAGTCCGTATCATATGCATCGAACATTTAAAAAGATTAAAGGCATCACGCCGGTTGAGTATATTCAACAAGTTAGAGTACACGTAGCTAAAAGGTATTTGATTCAGACAAATAAAGCGATTGGAGATATCGCCATATGTGTGGGTATGGCTAACGTGGCTTATTTTATTACTTTATTTAAAAAGAAAACTGGACAGACACCAGCACAATTTCGTCAAATGATTAAAATGGAGGAAAAGAACAATGGAAACAAAGATTAAACCAACCCTTTATTGGACTTTACTAAAGTTTAAGGATTGGAATTTTTATATTGCATCAAGCTCAAAGGGGCTTGTGTTTGTAGGTTCACAGAACAAACCATTCGAGGAATTGTTCGAATGGGCTAAAAAACGCTTTCCAGGAAGTCCTCTTGTTGAAGATGATGAAAAACTTGAACTCTATGTTGTTGAAATCACTCAGTATCTCGAAGGAAAGCGAAAAACCTTTACTGTTCCATTTGAATACGTAGGTACACAATTTCAGCAAGCAGTCTGGAATGCACTTTGTGAAATTCCTTATGGACAGACCAAATCTTACTCCGACATTGCAAATGATATTAATAAACCAGCAGCTGTCCGTGCTATAGGTGCGGCTATTGGGGCTAATCCGGTATTAATTACCGTACCGTGCCATCGTGTAATAGGAAAGAATGGCTCATTAACTGGCTATCGGGGGGGATTAGAAATGAAGTCACTGCTCCTGGATCTAGAAAAGCATGCATCATCTAGCAATGATTTATTATTGCCGTAAATTGAATGGAGTTTCCGTCATGAAAAGTGATTTATTCTATAAAAGTCCGAAAACCATTCTGAATAAAGGGACTGGCTTTCTTTCTGGATATACTCATTCACTAAATCCTTATACAGGCTGTTCATTTGGGTGCTCCTATTGTTATGTACGCGAAATGCCTGTAGCTCTTTTTCGAGAAGGAGAATGGGGAAATTGGGTCGATGTTAAAAACGGTGCTGCCAGTTTATTAAAAAAGGAGCTCCATCGCGCCAAAGCCAAAGGGAATGTAACCATTTTTATGTCATCAAGTACAGACCCGTATCAACCAATAGAGCATAAGGAAAAAGTGACGCGATCTTTACTAGAAGTTATGGTAGAAGATCCCCCTGACTTTTTATTTGTACAGACTAGAAGCCCACTTGTAAGTCGAGATATCGATTTGCTACAACATTTTAAAGATAAAGTTCGGGTAAGTATGACAGTAGAGACTGATAGGGAAGATATTCGCAAGCATTTTACGCCCTATGCTCCTCCTATTCCAGCAAGGCTTAAAACACTCCAACTGCTTGCTGAATCCGGTATTCCTGCACAGGTTGCCATCGCACCTGTATTACCAAGTAGCGAGCGATTTGCAGAAATATTGCGTCCCTTGGTTAACCGAGTATGTATTGACGATTATTTTATGGGGGACGGCAGTGGTGGTAAACGAACACACAAGATGGGCTTACAAGCGTTATATAGAAATTTGGAAATGGAAGAATGGTATGATCCATCCGTCTATCAAATGGTATATAAACGAATGCGGCAGTATTTTTCGGAAGATGAACTTTTCATTAGCCAGAAGGGTTTCGAACCGTAGCGTTATAAATAGTAATCATCAAGTCTTCATTTTGGAACTAAAAGCGCTTTTATAACAGGTTTTGAATTTTTAGGTGGTACAGACATTAGATGAAAAAACAGGGGTGTATTATGAGGTTGCTTAAAAGAAATCAAGTATGAAGGGTTAGCTAACATATCCGAGATCGTATTAATTGATCTATTAGTAAAAGAGGGCGACACCATACCAACTATTGTAGACAGTACTGGGCGCAAAGGATATATATTATTTACGGCCAATGATATAAAACATATGTACGAAGTTGCAGATAAAATATGTGACAATATAACATTTGTTTATCAGGATTTGTCAGAATGGAAACCTTCGTTTAAAAAATTTTAAAAGGATCGTGGCACATGACGGGTCTATTGGGGCTTTCTCGAATGCCAATATTTATTTAGTAAATACACGAGAACCACGTTTTGGGAAAGAGATGTAAAGGATGTACGATAATATCACATTAATTGATTGGCATTCCGCAACGACTAATCATTCGGAATATTTCGAACCTGATGGCGTGACGTTCATTTAGTACCTGAAGGAGTTAAAAATTTATCGAACTTAATTCAGCATGCCATAACAATCTTTTAGTAAATTATAAAAATTGCAGTAGTGACCATTTGTTTTCAAGCCTTCCGTAAAAAATGGAAGGCTTTTTTTACGCTGTGAGAGCGATCGAGATGGGCAACGGTACGTGTTAGTGAATCTCGATTACTCTCACAGCGTTATTTTCATTGTAAAAATTAGTAAATGGAATTTCAATAGAGTCAACATTTAATTGTTAAAAATAAGGGTGAAATAAACATTAAACTGCAAACTTGCGAAATATTGCATAACAATAAAGATTGATTTTAAACAAAGCAATATAAACACAGCAGGGAAAAACATTTTTATTTATGTTAATGATCCTACAATAAATACAGATAAGAATTCTAATGTTAATAAGTATAACCAATTGGTGGCTTTACATAATAACATTTTAGTTGTATATCAAAATTTAGAAAGGCAAGAATCATTATACCCTACATATTCTCAAGAATATCGTAATGTATTAGAGAAAGTGTCAAGGATGCTCGAACTTCAAATAAAAGTAAACCAAAAAGTGGAAGTGATATTAATTGAAATTATAAGACAAGGATAGAAAAGACATATTTTAATTACATTTATTCTAAATTATCTAAGCTTTAAACACCTGTAAATATTTTAGATAGATTTTGCTGGTGCTAATGCCGTTAACTCGAAATGGTATGCAAATTCTTATCCCGTAATTGTAAAAGTATTGTACAAATAAAAGGGAATAGGATAAATGATTAGCGATAGTTAGCTCTTGGCAACCAACTATCATTAATCAAAAGCTTGATAACGAAACAATTATTGTATTCGAAATGGCTAGAAGATATACAACATCAAATACATTCAACAAATTTAACAAATAATGAAGTCGTTGCGCTAAGAGATGAACTCTCGTGCAACGACTTCATTATTTAGATAAGAATGTGGTTATTAATAATTTAAACATAAACATTAACTCATTCCGCATTGCAAGACGTGATTGGTTGTGTTCAAAATAGCCAAACTTCCACGCCAAATAATAGAGAGCTTTCTACTCGAATGGAATTTATAGTATGCTAACCATAAGGAGGAGAGGAATATTATGGTTAAACAATTGATTGTCGGTGACGCAACTTATGAATTGGCAACTACGCGTCGCATTCTCGAACGCTTGCCCGAGGAGCATATGTCATGGAGGCCACATGAGAAATCAATGACACTCGGCGGGCTGGCCACACACCTAATCAACCTGCTGAACTGGCAAATCGCGATTTTTCAGTTCGCGGAGTTTGATCTTTCGACCGTTCCGCTGCGACGGGAACCTTTGGAAAAACGATCTGACGTAATGGATGAGTTTGACGCAAACGTCGGCAAGTTTGAAAAGTTGCTCGCCGAATGTGACGAAAATACGCTTGGCGAAGAATGGACGCTACGCCATGGTGACCATATCATCCGCCGAGAGCCGCGAGCGACGGCATTCCGCACCTTCGGATTAAACCACATGATCCATCATCGAGCGCAGCTCGGGGTATACTTGCGCCTACTTGATATTTCGGTGCCAGGCATCTACGGTCCCTCGGCCGACGAGGAAGCCCAATGAACTAAGTTTCTTGATCAGATAAGTGCAATGGACTTATGTATAAAATCTCATATGTGGGGCAGATGAATGTATGTCACCATTTTAGTTACTTAGGACAAAAACTTTGATCAATATTGAGTTGTAGAATAGCTATTCGCTAGAGCAATTACCATCAATCGATGTACAGGACACACAGCGTTAGATTCGCTCATGCCCAGATCAGATAAGATTCTGACTAATTTTAAGATACAATAAAATAATCATTTAAATTATGATAACAATAGCGTCCCCTGAACAACAGGTGGGCGCTATTTACCGCTTACATTTATCCTTTCTTTGCTTTATAATTGTGCTGCTTTCCCTCGGATGAATCCTCATCATTTGGTATAATAACAAATAGATTTTTTAGAACGGAGCGATTTATATGAATGTAGCGCAAAAAGCGTATTTTGAGGAAAAGGAGCGTTCACTTGGCGTTCGTCTGAATGATGTGCAAACGCAGGCGGTGTTGCAAACGAATGGCCCGCTGTTACTATTGGCATCTCCCGGTTCAGGAAAAACGACGACGATTATTATGCGTATTGGCTATATGATTGAGGAGCTTGGTGTGAAACCTTCTCGCATAAAGGCTGTCACGTTTAGTAAGGCATCGGCAGTTGATATGAAGGCACGTTTTGCAAAGTTTTTCCCGCATTTGCCACCGGTTGATTTTTCGACGATTCATAGTTTAGCATTTCAAGTTGTACGGCAGACACTTGATCGTCAGGTCATTTCGTACGGCATCATTGAAGAATCGGACAAGCCTGGTGTTATTTCAAAAAAGGGAGTGCTTCGAGAGATTTTTGAACAAGTAAATGGCTCAAAAATTACCGAAGATCAGTTAGACGAGCTACTGACGTACATAACGTTCATCAAAAATAAAATGCTGCCAGAACAGGAATGGGAAATTGCAGAAGTAAAGGTGCCAAAAAAAGTCGAGATTTTACGACGTTATGAGGAATATAAACGCGCAGGTAGTGAGCGTTTGTTAATTGATTTTGACGATATGCTATTAATGGCGAATGATATTTTCACGAAAGATCGAGATGTGCTGGCGCAATACCAACGCCGTTACGATTATTATTTAACTGATGAAAGTCAGGATACATCACCCGTTCAACATGCAATAATCGCCAAGCTCGTCGCAGTCCATCAAAATTTATGCGTCGTAGCGGATGAGGATCAGGCCATTTATAGCTGGCGCGGTGCAGAGCCAGATTATTTGTTGAATTTCCGAAAGACATATCCGGAAGCGCAGGTTTTACTTATGACGCAAAACTATCGTTCATCTGCTTCGATTGTAGAGCCAGCCAATATATTCATTCAGCGTAATAAAGAGCGTTATAACAAACAAATGTTTACGGAAAATCCTGCAGCAGAGTCAATCTCGTTTAAAATCCTAGAGAATTACAATTTACAGGCCAAATATTTAGTGGATCAGTTGAAAAATCTGTCTAAGCGTGGCTCAACGGCTATTTTATATAGAAATAATATGTCAGCCATTCCGCTTATGGACGCGCTTGACAGAGCAGGTTTGCCTTTCTATATGAAAGATTCCACGATTCGCTTTTTCACGCATTGGGTCGTGGAGGATATTATGAACTTCATGCGTCTAGCGTACAATACAAAAAATATCACGGTATTTGAAAAAGTTTACAGAAAAATGAATGCTTATATTACACCATCGCAATTGAAAGCACTACAGAAAGTGCCAACAGATGGGTGTGTATTCACACAGTTATTAGAGCATGTTGAGTTAAAGGATTATCAGCCTGAATATATTAAGAGGATTCGCAAAACGTATGATAGCATTCAATTTGATAAAACGACGCCAACAGCCATGCTAGAGCATATCCGTTACGACTTTGGATATGAGCGTTCTTTGAAAAATATGAGTGAGAAACTCGGTTTTAATTATGAAAATTTACTAGATATTGTAGACGTACTTGGTTTAATTGCTCGTCATACGTCAACAATGACCGAATTTGCAGGTCGTTTAATGCAACTTGAAAATTTAGCACGTTCGTCTCATACGAAAAATGAATTGAATGCAATTACACTGACAACGTTGCACAGTTCAAAAGGCTTGGAATTTGATCGTGTGTATTTAATTGACTTGATTGAAGGGATTTTACCTAGTGAGTCGGAAGAAGAAAGCGAGGAAGAAGCGCGACTCTTTTATGTCGGTATTACGCGTGCGATTCGCCATTTGGAATTAATTTCGTATAATAAGCGCTTTAAAACAAGCATAGTGCCATCGATTTTCATGAAGGAATTAAAACAAATCGTCTCACCGCAGGAATTGCCAAAGAAAGCGCCCAAAAATCCGAGGAAAGAACTGAAGCAGTACCGTAATGAGCGGACGATTACAACCGAGTCAACGCTAATCGTTGGATCAAAAGTAAAGCATATGATTTTTGGAGAAGGGGAAATATTAGCTGTTACGAGTAGCACGATTGAATTGTCGTTTGCTTCGGGGATTAAGAAGTTTTTGACGGATACATGTTTACAGCAAGGCTATTTAGAAGCGGTGGAAGATTAAATGAAGCGTATTCGGGATATTTTCGAATACGCTTTGTTATAGTAGTTCAGGCTCTACAACTAAAAAAACTGAGACGCATCAAGAATCAATAAAATGTACAGTCGCTTATCTCAATTGCTCTCATAGCCCAAAATAAAAAGCACTTAAAATTCACGAACCATTTCGTAGTAAATCTAATTAAAAATTCGTGTTTGAACAGTAGAAGTGCTATTAGTCTATCAGCTGGACACTTCATTATTCAAATAAAACACGAACATTGCAGTATATAATAATAAGAAACTCACCTTGAAAGATAATCATTTGAATCTTTATGGTTTAGTCAAAGTCAACACTGATGAAGGACGATTTAGAACAAATTCAGCCCTTATATAAGTGCATTTGAGTTATGATTATTGCCATAAGATTAAGAAGAGCTGTAAATAGTATTCATAACTTGTAACCGTATTTTTCGAGTAATTTTTTCAAACTCAATATACAAAACAAATTCGTCAATGGCAGCAAGTATATAACCTCCAAATATCGTATTAATCATTAAATATTATCTGTACAAAATCATGCCATTATCGTAAAAATTAGAATATGTCTGGACATTCTTTTCTAAATTCAGAGACAAGAATATCCAGACAAACATGTTAAATTTTATATATATACCAAAAAGAAATAGTTGTTGATGGATAAGACCAATCTCAGTTGGATAAAATATTTGTGAACTTAAAAAGTTCAAATTTCAAGGATTGGGAGGACTATATATGTCATCTGAAATGGGAGAAATACATCGTACTGGTCAAGACATTAACGACGAAATAGTACATTTTGGTGGGCAAGCTGAGAGTGTTTTTAGTTCATTGGCTGAACAAGGTCGACTTTCAATACAAAAGAAAGCAGACGAATTAGCTGCACAGTATCTTGAAAGTAATCCTAATCCAGACTATTATGATTGTGTTAAAATTGTAGCAGAGGGAGTTTTGACAGCAGGGAGCGAAATAAAGGCTAGCAGTGGTTCTTGGGGAGAATCAGTAGAAGCAGCACTTGGTGCTGGTGTTGATATTCCAGCAGCAAAAATAGCATGTAAAAGAATATCGATGTCATAACATTAATTTTTGAAAAAGCGTAGGCGTAAAAAGCTTATGCTTTTTGAATTTGATCCCTCCTCCACGCCAAATAATTTTAGTTTACATAATATTAATATCTTGTTCACAACTTACTAATTATCGGATGCTTCTCATAATTTATTGTTCAAAAGGGGATTATTCGTATAAATTGCGCTAATTATCGTTTAATGTAGATTTGTCCAATATTCTTAAAAATTATTCATACATAATAGTGATGAACTTAGCTGGTGATACAGAATCACGATACATGTTCTTTGAAGAATAAATATATAATTTGAAACTGGAATATCTGAAGAGTCGAACATACAATTTTGTATGTTCGACTCTTTGGGTGGGAGTTCATTACCCATTAGATGTTCTTGTAGGTGCTTTTATAGGTATTACTTCTGCAGTAATTATTTACTTTACAGTTCCTAAATTAACAATAATAACATCCATAATTTCTAAATACGAATCCATTGAAAAAGTAATCACAAGTAAATTTCTTGAAGCTAAAAAATCTAAAGTTTAGATAATAAAAAGTCACTAGCGTGGCTTTTTATTATGCTTTGAAAGGTGGAAAATAAAAAAAAGGCCACCGGAGGATTGTGACCCTTAGTAATGAAATAGAAGTGAAAGGATAAGTTTGTTTTATCCTAATAGTTATGAGCATTAGAGGCGGTGTTAGGTATTAATAACCTTTATTCATGAAAGTAGCGCCGACAATAATTAAAAGAATGAATAGAACAACAATTAACGCAAATGCTGATCCAGTGCCACTACCGTAGTACTCAGACATAGTAATTCCCCTCCCTTCATAATTTATAATATGTAAAGTTTTCAATAAGGATTGCGATAATTATCTACTTAAATAAATTTAATTAAAAAAAATTACTTTCAAGATATATCAAGAGCTTAAATAAAAAAAGCTCACTCTTGTAAAGTGACCCTTAGATTTATACATGAAAGTAGCGCCAATAATAATTAAATGAATAAATTGAACGACAATTAGCCGTTACGAGTAGCACGATTGAATTGTCATTTGCTAAAGGCTTATGAAGTTTTTGACAGATACATGTTTACAACATGGCTATTTAGAAACGATGGAAGATTAAATGAAGAGTATTCGGGTTATTTTCGAATACGCTTTTATAGTGGTGCTATTTTGTACCTTGATTGTAAAATAAGCGGCTTTACTTCGTAATGTATCAAAGTATGTGTGTTAAGTGCGAATATAAAATTGAGAAAACTGTTGAACAAGGATTGGAAGGGATTTTTTTATCAATCTTTATTTTAAAGCTACAGTTCTAAATTGAAATAGCTATTGTAGATTCGTTAATATCATAAAAATCATATGTCAGGTAGTGTTCTTTTAAACAATATTTGGTGAATGATATTAAGGAAGAAATTTTCGGTTCACCGAGCGAGGTTTTGTTTTAATGATTCTAATAGATATTGGATAAAGCGACGTATTTGGGACTTATGATCTCATTTAAACAGGTTGAACAGCCATAATCCGTTAAAAAGGAAAAAGGTTAAGAAAGTTGTAAATCGTGCTCATAACTAATGACTATATTAACCGCACATTTTTTTAATCTTAATATAAAATACAAATTCATCAATGACAGCATGCGTTTGTAAAACTTCCTTAACCGCTTCAATTGTTTCAGCTTCTACACTCATTTTCGTACTCACTCCCATTTTCCCAGCTATATGGTAGTATGATTCACATTTCAAAATCATTTTCTCAATCTGATTGACGAGATTTCTAATAAGGAGCTTTCTACTAAGGATTTGGGCTTGCCTTTTATTTTGAATTAAAAAATAATAGGTTAGATTTTTTTTTGTGACATTCGTGTAACAAACCAATATTACTCTAGGTATGGAGGTGTGTTACATGAAAAAAATTCTATCAATCATGTTAATTGCTGCAATATTAACAAGCGTTCTTACGGGATGTAAGAAAGAAAAAATTAATACAGGTATAGAGGGTAAGCCACAAATAAATAATTTAGACTTTAACTTTAGTGTGGATCCTGAGACACTTGCGCTTGAGGTGGAATCCAATGGAATTACTGAGAAAGTATCGGAACCATTGGGGAAAATGAAAGTTTCAAATTTAAAAGACAGTGGAGATAACATTAGCTGGAACTATGCAGAACAGGGAATTAAGGTTGATATCGAAAAAAAAGATAAGTATGTTGATGTAACCATAAAATCCAGCAAGGATGAAGACAACATGTTTGCATGGCCAAAAGTGAAAGGTGACGGATATATGCTCCCATTAAATCAAGGGAAGTATATTCCAAGCAATGATTCAATTTGGAAAAATTACTTAAGTGAAGAAAAAATGAAGGTAATTGAGGCTTTATCTATGCAATTTTTTGCAGTTGATAAAAGTGGGTATTCACTAGTATATATAATTAAAAACCCTTATAATAGTGAAATTGTTTATAATACAGAAAACGATATTGAGTTTACTTTTAATCATGAGTTTCCAACTATTAATAAAGAGAAGGAATATGGTTTCAGAGTATATTTAACGAAAAAAAATCCAGTTGATGTTGCAAAGACCTATAAAAATTATTTGATTGAACAGGGGGACTTCAAAAGCTTGGCGGATAAGGCTAAAGAAAATAGTAATATTGAAAAGCTTTATGGTGCACCTCATGCTTATTTTTGGGACAGAACTGTGATTTCAGAAGAAAATATTAAATGGGCAAAGCTGAGAGACATTTTTCCCGAAAAACTGAAATTATGGATTCAGGGGCTATTAACTACTAATGTTGAGGATGGATCAGAGCTTTCATCAGCTTTTGAAGATTTAAAAAGCTTAGATTATGTAGATAAATATAATAAGAAAAGAATAATAAAAGCCTTAAGTGCCGTAATGCAACTAAAGGAATTCTATAATCCGGAAGTATTTACTGAAACAGATAAAGATACTCAGAGGCTGTTAAACAAAGGAATAGAAAATTTAAATCCCGTTGAATTAATTGACCTAAATAAGAGATTATTAAAAAGCATACTTGGAGATGTAGTTGACCCAATAAAGGAGTGGGCAGATGCTAATACTGTAGATGTGATAAAGGACATGAAGGATTCTGGGCTAGAAAATATGTGGATCGGCTTGGATGATTGGCAGGAAGGATTCATTAAACCTGAGTTAGTAAAAGATGCAGAAGAATTCGGCTATCTATTTGGTACCTATGATTCATATCATTCAATCCATGAACCAGGTAAAGAGAAGTGGGAAACTGCTAAATTTAAGGATGCTTCACTTTACGAGAATGCAACTGTAACAAATAAAAATGGAGAAAAGATTGAAGGATTCCAAGGTGCAGGTAGAAAGTTGAATCCGACGCTTGCAATGCCTAGTGTAAAAGAAAGAGTAACTTCGATTTTAAATACTGGCTTAGCATTTAACTCATGGTTTTTAGACACAGATGGCACTGGAGAAATCTTTGATGACTATTCGCCAGAACATATTACTACTGAAAAGGAAGATATCCAGGCTAGGATTACGAGAATGGAGTATCTGCAAAAAGAATGGGATCTGGTAGTAGGAACTGAGGGCGGAAATGATTTTGCTAGCAAATCTATTGCCTTTGCACATGGAATAGAAACGCCATCATTTTCTTGGATGGACGAGGATATGGCAAAAAACAAACAAAGTGAGTATTACGTAGGGAGATACTATTCGAGTAATGGTGGAGTTCCCGAAATGTTTTCTAAACAAATACCACTAAAGGATAAGTACAAGAAGTTATTTTTGGATTCAAACTACACAATCCCATTGTATAAGTTGGTTTACAACGATTCAGTGATCACAACTCATTGGTGGGGATGGGGAACCTTAAAATTTAAAGACGAAATAACAAATAGAATGTTGTATGAGATACTTTATAATGTTCCTCCTTTATATCATATAGATAAACACGAGTGGGAAAAACATAAAGAAACAATTGTAAGGCATTCAAAGGTATGGTCAAATTTTAGCAAAAAAGCAATAACGAAAGAAATGACAGATTTTAAAATTATATCAGATGATAGATTCGTTCAAATGACTGAATATGGTGAAGCATTAAGAGTAGTCGCAAATTTTTCAGAAGATGAATTTAACTATCAAGGCAAAACAATACCAGGAAAATCAGTGTTAATTATTGATGGAAATAGTAATACTATCTATTCACCGGAAAAATAAGCGTGAAATTCGCAATAGTATAACTGCTAATAATTTTCCTTGAGATAATCTTCAGAGAGGCTAAATCTGAACGCTAAGGAATAGTTTACAAGAAGACATAGAAGTAGCTTATCCATAGTGGGGGTTCATTGAAAAAAGGATTAAAAAAGTAATAATTACGTATGCTGCAGTTAGCGTAAAAATATTAGAAAAAAGGTGAAGTTTACGTTTTAAAATGTACCCTATAAGATAGACACTTTCAAAAAGGTCATCTTATAGGGTATTTTTGTTTATGTTGTAGAAAGAAGTTGCTTTAAAGATTTATTCTTTATTTAAATAGAAAACTAGCTAATGCAGTGTAATGTTACTAAACAATCTGATAACGGAAATTATAAAAGGGTCACTGAGTTAAGCTGACCCTGAATGAGGGAGGATGTGACGGTCAACCAACGCCACAACCGAATAAGTGCGTGCGATACACTCAATATTATTTTGTGCAGGTAGAGGTTACTTATACATAAAAAAAACGTAGCGTCGTCACACGCTACAGCTAAATAATGGAACATTATTAGGATGAATAATCAAATGATATTGTTCAGAAAAATTATGGCTAAATGCGATGTTTGTAATAGAGAGTTTAACAAGGATTATGTAATTAACATCCTTTGCAAAACATTCTTTTTGAAGAATTTTATATTTTTTTAGAAATACTTTGTTATTACTTAATATGTGAGCTAATAAGAATAAGTGTAATTCCCGTAAATAGGCAAATGATTCTCGCCACAGGAATTTTATCAGCTAGTCCAAATAATGCAATTGCAGTCGTTACGATTAAAACTGTTGGACCAACCAAAGCAAGCATTGTATTAATATAGAAAGCTTTTTCTAAATTATTAAACTTTAGCATCAACAATCCAGCACTTACTTCAATACTACCAGACAATACACGTAAAATAACCATAGCAAGAACCGATTTTTCAATAATTGTCATCATCCAATCTTAATAGATAATTTTCTCTTATATTATAATTCCATCATTTGGATAATTATAGACTTCTGTTTGAATGAAATACTAAAATCAATATATGTATGATTCGTATCAAATATTCTTGCTATATAGTGTTAATTTAATAAGAGACTTTCTAGTGAAAAGTTCAAAGAGTTTATTAATTGAATCAATTTCATTAATCCATTTTTTGTTTTTGAAAGGAAATAGTATAGGTGCATATAATAAAATCCTAAAGATTTATGGGAAAGATATATTCATTCAAACACTTTCTAGAGATAATACACTCGCAAATGCCATGAAATTTGAAGTGGTTAGCAACGATTAAATACAAAATTGTTGCCCGAATTAGCTTCGAAAGATTCAAATTCAAATTGTATATGGACAAGAACTTTTGGACATTTAAATTTTTAATAAATATTGATGGAATTTATCATTGGTATATATCTAATTTTAGGAAGACATTCGGTATACTTTATAAAAAAATATAAGCATCCTTATTTAATAAGCTTTCTTATGACAACATTAACGACTATGCTTGAATTGATATACGTTTATTTTGGAATGGTAATCTACAATAATGGATGGAATGGGATACATACATTTTGGCGTATAGATATAATTTGTTTTTAAAAAAATGCTGAATTCTCCAGAATAAAATAATATAAAATAGGGAGGAGTAACTGAAAAATGCTAAGATGCTCCTTTTACTATCGAAGGAGATTGCTCTATTGGTAATATTATTTAATTAAAAACGCATAACGGCACAATATAATCCTTAAACAATTTGAGTAAAAACTATTAGGGGGAAACTAATATGACAAAGAAAAATAAGGAGTTATCATTAGAACAACGTGAGGAAATACTCAGAACTTTGAAAGCCCGTTTTGAAAAAAACATGAACCGCCATAAAGACCTTGAATGGGCAAAAGTACAAGCTAAGCTCGAAACTAATACTGAAAAACTGTGGTCGCTCAATGAAATGGAGGGAACTGGCGGTGAACCGGATGTTGTTGGCCATGATAAAAACACGGGCGAATACATTTTTTATGATTGTTCAGTGGAAAGTCCTAAAGGTCGCAGAAGTGTTTGTTATGACCGTGAAGCGCTGGAGTCAAGGAAAAATCACAAACCAGAAAATAACGCTATTGATATGGCAACTGCCATGGGCATTGAACTTTTAACAGAAGAACAATACCGGGAGCTTCAGAAACTTGAAAATTTCGATATAAAAACGTCGAGCTGGGTGAAAACACCTGCTAATATTAGAAAACTCGGTGGGGCCATCTTTTGTGATTATCGCTATGAAACTGTCTTTGTGTACCATAATGGAGCAGAATCCTACTATGCTGCAAGGGGCTTCCGCGGCTCACTAAGGGTCTAAAAATTTTGCATAGACAGAATAAACTTGGCTGTTTAAAAACCCTTTCTCAACTAACGAAGCAGGATAGTTGAAGAAGAATCGGGAAAGATACTTATAAAGAAAAGGTATGGGCTTTATTGAAGAAAAAACTCTACTTCCTTTTTTGTATTTTGGTACAATTGATGAAACATTCATTAGAGCATAATGATGTCCTAAACATTAAAGTTGAAAATAATTCTGGACTTCAGCGTGTATTCAGTATCAATGATGGTTTTCAAGAACGTGTACTCAGAAAAGTGGTTTATTGGCTTAATAACTCTGTCCTAGTGAATGGAACAATCGAGGTATCTTTAGATAATCCATCCAATAAATTGACGTTAAAAATGGCAAATGATGAAGTAATCACCATTGAACCCGCTTATATATGTGTAGTTGACAATAAACGCAAAACCTGCACGGCTAAAGAAGAGGAATTATTCGTTTCGGAAAATGGAAAAAAAGGATTCTAAAATTCAAAATCTGATTAAATCTAATATGTATAAAGAATAATTTAAGAGGTTGATACATTGATGAAAAAAGGAAATAAATCAAATTATTTAGCGAAAATTTCTTTAGGAGTTATGAGTGCAGGCTTTCTCATAACGATTCCTTTTCAAGAAACCTTTATGGGGCGATTATTGCAAGGTGGATTTGAGGCAGGACTTGTTGGAGGACTGGCAGATTGGTTTGCTGTAACAGCACTTTTTCGCCATCCAATGGGTATCCCCATTCCTCATACCGCATTGCTTCCAAAAAACCGAGATAGAATGATTACAGCTCTTATAACCATGCTTGAAAAAGATTGGCTGACTAAAGAAAGTATTAAAGAGAAAATCAAACAAATTAATTTTACAGATAAACTAATACAAATTGCTGAGATAGAATTGTCATCAGTAACTTTGAAAAGAAGAATCAGTTTGATTCTTAATGAGATAATCAGTTTTGTAAATATAGAAAAAATAGCTCCGTTTATTGAAAAGGAGTTAAAGAAGTATCTTCATACTTTAAAAGTAGAAAAAATTCTTGAATCTATAATTACTCAAGCACTAAACAGAAAATTAGATGAAAAAGCTTTGAACTATATCTTAACTGAAATCGAAAAGTGGATGTCAAAAGAAGAGACAAAGCGAAAAATAGGAATAATGGCCAAACAATTACTTGATAATATCGAAGCAGATGGCTTTTTAAAGGTGGCAATTAGTTCTTTTCGTAATTTAATAACTGAGGAAAAGCTAGGGAATATGCTTCAACCATATATGCTTAAAAGTATCATTCTTTTACAAAGAGAAGATAACCTATATAGGCATTTAATCCTTTCTCGAATTCGAGAAGAGTTAGAAGGTTTGCAAGATAAGGAAGAATTAATGGTTGAGATAAATAATTCAAAGAAAACACTAGTAAACAATTGGAGCCCCGTAGATCAAATTACTGAGATTTTAAAGCAACTACAGAAAAAGTTGTTACTACTAGCCGAAGATGAAGAATTTATTGATAGGTATGTGATTTCATTTATTCAAAACTATATAAATAACATTGTAAAAATACCCGAAAAAATGGAAAGTATTGAAAATTGGATGCAAAATCAAATTTTATACTACCTTGATAAGAACCATTCAAAAATAGGAGTTCTTGTTAAAGAAAATCTGGAAAAATTGGATAACGAAACTCTTATCAATATGATGGAAAATAACATTGGTAAGGATCTACAATGGATAAGAGTGAATGGAGCTATTTGCGGGTTTTCCATAGGAATTATCTTAGCGATCTTGAAATCTATTGTATAGGATATATTAGTAAGGACCTCATTTAGATTCAGAAAAGCTGAACCGTAATTAATAATGAACAATATATATTTCTAATCATTATGTTTCTGTGTTTTTCTCTTATATGTTTACTCTAAATAAGGAAATTAAAAAGTTAAGGTAAACCAGGGTAATTGATGAAATTATGGCTATTGTGGAGCAGCACATGTAGAAAATAATCAAACTTTATTATAAAAGATATATACTAATACACTAGGGAAGAATCCGTTTTGATTAATTCTTTTCAAAACGGATTCCATAAGAGAATTTGTTAATATCTAATTTGTTTGAATAATTATGTCCATTCTATTTATTTGTAAAATGAGCTGTTGGCTATTAGAAGGACTATCGATTCAGCAGCCAAAGGCAATTGTGAAATCTGCAAAAGGTGTCTTTAAACCGGTCTATTATCAATGGTCCCATTATCCATATATGAAACTGAACGGAAATGTGGTAATCGATTTGACGAATGTTAATCCAAATTAAGAAGAGGTGGAGTCAGATTTATGCGGATACAACGATAAGGACAAACATACCCAAACCACGTTTTTTGGTGCATTTTTACTTCAACTTGCGTGGCAGAATAATGAAAAATTAGTTAATATTAAAATAAACATTTTTGTAAAGAAAAGGGGATAAATTTATGTTTTCTAATGAAGAAAGAGAGTCTATTTATAAAGTTATTTATAATAGGAGAGATATTCGAAGTTTTTTATCAACTCCTATCCCTGAAAACATTATACATAGAATATTAAATGCAGCTCATCATGCACCTTCAGTAGGATTTATGCAACCTTGGAACTTTATTTTGATTTCCACTGACGAAATTAAAGAAAAATTGGCTTGGGCAGCAGAAAAAGAAAGCCGAGCATTAGCTGTTCATTATGATGGGGAGAAAAAAATGAAATTCCTTGATTTAAAAATTGAGGGTTTAAAAGAAGCTCCTATAACTATTTGTGTTACATGTGACCCTACAAGAGGAGGTTCCCATGTATTAGGACGAAATTCAATTCCTGAAACAGATATATTATCAACAGCCTGTGCTATTCAAAATATGTGGTTAGCAGCTTGTGCTGAAGGACTTGGAATGGGGTGGGTAAGTTTTTATAAAAAGAATGATATTAGAGACATTTTAGAAATACCACCACACATCGATCCCATTGCTCTTATATCAATCGGTTATACTGAAAATTACCCAGAAAAGCCCATTTTAGAGTTAGCTAATTGGGAAAAAAGACGTTCTTTAGAACATCTTATTTTCGAAAATAAATGGGGACAAAACTAAAGACTTATTTATCGTCAACGCAAAAATGATCTGGAACCAGTTTTTGGATTCTTGAAGGCTAATTTGAGTTTCACTCGATTTTCTGTAAGAGGAAAATCGAAGGTTGAAAACGAGATGGGCCTCGCATTAATGGCTGTGAATTCACAGCCATTAGCTAAGAGCTAGTTGGAGACAACATAAAAAATAGAGAAATCCGAATTTGAAGCCAGTTATGTCCCAGCCCCATAGTCAATTTTATTTAAGGGCTTTATCAAATGTTTTTTCTATTTGATCAGAGTCTTTTGATATAGCTAAGAGAATATAGCTATCTTTTGTTTTCAAGACATGTTTTTCTATTAAGAAATATTCTTCTGGTAAATAGTCTTTAAAGCTTATTGATCTTTTTTCGATTCTATTTGAAATTTTCTCTTTCATGTTGTTTATATTTTTCATATCTTTCACTTTAATAACAGCAATTTCATCAGCTTTAATGTTTGTAGGGGCAGTATAAAGAACATAACTTTCAACTTCATCAGCGTTTATGTTATATAACTTTTGAAGTTTTTTATTATCTCCTTCTTTCATGTCTTCTAAGTTAGTAATGTGTCTAATCTGTTCTCCTATTTCTAATGCGGAAGGATTACTAGGTGTTTCTTGTTTTCCAGAACAACCACTTAAAACTACTAGAGTAATAGTACAAACAAAAATCGTAATAACAGATTTTGTATTAAAAGATTTTATTATATTTCTCATAGGTTTAATTCTCCTTGTCGTTTATTCGGATAAATCAGTTATAGATGAATCCTCAAAGAAAGTATTTGCATTGTAAAGCAGTAGCATTTGATCGATTTTGTTTTTTTGTATAAACATATTTAGGTTATCGTTATAGTATCTAAGATCAATTATATGAATTTCACTAAAATGTGATAGTAAAAAGGGAAGTAAGGCATTTGCATAAGAATCTTTTACAACTAATAATTTTTTTCCATTCGTATTTTCAGTTGTTATCTTCACTAATGGATGATTTCCGTTGAAAAAGACAGTATACTTATCTTTTTTCTTGATGTTATTCATCTCATAAAGAGATCTAGAGGTTTTATCTTCATCGACATATTCCACTTTGTATTTGATAGCTTCCATAGGCTCGTATATTTCAATGCTATCAGGATCTATATGTCTAAAACCTGCTTTTGAATATAGTGAACCATAAAAACTATTAGTAATATTTTTTATGTTGAATGACTCTATTGGGTTAGGAGTAAATTTCATATTTTTACTCAACTCTAGGTAAGCGTAATATGCACCTTTAGTAGTCCAATGATGATCAGTTTTATAATATATATATTCATTCTTTTTTGAACTCAATATAGGATATACATCAATAAAATTGATTTCCTTATTCAAGGATTTCTTTACTTTATCAATATATGTAACCTCATTAACTTGAGAAACATAATTAGGGAGTTTATTTTCTAAAATACTAATTGCCGTAGGGACCAACATTATGTGCTGTTGCACATTTGGATTTGCAAGATGAAAAACATTTATTGCTTCAATTTTACTTTTTACATCTTGATCTTCAGGTTTATTAAATTTTTGAAGTAAAAAACCACTCTTACCTATATACACTCCGTTATTTTCCTTTTTCCCTATTGTTCGATCTATATCAGATTTCATACTAATCCAAAAATCTCTAAATGCAAACTGGTCAGAAATATATTTTTCATAGCTAGGAGTGTATTGTTTTTCTAAAAGATTTTGAATAGAGAACTTTGGTAACTGTTCTAAGTTTCTATTCTCTGAATCTGAAAATAATTTGTTTGAAGTTAATATATTAATACTGAACATTCCACCTATAAACAGAGACAACATACATGCCAATGTACGTTTGTATATTTTTTCATACTGATTCAAGCAACTCACCACTTTCAACTAAATATGATATCTATGTTCTATAGATAAAATTAAAATCTAAAATATAGGAATGGATTATAAGTGTCGTTTACTAAATATGCAGTTGAAAGAACTACTAGTATTACATAAAAGATTGGAATACAAATAGCACCAGGCAATTTTAACTTTTCTCTTATATATATAAGTGCTTTTTGGGGGAATGGTGTTGAACAAATTGCTAAGATGCAAAATAGCATAAAATTAGTTGTTAGATAATAGAGTGTATTATTATCCAAGAAGGCAGATTGATTAAAGCCAAACATTATTCCAATGTAACTAATTGCTACTGATAGGTTATCAAATTCAAAAAACACCCATCCAATTAATACAATAATAAGTGTGTACACATGTGCAATAACCCGCATTCTATTATTAAGCCATTTTAAAAGAAATAGCTTTTCTAGAGTTACAAATAATCCAAAATACAGTCCCCAAACAACAAAATTCCAGCTAGCTCCATGCCATAATCCTGTTAAGAACCAAACTATAAACAAATTTCTAAGTTGTTTGAGTAATCCTGCCCGATTTCCCCCAAGAGGAATGTATACATACTCTCTAAACCAAGAGCCCAATGAAATGTGCCATCTACGCCAAAACTCAGTTACACTTTTGGATATATAGGGATAGTTGAAATTTTCCGGAAAATCAAAACCAAACATTTTCCCTAAACCTTGAGCCATAGCTGAGTAACCTCTAAAATCAAAATAAATTTGGAAGGCAAAAGCAATAATTCCAAGCCATGCTGTTAGAATAGTAAGTTCTGACATAGAAGTTGTTTTAACACTTGTCCAAAGAAGTCCTATATTATTAGCTAAAAGTACTTTTAGTGCAAGTCCTCTAATAAATAGTTCCATTCCTTCGCCAAAACGATCTAAAGTTACTTTTCTATCTTGTAATTGTTTATCAATATCGCTGTATTTTACAATAGGTCCAGCGACAAGTTGAGGGAACATCGTTACATAAGTACCGAAAGAAATAATATTTCTTTGTGCAGGTACTTTACCTAAATATACGTCTATCACATAAGACATGGTTTGAAATGTATAGAAAGAGATTCCAATTGGAAGGGGAAGAGTCTCAACGTGAATATTTAAGTTAAAAATGGTATTAATGTTGTCCACTACGAAACCATAATATTTGAAGAATCCAAGTATTCCTAAATTTATTATGATTGAATTAATGAATATAGTTTTTGTAATACTCTTGTGACTTCTATATTTGTCTATAAGTACTCCATTCACATAGTCAAATAGGGTAGAGAATATCATAATTACTATATATACTGGCTCACCCCATGCATAAAAAATTAGACTGACTACAAATAATACAAAGTTCCGAAGAATCTTAGGAGATATATAGTATAAAAGAATTGCTAACGGTAAAAATACAAAAACAAAAATTAAACTACTGAATACCAAGATTCTTCACCTCTTAAATAATTAAACTTTTTAAAAAAATCACAGTTCCTCTATTGGAACTAAAAATTTTTTGATATGGATATTACTTAACAGAAAGTTTTAAAAGGTCGAGTAGCTGCGTATAATAATTAGCTTTAAAGTGTACTCCATCTTCATCATGTAAATCTAAATCTTTATCAAAAATTGGATATAAATCGATGTATTCTGCTTTTTCAGCTTTTGCTAATTCTTTGAGTTTCTCATTATATTCATCAATGTGTTTATATTGTGGAAACTCTTGCAATGCTTTATCTGTAACAGGTGTTACAGATAAAATGTGTATATTTACATTTGGAAGGTTTTCTTTTACTTTTTGTATTAGTTTGGAATAATTATCTATTGAATACCTCACAGGATTATCGATAGGGTTACCTTCAAGATCCATTGGCATCAGTAAATCATTTATACCAAAACTCATAAAAATGTGTTCAGGCTTGCTTTCTACTACTTTGTCAACATCTTCTTCTATGGCTATAACTGTAACTTTACCTGCTTCAGCGATAACATTTGTATCATCGATTAAATCTTGGTAATTAATTCCTTCTGTAATTGAATCTCCAAAAAATAAACTATTTTTAAAAATAGATTTATAAATATCTTCCGATTTTTTTTCATGTGCTGTATTTTGTGTGACTGTATTCGAAGTTTTTCCAGTCCTATTATCTACACAGGCTGCGGAGGTTAGTGCAATAGCCCCCATCATTAGACAAGTACATACTTTCTTTAACATTTTTTCCTTCCTCTCAAATCATATTTTAGTAAGCGATAGTCGCTTGCATAAGCATCTGTCGTTTACAAAATATAGAATAATTGTTATGAATAAAGATAAGATGCAGATAAGATATAAATCAGATAAAGAATAGACAAAGTGAAGGAAAGGAACTTTAAAAAACTTAATGTTGCTATCTCTAAATAATTATTCGGAAGCTAATTCAAATTAGAGAAAATGTGCTGCGATAAATAAAAAGGAAGCAAATTGTTGCTTATAGCAATAGTTCGCTTCCTTTTGTATTAGTTATATATAATTCACACAGTATTTTGTATGCCTTTTAGGATTTATTTCAATTGATTTTTTAAGTAATCCAGCCAAATTGAGTAAAATTCAGGCTTAAAATGTATGCCGTCCTTCACATAGAGATCTTTATTATTTTTGAATATTGGAGATAAGTCGATGAAATTTACTCGTTCGTTTCTCGCTAATGTTTTGAAACCTTCGTTAAAATCATTAATATTTTGATAGCGTACTTCTTTCTCCGCACGTTCCGGTGTAACGGGTGTAATCGATAGGATATTTATCTTTGTGTCAGGTGATTTTTCTTTTAATTCTTGAATCAGTTGAGAGTATTGAGCTATTGCAGATTCTTTTATATCGATAAGATTACATAGTCCAAGCAAAATAAATATATTTTTCGGCTTTTGGTTAACTACTTGCTCAACATCTTTATGAGCATCTCCAATTGATTTCCCCATAGCACTTACTACATTAGCGTCGTCCAATAAATCTAGATCATGAAGGCCATCTGTAATTGAATCTCCTAAAAATACACTTGTTTTAAATACGGATCCAAATGTAGAAGTATCTATATTAGACACAGGGAAGGATTCTTTTTCAAACATTGTAGAAGAATTATCTGATTTAGCGATTTTTTTCTCACTATCGAGATTTCCACAAGCCGATAAAACGGTAATTCCTAACAACAGGATTGCGATTAGTTTTTTAATCATAGACAGTTTCCTTTCGTATTATGTTTTTGTCTAGGTCTTTGCATATAAAATGTTTTGCAAATCGTTCTTAATATAAGTTAATGGATGGAGATAAAGATAAAATGCAGATTAGATTGAGATAAATTAAAGAATAAAAAATAAGGTGGTTTTAACTTTTAGAAGAATTAATTTTTTCTATACTGAATGAAGGAGTTAATTGAATTGTAAAAAAGTATAATGGAAATGTTTATAGAGTTTCAAAAAAATACATCCATTATGTAAATTTAAATAATGATGTTTAAAACCGCCTATCAAATTTACCGATAGGTGGTATTGCATTTGTAAAAATCATAATTAAACAACTTTATTATCTCTTTTCAAAGAGGGCATACTATAGAAGATAGGATGCTGTGAAATTGTGTTCAGTCGAATCGAGATGGGTGGTCGGTCATCTTGTCTATTTCAATTCGTCTGCGCGCAATACTTTTCCTTTTTAGTGCGAATTAAACAAGAGAAGCAACGTTTGGAAAGAAGCGGATTAAAGTGATATCTAGTTTGAGACGATTGTTTGTAAAAATCCAGCCACAAAGTAATTAACGAACAATTTTATATCATTGCGCATTATACATTCGTGTTTGTACAACAAATGTGCTGTGAGTCCATCGACTGGATACTCCTAAGATTAAATAAAATACGAACATTATATTTGAAAATACTCTAAAAGTGTTTTCTCAAATATTGTTACTCTCTTGACCGAAAAAGGGGTATCACCATTATCTTGAACTTATTGTATAAGCAAATATCGTTATTATGTAAGTTGATTAAATTAAACAAGTTGTTGCAGTTAAATTGAATTGTAGGTTATACACAAAACAAAAACGCTTAGAGTAAACTCTGAGCGTTTCGATACTTAAAGAATATATGGAACGCCGAAAAAGCTGGTCTAGTTCTACAATTGAAGCATATGAACGAAATGTAAATGATTTTGCATTCGACATGGAAAATAATGACGTTGAACCAATAATTGAAAATGTAGACTATAGTTATTTACTACAATGGGTTAAAAGAATGGAAAATCAGTTTAGCCCTAAAACTGTTAATCAATAAAATATCAACCTAATCATCTTTATATACTCACTTTAATAACCTTAGGATCGTTAATAGCAATCCTTTTACAGCTTTAGATGCCATTGAAAATTACGATTAAAAGCATCATTCCAGAGCCTTGTCTTTGGGAGAATTATTTGCCGTCTATAAAGCTGCGTATGAATTACAAAATAATGGGGTAAATGTTCTAATTCCTATTTTAAAGAAGTTATAACAAAGGGTATTAAATGACGCACTTTTTAAGACACTCTTAGGCTTTTTAACGATTACTATAATTTTAAAAGGAGCTAACTACCCGTAATTGTGTAGTTAGCTCCTTTTAATAAAAGTGTATAAATTAAAATATTCGAAAAGAATCAATTGCTTTCTTTTTCTACTCAAACTCAACATAGGTATAGACTTGGGTTGATGTAATACTTTCATGGCCAAGTAGTTCTTGAAGTGTTCGTAAATCAACATTTTCTTTATTTTGCTGTAACATCAATGTTTCAAAAGTATGCCGTAAGTGATGGAGCGTGAAGCGGGTAGGTGGGAGGCCTGCATTTTTCAACATATCTTTAAAAATGACATGTAAACCTCGCGGATCTAATGTTTTACGATTATTTAGAAAAACAGGTTCTGTTTGATAAATTTGATATGCTCTTAAAGAAGCTTTATAGGATGCCAGAAGCGGCATTAAGTGTGGATGAAGGGGCAATATACGTTCTTTTTTCCCTTTTCTATCAATTCGAATCGTTTCATTTACCAAATCAACTTGTTCCCATGTTAATGAAACAAGTTCAGAACGTCTTAGACCTGTTGTAGCTAACAATTTAAACATTAGCTCATTCCGAATCGAAAAACGTGATTGGGAGCGCTCTAAATAGTCAAATAGCTGTTTTAGATCCGTTAGTGTCATATAGACAGGAAGTTTATCATCGGTCTTTGGCGATTTTTCGGTTCACCGAACGAGGTTTTTGTTTTAATGATCCTAATAAATATTGGATAAAGCGACGTACTTGGGTCTTGTTGATCTCGTTTAAACAGGCTGAACAGCCATGATTCGATAAAAAGGTTAAGTAGAGTTGTAAATCGTATTCATAACTAGTGACCGTATTTTCCGAGTAATTTTTTTCAATCTCAATATACAATACAAATTCATCAATGGCTGCATGTAGTTGCAAGTTTAAAACCTCCAGATAACGTATTAAACAATAATTATTATTTGTACAAAATCATCCCATTATCGTAAAAAAGGGAGGATTGGTTACCAGCCATTTTTCCGTTTTTCTGTCAGGTATATACAAAGTACCTTCCATACCATCTGGGGCAATAATGGGTACAACATCCATATCAACTTTTTTAGTGTTAATACCAACAGAACGAGCTTGTTTTCTAATATCTGAATATTTGCCTTCTAGCACCTCATAAACAGTCGCGACGATTATAAAAAAGTTACGATTAATAACCCTGGGTATTGGCTCAGTGGGCCACGTCCGGACGATGCCAGGTACGTGCTTTCCTTGTAGGTCGCCGTTTACATGCTTCAGGATGAGTTTGGAACGGTTTCTGTAACCTTATTCCCGCAAGTTTTTCATCTTGTTCAAGAGCTTTTACTAGAAGATGAATTGCTTTACATTGAGAGAACGCTTGAAAAGCGCTTTGGTAGACCTCAAGTGAAAATAAAATATGCACAAACGACGAAAAGAATATGAAATTGAAGGGAATTTTAGAAACTGCATATATTTTTATGCAGTTTTTTCTTTACTTTCAAATAATTATTTTGTAAGATAAATCCAACTTCAAAAGTGGCCAGACCACTTTTGAAGTCATTCAGTAAGAGACGCCATCATCTGAAGGTGGTGGATTTTGTTTCTTTTTAGTAGGTATCCAAACACCTACTGAATGAAGATAAAGCCTTTGGATGCATTGTTTATCTGCGCGAAAGGAAAGCGACAGCAATAATTATTCCAAGGCGAATAGATTGACCGAGGAGTTGATCGTATGGATAAAAAAACCGAACAAAAGAAAGTGTTTTTAGATATCGTCCAACAATTACGACAACTTATTAAAATAGAAAAAATACAGGCTGGTGAAAAGTTACCTTCCGAAAGAGTCCTTTCAGAACGTCTAGGTGTCGGGCGATCCTCTGTGAGAGAGGCATTGCGAAGTTTAGAGTTATTAGGTCTTATTGAAACGAGACATGGGGAAGGTACGTTTCTAGCTTCTACAAAAGCATCAGCTCGTAGAAATATTGTCGATGTTTATATTAGAAGATGAAAAATCAAAAAGGATGTCGAATTAACGCGACAAATTCATGAAAAGGAAGCCATTCGCGTTATAAGTTGTACAGAGACTCTGCGAACATACCAGTGTGGGGCAGTTTTTTTGTAAAGCTAGAGATAGAAAGTACGATTAATTGTCGGGATGTTTTACGAGAAATAATCATCACGTCAGGAAATCGTCTTTCACTAAAAGTCTGGTTTCAGTTAGCAGTTTATGCCGGTGACCGTTTAAATCGAAACTCAACAGAAGAAGAAAAATTAATCATTCAAACTATGTTGAAATCGATGCAGCTTGGCTATGAAAAAGAAGCATTAAAAGCTTACGAACAGTGGATGAATGCTGAACAAGGCATTTAGACAACAAAGGGGGAGTAAAACATGGTAATACGTAGCTTATTTAGTAAAAAGAAAGAGGACGGACAGGAAAAGGGATTTCCAGAAGGACTTATGACAAAATGTCCAGAATGCCGTCACATTCAGTTAACAAAGGAATTAGAAAAAAATCATAAAGTGTGTACAAAATGCGACCATCATTTCAAAATGACTGCACAGGAGCGCGTAGCATATCTCTTAGATGAAGGTTCATTTGTTCCAATGGATGATCATTTACAAACAAGTAATCCACTTAATTTCCCTGATTATGTAGAAAAAATTTCAGTGGCTAAACAACAAACGGGATTAAGCGAAGCTGTACTGACTGGGTTAGGTACTCTTGATGGAGAAGAAATTGTTGTAGCAATTATGGATTCTCATTTCCGTATGGGCTCAATGGGCTCAGTTGTAGGAGAAAAAATCACACGTGCCGTTGAAAAAGCTATTAAATTACGTGTACCGGTTATTATCTTTTCTACTAGTGGTGGAGCGCGCATGCAAGAAGGTATTCTATCATTAATGCAAATGGTAAAAACGAGTGCGGCATTAAAACATCATAGTGAAGAAGGATTATTGTTTATTTCTATTATGACGCATCCTACATACGGTGGCGTTTCGGCAAGCTTTGCTTCTATTGGAGATATTAATATTGCTGAACCACAAGCATTGATTGGCTTTGCTGGTCGCCGTGTCATTGAAGAAACATTAAGAGAAAAATTACCAAATGATTTCCAAAAGTCAGAGTTTTTACTAGAGCATGGTCAGCTTGATGCAGTTTTCCATCGGAAGGATTTACGAAATCAAGTAGTAATGCTTGTAAAAATGCATACAAAAGGCGGTGTGCAACATGTCTAAAAATTTAGCTTTTGAAGAACCAGTAGTACAATTACGAGAAAAAATTGATGAATTAAAAACGATTGCTACAGAGGCAGATGTAGATTTGACAAGCGAAATCGAAAAGCTTGAAACACGTCTAACACAGCTAGAACAATCTATTTATGCCAATATGAAGCCATGGGATCGTGTACAGGTTGCTAGACATCCAGAACGACCAACTACTTTACAATATATAGAAGCTATGTGCGAAAATTTTATAGAGTTACATGGAGATCGTACATTTGGTGATGATGCAGCTATTCTTGGAGGAATCGCTCTCTTTGAAGGACAGCCCGTAACAATTGTTGGACACCAGCGCGGAAAATCAACTAAAGAAAATATTCGACGAAATTTTGGTATGCCACACCCAGAAGGATATCGTAAGGCATTACGCTTAATGAAGCAGGCTGAAAAATTTAAGCGCCCAATTATTTGTTTTATTGATACGAAAGGTGCCTATCCAGGTAAGGCAGCAGAGGAACGCGGCCCAAGTGAAGCCATTGCCAGAACTCTTGCTGAAATGACGATTCTAACAGTACCAGTTATTAGTATTGTTATTGGTGAAGGCGGAAGTGGTGGCGCAATTGCATTAGGGGTAGCTAATCGCGTCTTTATGTTAGAGAACTCAACGTATTCAGTTATCTCTCCTGAAGGTGCTGCATCGATCTTATGGCGAGATGGTAGTCTAGGGAAGCAAGCAGCAGAAGCAATGCGTATAACAGCACCTGACTTAAAAGAGCTCGACGTTATTGATGGAATAATCCCTGAAATAACTGGTGGAGCACACCGCAATGTTGCAAAGCAAGCATCTTATATAAAAGAATGTATAAGCGTCACACTAAAAGCATTGAATTCTCTAAATGGCGAACAATTAATTGAAGATCGCTATGAGAAATTCAGAAAGATTGGACAATATACAGAAGTTTAAATTCATTTTTAGGTTATTGGACATGTGAATTTGTTCGTAAAGAGATAAAAAATGTTTCTTAAATAAATTAATATCCTAATGATGGAAGAAAAAAGAGTTGTAGTTTGTAAAAAAGATTGATTATTTATAATAAAGTTCGATTGTTTGTAATATAGTTTGATAAAAATAACTTCGCATTTAAATAAAACCCACGCATTTTGATCAAACTTTTTTCAAAATGCGTGGGTTTCTTCTAATACAAAATCAACGATTGCAACAAACTTTTAATCAAACATTATTCCAAACCAACACTTTTGTGTCTTATTAATTTGCTTTAAGTGACCATTTACACAGAGTAATTTAAACTTTATGAGTTTTCATCTGTCCATAAAAATAAAATGTCTAAAAGTTCTTGTCTTCATAAAAAAATAAAGTGTCTAAAAGTTCTTGTCCAAAGAATCAAAATGCTTTAAAATCCTCGTGCAAAGAAGGTGGGTTTGTGGCAGTGTCTAAAAGTTCTTGTCCATATACAGAAAAGTACAGATATTATGGATAGTTGACGTATCCAAGCCCTCCTCCACGCCAAATTATTTTAGTTTACATAATATAAATTATAGGAAGTTACGTATCAGTGAAAAGTATACTAATAATAGTGAGACGGAATAGCTTTAAATGACCATAATTTAGACTTAGATGACTTCGTTCATTACTTAAATAAATTGTCACCCTTATAGTTCAATTAAAAAGAATCCATTTTCAAAGCTGCGCTTGATTAAAATGGATTCTTCTCAAGCAAATTCACATCTACTTGTTAAACATGGGATTACAATTTCAACGAGTAAATCTTTTGTAAGACACTTCGTTTCAGCCATTGATCCGGCTAGCTTCTGGGATTTTCTTATTCTTCTTAACTTAATTGGTTTATATCCCAATGTCATTCTCAACGACTCAAATGCAATTTGACCTAAACTCCTTGAGAGTATGATCCAATTGCTTTTGACGCTTTTTCGGTAAAAATATAATCGCTAAAAATATTCAGAAAATACAAACTTTATTGTTGAAGGTTTTCTACTGTTTTCTCAGTTATAGTTTCATCATTTTTACCAGTTTCCTTCCTTGTAAACACACTAACAATTAAACTTACTAAAATATTTACACTTAGTGCTAGGAAACCAATGTTGATATCTTGTATGTAAGATGGCCAGCTTGGAAGCAGCTTACTTAGATGAGCACCAGTAGCTGCTTGCCAACCTACAATCGTGACACCCACAATAATCCCAGCAAAAACACCTTGTACAGTTAATGGGTTTTTCTTCAAAAGACTACATACAACCGCTGGTACAAATTGAGTAACTAATCCGTACCCCATTAAGAATAATAACGTAATTGCTCCACCACCACTAAAAGTAAAGTAAAGTGCAACGAGTGCAATCACTGGAACTGAATAGCAAACAATGATAGCAATTTGTTGATCGGTAGTTTGAGGACGAATAGGTTTTATAACATTTTTTTGCAAATAATGTTGCTGCTGACATCAAAATCAATGAACCCGGAACAATATCGCAGTTAATAACCCTGCTAGAGTTTCTCAAAGTCTAAATTTTAACTTTGAGACACTCCTTTTTTAAGTTATAAATTGCTGTATTTTGCGCGAATATGGTCATAGCCTTTTTTAGGATCTCTAGCTCTTGTTTTATACCAAGATTACATTCCTGGTGGCCGCTTCGTGTACTCTTAACTCTCCATTTCTTCCAATGAACTAATTATAGAAATAATTTTCTGTTGTGCATTTTCCGCTTCAGGGATTGGCATAACAACAAACACATGATTCATTTTAGGATAAACAAAGGTTTTGATTTCAATTTCTTGTTCTGTTAGTTGTTCATCAAGTTTTATTGCATCTGGATACAAACATTCATGTGTTCCAATAAAATGAGTAATCTTCCCAAGTCCTTTAAAATCACCGTACATTGGACTAATCAATGAGTCTTTTAAATCTTTATCAGCTGCCCAAATCTTTGTAATGACTTCCATTCCTTCACTAGCTAACATCGGATCATTTTCTTCATATTCAGATATAAGAGGATTTTCAAAACTCATATCAACACATGCAGACAATAAAATAATATCTTTCGGTTGAGGTAAATGGTTCATTTTTAAAAGATGAGCTAGGCCAAGTGATATATTTCCGCCTGCTGAATCTCCCATAATCGTTAATTGATTCGAATTTTCAACAGTTGCAAGCATTTCTTTATATAGGTTTAGAATTTTTGGATAGGTATCTTTATAGTTAAAATGAGGTACTTTGGGATAAATGGGAGCAATTATTTTCGCATTCAAAGATTGCGCTATTTTATCCATGAACCACCAGTGAAAATCTAAAGGTTGATTCGTCCAAGCTCCACCATGTAAATAAAGAATTACTTTTTGCTTCAAGGATTTTTGGTCATTTAATGTGAAAACTTGTATACCTTCAAATGCCTCCTCCTTAACTTCACTTGAAAATTGCACATTATCTTCAATAACATATGGTTTACTGTTTTCAGTTCCCCTTAGCTCCAAAAACTGTTTGGTGTTTTCAATACTAGTAAATCTCTCCTTATTACTTTGGTAAGCTAACAATTTTTCAAATTGAATACTTTCTTCAGAACGTTCTCCGTTATAAATTTCTACACTCATTTTTTATTTTCTCTCCTCTAAAGATTTTTATTGTTCATCGTGTTGTTTCATAACACGGTATGATTTGAGATAGCCATTTATCTCTTTATCAAAAGTCTTTAACAAGTTGGATAGAATTTCTTAATTTAACGAAGGCGTTTAATATCATTCAATTCCCTTTTCCATCTCATAAAAAAGAGAAAATGGGCCACCATTTATACTATTACAACAAATGTATTCCCTGAAATTTTCCATTCGACACTTGAAAGTCATGTTTCTTCTTTTAGGCTGTTTTCTAAAAGATTGTTACTGATAATACATAAAAACAGAGTCAATCTACAATATGTGTAGAATCAACTCTGTTTTTATGTTTGATATTTCGTAAATCGAATAGTTAACAAAAGCCCCTTATAATCATTTATTTAGATATCCATTCATATTGAATATCAGCTAAATTTTCTTCATTTTCATGTCCTCTACCTATGATTTCAAATCCTTGTTTTTCATAAAATCGTTGTGCATTTTCATTTACTTCAAATGTGTATAATGTTAATCTCCCACTTGATTGTACTTTTACTTTATCTAGTAATGTATGACCTATACCGATTCCTTGATAATCTATATGAATATATAGTTGGCTTATTTCCCTTTCATTATAGGCAATCATTCCAACTACTTTTTCATCAATTAACGCTAAATCTATTTGAAACTGTTCAGGTAATATATGATTTAAAAAATAAACGTGACTTTCAAAGCTATGAATTTCTTTCTGACCAATAGCCTGTTCCTTACTATCTCGCCACATTTCCACTGTTTGTTCAGCGTATTTGGGATTATACTGAGTAATTATCATTTTGTGTTGGTTCACTACAATACCTCCTCAAATTTTGGAAACTGCTTTATATAATGTTTTCCTGATTTGAATTTAATGAATACTACCTGTTGCAGGTATTTTAGCATTTATAAAACCTTTTGTTAGTTTCTTTCACTAACCGGTCTCGTTAGTTGAATTGCAACAATCTTTTAGAAAACAGTCTTCTTTTATTTGTAGTTGTTCTATCTCTTAATGTTACTGTATGTAATTTACTGACTTAGTTCCCTCTTTAGCTCGATTTCACTTAAACAAGAACATATGTTCACCACCCGGAAAATGGGCATTTTTCTTGAAAAATTTTAAAAAAGACAGCGAGCTTTACATTTACGGTAAGATAACTTTCCTTGTTGAAAGTATAGTGAACACTCACCTAATCATACCAAGACTTCTATGAGATTCATATTCCTCGGCTTGTACTTTGCCTTCAGCTTCATTCTGTTTCTACGTACCACAGACACCTTTGCTATCGGCTAACGAATACTTCTGTCTCCCCGCTTCTGAACCTTCCAACCTATAGTTCTTACGTATGCCGAGTGTACAATAAAAAAGAGACGAATTTCTTCGCCTCTAACTATCTCCATAAAAGCTAACTACCCTTTTTTATAAAGGTAGTCCACGAGTTGTTGATTCAACTATGCCCCAACGTCTCTTCTTTCGCTATAAACACACAGGAAGACTGTATTATTTAAAAGTATTCGAATAGCAATAAAAAACGCGGATAAGTAAGTTAAGTAGATAAAACTAAAGAAATATAAATATTAGAAAGCGCAAGAAATCAACGTTTCTAAAATTGAATTTCTTGCGCTTTTTAAGGTTTTGTCCAGTTATGTCTATGCCTCTTTATTATGTTAATGCTGAACAGTCTTTATCAATCACCGCTTCAATACCCTGTAATTGACCAGTCTTCATGGTATACAGGTTTATCGCCTCCACTATATGAAATAACAATCGTATCATCGATTAAAGGTTTTCGTTTATTCCATGAATCAATTGTGGTTCTGATGAAGGTACAACTTGTAAGTATTAACGCCTGGCATCTTCTAACTTCGTGATGCCTTTTCTTTTAAACATGTCACTTCTTCTTCCGTTTTCCCCTTCAAATCTACTCCTGTAGAGTTATATGCTTCAACTAAAAGTGAGGTAGGATTGTAGTCTATGTTAAAGCTTTTTAAATACTCTGGTGTAATATAAAATGATGGATTCGAATACTGTGTAGATATATTTAATACCTTCATATCTACTGAAGTATTTTTAAGCTCTGGTGCTGTGAACTTTATGTTGATAGTATCTCCTTGAGAAATATGATATTTGTGCTCATTTTGTAATCTACTCTTAGATCATAGGTATAAACATCTTCAATTTGTTCTGCTACTTTTAGCAAGGATGCTTGAGTACCGAAAGCAGTAATCAATAATACGGTACTTACTACAACACCAATTGAACTTGCTAAGGCTTTTTGTTTATTTAAAAATATATTTCTCAAAATGAGTTTATAACTGTAGGAAATACGACTCCATAGACCTGGAATTCTTTCTATCAATAGCTTTTTCATCTTCTTTGGCGGTTTAGGACGCATAGCCTGAGCTGCATGTTCCTTTAATATAGTTCTACCACTTAAGTAACATGCGAGAACCCCAAAAGCACTGGAGAAAATAATCGGTGGAATGATTGAAAATATAGAGAGTGAGAATTTAATGTAAGGCAACGAGTAGGCTCTTGCACACGACGTAGTTACTAAAGGAATAAATACAAAAGCGGCAATGACACAACCGATGATTGAGCCTAGTATACCTGCCAGTACAGGGTATCCCATATAGTGAAGCATGATGTTACTGTTTTTTACACCTAAAGCCTTCATAATACCAACTTGATTGCGTTGAGAATCGATAGTTCGTGACATGGCGAGAAATAGAATAATCGCTTCAATCAAAAAAAGTACTATAGGTATAACCTTACTCATTAAGTTATTATTATTAATCGTTTGATTGATTTTAGAATAATTGAAAGTTCAATCCTTACTTACTTGATCTAAATAACTAAGCTGCTTGGACTGTTCTTCAATTGATTTGCCTAATTTTTCAATATCGTAATCTTCTTTAGCATCAATGATGATTTCATTATAGTAAAAGCCTTTTAAGATTTCAGGTAATGTCTCTTCAGCAATATAAGCTACTCCGTACGTTTTATGGTCTTGAATTTCGTTCTTTTTTGCATGTTCGACATTTTCTCCTAAACCACTAATTGTAAAGTTAAAACTGCTTTCATTCGCATTTATCGTGATTTGATCGCCGACACGATAATGATGTTCTTTTGCATAATGAGAATCTAATAAAATCTCATCCTTTTTTGATGGTATATTTCCATCAGTTAAAGTAGGCGTATTTATTTCATTGATTTCAGGGATCGAATGAATTTTTAATGAAGTTTTGTAATCTTCAAAGGTTTGCGTACCATCAAAGGTATAACGTCCTTCAATTTTATTGATATCTTCAATTTTACTTAACCGAGTCACATCATTTTTAGAAAGATGACTAAAATACACATTTAAATCGCTTAAATTATGTTTTTGAAAGTAATCTTTTGTATAAGCACTAAGGTTATTGCTGTAGGTTACTAATCCAGCGTAGAAAGCGACCACTAACAATATGGCTATAAATTGCCCCATAGACTGTTTTGTGTCCCTCAATAACTTTAAAAACAATTTCATGATTACCACTCAATCCCTTCAACACTTTGTTTATCCTCATTTATCGTAATGCTTTCGATTATTCCGCTCTTTACTTTAATAATTTTGTCAGCCATAGGAGCAATGGCAGAATTATGTGTGACTAAAACGACGCATTTCTTCGTTTCCCTGTTTAAATCTTGCAGAAGCTTTAATACAGACTTGCCAGTTACATAATCCAAAGCGCCGGTTGGTTCATCACAGAGTAAAAGTAAGGGATTTTTCGCAACAGCTCTTGCTATTGCGACTCTTTGTTGTTCTCCTCCAGAAAGCTGGGAAGGAAAATTTTTAATTCGATTCTCTAAACCAACTTTATGTAAAATATCTTTAGCATCCAGATGGTTTTTACATACTTCAGTGGCAAATTCAACATTTTCAAGAGCATTTAAATTCGGAATTAAATTATAAAATTGAAAGACAAAGCCAATTTTCTCACCACGATATTCTGTTAACTTTTTTTCGTTTAATCTTGTTATTTCTTGATTCCCTACAAACACTTGACCTGAGGTAGCAGTATCCATACCGCCAAGGATATTCAAAATCGTACTTTTACCGGCACCACTAGCTCCTAAAATAACGACGAATTCCCCTTCATTTATGGAAATATCAACTCCATTGAGACTTCTCCTATTTTGTATTCTTTCGTTACGTTTATAAATCCAATCAGCTTTTTCATTTATTACATCTCCTCAAAAAATAACTCTAAAATAAACAACATTAGTCGTATATTTTAGAGTTACCGTTTATTTGCCTTCATTTTTTCGATACGCGTTAATTAGACATTTAAATCAAATTAAAAAGGATTTCAATCTACCGTTCTCTGTAGCAGTTTCAATCGAACTAAACATGGTTGTCCTTCACTCCCCGCCGGCTTAATGATGATTTCATGCTATTAATGGTTTATATGCATAAGCATGATATGTCCAGATTCGGCCAAAAGCAGTTAAATCTTTCTAATAATATATAAACCGACCGCATTAAATATATCCACGTTTGGTAAAAAATACATTTTATATCCCTTTATTTAAAAATAGATGCTTTATATAAAATTTCATAAAGTCGAATGATTCATTTAAATTATTAGTAGACATAATAAAATTATTTGTTAAATAAGGTTGAATGATGAGTTATGAAGATTGGGGCTTAAAATAGTTTATTTAGTTATGATCACTATTTCGATGAATTCTTTTATTGTACTTAAGCATAGAAAAAGACACTTAAGCAAAATGCTTCCGGTGTCCTTTGACATTTTATGCATGTTGACAATTGAATGTTCGATACTTTTCCTCTTGTAGCCATAAAAAATAACTCAGAAGTCATTCCAACCTCTGAGTTATTTTTTATTATTTAGTTAACGCCTTCATATCTGCCACAATCGTCTCAACTGGTACATCTGTTGTACCTGAATAATCCTTCACTACAATCCCATCAGCATTTACTAAGTAATAACTTCCCATATGTATAACCTGGTCCGAATTAGGATCGTTCTTTACTACTGAATTAAACGATTTCATTGCAAACTGTTCAATAAACTTTTGATCATAGCCCGTTAATAATTGCCATTTGCTTTCATCAGGTACTGAATAAGTTTTTAAATAATTCGTTAAAACTTCTGGCGAATCAACCTGAGGATCAACACTAAAAGCTACAATTTGATAGTCTTCCACGCCTTTATCCTGAAGTGCCTTTTGCACCTCTGTCATGTTATACGTCATTGGTGGACAAATGGAATTACAATTAGTAAAGATGAACATCGCTAACGACGGTTTGCCTTTCATATCATTAAGGCTAACCTTTTCATTTTTTTGATTTGTAACCGAAAAATCCTGTACTTCTATGTTCATTTCGGGTTCAAATTTATAACTTCCACAAGCAGTTAGAATGCTACTTAATGTTAGTATCAACACGAGCAGGACACTGTTCTTTTTCATTTATTTGCACACTTCCCTTCAATTTACCATCATTATTTATTGTATAAATTATCGTTACTTTATACAAGATATGAGCTTATCCTTTCATTTTTTTATGTCAATTCAATGTATATTGTATGATTTTGGTATATTACTATCCTGTATTTTCTAAACAATTCAATTCACACTTTTTTTAAAATATTTTAAAGCTGTTTTTTACTATTTCGGTTATTTCCCAAGACATCACACAATTGTTATATAACAATGATTTTTTACTTTTCAAGCAAATCTACCATATGAAGATAAAATAACAAATTCTCAAAAATTCTCTTTCACGTTGAAATTTTCTCCTACATTCAAAATTATTATCATTACGCTATTATATTAATATTATTCTATGCAACAATCTCATTCTCTTTCATACGGATTTTTTCTATTAAATCCTTATTATTTCTATGTTATTTCCATGTTCTGAAAATGATTAAAAGTTATAAAAACTCAAAATTTAGTATTGCATTATAAGAATCTTCCCCATAAAATAAGTGAATATAACGACGGCAGATAAAGAAATATGTCGTTTGAAACAGAAATATATCACTTTAGGGGGAATAATAATGGCAAACATTTCCGGGAGCAAAAATATAGATTCAATTGACTATACTGCAATTGAATCTATGGAATCGTTCAACAAGTTCGTAAAAAAGAAGAACACCTTCCTTTTCTCGATCACAGCAGTATTTTTAACACTTTATATTTTGTTACCAATCCTCGCTTTCCAACCTGTACTACAACAAAAATTATTCGGAAATATTACGGGTGTTTGGGTTTATTCAGCAGGATTATTCATTATGACAATCGTTCTATGTACAGTATATGTGAAAAAAGCTGCTTCATTCGATAAAGCTGCAGCAGCAGTACTAGCTGAGTATCAGGCGAAAGGTGGAAAATAAATGAACTTAGTATCCGTTGGTTTCTTTTTAGCAATCGTTGGTTTAACTCTTGTAGTAACATATATTGCAGCGAAACGTACGTCTTCTGCAGCTGATTTTTATACAGCTGGCGGTGGTCTTAAAGGTTGGCAAAATGGCTTTGCGATCGCTGGTGACTACTTATCTGCCGCTGCATTTCTTGGAGTGTCCGGTGCGATTGCATTAACTGGTTTTGATGGATTCTTCTTCTCTGTCGGCTATGTAGTAGCTAACTTAGTTCTTCTTTATGTAATTGCGGAGCCAATGCGTAACTTAGGCCGTTATACTTTAGCCGATATGCTTACAGCTCGTTTTAATGAAAAACGCATTCGCGGGGTTGCTGCGTCAGGAACAATTATCATTGTAATCCTTTATATGATTGCACAATTAGTAGGTGCAGGTGCCCTTATTAAACTATTATTTGGTATTGAGTACTGGATCGCGGTTTTAATCGTAGGTGTTATGATGACTACCTATGTATTATTCGGGGGAATGACAGCTACTTCTTGGGTGCAAATTATTAAAGCTAGCCTTCTTTTATTCGGGACAGGCGTATTAGCTACATTAGTATTAATTAAATTTGATTTCTCTCTTATGAAAATGTTTGATACAATCGCCACTGATCATGGTGAGAAATTCCTTGTACCAGGGATTAAATATACAAGTACAATTGATTCGGTTTCGATGATGATGGCGCTTGTTTTAGGTACATCTGGGTTACCTCATATTTTAATGCGCTTCTTCACAGTTAAAGATGCCAAAACTGCTCGTTCTTCTATTTCATGGACGACTTGGATTACAGCTATTTTCTTCTCATTAACTATTTTCTTAGGCTTCGGAGCATTAAATTTTGTAGGGATCGATAAAATTCTTGCTGAAAGTAAAGCTGGTAACACTGCAGCCCCACTTCTTGCTAATTACTTGGGCGGAGATGTGTTAATGGCATTTATCGGTGCAGTAGCATTCGCAACCATTCTAGCTGTTGTTTCGGGCTTAGTTTTAACAGGAGCTTCTGCGATTTCCCATGATATTTATGGAGAAATCATTAAAGGTGGTAAATTAACAGAAAAGCAACAAGTTGTAGCAGCTCGTACTGGTTCGATTTCTATTGCCATTGTATCCATTATCCTTGCACTATTTGCGCAAAACCTGAATGTTTCGTTCTTAGTGTCCTTTGCATTTTGTATCGGTGCTTCAGCAAACTTACCAGTTATTCTTTACACAATTTATTGGAAAAAGTTCAACTCAACAGGTGCTATAACATCGATGGTAACTGGTTTAGTATCCTGTTTAGTTTTAGGTGCCATGGGGCCAAATGTATGGAGTCCTGTTGAGGGTGCGGCAATCTTTGTTGGTAATCCAATCGTACCGTTAGCAGTTCCAGCGGTCATTACAATTCCACTTGGTTTTATCGCAGGTTATTTAGGCACTGTACTATCTTCTAGCAAAGTACCACAGGAAGAAGCAGATCGTATTTATAAGGAAATTCGCGTGAAAGCAAATACAGGTGTATCCGTTTCCGATATCTCTCATTGATCGCTTTCTACAAGCCAAATAATTGTAAAAGGATATATCAATCGTCCTATCCTTTATAATAAAAATAACAAGTTAAAAAACTCGATTTTCCATCGGGTTTTTTAACTTTTTTTGTAAATAATTTGCCAATTTATTTATCTAACAATACTATTCTCTTTCAAAAAAAGATGATTTTCACTGAGTAAATAGTGTTTATTTTTTATAAAAAACCATTTTCTTTTTGAAATTTTATCTTAATTTCCCGCCTGGAAATCTAGAATTGACCTAACTCTATTTATTTATCAGAATTTTCCAAAACCCTTATATTTCTCATATTTGTCGTGTATATTCTCTTTTAAGACTATTTTTCTAAAAACTATTTTTTCATAATTTTTTCTGAAAAGTATTGCAATTTTGTGAACTCTCTCATAAAATGAAGATGTGAATTCACTAAACTAGCAAAATTAAGTATTTAAGCAGTAAAAATAAACACAAAATGGGGAATGTTAATGGGGAACAATCAAGGCAATAAGGGCATCATGATTGACTATGATGCGATTGCAAATCAAGAATCGTTTAAAGCACTTGTGCGAAAAAAGAAATCATTTCTTTGGTCAATGACTGTGTTCTTTTTAGCAGCGTACATGTTGCTACCAATTCTTACTTCGTACACGACAG
The DNA here is from genome assembly GCF_001183605.1 of Lysinibacillus xylanilyticus. Classification (GTDB taxonomy): domain Bacteria; phylum Bacillota; class Bacilli; order Bacillales_A; family Planococcaceae; genus Lysinibacillus; species Lysinibacillus xylanilyticus. Next base: position 1,095,310 of record NZ_LFXJ01000005.1, on the reverse strand, counting down.
TACTACACCAAAAGGCATTTGGGGAAATTACTTGGGTGTGGGTATATTCAGCAGGGCTATTCATCATGACTTGGTGCTTATGTCACTTATATGTAGCAAAAGCAAATAGCTTTGATAAAGAAGCAAAGGCGATTATCGCTGAGTACGAGAACGGAGGTGGCCGCCGATGAATAACGGAATGAGTTTTACAGCCATATTCTTCTTCGTAGCAATCGTTGGTTTAACATTAATTATTACATGGTGGGCATCTAAACGAACTTCTTCTGCCAGTGATTTCTATACTGCAGGCGGTGGGTTAACAGGCTGGCAAAATGGACTAGCCATCGCTGGTGACTACTTATCAGCAGCATCTTTCTTAGGGATAGCCGGAGCAGTTGCATTATTTGGATTTGATGGATTCTTCTTCTCTATTGGTTATTTAGTAGCTTACTTAGTGGTTTTATATATCGTAGCTGAGCCATTACGTAACCTTGGTAAATTTACTTTAGCTGACATGATCACAGCGCGTTTTGATAGCTCTAAAGTACGTGGTACAGCAGCTTTAAGCACTATTACAATTGTATTATTCTACATGATTGCACAACTAGTTGGTGCAGGTGCACTTATTCAATTACTTTTAGGAATCGACTATTGGGTTGCCGTTTTAATCGTAGGCTTTATGATGACGACTTACGTACTTTTCGGTGGTATGACCGCAACATCTTGGGTACAAATTATTAAAGCTTGTCTTTTAATGATAGGTACAGTTATTATTTCATTCTTAGTATTAAAAGAGTTCGGCTTTAGTATTGCAACTATGTTTAAAGAAATGGAAACTGCAACTGAAAGCGGTGCAGCTTATTTGAATCCAGGTCTTAAATATTCAAATGGTATTGATACTATTTCAATGTTAATCGCATTAGTATTAGGTACAGCGGGTCTTCCACATATCCTAATGCGCTTCTTTACAGTAAAAGATGCGAAAACTGCTCGTTCTTCAGTTATTTGGGCTACTTGGATTGTAGGTATTTTCTACATTCTTACAATCTTCTTGGGCTTCGGTGCAGCTAAATTCGTTGGTAAAGAAAAAATTATCGAAGCAAATGCTGCTGGTAACATGGCTGCTCCACTTCTTGCGGATGCGCTTGGTGGGGACATCTTATTCTCATTCGTATGTGCGGTAGCTTTCGCAACAATCTTAGCGGTAGTAGCTGGTCTTGTACTTTCTGGCGCATCTGCCCTATCACATGATATTTACGGTCAAATCATTAAAAAAGGAAAAGTTACAGAGAAAGAGCAAGTACTTGCAGCTCGTATCGGTTCTATCACAATCGCTGTTATTTCAATCCTTTTAGCGCTTGGTGCACAAACATTAAACGTAGCGTTCTTAGTATCACTTGCATTCTGTATTGCAGGTTCAGCTAACCTACCTGTAATCATCTATACAATCTACTGGAAACGCTTTAATACAGCTGGTGCTATAACGGCAATGTTAACAGGTTTAATCTCTGCCTTAGTTCTAGTTGCAGTTTCACCAAACCTTTGGAATCCAGTTGAAGGAAAAGCAATTTTCGTTGGTGATCCGTTAATTATGTTAACAAATCCAGCGATAATCTCTGTTCCACTTGGCTTCCTTGGAGGTTTCATCGGAACATTACTTTCTAAGGAATCAGATGCTAAGAAATATCGTGAAGTGGATGTTAAAGCAAACACAGGTATTTCTGTACAGGACGTATCTCACTAATATAACAGTGACCTCGTAAGTTAATAATACTTACGAGGTTTTTCTTTTTCTTAACTTGTTGCCCTAAGCGAAGTCCCCCAGTAAAGCGTACAGCCAGAACGGAAATAAACCCTATTTTATGGTATATTTACAATAACAAGGAGGGATAACAATGACTCAATCAAAAGCAAAAAAGAAGCGCTCGCATATCAAGCGTACGAAAGGGAAAGACGTTGAAAAAAATCGCCAGTTCTCCCCTTTCAGTACACATGAACGTGTAACAAAAACTAAAAAAGAAAACCTTGAACAAAATTTCACGAAACATAAAAAACACAACCACACAGAGGATGATTAGTGGTTGTGTTTTGCTTGTAGTGAGACATCATGATATTTAAATGTAATAAGCTTTGGAATAAAGTACAATGGATAAAGTAAAAGAAAAAGATTAGGTATCCACCACATAAGATCAAAATCAAGCTTTATTGTCCAAAAAGCAATCGCCTGTAGTCCTGAGCAAAATGTTAGTGCAAGAGATAATAAGGCAAACGCTCTCCACTTTTCATTTTTCACTTTAAAAAGGTAGAGACTTATAAAACCAGTAACTGAAATTAAAATATCTAACGGGAAAAACGACCAATTCCATATAACTAATAATTCATTTTGATAATCCTGATATAAATACTCTTCTGGAATCAAATGAAAAAATGTGACTAGCCAATAGAGTATAAAAAAGAAATCTGTAACGAAAAATAGTAATCTTAAAGTTTTACTCATCTACAGCCCCCACTTAATTTTCTTTCTGAACGTTTTCTTTAAGAATCCCAAGCATCAGAATGTCCACCATTTCCTGCATTGTATCCTGAAGTGAAATCATATTTCTGTTTTTTGATGCATGTTCCATCAATCGATAAAGCCCTCCAACATAGACTTCTATAAATATCTCTTTATTAAATGGACGTATTTGATTTGCAGCAATCCCTTCATCTATTAACGAAAAGATGCCTGTCCATTGTTCATGAATAAATTGATCGAGTGTTTTCCATTGCTTCGGGTAATATCGTTGAAGCTCCTCTAAATATTGGAGCTTTGCAAATTTAAAATCAGCTGGAACGAGTACAAGACATTTCTGTAGTTTTTCTAAAAGATTTAAAGCTGAATCATGCAGTATTTCTTCCTCTTTCATCTTCAGTTCATCAATTGCAAGATTAATCATTTCATTTAGAAGTTCTTCCTTTGAGGGGTAATATCCATACAATGTTTTAGTACTCATACCAAGCTGTTTTGCTAACTCCCCCATCGTAAATCGGAAGCCTTTTCGTTCAGCTTCACTTATTGATACCTTTAAAATTCTATCTTTCAACATGATCACCTGCCTATAGGAAAACGAAAAAACATTTTTATTTTCCTTATTTTCCATTTAACGATAATATTAAATGCAAATAATGTCAATAATACGATAACACAACAAAAGTTAAATAATCCCAAAAGAATACCCCCGTCCTGTTCTGGATGGGGGTAAAATAAATTTTTATTTTTAGGCTGTTTTCTCAAAGATTGTTGCTTCTGGTTTGGCTATCTTCTTCAACTTAATCACCCGTTAGCCATCCATGTAGCGCAAAACCAGTGATACACCACAGAATATGAAAGATGATTTAGTTCTTTCATGGGAGTTGAACAAGTATCATAATTTTTATGACACATCATTATCCTACTAAAACAAAAGGCAGCAATAATGCGGCATTTTCATTTTTCACATTTCATTATTTAAATATTATTTCCTTTCACATCATTTTTTTGAGGTATGGAATCTTTCGCCATACAAAATGACTTAGCAAAAAGCTTAGAATGATTCCTAAAAATGCCGTCAAAAGGAATTTAATCCAGACTGATATTGGTAGGTCATTTAATGTATATTGAAGGAAGACAACTACTGGGACATGGATGAAATAAACAACAAATACATTGTTCGATAACATTTTAGACCAACGATTAGTGCCGTTAAATTTTTCTCTAAATAATATTAGAAGACCGATTACAAGCGAAATACACAGTAACGTCTCAATTAATGATCGAGTCAACGAACCAAAGTTTTGTCCACCCTTTAAAAGAAAAGGATCTACCGTATTCCCTCCAAAATACAAAATAGTTACTATTAATACTCCAATAATAAGCCAGATGCATCCTACTCTCACACTCAAAGTTAAAAACCATTTCCGATGATAAGCCATAATGCCTAAACAAAAGAAACTCACATACTGTGGTACATGTGCAAATTCTGTTTGAATAAATCCTACGAAAGCTGTCCAATGATCAATAGGAAACCATATCCTTGTAATGAAAGTCACTAAGCTAACGATCAACCACAGAGAGAGAATCTGATAAACCTTAATGTTTCCGTCTAATTTTTTTGTGGATTTCTTGGATGTAAAGAAGGTCCAGATTGAAAACAGAACCGCATACACAAGTAAATGCTCTAAAAACCATAAATGGCCAAATTGCATATCAGGCCATGATGGTCCAGACCAATTCGTGGGTTCACTACCAAGTCCAAAAAATATATTAACATAGTAAGAAAAAAATGAGATGGGTTCATAATCTCTGAAATTAATGTAATATAAATACATCAGAATAGGAATTATCACGAGAAATCCCAGTAGTAATGGAATACCAATTCTAATAAGCCGATCTTTTAAAAACCGTTTCGGCCCTTTTCTCGCGATTGATTGAGGGAGAAAATAGGCTGATAAAAAGAAAAACATACTCATAAAAAATGCTGCATTTACAGAGAAAAACCGGCCTAACCAGTTGATAGATTCATCATCTAAAAAATACCACCAACCACCTGGCCCATAGGCTTGTCCAGCATGGTGAGCTACTACAAGCATAATTAATGCTATTTTTATATTATCGATGAAATATAAATGATCACTCTCTTTTTTCACCTTTAAAACTCCTTTCCCATTAAAAGTTATACTTTAAATAATAGTAACGTATTTCACCGTTACTTAAAAAATATATTTATGGTAAATAATAGCATATTCTTGATCAATCATTTTTTTGCATTATCGACCTTCTGTGATATTGATAATAAGTTAATTCCTACTTAAACTAACCTGCCCATTTAGCCATCCATGTAGCGCAAAACCCGAGCTACACCACAGAATATGAAAGATGATTAAGTTCTTTCATGGGAGTTTAATAAGAAGTAAAGGTATTATGGTGTACTAAAATCAAGAAATGGTCATTGTCATTAATACTCTGGATTCATTTGTCACATAGCCATTCTTTCTAAAAAATAACTCTGGTTTACCTTTACCTCTTTCAGTTGATAAATATGCCGTATCAACGTTTTTCTGTGTCAGGATATCTCTTAAATATATTAATAAACTCGTACCAATCCCATTTGTTTGAACATTAGGTAGAACGCAGATTTCATTTATGTAAAAGCTCGTATTATCTGCCCATTGTTCTTCATTACCAACTAAAAAACCAGTCATTTGATTATTTGAATTAAAATAACCTATCCCTATATAGCCTGGAGTATTACTTATATCTAACAATCGTTTGTAAGATGTTTGTATACTCCAAGGTTCGTTCCAAGGATTAGAACTAAAAACATCAGTAAAAATGATTGATGCTTCTTTTATATCCTTTTCCGATAATAAACGAACTATATTCTGCATTAATAATTCCTCCTTTTAATAAATCTACCACAACTATTTTTAACATTATAACTATTTTTTACCATTATAACTATTAAACTAACCTGCTTCGTTAGTTGAATAGCAACAATATTTTCGAAAACAACCTATGTTTAATATGAAATTACTTTTTGTATCTGATCATTAATATTTACCTTAGTTAATCCCCCGTGGTAACAAACCACAGATTCAATATCGAGGTCTAGATATTTCTTTAAAGAGAGACGAGCCTCTTGTAAATCCAGTACGGTTGGTACATGAATTCCCCCAATTACTCCGTCAACACTGTACATCGAATCCCCAGCAATCAGTGTTTTGCTTTGTTTCAAATATAGGCTGATATGGCCAGGCGTATGCCCCGGAGTATGAATGACACGAATCCCGCCACAATACGACAGTTCTTGGCCGTCAGTCAAGGTACCATTCACTTTTCCCTTCGGTGGATTCTCTATGTGCCCGTCTTTCAAAAGAGGTAAATCCCCCTGGATATAAGGCTTATCTAGTTCGTGAGCATAAACTGTAATATTGCTTCCACACTCCTGTAATATCTGAGGAAGACTACCTATATGATCTATATCCTGATGCGTCAAAATGATAACTTTTAGTTTGTCGAACGACACTCCTACCTTTTCCATTGCCACGCGAAAATCTTCTATTTGTCTAGGGAAACCAGTGTCGATTAGAACAGCCATTTCTTGATCCCATAAAAGAGTTGGATGAATAATATTTCCGTGATATTCAAGCTGGAGCATCTCTACTCCCTTAGAAATTTCCATAACATTAGGCTCCTTTATAGTTAGATTTTATTGATGTAAAAGAGTGGTTTAGTTACACAAGAACGTCGAATGAGTAAAGCTAATTTTGTATGTAATATTCTATATTACACAGTATTACTAATTACCACACTAACCTGCAAATTCATTGAATAACACAAACATGCTATTAATTTTGACTTGCTACATAAAAGTCCCTGCTGTTCTTCAACAATCTGGTCCAATTCCGGCATAAATTTGAATTTACTGGAACAAAATCTAGCGGTTTAATTTTTAATCCTGAAGAACAGTCCCCTTCCTCAAAAGCAGCTTCCGTAATGTTTCGAAATTGACTAGAACCGTTCCTACAATAATCGTCAAAGTTCCTATGCCTGTTAGCCAAGAAATATATTCATTATAGAAGGTAACACCTAGCATAACGGCAATTAATGGTGAAATATACAGCCATGTAGAAGGAAAAACAGGATTTGTCCGTGAGACAAGCCAATAATAAATGCTATGGCCGATCATTGAACCAAAAATAGTTAAATAAAGAAGAGAGCCAATTGAAGCTGGGCTCAAAAGATAATCAAGCTGAATGTTCTCGGTAAAAAATGATAAAATGATTAATAAAATCCCACCATGCATCATTTGCGCTGCATTTAAAGCAATTGGTGATGTCGTTTCAAACTTTCGGATGACATGCTTCGAATAAATCGTTCCAGATGCGTAAAAAACTTCACCCAATATAATGGCGAAACAACCAATCATCCAGAAGGGACTAATCTCAATTGAAAAACTAGGTAGGATCAAGAGCGTGACACCAATGACTCCGACGACACAGCCAATGAATGATTTCCAATTTCCTTTTTGCTTCAATATGAATGTCTGAAAAACTATGATCATCATTGGACCTGTTGCAGATAAGACAGCTGCAATCCCTGATGTCACATACTGCTCTGCCCAGTATAATGTGGCGAACGTCCCAAAGGTTAAACCTATTCCTGTAAAAAACATCTCTTTGCGAAATAATAACCTTATTGTCGTTTTCTCTCTCCAAACCATAAAACTAAATAGCAGCAAACCAGCAATGAAAAAACGAAGTCCAGCTGATAAAAATGGAGGCACTCCTGCATCAACACCAATTTTAATCACTAAAAATGTCGTTCCAAAAATCAAACACATGAAGAAATAATTAATAATAACCATTTAAAACTCCTCCTCTTTTTCTATCATAAAAGAAAGACGGTAGAACAGATTGAAAAAGATAGAACAGATTAGATTGGATCGTGGTACAATCGTCTTGAATAGGAGGAATCGATGTGAGCAAAGCGATTCAAAATGGTGATTATCTTTTTAAGAAAGTATATGATTATGTACTGGACCGAATAGAACGCAAAGAATGGAAAGATCATGAAAAGATTCCCTCCGTCCGGCAATTAGCATCTGAAATGAATGTTCATCGATTAACTGTATTAAAGGCTTATCAATTACTGAAAAAGCATGACAAAGTTTATGTAAAAGATAAAGCAGGCTATTTTGTCCAATCAAATGTGACGAAAAATCTTGAATATCTACATTTGGACAATCCAATTGTTTCTGCCTACGTTCAAAAAAATCATTTATCTGAAATCCATCAATCACCTGTTTCCTATCAATTTTCTCAGGCGTTAATTGATCCAAATCTTTTGCCTAATCATTATTTTTCAGATTACGTGAAGAAAGTGTTTGACCTTTATCCAAAAGTACTTGCAACCTACTCAACTGTGCAAGGTGATTTAGAGCTACGTGAAACACTCACTCAATATTTTATTACTCAGTATAAAACTCATCTCAATGCAGATGACCTGTTAATCACTTCTGGCTCACAGCAAGCGATTCACTTAATCGCTCAAACTTTCATTAAGCCAAGAGACGTCGTTTTGTTTGAACGTCCAAGCTATAGTTCTGCGATTGATATTTTTAGAGCACAAGGTGCGCAGATTGTAACGGTTGATATCCATCCAGACGGGTACGATTTAAAGCAGGTTGAATTATATATGAAACAATATAAACCACGCCTATTTTATCTCAACCCAACATTCCATAACCCAACTGGTTATACTGTTTCAGTTGAGCAGCGCAAAAAATTAGTAGAATTAGCTGAACAATATCGATGTCTATTAATTGAGGACGATGCCTATCACGACATCTATTTTGATCATGCCCCGCCACCACCAATTTACACATATGATACTGCTGGGACAGTCATTTATATCCGAAGCTTTTGCAAATATATATCACCTGGATTGAGAATTGCGGCTGTTATTTGTCAATCATCATTAATGAATTCACTACTAACAGTAAAATCGTTAGCTGATAATGGCTCACCATTACTCAATCAAAAAATTTTCCTCCATTACTTTTCATCACTAAGATTGCAGCAGCACTTGGAGAAAATCCGGATCGCCCTACAGATTCGAAAGGAAATTATGGAGGAAGAGCTAGCAGTAACAGATTGGAAATGGATTAGTCCAAAGGGCGGTCTTAATTTATGGGTGCAACTCCCAGATACACTTCCTACTGAATTATTACTAACCAAAAGTATCGAACAATCTATATCCTTTGTGCCAGGTCAAGTTTGTGATCCATTAAAACAACTATCATCCTGGATACGTTTAAGCTATTCTTACACAAATGAAAAACAACTAAGAGAAGGGGTAAAAAGGTTTGTTGCAGTGGCGCAATCTCTTTCTAAGTGAGGAGAGGGTCTTGGATTAAAGGTTTGCAAGGCTATATCATGGCCTGCCTTCCTATTTTGCTCTGCGAAAGTTGAGTTAATATATATCCCTTTTTAAACTTTCGCTTAAAAGTGGACGTTTCTAAGAACACCATCGTAACCTAATGTAAGCTATAGTTTCTAATATTTTTATCATCGATATCGGCACTAAAAAAACACAGCCATTCTAAAAGAACAGCTGTGTTTTTTGCTATAAATTATAAAATATTGTCGTATTTCTTGTGATGATGCGTGCAGCTTCCTGTGTTGTAAGCCCCTTTATCGAAGCAATAACCTCTACGGAATGATCCATCATCCAAGGAGATGTTCGCTTATTTTCAAAAGGACCTTCAAATGGCCATGGTCCATCTGTTTCTACCATCATCAGTTCGATTGGATATTTTTTAATAAGCTGTTGAATCTCAGTCTCATACGTACAATCAGGCGTCACAGAAATGAAATATCCATTAGAAATCATCCGATCAATCACTTCCTCATCACCTTTAAACCAATGGAAATGTGCTTTCGTTACTTGATGTTTTTCTAGCAAATCACAAACAATCGCCGCATCCTCATAAACAGCATGTAACACAATTGGTTTATTTAATTCCTTCGCCAATACTATAAACCGTTCTAACAATGCCACATACGGACGAACATCAATCGCCTTCTCCTGCCTCAAATAATAAGGCAACCCTACCTCTCCAATCGCCACCATTTCATGTGAGTGTTGGCGTATCCACTTGAATAACGCCTCTTCCTCCGCATCACTAGGTAACGGTTGTTCGGGATGAAAACCAAACGCTGCCTTTACCTTCGTATAAGCTTTTGACAGCTTCAACGTTTTCTCGCACGATGGAAGATTCATACTAACCGCAATGACATGTTCAGCCTCCTCAAGCAAAGTTGGTATGTCGTGTTCGTTATACTGATCTAAATGAATATGTGCATCAATCAACATTCGCCTCATCCTTTTCTTCTTTTAAATACGTGAACAACTGTTGCTTCAAAGCCGTAAATGTAGCGGAATGGCGAATTTCTTCTTGTCGTGGCCTTGCAAAAGGTACTATCATTTCCTTTTTAACCGTCGCTGGTCGTTTCGTGAGTACGATAATACGATCCGCTAAAAAGAGAGCTTCCTCGATACTATGTGTAACGAACAATATAGATTTTCGATCTTTCTCCCATATCGATAATAGCCACGCCTGCATTTCAAGCCTTGTAAACTCATCCAGTGCAGAAAACGGTTCATCTAAACATAAAATGGGCTTATTACTGACAATTGCGCGAATAAACGATACCCGCTGTTGCATACCGCCCGACAGCTCATTAGGATACGCATGTTCAAACGTTGCGAGCCCTACTTTATCTAACCATTCCTTGGCAAGTTCAACATTTGGTTTTCGATGAAGCTCCTCGACAATCGCGACGTTTTCTAATATCGTACGCCACGGTAGTAAACAGGGCTGCTGAGGCATATAGCCAATCGTTCCTCTTTTTTGCTGGATATCTGTATCGTTTAATAAAATAGCGCCCTTATCAATAGAAGTAACGCCACCAATTAATTGAAAGAGTGTACTTTTTCCACTACCTGACGGACCGATAATCGCAACAAATTCCCCGTCCTTCACCTCAAAAGATAAATTGCGAATAACCGGAAGAGCATCAAAGGATTTATCAATGTTTTGAATGCTTAGCATGGCGTCCACTCCCCTTAACAACAAGTTTTTCTAATAATCGAATAGCACTAAATAATAGTAAACTTAAAAATACGATGGCAAAAATCGCTACAAACACTCGATCTGTTCGAAATGAAGATTGTGCCAATGTCATATAGACACCAATCCCCTTTTTCGCACCCAACCATTCCGCAATGACAGCTCCCATAACGCTATAAGTTGCCGCAATCTTAATGCCTGAAAAAATCGCCGGGTACGCATAGGGCCATTCAAGCTTCCAAAAGGTTTGTGCTTTCGTTGCCCCAATCATTTCAAAATAATGCTTCAGCTCAGGTGAGGTTTGACGAAAGCCATCCATTGCCGAAATAACAATCGGGAAAAAACACACAAGACAAATAATAATAAGCTTTGGCAATAAACCAAAGCCAAACCAAATGATTAAGAGCGGTGCTAGGACGAGCACAGGGACATTTTGTGACATAATGAGAATAGGATAAAACAGCTCTCGTACAAATGTAAAACGATGTAATAGCACGGCAACCGTTAGCCCACACAATATTCCAATGGCAAGACCTAGAAGTGCTAATTGAACAGTCGCTAAAGCATGTGGCACAAACGTCTCATACGATTGAAAGCCTTCTTTCAAAATGGAACTTGGTGTAGGCAATAGCCAATGTGGCACGTCTGCAAAACGGACAATAAGTTCCCATATGAATAAGAGGAAGGCGATAAAAATTATCGTCCTTCCTTGTTTAACAGCTTGCTTCATCACTGGTATTTCTCCGTTAGCGTATCCATTGTAATACCTGATGGCTGATATAAAATTTTCACTTGCGTAATGACATTGATAGCGCCAAGCTCAATCATCTTATCATTCATTTTTTCAATGATTTGTAGCAAAGTCGATAGCTCACCCTCCATTGTCGTTTCTAACGGATGAACTTCATATTTCACCCCTGATGCGTCTATAACAGCAATCGCTGCATCGACATATGGGATAACATCTTCATATTTTTCAGTTTTCGGGATAATTTGTACACTAATTAATGAGTTTGCCATACTACTTCGTCTCCTTTTTCGGTAAAAAGTCGTTTGTAAATGCTTGTTTTGCGTTAAATTCGCCTTCTAAAACTTTGTTGTCTGTCATCCATTTCGCGTAGTTTTCCCAAACAGATAGCTTTTGCTCGCCCCATTGTGCAGCGTCGTCTTGATACTTATCTGCTAGCCATTCCTGACTTTTATGGACAAGGTTCTTATCTAAATCAGGTACCGCTTCTAGTAAAATATCAGCCGCTTCTTTTGGATGATTTATCGCGTATTCATAGCCCTTTGCTGCAGCAGCGACAAATGCTTTTACCGTCTCAGGATCATCCTTAATCATTTTTTCATTTGTAGCAAGTACAGGTGTGTAATAATCTAACTGATCACTATAATCTGTTAAATATAGCATGTTTAGTTTTTCGCCACGCAATTCTGCTTCAATACCTGTCCATGCATAATAAATCCACGCAAAATCAATATCTTTTTTCATCATTGTGAAGAAATCTAAATCTCCCGCATTGACAATATCTAACTTATTAATATCTGCATTTTTTGTTTGCATTAGTGATTGTAGTACAGCCTTTTCAAGTGGTGCACCCCAGCCACCGTATGTTTTACCTTCAAAATCCTTTGGTGACGTAATGCCTTTTGATGCAGTGGATGCGAAGCCAGAAGTATTATGTTGAATAATCGCTGCGATCGATACTAAAGGTACATCCTGCACACGTGCCTGTGTAATCCCTTCCTGATAACTTACTCCAAACTGAGCCTTGCCAGACGCCACAAGCTGATCAGCTCCCGTTTCGCCAGGTAATAAAATATCGACATCTAAGCCCTGTTCCTTAAAGTAGCCAAGTTTTTTCGCTACATATAAACCTGTATGATTTGTGTTCGGTGTCCAATCAAGAACGACTGACACTTTCGTTAATCCCTTTGCATCCTTTTTAACCTCTTTTTCGCTACAGCCCACTAAAGTTAAAAGTGCAGCCATTAGGATGAATAACCATTTTCTCATGCTGAATCCTCCAAGTAAGTAATGTGAAAGTGTTCATGAATGAATGATGAATGTGTTTACCTTCTTTCAGAGAATGTCTTAGTAGCGAAAGTGAAACATTAGCTACAAATGTCTTTTGTACCAAAAGCTTAGCGATAGTACAGAAGTCTACCATCTCTATAGGTAATGATATAAATGCTGATTTAAGCTACTTTCCATCGTTTGTACATATACCCGCTGAAAGAAGTTAAAGCCTCCGGCGGATGTCACGGAATCGGAAAGGAGTGCTTTGTGCAAGCACAAAGCCGATTCCGGACGCAATTATGCCGAGGCATAATTGATCAGAAGAAAGCGTATTCACGGTCTGTTTACACTCAAGTTCTGTGCATGCAACAAAAGTCTGAAAACATAAAAAACGCCCAGGATTCCTCCCAGACGTTTTACAATCAATATCAAAAAATTTTACTTTTTGAATAGATGTTCCCTACGCTGGTACGAGCCAAATCAGGTTCAAAGGGTCAGCGTCTATCGGACACTATCTCAGCTGGCAACACCAGCCCCCCTACATTCTTTCCATATGAACTTTTCGTGATTATTATACCCATATCTATCCGGAAATGACAAGGCTCGATTTACTGAAAGCACCATAAATAATTTAACTAACTGTAAATATAGAAAAAAATCCTTTATTATATTGACAATGGAAACAAACTACAATAAAATTTGATTGATTAATCAATCATTTATTATGAAAGGAGTATTAAAATGAATTCGATACTTACTAATGATGAAAAAAAGAAAAGAAAAAGATCTACAATTTTAAATGCCGCAATTAAATTATATAGTGAAAATGGATTTGCAGAGACAAAAGTGGCCGAAATTGCTAAGGAAGCAGGAGTTAGCTTTGGCACCGTATTTACGTATTTTAATTCAAAAGAAGAACTTTATGAAGCGGCAATATTGGAGCCCTTGGAGGAAATCAAACCATATTTTATTGAAATAGAAGAACGCTTTAAAGGTGAGCCTCTTGAAATAATTAAAGAAATGATAGATTGTCATGTGCAACTTTTTGCAACGAGAAGTGAATACCTACGATTAATTCAACAGGTTCTTGCAAGACCTGAACGATTTCCAAAGCTTTTTAAAGAACTAGATGCTTTTGTAAACTTATTTATAGACTGTATTTATCCGGTTATCGAAGCGGGTCAAAGGCTTGGATACTTTTATGAAGAGTCACCTTTATTAATTGCTGCGTCATACTTATCCATCTTAAACGGAATGCGTTTAACGTTTATTGATGAATATACAAACTTGATTTGGAAGGATATTACGAAACAAGCTCTAAGATTATTTGGACCTATTTCTAATTTATAAACATTCTCTATCCTTCACCCGTACCTATAATATTAGGAAACTCAAATAACAGGGCGGAATCTGTAGACAATATTTTGTTCCACATGAAAAATAGTTTGGATGATTTCCTGTTTGACTCCCCTAGCTATGCAGGACTCAAACAGGAAAACATAAAAAGAGTCAATAAGACCACCTCTTCCTTTATCGGAAAAGCGCTTACTTATTATACGAGGAGTGATTTATATGAAATTGAGAGATATCCATCCTAACATCAAACTTCGCCTAGCCATGCAATTTTTAGGCAGTCTTATTTCCATGGCTGTTATACCTTTTCTGGCAATTTATTTTACTCAAAACATCGGAGCTACTAAAACGGGTATTATTCTTATAATAATTGTGATTAGCGGGGTCATTGGAGGATTTATCGGAGGGCATATTTCAGATAAAATTGGGCGAAAAAAAATAATGATTTATGCTGAAATTGGTATATTGCTTTCGTATCTGTTTATAGCACTTTGTAATTCACCTTGGTTTAACCTTCCTTATATTTCTGCAGCATTTTTCATCATCAATATGTTTTGTGGAGGAATGTTTCAGCCAGCCGCACAAGCTATGATTATTGATGTTACTAATTCCGAATCGAGAAAGCTCGTATTTACAATTAGCTACTGGTTGGGGAATTTATCAACTGCAATTGGAGGAATCATTGGCGCATTTCTTTTTAAAAACTACTTATTTGAGCTATTTATTGGGATTTCACTAATTTCTTTGCTATCTGTATTCATGACCATATTCTTTATCACAGAAACCTACTTACCAGAACCTTCACCTAAGACTTCTTCTACTCATAAGAAAGAATTTTCACTAGTAGAGATGTTTCAAACCTATTCAACCGTATTTAAAGATAAGCTGTTCATGTTTTATATTTTAGGAGCAATCTTGATTTTCACCTTGGAACAGTCTTTATCCAACTATATTGGGATTCGTCTTGAAAAAGATATACCCCAGCAGTCGGCTTCATTGTTTGGCATAGATTTCATCGTAGACGGCACAAAAATGCTTGGTTTTCTCCGAACAGAGAATACTATTCTTGTAGTTCTCTTATCAAGTGTTGTATTATTCTTATTTAAAAAATGCAGTGAGCGCTGGACTCTTGTTACAGGAATGTTGATCTTCTCTATATGTTTTAGTGTTTTTGCTTCTTCAAATAGCGTGTTGTTTCTTTTTATTGCCATGTTTATTGGAACAATTGGTGAACTGATGTATATCCCTATTAAACAGGCGATGATAGGAGAACTTGCCCCATCAAACGCTCGTAGCACCTATATGGCTTTTAATAGCTTGACTATCTACGGAGCTATGATTATATCTTCGTTATTAATCATTATTGGAGAGTGGATGCGCCCCATATATATGAGCGGACTACTCCTTATTCTCGGATTAACTGGTACATTTTTGTACTACATAATAACAAAAACGCTATATGCTAAAGTTAGTGAACGGAATGAAAGAAAAGTACCTGTTTCTTCTTAAGGTTGTTTTTCCACTTATTTCGGAAATCGGTCGATATTATGTAATAAAACTTGGATTTTCAAACGACTTCATTGTTATTTTTTAAGTTCGGGTAAGCGTCACATTACAATCCCCCTTCTTAGATTGTAATGTTAGACTAGCACAAGCTCATCGGTTTCCATATAACTGAAAAAAGCCCAGCTCTCAAAGGAGCATGGGCTATTAATGTTATTTCTCTTCTTTTTTGACCGCAAAGACTTTTGAAATGGCACCGTCTGTAGATATATCCACTTTAAAGGAGCCATTCGAATGGCGATCTGCTCGAGTTAATGCTTGTACATCAAGGATCTCTTGCATACCTTTTTCCGTTTCAATCAATAGCTGTTCCTCATTAGTTACCTTAACTACAGCTACGATACGATGTGGGTTCGCTTTTAATTCTGTTAACACTTTTAAGCCGCGTTTTGCACGACTCGTCATCTCTACCTCGGCAACATTCATTTTCTTCACAGCACCGCGATGCGTCACAATCGCAACATATGCCGTGTCATTTGGCGGTAAAACATTGACGCCGACTAATGCTTCTCCGTCTTTCAGTGTAATCCCTTTGACGCCGCCTGTTTTTACTCCAGTTACCGGTAATTCCTCCATTGGGAAACGAATAGCATAGGCAGTATCTGTCGTTAACATTAATTCTGCCTCGTCCTTGACAATACCTGCAAATATCATTTCATCGCCTGACTTGACATTCATCGTTTTTATCGGCTTAGAGTAGCGTGTAACAGCGTAATCTGCTAAAGGTGAACGTTTAATTTGTCCATCTTTCGTAGCCGTTAAAATATACGTATTTGCTTGTTCGAATGTCTCAAAACCATATACAGCAATAATAGATTCATCTTCCCCGGTCGGCACAATACTTGAAATATGCTGACCAAGATCCTTCCAACGAATATCAGGTAGTTCATGGACAGGCTGATAAATATAATTGCCTCGATTTGTGAACAGCAGAAGATGATGCTGTGTATTTAAATTTGCTTCATATAATAAATAGTCGGAATCCTTCATCGCAAAATCCTGACCATTCGAAGCTGCATGTGAACGTGTAGATGTACGCTTAATATAGCCATCCTTTGTGACAGTCACTACAACCTCTTCACTTGGGACAAGGACATCTAACGTAATTTTGATTTCCTCAATTTCTTGTTCGATTTTTGAACGACGTGGCTCCGAAAAACGCTTTTTAATGTCGAGTAGTTCTTGTTTAATAACACGAACAAGTTTTGCTTCACTATTAAGAATACCTTCAAGCTTAGCAATCAATTTATTTAACTCTTCCTGTTCAGCACGTAATTCCGTAATATCCGTATTTGTTAAACGGTATAATTGTAAACTAACGATTGCCTCTGATTGCACTTCTGTAAAGTCAAACTTCACCTGTAAATTCGTTTTCGCATCTCGTTTATCATTAGAAGAACGAATTGTTGCAATGACTTCATCTAAGATGGACAGTGCCTTGATCAAACCATCAACAATATGCGAACGATCTTTAGCCTTTTGCAAATCGTAAATGGAGCGGTTCGTCACGACTTCCTTTTGATGGGCTATATAAGAATCCAGTAACAACGGCAATGTCATCATTGTCGGACGACGATTATGGATAGCGATCATATTAAAATTATAAGCTACTTGTAAATCAGTTGTTTTGAACAAATAGTTTAATATTCCTTGTCCAGGAACCTCTTTTTTCAGTTCAATAACAACACGTAGGCCTGTACGATCCGATTCATCACGAATTTCCGCAATTCCTTCAAGTCGTTTATCTACACGTTGCTCATCGATTTTCTTCACAAGATTTGCTTTATTAACGTCATACGGTAATTCCGTAATAACAATTTGCTCTTTACCACCTTTAATTGGCTCAATGACTGCTTGCGCACGAACAATGATTTTACCGCGTCCAGTTTCATATGCTTTTTTAATACCATCAACACCTTGAATAATACCACCTGTAGGGAAATCAGGCCCTTTAATAACGGTCATTAATTCATCAACAGTAGTATTTGGGTTATCTAAGCGCATAAGAACACCGTCTAGCACCTCATCAAGTGCGTGAGGAGGGATATCAGTGGCATAGCCGGCCGAAATACCCGTTGAGCCGTTGACTAGTAGGTTCGGGAAACGAGAGGGTAAAACAGTTGGCTCCATATCCTGATCATCAAAGTTTGGTACAAATTCAACAGTTTTCTTGCCAATATCGCGTAGCATCTCCGCTGCTATAGCAGACAGTCTTGCCTCTGTATAACGCATCGCTGCTGGGGGGTCACCATCAACGGAACCGTTATTCCCATGCATTTCGATAAGCATATGACGCGCCTTCCAATCCTGACTCATACGCACCATTGCTTCATATACTGAACTATCACCGTGTGGGTGATAGTTACCTATAACATTACCGACAGTTTTTGCTGATTTACGGAATGGTTTTTCGTTCGTATTGCCCTCTGTAAACATCGCATATAAAATACGTCGTTGCACAGGCTTAAGACCGTCACGTGCATCAGGCAACGCGCGGTCTTGAATAATATATTTACTATAGCGACCGAAACGGTCACCCATAACTTCTTCTAAAGGTAAATCTTGGAATTTTTCTGTACTACTCATGCTTGGTCCTCCTCTTGTTGGATGAATTCATTGTCTAAAATATTTGAATCATCCTCCATACCGAAGTCTACATTCGCTTCGATCCATTTACGGCGTGGCTCTACTTTATCGCCCATTAATGTTGTCACACGTCTTTCAGCACGTGCACCATCCTCAATTGTCACACGAATTAATGTACGCGTTTCAGGGTTCATTGTCGTATCCCACAGCTGGTCAGCATTCATCTCACCAAGCCCTTTATAACGCTGTAATATGTAACCCTTTCCAACTTTTTTAATGGCCGTTTGTAAATCATTTTCGGTCCAAGCATATTCAATCACTTCTTTTTTTCCAGTGCCTCTTGATACTTTATAAAGTGGTGGTAATGCGATAAATACCTTTCCAGCTTCAATCAAAGGTCGCATATAACGATAGAAGAACGTTAACAGCAGCACTTGAATATGCGCTCCGTCAGTATCAGCATCGGTCATAATAACAACTTTATCATAGGATGAATCCTCGACAGAGAAATCAGTTCCAACGCCAGCACCAATGGCATGGATAATCGTTGAAATCTCCTCATTTTTCATAATATCCTGCAGCTTTGCTTTTTCCGTATTTATAACTTTACCACGCAATGGTAAAATCGCTTGGAACGTACGATCTCGGCCTTGTTTTGCAGAGCCTCCTGCAGAGTCACCTTCGACTAAATACAGCTCGTTTTTCGCCGCATTTCGAGATTGTGCTGGTGTTAATTTCCCAGAAAGAATCGTACTTCCTTTTTTGCTTTTTTTGCCGTTTCGTGCATCTTCACGTGCTTTACGAGCCGCTTCACGTACTTGTTGCGCACGAATAGCTTTACGCACAAGAGATGCAGACAATTCAGCGTTTTCCTCAAGCACATATAAAATTTGCTCCGAGACAACACTATCTACTGCAGATCGTGCCTCACTCGTCCCTAGTTTACCCTTCGTTTGACCCTCGAATTGCAGTAAATGTTCTGGTATACGAACAGAAACAATCGCCGCTAAGCCCTCTCGAATGTCTGTCCCTTCAAGATTTTTATCTTTATCTTTTAACAGACCAATTTTTCGTGCATATTCATTAAAAACACGTGTTAACGCTGCTTTAGCACCTGTTTCATGTGTCCCACCATCTCGTGTACGTACATTGTTAACAAATGAAAGGATTGTTTCAGAGTAACCATCATTGTATTGGAAGGCGAATTCTACTTCAATTTCGTCTTGAATCCCTTCAACATACTTAACGGGATGAAGTACATCTTTCTCCTCATTCAAATACGCAACGAAAGCTTCAATGCCGTTCTCATAAAAGAAAACATCGCCTTTGCCTTCCTCGCGTTCATCGATTAGCTCAATTTTTAAGCCTTTTAATAAAAATGCTGACTCACGTAAACGTTCTGCAAGCGTATCATAATTGTATTTTGTTACAGAGAAAATCGAATCATCCGGTAAAAAATGGACATGTGTTCCTGTCTGTTTTGTTTGTCCAATTTCTTCTAATGTCGTCACAGGATGGCCACCGTTTTCAAAACGTTGACGATACTTTTTACCATCGCGGTGAATCGTTACTTCTAAATAAGTGGATAGAGCATTAACAACAGAAGAACCTACACCATGTAAACCACCACTTGTTTTATAGCCACCCTGTCCGAATTTACCACCAGCATGTAAAACAGTGAAAATAACCTCTGGAGTTGGTTTCCCCATTTTATGCATACCTGTTGGCATTCCACGGCCGAAGTCTCGAACGCTGATACTTTGATCTTTATGAATTTTGACAATGATATGAGAACCAAAGCCAGCCAGTGCTTCATCCACCGCATTATCGACGATTTCATATACAAGGTGATGAAGTCCACGGCCATCTGTAGAACCGATATACATGCCGGGTCGTTTTCGTACCGCTTCTAATCCTTCTAATACTTGAATGGCGTCATCATTATAGACGCTTGGTGACTGTTTATTCGCCAAAAATTTCCCCTCCAAAAAACAAACGCATGTTCTATTTATATTCTCTACCTAATAATAATAGCATTTCCTGTCAATAGCTAGTGACAGGCCCAATAAATTTTAAAAATTTCTTCACAGCTTTATCGTTTTGAGCTTTTTACCGCAAGAAAAAGTTGCAATAGTTGCTTCAATATGTATCACTAACTTTCCTATTCCCTTGACGCAGGATCATAAACATTAGTTGCATAAATAAAACAACGCATGGCTACCTTCTGTTCATTACTCTTTTTCAAAACGATACTAATCGCTGAAGACTTTAACTTTCATTCAAAAGCATTTGAATATTCTCTGAAAAATATACAGGTACAGTAATAGATGGGTTTCTTCTGTCTAAAGAAGATTCATACTAGCTTACTCTAGAAATTAAAGATAGACTTCTATTCTACCAAAGGAATGGGTGATTGACAAAATTGCCATTTTACCTATATTTTTAGAAAGAGCTTTCATGCTGACTACATGAATCATGTCAAAAAGACTAACCTACATTCAAATACATCTAAAAATCCTTGTAAAATAGTTATCTTTTGTAATGAATTCAAGATACACTAAGAAATCTCCTTCATGACATTGTAGATTATAGAGAAAAAGTGTAGAATTATTAATACATATTATTAGTACCAAGTAATAATCAATGAATGAAAGGAGTCCAAATATGCTAAATGGACTTATTATTTTATGTGCTTATCTAATCGGCTCGATCCCTTCTGGGTTATGGATAGGCAAAATTTTTTATAAAACTGATATTCGTCAACATGGAAGTGGTAATCTAGGTGCGACAAATACTTTTCGTATTTTAGGAAAAAAAGCAGGAATAGTCGTAACGATTATGGATGTCTTAAAAGGTACAGCAGCCGTTTTACTCGTAGCTCTTCCTATATTCTCTGATGTCTCTATCCACTCGCTAATACTTGGACTAGTAGCCGTAATCGGTCATATGTTCCCGATCTTTGCGGGTTTCCGCGGAGGGAAAGCGGTAGCAACATCAGCAGGAGTTCTCTTAGGATATTCATGGCCTCTATTTGTCTTACTATTTATTGCTTTTATTGTAACATTAAAAATAACGAAGATTGTAAGTTTAACTTCCATGATTGCCGCTTTAGTAGCACTTATTTATTCAATCGTTTATTATTTTGTTACAGGCGACTTCGCGTTAGGCATTTTAGTAGCTTGTTTATTTACCTTTATCATATACCGTCACCGCGCAAATATTGCACGCATTAAAAACGGTACCGAACCAAAGGTAAAATGGCTGTAACAAAGAAAGGAGCATTCTAATGAATATCGTACTAACAGATGAAGCCCTACAATGGTTTATAAATGAGATGGAAGTAGAATCCGGAGATACTATTCGTTTTTATGCAAGATACGGTGGTTCCAATCCTTTTCACGAAGGCTTTTCTCTTGGTATGACACGGGAAGAACCAATCAACATTGGTGTAAAGACAGTTATTGACGATGTTACCTACTATATAGATGAAAAAGATTTATGGTTTTTCAATGATCATAGTTTATATGTAGATGTGGATGCTACAAATGACGAATTAAAATATGAGTATAAAAAATAAAGCAGTGTTTCCTTTCGTTTATACGAAGGGAACACTGTTTTTTTTATCAATTATGCCTCGGCATAATTGTGTCCAGAATCGGCTTTGTGCTTGCACAAAGAACTCCTTTCCGATTCCGTGACATCCGCCGGAGGCTTTAACTTCTTTCGGCGGTTGTTTGGAAACCCACCCGCTGAAAGAAGTTAATTGAATTCAATTCCAACCTTGGTTTATCTTCTCTCAAAATTGTACATTCTATAGTTATGTAAATCTTGAGGAGGAATGAAAATGTCTATTTCTAAAATTACTGATACCTCCCAAAACCACGACGAACTGTATAGTTCTCTTTCTCAAAATTTGAAGATAATTAAAAACGCACTCGGGAATAGTGATGACCTTATCATACGAGAAATTACCGTTGGAAAAGCTGAAAAATATGCTTTCGCGATTATTTATGTAGATGGCTTAACCGATAAGATAAGCATTTCTGAATCTGTAATTGATAAACTAATGCTTGAAATTGAGGCAAGTCATGAGACAGAAACAGACAAGATTATTCCCTATTTAAGAGATTCTTGTTTAACAGTCGGCGATGTTAATGATATTTTCAATTTTTCAACTCTGTACAATTCGATTTTGAATGGTGATACGGTCATTTTATTAGATGAATCTTCAACTGGTATCGTGACAAGCACAAAAGGTGCAAAAGATAGGGCTATTATGGAACCTTCAACAGAGTCGGTTATTAGAGGTCCAAGGGAAGCCTTTACGGAAACATTGCGCACGAATACGGCTCTGATCCGTCGGAAAATTAAAAGTCCGAATCTCTGGATCAAGTCCCGTATTGTCGGTGAAGTAACAAAAACAGATGTTGCTGTTATGTATTTAAATGACATTGCGAATGACAAAATAGTAGCAGAGGTTCTTTCCCGATTAGATCGTATTAATATTGATGGTATTTTAGAAAGCGGCTACATTGAAGATTTTATTCAAGACTCTAAACACACGATATTCCCTACAGTTTATAATTCTGAACGACCGGATGTTATTGCTGGTGAAATATTAGACGGAAAAATTGCAATTCTAGTGGACGGTTCACCGTTTGTCCTAGTTGTGCCAGCTCTATTTACATCCTTTTTACAATCTGCTGAAGATTATTATCAGCATTGGATGATTAGTACTCTTGTACGCCTATTGAGGTTTTTCGGAATTAGTCTAGCTTTGGTGGCACCATCGCTTTATGTAGCTATCACCACTTTCCATCAAGAAATGCTACCAACTCCTATGCTTATAAGTGTTGCATCTCAACGAGAAGGAGTCCCCTTCCCTGCCATAGTCGAGGCACTCATTATGGAGGTTGCATTCGAGGTGTTACGAGAAGCAGGTCTTCGAATGCCAAGAACCATTGGACCAGCAGTATCCATTGTTGGAACATTAGTGATCGGTCAAGCTGCCGTAGAGGCTGGAGTTGTATCAGCCGTAATGGTTATTATTGTGGCATTAACAGCCATTTGTAGCTTCCTGTTCCCTGCTTATGGCTTATCGAATACCGTTCGTGCTCTTCGTTTCCCATTAATGATTTTAGCTTCAATACTTGGATTGTTTGGTTTAATGTTTGGCCTTATGATTATCGTCCTACACTTATGCAGCATACGGTCTTTCGGTGTTCCATATTTAAGTCCATTCGGCCCATTGATTCTACAAGATCAAAAAGACGCACTAGTGTTGTTCCCTCGTAGAGCTTTATTGACTCGACCACGCTTAATTAGTCAAAAAAATACTGTCAGGGGTCATAAATATATTAATTCGAAAAAAAGGAATCAATCGAATGTGTAAACGAGGAATGAACGATGTCAAAATTTAAGGCAATATGTTTACTAATGATTCTTACGTTGCTTTTAAGTGGTTGCTGGAGTAAGCGTGAACTCAATGAATTAGCGATTGTCGCAGCATTAGGTATAGATAAAGTTGATGATGAATTTGAAATAACTGTTCAGGTTGTGGATCCTGGTGAAATTTCCTCAAAACAGCCTTCTTCAGGACGATCACCCGTTATTACCTATCATTCAACAGGTGCGACGGTCTTTGAGGCCATTAGAAAAATGACTACAGAAACAGCTAGAAAACTTTATTTTTCTCATCTTCAAATAGTTGTGCTCGGTGACGAATTGGCAAAAGAAGGAATAAACGAAACGTTAGATTTAATTTCAAGAGATCATGAATTCAGAAATGATTTCGATGTTATCGTTGCCCATGAAGCGACTGCCGATGAAGTTTTAAATGTATTAACACCAATCGAAAAAGTACCAGCTAATAAATTACTAAATTCTCTTAAAACGTCAGAGAAAACATGGGGTACAACCGAATCCATTAAAATTGATGAATTAATCAATACTATAAATAATAAAACAACAAGTGTAGTCATTTCTGCCATTGAAATAAAAGGGAATAAAAATGTTGGCATGGATCAAACGAATGTTAAAAAATCGAAGGCTTCTGTGATATTGAAGTACGCTGGCTTAGCTGTTTTTAAAAAAGGTAAACTCATTGGGCTTTTAACGGAAGATGAAAGTAGAAGCCTAGGTTTTTTAAGGGACAAAATACAAAGTACAATTGAAATTATTGCTTGCCCTAAGGGAGATACGTTAGCAACAGAGATTACGCACTCAAAGACGAAAATAAAAGGTAAATTTGAACATGGTGCTCCCAAAATCGAAGTTCTTATAGATGTTAACCAAAATGTTGGGGAAGTTCTATGTAAAATAGACCTTACGAAAGAAAAATCGATTCACTTCATAAATAAAAAAACAGAAGAAGTTATTAAAAAACGAATTGAAGAAACAATCCGTTCAGTTCAGCAAAATTACAGGGTCGATATTTTTGGTTTTGGTGAAGAACTTCATCGTACAAATCCTAAAGAGTGGAAAAAAATCAAAAAAGACTGGCTAACGATATTTCAAGAGCTACCAGTGAAAGTTGAAGTACATGTCAGCACACAAGGAGTAGGAACGATGGAAAACTCATTAGTGAGTAAGTCGAAGGGAGAATAAGCCATGATTATGACGATATTCATACTAATAATTTCAGTTGTTATTGCCTTTGTCTTCATCCCAAAATTAAAAAAAAATAAAGAAACGAAAACGATTGTTATTTTTTCGATTTTTTTATTGATCGGCGTTGCATTAAATATTGGGGTCTCATTAAGAATCAAAATTCCAAGCCCACTTGATTTGATTACCTTTATTTTTTCACCTATTAAAGATTTAATCGTCTCCCTGACAAAATAATAAGGAACTTTATGTTAAGAGAAAGGGGTAGCGTTCATATGGGAAAAGAAATAATTAGTTCAAGACAGTTTATGATCATTACCCTTCTCTTTTCAATTGGGACAGCCATTTTAATTCTCCCTGCTAGTGTAACAATCGAAGCAAAGCAAGATGCATGGATTGCAGCTATCTTTGGTGTCGTTTTAAGTTTACCCGTAATAAAGCTTTTCGTTGCTTTCGGAAATACAACACCTACCCTTACATTTGTAGAGGCTAATGAAAAGATACTAGGTCGTTTTTTCGGAAAATTTACTTCTATTGGCTTTATTCTGATAGCCCTTCTTTCTGCAGGTGAATTATTATATTTCATTGGAATTTTTATGAAAACGGAAATTATGCCAGAAACACCTACGACGGCCTTTGCATTTCTGTTCAGTATTATCATTATTTATGCTGCATTTCTCGGAATTGAAGTTTTTGCCCGTTCTGCAGAAATACTATTTCCTATATTTATTTTAATTTTTATTTTCTTTGTAATTTTTATTTCACCATCCATCAAGATTGAAAATTTACAGCCAATAATGGAAACGCCAAAAGAATCAATATTTTTTAGTATGATCCGATTTATAAGTCTTTTTTCATTCCCACTTGTCATGTTATTAATGATTTTCCCTTCCGCAGTTAACGTCCAAAAATCTGCACAAAAAGGTTTTTACATTGGCTCAATGATTGGAGGGATTGTCTTAATTACTATCATTACACTGTGTATCCTTGTCCTAGGTCCGGCAAATACAGCTTCTAGGACATTTCCAAGCTATTCATTAGCTCAAAGAATTTCAATCGGGAATTTTTTGCAGCGTATTGAAGTTATTATGGCAACCATGTGGATTATATCAATTTATATTAGAACTTTTATGTACTTTTACGCTGCTGTCGTCGGCATCGCACAAATATGTAAAATTAACAATCATCGACCGCTCATTTTTCCACTCGGAATGATTATCCTTGGACTTTCACAAATTGTTCATCCTAGTATCATTCATTCAGATATTTACAATAGAGACACATGGCCTATATTTTCCCTCGTTGTCATGGTTTTATTACCATTAGTTTTATTAATTGTCGCGAAGATTCGCAAAATTAACGGTAATCAAGGAAATAATACACAAAGTAATTGTAGTACACAGAATGAAAATGATAGTAATAACGGTAATGCTACTCAAGGTACAGGTAGCAATAATAACGATAATTCTTCACAGAGTAATAGTAGTAACAATGGCGATAATACTACACACAATGTAAGTAATAGTAATAACGTTAATTCTACTCAAAATGCAAGTAGTAGCAATGCCGGAAATGCTACTCAAAATGAAAATAGCAGCAATAACGATAATTCTACTCAAAGTGATAGTAGCAACAATGTCGGAAATGCTACACAAGGTGAAAGTAGCAGCAATAACGATAATTCTACTCAAAGTGATAATAGCAGCAATAACGACAATCCTTCACCGAGCAAAAGTGATTACGCTTCAAGCGATACTACTCAGAATGATAGCGATACCGGCAATACTCCAAACAGTGATAAAAATAAAGAGTCTCCAGAAAGTTAGCAGCATAGTACCAACTCCTATGCTTATAAGTGAGCATCTCAACGAGAAGGGGTTCCCTTCCCTGCCATAGTCGAGGCACTCATCACGGAGATAGCCTTTGAGGTGTTAAGAGAAGTGGGTCTTTTTGTTATTATTCCGATTTTTTGTTAATCTCCGGTACATTATAAAAATCGAAATTCCGAGCCCACTAGACTTGCTAACTTTTATTTTTTCACCAAATAAAGATTTAATTGTCTCCCTGACTAAATAATAAGGAACTTTTAAGAAAAAGGGGTAGTGTTCATATGGAAAAAGAAATAATTAGCTCAAGACAATTTATGATCATTACCCTTCTCTCTTCAATTGGGACAGCTATTTTAATTAGCCCTGCTAGTGTAACAAAAGAAGCGAAACAAGATGCCTGGATTGTAGCGATCATTAGTGTCGTATTAAGTTTACTCTTAATAAAGCTTTTCGTTACTCTAGGAAAACGGACACCTACCCTTACATTTGTAGAGGCTAATGAAAAGATATTAGGTCGCTTTTTCGGAAAAATAACTTCGATTGGCTTTATTATTCTATCCTTGCTTTCTGCCGGTGAATTATTATATTTCATTGGGATATTTATGAAAACAGCAATTATGCCAGAAACACCTATGATGGCCTTTGCTTTTCTGTTCAGTATTATCATTATTTATGCAGCATTTCTAGGAATTGAAGTTTTTGCCCGTTCTGCAGAAATACTATTCGCCATGTTTATTTTAATTTTTATTTTTTTTGTAATTTGTATTTCACCATCCGTCCAAATGGAAAATCTACAGCCAATAATGGAAGCACCAGCAAAATCATTATTCTTTAGTATTATTCGATTAATGAGTATTTTTTCATTCCCACTTGTCATATTATTAATGATTTTTCCTTCTACTGTTAACGTCCATGAATCAGCACAAAAAGGTTTTTACATTGGCACAATTCTTGGAGGGATTGTCTTAATTGCTATCATCACACTGGCTATCCTTGTCCTAGGTCCGGCCAATACTGCTTCTAGGACATTTCCTAGCTATTCATTAGCCCAAAGAATTTCAATCGGGCGTTTTTTGCAGCGTATTGAAGTTATTATGGCAGCCATGTGGTTAATATCAATTTATATTAAAACTTTTATGTTTTTTTACGCTGGAGTCATCGGCATCGCGCAAATATGTAAAATTAAAAATCATCGACCGCTCATTTTTCCATTCGGAATGATTATCCTTGGACTTTCACAAATTGTTCATCCTAATATCATTCATTCAGATATTTACAATAGAGAAACCTGGCCTATTTTTTCCTTTTTTTTCGCAATCTTACTACCATTAGTTTTACTACTTGTCGCGAAAATTCGCAAAATTAACGGTAATCAAGGAAATAATACACAAAGTAATTGTAGTACACAGAATGAAAATGGTAATAATAACGGTAATTCAGCCCAGAGTGCTAGTAGCAGTAATGGCGGTAATGCTACACAAGGTACAGGTAGCAATAATAACGGTAATTCTTCGCAGAGTGATAGCAGTAGCAATACTGGAAATGCCACACAAAGTGAAAGTAATAACGGTAATTCTACACAGAGTTCTAATAGCAGTAATGGCGGAAATGCTTCTCAAAACGTAAGTACTAGTAATAACGATAATTCTTCTCAAAGTGATAGTAGCAATCCTGGAAATGCTACACAAGGTGCAGGTAGCAATAATAACGGTAATTCTTCGCAGAGTGATAGCAGTAACAATGCTGGAAATGCCACGCAAAGTGAAAGTAATAACGGTAATTCTACACAGAGTTCTAGTAGCAGTAATGGCGGAAATGCTACACAAGGTACAGGTAGCAATAATAACGGTAATTCTTCGCAGAATGATAGCAGTAACAATGCTGGAAATGCTACGCAAAGTGAAAGTAATAACGGTAATTCTACACAGCGTTCTAGTAGCAGTAATGGCGGAAATGCTTCTCAAAACGTAAGTACTAGTAATAACGATAATGCTTCTCAAAGTGATAGTAGCAATCCCGGAAATGCTACACAAGGTGCAGGTAGCAATAATAACGGTAATTCTTCGCAGAATGATAGCAGTAACAATGCTGGAAATGCTACGCAAAGTGAAAGTAATAACGGTAATTCTACACAGAGTTCTAGTAGCAGTAATGGCGGAAATGCTACACAAGGTACAGGTAGCAATAATAACGGTAATTCTTCGCAAAGTGATAGCAGTAGCAATGCTGGAAATGCCACGCAAAGTGAAAGTAATCACGGTAATTCTACACAGAGTTCTAGTAGCAGTAATGGCGGAAATGCTACACAAGGTACAGGTAGCAATAATTACGGTAATTCTTCGCAAAGTGATAGCAGTAGCAATGCTGGAAATGCCACGCAAAGTGAAAGTAATCACGGTAATTCTACACAGAGTTCTAGTAGCAGTAATGGCGGAAATGCTACACAAGGTACAGGTAGCAATAATAACGGTAATTCTTCGCAAAGTGATAGCAGTAGCAATGCTGGAAATGCCACGCAAAGTGAAAGTAATAACAGTAAATCTACACAGAGTTCTAATAGCAGTAATGGCGGAAATGCTTCTCAAAACGTAAGTACTAGTAATAACGATAATTCTACTCAAAGTGATAGTAGCAACAATGACGGGAATGCTACACAAAATGAAAGTTGTGGTAATAACGATAATTCTACCCAAAGTGATAGTAGTAGCAATGCCGGTAATACCACTCAAAATGAAAGTAGTAATAATACCGGGAATGCTACTCAAAATGAAAATAGTAGCAATGCTGGGAATGCTACTCAAAGTGCAAGTAGTAGCAATATCGAAAATCCTTCACAGAGTGATAGCGATACCGGCAATACTCCAAGCAGTGATAGAAATAAAAATTCATCAGAAAATTAGACAGCATAATGTTAAAAATGATGACCCTGAAATATCAAGGTCATCATTTTTTTAATTGCTACAGTGTTAAATATGATATTCAATCTCATCAACGAAATCCCATTCGTATGGTGTTTCTTGGTAAACATAGTAGTTCAACCAATTCGAGAATAATAAATGTGTATGTGCACGCCATGAATTAATCGGTTCATTTGATGGGTTATCATGTGGGAAGTAATTCACCGGTACATCAATATCTAATCCTTTCGCAACATCACGACTATACTCATCAGCTAAAGTTGACGCATCATATTCAAGATGGCCAGTAATCATAATGTTTTTATTATCCTTAGATTGCACAATGAAAACGCCAGCATCTTCTGAATAAGAAAGTAATCGTAAATCAGGATGGCTAAGTACTTCTTCAATTGATACGGATGTATAACGTGAATGTGGTGCCGTAAATAAATCACTAAAGCCACGAACTAAATCCACTGTTAAATCCGTAATGACGTGAGAATACACACCCGAGCATTTAGCAGGAAGCCCAATTTTACCGATGCCGTAATGATGGTATAACGCTGCCTGTGCACCCCAACATATATGTAAAATCGAAGTTACGTTTGTTTTGGACCAATCCATAATTTCTGAAATTTCCTGCCAGTAGTTCACTTCTTCAAATGCCATTTTTTCTACTGGTGCACCCGTAATAATCATGCCGTCATAGCGGCGATGACGAATTTGATTGAATGTCGTGTAAAATAACTGTAAATGTGATTTACTGACATTTTTCGATTCATGTGTAGCCGTATTTAAAAATGTAATATTTACTTGTAAAGGTGTATTCCCCAATAAACGCAGTAATTGTAGTTCTGTTTTTTCTTTTTCTGGCATTAAGTTTAAAATTAATATATTTAACGGACGAATTTGTTGAGTTTTTGCTCTATCCTCTTCCATAACGAAGATTTTTTCCTCTCGTAAATGTTCTCCAGCTGGTAAGTTTTTCGGAATATTAATTGGCATCTTGCATTCCCCTCTCAATAATTTTTCTCTGTTAGAATCAATTAGTGCCTTAAGATCAATGCACGGGCCCTGCGCAAAGCTCAAATATCAAACGATAAAATTAAAAAATCCCCCTCATTCCATATGAGATAGAATGAGAAGGATTTTTCCACGTTCACTCTTATCTCTCAAAGGACAAATCCTTTGCTGGAATTAGCACCTTTCTAACTTTCGTTAGAGGTTGCTGAAGCGTCAACGGGCCAAATCCCTCAACTTCTCATGATAAGATTATTTAATTAAAATGAATTGTAACATGAACAATTAAGAATATCAATAATACATAGAATATTTTGTTATTAATCATGCATGTCATTATGTAATTTGTTAAACACTAATTGTGAAGCGAACTATGTTTATTCTATGGTAAACATGCTGTAATTATGTTAACATATACCTTTAGTAACAGAGAGGAACGTGAATAGTTTGATTAAAATTGAATTTCCAAAACCAGATTTAGTAATTCGCCAACGCGAACAAGATTTAAAACCAGGTGATGTACCTATCACACCGTACCATGGTTTTATTGATTTCCATAAAATCACACGTGAAAACGGTGGTATTTTCTTATTCTACAATGAAGAGAACGAATTATTATTTGTCGGTAAAGCACGTAAAATTCGCCAACGTATTAAAAAGCATTTTGAGGACAATGTATCACCGATGAAAAATCATCGTGATGAAGTTTTCAAAATTGAAGTGTATGAAGTGGAAGATCCAATGGAACGTGAAATTTATGAAACGTACGCGATCAATTCATTCCGCGCTAAATACAATGTTGATAAAGTATTTTATTAATATTTAACAATAAAGAATCTGCTTGCCCTCTGTAATGTACATGAAGGCTTGCAGATTCTTTTTCAATACTTTCATTCTAAGAAAAATGCTTTACGTTCTTTAGTAATCCATTCCTCAAGCACAGTATCATCGCGCTTTAACAGTCGATTGATAAGTACGTCGTGCCATATATAATCCTCTAATAAATAAATATGAACAGGATCATTTGTAATAAAAGCCGTTTCTTGATTTGCCGGAGAGTGACCATAAATCATTTGCTTGCCATCTATCGATAATATAAACCAATGAGGTGTAGACGCATTCCTCGTATAGCGAGTGATACGGTGTTGATCAATGGAAGCTAAATGGTCCTCCACATACAAGGTAATTCCATGAACAGGGATATGCTTCGCGACCTCATGTATATCTTCTCGCAATTCTTCATACATATCTTCCCACATCGATAATATAACTTTTTCCTGCGCTTGTTTTAATAATGACTGACAATAATTGACGATTGCCTCTTTCCCTTTTAGCGTGACAACCTTATGCTCCGCTTCCTGCTCTTTTATCTCTAATTTTTCTAATTGATCACTAATCGACGTAAAATTCGATTGCCAACGTTGCTGAATTTGTTGTAAAAACACAGTGACAGGAATGGAAGAGTATGTCGTTTGATCTGCCGTTTCTTCTTTCAGTACTAACCCTTTTTCAACAAGTACATCAAGTATGTCGTATATTCTTGCACGTGGGATGCCGGAATTTTTACTTACTTGATAGGCACTCACATGACTTTTTTGGACGAGTGCAGTATAGGCCTTTGCTTCATATTCTGTGAATCCCAGTTCTTTTAATTGGGCGATTAATAATTCCATCGAATCCCTCCATTACCTCTATTATAAGTTAAGGCCATGAAGATAAGCCAACGAAAAAAATTAGTCTTTACAGTTTCGCAAAATTTAGTTACTATTTCAGTAGTAACTATCTAAAGAGGTGTAAGCATGCTATTTGAAGTAGATTTAAATGTAGTTATATTATTAATATCTTTTGGATTTTTAGCCGCCTTTGTGGACGCAGTCGTTGGAGGTGGTGGCTTAATTTCATTACCTGCCCTTATGTTTGCTGGTTTAAATCCAGCGGCGGCCGTAGCGACCAATAAACTTGCCGGTACAATGGGATCATTGACATCAACTATTTCCTTTTATCGTTCCGGTCAGCTAGAAATTCGTTCGGTTATCAAGTACTTTCCATTAGCCTTTGTGGGATCACTTTTCGGAGCTTGGACTGTGCATTTAATCAATCCTGAATTACTAAAACCACTTATGCTCATAATGCTCGCAGCCGTTGCAGTCTATACAATCTTTAAAAAAGATTGGGGTTCAGTAGCTGCAGTCAAAAATTTAAAGTTTACGCACTTAGTTCTATTCATGCTGTTGTTATTTAGCATCGGGTTTTATGATGGGTTTCTTGGCCCAGGAACTGGCTCATTTTTAATTTTTAGCTTTTTATTAGTCGGCTTCGATTTTTTAAAGGCGGCAGGAAATGCCAAATTTTTAAACTTAGCAAGTAATTTAGCGGGTCTTTTAATGTTCGCCTACTTAGGTCAGATTCATTATGTCTATGGTTTACTAATGGGTATCGCTCAAATTGCAGGTGCACTCGTAGGCTCACGTATGGCGATTAAAAAAGGTAGCGGCTTTGTCCGCGTATTGTTTATTTTCGTAACGATTACTTTGTTAACTAAAAATGCGTATGATTACATCGTTCATCATTAAAAAAACGCCGTAGATTCTTAGCTCTACGGCGTTTTTGCTTTCTTTGGGTGTTCTTTCCTTCATATTGGGAGGTGTATCCGTCGCTTCGGGGGTTCTTCCGTCGGTTGAGTGATTCTTTCCGCCGCTCGGTAGGGTCTATCCGTCATTTCGAGGGTTCTTCCGTCGCTTTGAACGTTCTATCCATCAATTCAGAGATTCTATCCACGACTTTGGACGTTCTATCCACGACTTTGGACGTTCTATCCATCTTTTCGAAGGTTCTATCCACGACTTTGAACGTTCTATCCATCTTTTCGGTAGTTCTTTCCGTCGCTTCAGTGATCCTATCCGTCGCTCCAGAGGTTCTATCCATCATTTTCTTCCCGCCACATCAAGAATCCTAGCTGTTACTTCCAGGCGACTATCAGTCTCTTCAGGGATTCTTTCCGTCGCTTCAGTAATTCTTTCCGTCGCTCCGGAGGCTCTACTCGGTTCTATCCACCATTTCAAACGTTCTATCCATCTCTTATTGTCTACAATATAAAACGCCGTAGATTTCTAGCTCTACGGCGTTTTATTAATTAGATAAATAATTTTTCATTTTTAAATTTATGACTTGTTAATAAGCTAACAATAACGAAAATGAAAAAGGAAGCGACAATTGGAATTGTAACGGTATGCATGCCAAAGACAGAAGGATAAAAACGATCAATGATGATATATAAGGTCATACCCGAAATCATTGACGCAATCGCACCATATTTGTTGGCCTTTTTCCAATATAGTCCTAATACGACGGTCCAAATAAAGACTGACTCAAGTCCGCCAAAAGCAAATAAATTAAGCCATACTAATAAATCTGGTGGATTTAGTGCAAAAACGATTACTGCTAAACCGATCACTGCTGTAACAATAAAGCTTGCACGCTTGATTTCCGTATCATTAGCTGTTGGCTTTATATAATTTAAATAAATATCTTTTACTACTGTCGAGCTAACAAGCATCAGTAGTGCATTCACTGTAGACATCGTTGCTGCCATTGGTGCTGCTAAGACAACACCTGCTAAAAATGGCGGTAAAACCTTTAATGTCAGCAGCGGCATTACTTTATCGCCAATTTCAATACCTGGCATCACTGGTCGTGCTAAAACACCAATTAGATGCATCCCAAACATGATTGTCCCAATGGCAATGGTGCCAATGATGATGGCTAAGTGCATGCTTTTTGAATCTTTATAGCTCATTGCACGAACTGCGATTTGTGGTAGCCCCACAACTCCGACACCTATCAAAATCCAAAATGTAGAAACGTATAATGGCGTTAATTCACCTTCTGCTCCAAATGGAGACACTAGATTCGGATTCTCAGCGACAAGTGAAGCCATAATATTATCGATTCCTCCACCAGCGATGATTGTCCCAATTAATAAAATAATTGTTCCGATAATCATAATTGAGCCCTGCACTGTATCCGTCAATGCAACAGCGCGGAAGCCACCAATAATTACATAAACTAATACGGAGATTGCAAAAATAAAGAGTGCAGTTGTGTAGTTTAAGCCTGTTAATGATTCAATTAAACGAGCACCACCTACCCATTGTGCCATCATTGCAGAAAATAAAAAGATGATAATACTAATGGCTGATAGGATGACTATAGCATGACTCTTATAGCGTTCTCGTAAAAAGTCTATTAACGTGATGGCTTGATAACGTCTTGCGATAATAGCAAATTTCTTCCCTAAAATCATCAAAACAAAATAACCTGCAGGAAGCTGAGCCATCGCAAGTAATACCCAGCCAAGCCCTTTCGTATAAGCAATACCTGGACCACCAATAAAGCTACTTGCGCTTCCGTACGTAGCGATCATTGTCATAGCTAGGATGAAGCCTCCCATTTCACGACCACCTAGGAAGTATTCCTGTAAAAATGAATTGGAAGAGCGTATATGCTTATTTGACCAGATACCAATACCAAAGATGATGACTAAAAATAATAGCAGTGGAAAAATAACTTGCCAATGCATTATTGATCCACCTCCTCATCGTCAAATGGTACCTCTTTGAAAAAGAGTTTCATGACGACCCAGATTAAAATAATCATAAAGCCTGTCCCTGCAATACAGCTATAGAAAAACCATGCAGGGAAACCGAATACATACTTATAGCTTGTTGGATCACCAGAGCCTAGTCCATAGGCAAATCCAAACCAAATCGCAAAGTTAACGATAACAAGCCCGATACCGATAAGCGCCTCTCGATGCGCAATTTTAAAGCGTTGATCTTTCAAAATAAAGTCCCCCTAACCTACTCTATTTTACTGATATGTTCGTATTATGGGAACCTTTGTGAAAAAATAAATATCAATTAGCACAACTATTTTTTAAAAGTAACGATAAACAGAGATTTTCCCTTTATATCGCACCTCTATTCAATTGTATCTAAAAATATTCACTTTCCTTTTGTATACTTGTTTGTACCTTAAACAACATCCTTTAATATTGGAATTTTTTTATTAAGCCTTGCAACTCGTCTGCCTGTTGTGCCATCTCTTTTGCTGAAGAAGCCATATTGTCTATGAAGGCTAATTGCTCCTTAGCTGTTAACGTTACTTGTTCCGTACTTTCTGTTGCCTTGCTTGCAATGCGAGCCATTGCTTCTGTTGAGGCAGTAACTTCTTCAACACTTGCAGACATTTGCTCCGTTACAGTAGAGATGTCATGCAACTGTGTACTAACCCCTTTAATCGACAGCATGATCTTGTGGAAGGCTAGCTTTGTATCATCTACAACATCCATACCCGATGCTGCTTCCTTCGAGTTACTTGAAATAGCCGAAATTACATTGGCTGTATCATTTTGAATTGAATGAATTAGTGATGCTATTTGATCTGCAGATTCCTTTGATTGTTCTGCTAATTTGCGAACCTCGTCTGCAACAACAGCAAAGCCTTTCCCTTGTTCGCCAGCACGAGCCGCTTCAATTGCTGCATTTAAAGCTAGCAAATTCGTTTGATCTGCGATGCTTGTAATAACATCGACGATATTGCCAATTTGCTGTGACTGATCACCTAATATACGGACCTGCGCCTCTACATTGCCAGATGATTCATTAATAATTGTCATTTGATTCAATACACGGTTCAAAGAGTCATTTCCTTGAGCAGCCTCATCACTCATTGAATCTGCAGCATCTGAAACAGTTGAAGCGGTTTCAGCAACTTGTTGGATACCAATCGCCATTTCCTGCATAGCAGTTAAGCTATCACTTGTGCTATGTAATGTTGTTTTTGAACCATCCGCTAAATCTTCTAATGTTGATGTTAGCTGTCTTGTCATATCCGCTGTTTGCTGCGATTTAGTTGTTAAACCATCAGAGGATACATCAACCTGTTTAGAGGATTGGGCTATTTGTTGCATTAATACTTTTAAGCTTGACAGCATTTTATTAAAGGATTGCGCAAGCTCACCTGCTTCATCCCTGGAGTTAATTTGTAGCTGTTTTGTTAAATCTCCTTCTCCATCCGCAATGTCATGTAGTTGAATATTTATTTCTCGAAGCGGTTTCACAAATGCTCTTGTGAACAGGAAGCTACCTAGTACAGCAATGACTGCTCCGATGAACAATACAATGAGAAGCTTACCGATAAATGCAAAAATAATAGCATTAACCCCATCTATCGTTTCACCGACAAACCACATCCCAATGATGTCTCCATTTGCATCTTTAATGGGTGCATAAAGTGTTAAATACTTCGTTCCTACTACATCTGCTTCACCTATAAAGGTTTCCCCTTTTTTCATTACATTTTCAACGACTTTTGGATCAGCATCTTTGCCCACTAAACGTTCTCCATTTAGCTTTAGGTTGGTGATAAGTCCTTTAGAGCCTTGGAAAATGGTTACGCCGCCATCGATGCTTTCTCCTACCTCATCTACAAAGGCTTCCTGATTAACTATTTTTGTATCCCCTTTAAAAAGTTCCCCATTTTTTATAGACCAATCTCCCTTAAATCGTTCTTCTAGTAGCATATAACCGACCTTTGAAATATGGGTTATGCTTAGCTCAAAATTGTTACGCATAATTTGTTTCACTTGTATATGAGAAACAAATCCAATCATAACGCTTAAAAATATGATGACTCCCACTAAAAGTAAATTAAATTTTGTACTTATTTTTCTGCGCAAAAATTAATCTCTCCTTTCTCACACTTATTAGGAATATTATGTATAAAATATAAGCCAAGTTTATTAAACATTATTCTATAAATAGTTTCAATACATTATCAATAAATTAACATTTTTAATCAATATAGGGTGTTTTAGCATTAGGAAAAACGGTAAATTCGCAATGTAAGGTTGATTTCCGTTCCGACTGGGCGCTTTGTAGCTGTCGCTTTGCTTTCGCTACAGAAAACATTTGTTGCTGACGCTTCGCTTTCGCACAGTTTAAACATTTCGCTGACACTTTGCTTTCGCGCAGAGCAAAGCTTCCTGGAGTCGTCCAGTCTTCACTCCAATCAACCTATACTCATGACATATGTTTTAACAAAATGTCACCAACTCTCGTTCGCGAACTAAAAAACCTTCATTTTTTGGATTAGTTTGAAATTCATGGTAATATATCTTTAGAAAAGGAGAGAGAGTATGGAACTTGTTTTAATATTTGGTCCTCAAGCAGTGGGGAAAATGACTGTTGGACAGGAATTAGCTAAAATAACAGATTTGAAACTTTTTCATAACCATATGACGATCGATTTAGTTAGTCATTTTTTTAGTTATAGTACGACTGAAGGGAAAAAATTAGTTAATTTGTTTCGCCAGGAAATATTTGAAGAGGTATCGAAAAGTAATTTGTATGGTTTAATTTTTACTTTTGTCTGGGCTTTTAATATACAGGAGGATTGGGATTATGTGGACGATCTCGCTAAGCTTTTTGAATCCAGAGGAGGTACTGTCTACTTTGTAGAGCTGGAAGCTGATGTAGTGGAAAGGCTGGAACGAAATAAAAGTAGTAATCGACTTGAACATAAACCTTCAAAAAGAGATATTGAATGGTCTGAAAAAGACTTGAAAAGCTCGATGGAAAAATACAGATTAAATTCTATAGAGGGCGAAATAAATTATGCAAACTATATAAAGATTAATAACACCAACTTGAGTGCAGAAGAAGTTGCTTTGAATATTAAGAAAGCATTTCATTTATAAAACCGAAAAACGCCTGGATATCCAAGCGTTTTTTCTTCGTTTTCTGAAGCGTTTGCTATCATTATGCCAGGACGAAATGGCTTAATTCGCAGCTTTCGCATATATTTGTAATGCTTTTTTATCAATTTTCCCGACACTTGTTTTTGGCAATTCATCGATGAACATAATCTTTTTTGGAATTTTGTAGCGCCCTAGATGTTTGCTACAGATTTCTTTGATTTCTTCTAATATAGTATCTTGCTTACCCTGACAAACGATAACCGCTGCCACGATTTCTCCCCAATAATCATCTGCTACTCCAATTACCGCAACTTCTTGCACTAACTGATGGCGCAAAATACATTGCTCTACTTCCTGAGGATAAACATTTTCACCACCAGAAATAATCATCTCTTTACTGCGACCGACAATATAAAAGTCACCATCCTCATCCATTAGGGCTAAATCGCCGGTTTTTAACCACCCATCATGAATGATTTTTTCAGTCTCCTGCTGATTATTCCAGTAAAACCGAAACATATGCTTTCCTCTAACCAATAGCTCTCCCACTTCGTTTGGCGCACAGCTTTCTCCTGCACTATTGATAATTTTAGCTTCATTGAATTGCATGCTCTTTCCGACGGCCCCTTTTTTCAAATAGGCTGCCTCTGGAGAAATATAAAAATTATTTGGCCCCGCTTCTGTTAAGCCATAGCCCTCTTTAAAAAATAGCCCCTTCTTATAAAAAGCATCATATATTGGATACGGGCATGGTGCGCCCCCTGATAAAAAAACTTTCACTGAAGGGAAGCTACTGTTCTTAAAGTAATCCGTCGCTATCATCGCTTGGTACATTGTTGGCACAAAAAGCGATATCGTTGTCTTGTACTGATTAATCGCCTTAAGAGCGTTTTCTGCCTCAAACTTATCACCAATTACAACTGTACCGCCAGCCATTAGTAGCGGTATACATAAGGCATTCAAACCTCCTGTATGAAACAACGGCATATAATTTAACGTACAATCACTATCATTCAAACCCCAGCTAATAATTGTATTAATGGCGTTCCAATTCACAGAATTAAAGGATAGTACAACGCCCTTTGCCTTGCCAGTTGTGCCACCTGTATAAATCATTAACCAAGGATCATTAAGATCTACTTCTCGAATGCTGAGAACTGTTCCTTCATTAACTAAACGAAGAGAATTCATATTTTCGAAAGATAAAGGGCAATTCATCTCTTCATCGTAAAGCAGTAAAGAAGGCGTAGCATCTATCAAAATATCATTTAATTCCTTCGTACTCATACGCCAATTTAATGGCACGTAGATAAGTCCTCTTAATCCGCAGGCGAATAAAACAGCAAAAAGCTGTATATGATTTTTCGCAAATACGGCTACACGACTCCCAGCCTGCAAGTTTTGGCGCTCAAAAAAATGACTCCATTTTGCAATTTCCTCTGTTAACTGCTGATAAGTCCACTGCTCCTTAGTTTCTAGGTTCACCAATGCTAGTCGTTTAGGTGTTAGCGATGCACGTTTTAAAATCCAGGATTGCTCTACAAACATCTTGAAAGCCTCCTTATCACATCATAATTGCTCCATCCACATGAAGCGTGTGACCGTGGACATAAGAAGCCTCATCAGATGCTAAAAATAAATAAGCATTGGCAATATCCCTAGGTGTTCCTAATCTTTGCAGTGGGACGACTGAACGCATTTGTGCTAGCACATTTTCTGGCATTTTTTTCACCATATCTGTTTCTGTAAAGCCAGGTGCCACCGCATTCACGTTGATACCTTTGCGACCCAATTCCTTCGCCCATGTTTTGGTCATGCCGACAATAGCGGCCTTTGTGGCAGCGTAATTCGTTTGACCAACATTTCCATAGACACCACTGACAGAAGATGTATTAATAATTTTGCCCCCGCCGGCAGCAACCATATGTGGGATTACCTCTTGTGTACAATGAAACACTCCAGTCAAATTCACATCAAGCACTTGTTGAAACTGATCCTCTGTCATTTTTGTTAGCATCGCGTCACGTGTAATACCAGCATTGTTTATTAAAATATCGATTCGGCCTTCTCGCTCTATAACCGTTGCCACTAGCTTCTTGACGCTCTCTCTATCCGCAACGTTTACTTGCACAAATAATGCCTGATCCCCTAATTGCTCGGCAGCTGAAACACCCGCTTCCTCATTAAAGTCTGCAATGACAACGAATGCCCCCTCTTCAATAAATCTTTCAGCAGCAGCATAGCCAATCCCGTTCGCAGCTCCTGTAATAATGGCAACTTTATTGTTTAAACGCATAATTTTTTCCTCCAATTTCTAAAAATGCTTCAATTTCAGTTGTAAGCTGTGGTAAATCGTCAATTAATGGGGAGTGGCCGCAGTCTTTTAAGCTGACGAATTGTGCATTAGCACCTAAATCGAGCATTGTTTCGTCATTCATTCCTTCTGTTATGACGTAATCGCGATCGCCTCTTAATACTAAAATTGGAATGGTAATCTGTTGTGCCTCATGAGTGCCTTTGGCGACTTCATTGTCAACAGCACTTATATTGAAGACATTTAATGCATGATAAACTTCAGCTAAATTTCGTTGCGTCAGCATATCATCCACATATGTCTGATAGTGTGCTGCGCTAGGCTGATTATGAGTGTAAATAAGTGCGTTCCAGACGGACTGTAAGCCCTGCACATTTTTCGAATCGTAGAAGCCTTGTACTAATTTTGTTTTAGATGTATCGACGAGTACCTCTTCATAGGCAAATGCCCTCTTTAATGCTGTTTGATTGCCTGTACCTAAATCCGTGTAAAATGGATAGCCTCTCGTAGATGCCGAAGCTAGTAAAATAAGCTGCTGACAATAGCCTGGATACTGAGTGACAAACTGCATACATACAGCCCCGCCCGTTGACCAGCCAATCATGTCAAACTGTTTTAATTGAATAGCGTCCACAAAAAGCTTTACATCATCACTAAAATCTTTAATCGCGGAAATCGGTTTATGATAAGATGAACCACCAAAGCCTCGTAAATCCATCGCATAAATTGTATATTTTTCATCCAATGCATCGATTAGAACGTCCCAATGCTTGGAGGATGTCATATTACCATGAATTAGTAATAAAGCACGTTCCCCCCCTTGGCGTTTACGATAAGCAATCGTTTCTCCATTTGATAGCTGAACAGTTTTTAACATCACATTTCCCCCTTATCCCCATCTAATAGTAATAGCTCCCCACACATAGCCAATACCTGCACTTACAAGTGTGACGATGTCTCCATCGTGGATACGCCCTTCTTCTAACGCCAACTGCAACGACAATATTTGGTCAATCTGTCCGATATGACCATAATCTTGCAAGTATATAGACTGCTCCTGCTTTAAGCCGAGTTCATTTAAAATATAATCATGAGCAGATTTTTTCATGTGAAGCATCGCTAAGTAACTAATATCCCCCTCAGTTAATCCACTTTTCGCCAAGGATGTTCGAATTACCTTCAAAAAATTGCTTAAAGATTTTTGCTCTAAGCGCTCCTTCATCCCAATTGGATCTATCACATCTAGCTGATACAAATTATTCTCTAAATCATCCGGCGTCAAAGGTTTTTTTGTACCACCGACAGGCACAACTACATCCTCTGAGAACGAGCCATCCGTCATAATATCCGCCTCTAATAAATGATTCTTGCCATAGTTTTTTTGTAAAAGGATAGCGCCACCACCAGCTGCTAAATTGTACATAAAGCGTGTTCGAGGATTGCTGTAATCGATAAAATCAACATTTCGATAGCCACCAGCTAGGAGTACAGTATGAATAGTATCATCCGAAGCCATTAAGCTTTTCGCTAGTTTTAGTGCCATAATGGTCGTGCCGCACCTTAATTGCACATCAAATGCCCAAGCATTTACGGCCCCTAACTCCTCCTGCATTTTTATCGAGGCAGTCCACAAGGGATATTCCTTATGCTCCTCACCCATATAAATCACAACATCAATGTCCTTCGGGTCGATATTAGCCTTGCGTATAGCGTCCTGCGCTGCCCATACACCCATTTGAACCGTATGATCGTGCTCACCAGGAATAGGCTTTTCATAGATACCCATTTTTTGTCGAATAATATCCTCTGGAATATTGGAAAGCCTCGCAATCTCTTTTGCTGTCATTTTCGTTTGCGGAATATAGATTCCTGTACTTACAATGCCTACTGTCATTCAAATCGCTCCTTTTCCTGCGACGGGGCAACCGATGTTTGGTCTTTTTCCTTGTGCTTTAATCGCCATTTCCAAAACATCAGGCGCAGTGATCCAATAATTCCTTTTGGGAAAAAGATAACAGCTAAAATATAAAGAATCCCAAAGAAGATAATCCAACGTTCAAATATTGGATAATCACGAGCTAACCCAGAAAGTGCATGCTGTGCATATTCAATAACAGCCGACCCTAGTAATGGTCCAACTAATGTACCCACACCGCCAATAATCGTCATTAATAATGCATCTAGTGTAATGTCCATTGTCATCACACTCGTATTGACAAATCGTAGTGACACAGCATATAAGGAGCCTGCTAAGCTTGCAACGGTACCTGCCACAATCGATGCAATCACTTTATAGTGCAAAGTGTTATAGCCTAATGATTTTGTTCGTTGTTCATTTTCCCGAACTGCAATTAATATTCGACCCGTTGGCGAGTTAACGAAACGATACAGCACAAGAAAAATAACGACTAAGCATGCAAGTACGAAGAAATAAAACGTCATTCTATCTCTAAATATTTCAGGTGCTCTAAACGTAAAACCATCATTGCCGTATGTGACAGAACGCCATTTTTCTGCCACTACTAAAAATAGTCCCGAAAAGGCTAATGTCAGCATCGCAAAGAAATGACTTTTTAATCGAAGTGACAGTAAGCCCACTAAAAAGCTAATGAAGCCAGCTAGCAACACGCCAACGACGATAGATAATAAAAATGTTGAGAGTGTTGGCTCCATTTGTTTCAGCATGACAGCCGATGTGTAGGCACCTATACCAAAAAACATAGCATGCCCGAACGAGACAATACCTGTATAACCAAGGAGAATGTCATAGCTCATCGCTAAAATACCGAAAATAAAGATTTGCGTTAATAAAATCATGAGCGTTCTTGAATCATTGACGAAAGGGAGAAGCACTAATATTGCCAGCATGAGGAGAAAGCCTACATACTTTAATGAAAGCTTATTTTTCATGTCGATCTCTCCTTTCTCATAGCAAATAAACCTTGTGGTCGGAAGATTAAGACAACGGCCATTAAAATCATATTGACCGCGAGCGAAAGCACTGGCACATAATAAGCCATAAAGCTACCTGCTAAACCGACTAATATAGCTGCCAGGAGCGAGCCTGAAAAACTGCCCATTCCTCCAATTACGACAACGATAAAGCCTAAAATTGCATACTCCATGCCCATTTCCGCATAGATGACACCTGAATACGGAGCCATTAACATACCACTTAGCGCTGCTAGTGCCGCACCAACCATAAAGACATATAAAAATACCCGCTTTATATGAATGCCTAGTGCCTGTGCCATTTCTTTATCCTGTACACCAGCCCGAACGATTAGTCCAATCTTCGTTTTCTTTAACATGTATTGGAAAATACCGAAAATGATAAAACCTACTACAATAATAAATAATCGATATTTTATGATAATAACGTCTCCAATTTCCCAGCTACCCGTTAAGTAGCTCGGTGTTTTCACTGCCACACCATTTGGACCAAAAACAACTTTAATCAACTCCTGTAGCACAAGCATTAGCCCTAATGTAATTAAAATTTGCTGAATATGATTGCCATACACAGGTGTGATAATTAATTTTTCTGTAATAAGTCCCAACAAAGCTCCTGTTACGACGGCACCTACAATACCAATTAGAAAGCTCTCTGTGAACACATACGTAAAGATCCCCGCATAAGCCCCCCAAACGAATAAACCACCATGAGCAAAGTTCAAAACATCCATTAATCCAAAAATTAA
This sequence comes from Lysinibacillus xylanilyticus, assembly GCF_001183605.1. Lineage (GTDB taxonomy): Bacteria > Bacillota > Bacilli > Bacillales_A > Planococcaceae > Lysinibacillus > Lysinibacillus xylanilyticus. Next base: position 1,051,031 of record NZ_LFXJ01000005.1, on the reverse strand, counting down.
CGTCAGACCCGCTGCCAGTAAAAAAATTAACATGCCGGTTGCTAGGCCATTAATGACTAAATTGACGAATAGCTCCAATAAAATACACCACCTTTATCCGATTCCAAGATATTTTCTTTTTAGTTCTTCATGATGGATAAGATCTTGCATTTTGCCCGAATGAACTGTTCTGCCATCATCAATCAACGTATACGTATCGCCAATTCGGCTCGCCATAATAAAGTTTTGCTCAACAAGAATGATAGACGTTTGTTTTTTCATTTCAACGATGGCCTCCATCACTTTCTCTACCACTATTGGCGCCAGTCCTTTAGAAGGCTCATCAATCAACATTAACTTACTATCGTTGATAAATGCCCGTGCCATGGACAGCATTTGTTTCTGACCACCAGAAAGATGTCCACCAGCCTTCTTCCAAAATTTCTTTAAATCAGGAAACAACTCCAGCACATAAGTTTGTCGCTCTAAAGTAGCTGTATCTTCTTTGCGCATGGCCACTTTCATATTTTCCTCTACAGTTAAATCTGCAAAAATACCTTGGTTTTCAGGTACATAGCCTATCCCTAATTTTGCAACTTTATAGGTCGGGCTTTTTTTAATAGAATGTGAGCGAAATTCTACCTCGCCCTTTGAAGCAGGCGTTAACCCCATAATCGTTTTTAAAGTGGTAGTTTTGCCTGCACCATTTCTGCCGAGCAGCACACTTACCTGCCCCTCCTTTGCCTCAAAATTAACCCCCTGCAAAATATGGTATTGACCAATATGTGTGTGGACATCATTTAATTTCAGTAAGGTGCTCATCGTAAAGACCTCCTAAATATGCATTTTGTACGGTTTCATTTTTCATGATGTCCCCTGGTGTTCCATCCGCAAGGAGCTGGCCATTAAATAGAACCATAATCGAGTCCGACAAATCTAGAATCATGTCCATTTTGTGCTCAATGAGGAGAATGGTTTTATCACCTTGATTTTTAATAGTGTGAATCACCTCTAAAATCGTTGGCACCTCCTCTAAGGACATGCCTGCCGTTGGTTCATCAAGTAAAAGGATTTCCGTATCAAGTGCTAACAGCATTGCAATCTCAAGCTTTCTCTTTTCCCCATGGGACAGCATTGTCGTAAGGGCATCTCTTTTATTGTCAAGCAAGACAAGTGATAATAGCTCTTCCGCTTTTTCTGTAATCGCCTTATAGCTTTTATAATGGCGAAATAATTGATAACGAACTTTTTCCTTGGATTGCACAGCTAAACGGACATTTTCTAAAACGGTCAAGTTCGGAAAAACATTCGTAATTTGAAAAGAGCGCCCTAGCCCCATTCGTGTTCTTTCAATAGCTGATTTTTGCGCAAGTGATTGTCCTTTAAAATAGACATCCCCTTCAGTCGGCTTTAACTCTCCACTTAGCAAATTAAAGAAGGTTGTTTTTCCAGCTCCATTTGGTCCAATAATTGACTTCAAATGCTTTTCCGGCATATTAAAATTCACATGGTCGACAGCTGTGTGTCCGCCAAAACGAATGGTTAAGTTTTCTGTTCGTAAAATAGGTTCCATCGTATTCTCCTTTCTAGTACTTCCATCTCTCTTCACCCATTCTCATTTGAAAGTGGGTGAAGAGAGACAGAAAAAATTTCTGTCTCGTAATTTTACTTATTCATAATTGGCGGTGCCGTTTCTTCAGGGCTAAGCTCACGAATTAGCACTGGTACCGGATAATCTACACCATCTTGTTTTTCTAGACGAATAGAATACATCGACTGTAATGCTTGATGGTCTTCTTTTCGGAAAGTCATTGTTCCTTTTGGTGTTTCAAATGACATCCCTTCCATAATGCCAATTAGTTTTTCCGCATCCGTATCGCCATCTGATTTTTTCAGAGCATCTACAATTGAGATGGCTGCAGACATGCCTCCAGGCGTAAATAAATCTGGAACTTCATTGAAGCGTTTTTTATGTTCCTCTACTAACCATTTGTTTACATCATTTTGTGGTAACGTATGATAATAAACAGAGAACCCTTCCATACCGATTAATGGATTCATAAATTTCAATGCAATAATATCTGGTGCACCCGTTGAAATTTTAATGCCCTTTTCTTGAATTTTTAAATCTGCAATTTGATTCCACGGTGAGTTTGCGCCAGCCCATACAACAAATAAATAATCTGGTTTTGCATCAATTACTTTTTGCAAATTGGATGTAAAGTCAGTCGCTGCTGGATCTGCATATTCCTCTAAAACTATTTCTGCACCTAGCTTTTCCGCAGCTGTCTTAAACGCCTTTACCCCATCCCAGCCAAAAGAATAGTCCGGTGCAAATGTTGCAATCTTAACACCCTTCCCTGCAATTGCTGCCGCTGCTGCATAAGCATCCTGAGAAGAATTTCGACCTGTACGGAAAATATATTTATTAAATTCTGAGCCCGTAATGCTATCCGCTACCGCAGGCTCCACCACCATAATCTTTTGGTATTCTTCCGCAAGTGGTAGGACGGCTAGCGTATCACCTGAGCTAGAAGAACCTACTAAGAAATCAACCTTGTCATCTTCTAATAACTTTGTCGCTTTTTGTACCGCAACCTCAGGCTTTGTTTCAGTATCTTCATAGACAATTTCTATTTTCTTACCATTAACCTCCATCGTACCGCCTGTAGCATAATCAATCCCTAATTCAAAGCCATTCTTGGTTTGTTTCCCATACGACTCCAGAGCACCCGTCAATGACGCAAGCACACCGATTTTAATAGTGCCTCCTTCTTCAGTAGTAGTCCCCTTTGTATCATCCTCTGAAGCCTTACCATCCGTTGAACTATCCTTCGTCCCATCCGAATTACAAGCCACCATCAACATCGACAACATCAATAAAAGCACAAATAACCAATGCTTCTTCATCCCATATCCCCTTTCATAATAAGCTAAAAAGAAAGCGCTTTCGTTGCTATATCCACTATATAAAACTGGAGTTACAAATTAGTTACAAAATAGTTGGGTCAGGTTACTGAGCCAACTATCTTTGTCGCGAAAGTGCAGCGTAGCGCAACGGCAGCGACAAAAAGTCTTTAATGAGCTGCCCTAAAGGGGAGCTCATTTTTCTGCGACGAAAGTGTGATTTTTTCCGGAGATGAGGGTTTATCGAAACAGTTTTGAGATTTATCGTGAACTTTGATTGTTTATCGACCAACTTTATCGATTTATCGACCAACTTTATTGATTTATCCACCAACTTTTTTAATTTATCACCCAACTTTCGAAAAATAACGACATCTACCTACATGCACGTTATCTGACCGCACTCATAGTTTGCGTCGCTTCACTTGATCAAAGGGATATTTCTAAAGTCATTTACTTTCCGCTTTTTCAGTAGCTGCCCTTTTATCATCAATTCCAGGGATAAAAAGTTTATCGGAATAAATTTATGTTTTATCGGAACAATTTCAGATTTTATCGGAATGATTCATCGATTTATCGGAACATTTTTGAAAATACATTAAAGTAGCATACCTAGTGGGGAGCTACTTTTTCGGCAACGACAGTAACGAACCTCTTCAGTAGTTTTATATAAATTTTATATTAATTCATTATTTAAAATGTATTATCCATATTAAAATCTGTTTTTTATAATGAAGATATCACTTTTAAAAGGAGGGACTAGAATGGAGTTTAGTAAACTTGGCAATAGCGGATTAACAATAAGCAAGATTGCATACGGAAATTGGATAAATCATGGGGGTAAAGTAGATGAGGATACTGCAAAAGAGTGTGTTAAAGCTGCACTAGATGTCGGTATAACAACATTCGATACCGCTGATGTTTATTCAGAAACTAGAGCTGAAGAAGTACTCGGCAGGTCTTTACAAGGTATACGCCGGGAGAGCATTGAACTATGTACGAAGGTGTGCCATCCGACTGGGAATGGGCAAAACGATAAAGGTTTATCACGAAAACATATTCTAGAAAATTGTCATGCATCTTTGCGTCGGTTACAGACAGACTATATAGATGTCTATTATGCACACAGATTTGACCCAACTACTCCTCTTGAAGAAACGATGTTAGCTTTCGCAGATCTTGTAAGACAAGGTAAAGTGCTTTATATCGGTGTAAGTGAGTGGACAGCAGAACAAATTACCCGTGGTGCAGCACTTTCACGGGAATTGAATATTCCGTTCATCGCAAGCCAACCCCAGTATTCAATGTTGTGGAGAGTTATCGAAAGCGATGTTATACCAACCTGTCAACGTGAGGGACTTGGGCAAGTAGTATGGTCGCCATTAGCACAAGGTGTTCTCACTGGAAAATATCTACCCCAACAACCAGTACCAACCCAATCGCGTGCTAATTCTCTGGCTGGCAAACCATTTTTTAATAAACTTGCTCAACGTTGGATGAACGACAATGTACTCACTGCTATTCAGAAGCTTAAACCCATCGCGCAAGAGATTGATCTTAGCCTCGCTCAACTCGCAGTAGCCTGGGTACTACAAAACCAGAATGTTTCCTCAGCAATTATCGGTGCCTCGAGCCCAGAACAGGTAAGAGAGAATACGCTCGCTTCTGGTGTCAAATTAGACATTGAAATTATGAATCAGATTGACAAAGTATTAGAAGATTTAATTGAGTACGATCCAAGTAAAACAGGTTAATAATATTGTATTACCCATCCCCTTTAGGATGGGCTTTTATTTTTGGTGATCAAATTGCAAAATCGAATACATCTCTCTAACAACTGTTAAGAAATGATTTACTACTGCAGATTTTTCATCTTCTCTCCAACCAGCATATAAATTTACCTTTGGTGTAGTCTCTTGGATTTTTTTATAGATAACCCCAGGATGTTTATAACTTTCCACCGATGATGGAACGACAGAAACTCCCATTCCGGATGCTACTAGATTAACAATCGTTTGCATTTGAATAGCTTCTTGAACAACATTTAAATTTACACCATGATCCCAAAAGTAGCTAATAATTAAATCATAAAAATTTGGACCCATATGACGCGGAAACAAAATAAATGGTTCATCAATTAACAATCGAAGTGGTATTTCGGGTAATGAGGCGAAAGGGTGATCTTGATGTAAAACCAATCTTAAAGATTCTTCCGAACAAACTTCAGAAGTTATTATCCCATTATTCAGTTTAGAACGAATAAATCCAATATGAATTTGTTTCTCATAAAGTGCTTTTAATTGCTGCTCCGTTGTCATTTCACGTAATATAAGTTGGATTTTAGGAAAGCGTTCTCGAAATTTATTAAGAACTTCTATAACAATTTCTGTGGAATCGACAAAACCAATAATTAAGCTCCCTATTTTCCCTTCAGCTGCGAGTTGTGTTTCTTTTATGGTTCTTTCTAACTGAAGCAGTGTTTGTTGAGATCCTTCTAAAAATATCCTCCCAGCATCCGTAAGTTCAACCATTCTTTTCGTTCGATGAAAAAGTTGAACTCCCAATTCTTCTTCTAATTTACGAATTTCTTGACTTAAAGGAGGTTGTGCCATCCTAAGACGTTCGGCTGCACGACTAAAATTCAATTCTTCTGCCACCATCATGAAATATCGCATTTTCCTAATATCCATTTTCATCTATCCCTTCTACTAAAACCGATTAAGGACTTTTTTTAAGATCAAACTCATTATGGTGCCTAGTATTTTCGTAGCCATACTTTTTATGGTATACAGCTCTTTGGTTAGGGAGATGAAGATTTAAATTCGCCTGTATTCTTATTTTCTTAAGCTAATGCTTCATCAATTTCATTAAGGAAAATAAGTGATAAAAATTAGACAGTAAGAATCCTTTGAAATTATTGAATAAGTGAGTTATTCAAAAGATTCCATTCTGTCTTTTACTTAAAATGTATTTCAATCGATATATTCCTCTACCCGATCCAACCATTCATGCATAAGGCTATTAAACAATTTCGCTTGTTCAATTTGCAAGTTATGCCCAGCCTTATCTAAAATTGTGAAGGCTGCTCTTGGATATTTATCTAAAATGGCAAAAGCGTCCTTATAGCCAACCATGGAATCCTGTTTGCCCAGCAAAAATAAGCAAGGTTTAGCAAATGAAATCTCATCTACAGGAAAAGAAAAACTATAGCTCTTTTGGATTTTTTCTAAAAATTCCACATCCGCATTTTTTTGACCAGCCAATATTTCATTTGTGTAACGGTGACAATTATATTCATCTAAAACAACTAAATGGGAGCTAAAATCTTCAAGTTCCTGTTTCGTTAATGTCGATAAAAACGCTTTATCCGCCGAGACAATGCTTTGTGGGGGTACTGTTCGAGCTTGTTTATCAGGAATAATCAATGGACAAATAAACGCAGCCCCTAAAATTTGTTCATGATACTCTCTCATGATTCCACGCACTAAATATCCACCATAAGACTCTCCTACTAATAAATAACGTCCGTTTGGTATTAAGGTGTGTATTAGTTCTACTACAGCCTCTAGCATTTCATCTGAGTTATGTATCTTTTCATAGTCTGTCGTTTTACCCATTCCTGGAAGGTCAATATAAATTCGTTTCCAGCCCTCTCTTTCTGCAAAAACGGGCTCCATACATCCCTTCATTAGTTGATGATCTGGCGAATATCCATGGAGCATTACGATCGGTGTTCCGTTCCCAATTATTTCAAAATAAATATTCGCCTTACTTACCTTACAAAATGACATAGTAGTTCCTCCAAATATTATTATAAAGTGGATTTCCGTTCCGACTGGACGCTTTCCTAGGAGTCGCCCAGTCTCCAATCCAATTCACGAGGCCATAATTACAAAAAATGGTTGTTACACAAAATATACACTAGCCCATTATTAAATCATAAACAACCATCGTCGATTCCATTGGTGTTGTATTTAGTTCACTTTTTAATTGCTGCACACATTTTTCATACCATTTTAATGCAAGGGAGCGGTTTTGTAATTGATAGTAACTATACATCAACAATCGATAGCCTTCTTCCCATAATGCATCCTCACGAATCATTCTTTCAGCATAAAATATAGCTTGCTTATAATTTTGTTGCCGCGTCGCATTTTGTGCTAATCTTTCCAGTACTTCAATATATAATGATTGAAGCTTTTCTCGATCTTGGATTAGCCAGTCTAACTGCTTTTTTTCAGCATAAAGAACATCCGTATAACTCGTTTCAGCAAGATGCAGCCATTCGTTTGATAATTGTGGATCGAACTCCTCCATCCCTGATTCATAAAAATAAAGAAAGCGTTCGACATCAATTTGCAGAAATTGAATATGCTGCAATTGGTACATATTATTTTTTCGCTGAATGAAAAAGCTGTCCTGACGCGCATTTCTATTTGGCTCAAGAACCTTTAATAACGTATTCAATACAACTTTAAAATCTCGGTCTAGCGATTCAACATTCCGCTCTGGCCATAATACCTGTGCAATCTCTTCCTTTGGCGTAAAGCGATTACGATGACAATATAAATAAACGAAAAGCTCCTTCGACTTATCGCGCTGCCATTCTTTATCCTCAAGCTTTTGTTGCTTTCTTACAAAATCTAAACTTCCTAAAAAGTTCACCTGCACTTCCTCGTTCGGATAAACAATATTGTCCTCAACTTGAAAATAGCTACGCATCGTCAAAATAGCAGCATTTTCCCCATCACATTTTTTACTAAATTGTAAAAGCTCATAAAAAATCATCCGATTCGGTGGACCAAGAATGGTTTTCCTTTGTAAAAAATAGTCATAGCCATTTGTGATACATAACTGTGCAAACAGCTGAAAATAATGATTGAATTGCTGAGGATTATTTTCTTTGAAGGCAATGACAGATTGAAAGAATAGTACATGCATCTCACCATTTTGATCGCCACAGTCGTTGAAAAGTCGCTGTGCCTTTATTAATAATTGGCGCGCCCGTTCAAATTCATGCTGAGAAATAATAATTTTAACCTCAGCGATTAATATAATAGCAGTCATCCATGCATCTTGTACTTGCTCTGTTTCACGTAATCCAAGTGCTACATATTTTTTAGCAGAGATGATATCTCCTTGCGCATGTTTAACAATTGCTAATCCCATGTATGGCTCGGCCTTTACGCGAGAAATATTAATGGTATTCATTAATGTAAGGGCTTTCTCATAAGCATTACAGGCTCCTGGGTAATCAGGAAAATCTACTAATAGTAAAGCATGTGCTTTGCGAATATAGCCAACAGCCTCAATAAAAACCGATTTTTCACGTAACCCCCTACGAATCCCATGCTGAGCAGCATACCAAGCATCCTTCCCTAGCCCTAATAGCGCATAAACAAATGATGCTAACAACTCACTTTCTCTATGCGTAGCGACAAGCTGTGGCGGTAATTCCAATCTCTGCGTCAGCAATTCCTTTGCTTCTAGAAGCTGCCCAGTTCTTAATAATATTCGAACGTCAACATTTGCTCTTTGTAGCACTTCCTCCGTTAAAGCAACCTCATCTGTAAAAATTCGTGCTCCCTTCGCCTTCCCTAAATTCACCAAGTTTTCTGCATACTGACGTTGCAATTCGAGAAGTTCTTCTTCGTTTAACGGCGTATGACTCGCTAACTCTAATGCTCTCTTTAAATGCGGCTCTGCCAATGCTGGCTGGATTGTATCAAGATAAATATGTGCCAAACCTGCTTGTGCTTTCGTCATAAAGAGATAATCATTCTTAGTTTTTGCGATGTTTGCACAATTTTCATAGGATTGCTTCGCTCTTTCATAATAAGCACGATAGCGGTGGCATTCACCTTCAAAATAATACAATTTGTAATATTCCGATTTTTCATCAACTGTAAATCTATTTATTTTTTCTAATAACCACTCAAATTGCCCAGCACGAACTAGACTGTCAGCATGATATTGTAATAGCTCACCACAAAAATCCTGATCATTCGTTTTAAATGCATGATGAAGAACAGCTTGTATATTGTTTTGTTTAACATAATACAACGCTGCTTGTTTATGCAATGCAATATACTGTGATGTATTTTGTTGCCATTTTAGCTCTAAAAATCGACTGAACAAGGCATGAAAACGATATAAACCATTCTTTGTGATTGGTTGAATAAATAAATGTCGTTGTACAAACAGTTTTAACGCCTCTGCTATTTCCGAACCATAAAACTGTGTGATAAACTCCTCTGAGAAAGAGGGGAAAATCGCCAGCTTTAATAATACCTCTTGCTCGAATGTAGACATCTTAAAATAAACTTCCTCCGATAAATAGGTGAAAAGGTCATTTGTAGAGATATTTAGCCAATGAGCTAATGTCTCCTTGTTCCATTGTTCAGCTAATAAAGAAATACTAATTGCCCAGCCCTCAGTAATTTCTAAAACCTTCGATATTTCTTCTTCTGTTAAATGCACTGATCCGTAATCCTCGAAAAAAACAGCGATCTCCTCTGATGAAAACGCCAATTCTCCTTCTGAAATAACGAGTAATTTTTTTTGTAGTTTTAATTTTCTCGTAATATCCCAATTCGGTAACGTTCTAGATGCGATGATAAAATGTACATTCGGTGGTGAAAATTCAATTATTTTTTCCATCACATAATTAATATGGAATACATGGTCAACTAGATGGTAGTCGTCTATGACAATTAAAATCTGCCCTTCGATTTCACATAAACTATTAACAAATAGCTTGAACCAACGATTTAGTTCCTCTATTTTCGGAAAACGGGATAATTGATTCCATGCATCAAATTCTTGACCGAAGCTCGGAACAATTCGTGTGATACTAAAAAATAAATGATTTAAAAACGGCAATATATTATCATCTTCCTCCGACACACTATACCAGGAAAATGTGCTTGATTGTGCATGTAGAAATTGTGTAAGGATTGTTGTTTTGCCATACCCTGCTCCACTATGAATAAGTGTGCAAGAATGGTTTAGACTTTGTTTTAATGTTCTCATTAATGTAGCTCTACTAATACAATGATTGGACGGACTTGGTGGAATGCATTTTGATTGGATAATAATGTCTGTAGTCATTTGGTGATAACCTCCCCATTCAGCTGGTTATGTAAGGTTACAAGTCTTCAAAGCTTAAAATCTTTTAAGTTATCGGCTCATCGTCATAACGTGTGGTTGATTTCCGTTCCTACTGAGTACCGTCCTATGAGCCACTTTTGTTGCTGTCGCTTCGCTTTCGCACAGATAAAACACTGTTGTTGCTGTCGCTTCGCTTTCGCACAGATAAAACATTGTTGTTGCTGTCGCTTCGCTTTCGCACAGATAAAACACTTTTGTTGCTGTCGCTTCGCTTTCGCACAGATAAAACACTTTTGTTGCTGTCGCTTCGCTTTCGCACAGATAAAACATTGTTGTTGCTGTCGCTTCGCTTTCGCACAGATAAAACATTGTTGTTGCTGTCGCTTCGCTTTCGCACAGATAAAACACTTTTGTTGCTGTCGCTTCGCTTTCGCACAGATAAAACATTGTTGTTGCTGTCGCTTCGCTTTCGCACAGATAAAACATTGTTGTTGCTGTCGCTTCGCTTTCGCACAGATAAAACACTTTTGTTGCTGTCGCTTCGCTTTCGCACAGATAAAACATTGTTGTTGCTGTCGCTTCGCTTTCGCACAGATAAAACATTGTTGTTGCTGTCGCTTCGCTTTCGCACAGATAAAACACTTTTGTTGCTGTCGCTTCGCTTTCGCACAGATAAAACATTGTTGTTGCTGTCGCTTCGCTTTCGCACAGATAAAACATTGTTGTTGCTGTCGCTTCGCTTTCGCACAGATAAAACACTTTTGTTGCTGTCGCTTCGCTTTCGCACAGATAAAACATTGTTGTTGCTGTCGCTTCGCTGTAGGTTCACGGAACAACACGATGTTGGTCACGAAGGCATTATCACAGGGCGGGATGCTTTTATCCTTCGTTCGACTATTGCCAATCCCTAAGAAGTCACCCAGTTTCCACTCTAATCAACTAATATACATGGCATACTTTTTTTCTAAATTCATTCTAAACTTTTGATTATAAGTTAAATTATTGACAGTTTACCATATACTATATGTTATTTTACAGAATTGACTTCCTAAAAATCAAAAATCCCGATTATCAAATAATATGATAATCGGGATTTTGAATAGTATATTATAAAAGTTCTTTACGTAATTCAGCAGCTGATTTTGGTGATAATAGACCGAATGGAATATCGAATACTGTTTTTGCACCTTTATCTCCAGCTTGGTTTAAGCGATGAGCTGCACGTGCAAAAGCTACTAGAACACTAGACGTGAAGTTTGGATTACTTTCAAGCTTTAATGAGAATTCAAGAATTTGTTTTTCATTAGCGCCGCTTTCCCCACTGCGAATAACGAATCCACCGTGTGGCATGCCAGTATGGTTTGCTTTAAATTCTTCTTCAGAAATAAAGTTTACTGTTGTGTCATACTCATCAAAATAGTTTGGCATCGTCACAATTTCTTGTTCAACTTTTGCAGCATCCGCACCTTCTTCAAGAACAACCCAGCATTCACGTGCATGTTTTTCACGCGTTGTCAGCTCAGGATTTTCACCATTGCGAACACGGTCTACAGCCTCTTTAATTGGTAATGTGTATTGTACAGCATTGTTAACACCTTCGATTCGACGAATAGCATCTGAGTGACCTTGACTTAAACCGTCTCCCCAGAAAGTATAAGTTGTACCTACTGGTAGAACTGTCTCCCCGAGTATACGATTTAATGAGAACAAACCTGGATCCCAGCCAACTGAAATGACTGATACCTTTCCAGATTTTTGTGCTTCTGCATCTACAACCTCGAAAAACTCAGGAATTTTCGCATGTGTATCAAAGCTGTCAATTGTATTAAACCATTGTGCAAAGTGTGGGCCTTGCTCTGGTAAATCAGTTGCTGAGCCACCACATAAAATCATTACATCAATGTCATTTTGGAATTTTTCAGCATCATCCACTAAATATACACTTGCATTACTTGCAATATTTACAGTTGAAGGATCGCGACGTGTGAAAACCGCTACTAATTCCATATCTGGATTTTGAGAGATAGCATACTCTACTCCGCGCCCTAAATTTCCATAACCTACAATACCTACTCGAATTGCACTCATTAAAAATTCCTCCTCACGATTACGTGACTATGTGAAGCCTTTCACGTTAAATCTAATTACAATAATACGTTTTGTTAGGAAAATTCACAATAGTTTGAGTACGTGTTTTTCTCTAGAAATTATACAAATTTTCTATGATTTTTATTCGTTTTAGGCATGAATGCGGTTACATATTACTAATCTAACTTTTTTCAGCGGATGTCACGGAAATCGGAAAGGAGCTCTTAAAGGATGTTAGCCTAAAATCATCGCATTCATACTATAACGGCAAACTGACCAGCATCGGTAAAAACGCCACGTCCTGTGGCATTACCAAAATGACCGACATCGTGTTGGCCCTCACGCAGGCCTAAGCACAAAGTCGATTCTGAACGCAATGTTTATCTGCGCGAAAGCAAAGCATCAGTCTACAATTATGCCAAGGCATAATTGATTAACTAACCTTTAAGTTTTCGTTAAAGCCTTGTAAATGAAGACTATTCCGACCGCATGTCTTGTACAATAAAACTAACGACAAAGGGGGCATGTTGAATGAAAGGTAATTGTTATTCACCTAGCACAACATTGGAACAAGGAGAATTACTTGCTTGTCCATTTCAAAATGCACAAAAAAGTGCTAAAGCTCACATTGAAGCTGATGCAAAGCACAAAAGATTTTCACCTAACAAACACCAATGTATAAGGGTTTTACCTTTTGGCGTTATAGACGAAACCCTAAATATCTCCGTACAAAACCAACAAGTCGATGAGGTTAACTTCTACCATAGCGGCAAGGAAATCGCACGTTGGTTGATTAAAAAAAGTGAATACAATAAGCTGTAGTTTTCCTCACAGTATCTCCTGTGCTAATTCAGAAAGACGCTTCTCATCCATAATGTGATAGCCATTCTTTCTCTTCTCTAAAATTTTTTCTTCACAAAATTGTGCAAGTACATATAATAAATGCCGATAGGAAACCCCCAAATATTCACAGATTTCAGTATGCTTTTCTTTATAGATTCCTTGATCTGACGAAAATTGAATAAATGCAGCAAGTCGATTTTCAAGTGGAAATGCTTGATTTTGTGTATATTTTGACGTCATTTTGAACGCCTTTTCCCCTAAAAACACACAAAGTTTTCGTAAAAATAGTACATCCGTGAGTAACTTTTCTTTGCAGGACTGCGTAATCGAAAAACAAATCGTCTCGGTTACTGTCTGAATACCCTTCGTATATCTTGCCTCATTAAGCAACTCAATTTCCCCCATAAAACGTGGAGCTTCCAAGTAATCGATAAGCGAAACCTTGCCATTTTTATGTGTCATGTATAGCTTCGCTTTTCCTTCGATCATGTAGTATAACCTATCTGGAAATGACCCTTCTTGAAAAATCCATTCACCTTTGTCAAACTTACATATTTCTAGAAATGGATCAATTTCAAAAGAAAAAAAATCATCTATTGGATATTTATCAAGATAGTATGAACGTTCCTCAGCTGTCAGTATATGCATTATTTTACTCTCTCCTTCAAAAAATGTGAGATATCTCACATTATTGTACCGATGAACGTGCTATTATTCAACTTAGTTATATTGGAGGTACGGAAAATTTATGAACAATCAACGATGGCTTTCTCAAAATTTCTTTGCATTTTTCTTTACATGGGGTATTTTCTTACCTTACTGGACAGGTTGGCTTGTAGATGCGAAACATCTTACTGTTTCACAGGCTAGCATCGTAATGGGCTGCGGACTTTTAGCACGAGCAACTTCAAATCTATTTTTCTTCCCCACACTTGCAAAATATGTGAATAATAAACGACTCGTTAGTATTTTAGCAATAGGTGCCCTAATCACAACTTTACTTTACATACTAAGCACGAGCTTTATCTCGCTTCTTATTGTTACCCTTTTATTTAGCGTTTTCTATCCAGCACTGTTACCTGCCGTTGAAAGTAGTGCGGCAACGCTCGTACAGCATGGAAATGTACACTATGGTAAAAGCCGCTCCTTTGGTTCCGTTGGATTTGTCATTGCAGTATTAATCATTAGTATGCTGACAGGTGCATTTGGCAATGACATTATCTTTTGGAGTATGGTGGTCGGCCTGATCGGTATGCTGTTGATGCAGCAAATGGCTACACCTAAAGAGTTACTCGTTGTACCTACGAAAGAACAACGTGCAAAATCATTGTCGATGAAAACATTATGGACTATTAAAGGCTTCCCTATTGTTTTATTAGTCGTTATTCTGTTGCAAGGCGCGCATGCTTCTTATTACAGCTATGGCTATATATATTTAGGTGATTTACATGTTGATCCATTCTATATGGGGATGATTATTAACATCGCCGTAATGTGCGAAATCTTATATTTTATGAAGGCTGATACACTATTTAAAAAATGGCGCTCATCTTCTTTATTACTTTTAGCAGCAAGTGGTTCATCTTTACGTTGGCTACTCATTTACCTATTCCCGAATGTCTGGGTATTTATCGCTTCTCAAACATTACATGCATTATCTTTTGCTCTCGCGCATTTCGCTTTTATCAGCTATTTAACAAAAACATTGCCGAAGGAGCAAATTCCAAACGCGCAAGGCCTATATTCTGCATTAGCGATGGGCTTAAGTACAGCAGTCCTTACATTTTTAGGCGGTTATTTATACGAGATTTCACCTGGACTATCATTTGCAGCAATGCTTATTTGTACTGTACCAGCAATCGGTATTCTGCTTGCTACTAGAAATAAATATCAATATTAAAAACAAGCAGGTGGGAAAGATAAGATCTTTTATCTTTCCTGCCTGCTTGTTTATACGCTCACCTTGGATAATAAGAAAATCCTGGATATTCCACAACCGGCCACTTTTCCTTTCTCAATACATTAAGAAGTTCAGGACCAATATTTAAATTGCTTTGTACTAGCTCAGTTGGAGTAAGGGCCATCCATTGATTTAACGAAACATCCTGGAATCTATCACTTTTAAACATTTCAAGGAACCATAATGTCTCAGTACCGGTATTTTGAATGTAGTGACCATTTGCAAACGGTACGTATCCTACATCTCCTGCACGATAATCGAATGTTCTAGCCACACCATTTGCTGCAAATACGGTCATACGTCCTTGACCTTGAAGATAATATTGCCATTCATCATTATTCGGGTGCCAATGTAGCTCTCTCATTGCACCAGGCTTAATCTCGACAAGCGCTGCGGCGATATTTTTAGAAATAGGAAAGTTTGTCGAATCTACAATTCTAACACTGCCACCAGGAGTTTTAATAGGAGTTTGTGCAAGCAGGCGATGCTTGAAGGTTTGGGGGACTGTACCGTAGGGTGATTGTACTTTTTGTGTGTCTATAGGTCCTGGAACTTTATCTTGAAAAATATAGACCTGTTCTTTCGGAATATGATTAAAAGCGCTCATTGGAACACCAAAATTGGCGGACAGCACATCTTTAGGAGTATGAGCAAACCAATCAGATATTGAAAATGTACTAAGATCTGAGAAATGTCCATCGTCAAACACCAGTAAAAATTCACAGCCATCTTCAAGACCCTGTATAGAATGCGGAATTCCTGGCGGGAAATACCATAAATCTCCCGGTCCTACATCAGCAATAAAATTACGCCCATTTTGATCGACTGCCGTAATGCGTGCATGACCAAGAAGCATATACGACCATTCTGCTTGTTGATGCCAATGCAGCTCACGAACTCCACCAGGTGTCAAACTCATATTGACACCTGCCAATGTAGTGGCAATTGGCAAATCACGAGCAGTAACTTCTCGAGACCAACCGCCATTTTTTAATACCATATGCGTATCAGAAAAAGAGAACTTTAAATTTGGTACAAGTCCAGCATCTGTTTTTGGAGGGACAAGCATATCAGGGTTTTCCAGATCTCTCATAATATCTCTCGGCCCTTTATCTACCCATCCGGCCCCATCTTTCCGAATAGGCTGTGGTACATAAGAATAGCCATCTGGTATGTTCTCCAATTATTCACCTCTTCATAAAGAAATCGTTATTTCAATATGTATGGTACCTTAACTAGGATTATTCTTTTCCTTTCAGCCTAGTTGCAAGGATAGCAGAGGATGTTGCTGTTAAATAAATTTCTGTAGCTCTTAATTCTTTATGATTGCAGTTAGAAATGAAGCAATTATTAGTAAAATGATCACAATGTCCCCAGTTTCTGAGGTTCCGTTCACTTCAATTGGTGTAATAAAAGCGAAAATAATGAACAACGACTAAATCACCTAAACCGCACCGCTAGTTCAATAAAAAAAGCTGCCTATGCAACACAATAATCTTCCTCCGTTAGTTCATCAATATTAGGATATTTATTTACTTCACACACGAAAAAGCAAGTACAATTGGAATTCGTTGTCTTCTAACAAATTCATCTTCACTACTAAAATGCTCACGCTTTGGTGTACCTTCACGTAAATCTAGAACCGAAAAGCCAGCTTGCTTAAGTGCTATAAAATAATGTTCGATTGTACGATGATACTTAACCACTATTTGATCAATCCAAGGCTCTTTTCTTTCCCCCTCACGGAAATAGTCATCGACGATCCAATTACCGCGTTTATCCCCAGTTTGCTTACTAGCAAATGACGAAGTTGTAAGCGGATGCTGGATACTAAAAACAAATCTTCCGTTTTCTTTAAGTGTTTTATAAACATCTTGAAACAGGCGGTTAATGTCTGAAACATAATGGATAGCAAATCGAGATGTTACAAGATCAAATGCCTCTTTTGGGTAATCATAAGACTCCATTGTTTCAAAGTGTATTGTCCCGTTTTGTTCAAGTATGTTAGAGCTTGCCACTTCCACCATTTGTTCCGAACCTTCCACTCCTGTGTACTTTTTTGCTCCTAAATGTAATAGTTCTTTTCCGAATGATGCATCACCACACCCTAAATCTAAAACGCAACTATCTTGAAAGCTCCCAATTAATTCATAGATTATCGGTCCTTCAATGGCATTATTTGGACTATCATTTCTGTTTCTTCTATTCATGTAATTTTTAAAAAAATCCGTTTGATCGTAAACGCTATATCCTTTAAATTCCAACGTAACGTATCCTCTCTAATATTTGAGATGTCGGGCGATTCATCGCCAAATACACAAATTAATGTCTTCTATAGAATAGATGGTTAGGAAATTTTTAACTTTAAAGAAAATTATATGAAAAATTTTCGCTATAAACAACACCTTATTGAAACTGCTCTTGAATAGCAACAATCTTGAATATGTACAATGCTTTAACCTAACGCCTCCCTATAAGTTTGTTTAGTAATAGCCCTTGTCATTTTAAATCCTTTTTCTAACATATTCACAGTTGGAATGTTCTCGAATAATTTTACATATATTTACTTCGGGATAGCTTACCTTATGCATCGCCCCAAACGTTTTGCAGTTTGCTATCCCACCATTATATAAATTTTTCTAGTATTGTTCAGTATCTAAAAACCACAAACCCTTCATCAAATGTAAGTTCATTCTCTTTCAAATCTGAGCTGTAGTGTGTTCAAAGGCTGTAGCTTTTCATATTATAATAAAGATTAAAATGAGGAGTTGTTCCGATGTATGGAGCATCAATTCCAGCTTTACTATAGGCTGTCTTTATTTTCGTCAGTTGCATATTCAACAAATTTACATTTTAAAAAAGTTAATTAATAAATAAATTAGATTTTAGAGCGATGTTTTAATCGCTCTTTTTTTTCATTTGGTCAGTAAATGAATCAATTCATAGTTCTATTAACTTTCTGATCGTGTTATCCTTTTATTTCCAACAACCCTAATGTTAGGAGGTATCACAATGACTCTAAAGATTGTTAAAACGCTTTTATCTATCTTTCTTGTGTTCATGTATTATTTGGGCTTTTGGTCAGCTAAATCGTCTATAAAAATTACGTTATTCTTTATTATGATCCTCTTTATATATGAAGTTGGCATTGAAACTGGTAAGAAGCAAATGAACAAAAACTAACCGGAACTTCTGTACATTTTCCTTAGACTAATTCTCATAACTTTTTCTGTAACTCACGAAGGAATTATTAAAAAAAGTTTGTTACAATAAATTGGAAATTCCTTTTTTTCCGAAGGGAGCTTTTAAATGTTTAGCAAACTATCTATTATTTTCGCAATAATCGGTGCTGTTGTATTGAGTTTCTCTTACATTTATTCAACTAAATTTTTATGATATCTGGATTCGGTTCATTATTTGTAAGTTTATTGTTAAGTCTTGGAGCTGTATTTAAAAGCGAACAGGGAAAATATAAGTTTTTTCCTGTTGTAACATTTTTCTTTTGTAGTTTCATCATTGCTTGGTATGACCCATTTCAAATTGTAAGATTACTTACTTGGATTAAGAATTAATCAATTTGTAATAAACTTCTGATGTATCAGGGACTGTTCTACCCTAATAGCACTGAAGACAACCTTCTAGCCATATCTGAGCAAGATTCGTAAAACCTTTTCTTTCGGTTAACAATTTGCTTCTCTTTACCAATTTGGGAAAATATGAATTTGATAATATTTAATTAACATAAAAATAATCTTACCCCCGCTCCATATCTGAAAAATCCTCTTAAACAAAGGCTTTACTTTCTGCTACAATATTATGGTAAAATATTGTAGCAGAAAGAAGGAAAGATATGCAGCATATAAAAGACAAACCCCAAAAGACAAAGAAGGATTTCAGCCCAAAAGACGCTATTTTTGTATCCTCTTCTTTTTCATTTGTTTGTGTAGCTATCATTTTCGCTCTTATCGTTTATGATGTATTCACAATAGAAAATTTTCTAGCATTTAATCAGCCATTCACAATGGTATTGAATGTAGTTCTCGCTTCATTCGGTCTACTTTTGTTTGGCGTAATTTTAACATTGTATATCCCCTCGAAATACATAGACGAAACAAACAAGAGTTTTCAAGACTATTCGTTGTTAATTATTGTTGCCTTTATGTTGATAGGGGCGTTATTTGAAGAAATTTTGTTTAGGGGAATTATTCAAAATTTACTTCTTGTATTTCTAGAACACCAGTGGACCGCAATAATAATAACTACTTTACTGTTCTTAGGGATGCATACTCGATACTTCAAAAAACCTATTATGTTAATAAATATAACCGTTCCAAGTTTAATATTCGGATGGATATATTTTGAAACAAACAATATTTTAGTACCATTTCTGGTACATTTTTTCATGAATATCGGCATGACACTATTATTCAAATACAATTTAATAAGAGTTAAACATTAAACCGGATCGTAGATATACACAAGATTAATGAGACTTGTCGACGCAATAGCTTGATAAATTCTTATCAACAATTCATTGATACCAGCGCAAATTCCCCATTACAAATAATAACAAATCGTTTATAATACAACTTGAATGAAAAAACACGATTCGGTTGGTAGTCCGGATGCATCATAAATTTGATGTCAGTAACCTTTCCCTCCTCGGGATGTCCATCATTCGATTTTAATATGAGGAGGGACCTACTATGAAACTAACCATTTTTTATGATGGCCAATTTTATATAGGGCTAATAGAAAACATTTCTGAAAACAAATACAAAGCTTACAAGTATACTTTCGGGAATGAACCTAAAGATCAAGAAGTCTTTGATTTTGTAAATAATAATTTGTTGGATTTTATCAAAAATAATGATAAACATGATGGAATACCTATCCAACAAGTTAAAATGAAGAAAATCAACCCTAAAAGGCTTCAAAGAAAAGTTGCAAAAGAACTAAGAAATCCAAGTATCACCTCTAAGGCCGAAGAAGCTATAAAAGCAGAATTGGCACTTAGAAAAAAAGAAAAATCTGTTACCTGTAAACGATTTAAAGAAGAACGCAAAGAATATATTCGGAATATCAAAGTTCAAAAGTCTAAAAATAAACATAAAGGTAAGTAGTATCATTCTTTTTACTGACAACTGATGTTGTCAGTTTTTTTAGGGATTAACACACAATTTCTTTTGATTTCAAATTGTACAATTCATTTTGACGGATTCTTTACAACTGTGAAGGGTACGTTGAATGTTCCATATTGAAGATTTCTATTTACTTTTTTTGACAACATCAAATAAGATTTTTAATCCTTTTTCCAACTCTTCATATGTTGCATAAGCATATGATAATCGAATATGCTGCGTATCTTGAGGATCGTAAATATAACCAGGATTAATGAGAACTTGTCGTTGTAATAGCTTGGTAAATAACTCTTTATCAACGATTGGCTCATGAAACTTTAACCAAATATAAAAGCCACCTTTCGGCTTATCCCAACTAGCCATTTCCGTAAATCTCTCTTGTAATATACCCTCAACAAAATTGGCTCTCCGTAATAATTCTTTCCGCAAACTCTTAATATGCTTTTCATACTTGCCAGATTGCAGCCAATGTAGCACAATTTCCTGTGAGATTGCGCTTGATCCGTAATCTGTTTGCATTTTTATATCTGCTAACCGCTCAATAACTGTAGTTGGACCAATTAACCAGCCTATACGAAGTCCGGGGCTTAATGTTTTCGAGACACTCCCAATATAAAGGACTTGCCCGCTATCATCCATTGATTTAATTGGTGCCGTTACCGCTTCAAAGAGCAATTCATGGTAGACATCATCCTCGATGATGGGAATGCGAGACGCTTTACAAGCTTGATAAAGTTGTCTTTTTTCAAACGACGTCCACACCCCACCAGTTGGATTGTTTAACGTTGGAACAGCATAAAATACAGCCTGCCTTTTTCTTTTCCGCTGAGCCAATATTTGCGCGAGCTGTTCATTACGATCGATAGCTATCATTTGCATACCAACAGACTGAAAAGGATGGACTGAATTTAAATACGACGTCTGTTCCTGGAATACAATTGAACCTTGTTCAAGTAGTCCAACAGCAATCAACTGCAATGCTTGAAGTGCGCCAGATACAATACAAACATTTTGCGGCTTTACATGGATCCCCCTTTTTTTCACGTATTCACAAATCGCTTCACGAAGTTTATCGCTACCTTGCGGTGATGAATAGCCTAAAGCTTTTGGCTGCAAAGAGAGCTCTTTCAAAGACGCTTCAATTTCAGCGGTCGGCAATAAACTTGGGGCAAGCTCTCCAGTTCCCAATCGAATGACATCATCCCGCTGCTCGTATTCATTGATTAATTGAATGGTATGATAATTGGGCTTATGGAGACTTGTGTCTATGTACTTTTGCCAATTTGGTTGTGTTTGTGTCATTAATGAATCCCAGGAATTATCAGCCACATAAATACCTGAGCCTACTTTCGATTCCAATATTCCAGCTGCCTTTAACTCTTCTAATGCCTGCTGAACGGTACTGCGATTGACCCCAAATTGCATAGCTAGCTGTCTTTGTGTCGGTAGTTTTGTTCCTGCCACCCAATCTCCACGTTCTATATGCTTAGTAACCCACTGAATAATTTGCTGCTGTAATGTCAATTCATCCTTTCTACTTGGCTGCCATTTCATTCTTATCATCCACCTCTAACATTCAAAATTGGGTGGCTTAAAAACCATCCAATTGGTCGTTTTCTTTTAGTTATAACATATCTAAAATGTTTAGTGAAAGGAGGAATTACATTGGAAGCATTTCTACATGGAATGATTTTAGCATTTGGACTTATTCTACCCTTAGGTGTACAAAATGTCTTTGTCTTTTCTCAAGGTGCAACACAACCACAATTAGTTCGTGCCTTACCCGCCAGTATCACTGCCTCAATTTGTGATACGCTTCTGATACTACTTGCGGTATTCGGTTTATCTGTAATTGTGTTGCAATTTGAGTGGTTACGTATCGCCTTGATGAGTGTTGGGATACTTTTCTTACTTTATATGGGCTATTCAATTTGGCGCTCAAATCCGGCATCTACCGATAATAACGAAGCACTTCCTGTAAAGAAACAAATTTTATTTGCGGTTTCTGTCTCTCTCTTAAATCCACATGCCATTTTAGATACAATAGGCGTTATCGGGACGAGTGCTTTAAAATATAGTGGGACGGAGCAAATGTTGTTCACTGCAGCATGTGTTTTGATTTCTTGGTTATGGTTTTTCGGTCTTATCCTCGCTGGCGCATCCTTGAAAAGACTTGATAGCTCTGGGAAGCTTATGAACATTTTTAATAAATGCTCAGCGATTTTTATTTGGGCAACAGCTCTCTATCTTCTTAGTGGTTTACTATAAGAAAACTGGTTTTTATTAAACGTAAAGAGTTAAATAATGTACTTAAGAGAACAGTATCCAACATGATAATTAACCTGAACTAATTTTGTTATTGGTTCAGCTTTTATTTGTGCTTATAATCTGAAAATATATAATAAAGTATAGTATGTGTAAATTATTCCATACGCCATTCGACTAACGTGAATGAAACAAAATATTTAATCAGATTGGCAATTAGTGAATCGTTGAATAGAACGTAACTATTTATCATTTAGGAGGTTTTTAATATGGCAGAAGTATTGATTGTTCCATACGATAGTGAATACAAAGAAGATTTAAAAAGACTTTCATATGAATGGCTTGAAAAATATGTTAGCGTTGAGCCTGAGGATGAAAGAATTATAAATAATCCAGAAGAAGTTGTTTTAAATTGTGGAGGTTTTATTTTCTTTGCTAAATACAAAAATGAAATAGTGGGAACAGTATCATTAATAAAATTAGATGGACAAATGTATAGAGGTAGCAAAGTTAGAAGGTGCAAACAAAATTATACTCTATACAAACCATAAACTGACTGCTGCAATAGAACTATATAAAAAATTCGGCTTTTCATTTGTTTCATTAAATGATGACAAATATTTGGAAGCTGATTTAAAGATGGAATTAGAGATAAAAAATCCTATCATTGAAAATTGAAATCCTTCTTGAAAATTAGTTCTTTTTTCTCGAATATGAGCACAAAAAAGCTAATCTTTTTAAGTGGCGGTCATTTTTTTATTGTGCTAACGGCGGCGTTAATTGAACAAGATAATTAATGTATACTCATAAACGCCTCCGTTAGTTGAACAAATCCCTTATTATACAATATCACCTCATTCATACCTTTAACGACTTTCCCAAAATTTAAGATGAGAAATCATCAATAATTTCTAGCACTTCAATTTTTCCGTTTATCAAAACTTCAGTAAGCTCGTTTTTAACATTACCCTCCCAATATTCCCTTGCCTGTTCAATTTTTTGAGAGAAAGGAACCCCATCCTCCTTTGGTAAAAGGTTTGCATCACCTTCAAAATAATTCCCACTAACTCGAAGTTTAACAATCTGCAAAACATTTCGATTGTATGAATCAAAAATTTCTTTCCATTTTAAAGCGTCTTCATAGCTTTTAGCAGCGTATAAGCAAGACAATCTTGAAGGATATTCAGGATGTTCTTGTAGTCTAACCATTTCTACTATCACTTCTCTAATAGCTCTGATTGTTTGTCCTACATACTTAATAGCTATTTCGGCATTCTCTTTACTAATGTTCAAGCCCTCATTTGTATAATGACCGTATAAAATCTTAATAAAGTCTTCACCTTTAGAGTTCAATTGTTCCTTTTCAAAAAAGAAGCTATATAAGGTGTTTTTTTGGCTCTTGTCAAAGTTAATTATCTGCCCCGTGCTCATTTTATTCCTAGTAACGATATGATAAACATAAAATTCGTTCTCGTTCATGATCTGCCCCCTATTGGCCTTCATTATTAACTATTATTTTACCATAATAAGGGAGTATTTGTTGAACTAAACTGTTCTATTAGTAAAAAGCGTCTCTACGTAGAAACGCCCCCGATAGTTTAATAAGAACAGAGACGCTTCTTAAACAATCGCGCCCTTTAGTTTAAGTGTATTCATTCACAAATAGTTATTTCAATATATCTCTTTCTAAAGAGACTGATTCTAAATTAAAATTAAAGAGTATCATTCTTTATGTGAATGATACTCCTCTAAAAACCGTTCTTACTTATGATACGGTTCTCCGCAATATAACTAAATGAAATTTTTACTTAATTAAACCAACTAATACCATACATAGTAAAGACGAAATTATTCCTAAAAGTACAAAAAAGTACATAATAAAATTCACTCTTGAAAACATTTTATTTTTATCAAATTCCTTACTACTATCCAAAAGGAAGTATGTATATACTGGAAATGCAAATGCTAGTGCTATCCAATATTTCACTTCCCCAGTATTTCTAATTCCATCCATTATTCCAGTCATAATCGGAAACAATATCATAAATAAAAAACCTTGTGTATATTTTTTAATATATCGCTTCATTTTTATCCTTCCTAAAAATAAATATTTATCCCTTCGTTCTAAAAAATTTCCCATTGAATATTTAACCTATCAAATCTTAACAATACATTGCCTTAATTCATATATGTAATTTTTTCCTCGTTCAACTAAACTACCCCGTTAGCCATCCATGAAGCGAAAAAAAAGTACTTCACCACAGAAAATGAAAGATGATTACGTTCTTTCATGGGAGTTCAAAAAAGAAAAAACATACTAAGATTAGTAGTGCAGACCAAGGCATTGGTTCGTACTACTATTTTTTTATATAGTAGAGGTGAAGAATAGGTCGGGCAGCTCTTTGGATCTTGAATCCGTAAAAAAAACTGACCTACTTCACAACCTTATTTGAATCAGGTTTAAGTATGTTGGATCCTTTGAGATCGTGTATAAGAAATAGGAATCAATAAGGCTAATGTGAAGACTTCAAAACACATAGGGAGGGAGAACATGAAACATGTCATCGCCTTTGATATTAGTATGGGAAAGAGTTATATGGTTGTCTATAACGCGCTGAAAAAATGTCAGTTGGAAAAGGAAATTGCGCACAATCGTCCGGGATTTATGGACCTTAAAAAGTTAATTGATGACTTAATTGAAGGATATGATGAGCAACCTCATATCGTATTTGAATCTACAGGAGTCTATTCAAGAACATTGGAACGTTTCATGCAAGAGAACAACTATAGTTATTGCCTATTAAATCCCTTGGAAGCAAAACTCCAATGTGATTCCTTACGGATTCACAAAACGGACCGAAGTGATGCACATCAATTGGCACTCACACACTTTACGCACGAAAGACGGATTGAAACAGATTCCAATGATGTTTACCGTCAGTTAAAACGATTATCGAGACACTACAGCGAATTGGATGATGAATTGAGCGTCACCCGCAGTCGATTGCATAAGGTCGTCCAGGAAACATTTCCTGAACTCGAGAATATTTTCACGACCAAGTCTGAACTGTTCCTAAACGTAGTACAATTATACCCTCATCCAGATCTAGTCTTGAATCATTCAAAAACAATCATTAAAAATCGAATACTCGCAAACACAAATAAACGAATGGCAGTAAACAAAGCAGAAGAAAAAGCTGTTGAATTAATAGAGGCCGCAAAGCAATCTTACCCCGCCGCGTCTTCAACAGATGTGGTTTGTGATCAAGTTCGTGTATATGCTAAACGGTTTCAAGAGCTTCTCCTTCAGAAAGAACAATGTATCAGTAAAATGGAGTCGATAGCCGAAAGGCTTGAAGAGTATAGCATAATACGTAGTATTCCGGCTATTGGAGCTAACTCAGCTGTCAGAATCATAGCAGAAATTGGGAACATTCAGAGGTTTGACAACAACAGACAGTTGAATGCCTATACAGGTATTGATATTAGGCGGTATCAATCCGGGAAGTTTATAGCTAAAGACAAGATTAATAAACGCGGCAATAAACACCTACGTAAAATAATGTATCTAACCGTTCAGAACATGATTAGACAGCGACGATTTGGTGGAAATAACATCGTTGAGTACTACGATAAATTAAAAACGCAACCCTATAACAAATGTCATAAGGTTGCCTCCATCGCATGTGTAAACAAGTTATTGAAAATGATCTTCTTTCTTGTCACACATAATCAAAACTACGACTACAGGTTGGCTCCCTAGTACAGTCGTAGCATCAGTTTAACATACTAAAGCCTTATGAAAAATCGAAAAATCACTAGGCTTATTCGGTATGGCCCAATTTATCAAAATAATATCAGAGAGTTAAGAAAGTTATTATAGATACTTGACTAATCGTAAGAAACGAGCTGCCTATGCAACTCAATGCTCTTTAATTAACGCACCCCGTTAGCTTAAGTGCATTTATTCACTAACTTATACTTCTTTTTACATTTTGGAGGGTGTTAGAGAAATATGAAGTTCTACAAACTGACTGTATTTTTTAATTTAAGAACCTTTGTATACTTTATAAAGCAAGCTATTCTCCAAGGAATTAAATAGCAAATAGCAAGTAAGAAAATTAGCATATTGAGTGTACCTGGTTCGATAGTAGAAATATGTTGTCGAAAATAATAACGTAAAGCAATCATAATGGAGAAAGTAATTATAAAAGCAGGACTTTTCTTGGCATAAATTAAACCATCATTTCGTATTTCATAATCTGACCATAAAATAAGAGGAATAGAAAAACCCACTCCTAAAAAAATTGCTATAGTTAATTGAAGGAATGTGACGTGCCCAGTTGCGTTTAGAAAAAATGTAATTCCTGGTGTTAAAAATAGAAGAGGAAGAATTAATCGCACTCCTCTGCCTTTGGTTGGTTTGTACATAGAACGGATTCTACGAACTAAAATGAACAATCCAATAATTAGAAACATAGAAGTAGCTGGTATTGCAGTTTGCATAAAAACCTCCCTGGATTATGTTTTAATATATTATTGCATTAATTTCAACAAGAACCATATTTTTCTTTTTACAACTAAACTGCTCTGTTAGCTCAACAAAAAAAGATGCTGCCGCTGCAACACCTTGTTTAACTCTTGCACCCGTTAGTTTAATAAGAACAGAGACGCTTATTAAACAATCGCGCCCGATTGCTTAATAAAGCCATATTAAATTTCTTTTTTAAAATAAGTTATGGATAGGCGTTCTGTTATTCTTATTTCTTCTGTTTTTAAAAATCCATTTTTCAAATAGAAAGTTACTGCTGGTGTATTTTTGGATCCAGTTGATACTATTATTTTTTCAAATCCTTCATTGTCGTTTTCAATAAAATCCAATAACATCTTGGCAATTCCTTTTTTGAAATGTTTAGGATGTACCATTAACCGATGTATATCGATTAGACCATTCTCTACTTTTATAGAAATGACTCCACATAATTCTTCTTTTAAGTAATAACCAAAAAAAGTCTCACCACATTGTTGTAACGTGTAAACTGTATCCTTCAATGGCGGTATATCATAAAAGTCTATTATTTCTGCTTCTACTTTATAGGAAGGTATTTGAATGTTTAAAACTTCTTCAGCAAGTTTAAGATTAGTTATATCGATTTTTTTAATCAAAACTATCCCCCCTTTAACTTTTCCTATTTAATTCTATTAGAATCCGAGTTTAAGAAAAATCCTTTCGAACCATCTAAATTTTAAAATAAAATATACAACCCTTTTAAAGTTTTATTCAACAATCTGGCTCGATTGTTGAACACAAGTTAAACAACGCTATTGAACTAACCTGTTCCGTTAGCTCAACAAGAAAAATACGCTGCCGCTGCAACACCTTGTTTAACTCTTGCACCCCATTAGTTGAAGAAGAATTTTTTAGTCAGAAATAACGATTACATTTTCTGCAACTTGCTTTTGATCAGTAGAATTTGAGTTATCAACTAAATCAAAGGATACTTTTTGACCTTGTTTAAGGAATCTGAATCCATTCAGAAATCTTTCTATATCAGGTAAAATCGAACTAAAATGAACAATAACATGATTTCCATCCTCACCGTCAAGCATGATACGACCATACCCCTTTTCATCTTTAAACCACTTAACAATTCCCTCTCGTTTCATATCTGTTCGACATATAATCCTTTTTTTACTCAACTGGACTACTCTGTTAGTTTAAGTACATTTATTCACAAATTTATATATTTTACCAAGAACATTCAGTTCACTTTTTACAGGAAAGCATCTTTGATAGTAAAAAAAGCACCTGTCTCCCTATATAAAAATAAAGGGTTATGAATCCTATAAAATTTACGAAATGAAAAATCCTACAATATAATGACTAACAAAAATTGCAACATAAATTAAAGTTATATAAGGTTGGTAATCAATATAAAATTCTTTATGTGTTAACCTAAATTTATGGGGAATTAAAACCCAACTAATATAGTCAATTATTATTGAAAGTATTGTCCATTGGATAACAGTATTAAGCATAAATTCTTTTATATTATCCGTATCAATCCATTTACTATATAGCCATAGAAAAATTGGAAATATTAAAACATTGTAAAGAACCTGGTAAGGTCTAGATTTAACATAAACTGGTGATTTTAAAAAAGTCGTTCCTGCCTGTTTCGCATTTTGAACACCAAAAGATTTATTGGAGATTAACATATGTATAAAAACTACTAACGTTGCGACTGTATAAGCAAGTAACATCCATAAAAAAGACATACCTAAATTATTAAACAACTAACTTCACCTAACCTTTCGCAACCCAAAAATACCAATTTATTACATCATCCTATAAAACCAAACAAAAGTAAATGAAATATTCTAAAAAAAGCAGCTGTTACTTCGATAGTTTAACTAAGTGGTGTGAACTTATAAGGGAATCATAAGAAAAAAGAGCTGTCTAAAACAGCTCAAAGATCTAAGAAAAGCATCCGTTAGTTAAATACATTTCTTCAAAAATACGAAAGAGGCGTACTTTCATTTTAATTAACATTACTTATTTGATTTCCTCAGCCAACTCCAAAATAATTCCTTCTGGACCACGAACGTAGCATAATTTATAACTTTCTTTATATTGCTTTATCTCACTAAAGATTTCCGTTCCCTTCTTTTTCAATTTGGCAACAAGCGCTTCAATATCTTCAACAGAGAATGCAATATGTCGGATACCCAGTGTATTTGCAAAGGTTTGCTGAACATCTTTTTCATCTGACGGTGAATAAAACTTGATTAGCTCTATCCATGTCTGACTGTCTTTAGTCCCCAATCCTACACATGCTACTTTAGCGTCATTAAGCCCAACTGCATATCCCATTAAATCTCCTTCCATTTCCCGTTCGCCTTTCACCTCAAGTCCAAAATCGAGAAAAAACTCTTTAGCGGCAGAGAGATCATTTACGATTACACCCACATGATCTATTCTTTGGATCTTCAAATTTCATACCTCCATTGTTTCTGTTATTTTGCTATATCCTGTATCCAAATTCTAGTATTCACAAAGGGATGAATAAAATAATAAGATACCAGCATTGCCGTGGCTTTATTTAATGGCTTTAGCCAGTTTATAGAATGTTTGCAGAAGATAGCTCTACTGTTATACCTACCACAACACCTCTATACAAAAATTCCTTTTTGATGTCATTTTAGAAAACAATCCATTCCATCCAATATAAACAGATTAATAAATTGTATCATTCGTTTAGAGTATCGAATATTCCTTCTTGAACTACCCTGCCCCGTTACTGGGAGTTTAATATCTACTTTTTCATTTAGGTAAATTATTTCTCCAACTGTCGCTATCCTAGTGGATGTTCCAGACCTTTGAATCATTTCTTTAGCATTAGTAAATACTTCATTAACCAACGTGATACAATTAGAAATATTTACTTCTTCTTTAATTACCGTCCCGTTTCTAATTTCTTTCCGTAGAATCTTGGCCCTATCCAATCTTAACAATGTATTGCCTTATTTCGTATATTTTTCCCTCATTCAACTAAACTACTCTGTTAACACAAGAAGCGATTACTCTAATTGAGCAATCGCCACCGTTAGTTGAAGATTCATTAAAACTACCAAGTTAAATCATTTAAAAATGTAAGAATATCTTGGTTTACGTCGTTCATGTCCGTACCTAATGTCATTAAATGTTTAGAGTTCGGATACCCTTTCATTGTTTTTTGATTCGTCGCAACGCTTTGAAAAATTACCTCTGCACTTTCTTTATACAATGGTTCATCTAATTCACCATACAATATACGAATTGGTGACGTTAAAAGTGCTAATTTATCCATCGTTATATCAATTAACTGTTGGAACTCAACTAATGAATCGATAGACAGCGTTTGAAGACGTTTCATTTCTAAATTTATTTGTTCTTCATTTTTCCCTTCAAGTTGTTTGTACCCTTTTGCATTATGAAGGACACGCTTCTGCAGAAAAGTTGCTTCCCTGTGTATTGGAACTGACATCGTTACAACACCACTTATTTCCAACTCTTGACCAACTTTTAATGCAAACACACCACCAAGAGAAAGACCAATCACAGCAATTTTTTGAAAACCTTCCTCCTTCAACAACTGGTAACCATTTAATACATCTTGCCACCAATCTGACGGTCTATATGTGAGAAGTTTTTCTGCTGTTAAACCGTGTCCACTGTATAATGGTGCATAGCAAGAATAATTGTTCTTTTGCAAATACTTCCCTAACTTTTTCATATCATTCGTATTGCTTGTAAAAGAATGTAATAGTAATACGGCTTTCTCTCCACCTTTATAGAAAAAAGGCTTAGGGGGTACTATTTTAATCATTATTTTGAATACCTCACTAATTTATTCTTAGACTTTAGTTAAATTTCTGATCATCATTTATATTTTTCCTTTAAAGTATAACATCCATTCGTAATTGAACTAAACCGCTCGTTAATTCAATTAAAAAAGATCTGCCTATGCAACTCAATGATCTTCAAGTAAAACACACCGTTAATTTAAGAAGAACATCGAAGCTTATTAAGACAATCGCGCCCTATTTGAAGATCACAAAATATAAAAATTGCCGACTGTATACATACGTTGTTAAGAAGTAAACTAAACTAATAAAGTACAAATGACATTGTGCTTTATTAGTTTAGTTTGACTCCTCAATAGGAGTTGGATACTTACAGAATTTAATGTAGGAATTTTATTAAGAAAAGAAGGAGAGATACGATGTTCGATCAAGTTGCGTATTTTATTTTTAGAGCCCTGGTAATTCTAACGGTTTTGGTTGTTGTGTTTGGAATCCCTCTTGGGGATACACTGATTAGAAAAAAATAAGACTGCATCCACATGGATGCAGTTTTTTGACATTTTACATTTTGCTTCGTTACTAAAATAGATTTAGGGATTGGAAAAAAAAGTGGACCATATTGAAGTAAATCCCTCCATTAGTTGAAGAAGAATAGCGTCGCTTATTAAACACGCGCCTGATTGCTGTATAAATATTATATTTTTGCTAAAACAGAGTTTACAAAATCGGTTTTTCCTTCTGGATATTTGTGTTTATTATGGGTCAAGACGTTGATAGCTTACATTTCTTTCCGAGAGATCCTATTTTACTAAGGATTCTGTTATTTTCCCATCTAGATTTTTAATCGCCAACATCGAGTTATCCTGAATGATTCCTGTATCTACGAAGCCAAATGAAGCGTATAATGTTTTAGCTATGACATTACTTGTTCGATAAAAGAGGGTTACATATTCTGCTTCCCCATTTGGCATATTTTCAATATCCTTCAACATTTTTTCAAAGGCAAGTTTGCCATATCCTTTCCCCTGATAACACGTTTCAATCATAATATGCCATATAAAATAGCTCTTCTTCCCGTAAAAAACTTCATTTTCAAATGATTCATGATCCAACGTATCATAAATATACATCAAAAATCCAACCGCAACTCCATCAGCATAAATGGCAATGGGAGTCGCTGGTATCCCGTCTGCGTTCAACATATGGGCGTCTGCAAAGCTTCTGAGGTTAGTAGTTTGTATAAAGTCTTTCTGGTTTTCTCCAACTTCAAGTGCTATTACTTCATCTATGTTTTCCCCGGTTATTTTTCGTAATTCAATCATTTTTTTATCTCCTCTCCTAAGACAAGCCACTTTCACACATGACCTAAAAAATTCTAAATATCATTTCCATAATTCTCAAAATAGGGTACACAAAATATTCACCAATGCTAACTCTTTTTCCCCTGTGATTTCTAATCCTATTCCGCAAAATGCACTTTTAATTCAAGGTGCAACCCCAGACTTGAAGTAAAGCGCCTCTTCTGTTCAACAATTTACACAAATTACCTTATTCAACACAATCGAAAAAAACCTTCTTATTTAATTAACCTGCCCCGTTAGCCATCCATGTAGCGCAAAACCAGAGCTACACCACAGAATATGAAAGATGATTAAGTTCTTTCATGGGAGTTCAACAAGAAACAAGATGCTGCCGCTGCAACACCTTGTTTAACTCTTGCCCCCGTTAGTGGAATAAGAAGGTATAGGTATAAATCATCTGTTACCAAACTGATAGCTTTGATCTTGTATCATTTTTATCAGTAATGTATTGGAGATTTTCAAACCCTTTTATCTTTGCATTATCAAATAATCTTTCTAGTTTTTCACTGTCCTTACAATAAATCGTGACACAAACTGAATCCACAACTAATAATACGAGTTCACAATCACTATTTAAAAAATCCAAATCCCTATACGGTTCAATTAATGATGGATTATTCTCTTTTGAGTAGGCTTTTAAGTCCACAAAAATGAGATAATATCTATTATCTTCTAAAAGTTCTTTAAGGGATAAGCCTTCTATCCAGTTTACCTCATCTGTGAATAGTAGTTTTCCTAATTCATCATCCTCGACTAAATATGATTCCTCGCCTCCACTTAGCCAAATGAATTTAGTAATTTCAAAGGGTGTTAATACCTCCCAAAGAAACCTTCCGTATTCATTGGGAATTTCAAAACTGATTCCTCGTTTCATTTTTTCTCCTGCCTTTATTTTATTGAATTAACCTGCCTCGATAGCATAAAAAGCAATCGCTCTAATTGAACAATCACTCCTGTTAGAAGTAATTAAGGATTGATAATTTCCCCAGAATATTCTCTCAGATGTTCAATGGCCCGTGTTACTGCACCTTCCTCTGTCTCAATCAAAGACAATCCATTTTTAATAGGACTCCAATACTCATATCCGCAGTCTTCCTGCCACCTATATAATTCTGTGGTAAAAAGACCATCCTTACGTTTAATAATTTGAACTTTATATTCATTACTCGGAGACAACATTTCTTTTAGAACGTGTTCCATTAGCCCACCATCTTTCCTGGTAATAATGTGAATAGTATAGTATTACTTCTTCAACTAAACTGCACCGTTAGCATAAGAAGCGAATGCTCTAATTAAACAAGAGCACCCGTTACTTTAAGTACATTTATTCACAAACTAGCTTCTTCTCTATAACCTACTTTAATACCAAATGCTATCCATCTTCCATCTATATCTTCAATTACAAATTCTTTATTATTGTAATCAGTATTATCTAAATTACGGACGATTTTCACATTAGAATTGATTAACTCTTCTTAAAGTTCCTCTTGATTTTTTGTAATAAAGTAAGCATCGTACCCGTAGCCATAAGTTTCCTATTCGGAATTACATTTTGGCCGTTTGTTTTAGTTAAGATAATTTCTGTAGTATCACGATACAGACAAATATAAGGTTCATTTGCATCCAAAAATTGCACAGCCTTAAATCACATTTTTCGTTCATGAAAATTACCAGTTTTAACTATGTCTGATGTTGGAAATATACAGTGTGACTATAATAAAAGGTTCTTCATATTGCTTTCTCCTCTTAAATTTTTGGGTTCGCTTTTTTATTTCTAAACTGTCTTTGAGTACTCCTACTTTCACTAACCTGCGACGTTTATGAAGACTGTTTCATTCTTATGTATCCTGTGAGGATATCCATTTATCAATCATAAAACCCTAAAATCTTTCATACTTTCTCCAAGAATATAGTGTGAAAACCATATTAAATTCTGCTTCATAATAGCCACATTAATTCCTGGCTGGTCAGAACTATATGCCATTCCTTTAAAAATAATTAATTCTGTATCAACTTCCATATCCCTTAATCCTTGATATAGCCCATATGCATTTGGAATTGGAATTCTTGCATCTTTTTCACCATGTTGGATTAAAGTGGGAGTACAGGCTGATTTAATATATGTCAATGGTGATGTTTTAGTATATATCTCTGGATCATTCCATGGATCATTTCCTAAATACATCCTAATAAAGTATGGTATATCTGTATTTACATAATGGGTATTCCAATTAGTAATTCCGCCCCCAACTGAAATAGCTTTAAACCTACTACTAAATGTAGCACAGAAAGCTGATATATATCCCCCGTTACTCCATCCCATAACTCCTACTCTATCTTTATCTACAATCCCTTGATTAACTAATTTATCCACTCCAGAAATAACATCATCGTAGTCAGCAAGTCCTTGTTTTCTATAGTTTGCTTTTAAAAATTCATTACCATAACCAGAACTTCCCCTGTAGTTTGGTTCTAAAACGATAAAGCCTTTTTCAACAAACTGTTCAATCGGATATTTCTCATTGAAGCAGTCTGAAAATATTGGAAAGGATGCCCAGGCAGGTCCACCATGGATTACCACTAATAAGGGATATTTTTTATTTGCATCAAATTCTACTGGGGTTGATAAAACTCCCTCTATTTCAAGACCATCACTACTTTGCCATGAAATTATTTCTCTGTTACTTTTAAGCTTTCCATTGAAAAAGCTATTCTCATTCGTTATTTTTTCATCGTCTAAATAGATTTCAAAGGTTTCATTTGTTATAGCCTTATTATAGGATAAATGATTTCCATCCCTTGTTATTGAAGCATCCATTATAAAGCTATCTTCTTTTTCGCTTAACATTTCCACAGTTCCATCGTCAGATAGCAAACCAATAAGATAATTAGTTTTATTCTGCCATCTAATTAAAATTCCTTTAGATGTCCACCGTAATGGAATAACCGTACTATCAAAATCTGTTAAAGGTTGAATTAGCTCTCCATTATTAATATCATATATCTCTAGTGTACTGTCTTGTATATGAGTCTTATAGTAATCCTTCTCCCTTATGCTTGCTGAGTAACATATTTTGCTGCCATCAGGAGAAAAGCAAACGCTCCCTCCCAACAACTTATCTATATTCATCTTTTGTAGTTCACCAGCTTTAATATCTAGTATGTATAGATTTCCATTAATATAATCTTCCATATTTGGGCTTGGTGTAGCCATTAATACAACCTTTTTCCCATCATTTGAAATATCAAATTCATGGACATGAAAATCCTTACCCTCAGTTAGTTGATAAACAATGCTATTTTCGTGTTCATATTTATCATCATTTTGTATCACTTTTTCTATTTCAATGTAATATAAACAATTATTCTGGTATTCCTTACCTATATGATGGAAATCACCATATAGTTCCTTACGTTTCTTTATCGTCTCAGATTCTATTGACTGTGCAACGTAATAAAAACCTTTGCCAGTAGGCTCCCATTTGAATTTATTGACCCCTTCTTTCTCATCAGTAATTTGAACCCCACTATAACCATCTATGGACTTAACAAAGATCTGATTTTTCTTATTATTCCCATCATCAACTGGGCTAAGGTATGCGATATTTCTAGAATCTGGAGACCATAATGGGTAGGTACTATCTATATCCCTAGTTGTTAATGGGTAACAATGCCCCTTATCTTTTTCATATATCCATACTTGATTCCTATATGTATTGTCATTCCAGTTAGCTGTCTTCTTGACAAATGCTACGTTTTTGCCATCATCACTTATGTTTGTACCTGATAAGGTTGGTAGAGAAGTAATCTCTTCTATACTTAGATACGTTTTTTTATTCATTTTCATTAATAAACCCCCTCGGTAACTCTCTTCCAATAAAGTTAGCAGGTACAGGGCTCAGTTCTAATTCTCTTGCCCAAACAGAAAGTTGACCTATATGGTGAATTTCGTGAGTAATTATATGGTGTAATATATCATCAAAAGTGTATTTATCTTCATCCCAAGAAACACTGACTAGTTGTTCATTTAAATCTCCTAAATTTGTTGTTTTTAAAAATTCAGCTATTTCATTGCGTGATTTATCTGAAAGTGATTTAACTTTTTCAAGAGTATTATAATCAGCAAACTGAAATACTATATCTTCTTTGCCTTGAATACCACGAATCCAACTATATTCCACATCAATTATGTGAAAAAGTGTATATAATATATTTCCTACTCCACCCTTGTGGTCTTTTAACAACTCTTTAATTGTCAGTTGATTGCACCAGTCAAACCATTCATCTCTTACCTGCCAGTTGTATTCAAAGAATTTAATCATTGTAAGCACTCCAATCTAGGTTATTACATTATATTTCAATTTAAATACAACTATTTCCTTCTTCAGTAACCTGCAAAGTTAGTTGAATAAGAAGAGATGGGATCTATACGGAATCCCATCTTGAAGTGAAGCTCCCATTAGTTTAAGAAGAACTTCGTCGATTGCATTATACGCTGTGATATTTGGTTTAAAAGATACATTGAAAGTCGTCAAGATAGAGATCCAGCAATTTTTGTTACTGAAAGAAACCCACATCGTATGAGTATTGCGCGAATGAGGTATATCATTAAACGAATCTCCAGTCGTACTGGGATTAATAAAGATATACACCCCCATCAATTAAGACATAGTTACGCTACACACCTATTAAACAATGGTGCACCCATTGAAGTAATTCAAAGTTTAATGGGGCATGAAAAAAGTGAAACTACTCGGATTTATGCACAACTAAGTGGAAAGCTTAGGAAGGAATTTTATCAGAAATATTTTTAGTTTATTTAAAACAGAGAAACACCATAATAAATGTTTCTCTGTTCAATTAATGCACCCGTTAGCTTAACAGGAAAAGTATTATTAACAGATATCATGTATTTGACGTACGGGAACAGCAAACGTGCTTATTTATCAGCAATTAAGGACACTGAGACAAACAGCATATGAAGTATCTGCTTCATTAAGTATGGATATCGCGCTCAATACACTTCGTAAATTGAAGAAAAATCACTACCATTTAACAGAAGATGCATTTATTTATACGAATCCACAATTCCGGAAACTTGTGAAGAAAATGGGACTAGTGCAATCGATGTCACGCCGAGGAAACTGTTGGGATAACGCCCCCCAAGAATCCCTCTTCGGTCATTTTAAAGATGAAACCAATATGAAAGCGTGCGAAACATGAAGAAGTAAAACGAGAAGTGAAAAGTTATATGATGTATTACAACCATTATCGAGGGCAATGGAACTTGAAAAAGCTGCCGCCTGCAAAATACAGACAGCAGCTCCAAAAGGTTGCCTAGCTTTTTTCAAAATGTCCTTTACAAAGGGTACACTTTAATGAACCATGTAGCCCTTTTTACTATTGTTTTGAGTAATATTCCAAAATTCCTTTGTAGATAGATTCAGCAAATAGCTCAATATATTGATCATTTGTCAGTTTAGCTCGATCTTCACTATTTGATAGGAAGCCTAGCTCAACTAGAATGGCTGGAATATTCGTATTTGCAATTACAATGAAATTTCCTTTTTTGACCTTTCGATCATTCATATTTACGTTTTTAACAATTTGATTGTTTACAAACGTCGCAAGATCAATGTCTTCCTGATGCATATCACCTGGTGTTTGAGCGAAAAATGTTTCGGTACCTTGCGCAGAAGTATTAGCTGCATAATTAACATGGATACTTACGAAAATCTCACCATAATTAGCATGTGTAAAGTCAACTCGACCTTCTCGTGTAGGATACGTATCCCCAGTACGAGTCATTAAAACCTTTGCACCTGCCGCCTCAAGCTTTTGCGTAACAAGAGTGCTGACCTTTAATGCAATGTTTTTTTCTGCAATAGTACCGACTACAGTTCCAGGATCCTTGCCACCATGACCTGGATCAATAATGATTATACGATCTTTTAACGGATTACCACTTAGATTTAATATCTTTAAATAAGATTTATGGACATACCCTTCTTGACCGTTATAAATAATTTGTGCCCAATAACCGTTAATACTATTTACTTGAACATATTCGCCTTTTTTCAACTTACATAGTACTGTAGAAGTAGAGTTAGCTTCTTTGCGGATATTTAAATTATCAACTGTCACTCGACCTAGTAGATCACCTGAAACTTTCGGAGGAGTTTGGGTTGGATTCGGAATAGAAGGTTTTTCTACTTTCACATCCTCTGTACTATCTGCCACGATATAGCCCGGTACACCCTTTACTACAGTTAAATAGTAACCATTTACTGTTTTATAAACAGGTAATTTCACTTTACTATTGACAGTTGAAATAACCTTTGAAGAAGATGTAGGTTTTACATAACTATTTATACTTTGTGTTGTAGTAACTTGCTTTTGAATATTCCCTAATGCATTACCATCTGCATCTAAAAACTGTGCATACGTTTTATAAACATAGGCAAAGGCATCATTATAGGAAACTTTTAACCAATCTCCTTCAACTGCATAGACTGATAGTTTACCACCTTTATTGATAGTACCTACAATGTTAGCTTTAGATGACGAATCTTTGGATTTACGAATATTTAATCCATCAGTTGTTGAGGAAACTAATCCAATGACCTGTGATGTATCAAGTACAGCTACACCTTTAACAGGTGGCTCCTTTTCACTTTTAAAGAAGCTAAGCTGTTCTACATAGCCCGAAAGCTCACGGCCATCTGCAACATCTGCGAAGCTTGTTTTATTGACAACTAAATTATTGATCTCTTCATAAGCTTCATGCTTTGGAGAAATATCTTCAAAACCACCACTTGCACTTGCATTATGTATGGTAAATATAGAAGCTGAAATGAATAAGATGGTTAACATAAGACTGACTTTCTTGAAATACAATGTTCTATTTCCTCCCTTTCTATTATCGACTAAATTTTAACAAAATATACCACTTAAAGCTACTATAATAATGTAATCATTAGTATTTTTAGGATTTATAGGCTCATTTCTTAAAGCTCTGGATGATGATATTTTTAAAATATATGCACTGTATATTGGTTGATTTGAGTGGAGGCTGGGCGACTCCTTGGGGAACAGCGGCTCATCGGACTCCCCCACCAGTTGGAACGAAATCAACCACACGTTACAAATCCTCAGATATTCGCAAATGAAAAGTAGAACACACCATATTTATTAATTTCCTCATAATGTTCACTAGTTTGATGTAGCAGCTACGGCATTCTTATTTTTAATCCATATCACAGGCAATTCACTATACAAACATAGCTATCACATCATAATAATAGTAAGGTAATGCTAATTTAGCCTTACACCTCCTAAACTTTTTACTAAGGGTCACTCCATCCCAAGTGGCCCTTTTATATTGTCTTATCTCACAAAAATATATTTTTAATGCCTATAGGTGAATAGTTTAACACCCCACTCCTTCTCAGATGCTATGGTGGAAATGTTGGTGGCATGGAAAATGGCGGCTATTACGGTGGCGGATATGGTAATGGTTCAGCATTTGCCTTAATTGTTGTTCTATTTATACTTCTGATTATTATCGGCGCTACTTTTATGAATAGAGGGTATTAACATTTCTGATTTAAGGGTCGCCCCTGGCTTGGTGACCCTTTTATAGTTACTTTCCTCATTATGTAAAGTAGTCATAATGGCTTTCTTCCCGATTCTAGCCATCCATTTCATTCAATATAGTTATGAAATTTATAGTTTCACTTTGGAATCTTTGTTTAAAGTAACCTTCTTCTCCTTCTTCTTCAATTAACATGCTGCGTTAGTTAAAGAAAGAATATTAGCAAGCTCTAGTTACATAGAATAATTTTAGTAATAGTAATAAAATATTCGACGACTTAACTTGTTAAAACAGCTATAAACGAAGAATTTTATTTAAATATCAATTAAAATTGGGGAGTGGAACATGGGGGCTATAAATGGAAAAGATTACATTAATCGATTAAATCAGTTAAATAATGAAATTTGGTACGACGGTGAAAAAATTGAGGGGTTGTTATCAGAACAACCTGCCTTCAAGGGACTTATTCAGTCCAAAGCGGATCTTTATGATTTGCAACATGATCCAAAAATAAAAGATGAGATGACTTTTATTTCTCCAGTATCAGGAAAGCTTATTGGTCTTTCCTATTTGCAACCAAAAACGAAAGAGGACTTAATAAGAAGAAGAAAGATGATTGAACATTGGGCTAGGTATTCAGGGGGTATCATGGGAAGAAGCCCAGATTATTTGAACACAGTTTTAATGAGCTTTGCCTCTTCAGTATCCTTTTTAAATAATAAGGACAAATGTTTTCCAAACAATCTGCAAGCATTTTATGAATTGGCTAGGGAAAATGACCTGTCGTTTACACATACCTTTATTTCCCCACAAGTGAATCGTTCTTATATCTACATTGAAAATACGGATGAGCCAATCGCCGCAAAAGTTATTGATAAAAATGAAGAAGGAATCATTATTAAAGGTGCACGTCTTCTTGCTACGCAAGGTGGTTTAACAGATGAAGTATTAGTATTTAGCGTAGGTAAATTTCTATTTAATGAAGATGAAGCTTTTGCTTTTTCGATCCCTTCTAACACAAAAGGATTAAAGTTTATTTGTAGGGAAACATTCATCGGCGGACAATCTTCTTTTAATCATCCATTAAGCTCGCGGTTCGAAGAAATGGATTCTATCGTCGTCTTTGACAATGTATTAGTACCTTGGAATAGGGTATTTTATTACAGCAATGCAGAAGTAGCCGAAGAATTCCCAATTCAAAGCTCTTTCCATCCCTTTACTAAGCACCAAGTATTGACTAGACAAATTGTAAAAACAGAGTTCGTCTTAGGTATTGCTGAGCTTCTTATAGAAACGATTAATATAAGCGAGTATCAACATATCCAAGAAAAGATGTCAGAAATCATCATTGGTCTAGAAACGATGAAAGCCTTGTTAGAAAAATCTGAAAATAACGCAAAATTAGATGAATGGGGATATATGCGTCCAGAAATTTTCCCGCTTCAAGTTGCTGGTAATATCTTTCCTAAAATCTATCCTCGTTTCACTGAAATTATCCAGCTAATCGGAGCTAGTGGAATGATTACATTGCCAACCGAGAAAGCATTTCATTCTATTATTAGAAATGACTTAGATTTTTATCTTCAAGGAGCTACTAAGACCGCAGAGGAACGAGTAAAAATATTTCGTTTAGCTTGGGATCTAACAATGAGTTCATTTGGAACAAGACAAACCCAATATGAGCGATACTTTTTTGGCGACCCGATTCGATTATCCAGCGATTTATATAAGATATATCCAAAAAATGAATATATAAAGGTAATTAGTAATTTCTTGAATCTTAAAAAAGAAGAGTAATAGAAATTCAATTATTGTCTTAAATGAATACAGGTTTAATAATTCCTTTTTAGGATCAAAATACTACGCTCAATCTTTTTATACATTGAGCGTCCTGCTATTTTTGCAATGATTCCATGCTATTTTAACGACATTTTAGCTTTCTTTAAATCCTCTAATTCAACATTAAATGCAATATGTTTTTTGAAACGTGGTAAGGAATTTCTGATCCTTCCCTACCTATAACCAATCCAACTCTCTTCTTCTTTAATTCAATAAAGCTGCTCTATTATCTTTTATAAAGTATAAGACCTAATTTTTCATAAAACTCTATTAATACTTGTAAATTTTCTAGTAATAAAAAACTTCCATTTCACTCAAAGGTATAATGTTATTTAATTTTGTTCTTCTATTCTAATCCTTCTTCAACTAACCTGCTCCGATATTTTGAAGGTTAGTAGGATTATTTTCTTCATTAAAGTGTCCCCTTTTTTCACCGAGATCAAGGATTGTAGTTCGCCCCCTTTACTAAAATAATAAAAAATAAAATCTGCGGTTGTTTCAGTTGCTTTTTATAAAAAAGGTTGGTGGAGAGTCTACATTTTTTAACCACCTATATTCTTGAGCATCCATACTATCTTTAACCCAAACATCTCCTTGGTCTTCTTTTTCAGATGTTCGATACCAAGTAATAGATGAACCAACTACTTGAGGTGTATTATCTATTTTATTGTTCTTTGGAAATGTAAGCTGCTTTTGTTCTCCTGATTCAAGATTAATTACATACAACACAGTAAACATAGTTGGAACTGGTCCCACTTTCCACGCTTTGTTTTCTTTCGCCCGAGCAACAATTATTTCATCTGGAGAAAGCCATTCTAAATCTAGGTCTACATATCCTTTAGGTGTGTAGTCTTTTTGTTTATTCAATGTAGGAATCTCGGTAACTGTTGTACTTTTGTTTACAACAAAAAATCTTCCTTCACCCGATATGAAGGCTAGTTGATTTATTGTAGGAGCCCACTTTATCCATTTTTCATACCCAAGCATTTTCCCTATAACTTGAAATTGATCTCCAGCTGATGAAAGTACAGCTAATGTATTGCTATCATTAGACCAAGACGCAGTTGGTGCTAATAGAAAGCTAACCCAGCTCCCATCAGGGCTCCACTTAAAATAATCTGCATCAATTGCAAATAAGTCGGTTGTATTTGTTTGAATGGTGTAAAAAGGCTTGATTTTATTCGTATCTAGATTGGCATCTACGGGTACTTTAAAAAGACGAACTGGTTCCCATCCAGTAGGAAGTAAATTAGATTGAGATGAAACGATAAACGCTTTTCCGTCGGGGAACCATTCAAAATCACTAACACCTAGAGATACATTTTCAAAGCCGTGTGGCCGCCCATTTTTTGTTTTTGTAACATTTAGGATACCTCTCGAATTGTAAGCTAGTTGATTTGATGTTGGCGACCATTTAATTTGACTTGTTTCAATTGATGGATACGGTTGATAGCTTTCCTTTTTCTTTAAATCATAAATATACAGATACGTTTTTTCTCCATTCTCGTTACTTGCTAAATAGGCAATATACTGACCATCTTTTGACCACTTTGGAGAGGATACATACCGGCCTGTTGTAAGCTGTATTTCTTTATCTCCCTCCTTCATCCATAGCTGATGATTACGTATATAAGCAGCTTTAAGAAGAACTTCAGCAGAAGCATCTATTGAAAGATTAAAACTAACGAATAGTATTAATAATAAAATTCTAATTGTCATTTATCACACCTCTCCTTTTTTTCCTTTTCTCGACGATATTGTTTCCAAACATTGTTCAATTATTCTGCCTCGTTAGTAAAAAAGCGTCTTCACTAAGTTAAAGTGGAAAGTTTCACAAATGATAGAAAATAGATTATACTGGACTAACTATCCTATTCAAAAAGGAGCATTTTCTATGACCGAGAATAATCATTCTGAAGTACCAAAAAAAAATAAGCCTGCAAGAGGCAGTGAAACAGCAGCTTGAAAACAAAAAGAACAATTCCTCTTCTAATAAAGGAAAAAAGAATGTCGACCTTTCAACAAAAAAATGAAAAGCCAGCAAACGAAAAAAACAAGCAATACCCGTAGAAAAATGGGTGTCTAATATACGGACAATATCGGGAAGACATATTACCAGGCAAAGCTGTTGATATTGTTAAAAAGGATCGAAAAAGGAAAGATTACCAGAGATATCATTTAACATGTTTTTACCAAATCGGGCACCCTTTTCCCCACGGAATTAAAGTCAGGCTTACAGATGGACAGATTGAACGTGTACAGGAAATCCAATCTAAATAAAAGAAGTGAAAAAGCATTCAAGGGTGAACTGTTCCTTGAATGCTTTTTTAAATTATTTTATTCTTTTCATTTTATAACTTGTTTAGCTAAATGATTCGTAAAAATAGAGCTGTCTAAGCAGCTCAATGGTCTTCAAATAAAGCACCCCGTTAGCCATCCATGTAGCGCAAAACCAACACTACACCACAGAAAATGAAAGATTTTTACGTTCTTCATGGGAGTTTAATAAGAACAGCGACGCTTCTTCCACAATCGCACCCGATTGTTTCTGTAAAGTCATCCGTTTATTTCATTCGTTTACTTTGCCTTGAGTTCTAGATGCTTATTCCCCTACCATACCGTCGTTATCATTGTCTTTCATATATGGGTATAACCAGTGATCACTCGTTATTGGCATGCTATAACCTGCTGCTTTTGCTTCTTTAATCGTTACTTGACCATTTCCATCTGTATCAACGCTAGAAATATCTTCAGTGCCATTCAAAGCATTGGCCTTATTAGAACTTGTTGACTTATTTGAGTTAGTTGATTTACTTTCTGTTAATCCTAGAGATTTATTTATTTCATCAGGGTTGCCGTTATCAAACTCATCTACAATTTTATTCCCTTTTAAAGTGTAAGTGTACTTGTAATGAGAAGGAATCTGCGTTTCCGTATTAGGATATGTGATTATTGCTTCAAAACTAGTAGCTCCACCAGCTTTACGAATAGCGTCTTCCATATATGCTTGATCACCATGTCGGTTAAGCGTACTATCTTGTGGCGTAATATTATAAGCATTTGATACCCCACCAAGAGAATCTGCAATAACATGTCCTTCATCTAAATCTGCTCTTTCAACACCAGGAACTTTTGCTTCATCAGCGTAGTATCTGCCAGACGATGTTACAGGTTCGGTACGATCATCTTGTAGAACGATTTCGTTAGCAATGACACGGACTATTTGCCCGTGTTCATTCGTAAAGGACCAATACTCTCGGTCCCCAAAACCAATGTCAACGACGACGTTAGGTTCGCGATGTCCAGACAAATC
Organism: Lysinibacillus xylanilyticus; assembly: GCF_001183605.1. Lineage (GTDB taxonomy): Bacteria > Bacillota > Bacilli > Bacillales_A > Planococcaceae > Lysinibacillus > Lysinibacillus xylanilyticus. The sequence goes on along the minus strand of NZ_LFXJ01000005.1, from coordinate 1,006,285 downwards.
ACCACCATCAACTTCAATTAGTTTGTAACCTTTGAACAGTTGATCTTTTGATTGAGTTGATGTTTCCTCTACTCCTTGTTTTTCAGCCGTAGTTTTTTCTTTTTCACTATTTTTTGTAGTTACTTCTTGTGAATCAGCTTTCCCATCAGTATTTGATACATTATCTACGTTAGTACAACCAACTATAAAGATGGCAGTTAAGAATAAGATCAAATAGTTTATTTTCTTTTTCATTTTGGGACTCCTTATAATATTTTTTTTACTGAACATTCTAGAGATCTTTGAATAAAACATAAATTAACATTGTTAACCTATTTAAAATAGTATATTACAAAATTAATTTTATTACATTAGATACTTAGTTCGAAGTATGTAGTGTTAAATTCCAATACAGATTAGACGAGTCCATTGCATTATATTTTTCAAAAATAAAATTTAGCTATACTTGCTTATGGCGGAATAACTGCTTTCACAATCTTATCTATCCTTTTATATCAATATTCAGTTTTAAAAAAGATGTTATTTAGTAATATTGGTTCTAGTACTGAAAAAGGCACAATTCCAATTCACGAATCGCGCCCGATTGTTTTATATCAAGATAAGATACTTTTATGATCTCGGAAGAGGAGAAAAACCCCTTTTCATTTGTTTAAATGTCTCACTCATCCATCCAACTACGTAAAAGTTCTTCGAAAAAGAGTTTCGGCGCAGAGGACTGGTCATCTTGTAGATAGCTTTTAGCCACAGCCATAATATTTAGCTTCGGAACAATAAATATATATTGCCCGTATAATCCATTTGCATAGTAATATTCAATTTTGGTGTTACTATTAGCAATTTCACAAGTCCATAGCTGATAACCATAACCAAATGTTCTGTCCTCTTCTGCTTCAAATTGTTTATATGTTTTTTTTGCCTCGTGGATCCAGTTAGATGAAACCACTTGATTTGATTTAAATTGCCCTTCGTTTAGTAATAAAAATCCAAACTTCACCATGTCCTCTAAATTTAAAGAAATACTAAAGCCACCCTCGTGAATTCCTTGCGGGTCCTTTACCCATATGTATTTTTTTATCCCTAATGGATGGAATAGAAATTCTTCAGCAAATGAGGCGGTAGAACCTCCAGAAACTTTTTGGATGATCGCGCTTAGTAAATGAGAGTTTCCACTATTATATTCAAAGGTTGAACCTGGTCTATGTATAACTGGTTGTTCTAGTATGAATTTAACCCAGTTTTTTGAACTTTGGAATTTTCCTACTTGTAACCCCGAAGTCATAGTCAGCAAATGAAATAATGTGATTTCCTCCTTCATTGGGTCATTGAACTCTAATATTTCCGGAAAGAAGTTATAAATTGGATCATGAATGTTTTTTATTAGCCCTTTATCGACCATAATTCCAATTAATATAGACACAATACTCTTTGTAATGGAATAAACCTTTGTCGGATTTTTTATGACTTTTTTATTCTTTAAATATTCAAAGATCCGTGTATTTCCTTTATAAATGACAAAACCTTCAATTTTAATCTTCTTCACTTTCTTCTCTAACTCATTAAAAGATATTTCGCTCATACATATAATCCCTCCGCCACTAAATTGTGTCATTAGTTTATGTACATCAGTTTATAATTTATCCTAAATTTTAACATAAATTCATTAATTTTATCAAAGGCGTTATTCAATTAAATGGCCCGATTGATGAACACATGTAAAACACCACTCTTCAACTAAACTGCCCAGTTAGAGAAAAAGCGATTGCTCAAATTGAACAATCGCCCCCGTTATTTAAAGTATGATTCTTCACAAATTCTTTGGTATTCGCAGTAAGTAGTTGATAACCCTACTTATTAATTTCCTCATATTGTGCAGTAAAATTCTGATTACATAAACCAACATAACATCCAAAACATAATATTTGCGAAGCCATTAAATAATTTAAATCTATTAAACTAACCAGAATTACTTTTCTTTTTTATTTCGCAACACTACACTAATAATTATGTAGATGAAACTTAATAAAAGAAGTAATAAGCCACCTAGAATGATTAATCCTATCAATTTCAAAACTATGCTCCTCCTTCCTATACGTAAAGCTGAACATTATCTTTCAGATATTCATTCAATATAGTGATGAAATTTAAAATCCCACTTTTGTATATCTATTTAAAATAACCTTCTACTCCTTATTATTCAACTAAACTGCTCCGTTAGTATTAAAAAAAAAAGAGCTGCATATGCAACTCAATGATCTTCAAGAAAAGCCACCCGTTAGCCATCCATGTAGCGCAAAATCAACACTACACCACAGAAAATGAAAGATTTTTACGTTTTTTCATGGGAGTTTAATAAGTGTATATGGAATTATTAGATTATATATTTATCATTTTCTCTTAAAAGATAATAATTTTTTAATTCGGATTTATTATTATAAATCTTTATCTCCTCGTCTGTGAGAATATACTCTATTTTTTTGACTCCATCATTCGCATAATAGATATATTTAACATAAGGCTCATCTTAAAAAACATAGCCATCACTTAATTCATGCTCAGGATCACCGATATATTGCAACATTAAAGTTACAAATTCCTCATCTGCTCACCTTTAAGAAGTTGGTATTATTCCTCCTCAATTCTTTTCAAATCCTCCATAGATTTCAACCTTATATCGCTCACTTTCCCATCCCCTTTAACATTAATAAAATCTCTTCTATTACAATATCAGGCTCGTCATGATGTATATAATGTCCACTACGGCTAGCAATCCGGAACTTACTTGACGTTGACAGCCATTGGAATTCTGCTTGTAGACTTTGTTCAATTTCTAATATTTCTTGAGAAGGCCATCCATCTTCACCATCATCGGGTAAACCTCTTGTAATAATTGAGAGAGGGATATCACTTTGTCTTGAATAATCAACAATTTGCTTATAACTCTGTATTTTATCAATTTTCTCACTATTCAACATAGGGTTCTCGAAATATTCCCTATTTCCTGCAAGTAGATTTTCTGGTAGAACCTTTTCATAGGCGAGTTCTTTATATTCCGGTGCAGCGTCAACCAGAACCATTCCACAGATGTCCAGCGGATAAAGACTGGTATACAATCTGGCGACCAACCCACCAAAGGAATGGCCTACTAATATATAAGGCTTCTCCACGTCAAGCGCTTGTAACAATTCAGAGAGCTCCTCGACAAGATCACAGCAAGTTCGCGGGACTGCTACGTCTTGACTCCTACCAATACCCGCCCTGTCATAGGACAAGGTTGACGTTTCATCCGATATTCGGTCTTGAACCTTTTTCCATGTTTCATGGCTATCGCCTAACCCTGCAATAAAGATTACGCTTGGTGTATTTTTACGTTGATATTTATTGAACAGTCTACGACTATTATAGAAATCGATTATCTTTTTATGTTGTATAGTCACTTTTAATCACCCAATTAATTTATAAGCTTTACATTATTATTTCCACAATAAAATAAGAGCCGTCTATGCAGCTCAGTAATCTTTTGCTAAAGTACCCGTTACTTTAAGTACATTTTTTCACAAACTACTTTATATTATCTATAAAATAGGTATCATAAGATTCTTTAAATATGTAACCCAGCTTTTTGGCTAATTCGACAGATTCAGAATTCGCTCCATCCCAACTAGGGTAAAGCCCTCTATCTAAACAATATAATATCAGGGCAGAGGCTGTGATAGTTGCTAAACCTTTTCTTCTAAATTGAGGATGGGTAGCAATTTCAATCTCTATACCATCATCATAAATACTAAAAGATGTCGCCGCACAAACAACTTGTCCCTCATGTAATATTGCATACCCCACACCTCTATTGACAAAATCATCAATAGAATCAAATTGATTAACGAAGTCTTCTGAGAGCTCATGGAAAGACGGTAAATTTGCTATATTGTTATCAACTTTCTTGATTTCATAATCTTCTGGTAATGAAGACGTTATGTTATGTAAATGTGTTCTATTGAGATGCTCTGGATCCTTTTCAAATCTGTACCGTTTAAATTTCTCAACCGCACCATTATGGACAGTTTCTATTCGATTTTTCCATTCTTCTGAATCAACAATTGCAAGAGTGAATTCGGGGAGATTATAAAGCAATTTCTCAGCTTCTTGAGTATTAGGATCGCCAGCATAAAACACAAAAATCCCCACAGTTATCTGGGCAACCGTTGGGTTCTCAAGGTTATCCACCCAAGCTGTTCCCATATGGCCATGGAGATACGAAAGAACAATAGTGCTATCAATATTTTCAAACATAGGTACTAATTTTTTTCTTACTTCGTTATTCGCTTCATAAATCATTCAATTCCTACTTTCTTAATAGTTTTATTAAATTCCATTCCCATCCATATTATCACAATAATTACACAACAAACATCCATTATTACCTCTTTTTAAATATAATGGTAATTTTAGTACTCTGCCCTGTTAGTCAATGAGCGTTCCCTCTTATTATCGATAGGAATTTAATCTTGGTTTAAGCACCATAATTTTTCCAATAAAATATCAGACTCTTTTCACTTCTAAATCCTTCAAACGTAATTTTCGTTCAAAATATTCTTTCCTCATCCTTGATAAGCAATTAGGCCCGATTGTTTAACAAAATTAAACAGCACTGTTGAACTAGCCTGCGCCGTTAGTAAAAAAGCGTCTCTACTCGTTGTAAGTTAAAGCGGAACGTTTCACAAATGATAGAAAATAGATTATAATGGACTAACTAACATATTTAAAAAGGAGCATTTCCTATGACCGAGAATAATCATTCTGAAGTACCCCAAAAAAAAATCAGCCTGCAAGAGGCCGTGAAACAGCAGCTTGAAAACAAAAAGAACCAATCCTCTTCTAATAAAGGAAAAAAGAATGTCGACCTTTCAACAAAAAAAATGAAAAGCCAGCAAACGAAAAAAACAAGCAATACCCGTAGAAAAATGGGTGTCTAATATACGGACAATATCGGGAAGACATATTACCAGGCAAAGCTGTTTATTGTTAATAAAGGATCGAAAAAGGGAAGATTACCAGAGCACCCTTCCCCACGGAATTAAAGTCAGGCTTACTGATAGACAGATTGGACGTGTGCAGGAAATCCACTCTAAATAAAAGAAGTGAAAAGCATTCAAGGGTGAACTGTTCCCTGAATGCTTTTTTAATTTTTATTCTTTTCATTTTATAACTTGTTTAGCTAAATGCTTCGTAAAAAAATAGCTGCTTATGCAACTTCATGTTCTTCAAGTAAAGCACTCCGTTAGCTCAATAAGTACATTATTTAAGCAACGTTTGAAGACCTATTAGCAAGGGTGCATACACGATTAGTGGAATAAGCAAAATTACTGCACCAATTTTTTTAATTCCCTTTTGTAATAGTAAAAGAGAAGTGATGAAAAATAATGGGTAAATAATAAAAGCAATTATTAATATGCCATAAACTAATTGATATAGTTTTCCTGTAAATGCTCCTATGAATGGGATTGAAATCCATTCTAGTATGCTAAACGCAATAACCAATATCCATAACCATTTAAGTGTCATCACTAATCACCTCGATATCCCTGATTGGTCAAAAAAGGTAAAAATTCTTATTTCACTTTATCACCGAATAATATTCCAATTTCTTGTATTAATTTTACCAAATAAGTCCAACCGCTGTTCGACTAAAGTGCTTCGTTAGCTCAATAAGAAAAGCTACCTTTGACTTCGGCTGCTTGATCTTAAACACTTGCACCCCATTAGTTGAACAAGCACCTCTCTTCTATTACAAATAATGTTCGAACTGCGAACTATAAATAACTGAATTAAAAAACGATTAATGTTCAGAATTTTCTTAACGTGTAATATAGGTTATGTTATAATTTTCCTTATCGTAACAAGGAGGTACAAGTCCAATGGTAAAATAATAATAAGAGAAAATCTTAAATTATATTAATAACTTTAGAATATACATGTAGATTTTCTCTTTCATGAATGAATATATAGAAAAGAGGAAAAATCCCATGTTAAATAAATTAAGTGATACTATTTATTATTTATCTAATCAAGATGATAGAGAACGACCAACATTAGGATTGGTATGTGGTAACCGGTATAGTCTAATAATAGATTCTGGTAATTCTCCTCAGCACGCTAAGGACTTTTTACTAGAAATCGAGAATCTAAATGTACCACCAGTTAAATATGTTGTTATTACCCATGCACATTGGGATCATTTCTTAGGAATGAATGAATTTGATGCAACGGTTATAGTTAATAGTCAAACAAACGATATAATAAAAGAATGGCAAAGTTTGTCTTATGATGATAGTTCACTTCAAAAGTATGTGACTACTAGTCAGATGAGTGCTATGTGTATGAAGATTATACAAACTGATATGCCAAACAGGGACAGTTTTAAGTTGAAATCTCCGGATGTAATCTTTGAAAATACATTAACTATTGATTTAGGAAACAAAATTTGTATTCTCAAAAGTATCAAAAGTACTCATACAGATGATTCTACAATCATTTATATTCCTGATGAAAAAGTTATCTTTTTAGGTGATTGTGCATATGGTACGACCACAAATTCTTTATTTCATTACAAGCAATCATTGTTATTGCCTATGATTAAAGACATTCAAAAATATGATGCGGAAATGTTCCTACTTGGTCATGAATCTATCTGTGATTTAAATGAAATGAATATATATTGGGAAGAGTTAACAACTGCAAGCCAAGTTGTAAAGTCCACCTCACTAGAAAATGCGATAGAGTCCTTTAAGGCAGAAAATAAACGTGACCCTAATGATAATGAAATATTTTTCATAAAAGCATTTGTTAATGACCATATTATTCAGTCACAATAGTTATCTAGAAAAGTAGCCCCCTCATTTGAATGAGGGGGCTTTTAATAATGTATGAGCGTTTAATCAGTCCAAAAGCTTTGTTTTCTTGTTCAAATGAGATATTAAAGCTCACCTTCTTTGTTCAACTAACCTGCCCCGGTAGTTGAATAATTAATAACAGACATAACAATTTGTTACTTCCACCCTAATAAAATTTCTCCACTAAATTTTATTTCTAGTACAAACTTCTTTTCAATACAATATAGCATTTGCTCAACATATTTTAAGTCATTGAAACTCTTAATAATATTATTTATTGGAGTTACTAAAACTGGTGGGGTTCCTGGATATCCTGATGCTTTTTTCAAACTAATTACCTTAGCATTGTCATATCTTTGCTCACTAATAAACTGTTGAATGTGACGAGAATTAGTAATTTCCACTTTGTTTTTCATTAATACCCAATCAATACCACCAATTCCACACGATTCTACAAATGGATAATCATCTTGTAATTTATCATAAATACTTTCACTCTCTTCTTCTGATAAAACTTCTACTAAATTTTTATCTTGGTAATACTCTTTATATTCAGATGCTATATTTGTATATTCTTCTTCTAAACGTTTTTTCTCTCTTTTGAAATGCCACCACCGTTATGGATAAGATAGATTATTAATTTATAAGAGCTATTTTTATTAAATATAGAATTTTGAGTAAATTACGTGACTTTAACTCTCTCCCTCCCCAATTGTCCGCACTTGTCTATTTATCTTTATATCTCTCATCATAATATATCTTAATTGCAATTCATTTTTACAGATACAAAAGGAGAAGGTGTAAAAACATAAATGAATCTAATACATGAGATTAACCAAAAAACACAACAAATTATTAAAAATTTGAAGCAAGACCAATATAATGATGGCTCGTGGAGATATTGTTTTGAAAGTGGACCAATGACCGATGCAAATATGATTATCATGTTAAGAGTATTAGATTATGATGATGAGACTCTTATAAAGAAACTTGTTGCACGTCTACTTCAGCAACAACAAAATAACGGTGCTTGGAAGCTTTACGATGATGAAAAAGGCAATTTATCTGCAACAATTGAAGCATATACAGCGCTTTTATTTTCTGGACATTTGAATAAAGATGATCCGTCGATGAAATTAAGTGAACAATTTATTGTTGAGAATGGAGGGCTTGAAAAAAGTCATATTTCTACGAAGTGTTTACTAGCTATTACCAACTTATACCCTTGGCCAAGACTATTTCCTATCCCACTTAGTATCATGAATATACCAAAGTTTCTAACATTTAATTTTTTTCATTTCAGTTCATACGTACAAGCACACTTTCTTCCTATCTTAATATTAGGTCACGATAAATTTGTAGTTACTAATAAATGGACGCCAGATTTACAGCATTTATTTTTATCTCAAAAGAAATACAAAGCACTTAAAAAGGAAAAAAGATGGTTTAATTTATTTAAAAAGATTTTGCCTTCTTATAAAGAATCTACGAGGCTAAAAGCTGAACAACATTTATATAATTCCATTGAAAATGATGGGACATTATATAGTTACGCAAGTTCTACATTTTTAATGATTTATGCACTACTTTCTCTAGGTTATAAAAAATCTTCTCCTATTATTCAAAATGCTATTGGAGGTATTAGATCTTTTTTATACGAAAAAGGAGATGTTTTACATATTCAAAACTCTCCTTCTACTGTTTGGGACACTGCACTAATTTCTTATTCCTTACAAGAATCGGGTCTTACCATTAAGGATCCAACTATCCAATTAGCTTCGAACTTCATAATGAAATTACAACACAAACACTCTAATAAAGGATGGGGTTTTTCAGAAAGCAACTCCATTAATCCAGATGTTGATGATACACAAGCGGCATTAAGGGCACTATCTAATTTTACATGTAGTCATTCTGAATTTAGTATGGCCTGGAATTCGGGAGTTAATTGGTTACTAGCCATGCAAAACAATGACGGGGGCTGGGGAGCATTTAAAAAAAATAGTCCCTCATACATTAAGTTGCTTTTCCCGATACAGAGTTTTGAAGACACTGCTATAGATCCTTCTGCCGCTGATATCACCGGCAGGACATTGGAATTTCTAGGGAATCATTTAAATTTGACTATGCAGCATCCTCGTGTAATGAACAGTGTAAAATGGCTAATAAAGAATCAAACTAATAATGGTTCATGGTACGGACGTTGGGGGATATCTTACATTTATGGAACATGGGCCGCTGTCACAGGCTTAAAAGCAGTTGGGGTTTCATCTGATCATCCAACTATTCAGAAAGCAACAGATTGGTTGTTAAATATAAGACAATCTGACGGAGGCTGGGGTGAATCATGCCAGAGTGATTTTCATAGAGAATATATTCCTTTACCCTATTCTACACTAGTGCAAACTTGTTGGGCAGTTGATGCTTTAATTTCTATTTCTGAGTTTCCTACAAAAGAAATCACAGAAGGAATTATAAGAATTTTAGAATGGCAAAATACAGAAACTAATCGGACCACTTATCCTACAGGCGCAGGTTTACCAGGACACTTTTATATACACTATCACAGCTATCAATACGTATGGCCTTTGGTTACATTGAGTCATTACTTAAAAAAATACAATTAGTTCATTATTGGAATTTTTTTTAAATAGTTAATCTATCTATCCCCCTCCTTTTTCATCTCATATACTATACTGTTCCTATCTTTTCTGTAATTTACTTTTATTTGAAAGGAGGTTTTTATCAATGGGCAATATTGATCCTAATTTAATGCGTGTTTTCCGACAAAGAATTAGAAATCCCCAATGTTTCGGTCGTGTATGCGGAGCTCTTAGATCATGCAACTATCATCAGTTAAGAAGTCCCGCAGGTGCATACGGTCTTGTTGATCGTCTATCTGAATGCTGTGGAGTACCTATTTCAAGAGATCAGAGAGATCATGCAGCAAACTGGCTTATGAATTGTGGAGTTGATCCTCTAAACTCAGATCATCGAAGAAGGATGTGGGGTATTGTTAGGGGAGGTTTGTGGTAAACTGAAACACTTTTAAAACTATTAATCAAAATATTCTTGCAAAAGAATATTTTGATTAATAGTAATCTTTTTTTATTTCCTAAAAATTTTATTTTCTTCATTTCACCATAATATGCACACTCTTAATAATTTAACCTTGCATATTAATCCTTGGTATATTTTTAATCAACTTATATAATTTATATGTCTACTAGTCTCGTTGGTGTTAATTACTCAACTTATTTTTTAAAAAATATTTACATAATAAATAAAACTTTTGAAATCAGTAAAAAGCACCCCTATTTAAGAAAATTCTTAAGGATTTCTAATATTCTTAAACAAACCTGCGCCGTTATCACAAAAAAGTGATGGCTCTAATTGAACAATCGCACCCTTTATTGGAATACCCCGTTTGTTTAAGTACATTTATTCACAAACTTAATTCTAAAAAAGCTTAGGCGTACCTAAATGTAATTACCACTTATTATTATTATAATTTTTTCTATAAATGTAGTCATCATTTTTATATTTTAACCAATTACTAATAGAATTAATACTCACTATAAAAATTCCAAATAAAACAAACGCCACACTGTAATGACCAATGAATAATAAAACAAACGCCGCAACCAATAGTAATATCATTAAAATTATTACCGAGATTTGTAATTTCCCCTTCTTCTTATCATTCATATGTTCAACCTCCTATCAAATCGCCAATATTTTTCCGTATCTTTTAATATGTTTTATATGGTTTATTCTACCATATTTTTAATATTTACAACATCCTTTGATATCAACCTTCTTCAACTAAATTGCTCCGTTCGTTGTAGAACGTATAGAAAAATTTACATATACTATACTAAATATTTTTAGCCTATATCTTTAAACACAAATAAAAACTGAACTAATATCAAAATTAGTTCAGCTTAAAAAAGTATTATAATCCTGCACATTTTATATAAGATACTATGCTATCAAGTGCATTACTTTAACTTTTGACAAATAATAAAATACTGGTACCTGAGCGTTTCTTGCGCCGTTCTGTGCTTTCTTTCTGGCGACTGCTGAAAGTTTAGGGCTTACTTGATCATTTTTTTGTCGACCCGAGCAGGTCCCAGGCTTACCTGATCATTTCTTCTGTCGATCCGGGTAGTTTTCCAGCTTAAGCCAACCAGAACGCTTTAAACTTACCTGACACGAAAGATTTTACAGTTTAAAATAAACAGTAACTTTTTCATCGAACACTTCTGTTTCCAAATATCGTTCTCCGTGATTGTCACCCGAATAGTGAATATCAATTAACAACACATTGGCCTTTAGTAACGATTCATGCTGTTGGATGATAGTTGTTGCTTTAGAACTTCCAGCAATCGAAATCGATACATACTGTTCAACAGGAAGTTTCCATTTTTTGCGTGTATCTTGAATTGTGCGAATTAGTTCCCTAATCTGTCCTTCTTCAAGTAAGCTAGCTGTCAAATAAACATTCATAAGGACTCGACAAGAAGCATCTTCGGCTAAGATATAATGTTCCTTCACAATAGATTCAGTTAACACATGCGCTTTTAATAATGTTATCTGTTCCCCATCAATCGTTAACGTAACTGAACCTGTTCGTTGTAATACATTTTTCTCCTCATCATGTAAATTCACTACGTAATCTTTTACTTTGTTCACTTTTGGTCCAAATGCTGCACCAGCTGTTTTAAAATTAAGCTTATAATGAACGGTTTCGTAAGCTGAAAAATCATTTGTCCAAACGCATTCTTTTATATTTAATTCATCTTTCACGAGCTCGCTATATGGTTGATAATCTGTTAACTCGCCATCAACAGCGACAATCATTTCACTTACCGGCTGCTTTACTTTGATCCCTTGACTATTACGTATACTGCGGCCTAGCTCTACGATGGTTAAAATATTCGCCATTTCTTTTTCAAGCTTTGGATTCAATAGTTGTTCATTACATGTTGGGTAGTTTTGTAAATGAACACTAGATCCAGATAATTGTCGATATAAATCCTCCGCGATAAATGGAGTAAAGGGTGCTAGTAATTGGCAAATTGTTGTTAGTAGCTCATACAGTGTACTATAAGCACCTCGTTTATCCTCTGTCAGCCCATTTGCCCAAAATCTTGCTCGTGAGCGACGGATATACCAGTTACTTAGCTCTTCTACAAGCTTGCCGATTTCGCGTGTTGCCTGTGTAAATTGATATTCATCCATAGACTTTGTAACAATCTGAATTGTATGATGTAATCGAGAAAGTATCCAATGATCAAGCTTTGTACGTGTACCAGTCTTTTCTGCATCGTATTGGAAACCATCTATTTCTGCATATAGCTGATAAAATTTGAACGTATTATCTAATGTATCTACTAGCTTTGATTTCGCATCCATCACAATTTTTTTTGAAAAACGTTTAGGATTCCAAGGAGAACTGTCCACTAAGAACGCCCATCGTAATGCATCCGCTCCGTACTGCTCTATCAGTTCAACTGGCTCTAACGCATTTCCTTTACTTTTCGACATTTTCTGCCCATGCTCATCTAAAACATGCCCTAAAGAAAGTACATTTTTATAAGGTGCCTTTCCTGTAAATAAAGTAGAAACCGCTAATAAGCTATAGAAAAAGCCTCGTGTTTGATCGATACCTTCGATGACCACATCAGCAGGAAATTACTTGTTAAAAGTAGTAAGGTCTCCAAAAGGATAATGATGCTGAGCAAACGGCATTGAACCACTATCAAACCATACATCAATCACTTCAGGTGTACGTTCCATGTCACCACTACACATTGGACAAGTACACTCAACGTCGTCAATATACGGCTTGTGAAGCTCGATGTCATGTAAAGTGCCCTTCGCTAATTTTTTTAAAGATGCAATACTATTTGGCGCCTCTTCATGACCACAATCCTGACAAACCCACACATTTAACGGTGTACCCCAATAGCGATTACGGCTAATATTCCAGTCCACTAGGTTTTCTAAGAAATTACCAAATCTACCGTGTTTAATATGATCAGGATACCATGTAACTTGTTCATTATTTTGTAATAGTTTATCTTTCAATGCAGACATATTGATAAACCAGCTGTCAGTCGCATAATAAAGCAATGGTGAATCACAGCGCCAGCAATGAGGATAGCTATGCTCATATTTTTCCTTATCAAACAATAGCTCCTTTTTAGCAAGCATTTTAATGATTTCGACATCGCAATCTTTCACAAATTTACCATTAAGCTCTGGAACCTCTTCTGTATAGCAACCCTTTAAATCAACAACATTGACAAACGATAGCCCATTTTGCTGAACCGTCTTATAATCGTCCTCCCCGTATGCAGGTGCGATATGGACGATACCAGTTCCACTATGCTCTGTAACATAATCCGCTAGTACAACGACATGCCCCTTATCAACTGTTACATAAGAAAATGGTGGGGTGTACGATACACTTTCAAATTCACGCCCTTCATGTTCACTTAACACTTCAACAGAATCAGCAAAAACTTTATTCACTAGTGATTTTGCTAAGATATAGACTTTATCGTGCCGCTTCACTCGAACATACATGAGCGTAGGATTCATGGCTAATGCAACATTGGCAGGTAATGTCCATGGAGTCGTTGTCCAGCCAAGAAAATATTCATCTTTATCCTTTAGCTTAAACATTGCCGTGACAGATAAATCCTTTACATCCTTATAGCCCTGTGCAACTTCATGAGAGCTTAATGATGTTTGACAGCTAGGGCAATATGGTGAAACACGGTGCCCCTTATATAAAAGCTTTTCCTTGTGCACATGACTTAAAATATTCCAAACAGACTCAATATAATCATTACTTAGCGTTAAATACGGGTCATCCATGTCAATCCAATAGCCTAGCTGCTCTGTAAAGGAACGCCATTTCTTCTCATAGGTAAAGACACTTCCCTTACACTCTTGAATAAATTGTTCGACACCATATTTCTCAATTTCTTGCTTACCAGAAATACCAAGTTTTTTTTCCACGCCTAACTCTACAGGCAAACCATGTGTATCCCAGCCAGCTTTACGTTCAACTAAATAACCTTGCATCGTTTTATAACGAGCTACGACATCCTTAATCGTTCTGCCAAATGCGTGACCTACGTGTGGTAAACCATTCGCTGTTGGCGGTCCTTCGTAAAATACAAAAGGCTTATTGTCAGAACGGTTTGCAACAGACGCTTGAAACGTTCCTTCTTGTTCCCATAATCGACGAATCCTTGTTTCTCTTTCTACAGTCGTCTCTTTCTTCTCTTCAGCTTGCATGTAAAATTCCTCCTATACTAATTGTATAAAAGGCATACAAAAACCCCGTCCCAAGTAAGGGACGGGGTTAACCGCGAATACCACCCTAATTCTATTGAATCAACGCTCAATAGCACTCAGCAACGTACAATCATACGTGTTCTTTTTAACGGTAGACACCCGGATTAGCTTACTATGTTCAGCCAATCTTCTCAGAGAGGATCTTCATGTAACACCTGCACACCGACTTCCACCAATATGTCGGCTCTCTGTAGAACAAAATGATACACTACTCTTTCTCATCAACGAATTTGTATGCTTTTATTGTCACTCATCTTAACAAACAAATTTTTGTCTGTCAATAATTTCAAAGCACTAATATTGGTAGCGATTTCCTTATAATTCATCAAGACATGCTTCGATGCTTTTATGAAGAGTTGCAAACTTAGGCTTTCCATTTGTTTTAATATAAAAGCTTTTCACAAAGGATTTACAGTTAAAAACTAAAATTCTGTGATGCTGTACATCGAGCTGTTCTTTTTTTACTTTTAAAGTTGCAGGTAATTCTTGTAGCAATTTAGTGATCTCTTGCTCCTCTAAACCATACTCAAGCATAGTGAAAATAGGTACTAAAATCCGTTCATCTTCATTGTGAATGAAAGCATAATCTTCTTGCAAAATGGCGTTAAATAATGTGCCTACTACTTCAATATAAGACGCTTTATTTAATTTCGGATTTTTCACCAATTCATCGATTGCATCAGCCATATGGGCAACACTATGAGCCCAGCCTTTCACCGGCACGTAGCCTCTTACATCCGATTCAGCTGATAAATAAGCTAGTAAACGATCTTTACACTCATTTATTTTGTGCTCAGATAAAAAATTGTCTTCATTATCTCTATATAAAATAAGTGCGATTAAGAGCGACGTAAATGTGCGGGTAAAAACTAAATCTGATTCCCTGTCTTCGATACCCTTACATAATAAATTATTCAAACATTCCTCTAAAAGCTCAGTTAAGAGTGAATGCTCTAGTAAGTTTTTTTCACGAATCAATTCATAAAAAGATCCATAAATTAGGTTATCTCGTAGCTCACTATCTAATGAGCCGATATGTAACATCATTGATTGTATGAGTTGAGTTTGGTCCACTTGCTGCCAGCTTCTAACTCCACTATTTAATTCTCTGAGAATTTCTTTTAAGTCATTTTCCTTTAATAAGGTTTCATTTTTTAACATACGCACTGTTGCTCTCCTTTTCACGTTTTTTTATTTTGAATAATCATAACTACTTTCATGATAAATGCCGTCAAGCTTCCATCCCTTATTTAACCGAACGTAAGTAAACTCCTTCTGGTCGTTGTCCATTACAACAATCACCTTGCTTTTCCAAGGGAAGGTTGCCGCACGCACCTTTCCATTTCTGACCTCATTAATTTGGTCGGACAAAGAAAGCAGAGTTGATGGCGTAACACTATTTTGTTTCAAGTATTGCGGACGGTCAGAGCTATCTTCAAATTCCTTCATTACTTGTTCATGAAAGGCAATTACTTTTTTGTTTGTATCATACATACAAATCCCTAGTGAGCTAATGCATAAAACGAATAAGCTTCCCAAAAAGATGCCATGCTTTTTCTTTAACCCTATATAAAATCCCCATTTATATTCTTTTTTGTATAAATAATAATAAATACCTATACATATTGGCCAAATAAAAAGAAATTGCCACATACCAACCAAAAGATATCACCAAAAGACACAAAATATCTAATCATATTATGATTTAAAAACCAAAGCGGTAAAGTCCAACGCAAGCTAAATTTTCCTTTAGAGATGCTTTTAAATAAATAAGTATGAGTGGTGAAGATAGGATAAATGATTTATTCACTTCCCTGTACCTATTTTCCAAGTATTCAAATACTTACAATAATTGTACCTTATTCCAAATATAAAAAACAACTAATAAAAAGCTAGACATTCTTGAATTTTTGAATGTCTAGCTTGATTCATTAATGTTCTTCCAGTATTTTCATGCTGTCAATATCTGCAAATCTTATTATTTTTATATTATGTTGGGTTCTATCCTGGTTATATTTAACTTCTACATAATCACCAAGTGACAATGTTTTTGGAGTATCAATTAATGGGAACCACATACCATTACCATATTTTTTTACGATTTCATCTACAGATTGTTCACCAATATTTGATCCACCAGCATTAGAAACTACTAAAAATTCATGTTCCTTAATGGCTACGACTACTCCATCTTTTGAACGACTTCCCTTTTCTTTCACTGGAACATCATATTTTTCACGTAGGGATGCTATTTCTTGACTATTATGATCCTCAAAATAGTTCAAAGCGTCTCTTTCTACTAGAAAAAGTAGCATCATTCTTTCTACGTCATTGTATCGATTTTTTTCCTGCTCTAGCAATGTACCGATAGTAACATATTTATAAGTCATTGGTTTAGTAAATTGTTCAAAATACTCTTCTTTTGTAAGATTCACCTTTTTCAATCGTTCAGGTTTTATACTTGATTCTTGCATTACTTCAAGCTCTTTATCGATGTTTTCTTGGGTAGGTACTACCCCCTTTGATTGCGCGTAAGCGTATAAAGATTCCAAATGTAAATAGGATTCAAATCTCACCTTCCCATCAGCATTCAATTTCTGATCCTTTACATTAGGATCCATTCCCAGATAGAAGTATAAAAGCTTTTCATCAAAAAGAGTCGGTATACTTGCTGTTTGCTCCTGACTTCCGCTGTATTGAGTATATATAAATATTCCAATACAAACTGTTAATATAATAGACATTACACTATATTGCCAATGCCAAGATCTTTTTTTTATCTTTTGCTGCTCTAAATGCTGTACTACGTTGGTCATAACACGCTTTTTGCTTTCGGTTAAATCATTTAATACCCTTACATCGACTTTACTCATGCAGCAGGACCTCCCATTCAATATGCTGTAGCTTTGGCTTTAAAAGCTCTCGTCCACGACGTAGCCTTGTTTTCACCGTACTCTCCGGAACACTTAAAAGCTCGGCAATTTCAATAACAGACATTTCCTCAAAATAAAAATAAATAAGAATCTCGCGCTGTTTTAATGGTAGTGCTAAGATGGCATTTTCAACTAAGATTTGTTCATCCTGCTGTACTAACATATCCTTTTTCGTTACAGCCTGCTTGGCAAAGATCTTCTGCTGAACTTGTATTTTTCTGTATGTCCAGCTACGTAAATAATCTTTACTTTTGTTAATAACGAGCTTCGATAAATATGCCCGTAATTCTCCTCTTTCTTCATAGTTTTGCTGATTATCGTAAAATTTAATAAATACATCTTGAACGATATCTTCAGCACTTTGTATATCCTTAACGTAATAAAAAGCCAGTCGGATGAGCATTTCTGTATGCTGCTGCATTATTTCTTCGAGTTCTTTAATTTCAAGCAACATCTCTCCCCCTCTCTGCCCTATAAACGGTGCTCACGGTATAGAGGTTTGCTTTATTAGTATTTTTTTAAATAAAATTTCTTAGGATAGATATGTATCTATGCACTGTTCTCCTCATTAACACAGTAAATATCTTCTTTACTTGATCAGATATTTCCGCGATTCTAGCAGTTCCGAACTCCATTAGTCTAAATTTTCATTAGAAAAAGGCGCAATGACCGCTTTTTCGTTTGAAGAAAGCACAATATTTGTTGATGGGGTTCCATAAGGCATTGCCTCATCAATAAACTGTTCCAATGTTTCCACTGAATTGGTTGCAATTTTTACAATATAACTTATTTCACCCGCTACTCGATAGCATTCGAGGACATCAGGATGTGCATTACAAAAATCAGAAAGACTTTTACAATCAATTGATTTAAATAAAATAATGGCTTGAATGTCTCGATTCAACTTTTTTAAATTTACCTTCGCACTATAAGCTTCAATAATCCCCTGCTCTTCTAATTTTTTAACACGCTCAATAACTGCTGGGGATGATAAATGAACTGTAGCCGCCAATTCTTTCATCGATATTTTTGCATTTCGCTGCAATTGCTGTAATATTTCTGTATCTATATGATCCATATGTATCCACCTTTTTAAATAAATTAGATTTAATAAAATTCCTTTTATTATAAAGCAATTCTTCTAAATTACATTATACAGATTCTGTCCTTGAATAGCCTTTTTCATTAAAATTAAATATATAAAGGAGGCATTAACAACATGAAAAAAATATTATTACTATTAGCAAATGGTTTTGAGGCCGTTGAAGCAAGTGTTTTTACAGATGTACTTGGATGGAATAAATGGGAGGGCGACGGTACAACTGAGGTCGTGACCGTAGGATTGCATAATCAATTGCAATGTACATGGAATTTTAACGTAGCTCCCGAAAAATTACTTCATGAAATTTCATTAGACGAGTTTGATGCACTAGCGATTCCTGGAGGCTTTGAGGAAGCTGGATTTTATAATGATGCCTTTAGCGAGGAGTTCCAGGCAGTCGTTCGTCATTTCAATGAACACAAAAAACCAATTGCTACGGTTTGTGTAGCTTCGCTAATTTTAGCCCATAGCGGAATACTACATAATCGCAAAGCTACTACTTATAATCACCCAACAAGCAAACGATTAGCACAGCTACAATCCTATGGTGCTAACATCATCAACGAACGAATTGTTCAAACAGAACATATTATTACTTCCTCAAATCCTGGCACTGCATTCGACGTTGCTTTTAGCTTACTAGAAATGCTGACATCTGAGGAAAATACAAAAAAAGTAAAGGATTTAATGGGGTTTAATTAACTGAATGAAGCTGTCTCATAGCGTTAAGTTGAGACAGCTTCATTCAGTTTAATTTGATAATAAATGTTGTAACTTCGATCCAAATTCTTTGCTTTTTGTAACCAATGAAATTGTTCTTGTTCTACCAAAATTATTAATTGGTAAGGCAAAAAGCTGAAGATGACCAATATTTTTTGCCATTAACTCTGGTACGATTGTTATCCCCATTCCAGAACTTACTGCTCCAAAGATAAAATCCCCAAAGTTTACCTCAGTAATGATATTAGGTGTGTAACCAAGAGATTGTATTTGTTCCACTATGTCCTTCCTTGAATCACAAGGAGCTTGATGAACAATAAGCGGCTCCTCACACAATTCTTCCAGATCGACTGCTGTTCTTGAATTAAAACGATGACTCAACGGAAACACAGCATAGTACGGTTCCGTAAACAATTCACAACTCCACAAAGATTCTCTCGAATATTTTGCATCCACAAAAACTGCATCAAGTCTACCTTTTTGTAAAGATTGCAACAGTTCATTTGAAGTATTTTGAATCATCAATGTTATAGGTCGATCTAGTTGCTTAAGTTCATTCATTTTGTTTGGCAAATAGTAAGTAGCTAAGCTAGGCAAACCACCGATGGCAATAGGGTTGCTCTGACTAAATTGCTGTAATTCTTCACGTATAGCTGTTATTTCAGTCAAAACTGGTGTAATGCGAGTGTAAAAACGTTCACCAGCCTCCGTTAATTCAATACCAATGGATGTCCTATGAAATAGCTCGATGCCAAGATTATTCTCTAAGTTTCGTATATGTTTACTTAGTGCAGGTTGGGAAATATTAGTGATTTGAGCAGCTTTTGAAAAACTTTTCTGATTGGCTGCAGCAATAAAACTATGTAACCATTCTACATTCATTGTATTCCTCCATACCCTATAACGATTGGTTATACCCTTATAAAATAGTGATTGTTCCATATTCTTGTTTTTCTAGTAACCTATTAAATATACAAGGTGCTTCGATTATAACATAACGTTATAGGTCGTCTATACTTAACATCTTTAATATTTTATGGAGGTTCAATATATGAAAAATGTTTTATTATTATCATTCGGTATGTTTGCTCTTGGCTTTGATGCCTATGTAATCGCAGGGCTTCTTCCAGGAATTAGCGATACGTATCAAAAAAGCACATCACAAGTCGGCCAGGCTGTGAGCATTTTTACATTATTTTACGCTATCACAGCGCCGTTATTTTCTTCTTTACTTGCAGGAAAATCAATAAAAAAAATCTTAATAGGGTCAATGCTTATTTTCACAATAGCAAATAGCATTACAGCTTTAGCGCCAACCTTTTCTATTCTTCTACTATCGAGAGCGATTGCAGGGACAGGGGCTGGTTTATTTTCACCATTAGCTGTTGCGGCCTCTTCAAAGTTCGTTTCTAGTGAAAAGAGAGGGAGAGCTCTAGGGTTGACTATAGGAGGAATGAGTATGGGAACAGTGCTTGGGGTTCCTTTAGGTATTTATATATCAAACTTATTTGATTGGAAATTAACACTTTGGCTATTAGTAATGATCGGGGTCACTTCTGTTTTATGTATGTATCTTTTTCTTCCCAATTTCCCAACAACACCTCCTCCTACACTAAACGAACGATTAAAGATGTTCCTAGATAAAAGAGTAACTATAACTGTATGCATAACATTCCTCGCCAGTGTTGCAAGTCTTGGGTTGTACACATATCTTTCTCCACTATTAGAAGAAATGACAAGCTCAAGCAATTTAACAATGTATCTTTGGGCATGGGGATTCGGAGGCTTGTTTGGAAGCTTGATAATTGGTTACTTAATCGACTATTTCGGGAAACCAAAATCTTTAGTTTCAATCATTTTATTTACTTTAACATTATCCATTATTTGTATACCTTTATTGATTAACTTTCCGATATTAAAATACTTACCGTTCTTTGTCTGGGGAGCAATGGGTTGGGCATGCCAGGCACCACAACAACATATTTTACTCTCATATCAGCCGAATAACGGGAGTTCTGCAGTGGCTTTAAACAGTTCTGTAAATTATTTAGGCAGTGCAATCGGTGCAAGCTTAGGTGGGATTGTACTGTCCTTACAGGTTGGAACAATAACATTGATATATTTCGCAGTCATCTCTATGTTATTCGCCATTTGTTTACAGTTTTATAGTTTGAAGGGCAAATTTAGCGTTTAAACTTATTTAATAATTGCGGTTCTAACTTTCGATTTGATGATCCTATTCGTCACTTTGATGGTTAGAATCGCAATTTTGTGTTACTATCCTTTTTTTCAGGTTGGGGCTTTTCGTCGTCGGAGATTCTTGCCGTCGTTTAGCCGTTCTTTCCGTCGCTTTGATAGTCCTATCCGTCGCTCTGACGATTCTTGCCGTCGTTTCGGCGGGACCTTCCATCGTTGGGGATTCTTTCCGTCGCTTTGAGGACTCTATCCGTCACTCTTATATTCTATCCTTCATTTTTGACTTTTCTATCCATCTTTTCTGTAGTTCTATCAGTCACTTTGGCGTTTCTATCCACGATTTCGGCAGTTCTATCCACGATTCTGGGGGTTCTATCCATCACTTTGACGCTTCTTTCCATGATTTCGGGGGTTCTATCCATCACTAGGAGTTATATGATGTATTGCAATCATTATCGAGGCAATGGTATTTGAAAAAGCTGTCGCTTGCATTAATTGTAAACTCCGATGATCTGTAACTATTTGTAATTTATTTCGTCTATTTGGGAATGGAATCAACTTTCTGGAGGCAGTCTAATGAAAAAATTTTTGATTCTAATTTTGTTGGTAAGTCTGTTTTTTGTTTCTGCTTGTACAAATGGAAAAAAGCGATCATTAGAAGCCTTTTATAAGGATGCAAAAATTGAAAGTATAGATAAAGTGGTTATCCAAGATGGTTCAACTGGTGCTTCGAAACCGATCACTAAGCAAGAACAAATCAATGACTTGGTTTCTCTGATTAAAGATATACAGTTTACTCCGCAAGACAATCAAGAAAAACGTGTTGGATGGAGATATGGTATTACTCTTTTGGACAGTGAAAAAGAATTTAAATTCACACTAGGTGAATTTGATAACACCTACTATGATTCAAACCCAGATATTTACCCTATTATAGATAACTATTACAAACAATTGGAAATTCTAAAAGGCTTTTAAAACTTTTGCACTCTTTATATTGAGGTCTTATTTATACATTTTGAAAGTTCTATCCACCACTTCTATTAATTTCTTTAAAGACCTTTTCACTTTGACAAAAGTAAATAAAAAAACCGAATTCCTAGGAAATCGGTTCTATATTTTATATGATTACTCATCAGCCAACAAAAAAACAAGCACCGAAAAAAGTTAATTGTTACTGACAATAATTTCGCCAGTTGTTGCATCAATATACCTGATAGGTGACCTAGTATGTCGATCACAAGCTTGATAGACAAGCTGAAATGATTCTATTTTGTCATCGTAATTTTTGTCCCAAACCAATTGAAAGTCGATATTTTCTAGAAATCGACGATACGCTTCTTCCGTAGAAATAGCTGGTTCTATAGGGATTTGGCTAAGTTCTTTCAAATCAAAATTCGGTCCACTAAAATAATCAATCTGACCAGTTGTACGATTAACAACGACTATGATCACATCAAGAATAGATATACTTTGGTTATTATGGGCATGGAAAATAAACGATTCCTTTTCTCTTTCATCCTCTTCCTCGTCTTCACGAATTATTCGTTGAAGATAAGGAAAGTAATCAGGGATTATTTTCATTAAAAAGTCTATTGCTTTTTGATAACACGCTTCTTGACTAAGCTGTAGATTTCCCAAACGTTCATGGATCCATCCAAAACTTCGTATTTTACCAGTTTTCTTTGAAATAATAGCTTTTACTGTATCTTCTGAACGCATTTTAAAAAAGCTGTTCATCGATAAGTCTTGCTCTCTCATCTTCCAATCCCGCTTACGCCATACAATCCCTATCTCTGGTCCCATGTCTACTTCTCGAATAAGCTCCAGTTCATCTGTTATACCAATGATCTCTTCATTCGTAAATTCATTGGCAATTATATTAGTTGGCAATGGAGGAAGAGCAGCATAACATTCAGGCTCATTCTCATCACGAATAATCGTTAATGTTGGCTCTAAAGCATCTGCTTTAAAGTGTAAAAATGAATTTACTTGATATACGAGATGAAGTCCATCTTTATTCACATTGTAAACATCACGAGATAATTTTGTTATTACTAGTTGTAATGCTAATGCATTGCGCACATATTCCATCAAAGTTTCCCTCGAAACTAGGCTTGAAGGGACATTAGGGCTTATTTTCACTCCGTTGTATCTAAATCCAACAATATTTCCTATTGCATCAACATCTATAAAACAACCAGCATGTTCTAATGGTAAATCCATGACAAATTGTTCAAAATAAAAACGATCCACTCTAGATAGTACTTTTGCTTTTGAAAACGTTAATTCTTCGAGAGCAGAATGATAGTGATTAAGTAAAAAATGTTCGGCACATCTTCTTTTTTCATCAATAGATAAAGAATCTGCCTCAGAAACAGAATCATTTTTTTCAATTGATAAGTATATGAGGTTTCCAGTGCAGTCTAACTCAACAGTCAGACTTTCATCTTGTTGTTCATTTGCCCATGAGAATATCACTCTTTCATCATTAGAATACTCTTCTATGATTAGTTTATAGTGATTGGGTAATGGAACAATTGATAAAGCACGTTCTTTTAGTTTATCTTTATGCAAATCTAAGCCCCCCATTACAATTATTTTCTATGTATAGACAAAAACCGACCTCCTAAGAGATCGGTTTTTTGTTTAAATGATTATTGAGCAGCTTTCGCGCGAAGAACCATTTGTAGGATACCACCGTGACGGTAGTAGTCTACTTCTACTTCTGAGTCGAAACGAGCTAAAGCTTGGAAAGTTTTAACTGATCCGTCTTCAGATTTAGCAGTAACTGTTAAGATTTCACGTGGTTTCACGTTGTCAGTAATGTTAACTGAGATTTCTTCTTTACCAGTTAAGCCTAAAGTATCAGCTGATTCACCTGGCATGAATTGAAGTGGAAGAACACCCATCATTACTAAGTTAGAACGGTGGATACGCTCGTAAGATTGTGCGATAACTGTTTTGATACCAAGTAAGTTAGTACCTTTAGCAGCCCAGTCACGAGAAGAACCCATACCGTAGTCGTTACCAGCAAGTACTACTAAGCCAGTACCTTGCTCTTGGTATTTCATACATGCGTCATAGATGTACTCTACTTCACCTGTTGGCCAGTAAGTAGTGAAACCACCTTCTGTACCAGGAGCAACTTGGTTACGGATACGGATGTTTGCAAATGTACCACGCATCATAACTTCGTGGTTACCACGACGAGAACCGTATGAGTTGAAGTCACGGATTGCAACACCGTTTTCGATTAAATATTTACCTGCAGGTGTCTCTTTACCGATCGCACCAGCTGGAGAAATATGGTCAGTTGTAATTGAGTCACCGAACTTCGCCATAACGCGTAAGCCTTCTAAGCCTTTAATAGCTTCTGGCTCTTTCGCAAGACCTTGGAAGAATGGTGGGTTTTGGATGTAAGTTGATTTGTCATCGAATGTGTATAGAGACTCAGTTGATGTTTCAATTGCATTCCATTTTTCGTTAGCTGTGAATACAGTTTCGTATTCTTTTTGGAATAATTCACGGTTAACTACAGTACCTAATACAGCGTTAACTTCTTCAGTTGTAGGCCAGATATCAGCGAAGAATACTTCGTTGCCATCTTTGTCTTTACCGAATGAATCTTTTTGTAGGTCAACATCCACAGTACCAGCAAGTGCATAAGCAACAACAAGTGGTGGTGAAGCTAAGTAGTTAGCTTTTACAAGTGGGTGTACGCGACCTTCGAAGTTACGGTTACCAGAAAGAACTGATGTTACGAATAAGTCGTTATCTTTGATAGCGTCTTCGATTTCAGGAAGTAATGGACCTGAGTTACCGATACATGTTGTACAACCGTAACCTACAGTGTTGAAACCGATTTGGTCAAGGTAAGTTTGTAAACCTGAATCTTCAAGGTAACCAGTTACTACTTTAGAACCTGGTGCTAAAGAAGTTTTTACCCATTTAGGTACAGTTAAACCTTTTTCTACAGCTTTTTTCGCAACTAAGCCCGCAGCGATTAATACGTATGGGTTAGATGTATTTGTACAAGAAGTGATTGCAGCGATTGCTACAGCACCTGTTGGGATTTCTACATCACCTTCAGCGAATTTAGCTACAGAAGTTTTTGCGAATTCATCTTCAGTTAAACCGAATCCTTGTGTACCTTGTGGTGCCACTACTGCTTCTTTGTAACGAGTACGCATTTCAGATAGTGGAATTAAGTCTTGTGGACGTTTTGGACCAGAAAGGTTTGGTTCGATTTCAGCTAAGTTTACTTCTAATACGTCAGTGTAAACTGGCTCTAAAGTTGGATCGAAGAACATGTGGTTAGCTTTTAAGTAAGACTCTACAACCGCGATGTGCTCTTCGTCACGACCAGTTAAACGCATGTAGTTTAATGATTCTTCGTCAATTGCGAAGAAACCACATGTAGCACCATATTCTGGAGCCATGTTAGAGATTGTCGCACGGTCAGCTAGTGGTAATTTAGTTACGCCAGGTCCGAAGAACTCAACGAATTTACCAACTACGCCACGTTGACGTAATACTTGAGTTACTTTTAATGCCAAGTCAGTAGCAGTAGTTCCGTTTGGAAGATCGCCAACTAATTTAACACCGATAACTTCTGGGATTGGGAAGTATGAAGGTTGACCAAGCATACCTGCTTCAGCTTCGATACCACCAACGCCCCATCCAAGAACGCCGATACCGTTGATCATTGTTGTATGTGAGTCAGTACCTACTACTGAGTCTGGGAATGTTTCGAAAGTACCGTCAGCAGTTTCGTTTACGTGTACAACTGGAGCTAAATACTCTAAGTTTACTTGGTGAACGATACCAGTTGCTGGTGGTACAGCACGGAAGTTATTGTAAGCAGTTTGAGCCCATTTTAAGAAGTTATAACGCTCAGCGTTACGTTCAAATTCTAGGTCCATGTTTGCTGCTAATGCAGATGCATTACCGTATTTGTCAACTTGTACTGAGTGGTCAATTACAAGGTCAACTGGAATAGCAGGGTTGATTTTGCTTGGGTCGCCGCCCATTTCTTTCATAGCAGAACGTAGAGAAGCAAGGTCAACTACTACTGGTACACCAGTGAAGTCTTGTAATACTACGCGAGAAGGTTTGAATGGTACTTCTGCTTCTGGATCTGCACCGTTACCCCATTTTGCTAATTCGTTTACGTGCTCTTCTTTGATAACATATGCATCATATTGACGTAAAACTGATTCTAATAATACTTTGATTGAGTAAGGAAGGTTTGAAACTTTTGCAACGCCAGCTTTTTCAATCGCAGCTAAGTCATAGTAATTATAAGTTTTACCATTAACTTCGAATGATGCGCGGCTGTTGTGTAAATTACCTTGTGCCATTTGCGGATCCCCCTAAATATCTTTTTGAAAAGGCCTATATAAATTGTTAAAGCATCTTTTCTCCAATACCCATATTAGCGCATTTATATTCATAAGTAAATTACATTAATATTATCTTTTTCAATAAGGATTACTTATGACCTTGATTCCTACACTAATGTATTTAATTTTTATGAGTGCATAACATCAAGGTTTTACAAATCGGAGATTTTTATACCTATATATATAAGTGTATTTAAATGTATTTAACTGGGGCACTTTTTGGGGCACTTTCTGGGGCACTCGTAGTTTTTTTATAAATGGTGCCCCAGCTAAAAAATCGAAATTTTAAAAATGGTTTCGGATAGGTATGTTATAGAAATCTTAACAAAGATAATAATTTACAACAACTTGTTATAAAAGCATATCACACGAAGTAGTTCTTTATAAAACGAAAGAGGCTACCAAAATAATATAGCAGCCTCTTTATTCTTTTAATCTCCTATTGAAAAGCCCTATGTTATTTAATAGCAGCCTAAAGTAACGATATGTTTCCTAATCATATCCAATTCTAATGCCTGCCTATTAATTTCAACCTAACTTTTTATAAGGTAAATATGACAATAGACATATCCCTACTAAAAAGATAACCCTATATATTATTTATTGATAAAATAATTTTTTCATATTAACTATTGTTTTGCAGCCAATCATCAAGGGATTTTTCCATGGTTTTTTTGGGGTTATCATCTGAAGGATCTAACTCCAATTTATATATATAGTAATCTCCCCCCTCCTCTATAGTACCAGTATTTTTGGGCACATCTAAAATACCACCGTAATAAAATTCCCACACGTTTTCACATACCTGATAAGCTATTACTTCATGAATGATATCATCATTATCATTATATTTAGTAAAATGACAATGATTGTGCATAATCATTGTATATTCAGATAGTTCATATTCAAATTGATTCAAAACTTTTGATGCTAACTCTTCAAAAATATCCGTTTCCATATAGACAAGGTATATAATTCCACCTTCAGTAATCTGAGTCGACACATCCTTAATGGACTTCATTTTTAGATATTTCTCAATAAACTCTTGAATTCTAATAATGTTCATAGAGGAAAATCTCTCTAATAAATGAATATTATAATGTAACTTCAATATTTTTCACTCCGTTTATTTCCAAGGAAGCTTGGGTTTGTTTTTACCAAATTTTATAGTCAATATACCATGATGTTTTTCGCTTCCTTCGATATGATAGTGTAGCCAGCCAGACCATCCATCCCATTTGGTGTATTGTAGTGCAAAATCAAGCCTTATTAATTCCTTCTTTTGTACTTTAATGTAGCTAACGTAAAATTTCTATCAGGATTAACTTTACTTCGATATGGTCCTGTAACATGCAAATTCTTCACATCATTTGCATATTTTTAATTTTTAATCAAAGGAGTTAATGTATTTACTGCTGTTTTTATCACTTGTTTAGAAAAATAAGCAAGAGATTGTTGAATAGAAAAAATAAGTAATGGCACCTGAAATAAAGCTGACGCAACATCCTTTGCATTTGGTTTTTCCCCGTTAGGATCTACATACATCACCGGATTATTATTTGCATAATTATATCCATTTAGTGATAACGGATTCATTAAATCCCCGCTTGCTGGGTCCAAGGATAAGAATACACCTGTATCTGGATTATAGTAACGTGCCATCAAATAGTAGAGCTTTGTATCTTCATCATAACGATAACCAGCATATCTATATGGATTTATAGATGCCATTATACCACTTTGACTCAATGTATTGCCCCATGCATCATATGTGTATTCTGCCACAATATCACCATTTGCATTTGTTAGGGCTAGTACATCCCCATGGTAGTTCGTTAAATAGTAATACGTTGCACCCTTATATGTCATTGTTAACAGATTTCCGTTATCGTCATACGTGTAAGCTTTTGTTATGACACCACTTGTATCTTCTTCAAATAGGACTTGGTTGGTCATTTCATTATAACGATAATAAGTCTCTCCATTACTGTCTTTACTATATACACGACGGGTATCTTTTTAATATCCGAGACATCCTTTATTTTTTGCACTAAACCCAATTTAACCATCACCCCTTTCATCCAGTTAATTGTTTTGTTGAACATGTTATCACCTACCTATACAAATAAAAAACGACCACATTGCTGTGATCGAATTACAATTTTTCTATTTAATTTTTTATCTTTCTTTTTCATTAGATGTATTTGTATTTTTTATTTTTGGTTCAAAGTTTTCAACCAATGAATTTACGAATTCGCCCCAAGTCTGTCTTATCTATTACTTTATACTTTATCCTTATAATTAGCTTCTCTTTCGAAAGTGACAACTATACCTACTTCAGAAGAATTATCCCTGAACGCTTTGGTTAAAGTGTTGGTACTTAATATCTTAATGTAATTAGATTTATCATTTATCCAATTTTTGTATTTGTCCGCTGCACCAGTGATGGACATTGATGTAAAGCAAATAACATCTATAACTGTAATAAATTCATCCTCTGGCGGCAATTCTGCTCCTTCTAATAGTGCTTTCATATATTTTTTTGCTTTTTGCTCTGGTGTCAAAACTTCTTCGTTGCGACTCATATGCTTCACTCCGTTTAAACTAAATTATATTTTTCGTATCTAATTAGTATAACATTTTTCCCCTGTTAAATTCATCCACGTAAATATCGTTTGAAGAAATAGTTATTAGCATATCTACATTCATCAAGCGCATGGTTAAATTCGTCTATTGGATTGCCGTTATCATCACGGACATACATACCAATCTCTTTTAAAAAATCGTAATGATCGTATTCGCTATCTGTTTCAACAATAAAAAAATGCTCGTTAGTCATTGAGTTTTGTAGTCGTTCAATCCCTACCTCAATTCCTTTCGAGGTTCCTGTAATATCTTTGCTATTGTTATCTGCTGCCTTTGTTCGGACGCCTAACAAGTGTAATTCTTCACGGAGAGATTTACACGCTGGGTCAACAAAGAACTCTGTATATCGCAGTTCAAACTTATTAACACACCAATCTTTGAATTTAACTAGCTCTTTGGCATAAGTAGACATCGCTTTGACTTGCCCAGTCTCAGCTCCACTATGGTAATAGTTAGCCACACGTAGCAGCCTGAATTTATCCTCATACTTCACAACAATATTACAACTGCATGAAGTAGCATCCGATTGACCACCATCGGTCACGAAAAACATTTCGTAAATCTGCCCTCGCATCTTCGGTAGAACGTTATTCTTCATGTTAAAAATGCCGTAAATAACGCCTTGTGGCATGACACGCTTGCCTTCCCAGTCACGTTCAAACAAGTAAGGGTTCTTGGAAAGAATCTCGTAAATTTCTTGTTTACGTTCTTCGGTGATTATTGGGTTATCCTGTATAGTCCAATGCATCCAGCGAGTGTTTTGAACATCGAATACCTCGCTAATAACCGGATGATGTGGTGCTGGAGGGTTTAAATCTGCTAAATGATAGCGATCTAATGCAGCAAAGGTACGTCGAAAGCACTCTTGAACCATTTTCATGTTCAATAAGTTAATCTCGCAAAATACCACGCTACCAAGCGACATACCAGTGATTGCACCAACGCTGTTAGATTTCCCTCCGCCTTTGTAATAAGCCTTTTTAACACCATTTGGAATGTGAATTTCAAGGTGTGAGCCATGTTCGTCGTGTTTTATTTCAGCTAAGTCACCAAATATGTGTTTAAGTCCGGTGCCATCACCATCGATGAATAAGCGATATGCTTGCTCCTGGTTATACGCAACAATTAAGTGGTTTGTATCTCTTGTCCACGTTAGGTAATCAGCATAGCGAAAATGTCCAGCTGTTGTCTTTCCAGATCTAGGTGTCCCTTCAAGAACGTCGAATGTGTAGTTATAGTCACGATAAATAGCCTCAAGCTGTTTAGGAGAGAATTTAATGTTTATTTTACTCATTAACACCTTTCTCCTTCATAGCTTGATATTGTTTACGACCTTCCACCAATGCATCCAACATCGATGTATCTTTCTTGTTGCCACGTAGTTTAGCAGCTCGCATCTCTGCAAAGTCTGTTTCGGCTTTTGTTTTCTCGATAGATACTTTCATCTGCTCCAATTTCAAGCGTCTTTCATCATCCTCAGTAGTTAAATCAAGGAATTGCTTAACCAAGTTACGGTGTTCTGCAAATGCCCTTGTTTGTGCCTTGATATAAGATTCATAGCGTTCATGAGCATAAATAACCTTGTAATCTGTCTTGCTCATGCCCTCAGCATCCATTTCACCACTGATTTCTTTCAAATGGTCGAATGGATCTTCAACCCACATAATCTTTTGAGCACGGATGATAGCAGAGAAGCTTAATTCAATCTGTAACCATAGCTGATCAACCACATCGAAGTCCTGCAAAGCCTCCATGATTTCGACTTGTTCGTCAAACAGGAATTTACTTCGCAAGCCATGAATCATAGCAGCCCTGTTCCGTTTGGTGAACTGATTCTGAGGATTTGGATTGCCACTCCTCTTCTTCACTCGCCCATCCTTCTTAGGAGGCTTATCATTGATGACTTCTACTACATCAATCTCTTTTGCAGTTTCATTTGTAGTACTGCATTCATTTGTTTGTAGTACTACATTCCACTTATCACGGCTTTTCCATGCTGAAATTGTTTTCTCTGGTACATCCAATTGTTCAGCTATTGCTCGATTAGTTACCTCGCCATTATGCTGTTTAAATATTTTTAGTGCTTCATCTCTTCTAGGGTCTCTTTGTCTAGCCATATCTCATAAACACCACCTCCAATAAAAAAAGCTACCACTTTTATTGTGGCAGCCTCCTTCTATTTATTTTGCTCATACTTTTTTTAAATCTTTTAAAATCCTAATAATAGTAAGTGTTTTGTTGTACTTTTTGTGCATAAACCAACTATAAATGAAATGAATAGCAACTAAGATTATGTATGTTAATATTACACGAGTTATAAGTGTAAATACTTGTGATTTGTAAGATTCATCATTAGATGATGCAACAAACGCAACAAATGCGGCAAAAAATCCAATTGCTAGAGTAACAATAAAACCAAATGATAATCCAAAAAGGTTCAAGGTTGAATTTTGGTTGTTAATATCATTTTGGATAGTAACCTCCATTATTTCTAAATCTTCATAACTAATCTCTTTCCAAGTAACTTGTAATTGAGACTTCATAGCTTGGCTATCATAAATATCAAGTTTAGAAGATTTTTTAAAGAATTTATTTATTTCCTTAGCTTGCATTAATAGTTTATAGTTCTTTTTCATTCTCCAGCCTCCTTTCTTTATAATAGGACAAGAAGACTATACAAAACCTTAATAACTTTTTGCTCTCAAAAGTAAGTACCGTTAGTAGCCACGGGTAGGAACTGCTCGATACTTTCTTTTAAAGACAAAAGAAAAACACCCCGAAGGACGTTAAATACTATCTAAAGTTATAATCCAATTATTTAAACTTTCAACTATAGTTTTAGCCTCACCACGGGATAAATCATCAATTTGAGGTTTATTTTTTATAAGCCTCAACTGTTCATAAAATTCAATAATGTCTTCAAATAATTTTTGATTTTCAACCTTAAGATTTTTGGCTAGTTCATATCTTAATTCATAGTAAGTTGTAAAGATAAACCCATAGTTTGTACCATGACTAGTTTGTTTACCTTCGGCCCTATTTTCCAATGCTAAATATGTATGCTCATTAATCATACTTAAATTGTCTCTCATTTCCTGAAAAATAAATCTTTCTATAATTTTTATTGTATATTCATGTTTTTTAGCCTCTTCTCTATTACGATACTGACTTTCTTTTTTTACTTGAAAGCTGGCAACTAATAAAGCTACTATACCACCAATTATTCCTCCGGAATAATTACCGAAAAATCCTACCCAAGCAGATTCATCACCAATAGTTAAAAAACCTGTAGGTATATTTAATAATAATCCTAACAATATTGGAGTGAAAATTACAATGGCTCCTAAATACAAATACATTTTCCTCATTATTATCACCTCCTACCCAATAATAAATCAGAAGGTGAAATATTTGTAACAACTTTTTGCTCTCAAAACCACACCAAACTCTGCCCTCTCATCACAAAGTGTTTTGGCTGTTTGATGCAGTTTTCAAAGCAAAATAAAAAAGACATGCAATTATGTCTTTTTAAAATACTTTTCTAATATACTCTCATGTGCCCCTGGATTCATTTCTTTTCCAACTTCATTAAAAATCTTGAGCATATCTTTTTTATCTATGAATTCCCCTTTATCTGTTTCCTTCTTCACCCTTCTCCATTCAGCTTTCAATATTACATTTTGTGCGAATACTACCATCTCTCTATGTAAATTAAACATATGATAAACTGTGTTAACATCATGTACTTTCTCACGCATTTCTTTCATGCGATCAAACAAAAATTGAGAATATGGTTCATTGGGATTCAAGTATAATTCGATATTATTCATAACTTTTAATAGTTGTTGGGAGTATGAAATCAATTTTCCCTCTTTGTTTTCATCAACTCCATTTAATAAAACTAGTTCATTATTAATCTGTAATTCTGCGCATAAAGAATTAAATTCTACAAATAATTCTCTCACATTATTAATCCAAACAATTCTTTGAGCGCCAATATTCTCTACTATTCGATGTTTACCTGCAGTTGAATCCTGTAATTCGCCTAATTTAAGATTAGTTTTATTTGATTTATTTGAGCTCTTCCACGAAAAATATATTGTTATTAAACCGATTCCTGGTGTTATTACGTCAACTAAATTCAATTTTTTCACCTCACTATCAATCATAAGCCGAGAGATGTAAATTTGGAACATTTTTCTACAAATTCCACCTTCAAGACCACACCCAGCTCTGCCCTCTCATAACAAAGTGTTTTGGCTGTTTGATGCAGTTTTCAAAGCAAAATAAAAACATCCCGAAGGATGTTTAACCCATTTTCATTATAGGTGCAAATTTTGCTAGTAGCCTTTTTACACCAACTTCATCAAACCTTATATCAACTTCAGTCGAATCTCCATATCCTCTCACATCAGTAACGGTTCCTCTTCCCCACTTTTTGTGAATTACTTCATCACCAATGTTATACAAAGGAAGAAATGGCACCGTGTTAGTATTATTAATATTTTCAATTACCGAATCAAAATCTAACTTCAGTTGATTTAATTCATGTAAATACTTTTCTTCAATTTCCTCTGGGCTAATTCCACTATCAGCTTTTACACTTCTACTAATATCTGTAATTACATTATCAATCTTTTGTTGTAAAACTCTTGAAAGTACATCTGGATCAATTTTATTTACTTTTTCATCTACGCTACTTAATTTTTCATTCATTATAGCCATAGTTGTTTTTAAAGTTGACGAAAGTTGTTCATTATCCCTAGATTGATTTAATGCTATCAAAATCGCCACTAGAGCTAAAGCAATAGAAACGGAACTAGAAATAAACGAAAATAAATCTACAACCTGAATGTTATCAGCGAGTCTAAAGGTTAAGAGAAAATATATTATTGCACTCAAAATTAACATGAGCCATACCCAATCCTGGTTTCTCCACTCGAATTTCCATTTTATTTTCTTTTGCTTCTGGTTTTGTTCATGGTTTTCTGATTTATTATTTGTCATAGTAATCCTCCTACCTAATCATAAACCGAGATGATAAAACTATGTAATAAGATTTTGATATAAAAAAGCCCCTTGAATCCACTCATTGGGCCTTGAATTTGTCTATATAATTGTGATAAGCCTTTTGTCGAGAGCTCACTTGCGAAACTGTGGTAGAGCTACACCACGTTATATTTGTAAAGCGAATTGTGTTTTATTTATAGTGCATTTCCGTGCACTTTGTTACTGTAGTAAGGTTGACTGAATTAAGGAAAGTGGACGAAGTTCACATAAAAACCACTCCTTCAGCAATTTTTAGCCTTTTATATTAATTAAGATACCAATCTCTAAAAAAATATGGGCCGACCGTGTAATGTCTTTCCCTAATATTTAGGATTCTATAAATACCAAGGGAGGAAAACCTTACCGCGCCGACCTACCTCCGATTTTACATTATTATTTTTATCTCACCTAATGTTGAAAGTACGGCAAGTTTGGAAAAATATACTTTTTGTTATAAAATAACAAAATGAAAGGAGTTATTTATGAGTAAAGAAGAGTTATATACGACAAAAAGAGAAATGAGTTTTATTGAAAAAAGTGTATTTACTATCACTTCTTTTGTATCAGTTACTATATTTTTACTATTATGGGCAGTAATTACACTAGGGATATATATAGGTAAATATGGGAATTCTGTAAGTAAAGTAAGTATAGTTATAACTGTTTTTATACTACCGCCTTTTTTCACATATATAGTACATAGATTTTTTTTAATTTATTTTTTTAAGCGACAATATATTTCAAAACAGTCTCTAATAAAATTGAAGAACTTTTTTGGTAATTTAAGCTTAGTTTTATTAGCAGTACTCTCAACAGCAAAAAACTTTATTCCTACAAAAAAATTCGAAGAATTTAGTGAACCCCCAAATTTTTTAAAAGATCCTATTGGATACATAGAACATTTTTGTATTTTAATTTTACATCCTGTAAATTCCACCTATACAATACCTTTAGTTTTCGCAATAATGGCTTTTATTTTTAGTTTTCTTGAAACATCCAACTTTGCCACTTATAAGATTTATATTCCAAAAGAAAAAGTTAATAAAGCTATTACAAAAAAAGAGATTACAAAACAAGAAATTATCTATCTACAAAATATTGTATTAGACATTAAAAACAATTTAAATAATATGCAAATAGAATTAAATAATCTTAATAAAAATTAATCAAAAGCACTCATATAGTGAGTGCTTTTTAAATTTTTATTCGATCATCTTTCTTACTATATTTTTACGAATCAATTGTATATTGGTATGACTCAAATTCATATGTTTACCAATCCACCTCATTGACTTACCTTCTAATAACCAAAATAATATTTCAGCATCACGAGAATCAACAATCTTGTCCAATCTTTGCTGAACCTCTAATATTTTAAGTTCATAGTCCTTTATTCTTCTCGAATGTCTGAAACGTCTATTTAGTTCTAATTGGATAGGATCTCCTACACCACCTGCTGCTTTCGGTAGTGTAGCCTCGATTCCATACTGTGCCGTTTTTGCCCCAATAACCATTTCTGCTCGCATTTCTTTGATGGCATTAACCATCCAGTGGTAGTCTGTAATCATTGAATCTAATGCATCCAGTGTAATAACTAATGTTCTTTCTTTTAACATAGGTTTGCCCTCCTACGGTGTGGTATAATAATGTTGTTAAGCACCGTCAAAGGGCATAAACCAATTCTGAGCTGTAGCGTGTGACGACGCTGCGGCTTTTTCTTTTCCTCATATTTATAAGCAAAAATGGGTAATATTTGGATGGTCTGTATTACCATGGTTTTTTGTTAAATAAATTCCTATAATAGTAACATCTATATACTGAGGTGATAATATTGAACAAAACAAAGAAAACTGCTTTAACAAATGGCTGGACTCTACTAGCACACGAAACTATTTCTGTATACGTTAACATGGATAATCCAAATAAATTTTGTATACACGATTGGGATGATGACCTTGCATTAACCCTTACATCAGAAGAAGATTCAGTCGAAGTTCATCGTAATACGTATAATGTAATAACTAAAATAAGCATATCGGACCGTACAATTACCTTTCTTCACGAACCCAATGAAGATGAAGACTAAGAACACTGATATTAGAGCATCAAATTTGATGCTCTAAACTCCCTATGATCTCCCAAACGTTCACTTAACCCACCTACGCATATTACTAATCTGCTCCAACTCTTTCCCAATACTTCGTAGTTGCCTGTAAGTCTTGCATCTTCTACATTTCTTGCTTGGATCATAAGCTTTGCGTTTTGGACATCCCTTGCACTGGAGAAAAGCTATGTGGTCCTGTTGATTGATAAGCCTTGCTCTACGCTGTTTAACTTCCTTACGTACCGTTAAGCTCCCCATTCAATCGTCACCTCTGCTCTAGGTTGTTCCGAATAAAACTTACGAACATTTAGTTCAACGATTTGTGCGTCATCATGCCAAATGATTTTACTCATTCCATCCTTTATGCCCTTAATCAGGTTATCCGCATCGGGTTTCGTAGTCGGTCGTAATTCACCACTAGCTATTAGTGCTCTTTTGGGTCCTGTATGGTATTTTTTCGGTGGCATGAGATAAATATCAGCTTGTAGCTTAATCGGTCCTGTAATCAATTCTGATGGCTTATTTTGCCATGCTATGAGCTTTACAAAGTCCTTGAAGTCTTTACTCTTTGGTGCGTCGTGTGTAACAACATTCTTGCCGCGTCTACTAAATCGAGGTCGCTCTTGAGGTTGTATGACCCCTGGTATTTCAAATGTTTAAAGTGTTCATGTTTCCACATCCTTAATCTTCGAGCTTAACAAGCTGTAATCTGTTATTTACTTTACTTTTCGAACGTCGTTGATAAGTGCCTGACCCATAAAACTGAATTGTTTTTGGCTTTACACCACGTTCCTCGGCTATTTCATATACTGTTCCAACGGCAACCATCTGCTCACCTTTATAAAGTGCGTATTCGTTCATGTTGCACCTCAATATCCAGCGTTTTGACGCTCATGGTTGACCTTATTCTTTTCGTAGTAAGCCGTCTCTACTTCATCCCATGTGAATCCAAGCATTTCGGTTAAAATAGCAAATGTAGTTAGTACATCTCGATAACCTTCTTCAATTTCTTCATACTCCCATAATCGTATAAAGTACGAAATTAAGTAGAGGATTTGACTAGTAGTGTCTGGAGCTACAAGTCCATGTCGGTTACTATCACCTTCTGGATAGATAATTAATGGTCCACGATGCTGTAATTGATTACCTACCACCAAAATGAAACTTAGTACATCTGCAATTTCCTCTAACACCCCTTCTTTTGGTTGCTTATTGACTTTCCAGTCCTTAAAACCTTGCCACTCATTAGACATTTCACTGATTTCAACAATTGTTGCTAGAATCATATTTTTAAGGTTCACTGTTTGTTGTCCTTGTTTTTTCTGTATATGCTCGTCCAATGCTGCTTGTGTTTCAAATAGTTTTGTTAAGTTCATAAACTCACCTGTTCCCTTTCAGTGTTGAATTTCAATAGCATCTGATAAGGTCGTGGATCGTGAGAAATGTAGTTCATCCGACTCGCAACGTTCCAACCTCTCTCCGTATCATCAGCAACCAATCGTTCTAATTCTCGTGGTGTCCTAGCCTTGGTGATTTTCTTTAGTTGTGCCATTTTTATCACCTCGAATATTTTTTATTTAAAAAAGCAAATCGTCGGAGTCGCCATCAATCGGTCCACACTATCGCAAGGGTCAAGTCTTTTTTTAATCGACCAGTGAAACAATCTCGATTATTTATTCAAATCACCCCAGCTCAAGCTATGGACTTCTTTTTTTAAACTTGGAAAGATCGAGTTAGTTGATATCTTTATCACTTTGACCTACACTTTTTCAGCCATTGATAACACTCTCCTTCTTCCCTAGCATCTCTAAAACCTTTTGTCTCTCAGCCTCAAAATCTATCGTGTTGTTATTAGATTCAGCAGCTGGTGTTACTTCTTCACCTTCATTACGATTAGCGAACCACTCAGGCACTACCTCAGTTCGACCTTTAGGCTTTTGGTAAGATAACTGGTATGATTGTTGTCGCTTGATTTTATCTCTCTCTTCCTTGGCCTTTAGTTGCTCAACATTTGTTATATAATCCTTTCTCCAGTTCGCTAATATTTGTTCCGTATACTGCATGGGTTTGTTCGGTTGTTGAAGTGCTGTGATTTTCATGGCTTCATAAACAAGTGCTGGATCATTTTATCTTGCCATGTGTTCTATACATTCACAAATGTAGCCCGATGCTCTTTGAATGTTTTCATCATAGAATTTAGTTAAAAAAATTAATTGTTCCTCAGTGACCACCGACTGACCGACTTCACCATCTGTTGTTTGTTTTTCTTTTTTATTTTCTTTTTCTTCTTCTTTTTCTTTTTGTCCACTTATCGTTGACGTATCGTAAGAACCCGCATCATTACTGGATTCTTCATTTTCTTGCGTTACGTTATACGTATCGTGTGACGTAACATAATACGACTCGTAGACGTTACGTACAGAATCATTCGAGACTCCTTCGCCTACCCACTGAATTAATGAAGTATCTTTCACTTCTTTTAGTTCTGATTTCACACAATCAAGAATAGGTTTGCCTCCACGATTCAGGTTATATTTGCCCCAATTTTTAATAGCTATTTCACGAGTTTCTTCATTGTATTTAATAAGCTTGT
Source organism: Lysinibacillus xylanilyticus (assembly GCF_001183605.1). GTDB lineage: Bacteria > Bacillota > Bacilli > Bacillales_A > Planococcaceae > Lysinibacillus > Lysinibacillus xylanilyticus. The sequence goes on along the minus strand of NZ_LFXJ01000005.1, from coordinate 967,276 downwards.
GATGGTCTCTGAAGCGTTGTAGTAATGCTCCAACACTTTCCATTGAGTAACCCATATCAAAAGCTATTTGCTTTTTGGTAATTTGATAGATGCCAATTTGAGTCGTGCTTTCATTTGTCAGCAAATACAGGAAGAAGTATTTATCCTCTGCTGTCATTTCCTCAACCACACGAGGATCGTTCCAAAAAGTTGTATAGACGTATCTGAATTTTGCCATTTACCCTCGCATCTCCTTTTAACGTAATATTCTAATTATTAATAAAAAACAGATTTATAGTAATTAGAAACACTATCCTAAAATCGCCCTCTAACCCACAAAAAATTATGGTACAATAATCCAACAAGGAGGTTTTTGTACAGTTATGGAAATTTTATTTGGAATTATACCTATTCTTTTTGTTTTAATTATCTATCTTGGACCAATAGTATTTATAGTCTGGTTCGCAATCAAAATCATTAAAATACAAAAAGAACAAACTGAAATTCTATTAAGAATTGCTGATAAGTTAGAAAAGTAATTTAGTAATTGGAGAGCTTCTATAAAAAGCTCTCTAACCTCTCGCAAACTGCGAAACTACCACTCACATTGACCACCCTGTAATTCGGATACCTGGTCATGTATTTCAGTACCAATCGCTTAATTTCGTCGTTATCCTCCGCCTGCTCGAATATCCATTCAGGCAATAATACCTTTGACGGCACGTTATTCATCCAATAGCACCACCTAATCCAGTAGATATTCAATATCAAATGTGCCTTCTAACTTCTTTGTAGCCCGGCAGTATTCGCACTTATCACATCGATGTGGTTTTTTGCGTCCTAACTTCGCTTCTATGATGCTTGGCAGCATCGTTCGAACACATTCCTTCTCGAAGTCGAAACGTGATGTATCGAAGTGTAACACTGCTTTATCAGGTGGCGATTCTTTTGTTACCGCAACAATGTATGGATCATAATAACGCCCTGTATTTTGATAGATGATTTCTCGATACAACCATATCTGAAGCACATAATCAAAGGCTTGTATAAATGAAACCCATGTATTATATTTCTCGCTCCAGTAACGCTTACGAAGCTCCTGAGTGCTCTTTTAAGAATCCACGTTCATGATTTATATTGTCGATCTTGATTTTCCACTCAACACCGAATAACTCACCTGTATAAATGACCTCTTTCTCACCTTGTAAAGCGAACATGCAAAACTCGTCATTTTTAATGGTCTCAATCATGTCGTCAGCTTTTTCATAGTCCTTATATTTGTTACTACGACTGTTATAAATACTGTGGTGATTTAGCTCTTTAAATTCAGCAAATGCCTCGTTGCTTTCAAAAGCAGCATGTAAATATGAACCAACCATTAATGCTGTAGAGGGAGGACGAGTAAACTCGCCCCTTACCTCTGCCAATGTTCTAGCTTCGCATTCCATAGCACCCTTAAACTGTGATACTGACATGTAGTGCTGATTCGCCTCATTCGAGTGATAATTCTGGCTGTTCAATTGGAATGTCATTTGTTGCATCTAGTTTCACCTCTGTTTTTGGTTCTGCTTGAGCTTTAAAATCATCACCTAATCCACTGGATTGCTTTTTAGCATCCTCTTTCGGGAACCACTCCTCAACTTTTGACATGCCGTCTTTCAAGCTGTTAGCGATGTTAAGAAGTTCTACATAGTCGTACTCGCTGAAAGAATCAGCGTTGTAGCCAAACTTTTTTTCTACCATTTCTTGTGTAACTCGATAATGGTCTTTAAAACCTTTTAACATGGAAGCAATTCTGTCTTTCAATGGACCTTTACTATTACCAGCAAGCGTTTCTGTACATTGCGAAACCGCTTTATCAACAATGTCACCCGGGATAACACCAAGAATGCAAGAACGTAATCGACGTGCTCCATCGTTTGCTACTTTTTCGTAAATGTCGCGAGGATCAGTTAATTGCTTTAAACCTTTTTTTGTACCGATTGCATGTTTTACTGTGAATACTTTTTCTTGGCGTACGTTTGTTTCAAGGTCCCAGCAAAATGCTTTAGCTACAGATTCACCATTACGTTGTTCCAACTCCTGAATACCGTATGATAAGTTACCCTTATTCACTGTTTCATCTTAAAATGAATTATCGCATTATTATTTAAACTCTCTACTGCCATACTATATGCCCCTACAGGACAAATACGGCTAAACAATCAAGACTATGTTAAAACAGATAACTAATCACATTTTGTCTGTTTTTTACATGTACTTTTCCCTCAAAATTCCCTAGAATGGAAATATAGAGGGAGGATTTACAAATGAAGAAAAAATTAATTTTTAGTGCTGCATTAGTATTAAGCTTAGGATTAGCTGGCTGCGGAGAAGACAAAGCTAAAGAAGAACCGAAAAAAGAGGATGTGCAAACACCAGTATCATCAGACAAAACAAATGATTCTTCTAAAAAAGATGAGAATAAGAAAGATGACGATAAAAAAGATGATGTCCAAGAAGATGATAATTTAAAAAGCATTAATACTTATACTGATAAAGAATTAGATATTAGTGGACAAACTGGACCAATGAAATACAATATCGATGCCGTACAGTTAAAAAGAATTACAGTAAAAACAGAAGAAGCTGCAAATCTATTTGATGTCGCTGTCGGAGAAGAAGTGAATGCAATTACTATTTCTATGAATGGTGAAAATACATCTAAAGAAGATATGACTTTCTATCTGGGGCAAGCAGTAATCATAACGAATACAAAAGAACAACTAGAGCCGGATATGATTTTATCTGAACATATAGAAGGTGATTATCTCGGTCAAGTAGAGCATGAAGGCTATAATGTTTATGTTCTAAAAAAATCAAAAGTTGAAGATTTAAAAACAATTGAAATTCGTGTAAGTGCACCTGAAAATTCCAACTTTGATAAACAAGGTGAAGATATTGTTCATACAATAGAAGTTAATAAATAATAAAATTAGTCACTCAAATGAGTGGCTTTTTAGATAAAGAGGATTAAATGATTAAAATTCATACATTAAAAAACTTACAACAACGTGATGTTTTTGAATTCATGCGCGGTGATTATAAACATGAACATTGGCATGAATCTTCAATTTTTTTAACAGAAGAAGCATTTGCTTTTTTATATCTACATATATATGAAGTTTTACCGAATTTTAATTACTTTGGCCCAAATTCAGTTAACCTTGAACAATGGAATCAAATCGCTTTCATTGCATGTACTTTAAATAATTCAATGAACATCGATTTCATCCGTTTTTTTAACAAAATAGATGATTGGGTACAAAAAAATTTCAAAGAACACACTTGTTTCTCGATTTGTGGTCCATAGAAGTTTCATAATTTTTTAATATTCATCACAAAAAAAAGACCAGGTACTCACATTTTAATGAGCGCCTGGTTATTTGTTTATCCGTTTCATCAGCAATTTTTCTATTTGCGTTTTTAAAGCTTGCTTCGCAAAACTGAATTTCCTCATCTTCTCCTGCTGTTTTTACATTTCAACTCCTACTTTGGTACTTCATAATAGAAAAGACTTCCATCATCTGTCCGACTCCCAAACTGTCTACCTGGTTGAGTACCAATTTTATTATGAGCCCAATAGCGATATGTCTCACCCTTAAGAAACTCATTTTTTGATGTGTTTATTGGGGATGATAAATTAAACTTTTCAATTTTACTTTTATTAACTATAAAGTTTGAAGTAAAGTGCATATCTGAACCATTGGCTATACTTTGAATACTTACATCTCTACTTGGTTTGAAAGTGTATTCATAATAAATTGCGAAAATACCTTTATTTAGCAGAATGGAATCTTCGGATTTTTCATTGAAAAACATATCTTTAAAAATACCTTTTGGTTTTGAGCTTGTTGTATCCACATAGATAGCATGTTCAATTGTTGCAACACCTGTATTGTTCGCGTAAGTATGACGTTTGCCAAGAACGTCTTTGTATCCACCTAATTCTTTAAAATTTGTGATAGTCAAGATATTTGTTCCTGTATTAGCAACCTCTAGAAGTTCCTGTGACCCTGTGAAATCAGTCGGTGCTTTCTTCAATGTGTCCATAAAGCGGATATGGATTGTCGCTACTTCGGCACGTGTTGTATTACCATTCGGTTTGAATGTGAAATCTTCATACCCTGACAACAATCCAGTACCAAGCGCTATCCCGATATACGGAAGATCCTTCTTGTTTACCCCGCCACCATAAAACTATTTTTAATCTTTTACTAAGGATTCCTAAGATAAATATCCCAATTCCTTTAGACAATTGTACATATAATAAATAATAGAGAGGAGGCAATACCATGTCTGAATATTACGGGAGTGGAACTGGTTCAGCATTTGCGCTAATTGTTGTTCTATTCATTCTTCTGATTATTATTGGTGCTACTTTCATGCATAAAGGTTATTAATACCCAATACCACCTATAATGCTCATAACTATTGTAATGGAACACTAATTTAACCTTACAACTTCAAATTTATACTAAGGGTCGCTATCCTTCGGGTGATCCTTTTAAATTTCCCTCTATAATTGACCTTTTCATTTAATCACCCTTTCCTTGTCATATCGTCGAGCAAGATCATGCTCATTTACAAACTCACGTACTTTTGCTTGTCTATTGCGTACCAACTGATTGTACTTTTGAATTGAATCTTCGTCACCAATCTCCTCAGTATGATTAAGTGAACGCTTCGCCTTTCTTGGTTGAAAGATAAAGATTATGTAATTTATATCCCATATAAAAAGCCTTACCGTGCTAGGGATAAGGCTCTTCTACTGCGGTATAATATTTAATTGCCAAGTTAGCTCACTTGCGAAATCGTGGTAGAGCTACACCACGTTATATTTGTAATGCGAATTGTGTTTTTATTTATATTGCATTTCCGTGCACTTGTTGCTCATAGTAAGTTTGACTGAATTATGGAAAGTTGACGAAGTTCACATGATAACCACTCCTCTCAAACTTCTATTTGTAAGAATAAAGCTAAGCTATAAATGTAAAAAGCCACACCTTGTCAGATGTGACTCGCAATAAAACCCTTAAGATAATTTTAAAATGACAATAGACGCGCTGATAACCGAGATGCCCAAAACGGCATTTCCTAAATTTTTTGGGCCGGCAAAAATATTTCTTAATGAAAGAACATCTAATTCATTTAAAGTAGTTATTACTTGACCATTTTTCGTTGCGTTACCAGTAGTGTCTCCATAATTGGAACCTGATATTTGGTTGTCGCCATTGAAAAGAGCAAATGCATAAGGGCCACCTGAAACGAACACCTCATAGGTAATAAGGTAAGTACCCATTTGAGTTATAGTAATAGGTGCTGTTCCTGGTACATGAGTTACAAAACCCTGAAGGTGTAATATTGCCATTTGTATTGAAAGTAACTTGACCATTATTCGGGATATTTTGTTGAAAAGTTGTATCATAAATATAAGCAAACCCTGGAAGCCCCATACCTACAGGTTCTTGTGGGACTTGTAATGCTTGACAAACATTTTGTTATTACAACTTTCTTCGCAATCTTCATGAATTCTGCTAATTCTTTTATAAGTTGATCCCTTTTTACTTCTTTTGGAACTGCCAAAACTCATTTTGTATCTCTCCTTGTTTTTATTTACATTATTCATCGATGGGACAAAGGAAAAAATACTTATACTCTAAATTTTTATTTATAATTAGATTTTTTAATAAAACAAAGACGTGTGTTTGAAAGTAATTTTTTAAACATGCGAATGTGAAAATGCGGATGAATAATATTAGACTTATTACAAGCTATTCTTAGATGAAACCCCTGAATTAGGCTATCATCTATTTCTATTGCCCAAAAAGCACCTCATGATTTCAGTAGAAAACAAAAATAAAAAGCTACACCTAATTGGATGTGACCTTATTCATTAACTCAAGAAAATATATACCTCAACAGTATTAAGTTCTTCTACATATACAAAGTCCCTTCTCTCTACTTTGTAAAATGAATTTCCCAACCCTACTTTATCTCCTACATTAGGCAATACAGGTATCGTATTAGTAAACGTTTTAATATGACATTTACCATCTGCTTCACAATAAGTTATGGATAACTTTTTCATTGGCATTCACTCCTTCTACATTAATTATATTGTAGAAGGATACCAATAATACAAATGCGTAGAAAAGAGACTACCAATTTAGTAGCCTCTCATGCTTGTTTGCGAAATACACGTACAAGCAAACGTGCTTATATTTGTAAGGAAATTTTGTGTACGCATTTCCGTGCGCTTTTGTTATTACTTCACAATATCAATTTACTACAGATTTACTTGAACTTCGCTAGTGTTAGGAAGTTCACTATATTGAATACTAGAAATTTCGATCTTCTACACAAACACAAAAACAACAAAATATATTAATGCTGTAGGAACTACGTAAGAAGATATACCACTTAAACTCCATTTGTCTTCATCAAGTGTCCAAAGAAAAAGAAACAATGTTATCATGGTAATCCCAAATGCGTTCATAATAATATTTATTAAACCAATATCTCCCATCCCCTTTTCTATCCTTTACATTTAAATTAATATATTCTTCATACATTAAGCCCATGCTAAACGCTTGGCTGTTTCATCTATTAAAGCATTGCGTTTACGTAGCACCTTATTCGCGACATATACAATCGGTCTGCAATGTCTTCCCACTCATAACAGTTCTTTTCCATATCCCAATACCGCATGTCCACTATGGTTTTTAAATCGTGATCCAACTGGGATTAGATTTCTTCGATCGTATTAACGATGTCCTTCAGCAATTTGAATTTTAAAACGTTGGTGTCCCCCTACGAGATTACCTGTACGTTCTTTCCATACAAGTGGTTCTACATAACCAAATTCCTGCATAGACCGCTTCAATATCTCATATTCTTCGACACGTGGATTGTAAGGTGCTGGACTTATTCTTTCTACAGGTATTTTAATTATTTCCATAGTAATCGGTCCTTTCTTTAAAAATAGGACTACCACCATCTGTAGCGGAAGCCCTGAAATCCCTTAATATTTGGAATATAACCTCTTTAGCCATGAAAAACTCCTTTGAGTTATCCACCTGTGAAGCCAATAATAATTTGTGCAACTCGTCTTTTAATTGATCTGCAAACGGAATCGATTTCTATCAATATCTAGTAAGACCAATAACAGAGCTACCTAATTTACCATTCCATCATCAACCTAGATTTCACATAACTATTAGCTGGAAAATACCCAAGCTACATATGTAAAATAGCCAACTATCTGAAAAAACTTTCGATAGTTGGCTATTCGTCGTACTTACCATAAAGGAGCGTTATTTTTTATATTTCGTGCTTACTTTGCTCTATGCCGGATCATAATTTTTTAAGTCTTCGGTAGGAATTTTCTTACCATCAATCTCGTAATATTCAAACTGCCCTTTTAAATCATTAGCGAAATAAAGATAGACGATTTTGGGTTCGTTTTTAAAAGTTACTTCCACGTGATACTTGGGTATGCCAAAAAAGGTATACTTGCTTTCAAGGGTTATTATTTCCGATTCCTTATAGCCCCTTACTTCCGTTAAGTATTGCATCACTTTATCGGAAGCCTGTTGTTTTTTAAATTGAACGAAAGCAACAGAAGCGAAAATAATTAATATTAGAATAGCAAGGATAATTAAAAATTTTTTTATTTTACCCACTCCCCTAAATATAGTTAAATTTTAATCACGACTTTTGAATGATGTTAAAGAGGTCATGGTACTAGAATTTTTAATATGTCCCGGCGTTACCCACGCCTGACTTGAACCTTTTAATCCTATATGCGTAAGATCAATTGAGCTACCGTAATAAAATGCTTGCCAAATAAATTTAGAGCAATAATTAAGACTAATTGTACTCAAAGGCTCTAGATTAATAATGTCATAAGTTTTTGCAGAAGAATAGTTGTTACTCGCCCAGTTTGCTGCTCCTGTTGCGCCACTACTTGGACGATAAACATAAATCGTTTCCCCTGCATCATGGCGGTTGCGATATTCCGTTAACGTATCTCTTTTGCCCGCTACGTCACCTAATTTAAACCTATATCTCTTTCTAAAAGAGACTAAAAACTAAATTTTATAGCTATTTATTATAAACCGCATTTACTTATGAAACGGTTCTCAGTGTTGTATCTAAAAGAGTTTTTTTTACCCTTATATCAGAAATAGAAGATTGTTCTACTATTAGTTTAACCTCCACATTATCAAGCACTGGCACGAAATTATTAATCCATTCCGTGCATTTGTTACATACAACCTTGATTATTTTAACACTGTTACTTTTATAATTACGTTGAAATAGTGTTAACTTTCATCATATTCAAAGTACACTTCTGAAGAACGGAAGTATGTTGTATGTTGAGCCCCCTATTTTTGCTATAATCATAATGATTGAAAATTCGCTTATAAGTAGGTGGCTCTTTATGAATTTATTTTTGGATATGAAAACAATTATTCTATTGCTCTGTATAGGCTACTTATTTACTTTAATCCTTATTAGTGCTTATGGGCATAATCATTCAAAGGGTTTAGCAATCAGAACTTTTTTCTTAGCAAAATGCTCTCAGACCATAGCATGGTTTTGTATGGTTTTTCGCGGAGAAATTCCCGACTTTCTATCCATCTCTTTTGCTAACTCTATACTATTTATCGGAACGTCTTTAGAAATTATTGCATTTTTGTATCTTCAAAATAATTTCCGTCTAAAGACCAAGATGGTGATGATATATCTTGTTTTGACTCTACTCAGCATTATCGGTTTCCAACTCATTGTTCTTTTTTATAACAAAGAAAACGTTCGAATTTCATATTACTCCTTTGTAATTGCGGTAATCTTAATCCCTGTTTATCGAATGGTTCTGGGGAAAGCTTCCACGTTTCTTATGAGAATCATTGGTAGTCTATATCTTCTTGTTATCGCAGCTTTTTTGGTCAGAGGGGTGACTGCTCTACTATCATCTACAGATTCGATAAGCCTCTATACTCCTGGAGCTTATCAATTAATTTCCTTACTATCTATTTATCTTGTTACGAATTTAGGGAATTTAGGATTTGTCCTGTTAATGAAGGAAAAAGCAGACCACGAGTTAATCCGTTTAGCTAGTTATGATGATTTAACAGGCACATTGAACCGTAGAACCTTTACAGAAAAGGCGAAGAAGTATCTCACTGATTATTCTAAAAAAGGACAGCCTCTATCCTATCTGCTCTTTGATATAGACAACTTTAAAACAATTAATGACACTTATGGTCATCACGTTGGAGACCAAGTACTGCAAGACCTGACAACAAGAATTAAGCAACATTTAGACAAAGAAGATTTGTTTGTACGTTATGGAGGCGATGAGTTTGGCATCCTGATTCCTGGAAAAGATGAAACCGACTCAAATGAGATTGCTGAACAAATCATACAGACACTTGATGGGGCTATCAGCCGTAGTTTGCCGGTGACATATACCATTAGTTTAGGTGTCCTCACCGTAATTCCAGATCAGCATATGCAATTGGAAACACTATACACTACTTGCGACAAGGCCCTTTACAACGCGAAAAATAACGGGCGAAATGGTGTTTTTCGGGGCCAGATAGACGTACATAATGCCGTTTCATAATCGTAAATTTAAAATCAAAAAAACATCCTTTTTTCGGGTCTTTTTTCCTAATCATAAGCAAAAAGCTTCCTTTTATGTACACCATAATCTTATAAGCCATTCTCAGTACTCAAATGCTTCAAAAAAGTATAAAATCCATTTTATGGAAATTAAATATATTTGATTTAATACATAAGATTGGTATTTGAATGGTTCGAATCTCACCATGCCTTGATGCAGGTATAACCTCTTTTTATTCATATTTAAAATTAATTGAATATAATGAGAGGATTAAAATCCTCATTTACTTATGGTATAGTTCATCGAAACTAATATTAAATTCGTTATAAAAATGGAATTCCTTCTTGGACTAGCCTGCTTCGTTAGTTGAATAAACAATACGTTTAGAATTAACTAAAAAGAAGTAGCCTCTCGGCTACTTCATCATTTGTTTCAATATATTGTTTCTGACCCTAAATATCGTCGTACTGGATAATTTCATGTGCTTGCCGATTGCTCGCATGCTATCACCATTTAGCAATCTATGAAGGACTTCAACCTCTTTGTCCCCTTCTACAAACGGAATACGGTTCTGCACCCCTGCAATCTTTTGCTCATATTCCTTAATACGATAATTAAGTGCATAAACTCGGCGTTGCACTTCTGCGAACACCGGATCACTTGTACCTCCACTTACCTTTGGTAATGTTGCCTCAATACCATACATAGCTATTTTAGCCCCAATGTAACTGTTGTTATCAACCTTAGATACTGGCTGTCTTGCTTCTTCAATCGTTTCAACCATCCATCGATAATTCTCAATCCATTGCAGTAAATTTTCTTTCGTTACTTTAATTTGCCCTTGTTTCATAGGTTTGCCCTCCTATGGTGTGATATAATACTTTTGAGAAACCTCAAAGGGCATAAACCAATTCTGGAAGCTGTAGCGTGTGACGACGCTACGGCTTTTTCTTTTTCAATCGTTATGAACTATTTGAAACCTTTTCCATTTGCATCCGTAAATTAATTACAACACTTTTTCTTTATTATTTGGAGGTAATTAAATGGACTCTTTTACGCTTATGGCTTTTTCTTTAGCTTGTTTGTCATTTGTCTTTGCTGTTTCAGCTGATTCTAAAATCAAAAAGTTAGAAAAACGTATCGAAGAACTTGAAAATAAGAAGTAATTTTTAATACATAACTGGATTATAGAGCGATATTATAATCGCTCTATTTTCGTTTTATCCTCATATTGTTCATTAGTTTACTGTAGCGTGTTCAAACGCTGCGGCTTTTTATAATATAATTTACAAAAAATACATAACGAGGTAATGCAATGGACATATTTTCAGGATTATCAATTGGCGAAAGACTACTATATTTCATTCCGCCAATGCTCTTACTACCTGTTGTTATGGTAGTATGCGCAGCGATTTATAAAGTCCTATTGGGCAATATTTTACCAACCAAGATTTATAATTTTTTACTTGTCACCATTGCCCTACTTGGATTCTTTATTTGGGCTATCCCTATGAATATGGGATTTTATGAGTTTTTTAGGGCAATGTTTTAATCGCTCTATTTTGGAGAAGAAGCTTTAATCAAAGTTGCTAAACCTTAAAAATTCCAATAGTTTCGTACTGAAGCTGTAGCGTCTTCAAACGCTGCGGCTTTTCTGTTTATCTACAAATCCTCAAGGGTACAATGTGTAAAAAGGAGTGACATTTTGAAAATTTTATTAGTTTCCTCCAGCATAGTTGTGCCTGTGGTTATGCTTTATCTACAACATAAAAGCGATAAATTCAAAAAGATTTTTAATATAGTTGCTGTCATATCAACAATAATTTTCGGTAGTATTGCGTCCACAACCATTTACCAAATCATTGTCGATGATGCTGTGTTTATGACTACAATTCATGCCATCTTTTTAAATCCCTTTTTCTTGGTGACTGGCGCTTACCTCGGGGTATTCATCATTTACAGATTAATGATTCTGGCATTAGAAGAAAGATAACTTTTTTCCTCATATTGTTCATTAGTTTAATGTAGCATGTGACAACGCTACGGCTTTTTTATTTTTAAATCTATTTCACAGGCAATTCACTATACAAACATAGCTATCACATCATAATAATAGTAAGGTAAAGCTAATTTAGCCTTACGCCTCCTTATCTTTTTCCTTAGGGTCACTCCATCCTAAGTGGCCCTTTTTTTATGGTCTTATCTCACAAAAATATATTTTTTAATGCCTATAGCTGAATGGTTTAACAACCATACTCCTTCTCTGCAGCCAACATAATATATAGTAATAGTAAAAAGGAGGTGTTTTTTATGGGATACTATGGTGGAAATGTTGGTGGCATTAACGATGGATGCTATTACGGCGGAAATCGTAATGGTTCTGCATTTGCCTTAATTGTTGTTCTATTTATTCTTCTAATTATTGTCGGCGCTACATTCATGACTGGATATTAACATTTCCGATTTAAGGGTCGCCCTCCCAGCCTGGTGACCCTTTAATAGTTTCTTTCCTCAAAGTGTGCAGTAATTATTGTTCATCACAAATTGGACATGGCTCTACCCTAAGTTTGGTAATTACTTGATTTAAACGTTCGATTTCCTGTCTAGCACCCTGAAGAACTTCAAGGATGTCTACAATATCCCTATCATCCATTCTGGAAGCCATTTCACCTCTAAGTCTTTTTTCTAAATCTTCTATAGCTTTCATATTTCAATCTCCTCCCTTCTCAAAATCTTTCTCAAAATACGTAACATTAATATTTTTTTAAAAAGAAAATATTAATTAGATTAATACCACCTCTCTCATTTTTATAACTCTACATATTATAGATTATAGAAAGGAGGGATATTTAATGGGATACTGCGGAGAAATTCGCGAAGAGCGTCGCGAAAGAAACCCATTCGCTTTTATCGTTGTTCTATTCATTCTTCTGATTATTGTCGGCACTAGTTTTATGAATAGATGTTATTAATACCCAATACCGCCATTACCGCATATAATGCTCATAACTATTGTAAGGTAATACTAATTTAGCCTTACACCTCCGAATCTTGTTACTAAGGGTCACTTTTATCCCAAGTGACCCTTTTGTTTTTACTATCAAACATCAAAGGGCATAAAACAATTCTGTGCTGTAGCGTCTGCAAACGTTGCGGCTTTTTTTAATGTATAAGGAACTTCGATTTGCACAAATTATCGTTGAGTGTATCGCACGCACTTACTAGGTTGTGGCGCTAGTTGACCGTCACATCATCCCTCTAAAGGGTCACTTCCATCTTGAGTGACCCATTCTTAATTTCTTTCCTCAAAGTGTTCAGTAACTAGATTAGTTCCATCTCTTTCACCCTTTCTGAACAAACCCTCCCTCTTAAGAAATTACATTTTTTTGAAACTCACGTAGCGTTATATTGTATACTTCTTATTAGGAGGCGATGGTAATGAAAAAATATTTCCAATTGAAAAATATTATTATTGGTAAGATTGACAAAAATCATCCTCAATCAGAAGAAATCAACAAAGCAGTAGATGAATTCAATAAAGCAGCAGATAATGCTTTTACTTCTGTCAGCAAAATGACGAATGACATAACATCATTTACTGACGACAAACGTAAATAACCATATTTTTTGCGGGCACTTACAGGTGCCCTTTTTTAAACCTAGTGACATATTACCTCGCTCCTCCCGTGCTGAACAATATCTTTCAAATCCAACTAAGCAACGACTAATTTGCTCAAGCTCTTTCCCGATGTTTCAGAACTGCCTATAAGTCTTGCATCTACTGCACTTTGTTGGATCATAAGCTCTACGTTTCGGACATCCTCGGCACTGGAGAAAGGCTATGTGGCATGTTGATTGATTAACCTGATGCCGTTCTACCAACAGCGTGTATTTGTTATAAACTCATTTGGTCATTTTCTGTATTAAATATCAATAGCATTTGATACGGTCGCGGATCTTGAGAAATATATTTCATCCTACTAACTACATTCCAACCTCTCTCCGTATCATCTGCAACCAATCGTTCTAATTCTCGTGGTGTCCTAGCCTTGGTGATTTTCTTTAGTTGTGCCATTTCTATCACCTCGAATATTTTTTATTTCAAAAGGCAAATCGTCAGAGTCGCCATCAATCGGCCCATTACTATTGCAAGGGTCACGTCTTTTGTTAATCGACCTGTGAAACAAAAATCACCCAACTCAAGCTATGGACCTCATTTTTCAAACTTGGAAAGATCGAGTTAGTTGATATCTTTATCACTTTGACCTTCACTTTTTCAGCCATTGATAACACTCTCCTTCTTCCCTAGCATTTCTAAAACCTTTTGTCTCTCAGCCTCAAAATCTATCGTGTTGTTATTAGATCCAGAAGCTAGTGTTACTTCTTCACCTTCATTACGATTAGCGAACCACTCAGGCACTACCGCAGTTCGACCTTTAGGCTTTTGGTAAGAGAACTGGTATGATTGTTGTCGCTTGTTTTTTTCTCTCTCTCTCTTCCTTGGCCTTTAATTGCTCAACATTTGTTATACAATCCTTTCTCCAATTCGCTAATATTTGTTCCATATACTGCATGGGTTTGTTCGGTTGTTGAAGTACTGTGATTTTCATGGCTTCATAAACAAGTGCTGGATCATTTTCTCTTGCCATGCGTTCAATACATTCACAAATGTAGCCTGATGCTCTTTGAATGTTTTCATCATAGAATTTAGTTAAAAAAATTAATTGTTCCTCAGTGACCACCGACTGACCGACTTCACCATCTGTTGTTTGTTTTTCTTTTTTATTTTCTTTTTCTTCTTCTTTTTCTTTTTCTTTTTGTCCACCTATCGTTGACGTATCGTAATATGACTCGTAGACGTTACGTACAGAATCATTCGAGACTCCTTCGCCTACCCACTGAATTAATAAAGTATCTTTCACTTCTTTTAGTTCTGATTTCACACAATCAAGAATCGGTTTGCCTCCACGATTCAGGTTGTATTTACCCCAGTTTTTAATAGCTATTTCACGAGTTTCTTCATTGTATTTAATTAGCCTGTGATGGTCTATGAAGCGTTGTAGTAATGCTCCAACACTTTCCATGGAGTAACCCATATCAAAAGCTATTTGCTTTTTGGTAATTTGATAGATACCAATTTGAGTTGTGCCTTCATTTGTCAGCAAATACAGGTAGAAGTATTTATCCTTTATCCTCTGCTGTCATTTCCTCAACCACACGAATTATTTATTAAAATTGTACTACAGCAAAATAATGGTAAACCAAAATTCGGAATTCCCGGACAGGAAAATTTAATAGTAGGAATAACAAACTTATAACTCGTTATTAAAATCGTGAAGCATGTCAAAAAAAGTCACTCATTATTTTTCAAATGAGTGACTTTTGTGTATTATATATTATCCTCTACATATTTCATTGCACGAGATAAGAATGCTGCCATGTGAGCACGAGTTAATTCGTTATGGGGTTTAAATTTTTCATCAGAATATCCAATTGCCATACCAGCTTTTGCTGTAGCTAGTTCAACGTGATTGCAATTTCCGAGTTCGGCGCACCAGCAAATACAATCGTTCCGTTCTTCGGCAGTTTTACTTCGTTATTGCCGCTCACAACAGTAAAAGTGATGCATACTCCCTGCTCATCATACACCGCGAACGAACTCTTCGATGGCAACACCACGGTCATCGTTTTTCCTGCCGCCGCTTGCGGGATCGTAAACCATTTCGCATTTGCTTGCAGTGTAACTTTGGATGATTGGCCTATGTCAAGTGGCTTTATGTTGGATCCACTTACGTATAATAATCCGGCCATCTCCATATATTCATTACCGCCTTCTGTATAGAAACGAGCCTCCGTCGTATCACGGCTTGCCATCACGGGGATCTGGAGCTGATGCTCCGCCGTGTTCGGGCCTGTTATTTTTCTTCCTTCCCAATAGCCCGCCAGTCCATCTGTACGAGTAATTTGTTTGGTAAGTTCCTGTTGTGCAAGATATAGAATAGAACTAAATTTCTCGTTCACAAGATAGAACTTGACGCCTTCCCGCTTCGCCCATGCGGCAGCGCTTTCCTTCGATAACACGTTGTCTTCTAGCTTCTCGGCTAAATATTGATCTATCGCATCTTGCCCCAAGCTTGGCGTCGATTGATATGATCTCTCCCTCAAATAAGTTCGTCCATTCTGCTCGGTGACGAAGTTGAGTTTGGAGGTACCCTTTTCATTAACAAAGCTTCCATCCACAGTATATACATATTTTTCTTCTGGATTAAATGGTAAGAACAGTTCTCCATTCTTCGTAATTTCTATTTTGAAATGACTGCCACTATTGCCGTAAAAACCTGCTTTCTTCGCTACGTCTTGAGGCATCTTGGCCTTAAGCGGCTTGCCAAAGGATTTGTTCGGCTTGATGTCCTTAATTGTGCCCTTCTCCTTGAGCACGGTAAGTAGCAATTCAGTTGCCAGCAGTTGATTTGTAGAGCTGCTACCGCCAGATGACAACACAGCCGCTGCCATCTTCTGTTCCGGAAGCACGACCATTATAGCATGTTGTAGTAACGTGTCGCCGGCTTTAGCCAAACCCTTTATCCCATATTCACTGAATGGATATAGTTTCACACTATCCCAACCAAGACCATAGTTTACAATATTATCTCCATCCCCTGGCCACATTCCTTTTTTATATTCCTCTTGCTCCATCGCCTTGACTGCCTTATCAGAGAGGATTCCTTCTCCCTGCCCCATGAATAATTGTGAAAATCGCACCAGATCTTCTGCCGTGGAAGAGATTCCTCCTGCACCAATCTCATTCAATGCTTCAATGGGAAGCTGCCCTTGGTACGTCGGAAAATAAAGTCCAGCCCGCTTATCATCTTCCCAATTGTCCTGCGGCGTTTTCGTATGATTTAGCTTTAAGGGTTCTGTAAACCGTTTATGTAGATATTCGGTAAAGCTCATACCGCTGACTCTTTCTACCAAAATCTCGGCCAACGTAAAGCCGTCGTTGCAGTATACCGAGAACGCGCCAGGTTCCGCCTTTAAGCTTTGGTCGGACAATTGCCTTAACAAGTTGTCATGGGCATACGTATCATTATCTTTAAATAAAAATGCATTACTATATATAGTACCTTGCAAGCCGGAGGAGTGGTTCAACAACATACGTGGCGTAATGCGTTTGTAACGCTCGTCTTTCATCTTGAAATCAGGAACGTAGTGGACGACAGGAGCATCCAAATCGACTTTTCCTTCGTCGACCAATTTCATCACAGCCGCCGATGCATACATTTTACTGACTGAACCAATCCCGTATAGGGTATTTTTAGTCAGCGGCTGTTTCCCTTTCATATCGTTCTTGCCTGTCTGACCCGACAAAATAAGTTTGCCATTATCAATTAGCGCATACTGCACGCTAGTCGTCTCATACGACTTCGTGAGTAGTGCAGCCTTCTCTGCCGCAATTTTCTTCAGTTCTTGGCTAGCATCTTCTTGACTAACTACAACCGTAGGCTGACTACTAGAAAGCGCCATAGCCCCTGTTGGTAGGCTCATCGTTAACGCTAATGTAGCTGCTAACACCCCAGATAATTTATTTTTCATGAAAGAATTTCCTCCTTAGATAAGTAATTGATTTTAAGATAAACACTTCCTAAAACCAGGGAATATTTTCTATAAATAGAATATCAAAATTTTATTTTGCTCGTAAATACTGTGATAGACTGATACCACATCAGGCTTAAGACTTATATTTGATTATGACTAAGTAAATTAAAAAGACCGGCTAGGCTAAAATAGCTTTGCTGGTCAATCATTATTGTTAATTAAGTTCTATAAGATTTTGGGGCTGTTTTCATGAAAACAGATAAAAAGTATTTATGATACTAGCCTATATATTGCTACATTTATAACTGCTGTAGATCATATTCTCCAATTGATAACGTTTCATTGTTTTGATTAGTTATTCTTTCATCCAATCACAGAACCAACGTTCTGTTAGTAGCAATAAAAAAAATGCCCGGACTCAAAATTAATTGAGTACCCGGGCTTTGAAGATTAATAGAACAAATATGTTTAAATGTTTTTAACTGGGGCTCTTTCAGGAGCGCACGTAGTGTTTTTTATAAATGGTGCCCCATCTTAAAAATCGTATAGATACAAAGTACATTATATAGTAGAAATCTAATCAAAGATAACAGTTACAACCTAGAAAACGATATTCAACTTTATTTTATATAAAAGTCACTCGTTTTGAAAAATTAATTAATGTTCTTTCCAATTCCCCTAACATATCCATGATCAAAATGATTCGTTTGGAGCATCTCATAACTACATTGGATCTTTTAGTTTAATAACGGAATTATATTTATAATTGGTTCCTCATAAGGATGAATACGATTTATAACGGTTTTTACTTCTTCAACTTTTGAATATAGACATTTGAATTCCATCTTACATTCAGTTCCGAATGAAACTTCTCCTATTTCCCCACCGTAAGGCACAGCTTTTTCCAGCGGTCTCCAATAACCTTTTGTAACAGTGTAAGAAACAACATGGTCATAATTCCCGACTGTTAAAACCCCTAATTTATTTAGCTCATTCCTTAATTGTTCAATGTATTCTTCTGGTAATAAGACTTCAACTTTTACAAATTTTATATCCATTTGACACCTCAATAATTTCCGCAGTTTCCCATATTATACATAATTATTACGAACAAAACCCTAAAAATTGAGATCTTACATTAAATAAGAAGTAAACTTCAGGTTCATCATGTCAATAACTCGTTCTCTCACACGTTGTACAGTTGTATAGCTCATATTAAGGCCCCAATCCAACGGAATAGCACCTTCTAACAAGCAGATAGTTACTTCCTGTTCGATATCACCAGTTACCATGCAGTTAAATTTTGAACCAATTAGCAATTCTTCTTTAATATGATCCTCACTTGAAGCTCCGATTTGAACATCGGCATGTACTGGATCGCTTGTGCTCCCAACCGCTTTAGGCATCGTTGACTCAATTCCATATTTAGCTTTAGATGCTACTGTTAATGAATCGAGCTCGTCTTTCATACTTATGTACTTACACATATTGTCAGGTCCTTCTTAATAGCCTTGTCTAATTGGTAGTGAAGACATGCATGCACACGGCAGATTGAGCAAAGGAAAAATTCAATGCTCTTGTAGAATGTGTCGACACGAGCAATATCACTCGATTCCAAAAGCTAAACATAAAGCAAAAATGCTACGGAACAGGAATTATGTCTATTTCCTTTTTTAGTTTTATCCTCATATTGTTCGTTAGGTTGCTGTAGCGTATTACGATGTTGCGGCTTTTTTTATGTATAGGAAACTTGCTATTTGCACAAATTAATATCGAGTGTATCACACGCCTTATTTGGCTGTGGCTTGTTTGACAGACACGGCCTCTCTCAACAGGGTCACTACTCAGTGACCTTTTTTGCATATTTATATTACATTTAGAGGTGCTTTAATTGACTATATTCGGAAAATGCTTATATATTGCTTTCTTTGTAACACTGTTATTATTTACAACAGTTTGGGATTATTTCAAAAGTGGTAATTTGGCTTTGCTTGAAAATTCTTTCTTTTCCTTTTGGGTAGCAAGTTTTTTATTCACGGCATTGCTCCTGAGAAGTAAAAAAGATGAAACGGAAAAAAGCTAAAACAAAAGCTCATTTGAATTTGAATATTCAAATAAGCTTTTTTTCATATTGTTCAGCTAAAATAATTTTTTATTCGGTTTCTTAAGTCATCCACTATACAAATCCCGCCATTTCAACATAATTATAGTGGTATTAAGCAAATCACCTTAGCTCTGCACCTTTCTCCAATTCTTCAAATCCATTCCTTATTAAGGATATGCCTCTTTTCCCCATCCTTTTCACACATTTTTATAGTGTTCTAAATGTTTTTATATTCCATGACATAAATTAGTCTTGGGGTAGCAACCTGTTGCTTTGCATCGAACCATATTGTTTTTGCACACCGCTATCCGCCCTATCCCTTCTCTACATCTATGACACCTCTACATAAAAACTCAGCATCTTCCGCTTCTTTTTTAGCCTTCTTATTACAATGACAACCCATCCCACTTATTTTTCTACTATGATAAAGTTTTATAAAAAAATCTCATTTTATTTATCATGACCCATGAATCATATTTTTTAAAAATATACATACCTTTCATGTAAGGAGGAATTAACATCAAAAAGATCATCTTGTCCACTATTCTTTTGATAATTACAATTGGTATCTTCGTATTTTATAATCGTTATTCCCAACCTGTAACAGATATTTCCCCTTTTACATTCGTTTCGAAATCTGAAGAACAATTAAAAGAAGTAGAAAAGATAAATAAAAAAATCGAAGAAACTGAGTTAACTAAAAAAATAATAAACAGTCTCATTGAAAACGGATTTTCTCCAGATAAAAGAATTCTCTATACAATATATTCACCTGAAAATAAAGTTCTGACAATTTCATTATCCAACTTTGACGGGGATGATAAAACTATAAATATAATAACCAACATTATTAACACAATTTCAAAAGAAAACAATCTCGACACTTTTTCAGTGGAGTTATCAGAAGCTAAAAAATAATATTGTAAAACTTAAGTCTGTACAAATCTCCTTATAACTTTTGTCTGATAAATAAGCATGTTAACGTCTTATCAATTATTTATAGGTATTTTTTGCCGTTAGCGTTGCTTTATAGCA
The DNA here is from genome assembly GCF_001183605.1 of Lysinibacillus xylanilyticus. GTDB lineage: Bacteria > Bacillota > Bacilli > Bacillales_A > Planococcaceae > Lysinibacillus > Lysinibacillus xylanilyticus. Next base: position 946,889 of record NZ_LFXJ01000005.1, on the reverse strand, counting down.
ACGCTTTTCTTAACGTTACTAAACATTTCTTTCAGTTACCATTACAATCCAAATGCTCCGGAGTTGCCTAATTTAGCTCTTTCTAGCATCGATACACATGAATAGTAGCATCACGACTTGCTTTTAAATATGTTGTTATTTCTATTTAGTAAAATTAGTTTTTTATTTGATCTTCTTGAAAATTACTTCTATCTCTCAAAACTATCTTCCAAGCCATTTTTCAGATCGATTAAACATACCTGGTGTATAATTGGTTATTTCCCCAATAGAACCAACTATTTCTCCTTCATACTCATATACTTTTATGATGAGATTATCTCCTTCAGGGCCTTTCTCTTTTAATTTATAGGTTATTATATTAAGCTCTTTTCCTATAAAGTCTTCAATAAATGTTATATTAGCGGCTTTATAGTTTGCAATTGTTTCTGGTGCAAAATCCATTGTTACTTGTTCAGTTGAATCAAATGATGCGATTGTCCATCCTGAATTTTCTATATATGCATGGTGTTCTTCATCAATATTTTGATTGTCATAAGCAACTAGGATAAACATAAAACTTAAAATAATCATTAACTTCTACATAAACACCCCTCCCGTGTAAGTAAAAAAACCTCTGGTGATTGTTTCCATTATAAAAAAATACAAGAAGCGTGTCATTGAGGTTGCGTTAGTTCCTTATCATGCTACATGATGAAAAACCATTTGGTGTGTATCTAAGTCCCGGATCCTTTGAAATACGTCCAACTAATACAACGCGGTTAATCATACCCTAGCCTTGATTTACGTATCCGATCGGACGAAATGTAAATCAAGGCTAGGACAAAAATGGATAGAAAAATATACAAAAAAGAAAAAATTCGCATATCGTTATAGGTTTCCGACCATAACGGTATGCGAAAAGTAAAAAAGAAACAAACTTTACCACTAGCCTTGAAGCAGAACGTGCCTTAACGGTTTTAAAAGCTACCATTGAATGCTGGAGAAAAAATTGTAGTTAAAGATAATATGAAAACTAGCTAATAAAAATTCCATTAAGGTGAATGATATCGAATAGTTGCTGATACACCGTTTGCAAAGGATCCGCCAGAAGTTGTTATTTCTACAGACAGAAGAGTGCAACTATTTACTGAGAAATTTGCCGTTGTAGTTGTACAACAATTTGGTGAAATAGATGAGCTAGGTCCTGTAATAGTCGCTATGATACCAGTAGCTATCGGGGCTGTAAAACCACAATTTGTACTTAAATATATTTGTGCAGATGCAGTATCTCCAGCAGTTAAATTATGGTCCCGTATATTAAGTGTTAAACTTGTTATAACTGCATTTTGAGGAACTACAAATGTATTTTTAATAAAAGAAGCTGAGGCACTCCCAATCCCAAGAAAATCATTGTTTGCAACTGATTGATCCGAGCATAGATAAATGTCCATTAGTCCTGGACCAGTGGAGCCAGTTACGCCTATCGCTCCCGTATTTCCTTGAAGTCCTGTCTCTCCTGTTATTCCCTGATGTCCAGTTGCTCCTGTTGCTCCTGTCACTCCTGTTATTCCCTGAAGTCCAGTTACTCCTGTCACTCCTGATATTCCTTGAAGTCCTGTTGCTCCTGTTGCTCCTGTTGCTCCTGTTGCTCCTGTTGCTCCTGTTGCTCCTGTTGCTCCTGTTGCTCCTGTTATTCCTTGAAGCCCTGTTGCTCCTGTCGCTCCCGTTATTCCTTGAAGTCCTGTTACTCCTGTCGCTCCCGTTATTCCTTGAACTCCTGTTGCTCCTGTCACCCCTGTTATTCCCTGAAGTCCAGTTGCTCCTGTCGTTCCTGTTATTCCTTGAAGCCCAGTTGCTCCTGTCGTTCCTGTTATTCCTTGAAGTCCTGTTGCTCCTGTTGCACCTGTTATTCCTTGAAGTCCTGTTGCTCCTGTCGCTCCCGTTACTCCTTGAAGTCCTGTTGCTCCTGTCACTCCTGTTATTCCCTGAAGCCCAGTTGCTCCTGTCGCTCCCGTTATTCCTTGAAGTCCTGTTACTCCTGTCGCTCCCGTTATTCCTTGAACTCCTGTTGCTCCTGTCACCCCTGTTATTCCCTGAAGTCCAGTTGCTCCTGTCGTTCCTGTTATTCCTTGAAGCCCAGTTGCTCCTGTCGTTCCTGTTATTCCTTGAAGTCCTGTTGCTCCTGTTGCACCTGTTATTCCTTGAAGTCCTGTTGCTCCTGTCGCTCCCGTTACTCCTTGAAGTCCTGTTGCTCCTGTCACTCCTGTTATTCCCTGAAGCCCAGTTGCTCCTGTCGCTCCCGTTATTCCTTGAAGTCCTGTTACTCCTGTCGCTCCCTTTATTCCTTGAACTCCTGTTGCTCCTGTCACCCCTGTTATTCCCTGAAGTCCTGTTGCTCCTGTCGCTCCTGTTACTCCCTGAAGTCCTGTTGCTCCTGTCACTCCTGTTATTCCCTGAAGTCCAGTTGCTCCTGTCGTTCCTGTTATTCCTTGAAGTCCTGTTGCTCCTGTCGCTCCCGTTATTCCTTGAAGCCCAGTTGCTCCTGTTGCACCTGTTGCTCCAATTCTCCCCTCTATTATTTTCAGACCTGTTGCACCTGTTTCTCCGTTTAACCCACTTTGAAAGATATTAATTTTCATTGGATCACCTCCTCCCCCTATTTCATAATATTTTTATTAGAAATAATGAAATAGACGTAACACTAGGTTATATGACTTGAAAAATTATATCTTATAGATTCATTATTTCATCATAAGCCCGTGATTTGGATAATCCCTTCAACCAAAAAGAGTAATGTGATCCTGTAAATTAAATCTTTGTGGTTAATCTGTTTTGAATATCATCCTCCAACGCATCTAGGTATTGTAGCGTATATTTACCCTTTGACTTAACTTTTACATTCTTATTTTTCAAAGGTCTTGTTTTGGTTGTTTCAGCTCGAGATAAACTTAAAAATAGCATCCATTACAATCGATAAAGTTTTACCTTAGTCCATACTATTGCCATCTTATTTCTATCTAGCTCATTCCTCAGGTTCCTTATCAAAACATACCCAATGTATTTTCCAGACGCATGCAAAATGCGATGCTTTTATTCAAGCATCGCACTCATAAATTGATTAATAATTTATTTAGATTCCATTACTGCAAAGTAATTGTTTTCATTATCTGCAAAATTAAATACCCTACCTGAAGGCATGTTTACCATTTCTCCAACAATAACGTTTTTGTTTAATAAGTCGTTATATAATTTATCGATATCTTCCGAGAAGAACATCAAAGAAGGTGTACCAAGATTCAATTCAGGTTGCATCTTAGCAATTAATTCCTTATTGTGGAGTATAATTTTTGTCTCAGCTTCTTTAGTTGGAGCAATTTCAATCCATTTCATTCCTTGGCCGTTATCTTCCTCTGAAATTACACTAAACCCTACTTTTTCTGTCCAAAACTCTTTTGCTTCATTTTGGTTATTAACATACAACATGATTTGACCGACTTTATTAATCATTGATTTTTACACTCCCTTAAAAATGTCTTACTTTATTTACCTAAAAAACTTTTCTTTACTACAGAGACTGTACATGCTCATTCAAACGGTCCCAAGTTTCTGTGATGCCTTGTAGCATACCCATATCCATAACAGTCTGAAGGGCTTCTGCAGACACATATTCTGCACGGTTTATCAACTTAGTCTTTCCACCCAAATCGACGAATTCCAATGTATTCTCGGTCGACGGCATGGAATCATTCAAATTGCCTTCAGCATCCGAAAAGTAATCGGTATAGCTGATCTTCTCAGGCTCTATAATCTCCTTATAAATCCCTTTTCCCCAAGCTTCCATACCAAAAAAGTCACCTAGGTTTTCATCGACGCACTTCATACAGTAGTGCCAAACGCCTCCCGGACGGAAATCAACGGTGCAGACTGGAATTTCCCATCCTCTCGGCCCCCACCAACGTTTCAAATGCTCTGGATCTTTAAACATCTTGAATACTAAGTCTCGTGGAGCATCGAAAACGCGCTCTAGTATTAGTACGCGATCGTTTTCTATTCTTGATACCATTGAATTGTTTGACATTGCAATTCCTCCTTGAAGATGAAATGGTTTTATGATTTTTCTTTTTTCTGCAATTCCTTCAAATATTCATCTAAATTATCGAATCTTTCTTCCATTACACTCTGGAAGGACTGTATCCAAGAATCCAGCGCTTGGAATGGCTCGGGTCGGAGCTTGTAGATTCGACGGTTAGCTTCAGCCTGCACTTCCACAATCCCGTTGTCGCTAAGTACTTTTAGATGCTTTGAAGTTTGGGGCTGCCTCAATCCAAGTTGGTCGGCAATCTCACCCACGGTTAGAGGACCCTGGCGCAGGAGTTCGACTATATTCATACGATTTGGTTCAGACAAAGCGCTCAACGTCGTTATGTTTACTCCTGGAATTTTCCCTGACATGTCGCTCACCTCGTAAAATGATGGTCGCCGGTAAAATATCATCTACATCAGCACAGGTTTTATGATCCTGTTAATAACAATATAACTCCAGATGAATATTCCCGTCAAGGAATATTCGAAAGTATCTTTTTGAATAATTCATCATTTGAACCAAAATACTAGAAAGCTTCATGTGCTTGCCAATAGCTCACATACTATTCCAATTAAAGATTATACGAAGTACTTCAATTTCTCTATCTAAGTAGCACTTGTATCGACAAACCACTAATCAGAGCTATAGCATCGTCACATACCACTTGATATCGCCAACTAGCTATATAGTTTATAAAGTGACTATCCATTCCTAATTATTTTTATATACAATCCTTGTTCTATTTCCTAAAATAGGAATATAGAGGGGCTATCCCTACTTTATTACTTTCTTTTTTAGGTGTAGAAGTAGTAGATGTTTTCAAGGGTTCAGGAACATGCTCAAAATTCTCTGCTGTCTAGACACATATTCTTTACTAGAGTGTTCCAATACTTTTATATGACGGAGAGGATAAGATGGCATACAAAACACCAGGAGGCGAGCAACTTTTTCACCAAGCCTATAGCAATAATTTAAAACGTTGGAATGTTTCATATGAAATATTGAATATACCGACAACATACGGAAATACGCATGTCATAGCATCTGGAGAAAAGGAACTTCCACCAGTTATCATGCTGCATGGGGCAGGAATGGGATCAACCATTTGGTATGCAAACATTGAAGCGTTGAGCAAGATTCGACGAGTTTATGCAGTTGATGCAATCGGGGATATAAACAAAAGTGAACCTCTTCGTTCCATCAGCAATCCAGAGGACATGGGGAAATGGATGGCTGAGATTCTGGATCATCTTGGCATTGAAAAAACAGACATTATAGGACATTCGGCAGGCGGATATATAACATTGAATATAGCAACATACATTCAAAGCAGGATAAACAAAATGGTCCTCTTAGCCCCTGCTGCGTCATTTGTTCCGCTACATAAACAGTTTTTCCTTCGCCTTGCTTTTATAAACGCCATAAGGAACAAAGGATTCATCCGGCGATTTTTCTGTCATTGGTTCATCGCAAAAGGGAATACCATCGATAACGAAGTCTTTGATCAATTCATTTACGGGATATTGCATTACAAGTGGAAGGTAAAGCCCGTCATCCCTAAAGTGATTCCTAAAGAGAAACTGCAAACCATTCAAGTACCAACCTTATTATTGATGGGCGAAAAAGAGGTCATCTACAATCCAAGACGTGCTCTAATGCAATCAAAAGCCAGCATTCCACATATAGAAACCATGATGTTGTCAAATACAAGTCATTGCTTATTTATCGAGGATGCTAAAAATGTAAACGATTCGATCATTAATTTCTTATTTTAAGATTCGCAAAGTGAACTAGACTTTTTAGTGACGGGTGCAAATGTTCAGGAAGCATAGCTATTTAATCATTCTTGATCTACTAAAATTGACTACTTTCTGTAGTAACAAAAAAGCTCAATTTCTCAATTATACTACTGAGAAATTGGGCTTTTTGATTTTATAATTTCCTTAACGTTGTAAAAACTACATTATCATGAAAATTTGTGACTTGAGTTTTTTGTTATAGCATTTTAAATTGCTCCTGCAATGATTTGAATTGTATGTGTAATAATAACTAATAACCCAAAAACAATACAACAAGTCGCTAGCGTACTCTTTTTATTATTTTTTTGCTTTACAAGACCAAAAATAATAAGGCATAATCCAATCGCAATTGATACTATTGATAGAATTATAAAAAATGGTGCACTTGATGTTATAGAAAAAATACTTGCTAATTGCATGTTAACTCTCCCTTATTCAGATTCTAAGTTTACTTCACTAAAATATGTACGCAGGGCACTTTGCACTGGCGTTGCATAAAACACTTTCTCCCCCGTACTTTGCTCCTGATATTCCTGCGGAGTTACCTCCCCCGATCCATATACTTTTATACCAACAAAAATTTCCCTTTTCGTTTTCTATTTAGGCTGTTTTCTCAAAGATTGTTGCTATAAAGAAAAGTTGGGCTATACAACAATCGCGCCCGATTGTTTAATACATTGCATCCTTATAAAACAGAACGTTATAAATCTGCTACTTTTTAAATGCAACAATATACCAAACGATATTGGCAATTAGTGACATAACGCAAAGAACGATCACATATAGAAAATCAGAAACATTATAAGTAATCGTTCCCAATACAAATGCCAGTACAATTATTGAAAGTGATATAAGTAACCCTACTCCGCAAAAAACTGCCATAACATATTTCATTCCTTTAACTCCTACCCAATACAAAATTAAAGACAGAATATAAAAGACAAGAAACATTATAATATTCAGCCACATACCTAAAGAATTGAATTCACCAGGATCCGGAAAGGGAGTTAGCGAAGCTGCAATCATTATAAAACAGAAAAGTAGCCCCGAAATTATGGTCATTAAGATAACACCATTTCTCATTCTACAACCTCCATAAGAATAATTTTTGGTAAGTTCACTTTACATATAGCACCTCAACAATCTGGCCCGATTGTTGAATAATACTATTTAACCAAAACAACAAAGTTTACGAAAACAGCCTCTATTTAAAATAGTACAAAACGATTTTCACTTTTTTCTTACCCATTCCTTACAAATTTATTAATTTTAATTTGTTGCATTCAATGAAAAAACTTAAAGTAAAACCGCACATTTTAATAGTAAGAATTCAGTGTTATCAATGCTAATGTTCTATATTGATATGAACTATGTATGATGTTGAAAAATCTATTCTTATAAGGGTAGTTTATTTCAAAAATGCTAATAACCATTTCTATGTAGCCAAAACCCAAATTTCACCATGACGATAATCCAATTAAATTTCGTATGAATCTGACATTAGGAGCAAATGCTTTAGTTATGTCAATATTTCTGAGTCCAATGCAGCGATTATGGTTCTTATTAAAAAAATTTTATAGAACGATTAATGCATAATGAACTCATTAAAACAGACATTATAGGATAGCATCCTTGTTAATTTATTTTTACTCAAAAAAGTAAAAATAACTCATCACCTTCTCTAGGAGGAAAAAATGAATATAAAATTACGGCTTAAAATTATGATTTTTCTTCAGTTTTTTATTTGGGGATCTTGGCTTGTTACATTTGGTTCTTATATGATCAATACATTGAATTTTACTGGCGCACAAGTTGGAATAGTTTATAGTTCTAACGGTCTTGCAGCCATTATTATGCCAAGTCTGATTGGCATTATTGCGGACCGTTGGGTAAAAGCAAATGTGTTATATGGAATATTACATTTCCTCGGTGCAATTATCCTATTTAGTGCTGCTGAAATTTCAGATCCTTCAATGATGTTTTGGATAATGTTATTTAACTCAATCGTTTATATGCCAACACTTGCTTTATCGAATACAATTTCTTATTTTTACCTAGAAGACAACGGATTTGATGTTGTAAAGGATTTCCCACCTATTCGTGTCTATGGGACAATTGGTTTTATTCTAGCGATGTGGATTATTAGTCTTGCCAAAATTGAATTAAGTAATATTCAGCTATTCATAGCTAGCGGCTCTTCGTTGTTACTTGCACTTTACACAATTACTCTTCCTGCCTGCCCTACTTCTAAGGCAATAAAGGACAAGTCGTTAGTAAGTCTTTTGGGACTTGATGCATTTGTTATGTTTAAAGATAAAAAAATGGCTTTGTTTTTAATTTTTTCAATGCTATTGGGTGTTGCACTTCAAATTACCAATACATTTGGAGATCCGTTTTTACACGACTTCGCGTTGAATCCTGATTATAAAAATAGCTTTGCGGTAAAATATCCAGCAATTTTATTATCAGTGTCACAAATTTCAGAGGTATTCTTTATTCTGACCATTCCATTTTTTTTACGTAAATATGGCATTAAAAAAGTAATACTAATTAGTATGGTAGGATGGACATTACGTTTTGTTTTCTTTGGATATGGAAGTCCGATTGGCGGAGGATTTTTACTATTGTTGTTATCAATGATTGTTTACGGTTGTGCCTTTGATTTCTTCAATATTTCGGGGGCCATTTTTGTAGAAAAAGAAGTCGATCACCGAATTCGTGCCAGTGCTCAAGGATTATTCAGTACAATGGTCAATGGAGTCGGCGCCTATGCGGGGGCTATAATTAGCGGAAAAGTAGTTGATTATTTTACAGTTGACGGAGTCAGGAATTGGCAATATATTTGGTTGGTTTTCGGGGCGTATACGCTCGTTTTGGCATTCATTTTTGCAATAACTTTTAAATATAAGCATGACAGTAATGCAATGAAAGATGTAACAACGAAATAGTGATTTATAAGGAAATTAAGAAAGAGCCTTACCGTTTTGGTGAAGGCTCTTTTACTGTATTATAAATATTTACTTATGAATTATTAGGCAAGAAGGAATAACGTTTTCTCCACTCTTCAAGAGACATCTCATTAAAACTCTCAACATCATCTAGTCTCAATGGTGACATTAATTCCAACGAATTACCATCTGGGTCTGAAAAGTATATTGCAGCATGTGCATGAGGATAATTTGATAGTACTAAAGGTTGTTGTTCAGAAGTAAGGCCGAATTCTGTTCGAACCTCAATGCCAATTGAAGACAACCACTCTTTTACATGCTCAAGATCTTCTTCTTCAATTTTAAATGCCAAATGTCGGATAGATGGATGGTAGTTTACATGAACACTATCACTTTCCCATAATCCTAACCAGCTTTCTCCTTTAACGATCCAAAAGAAAGCAACTTTTCCTTTTTGATAGGCGAGTTCTAACCCTAATTTTTTGTAAAATACAATCGAGTTTTCTAAATTACTTACTGGTAAATGTGCTTCATATAAACCTTTTATCATGTCAATATTCTCCTATTTCATCATTATTTATGAAATAGTATATTAAAAGCACAACCCATTCACATCAATCTTTCGTCTGAAATATTAATCATTTTCATATTGTTTGTAGGCTTTCACAATAAAAAACAGCACTCCCAAATTCTTTATAAAAATCCACTATTATAAGCCTATCAAATACAATATCAGTAGGTTTTTAATATTTTCTTCAAAACACTATTTTAAAAAGATTGTCTTTCCTTTTTCATAACAAGTGATTTTAATGTATTGCTTAATTCCTGAATACGACTAGTTGTGTTCGTCATCATTTCTAACATATTATTTTCGTCCTCCACTGAGTGTACAATCTCTCCTGTAGAAGTTGCATTTTGTTCAGTCATGTCATTTAGTTTTTCAATCTGTACTTGGATAGTTTCAAACTGAGAAATGGCGCTACTTAACTCATTCATCCCTCTAGTTAAATCTACATTGGCCATCGCAAATGAATCTTTTATGACATTGAAGAAGGTGCTCACGTCTTGTAAAAGCATTTCCCCCTGTTGCAACGCTTTTTCACCTTCATCAGAGCGTTGATGAGCTTCTGTTGATTTTTCGAACAATGTTCTCGTTACATTCGAAATACTTACCGTAATCGCCGCACTTTCTTCTGCTAATTTCCGCACTTCATCTGCAACGATGGCGAATCCTTTACCATGTTCCCCTGCTCTTGCCGCTTCTATTGCAGCATTAAGAGCCAGTAGATTCGTCTGTTCTGCAATATGCTGTATGCCCTTTAATAAGCTATCTACAGTTTTCAAGCTAGTCTGTAGCTCATTCACCGTTTCGGCTGTAGAACTCATCGCTTGATTCATCACGCCCATTTGCACCATCGCATCCTGCATTTTCTCCCAACCAACTAAAATCTCCTGCTGAAGATCAGTGGATTTAGAAACAGTATCCTTTGAAATAGCGAATGTTTCGGTAACAAAATGCACTGATTCCTTCATCGTGCCATGAATCATTTGTAGACTAGATGACTCCTGCTGAATACTTGCGGAAATATCCTCAGTAGCTAAAAGAATTTGTTTACTCGTTCCAGTTATACTCTGCATAGTTTGTTGGAATTGTGTAACGTGCTCATCCAAGGCTTGACTACTTTTTTCAATTTCCTGAAACGTATTCTCTAGCTGATTTAATGACGCTTTCACTTCATTTTGCTGAATCGCAGCATGCTCGATTAGTTCATTGCCCCATTTTGCGATTAAATAAAATGCAATAATAACACCATTCATGATCGCAAGAAGCGTAATGAAAACGATCATATTATTTGACGGCCCTAATAATGATTCAGACTTAGCAATATAAAGAATCAGGAAGCTGATGTTTGTTAGCACGCCAAAAAATACTAGTAATTCTTTCTTAAAATAAAGAGCGATAATGGCTACCGAACAAAGTAAAATATAATGTTTAGTTATTGAAAAGCTATCGACTAAAAATAACGTAAAGACAACACTCGAAGGAATCATTCCAAAAATAAAGCCTTTAACGTATGTATTAATAGGTAAAAAATAATTACAAACCGCTAATGCAATTACGGCAAGTCCAACGAATAAGAACATAGTGCCCTTCGAAAGTATCAACGGTCCACAAATTAGCACTGCCAAAATTGAAATGATAGTTAAATTAACACGATGAACTTTTCTTGTGTCGTAGCGAATCTTTTTCTCCATAAGTATCCCCCAAAAAAATGAATGGACATTCAGTATATTTTTCTATTATTATAAAGTATAACTACTGCTTTTTGTAGATAAAAATTGCATATTAGAGAATAATTTACACTCAACAGAATAAAAGGGGGATATTTACATGGGGAGAGTCCAACAACTTGCGCCAAATTTTTATTGTATTGATACACATGATTTAAATCGGGAACAGCGTACAAGCTCTTATTTGCTTATCGATGAAAAAATTACATTAATCGAGACTTCTGCCAGTCCTTCTATGCCGTATATAGTAGAAGGCTTAGATGAATTACATATTTCTCTAGAGGATATTCAATATGTAATTGTTACGCATATCCATTTAGATCACGCTGGGGGTGCAGGTTTGTTTTTACAAAGCTGTCCAAATGCTACCTTCGTTGTACATCCACGAGGTGTATCTCATATGGTGGATCCTAGTCGTCTAATTGCAAGTGCAAAGAGTGTTTACGGGGCGGAGTTCGATCGTCTATTTGATCCGATTTTACCTATCGATGTAGAGCGCATTATAGAAATCGGACATGGGGAAGTGCTATCTTTAGGTCAACATCAGCTAACGTTTTATCATACTGAAGGTCATGCAAAGCATCATGTATCCATGCTTTATTCTGCAACGAATGGATTGTTTGTTGGAGATACAACTGGTGTGCGTTATCCAGAAATGGATGGCGAATCAATTGATTTAATCATTCCCTCTACTTCACCGAATCAGTATGACCCAGATACAATGGAGCAATCTATCCAGCTTTATGAAAAGTTAAATGCTACAGAATTGTATTTCGGTCATTTCGGTGCATATAAAAATCCAGCCGAAGCTTACAAACAAGTGCGCTACTGGACACCGCTATTTTTAGCTGAAGGAAAAAAGGCGTTAACGGTATCTAGTGATTTTAAAGAACAAGTACAATTTTTAGATGGTCGCTTAAAGGCACTTTTGTACAACTATTTACAGGAAAATGGCATCGCTGAGAATCATCCGGTTTATCAAACAATCCCATTCGATACTGTTGTTTCGGCAATGGGAATTCTGGATTACTTAGAGAAAATGAATTCCAAAAATTAAAGCATCAGCAGTGATATACTTTAGACTTAACTAGAGAGGAGAAATCCTCTCTGTTTTCTTTTATATTCTTTTTTCTTCAACTGATACGATATGTTTGATTTCAGCAGGCAAGCAAGTTAGTTCTGATTTAAAGAATTCTGGGAATAGAATGATATCCTGAAGATTCGAAATAGATAACCATTCTAACCTTTCTTCAATACCATCACTGGTGTAACTTTCGCACTTAACTTCAACTTCATTTGATTTCATTAAATAAAAAAATGATATTTCATGAAATTGCGTTTCTCCAAATGGACCACTTTGAACAGGAAAAAAGTTTTCATGAATAAATACTAAACGATCTACTTCAAAATGCACTTTGGTTTCTTCAAAGCATTCGCGAATGATGGCGTCTTCCAAGGTTTCCTGTAATTTCACTCTTCCTCCAACTGAATAGTAGTAAGGGTCACGATTATTTTTAACCATCAGCACTTTATCTTCGTGGAGAATTATTGCGCCCGCCCTCATATTGAACACACCATCTTTTGTTGGGAATGTGATGTCATGCTTTTCTTTATCCATCTGAATCTCCTCCCTTTCAACTGTTAACTATTCACTCTATATAGCCATCTTTTCTCGATATAGCACTGGACTACATTTGCGTTTATTTTTGGTTCGCTTACCACGAGTTTTAATAATTCAAAACTAGAGCAAGCTGTCCATTGTGCTTATTTTTTACATTCTAAAAATAGGGGCTACCCAGAACACCATTTTTACTGACTTCTGGATAGCCAATTTTTGTTGTTATCAAGATTACCAGTCTTTTTTCAATGGAAGATGAAAGTCTAAGCTATAAGGGCCGTTTTCTAATTTTAATAACATTTCATGAATATCTTTGCGTTCTCTTGCATTATTCGTTTTTCCATTCAAGTCCTCTTTAGACCAAAAACTATATCCAAGCAAGTAGCTTTGCCCCATTTCATCAAAACTCGAATAAACACTTTGCAGTACTTCTGCAGCTTGTAAACATAGATCCAATGCTTCTTCTTTCGTATAGATATCTGCAATATAGCATATGACAGCTACATGTATAAGTCTAACTAAATCCCAAGCAAAAACCCCTTTATCGCCCATTTTTTCTTTTATTACATGACACAATTCATATCTAAATGGGTCTGCCACTTCTTTGGATTTTTTTAATTCTTCTATGTACTGTACATTCGTCTTGCCGGAAAATAATAATTCCATAACTTCATCTGCCTCTTTTTTGGAATCAATTCCCCAGTCTGCTGAGATAATAGATAATTGTTCTTCTTTAGTCTCTTCAGTAGGAACCAATCCACCAAATATTCCTAAATCCCTCCAAGATGCTACAGCAAAAATAGCATACGCCGCATTAAACCATTTAATTGTCTCACTTGTTTCTTTATTGCTTAATAGTGGCCTCCATTCTTGTTCAAACAATTTTTCAAGCTTTTCTACACCCCTGCCTAATAAAGATTTCGTTAAATCTAATCTCCATTCTTCTCCATCGGCACTTTTATATAATATGACAAAGCTTTTTTCGGATAATCTGTAAGGCTCTGCAATGAAAATATTAATTATATTATCGAAGTTTACTTTTTCGCGACCTCTTGGATTTTGAAAGTAGAAACCGTCATTGTAGGCGATAAAAATGATAGGTTTCTTAAAAAATCTTCTACGCTCTAATTTAAATATCTCTTTGCTGACTACACTGGTTACCAATTCGTCATCTCCTTTTAAATACCTAACTTTACTTTATTATACATATTAGGATGTCAACAGTAAATTTCAGACAGGCTTTTTAAGGGCTTCTTGGTGATACTGAACAGGCATCAGATATCCCAGCGTTCTGTGAATCCGATGTTTATGAAACGTACCACACGTTTGTTGGTTTTGTTAAACTCTTCGATATCATGCGTCAACAAACTGGCGAAACTTTTCAAAATCGTCCTCTCGATCTCATTCTCATCAAGTAATTCATATGGTTTCTAATTGTATTGTCGGAAATGTTGACAAGCTTTTAGCTGGTATAGTTTAACACTATCGCCAGTCTAGTACTTTATTTGCCCAGTCTACAGCTATATTTTCTGAGTCTAATACTATATTTTTCAGATTAATGGTTTATTTTCATTTAAAAGAAGATTCCATGCCTAAATACAGGAGTTATTTAATTGTTGCTTTGGAATAAACTTTAATTAAAAACAGCTCACAAATCCTTATTATACAGAATAATAAAACAAAACCATTTTGAATTCTTTGATTGAAGAGATAAAGCATCGGTCTTTCTTACAAACATCGTGACTTTATTTCAAATCCACATAGGTACATTTAAACCTTTTTATTTAAAAAACAGAACTGCTTTGTTTATATCTAGAGGTATTGTTTTAATCATTATAGAATATAGAAAATAAAGGAAATAAAATATAAAAGAGGTGAGTTAATTGAACAATGCATTTTGTAGTAAACACTTTAAGCTAGAACAAATTGGTAAAGGTATTTATGCAGCAATCGCTAAAGAAGGTGGCGGAGCTGTAGCAAATGCAGGTTTTGTGGATTTAGGTGATAAAGTTATCGTTTTTGATACATTTAACACTCAACAAGCATCTGAAGACTTAAGGTTCATTGCTGAAAAAATAACAAATCAAACTGTTACATGGGTTGTTAACAGTCATTGGCATGGTGACCATATTCGAGGCAATCAAACATTTAAAGATACCATTATTATTTCAAGCGAAATTACATACTCAAAAATTAGAGACGTTCACCCCTCAAGATTCAGTAAACAAAAAAATGATATTCAAGGTTTAATTGACTATATTCAATCCTTAAAAGAACAGCTACATCAAACTAACGATCCCACAATACAATACCAAATAAATTCTCTAAATGAATTAAAAGAATCATTACCAACTTTGGAATTAGTATTACCGAACCAAACGTTTAACAATGAAATAACCTTACAAGGAACGAAACGCAGTGCAAAGCTCTTCACGTTAGGAGGAGGCCATTCCTATTGTGATGCAATGCTTTATATTCCTGATGAAAAAGTAATATTTATGGGTGATTTATTATTTGTGAATTGTCACCCAACATTTTTTGAAGAGTCTGATCCTGTGAAATGGAGCAATATTTTAAAAAAAGTTGAAAGACTAGATATCGACGTGGCCGTACCAGGACACGGTCCAACAGGTACAAAAGAAGATATCTCAAAAATAATCAATTATATATCTGAATTAACTTCCATTGTAGAAAAGAGCAACCAAAATGAGGATATCGAAATTCCAGAAATCTATAAAGATTGGAGTTCACCTGAGATTTACCAACAAAATATAGAACGACTAAGAGCATTATTAACCAATTAAAGAGAGGGCGTAGTAATTGTGCCCTCTATTTTAATGATTTATATGATTCAAGACAAATTGAAAATCCTGCTCATTCCCTATAATAAGGGATTACTGTTAAAATAAATTTAACCAATTACTCGAATTGTTGATTTTGCGGAATTTGTGCATTAGGACATCGTTTTTTTAACTCTAAAATGAACTGCATTTTATCTTTTGGTAAAATTTTGATACTACCATTAGCTACTGTGCTATAAAATATTTCCAGACCCTTATCAGATGATGAAATTAGATAACCCGTATACTTATCTGTCGTTGGAGAAACCCTTGTTATACTTTGATACGGAATCTTACTTTTGAATGGCCCACCTTTAACTAAAAGATAATTATCACAGAAAACAAACTTAATAGAATTTGCGTACCACCATACAAAAACTACTGAAACAATAAAGGCCATTGACATAATAATAACAGTTGATAAAGATGTGAACGGAAGCAGTGATATAGCCCCAAATATCCAAACCATTAAAAACATAATTATTGTTAAAATAATATCTGTTTTTGCATGATAAACCATAAGCGTTATCCCACCTTTCTTATTAATCTTCGCTAAAAAATCACCAATTAAACGAACAAAAATAATAAGGAGATCTTTATAAGTAATTTAACATTAATTTTTGATTCAGAGTACAGGAAGTAAACATGCATATGTTGTACACCTCAGAAAAACGAAGGTATATAATTTGATATTTTTACAGCAATATAATAAGCATCGACATTGAAGCCAATGCTTATTGCCTTTTATCGAAGTTTTACTTCTAACCGCTACTATTTTAATTTCTGGCACATCACTGCTCTTTTAAACGCTCTAAAGCAGATTGAAAATCCTGGCTCTCCCCTACTTGACGGAAATTTTTAAATGGATTGCTCACTTTTTTCATTCTCTCAAGTACAGCGGGAATAGTAAAGAAGTCTGGTGTTAAATGCTCATTTACCTCCTCCCAATGTAATGGTGTTGCCACTAAGCCCTTTTCGTTGCCACGAGTTGAAAATGGAGCAATAATCGTTTTGCCTTCTGCATGCTGCACATAATCTAAATATAATTTTTGATGTCTATTCTTCTTTAAACGCTCGATTGTATACAATTTCGGTTTTTGCTCACATAAAAAACGACAGACAAATTCAGTAAATACTCGCACCTCTTCATAAGTAAAGGCATTTTCAGGCAACGGTATATATAGCTGTATTCCCTTACCTCCCGACGTTTTAACAAAAGATTGTAGCTTAAAATAATCGATAATCCCCTTTAAATCAAGGGCTCCAGTAACAGCAAGTGAAAATTGCTCAACGGAAGGAGGATCTAAATCGAAGACAATCTCAGTCGGACACTCTGTTTGCAACGTTTGAAATGGTATGTGCAGCTCTAGTGCAAGCTGATTGCCTAGCCATAATAATGCTTCAAGATTGTTACATACAAGATAATGAATATCGTCCATCCATCCAGTAGAAACAAACTCGGGTATTTTCTCGGGACTACTTTTTTGATAAAAGCTTTCACCAGGTACCCCATGTGGAAAACGAATTAATGTAAGTGGGCGATTACGAAGAAAGGGTAATATATACGGAGAAATCATTTGCAAATAATGCAAATAACCATCCTTCGAAATACCGATTTCAGGCCAAACAGGCTTATCAGGATGCGTAATCTCAACCGAATCTGGGATAGGATAAAGTTGTCGTTGCATATGCTGCCAATGACAGTCCTCTGGCAACATCTCCAGTCGGAATGCATGAAAACGCGGTTCTCGACACTTGCTTCCATCGAAATCAATACAGGCTATATCAAGACAAATGGATGGTTCCAGCTCCCATGTTTCATTATTCCTCTGTCCATTTGATTGAAAAAAAGCAATGAGTGTTTTCCGCTCTTCCTCCGACATTCCATGTTTAAAAATAGCTACTTCAACTAGCTCCCATCGTTGATAAATACTGCCATGAAAATAACCATTGCCATGATCATATTTAGTCACTATGACCGTTACATATCTCCAATTCTTTATTTTTAACCAATGGTTCGAGCGTGTATCTCCTATCCATTTACTTGTTTTCTTCTTTGCAACCATTCCCTCTCCATTGTAAATCTTAATAGCCTGCCAAAGAGGTTCACTATGCTCCACACAGCTAATTACTTGCAAAGGACATTGATCCTCATAATTGACAGTTGCCGGGAGCTTTAAAGTTGTAAAAAGCTTAGAAAGTTGCTGTTTGCGTGTTTTTAAATATTTATTTGCCAGGGACTCCCCTTTATAGCTCAGTAAATCAAACGCAATAAAATGACAAGGAAAGGCTTTTGCATGAGAAGCAATAACTTCTTTATTTTGCATCCGCCCTCTTTTTTGGACTTGAGAAAAATCACTATTGAAGTTATTCGTTAAATTAACTAACTCACCATCAAATGTTAATGGTAAATACTTTTTAATTTTATTAAATATACTTTTACAAAAATCGAGTATCTCTGGAAACAAGTGATTTAAGTTATTGCCATTTCTGCTTATTAACATTGGCTGTTCGTCCCAAACTAACATACATCTAAATCCATCATATTTTGTTTCGTACATCCACTCCTCACCAATTGGCGTTTCGAGCACTTCTGTTAATAGCATTGGTTTCATCTGAATACCTACTTTGCTTTTTACCTTCAGTTTTTGACGATTTCACTTTAAGATACATAAAAATAAGCAAAATATATCATAGTAAGAAAAACGAGGTGATACAAATGCATACAGTTTGGAAAGGCAGTATCTCATTTGGTCTTGTCAATATACCGGTAAAACTACATGCCGCTACAGAAAATAAAGACATTAAATTGCGACAGCTCCATAAAGAATGTCATACACCTATCAGCTATAAAAAGGTTTGTGAAGGCTGTAACCAAGAAGTAAAAGATGAGGATATTGTTAAAGCATATGAATATGCCAAAAATAAGTTTGTCGTATTAGATCAAGAAGAGTTAGAGAACTTACGGAAGGAAAATGAAGATAAGGCCGTTGAAATCATTGATTTTGTGAAATTAACCGAAATCGATCCTATTTATTTTGAACGCACTTATTTTTTATCCCCTGATTCGACTGGCGGGAAGGCTTACTCCCTATTACGTCAAACATTAGAGCAATCCGGAAAAATAGGCGTTGCTAAAATTATTATCCGTTCAAAAGAGCAACTAGCAATTGTACGCGTTTATCAAAACGCTTTAGTAATGGAAACGATTCATTACCCTGATGAAGTAAGAAGTGTTGGTGATGTTCCAAATGTTCCAAGCGAACCAAACATTGTTCCAAAAGAGCTAGAAACCGCACTGATGCTTGTCGATCAATTAACAACAGAATTTAATCCAGAAAAATATACAGATGATTTTCGCAATGCTTTAATGGAGCTTATAGAAGAGAAAAAAGCTACGAATACAATATCGACTAGTGATAAACGTCCAGTACCTGATAATGTAACGGACTTAATGACAGCACTTCAAGCCTCATTAGAGAAAACGAAAAAGCCAGCAACAAGAAAACGAGCTACGAGAACGAAGAAAAATGCTTAAAATGTACACGTAAGAAGCGTATCCATTGTTTTTGGATATGCTTTTTTAAAAGAATCTGCCTATTACTATCAATAGCTTGTAATAATACTTTCCATATGGTTTGTTTGCCAATCTCCTCAATATGACGATTCCATATCAATTATGCCATGGCATCACGTTGTGTGATAACACATCCGTGATCAACATCCTTTTGGCCCAAGCTGCTCATCGATCGCCCTCAGGAAGCTTTGCTCTGTGCGAAAGCGACAGCAACAATGTTTTAACTGTGCGAAAGCGAAGCGACAGCACCAAAGCACCCTAGCCGCAACGGAAATCAACCCTATATTTGTTATGACGATCTAATTTGTGAGAATATTGGATTTATTATACAATATCTCTTAAATAAAGATAAAGGTGAAGGAGTTAGAGGTATGTATAAAAATGAGTTTAGTGGAAATTTAGAGAAATATGAAAACCCCATTGAATATGATGTAATTCATAAAAATTATAACGTAGATTTATATTTTATTGAAAATCTTCTTAGCACGAATAACGATACGATAATTGAATTAGCCTGTGGCACTGGTCGGTTAGCTATTCCACTAGCCAAGAAAGGCTTCAATGTTTATGCAGTCGATATCCATGAAGGGATGCTGCAATTGGCAATTGAAAAAGCGAAAAAACAGAATGTACACGTGCATTTTTCCGTGCAAGATTGCACGCAGCTACAATTACCTGTTTCATCAAATTTCATCTATATGACAAGTAATGCATTTCAGCATTTTTTAAGTAATGAGAGTCAAAATGCTTTATTCCAATCAGTTAAAAAGCACTTACAGCCAGGAGGAGAATTTGTATTTGATACGAGAAATGCTCTACTAAGCGAACTGTCTATCGTGGATGAATACGAAGAAAATTCAATCAATAGCAATGGTGAAAAACTAACTATTCAGCATCGTGAAGAATATGACCCTATCTCACAAATCTTAACTTGCCGTTCTATAAATAAGCTAGAACACGCTACTTTCGAAGATTCAATTCGACTTCGCTATACATATCCAATGGAAATGAAAAGGCTATTAGAACAAAATGGGTTCGAATTGTTACACATAAATGGCTCATGGAACAAAAGTGACTTTACAAAAGATAGTCCAGCTATGATTATACATGCACGGTTAATAAAGTAAAACTACAAAATACAAACATGCGTTCTGCTATTCTGTTATAATTAAGAAAAAATTAGGAGCTAAAAAAGATGATAAATATTCGTGAACGCATGGAGCATTACCGGATAGCTGGCCTAAGTCTTGTAGCTATCGAAAACGGAAAAATCAGTAAAACGGATCATTTCGGAGTTCTAGAAGCAGGTACTGATAAAAAAATTAATGAAGACTCCATTTTCAACGCTTGCTCGATCAGTAAGTTTCTAACAAGCGTTTTAGTGATGAAATTGGTAGAACAAGGGATCGTAGACTTAGATGAAAATATTAATAAAAAACTAGTTTCATGGAGGGTTCCTGACAATCCATTTACAAAGCATAAAAAGGTTACATTACGAAACTTACTATGTCATCAATCTGGAATTGTGGATCCTGAAGGCAGTTTTATGCCCGTAGAATCATTCAAGGAAATGCCATCCATAGTTGATATATTGAATGGTAAAACTCCCTATTGCCATACTTCAATCGAAGTGACTTATGAGCCTGAAAGTGAATTTCACTATTCTGATGCAGGCTTTTGTCTTATTCAATTATTAATAGAAGATATAACGCAAAAACCTTTTTCTCATCTCATAGATGATTTTATTTTTAAACCACTAAGTATGACAAACAGTACATTTTCAACCTCCCTTTCAACATCGAGTTTGGATAATTTCACATGTGGCCATGACCAGAATGGAGCGATAATTCCAGTGAAATATTCTATTTACCCTTATCTTGCAGCTTGCGGTATATGGACTAACCCAGGAGATTTAGCAAAATTATTACTGGATATTATGAATACTGTCAAAGGACAAAGTAAAATTGGCATTACGACAAAACAAATAAATGATTTGTTCCGCTCACAAGGATGTAAAGAATGGACGGGCCTTGGCGTATTTCTAGATGGCACGGACGAAAAGCTCGAATTCTCCTCACTTGGCTGGGGTGTTGGGTTTCAATGTATGCTCGTAGCCCATCCGCACCTCGAACAAGGAATTGTTATGATGACCAATACTGATACAGGTATGCATCAAATGAAGGGAATCATGGGTGAAATCTATCATTCGCTTTATTAAGAACAGAAAAAGAAGCCTGCTATTTTATATTAGGGTGACAACCTTCAAACGTATGTAAATATAAATAGACCAAACATATTATATATAAATAATATGTTTGGTTAACAATGTATTGCCTTATTTTAAATATGTAATTATTTCCTCATTCAACTAAAATGTGCCATTTTTTCAATAAAGAAGAAAGAGCTGCCTAAGCAACTCCATGATCTTGAAGTAATGCCCCTGATAGTTTAAGTGTGATTGTTCACACTCTATATCAACAAGCAATATGTCTTTATTTAATTTAGCAAATAAATCATAGCTGGATATGATTTTAACAACCGATTCAAGATAAAATTGGGGTTTCCTAAATTCCTCTGAAATTAATCGAGTTAAACATGAGCAGAATGATTTTGAATAAAGCTATATATACAATGCAAATAGTGCTTGTACCAAAAATACCGTCCATCAATTTCGTTCAGTTAATTCCGCACACGCACCCTCACCTTCCTTGAGTTTCTACACGTTATCAGGAAATACTGTCACAATCACACCATCCGTATTATTGCCCGATACCTCATAACGAAGATTGGCTGGCACATTAATAGTAGTATTTTCAGTAACAGGATAATAAAAGACCTCATATTTTTGACCATTTACAGTAGCCGAAATATGTTTTTGTTCTTTTAGATAGTCTAAATATTCCTCTAATACAAAATTCTTTTCTTTCATAATCGCACTATGTGGTAAACCGACATAGCGGATATGCCATGGTTCATTCATAATTCCTGTTATGTCCGTTTTATCCTCTGGATAACGTAGAGTAAACCCGTACTTCCAAGCGTTCTCTGCAATCCACTCTCCCTCAGGTGCTACTTCCATCTTCCCTTGGGTACTTCCCACATCAAGCGATAAACCTAAATTGTGTTCGCTGTAACCTGCTGGCAAGGCACGAATGGAACCCATTTCTTTATAAAGCTTATTTTGCTCATCAAATCCTCGAAAACCACTCGTTATTAAGAAACTAGAAACTCCATCTTCTTCGGCATCAAGAACCATATCCGAAAATTTACTTGCTATATCTTCTGATAAATATGTTTCGCTATTAAACACTCTATATCCTTTTACCAATTCTTTGCGAGCATTTATATTGATGACATCTGATTTTATACTTTCATTGTGAACTGGGTGCTTACTGTTGACCAAAAGTAAATTTCCTTGATAAATTTGTTCTACTGGAATTTCTACTTTTTTTATATTTCCAGAAGACAACTTACCCTCCACAACACCATTCTCATTATAGGCATTTACTATTACACCTTTTTCA
The DNA here is from genome assembly GCF_001183605.1 of Lysinibacillus xylanilyticus. Lineage (GTDB taxonomy): Bacteria > Bacillota > Bacilli > Bacillales_A > Planococcaceae > Lysinibacillus > Lysinibacillus xylanilyticus. The sequence continues at coordinate 924,228 of NZ_LFXJ01000005.1, read as the reverse complement.
CCTTGAAAGAATGGTACTATTTTAAAGGCTGTTACACCCAAACAAATTGCAAAAATTAATAAAAAGCCCAACTTTTTCATTCTTAACTTCTCCCTTATTCTTCTTTACTTAAAAGATTATAATTAAAACTAGTTAAGAAAAAAGTAGGATAAATCTTAAGTTTGTCTTAAGTTACTTACTTAAAATATGAAGCAATCTTAACTATTTTTTTCTTACCTCTTGTTGAAATAAAACCCTTAAATCCACTAAAAAATCTATTTGCCATTAATTTCAATATGCACTGTATGATTTCGATATTTTGTCTTTTTTAAATAATCATAATAGCAATAAGAAAAAAAGAGCTGCATATACAACTCAATGATTTTTAATTAAAGCACCTATTGCTGAATCTCTTTTACTCAACTATTTTTTATTTTTTTATCCAACTTCTGTTCAAATTCTATTTACTTCTCATCACAAGCCTTAACTGTATCTCACACTGAGATACACATCCTGGAGGATAATTGGTATAGGCAGTTACTTAATAAACCAATTCAATTTTTAAACTTCAAAAAAGAGCCCCCATTCTTCAATAGGAGCCCACTATATTAATTTCTCCCACACATAACATTGGAGGAATTTTTACTTTATTATGATACTCATTGTTATTTTCTCTTTCTGCTCACAGGTGCTACTCAAAATATTCTTCTAATGTTAACCCATTATTATATAACTCAGTGGCTAAATTTACACCAACATAACGAATATGCCATGGTTCATATTGATAGCCAGTAATTTTTTCTTTGTCTTTTGGAAAGCGAATGATATATCCATATTTATGGGCGTTATCTTCTAGCCATGCTGCCTCTTCTGTATTAGCAAAACAGTCATCTGCTGCACAAGATCCATCAGATCCACTAACGTCAATTGCTAATCCTGATTGATGTTCGCTTGTTCCAGGAACAGCACTATATGTTTTTGCTTTTTCGATTCCATCTCTTTCAACATAATTATTAAATAGGGTTGTTTGAGTTTGAGAAGAACGATAGGCTGAAACACCTGCTAGATGAATATTCTGCTTATTTGCCGCATTGAACATATTTTCAAGATACTCCGCTGCTTCTTCTCTCATCATTCTTTTTTCTATTTTTTCATTAAATATAAATGGAACATTTGGATATACGAGATCTTTCGGTTCATAGCCTTCCGGAAAAGCATATTTTTTGTTGACAAGAACAGTGATACTTTCAGGATCATCGACAGTGAGGAATTCCTGTTGTATTTGTTGTTTGTTTTGTTCATTTCCGGAACAGCCAGAAACAATTAGAATCATCATGAGTAGTGCAATTGTGACTATTTTTTTTATCATATTTATATACCTCTTCTTATATTAATATATTAATAGTAAGAGCTCTTTCCGATAGAATTTCCAGTTAATCCGGATAACTCGGGCTCTGATGGATCGCCTTTTGGCTCCCTTACTCTTTTTTTATGTTTTACCTGTTTGACCCTGGTATACACGAGGGACCAAAAGGAAACTCACATTTTAACCATTCAAAATTGATAGCTAACAGGTGCTTACTTGCTTATTTGTGTTATCCAATTTAATACTTGTACGCCTCGTGCATTCGCTACTACGCACGAATCAGCTGTACATACCAACCGAGAGGAGAGAGTAAATTTAACCATTCACTTTCTTTCAAACACTTTAATCAACTTCCATTTACGTCCATTTTTTCGCACAAAAAATGCAAGGTTTTTTGAGTGCGCTTAAAAACTGTTTTTTAGAAGCTTTAGGGTTGAAATATCACCACTGGCTAATTAATTTCCGTTATCTGTAAAAAAACAATGTTCTTAGCAATGGTTTTTTCGTGTTTTATCTCCCTTTCATCAAGATAGTACTAATTATATAGAATAATTATTAATAAAAACTTAGCGTATTTCTTAAGATTTAATGAAATAAATTCATATCCTATTTGTTTTAAAGGCTCAATAAAATCGCTAACTACCTCTAAATCATTTACTCCGATAGCAATATTTAAAATGGGTTTAGCACCTAAACTTTCAACAAATCTATTTCCTATGTGTTCAATAGATATAACCTTGTCAGCTAAGATTTCCTTTAGTCTAAACCTGCAAGACCAAACGAGGAATTTTTTCTTTCAGTATATTTCCGAACCGAAATCCGATTGGTTCGTTTTAATGGGATTAAAAGCGGCGAATTGGGCGACTTCTGCCATTATGGTCACACTTAGAGATGAAAATGTTTACAACGATCTCGGTCAGATCGATGTACCCACATTAATTATTCACGGAATTTATGATAAAGTCGTTCCGTTTACTCAAGCTGAGGAAACAAATAAGCTGATCAAAAATTCGATGCTAGTTCCGTTCCAATACAGCGGCCATTGCGCTTTTTTAGAGGAGCGCGATAGATTCAACCAATTATTATCTTCTTTTGCATAACGACTCGAAATAACAACACCGTCGCCAATTAATTCGTAAGCGTCAAATGGCCCCCACCTTAAATAGATGAGGGCTAATTTATGATTTAAATATGCAGCAGGCAACGGCCACGACAGTAGCCGATCCAGTTCTTCCGGATATTTTTGGGTCTGATAACAGGCATAACTACTTCAAAAAATGTTTTTGCAACAAGGTATTTTAACCGGGTTCCGATGCCCCCCGATTTAACGTAAGAACAGGAGAACGCATGGATGCAGCAAGCCCCCGTTAGCTGAATAAAAAACAAATTTTGTGAACTTAGATAATCTAAGTGTATGATATGTTTCTGTATTTTGTATTAGATTTCCTTTAATAATCAAGTCTTTCATTGTGACTTCATTTCTCTGGTTGTTGAATGCATTTTTCATCAGTCTATGTATCTATTTATTGCTTCTTTGTAAAATCAGATAATCTCTTAGTGACCAAGTAAAGAATAGTAATGGTAAACCAGTGATGAATAAAAACCCTAAAATGAATGAAATCATCTGGTGTTCCCCGCTATCTGTTGCCATAATACCGATAAAAAGCCCTACTGGAATAGTCGCGCAAAAAATCAAGAAATTGGTCACACAGGTGAATTTATAATACTTTAAAGAAGATTCTTTAGGTTCTTTTTTTCTGAAAAAGAAATAAAAGATAATTTGATAAAGATAAAAAATTGGTATAAATAATTCTCCAAACGATGCGACTATAGTCATTTAATTCACCTCTTTTTTTAAAAAAATAATAATGCACGAAGTCAAGTGTGTATAGGGCAACTTAAATAATAAATTCGCATTTAAAATTCGGAAACAATATCATAAAAAAACGTGTGTATATTTTTTAATATATCGCTTCATTTTTATTTTTCCTAAATATAAATATTTAAACAGTATCCCTTTGTTCTGAAAATTTCCCAATAGAATGTTTTACCTATCAAATCTTAACAATGTATTGCCTTATTTCATATATGTAATTTTTTCCTCGTTCAACTAACCTGCTTCGTTAGCTGAATAGCAACAATCTTTGAGAACACAACCTTAATAAAAAAAGAACCTATATCTTTTATTACTTTGTAATTTAAGATATAGGCTTTACTTATTAGGCCCTTATGGGATTAGTGTATATTTAACTATAATAGACTAATTATTCTCTATTCCTATCCCCTTATATAAATCATTTAGCCTCTTTCTTCACCTTATAATGCATTTGCACCATTTGCCCATAGCGTTGCGTATTTACTAACTTCAAATCTTGATAAGGATTATTACCTTTAAACATTGGGATTCCAGAGCCTAAAAGATGTGGTGTAACTGTAATAATTAATTCATCTATTAATTGTTCCTTCATGAAGGCATCGAGAATTCCCGCTCCGCCAACCATCCAAATTTTCGACCCTTCCTGCTCCCTTAATTTTTTCGTAAACGCTACTACATCTTCATTCACAAATTCAACATGTTCGTTTTCACCGCTTTGTGAAGTTGTGAATACATAACATTTCTTATCGGAATAGGGAAAAGATTCAATATGGTCTACAACGTAATCATACGTTCTCTTGCCCATAATAATGGTATCGATGGATTGGTACATGTCAGAATAGCCAGCATCCCCTTCGCCCTCTGCTTCTTCTAGCCATTGTAAATCATCATTTTCTTTGGCAATAAATCCATCCAAACTAGTCGCAATGTATAAAATGATTTCTCGTGACATCACGTCATCTCCTTTTCTCTTTTGTAAAACTCATGAACAATATTTATACTAATCATAAAACATGACAACTACTGGCATGATTAAATGAAAAAGGTGAGAAAATGTCAAAAGCAAAACGATTATTAGATATCCTTCTTTTTGTTAGTGCAAAAAAGAAATTTACTGCACAGGAAGTTGCTGATGAATTCAATATATCGATTCGCACGGTTCATCGATATATTTTAGATTTATGTGATATGGGCTTGCCTATTTACGCTGAACAAGGACGAAACGGTGGCTATACTGTTCTTACGAGCAGACTTCTTCCCCCTATTTTATTTACAGAAGATGAGGTAGTTTCGATTTTTTTTGCGTTTCAATCACTGCACTATTACCGCGATTTACCTTTTAATACGGAAATTAAATCCGCTTCTCATAAGCTTTATAGCTCACTTCAAGAGGAAGCGAAGCGTAAAGTGGATAAACTTCAATCCTACATCGCGTTTTGGAATCCGAAACGAGCGATTGAAACACCTTTATTGAAAGCTGTTTTAGAGGCAGCCATTGAAAATAAAAATCTACATATTCAATATGAATCCAAATCAGGTACAACAACGAAATGTATTCACCCTATCGGTGTTTATGCTCATGATGGATTATGGTATATGCCCGCCTTTGATTTCACTAAACAAAAAGTACTATTGTTTCGTGTAGATCGTATTCTTTCTATCGTAGAAAGCAAAGAAAACAAAGAGGAATTTTTAAATTTGGAGGAGTGGTTTGGCAACACCTACGAGATTAAACAACCCATTCGTTTACATGTACTATTATCAAGGGAAGGTGTACGACAATGCAAAAGCGAGCCAAGCCTTGAAGATTTAGTTATCATAGAAGAAGATGGCACAGGTTTTATAGATTCTATTATAGACAAAGGTGAGCTTAATTTTATTAGCTCCCTCTTTTATCGACTTGGTGTACATGCTCAAATTGTAGAACCAAAAGAATTAATCAATATTTTAAGACAGCAGGCAAAAGACATCCTATTTATGTATCAAGAAAATGATTAATGGAATATGACGATTTTGTAAGATTGGCGTAACATTCATCGTTACTACTTTATGGATAATTTCCTTATACTTTGTAAGTGAGGAGGAGATAACATGCAACCAACTGAATTAAATAAACGAATTGATACATTAGATTATTTAAGGGGCTTTGCTTTATTAGGAATTATTTTAGTAAATATCCCAGCATTAATGTGGATTAATCCGCCAGAAACATCTATAGATATTGCATACAATAGATTTTTAACACTTTTTGTGGAAGGAAAGTTTTTCTCCATTTTTTCATTTTTATTTGGTGTAGGGTTTTATATTTTTATTTCACGAGCAATGGCTAAAAATAATAACGCCAATCTTTTATTTATTAGAAGAATGATTATCTTATTGTTAATCGGGCTTGTACATTTTTATTTCCAACCTGGAGAAGCATTAACTGTCTATGCAATTTTTGGCTTAATAGCGCTACCATTTTACAAAGTTCGAAAAGAAATAAACGTAACTATAGGGCTTTTATTATTAGCAGTAACAGCATATTATGGCATCAAAATTGCTATGCCATTTCCACTTATTTTACTGGGATTAGCTGCTGGGCAGTATCGAATTTTTGAAAAGATCAACGACAATCGTAAAAGCATATTTATCTTTACTGTTATAATGTTCTTTATTAGCATAGGGGGCTTGCTGTATCAATGGCATTATGTCCCAGAAGCAATGGCCAACGTTGATAATATGACAAAAAATGAATTTACTGAACATGTGACAAACATTGAAAAGTTCTCATTAATCGGGCTACAATTTAGCCCATTTGTATCGGCATTTTATGTTGGATTATTAATACTTTTACTGCAACAACCCTTATTCCAGGTTTTGCTTTCACCATTAAAAGACTATGGTCGAATGGCATTAACAAATTATTTAGGGCAAACAGCGCTGATCTTACTAATTGGCAATGCCTTTCACCTTATTGGCAATATTCGCTTTATCCAATCTCTTTGGATTTGCATAGGCATTTACATTTTCCAATTACTATTTAGCAAAGTTTGGCTTACATTCTTTAAATTCGGACCTTTAGAATGGTTGTGGCGCATGGGTACTTATTGGACAGTACCTTCATTGCTTAAAACTTCTACTAATTCTAAGGAACGCCCCTAAGAAAGAATAGAAGTTGTTTAAAAAAATGGCGAATACCCAACAGAAAGTTTTTATTCTTCATAATATGTTAGTGTACCTAATTTTGCTTCCATCTTGCTCAAATCATGGGCAAGAAACACACCCCCATCATGAAATAAATTATTTTTGGTCACTTTACATATAGGTAAAGTGACCTTTTTTCGTTTCATATACTCTCAAAAATTTACTTTATATAAAAAACCGACAAAATCATTATGATTTTGTCGGTACTCTGCTTATTTAGCAGCCCAAATATCTATTTCTAATTTAATGTCAGGGAGTCCTAAAGCAGTAATATAAGCAATCGTCATAGAAGGATAGGGATCTCCAAACATTGATTCCCATTGTTGATAGAAATCATCCCAATCTATCTCTTCTGTTGCCCAAATATTTGCCTTCACCACATTGTCTGCGTTTAGTCCCTCTGCCTCTAATATAAGTTGAATATTTTTTAATGTATTTTTAACTTGATCTGTTAGTGATGATGGCAATTCACCGCTAACCCCTACTCCAATCTGTCCAGATAATGCATACATTGTTGCATTCTTAGGGATTATAGTAAGATGACTGTAATTGCCAACTGGGCTAGGTACTTGGATAGGATTTTTACGTGTTATTTTATTATTCATTGTTAATCTCCTTTAGGTTTTTATTTTTCTAAAAAAGGGCAGACTCGTCCCTTAACACTTAATTTTAGAAAAAAACAGCTGTTGAGAATCCAATACCCATACTTAAAAAACGTATTGATTTTTTTTTCATTTGGATCCTCCCCCTTACCTAAAGTTATTTTCAAATTACCATGTTTTACATAAACAATCAAATCTCTACACTTTTAATTCATTTTGCTTTTTGGTGAAAATCTTCACTAATCCTAATAAACAATAAATCACACCCGATACTATAACACTATAAAATAACACAGTGATTGAAGTTGGACCCCATACTTTAGCAAACTCCCAATTCGAGCCCCCCGCTAAAATTTCCGGTAACATAGTGATAAGTGCAAAAATTATTGCAACACTTAATAAATGAATAAATAATAATAAAGTCCTTTTCATATTTAAAGTAACTTTAATTCGTTGTTTTTTAACAATTTTACTCAATGTTGTTAGCAATAGAATGCTTAAAAACATCCCAAAACCTACAACAATAACACATAGAAGTGAAACAATTTTATCCAAATTTTGAAGGTTGTCTGAATGAATAGTATCAACCGTCTTCCCTTCCCATAAATCCATTACACCTTGACCTATCGCCGTTGTATAGCTCGAGTTCATATTTGATAATATGGCCACTCCCAATTGTTCATCAGGCTGCATAATAAAATAAGATGTAAATGTTGGATTTTCCCCGGCATGAAATAAATATTGTTTTTTGTCTCTTTCCATAACTCCCCATCCGCTAGCGTAGTATGTATCCTTATCGAAAGGCTCTACTGATTGATCAGGGATATGTGATTCTTGAATAATTTTTTTATCAATCGAATAAATTTGACTATTGCCTAACTGTAGCTTTAACCATTTTGCTATATCATTTGAGTTACTTATAATATACCCAGCAGGCACATTTCCACGGTAGATAGGTGGTGTGTAATTCTGCTCTCTCATAAGTCCTATTTTATAGCCTGACGCCATCTCATTAGATTTAACTTGATGAAGTCCAACAAATGAATCCTTCATATTAATCGGCTCTAATATTTGCTGTTTGATATACATATCAAAGGGTTGTTTTGAAACCTTTTCAATAATAAGACCCAAAACATCGTAATTGAGTGTTGCATATTCAAATGAGCTACCTGGTTGTCTATTTAATGGCTGATCAAGTAATTTTTTTACAGTTAATTCAAGAGCATTCCGTTCGTTACTTTTAGGGATATTTGAAATAGTACTAGAAGGTATGCCACTTGTATGATGCAGTAACTGATTAATAGTAATTGCCTGGGGCTCTCCATTATATTTTAACTTTAACCATGGGAGATACTTTTGGACATCATCAGAGCGTTTGAGTAAGCCTTCCTTTTCCAATTTTAGAATGGCTAGTCCCGTGAATGCTTTCGATGTAGATCCAAGTTCAAATAATGTATCAGAGGTAACTGGTGTTTTCGAACTTACATCAGCGTAACCAAAGCATCTTTCATAAACCGTTTTCCCCTTCTCCACAATCACTACTGATATACCTGGAATTTTACTGATCTCCTTATGCTCTTTAACAAATTGATCAATCTTTTGAATTTTTTCAGTTGAATCTGCATTTACGATTGTTGGCGTTAAACTATAAAAGGCAACAATCATTGCAATAATAAGCATATAGATTTTTAATGATGGTTTCATTTTCATTTCTCCTTTAAGCCGATTACAAGGTTATAAAATTCCTTTACAACATCGTTAACTATAACAAGCAATTAGTACCACATCCATCGTTTTATATGACTAAAAACATCACAACATGACAGTTTTGTAACTTAGAATCTAAAATAAACACAAAAAGATCAGATTCCCATTCTAAAAAATGAGAACTGATCTTTGTTCATGATAGCAATTAGGATTTAAATTTCTGCTCTAAAAGCTTTACCCAGCTGGTGTCCAAGTCCAAAATAATGACGAAAATTATAAATTAGTGGGCTCCATTTATTTGGATCAATATAATTTTCTTCAACAATAATTTCCTTATGGGCATGTACATGTATTACTTGGGTCTCAACAATAGCAAAAAAGGGAGCATATTCAGGAATTCGAATATGTTTTACTCTCGCCTCAAGTTGAATGGGACACTCTGCAATTCTTGTAGGCTTTACTGATTTAGACTCAGTTGGCGTTAAATTACTAATTTCATATTTATCTTTTTCAAATGTAAATCCATTCACTCTCTTATATTCAGGAACGGGGTTTTTCCCTGTAAAAGGAGCTATTTTTTCTACATTCTCCCATAATGAAGGACCTGGGACATTAATGACACAATCAGGATGTCGTTCTAAATTTTCAATGGCCTTTCCCCCTAGCCCAATTCCTAAAATAACACAATCTCCTAACACCCATGATGATGAAAGAGGGCTTATATTTACTGTGTCGTCTTCATTTAGCGTGGTTAATAAGATCACAGGTGTCCCGTAGTATAGAATTTTTGGATTAATTATTTCCGTATTAGCAATTTGAGTCATTTTATCTCCTCCTATCCGTACTTTCAATTTTCATAGTACAAGATAAATATTTCAATTTTCATCGAAATGTGGATTACGTTTTAAGACTTATACTGTATATTAAATGAAATAGAAAATGACCAGGCTCAACATTAATTGAAGTGCCTGGTCATTTCCTTTTCGCTATCGTTTATTTTTAATAACAACCTCAGTTACAGCTAACGCTTTTCTTGGTTTAATATTTTCCATAATAATATCCGCGATGTCATTAGGATCCATTAGTGTCTTAGTTTTTTCCTCAGAAAACACTCCGTCCCAAAATTCTGTTCTCATACCACCCATATATACAGCACATACATGAATAGAAGTATCCCTTAATTCTAGCGCTAGACTTTCTGTAAATCCTCGAACACCAAATTTACTAGCACAATAAACAGATTCCGTTACTTTTCCTTCTAGACCAGCTGTGGAAACGATATTGACGATTGTTCCTTCATTGCGTTCTTTCATACCGTTTAGCACTTCTTGTGTGCAGAAAATTGTTCCTTTTAGGTTAATATCAATCATTTGATGAACTGAATCCTCATTTAAGTTTTCAGCATGCTCAAAATAGCCAACACCAGCATTATTAATCAATAACTGAATTGACCCAAATTCCTCTTGTATAGAATGAATGACTTGAGCGACCATTTGTTTCGAAGTAACATCAACCTCATAAATAGAATAGCCATTGGTTAAAGTTTTAGCCGTATTCTCAAGCTTTGATTTCGTTCGACCGAGCAAACAAATGTGATTGCCTAAAGACGAATATTTTTTAGCAAGCGCTGCGCCTAAACCACTGCCAGCCCCTGTTATAACAACGATATTTTTGCTCATATTGATCATCCTCTCTCGCAGTTAATTATACCAGAATAGGAACTACTATCAATATCATCACACCTGCCTATTCAATAAAGTATCGATCTCTGTCGCCCTTATGACGCTCAATAACCTCAGCTATATATTCATCAATTAGACTTGAATACTGTGTTTCTATCAATTACGCCTCGGCATAATTTCATCCGGAGGCTTTAACTTCTTAGGTAATCCCCTTTTCTTGTTGCATTCGCCATAATAAATTAAACGATGCTGTTGGGTTGTACTCCATTATTAATTTCGAAATAAAGAACCTGTTAGAATCCATATATTCTTTAAACTACTATGTAAATGATTATAAGAGCATTTTAAACGACCTAAAACTAAGAGGTCTATTGCAAGTGAATTTAACATATTGAGGTTTCGCCAGTTATTATTTTGCCATTTTCATCATTAATATAGTCCGTTCCATTCTCACAGTTATCTTTATTTTCCCATTTAACTATATATTCGTTCCCTTTATGACTTACTGACTTAATTTCAACTTTACCAATGTTTTTTGCGTGGCTTTTTAACACAATTGATTTTACCTGTTCTTCTGATATTTTTGGCATCGACTTATGATTACATCCGCTCATTATCATAATCAAGGATATACATAATATCGTAACTATCTTCCTCAAATATTTTCACCTCCACATTCCCTTAGATGTAAAGTTATTCTTTAAATTACAAATATATCCATAAGACACCATCATTAAAGTAGAGAGAATATAGGAGATACTTCTGCAAGGTAGAAAGTAATAGCTCAATCACTTGCTAAAGCAGAAAGATTTAAATAGTTCTATTAATCAATTCTACATTTTATAGAAAATTGATTAAAGCGCTTAGAGTATTTTAATAGGTGCTGAATACTATGAGTATGTAATCTGCAGATTATAAATCTTTTATTTTGAAGGTGGTGAATATCAATTGCCTTTAACTACTGGTCCAATTGAAAATACAGGAAATCAACCAGCTAATGCAGCAAGTGTTCGTATCAAAATTCTCAATCTAACTGGAGGTACACTAACTGGAGTAGTAAGAGTTTTTAGACTTAACGGTACAAGACGATTACTATCAACTACTGCATTTGCCGTAAATGCCAATGCTTCTACTTTTATAACTCGAAGTGTAGCAGGTTCGGCTCAATATGAAGTTGAAATCGTTCCTGATCAAAATGGCGGAATATATAGTGTATACGGAAGAACAGCTTTAGGTGTTATTATTGCTGCTCAAAGGATTTTGAATTCAGAATTAACAGAGATTCATTAACAGTAGGAACAAATCTTTACTAACATTCGTTTAAAGTATTTAAAGGAAAATCAAGTGGAGTACATTTGAGATCAAACTTCTCCTTTATACCCCCATTTACACAATGCTAAATAAATAAGTAACGAATTGAGGATCTAAAATTTAATTAAATTTGTTCACTCCTAATCAAGACACTTCTCATTTTTATAGTTCCCTCGTACCATTCTATTTTCTCAAAAAAATGAAGATGATACCTACCCAAAAGCACACCACTTCCCAATCAGTAGTAGTTATTTCTTCAAAAGCTTAAAAGTTAATTAGGGATAAATAACCACACTATTTTTGTTCGTTTTGACGCATATAAGTTCCAATACATTGATACTTCCATGTCAATCGACACTTTTATGTCATTTTCTGGTTATTCAATACATATATTATTATATTTATTAATAAAACGACATAATTTCATCGAATACAGAATATAATTCTGGAGGGTGTTAAATGAATACAATTAAATCTTTAATTTTCCCCCAAGACTTGCATAAATTAAACAAAACTCAACTCAAAGAGATTTGTAATAAAATGGCTTTAGAAACATCTGGCAATGTAAATGAATTAGCAAGTAGAGTGTGGAACTCTTTTGAGCATATTGAAGGCGATGTTCTGAAAATGATCAGCAATAATATTTTCTCTGGAGCAGTTTCTTTAGCTTGGTACCAGGCGACAAATAATACTGGTTTAATAGGTTTTAAACAAAGTATTATTGATAAAATGCCTTTTAATCCTTTTGAAACAGTAGTTACACCAAACAGCGAAAATGTTCCTATTGATCCTACAATTATTGCCGCTGCTGAAATCGAAGGTTCTCAAGCATATTATTTAAGATTTATTCATAGAACTGGTGTTAATGTTGATTACTATTTAACTAACCGAAGAGAATACATTAAGCACGAAATAACAACAGTTTATATTGATGAAGACAAGGGAATAATTGAAGTACGAGCAAGTTCAGCTGTTGCCAAAAAAATTATTGCTTGGTTAACTAAAATAGTCGATGATAAATATGAGTTCAAACAACATGATTTGTTAGAGAAATATGGGGGTACTCTTGAGTCTTTAGCTGATACACTTCAAGGAAGGCTTATTGATGCTACAGGAAGACCAGCAGGATTAGTAAATACATTTGAAGAAACACAGGGTCAATCAATTGTGAGTATACTTTCTGCAATTGACGAATACTATACTAGTGGAGAATTATCAATTCTTGAGCAAAGTTTAAATAGCGAAGATATTACCGGCATTTTAGAAACAACACCTTTTACTTTGTTACTTTTAAGTGGTCTTGAAACAATAGGATTAGGTAGTATTAGAGAACTACGAGGTTTACCTTTATACAATTATTTAGAACCTTACCTGTCCAAACAAAAAGGGTCCATATTATTTGAACATAGTGTTGATGGCGTTAAACAAGAATATTCTATTCGAATCGGCGTCAATACAAAAACATTTAAGTTCAATGTATTTGCGTCTGAACCTGTATTGGATTATATTAGAGAAAAATTGATTTACCAAATTTATTCTGCGAGGTAAAAGTATTGAGCAATTTAAAGCCATGGGAAATTTCTCAAAAAATAGATAATGCACTAGAGGCAATTGCTATCAGTAAAATTGAAAAATTTTACCATAGTTATATTGCAAAAATAACTAACTTACCTCTTGGAGTAGTTATCGATAAATTATCTGAATTAGAAAAACAAGAAGCGCTCATAATAAAATTGGAATTTCACTGCGAGGAATGTAGTAAAAGTATTATTACTGCTAATAAATCTGAACTTAAAAATATTGATTCCATTTCTTGCAAGTATTGTGGTTCAGAAAATTGTTTCGATCCCTTAAACGCAATTCCAATAATTGAATTAAGTAAGGATTTCAGACAAAGTTTTTCAAAAAAAAAATTAATAACAAAAAGGAAAATGTCGGGATAAGTAAACAAAATAAACCTGAGAGCTTAAGAGAAATTATTGACCTTTTAGCACAAGAAAATTCTGAACAAGTATTAGAGAAAGTATCAAAACTCGGGCAAATTACTATTATCTTAGGAGATGGTTATATGGGTGAATCTAGTAAATATGGTGGTCTAACTTTTGGAGAAAACAAAGGTAATATAACTATTGAAAACAATGGTACACTCAATCAAGGGATAGCAAGCCTTCCTGATGACATTATCAATGCTTTACAACAGCTTCACGAGGAAATTCAACACCTAGCAGACGAACAACGAGAAATTGCAGAAGCTAATTTCGAACTTCTACAAACTCATATAAATAATGGAGATAAAGAGAAAGCTAAAAAACCATTAGAGAAATTAACTAGTATACTAGGTGTTATCACCTCTATTGTATCTATCGCTTCTGCCTTAGGGCTAGGGATTCCTTTAAAATAATAGTGACAAAACAGGGGTACAAATTATTTTTGTACCCCTGCATTTTTTATCTAAATATATTGTCTTCATAAATGCGTTATCTATAATTAAGGTTTAATAATTTTCTAGAATGCAGACATAAAGCTTTACTTTGAATTACATCAAACTTTAATGACATTCATTTAAGGTATTAAAGGTAAATAAATCGGGGTACATCTGGGGTACAGTAAAATTTATTGTTTTGTACCCCACTACATTGGAACTTTTAAGTAAATAAATTCGGGCAGGTGTAGGTTTCTTATCTTTTAGTTAACACTATTTATTACCTCAAATTATTAAATAAAATTAAGTAAAAGTCACTCATTATTTTTTAAAATGAGTGACTTTCTATTTTTTATTAGAGAATAGTTAATTTATTCTCCTCATGCTTTCTTTTGTAAAATCAATGCCGAAAGTTTGAAATTAGATCAATTGTGTTCAATGTAGTAATTTGCTATTTTGTGTAATGTCTTGTTGTCTTGTTGTCCATACGTTAGCATTTATGTAATTATATCTACCTTATCCAAACACATACTGACAACACTTGCCAATATTGATACAATTTTATTGCATTACCATTATAGCATTATTTTTAATGGTTCACCACAAAGTAAGGAGGCGTTAATTTGTACGCAGTAGAACAAATAAAAGAATAATAAAACCAGAAGGTAAACTTGTTATTAGCAATTTTAAAAAAGAGATAAGTTTAATCGCTGACCATATTGAAGATGATGAAATAGTTGAAAATGCTGGTGTTGTTTCCGGAGGTCTATTCACGCAGTATTTAGTAGTTTTAACAACACGCAGACTATTAACTACAGTTAAAGGGAAGAAATTTTTATCTTATGATCTAAATCAAATTAGTAATACTGACTTTAATAAAAAATTAACTGTTACAGAAATGACCTTCACTTATAACAACGAAAAACAAATACTTACCTTTAGCAACGTTGACACAAGATTAGCATTTTTATCAGAAATTAATAATGCCCTTGGAATCCAACCTTCAGTAGAACAAGTTGAAAAAAGGCAAATAGTACGCGTTATGAAGCCTATTAAAATGAACATCGAAATTCTTAATGGTAAGGAATTGTTGAAAGGTCAAGGAAGTAATTTCAGACTTTCTCAAACAAAACCTGGTTATATAGATATTTCAGTTAATAGTGGAGAACCGGAAACATTAAAATTAATCAAATGGGATCGTGTCAAGAACATTCAAAAGAGCGCGTTTGACATAGCTGGTTGGACAGTAATTGGCAGTAAATTTGGTAATGCTGGGGCTATCGCAGGAGCAATGGGTGCTAATGTTGGTAAAGATAAATCTGTAGCTACGCTTTTCTTGAAGCGTGAAAACGGAGAGAAAGTCCCTTTAGTAATTAAATGTGATAAGAAGGATCTTGAAAAGCTGTCACTTTTAATTGTTGCTGAGGATGATGAAGTAGTAGAAGTTGTTCAACCAGTAGCTTCAAATCAAATTAGTGCAGCTGATGAAATACTAAAATTCAAGAAGTTACTTGATGAAGGGATTCTTACTCAAGAGGAATTTGATGCTAAAAAGAAACAGCTATTAAGTATATAAAATGTAAAACCACTCTACTAAGAGTGGTTTTCTTCAATAAAAATTAAAGTTTTACGATGTTTGCAGCTTGTGGTCCACGTTGGCCATCTTCGACTGAGAATTCAACTTTTTGACCTTCTTCAAGTGATTTGAATCCGTCACCTTGGATAGCTGAGAAGTGAGCGAATACATCTTTCCCGCCTTCCATTTCGATGAAACCAAAACCTTTGTCTGCGTTAAACCATTTCACTGTACCTTGTGCCATTTTAAATGACCTCCATTAATTGTATTAAATAAAATCATACTAATTCAAAAGAAAAAAATTCACATATTACAAAGAGTATCTAACAAAACACGAATACTCTTTGTAGTATGTGAATTCATTGTTCCCTTGCAAACGATCTTATTACATCAACTATATGTTAAAAAATCATATTTGTCTAGTGTAAAAGCGAACTTATTAACTATCAACTGACCATCAACAATTTTAATGACTTATAAGCGCTGTGTAATACACCATTAATGACTGCAACATCGACTCTCGATTGACCGTGCATTACTCCCATCTCATTAACAATCAGAAGGTGTAGCTGTAACAACGGTGGCTAAAATAATTGGAGATACACCTGAAATGGTGATGAAGGCATATGCGCATTCACTTGATGATGAAGAACTTAGAGCTACTAAAATTTTTTCATCATTGATAAAACTCAAGTGAATCTCTTTTTTAAGCAAGTTCGGGGTACAAAGTGGGGTACAAGTTATTCTTGTACCCATTAAACCTTGATATATAAGCATTTGTAGAACTATCTAAATATATTGTGTTCATATAGGTAATCATACGAAAGATCGACGAACAAATACTCATGATCGTTAATAGCAATCGAAAATGTTCTTGTAATTTCCCCTGTCTCGATATCTCGATAAAGCTCTGAGATTTCTCCGCTTTGATCATTGCGCATTTTAATAATTGTTTGTAGGAAGTATGGACGCCAACTCCAGTTTTTATTGATGGCTCTTGGCTGCAATTCCCACTGTCCATCCACACGCATTACGTTTGGAGATAGTTGAAAGCCATCTTCATTACAAATATATACTCGGAACGAATAATTATCTAACAGCTGGGCTAGATGCTCTAAATGTGTGATGTTGTCACTAGAAGGTTTAACACGATGGACAATCGCTTCTAGCTCCTCCCTCAACTTTTTCAACTCGAAATATTGCACCTCTAGAATTTTCTTTTCAGAGGTAATAAACCGCTGGCACTCTTCCTTAAAACGCTCCTTTAAAATATCCTTCTCTACGAATGTCATTGCCGGATTTGCCAAGTAGCGGCCCTGATAAAATCGGCCCCCATTTTTCCAAGCAAACTGTAATTGATACACAGTTTCGATTCCTTCGAATAAGAGATTTGCGCCAATTTTATAAGCGAGACTACCTATTGCCGAGATCATATCTGACTGTGCAGACCAAGAATCATAATTTAAATCTCGAATATTGACCTTTAATATTTGTGGTGATAATAAAGCAATGTGCTCTAAATGACTCTCTGCTCCCACTTCCTGGACGGCAATTTTTACACCAAAAGTCGTAAAGTAACGTACTGCATGGTGTAGCTTTTGAATATCGCCTAAAAAACGATGCTCAGAAACAACTAATACAATTCGATGTAAATCCTCTTCACTTATATATTGTTGAATAATATTAAAATGACTTTCACCAAAATCCTGCATCAGTAAGTTCGGGTTACTAGGAATATAAATATCAATATCCTGTCCGATTTCTTCTACTTTGGCTAATGCAGCATGTAGAATTTTATGTTCCATGTCAATACGATACTCTTCTGGAATATCTTCGTTATTCACAAAGTCTTTTAAATTAATTTGTTGACCCTCAATTTGTAACTGTCCGGAAATTTCGTAGGCAATCACCGTATGCGCATCCGCGCTAAATATAGGTTGAAAATACCCATGTATCTGATCTAAATTTGTTAAAACTTCAATTGCATCCATTGTCGAAACCTCCATACATGATGTTATCCAAGAATAACATTACATTCACAGCTCATTTCATAAAAAAAAGCTCTCTGAATGTATAATAATTTGTTTAAAGTAAATTGGCAACTTCACATGGCGTTATTTTATGGAATAAATCTGTCCTAAAATTTAACAAACTCCCACATATCTGATTTATTAATAAGCCTAAATAGCCTTCAAAAACTCTTCTTACAGGCTTTCTGTTCATCCCTTATAAAGCACAATGTAAATTATTTCTTCTGATAACACACTAGTGCATTAACCTGTAGGCTTATGTTGAAGCGCATTTTTCCAAAAATTTTATCACTAATAACGACTTTCTCGCAAAATAGGTTGCTTAAGTACGATTGCGTAACTCAATATGCATTCATTAAATTTTCATGTATTGCTGTGTAAGAAACTCCCTCAGAATTCCTTTATCATTATAACTTATGCAACAATTCAATGCGAAAGCCATGATAAACTAAAGGTTTGTATCCTATATCCTAACTATTCAGCCTTTCACCCACTCCAAATTATTTTGTAAAAAAAGCAGTATTCCTAAGTATAGATAATACCCTACAGGAATACTGCTCATGACTATTCTGACATAAAGAAATACCAAATAATCGTAATTGCAATTAATGATAAGATAACAGCAATTGTTACACGAAGTGGTGAAATTGGGGCATCCCCACCTACTCGACCTGTTTGTCCATTTACCATAAATCGATAAATTTTCTCTTTGTAGCGGAATGAAGAAAGCCAAATCGGCAACATTAGATATTTGTATGTAATATCATCATGAGTTGTTGAGAAATGTAAATTGGATACTACATCCGCATTATGTTCCCAACGTATTTTTGAGGTAATTTGCGCGTTCAGATGATTTGAAATTTCCCTCTTAGCCTGACTCCACCCGTCCTGTAAACCAATACTGTAGCGTTCTGATAAAAACCCTGATACAAATTCTGGTTTATAGGCTTTATTATTAAGTAAATTAAAGGGTTCTATCTTTCGCATCATATTACGATCATAACGAGTTGTCGCACTTATTAAATGATCATCAATAAATTCCTGATAAAAACCACTTGTAGAATACCAATCTGTTTCAGTTCGAGTATTTCCCTCTTTATCTGTAACTGTGCGATGTCTACCATATCTTGCGGAATACCTTGAGCTTGTTTTTGTATCAAAAGTCCAATATGGAAGATAAACCCCTTTGAATGAATCAGGCTTTGCACTATCTTTTGCTGCTCTTGGTGTAAACCATTTCCCCTTAATCCAACTTTGGAAGTTCTCACCGGCTTGCTTATCTGTTATTTCAAATGCGCATACCCCGTTCGGGGCTAGTGTATTTTCGGCACTAGCCTCCATAACCTGATTAGAACCACAGTATGGGCAACTATCAGCTACCTGTAATGCATCATAAATCGTTTCTGCCGCACAGGATTTACAAATGACTGTTTTTTTCTCAACACCCCAGTTAAAATTCCCACGTTTTTCAGCCATTGCAAAATCCATTTCCTGGGCAACTTTTTCCTCTTGCTTCTCTGGGGCTGCAATTTCAGTCTCATAGCCACAATAAGGACATGTTAGCTTTCCAGTTGCTGGGTTAAATTCAATGGATGCACTACATGATGGACACTCAGCGTCAAAATCAAGCTTTACTTGTTTAGCATTTTCAGCATCTTGCGTTGGCATCATTAGTCATCTCCTTACTTAACATCATTCTCATCAAACACATCGCCACACTCTGGACAGAATTTCGGTGGGTTTGCAGGATCCTCTGGATGCCAACCACATTTATCGCAAACGTATTGTAATGCTCCTGAAGGTTTTTTAGCACCACATTCGCCACAGAATTTGCCTTTGTTGATAGCACCACATGTACAAGTCCATCCTTCTTCTGCTGGTTTTGGTGATCCACAATTCGAGCAGAATTTACCTGTATTTTCGCTACCACATGCACATTTCCATGTAGCTGAGGTCGTCGCCGTTTGTTCTTGCTGGGCTGCCTGTTTATTTTGCTCATTCATTTGATAAAGTTGTCCTGCATTAACACCGCCTGCTTGTGTCGCCATGTTCATACCCATAAATCCTGCCATGGCTCCTCCATCATTATTGGCTGCTGCAATCATTGCTTCTGCCTGAGCACCTGTTAAATGAGCCGCAGCCATACCTGGATCACGCATCACTGCATTGCGTTGTAGTTGTTTAATCATTGATTCATCTTCTTCAGATGCTTTTAAAGAACTAATGCCAAAGGATACAACTGCTAAACCACGAGTTGCTAGCCATTTCTCTGATAGCACTTTATTAAGGGCATCTGCTAGAGCAACCGTATGCGCAGGAATTTCACTATAACGTACTCCACTAGCTGAAATATGTGCGAAAGCCGGCTGTAACGCAGTCATCAATTCCGACTTTAATTGGCTATCGATAGCATCTCTTGTAAATTCACGCTCAACGTTTCCACACACATTTGTATAGAATAATAATGGATCGACAATTTTATATGAATATTCGCCATGGCAACGAATAGCAATATCAATATCTAGGCCGATATTACGATCGATAACTCGGAAAGGAATCGGTGCTGGTGTCCCATATTTATTTCCTACGATTTCTTTTTTATTAAAATAATATACACGCTGATCCTTTGCAGGTTCTCCTCCAAATGTAAAGCGTTTACCAATCTGCTTGAATGTTTCCATAATATCTTCTGACAAATCATTGCCATACATAATCGAAGGCTCTGTGGATGTATCATAAACATACTCCCCAGACTCCGCAGAAAACTCCACTACTTTTCCTTGCTCGACAATCATCATACATTGACCTTCATTTATAGCAATAATAGAGCCATTACTAATAATGTTGTCATTGCCTTTATTTGACCCTCGTTTAGAGGTACGTTTAAAACCCTTTGCCACAAGAACATCCGCTGACAGAGACTCACAATAGAAATATTCACGCCATTGATCTTCTAGAACACCTGCTAATGCGCCAACTCCTGCTTTTAATAAACCCATATTTATTCCCACCTTCAACTTATATACTTAAAAAGTATTTTATCATTAAAAATAATCTAATCATTATGTAGTACGCATAAAAAGGACATTTTGTTTCATTTTTTTATAAAAAAGAGATAGCTCCTAAGGAACTACCTCTCTCGTATTGTTGTACAATAGCGTTTTTTAGTGGATCATAGCGTTTCTTATGAAAATGCGGAAATAGCCACAAGCACCCAGGCAATGATAAATAACAGACCCCCAATTGGGGTAATTGCTCCAAGCTTTTTCACACCTGTAACAGCTAATACATATAAACTACCTGAGAAAAACACGATACCTGCTACCATTAAATATCCTGCCCAAGAAAGCATACTAGAAGCTCCTAAAAGGGCATCACTCGATAAAATACCGAGCCCCAGTAAACCTAATGCATGATACATATGGTATTGCACCGCAGTTTCCCAAACGGTAGCGTAGTATGGTGTCGCAAATTTATCTTTTAGTGCATGTGCTCCAAAAGCGCCTAGCACGACACCAAGACAAGCCGTAATTGCACCTATCGCCAATAAAAGTTCCATGTATGATTCTCCTATTTCGTCTCGCGTGCGATTTCTTTGTATTTCGCATCCCATGCCGGATCAATTTTACTTAAGGATACCGGACGTAACGTATCTTTTTGCGCTAGAATATGTACGGACTGAGCAGTCGCTGCAATCGTGCCATCTTCATGTAAAATTTCATAGCCATAAGTTGTACGTAGACGATCGTGCTTTTCCACCCATGTACGTACCGTTGCCACTTGGCCATAATGCATAGCAGCCTTATAAGAAATGGATAAATCCATCACTGGCGATACATATCCATCTTTTTCTAACTCAGCATACTCAAATCCTGCATCATTTACTAACTGAGAACGGCCTATCTCCATCCAAATGATATAGTTCGCATGATACACCACGCCCATTTGATCGGTCTCAGCATATCGAATTTCAATTTGTTTCTCACTAACAAACATTTTCTTCACCTCGTCCTACATTATAGCGTAAAAATATTGATTTGGCGGTGTTTTTGCTCTATTGATTAAGAAAAGATAATAAATCTGTTTTTACAAAAATTCGAAGTTCAATTTTAAAAACCATTTAATAATAAATGTTGGTTTACGTTTTTACCCGTTGTACCCCACTTATTTGGGGTACACAAAAAGTAAATTATATGACACCGGGCAGGTGCAAAATATTTACCCCAAAAAAGTCACTCATAAAAAAATGAGTGACTTTTCAAATGTCCAACTATTAACTTGATAATTATCATTGATTACACCTTAGAATATAACTTCGCTGTAATAGGTGCATTTGTTTATCCAAAAATCTTACCTTCTAATTGCATTAAATCTGCTAATGATTTTGATTTGCTTTACTAATATTTGATTCAACTACATCCAGACCTGCTTGCTTTTCGCTTAAAATTAACTTTCCATTTCCTTGATCATCAATGATGATTGTTTGCCCCTCATACTATGTTTATGGACTTTGGAAAGTGAAAATAAACAATCGTAACTTACTCAGCAAATTAACAGTTAACATATACTAATTTAATTTCTTCTTTAGGAGGTACCTAGAATTAGTTTCTCAATATGTTCTTCTCATACGAATAAATCTAATTTCCCCCAATGGCAGATTCATCATATAATCTTTCATTAACCTCTAACACAATTTCCTTGGGCTTTTTGTTTCAATCACCATTTATGATGTATACAGTATTCCATACATTATTGGTCTCACCACATTTTGAGTGTACGATACGCGCTGTCACATGTATAAATCCTGCATAAAGATTTTTCTAAAAATGTAAAATCATTTTTTGCCATACATAGAACAAAAATTGAGAAAGTTAAAAAATATTCATCATCAAACGTTTTGGGTGACAAAATCGTGGGCACTTTAATGTAAATGCAAGTTCTAATAATGCTGAGGATGTATTACCAAGCTTAGAAGAGGCTTTAGAAGTATTGACGTTAGTAGATGAAAAGTTATATGAATATATGACTGATGAAGAAAAAGATGAAATATTACAAAGTACTCAATTTAACTCGGGACAAGAAACACTGCCTTCTGGAATTGAGTTTACTTTTGGGGTTCCTCTCTATACTAATGAATTTAGTGAGGACGATACTTTTGAATAGGTCACAATTGATTCCGAACTACATATAAAAGAAAATATTATATTAGACTCACTACCTGCAGTGACACCTTTCAGAATTGACCCAGGTGGGGCTACTCATATTATTAAAGCATATTGGATAGAGAGAAGTGGCGTAAAATCAATCACTATTTATCCAAATAAATCCGCCAAAGGTTGGACAAAAGAAAAAGCATTCGCAAAATTAAAGAAAAACTTTTCTCACTATTACGACTGGAAAAATGAAGCATCTCTAAAAAAGCAATTTAATTGTCACGCTAGACCTATTCCGCCATATACAGGTAAAATTCCTTAGAATATAGAACCTAGCAAAAAAGCAACTAGTGCAATAACATGTAATTAAACAACAATAAAGAGTCCCCATTCGCATATGAATTGGGGATCCTTTTTTAACCACGACAATGCCAAGAGGGTTTGGGTGTAGCAAAATTGTCAACTCCTTAAACTCTCCCTCACAAGTTTATTTACAATAATTATGAACAAATGTTAAGTAATTAGTAGGTAACTTATTTAACTATTTTTCGTTTGAAGATATGAGGAGGGAGTATTTTTATGATTAATTTATTTAGCATAATACTTGGATTAGTAGCTTTGATTGCCTCATTTGTTAATCTTTTAGGATATAAAAAACAAAAAAGCAAGAAATGGGTCGCATTTTCTATGATTAGTTTTAGCGCGTGCGCAATCGCAATTTGTTTACAAATTTTTCATGGCTATATATTGGTGAAAAATGAAGATTTTTCTTCTCTGATGGATACAATGGGTACTATGGCTTTTGTTTCAGCAATACTTGTCAGCTTTACTATATTATTAAACGTAGTTACATTTGTTATGTACCGTGACAAAATTGTAAAGTAATGCAATTGGGGTGATTTATTTAATAACGAAGATCGTCAATTTGACGGTCTTTTTTTCGTTTAAAAGCTGACTATCTGCAGAAGAAAAAACGTGGTGTGCTTTTCGTTAATTAACCTCCAATAAAGCACATTTATCTCACTAGGGCTTATCCTAATATAATAGATTAAATAATTTCTAAATCATAGCCATTAAAGAGCATAAGGGAAAAGTGCCCCCAAAATGTTTGTGGGGTTAGTATTATTCCAAATATACTCGTATAGAATCTTTTAATTGGGGTACTTTCTGGGGTACTATTATTTTAAACATAAATACAAAAGCATTGAGCAGGTACAATACTACAAAATCATAATCAAAAAAGTCACTCATTATTTTTCAAATGAGTGACTTTTGTGTATTATATATTATCCTCTACATATTTCATTGCACGAGATAAGAATGCTGCCATGTGAGCACGTTTAATTCGTTATGTGGTTTAAATTTTTCATCATAATATCCAATTGCAATACCAGCTTTTGCTGTAGCTAGTTCAACGTAATTGCAAATTCCGAGTTCGGCGCGCCAGCAAATACAACTGTTCCGTTCTTCGGCAGTTTTACTTTGTTATTGCCGCTCACAACAGTAAAATTGACGCATACACCCTCCTCATCATACACCGCGAACGAACTCTTTGATGGCAACGCCACGGTCATCGTTTTTCCTGCTGCCGCTTGTGGGATCGTAAACCATTTCGCATGCCCATTTCCTTGCAGCGTAACTTTGGATGATTGGCCTGCATCCAGTGGTTTTACGTTGGATTCACTTACGTATAAAGATCCGGATATCTCCATATATTCATCGCCTTCTGTATAGAAACGGGCTTCCGACGTATCCCGGCCACCCATCACAGGTATTTGGAACTGATGCATCGCCGTGTTAGGGCCTGTAATTTTTCTGCTTTCCCAATAGCCTTCCTTGCTAGTAATTTGTGTGGAAGGCATCATTAAATATTGCATAGAACTAAATTTCTCGCTCACAAGATAGAAGTTGACGCCTTCCCGCTTTGCCCATGCGGCAGTGGTTTCCTTCGATAGCACATTGTCTTCTAGTTTCTCGGCTACATATTGTGTAATCATTGCTTGCCCTAAGCCTGGCAGCGATATAAATGTGCTCTCCCTCAAATATGTTCGTCTATTCTTCTCTGTGACGAAGTTGAACTTGGAGGTACCTTCCGCATTAATAAAGCTTCCATCCGCAGTATATACATATTTTTCTTCTGGATTAGATGGTAAGATCAGTTCTCCATCCTTCGTAATTTCTATTTTGAATTGACTGAAACTATTGCCGTAAAAACCTGCTTGCTTTGCTACGTCTTGAGGCATCTTGGCCTTGACCGGCTTGCCAAAGGATTTGTTCGGCTTGATATCCTTAATTGTGCCCTTCTCTTTAAGCGCGGCGAGCAGTATATCAGTCGCCATCAGTTGATTTGTAGTGCTGCTGCCGCCGGAGGACAACACAGCCACTGCCATCTTCTGTTCAGGAAGTACGACCAGTGAAGCATGTTGCAGTGCCGTGTCGCCGCCTTTAGCCAAGCCCTTTATCCCATATTCACTGAATGGATATAGTTTCACACTATCCCAACCAAGACCATAGTTTACAATATTATCTCCATCCCCTGGCCACATTCCTTTTTTATATTCCTCTTGCTCCATCGCCTTGACTGCCTTATCAGAGAGGATTCCTTTTTCCTGTCCCATAAATATTTGTGAGAATCTCACCATATCTTCTGCTGTGGAAGAGATCCCTCCCGTACCAATCACATTCACCGATTCAGTAGGAAGCTGTCCTTGGAACGTTGGAAAATAAAGACCTGCTCGCTTATCGTCTTCCAAATTGTCCTGCGGCGTTTTCGTATGATTTAGCTTTAAGGGTTCAGTAAACCGTTGATGTATAAATTCGGTAAAGCTCATACCGCTGACTCTTTCCACCATAATCTCGGCTAGCGTAAAACCGTCGTTGCAGTATACAGAGAACGCGCCAGGATCCGCCTTCAAGCTCTGGTTCGCCAATTGCTGCAACAAGTTATCATGGGCATAGGTATCCTTATCATTAAATAAAAATGAATTACTAAGCGTACTACCTTGTAAGCCGGAGGAGTGGTTCAACAGCATACGTGGCGTAATGCTTTTGTATCGTTCGTCTTTCATTTTGAAATCAGGAACATAGTGGACAACAGGAGTATCCAAATCCACTTTTCCTTCGTCGACCAATTTCATCACAGCCGCCGTTGCATACATTTTACTGACTGAACCAATCCCGTATAGGGTATCTTTAGTCAGCGGCTGTTTCCCTTTCATATCGTTCTTACCTGTCTGACCCGACAAAATAAGCTTGCCATTATCAATTAGCGCATACTGCACGCTAGTCGTCTCATAGGATTTCGTGAGTAAAGTAGCTTTTTCTGCCGCGATCTTTTTCAGTTCTTGACTAGCTAATTCTTGGCTAGCCACAACCGTAGTCTGACTGCTAGAAAGCGCCATAGCCCCTGTTGGTAGGCTCATCGTTAACGCTAATGTAGCGGCTAACACCGCAGATAGTTTATTTTTCATAAAAGAACTGCCTCCTTGATTTCTAGACATACACTTTCTAAAACATTAATTAATGCCCCAAAAATATAATTTTTTGTTCACTTTAACACCTTTATTGCCCCCCTTAATTAAGAAATATTTCCCATAAATAGAATATCAAAGTTTTATTTACTCGTAAATACAATAATAGACTGATACCCTATCAGGCTTAAGACTTATGGTTGATAATGACTAAGTAAATAATAAAGACCCCCTAGCTAAATTAGCTTTGCTGGTCATCTTCTATTTTGCAGCTACATTATTTGCAAGTTGCACAAGTTTAGCTGTTTTCATTTTATTTGCTCCTTCTTTGGCTGCTTCAGCACCAAGATATCCGCTTCATTACTGCTTCATTTTCTTGCGTTACGTTATACGTATCGTGTGACATATCGTAATACGACTCGGAGACGTTACGTACAGAATCATTCGAGTCTACTTCGCCTACCCACTGAATTAATGAAGTATCTTTCACTTCTTTTTAGTTCTGATTTCACACAATCAAGAATCGGTTTGTCTCCACGATTCAGGTTGTATTTGCCCCAGTTTTTAATAGCTATTTCACGAGTTTCTTCATTGTATTTAATAAGCTTGTGATGGTCTCTGAAGCGTTGTAGTAATGCTCCAACACTCCCCATTTAGTAACCCATATCAAAAGCTATTTGCTTAATTTGATAGATGCCAATTTGAGTTGTACTTTCATTTGTCAGCAAATACAGGTAGAAGTATTTATCCTTTGCTGTCATTTCCTCAACCACACGAGGATCGTTCCAAAAAATTGTATAGACGTATCTGAATTTTGCCATTTGCCCTCGAATCTCCTTTTAAAGTAATATTCAAATTTTTAATCACAGACTTAATTAACAAAAACCATATTGTGAAGCTTCAACCACCGCATTATTTTTTATCAGCCTTACCAATAGTCATTTTGAAAAGTGGTTACAGGTTAGGAAATAAAAAATAATTTCCCGGGTAAGCGCAAGAAATGACAAGTTTAGTCTTACATTCCAGCACCAAGCGACTTATTTCATAGTTATCCTTCGCTTGCTGAAATATCCAAGCAGTTAGAAGGACTTTATGGAGTACGTTACTGTTCAACGATTAATTCCTCTCGGATCGATTCATCTTTCACAACTGAATAGTCAGTTTTAAACGAAGATTGGGTACGGAACATCCAACTCCTTATTCTCAAATCACGACGTATTCAGAGGTTCAGTAACTGGAGTTGATTTTAGTGAAGCTACTTTTTACGATGAGGAAGGAAATGTAATTGAACCGTTAATCGATAGTGATACTAATTTAATAACACCTTTTACTTTTGTGGTAGCACTGGTGGGAGTTGGAGTAACGGTTCAGGTTATAGTAGTGTAACAGGGGCTACAGTGTACGCTGGACTTCGTGCACCTTCTGTAGATATGAGATTTAAGGCATATTTTTGTAATTATAAAGGAGCTTATGACGAAATCTCTAGAGCTTACTCGACAGCTGTAGATGCTTATGAATGGAATTTTCTAGATCAAGGGTATTTCGTCCAAAGGAAACATTAGATTAATTGGCATATGTTGAAATAAAAACACAAGTAATATGTAACAAATATGGAAATCCTTATACAAATTATGTATATTTTAGAGTATGTAATAACTTACTGGGTGGATACTTCACTGTAATTACCTTAACAATGAAAGAAGGTTATTTTAGTGGCAATAGAAGCTTTATTTGCTCTAATTATTGAACCAGCCTTATGGTCTCTAATTGTATTTTTTGGCTTTCAGACAATTATTGTTACCTTCCATAAGGCTAATACGAAAGCAAAAAAATATGCAATCGTCACTAGTGTCTTAGTGTTTGTATTAGTTATATCAGATGATATTATGAGATTATTATCAATTTGGTATAACTGAATAAAAAAGTTGATCTATTTTATTTTGTAGACAGACTCAAAAAATTTAAAAATTGTCTACAAACTGAACCAGGTACTCTTTTAAGTACCTGGTTTTCATTTATTTAGATATTCACTAATTAATTCTTCTACATTCGCTTTTAGAGTTTGCTTTACAAAACTTAATACTTCATTTTCTCCAGCTGTTTTATATTTACATTGCTAAAATATTCAAATCTACTTAACTTTAAGCCTTTTAATAATAAACCATAAACGATATTTATGAAGAGTTTTGACATTATAAGCTTTTCGCCTTTCATTGCATTTAAAGTTTCAAAGCAAAAGAAAAAGCCACACCAGTTAGACGTGACTCATAATATTATTTTCTATGTAATTTAATCCTTTCGATTCAACCTTGGCCTTATTCAAGGAAACCGATATTACTTTATTCTCTAGACATTCACGATAAATACTCGCACCAGAAATGAACCCTTTTTCTTGGATCACTTCAACGACTTCTCCGAATGTATGTTTTTCAATTTCAAAATCATAAAATTTAGGCTCTTCCTGATTATTTAATCCTTCTAGAATATCTAATATTAATTTTTCCTTATCCAAAACAATGCTACCTCCAATCTATTTAATAATATAGAATAAAAGTAAATATTTGTCACTAAATGACTCCATAATAAAAAGCCTTACCGCCACAACCTCCCTTCGAGTTTACATTATATTTGTTCAATTCTGAGCTATAGCGTGTGCAAACGCTGCGGCTTTTTCTTTCCAAATCTAACAAGATGTTATAATTCGGTGAAAATACAGTGGGATACCATATAAACATATTTAGATAATTATTATCTTGTTTGTTTTTGTACCTTTATTTGAAAAAACTCGATCTAACTAATCCTTAAAGAGGTACAGTGGAGTATACAATTGCTATCTTTGTCTAGGCTTAGTTTCTCCATTATTCTAAGTTCGCCATTCATCTTTTACTGAATATTATAAGAACATAACTAATTAGTTGAGGTGAAATATGGATTTTAATCATTTACGTTATCTTGCGATAGGCGATTCCCTTACTGTGGGTATTGGAGTTCCGTTTTTGGACCCTGGATATGTTGAATATTATAGATGTCTAAGCCAGCAAATTTTAAAAAAACGTATTTCTTATCAAAAACATGCAAGGTCTGGGGCAACAACAGAGGATGTTTTAAGAATGCTCAATGCCCCGTTTGTTACGGAAGCTGTAAAGTGTGCAAATATCATCACGATAACCGCTGGAGGGGATGATTTAATAAACGCTGCTAAAGAATTTTTAATAAATAAGAACGAGGAAATAATATCTCATGCTATTAAACAAGCAGGGAAAAACATCTCAAAAATATTAGAAAAAATTCACCATCTAGACAAACAGGATAAATATATTTTACGGTTACAGAATTTATACAATCCATTTAGTGATATTCCTATAGCAGATGAGGGCATTAGAGCGTTTAATTCATTAATTAATAGCTTTGGTCGGGAGATGAATGTTAAAGTAGCTGATATCTATAGTGTATTTAAAGGGAATGAAAAAGCTTTTATATCATCAGGAGGAGTTCATCCTAATAGTAGGGGATATTATCAAATGGCATTAGCTCTTAGTAAGCTCGGATATTCCCCGTTATAGCTAATGGCTGTCAGTATAATCAAATCCTTTTTGTTTTATGAGCTGTTACTTATTATTAGGCAAGAGGCTAACCATCATTGTTAGCCTTTTACAACATGTAAGGCAAATACTGAATAACCAAAGGATGAGAAACTCTGATAGATACTAACTTTTTAAAGCAAAACAAAAACACCCCTAAGGATGTCTTGCAAACTTATTAAATTTATTGCTTTTGGATAATTATTAATTCATCTTCCTAAAATAATCTCTTCTGGCTGGTTTGATAAATGTATTTGAAGACCATCCTTCTCAGAGATTATAAAAGCATCTTCTCTAACCACATTTTTCCAGACAACAACCAATATGATAAGACTATAACTAAATGGAGTACCATGTAAATTAGAAGACTTTGACCATTCATATACAGAGTTATACTCATTTTCTTGTTTCAGTTGAGTGCTTCTAGTTCACTATATTTTTCCGAAGGCTCATATTTAGAAATAGCAACAAAAACATATCTATTTCCTAATAAAATAAATAATACAACAGTGAGAATTCTTTATTTATTTTTCATAAATAACCTCCTCAAAAACGGAATTTTAATTTCCTCTTTTCAGGAGAATTACAACGCATTCACCTTATTCACATATTCAAGTTCATTATTCTTTTCCAGTAGTGTTTTTTGACAAAAGATAAAATGATCGTTAGGGTTCCACACGTGTAGATGATCAGCACAGTAGCCACGAAGCCATAAAACACCGTTAATTCGTCTAAGATAGAAACCTTTAGGAAAATTATCGTCTTCAGATAGTATTTCGGATGCTATTGTTATAGAGCCAGATGGAGCTTGTTGTTTCTGTAAGGAATTCCCTGAATAACCTTCAGTTTGATCCAAATACTCTATCCTTAGGTGCGGTCCTAGCTCAAGCGGACACAATTTCAAACCAAGTTCCACAGCTCTTTTAAAGATTTGATCCGTGTTAGCTCCATCAGGAAAACCAAGATCTCCAACAGTTAGTTCAACAGTATGTAGGTTGTATTTCTTATCAGAAGTCGTAAATTTATCATCAGTAAATAACTTCTCACCATACTCATTCATCAAGATAGAGTACTGTTGCAATTTCTGAATAAGCTGTGATTTAGTAAGTCCACCAACTTCCACCGTTCTGGTGATAAATGGGCAATAAGGGTATACTTCATTAATATCAAAAGGCAATTATAGTCACTCCTATCAAATTTGGTACACAGTTTGAAAATACAATATAGAAGATTATATTTAATCATTCTACAATTACCTATAAATTCCCTTTTTTAACTAACCTATGATATTAGTTGATAAAAGAAAAAAGTATTAAAAAAAAGCGTCTTTCCAGTTGCTTCATCATCTGACCAAAAATCCAATTATTACTCTAACAATTGTAGTTCCTAAATTTTCCAAAAAACCACTTTTATCACTTGTAAAAAAACCTTTTATTTTTCATTCATTTACTTTAATATCGATAAGGGCACCCCAAAAAAAGAGATAGAGGTGCTTTATGTACGGTATTATTAATTATGAAATGTTTTTATTAACAGGGATTTTATTAAATCTAATCCCTGGTGCGGACACCATGTATATTGTTGGTAGAAGTATTTCACAGGGTAGAAGAGCTGGTATTTACTCTGTGCTTGGTATTATTTCTGGCTCCTTAGTTCATACGTTATTAGTTTCTTTTGGCTTATCGATCATACTAACAAAATCTATTGTATTATTTAACACCATTAAAATTATTGGAGTTATTTATCTCGTTTATTTAGGGATTAAAATGATACTTGATAAGTCAAACATCGGTTTCGAAGCATCATCAAATAAATTAAACTTAAGAAAAATTTATATACAGGGACTTTTAACAAGTTTAACGAATCCAAAAGTTTCTTTATTTTTTATTGCGTTTCTCCCACAGTTTATAGATGTTAAGGCATCAAGTCCTATTTCTTTTTTAATTTTAGGACTTACTTTTACAGCAACCGGACTACTATGGTGTTTATTTGTTGCTTATTTTTCCTCGTATGTTACTAAAAAGCTAAGAGGAAACCAAAAGGTAGGAATGATTCTGAATAAGATAACAGGAATGATATTTATTGGAATGGGGATAAAGTTGCTTCAAACGAAAGCCCCGCAATAAATTTGAGTATAACAATGCCCCCTATTTAAAAAATGTTATATTAAATTTAAAATAGTTCACTTTGATTGAACAGTCCTTTCAGATTGAAGGGACTGTTTTCTTATTTATCCACTTCTTCTATTGCACATTTCTCTCATATTTTTCATTAGTTTAATGTAGGATGCGAAGACGCTACGTTTTTTTTTTTAATCTATTTCACAGGCAATTCACTATACAAACATAGCTATCACATAATAATAGTAAGGTAAAGCTAATTTAGCCTTACTCCTCCGAAGCTTTTTTCTAAGGGTCACTCCTATCCCAAGTGACCCTTTTTTATTGTCTTATCTCACAAAAATATATTTTTTAATTCCTACAGCTAAATGGTTTAACACCCCACTCCTTCTCAACAGCTTACATATTATAGATTATAGAAAGGAGGGATATTTTATGGGATACTACGGAAACGTTGGTGGTATAAATAATGGATGCTACTATGGAGGCGGAAATGGTAATGGTTCAACATTTGCCTTAATTGTTGTTCTATTTATACTTTTAATTATTATCGGCGCTACTTTCATGCATAGAGAGTATTAACATTTTCGATTAAGGGTCGCCCCCAGCCTGGTGACCCTTTTAAAGTTGCTTTCCCTCCCTCATATTGTTCATTAGTTTACAGTAGCGTATGGTGACAACAGTGCTTTTTCATGATGAAATTTACATAAATTACATAACAAGGAGATAATACGAAAAGTAATAATTTGGTTTATAATGCTTATGGTGAGGATTCCTTCGCACAAGGTAAATTAGGCGGATCTATGGCAAATGTAAAACCCATTAAACTCGAGCTCCATTTTTCGAGTTCACCACTAATTTTGACTATTTGTACGAATTGTGGTGAGGTAGCTTCAATGAAAGTTAAGAAAGTTTATAAGTTTAAATAGTCTAAACATTGGGTCACTTCCAACCGAGTGACCCTTTATTAGTTTTCTTTCATCATAAAGTTCATTAGTTTAACGTATCATTTGACGACGCTACTGCTTTTTTTATTTTAAATCTATTTCACAGGCAATTCACTATACAAACATAGCTATAACATCATAATAATAGTAAGGTAAAGCTAATTTAGCCTTACTCCTCCTAATCTATTTTACTAAGGGTCACTCCATCCCAAGTGGCCCTTTTTTTATGGTCTTATCTCACAAAAATATATTTTTTAATGCCTATAGCTAAATGGTTTATCAACCATACTCCTTCTCTACAGCTAACATATTATATATTGTAAAAAGGAGGTGTGCTTTATGGGATACTATGGTGGAAATGTTGGTGGCATTAATAACTGCGGCTATTACGGCGGCGGTAATGGTTCTACATTTGCCTTAATTGTTGTTCTATTTATTCTTCTAATTATTGTCGGCGCTACATTCATGACTGGATATTAACATTTCCGATTTAAGGGTCGCCTCCTAGTCTGGTGACCCTTTAATAGTTTCTTTCCTCAAAGTTGTGCAGTAATTATTGTTCATCACAAATTGGACATGGCTATACCCTAAGTTTGGTAATTGGTAATTACTTGATTTAAACGTTCGATTTCCTGTCTAGCACCCTGAAGAACTTCAAGGATGTCTACAATATCCCTATCATCCATTCTGGAAGCCATTTCACCTCTAAGTCTTTTTTCTAAATCTTCTATAGCTTTCATATTTCAATCTCCTCCCTTCTCAAAATCTTTCTCAAAATACGTAACATTAATATTTTTTTAAAAAGAAAATATTAATTAGATTAATGCCACCTCTCATTTTTATAACTCTACATATTATAGGTTATAGAAAGGAGGGATATTTTATGGGAAACTGTGGAGAATTTCGCGAAGAGCGTCGCGAACGAAACCCATTCGCTTTTGTCGTTGTTCTGTTCATTCTTCTAATTATTGTCGGCGCTACTTTCATGAATAGAGGTTATTAATACCCTATACCTCCATTACGGCATATAATGCTAATAACTATTGTAAGGTAATACTAATTTAGCCTTACACCTCCGAATCTTGTTACTAAGGGTCACTTCTATCCCAAGTGACCCTTTTATAGTTACTTTAACCCTATAGGATTGACTTCAGTCTAGAAACAGAATGGCTAATTTTAAGATTAAAAAAATAATATTTACTCTATCTTCACTCCACCTTCCTAATTGTCCAAACATCTGTATTCGATATGAATAAAATATTAACTAGAATAGGAGGTGAATATAAAATGGCATCATTTGAAATTGGAGCGAGAAGTCTTTTCAATTTTCGAAACGAACGCTTTTTCCTATTAGTTGAAGATGAAATTACAATTCCAGCTCAAGGTGTAGAGATTGATCCAGTTAATATCTATGAGATTGACCAACAAACTTTCAATTTCATCAGAGATGAAGGGGATACACCTGTGATTCGACCAGTTATTAATCTTCCAACTGTACCACCTGGATTTAAATTAGAACGAAAATGTATTTTTACAGTTGATAATGCATACTACGTAATTTATGATTTAGAAAATGGAACAGATAACAATGTTTTATTAAGAATCGGTGCAGCTTTATTTAACTCATTAAGAAATTCTGGCGTTCGTGAATGTGTTCCTCAAGATTTCATTAATTAAAATCAAATTATATATTGAGCGCAACTTTGATACTGACTGACGTGGGGAACTTATTGAACAACCTTAAAATCAAAAATGCTCCCACTTTGAACATTTCCTCATATAGTTCATTAGTTTTTATTTCCCTTTTTACTGAGATAACTTATACTTCAAAGTAATGAAAGGGAAGATCTTCAATGAACAACAGTCTAATATCAAAATTAAAAGCCTTTGCAAAAAAATTAAAACAAAATTTATTTGTACTTTTTCTGTCCTATAAAGATCCCAGATCACCATGGTATGCAAAGCTTGTGGCAATGCTCGTAGTTGCATATGCTTTTAGCCCAATAGATTTAATTCCAGATTTCATTCCTGTTCTAGGGTATCTTGATGATTTAATAATAGTACCTTTGGGAATTGTCTTCGCTTTAAAATTAATTCCACCACATGTAGTTGAGGATAATAAAGAAGCTGCAGAAAAGTTAAAACTATCTGGAAAACCAAAGAATTGGTTTGTTGGAATACTTTTTATTATTATCTGGATAATCTTTGCTGCTTGGATTAGTAAAATTATTTTTCATCTTATTTAAAGAAATGTTCAGTAAGATTACTCCTTCCTTGCTGAACATTTTCTTTCCAATATTCACATACCCACCTTTGCAAATTCAGGAAGTATAGCCTTTGCTTTGTTTTACTTTCTTTTCATTTTTCCAAATTTCTCGTTACCACGTTTAAAATTACCCGTAATTTTAGCTAATAATAACTGTACTGCTGTTATATTATCTTCAACTTCTTTAATTCTTGCTATAAGACGCTCAGCCTCTCTATCCTTTACAATTTTAATTTGTTTCCCTTCGTAATATATGACAACCGTTTCTTTTTTCGTTATTTGATAGTCAAACGGTTCTTCACTTAATCTGTTTCGTTTATCTATATCGCTCACTACACCGCCCCCCTAATTCTTTTAGTTTCAAACATTATATTCAAATAAATATGTTGATTCACTTGTTTTCTTTAATTGTTTTCATTCTCAGGTTGTACCTGGTAATAAATAATGGCATCCCTAATAATTACAAACTGTAAAAAGCTAACCCTCGTTTGTAGAGTGCTATTTTACATTTTCATAATGAAATAAAAAAGAGACACCAACAAAACAGGTAATTCTTCTGTCTGTTAGTGCCTTCAGAAAATTTCACTCTTTCTATGCCCTCTTTATTTACTTTACATTAACATCAAAAACGAAAGTTTCTTTCCCCTTATTCCATGTTGCTTTAAGTACATAAATATAGTAGCCTTCTTCCGTCGGCATAGTTAATTTATTATCCTTTATCTCAACATTATCATTTGTACCATCTTCATTCAGTTTAGATACTAAAATAGAAGTTGGGTTTTGATCAATTTCAAATTTTATTGTATCTCCTTTTCCTACTTCTAATGTTTCGAATGCATCTGCTAATCCATTAATATCAAGAGAACTTAATGTATTAATTTCAACTTCCTTTTCCTTCCACTGATAATCTCCTGGCATCATGGGATAATTTTCACTATCTACAATTACTTTTCCTTCTGGTTGAGCAATAGGTTTATTGCATCCAGTCAAAATAACAGCAATCAATATGACGATATCCCGTTGTAATCTAATATTGTCACCATTTCTATACTGTTCATTTCTTTCGATTAACCCACATAGTGTTTATTAAAGTCATTGTTTGCATGATATTCTCCAAGCAAAAACTTCTGCACATAAGTTAACCCATATCCAAAATTATGTTAACATATTATCGATCCAATTATTGGAGGTGATTTTATGACTGAAAAGAATAGAATATTACTTAGCTCAGTTAGTGGTTTAGCATTATGTACAGTAGGAGGATATAGAATCTTTACAAACAACTTAGAAGCTATGTCAATACTAGTAGCATATATATTCTTGATTTGCGGATTGATTGGTTTTGTTTCTAGTGTTATAAAGTTGTTTAGAACTTCTTGAACTTAGCATTGCTTTATTGTAACGCTTTTCTTAATGCTATTGCACATCCTCTCTCAAGATTCACTTAGCTCTCCTAAGCAAATTACTAAGTCTTTTCCGCTTCTTTCACTGCCCATATTCGGACATACCTTAGTTGAAGTTTTTTCTATCAACGTAAGCTCAACAATATGCTCTACCGCCTACAGTTCACTTTTCCTTTCTAAATCTCCTCGCAAGCAAGAGGTTTTGGTAGAATACAAAAAAGTCACTCATGTTTACTAATGAGTGACTCAGACTATCGTAAGAGAAAACGAGCTAATTATTTTATACCCTTAAAAGCTTCAGTTTGCTCCTTGATTCCTTTTTCTGCGGCAAATCTTTCAATACTAGATGCACCAAAGAATCCAACAATTCCATCTACTCTTTCAATAATATAAGCAGCATCTTCCGGTTCTGCAATTGGACCTCCATGGCAAATTGCTAATATATCAGGATTTATAGACTTACCAGCATTAATAATTCTTTGGATTCGATCGACACAATCATCTAAAGTTAATGCTGTTTGTGCACCAATCGTTCCTTTTGTTGTTAATCCCATGTGGGCCACTAAAATATCTGCACCCGCTTCAGCCATTTTCTTTGCTTGCTCTTCATCGAAAACATATGGAGTAGTTAGCAAATCTAATTCATGCGCTTTTCTAATCATATCTACTTCTAAATCATAGCCCATTCCTGTTTCCTCTAGATTTTGACGAAAAACACCGTCAATTAATCCAACTGTAGGAAAGTTTTGAACACCACTAAACCCTTGATCTTTTAGCTGCTTTAAGAAAACTCCCATCACTTTGAAAGGATCTGTTCCATTAACACCAGCTAGTACTGGGGTATCTTTTACAACAGGTAATACTTCATTACCCATTTCAACAACAATTTTATTAGCATCACCATATGCTAATAAACCAGCTAGTGAACCACGACCAGCCATTCTATAACGACCTGAATTATAGACTATCAACATGTCGGCTCCTCCAGCTTCACTACTTTTAGCTGTAATTCCAGTACCCGCACCAACACCTAGAAGAATATTTCCTTTATTAATTTCTTCTTTAAAACGTTTCAATATTTCTTGTCTCTGTAACATCATCGTTTTCACGCCCTTTATTTTCTATTAATTCAATTAATTTTTTTGCTGCAGCTAGTGCAAACTCCTCGCTATTTATGTCCGCATTAATTTCAATCATTTCCACGTTACTTTGGTCAACATTTTCTCTTAATGTATTAAATAACATCCGGTCTTCCTCTAAACCGTAGAAAGGCTGCCCTTCAATATCAAGACCTGAGAGTCCTTTTAGTGGCAAAAATAATGCCGTGTGCCCTTTAGCTAATGATAATTTTTCGGCAATTACCTCACCTATTTGCTTGTTCTCTTCAACAGATGTGCGCATTAAAGTAACAGTCGGATTATGCTTATAAAATTTTCGGCCTTTAAATCTAGCTGGGACAGAAGCGAATGGACCAAAGTTCACCATATCTATTGCACCCACTGATACCACCTGAGGAATATGTTTTTTTGAAGCTGCTTCTAAACGATGCGGTCCAGCTTTCAATACACCCCCAATTAACTCATCGGCCCATTCAGTGGTTGTAATGTCAAGTACACCATCTATAAAACCATTGGCTATTAAATTCTCCATTGTACGACCACCAACACCTGTTGCATGGAAAATTAATACCTCATATCCTTTAGCCTCTAAGAAATCTTTAGCCTGATTAATACATGGTGTTGTTAGTCCAAACATAGTTGCAGCAATAAGGGGCTTCTTTTTCACGATCGTTTTATTTTCAAAGTTAAGCATACCTGCTATCGCAAATACTGCATTCGTAAATATTTTAGTCGAAATTACATTTAAACCAGCTACATCTACTACTGACGGAATCATTATGATGTCGCTAGTCCCTACATACGGCTCCGTATTGCCAGAAGCGACTGTTGAAACCATTACTTTAGGAACACCAATTGGTAATGCTCTCATGCCAGTTGTTACAATAGATGACCCTCCAGTACCTCCAAACGATAACACACCATCGAATTTACCTTCCTCATACAATTTCGGCAAAAGCACTTCCATCCCTTTTGCAAGAACTGCGGTAGCATTTGCTCGATCTCTAATTGCTGCAATTTCATATATATCTTCTCCAGCTGCAGCAGCTACATCAGCATTTGATATGTCAGGCTCAAAAACTGGGGTAAAAACACCTGTATGAATCGTGAAAGTATTGAAACCTAACGATTCTATCAACTCTTTTACATATAAATATTCTTTTCCTTTTGAATCAAATGTTCCAGCCAAAGCAATTGTTTTCATATCAACTCTCTCCCTTCTTGATCTTAAAACGTTAAATAATCATATAAGAAAGCGGTTTCATTTATTACTCCATTCCATGATAACGTTTTATTTCGGGAGAGTTAATGTGTTTTTGTTCTATAAAATTGTCTCTTTGTTATATTATCAATTATGCCTTGGCATAATTGCGTCTAGAATCGGCTTTATGCTTAGGCCTGCAAATGTTTTTTGCGCGAAAGCGTAGTGCTAACGCGGCGTTCTTAGACTGAGTTCCTCTATTTCAGCAGGTGTCCAAACACCTGCTGAAAGAAGTTAAATAGTTTTTAGGTGACACACCTTTATATTTTTTAAATATTTTACTAAATTGGGTGTAATCGGGATAACCTACCATTTCAGCAATATTATTTAGTGGTAATTTTTCTAATTTCAAAATTTCGATTGCCCTATTAAGTCGAAAATTAATAAGATATTCTGTAAATGAAATACCC
The DNA here is from genome assembly GCF_001183605.1 of Lysinibacillus xylanilyticus. Taxonomy (GTDB): domain Bacteria; phylum Bacillota; class Bacilli; order Bacillales_A; family Planococcaceae; genus Lysinibacillus; species Lysinibacillus xylanilyticus. The sequence continues at coordinate 884,762 of NZ_LFXJ01000005.1, read as the reverse complement.
ACCTCATTTTTGAATAATGTGCTTAAATAAGAACGAGACAAATTTAATATTTCTGCCACTTCATTCAATGATATTTCATCCATATAATGCAAACTAATGTATTTCTTAATAAAATTAATATAATCAGTTTGACTTCCTAGACCATCAGTAATTTTACCGATTAAATCATCAAACTGAAAATCGTTCGTTTCCTTAAATGATTTCGTAATATGTATGAGAGCTTGTTCATTTGGAATCCTTTCAAACACAGAGCCCCCGATATAACCCATAATCGTAGTATCATCATACATATATTGAACATCTATTGGTTTATTTACCGGGCCTCCATAAATCATTTTAATAATGTTCGGATTTAGTTCTTTACATCTTTTAAAAATATTTACCGCCATCTTTTTGGCAGCCTGTAAAGATAAAATCTTTTTAGCCCCTAACGATCCACCATTCGTTAATCCTAAGTGAACACAAATAATATCTGCACCAGCTTTTATCATACTTATTGCTTGCTCTTCGTTAAATACAAAGGCTACAGTAAACAATCCTTTTTCACTAGCGATACGAATTGCTTCTACCTCTTTTTCATAAGTAATCCCTTGTTCCTCTAAAGCTTCTCTAAAAAGCCCATCTATTAGGCCTATACTCGGATAATTATTAATGCCTGCAAAGCCTTTTTTCTTAATCAAATCGATATAACTATCTAATTCAATTGTTGGATCTGTTGCACATAAACCAAAACAAACTGGAATTTTTTTAATCATAGGTAGGATCTCTTTACATGCAAAATCCATGACAACCTCATTACTATTTGCATACGGTAAGAAACCAGCTAATGAACTTACCCCCATTAATCTGAATCGTCCTGAATTTAGAGCTAAAATAAAATCTGCGCCACCTTGTTCTGCGCATTTAGCCGTCATTCCAGAACCAGCAGCAACACCTAAAATATAACTATTTTTATTAATTTGTTTTTTAATATAATTGTTTATTTCATACTTCTTATTTAGCTCTTCCTCCATATAACCTTCACCTCTACTAAAATTGTGAATCATTATCCTCTTCTATTGTAATGTACTTTTTACTTAAGTTTTCCATAGTCTTTTTACATCGACCAACTCTTGCCCATCGAATTCCATTCTGTATATGTCAGGCTTTTTCGTTTGTAGTAAAAAGTTCAAATCGTATTTACTATCAAAAAACTCCATCATTAATGTCATAACAGCCCCATGTGTTCCTATAACTACTTTCTTTCCTTGATATGTATTTAATAATTCTTTTAAAACTTTAACAGCACGTTTCTGGCAGTCAGCATTTGACTCGCCTCCTGCTAAAGCATAGGTTGGGTCAGAAAATGACTTTTCTAATAAAGGGTATAGTTCCTTGTCAGAAATTCGCTTATCTCCAGCAATAAATGTTTGCTCCTTAAGGTCTTCAAATACAATTACTTCTTTTTTTATTTGTTCAGCTACTTTCTGAACAGTTAGGATTGAACGACTATAAGGGCTCGAGATAACAATATCAATGCCCTCTTTTTGTAGAATATCAGTTATTCGTTGTGCGTCTATTCTACCTTTTTCAGTTAATTCTCTCGTTCTCTCATTTCCGTCTTTTGGTGAATCGCCGTGTCGGACCATATAAATGAATGTTTTCATAATGCCTCCTATTGTGCTTGAGTTTTAGACTTTAACCATTTATGTGACGAAGCTAAAAATCCATATTGATTGGAAGAACTTCTACTGTTCATCTTCTGATATTGGCAAAACTGTTGAATATTTAATTTCTCGTAAAGATAAGTTCGTTTGAATGCGAGATATGCCCAGTCTATTTAATTTTCTTATAAAGCGATCTAATTCTTTTCGATCCCTAATAACAACCTTTAAAAGATAATCATACTCTCCTGTTAAACAATGACATTCTAATATTTCTGTCATTGTTTTTAATGCATTTTCCAAAGCTTCTAATTCCTTCGCTTGATGAATATTTGTACTCATAAAAACATAGCACAACAAATCGAATCCCAGTTTTTCTTGATTTAAAATGGCAACTTGTTTGTCAATAAACCCTTCACTTTCTAAACGTTTTATTCTTGTATGGGTTGCCGGTGGGGACAAATTCACCCGTCTCGCTATTTCTGCATTACTTATCTGGACTTCTCTCTGCAAAATATCTAGTAGTTGAATATCAATACTATCTAATAATTTTCTTTCAACATCTTTCATGCATTTTTCCTCCTTTTTTTTATTCGAAATTCGAGCTACATTCGCCAACTATTATTAATTTTATTCCGTTAAATCCAATTATTCTTACTGTTATTTTGTTTTTTATTCATCACACAAAATATTATACAGTTAGAATATTAAAAATGTTATTATTCTTTTATCCAAAACCTCAATTATACATACAGAAAATAAAGGAGAGATATTGATTTGACAAATGTCTATGTTTTACTAATGCTTTTAACTAGTTTACTTTGGGGAGGCAATTTTGTAGTTGCCAAATCTCTTGTGGATCATGCCTCTCCTTTAACCTTGACGAGCTTAAGATGGATCATTGCCGTCGCTGTACTTTTTCCAATGGTATGGTGGAAAGAAAAAAGATTGCTTCCCTCTCGAGATGCCCTTTTACCTTTATTTTTTATGGGCGTTACAGGTGTAGTATTGTTCAATATCTTTCAATTTTTAGCATTGGAAAGAACTACGTCGACGAATGTTGGCCTTATTTCAACATTAAATACTATTTCAATTGCATTTTTTTCATTTGTTTTTCTAAAGGAAAGGATTAATATACTCCAAGCATTTGCAATGCTACTTTCGCTGTTCGGTGTTCTTCTCGTACTTTCAAAAGGGAATATCAGCCTATTATTATCTTTTCATTTTAATTTAGGTGATTTATGGATGCTTGCAGCTGTATGTGTATGGGGAATTTATTCTATTTGTAGTAAATGGGCGATGAAAACTACCTCGCCACTAATGTCTAATTTGTATTCAGGAATATTTGGACTTCTTGTACTATTGCCGTTTAACCTTAAGGATTTTACTATTTCTAATGTTAATCATTCTTTTATACTATCACTTTTATATACAGGGTTTATCTCCACTGTCGTTTGTATGGTTCTTTGGAGCATTGGAATTCAAAAATTAGGGGCTACAACATCTGGTGTATTCCTTAATTTCAATCCGATTTTCACTGCACTTCTAGCATTTTTATTTTTAGGAGAGAGCATCTCTTGGACGCAAGGGATTGGGGGATTGATTGTCATTATGGGATGTTATTTATATTCCCATTTTAAAAATAAAGCGACTTTCTTAAAAACGTCCCTTTCAAATTAAGACTAAAGCATTAATAGTAGCGGTATAGAAAAAAGTGTCAACACAATTTGTTGACACTCTATCGAAAATCAATTATGCCTGGCATAATTGCGTCTGGAATAGGCTTTGTGCTTAGGCCTGCAAATATTTTTTGTGCGAAAGCGTAGTGGCCAATGTTGGTCACTCAGTCGTTTCCACAGGACGTGACGTTCTTAGACTGAGTTCCTCTATTTCAGCGGATGTCTTTTGTACCGAAAGCGTAGTGCTAACGTAGCGTCAGCAGCAGATGTTTGGACAACCGCTGAAATAAGTTAAAATGAATTATATTTTTTCACTTCTAAAGGAATAGATATTATATATAAATCAATAGCATATGTAGTAATCGTAATCCCTTTACCTTCTTCAGTAAATTTTGCTTGAAGAAACCGCTCCGAAACTTTTCTTTTTCCCCATTTTTTAGGGAACCATTCAAATCCTGCGAACATAAATATTAATCTACCTTCTTTTTACTAAATTTGTATTATATACTTGTCCTAAGGGACGCTGCTTAAAGTATTTATTAATCTCCCTATGTGTTTTTGACAGAGTCACTAAACACCTTTCCTTAGGTACATAAAACGGGTTTGACAGAGAAAACGGAGGTGTATCATAACTAAGCAATCACGCTAAAAACCTATTGCGTGAATTACTAAATCTCTAGCTTTTAGCTCACCCTTCAAAAGATTAACTAATTGAAATTCGTCCAATAAATATGGCACCACTTTCAGAATCTTTTGCTGTCGAAATATCGCTTCTGTGTAAGACAATAATATGCAAAGCAATCGTTAATCCAAGACCCAATGATTATTACGAGAGTACTCTCCGCGGTACAGAGGTTTGAAGATATGAGGCAATACATTTTCCGGACTGCCTCCCCCTGTATTTCACCATTTACCTCTGAAAAGTATTTTTTTCGTTGGTTTCTTGACTATATAGTAACTATAGAGCTTATAGTGTATAACTGAAATAATTGTTTGTATGTAAAACATTCTTTGATAAATTTAGGAGGACACTGATTATGTCAGAAAGTATCAAGTTAAGACCGTTAGAAAGAGAAGATTTAAAATATGTTCATAAATTAAATAATGATTCTAGAATCATGTCATATTGGTTTGAAGAACCTTATGAATCTTTTGTAGAACTACAAGATTTATTTGAAAAGCATATTCATAAACAAAGTGAAAGACGTTTTATAGTTGAAAAAGAAAAGGAAATTCTTGGACTCGTGGAATTAGTTGAAATTGACCTGATCCATCGCAATGCAGAATTTCAAATTATTATTGATCCTAATTCCCAAGGAAACGGATATGCCTACTCTGCTACTATTTTGGCAATGAAATACGCCTTTCATATTTTAAATTTACACAAACTATATTTAATTGTTGATAAACAAAACGAAAAAGCCATTTACATTTATAAAAAAGCTGGATTTCATATTGAGGGAGAACTTAAAGAAGAATTTTTTACTGAAGGTAAATATCGAGATGCCCTTCGCATGTGTATATTCCAATATGAGTTTAATAACCAAATATAGCTATACTTGCCCTTCTATGTTTTTTAATGCTTATATGAAAAGTCATAGAAGGGCATAATCAATTGTTAGCTGTAGTATATTACTTCACTACGGCTTTTTTCTTTCAGTCAAATTTCCTCAGAAAGTTTATAACCTCATTCAAACAAGGAGATGATTGCAACAATCCACGCTGCTATCACAAGTAATAAAAACCACCAACCCATAAACTTTAGGAACATTTTAAAAAATGGTTTCTTTTTGAATTTATCTGAAAAGGAACTCATCTGTATAGCACCCTCAGGATGCTTCAACAGCATATAAGAAATACTGCCAAAAATTAATGTAATCAATATTGCCACAATAAACAATTCCAATAGTCCCACCTTCACGTTTAATTCATTATCCCTCTGACAAGAACCTCGAAGTGTTTGTTCATTTTCATTTACACTCGTATAATTTCCAAACAAATACTCTATTGGCTATCAGCTTATATATTTTACTATTTTCTACTCTATAAATCTTCCTTTTTTTCGTCGAATAATTATTCTTCCATACCAATCTTCATTCCACTTTGTTAGCCATGTAGCCTTATGGATGCTTTTGGATTCGATTGGTGAGTCTCGACATTTTTAGTAATTCATCTACTGTTAACCAATCATGACCACGCACATATGCCCTAACAGCGTCTATTGTAAAAGAATATTATTGAAGTGCAATTTATGTAATTAACTCGTCATTTTTTCATGCGTGTTCACGATCTTGTTGATATTGATAACTGATTAGTTGAATCAAATAATTATATTTTCCTGTACCTTAGCATAATCGTTTATACTTTATATAAGATGAATTATGAATCCTAACCAAAATATTGAAACTTTCAAAGACTAAAAATAATAAGTAAAGGTAGGAAAATGATGGGAAACTGTTGTGATAGTAGCAATAAAAAAATTATAAATGAAAACACTATTGTTTGTCCTTCTTGCAAAAACAAAGCTAAAAATGTACAACTAATCACGATTAAATCAATGATGAAACCATCTGTATTAGGATCTATAAATGCTAAGGAAATTCACTATTTTTGTTCTACTAAAGATTGTCATGTCGTTTATTTTGAAAGGAGTAATAAAGAGTATCTTCTATCTGATATAAAGGTAGATGTACATCAAAAGGATGACTCATTAAGTACACCGATTTGCTATTGTTTTGATTGGACTAAAGAAAAAATTAAGCAATATGTTGAAAATGAAATCACTCCTAATCCATTAGAACATATTCGAGCAAATATAAAAGAAAACCGTTGTGGCTGTGAGGTAAACAATCCTCAAGGCAGTTGTTGTTTAGGAAATGTTACGAAATATATTAAAGGTCTAGCTTAACTATCTCTCTTTTGTGGAATAAGTTGTAAGTTGCTAGTCCTAAAAGCCTTAGTAAAACAGGGCTTTTAGGACATTTTCGGATCATTGTGAAACCGGACCCCCAGGAAGCTTTGCTCTGTGCGAAAGCGAAGCGACAGCAACAAAGCGCCCAGTCGGAATGGAAATCAACTACACGCTATGGTGATAATCTTATATTTCCCCATATCCCCCAACCTTCAACTATTATTCTTCGTAAAAGCCATTTTTATAAAAATCATACCATTTTTGTAACTTCTCTTCTGAATATACTTTTAGATGATTCATAATTTCCTTTGCAAATTCCAATGTAGCAGTCCCGTTTGCTGTTATGAAATAATCATAGCTGGACACATTGCTTCTCTATATAAAATTCACTTCCACAATAATTTGGACAACTATTTACAATAAACTCATTCAATATCGCGATAAATAGTACGTTTCGATACTTCAAGCTTTTCAGCCAATTCTTGAGCTGTGATTTTTTGATGATTAACTAATAAATTTAAAATACTAAACATGCGGGCTGATTTCATTTCTTCTTCCTCTTTATATGTTTCTATAACGATATTATTCCTTTTAAGATGACTTTCTCTTTACCCTTCTTGTTCAGCCTGAGCGTTTTTCCAATAAGTGTTTGCTCCATTACTTGTTAACGTTGCATTTTTCGGTACTTGTTTCATTATTAGTAGCACATTTAGTAAATCCACTGACGATCCCATTGAGTTTAGTATGATCAAGAATTTTATTGTCGTAGTTAATAGTCCACATATACTTAAAATAAGTGGGAAAATTACTGAAATAATTATAAAAGGTGCAATCGTAATGAACATATATCTTGGTTTTGAAATCTTTTCTTCCGTCATTACAAAAGCTCCGAATAGAGTAAGCCCTACAGAAGTTTTCTCCGATTTCATAAAATTAGGAATGAACATCAAATGAAATAATTCGTGAATTATTAATAGAAAGACTATCCCCAAAATTACGCTTAAGTTAATGTTTATTGATATTCCACCCGATGTAAATCCAAAATCTCTCCAAGAAATACTAGAAAAAATATTTATTACCCCAATAGAGATCATTGAAGCGACAATCATTAAAGGGATAGATAACAATATAGCACTTATTAAATTCTTAGGTTCTTTCATAGGAATCCAACCATTTTTAATTAAATCTAAATGTAGATTTGGGTTACTTTTTGGCAATTTGTATAGTAATTTCATTTAACCCCTCCATCTAAATCAAGAACTTTACAAGCTATTGATTTTTAATAATTTCTCTTAATTGAAAAATGCCTTCGTTAATTTCGTCGAGTGAAGCATAGCCATAAGAGATTCGTATAAACTGTCCTGATTTTTCAGCATAAATACTACCAGGATTTAGAAGAATATTATTGGATAATGCTTTTTCGAATAGTCTTTTTACTTTAAATTCAGGTTTTATTTTAACCCATATGAACAATCCACCTTTTGGGATGTCCCATGTAGCGTAAGGACTCAAATATTTGTCCATTGCGTCTAAAGCAACTTTTCTACGAATCTTAAGTTGTTCTCGCACTTTATCAAGATGAACATCATAAAAATTACTAGATAACCACTCTGCTGCAACGAGCTGAGAAAGCGTGCTTGATCCATAATCGGATTGCATTTTTAAATCTGCTAATCGATTAATGACTGACTCCGAGCCAACTATCCAGCCAATGCGTAATCCCGGACTAAGGGTTTTTGATAAACTCCCAACATATAATACATTTCCGTAATGGTCCATTGCTTTCAATGGTTTAGGTGGTGGATTATCAATCCATAAATCACGGTACACATCATCTTCTATAACTGGCAGTTGCTCTCTTTCACAGTATGCAATTAATTTCTCACGTCTGTCTTTCTCCATTAAGGCGCCCGTTGGATTATGGAAGGTTGGAATCGTATATAAAATATTCTTCCCTTTTTCCTTTGTCGGATAAATGGAATCAATAATAATCCCCTCATTGTCCATCGTTAATCCTTGCAGCTCCATCCCCGCAGACTCAAAAACAGTCAACGAGTATAGATAGGACGGCATTTCTAACAATACCGTCGAACCTCTTTTTAGGAGTCCGATTGAAATTAGATGTAAGGCTTGGAGCGCACCAGAAACTACAAGAATGGACGACGGAGATGCCTCTATTCCTCTTACCTTTAAATAGTCACTAATTGCTTGGCGTAATTTTATATTTCCTTTTGGCTCTTCATAGCCAAATGAGGTTAATTGATTCGATACCTTCTGCACGATGACTTTCATCTCTTCTAACGGGAACATCTCAGGTGATAGCTCCCCTTTACTCAATTGAATAAGATTCGTATTCGATTCCGCTTCGTTAATCTCCTGCACCATAGAAACACTAGGTTTATGAATGCCTACAGTGACATTTTCATTCCAGTTAGTCGAAGATTTTGCACCCATCAAAGTCCAAGTATTATTAGTGACGATTGTTTCCTTCCCTGCTTTACCTTCCAGAAGCCCGTCTGCCATTAGTTCCTCTAATGCTGTAATAACCGTACTGCGATTAACCTCAAACTGTTTTGCCAGGTTACGTTGACTTGGTATGGGACTGCCGATTGCCCACTCCCCTTTAGCAATTTTTTCTTTAATAAAATCAATAATCAATTGATATTTTGGTTTTTTCATATGTATTCCCTCTTCTAAACTGGTTGGTTTTTTTCATTTTAACCTGTTGGAGAAATTTTACCAAAATCCTATTAATATTGAAAACATGAATTTAATTGGTTGGATAAAGAGGTGTATTCATGTTAAAAACATTAGATATTAAAATTATTTCGGCTCATTTCATAACAATCATTTTATGGGCTTCAGCTTTTCCAGGAATACGGGTGGCATTGACAGCATATTCACCTGAACACATTTCACTTTTACGATTATTAATCGGCTCATTCGTATTAATAATCGTAGCAATTATCAAAAAAACTCCTTTACCTGCGTTAAAAGATATTCCCATTATTTTATTTCTTGGCTTTTTAGGTTTCACCGTGTATCAAGTAGCGCTAAATTATGGAGAGCAAACGATTAGTGCTGGCGTTGCAAGTTTACTTGTTTCAACTACCCCTATATTCACCGCTTTATTAGCAGTAGTCTTTTATCGTGAGAAGCTTGGATTATGGGGATGGGTAGGTTCGTTGCTTGGCTTTTTTGGTGTAGCATTTATTACAGTTGGAGGTTCAACAGAAGGTTTTTCTTTTAATACGGGGATTATTATCGTTTTAATAGCATCCCTTTCAGAAAGTATTTACTTTGTTTTTCAGCATCGTTACCTAGAAAAATACGGAGCTATTCCCTTCACAATGTACGCCATTTGGTCAGGTACTATTTTTATGTTACTATTCTCACCTGGCCTAGGAGAAGCAATTTTGGATGCGCCAATCAATGCAACATTAGTCATCTTGTATCTTGGAATTTTCCCAACAATCATTCCTTATTTTACGCTAGCCTATGTTACCTCTCGAACAGGAGCAGCTGAAGCAACAAGTACGCTTTATTTAACTTCTGTTTTTGCATTTCTTATAGCATGGATTTGGCTTGGAGAAGTTCCACATTCTTCTGCCATAACAGGTGGCTTAATTACTTTAGCAGGTGTATTTATTTCAAACATAAAGAAAGAAGATGTTATTAATGCGCAAAGTTTAAACTAACTTGAATAATTGCTCCATTGATCATGACAACAGGTATTATTTCCATACCTGTTGTCATTTTTCAAGAGACATTTTCTAACCTTTGTAGATGATGCTTGATCGTTGGAACAGGTACACCTGTTTGCCCTATTTAACTTTAAGAATGTTCGAAAACCATTACGCCCTCTTTTTCTCTAAAACCGCATAATAAAAACCCTTCACAATTAATGTGAAAGGCAATTAGCGATTTAGATGCGAAAAAACTCACTTGAAATAAAAATTCATCGCGTTTTGATAAAGAATTTTCTCAGCTGACTTTACATCAAACAATTCTTGAATTAGTTCGATATCTGCATAAGCAAAAGGTCTTTTCGCTCGTGTAGACGGCAAATCTGTGCCGAACATTAACGCCTCTGGATTGACAGCATGTATCGATTTCAAAGCATGTTCTACATCGAGCTCCACACGACCAAAACCTGTCGCCTTTACTCGTACACCTTTTTCCACGAGGCGCAACAAATGAGGTAAGCCTTCCTCGGATAACCCCAAATGATCAATTGAAATCGCTGGTAATTTTTCAATCGTTGGTGCAATTTCAGACAAATCTTTTGCGTCGATATATAATTCACTATGCCAGCCAACTAAATCATAAACACGTCTCGCAAAATAATCGAGCTTCGTTAAATCTTCGGAGCCGCCACGTTTCACATTGAATCGTAGTGCACGTACACCTTTTTTATGTAAATCCATAATCTTATCATCTGTCACCGAAAATGGTAGCTGCGTAACACCACAAAATGCAGATCCCATTTTCTCTAAAGCATTCACTAAATAAGCTTGGTCAAAGCCTTGAAAAGAACCTGATACAATTGCACCACCGACAATATTATAAGTCGCTGTTTCTTTTTGGTAATCCTCTACAACATAGCTAGGTGGTACATATCCTTGATTTTCAGTAATAGGGTAATCAAAATCAATAATGTGAAAGTGTGCATCAAAAATTCTCATATTTCCGCCTCCTTACTTTTACGTTATCAAATAATAAGCATAAAGGAAATTTATGTTTTTTTATATAAACCCATAATTTATTCTTATCACCTAGCGTACTCTAGTCGTTATAGTAATGCAAAAATTCCTCCATCTAAAAATTACTTGTGCTTCCAGATACAATTAACGCACTTTAACCTGCAACCATAATCCATATTGCTTTCTCTCGCTTATCCAAACTAATATCATGCTGCTTAATAATAAAACTATACCCAAAAATGCGCCTATAATCATTCCCATTTCTTGTTGCCTTCTCTCTTTACATTTTTTATTGTAAGTACAAATATTCATTAATAATACCGTTTTACTGACTTCAAGTTACATCGCATCCACGTTCTCAATATTACGAATACCTAAATACGCAATTATTACTCCCACTGCTGCAAGTCCTAATTGAAGTGGAATGAAGTTCACCAAGGGAATTTCTGGGTTATAATAGCAAGCGATTGCTACCACTAGTAGAGATGAACCAATAGTGGCCGGAACAGAATAATTACGCATCCCAAAATACAATGGAATTAAGCTTGTCCCTGTTGTGGCAATTGCAAAAGGTATAATATTTATGACTTCACCTATGAACTGGTTTGCAGTTAATGTAAATGGAACGATAGGAAAATAAATATTAATGATTGAAAACAGACCGGCTACAACAATATTAGACAACATCATAGTCATGAATGTTAAAAAAGTGATCAAGGCCAGTTTACTAGCAATCAGTTTCTTACGACTAACAGGATAAGTGAACATAATCAAAATTGTTCTGTTTTTATATTCTTCAATAACTAGTTTCGCAATTAATACAGAGGCAAACACAATAAACGTTGCCCTCACACTTGCGCCAATCAGTACATAAACATCTTGATACGTTGAAATGGGTATGTCCCCTTCTCTCTGTGCTATATAAATAACGGAGCACACTACTGCAGTTATAATGATGTTTGCGATCATCGCACCTTTTAGATACCAACCTAAGTTAAATTTCCTTATTTCCAGCTTTAGTAGATGTAGCATAGAACCATCTCTCCTCTTCAGTTTGTTAATGCATAATAATATAAACAATATTCATCATGTTGAATATTGGTAGACCATAACTATTCTTATATTCATTAATTAGTAAACGTAATAAAATAATAGCTATAACAATCGTCAATATTGTTTTAAAAAGGATATTCAATAATGGCATCTGTCCTATATTCTCTGAAAACATCAGTCCACTTACAACTTTAAATCCAAACGGTGCAACATTAACCGGAAGATAGGTTGCCACCATAAAAATGATTATTCCTGTAAAATATTTAGATAAATGATATTTTTTCCATCCTAGTTGCAACAGTTCAAACATGGATTCTCTCTCCGTTCGTTTAATTAAGCCATACTCCTCTAAAGAGCTATGTATTTTATTGATATTTTTAATCGAGAGTAGCTAACATGAATGGATATCCTTCCAGCACTATCGATCCAAACAAGCAATAGAATATCACCCTTTTTCACATACATATTTACACCCAAAACGACCCCTTTCATGTACTTAATTGTACGAATCGATCATCTCTTTTTTCTTTCTCATTCCTTACAAATTTATTAATTTAAAGAAACCGCAGTCCAATTGTTAGAACACTTACTAATAATTGAAGTGCAGTTCAAAATAACTTTATTAAAATAAAAAATACCAGGCTCAAATTAATGAGTACCTGGTATCTTTAGTTCAGTTTACCTTATGAAAAGTTTATATTAATTGAATGGTTAATTGTTAATACGGAAGTTTTTACGTTTCTTTACTCAATTCAACATAAAATTATGTATTTTCTATTACTCTTTTACCTAACTTCGTGCTTTATTACTTTGGTCTGTCTTGTTAGTAGCAATATAAACACCTACCAGCACCATTACCATCCCAACGATTTGTATCAATGTAATCGAGCTACCATAAGCAATAACTGCAAGTAATGTTGCGACAATAGGCGTCAAGTTCAAATACAAGCTCGCTTTACTACCACCTAAGCTCTCTACACCCTTGTTAAAAATAACATAGCCTATCAATGTCCCACATACAACCATATAAAACATTTCAATCCAACTTTGAACCGACATACTGACTACTTGACTCCAACCACCCTCAAATACTGTACTGATTGCTAAGAAAACAGCACCAGATAACATCATAATAGTATTCGATAATATCACTGGTATACTTTTAAGCATGGATTCACCCATTAATGCATAAATAACTCCGCATAAAAGAGCCCCAACAAAAAGCAAATCCCCTAAGTTAAAAGCAAGAGAAAACAAATCAGAAAGTGACCCTTTGACGATAACAATAATTACTCCAATCATCGATAAAGCTAGACCTGTTCCAGCTTTATTGTTCCATTTTTCTTTACCAAATATGACGGCCCCTAGCATAGTGAATACAGGCAACGCAGCTATTATTAACGCACCGTTTGTCGCAGAAGTATACTTCAATGCCGTAAAAAAGAAAGCGTTATAACCAAAAATTCCGACAAATCCAATAAATAATAAACCTTTCCATCGATTTCTGATTACTTGCCAGAGCCATTCTTTCTGAATTGTTGTGATTATAACGAGTATTATTCCAGTTATGCCAAAACGTAGTGTAGCTGCAACAAGTGGCGGAACTTCCGTAATAACATGCTTCGCTGTCGCAAATGCTCCACCCCAAAATAATGGAACGAGCAGCATTAATAAATACATGTTTCTTGATTGATTTTTGTTATTATTCTCCATTTTTTTATCCTCCTAATCTTCCGAATAACGTTCATATGTTTAAAAGTTTAAACATATGAACACTAATTGTAAAAAAGAACAAATCAATAGCTTTGCTCAATAGACTGAATTAGCTCTTTGATTTGTTTTAGAAACTCATTAGAACTCAATGAATAGTATTTTTCATTCCCATTTCGGTTAAAAGTAATCAACCCAGCTTGTCTTAAAATTTTCAAATGATGAGAAACAGCTGGTCTAGAAAGCTCTATTCTTTCTGTTAGTTGATTAACATTTAGGCTTTCATTTGTCAGTAAGAGCATAATGATTTGTTGACGATTAACATCACCAAGTGCTTGGAAAATCGGGGTTGATAATTTAAACTTCTCTAAAACTTGTTCTTTGTTATTGCAATTAAAATTTCCCATAATACCCATCCCTATGTTTAAATTTTTAAACATATTTACTTTTAAATAAAAATTATAATTTGTCAAGATTCCCATCATTTTCACTATAAATTATCTAAATAAAAAAGCTAGGCTCACAAAGAATTGTGATTACCTAGACTTTTTTTATGCGTGTTCATTTGTTAACCCTGACATTACTAGTTTAGCATATTGTTCTAATAAATTCCAATTAAACCATAAAACAAATTTTCATACTTGGTATCAATGTCTGAATTCTTCAACCATACTTGAAAGCTTCCTTAGCGTTTTCCAATTACGGACAGTTGCTGGAATTTCAAGCTTTATTAGGTTATTACCGAGTTTGGAGTTTCGAATGCTGTCATAAAATAATAGATACACATGCCTTCCATCTATGACACTGAGTTCTCTTTCGTTTGCATAGGATAAAAACTTGTCACTATTGACCTTCGAAGGTGCTGTCGGCAACAAAGCAACATGCAGACATTCCCCTTTACATGATTGAACAGCCTCTGAAATCAGCTGATCTGAAAAAGGTGATTGACTGACAATTTGCTGTAATTCTTTTGCAGTCCTAATGACAACAACACTGGATATCCCAAAATCCACTTTAATTTTATCGTGAATTCCCGTTTGCAAAAGCTCCTCAGCTTCGTCTGATTCAAAAAGGATGTTTCCACTTTGGATATAAGTCTTCACATTATGTAATCCTAGTTGCTCAAAAGAACTTCTTAATTCTGCCATGATGATTTTATTATGCCCGCCTACATTAATACCTCTAAGGAATGCAATATATATAGTCATACTATCCAGCCTTTCTATTACATTTTATTTACTAAAAATCTCTACATCCTTATATTGCTTCAAAGGCTGATCCTCTAGAAAATCAATAATCATCTCATTAAAAATATCTCGGCGCATCGTACTTAATGGATCGAATGCATTTTTGAATAATGCTAGTTTTGCATTTCGAATATGTTTAAAAATAGTTCGGGATCCTTTCCCTTCATCTACCCCAGTAATAACTTTTCCCTCACCGCCCATTACAAGCGTAGTTGACTCTATTCGATGCAATTGATCAGTATGAGTTGGAAAAGGTGCTTTTTTCATTGCAAGCAACATCTTCTTATCAATTGAAAAAGACTCTCTTAAAATCCGTTGAGTATAAGGATCCTCCTTATAAAATTTCATCATAATATTAATTATTGTACTGTATGGAAGCAGACTAAATATAAAATTTGAAATCGACAGTACCCAGCTTGCCGCAATGGTAGGCATCTCACTATAACTATTAGAGATTACGAGTTTATCTACATATGTTGGGTATTTTATTGCAAGTAGAGTAGCCAATTGACCGCCTTGCGATACACCGATGACATGAATCTTGCTAATTCCAAGCACATCTAAAAAACATTTGATATCCTCCACAATGATATGATAATCATATTTATTATTCGGGAATTCCTTTGTCGTATCACCATGTCCTCTATAATCAGCCATAATCATTTGATAACTTGAAGAGAATGCTTCAAATTGAGGCTCCCACATTTTCCATGATGCACCGCTGCCATGTAAAAATAATATGGGCGCTCCTTGACCTTTAATTTCGTAATGGATTGTGATATCGTTCGCTTTTACTTTTGGCATAAAATATCCCCATACTTTGTCTTATCACCTTTTCGCTCTTCCCACTGAACTAAAATTTGCTTTGTCTGTTGGATAACAAATTCAAAAAACTCGATACTTTCATCGATTGTTGATACAGCTTGTTCCTCAAGAACTAAATTTTTTGCTCTACGCAAATATTTTGCCATCATCGCACCTTGGGCAATACTCGTATGCAAAGTCGATGTCCATGCGTCTGAGTGCAGTTGATAAAAATCTCGCTTGCTACCAGGAATCCCTACTTTACGAAATAAAGAAATTTGAACACCTTGTCGAACGGACAATGATGCCATTCCTTTGCTAATTTGCAAGTCGTTCACCATGTCATCGAGTGACTTTGGAGCACCTGATATCAACAAGTATCCCCATATCTTACCTAGTGACCTTGCACCACCTGTAGACTCAATATAAGTTCCAAAATCCTCAATTAATACCTTTTGTTCATCATTTAATATTATGTTTTTCATAGTATACCTCTTATTGTTTAGTGCGTTTAATATATATTAAACATACTGAATGCAATTTGTAACTTAGATTTAGGTATTATCACAAAAAAAGACACCCATAAAAATGAGTGCCCTTATACATTTTTTCTTAACGATACGAATCATGTGTAGGTTGAAACAAGTCTTCTTCTGAATTTCTAACAACAGAAAAGTGTTCGACGTTGTAATGACCATGAAGTGTATAGTTATGATGCTTTATAATTTGTTCTGCACCTAAAATATCAGTGTCCGCTGTTGAATGACCATCACCCACTAACGTGACATCCAAACCATTAATAGTCGCAGTTCTTACAGCACTATCGATACAGTGCTGTGTCGAACAGCCCATTACAACAACATGTTTAATTTCTTGAGATTGTAAATGATTTAGCAGCCCCGTCCCATGGAAACAATTCGTTGCTTTTTTATCGAAAATCTTTGCTTCCTTAGTTACACGAATGCCATTATGAATATCGAACCCTGTCTCCTTACCTTCAGCAACATCGAGATCCCTTACAAAGACAACTGGAACATTAGATTTTATTGCTTTGTCAATGACTAAATTAATATTTCTAATTAGAGTTTCTTTATTAAAAACTGCTTTTTCTTTCTCATTGCCCTCGATTAATTCTTGCTGTGCATCAATAATAAGTAGTGCTTGTTTCAAATAATTTTCCCCTTTCAATTTGAGGAAACGCTATATAATTATTAATTAGACGATTTCCCCTTTTTGTATATCACGTTAGCATAATTTTCCTTCATAATATCTACCCCCTAAATGAAATTGTCATTTAAGACTAATTAATTTTATCACATTTCCCACAAAAGGTAATAGTAGGTAAAGCAGAACATTTCAAGCTCATAACCAAAACATGTCATGATGAGCCACATTTCATTAATTTTTTACACTATTACAATGCTCAAGTATGTAAGTCATACATTGAATAGTGTCATCAATGCGTTGTTTTTTCGAATTACAATAGCGTATATTGGAACCTTCTCGAATACTGATGGCTTCGTTAATAATATTGTGAAATTCTTCTGGTAAATGATGAATTGCATATTTACAAGCATCTACTTTTGAAACAATCGCTTGTTCTTGCAGTGTGTAAAATTGCCGTAAAATCCCTGTTACTGACCACTCTACTTCTAAATCAACTAATTTATTTGGTATTAAAAATGCTTTATATTTTTTTATCTTTTTCAATCTATTTGACCAATAACTGTTCATATTTTCTAAAACATAATCACCAAGTACTCTTTCATCTAAACTGAAGTTATATATAGCTATATCCGGTCCTATAATGGTGATCCCTTTATTTTTTAAAATCCACCAAGTAATTGGGTTAATATCATCCTTACCCCATTTTGTTTTGCCTTCATTTACCTTTAAACAACTTTTTACCTCACTCTGTTTTTTCCCAACATCAGCAACTAGTAAATAACTTCCATCCATCCCAGTATCCTTATATTTCTGATTTAATTCTTTATGTAGATTGGATATTACTTTCACATCTTCTTCGGTTAAGGATCTATTAACTACTGCAATAAAATCGATATCACTAGAACCGTTTATGTAAGCGTCAAGAGCAATTGAACCATGTAAATAAAACCCTTCAAGCGTATTCGGTATTTTATTTTGAAATAGTGTTATATATTCATTTAAAATTTTTTGAACTTGAATAGGAACTCTAGAATTCATAAAAACTCTCCTTTTAATCAAATAATACTTATATTACCAAAACACTCGCCAAATTTTCCATTATTTATGCGGTTATCATCAAAATGTAGGGTTGATTTCCGTTCCGACTGGGCGCTTTGTTGCCGCTGACGCTTTGCTTTCGCACAGAGCAGAGCTTCCTGGGGGCGTCCGATGAGCCGCTTCGCTTCGCTCCAGGGTCTCGGGCCAACATGATGTTGGTCACGAAGGCGTTATCACAGGACGTGATGGTTTTAGCCTTCGTGCCTCTATTGCTAATCCCCAAGGAGTCGCCCAGTCTCCACTTCAATCAACTTATTTACATGGCATTAACCTTAGACAATTGTTATTTCTACTTTTGAAAATGAATCAATAATGTACTGATTCTGAATCAATTATTTTTTTATAAAACTTAAATAGACTAATCAATTCAAATTCCAATCTGTTTATTTATTGGAGTATCTTTTAAAAATTCATTGGGTATTCTAGGGATTAGATAAGGAGTGGGAGAATTTGTACACAGGTTATTTACAAGTAGTTGTTCAAACGGTTATTACTTTTTTTGTTCTTCTGACACTTACGAGATTTTTAGGTAAAAAACAACTAAGTCACTTAACCTTCTTTAACTACGTAACTGGTATTACAGTTGGTTCTATTGCAGCCAATATGGTAATTTTAAAAACGAATGTATTCATAAAATTTTTAGTAAGCTTAATTGTTTGGTGTGCGCTTACTACTTTAATTAGTTACATCGCTCTAAAATCCGGAAAAGCAAGAACATTACTTGATGGACAACCGACAATTGTTATTAAAAAAGGGAAAATAGATAGAAAAGCTTTAGACAGCACTAAAATTAATATTGATGACCTTACGATGATGATTAGACAGTATCAAGTTTTTTCAATTACAGAAATTGACTATGCAATATTAGAACCAAATGGCATGCTTAGTATTTTGAAAAAGCCAGAATTTCAAAGCACGCAAAAGATAGATTTAAAAATCTCCCCTTCACCTCCGACATTTATACCCATTGAAGTAATCACAGATGGGAAGTTATTGCCGCAAAATTTACTGGAAGTTGGAAAAAGTAGAGAATGGTTAGATAACGAATTAAAAAAGGTAAATATCCACTCAATCGAAGAAGTTTTCTATGCAGAAATTCAACCGAACGGAAAAATATTTATCCAAAAATTCGATTAGGGAGATTCCTTTACCAAGTTGCTCCCTAACATTTAATACTTGACAAAAAAAATTTTTTATGCAATAATTTACATTTAAAGAATTTATTTGTACAATAGGATTCTCCTGGCCAGGGGAATCCTATTTTTTTTGAAGGAGTGTATTTGCATGAACAATGGTGAATCCAGTTTAACCTCATTAATCTCAGCTTTTAGTAGAGCTTATCATAGTCAATTCGATACCCCTAAAATTTTTGATGACTACCTAGCTCAAGAATTAATCACACAACAAGAGTTCAATGACATTCAAACAAATATGGTACAAGGCATCCAGTTTTTTAACAAAGAAATCGCAGAAAAACTAACTGGACAAACTGAAGAGCTATTAAAATGGATTGTGCAAACTCAACTCTCTCCCACTCCCTTGGCACGTGCTGCATATTGTGAAAAAGTTTTGTTAAATGAAGTCATGTTAGGTTTACAGCAATACGTCATACTCGGAGCAGGATTAGATACGTTTAGCTTAAGACACCCTGAATTTGAAAACATTTTGGGAATCTTTGAAATTGATCACCCTGTAACACAAGAATTTAAAAAGAAAAGATTGGCTGAAGTTAATTTAAAGCTTCCAAGTAATGTACATTTCGTTTCGATGGATTTCACAAAAAAGTTTTCATCTAAAAATTTATTGGATAGTGGCTTTGACAATAAAAAAACTTTCTTTAGTCTATTAGGAGTTTCATATTATTTAACGAAAGAGGAAACTTCAAGCTTACTTGATCATTTGTTTGCCAATGTGCCATCAGGAAGTTCCATCGTATTTGATTATGCAGATGAAAAACTATTTAAAGAACAAGGAATTTCAAATCGAGTAGATAACATGGTGAAAATGGCTGCAGCTAGTGGTGAACCGATGAAATCGTATTTTACTTATGAAGAAATGGAAAAAATGTTAGAAAACTCAGGTCTACTTATTTATGAACATCTTACACCAGATAAAATTAATGAACTTTATTTTGACAATAGAAAAGATTATCTAACAGCCTTTGAAACAATTCATTACGTTCATGCTGTGAAAAAATAATATAAGCTTGGAGGAATTACATGCAACTTTATCAATTGTCTAAAGAGAATGGTAAAAATATAACACAGTTTAAGTCAAATTTTATTATGTCTCGCTTTATTAACACGGAAGCATCAGCTAGTATAGCGTGCATGTATTTAGAAGAAAACGGTGTTATTGGCTATCATCAAGCTGTAGTTCCCCAGCTTCTCTTAATTATCGAAGGCGAAGGTTATGTAAGAAATGAACAGGAGCAATATTATCAAGTCCAGCCTGGAGATGTAGTTTTTTGGGAAAAGGGCGAATGGCATGAAACAAAAACGGATAAACGTTTAACTGGCATCGTGATAGAATCTGAACAATTAAATCCCGCAGCTTTTATGCCTTTAAAATAGCCTACAAATATTTTTAAACTATTTCTCAGGCAATTAACTATGCAAGAATAACATCGTATCATATCTTAGTAATGTAAGATTGGTTTAGTCTTACACCTCCGAAGCTTTGTTACTAAGGGTCACTTATAATAATAAGTGGCCCTCTATAAATTTTCTGTTCAGGAAATAGTGTTTCTATATAGTTTATTGACAAATTCCTAGAATTTCTCCATCTCGAACATATAAGATAAATTTCGTCTCTTCTTCTCTAAACGCCATAATAATTGTCTGGGGAAATTTAGTGAAATCGGAAGAAAAATTGCTTCTACTTCTTTTTATATTGGTTTACTCTTTATCTTTGTATTCTTCTTTAAAAGTTGGACTCAGCTCACTCCACACATCAAATTTATTTCCGTCTAAATCGTAAAAAACAAAATTTCTTCCCGCATGCCCCCTATTTTCAACTTCTCCAACTTTAATTCCTTTATCTCTAAAATTTTTATGAATAGTCTCTAATGCACTTACTCCATCAACCTCAAAGGTAATCGAAAAATGTTCTTTGCCATAGCAATCAATGAAATTCGAGTTTTGATTGTTCATTGATCTAACAAGAAAAAAACTTTGATTGGCAAAATTAAGAATAACCTTATCACTATCTCGGTAACTACATTCTGCTCCCAATTTTCTTACATACCACTCACATGACAGTTCTACGTTGCTGACTGGAATATAAGTAGTTCCTATTCTAATTAACGTTTCACTCACCTAATCATCCTCCCTAATGAAATATTCCATTTTCAACTTTTATATCCCTTCAAGTCAGCTATAATTTCAAACAAAGAAAAAAACTAAATACACTTTTGACGTTCATAAAATGACCAGACTCAAATTGGAGTTCTGGTCATTTCATTTTTGTAGCAATTATTGGTCACTATACTTGAATGTTTTTAAGGAAATGATAAGTGTCACAGCTAGACATCCCAATAAAAAAAGTAAAGATTCTCCCCATATACTAAAGTTATTTAGAAATGCAGATTTAATTCCATTTAAAAACCATTCAAACGGATTTACTATACTAATATATTGTATAAGGTTTGGCGCTTTTTCCATTGTAAAAAATGCATTACTACAAAGTAGCATTGGTATCATCAGTACATTTGCAGTCATACTTAAATGTCCCTCGTTTTTCACGAGACTTGAAATAAAAAAGCTGAAAAAAACAAAACTTAATGAAGCTATTAGGATAATTGGTGTCATATATAAGAGGATTTTAAATGAAAAATTTAGTTGATTGATAACGATAGCGAATAAAAGCACGATATAAGATAAGATAATCGCTACTATAGCCCATGAACTAGAAATACTGATGATATATTTCCATAAAGGCATTGGTGTAGCGTGAAGTAAATTATAAACCCCTCTTTTTCTTTGCGATAACGCTATAAATGCAGTGGTCATAAATGAATAGAAAAATACACTAACGGCAATGATTCCTTCTACATAATCTCCTGCATAACTTGGTAAAAATATTCTTAACGCAATAATTGCGGCAAATGGCATTAATATTGACCAAAATAGTAAATACATATCCTTTATGCTGGATTTCAAATTTAATACGAAAACAGTCTTCATTTTCTCTCTCTCCTCACATCGTTAATTCAAAAAATAATTCTTCTAAATTTTGAGTTTGATAGTGCTCCATTAAGCCATCCGGTGAGCCATTTGCCATTATTTTCCCGTGATGCATGATCAACACTCTGTCAGCTACATTCATAACCTCCAACATATCGTGGGAAGAAAATAAAACGGCAACCCTGCTATCTTTTAATCGTTTAATAATCTGTTGAATGTCTCTTTGGCCTCTAGGATCCAATCCAGCAGAAGGTTCATCTAAAATTACTAATTTAGGATGATGCAATGTTGTCACGATAATTGCAAGCCGTTTTTGCTGTCCTAATGACAGTTTGATAGCAGGTGTTTTTTTGACCTGCAATAAATCAAAAGCAGTAAGTTTTTCATCAATTTCATTTTTTGTTAGCGAAATTCCATAGAATGCCGCAAATAATTTCACGTTATCCTCTACAGAATAACCTTCGAAAAAAGGGGTTGATTGAAGCTGTGTACCTATTTCTTTTTTGTAATCAGATGTCCAGTATTCAATCGTTCCACTATCCTGAGGAATAATGCCAAGAAGCATACTAATAGTTGTTGTTTTCCCAGCACCATTTGTGCCCACTATCGCTACTATCTCACCTTCTTTAATGTCAATGTTTATATGATCAACGACACATCTAGCTTTATAATTTTTCGTTAATTGATTAGCACTAATTAGCTTTTTCATATTTTCTCCCCTTACTTAATATTGTATATTCAACGTTGAGTATACAGCTATTTTTTAACTCCCTCATTCGAGAGAGTCACTTTTTTTCATAATTTCAATAGCTTGATGGACAAATTTTGATTGTACTTTAACAATTTCAAGCATATTATCAAATGCTAGTTGTGTTAATGCTGGCAGTTCTCCTTGCATAGCAATCAATTTCGCCTCATAACCAGCATTGATAGCCTTTTCTTCTTGTTCCAAAATTATTTTCTGCTTTTCTAATGCATCCACCGCTTTAGCCTTTGGCAGTTTAAATGCAAAAGATACCCCAGAATATAAAGTAGTAGGATAAACTACAGAGGATTTTTCAAGAGCCTCGATAATTAATTCTTGCTCATGCGCCCTGCCCTTTTCAGTAATTTGGTAAATTGCTTTTTGTCTATGACCCGTGGATTCAATACTAGCTACCTCTATATAGCCATCTTTTTCAAGCTTCTTTAAAGCATTATAGATCGAGCCGATTAGTACACCACCCCATCGTTCAGCGTCACTTAATTCAAGCATCACTTTAATATCATAGCCAGTCATTGGTTTTAGCCCCAACATAGCAAGAACTAATAGTCTTGTCATAATAATCACCTTTTTATATTCAACGTTGAATAAACTAAATATACAGATTCTTCATTTTTTTGTCAATAGGCTTATTAATTAGTTGTATGCTTTAAAATCATTATTCAAAAAAAACAAAAAACATTATAATAATGTTTTTTATGATAAAATAGATTATATTGCACTATCAAAGGGCATAAACCAATTCCGGCTGTAGCAAATTTAATTTTGCTACAGTCTTTTTCTTTTATATAATTGTGTCTGGATTTGGCTTTGTGTAGCTTTTGAATAAAGTTCAATTAAAAGTAAGTTGCAAACGCTGATTTAATACAGAAAGAAACCAACTGTTTTGAAACAAAGTTTAATCAAAACAGTTGGTTCTTTATTTATCTAGTTTGATTTTTATAATAAAGATTGATTATTTCTGGAAGCGAATCTTCAATTAAAGCACCCCGTTAGCCATCCATGTAGCGCAAAAACAGCGCCACACCACAGAAAATGAAAGATGATTAAGTTCTTTCATGGGAGTTTAATAAGAACAACGACGCTTCTTCAACTAAAGTTCTTGTTAGTTTAAGTAGAAGTACCGATTAAAGAATACTGATTTACAGCGTTATAAATTGTCTATATATGCATGTTTTTATTCACATAGCATATCTGTAGAATTTTCTGCAAATTCTTGAAAAGCCTTATTATAGCTATGTTTATATATCTTTGCATAAAAAGCTACAATGTTCATACAAAAAGCCACAAACGTTGATTTAACAACATTCATGACTTTTTAATGTGTGCCCAAACTTTCATTTGGGAACTTTATTTGTATATTGAACTAATAATATCGTACATTTTCACATACATAATTACTAGATTTAGCTATTTAACATATTTAATATACCCTAGCAGATCAGCAGCAATGAAAGTAGCTATTATGCCCAATAATAGACTTAAAAGTAATCTAAACTTTTGCCATGTAAAATAAGGTGTATCTATATCGCTATGGTTATCATTCGTCCGTTCTAACAAATACCACATAGAAGGTAGAATGATGAAGGATACGATTAGTTGTTTCCATATGGGTAAATGTAATGGTAAACCTGGTCCTTCTTCAATAAAAAAAAGAATTGTAGCCATAATCATACCCATAGCATACTTTTCAAGATATTTCTTCATGTTATACCACATTTCATTTGAAAGTCATTTAGATATTATACCAAAAAATAAGCGTACTATAAACATTTTAGCTTTCTGGTTCCCTCAAACCTTCAGAAAATTACCAAAACGTCGTTTGATCACATTTCTTAACTTAGCGTTGTAAATCCCCATAATTTTGAAGGTACTCCATGTTGCACTAAACTGCTCCGTTAGCTCAAAAAAAAAAGAGCTGCTTATGCAACTCAATAATCTTCAATTAAAGCACCCCGTTAGCCATCCATGTAGCGCAAAACCAGTGCTACACCACAGAATATGAAAGATGATTAAGTTCTTTCATGGGAGTTTAAGTGCGATTCTTCACAAATTCCTAGATATCCGCAATTAAAAGCGGATCACACCATATTTATTAATTTCCTCATATTGTTCATTAAGATTCTTTGTTTCATGACATTAAAACCACCAAATATTAGTTAACTAATAATCGAATTAGTGTTAACATATTATAAATCCCATTATTTGGAGGTGTTTTTTTGACTGAAAAGAATATAACATTGCTTAGCTCGGTTTATTGTTTGGCATTAGGTTCAGTAGGAGGATATAGAATCTTTACAAACAACATAGAACCTATGTCAATACTAGTAGCATATATTTTCTTTATTACTGGATCGATAGGCTTTGTTTTTAGTGTTGTAAAGTTGTCTAGGATTAAACAAACTTAGCGTTGCTTTATTGCATCGCTTTTCTTATTGCTACTGAACAATATCCTTCAGATATTCATTCAATGTAGTGATGGAATTTAAAATTCCGCATTGGTATATCTGTTTAAAGTAACCTTCTTCTTCAAGTAAAGCACGCTGTTAGTCAAGAACAAAAAGGCATTAATCCTTATCGTTCATTAGCGAAACAACTAATTTTTTTGTCTTCTTTTTCTTAAACATTAAATCAGAAAAAGACAATCCAAGTGATGTCGCCAAAGGAACACCTAAATCCCACACATCCATTTTCTTATTTAAAATATAAAAAACAAGATAGTGTGCAACACTTATAAAAATAAACCAAATAATAAGTGTAAAAACCCTTTTTCTTATTTGAATCCAATTTAACTTCCTCATATTTGCAATAACCATTGCGATGATAAATATGCCATATAGAAGTAGATAAATTACATATCCTGTAATTAATTTAAGAGAAAACGAAGTATCAATATCTTTATATATAATAAATATCGAAAGTATGGTTCCTGTCAAAAATACTATAAACAAAATTAAGTTTAAAGAAATATATTTCTTCATATTTTCATCCCTTACCTTCAAAGTCTTGATGCCTTTTGATTATCTCAAAATATCAAAACATTTACATTGTTAAATTGTTCCTTATTCAACTATCCTGCCCCGTTAGCCATCCATGTAGCGCAAAACCAGAGCTACACCACAGAATATGAAAGATGATTAAGTTCTTTCATGGGAGTTTAAGTGCATTTCTTCACAATCTCCACAGTGATATCACCATAAATTTCCAACAAAAAAACCTCACCTCTAAAAATCTATAGAGGTGAGATGTTTTTAATCAAACTTTATTACAAATTATCAATCTTTATTATAAATGATCATACTTTTTTATAAAACTACACTTTGTGCTTTCGCTACAAAAATAATTGTAGCTGACGCTTCGCTTTCGCCACTAAAAAGAATTGCTGAAAGAAGTAAAATATATCCATCACAGAAAGTAAGAAATGGGGAATGCACACATGCATTCCCCATTTTCTAATTATCTTTTTTTGCATTTAATTTAATGTTTCACTAAGATTATTGCTTACTGGCCAGGCGTTTTGTAAAAATTCATTAAATGTTAGTATATTCGGTTCATCTGAGCGAACTTTTAAATTTATGGCTGATGTAATTATAGATTCTGAAACATGTTGGAGAATTCTGATCGAACCATCCTGTATTTCGTTCTTAATAGCATTTTGACCTAAAATCGCATAACCTGTTCCGTTCAACACGGCACGCTTTATCATCTCATCGCTTCCCCCAACCATAATAGTGGACTGAGGTTGAAATTCGGCTTTTTTGAAGTATTGTTCTATGATATTACTGAAACTACAATGATAGTCATAGGAGATAAAGGTATCTTCACTTAGAATTTCATGAAAACTTCTTTCTTTGCTAATTCTAGAAGAAGCAACTAAAAAAGCCTTTTCCTCTTCTAAAAAAGTTTTACTAATATCGTTATCATTACACTCATTCGCAATAATAGCAATATCCGCTACATGGTCTCTTACACTTTTAATAGCATGTACACTATTTAGTGGTAGAAGACTTATTTTCACAGTCGGGTATATTTCCAAATAAGCTTTTACAATCGGTGAAAGATGTTGAGTACAATAATATTCAGAAGCAGCAATAGTCAGAATGCCAGACGGTCCATGTAGTTCTTCCATGTCTTTTTCTATCTTATCTATAAAAATAAATAAGCTATCGACATGGTCTTTTAGCTTTTTTCCAGCAGCTGTTAGAAGAGTCTTTTTACCAACTCTTGTTAATAGAGTGTGCTTCAGTTCTTTTTCTAAAGACTGTATTTGCAGCGTAATAGTTGGCTGTGTATACCCTAATCTTTTGGCAGCCTTTGTGATATTTAATTCTTCTGCGACCACTTGAAAGGTTTTCAAATTCCTTAGTTCCATTTAATCACCGTCTACTTTCCCCTTATTCCCACATTATAAATCTGTATTTCTATTATAAAGTAATAATTACCCTTCTTCCATTTAAGAAATAATGAGTGTAATGCATGGCCGAATTAAATGTTTTTATTTCTATAACTATTTTTCAACTATTAATTTTTTTTATAGTAGGCATTTGACGTTTTTTCTGAATTAAGGGAAAATTCTCTCAACATCAATGAAATGGGGATGAGATTATGATTGATTGGAAAAACATTAATGAAGAAGGCTTATTAGCTCCCACAATGGCGAAGGATTTTCCAAATCTGCAAGTAGTAAAATCGGAGGGATTATTTTATATAGGAGTAGACGGCAGAAAGTATCTAGACTTTACTTCTGGTATTGCAACAGAAAATACAGGGCATAGACATCCAAAGGTAATTACTGCTATTAAAGATCAAGTTGATCATTTAGTTCATGGTCCTATCGGTATTATTAATTACGATTCAATTATTCTATTAGCTAAGAAATTGAGAGAGATTTTACCAGATCCATTAGATTGTTTTTTCTTTGGAAACAGCGGAGCAGAAGCAATTGAAGGTGCAGTAAAATTAGCAAGACATGTAACTAGAAGACCTTACGTTGTTTCTTTCATTGGAGGATTCCATGGAAGAACGATGGGAGCGCTAAGTCTTACTACATCAAAAAGTAAATATAGAAGGAATTTACCGGTTGGAGCAAACATGACATATCAATTACCTTATGCTCAATTAACGGAAACACCCGAAGGTTTAAACCATGATGAATATTGGTCAGAACATGTTGAAAAAGATTTCGAACGTTTATTTAATCATCAAGTGTCTCCGGATGAAGTCGCAGCTGTTATTTTAGAACCTGTTCTCGGAGAAGGCGGTTATGTTATCCCCCCAAAAGCATGGTTACAAAAAATAAGAGAAATCTGTGACCGATACGGAATTTTATTAATCTTTGATGAAGTTCAGACTGGTTTTGGTCGAACTGGTGGCTGGTTTGCGGCAAATCGATTTGGTGTGACACCAGATATTATGGCGATTGCAAAGGGAATTGCCAGTGGCTTGCCCCTTAGCGCAACAGTAGCTTCAAGGGAGTTAATGGAACAATGGACAATTGGTAGCCACAGTACTACATTTGGCGGAAATCCTGTCGCATGTGCAGCCGCATGCGCTACAATAGACGTTTTGGAAGAAGAAGGTTTAGTGGAAAATGCTAGAATATTAGGTAACTATGCATTAAATAAATTAATACATTTAAAAGAAAAACATCCCACGATTGGAAATGTTCGTGGAATTGGTTTGATGCTAGGAATTGAAATTATTCATCCTGAAACACGAGAACCAAATGGTAAGGGCTTAATGAACATCCTGGAGAAGTGTCTGGACAAAGGGGTTATTTACTATTTGAGTGGTAACAAGGGAGAGGTAATCCGAATGATGCCTCCATTAAATATTGATAAAGAACATTTAGACTTAGGAATTTCTTTACTTGACGAAGCGATTACCGAATACGAATTAGAATTAAGTTTCGGGGGTGAATAAATGAATATACTGGATACTTTTGTTCTTCTACTATATTTCGGTGTCTTAATGATTATCGGAATAATTGGAGTTAAAAAAGCGAAATCTGAAAAAGATTTTGTACTCGCAGGAAGTCGTTTAGGGTACTACAGCCATGTCGGCTGTTTAGCAGCTGTTATTATCGGTGGTGCATCTACTATGGGTTCAACGTCATTAGGCTATAATTTCGGGGTTTCTGGTCTTTGGTTTGTTTCGATGATGGGCTTCGGTATAGCTGCCTTGGGTCTTTTCGTCGTTAATAAAATTGGCGGTTATGAGGTTTTTACTATTAGTCAGTTACTCGGAAAGCGCTTTGGAGAAGGTACTCAACTTATCAGTGCTATTGTCACAGCCATCTATACCCTTATGGTCGTGGTAACACAAGTAATTGGTATGGGAAATGTTATTCACGTGTTACTGGGCTGGTCCCTTATTCCATCTATGATTATTGGCGGAGGAATCGTACTCTTTTATACAGTCTTAGGCGGAATGTGGAGTATTACCTTAACTGATATTATACAATTTATAGTAATGACTATTGGTGTATTTTTTATTATGTTCCCGTTTAGCGTAAGCAGTGTCGGAGGGTTAACAGCTCTATTTAGTAGTGTGCCAGAAGCGCATCTTAGCCTTACAAATATCGGCTGGGATCGTATCTTCCAATACTTTTTATTGTACTTCTTTGGTTTAATGGTTTCTCAAGACATCTGGCAGCGTGTTTTTACAGCAAGAAATCAAAAAGTAGCGAAAAGGAGTGCCATTTCGGCCGGTTTATACAGTGTTTTATATGGCTTAGTACTAAGTATTGTAGGTATGTGCGCACTTGTGCTACTTCCAAATCTAGGGGACTCTCAAGCAGCGTTTACTAGTCTTGCATTAGAAATTCTCCCACCAGGCTTGTTGGGGCTTGTTCTTGCTAGTGTTTGTTCTGCACTAATGTCAAATGCTTCAGGTGCTATCTTTGCCTCTGCTACCCTAATTACTAACGATATTATTAAGGTATACGCAAAAAAAGATATGACTGATAAAGATATCATTAATACATCTCGAATTGTCATACTTGGCTTAGGTGTGTTAGCAATCATTTTCTCAGTATGGATTCAAAACATACTAGTAGCTTTAGATATGGCCTACGCAATTTTATCAGGTGCTATCTTCGTACCTCTCATCATCGGTCTTTATTGGAAGCGTGTAACAAGTAAAGCAGCTTTCTATTCTATTATTGCTAGTTCATTAGTAATCTTTATTTCATTTATTATTTTCGGAATTACATCTACACTACCAATTATTTATGGTTTAATTACTGGACTCGTTGTTATTGTTGGTTTCACACTTATTATCCCCGAAAATAACATTGAGGTGAACAAGGAAAATACGTCCATTTATAAATAAATATTTTTAGAAAGCAACAAGTTCATAAGACAGTCTCAAAGTAAGCTGCACTCCAATAGTTAGACACATCTAACATTTGGAGTGCAGTTTTTATGACGAAATTTAGTTTGAAAAAGTTAATTGAGGAATTTGCTATGATCAGGTAAAGCAATCTACTCAAATTCAGTCGCTAACTTATGCAAATTTCTAGTAAGCTCTTCCCCTTTCATTGGTAATCCATGTCCTGTAATAGCAACTGAAGGTTTTAGTGCCTCTAATTTTTTTACGGAATCCCAAGCAGCCTGCCAATCCGTCGTGAAATATCGTGGCGGTCCACTAATTTCCTTTTTTTGTAGCACCACTTTGTATAGCGACTCTTGTTTAACCGTAACAAATGCATCTCCAACAATTAACGCTCGATCCTCTTCGCGAAATAAAGATATATGCCCTGGCGTATGGCCAGGAGTATGAATCCAACGAAAACCATCCATATATGGAATACTCCCATCGGACGGGAGCGACTCAACGTTGTTTCCTAAGTTAATGGCTTTATTCGGGAAAATTGATGATACTTTCGCTATTAAGCCACCATTTACAGCAGTATCAGGTTCAGGATAATTTTTTATATCAGTTAAAAAAGGTAATTCTAAAGAATGGGCATAAACTGGCATACCCCAATGTTCAATTAGATCAATTACCGCCCCAACATGATCAAAATGCCCGTGCGTCAATATTAATGCTTTAGGTCGACTATTCGATCCAAACCTCTCCTCAGCTATTGAAATAATTTCCTTTGCACTTTTTGGCATACCTGCATCAACTAATACGAACTCTCCCTTATGAGGTTCACCGTAGAGTACGATATTAACAATTTGAATTGTATGCTGGTATAAATCAGGTAATACTTCTACTCCATCTCCACTCCAAATTGATGTCGCTGGAATATATTTAAAGTCACTACCATAATTCATATCTTTATGCATGGAAAACCCCTTCTTCCTTCATTGAAAATAGATAATCATATTTTTCCTTTATACAGTAAAAATATAGCAAGAAAAAAATGGATTAGATTTAAAGCTACCAACTTTCCTATATTTCCACATAGCAATTTTCCATTAAACACAACAGACTTGTCGGCATGAATAAACTTTATATCCCTTTTCAAGAAGTAAATATTTAGGAAACTTCCAGAGCCAACTCCCGCTTCATGTCTTTAATCTTATCAATCACTCGTACAAGAGGCACTACGCCAATCAACAAATTTTATCCTTACCCTTGGTAATAAGTAATAAAATAGTCATATTGTACATAGTTACCTGCAAATGTATAATTTTACTATCATTTACCAAAGTTAGTGATTCTGATATAAACTGGGGCAAATAAAAATATGGAGAGGAACGTGATGGTTTGAAGATTTTTCTTATTATTGTGGGGATTGTGATTTTAATTTTCGCGGGTTTGATTATATTAGGCAATGGATTTAATAAAAGAAATAAAAAAAAGCGAGTAGAAATGGAGAAGGCTAACCCTTTACCGAAAGAGAAACAGCATTTGCTTGCCTACGGTGCTATCCTCTCTCTTTACCGACTTGAGTCGCCTCGGATATTACAGGTGATGGAAAATCACGAAATTTTAAAGGATGGCCTTTCTGCTGCCTGGGAGGTTAATAATACAGAGGAGGCTGTGCAAACCCTGGAATGGCTACTATCGGAAGGGCACCGTACGAAGTTTGATGAGCTGCTTCTGGCATTTAAAGCTGGTCAGTCTTTTACAGAGGAGGAAGTAGGAAAATCGCAGGAATGCTATGAATCAGCCCAAGAGGGTATGATGAAGAGACTTTCCTTTACGAAATCTAATTTTGACCAGGTGAACACCATTGCTGCATGGGATTTTGACCGAGCTGTAAATATCGCAAGATGGAGCTACATAGTTGGTTATATAACCGAAGAACAGGCATGGGGTTATATAGAGAGAGCTGCAGACGCTGCCAGCCCTATCTTCCAATCCTGGAATGACTATTTTATTTCATTTGCATTTGGCCGAGCCATTGCTTACGAGGGTAAAATTATCGATATCATTTGGAAAGGAAAAGAATTGCTGGAAGAAAAGGACTCAATTTGGAATGAATTTAATATCAAGCGATCAACGGTACAGGAATCTGTAACATTGGACAAGGTATGAGAAAAAAAAATTATAATTAAAACTAAATACCTGCTAGATGTTTAGCTACTTTCTTAGCTAAAATCTAGCAGGTATATTTATTTACGAACAGCTTCGAATGTAATTAATGAATGCTCCTTTGAAGGCTTCTTGTTGTAAACATATTCAGCCGAGCAAGTAATATCAGAGAAACCTATGCTTGTTAATATGTGCTGGAATTCTTCTATTCCGTACCATCGAATCGGAAATCTTTGTAATTCTGTATCAATTAATTTACCATTTCTCCATTTTTCATATTTTAGAATGGTTAGCGTATATTGATTGATCCAGTTCATTTCAACAGCTTTTCTTTCTAATGAAATTCCTTCCTCTTGCGAAATTTCATAGTAGGATGAAGTAATTTCCCCTGTTTGCCAGTCTGTAGGTAAAAGCATGTCTACAATTAGGCGACCTCCAGGTTTCAAATGATTATACATACATGTTAATGCATCCATCGCATCTTTCGAATTCTCGATTAAACAGAACGAACCTGTCGGCATAACAATCGCTTCATATTTTGAGTCTAATGAAAAATTGCTTAAGTTACCCTCATATAGATTTGGCTTGAATCCTCTTTCTTTGCAATGTTTTCGGCATGAATCTAACATTTCAGGTGAGTAGTCGATTCCCTCAGTTTCATATCCATTTTCAAGTAAAGGGATTAAGAAGCGTCCAGAGCCCACTCCTGCTTCAAGTACCCTTCCCTTAGTTCCTTTTAAGCGTTCAAGATAGTATTCAATATCTCCACCAATAGAATATCCTACTGGTTTTGTCAAATCATAAAGTTCTGTACATAAAGGTCCGTAATTACTATACATTTCAATTCCTCCGATTTCGTGCAGAAGAATCTATTATTCTTACTTCTTCCACACCTTATATTTGTTTGTTGGAAAAATAGAGCTGACTTTCATATTAAATCACTCACTTTCTGTATAATATAGTAAAATTATACACAATAAAGGAATGCTGTTCAATATATTTATATTTTAATAATCACCACAGTGTGTGGCTGATTTCCGTTCCGACTAGACGCTTTGTCGTTTTCGCTCAGAGCAAAGCTTCCTTGGGGCGTCGGGGCAACACGAAGGCGTTATCACAAGACGTGATATTAATAACCTTCGTTCCCCTACCCGCTTCGCTCCATGGTCTCGGGCCAACACGATGTTTTTTGCGCGAAAACGTAGTGCTAACGTAGCGTCAGCAGCACGATGTTGGTCACGAAGGCGTTATCACAGGATGTGATGGTTTTAGCCTTCGTTCCTCTATTCGCTGATGCTCAAGGTGTCGCCCAGTCTTAACTCCGTTCAATTTTGCATAAGGCATACGTTTTAATATTCCAAACTTTAGATGCTTAGAATAATTTATTTATAGACCTCCTTCTATAAAGAGATTGGTTTCCAATCATTTCTACAATATAATGTACGAATTAGCACAAATTATCAAAAAACATTTATTGTTTATCTTTACTATTATCAATAGAGAGGAGCTATAGTATGGATTACTATGTAAGGATTCAAAACTCAATTGAATATATAGAAGAGCATTTACAAAATGAATTATTAATTACAAAAGTATCATCAGCATCTTATTTTTCAGCTTTTCATTTCCAAAGGCTTTTTCATGCAATTACCGGATTTTCAGTTCAACAATATATTAGAAATCGAAGGCTATCCGAAGCTGCCTTATTATTAGAAACAACATCAAAAAACATATTAGAAATCGCAATTAGTTTTCAATACGGTTCTCAAGAAGCATTTACTCGTGCTTTTGCAAACTATATCGGGGTAACTCCCTCGAAATACCGGAAAGTTAAAAATACTACTCCCCTTCAAACAAAATTAATCTTTTTGGATTATAAAATTAAGGGGGAATTAACAATGAACAAGCCTGAAATTGTTTACCTCAAAAAAAAGCTTATTACAGGATATGTATACAAAACTACTTTACAGGACGAAAAGTATTTTATAGATATTCCTGAATTTTATTTTGATTTCGGTAAAAATCAGTACTATGAACGTATTTCTAACAAAACTGCA
Organism: Lysinibacillus xylanilyticus; assembly: GCF_001183605.1. Lineage (GTDB taxonomy): Bacteria > Bacillota > Bacilli > Bacillales_A > Planococcaceae > Lysinibacillus > Lysinibacillus xylanilyticus. Next base: position 850,254 of record NZ_LFXJ01000005.1, on the reverse strand, counting down.
CCGAATATGGCTTACGGAGTCTCTACTCAATTTCAAGATGATGGACGATTTTCCTTCATTGTTAGCGAAGAAGTAGAGAAATATGATAATTCTATAATTGACAACTTCGTCAATACTCAGATTCCCGAAGGAAAATATGCGGAATTTAAAATTGATGGCTCTGTAGAATCCGTTCAAAATACTCGACGTTATATTTACGGGGTTTGGTTACCAAATTCAAATTACGAGAGAAATAACGGCCCTGATTTTGAGATTACAGACGTAGTAAATTCTATATTTCCAAATACAATGAAAATGAAAATTTATATTCCGATCAAGTGAAGAAAATTTAATAAAAAATAAGGAGAGTATGCTATGAATATCGAAAAAGTGTTTGCAGAGTTCCCATTATTAAGCTCCGAAAATATTGTGCTAAAAAAAATTGAAGATGCACATTTACCGGAAGTATTTGCGATCTATGATAATGAAAAAGTCTTTGAATATTGTGGGATAATCCCGAAACATAATATCCAAACAGTAGGTAAAATGATCGGTCATTTTGACAGAGATTATCAGAAGAAAAACAGAGTTAAATGGGGCATTTTTCAAAAGTCTCATAGCGATAAATTAGTAGGCATTATAGAAGCAATGGATTTTAATCAAAAAGTGAATATGGTGACGATTGGTTACTTTTTTGCAGAGGACTATTGGGGTAAAGGCCTTGCAACTGATGCAGTTAATATACTTGTCAAATTTTTAATTGAGGAAGTTAATATAAATCGCATACAAGCTGAGGTTATGCCATTAAATGAAACATCTAAAAAGGTCCTCCTGAAAAATGGTTTTTTTAAAGAAGGACTTTTAAGACAAGCTACATTATGGTCTGGTAAAGGAATTGTAGATTTAGAAATATACGGATTGCTTAAAGAAGAGTACAAGGGGAACTAAATTAGGTAATCTTTCTTCAGGGGCATACACACATAATTCTTTCGGACATCTTTTATGCGATAATGAAGTAATATTAACAACCGAAAGAGTGATTCTATTGACTAATGAGCATAAACCTAGCAACTTGCAATACCGTAACATGCGAATAGCTTATTTGATAGCTATTGTGATCACAATTATATTAGGTCTATTCTCTAGAAAATGGAGTATTTTACTTCCGGCATTTGTAGCGCAGAACGCTGGGGACATGCTATGGGCTATGATGGTCTATTTCGGATTTCGATTGTTGCTATTACGTAAGAGCACCTTAACAGCCGTTTGGCTCAGTTTTTTGTTTAGCTTCGGCATTGAATTTAGCCAGTTGTATCAGGAAGACTGGATTAATCAGATTCGTGGAACAACGCTCGGGGCTTTGATACTTGGCAAAGGTTTTCTTTTAGAGGATTTGGTTCGATATACAGTAGGGATCATAATCGCTACTGTATTAAATAAGGTGACATTTAAGTTCCCTTTTCGAAGTTAAATAAACAATTAAATGAAAAATCGCTAGGAAATTTTATTAATTCTCTAGCGATTTTGTATTTAGGGTTATAAAATAATGAACATTATGTCATCATTCTATTCATTAATCCAATTAATTATTTCCCTATCAAAAATATCTGGTTCTTCAAACATTGGGTTATGGCCACTTTTTTCAAAAATGACCTTCTTCACATTTTCATAATCAATTATATCCCAAAGAGAAACAGGAGCGACTAAATAATCATATCTACCTAATCCTACAAAAATAGGTTTATCTATGTGAGCCATAGATCGGATTAGATTTCGTTCAGCAAAAGCTACACCCCAAAGGTAATCAATTATTTCCATATTGGTATATACGCCATCCCACATATAAGCAGCATCGAACGTATAATCATAAAAACTATGAGCACCCATGCGATTACACATATGCACAAATCGTCTTTCTGGATCATTGTGAATATCATTCTCTAAGAAGGTAATATCATGCTCGAATTGCTTTGTACGCTCGGCACTGGCAGTCTCATTAAAAAATGATATACTTTGCTGTTGTCTCTCTTGACTGTTTGTCGGTGCTGAATTTAATAACATAACCTTCTGAACATATTGAGGATATTTTTCGGCATATGCCAAAGCCATAAATGCATGCCCAGAATGTCCTAAAATAATGAAATCCTCAAGTTTTAGTAATTGTCTTGCTGTTTCGATATCCTCGACAATTTTATCCAAAGTATAATCTTCTTTCTTTAAAGCACGTGGAGGCTTCACAAAACCTCTATGATCTAAAAAGATAAATTGAAAATGTTTATATAAATTTTCCGAGAACAAGCGTGGATAATATACACTGCTCCCCACTACCAATATCGGCTTACCTTGTCCCTTCACACAATATTTTAAATCAATTCCTTCACTAAAAATGCTTTGATAATTATTCATAATAATAGTCCTCTTTTCTTTTTATATAGAAGAGCTATCAACATTGTGCTCTTCTTTCTATCACTCCCTTTCTTTTTTACATATCCGTGTTTTCTCCATAGAACGTTCAAGCATTCCGATTCACCTCTATTATTATTTCATAAGTAATATTTAAAGTTAAAGTGGAATTTTTAAAAAAAGTACTTATTTGGCTCATCACCATAACGTGTGGTTGATTTCCGTTCCGGCTGAGCTCTTTGTAGCTGTCGCTTTGCTTTCGCTTACAGAAAACATTTGTCGCTGACGCTTCGCTTTCGCGCAGATAAAACATTGTTGCTGTCGCACAGAGCAAAGCTTCCTGGGGGCGTCCGATGAGCCGCTTGGGGCAACAGGATGTTGGTCACGAAGGCGTTATCACAGGACGTGATGGTTTTAGCCTTCGTTCCTCTATTTGCTGATCCCCAAGGAGTCTCCCAACCTCCACTCCAATCAACTTATATACACGGTATATGTCTTAACAAATGTTATAACAACTTTTGGTGATGAGTCACTTATTTTCCAAGTATACAACAATAAATTATTACCTTACAGACGTTTCTAGTATTCTTATAGCGGTAAGTGTAAAATGATTAAAGATTAGAAAAATACAGAAAGTTAAAGGTCAGAAGAACATGGATAAACGATTACAACACATTATTACTTTAAGAGAGAATGGCCAATTGGAGGAAGCAAATCAATTAATGGTAGCACTAGTTCAAGAACAGTCTGAAAATGGATACTACCAATTTCAATGTGCATGGACATATGATTCATTAGGAAAAGAAAAAGACGCTGTCCCTCACTATGAAAAAGCGATTCAACTAGGTCTTGATCCCGAAATTTTAGTAGACGCTTATTTAGGATTAGGTAGCACCTATCGTACATTAGGGCAATATGAACAGTCGAAACGTATTTTTGAAAAAGCTCTAAGTGAGTTTCCAGAAGCCGAACATTTAAAGGTATTCTATGCGATGACTCTCTATAATCTTAGTGAGCATTCAAAGGCTATGGAAACTTTGTTAAATACTTTAATCCACACTACCAAACATGAAGGAATAAAAGATTACAGTAAAGCTATAGAATTTTATAGTGATAAGTTAGATAAAACGTGGGAATAAAAGCAAAAAAAAATAAAGATCAGGCCCATAATTGTGAACCTGATCTTTTCACCCGATTTTTCAACGGATTCTTTAATACTTGTAGTCGCTTTCTGGAAAGATGGGCCATTCAACACAGGATCTGCAGCTTCATATAATTGATCTGCCGTCAAACTTTGCCTCTGGAATTGAATACTAGCTCCAATATTAGTCACTTGCCCAGAAATTATTGGCTGATCCGCATTTTGTGGGATTACAATTAACGGGACTCCGCAATAGAGACCTTCATTGGTACTGTACATTCCACCATATGTGTTAAATAATTTAGTGTATTTCAGCACTTCGATTTCCGGTACATAATTTTTTACAATAAAGTTTTGGGAAATTTCCCCCAATCCACCTAACCTGCCGCCTGAGATAAAAGCTTTAATAAATTTTTGACCATCAAATGTTCGAACAGTTGCTCCCGTCATCTCAATACGCTCCCGAAAGCTTCTAAATACTTTTCCTTATTGCTATTGCTAGCATTCTTCTTCATGTTCAATTGTGCATTTACAACAATCACGATTAGGAAATTATCACCCCTACCAATTACTTTTCTTTTGCATAGCATATTTCAGAGGATAAATCTATATCACGGCACCTTGTAAAATATGAATCGTACGATACAACAAGAACATGCATTCCCCCTTTTTTTATTTTCTTAACGTGAATATTATGTTTTTAGAATAAATTGGGTGCGAGAGTATATTTTAAATACATTATTTAATGTCGGATAATCTGTTATATTTTTTGACAGAGATAAAAAAATTGGTCAGTGATTGACTTGGATTGAAGATTGATCTACCCCTTAGGGATCAGCGTCATAGTCAACACTTTATCAAAGCCTTCTCGTTAGTATAAATATGTAAAAGATTTACTTCAAGCTTACCGCCAACAATTTTCTACTCTGGAGCGTGAAATTGATCAATTGGCGGCACAACTCGAAGAATATGAATTAATCCAGTCACTTTCCTCATTCGACTGCCCCTAAAAATTACAAAGCACAAAAAGAGGAAACGTACATCATATCTTCATTACATCAGAATGATATTTCTTTCTTCGCAATCCTTTAATATTCGATCATTCCATATAGAAGCTTGAACTTCGCCAATATGGGCTTTCTTTAGAAAAAACATGCACAATCTAGACTGACCGATTCCTCCACCTATTGTATAAGGAAGATTTCCATTCAGGATAGATTGATGATACTCTAGCTCTCTCTGATTTTCATTGTTTGCAAGTTTCAATTGTTTTAACAATGCTTTCTCATCTACTCTAATCCCATTGAAGAAATTTCAACAGATTGTTCTAATAAAGGATTCCAAAATAAGAGATCTACATTGAGCGTCCAGTCGTCATAATCTGGCGCACGTTCATCATGTTTTTCTCCAGAACGCAATAGCCCACCAATTTGCATGATAAAAACAGCACCATGTTCTTTTGTAATTTTATCCTCCCTTTGCTGTGAAGTAAGATAAGGATATAATATTTCAAGCTCCTGAGTGGTAATAAAATAAATCTCATCGGGTAAAATAGGTTTAAGCACAGGATACAATTGATACATATAACTTTCAGTCAATTTCATGGCCTTAAAAATCTTTTGGACTTCTGTTTTTAACGTGTACAGGTTACGTTGTTCCTTTGGTACGACTTTCTCCCAATCCCATTGATCGACGTATATAGAGTGTAGATTATCTAAAATCTCATCTCTTCTTATTGCATTCATATTCGTGTATAGTCCTTCATCAAAGACAAATCCATATCTAGCAAGAGCCATTCTTTTCCACTTTGCTAGAGACTGAACGATTTCAATTTTTGTTTTCTTAAAATCTAAAGCATCAAAAGAAACAATTCTCTCAACACCAGTTAAATTATCGTTTATTCCCCTGCCTTCACTTACTATTAAAGGAGCAGATACTTCTATTAAGTTTAGCGCTGTTGAAAGTTGATCCTCAAAATGAACCTTAATCTCTTTAATAGCGATTTGTGTTTGTATTAAATCAAGTTTAGATTTGTATCCACTATATTTAACTAATAACGGTTAGATTATATCTGGTCTTATTTTACAAACATCTCTTCCATTTGTGAAAAGTTATTACTGTTTATATTATCCTATAATCTTAGATACCAAATCATCTACATTCAATTGTTTTATTTCTGTAGGGAAATGATCCCCGCGTGCGCAAACTGCTAACTTATAAAAGGTATCTATCGTATACTGTTTAAAATAAAAGGCGGTATCATTAGATTCTGATTCAAACCTAATGGTACTATCATTAGAATCCAATATTATTGAAAATGAATCTAGAGGAATCGTTAAGCCTAGTCCCACAGCCTTGATATAGCTCTCCTTTAATGTCCATATTTCAAAAAATCTCTGCATTTGATGATTCTTTAATGAGAAAATATAATCGCATTCCTTTTTCGTAAAGAATTGATAAGCAATTTGTAAATCGAGTAATTTTTCTTTTTCTATATCAATACCTATTTGATTTTCATCAACTGCACAAACAACCCAATCTTCAGAATGGCTTAAATTAAATTTAAAATTTTCTACATCAGGTAAATAAGGTTTACCAAAAGTAGTAGTAGCAAGTTTAAATTGGTAATCATTTCGAAGATTTTTTTGTTTAATAATATTTCTTATTAACATCTCTGCAATAAGACCTCTCATAGAATCTTCAATGTCCTTAAATTGTCTGAGCTTACTTTGCTTTTCTAATGGTAAAAGTCCCAATAATTGCTCGTAATTTGAAAACCATGATGGATTTAAGAGGTTAACAGCAAAAATTTCCATAACCATACATCAACACCTTAGTTAAAAAAACTTAAGAAGCAATATACCCGATAATCATACCGTACTTAAATATTTTTTTAATTCATACTAAATAAATTGTTCTATATTTTTCGGAATACTATTAAACACATTATTAATTTGATCAACAACTTCTTCGGTATGTTCATTAATAAAAAAGTGTCCGCCTTTAAACTGGTAGAAGTTACAATTTCCTTTTGTTACCTCTTGCCATCCTGATAAGTCCTCCCATGAAACTGCTCTATCCTCGGCACCACTAAACACAGACACATCACACTCTAGGTAATCATCCGAACAATCAAATTTATATGTTTCTACCAATTTAAAGTCTGCCCTTAGGATGGGTATAAATAAAGAGGCTAATTCTTTATTTTTGAATACAACATCGTCTGTTCCATTGTAGTTTAAAATATGCTTAATAAATTCATCTTCAGGCAGACTATAACAATTTGGTTTTTCCGATTTAGCCTGGGGGGCCTGTTTACCCGAAATAAATATATGAACAGGAGCTGGATATCCTTCCTGCTTTATTCTTTTACAAACTTCATAAGTAATAAGAGCACCCATACTATGACCAAATAAAATATAAGGAGATTCAATTTGATCCTTTATTTCTTTAAAAATATTTTCGACCATATCAGGCATGTTATCTATAAGAGGTTCTTTTATCCTATATCCTCTACCAGGTAACTCCATTTGTTTAAGCTCAATTAAGGGGCTTAATTTTTTTTTCCATTTAGAATAAACTGCTGCTGACCCTCCTGCATAAGGAATACAAAAAAGCTTTATATTTTTCAATTCCCTCTCCCCTTTCTGTTTTGATTTAATTTTTCATATAGGAGATTTGATTTATATGAATATCATATAAATCAAATCTCCTTAAATAGCCTTTAAAGCTTTCATTCTACTCATTATAATTGTAAGTATCACCATAATAATTCCACATACCATTGGTAATAACCATGGAGATACTATATCTACTAAAGCCCCTCCAATAACTGCACCTACTGGAGTTAACCCCGTAATAAAGGTTAAGATTACACTTCTTACTCTACCTAACATGTCATTTGGCACCTTCTTTTGTAGTGATACAAAAAAGGGGATGTTATATAAAACTGAACATATAGCAAGAATGATAAATAATATTATCGAAATGGTAAAATATGAAATAGTATCAAGAGTAATGATCAAATTACATGTCAAAATCCCAGTAAAAAGCATTCCAATTGAAGCGACAGCTATACAGATCATTATCCTTTTATATACACTCTTAGCCTCTGGTAACAAAAATGTTATAACGGTACCAATTAGCATACCTAAAGGAAACATCGCCTCTAATATACCTAGTTGATTTGATGGTAAGTTCCAAACATTAACAGCAACATAAGGCACCGTAACTGTAATTCCAATTATAAAAAACATATTTAAAAACACTGTAAAGCTTCCTAATACTACTAACCATGTCTGTGATTTAATATAGGCTATTCCTTCTTTTAAATCTTCAAAAAATGTGTGTTTTACATCATTTTCTTGATTAGTTTTTTGATCAACACCATGTATTTTATTCTTAATCTTAAAATCTAGGAAAATATCCATTAAAGCTGCAAAAATAAAGGATAAACCATTGATTAGTAAAAACAGTCTAATATCAATCAAAGCAAAAACAACTCCACCAATACTAGGCCCTGCAATGCTTGAAATAGATAATACAGCTTGATTTAGAGAAGTAGCTTTCGTTAATCGTTTTTCATCTACCAAATTTGGAATAGAAGCTTCCATTGGTGTTTCAGAAAAAATAGTACATGTTGCTATTAAAAAAGTTGATATATATATATATATTAATCTCAAACTATCGAAACTGCTTAAAGCAAATAAAGCAATAACAACAATTCCGCTTAATAGATCCATTGTTATAATCATTTTTTTCCTATTAACTCTATCCGCAACAACACCTGAAATTGGCCCAAAAATAATTTTCGGTATAACTCCTAATGCTATTGTAATGGAAAAATATAATCCTGAGCCTGTCGTACTTAAAATATACAGTCCCATCGCAAAACTATAGATGCTGCTTCCAATTAATGAAACTAACTGTCCCAGAATAAGTATAAAAATATTCTTTGTAACTATTCGATTTATACTTTTTTCATCTGTAATCTTAATTCTTTCATTTTGGAATACCTTTTCCATATTATTCATCTTCCTTATGACTAAAGTATCCAAAATGACACTTTGTCTTTAATTTTAAACCTTTTTCCATGGTCTATGGAGCATTTAATTCATCTTATTAACAATCACCAATTTTTATCATTTAAAAACTTGTATACAATTCCTTCTCTTTCTTTTAAACTCTCTTCTCCCAATTTATCTAAATTCAATTCTCCATCTATTCTTCCATCTTTTAAATATAAAATCCTATTTCCTCGTGTTGCTGCCTTGAGGTCATGCGTTACCATGACAATGCTTTGTCCTTCGTTATTCAGTTGTGTTAAAATATCTAAAACAACTCTACCCATAGATGAATTCAAAGCTCCTGTTGGCTCATCCGCAAAAATTATTTTAGGTTCATTGATCAAGGCTCTAGCTATTGCCGTTCGCTGTTTTTGCCCACCAGATACTTCAGATGGGTATTTATATATATCTTTTTCTAAACCTAAATCTTTTAATAACAATCGTGCCTTTTCATTGACTGATTTTTTGCTTTTTGTTGCGCTATATCCATTAAAAGCCACATTCTCAAATAAAGTCATATCAGGTAATAAGTTAATTCCTTGAAAAATAAAGGCCATATCGTTTTTTCTGATGTTGGCAATTTGATTTTCATTGAAAGAGGTTATATCCTTGCCAAGTAACTCAACCTTCCCCTGACTATATTGATCCATTGTGCTTAACGCATAAAGCAATGTGGATTTTCCTGCACCGGAGCTCCCCATAATAATGGTAAAATCACCTTCGTATATTTCTAAATTCATATTATTAATCACGTCTATTTTTTCTTTCCCCATACAAAAGCTTTTACCTAAGTCACTTGTTTTGATGATCACTCTATCCATATTCTTATTCCTCCATTAATTCTATTACATTTATCCGTGCTACTTTTGAAGTACCCAAAAAGGCAAATACTAACATAACGCTAAAGATAAGAGCACAGTATATACTGCTCTTTAAAGGTGAAAAGATGATCGCATTGGGACTTGTGATGACAAGTTCGATGAGTGATTTTGATATCCAATTGTGAATGAATATTGCGATAGCTATACCTGTAGATGTTAAGATGGCAATTCTTGAAAGGATCCTAACCTTTAGATAATTACTTGTAAACCCTAGTGCCTTTTGTATTCCCAAATTCCTTCTTTCGTCCATCATAATAATGGAAATAATTGTAATGATATTTAAAGCACTAAGAATAAGCATAAAAATCGTGATCGTTGATACAACCGGGGGTACCATAGAAGTCATATCATTCAGTAGCTCATCATAATTTCCTAAATTAGCTTGTACTAAAGTATCTTTGAAATGATGTTCAAAATCTTTTTTAAATTCACTATAAAATTCTTGATTTTTCAATTGAACAGCTATTGTGTTGTAATAAGGTTTTAAGTTATAATGTTCCATCGCTTCATTTAGCAGCCTTACATTACGCCCGGCATATTTAATACTGCCAAAAGATCCGACGATTAAAAACTCCTCATCTTTCCCATAAATCTTAAAATTCATTTTGTCACCAATCTTCAAGTTCGTATCACGCAGCATGTTAAGACTAACATTAATCTCATTATATTTTTCTGGTAATCGGCCTTCATAAATTTCAAAACCTAAATGATCGTACCTTGAAAAAGATTCAATGGCATATCCATCCAATACACCATACTTTTCACTATCATATTTAATATAATTCCCAGCATTTAGATAGAGTCCATATCCATATTGATCCACTCGATTGTCGTTATTTAAATAATCAACGATCGCATCTTCCATTTCTGGAGATGTGATGTTGGTATTTATTGTAGCCGTTGTTTTATGTAGATTGAGCCATATGTTGGCATGATCTTTTGAAACGGCAAACATGTGATCCGTATTGATAAAAAGTAATGTAGTAAACATGTAGATGGCAGTTATGATACATACGTTTAACGATAATCTTTTATTTTTAAAAATGTCATTAATGGATAACGCAATCGGGTTATTTGTATTTTTATATAGGGTCCACTTTCGTTTACCGTTTTTAAGTGCGTTCGTTTGCAAAATGGCTTCTACTGGTGATATTTTATTAATTTTTCTTAATTCTAAAGCCACAAATAGTTGAATTATCACATTAAAGAGTACGATGATTACTCCACCTATAATTAAATAGCTACTATTATATCCAAAATTACCTAAATACTTCAGAATTTCTTTTTGTAAAATATAAGCCGCTGGAAAACTAATGGCCACACCGATAGTTGTTGAAATAATACCTACAAAAAGATAAGCTTTACTGTAAATTTTCTTGATTTCTGATCCCTTAAACCCTAGTGCTTTGTATGTCCCAATCGATTTAACTTCTTTCATTAAATTATTTTTCAAAGTAAATAGGACGACAATAATCCCACTTATTAACGTTAATAAACCGGCCAAGGTCATTATAACCGATACTAAACCGGTATCAGCCAGCTGATTCATTACGAGATAGTTCTTTTCCATATAATATTCATTACTTGTAAAATTTTCATGAAGATAATTCATTACAGCTTCTTTTTCGCTTCCATATTGGAATACAACATATCCTCCTCTCACTTCTTGATCAAACAACATTACATCTTCTTCATTGACATACATAATTTTGGCAGGATTAGCTAAGGATGCATTTTGTGAATCATTAATGATCGCTGAAATTTTAAACTGACTTCTAGCCGCTTTATCAATTTTAATGACATCATTCACTTTTAAATCTTTCTTATCTGCCAATATTTTAGAAATCCAAATCTCCCCTACTTCGGGGGAAGGCTTATCCTTCCCCTCTAAAATAGTTAATTCCCAGTTTAGCTTTTCTTGATCTTTGATTGATATGATAAGATTTCTATCTTCATTAAACGTTTCACCATTCTCTTGAGTTATGTTCATCGATGAATACATGGCTTTATATTTTTGAAAGTCTTTTATTAATTGTCCTTTATCCGCTTGATCTTCAAGCATGTTCAATTCATAATCGGATGAATTAAATAGGTAGACATCAGGAAATGCAGGATTACCATAGTAATCTGTTATGGAACTATTTATATTATCGATAAAAATACGAGATGTTGACAATAATCCAGAGGTAACCATTAAAATAACAGCAATTAACAGAAATGATAGCTTACTCGTTCTAATTTTCTTCTTCCACATGATATTGTTCCCCTTACTAATAGTAAAATGACTTTAATTTTATGGTTATTAAACTTAACTGTTAATTCGAATTTCCCAGCACATTACTAGGTGTATCTTCTATACATCGATAAGCATAATTAATTTATTCTCGCGTATGTAACAATTAGCTCCTCTTTGAGTTTTATCTTCTTTAAAATGCTCTGTATTATCGCTTGTTTGAAATAATTGAGCCATTTTATAATCAGCATCATAAACTCCCAAATAATTAAATACTGGTATATTAAAGTCTAGTAATTTAGATTGGTTTAATATTTGACTTACCTTTTTATACTTTTGCGATAATTCCTTATCCTTCAGAATTGTTATAAAATTGATATTCTTTTCACTTGCTAAACTAATCATGCTGCTTATATTTTCAAAGTTGCTATCACCTATTGTACAAATATATGGAACTATATCTAAAAACTCTCCAATTACTGTAAAGTAATTTCTTTCGCCAAATCTTCTTCCCATGTTTAAAATGCTTATTGGCAAATTCATGATATCTAAATTTTGTCTATAAACTTCAATAAACTTTTCAAATGCAAAATCCCACAATTGATCCTGATTATTTAAAATCTCGTTTGGTACATCAAATTCAAGCTGTTTAAAAACTAATTCATGTTTTATTTCACTTAACTGTTTATGATAAATTTTAGAAGCTTCAAAAAACTCATAAAGATTAAATACCCTTATTATCTCTTCTTCTGTAATCTCTTGAGGGCCTTTTTTTATTTGATTGATATAATCTAAATAAGTAGCTTTTGAATCGCTTTGGAGTCTGTTTCTACCATCGTTCATATACTCTTTAACTATTAAATTCTTTACTATTTCTGAGCTCATACCATCGAATATTAAATGATTTACAATCATATATAAAACAAACCTATTTCTTTCATGTTTAACTAAAATAAACGCATAGTAAATTTTATTTTTTGTATAATTATTATTTTCATGGACTTTATTACTTATATCTTTTATTACTTTCTTTAATACAAATGTGCATTTCTCTTTCTCTATTTTGCTTAAATCCAGATATGGTAATTTTACATTTTCGATCGTATCGTATTCGTATAAATAAATTTCAGATTGTTTTTCTACTACTGCTGCCCTTAGCATATTCTCACGATTTATTAAAGAACTTACTGCACTTTCTAATTTTGATATATCTACCTCGAAATTAAATTCAATTTTTGTTCCTGACTTTGTCATTCCTATTTTTTTACTCATTTTTTGTATTTCTGAAAGTTTGTATTTATTAATGACGTTTTTATTTATTATTTTTTCTGTAAACTCCTCATATTCCGTGTTTACTTTATTTCTAGTTAATTCTATAAATTCTTGTATATTTTCCTCACTAATATATTCATCAGTCATATCTAATTCATTACTTTGCTCATGACCGCTATGTTGTGCAATGTAATGTTTACAAATACTTTTTATATCTTGATACATAAATATATCGCTTAGTGCAATATTTATGTTTTCTTCTTGAAGTATTGAAGCGATCTTTATAGCATTTAGTGAGTTCCCACCTAAACTAAAATAATTATCATTAATACTTATTCTATTAACCCCTAACACTCGCCCCCATACATTTACTAAAACATTTTCAATTTCATTTCTTGGAGCTTCATATTCTGTCCCTGTATTGATCTCACTATTTGGTTGTGGTAATGACTTTCTATCAATTTTTCCATTGGTTGTTAAAGGCATTTCCCTTAATTTTTTAAAGTAAGATGGTATCATATAGTCCGGTAAATTGTGTTTTAAAGCTTCTCTTAATTGAGTTGCACTATACTCTTTTTCTGCCACATAATAAGCACATAAATACTTACTCTCATGTTCTCCTTTATCTAATACAATTACATCTTTTACCCCTTCGATTTCTAACAATCTACTTTCTATCTCTGGAAGTTCTATTCTAAACCCTCTTATTTTAACTTGATGGTCTATTCTACCTAAAAATTCGATATTCCCATCTGGAAGCCATCTAGCTAAATCTCCTGTTTTATACATTTTCTTTCCTAATTCAAATGGGTTATTCACAAATTTTTGATCTGTTAACTCTTGATTAGCTAAGTACCCTCTTGTAATTCCATCTCCACTTATGCACAATTCCCCTACTACACCTATTGGTAGCAAATTATGATACTTATCAACAATATAAACCTTTGTATTGCTTATAGGTTTTCCTATTGGAATCGTGTTATATTCTGTATTTTCATAATCCCACATGGTTGCACAAATAGTACTTTCTGTTGGTCCATAAGCATTAATATACCTTCTTTTTTTAGAAAGTTTGCTAACTATATTCTTCTTTGCGTCACTTCCAGCTGTTATGATTAATTCAACTTTAGAATCATCTAAATCCAACTCACTAGCTATAAATGGCGGTACTGTTAATATATTGACCTCATGATCCTTTATAAATTGACTTAATTTTACTGGGTTCATTAAAATTTCTTCGGATGTTATAATTAATTCTGCCCCTAATAGAAGACTCATAGATAATTCCCAAGCAAACGCATCAAATGATATACTTGCAAATTGTAATATCTTTTTATTGGAATTAATCTGAAAATCTTTTTTAAAGGTATTAGTTAAATTTATGATTCCCTTATGTTCTACAGCAACCCCTTTAGGATTGCCCGTCGTTCCAGAAGTATAGATAACGTATGCTAGATTTGTATGATTTGATATTTTATTAAGATTGTTATTTTCTTTTTGATATATACTTTGATTATTCAAATCTATTACTTCGCACCCATAGTCACACATCGATAATAAACTGTTCTGTGTTAATAATATGTTAACTCCACTGTTTTTTATCATATATTCTATTCGTTTATGTGGATTTTTTGGGTCTATTGGTAAATAAGATCCACCTGCTTTTAATACGGCCATTATTCCTACAATTACTTCAATCGAACGTTCAGTTATGATTCCCACAATAACTTCCGGTCCTACACCTTCGCTTCTTAGAACTCTTGCCAAAGAATTAGATCTTTCATTAAGTTCTCTATATGTTAGCTTCTTACCCTCAAATACCACGGCAACATGATCTGGTGTCTTTTTTACTTGTCCTTCAAAAAGTTCGTGTATCGTTATGTTTCTTGAATAATCTAATGCTGTATCATTAAACTCTGCCAATAGTTTATTCTTCTCATCTTTACTTACTATTTCAATATCCTTAAGTTTAATCTCCACATTTTTTGTGATTTCTTTCACGATGTTTACAAAATGACTTACCATTCTTTCTATCGTTTCTTGCTTATATATACTAGTTGCATAACTTAAATGAAAGTTAATCCGATTATTTTCCTCTGTTGCATTAATTGTTATATCAAATCTTTCCACATCATAACTAGTATGATAAGGCTTAAAAGTTAAATCCTTTGCTTCTAGCTTTTCTTCTTCAGTATTTTGTAGTACAAACATCACATCAAAGATTGGATTCCTATTTAATTCTCTACTAAATACTACCTTTTCAACTAATTCTTCAAATTGATAGTCTTGGTTTTCATAAGCACTTAATGTCTTTTCCCTTACAGATTTAAAATATTCTTTAAAAGTTAACTCACTATCTACATTCGTTTTTATGGCTAACGTATTTACAAACATACCTATTATGTTTTCTAAGTCTCTATGGTTTCTCCCAGCTATTACACTTCCAACTACTATATCTTCTTGACCACTATATTTAGATAGTAAAATATTAATGTTAGCTAATAAAATCATGTACAGAGTGCTTTCGTTCTCTTTAGCAATCCATTTTAATTTCTCAGATATTTCCTTATCAAGAAAAAAGCTAATACTTCCCCCGTTAAAATCTTTTATTTTTGGTCTAGTATAGTCCGTAGGTAAATTTAATACTGGTATTTCTCCCCTAAATTCCTTTAGCCAATATTCTTCTTGTTTCCTAAATTCTTCGCTTTCTCTTTTCTTTAATTGCCATGTCGAGTAATCCTTATATTGCACCCTAGGTACTTCTAAACCTTCCCCAGCATATAACTTGCTAAATTCTTTTGCTAATATGCTCACGGAAACTCCATCTGATATGATGTGATGCATATCTAACAGTAAAATATGTCTGTCTTTCTCTAAACTTTGTATGGAAACTCTTAGTAAAGGGGCCTTCTCTAAGTCAAATGGCTTTATGAATTCCTTAACTTTTACATTTATTTCTTGTTCACTTTGAGTATTTACTTTTTCTATTTCAAATTTTATTTCTTCTGGTACATGAACTTTTTGTACAATCCTATCTTCTATAGCAATAAAACTTGTTCTTAATGTTTCATGTCTATCAATTAATTTTGCAAATGCTTCATTTAATCGATTTAAATCAAGTTTACCTATTATCTCTAAAATCCCCGGCATATTATAGGCAATACTATCTGTATTAAGTTCTTGTAACATATACATTCTTTTTTGCGCAGAGGATGCTTCGTGATATTCCTTTTCTTCCACTTTTTGTATTTCTTCGTATTTTTTCTTACTATTTGTTAAGATATTTTCGCTAAGACCTTTTATGTTTCCTAAACTAAATATTTTTTTCAGTGGTACATCTACATTTAGCTCTTTACGAATTCTACCTGCTAATATAGTTGCTTTTAGAGAATGACCTCCAAGGTCAAAAAAGTTATCATTTATTCCTACTTTCCCAACTTTTAATACTTCCCTCCAAATCCTTGCTAAAATTTCCTCTACTTCATTTCTTGGGGCTTCATATTTATTTGTCATTTCTTCCAATTTTGGTTCTAGAAGCGCTTTTCTATCTAGCTTTCCATTCGGAGTTAACGGCATCTTTTCCATCTGTACAAAATAAGTCGGAATCATATACTTTGGCAAAAATTCTATTAAATAACTACTCAAATTCAAGTCCTGAATCTCTTTGTCACTTACCACATAAGCACATAAGTATTCATTTTCTTTTATTTCTTTTGCCAAGACTATGGCTTCTTTAATGCTTCCGTGTTGTAATAATCGATTTTCGATCTCTCCAGGTTCTATTCTAAAGCCTCTTATTTTAATTTGGTTATCGATTCTTCCCAAAAACTCAATATTCCCATCAGGCAGCCATCTTGCTAAATCCCCTGTTCTATACAGTGTTGTTCCTTTGGCAAATGGGTTATCCACAAATTTCTCAGCTGTTAACTCTGGCATATTATAATAACCCCTTGATACTCCTTCACCACCTATGTAAAGCTCACCTATTACACCTATAGGCTGAAGATCACAGGCTTCATTAAAAATATAAAATTTAGTATTATGCAGAGGTTTTCCTATTGGTGTATTAACTAAATCATCTGATATATTTTCTATTTTTTCTTCATAATAACTTGAATCAATTGTTGCTTCTGTTACACCATAGCTATTAAGTATTCTCGTAGTTTGTCCATAATTTTTCACTAATCCCTTATAATCTTCTATTGAACAGATATCAGACCCTAATATTAATAACTTCAAGCAGTCTAATTGAAAATTGTTTTCATTCACATAGTCCATGAGTGTTAAGATTAAACTTGGAGTTGATTCAAATATATTGATGTGGTTTTTCTTAATTGTTTGATATAACTCCTCCATATTTATTCTTATTTCACTTGGACATATATACATGGTGCCCCCAGTTAATATACTTCTGCATAAATCCCCTGTGAATACATCAAATGATATACTTGCCATTTGCAGTAAATTTACATGAAATTGATCTAAATGGTAATGACTTTTCCAGCTATATACCATATTAATTAAATTACTTTGAGTAACCATGACTCCTTTCGGTTTTCCGGTCGTCCCTGAGGTATATAAAACATATAGTAAATCTTCCTGTTTATTTATGATTTCCAGATTCGATGTATCATTTAAATGCACATCGCCCTTTTGGATATCGATTATTTGGCCGTCTATATCTATACTGTCTGCCAATTTTGTCTCTGTTATCACTAAATTGGCATGACTATTTTGCAGGATATAACTAACCCTTTCTTTCGGATAATCGGGATCAATCGGTATGTAACCCGCACCGGATTTAATAATACCTAATACCCCCACGATCATTTCTATAGAACGATCCATCATCAAAGCGACAACCGTTTCAGGTGCGGCACCTTTTTCTCTTAAGGTCCTTGCGAGACTATTTGCTTTTTCATTTAATTCTCTATACGTTAGTTTATTTTCTTCATATACTACCGCAATGTGATCAGGTGTTTTTTCTACTTGTTCTTCGAATATTTGTTGTATGGTTGTACCTTTCGGATATTCCACATCTGTATGATTAAATTCATTTAATAGTTGGTTCTTTTCTCCTTCTGATAAAAGCTCTACTTCCGATACTTTCTGCTTATAATTTACTAATACCGATTTGAAAACATTAAAAAAGTTATCAGACAAATTCTCCACATCAAACTTGGAAAACTGTTTTTTGTTATAGATAACCTTCATATTATATGAACCATTTTGAATTGATTCAAATATTAATGATAATTGATTTTTGCTTGAACTTAGTATATAATTAATATCTTTTTCCTGATGAAACCCCTTCATCGATATATTTATCGGCGTTAGTTCCATCAAATTATTGATATTTTCATCTTGTAATATCTTAGTATTTAAATAGGATTGATTCTTATATATTTGCAGTATTTCATCCTTAATGCTCATCATATAGTCCGAAAATGATTGATCATAATCTATATGAGATGTTAACGGTAATACTTTATTTAACATAACTCTTCCTACAGACCTATAACAAGGAATACCAATAGTGATATCCTTTTTAGATAAATATTTTGATAAACTAACCTTGAATGCGGATACGATAAAAGCAAAGGATAAAAGATCATTATCTTTACATATTTCTTTTAGCCTGTCAAAATAACATTTATCAATGGTAATTTCATACTGACCTTCTTCGTATGAATCTTCCCCATAACTCCATGTTTTTCCTTCACTATTTTTTGCTAGATGAATTGATTTTCTCCAATATCGATTCGGATTATATTCTTTCATTTTATTCATAACATCTCTTAACCACCTATCTAAATATATATATTTCTAAACGCTTGGTATAAAACAGCCCACTAAAATATTTCCATATAGAGTATTTGTGGGCATTCACTCCATCCAAAGATGAAACGATTATTCATGTTTCCTAAGGGAAACAGCTGATTATGCCCACTACTCCATTTAGAACGATTCTTGATGTCTTCAAGCAATTCATAACTAAATGAATTTACCTATCTCAATTCTATACATTAAGGGAATTAAAAATATTTCTATAATGAAAAATGTTCAAATAAATCAAACTCTAATTCCGCATCATTATTCTTTAATTTTATTAACTCTATATTGTTTAATGTTACATTTGGATCATTGGATATTGTTTTAAGGATGGAATCATAATCCTCTAATAAAAATTCAATTGTGTCTTTATGGAACAGCTCTACACAATACGACAATACGATTTCAAATGTTTTTGAATATTCCACAACTTCTAAATTTAGATCAAACTTGGATATATTGTTTTCCATTTCATAAGGCCTTAATATAAGGTCATCTACTTTCATATCACGATCTGATTCCATTACAGCGATATCAAACATAACATCAAACAAAGGGTTTCTACTAGTATCCCTTACTAAGTTTAGGCTTTCAATTAACATTTCAAATTGATAATTTTGATTTTCATGTGCATATAGAGAGTTTTCTTTTACTTCTTTTAAGAAATCCATATACATTTTATTTCCTTCAGGCTTATTTCTTAGCGCCAATGTATTCACAAACATCCCCATTATACTCTGAAGGTCTGCGTGCGATCTTCCAGCTATCGGTATTCCAATGACGATATCTTCTTGTTCACTATACTTAGATAACAATATATAAAATGCAGATAGTAACACCATATGCATCGTTGTTCCCGTCTCTTTAGTAAGATGTCTCAATCTTTCTGTAGTCTTTTCATTTACTTTAAAACTTAAAGAATCACCTGCAAAACTTTGAATAGCCGGTCTTTCATAATCAGTAGGGAGATTTAATACTGGTATTCCATCTCCAAACATATTTAACCAATATTTTTCTTGGTTTTTCATTTCCTCTGTTTTCAAAAATTTATTCTGCCACTCCGCAAAATCCTTATACTGTAATTTTAATGGTTGTAATTCTCTTCCTTTATATAACTCAATAAACTCATTCACTAAAATACCGCCAGATACTCCATCTGATATAATGTGATGCATATCTATTAGTAAATATGTTTTCTCCTCACTCTCTACTATTTCTACTCTTAATAGTGGTGCTTTACTTAAATCAAATGGCTTTATGAATTTATTTCTAATGGTATCTAGATCTTTGCTTTCTTGTCTGATTTTTAACTTAAATTCATAAGAATGATGAATTCTTTGTACGATTTCAAATTGATTCGTTTCAAAAGAAGTTCTTAATGATTCATGCCTTTCAATCAGTTTCCTAAATGTTTCTTCTATGCGTTTGATATTAATATTTCCATCTAACTCAAACGCTGTAGGCATATTGTAAGCTGTACTAGCTTTATCAAATTGCTGTAGCATGTACATTCTCTTTTGTGCTGATGAAGCTTTATAAATATTCCCATGTTTTATCTTTTCAATTTCCGAGTAAGCATTTTCCTCTTTAGTTTCCAATAATATACCAATTCCTTTTATTGTTGGTAGCCTAAATAACTCGTTTAGTGGTATTTCTTTATTCAACACTTTCTGAACTTTTGATAAAAGTACTGTAGCTTTTAGTGAATGTCCTCCAAGTTCAAAAAAGTTATCGTTAATTCCTATTTTTTCTATTCCTAATACTTCACTCCATAATTCTGCTAGAACTTTTTCTACTTCACTTCTTGGTGCTTCAGATTCATTGATATTTTCTTCTATACTCGGATCTGGAAGTGCTCTTCTATTAAGTTTTCCATTAGGAGTTAACGGCATCTTTTCCATTTGAACAAAATAAGATGGAATCATATATTCTGGCAAGCTTTCTCTTAAAGAATCCCTTAATTTCAATTCTTTCATTTCTTTATCACTTACCACATAAGCACAGATATACTTTTCATTTTCTTTATTTTCTTTTACTACTACTACGGCTTCCTTTACGCTATCATGCTGTAGTACTCGGTTCGCGATTTCTCCAAGTTCTATTCTAAAGCCTCTTACTTTCACTTGATTGTCTATTCTCCCCAGAAACTCTATGTTTCCATCAGGCAGCCATCTTGCTAGGTCTCCTGTTCTATAAATTTTCTGTCCTTGTTCAAAAGGATTTTCCACAAACTTTTCTGCAGTTAATTCTGCTCTATTTAAATATCCCCTTGCTACGCCATCCCCGCCAATACATAATTCGCCTTCGACCCCTATAGGCATTTGTTTATCTTCATTTAATATATAGATGCTTGTATTACTTATTGGTCTGCCGATTGTTATTTTTTCATCTTGTTCTAGAAGTTTTATTGTTGACCAAATTGTTGTCTCTGTTGGCCCATATACATTGTATATCTTTGCATTATTATGCTTATTCCACTTATTAAATAAACTTGAAGTTACCTCTTCTCCACCTACTAAAACTAATTTCAAATGACTTATGGATTCTTGGAAATCTTCATTTTCCAACAGTATATTCAATCTTGAAGGGGTGCTTTGCATTACTTCTATCTTATTTTCATCTATAATTCTTGCCAGTTTCTTACTATCGACACTTGCTTCTCTGCTTGCAATTATTACCTCTAATCCATTTGTTAATGGTACTAGGGTTTCAAGTCCAAAGATATCAAAGCATACTGTTGTAATACATAATATATTTTTATATGAATTCAATTTAGTTTCTTTCGTTATTCCATGTATAAAATTGTTTACCTGTTGTTGTTCTATCATTACACCTTTCGGCATACCTGTTGATCCTGACGTATAAATAACATATGCTAAATCTTTAAAACCATTAATTGCCTCAGGATTTCTTGACTCTCCGCTCAATAAATCAATTTTAAATAAATCCAGAATGTGTCCTTTAAATTTCAACTTGTCCTCTAAACTTGCTTCACTTAGTAGTATTTGGCACTTACTATCTTCTAACATATATTCTATTCTTTCTATTGGATACCCTGGATCAATAGGTAAATATGCTCCCCCTGACTTTAAAATACCTATAATTCCTATTATCATCTCAAGAGATCTTTCTACCATTATCCCTACTATTGAATCAGATTTAATTCCTTTACTTCTTAACTCTATTGCAAGTATGTTTGCTCTTTCATTCAACTCTCTATAAGTTAACTTTTTATCTTCAAATACAACAGCAATATTATCTGGTGTTTTTTCCACCTGTTCCTCAAATAATTGTTGTATTGTTTTATACTTAGGGTAATCCACTTTTTTATTATTGAACTCATATAATAGTTGGACCTTTTCTTCTTCTGTTAACAGGTCTATTTTATTTAAATCCAATTTCGGATTATCCATTACATTTTTTAATATCCTAATAAAGTGTTTCCCTAATCTCTCTATTGTTTCCTTATTAAACAATTTCGTACAGTACTCCAAAGTAAAGTCAATGGTTTTGTCTGATTGTGTTACATTCAATGTTAAGTCAAACTTAGATGTCTTGTTTTCATAATTATATTTTTCCAATAAAAATCCATCGAATTCTTTCATATTTTCCGTTTCTATGTCAACCATATTGAACATAACATCAAACATTGGGCTTCTGCTGGTATTTCTTCTTACATTTAATTTTTCTATTAAAGCTTCAAATTGATAACTTTGATTTTCATATGCCTTAATAGAATTTTCTTTTACCTCTTTGAAGAATTCTGTAAATTTCTTTCCACCTTCTGGTTTCATCCTTAACGCCAATGTATTAACAAATATCCCCATTATTTTTTGGAGGTCTGCATGTGACCTTCCTGCTACTGGTACGCCGATTACGATATCTTCTTGCCTGCTGTATTTAGATAGTAATATATAAAATGCTGATAGCAATACCATATGCATGGTTGTTCCTGTTTCTTTTGTAAACTCTTTTAATTGTTCGATCAGTTTTTCATCCAACTCAAAGCCTACATCATCACCCTCAAAACTTTTAATGACTGGTCTTTTATAATCAGTAGGGATATTTAATACTGGTATTTCATCACTGAAGATATTTAACCAATACTCTTCTTGTTTTTTCATATCTTCAGCATTTAAGAATTTATTCTGCCATTCTGCAAAGTCTTTATATTGCAGCTTTAAAGGTTCTAATTCTTTTCCATTATATATCTCTATAAAATCATTTATTAAAATATTACAAGATACTCCATCTGAAATGATATGATGCATATCTATCAATAAATATGTTTTTTCTTTACTCTTCACGAGTTCTATCCTTAATAATGAGGCTTTATTTAAATCAAATGGTCTTAAGAAGTTATTGATGATAGTATCTATATCTTCTCTTTCTTGTACTATTTCTAGCTCAAATTCATAAGAGTTATCTATTCTTTGTATTATTTGATCTTCATTCGTTTCAAAATAGGTTCTTAGTGCTTCATGTCTTTTAACAAGTTTCCTAAATGTTTCTTCTATTTGTATTTCATTAATATTTCCACCTAACTCAAACACTGTTGGCATATTGTAAGCTGTGCTATCCTTGTCAAACTGTTGCAGCATATACATTCTTTTTTGAGCAGATGATGTTTCGTATTTTCCTTCATCTCTTATTTTTTCTATTTCAAGAAAAATACTATCTTTCTCATTTTCAACAAATGCACTAAGCTCTTTTATTGTTGGTGACTTAAAGATTTCTTTAAGTGGGACAGTTTTGTTCAATTCTTTATGAATTTTTGAAATAAGTACTGTAGCCTTTAATGAATGTCCTCCAAGTTCAAAAAAGTTATCATTTATACCGATATTGCTTACACCTAAAATATCTTGCCATATGTTAACTAATTTTGTTTCTAGTTCATTGCTTGGCGCTTCGTATTCTGCTCCAGTATGAATTACATCTTCTGGATCCGGTAAGGATTTTCTATCTATTTTCCCATTAGACGTTAATGGCATTTTTTCCATCTTTATATAATATTTTGGTACCATATAGTCTGGTAAGGACTTTTTAAGTTTTTCTCTGAGTTCTCCTGCGCTAAACTCTTCTTTTCCTACATAATATGCATATAGATCCTTATTTTCATTTTCACCTTTATCTATGACGATTACTTCTGTTATACCTTCTACTTTTAACAAGCAGTTCTCAATTTCTCCAAGTTCTATTCTAAAGCCTCTTATTTTAACTTGAAAATCGATTCTGCCTAGATATTCTATTTCTCCATTATGAAGTAATCTAGCTTTGTCACCAGACCGATATATTCTTTCCTGTAAATTGTAAGGATTCGTTACAAATTTTTGCTGGGTCAGTTCTTTCTTATTTAGATAGCCCCTTGCAACTCCATCGCCACCTACACAAAGCTCTCCAGGTACACCCACTGGTAAAATTCTTGAATTTTCGTCCATTATATAGGTAGTTAATGTAGGTATAGGCTTTCCTATATTGCATATTCCTTCATTTATTTCTTTTTCTTCAATTTCTTTATATGTTACGTGAACAGTCGTTTCTGTTATCCCATACATATTAATCAATTTCGTATCAGGATATTTTTTTATCCATTCTCTTAACATTTCCGTTTTTAATGCTTCTCCACCGAATATTACATACCTTAAATTCAGTTCTTTTTCACTGTATGTTAATTCTGTATTCATGAGGCTATAAAAAGGAGTAGGAATTTGATTTAAAACTGTAACCTTTTCTTCTTTTAGAATTCTTAAAAATTCTACTCCATCCATAGCTGAATCTTTTGGAATCAGAACCAACTTTCCTCCATACAATAATGCTCCATACATTTCCCAAACGGAAAAATCAAAACAGTATGAATGGAACATCGTCCATACATCTTTTTCATTAAAATCGAATTTCATTTTATGATTAAACAGTAATCTTACTACATTTTTATGTTCAATCATTACACCTTTAGGATTGCCTGTAGTTCCAGATGTATAAATAATGTACGCTAAATTCTGTGGAGTATTAACTAGATTTAGATCACTTGAATCTCCTTCAAATAAATCGGTATTCAATAAATCTATAATTTCTACACTCGTTTCTATACGATTCGCTAACCCATTTGTAGATAATAATATTTGGGTTTGGCTATCCTTTAACATATATTCTATCCTATCCTTTGGATAGTCTGGATCCATCGGTAAGTAAACTCCACCCGCCTTAAGAATCGCCATTATTCCCACTATCATTTCAGTAGAACGATTCATCATGATCCCTACAATGACTTCAGGTCCTACACCTTTCTCTCTTAGGACTCTTGCCAAGGAATTAGATCGTTCATTAAGTTCTTTATAAGTAAACTCTTTATCTCCAATTACTACAGCAATATTATTTGGTGTCCTTTTTACTTGTTCTTCAAAAAGCTCGTGTATAGTCTTGTCTTTTGGATAATCTGCTACTGTATTATTAAACTCTACCAAGAGCTTATGTTTCTCATCATCACTTAGTAAGTCTATATCCTTAAGTTCAACCTCAATATTTCTAGTTATTTCTTTAACTATATTTAAGAAATGGTTTACCATTCTTTCTATGGTTTCATGTTTGTACAGGCTAGTTGAATAACTCAAATCGATGTTTATCTCATGATCTCTTTCAACTGCAGTCATTGTTATGTCAAACTTTTCGACATCGACGCTAAATTTATAGAGTTTAAAGATTAAATCTTCTATCTCCAATTTAGCCTCATCCATATTTTGCAATACAAACATCACATCAAATAATGGATTTCTATTTAAATCTCGATTTACAGCTACTTGATCAACTAATTCTTCAAATTGATAATCTTGGTTTTCAGAAGCACTTAATGTCTTTTCCCTTACAGTTTTCAAATACTCTTTAAAACTTAATTGACTATCTACATTCGTTCTTATTGCTAGAGTATTTACAAACATCCCAATTATATTTTCTAAATCCCCATGATTTCTCCCAGTTATTGGAGTCCCAACAATGAAATCCTCTTGTCCACTATATTTTGCTAATAAAATATTAAGACTCGCTAATAAAACCATATGCAAGGTGCTTTCAGTTTCCTTTGCTACACTTCTTAACTTTTTAGTTATATCTTTATCTAGTGTGAAATATACACTGCTTCCTCTAAAGTTTTTTAGCGATTGTCTTGCGTAGTCAGTAGGTAAATTTAATACGGGTAGCTCTCCACTAAATTCATTTAGCCAATATTTTTCTTGTTCTCTATACTCTTCACTTTCTCTTTTCTTCAATTGCCATGCTGAATAATCCTTATATTGCACTTTAAGTTCTTCTAAATCTTCCCCTGCATACAGTTCACTAAATTCTTTGGCTAATATGCTCATAGAAACCCCGTCTGATATGATGTGATGCATATCAAACAGCATAATATGTCTGTCTTTCTCTAGACTTAATACAGAAACTCTTAATAATGGAGCTTTCCCTAAGTCAAATGGTTTTATGAATTCCTTAGCTTTGGCTTTTATTTCTTCTTCACTATGAACAGCTACTTTTTCTGTTTCAAATTTTATCTCTTCTGCTGCATGGACTTTTTGTACAATCATATCTTCTTTAGCATAAAAACTTGTCCTTAATGCTTCATGCCTCTTAATTAACTTTTTAAATGTTTCATTTAGTCTATCCACATCCAGGTCACCTGATATATCCAGTCCACCCAGAATATTATACGCAATACTATCTATCTCAAGCCCCTGCAGCATATACATTCTTTTTTGAGCTGAGGATGCTTCATAGCATTCCTTTTCTTCTACAATTTCAATTTTTTTGTAAATATTCTCTTCCGCTTCTTCTAAAAATGCACTTAGTTCTTTTATTGTCGGTAGCCTAAATAACTCTTTCAGTAGTATATCTTTATTAAATGCTTTATGAATTTTTGATTTTAGTACTGTGGCTTTTAAAGAATGTCCTCCAATTTCGAAAAAATTGTCATTAATTCCAACTTTATCAATTTTAAGGACTTCACACCAGATTTTCGCCAAAATCTCTTCTACTTCATTTCTCGGTGCTTCATATTCATTTGTCATTTCTTCTAAGTTCGGCTCTGGAAGTGCTTTTCTATCAAGCTTTCCGTTAGGAGTTAACGGCATTTTTCCCATCTGTACAAAGTAAGATGGAATCATATATGCTGGTAAACATCCCCTTAAATAACTTCTTAAATTCAAGTCTTTAATATTTTTGTCACTTACCACATAAGCACATATATATTTTTCATTTACTTCAATTTCTCTTGCTAGAACTACTACTTCTTTGATACTTTCATGTTGTAATAATCTATTTTCTATCTCTGCAAGTTCTATTCTAAAACCTCTTATTTTAACTTGGTTATCTATTCTCCCCAGAAATTCTATGTTTCCATCAGGTAGCCACCTTGCTAAATCTCCTGTTTTATACATTTTGGTTCCAATTTTAAAAGGGTTATCAATAAATTTCTCAGCGGTTAATTCTGGTCTGTTATAATAGCCCCTTGATACCCCTGCCCCCGCTATATATAGCTCACCTACTACACCTATAGGTTGAATATCGTAGGTTTTATTCAATATATAAAATCTAGTATTATGCATTGGCTTTCCTATTGGAGTATTCACCAATGTTTTTGGAATATTATCTATTTCACCCTCGTAATAACTTGAATCTATTGTAGCTTCTGTTACTCCATAACTATTTAGTATCCGCATAGTTTTTCCATATTTTTTTACTAATTTCTTATAATCTTCTATAGAGCAATCATCTGATCCTAATATTAATAATTTCAAGCTGTCTAATTGTAATTTGTTTTCATTCACATAATCCATGAGTATTGAGATTAAACTTGGAGTTGATTCAAATATATTAATGTGGTTTTCCTTAATTGTTTTATACAACTCTTCCATATTTGTCCTTATATCACTTGGACATATATACATAGTACCTCCAGTTAATAAACTCCTGCATAAATCTCCTGAAAATACATCAAATGAAATACTTGCCATCTGCAATAAGTTAACATTAAATTCTTCTAAATTATAATGACTTATCCAGCTATAGGCCATATTCATTAAGTTACCTTGAGTTACCATTACACCTTTCGGTTTCCCAGTAGTGCCTGATGTGTATAAAACATATAATAAATCTTCTTGTTTATTTACTATATCTAAGTTAGATTCATTATTCGCATTTACAAATTCTTTATTTATATCTACAATTTGACAATTCAAATCAATACTATCTACAAATTTTGACTCTGTTACTAATAAATCCGCATTACTATTTTTCAGTATATAATTTATTCTTTCTTTAGGATAATTAGGATCAATAGGCATGTAAGCAGCTCCAGACTTAATTATACCTAATACTCCAACTACCATTTCTACAGAACGATCAACCATTAAAGCTACAACAGTTTCAGGTACAGTACCTTTTTCTCTTAAAGTCCTTGCAAGTCTATTTGCTTTCTCATTTAACTCTCTATAAGTTAGTTTATTTTCTTCAAATACTACAGCAATGTTATCAGGTGTTTTTTCCACTTGTTCTTCAAACATCTTCTGGATAGTTAAATCTTTAGGATAATCCATATTTGTATTATTAAACTCATTTAATATTCGGTGCTTTTCTCCTTCTGATAACAACTCTACTTCTAATAGTTTTATATCTTTGTTATTTAATAAACTATTTATTATATTTTCTAAGTATTCCGCAAATCTTTTAACAATAGCCTCTTCAATCACTAAACTATTAAAATCGAATTTAAACTCAATCCCATTAAAAGTTAATATTTGTAAACTTATATTATAATTATTTCTTTCAATCATAGAAAAATTTTCTATGGATAATATATTGTCTTCCCCTATATTTAAAGGATAATTTTCTACAGTAACTACTGAATTAAAAAGATCTTCATTAGCCTTTAAACCACAGTATTCTTTTATATCAATTATTGGAGTATTCTCAAAATCCTTTCTTCCACTAAGAACTTTATCAATATTTCGAACTAAATCGATTAATAAAGTTTCATCTTCTGATTTTACCGTCATTGGAATAATATTTATAAATAAACCAACCATATTATCTATGTCTCTAATTTTCTCTGATCTTCCTGATACTGTTGTTCCAAATATAACTTCTTGAGAGTTACTAATTTTTTGCATTAAAACTCCCCAAGCAGTATATAGTAAAGATGCTAAGGATATTCTGTTATTTTTGGAAAATTCAGAAATTCTATTTGAAATTTCATTGTCTAGCTTATA
Source organism: Lysinibacillus xylanilyticus (assembly GCF_001183605.1). Classification (GTDB taxonomy): domain Bacteria; phylum Bacillota; class Bacilli; order Bacillales_A; family Planococcaceae; genus Lysinibacillus; species Lysinibacillus xylanilyticus. The sequence goes on along the minus strand of NZ_LFXJ01000005.1, from coordinate 821,194 downwards.
TAAAATCTCTTTGTACTCACCTTTTACTTTTCCTTCGAAACAGCAAATTGCATTGTCAGATTCATTAAAATAATTATCCCAATACTCTTTTTGTTCATTCTTATTAAGATTTATTGTATAATTAACAAAATCGCTAAATTTTGTCTTAATTTTCGCTTTAGGACTACTTCCACGGTATAAACATGAATATGCTTCAAATAACTCTTTTAATATTATTCCATTACTCCACCCATCATATATAATATGATGATTAGTTATTATCATTTCATACTTATTATTATCTATTTTACATAAGTAAACTCTTAAAGTTTCTTTTGCAATATCAATTCTAGTACTCAAATCCATTAACTTAATTTCTTCTACAACCTTGTTCTTTTCTAATTCATTGGTAAAATCAAAATATTGTATTGCTATTTTATGATTCTTTTTAACAATTTGTACTGGATTATCAATGCCTTTCCATCTAAAAACAGTTCTCAACATTTCATTGTTTTTGATCACATAATCCCATGATTGCTCTAATAAATCTATTTTAATATCTCCAGATATGCTTAAACTTAATTGCTCGTGACATTCTCTACTATTTTCGTCCATAACATATGAAAATAACATACTTTGTTGTAAGCTAGTTAATCCCATGATATTTTCTATATTTTTTTTATCTAATTTCTCCATTTAATATTAGCTCCTATTATTGAATGTGATTGATAAAATTTTTGTGTTTCTTTTGTTTAAAGGTACTACTATGCCTAATTTTTTAGGCATAGTAGTATAAAGCATAATTTCTAATCAAATATAGAATCTAATTCCTCCTGTGAAATCCCTACAGCATCAAAATCTGATGGAGTAAATTCCTTTAGATCTGTATTCTCACATTGTTCCAGAATTAATCTCAATGTATATATATACCTATCAATAAACTTTTGGATTGTTTTATCTTCAAATTTATTTCTACTATAGGTAAAGTTTATACTTAATTTCTTATTGACAACCATAGCGTCTATATCCATTAATGATGTTAATAAATTACATTTGTGACTATCCAAACCAAAATTAATGTTTGAAACATTTAGTTTTTCCCAATCTAAAATGGTGTCAAATTCTCCAAGGTAATTTAATCTTATATGCTTATTTCCATTATCATTTAACTCATTATTCAAAAATTTCATTATGCTATAATTAAAACCTTTGTTAGGTATGTTTCTAAGTTGCTCTTTTAATGATTTAATTGTTTTATTCATATCTTCATGATTTACACTAAAATATGCAGGATACATACTTGTAAACCACCCTACGGTTCTAGATATATCAATATAGTCATTTATAGCTTCTCTTCCATGTCTTTCAAGTTCAATTACTATTTCATTTCTATTACTTAAATCATTTAAAGTTATTACTAATGCAATTGTTAAAGTTTCATTGAGCTCCAAATTATAAATATCATTTACTTTCTTAGTTAAATCTTTTAATATATCTTCATCTAATTCTATATTCAAAATATTAGCTGTTTCTACAGTATCTTTTCCTTTATCAAAATCTATTGGATAGTTAAAATCTTTATCAGCTATTGATTGCCAATAAGCTTTTTCTTCACCCAATTCTTTTTTACTATAATCTTGTAGAGCATTTGCCCAAGCTTTAAAAGAATGTGTTTTCATAGGTAGATTTACTTCCTCATTACTGCTTAATTGATTCATTACAGTTAGGAAATCTTCTACTATTATTCTCCATGAAATTCCGTCAACTATTAAGTGATGAGCCATGAACAGTAAGCTTTGTTTTCCTTCGCTTAAATTAAATACAACTAATTTAAACAAGGTGCTATTTTCCAAATTAAAACTGTTTTTAAGTCTATATTTGATTTCATTCATTTTATTTATTTGTTCATCACAACTAAATTCAAATAAGTTAATACACTCTACAATATTTTCTTCATTTATACACGCATTATTATAAAATAGCTTTTTAGCCACTTTATCATAGTTGATTCTTAATGAATCATGATGACAAACCATTTCCTTTATCGATCTTCTAATCATATTAATATCCATACTACTCTTAAACTCTAATTGTATATATTGATTATACGAATCCTCCTTAATGAATTTCTCATTAAAAAACCATTCTATAATGGGTGTATTAATTATAGTGCCTTCTATTACAGAGTCCTCTATTATTTTATTACTTTTCATTACCTGAGCAGTAGTTGCAATTTTATCAATAGATTCAAAGGTTAAAATATCTTTCACTCTAATATCTAATCCTAAATTTTTTAATTTTGAAGAAATTTGTATGGCCTTTATCGAGTCTCCCCCAAGTTCAAAGAAATTGTCATTTACCCCTATTTTATCCACACCTAAAACTTCAATCCACACTTTTACCAAGGCTTCTTCTATTTCATTTTTTGGTGATTCATATTCATTTAGAACTTTAACTAGGTTTGGCTCTGGAAGCTCTCTTCTATTAAGCTTACCATTATTAGTTAAAGGTATCTTTTCAAGTTTTATAAAATAAGATGGAATCATATATTCGGGTAAACTTTCAATTAGATAAGCCCTTAGGTTCAGTTCTTTAACTTCTTTTTCACTTACCACATAAGCACAGAGGTATTTGTTTCCTAGTTTGTCTTCTCTATCTATTACGACAGCTTCTTTAATCTCCACATTTTTTAGTAACTGATTTTCTATTTCTCCCAGTTCTATTCTAAAGCCTCTTACCTTTACTTGATGGTCTATTCTTCCCAAGTACTCCATATTTCCATCTGGTAACCATCTTGCAAGGTCTCCTGTTTGATATATTCTTTCTTCAGATTTATATGGATTTGCTACAAATTTTTGATTTGTCAGTTCTTCTCTGTTTAAATATCCTCTTGCAACTCCTTCACCACCAACATAGAGTTCTCCAGTCATACCTATAGGTAACAGCTTTTGATTCATGCCCATTATATAAGTACTTAGAGTGGGTATTGCTTTCCCTATATTGCTTATCGCTCCATTTATTTCTTCTTCGCCAATTTCTTTATATGTTACATGTACTGTCGTTTCCGTTATTCCATACATATTAATCAATTCTGTTTTAGGATATTTCTTTATCCAAGCTCTTAACATTTCAGGTTTTAATGCTTCTCCACCGAATATTACATATCTTAAATTAAGTTCTTTTTCACTAATTGCTAATTCCTTATTCATAAGGCTATAAAAAGGCGTAGGAATTTGATTTAATACTGTAACCTTTTCTTCTTTTAGAATTCTTAAAAACTCTTCGGTATCAATAGCTTTATCTTTTGGAACAAGAACCAGCTTTCCTCCATAAAGTAACCCACCATACATTTCCCAAACCGAAAAATCAAAGCAATACGAATGAAACATTGTCCATACATCTGTTTCTCTAAAATCAAATTGCATTTTGTTATTAAACATTAATCGTACAACATTTTTATGTTCTATCATTACTCCCTTAGGATTACCTGTAGTCCCCGATGTATAGATTATATATGCTAAATCATGTGGTGTATTTATATGATTAAGGTTATAACTTTCTCTTAAATTTATTTTTTCATCTTCTAAATCTACTATCTCTCCATCAAATTCTACGCTTTTTAATAAAGCATTCTTTGTTAAAAGTACTTTAGTTTTACTATCTTCAAGCATATATCTTATTCTTTCTACGGGATACTCCGGATCTATAGGCAAGTACGCTCCTCCTGCCTTAAGTATCCCCATTATTCCAACTACCATCTCTAAAGAACGATCTACCATTATTCCTACAATAACATCTGGCCCCACACCCTGTTCTCTTAGAACTCTTGCTAGCTGATTTGATTTTTCATTTAATTCGCTATATGTTAATTTACTTTCTTCAAATACTACCGCAATATTATGAGGTGTTCTTTCTACTTGCTCTTCAAATAATTCATGTATTGTCTTATCTCTTGGATAATCTGCATTTGTATCATTAAATTCATACAATATTTGTTTTTTCTCTTCTTCTGATACTATTTCAATTTCATTAATCTTGAAATGTTCATTTTCCAAAATATTTTCAATGATATTCATCATACATTTATACATTGTTGTAATTAGATTATCTGTATATTCTAGAGTTTTATAATCAAAATTCAGTTTTATATTTTCATCTTCTAATTCTTGCACAACAAGTTGTAGAGATTGACTTTGATTTCCAGAATGGTATTCCTCAGACTCAACCTTTATTGTGCTATTGATATCATTTGGTAATTTAGAGTTATAGTAATTTACAGACATCTTAAATAAACTATCATATCCATTTTTATTTATCTCTAAATCTTTAACCAAAAGGTCATAAGGGTATTTTTGATTTATAAAACAATACTTTAACTCTCTATTAATCTGTTTTATTAGAGCCTCTATATTTAACTCTGTATCTAATTTAAATCTAAAAGGCATTGTACTTGTAAACATGCCTACCATGCTCTTTTGAGCCTTATTACTCCTATTAAATACTGGTGTACCTATCACTAAATCATTTTCTTGTATACTTTTATTTATATATATAAGTAATATTGCTATAAAGAAGGTATTTAAGGAACATTTTTTATCCTTGACAAATTTTTGTATCTTCTTTGATAAATCACTATTAATATAAAAGCTCACTCTTTTACCATCTAAACTATTCGATGAATTATATAAAAATTCTTCTGGCATGTCTTTAAACTTTTCTTTCCAGAAGTTTTTGTTCTTTATAAATTTATCCGAATTTAAATACTCTTGCTCTTCCTTAATAAAATCCAAATATGTATATGAATAGCAGTCATCTGCACAAATCTCATTATTATTTGTTAAACTACTATATATTTCACATATTTGATTTTGTACAAGAGTAGTTCCCCATCCATCACATATACCATGATGAAATTTGATTACTACCCCGTACTCATCTTCACTTAATTTGTATATAGCAAAATAATGCAATTTACTTTCATCTAAATTAAACTGGGTTTCAAACAAACTTTTCACCCATTTTTCATGTTGTTCTTTAGGTATTTCAAACTTACTAAAATCTAAAAAATCTATGCTTTCATTATGGAATTCTTCAACATATTGTATTGGTTCTCCATTTTCCTCAGTAAATCTTAATCTTAAACCATCATTTTGTTTCACTATGATATTAAGCGTTTTCTCCATACGGTTAATATCTATTTTTCCCTTCATTTTTACCAATCCGCCTATATTATGAAGTTGTGAATTTGTATTAATTTTATCTGTATACCATATTCTCTGTTGTGGGTGTGATAATTGATAGTAATCTCTTTTAACTAGTCTCATTTCTATCCCTCTACTCTATTATGTATTTAGTGTTCCATTTACAATTTCTCCCTAAATTTCGCACACTGCAAATGTACTGTTTTCCTCAAAAACTAACTAGTTCGGCAATAAAAAACTTCAAGAATACTTCTCCATTTACTCTTTTATTCGTAGTAAAAAATTATAAAATTCCCAGTTCTTCATCAAAATTCTCGAATTACATTTGCAGAAAAAATATATTGATTTAGAATGTTTGTTCCGGATTGTAACATTTACTTTAGTAAAACTGCTTTTCGTGTTGAGCCATATTAAAAATAATTTTTCTATTTTTTATCTAGAATCATCCATAGCACAGTTGCACTCGAGTTAATTTGATACTAACATCCCAATAACATCCATTTCAACCGACAATTAACATGTCGGTAGCCGTCAATACTCCTGTCGGTAACCGTCAATACTCCTGTCGGTAATCGTCAGTATTTCTGAGATTGAGCTCTTATAAAATATAACCAAATGTCGTGGATGACATTTACTGATAGAAATGTATAATGCTTTTTTCTTCGTTTCTGCTAGACACCCTAAAAACGCCCAATGGAATCGGAAGTAAACTACAAGTTATAGTGATGAACCACATTCCCTAAACATTTATCGAATAATCACAAAATTTCATCTAGTATAAAAACTTAGTGTATAAGAACATCAACAGAAAGGAATTTGCGTTCTTTGCACATTCATTCATATCTTTCATTCTATTATTTTCGTGTCTTTCTACTATTATTTACTCCCATCTTGCGTGCACTAAAATAGCCAGCATCGTTAAAATATACAGTGAATATTGTTACTCTGTTGATAAATTTATATCCATGGAAATTATATGTTTATACCGCTATATAAGATGTAGACAAAGCAAAAATCCATAATCAAATTATCCACGTTGACAAACTTAATGCAGAAATTCCATACCCTTCTGTGCTAATATTTGGAAAAAATAAGTCCTGCAGATTATATAATAATTCTACAATCCTTTTATGATGTAAAGTAAGCTCAAAATAAAAATAAGCGCACCTTTTCGGTACGCACAACGAAAAGCCATCTATCAGAAATTTTTCAGATAGATGGCTTTTTTCTACATCACGCTTAGACATTTTTCGACCAAAGCATGTAATTATTTTAAATCTCTGGATGCTTACGGAAAGCGAATTCAGCAGCTCTGTCATAAATGTCGTATGTATTGATAAAAATCGATGCCGTTTGCTTTTGCCGTTTCAACTAAACTTAAGCAGATGGCCTTGGCTTTAGCACCAGCTTCCACAGAGAAAAGCCAGTTCTTACGACAAATCATATTTGGACGAATCGTATTTTCGGCTAGATTATTATCGATTTCGATTTCAATCCTACCATCGTACAAAAACGCTTTTACCACGGATAATCTTCCGCTGCTTAGCTAAAGCATTTACCGAAGAAAGGCAATTCGTTTACCCATTTTAGAAACTTACAATCGACTTTGAATGTTTTGTCCTTCCTTTTCGACGTTTACCTGATGAAAGATCCTAATTGACTTTCTAAGTGATACAGTAAATTACAATTATCCACGCCAGTTTTGCCGTTTTTGCTATCGGCCTTCAGCCAATAACGTCGCACATGTGCTCAACAGATGAAAATGTGCCATCAAGTAGATTGTCGTATGCAGAATAACCATCCAACTCATGGTTCCTTTTAAACCAACTGTAAAGACTTCTACTACAGAACTACTTTTCGATAAAGCACTTGGGAAAAGAGCGATGATTGGTCCTTGGCTTGGTCCGCTTCAGAGCACCCAATCTCAGATCCAATATAACTAACATGTTGGGACCTTTATTCTTAGTCTATACCAAATACACGTACATAATTAAACATTTTAGTCACTTACTTGCCACCTTCTCTAATCAACGTGTATAAATTGGTCAATAAACTAGAGATGCTACCCATTCATCATCAATTATATTAAATCCTGTTCCTTTGCTAATTCTACGGCCCCTATTCTTGAAGTAACTTTTAGTACTGTGAACAGTTGTGTCAAATAACGCTCAACGGTTCTTTGAGTAACATCCAACTCAGAAGCTATAGCTTTATTTGGATATCCATCTACTAGGAATTTTAAAATTTGCTTTTCCTTTTCTGTAAGTTCGACTTTGTAATCTTTTTTAGAAATAAAAACTGACTTTATAAAATCTAAGAAATCGCTACGCATTGTTAATCGGTTATGCATAGCTAAACGTATTGTGTAAAGAATCTCCTCTTTAGACGCAGTTTTCGATAATATACCGTTGATATTTTTTTCAATTACTAGTGAATAATAATCTCTGATATCATAGCCTGTGTAAAGAATAATCCTAGCATTTGGCTGTCTTTTTTTTATTAATTTAATTAAATCTATCCCACTCAAATTAGGCATGTTTATATCTAATAAATATATATCGAACTCCTGTTGCTCAATAATGGACATTACAATTTTACTATCTGATACAGTTCGGATATCCATATCTTTTACATCATCGAACAATTTCTTAGTTCCCGCTAATACGATAGGATGATCATCAACTATTAACAATTTAATCATATATTTTCATAACCTTTCGACATTTCAATGAAAATCTTGGTTCCCTCGTTATTACCAGACTCAAAATGAATACTACCATTAAGTTAAAATACGCTATTTTAAATTCCTTTAAGTATGAATCGTTTCTTAAAGCTAATGGGACATTAAAACACTTCCTATTATCATAATACTATCACTAGAGTCGCATAAAAATAATTACCCGTCAATATTTAGACTGAATTTTCTGCAATATACTCCAGGTACGAAAACATCATTTGAACAATGGCTTTCACCAATTCAGCAGAAAAATGCATGAATACGTTGAAAACCATCAATTAAATTACTATACAAAGAAATTTCATATCGCTTGGTTTCTAAAATTACTACTGTATGCGCAGCTGCACGAAACAGAAAGCTTGTGTGCATTGAGTGACTCTATGTTTTCAGAAGAGCTTCAGCACACAACGAATCTCGAATCGATTAGCTTTTCGCAGGTAGGACGTCGATTGAATAAAATACCAACCGATTTCTTTCAGACCCATTATCTCGATTTAGTCGCGCAAATTCGTCAAAAAACCAATTTTGAGCAGCACCGAAAAACAACAACACCATTGAAAATTATTGATTCTAGTACGTTATCACTGAATTTGAATAACCATAAGTGTGCCAAGTTCCGCTAATCGAAATCGGGCGTGAAGCTTCATTTACGCCTGGTATTTATGGAAGAAGGCTGTTCGTATCCCTACAAAGCGTTGCTCACAAATACGGTAGAAGATGATCGTGGGCAGCTTGAAGTTCTGGTCGATGATAAAGTATGAATGCATGTACGTATTTGATCGTGGCTACTTGGATTATGAGCGATTCGACCGCATGACGGATGATATATATTTCTTCGTATCCCGCTTGCGAAAAAACGCGGTGACACGAGCAATTGAAACCTTCAAATTGCCAGAGGAAACCACAGTTTTATCAGATGAAATGGTTGTCATTGGCATACCGAAAAATCGTGCTGAAAATGTATTTCGTCTACTGAAGGTGCTCGATTCAAAAGGCAATGAGCTGCATTTTCAAAGGAAAGAGCTTCCCGTAAAGGGTTCTATGTTCTATTGCCCTAGTCAAAGCTTATAGTGAAAATATGGATGTTCACTCCCCCTACTTACATATCTTCGCTTTTCCTCTAAAAAGGGAGCTATATAATCTAAAATTTCAGTTAAAATTTATGCGACGGTAGTGTAATAATAAATTTAAAACCTCTTCTGTCTATTAATGAGATTTAAAGCAACGACTGAAGCCTCTTAATGTTTTTAGATCATTACTTAGTAGTTCTTGAAAAACCTGAATACTGCTCGCTCTTCATTTTTAGAAGGTAAGTAAACTCGATCTCTAAGAGACTGTTTAGTTGAAAATCTTCACGCTCCTTGTTTAGTTTATTAATCTCGTTAACGCTATATACAATCCATGCGTATCCTAGAGGTGGGCAAAGCTCCTCGCAATAAGCACGTAGCCCCAGAAAGCATTTACCATAAAATGATGAAGAAAGCTTTTCTCCACCTTCTTTGGTTAATGTGATTTTGGTAATTAATTCCAGTTCCCTAGCAATATAAAGTTGCTTTTGTAAATACTATCATGTAAATGCTGTGCCAATTTCTGTATTTCTTTTTCAAATCTTATATGAAGCAAAAGATTTATTAGAAATAACTGTGTATATCTTCAAAAGTCTTTTGAAGGATTACCTTATTAGTTAGATAACTCTTCAATTATCTTAGCATTTTCAATAAGGCTATTTACAAAAACAAAGAACCAAAGTTCTTTTTTCTTAAGTTTTACATTGTGGTACGTAGTCATAACAATAATTACTTTATCTTGAATGTTTTCTTGTAAACATGTTAAAGCCTATCCAATTCGAATAGATATTATTATCACTTTTACCTTTATATAAAACACAATACAAATATACCATATTATAGGAATATAAGGTAAGAACTTTAAATGTGGAAATTAAAATTCGATGAACATTTCTCTGAGCTACTAACACATTCATTAGTGCCATGAGCGATTGGTAGAGTGAGGGTCATTCCTGACATACGCAAAAAGGGCAAACTCATATCATTTTGTGGTTACCTCTTTTTAATGCTTGTTAGCATATTCGGTGAGATTAGATTTCTCTGTAAATTATGCTTTTAATCCATTATAATAAAAAAACAATTGCCAACAACAGCCGATATCACGTTGAAACAAAGTATTTTACTGTTGTTCTTTTTACTTAAAACACACTAATTTGACTTTCTGGTCATTTCGTTAATCGCACCATCTCAATGAAAACAGCAATTAATGCTTTGAGCTGTCGCATTTAAGCCTGTAGAAAGTTCTTCAATTGTATTGGAAATTTGTTCGTTGTTGTATGTATCGTAGCAATGCAAGAAAATTCCGTTTACCAATACGTTATTTATATACGCAATAGTGAAAAATCCGAAGAAGCATTTGAGGTGACATTACAAAAGTTACTTCGATTTGAACAAGATACTTTCCTTATTCTCATAACTACTCTAAAATGAAAAGTTGACTTTTTATATAGAGATATTATGAAAATAGTGAAGGTAATTACACAATTGGAAGGTATGAATAATTTCCGTACTCTCGAACTTGCAAAAAAGATCTTTACGTCTATCTGGATTATATCTCTTTTATCGAACAATACGAACCGACAAATTATGTGCAGCAGGTGATTAAGGAATATGCACATATGGGAAACATCATACGCACAGCAGACATCTTAATGGCTTTCGGATAGAGAATCATGCCATCATATTACACAAGTCATTATCAGTACTCCGGACCGTGACGAAACCCTCAATCCCAGCCATTAAAAACCCATTTAGGTAATCATCAATAGATAATGAAAATTGAAATGATTGCTGTTTAATGATATAAGTTTCAAAAGCAAAATTTAAGCCAATTAACAGTGAAAGAACTACTCCCCAAAATAAACCCATCTTAACATTAGCGTTCATTCTTAAGTAGTCAAATGGGTTAGTATGTAAATAGTATTTTATGTATAACCACGTTGGAACAATCCATACGAACCCCTTAACCAACGCCTCTAATAATGGAGAGATAATTTCACCGAACGAATAAATGTAGTCGATTAACCATAATTCTTTAATTGTCCACGCAAAGTAAAATATGAGTAGAAACCCTATCATTGTTTTTATATCATTATTTTTCACTTTACTTTCTACACTCAAATTTAATTCCATTTCAGCCTCCTAAAATCTGGACGTTTTGAGGAAAAGCCCTACTTTATATAATACAGCACCTTAATTTCATTGACAAAAAAGTTTTTAACATGAAATAACGGCTGCTTTACAAGCAACCGTCATTTATACCATAGTTTATAGTGCCTTGGAAGCTTGATGAATTAGTGCAGCGACCATTTTATCCATTTGTGCAAAACGATCGTCTTTTGTTTGACCATTCACGTATCGATAATAGATTTGCTGACATATTACAGCTAATTTAAAGTAGGCAAATGTAATATAATAATCGATGGCTGATACATCACGCCCGCTTTTCTCTGCATATCGGTTAATGAATTCCTGACGTGTGTAAAACCCTGGTAAAGTCGTTATTGGTGGTTCTCCAAATGCGTAGAGAAGCATTTTTGGGTCATCTGCATGCATCCAGTAGCTCATGGCCACGCCTAAATCTGCTAATGGGTCCCCTACAGTTGTCATCTCCAAATCAAAAAGACCAATCATTTCAGTGTAATCGCTTGAAAACATGGCGTTATTAAGCTTGTAATCATAATGAATTATAGTTGCTTCATGATCAGAAGGTACATGATCTTTTAACCACTTTGTCAACGCTGATACTTCAGCATGCTCTGCTGTTTTTGCTTTGTCATAGCGCTCAATCCATCCATGTACTTGTCGTTCCATAAATCCTTCTGGCTTCACCATATCCTTTAGCTTCGTTTCCTTATATGGTATTGCATGAAGAGCTACAAGTGAATCAACCATCATTTCTGATATGAGTCGTCCTAAATCCTCTGTATTTTCAGTACCTGATGGAAAATGAGTGTCAAGTACGATACCCTTTTTGCGTTCCATTAAAAAGAAATCACTGCCGATAATCTCTCGATCTTCAACGTACACATAAGGTTTTGGTACAGCAGCCAAAAATGGATGTAATGCTGATAAAATAGTAAACTCTCGTTTCATGTCATGCGCTTTTTTGGCGACTGGCCCATGTGGAGGTCGACGAAGAACGACTTCAAATTCACCTACCGTTAGGCAATAAGTCAAATTTGAATGTCCAGCACTAAATTGTGAAATTTCTAGCTTCCCCTCTGGTAACTCCGGAAATTGACTCTTTAAAAATGAATGTAATTTCACTTCATCAATACGTTCACTTGCCCTTACTTGTATCGTATCCATTGTACCCCTCCTATCAATTATACCTCGGCATAATTGTTGCTGACGCTTCGCTACAGAAAATAATTGTAGCTGAAAGAAGTTAAACGATTGAGCTCATACCGCCATCTACAACTATGACATCCCCCGTAATATAATCTGAGGCAGCCGCAGCTAAAAATAATGCTACGCCTTTTAGGTCATTTTCAGATCCTAATCGCTTTAACGGCGTCACTCCCATTAAATAATCTTGTCCACGCTCAATTAAGACTTTTGACATTTTTGTTGGGAAAAATCCTGGGGCAATCGCATTCACATTGACGCCATATGGCCCCCATTTTACGGCTAAATCTTTTGTTAGAGTGATGACTGCGCCTTTACTTGCGTTATAGCCAATTGTATCCATGAAATCAGGTAATGTACCACCAAGCCCTGCAACCGAAGCGATATTGATAATTTTTCCACTCTTTTGTTCTAGCATTATTTTGCCAACAGCTTGGCTCATTAAAAATGTACCATTGACATTAACATCGAAGACTTTTTGCCAAGCCTCATACGGCATTTCAACAGCTGGAGTACCCCAAGACGCCCCACTGTTATTTACTAAAATATCAATTCGGCCGAATGATTCAAGCGTTTTTGACACTACGTTCGCTATATCCTCTGGCTTTGTAACGTCACAGGCAAGAGCTAATGTTTGTAAACCTAATTCAGCTAATTCTGCGGCTACCGCTTCGCATGCCTCGACCTTCCTTGAGCACAGTACAATGTTAGCACCTGCTTCAGCAAAGCCTTGTGCAATTTGGGCTCCAAGACCACGTCCTCCCCCTGTTACGATGGCAGTCTTCCCCTTTAAGCTAAATAAATCTAGTACTGTCATTTAACCAGCTCCTCTTGTTTTTTAGCATGCTTTTTCAGCTCCAGCTTGGCAACAGTGTTACGATGCACTTCATCTGGTCCATCTGCTAATCGTAATGTTCGAGAATTTGCCCATTGTGCCGCAAGCGTCGTATCAGTCCCTACCCCAGCAGCACCGAATGCTTGAATTGCTCGGTCGATAACTCGCAATGCCATATTTGGCGCCACTACTTTGATCATAGCAATTTCTGCTTTCGCCTCTTTATTTCCTACTGTATCCATCATATACGCTGCCTTTAGCGTTAGTAGTCTTGCCTGCTCAATATCTATACGGGACTCCGCAATACGCTCACGCATTACACCTTGGTCTGCGAGTGGTCGATGGAAGGCGTGTCGCCCCTGTACACGCACACACATTTCCTCTAATGCACGTTCAGCGGCTCCAATAAGACGCATACAATGATGGATACGACCTGGCCCTAAACGTCCTTGCGCAATTGCAAAGCCTTTTCCTTCTCCCCACAATATATTTTCAACAGGTACTCGAACATTAGTAAATGTCACCTCACCGTGACCTTCAGGTGCGTGATCATAGCCAAATGCCGTAAGCATACGCTCTATTTTTACTCCAGGTGTATCCATAGGCACTAAAATCATCGACTGTTGCTCATGGATAGGCGCTGTAGAATCTTTATGTTTTCCCATAAAAATTGCGATTTTACAGCGAGGATCCCCAGCTCCTGTTGTCCACCACTTATGTCCATTTAAAATATAAAAATCGCCATCACGTTCAATACTTGCTTCGATATTAGTTGCATCACTTGACGCGACTGCAGGCTCAGTCATTGCAAAGCAGGAACGTATTTCTCCACGTAATAACGGCTCTAACCACTGTTTTTTCTGCTGTTCTGAGCCGTAACGCACAAGCACCTCCATATTTCCCGTATCTGGCGCATTGCAATTAAACACTTCAGGAGCAAGTAAAGAGCGTCCCATAATTTCACATAAAGGTGCATATTCTAAGTTCGCCAAACCTGCACCATATTCGCTATCCGGCAAAAATAAATTCCATAAGCCCGCTTCTTTTGCCTTGTGCTTTAATTCCTCCATAATTGGTGGAATCGCTCCCCAACGATCCTCCATTGCCTCTACCTGTGCAGCAAACACTGCCTCATTTGGATAAATGTATTGTTCCATAAAATTTGTCAGCTTCTCTTGAAGTTCTACTACTTTTTCGCTATAAGAAAAGTTCATAAAAAAGCCCCCTTTATTTGAACATCAAAATGATAAATGAATGAATATTCATTTTTATTCTTACATTAAATGTTACCGCTATATTTCTTGTAAATCAATGTCTATTAAACAAAAATTTGAATTATAAAGAAAATTCATACTTAAGATATTGTTTTGAGTGGATATAAAATCTCATTACAATAATATAATTCAATTCGAAAAACTATTTTTCCATAATATGTATCGTCAGATCAGAATAGCGTTTTTTACATAACGTGTGGTTGATTTCCGTTCCGACTGGGCGCTTTCTTGGGGGGCGTCCGATGAGCCAGTTCTTCTTGGTAAGTCTAAAAAAACGATAAGTAGGATAAAAAAAAGAGTAACTTCTCATTCAAAGAAGTTACTCTTCTCAATCAAATCAATCTTCACTTCACTTTTCTACGTAACATAATCAGGAATACGATTGCTTTTTTCAACCTTGCTCATTTAAGTTTTTCCATATCCTAAAGCGTTTCACCTATCTTTATAATATCAGTAAGCAATTGACGAATAGCCAAAGGAAGATGTCGATTTTTTAAATACACTACATAAACATTTCGTCGTAAGTTGGGACAGTCTATTTCTTTTTGTGCAATAGTTTTTGCTGTAGGACCTTTTAAATAATTTTCTGGTAGAATGGTAATCCCTAAATTTTCACGAACGAGAGATACAGCCGTTTCAAAACGTTCAATTTCAAATTGGATATTAATGTTTTGGTCAGCCTTTTCAAATGCATCTAGAATATCATGTCTCGTTTGAAAGCCCTCTGTACTAATAATAAATGGCTCATCACTTAAATCAGCGATGGTCAGTTTCTCCTTCGCCGCTAATGGATGATTTAATGGTAAAACGGCTACAAGTCGCTCTTCATATATGCAGTTAACTTCTAGTTCTTCATCATCCATGATCTGATTTGTAATAATTAAATGGGTTTTATAACTTTTGAGGGATTTTTCGACACGCTTACTTCCTAAAATATCTACTAGATGAATCATCATTTGTGGATATTCCTTTTTATACTCCGTAATGACTTTTGGTAGCCAATGCATAATCGACTCCATAACCCCTATCGTTATTTCGCTTGTGCCACGTACAATTACCTCATCCATTTCTATTTTTAAAACTTCCATGTTTTTCAATATAACTTTTGCTCGTTCATATAAAAGCTCGCCTGCTTCCGTTAATTGAAGATTTCTCGTATTTCTTTCAAGTAAAGGTGATCCAATTTCTTGTTCTAATTTTTTAATAGCATTACTTAGAGAAGGCTGAGAAATATGCAGTTTTTCAGCCGCCCTCGAGAAATTCATTTGCCCCGCAACTGCAATAAAATATTGTAATTGTTTAATATCCACAACAAGATCCCCCTTATTTATAGTTTTAAACTATAGATCAATAATAATTATATATTAGATATTATAATTATGTGAATATATAATCTACTCATAAACAATATTTTCACTACAATAATATTGTAAATGGAGTTGATAAAGATATGTATACAATGACAGATCAAAAACAATGGAAAGGTCGTATAGATTCTACTACCAATACGAGCAGTTTTCGTTTACATCAAAAAGTGAAAAGAATTCCTATTAATGATGTAAGCGCTTCAGATAATCAGCATGCCGGAATTGTTGGCTTTATTTGTGATGAAGGTGTACGTCGTAATCAGGGACGTGTAGGAGCAGCGAGTGGACCTAATGCTCTGCGTGAAGCATTATCTAGCTTACCTTGGACATTTAATGATGAACAGCAGATTTTAGATGTTGGCAACGTTCTTTGCCTTAACCATGCGCTAGAAGAAGCACAGCGTGAACTCGGTGAAATTGTCAAAACATTGCTAAATAAAAAACTACAATGCATCGTACTTGGCGGTGGACACGAAACACTATACGGACATTATTTAGGCGTTCGTGCAGCATTACCTAAAGATGCGAAAATTGGGATAGTTAATATCGACGCTCATTTCGATTTACGACCTTACGATGAGCAGCCATCGTCTGGCACAATGTTCCGTCAGATTTTAGAACAGGATCCACATGCCGATTATTTTGTTTTAGGCATACAGCGTTATGGCAATACAAAAGAGCTGTTTGATAAAGCCGATGAGTTGAATGTGAATTATGTGTTAGAAGATAATATGGCGCCAGAAAATAATGCGGAAATCATGCAGGATCTTCAGCAATTTATGAATAACCATGATTATATTCTCTTAACGCTCTGTATGGATGTATTAAATGCTGCATTTGCACCTGGTGTTAGTGCCCCATCACCGTTTGGTCTAGATTCAAAAACTGTGCGCACGATAATTCAAAAAGTAACTTCGCACCCGAATACACATTCTTTTGATATTTGTGAAGTAAATCCTTCACTGGATGAAAACGGACGCACAGTTAAATTAGGTGCTTATTTTGTTTATGAAGCACTAAATCACTTACTTAGGAGACATGGTTCATGATCGAAATTAATCAAATTACAACAGTATTTCTAGCAGTTGCACTATTCGCATTGGGCGGATGGCTCATAAATAAAATTGGTTTTTTAAAACGTTTTTGTATACCAGCACCTGTTGTTGGAGGCTTACTATTCGCCGCATTGACAACTATTCTAAAAACAACTGGCGTATTAGAAATTTCGCTTGATACGTCATTACAAAGCTTATTTATGATTACGTTCTTCACAACTATTGGTTTAGGAGCAAGCTTTAAACTTGTGAAGCTTGGTGGAAAATTATTAATTATATATTGGTTGGCTTGTGGTTTCCTAGCATTAATGCAAAATGTTATTGGTGTATCCCTTGCAAAGCTAATGGGTATTCATCCATTAATCGGTATGATGGCTGGTGCTGTTTCTATGGAAGGTGGTCATGGTGCCGCTGCAGCATTTGGACAAACATTAGAAGACTTAGGTATTTCATCAGCCATGACAATCGGTGCGGCTGCGGCTACATGTGGTTTAGTTGCTGGTGGCTTAATCGGAGGTCCTATTGTAAAGTACTTAGTCGGTAAATATAATTTAACGCCTGATGAACAAGAAACTGAAGAAGTTGATTATGAAAATAAAAACGAACAAATTACATCCGATTCATTCTTTACACAAGTAGTATTAATTACGTTCTGTATGGCTGTAGGTACATATGTTGGAACATTATTCTCAGAAGCTACTGGCTTCGTACTACCTGGCTATGTTGGTGCAATGTTTGTAGCTGTACTAGTGCGCAATATTATGGATAAAATAAAACCTGACGCGATTAATATGAAAAGCATTTCTTTAATCGGTGATGTGACTTTAGGTGTCTTTCTGTCAATGGCGCTTATGAGTATTAAATTATGGGAAATTGCGGATTTAGCACTTCCACTATTCATCATTGTTTTCGCACAAGTATTCTTCATTGTCGTATTTAGTATTTTTGTATTGTTTAAGATTCTTGGAAAAAATTACGATGCTGCGGTAATGGTTGCCGGTTTTGCTGGTCACGGTTTAGGGGCAACACCAAATGCGATGGCCAATATGTCAGCAGTTGTCCAACGCTTCGGTCCATCTAAAAAAGCATTTCTTGTAGTACCAATTGTAGGAGCGTTTTTAATCGACGTATTCGGTATTCCAATTATTATAACGACTATCAATTTATTTAAATAATAAAGAAGCCGTGCAATTGTCATGATTAGACAGTTGCACGGCTTCTTTTATTCGCTTATAGATTATTGTAATATTTCACTAACAGTTACAAATTCGTAGCCTTGCTTTTGCAAGTACAGAATTACGTTTTCCAAACCGTTTGCTGTCGTTTGATGAATATCATGCATTAAAATAATGCTGCCATCTTTCACTGATGCTTTCACATACGTTAATATTTTATCAGCATTATGATGCTTCCAATCTAGCGTATCAATTGACCATAGAATAGAAGGCGTCGTAATGACAGAACGAACTTTATCATTCGTTGCACCATATGGTGGACGGAAAACCGTTGGATATTGACCGATTGCTGCATAAATAGCGTTGCTAGTTCGATCAACCTCTTGTTTAACATTTGCTGTCGATAAGGTTGTTAACTTTGAATGGTTCCATGTATGATTGCCTATTTCATAGCCAGCCTCATAAACTTTCTTTACGATTGCTGAATTTTTAGAGGCATTTTGCCCAACCATAAAAAATGTTGCCTTTGCATCATATTTCTTTAAAGTCGCTAAAATTTGTGGGGTAACTTTTGCATCTGGCCCATCATCGAATGTTAAAGCCACACGCTTCTTTTCCCCTTTCGCTACTGGTACACCTTTATTGTATACTTTGTTACCAGGTATTTGGATATTTTCCAGCTCTGAAGCTTTAACATAGCCCTTTTGTTCACCTGCTTCTACATAGGCCCAGCCAACTAGCGTCGTATATTGCTGAACGACTGTTTTATTGGCAATCGTACCAAGAACCTCGCCACTTGGGCTGGCAGTTAAACGAAGCACAGCACCATTAGTAGCATTTACTCGTTTTTTTGTCGCAACAGGTTTCTTTAAAGAATTTGTTGCAACATAGCCTGTTTGATGACCATATTGGACAAATGACCAACCTTCAGGTGCTGATCCATATACAAAGATAATACTGTTTTCATTAAGTAGTCCCGCTTTTTGTGCACTTGGACTAGGATATGTAAATAAAGTTGTTCCGCCTTTTTGCGTCACTAAATATTTTTCAGATGTAATGCTTACTAATGCAGCCGTTTCTACATATCCCTCTAGCTGTTGCACTTTAATTAGAGTCCATTCCTTACTTACAGGTGTAGCGGTTACATAACTACCTTTCGCTACTTTACCGATTTCGGTACTTTCTACGGAAGGTTCTACATAAACTGCTGTGTCTTTAACGACTGATTGGATAACGGATGTACTCTCGGCTTTTGCAAAAGCAGTATCAACAAACACAAAACTGATTAAAAATGTCAAAATAATAGCATAGGGAAAAAGTTTTTTCATTGTTCTACACCGACCTTTTCATCACAGATGTCTTTTCTCATATGTTTTTGTATAGGATTCGACTCTAATTATAGAATAATAGATTATTCCAGGAAATAGTAGGAATCAACTAGTTTTTTTCTTTAATAAATTTACGTTTTTGGGTAGCTAGGATTAACGGCATATTGTTAAATTGTTTGTTGATGCTAAAAAAAAATTCGCCTTTTCTTCATCAAAATTCCCCCGCAGAAATCACTTATTTAATAAGTAACACCTCCCCTTTTAAATCCGAATATTCCCAATGAATATCGTGTTAGCAATTTTGCTAACTTTCATTGTCAAAGGCTCCCAAGACGCCTTTTTTGGGAGTTTGAGCAGTGCACCCTATTAATAAGACGTTTGAAATGATTTAAAAGTTATTATTTTTTCATATTTTTTCCTCCTATAGCATCGTACGCCATAAGAGCATCGTCAATATGGAATGGTGGGATCCAAGCCTGCCCATTCGCATTAGTTGTAACGAAAATATATTGTTTACCTTCTTTTTCGATAATAGAGGCTAAACAAAGCCCAGCTTCAGGTGTGTAGCCCGTTTTCCCTCCCAATATCACGCCTTCCCCACCTGGTATTTTCGCTAAAAGCGAGCTTGTTATCGTTAATTCATTTGGGACATGAGTCATATAACTTTTCGAAGTCAAGATTTGATAAAACGTAGGATTTTTAATGGCATAACGAAATAGCTTACTTATATCACGGACACTGGAGACATGAGCGGGATCATGTAATCCGCTGGCATTGACAAAATGGGTATCGTTCAGCCCTAACTCCTGTGCTTTATTATTCATTAATGTTACAAATGCTTCTTCACTACCTGTCATCATATCGGCAAGTGTTCCTGTAGCATCTGCCCCTGAAGCAAGCAATGTGCCATATAATAAATCCTCTATCGTAACAAAATCTCCTGCCTTAAAGCCCGCCATGGAGGCATTTTGAGCAGTAAATTTAGAAATCGTTTGTGGTGTAACGATTGTTTGCTTCTGCAGATCCTCACTCATTTCAATGGCAACAATCGCAGTCATAATTTTCGTTAATGATGCAGGATAAATAATGTCATCTGCATTTTTTTCGAATAATACATCTCCTTTTTCATTCAACAACATAGCATTTTTACTATGCAACGAAGGTAGCTCTACTTGCGTTTGTTCCGGTGTTTTATTTGTATAATAAAAAAAGAATACAGCTGCACATATAAAACAAAATAAGACAAATTTTTTCATAAAAAAACGCCCCCCACACATTATAATAGGAGGCATTTATGAATATTCCTGTAGGAAATTTATGACGAAATTCTTAAGGTTTGTTTGATGCTAATAAAAATCATCGAAATCAGAACAAATTCTCGTTATGTCTTTATTCGCTAATTTAAAAAATACATCCTGAGATACTTCTAACTTCAGTGCATCTTCCTTTTTCAGATCCGCATATATTCCTCGTAAAATACGACCTGTTAGACCATGTGAAATAGCGATAACTTTCGGTAGATGTTGAATGTCTCCTAGCCAAGCACTTAGTCTATTCACTACCGCGTCATAAGCTTCTCCATTAGGTGCATTAAAATACCAATTATACATGTCTGTGTTATGAAAAAGATTGGGCCAAGAACTTTCGATTTCTTTCGTTGTTAACCCAGCCCATTGTCCCACAGCAACCTCGGTTAAACGATTATCTTTTTCAACATTCTTCAAATCATATCCAATTGTTTCACAAATTATTTCCGTGCTTTGCATGGCTCTTCCTAATGGACTCGAAAAAATCTTCCATTCATTTGGATTTCCAATTAAACTTTTTAGCATTAAAGCATTTTGTTGTACTTGATGTACACCCATTTCTGTTAATGGAGAATCGAGCTCTCCTTGGTATCGTCCTTGTGTATTAAATTCAGTTTCACCATGACGAAGTATGTAGATCGTTTGGTTCAATATTGTTTCCCCCTATACTTTCTCCCTAGCCTTCTCCCTACTTTCTCTCATTTTAAAACAAGAGAATGATATAGATAAAT
This sequence comes from Lysinibacillus xylanilyticus, assembly GCF_001183605.1. Classification (GTDB taxonomy): domain Bacteria; phylum Bacillota; class Bacilli; order Bacillales_A; family Planococcaceae; genus Lysinibacillus; species Lysinibacillus xylanilyticus. The sequence goes on along the minus strand of NZ_LFXJ01000005.1, from coordinate 799,787 downwards.
CCAAAGAACAAACATAATGGACTGTACATCCAAGTATCGTATTTAGCAAACTGTGAATGCTTTATTTTTTTAAAAACCCCAACATATTTAAAATCACCAATCGCCCGAATAGTAAAAACTATAGCACAGACAATACTTCCGATTTTAGATAGACTATTTGCTTGAAAGCTCTGCAAATAATCACCTTGAACAACTATTATGATACTAGCCAGTAGAATAAGAATGGCAACGAATAATGTTCCCCATTTTCTTGGAGTAAATGCAGGTTTATGCTCTCCCTCTTTTACTGGGATCACAGCGGAAGAACCCCATCGACCTCCAAAAGCCCAGTACATATGCAAAAAACTGATAAACCACAGAAACCCTACAGCTATTAATGGTAAAATTGATTTCATATACTTTCCTCCAATGTCGCAATTCTAAAACATACACCACCGTATGTTTTAGTGAAAACTTTGCCCCTTCAGGCTCTATAACCATATTAGGGACGTTTATAATCATGTAATTAATTATGTCTCGGCATAATTCCGTGACATCTGCCGGAGGCTTTAACTTCTTCGGTGGATATTTGGTCAACCGCTGAAAGAAGTTAAAAGCTTCACCATTTTATCAATTTCAAAATTAGGATTTTCTTCAAACCTTGTCATCCATCCTACATACGTTAAATAGGCAAGTCTCGCTCTATCAATCGATTCAGCATTGTCTATGCCCTTTTTTTGATACAATTTCGCAACACAAGAAATTCTTTGTTCTTCAATATCCACTAAACGTGCTGCAACAACAGGATCATATTTTGCCCAAGTATAAATTCCAATCTCCATTTTTTTATCTCGATTGAAACTAACTTGGAATAGCTGTTCTAACGATGCATCCTGTTGCTCCATACTTTGAACAATCAGCTTTGTAGCATGTACTTCCCAATAATCAAGCATAGAATCTAACAGCTCTTGATGGTCACGAAAATAGTGATAAAAGCTCCCTTTACTTATTTTTAGTAATCGAGCAAGTGCTTCGATGCGAACTTTATGTATTCCTTCATCAGCTAATTGTTGTAATCCTGCTTTTATCCAATTTTCTCTCGTTAATTGCATAACTTCTCTCCACTTAGATACGGTAGCGTATGTTTTTCGTTAGATTACTACCACTTTCATTTTTTGTCAATTATTTACTCTTTTATTTTTTTTGGAACTTTAATGTTATTGCTGATCGTTACATTTATAGTCATGACCCTTGGTAAAATACATGCACCTACTAATATAATCGCTAAAAGTTTTTTCATCTTTAATCTCCTTTTTTTTGGTTACTTGTCAATTCCTCTTAAATAAAGAACGTTTGACTATGGGTTAAAATCACTTTTATTATTGATTCATATTTATTCACAGCTAAGGCCAAGTTTTTTTGATTACTTGACCTCAATGACAACTACAGAAAACACTCGTAGCTGTCGCTACTAAAGACAATCGCTGAAAGTAGTTAAAATGTATTATCAAATAGATGTTCTGCTACACCTAGTAAAATATCTTTCTCTGTAAACTCCATTAATTCTTTTCTTGTAATCGACTTCTGTTGAATTAAACGGTTTGATTGAATAGTCACGAGCTTTTCAAATATGTTTCGTATATATCGACCGTTCGAAAAGTTTGGAATTGATTCGACCGGAATTTGATGCAATTGCTCCTTCATATGATGTGCAAATACGTCACCATACTGGTAATCATTATTTTTACATAGCATGGCAAAAATATCGTAAAGCTCATCTGTGCTAAAATTATCAAACTGCACAAAATGATTGAAGCGGGATTTAAATCCTGGATTGGCAAGCAGAAATTCCTCCATGAGCTCTGTATAACCAGCAACGATAATAACTAAATCATCTCGTAAATCCTCCATCGCCTTTAATAGGCTATCAATCGCTTCTTTACCAAATGCGTCCTGTTTATCATTGATCAGTGAATAGGCTTCATCTATAAAAAGTACGCCACCTTTTGCTTTATTCACAACTTCCTGGACCTTCAAAGCTGTCTGGCCAACATATCCTGCTACTAAGCCTGCACGATCTGTTTCCACAAAATGCCCGCTTGAAAGTACACCAAGATGCTTATATATTTGGCCTATGATACGCGCCACTGTTGTTTTTCCTGTACCTGGATTTCCAGAGAACACTAGATGATATGTTATTGGGAAGCTTGTTAAACCATGGTCGACACGCAAACTTTGGATTTTTATGAAGTTAATTAGATTATGTAATTCCTTTTTGGCATTTGGAAGTCCTACAAGTCCATCCAGCTGCTTCTGTAATTTTTCAATCTCTCGCTCTATTTCTGGTGTTATTCGTAATCGTTCACCGTTAATGAATTCACCGCTATAAATAATTTTTCCTTCTTCATTAAAGTAATCTCCTCGACCGTGCTTTTCTCCATTTACAAGGTCTCCGATATAGGAAGCCTGTCCATTAGCATAATAAAGAGTACCATGTCCGGTCATCGCATCCTCTTTAAATTGTCCCTCAGATACTAGCTCACCTTGTCTGGAATAGTTCTTACCTTTACCATGTTTCATATCCTCAAAGAAATAACCTTCATACTGAAGGGATGTTACACCATTTGCGAGCTCCTCAGTACTTGGCGATTCTGCTGCATAGTAAAGCTTTCCAGCACCTTGCATATGATTCCAAATAAAATCACCTTCATATTGAAAAAAACCACTTGGATAGTATTGTTTTCCCTTTCCTTTCTTCATGCCATGGACAAAATCACCCTCATATTGCGGCTGATTTAAATGTGGATACTGTTCACGAATCTCTTTAAATGGAGCAATAATATCTTCCTCATAATACAAAATCCCGTATCCTTCCATTAAATCATTGCGAAAATGCCCCTCGTAATATACCTGACCATCCTTATATAAAATTCCATTACCTTGTTTTTTATTTTGAATAAATTCGCCCTGATAAATCATTTGGCCTTTTAAATACATGATGCCGTTACCTTGCTTCATATGATTGACGAATTCTCCCTCAAATAAAAGCTCACCTTCTTGGTCAAATAGTGTACCCTTTCCATCATAAACGTCATGACCAAAGTCATTCTTCTTCACACCGCCACGATACATTAATGTACCATCTGGATATAATATATCTTTTTCTTCATGATTATATGTCATTTGATTGCCACCCTTTATCCATTCAGTATATGCTTAATTATAGCGTGGAAAAGAATACCTATGCGCGAATTTTTAGAATTCAAGGAGTATAAAATGAAAAAAAGATATAAAATATTTATTGGCATCCTAGTACCTCTTATCATTTTATTTGTATCAACAATATTTTTAACCCGCGATTCAACTTTTGATAAGGAGGTAATTGAACGACTTGATCTTGAACAAATAAATGAAATTGAATTGATCCGTTCCTCTGATAACAAAACAATCACAATTACAGATGCAGCTAAAATCAATCTAATAATACAGCAATTTGAAGATCAGCCGCTTCGAAAAGTCTATTTTTCCAATTCAGATTATGACGAGGCTTATTGGTTAACGTTACGTACTAACGATAACCGTGAAATTGGCATACGATTAGATGACTCAAAACATTTATTCGTTTATTTATACGAAGAAAGCTATATGAAAGATTACAAGCTTTTAGATAATGTTAATATGGCCTTTTTTGAGGGACTTTTTTGAAATATAATTCATTCTTAAACGGTAAAAATCCGCTTCGATTAGTTTCTACGCGGATTTTTATCTTCTATTTTGTTTTTATATGTAGCGATAATTTTGTTGCATCGATTTAATCGTTTCAATGATCTCTTCTCTAAGCTCAATGGGCTCTAACACTTCAATGTTTGCCCCTTGGCTCAGCAGCCACATTTTAATACCATGTCCAAAAACTTCTGCTTCAAATAAATATTGCCCATCTTTATCGGATACTATTTTTGCTGTTGGTAAGCGATCTAATACAGCTTGCGGAGATGTTCCTTTAAAGATAAATTTTATTCGCATCAGCTCGCCAGCATGCATAAACTGAATGCGTTTGCGAAATTCTCCTTCTTGAAAACGTTCGGCATATGGAATTTGAAATTTTTTATCAAGCTCAAGAAAATGCTGTATTCGGTCTACTCTATAAACAATGGGCAAATCCTTCTCATTCTTATTATCATTAGCAATTAAATAAAAGTAGTATTCTGAGAAAATGACGGCGAGTGGTTTTAAAATCTTTTCTGTAGGAATTGTTTCACCTTCACGTAAATAATCAATTTTAATGATTTTCTTTTTTTGAACCGCCTCTGATAGAACCCAAATTAAATGCAGTAGCGACTTTTTATGATTTAAATCTACGTACAAATGCTTTTCGTTTAAAATAATATTGTGAATAAATTCCTGCTTATCCGCCGCAACAATCGAAATAAGTTTATCTATAATATCGCTCATTTCTGATTTTAGCAGTGCTCTTGATTCGATGAGAATTTTAACAATCGCTAAAACTTGCTCCTTCGATAAAATACTCTCTCCTTTATTCGTTAGCCTGTACAAATTTTCCGTCCGCACATATTCTAAATGGCAATCCAATTTAGCTTTTTCCAGATACGCTCGAATTTCATTCAAATCCCGTTGAATGGTTTTTTCACCAACATTATGTGTAAATGCTTCTTGTTTTTTGTTAATTCCTTGACCATCCATCAGTCTGTCGAACATCGAAATGACGCGATAGCCTTTGTTTTGTTGTGAATCTACCATATATCCCACTCTCTCTTCAAAGTTACTTCTCTATTATACAAAAAGAGTTGGACACTATTAGTCCTTTTAACTACTTAATTTCTATTTTATTGGTATAATTACCACTACATACTATACTTTTGTTATAATTCACTTTATTTTTATAGTTAATTCCGCATTGGTAGATAAAAAGGACTTCAATCTTGGTGATTGAAGTCCTTCATTATGTTAAGAATATTTAGTTTGCATGTTTTTCATGCAAATAATTACCACTTCTCCAACCTTACATATATACCTGCTTATTCAACTAATCTGCTTCGTTCATAGATATTTCTGGTTGACCATTTTTTATATAGTTTTATTATAGCAGTAGCCAGGGTACGCTCCTTTTTAATGAACCTTGCAGAAATTTTTTTCCATCAGCAACTATTTTATAATGTAGGTCATTATTCCAACTTCCTATGTGTAGCTCTTTTTCTATAATTAGTGATTTGTTCCCTAATGAGTATGGTTCAAGTGCTTTTTTTATTAATTGGTACAATTTTATATCTCCTTAGAGTTAAGTAGTGGAATACCTTATTTACTAAATCTCTCAATTTTACATTAAAGTATCTTTATATCTTGTTGTTTGTTACCACACAGCTCACTTAACATTTGGTACAATTTATGTTCTGAATCATATTTCACACTTAGATATAATCAAGCCACGAATGACCAGTTGGAAATTGTCTTTTCAAAGTAATTTTTAACCAATCCCTTTGTTCAGGCAGTAAATATGGAAGCATAATTTGTAAATCTTGAAAATCTTTTTCTCTAACCTTTGAGCTACCACCTTTATAAAGGAGTTGAATCTCGGGTCTCAGGTAAGGTATCTCATCATCTGTTCTTAAAAATATATCCTCTAACCTTCTTCGAATAGATTTTTCTCTCCTGTATATCCAGGATTGTTGCTCTGTCTCTACTAACATAATTTGAAAAGCCCAGGGAGAACTACTGCTTTTAGTAACCCAGATGTCATTTGTGGTTTTTAAAAACTCGCCTTCTTGCCAATGAACAAGTTTCCCATTCTCTGCTTTGTATAACATCCAATCACCTGACAAATGATTATAGACAGTCAATTGTTCCTCTCGAAGTATTATTACATCTATATCATCATGTACCCTTGACTGTTTGCCTAAATGTAAATCTAAAGCCCATCCCCCTGCAATACCCCATTTAATTGGAATAGTAGAAAAGAGCTTATATATTTCTGTTACGGTGATTGATTCCCAATTATCTATATCTGTCCTCATATAAATGTCCTCCTCATAGCTTTGAAATAAAATTTGATTAAAAGTATGCTGCAAACGTTGATTTGCGTTATAAAAAACCCACCGTTTTGAAAAAAAGATTGATCTAAACGGTGGGATATTATTGATCTAATAGCGTGTTTTTTTAAAGGCTGGACAAAATTTTTATCAAAATTTATCCTATATATTCTCTAAATGATTCGTATCATTTATAAAGTGAATTACCTTTTCCTTATCAGTAATTTCAACTAAACTAATTCCTGTATCTCCGATTTTAAAATAATAATCCATGTTTATTGGCATTTGGTAAAAAGCACGTAATATATTATTAATTACCCCGCCATGAGCAACAATCGCAATTCGTTTATATTTATTTCCTGTCACAATCTTAGAAAATATCGTTTCAATCCTCATTCGAAATTCTATGAATGATTCTCCATTTTCAAAACGATCATGAAAAAATTTTGGCTCTGGATACTTTTTCGCTTCTTCAAAGGATAATCCAGCTTGTACACCATTATTAAACTCCATTAATTCTTCTTCCAATTGCACTGGGCACCCAATAGTTTGTCCTAAAGTTTCGGCGGTTTCGCGTGCTCTTTTTAACGTACTTGCCCATATAAAATCTGGTGGGAAGTCATTTTTTACTTTTTGTGATAAACTTCCCACTTGCTTTCTACCTCTCTCCGTTAATTCAAAATCAGCTCTTCCTTCATGTACGTTTAAAATATCTGCTTCCGATTCTCCGTGACGAATTAATAGTATTTGCATGTCTTTTTCCCCCTATCTCTTTTAAATCCAAAAAGTATAAAACTAAACTGCTCTGTTAATTGAATAAGAACATCGTTTATTTATTATTTAATCCATTACTTTTTCTAATATCTTATTTATAAATTCTGATTCACCTAATGTATAGGATTTTCGGTCTTTTACTGTATCTGCTAGAACTTCAGTTATATATGTATTGAACTGACCTCGACGTTATTGAAAATCGACCGCACTATTGAACAATTGCCCCCGTTAGTCTAAAAAGAAGCTTTATGTGTTACGTATTGTAACTTTCCCTTCTTTATTTTCATCGTGGTCCCATTCAACTTGAATCTCAAATGTTCCATCTTTAAAAAATAAAGGAAATCTTCTCCGTATCGATGTCTGCATTGGAAGTTTATATGCGTTCTCTAAATCTACCCAAACAGCTTTCCCCTCAGGAGCATCTTTCAAAAGTTCACCCTCGAAATCCTTTGTTATGTAATTAAATATCATATATCTATCTTTAGCGACTGGATTAACATATTCATAAAGCCCTTTATAAATGAGGTTTCTAACTTCTAACCCGGTTTCTTCTTTTACTTCTCTGATAGCACTCTCTACAATACTTTCAGGAAACTCAACTTTACCACCCGGTGGAATAAATCCTTTGAAATTGTCGTGCTGTCTATCCAGAAGTAAAACCTTCTCTTCACTTTGAATCATACAAACAGTCCATATTTTATAATTAATAGAATTGCTCATAATCCCCTCCATATTTTTCATCACCATATATATCCTTCTTATTCGACTAACCTGCGTCTTTAGTTTAAGTAGAAAAAGGCTCAACCCCTTATGAAAGTAAAGCCTCCGTTAGCTCAAGTATTTTCTTTCAAAAACTTTTGCTTGGTGTTAATACGATTTAATAACCTTTTGTTCAATTCCCATAACGCCGTTTTATTGCTATCCCATTTCAAAAGCGTTACTGCCTCTTTAAAACATAACCATTTGTAGTTGAGGTGCTCTTTTGATAAAGATATATCTTTTGTAGGAACTTTAACGCCAAAAGAAAATTCTTTTAATACATAAACGTCTTCTCCCCAAAGGAAATTCCCAACTACATCTTCTACTGGTAGTGAAGACATAGAATCTAATTCAATATATGGATAATCTCTTGTAATACCAGCCTCTTCAAATGCTTCTCGTTTAGCAGATTCAATAGGAGTCTCACCCTCTTCTCCACCACCAGCTAATCCCTGCCAATATCCATAATCACTTCTCTTAAAAATTGCATATTCAATAGAATTGCCAGTGATTATATAAGGAAATACCAAAACTTGATAAGGCGCCCTCATTGCTTATCCCCTCCCAAAAATAACCTTAAAATAAATTTGACCTTTCTTCAACCAACTTGCTCCGTTAGTTCAACAACTTCTTTAAATCAATTCTTGTGTAGGCTTTATTATAGGTCGTACCATCATCATTATAAAATATGGCTTTTTTTAAATATGGGTCAGAGACAGGTTCGTAACCGTGCTTGCTAATTAACTTTATCATTCTGGGATTTTCTATTGGGTCAACACTCACAAATATCTCAGAATGTCCTAAACTCTTTGCAATATTTTCTCTATACCGAATCAAATCTGAACCTATACCATTGCCCCGATAATCCTCTTTTACATATAGGTCACTTAATTTAGGAAGCAAAGAGCCTTTTAATTTAAGAACTCCAAAACCCAATATAAGTGAGTCTTGTTCAGCGATTGCCAAATATACTTCCCTTTTTGCAAATTGCTTTAAATAATTCGTGAATAAATCTTTATTATTTCTAATTTCACATAAACCCGATAAGTCGTTTTCATTCGCTAATCTTATTATGTAGTTCATTGTTATTTCCACTTCCTTATTCTTCAATAAATCACTTTTATAAATATTCAATTCTTTCTTCAACAATCCTGCTCCGTTAGTTTAAGTACATTTTTTCACAATCTTATAAAGCAACTGTACTTTTAAGGTTGATTGTATCCTTTAAGAACTTCTCCGTTAGTTTTTCTCAATTTGAACCAGAGATTTACACTTTCGAAGAACTTTGCACCAATTTCAATCATACCTAAAGCATCATTAACCGATATTTCATCAGGGTAATACCTTTTAGCACATTCATAAAATTGAATTGCAAATGTTTTCATTTCTTCTTCAGGTAATAAGTGTATTGCCTTATTTTTTGGCAACTGCCATATTTCAATGGCATCTTGATGTACTATAGATAGGACGTGATATATTGTTGGAGAAACTTGTGTATTGAGTAAACGTACAACTCTCGTTAATCTCTCTTTTCCGTGGTCTAATAGTGTAGAAAAATACTTGGGAACAACAGTTAAATCATTTAATGATTGTAATGCCGTTTGCTTCAATTGTTCATTTGATGCTTCTTCTACTGGCAACCTTCCAGCCACAATTTGATAAGTACCAGGAACTGGACCAACAAATCCCTCTGGTAATTTATCTGTTAATGCTTCACATTGAATATAGCTAAATGGTTTTGTATCAATTTTGCTTAAGTCTCGATGAATTTTTAGATATAACTCCAATGGCAGTATACCTTGTTTTTCAAAAGCCGTTTCCTTCAAATAAAGATGAAAATCAATATCGCTTGAACCCGGAATAATACCACCTTTTACTACGGAACCGTGGACAATTAAACCTATAAAATCCTCTCTTGTATGATATTGATAAATATAAGCAACTTTTTCTACAATTTTTTTTGCTTCCTCTTGAATATTTAAAATATTTGTCGTCATAAATACCTCCTAATCATCCTAAACACACAACATTACTCTATTTTGTATAATAATTCCTTCATCTACTAATCTGCACCGTTAGTTCTATAATTTAAGAATAGATTTGCTCATAAATAAAAACTGAACTAAATTTAATAAATATTAGTTCAGTTTAAAAATACACACTAGCAAACATATCACCGTTTATAAACCTGTTACATTATCAATAGGTATGGACTTATACCATAATGGTTGATCGAATTTAAAATAGTCATGATCTGCTAAAATGAGATGGATTCTTTGCAATGCATCATCAAAAGATTGTTCATCATATTTTTTCGTCCACACAATCGTAGAGATGATATTCATCGCTGCATAAAGGGCATATATTCGCCAAAATGTATCGTCTGGGGATTCTGTAAAATAGCCATTTATTTGTCCAATACAGAATGGGATACTATGTCTTCTGCTAAATAAAGAAAGATTATAAAAATCATGATAGGGGTCACCAAAATCATAGCCATTAAAATCAATTACACCGTTGTATGTGTTATTTAGAACGATGATATGGCCCAGATGAAAATCATCATGGAGTAAGGTTATAGGTCGACCTTTAAGAAGGTGGAAATTGTTTTCAATAAAGTTTAGTATTTTATGCTCTTTCGTCAGTTGATAGCTACCTTTTTTATATTCATTTAAATAAAAGCTGAATTTCTTTCTTTGAGCTTCTTCCCAGTGTATCGTTTGTGGGGCATGGACATGTAATTGATGAATTTTTCTTAATTCTTTCCCAGCAGCAAGACCTATTTTAAATTGCTCCACATCAGAAAGATTTGAAATGAATTCATCAGCAGGGTATCCTTCAATATAGCTTAATACCATGGCAGAAAGATTAGCCTCGATCAATAAAGTACATTCTATAGCTTTATGTGTTTGTACACCTTGTTTTTCTAATGCTTGAAGCAATGAAAATTCGATGGTTCGTTTTTCGTGATACTGTATGTCAGATAATCGTATAAAGTATTGATTTTGGCCGACGGTAACTATGTATTTTTTATCTGGTGAGTATCCTTTCTCGACTTTTTTTATAGATGAATACCCTTTAAGGCTCGATATGTGGTCTATCACACTTTCAATTAACAAAGTCAATCCACCCTTCTCGCAACGAATAAGAATGAAAATGATACTATACGGTCGAACGATTGTCAATGTTATGTTATTTTGGTTGTGTAATCCTTTTTTGAATACTCTTTGAAAAACGTCAGAGCATATTAAGATCACTAAACTTCTCGTTATGACATACTTCAATTCATTATCGAGAGCAATGGAATTTGAAAAAGTAACCGTCTGTAAAATCAGTACCATTTCACTTCTCCAACTCTTTTTCTACACAAGCATAATTTCCTTTAAAGGTTTCCCGAATTTCTCTTCTAAAATATTTTGTAATCCAAATCAACCACTTCTAAATCATCCGTAATTTCATTAAACCTTTTTTGATTCAAAGTACGATTTTAAATTACTTTTTCTTAATTTATTAGCTTCTTTAATTAAGTCAACTTTTTTTTGATGTATTTTTGTTAGTGAGCTTATTGCATTTTCTACGATTGCCGGAGCATCGTTTCCTAAGTTAGGGTAATTCTGATTTAAATATTCATATAAAGCCTTTTTTTCAAAATTGGATGGAACGCTAGGTGCTAGAGGCAACTCGAATGGTGATTTGTTATCTGCCAATTGTTGAGGGGTATTATATATAAACTGAAAGGCATTTTGTAGCATCCTTTTTTTCCTTTCATCATTCACCTCATACACCCCTTGTGAGTCAAGAGTAATTCGGTCAAATTCAACCATTACTAGTTTGTCTGGCTTTCTATTTTTTGTTCTGTAGTACAGCATAACCTTTAAAACATCCTGCTCTGAAAGCTCCTTTATTTCTTTAAATCTCCCATCTTTAGGATTAGGAATCTTATAAATTTTATTATCTTTAGAAATATACAACCATCTTACACCACTCATAATCAATCCTCCTAAAACAACAAGAACATTAGTTCTCTTCCGAGTTATAATGAACAGCAGTAAAAAGTTCAAAATATAAATAACTTATTTGACTTTTAACTATACAAAACTTTCAAATAAAGATTGATTGAAAGTATGCTGCGAGCATTTATATTATAAATAGAAGAAACTTCACTCATTTTCATACACTTGAGTAAAAAAATAATATTGAGCCTTCATAAGATAAATGTTTTTGGAAAAAAATCCACGAGTTAATACCCCATGGATTTTCTACTTAAGTGAAGTTGAATTAATTAAACGCTTCTAATATATTTGCGATTTTCATTTTCTAAGATTGGGTACCACCATCTGCTTGATACCAAGCATCTAGATCTAAGTAATATATTTTTCCATTATTAGCTGCATTTTTCTGAACGACATCTTTTCAATATTTGTCTTTGTACCAGTTTCAATATCAGTTTGAATGCTCTATGGAGAAGTATAGCCATATCTTCTGTGAAAATCCTGTGACTTCCTTTCAGTAAAGGAAAATATAGGTGTTATAAATCTAAGTAAAAATATAACCACCAATCAATATGATTGGCGGTTCCTTATTTTTTAACTATACAATTATAACACAACCACTTTTTTACGATTAATGTATAAGTATCACATTATCTTTCCACTGCCTTATATAAGCAGTCATGCGTCTTCTGCCGGCTGGGATTATTCCTTTACTCTTACCGCTGTTCCGTATGCTAATACCTCTGATGTACCTTCCATAACAGATGATGTGGAAAATCTTATCCCAACAATAGCATTTGCCCCTAGTCGTCTTGCCTCTTCCTCCATATCTTGCGTAGCAATTTCTCGGGAGCGAACGAGCATTTCTGCATACTCCTTCATCTCTCCTCCGACAATATTGCGAAGTCCAGCCATCATATCGCGGCCAATATTTCTCGATTGTACCGAATTACCTTTTACTAAACCTATAGTTTCTACAATTTCTTTTCCTACTACAATATCTGTTGTTGATAGTAACATACAATACTCCTCCTATTTTTCATATTTTTCAACAGCTTGAACTGCTTCAGCAATGGAAGTCGTAATCACTCCCGTGCGCTTAATCAGGCCAATAACAAATAAATTACGATAAACAAACTGATTTTCCATTCCGTCCCGTACAAGTGCCTCTATTTTCATCATATTGTCCCGGCCTTGTTGACGAACATCTGTAAATACGCCTACGATTGGTCGATTCAGCATCGCAAATGCACCAATCTCTGCTGCTACACCTGAGTCAATCTCAACGCCATCTAAAACGGCTACTAATACATCACTATTTTGCAGCATCTCTAAATCCGCTTGCGCAATCGCTAAGCTATCTGCATATGCCGTTTTATCATTTATCGCATCATTCTCCTGTGGTACGTATAATTCAATACCTGGTACTGCCTCTCTAATTGCCGCAGCGAGCTGCTCATTGACTAAACGATCTCCTAAAGAAAATAATCCATTTGCTAAGTATGCCTTCATAATAAAACTCCTATTCCAATGTTTTTTCAAACACTATTTTATGTCGATCTTTTTTATCCACAAAAGTTGAGACAATATCAAATCCGTGTTTAAGATTTGTGATAAGCATTGCTTTTCGCTCATTTCTTCCATATGTACGAACTTTTTTAAAGCCAAGTGCCTGTAGGTGTTCATGTTGCCGCCTCATTAATTGACTGGCAACTCCCTGACCCCGTTTCTTTTCATGGACACCTCCTAACCAGCTATAAAAAATGCCATCAGGGTGTGTGTAACCTATTTTAAAGCCTATGATATCTTCATTTTCTACTGCTAATAAACAAACGAGTCCTTCTTTACTCTCAAGTTTTTCTAGTGGTAGATTTGCTCCATCAAATACATGTGCATGAATTTCCTGTAATTGCTTAAACCAATCATATGGCACGCCTTCAATTGTAACGATATGCATTTTTATCACCCCAATCTCTACAGTCATTCATTATAGCAGAAAAGGTTTAACTATAAGATTGAACATTGTAGTATTGTTAGTTTTCTTGAAAAAGTTTTAAATGAGGATTGCACGTGGATTGTTATCTGAATTCTGGATGTTGCTCCCTTAGAAGGAGCTTACGATGTTCGGTCTGATTCAAAAGAATCTGGTTAATAAAAAATCTCCCACTATTATACGAACCCAAAGACACATCATTTGGATATACTGTTCGTTTTAGCGGGAGACTATATTCTATCATCCGATTGTTTCTACAACGTTTCCTTGCTGATCTTTAATATACGTTTTTGCAATTTGAATGGAAAGCCCCGGTATAGAGGATACTTTAAACTCTTGTTCTTGCGGCATTAAGTTTTGATTGAGTTCCATAACTGCCTTGTCATTTAATGTGATGGTAATATCCGCTTCTTCCACGCTATACCCACATTTTTCTCCTGGCTCAAATACAACTCGTATTTCTCGACCAACTAAGGTTAGTCTTTTCCCTTTTAAAATCCGTCCGCGTAATAGTTTGCCGATTATTCCCGCTTGTTTTGCCCCCAACGTTAACTTATTAGGTTGTTTACTGAACAATCCCTTTTTCCCCTGCTCCCAAGCTAGTTGGTCCACAAATAAATAGCCGGTATTGGAGCCTTCTTCCGCCATTCCTTTTTCTACAGCTTCGGCAATGGATGAAATCTGTAAAAGAGATGCACGAGATAAATCAGTAACATAGCTCGGGATATACTCAAGACCTGCATTTAGTACACCGATAGTATTCCAAGTTTGCATCGCCTCAAGCTCATCTTCTGTTATGCCTACCATTTGAATAAACTCCAACTGTCCATTTGGTGTATCAATCGCAGGCAACTCAGGATCTATCGTAAATGCAAGCGCCGTTAAAAGAGTGTCAGCTCCTTGGCAGATTGGACCGTTAGCATCCAAATAATCGCCTGCTCTGAAAACATTGCCACTGTCAAAAACATATCTTCCCATGTTTTGCAGCAAATTCAACGCCCACGCTGGTGGCTCCTCCTCATCTTCTTTTCGTGCAAGACGAAATGTTAACTCAAACCCATATCCGCTGCATTCAGCATCCTCTGAATCTTTTTCATATAATTCAGAAAATCCATAAGTTACAAAATGCCAGTGTGGAACTGGTGTCTCACTTTTATAGGCACTGATTCCTTCAAGCGGATCTTCGCCTCCTAATAAATATGGAATAACGGTTCCATAATGCTTCGGCTCCTGGTCTCCGTAAACTTTTAATAATTCCTGATCAATCGCGTCCCAACCAGATGCATTTACTTCTTCGCTCATCAACAACGCCTCCTATGTATTCCTATATTCCATATAATTCTACTATAAAGTATATAACACACTATAAAGAGAATAATACCCAATTTTACTAGCTATTTTTATTAATCAGTGGCATCGAGTGAATTTACGGGATCAAGTTACTAAGTCCTATGACACTCTGTAGAGACAGGGCCTAAATGTGAAGCCTCGACGGATATCTAGATGCGCCGAGGCGTTATGATTGCGGGGATAAAAAATAATTAAAATAATATGAGGTTTCTCCCTAGCCGTATAACATTGCTGGTGAACGTACACTTTGTAAATAGTCTGCTAGCTTCCCAGCATATACTTTTTCTAAGTAAGGTAATTGTGCGATACAATGAGGTGTCATTAATGCTGGGTTTTGACAAACTTTCAGCCCACCAACCTTTAATAGCATCGCCACAAATTGCGAGCAAAAATAGGCACGCTCTCTTCGAACCTCCCTTTGCATCATAACTCCAAAAAGCCCAATAAAATTATATTTATAGCGATCACGATTCCAATACATATGTTGTACGATTTTCATCATCTCTAAGTATTGATAATGAGATATTTTGCAACGATAAATGACACAATCAGCTGTTTCAAATAGTCCTCTTTCTGCATCTTCTCGCAAAAAACCCCCACTTAAAGGATTGTTTAATTGTCTACGTCCAAAGCTATACATTTCAAAGAGCTCCTCATCAAAAGCAATGGACGCATGGTTCATCTCTTTTCCAGTATACATGCCTATTGCTTTTGATAGTAATGTACCTGTTTTTGTTAATACTATGTAAATGGTGTATGCCATGTCCTCACCTACTTCAATATTCTTCCTACTACCAATACGTTTTAAATATTCAAACGGTTTCATTAATTTCCTTTTTTTATAAGTATATATCACAAAGTTAATATTTTTCTTACCAAAAACTGAATATTTTCTTAATTTTCATCAATGCTTTTAGACTGTTATTTTTAAGCCACCTTTATTTATATGTCTTGAATCGTATTCTTATGTGATTCACTGATTTTTTCTATAGATATGTACGAGAGGATATTAACTGTGATTATCAAAGTATGTGGTGTAAAGTTTGAGGCTTTATAGGAGAATTTAGTTAAAGTTCAATGGTAAAGACTATCATATACTTTTTAGTTCGTATATTGATAGTACGTTTATTGACTATTATTTTTTATCTGTCGTATTGGATTGTCATCAGCTTCAATTGAAACTCCTATAGGGTTATTTATGATTTATGCAGCTTTAATTGGAGCAGGCATGTGATTTGCTACCACAACATTTACTGATTAAACTCTTCATTAAACCCCAATTGTTAGACACAATTGGGGTTTAATTTTCATACTAGCAATTTTTCTACTTGCGTCGTTTTCATTGCCGGATATTCATATCTTAATTCTGTATCGTCGCCTGGGTGTTGTAACAATTATTTTGATATATACTTATCGCTTCTTTTAAAAATATTTGCTCCTTTTCTGTAAAAGGATTCGGAAATTTCAACGATTCTGTGAATGGTAGCTTTTTTTCCATCATATCTAAATTTCCTTTCACGGTTTCATTCATAAGTTGCAGAAGTGTTTTAACAGTCTCTTGGGCTTCTTTTGTAGAAGGTATAGCTTCTGTAAATGTTAAATGTTTAATTTCTGATAAAACTTTAGTCCATTTTTTATCTAAATCGATTTCTTCGGATTTATTTATACTAAATAATTCATCAGTTATATCTGAAAAGTGTTCTTTAAACCATGTTTCAGTATTCTCAGCAAACATTAATTTTTGTAGCATAGCACAAAATATCTCGATATTGATGATTTCCTCATCTTTCACTGTTTCAATAAGATGGTTTAAATCAGATAATACATTTATAATTTCAAGTTTTTTCGCTTCAAATAACTGTTTTTGATCGTTTAACGATTTTAAGATAATTTCACCTTTAACAGTGTTTTTTTGCAGTACGTCTTTAATTTCCTTTAGCGACAAGCCTAGAAACTGTAATGACTTAATGTTTTGTAATGTAGATAGGCCCTCTGTAGAATATAGTCTATGTCCACCCTCTGTATAATCACTTGGTTTCAGTAGGTCTATGCTGTCATAATATCGAAGTGTTCTAATACTAACACCAGACTTTTGCACAAGTTCACCTATCGTAAAAATACCTTTCCCCGACAAATTATTCTCTCCTTAATGATTGACTTTAAAGTATCTTATAACGGGATAAGAAAACTTTTTTCCATTTAAAGTATAGATTGCTGCAATTAAAATTAATATTGTTTCAAGAATAATAAGTGTAAAAGAAAGGATTGAAACTGCGCTCCATTTTTTAGAAATAAAAGTTAATAACAAAAAAACTGGAAAGAAAGTAAAATGAAGGTTCATCCCTTCTTTTGCATGGTCAGCAAAATATTTATTCTTATCCCTTGATACTAAGTATACCAATATTGGCAAAATAAAGGTTAATAATAGCGAGAACAGATGCATTAAACTTGCCAATCCTCTGTTTAATAAAGTCTCTTTTTTCATTGTACTTTTCCTCCAATAGCATATTTGATTGTTACCTTCTAAAGTGAGTAACTAAATTCATCATAAAAGGTGACGCTACTGGAGATTCAAGGACAAATGATATTTTTTTTATTAAACACTTACATGTCAGAATTCGCGTTCGGATTTTTTTGGGGGATTTAATTTCAAATAAGGTAGTGAAGTGAAAGGATAATGAATGAAATTTCATTTAGAATTGTTTGTTGAAGATTTAAATGAAAACAAGTGATTTCTTTAAATTTTTCCTTATGTTTAAATACTTCATCAAATATAGCTGTTGTTATTTTTAGTTTTCCCTATTGTATGATATAATCGCTTTACTGACTAACCTAAGCAAGTCAATATTAAGCTGTAGCGATGCCGTACGCTACAGCTTTTTTGTATTCTCCTCCTCAAGAATTATTGCTTTCCAAATACTCCTCTGCTAGTTGCGGATTTTTGTATATTGCCATACCCGTTTTCAATTTTTTAAAGCCGATCTTTTCGTAAAAAGGTTCATTTCCTGTCGTTGCAATTAACTGAATACAAGAAACATCTGCTAATTGCTGAATGATATCCTCTAAAAGAGTTCTAGCTATCCCACTTCCTTGATAATCTTTATGTACTACAACATCATAAATCGCAGCATTAAAGGTACCATCTGAAAGAGCTCTCGCAAAACCTATAATTTTATGATCTTTTACTGCGAAAACTTGATGTGTACTTGCATTGAAAACTTTTTTTATTATGCGTTCGTCATGTTTCATCCATCCTACTGATTGATAAACTTCTTTTAACATTGTTAGCTCGTATTCCTCTACTTCATATTTAAGTAACACCATTTTCCATTCCCCCTAATTTTCCACTTCTTTTAATATTAATATAATCTATCAGACGTGTTGATTAACTATATTTCACCATCAAATTAAAGATGAATACATATCATTTATAAATTAAGTCTCTTGACGAACGTTCGTTCTGGTATTAGAATAATAAAAAAGGAGGCAATTTTATGCAAAAAACGAACACCATTGAATTAGTACATTTTTCAGAAGAGTATGTCGATATTTTGAATGACTTCGAGCTTCCGGACGAACAAAGTCAATTTACTGCCCTTCCAAAAGATATTTCTATTGAAATGGTTGGACAATACCCGATTGTTATTTTGAATCACAATATACCTGTAGGATTTTTTGTCCTGCATGCAACAGAAAGAGTAAAAGAGTACTCTAATAATCCAAAAGCTATGCTGCTTACTGCATTGTCTGTTGACCATAAACAACAAGGAAAAGGATACGCAAAAATAGGGATGCTAGCACTGCCTGAATTTATTAAAAGAAAATTTAAAGATTGTAATGAAGTTGTTTTAGTCGTTAATCATAAAAATATTCCGGCTCAAAATTTGTATTTAAAAGTTGGCTTTGTCGATAACGGGGAAAGAAGAATGGGACGTATTGGCGAGCAAATTATTATGAACCTAACTATCTATTAGATTTTTAAAAATCACTCGCAATGACATGGGTGATTTTTTCTGTTTGTCCCTAACTTGCAGGTATTAGGATACAATGAATTCGAACCTACACATATAATTGTCATTGCGGATAGACTGTTTTGACAGTCAACTATTAAAAAAAGAAAGTGGCAATGAAATGTGTAAGGATTAAATACTCTTTTGGATGTTCTAATTGAATTATTCCACTTCATTTCAAATCTCCGAACATAGTTTACATAATAAATTTATTCATTCACCCCTTTATTTGCCAAGTTCTAATGGTAACTCTCTTGCTTTCATTCCGTAAGAAGTTTAAATTCATCCGCTCGATTTAATCATCTCCTCTTCATTCTAAAATGCTCCATACAACTTTTAGTAATAATCTCTTAAAACTTCTCAAATGCTTTTTCATCTGTCTTATCCTTCTGAACCACTTTTAACTCGTCACTTGACAGTTCTCACGTCTTCCCATCATATCCTCCTGTAATCGAGCACAGTACACAATCCGCAGCACGATTATGAGTTATTTTTGTCGTGTAAAGACAAACAAAAAAAGACTCCAATATAATCGTGAAGTCTTGATTTCTGTTTAAAGGAAAAGATATGGCATATTCTTACTCAAACTCAAATTTTACAGGTCTTAAAAATAAATCTTTTAATGTTTAAAATTCCTGGAGTTTTCTCTCCCCCATAACATAACATCGTGCCCAACTTTATTAGCGTACCAAGCCAAAAAGGTTCCCCAACGTCCACAACCTAATACTGAAATATTCATTATTTCACCCTCATCTATTTTAAATTATTGCTTTTCAAACTCCTAAATGAAAATGGGTTAATTATTTTCATTTGGACAAGGGTTATATTCGACCAACTTTATAAAATATCCTTCATCTAGCTTGCCATTCCTTATTGAACTAGCCTGCTTCGTTAGTACAATAAGAAAAAAAGAGCTGTCTAAGCAGCTCAATGGTCTTCAAGTAAAGCACCCCGTTAGTTTAATAAGAACAGCGACGCTTCTCCCACAATCGCGCCCTTTAATGGAATAACTAAAATATGGGCTTAATCCTAAAATAGCTTATAGCTGGTTGAATTAAATCCCTCCGTTAGCCATCCACATCGGATAAAATCGACGCTTCATCACAGAAAATGAAAGATTAATACGTTTTTTTATGGGAATTGAAGAGTTTAGATTAAACAACTGAACCTCATAGGTCCTGAAAAAACATCAAATTTGCTAACGGTGGTAAATTAAATAACCTTTTCCCATAAAATTATTTAATATCGAGGGGCGAAATTACACAACATTCCTCTCAATTATTACCATGAATTTTTATTTAGCTGCCACTTCCCTGAAATGGCAGCTAGCATCAACCATGGCTCTATTACCATATTGATTAGAATATGGGCTACAATTGGTGCAAAGGTGCTCCTTCCGGTATAAATATAGAGCATCGCAAGTAGACAACCTAAGATTGTCGTTGAAAGAATTGCTGGAAGCGCAATTTCCATCTCTCCTCGCAATAACATCCATGCGCCATGAGCAATTCCAAACACAATTCCTGAGATTATTACTTGTGAAAGATTTGAAAATCCAGTAGATAATACATACTCCATGAGCAAATGTCTAAATACAACTTCTTCTACTATTCCACTTACAATAGCAGCCCATATACCAATCAATTTAAGCCAAGAAAATGTGAACAAATTGCTTTTTACTAAAGGTATTGCAAACATTGTATAGGAAATATACCCGATTACGATGAATGCAGTGAAAAACCACATAGGTAAGTTCAGGTATATTTCCGGTGAATAGCCCAATCCATTCTCAATAAATTTTTTAGGATTAGTTACATACCAAAAAATAACACTTAATGAAAGCATACTTGATATGCTTGCTAATATCCATCCTGCCTTTCTTCGCTCTTTTAGCGTTGTGATCTCGTTCATATTAACTGTCCCCTTATATTAAATTAATGTTTCTAAGGCCTAATATAACGACATCAAAGTTTAGCAACAATACGTTACATGTAACATGTCTTTATTGAAAGGTGAAATGCTTTTTATGGATGACAACTTGCATTATTCGATTTGTAATATATGGTATATTTTTATAGAGAGGTGATGGAGTTGAAGATAGACATAAAAATTGATCCACAAATTGATGAACCCTACATAACAATCTGCGTTTCTAAATTAACGCCAACTATACAGGCTGCAATCTCACTCTTACAACAAGAAGAACAACAAATTTTAACAGGGACCGCTAACAATAAAGTACATATTATCGAGCCTAGTTCTGTTATAGCTATTAGGACGGAAGGCAAAGATTTAGTACTATATAGCGACGATGGTAATCGTGTACTTATGAATAAACCTTTGTACGAGTTAGAGCAGCAACTAGGGGAAGGATTTATTCGGATTTCTAAATCTGCCATCGTTAATCCTAGAAAAATCAGAAATATTGAAGCTTCCTTTAATGGCACAATGGAAATCGAGCTTACTTTAGGAATAAAAGAAGTCATTTCACGCAATTATAAAAAATCATTTAAAGAGCGCTTGGGGGTATAAGTACATGAACTTTTTCAAGAATTTATGGTTCGGAATAAGTATGGGCTGTACAGTTTTTGTTTTTGTAAATCTTATTGGATATTGGTTGAAAGGGGATTTGTTTTTAGAAGCTGTTATATCTAATTTTCCACAACAAGTTTTCGGATCAGTTACTGTTGGCATTGCCTGTATACTACCTTCATACGTCTATAGAACAGAACGTTTAACATTTTTACAACAAAGTGCTTGTCATTTTTTTATCGCTATAGGGACCTTTATAGCTGTCGCCTTTTCTTTAAAATGGCTTCCAACATTTTCGATAAAACTAACGATTCTATTGTTACTATTTAATGCATTAATTTTTGCACTAGTTTGGCTGTTATTTTATTTTTATAGTCAATCGGAAGTAAAAAAAATGAAGCAGAAAATCATTGTTCATACAGACAGTGGTAATAATCAATAGATTTCTTTGATAGAAATTCATTATTTAAAGAGGCTAATCAACATAATAAGCCTCTTTTGTATTTAAACCTTCCTTTTCAGATATTTCCATTTATTTTCAAACGACTTAAATTAAACAGCCTCCATCTTTATCCCCTACTAATTATTCTTCATTTACAGCTATAACTGTATGAGCCGAAGATTATTCAACTAAACTGCCTCGTTAGCTCAATAAGAAAAAAAGAGCTGCTTATGCAACTCAATAATCTTTAAGTAAAGCACCCGTTAGTTTAAGTGTAATACTTCACAATCCTATTCAATTAGGTTGTTTTAATCATTTAAATCATATAAATAAATTGGGTTTATACACTCCAAAATGGCGTTATTGTATCCGGATATTTTCTCAATTTCTTTTTCGTCTTTAAATTCTTCGTTTTCGAACTGTACTTTAGCAGCAAGCTCTAAATCGTCGAAATTTTTTTGCCCTACGATTTCTATTAGGAAGAAGGAATAATAATAGAAAACCGTGTTCCCTTTCCCTTTTCACTTTTTATTTCTATATCTCCGTTTAATCCTTTTACAATACTGTATGCAATCATCGTACCTAGCCCGGTTCCCTTCTCTTTTATAGAATAAAACGGCATAGCAATTCGATTTATCTCCTCAGAAGACATTCCAATTCCTGTGTCAATAATATCAATCACAATACGATTCTTTACCTTTTTCACATTAATTCGGAGCATCCCTCCATTAGTCATGGCTTCAATCCCATTCGTTGCAATGTTAATTAAACACATTTTTAGATTATCGGTGTTGGCATATATATAATAGGAACATTCATTATCGCTTTCAACTTTAACATTACATTGGATGGCGATCGGTAAAATAACCTCTATTACTTGCTCAACAATTGGTCTAATATCTAATAATTCTCTTGCAACATGTTGTGGTTTTATAAGGGACAAATAATCGTTAATAACGTGTTGCGCTTTTTCTAACTCCATTAGCATGACTTGCAAATAGTCATCCTTTTGTGTTTCAGAGATTTCGTTTTTACTAAACATCTGCATAAATCCATATACAGTAGTCAACGGGTTTCTTATTTCATGGGCTATAGACGCTGCTAATTCACAAGTCACCATAAATTTTTCTGCACGGTAAATTTTTTCTTTCATTTTAAACCTTTCTATCATTCCTTCAATTAAATAAAGAGACAATAAAACAGTCAGAATATTGATCACTATATAATTGAATAAAAAGTGAATAAAATCAGGTTGAACTTTATCGTTTATCCGTATTTGGTTCATTAAAGCGAATATAGAAAAGGAAATAGTGCAAAGAGACATAAGCAATAAGCTGAACAATATTTTTCTTTTTTTATAATAACCAGCAAGAAAATATTGGGATACCATAGTAATGGAAGTGGCCATAAAATATACAATAACTGCAGGGTAGACTCCGTCTCCGCCTAAGTAAAAACGGTAAGAAACAAATATAACAGTAATAAAAATAAAACTCCTAAAACCACCATAGAGAACAGCTAAAAGGATTGGGATAAGCCGTAAATCATATATGTATCCACAATTAAACTTAAACGGGAATGTCATACAAAGAACAACCGCGATGGATGAAAGAAAGGAAATTAATATAGTATTACGCGCTTCTTTTCCATCTTTATCTAACCAAAATATTTGATAGAAAAAAATACAAATGATAATAATGAATGCATTTAATAATAATGTCGTTATCCCCATGATCAGCGCCCCTAAATTGAGTAATAAATGTTAGAAAAGTGATAAAACACAAAAGGTTAAGATAATTATAAACATTTTTTCAAAAAAAGAAAGATGTTGAAAAAAGTGTAAAAAAAAATTTGACTAACCTGCCCCGTTAGCCATCCATGTAGCGCAAAACCAGAGCTACACCACAGAATATGAAAGATGATTAAGTTCTTTCATGGGAGTTCAATAAAGAAAACATACTAAGATTAGTAGTGCAGACCAAGGCATTGGTTCGTACTACTATTTTTTTATATAGTAGAGGTGAAGAATAGGTCGGGCAGCTCTTTGGATCTTGAATCCGTAAAAAAAACTGACCTACTTCACAACCTTATTTGAATCAGGTTTAAGTATGTTGGATCCTTTGAGATCGTGTATAAGAAATGGGAATCAATAAGGCTAATGTGAAGACTTCAAAACACATAGGGAGGGAGAACATGAAACATGTCATCGCCTTTGATATTAGTATGGGAAAGAGTTATATGGTTGTCTATAACGCGCTGAAAAAATGTCAGTTGGAAAAGGAAATTGCGCACAATCGTCCGGGATTTATGGACCTTAAAAAGTTAATTGATGACTTAATTGAAGGATATGATGAGCAACCTCATATCGTATTTGAATCTACAGGAGTCTATTCAAGAACATTGGAACGTTTCATGCAAGAGAACAACTATAGTTATTGCCTATTAAATCCCTTGGAAGCAAAACTCCAATGTGATTCCTTACGGATTCACAAAACGGACCGAAGTGATGCACATCAATTGGCACTCACACACTTTACGCACGAAAGACGGATTGAAACAGATTCCAATGATGTTTACCGTCAGTTAAAACGATTATCGAGACACTACAGCGAATTGGATGATGAATTGAGCGTCACCCGCAGTCGATTGCATAAGGTCGTCCAGGAAACATTTCCTGAACTCGAGAATATTTTCACGACCAAGTCTGAACTGTTCCTAAACGTAGTACAATTATACCCTCATCCAGATCTAGTCTTGAATCATTCAAAAACAATCATTAAAAATCGAATACTCGCAAACACAAATAAACGAATGGCAGTAAACAAAGCAGAAGAAAAAGCTGTTGAATTAATAGAGGCCGCAAAGCAATCTTACCCCGCCGCGTCTTCAACAGATGTGGTTTGTGATCAAGTTCGTGTATATGCTAAACGGTTTCAAGAGCTTCTCCTTCAGAAAGAACAATGTATCAGTAAAATGGAGTCGATAGCCGAAAGGCTTGAAGAGTATAGCATAATACGTAGTATTCCGGCTATTGGAGCTAACTCAGCTGTCAGAATCATAGCAGAAATTGGGAACATTCAGAGGTTTGACAACAACAGACAGTTGAATGCCTATACAGGTATTGATATTAGGCGGTATCAATCCGGGAAGTTTATAGCTAAAGACAAGATTAATAAACGCGGCAATAAACACCTACGTAAAATAATGTATCTAACCGTTCAGAACATGATTAGACAGCGACGATTTGGTGGAAATCACATCGTTGAGTACTACGATAAATTAAAAACGCAACCCTATAACAAATGTCATAAGGTTGCCTCCATCGCATGTGTAAACAAGTTATTGAAAACGATCTTCTTTCTTGTCACACATAATCAAAACTACGACTACAGGTTGGCTCCCTAGTACAGTCGTAGCATCAGTTTAACATACTAAAGCCTTATGAAAAATCGAAAAATCACTAGGCTTATTCGGCATGGCCCAATTTATCAAAATAATATCAGAGAGTTAAGAAAGTTATTATAGATACTTGACTAATCGTAAGAAAAAGAGCTGCATATGCAACTCAATGATCTTCAAGAAAAGCAAGCTTCTTACCAGTCATTGTGATTGGAATTTTATTTGGGCTAGCAATGGACTATGAGGTTTTTCTAGTTAGTAGAATGCGTGAAGTATATACACATACCGGGGATGCACGTAATGCCCATGAAGTGTTTTTTTATTTAAAAGATTTTTATTGACAATCTATTAGCTGGTTTAGTGGAATATCAATTTATATTTTATCTCTAATGTCTTCCAGTTATTTCTATTACACGATTGTTTTGTTTTTCAATAGATTTTATCCTTTTTTCAATTATGCTTGAAGAGAAAAACACTATAAGTACAATAGCTATTCCAATTATTAAATCTATTTTAATTGTAAGCGTCAAATATTCCCCACCTACTAGTTTAAGTCCCTATCACTATCTTCTTTATTTGTTTGAAACACTCCCCAATATCGATTCAAAAATAAAGAAGAAATTGATAAAGTCTTGCCGTGGTCAACGGATATGCCATCTAGTTGTAGTGTGCCGAAAAAAAGTGAGGTAAACAAAAAATAACTCCAAAATCAACTTTTATCTTATATTTTGGAGTTACTTTACATTTACTTATATACCGAATTGGTACAAATCATATATGTAAATCAAAAGGCTTCCAATCGTAATGTTGGAAGCCTTTACTCATAACAAAAGTTGATTGCTTTTTGAAGTCGAGAGACCCCTTCAGTAATATCATTTATATCTACTTTTCCATATGACAGACGAATATAACCATCTTTTGCACCGAAAATACTGCCAGGCATAAAGGCAACTTGTTGTTTTAAACCTTGAATAGTGAGTTGTTTTTCTTGTATAGGTTGTGTTAATTTTCCCCATATGTAAATACCACCTGTCGGCATGGGGAATGAGAGTTCCTCCTGTAGGGAGTATTGTAATGCGTCTACCAATACATTTCTTTTTTGTAATAATTTAGATCGTAACTGTTGTAAATGTGTTTCAAATGGAACTGTTTCAAAAAATTGTTGCATAATCCATTGCGGAAAGATACTTAAGCCTAATTCCATTTGGTGCCTTGCATCTGATAATCGTTCAATAACGGACTGAGGAGCAACGAGCCAGCCGATTCGCAATCCTGGTGCTATCAGTTTTGACAGAGAATGAACATAAATGACTGTTCCGTTTGTATCGATTGATTTTAAAGTTGAACATGTTTGTTCTTTATTTTCTAATGTTAATAAACTAGAAGGGTCATCTTCGACAATTGGAATTCGTAAATCGGCACATAAAGATAGAAGTGTTTCTCTTCTTTTTGGATGAAGGAGTGTCCCTGTTGGATTTTGATAATTGGGATTTAAGAAAATCATTTTAATACGGTGCTTTCGATAAAGTTCATGTACATCATCTGGATGAATGCCATGTTCATCAACAGGTAATGGGAAAATACGAATGCCAGCCGATTGAAAAAGAGGTAAGGAATAACAATGCGACGGACTTTCAAATGCTACTGCATCGCCTGGATTTAATAAACATTGCACAATAAGGTGCAGTGCTTGTTGGGCACCGGAAGTAATCATAATCGATTGTTCGGTTGCATCAATTTGTAAATGCTCCTTCATATACTTAGCTACAATTTTTCGTAAAGGAAGATATCCTTGTGGATGATCATAGCTTAACGATTGCGTTAGTGGTTGTTGATGTAAAATTGCTTGTAATTGCTGATGCGGAAATAAATCACATCCAAGTTCACCATTTGCAAAATCAATGATATTTTCATTTTGCTGAACTTCCTCACGAATGTAGCGAAGGAGTGGTAAGTTAGGTAAAAATGTCCCACCTTCCACAAAACCGCTCCAATTCGGTGCGAATTTTGGCGATACACCCCACATCTGTGTACTGACCCTTGTTCCTTTTCCAGTTGTACTCTCAACAATTCCCATTGCACGTAGTTCATTATAGGCTGTTGTAATTGTACTTCGATTTACTTGAAGTTGTTCTGCTAGCTTGCGTTCTGAAGGGAGAAAACTTCCTGGTGGAAGCTCTCCGTACATAATACGCCTTTCAATATAATCAACAACTTGTAGATAAATCGGAATTTTACTATCTAGATCTAACTTCCATTTCAATTGTAACGTCTCCTTGTTCCTTCATTCTTACCATTATAGCAAATTGGCCGTGTAAAAAAACAGCAAATTGGCTGGTGTTACAGGGGGCCAATTTCACTATACTAAATGTGTGAAGGAGAGATTTGGATGAAACAAAGGAAAATGGAATGGCTCCTAATGTCAGTTGCTTTAGTATGGGGAGCAAACTATTCGATAGGAAAATATGGAGTGGCATATATGTCATCCATTCAATTTAATAGTATGCGATTTTTAATTGCATCACCAATTTTGTTATTTATTACCTTTATTATGGAACGTTCATTACATATAGAGAGGAAAGACTGGTTGAGACTTTTGGTGGTTGGTATTGTTGGGACAACATTATATCAAACGCTTTTTATGCTTTCAGTAAAACATACTTCTGCGACGAACGCTTCATTACTAATTGCGATGTCACCAATCTTTACAGGGATTTTAGCTATATTGCATAAACAAGAACGTTTTTCTCTGAAAATACAAATCGGATCTATGCTTTCTTTTGGAGGAGCAGCACTTGTACTATTAACTGGACATACGAACCAATCTGCATATGAATATGCATGGTTTGGAAATATAATTGGATTGGTTGCGTCAATCGCATGGGGCTGGTATCCAATCCTTGCTCAGCCGCTAATTACGAAATATTCTGCGATGCGAGTAACCGCTTGGTCAACGTTATTAGGAATTATCCCGCTTGTTTTATACTGCTTAATAAATGTAAACTCCTTAACATTGCCGTCTGATATGCTAAGTTGGGGTTCGTTAGGATATTCTATTGTATTTGCAACAATTTTCGGGCTAGCAATGTGGTACGTTGGAATTAGTAAAATTGGTTCAACAAAAGTAATGGTTTATATGTATCTTGTTCCACTATTTGCTGTTATATTTGCTGCTGTAACGATAGGCGAACAGGTGAATATCATGCAATTGTTTGGTGGACTTGTTATTTTCGCTGGGTTATATGTTGTGAAAAAAGGAGCAGTGATAAACCCAGCGCTCAATTTAAAAAAGGTAAGTTAGTATGAAAAGTGACCACGTCCTAAGAGTGGTCATTTTTGTTTACAAAACAAGTTTGCTTGCTTCATGGCTCGCGTTTGAAAAGGTGTCTAACTCAAATTCTTCTTTTACAATAGCCGCTAGCTCATCAATTGATTTACGTAAATCTGTTACCCCTTGTGCAAGATATACTTTTTCAATTACGATTTCTGATATCATTCCTCCACATGTAGTATGTAAGGAGATTGTTACCGAAACAAAACGGTTCGGAGTTAAATGTTGCGGAATTGAAAATGTTACTATATCCATACCTTTTGTTTCATCACATATATTTCATTAATTAATTGTAAGTTTTGCGGATAAAAAATCATCTTTCTCTCACACTAATGGTGGAGGTGAGATGATCATGGGAAATAATAAACATAAAAATAATAAAACTCAAGACAACAAAAAACAGCAGAATCAAAATCAAAATGCTAACAGAGAACGTAAAAATGAAAACAGAGAAGAGTTCGGTGAGGAAGTAGATTTCAGTAGTATTCAAAATGAAAATAAACGTTAATTAATTTTGAACTCCCCCCCAATATTCATCTTAGAAAAAGGTGTGTATTGGGGCTTTTTTTATTTTGTAAACATCGATCTTAATCCATCTTAAAATACAAAAAACCCGGAAATAATTCCGGGCTAATTACCACTTACTTTTTTCCTCCATGACATACTGTCTCGCTTTTCGCATTCGATCTTAAGAATAACCTAAGACAACCTGCTTTAGCTTTCAGTTGATGGTTATTCAGAGTAAACGATCAATCGTACTCATCGGGTTAACCCTCCTAGTCATATTGGTTGAAGTGAAAATCTTTAATAGTATAGATTAATTATTATTTTTTATACACTTTTTTTAAAAAAAATCAATATGTTCTTTTGGTCCCCAATGTTATGCCTGTTACGAAGGTTTTTTAAATTGTGAAACTATACAATCAATCATTGGATCTATTCGCAGCTTGTGCTGTGCTTTAGAATAAAGATTGATTTAAATTTTTCCGTCAACCTTTAAATGCAAAAACTCCATTTTGGAAAAAGAAATTGATCAAAGTTAATCTTTCTAACTAAGTATGAGATTTTATTCTGCTTGATAATTTCTTTCCATAGAATGGTGGTTTCACCTTTTTTACGATATGAATTTATCTACTACTAAAGCCGCGGCACAATAAATATCTACTGGTATCCATAAGAGCCATCCTATCATCCAGTTTAATTTTATATATACATTAGGTGGTATTATTTTCAATGATATTTTTGTATTTCCTACGAGTTCATTATTTGTTCGTACCCCTTCAGAAATATTATCAACCTTCAGTTCTGCTTGAGTTAAATTAGGATTTTGAAAATCAACTTCTAAAAATGCGTATTGAGGATTTAAAATCGACAAATTTCACACTCCTTCGTATCATCCTAATTCCTTAACAAATCAATTCAATTAAAAGCTTAAATTGCACTTGGCATTTGGCCTATTATATTCTCAAGATAGTAATAACATGTGTGTATGCACTATTAATTTACAAAGTTTTGCAATGAGTACAATCAATATGTCGATTATTGACGTGAAATTTTAAAGGGTGTTTTTTAATGCTCAATAAAAAAAACACAACTATAAATTTTTTACTTATAGTTGTGCTTTAAAAATTAGTGTAGTAGCTTCACCTATAAATTAAAAATCTAGTCTCGAAGTCCAATTTCATTATATTTTATTAATCTCTAAAACTATTGCTGAATGATTTAAAAATCGCACGACGGAAAGCTTGTCTTGTTTTCCAGTTTTCACAAAAGTTCTATTTATGCCGTCTTCACGGCAATTCAGGAGCGAGCGGTATAGGATACTTCACCTCTGAAAAGTTTTTGATTAGCAATTCCTCTTTTAGCATTTGTCCCGTTATCTTATCGATTGTCTTTCGCCAAATTTCATTTTGACGATAGTTTTTCCCGTCTCTTTTTAAAAATTGATGGTCTTTCTCCTCAATATGATACGAGTAAGGCATTTCTTCATTAGCAAAAATAGCGCCTTTTAAATGTTTATCTGTTACCCAAACCTTTATTTGAAAAGATTTGGATGTCGGATTATAAAATCGTAAGTCTATATAATTGTAAAAAACACTTGCACCACTCCCAAATGGAAGCGTTCGCCCCGAATCAGGAAATGGGTCGAAACTATGATGATGTCTTTCCGTAACAATAAGAGGTGTGTGTAGCGCCATCCAATACAGTAGATTAGCGAGCTGACAAATTCCACCGCCAATGCCCGTCTTTACTTCTCCCATTGCGAGCTGCATGCCTTCAATATAGCCTTTTGCCTCAGTCGTTTTCCCTACTAGTTGCCAAAAAGAAAAAGTTTCACCAGGCTTAATGATTACGTCATCGATTTCACTCGTAGCAATTTTTAAATTGATTATTTTATTTTCTTGTAATTTAGGATCACTGTTTCCTAATTTTCTTTTCAGCAATGATTGATGTTTTTTACAAGTATAGGGAAATGTAGTTGATAACTCTTTATGCGTGGCAAACCGTTTTCTTTCTTTTAAATTTGCTAAAAACCGAAAAAGTCTTTTTTGTTCGATTCGTATGTGATAGAAGATTGGATGAAGTTCAGATAGTCTCAATACTATTTTCCTCCCTATTTTCAAACTAGAAAATAATAAACTTTCTATTTAATTAATATGCTTTTTTAGTTGAATTCGTTCCAAATGGTCACATTCATTCCTTTCAAAATTAAACGAACTCTAAAACCCGCTTAGGTCTTAGAGTTAATAAAACTACTAGTATATCTCTCTAAACTTTTATCTAAATAGTACATTTGAGTAGGCTTGTGTCGGTTATAAAAATACTGCTTTAGAAATTCTTCAGTGATAGTATCAAAGTTCCAATAAATTAAATTTTGATTACCATTATCCTTGCAATATTGGTATCACATGATCTTATTTGAAAAATTATTTTACTAAAACTGTTTACACATCGATAGGCTATCTGGAAATGAATAATATGTTTCAATTTCTATGTTTAAATATCCAATTTTCAATCTCTAAATCAGATTGAAAATCGATACGTTGTGCATTTAATATTTCATCTCTACGTTCTTTTATAAGTTCTCTTAAGCGAGACGTTTGTTCAGCGGAAGAATCGAAGTTGCTCTTAACAAAATTAATAGTCTGGAATAATCTTGGTTTATTTTGTACCAAGATTTCTTCCATGAATTTCATTCGTTCCTCAATAGGTAATCCTTTTATTATATCTATACTATTTAAAATAACTATATCATCTAAAAGGTGCGTGAAAATTTCATATCCTAACACCTCTCCAAAGACTTCCTCAATCTGACGGCAATTTTGCGAAATGCGTTCAATATATTTCAATATTTGTTGGATATATTTTTCTTTTTCTTCCTTTGGTGTTGCTTCAAAAAATATTGTCCAAAATCTTTTACTATTTGGTCCATTTACATTTACAGTCTTCTCTAAAAGACGTTGGAAACAAGTATTTCTAACAGCAAGGTCAGAATGATTACACAAAGAAGTCCAAGTTCTTTCGATAATATCCATTTCATCTTCATTTAAACGATCATTGATTACCTGTCGAATTATATAATCTAGTGCTATATTAAAACTCGAATGATTCGGATTTTTTACAATTTGAAATAATATTTTTCTCCAATTTTCAACATCTGTTTCCACTAACCCAATGCTACCAAGTATAAATGGATAACCTGTCACCACTGCTAGACAATCAGATAAAAGTGAAGTCGGTAAGGAGTCACTCCATCTTTCAATTGGTTGATGAGAAATATTTTCCACCTTAGAATCTAAGTTTAATATTTCTTTCGGTATATTTTTTCTTGTTAAAGCTACCGCACGAATCCATCTTGAGTCATATCTTTTACTTTGTAATAATTCTAAAACGTCATTTTTCTCCTCATCACTTAGTAAATCCCAATAATAGATATATTCAGACAAGGAAACAGTTACTAATGACGAATCGTCCATATTTAATAACTTTCGTCCTAGCGGTCTTCGGAGAATAGGGTCTGATACTTGAGAAATCAAATACTCTGTTATCCCCAACCCATAATCTTGCGGAACACTCTTAATTAAGTATCGTTCTAACCAATTGAACCATGCCTCTGCTAAAGAAAATTTAATTTTAGTGTTATCAATATATTTAGCTGATTTTATTATAGTATCAAATAAATACGGTTGATCCACATCAAGGAACATTATTGGAATCGAATTTAAAAAAATCGGAAAGAACTCAGCCCATAATTCCCATATTTTAACTCGATCAGCTTTATCAATTCCTTGCCAATCAATGCTATCAGAAGTATGTTCCTTTGAAAATCGAACCATAAAATTATTTGTAGCAGCACAAATATCTGGTTTCTGAAATGCAATATGCAAATTTATACTTAATTCTTCACGTGTTTCTGTTGATAAATATGGCCAAGCTTGGAAACAACCATGAATGGCACTTTTAACTACGAAAGGATGTCTATCTTGAAGTACAACCTCTGTAAGCTCTTTTATTTCAGCTAGGTTTTTCATAATAAAGAATGCTACTTTACTTCTAATTATAGCTTCATCGTAAGTCATCAACTGTTGGAGATACCTTATATTAGTTTCCTTATTCGGAAATATAATTAAATATTCACATATTTTATACGCTTCTTCAGAATGTACAAAATTGTTGGGTTCTGGATAAGCTAATTTTTTTAAAATATCTTCACTCTGCTGTTTAGATAACTGAATACTTAATTGGAACCTTGCAAAATCAACTAAAGAATATCCATCTTGACCTTTTATGACTGGACGACCGTTGATCCAATCTAGATGAGGCCCATCAGTATATCCACTTTGAATATGATCCATCAATAATTTCTGCCCTTCATAAGTCAGTTCTGACATTCGAGAAATCATAAATGGAAGTACTGCATCACGAACTGCAGGTGAAGAATGTTTTAAACATATAAAAGCTTGGTCCATAATTAATTTTTTAAATTCATCGTTATTATGTGCTATATAGATCCTCTCAAACTTCCTTACAATATTCAATAAAGTATAGCTGTCTATTGAAGAAACGGAAATGTCAATTAGTTTTGTGATATTATTCCTTTTATATCTACCCAAATGTTCAATTACAAATAAGGCAGCTTCAAAATATGTAGGATGAGTAAATTGCCACAAATCATTTTTGAAACTAATATATCCATGGGTTTCAAGATATTCGATTGCTTGTTCAAACAATTCTGTTGAGTCTAATCCTAATTCCTTAGCAAATTGAAATAATACTTTCTCCGGTAAACCTTTAGTTGGAGAAGTACTCATTCCTAATACAAGTAATAAAAGATTTAATTCAAGGTTCCCTTTATTCATTAAAGCTAGTCCTAATTGATTTGAATCCGCTTTTGCCATTTGTTCTAGTGCTTCTCTACTTTTATTATGGAGTTCTGAAGAGTCGATAAAAGCTAAATGACGTAGTTGACCTGGCTGTAAAATTGACACATCTAAACCCTTAGCTATTTTTAACCTTATTTCGTCAGAAACACCATTTACCTCACAATATTGCTCCCAAATTAAATTTGCTAACCCTGGATCAGTGACAGTTAAATCAAACCAAGTGTGGTTTTGTATCTTCCATTTACTCATGTGATTTTCCTTAGTTAACATTTGAATCAAATCACTTCGAGAAGTTACTATTAATTTCCGATGTTCACCGCTTTTTGTTATGAGGGAGTTTAGCTTACTCCAAACCTCAGCTGAGTCCTTCTCTAATTCAGTTGCTCCAAAAGGGTCTTCAAGAATGCAAACTCTATTTTCGGTACTCATATCAGTAAGAATTCGCGAAGCCTTATCTATATCAGATACTTTAAAGCCTATATAACCTTCATTCCTAAATGTTTCAGCAATATATTCCGCAGTATGGGTTTTCCCACAAAATGATACTCCAGTTAACAATAAAACATGCTGTTCTTTTAGAGCTTGCTTACAAGAAGCAATTTCACGCCGTTCCGTGTGAGTACCTGTAAACATTCTTTGACTAATATGTTCACTAATAATTTTACGTATATCTGGCATTACATCTCTTCGTTCGTCACGGGCTTTTGTTACGGAATTATATAGTATCCTAAGTACAGATTCACATTTAGCTTGAGGTATAGAGTGATTTATATGTAACAAATTTTTTATTTCTTCTTCTATTTCAACTTGATTCAATTGCTCCCATACGAGGATGCGTGTTGAAATCGCTTGAAGGGAACGTTTGGATTTACCATACATTTTTGATTGCCCCTGGCAGAATTCTCTTCTTTTTTTATTAAGATCGCTATTCTCGCCAAAGCAGTTGCTAAGGAAGCCAAGAAATATATCAACTTTATCTTTATGTAAAGGATAATGTAAAGACTTAGTACTATGTTGAATTAATTCTTTGGTAGTAAATAAGAGGGTCTCATCTGTACATCTGCCCTTAGCTATAAAAAGCGCATAACGTTTAGGATCGCCTTCTAACCTAGATAGTAAATTTCCTACTGCACTAGCATCTGGAAAGTGAGCCATCCATTTTGCGAGAGAATTCAAATTTAGAGGTGATTCTTCACTCTTAACTTGTACCTCTATAATGTTTATCCCTCCCTCTACAGGGATTATCAATTCCGCATCTTCCCCGCCTTTCTTTTCAACAATCAATTGGGATTCAGCGATATCATATGCCTTTAATGCTACATATACCGTCATTAAATATTGGTATTCATAACCCTTTGGTCCTGCTACTTCTACTGTCAATTTAATACCTCCTAAAACAGGTTGGTTAATATTTTGAAAAATTACAACCTTACTCAAACTAGTAACTTGCTAGTCGTACAATATTAGTAACAAAGGATTTGAGGCGCTTTTCAGTTGGTACAAACTTGTTCAACCGGAACCTTGTTACGTACCAAGTGGAAATAGCGCCTAGAACCATGGTATTGCTGAATTTTCACTTAGGTGTAGAAAATGTGTAGAGTAAAAATGAATGAATTCTTAGTCTACAACTATACTTGCTGCATAACTGAATCTTCAGCTCTTATAAATGCTACCATTTCACTAAATTCATGTTTTAAGTAAATTATTATTAATTTATTGCACTTAAATAAAGATCTAACGAATCATTTACTTCTGCTACTACTAACTGAATAAAATCATCGTAATTTTGCGTTGTATGTGCTTTATCTAACGCTTCATAATAAGCTAGACGATTTTCCACTTTAATTACTACTGGTGGATAGCCATCTTTCATCAGCTCTAGGTTCAATAACAATCTTGATGTACTACCATTACCGTCGATAAATGGATGAATGCCAACGAAAATCACATGCAGCATAGCACCCCTTACAACAGGATGTAATTGAATCCCCTCGGTATTATACCAATCCATTAGCTGCTCCATCTTCTCTAGAATAAGGAAAGGTGCTGGGGGTGTATGTTTTGCACCTGAAATAAACACTTGTTGGTCACGATATACACCCGCAAACTCGTCATCTATCCCCTTCAATACAAGACGATGAAGATTTTTAATTTGCCATTCAGATAACGTTTCTTCTTTGTGAACTATTTCTTCTACATACGATATAGCATCACGGTGATTAATTACTTCTAAATGTTCTCGCATCGTTTTTCCGCCGACGGTGATTCCTTCAAGAACAACTTTTGTTTCATTAATTGTTAGTGTATTGCCCTCAATTGCATTAGAATTATACGTCCATTCTAGTAATAACTTTTCTCGTAAGCTTTTTAATGTATATTTAGGAAGTGGTCTAAGTGCATCTACACGCGCCTTTTTTTCATTGATTTGATCTAACACTTTGCTTCCTCCTTCCAACTTTTTATTTTACTTATTTATGATTTATTATACCGATTCAATATAAAAATTACACTTTAACTATTTAAATGAATGGTGGTACTCTTTTCTTTAGGAAATGAAAAAAAGCTCAACCTCTGACTTTCCAGAAAGTTGAGTAATTATTTATAGAGAGTTAAACCCGCGTCCCGTCAAATATCGTTATTAATAAACGTTACAAGATCCGCAAGTTTATCATAGACTTCAACCGAATGATTTTACTGTATCGGGAACGCGATGTAAAGCGATGCAATTACAGCTATCGTAGTTTAATTTCGTTTTACGTCCTTTAAACTTTCCTTGGCTTTAGCGATTTCAATGGACGTGTTATTTTATCCTCCATATTTATAATACATAAAATGACTCTTTATCCGGGGATTTTACTCATTTGAGAGGATTCTATATATTTCATAAGGGTATGCTTTTATTTTATTATTGGATTTTATAAAATAGATTGATTGATCATAAGGTTTTATTGAATATATTGATTACATCTTGCCTTTTCCCATTTACATAATAATTATCAAGTAGAATAAAACTATCAAATATATTAAAATCTACATCATTTAAAATCGATAAATCTTTACATACTTCTTCAAAAGTTGACATTTTTCTAAAATCACTAACTATACGTTTTAATGTTCCTATCAAACAATTATTTTTGTCCAATAGAAGCTTAAAGTTATTAAAAGCTGCGCTGTCACTAAAACTAAAATTATCACTCAAACTATAATTCTCAATTAAAGAAATACATTTATCATATACGCTAGCAGCAACCGCAATTTTTTTTATATTTTCATCATAATCAGATTTCAAACTATCTACCGTTGCATGAGGTTTTCCTAAGCAAATAGCTGGTAATGATAATAAATCTTCCCCAATCGTAAAAAAAGAACATCTCTTTGGGATAGACGAAATCATTGCATTAAAAAAATGGTTTTTATACAAAGGAGCTGGACTTATAATTAATAAATTCTTATTAGAAGAAACTAATTCTTTTATTTCTTCAATCACTTCAAGAGGAATATTATTTATGATTTGATATTCTTCTATAGACATTTTCATTTCTAACTTATTTATTTTTATATATGGGGTCGTACAATACTCAGATATACATTCTAAAAGAGAACACGAACACTCTTCTAACTCCATATATCTATAATATGCATCCTCGGATTGTTTATTAGCATCTATGAATGTAGATATTTTTCTATAATCATAATAATCATAATTTTTTATAGATAAAGATTCTTCATCTATTCCTCTCAAAAATACTATGTCTTCCCTCAAAGATACTTCTCTAACTTTTAAGCTCATTAAGTAACTTAACAATCCAAACCCTTTATGATAAAGGTCAAACCTAATAGCAAGATCATTTCTTTCATCCTCAGATTTAAACTTCATCTCAATATCTCTGAAATATTGTTTAATCGTTGCCACATTATAAACCTCTAAGCTTCTCTCAGAACACAGGTACTCTTCAAATTCTTGGTTGAACTTAAATATTATTTTTTGTTCATCTAAATTAGATCTTTCTACTATGTCAAATATCTTTAATTCAAGCACGTCTTCTTTATATTCATTTAAAAATGTTTGATATGTAGAAATGAAATGTTTAACATTAGATTTATCAACCTTTTTATGTGTTTGATAATCAATACTAGGATTTTTAATAAGTGAATTAACTACGGTAGAATCGAAAAAGCTCATTGCTATTTTATGTATTATTGCTTCTAAAATAAGATCATCAAAATCAGAAACTAAATCTTTATAGTTTTCTCTTAATAAGGTTTTCAACTCTTTTTTTAATATCGCTATCGATTGATCCTTTGGTCTATCTTCAAATATAAAACCTATTTTTTCTACAAATTGGTTTAGTTGTACTGTTGGATTAATTTTTATTATTTTATCAAAGTGCATAGGGTATTGATTTTTAAACTGCTCAATAAATTTAGAAATACATATATCACAAGCGTTTTTTGCACATTTATCACATACAATGCCAACTTTTATGAAATATTCTCTAATAGTATTTGCTTTACTTTTATTAGTCTCGTACTTTATCAATAAGTGAAGGATATATGAAATACCTTCTTCTTTATTTAAATAAAATATTTCCCCATCTTCTTTAAAAATATCTGTACTAGGCACTTTCGTATTTGTATTGAAATATAGCCTACGATCATCAACCGTTTGCGTATAGAAATTATATATAGTTTTTGAAATTTCCGGTGAATATAAACCTATATTTTTTTTATAGAATTTCACCTCAATCGATTCATTCATATTATTAGCATTAAAGACTCGAATATCTGCTCCGCACTCTATACCTACACTTGAATTATCATCTTTTAACTTGAGTAATTCTTTAATAGCAAGATATATTTGCTTATAATATCCATTAATAGATCCAGCAACATCTGTTGTCATACAAACCCTTCCTTCTATAACGGTCCATGTTTAAAGTTTGCTACAGTGAATTCTCGTCCCCCCGCAATTGACGATCTTGTTTTCTCGACAAC
This sequence comes from Lysinibacillus xylanilyticus, assembly GCF_001183605.1. Lineage (GTDB taxonomy): Bacteria > Bacillota > Bacilli > Bacillales_A > Planococcaceae > Lysinibacillus > Lysinibacillus xylanilyticus. The sequence continues at coordinate 760,803 of NZ_LFXJ01000005.1, read as the reverse complement.
CTAGCCTTCCCCGTTTGTAGTAGAACTAACTCAGGAATAAGAACAGTCATCTGCAAATTCCATGAATCCTTCATTTGAGGTATCCAATTATGTATGACCTTGTTAAATGTGATTTTTTTCAAATCTATAAACTACTATCTACTTCTGCCCCTGATAGTTGCTAAAATACATTCAATCATTCTCTATAATTGCTGTTAATACCTATCCTACTGTAACGAGGAACTCGGGAATCTCTCTAACAAATGGTTTATCCTGTAATATTCAGATCTTCCACCCCTAGCCTATATTGTAGCTAACACCATTCAGACTTACTACATCTGTTACTATATTAGTGTATAAACTTTAAATTCAATCATTTTTGTAGACCATAGTACGTGGTTTAGCACCTCTTATACCAAAGGTTTTATCAGCAGAACAAATTATTCAGCATCATAACGCTGTGCTCCATGGTCATTATAATGTTGACTATTTTTCAATGGTTAGAAATTCATCAGAAGAATTGTTTTCACCACTTCACGATAACTATCGATAGAAACAATAGCCCCTCACACATCAATCTAGGGGCTTGTGAGTGAAATTACACATAAGTCCTTTTGTTACGCCCCCTGCTCTTGATTCAACATTCATAAGTTGGAAAAAAGCTCTGAGAACCGACCTGAGAGCAATCTAGGCAACTAAGTGTATGTCTAACTGATTCTCGAGTCTTATTATCGTTGATCTACGTGACTTAACAAAGCACACCGCAAAAAAGTAAATACTTACCAAATTTCTGAATATATTGTAATATAAGGTTTGTAATTACTATTTATTCATTTTATCAACCATATCGGCGGAACAACTTATGCGATTAAGCCTTATTCTACTCTTATCAATATTTTTAGTAGCTTGTAGTAATAATGATATTGAGAAAACGACTGATAATCTAACTAATGCAGAAGCAACTAGTAAGAATGATTTCACAACTAGTAAAGAAGTATATGACTATGCTCAAAGTGAGTTTAATAGTCTGACAAACTTTGGTGACAACTAAATTCCTGAAAAACACGATGAATTAGTAATACAGAAAACTGCCGATTATTTTGAAATTGACTATGAAACAGCTAATCGACTCTACATGGAAGAAGCTACAGGAATAAAAGATGGAACAAAATTCAAATCTACTACTAAACATTCATCCGAAATGACTATGGTGTTATTTAAGTTACTACAGCCAAATATGACATATGAAGAAGTTACAGCTTTAACAAATTTAGAAGGAACTCTTGACCCTACTATGTCATCTACATCTGATGGAATAGAATCCTACAAATATGAAGGAGTAGATAACGCTAGTATTTCATTACTGTTCGATAATGGTAAGCTAGCGATGACAAGCCAAGCAGGTTTAATAGAGACACACCATCCCTTTCACTAGAAGAGTACGAACAACTTGTTAAAGTTGCGATTTATTTGTGGTCAATTCTATCAAATCAGCGACAAATTCAGGAGTTTCAATGAACGTAAAAACTTGGAATCTCGGATTGCGTTTGTTTCTCATTGTATGGTCCAAATTGTGGCCCAATTTTATCAATTCAATCGCCAAACTCTTCTTGTACACGTTTTTCAATCCATATGCTTTTGCGTTCAAAGCCATATTTAAGTGATAAAGCTCTTTGTCTGTTAGCGGTCTTAATAGCTCGAATAAAAAATGAAACACTATAAGCCTGTAACAAGATTCTTGAAATTTCTAATCGCCACTGTGTATACACTATTAAAATTGCTAAAGAAACCAAATAGCAGAAAATGAAGCATCCATATCAGTATAATGAAACGACTTCTATTAAAATGAGATATAGTTAATTAAAAGATAATAAAAAAAAGAGCCTTTAAGGTGTGACCCCTTAAAGGCTTTTTTGCTTTATACAAAGTTTCTCTTGTGCTTCTTGTGTGCTTCTATATTGCTCTGTATGTGGTCTTTATCCCAAAGTTGCAACTCCCAAGGGAAATAAAAGTTACTTTTATTTTTGAAATAGATATGCACGCCCTCATATCCTTCTTTTTTTCTACGATACCAGTTTTTAAGACCATACTTTTCTTGCCAGTCATCAAGACTATTTTCAATCTCTTCAAGTTCTTTTGCGTCCAAAATCATACGGCAACCAAAAACATCATTAAGCCAGTTATTAACAGGATACTGGTCAGAGTTGCTAGAATAGCGTTCAATCTTATCTAAGATACTTTCAGAAGTCTTGACACGGTAGTAATACTTAATACTGTCTAGGTCAGCTTGCATAAGATAATCATTGATACTTTCATGCAAATTCAAACGATAATTAAGAATATGCTTCACGGGTACATTGCTGATAGTCCTTGAAAGATTATACTTTTCAACTTTGCCAGTCTCAAAATAATCTTTAGAGTAGTTCAAGTGCATTTGATTTATTTCAGAGATGAGTTTCTCTACTTTTTCATTCATTTGCTTCTACCTCTTTCATCTTTTTATTTATCGATAGAGTTTCAACTTCATCAGTGTATTTTTTTATGAAATTAAGAGCAGAGTTAAAGCCTTTTTTCTATTTAACTCTCTTTTGGTGTTTTTCTTGCTAAATATTCCATTTCAGCTTCTAGATTGTATTTTACAACACGCTTTTTTCAGTCATGGTAATACCTCTTTTTATAATTGTATCATATTAGAATAGATATTTAACAATGACTGCAACGGCTAATATAAAAGCTATTGCCCAAACTACACTCTAAACTATTTGAAGTAATCTACCTCCACATTGGCTTCGGCTCGTGTTTTTTTGTTTTTAAACAACAAAAAAGCCTTTGTAACTTATTATTGAACAACACAAAAAAGCTATTAAATAAGTCACAAAGACTTGTCATTGTTGATTACATACAGACTCTAATAAAGGTCTGAAAAAAATGAGAAAAAATATAGCATGCTTAGACAATTAAATAGAGCCAAATCTTACTTGTTCTCTTCATCTACTTAAGAGCAAAGTTTTCTACACATAATTTGGATTTATGCTTACTACTATAAGACTTTCCATAACATAAATCACCATCCGTTAACTGCAATTAAAACAAAAATAATTTCACCGATTATTAAAAAAATAAACCATGCTTTCATCAGGGTAACTAAACAGCCTTTGTTATTTCGGTAAAAATATAATCCTCCGATATTAATTATTAATAAAAGTATAAAACTTATTATTAATTTTATTTCCATTTCTAGCTCCTTTTAATTACCATATACCGTTATATATATATATCTTACTTGCATAATTATAATAATTCATATTCTTGTACTAATTGTAATGAATCCATCCTTTAGTAATACCAGTAGCTAATATTTAAGTAATTTAGGGTGGTTTTCTGCGATTTTAAACTATCTCTGCACATTTATTCAAACGGCTAGGCATAAGGTTCTCTACCTGTGCTTTTAGAGCTTGATTGGCATAACGTATCACTTCATCTTCGCCTGCCGTTTTGATAATTACATCACTGAAATATTCATCAATTTTAACCCATTTTTCAACGGCAATATTTTTCTTAGCCAGGACTCGCCTTTTATTGTAGGAATCATGTCTTATATTTTTTAATAAATCCTCTACAATATGGAGATAGATTTTGGACATTTTTAACTTTTCAAGCGATGAATAGTCTTGTTGTAATGACCTGATGGCCATATCTAATTTAATAATAATCTCCTACAAAACACTACGATCCTCACCATTAATCATCAACGTCCACCATCTTCGCGTTTTGGATTTTATCAAATGCAATACGTTTGATAGCTACATCTGTCTCTAGTAACAATTCCTTTTTGATCGTATCAGTTCCTGTAACTAGCCCTGTCTCGTTATTTAAATTATTGTTGCTCCACAGCGTTAACGTAATCAGTTTACTTGTCGTTGCTCCTTGTGCTCATCAAACAAATCCAATTGGATGCTGTGCTGTGGTTCTAGAATTCGTTATTCTAACTGACAATTGCCGTGCTGGCTCTCCCGCAAAATACTCATCCAGTAATTCCAGAAGATTGCGATTATAATTAAGATTGATAATCTGTAATAAAGTTTGATAAAAATCATTTCTTTAGTTATTTTTAAGGTGATTTTTTAATACTTGATGTCATGATTGAATTTTACCTTGTGAAGAATTGTACTTAAACTAAATGGTCAACCAGAAATATCTGGCTGACCTTATAATACGAACGGGGTGCTTTAGTTGAATAAGACTCATTTAATTGATCAAATCTTTTATAAAAATTTCATACTTAGTTAAAAAGATTAACTCCATTTTGATTAATCATTTTTCAAAATGGAGTGTTTCTGCATTTGCTGATAAATAAAGGTTGAAGGAAATTTTCAATCAATCTTTATTCTAAAGCTACACGTATATGATTAATCAACAGTTTTTCCACTTGTGATTTAAGAGCTTGATTAGCATAACGGAGTACTACATCATTACCTGCAGTGGCAACTTGCACGTCACTAAAATATTCATCTACTGGTTGCCAACCTACTACTCGTATATGTTGCTGTGCAAGTTCTCGTTTTAGATTAAAATGTTCTTGTCTTAAATCCTTTAGCAGTGAGTCCATTAAAGGTAGAAAGACTATTTTCATTTTAAATTGCTCTGTTTTTTTGTAATCAATCTGCAATGATTTCACTGCAAGTTCAAGCAATAAATATTTGTGTAGTAACTGCCGCTCATCGGCTTTAATCATAATAATCAACTTCCTGTTGTGCGGATTGTATATACTGTATTGGGATACGTTTTGTTTTAATAAGTGTTTCAAGTATAAGTTCATTTGTATTAAAATTAATTGATTTTATAATTCCATTCCATTGAGTGGTTTTACTGTCCATCCATACTTCTAACTTAATGTTTATTTGCTGATTATAAGCTTGATCAATTGTTTGTTGTAATTCTTCTAATTCCCAATCAGTCAATTCTCTTGGCTGCTCTGTATGCTCTTGTTTGAACTCTCTAAGAAGCTCCAAATGCTCCGGCAACATCATCGATGCCCATTTAATATTACCTCTGTCTTGTATCATAATAAATCACTCCTATGCCAAATGACCACCAACTAAGCGATCTCGATTAATAGCTGTACCGGCTTTTGTGAAAGAAACTGCTCTTAATATTGAGGTAGCTCCAAACCTGTTGCGTATTGCATCCATTGTAGGACCGATTATTTGACGCTGTGGCTTACGATCATCGAATAAATCTAATTGGATACTATGCTCTCTTTCCAGGTTGGATATTCGGACAGATAACTGCCGAGCTGGTTCACCTGCAAAATGTTTATCCAGTAATTCAATACAAGTTTTATACATCACAAGTGTCTCGCTTGTTGGTACTGTAATCGTTTTAGATCGATGGAATCCTTTAGTCATAGCGTTTCGACTATAAGAAAGACCAATACTAATTGTACGGCCAACATAACCTGCATCCCGCGTTCGCTTCATTACGTCCTCACACATTTCAAGGAGCACTACAGAGATTTCTTTACGTGTATGGTAATCCCTCATCAGCATTTGGCCCTTTCCAAAACTTAAAGCTCCGTTTGATATTAACGGCTCCCCTAATGTGGATAAATCAATTCCCCATGCATGGTAATAGAGTTGATTGCCCATTACACCAAAGCGCTTTTCTAATTCTTTTAGATCTGTATTAGCCAAACCACCGACTGTTTGTATCCCCATAGCATTTAGATTTGCTTCCATCTGTTTACCGATTCCCCACATTTCAGATAGTGGACGTACTGGCCATAGTTTTTTAGGAATGTCTTCATAAGTCCATCTAGCAAAGCCTGTTTTCTTTGCATCAAGGTCTAAAGCTAATTTGGCTATTAACATATTTGGTCCCATACCTACTGCACTAGGTATATTAAATTGGTCAAGAATAGCCCTTTGTATTTCCTTAGCCGTTTCTTCAGGTGAACCCCAAAGCTTTTCAGTGCCGGTTAAGTCAACAAAACTTTCGTCCACACTATACACATGTATAGCATCTACTGGTACGTAATTAGAGATCAATTTTGTAATCGTCATCGACATTTGAATAAAGAAACTCATTTTAGGCTCAAACAATCTAATGTCAGGATGTTTAGGTATTTCATAACGACGACTACCAGTTTTGATACTAAATTTTTCTTTCATTAAGGGGGATGCAGCAAGCACTACGCTACCTGGTTGGTCAAAATTTGCTACTACTGCAACTGGAGTTTTTAAAACATCTATCCCATGTAACATCGCTACGATACTGGCGTAAAAGCATTTCATATCGATACACATAATAGGTCTATTGGGCATGCTCTCATAATTCATACAACTTCACGTCCCTTACTAAACAAAGGAATAACGGCTAGAACGTTACTGATCAAAAAAGTACGTTTTGCATGTCTTGTAAAACAAAATGCTTGAAATGAATCACCAACAATTTTAATGACTTTTACACGCCTTTTTGTAATGGAACCATCTTTTGCTACATACATCATGCTCACTAATTGTTTGCACCGCATAGCTTTAATCAGTTGTTCTCTCATCGCGGTTTCCTCCCATTACCTCTCGTAATTTTTTAAATTGGCTAATCACTATATCTAGACTTTCAATTTCTATCGATGCGCCTACTGGTAACGGAACAACTTCCACAAATTGAATGGCATTTGGACTTTTAAACCTTTTATATCCAATTTGATCTCCTCTCCAAATACTAGTTGTGTATTATTGTTATTTATTATTGGCACAATGATTTTCCCCTTTACCTATCATACGTAAGAACATTTGTTTGTATACATATTAGAACAAATGTTTGTATTTTGGCAAGGTTAAATTTTTGGAAATAAAAAAGACCAGTTACTCAAATTGGACTTATCCTGTCAAGTAGACAGCTGTAAAAAAATATTTGTCCGCTGTTAGGCATCTACATAAAACTCTTCTGTTCAAAAATAATAAATTGCAAATAATAAGTAAAACATTCAAACAACCGTTTGACTATTTGAGTGTTAGATTATATCATAAAAACAATCAAATGATTATTTGAACGTTTGAATATGAATCGGAGGGAAAAACATGAAAGAGATTTGTGAAATTACGTGTATTCATCAGGATAAAGTAAACCATATCCAAGACAAGTTAAAAGAGAAAAAGCCAATGGATGTTGCAAAAGTTTTTAAAGCTCTTTCTGATGATACACGTGTAAAAATTGCCTATGCTCTTACGCTAGAGGAAGAATTATGCGTTTGTGATATTGCTAATATCATTGGATCAACAACAGCAACTGCGTCACATCATTTACGTTTACTACGAAATTTAGGTTTAGCTGAATATCGTAAGGAAGGTAAATTGGTTTATTACTCTATTCATGACACGTATTTTAAGAATTTAATCAGTGTTGCATTTGAAGATCATAAAGAAGGTGAAAGTAATGACTGAGGAAAAACAGGTATTCCGCGTGAACGGTTTCTCTTGTGCTAACTGTGCAAGTAAATTTGAACGTCATGTAAAAGAAATACCTGGTGTTCAAGATGCAAAGGTGAACTTTGGGGCATCTAAAATATCAGTTACAGGCAATGCAACCGTGGAAGAGTTAGAAAAAGCAGGAGCTTTCGAAAACTTAAAAGTATCGCCGGAAAAACCCAAACGTGTTGCTCCATCCCAAACAGATACAACTTATAGAGTTGAAGGCTTCTCTTGTGCGAACTGTGCGGGTAAATTTGAACGTAATGTAAAAGAGCTTCCTGGAGTACAAGGTGCAAAAGTAAACTTTGGTGCTTCTAAAATTTCTGTAACGGGTGAAACGACTATTGCAGAACTTGAAAAAGCTGGCGCATTTGAAAATTTAAAAGTCTCAATGGATACACCTGCATACAGATCTAAAGCACCAATTTCTGACAAAGGTGATGAGCCAATTGAAAAGAAAGTGCCATTTTATAAAAAACATAGCACACTTTTATACGCAACCCTATTTATAGTATTCGGTTATCTATCTCAATACGTAAATGGTGAAGAAAACCTTATTACTTCCCTTTTATTTATAGCTTCGATTGTAATAGGTGGTTTCGGTCTATTTAAGGTTGGGTTCAAAAATTTAACTCGCTTTGATTTTGACATGAAAACATTAATGACGGTAGCTGTCATTGGTGCTGCATTTATTGGGGAATGGGCAGAAGCATCCATTGTTGTTATCTTATTCGCCATTAGTGAGGCGTTAGAGCGTTACTCAATGGATAAAGCCCGTCAATCAATTCGTTCGTTAATGGATATCGCACCAAAAGAAGCGTTAATTCGTCGAAATGGTCAAGAAATCATAGTAAACGTAGATGAGATCGAGATTGACGATATTATGATTGTTAAACCTGGACAAAAAATTGCCATGGATGGTGTCGTTGTTAGTGGTCTTTCGGCAGTCAACCAAGCAGCTATTACAGGTGAGTCAGTACCCGTTTCAAAAACAGTAAATGATGAGGTATTCGCCGGTACACTAAATGAAGAAGGTTTATTAGAAGTTAAAATCACTAAATACGTTGAAGATACAACAATTTCAAAAATTATACATTTAGTAGAAGAAGCTCAAGGAGAACGTGCTCCTTCGCAAGCATTTGTAGATAAATTCGCAAAATATTACACACCAATTATTATGGTTATTGCAGCGCTTGTAGTAATTGTTCCCCCACTCTTTTTTGATGGTAGTTGGGAAACTTGGATTTATCAAGGTTTATCTGTTCTTGTAGTTGGATGTCCATGCGCACTTGTCATTTCCACACCAATTTCTATTGTATCAGCCATAGGTAATGCTGCTAAAAAAGGTGTGTTAATTAAAGGTGGCATTTACTTAGAGGAGATGGGTTCGCTTAAAGCCATTGCTTTTGATAAAACAGGCACACTTACAAAAGGTGTTCCAGTCGTTACAAACTTTGATGTGATGCGCGAACAAAAAGATTCAAAAGAAATTCTAGCGATTATTACAGCTTTAGAATATCGCTCACAACACCCTTTAGCGTCTGCGATTATTAAAAGAGCTGAAGAAGAAAATGTTTCATTCCAAGATATCCATGTTGATGCTTTCACAGCTATTACTGGTAAGGGAATTAAAGGTGAAGTAAATGGCACTCTGTATTACATTGGTAGCCCTAAATTGTTCCAAGAATTAAATGTAGTTATTCCTGAAAACATAGAAGGAAACATTAAAAAGTTACAAAATGAAGGCAAAACTGCCATGATTTTAGGGACAGAAAAAGAAATATTAGCAGTCATTGCTGTAGCTGATGAGGTACGTGAATCTAGCCAAGAAATTATTGAAAAATTGCATAACATGGGTGTTAAGAAAACAATCATGTTAACCGGTGATAATAAAGGGACGGCGAATGCAATCGGTCGTCATGTAGAGGTTTCTGAAATTCAAGCTGAATTAATGCCTGAAGATAAACTTTCCTATATCAAACAACTTCGAAAAGACTATGGAAATGTCGCAATGGTCGGTGATGGTGTTAACGATGCTCCTGCTTTAGCAGCTTCTACTGTAGGTATCGCTATGGGTGGCGCTGGCACAGATACTGCATTAGAAACAGCAGATGTTGCTTTAATGGCAGATGATTTACGCAAGTTACCATTCACTATCAAATTGAGTCGAAAATCATTAAATACTATTAAAGCCAACATTATCTTTGCAATAGTGATTAAACTTATCGCCTTATTATTAGTAATCCCAGGTTGGTTAACTTTATGGATCGCTATTATTTCCGATATGGGGGCAACTCTGTTAGTAGCTTTAAATGGATTACGTTTAATGCGTGTTAAAGAGTAATTAAACTCACCTTTCAATAGATGGGCTTTTGATATGAAAGTCCATCTATTTTATGATTAATAGTTAATATTCTTTGTAAAAGCATTTAACTCATTATAGAAAGAAGAGATAAAATGGAACTTTTAAATGTTATTTCATTCATTCTGTTTGCATTGTTTATATCTTCCTATTCATTAAAACTAGTTATTCTAAATAAGAAATCAGGGGTAAAAGCGAATGTGTTAGGGAAAGGAAATAAAGGGAGATCCATTGATTCTTCAGAAATGTTTGTTAAAATTTCAACTTTCATATGGGGAGTCGTATGGCTTTTAGAGTCAATATTTGAAAATTGGATTGATAATATTTTACCAAATCTATTCACCGACAATATTATCCATTATTTCGGATTATTGTTCATTACCATTGGTTTACTATTCTTTATATTTTCAATGATAACAATGAAAACCTCTTGGAGAGTTGGTATAGATAAAGAAACAAAAACTTCGCTAATCACCAATGGTTTATACAAATATAGTCGAAATCCTGCCTTTGTCGGATTCAATTTAATGTTTATAGGTCTATTTTTGACATTCCCTAACTTAATTACATTAATTGTTTGTTTACTAAATATAATTTCAATTCATAACCTTATTCTTCAAGAAGAAAAACACTTAGAGAATATGCTTAAAGATGAATATCTCTCGTATAAGAATAAAACCCCACGATACTTATTTTTCAACCTACATAAGTAAAAGAATTTTAAAAATGAAAATAAAAACAAAGCACAGTCTCTTAATGGCTGTGCTTTGTTTCGGTGTTATCCATTATTCAACTATTATCTTTCCAGAATACATATTCATCCCGCAATGAAACGTATATATACCTGTTTTTTCTGGTGTGAATTCCACTAGGTTATCACCTTTTTCGAGAGTTTTTTCTAGTTGAAAATCTTCTATAAGTAAGAATGATAAGCATCCACCAGTAAAACTCTTTTGAAAATGCAGTTTGACAGGAATTCCAGCTTTAACTTTTACATTCTCAGGTGCGTATCCATATGGTTCTACCATTATGACTGCTTCTTGATAACCGTCTTTTTGCTCTGCTTGTACTTCATTTATATTTTCAGAAGGAACGTCTGAAACCTGTGCTGTATTACCAAAAAATCATTGAAGTAATTAGAAATGGGTTTAAAAAATACAACTGATACAACTACAAATAGCGCAATCATAACCATTAATATTTTAATCCAATTATTTTTTTGAGAGTAAAGGTTTTTATATCAGTTCCTTTGACTTCTTGTCTAATTAATTTCATGATAAGAATCATGATAATAATGAAAATTACATCCACAAATATCGTCATTACGACATGATCTTGATATGGGTGCAACACTTTTAGTAGCTTTAAATGGTTTACGTTTAATGCGTGTTAAAGAATAAAAAACTTACTTTTCAATAGATGGACTTTTGAATGCAGTTCATCTATTTTTAAGAAGAAAACATTTAGAGAGTATGCTACAAGATGAATATTTCTTGTTATAAATATGTAATACAGTTTGATTAAATTAACGATATCAACTTTTATTAAAAGTATGATTCTTAAACGAATTTCGGCTTCAGTTCTTTCTATTAAGTAACCTCTTTTATAAAAAATTTCCCTTTTGTTTTCTATAACCTAATTATATCAATCGTAATACATATATTTGTCATATAAAATCTTTAGGACTTCATACTTATTTCATTTTTTATCTATATAATAAATTTGCGCTTACTATTATTGATTGGAGAATTAGACATGAAAAACACGTTTTATCAGAGCTTTTGGCGAACGCACTTTTATGCCGCATTATTTATTACTCCACTTCTTATTTCGCTAACACTAAGTGGTATTGGTTATTTATTTTATACTGATGTTGAAAATCGTTTATATGATAAATACTTTTTTGGTGAAAGTGGAAAAACCGAGGTACAGTCTATTGATGATGCTGTTAAACTTGCAGAAGAATCATATGCTGGCTATAAAACAAATAAAATTATAGAGTTAGAAGAGCCATACAATACACGTTTATCGATGAAAAATGCAGATGGCAATGAGAAATATGTGTTTCTAGATGATCATAACCAAATTATTGGTGGTCAGGATGCTAGTTACACATTTTCAAATATTATGAGAAATACCCATAGTTCCTTATTTATTGGGGGGACGGTTGTCAATTATTTAGTTGAATTGGCTGCTTGCTGGGCTATTTTCTTAATGCTTTCAGGCATATACATGACGTTTAAAGCAAAACTACTAAAGAAAACAAAGCAGACAAACAAACGTCAAAAGAGCAGAAAATTTCATGCCCTTGTCGGTACAATTATTACGATTCCAATGCTTGTTATTATTTTCACAGGCTTACCATGGTCTGCGTTTATGGGGAAATATATATACCAAGCTTCACAAGACCATCCATCTTTCGGAACGCCATTATTGCAACAGCAACCTCCTACATCTGATATAAGTGAGATTCCTTGGGCTACTCGTCAAGAAACTCCTCCAACGTCAGATTCAGGACATGAAGGACATGCAGCACATCATGGTAACGGAGCCGATACGGTCTGTGGTACGAACCCTTACCAACTAAGCGTAGAAAAATTGCAACATGAAATTAATGCAATGAATATAACAAAACCATACGCGATTATCTATCCTACTAGTGAAGTCGGTGTCTATACGGTTGCAAAATCTAGTAACACAGGTGTCACAGGTCTTGATGTTAGTCCGTATGATGAAACGACAATGTATTTTGATCAATATAGCGGAAAATATATAGACAAGGTAGGTTACGAGGACTATGGCGTTCTTGCTAAATGGTTCACTTGGGGAATTCCTTTACATGAAGGTCATTTGTTTGGCTGGCCAAATAAATTAATCAATTTACTAGTATGTCTAGCGTTTTTAGTAGTGATTGTTTGGGGAGTTAGAACATGGCTATTACGAAAGAAACAAGGTATGCTATCTGCACCACCTAAAATCTCTCAAAAGGTATCCATTCCTTTTATCATATTCATGATTATTTTAGGTATACTGATGCCACTATTTGGACTTTCTTTAATTGTTGTCGTAGTCGTTGAAATAATCATAAATTTGGTGTCTAAAAATAAAACAGACGTTAATTAAAATGCTAAGCGATACTGTATCCTTCATAGATGAGGAACAGTATCGCTTTCTTTAAAGCTCTTTTCTTAAAGATCGTTGGTTAGTTGAATAAAATATATATACGAACCATCTTTTCCACCAATAATTTCATCTCTTAGAGAAAAATTAAGATAAGCATGAATAAATAAAGTTTATTTAATTAATCTCCTAAAAAATCAGAATTATAACGTTTACTATCGTCCCCTTACCATTATTATATTTGCAAGTTTAATGAAAATGTTATCAATAAAGTACAATGTATATTAGTAATTTAAAATGTCTAACTTTAAAATAAAAATGCCTCTACCACTAATTCAATAACTCTTTAGTTATTATTGTTTGTGATTTTCTTTGGTATAAAGTATGCAATCGTTGCAGAAAGAAAAGCAATCAATAATGTTGGTAAAAAGGAACTGTAACTACTTGTAATAACCACTTCTTTGGATAGACTACCACTCATATTCCAAGCCTCTTCTACATTAGGTGTATACATCAATGTTAAAAACATACCAGATAAGACCTGAAAAATTGAAAATAACAATATAAAACTAATCGCAAATATAATATATTTTTTCAATATAAACACCTCCAATTTACATTTCGGTTGTACTTTAAGTACGAATAAGAATGTAAAAAGTTTCATTTTCTACTTTCACGAACCTGCTCCGTTAGTTCAACAAAGAAAAAAAGAGCTGCCTATGCAACTCAATGTTCTTTAATTAACGCACCCCGTTAGTTAAACAAACTTATGTTTGTTAATGCCCTTCTAATTGGTTCAATAGATAGTTACATAGTTCCTTATGAATTGATTGCCTTTTTAAATTTAAGATAAAGTGTTTTACATTTATTTCTTTATTAAAAAAGATACAGTTCAAGTAATGTTCGAATTCGGAGATACTTGGTAATTCAGTTTTGTATATCTCGAAGGTGTCAATTTGATAGGTTTTTAACAACGTTTTTAATGATTCATCATCTTTGTTTAACTCGTGATAACTATGGTAGTTATTATTATTACTCTCGTTTAAACGATAATAGAAAGCTGTTAGTATCTTCATTACAGCATTAACTCGGGTTTCATCGAATTCATTATCCAAAGCATACATAAAAAAAGGGAATTCATCATCATTAACCATAAATTTAAGTAGTTTAATTTGATATTTTAATTGCCTGATTTCTTGCTCAATATTCATTTCTTCACCTCGTTTATTGACTTCTGCCACAAAGCGTAAAGTGACATGATGCCCTTCATCCCATACACATTCACTTGGCACCTCGGTTTGAAATGTTGCCATTCCGGTTTCGATGCCTTCATTATAAATCTTTAATACCTCTGCTAAATCTTTTTTTCGCATAGATATGTATCCATTCAATCCCTCTGATCATAAAGTCGTTTAAATCATAATATAATTGTTTAAAAAATAATAAAGTCATTTAAAATTAAATTGTCGATGATGCTATTCAACAAACGGGAAGGAACTGTTGAGGAACTGAATCTGATGAACTTTGGGAGGTCTGAAATTGTCCATCGAGAAAATCCTATCGATTGTGGCCGTATTGTTCTTTTTGAGTTATTTCATTTTTTTTCTCATACTTCACTTTAAGAAAACAGGCTATCATCCTATTCGACATGCTGTAAGTGATTACGGTGTTGGTGCTACAAAAAATTTATTTTTAATTTACGCTTGGTTCAGCAATTTAGGGGCATTGTCACTTTCTATCGTGTTGTTGAATGTAAAAGATCGCTTCTCCATATCCGCGTCCATTCCGATTTTAATCATTCTAATGGTCATCTCCCGTATCCTCATGTTATTCTTTCCAACTGACCTAGAAGGAGAAAAACTTACGGTTCGAGGAAAACTCCATTACTTATTTGCTATTCTTGCGTTCGCTTTTTCCTATATGGTCATTGATCGTGGAGGAAGTCATTTAAAATTACTGGAAGGCTTTAAAAATCTAAATCTATTTTTTTACATCATAACCATGATTTCTTCTATCTCGCTTGGGGCTGTTATTGTAACGATGTTCAAGCCGTTGCGATTTATCTTTGGGATTTGTGAGCGAGTGTTCCTGTTGTCAATCAACATTTGGTTTATTGTCGTAAGCATCTGGTTCGTTTACCTTCTATGATAAATGAATGTATTGGTAGAAGGTTTTTAACAATTAAACAAACGCGCGTGATTGTTGTTTTTATTAAAAGTCAAGTTATAAGCTGAAACTATTTTCAATAGTGAATTCTTATTTAATGTCACACAGTTATATGTATAGAAATTAAAAGGATAGAAGAGCTTAATTAAATTCGCTCTATCTATCCCCTTTTTTACTACAGATGACCCTATTTTGATCACTCCATTTTGTACATCCCAACGCAAAATAACTTGAGAGTTTGATTTTCCATATTTTGTTGCAGGTAATCAATTATGCCGCTATTGGCAAGACCAACAAAGTGGAAGGCATTTGAGTTTTATTATGAAAAAATGATGGAGTAAATGAAAAAACTAGTCCCGGATTTCAGGACTAGTCTTTGGAGCAACTTATTTATTCTTCATTTGTTGCGATTAAACGTGGTTCCGTCGTACTATTTGATGCATCAGTAACAATAATTACATTTCATTTTCCGCCTTTATTTGTTGCGATTACCTGCGGTTCCGTCGTACTATTTGATGCTTCAGTAACAATAACTGCCTTTCGTTCTTTGCCTTTATTTGTTGCGATTACCTGTGGTTCCGTCGTACTATTTGATGCATCAGTAACAATAACTGCATTTCGTTCTTTGCCTTTATTTGTTGCGATTACCTGTGGTTCCGTCGTACTATTTGATGCATCAGTAACAATAACTGCATTTCGTTCTTTGCCTTCTTTTAACGTTGGTGGCTCTTGGCCAGTTGCCGCAAAGACAGTCATCCCTCCAATGACTAATGTACATGCTAATGCTGTTCCTAAAACTGACTTTTTCTTTAAGGTCATAATGGACACTATCCTTTCTTCAATCCCATTTTTACTAAAATGATTACAAAGCGGCGTAACCGTATAGGTTTCATCTGCCATATTGATGAGAGATAGTGCATATGCTGACTTTGCCTTATCTCCAAACTGTCTAATAACCCTTTCGTCGCAAGACAATTCAATGTCTCTGTTTACTAAAAAATACATAAACCAAACTAATGGATTAAACCAATGCAAAGCTACCATAATCGTTAAAATTACTTTCCACAAAACGTCAAAGCGTTTAATATGAATTAATTCATGCGTGAGAATAAACTGAATACTTGCAGCGTCTTCCCAATTTGTTGATTTCGGCAATAAGATGACTGGTTTAAAGATTCCATATGTTAACGGGGTTTTAATTCTATCTGATACTGCAATTTGAATCGTTCTTTTTAACTTATGATCGTTTAGCCATTGAACGAGATACTCATTATTCTTCACTGGGATGGCTGTTTGAAATTCTTTATAAAATCTAATATAAGCCACTATAAAGAATAGCAAAACCCCGATACCCCCACATGCCCAAAGGATCTGAACGAAATCGTTTGTCATCACAAGCAAAAGCTGATCATAGAACGTGTTTGATGTATGTGCGACTGCAATTGTATTGTGCATACTTTCCGAATCATTTGAGTGAGTGAGCGTAACAAATAAGTTTTTCAGCATAGGCTGTATGCTCAACTTTGAATAAAAAGAGTAGGGGATGAGTAGTTTAAATGCAACGATTCCCCAAAGAATTAAAAATGTTTGCTTTGGCACTTTATTTCTTACTAACATTCTCATCAATAACACAATGATGAGGAGGAGAGATGCGTCTACACTCATGTTGAAAATACTCATATCATAATTCCTCACTCAAGATCTTTAACAATTTGCTTTAATTTTTCGATCTCACTCGCGGACATTTTTTTCTTGTCTAGTAAGGATGCGAATAGTAAAGATTTAGAACCATTAAATATTTTATCAATCAATTCCGTCGTTTCTTGTTCTTGTATCTGTTCTTTTCTGATGATTGGATGACAGATAAAGTTAGGTTCAATTCTTTCAATGGCCTCTTTTTTTATACATTTTTTTATGACGGTATAGGTGGTATTTTTATTCCAACCTATTCGTTCGTTTAACATTTGTGAGAGCTGTTTAGCTGTCAAATCGCCTTCTTCCCATAGAATATTCATGACTTGTAATTCTGAATCAAACAATTTAACTTGCATACGCGCATGCTCCTTTTCTTTCGTGGACTATTGCAATAGTTTGCCACACATTGATACTACTATGGTAGTCCGGAATTGTCAAGACTATTGCGATAGTCTGTTGAAGAAAATCCATTTTTAGGGCATAAATATACGGAAACTGTGTCTAACCCATTTAAAATTCAATAAAAGTTTAATAAAGTCTTCTCCGATGCTGGCTCTTTTAATTTGCCTCGGCCACACTACACAATTTTAAGTGCAGGTTCTAAAGCAAATCTGAATTCAATGAGAACCTAGCACTCTTTTTCACATTAGGAATATTGCTAATAAAAAAACGTCCGAAGACAGGCTTAAACTCTCTTGTCTGCCTCCCTACAGCCCATTAACCTGATCGAAGGCTTATGGAATTGATTGAAAGAGTCTGTTATTAATAACACCTTTTTCCCTAACGTTCAAAAGATCGCTTTGAAAGTAAAAGAATTTATTCTTGATGTCGAAACTACCACCCATCCTTTCGATCGAGTGCGTTGACATACTAGCTCGGAAAGTTCTAGGAGGAGAATACTAATTTCATCAAGAGAGTAGAAATCTAATGGGAAAATCATCTGATGTCCAATAGCTTTTTGTAAAATTATGGGTGGTACTGAACTGAAGAATCAATTTTCTAGAGAAAAAATAAGATATAAGATAAGTATTGATAGATAAGGCTTGTTTAATTAATCTCCTAAAAAAACATGAACATAACGCCTATTTCCCGTTTTGATTTTAAATTTCCCCTTCATCACCGGCGAGGCTACGAGTACGATACTACCGGGTTGCTCAAAGTTGCCTATAACTGCAATGGGATCTTTCAAGACATCTAAACCTTTTAGCATTGCAATACAGCTTGCGTAAAAGCATTTCATGTCAATACAAAAAATGTCCTTGTGCGGCAGATTGTCGTAATTCATATCACCTCACGCTTCCGATGGGTAACAGGCAATATTGCTAGAACATTGTTAATAATAAACGTGCGCTTTGCCTGCCTCGTAAAGCAAAATGCTGTAAAGGAATCACCCACCAACTTTATGATTTTCACACGCCTTTTTGTAATGACACCAGACTTAGCTACATACATCATGTTAACTACTTGTTGACGCTGCATTACTTTTATTAACTGTTCTTTCATCCTAGCTGCTCCTTTTCACTCTGTTATATGCACTAAGTACAACAGGGCTGTTCTTAAAAACAGAACGAACGTTCGCATTCTTGCTATACGCACATACGTTCCAAATTAGAAGAGGGAATTTTAGTTAATTTTTAAGAAGTCTTTAGAGGATAAATAAAAATTTCACCTTAGCGCGTAATTGTCGCTTCGCTTTCGCACAGAAAAACATTTGTTGCTGTCGCTTCGCTTTCGCACAGAAAAACATTTGTTGCTGTCGCTTCGCTTTCGCACAGAAAAACATTTGTTGAATGAAGACAATAGGCGTTCGTGTAAGCCTAAAATAGCTTTACACATATTCTGTGCTTAAGACATGTATTGAAAATTAATTAGAAAGGATGTAATTATTAGCTCGAATATTGACTATACTTCGTCATCAACCCAGTTCACTTTTGATGTAAATGACAGCACTCTTTATAAGAGAGATGATCGGAATTTTATAAATGTTCTAGGTATAGAACAATTAAATACGTTAGAAAATATATCTTTGCTTGATATTTTTATAAGTAAGAACAAGGTGATAGAGCCTCACTATCATCAAAATGCAGCAGAGCTTGTTTATTGTATTTCTGGTGCTGCCATTGTTTCTATATTTAATCCCTTTACAAAAGAGCTTCAAAACTATCCTATCGAGCCTGGCCAAGTCGCCAATGTACCGCAAGGATGGTGGCATTATGAAATAGCTACTGAGAATGACACGCATTTACTGGCTATTTTTGATGCTCCAACACCTGAAGTTATTTTAGGTTCAGATATATTGAAATTTACACCTTCCAATGTTATGGCTCACACTTATTGTTTAGATGAAAATCAGTGGAAGAAAACAATCGCGCCTATTGTACCATCAACATATATCGGTCCACCTAAAGACTGTAACCGTGTAAAATCAGCTTCTGAAAAGCAGAAAGAGCAAAAGGAGCAAAAAGATCCTCATCATAAAAATAAAAATAAGTATAGACCTTCACAATTTACGAACCCATATCCGCCATATCAATATCCAAATATGAATCCATATATGAATCCTTATGGCTCATATTATTAAGCAATAGTAAAAAAACGGAAAATTGTAATCGTTCATACGAGTGTATGACTCGACATCATAAGCTCTACACCTTTCATCGCATAAAAATAAATAAAAAGGAAAATCTATATTTTAAGTCATAGCTTCGTTATTACTAAAAGAGGTGTAGAAAATGGAATTATTTCCAGTGATCCATACAAATTTTTGGGATGCTGTAATAGCCGTTCCAGCTGTGTTAATTATTACACAGCTTATTAAGGTATTTATGCATGTTCAGCCTAAATATGTTCCCGCGATCGCCCTTGCTATTGGCTTGATTATTTCTATTTTCATTAGCCATAGACATAATCTTATTGCAGGAATATTTATGGGCTTTTTTTATGGTTATGCAGCTATTGGCAACTTTGCTGCATTAAAAACAACCATTAATAGCTTTAAAAGTAAGCAATTGAAGGAATAAGCCTTTGGCTCATAGCGTGGAGTTGATTTCCGTTCCGACTGGGTGCTTTCCTGGGGGCGTCCGATGAGCCGCTTGGGCCAACACGATGTTGGTCACGAAGGCGTTATCACAGGATGTGATGTTTTTAGCCTTCGTTCCTCTGACTGCTCGCTCCAGGGTCTCATCTGTGACGCTGATCCCCGAGGAGTCACCCAGTCTCCACTCCAATCAACTTATATACATGTTAGACGTTTTAACAAATGTCATCCCTTAACCTTTAGTTATAAATCCTCATATTGTAAAAAATGATTAGAATTTCATTTATTAACACATCCTAATCTCAAATAAATGAACGAGAACATGAGTTAGGACGTGTAACTATGGAATTGGTAAATGGAAATCTAGCAACACTACGCTATAGGGAAATTTTTAAGATATGGACACAGATCGGCGTTAATAACGGCTATATAGCTTCAAATCATGCATTTTTTAAGTACGCCGTTGATAAAAAATTGAAGGCTATTATCGTGGATTTTGTGCAATGTTTAAAAGAGGAAAATAAACAGCTAACAGTGTTATTAAAGGAAAATGGGCTACTTGCTCCTACTACATCAATCAACTACAGACAGTTGAAAATGGGTAATGTCCGAGGAAAAAAAGCCATTAATGATACAGAAATTAGCGCCATTTTATCGATGAATATAGCTTCTTCACTTATTTCAGTTAGTCAAGCTTTAGAAATATCTGTTAAGCAGAAACATACTGCAAAATATGGAGAACTTCATATGAAGTATGCCATACTTGGCGCAAAACTAGTACGGCTTAGTAATGACAAAGGCTGGCTACTAGCCCCTACAACAATGTAATGTTAAGAAGCTCTCGTTTTCAACAAAACGAGAGCTTCTATATTTTTTCCTTCTTATCGACTTCTTACAAAAAATAGCTTGTACCACTGATTCACGAGGAACGGTAGCACAGACAAGCTATAAATAAAGCCTAATTGTGCGGTACTTAATGTGGCAACCTCAAACACACTTGTAAGTATTGGAATAAACAATACTGCGTGTAAGCTTAAAAAACCGATTAAGAATGCAAGCCAAGTATATTTATTCGAAAATACTCCAATGGCGAAGATAGATTCTTTAGCTCTAGAGTTGAAGCCATGCACTAATCGTGACAAACATAATGTTGTAAATGCCATAGTGCTCGCCGTTAAAGTATCTCCCGTTGACAATCCGATTTCAAAGGCAATAGTTGTAGAAATTGCAATTAGTAATCCTTCGAGTACCACTTGAGTAGTAAATGCTTTATTTAATAATGGTGTATGAATATTTCGGGGCTTGTCCTTCATTGTTTTTTTATTATTCGGCTCTAGACCGATTGCAATCGCCGGTAAACTATCCGTTAGTAAGTTAATAAATAATAGATGCACAGCCGCAAAAGGAACTGGTAAACCTAATATTGTTGCATATAAAACAACAAAAATGGCACCTGCATTCCCAGATAATAAGAACAAAATAGCGTTTTTAATATTCGTATAAATACTCCTACCGTTTGCAATAGCCTTCACAATCGTCGAAAAATTATCATCTGTTAGTATCATAGAGGAGGCATCCTTAGCGACCTCTGTGCCGGTAACGCCCATTGCCACACCAATGTCAGACTGTTTTAGGGCAGGGCCGTCATTAACACCATCTCCTGTCATGGCGACGACATGTCCTTTTTCTTGCCATGCTTTAACGATACGAATTTTTTGAGCTGGCGTAACTCGGGCATAAACAGAAAAATCATTAACCTTTTCTTGAAGCTGCTGATCTGTAAGGCCTTCTATTTCATGCCCTTCAATCGCTTCAGATGGATCATTTAAAATCCCGATTTGATTGGCAATAGCCGTTGCCGTAATTTTATGATCCCCTGTAATCATCACCGGTTTGATACCAGCTTTTATACATTTTTCAACCGCACCTTTAGATTCTTTTCTTGGCGGATCCATCATCGCGACTAAACCAACAAAGATTAAATCTTTTTCAGCTCTTGCATCAATTGCTTGATTTCCCTTTACTTCTTTGTAAGCAACTGCTAGCACCCTTAACCCATTCATAGAAAAATCACGATTTACCGCTTCGATTTTTTGGCGTTGTTGTTTTGTAATATTAACTATACCTTTTGAAGTTTCTATTTTTATAATTTTAGGAAGAAGGACATCTAGTGCTCCTTTTGTAATCAAAATAGATTGCTTATTGATATTATTTACAGTACTCATGAGCTTTCTATCTGAATCAAAAGGGATTTCGGCCACCCTTGGAAAATGATCTCTTACCAGTAATTCGTCAAAATCATATTGCTTCCCAAGTTTTACGAGTGCCATTTCAGTAGGATCACCGATTTCCTTACCGTCCCTTTCCACAGCATCATTACATAATATTGCCTTTAACATTAAATCTTTCTCAACTGCATTCCTAGTGTGTAGCTGATCATGTGGAATAATTTTTTCATCCACATATACCTCTTGTACAACCATTTTATTCTCAGTTAATGTTCCTGTTTTATCTGAACAAATGACAGATACACTTCCAAGACTTTCAACAGCATAAAGCTTTCGAATAATGGCATTTTCCTTCGCCATTTTTTGTGTCCCAAAAGCTAGTACAATGGTAACAATCGAGCTTAATGCTTCTGGAATTGCTGCAACGGCAAGTGAAACCGCGAACATAAACGATTCTACTAGCGCACGTCCTCTAACAAGGTCAATTACGAGAATCGCTAAACAGATTAATGTAATCCCTAAAGCTAATTTTTCTCCGAAATGATCCAAACTTACTTGTAGAGGTGTTTTCTTCTCTTTCGCAGTATCTAGTAAATTTGCAATTTTGCCGATTTCAGTTTGCATTCCGATAGCTGTCACCATGACAATACCACGACCAGTTGTCACAAAGCTTCCAGAGTATACCATGTTCTTTTTATCAGCAACAGTTACATTGCCTTCCTTGATAGGATCGATACTTTTCGCTACAGCAATTGATTCACCTGTCAGCGAGCTTTCATTAATATGCAAATTATGACTTTCTAATAATCTCCCATCTGCATTTATATAATCACCAGCCTCCAAATAAAGAAGATCTCCAACGACTATATCTTCCGAAGAAATCTCAATTAGCTGATTATTTCGCATTACTTTGGCAATTGGAGACGTTAAGGCTTTTAAATTATCCAAAGACTGTTCTGCCTTGACATGCTGTACAGTACCTAGGATAGCGTTTAAAATAACAACGATCATAATCACAATCGTACTTCCTACTTCCCCTAATAGAAATGAGACGAAAGCAGCGATGATTAAAATAATGACTAATAAATCTTTAAACTGTCCAAAGAAAACGGCGAATGCACTTGTTTTTTTCCCTTCCTCTAATACATTATAGCCGTATACTTCTTGCCTCTTTTGAACGTCATAATCACTCAATCCTTGATCTGTCACGTTCAAATTTTTCATAACTTCAGCTGATGATTGTTGATGATATTCTGACATTCGATTCCCCCTCCATTTGAAATTATTAAGTAACTCACAGCAGCCATCCTATCCCGAATTCCTTCTCACTGACTGAATTCAGGAGAAAATGCTGTTATTAGTTAATAGTTAGATTCCCATCAGTAGACCCCTTTGAATTATCTATCTTAGGCAGAGAGAAACTTATATATCCTAAAAATAGTATTGAATCATCAGACTCTCTATCTACTCGAGCCCCTAAAATACTTTAACTACAACAATCTATTCCTTGCCCTATTCCAGTATGATAATAATCGATATAGAAATTAAATATTTGTTTATAAGTGAAAATATAATATAAAGTGAAGCTTGAATCAGCGGGGGTTTCTTCATCCCCACTGTAGGTAATCGTGATGATCAATAAGCCAAATGTGAGCACAAAAAAAGACATTTGGAATATGGCTACTCCAAATGCCCAGCTTCAAATGCATAGACGCCCTATAGGCCAGTCTTGCAATTATTCTATTGTTTTATTTGCTACTAACAAATAATCGAGTGCACTCATTCTAGTAAGCTTATGAGTAAATTTTATAGCATCTGCCTGCGAGTCAAACATAAAGTTTTCGAGTTCGTCTGTTGGTATATATTGATCAGCGATTTTTCGTTTTAATTTTCGTACAGATAAAGTGTGTGAATCCTCTTCATATAAAATAATAGCACCCACATTTCGGTAAAGCGTCTGGTCAATCGTTGCGACAACTTTCACATTTGATCCTTTAAATTCTGTTAAATCTATCTGCATGTATTTACCAACCTCCTCTAAACTTACATTCTATCTCTCTATATAATTGTCCTTCTTTTTCAGTAGTATTCCCTGGATATTCAATCCAAAAAATCCACTCTGAAAGTTCAAGACTCATAACGTCTGGTTGATTTCCGTTCCGACTGGGCGCTTTGTTGTTGTTGCTGTCGCTTCGCTTTCGCACAGAGCAGAGCTTCCTGGGGGCGTCCGATGAGCCGCTTGGGCCAACACGATGTTGGTCACGAAGGCGTTATCACAGGATGTGATGGTTTTAGCCTTCGCTGATCCCCGAGAAGTCGCCCAGCCTCCACTCCAATCAACTTATTCACATGACATACGTTTTCGCAAAATACTCCTAACTTTCAATGATAGACCAAATTTCATCAGAAATTCCAGCCATCATTATATGTGATTTATGTTACGACCGAGCGCTTTCCTGGGGGGCGTTCGATGAGCCACTCTAAACTATAAATTGTTGTGAGCCGATTTCAGCCCTAGCTCAGCCTCATGTGAAACTGGCGCTCTTTTTAGAGAGAAAATAGCACAGCCTAGAGCACATAAAACTAAAATGGCACCGAAGCTAGCTAAATGCGTAGCAGATCCTGTAACAGCAAACATAGCTCCACCAACAGCTGACCCAATGGAGATACCGATTTGTAATGCAGCTGTATTTAAGCTTTGTTGAATATCAGATGTTTTTGGATCAGCTTGTATTAAATAACTTTGTAGTGGAGGTGTAAGTGCCCAGCTAAGTGCCCCCCATAAAACTGTTACGACTAAAAAGAGTGGTAAAGCAATAATCGTGTAAGGAATACTAAATAATACAACGGCAAATGTAGAGACAATAATTAGAATGGCTTTACCAGTACCAATTTTGTCACTTAGCCAACCACCTAGAGCATTCCCACTGACAGACGCTATTCCGAATATTAGATAACAGATACTAATCCAAGAAGCGCTCATATCAAACGCTTCTACTAAAAATGGTGTTAAATATGCGTAAAGCATATAATGACCAGCCAACATAAATAGTGTTGTTAATTGTGCACTAAGGATTTTTAAATTGGCTAATGATTTAATTTGAGCCTTTAATGGGACAACTTCCCCAACTGGCATTTTTTCAAGTAGTAACGCAACAAGAATCATAGATACAGTTGAAAGAAGCGCTATTCCTAAAAACACAGCTCGCCATCCAAATGCTTCTGATACAAATATCCCCATTGGCACACCGATAACAAGTGCAGAACTTACACCTATGAAAACAAGTCCTAAAGCTTTTGCACGATCTCTTGGTTCAACAATTTTTGTTGTAATTGTTAAAGATAAGACGATGACCAATGCAGTACTCATTGCTGTGAAAATTCTAGCAATCATGACAATCAAGAATGTCGTACTAAAAAACGTCATAACATTACCTAAAGTAAAAATAAATAAAGAAATAAGATAAAGGCGCTTCCTTTCCACTTTTGCAGTTAAAGATAAAAGGACAGGCGCAGATATTGCATAGACTAGAGCAAATATTGTAATTAATTGTCCCGCTGTTGCTAAGGACACATTTAAATCCTCTGCAATTGTAGGTAATATACCACCTACAATTAATTCCACCAATCCTACGGCAAAGGTAGTAACGGCAAGAATATATACTCTCCAATTCATAGTAATCACCCTTCTGTTTACGCTTTCATTTTTATAGGGAGATATAAAAAAAATCCTGACTACAAAAATGAAGCAAAATTTTTGTAGTCAGGATTTTATGGTTCCTGGTAGAGACCCTCAATCCATATCATTGAGGTTATACAGATTCAAATATTTACGTTAGCTATATTAGCATATTGAATTTTGCATGACAACAATTTTTTTATTATTCTCATCTCTCTCTTCCTTATCATCCATAAAATCGGTTCACTCTAGCACTTGCAATCATTGAATTACAAACGTTTTCCTAATAAAAAAACATTTTAAAAGAGAGAAATTTTTAGATTTTACTTATATTTTTTTAAGTTTGACCATACATACTAATATAACAGAACATTGCGAGGTGATTGTTTGCGTATATTAGGTTTAGTATGCTATTTTTTATTGTTGTTTTATGGTGTAGAACCAGTAGTAGAAGAGCTCTCAATCGATAAACAAGCAATCATTTCTCCTAGTCTCGGCAAACAGCAAATCCCCATAAAAGAAACAGTTGAAAATTCAACAGTTTGTGTCTATTACCCCACTTATAAAGTTTGTAAACCATTATCAGCGAACTAAAAAAGTGAAAAAAAGAGGCAACTCTTTTTTTCACTAACAGTCAATTTATTTTATTTTGGACCGATATGGAAACGATCAAACGGATATACTGTTAATTTAGCTTCACCATAGATGGCATCTTTAGAAATTAAGCCATAATGGCGGCTATCAGAACTTCTTAAACGGTTGTCCCCCAGTACAAAATACTTACCCTCAGGAACCTTTTTTTCATTTAATAATTGCTCTAAATTGAAATTTTCTGTAATACGTAATTGATTCGGATCATCTGTTTGACGATTCACATAATCTTCTTTATAAGCTTTACCATTTACATACAAAACATCGTCTTTCATTTCAACTGTATCACCTGGTAGGCCAATCACGCGTTTAATATATAGTTCATCTTCTGTTGGTGATTGAAAAACAATTTGATCAAAGCGTTCAATTTTACTCATTTTACTTACAATAATAATATCTTTATCATGATAAGTTGGGTACATAGAAGCCCCCTGCACTTTAATCGGTGCAAATAAAAATTGCTTACAGCCTAAAACAACTATAGCTGTAATCACAATAATTTTAAGATAAGATAGTATTTCTTTTTTGAAACTTGTTTTCTCTTGTTGCATGCTCATTCCCCGATACTGTTTTTTTATAGTATAACATCTTCTACAGTATATTGACGAACTAATCACATAAATTGTTCCAAATTCACAAAAATGACTCATCACCATAACGTGAGGTTGATTTCCGTTCCGACTAGTCGCTTAGATGATCAATTTCTCTTGAGCTCCATGGTCTCATCTGTGACAGTTCAGCCCTAGATCTGCTCAGGTCCAGGGGGAATCTGATCGGATTAGCTCTAGATTTGCTCAGGTCCAGGGGGAATCTGATCGGGTTAGCCCTAGATCTGCTCAGGCACAGGGGAAATTTGATCGGGTTAGCCCAAATCTGCTCAGGTCCAAGGTAAATCTGATCGGGTTAGCCCTAGATCTGCTCAGGCACAAGCGAAATTTGATCGGGTCAACCAAGGATCTGCTCAGGTCCAAAAGAAACTATTCGGGTCAATCCAAAATCCGTTCATACGATTCAACAAATGACATCCCTAATTTTGGGTAATGGGCCACAAAAAAAGACAAAGCCTTAGCTTTGCCTAGATGCATTTTATTCTTTTGCTTTTCGAGTACGAATGGTTACTTTGCGTAGTAGAGTGATGCTGCTATTAATTAAGTCGAGCGCTAAACCAATACCTGCACGTAATGCAACTACTAATAAAATTGTGCCTATAATCAACACGATCACTCCCTCGACCATTTCTAATAAAATTATACACCCGTATTCTGAAATTTCAAATATCTAAAGACATAAAAAAACCATTCAACTAGGCATGCGCCCTACCTGAATGATTTTTTTATTTTTTACATGAAAATTTTCAAACACAATAGTTGTAAATGTCGCATAGCTGAACTGACTCGACTTTGTTGAACCTTACGCTTAGGTACATAGCTTTGCATGCAATTGTTTACAGCTGTATACCTAAGCACCTGGGTCCTCCCATTCATTGATCTCCCTCCCTTCATTGTCAATAGATTTACAGCTAACATACTCAAGTTGTTACCCCAAGCATTTATTGCAAATGGGCTTTTAAATCCGATTTGATTTTTTCTAGCTCTGTCTCTTCAGGGATAAAATACCATATGTTATCAATCCTTTTGCCATCTCCCTCTTTAAACGACAACTGCTCAATATTACCATCCATTTGTTTATAAATACTTTGCAGTTGGATTAAGTCCTTCATCGTAAAATTCATACGAACATTTTCTCCTACTACATCAAGCATATCTGTAGCCTTTAACAATATAGATGGCGTTGAGGCCTTTTTCAGAACCGCTTCAATAATTTGTCGTTGACGAATTTGACGACCAAAATCACCGCGTGGATCCTCATAACGAATACGTGAAAAAATTAATGCATTATCACCGTCTAAAGTGATCTCACCCTTAGGATAATGGTATGTGTTATAGGTTAAATCCATGTCATTATCAATCGTTACCCCACCAATCGTGTCGATAATTTGCAGGAAGCCTTCCATATTAACAAACACATAATAATCAATTGGTATATCTAAAAAATGCTCTACCGTGTTGACCGCCATCGGGACGCCTCCAAATGCATAGGCATGGTTGATTTTATCGACGGAATTATGACCAATAATTTCTGTACGTGTATCTCGAGGTATACTGAGCATCTTCATCGTGTGTTTTTCAGGATTCACCGTAATGACAATCATCGTATCTGAACGCCCACTATCATTTTTACGTTCATCCACCCCAAGCATTAACACAGAAAATGGGTCTTTCTTTGTAACTATTTTTTGTACTTCATTTTCATCACCTGTCGCTTCAACTAATGGTGTATTTATTTTATTCATCGTTTTTTGGATTGTATAATAAGCAGTACCTATAAAAATTAAAAAAATTGTTAATAAGCTACCTATTATCCATAGCCAAATTTTCTTCTTGCTCTTTTTTTCCTTAGAGCGTTTCGTATTTTTTTCCATACATAAGTCCTCTCTTGCAAAAAAATTTATCCCTCTTTTTGACGTTTTAAGTTGGAAAAAAGTTAATATAGTCTAATTATATGCATATTGGACGAAAAAAAGACGTAGACTAGTATTTACTAAATGCACGATATTCCATTCCTTTATTTGTAAATCCCTTCCTTTATTTAGTGTTAGCTAACTTTATGACAAAGAGCCTACTGTGATTCCACTATACGAGGTGGGAACTTTTGTAGCTGTGTTTCGCTTTCGCTACAAAAGCAAAAGGCTCAAGCTTTACAGTACCTTGAGCCTATTTTAATGGTGATGCGCCATATTTTTTCTCCATAAAAAAAGTCGTTCTACTCTGTAATATTAAAGACAAGTAAATGTACATGATAGTTTATTACATCATAACTTGTTTCAAATGTTGCACATATTATAAAAATGTACATTACTAAATGCAATTTTAGTGGTGTACGTTTTTTATTTTACTTTCATTTCAACTGAGTTAATAAACGGTTAAATAATTTACAATAAACTGGAAAAAAGTTAAAATTGAAAGCATCGACGGAGGAGGGATCTGAGATGATTGATGTGCGTGAGCCGATAATTGTAGAGTTTCCTTTGAGAGGAGAATGGTACTCTCCTAACACTCCAGGGACAAAAATTCCGAGTCACGGTACAAACCAATTAGGATCAAGATATGCTTATGACTTTATACAAGTGGATTGGGAAAGAAAGGGCTGGCCAGCCTATCGCGTTAGTTTGGCACAATATCTACTTTTTGGAGTTCCCCTAGATGAATATTACTGTTGGGGGCAAGAAGTATATGCTCCTTGCGATGGGATCATAGTCCAAGCAGAGGATGGTTATAAAGAACGAACACGAACAAAATTGCTTTCAGATATGTCTAACGCTTATAAAAATGCTCATTATTTTGACCCGAAAAAAGACGACATACAATCAGTTGCTGGCAACTACATCATTATAGAATGTGGCGACAATGTATATGCTGGATTAGTCCATCTTCAAACAGGGTCAATTCAAGTTTCAGTCGGTCAGAGTGTTAAAAAAGGTGAAGTTATTGGTAGAGTTGGTCATTCAGGTAACTCCTTTGCTCCGCATTTGCATTTTCAACTTATGGATAGTAGTGACATAGCTATTGCAAACGGATTGCCTCTTGCTTTTGAACAATACGAATTATTTAATAATGGCATATGGGAAAAAGTGAATAATGGGATTCCAACAAATAAGGATAGAATAAGATTTCAGAAATCTAATGAATGGGAATAAATTAAAACTGCATAAAGTTTCCCCTTAGGCAAATCAATAATTTTTCTAGCCCATTATTGAGCTATCCTGCACCGTTAGTTGAATAACGGGTTATAAAATACTTTTATTTTAAAAGCATTCCAAGTTATATCTTTAATCAAAAATAAAAGCTGAACTAATACAAGAATTAGTTCAGCTTAAAAATAGCTATAATGTTGCACATTGTATACAGGATACTGATGTATTAATTGAATTACTTTACTTTATTTAAATGGAATATTCAGTTCAATATCTTTTCCAATAGGATTGAAGAAATAGTTGATATATATTTTTGCTTTGCCATCATAATCTTCAAATTGCGTCGTCTCAATTTCGTACTGCTCCTCTTGTGAAACAGTGGCACCTTTAAATTCTAACTCCGTACCATCTTCTTTTACTGCATCAGTTAGCAATAAAAATCTACTTTGAGCCCGGTTATTTATAACAACTGATACATCTTGCTGCGTTACGGAAATGTCCCAATCGAAATAATCAGGCTTCTTGAGTACTTCTTTTGTCCCGAAATCAACTTCGATAAAATCCTCACCCTTTGGAACGGCTTGAACAGCTCCAATTATAATTTTGAGTGATTCTGGATCATGAAAATAATTGCTTTCCAAATATAGTGTAAATTTGCCTTCACGTTTATTTTTGGATAATGGATGACGTTTACTTTTTCTTAGCTCTCCATCCTGCATCACGACCGCAATATCATCAAACGATAAAATTTCCATCGTATTCGCTTTGTCTACTTCAATATCGAGAGCCATTTCTAAAGGAGAGCGACGAATTTGTGTAATCGTAAATTTCTGACCACCAACATTTACAGTTTGATTCGCAGTAAAAATCTTCTCCTTTGCGATTTCATTTTGTAGTGTAAACGGTACCGCTATTTCAATGTTCCCCTTATCTTTATCATTGAAATGAAAAACCGCTTTAAAATCTTTTGAAGTATAATCGAAAGGCTCTAAAAACTCATATTCCACTGAAGAAGACAAGTGTGTTTTATTTTTTGTAATCCCGAATAAACCTCCTCCTCCTCCGCCTTCAATTCTTTCGTCCCCTTGGAACAATTGAACTTCCTCCAAGTTTAATTTCAAAATATCAAATGAGGCATTGGCGTCATAGAAAAGTACTAATCCAGTCTGATCTGCTATCACGCCTTGCAATGTAAGCGATAGACCATTTTTAGACTGCGTCACATTGATTTCTTCATAGTAGTCATTGTCCACAATATCTTTTATCCCTTTATCTCTTACAACCGCTGATACAAGTGCTTCAAAGCCAGGTATTTTTGCAACATAGCTAGCAATCGTAGGAGAAACGCGAATAGAAAATAAAAGGCTTAGACACAACAAAAAGACTGTTGCAACCGAAAAAATGCGCTTCTTTGTTCTTTTTTCTCGCTGAACTTTACGAAACATATCCATTCGAACTTGTTGAAGTTTCTCCTTTGGAACGTCAATTGGTAGTTTACTCATAGCCAGTCCTCCTTTTCTCCAGCGAAGTTTCTAAGCTTCTTTAGTATGTGATGAAGCTTAGACTTTACAGTACCCTCCGGAATTTGATTTAGCTCGGCAATTTCTTTGTTTTTTAGTTGCTGAAAATATTTCATATAGACGAGTTGCTGCTCCGACAAGGATAAATGTTCCAATAGCCGCTCCATATCAGAGTAGATGACCCATTCAACTAGGTGATGTTCCTCAATTGAAACGGTTGGTTGGCTTTTTCGTAAATGGTCTTTACAACAATTGATTAAGACGCGCACGAGCCATGTTCTGGCATATTCGTGCTGTTTAACGGTATGCATTTTTTTCAGTGCCTTGTAAACCAGGTCCTGCATCACGTCTAAAGCGTCTTGCTCATTTTTCATGTATGTAAAAGCCATACGATATAAAATTTCTTCATCCATTTCAATAAGTGAAAGTATCGATTGATGATCCCCACGAACAGCACGCTTTACGATTTCCAATTCCATTCTTTTCGCCTCCTTCCTTAATTAGACTCAGCGCTGCTTCATTTCGTTCAAAAAATTTAAAATTATGTATGAATCCCTCATCCCGACATAAAAAAATAAGTACTTCTGGATACACACGACGAATAGCTGTATATCTTTGATGAGATATACAGCTAACTTATTTTCCACAGGTCGATTGAATAGATGTCGACCATGGCATGTACTTATTTAAAATATTTCTGCTCTAATGAAATTGTACATTCTGCAACTCCGTGAAGAGATTCATCATCATAAAAGCGAACTAGCGTCTATGCACATGCTCATACTAGCAATAAAGCTTACATTTCATTGGCAATCTGTTTGACAATCTCATCAATAGTTGGGATAGCTGAAGTTTTATTGGCCTGTGTCAAAATACTAAAGATATACCATTTACCACTTTTTCCTTTTACATAACCACTTAAAGAATATGTTCCAGAAATATAGCCAGTTTTAGCAGATACACTATAGCCCTTCATACGATTTTCTAAAGTCGCACCAACAAGGCTACCCTTTCTTCCTGCATGGGGTAATGCATCTAAATATGAGTTATACCAGGATTTACTTTGAATTTTATATAATAATAGACTTTCTTGCATACTATTAACTCGATTTTGATGACTTAAACCTGAACCATCTTCAAAGTACCACTGATCCATATTTAGGCCAATTTCATTACCGTATGTTCGAATTGCTTGGATGCCAGCTGACCAGCTTCCTTCCCCAAGGAGCTCACGCCCTAGTTGTTTTGTCAACATGTCTCCCATACCATTAATGCTTAACTTTAAATATTTAAAGTTAATATCAGTTAGTAGCTTTGAATACGAAATACTTACTCGCTGTGCATTTTCAGGTACCTTACCAGTCTCAAAAGGCATTGATTGGATACCTTTGGCTACTAATTTTTCACGAAATACATCGAGTGTATACTGAGTTGGATTAAAAACAGTTACATATGTATTTTTCTGTGAACCTGCTGGTAAGTTACCAGTTACAATGATTCGATCTGTACCATATTCTCTGGTAATTTTTACAGTGCTTTTCTCACCCTTTTTAACAATTTTTGTTTTATTGTCAACTGGAATAGTACTTGCAAACGGAACAAGCTGAACATTAGCCGTAGTGCCAACCTTTGTGCCGGTCACTTTCACTTGCACAGTTGCAATATCATATTGATCATTTGGCGAAATCGTTAACGCTGAAATACGTGAAGCATAAGGCTCAGCCTCTTCTTGAGGTACAATCCCCTTCGGTAAACGATCTGTATCAAACCAAGTATCATCCCCGATTAAGGAACCCGTAATTTTCGTGATACCCATTTTTTTCAATCTTTTAGCAAACGATTCTAAATGCCTAGGTAAAAGTGTTGGATCTCCTCCACCCTGTAAATAAATATTACCGTGAAGTACACCATCTTCGATTGGTCCATCGATGAATGTCTTCGTAGCAAAGCGATAATCAGCTCCTAATAAATCCAATGCAGCGGCACTAACTAAAAGCTTATGGGTAGAAGCAGGGCGGATCATTTTTTCACCATTATTATTGTAAAGTACATTTCCTGTTTCTGTATCTCGTACGGTAATGCTGTACTCATTGTCCTTCCAATTTTTATCAATAATGCTATTCACTTTTGTTGTCATAGTTTGCTCACTAGCACCTGCCTTCTCAACAAAGATGGTGGTCAAGTAACAGACCATTAAAATCATTATTAACTTTTTCATAGCCCCTCCAATTCGGAAAATTTCTACTTTTCATTCTTTTATTCTACGGAAAAAATTGTCATTTTACAACAAAACACTTTTTTATTTTACAAAGAATAATAGTCATCTTTTTTATTCGACAAGAATAAACTGTAGTAGCTAGCTAAATCATTTCGGGAAAGGAGTTATTTATAAATGGGTGCTAAATGGATAAAGATTTCAGTCTTATATTTAGTGATTGTTTTGGCTTTTGGACTGTTTATGCATTATACAATTCAACTCGAATGGACGGCGACACACGCACACATCGGTGTAGTAGGTTGGCTGACAACTGGTTTAATCGGTTTAATTTATTCAATATATAAAGATGCAGCCGAGACAGGACTGGCCAAAGCACAATTTTGGTTCTACAATCTCGGATTACCGTTCCTCTTGGTCGGTATGATGATGGTTCATATAGATGTACCGAGCTGGTTATTTGAGCTCTTTGTATCTGGTGGCGGTATCGCAGTGGCAATTTCAGTGCTGTTCTTTTTTGTCAATGTCTTTAAAAATGTAAGATCTTAAATAGAAAGCCCCACTTTTTTCGAAAAGTGGGGCTTCATTTATACTATTCTCCCTGTAACCATTCAAATTATTATTGCAATGAATTCGCCTGCATTTGATACATTTTCTCATAAATGCCGCCTTGTGCTAATAGCTCATCATGTGTACCACGCTCAACAATCTTACCTCGATCTAAGACAAGTATACGATCTGCATTTTTAATAGTAGAAAGTCGGTGAGCGATAATGAAAGTTGTACGTCCTTTTTTCAGGACATCCATCGCATGCTGAATAATCTCCTCTGTTTCCGTATCTATATTAGAAGTAGCCTCATCTAAAATTAAAATAGCTGGGTCAAAGGCAAGGGCACGCGCAAAGGAAATTAACTGACGCTGTCCAGATGACAGTGTGCTCCCCTTCTCAATAACAGGCTCATCATAGCCATTTGGCAAGTTCGCCAAAACACGTTCCCCACCAACTGCCTTTAATGAGGTTTCTATTTTCTCTCGTGAAATTTTAGGATTATTCAGGCTGACGTTTGAAGCAATAGTACCTGTAAATAAGTATGGGTCCTGTAGAACAATACCCATATGTTCACGCATTGTTTGACGAGGAACCGAAGTGATATCAATTCCATCAATCGTAATTTTTCCTTTAGATGGGTCATAGAAACGGAACAATAAGTTCATAATAGAACTTTTCCCAGATCCTGTATGACCTACTAGAGCAATGGTTTCACCTTGGTGTGCTTCAAATGAAAGGTTTTTCAATACGTATTCATCATTTTTATAAGCAAAGGAAACTTCTTCGAACACCACATTTCCTTTGTATCTTGGTAAACTTTTTTCAGATACCGGCTCTCCGTTAATATCTAACACTTCAAAGACACGCTTTCCTGCAACAAGTGAGCGCTCAAGCTGAGAAAATTGATTGACGATATTCGTTATAGGATTAAATAATCTCGTTAAATAATCGACAAAGGCATATAATGTCCCCGCAGAAATAACTTCCGTTGCCGTAAATGATTGTGTACCAAAGTAAAAAATAAAGATCGTAAACATAAGAAGTCTTAATGTATTAACAAGGTTGAAAGATGTTGCAGAATCAAGGAAGAGCAGCTTACGTTCATAAGCATAATGCTCATTATTCATGTCATCAAATTCCTTCGTCATTTGCTGCTCACGACGGAATGCTTGAATAATCGTCATCCCTTGAATCGATTCATTAATCATTGCGTTAATATCGGCAATTTTCGTTCTAATAACATCATTATATTTCGAAGCAACTTTACGATATAAAATCATCCATAAATAAACGACTGGTACCATAGCCAATGCTAGGAATGCCATTTTCCAATTTAAAATGAAGAGTGCGATATAAACACCCACAATAGAAATTAAACTCGTAACGAAGTTTGAAAGTACTTGAACATATAAATTTCGAACAGCCTCGGTATCATTCGTTACACGGGCTACAATTTTCCCTGCTGGTAAATTATCGAAGTATTGAATTGGCAATGTTTGAATATGCTCAAATACATCCTTACGTAATTTTTGTACAACACGGTTGGCACCCATTTGTAAATAGATATACATAAAATAGCGTAAAACAGCTGTAGCTATTGCTAAAAGTAAATATACAACTAATAGCCAAGTAATTGGTTTTAATTCAATGTGGCCAATTGTCATGTAATTATCAATGATATGCTTCGCAATAAAAGGCCCAACAAGCTCCGTAAAGACGGCAATTGTTAAGAAAAATAGTCCAAGTAGTATCGGTTTTTTAAAATACATTGCATAGCGCGTTAAACGTTGACTCGTACTCATGAGGCACCTCCTTCTAGCTGCTGACGGTCAAATTGCTCTTTATACCATCCTTGTTGTACAAGAAGCTGCTCATGTGTTCCCTGCTCTACAATTTGGCCTTCATCTAGCACGATAATTAAATCGGCGTGCTGAATTCCTGATAAACGATGTGTTGTAATAATCGTCGTTTTGTCTTGTCGTTCTCGCTGTATATTTTCAATAATTCTTGCCTCTGTTTTGGCGTCTACAGCAGAAAGCGAGTCATCAAGCATTAAAATTTCAGGGTCTTTAATAAGCGCACGCGCAATTGAAACACGTTGCTTTTGACCACCTGAAAGAGATACACCCTTTTCACCAACAAGTGTTTCAAGGCCCATTGATAAATTTTTTAAATCCTTTTCAAAGTATGCTGCACGAATCGCCTGTTGCAATTCAGCCTGTGTAGCATCTTCTTTCCCAAATAAAATATTTTCACGAATAGTCCGTGAGAATAGAACATGATCCTGTGGAACATAACCAATCCAGTCAAGTAACTGCTCCTTCGTTTGTGCAGTAATATCGACCCCATCAATCGATAGTTGCCCCTCACCAATTGGATACTCGCGTAATAATTGTCGAAGGAAGGTCGTTTTACCCGCTCCTGTTTTACCAACAATCCCAAGTGTTTGCCCCTTTTTCAACGACAACGAAATTTCCTGGAGGTTTTTTACCTGACTCATCGGATATTGGAATGTTAAATCATCAAAGCCAATCGCATTCGGTGTCGCAATCGTTCGCGGATTCGAAATATTCCGAACATCCGCCTCATAGTTTAGCGTTTCTTGTACACGATCAAGAGAAGCGTTACCTTGCTGCATCACATTTATAAGTTCCCCAATTGCAAATATTGGCCAAACTGCTAGCCCCAAGTAAACATTGAACGTTACAAGCTGCCCAACTGTCATAGCATCAGTCGCTACTAGATGAGCACCATAGCCGAGCGCTACAACATAACTAATCCCAGTACCGACCTTTGTAATCGGTCCGAATAAGGCGTTAATTTTTGCAGTATGCATATTTTTTTCATACACAATCTCGCTCATCTCCGCAAAATTTGCTTCGTCCTTTTTTTCTTGTACATATGCCCGTACAACTCGCACACCTGCAACCGACTCTAGAACACTATCATTCAGCTCTCCAAAAACATCCTGCGCCTTCATATAGCGTTCATGCACAATCTTCCCTAAATATTGAATTAAGATGGCCATGATCGGCACTGGCAGCATTGCAAAAAAAGTAAGCTTCCACGAAATCATAAAACCCATGGCAAAAATAATAAAGCCCATATAGATTGTGGAATCAATCAATGTCATAATCCCGAATCCAGCAGTCAACGACACTGCGTTTAAATCATTCGTCGCACGTGCCATTAAATCTCCGGTACGGTTTTTCTCATAAAACGTCGGTGTCATGCGCAAAAAATGCTGCATAAGGTTGCGACGTAAAATTTTCTCTAGGTTAATAGCCCCTTCAAATAATCTGAATTGCCACACAAAATTAAGGGCATAACCCCCAATCATGATGCACACAAAAATCAAAATATACTTCGTTAAAAGAGCTGGTGTCATTTCTCCAGCAGTCAATATATCAATAATTGACCCTAGTAAATACGGTGGAACAACTTCTAAGCCACTTGCTATCATTAATAGCACAACAGCTACTGTATATTGCTTCCAGTATTTTTTAAAAAACCAGCTTAATTTACTTAAAACATCAAACATACATTATAACCTTCTTTCTCTAGTGCTGTTAAAGCTGTGCTACCCACTATCCATAAATATCTTGATGAAAATCATTTTTTGTACTTCGTTTCGCATACACATGCACTCCTTTTTTGTTGTCACTACAACCCTTTTTTGCAACAAAAAAGACACATACCCCAAAAAAAGAGCATGTGTCTCTTCATAAAAGGCCAGGAGTTACCCATGCCCTTTATTTGCAACGCAAAATAAAAATGTTAGAAGACATGGACAATGTATGCAGTTGTACTTTGAAATGATACTGATAAAATTAACATCGTCATGCCCTCCTTTACTTAATATTGTTATAGTGTTATTGAAGATTATCACACTTTAGAAATATTTGTCAACCAGCTCACTGTTATTTTTTACGTTTTTCAGGAAATAATTAACGCTTTAAAGCATCGAATTGCTAAAAGTGAAAATCTGGGGACGAAAAGTAAAAACAAAAAGTAAGAATTAAAAACTACAACTTTTTGTATTGACTTTAACGTCGCGTAAACCTTTATGGTTAGTTTGTATTAACCTAAAGGAGGAAATAAACATGCATGAATTTTATCAAATGCCCTTATTTGTAAAGCTAAAAGTAAGAAATATTGAAAAGTCAAAGGAATGGTATGCTAACGTAATCAATTATGCCTCGGCATAATTGCGTCAGGAATCGGCTTTGTGCTTGCACAAAGAACTCCTTTCCGATTCCTTGACATCCGCCGGAGGCTTTAGGCCAACATGATGTTGGTCACTCAGTCGTTGCCACAGGACGTGGCGTTCTTAGACTGAGTTCCTCTATTTCAGTGGGTGTTTGGACACCCGATGAAAGAAGTTAAATTTCAATTCAGTATTTGATTTTCCAGATGCTAACGGAACAACTTCAATGACACATTTGAGAGGAACAAAGTACCAAGATTTGATGTTATTACAGGCTAAAGAAGTCAACACCTCTGACTCAGTCATTATTAATTTATTCTCTAGTGATATTTACAGTATTTATCAAGCAGCACTAGATAATAAAACGCATATTATTCAACAACCGACAGTTCAACCATGGAATGCAAAAGAATTAACTTTAGAAGATCCAGATGGTTATGTTTTTACAATAACGGAAAGTGTCGATACCAATAAAGACTTTGATACTGTCATTGACAATGTTAAAGATCAATTATAGCTTCCACTATTTCAGCGGATGTTTGGACACCTGCTGAAAAGTTCTGGAAGACCCTATCGAACAAAGTCAGTTCGATAGGGTCCAAATCGATTTATCGGAACAATCTTGAGATTTATCGGAACAATCTTGAGATTTATCGGAACAAATTCTTGATTTATCGGAACAATTCCGCGATTTATAGGAACAAGTTCAAGATTTATCGGAACAATTCTGTGATTTGTCGCCTAAACTTTAATTTATTGCTCAACTTTTTTAATTTATCGCCTAACTTTTTTAATTTATCAACCAACTTTCTAAATTTATCAACCAACTTTCTAAATTTATCACCCAACTTTCTAAATTTATCACCTAACTTTAATTTATCGCCCACTTCACAAAAAAAACAAAGAACCGCTAACCGTTGCGAGACAAAAAAGGGAGTTGAGTCCAAGCAGCAACCTGTAATCTAACTACACTTTCCCCTCTCGAATAGCAAATATAGAGATTTTTGCTCACTATAACATCTATCGGTGTACTAGTAATATGCCAACGCCACAATCTCCGTCCTTAACAAGTTGAATATAAGAGACACTTACACTAAGCTGAAACGTCGTTTACTGTTTTGAATATTACTGTGTGCTTTCTAAGGCCCCAGCTCTATAACAATAATAATTATTATTATTATTATTTAGTAATTTATTATTTAGTAATTAATTATTAATTAGTAGTGGCGGTTTTTCCGCTAGCGGGTTTTCAGTCAACGGATTAACCGTTATCGGATTTTCAGTCAACCGTGTAATCGTGTGTTTGATTACTAAAGAGCTTCTGAGATAATAATTATGCCTCCTTGTTAGTTATATACATATTAAGAGATGATATGGGGACATTAACTACGAAGTATTTTGACAGGAAATATAAGAAATATATTTTTCTAAATCGACAGTTTACTAAAATAGTATTTTATAAGAAAACATTTGAATCAAAGCTGGTAAAACGGAATAAGAAATAATAAAAAAATCATGTCATTTTAAATTTGATCTCTCTTTGATATATTTGAACCCATATAACTATAGAAATATATCTAAAGTGGGTATCTCATGATACACTTTTTAATATAGAAATTTAATAAGGAGTCTTTACTTTGAAATCATTTTTAGCTGTTGGAATTGGCGGATTTTTGGGAGCCATTTGTCGATATAGCTTTGGTCTAGTACTTTCAAATAACGGTGGTTTTCCATTTGCGACACTTTGCATAAACTTAATTGGTTGCTTTTGTTTAGCATGGCTATTTACAACGTTTACAAAGCGTACGCCTATTATTTTAGGAATTGGTACTGGTTTTTTTGGTGCCTTTACAACCTTTTCGACATTCTCATTAGAAACGCTATTACTTTTACAGGATAGTAAATGGCTACAAGCCGTTCTTTATATTTTAGTGAGTGTATTTGGCGGTTTAGCTTGTGCATGGCTAGGATTTAAGCTTGCAAAGGGGCGCATCGTATGATAATTATTGGTATCGGTGGATTTTTGGGTGCACTAACAAGATTTTATCTTGGAAAATTGATTGTCCATACATATCCATGGGCAACATTTTTTATTAATATAACAGGTTCTTTTGCCCTTGGCTTTCTATTTGCATTACATCCTAGTGATTGGATTTGGCATTTTATAGGGCTTGGTTTTTTAGGAGCCTATACGACCTTTTCAACATTTGGTTTTGAGTGTTTGCAACTCTTAGAGCAAAAAAAATGGAGACAAGCGATTATTTATATATGCACTACAGTTTTATTCGGTTTACTTTTCGCGGCACTTGGCTTTTTCCTTGTATAGCAGCATTTATGAGAAACTAGAGGTGATTTTTTGACACAGCCATCCATCGAACAATTAGAAGCGCTCGAAGCTGAAATTGAACAAACACTATATACTTTAATCGACCTAGAACTAGAAGAAAACTTTCCAGAAATGAATACACGCTTTGCACAATTGCTTGCAAAGGTTCAAGCAGCTCAGTTAATTGATTATAAACTTGACGTCCTCGTTGACCCACAAGCATTTGCAACAGAAACATGTATTCTACTACAAAGTTTGATAGAGGCAAAATCTAGACCACATAAAAGGCAACGACTTCTAACGCATCGTATGATTTTAAAAATATGGCTGCGTAAAAATCAACGCTTTATGAACGAATTTTTACCACAAATGTTTTAGGCGCCCTCCAATTTTAAAGGGCGCCTTCTTTTAAGTCCCCTTTCAATTGTTATATTAAGTTTTCACAACCGTACAAAAAATTACATTTCCTCTGACCCTTGTTACTTGTTCAATTTTCCTCAATAAATTTTTCTGAATATAGCTTCAAAATAAAATTTGAATAAAAATATGTTGCAAATATCGGTTTTTTATTATAATATTTATTATTGTGAAAAAAAATAATATATTTGCTTCTTATCAAGAGAGATGGAGGGACTGGCCCAATGATATCTCGGCAGCGGAACTTATGATTAAGTTACTGTGCCAAATCCAGCAGGCAAAGGCTTGATAGATAAGAGGAGTGTTTTATAAATATAAGGCCTCTTCTTGTTGTAACAAGAAGAGGCCTTT
Organism: Lysinibacillus xylanilyticus; assembly: GCF_001183605.1. Classification (GTDB taxonomy): domain Bacteria; phylum Bacillota; class Bacilli; order Bacillales_A; family Planococcaceae; genus Lysinibacillus; species Lysinibacillus xylanilyticus. The sequence continues at coordinate 719,073 of NZ_LFXJ01000005.1, read as the reverse complement.
TTTCGTAAAAAAAAAATGGACATTTTTTGGAGGTAGACATGCAGAAAGAAAATCCATGGGCACTCATCCCATTTGTTGTTTTTTTGACTTTATTTATTGGTTCAGGTGTTATTACAGGTGATTTTTACGCCTTCCCTGTCATTGTAGCCATTTCCATTTCAGGCGCTGTGGCTCTGGCGATGAATCGAAAAGAATCGTTTGCGCAAAAGGTTGATATTTTTTGCAAAGGTGCAGGAAATTTAAATGTCATGCTGATGGTTGTTATTTTTCTCTTGGCTGGGGCCTTTTCAGAAGTAGCGAAAGGCATGGGGGCAGTGGATTCCACTGTTAACTTTGCTTTATCGGTCGTTCCGCCAAACCTACTTGTAGTAGGGTTGTTCATCATTGCCTGCTTTATCTCCCTATCAATGGGTACATCGGTGGGAACGATTGTTGCACTAGCGCCAATTGGGGTTGGTATAAGCGAGCATATCGAACTTTCCATGGCTTTAGTAATGGCAGCGATTGTTGGCGGTTCGATGTTTGGCGATAATTTATCTTTTATTTCAGATACAACAATTACTGCCGTTCGTTCACAGGGCGCACAAATGAAGGATAAATTTAAGGTTAATTTTTGGATTGTGTTGCCGGCAGCTATTGTAACGAGCATTATTTTAGGTGTTATCACAATGGGTGAAACGGGACAAGTTGAGCATTTAAGTTATAGTTGGATAAAAATTGTTCCCTATGTTTTGGTTATTATTTTAGCGTTAGCTGGAATGAATGTTTTCCTTGTTCTGGCAACTGGGATTGTTCTCGCCGGGGCTGTTGGTTTAGTGGACGGCAGCTATCAATTAATGAGCCTTTTCCAAAAGATTGGCGAAGGAATGTCAGGCATGTATGAAATGGCATTTCTAGCGATATTAATAGCTGGAATGGTTGAGGTTATTAAGTTTAACGGAGGAATTGACTTTCTACTTCACCTTGCGACACGAAGAATTAAATCGAAAAAAGGTGCTGAATTTGGCATTGCTGGCCTAGTGGGCTTAACTAATTTATCTACTGCCAACAATACAATTGCTATTTTAATTGCTGGTCCGCTTGCAAAAAATATTGCTGATCAGTATGGGATTGAGCCGAGAAAGTCCGCAAGTATATTAGATATTTTTTCCTGTACGATCCAAGGAATTCTGCCATACGGAGCACAATTCCTGGCAGCCGCAAGCGTGGCCGGTATATCGCCAGTGAGCATGCTACAATACTCTTTCTATCCAATCCTTATTGGAATTTGCGGAATCATTGCTATCCTTATCGGATACCCGGCAAAAAAGACAGCCTGAATTCATTACTTAAATAATATTGAATTTACATTAAAATAATCCACTCGTTTTGAGAAAAGACTAATCAAAACGAGTGGATTTTTTATTTGAAGTAAGTCTGCAAGCTTGCTAAGTACAACTGGATTTGAACCGCAGGATATGGAACCGTGTACAGTGGTGTGAGAGGTGAGAGGTCAGAGGTTAAGTCACCCTCTTCCGATTACGGTTCCGTTAATAAAGATAAATTCTGTTTCGTTTGAATCGGTATGTAACCACTCACTTTTAAGTTGTCATGGTTTCCTCACCCATTCATAGCATCATCATATGGTGTATAGTTCATAGTAGGTACTTTCTTTTTCACAAAAACGCGATATATGGCCCGAACTAATATGCTGGAAAAAATCAGGCTTACAATAAGGGCTACGCTATTCCCAATATTCATTCACATCCTATCCTTTCTCTTCGAGTAGTTAGTAATGGTTTTCCTATTTGGCGAGTGTATCAGCATTTAATGTAGGCAACTGTATTATTTATATTTTCAGCAAACATTGAACATGATTAGATTGTAAACATAATTATTATTCCAAAACACTTAATTTCCTTAAGTTATCTCTTGAAGTTTCACTTTTTCCTTTAACTATGCTTGTGATTAATACTAATATGATTAGAAGGTTAAAAAAGCACAGAGAGTTCTGGCTTTTAATGTTATAAGCTATTTTCTTTATTCCTCAATCTGGTCGTTAGCTGAATAAATTGGTTATATAATTTCCGTTGAAAAATAAGATTAAGTCTCCAATTGCCCCAATACAAAAAAATATAAAATAATAACTTGCAATTGTCGCCTTTTTGTTAAATAGTTCCTTGAGTGCTTGAATAAACAACTCGTCAAACTTAAACCAACTTAATATCCAACTAATTAAAAGAAAACTTATAATCATCATTTCCTTTTTCTGCCCCCTGTTATATGAACCTTTTAGTAAATACATCTTTTCTGATTATTGATTTCTTAAATCTTTTGCACAACAACAGCTTTTGAAAACGGAAATGTATAATAAAATTGCTTTATTTCAACGCGATTGGAAACTGAATTCAATATTTGAATGTATTCAGCGGTTTTACTGAAATCGGAAATGACTAATCGACCATTCGGGCTTAAAACTCGCCACATTTCAAGAATCGCCTTCCTTCTTCCTTCTACACTTTTAATGTTATGGACTACGAAGTTTGAGACAACAACATCGAAACTTCCGTCCGAAAATGGAAGTTCCCGAGCGTCAGCATCCACGATGTCGATTTCTGCTACACTTTCAGCAACCATATTAGCTTTTAGTTTAGCTTTTCCATTCCCTCCCAAATCCCATTTTGACCAAACATCAGTGGCTGTCACCTTACAACCCTTTTGAGATGCTGAAATAGCTAAAAGTCCACGACCTGTTCCTACATCTAGAAGTTCATCACCTGATTTAGCTTGTGCAAGGCTCAAAATCACCTCTCTGTGTGCGATTTTGATTGTTGTTGAGTATGTAAACATCCATAAGCCCGTCACAAGACAAATCAAACCATAGCCAAATACAAACCCATTGACTGACCCAAACACACCCGATAACGTAAATACCAACCCGATAATAATTAAAAAGGCAACCCAAAATGGAGCGTCAACCCCATATCGCATGGTAATTTTCATTTCTTGACCTCCTGTCCTACCCTGCATAGGAAAAGCACTACATAGTGTTTCAATAAAATGACCCATTTGTTGCATACTGATTTTAAGTATTACCATATTATAACATAAATACCTTTTTACTAGAAATAAAATTCTTGTATAAGCCTTTATTGATTGTATGTAACTTTTCTCCATATTAGTTCAGTGGCGATTTCATGATTCTATAAGTAGTTTATGTTCATTAGATTTATTAGATTTTCTAATAGTATTGATATTATTAGTTTTTAATCGCATAAATCGCTTATGTTATTAACGTTTTGCCATGGTAAGAAAATCGTCATATTGGTACTTTCAATTCTGTATAAAAGAATAATCTTTTATAACTTGACAAATTTCCACATTATATTGCATGTACCATTTTTCTTTTCCGAATTGCTGTGCAACTAGATGTTTTGAATTTTCTCTCCACACCTGAATTGCCTCTAGTGATTCCCAATAGGATACAGTAATTCCCTTCCCATCAGCATTTCTGGCGCTTTCTACACGGATAAAACCGGGCTGTTTTTGTGCTAGTTCATCCATTACTTCTGCCATTTTGGCATAGCCTTCTCCATCCTCGACTGTTCTTTTTGATGTGAAAATTACGGCATAATATGTTTTCATAGCTATTTACTCCCACCTTTTTATGTATTATTGTAAACGATAAATACTTATACGAAAATCGAAATATGGAATGCAGAAAGGGTTGTGACGAATGGGTATTAATCCAAATATGGCTGAAATCGCTTCGCTTCTTGGAGAAACTTCTAGAGCTACGATGCTTGCTAGTATGATGGATGGTCGTTTTCATACTGCCAGTGAATTAGCTTATATGGCAGCCATTAAGCCTCAGACTGCTAGCTTTCATCTTGCAAAGTTAGTAGATGGTAAACTTGTTAAAGTAGAGAAACAAGGTCGTCATCGATATTTTCAATTAGCAGACGAAGAAATTGCTCATTTACTAGAATCCTTTTTAGCGATTTCTCCTCCACCCGAGGTACGCTCTTTAAAACAATCTAGCCAAATGAAATTATTACAGGGTGCAAGAACTTGCTATGACCATTTAGCTGGTAAACTAGGTGTTCAATTAACAGAATCATTGCTTAACGCTGGCTATTTAAAACTGGAGGAAAAACAGTTTCTCATAACAACTGAAGGCACACAATTTTTCACAGAATTCGGCATTGATTTAGATGATTTAAAAAGAAAGCGTCGATCATTTTCCCCTGCATGTTTGGATTGGAGTGAACGACGTTATCATCTAGCTGGAGCTCTTGGTCAAGGGATATTTGCACATTTATTAAATTTGGATTGGGTGACTCGTGTCCCGTCTATTCGTGCCATTAAAGTTACCGAAAAAGGAAAGGCTGGCTTTAAAGAAGTTTTTCAGTTAGATATATAAACTGGCACAGGGCTCTGTCTTCTTTCCGCGGATAGTCTATACTCGACTCTCCGCGGATATTTTTTTAGCGTTAGTTGTAAAATTGCGGTTCACTAAGTAAATACCAGCAATTATAAACAGCCCTCCTACGACTAGCGATGGCTTTAATGGTTCATCTAATAATATCCAGCCTGTTATCACGCCGAAAAAAGGAGCTAAAAACAAAAAGGCACTCGTTTTTCCAGGATCACTATTTTGTAAAAGATAATACCAGCCGGCAAATTGCACAATTGACGAGAAAATGCTAAGCCATAATAAAATGAAAACTGAATGAACATTCACCGTAAAAAATGGTTGTTCTAACACGAAACTTGCTAATAAAAGTAAGAAACCACCGAAAAGCATTTGATAGGCTGATAGCACCCATGTATCAAATAAGACACCCCATTTTTTAGCCAGTAGTGTCGCAATTGCCCAAAAAACAGCTGACAGAATACCAAAAAGAATTCCGATTTCCCCTTCAATCTGCATACCCATTGTAATCGTAACACCAATTAGCCCCAAGAAAACACCACACCATTGATACAATCGGTAACGCGCTTTCGTAAATATTGTAGCAAATATGACGACAAGCAAAGGATTCGTAAATGTTAGAATAGAGGATTCACTTGCTGTAATCGTCCGTAGGCTTAAAAAAATACAGCCCATCACACCCGCAGTTTGAAATGCTCCAATTACTAAAATTTTCATCCAGCCTTCTTTTGAAGTTAGATGAGGTCTTTTTAACGCGAACACGACGACAGCCATCATTATCCCTGCGAGTATAAAGCGAAGTGCAGCCAATAATAGTGGAGATGCATAAGGCAATGCCAATTTAACAATGGCAAATGAAGATCCCATTAAAAATGTCGTTAAAACTAACAATGCTGTAAATTTATAAATATTCATTATTTGTCCCCCTATTTCTATATTTAAGAACATTATAGATAGGAAAAACTTCAACTCTTATCGAAGTATGGAATACATATAGCGGAGGAAGGAACTTTTTTCAGTTTCATTTCATTTTTTAAGCGTATACTTAGTTGAATATTGTAAATAGGAGGAAGCTGCCTTGAAAATATTACTAGCAGAAGATGATGCACGTTTAAGAAGAAATATCGTTCATATTTTAAAGAAAGAATTTCACAATGTGACTGAAGCGGAGAATGGCCAGGAAGCGCTAGACTATACGCTTACAGAGCAATATGATCTTGTTATTTTAGATTGGATGATGCCGCACCTTAGTGGACTTCAAGTGTGCCAGCAGCTACGAAAGACTGGGTTCAATGGTAGTATTTTAATGCTAACAGCGAGGGACGATACAGAGGACATTATTAAAGGCCTTGATAGTGGCGCAGATGATTACATAGTGAAACCATTTAAAATAGAGGAACTGTTAGCAAGAGTTCGCGCATTACTAAGAAGAAAAGATAAAGTGATAGAACAGGTCATCCAGATAGATCAATTGCAGCTGAATGTAGATTCCCGTGTGTTTTTGTACAATAATGAAAGTATTGATCTAACTAAAAATGAATTTTTACTTTTGGAGTATTTATTTATCAATAAAGGTCGTGTACTAACTAGGGAACAAATTTGTATTTATATTTGGGGCTACGATTACGATGTATCGAATAATTCCTTAGATGCTTTAGTCAAGCTTGTTCGAAAAAAAATTGATGATAGTCAATCTAAATCGCGTATTCAAAATGTTAGAGGGATTGGCTATAAACTGAGGGAAGACTAATGTTTCATAAAACGAAAAAAAAATTATCCTTTTTGTATGCAACGCTTTACTTTTTGCTATTTTCACTATTCGTTATTGTTCTATACTTTTCCCTCGTAAAATTAATGGAAAATCAACAAATAAACGAATTAGAAGACTTTTATGTTCGGCAAGAACACGATTTCTTTGAACATGTTAATGCCAACACTAAAACTTTAAGCTATGATCCAAATCGCAGTTTTTTTTACTATATTTACACTAAAGATCATAAGTTTGTCCATGGTGACGAATCTTTCAAGGGACTGAAAAATCAGCTTGAAAAAGCGTTTGGCAATAGGAATCCAGATGAGGACCTCGTACAGCATTATGAATGGCAGGAAGATCATTTTCTACTTCTAAAAAAGCCAATTCTCAACAACGATACGGTAGTAGGCTATATTTTCGTTGGTAAATCTGTGACGTCACAGCATCATTTTTTTCAAATGACAAAGTATTTATTAGTATTATTAACATGTATTTCAACTGTCTTAATCGGTCTACTGGCTTATTATATGGCTGGTAAAGCGATGGTACCTATTCAATGGTCATTCGATAAACAAAAAAAATTCGTTTCCGATGCATCCCATGAATTACGAACACCACTAAGTATTTTTTATAGTTCACTTGAAATTTTAGAAGTTGAAGAAGAAAAGCACTTAAGCCCTTTTGGAAAGGAATTAATTGCGGATTTAAAAGATGAGGCTGAAATAATGAAAGAGCTCATAGAGAAACTACTGTTCTTAGCGAGACACGATCAGCAGCAGGTTTCCATTCAAAAAGAAACCATACCATTATCAACTTTACTCCAAAAAGTAAACACGAAATTCCAAAGAATTATGCCTCCTGAAATCCAGTTTTCTACTGAAATCCAAGAAAACATCGAGCTGCTTGGTGATGCTTCAAAGATACAAGAGCTGCTCTATATTCTTTTAGACAATGCGATAAGATATACAAATAGTGGAACAATAACGCTTGCGCTTTTAAAAAATAAAGACTCTGTAAAAATCACTGTTGCCGATAGTGGTATGGGTATGATTGAACAGGAATTGCCTTTAGTGTTTGAGCGATTCTACCGAAGTGATGCCGCTCGTCAACGAAATGGCACTGGCTTAGGCCTGGCCATAGCAAAAGCAATAGTAGAGCAACATGATGGTAAAATTTCCGCGACAAGTAAAGTAGATCAAGGAACTACATTTCATATTGAATTCCCTATATAAGAAACGGGGCTTTTTAAAACAGCCCCGTTTCCTTTTAATTATTGTGTGGCGTTGAAATATTTACTTTTTTCACGAACTGGCTTATTGTTCTCGCAACCAGTATTAACATGGTAATCCCCCCAGAAACTACATAAAACATAATAATCAACGTATTTTCTGTATCCGTTCCAATTAGTACTCCATGAGCAAGTGATAATGCCCATGCCGGTAACACAAGAAAGTGTAGCTTTTTCCATAACGAGCGATTCATTGTTCGAATCCATAAATCCGATGTCATGATTACCATTAAAAATAAATAAAATGCTATTGTTCCAAGTGCCGATGGTAGAGACTGATATTTAGCAGAGAACGGAATTAAAATCCCTATTATACTATAAGGCTCATAATGATCGATTAAAAGGACTAACATATGCGCTATTACGGTGATTAATCCTAGCCATCCCGCATTTTGATGTATATGGTAAATTAAATTTTTATGGGATTTGGCAAATGATGATTTTCTCAACAAACCAAATATAATGGAAATTGTGAAGTAAAAATACGCTAAAAGCCCTAATAATCGAATCCATTCCCACGTACTGATAATCATTTATTGCACCCCCGTCATCATCCAATTTGATGCTTGCCCTTCTTTAACAACAAAGCGGGCACTCTGTTGGCAATTATTTTCGAACCATTGCTGCAATTCACCCTCATCCATAAGAAAGCAAAGTTTCGCACCAACCTCTGCATCACATAAAGAGGACGTTACGACTGAAGCTTGCAATACTTCTGTATTGGCGATTTCACCTGTTTGTCCGTTTAATAAATGATGTTTCTTCATCGTTCCTTGCACCCAGCTTCGATAAACTCGATTGGATGTAGCAATTGCACCTGTTTTCATTTTAATCGAGCTAATTTCCTTGTCGATTTCCCAGGCATCTGCAACACCGATTGTCCAGATCTTTTCCCCAGAAGACCACATTTTCATATCCCCTCCCCCGTCTATTAGTCCATATTCGGGAGATACCTCTTGCTCAAGCCATTTCGCCAATTTTTCAATGGCATACCCTTTGGCAAATCCACCCAAATCAATTTCCTCCGGTGCTACCTTCATCACTTGCTCATCGCCTAGAAATTGAAATGGTTGATCTGCAATAAGAGGTTTGTTTTGAAATGTCTTACTTTTAGCTGCATCAAATGGGAAAGATTGATTGTAGCCATGCTGTTCTAATTGGCGTTTAAGATACGGTGAGAATAAACCATTGGAAAGTTGATAATGTTTATCCGCTTGCACTAAACAATCATAAAGTAACGAATTAATGCGTAGCGTTTCTCCAATTTCTAAATCATTAAGTTGTGATAATTCATTATTAGCTTGAAACCTTGACCATTCTTTTGCTACATATTGAAGCCATTTCTCCGCTTTTTCTTTCCATACGAAACGAACATCTTTTGGCATAGCAATATAAAAATCAGTGTTCATTATTTGTAAAGATAGTGTATCCACACGACCAACCCCATTAAGTTCTTTTCGTTTTGCGCTCGCTTTTGACAGCGGGTTGACTTGTAATTTCAAAGTTTGTCCAATCCAGTTGTACTAGTTCTTTTTCTTTTTTCGTCATATTTTCCTGATTTACTTCCTGAATATTATTTGTGCTTGTAGTTTCTGCTTCTGTTGGGCTGTTAATTTGGGTTAATAATGCTGCAGATAAAAGTATCCCTGACGCCCCTAAAACCCATTTTGCCTTTTTTGGATCTTTCATAGTGCTTCCCCCTAATTTGCAATTGGCTGGCATACAAATGTTTGATAATTTTCTTGCCACTCTGCTATATAACCTAAGCCATTCGTTATTGTACTAATAGGTACATATAACTCTTCATTTACATAAAATGCTTGTGCAGGAGTCGGTGTTTTCACATTGTTATCATAAACAACGTTAGTACCAGCACGGTAAATTAATTCATTTGTTTGATTTTGGATGGCTAAAATTTTACTTTCTTTATAAAAGGTTGCTTTTGCTCCTAAAACCTGCGCTACTGCTTTTCCTGGCACAAAAATTTCCCCATCTTTTGGTATAACAAAAAAGCTCAGCTCCTTCTTTGTACCTTCTACCTTTAACGTAACCTTTTGAGAGCTTGTGAAAGGTAGCACTTCTTTATCTGCAGCAACTGTTCGTGTCCAAATATTCCAAGTACCTTTTTCACTTACAGCTTCTTGAAAGTAGTAAGTTTCACCTTCTTCTTCATCGTCATCGTAATATTTCTCATCGTCATCATCATCGTCGTCTTTATAGTCCTTATATTCTTTATACTTTTCATGTTTTTTATCTTCATGTTCATGATCATCTGCATGTACGACTACGTCATTTGTTATGAAACTTGCCAATATGAGAACTAGAACAAGACTTATTTTTTTCACCTTCACCTACAACACTCCTTTCCTTTGACTTCATTGTAGGTTGTAAAAATGATACGAGACTGAATTTTTCAAACAAATTTTTACATATAACAAAAGCCATTTCTACGGTCAGATTTCTCCGCTTAGAAATGGCTTATTTCATAAATCTATTATTGTTTGACATTATCTTGGTAAAAACTATCCTACAATTAAAAAATTCAAAGTAATTTTGATATACTCTTTATATTCACCTTAAATTTCTAAGACTCAATTTTTGAAAGGAATATATACCTTAAATGAAGGTTAACATTAAAATTATTGAAAAACTTAAAGAAGAATCATGTACATTTAACATTCACAAAGTAACGTCCTTTATTCAAGATATCGTATCAACTCTTGAAAAAAGCACTGATAACTATTTAATAGCAAATTCTACATCGAAAAACGAACAAGAAAAAATACCCTATTCCAATATAATTTATTTAGAATATCTTGAACGAAAAATATTTATTTACACAAATGAAAGTATTTTTGAAATAAAAAGCCCTTTATACAAATTAGAACATGATCTTCCCAATAACTTCATCAGAATCTCAAAAACTGTCATTATCAATATTCATTTTATAAATAAATTTTCGGTTAAACCTAATGGTAATCTTGAAGCAATTCTCTCTAATGAAGAGAAAGTAATTGTGTCAAGAAAATATGTAACTTCTTTGAAAAAGACATTAACAGGATATTCCAAAAGTCCACTTATGTATTGATTTTCACCACATATGTTTATACGTATTTCTTTATTCCCTCTTTGATGCCATTATGAATAACATCAAAGGAGGCAATAAAGAATGTATAACATTATTAAAGAAGTACTTTTAGGAACGCCACTATGGGTGTGGATATTATTATTTATTTTAATAAAACGAGGTATCGCTATTTCCCAGGAAAGACCAATCAATTTATCTAAAATGTTTTTAGTTCCTATCATATTTATGCTATGGGGATTTGAAAAAATGATCACTCAATTTTCGCACTTAGAATTTTGTTTAATAAGCTATTTCTTTTTCATTTTTCCTGGAACTTTACTTGGTTATTTGTTGTATAAAAAATATCAAATTTTCTTCAAACAAGAATCAGTAATCATCAGAAAGAAATGCTATCTTCCATTAATCATTATCCTAATAAATTTTTTGGTGAAGTATCTCTTAAATGTAACTTTAGGCATCTCGCCATCATTTTATAATGACATTTCATTTAATATCATTTATTCTGCCATAAGTGGACTATCTATAGGACTTTTCTTCGGGGGAATTCTTTATACAAATTATGTGCAAAAGGAATTAAACAAACCTATCTTATATTGAGAGGAAGACATTTTCGTTGCAATTAAAAAATAGACTATTTTCAGGTTTAGGCACTGGTGCATTTATTTATATGATAGTTTTACTATCGAGAAAAAATATCATTTCTTCAGAAGCTGAGATTATTAGTGTGTTAATAATCTCAGCTTGCGCAGGTATTTTTACAATCATTTTTGACATTGAAAAAATTAACTATTTGTTTGCTTTAGTAATCCATTTTATCATGATGTTTCTAGTAGTCTTTTCTATATCTTTATATAACAATTGGTCAGATAATTTTCTAAGCATAGATTTTCTTGGTGGGTTTTTTGTACTCTATTTGTGTGCTTGGATCCTAACACTTACTAAGAGTAAAAAAGAGGCGAATGAACTTAATACCTTACTAAAACAGATAAGAAATTTTTAAAGTGGATGCATTGGGTCACATTTAGTCTAGTGATCCTTTAATGCCCTATCACGCAAGCAAATATATACGTTATTTTTACCAGCATATTTTCCGGTTATTAGGCAAGTTAAGTTTCATTAAAACTTTCTTTAATGATTTTTTTCTTATTCGGAACTTTAACCCAATAAGTGAAGCATCGTAATAACAATTCAACTGGTCCCATATTAAAATATTTTAACCAAACTATACTAAAAGTAATTAATAAAGCGTGGATTATGAAGCACACAATTAATGAATGAATAGGTGTAATACCAATTATGAGGCTAAATACAATAAGTAAGGCACTTTGCGCAAGATAATTTGTTAAGGACATTTGTCCATAATATTTTAATGGAGATAATATCATTTTTGCTCTATCCCATTGTAAAACAATAAGAAGACCACTAATCATCATAAAAGGAACAATATAATCTTCTAGTATTTCAGTTCCTGCAGGAGTAATGTCAATTGACATCTTTACATAAAATAAAAACACGTAAGTACAAATATTTACTATTAAAAAGATCGAAATATATTTTAATTTCCCATGGATATTTTCAAAAAATTGAAATTGGCCCATCGTAAAACCTAGCATCATTAGCGCAAACCATTTACTAATGTTGGATAATAAATCTAGCCATATTATTCTCTCGCCATAAAACGGTTGATAAAAAGCTGTAACTATAGATAATGCTATTAGTGTAATCGTTACTATGAAGTTATTCCATTTACCTCTTTTGAAAAATATTGCCATAAACAGACCAAGTACAGCATACACCGTTAATACATCATTAATCCCTGGCGGTGCATAAAATGTATGGATCAGTCCTAGCACAAATAAAAAACCGATTCTGCGGAAATACAAAAGGTATCTATTGTTTAGTTTTTGCTTGGATCTATTCATAAAAAGATAACAGCCAAATCCAAACAAGAAGAATAAAATGGGATAAAATTTCCTGTTAAAAATAGAAAATAATACACTGTGTAATTCATTATTAGACAAATTATCCATAACCTGAAAACTATTCACCAGAAGTACCCCCAACAAAGCAAACCCACGTAAGTAATCCATAGTGTCTATTCTTGCATACGTATTTAATTTATTCATTCAGAATCTCCTAGTAGAAAATTTTATTTTTTAGCATTAATACAAAAAAAGCTATTTCTTTTTCACTTTGCCAGCTCCTTATTTTTAATACTTTAAACATAAACGTTTTCTTTTTATAAATGAATGACTGTCCCCTTACAATATGACTTTTAATCTTACTAAATTGTAAATTTACGCATGTGATTGCTACTCTTGCCATTTAAGATTTTAATTTCCTAAATATCAAAAAAGTCATCCTTTCTAATCAATCTAAATTAGAAAAGATGACACTATTTATGAATCTTTCGTTTTAAATAAATCCTCTTACTTTTATTGACTTTTATATCATACATTCTAGAATTTAATGAAGGTAATCGTAAATTTTGTATAGGCATTTTTCTCACTTTCAACTTTAATCAAGGCTTGATGCTCTTCAATAATCGCTTTTGTTAACGCCAAACCAATCCCTGTCGAATCATGTTTTTTAGAACTACTTGCTTTGTAGAATCGATTAAAGATATGTGGCAATTCCTCAAGTGCAATCCCCTCTCCAAAGTCTTGAATCACAAGTTCCGTATAAATGGGTGTATCTTTGAGTTGAAGTGTAATTTTATCACCATGCTTGGAATGCTCAATCGCATTCTTTAGCAAGTTCATCAAAGCCTCTTGCATCCATAATTTATCGTGGACAACCACTATTTCCTTCGGTTCATCCCAGTCAATTGACAATTCCTTTTCATTGATCATATTGTCTAAACGATTCAAAACTTCATTAATGGTCTCCACAAAGTTTAAAGGTTCTTTATCAAATGAAATAGCTCTAGCATCAATTTTCGCTACTTTTAATAAGTTTTGAATCAAGACATTCATTCTGGTGATTTGAACTTCATTATTTTGCAATAATTGAACTTGCTGCTGACGGGGCAAGTCTTCATTCAATAGCAATTCATTGTAGATGGATATAGTCGAAAGTGGTGTTTTTAATTGGTGGGATATGTCTTGTAGTATTTGACCTAAAAACTTCTTCTCTTCAAGCAAATCACTCATGCTTTTTCTAATAATATCTTTCATGGAACGCAATGAAACCACCAGTTTGGCAATATCTCCTTCTTTATTTTCGTTTATTGTAACCGAGTAATCCCCTTCGATTATTTTTTTTGCAGTCGAAGTAAGTTGTTTGATTTTATTGAAGAAAATAGTGTATTGTATGTAGTTTGCCAAAAACAATATACATCCAAGAAAAATCAATCCCAAAAAAATTGACTGATTATGGCTAAAAATATGGTTATTTAAAAGTGGAAAAAACTCTGTTTCCAAATCTTCATATACTCCATATTGTCTAAAGATTTCTCTTCCTTTTTCCTGATACGTATTAGAATCTGAAGAATTGCTTGTTAAGACTTTCATAATTTCTGCTTCATTCTCAGGATTTTGTTCAACCAATCTGGCGGTAATTTCCCCCCAGGTTGCAATAGAATCACTTTTTAAATGATCGTAAAATAGTTGGTGTGTCATAAACTGGTAGATCATAAATAGAAAAAACAAAGTGAACATTACAATCATATAGCCTTTTATCTCGGTATTTTTTATCATGTTACTGTTTGCTCACATCCTTGTCCCAGCGATATCCTAGTCCTCTTTGGGTGATGATAAACTGTGGACTTTTTGGATTATCTTCAATTTTGTCTCTTAAACGCATTATATATACAGATAACGTATTTTCATCAAAGAAAACTTCATCACCTTCCGTGATTTTCTGAAGAATTTCATCTCTTTTTAATACTTTGTAAGCATTTTGCATAAAAGTTAACAGAAGCTTATATTCTAAATTCGTTAATGGGACAATTTCTTGATTTTTATAAACCTTGACTTGGTTCATATCAATTTTTAAATTCTCAGATGTTAAAATCAATGAAGCTTCTTCTAACTTAGTTTGTTTACGCAATTGCACTCTTACCCTCGACATAAGTTCTCTAACTCGAAAAGGTTTTGTCATATAATCGTCCCCACCGATATCTAGCCCCATTACTACATTCGCTTCTTCATCTAGAGCGGTTAAAAAAATGATAGAAATGGCATCGTTTTGTTTTTTAAAGTGCAGACATAGATCGTAGCCATTTCCATCTGGAAGATTGATATCTAATATGGCCAACTTAAAAATAGTATGATCATACTGGTTTCTCGCTTCTTTTACACTTGAGGCTCTAATCACCTCATAACCTTCATTTTTCAATGAAAACTCGATAGCTAAACCAAGAGCCTCATCATCCTCAACCAGCAATATTTTATTCAAATATATCCTCTCCTTCCTCTCACTCTATATTAGCAGTTAGCACCAAATCAGAATAGCCTGACTATAAATAGCCAGGCCTTTCGTATTATTCTTCCCTTATCGTATCTATAATATTATCCTGATGGATTCTTCGTAGTGGTAGAAAAACAGATAAATAACTTATTAACAAAGCGGCAGCGAACGTAATGAAACAAGCCTCATAGGGAATCGTCCATGCAACCTTTAAGACACCGGAAGCAGCCAAATAAATAATATATGAAAGTATACAGCCGAAGAAAATGCCCTGTAAACTTCCAGAAAAACCGTAAATCAGTGCTTCATAGATAATCATTTTTTTCAAATCCCTTTGAGACATGCCTATGGATTTTAATGCAGCCAGTTCTTTTCGTCTTATCATGATGCTTATAGTAATCGTATTGAGGATATTTAAACTGCCAATTAAAGCAATGACCACAATAAAAGCATAGACAAGAATTTTGGTCATGAGAACGGATTCCATCTTGACTTTATTCTCTTCAAAGTGATTAACCACTGTAATGGCGTGTTTATGTCCAATAGTCTTCTGGATGTCCTCAACAGTCGCGCGAGATTGAGTTGTATCCTCCAATTCAATTTTAAAACTTGAATCCTGTTCGTAAACTTTGGAGATATTTTGATTCAACTTTAACTGATCCATAATTTGTTGGTCCTCAGAAGAAACATGGTTATCATCCAGATCGATTGTAAGATCCGATTTAGTGGAAGAATCGTTCATAAACTTGGATGAAAATGCGATATCCATCAACGATGAAAAAGTAATAAACAATACACTGCTTATAATAATTGATAAAATGGTAACGAAATAACGATTTTTATTTCTTTTCACATTTTTCAAGGCCATGCTTAAGGGGAAAGATAAAGGTTTTCTCAGAGCGGTATTTTTTTGTTTTTTGATTGCCTCTTTTTTAATTGACAGTCTGCTGCTGATTGCTAGCAATGGAGATATTTTGCCTGCAAAAAAAGCAGGGTAATAACTAGACGCTAAAACAGCTATCAGGGTAAGAAGCGAACTGATTAATATGATCTTCCAATCGACATTGAATATCGAAATATTCTGACCATCTGATAGTACAATCAAGAAAATGGTTTGGAGAATAGCAAGTGCCAATAAGCTACATACAATTCCAATTGGTATAGCGATGAAAGCCAGCACAACAGCTTCTTTCATAACAATTTGTCTAATTTGCTTTCGCGTAGCACCGATGCTTCTCAACAAGCCAAACTGCTTCATCCGCTCTACGACACTAATTTGAAAAGCGTTATAAATGACAACTATTGTAGATATGACAACTATACTGACAACAATAACAAGAATGGCTAGGAGCGATTGATCTGACTCCGGTTTCAAAGCTTGAATTAATTGAGTATTAATATCAATGTTATTGTCTTCCGTCATTAATTTTAGTTCGTCTAAAACCTCGTTAAAGTTTGCTTTCTCGTTAATTTCAATTAATATCCTTCCTTCTCCAATAGCAAATTTACTTTTATATGTTAATAATCGTCCCTCTTTATTTTTCTGTGTAAACTCACTATTATTCAGTAAACCAACTAGTTGATATGTTTTCCCTTCCAGTTCAAATGAATCACCGATTTGAAGATCTTTTTTTATATAAGGGAGTACCCAAGGATCGACAGCTGCTTCATGATCATTAGTTGGTAATTTGCCATCAAGAAGGCTATAGGTTAAATATTTTAAGGCGTGATGATCCGCGAAATTCATTTGCACAGAAACATCTCCAACTGGAACGATGTCTCCCTGAGACATTAAACCAAACGATTCAATTTGGGGATTAAATTTGATTTTATTTAATATCTTTTCATCGTAATCTGATATACCAACATGAAAAGACACTCCGTTTAACTTCTTGATGTTCTCAATTTGGGAAAGTTGTGATCCTTTCATAAAGAGGCCAATCGTTGAAATTAGCGCTACAGAGAGTACGATTCCAACCAAGGTCAAGATGGTTCGTTTCATATTCTTCTTTAAATACCTGGTACCTAATTGCTTATAACTATTAATCAAGATCATTGTCCTCCAGTCTGAGACTTTTTCTCTGTCAGCCGCTGATCAGAAATGATTTCACCGTCTTGTATTGTGATGATCCGATCCGAAGCCGATGCTATAGTTAGATCGTGAGTAATCATGACAATGGTTTGATTGTATTTTTTTGCTGTGAATCTTAATAAATCCATAACTTCTTTCGTATTACGAGTATCCAAATTACCTGTGGGCTCATCAGCAAGAATCAAATGAGGACGATTAATAAGCGCCCTTCCAATAGAAACCCGTTGCTGTTGCCCTCCAGATAATTCGGAAGGCAAGTGATTCTTACGTTCTTGAAGCCCTAAGATATTAGTAATTTCATTTAGATACTCTATATCTATAGATTCACTATCCAATAACGTAGGTAAAGCAATATTTTCCTGGACATTTAATACTGGTATCAAATTAAAGAATTGAAAAATAAACCCGACTTTTCTTCTTCTAAAGATGGAAAGCTCATCATCTGTATATTTATAAATATCATTGTCCCCAATGAATACATTTCCTGAACTAGGACGATCCAAACCACCTAAAATATGCAGCAGTGTACTTTTTCCAGAACCTGAAGCACCGACGATTGAAACAAACTCACCTTGCTGAATAGAAAGATCAATTCCTTTTAATGCATCTACCCTGTTATTGCCTTCACCATAACTTTTCACTACATTTTCCATTCGTACAACTTCCATATGACCCATCCTCTCATCAATCAATTATGCCTTGGTATAATTGTAGCTGTCGCGCAGAAAACATTTGTAGCTGTCGCTTTGCTTTCGCTACAGATAAACAATGCGTCCGGAATCGGCTTTGTGCTTAGGCCTGCACGAGGGCCGACACAATGTCGGTCATTTCGGTAATGCGACAGGACCTGGCGTTTTTACCGATGCTGGTCAGTTAGCCGTTATCGCATGGATGCGATGATTTTAGGCTAACATCCTTTAAGAACTCATTTCCGATTCTGTGTCATCCGCCGAAGGCTTTAACATCTTTCAGCAGCTGACGCTTCGCTTTCGCTACAGAAATTAATTGCTGAAAGAAGTTAAGACTTAATCTTGTATGTCTACAAAATTTACTTTGTCTTCGCTATCTGAATAGACGCCCTTTATTTCCTTGAAAACTTGGTTTGTCTTTTCTTTATCTTTATAATCAAATTTGCTACCACTATTTAACTGAAACAATGTGATAATAGACTCTGGATCAGTTAATTCATCATAAGTTTGGTCATTTAGAATAACAAGGTCCATGGGAATATATCCGACCCATGCTTGATGTTTAACATAATGTACAGGTATCATTTGTCCATTCAATTCGATTTTGTGATCAACCATATCTTTATCGTCAAAAGAATAGAGCAGATTCAGTGAGCCGTTTAATTCTTTAATTTCATAAACAGGTTCTGAAATGATAGACAAACTATTTGGGTCTTTTCTTGCTCTAATAATTCCTTTCTTAACAAATTGTTCAGCAGTAGTTTTGTTAATTACTGCATACTTTAAATTTGATTCGCCTTTTTTTGTTACTATGAACTTCATTTTGTAGTCGACAGTTTGTTTGGTTTTATTTTTATACAACTGCTTAACTTTATTGACTTCTTTTTCTGTGCCGATCACTAAAAGGCCATTTACCGATTGTGGTGGACCTTCAATAAAACGTTTTACTCCAAATCCTATACCAATAAAAATGGCGATAACTAAAACTATGCCTATAATTTTTTTCATTTTATTTCTCCTTATTTACTTGATGTCTAAATTATAGACTAGATATTCTTTATATTTGAATAACGGTTGTCTAACTATTTATCCTCTATTCTTACTCATTAGTAAGAATAAATATTTTCTATGTATATTAGATGTGCTTTGTATGTACTAACAACCTAAAACGGCTAAAAAGTATTACTAATAACCAAACTGCAAATGGAAAAAAACTCCATTTTGAAAAAATTTAATCAAAATGGAGTTTTATTAAATTTTCATAAACTGACTTCATTTTCAATTTACAGCATTTTCAACAAGTGGCTCATAGTATCACTCTATTTTGAATTCGTTAATGGTAAAAGCCTGTGGCAATTTCAAGTGCTTTTAGTGGCTCTTTGATTGAATCAAGCGTATAGACAAGTTTTTCGTCCTGCCAAACAATTATATTTCCTGATTTATAAACATCTAAGCGTGCAAAACCATTTTGTTTTGGAATAGGAAGCATATGTGTTTCTAGAAATTGGACTGCCTGTTTAGCAAGCTTCAAGCCCGCTTCTGGATTTTCTGTTCGTGTATGTGTCGCTAATGCCCATCTTCCCTCATTCCAACCAGTCCATAACGAACCAGCTCCAGCATCCTGATAACCTTTAATGTTATAGCCAAGATCAACCTTTTGACCACCATTTTGACTAAAGTTCTGATATGAAATTTGCTCATTTGCTTCTTTAGCATTTGGATATTGCTTTACTACTAGTCTTGCAATAATCGTAGCTGTCTGTGAATTTTTAAGCTTCATATCATTGATTGGCAAAACCTCTTTACTTTCAAAAAACAGTACTTCAACTTGGTTAGTTTCTGCCTTAGTTGTTGCCGTTAAAAATGTACCTTTTGTTATCGGAAGCCCTTTTGGTAAAATGATAGGTAATTTAGTTTGAAGCTGGTCCTTAATATTTTTTAGTGCCCCAGCTTGTGTATTAGATGCTACTGTATTTCCCGTATTTGTTTTGGGCGGATCCTGTTGATTTTCATGTGATTCATGTTCTTCATCTTGTGACTTAATCGGCACATTCGGTTGTTGTGCTTCTTGTGATTTGTTCGGCACAGGTTCTTCTTTATCAGTGCAAGCACTTATTATACTGAAACTTAAAAGCATGAAGGTGAAAAGTATTTTTTTCATGATATTAGCTCCCTTTATTTTTTTCCTATCCTTAATCAACTGAATTTTTTTGTTAATTAAGCTCATTAATTCAGGCATATCGTAATCTTTATACTTCAAGGCAATAAAACCCTATATTTTCCATTTTTAAACCACAAAGAGCAGCTTTGTCATTGATTAATCTGTAAAATACCAAAGTTGTTAAAATTCATTACAATCCACATATTCGCCTCCTAAAATTATGATTCGGTTATTAGACGTGAATTTATCATCTTAGTTTCATCGTTTTTCAAAAAAATCCAATTAAAGGGTGTTGGACGCTACCATACAGGTATAAAGATTTTTAGTTGCTGAAAGAAGTTAAAACTACAACTTTTTTATGGGTTGCTCTTTTTATAACATGTGAGTTTCTCCCTCCCTCAAACAAAAAGGTCGCAACCGTGTAAGGAATGTCTCCCTTCACCATGTTGCGACCTTGAAGTTATTTAGTCAATGAAAATTGAAATTCGTTCACCCTTGGACAATTTTGCGCTAGGTTTAATGATTTGATCATTTAATTGAATCGTTCCTTTTTCAATTTTTTTGATGATCTTTGATCGACTCCAATCTTCAATTTGGATTGCAAGCACTTTATCAATTCGATGTTTTCCAATCACATCATCTAATACAATGTGTATCACCTTTATTCCTTGTTCTACTAAGCTGATTATCGGAATCGTAGATAATATTGAAGTTTCTTCTTTCTGCTCCTCAACTTCAGTAACATGCTCTGAGAATGTTTTATAAATAGCGAGCTTTTTATTCCACGTATGATTTTTTTCACATTTATATATTGCATATTGATATATATTTTTTCCGTTTGAGTTATGTCTTCGTACATTTGTATCCGTAAAAACAGATAATTTCCCACACATTTTGCAGTGCTTCTTGACAGTTCGTTCTGGTATTTGTGAAAGCTTCCATCGGAATGTAATATTTAACATTAATCCTTCACCTCTTAAGTAAAGGTACGCAAGCATCTATTTGGATATTTCGTAGTACAATGTAAAATTTATAGTATAAATAAAAAAGGAGGTCCTAAACAAGGACCTCCTGACGCATTGAGACTACAGGGTTGCTCGGTTCCTTTGTAATGAGAAAAATGGGCATACTACCCCCTTGAAAAAAACATTGTTTTTTTGAGGGCAATGCTATCCAATTTATTGATCATTACAAAGTAAATGTTGGCATACGTGTTCTCCTGTACCCTTTCCATCCAAATAGATTTATCCTATATTACCATATAATTACATCAAAATACAAATGGAATACCCTATTTCGTTATATATTACTTAAGGCTTTAACAAAATTCGCCCAACCGAGTTTCTATCTTCCATTTTAGAATGTGCCTTAGCTACATCTTTTAAGGGATACACATGGTCTATTTTTATTGAAAAACCGTCATTTGCTACCCACTTTTGGAAATTCTCCATAAATTCGGGCCAATATTTCATATACGGAAGTCCATTTGTTCTTGTTAAAAATAGAGAACCTTTTTCCTGAAGTTTCATTAAATCAAATGGCGGAACATATCCACTTGACTGACCATACATCACTAGATAACCTCCTAAACCAAGACTATTCAAATTTGAATCAAAGGTATCCTTTCCAACCCCGTCATAAACTACACGGACACCCTCTCCATTTGTTATTTCTCTAACTCTCTCAGGAATGTTCTCTTTTGAGGAAATCAAAACGATATCTGCACCAGCTTCAAGCACAAATTTCGCCTTTTCTTCTTTTGATGTTACACCGATTACTTTTCCTCCTCGAAGCTTCGCCATTTGGCATATTAAACTTCCAAGTCCGCCAGCTGCTGCTTGAATTAAACACCATTCCCCTTCTTGAATAGGATAAGCTTTATGTGTAAAGGCATAGGCCAAAAATCCCTGTGTCAGTCCCGCTGCTGCTTGTTGATCAGGAATATCTATATTTATTGGAATCATTCTCTTTGCTGAAGAAATTACATGGGTTGCATAGGTTCCCACGCCTCCACAGATTACCCTATCTCCAGGTTTTAAATGGTCTACATTTTCACCTACAGCTTCAACAACACCCATACATTGACTACCAATCGTAATCGGCAGGTTATTATTTAAACCTGCTTCCTTTCCGTAAAATTTTTGCTTTACCAGGTCACCCCGTCGCATCTGAATATCAAGGAAATTCACAGAGGCAAACTTTACTTTGACGAGCGCCTCATCTTTACCTATTTCAGGGATATCAAGCCATTCTAACTGCATTTTTTCAGGACCCCCATATTCATAAATACGAACGACTTGCATCTTTTCTTGATCTCTCATTTTATCCTCTCCCCCATATTGTTTCCTAGAAACCATATTACCACTTTATGAATCAATGTCAATATTGTTTCCAAGAAACTTTGTGAGATTGCTTTTTTCTTGTATACTATAGAAACAGGCATATTTCTTAATAAATTTATGAAAAGGTGAATAAACGATGTACGAAAATACAGAAAAGGATGCTCTTGTTTTTCAAATCATTAAATTAACAGAGCAAATTTCGAAAAGATTTGCAGACGGAGATGACGAGGAAAAACAATGGATGGCCCAAAAGATTAAAAATCCAATTTTAAGACAACTTTTGCCGAATATAACTATAATGATGTTACATGTTTTAGAAGCAGTTGGAAAATTCGGGCCCGTCAATGGCATTACAATCTCCAAAGAAATGGAAATTCCAAAAGGAACTGTTTCAAAAATTACGCGCAAGTTAGAAAGTTTGAACCTCATAAGAAAAGAGCAATTGCCCGATAATAAAAAGGAAATTCTCTTTTCTATTACGCCACTCGGATATGAATTGTTTGAGGTTCACAAGGACCTCCATGAGCATATAGAAAAGAATGTAATTCATTTTTTAAATAAATACCACTCTAATGAATTGGATTTTTTAACTAGAGTTTTAGAAGACGTCTTAAATCAATCATTGGTTCAATTAGAGGAATAAATATCCCCGACTTACCTTCCCTACGGCTACCAGAAACGATTAAACGGCTTGAGTCCTTTAGCATTCAGATCTCAAGCCGCTTAAAAGGAGGAACCCACCCTAATCAAAAAAATTTAAAATTAGATAATTACCTCCTTCACTTTCTACATCGATACATATTATAAATATTGAAAGGAGGAATACATCATGGGATACTATTATGGCGGCTGTGGTGGCAATAGCGGCTATGGCGGCGGCTCAACATTCGTTCTAATTGTCGTTCTATTTATACTTTTAATTATTGTCGGCGCTACTTTCATGTATTAGTAAACCTTTTTTGTTCACAACAATGAAAAAAATAGGATATAACAAATGAACCTAACGCCTCCTTATTCTAGGATCACTTTTATTAAAGTGATCCTTTTAACTTTAACCTGCTACATATAATTTGAATTGAGATACAAATCTATCCTGCTGCTCTTTTTTGAAATCACATTGTTATTGCATCCATTATCATTAACCAATTATTAATCGTCATCATTCCTCTTTTATAAAAATGCTTAACATTATATAGATAATTATCAATATCACTTTCGATTACTATGCATAGTATAAATTATGAGTTAGGAAGTTACTATGACTCATTAATATGGTAGTGGTTATGGTACTAGTTCAGCATTCGCGCTAATTGTTGTTCTATCCATTCCTCTAATTATTGTTGGCACTAGTTTATTAAGGGTTTATTAATACCCAAAACCGCCACTAATGCTCATAACTATTGTAAGGTTACCGACTTAACCTTACACTTCTAAATCTTTACTAAGGGTCACTATCCTCCGGTGACCCTTTTAATATTTCTACTTTCAATGTCATACTTATAATCACTATCGCTGTCAGAAACGATTAAACGGCTTGAGTCCTTAAAAATAGGACTCAAGCCGTTTAAAACATTATTATTATTTCCGTTGTGTAATGAAGCAGTAAAGCGCCTGATTATGATGAAAGAAAATTCCTCTATTTACGTTTATCGACGAAACAAGGTATATGAACTAAAAATTGAACGCCATTTTCGATATTAGTTATTGAATAAGTAACAGATAGAGATTCAAAAATTTGTTTTACAATATATAGACCTAGCCCACTTCCACCAGTATTGCGATTTCTTGACTTTTCGATTCGATAAAATGGCTCGAATAATTGTTGGATTTCTTCTTCTTTAATGTTAACACCTGTATTAATCACTTTTATTTCAATCTGACTTTCTTTTGAAAGCTCAGTTACCTCTATAAACACTGTTTCTCCTTGCGGTGAATAAGTAATCGCATTATGAATTATATTTTTCAAGGCTTTTTCTAATAAGTCCCGATCTGTATCTACATTCATGTAAGGAGAAATTTGTGTTATTATCTGAATATCTTTTTGAGAAGCAAAATAACCTAGATCTTTCGTTATTGTATCCAATAATTCTAAAAGATTGACTTCTTCCAATTCCAGTTTAAAGGTATCTTGTTCTAGTTTAGACATACTTAAAATTTCCCGAACCAATTGCTCCATACTTTCGATTATTTTGTGGTTTTTTTCTAAATAGAGATCACGATTTTGATAAGGACCGATATTATAAATCATTCCTTCTAAATATCCTTTCATTACAGTGAGAGGCGTTTTTAATTCATGTGCAACAGTTGCGAAAAATTCCCTACGTTTTGTTTCAATTTTCCTCTCTCTTTCAATATCATCTTTTAATTGCTCATTTGCCTTTTGTAAATCGATCATAGTCCGTTGCAAATTATTCGACATTTCATTCAAGCTATTGGATAATTCCTCTAATTCGTCATTTGAACGAACTACGATGTTTTCAGAAAAATCTAGGTTTGCCATCTTTTGCGCGCCCTCATTTATATAAATGAGCGGTTTTGTAATGAACCTTGAATATAAATAGGCACTCCCCAATCCAATAACTACTACAATGATACTTATAAAAGGTAGAAAACGTACTAAGACCTGCGACGCTTCATCAATAGGTTGAAATGTCGCCATTACAGTAACCATCAAATTACCTTCATCTAGAAATTGAATCGGCAAAGTAACAAAATATGCATTCCTAGGAGTTTCATTCTGTATTAATGCAGTTTTTGCAGGAGCATACGATGATTGCGAAATTCCCTGCATCAAAAAATTAGGCGAATATATAATAGTTCCTTCTTTAGTTTGTAGGTAAATGAAGGCATTGTTATTTTTGATATAGTCGTCAAAAAGCGGTTTCGCACTTGTTAATGTTAAATTCTTAGAATTATGGATTATTTCCTCTATTCCTGATTGCAGCTGATTAGTTTTATATTGTTCATAAAAAGTTGGAAGGAAGAAGTATAAAGTTAAATATATTAAGACTGCAAAAGATAACAATATGAGAGAAGTAATCATAAAGAGTTTATAGGTTATTTTTTTCATCTTCATGATGTTGACAATCCTATTCATCGATTTTGTATCCAATACCCTTTACTGTTTTAATATAGGGTATATTTAATTTTTTTCTTAAATTTTTTATATGTGTATCAATCATTCGTGTTTCTCCTGCATAATCATATCCCCAAATTTTTTCAATGATGATTTCTCTAGTAAGCACCTTTTTTTCATTATGAAGTAGTAGTTGTAGAATTTCGAACTCTTTTGTTGTTAATGGTACTTCAATCTTATTTACAAAAGCTTTATATCCATCACGATCGACATTTAGTTCGTTAAAACTTAAATGATTCTCCTTATTATTACTATAACTTCTTCTTAGAATCGCTTGTACTCGTCTAATCAACACATGAAATGAAAATGGTTTTGTTATATAATCGTCAATCCCTAAATCAAAGCCTTTCATTTGATCTTGTTCCTCTTCTAAAGCGGTTAACATAATAATTGGTATACTTGACTCACTGCGAATCATTTTGGCAACTTCAAATCCGTTAAGGTTAGGCATCATTACATCAAGAAGAATTAAATCAAAGGCTTGAGTATTAAATCGTTTCATTCCCTCTAAACCATCTGATGCAACCTCTATAGTATAATTTTGTGTCATTAAAAACTGTTTAATTAATTCTTGAATCTCTAAATCGTCTTCTACTACAAGAATATGATAGTTCATCGATATATCCCCCTCGCAGTAATTATAACCTTTCAATCTGTAGTTTATGTGAAGATACCTCATCTTCCCTTTTATAACCTCAACTATCATCTAATTCATAAAGATAATTTTCGTTCCGACAAAAAGGCATTTAACAAAAGTTTTGTTTTTCGGTAACTTCAATGAGTGCACAATACTCGAAGGAAAACTTTGGCTTCAATTTCTCTACATAAACACTTCAATATCTCCACATAGACACCATATTGGTCATGTACATTAGTTGTTAGGAAGAAAATTAATTCTATTAGATGTGTACTTTCAATAGAATAAAGCGTCTAGAGATTTATATGTCTATACAGCTGTTTTCTTTCAACTTACTCAACTAAGGAGAAGGTTTTATGTATAATATTAATCTACGTCCATTGTTGTTATTGGCCGTATTTATGTTGCTATTGTGTTCGTGTTTAACATTCGTATCCCTTAAAGCGTTAGGAGCAGAGGAGATCTTCTTTAAGTGTATGAAGTCACTTGTTAGTAGGGCAATGATTAAAATTTCTTAAAAGTATTTTTCAATATGATTAATAATAAGAATCCATTTTTAAAAAAGATGGATTCTTATTTTGTCGTTTAAAGATTTATTTGTAAAATTAATATTCTACTTATGATGGCTAACAACTTCATTCTTTAGCTCAAGTTTTTTACTCATCCCCCTTCATTCTTTTTACTGTCCAGTTTATATGGAGATACTGCGAGGTTTATCTAGAGAAATACGAGAGTTTAAGTGAATATTTTGGGAGAAACGATTATATATAATAAAAGTAGCAAAAACTAAAAGAGTGCAAGAGTTAAAGATTACTACCGAAGTCAAAGGTAGTTTCTTATTAAGATAACGGTGAAATTTAGTCTATAAGAAATAATAAGGGGGAAACGGGTTGAAAAAAATAATACTATTTTTTTCTCTATTAGCTGTAATGTTAGTTACTTCGGGTTGTTTGAATGAAATGGTGGGGCAAAAAATAACAGTGCAGAAACGAACTGGTGAAGAAAATATTTTTGAAGACTACAAAGAAGTCAATCAAAAAAAACAGGTGGAAAAAGCGTATGGGATAGTTAAGAATGCTAATTGGGAAAATACAAAAGTAGAATTGGCACGCTATGCTGACTACCAATTTCAATTTCCATTTAAGAACAGTAGCGAAAACAAAATAGCCTCTTATTTACTTTGGATTACCCCGAATGGTGAAAATTTAGAAATTGTTACGGATACAAATAAGTACGTGAAATTAACAAAGCAAGATTCAGCAGATCTATATGAAATTTTAACTGGAGAAGAATTAATACAGTAATTAGAAAAAGAATTTAGAGGTAGATATTCAATGGTAGCAGGCGGAAACACTATCTCCAACTTACAAGGAATACTTAATTCCAAATGCGCCTATCTAGGTAATTAAAGATAGTGATACTTTCTCAACAAAAATCCCTCTAATAGCTGCACCAGCAGCCATTGTCAATTACTTTTGACCCGCTTATTTAGATAACAGAAGTAATATAGCTAATACACTATAATTTTACATAACATCAGAAAAAGGCAGTAGGAGAAGGGACAACCTTGTCATTACTGCCATTGTAAGTTTTCTTAATAAGAGCAGTCTAAGCTCTTGAAGAATATGATTTATGAAATCGATTCATATAGAATAAAAATTATTTTTCAGAAATATTCACAAAACTGACTGCACTTATTTCATCAGCATTCAAAGTTTTTTGCATATTGCCTATTTCCTTTTGTAATTCTGGGTCTTTCCCTGAAGTTACTAAATTAAGATTACCAAAAGATTTATCAAAAGATAAAAATAGTCTTGTACTTTCTTTTGTATTTATTTCTTTATATAATATATCATCTACAATTAATAGGATAGAATTGGATCCGCCACGAGAAGGCGATAACCAAACGTCTCCTTTGTATTGAACATTCATTTTTTTGCCCTCGAATGTTATCTCTCGTGAGTCTTTATATTCTTTATTTGCAAATAAGATCGTTTCACCTTTCCCCATTTTGGGTAACGAATCAAGAGGGACTGAAGATACGACTCCTTCTTTATTATCTCTCTCACGTACTAGTCCCTTTTTTGCCATCTTTTCTGCAGTAGTTTTACTTATAAATAATAAATTACTAGGAGTATCTGCTTCAGAATCCCCAAATCTTGTCGGGAGCTTTATGTCGAGTTTATTATTATCTATAGACCCTTCTTTCATTTTATATAGGTCTTGTGATATGGTTATATCTTTGTAAAAGTTTATTATAGTATTTTTCGTTTGTTCATTTAACTGTTCTACCTTGATTGAAAGCCCATTCGCAGGGGAGTTTTTTGTACCAAAAAATGAAAATGCTCCTACACCTATAGCAGTAATGGAAATACCCGCTGCTATTAATAATCCTATCCTTTTTTTCATCCCGTATTCTCCTCATATATTATTATTGATATATTAAATGATAACTTTATACATTTTTTTTAAGTATTGAGCACGTACAAAGTAAAAGTATATAATTTGCATAATTAAAAAAGAAATTAATACTACAACTGAACTACCCAATATAGAAAAATAAACCAATTTTTGCAAAGCCATAAAAGCAACAATACTATGTGTTATAGCTATTAAAATTGGTAAAAAGAATAATAATGCAAGTTGACATGATATAATTTTCTTTAACTCCGGTTTACTTAAACCAACTTTTGTTATCATTTTATATTGTTGCTGATTTTGTTCTAGGTCTGTGTATAATCGGAAATATAAAAAGCTCGCTGCAAAGGTAAAAAAAACTATTCCTATTAATATACTCATGATGGATACAAGTCCAAAAAGTTGCTTATTCGCTATCCATGTAGAAATTAAAGATGAAAATGTATAATCGTTGTATCCTAAAGATTCACTTGTGCCCTCGCTATCTTTCTGTAAAGCGGTTATTATTTTTTCAGAAACCTCTTTCGTTTTTATCCAATCTTTTATTATAAACCCATTGATAAAAGATTGATCAACATCAATTTGATCATACAGAGTATCTGGGACAACAATTGTAGTCATATCCATATCCTGTATCTTATGTGGTTCCAGTATTTTAATTACATTTATATTTTTCTTTATACCTCCATACGATATCTGAAACTTTGTTTGATTAGGTTTTGTATTAGCAATTTTTCTTGGAGGTATGACAAAGCTACTGTTTTCATCTTTTAAACTTTCTCCCTCATAACCGAACATCTTAGCTAACTTATTATAATCACTTAATTTTATAAAGTTCGATAAATAATTCCTGTTATAGAAGGTATCTCCAATCTGTTTTTTTGCATAAGATACCTGTTGATAATCAAAACCTGCATTTTTAAGTTCTTTTTCTATTATTTGTAGATGTTCTTTTTCTAAATCGTTAGTATTTTTGGTATCATATGAAAATGCAAAAGGACTATAAGCTTCAGCCATGGATGAATTGCCTACTCCCATACAAGTTCCTATGGAAGTAAAGGCAACTGCAGAAATAATAGAAACCATGAAAAATACTTTTGCATTATCTTTTAATTGATATACTAAATCTGAAATGGTTAGTAAATTTGTTTTCTTAAAGAAAATATTTTCTTTTTTCTTTAATGTACGTAGCACGTACACACTGAGCTGTGTAAATAAAAAGTATGTCCCAAGTACAACAAGGCCCACTCCTGCAGCCATCATGAATAAAACATAATTAGGATCTTTGTTCTGAACTGCTTTAACACTATGAAAAACAGCCGTATATCCTAATCCGATGGAGATAGGTGCGAATAGGGATAACCAAAATGATGATTTTGGTTCAGGCTTAGGCTTTTCTTCCGTTTTTATTAATTCTACTAATTGTTCCACTTTTACCATTCGAGAAGTGAAAAGTGAAATAAACAAGAATAATATAAAGAAAGTTCCAAATGTTATTCCAATTGCTTTATAGGGTACGTAAAATGGGAGTCCTTCTTCAATAAGTAACACACTGTTACTCATAATTAAAATAAACTTTGAGAATATTATCCCCATTGTTATCCCTGTAAAAATAGAAGCTATACCTATTATTAAGTTTTCAATAAATATCAACTTATTCAATTGAGAACGTGACATCCCAAGTAACATAAAAATTCCAAAATCTTTTTTTCTTGTCTTTAAAAATGCACTTACAGAATATAGAATAAAGAAGAATGAAAAGAAAAATATTAATCCCTGTGATATCCTTAATCCTGACTTTGCAAATGTATTGATTGTTACACTCGAAGCAATTTCACCTTGTAAATTAGGATGAAATGCAAGTAATGCATAAGCAAAGAAAATCATAATAGCAAACGCACTACTTAAAAAATGAGCAAAATATGTTCGCTTACTTCGAATAATGTTATTTAGCGCGAATTGTCTAAAATTCATTTGCATTCCCCCCTAATAATGCTAGAACATCTAGGATTTTGCGATAAAATACTTTGCGATTGTCTCCACAATAAATCTCATTATATAAATGTCCATCTTTGATAAACACGATTCGATCACAATAACTCGCAGCCATTGGATCATGTGTCACTAACATCATCGTTGTTTCATTTTCTTTATTAAGCCTTGTCAATAGTTCCATCACATCAAAAGCAGATTTTGAATCCAGATTTCCTGTCGGCTCATCAGCGAGTAATAATTTTGGATTATGGATGGTAGCACGTGCGATAGCTGTTCTTTGCGCTTGTCCACCAGAAATTTCATAGGTACGTTTATCTAATATTTCGGTTATCCCTAATTTTTCAGCAATAGCAACTAGTTTTTCGTTCATTTCATGATGACTTACACCATCAAGGGTAAGTGGAAGAACAATATTTTCTTTCACTGTTAATGTTTTAACGAGATTAAATGATTGAAAAACAAACCCTAACTCCCGTCTTCGAAATAAAGCCAACTCATCAGGAATCAACAAATATGGGTTTTCTCCATGAATTAAAACTTCACCAGATGTTGGAGCATCAATAGTAGAAACCATATTTAATAACGTTGTTTTACCACTTCCGGAAGGGCCCATAATTCCAACAAATTCCCCCTTGTTTATTTTTAAATCGATATGAGATAGTGCTGTATAAGAAATTTGCCCCTGATAAACTTTCCCCAAATTTGAAACATTTAGTATCTCCATAAATACTCACCTTCCATTTCTCTTTTGAATTTAGTTTAAACTATATATACTTTGGCTCCTATCGATTTATCGAACATGAATCTAACACGTCTGTTATATTAAAAAGAAAAAAAGATGAATTATTTTCATTATTTAACGAGGACCAGGACCATACAAGAAATCTATTTTAACTTAATCATCCCCAACTCATAATAAAACTAAGCTTAATAAAAGAATCTTTAAAAACGAATTTCATATATCTTCGACTATCTAAATAATAGTATCCTTTTTTGATCTAAATTAAGTTTGCTAAGTTAATACTTACATTTGTTAGACAAATCGGTAGCAAGTAAATATGCGAGATTTACTTACACAATCCGTAATGTTTTATTTATTCAAAAAATAATTAGTTTAGCAAGAAATGATTATCTAAAATAGACTTTTAAACCTGAATTAAGTACTTTATTATTCGTTAAAATAATAAGTTATTAATAGCCTTGGTCAATTCGTTGAACGCCATTGCATTTTTGAGAGTAAATAAAACAATTTTATGATCGGCATACATCTTAGAGATACCCTCATAAAAAACACATTACCCTCCCTCATTAACATAAGAGAATAGTAATGTGTTTTTTACCTTCGAAATGAAAAATTGATAAAAAATCTAACTTCGTTTCGATCCTTTTTCAACAGAATCAACAATCCGTATCTTTTTCCAATATGTTCCCA
This sequence comes from Lysinibacillus xylanilyticus, assembly GCF_001183605.1. Lineage (GTDB taxonomy): Bacteria > Bacillota > Bacilli > Bacillales_A > Planococcaceae > Lysinibacillus > Lysinibacillus xylanilyticus. The sequence continues at coordinate 687,218 of NZ_LFXJ01000005.1, read as the reverse complement.
TGCGCCATATCCATTCTGCAGGTCCCATTTTAAAATACTTTAACCATATATTACTGTATATAATTTGTATTATAATAATGAATAGAGCGATGTTTAGCAAAGTTAATGCTGAAGATGTTAAACTTTGATTGTTCATTAAATAGAAATAAATAAACGATGTGTGCACAATAAAGTTTGACATTGACATTCGGCCATACGCTATTAAAAATGAAAACAAACGTCTTCCCTTTATATACATGCTTAAAATAGTAAAGAAAACGATATAAAACAGGCTCATTACTAAAGAATTAATAGGGGTAAACGCCCAGCTATAAAAATGATATGATAAAAAGAGAAGGATGACTAAAGCTGTTACAAGCAATCCCTTAAATCTTTGTAGCTGATTATAAAACGAGATTTGCCCTACAAATATCCCTAAAATAACCATCGAAAACATACTTAACGGCCCTACTAAAGATACAATTGATGATTCAGCTTCAATTAATACCATGTCACGTGTTGAATAGATTAGTATAGCAATAGCGATAAAAACGACGATGTTAATCATTGGCGGTATACGTAGGAAAACAAACCCTATCAGTCCAAATATTGCATATAAAATAAATAAGCCACCAGAAGGAATCCCTACAAACACTAATGAAATACCTATTAATAACAGGGTACCGCTACGACGGATATAAATTAAATTTGCCTTTTCACTTCTTTCCTTTAAACTTGACATAAATAACATGGAAGATAATCCTAATAAAAAAATAAACATATAAATAAATTTTGATTCCATACTATGTATAACTAAAGAGCTAATATAGGAATCGTAGTCTGTGCCAACTTGAAATACATTTACGATAGTAATGCCTAGTAAAGCAAATCCACGTAAATAATCAATCACTTCAATACGTTGCTTTTGCATTATAAATTTTCTCTCCTTTCTTTTTGCTATATACAATGTACATATTTTATTCTATTTCTTCTATCGATTTTCCGAACATGAATCTAACAAGATTGTTATATTAAAAAGAAAAAACCGATGAATTATTTTCATCGGTTCTTAACGAGATGCATACAAGAAGATTATCCTAACTTTTGTTCCCTTTCCTACCTCGGATTCTAGCTCTACCTTATGATTTAATTTTTCACATACTTCTTTAACAAGATATAATCCCATCCCTGTAGACTCTTTAAATTTCCTACCGTTTTCTCCGGTGAAAAAGGGATTAAAAACACGTGGTAAATCAACATTAGGGATACCCACTCCATAATCTCTTACTTCTAAAATAACTGCGCGCCCTTTTGAATACGCTGATAGTGTTACTTTCTCATTCTTCCTTGATGAATACTTAATTGCATTCGACAGCACTTGATTGAGTATAAACCGAAACCATTTTTTATCTGTTTCTACTGTCAGATTCGAATCTATTTTTACTTCTGGATAAATGTAACTACGTATAAGCAGACGTTTATTTTCATAAATAACGGAATCTACCATTTCTAATAAATGTATTCCATCTACATGAAAATCCTGTTCAAATGTCTCTAATCGTGCAGCATATAACACCATCTCTAACCCTCTTTTAATCCGTTCGGTTTCCTCGTTGATACTGTCAAACCGAAAATCATCTGAATCTTGTGTAATTAATTCAATGACAGAAAGAGGTGTTTTCATTTGATGAACCCAATGATTCATAAAAGTCATTTGTTCTTGTTGTTTTCGTTCCCATTTTTTCAACTGATCTTGGTAGTTTTTATCTTGCATTTGAAGTAATCTATCTAGGGCTATTGATAAGGGGGTAGTATCACTATTTTTTATTAATTCATTTGTCGTTATTCTTGGATTCGATAGCCGGTTATAAAATGATATGTGGGTAAAATAACGATATATTAGATATCCAATTAATAAAAATACACCCAAGAACACAGCATACAAAGCAGTCAAAATATGAGGATATCCATCAAACCAATAAATTAAAAGGATGATAAATAATTGACCAATTGTATATAAAATTAGTGGGATATGTTCTTTTAAAAATAATCTCATTATTCATTTTCATCCTTTGTCCAAGTGACATGTAATCGATGTCCCGCACCACGAACTGTTTCTATCGCGTTCTCAATACCCAAATCCTGTAATTTTTTTCGGACTCTATTGATATTCACATTTAATGTATTTTCATTTACATATTCATAATTATCCCATAGTTGTTCTAATAGTACTTCTCGTTTTACAAGAAGTGGAGATTTTGTTAATAAAATTTCTAATAAATCTGTTTCTTTTTTTGTTAGAAAAGCCTGTTTATCCTTTAGTCGAAGTTCCATTCTTTCAGGAAAAAGAAATAATCCATTTTTTTTAACTATACGTTCCGATATTTTGAGAGCGTATTCACCAGTTGCCCTTCTTAATTGACTACGAATTTTTGACATTACAACTTCATAATGAAACGGTTTTATAATATAGTCATCTCCACCATTTTCTAAAGCCCTAATTATATCCATCTCATCACTCCTTGCAGATATAAAGATAATTGGACAAGTAGAGACAGTTCGTATTTGTTGACACCAATAATATCCATCATAATTTGGTAAATTTACATCTAATAACACTACAACTGGTTGAACTTTTTGAAATGAATCTAAAAGATTTTCAAACTTCTGTATGATAACACTCTCGTATCCATATTTTTTTATATGTGTTCCAAGTAATTCTGCGATTTTTAAATCATCTTCTACAATCATAATTGTATTCATATCGTACTCTCCTATACTTTAAGTGTGATTTTAAAGTCCGTTTGGCTTTTTAATCTATATAAAAAGATGATATATTAGATACATCCTTAAATGCAAACTGTATATCTGTTGGTTTTTATGATTTTGTTACAAAGTTTCAAAAGCAGTACAAGTTGATAAATAAGAAGATATTTAGGCCATGACTAGTAATTGTTGTCGTTCGATTGAAGATTTCGTTTCTGTTTAATACTCCATAAATATCACAGGTTGTTTATTTAATTTCAAATCTGAAACAATCTATCTTCTAAAATAAATATGAAATTTGAACGACATTAAGTTTATCTTGTCCTTTTAATAACTCTTTTGTAAAAGCCTTTGCCTTTGTCCATACTTGCTGTTCACCAAGTGTTTCTTGATTAGTTTCGGGGATTTCAATTATACTTTATTTTAATTGTATCACCGTCTATCACCCCTTTTTTATACAGAAATCCCCTAAGCTATAGCGAAAAACTAAAATGCATGAAATTAACCAATCAACCACTAAATCAATAAATAGTTCTGTAATAGCAAACAAACACAATATATAGAATATAAGAATTTGCCGTTCAATAATATATAACCTTTTTACAGTTAGTATTTGTTCAATGGCTCTAGTTACCCCTAATTTTTTCACCCACAAGTGAACAATTCCACTAGGATAGGTCCTGTAAAAAGCTTTTTCTCTAATCGTAATAAAAAAGTATTAGCAAGGATCTCTCTTAACAATTATGCCTCGCATTACCCCAAAGCAGTATTTTACAACAATTAAAAGAATCCATTTTGAAAAAGATTGTTCAAAATGGATTCTTCTCTTACATATTAATTTTTCAAATTTAACTACATAGATATTGTTTTTGTTGCAACTGATTGTTGAAATGCTTGATCATGCTCAACAAAAACCATTGTGGGATTAAATTTTTGAATAAGCTCTTCAATCTGCATGCGCGAATAAATATCAATAAAATTCAACGGTTCATCCCAAATATAGATATGCGCTTTTTCACATAAACTTTTGGCTATAAGCAGCTTTTTCTTTTGTCCACCAGAATAATGAGATATATCTTTCTCAAATTGAATTCGGTCAAAGTCCATTTTACGTAGGATGGATTTAAATAACGTTTCATCAATCCCATACTCTTCAATAAAGTCCGATAACATTCCCTTCAAATGAGAAGTATCTTGTTGGACATAGGAAATAACGAGACCTGAACCTACATACATCGAGCCTGTATGCTGTATCGGATTTCCTTGAATTAGTTTGAGGATACTACTTTTTCCGCTTCCATTCTTTCCATCAAGCACAATTCGGTCACCTTGTTCTAGTTTAAAGCTAATTGGCTTATTCACTATTTGGTTATCGTACTGAACAGATACATCGGCCAAAGCAATCAATTCATTTGAATGAAACGCCAATGATTCTAATTTTAATGACTCGGTTTTTTCCACATTTTTTAGCAGCTTTGACTTTTCCTCAATGGCTTTTTGTTGCCTTGATTCAAGGTTCTTCGCTCTCTTCATCATCTTTGCCGCCTTATGTCCTACAAAACCTTTGTCTAACTTAGAACCTGAATTCGTTGTTCCATTTTTGGAAGCTTCCACTTGATTTGACCAACCTGATGTACGCTTTGAAGACTGTTTTAATCTCCCTATGTCTTTTTGTAGGCGCTCATTAGTTGCCTCTTCATGTTCTTGCTGTCGATCAAAATTCAACTTCCAAGAAGAATAGTTACCACTTTGAACTTCAATATTTGTTCTATTTATAGATAAGATATGGTCAACACAGCCATCTAAAAAGTTTCGGTCATGTGAAATTAATATGAACCCTTTTTTCTTCCTTAAATAATCAGAGACAATCTTTCGAGCCTCAGTGTCTAGATGGTTGGTTGGCTCATCAATTAATAGAAATTGACCCTCCGTTAAAAAAAGTGCGGCAAGCAACACCTTTGTCTGTTCTCCATTTGATAATGTTTTAAAAGGTCGATACATAACCTCGGCATCAACGTCTAGATAGGATATTTCACGAAGAATTTCCCAATCTTCTGCTTGGGGGCAAATTTCTTCCATGATTTCATGAGTATACTTGTTTTTATCCGATACTGGATAAGGGAAATAATTAAATTCCACCGAAGAATTGATCTTCCCACTATACTCATAATTCCCTAATAATAAATTAAAGAATGTTGTTTTTCCTCGTCCATTTCTACCGATAAATCCAAGTTTCCAATCCGTATCAATTTGAAAGTTTACATTTTCAAAAATATTGTCAAAGCTACTTGGATAAGAAAAAGTTAAGTTTTGAACTTGTATCATTGACATGATAATTCCTCCTTTGTATATCTACAATTTTTACTTTTTATACAAAGTCGGTACATCCATCAATTCTAGATTTCTCCGCATAAGTTTGATGGATATTAACGACTTGTACGGAGTAATACATGCGTAACAATAGTGTCTGAATCGCTCATTTTTAACTCTCCTTTCTTTATTAAAAGTTACTGATATTAACCATGAGAGAATAAAAAAATCCTCCCAATTTGAAAATTGGAAGGATTAGTCTTTCGCTTATAGTAAATAAGCTCTATTTTGCCATCGGAACCATGACAAAGAAAGTGTAAACTGATTTATAAAAATGGACAGACTAATCCTATATTTTGTAGTTTGAAGTTTTTCATTTCAAATAAAAATACAGATTAGTTAATCATTGTCCATTCATCAGTCCTCTCATAATTGTATTTTTATAGTAACAGATTTTTTTATGGAATACAATTCAAGCATCATCATCACATCAAATTATTGTTGTTGAAAGATTAGTCTTGCTCTACACTTATGAAATTCCTTGTGTTCTGAGCACCCCATTTGATTGTTCCTCCGCTCTTGACTTCTCTGAAACTGTAGACTCCCCCATAATTTTTACATTAAGATAACTCTTCCGAAGATTATTAGATAACTTTCTAAGATTTAGATCATGATAAATTACAAACGTCCAATCTTCTTTACAAAGTTACAGAATGAATCTTGGGACAACAATTTCACAATAAATTTTGCCTTTTTCTCTTATCACCTTCAAATTTTCTATTACGAAACATAAAAGCGACTAGACTACAGAGCAAAATAATTGGTACATTCACTTTATATAAGTCAGTAAAACTTTTTGCCATCTCTTTTTCAGCGTAATGACTAATATCATCCGAGAACGTTTTAATTTCGCTATTTATGTTCTCTATTTTTTCTTCAACCGCTTTCGTTACTTGATTGGTTATTTCTACCTGTTTTATTTCTCTGTACTCTACTGGAACTTCATTTAAAGCATTGTTTACTTTCTCTTTAATCATGCTTTCCTTTTGTTGTTGACTTATACCAAGATGATCAGTTCCCTGTTTCTTTTCTATATTCGACTCTAAGTCTTTGTTTTGAATTTTTTCCTTTGTTACTGTTAATATTTGCTCTTGCTCCGCTTGGTCAACATGAAGATCATGCACTTTTTTTTCCGCATAATGAAAAACATTTTCTTTATTTATGGATAAATTATGAGTCAAGCCTGATACAAAAATAGCTACAGCCAAGACAATTCCAATTTGTCTGAGCATGGACACAACACTTTGAGAGGCGGTTAATAATTCCCCCTCAAATGTGGAAGCTGTTAGCATAGTAATTGGCCCAACAACTAAACCAAATCCCACACCTAAAATCATACACGGAATGATAATTTCTTTATTTGTTGATTCAGCTCCTATCATTTGTAAACAATAATAAGCTAAACTCATAACTATAAACCCCACTAAAATAACCTGAACCTTGCCAAGCTTCTTCATAACCAGTGAAGCAAATGGAGAAACTAAAAATATCATGGCAGAAATAGGCGTCACTAAAAAAGCTGCTTCCATTTCTGTTCGGTGTTGTATTTTCGTGAGGAATGTTGGGAGTAAAACAGTTACACCAATTAAAAATAAATTACTAAGTATAACTACAATAGAAGCTCCAACAAAAGTTCGATCTTTAAATAGCTGTAAATTTACCATCGGTGATGAAACTTTTCTTTCAACTAAGATAAATAGAATAAAAGAAGTAGCACTGATGAGATAGCAAATCCACGCAAAGTTACTCAGCCACCCCAAGGTATTCCCTTTAACTAAAACAAGTGTAAAAAAGAAAATAGCAAAGCTAGACAGTGCTAATCCAGTCCAATCAATTTTAGCAATTACGCGTTCCTCATTTTTTATCTTTAACATAATGAAACATAAAACAATACCAATTACACAAATCGGAATATTCACAAAGAATACCCATCTCCAGCCTAAATTTTGTGTAATAACTCCTCCTAATGCAGGACCTATGGCTGCTGATAACCCTTGTGTCACCCCTAAAATCCCCAGCGCAACATGCCTTTTTTCCATTGGAACTGCCGATACGCCAATTACCATACTTGTTGGAAACAAAACAGCTGCTCCTATGCTTTGAATAAAACGAGAAAAAATAAGAAAATCTCCCGTATTTGCAAATGCACATAACGCTGAACCAGCTCCAAAAACTATTAAACCTATAATATATAATTTCGCCTTTCCAAAGATATCAGCGACTCTCCCTAGTGGTATCGCTAATACCGCAATAGTCATTGTATAGACATTCAATATCCAAGACATTTTCTCCAAAGATGTGTTCACATCAGTCTGTATTGCTGGTAAGGCAATATTCATAATTGTCGTATCAATCATACACAAGAAAATCCCTAAACACATTAAGAAAACAATTTTGATTCCTTTTGGTTGTTCCATAAATTCCCTACTCTCATGAAACATTACTTTTCATCTCTTTTTTCTTGTATTGTTAATTGAGCTAATTTATTTTTTAATGTTTCTACTTGTGCAGTATAAGATGCAATCCCAACATCTAATGAAATCTCTTCCGCAAAAGTAATGCCCTCTTTCCACTTTTCATATTTCAAAAGAAGATCTGCAACATACGCCTCCTTTCTCTCAATTTCTTCTTCAATCCACTTTTTCATTGAATTGGTATCGCTATAATTCCCAAAATACATCCGCATTAAAAAGTCAGAACGTAGAACATCCTTCTCTACATCTGTCTTCATGTATTGATAAAACTCTTCTCTTCCTTCATCAGTTATGAAATACATTTTCTTATTTGGCTTACCTTCTTGCATGACAACCTCTTTTTTTATCTTTCCCTCTTTTTCCAACTGTCTTAAGGTCGGATAAATCATTCCAAAACTGCCATCAAAAAAATGCGTGAATACATCTTCAAAAACAATTTTTATATCATAACCAGATAATTCTTTTTCCATTAGTAATCCTAAAACAACGTCTCTTCCTTTCAAAATAAGCACCTCGCATAATAAATATAACCAACAACTATATAAACATTGTTAATATGATTATTGATTATACAATTCTATCGTTCGTTTGTAAAGTTTATCCATTAAAATAAAATGGTAATAAGAAAAAAGTCTATCCTCATATTAAGGTTTTGCTTAGCTTCTCCCGTTCTTCATTCGTTTTTGAATTTCAAAATACTTTTCTATTGAATTATTTTCAAGTCGTAAAACATCATTAAAAATGGAGCTCCATGACCCTTTAGCAAATCAATTTCTCACCATATTGAGTTGTAGCTGATATGAAACCTTTGTTACCCATTTCTTTCATTGTTGCTTTAAAGTAAATTACAAAAAATAAAAGAATCCATTTTGAAAAAAGATTGTTCAAAATGGATTCTTCACATACATATTAATTTTTCATATTCAACTACGTATATATAGTTTTTGTTGCAACTGTTTGTTGAAATGCCTGATCATGCTTAACAACCACCCTTGTGGGATTAAATTGTTGAACTCCGTTTGTTGAAGTGAATCTCTTCATATTTTCTCGAAGTGATTACCACCTCTACAGCTAATTCGACATAGAATAATTTTAGCAAATTACTCAATGATAAAGGTCTATTTATCTCTTTACCTGTTAATGATACTTATTCCTAATAACAAATCGTTTATTGAGATGACATGACGTTCATACTTTCTAAGATTTGTACAACTTCTTCAGTTGGAATATTCATATCATCATTTATCCATTTTCGAATTACTTCAATGATTCCTCCAGTCGAATACGTGAAAAAATATTCTAAATGAGTCTCATTTGCATTTGGTAACTGTTTTTTTATTTCTAGAATTGCTATATCATGTGCAGAATTCAAAACTGTATTTAGTACACGAGAGCCATTTTTCTCATTAAAAATGATTTTACAGAGATCCTTATTTATAAGTATCAATTTTAATAGTTCATTTAGTATATTTAGTTCTCCTGAACAATTAATTGTACTCATCATCTGCTCTATCAATTCTTCTTCAATACTTCGCATTAAATCATAGGGATCATTATAATAAGAATAAAAAGTTCCGCGATTAATATCTGCTACTTTACAAATATTCGTAACAGTAATTTTATTTAAATCTTTTTCTTGTAGCAGCTGTAAAAAAGCCTCTATAATTACCTTTTTACTATACAGTGTTCTTCGGTTTCCGGGTGTACCAACCACGTATTTTATCCCCCTCAGTAACCAATTCACCTTAATATATTATTAAATGGACAAAACATTAATAAATGACTATTTAATAACACATGTTTTTATTTTGCTTATTGTTACCTTCAATTAGCCTTAATATACTATGTCTATGCCATTAAATCAACGAGGTGTTCGATTAATAACTTTTTGTGTAAGCAATAACCGGTTGTTTTAATGTGTAGTATGTAAATTTAGGATGAAAGGAAGCTGTTAATGGCAAAGTTTCTTTATAAATTAGGAAAATTGGCGGCAAACAATAGTAAAAAAATAATTGGAGGCTCATTATTAATTCTCCTTGTAATAGCAATTATTGCAATGAATCTGGGATCAAATTTTTCTGAGGACATGTCCATACCTGGATCAGAATCAGAAAAAGCCCTTCACCTCATTAAAAAGGAATTTCCCTTTAATACAAGTCAAGTACAGTTAGTATTTAATGCACCTGAAAATAAAACCTTAGATTCTGAAGAGCTTAATAATGTAATTACAGATACTTTGAAAGTGATAAAAGAAAAAGATAGTCATATTGTTTCTGTAGCAAGCCCATTAGAGTTAGGGAATTTAAATAAAGATAAGAATATTGGTTATGCAATTGTTACTTATAATGTAGCAGCAGCCAAGGTATCGGAAAAATCAAAGGAAAATATTATAGAAAACATTGAAAATATTCGTGATGCTGGCATTCAAACAGAACTATCAGGTGATGTTTCATTTTCTGAAATGGAAATAGGAGGAATAACAGAAGTAATTGGGATAGTTGTAGCTTTCGTTATATTGGCAATTACTTTTATTTCCTTATTAGCGGCTGGGTTGCCAATTATTACGGCGGTTATTGGACTTGCTATAGGAATTTTTTTAATTATGATTGGCACAAATTATTTGGATATTACCTCAGTTTCAATAACGTTAGCAGCAATGTTGGGATTGGCAGTAGGCATTGATTATGCTCTCTTTATTATGACTCGTTTCAGACAGCAAAGGAAAGAAGGCTATTCTGTCCAAGAGTCTGTAGCAATTGCAAATGGGACAGCAGGTAGTGCTGTAGTGTTTGCAGGTATAACAGTCATCATTGCGCTCTTAGGTTTATCTGTTGCAAAAATTCCATTTTTAACAATGATGGGTCTTTCTGCTGCTCTTTGCGTTTTATTCGCAATATTTATTGCGATAATTGTGGTTCCAGCTTTTCTAGGTTTGATGGGACATAAAGTCGGACCAGATAGAAAAAATACTTTTTTAAGCAAAATTATTAAACGTGATAAAAAACAAACTCCTTCCGAGAGATGGGGAAATTTTGTAGCAAAACGCCCGTGGAAAGTAGCAATTATTGGCATTGTACTTTTATCTATAATTGCTATTCCTATTTCTCATATGGAACTCGCTTTACCAGATAACGGTTCGAAGAATGAAGACACAACAGAAAGAAGAGCATATGATTTACTTACCAAAGCTTATGGCCCAGGCCATCTTGCAACATTAATTGTAGCGGCTAAAACCTCAAGCGAAACAACCAATCCTCAAATAGCAATAAGTGATACTATAGAAGAGTTAAGTAGGTTATCAAATGTAAAAAATGTTAGTCCAGCAATTCCTGGACCTTCAGGAGAAATGTATCTTATTTCTATAACTCCAGAGACAGGAGCTGCCGATTCAGAAACAAAAGATCTTGTAAACGATATTCGAGAAAAGGCAAAGACCTTGGAAAAATCCAATCATATAAAATTAATGGTTACAGGTACTACGGCGGTAAACATTGATATATCACAAAAACTGAGTGATGCATTACCAATCTTCGCTTTATTAATTATTGGATTTTCATTCATTTTATTAGTACTAGTATTCAGATCTATTCTAGTCCCATTAAAAGCTGTACTAGGATTTGTACTATCTTTAGGTGCAACATTAGGATTCACTGTATTTGTTATACAAGATGGAAATTTAATTGATTTATTTGGATTCCCCATTGCCTATCCTATATTAAGCTTCTTACCAGTCATTGTAATCGGAATTTTATTTGGGTTAGCAATGGACTATGAGGTTTTTCTAGTTAGTAGAATGCGTGAAGTATATACACATACCGGAGATGCACGTAAAGCTGTTTTAGCCGGAATGAAAGATAGTGGTGGAGTTGTAACAGCTGCAGGGTTGATTATGATCTCAGTATTTACTGGATTCATGTTAGCTCCAGATCCAATAATTAAAGCAATGGGCTTTTCACTCACATTTGGCGTAATATTTGATGCTTTTGTTGTAAGAATGGCTATTGTACCAGCAGTAATGATCTTAATGGGAAAAGCTTCATGGTACTTGCCAAAGTGGCTAGATAAATTACTACCAAATTTAGATATTGAAGGTGAATCTTTTATGAAAGAAATAAAAGAAAATAAGTTAAGTTCAAATAAGGAATAAAGAACTCTCTTTAAGAGGATTTAAGTACGGCGAGTGAAAAAATCACTCGCTATTTCTTTATCCATATATAGTTTTAACTATACCTGTAATGCGCCCTCCCCCCTACACTCGACTTGGAAAATGCTTAATATTACCATGAAATAAAATCCAATCTCATAACTGTTCGTCCGATTTTATCAACAAGAACTTCTGTTCAGAGCGAAGGAAGATACATGTAACCTACATGAAATCCTGATGAGTACTCAATTATTTAGATAGCCATTTCCTCTATTTGCATTTTCTTCTTTACATGCGAAACTCCCCTGCTGCCACTTGACGTACAACGTGTATTTATTTTTCATTTACCCCTTCCTTTTTACTTGTTCAAAATTCAAATAAAACCTTTTGAGCTTAGCCTAGTCAAATGGCTAGCTTTATTTCTTTATTTCACTGAATTTGTAACGTTGATGTCACAAAACGGACCTATAGTAAGTGATAGAAGGAGGTTTACAAGATGCAAAAAACAATTTGTTATGAAGTCTATTTACTGAAAGATCCATAAATAACACAAAAATTGTCGTCTCTCATATGACAGTTTAGATAGAATTATACAGATGAAAGAAGGATACGATGGTTTTTTCAAGTCTTTTGTTTATTTATTTGTTTCTACCTATCAACATAATACTGTATTACTCAGTGAAAAGTAGAAAGTGTAAAAACACCATTTTGTTAATAAGCTCACTATGTTTTTATGCTTGGGGTGAGCCAGTGTGGATTGTCGTATTACTTATTAGTGGTTGTATTGATTATTATCATGGGCTGTATATCGGAAGATTTCATGGAACGAAATGGGCTAAATATGGTATCGTTTCTTCCATTATATTAAATCTTTCTTTGCTAATTGCATTTAAATATAGTGCTTTTATCTATGAAAATATCAATCTTATTTTTAATACCTCTTTCCAAATACCCGATGTTACATTGCCAATTGGTATATCTTTTTATACCTTCCAAACAATCTCTTATACAGTAGATGTCTATCGAGGAAAGGTACAGGCACAAAGAAAGTTCTCAACTTTTCTTTTGTATGTATCAATGTTTCCACAGCTAGTAGCAGGACCGATCGTTAGATATTCGGATATCGCTGAACAAATAGAGAATCGAACTACAAATATCAGCCAAATTAGTGATGGTGTGAATCGATTTGTAATTGGATTAGGAAAAAAAGTATTACTGGCTAATACTGCGGGTAGTTTTGCCACGATGTTTATGGAGCGTTCTTCAGGAAGCTTAACCGTAACAGAAGCATGGTTTGGTATTTTGATGTTTACGCTGCAAATCTACTTTGATTTTTCCGGATACTCAGATATGGCTATAGGGTTAGGGAAAATATTTGGCTTCGAATATAAAGAGAATTTCAACTATCCATATGTTTCACGATCTGCTACAGAATTTTGGAGACGTTGGCATATATCTTTGGGTAGCTTCTTTCGAGACTATGTGTATATTCCACTTGGTGGAAACCGAAAAAATGAATTTTTCAATTTAATGACTGTATGGTTTCTAACAGGGATTTGGCATGGTGCTAGTTGGAATTTTGTTATTTGGGGATTATATTTTGGGATTTTAATTTACTTAGAGAAAAAAATGATAGGAAGAATTTTAGAAAAACTGCCGAGAATTATTTCTCACTGCTATTTACTAGTGGTTGTAATTATAGGTTGGACCTTCTTCTACTTTACGAATATGAATGAAGCTTTCTCTTATTTAAAAGTTCTCTTTGGTTTTGCTAATCAAAGCTTCGCTAGTACTGAGTTAAATATTATTATATCTAATAATATTTTCTTGATAGTAATTGCTACTTTATTATGTACACCACTAGTTAAAGTCCTTGGAGAAAAAGTCTGTAAAGGTGCTATGTACAAAGGTTGCTTGATTATTGGAAATGTTATGATTCTAATCCTATGTACAGCTGTTCTGGTTAACGAAAGTTATAATCCATTTCTTTATTTTAGATTTTGAGGAGAGTAATGAATGAAAAACAGTACTATATCTGAGATGATTCATATCGGCATTATGGTTGGAATTATAATAGTGGGCTTCACATTATTCTTTCTGTTACCAAAAGAAAACATTTCTGAAAACGAAAAACGTCAATTAACACCTTTTCCCACCTTCTCAGCTGAAAGTTTTCTAAATAAAAGTTATGCCCAACAAGTAGAGTTATATGTGAATGATGCATTTCCGTTTCGGGGGCAGCTCATTGAGTTGAGTGCCTTCTATAATGATGTTAAAGGAATACGATCAGGAACAGATGAGATACAAATATACAATATACAAAAATAAATATAAGGAGATTTAAATACAATGAAAAAATATATGATGGTTTCAGCACTTGCTACCCTATTAATTGCAGGGTGTTCTTCTAAAGATATAGACAAGGAAAGTGAAAGACCTGCTGTTAAAGAAGAAAATAAGGAGAGTGTTGTTGAAGATAGTAAACAAGAAGTTTCAGAGAATACTGTTGCTGAAAAATCCGGTTCCATTATTACACTGGGTGATAGAGCAGTAGAAATATTTTACGGAAATCCAGAAAATGCATTGCGATATTCCAAAGCTATTTCAAGTTTGAAACAAGCTCTAGGAGAGAATGTAACAGTATATAATATGGTAGTTCCAACAAGTGTAGAGTTTGCGTTGCCGAAAAAGTATCAACATATGTCAACACCGCAAAAATCCGTTATTGATGAAATTTATGGGAATCTTGATAGTGAAATTAAGAATGTTAACGCGTATGAAGCATTAGAAAAGCATAAAAATGAGTATCTATATTTTAATACGGATCACCATTGGACTTCTCTAGGTGCATATTATGCATACGAACAATTTGCGAAAGAAGCTGGATTTAAAGAAAAATCATTAGATGAATACGAAAAATATTCTAAGGAAGATTTTTTAGGTACTCTATTTACACAAACGCAAGATACCAAACTAAAAGAGAAAAAAGATATAGTTGAGTATTACAAAATCCCAGTTGATTACGAAGTATATCGATATGAAAAAGGGAATGAAAATACAGCAGTTTCGTCAACATTGTATGCTGATTATGCAGATGGTGTAAATGCTTACTCCGTATTTTTACATGGAGACTTCCCATTGGTTAAAATTAAGAATAATGATAGTAATAACGGGAAGAAACTAGTCGTTGTAAAAGAGTCATATGGAAATGCTTTTGTGCCATTTTTAATCCCTCATTATGATGAATTATATGTAGTAGATTCTAGATATTACAATAGCGGTTTTAAGAAACTAATAGATGAACAAGAAATAAAAGAAGTATTATTTATTAATAATATATTTGCTACTAATACGGCGAAAATAGTGAAAACACTTGAAAGATTACAGTAAAAAAACGAAGCCTAATCGAAATGATTAGGCTTCTTATTTATTCTCCTAGATTAGTAGGAAAGGAAATCTTGCGAGTTTCATCAATTTTTTAATACAAAAACAGAAAGTTCTGGCTTACTCCAAAAGCGTATAGGCATTCTTGTAGTACCAATCCCTCGATTAACATACAACTGTAATGGTTTTGATTTCCCTTGTAATGAATACATACCTTCTACATATTGTTTTGCTAATGAAGTAGTGATAATAGGGCCAATGAATGGAAGTTGTACTTGTCCTCCATGACTGTGGCCTGATAGTTGAAAATCAACTGGATACTCAAGGACTTCATCTACTGCATCGGGTTCATGCACTAACAATATGTTAAAGTCCTTCTCTTGTAAGTGTTGAAGGGTATGCTGCACTTTTGGTTTGCCAAGTAAAAAATCATCAAGTCCCGAAATCGTAATATAGTCACCATTGCTTGCCTTAATTTTTATAGTTTCATTAACTAAAACTGTAAAACCCGCTTCCTCCATATACTGTTCGTACAAATAACCCCCGCCGCCTCCACGATCATGATTACCGAACACTGCATATTTTCCAAGTGGAGCATTAATTTGGGTTAAAATAGTTTGTGAATATTTTCTATCAGAAGTATATTCACTAAACTTGTCAATTAAATCACCGGTAAACACTACAATATCGGGTTTTACTTCATTTATTTGGTCGATTAGCATTTTCTGCTGCTTATGAGAAAAATTCGATCCAAAGTGGGTGTCAGAGAATTGCACAATTTTTATATTTCGGAATCCTTCAGGAATATTAGGATTTTTGATATCAGTCCATGTTATAGACAATGATTTTGTCTCAATGTGGGACGCGTATAAATAAGTAGTGATTGGAAAAATAAAAATTATAAGGAAAAGAAATTTCCACTTATGTTTCTGTTGATACATTCTTATTCTTAACATTTTCAAGCTAGTGATTAATTTTACTATTGATAATTTATTCTTTTTTGTATTCTTCAAATTAATTTTCATATGCCACCCCTTTATTAATAACTACAATTTAATAAATGTTGTAGCATTTTAATGTTACAGGAAGTTGTCTTTTTGTAGATTTATAAAAAAGATTTAAAGAATCATTACTCGACTAGAATTTTAATTAAACAATTTTGCTTTCCCTCCCCCACTGACTATTTCTCATTAGAAACTATTAACAGATCCTTAAATTGATTTCAGATACACACCTCTTAATGTCACATTCACGTAACTTTGTTGCAGATCGATATGAGGGAATTGTTGAAGAAGATTTTATAAAGTTAAAAGAGGATTTGGATGCAGGATATGCAAGAGGGTCAAAAGTTGTACTAACTGTTCTAAGTCTTCCAGGAAATCGTTGGAGGCAGTTTAATAACTATAAAAATGACGACCGTATTTGGCAAGACCTTAAATATCATGAGCAAGCAGCGCTTTTTTGGAAAGATCTTGCCTTCCGTTTGAAAGATCATCCTGCAGTGGTAGGATATAACGTAATTAATGAGCCACACCCTGAAACAGCTACGGGATTTAATGATTTTTGGACAGAAGATTACGACAAATGGTACAACAAATTGGAAAATACTCCTGCAGATTTAAACCTGCTTTATGAAACAATTGTAGATTCTATACGAACTGTAGATACTGACACACCAATTATTTTAGATTCAGGTTTATTTGCAACTCCATGGGCAATAAAATATTTAAAACCAATAGATGACGATAATGTGTTATATGCATTCCATATGTATGAACCTTATGAAATGACAGGCCAAAATCGACAAAAAGGATTCACATACACTTATCCTGGCAAGGTGAAGGTTGGTGAAGATCAAGCAGAGAAAATGTTCGATAAAGCTGCATTAAAAGATTTTTTGGAACCAGTTGTACAATGGACAGAGCAACACAATATACCAAACAACCGAATTATCGCTGAAGAGTTTGGGATTAACCGAATGGTTGACGGAGCCGATCAATATGTAAAGGATTTAATTGATATTTTCGATGAATATGGCTGGCACTGGGCATTTTATGCATTTCGTGAAGATACGTGGGAAGGTATGGATTTTGAATTAGGAAGTCAACCAGTCAAGTGGGCATATTGGAAGGCTAAGGAAGATGGCGAACTACCAGATAGAAAAGATATAGAAGTAGATAATTCGATTTGGGATGCATTGAAAAAAGGACTGAACAAATGACCCTTGTTTGATAAACTTAGTTCAGAATAAAAGAATATTATCCGTAGTACAAACAATAGTTTGTACTATTTTTTTATTATAGAAATAAGTGAATGAACAAAATATTCCTAAAACCCACTAAAGTTTTTTATATTATATGATTCTTTTGTCAAATGACTGTAACATTCCTCTTTTAAAATACAAATAATAAATTCATTTTAAAAAGAGGTTATATAATGAAAAGAATCAGTAAATATAGAAAATCCATAGTGTCCATAATTATACTAGTAGTTAGTTTAGTTTTACTTTCTATTTTTTTAAGACTATTTCAGAAAGAAAATAGAGAAATTCATTTTATAGATGAAATTGCTCCCCTAGCTGTAGAATTAAACAAACAAACAGGAGGAGTGCTTCCGAGTATAACAATTGCGCAGGCTATATTAGAATCGAATTATGGCAAAAGTGAATTAGCTATAAAAGCAAATAATTTATTTGGGATAAAAGGTAGCTATAAAGGCAAGTCGGTAAAAATGCAAACTATGGAATATAAAAACAATAAAAGTTATACAATTGAAACTGAATTTAGAGCTTATCCAGATTTGAAAAGTGCGTTTATTGACCATACTAAATTAATTTTAGAAGGAACGAGTTGGAATGAGCATCAATATTATGATGTTCTTGCTGCAGCGAATTATCAGGAAGCTGCACATGCTTTGAAAAAGAACCACTATTCCACAGATCCTATGTATCCTGATAAATTAATTGCTATTATAGAACAGTATAATTTAGGGAAATATGACAATTAGGAGATAAATGTTATGAATATACTTATCGCTGATGATGAACTAGATATGTTAAAGATTTTACAAAGTTATTTCAAAAAAGAAGGATTTACGGTATTTACGGCTACAAACGGGACAGAGGCACTTGATATTTTCTATAATGAAAAAATTGATTTGGCCATTTTGGATTGGATGATGCCAGAAAAAGATGGGATTACAGTTTGCCGCGAAATGAAGAAGACCCAAAAAATTAAAGTATTAATACTAACGGCTAGAGATACTGGAGAAGATGAATTTATTGCCCTATCTGATGGTGCTGATGATTATGTAAATAAACCATTTTATCCAAAAGTTTTATTAATGCGGGCGAAAAAATTGTTGCAAATGGAATCCATTCAACGAATAAACGATGTTTCATTTGATATTTCAAGCAAACGTGTATGGAGATCTGGAAATGAATTGATTTTAACAAAGACTGAATTCGAGCTTTTACGTATATTTAGCCAAAATAGAAGACAAATATTAACGAGAGATCAACTACTTGATTTAATATGGGGAATGGACTACGAGGGTGATCCACGGACGGTAGATACACATATTCGGCGTCTACGTGAAAAAATTGGAGAGGATATTATCCAAACGCATCGAGGAGTTGGATATAGTACAAGAGAATGAAATCAAAAATTGGAACAAAATTAACTATTTATATAACCCTTGTTGTTATTATCACATTTAGCATCTCACTTGCGCTAAGTCAGTTTTTTCTACCAAAATATTATCTTCATCAATTTAACAAAAAGGTATCTGATGCTTTTATAGCTTATCAGGAATTGGGTGATGAGAGCTTGGTGGAGAAACAATTTGATGTGACTATTCTTTCGGTATCGCTAGATGATACTATCGATGACCTGAATGGAAATTTAAAACACCAACTTGCAAGGAAGCATATAGCACTTAATAAATTTTGGGTTTCCGAAGAAATATTACAAAAAGTTAAAGAGGATAAGACTGTTGGCGAACTTTATAATCAAGGAAAACAAAAATCCAGTTTTATCGCTCATTATAAAAAAGAAGATAATCATCTAATTATGATTGGAGCCTCTATGGCTAGTTTTATTGAAATAGCTTATTTTATTAATCGCTTTAATATATTTTTTTTGATTGTCAGTATTTTAGTAATTATTATAATTACTGCCTTTCTATCTAGAATGCTAACAAGACCGTTAAATAAATTAACAAAGGTTGCAAAAGAAATTGGTGAGTTGGATTTTAAACAGGCTGAAATTCGGACAGGCGATGAAATTGAGGACCTTGCAAAAAGTATTAATAAAATGAGTAAGGCACTTGAAAAAGCGCAACAGGATTTATCAAAAAGAAACATTGACTTAAAGCAATTTATGATAGGTTTAACCCATGAGCTTAAAACTCCTTTAGCATTAGTTAGAGTATATTCCAGTGGAATTGAAGATGGTATGGATGATGGAACTTATCTTGCAACCATTAACAAGCAAGTTGATAGAATGGAAAAAATAATTACAGATATGCTTTATTTCGCCAAAACAGAAGAAAATGATTCCAATAAAACAAGCTTTGATTTAATTATGTTGATTAATGAGATACTGGATAATTATCGACATATACAAGGAGAAAAACAAATTTATTTTAAAACTGAAGTTACTGAATATATACTGACGGCTGAACAAGATAAAGTACATTTCATATTTGAAAATATGATTAGTAATGCAGTTAAATACACTTCTGGAAATGAAATTCAGATCTACTTTGGTCAAGACAGTATATTTGAAATTAGTAATGATACCACGCTTACAGACATTTCTAGAATATGGCACCCTTTTTATGTTGGGGAAATTTCTCGTGACAAGAACTTTTCAGGTACTGGGCTTGGACTTGCAACAGTTAAAAGCCATGCTGAACAATTAGGTTATTCAGTTCAGGCAGAGCTATCTAACGGTAAAATCAATTTTAAAATCGGTTTTGTAAATTCTACATTGCGTTGATGCATATTAAAATCATAGTTTAATTTGATGCGTTCTAAATTAATTGATACCTATTGCTGGGCGAATAGTTGATAATAAGAGAACTAATTACAATACTTTTATTTAACTATTAGAGGCATATCATTATGTACAGAAATTCAAAAATGTCTGCTTCCCCTATAAGCAGACATTTTTTTATATTAATCAATGGAAATGACTACACCATCCTTTCGTATAGTTCTACAAAAGGAATAGCATTTATTCTTGTTTAGGGGAAATATTTTTCCTCAGCTGCTGATCTAAGCTAAAATGTGACCACCTTCTACATGCAGAACGGTTCCAGTGACGAAACTATTTTGTAGCAAGTATAGTACGCTTTGTGCAACATCTTCAGCTCTCCCTATTCGTTTCACAGGAAGTTTGTTTTCAACAGCAGCATAGAAATTATTTCGTGCTTCTTCTGGCATTTTGCTACGAGAAGGTGTGTCAATTATACCAGGTGAAACGATGTTTACTCGGATTGGAGCAAGTTCTAATGCCAAAGTCTGGCCTAGATTCGAAACTGCCGCATTGACTGCTCCTAGCATTGCTGAACCAACCATAGACTTGTAGGCTACAACTCCAGAGAATAAAGTGATTGAACCGTTTGGTGAAATTTTCGAAGCACCGTATTTCGCTGCATAATATTGTCCCCAAAATTTATTTTCAAACAGTTGTCGGGCTTGGGCTGTATCCGTATGGAGGAATGACCCGCCGGATGTTTCTGCCGCGCTTATCACAAGATGATCGAACTGGCCGATTTTTTCAAAGAAAGACTGTACTTGCTGTTCTTGTGTTGTATCTAGAGTAAAAGCCGTTGCTCTAACTCCTAGTTGCTCTTTTGCAATCCGTAATTTATCTTCGGAACGGCTGGCAATAATTACTTCTGCCCCTTGGGCTACTAGCTGTTTAGCTGATTCCAAACCAATTCCAGAACTTCCACCGATAATTACAACTTTTTTATTTTTTAACATGTTTTTACCCTCCTATGGGTTCACTTAATTGATTAAAAATTCAATACCTCTTGCAGGTGTATATCAAGTTCAGATACAAACTTTTCAACCATCGGATTTTTGACTACATCATAACAGGAGAAGCTCTTTAAAGGTTTCATACCGAGAAATTTCTGTATTCGATGTAAATGGCTTAATGCATCTTCTAGGCCGCTTCCTTCAAAAAATTGACTTGGATCGTTAAATGCTTTTTCAGGGGCATTCCAGGTAGTCGAAAACATATATTTCTTTTCAGTCAATAACCCGCCTTTTCCATACTGATCAGCACCCTTAAAAAATAAGCCATAAGCATATACTTCATCCATATACGTCTTCAATAAGCCCGGAACACTAAACCAATAGATAGGTGTTTGGTAAATGACAATATCAGCCCATATAAATTTTTGTTGTTCTTCTTCGATTTTATATCCATCTTGAATAATCGTTGTTTTTACATTGTTCTTTTCGCTAAAAAAACTGACCAATTTGTCCATCAATGTTTGGTTCAAATTCCCCTCTGCTGAACTATATTTCTGGTGCCCGTTAATAATAAGTATATTTTTCATCTTTATCTAGCTCCTTTTAATTTCGTGATCCTTTCATAAACCGCCTAGCACTTAGCTGTTAACCAATAGCCCTGGTCAAATCGTTTGTTACATTTGGAAGAATACCCATGATGGCGACTCTGTACTACCAATAGTAAAAGCACTGATTAACAATGCTAACGGTAGTTTGTTTAGTTGATTTCACGCACTAATTTTAATCACCTCCTCCTTAAAGGAATAGAATAATATGTTCAACGATATTATATATATAGTAACTTCATTTAGGGAAGTAGTGATATTTAATTCATTAAGTTTCTGAAAATATACTATTGTGATATGATAAGGTAAATTAGTAAAAAAAATTTAGGGAGGATGTTTCAGATGAGTGTTATTGAGCCAGTCGTGTTGACCAAAGGTGCACCAGGTGAGACTTGCCCCATTGCTAAAACGCTCGATGTGATTGGGACTAAATGGACCTTTTTAATTATTCGTGATCTGCTTGTAGATGGAACGATGCGATTCAGTGACCTATTGAAATCAATGGATGGAATTAGCCCAAAAACACTTTCACTTCGTCTTAAGGCACTAGAAGATCATGGGATATTGGACAGGGAGGTATTTCCTGAAGTTCCCCCTCGTGTGGAATATACATTAACGGAAAAAGGAAAACAGTTAGAAGGTATTTTCATTGAATTGAAGAGATTTGGATTAAATTTATAAAAGATTAAATATAGGTGAATGTAGAAGAGAGTCATGGATACAACCTGGTTCAAAGGAACTCAGATAAAACTGGTCAAAACCTTAAAAAGCGCGAGAAATCAAGTTTAGAAACGTTGATTTCTCGCGCTTTTCTGATGTTAAATTTGCCAATTTTGCTTTAAAAATATACTTATGTCCCTTCCTCTTCAATCTTTCTCTTATTGTGTAACGCTTGATTTAAAACGTCTAAAGATGAAAAGCAGGTTATCATGCTATATCTGATAATACATTTGCTGCCTTATCAGATGCACTTAAACGTTAAGAGGTCTATTTTAATATAACATAAAAAAAGACAATTCAAGATAACGGTAGGATACCATAAAGCAATTAAACTTTATGATATCAAACACATCATCTTGAACTGCCCAGGAAATTGCAACAATTAATTAGATTCTACATTCTCATCTTTGGAGTAATTATACTTAGAACGATCAACTGGAGTATAGTCTTTTGGCGTATAGAATCTCAATAAGTCACCATTCACGACTTTATCAGATAATTCTAATTTACGATCTACATTATCTTTCATAGTTTGCGCAAACTCTAATTGACTATCATCTAGTAGTAAACCTGTTTTATTATCATAAAATTTCCCATTAACCGAATAAATAGTAGGACTGACAAAACCGCCATTTCTAAATGGTACAACTTCATCATGCTCTTTTGATAATAAGTCGGAACCAAATTGAACAAATTTTTGTGTATCAATTCCTAGTAAATGTAATAACGTTGGAAGAAGGTCTGTTTGGCCACCATAAGTATGGTTAGTTCCACCTTGCATACCTGGAACGTGTATAAATAATGGTACGCGTTGCAAATTAGCATTTTCATATGGTGTAATTTCTTTTCCAATGACTTGTTCCATCGCATCATTATGATTATCTGAAATACCGTAATGGTCACCATAAAGAACGATCATCGAATTATCATATAATCCTGATTCTTTTAATTGATTGAACATCTGTTTGATTGCTTCATCTGCATAACGAGCTGTTTGGAAATAATTATCTACACTTGAATCCCCAGTATTAGCTTTATCAATTGTAACTAAGCTTTGATCCATTTTATATGGGAAGTGGTTCCCTACCGTAATTAATTTCGTATAGAAAGGTTGTGGTAACGAACTTAACATACTTTCAGATTGTTTAAAGAATGGTTTATCTAACAATCCGTATTCAGCCATGTTTTCTGAAGAACCCGTGTCATAATAACTAGCATCAAAGAAGTGCTCGAATCCAAATGATTTATAAATCTCATTTCGATTCCAGAAGCTTCCATTGTTACCATGGAATACAGCAGATGTATAACCATAATCTTTTAAAATACTAGGAGCTGCTTGATACGTATTTTGTGCTTTTGTAATATAAGCAGATCCTTGTGGTAATCCAAATAAAGAATTTTCCAGCATAAATTCTGCATCGGAAGTTTTACCTTGACCAGTTTGATGGTAGAAATTATCAAAATACATTGTATTCTTATCTTTTGTTAATGAATTTAAAAATGGTGTAACTTCTTCACCGTTTAATTTATAGTCAATCAGGAAGTTTTGGAATGATTCTAAATGTAAATAGATAACGTTCATTCCTTTTGCTTTACCAAAATATTGTTCATTAGGTTTGGCGTAGTTGGATTTTGTATAGTTCATCACTTCTGTAATATCACTACTATCCGCCAAAGCTCTCTGTGAAGTTGCTTTCATCGTTTCTACTGAATCATAAATCGTATAGTTATACATTCCTAGATATTTCACAATATAGTTTCTATCAAAACCACGAGATAATAGTTGCGGACGATCAGCTTCAGCTAGTCCTAAATTTAGGATTGATATTGCTAATGCAATAGTAATGATTGCCGTTGCTTTTTTATATCCAAAACGATTGCTATCTTTTTGTATTTTTCTTGAGAATCGTAAGTAAAACATTACAAATACGTCCACAAAGAACAAGATATCAAAAGGCTTTATTAAAGTAAGAACACTACCACCTAAATCTCCAAAGTTCTGCGTTTGGGTAACTGTAGGTAATGTAATGAAATCACTAAAAAATCGGTAATATACAACATTGGCATATAAAAGAATAGACATCAGAGTATACACTACAACTAGTGATGTATATTTTCTCTTTCCTTTAAATAAAAATGATATTCCTAGAAACAGCATTGCTGAACCTAGTGGATTTAATAGTAAAAGGAAATGTTGAAGGAATCCTTCTACGCCTAGTTTAAATTGTGTTGTTTGAGTGATGTATGTTTTAATCCATAACATTACGACAGCTAATAAATATATCCCTATAAATTTGTTTAATAGGTTATCTTTTTTACTTATTAAATTTTTCATTTTTGCACCTACCTTTTACTTATTCAATTAAGCACTCCTTGCCGATTTCATGACATCCGCCGAAGGCTTTAGGCCATCACGAAGCCGGTCACTTAGTCTAAGGACGTTATGTTCTTAGAATTAGTTCCTTTATTTCAACATGTGTTTAAGCACCCGCTGAAAAAAGTTAAATTAAATCTAGATATATATTAACTTAGATTATAAGTATTTCATGAAAAAATGTTACTTCACAATAGCTTTTTTCGTAGCTATTGTATACTACTCCCCTTATAGACTTCTGTCAAGTTGTTAATTATCGTAAAAGACAATTAGTATAATTATCGTAAATCTTGTCATAAAAACACCGGTAAATGTTAGTTTTTTAACTAACGTTTACCGGGGATATTAAGCCATTACTCTTTCTTTTTTACCTCGTTAATTTCAACCACGCAACCGTTTTACAATGTAGTTCACCAAAATATAAAAACTCACTTTCCTCAATTAACACTATATCATTCAAAACGTTCTTTCTTTTGCTGCTTTTTTTGTTACTCATTCAAATTTAACTTCTTCATTATGATTTTTAAAAGATGATGTTTATGTTTTCTTCATCACATTTAATCTCTATTTTATCCATATATTACACCACTTTTGTTTTTTCACTTAAAATTAATTCCTTACATATCATCTCTATTTCTTGTGAAAAGGATTTTACTTGGAAGGCATCTGAATATATTTTGTTCTCCGGTGAAGCCACTACTTGTTGTAATTTTTCTTCATATGTTTGTACAAAATAATCAAGCGTTGGACTTTTCAATTTCAGAGCTTTAGCAATCCCTTGAATGATTTTCACACGATAGTAATCCTCTTTTGGCATTCTAGGAATATCCCATTCCCCGTCATGATTTTTAAAAATGCTTCTAAGAGGAACTGCTGAAAAATCAAAGTATCTTCCTTCTTGATTTGGTATAGAAAATGGATCAATTAATAAGGAGGCATAACGAATATAGAGTAGATACTCTTGATGTATGGACTCCAGTTTATTAAAATTCTCTATTTCTTGTCTGGCAATACTTTCAGGCTGTAGTGGATAATTATCATCTACCATAAACTTTAATAGATTTAGAGGTTGAATATTGAAGTGTTGTACAATCGCCATCATTTCTTTCCAATAATTTAATAAATGACGAATCACTGTATAAGTAATGGGACCCTCAGGATAAAGCTTATACACATACTTTGTTATTTTTTTCTCATCAAATATTGCTTCTAGTGAAAAATCGTTCATAAATAAAGGAGGATGCACATATAAAGAAATATTTTTTGTTTCTGCCTCAAGGGGAGATGCTACTTTTTCCAAATGAATCCCTAAATAACGAAATAATTTAGATAGTTCATCCAGTCTATCCGATTTTGAGTAAGTTGAACCAATATAAACTGTTCTCTTTACGCCTGTCGTCAATACTTCATTTGATGGATTTTCCCCTAACCATCTAGTATCTCCATAATATGTTGAAAAACTAATTACCTCAGTCTTAGGAGATAGATACTTTAGGAAATTAGTTATTAAATGACTTGAGCCAAATGTAGGTGAAATCAATATAAAACAGCTAGCCTTCTTCAACACTTCTTTATCAATTTGTGCTAATACTGATATATAAGAATCTGTAGTAACACTAAGTACAACGGTATCCCAGTCTCCAGATACTGTATGATAACCCTTAAAAAACGCATCAATAATACATTTTCCTGCTACAGACTGATGTTGTGTATTTTGTATATTTACATTAAGTTCAAGTTGATGCTGAACGATAGTTTCAAAGAACATTTTGGAACGTAAAGATTCTCTACCAGCAATAGCAACTTTACTATTATAATAATTCTTGAAATTTACAGCTAATTGAATTACTGTTGGACCTGTTCCTAACAGTAAAACCTTATTAAAATAAGTCATAATCCTCTCCTCATCTATTTAAGTCATTGTACTTTTTGATACAAAATAACATCAAATACATTTTGAGGGTGCATAACTTTTTCCGTTATATACCATTTGTTTTCGTCTACTTCCTGCATTGGATAATTAAAAAGAGACTTTAACCCATTACCATAACGCATAGCAATCATCACATCCTTATTAGTTAAATCATATAATTGGTCTAATATGTCATATTTATAGCTAACAGTTGAACTAAATATAATATGAGTAATCTGTTTAATAACTGGGAGTTCTCGTACTGACTTATTGTCAATTTGAATTGATAATTGACTTCCAAATTTATTTACTACATGCTTTCCCAACTGAACCGCTTCATTATCAATATCAATTCCAAAAACTTCTGCGCCTGTTCGTTCCGCAATCATTAATAATGTTATAGGAAAAGGTCCTGATCCTACCAAGAGCACCTTCGACTGACTGGTAATTTGAAAACCTCCAAATTCCTTTTCAATGCAGTCTTCTATGTTACGAAAATAATCAGTGATCCCCTCATTTTCATAGCTTAATACTAAAGCTCGATATTTTTCCATTATTTGTACACAAACAGAAGAGTTACTTCTTAGATTCTCGACTAATGGTAATATTTCGATTGATTGAGCTAAATTTTCCCATTGTTTTTCATTGTCATGATCTATAATAAAGGAAGAATACTCATCGATTATTCCACACAACTCTGGATACTCAACTATTAGATGATCGTTGTTTTGATTGATAAATAACTTAAATTTTTTATCAAAGTAATGTAATTTCTTTAAAAACGCATTTATATCCTTCACTTGCCTCACTCCTATGTTTGAGGATTAAAGTTCAATATATGCGGAACCCTTTAATACTATTTCAACGCCCCGTTTACAAACCTGAACATTATCGATAGGTATGAACTTATACCATAATAGTTGCCCCATCACAGCCCCAAATGTAGATACTTGAGAAAATAAAAACGGCTGAAGTTCTTGTTTACAAGAATCTCAGCCGTTTGTTTTCGCTGGTGGAAGTTTATTTCTAATTAATATTACCTGTTGGGTATAATGTAGTTCCTCCAATTGAAACTTTTATTTCATTAGATAATGGAACATTGTATTCATCAATAATTGTTCTCCACCATTCCCATGCAAGACCTGTACATTCTCTTGCATAAATTCTTATATTTTTTGCATTAGGCGGAAGTGGTATCACTGTAGAGAAATGAGCTGTTTTATCTTTCCAGTTTCCATCCCAAGTTTTATGGGATAGAACTTCATTCCCGTTTTCATCATATGAAATTTCATCCCAAGCTACTTCAAATTGAGCAACATATGCACCGTAATGATCAAGGATGATTTTGCCTTTAGAATATTCTGTAGCTGTCGTCTCAATATAATCTGTATTGTTATGAACAGCAGCAATTGAATTATCCTTTAAGAAAACACTTGTATATGATATTGGGTATGCTGGATTTTTAAGACTAAATTCCCCATTATCTTTAATTATTTCTCTAATATCATTAAAGTCCTTAGAGACAACCTGATTATGCTTTTGTGAATCTCCGCCTAATACTACAGCAGTAAAGGAACTTTCTTCAAATATATCTTTGTACTGTCCACTAGTTTCTACATTAGTATTAACATCCTTCAGTAGGGCTTTAAAAGCAGCTTGTACATCCTTGCTTTTAGAGCTTGTTTCTAATTTTACATAAATTGTTCTGCCATAAGCAACATTTGAGACCATAACAGGAGGGGCATCATTACTTACCCCTTTACGAGTTAACTCTTCAAAATTGACACTATCATCAAAAAGGTCTGATGGATTGTTAGGTTGTTCTGCACTTACTGTATAAAATATTTGTTTATATGCCGCAACCATCACTTTTTTCTCTCCATTAGCAATCGCATTAAAGTCAATTCCCAGTGAATTGTCAAGAACTTGGGCGTTAACATTCAGAGCGCTTGCTATTTGAGATTTGCTATAAACCATAGATTCCGAATATTGTAGTCTTGCAGGTAAAGTATGAGTTGTAGAATATTTTTCACTCCATGTAGATACTAATTCATCTACTGCCCCAGATACATTACCATATGTTGGATTATCCACAGTCGTAGTATTTTCTCTTTTCATTCCAGGTAAATCTATGCTAATATTTAGCGGTTTTCTTTTAGCCACCAATAAACTAGGTTGATTGTCTACAAAAGCTTTGTTTGCAAGTTGTAATGCTCCTGGATATGTACGATTCGCCATAGAATCAATAATTGAAATATCCACCGGCGAAGTTGTAAGTGATTTTTTGTTACGTTCAACCACTATAAATTTATCATTTGAATTAATACCTTCTTTTGGAACAAAACTATTAATCTTGTCACCATTCACTGCTAAAACTTCGCTATTATTGTAGTTCAGGTTTGCAATACCAGTATCAATATCATTAGATTTGCTTTTTTCACTAGCTACATTAGTATCAAGTGTTGCAGCAAAGGAAATAATCGGATAGTTTATAATGCATAAACTAACAGATAAACATACTAGAACTTTTATTACTTTAAAATAATTTCGAATCCCCAAAAAAATCACTCCTTTTTTAGGAAATTATACCACAAAAGCACTTTTCGCAAATATAGTAGGTTAGCACCATATTTAACTTTCTAAAGAGTATTTATAGCAAATATGACACATTCTAATTTTCAATTCAAAATACTATAGTCGCAACATATACCACGATACCATCTAATGAGAGTACGGCAACTATTCCTTCTTTTTAGAGTCACTGACAAATTAAAAGATATTATTTATCTTGAGTTCATCTAATGCAATTAAATCTATTGGTGCGTGACAGGTAGCCTCTTGCCTGTCACGTACATGTCTTCCATTACTATCGGTCTATCTAACACCAACTAAGGAATCTTTTTAGAATTTATCTACGGATAATAAAGAATCTTCTGTACAGACTAATTTCAGGAGGTGAAATCCATGAATAACAACCAAAACTTTAACAAAAAAACCCCAAATGCAATGAACTCGATGAGCGAAGAATTTGGGAATGAAACTGATGTTAATCAAATTAAACAACAAATCCAACAAGCAGAAGCTAACAAAAAACAAGCTTCTGGAGCAATGAACTCGATGAATCAAGAATTCGGGAATGAGACTGATTTTAACCAAATTAAACAACAAATCCAACAAGCAGAAGCTAACAAAAAACAAGCTTCTGGTCGATTTGGAAACGAAAACGGGACAAAATAAGTTAAATTATCATCCTCAACCGGCAACCTTTTTTCTGCCGGTTTTTTCTATTTTACTCATCAGCCATAATATCTATCCGTTAGATTACTTGCACATTAAAAATCCTTCACAAAAAAGTGTCTGCTTCCCACCATAAGCAGACACTTTTTATAATAAAAACTTTTGATATATATATTTCTAAAGCATCAAAATGACTGTAGGAAATGGGTTTCATTTCACTTCGAAGCAGCCCCTTACATACATTAGTTATTTTGAAACTATTATTCAAAATGTTTAGTAACCATTAAAAATTTTAGTTCATATAACTTAATGACAACGGGTATAAGAATTAAGGATGATCTATCAAATACACGGAGGTTATAAGGGATTTAACATTGTCGCCATGTGTTTATACTACGGCTCTCGAGTCGATTTTCTGTTTTTTACGTTTGTTCTTGTTCTTTTTCTTATACCACCACATATAGATACCAGTGAACATCAGTATAGATGGAGTAAGACCACCGATAGCATACAAAACTTTAGTAAATAAACCACCAAAACTACCAGTATGTAATGGTAGGTGCCATGTTTGGTACATAAGCCCACTATTTACATGTGGATTTAGCTTGCCCACTACTTTTCCGCTATACTGATCTAACCATACTTTTACATTTCCATTGCCCGGATCATATGAATTGCTGATACGAAATTCAACTGCGCCTTCGTGGTTTCCACTTTCCACTTTTTTTGGCATTCTAACTTGCATAAGTGTTCCCTGAGGTACTTCTTTTTCAGCCATACTGAACAATTCATCAAGTGGAAGCTTACCACTTGGAAGGGCTTTTGAGATAAGCTGCTCTTCTGGAGGCATCACCTTTGCTTTTGCACCAAACCAACCAAAAATCATTTCATCATATGCGAAAAGCGCTCCTGTTAATGAAACAACCAATAAAAACGGAATGGAAACTCCACCAATGACTTTGTGTAGATCATATTGCCGTACATAAGGGTTGGCATTACGTCTTAAACTAAATCCACGTGCCCATTTTTTAATCCCAGGCCACCATAAATAAACTCCTGATAATGTAATGAAAAAGAAAATAAATCCAATCATACCGATGATTTGCTCACCATTGAAATCTTTTAACAGCAACTTTTCATGAAACTCCGTTATTAGGTTGAATATTGCTTTATCCCCTAATGTTCCATTTATGTATCCTGTTCCTGGATCTACAAATATGTTTAGTTGTTCTTCTCCTTCCTGAAGGCGGAATAAGTAAACTCCTCGAGCATTAGGTTCACTTGGAGTATATACACGGTCAATCTGACCTTTTGGATGTGCTTCTGATACTGCCTGCAAGGCTTGCTGGTACGTTACTTTTTTACCTTCCGTTACTTTATACAAATCAGGATGCAGCATGCTATTTAATTCAGGTTCAAAGACTAGCAAACTTCCTGTTAAGCCAATCAATACTATAAAAACCCCTGCTATCATACTAAGCCATAAATGAATTTTTGAGATGATTCTACGTGTTTTAATAAAAATGCCTTCTTTCCAAAAGTAATATGAAATTATGAATGTAGTCAATAATATAAAAGAGAATGATTATCATCGTCAATTAAAATTTTAAAAGCTATTAAAAATACGCTATTATATTTATCAATATTTACATTTAATAGTTATAAATATTCAAATAACCGATTGGTATGTTAGGAAATTAGTATTAATAAATACATTTCATTAGGTTGGATATGATTTGTCACAAAAATCGTTATCAACATACATTTCTTTTCTACAAGGTATAGTTTATATAGATTGGAGGAGTTTGATTTTTTTGTTAAGTGATTATTTAGGGGATATTTACCTTCCTTACTTTGATGAGCCATTGCCTTCTAATCGATTAAGTAAAAGGTCACGCCTATCGAAATGGTGGCCAAATTGCATTATAAAAAGCCATATCCGATTGGATACGACCTTTAATTAAACATTATTTTTAACTTATCATCTTTTTTAGACAGCTAACTATATAAAAAACACTAATTCCATAAATTTTTCCAATAGGATGAATACCTCCTTTGCCTTCTATAACTATACTAACAATCGACATAAAAACGAGGGAAAATTCGGTAATATAGGTAATTACAATAACAATTGCTATTACGGT
Source organism: Lysinibacillus xylanilyticus (assembly GCF_001183605.1). GTDB lineage: Bacteria > Bacillota > Bacilli > Bacillales_A > Planococcaceae > Lysinibacillus > Lysinibacillus xylanilyticus. The sequence goes on along the minus strand of NZ_LFXJ01000005.1, from coordinate 655,120 downwards.
GGTGGCTATGGTGGATCAAAATTCGTTCTAATAGGCGCAACTTTCATGTATTAATATAAGGGGCCTTTCAAATAGCGAGAATAATGTGTAAAGCTTATTTAAGGGGCACTTTTTACAAGAGTACCTTTTTTCATTAAAGCTCTTGATATATTTTGAAATTATTTTTAAATTAAATATTTATTAAGTAGATAAATATCGCAATCCCTATTGAAAACTTTACATATTATAAAATTAAAGAAAGGAGGGAAATTACTATGTCTGGATACTATGGTGGTTCTGGTACTGGATCTGCATTTGCGCTAATTGTTGTTCTATTCATTCTTTTAATTATTGTCGGCGCTACTTTCATGAATAGAGGTTACTAATACCTAACACCGCCTCTAATGCTCATAACTATTAGGATAATAAAAATTTATCTTTTCCCTTCTATTTTTTTCTAAGGGTCACTATCCTCCGGTGACCTTTTTAATTTTTCCTCTTTCAATGTCACAAATAAATCTTTAAGAAAAATCGCATCATTTCCTTCCTCGCTAGGTAAAATTTTTAAGCTTTCACTAAATGAATGATTTCGAAGTATGAGAATAGTCGGATCAATACAAACTGATAGTAACAGTTGCTTCGCTATAACCCCATCTATTAGGAAAATCATGAAGGGAGCATTCATAGATGCCATTTGTCACCGTATTTGGAGGAAAAACCTTTGAAGTAGAGGAAGGAAAAAAATTAGTATTAGCTCTTGAAGATAATGATATAAATATTTTTCATCAGTGTGGCGGAATGGCAAAATGCACCACTTGCAGAGTGGAGGTATTAGCTGGTGAATATAAGGATATTTCTAAAATAGAAAAAAACGCCTTCGCTATTAAAAATATTGATGAGAATATATATGAAGACTGTTTGCGGCTATCTTGTCAAATTCGTGTAATAGGAGACATTACAGTTCGGCCTATTTTAACCTTGGAAAATACACAGGGCAATAGAGGTCCAAGACCAGCAGATTAACCAAGAATCGATTAATAATTCAAACTTAAAAAGATGTGGTAACAAGATGAGTTAATTTATACAATTTCATTTTATCTATATCTTAAATATAAGGAGAAGTTAAAAAACGCGGGCTTAAATGATCTGACCCAAAAAAACAGACAATTGAAGAGGAAAAGGTTCTTTTGATACACATTTTCGGAATACAGAATGCCAACAAAAGAACCTTAAATTAAAGATTGCGTTGGTTACTTTGAAACTATTTTAGTAACCATAAAAAACTTTAGTGCATATAACTTATATAGCTTGCCTCAAGCTTTCCTAGACCAAATAACAACTGGAATAAGAATTAAGGATAAAAGCCCCCCTGCTAAAGATAGTGTCGCATAACTTGCATTAGCCACTACCATACCTGAGAGAGCGCCACCAGAAGCTCCTGCTAGTGCAACTAAAACATCAATTTTCCCCTGTGTTTTTGCACGTGTGGAAGGCTCAGTCGAATCAACTATTTGAGCAGTACCACTAATTAAGCCAAAGTTCCAGCCCAATCCTAGTAAAGAAAGCGCTACGATTAATAGAACCATAGAATCACTCGGTGCGAATGCTGCTAATAAACCTGCACATAATAGAGTCACTCCAGAAGCAATACTCATGGCTGTTCGTCCGATTTTATCAACAAGAACACCTGTTACAAGCGATGGAAGATACATGGAACCTACATGAAAACCTATAACAATCCCAACCTCCGATAAACCATGACCATGATGTTTCATATGTACTGGTGTCATCGTCATTATAGCAACCATTACAATCTGAGTAAGAACCATAACCGTTGCACCAACTGTAAGACCTCTTTTACTGACAGCTTTTTCACTAAGGGATTCCGTCATATTTCCATATTCATTTTCTCGTCTGTCCGCTTCTATCATTTTTGCAATTTCTAATGGATCCGGACGTAACATAATAAAAAGGACAAGACCTGCTAAGATAAATGCTGTTGCTGATAAGATAAATGGACCTGCAAGCGACGGAACACCCATTGAAAGAGCAACTTTCCCCATAATTTCTACTAAATTTGGACCAGCGACAGCCCCGAACGTTGTCATCACCATTGTTGTGCTAATAGCCTTTGCTCGTTGTTTATTATTGGCTAAATCCGTCCCTGCATAGCGTGCCTGTAAATTTGACGCAGTCCCTGCACCATAGATAAATAGAGATGCGAATAATAAAATGACACTATTTGTAATAGCCGCAATCACAACTCCGATTGCACCAAGCCCACCTACAAAAAAGCCGGTCGATAAACCTGTACGACGCCCATAACGTTGTGATAGTTTCCCTACAATTAAAGCTGCACCTGCCGACCCTAAAGTAAATAAAGCGGACGGCACTCCCGCATAGGCATCTGTCCCAAGCATTTGTTGAGCTAAAAGAGCCCCTACCGTAATACCTGCTGCAAGCCCTGCCCCACCAAAAACTTGTGAGAGACTAACAACGATTAGCACTCGCTTATATAAACTCTTTAGCTTTTCAGGTGAATCAATATATGTGTCCATGGTTTCTTGTGCTTTTCCAAGCATCTTACAACACCTTCCTTCTACTTTCCTCTACATCTGTACGCAGAAAAAGCTTGCTTCTGTAACGGGGACAAAAACCGAAATGATAGTTAATTAATGATACGGTTGTGTTTGTTCGTCTATATTCGTTCATATACACAATGTATCAGTTTTTTTATAGACTGCAACATACATGCAAAAAAGAGTAGAATTTTCGGATACTTGAAGCACCGCAAATCTTTCTGGTTTTAGTGGCACTCCTTATCCGACCTCACGCTCAGCCTACACCTTAAGAATTGGGCTTCCCCGTTCGGAAAATCAATAAAAATGTAGACTTAATTAAGAAATAAGAACTGTCAAAAACAGTTTACAGATTTGACAGTTCTTTTTTTGTTTATATTTAATGAGCATGCATAACAACACTCTTTTTCTTTGAATATAGTAAAAAAGTGATGGTTAAACTTAAGCTAATAATACCAAAAACAAGTCCCAATCCACTTAAACCAACTAAATCTAACATCATGCCCGTTGACAATAAGACGACCTGAAAGATGACAGAATCAATCATATTACGGAATGAGAAAAATCGCCCATGAAATTCTTTTGGCACTTGCTTTTGAAAAATAACCATCGTCGTCGGGAAAAAACAGCCTACTGAAAAACCAAAAACTCCAAAAGCCACTAATGCCAAAAATTTTATATCAGAGAATATTAGCATTAGCTCCATCAAACCGATGATAAATGCTAATGTAAAAAGTAGTGTTCTAGTGTTCAGCCGTTCTGTAATCAATTTCAAACCAGCTGCACCTAGCATAAAACCTATACCCTCAACTGTATATAATAATCCTGATATTGTCGTCGAATGATGAATCTCAGAAATTTTCATTATAACTAAATTAAAGGAACCTAAAAATAATGTTGGAATTAACATTAAGACAAGTGTCATTAATACAACGGGGTGCTCCTTCACCATCGGTAACACTTCTTTAAAGTTGCCCTTTGCTTTTGTTGCTGACGATTGATTTGCTGATTCATCTAATTGTAGGAAGTTCGTAATAACAAACATCATCACATAAACAATAAATGAAATGATGTACAACCATTTTAGCTCAAAGAAACTTAGCATGAATCCCGCTGCAGCAGTACCAATAATCCTTGAAATCGTTCGAGCATTCATTTGCCAAGCATTTAATGTAATTAAATCCTTATCTTTAACAATCATTGGAATAATAGATTGTAGAGCAGGCATATAAAAGGCTGCTGCTATTTGCAACGAAATTAAAAAAAGAATCATCCAAATAACCGAATTTGTATAAAGTGCCATAAACATAAATAAAACACTTATAATTCGCCCTACACTAGCCCACTGTATAACTGTTTTCTTCATTGACCTGTCAATAATACGCCCTGCCAACGGACCTACTACTAAACCAGCCAATATACCGCAAGAAATAATTAATGATTTGTGAAAATCCGAGGGAACGACCTCTTGCATAAAAGCTAGATTACCTATAACCCCAGCCCACAAGCCAAGACCTACAACAAATTCACCTAATAAAATTATCCATACGTTTCGATTACGCCACATGTTGTATCTCCTTGTTGTTTCATTTATTAATTAATAAATAGTAACAAAATTACAAATATTAGTACATAGTCATTTTACAATATTACATTCTTTATATCCCTTTAAAATATTTTCATTATAATTATGTATTTATGAGATCTTGCTCAATAGATCATTAATTTTGTAATATCGCCTTTTTCTAATCACATCCAAAAAATATAGCCATCATAAGAAAAGCGATAAAAAAAACACCGTTTGATTCCATTATCAAACGATGTCAAGTGTATATAAATTGCATAAAGCTTTTTAGTAAATTTTAATCGGCAGACCCGCCATTTAGCTTTTTGTGAGGAGCCTTAAAACTGACACTACGCAAAATTAGAAAGTCCTCGCTTTCAAATTATAGTAATTTTCTTACAAGGCGGCGCCAGCCTATCCAGAAAATAATTACCACCATCCCTGCTGCAACCGAATCGGTCAGTTTCCATAAAAGTATAAGAATAAGCAAAATAATTAACGGAAGAATCGTTAGCTTCAAATCATCTAACTCTTTCATTCACGCATCCTTCTTTCTCATTCAACATTTTCTTTCTTTAAGAAAAACAATAAGCTTAAACTACTATTCATTGATATTTTTCGAGAAAAAATATTACTCAAAAAACCTCCAATAGCGCAAAACACCAGCATTTCTAGTATAAAAACTGTTGGTGATTACTCTCAAATATATATTTTTGTATTTCAAGATGAAAATCTCCCCCATCCTACAATTAAATAACATGGCTAGTGCTTATCTTCATCATATTCTGAAGGTAGCATAATGGAAACCTCATACTTTGTTATTTTCACTTGATGATAATGCATAAAAATTTTTAGTGTTTTATTGTAACGTTCACCACCATTAATTGTCACAAAATGATGTAGCATTCTAATAACAGTCGATGGTGACAGCACTGTGAGATCTTACAAAAGACAGTCGCTTTCTTCCAAACAATCGCGATTATTTTTGCGTTCAACATATATTTAACCTTCCGCGTATTTCAGCTGGTACTTTTCCGTTACTCGGCTAAAGAACGAGGCAAGAACTTGCTGAAATAGCATGCCAAACACTACAGGCATAACCGTTTTTGCAGGGAAGTATGTAGTGGCTATTACAACCCCTACAGCAATATTACGCATCCCTCCTGTAAAAATGAACATCGTAATAATGCTTATATCCTTCCAAAGTATATGCCCTAATATTAAACAAAAAGCATACCCTGATACGGCAAGTAAAAATACGACTAAAATTACACTAACAAGCTCCAAGCTAATATTTTTAATGTATGGGGCAATTGCACTACTATTAATCATTACAATACTAAATAAACTAAGTTTTGAAAAAGGTGCTAATTTCTTTCCTAGAGTCAGCTCAATTTCGCCTTTAGAAAACTCATTTAACGCTACACCTATAAGAGAAGGCACGACTATCATCCAAAGTAAATCTAAAATGAGACCAATAGTATTAATTTCGATTGTTTGCCCTACAACAATATGAAGTAATGCAGGAATGACAACGGGCGAAATAAGTGTATCTATTAAAATAATTGCAAGACATAATGCAAGATGCCCCCTACAAATACTGACCCAAATAAAGCTAGTTACTCCTGTTGGCACAGCGACTGCTAAAACAAAACCAATTGTTAAAAGGTGATCGTGAAAGATGACGGTTGATACAAAATAAGCCCAAATTGGCATGAGTATGTGTAAAAATGCAATAACAACTAATATAACTTTTGGGTATTTTTTAAGACTTTTTATTCCTTCAAAATTCATGCTTAAACTACCTGCAAATGTCATAAAAGCAAACAGCCACGGCACTAAAAATAATAGCTGGCGCCCTACATTCTCGAACAATACACCAATCACTAAGCTAAGTGGCGTTAAAACAGGCATCCATTTTTGAAGGTATTTATTTAAACTATTCAACATCTCTGTATATTCCTTCTTTCTTATAAGAACAGTTTTCTCTAGCCTCTTTTTAGTAAAATTAATTATGCCTCGGCATAAATGCGTCCGGAGGCTTTAACTTCTTTCAGCAAATATTTTCTGTAGTGAAAGCGTAACATCAGCTACAAATGTCTTTAACTGAAAGAAGTTAATCTAGAAAAATTTGCAGTTTTTATCCATATCCTGCAAACTATTAACATAACTAGATAGAAAGGATGACTGAGACTAATGAAAAAATTAGTGTGCGCTTTATTGCTTCCCCTACTTGTTGTAGCAAGTGGATACACTGTACAAGCTGCTGGCTTTAAAGATGTGCCAGAAGATCACTATGCGTATGAAGCCATCATGTGGGCAGAAGAGTATGATATCGTTAATGGCTATGCAGATGGTACATTTAAGCCCAATGCAACAATTACAGAGCAGCAATTCGCAAAACTACTGGCTAACTTTTATGAGCTTGAATCGCCATATGACGAGTTGAAAAAACAGACTCCTGCTGCAAACTGGTCTGATGAATTTTACAATCGACTTGCAAGCTATGGTGTTCCATTAAACGGATATTTCGATAACACTATTCGAGCAGCTAGTGTGAAGCGCGGTGTTGTAGCACAGGCAATTACCCATTTAGCTAATGGTAAAAGTGGATTAGATCAATCTATACAGTTTTTACTCGATTATTATATTTCCACTGGTCAAAACCTTCAGTATGAAAACCGCAATTTACAGAAGTTTTTTGGTGTAACTAACAATATGACACGAGCTCAAGTCGTGACAATGCTCTATCGTATGGATGAAAGAAATTTTTATGAAATTTCAGAAGATGCACAAGCACTTCATGAAAATAAGAGTAATACTTCTTTAAATACGAGAGCGAAAAATGGCCAAAATCAACTAGATAAAACAATGCAGCTAACAACACCTTCAAAAAGTGCTTGGGATGGTACCTATTTGTATTACTATAAATGGGGTACAGGCTCATCCGATTTTAATCGCCGTGATGCCTATATTTCAAACACAACAAGCAAAAGCTTTAATATACTCATAACTGCCAATGATGGAACAGCTGCAGGGAGTGTCGATGGGACAGCAACGATCACTTCTAGCACTAAGGCCGTAATGAACAAATCCTCAAACGGCAATCGATGTGTATTAGAATTTGAGCGGCTTAATAATGCGCTTAAAATTACCGAGGTAGATTGTCGGACAATGCATGATGAAGGAACTAATTTTTCTGGGACTTTAAAGAAACAATAAGTTTTCCATAGGTCCGACTAAGAATCTCCAAACTTATTAAGGAACATCCTTGAGGTACTTTTATATTCACCACAATATCCTTCCACAGTGAAAAGAACTAAAAAGTGCGAAATGAATTAAAAAGAATCATTCGCACTTTTTTTAATTATTTTGAACTTACTTCCTCACCTTTCCAACACTATGATTTTTCCCTTACTAAATATGCAAGAGTACTGTCTACATAACAATGCGTTTTTCGTGTGCTTTTTTTGATAAGACATTGCATAGTCTTAGATCAATCAAAATGGATTCTATACAGTTTTAATTATAGATGTCTGGGTACAATAATTATGCTCTTAAAACTTCTTATACATCTTCTTGGCGATCTCTATAAAATCAGCGAGATACGGAGATATGTGCTTATCCTTATGCCATGCGATATCCGTAAAAATATCTGCTAAATTCATTGATGTAGTCAGTTCTTTTAAATTATTGTTTTCTAACTCCTTTTGTACCACCATTTTAGGTAAGAATGTAATACCTAAGCCTGCCATCACGCATTGCTTAATAGCTTCAATACTTGCAAATTCAATCATTTGTATCGGAAGTGCACCTTCCTGCTGAAGATGGACTTCCAATTGATTACGGTAGGAGCAACCACTTTCTGTCAGAAGCATCGTTTCATTTGAAAGTTGCTGTAAAGAAAATACCTCTCTATCCGCGTTGCTATCATTAGATGCACTGACAAATACTAATTGCTCTTGAAGAAGTCGCTCACGATGTAACATAGGTGTTTCCTTGTATGCATCTGTAATAAACGCTACATCAAGATCGCCTGATTGTAATAAACCTTTGGCGATTTCCGTAGTATGTACAGGCTTAAAAATGATTTTCACCTGTGAATGGGCTTTCTGAAATTGTTGTAAAATACTCGGCAGACGGTAGACACATTGACTTTCCTGTGCACCTATTTTTAACACAGCTTGTCCTTGTTCGTTTAACACAGCTTTTTTCATATCTACATTTAAATCAAGCATTTTTTGAGCATACTGTTGTAATCGCTTGCCTTCCTCCGTAAGGGTAATGCGTTTTCCTAGTCTCTCAAAAAGAACAACACCTAGCTCCTCTTCTAGCGATTTAATTTGTGCTGTTATACTTGACTGTGCATAATCCAGTAGCTGCGCTGTCTGCGTAAAGCTTAACGTTTCTGAAGCTGTTAAAAACGTTTGAAGCTGTTTCATATCCATCTTTTCCACCTCTAAATCGTTTTTTCCGATTCATTTGATCGAAACATTCAGCTTTATCGATAATAAAAATAAGTTTACACTAGTTATAGCCCGAAGGATAGAGGAGGATTCTCATATGAACATTACCGCATTTATAGGAAGCTCTAGAGCCGATAGTAATAGTGAACAACTTGCTGACTATGTGTTAGAGGGCATTAGACATCAAAAAATAGATCTAAAAAAAATAGCGATCGAACCCATCAACGATTTACGTCATGATGACAATGGCTTTCAGTTAGTAGATGATGATTATGATCAAATTATCCATGCGTTTTTAACAAGTGATATCGTTGTTTTTGCAACACCTATTTATTGGTATAGTATGTCAGGAATAATGAAGAACATGATAGATCGACTAAGTCAAGCTATTCGAGATGATCGTTTTCCACAGCTTAAGGAAAAACTACAAACTACCGAGGCTATTGTTCTTGCTGTTGGTGGCGATGAACCCTATATAAAAGGTCTACCAATGATTCAGCAATTCCAATATATCTTCGATTTCTTAAAGATGCCGTTCTCATCTTATATTATCGGAGAAGGAAACAAACCTGGTGAGATTGCTCACGATGAACAAGCACTAATGCAGGCATCCATATTAAATAAACAGTTAAAAGCACGTATCTATCCCATTTAAAAAAACGACCTAAAAGCGGCTATGCTTTTAGGTCGTTTCATTATATTGAAAAAAAATGTTCGAGGAGATCTTGGTGAAAATTAAGATGTCCTAATAAATAATAGTATACCCCTTCGGCAAAACGAGGGGTTGATTGATTTCCGTTCCGACTGAGCGCTTTGCGGGGGGCGTCCGATGAGCCGCTGATCCCCAAGGAGTCGCTCAGTCTCCACTCCAATCAACCATTTCACCTAGTATTTTCTTCTGATATGTTGGTCTTATTAATAGAGATAAAAACGAAACTTCAGCAAGATGTTTTTTGTACGAAAACGAGTAACCTGGAACAGAAATTATCCCCCATTTAATGCACAATAACACATAATCTAATGTTAAACTTCCGCTTCTACCGGAATATGTTGAAAAGTTGTAACATCAAATAGCCCTGTATCTGTCAACTTTAACGCAGGGATAACAGGTAATGCGACAAATGAAAACGTCAATAAAAAATGGAAATCTAGTGTTGGATTAAGTGCGAGTAAGGCGTTATGTAGACTTGCTAATTGCTTCTTAGCCTCATCAGCAGGTGCATCCGTCATTAAGCCTCCAATTGTTAATGGCATTTCCGCTAAAATCTTGCCATCAGCTACGATGACAAAACCACCTTGAATTTCCTGAATACGTGACAAAGCAAGTAACATATCTTCATCATTCGTACCTACTACTAATGCATTATGCGAATCATGAGCTACAGTAGTGGCCACTGCCCCTTTTCGTAAACCAAAGCCTCTCACAATTCCAAGACCTGTCGTATGCAAATTGTGATGACGCTCAATAACTGCTAGCTTTAGTAAATCCTGCTCAACTGACGGTACAAATACACCATCTTTCACAGGTACATCTATTACTAAATGGTTCGTAATAAGCTGATTTGGTATAATTTCCATTACATTCGCCTTCGTACCTTTTTGGAATGGAATGCTGAGCTGGTCCTTCGTTACATTTGGTAAATGTACAGAGTGATGAATATGTGTAGGAACATTAGGCTCTATACGATTCGTTAACATCACACCGTTTTCAGCAACCTTTTCACCATTTTTCCAAACTGCCTTTGCACGCATATTGTCGATGTTCTCGATTAATAGAAAATCCGCCTTATAGCCTGGTGCTAAAACGCCTCGATCATATAAACGATAACACTCAGCTGTATTAACAGTAGCAAGTTGAACGGCCTGTAACGGCACCATCCCTTCCTCAATAGCCATTGCCACATCGAAGTTAATACTACCTTCATCCATTAGCTCGTCAACGTATTTATCATCAGTACAAAAGCCAAAACGGCGAGCATTTGTTGTATTGACAGCAGGCAATAAATCACGTAAATTTTTTGCCGCTGAGCCTTCACGAATAAGTACATACATCCCTTGCTCAATTCGATCAATAGCCTCCTGTGCCGTTACACATTCATGATCAGTATGGATACCAGCAGCACGATAGCCCGTAATTTGATGACTATTTAAGCCCGCACAATGCCCATCTATAACTAAATTTGCCTGTTGTGAAAGGATAATCTTTTCAAGCATGCCTGTTTCACCATTTAATACAGCCGGAAAATCCATGACCTCAGCTAAACCTCGAACATCTTCGTGCTTTAAAAACGGCTCTAAATCAACAGCTGTCAGCTTTGCTCCTGCATTTTCAAAATGAGTGCCTGGAACACTAGATGGCAACATAACAAAGATATCCATATCTGCTTTTTTTGCATCATCTAGCATAAATTGAATACCCTCCGCACCTGCAACATTTGCAATTTCATGGGGATCTGTAATGACTGTTGTGATGCCATGCGGAATCAATATACGACTAAATTCTGCTGGTGTTAGCATCGACGACTCAATATGTATATGTCCATCAATCAGACCAGGTACCACATATTTTCCTGCGGCATCCTCTTCATTTTTAGCTTTATATCTATTCATTGTATCTAGCGCAACAATTTGTCCATTGTTAACGACGATATCTGCCTTTTTCCACGTCAATGTAAAAACATCTGCAATTTGTGCGTTACGTAAAATAAAATCCGCCTCAATTTTCCCTTGCGATGTTAAAATATTTTGTGCAAGCTGTTGTAGTTTGTTGGACATTCTTTGCACTCCTTTTTTCTTTTTGAATTATCATGCATGAACACTCGTCTAATTTCAAGTAATGATTATCATTTAGCAAGAATTATTATCCCTATATTCTTAAGTAATCTAAAAAAACGACCACATCTTAATGGTCGTTTGTAAATTCGAGTTCTTTAGGTGGTTCCCCTTTTTTATTCATTAATCGCATACGAATTGGTTCAATTTTTAGTGTGACCATTTCATCATGATTACCAACGAAAATGCTTGTAAAAAATTCAGCTAACTTATTTTTTATTCCTTCCTCTAGAATTTCTGTTAGCTTTCCTTCAATCTCAACATACGTATCACCAAAACCCCTGTTTTCGTATCCATATAATATATGTGTATATGGGTTTTTGCGAAGCTCTTCCATTTTTTCAGAATGTTTATTTGTTACTGTGTATAATATAAAATCTTCATGTTGGAATGTCATATAGCGTGAGTACGGTTTACCATTCTCAACTGTTGCCATCGTTCCTATTTTTTCTCGGTTTAAAACTTCTAATATTTCATCTCGAACAGAGGTCATGTCATCTCATCCTTTCTTATCTCCTTATATTTTGTCCTAATTTATCGAGTCTAACCTTATTTTTTGAAAAATATGAAATGACAATCTTCGGCTTATTTTTAAATTTATTGCTATAATGACTTGTTGGACAACACGAATTATTAGAATGAGGTATTAATGATGAAGGAAGCTTTTTTCGCACGGTGTCTGTTCTTCTTAACAGGCATTTTGGTTTTATCCTTAGGTATAACGTTAACGATTAAAGGTCAGGTTTTTGGTGTTGGCTCGTGGGATGTGTTACATATTGGGCTAGCTAATACATTCGGATTAACTATCGGTACTTGGTCAATTCTCATTGGACTAGCCATTTTAGCATTTGATATGTTTTTCACGAAGAAGTTTCCACTGCCTGGCACATTTATAGATATGTTTTTAGCAGGTATTTTTATTGATATATTTAACTATTGGATACCAGATATAGATGGTTTTTGGATGCAGCTATTTGCTTATATTTCTGGCTTAATATTACTTGGCTGGGGCTGTGGTATGTACATGGTGGCGAATTTAGGCATTGGTCCCCGAGATACATTGATGCTTCTAATGGTCCATAAACTCGGCTGGAGTGTCACACGTTCTCGAACAACTATGGAAGTAACTGTCGCTATACTTGGTTTTTTACTTGGTGGACCTATTGGGATTGGAACGGCTCTAATGGCTTTTGGTCTTGGGCCAATTGTACAATTTGCTTTAACTTTTAACGAAAAGTTATTTTTGAAATGGACTGGCGTGAAAAGCGCTGTGGTATAAGCTTACAAGACAATGCAAAAAAATACATTGTCTTTTTTTATTCAATTGTATATTAGGTGAACTTGTCGTAAATCCATACAGCAGTTTATAGAATAAACAGCAAGGAGCCACTTACCGAGTGTAAGATGGCTCCCTTTTTCTATTTTTCTGAATCAGATGGATTTTTCCCAGTAGCCTCGATTACTTCTGGGGTCCCATCCACTGTATCTTCTTGCACATTTTCTGCAGCAGGTGGTGTGATCGTCACTAATGTATAGTCATCTTCCTGTAAAATTTCAAAGGAATACTTTTGACGAATATCCCCTACATAAAGCGATGTTCCGATGGCTACATCAGTAACGTCAACCTCTATTGTTTCTGGGATTTCTGTTGGATTTACTTTTATTCGAACTTCGCGATTAGGCTGTAATAGAAATCCACCATCTGCAACTCCAATAGCTTTACCGGTAACAGTTACTGGAATATCAACCTCTAGTGCCTCTGCCATATTAATGGACTTGAAATCTACATGCTTAACATTGCCCCTTAACGCACAGCGTTGTACTTCTGTTAGTACTGCGTTAATCCGTTTACCGTCTACATCTAATTGAAAGACATTTTTATTGCCGAATTGAGCTAACATTTTTGCAAATTGTCTGGCATCCAGTGATACCGCTGTTGATTCCATTTGATAGCCATATACAACGCCCGGAATTGCACCGCTCTGTCTAAGATGAGTTAATGATGATTGACGCCCTTTATCGCGTTTTTTTACAGTTAAAACAGTATTCATCGCATTTTCCCCTTCCATGGAAACTAGTCTCATAAAAGGTTTTGCCCGTTCTATAGATTTTTATACATAAGCACAAGGTTGTAACTTTCTCTGACGTTCGCGCCGCTTCAGAAGTTCTATCAAAAAACTACACTTCAATTGTTCGGGCTAATGAACAGTTGAAGTGTAGTTAAACATGTGCTTACAAAATTGTTACTTTGTTATCTAACAATAAGTGTAAATCATGAAGCTTTTTAATTTCAAAATGTGGTTGAATATCACTTGCATTTTCAATATTACGTATGTTAAACCAGCATGTATCAATTCCAGCTTGTAGTCCGCCTTTAACATCAGATGTTAAGGAATCACCAATAATCAGAGTTTTATCCTTATTGATATTATCGATACGTTCAAAAACATAATCGAAAAAAGCTGGCATAGGTTTTTGATAGCCTGTTTGCTCTGAGATAAATATCTCATTGAAAAAATGTGCTAAATTTGCATCCTCTAGTCGTTTATTTTGTGTAATTGTTTTACCATTTGAAACGACATATAACTCGTAGTGATCGGCAAGCTGTTCGATTACTTCATAAGCACCGTCAACATAATGATGTGCCTCTTTCAAATACTTTTGAAAAATCGCTTCAAAGTACTCCCCATCAACATCTAAGCCAAATTCCTTTAAAGCAATCGAAAATCTAGTGTTATGTAATTCATCTTTAGACACCTCACCACGTTCAAAAGCACGCCACATAGATTCATTAATCTCTTTATAACGTGCAATCATCGTTGGAGTTGCTGCAATATTTTCCTGTTTAAATAAACGGTCAAGTGCTGCATCTTCAGCTAAGTCAAAATCTAATAATGTGTCATCAACGTCAAACAATAATGTTTCATACTTAGTCATGTCTTTTCCTACTTTCTTGGTGCTGTATTACCAATTTGCTCCTTCTATCATAACGTTTTCTGAGAAAATTAACAGTAAATCTACCTACCACTCTTTTTTACAGAATATTAGAAAATATCTTACACACTAAGGCTGTTAATAATATTTCCTTCATTGAGTAATAAAAATGATCATCTTGCCTAAAAATAGCCCTTTCGATAATTTCGTATTTGAAAATAACTGCGAATATGAGACAATAGAATGCTAGAAAGGAAGATGTACCAATTATGACAACCCTTCAAAAAATTACGCCTGCCTTTGATCCATGGGAAGCGTATTTAGATGTTGAACAACATGGGCATATGACCCTATCTAATATTGAGTTTACTACAACAACTCTTTGTAATATGCGCTGTGCACACTGCGCTGTTGGCTATACATTACAAACTAAAGATCCAGATGCATTACCAATCGAGCTAATCATAAAACGTCTGGACGATATTCCACACCTTAAAACAATCTCGATTACTGGTGGAGAGCCGATGATGTCTAAGAAATCCGTTCAAAACTATGTATTGCCTTTATTGAAATATGCGCATGAACGTGGCGTGCGGACACAAATCAACTCCAATCTAACATTAGAGCCCGAACGTTATTTACTAATTGCACCGTACTTAGATGTGCTACATATTTCACATAACTGGGGTACTATCGATGAATTCGTTGAAACAGGCTTTGCTATGATGGAGCGAAAACCAACTTATGAACAACGTGCAGCTTTATTTCAACGCATGATTGATAACTCAAAAATGCTTGCAGAGCACGGTGTAATGGTATCAGCGGAAACAATGTTAAACAAAAAAACTCTACCATATTTAGAGCATATCCATAATCAAATCATCAACGAAATGAACTGTGCACGCCATGAGGTGCATCCGATGTACCCTTCAGATTTTGCAAGCGCCCTTACGTCTTTATCACTTGAAGAAACTCGTGAGGCTATTCATCATCTACTTGATGTTCGTGATAAAAACACTTGGATGCTATTTGGTACGTTACCTTTCTATCCATGTAGCACGAATGAAGAAGATCAAAAGCTCTTAAAACGACTAAGAGAAGAAAAAAACGTGACGATGCGTAATGATCCAGATGGTCGTTCTCGCTTAAATATTAATATCTTTACAGGTGATGTCATTGTGACAGACTTTGGCGATACACCTGCTCTTGGGAATATTGTGAACGACGAGTTACCAGCAATTTTTGATAAATGGATGGCAACAGATTTAGCCAAATCACTAAACTGTCACTGTCCAGCAGTAAAATGCTTAGGTCCTAACGTTCTTGTTCAAAATATGTATTATAAAGATACAAAGTTTGTTAGTGGCTCTGCTAGAGTGTAAAAGAAAAAATGTCCAATGCAAATGTATGCATTGGACATTTTTTCTAGGATTTATGAAATTTTCGCCTTAACAAAAAATACTACTAAATATCCGAGCATCAGGTAGCTTCAATTTTATTAAAAAGTGATAGATAGAAAAATTATCTATACCTTTACTACGTTAGTATGTGAGATCATTTTCTACGGCTAATACTTTCACCATTCGATCAGTAGGAGTCATTTAAACTTGCTAACTCTCTTTTAATGATTTTAGTACTTATTCACGAGTTTGAACTTTTTATTCTTTCAATTTCCTCTCTCGATATATCTAATAAATCCATTATATCTTCAATCGGTTCATGCCGTTTTAGTAATTTTTTCACTAACTCTATTTGTGCTTGTTTACGCCCTTGTTCTAGCCCTTGTTCTAACCCTTGTTCTAACCCTTGCTCTCTCCCCTTATTGATTCCATCAATATAGCGAGCTTCTTCATCTAGGATATACTTTAAGCGGGACTGGTATGCAAGAATTGTTTCAGGGGATTGACTAATTTCTTCCCATGTATCAAATGCTGCACGTAAGTTTTCATCTTTCATTGCTAACTCCTCCAATTCACGATATATCTCTGCATATACTTTCTTTTTGCGACCATCGACCATACCAAGTAATAACAACCATCGAATTAAGATATCATCAAGCGCGTCCAATTTTTCTTCATGCCAGAGAGTAATAAACTTGTTCATCTCGATAAAATGGATTTCCAGCACATCTTCTTGCATTAGCCTTGATAATGTTTTGTCTTCATACATATGAAAAGTACTATGAAAATCTTTGTTATCTTTAAACATTGTAAAATTGCATATATTGATCGTAATGGTTGGGCGTAATTCACTGTATCCCATACCTCTAACTAGTTGGGATTCATACATTTTTGCCCAATAATATAGCGTTCTCTTTGTCATATCTTGCTGATTGGATAGTTGAATTTCTACATTGATAAAGTCACCATTTTGTGTTTTCACAAGAATATCGAGCCGAGATAGTTTATCGTCTTTATATTCACCGCCCAATTCTTGCTGAATAAATGTTACTTCTTTAATAGTTTCTCGTCCGGTAAGCTTTAATACCGCATTCAAAAAAACAATGGTAATTTTTTTATTCTTATCGTTTCCGAACAATTGCTTGAAGGCAAAATCAACCTTCAAATCAAAAAAACTTATCTAACGGAATTCTTCGTATTGCTTTTTGATTCATCAGGTGTCACCCCTTTTTTATTACTATCATTATAGCATGAGCAACCTACTAAACCTCTTTACAACATCAAAAATGTATTTTAAATCATAATTTTCTATAAAAACCTACACTCTTAATTACAATTCGTGTTCATATTTTGCTACTATTTTTCGTGGCTTTGACTAGATGTCCCCTTGATGTTCCAAAATATCAGCGCTTTTTCGACTGAACCTAACCTGCCATTCGTCGTTGGCTGAGATACTATTTAAAGTGAGATACGATGAAATAGGCATTCCAAAAGATTAATGTTTTTTAAGTAACTGAGTAGGCTTATATACAAGAAAAATCGATGAAACAATGGTAAAATAATGGAAAAGTTTAAGGTGGGATATGATGGCTGAAAATATTTTATTTATTATTTTGATGATCCCCTTATATGGTTCGATAATTTGGACTTATTTTTGTCCTGAAGAAAGTTTATTGTTCGGAAAAAGGTGGATGTACAAAGAAGAGCCAGAGTTATCTAACGCAGTTATCCGTTATACTAAATTTACATCAATGATAGGCATGATTGGATTACCCATCATTGTAATTGGTTTTATCTTTGATATTCTCATTCTTAAATTTACATCGGTAGTATTCATTTCAGTAGTGGTAATTGGGGCACTTATAATATTCACAGACGATAAAGATTCCTAAACTAACGAAAGTGTTTTCGAAATAAGATTTGTGAATGAAATAATATAATGTAAACTCTGAGGCAGGACGCGCTGTTAGACTCCTTTAAAATCATTTTCAAAATGACAAAAGTAACAAAGCGTTCGAAAGCAAATGAATTAAATCAAAGAAGCTATGTCCACGTGCGGAACATAGCTTCTCTTTTGTTATTTTCTTCTACCATCGCATTATATTGTCTTAATTATTTGCTGTACTTCCTTTTATAAGATTCATAGAGTTCTTTCGCTAGCAAATTCGAAGCTACTCTTGTTGTTTTGTAGGTTTTACGCAAGTACTCTGCCGCTAATGCTGTGTAGTTCATATTAATTCCTTTGCAATTAGCTTATAAGTATTCATGCGACTTTCTAGTGCATATTGATTGCAGTTTAGCATCACTTCGTCAAATCCATAATGCTCTTGCTCTGCTACTAAAAATTTAGCGATTTCCTTAGGAGTTCCGACAAGATTGGCTTTTCGATTATTGGCGATTGTCATTTTATCCAACTCCGTAAGTGGAAAATCCTTTGCTTCCTCAGGTGACATCGCTTGGATGATTTGTCCCTTCATGAGATGCAGACGTGTAATATCAATCGGCTTTGCCAAATATACCGCTTCCTCTAGCGTATCTGCAACTGTCGCCGCATAGGTAACGATAATTTGAGGCTTCTCCATGTAATAGGAAGGTTTAAAGTAATCTCTATACGTATCAAATATATCCTTTGACATATTGCCAGTGAAAAACTGCGCATATGAATAACCCACACCTAATCGTCCTGCCTGCGTAGCGCTTTGACCGCTAGACCCAAGTAACCAAGCCTCAGGTAATTGGATATTAACTGGTGCCGCTATCACTTGATCATAGACATGCTCGCCTGTTTTTTGATTATTCATCAGTTTTAAAGTTATTTCGAGCTTATCGTATTGCTCTGTAAAATGTTGTCTTCGACCCTCTGCTAATGCATATATAGAGGCATGGTCACCACCAGGGGCTCTGCCGACGCCAAAATCTATACGATTCGGTGCCAAACCACTTAATGTTTTAAAAACCTCTGCCAGCTTATATGGAGAATAGTGCATCATCATAACGCCTCCAGTACCGATACGAAGACGTTTTGTTTTCGCCGCTAAGAAAGCAGCTGTAACTTCGGGAGCTGAACTTGCCAGTGAATGACTATTATGGTGCTCCGCTAACCACATACGATGATAGCCAAGTTCTTCACCTAAGAGCGCTATTTGTTCTGTACGCTGAAAGGCTTCCTCTGCGGTATGACCTTTTGGTATAGGCATTTGATCTAAAATACTTAATCTCATTGAAAACACCCTCTCTGTCTAAACACTCCCTTCTACTGTAATATAGGAAGATCTTTTTACAAAGCAAAAGAGCTTACTCATAGGCGAGCCGCTTTGAATGCCATGTTTCATAAACTATGCCAATTAGCAACCGGTTTTGTACAGGGCTCAATACGACATCATTAAACTTCATTGCATATGCAGTAAATTTCTTTGTTTGTTCATCCACTACGAACTGTAAAATGGCATGGCCTCTCTCACCTTCAAATGTAATATCACCTGATAATTCGACAACATGCTCACCTGTTTTTGCCTGATAATATCGCCAATATGGTTCAAAAAATGCGTAATTAAATGCATTACGAACAGATACTTCTGAAAAATTTCCTAAATACCCTTCTTTTACTGTATCGATATACTCATTATCAGTTATATCTTTTTTGGCATTATATACAAATCCGACAAGTAGCCCCATAAACACAACACAAATAAATACTCTTACATGATTTCCTAAACTCAAATGTCATCACGTCCCCTTTACGTAAAAAACATCATCACCTACATAATACATTAAAATATACACATAAAGTAGAATATTTTTGCTTTTTTATAGAATTTTAAAATATTCAAAAAGACTTAATTATCGAAATTAATAGAGGAATATTATTTAAGCTATTTACAGTCACTTTTCATTTCGCTATTATCAGAATATTATTATAGAAAAGAGATGACCTACCTTGCCCTTTGATTTAGATGTAAATATTTTACTCATTCTTATTTTTTTTGGCTTTCTAGCCGCATTTATTGATTCTGTTGTAGGAGGCGGCGGACTTATTTCATTACCCGCTCTTATGTTTGTGGGTCTTCCACCATCTGCAGCCGTGGCAACTAATAAGTTAGCGGGCACTATGGGGTCATTTACGAGCACCATAACGTTTTATCGCTCTGGAAAGTTGGATATTAAAGCGGTCTATAAATTGTTCCCTTTTGTATTTATAGGCTCCATGATTGGTGCATGGATTGTCCATCTTATGGACCCTAGCGTTCTAAAGCCGCTTATGCTTGTCATGCTAGCAGCTGTGGCTATTTATACTATTTTCAAAAAAGACTGGGGTAGCATTTCTACCTATAAAAAATTGACACCAAAGCGTTACGCACTTTTCGTAGTGATTATAACTTTAATCGGCTTCTATGATGGCTTTTTAGGACCAGGGACAGGCTCGTTTCTACTATTTGCCTTTTTAATGGTTGGCTTTGACTTTTTAAAATCAGCAGGAAATGCCAAGTTTTTGAATTTCGGAAGTAATATCGCTGCCCTTATTATGTTTATATACTTAGGGCAAATAAATTATGCCTATGGTTTACCAATGGGACTTGCGCAAATTGCAGGAGCTATTGTTGGTTCTAAATTTGCCATTAAACGTGGTAGCGGGTATGTACGTAATTTATTTATCGTTGTGACAATTCTATTACTTTTGAAAAATACATATGACTATTTTTCATGATTCTTTATATTTTAAAAACGAAATAAAGCGGTGCAATTATATTAATTGCACCGCTTTATCCGTTTCGTATATATGTTGTTTTAGGTAACACTACTTTAAAATCACAGTGGTCGTTTATCGATAATATTGACTTTTACCTTTTTCTTTTACTGATACTCTTAGCTTCCAAAGCTCTTTAGCCAACTGAAATACTTCTTCATCATTCCCATCTTCAATCGCTACTTTTCTTGCCTTAAAAAGAGCATTTGCAGCAGGTGATAAATCAGGACAATCCACTACCCATTTTTTATAATCTTCTTTAAAAGGGGCTGTTTCGCTCCAAAGATAATTATGTTTTAAAAATGCAGTACCCACTGTATTTCTATTAAGCTCTTGTTTATATCGAAAAAGCTCTTTCTCATCGTTACCTAATAATACAATTTGATTACCATCTATAAATACAAGTGAAATATCTTCTTTTTTTAAGATAGTTTCATCATCTCTAAGTTTTAACATAACTTCCTCATCGTAAATAGTCATTTCTAAGCTTTCATGAAAAGAAAATAATGTCACCATAATTCCCACAAGCAATCCAAGAACCATTGTGATAAAACTTACCCATGCTCCATTATAAGATGCAATCAGATTTAAAGGCCCTTGGAAAGGTATCCATGGTAAAGTACTAGCCCATTTAGCAATACTCGGAAGAAACCAACCAAGCACTAAACCGAGAAGTGGGAAACCAAGCCACAAGATCACTTTATCAGTTTTAGAAAAATTTAACAAAGTATAATTATTATCCAAACTTTTATTCATCATTTCACCTTTATTTACTCAATATTAGGTAAATAATAACACTATATTAATATACTGTCAAAACGATTCGTTGTGTTCCAATCGCATTACCCCTCTGTATAGATTGAGCATTTTCTTGGAAATTCCAACGTTCTCCAACAGTGATTTCAATAATTTCAGAAGCTCTTCTTCCTACTCCAAATATCAAATGCGCAACGCCATTTCCAATTACAGCCAATTCACTCTTTCCCCTTTCTATGTATTAGCAAAAGGTTTATAATTTGCTATGATTTTTCGCCAAAATAAAATGGACGGTAAAGTGAAACTTTAATCTGCGGTGGTTATCTTCATTCCCAATGATTGTTAGTCTTCACTGTTGGTTTTTTACGGATAGTTACTGCAGGATAAATTACTAAATATCTATCTTTTATGTTAACAAAATAAGATAAGTTTTTTATGCAATCAACTTTTTTCCACCTTTCACACGTCTAGTAGTTGTATACAATTTGAAAATGTTAATAAAGGAGCTTCTTTGGACATGAAAACAAGAAATGCATTTCAACATGAAGAGATATTTGTCCAGTTAATTCGCGAACAGAAAGAGCGTTTTTATTTGCTCGCGTATAGCTATACGAAAAATGAACAGGACGCACTTGATGTTGTACAAGACAGTATTCAAAAAGCAATGCTTTCTCTCGATCGACTAGAAAATGTCGAGTATATGAAAAGCTGGTTTTATAAAATAGTCGTACGTACATCTATAGATTTTTTACGTAAGCATAAACGCTTACAAGTGACAGACGATGATACATTGCAATTTTTAACACCTGCACAAGAGGATGTCTACGAAAACGTTGATTTAGAGCATGCGTTAGATGACTTACCCTTAATGTATCGTGAAGTTGTCATTTTACATTACTTTGAAGATTTAAAACTCGCTGATGTTGCAAATATCCTTAACATTAAGCTGAGTACTGCTAAATCACGTCTTTATAAAGCATTAAAACTATTGAAAATACAGTTGGAAGATGTGAAGGGAGAAACAGCACATGGATGAAAAATTAAAAGAATTAGAAAAACAATATAATGAGGTATCTATTCCAAAGGAGCTTGATTTTGTGGTTGAAAATGCATTAAAACAAGGTAAAAAGAAAAGAAAAAAACGAGCACCACAATGGTTACTTGGATCTGCAGCGGCTGCAATGCTCTTTACAGCTGGTTTAAATGTCAGTCCTGCAATGGCACGAACACTTTCAGATATTCCTGTTGTTGGTAGTGTCGTAAAAGTCTTAACTTGGACTGAATATGAAGTAAAAGAAGAGACATATGATGCAGACATTAAAGTACCTTCTATCGAAAACCTAGAAAATAAAGATCTTGCAAATGCATTAAATGAGAAATACCGTTCTGAAGGTAAAGCTCTTTATAATGACTTTGTTGCCGAAGTTGGTGATTTAAAGGCTAACGGTGGCGGCCATTTAGGCGTAGATAGTGGCTACGACGTAAAAACAGATAATGACCAAATCTTGTCGATTGGTCGTTACACTGTCAATACAGTTGGATCATCTTCTACAACGATGCACTACGATACAATTGATAAACAAAATGAGATTTTAATTACACTACCAATGCTATTTAAAGACAATAGTTATATGAAAACTATCAGCGAAAACATTATTGAACAGATGCGCAAACAAGCTGCTTCCGACTCAGATAAAGTATACTGGGTAAAAGGAGGAGGTCTTCCTGATAAAGAGGTTATTGATGGATTTACAGCTATTAACGCTGAACAACAATTCTATATTTCGGATAAAGGGAAACTTGTCATCTCCTTTGATAAATATGAAGTTGCACCTGGCTATATGGGTGTACTGGAATTCGAAATCCCAACCGATGTCCTAAAAAATGATCTTGTAAGCTCTAATTATATTCATTAATCATTTGCGATTAAGTAGTGAAACTTTAATCCGTGGGGGGTTCTCCCACGGATTTTTAGTTTTCATCAATCGGGCTTTTTACGGGCAGTTTTTCTCCCATCTCACTACTTTATGGTAGGAGAAAAACTGCCTTAAAAATATATTTTCGAAATAAGAGGTATTTGACAATTTAATCGTCAGATACCTCGCTGTTTTTTCTGTAAAAAACTTGGACAATGTGGCAATACGTTTATTAAAATTCTCCTTTTCAGAGTAGTTTATTACGCTTATAATCCTCTCACTTTTTGTCTAAGCTAAAATGTATCAATTAACGTTAGAGGGTTTTCATATGAAAGGTCTAGGATCGATTAGTATTTTACATGTTGTCTTCTTATCTATGACTGTTATTGGCTTAAAAAATCACGTGACAATTATTCCCCCACTACTCGACGTTGTAGGGAGAGATGGCTGGGCATCTGTAATAATGGCTACAGTTATTATATTCTTCTGGCTATTTCTTTTAGTTTATATACAAAAAAAGACGAATCAAGAACCTATTAGAGACTGGCTAGAAGCGAAAATCGGGAAAATAGGATCTACAATTGTCATCTATATTATAGTTATTTATTTACTCATTCTAGCTGCTTTTACAATGGTTGAAACATTACAATGGATAAGCACAACGTTTTTACCTGAAACACCGTCTATAATTTTATTACTCATTTATACGATTCTGTGTGTTTTACTCGTTACAACTAGCTTACAAACCATGGTTATCTTAAATGTCTTTGTATTATTCGGTGTAGTAGTCTTTGGTTTTTTTGTAGCATTTACAAATTTACAGGTAAAAGAATACGAGTTATTACGTCCATTTTTTGAGCATGGTTTCCAACCCGTTATAAAAGGGATGATTTACCCAGCATCAGGATTTATTGAATTAATAATACTTTTATTTTTACAGCATCAATTTAAAGAGCGCCTTCGTTGGTATCATTTTGGCATCATGCTCATTATTCTAATGGGGCTAACTTTAGGTCCACTCATGGGAGCGATTGCAGAATTTGGTCCAACCGAAGCCGCAAAGCAAAGATATCCTGCATACGAGGAATGGGGCTTAGTATCGATCGGTCGCTATATTGAGCATCTTGACTTTTTCTCTATTTATCAATGGCTTACTGGGACATTTATAAGAGTTAGCTTCTTATTATATGTTATTGCGGACCTACTAAAAATGACCGGGGACCCAAAGCAAATATGGAGAATGCTAGCTCCACCCTTCTTTATACTTTGTCTACCGCTAATTATTTTAAATGAAAACATATTTTTGAAGGTGAAAGGGAACTATATATTAACAATTACTTTTATTTTCTTTTTACTTCTGTCAATTTTTTTCGTAATAGTAGCGTTCTTTTCAGGTAAGTCTTCTAAGAAAGGACAATCTGAAAAACAAGAAATGGAAAGTGGTGAATCATAATGCCTCAGCAGGAGAAGGCGATAGACCTAAACACCTTAAAAAAACTATTTCAAAAATCAGCAGATATTCAATTTCAGGAATATACATTTAATCAAAAAAAGGTTCAATTCATTACCTGTGATGCGATGATAGACCAGCAAATGCTTAATGAAGTCATTATTCGGCGTGTTCAATATCTTTATGACAATTTAGCTGATACATCCTTAGAAGAAAATATTACAAATCAACTTCATGTTCCGACGCTTGAAAAAGTCAACGATATAGAACAAGCCATTAACTTTGTATATACCGGTTTCCTACTGCTTTATTTTGAAGAGGAAGAACTTTTGTATGCTAGTTGTATTGCTAAAAAGCCTAATCGAAATCCTGAAGAAACGAGGATGGAGGTTCTCGTTAAGGGACCAAGGGATAACTTTATTGAAGACATCCGTGTCAACATTGCACTATTGCGCAAACGTTTACCTACGAATTCATTTTGTGTAGAAAAAGTGGAGTTAGGCAAACGTTCGAAAACAAGCGTGGCTATTCTTTATTTTGATGATATTGTCGATATGGATATTTTACACGGAATTAAAAAGCAACTGGCAGCTGTAGATACAGATATTGTCTTTAGCGGGGATATCTTGATGGAGCGAATTAACAAAAACTCAAAGCTTTTCCCTAAATTCGATTACACAGGTCGACCTGATTATGCTATTCAGGCTCTGATTAGTGGACGTTTTCTTATTTTCGTCGATGGTGTAGCATATGGCGTCATCACACCTGTAAATTTATTTTTATTATTAAAATCAGCTGAAGACAACGAATATCCCATCGTTTTCAGCTCTATAGAACGACTTTTGAGGATCCTTGGCATTTTAATCGGTTTACTATTGCCTGCATTTTGGCTCTCTCTGACGACCTATCATCAAAATCAATTACCATTTCAGCTTTTAGCAACAGTCGTCCAAGCAAAAACAGGCCTACCTCTCCCCTCCTCTCTTGAAATGCTAATAATGCTACTAATGTTTGAATTGTTTCGAGAAGCTGGCTTACGTCTGCCTTCTGTTATTGGTGGTACGATAAGTGTTGTTGGAGGTTTAATTATTGGTGATGCAGCCATTCGTGCAGGTGTGACAAGTCCAGAAATGATTGTGGTTATTGCGATCTCTACGATTGCATCATTTACTCTTGTGAACCAATCTCTAGTAACAACCATCAGTATATTGCGTGTTACGTTCATTCTTGCCAGCGCTTTCTTTGGTTTATTTGGATTTTTCATCTCACTGTACTTTACACTTCTTTACTTATGTAATATCCGGATCTATGGTTACTCTTACATGAATCTTGCAACAGATTTAAATTGGACAACTATTAAAAAATCGATCTTCCGCTTATCACCAAAAGGCTACGCTGAACGTAATAAAGCACTTGCACCTCAAGATAACACTCGTACTTCTAAAAGCGGGAAGAAGCAATGAAAAAAAAAATTATTTTACTATCAAGCTTAGCTACTTCACTACTTCTATCAGGATGTTGGGATGTTACTGAAGCTCAAAGAATGTATTATGTAGACGGACTTGGTATTGATTATAAAGATGATCAGTATGAAGTATACTTACAATTAATTAACTTCTCCAATGTTGCAAAATCTGAAAACCCTAATCCTCAAGCAGTACAGGCCGAGGTTGGGCAATCTAAGGGAAAAACGTTGGAAGAAGCTCTTTTTAACTTATATCGATCCATCGACCAAAAACTGTTTTGGGGACATATGACATTTATAATTTTCTCCGAGGAAGCGATGAAAGATAAAAATGCCCTCTCTGTCATAGACAGTGTGTTGCGGTTTAGGGAAACAAGGTACCAAATATGGACCTATTGTACACAAGATCCTATTAAAGATATCCTTCTTATAACGCCACTTTTAAATAAATCTCTTACATCGTCAAAGCTAATTACTCCTTTAGATACAGATGATCAAGAAACATTCGTCGAGCCCGTTAATTTCCGAAATTTAGTTATTGGTTTAAATGAACCAAACCACGAAATTGGTATCCCTTATATAACGATCAATAAAAACTGGGAAACGGAAGAGCTACAAGGTCAGGATACCGCACTAACAGGGGTTGGGGTACTTTCTAAAGATGGGTTTAAAGACTTTATTAAGAATGATGATGCAAGAGGTATGCAGTGGATGCATAATAGAACGCACAGAGGTGAAGTAACCTTTAAGTTAGATGACAACGAAACAGATTATTTAACGGCAACATTGGAAAAAATAAAGGTAGCTATCAAACCACTTGTTAAAAATGATCAAGTAACATTTGAGGTCTATGTAAAAATAAATGCAACTTTAAATGGTTTTAAAACGAATATTTCTGAAGATGAAATAAGAAAAAAAATTATAAATGAAGTGAAGAAAGAAATTAGAACAACGTATAAAGAAGCATTAGCGAAAGATATTGATATTTATCGCCTTTCTGAACATCTATATCGAAAAAATGTGAAAGTGTGGAAAAAACTAGAGCAGGATGGGAAAATCTCATTAACACCTAATTCTATTAGTAAATTAGAAATAGACGTTAACAACTTAAATTCTGGCCGTAAAACATTTACAGGAACAATTAATAAATAAAATTAAAATATCCCCTCAAATGTACATATCTATTTGAGAGGATATTTTAATTTTATTCCACATTCCAATTTATCTGCTATCACCAAAAGTTATGCTTATCATAACGTGTGGTTGATTTCCGTTCCGACTGGGCGCTTTCCGAGGAAAGTCAGGGATAACAGGTATTTATTGCGCGAAAGCGAAGCGGCAGCGGCAGATGTTTATTGCGCGAAAGCGAAGCGGCAGCGGCAGCAACAGGAAGTTGGCCACGAAGGCACTATCACAGGACGTGATGGTTTTAGCCTTCGTTCCTCTATTGCTCCCTTTAGGATAGCTTTTCCTGACAACAATCTTCAAAACTTTTAACATATCTTCACATTTTGATTTGCAATTGACAATCAGCATGCTATAATTCATATATAAAGAATTGAATAGCTTTTGACATTTTTGTCAAAGGGGAGTAGCTAGCAGATGTAAACAAAGCATCTGATTTCACATTCGTCATTACATGGTTATTTACCATCGGGTGTGAAGGCCTATCTTGGCGTACAGATATTCTGTACAATAACCAATTAATTAGCTTAGCAAGACCTTTGCCTATTTTTTAGGCAGGGGTCTTTTTATTTTGCCTAAAAAAGCAAAGACTAAGTTAAAAGCAGTTTATTCATTTCTGTTCAAAGTATAAAGGAGGAAATACATTTGGAGGCAATTATACTAGAATACGCATGGGTCCTCGTCGTATTAATTGTACTGGAAGGATTATTAGCTGCCGATAATGCTGTTGTTATGGCCGTTATGGTTAAGCATTTACCAAAACATCAACAGCAAAAAGCACTGCTATATGGTTTAGTGGGAGCATTCGTTTTCCGCTTTGCTGCACTATTTCTTATTACAACGCTCGTTAACTTCTGGCAAATTCAAGCTCTAGGTGCTGCCTATTTATTAATTATGTCAACGAAGCATATTTATGATTCGCGAAAATCCGCACAAAATCCCGAGGAAATTGATGAGACTAAAAAACAATCTGGTTTCTGGATGACCGTACTAAAGGTTGAGTTTGCTGACATTGCCTTTGCCATAGATTCAATATTAGCTGCTGTTGCCATTGCGGTTACACTACCTCATATCGGTAATTTTGATGTTGGCGGCATTAATGCGGGGCAATTTGCAGTAATGTTTTTAGGTGGTATTATCGGTGTTATTATGATGCGTTTCGCGGCTCGTTGGTTCGTGAAAATTCTCGATCAATTCCCATCACTTGAAACAGCTGCCTTCTTAATCGTTGGTTGGGTTGGTGTAAAGCTGGCTGTTCTAACATTAGCACATGAAAAACTAGGTGTAATTCCACATGATTTCCCACACTCAACAGTATGGAAGGTTATTTTCTGGACTGTATTAATCGGTATTGCCCTTGGTGGATACTTAGTTGGTGTGAAAAACCAAAGAAAAAATGTAAAATAATCAAAAAACATTACCTGGTCTTTACGAAGACCAGGTATGTTTGTATCACCATATCGAGGATATTGCACCCAATCGAGGGGATTCCTGAGCGGAAATTAACCCAACATTATGATATTGATACAAATCTTCTTAAAGTTGAATCTTTTTCTAATTTGACTCGTATGTTAATATATAAGTTATTTTACAAAAAGAAAGGATTCTTCCATATGGCGTATGCTAAAAACCAAAACTTAAATAAAATTTTAAAACACTTTGCTTTTATGTGGGTATTGACAGTTGTCGGAATGTACATAGCAACATTATTACCCCCAGCGATTGTCATGCCGCTATCCATTATTACTATTGTACTTCTTATCATTGCCTGCTTTGTGCGAAGTCTGAAGCTTGCTAATTCCATTATGTATACAATCCCCTTTTTAATGGGAATATTATTATTTTGGACAACACAATTTTACATTGCGGAGCTAGGGCAACAGCTTGTTTTACTTGTTTTCGTAGCAACCGTAGCTATTTTCATTGTGCTAGCACTGATTGGTATGATGATGAATAAAGACATTTCAAATTGGGGAAGCTATTTATTCACTGTCCTAATCGTCGTAATTGTATTTTCATTAGTCTTTATGTTTATCCCTGTTAACAACATAGTCGCATTAATTATTGCGGGAATAACTGTACTACTTTTTAGTCTCTATACTGTTTATGACTTTAACCAAATCCGACATAATCACGTTTCAGATGCTGAAGTAGTAGGTATGGCTTTAAATCTATACTTAGATTTCATTAATTTATTTGTCAATCTTTTAGAAGTCATTTGGCGTTTAAAAAATGAATTTGATTAAATTTCCTAATTGAGAATAAAAATCAATTGAATTGCAACACTACCCTTCTTCGCTGTATACTATAAGAGATGCAGTAGGTATTTACTGCAAAGGGAGGAAAATTTTTATGTTATCTGAAAAACTACACACAGCACTAAACGAACAAATGAATTTTGAATTTTACTCTGCGCATGCTTATATGGCAATGGCGGCATATTGCACAGATCAAGATTACGATGGCTTTGCCAACTTCTTTTTAGTACAGGCTGAAGAAGAACGCTTCCATGCGATGAAATTTTATAATTTCCTAAGTGATATGGGCTACCGTGCAACAATCCAAGGCTTCGACAGCCCAGATAATCATTTTGAGTCTATTTTACATGCCTTCAAAACTGGCCTTTCACACGAGAAAGAAGTAACTCGCCGTATTTATCATTTATCGGATATCGCTTTAGATGAACGCGAGCACGCGACAATGGCTTTCTTAAAATGGTTTATTGATGAGCAGGTAGAAGAAGAATCAACATTCGACACGTTAATTCGTAAAATTGAACGTATAGAAAATGATTCTAACGCTATCTTTATGCTTGACGCTGAGCTAGCGACACGTTCATTTACACCAGGTGCTGAAGCATAAAATTAATTAGCCCGAATTACAATAAGCTACTAAGTTTCCTAAAGATTTATCTCGGAAACATAGTAGCTTATTTTTTGTAGATTCAAGCTTATCTTAAAAACGGATAAAATCTCATCAACCTTCTCTTTTCTTCTTTATAGTAATAGAGGTTCTCGAATTTCTCCATCAAATGCAGCACGATAAATAGTATAGATATCTTCTCGCTTAAGCGACATCGGACTACGTGCTAAGATTCTTGTTTGCTTTGTCGCATCATCAGTTAGTTGTTCCAGTGCTAACTCTGGTATATTAAATCCTTTTAATGTTGACGGAATATTTACATCTTGAACAAGTTGCTTTAATGCATCTACACATTTATAGGAAGCCTCTTCTTGCGATAAATATGCAGTTGAAATATCCATTGCATCTAAAATATCTTTCATACGTTTTTCGCAACTTTGACGAATATAACCCATTACATATGGTAAAAGAACTGCGTTGGAATCTCCATGAGCAATATGGAACTGGCCACCAAGTGGATAAGCTAAAGCATGTACTCCTGCAACACCTGCATTGAAAAACGCTAATCCAGCCAAATAACTGCCATAACTCATATCCGAACGAGCCTGCTTATTTTGACCGTCATGCACAGCAGTCCGGATAGAACCACTAATTAATTTAATGGCTTGTAGTGCAAGTGCATCAGTTACCTCATTGGCATTTACAGAAACATAGGCCTCTATTGCATGTGTTAAAGCATCTACACCTGTAGCAGCGGTCACTTTTGGTGGTAGAGAAATCGTTAACGCAGGATCTACAATGGCGACATCTGCTAATAAGTAATCATGTGTAACAACATCCTTAGTTGTTTCAAGTGACAGTACAGAAATATTTGTCACTTCTGAGCCTGTTCCAGATGTAGTTGGGATTAAAATCTTCGGTAACCCTTTATTTTCAAGAGATTTTGTTCCTGTTAAATTTAAGTAATCTGCCACTTTTCCATCATGTGTTGCTAAAACCGCAGCAAGCTTCGTTAAGTCTAATGCACTTCCACCGCCTAAACCAATTACTAAATCAAAATGATTCTGTCTTGTAAATTCAACTAGTTTTTCACCAATTGCGAGCGGTGGCTCAGGGGCAATATCGGTATAAATAGTCGTTGAGTGCCCATTGTCTAGTAAAGGTTTTTCAATACTATCTGTTAAACCTAACTCTTTTAAAAATGGATCAGTGATAATTAATATATTATTTGCTTTGAATTTTTCTACTTCTAGTAGTAGCTGATTCAAACAACCCCAGCCTGTATAACTTACAGGGGTAAAGGTTAATTTATGCATAATTATTCTACTCCTATCTTTTCATAATAGCCTTCTGCCTATTTTCTATATGACTAATGATTAATTGTTATTCCAAATCACAAGCTTCATTTCAGTCATTTCCTCTACTGCATATTTGATTCCTTCTCGACCGGTTCCGCTTTCTTTAACACCACCATATGGCATATGGTCCACACGGTATGTCGGGACGTCATTTATTATGACACCTCCGACTTGTAATTTCTTCGAAGCTTTAAAGGCCGTCTCAATTGAGGGTGTAAAAATCCCTGCCTGTAAGCCATAATTTGAATCATTAACAGCATCAATTGCTTCTTCTACTGATGAAACAGTATTGACAATAACTACAGGTGCAAATATTTCCTCACTAGATACACGGCTAGTAGAAGATACGTTTAATAACACTGTTGGAAGTAAAATATTGTTTTCAATACGACCACCTGTCAGTACTTCCGCACCTTCTGCTAACGCTTCGTTTATCCATGTGACAGCACGCTTCTGCTCAGTTTCTGAAATCATCATGGCTAAATCTGTTGTTGCGTCAAGTGGGTCCCCTATTGTTAAGCGTTCTATTTTCGCTTTTAGTTGCTCTAAAAATTCATCAATTATTTTCTCTTTTACATATATACGCTGTAAGGAGATGCAAACTTGACCTTGATTTGAAAAAGCTCCCATAACAATTCGATCCATAATTTTATCGAGTTGAACCCCTTCATCAACAATAACACCAGCATTTGAACCAAGTTCTAATGTGACTTTCTTTAAGCCAGCTCGATTGCGAAGAGAAATACCTACTTCAGGACTCCCTGTAAATGTAACCATCTTTACTTTTGGATGTGCTAAAAATGCATCCCCTACTAGTTTTCCTTGTCCGGTTACTATGTTAAATGCACCTGCTGGTAAATTTGTTTGTGCCAATAGTTTTGCTAAAAAATGAGCAGATAATGCTGTTTGTGTTGCAGGTTTCAAAACGATCGTATTTCCGGCTGCTAATGCCGGTCCAACTTTATGGGCTACTAAAATTTGCGGAAAATTAAAAGGTGTAATGGCCGCAATAACGCCCAATGGTTCGTGAATTGTATAACCAAATCGACCCTCTCCACTTTTAGATGCATCCATCGGAATCATTTCACCAGATAGTCGCTTCGCTTCTTCTGCTGCAAATTTGTAAGTTTCAATCGTTCGATCAATTTCAGAATACGCATATTTTAACGGCTTTGCCGATTCTAGTGAAATAATTCTTGCTGCCTCTTCTCGATTTTCGGCAAATAGATCAGATAGTTGTTCTAAAATCTCTGCTCTTTGAAATGCTGTTAAGTCTGCCATTTCTGATTCTGCTGCATGAGCACTTTCAATTGCATGCTGTATATCATCTTCAGTTGCCATAGCAAATTGTGCTATTACCTCTTTTGAGTAGGGTGCATAAACCTGCATATATTCATGTGTCATTTGCCATTGTCCATTAATAAATAAACCTTTTTTCAAGATCTGACTCACTCCTCCCTCTAAATGGTTACGTATTCATTTCTGAAAATAAGAAAATGAATACGTAACCATTTCAGAGTAAAAAACAAACTGATGTTTATCAGTTCATTTTTTACACGTCGTATTTCTTGGGAAGAGTTTAACAGATTCTGTTTGCTGGATGCAAGCACTTTTTTTCTCCATTACCTCAAATAATTTTTCAATAGCAATAAATCCGAGGCTTTTTTCGGATTCTAAGCCTACTGTTGTTAAGGCAATCGAATGGTGTTTACTAAGCTCCACATTATCAATGCCAATAACATTAAAATCTTTAGGGACATGAAAGCCCCTTTCTAAACAAAGATTTAATATTTCAATGGCGATCGCATCTGTTGCTGCACAAATAGCTGTAGGTTTTTTAGGGAGCTCAAGTATTTCTTCAAAAGCTCGTTTAATATCGTCTTTGTTAGTATTTGTAAAAAATACCGGCATTGTTTTCGCATCTATACCGTTATCCTTTAATGCATTTTTAAAGCCCTTGTACCTTTCATAAAAAGTACTTATTTCATGTGGACCGCCTATCCAA
The DNA here is from genome assembly GCF_001183605.1 of Lysinibacillus xylanilyticus. Lineage (GTDB taxonomy): Bacteria > Bacillota > Bacilli > Bacillales_A > Planococcaceae > Lysinibacillus > Lysinibacillus xylanilyticus. The sequence continues at coordinate 621,625 of NZ_LFXJ01000005.1, read as the reverse complement.
CATATATCTCGATGACCTAAAGATAAAATATGATTCGTCGCTATATAGCCTGCTTCCACATTATCAATCTCTACAAAATGCCTATTTTCCTGATGCTTACGATTATACATAATAAATGGGATGCCTAGTTTTTCAATCTTGAAAAATATGTCATCTTTGTATAACATAGACGATAAAATAATCGCATCAGCCTTCGTTTCCAAAACAGAATTATAAATGGAATCTAAATTATCTTCCGTCCCAAAATAGACATTTACTTTATAGCCGCGAGCGTTAACATAATTGACAATTGCAGTTGTCGTATCAACAAAAAAAGGATTATGTAAAGGCCCTGAAATCAATGTAATAATGCCTGTTTTTTTCTGAACAAGCGATCTTGCAATATCATTTGGAATATAGTTTAATTCTTCAATTGCCTTCATTACTTTTTCAATTGTTTTCGGCTTTACGAGTTCAGGAGTATTTAACACTCTTGAAACAGTTGTTTGAGAGACACCCGCATACTTTGCCACATCTTTTGAAGATACCAAAAAACCACCCACTTCATCTTTGTATGCCTATTTTATATCATTACAGAAATAATGTTAATAGCTAAGGGTCCGTGCATCCTCTAGTAGCTATACGAAAAAAGCCTTATTTAGATTTATATTGCGTCATTTAATCCTGAATAACGGAAAACTTCAAAATACATAAAAAACGTTCTAAAAGTATAAATTACTTTTAGAACATTTTCTTCTATGTCTATTCTTCATATTGAACATCAAGTTTTTTCGGTATTTCTGGTATATCGTTTGATTTTACATCTACTTCTGCTAACGCTAGCGTATGTAATGGATATTTTTTCTGAACATCGAAAGGAATCGCGGTGTTCTCCATTTTATTGTTCATTTGACTACGTGCAAGTAGACCATTATTCGTCAGGTCAATGCTCATAATGCTATTAATTGTTTCTTTCAGCATTTCAATATCCTTTGCTTTCAGTGGCATTTGCTCGTCCATTATAAACGGTTGAATATTTTCTTTAATGTAGCCCTGTGCTTCAATCAAACAAGAAAATTCATTTAATTTATTTGCGTATAACTTTAATTGACGCTTTTCTTTTAAACGTTGGTGATTTAGCTCTTGCACTTTTTGCTCAGTGCGTTCCAAACGTTTTTTCGTTATTTCCATAAGATAACTTTGTATTGAATGTAGGGACTGAAGCATTACGGCCTCCGCTTCTTGCACTTTTTCAAATTGTGCAATACAAATAACTTGTTGCTCATTTAACTTGAGAACACGTTCCTTGAAAAATCTATTTTGTGTATGCTGACCAAAAATAGCCTTCATAAGACCTTTTCCGTGAATTTTTTTATGCTGGGCATCCAATCGGTCATATTCACGCATATATTCGCTATGCATATTACGATATTCTCGTAACATTTGTTGATAAAAAACAGCCTTTTCTGTATAGCTTTCCACGATTTCATCTTGTAAATAATCATTTTGTGAGATGGTTTGTAAAAGTTGGTATAATGTTTGAACATTTTTAAATACATTGGCAACCTGCTTGTATTCTTGCTCATATTCCGTCACAATCGCTAAATCACGTTGATAACGTGAAAATTCGTATTGTGTATCGCCTGCATATTTTTCAATGTTCTCAACCGCAGATTGGAATGGATCTCTTTGTGGAATTACAGTTAATTCGAAGCGGAATCGTTCAAGCCATTGCAAGAAGCGAATTAAAATGCCGTACGTTTTCTTATCACTATTTTCTGCTACTCGATGAATTTCTGAAATTAATTGCTCATACTGACTTTTCTCCCAAAGCTCATCACAATTAGTCTGTTTAGCTTCAATCGCTTCTCTTGCAGAGATAGCAACAAAATCACTTATTAAATGTCCAAATCGTTCTCTCTCAGCATTAATAAACGCTTTCGTATTTTCATTTGAATCTATAGCATTGATGATACAAAGAGGCTCTACACCTTTGTTTTTTAAAGTTTCCATCAATAATATTTCAGGGTAAATAGCCATAGAACCTGAGCGTAATACCCAAAAGATTTCGTCAACACGGTTCATCAATGCTTCTGGGAAATAGGCCATCTCCCCTCCCCCAGCTTCTAATGAAACAGAATCAATAATTGTCACTGATTTTAATAAATCATTTTTCAAATATACTTCTAGGTAATCTAAATGTTCTCGTAGTATTTGAGATGCAAAAGTATCGCTAGTTGTCAATATTTCTAGCTTGCTCATATCGAATATTGCTACAACGCCATCTAAAAAATACGCCTTTATTTCCTCATTTTCACCGTATCGCAAAAATGTATTTACCCCTGTTGGATGCTGATCACTAACAGGCAAAACCTGACGTCCTAAAAGTCCATTCACAAGTGTTGTTTTTCCAACACGCTCTTTCCCAACAATAAGAATCATCGTTTCGTTGTTAGCATCTTGAATGATACGATTTAAATGTTTAGCTGTATCTTTTACATATGTATTTTGTACAATAATGCCATGTAATTGTCGCAAATGATCAACAAGCTGTGGCAAAATATTATTCGCTGAGGCTGTATATTCGATCGGCACATTATCAATATTTGTCATCCCCAAAACCTCTTTTCTATGTATCTAAAGTTATTATAAAGGAAAATACTCTTTTTTTAATACATAGTACTAAAAATCAATGACAAAAAGGGATAATATACTTAAAGTAAACCGTCACAAATAGGTAATAATTCTCACTCTTTAAAACCTACTATCTCAGATATTATTACTCATTCAGCCTAAAAGAAATAATAATTATTATTATAAATTTGTAAGAGCGGTAGTCTTCGCTTTATTCTTCAACACCTGCCATACGAGCGTAGACCGCTCCAATATTTGGCATTCCGCCTTGTGCACCGAATTTCTCCACTGATAATGAAGCTGCAATATTTGCAAAATACACTGCCTGATCCAATGATTGCCCTTCTACTAAAGCATAAGCGAGTGCACCGTTAAACGTATCGCCTGCACCTGTTGTATCTACTGCTTTTGTCAAATAGCCCGGAACATGAATAGGATATTCACCATCAAAATAGTGTGCACCATTACTACCTAACGTCACAATCATTTTATTAGGATATTTTTCGAGTATTTGTTCAACATCATCTCCAAAAATTTCGGCACACTCCGTTTCATTTGGTGTGATATAAGTAATATCCTCCATCCATTGCACATCAAAATTAGCCGCCGGTGCTGGATTTAATAAAACAGGTACATTCGCTTCTTTACAAAGTTTTATTGCATAAGCGGTCGTTTCCGTTGGGATTTCTAGCTGCATAATTACCATTTGACTTTTTTGAATGATTTCTTTCGCTGCCTCTATATGCGAGGGCATTAATTCATAATTTGCCCCAGGCACTACAATGATACGGTTATCGTTATTGTAGATTAATATATTAGCAATCCCAGTAGGTGCCGATACACTTGTAATAGTTTCAGTTTGAACATGCTCTTGCTGTAAAACAGTGCGCAATGCTTCTCCAAAACTATCGGCACCCACACAGCCTATCATTGTAACTTCACTTCCAAGACGTGCTGCAGCAATTGCCTGATTTGCCCCTTTTCCTCCTGGAATCGTTTGAAAATCTTTACCGAATATAGTTTCTCCCTGCTTTGGAAAAACCCCCATTTGTACAACTAAATCCATATTTATGCTACCTATAACTGTAATCATCATTTTACCTACCTTCCATCTTATTTTTTCATTTTAACTGAGAAAACAATAGAAAGACAGGTCATTTACATTTGAAAATTATGGAGTACTGTTAGTCCTACTAATAATCTCCAACGTCCATTAATCCAAAAGCAAATCAAATTCATACCATTATATTTTCAATTAAGTTTTCCCAATAAACCTTTCCTTGCCTCTAATTCAATTTTTCTATCACAATCTTCACAGGAAAATTTTCCGTTCATATTTTGTTTATATAGTTTATATTTCCTTGTCCCTTCTTCAACTTTAAATTCTTTCTTACAAAAAATACAATGAATCGAATAGCTAATCATAATATTTCCTCCTTTAAGCCGATGTAGTTTTTTGGGGAATATAGTACAAAATACAATGAAATCGAAAATAAAATACTTATAATACCGAAAATAATGGCCGTCATTTGAAGCGTAAATAATTCTGCAAACAGACCTAACAGTAAGGTAAATGAAATTTGTAAAATATTTTGAAAAATATTTGCAATACTACCGAATCTCCCCATAATTTCAGGCGGTACATATTGCTGATAAAACGTTTCATAACCAGTATTACTAAATGCCATAAACAAGCCTAGAAAAACGAAACTTACAAATGCCAAAATACTCGATGTCGAGGCATAAAAAGCTGTATAAAACAGCATTGTCAGGAACAAGCCAATAACCATATATGACCGAGTGGACATTTTTTTTGCAAAGCTTGCAGCAACCATTCCACCTATAATTGCTCCAGCTCCTGCACTACTCACAAAGGCACCATATAAGCTATCAGATAAAGCCAAATCTTGTTTTATAAATGTTGCTTCTTGAGAATCAAGCGCAAATGCAATCATTAATGCACTTTGAAACAGTAAATAAATTGTTAAAAATAATGAATTTTGTCGAATGAAAGCTACCACAGCTAGATAGTCACTTTTTAATATTTGCCAAGTTATACGTTGCTGTGAGGATTCTTTCACATCATCTACGTCAGGTAATAAGTAAATGATCATAGCACAAACAAAAAATGTAAAGCTGTTGAACCAAATTGTAACCGTTGTATTAAAAATCATGATGAGGAGTCCTGCTAGAGCTGGACCTACTAAAAACGAGCCAGAATTAAACGTGCCAAGTATTGCATTGAATCGTTGTCTATCTTCTGAGGGAACAAGCTTTGTAATATAATATGTACTACTAGGTCCAAAAAAACTACTCGCTATATTCGCTAAAAATAACAGCGTATAAATGAGCCAAATAGATTCCATAAACGGCATACAAAAAACAATGAAACCTCGTATAATATCAGTTGCAATCATTAACTTACGTTTATTCATACGATCAATGAAAGAGCCAGCTACCAAACTTGTTAAAACTCTTGCTGTTGGTCCTACAATAAAGATGCCAGCCATCGCTGCCGGCGATTGTGTTAAATGCCATACAAATAAATTTAGCGCTACAAGGTAGATCCAATTCCCTAAATTTGAAAAGCCTAAGCCCCCAATTAACAAACTGTATTTTCGAAGGATTTTCAATATAGTTCCTCCTTTTATACTTTTCACAAAAGCTTTTTCTGGTAAATGTTTAAATACACTCATCTCTAAACTGTGTAATTATTTTCCGTTCCTACTTATATAGAAGAGATTCGTTTTAACCCTATCTTTTAGTGATGAGACAATAAACTGGATAACATTCCATTTATTTCCCACAACTCTATTTATATATTATCAAAATATTACATCAATTTGTCGTGCTTTTTACAAAAAATCAAAATAACTAAAGCTGCATTTTTATTATGTAAAGTGGTAAAAACCAGTCATTTACTATTTAAGGAGTTTTTCTTTACTACCTGAGCAGTTTTGGCCCTCACCCGATCACACCTTCTTGAGGATTTCCTCCTTCACTCTACGCAATTCCCTTTTTAATCAATAAAAAAACTGAAGACACCAAATCGGTCTTCAGTCAAAAGGTAAACCCTTCATTTATTAAAATGCTATACGTTCTGCTTCGTAAGCAGCAATATGTTCTTCGTATTTAAAGGTTAAAGCAATTTCATCCCAACCATTCAGCAATGTTTCTTTATAGTAAGGGTCGATGCTAAATTTATAAATTGCACCATCTTCACCCGTTACTGTTTGTGCTTCTAGACTGACTTCCATCTTGTACGGATTTTCTAAGCCTTTAACTAAGATTTCATCACACTCTACTTCAGTTAGTTTGATTGGTAATATCCCATTTTTGAAGCAGTTATTATGGAAAATATCTGCGAATGATGGTGCAATTACTACATTGAATCCATAGTCTAAGATTGCCCACGGTGCATGTTCACGAGATGAACCACAGCCGAAATTATCTTGTGCTACTAATATTTTGGAGTCTTTAAACTCAAGTTTGTTTAATACAAAATCCTTAATTTCATTGCCCTCCGCATCAAAGCGCCAATGGTGAAATAAATACTGACCAAAACCTGTACGCTCAATTCGCTTTAAAAACTCTTTCGAAATAATTTGGTCTGTATCGACATTTTTACGATCAAGTGGTGTTATCACACTACTTACGATATTAATTGGTTCCATTTGCAATCATCCTTTCCGTGTAAATCAATTACGCCCTGGATTTTGAATTGTGCTTAGGCCTGCACGAGGCAGGTCAGTTAGCCGTTTTCGCAGGATGCGAAGGTTTAGGCTAACATCCTTATTTTGGCTCCTTTCAAAATCCGTGACATCTGCCAGAGGCTTTATCTTCATTCAGTCTTAATTTTGTATTTGGTAACCTACTGAATAGAAATTACAATCGTAATAATCTCACCATAAATATGGGGTGTCTTCTGAATGAAGATAAAAATTACACAGTTTCCTTTACGAATTCACGAACGTCCACAAAGTGACCAGCAATTGCTGCTGCAGCTGCCATTTGCGGTGATACTAAGTGTGTACGAGAACCTGCTCCTTGACGTCCCTCAAAGTTACGGTTTGACGTTGATGCACAGCGTTCGCCCGCTGGTACTACATCATCATTCATTGCCAGACACATTGAGCAACCTGTCTCACGCCATTCAAATCCAGCATCTGTAAAGATTTTATCTAATCCTTCTGCTTCTGCTTGTATTTTCGTCGAATATGATCCTGGCACAACGATCGCTGTTACATTTTCATGCACCTTACGCCCTTTAATAACATCTGCAGCTGCACGTAAATCACTGATGCGTGAGTTAGTGCAGGAACCGATAAATACGTGTTGAATATCGATTGAAGTTAATGGTTGACCTTCCTCTAAGCCCATATAGGCAAGTGCTTTACGAAGAGCAGCTTTATCTGAATCATCCTCATATTCCGCCTGTGTTGGAACATTACTTGAAACTCCTGAACCCATTGACGGATTCGTTCCCCAAGTGATGATTGGCTCAATTTCTTCTGCTTGAATAATTCGAACTGTATCATATGTTGCATCATCATCGGATGCTAAGCTTAACCAATAATCTGCAGCTTCCGCAAACTTTTCTCCCTGTGGTGCATGTTTGCGTCCACGAATATAGTCAACAGTCGTTTGGTCAGGAGAAATTAGCCCTGCCTTTGCACCAGCCTCGATTGACATGTTGCAAATTGTCATCCGTTCTTCCATAGAAAGTTTGTGGATAGCCTCTCCAGTGAATTCCACAATATGTCCGGTGCCGACACCGATACCGAATTTCGAAATAATCGCGAGAATAATATCTTTGGCAGCTACACCTGCAGGGAGCTCACCTTCTACACGAATTTCCATTGTTTTCGGCTTGTTTTGCCATAAAGTTTGTGTTGACAATACATGCTCTACCTCAGATGTACCAATACCAAAGGCAATCGCTCCAAACGCACCATGGGTAGACGTATGGGAGTCGCCACAGACAATCGTTTTACCAGGCTGAGTTAAACCTAGCTCTGGTCCAATTACGTGAACAATCCCTTGGTCAGGATGCCCCATCCCTGCAAGCTCAACGCCAAATTCTTCAGCATTTTTTGCTAAAGTTTCAATTTGGTTGCGTGCAATTGGATCATGAATCGTTGGTAGATTTTTTGTAGGTACGTTATGATCCATTGTTGCAAAGCTTAAATCCGGGCGACGTACTTGACGTCCGCTTAACCTTAGACCTTCAAAAGCTTGCGGAGAAGTTACTTCATGAATTAAATGGAGATCAATATATAACAGGTCCGGTTTGCCCTCTTCCTGATAAACTAAATGTCTATCCCAAATCTTTTCAATTATATTTTTTCCCATTATCTTCACCTATTTCTTAAATGTATGTTGTCATAATGCTTTCTGAAACAAAGCTTGTATCTATCTCGTTAATTACTTTATCTGTCCATTCATTCGTCGATAGTATACGACTGCCATCACGTGCAAGATCTGCCGTGAAATAGCCATCATCAAATACTGCACTTACAGCCCGTTCGATTTCTGCAGCCTCTTCTTTTAAGCCAAATGAATATTGTAGCATCATGGCAACTGAAAGAATTGTTGCTGCTGGATTTGCTACACCTTGGCCTGCAATTTCTGGTGCTGAGCCATGTACTGGTTCATATAGACCAAAATTATCTCCGCGAATAGATGCAGATGGTAGTACGCCTAAAGAGCCTGTAATAACAGATGCTTCATCACTTAAAATATCTCCAAACATATTTTCAGTAACTACTACATCATAATGACCAGGGTTTGTAATTAATTTCATAGCAACTGAGTCTACTAAATTGTGCTCCACTTGCACATCTGGATATTCTTTTTTCTTCGCTTCTACAACTTCGCGCCATAAACGACTTGTTTCAAGTACATTTGCTTTATCAACAGAGCATAATTTGCCTCCACGTAAACGTGCTAATTCAAAGGCATTTTCAACAATACGCTCAACTTCTGCAGTTGAGTAAACAGTTGTATCAATCGCGCCATTCTCAGTACGCATACGTGGTTCCCCGAAGTATACGCCGCCTGTTAATTCACGTACAATCATTAAATCGACGTTTTCAGCTACTTCACGCTTTAATGGTGAAGCATCTAGTAAGCTCGGGAACGCCTTTACTGGACGTAGGTTTGCGAATAAGTCAAAGTGTTTGCGAATACGTAGTAATCCTTTTTCTGGACGTAATTCTGGCGGATTATTATCCCATTTCGGACCACCAACGGCTCCAAGTAAAACTGCGTCACTATTTTCACACATCTCAATTGTTTCATCTGGTAGTGGATTATTGTGTTGGTCGATGGCAGCGCCTCCGATTGTTGCATAACTTAAATGGAATGTATGGTTGAATCGCTTACCAATCACCTGTAATACACGTACAGCAGAAGCAACAACCTCTGGCCCTATTCCGTCACCAGGAAGTACTGAAATTTTTTTCTCCATCGTCAAAACACCTTTCTTTGTATAGCGCTGAACTACGCTATTTTAGTAAGACTCTCACCTATATTAATAGGTGAGGTCATCAATATTAATAGGTGAGGTCATCAATATTACGACTACACATAACATAATTGGCATAATTCCGTGACATCCACCGGAAGCTTTAACTTACAGGCTGTGTACGAAGGCTTGCTTGTATTAAATGACGGTTGATAGCATTTAAATAAGCTTTTGCCGATGCTTCTAAAACATCCTGTGAAGAGTTTCGTCCGGTTGTTGAAATACCATCATATCGAATATTAATTACAGCTTCTCCTAATGCATCTCGTCCCTTACCAACGGACTTAACTCGATAATCAATCACATGAATATCTCCTTGAACAAGTTGCTCAAGCGTATTGAAAATAGCTTCCACCGAGCCTGAACCCGTTGCCACAACTGTCTTTTCCAAACCTTCTGGTGTTAAAACAATCGCTGTTGCTGTTGGTATATTTTCTGTACCATATTGCACCTGTACCATCTTTAATTCGTAAAGTGGAACATCTTCTATTTGAACTTGTTGCTCTGTAAGAAGCGTTAGCAAATCTTCTTCTGTAATTTCTTTTTTACGATCAGCAAGCTTTTTAAATTCAGTAAATGCTTTATTTAGTTTTTCATCCGAAAGGTTGTAGCCCATTGTTTCTGCTCGGTCACGGAATGCTGCGCGACCAGAGTGTTTACCTAGAACAAGTGGTACCTCCCCTTCACCAATAAGGGCCGGTGTAATAATTTCATACGTTTCCGGATTTTTTAACATACCATCTTGGTGAATACCTGATTCGTGAGCAAATGCATTTTTACCAACAATCGCTTTATTCGGCTGAATAACCACATTCGTGAGCTTACTGACTAATTGAGATGTACGCTTAATTTCTTGTAAATGAATACCTGTTTCTACAGGGTAAATATCTTTACGGATATGAAGGGCAACTGCGATTTCTTCAAGCGCAACATTTCCAGCGCGCTCTCCGATACCGTTAATCGTACCCTCTACTTGTGAGGCACCATTTTCAATGGCTGCAATCGTGTTTGCGGTTGCCATACCTAGATCATCATGGCAATGTGCAGAGAATTTTACCTTGTCTGCACCTTTTACGTTTTCAAGTAGGAATTTAAATAATGCACCATATTCTTGTGGCGATGCATATCCTACTGTGTCAGGTACATTAATGGTTGTTGCACCTGCCGCAACAACATCATTCATAATACGTACTAAAAATTCACGATCTGAGCGAAAAGCATCTTCTGCGGACCATTGTACAAGCGGAAAGAATTTTTTCGCGTATTTTACAGCTTCAACCGCTTGTTCTACTACTTGATCGGGTGATTTTTTTAGCTTGTATTCCATATGAATTGGGGAAGTTGCTAGGAAAATATGAATGTGTGGCTGTTCGGCCACTTTAATCGCATCCCACGTTGTATCGATATCCTTTTGTACACAGCGAGCTAAGCCAGTTACGATAGAGTTTTTTACTGTCCCTGCAATACGATTTACCGCTTCAAAGTCACCGGGTGACGAAGCAGGAAAACCTGCTTCAATAATTGTCACTCCTAGGCGCTCCAGTTGCTTAGCGATTTCAATCTTCTCTGCTGTGTTTAGATTAATGCCAGCAGATTGTTCGCCGTCACGAAGGGTAGTATCGAAAATATCAATTTTTCGCACTTGCAGCCACTTCTCTCACAACTTTTTCTTTACCTTCGTTGATGAATGGCATCATAGCACGTAATTTAGCACCAACTTCTTCGATTTGGTGGTTTGCACCAGCTTCTTTGAATTTTGTATATTCTGGACGACCGTTTTCGTTTTCTTGAATCCAGCGACGAGCGAATGTACCATCTTGGATATCAGTTAATACATCTTTCATACGAGCTTTAACTGAGTCATCGATAATACGTGGTCCCGCTACATAGTCACCCCACTCTGCTGTATCCGATACTGAGTAACGCATTGTTGCCATACCACCTTCAAACATTAGGTCAACAATTAATTTTAGTTCGTGAAGTGTTTCAAAGTAAGCTAATTCTGGTTGGTAGCCTGCTTCTACTAAAGTTTCGAAACCTGCTCTTACTAATTGTGTAGCACCACCACAAAGTACAGCTTGCTCACCGAATAAATCAGTTTCAGTTTCTTCTTTGAATGTTGTTTCAAGTAAACCGCCACGAGCTGCACCGATTCCTTTACCGTATGCAAGAGCTAAATCTTTTGCTTGACCAGTAGCATCTTGATGAATTGCGAATAAGCCTGGTACACCAGCACCTTCTTGGAATTGACGACGAACTAAGTGTCCTGGACCTTTCGGAGCAACTAAGAATACATCCACATCTGCTGGAGGTGTAATTTGACCGAAATGAATGTTAAAGCCATGTGCAAACATAAGTACCTTACCAGCTTCAAGATGTGGAGCAATTTCAGCCTCATATACAGCTTTTTGACGCTCATCTGGAAGTAAAATTTGGATAACATCTGCTTCTTGCGCTGCTTCAGCAACAGTTTTCACATCTATTCCATCCGCTTTTGCTGCATCGAATGATCCGCCTGGGCGAACTCCTACTACTACATCGAATCCTGATTCTTTAAGGTTTAATGCATGTGCGTGACCTTGTGAACCATAACCGATGATTGCGATTTTTTTTCCTTTTAATACTTCCTCGTTGATGTTTTGTTCATAGTACATAGTAGCCATTGTTTGTTTCCTCCTAATATTGGGTTTGTTTTTTGTTTACTTCAGATGCAAACCGACTTAGGGTATGCATCCAAAGCTATGAATTTTATATGCAAACTATTTTAAAATAGAGAGCTGCGTATTTGAGATTTTTTGTGTTTCACGAACAGATGCAGTAGCTCCTGTACGCGTTAATTCTTTAATACCATAAGGTCGAATTAGTTCAATAAAAGCGTCAATCTTATCTGGATCGCCTACTACTTGATATGTGACAACGTTTTTCGCTGTATCAATAATTTGTGGACGGAATGGTTCAACAATTGAATTCATTTCCAATCGTAAGTTTGGTGGTGAAATTACCTTCACAAGTGCTAATTCGCGTAACACGATTGATTTATCTGTAATGTCATTGACCTTTAACACATCAATTTGCTTCGATAATTGCTTCACAAGCTGTTCAATTTTGCGCTCATCCTCAACGTTTACAACAAAAGTCATTTTAGAAAAGTTTGGCTGTTCTGTATGACCAACTGTGATTGATTCGATATTAAATTGACGCTTCATAAGTAAGCCTGTTACACGATTTAACACACCGCTTTGGTTAATCACTGTTACTGTAATTACTCGTTTCAATTCTCTTTCACCCCAATCATTTCTTGTAGGCCTTTGCCTGGTGCTACCATTGGGTAAACACATTGGCGCTGTTTAACACGACAATCAATTAACACCGGCTCATCAGAAAGTAGTGCCTCGCGGAAAATACTTTCCGCTTCATCGATTGTGTTGATTCGGTAGCCCTTAAGATCATATGCATCAGCTAATTTAACAAAATCTGGTTGAACCGGCATTAATGAAGATGAATAACGCTCCTCATAGAATGTTTCTTGCCATTGGCGTACCATTCCTAGACAGCTGTTATTTAAAATCACTACTTTTACCGGTAAGTTGAATTCTTGTAGTATAGAAAGCTCTTGCGCAGTCATTTGGAATCCTGCATCTCCTACAATAGCAACAACTTTTTTGTCTGGCTTCGCAAACTGGGCGCCAATTGCAGCTGGGAAGCCGAAGCCCATCGTACCAAGTCCACCAGACGTTACCCATCCGTGATCATTGTTTAAGCGATAATATTGTGCAGCCCACATTTGATGCTGACCAACATCTGTAGTGACAATTGCGTCACCTTCTGTAATTTTATGCACAAGCTCTAATGCTTCCTGCGGTAAAATTTCTTTATCCCCTGGCTCCTTGCTGTACCATAATGGATATTCCTTTGCGTGATTATTTAAGTAGGCTAACCATTCTGTTGTATCTGGACCATCGAAGTCCTTTTTCAATAATGCTTTTAATGCTTCTTTAGCATCTGCAACGATTGGAATATCCGTAGGAACGTTTTTTCCAATTTCCGCTGGATCAATATCGATGTGTATGATTGTTGCATTAGGAGCAAATGTTGCTAAATTACCAGTTAAACGATCATCAAAGCGAGCTCCGATATTCAATAATAAATCTGATTTTGTAATAGCTGTGTTCGCCGTTGCAGTTCCGTGCATTCCCGCCATACCGATGAATAATTCATGCTCTCCATGGATTGAACCAAGTCCTAGTAGAGTGTTTGCTACTGGAATTTGGTATTTTTCAGCGAATGCTGTTAACTCTTCTTTGGCATCTGCAAAGAGTACACCAGCTCCAGCTAAAATGACTGGATTTTTAGCCAATGAAATCGCCTGAATGGCCTTTTGAACTTGTAAATAATTCGGTTTATATGTTGGTTGATAACCAGGTAAATATATTTCGTCAGGAGCCTGTGGTGGATTCTCCACATCAAATAACATTTGAGAAACGTTTTTAGGGAAATCCACTACAACAGGGCCCTTTCGCCCAGTGCTCGCAATATGGAAAGCCTCTTTAACAATACGTGGGATATCATTAACATCCTGTACCTGATAATTGTGCTTCGTAATTGGTGTCGTAATTCCCATAATGTCCGCTTCTTGGAAAGCATCTGTACCAATCACAGATGTTGAAACTTGACCTGTGAATACAACTAATGGGATGGAATCAATCATCGCATCAGCAATACCAGTTACTAAGTTTGTTGCCCCCGGGCCGCTTGTCGCAATAACTACACCAGTTTTATTGGAAACACGTGCATAACCTTCTGCTGCATGGATTGCACCTTGTTCATGTCTAGTTAAAATATGACGAATCGGATTTTTATACATTGCGTCATAGATTGGTAGTACCGCTCCACCTGGGTAACCAAAAACAATTTCAACACCTTGTTCATGCAGTGCTTGCACTAATACGTCAGCACCATCTTTCGCTTGATAGGTTTGTTCAGCTTTTGCTGTTGTTGCTAATTCTTCTTTCTCATTGATAGAAACATTCGTACTCATCAAATATGCCTCCTTCTTTATCATTCAATTTCACATCAGTAATGCGCATCATTGAAGTGTTACAAGCTGGTTATCTCCTTGAAAAGAGACGACAGACTCTTTTTAATGTTGTAAAAAAAATAAAAAGCCTTTTTCTCCACACGCAAAGAATTACCTTACGTAGGGATGAAAAAGACTTTCCATGGTACCACCCTTTTTTATAGCAAATAATTGCTACCTCGTGAATAAATATAAGCATTTATGCACCAACGCGAAATCATTCGCATCCAATACGGTGTCATAAATTATTTATTCATTAATAACGAGCACTTTCGATTATGCCCGGAGCTATCTAATGGCGAACACGCGTTTAATAGCTCACTCAGAGGGGATGTCGGATCTAGTTGTATCGCCGGCTTCCAGCACGACCGGCTCTCTGGTAAATACAAGGCTCTAGAACCTTTAACCTCATCAACGCTTTAACTTTTTAAATTTTCATAACGCCACCTGTAGAGGCGCTTGTTACTAATTTTGAATATCTTGCTAGCCAACCGCGCTTAATTTTCGGTTCAAATACCGGTAGTTTTGCACGACGTTCAGCTAATACTTCATCTGAAACTTCTAAATTGATAGTACGATTTGGTAGATCAATTGTAATAATGTCACCGTTCTCTACTAACGCGATTGGACCGCCTTCTGCAGCTTCTGGTGAAATATGTCCGATTGAAATACCACGAGATGCACCTGAGAAACGTCCATCTGTGATCAATGCAACCTTTGTGCCAAGACCGCGGCCTTGAATCGCAGATGTTGGTGCAAGCATTTCAGGCATCCCTGGGCCACCTTTTGGTCCTTCGTAGCGAATGACGACTACATGACCCTCTTTAACCGTCCCGTTATCGATATTTTCCTGTGCCGCTTCTTGTGATTCAAAGACGATTGCTTCGCCTCTGAATACTTTGATAGAAGGGTCTACAGCTCCTACTTTAATAACAGAACCATCTGGTGCGATATTTCCAAATAACACCGATAAACCGCCAACTGGGCTATACGGATTGTCTTTCGTACGAATAACTTCAGCATTTGTAATATGATAATCTTTTACAAGCTCACCCATTATTACTCCTGCAACTGTTGGTCGATCTGGGTGAATAGCACCTGGAATGGATGCTAACTCATTAATAATGGCACTAACGCCACCCGCTTTATTAATATCATCCATTGAAATATCTGAAGCAGGCATAATTTTCGCTAGATATGGAACACGCTCTGCAACTTTATTAATATCCTCAATGTTATAATCGATTTCAGCTTCATTTGCGATTGCTAATGTATGGAGGACTGTATTTGTCGAACCACCCATCGCCATATCAAGTGCAAATGCATCATCAATTGCTTCTTTAGTAATAATGTCTCGAGGTTTTATGTCCTCTTTAATCATACGGACTAATTGTTTTGCAGCTTCTTTAATAAGCTTATGGCGCTCTTCAGAAGTAGCAACAATTGTTCCATTACCTGGTAAAGCTACTCCTAGCATTTCCATTAAGCAGTTCATAGAGTTTGCAGTAAACATTCCTGAACATGAACCACATGTTGGGCATGCATTGTTTTCAATATCTAATAGCTCTTCAGCTGACATTTTGCCAGATTTATGTGCCCCTACACCTTCAAAAACTGAAGTTAATGAAAGTTGCTTGCCAGTAGCAGAAGTACCTGCCTCCATTGGACCACCAGAGACGAAAATTGACGGTACATTAGTACGAACTGCTGCCATTAACATTCCCGGTGTAATTTTGTCACAGTTAGGAATATAAAATACTCCATCGAACCAGTGTGCATTAATAACTGTTTCAGCAGAATCTGCGATAATTTCACGACTCGGTAAAGAGTAACGCATACCAATATGGCCCATTGCAATTCCATCATCTACACCGATTGTATTAAATTCGAAAGGAATACCACCCGCTTCAATAATGGCTTCTTTTACAACATCAGCAAATGTACGTAAATGAACGTGACCTGGTATAATGTCGATATAAGAATTACAAACCCCAATAAATGGTTTGCCTAAATCTTTCGCTTTTACTTTGCCTGTTGCATATAAAAGACTTCTATGTGGCGCACGATCTACGCCTACTTTAATCATGTCACTTCTCATTTTAAACGCCCCTCATTTATTGCTATGTTCGTTGCTATATACGAAATGTTCTGTCTATTCCGTTTTTGCGTATATGTTAATCTCTTAGAAGATTACTAATTGCTGTAACGAACGTGTTAAATTGTTGTAATCATAGTACGAAAAAAAGGTCTAGTCAACAGTATTTTTAGAATTGTTTGAACAATTTAAATAATACATAAAATTTGAAATCGTTTTCATGCTGATTAAGCATCACTTTTATCTCGCTTTGGAGAATATTTTAACATTTTGTTCAAATTTTAATTTTTTTAAATAATCCATCATTTCTTCAAATCCTTTAAATTGCATAGTATTCCTTCACAATGTAAATAATTTTCTTAAGTACCCTGTCAAAAACACATTATCAGGATCGAATTGACTACGGATGGCTAAAAATTTCTCGATATCTGGGTATAGCTCGTATACATATTTTGCTGTTAAATGATTTAGTTTGCCCCAATGCGGTCGTCCTTTATATTTCTTCATCATCGTATGGATCCATTCAAAATAAGGCTCTTCCTGCATTCCTTTATACATATGAAAGGCAACAAACGCTGATTCTTGCCCTTGGGTAGGACTTAAAAAACCTGCTTCTCCTGCCGTCGTCCGACATTCTAGCGGGAAATGTACATCAAAAATTCCACTTTTAAAGGTTGCGTGGATCTCCTCCATACATGCCTCAAATTGCGTTAACGGAATAGCATATTCACTTTCTTGGAACTTTACGCTACGTGGAGACGGATAAATTTCATAGCTAATCCCTGTTTTCTCCCCTTCAACTACATTGGCTGCTGCTAATTTACTCATAGCGCCACTTAACGAAGGCTTCCATTTACAAAGCTCGGACATAGCAAAAAAAGCACCGTTCTCTACTATTTGCAGTTTCAACGTCTCTATTCTCTTACTCCAATCACTTTGATAAACAGGCGCTATAGCGTTCATACGCTTCACTTGAATGGTTTCGCTGCCCGGAAAATAAAACCACTCAACATGTCGATTCTGTCGAATATCTTCAGTAAATATCGCCAGACCATTTTCTAAAGTATCTCTTGTGCTCACGTAATGTAAGCTATATAGAGGTATCACCTTTATCGTTACCTTCACAAGCACACCCAGCATACCTAGTGAAACATGCAAAGCTTCAGATAAATCATCCATTCCTCTCACATGCTCCCTATAAGTACCTGTACCATCTACAAAACCCCATCTTGTTACAGCTGAGGATAACGAACCGAGTGTTACACCTGTTCCATGGGTACCCGTTGACACTGCTCCTGCAATCGTTTGCTCTTGAATATCCCCGATACGAAAAATATATACATTTCTTAAAAAATGTAGCCATCTCTACTGTGACACAACTTATATCTTCCGACTTTCGTTTATGTGTCTTCCTTATTCTCTGAGTCTGGTTTCGCCAAAGCTACTACAATTTAGTATGACTCTCCAAAGGCTTAAATTCCGCAGTATCGTTGCGTACACATCTAAGGTTTAGTTTTAGTTAAACTCCTTAGATTGAGTAATTTGCTAAGTTAATGCTTGCGTTCAAATCTCTATCCAACTTTAATCCACAAGAACAGATAATTAATCTGTCTTTCAGTCTCAAATCGGATTTGATTTGCCCACAAGAAGAACAAGTTTTTGATGATGGAAACCATCTGTCGGCTTCAACAAATTCAATTCCGTATTTTTGACATTTGTATTGAATTTGCCGTTTGAATTCATATAACTTTTGCTCGGCTATCGCCTTCGCCAGATGTTTATTTTTCATCATACCTTTTACATGTAAATGTTCCATAACAATACGAGATGGCTTGGTTTTCACAATCTCAATAGAACACTGATGTAAATGGTTTGTTCGGATATCGTTAAGTCGCTTATATAAATTACGGATTTCCGTGTTTTGTTTTTGAATATTTTTCATATTCTTTAAAGGTATTTTATAGATTGGCTTTCGGTTTTTAGAATACTTTTTAGTATTGGCTTCAAGCTTACGAGCTAGATGTCGTTGTTCTCGTTTCAACTTTCGCTCTAATCGTTTGACTTCTTCGGTTTTGTTAATGTTCTTTTTGAACTTACCATCAGAACAAACTGCCAATTTTTTGATCCCTACATCAATCCCTAAACTTTCTCCTGTCAAATCATATTTCTCAAATTCTTGCTCATATCCAATGGATAAGAACCAATTTCGTCCATCAAATGAGATGCGTGGATTCGAATATTTATGACCTTTTTTAAGCTTAGGAAGCGCATTGCAAGTTTTTACATTGCCAATCTTTTCACCTCTAAAACCTTCATTTGTTCGTTTTAAACTTTCGTAATTTACATAAAAACTAACTTTACTTCTTCGTCTGCTTTTGAACCTTGGCTTTTCAGTAGTGCCTTCGAACCAACGCTTTTTAGCAATATCGGCATCTTTCACCGCCTGTTTCATCACATTGCTTCCGACTTCCTTAAGCCATTTATGCGTTGTTGGTTTCAGTTCATTATTGATTTTTTTACGAACTTCGCCCTCTTTGACTGTACGCTTCTCGTCGTTATAAATACGTTCGCTTTCAGCCAAGAAATAATTGTAAGCCCATCTCGCAGTCCCCGCAGACTTCCAAAACAAAACCTCTTGTTCTTTAGTTGGTTTTAGTCTTATTTTTGTCGCCAATATCATTGTTTTTCACCTCGTCAATCAATCGTTTAGTTTCCTTCGACCGAATAATTTTTTGACTAGGTGTACTAACTAGATAATAGCCAATCACCAACTTTTGTGTGTCTGGTGCAAAGCCAAACTGTTTTAATTGTTCAACAGAGTAATATCTCATACCGCCAGAAGATACATTCTCGCCCTTTGTTTCCATTCTTCT
Source organism: Lysinibacillus xylanilyticus (assembly GCF_001183605.1). Taxonomy (GTDB): domain Bacteria; phylum Bacillota; class Bacilli; order Bacillales_A; family Planococcaceae; genus Lysinibacillus; species Lysinibacillus xylanilyticus. The sequence goes on along the minus strand of NZ_LFXJ01000005.1, from coordinate 602,441 downwards.
TAGCGTTACAACATTTACACCAACACGTTTAGCAAATTTCTCAATGAACATTAATTCCATGTATACTACCTCTCTTTCACAATGATAAAATCACATTACCCTGTTTAGAGAGGTTGTTAACATTTTTATATTTGTTCTTTTGTATATATTTTTCTTGTTCACACTAAGGCGCAACCCTTAATGCAGTCTTTCTCTCACGAGTAGACCTCTTATGCTTTCACATAAGCGCAGACTATATCTTCATCTTATCTTCTAATAAGAGCCACATTTTTCTTCCGCCATTCGCTTGCGGTTTTACTCTCCCTCAAGGAGATAGTCGTTGAACGTCTTCCTTGTCTCATTAGAGATTTAGGAGTTCGCTGCTAAACATCCATTGCCAAAGCACTTAGCGCCACCGTTTTCCGTTGTCACGATGATCCTTTACGGACACTGAGTGATTTTTTTCAGCTTATGCCATCCTTGTTGTTTTTTCTGCTTTCGCACCGTTACGTCTGCCGTTTCCAGCTCCGCTTTGGTCACAAGGCTTTAGGAGTTAAAAGCAATTAACGTGGAGTTCGCACCAATCGCTTGATACGAAGGGTATTCTGTTATAAATTTATGCTTCTATACAGATTTGTATAGGTTTGTCTAAATTTGTCGCAACAGTTTAGTTACCCATATTTATAAGGGCAAATCCATGCTTCGCAAGCAACGGTCCTATTTCATATAAATACGTTCCGGACCAAAGTGTCACCTCTTGCTTCTCTTCATTCACAGCTATGAGCCCACGCATATTATGTAAAGAAAGTGCTATATGCTCAGGCATTGCAACAGCGCTAAAGGAGTGAGCTGCACCAGTGACACGAATCGTTTTTCCTAACTCACGTGCATGCTTCACGATATTTGTAACCTCTTCAATAGATCGAGGCAAGTACATTTCAGACGGATAAGAGATGACATTACCAGCCCAGTTTGTCCACTTCTCACCATTTTTCCACTTATCTATAGAAAACATTGACCATTCCCCCTATAGGTTGAATAAGTTCCTACATACGTGTCCCCTCTAATCCCATGTAGTTCTTGAAATCTTTCACAAAGTTCCCCAGCCTTCGCATGTCGAAAATATAGCGTGTCCCCTACGTTAATTTTTTTACGCTTTACTTTTACTGGTGTTTGAACTTCTCCCGCTCCTTCTAAGGTAAGATATGAAAAAAAGCTAGGCTCATAGAATACCGGTAATCGATCAGTATTAATTGCCCCAGACGCCGTATAACCACCACCATGGCAAACAACAATATTTTTTTCTGGCTTTCTTGTTACACTTAAAGCAAATCCAGCTGCCTTTTCTAGCTGTAAATGTGTAAATTGGTCAAACAAAGCTGGTGCATAAAATGCAGAGCCAACTGTTATTTCTGTTACTTCCTTTTGTTGTGCCGTGTATGCCATACTCCCTGAACCACCACCATTTACAAAGTTTAAGCTCGGGAAATACGCTTTTATATGCGCAATTGCTAATCTACGAAACTGGGTAACTTTCTTTTTAGCTTGTAATTGCATTACTTCAATTAGTTTTCCTTTAACAGTGTTGGCTGGACGATTACCGACTCCTGCAATTTGAGCCTCATAGCCCATCGCTCCAACCACCTCAATAAATGCTTGATTTTTAATATATTCGAGGAATGGTGTAAGTGACTGAAGTGAATGAAGCGAAGAGCGTTTCGTACCAAAATATAGCAGTTTAAAATCATTGGATACATTAATATCAATACATACTTGTACACGAACGCCTAACTCTTGCCCTAACTTCGCCAAAAATTTGACATGTTCCCACTTATCCACCATAAAAGTGACAGTTTTCCCGGCCTTTACGAAATGTAATAGCTGACGAACAGCAGCTTCTTCCATCACCGGATATCCTAGCAGTAAATCATCAAATTGCTGTTGCAGTAAAAATATTGTTTCTGCCGCTGTGAACGTCATAAACCCCATCACATTTGATAGATTTGTTTGTAAATAACGTAATATCTCCACAGAACGAACTGATTTCGTAGCGATGCGTATATTTTTCTCTCCACAAGCGTTGTGTACGGTTGAAATATTGTGATCCAATGCATCAAAGTCCAACCAAGCAAATGGACGTTCTAGTTCATGAAACGCTCTATCAAATCTAGTGGTCATGCCATCACTCCTTTGTTTACGCCATTGTCTTTATTATTCATTTTAAAAATTCTATTTAGACAATAAAAAAACAACCGTGGACATGCAATCAAATTTGCCTTCACGGTTGTTTTAATAATAGACAAGCATTTAACTCACCTTTCTATATTTTTAAGAGATTACGAGGAAAATATGAAATCCGCTGCTAAATTTAGTAGCACTAGCAGATGTAAACCTGCAATAAGTAATCCTTGGCGATTTAATCGTTTCATAGCTGTCATATTCATATAGACCACTCTCCTTTTTTCACATTATACTCTCAGAAAAATCAATTTTCAAACTATTCGTAACATTAAAATTGGATCATTTTTCTGACAACCAGGCCCAAATATGGCATGATAAAAATGAAATAATACCTATAGGGAGAGTGAAAAGGTTGAAAAAGGCTTTATTAGTAATTGATTATACGTATGATTTTGTTGCTTCTGATGGAAAACTAACTTGTGGAGAGCCCGGGCAAGCATTAGATAAAAAAATCTCATCCTTAATTCAAAAATTTATTACTGAAAACGAATTTGTCGTTTTTGCGAATGATCTACATGAGGAAGATGATCCGTTCCATCCTGAAACAAAGCTATTTCCCCCTCATAATATTCGCGGCACTAACGGACGACATTTATTTGGGCAAGTTGGCGAAATTTATAACCTTCACAAAGATAAAGTCTTGTGGCTCGATAAAACTCGCTATAGCGCATTTGCCGGAACCAATTTATCGATCTTATTGAATGAACGAGGTATCAAAGAAATTCATTTAGTTGGAGTTTGTACTGATATTTGTATTTTACATACAGCAGTTGATGCTTATAATTTGGGCATTTCAACGGTTGTTTATGCAGATGGTGTTGCAAGTTTTGATGCTGCAGGTCATGATTGGGCATTACGTCATTTTGAACATACATTAGGCGCAACAGTTGTTAAGCCATAAAAACAGTATCGTGAATTTGTAATAATTACTAAAGAAACGAACGCGTTTAATATACTCCATTCAGGGCATAACTAAGCAATCGCCATTATATCTTAATTTTAAGGAGATGAAAAAAATGATTAGCTTCATTTGGTATTTAATCATTGGCGGGATATTAGGTTGGTTAGCTGGCGTAATTTTAGGTAAAGATGTACCTGGCGGCATAATCGGAAATATTGTTGCTGGGGTTATCGGTTCTTGGATCGGTAGTATGATTCTTGGCAACTGGGGTTGGCGAGTTAGTAACTTTTACGTATTCCCAGCATTAATAGGTGCTGTAGTGCTGATCTTCATTGTAAGCATTATTTTAAAGAGTATGCGTAAAGCAACCTAAATATGTAATAAAGAGCCATCATCATTTTGATGGCTCTTTATTACATATTTTTGAAATATAAAATGATCAAGGAAATATTTTGATGTGGCAACGTTTTACATGAGTTTGTCGAGTCCCTTTCGCATGTAAATATCCATTCGAATTTCCTTTTTACAACAACAAATCATTTAAATTACATACCGGGAGATTTGGTTGATCGGAGTGGAGACAGGGCGACTTCTTGGGGATTAGCAATAGAGGAACGAAGGTTAAAACCATCATGTTCTGTGATAACGCCTTCGTGACCAACCTCGTGATGTCGCTTCGTTGCACTACGCTTTCGCACAGAATGAACCCCTTTTGCTGCCGCTACGTTAGACTTCACTTTCGCGCAAAAAACACCTGTTGGCCCAAGCGGCTCATCGGACGCCCCCAGGAAGCTTTGCTCTGTGCAAAAGCGAAAGCAAAGCGACAGCTACAAAGCGCCAAGTTGGAATGGAAATCAACCCCACGTTTTGCCAAATTACAATATTTTATTAAAGAGCCATCTTTTTTGATGGTATTTTACTTTTCTTTATAAACGATTGCTTCCTTTAGTTCATCATGATAGTCATTATACAAATTGAAATAATGTAACACCTTTTCCACATATTCATCACTGTGATTGTACTTAAACACAGCTTGTTTTATATGACCATCTGCTGCACCATTTTCCGATAAATAATTCGCGGCACTAAATATAGCGTCCTCAATATCATAAGGATCTGCTATGCCATCTCCATTAGCATCTACGCCATAACCACCATATTTTTTAATGGCTGTTGGATTCATTAGTTCAGTCTTCGATATATCCCCTTTTCCTAACCCCGAGCAGGAAGGATGTTTCCAGCCTACAAACGTACATGGCATAAATTGCAGATGCCCTTCTGCTCCAACTGGTGAAACGAGCGATTTCATTGAGGAAAATCGTGTTTCAATTCGATGATGAGCGGCAAGTAAAGTCCAAGGTACGCCGTATTTCTCTTCTGCTGCTACATAGATAGGAATATATTGCTCAGGAATTTTCATATCGAAATTTTGTTGAATTTCTTCTAGTTCTTTTTCCCGCGCTAACTTTTCAAATATAGGTAATGTTTGTAGTTCCTTCCATGCAAAAAAAGCGAAAACACAAACAGTTATCGCTATTGGTATTAATAAAGCTATCACGCCTAATTGAGCGGAAGGCGATAGCATCGGTTTTTTCTTCTTTTTTTTCTCCATATGTCACACCTAATCATTTATTCTATTTCTATATTACCAAAATTTTCGATTTGTAGCAGACTTTTCAGTATATAATTACCACTACTTTAATAGTTGAAAAGGAAGGGAAAAATATAGTAAAATAGAATTCGATTATTTTATATGGATAATAATAGGAGGAATTTGTTTTGTGGAAAGACTTTAAAGAATTTGCTATGAAAGGCAATATTGTCGATCTAGCAGTAGCAGTAGTTATTGGTGGTGCTTTCGGTAAAATTGTTACCTCCTTAGTTGAAAATATCATCATGCCATTAGTCGGTATCTTAACTGGTGGTATTGATTTAACAGAAAGCTTTAGATATGGCTCAGGTGACGCTCAAGTAAAGTTAGGCGTATTTTTACAGTCAATTCTTGACTTTTTAATAATCGCATTTGCAATTTTCATGGCATTACGACTTATGACTAAGCTTTCTCGTAAAAAAGAAGAGGCTGTTGTGGAAAAACCAGCACCAGAATTGGATGCTAAAGAAGAGCTTCTAAAAGAAATTCGAGATTTATTAAAAAAAGAACAAGCTTAAATTAAGTGAAAAAGAATCTGTCTAATTTCCTCGACTTCCGAGGTAATAGGCTGATTCTTTTTTTGTTTAAGGGCGCAAATTCCATGGCTCAAAAGCACCTACTTGTTTTTCCGGTATTTCTTGTTTTATTGCATCAATAGTTCCTTGTGCAATTTCACTATTTGTTAGCCATCTCGAAGTGTTGTTGTCTTCTATGATAAAACCAAGTTTCACCTCTCGATAAATTATATTTGAAGGGATATAACTTTTTGTACTGTCATTATTTAAATAAGAGCTACTTCCTTTTATATGGTATAAAATCACATTTTTTGTGTTAGAAACTGCTTGAAAAAGTGACTCCCAAATTCTTGTATCAGAGCCATGAATCCAAGCAATAATACAATCAAACGACCCATGAGTTTCTTGAGACTTTATTAATGCCGTTTTCAAGTTATTATAATTCGTATAATCAACTAATAATGGCGTCAATTTTGAAGCATTTTTAGCTTCATTTATCAAATTTCGCATTTTCTTTTGTTGTTTCCCGATAACGGTTACATGATTACCTTCATTTATAAGCCATACAGAAACATCCTTTAGCATTCCAGTTCCACCTATTACTAACCAATGCTTCATTTACTTTTCTTCCCTTCCTTATCTCCTACTATACCTAGATGATTTAATATAAATAATCTAGCTAATTTTCTGAAATTATCTTGTTCTTCTTTATTATACATGTTAAATTGGAAACAATTATTTTGAATATGGGGAAAAGAAGGTCTAATAGATCCCCCATTTATTATGATGAAGAAAAGAGTGACGACATGACAAACAGCAGAAGTATTGAAACAAAACTTGTACAACTTGGGAATTTAAGTGATCCGAGAACAGGTGCTGTCAGCCCACCAATCCATTTATCGACAGCTTACAAACATACAGGTATCGGTGAATCCACTGGTTTTGATTATACACGTACAAAAAATCCAACTCGTGCACTATTAGAAGCAGGTATTGCTGATTTAGAGGGCGGAGATGCAGGATTTGCCTGTAGCTCTGGGATGGCCGCTATTCAATTAGTTCTATCATTATTTAAGCCTGGCGATGAATTAGTGGTGCCTGATGATTTATATGGTGGTACATATCGACTTTTTAATTTCTTTGAAGAAACATATAATATTAAGCCCGTCTACTCAAAATTTGAATCAGTTGAACAGGTAGAAGCATTAATCAACGACAATACGCGTGCTATATTCATTGAAACACCAACAAATCCGCTTATGCAGGAATTTGATTTGCAAGTGTATGCAGAATTAGCTCACAAGCATGGGGCATGGTTAATTGTCGATAATACTTTCTATACACCATATTTCCAACGTCCAATCGAATTAGGTGCAGACATAGTTATTCATTCGGCTACTAAATATATTGGAGGCCACAATGATGTGTTAGCTGGTTTAGTTGTAGCTAAAGGTACTGAATTAGCAGAACGCATTGGCTTTATTCATAATGGAAGCGGTATGGTTTTAGGTGCGATGGATTCCTGGTTACTTATTCGCGGATTAAAAACAATGCATCTTCGATTAAAGCAGCACGATGCGAATGGCAAAGCAATTGCCGCATTTTTAGAGGAAGAAGATCTTGTGTCAGATGTGCTATACACGGGAAAAGGTGGCATGCTTTCATTCCGATTGGAAAAGGCTGAGTGGATTGACCCATTCCTTCGAAACTTGAAGCTAATTATTTTTGCTGAAAGCCTTGGTGGTGTTGAAAGCTTTATTACGTATCCTGCCACTCAAACACATGCAGACATGCCTTATGAGGAGCGTATTGAACGTGGTGTTTGTGACAGATTACTACGCTTTTCTGTTGGAGTTGAAGAGGCTGAAGATTTAATTGCGGATTTAAAACAAGTATTCGATATCCTTAGAAAAGAGGTTAAAAATGAAGCAGCATATTGAAACAAGCCTTATTCACGCAGGTGCCCGTGACGGCTATGAAAATAAAAAAGGTGCAGTCAATGTGCCTATGTATTTATCATCTACTTTCCATCAGGAGAGTATCGATGAATTCGGCGAATATGATTATGCACGTTCAGGAAACCCTACGCGGGATGCATTAGAAAAAGCAGTAGCAGAGCTTGAAGGCGGAGTACGAGCTCATGCATTTTCTTCTGGTATTGCAGCTGTATCTGCAGCGTTAATGCTATTATCTCAGGGTGATCATATTGTCATTACTGAGGATGTTTATGGAGGAACATACCGCTTCGTCTCCAAGGTTTTACCACGCTTCGGTATTTCCCATACTTTCGTTGACTTCACAGATTTAGCGGCAGTAGAAGCAGCCATTACACCGGCTACAAAGCTACTCTATATGGAAACACCGTCAAATCCAACACTTGGCATCACAGATATTCGCGGAGTAGTAGCACTTGCCAAGCAGTATAATTGCTTAACATTTTTAGACAATACGTTTATGACACCTTTACACCAACGTCCACTTGAGCTAGGTGTAGATGTTGTTATTCATAGTGCTACAAAATTTTTATCTGGTCATTCTGATATTATCGCGGGATTGACAGTAACAGCTGACGAAAAACTTGGTCAGGATCTGTACTTTATCCAAAATTCATTTGGCAATATATTAGGTGTACAGGACTGCTTTACTTTATTGCAAAATATTAAAACAACAGATGTGCGTTTTAGTCGTTCTGCAGAATCGGCACAAAAAATTGCTGAGTTTTTAGACGCAAGTTCCCTTGTCGAGCAAGTATACTATCCGGGGCTTGCATCACACCCTGGTTATGAGATTCATCATAGTCAGTCCACGAATGCAGGAGCAGTACTATCCTTCCGTTTACCAAGCTACGAAGCTGCAAAAGCACTAGTAGAAGCTATGAAAATTCCTGTTTTCGCTGTCTCTCTTGGTGGCGTTGAATCGATTTTATCCTACCCTGCAAAAATGAGTCATGCAGCAATGGAGCCTGAGGAACGAGCAAAACGAGGTATTACTGATGGACTTTTACGTTTCTCAGTAGGACTAGAACATGTTGACGATTTGATCGCCGATTTCGCTCAAGCATTAGAAGCGATTGCTGTAAAAGCTATATAATGAAATAACCGCGTCTCCAAATTATTGGAACGCGGTTTTGTTTTATATATGCAATTTATAAATGTTTAACAATCAGTTGTTAACACGAGCTAGCACCCGATATAAATAATCTCCATGTCCCTTTGCCAAAGTTACTTCTTGTTCATCTGTTATCCAGTAAAATGAAAATTCTAAGCCTGTCTCGTTTACACCTGTCGGACAATGCATCCATGAATCTCGATTTTCATTTGTCGTTAAATGATAAAAATAGCGTTTTTGTAATAACCCTGAATGATGATTAAAATAATCCTGGGCAATTAATCCCTTCACTACTAAATAGGATAAACCTGTTTCTTCAAACATCTCTCGTTTTACTGCCTCTAGAGGTGTTTCCCCTTCCTCTACCGTGCCTTTAGGAATTTGAATTCCTGCCCCTTCTGTATTTTGCTCAAATACTAGCACTTGTAACTGACCCTCATGCTCTCTCGTAATATAGCCAAATGCCTTTTCAACAACTTGCATGAAGTCATCCCCTTCCGCGTGATTTGATGTTACAATAAATAGAAAAAATGGAATTGAAGGTGAAAAGTATTGATATCAATTATACGGCATATGCAAAAGAATGACATCATTTTTGTGCAAGAAATTGCCAAAAAGAGTTGGCATCAAACATACGAAGGAATTATCCCAAATGAGATTCAGGATCGTTTTATAGTAGCTGCTTATAGTAGTGATCGATTACTGAGCCGTTTAGAAAATAGTCTATTTTTAGTTGCTGTACTTGAAGAGTCATATAGTAGGCTTTGCAAATTTTTCAAATATTGTAGATGGTGAGGCAGAACTTTATTCAATATATTTACTTCCTGAAACTCAGGGCAAAGGAATTGGTACAGCCCTATTACAGGAAGGGCTCAAGATGCCTCCAGATTTAAAGTCACTTTTAGTTTGTGTAGAAAAGGAAAATACGATTGGCATGAACTTTTATCAAGCGAAGGGCTTCAAGCAATTGGAGGAGTTTGATGAGTTATTTGATGGCCATTTATTGAAAACAGTTAGACTTGGCTTAAATATAACTTAGTGTAACGGAGCAATAAATTACTCCGTTACACATTTTTTTATGTAATCTATGCAAGATTGAATTGCTCGGATTGGATGACAAGTGCTGTTAACCCTGAATTACTCCCGGATTCATGCGCTTCTCCTGTTTGCCAAAGAACACCTTCTCCAGTTTTTATGAGTACTTTTTCTTGATCCTCACCGCAAACCCATCCTTCCCCCTGAATCACAATAAATAACTGTGGTACAGGCGCCTCATGCATCCCAACAACACCACCAGGCTCTATATACATAAAGCCAATATTGGCAGGCGCCACCGTTTTCATGATTTTTGTATAAAAAGCATCTATCGATTGATAGTTATTAATTTGATTGGCCCATTCTTGTGTGAAATTATATTTTTTCATGTAAAAATATTTCCTTTCAAATTTTTACTACCATCTTATACATTAAAACGTCATCTATATATTCATTGTCATGTAGCTTTATTTCTTTGATTTTTCTTCCTTCTTCAACAAATCCCATTTTTTTATAGAGCGCAATAGCCCTTTCGTTTGTTGAAAATACGCCAAGACTAATCTTTTCAATATAAGGATTATGCTCTGCCCATTCTAGTAGCTTTTCAATTAAGAGTTTGCCAATACCTAGACCACGATATTCATTAAGCACCATCATGCCAAAGGTACCTGTATGTGCTAATCGTTTTCTTTGTGGCGATTGAAATACAAGCCAGCCAACTATTTTCCCTCGATATTGTGCGATAAAAATTGTTTCTCGTTCATTTGCTAATTTCGCTTGTATCCATTCTCTTTGCTCATCAATCGTTCTCTGAAATTCATCTATTGTAGTGATTAAATAATCTTCTTCTACTAAAACTTCTTGCTGAATTTCCAACAAAGCTCCAGCATCCTCTTCATTAGCAACTCTAATTTTGATTTTTTCTGTCAAAATCCCCTCTCCTTTCAAATATTTATTAAGTCTCCATGAAATCATTAGTTTGAGCATTCATTGAAGAAAATTTATCGTATGAGTATAGAACGTTATCTTCATAATAAAATTGTCTCCCTCTTTACTATACCGCATTAATTACAAATAATTGAAGATAAAATGATAATTGGGTTTGATGTCTTGCATTTGATTCATCATCATTTGTTAATACGTATGCAATGTATATATGTTGATTGGGTTGGAGGCTGGGCGACTCATTGTGAATTAGCGTCATAGAAGAGACCCTGAAAGTTATAGGAACGAAGAAAAAACCCAGAATATTTTCTGGGCTTGATGACACTTACTTTTCTAGCTGATTAAAACTGACGGGCTTTTGCTTCACTTCTCAAGATACGGTTATGGAGGGTAATCTCCGTTTCACCATTTACTTGAGATTTTGAGCGCTTAATCCTTGACCAGTTGCGGTGGATTTTTTGAGATTTTGGGTCTAGTTGTTCGAACCTACTCATTCGTGCCATCCTCCTCATCAATATAGATTTCATAAGTGAAACCTCTTTTAGTATGACCTTACAATTAAAAATTATTCAGATTTCTATGACCGTTAACCCCACACTTCTTGCAATGTACTTCTAAATAACGCATCTAACTTTTGTGTAGGATCATCCACTTTAACATGAAGACTTTTACAGTATGTCTCAATATGCATTATTTCTTTATCTAAATACTCATTAATATTTTCAATTCGAGGCTCCATATTTAGTTCATCACCAGCCATTTTTCTTTGCAAAAGTTGCTGAATTTCGGTTTTTAAAGGCCCCTCTGAAATAATTGCATTTAACAATTCCTGAAAATCAATTGGTGGAACCGTATTGTTTTGCTCTATCCATTTACATGCTAAAACTGGTCTAAGGACATAGAAATATTTTTTTATTTTCACTTCTGAGCCCTGTAAATACTCTCGATAATTGTTTTTCGCCATATTTAAATAATGATATAAGCTTGCATTTGGATAAAAAACTTCACGTTCAAGTAACCGTACATTATCAATAAATGAATATTGCTGGTCATAAATAATATTACTTCGTAGCCATTCTAAAAGAGGCGGATTACTTTTGCGGAATAGCCTTAATGCTTTTGTTATTTCCCAACCACTAATATCCAACAAATCATTGATAGGCACTTCAATAACATCCCTCTTTGCTCCAATCCCTTGAGGGTCGATTGAAAGATACCATTGAGGTTGATGAATATATATGAAACGAACATCATAATCACTATCCTTAGAAGGAAACCCCCAAGCACGACTACCCGATTCTACAGCATATAATGTGAAATGAATGCATGTAATATGTAAAGACATCTATAAACGTTGATATATCAATACTTTGGTGATTTTCTTGTGATTTTTAACTACGCAAAATAAAGCATAAAATTGTATTGTTTTGGGGCTAAGTGGGGCTAGATTGGGGCTAATAAAATACGGCGAGCGTGTGTACAGGAATGTGTGAGTAAGAAAGATTACTTATTTTATTAATGAAAACCCTCCACATATGATTGTGGAAGGCATAATTTTATAATGAATAAACATGTACTTGTTTTTTATGAAAAATCGAACCTTTAATATTTAAATATTTGATATTTTCGCCATATATATTTTCTTTTACGGTAATAAAAGAATAAAATGCAATTTGATCATTTCCTTTTTCTACTTCTGCTTTTATATAATCTACAGTTGATTGATTATACACCACTACTTCAACAGCAGGAATCCTTTTAAATCCATCTTCATCTTCTTTATCAATATATGGTCTTGTTAAGACTACAGAATGATATTTAAATTTTTCAGTTGGTTCCTTGATAACTTTTATTTTTCCTTCAATACAAACTGGATGTTTTATGTTATTTCCATTTACATATTTAAAACATTTAATATGGTCGTCGGTAGAATAATAAAATCTGTTCCAACTAATACTTTCTGCACCGAACTCCAATTGTACAAGAGTACTTAACTCCTTGTTTTCTTCAATTTCAGACCTTAATATTAATATTTTATTCATAGTCGATAAATAAGAATTAAGTTTCCCATTACTTTCATACTCTTTACTTTTTGGTTTATTTACATCATCAGATAATGTGTTCTTACTTTCATTATCAACTTGTTCTCTCCTTAATTTCTTTAAGGATGTAGCAATTAAATTCATTCTAAAATTATATTTACCATTATCTATACTTTTTAAAATTTCATCGGAATCGCGTGCTATGATTTTCACTCGGCCCTCCGTGTTATATTTACAATTTTCATCATGAGTATAAGTATTGGCCAATTTAAAATAATCTCTTACTATCGAAACTTTATTGTCACCATAAATTCGTTTAAACGGACCAACATAGCTTATTGGTGCATTACAACAAACACAAAATAAATTTGTTGTTATCCCATTGTTTCTTGCCTCTTCAATAGTTATTTCTTCATTAAAATAGTTTGCTTTTGGCATTTTTATTCCCATATAATTATCACTCACTTTCTATCTACTCAATTCGACATAAAGGAAATGTTTTCCTCCTAAAAATGACAATAAAACAACGCTAACTAATGCAGCACCACTTTTACTAACACATGGTGATTTAATAAAAAACACCTACCATAGCAAGTGCTTTATTAAACATCACCACAAAAATGTGGGCATCTATTTTTAATTTTCGACTGTGAATTCGAAGCTGGCTACCTTCATAGGACAATCCATTTTTGGTTAAACCGTCTTGAATTTCATGATCCAACACTCTATATTTTAACGAATCCGCAAATTGCGTATCAGTAGAAAAGTGGCCACAATAATAGTTGAAGCCACTCGCTGTTTTGATAAAGTCAATTTGCGATGTTTTCACTAGCCACTGTTCCAGCAGTCGCTTTTTTATTTTCCTCGATTTTATCCATAACCTTATTTACGGTTTCTGTTATATACGTTAACACTTCCTCAAAGCTTTCTGGTTCCCTACCAAATTCTTTAGTGAATGTTTTTATGTTACCTTCCATAGCAAAAGCGTTCCAACCCTTCTTACTGTTGATATCTGGTTTAGTAGCTGCATCAATCGATTGCTCAGATTCATTTTCACTCACGGTGTCAAATAGTTCCTGGGCGTGTATGTTAAGGGTATCAACCTCTTGTGACATTTCTTTAAATAACGGAAAGAATGCCATGTCAATTAAACGTACTGTATCTTGAATTTCTAGAATAGATAGGTATGCCATGCCTCTATTCTCATGCCAACCTTTATGTGTAATATCATCAAGTTTATTTAGTAAACGAGCCACTTCATTCTGTACGGTTTTTAATTGAATCATTTGTACTGATAAGTTATATGCGTTGTTACTATTTTCATGTGCGACTGTTCTTAAAGTGTGTTGTGTTTGTTGCTGCATGTTTACATCTCCTTTTTCGTCTATGTTTTATTTAGTTGCTACCGCATTTAAAAGTAATTGTTTATTGTGGTCAGACATGACACACCATTCTTTAGCCGTTACTTTCATGTGTCCTCACTTCTTTCTTATTAAAATACTTCTGTTGGTCCATTACGTTCTGATAGCCAATTGTAGAAAGGTACTGAACGTACATTTACAGGCTTATTCTTTATATATGAGGTGTTTGTTGTTGGATGTTTATCTTTACGTAGTAATGCCTTCTTATGAGCCCCTACGAATATGGCACGTATTGTTTTAGTGACCGTCAGCACTCCTTCTTTAATATCGTTAGCCATTTTAAATATGATGTTCTTGGCCAATATGAATTCCTGAATGTTACTTACATTGGATGCTAGTACCACTTTATGCAGCTCGTCTTTAAAGTTATCTGGAAGAGGTAACGAATGCATAAAATCGAATAGCATTTGCTGATAATTATTCATAAACTCTTTACATGCTTTTTTATCGGTATGAGCTTGGTTATAAGCTTCTTGTAATTGAACAACCTCATTTTGTTCAAAATGCTCGACAGGGCTTTCACTCGCTTCTAATTGATAAGGCAAAATAATATATATGTTTGCACCTCTCCCCCCCTTTTCCTTTGTAGTTGTTTGTTTCTTGATTATCCCTAGCGATTCCAGTTTTGAAATAGCTCGATAAACTGTCTTTGTGCTGATCTCCAATGCTGCAGCAATTGTGACAGCTTTCAAATGACATGCCCCTGGATACTCTAAGCTGTGACTAGCAAGCTTGAAAACGATGGCACGCTCTGATTCTGTAAGATCATAAAAATGTTGCTGGATATGCTCTTCCACATGTTGATCCATATCTGCTATTGATTCAAATGTTGTATATTGTGCTAAGTATTCAAATGCCATCGTTTTCACCTCGCTTTCTATTGCCAAATAATTAATAAACTACATGGACCGAACCATCTTCACCAATTTGTACTGGTTGACCGTCAACATCATCGAAATAAATATAACCACCCCAGTAACCATCAAATTGTCTTTCCCTACTTCCAAGGTTATAACTGTCTCCATAGCGCTTCTGAAAATAAGCACGAGCCTCTGTTACATTCAAGAAGTGAGGAAAATCCGCTTCATCTTCTCTTGAAATTACAAAACCAAAGTATGTCATAGTGTTTCACCTCTCTTCCCTGCAGCATGTCGGCTATTTCTTGCCCATTCACCGACTAACCTTTGATGGTTATGTTCTGCTCCAATTTTGCCGATAACCAAATAGTACACTAATTAATGTACTTTGTAAATAATTTAGTAAACTTTATAATTTACTTTATTAATAAATTTGTTTACAAGTATATAAAATGGTATACTAATTACTGATAGGAGGTGTGTTATATGAGATTAACTACCAGTGAAAAAATAAAAATTATTCTTGGTAGAAAGGACATGACTGTGAAGGATTTGGCTGAAAAATTAGGAACTACACGCCAAAACTTACATAATAAAATGACACGCAATAATTTCAGTGAAAGTGATTTAGAGAAGATTTCTGAAGCATTAGAAATTGATTATGAAATCAGCTTCCTAATGAAAGATGGAGAAAAAATTTAAACACAGCAAAAACACTTCTGGCTCATCGTGCAGCTGAAAGTGTTTTTCTTTTGGTCCAATATAAAAAGCAACCACATTTCTGCAGCTGCTTGATTATATAGTTAATTATTAAGAGCATGTTTTAAAAGATTAAAAGAATAAATGATTAAGATTCATTTTATATGTGTTCACGCTTACTCCCCCAATGGATTTCATCATTTCAACGGTAGGACATTGCGGTGGGACATTAATATCAAATCAACTATTATTTCCACCCGTCAAGGAGTGGTCTTGTCGTGTACAAATCACATTATTAATGAGGTATGCCGCAGCTTATACCTCCAATCCTCACAATCATTTGATACCGCTTCTAGTTTTAAATAAATTTCATTGCCCATTCAATACCTTTAAGTTTTAAACATCCAACAAATGCTTTTATAAAAGCTGGTTCTGCTGCTGATGGATTAATGTAAATAACTAGTTAAGTAGTTAATGCTGCTGCAGATAATGCACATTCTTTTACATCTTCCCTTACCTCACCTAGACTTGGATGATTCAACTTTACGTAACAATTTTGTGCGCAATACCTACATTCTAAGTTTTCACGTTTAATTCTTGTTTTTCCCTATCGCTTAATAGAGCCTAATTTGAATGATCTCTTTTCAAATACATATAATTCAACTAGCCTACGAATGGGTGCTTCATCATTAGGAAAAGATATCATGGAAACAAGTGTAAATAATAGAAATATAGTTCTATTTTATTTACAATCATTTTAGGAGGTGAGTAGGATGAATGACGTTTTGCGATTTCTTCAAAAGGATATTGTAACACCTATCGCAGGAATAATTGGTGGTGCTCTTTTTTAATAGTTATTTGTATAATTATTTCATAAAAAATGACCACCCATCACGAAGTGGTCTTATTATTGTATATTTATCCAGGTTTCAATTAGTCAAATAATAAAAACAACTTTTACTAAAGAATTTTACCTACTATACAGTTATTTTTTTCACTTTTGAATTTAAAATAATAAAAAAAAATTGCAGGTGGCTACTATATGTATATAAAAAGTTTAGTTATAAAAAACTTTGGTCCTATAAAAGAAAATGAAATTGAATTTAAAAAGAGTGGAATCAATTTAATACGTGGACAAAATGCTAGTGGAAAAACACAAATTTTTGGAGCACTTTTATATATTCTTTATGGTAAATCAGTTATAAAGAATAATTCTCTAATTGTAAATATTGAGAGCAATGTAAAACTTATAACTGAGCACGATAATACAATACAAATATTCGAAAATATATACTCTGAAGGTAAATATCACTCAAGCTTCCAAGTGAATTCTAATAAATTATTAGGTCGAGACAATAATATTATTTCACATTATCACAAATACTCACCTGTATTTTTTAACGATATACATATGGATCGTATAGAAATTGAAGAAGATGATATTAAATTCATTTCAGCACTTTTGGAGTCTTCCCCCACCGAACACAGTACCTGGTTAAATATTGTTGAAAACTACCTTAATCAGGTGAGCAAAACTAATAAAAAGATTGTTGTTCCTTCTGGTGGTGCGGCACAGTTTCTTAAATTAATATCAGCAGTAAGCCTACATCGTAATTTAGAGTTTAAAACACCACTTATATTTGATGAAATATTTTTTTCATATGATAATAATCTCCAAGAATTAATTCTATCTATTCTAAAAAGTTACTCTAAAATTAATCAAATAATAATATTCGATTCTTCTTCTTTATTTGATTTTTTTAATGAGAAAAATGTTATTGCTAATATTACTAGAGATGAAAATGTATTTTCTCCAATAGCTTATAACTATAAAATCCCCAATATATTACTTAGGAAGCCTATTAACGAGCAAAAGAACAATGATTTTAAAAAAGAAGGTCAACTAATAGTTCAATATATTCAAAACGATATCCTAAAAGATGAGGAGTACAGATTCATTGAATTCAAGGAAATTAAAGGAAATAATCCAGTAGATTCGATTCTTAGTTTGGTCGACCAATATGCAGTTGCTTATTTAAATGAAAATACAAAAAGAGCTGGTAAAATTATATGGGGAATAAGTGACAAAGAAAGAAGAGTAGTAGGTGTAAAGCTAACTTATCAACAAAGAGATGAACTACGTAGATCCATTACTGAAAAATTAGGGAAAATACAACCCCAAATTCCACCAAGTGTATACAGGATTGATTTACTCTCATTATATGATAATAATTTAAACATTATTAATGGATTATATATAGTGGAAGTAAATATTCGACCTTATCGAAGTGAATATCTTTATTCAACTGCTAAAGGTGAAGTTTTTATAAAAACAGATGGGGGGAAAAAGAAACTTACGGCACTTGAAATCCAACAGGAAAGAAAATTAAGGAAATAAGTTATAGCAAAACAAAATTATGTACGTAAATTTAAATAATTCTAAGTAGCAAGGTTAAAATAGGCCATCTAAAACCTCTTTATTATACGTTTTCAGATGGCTCTTTATCTATATTCTATTACTTTTAATGTCAAATCTCCATTCAATAATCCATTTCTTTTTAGGCCATTTTGCAAAACTCTAAACCTACTAATAGTGGGCCAATGATGTTTCTCAATACTTATAAAATGGCGCAAAACTCTCTCTGTAGACTTTGTCTTCCACAGATGCTGATTTACTAAGCTTCAATTTAGAACGCTCGACAGCCTTACTATATGCCCCTAAAAATACGGCTCTTAATTTAATAGTAACTGTCCGTTCTGTATATCTCTCATCTTGTGGGAGTTTTTGTCTCCCCCATAATTCATAGTTCTATTCGCAAAGTACATTCGATACATCCATCAGACTTTGCAAACATAATTAAAAGCCACTCAATTTAAATGAGTGACTTCTTAATAAATAATTATTTATATTTTAATTTCTTCATTGCTTCATCGATTTTATCTTGCTGTTCTTTTAAATTATAAATCTCGAATATATTGTAACCATCTCGAATAACATTAATTCTTAACCCTATATTATGTTTTTCTTGCCACTCTTGCATACCATCTATTATTAGGATTGCTGGCAACATGAACATATCATCTTCGTCAATTCTGTATTCACCATATTCAGTTTCAAAAAAATTTACTACTATGTTTCTCATATTTAATATTTATCAACGTTATCAAATCTTTTAGTGTATCGATTAACTCATTTTGGCTTTTAACCCACATCTCTCGAGCATAATTAAGATTTTTAACTGAATTTAATTCCCAACAATTCGTTATTATGAGATCATTTAACTCAACGATGTCTTCTTTCTGCATCTCTATGCTTGGGTTTAAAGCATGTAATTCCAAATATGAATCCATTATATATTCATCTTTTTGCATAATCTTTTTAATTATTGTCTCTCCAAAGTTGATGATGTTACATTGAGTTTTATATCTTTCAAGTAATATTGCATTAACAGTGACTTGAACTTCATTAGATGCAGCCTCTAATTCCTTTAGATAAGACTCTATATTTTCTTTAATCACAGTAAAATCATTAATTAAATATTGAGGGACCTGTAAATATCTACTATCTCTTTTTATACTCTCCCAAACTTTATATTGTGGATATCTAACCATTGTTTGTGATGCTTCTTTAAATACTACCATTCTTGGATATGGGTTTTCTTCATCCAATAAATATTTAATATCCATTAGTTCATCATAAAGAGGCTTGTAAATTATATTTTTTCTCTGAATAGCTGACTCTGCACGTAATTGATTGTTATGAACATAAATACTAGCAAACATTGTTAAAATGCCTCCAACTATTGCGCCAATAATTGCGCCAACAACACCGACCCATGAATCGTCAATATTAATATTTATTAAATTAATAAAAGGACTTAATAAATAACTAATTCCTATTATAGTCAAGACAGCTAACATAACGAAAATCTTGCTATATTTTTGAAGGTAGATATACAATTTCGGTATTTTTCGATAACTCATATTAAATATCCTCCTCTCATGAGCACCCGGTCTTTCCTTTACTGTTGATTTAAAACATATTCTATTTCACATATCCAATTTTTCTGGCCTTAATCGACAAATGTTGTTTCGTTTTCTTCTTCATCAAAAACATGAATTCTTTGCTTAATAAGAAGATTTAACCCTAGTTCAGTCCGATCTATTTCATGTAAATCCAACTCCCATTATAAATTAGGATTTATATTTATTGCATGGGTGCAAAAGATCAGACGTTGCTTAGTTAATAACAAACGACCTTCATCCGATTTAGTCGCACTGTAGTACATAGTATTAGCCAAGCCTGAACGTATCGGCAGTTCGTTTTCATTCATCTCTAAATCATGGAAATAGATTTTTTTATTGGTAGAATTGAAATCATTCTAATCATTGGTTACTCGCTTTGCTTCTGATGTAATGATTTAGCTGCCGTAGTACCCACAGCAATTATTTTTTGGATGGAATGTTGCAGCATAGTTTGGACAATTTAAAACTTTAGCCAAGCTTCATCGCTCCTAATTATGTATATGAAAAACAATTCATTAATACAGTATACTTTTAATTACTAAATATACCAATAATATAAACTAAAAAAAAACCAGGCTCAAGTTGGGTACCTATTCCTGTCTGTGAACAACATTTATTGATTAACACTTCATACTATACAATTCCTGAAATCTTTGAATTTCTTTGCACAATTATTTTTCACTGTTGGAATATAATATACCCTAATCGCACAGAATAATTTTTAACTGAATAAAAAGGTGGTGAGAATATGAATGTTGAATTAAAGCTCACTTGTACTGAATTACTTTTGGTTTTCTTTGTATTTGAAAGAATCTTCTTCTAGTTAAGAAGGTGACAATGCTAAAGGAAAAGGCATTGTCATACGGTTTAATTAACAAAATACATAAAAGCATTTTTCTTTAATTACAAACAAAAATAATAAAAAGCCACACCTTATTAGATGTGACTAATAATTTATTTCCATACTACTTTTTGAAATTTTTCACGTTCTGTATGATTCTTTCTAAGTATTTTTAAGAAATCGTCCTTGGAAGGTTGGTCAATAATATCTGAAACATCATTCGAAGTCCACTTTCTATTTCCTATACGATACCCTTCTTCGTTTAATCTATTTGCTACTTCAACAACTCTTCCACAGTGTGCGTAGTATTTTATTGCTTTTTGCTCTGGAGTATATTCAGGATATGATTCAGCAGATTTTACAAAATCTTCGATTTTTTGAATTGCTTCCTTTAAAATATTTATATCTTTTTGTGCATTTTCTACAGTGTATTTCATTCTATCCCTCCTTTCTTTATTAATCATAGTTTGTTTGAAATTACATTCCAATAATACAAATCTGACAAAAAATCAAAACACCTACCGAAGTAAGTGTTTTTGATAAAGCCTATTTATTGACCACTCATCACGAAGTGGGAGTTTTTCATTAGTTTAATTAATATTTTTCATTAGGATAATCAATAGAATTTGCTATCTCTATAAGCACTTCAGATGTTACTTTATCAGAAACATCTTGATCAATACTAAACACATACTGCAAATTATCTCTTTCAAAGACTAACATATTAAACCCAAATCTAGGATTGTCTATATATACTGCATCCTTTCCATTTTTCAATTTAAATACTTCTGAAATATACTTTTCAAATGGAATTTTATGCTGAATTGGACGAACATCAATTTTAAAATGATTTTGAGGAAATTGATCACTTACCATTGTTACTTCAAATTCATCGTTGATATCTCCATCTAAATTACTAAATCTTCCGAAACGATGAGTAAAACTTATTGGTGGTACTCTAAGTGGTAGCTTAAGCTCTTTATTAAAATGTTGTTCAAAATCTTTTAATGCAGATTCTACAGTTTTATATCCTATTTCAGGAAAAAATTCTTCATAAGGTTGTGGGGAATCACTTGACTTTGCATCTACTGTTTCGGTAATGGATATATTAATTAGTACGTACCCTAATAACAATAATATAAGAAAATATTTATTCATTTCATCCTCCTAAAATTTTATTTAGGAATATTTTCTCCAATTAAATAGTTAATATGCTTTTTATCTCCGTACAATATACCCTATTACACGAGACTCTAATACGTTCTTCTTATCAACAGTCTTATCAGCAGTTGGGAAGACTTTTCTCCTTATGTATAAAAAAAATTTGGACATACATACTTAATATGTATTCCCCTCAACCGCTATAAATTGCTCATTGACTAAACTGTATTCACATAACTCCGAGCATTTATAGCGGTTATTTTTTATTACCATTCAAGCCAGTTTTCTAAATCGGGTCAAATACCCACAGTTTGTGGGAATTTGTCACGTCATTTAACCAATTATAGAAAGGCACAGGACGTTCCCTTTTCGTTGTATATTCTTTAAATAATGTTATATTGCTTAAACGAATGGTGCGAAATATTTGATATAAAAAGCATGATTATAGAGAAATTTGATGGAACTAAACTAGCTAGTCACAATTATCGAATATACAAAAGAAAATTCTTAAACTGTAGGAGGTCATACAATGAAGAAAATATTTTATATAGGAGTATTGTCTACATTAATACTAACTGCATGTAGTGAGGATGAAGCTGCATCTAAAGAAGAAGCTCCGGCTAGTGAGCAAAAAGAAGCTAAAGAAAAAACTGTGAATGCTTATACTGAAGAAATTTCTGAGAATAATCCTATCGATGAAGCAGCTAAGGAGCTTCATACAAAATATATACCGTATGATGAATAAACACAAAAAGCTCAGGTACTCACCTTGATGCTTAAGGTCGTTTTTATCCTAAGTGACCCTTTTGCTTTTACTAAATCATAAAAGGGTATGCAATTCTGACCTTTAACGTTTGAAGACCAGCGAACGTATGCTATTGCTTTTTTTATGCATAGGTAACCTTAATTTGCACAAAATAAAATTGAGTGTATCGCACGCACTTATTAGGTTGTGGCGTTGGTTGACTGTCACGGCTTTTCGTCATATTGTAGCTTTTTTATGAATAAATTCCCTTAAATCTGTACATGCTAAGAGTGTCTTAGATGTCTCACACTAACTATAAAGATTGCGGCGTTGGCGAGCGCCGCAATTTTTTATTGCATTAAAAATGTAATACACCTAATTACTTTCAATTACGGAACATAAAATAATAGTGTCATCAGTAAATTTCATCTTCGCAGCTTTTTTCACCTCAAAACATAAATTTTTATAGGGCTTATTTTGGTCACTTCCGATTTAGGAAATGACCCTTTTTATTTCGTTGTAATGTTTTCAACTCAAATTACATATATTTATTTCGGGATAGCAACTTATTGCATCGCCCCAAACTGTTATCGCACGTGCTATCCCTTGTTCAATTTTCGTCAGAAATGCCA
This sequence comes from Lysinibacillus xylanilyticus, assembly GCF_001183605.1. Lineage (GTDB taxonomy): Bacteria > Bacillota > Bacilli > Bacillales_A > Planococcaceae > Lysinibacillus > Lysinibacillus xylanilyticus. The sequence goes on along the minus strand of NZ_LFXJ01000005.1, from coordinate 579,642 downwards.
ATTCAAAGCTTTCTTCGTCACACGCTGCGTTTTTTCATTTCCATTTCTCATTCCATGGATCATCTTCATACTACACCTTTACAAAAAAGATAAACTGTTACTTTATTTGTTTGCGCCATTTTTTAGCATTGTTGCCATAATAATAAATACCCTAGGTTTTTACTTTGGTTTTTGGGAGGTGCTACCTTTTCCTAATCAAAAAATATTAGCTTCATTACCTTTTGATTTAGGAATTTATCCTGTCTTAGCATGTTACTTAATCTTAACCTTCTTTTTCTTTTGTATTTTCTGAATGACACAAAACATATATACGCCCCCTTTCTTATGTAGTTACTCAATCAATTCGTGTAGTACCTACATACATGTTGTATTTACAACTAACAATTGAAGCGGGTACTTGAATATCTACATTTATTTTTACCTGTTTTGAGCTTCATTTCAGCCTTTTTGACATTATGCTTACAATTTATACCTTTTCATCATTAAAAACGTTGAACGGGCTTCCTACTCATTAAAAACCCATATATAAATTTCATTTATAAACCTTGGCACACTTAACAATTTGAAAAGACCACTCATAAAGAGTGGCCAGTGCAAGCTAATCAGAATTATTATTCAACCAGCAATCTCATACTTGGAAGAATTTTATATCTTTTGATTTCTTCTTTGTTCAGCACTTTCCATAGCACTTGTATTCTTTTCGTACATGGCTTGTTTACGGTCATACTCTCGTTGGGCCTCTTCCTCATGAAATTTACGAATACTCTCTTTTTTCGCTTCAATTTGTTGACTTGTAAATTCATTAAAAGATATATCTGCACGTACATCTAACCACTTCATATACATTTCTGTTAGATTAACGTTATTTTGAGCTTTTTTACAGTAGCCGAGTATATCTTCTTTTAACATTTCTTCAGGTGTACAAATTCGTTCAGTATCTTGCGCTTTTTTATCACGGATAGTGTGCTGGAATTGTTGGACCCGTAACCGCTCCGATTGATCTTGTAAAAAGTCAATCAGTTTATCCAATGACCCTTTAAGATTCCTTAAATCTGAATATGTTGTGGGATAATGATTCTCATAAGCTGTGATTAATTGTTTCAATTCCTGACGTTGGTCATATGATAAATATCCTTCTTGAGAAATATCATATCCTTGTAATAAAGCTTGCTCATTAGTCAATTGATCAGTTAATTCTTTAACTGCGTACTTTAATTGTTCTACCTTGTTAAGATCGCCCGATAATTCAGCCTTCGCTAATTCCCTTGCTTTGATTTCTTGCTGACGCTTCAATTCAAATATTTCTTGCTTTTTTTGTTGGATGCTACGCTGCGCTTGCTCTTTGATTAGTTGCTCTTCTTGAAAGAAATTAGAAAGTGCTTGTTCTGCTTCATTTTGAGCATTCAAGGCCTTTCGTTGTGACTCCTCTGCGCTTTGAATATGTGCAACTACGATATTTTCAATACTTGCTTTTAAAGGATGTATATCCAACACACCATTTTTTAAATTTGTAGCAATTACTTGTTCTAACGTTTTTCCAAATTTCATCTTTATTCAACTCCATTTTTTAAAATATCCGCTAATGCGGCTGCTTCTTGTAATTCAGTAAATGACATTCCAGGTACACTATTATTTTCAACTAGTTGTTGTTGAGCCTTTTCCCCAGATGAAGCTTTAAATGCTTGAACTAACATTTCAGCTTCATGATTATTTTCCGCCATCTTTTTCAATAATTGCATGTCCCTATTTTGTGGCAGAATGGCACTATTTGTTCCTACTTGGTTACTATTTTGCGCTAACTCCTGGCGCATTTTATCAATAACAGCCTGTGGTAAAACGCCATTTGTTAACAGTGGCATATCCAAACTCGCAACAGCGGACATTTCCTGTTCAAACATGATCGCATCGATAAAACCTAACTCTTTCGCTTTCTGTGCGTTCATCCAGGTTTCTTTATCCATCATGGCTTTTAGTTTTGATTCATTCAAACCCGTTTTGACAGTATAAGCATTCATAATAGACTTGTTTATGTTTTGGAGAAACTCACTTGTATGATTCATCGTGCGATAATCACCCTGGACAGAAACACTTGCGTTATGAATCATTAATTGAGCCGTAGGGGACATTTCAACATGACTACCGGCCATCGCAATTACACTTGCTGCAGATGCAGCCACACCCACAATTTGAACGACTACTTCTCCAGAAAATGATTTTATAGCTGTATAAATTTCAGAGGCACTAAAAACAGAACCACCCCCGCTATTTATTAAAACGTTCACTTTCGTTGATCCTGTTTTTTTAGCAGATTCTAATTGTTTATTGATAATACCTGGACTAGTCGCAGGTATATTGAAATAATCGTAAATCTGCTGCTCGCTATCTGAAATGATTGGACCACGGATGTTAATATTCATTTGTTCTCAATTCCTTTCTTTACTTTCGTTTTGTATACACACCATACTTTCGCTTTTATACTTTGATCCTTGCTTCATTTTTCAAAGCATTAGATGTAAAGATTTTCTCAAAGTTGTAATTTTGAGCTCCCACAAACGAAAGCGAAAGTGAATTTTTTGGAATAAAAATAGACCACTTTTGGGGCTCGCAAGCCCCGCACGGATAAAAAGTCTCAGAAGGACCCATGAGCTGGCCGGACTTCTAATTGAACTCAACTACCACACCCCCTAATAAAGAAAAGCCCAATAACATACACATCGCTGTGCAGTTACTGGACTTCATGAGTCTCTATTATTATTTAACTTGTAACGATTGATTGCTTTACATCGTGTGCATTGTACTTCTAAATCACACTGGATAAGTGCAGCACCAGCTTCATATTCACTCGAAGCTTTTAATAATAACTTTCCGCATTTTGTGCATCGTAGTTCTTTCATAAAATCACCTCATTATCTTTTAAGTATTTAGAGAATGACGCGTGTGTTCCTCTTTCATTTTTTCATCACGCCAATAACGTTCACCAATTACTGTTAGATTGTTTATGACAGCATTCCTTAAAGTCTCATAGTCTACCTTCTGAGACTGCTCAAAATAGCGTATAAACAGTTCTTTATCTTCTACACTTAATAGTTCGCATATCTCTCTAAAACGTTTGTATTGAAGCCTAATACGTTCTAGCCGTTTCTTGTAAGATGCCTTCTCGTCAATAATCATAAATGCTAGAATATCCGACCTACTCGAAATAGATTGATCGTTATCATACATAGACACGCCATAACTAAATTCGTACAACTGGGCAAAGTGTGCTGCTTGTCTTTTCTCCAAATAGTTTGCTAGTTTGTTGGCCTGGGCATCCATCCACAATGAATACATATACTCCCTTACTTTATGTTCTAGTTCTGAAACAAAATTATCTGAATCACTTTCAATTGCATAAGATGTGTTAGCTGTAATAAGCGCTAATTGTTCACCGAAAGCTTCAGAAATAATAGTTTGATTCATGCAGCACAACCTCCTTTCAGCTAAACCTAGCCGGATAGTTTGTTTGAATTAAATGTTCAATTTCCACACCTGTATCAAGATTTAAAAACAATGAAATTTTTATCATAGCTGTATCTCTAATCTTTGTGTAAGTCACTGAACTTATTGGTGGATCAAACTTTAAATTGTAGACATGATAATCTGTCAAGTATTCACTATTAGCTGATAAATACCTTGCTTCAATTAGAAAACGTTCTGGTGTCGGTAATCTCTCAATAGCTCGTTCAATCATTTGGTGAAAGGCAACATTATCATTATCTGGATCAGTAAATTTAGAAATTCGATATCGTGCCAATTCTTTTACAACAGCTTTACGAATTTTCACTTTCTCTGCTCTAGTTAAGTGTTTTAATAGTTCCATTGGTATCATCCTCGCTTCTTACTTTTGACAACCTATGTTTCAATCACTCCAATCAAAGTCATTTGGATCATTCCCGTCTTGTATCCAGCGTTGGAACTCTATTTCTTTATCTCTAGGATCATATTGCGGTTTTTGTTTTGGTTGAGAAGGTTTTTTATCTGCATTCATTTTGATAGCTAGCTCCATAAATCTCTCACGAAGCTTTTTGGCTGATAGTACATTAGTTTTCCAAAATGAATCTTGTGTTACCCAATCCATTACTTGTTTAGCCTGGTGCTTATCGACTTGATCTATTTCAATAAGCTTTCGCATATCATTTGCCCATGTTTGCATATTGGATTTTTTAATCAAATGAGATATTCCAGCTTCATTTGCAACTTCAGAAACTTTCTCATGAAAGTAGATTGCCATTTTGAAATAGGTGCTATCCTCGTCATATTTTTTTTGACGAGTAGTATTTATATCTTTTATATCTTTTATATCTTTATTACATCCCTCAAATCTGAGGGTTCTCTCCATCAAATTTGAGGGTTCTCTCTCCAAATCTGAGGGTTTTCTACTTTCAGAACCGTCATTTTTGAGGGTTCTATTTTTATAGAATTTCTTTGAGTTTTTCACTTTAAAAATATTTCCATAGGGTGTTCGCTTTGTGGTTATATATCCGTGTTTTTTTAAAGTTGAAATATTTCGTTCAACTTTCGCCAGACTGTAACCTAACGATTCGGACATTTCAATATTTTTAACAGGCCTACCGCCAAGAACAATGCCGATAGTTTCATCATTTTCGACGACTTCTTTTGTAACTTTAGATATTAACCATAAAAACTCCCATATAGCAGAACCAATTTTTTCGACATGTTCTGGCTCGAGTAGACCAGTGAAAACTGGAAAAAAGAAATTATCAGACATCGTCACCACCACCTTGTCAATGCCTATGTTGCTTAAACTGTGCAGGTGCTCTTTTATTCATCATTTTCTAATTCAAGCTGCAAAAATGCTTGTGTAGCTTGCTCATGAGTAATGAACCCTTGTTTAAGGGCAAACATTACTTTATTTATTTTTAGACTTTTTTCCGTTAAAACTGCTAGTTTGTTTCCTTGAGGGTCTAGCTTCACCCTAACTTGAGCACCTTCATAAATTGATGAACCACGATTCCATACTTGACTTGAATCGTGTTCAACAATTTTATCTAATATATCTTTAATAGTAATAGCCTTGTATTGGTCATCCTCTTTTACTTCGATATGGTCTCCTTCTACTAAATCCATGTACGAAAAACGGCCATGAACTTTGTGCACTAAGGAAACAATATCAATGCCAAAATGCACAGTTATACGACCAATCAAATATTCTTCATTCATCTATTTCACCACCTTGAGTTTTACATATGATAAATTCACTCATTCCTGTACATACGCTCGCCAAAGCATATTTTTAATTACCACTCACTTGTAATTGTACTTATTACTTCAAAAGCCTGTCTCGCTGGCCACCATCGTTTACGATTTTTCTTGACCTCAATAGCTCGCATACGTACATCACATACAAGTTCACTTTCTAAAAATCTTGGTGACATATTCGTCAGTTCTGCCATTTTGTTTAAATCAATCCACCACAATACTTCTCTTATTTCTTCATCAAGCCGTTTCTCTATGTATTGCCGAATGGCTTGCTTATCAAGATTGACCTCAATGTTTGCTGGTAGCATCTTTAATCACCTCTTTCATTGGTAATTTCAAAAATTTCATCAAATTCCACATATAAAGCACTGCAAATCTTTTTAGCTGTTTCGGGTCTAGGTGATTGCTTCCCATTTGAAATTTGAATCAAAGTTGCTTCTGAAACACCTATAGAACGGGCAAACCCTCTTTTTGAAAAGCCTAATTTAATTAACTCTTGTCTAAAAGCGTTTTGTGATTTCAATTGAATAGCCAAAACAAAACCTCCTTCACAATTAAATTAACCAACTTATTGGTTATAATAATTCATATGTTGATGATATGTCTTTTTCAATTGAAAGTCAATCAAATTTGATTAGTTTATTGGTTATTTTGATTCGTTTATGATATAATTCAAACAATCATTATGAAAGGGAGTATGAAAATGTCAGGTTTTATCCACTGCAATCTGAGGGTTTTAATGGCTGAACGAGGCCTAAATATACAAAATGTAAAAGACCAAACTACGCTGTCAAGGACAACTATTTCGAACTTGTATAATAATTACGTTTCAGGTATTCAATTTGATACACTAACGCAACTATGTACACTTTTAAAATGTACTACAGGTGACTTGTTCACCTTTGTTAATGTGAGTGTTTCATTTAATGACATTTCAATAGATTGTAAAGTCGATATGATGTCAAAAAATCAGATTAAGGATCCTTCTGAGTGGGAGGAAGTTGGGAACTATGCTTACAGGGCTAAAAGTAAATTTTTAATTAACTTAATGCTTAAGTATGAGGGTGAACTTTTAGTTTTTGATTTTGAAGTAGATACTTCTGTACTTTTTAACAAACTCAAACAAATCATATTTAAAGATATTCTAATTTCAGACGAATTTTATTTGAATTTAGACAATGTAAAAGCCCCTGTATATGTAATTGACTATATAGAAGAACAGTTTGATAAATTTTTATCTGAATGTATCCGTGATAGATTTTTGAATATATTCGACAATTTAGATTAATCACACTCACCTATTCCTGTACATACGCTCGCCAAAGCTATAGAAAGGAATGGTATGAGTGAAGTTATATAAATCAACAAAAGAACCTGAAATATATCACTATTTCAATGCAAATGAAGAAAAGCTATGGATGTTTCGACATAAGTATTATGATGCTACTGGAAAGCGGAAAGAGAAGAAGAAAAGTGGTTTTAAAACAGAAAAAGCAGCATTGAAAGCCCTACTGGAAGTTAAGGCTGCAACGCTGCGTGGTGAAACTAAACATATAGAAAATGATAACCTAACTGTCGGACAATGGCTAGATATATGGTATGAAGCCAATCAAAAAAAATGGAAAATCGCGTCACAGAAACAACGTGAAATGGCTATTCGTTTACAAATGAAGCCATTGATCGGTCATTTTAAACTACAACAACTGACTAAATCGATCTATCAGAAACATTACATTAATGAGTTAGAAAAGAAATATAAACCTAGTACGGTCAGATTACTTCATAATTTATTTAAAGTTGCTATCAATGCAGCGGTAGAAGAAGAAATCCTAACACGAAATAAACTACAGGGTACTATCTTGCCATCTCTAAGAGGGAAAGAAGCAAAGAAGAACTATCTTACACCTGAGCAATTAAGTATATTACTGAATCATATTAAGCTAAAGGAAGATATTGCCTATTATAGTTTGTTTTTAACGATTGCTTATACTGGCATGCGTAAAGGTGAGGCGTTGGGGCTTCAATGGAGGAATATCGACTTTACTAATCAAACGATTACCATCGAGCGTCATAGAGGTAATAATGGTGTAGACTCCACGAAAACAAAGAATAGCGAGCGTACCATAAAAATAGATGAGATTGTTTTACAGCAGTTAAAGCGTTATCGAGTAGCTGTTAAAGCGTTTTTGCTGTCGCATGGTCGGAAATTACTTGACGATATTACAAAAGACGATTCCTTTATTTTTATATCGCCTATCACCGCTGAACCTTTTATTTCTACACGATTAAATGCCATTTTTAACCGTATTGTAGCAGCAGCTGGATTGCCAGCTACCACTATACATGGATTACGACACACACACGCTACAATTTTGATGAATAATGATATTCCTGTGAAAGCCATTGCCGAACGATTGGGGAATACGCCCGAAATAATCCATACAACATACGGGCATGTATTGAGAGAAATGGAAGATAAAATTATAGACACATTTGACCGTGCTATTGGAAATGGGGCTAAAAGTGGGGCTAGCTCATAGCTCCCCCCCACTCAAACCGCTTTATATAGGCATTTACAAAGCCTTTAAGATTCTACAGCATATAAAATTTTCACTTGATACTTATTTTCAATTTCTTTTAATTTACTTAGTATAATTCCCTTCATGTAAACACCACTTTCCAAATTTGTCTTTTAAAGTAGTTGCCCTACATCAACTATGCCTGTATTATCATATACTCTAAGTTGGTTTCGACCGCTTTCCTTAGCAATATAAAGTGCTTGATCCGCACTGTCAAGTAGCTCGTAAAATGTTGAAATATTTTTAGAATGACCATATCCTGCGATACCAATACTCACTGTCACATTAATCTCTAAATTATCCGCATAATAAGGATTATCTTCAACATGTTGCCGAACTCTTTCCGCTATTTTCACTGAACTCTCTAGCGTAGTATTTGGGGATAAAATGACAAACTCCTCTCCCCCATACCTTGTAACAATGTCGATACTTCGCACAGAATTTGAAATGATGTTTGCGACGTGCTGTAGTACTTCATCTCCGATTAAATGTCCATATGTATCATTGACCTTTTTGAAAAAATCAATATCAATTGCTATACATGAACAGTGGTTTTGCTCTTCTAAACATTTCTGAAAAACAAGCTCCCCCTGTTCATTTAAATAACGACGATTATACAGCTTCGTCAACTGACAGGTAATCGATAATTCCTTTAGTAAGATAGTATCTTTTCTCACCTTATCGCTCATTTCATTGAAGGATGCACAAAGCTCCTGAAATTCTAGCGCATAAGGTGCCAGCTGTTGTTCATTTATTTGATAATCATAATAACCTTGTTCTACCTTTCTAACACCTGTAAGAAGCTGCTGAATAGGTTCTTCGATTCTTTTAGAGAGGTGTAGCATCATTTTAATCGTAAAAAAAGAACCTACTACTAAGCAAAATGTTATCAATGAAAATCTAATGATTAATGGTTTATAAGCCTCTAACAGACCAATTTCTGATATGATAAACCATTTCCCTCCATTTATAGGCTTGCTTTTAGCAAGAGCCCACTTCTCATTCGCGTCTTTATAAAGCTCGAGGCCATTTATTTTATTTTTTAATGCAGCGTTCAGGATATGCTCATCAACTAAATAATTGCCAGAAGATCGGTGTTGTTTATTGATAAATTCAGTGAGCATAGTACCTTCCCGATCTATAATATAAGAATGCCCTAAAAAGCCTACTCTCGATTCTTGTAACAGTTGATTGATGGTATCTAAATTTACTGCGCCAAAAACTACACCATTGAATTGTTGCTGTGCATTAAGAATCGGTGAAGCAAATGCAATAATAGGCTGCTTTGTAACTTTACTTATTAAAATATCTGTTATATACGGTTGCTTCGTTTTATTAGCAACTTGAAAATACTTACGGTCATTTACATCCATACTAACACCAGTAGTACTGTATTCGGTAGCTGTATCAAATTGCACGATGCCCTCTTTATTGACGAATATTAAGTCTGTGAAATCTGTTTTTTCTTTAAAATCTTGAAAAAAAGCTTGAGATTTTTCATAATTATAGTCCTTTATATAATCTAAGTTAGCTATTGTATGTATATCACTGGATCGCTCTGATAACCAGCTTTCAAAAAAATATGTTTGGGCATCCAAATAATGTGTCATCTCTTCATTTTGATGTTGAATGGTTTGCCGATATTCAATATAAAGCGTTGGAATAAAAATACATAGACCAATAATAAAAGTAATCCATACAAGTACTCGATGAAGCTGACCTTTTATTGTATTTGGCTGTGGAAAATTTTTCAAAACCCTCAAAGCACTAACCTCCAAATTAACCTAACCATTTCCTTAAAATGGGCAATAAATAGTATTTTATTCATCAAAAATACCACAACCAGAAGATTGTGGCAGTGAGAAATTTAACTTCTTTCCGCAATTGTTTTATGTAGCGAAAGTGAAACGTCAGCTACAAAAGTTTTGTGTAACGTAAGTCATAAAATTTATTGCAATAAAATTTGGAGAATTGTAATAAATACAGCCGCAACAATAGGCACTATTTTCAAAGAGGTGTAGCCGACTGAAGATGTACATATTGGCTCTAACGGATCCTTTGTTGGTGAAGCTAAATATTGAAGAAAACGTTGCCAGCGACTTTTCTTGTATGTCATTAGCTGCTGGGGAATCTCCACTTTATCGTGATCTAAGCTGTCTTTTAACCATTGTTCTTTTTGAAATTCATCCTTAAGCATCGAAATCCTCCTTTAGCTCTTCCTTTAAAGTCCTTATCGCATTATGTAGCCTCGATTTAACTGTACCAAGTGGAATGGACAAAATTTGTGCAATTTCTTCCTGTGGCAAATCATGATAATAAACAAGCAAAATAACAGCTCGTTGCTTATCAGGTAAGCGAAGAATCGCTTCTTGAATCGTTAATTTCTCGTCAGCTGATATCCGAGGACTTGACGTCGGTACTAAAAACGGGAAGAGTGAGCGCCATTTTTTGCGCCGATTTAATTTATTTATCATTAAACGATACGCGATTTGAAATAAAAATGCTTTAATCGTTCCCTTTTGCTGATCAAAATCTTCTTTTATATATTGTAAACGCTCAAAGGTGTCTTGCACAATATCAATGCTAAGCTGATCTTCCCGAGTATAGCGAAATAAAAAGCAGTACAATGGCTCATACAAACGACTATAGAGCTGTTCAAAGCCCTCGACATCGCCGCTTTTATAGGCCTCCATCCACTCCTCATTGCTTATCATCTAGCTCATCCCCCCAATGAGCCTTAATGGACTTCAATGTTATGGACACACGTGAAACTAAGTATGCGACTATTACAATGACCCATGCTTGCGATTGATTTGTAAAAAATTGCACATATGGATTTTCGATTGTTTGAGAGAATGACAAAAGCATGTTTAATGCCTGCACACAAAGTATTGTATATATGGCTATAACGAGCGTTAAAGTATCAAATACATTCCACCGTAAATAAATTGTTGTTTTTTTATAATTAATTTTTCCATTTTCGCGAACAACATATTTTTTATTCATCGGGATTGTGATTCCCAAAATAATAATAGTCCAAACTCCAATGACAATAAAAGATACAATAAATCCAATTCCCATAATATCACCTACCGACTGCTATATACTTTTTTAGCAATGGCAGCTAACACCATGCTAATAACTGCTAAAATTATACAATATTGATATTGCGGAAGCCATGTTTCATTAATTAAATTTAAGTACATTTGCAAACTATCATTTAAATAAAGCATTGGATTCCAGCTTAGAAAAATATAATAATCATGTGGGTTTTTCCCACCAATTGTTAAAAACATCGTTGTCATCGTTACTGAAAACATGAATAAAATCATAATTGGCACTAACATACTTTGAGCTACTTTCTCGTTTTTAAATAGACCTGCTAATATAAAACTCAATGGATATAATGCCAGTAAAACAAAATTACTAATCAAAATAATCATAAAGTAAGATGAAAGTGAAATATCAATGATGAAGGAATAACCAATGAGTAATAGCACTAAAAATACATTTAATAATGTAAAGACACCGATTCCCATACCAATATAGTAAGTGTGTGGCTTCACGCCTGTTCGTTGTACCCATTGGAACGTTTTATTAGCCTTCATATCTGCCAAATATATAGTAGCGCTAGAAAATGCAAATGAGAAAATTAACATTAAAATTGAAACTGGTAAAAACTGACCTTTAATTAGATAATCAAATGCTTCTCCGTTCATCATGTTTTTACAAATAACTGACATGATCAAAAAAATAAATGCTGGCGACAAGTTTCCAATAGACATTCCTGCATTTCGTATATTTTCTAACATATAAATTCGTGCAATTTGTTTCATCATCCCACTCTTCCTCCTAAAATTTGGCCTGTCACTTCATAATAAAGACCTTCGATTCCTGGCAATTTCGCGTCTGTGTATTTTCTATAGAGCTCATCCTGTGTGCTATTTTCAATGAGCTTCCCGTCTTTTAAGATCACTACATAATCAAATAGCGGTTCTAACCCTGCCACCTCATGACTAATAATGATAATCATTTTGTTACGTTGACGAATTTCATCTTGTAAGTAAAACATCAATTGCTTTTTCTTAGTTAAATCTAAATCAGCAAACGGCTCATCTAAAATGATAATCGGTTTATTTAATAAAAAAGAAAGGAATATCGATACTGCTTTTCGCTGACCGCCTGACGCATTTTTCAATAAGATGTGATCATAAGTTGGTAATCCTAATATTTCATATAACTCTCCCAAATCATTTTTATTGTTCGTCAATGTAGTAAAAAGGGCCATCACTTCACGAATTTTCAGATGCTGATAACTCGAAAAAAATTGGTACTGCAGCGCAACTTGCTCATGCACATATTGGGACGAATCATTGAATAGAATGGAACCACCATCAGGTTTTACATCTCCAGCTATACATTTTGATAATGTAGATTTACCTGCTCCATTCTGACCTAATAATAAATAACAATACCCCATTTTAAATGTGGCCGACACACCATCCAAAACGTTCACACCATTATATTTTTTCACAATATCCTTCACAATAAGTTCCAAAATAAACCCTCCCTTTTTATATGTTCACTGACTATACAAACGGGGATTGTAAAAGGTTCATTTTATTTTTTAAAAAAATGAAATAAAAATATATGTTTCTATAAAATGATTTTTTATGTAAAATAAATAATTATTGGAAATTAAGTAAAAAAAGGAAATTACCCTGACACAGCTTCTACTGGCGACGTCCAATGAGCGGTTAGGCTAAGTTTTTCTTGTTTTTACTGCACGATTAAAAGAATACTAATTTAAAGGGAGTTACCGAAGTGAGCGATTTTGAAGAACTTAAATATTTTTTAGGACCACATTTTGGTCCAGAGATAGACTGGGAGCTAATCGAATACGCTGTTATTGATCATCGGCAATTAAGTAAAAAAGTCCGATCCAAATTCAAAGAAGAGCTCCTTTATATAAAGCAACTGTTAGAACAAAATCAATATGAAAAAATACAGCAGATTATCGAGATGCATGATTTCGAGGATACAAAGCTTTACGAAATAGAAAAAATACAAAGATTTATTAATGAGATTTTACCTATTATTGAGAAATATGAGTATAAGAAAGGTATCCCTTATGTCCCTTTTAAAGCTTTAAACTATCTGTTTGATAAAATTATCAACCCTACTAAAGCATTTTTATCTTTTGATTTTATTGCTATAGATATCAAAAGAGAAGGTGATACATTTATACATCATATCTTGCAAGATTTACAATATGTGGAAAAAGCCTTTATGGAGCAAGATGAAGCAAAGATTCAAAAGTTACAACAACTTTCCAAAGAGAAAGGGGTTACTATTTTTGAATCACAATATAGAGATGAATTTATCCAAGTAGTAACGAACGAATTGAGTTAATAAACAAGATAAAGAGAATTGACTACGAATGATAGCCACTAAATAGCACGTTCAGCCCTCATAATATACTCGACCCATAGAAAATAACTTCGATGAATGGTAATTTTTCTAGTTTATTATAAGTAAAGATAATCGAGATTTTGCGCTTTAGTATAAATGTCAAAATCGAGCGTTAATGTGTATTTCTTTCTTTTACGCAGTATGATCGTTTGTACATACAAAAAGACCTCTCACCAAACCAAGGATAGGTCTTTTTGTTGTTTAAGATTTTATTATTTTCCAAAATTCTGTTCCATAGCTTTTATTATTAAATTCAACAGGTGTTGATGTTTTCACAAAATTCTCGCCAACGTCTATTTTGTTTACCTGATTTTGTAATGGTGAGCCAAATGAAAATTCCATTTGCAAATCAGTAAGGTTAAATAAAATTGAATGTACTGTTCCAAAGCTTTCTTTGTAATTATGGACGGATAATCCGTTAGGGAACTCTGTTAAAAGAAGTTCTTGGATTTCATCAATAGATCTTTTTCCACTTTCCTTAAATTTCGCCTCTAAAATATCATATCTTAATTGAGAATGCTCGAGCTTGCCAGGCTCCATTTCTTGTATTGCTGAAAATAGTCCGTGGTTAGTTGCAATAAGATAATCGAGTTCTGCACGTTTAACTTCTTTTATCCCGTCATATGTTCCAATCAAAGCTGCGTCGCCATTTGCATCCGCAATAAGCATATTCATATTCGTTCCTACTGGCATATTGTTAACCATATAAATTGCTTCTTCGACATCTTTACAATTTTCTAACAGGGCTCTTACAATAACCATAAACTGTAACCCAGGTAGAACTGGTGGTCTCATACCAGGATATTTGCCAATGGGCATACCACATGATGCATATGCAACACATAGCCCCTTCTCATTTAAGCCCTCACTTCGACCAAATGTAGAAACAGAAAATCCTGTATGAGTAAATTTCCCTTCGACGTCTGTTGTACATAAACGCATATCTGAAATATCAGGTGATAGATCGTAATTTCTTAAAACATATGTTTTTCCATCCGCCATTTTTCCAGGTAATATAGCCCCTAAACTACATCCCCCTGGAATTAACCACGCATTTTGATAATAATTTAATTGTTCGGGCTCATAGCCAAAGCCTTCCGCAAAGCCTTCTAATTCTTTATTTAAACCTGGGCAATACTGCTCAATATGTGCTTTCATTTCAAAATAAGAGTTGTCAGAAGTTAAATTTTCCGTAAAGAATACCGATTTCGCAAAAGGGTTTTTTTGATATTCTCGCGCTTGTTGTTGCCCAATCTCGTACGAACTACCTTTAAGAAATGCAAACTGTCCTGTATTTGTTTTCATCAATATACCCCATTCTATATATTAGTAGCAAGATATTTCTTACCTTGCTAAATACAGAATAAAGTCTCCATCTACTGGAGAGTTTAGCTAGTTTTTTACTTTCACAAACACTTTCGTCAAAAAATCATTAGGATGTAGCTCCATATTTGGTTTAATATTAATTGGATTTATGACTTCAGTTGGGACTAACCCCTTTATGTATTGCTCCATAAACACCCCTTCTACCTGAAGGGATTGCTCAGTAAGCCATTCCTGCAAGCGACTATAGCCAAAATGTAGCTCTGAATACGGCCCTTTTACATCTATACAAGCATACTTGCCTTCTGATATTACTTTAATGTGCTCCCCCTGTTGAGTTCCTTTTACTGGTAACAGCAGTTCAACATCTGCTATATTTTGGTTCCTGTTCTGTTGGTGGAGAATTGCAACAAGCTCACCATCTATCTCAAATTGATACGCATATATTCGTTCAAATAATTTTTGTACTAGCTTATCCATTTCAATAATATGTATCTTTTTACGGATGGAGAGCACCTGTGTTTTTGGGCGTTCTTCTATGTAACAACTTGATAATATTGGCTTTGGATTAAATGTCTCAGTGTGCCTTATAGAATTTTTCACTTGGACAATATTTTGAATTTGTTCAGCGATTATTTCTTGTTGGTGCTCTAATTCCTGAACTTTTTTATTTAATCTTGCCTCTAAATCTTGCCTATCATTTTTTCTGTTAATAATCTGTTCAATTTCTTTTAATGAAAAATGGCAATGTTTTAGAACCTGTATAGTATTCAGCTCTTTCATTTTATCGTAATCATAATAACGATAGCCTGTCACTTGATCTATAAAGGATGGTTCGAGTAACCCAATATCACTATAATAACGAATGGTTTTTATAGGAACATTGCACAGGTTCGAAAATTTCCCAATGCTATACATAAAAACACCTTCTTTTTAAATAGTTGCATGTGCTATGTCATTCATTTTAAATGAATTAAAATAAACCTCTCCTTGCTTAGTTATTGTACGATAAAGTAGTAGTAAATGTTTCACTATAATGAACTTATTAACATGGTATACGTTTTAACAAATATCATCGACAACTTGCTCAAAAAACAAAAGAGTATGCTCATCATTTTTTGATTTGAGCATACTTCTTTTGGTTATATACTAATTTGTTTCGTACGGGTATTTACCTTGCTTCCGCGGGTATTTGCTCTGCTTCCGCGGGTAAACTTATCCATAATATGATAGATTAGTTGAGGACTATCAGAATGGATGGTACTGGGGGTGGAAAATGTATATCAAATTTTTCTAATGCGAAAACTGGGTTTTCAACAAGTAAAATGCAAAGAAGCTTAGAATTGCAAGAGGAATTACATATTCCAATTTGATAAGATTGTATAAACCATAAATCCACCTACTATTAAGTTCCCAAGAATTATAAATGGTAAGTTTCCTTGTAATTTAGTATTTTTCTTTTTCCCTACTCCACCTAACGCAGTAATCCCTATAAATAAAGACAATGCAGGATATATAAAGATAAAATACTTACTGCCATTTAAATTGGGACCGGCTATGTTGAAGGTAATAGGAATCTCATCCGATATATTTTGTACACCAATAATTGAAAACGCCAAAAACAAGGCACAAAATATCCAAGGAATTATACGTACTGACTTTTTAGATGTATTCATAATAATCTCCATTCTCTCCCTTGTCCGCTTCACGATACAAACAGTAATGAAAGCGAGTGAGCGGAACACTCTATTTTTCGATTTTTCAATTAATTTTAGTCTTTATTTAGCTTACTTTTTTCAATAATATTTAATAATTTCATCTTCACACTACTCTTCCCAAATTAAATAGGCTCACCATTTATTGTTTTTGCATATAACATGCTAGTTACGATGCCCAAGCATAAAATAATAATAACATCATATATACCTACTATCGAACCTGACCATAGTACTCTTGGAACTGCTGCAATGAATACCAGAATCGCTGCACCGAAAAACCCCAATACACTTGATATACTCCGCTTTACTACTTGGAGTTCTGATTGCCAACTATAATTGACAAATCTTAAATTAATAGCGACTCCGTATATTGCTGAAAATACTGCAAATGCACATGGAAGAAGTACTAATGTGATGGAATGAAATAATGTTGCTCCAAACACTCTTCCGATTATTATTCCGTTTATTATCGTAAGAGGTATTGTAAGCGTAAGATTAACAAGTATCTTACTCTTTACAACCAATTCTTTCGACAATGGAAAAGTTTTGATTATCCAAATATTTTTACCTTCAAGTGAAAAAGACACGCTACTTGTATTTGATAGGCATACCATCAATGACATTATATACGGTGTTACGCCATACAGAGTCTCTACTGTATTAATAGTATTTATCGGCATATTTTCCATCACTTTTGTAATTGAAATCATTAAAGAAATCGTAAAAATAACCATCATGATCATTCCGAATGTTGTGTTTATTAAGTACGTTGTGGACGAAAATAGTCGTTTGATTTCTTTCACATATAATGCTTTTAATTTACTTGATCTTTTTAATGTTTTTATTTCATATTTTTTGTTACTACTCATTGATCGTATTCTAGTATTTAGTCCTTTGTATACAAATGAGAGACCTATAATGAAAATCACTGTTAACACTATTGAAACTGCTATATATATAAGAAAATCTCCCACTTTTCCTGTTACCAGTATTTTATTAAACAAATAAAACATTGGATACACTTGGTTAGCCTGATTCAATATATTTGTTAAGATCAATTTCATATCGCTTGGGTCTAATTTATAACTACTCAATGTTGGTGCTAATACTAAAAATAAAATAATACACATATAGCTAAATGAAGAAACCGCACGAGAATATTTTGCTCTCGATGAAACTTCTAAAACTACTATACTAACAATTGATGCTATAATTGATGGCACTAATGCAACTGTAAGTATTCCAATCAGTATCTTTATCCAAAAAACGCCGCTTACTGTTCCTGTAAAGAAATATACTGCTCCCATTAGAAGCATGATTATTAAAGATACTACCGTATTCAAGAAATATATATATAAGAATCTACTTACTACTATTATCGATGTTTTAATAGGAAGTGACATTAATGTGTCATAATCTCTTTTTCCAAAAAACTCATCACTAGCACTAAAAAATGCTATAAACAATGATATAAGAGTACTCACTAAGAATGAATATGCAAGTATGTGTTCTCTCATATTATATTCATTCAGCAAATATCCAAGACTTGTAATATACGCTAGCCCGAAAGCAGACGCAAGAAATATACCAACAATAGCCATTTTATCACCAAAGTTGGCTTTACCTTTTAGGGTATTAAGTCTCACTAGTGAAATAATCCTAATTTTCAGAAGAATCGATAAGTGTTTCATCTTTTAACTCCTTCATAAAGAACTCTTCCAATGTTTGATTTTGTATTATGTCATCCATCGTACCACTATAAACTAGCTTTCCACGATTAATCATGGCCACCTTATTACAAAGCTTTTCTGCAACATCTAAGACATGTGTTGAAAAAAATATTGCATTCCCTTTAGCAGTCATTTTCTTCATTATCTCTTTTAAATCAACTACTGCTTTTGGATCAAGACCTACAAATGGCTCGTCCAGAATCAAAAGCTTTGGTTCATGAATAATAGCCCCAGTTATTGCTAACTTTTGCTTCGTTCCATGAGAATAAGAGGATATTAGATTTCCAAGACTTTCTGTTATCCCAAACATTCCAGAATATTCTTTTATTCTCTTTACTCGAACATCTTCCGGAACTCCGAAAATATCTGCTACAAAATTTAAATACTGGATTCCTGTCAAATGTTCATATAATTCGGGACTATCAGGAATATAAGCAAATTTCGATTTGCATACAAGCGGCTCTTTCTTAATAGAATGCCCATCAATGTAGATGTCGCCTTCTTCAAAATCTAGGATTCCTACTACTGATTTGATTGTTGTACTTTTCCCTGCTCCATTATGACCTATAAATCCAAAAACATCGCCATTTTCAACACATAAACTTATGTTATCGACAGCTTTTTTTTCACCTTTATACACTTTTGAAAAATTTTTAATATCTAGGATTCCCATTCTTTCATCTCCTTATCTTATTATTACCGATCGATTAACTTCACCCTCGCTAATGACCTTCGTAAAGCTTTCACGGAAATCATCACAAGTAAATGAAATGAAAAAAGTGGATATCATCAAATGTTTGAAGTTTAAATCCATCTGGAACTTTGCTTCAGAATAGGGGGTATCATTACTCACTCTTGGTTTTGAATGGGAGCTTTGCAAACTCTAATTTTTCAAGTGGACTGTTGCTAAATGGCTTTCTGGTAGTCTTCGTTCTGATCTCTACGATTCTCTATTTTATGCTCACAAAGTACAGTTAGATTCAGAACTTATAGTCTAACTTGGCTTACTTCCTATGATTGAAAGTAAACCAAGTTCTTTTCTATTATTTTTTATGCTCAGACCATCTTTCAAGTCCTTCCTCACCTTTGAAAGCGCATTCTCTTATATCGCTTTGGATTGGTGAAGAAAATATAATCGCACTTTTAATTTCGCCTAATTGTATATCAGAAACTTTCACTATCGATTCCTTTGTAGAATCAGACCTTCTCCATTCCTAGTCTCTATTTCTTAATAAATTGCTGGATGGCTGGCAACAATTCTTTATGAAGTGGTAATGATGGGTCTGAATACGTCGCTAAATTTTTCGCGCGATCTGCTGTAGCATTTTTTAACACATGATTCATGCCGTCCATATATACAAGCTCGGCATCTGGTTTACCTTTCTTTAATGCTTCCGCATCCGTTGCAACTACTTGTAAGTCAGTTGTTCCTTGAACAATTAAAACTCGGCTACTTACTTTTGCTAACTCACTTGCAGGGTTATATTTTAACCATGAAATCATATATGGTTGAATGGAAGATCGGAAGAGAGATTGTAATTCTGGTGAAACGTTCTTCACTAGCTCGCCTTTTTTCAAGGATGCAAGAGCATCTGTTGATTCTTTTAGAAGGGCTGGTGTAAACTGACCTTTTACTTGCTCTAACAGAACTTCATCTATTGGTCTTCCAGTGCCTGCGATGGAAACAAAGGACTCTACCTTTGCTTTTTGTGCGGCTAGCAAACCGATCAGTGAGCCTTCGCTATGACCAATAATATGAACACTTGAATAAGCTTTGTCGGCTAACAGGGTATTTATTACTTGAACTGCGTCATCTACGTATTGGTCGATCGTTAAATCCTCTTCCTTTGTTAAAAGGGATTGATTATCGCCAATTCCACGTTTATCATAGCGAACAGTTGCAATACCATCTTTTGCTAAGCCTTCTGCAATCATTTTTAAGCTATTATTTTTACCAGCTAAGGCTGAATTTCCATCCTTATCCGTTGGACCAGAGCCTGCTATAATAAGCGCAACTGGAGATGGCTCGTTACTAGCCTTTTGAAGAGCCGCTGTTAACTCACCATTTTGAACAGGAATCTTTAACGTTTCATACGTAACTGGTTGTTTTGGCTGTTCTTTGAATGGCTTTAAGACAAGTGGGAATTTGCCACCATTTTGTTGGAATGTTGCTTCTATTTGCCCATCTTTTAATGTGCCATTAATTTCAATTGCAGAGCCATTTAAGTTGATGGAAACATTCACTTGATCTCCATTATATGTAATGCTTTTAAATGGATAATTCCCTTGCCCAGGTACTGATAGTTTCCCGTTATCTTTTTGCAAATCAACGATAATTGGAAATGCTCCATTCGGTGTCTCAATATTCCCTTCCCATTTACCTATTAGTTGTTCATTCATTTTATTGTCCCCTTTCGTCTCTTTCCCTTTTGTGTTGTCTTCCTTCTGAGCGCATGCTGCTAATAATAAAAGTGCACAACATAAAACTATAAGTTTTTTCATAAAATCTCTCCCTCTATATGAAAATGACTAACAAGATTGGTAAAAATATGACAAGTAAAATGATATAGCTCCATTTATTCGCCATATTCACAGTCCAACCAATACCGTATTTCTTTTCTACTAATAGTGAAGGGTCATTTTTATTACTATAAAAAATACCCCATTTCCAGTATCGATCATCGGCTGAAGCTGTTTCGTTTGTATGTAAATCATCAAAGCGCTCATTACTTTTACTTAATTTCCAATTGAAGAGGATAAGTCCCCCTAAAGAAACGATCATAGATACAATAAAAAGAGGGAAGAAATAAGGAGCTGTTTGATCTTTTAAAATCACTGTCGTGTAATGTAAAACAACAAAAAGAATGGTCATATTATAATTAATCGCCGCTAAATACCAGCTGCCATATTTACGCTGAGTAAGCTCTCTATTGGCCGAAGCTTCTTTCGCCTGTGCGCTCAATTGAATTTTGGCACTTTTCATACCAAAACTTATAATGAATAAGCTAATTTGTGTCCCTAGTAAAATAAGTGGCATGACAATTACAGAGATCCACGTTTTTTCAGTCCAACCGTCTGCCTCACCTGCTGCATTCCAATGGGTTGCAAACACATCCGGAATGGCATTGTAATTCATATAGGTAAAGGTAATCAACGCTAACGTGATAATAATTGGTAATGCGAAAAATATAGGTGAAAGTACTTCATCTCTATCACGTAAAGATAGATCCGTCACATAAACAGTTTTGACATGTGCCTCCCAATTTTCTTGTTTTTTTAGTTTTTTTATTTTTATATGATAAGACATAGAAAGAGCAGCTGATAGGAGAAACATGACACATAGGAATATAAAGGATAGTAAAACAAATTTCTCTTCCTGAATGGACGTCAATAATAGTAAAATTTGGCCTAAAAGAAATGCAGCTGCGATGCTCCCTACAAACATGCTGTAGTGCTTTTTAAATAGTTGTAATTGCTGATGTTGCACATAGGGCTCTGGAATTGACACACCAAACACTGTTGTTTTTCTCGACAAATATGGTGTTACTGTTTCCAGTACCCCTGCAAAGATGAAGATGCTTAATATAAAAAGCATATTTCCCCTACTTCCATTGTTTTAAAATTCGATGAAACAAACTTGTCATCTGATCTTTTTCGAGACCACGTGCAAAGGCCTCTGCCATAATTGGTTTTAATGCATTTTCTACTTTTTCAACTTCCGTCTCTTCCAGTTCTTTTTTTTGACCACCGATAATGATAGCCTTTGCTTTCGGCTTTAATTCGATTAACCTTTTTTCTTCAAGTTCATGATAGCTCTTACTAACTGTGCTAACATTAATACCTAAATCCGAAGCCATTGAACGAACTGAAGGTAATGTGTCACCATTTTTTAGCTTTCCCTTAGCAATTAACTCAATTAACTGATTCGATAACTGTTTATAGAGCTGTAATTCACTGCTTGGATCTAAATGAATATTCATTTTCTCCCTCCAATCTGTATCGCTTATCACCAAACAGAAATCTGTCATACTTAGAGTAATACAGTTTTCTGAAAAAGTCAAATTCTTCTATAAAGTGATAATTAATCGGTGCGTTCCTCTTCTCACCAATCGGGTTTTAGGGCAATTAATGTTAAATAAAAAAGGACCCAGAAAAATTCTGGATCCAAGAACACTTATTTCTATTGATTATATCTGTATTGTTTTTTGCTTCTTCTTAAGCTACAGCAAAACAGAATATCCTCTGCCTCACCAAATTACTTAAGATTTTTTAGAAGCTCACCTAATACAACTGTGGCGGACTTTCCTGAGATTCCTGGTCTTTGGGTGTTTGACTACTCATTCTACATCCTCCTAATCACATTAGATTAATAAGTGATTCCTCTCTTAATATGAACCGTTTCGTAAGTGTTTATTCATGTGAAGAGCATTTTTAACAACAGTGGCTTCTTCAAGAATAAAACTTCACGAAAATGCAGAGTTTTATTTTAGGCGTCTTCTTTAAAAACCTGTTGCGCAATGGTTAAAGCATTTTGGACACGTGGAAAACCAATGTATGGTACTAATTGTAATAATGCTTCCACAATTTCTGTCTGTGTCAAACCTGCATGTAGACCTCGTTTAATATGTGTTTTTGTTTGTGGGGTAGCACCTTGAGTTACTACTGCTGTAATGACAACAAGTGCACGGCTTTTTGCATCTAGCCCTGGTCGAGAATAAACATCACCATAGGCAAATTCAATAATCATTTTGCGTAAATCTGGTGCGATGTCAGCTAGTGCATCTGCCTCAAGCATTCTCGCCGCTTCTTCCTTTGTTACATACTGTTTAATTGTTTCGTACCCCTTTGAAAAACGCTCATTCATTGAAATCCCTCCCTTTGTTATTTCTTTACACAAAAACCCCAATTCCGCGTCTCCAGAATTGGGGATTGTCCTTCACCTATGTAAGGGGCTCTTTTTCGTTTCGCCCTCTAGCTCTAACGAAAAAGGAAAATGGTTTTTCATAGTGCCTCACTGGACAGCTTTAATGAATATCTATGCAAAAGTCACAAGGACATGCACGCTAAGGAGATGGTTAAACAAGACAAGCTTTTGCTTTTTCAATTTGGATTATTACTTGATCAAATCCTGTACCACCTAATGAATGACGACGACGAACGGCTGCTTCAGGTGCTAATACATCGTAAATATCCGCTTCGATAAGCTCACTTTCTTTTTTCATGTCTTCAAGCGGTAAATCTAATAAGTAGATACCCTTTTGAATACATGTGAATACAAGTTTTCCTGTCACTTCATGTGCTTCACGGAAAGGCATACCTTTTGTTGCTAGATAATCTGCAAGCTCCGTAGCATTGGAGAAGTCAGAGTGTACTGCCTGGTGCAAACGCTCTGTATTGACTGACATTGTGCGAATCATACCTTCAAAGATTTTTAGAGAACCAAGAATTGTATGGACTGTATCAAACATACCTTCTTTATCTTCCTGCATATCTTTGTTGTACGTTAATGGTGTTCCTTTAAGAACGGTTAATAAGCCCATTAAGTTACCGTAAACGCGTCCCGTTTTTCCACGGATTAACTCTGCCATATCAGGATTTTTCTTTTGTGGCATAATAGAAGAACCTGTTGAGAAGGCATCATCTAATTCGATAAATTTGAATTCATCTGTCGACCATAAAATAATTTCCTCAGCAAAACGAGATAAATGCGCCATTAATAATGATGAATTGCTTAAAAATTCAACGATAAAATCACGGTCACTTACCGCATCCATAGAGTTTGCATAAACCTCGCTGAAGCCTAAAAGCTCCGCGGATTTTAAGCGGTCGATTGGGAAAGTTGTCCCTGCCATCGCACCTGCGCCTAAAGGCAGAATATCGATACGTTTAAGCGACTCCGTAAAGCGTTGTTTATCACGCTCTAACATCCAGAAATAGGCCATTAAATGATGGGCAAATGAGATTGGTTGAGCACGTTGTAAATGTGTATAGCCCGGAGCAATTGTCTCTACATGCTCCTCAGCTTTTTCAAGCAATGTCTTTTGGAATGTCTCAATTAAACCGATTGCTTCCTTCACACGTTTTTTCAAGAAAATATGCATATCCGTTGCTACTTGGTCATTGCGGCTACGGCCTGTGTGAAGCTTTCCACCTACAGGACCAATTAAATCAATGAGCATTTTTTCCAGATTTAAATGAATATCTTCATTGGCAACTGTAAATTCAAGCTCTCCTGCGATTGCTTTTTCTTGTAATTGTGCAAGGCCACTGAGAATTGCCTCTACGTCAGCAGTTGGTAAAATTCCTGTTGCGCCAAGCATCGTAACATGCGCTACGCTACCTTCAAGGTCTTCTAGAACAAGCTGTTGGTCAAAGCCAATCGATGCGCCGAACTCGTCCACCCATGCTTCTGCTGATTTTTGGAAACGTCCGCCCCAAAGTTTTGTCATAACAGCTCACCTTTTCCTTACATTCTTTTTGAAAAAGGTGCAGTACAACGTTTAATGCTACACTACACCCTGCTGTCAAAAGATTATTTTTTATTTACTGAAGAGTTAACTACTGTTGGAAGACCCCATAATTCGATGAATCCAACTGCTGAAGCATGGTTGAATTGATCTTCTTTAGAATATGTTGCTAGCTTTTCACTATAAAGTGAATTTGGAGATTTACGTCCTTCCACAATTGCATGACCTTTGTAAAGCTTCACGCGCACAGTTCCGTTCACAAACTTTTGTGATTCAGCAAGGAATGATTCCAGTGCTACACGTAAAGGAGAGAACCATAAACCATCATAAATTAATTCAGATAATTTTTTCTCAATGACTGGCTTGAAGTGTGCTAACTCTTTTACAAGCGTTAAGTCCTCAAGCTCTTTATGAGCAGTTAATAGCACTTTTGCTCCTGGAATTTCATATACTTCACGAGATTTAATACCAACTAATCGGTTTTCTACGTGATCGATACGACCAACACCGTGTGCTCCAGCTACTGCATTTAGCTCTTGGATTAAATCAGCAAGCTTCATTTCTTTACCGTTTAAAGATACTGGCTTACCAGCAACAAATTCAATTTCTACGTATTCCGCTTTATCTGGAGCATTTTCCACAGAAACTGTTAAACCGTATGCTTCTTCTGGTGGAGATACCCATGGATCTTCCATTATGCCCGCTTCATTTGCACGACCCCATAAGTTTTGGTCAATAGAGAATGGCGAATCTAACGTTGCAGGAATCGGTACATCATGCTTCATTGCATATTCGATTTCCTCATCACGGCTCCAGCCCCACTCACGTACAGGTGCTAACACTTCTAAATCTGGATTTAAAGCTTTGATTGAAACTTCGAAACGAACTTGGTCATTACCTTTACCTGTGCAACCATGAGCTACTGCGTCCGCATCTACTTGGTTTGCAATTTCCACTAATTTTTTAGAAATTAATGGACGAGAAAGCGCCGATACTAGTGGATATTTTTGTTCGTACCAAGTATGAGCTTGTAATGAGATTAATGCATATTCTTCAGCAAACTCATCCTTCGCATCTACCATATATGATTCAATCGCCCCTACTTGAAGAGCTTTATTTTTTACGAATTCAAGGTCCTTACCTTCACCAACGTCAAGACAAACTGCAATAACGTCCCAACCTTGTTCTTTTAACCACGGAATTGCTACAGAAGTATCAAGACCTCCTGAATATGCTAATACTACTTTTTTATTCGCCATAAAAAATACGCCTCCAATTAATCTATAAGATATGTATGTTTATACATCAACTTAAAAGTTTATACACGAATAGTATCATGTTATAAAAATAAGCGCAAGTGTATTTTTATAAATTTATAGACTTTTATGTTTATTGTAAAAAGTGAGTCACTTCAATACTTTTTGCTCCTTTACAAACTATGAATATTTTTACTCGGAAAAACGAATTTTTACTAAATACATGAATGTATATGATATAAATTTCAGGATAGTAAATAATTCTCCGGCAAAACGAGGGGGTGATTTCCGTTCAAGATGGGCGCCTTCAGGGGGCATACGATGAGCAAATAATAAACGTTATAATAAAAAACTGTAAACACACTCAAATTTTTTACTTGAGTACGTTTACAGTTTAACTTCTTTCAGCAATGTTTTTTTGTAACGTAAGTGAAACGACAGTTACAATTATTTTCTGTAAGGCATAATTGATTAACCTATTTTTTATTAAAAAATGATTTACCTAAAAATTCAACGGTTGCAGGTGCGATTGCATACAGCTTGCTTGTTACCCCCATGATCCTTGGTAAATTAACCTCTCGGACAGGGCGCTCGATCGTTTTTACAGTAGCTTGTGCCACTTCTTCAGCTGTTAATAAAAATCTTCCTAAAGACTCGCGATAGCCACTTTCATCACTCGCCTTATCTAAAAATGGTGTATCAATTGGACCTGGATGTATCGCAGTGACTTTAACATTATACGGAGCCAGTTCCATGCGAAGCCCATTCGTAAAGCCGACAATCGCATGCTTTGTAGCAGCATAAACACTAGCCTTAGGTGTCGCTACCTTTCCTGCCTGTGAGCCGATGAAGATTAGCTGACCTTGCTGACGTTGTATCATAGGTGCTGCTAGACGTTTTGCTAAATACATCGGAACACTGACATTTAGCTCTACCATTTGTCTAATAGCTTCATCTGATAAGTCAGGTGCAATGCCAAATTTACCTACCCCGGCAGATAAAATCGCAACATCAAGAGGTGGTAGCTGTGCACATACTTCATCGATTGTAGATAAATTAGTTAAATCTGCTTGGATCACGTTTGCACCAACGCGTTCTAATGCTTTCAATGCCACTGTATTGCGTCCTGTTGCATAAACCGTATGACCCTGTGTAACTAATATTTCTGTAATTTTCAGTCCAACACCACTAGTTGCACCTGTAACGAAGATAGTCTTTTTATTCATGTTCATATTTAAACCTACTTCCTTTGAAATAAATAGATACCTTCTTCGGTTTTTGTAGATGTAATGAAATTGTTGGCCTCTAAGTAATCTAAATAACCGAGCGTTTTAGATAACGTCAGACCTAGCTGACGTTGAAAAATTGATGGGTAAAAGCGCTTCGTTACTTGTACAGCGGTTAATGATTCGTCACCAAATAATTCGCAAACCTTCAAAGATTGCTGATGCTGGCGTGCTCGTCGTTTATCAATTAAATCTGGAATATTCTCTAGCTCAGCACCATGTCCCGTATACATCTTTTTTACGGGTAATCGACGCAAAGTTTCGAGCGATTCATTATATTGTAGTAACGATTTAGTACGTCCTAATGTACGATCTAGTGGTGGCTCAATTAACGGGTTTGGCGTTATTTTTTCAAGCAATAAATCTCCACCAATTACATCATGAGTATTTTCATCCCAGAAGATTAAGTGACTTTGTGCGTGTCCTAATGTTTCAATAGCCTTTAATCCTGGATGTCCTGGCACTTCATCCCCATCGTTAAGAATTTGTGTTAATGGTCGTTCCCCTACAAGCTCTATTTCACGGCGGACATGTACACTCGGCTGGATATATTGTTGAGGAACACCGTGCTCAAATAAGCGCTCACTGTAAAACTGCACATGGTAACGTAAAAAATCCTCGTCATGACGAAGCCATTTATCGTTATAGGCATGCCCTAAAATTTCTGCGTTTGGAAAGGCATCCACCCAACCTGCATGATCTGGATGATGATGGGTTAACACAACCTGTTCAATATCTCGCATGTCAAAGCCTGCTGCACGAATACCCCATTTAAGCGCATCATAGGCTTCCATTGTTTTTGGACCAACATCAAAAATTGTCAATGCATCGCCCTTTACAACAAATGCATTCACATCTCCTACTTCATAGGGTGTTGGTATTTCTATTTTGTATATAGACAAAAGCTGTTTCCCCCTTTTATGCCACTAGTGAATACCGATTCATTCTATTTTACAAGTTTTTCTTCTTTTCGTCACCCTCCTGTTGACAGGTCGACGTATTATCAATATAATTTTGAATAATCTAATTATTTATGTGCGTTGATGAAGCCAAGTACGTAATTGGTGAAGGTGTCCTAGAGAGTGTTACATTTGCTGAAAGTGACATCACCCGCTCCCATTACCGAACCTACTTCTGAGCAGTTATGAAAACATAACCGTCTCCCTTGCGATAAAAGGGCTATGAGTTGTGCCAATTGGCAAACAAAGGTGGTACCGCGGAAACAAAAGCGTTTTCGTCCTTCTATATAAGGACGAGAGCGCTTTTTTATCTTTATTCAGTAGATCTTTTTTGTGCGAAAGTGAAGCGACAGCAACAAATGTTTTGGTAGCGAAAGCGAAGCGGCAGCGGCAAATGTTTTGGTAGCGAAAGCGAAGCGGCAGCGGCAAATGTTTTCTGTTGCGAAAGTGAAGCGGCAGCTACAAATGTTTTCTGTTGCGAAAGCGAAGCGGCAGCTACAAATGTTTTCTGTTGCGAAAGCGAAGCGGCAGCTACAAATGTTTTCTGTTGCGAAAGCGTAGCGGCAGCGGCAATTACGCCAAGGCGGAATTGATTTTGAACTGGAGGTTTTTTCATGAAAAAAATACTATTTATTGGTGCAGGCTGTATGGCGGAGGCATTGATTCAGGGCTGGATTAAAAAAAAGGTATTTACGGCACAAGAAATTTACGTCACCAATCGCTCAGACAAAGAACGCTTACTTTTTTTACACGACACATATGATGTAAATTGCAATTTTGATCAAGATATTTATCAGCAGGCTGATTTAATCATTTTAGCAATGAAGCCTAAAGATGCCGTTGCAGCGATGCGTGAGCTAAAGCCTAAAATTACAGAGCAATCAGCTGTCCTTTCTATTTTAGCTGGAATTGCTATTACTACTATTACAGAACATTTAGGTGCTCGTCCAGTTGCACGCGTTATGCCTAACACTTCTGCCACTATTGGGATGTCTGCAAGTGGAATTGCATTTAATGACAGAGTAACAGCAGAACAGCGCTCCTTTTTCTTACAGCTTTTAGAGGCCGTCGGTTCAGTTATTGAGGTGGATGAGGATCAATTACATGCTGTAACGGCTCTTTCAGGGAGTGGCCCAGCTTATATTTATTATTTAATGGAGGCATTTGAACGGGTTGGTACAAAAGTCGGTCTCTCGAAGGATACAGTACGACTATTAATGACGCAAACACTAGCCGGTACTGCTGAAATGCTAAAACAATCCGTCGATGAGCCTGATGTATTACGCCGTAAAGTAACAAGTCCAGGCGGTACAACAGAAGCTGGAATTAAAGCTCTTGAACAATATCAATTTAATGAAGCCATTGAAGCATGTATTAAAGAAGCAGAAGCTCGGTCTCGTTCACTTGCAAATAGTAAATAATGTGTGCAAAATAAAGTATATCACTAGGGATTAGGGGGCTTTATTTTGGCTAAATTATTTGAATCTTACCAATTACAAAATATTTCTTTAAAAAATCGTGTTGTGATGGCACCGATGTGTATGTACTCGGCGCAGGATGATGGGCTTGTCACACCATTCCACCAAGTACATTATGCAACGCGAGCTGCTGGTCAAGTTGGTTTAATCATTGTCGAAGCTACTGGTGTTGTACCTGAGGGTCGTATTTCTAGTAACGATCTTGGAATTTGGGATGACGCTCATATCGAAGGTTTAAGTCAATTAGTTCAAGGAATGAAAGCATACGGAGCAAAAACCGGCATACAGCTTGCACATGCAGGACGTAAAGCAACTGTAGATGGAGAAATATTTGCGCCATCAGCCATTGCATTTAGTGATGCCTATAAAACACCAACTGTGATGACATTAGAAGACATCGAATATGTTGTAGAAGCATTTAAACAAGCAGCTGTCCGGGCAGCTAAAGCAGGCTTTGATGTTCTTGAAATCCATGGAGCACACGGCTATTTAATTAGTGAATTTTTATCACCAGCAACGAATAAACGCAATGACCAATACGGTGGCTCTCAAGAAAATCGTTATCGATTATTGCGCCAAGTTATCGACGCTATTCGTAGTGTTTGGGAAGGTCCTTTGCTTGTGCGTGTTTCCGCTGAAGACTATGCAGAAGATGGTACAACAATGGAAGACTTTACCATTTTCAGTCGCTGGATGAAAACACAAGGTATCGATTTAGTGGACGTTTCTACAGGTGGTGTCGTGCAAGCACATATCAATGTTTTTCCAGGCTACCAAGTAACTCATGCTGAAGCAATCAAGCATGGTGCCGATATTCCAACTGGAGCAGTCGGCCTTATTACAACAGCCATTCAAGCAGAGGAAATTTTACAAAACAATCGCGCTGACTTAATTTTCCTAGCACGCGTTCTTCTGCGCGATCCATATTGGCCACTTCATGCTGCCAAGGATTTAGGAGAAGAAGTTACACCTCCTGTGCAATACGTACGAGGCTGGTAAAAATAACGGCTATGTCATAACTGCAGATAATATAGAGACGTTATTGAAGGCAATTAATGAAGAAATTAAACAAAAATCCTCTTTATTGAAATGAAAACAGCTTGTTAGCATAAATCAACAAGCTGTTTTTTACTTTTTGAACGATGGCGAAGATACCTTCCTGTCTGCCACAAAAATCATGAATATTACAGTATATTCTACCATTCGCAATACCCACATTGAACCTTTAATACCAAATAAATACGTTTCGATTCGTTCTTAACCTTCCTCTCTTTCCTACAATGTTGATACTCACCATCACCATGAAATTGTGGTATTTCTTTTCTTTCCTCATTTATAAAAGAAATCGCATATATGTACAAATTATTTTTCCTATAATATTAAGCCAAATATTTAATTTATATATTAGTTAGTTGGTTGGTGAATTATTATTAACTCAATAATCCGTAATCACTAGAAATACCATCTTATCACTAATAGGTCATAATTCCTACAAAAAATTAATGACTATTTACACGGTTGCCACATTTTGGGATATAAGATAATCTATAGAAGTGTTTTTTTCCATATTAAGGGGGGTTAATTATGTTACGTACTGGTATTGTGTTTTTAATTTTGGGACTAGGGGCATTCATACTGCCACAATTCGGTTTGCAATTTAAGTTATTTACCGTTTTTGGCGACATTTTTGGCGGTGGCGAAACCTTTGTTGAAATTGCTATTGCAGGTATCGGCGCCGTCCTAGTAGGCATTCATTTATTTAAAGGAAATAAGGACAAGTCGTCCGCAGCGTAGGAAGACATGGTTTGGGAGGAAGTTATTTTTGAAATCGTTAATTGCAAAACTATTAAAATCAGTATCTGTTATGACTTTAATTATGATGGTGTGTGCGGTTCCCGCATTCGCCGAAGAAGAGCTAAATTGGATAGAAGGTGGACAGAAAGTTGACGTTGGGACCAATTTAGCGGAACTAGAGTTAAGCAGTGATTTTATTTTTCTTAATGCCGAAGATACGAAAAAGTACCTAAAGCAGGGCGGAATGGAACCAAGCGGGTCAGAAATCGGCGTGGTTTTCCCAAAGGATGAAAATCAGACTTGGGCCGTTTATTTCGAATATGAAGAATCTGGACATATAGAAGACGACGAGAAAGCGGAAATCGATGCTGATGCCTTGTTAGAAAGCTACAAAGAAGGTACGGAAGAAATGAATAAGGAGTTAAGCCCTGAAAATCAGTTATTTGTTGATAAATGGGATGTTGCTCCATTCTACGACAGCCAATTACATAGTTTGTCGTGGTCTTTATTGGCGCACGATTATCAGAACAACGGTGTTATTAACTACAATGTGCGAATACTATCCCGCGAAGGCTATATCTCTGCGATACTCGTTTCAGATCCGGCGAATTTGCAGGCCGATCGTATAGTGTTTAACAACAAGATTCTGTCGCAGTTTAACTTAAAGCAAGGTCAGCGGTATGAGGATTTTGACAAAAAAACCGATAAAGTAGCTGAATTCGGTTTGACAGGATTAATTCTCGGAGGCGCGGGTCTGGCGGTTGCCAAAAAAGCCGGCTTGCTTGCAGTGCTCATCCCTCTATTGAAGAAGTTTGGGATCGTGCTTGTACTGGTCATCGGCGCTATTTGGGGATTTATTCGCAAAAAAATCGGATTGAAGAAAGAGCAGTCGGAGGAACAACCGACACAATCGGAGCAATCCGAACAGCCCGAGCAACCAGCACAGTCGGAGCAACCGGAACAATCCGAGCAACCGGCACAGGATCAGGAGAATGACCGCAGCAAGGTTAATTTGTAAAAGTAATAACCACTAAACGTTTCGCGGATGTGGTTATTGAATTGTTTCAAAAATGGGTATATTCAAAGCCGTTCCTAATCGCTCGATAGATGAGTGACTAGGAACGGCTTTCATATCGTTTACTCATAATGTTCTAGGTGTAAGTAAAATTACGAAATCCCCCCTATCATCACTATACTTACCATAATTACCTATAGATTTATATTTCTAAGGTAGTTATAACATTGGTTTTTCTTCTTAATTTCAATTGTTATTGCCAAGATGCACTAAGCTTGCCTCTTGATTACTACTATTGCAAATTCTTTTTTAAGCACACTAAAAACTCAATCATTCCATTTTCTATTTTAGCCGTTGCATTTCCACCTAGTTTTTCTGCAAGTAGCTTGACAATAGCTAGCCCTAGACCAGTGTCCTCTAAATCGCTAATCCCCAAGGAGTCGCCCAATCTCCACTCCAATCAACTTTACATAGCATAGGTTATAAAATGACTTCCCTACTTTTGATATGAACCATTAATAAAGATATGAGCTAGATAAATAATTACGAAATTGTTGACGATTATCATAAATAATCCCTCGTCTGAAATAAACATAATAACTCTTCAGGAATCTTTACTGAATCCTTATAAAAAAGATATACAGGAACACTTGGTAAAGCTATTTCATCGAAGGGAACAATATTAAACCTCCCTTCCATCCGCTCTCTTCTCACAATCATTCGTGGCAAAAATGACATGCCTAATCCGTCTTTTATTAAGCGCTTTACCACATAGGATTGGGATACGGACACTTGCTTAGTAACTACATACTTTTCCTGAAGTTTATGTAATAAATCCCCCCAAATAGTTGGATGATGGTGTGTAAATAAAGTGTAGGTTTGAAATAATTCCTCATAATCAATATATGCTCCGGTCTCATCATCGAAAGCATCCAGGGGAATCACCAATTCTAGAGGGCTCTCCACAAGAAGTTCTTGATGCCAATGTCGATAACGTGTTGGCAATAAAGAAATACCAATATGTGCCTTATCACTATTTATTAAATCCTCAATTTTTGCTGAATCCTCCACTAGAATCGATATTTCAATGGAGGGATTTTCATTGATAAACTGATAAATAACATGAGGCATTATCGTTTCCACCATTAATGGAGTCATTGCAATAATAAGCTTTTCTTCAATCCCTTTTGTTGCTAACTTAAAGCGCTCAATACTTTTATCCCATTGATGGATGATTTGCTGAGCTTCTATTAGAAAGAGTTGCCCTGCCTCTGTTAATTGCACACGATTCTTTTCACGTTTAAATAATTTTACATTCAAGAAATGTTCCAACTGATGAATATGAACTGTAATACTCGGCTGCGATAAATGTAGTTCTTCTGCGGCTACTCGAAAATTACAAGATTTAGCGGCTACTACAAAGGACTTTACCCATTTGTAATCCAATATCTCCTCATCCCCTTCAATTAATGTATTTAATCAACTTCATTAACTATATTTAATTTACTAAATTATCCAATAATAATAAACTTAAAAGTAGATCGATTACTTTTACACAAAGGGGAGAATCGTATGTTAGCTAAATTAAGTAAGCAATTTCGTACTTTTGCAAAAGATGAATGTGAAAACTCAAGTCCACTCTATGAACATTTAGCAAATAAGATTGCCGACGATGATGAAATACTAAAAGTTGCCGCATTTATACCTCAAGGACAACCTGTTCCTAATTTATTATTAGCCGGGGTTCAGTATTTGCTGTCATCATCAAAAGACGATTTAGTTAATTTTTATCCATCTTTAACGACAACACCAAATGCAATAAATGAAGTGTATCCTGTTTTTAA
The DNA here is from genome assembly GCF_001183605.1 of Lysinibacillus xylanilyticus. Lineage (GTDB taxonomy): Bacteria > Bacillota > Bacilli > Bacillales_A > Planococcaceae > Lysinibacillus > Lysinibacillus xylanilyticus. Next base: position 545,462 of record NZ_LFXJ01000005.1, on the reverse strand, counting down.
AGCATTCGTCTTATCTCATTCAGAAGAATTGAAGATTTTATTTCAAGAAAAACTTGTTCAGACTAATGAAATTCGGCGTTGTTCTTACCTTTATCCGATGATGACAGAAATTTATGAACGCCACCAAAAACCATTAGCTTTAATAGAGATCGGTGCAAGTGCAGGGCTTCAACTTGGAATGGATCAATACAATTATTGCTATAACCAACAACTTCACGTAAACAATTGTAATAACGATTTCGTTTTGCCCTCAGAAAATCGAGGAGAACCACTTCCAGCTTCCATTACAAATGCGCCAGTGGTTTGTAAACGAGTTGGCATCGATTTAAATCCTATTGATATTCATAATGAGGAAGAGCTCCGATGGCTCCAAGCATTAATTTGGCCAGAGCATGAAGAGCGAAGACTTTTGTTAAATCGAGCACTCCCTATTTTAAAAGGACTCGATTTACAGCTAATAAAAGGAGATGCCATTAAACTTATAAAAGATATTAGTAGAGATATTAATCAAGATGCGATGTTAGTTGTTTATCATACGCATGTAGCCAATCAAATCCCAATGGAATTACGCCTTAAATTAATTGAACAGTTAAAAGAGATCAGCATGGAACGACCTCTTTACCACTGTTATAACAATTTATTTGATATGCAACTGCATCAAGATTTTATTGATCAAGGAGAGATAGAATCTATACGTAATATGGAACGCCCTGATGGTCATGCTCGATGGTTCAGGTGGTCTAACAATAAATAAAAAGCATGAAAAAACGCTGCGTAAGATTTCGCTCTTATGCAGCGTTTAAATTTTAGTAAAATTAGTATTCTCTAAAAATCATATTCCGCATCTTTTTTAGCACGAATTTCTGCAAACGCATCGGCTACCATCACTGTATCTTCAGCTAAGCGATCAAGGCGAAACAGAACATCATCATTCACAATTTCCTTCCGCAAAAAATCCTTTTCTTCAATAAAAACATATGTTGGGACGATGTGAGCTTTCATGTAAGCTAGAATTGGCTTTAATTGTTGTTCGATCATTAGATAGTGTTTCGATGTACCTGCTGTGACAACTATACTCACTACTTTATCGCGAAAGGCATTGACAGGTAGTAAGTCAAAAATATTTTTCAGCGTTGCTGGAATCGAAGCTTGAAATGTTGGTGTTCCTATGACAATCGCATCTGCAGCCATAATTTTTTCGGTCACATATTTTGTATCCCCATCATATTCAAAATAATTTCGTCCATCACTAAATTCCATCTTGTACTCAGCTAGATCTAGTAACGTAACTTCATGCTCTGTATATTTATCTTGTAAAATTTCAACCACTTTATTGATAGCTGTTTTAGTTTTTGAGCCGACAATTGAACCAGCCAGTGCAACAATTTTCATGCTGAGCACTCCTTATTTAACTGTATATTTTTTGATTGCAGGTAAAATATCGTTCCCTATAATCTCAATATTTTTCATTAATTTATCAAATGGCACACCGCCAAAATCAATTTGTGCCATAAATCGCTGCATACCATAGAGCTCGTATTGGTACAGTAATTTTTCAATAATTTGTTCCTTACTTCCAACCATTAAGGCGTCTCGTGTATCTGGCGCTTGTGCAAATTGTTGCTTCGGATAACCCGCGCCACGAATTGCTTGGAATCCCCCATTTAAATGAGGATACATCCCTTGTAGTGCCTCTTGAGTCGTATCAGCAACATAGAATAGGCTTGTTGTAGCAATCGGTAGCTCTTTCGGATCAAAGCCACTTCGCTCCGCCGTTTCTCGGTAGGCATCTACAGATGGCTTAAAGTTAGCTGCGGGACCACCTAATGTCGTTAGCATCATTGGAATGCCCATATAACCCGCTTTTATGGCACTAGCAGGTGGTCCACCGACAGCTCGCCAAATTGGCAATGATCCATTTTTAGGTTGTGGTAAAATTTGCGCATTGTGAAGTGGAGTACGGAATTGTCCTTCCCAAGTGACAAGGTCATTGTCATTTATTTTTTTCAGCAGCTCTAATTTTTCTTCAAAAATTTCTTCATAGTCCTTTAAATCAACGCCTAGTAATTGATATGCACCAACTCGAGAGCCACGCCCTGCGACTATTTCCGCACGTCCATCTGAAATTAAATCAATCGTCGCAAAATCTTCATATACGCGTACTGGATCAGAAACACTTAGTACCGTCGCGGAGCTTGTTAATTTAATTTTTGATGTAGCTTGTGCAATCGCTCCTAAAACAACTGTGTGTGCCTGTGTCGTAAAGTACGATTGATGACTTTCGCCAACACCAAATACATCAATGCCTGCCTGTTCTGCTAGCTGGCTTGCTTCAATTAGCTCTTGAATTCGTTGCTGAGCCGAAATACGTTCACCTGTTAATGGATTTGGAATATGATCCCCTAATGAATATAGGCCAAATTCAATGCCTTTCGATTGATCAATGCGATATTTTTCCATGATTACAATCTCTCCTTAATCTAGTGGCTCTAAAATAGCTTCGATTTCTGCACGTTTTTCTTCTAAAAATGGCGGAAGATCAAGTTCTTTTCCAAGATCCTCTATTGCCGAATCAACTGTAAACCCTGGGCCATCTGTTGCCATTTCAAATAAAATCCCATTACGGTCTCTAAAATAAAGGCTTTGGAAATAATAACGATCCACAATGCCTGTACTATCAAAGCCCTGCTCCTTAATTTTGACATCCCATTGTTGTAATTCCTCCACTGTTCCGACACGTAGTGCAAGATGATGAATACTACCACGACCAGGTTTCTCACTTGGCCCTTCTAATTCTTGTACAACGATTTCTCCAAATACTTCACCAGAAATGGATTGCAATACTACTTCTTTTTCACTTTCTGCAACTACTGTGTAGTTAAATAGCTCTTTCAATAAGCTTACAGTCCGTAGCAAGTAACGAACTGTTATTTCAACTGTACCCATCCCTAAAATCCGATGTTCTGCCGGGATATCAGAGCCGTCCCATGGTTGCCAATGAGCTGGTGTTTCGTGATCATAATTGTTTAATAGCACCATACGTAGCCCTTCATGATCCTCAAAAAACAATGCATCTTTACCTGCATAAGTTGTTATTTCACTATGTTCAACCTCTAACTGTTGAAAACGACTTTTCCAATATTGCAGACTGTCATAACTTGGCACTAAAAGGCCAATACGTGTAATAGCATTTGTTCCTCGAACTGTTCGTCCTGCTACGGGCATTTCAAAAAATGTTAATTCTGTACCTGCAGCTCCTGTTAAGTCTCCATAAAATAAGTGATACATGGAAGGCGAATCTTGGTTAACTGTTTTCTTTACACGACGTAAGCCGAGAATTTTTGTATAAAAATCATTATTACGTTTACCGTTTTTTGTTAGCATTGATATATGATGATGTCCGCTTAATTTGTTCATGAATTTTTCCTCCTCGTTTTCAATTGACTAAGCAAGTGATAGTGAAAAAAATCACGCTGGCGGTGATTTTTTTTCACGACTATGCTTTTCTAATTTTGTCATTAGTGTATTTAAAGTTTTCATTTCTTCTTCTGTTAATACTTCTTCAAAAAATGAAGACTGAAATTGTAACTGACATGGTGTTGCCGTATCAATCATCTGCTCCCCTTTAGCTGTCAGTGAGATTGTCTTGGTCTTCCAATTTTGCTTACGTTCAATAAGTCCCTCTTTTTCAAGACGAGCAAGCATCCGAGACATACCACCTTGCGTCACTGTCACTTTCTCCGCTAGCTGTGATTGCGTTAACGGTGCATATGTCTTTATTTGTATAAGAACATCAAATTGTGCAGTTGTTAAGTCAAAGCGCTTTAAAAACTCATTGGATAGCTGATTACTTTGATTTGTAAAGCGCATCATCCGAATCCATGTCAGTGATCCGAGCGTGTGTTTTCGCATAGCTTCCTCCTCCTCCTCTCATTTATCACTTTACTACGCAAATGATAAATGAGCAAGAAAAATATCTTGAATTCGAGATATTTTTCAGTGTGAAGAACTCACACTATATAATGCCATGCGTCGTAATTGGATATAAGTTTCCTTTAAAAGCAAATGAAATTCTCCCTGTTTCTTCAGACACTACCATGATAAGCGCATCACTTACTTCACTTAACCCTAATGCTGCTCGATGTCTTGTGCCTAATTTCTTTTCCCCCGTATATCTATCTGACAGTGGCAGTACATTTGCTGCTGACTTAATTAAATTTTGGCTTATTAAAACTGCGCCGTCATGCAGTGGATTTCCCGGAAAAAAAATAGATTCTAATAAGGAATGCGTTACTTCCGCTCCAATATGAATACCAGGCTGTATAATAGATGCCACAGTATCCTCCCGTTCAATAACAATTAGTCCACCGTGTCTTCTTTTAGACATATTTTGTACGCAATGCGAAAGCTCAGGATATTTTTCAGTAAATGGGGAAAGATAGCAATTCAAATAAAATGTTGCGGCCTTCATTTCAATCGTTACAAATTTCTCTTTAATTTTTTCAAAATTCCCAAGAAGACAGTTTGTATTAGTATCCATTGCTTCTACATTTTGCTGTAATGAAATAATAACCTGCAGAAGCTCTTCCTTTAATGTTTGTTTCATTGGTGAAAAATCGCAATTTATTGGATCCACAAACAACACCCCTCTTTTCAAATTTATTATGTATTTATTTTTTAGTTTCTCTAAATGGAATTATTTTATTCGTCTTGTATTCGTTTATTCATCTTATACAGCTTTCTTATCATGTATGATTTGTTGTAGATAGATATTTCATTATGCCAATTTTTTCGAAAATGCAGCCTTCTTGATCTTACAAACAAAAAAAGAGGAAACTTTTCGCAATTTTAATGTTTTCTCGGACTATATGAACCGAACGTTGATGGCAGGCTACTTTGTTTTTTCACCTGAATTGGCGCTTCAGTTATGTTTTGTAAAACACTTAAATGCGGAAATAAATTGAAGTGTTGAAATACCATGCCCATACTTTCTCTGACACTATTTAAATTAGTTTTTTCTATATCAATAATCTCATCGTTGATGCTTATAGTACCCTCATCTAATATCTCTAAAAAATTCATACAACGTAACAAAGTGCTTTTTCCTGAACCACTGGCTCCAATTAAAACAACTACTTCTAATTTATTTATCTCGAGGTTTATGTCTTTTAAAACCTTCAATTTACCAAATGATTTGAAAAATCGTTCAACAAATACTGACATTATAAGTTGAATATTGTCAGAAATGGTTACTTTTTAAATATAAAATCAAAAAATGAGCAATACAAAAGTTAATTGGATGACTAATCACTAAGTCTAAAATATTAAGGGGTTGTCATATAAGTGAGGACTTTGAATTACGGAAAAACGATGCTTGATATTTTATTCTCGCACGGAAGAACTTAAACACCTTCACAAAATAATTAGTGATTACAACTTACCTATTAGAAGTGAAGATACTTTAGAGATGGAGGTTAGCGATATTAATAAGGAAAGTTAAAGATCAAGCCCAATGACATGACTGGAAAATATTACAGAGACTCCTTAAACAAAAGAGACATCAACTTCCATTGCAATTGCAGTAAAAGAAAATACTAGTGAATAAAGGCAAGCTTTGTTCATAAAGCATCTTTTCACAAAATGAATGTAATTTCTAACAACATATACTTCATATCAATTGTTGTTCTATTTAAATCTAAAAAGTGTATCCATTATTTAATGAAATGAATACACTTTTTGTTTTATCTTACATTTGTCCAGCGCGAATTTTCTTGACAATGCTGAATGTCGTATAGGCAGCGGCTGGTGCAAGTACTATAATAAAAATAAGCCAAACTGTTAAGTTATCCGTTGCTTTTAATGTGTCATAATTTGAGATAACAAACATAATTAGTCCAAATAGTAATAAATAGCTCAGCACATTGGGAAAAATAACGATTAAACGCAATAGTGCTGGTGGCATTTTTTGCTGATTCATATAAACCACTCCCCTTTACTAAATTATACAAAAATATACTATTAACCGCATTATAATTCTTTTATTTTCCAAATTTCCGTTCTACAACTATAATTACTTTGTATTTGTTAAAAAAATTAGAGCCTTCCTACATTTTATTGTAGAAAGGCTCTTTAAAGTTGTTCTTTGAGTGCTTAATCATTATGCTTGTTGTTTAAACTTATTTTTAGATGGAACAAATAGAGTTAAAACAAATGCAATTATAGCTAAGATTGTCATGAAATAATAGGCATCACTTGAGCCTAAGATGGAAGCAAGTGTGCGAATACCTTCAGCCGTAGCATTTGGTGTTTCTACTAGCAATGTTTTCGCATGGTTTGTCGTTTGTGTTGTAAAAATTGTAATAACGACTGCAGATCCAATTGCACCTGCAATTTGGCGTAATGTATTATTCACTGCTGTACCATGTGTGACAAGTGTCTTAGGTAAGGCATTCAAACTAGCTGTGTTTAAGGGCATTGTAATAAAACTCAACCCTATACGTAGAAAAATGGTACGTATTATTAAAAAGCTATAGGCTGTTGTTTCTGTTAAATCTGTTACAACCCACATTGAAGGAATAACAAAAATCAAACCGATAATAAATAACGGCTTTGCACCAAAGCGGTCATACATTTTTCCTGTTACTGGAGACATAAAGGCATTTACAAGTGCACCCGGTAATAATAATAAACCAGCATCTAATGCCGTAAACCCTCTTCCATTTTGCAAATATATTGGTAATAAAATCATATCCGCATACATCATCATTGTGACAATAATGTTGATGATAGACGTTAACGTAAATAATTTATTGTTAAAAACAGATAAGTTAAGAAGTGGATCATCAGATTTAATTTGGCGTAGGCAGAATATTGCCGTAGTCATTATCCCCACAAGTATAGAAGCGATTACTACTTTATCATCCCAACCATGGCTTCCTGCATTACTAAAACCATACAAAATAAGACCAAAGCCAATTGTTGATAAAATAACGCTTAATACATCTAACTTCGGTTTTGCTGTCTCTGAAACATTAATTAAATATTTCATTGCCATAAATATAATGATCACGACAAATGGGATTATTCCGATAAATAACCAACGCCATGAATAATAATCTATAACGAAACCTGCTAATGTTGGCGCAATTGCTGGAGCGAAAATAATAGCTAGCCCAATTAAGCCCATCATACTTCCTCTTTTTTCAGGAGGGAAAATAACCATTACGATACTCATTAGCAATGGCATAATAATTCCAGCTCCTATGGCTTGAATCATACGACCTATTAGTAAAGTCGCGAAGTTCGGAGCTACTGCACAAAAAATAGAGCCTAATAATAAAAACAGCATTGAACTTATAAATAATTGGCGTGTTGAAAAACGTTTCATTAAGTATGCTGTAATAGGGACTAGCACCCCGTTTACTAGCATAAAGCCAGTAGATAGCCACTGAACGGTTGTAGCAGAAACAGAAAATACGTCCATTAAATTACTTAAAGCAACGTTTAACAATGTTTGGTTTAGTGTAGATAAAAAACACCCTAAAATAAGTACTGTTAACAGTACTTTTTTATTTATTGATTCCGACATTAATTTATTCCTCTTCCCACTTGTTTTATTAACACAATGTCAATAAAATAGATAATAACATTTTTATTTTTCGGTGCCTATTTACAATTTTTCAAGAAGTGTCAATTAAACAACAAAATTTAAAATACTATTAATTAAATTTGTATTTAATAGATAAAGGAGAATTAAATTGACTACACAAAAAAAGCAAGACCCTCGAGCTATTCGCTCTAAACGAGTATTTAAAGAAGCTGTCGTAGATATTTTGATTGAAAACCCAGATATTTCGAAACTTACAGTACAAAAAATAGCCCAACGCGCAGAGCTAAATCGAGCAACTTTTTATTTACATTTTTTAGATATTAACGATTTATTAAAGCAGCTGGTTTATGATATTTTCGACGACTTGTTGTCGGAAATATCTCCAACTTTACAAATTGATAATTTAAATAATCAAGAACAATTAATTACGTTTTTAGATTACTTTTATAAGCATAGAAAAATTTTAGCTGTTCTATTTGAGCACCCTGGTTTCAATAGAAAAATGCATATGACATTAAAGGACTTAATTGTCATACAACGTAAAAGTGAAGGCTCTGATAGTACTAACACAACTCTATCAATGGATATTCTCGCATCTTCAATACTTGGGATTATCATGTGGTGGCTCAGAAACGGGGTTCACTTTAGCTCCGAGTATATAGCCAGTCAAATTATTGAATTATATCGATAATTATTGCTAACTCTCCTCTTTCTTAAGAAGAGAAAAAATGGCTCACCCCAAAATGTGGGTGTGTTTCGCTATGAAAGCATTTGTAACTGTCGCTTCGCTTTCGCACAGAAAACATACACTGAATAAAGAAAAGTACCCTTTAAATGTAGCGTCATCTAAAAGGTACTTTATGTTTTTGATTAAATTAATTTGTTGTTATTCCAAGTAAAGACGGATTGATCGGATGTCAGGAAGGTTTGTGGGAAAACCTTCTGTGCTTCTGCTAAAAATTCCGGTAAATCATATGGTAAAAAGCGGGCACTTAAATGATTCAGAAGTAAATAGTTTGCTCCTGCTTGGTGTGCCACCTTTGCCGCTTCGACATTTGTAGAATGCCCGTAGTTCGCGGCTAAATCTGTCGTAGTACCATCAAAGGTTGCTTCGTGAATAACGATATCAGCTCCATTAGCTAATGAAACAGCCTCTGGACAGTATTTAGTATCTCCTAAAATAGAGAGCGTAAAGCCCTTTTTGGGTGGAGCGACAACATCTTTCGCATAAACAACGGTGCCATCCGCAAGCTCAATATCTTTCCCAGCTTTTAATTGTCCTAACAATGGACCTTTTGGAACACCAAGAGCCTGTGCTTTTTCCATTAACAGTTCGCCTGGCAAATCCTTTTGCTCAATACGGTAGCCAAAGCATGGAACTACATGTCGCAATTCACTTGCACTTACTGTAAAATGTTCATCTTCAAAAATAATACCTTCATGAATTTCAACAAATTGTATAGGATATGTTAAATGCGTCTTTGACAAGGCTAAGGTTTGCTCGATCCATTGTTGTAAACCTTGGGGGCCAAATATCGTTAATGGCTCGTCCCCACCTTGAAATGAACGAGAGCTTAAAAAGCCAGGTAATCCAAAAATATGGTCACCGTGTAAATGTGTAATAAATATTTTCGTTACTTTTCTTGGCTTTAACGATGTATGCAAAATTTGATGCTGGGTCGCCTCCCCGCAATCAAAAAGCCACATTTCTCCCACTTCATCTAAAAGCTTTACCATTAGGGCACTTGTATTTCGGTCCTTTGAAGGCATTCCTGCGCCTGTTCCTAAAAAATGTAGTTGCACATATGCCACCTCACTTCTATATCTATATCGCTTTATTGTACCCTATCGCCCCCAATAAAAAAAACCTTTGGTGTGAACTGCGCCCCAATTGTTAGACACATCTAACAATTGGAGGTGCAGTTTTTGTATGGTCAAAAAATATACTGCCAAAGATAAATTACAAGCTGTTGAGCGTTACTTAAATGGAAAGGAAAGTTCCTATGATATAGCTAAATCTATGGAGACTGATAATAAAGCAATCCTTAAATGGGTTAAGCAATATGAATACAATGGTGTTGAAGCTTTTATTCAGCCATATACAAATTACACACTAGAGTTTAAAATGGATGTACTAAATTTTATGATTGAAAATGGTACGTCCTTAAACGAAACGGCAGCGATTTTTAAGATACCTGCCCCTTCAACAATTAGTGTTTGGAGAAAGCAATATGAAATTCAAGGATTAGATGCCCTTCAATCAAAGAAAAAGGGGCGTCCATCCATGAAAAAAGAATTTAATAAACAATCGAAACAAGCACCAGTTGAAGGCTCTACCGAAGCACTTGAAGCACGTATTAAACAACTAGAAATGGAAAATGAGTATTTAAAAAAGTTGAATGCCTTAGTTCAAAACAAAGAAAAATCACCAAACAGGACAAAGCGCAAGTAGTCTATGAATTAAGGCATAAATATCCGGTGAAAGCACTCGTAAAATTCGCTGGCATTCCACGAAGTACGTACTATGATTTAGTAAAACGTATGAATCGACCAGATTTAGATGCCGATTTAAAAGAGGAAATTAAGGCGATTTATGAAGAACATGAAGGGCGTTATGGCTATCGCCGTATTCGTGACGAGCTAGCGAATCGTGGGCAAAAAGTGAATCATAAAAAAGTGCAACGTATCATGAAAGAACTGGGTTTAAAGTGTGTTGTACGTATGAAAAAATATAAATCCTATAAAGGAAACGTTGGTAAAATTGCGCCAAATATTTTAGACCGCAATTTTAAAGCAGATGCCCCAAATGAAAAATGGGTAACAGACATTACAGAATTTAAATTGTTCGGTGAGAAACTTTATTTATCGCCAGTTTTAGATTTATTTAACGGGGAAATTATCACGTATACAATTGGCTCTAGACCAACCTATTCACTTGTTTCAGATATGTTGGACAAAGCGTTCGAACGTTTACCTGAGCACCACCAGTTACTCATGCATTCCGATCAAGGCTGGCATTATCAAATGAATAAATATCGTCGCGCCTTAGAATCAAGAGGGATTGTTCAAAGTATGTCTCGTAAAGGAAACTGTTACGACAACTCTGTCATGGAGAATTTCTTTGGAATTATGAAATCTGAATTCCTTTACATGAGAGAATTTGAAAGTATAGAGCATTTTAAAATAGAATTAGAAAAATATATAAATTACTATAATACGAAACGGATTAAGGCAAAATTAAAAACGAGTCCGGTACAATACCGAACTCATTTTACCCAAGCTGCCTAATGAAATAACCGTGTCTAACTTTTAGGGGTCACTTCAGTCACTAGTTTTGTCCAAAGGTTTCATAATTATTTCGGTTCCCATGATACGAGTGCCGCATGGAAATCATGACGATAATAATAACGCCCGTTCTTTTCCTCAATAAACGGCAAGAGCGCTTCCTCAACATGCTCTCTATTAAAAGTATCATTTAATATTTTTTTACTTTGTGTTGTTACAAGCTGCTCATAGCTTTCATATTCATACACTCGTTCTAATGGGATGATTTTACACTCTGCATAAATATCCATTTCATATAGCAAATTTAAAAATTCTATATAATCTCTTCGTGGAAATTTAATATCGTAGCCAAACTTTTCGTATAAAATATCATAATGGGGCTGTATCGGCCCTGTTGTCATGCCAATAATTGCACGCTTTTTAGCAAGACGATTCATATGGTAAAGTGCTGATTTGATGTCATACATACGATAAAAGCAATTGACACCAATGACTATATCGTGCGCTTCTACTTCATCTTCAGCAAGGCTTTCCCATTTTGCATGAATATAAGAAACATGTTGCTTATCCTCCATGCAATTTTCTAAATAGCTAAGAATACTTTCTGAGCTATCTACACAAGTTAGCTTTCGCACATGATCAGCTAGTGGAAACGTATAATTGCCCCAGCCTGGACCAATTTCCAATACCGAGTCCTCAGGTTGAATACTTTTTTTTATTTCTTGAAAAATTTTCTCAGCATAAGGATCTGTTTGTCCAGCCTTTTTACGTGCAATTGACTGCGCCCAAAACTGCTCCTCTAATTGATCATTAACCATTCTTTCAGGCATTTGGCCATGCCAGTCCTTCATACCTTCCTGCCATAATGCCTCATAGTTAATAGCTAACGGTCCTTTTCTTGTCATACATGTACCTCTATATTCATGATTTCGTATACTTTTTTCATATCGAGATTAGCGCGAACATGCTTTGCCAGCATATTGTAAGCATCCTCTCTACGTTCTGCGTCACTTTTTACATCACTTGGTAAAGCAGCAAGCCCCTTTTTCATGCGAATGTCATTGACAAGCTGTCGTGTATAGGTGCGATTATGGAATAAACCGTGGAAATATGTTCCGATCACTTTTTCATCAGCACTTACTGCCCCATCTACTCGCCCATCTGCAAGCTGTAAAAATGGTGAAACTTCATCACGCAAAATTTTTGTACGTCCAAGATGAATTTCATAGCCAGTAAATGTATCCTGTCCTCTTGTTCCAGTCATTTGAACTGTTTTTTTATCGCCAACGAAAACAGTTTCCATTGGTAATAATCCTAGCCCTTGCGCTGAATCACCATTTCCTTCTACTGCTTCTGGGTCTAGTAACGTTTCGCCTAGCATTTGGAAGCCACCGCAAATGCCAATAATTTTTGTCCCTCGTTCACGTAATTCAGCTATCGCTTGATCGAAGCCTTGTGCCTTTAACCATGCTAAATCATCCATTGTACTTTTTGTTCCGGGTAGTATGAGTAAGTCGGGCGTACCAAGCTCATTGACATTGCCAATTAATCGTACACCAACCTCTGGCTCATCAAAAAATGGATCAACATCCGTAAAGTTTGAAATGCGCGGCAAGCGAATCATAGCCACATCCACTGCAAATTCCCCAGGCTTTGGCTTTTTAAAGCGCAATGAAGATAGTGCTAACGAATCCTCGGCTTCAATATTGACCTCTACATACGGTACAACTCCAAGGACAGGAATCCCCGTTTCACGCTCTACCCATTCAATGCCATCATCGAGTAATTCACGCAACCCTCTAAACTTATTTATAATCAACCCTTTTACACGAGCACGTTCTGCATCGTCAAGTAATGCGAGTGTACCAACGATCGATGCAAATACACCGCCTCGATCGATATCAGCAACTAGCACAACCGCTGCATCTGCTAGATGAGCCATCCGCATATTTGCTATGTCACGGTCTTTCAAATTGATTTCTGCCGGGCTTCCCGCACCTTCAAGGACAATGACATCATATGTATTTTGTAAAGTTCGTACTGACTTTTCAACGATTGGCATCGCTTCTTGTACGAATTGATTGCGATAGCTTTTGGCATCCATATTTAAAAAATGTCTGCCATGAACAATCACTTCCGATACCATATCCTGCTTTGGTTTTAGCAATATAGGATTCATATCCGTAGTTGCGACAACACGTGCCGCCTCTGCTTGTACACCCTGTGCACGGCCAATTTCTCCGCCATCTTGAGTTACGAACGAATTAAGGGCCATATTTTGAGATTTAAACGGCACCACCTTTAGCCCGTCATCAGAGAAAATACGGCATAGCGCAGTACAAATCATACTTTTCCCTACATCAGATGCTGTTCCTTGAATCATGATAGATTTTGCTGACATAGACTTTTCCCTCCTTTTTATAGTTGAAGCTCGGGACTCAGCTTGCTTCGCGGGTATATCCCCCAAAGCGGGCGGGGATTCTGTCCTGTTCAGCAGGTATTTCTCTCCAGAGCGCGAGTATTCTGTCTTGCTCCGCGGGCATCCCCCCAGAGCGCGAGTATTCTGCTTCGTTCCGCGAGTATTTCCTCTCCAAGCGCGAGTATTCTGTCTTGCTCCGCGAGTATTTCCACTCCAAGCGCGAGTATTCTGCTTCGCTCCGCGAGTATTTCCACTCCAAGCGCAAGTATTCTGTCTTGCTCCGCGAGTATTTCCACCCAAAGCGCGAGTATTCTGCTTCACTCCGCGAGTATTTCCACTCCAAGCGCGAGTATTCTGTCTTGCTCCGCGAGTATTTCCACTCCAAGCGCGAGTATTCTGCCTTGCTCCGCGAGTATTTCCACTCAAAGCACAAGTATTCTCACAAACGTGCGAAGTTCAACTTGATACATGGGGTTCAGCTTGCTTCCAGGTATTCTACCCAGTTCCGTTCGGGTATTCCCACTGATGCGAGAATCTCAAATTAGAATTCTAGACCTTTAACAGCTGGAATTCCTTCTTCGTAATAATGCTTTGTCGCATCAATTGTTGATACTAAATCTGCCATTGCTATTAGCGCTGGATTGGCGCTACGTCCTGTTACAACTAAATGCATTGTAGATGGGCGCTGTTGAATGGCTTCAATGACTTCGGCTATTGGAAGCACATCATCGATTGGAAATTTTGTAATTGCAAGCGCATTGTTGAGCTCATCTAATACGAGTACATCAATACTGTCGTCTTGCAGGGCAGCCTTTGTTTTTTCCCATGCCTTCGCTAACGCAGCACGATGCTCTTCTGGTGTTTTTGTCCAAGTGAAGCCGATCCCCATTTGCTCCATTTCTACGCCAAGCTTACGAAGAGCAATTTGCTCTCCGTATGTACGCTCTGGTGATTTAATAAATTGCATGTAACGTACATTAAGTCCTCGACCAACTGCGCGCAATGTGACGCCGAGAGAAGCCGTTGTTTTGCCCTTCCCTTCACCTGTGTAAACTAAAAACAAGCCTTTTCTAGCCATTTTTCAAGCCTCCCTTAAAGCCATGTTGTTTTTTCTTCAGATGGTGTACGTTTCTTGTCTTTAAGCTCCTGCTCTTCTGGATAGCCAATAAAGATTGTTCCTACTACCTTTTGTGATTCACTTGCGCCAATGAATGCATGCATACGTGGATCATGAACAAGCCCTACACCACGTGTACGCCATACAAAGCCAAGCCCTAGTTCCTCTGCTGCAAGCCACATGGACATGATGGCGCTACATACAGCAAAGACATTATCTGCTGTCGCATCTGCATCGTCTTCTACAATATCTGCTGTCACAACAATGGCCACTGGCGTTGTTTGAACAACCTTTAACGAGCTCTCTACTAAATTAGGTTTAGTTGGGAATCTCTCTTGTAAATAAGCACTTGCCATTTCCTCATAGCGTCTCATCGCATCATCTTGAATAACATAAAAATGCCATGGCTCACGCATACGGTCATTTGGAGCATAAGTAGCTGCTTGTAGAATTTGCTCGATTTTCTCTTTTTCAACAGGCTGTGCCGTGTAATTACGAATTGCTCGACGATTTTTTAAAGCCTCTATTACTGTCATGATGTGTTTCCTCCTTATGCTCAAATAACTTTTTATGAAAGGGCTAGTCCCTGTTCTTCAAACCATTGAATTTTCTCGCGTACATTGACGACTTCCCCAACGACAATCATGGAAGGATTATGATAGCCTTCTCGTTCAATAATGCTTGCAATTTCATCAAGCTGTCCTGTAATGGTACGCTGTTGCTCTGTTGTTCCCCACTCAATAACGGCGACTGGAGTAGTTGCTTTGCGACCATTTTCGATGAGCTTTTTAGAAATATAAGCAATATTACCGACACTCATATAAAAGGCAACTGTATCGATCCCTGTTGCAAGTGCAGGCCAATTTAAAAAGTCTTGTCCTTTTTCCTCACGGCCATGTCCTGTTACAAGAGCAAAACTTGTCGCAAAATCACGGTGTGTTACAGGAATACCAGCATACGCTGGGGCAGCAATTCCTGCTGTAATACCGGGTACGATTTCATAAGCAATACCATGATTTTTTAAAATTTCCGCTTCCTCTGCACCACGACCAAAGACGAATGGATCGCCACCCTTTAAACGTGTGACTATCTTGCCTTCCTGCGCTTTTTCGACGAGTAATGTATGAATCTCATCTTGAATTAAGTGATGCTTACCAGGTAATTTACCGCAGTACACAAGCTCAGCATCTTTTTTCGCAAACTCTAACAATTTCGGGTTCACAAGACGGTCATATGCAATGACATCAGCCTTTTGAATACATTCTAACCCGTACACTGTAATGAGCTTTGGATCTCCTGGTCCAGCTCCAACTAAATACACTATTCCGTCTTTCATCGCGCTTCTCCCATCAGTATTTGTTGTAAAAATGCTTCACGTCTATCAATCTCTCCATTACGTGTCCATTCTAGTAGGCTCGGTTCAAGTAATGCTTGTAAAGCTTTACGTCTTTGTGGGCCCTTTTCAAACTTAGCAGCAATCATTAAACGTGCCTGCTGTAGGAAGCATACGTAGTCATCATAAACCTCATCAAATTGCTCTTCGAGATCAGCCTTGATTTTACGTGCTAATGCTGGACTTGCCCCTGACGTTGAAACTGTCAACACTAAAGGACCACGACGCACTGTTGCTGGCGTTATAAAGTCGCTTTCAGCCTGTGCATCTGCGCGGTTGATGAGCTGCCAATGCTGGGCTGCTTCTTGTACAGCCTCATTTACTGACGTATCATTTGTCGCTGCAATAATGAGTGATGCATCATCCAAATCACGCGGTTCAAATTCTTTTTCATGCCACGTAATTTGTCCTGATTCCGCAAGGGGGAGTAAGGATTCATCTAGAGTTGGACTAACAACGACAATACTAGCTTTAGCTGGAAGCAGTGATGCTACCTTCTGTATTGCTACGTGTCCTCCACCAACAATTACTACGGTTTTATATTCAATATTGATGTGAATCGGAAAATAATTAGTCATGATTTTTCACCTTCTTACAAGCTGTTAACCAATTGTCAACAAGCTTTGGGTTAGATACGAAATGAAAATGCGTATAGCCAGCTACTAAATTTCCTGCTTGGTAGCCCTCTTGTTTGTTACCAAAGCGCCCCTTCGTTTCATAGGCCGGGGTATTATGTGAGCCGCTATATTTTGAATAGTGGAATTCATGTCCCTTAGCTTCTTCATCCGTACCAATTAAAAAATTATGTTGTGTGCCAAAAATTTCTCGGTAGCCAAGAGCAGCAAGCTTTGTTTGCATCGCTACTTCTCCCGGAATAACACCAATCATGTCATAACGGTCACCGTTGCTATTCGTAATAGCCTCCGTCAAATACATAAAGCCTCCACACTCAGCTAATGTTGGTAGACCTTTGGCAACTGCTTCACGAATAGACTGTTTAGCATTCGAATTTTCCGCTAAAATATCTGCAAATTCTTCTGGGAAGCCCCCACCGATATACAATCCGTCTGCTTCAGCAGGTACAGGCTCATTTGCAAGTGGTGAGAAAAATTGAAGCTCTGCTCCTTTTGCACGCAGCAGATTCAAATTCTCTTCATAATAGAAGTTAAACGCGGCATCCTTTGCAACGGCGATGCAAATATTTTGAGATGGTTGTTCCACAAATAGTTGCCCTGATTCTTGTAGAACAGGAGCCTTTGTTAATTCAAGCAATTGATCTAAATCAATGGTCTCTGCCATTAAAGAGCCTAGCTTATCAAAAAATGTATCGAGTTCTCCTCGTTCGATTGCAGGGACTAATCCTAAATGTCGACTAGGAATATCAATATCTTCCTCACGCTTCAAATATCCGATCACAGGAATACCGCACTCCTGCTCAATAGCAGCCTTCGCAATTTCATAATGACCGACACTACCGACTTGGTTGGCAATGACACCAACGATATTCGGTTGATCTGATAACATTTGAAAGCCTTTCACAACTGCTGCTACACTTCTCGCCATACTTGCACAATTGACAATTAAAATAACCGGGCTTTCTGTTACAACACTAATGTCTGCTGCAGAGCCAGCATCCGATAACGGACTTTTGCCATCATAAAAGCCCATAACTCCTTCAATAATGGAAACATCAGCATCTTTGCTTGCGCGCGCGACAATATCACGCACTGCTTCATGTGAAAACATCCAGCTATCGATATTGCGCGATACCCGTCCTGTTACCGCAGTATGATAGGTAGGGTCAATATAATCGGGACCACATTTAAAGCCCTGCACAATTTTGCCCTTTTCCTGTAATGCTTTCATAAGCCCAATGGTAAAGGTTGTTTTACCAACACCACTGCCAGTACCAGCTAGTACAAAGCGATTCGTTTGCATAGGCTTCCTCCTTAAAATGTTAATCTAGCAACAGAGATTGTAGCATTGCCCGATTTTTTCTTTTCTAGCACAAGCGATTCCACGTGCGCATAACGCATTGCTGCAGGCTCACTCACCCCGTATGCACCTGTATATTTAAATACGGTTTCCGAAGGTGATGGGAAATCAATTTCATTTAATTCCACCGGTGAATATGTAACAAATTCCCAATCGTATTTCTTTGTTATTTCTAAGAAGCATTGCTCGTCCTTCTTTAAATCAATCGTGCATAGCGCCTTGACACTTTTTTTCGAAAGCTTCAGCTCTGCAAGAGTTTCATCAATGACTTGCTCAATTTCTTCCACAGATGTCCCACGATTACAGCCCATGCCAAGCACGACCGATTTCGGTCGATAAATGACACCATTTTCAAGAAGCACTTCTTCTTCTGGGTCAATGATGCGGTCTGTAATCAACAATGTCGCTTGTGGTTTCGCTTCAATCGCTGCATATGTTGACGGATAAATTTTAATTTGCTCTGGCATCGCTGTGTCACGCATCCACCAGTCACGTTCCCCTGTTTCCTGAACAATTGCGACGTGCTCCTCGTTGACAACAGACGCACTTACAGGTGTCAGTTTATCGGCACTATCCCATACCCAGCCAAAACGTGCTCCAAATAAATCAACCGGGATGGTCTTTTGCACATCTGAGGCTGTCGTAATAATTGGATTTGCTCCAAGTGCTGCAGCTACTTCATGTGTCAGCTCATTGGCACCACCTAAATGACCTGATAAGACGCTAATCACATTTTCACCACGGTCGTCAATGACTACAACGCCAGGATCTGTCTTTTTATCCTTTAAAATCGGTGCTATCATGCGTACAACTGCACCGAGTGAGATGATTATAATCAAGCCTTTATATTGCTTAAAAAGAGTGGGTAGCAGTAAACGCACAGTACCTGTAAACATCTGAATATGTTTTTCTGCTTCATCACCCTGTTCAAATTTACTCATGTAATATAAGTCGCTCGCAGCAAAAGTATGCTGCAAGCGACGTCCAATTTGAACACCGTGCTTTGTGATGGCTACAACTGCATAAGGATTTCGTTGATCAACCTCTGGCAATAGGCCCTCTTGTAACTCAATCACTTGTCTTCACACCTTTTCTAAAGCCATGTGTGAAAGTAGCATCATATAATTTCGAACGATATTGATCCTTATCATGAATATTCGGATCTAATGCCCAACCAGCTAAAATCATCGCATGCTTACGAATACCGTTCACACGCATTGCTTCATCCAGTTCAATTAATGTTGTACGTACAATTTTTTGATCTGGCCAAGAAGCTCGTTGAATAACAGCTACTGGTGTATCATCTGCCCAGCCAGCATTCTGTAATTCTTTTACTATTTTCTTTGTTAACGTTGCACTCAGGAATAATGCAATTGTACAATGGTGACTCGCTAAATCACGTAGCTTTTCAAATTCTGGTACAGGTGTACGTCCTTCGGCACGCGTTAAAATAAGTGTTTGTGTTAAATCAGGAATTGTTAATTCTGCTCCGATTGCCGCTGCAGATGCGAAGACAGAGCTAACACCAGGAATAACCTCGTAGCCAATGCCTTCTTTTTTCAATAGTGCCACCTGCTCCATAATCGCTCCATACATTGCAGGGTCTCCTGTATGCATACGAGCTACTACTTTTCCCGCATTGACACGATCTATCATAACCGCCACCATTTCCTCTAAATGCATACCTGCCGTACGAATAACCTCTGCATCTGGTCGTGCCTTTGCAATAAGGTCCTCACTTACTAAAGAATCTGTATACATAACAACGTCCGCTGTTTGTAGCATATGTAAGCCTTTAACTGTAATTAAATCTGGATCACCAGGACCAGCGCCGACAATATATATTTTCTTCATTATTTACGCACCACCATTAACGTTAAATATTCTAAATCTACACCATCTAGCTCTCGTACATCCCAAATAACTTCCTCATCAGACGTTACCTTTGTTACGACTGATGCCTTATCAAGTAAATCTAAATCACGTAGCACCTCAAGCATTAAATCAATAACCTTCGCTACTTTAATGAACACCACTGCATCGTGACTTTCAATCGCTTCACGCATTGCATCATAGTCATCATGGGCAGGGACAATCGCAACACGGTCATCGCCATCTGCTAGCGCGATTCCAAGTCGTGATGCTGAACCATTGAATGATGAAATTCCAGGAACTGTTCGAATTTCAACTTCAGGGTGCATGTCCTGCATTAGCTTCATCATATGGATGAACGTACTATATAGTAATGGGTCTCCTTCTGTTACGAATGCGACGTCCTTACCTTCTTTTAATTTTTCATAAACAAGTTCAACTGATTTCGTCCACTCGCGTTCTAATACAGCCTCATCTTTTGTCATTGGAAATACTAGTCCAAGCATATCCTTTTCTTCTGGGTTAATATAGACATCTACGATACGATGGGCATAGCTTTTACTGCCTTTTAGTTTTTTCGGATAGGCAATAACAGGCGATTCCTGAATGATACGGAATGCCTTAACTGTAATTAACTCTGGATCGCCAGGACCTACGCCCAAGCCATATAAAATACCTAGATTACTCATGATTTTCTTCCTTTCGATATGCAGAAATAATGTAAATCGGATTTAATGGGACAAAACGTGTCATATCTAATATTGGTTTACTGCGTGCAAGCTGTGCCTGCAATATGTCTACAGCAAAGCCACAAGATTTAAACGCTTCGACTGCCTTATATAAATTTTCAATTGTTGCAGCATTCAATACAATACGACCATTTGGCTTTAAGCGTGTACAGCACAATTGTAATAACTCCACCATTTCCCCACCTGTACCGCCGATAAAAATCGCATCCGGATCAGGGAAGTTTTCAAGTCCTGCTGGCGCTTTACTATGAATAGCTGTAATATCTACACGGAACTTTTGCTGATTTTGCAGGCAATTTTCTAAATCAGGAGCGTTTTTCTCCACTGCAAATATTTGTCCTTCTGGCGCAAGCTTGCCTGCCTCAATGGCCATTGAACCCGTACATGTACCAACGTCCCAAATGATGCTATCCTTTTGTAGCTGCATTGCTTGTAAACTTAAAACACGAATTTCTTTTTTCGTAATAAGTCCTTTGTCTGGCTTACGCTGTGAGAATTCTTCATCATCAATACCGAGTGCATAGCGTTTCGGTACTGAGGTTTGTTGTAGAATGACAACATTTAAAGGAGAAAAATTAGCCATTTCTAATTCATCAAGCGAATACCAACCGAATTTTTCATTTGTGCCCTGTAAGTTTTCTGCCACAAATGCACGGTATTCTGTCATGCCAAAATGCTTTAAATAATTTGCTAGCGCATTTGGGTTATTTTCTGCATCTGTTAGCAGTGCCACTTTCTTTTTACCATCAATACGTTGTGCTAAGCCTTTCATGGAGCGCCCATGAATACTTGTGACATAAGCATCCTGCCAGCTTTCTCCCATCTTAGAAAAAGCAAGCTGTACCGAGCTCATATATGGATAAACTTCAATGTCTAGCTTCTTCGCTAAATAACCACCGATGCCGTAAAATAATGGATCACCAGACGCTAAGATCACTGTATTTCTTGTTTCTGTAGATAGTCTTTCAACAAGCGCTGAAAGACCACCTTTAATCAAAATTTTTTCACCAGTAAAGTTCGGGAAAAATTCTAGAACACGCTCCCCACCAACAAGTACCTCACAGTCTTCAATCCACTGCACGTATTGCGGTAGCAAGCTTTCTTGTCCGTTATCCCCGATCCCAATCAACTTCATCGATCGATGCAATGTCATCAGCCCTTCCTAATAATTGTCCCTGCATCGAATAGATCGATGTGGAAAGCGTTAAACCGCCCTTAATGTGATGTAATGATGAATAACAGCAAGCTTCACATAAGTGGTTAAAGAATGCATCATAGCCCTTTTCTGCCATAATTTCTCCGACCTGTGAAGCCGTGTTTGCCTCTCGTACGTTCGTAACGGTTTCTTCATCCGCACCAATATCCACTGCTAATTGAGCTAAAAAGTTAAAATCAATAGGAGCACTTTTGGAGTGCACCATCATGACACCTTGTGCCACCTTCGAGAATTTCCCCATCATACCAACAAGCGATACTTGCTTCATACCAAGTCGTTTACAATGCTTTAATGTAAAGCCTACAAAATCGCCCATTTCTATAAACGCTTCCTCTTGCAAATGAGGGTACTGTGCCATCGCATACTTTTCACTACGTCCACCAGTCGTAACAACTAAATGCTCACAACCAGCCTCTTTTGCAACACTAATCGCTTGGACAATGCTAGCCATATAAGCAGAACTCGAAAAAGGCACGACGGTTCCCCTTGTGCCTAAAATGGAGATTCCTCCAATAATACCAAGTCTCCCATTTAACGTTTTTTTAGCAATTTCTTCACCTTTAGGGACGGAAATAACTACATTAACGCCTCGTTTAATTTGAAATTCATCAAGTACGCCTTGTACAGTACTATGAATCATCTTCCGTGGTACTGGATTGATAGCTGCTTCTCCGACAGGCACTGGTAAGCCGGGCTTTGTTACACGCCCGACACCAATTCCACCGTCTAGATGAATGCCTGGTATATTTGACCAGCTTACTGTGCCGATAATGAGTGCTTTATGTGTTGCGTCTGGGTCATCACCAGCATCCTTAATCGTTTCACAGCTAACAGCATTATTTTGAAATGTACATTTTTCTATTGTGAATGTCGCATCTCGTCCAATCGGCAAATGAATAGTACTTGTTTCTTGCTCTTCATTTGTAATTAAGGCAAGTAATGCAGCCTTAGTTACTGCAGTCGCACAAGACCCCGTTGTATAACCGTGACGCATGTCCTTGGGATCCTTTTTAGGCTTCCGCTCCATTATTTTTTCGCCTGTTCATCCGCTAAAAGTGAGACAGCATTCAATGCGGCAACCGTCACTGTACTACCGCCTTTACGACCAACATTTGTAATATAAGGAATACCTTCTAGTTTTAAAAGCTCTTCCTTCGATTCAGCAGCTGATACGAAGCCAACTGGCATACCGATAATTAAATCTGGTTTCGCTAAGCCTTCTTTAATTAAACGAATTAATTCAAGCAATGCTGTTGGTGCATTACCAATTGCATAAATGCCACCTTCGTGTAATTTAGCTGCCTTTTGCATTGAGATAATCGCACGCGTTGCGTTTTGTTTTTTCGCTTCAATTGATACGTCTTCATCTGCAATGTAACAGTGTAAATCGCCACCATGCTTTTGGAAGCGTTTTTTCCCTGAACCACTTTCGATCATCTGCACATCTGCAATGACATGGCGACCTGCAAGGATTGATTTAATACCAGCTTCAATTGCTCCTGGTGTAATAATAACGCTACGTCCTAATTCAAAATCGGCTGAAGCGTGAATAATGCGACGTACAATTTTCCACTCATCCTCTGAGAAATCATGCTCGCCCATTTCCTCAGCAATAATAGCGAAGCTGTAATCGTAAATTTTATCTGGGTCTACTGTTAATGGTTTGAAATCTGTTTTAAAGTCCATTTGTATTGCCTCCTAAAGTGTGTTTTGTACAGCCTGTAATACATCTTCAAATGTAGAATATTGCTGTCCGTATTTTATATTTGGTCTTGCAATTAAAATTGTTTCAATGCCACATGCAAGGGCTGCCTCTAGCTTTTCATCCACCGAGCCAACCTTGCCACTCTCTTTCGTAATCATCAATGTCACATTATATTGACGAAAGAGGGCTTCGTTTAATTCCTTTGAAAATGGGCCTTGTATGGCAACAATATCTCTTTGTGCCACACCAAGGGCTTCACATTTTTCCATATTATCGAGTCGAGGAAGCATACGTGCAATCACTCGTGTATTTTCTAAGCCATGTAACACCTTTGTAAAGGTCGCTAATGTTTTACTGCCGGTCGTTAGCATAATGACTCCACGTTTTTCCGCTGCTAAATGGGCAGCCTCCTCATAATCCTTCACAACCGTAATTAGCGAGTGTGCATAATGCTCATGAGCACGTTCATAGCGAATATACGGAACATTTGCTTGCTTTGCTGCCGCCATGGCATTTTTTGAAGCTTCTTCAGCAAATGGATGAGAGGCGTCTACAACTAAACGATACCCTCGCTCGGTAATAATCGTCGCCATTTCCTCCGCCGTTAAACGACCAACTAAATGAGGAAGGCCTACTTCTGCAAGGCTTGAAGCGGCTGATTCAGTAACGACCGTAGCTGTCACAGCATGACCTGCTGACTGTAGTTCAAGTGCTAGATTCCTAGCATCGCTCGTCCCCGCTAACATGAAAATCATTTCACCGGCTCCTCTTCATGGTGATGATGATGGTCGTGGTCGTGGTCGTGGTCATGGTCATGGTCGTGATCGTGGTGGTGATGATGATGCGCATGTCCATGCACTGCCGCATAAGCACGATAATTTTCTAAATCTTGCATACCTGTCGATGTACCATTGACAGCTTGTTCAATACGCTCTAATAGCACATTTTGTAAACGCTCATGATAACCAAAATAATTAGCAATTTGAATATCACAGTCTGCGTATTTTTCGTTAAATTGATTGCACATGCCGTTCATACGTTCCATTAGGATACCTGTGAATAAAAAGTACGGTAGCATAATAATTTTTTTAGCACCTAGCTTCACACAACGCTCTATTCCTTCTTCTACACGGGGATCAGTGACACCCATAAATGCACTTTCTACATACTTAACCGGGAGTTTTTCCCATAATAAGCGTGTAATTTTATAAAAATCACCATTTGCAGTTGGATCACTGCCCCCACGTGCAATTAATAAAATGGCAGTATCTTTATGTTCTTCTTCAGCATTAAAGCCGATTTCTACTAAACGGTCTTCTAAAATAGCAAATATTTCATCATGGATACCGATTGTTTGTCCATACGTGAACGTTATATTTGGATAATGCTCACGCGCATGTTCGATTTCTGCTGGAATATGTAGTTTTGAATGTCCAGCATGAAGAAGGATAATCGGAATAACATGCACCTCTGTAGCACCCTTCTTCACACAGTTCGTAATACCTTCTTCAATGTTTGGCGAAGCGAACTCTAAAAAACATGTTTCTACTAAAAAGTTATCATCAATGCGAGGTGTCATTTGCTCGATAAACGTACGTACCTCTTCATTCCCTGCTTCTAAACGGCTCCCGTGGCCGACAAATAAAATTGCTTTCATCTCATTACTCCTCACTAGTCGCCGCATGGAGCTGGCTCTACTTTTATTTTTGAAGACATATCCTGATACGTAAAATGTAGGATCTTTTTCACACGCTTGAAGTATTTAAACAAACGTTCATTTGGATGCGCATTTGCTTTATATTCTTCGATAATGTCGGTGATAAGTGGTATGAGCTGTTCAGGCTCTAGCCCCTCAACAACTGGCTGTGCCGCATGTGCTGTACGACCAACCGGCTTGGCACCAATAAAAACATCAAATTTACTTTTACGATAAACAATTCCAATATCATCGAATACTGCTCGATAACATGCCATACCGCAGCCATTAAAGCCAATATTTAATGTTTTCGGTAACGACATCCCACCAAGTTTTGCTTGAATCTCTTCCGCATACGGAATCGAATCGTACTTTTCTCCATAACAGAAGTCACAAGCCTTCAACGATAACACGTCACCAAGTGGTGCTAGTAAAAAGCCAACTTCACGAAGCTTTGCTGTAACCTCTTCAGGATTAGACGTTGGAATTTTCAAATGAATCTGATGGTCTGGTGTATACTCCATCGTCCCTTCCTCGCCAACTACCTCAGCTAACGTCATCATTTGTTGAGGAGTAAAGAACTTATTGGCTACCCCAGGACTAACCGCTAATTCAAAAATGGATTCGATTTTTTGTTGAACACGCTTAGGTGTTACTTTCACCGCGCTTGTTCCCTTCACCATAGCAAGTGCAGCTGTCGCCATTTCCAGTGACGATTTTTTAGGCTTTGATTGTGGTCTGATGGCTAAACTGGGCTTCATACGATTGGCATTAGGATCTGTCGCAAAATCATTACTCGCTGCTCCTGTTTCTTGATTCATTGCCCATGGTTCATTTTCTTCTTTAAGTCGTTGATGTGGTCGTAACGGTTGTTTTTCCTCACCAAGTGTATATTTACGCTGATAACCACGTGGCGTAATCATTTTATTGTCGTAGAAGAATGTTGTTGAATTCCCGATAATAACTGTCGTTAACATGCCGATATCGTGTTCAAGCATTTCCGCTAAAGTAGTCATCGTAATTTCCTGACGGTCACGATACGCGCTTTTCACAAGTCCAACCGGCGTATCTGGTGAACGATATTCTAATAAAATTCGTTGTGCCTCAACGATTTGTCTCGTAC
The DNA here is from genome assembly GCF_001183605.1 of Lysinibacillus xylanilyticus. Lineage (GTDB taxonomy): Bacteria > Bacillota > Bacilli > Bacillales_A > Planococcaceae > Lysinibacillus > Lysinibacillus xylanilyticus. The sequence continues at coordinate 519,283 of NZ_LFXJ01000005.1, read as the reverse complement.
GACGCCCACTTTTCGGGTTATAAAGAGCAATAACAAAATCCGCCATAGCTGCCGCTTCCACTCGTTTTGCAATTAAATTCCAAGGTGTTAGGTGATCACTTAAACTAATGGTACAGGCGTCATGCATAATAGGAGCACCTAGTAAACTTGCACACGAATTAATAGCTGAAATACCAGGAACAATTTCTACCTCGATACCAGTTGCTTCTGTCCATCCTAGCTCGATTAATACTTCATACACTAATCCAGCCATTCCATAAACCCCGGCATCTCCACTGGAAATGACCGATACGATACTTCCAGCCTCTGCTTGACGTACCGCTTCCTGTGCACGTGAAACTTCCTCTGTCATACCAGTACTAATAATTGACTTTGCACTAACTAAATCCTGAATAAGTTCAACATAAGTTTTATAGCCTATGATCATATCACTTTGTTGTAGTGCCTCCACAGCACGAGTCGTAATATGTTTAAAGTCTCCAGGGCCAAAGCCAACTACGAAAATCTTACCTTTTTGCGCCATTTTGCTACCCCTCTTTCACCTTTTCAATGCCTTTAATGGCTGTTGTTTGCGCTGTACGCTGCAACGAACCTTCACGCAATGTAAAAACATGCTCATTATGTAACGCTTCATGATTTAAATCTTGTACGAGCGCTCTCGCATGCTCCATTGTCGGCACTCGGTACCAATTCCCTTGTGGATAAGCAATGACAACACAAGCATCCTTACATCTGCCATTACAGCGGGTCCTTGTCGTATGTATTTCTTTATCAAGCGCTAATAACTGTATTTCATCACGGATTGCCAGTGTAATGTCCTCAGCATCTTTTTTCATACAGCTACTACCATTGCAAATAAAAAGATGTGTTTTCATCCCCTCTAAATTCCAAGTTGTCATAGTTTTTCTCCCCTCATTTGCTTTTAGGAAAAAGAAAAACCTTTACTCTAGACGAAGAGTAAAGGTTTAGTAGAAGCCAAATAAAAACGAATATACAGGTACTCGCTCTCGCTTCAACTTCTCCCTCCGAAAAGTTTGCATGCATCATCACATAAGCAGGTTTCCTGACTTAAGCTTCCTTTTACTTTCGCGCCTTCCTAAGCTTTCACTAGTGGCATCCGCGATTTCATCAGCTATTACAGTAGCGGGGGCTGTATCGGGTTCTCACCGATTTCCCTATTATCTTGAAAATATTCAAGCACTTATGGATGTTTTATATGAATTTATGTAATTGAAAACTGTTTCTATCATAGCTTATTTTTTTAAAATTTCAATATTTCTTTCTAAATTTATGACATTTTCATTAATTTTTTTAGAAAGATGTGACATTCATTTTATATTTATCCGAATTTTCGACATAGAAACTCAATTAAAAATATTTTCATAAAAAGTATAGCATATTTATGGAAAATCATGTTACACTTTGTCGTGAAATCTCACAACTTCATCTTTTTTCGGTGCGAATTGTTCATCATTTCGCTTAAAAGGGAAGCCGGTTCAAGTCCGGCGCGGTCCCGCCACTGTACTAGGAAGTTTTATAGAGAATGTCACTGTCCAAAGGATGGGAAGGCCTATAAAACGTTGAACTAAAGCCAGGAGACCTGCCGAAAAATATGTGATCGTTTCAACCTACGAGGATGGGTGTGCGGCTTAGCAAATTAGTATTTTATTTGCATTTTTTCAGCTATGCATTTTTCCGCAAATGGAAAAGTGCTTTTTTATTTGCGCACGCTAATTCGAAATAATTTATTGAGGAGGAGAGATTTTTGAAATTCTCAGGTTGGAAGCTTAGTTACTTCTTATTGGCATTTTTATTCGTGCCAAATCGGGCATTTGCGATGCATATTATGGAGGGCTTTTTGCCAATTGAATGGGCGATTTTTTGGTGGGTCATATCGATTCCTTTTATTATTTTAGGATTACGTTCTATTCGTAAAACCATCGATGAAAATCCTGAAACAAAAATGATATTAGGTCTATCGGGTGCCTTTGCCTTTGTGCTATCAGCTTTAAAAATTCCTTCTGTAACGGGAAGTTGCTCACATCCGACAGGAGTTGGGCTTGGAACAGTTCTTTTTGGACCATTAGCGATGAGTGTTATCGGGACAATCGTATTATTATTCCAAGCTTTACTTTTAGCACATGGTGGGCTTACAACTTTAGGAGCTAATGCCTTTTCCATGGCCATTATGGGCCCTATTATCGCTTACTATGTATTTAAGGGCTCACAAAAAATGGGGCTATCATTTTCCATCGCTGTCTTTTTAGCAGCAATGCTTGGTGACTTAGGTACATATATTGTCACTTCTGTGCAATTAGCTCTTGCCTTCCCTTCTGAGGTCGGAGGCTTTATGGCTTCATTCACAAAGTTTGCAGGTATTTTTGCATTAACTCAAATTCCTCTTGCTGTTAGTGAAGGAATTTTAACAGTGGTCGTTATGAACTTCCTGAAAAAATACAATGTCAGTGAATTAAAAGCTTTACGTGTTTTTTCAGCAAAGGAGGCTCACTAAAAATGAAAAAAAACTTACTACTTTTAGCAATTGTTGTGTTATTAGCAATCGTTCCTCTATTTATTCAAAAAGGTGCAGAATTCGGAGGGGCTGATGGTGAAGCGGAAGCAGCGATTAGTGAAATAGATGCAAGCTACGAGCCATGGTTTGAAAGTTTATGGGAGCCACCGAGTGGTGAAATTGAAAGCTTATTATTCGCACTTCAAGCTGCTATCGGAGCTGGATTTATCGGCTATTTCATCGGCTTAATGCGCGGCAAACATAAAGAGGGTTAAGAGATGTTACTCATTGATAAGTATGCTTATTTGAATAAACTAGCGTCTGTTCATCCGCTAGAAAAAATGACGTTCTCCCTTGGACTACTTTTATTGTCGCTTATCATGAGAGATGAACGAATTTCACTCATTACATTTATTGTGATGAGTGCTTTTATCATTATAGGCGCAAAAATTCCTACAAAGTATTATGCAAAATTACTATTGCTACCTGGATTTTTTTTACTATCAAGTTTAGTATCAATTTTAATTTCTATTGCGCCAGCAACTAAAACGCTGCCAACGCACATATGGTCATTTTCTCTTAATAGTTGGACAATTTTTGTCGGAAGTGCAAGCCTAGAGACAGCGCAGCAGCTTTTTTTCATCGTCCTTGGTAGCATTAGCTGTTTGTATTTTTTAATTCTCACAACATCAGTACAATCCATTTGTTACGTCTTGCGACAATGGCGTCTTCCAACTCTATTTGTAGAGCTAGTAGAACTAACGTATCGTTTTATTTTTATCTTTTTAGAAAGTATGCAAAAAATTCATCTTGCCCAACAGGCCCGCCTAGGATACAGCTCCCCTATGCAGTGGCTTCGCTCGGTATCAATGCTGATTGCAGCTTTATTTGCCGAGATGTTCCAACGAAGTCGTGAACTAAACAATGCGATGGAAGCACGCGGTGGCGAAACTGTTTATTGGCAGGAGGATACTACCTATAACACGAAAAATTGGCTTGGTATTACTACTATTTTTATACTCCTCATCATTTACGGAGGTTTTTTCTAATGACAGACTTATACTTTGATTTAACACATTTATCCTACGCTTATGCTGATGGAACTCATGCCTTAACGGATATTACACTACAGCTTCCAAAGGGGAAAAAAATCGCTTTACTTGGTCATAATGGGGCTGGAAAATCAACATTATTTCAGCATTTAAACGGAATTTTGAAGCCTACCGCTGGAAGTATATCCTTTTGTGGTAAAGAACTTAACTATAGTAGAAAAGCATTAAAAGAATTACGCCAACAGGTTGGTATTGTTTTTCAGGATGCAGACAACCAGCTTTTTTCTGGCACAGTTAAGCAAGATATTGCATTTGGACCTCTGAATCTTGGCTGGACAACTGAAAAAATTGAAGAGAAAATTGCGTGGGCTGTCGCTCAAACCGAAGTCGAAGCATTGCTTGATAAACCGATACATTTTTTAAGTGTTGGACAGAAAAAACGTGTCGCAATGGCTGGTGTACTTGCAATGGAACCTTCCGTTTTATTATTAGATGAACCGACGGCTGGACTAGATAATTATTATAGTGCAAAAGTTTTACAGTATTTAGCTATGTTAGAGAACGGTGAGCGAACAATTTTACTGGCAACGCATGATATCCCACTAGCTTATGAATGGGCAGATCAGATCATCGTGATGGAAGCTGGGAGAATTATTTATAATGGGGATCCAGTTGCAATGTTCTTTCAAGAGGATTTGCTTGAAAGAGCTCATCTTGAACGTCCATGGGTTTTTGATATGGCTATTGCTTTACAAAATAAAAAACTATTGGAGAATAACATCAAAATGCCTCGTTCGAAGGAAGATTTACACAGACTAATAGAGCAGCTCTAAGATAATTTGTCCATAGTTGGTACTTTTCAATTGTGGCTGAATACACTCACCTACTCCAATTAAATCTCCCTTCTACATATTTTTATCATGAACAAAATATAATGGTAAAATATAGAATGGTACTTTTGGAAATAAATATACTCATTTACGAAACTTTTCTATTACTCATTCGTATTAGTAGAGATGGCCCAAATATTTAATACACCCAAGGAGGGAAAACAGTTGAAGAACTGGAAAAAGAAATCAATCGCAATAGTAGCATCTGCTGCACTAATGGTACCTGCTGCTTCTGCCTTTGCTGAAGCACCGCAAAAAACAGCAAAGAACCAAGAGTTAGTGAAAGTAGCTAGCAATAAGGATCAATCATCTAATAATCAAAAAGAGTGGATTAGTAAGGATACTATTATTATCAAACATTCAGGTCTTGATAACAGTGTGCATAAGAAAATCGGCTCAAAAGTGATTCGCTCTATTCCTTCATTAGGTTACGATGTTATCCAACTTAACAAAGGAACGAATTTAGAAAAAGCAGTTTCATATTATGCTAAGCAAAAAGGGGTTAAAAGTGTATCCCCAAGCTATGTGTACCATTCTTTTGGCACAAAAACAGATCCAAAGAAACAGGATATGTATCATTTAAACCTGCTTCAAATTGATAAAGCTTTAAAATTAGCAGGTAACAATGATGTAAAAGTGGCAGTTATCGATTCTGGTGTGGACTTTAAACATCCAGATTTAAAATCTCAAGTGCTACCTCCATATAATGCTGCGGCACCTGCCAATACTGCTTATACTGGTGATCACGGGACACATGTAGCAGGGATTATTGGTGCAGCAAAAGATAATGGTATTGGAGGACACGGGATTAATCCAAATGCCAAGCTTCTTCCGATCGATGTATTCAACGGAAAAGATGGTGCTAATGATTTCATCATTGCACAAGGAATTCTTTACGCTATCGAGCAAGGCGCCGATGTTATCAATATGAGTCTTGGCGGCTATGGTGAATCTCCATTAATGAAGGAAGCCGTTCAGACAGCGATTGATAAAGGAGTTACCATTGTAGCTGCTGCTGGAAATGAATCGACAGATAATTACTCCTTCCCTGCTTCTTACGAAGGCGTAATAAGTGTAGGTTCTACGAATGATCGAAACAAATTATCAAGCTATTCAAACTATGGCCCATCTGTTGATTTAGTAGCGCCAGGTGAAGAAATTTACAGTACAGTCCATGATGAGAAAAAAGGATCATCCTTTGTTAAATTTAGCGGAACGTCGATGGCATCTCCCGTTGTTGCAGGTGTGGCTTCCCTACTAAAATCAAAATATCCAGATTTAAAGCCACATGAAATAGAAGCAATTCTCGAAACGACGGCAAAGGATTTAGGTGAGAATGGCTATGATCTTACATATGGACATGGCCTAGTAGATCCTGTGAATGCATTACAGTTTAATATAAAAGATTTACCAAAACAGTATTCAGAAACAAAAGAAGAGCGCTTGAAAAACGCAAAAGTCCTTAAAAAGGATACATTAAATACAGAAAAAGGTACATTCAACCAACCAGACGAAAAGAAATGGTACAAAGTTAATTTAGATGCAAATGAATATGCTCAACTGACATTAGAAGGTGCAAACAAATATGATTATGCATTTGATTTGTATTTCTACCCTGAAGGTAACAGCAAAGAAGTAGAACCAATTAACGTCAATGATGTTCGCGTTGGCAAGCAAGAAGGATACCTATATAAAGCAGAGCAAAAGGGAACCCTTCTTATTGGAGTTAAAGATCATAATGGCAACTATAGCTCAAAGGGCGATTCTAACTATGTCTTCACAGCTCAAACTACTAATAAATTACCAATTGATTCATTAGATATGGAGCATATGGAGAAGATTGAAAAATTCCCATTCAGTACAGCAGGTAAAAACTATACCCTACTTTCTGAAGATCATCTAGGTGACAAAGACTATTTTACATTTTCAGTAAATGAACCAACGACACTGAAATTTGATTTAACTGGGATTCCAGGTGTTACTGCATCCATGGAGCTTTATTTAAAAGAAGACTTAGTTAATGTACCAGCAGAGGAAATCGATGCTGAAGGATTAGATGAGGCATATCCAATCCGAGCATCTTATGGTATGGATAAAGGCGATGGAGTAAACTTGGTTGTCGATGCTATACCAGGTGAAGAGTATGTAATTAGCGTATCTAATAAAAACAGTAACAATTTTTCACTTGATATGTTCTTTAGCGGAGGTATTAATACTGAAGAAACTGTTAGTGAATCCATTATTCCTTACACATTAAAAGGTGAAGTCGTAACCATTCCTCAAGATGAAGACGGCCTTACATTAGATGGGGAAAAGCAAGAAAACAATATACAAAAGGACCTTTTACCTTTACCTGAATATAAAACAAAAAAACGTAATCAAGTAAATGATTTTATGAATATATTCATGGATCCAAATGCTATGGGACAACTGGAAAACGCTGACCAAATTATAGAACAAGCGATTCGTTTTGATATTGGTAAAGATCAAAAAGCATACTTCCAAACTGAAGATGATGAAGATTACTTCACATTTACAGCTAAAGAAAATGCCGTTTATGGTTTCAAGATTCAAAAAGGTATGAACCAATCACCAGCTGGTAATATCTTCGAATACGATGAGCAAACTAATGAATTAATCCCAGTTACTTCATTAACTAACGATATGGGGTTACTTAGTCTACTTCTTGGGTCAACAAGTGATGAAAACGATGCTAAGACAATTGCATTGACAAAGGATAAAACTTATGTTGTAAAAGTAATGAATCTTGGTGACCGTTCTTCTGAACCGTATACACTTAAAACAAGTAAAATGGCAGCTATTCCAAAAGAATATAATAGAAAAAATAATACAACAAAAACTGCTAAAACGATTGGACCTAATATCACTTACAAAGATCATCTAATTTATCAAGATGATACAGATTTTTACTATTTTAGACAACCAGGCAAAGATGAAGTCATGAGCCTTCTTATTTCTTCTGTACCATATACAAAAGAACAGCTTGATCAATTACCTAAAGAACTTCTAAATGACTTGAAGTTTTCAGGCTCTATTATAGAAGATACAAATGGTAATAAGAAAATTGATCCAAAAGAATTGGCCACAGAAATTCCATTTGGACAGAGTGAAGACCTCCTTCAACTACTACTAGGGCTTGGAGGGACAACAGATGTAAATACTTCATTTAAAGCCAAAAAGGATCACGGGTATTTTATAGTTATTAACGGCAGCAGTGTTGGACAAGTATCAATCCAACCGTATACTTTAACTTTGGTTGATCATAAAAAAGCAGATGAAGATGCAGATTCTAAGTTAGTTAACGGTAAACCGACAAAACCAACTGTACTTACGAAAAAAGACGGTAAATGGGTAGCTACTCAAAATCTAAATACAGGCGTTCCATTTGGTGATAAAGACTATTTTGAATTTAAAAACGACAGCAAACGCGACGTGTTCTTCTCTCTTAAAACAGAAAAAGCACTAGATGGCGTCATCCGTATTATTGATGCAAATGGAAAAACAGTAGAAACATTAGATTATTACGGAGCTGGGGATGCTGAAGTAGGTACTGTCGAACTGGATAAAGGAACTTACTATATTGAAGTAAGTGAATATTACGGCAAAGCTAGTACTCAACCATATACACTAGAAATAAAGTAAGACTTTAATCAGTGGGGATTTTTCATCCCCACTGATTATTAGTTTTCACCAATCAGGCGTTTACGGGCAGTTCATCACACACCTAATACCTTTGCTAGTTTTGAGGTAGGAGTCGCTTCGCTTTCTGTACAGAAAAATTACTGCCCGTTAATGCGGGATAAACTAAGATACACTCTTGGGCTGAAAAACGAAGTAGAATAATAGAATTTTCGGTTGAAGGTAGTGTAAAAGGAATATCCCCTAGATGATGAAAAATCTAGGGGATATTTTTATGCATTAATGTATTATTCACCAGAACGAGGGGTTTATCACGAAAGTGTATGATGCTGTTAACCTCGTTCCCCTACTAGTCTCTCTAATCTTCAAGGAGTCGCCCTGTCTTCACTCCAATCATTTTCTATAAATAGCATTTGTTTAGGTCGAAATTATCATTATAAAGAACTAATTTAACTTTTCTTTTCCCCTAAATATTCAGCCACTTTTTGCACAATATTTCTCCAATTTAATTCCGCTCTTGCGAATGCTTGGAGATGTTCGCATGTATCAGCTAATAAAACTTCCTGTTTTGTTACTAGCTGCAATGTCCGTCCAACACTTTGCCAATCATGTGTCGGATGAATTGTCCCATAGCGTTGATTATGGGTAATATCCGCAGCCCCATCTACATCAGTCGTAACGATATAACAACCATTCTTTGCGGCCTCAGCAAAGACATGAGCATAGCATTCTACTAAGGAGGTAAGGCAAAAAATTTTAGCCTTTCTATACTCTTCCTCCAGTTGTACCTTATCATAAATCGGTCCCAAAATAGTGACCTGTGCCGCGAATGGATTTCCATCAAGTACGTTCGACAGCTCCTGTCTAAACGCCTCTGACATTGGTCCCACTAACCGAAACTCCCAATCTGAAAGTTGTGCTGCTAAAAATGCTTTTACAGCTAAAAGAACTTGTTTTTCAGGAGCATCTAAACGACCAACCGTTAATATTCTATTTTCTTTCTCGTTAAATAAAACAGGCTCTGTTTGAAACAGCTCATAAAAACCATTTGGAATACGTTTAATATCTAAATTTGAAAATTCATGAATAGAGTTTTGAATGGATTCACCTTCAGAGGACAATACATCACAAAGCTGGAGTAACTCCGTAAAGTAAGGATAGGTTTTCAATCGATTTAACCAAAACCGATTAACATCTAATTTCATATAAATTTTTCCGTTCGGATTATATTTTTTATAGGTTTTTAATATCGACAAATACGATGGATACGGCCCAATTGCAAATGCAATATCAATGTCCCTCGCATGCTCTATTAAATAGGTATTCATATTAGCAACATAGTCATCCCCAAACGGAATATGTTGAAAAGTAACTGAAGGAAAGGTTTGTTTTAATAATGCTTCATTCATTTCAGTCGTTAAAATACTAACATCATAGCCTAAATATTCACCTAACAATATAGGAACAAGGCACAAATCTTTAAAAATATGTGCGTCGGAGAGCTTATATGATTCCACGCTACATATGAAGGCAATCTTTTTTGACATAACATCCCCCTTTTTAAAATGAAGTACTTCATTAAATTATGATATCTCGCTTAATAACGTGAAAAGAATAGTATAAACACCGTGAATACACTAGTAAAATCACCTTATTTTTAAAATGTTTTCTCTCTTTTAAATAACTAACAAATGTAAATAATTGCCCACACACCAACTCTTGCAATGCATATTGTAATAAAGAATCCTCTATGTCAATCAAAACTAACAGCATTAGACTTTATAAAACTCCGACTTATGTCTATTCCTAATAACTATAAAAGAATCGAGGTTTTACATGAAAATTAGCTTTTTATCACCTGCCTACAATAGTGAAGAGTGGATATTAACAATGTTAGAAAGTATCCCGAAAGAATACGCCTATGAAATTATCGTTTGCGATGACGGCTCAACCGACAATACTTTAGCCCTATTAGAGGACTATCAAAAAAGCTGTCCTGCCTTAAAAATAATTAACCATCCAACTAATTTAGGTGCTAGTGTAGCCTATAATCGATGTATCGCAGAAGCTACAGGTGATTATATAGCTATCATTGATAGTGATGATCACTATTTACCCGCTATTCGAAACGTCTTATCCCAAGTTGATGGTCAGTTTGATGTTTACTACTACAACATGCTAACAAAAGCTGGCTATGCATTTTTTAAAGATGAATCTAATCGATACACATTACCTGGTCAATTTAAAATTATTCGAAGAAGTTTTATAGGGGATGCAACCTTTACCATAAGAAAAGATATTGCTGGGGATTGGGATTTTAACTGTGCCTTAATGGATAAAAACCCGACGAGCAAATATACAAATGAATTGGCATATTGGTATAACTTCCCAAGAGAGAATTCTGAATACGATTTACATCGAAGAGGATTAAAATGAATCATTACTCGATGCATGTAGAAGGTGTGAGACACTACAATGTTTAAAGATAAAGTTCTTCTCATAACAGGGGGCACCGGATCTTTTGGTAATGCGGTATTAAGGAAATTTTTGAATACCGACATTAAGGAAATTCGCATCTTTTCAAGAGATGAGAAAAAGCAAGATGATATGCGTAAACTCTATCAACATCCGAAAATCAAATTTTTTATTGGCGATGTACGTGATATCCAAAGTATTCACAATGCAATGTATGATGTTGACTTTATTTTTCATGCTGCCGCTCTTAAGCAAGTCCCCTCTTGTGAATTTTTCCCACTGGAAGCAGTTAAGACAAACATACTAGGTACTGATAATGTTTTAACTGTTGCTATTCAAGCAGGCGTTAAAAAAATTATTTGCCTATCTACTGATAAGGCTGCTTATCCAGTTAACGCAATGGGAATTTCAAAGGCCATGATGGAAAAAACGTTTATTGCTAAATCAAGAATGGTTCATTCAGATAAAACATTGATTTGCGGTACACGATACGGCAATGTGATGGCTTCACGAGGCTCTGTTATCCCTTTATTTATTGAACAAATTAAAGCTGGCAAGCCATTGACTATTACAGATCCAAAAATGACACGCTTTATGATGAGTCTCGATGAGGCAGTAGAATTAGTTTTATACGCCTTCTCCCACGCTGACAACGGGGACATTATGGTGCAAAAATCACCAGCTGCCTACATTGAGGATTTAGCCCAGGCCCTTCTCGAAATTTTTCAAGCTCAAAATAATATACAAATTATCGGAACACGGCATGGTGAAAAGATTTATGAAGTGTTATTAACAAAAGAAGAAGCTGCAAAAGCCATTGATATGGGGAATTTTTATAGAATCCCTGCCGATAATCGGGATTTAAATTATGGAAAATATCTTGATGAGGGCTCTCCAAAAATAACGTTAACCGATGAATATAACTCTACTAATACGAAAATACTGTCCGTCACTGAAATAAAGGAAAAATTGTTAAAGCTCCCTCTTGTTCAAGAAGAATTACGTAATTGGATGGGAGGAAAACCTTGAAATTTTTAGTTCTTGGAGCTACTGGAATGGCTGGCCACACGATTTCACTCTATTTATGCTCTCAAGGGCATGATGTAACAACCTATTCACGAACAACCTTTTCATACGGAAAAAATATTACGGGAGATATTACTGATTCAAATTTTTTAAGGACACTATTACTAGATTACGACTATGATGTTGTAGTCAATTGTATCGGTGTTTTAAATGATGCCTGTGATACCGACCGTGAGAAAAGCATATTTCTCAATAGTTATTTGCCTCATGCCATTGTATCTTTATTAAAAAACAGGAAAACCAAGCTTATTCATTTGAGTACGGATTGTGTATTCTCAGGAAAAACCGCTCCCTATTATGAAAAAAGCCTTCGCGATGGGGAAACCTTTTATGATCGTACGAAGGGATTAGGAGAAATTGAAAGCACTCAACACCTGACGTTTCGTAACTCTATTATCGGCCCTGATATGAAAGAGGATGGTATAGGCCTCTTTAATTGGTTTATGAAGCAACACGATACTATTAACGGCTATACTGGCGCAATATGGACCGGAGTTACTACCCTAACATTAGCAAAAGCAATTGAACGTGCAGCAATTGAAGGTACAACAGGCCTCTACCACCTCGTCAATAATAGTAGTATTTCTAAGTTTGATTTACTGCAATTATTCAATACGCATTTCAAGGAAAATAAAGTAGTCATCCTACCATATCAGCTCGTAAAAATTGATAAAACACTAGTCAACACACGAAATGATTTTTCATTTACAGTACCTAGCTATGAGGAAATGATCCTTGAGATGAAAAACTGGATATGGCAGCAAAAAGATATATATCCTCATTATTTCAAATAAGTTTGGAGGTTCCACACGTAATAATGGTTCGACCAAAAGTTTTTTAGGCTATACAAATGTAGAAGGTGTTTTAATTGGTTGGAGCATTTCAAAATACTATAAAGCTGACATCATAAAGATTGAAATCGATGGTATCCCTCACTTACGATTGGAATTCGCGATTAGTTAATTTGATTATGAAGCATAAAAAGACACCTACTACGGTGTCTTTTCGGCATGAAATTAGTATTTGATTTTAAGAGTATCCCCATCGACATAAACTCCCTCAGAACGGGAAATCGGCAGTTTTTGCTCTGCTGAGAAGCCGATCGTTTCTCCATCCCTTAAAGTGACATTCTCTTCTACAATATATCCGGAAATCGTAATCAAAAAATCACGCAGTTCGGCAGGAGATGCTTGACTGTCCAAAATTTCAATTTCATCCTTGCCAAAGGCTTTTAACCCATAAGTATATCCATCTACCCCGGTCTCCGTTCCGACAAGGCCGAAATAAACCAGATTCAGTAAAGGAAACATATCGTCATTCTTCATGATTTCAGCCATATCCCAAAAAAGTTCAGGCTGAAATACGGTGCCGCATGTATAGATCCCTATTGCGTTAGGAAGCTTTAAACAACTGGCAGCCAGCTTAGTGTATAGCCTGCCACTGTCCAAAGGGGAGCCGGAGCGAGTAAATGCAGCCAGGATGATTTGAGCTACATGCGTTTGAGTAACCTCCACGGCTTCCTTCCACATGTAGTTTCCCTGTGCATAATGCTCAGCCTCACCATCTGGTATAGGAGCATCGACAAAACTTACCGCTAACATGCAGTCGTCCACTTCAAAGACCAGTGTTCCTTCATTTGTTTCTTCGGCGTTTTCCTCATCCTCTTCTGACGAGCAGGTGATGTTCCAATCATTCAAAAGGTTGGCTTTTATCTGATCAATATCACATTCTGCAGAGTTAAGCAGAACGAACCCGTTAAAAATACCAGAACCATTGTCTTGCGTTTCCGTCTCGTCCTCCATGGACTGGCCAGCTTCATATGCTGCAGCCTGCTGCATCCAATATTCTCGGATTAATTCTACCGTCTTTACAGCTTCTTGCTCTGCAGTCGCAGGGTCATAAGGTTGCATCTCGCTGAATATATGGCCGCAATGCTCGGTGTCAGACGGGTCCTCATAGCCTCCACATACGCCAAGGAGCCATTTTCCGAGCATTGCTTTTTTATACTTAAATATATAGTAATGCATATCATGTAAATCAAACTCTCCTGCAATTTCTATTTTGCTAGGTTGTTTCCCGAGTTCGCGTTCATCTGCAAGCCAGTCAATCATGGATTGCATCGCTGCTTGTTGTTGAGCTGTCATTAATTCCTCTCCTTTTTGAATAATATGATTCTACAATTATACTACCAACTTTTAGGAAGATGAATAATGCATCTAGATTTTTCCAAAAACAGTAGTTTCCTTCTATTTCTTTTTGTATTCCGCCTGGGTCTTTAGGCCAACAAATGTCTTTTGTGCAAAAGCGTAGGACCAACGAAGCGGTACGATGTTAAGTTCTTAGCCTGAGTTCCTCTATTTCAGCGAGTGTTTAGACACCCGCTGAAATAGAGCGAATAGAAGTATTATTGGTTTCGATTTAGTGAAAATACCTGCAATGATTTTGATCATTCCACAAAAAAAAGTTCAAAATCCTCCCTCTAATTGTTTAAAAGTCACAATTAAAAATGTGACTTTTTAAAGTAAAAGGCACATTCAACAACATTTTAAATGCGAGTGTTATGATACAATTGTTTTACTTAATTTGATACACTTTTACTACTATGCACAACACTTTTATTGCTAAAAATATAGCCAATAATAGCACCTAACAGGCCTGTAATTATCCAACCTGCACCTGATGTGAATAATGGAATAAAGCCAAATGTAGAGTTAATTTGCTCTACCATAATATTAGCATCCTTTAATGCATCTAATATTGCTATAAGTGCAGTACCTATCATCGTGCCTACATATACACTTTGTGCACCGCCAAACCATTTTTCTGTAAAAATAAGGATGATCAAAGTAATAGAAATTGGATTTAAAAGCATTAATATTGGTGAAGACATCGATAACATCTTTGTTAAACCAAAGTTTGTAAATACAACACCTAGTAATGAGAAAACAAATATGAATTCTAGGTATAATCACACAATGACCATGCCAATAGTCCTTCGTCCACACATGTTCAAGTAAGAGCCAATATCACACTGTTTATTAATTGGCTCAACTAGAATAGAACCAAACATATCTTTGTGCCCACGAGGTTCATTCATTAGTAACTTTCGTAAATGGTCATAATTTTCCTTTACGAAGTTTTTCTTTTCCATCATTGTTTCGCCAACAATTTTTGGAAATCTATCTACAACAATACGTGTTGATTCCCCTACAGTATGTGTATCAATTGTTTTTAATTTCATACTTATAACTACTCATATAGTTCCCTCCCCCAAAATCTAAAAATACTTTTGAAGCAATAATAAAATATACAAAATATCAAATTTAACAAAAATTCTATTTAAAAAGACTATTCAAAAATAATCATTCGTTTGAAAAGTTTTTTTCGTCAAAAAATATTTTTACTTATTTTCAAGTGTGTAGAAATTCAGTAAACACAACAACCCATGACCTAAAAAAGCTTTGCAAAATAATTTTTTGAAATTTTACAGTTTTCTTTTTTTAGTGTTATAATCGCCAAGAAATTAAAATTCATTATTTTAGGAGGATTTTATATGGCATTACGTGACTTTTTTATCTACTTATCAGAGAACCAAATGCTTAATGGCGCAGCTCAAAGATATGGTTTACGAATGGGCGCACAAAGCGTTGTAGCAGGTACAACAATTCCAGAGGTCGTTCAAACGATTAAAGAATTAAACAAAGCAAACATTTCTTGTACAGTAGATAATCTTGGAGAATTCGTCTTTGAGAAATCCGCGGCAACAGCAGCGAAACAAAAGATTTTAGCCGTGATTCAAGCTATTCATGATGAACAATTGGATGCACATATTTCACTTAAGCCTTCACAGCTAGGTCAAGATATTGATATCGACTTTTGCTATGAAAATTTAAAAGAAATCTTGGCACTTGCACATAAGTACGATATTTTTGTGAATTTCGATATGGAAAACTACGCACGCCTTCATAGCTCATTTGACTTACTAGAAAAGCTACACCAAGAGTACGATAATGTGGGTACGGTTATTCAAGCTTACTTCTTTGAATCAGAGGAAAATATTGAGAAATACAAAAACTTCCGCCTTCGTATCGTAAAAGGGGCCTACAAGGAAAATGATAATGTGGCTTATCAATCAAAAGATGATATTGACCGCAATTATTTAAAACTAATCGAGCAACATTTGCTAAACGGTAAGTTCACATCAATTGCAACACATGACCACAATGTAATTAATCATGTGAAGCAATTTGTCAAAAAGCATAATATTCCGAATGATAAATTCGAATTCCAAATGTTGTATGGCTTCCGCAAAGATATGCAGTATAACTTAGCGAAAGAAGGCTATAACTTCTGTACATATTTACCATTCGGTAGTGATTGGTATGGTTATTTCATGCGTCGTCTAGCAGAGCGCCCTCAAAATCTAGCACTTGTTACAAAACAAGTGTTTAATAAAAAAACAAATACAGCCATCGGCCTAGGTGTTACAGCCTTTGCTCTTGGTCGACTATCTAAAAAAAGCAAATAATTCAACACTTAAACTCAATGAAAAAGCGAAAACATTATGAATCAATGTTTTCGCTCTTTTTATTGAGTTTATAGTTTTTAACACGATACTGTAAACTTTGTCGCCGTATGCCTAATGTAGCCGCAGTTTTCGAGATATTCCCTTGGTGAAAATCTAATGCTTTGGAAATATAATACTCTTCCACCTCTTTCATGTAGACATCAAGTGGTCGAATATCATTTGGATCTTTAATAATAAATAAATTCGCATTCTCTTCCATCCCATCATCATAAATCTGCTGGATTTTCCATCTAAAATAAGCCGGTAGTATATGTAAATCTATTACAGTTTCATTAGTCAAAAGGGAGGAAATTTCATCAAGTAACACTTCTAACTCCTTTAAATTTCCGGGCCAATCATATTTCAAAAAGATCTCCTCGACTTCTACCGATAACCCCTGAATGGATGAGCCAAAGCTATCACGATGGCGCTGGAAGTAATCATCAATAAACGGCATGATATCTTCTTTTCTCTCTCGTAATGGGGGTACATAAATCGTAATCCCTGAAAACAATCGATATAATTCCTTAGATAACATTTGTTCTTGAATTAAATCAATCGGGTCTTTGCCCACACTAGCAATTAGCATATGCTGATGATTCGAATGATTGTTAAACAATTCTACAATTTTTTTTTGCGCCGCTATGGATAAATACTCAATCCGTTCAGCGAAAAATGTAATATTTTCTTTTCCAGCAATGTTTTTTTCAAATTGCTTTAAAATGGTGTCTTCATCTCTGCGGCAAATCAATGTAATAAACAGATCGTTTTGCACCCTTAAATCATGATGAATTCCCTCAGCAATCATATCAATACCTGTACCCGATTCCCCTACTAACACAGCGGGCATTCGACTCAATGCCACAATCTTTGCTTTTTCAATAACATCTCGCATCACTTCTGATACTGCGGTAATAATATCAAAGGTTAGCGGAGCACCATATCTTCTTAATGGTTGGTACATCATATATTCAAGCTGTGTAATATCTCGTGCAAATTCCACAGCCCCTACTAAAGCTCCATCATAGTGCAATGGATAAATATTACTAATATAGGTGACTTCTTGATTTTTTTTATTCCAATACGTTTTTTTCACATTGGGGATTGGTGATTCAGAGCTTAAAACTTTAAAAATATCACTTTTCTCCGTTTCAAAATCGATAATTTCGAGTGCTCGCCTCTTCTCGAATTCATCTTCATTCACACCTTCTAATTCTCGCATTTTTTTATTATAGATTAGCAATTTGCCCTCTGTATCCACAACACAAATGCCCATATCCCCTTTTTCAATAACGTATTTATAAATATTTAATAAAATATGATTTTCCATCTGGTCCTCCTGTGTACTCCTACCCCCTATTTTATCATTATGTATGAAAGGTAAACACGAAAATTAAAAAATTGTGAAAATTATTGTTGATTAATGCCAAGCTATATTGCATTATAGAATTAATAATATTCCAAATAGTGCATAATCATTTGGCACTATTGTTCACAGGAGGAAACAATATGATTACATACAAACACGAACCATTCACAGATTTTACTCAAGAGGCAAATTACAACGCATATTTAGAAGCATTAAATAAAGTAGAGAGTTATTTAGGTCAAGACTACCCACTAATTATCGGTGGAGAACGTATTACTACAGAAGATAAAATCGTTTCATATAATCCGGCAAAGAAAACAGAAGTAATTGGCCGCGTATCAAAAGCAAACAAAGAACTAGCTGAAAAAGCAATGCAAGCTGCAGACGAAACATTCAAAACTTGGAAAAAAGTAGATCCAGCTATTCGTGCAGACGTACTATTCAAAGCAGCGGCGATTATCCGTCGTCGTAAACACGAGTTCTCTGCACTTTTAACAAAAGAAGCAGGTAAACCGTGGGCTGAAGCTGATGCAGATACTGCAGAAGCAATTGATTTCTTAGAATACTATGGTCGTCAAATGCTACGTATTAAAAACGGTCAACCTGTAGAAAGCCGTCCTGGTGAATATAACCGTTATGACTATATTCCACTAGGTATTGGTATTGTTATTTCACCATGGAACTTCCCATTCGCTATTATGGCAGGGACAACGGTTGCAGCTTTAGTAACAGGTAACACTGTATTATTAAAACCAGCTTCAACAACACCTGTAGTTGCTTATAAATTTATCGAAGTGTTAGAGCAAGCAGGTCTTCCAGCAGGTGCTGTGAACTTTGTACCAGGATCAGGTGCTGAAGTAGGTGACTACTTAGTTGATCATCCAAAAACACGCTTCATCAGCTTCACTGGATCTCGTGATGTAGGTTTACGTATTAACCAACGTGCATCTGTATTAAACGACGGTCAAATTTGGATTAAACGTGTTATCGCTGAAATGGGCGGTAAAGATACAATCGTTGTTGATAAAGAAGCAGACCTAGAGCTTGCGGCACAATCTATCGTAAAATCAGCATTTGGCTTCTCAGGTCAAAAATGTTCAGCATGTTCTCGTGCTGTTATTGTTGAAGATGTATATGACACAGTTGTTAATCGTGTAATTGAGCTTACTAACACGTTAACAGTTGGTGATCCATCAGACTTCAACAATTTCATGGCAACAGTTATTGACCAAGCGGCATTCAATAAAGTGACAGAGTACATTGAAATTGGTAAAGGAGAAGGTCGCCTTGTTGCAGGTGGTACAGCTGATGATTCAGTTGGTTACTTCGTTCAACCAACAGTATTTGCAGACGTAGAGCCTTCTGCGCGTGTTATGAAAGAAGAAATCTTTGGACCAGTTGTAGCTATTACAAAAGCTAAAGATTTCGATCAAGCAATTGATATTGCAAACGATACTGAATACGGTTTAACAGGTGCCGTTATTACAAATAATCGTATGAACCAAGAAAAAGCACGTGAAGATTTCCATGTAGGTAACTTATACTTCAACCGTGGCTGTACTGGTGCAATCGTAGGTTACCAACCATTCGGTGGCTTCAACATGTCAGGTACTGACTCAAAAGCAGGCGGTCCAGACTATTTACAATTACACATGCAAGCAAAAACAACTTCTGAGTTTTTATAAAACATAGAAATTATAACTGAAATAAAGTCTTGTTTATTTAGATAGATTATCATTAAACCCGAAGCGATTAAGCTTCGGGTTTTATATTGAAACAAACTCTAAACTACAAGAATACCTATTGACGTCAACCCAATTTGGCATATCCGGCACATGTCATCTGTCTCTTTAAAAAAAGAAATACACAACTTGCGATATGCCTCCGCATAATTGCGCCCTGAATCGACTTTTGGCCAACGTGATGAGTAGCAATATAATTCCGACTTTTTGGTCATAAAAAAATCCTCCATATTCAATTGAATTGGAAGATAATTGCGGTCCTAAAATCAAGTAATTTTCAGGGTAATAAAAAAGGGATTCTAAGTCAGTGAACGAAGCCTCGACCGAATCCCTAATATTTCGAAAACCTTTTTTCAATGGATTGCATTTGAAGTTAAAACGGTGAAATTTTGTAGATGTTCAGAACTAATACTATATGAAACAACCTTCTTCTTGTACTTCTTGACTACATCAACGCGATTGTCGTAACTAAAAACAAAGAAATTAACATCTTTTTTGCCTCTTTTTACGTTCATGATAAATGGAGTAACATTAGTCTCTGGCTGTAAAAATAATTTTTCATTACCTGGAAATATATAGTTTTTTTTCAAAAATGAAGATTTATTAAAATAGTCTGTAAATCTATTTTTTTCTTCCTCTTCTAAATTATTTCCATTAAAAGTTACCGTAACATCTTTTGAATCAAGTTTTTTATGAAGTTCAAATTTACTTACCACCCATGCCACAGCTATACTGGGAGGGCTCATTAACAATTTAATAATAGATCCAATCACTACCGTAATAATCAAACCTGTTGTCATACCATACCAACTCTTTCAAAAATTTTATCATTTTAATAGCAATTACTATTATATTACCTACATTGCACATTGTTTCGAAAAAAAATAGTAATTAAGCTATATCGATATTATATCATCCACCTCTCTATGATAAGGGATTTATATTTTTTATAACCATCCACTTGGATGCTTTTTTGACCATCCATTTATCTAAGGAATAAATATTTTTAACCATCCAATTGTCTATATACTATTAAGAGCTTCTGCAAACCTTTTGATTCCTTCATCTATTGAATCTTCATCTTCCTTTGCGAAAGTAAAACGAACAAAACCATCTTTGGATCCCAATGTAGAACCAGGAGCATAAATGACGCCTCTTTTAATGGATTCTTCAAGCAATTGTATTTCATTATAATTTTTTAGTATTTTACACCATATATGAATACCACCTTGAGGAATAGAATATTCCACCAGATTTTTTAAATAAGTATCAAGGCTTTTTATAATTTTATCTCTCCTTTTTTCTAATTCCTTAATTAAACTTTTTATATGAATATGAAAATTTTCTGATTCTAAAAAATCATTCGCTATCCATTGTGTATAGCTAGAATGACCGAAGTCGATTTGTTGTTTCGCATCGGATAATCTTTCAATAACCGATGTTGGGCCAATAATCCACCCTATTCTTAATCCTGATGCAACAATTTTGGACAAGGAACTAATGTATAATACGTTTCCATTTCTATCCATTGATTTAAGGGTAGAGATTTTCTCTCCTGAAAAGGCTGTTAAACTATAAGGATCATCTTCTACCACTGGAATTCCAAGCTTTGAGGAAATGTCTAAAATCGCCTCTTTTTTCTTTCTATTTAATGAGGAGCCCGTTGGATTTTGAAAATATGGATTTAAAAAAATCATTTTAATTCGGTGTTTTTTATATAATGACTGCAAATCTTCTGGGTTCATTCCATCCTTATCGACAGGTAAATAATGTACTTGTATACCTACCGATTTGAAAATTGGAAGATTATAATTGTAAGAAGGATCTTCTATTGCTATTGCATCTCCAGGCTTTAACAAACATTGTACAATTAAATGTAATGCTTGTTGCGCTCCTGATGTTATAAGTATTGAAGAAGGATTAGTTTCGATTCCCCGACTTTTTTTTACGTGTTTTGTAATGGTATTTCTAAGGATTTCATTCCCCTGTGGATGATCGTATCCTAGGCTTCCAATATAAGAACGTGTTGAAGTTATCTCGCTTAAAAATCTTTTTGGGAAAAGTTCTTCTGACAATTCACCGGAAGCTAAATTTATTAATGTATGTTCAACTGCTTCTTTTCTTATTTTTTGCGTTACAGGTTGACTAGGTAAAAAAGAACCCGCCTCAATATACCTATTCCAGCTAGGAATCCGTTTTTTTGTTAAACCCCATATATCTTTACTAATGGTAGTACCACTTCCTCTATTTCTTTCAATTAGCCCGATCGATTCTAATTCGTCATATGCATTAACGACAGTACTTCTATTTAAATTTAATGCACTAGCTAAATATCTCTCTGATGGCAATGGTTTATCAGCTGGAAAAGTACCATCAGCAATTCCCTTTTCAATATATTCTGCGAGTTGTTTATAGATAGCCTTTTTCGCTTTTCTATCAGGTTTCCAATCCATATATACTCACCTCATTATTTCCTTCAAATTGGCACTTTCTTCTTTTAGTAATGTTATTCCTGATAAAAGATTATATATTAATATTATTTCAATTGTAATTAACCATCCACTTCAATGTCATTTTAGCCATCCACTTAAAAAATCAAAGCTGGTGAAATTTTACACGTCGTAAAATTTCACCAGCTTTTTAGATTTCAGAAATTGGTTTTGTCACAACCTCATGACGTTTACATATGAAGAAAATAAATAGATGCCTTCGAACATACCTTAAAGTATGCTCAAACTTGTTTCCTTTATATCAGTGATTAGCATATGACCCGGTGCATGGGTAATTATAATAGAAGGTTTACTTTCCATTGCTACTGCCTGAGGGGTTACGCCACAAGCCCAAAATACTGGTACTTCCCCTGGCTTAATGGACACGGCATCACCGAAATCTGGTTTTGAAATATCCTTAATACCTATTTGTTCCGGACTACCAATATGAATTGGTGCACCGTGTACATTTGGGAAACGCGAAGTAATTTGGATTGCACGAATCGCATCCTCTGGTGTCATAGGGCGCATACTGACAACAGTTGGTCCTTCAAATACACCTGCTTTTTCACACGCGATATTTGTTTTATACATTGGTACATTACAGTTTTCTTGAATATGTCTTATTGGAATACCTGCTTCAAGAAGAGGTGTTTCAAATGTAAAGCTACACCCTATTAAAAAACCTACCATATCCTCTTCCCAATAATCTGTAATATCTAATACTTCTTCAGTTAAAATACCATCCCGATAAATACGATATTTTGGAATGTCCTTGCGAATATCTGCATTTTTAGCAATTTTTGAAGGTATAAATGATCCAGGTTCAGTCACGTCTAATAATGGGCATGGCTTTGGATTTCGCTGACAGAATAGTAGAAAGTCAAAGGCATGCTCCTTCTTCAAAATCACTAAATTTGCTTGTGTAAACCCAATCGACATGCCAGAAGTTGGTCCAGAAATTTCTTGATTGCGAATTAGTTTACGGATTTCATTCGGCTCTAAAGCACTATATGTTGTCATCATCAATTCACTCCTTATAAATTAACCATCCATGAAAAGATGCTCATGGATGGTTGGATGTTAGATTAACTAAAAATTTTTGGAATTTCTTCAATAAATGTATTAATGCTGAGATATCCCATAATAACAACTACAATTGCTCCAGTTACAGTTAACCAACGTGGATGCTTATATGTACCTACAATATCCTTTTTGTGTGCAGCGACTAACATAATGCCAAGTGATAATGGTAAAATCAGTGCATTTAATGCACCTACCAAAATTAACACATTAACAGGCTTTCCAACCAAGGCAAAAGTTGTTGTTGAAATGACGATGAATGCTATAATCACCCAATTATGATATTTCTCAATGCTAGGGTGGAATGAGCGAATAAATGAAACGGATGTATAAGCCGCACCTACAATAGAAGTAATCGCTGCAGCCCACATAATCATACCAAACATACGATAACCAATATTACCCGCGGCTAGTTGGAAAACAGATGCAGGTGGATTAGCAGGATCAATAACTAAACCTTTTGAAACAACTCCAAGTACCGCTAAAAATAAAGCAATACGCATTACGCCAGTAATCAAAATCCCTGTCACAGAGCTTTTTGTTACTTCTGGCAAGGATTCTTGTCCTTTGATGCCAGCGTCCAAAAGTCGGTGACCACCAGCAAAAGTAATGTAACCTCCAACTGATCCACCAACCAAAGTTACAATCGCAAACCAGCTAATTTCTTTAGGCCAAACGGTGTTCACAATCGCTTCTCCTACAGGGGGTGAAGTTTTAAAAGCAACGAATAGCATGAGTAGTATCATGACACCACCAGCAATTTGCGCAACCTTGTCCATTGCCTTCCCTGCTTCTTTATAGATAAATATGAAAATTGCAAAAAGTGCACTTACAATGGCACCCATAATTGGATCTACGCCAAGCATTGCATTTAACCCTAATCCAGCTCCAGCAACGTTACCAATATTGAATGCTAAACCACCTATAACAATCATCATTGCAAGGAGAACACCTAATCCAGGTAACACCTTATTGGCAATTTCTTGCCCTCGCAAGCCAGAAACAGCAATGATTCGCCAAACGTTTACCTGTGCGACAATATCTAGAATCAATGAAATTAAAATAACAAATCCAAAGCTAGCCGCTAATTGCTGTGTAAATACTGTCGTTTGTGTTAAAAAACCTGGTCCGATAGATGAGGTAGCCATTAAAAAGGCTGCTCCCATTAACACACTTTTACTTGCTGTTTTCTTAACAAATTTACCTTTTTTCTCTTGCTCGATTCCTACTTCACTAACTTCCGTTATTTTTGCTCCCATTGGATTACCCCTCCTTGATTGCACGCACTGATATTTGATGGTCTGCAAATCTTGAATGAATATATTTTGCAAACTCTACAGCATGTTCCCCGTCCCCATGAATACAAATAGTATTTGCTTGTAATGGAATTTCGATTTGCTGTTGTGACAGCACAATTCCCTCTTTTACCATTCTCACAACCTGATTCACAGCTTGTTCCTTTTCGGTAATCAACGCATCAGGTTGTTTACGAGATGTTAAAGAACCATCCTTCTGATAGGTACGATCTGCAAACACTTCATGCGCTGTTTGAAGCCCTACTTTTTCTCCGGCTTTTGTTAATTCACTACCTGAAAGACCGAATAACACAAGTGAAGGTGAAATATCATAAATGGCTTGTGCGATTGCCTCAGCAATCGCTGAATTTTTAGCAGCCATATTATAAAGTGCTCCATGTGGCTTAACATGCTGCATGGTTTCATTGTAAGTCGTTAGAAAACCTTGCAATGCTCCAACTTGATAAATAACCATGTCATAAGCTTCCTGTGGTGTGATATTCATCTCACGTCGCCCAAAGCCATTTAAATCCGGTAATCCTGGATGTGCTCCGATTTTCACACCATTAGCAATGGCTAGTTTAACTGTCTCTCGCATGACTGTTGGATCTCCAGCATGGAATCCACAAGCAATATTAGCAGAGGTTACATATTTTAAGATTTCTTCTTGCTCTCCAAGTCGATAACGACCAAAACTTTCCCCTAAATCACAGTTTAAATCAACTCGAAACATTTTCTTCCCCCGTTTTCTTCCCACTAAAGTAGTTATAATGAATACGTTTACAAATATTCTGTACCGATATTCGGAACTTAAGTTTTGAAATTTAAAAAAATCTTAACATATTTTATTATTGCTGAAAAGTGCAAATTTAAAATTTTGAGAAATAATATTTTTTTAAAAATTTTCATTTAAATTAGACTTGTTTTTGTTTATTGTATAAATATAATAAAAATAATCCGTTATTTAAAACTCACATACCGAATTACGAAACTTCAGGAGATGGTTTATATGGTGAACTTAAAAGAGAATGTACAGATAAGACCTTTGAGCGATTCTGCGCTAGTCATACATGTAGGTGAAGGAATCAGTGAGGCAATTCACAACAAAGTTAAAAATATATTGAATTTATTAGAGAGAAATCCATTTGAAGGATTCATCGAGGTTGTGCCTGCCTATAATAACTTGACAGTTTATTACAATCCGATTGAAGTATACTTTTCAAATATAGAAAAAGGAGGCGAAATGCCTTACGAAAAGGTGAAAGCAACAATTCTTTCTTTAATGAACCAATCTCATATAGTTGAAACAACGAAGGAACGTGTCGTAAAAATCCCTGTAGTATATGGTGGAGAAATGGGACCAGATCTAGAATTTGTAGCCTCTTATCATGGTTTAACACCTAATGAGGTCATTAAAATTCACTCTTCTGTAGAATATCTTGTGTACATGATAGGCTTTGCTCCAGGTTTTCCGTTTATGGGAGGAATGGACAGACAAATTGCAACACCTCGTAAAGAAACTCCACGGTTATCGATTACTCCGGGATCTGTTGGAATTGCGGGAAATCAAACAGGGATTTACCCATTAGAAACTCCAGGTGGATGGCAAATCATTGGACGAACACCTTCTCGTTTGTTTCTACCTGAACAATCTCCTCCAAGCTTATTACAACCGGGTGATCGAATTCAGTTTGTACCAATTTCGTTGGAAGAATATAAGAGTGATTGGGAGATGGAAACATGGGCATAAAGGTATTACAGCCAGGTATGCTGGCAACCATTCAAGACCTAGGAAGATATGGGTTACAAAAGTTTGGTGTTATCGTCGGAGGAGCAATGGATTCAATTTCCTTACGAATTGCGAATTTACTTGTTGGAAATTCTGAAGGAGAAGGCGCTCTTGAAGTGACACTTTATGGAACAACCCTTTTATTTGAAACTGATGAACTGATCGCCATTACAGGTGGCAATTTACAACCTACAATAGACGGAAAAGAAGCACCCATGTGGCGACCACTTTTTATTCAAAAAGGATCGGTTTTAAAATTTAATACTGCGATTAGTGGTTGCCGAGCCTACGTATCATTTAGTGGCGGAATTCAAGTGCCCAAAGTGATGAGCAGTAAAAGCACTTACATACGTGCAGGAATTGGAGGATTTCAAGGAAGAAAATTGCTGAAGAATGATGTCTTTGAATTAGATAGAAGATCAGAGTTAGGCGAGAATCTTTTTAAACAATTAAAAAAAGAACCAACTCCCCTTTCTTGGTCAGCTGATTACACATCCTTTGTTACATTTAAAAAAACGCAAACAATCCGCTTCATAAGAGGCTCTGAATATCAGCATTTCGATGAGGAGAGTTTAAAAACATTCCTTTCAACGCCTTACACCATCACAACACACTCAGATCGAATGGGCTATCGATTAGAAGGAGAGGCTATTCAATTAAAAGAGCCATTTGAATTATTATCCGAAGGGGTTACATTTGGAACGATTCAAGTGCCCCCCAATGGGAAACCTATTATTTTAATGGCAGATCGTCAAACAACTGGCGGATATCCTAAAATAGCTCAAGTGATATCTGCCGATTTACCATCATTAGCACAAATGCAAGCAAATGGTCGAGTCTATTTTAAAGAGGTCACTCTTGAAGAAGCTCAATTGGCATTAATACAGCAAGAAAGAAAACTAAAAGAATTAGCATTTGGGCTCCGTTTAAAAAGGTTATAGTAGCGTTAGAGGCTATTCAATCGTCCAAAATTCGAATATTTAGATAGTAATATTCTCCAAAAAGTTTGCAACTTCAGCGCAAAATGGGTAATCTCAAAAGACTTTTGAGACTACCCATTTTTTAAAGCTGTACATACCCCAATTGTTTTGAAATCTCTGCGGTAGCCTTCTTAAGTTTATCGACGAAAATTTCAACGTTTTCCCCTCGATAATTGCTTTCTAGTCCCGCAATACTCATTGCTGCAACGACGTCTCCTTTATGATCGTAAATCGGTGCTGCAACAGCAGATGTATAATCTTCTAATTCTGAATGACTGATTGTATAACCAAGTTCTCTAGCCTGCACAATCGTTTCAAAAAGCCTTTCCTTTTCAGTAATCGTCCCCATTGCAAATGATTTAAGTTCTACCGATTCGAGATATTCCTTTATGTCTGCATCCGGTAAAAAGGATAATACAGCACGAGGGCATGCCCCTGCATAAAGAGGACTTTTTCTACCAATTGCAGTGTAGAGTCGAACTTTTTGCTTCGTATCTATTTTCTCGATATAAACAGCATCATCACCATCACGAACGATTAAATTAATCGCTTCTTTTACATCATTATGTAACTCATTCATAATTGGTTCTGCAATTTTTCGCACATCTAGGCGCGTTGATACTAAATGTCCAAATTTAAGGAAGAGAATACCTAACCTATATTTTGCATCAGTTCCCTTTTCTAAAAATTCCATTTCCTCGAAAGATTTCAACATGCGGAAAGTAGAGGTTTTAGGGATTCCTGATAACTCAATTACTTCTTGAAATGACAGTTCAGTATGATCGATAAATAAATTTAAAATATCCATTGAACGGATAACCGTTTTATTATTATTTGTCAATTTAAGTTTTCTCCCCCTTCTATACTAGATTTAATCTAATCATAATTTTTCTTTTCTTAATTTATAATTATACCTAACATCTTACTATTTTTATATACCTTGGCTCTTCACCAAAACGTGTGATTGATTTCCGTTCCGGCTGGGCGCTTTGTTGTTGCTGTCGCTACGCTTTCGCACAGATAAAACATTTGCTGACGCTTCGCTTTCGCACAGAGCAAAGCTTCCTGGGGGCGTCCGATGAGCCGCTTTTATTGCTGCCGCTACGTTAGCACTACGCTTTCGCACAGAAAACATCCGCTTCGCTGCAGGGTCTCGGGCCAACACGATGTTGGTCACGAAGGCGTTATCACAGGACGTGATGATTTTAGCCTTCGTTCCTCTATTCGCTAATCCCCAAGGAGTCGCCCAGCCTCCACTACAATCAACTTATATACAAGGTATACGTTTAACAAATGTCATCCACAACTTTTGGGGATGAGCCTATACCCTGCAAATCAGGTTAGTAAAGGCAAAAAAAACAGGAGCAAAGAACGGTTGCTTTGCATCCATGCTCTTTACCCCTGCTTGTTATTCTTATTTACACTCTGACGTTTTTCCTTAAATAAAATCACTCCAATCAAACCAACGATGGAGAAGATAACTGGCGTGATGAAACCATAGTAATACCCATCAAATAGATTACCTGAAGTTGATTGAAAATGATCTAATATATATCCAAAAATGATAGGTAGCAATACAGCACTTAGAAAGCCGCCCGTATTCGCAATCCCTGAAACAATTCCTGATTCTTCAAGTTTAAAAGATTGACGTACAGCTGCAAATGTTAATGCACTTGCCCCATATCCAAAGCCAATGATAAAGAAAATAATAATTAGAAAGAAAAAGGAAGGATGACCATTACATAAAAGAAAAGAAAACCACCCTAATAAAACAATGATATGAACGACAATATACGGTTTTTTAATTGTTTCTAACCGACTTGAAATCCAACTAGCTAGAGGTGCTCCAATAAGTGCACCGATAAGACCGATCATAATCAGTTGGCTGGCATCTGAACGAGTCATTTCATACATATTCATCCCATAAGGTACTGCCCACGAACTGATAAACCCTACATAACCACCGACTACCCCAAAATGGCAAAAGAATAGTGCCCATGCTTGCGGATTTGAAAAAATTCTTCTTAGTAAAACTGATGTTTTTTCACGTTGCACTACTGCTGTATCAACTACTTGCACATCCCCAAAAATTTGTTTTGTTTTTTTTACAAGTACAAAATAAAGGAGAATGCCACATAAACATAAGAGTAGTCCTACTGAGAAAAATGTTACCCTCCAACCATATAAAAGTATCCACGTGGAGTAAGGTACTGTCGCCAATAAGAAACCAAGACTTCCCGTCATGCCCGCCAGGCCAATTAATCGAACAAATTCCTTTGTATGAAACCATTGAGCCAAAATTAGCACCATGTTAACCCATATGGTTGCATCCCCTACCCCAGTTAGTATTCTGGCAAAAAACAGGACAAATTCATGTGTACCCATACTATAAACAATTGTCCCTAAACCTGTAAGAGTAGCTCCAATAATTAGAAAAAAATTTGGCCCAAATCGATCCGCTAAAATCCCCATCGGAATTTGCAAACTCGTGTAGACAAAAAATTGTATACTCGTCAATAACCCAATCGTTGATGCTGTTACATTAAAATCTCGCATCAATTGGTCTGTAATCAGTCCTGGGGCGGTACGCTGACTCGCCATTAACAAATAAGTAAATAATACAGAAACAAATACAACCCATCTATATCTGCTATTTTGTTTGTCCAATGATTTCTACTCCTATTAGTTTTTACTATATATATATGAATTACAGGTGACGTTAAAAACCTTTTATTCAAAGTAGTTTTATGATTTGAATTTGGTTGAAAATACTATTTGTAAATGTAGTATACTAGAATTAAACGTCTGATTATTCAGTCATTAAAAACGTAGCAATTTAGTTTAAGAAAAATGTTTAGCCTGTTCAACTATTGGGCAAAATAAGTAGTTTAAACCTCTACAAATATAAAAGGTGCAAGCTGAATAGAGCCGGAGGGGAAAATGGTGAAAAAACAACGTTCAAGCAAAATATTAATTTTATTCGAGATGATTTTTTATGCAATATTACCTTATGTTATATGGAATTTTGGTAGAGAGCCTTTAGGTGATTATACAGCAATGCTGATTTCAACTATTCCTGGAATTATTTATACCATTTACCGCTTTATTTTAGATAAGCAATTTAACATTACGGGCTTATTAATTTTAAGCTCACTAGCACTAGGTACGACGGTTGATTTGCTATCAGGTTCAGCAGAGCAAATGATTTGGAATGGTGTATATCTAAGTCTCCTTTATACATTTCTTTATATTGTTGCGCTAATGATTAAGCGTCCTCTTTCTTTATATTTTGCTGTTGATTTTGTATATTTGCAAGGTTATGCACGAATGGACAGCAGAGCATTATTTTTTCAAAAAGGAATCTTTAAATGGTTTCAATTTATTCAGGTAATTTTTATCATCAGAGGACTTTTTATGGCAGGGTTAACAGTATACCTACTCCAAAAATACGGAATTGATGGTTATGGCGGCATGTTGATATATAAACAAATCGCAGGGTGGGCTTTCTCGATTTTCCTTATAGGCATGTTCTTTTATATAAATGTCCCAGTACGAAACTTTTTTGCTAAGCAACAAAATCAAGTACAAGACAACAATAATCTAGCTCTCCAACAATCAAACGCAACTGTGGAATAAGCTTCATTTTCTGCTAACAAGGATAGTTTAATAAGGATTGGACTTGTGCTTATAAAAAAATCTCTTACACAAGTCCATTTGTTTTGCTCCCTCAATCTCTCCCGTAGCTCCATCCTATCTAAACTTCCATTAAGTTTTTTAAAGCTTAATTGAATTAGTGATTCTTTTATTATTTTGTAACGGTACATAGTCTTCATCAAAACAAATATACCAGTAGCCAGAGTCATCCTGATTACATATAGCATTTCTCACTTCATTCAAACCTTGTGGAGTAAAGGTATACGCATAAACTCGTTCTAAATCCACATTCCTATCATAATAGCGATAGATCATTAGACAATTAGACTGTTGAATCATATTTTTTTGAAGAATTAAGTCGTTTAAATAATCAATTCTGACTGCTGATTCTATGTACTGTATCCCAATGACATTATGTGGAATATAGCTTTCTTCTGTATCAGAAAAGAGTTTTTCAATTGTCTCAACATCTTTATTACTAATAAATTCTCTTTCTAAATGTAATGCAAGGTATAAAAAGTTTTCATCATCAATTCTGGCATCCCACTTCCACCATGATAAGTCCATTGGTCGGGAACGTCCCTTTGTTTTATCAAACTTTGAATCCTCTATAAATGCATCAAAACCCAACATTTCTCCCAAATTAGCAAAATAATCAATTTCACTTTTTGTAAACATTGAACGATTATGTAATTTAGATAAATTCAATTTCCTGTAATTCCGAACATAGCCTTCAAAAAATTGCATAAGGCTAAAGTAATACTTTTCCATAGTTGCCTCCTTCTCTGTAAAAGCTCTTAGTAACGTAATTTCCAAATTAATCTACTACTATTTTATCACCACATGTTATTATTTGGTATATAGATACCAACAATATGAACACTTGCAAATCAGAACAACTCGGAGGAAGAATTTTGCCAAATACTAATTGGACACAACTTAAACCCCAACAATTGGGGAGATATGCAGAATATTATACAAAAATGGAGTTTGCCTCACATGGATGCGATGTTTATACTTCGGAAGTGGATGACCACGGAATAGATTTTGTAGTGAAAGATAAGAATAACCGCTTCTGTGAGATACAAGTGAAATCTCTAAGAGGTACAGGCTACGTGTTTATGCAAAAAAGCAAATTTGATATAACAAATAAAAATCTTTATCTCGCTTTACTGATATTTGAAGTTGGAAAACTACCAGATATTTTTCTTATTCCATCTCAAGCATGGGAAGTACCGAATGAAATATTTGTTGATAGAAATTATGACAAACCTGGACAAAAAAGCTTTCCAGAGTACGGAGTAAACATTTCTAAAAGAAACTACTCGATACTCGAAATTTTTAAATTTGAAGATTCAATTCAAGATTTTTTATAAAAAAGTACATATGAATTTAAACTTTGTACAATTATTACAACCATAATAAAAATAACCCCATATCTTACTTTGCATTAGGCATGCTTAACAATTACCTCATTCTCAAACTTAAAAAAGATAAAATCAACTTCTACTTCAAAGAGTCCCGACTTTTTAGTCAAAAAAAAATTCTCTATTCAAGAATTGATTGGTGGATGATTCTGGTCTCATAATAAAATCACAAGAGTACAAAAAAGGGATAAAGCCATCCAGAAGCCCTGACCGTATCCCTAATTACTCTTAGACCCTTATCCCTAAAGGCCAGAGACCTCCTTTTCAGACGTCCCAGGAGGGATTTGAACCCCGACCGACGGCTCTTTGAAGGCCGTTGCTCTATCCATCTGAACTACTGCTGCTGCGTTTAGATACTCCTAGAATGTAAATCCTAGGGACATCCGATATCCGCTGATCCCCAAGTAGTTGCCCTCACTCATCCTACCTTTTGGCAATGCGACCTTTTAGAGAGAATCGTCAAAGTGATCGAAGATTCCTTCTTGCACTATGCACTAATTGATAACCTCCCCATCTGGTAATTTACCATCCTTAATCCACTCTTCTACAAAACGGTTAAAGAACTCAGGGTTCGCTAATGAGACACCGTGGCCGATGTTCGATAGCGCAACACCTTGACAATTAGAATTACTATTCACAAGTTGGATCGCAGATTTTTTCATGTTACTCTTCTCTTTTTCACCGACAGTTACTAAAATGTTACATTGGGCCTTAGAAAAATCATGCGGGATTGTAAAAGACATATTTTCTTGCAATATTTTAATAAGGGTATCTAATTTTATCTTTGAACTATCTTGATAATATTGCTCAAAATATTCTTGATCTACATATAATGTTTTAGCTTGAAGCTTGGCGAATGATTTATTTTTTATTAGGGGAAAAGATAATTTTATCAACGGTCTAATCCATTTTTCTGCAATTGGGGAAGGTGTCACTAAAGCACTGTTGATGATGGCATTATCTATTAATTGCGGTTTTAGACTAACCATTTGAATAGCAATTTGTGCTCCTAATGAAAATCCTACTACTATGACACGTTTATTTTCTGCTTTTTCTTCTATTAAAGATAGAAGCTTTTTTGCACTATCTTCAATTGAAAAATCAGAGGTATTATTAGCCTCGTTATCTATTAATTCTGGTACAACGCAATGATAATCGGAAAAGTATTGGACTTGTTTATCCCACATCCATCCTCCAACACCACCCCCATGAATCAACAGTATGAATGGCTTCTGTAGATCACCATACTCCTTATAATGCATTACTATACCTTCTTTCTTCGTTCTTGTATTTCTCAGGAAATAATTAGATTATTCTTACACTTCGTTCACTGTATTTATTTTACTATTTATAGTGTCATATTTATAGTTTCTTCAGCATATATAATACTCGAAACACATTTTGCATTTTTTGAAGCACTGTGACTCTTGGGATTGAGGAAGAAAGACAAAAAAATAATAAACATGGAGGTAATAAAGATGGAGCAAAGCAAAACTACCGAATCAAAAGAATTATTAAAAGCCATTAACCCTTCCAGTTTAGGAGAATTTCCCCTCTCACCAATTAGCGGTTTATATGCAAGGGGTGAACAGCAAATCAAAGAGGAACTTCGCCTCGACGTAGACGGACTCTACCCTCAAATGGTAGCAAGCGGAACTATTATTTCAAACATGTCTTCTACTATTCATTGGATTGCTAAGTTAACAGCTAATGGTCCAGATACTTGGACAGGCAATATTCGAAATAAATACCTAGACGAAATACAATCATTTCCTTATACAAATGTAAAAATACAGGTAACACGCGGTTCATTGCCTGAACAGCATACTGCCGAAGTCGAGTTTCTTATCGGAGGGGAGACAGACAGAACTAGCAAGTTTCAGTTTCAATCTCCTTACTTCCACCCTGTGGAATTTGAATTTGATGCTGAAGAAGGTACAACGCCAGTTACAACCTATCAAACGCACACTCATCCAGACAAGCCCACATCTTTGCCGGATGAAACTCTATCAATCTCAGAGGTTTTTAAACGAACTGGGTTTGATGTGAAAATATCAGAAGGTAATAATATTGTTTCCAAAGACTATACAGGAACTGATAAAAAGTGGAACACTCAAGAAATGCATGATGCCATGCAGGTATATTGGTCACACTTCGATAATAAGCCCCAATGGTCCATGTGGACATTCTTTGCAAATTCGGAAGCTGAAGAAGGCCATGGTCTTGGCGGTATTATGTTTGATAGTATAGGTCCGAATCATCGTCAAGGGACAGCCATTTTTAATAATTCATTTATTTCTGATCCACCTAAAGGTGACTCCTCCCCAGAAGCTTGGGTACAGCGATATCGTTTTTGGTGTACTTGCCATGAGATGGGACATGCTTTCAATCTCCTGCACTCTTGGCAAAAACACTTAGGTCATCCTTGGGAACCGTTGGATCGCCCTCTTACTCCAGAACCAAAGGCTCTAAGCTTTATGAATTATCCTTACAAATATGATAGCAACCAACAGGAGTTCTTTAAAAACTTTGAGTATCGTTTTAGTGACCAAGAGCTTTTGTTTTTGCGACACGCACCTGAGCGCTTCGTACAAATGGGTAATGCTGACTGGGCTGTTGACCATGGGTTTGAACAACCGATCATTTCTATTCACCCTTCTTTTAATCTTGAATTGAGAGTTAACCGTAAAACACCTATATTCCAATGGTTAGAACCTACTGTTATAGAAGTCAAACTAACGAATACTTCAAATCAACCTCAGTTAATAAATAAGTATATATTGTCCGATTTAGATGGAATGTCTGTAATTGTCAAAAAAGATGGCAAACAAGGGCGTCGTTTACTACCTTATGTTCAATATTTAAGGAACCTCGAGAACAAGGTACTTATGCCTGGAGAATCACTGTATGAAACCATTTTCGCTTCCGTAGGGAAAAATGGCTGGTTAATTGATGATCCAGGATTCTATAACATTCAAGTAGCCCTACAAATAAACGGCAATAACATCGTATCTAACAACTTAAGGCTACGAGTTTTACCACCAACTGGATACGATCAAGAATTCCTTGCTCAAGATTATTTCTCTGAAGAAGTGGGCCGTATCCTTGCATTTGACGGCAGCCGTTTTTTTGAAAAAGGGAACGATATCCTTCGTGAGGTAACGGAAAAACTTAGTGATCATGCTGTTGCTCTTCATGCTCATATCGCTCTTGCTAAACCATTAGCGTTCGATTATCAATTCCTTGACTTCAAAGAGGACTCAGATACAAGAGGTAAAATCAAAATAATACCTGCCCAACCAGATGAGGCACGTAAACAATTTACTTCTGCTTTAACTGCGCACAAACAAATAGCAGCTAAAACACTTTCCAACATAGATTATCATCAATATATGGTAACCTATAGTGAATTTCTAAGTAACCAAGCAGAAAACAAGGAAGCTGCTGAGGTACAAAAAGTCCTTTATCAAACTCTGTCTGAACGTAATGTTTTAGACAGTGTATTACAAAAAATCAAAAATCGCAGTGAAACCTATGGACAAAAGGAAAATGAATCTTTTACAAACACATAAAACTTCTACCTTAATAAGTTAAAACACTACTCATAGTTAAATTACATGCCTTAAATCTATTCCAACTACAAAGAAAACCGTCATTTCGAAAAAAAATTGATCGAAATGACGGTTTTCTCTTATTTATGTTCGTCCCAAAAGTCCTTACTAAAACTCGTATTTGCTTGATATTTCCCTACTGGCTTGGCAATATCTGAACCCCGCAAAATCGTTCCTTTTCCAAACTTTTGCTCGATTTGATCAACAAGTTTAATGATTGGTTCATCTTTTACATGCTCTTCAAAGTTAAATAACGTTAGCTGCTGTGTCGTTTCTTTAATATCACTGACATTCGATACGGTAACGCCTAGTAATCGAACCGGTTCTTCATTCCAATGCTTATTAAATAGATACCAGGCATGCTCAACTATATCCTCTTTTGAATGAATTGCGTTATTGATGGACTTACTCCGTGTACATGTTTCCCAATCAGCGGAACGAATCATGATGCTTACAGTTACTCCAGCAAGTTTCTTGGCCTTTAATCTGTCTGCTACCTTTTCAGAAAGTGTTGAAATAATTTTATATAATTCATCTCTATCTGTCGTATCATGAGAAAGCGTTGTTGAATTCCCTACACTTTTCGTATCGTATATTGCTTCTGGATCGACAGGTCTATCATCTTCACCATTTGCTTTTTGCTTCATACGTTGA
Organism: Lysinibacillus xylanilyticus; assembly: GCF_001183605.1. Lineage (GTDB taxonomy): Bacteria > Bacillota > Bacilli > Bacillales_A > Planococcaceae > Lysinibacillus > Lysinibacillus xylanilyticus. The sequence goes on along the minus strand of NZ_LFXJ01000005.1, from coordinate 482,948 downwards.
CCATTAATGCCAAAGTTTTGCTTTAATACATATTCATCAACTGCAGCTAGTTCTCCAATTGTTCGGATACCTAAATTCCCCAATTTCTCCGCTGTACTTTTGCCAACACCATGCATCTCAATGACATTCATCGGCCACAATACTGTTGGCACGTCACGCTTTCGGAGCACTGTTATACCCATTGGCTTTTTCATATCACTCGCCATTTTTGCCAAAAATTTATTCGGTGCAATTCCAATTGAACAAGGGAGTTTCAGTTCGTTCCAAATTCTATCTTGCATATTTTGAACGTGCTGCAAGACATTTTGGCCTTCTACTATAGGAAGTTGCAAATATCCTTCATCGATTGAAACTGGTTGGAGAATTTCGCTATATTCTTTTAACAAATTAAAAAATGACTTGGACGCAGCTCTATATCGATCAAAATTAGGAGGGAGCACAATTAGCTCTGGGCACTTCCGCCGCGCCTCCCCGACATTCATAGTTGTATAAACACCACTCGCTCTTGCTTCGTAGCTACACGTAATAATAATACCTCTACGCTCTTTAGGATTCCCTGCGATGGCTACTGGCTTCCCTTTTAATGAGGGATCATAAATTTGTTCAACAGAGGCATAAAAGCAATTAAGGTCAATATGTAAAATGATTCTACCTTTATTCATATTTTATCACCTCATTCTGGCTTGCCCTTTAGACAGGGCTATGCACTCGCTCAATGGCGCATAAAAACTATTCATATTTACATGAAAAATAATATACCCTTATGCGCCATCGACTTTTCTTTACATATCTTTATTATAAGCCTTCCTAACTTTAATCAACAAATGTATAATCACCATCACTTTCAAGTAAATCCTTTAAAATGATTAGTGCTTGTTCAAGCTGATTTTCAGGAGCAGTGATTGCTAAACGAACCGCATTTACCGGCTTAGCATTTCCTACTGCAAAACGTTCAGCTGCATACACTTGCACCCCTGCTTTTGATGCTAGCAATTCAAACTGAACACTGGTGAATTTTTCAGGAAGTAAAAGCCATCTGAAAATGCATTCTTCTTCTCCTAAAATGTTATAATCCCCCAAGTATTGATTGACAAGAGCATTTTGTTGCTTTGCATACATGAGGTGCTTCTCTAATATTGTTAGTGCAACGCCATCATGAATCATCCTTGCTGTAAGCTCCACCATCATAAGAGACACTGAAATATTTATATTATACAGGGATTCCATTATTTTTTTTCGTAGAGCTGGCGGTGTCACAATATAGGATAGTCGCAAGCCAGGTGAAATGGTTTTTGATACACTGGCAATATAAATTACCTTTTCAGGAGCATAGGACGCTATTGGTGCAAGTGGCTTCTCCTTAAGAAAACTATAAATCGCATCCTCAATGACGATTAAATCTTTCTGCCTCGAAACCTCCGCAATCATTTTTCTTGTTTCCATTGACATTGTATGGGTAGTTGGATTATGAAAATCAGGAATAACATAAAGCCCTTTTATATGCTCATTTTTACAAGCGTATAGTATCCCCTCTCTTGTCATTTCACCGTTTCGTTGTTGGATTGCTACTAGTTGGATACCAAGCATAGTTGCTGCTGTTTTTATACCTGCATATGTAATGGGATCTGTACCAATTCGATCTCCTGGCTGAAACAATGCAGCTAACGTTCCAACAATGGCATTTTGTCCCCCCGCTCCAAGCAATACAGGTTGATCCGTTTGAAAATTGACCTTTTCAAAAAGCTTCATTGCTGCCTCCGTTTGCCATGCATTTCCTTCAGGTCGTCCATACTGAAATAAATTGCTGAAATTAGGGTCATTCATCATCCTTTTCATATAACGTGTTATATCCTCATTAGCATGATTTTCAGGGATTACAGAACCCATTTCAATCATCTGAGAAGAATTACTTGTCGGTAATAACATTTTATTTGTCGCTGCATCTGATGAAACGAATGTACCATTACCGATTGAAGCATAAATAAGCCCCTTCTGGCCACAAAGTTTAAAAGCTCTTGTTATCGTGCTTAAATTAACATCTAAATAATCAGCTAACTCACGCTGAGGAGGTAACTTGGTGCCTGGCGATAATTTTCCATCCTTTATATCTTGTTCAAGCTGTTCTGCTATTGCTATATATAATGGTGCCGAACTTTTACTAATGTCCGGCTTCCAACTCATTGGATATTCTTCAAACGAATTAACTGGCATATTCTAAGCTAAGCTCCTTCTCTCTAATTTTATGCATACAATATTTAATTGTCTTGCATACAATGATAATATTGTATGCATATGATGACAATGATATAATTTTTAAAAAATCAGAAAAAAGGAACGATAAATTATGAAATTTTCAGAAAAGATATTAAATACTCCGTCCTCATTCATCCGAAATATTTTGAAAGTAACTGAATCAGATGATGTCATTTCTTTCGCAGGGGGGCTTCCGAACCCAATTTCTTTCCCAATCGAAGCGTTAAAGGCATCTGCGAACCATGCTATTACAGAAAACGGTAGTCGTCTATTCCAATACTCTTCTACACAAGGGTATGCGCCTTTACGTGAGTACATTGCTGCAAAATATCAACGTGTACACGGACTAGATATACATGCTGACGATGTATTTATTACTACAGGCTCACAACAAGCTCTTGAATTACTTGGGAAAGTACTTATTGACAAGGGTGATGGTATCGTTATTGAGGAGCCTGGTTATTTAGGTGCTATTCAAGCCTTCACATTAAGTGAGCCAACTTTCTATGGTGTAACACTCGAAAATGATGGATTAAACTTAGAAGAATTAGAGCATGCACTACAACAACCAAATGTAAAATTCGTTTATACAGTTCCAAATTTCCAAAACCCAACAGGTCTTACGTATTCTAAAGAAAAACGTCAGCAAATTTGCGAAATCATGGCAAAATATGATGATGTAGCGTTAATCGAGGATGATCCATATGGAGAATTACGCTTCCAAGGTGAGCCATTACCATACATCGGTGCTGGTAAATTAGAAAATAGTATTTTACTAGGTTCTTTCTCTAAAACAGTTACACCAGGAATGCGTCTTGGCTTTATCATTACAAAAAATAAAGAATTAATGGAGCATATCGAAACAGCGAAGCAAGCAACTGACTTACACACAAATATTTTCTCACAATATGTAATTTATGATTATCTAGCAAACAATGATTATATGGAACACGTTCAGAAAATTATAGCGTTATATAAAAATCAAGCAGATGCTATGCTCAATGCGATTGAGGAGTTTTTCCCAGCACATGTGGACTACACAAGACCAGAGGGTGGAATGTTCATTTGGGCTACAATGAACAACGGCGCTTCGGCTGTAGATGTCTTCAATAAAGCGATGGACCAAAAAGTAGCCTTCGTACCTGGCGATCCATTCTATACATCAAAAACTGGTGTTAATACAATGCGCCTAAATTATACAAATGCAACACCTGAAGTCATTCGCGAAGGTATTAAACGCTTAGGTAGTATTTTATAAAGTGAATCTTAATCAGTGGTGGATTCTTTATCCATCACTGATTTTAGTCTTCACCAATCGGGCTTTTACGGGCAGTTCATCTTCCAGCTAATGCCCTCACTTTGAGGTTTGTACCTGACACTTGAGTTTAAGTGCAAATAAATTACTGCCCGTTAAGGCGGGATAAAGTGTAACTTTAATCAGTGGGGGTTTTCTTCCCCCACTTTTTTAATCTTCAGCAATCAGACTTTTATGGGCAATTAATTAGAATGTACTACGTAAAAAACACCCCTTTTCGTACGCTATAGCGTCGAAAAGGGGTATTTCGCTCAAATCTGAAATTATTTTGTATACGTTAAAACTGCATTTTTCTTAAATTTCGCTAAAGCCTGTGTTGCCTCATCTTTGTTTGTATACTCAAAAATTCGAACGTCCTTTTTATCAAATACTGTAATAACCCACATCATAATTTCTCCCTTCCAATTTGTTTTTGTAATATAACAACCACTTAAAACCGTGATACTTTTTCTAACTGTTTTATAACAATTTCTTGCTTGATTCTTATTTTACGCCAATTTTTTCAAAAATAAAGTGTTATGTGAAGCCCTTCACAAACTGTTCAATTTCAAAACGCTTTCATTGAACAATTTGTGAAAATTGGATTTTTGAAGGCATAAAAACAGTTCTTTTCATGTTAGCTTCGTCACTTTTTATCTCTTAGTAGCCAATCGTGGGTTTTCGACGGACCTGAGCAGTTTTCTTGGTGACCCGAGCATTTTACCTTCCTACCTGAGCGTTTCTTCGATGAACCCGATCACTTCACTTTCCTACCTGAGCGTTTCACCATTGAACCCGATCACTTCACCTTCCTACCTGAGCGTTTCTACGATGAACCCGATCACTCCACCTGCCTACCTGAGCGTTTCTTCGATGAACCCGATCACTTCACCTTCCTACCTGAGCGTTTCACCATTGAACCCGATCACTTCACCTGCCTACCTGAGTGTTTCTACGATGAACCCGATCACTTCACTTTCCTACCTGAGCGTTTCTACGATGAACCCGATCACTTCACCTTCCTACCTGAGCGTTTCTACGATGTTTTCAATCCAACAGAAAAAGCCATATGTACGCCTTTTCCACGACGCACATACGACTTCCCAATTCGATGATAATTAAGTAGTAGTAGTAGATTTTATTTCATAAAGTGAAACTTTAATCAGTAGGATTTCTTTATCCGCCACTGATTATTAGCCTTCACCAATCGGACCTTAACGGGCAGTTCATTACTGCCCGTTAAGGCGGGCTAAGTTTTTATTTAGCAGAATGTTGCTTCTTGTTTTTTCGTTAATTCAATTTCAAAGCCTAAATCCTCAAGCATACGATAATCACTGTTTGCTTCTTGTCCTTCAGTTGTTAAATAATCCCCAACAAAGATACTGTTTGCTGCATATAACCCTAGTGGCTGAAGTGACCCAAGATTGATTTCACGACCACCAGAAATACGAATTTCCTTTGTTGGATTAATATAACGGAACAACGCTAAAACCTTTAAACAATAGCGTGGATTTAATTCCTTCGTCCCTTCTAGTTTCGTGCCATCAATCGCATTTAAGAAGTTAACCGGAATGGAATCCGCGTCTAATTGATGAAGTGCACGTGCAATATTCACGACATCCTCTTTTGTTTCCTTCATACCAATAATGGCACCTGAGCAAGGTGATATTCCATGCTTTTTCGCAATTTCAACCGTATTAACACGATCTTCATAAGTATGGGACGTAGTAATATAAGAGTGATGTCGTTCAGATGTATTTAAGTTATGATTGTAACGATCCACCCCTGCCTCTTTTAGTTGCTGTGCCTGTTCTTCTTTTAATAAGCCAAGACAGGCACATACTTTTAAGCCATACTTCTCTTTAATTTCTGTAACAGCTTCACTTACAACATTGACATCCTTTCGAGTTGGCCCACGACCACTCGCCACAATGCAATAAGTGCCAATTTTATTGTCAAATGCTCGTTTTGCCCCTGCTAAAATTTCGTCTTTCGTAATGAATGGATATTTTTCAATCGGTGCTGTTGATTTAGATGACTGCGAACAATAGCCACAATCCTCTGGGCAATACCCGCTCTTAGCATTCATAATCATATTCAATTTTACTTTTTTCCCATAGTAGTGCTTACGAATAGCAAAGGCACCGTCCATCACCTTTAAAAGCTCATCATCATCACTATTTAAAATGGCAAAAGCCTCCTCATTGCTAATGATTTTCCCTTCAATAACTTCATCTGCTAACTGTAACCAATTCATTTAAACATTCTCCCTCTCTACATTAACAATTTTTAAGGTTCTTGCTGAATTAAACACTTTGTAAAGTCGCTCGGCCAAAAACGCAGAAGCTATCGCTAAGCAAAAATCTGCAACAATACTGTTTAAAAAGCCAACTACGAAAATATGTGACCAGCTCGTTTTCATATGTAACCAGAAATTCAAAGACACATATAAATATGGAACTGCAACTGCATAAATAATAAAGAGCCCGACAATATTTGCACCAATAAAATGTTTTTTCGTTGGAGTATCCACTCTTTCAATCATGAAACCAATTACTAAAGCGGCCAGTGCAAAGCCGATAAGGAAGCCAAATGTCGGTTGCAATACATAGGTGATGCCCCCACCTTGTGTAAAAACTGGCAGACCAACTAAACCAACGCCTATGTAGACGAGCTGACTTTGTAATCCATTGCGACTACCGAGCAAACAGCCTGCTAAAAATACAAAAACAATTTGTAATGTAAATGGCACTACTGGTAGCGGTATTTTAATAAATGCACCGATTGCGGTTAAAGCGGCAAACATCGCAATCATCACAAGTGACAGTGTTGATTGTCGTTTGAACAACTTACTCCCTCCCACTCCTCAAAAAATTGCGTGATCGTCTCTTTTGTTGTATCAATCATAAAACTCATTTCGTCATCAGATATGACGTATGGAGGCATGAAATATAATATATTGCCGAGAGGACGAATCAGTAAGCCTTTTGCTAAGGCACGTTTATATATTTGATAGCCGATACGTTCCTCACTCGGTAGTGGCTCCTTTGTTTCACGATTAGCGACTAATTCAATTGCGCCAACTAGTCCTACCTGTCGATATTCACCAACAAACGGTAACTCTTCAAATGCTTTCATAGCTAGTTTTCGCATACGATCACCCTTGTTTTGTATCATATCGAGTACACTTTCCTCTTCAAATATTGTCAAAACTTCTAGAGCTACGCGACATGCAAGTGTATTACCGGAATAGCTATGGGAGTGTAAAAACGCTTTCATTGTACCGTAATCATCATAAAAAGCGTTGTATACATCATCCGTCGTTAAAACTGCGGATAGTGGCAAATAACCACCTGTTAACCCTTTTGATAAGCACATAAAATCTGGAGCAATATCCGCTTGTTCGCAGGCAAATAATGTACCTGTTCGTCCAAACCCAACTGCAATTTCATCTGCAATAAAATGAACATCGTATTTTGTACAAAGCTCTCGTAATCGCTTCAAATATATTGGAGGATACATTTTCATACCCGCAGCTGCTTGAATGAGTGGCTCAATAATAACAGCTGTAATTTCCTCATGATGCTGTCTAAGCTCCGCTTCAACAAACTGTATACATTGGGCTTGACAGCTTTCAGGATTCTCTTGAAAAGGACATCTGAAGCAATCAGGTCCTTGTGCACGTACTGTATCCAATAAAAGCGGCTGATACACTTCGTTATACAGCCCTACTCCGCCAACAGATAACGCACCAAGTGTTTCACCATGATAAGCATCTGTTAAAGCTAAAAAACGCTTTTTCTTCGTTTTTCCCGTCTGCATATGATATTGAAAACTCATTTTTAGCGCGACTTCTATAGCAGACGAACCGTTATCTGCAAAAAATACTTTATTTAAACCATCTGGTGTTAAAGCGACTAATTTTTCTGCCACCTTTATCGCAGGTTCGTGTGAAAAATTCGCAAAGATCGTATGCTCTAATGTAAATGCTTGATCGCTTAATGCTTGACTTATACGCGGATTCGCATGTCCAAATAAATTGACCCACCAGGAAGATACGGCGTCTAAATAACGATTATTATTTTCATCGTAAAGCCATACACCTTGTCCTTTTTGAATAACAATTGGCGGAAATTGCTCATAGTCCTTCATTTGTGAGCATGGATGCCAAACATGCTGTAAATCTCTCTTCTGCAATTCAGTTAATGCTTGTTTCATATTTGACCAACCTTTCAAACAAAGAAGTGTGTGAAATAGAGTAGTCAACAATCTGTGAAATATCCCCAAGCTTTGGGATCGTCGCATACGGCAAATCATGATGTTGTAGAATCGTTTTCACATTATCTTGTTCCATCTGGCTACCTGTGTCTCCATTAAATACAATGCCAAGAACCTCAACATTACGAGCATGTAATGCCTCAAGTGTAAGCAATGTATGATTAATTGTTCCTAGTGTTGTTCGTGTGACAAGTACAACTGGAAGCTTACTTTGAACGATTACATCAAGAAGCGTAATTTCTCCATATGTATCTAACGGGACAAACAGCCCCCCTGCTCCCTCACAAATCACGACATCGTTTGCTTTCTGTAACAACTGAATTTGCCGTAATAAATATTCCACATTTATTTGCTGTCCCTCCAGTTGTGCAGCAAAATGTGGTGATGCGGCTTCCTTAAACGAATAGCCATTTAAATTTTCTTGCTTTAGTCTTTGTAACGAATACTTTTCATACATTGCTGTATCGTAATAATAGCAATGTCCATTCTCCTTAATTTCGCCAGTTTGCACGGGCTTATAAGGCGTGACTTGTAAATCATGCTTTTGTAATTGTCGCATCAGTAATGTAGTGATAACCGTTTTACCGACATCTGTATCCGTTCCAACAACCCAAAAATGTTGCATCGTTAACCTCCCCCTCTTTTGAGTTAACCTTTAACATTTTCTAAGTTAACACATATAATTTTATTTTGTAAATGCTATTTCCACATTTATTCAAAAACGGCCCTTTTCTTTGCGAAAAATAGAGAATTTTGTGATAACTCAACCACTTTTTTCTTCACCAAAAAACACTAGATTCTTACCATGTGCAAAATCTAGTGCTGATTAATGTATATTTTCATAGCTTCACTCTAATCAAGCTCCTATGAAACATCAATGCAGATTAGATGTAACTTTGACAAAAAACATAGAAAAATATACCCTTTTATGTTTATATATTATTTGTAAATACATCCTTTAAATAGAAGGGGCTTTCTAATGTCATATCTAGTGCAGTTACTCATTTTCGGCATAACAGGTTCGTTAGTATACTATGGTGTTTACTATGGAACACCGCTATTAATTAAAAAGGGTGTTCCATTAATTTATGCTTTTTGGTTCTTTCTATGGTTTCCTGTAATGAGTTTGTTTCCAATCTCGTTACTACTGTATCATTTAGAAGGAAATACTTGGACATGGCAAATTTTTTTGGAAAGGTTTCGTTTCAATCCTTTAACAGAAAACGATTGGTATTGGGTTGTGGGAGCAATTGTTTTTACAATATTTTTTGACCAACTTCTCGAACCTTTAGGAAAGTTTTTTGCGAGATTCCCAATGTTTGCGCCACCAAGTTATCTTCCTGCTCCATTTAATCCATTAAGAAGAATGGAATTACCTCCATCAGAATTTTTTGGTGTTACGCTTTATGGGAATTGGAAAATGTTAACCATATTTATTCCATTACACCTTTTTGCTATGCTTAGCGAAGAAATAATGTGGAGAGGTTTTTTCCTTCCTATTCAGCAAGAGATTTTCGGAAACTGGGCTTGGGTAGTAAATGGATTACTTTGGGCATGGGTTATTCATGCTTGTCTGAAATGGCATTTTATCAATATGCTTCCTAGCATGCTTATTGCTCCATGGATCGCCCAATTTACTAATTCAACATGGGCTTCTTTTGCAACCCATTCTATTGGAAATAGTTTATTATGGATTTTATTATTAGCAGGAGTAATTAAAAAAGCTAAACCACAAAATATAAATATAATTTAATTTAAATATTCAACTTTAACAACCTTGTTACATAAGTAAGTGTAGCAAGATTTATTTTTTATAAACACACAATCACCTCTATCTAAAGTCACACTAAACCTTTACGCTCCAGAGCATTTTATTAATTTCTAAGTATTTCCGGAAATATAAAGGGTTTTATTATTCGTTCGTAGTATTAAACTAAACGGGGGTGGCTGTATGTTTGGTATTTTTAAAGAGTCAGACAAAATTATTGATACTTATGAGCATGTTAGTTTTATTTTAAAATCCTTGCTCACATACGAGCTAAAAGACTTACCTATTCGCTATGAGTTTTGGTATCGTGTGGCAATTCGTCAGGAAGAATTGCGAACGTTATTTACCGAGCATCGAGCAAAGATCTCCATGACTACAGCAGTAGGACGATTTCACCAAACACAATACGAAGGAACGAAACAAAAGTTAGCAAAGCTTGAACGTCTCGCAGATATGTATAAATCGTTTTGTATTGAGGAAGAAAGAGAGGCATTAAATCATCGACTCTATTTTCAAAAAGAAGCGATTACTGAGCTATATGAGCATGTCCAAAATAAAGAGCTATATGTGTATTGCGGTGCTGTACAGCAAAAATTTTGGGATGCGGTGCGTGAAGACATATTAAATGCAATAGCCCACCTAGATTAAGTAGGTGGGTTATTGCAAGGACAAATATTATTTAATTCCCTCATAAAGACATGAATCGAAATAAAAGCATGAAAATGGTCGACTTCATCTTGTACAACAATTCCCTCAATCAGTTATCTCTTCTACTAAAAGATATTCGTATGAAAGCCCCAAAATTTGAAACATTCCCCTCTTTAAACCGTAAATATACAAAGAGAGGAAGTGAATGACAATAAATATTAACATACATAAAGGTGGCTATGTAGAGAACGAAGCCATTATTTCAAACATTGAATTTCAAGTAAATAGTGGTGAACTCGTAGGGTTAATCGGTTCCAATGGGGCAGGCAAAAGTACAACCTTGCAAGCAATGATGGGTGTTCTACCAATAGTGGATGGTCAAGTGACAATAGGAAATTACGGCTACGTACCCGAAAGACCAATTTTGTATGAGTATTTTACATTGTGGGAGCATATCGACTTTTACATGCGTGTAGCTGGTAAGGAAAATTCTTTAACAAATCGTGCGAAAGAATTACTGGAAATTTTTCAATTGGACCATAAGCTACACGATTATCCAACAACATTTTCCAAAGGTATGCAGCAAAAAGTGATGCTTATTTTAGCATTTCTTGACAAGCATTCTACTTATATTTTAGATGAACCATTTATGGGACTAGATCCGCAGGCAATGCGTAAGCTATTAACGATTTTAGAAGAATTAAAAGCGCAAGGTGCCGCCATTTTAATGAGTACACATGCACTCGATACGGCCGAAAAAATATGTGATCGTTTCATCTTGATTGATCATGGGCGAATTTTACAGCAAGGTACACTCGCATCATTACGCTTAGCGGTGAAACAGGACAATGCATCTCTTCTAGATATTTTCGACACACTACTTGAGGAAAATCACCATGACTAGTTTATTGCGGCAACGAAGAAAATTAGAGCGCTCCTATAACTTTAAGCTATTGGCAAACATTATCGATTGGACAGTCGCCTTATATGTTGTTGTGCCAGCACTAGTCATTGGCTTTTTCCTTTATAAAGACTTCATCTTAAATATAAGTACATCATGGGTCATACATATTCCGTTAGTGTTCATTATTGTACTGTTATTTCTTATTACACGAATCGAAACTATTCGTACTTATTTACAACGAGCCGATCGTCTTTTTTTAATCCAAAACCGAAAACAAATGGTACGGTTAAAACAAGCTGGTCTTTATTGGTCGTTAAGTAAGCACCTAACTTTACTTAGTTCTGCCCTTGCTCTATTAGCACCCATTTTTATAATTGTTCATCATGTAAAAATATTTGAATTACTTATTTTACTTCTACTACTATTTACGAATAATTTCACAAACGTACTTTTACAATTAAAGCTTCATAAATGGCAGCAGCTAGTAAGTAATATTTTTATGTGTATTCTCGGTACAGTTTGCTTTTTATATGTACCAGTTATTATCACTGCACTTATTTACTTAATACTCCTTGTTTTTTGCACAAGCTATTATAATAGACATTTTGTTTATAGCACTAAATATTTTGATCAGCAAGTGGAGCTCGATCAAGCGGCTTTTTATAAATGGCAAAGTCTTTTATTCCAGATTGCTCCTGAGCTTCGAAGTCAGTTAGTACCGAAATTAAAAAAGCCTCGCCTACTATGGAAAAATTCAAAGCGTATGTTTAGACGTTCCGATTATTTTATAGAGGAAATAGTATGTAAAACAATGCTTCGCCAAAAACAGTATCTCTTCGGCTATCTGCGTTTTTTATCAATGGGTATCGGGCTAACAATAATTGTGCCGTCATGGGCGAAAATTATCATACTTGTAATTCTTTATTTTACTTTACGCTCAATGATGCAATCGGTGATCCAACAAATTTTCGAGCATAAAATTTGGTCAATCTTTCAAGTAACCAATGAACAAATTAATGCAGCTAACAGTCGGCTGCTAAAGGGATTTGTAAATCTCCCGGTGTTATGTGTCTTTGTTATCTTAGTTATTTTTACTCTTGTAAATTAAGGATCATCATCATAATGTGGGGGTGATTTCCGTTCCGAATGCGCAGTGTTTATCGCAACGGAAATCAATTTATATATTTAAACAGGTGCCAGCATAGTTTGCCGGCACCTGTTGTCTTTTATTTATTATCTTCCATTCCTTGGAGTAGCATTTTTCTAAATTCCTGTGCTTGGTCGGCTCTGATTGCTATATTGTTATAACGTTTTTTAAGCCCAAACATGAAAGTCACTTCCACAGGTTCCTTCATTTTTAAAATAAACTGTGGATATACTTCAGCAAAATCACGTGCTATAAAGTCAATTGTATCCTTGGATAATTTCCCTTCCAATTGTTCCTTATCCTCAATAAGCTCTTCAATCTGCTCAAAGCGAATCTCTGCTCTTTTCATTAATCCTAAAGACAAATACAATTTATCAGATGTTACATGGACAGGATTTAAACGAATCGCCTGCATATCCGCTATAAAAAATAGAACAGAGTATACATTTAAGATAAGCAATAGAATAGAAATAACTATCGATTTCTCATGTAGCCACCAATGAATCCCGATTGTCTCAATGGCTATTCCATGGATTAGCATAATGATAAAGGCAATATAGCTCGAGTTTTTATGCAAGGTTAAACCAGGTTGCTCTTTTCTCTTCCAACTTGCAAAAGCGTAGTAAAATACTACAAAATCTGAGCAAAACACTTGGATAATAGTATGCTTAGGTGCATGTTTTTCAACTGCTTTTGGGAATGAGAACAAATCTGGTAAATTAGTTGATCGTACATCCGCTAGAATTCTCGGCATGTAACGAACAAGTGTTGCAACTAGTAAAATTTCGAAGAGGATAATCGTACCTTCAATCGCAAAACCAGCCCAAGTCACTGCAACAAATGGTTGCAGATGTTCTACCGGAATAATAAAGCGAGCTGCTATACAACCAGCTGCTGCTAAAATAACCGCTTGTTTTATAGAAAACTTCCCTTTATAGAGCAGAAATAAAACAGGCATAACTAAGACAAAATCAATTAATGAGCCCATCACAACGCCATTTGTTTCAGGTGGCAAAATGGAAACACCGAGTCCAGTGTTATAAAGCGTGTAATTACTGGCAAGTACCACTAACAAAAATGCTAGCCATATATTTTGCTTTTTCTTTAATGCAATCATGTTAAATCTTTCCCTTATCATTTATTTCATGTATAATTCCTTCCTTTAATACAATTTGGTTTAACTTCTGAACAATCTCTTTCAATTGCGCGATCTCACTTAACTCAAGTTTTGAATAATATCTCGAGATAATAAATCGTTTTATTTCTTCTTCTCTTTCAAAATACTTAATGCCTGAAGTATCAAGACTCACAAATATTTCACGTCTATTTTCCGGATTAATGTTCCGAATTACATAGTGCTGTTCTTCAAGTTTACTTACTAACTGTCCGACAGCACTAGAAGTAATATTCATATAACTCGCAATTTGTCCAATCGTCACTTGGCCATTTTTTTTAATTAACTCTAATAAAATTATTTGTTTAGGAGATAGTTCATCACTCATTAAATTTTGATGTAACTTTATGAAATGACTATCCATCGAATAAATAGCTTCATTCATTTCCTCCACAAGCTTATAAATTAGTTCTTCATCCTTTGCCATCATTCATTCAATCCTTTAAGTAAAGTTAATAATAAAGGTATCTTTACTATTAACTTTACTTTACTTTATATGGTTATTATTGTCAACCACTTCAGCGATAAAGAGCAGATAAGGATCCATCCACTATGAACAATGTATGGATAAAGAAAATCTGGCAATAAAGAAAACATCTTTCCGCAAGATGGGCAGAATCTTCGGTAAACCGGAATTTTTGTGATTGCTTTTACAGTAATGACGAAACGAAAGTAACTACCATGTTTGTATAATTTACCATGACAATCGGGGCAGTTCTCCTCACACTTAGGAGGTACATCTTGGTAACGCCGCAAATAGCCCTTGACCGTTTTTCCTAGATATTTTATGATAATCATAGTTTTTTAGTTGAATATGCCTCAAAGAGACAGCCATCTCTTTGAGGCTTTATTTTTGTCCTCCTCCCGCCAGGGAATGATTTACATTTCTATATTGTCGCATAAATCCCTCCAAAAGTACCGACATAAAATTTTCCTAAAACAACAAAAAACACTGCCATTGAAAATGGCAGCGGACACCATGGTACAGGAATGAAAAAAGAGCTTAATGCACCAATAATGCTTAAAGCAACTAGTGAAGTAAAATCGTTGACCAATTACAGCATGCCTGTTCTGTAGTCCTGGTTTTGTCAAAACAGCCGTATCTCCATTTTTCTCGGAGAGTTTACCTGCACTTATTTGAGAAAATAAAGCCATTAGGATAAAGATGTCATCAACATTTCTAGACTGGACTTTCACTTTCCCCAACGATTTCTTTCATCGTTTCTATAATTCGCTTATTTTGAAGAATGCTTTCCACCCAACAAACAAAAGGAACTCCAGTTTTATGGTGTTCAAACTGTTTCCCCCAAGACTTTCTCCTAGTTTAGTTAGCGTCCAGCCTTTTACCGCTTTTTAAACTAATCCAATCTCTGAAAGAATAGGATTTATTCTAAACCTAGAATACCAAAGTGTTCACTATTTTGCGTTGCGCTTAAAAGATTTTTATCCGTTTCTTCTTCAAAAAGTTCAAACAGGTCTTTCGTAGCCATACCTAGCTTTTTTGAAAGTGCTGTGGTAGATAAATATTTCGTTCTCAAGCTAAATATCCCCTTATCTAAACTAGCACTTTCTCTCTATTTATCTTACACTTTCTGTTTGGTAAATTATAAATAATTTGACATTTATATATATGTGTATTTGCACGAATGAAGTCTAATTATAAATAAAAAAAGACAGCATTACGCCGCCTCTATGATTATATATTTTTATCAAAACTTTGCTTGCAAATACTAATGTAGTTTTACCGGGGTATTTGAATCAAATTTCCCTCGTTTTAAAGTTTTCATGCCAAACATCCATCGTATTATAGACATTCTTCTAATCACTTCATATAGACAAATACAAATCAACAAGGTTAATAGTGAAATTAGAACAAATTTGAAAAAGATATCAATTTCAAGTTTTACTATATAGTAACTAATAGCAACTATTATGGATTGATGAAGTATATATATGAAATGCTGCCTCATTCATATATTTTAAAAATTTATTATTGATAGAAGCGAACATTTGACCATATCTTAAAATTTCTACCAGTGTTAACAATAAGGCGAAATTTCTTATGAAAGCAAGAATTATGGAGATGGCAGAGAAATCGGCTGCGTTTTGATTTATATAAGCTAAAGTAAACCAAACAGGGATGTATAGTATTAGTATTAGCAAACACTTAAATCTTAATCTTTTTATTGTTTCTCGTATTTTTTCATCAGTTCCAATAATGTAACCAACGATAAAAAAAATGAAAAAATAAAATAAATCTTTATCACCTAGAGTTAGTAATGCTTCAGAAAATGTTAATGAAACAAATAATAGTAGTAAGAGCCATTTACTTTTTATCCACCCTTTATTCATTATATTATTAAGTTTATTTTTCAACATGATTAATAAACATGACATGATAAATAAATATAAAATAAACCAAAGGTGAGCAGGTGTAAATGATCCAAAATATCCAGTTACATCACTGTAATCAGTAAAGAAAATGATGAGAGAATCAAAATAGTTTCCATCAAAATTATGATGCATGAGGTGGAACGATAAGAACAATCCCAATAATTAAAGGAATAAATAATTTATTGAACCTCTCTCTTAAATACTCTCTATTTGTTCTAAAAAATAATGCATATCGACTGGCAGCACCTGCCAAAAAAAAACAATAAAGGCATGGCCCAGTAAGAAGATATGGCAATAATCCAACTTAATACCCAACTCTGATCAGCATTCATAACGTAGTAAGGTTCCCAGTAATCAAAAACCCTTGCTGCATGAAAGGGAATTAATAATAGAATCGCCATATTTTTAACCAATCCATATCATTTCTTCTATTAAATACATTATCATTTCTATTCATAGTACCCGTCCTTTTCTGATAGAAGGTATTGGCAAGACGTTCCACACAATTTGGTATATTAGTAGCCCCTTCCTAGCATGAACTAGTTCATTAGCTAAATAACCTTCTTTCCTTTTCTATTCTGGATCTGCTAAAATCTTACGCCAAAAATTTATTCTTAATCGAATTAAATGTCTTTAATGTAAGAATTCAACAGATAGTTCTATATATTCGTCGACATTATTCTTTATATCGGCCCAATATTACTCATGATGTCACCAACCAAATTTCTGTAATGATAATGTTGAACGGACTTGGGTAAAGGATTACGAAACGAACATGCGGATAACTTGTATCTAGAATCAATGTTATACTCTTTAAAACAATACTCAGATTGTCCCGGACATAGAACTATTTGCTCCTTACTCAAAATTCTAATACTAAACGAGTTTAACGGAGTAGATAGGCCAGTACCAATAGCTTTTATATAGCATTCTTTCAACGACCATAAACGAAAGAAGTATTCTAAACGTTCTAATTCTGATTTTGACATAATATCCAAATACTCGCTTTCTGCAAAGTATCGCTTTGCAATATCCAACTGAATATTCTTTACTTCTTCAATATCGATTCCAACTTCCTCAGTCCCAAAAATCATGACAACCCAGTGACCTGAGTGGGAAATATTAAATTTAAAATTTGGCTCCCCCATCAGAAATGGCTTACCGTATTGATTAGTTGCAAAATGAATATCGCGGTTTTGTATACCTTTTTTCTTGATGATCATTGAACGAGCCAGTAGTTCAGCGAATAGAGAACGATAAGCGTCTTCCTTTTGAACAAAGCCAGTAATTTTATTACCTCTTTCTTTAGAAATACATGATGTTAAAAAGTCATATTCTTGACGATCCACTGTTTGAGGAATCCTCAGTACAATGATTTCACACAATTTAACCAATCCTTTCCAACCTACCATCGATATTCTATACCACCACATTAATCTACAAACATAAACAAGTTATAGTATTTCAAACTAGCATAATATGTAAAAGGATTTAAAAAGTCGGATAACAGAAAAAAGTATATGATAGCCAATGCCAACTTAACTCTGACTGTAGTGATCATCTACTACATATGTAAGAATGCAGGATAAAATATTCAAGCTGAAGGCTACTATACGTGCTCTCAATCTGTAAATATACCTGAAGTTGTAGACTTAGAATTCTGCTAGAGGCCTATACATTTGGCATTTCACAATTAGGGATTATATTGGAAGCTACAAATACATTCATGCTTTCAATAATAATGGTGGAATTTCTATTTAAAATGAATCATATTAAAAAAGGAATTTAAGAATTTTATTAACACATATTAATGTGTGAGGAAGTTAATTGTTATCATTAACTTCCTCTTTCTTTTTTCCGTAATAAAATTCTATAAATCCTATACTTGGTCGTAACAAATAAGCGAGCAGCCGTGTTCGCTTATTGTTCAGGGACGGAAAAGCTGCTATAGAATGTCAATAATTAGAATGTAGTTTAAGCATCTATTATAGTTAGTTTATAGGCTTTTATGTTGAAAATTAAACGCTAATATAAAACTAGTCAGTATCCATTACTTTATTCAACAAGTTGCACTTTTTCCATTTGTATCTATTTCTGTTGCAGCACTATTTAAATAGTAAAATTAATTTACTGGTAATTTATTCTTGGAGTGTTTTAACATTTTCTGCATAAGTTCCTGATTCATTTGTGACCACTCAAACCCTAATCGCTCTAAAATCATTCGAGTTTTAGCCGATGTCAATCTAAAATATGTGTATTCTTCACTAAGCTCTAGAAGTCCCATATACATCAATATTTGATTGACATTTGGATCTTCTTTATTCTCAATCGAATATGAAAAAAATTCCTCCAATTCCCATAATTGAATATAATAACCTAATGCTTTTAGCAAGTAATGTATATCCTCCACAGTAAGTGTTTCCCAATTATAAATATGATAATTTTCATTGAGTAGCACTTCTCTATCAAAAAGGAGAATAATAGATTGACTTACTTCATTCACATAAGAGAAGTCAGTAATATAACTTTTCGAATTCGGTAAAATACCAGATTTAATGATTAAATTTAAAATATTGTAGAATCTACTGTCTTCAATATTTTCTTGAAACTTCCCTGTACTAGAATTAAATACAATATTTCCTATTCTAAATATATTTGCTTTCAATCCCTTTTGTCTTGCTTGTACAACTAATTGCTCCGCTTCTCTTTTGGTCATGACATAATGACTGTCAATAGTCTGTTGAACATCATAATCAAACTCCGTAAATAGTACATGATTATGACCTTTAACTATACCAGAGGCTACGCTTATTGTTGAAATATGGTTAAAATCTTTCATCTTATTATTGAATGCGAACTGGATTAAACGATCTGTACCTAAGACATTGATGTCGTAAAAGTCACTATATTCTCCGTAGTGTTTAACATTAGCAGCCGAATTTATAATACAGTCGATGTCATTGGACAATTTTTCATATAACTCTTCGTTTAGTCCTAGATATGGTTTTGTTATATCCCCTATGAAAATAGAAATTCGATGCTTATGTTTAGGATAAAAATCTTCTCCGAAATAAAACAGAAGTTTGTTTGTAATTCTAGAAATACCATGCTCACTATTTTTACCTCTTACGATAATACTCACATGGTAATCTGTAGTCTCCATTAGCTGTTGTAGGAGATAAACGCCTAAATATCCAGTACTACCAGTTAAAAGAACATTTTTGTAATTACGTTTCACTCTATAATCCAACGCATTATAATCCTCAACTTCTCGTTCATAATGGTCTAATTTCTCTTTTATTTCCCGATTTAATGGTTCTTGATTGAGGCGAATAAATGTCTTCTCGTTCATAATGGCTTGATTAACTTTATCCTTTAGGCTATCTCTCTTAACCTCAATGAATTTGGCCAAATTAGCAATCGTTCTATGTTCAAATAAATCGTTTATTCTTAAATCATAGTCTATTGACAAAATCGACATAACTTGCATAGCTTTAATCGAAGTTCCACCTAATTCAAAGAAATCATCTTTGATTCCAATTTGTTCAATATCTAGTGCTGTTTTCCAAACTCGAACCAAGTCAAATTCAATTTTAGTTCGTGGTTCAACAATTCCCGTTCGAGCATTCATGACCTCTATTGGGCTAGACAACTTCTTTCGATCCACTTTCCCATTTATCGATAAAGGCAATCGATCCATTTTAATGAAATACGAAGGTACCATATAATCTGGGAGGAATTGGTTCAAGTGCGCCCTTAATCCTTGACTATCCAATGTTTCATCGTTAGTAACATAGTAGGCACAGATGATTGAGTTATTCTGAGAATCCTTTTGAGCCATAACAACAACCTCTTCCAATTGTTTCAATCGCAATAAGGTAGTCTCAATTTCCCCCAATTCAATACGATACCCTCTAATTTTCACTTGATCGTCAATACGTCCCAAATACTCTATTGAACCATCTGGTAGCCACCTTGCCAAATCCCCTGTCTTATATATCCTTTCTCCTTTTTCATACGGATGATCTACATACTTCTCTTTTGTTAAATCGCTTCGATTAAGATACCCTCGGGTTAATCCTACTCCAGATACACATAGTTCTCCTACCACACCAATTGGAACACTGTGATGATGATTATCCAAGATATAAATTTTGTGATTTCTTATGGGGAAACCAATGGATACTATTAATTCGTTAGTAAAATCCTTTGGACATTTCCAAATCGATGAACAGATAGAATCTTCAGTAGGGCCATATGCATTGTAATACTCTACTTTGTCTTTCCACCTTAGAATGATATCATGTGTCATCGAAGATCCAGCTGTGAGAAGTTTTCTTAAGTGTAAGAACTTTTCAGGATTCAGGTGGTTCACATAAGTAGGAGGTAACGTAGCTACCGTGATTTTATTACTATTCATAAATTGCTCAAATTTATGATTGTCCAATATATCGCTTTTCTCTGGAATATACAGAGAAGCTCCACAAAAAAAGGCCATTAAAATTTCAAAAGCGGATGCATCAAATGATAAACTAGAAAATTGCAAAATCCGATCGTCCTTATCAATCTGTAAATCGTATAAGAAAACTTTCTTCAAATTACAAAGACCATGGTGTTCAACCATCACCCCTTTAGGTTGACCTGTCGTTCCAGAAGTATAGATTAAATAAGCTAATTGGTTTGATTTAATATCTTGATTAGTATCTAATTCAGACCCTGTATATGATTGTTGATCATCTAGCATCATTAAATCTGGATTAGTATTAGTATTCTTATTAGAATCTAGTAAGGAGTTAATCTGATCGTGATATTTATTTATAGATAAAATTACTTTTGGATTACTGTCTTCTAGCATGAACTTAATTCTTTCTCCTGGGTAATCAGGGTCTATTGGTACATAAGCTCCTCCAGCTTTTAATATTGCAAGTATTCCGACAACCACTTCGATAGATCGGTCGGTGAACAGTGCTACTGTATTTTCGTTCGAAACACCTTTCATACGCAATGTATTAGCCAATTGATTTGCCTTCCTATTCAGCTCATCATAAGTCATAACACCATGCTTTGACACGAGAGCAACATGATTTGGAGTTTGTTTGACCTGCTCCTCAAATAAGTGATGGATTGTATCCCCATTCTCCACTTCAACAAAACTGTTGTTGAATTCATATAGAATTTTCTCACTTTCTTGTGCAGTTAAAATATCAATCTCTTTTATTATGATATGAGGACGGTCTATTACTGTATTTATCACTTGTTTAAGATGCTCTTCCACTCTATCAATTGTTTCTTGATCGTATATGGTTGGATTGTAATTAAGCTTTATTAGCAATTGCTCTCCCGGAATGACCCTCATATCAAAATCATAATTAGTGTGTTCAAAAACATCGACCTTGTTAATTATCAGTTCCGATGCCCTAAGCAATCCTTCCTCTACTTCGCTTTGAATCGGATAGTTTTCAAATACCATAACATGATCCAGTAAATTACTTCCTAGCTCACTCTTACTTTGAATATCACTTAGCGGATAATCGTCATAACGCTTCGATTCCATAGCTCCTTGCTGAACATCATGCAATAACTCTTGGAAAGTTTTATTCCCACTGCCCTTAATACGTACCGGGATAGTATTTATGAATAAGCCAACCCTCTCTTCAATTCCTTTAATTTCTGGTGGTCTCCCAGAGACGACAGCTCCAAACACGACATCATCCGTGTTATTATACCTTTGTAATAGTAATCCCCAAATACTTTGGATCACAATATTTAGTGTAACTTGGTTGGATTCAGCCAATTGACGCAATCGGTCGGTCATCCCTCTATCTAAGACAATCATTTCCTCTACTCGATTATAAGGAACATTGTTTTCTTTACTGACGATAGACTTTGGTAAGCTGCTCTGTTGGTCATAACCAGCTAAATAATTTCCCCAATATCCTCCTGATATTTCCTTATCTCGCTCTTCGAGCCACTGCAAATAACGACTATACGGTTCGACTTTAGAAAGTCTAGCTTTCCTACCTTCTTTTAGTGCCTGATACATTTCCAACATTTCCTTAACCACAATACTGATGCACCAGCCATCCATCAATATGTGATGGAAACTCCACAAAATCACATACTGCTCTTCTGCTAACTTACAGACTCGTACCCGAATCGGAACTTCTTTCGTCAAATCAAACCCTTGTCGGCGATCTACTTGCTTGAACCATTCAACTGCTTCCTCTCTATTGGCCAAATGGCTGAGATCCTCCACTTGGATCTTATCTTTTCTACTTGTCATGACAACTTGTCTTGGATGTTTCAAACCTTCGTATACAAATTTAGTACGAAATACATCATATCGCTCGATGAGAGCGATATAGCTCCTTTCTAGGAACGCAATATCTAGTGCTCCCTCCATCCAAAATGCAAATTGCTCGAAGTACGCTTTCGATTGACTATCTAATAACGTATGGTATAACATACCTTCTTGCATCGGTGTGAGACGGTAAATACTTTCGTATTCTCCTTCTACGTTTGCTTGAATACTGGTCAATTCTTCCAAACCAAGCGAAGGATCACCATAGTCAGATGGTGTTTTTTCCGTTTCCTCTTTCTGTATACAGTGTTCAATTAAGTCTTCCAAACAGGTGATAAAACGATCTCTCCATGCCTTTATCGTGCTCTCATGATAAGCGTCACTGTTATATCGTATCTCGAAACTTAACTTTCCTTGTCTCATCATGCCTTCAAACGCAATATTGTACCAAGTTTCCGCATCGGGACTAATCACTTCTCCCGTCGATAGATTGGAAATTTGGAACACATCTGTCTGAATCTCGTGATCAAACTGTCCAAGGTAGTTGAACATAATCTCAGGTTTTGGATAATCTTGTTGCGCTTGGTATCTTAAAATCCCATATCCAATCCCCTTATGGGGAATCGATCTCAATCTTTCCTTCGTCTCTTTTAAGTACTGTCCTAAATCCTTTGTACTACTAACATCCATTACGACAGGAAATAGGGATGTAAACCACCCAACGGACCGTTGAAGATTCACTCCTTGGATAATGTCTTCTCGACCATGGCCCTCCATATGGAGTACCATTTCCCTTGATTCAGACCACCCATACAAACTCAAACCGAGTGCAGCGATAAGCAAGTCATTGATTTCGGTCTGATAAGCCCTTGGTACTTCCTTAATCGCTTTATTGCTCAACTCTTGACTTAGTGCAAAATCAATCGTTCGATAGGATTTCATCCGTCTTTTATCTGTTTGGTTATCCTTAGGTAATGGCTGGTAATCTACTGCATCTATCTCATCCCAGTAGGCAACTTCTTTCTTCAACTTGTAGCTTTTTCTGTATTCAGTAAGTGCCTGCGTCCAGGTTGCATAGGAAGTAGTTTTAGCCGGTAATTGAATCGCTTCTCCTTTAAGCGCCTGTGAATATCCTGTTGTAAAATCTTCAAGCAGAACACGCCACGAAACTCCATCAATAAGCAAATGATGCACGATAATCAACAAATGATCTCCGTCTTTTGTATGGAACAATCCTAAACGTATTAACGGCCCATCGTTTATATTTAGGCTTGCCTGCATTCGCCTTGCTTCTCTCTCGATACTGGAACCGATATCGGTTTCATGAATTTCAAGCTCCTCTAACTCGTACACGCGCTGTCCAAGTGCTTGTATTTCTTGCGTTATTTTTCCTTCTTCCATGTGATAAATAGCTCTTAACATATCGTGCTGATTCGTAATATGATCAAACATGTGAGTCAGTGAACGAACATCAAACCCGTCGGGTTTGTACAACATGACTGACTGATTGAAGTGGTTCCAATTCAGCTGTTGCTTAAAAAACCAAGATTGAATTGGTGTTAACTCAACCTCTCCTACGACAGTTTTGCCTTCATCCGTTTCATTGCTTACGGTAACATAGTGCTCTAACTCTTGAATCACGGAATACTTGAAAAGATCTTTCATTTCCAAGTGATAACCTGCTTGTTTCAAACTAGATAAGATTTGTAGGGCCTTAATGGAATCTCCACCGAGCGAGAAAAAGTTATCCTGAATTCCTATCTGTCCAGTATGAAGTACCTTTTCCCATATATTCACCAATAAGTTTTGTATAGGCGTTTCAGGTGGAATGTACACAGCACCTGTCTTGATATTGCTACCGGGCTGTGGCAAACTCTTCCGGTCAATCTTCCCATTCGGGGATAAAGGAATCTCGTCAAGAATAACAAAGTGGGAAGGAATCATATAATCCGGAAGCATGTCCTCCAAGTAGGCTCTGAGTTGATCAACTGTTGGTTCATCCTCCGCTGTCAAGTAGGCACATAAGTAAGGCAAGTCCTGTTCATCCTGTCTTGCGACAACGACCGTTTCTTGGATACCCGGATAATCTAACAACGCTGTTTCAATTTCCCCCAATTCAATACGATACCCTCTAATTTTCACTTGATCGTCAATGCGTCCCAAATACTCTATTGAACCATCTGGTAGCCACCTTGCCAAATCCCCTGTCTTATATATCCTTTCTCCTTTTTCATACGGATGATCTACATACTTCTCTTTTGT
Organism: Lysinibacillus xylanilyticus; assembly: GCF_001183605.1. GTDB lineage: Bacteria > Bacillota > Bacilli > Bacillales_A > Planococcaceae > Lysinibacillus > Lysinibacillus xylanilyticus. The sequence continues at coordinate 458,525 of NZ_LFXJ01000005.1, read as the reverse complement.
TAAATCTCTTCGATTAAGATACCCTCGGGTTAATCCTACTCCAGATACACATAGTTCTCCTACCACACCAATTGGAACACTGTGATGATGATTATCCAAGATATAAATTTTGTGATTTCTTATGGGGAAACCAATGGATACTATTAATTCGTTAGTAAAATCCTTTGGACATTTCCAAATCGATGAACAGATAGAATCTTCAGTAGGGCCATATGCATTGTAATACTCTACTTTGTCTTTCCACCTTAGAATGATATCATGTGTCATCGAAGATCCAGCTGTGAGAAGTTTTCTTAAGTGTAAGAACTTTTCAGGATTCAGGTGGTTCACATAAGTAGGAGGTAAAATAGCTACCGTGATTTTATTACTATTCATAAATTGCTCAAATTTATGATTGTCCAATATATCGCTTTTCTCTGGAATATACAGAGAAGCTCCACAAAAAAAGGCCATTAAAATTTCAAAAGCGGATGCATCAAATGATAAACTAGAAAATTGCAAAATCCGATCGTCCTTATCAATCTGTAAATCGTATAAGAAAACTTTCTTAAAATTACAAGGACCATGGTGTTCAACCATCACCCCTTTAGGTTGACCTGTCGTTCCAGAAGTATAGATTAAATAAGCTAATTGGTTTGATTTAATATCTTGATTAGTATCTAATTCAGACCCTGTATATGATTGTTGATCATCTAGCATCATTAAATCTGGATTAGTATTAGTATTCTTATTAGAATCTAGTAAGGAGTTAATCTGATCGTGATATTTATTTATAGATAAAATTACTTTTGGATTACTGTCTTCTAGCATGAACTTAATTCTTTCTCCTGGGTAATCAGGGTCTATTGGTACATAAGCTCCTCCAGCTTTTAATATTGCAAGTATTCCGACAACCACTTCGATAGATCGGTCGGTGAACAGTGCTACTGTATTTTCGTTCGAAACACCTTTCATACGCAATGTATTAGCCAATTGATTTGCCTTCCTATTCAGCTCATCATAAGTCATAACACCATGCTTTGACACGAGAGCAACATGATTTGGAGTTTGTTTGACCTGCTCCTCAAATAAGTGATGGATTGTATCCCCATTCTCCACTTCAAAACTGTTGTTGAATTCATATAGAATTTTCTCACTTTCTTGTGCAGTTAAAATATCAATCTCTTTTATTATGATATGAGGACGGTCTATTACTGTATTTATCACTTGTTTAAGATGCTCTTCCACTCTATCAATTGTTTCTTGATCGTATATGGTTGGATTGTAATTAAGCTTTATTAGCAATTGCTCTCCCGGAATGACCCTCATATCAAAATCATAATTAGTGTGTTCAAAAACATCGACCTTGTTAATTATCAGTTCCGATGCCCTAAGCAATCCTTCCTCTACTTCGCTTTGAATCGGATAGTTTTCAAATACCATAACATGATCCAGTAAATTACTTCCTAGCTCACTCTTACTTTGAATATCACTTAGCGGATAATCGTCATAACGCTTCGATTCCATAGCTCCTTGCTGAACATCATGCAATAACTCTTGGAAAGTTTTATTCCCACTGCCCTTAATACGTACCGGGATAGTATTTATGAATAAGCCAACCCTCTCTTCAATTCCTTTAATTTCTGGTGGTCTCCCAGAGACGACAGCTCCAAACACGACATCATCCGTGTTATTATACCTTTGTAATAGTAATCCCCAAATACTTTGGATCACAATATTTAGTGTAACTTGGTTGGATTCAGCCAATTGACGCAATCGGTCGGTCATCCCTCTATCTAAGACAATCATTTCCTCTACTCGATTATAAGGAACATTGTTTTCTTTACTGACGATAGACTTTGGTAAGCTGCTCTGTTGGTCATAACCAGCTAAATAATTTTTCCAATATCCTCCTGATATTTCCTTATCTCGCTCCTGCCTTTCGGCAGCCGAAAGCATGTCGAATTGTTTCAATAGAATAGAGGGATTATTCGTAACAACTTCCAATATATTGACAAAATGCCCTACTAAGCGCTGTATCATGGATGAGGTATAGGTGTTTCGATTATATGATAAAGTAAGTATAAAGGCTTCGTCATTCTCTTTTTCAATGGAGAAGACAATATCTGCGTCCACAGGTGCTTGTCCATGAAGTGCGTCCATGACTGCGGCAACACCAAAGCGAGGCTTCGGAGACAATGAACTATCTCCTAGCTCCGCAATAGTTGTAATGTCTATATAGCCGTATGTTTGCGATTCTTCAATTGTTTTTTTGACCTTTATCAGATTAACTTTAAAGGATTCATTAGGATCGATCTCCGTCCTAAGAGCTAGCATGGACTGGCCCTCTCTCGATGCCCCTTTACTACTAGGCATGCCAACAACGATGTCTTGGTACCCCGTATATTTCCAAAATAGTGTTTTCAAACAAGACACCATGATCATATAAATACCAAGATTTGATCCTCCGGCCATCCGGGTCATACGACTTCTGACATCTTCAGATAGATAAATTACTTGAGTATCAGTTACCCATTCCTGATCCGGACTCTGTTTACAATCTGACGGAAAACGACTGAAATCAGTCAACCCTTCCAGCTTATTTAACCAATAGCGCTTTCCTTCTTCGTACTTACCACTGGCCATCCTCATTTGCTCTAAATATATGTCCATATTCTCCAACCTCCTTTTATAATTACAGTTTAGGTATCAACATTGTAAATAAGTTCATCAAAAGTCATTGTCATAAAATATGCTTTGTACGTTTCAGCCAATTTCGATATTGTTTTCCTATGAAATTCTTGTTCATTATAATTGAATTCAATCACAAGCCTTCCTTCATTTAAATATGCATTGATTTGAATCGGATAAATAGTAATATCTTCGAAAAAACTTTTTACCTTTGAACTAACTTGTAAAACTGATATTCCATCCAAATTCACTGTCTGTTCGATTAACCCTAAATAGTTAAAATGAATTTCCGGCATACTCTTTACGGTACATTCTGTATGTTCTTTTAAGTCAGAAATATATTTGAGCATTCCATATCCAACACCATTATTTGGCACCGATTCTAACGTTTGACTAACTTTTTTTAGAGTATCAAATTCATCAATCAAATGATCAATTTCGAATAAAACTGGGTATTGTGTGGAGAACCATCCCACTGAACGCTTAATATCAATATCAGAATTTATCTGACGTCCATGACCCTCTAAATTAATAAGAACCCTTTGAAAACCTGTCCATCTGTTTATCGAGAATACAAGTGCAGAGACTTGAAGGGTTTTTATATCCACTGATTGCTGGGTTGTTTTAAAAATTAAATGTGAAGTTTCCTGTTCGTTAAAAACTAACCTTTCTATACCAAGACTTGCCGCTTTGTTAGGGATGATGTTTCTATCCCTAGGAAGTTTCTTTATCTCAGCATTTACTTGGGAACGCCAATATTCTAACTCTTGCAAGATTTCAGGGCTGAAAGCATAGTTTTCAATTCTCTGTTGCCAATTCAAAATCGAATCGGTTTTCATAGGTAGATTGATTTCATGACCAATGCTATAAGATTTGTACAACATAGTGTACTCATCAATAAGTATTTCGAAAGAGTAGTGGTCCGCTACCAAACGATGCACTGTAATTACTAGCTGCTCTCCCTCAGGTAATTTAAATAGTTTTAACCTAACCAATGGCCCTTTACTTAAATCTATGTCCTGTTGCATTTGTTCTATTTGTTGGACCATATGTGTTTCAATATCACCTACACCGACAAATCTACTTCCTCAAACAGAAAAAGTTCATTGGCACAATCTCTAATAAACTGATGAACTTTACCGTTTTGGAATGTAAAGACCGCTCTTAACGCATCGTGTTTTAGGATAAGTTGTTCCACTGAATGTTTAATTGCTCTCGATTAAACCCTTCTTTACTCAACAACAATATAATATGATTAAACTTGTTCATCTCAATAAACTGTTTTCCAAAAAACCAACACTGACTTGGAGTTAACCTAATTTCTCCAACCACCGTCTCCTTGTCCTCTTCAGTTAAATGATAGTTTTCAATAAAATTTGATACTTCCCTAAATGTTGGGTACATATATAAGAACTTAGGATCAAGTTTCATATGGTGTGTTTGTAATTTTGCTATTATCAAAAGGGCACTTATTGAATCTCCAGCTAAATCAAAAAAGTTATCATGAACCCCGATTCGGTCTAGATTTAATACTTCTTCCCAAACCTGTACAAGTATTTTTTCCTTTTCTGATTCTGGGGCGACGTACTCTTTCGTTTCCGCATCCGAATATATCTGTACAAGTAAATCTCTATCCACCTTTCCATTAACATTTAATGGAATCTCATCTACAGGTATAAAGTGTGTTGGAATCATGTACGCTGGCAGTTTCATAGATAGGTAGAATCTAAAAACATTGACAGGTATTTTCCTGTTAGAAACATAGTAAGCATAAAGCACATTCTTATTAGGTGGTTTTTTCGTGACCGCAACAACTACATTACTAATGCCGTTAATTTCTAAGATGTATTTTTCTATTTCAGTTAATTCTACTCGATACCCATTTATCTTTACCTGTTGGTCTCTCCTGCCTAAAAACTCTATATATCCCTCCTTACGCATAACTCCCCAATCACCGGTTTTATAAATCCGCCCTAATTGTGAATGTTCAAAAAATGATTGATCTGTTAACGTAGGTTTATTCCAATATCCAAGAGCTAAACCTTTTCCACCAATATATATTTCTCCCTCCACATTAATTGGACAAATTTCTTGTTTGTAATTTAAAACGTAACAATACTGATTAGCAAGAGAATATCCATATAGAATACTTGTCCAATCCACCTAAGTTAACAATATTGGCGAGCGGGAATCGTTGTTTAATCTTCTTAGGTAGTTTGATAGGTATCCAATCTCCACTTAGTAATACTAGTTTGATGCTTGCATTGAAATTTGATAAATATTGAGTTGCAGATAGGAACAAATCCATTAGAGCTGGAACCGAATTCCAGACGGTAACCTGATGCTGTTATATTGTCTCGATTAATGCTCGACTATTTTTAGGATCCTCACTTAAAACTAAAGCTGCTCCAACTTGAAAAGCGCCAAATATGTCGAACACCGATAAATCAAAGCATAGTGAGGATAGTAGCAGCATACGGTCGTTAGAATTGATACCAAACCTCTGATTAACATCTAAAATTGTATTACTTACAGCTTCATGAGTAATCACTACTCCCTTTGGCTTCCCTGTACTACGGCCATCCGGGTCATACGACTTCTAACATCTTTAGATAGATAAATTACTTGAGTATCAGTTACCCATCCCTGATCCGGACTATATATACAATCTGATGGAAAGCGACTGAAATCAGTCAACCCTTCCAGCTTATTCAACCAATAGCGCTTTCCTCCTTCGTACTTACTACTGGCCATCCTCATTTGCACTGAATGTTTATTCATGACAAACCTCCAATGATTATGCGATTATTATTCTGTTTTTATTACTTCCACAACACTTATCTTGGAAGCTTTTAATGCCGGGCTAATCGAAGTAATTACGGTGACTGCAATAGCTGCTAAGAATGAAACTAACATGATATTTGTAGAGAAATGGATAACAACACGTTGGTCTATTGCCTGTAAAATATGCGGGACAATATTAATCAATAGCAATCCTCCGATTATTCCGACAATTCCACCGATCATTCCCACAAACAATGATTCTACAAATGTTATTTTCACAAATTGCCCTTTACTCATTCCAACTGAACGAAGTATCGCAGTGGACCTTCTTCTTTGAATGAAGCTAATCACTAAGTTGTTAATAATACTTAATCCACCAATCAAAAGCGATAATACAGAGAAACTTTTTAAAATGGTAAATTGTTGCTCACTATTTTTCATATCGTTGCTTGCAGCTTCCTTCATGGTCATCGTCCATACATTATCATCAACATACTTTTCATTTAGCTTTTTCTGAAGCTCATAGGAATCCATATCACTTTTGATGTAAAATATGGAGTAAAAGCTATCATCGTTTCCTTCTATAAGATTTTTTTCCGAAACCACACCATAGTTTGCACTATTTCTTGAAGTATTCATAAAACCAATGACCCTATAATCTTGTTCAACATCTTTAATTTTCAACGAAATCGAGTCTCCAACTTCTACACCTAATTGATTTTTTTTCAACAGACTCAAAATAATATTGTGTCCTTCGTCTAACTCTTCTATCAGTGCTTTACTATCTCCCTCTATGTCAAAATTCCAGAATTCCATAAATTGATCTTTATCCGCACTCTCTATTAAACCGATATAAGAATTCTTATCAACAACGGCAACATTTTCCTTATAATAAACACCGTAAACATCTGCCACACCTTCTACTTCTTTTACAGATTGAAGGAACTCTTCGTCCATATTTGTAGCTGTCATCATTACATCGTACTTCGGTGTTCTATCATAATAATTATTTAGCTCTAATACTACACCATAACCAATTATATTGATCATTAAAATTGTAGCTATTGCAATACTTAGAATAGAAATATTTGTAATAACATTTTTGTCCTGCCTTAGATTTTTTAGTGCTAGTTGTCCCTCATTGCCAAAGATATGGCTAAAAGGTCTACTAAATAGTTTGACAGACCATCGCATGATAACCGGAATTAAAAAGATTATCCCAACAATTAATAAAATTGCACTAATAATACCAAGAGGTAAAGCAACAGTTCGACTTAATAAAGGCGGAGCAATCAGAGCAAATAAAACAAATAATACTCCAACAAAAGGTACAATTTTACTAGACTGTTGCGTAGAATTATCCCAATTATTAAGAATAATATCTTTTACTGAAATTTTTGAAACTTTTAATATTGGTATGATGGAACTTAAAATACAAAGAATTAGTGCTAGCAAAAAGGTGAAAAGAAGCTTTAACGGTTGAATCGCAAGGAGGATATTAGTACTCACTTCTGATTCAGCCAACACCATTGACATCGCAAATAAAATTCCTACACCAAGCACACATCCTAATACACCTGAAATAAGTCCATAAAAAACACTTTCTAATAACAGTATTAAATTTGTCATTTTTCTTGTTGCACCAAGACTGCGAAATGTTCCCATTACAGTAAGTCGTTCCATTGTGATCGCTTTAAATGAAGAGTAAATAATAAACATACTTATTATTGAAACAACAATAGTCATTAATAAAAATGTAACTGCAATCCCACTGACTTGTTGTTCAATCGCTTCATCTGAAATAGATTCTTCCACTATGTAGTCTTTATAGGACTCTGATAATGTACTGATCATAGAAGAAAGATTTTCTTTATCCTTTACTTTTAGGAAAACAACGTTTGGGTGTTCTAAATTAAGTAGTTCACCTAAATGCTCTTTTGGTACAACCGCAAAGGGATTTAATCCTTCTCCTCTAAATAACCCTACCTTTTCAGCAATCCCCGATACGAGAAATGTATAATGTTCACTCCCTATTTTAATCTCCATCGTATCGCCTAATGCTAAATTCATTTTTTCGGATACGTCTCGATTGATTATTATTTTATTACCAACAAATGGATGGAGTTCTTTTTCTTCGATGATTTTTAACGTATTCATTGTTTCTAGTTCATCTAATGTATAGCCCATAACGTTAAAATTGACTATCTCGTTGTCATTGTGCTTAAATTGCCCACTACTTTCAATTGCTGTGATTGAATACTCTAAATCATGCTCATGTACTTCAATATCCTCTACTGTAATATAATTATTTGGTGAGCTGTCTGTTGGTTTCATTGTGATATCTGAAGTACCTGCATATTGCTTCATTCGTTCCATAGAAATGTTTATCATAACATCCGAGATACTAGTAGAAGCAAAAAACAATGATGTCGAAATCATAATCGAGAAGATCACAATAAAAGAGCGTAGTTTCTTCTCTAACAAATTTCGACTGATATATTTAAAAATAGTCGACAATATTTCCACCCACTTTTACAGTATAGTTAGGATAATGAATGGCTTAATGAGTTATCAATTTGACCATCTTTTACATATACCAGTCTTTGTCCAAACTCAGCAGCCTCTTTAGAATGTGTGACTTGTACAATCGTCTTTCCTTTTTCTTCATTAATTCTTTTTAACAGATTCATAACTTCCATACCTGTCTTACTATCTAAATTCCCAATTGGTTCGTCTGCGAGAATAATAGCTGGATCATTGATTAGAGCCCTCGCAATAGCGACTCTTTGCTGCTGTCCACCCGATAATTGGCGTGGTGTATTTCCCCGTTTTTCAGAAAGCCCAACAATATTTAGAATTTCATCAAGTTCCTCTTTGTAATGTTTCACGTTCTTCCCATCTAATGAGATGGGAAGAACAATATTTTCTTCAACAGTGAAATTAGGAATTAAATTGTAAAATTGAAACACGAATCCTATATCTCTTCGTCGCAATATACTTTCAGCCTTATCCGACATCTCGGAAGTATCATTACCGTTTACTTTGATTTTTCCTGAAGTAGGTTTATCTAAACTACCTAACAAATAGAGGAGTGTACTTTTCCCTGAACCTGAAGGCCCCATAATAGAGACAAATTCCCCTTTATTTATTTCTAAATTTATATTTTTCAACACATCTGTCTTTACCTCGCCAGTATTAAAGGACTTGCAAACTTGTATGGCCTCGATTATTTTGGTCAATTATGTCACCTTCTCAAATTTGTTTTCTTGGAGTATATCAAAATCTTTAAATTCATAATACGTTGCAGTTTCCTCGAAAATATGGTGGAACCACTCGATTTGTTCTTGGACTGGAACCTTTTTTGTTTGAAGCACGGTCCGTAACATTTCAAGTGCTTCTATCATCTGCTCTTTAGTAGGCAGTGCTCCTTGCTCATCCAATTCCTCTTGCATTTTTTGAATATTAGCGTAAGGTTCAACGACATTTTTTCTATACTCTTCATTATCCCAATTTTTGTTAGGTGTTGATACAGCTACCGCCAAACATTTGGTTATAACGGTAGGGACATGCTTTTTAAGCATTTCGTTTTGATTAAGTCGGTCAAATAAGATATTTCTATCCTCCCTCTGTCCAAAACAAAATGCATCTATTTCAGGAGTATTACCTTTAACTAGATTACAAAGAACATTTTTAGGTCCCATCTCTATTGCTAGAGTTACACCATACTTTTTCAAAAATTGCATCGTCTTCTGCCATTTAACTGGCTTAACCATTTGAACAGCCAATTTATCTGCTATAGTCCCATAATCCCCGAATGGCAAAGCAGTTGGATTAGAAATTACTGCATTTCGAAAAGGGAAGAAAGTGATTTGATCCAAATATCCCTTCAATTTTTCCGCTGTATCTTGCATTAACGGGCTATGAAATGGAGCGTTCCTAAATAATGGGGTGACATTTCCATCCATTTCAAGTACCTTTTCTTCAAGTAACTCAACCGCTTCTTTGTGACCTGCAACAGCAACCTGAAGGGGCGAATTATAACAGTTAATGGAAACGAATTGTTGCTCGGTTGAGATTTTCTTGCACTCTTCTTCAACAAGCTTGGAGTCTATTCCGTCAATGATAGTCATAGCCCCGATATCACTTTCCATAATCTGTTTGGTTAATAGACCCCTTTCTCTTACGATTTTTACAGCATCCGAAAAACGTATAGCCCCTGAGCAAGTTAAAGCAGCATACTCTCCAAGACTATGCCCTGCATAAAAATGTGGTGCAATGCCAATTTCCTTCATATATACTCTGTATGCTGCTACACTAACAGTTAGCAGTGCTGGCTGAATGTTCTCTGGCTTTGAGAGCTCACCTAATGATCCTTCAAAACATATTTTAGTAAGATCAAATCCCAGTACATCATTCGCTTCTTCAAATGTCTGTCTAGCAACCTCATATTCATCATAAAAAGTTTTACCCATTCCAACATATTGAGCACCTTGGCCTGTAAATAAAAATGCGATTTTTTCCATATTATTTACCTCGCTATTTCGTTATTATAAAAATCTATACGGTTTCTAGAGTTTTGATATGAACATATTCTGGGAAATCCTGAATATTAGATAAATTATGTTCAAAAACGACTTTATCTCCTTCTACGCTATATTCTGTAAATCCTGCAAATTTATATGTTGCATACATCATTTTATTTCTATCCGTTTTCACAAATTCAGCCATCAACTTAACATTATTCTCTTTAGCCAATTTCAAAATATAGTTAATTAACAGTGAACCAATACCTCTAGACATGACGCGGCAAGACATCAGGAGCAATTTAACTGTCCAAACATCCTCCACGCATTCCAACATCACCACACCAACTTTTCCATATGTTCCGTATTTATCATCTAGGCCTACAACAAATAACTTGTGCCTGTCTGAATGTCTCATTACATCTAGCTCTTCATAGGAGTAAGTATAGCCTGTTGTATTTAGTTGATGTGTTCTCACAGTCAGTTCCTCAACCCGTTGTAAATCATTTTCTTGCACAGGAGCAATAGTAACTTTCATATTTAGGGATGCAAGAAACTCTTCATGTGGCCCTGAAAAATTCTCTTCAATATTGTTTCGTTTAATATCATTCATATACATTTGTCTACGAATCTTGGAATCTTCTGTAATGAATTTCGGTTTAAGTTCGGGCATATCTAGTACCCCTTCAAGATTTAAAGCATCGATACAAAGTACCTCAGGATGAACAAAGTTCACTTCCTCCCTTTCAAAAGGTTGATCATCAACAAATACAAGCGTATCTATTCCAATATTTATAGACTTTGCAATGTTTTTGATAGATTCAGATTTTGGATTCCAATTAATTTGCGGATATAAAAAGTATTCTGAAATACCAAATTCTTCTAACTTACTCATCGCAAGGGAGGGTTCATTTTTACTTGCAATGGAATGAAGAATTCCTCTCTCGTCCAATTTCTTTATGATTTCTACAACATCCTGTTTTAACACTACATTCGAATCTTCAAGAATAACCCCATCCCACAATGTATTATCCAAATCCCATACAACACATTTTATTTTCTGTTCCTTTCCCATCTTTTCACACCCCTTTCCTATTAATAATTAATATTATCAATTATTAATAGCTACCTTTTTTCTTTCAACGAATTCAACAATTGCATTAATTGTTCTGAAGTTATTAAGGTCCATATCTTCAGGTTCAACAGTAATATCGAATTCCTTTTCTAAAAACATAATAAGTTGGGTTGCAAATAATGAATTAACAAAACCTAATGAAAAGATATCCTCATCTCTACCAAGTTCATATTTTCTAAAAAAACGTGTCAAAAATCCGCTTACCTTTTGTGCTATTTCCATAATAAATCCTCCTTATTACTCTAGTTTATTTAAATAATTTATCTAGTTAACTACAAAGCCATAGTTATAGTCATAAAACCCTTTACCACTTTTCCTACCGTGTTGTCCTGCTTCAACCATTTTCCTTAGTAATGGAGCACATCTAAACTTAGGATCCTGATAACTTTCATATAAAATGTCTAAAGAATTAACGACTGTATCCAACCCTATAAGATCAGCTGTCTCCAGTGGCCCCATTTTATGTCCAAAACATTTTTTGAAAATTTCATCCACATCTCTTGGTTCAGCAACCTGATCTTGCACTACAAAAGCAGCCTCATTCATTAGTAGATGAGATAATCGATTCGACACGAATCCAGGATAATCATTTACAAGAATCATCTCCTTGTCCATACTCTCTAAAAAGTCCTTCGTTTGTTGAATGGTCGTTTCAGAAGTATGGAATCCTCTTATCGCCTCAACCGTTGATTTGAGCGGAACTGGATTCATGAAATGAACCCCGATTACATTAGATGCTTGTTTGCATAATGCCGCTATTTTCGTGATGGAAATACACGAAGTATTCACTAGAAGAATACAATCTTCAGCGCAAACTTCATTCAATCTCGTATATACATTTTTTTTCACTTCCCAAACTTCTGGGACATTTTCTACGACAAATTCAACTTCTCTCAGGGCTTCATAATCAGTAGTAAACGTTATCCTTCCTAAAATATCCTCATCTAGTATTCTCGAATCTTTCTTCTTAAAAAGACCTTGAAACTTAATATTTTTTTTAATTTCTTCTTTTGCTTTTTGTAAAACATCCTCTGTCAAATCTATTAAAATTACTTCATGTCCTGATTCTGCAGCGTTCTGCGCAACACCAGCTCCCATAACACCTGCCCCAATAACACCTACCAATCCCACACAATCACCTCATATTGTTAAAAATTAAATTTTACCTCTTCCCTATCCTCTTGATCATCCTGTTCTTCCATGTTTGCTTCACTTTTTAGTCGAAGGTCACCTATTGGTGTATCCAATACAAAACAAATTTTTTCCAATAGATCGATATAATCCTCTAGTATTCTTTGAGCCGTTTCATTTCTATATAGCTTTGTTGAATAATTCAAATGAATATCGACAAAATCTCCTGCCTCAATAACTTCTAAAGTTAGATCAAATTTTGAAATTTTCTCCTCTATAGGATAAGAACTAATCGTTAAGTCACTCATTTTGATCTCGCTATTACCAACATTTTGAAGAACAAACATTACATCAAACAATGGATTCCTGCTTAAACTCCGTTCAACTTTAAGCTGGCTAATCAATTCTTCAATATTACAATCCTGATTATCAAAGGCATCTAACACATTGTTCTTTACTTCAAACAGAAAATCTTTAACTGTTTTATCCCACTTAGGTCTATTTCTTATGACAAGAGTATTAACAAACATCCCAACAATTTTTTCTAAATCAGCACTTGGTCGTCCTGCAATTGGAGTACCAATGATAATGTCATCTTGTGCAGTATACTTGTAGAGTAACACGTAAAAAGCTGATAGCATCACCATATAAGGTGTCGTATTTGATTCTTTAGCAAATCTATACATATGTTGAGACTTTTCTTTATTTAGTATCACGGAAACTGTATGTCCTTCAAAATTCTTTATATCAGGTCTTGGATAATCCGTCGGGAGATTAAGTACTGGCAAATCACCAGCTAAGAGTTCTAACCAATACTTTTTCTGCTCTAGCATCTTATCGCTTTCCGCAATGCGTTCTTGATGAACCGCATAATCCTTATATTGGATCTTAAGCTCTTCCAACTTATTTTCTTCATAGATTGCTAGAAACTCCTCAATCAATATATCAATGGATATACCATCAGCAATCATATGATGCATATCAAATACCATGACATGTTTTTCTTTCGCAAGTTCAAAAAGTCCAATACGAAGTAATGGAGCTTGAGAAAGTTCGAATGGTCTAATAAATGCATTTATTTGTTCATCCAAAACTTCTTCTATGGTCTTCTTATATTCAACATTGAAAATAACGTTATCTTTGATGTACTGCATAACTTTTCCATCTGCTAGTTTAAAGCTTGTACGAAGAGATGCTTGACGTTTAATGATTTCATTAAACGTGTATTCAAATTTAGTTGTATCAAATGGTCCCTCAATTGTTACAGCTCTATAAATGTTGTAATTAATATTCGATCCTTCCATTTCGTTTATAATGAATAATCGCGTTTGAGCAGAGGAAGCCGGATAACCATCCATTGGTTCACACGGTTCAATATCGACATAACAACTAGTAGACGTATTAATAAATTCATCTGCATGCTGTTCCATAAATTCAGCGAAGTCAGCAACTGTAACAAACGATAATAAATCGGCTACTCCAATTTGTTTACCTAATTCTTGATTAATCAGATTTGCTATCTTTAAGCCTGAAATAGAGTCTCCTCCAAGTTCAAAAAAGCTATCGTAAATATTAATCTCATCGAAGCCTAAAACTTCTCCCCAAATCTGACCAATTTTTTGTTCAATCGCGGAGTATTGATCACTTTCTTTACCCGAAAGTTTAACCTCCTCTATAAAACCAGCAACTTTTGGTTTTGCTTTCACTTTGGTTTGCCCAATATAGGAGTAAAGTGTCTTTCTAATTTTAGGTGAAAGTTTAAACATAAACCGTTCAAGTAATGAAATCAGACTACTTTCATAATTAATTTCTCCGATTAAAGCTCTCGGCACATCCTTGTTTATTAATTGATCCAGACCATGGATACTCTCTTTTGTCATCAACGCCTTGAATAGTGTATCAATATTAAAATCATGTTTTATTGACATCCCAGTTTCTTTCCAGGTTGACCAATTAACTGCAACGGTACGTTTATTAAACATATTTCGATAATAAGAGTAAGCATCCAAGTAAGCATTTGCAGCTATATAATCTCCTTGTCCTGGTGCACTAAACAACGATGCTATTGAGGAGAACATAATAAAGAAATCGAGTTGATCTGTTTCTGTTAACTTGTCAAGAATCCATGTACCATATACTTTAGGTGAAAAGACTTGGTTAAATCGTTCATCGGTTCTGGTGACAATAGGTTCTGCTCCACCAACTCCAGCACCATGAATGACTCCATTGATTTGTCCATATTGCTGCCTCACCTTGTCTAATACTCGGCTGACCTCATCCATATTGCCTATATCCGCACTATAATACGTTACTTCGGCACCTAGAGCTTCTATTTCATGGATACCTTTAATTCTTGTAATTGTGTTCTGATCTTGCCCTTGTTCTAAAATCCTCTCCCATTCTGTACGTTCTGGTAATGGTGTTTTATTAATTAAAACAAGGGATACTTGCTCGGTAGAAGCAAGGTACTTTGAAACTTCAAGACCAATCCCACTAGCTCCTCCTGTAATTACATAAACACCATTCTCTCTTATCTCTAACGGTTTAGATGGTTCTAAATCCAGTTCTATTTCCTTAAACTCCTCTACATATCTAACCCCTCTTCGATATGCGACATTCATCCATTCTGTATTGGCATTTATTTCGTCGATAATCTCTGTTGCAGTTGTGCTATCATCTACATCGATGCAACGACACAATAAATTCTGATGTTCTTTTCTCACTACTTTACCAATACCTAACAAAGTGATGTTCTCAGGCTTAATACGCTCTTCAAAGCCATTTACTTGAGTGGTATAATCCGAAATTAATAAAATATCTATTTCATTAGTGATCTCCATTTTCGCAAACGCTTTTGTCAAATAAAATAAGCTTAATACTCCGTTTTGTTGGCTCTCTTCAAGATCAGTAATTGAACGGATTGATCTACCATCTTGAATTGTCATCATATGGATGATTCTCGTAACCTGCCGATCCTTCACATTACGTAAGAGGTGTAGGTAGTCCACCTCTGATCCAGAAATAATGTACTCATTCGGATTGATTTGTTTAAATGATGGACCCTTTTCTACGGTAATCACATCACATGGAGAAGCTGAAAGTTCATTGAGCATTTCTTGACACAGCTCCGACTCTCCTTTAAATACCATAATAGTTCCATCCATGACCTGCTTATTCTCTTCTGGTAACTTCTCTACAGCCCACCCAATGGTAAAAAACTTGTCAGGCTTATCTGTGTTACGTGTTAACTGTTTACCTTCTGGTACTTCAAACCAACACCTATTTCTCTCATAAGGATAACCTGGTGCACTAATTTTTCTCACAGCTTCGTCCTTATACAATTTGTCCCACTGTACTTCGGCACCTCGTGAATACAACTCCGCTAATTCCGTTAGGCTTTTATGGTCCTCCCTATCGGAACTTATAAAATTCTGAATAATAGTAGCTGATTGTTTGCCAAGTTCAAGCCTTTCACTTTCCGTAATTTCTACTTTAGTACGATTCATTTTATTTTGTGGTACCACTCTATGTTCATTTACATATATAGACTGTCCACTTAAATCATTGATTAAATTCAACCCGTCTCGTATGATTTTAAGCTTTTCCTTTAATTCCTCTAACGTATCGATAACAATAGCACATCTATAACTTTGATGATTTCTTCCAACATTAGCGGTATAACAAACATCTCCAATTTCAACATTATGAGGTTTCTTCAAAAACTGAAGATAATTGTCGATTAATTCGATCAATTGGTGTTTACTTTGAGCAGATATCAAAAATAGATGTACTTTTGAACTTTTCCCCACTCTAGGCAGTTCAGGAGCTTCTTCTAGAACAAGATGACAATTCGTTCCACTAAAACCAAAGGAGCTCAGCCCACATCTTCTAGCACTATCTCCAGCTAACCATTCTCTATTTCTACTATTTACATACAAAGGCGACTGGCTAAAATCAATTTTTGAGTTTGGTTTGTTAAAATTAATGCTAGGTGGAATGGTTTTATTTTTTAGCATCATAATACATTTCAATAATCCTACTAGACCTGCACTCTCGTATAAATGACCTACATTAGATTTCACTGTTCCTATCGCACAAAATTGATGCTTATCCGTATGTTTTCTAAAAGCTCTTATTAATCCATCTATTTCAATTGGGTCCCCTAAAGCAGTTCCCGTTCCATGCGCTTCAATATAGCTTAAAGTTTCAGGGTTAATCTCTGCTTTTTCCCAGGCTTTTAAAATCACATCCATTTGAGAGTCAGGGTTTGGTGCTGTGATTCCGATGGACGTTCCATCTTGATTGATTGCACTGCCCTTAATTACCGCATAGATGTTATCCCGATCTCGCTTTGCTTTACGTAGTGGTTTTAGTAGAACTGCCACTACCCCTTCTCCCATACCAGAACCATCAGATTGGTCATCGAATGATCTCGTTCTTCCATCAGTAGATTCGATACCGAATTTCATGTATTCTTTATCTAATGGAAGCAAGTTCATTCTTATACCACCCGCTATAGCCATATCACAATCCTGATTCTTAATAGCTTCACACGCTAAATGTACAGATACTAATGAGGAAGAACAGGCAGTATCAATGACCATGGACGGACCCTTCAAGTCCAGCAAATATGAAATTCGACTAGGTATCATAGCTGTTACATTACCGACAGCAGCTGCAGCCATTAGAGAAACGTCTGTATCATAAATCATTTTTTGATAGCTATCTTTAGCATTACTTGCATATCCAACAAAAACCCCGGTTCTAGTCCCAGCTATAGACGATTTGTTATACCCTCCATCTTCGATTGCCTTGTAGGCTACTTGTAAGAATAA
This sequence comes from Lysinibacillus xylanilyticus, assembly GCF_001183605.1. Lineage (GTDB taxonomy): Bacteria > Bacillota > Bacilli > Bacillales_A > Planococcaceae > Lysinibacillus > Lysinibacillus xylanilyticus. The sequence continues at coordinate 441,447 of NZ_LFXJ01000005.1, read as the reverse complement.
TCGCTGGTATGGATCCATTAAACTAGCTTCATTTGGGGACAAACGAAAAAGCCGATAGTCAAATTTATCAATTTCATTTATATAGGCACCTTGTAGATATTTAACTTCGTCTAAGTCTTCAAGTCCTGAATAGTTAATATACTTATCAATGTCCTGTTTTCTTGTTTCCGGGAAATCTCCTATAAAATCAATACTGTTATTTATCCCCTCCCAATATTCATCGATACTATTACATACAGGCAATTCTCCTGCTATGCCAACAATTGCAATATCTTCTTGAATGGAGGTCGCCAAGATTTCATTTTGTAAAGTATGAAGCATCTTTGCCGCTGTTTGTTTATCAATATTACCTGCTTGAGTGTTTTCTAAAATAATCCTGAGTAGTTTTTGCATTGAAATTTTATTTCACCAACTTTCCTATTGGTTTATTTTCTCGATTGCTGCGTCAATACTTAGATTACCTGCGCTTAGATCATCGAGCATTTTATTCAACTCATCCATGTCATCGTTTCCTTCTTCCTGTATTGACACTCCAGTTTTTTCAGCAATAAACTTTGAGAGTGAAGCGATTGTTGTATAGTTAAATAAATCAATTAACTTTATTGCATTAGGAAATTCCTGCTCAAGGATCGCATGCATTCTATTTAACATGACTGAATCCCCGCCGAGTTCAAAAAAGCTGTCGTGAATATCTATTTCCGTATATCCCAGAACTTCGTTGTAAATTGTCGCTACCTTTACCTCTATCTCTGAAAATTCTTTATCTTCTCTTCCTGATAGTTCAACCTTGTCCACTTTTCTTGTTGATTTATTCTGACGTTTTGTTTTTTCATCATTACTATGAGAATCCAACACTTTCTGTGATTTTTCTCTTAACTTGCTAGAAAGTTTAAACGGAAGTCTATCCAACATATACAAAAATCGTGGATTATAACTAAATTCTCCAATTAATACACGGTTAATATTTTTGTTAAGAACCTCTTGGAAACCTTCTAGTGCATAATCAATAGTAATTGCTTTGAAAAGCGCATCATAGTTGAACCCATAGTTAACAGCCATCCCTGTCTCTTTCCATGTTGTCCAATTTATTGTTAACGTTTTTAACCCCAACTTTTTCCTATAAGACGAGAATGAATCCAAATAAGCATTTGCAGCTGTATAGTCACCATGCCCCGGCTCACTTAAGATGGATTGACCTGAAGAAAACATGACAAAGAAATCGAGATTCTCATCCTTAGTTACATGATGGATGACCCATGTACCATATACTTTTGGAAACAGAACTGTATCAAATACATCAGGGTCTTTCTTAAACAAGAATCCATCACCTGGTACACCTGCCGCATGAATAACACCTTGTATATTTCCGTATTTCTGTTTCAGTTCATTAATGATCGATCGAACTGCCTTCTCATTAGAAATATCTGCGCTAAAGTAATGAACATATGAGCCCATTTCTTCAATTTTTTTAATTCTGTTGATCATTCTGGAAACTCGATGACTGTCACCTTGTTCTAGTAATTGGTCCCACTCTGTTCTTTCAGGTAAAAGGGTTCTACCTATCAACGCAATGCGAACTGGCCTCTGAGAGGCTAACCATTCTGCCATTTCAAGTCCAATACCACCACTACCGCCAGTTATCAAATATACCCCTTGGTCTTTGATTTCTACCGGTCGATCTTCCAAATCATCCATCTGAATTTCCCTGAATTCTTCCACATACCTTTTTCCATTTCTGAAAGCAACCTGGTATATTTCATCTTGAACGCCCATTTCTGCCATCAAACTTTCAACTTCCACCTGATTATCGATGTCCATACATTTGATCTTTATCGTTGGATGTTCTTGATTTATCGTCTTACCGATACCAAAAAGTGGTGCATTCTCTGGGTAAATCTTATTTTCTTTCCCTGTCACTTCAGCTACATACTCGGAAATAACATTAATATTAATGCTCTGATCTAGCCCACCCTTTACCAACGCTTTAACTAGAAAGAACATAGAATAAACACCATGATTTTGGTTATTTTTTAAGTCGTCTAACGTATATACTTCTTCCTCACCATATATGGACGACAAATGAATAATCCGAGTAAGGTTCTTTTCTTGTAACAATTCAATGAGACTTTCATAGTCCTTTTCATTTCCAGAAATGATAAAATTATCTTCATTCACTCGTTCGAAACTTTCTCCAAAGTCTATATAACAGACACGATTGCCATTTTCCTTAAATGCTGAAGAGAATTTACTCCAATATCCTTTCTTATCTTTGAAAATTAGAATAGTACCCTCATTACTAGATTCATAGTGATTATCCATCTCTTCGTTGTTCCAGACGATGGAATAGTACTTATCTTCCTCTAGCTCTAATATATTTCCCTCGGTCTGAGGTATATCAATCCAACACCTCGTTCGTTCAAAAGGGTATCCCGGCAAACTTACCTTTAATCGTTTTACATTTCTATAAAGGGAATCCCAATCGATGTTAGCCCCTGCTTTATAAAGATTACAAAGTCGATAGAAGGCATCACCATTAGTAAAATCAGTTGATAGTATAGATTCTATTACTTTATTTGCTTTCTTATCTAATCCAATACGTTCTTCTTCCGTTAACTCAAAATCGTTTTTCTCCCTATTTAATTTATGGGACGGAACTACCTTGAAATAAGAGTAGTATTTATTACTTTTTAAATCTTTATTGCACGCATCTTTTAATTGCCTTAGTAGGTCATCTCGATTTTTATATACAACTGCAAGTCTATGATTATAATGACCTCTACCCGTATTCGCGGTGAAGGAGACATCCCACGGGTCAATCGAACTATCCTGTTCTAACAATTCCACATACTGCTGAATAAGAGATTTCAATCCGTTTTCATGACCGGCAGAGAGTGCCAACACATCATATGAAGGAATAAAACGTCCCTCTATCTGTATATTTGGTGCTTCCTCCAGTACTATATGACAGTTGGTTCCACTAATTCCAAAAGAACTTACACCACATCGTCTTGGATGATCTTCCACCTCCCATTCTCTCATTCTTGAATTAACATATACTGCAGAGTCACTAAACTTAATTGACTGGTTCGGATATGTGAAAAATAAGCTTGGCGGTAACATTTTATGTTTGAGTGCCATTACTCCTTTTAATACACTTAGTATTCCTGCAGCCTCCGAAGAATGGCCAACATTAGATTTCACCGAACTTATCGCGCAAAATTGGGGTTTTTCAGTGAATTGTTTAAATGCGTTTGTAATGCCTTTAACCTCAATAGGATCTCCAAGTGGTGTGCCAGTACCGTGTGTTTCTATGTATGTGATTGTTTCAGGATCTACCCCCGAATCTTCCCAAGCGCTTACCAAGACATCGGTCTGTGCTGCGGGATTTGGAGCTGTTATACCCACAGAATTTCCATCTTGATTTGTTGCGTAGCCTTTTATGACCCCGTAAATATTGTCACCATCCTTCAAAGCCTGCTTTAATGGTTTTAGGACTACAGCTGCTACCCCTTCACCAATTCCCGAACCATCAGATATATGATTAAATGCTCTTGTCCTACTATCAGAGGATTCTATACCTACTTGGAAAAGCTCATTTTCTAGAGGTAACAAGTTAATCTTGATACCTCCAGCGATGGCTAAATCACATTTTTGGTTTCTTATAGCGTCACATGCTGTTGCTATAGCAACAAGGGAAGAGGAACATGCCGTATCTATCAGCATGCTCGGTCCCTTTAAATCTAGTAAATAAGAAATTCTGCTTGGTAAAACGGCAGATAAGTTACCTACCATTGAAAGAGGAATATAAGTCGGGTCAACATCGTAAACTTGCTTCAAATAAAGATCTCGTAAGCTACTTGCAAAGCCAACATAAACTCCCGTATTGCTACCTTTAAGTTTGTTTCCTCCATAACCAGCGTCTTCTATCGCATGCCAAGCTGTTTCGAGAAACATTCGTTGGTTTGGATCCATAAGCCCAGCTTCTTTATAGGAAAGACGAAAGAATGAATAGTCAAACTTGTCTATTTCCTCCATAAAACCATACTCACAGAACTTAATTTGTTCTTCAGGTGTATTTGTAAAACGAAGATAGTCAACAAGATCTTGTTCCCTAGATTTAGTCATCGGACTCACACAATCTAAGCCATTACTTATATTGCTCCAGTACTCTTCAACATCATTTGCTAATGGCATCTTTCCTGATATACCAATAATTGCAATATGCTGATTTTCTTTTATATCAGACTGTTTTAGCAACTTTACTAAATGAATAGCAGATTCCTTATCGATTTTCCCATCTTTTGTATCATTAATAATAAACTCTAGTAGCTTATCCACAGACATCCCCCCTGCAGGATGCTATATATCCTTTAACAGGTTAATAGCATCCTCCATACTCAAACTTTCCTCTTCAATACTATCGAAAATATTTCGCACATCATGATCAATATCTTTTTGCTTCTTAATCACATTTGGCTCCGAATCCTGCTCCTTTTGATTGGCATTAATGTATTCGGCTAAAGCGAAAATGGAAGTATACTCAAATATGTCAGTCACAGCTACAGCACCTGGGAATTTCTCATCTAAATGCTGATGCATACGAGTTAGCAGTATAGAATCAGCTCCCAATTCAAAGAAATTATCATAAATATTGATTTCATCAAAACCTAGTACGTCTTTACAAATACCGGCAATGATTTTTTCGGTTTCCATATATTCATCTTCATCTCTACCAGACAGAACCAATTCTACTGAATGGTCGTCCATTTTGTTTTTCTTTCGTTGTTTTTTAATTTTCTGTCCAGTCACCTCTATAAACTTGTGATGAATTTTTTCGGAAAGTTTGGTAGAAAACTTATCTAGCAAGAATATGATTTTACTTTCATAATTGAGTTCACCAATTAACGTCCGTGGGACATCAAGATTCAAAATCTTTTGTAGCCCATTAATTGCATCTTTGGTAAGAATTGCTTTGAATAAAGTATCTATGTTGAAGTTATGATGTACTGACATACCGGTTTCTTTCCAAGTAGACCAGTTAATAGTGATCGTTCGTTTCCCCTGTTTGTTGCGGTATGCGGTATAGGAATCGAGATACGCATTCGCTGCAATATAATCCCCTTGTCCTGGCATGCTAAACATAGTTGCAATGGAGGAAAATAATAGGAAGAAATCCAAATCATCAGATTGGGAAACCTTATCCAGTATCCATGTCCCATGAACTTTTGGTGTAAATACCTGGTTGAAATTCTCTATAGTTCGTGTTGAAATCGGCTCGGCTCCTCCAACCCCAGCAGCATGTACAATTCCATTTATTTTTCCATACTTTTCCCTTAATTCAGAAAATACTTGTTCAACTGCGATCTCATCTGTAACATTTACACTGTAATAGTCTACGGCACTTCCATTTTGTTCAATTTCTTGGAATTCGCGGATTTTTCGGATGATTGATTGGTCTTCTTCTATCTGATTGAATCGATCCCAATCTTCTCTTGGTGGGAGACTTGATCTATTCAGTAAAGCTAGATTTACTTTCTGATTAGAAGCTAAGTATTTGCTGACTTCTAGACCAATTCCACCAGCACCACCAGTAATGACATACACACCATCACTTGATATCTCGATTGGTCTTTCATCAGCAATATACTCATTAATCTCTTTAAACACTTCAACGTAACGGACATCTTTTCTGAACGCAACATTGTACCATTCGATTTCTGAATCCAATTCATTACTAAGACTCTCCATAGAAGTATGTCGATCAATATCAATGAAGCGACAAATTAAATTAGGGTGCTCTTTACGAACGACCTTTCCAAAACCTTCTAAAGTAGCTTGCTCTGGAATAATTTCTTCTTCAAATCCATTAACTTCATGTACATAAGATGAAACTAAAGCTACATCTATTTCCCACGTAATATCATGTAAAGCTATCGATTTTGTTAAATAAAATAGACTATATACCCCTATATGCTGTGATTCTTCTAATTGATTAATATTCGTCATACTATATCTAGGCTCGACAGTAAACATGTGTATAATCTTATTAATTTTTATTGACTTCAACTCATCAAACAGTTTGACATAGTCCTCTTGATGGCCTGTGATCATGAATTGTTCATTACTTATTTTTTCAAAGTCTGAACCTAGCTTTACTTGGATTACCTTTACTCCAGATTCCTTGTAATAATCTACTACCTTTTTACTTCTTTCATCTTCTCCACTAAAGATTAATACATTGTTATCTTCCGTTCTTTTTAAGTTGCCCTTAAGCTTTTCAACTTGCCATGCCATCGTATAGAACTGGTCAGGTTCCTCTGTTATACTGCCTGCTTTTCTACCATCTGGCATATCTAACCAACAGCGAACTTGATCAAAGATATATGTCGGTAAACTAACCTTTTGGACACTGGATTGATCATATAAAACTTCCCAATCAATATCAGCCCCACTTACATAAAGCTGACCAACTTCTCCTAATAATTCAGTATTTACATCAGCTAGTTCTAAATCAGCTAGTTTTTCCTTCACTTTTCGATTTAGTTCCTGTTTCTTCCTTGCCGTTAATTGACCACTCTTCGATTCACCAATTACACTTGAGATTTCATGGAATACACCATAGAATACACCCTCATTCGGATTACTATTCAAATCACTTACATTAATCTTTTCAAATTGCTGGATCAATTCCTGTCTAGTGTTCACAACTAAAGCTAATCGATAGTTAAAATGGTCTCTACCAGTGTTACTTGTGAAGCAGATGTTAGTTTTATTCAATGATGGAGTAGAGTTGAAAAACTTCTTGTATTGTACGATTAGTTGTTTTAATGCTTCTTCACTTCTAGCCGATAACGTTAGAAGATTTGGTACAGGACTTTCCTGTGATTCCTCTCTGAGAGGTGGTTCCTCTAAAACGACATGACAGTTCGTGCCACTAAAACCAAACGAACTGACAGCTCCTTTCATACGTTCTGCTTGTCCGTTCCATTTTTTCAATTTCGTATTGACATAAACAGAGGATTCTGCAAAATTTATTTTGTTATTTGGTATGTTAAAATTAAGTGACGCTGGAATTTCTTTGTTTTTTAATGAAAGAGCCGCTTTGATAAGGCTCGCTAAGCCCGCTCCTTCAAATAAATGCCCTGTATTTGACTTAACAGATCCAATTGCACAAAATTGTTTTTTCTCCGTATACTGCTTAAATGCCCGTTGTAACGCATCAATTTCAATTGGGTCCCCGAGTGCTGTTCCCGTTCCATGTGCCTCAACAAATGCAAGTTCTTCTGGATTAATACCTGCCTTTTCCCAAGCTTTTAAGATGACCTCTGTTTGAGCATCTGGGTTCGGAGCAGTAATACCCATAGAAGCTCCATCTTGATTAATCGCACTTCCCTTAATAACAGAATAAATATGATCACCGTCTGCAAGAGCCTTCTTTAAAGGCTTTATTATGACGGCAGATGAACCTTCCCCAAACCCAGAACCATCAGCATGATTATCAAATGTAAGTGTTCGTCCATCTGAAGACTCTATTCCTATTTTTGTATATTGTCTGTCTAGCGGCATTAGGGAAATTCTAACCCCACCAACGATTGCATTATCACATTCATTATTTTTTATTGCCATACAAGCTGTGTGAAGTGCTACAAGTGTCGATGAACAGGCTGTATCTATCACCATTGTAGGACCTTTTAAATCTAGGAAATACGAGATTCTAGTCGGCATCATTGCTGTAATGTTTCCAATCGCAGAAGTAGCTAACATTTCTGGGTTTGTCTCATAAATCATCCTTTGATATGAATCTTTAAAACTGCTAGCAAACCCTACATATATTCCGGTATTTGTTTGAGCTAGTTTTCCACCACCGTATCCTGCATCTTCGATTGCTCTCCAAATAGTCTTCATCAAAAGTCGTTGAAATGGGTCCGTGTACTTAGCTTCCGCAGGTGTCATTTTAAAAAACTTATAGTCGAACTTATCAATATGATCTAAAAAACTTCCGTCAACATACTTCAGGTCTTCTGGCTCAGTTCCATCGATATAATATAGAAAACCATCAATATCCTTTCTTCTTGATGACGGAAATCTCCTTATATTTTCTGTGCCATTTCTCAACAATTGCCAATACTCCTGATGATCCTCAGCTAAAGGCATCTCCACTGACATTCCGATGATGGCAATATCATCATCAGTATTAACCTTTTCTGTTTGTACGTGAACCGTTTTTGTGATTCCTTCTTCAGACCCGTCTATAAATTCAGCCAATTTGGATACAGATGTATGGGCAAACAAATCAGATACTTTTACCTTATTAGGAAATTGCTCTTCGATAATGGCGTGCATACGAGTCAACATCACAGAATCCCCGCCAAGTTCGAAAAAACTATCATTTATATCAATTTCACTGAAACCTAAAATCTCTCTATAAACTGCTGCTATTTTCATCTCGGTCTCAGAATATTCCGAGGAGTCTTTCCCTACTAATTTTATATCTGTAGGTAGAGAATAATTTGGCTTCTTAGCTTTATCTTCTCTTCTACTTCGAATGTATTCCTTACTTCGGTCTAACACCTCACTAGTTTTTTTAGATAGTCTGAAGGATAAATTTTCAAGCATGGACAAGTATTCGCTATCTATGTTTAACTCACCAATTAACACCCGATTGATATCTTTCTTCAAAGCGGTATCAAATCCACTTATTGCTAAATCTGTATCAATTGCTTTAAAAATAAGATCAACATTAAACCCGTATTCTTCAGACATACCTACCGTTTTCCATGAGACCCAATCAATTGATAGGGTCGGCTTACCGAGTTTGGTTCGATATGCTGCATAAGAATCTAGAAAAGCATTTGCAGCTACATAGTCACTTTGCCCAACTTCCCCAATAATGGATACACCGGACGAGAAGACAACAAAAAAGTCTAATTGGTCGTTTGCCGTTACTTGATCCAAAACTAACGTTCCTTTAATTTTCGGAGCAATGACAGAATCAAATATTTCTTTTTCTTTCCTTAGGATATATCCATCTCCAGGATTTCCTGCACTATGAATAACCCCATTAATAACCCCGTAATCCCTTCGAATTTCCTCAGTAACTACACTCATTTCCAATACATCTGATACATCAGCTTGATAACATGAAACAGTTGCTCCTAAAGCTTCTATATCTAGGATCATTTGAATTTTATGGCATAACTGTTCATTTTTCCTTTCGGCCAGTATTGCCTTCCACTGTTGACGGTCAGGCATAGCCGATCGATTAATTAAGGCAAGGTTAACGTTTTGGTTCTTTACAAAATACTTTGCAATTTCAAGACCAATACCGCCAGTACCACCTGTTATTACATAAGCCCCTTCAGACTTAATATTAAAGGTTCTGTTGGGTACATTGTTTACATTAACTTCTGTAAATTGTTCAAGGTACCTTATGCCATCTCTATAAGCTACTTGATAGTCATTCGACTGGTGATTCATTTCTTTTAAAATGATGTCACTGGCTGACGAATCAACGTCAATATCAATACACTTACACTTTATGTTGGGATATTCCTGCGAAACTACTTTCCCCATTCCGAATAAAGATACATTGACTGGTTTTAAAAGACGCTCATTACCTGTCACTTCATTTGCATATTCGGAGACAAGGTTTATCCAGATATTCTGACTAAGACCTTGCCTTACGATTGCCCTCGTAAGGTAAAATAAACTGTACACCCCTTGTGATAACTCTTCATCCACATTATCAGGGCTTAGCTGCTGTTCAAATTTTTCTTGCAGTGTCAATAAATGAACGATTGATGTAATTTCATAAGTTTTGACTGCTTGGATGAGCTGATCATAGCTTGCTTCACCACTTCCTATAACATAGAGGTCTTGATTTACCCGTTTAAACTCTTGCCCTAACACAACTTCTACAACGGTTTTCCCATCCAGTCTTAGCTTATTTACTAGAGCGTCCCCAATCCCTCTACTATCTTTTAGTACTAGTATCGCCTTATGTTCATTCTCCTGATTAGGTTGGTTAATATCTTCACTTATCCAATTCATGGTGTAAAATAAATCAGAATCGATAGAATCAGGTACATGATTTGCCTCAGGCAACACTACCCAATTCCGATGTCTATCAAAGCAATATGTGGGAAGATTTACGATTCTCTTTCTGTCGTCCTGATACAGCATCATCCAGTCAATCACTGCACCATTGGTATAGAGTTCACATAATCTCTTGATATTATGAACATCCAAACCTCCATTTACTTCTGCCTCAATCATCAACTGAGAGGCTGTTCGACTTAGAGATTCTACCTCTTTCTTTGTTATATAATTTTGTTGGGATCCGTTAGAATCTAATAGCTTGGAAACAACTTTATGATGACCAGAGTACATCTTGTGTTGATTGGAAATGCTTTCTGGATTTATCGCATTCAACTTCGTTTTTAAGTCTTCGAGACTATTAACTATTAGAGCAAGCCTATATTCATAATGACCTCTTCCTACCGAAGAAGTGTAGCAAATATCCCTAATATCCGATGAGTGTTCTTCTATAGAATATTGTTTATAGCTCTCGAGCAAATTATTAAAAGCTTCTTTACTTTTAGCTGAAAGTGTAAAGACATACTCTTGATCATTTTCTGTTATGTGTTCATCATCTACCTGTTCAGGCGCTTCTTCGAGAACCATATGGCAATTCGTACCACCTACTCCAAATGAACTCACGCCACAAAGTCTAGGTCTTGAAGTAGGATGCCAAGGCTTTCCTTGTGTATTGACATAAACAGGTGAATTTACAAAGTTGATTGATTGATTAGGTTTGTTAAAATAAATGGATGGCGGTATTCGCTTCTGCTTCAATGCCATTACCGCTTTAATTAAGTTGGCTATCCCAGCCCCCTCATATAAATGGCCCATATTCGACTTTACAGAGGTTACCCCACAAAATTGAGATTTGTTCGTATACTTGCGGAACGCATCGTGAATACCTTTAATTTCAATAGGATCACCGATGTTCGTGCCAGTTCCATGAGTCTCAATATAATCCAAATCTTCTGGGTTAATATTGGCATCTTTCCAAGCATTAACCAAGACATCAGTATGTGCTGCTGGATTTGGGGCGGTAATACCCATACTTTGACCGTCCTGATTGACAGAAAAACCCTTTAATACAGCATGTATGTTGTCACCATCACTAATCGCCTTCCGTAATGGTTTAAGCATGACTACCCCAACGCCCTCTCCAATGCCTGTTCCATCGGAAAGATCATCAAATGCCCTCGTTCTAGAGTCTGATGATTCCAAACCTATTTTCTCGTTTTCTTTATCCAATGGAATAATGTTAAGCTTTAGTCCCCCCGCCAATGCCATGTCGCATTGACCACTTCGAATGGCTTGACAGGCTAAAGCAACAGATACCAGAGAGGAGGAACATGCTGTATCAACTATTAAACTAGGACCCTTTAAATCTAGAAAATAGGATAAGCGACTTGGAATTAATGCTGACAAATTACCAATTATTGCTGTAGGATCAGACAGGTCATTATCATAAATAACTCGTCCATAACTATCTCTTAGTGTATTAGCAAAACCGACAAATACCCCTGTATTCGTACCGACTAACCTATCTCCACCGTATCCCGCGTCTTCAATTGCTTTCATGGCTGTTTCCATAAAAAGGCGTTGGTTCGGATCCATTAGACTTGCTTCTTTTGGTGAAAATTTGAAAAAACCGTTATCAAACTCGTCAATATTTTGCAAAAAGGCGCCCTCACAATATCTGATATCCTCTGACCATTTACCAATACTTTTAAAGTAATCGTCTATATCTTGTTTTCGGGACTCAGGAAAAGGATTAATTAAATCATATCTGTTAATAATATTCTGCCAATACTCATCATAAGTTTCGGAGTAAGGTAACTTTAAAGACATTCCAATAATAGCTATTTCTGTATCAGATTTGTTTTCTTGACTTTTCATCATGGATAGTAACTGGACTGCCATTTTTCTGTCTATTTTCCCAGATTTAATATTTTCCACAATAAATTTATATACATTATTCATGAATACTATCCCACTCTCCCTAAGTAGTACCCTTCACTCACTAAGACTAGCACTACAGTTTTTCAAGGCTTTTCAGCATTTCATCCAAAGATAAATCTCCTTCATCCAATGCATCTAGGATATTGCTTACTGCTTCTTCCATATTCACATTTTCCTTAGGTATCCTCACTGTCTCCACAATCTCAGTTTCCTTTCCAGCAATATACTCTGCTAAACGAGATATACTAGAGTATTCAAATAAATCCGCTATTATTAGTTTCCCAGGATAAATTTCCTCAAGTCGTGAATACATTCGCTTTAATAGAATCGAATCAGCACCTAATTCAAAAAAACTATCATATATATCAATTTCTTCGAACCCAAGTACTTCCTTACAAAGATTAGCAAGCGTTACCTCGATATCGGAATAATTAAAATTTTCTTCTCCTAACAACTTAACTGTATTTCTGATACTTTCCTGTGTTCTTATGTTTTTCTGTTTTTTGTTAAGAGTTCGTCGCTGTACCCACTGCTTAATTGCAGGAGATACTTCGAATAAACTGCTTTCAATCGCTTGCATTAAATCCCATTGATCGTTCATCTTCCCAATTAATACATTTTTAATATCTCTAGACATTACCTCATCCAAACACCGCATCGCTTGTTTACTAGTCATCGTATTAAACATAGTATCAATTACGAATCCTTGGTTGAACGCCATGCCAGTTTCCCTCCAGGTTGTCCAATTGATGGATAACGTTGGCTTACCATTTTTATTCCTATACTGGGAATAAGCATCAAGAAATGCATTGGCAGCAACATAATCTGATTGTCCATGAGCAGGAAACAGGGTTGATATAGATGAGAACAGAATGAAAAAGTCAGGCTTATCTTGTTCGGTTAGCTCATCCAGTATTCTAGTACCATGAATTTTCGGTCTTATTACATGTAAAAACTGGTCTATATCTCTTTGAAGAATCTCACCTGGGTTACCCACGCCAGCACAATGGAAGACACCATTTATTCGACCAAACTTCTCTCTTAATTGACTTACTGCTATGGACATTTCTTCTTTATTACTGACATCAACACTTATGCATTGAACTATTGCGCCCGAACTTTCTATTTGTTGAATATGTGTTATCTTTTCTATTGTTTTACGATCCTGGTTTTCTTCAATGATGCGGTCCCATTGTCTTCTATCCGGCATTGGTGTTCTGTTCAGCAAAGCAATATTTATTGGAAGTTTACTACTTAAAAAATTGGCTACCTCCAGACCAATACCTCCGGTTCCACCTGTTATCATATATACCCCTTGCTGATGAAATGGTATCTCCCTATGCGGTTGCTCTTCTAAGCTAACCTCTTTAAACACTTCCACATACCGTTCCCCTCTTCGATAGGCAACCTGGTATGATGACACGTCTGATTCTAACTCGTTTATCATGTCTTCTAGCTTAGTAAACTTGTCCACATCAATACATCGACTTCTGAGATTCGGATGCTCTTTTCTTAACACTTTTCCAAACCCAATTAAGCTCGCATGAAGAGGGTTGATAACTTCTTCTGTCCCATCTACCTCATTTGCATTTTCTGTTATAATAACCAGATCAATTACTTGTTCAAATCCGCCATTTACTAGTGCTCTAGTTAAATATAGTAAGCTCTCCACACTTTTGTGTATCGAATCATCTATTGCGTGAATCGATATGGTATTCTCAAATTTCTGACTCCAGGAAGCAGCATGGATAATCTTTGTTATTGGACTCTTATTTCTCAAATGCTCAAATAGTTTTGTATACTCTTCCTCTGAACCTGTAATCGTAAAACTGTTACCATCAAAATTTGAATTAGAGTCTCCATAACTAACTTCAACAACGTTTCTCCCCATTTTCTTATAATTGGAGATGATTTCATTCATAGAAGTTTCTGAGTGATTTATGACAATTATAGTCCCGTCATCTTCATCGTTTTTAGCCTCTAACTTTCGTCGCTTGTCCCAACTAATCTTATAGTAGGTTTTCGTATCATCCTTCGAAACGGAACTCCAATCAGGAATATCTAGCCAACATCTTTTTTTATCAAAAGTATAGCCCGGTAAATTCACTTTAAAATAAGTTCCATCCCTATAAAATAAATTCCAATTTATCTTAGCTCCAACAATGTAAGAACGACATACTTGATCTACAATATTTGAATGACTTAAATTATCAAGATGTCTTTCCATGAATTCATTGATTTCAGTATCCATTCTTCGTTTTGTAGATTCGGTTATTGTCCCTAATCTAGAGACAGCATTTTCTTCGGATACAAGATGATGTTCACCATAATAAATACCCTTATGTCCTGAATTAACTTGTCCATTTATTCCAGATTGTAATAATAGTCTTAATTTCTTTAATAATTCAAACGTACTATCAGCAACAATGGCTAGCCTACATTTAAAATGATTTCTTCCCGTATTTAATGTATAGCAGACATCTGAAAAGTTAATATTGCTGTTACTTAACAAGTGTTGGTATAAGTTATCTACCATCCTCAGAATTAACTCTGGCTTTTTTGCGGATAATGTGAGTATTTGTAATCCATCTTTTTCATAAGTAGTTTCTACTTTAGGTGCTTCCTCTAAAACCACATGACAATTAGTACCACTGATTCCAAATGAACTTATTCCACATCGTCTTGGATAATCTTTCTGTTCCCAGTCTCTTAATTTAGTATTGATATACAATGGTGAATCGTTGAAGGTAATGCTTTTGTTAGGAACGTTGAAGTGTAGTGAAGGCGGAATCTTCTTATTTTTCAGTGCAAGCACAGCTTTAACCAGTCCGGCTATACCCGCTCCTTCGTATAAATGTCCAATATTACTTTTAATAGAGCTAATCGCACAAAATTGTTTTTTATCTGTGTACATACCAAATGCATTTTTTAAACCATCTATTTCAATAGCATCTCCGAGTTTCGTTCCAGACCCGTGAACTTCAATATAATCTAGTGTCTCAGGATTAATACCTGCTTCATTCCATCCCGCTGTTAACAATTCCTTGTGTGCAATAGGATTTGGGGCCGTAATGCCCATGGATTGGCCATCTTGATTTGTTGTGCTTCCCTTAATTACCGCATAGATGTTATCATTGTCTCGCATCGCTTTATGTAAGGGTTTCAATAGAACCGCGGCAATCCCTTCTCCTAAACCCGAACCATCAGAATACTCATCGAAGCTCCGAGTAAAACTATCCGAAGATTCGATTCCTATTTTAAAATACTCTTTATCGATTGGTAATAATCCGAGTCTAGCTCCACCAGCTAATGCCATATCGCAATCTCCATTCCTTAGAGCTTTACAAGCAATATCGACAGAAACGAGTGAGGAAGAACATGCTGTATCAATTAACATACTAGGACCTTTTAAGTTTAGTAAATATGAAATTCTAGCTGGTACCATGGAAGATAGATTTCCAGCAACACAAATCGGAAGTGAATGAGGATCAAGATCATGTATCATTTCTTTGTACTTGTATCCTTCCAAGTCACTGATAAAACCTAAATACACCCCTGTTTTACTTCCCTCTATTTTTTCACCAGCATAACCAGCATTCTCTATTGCTGCCCACGAGACTTCTAAAAAGATCCTTTGAACAGGATTCATTAAACTAGCATCTTTTGGAGTTATACGAAAGAAATCATAGTCAAATTTATCAATGTCTTCTAGGTAGGCACTCATCAAAAAATTAGCATCTTCAGATTTTCCGTTATATTTCAAATAATTCT
This sequence comes from Lysinibacillus xylanilyticus, assembly GCF_001183605.1. Taxonomy (GTDB): domain Bacteria; phylum Bacillota; class Bacilli; order Bacillales_A; family Planococcaceae; genus Lysinibacillus; species Lysinibacillus xylanilyticus. The sequence goes on along the minus strand of NZ_LFXJ01000005.1, from coordinate 425,640 downwards.
TTGCATCTAGTTCCCGTTGCTCAGGCAAATCTCTAATGCAATTAATCCCATTCGCTATATTATTCCAATATTCGTCGAGTGTATCAGCCATAGGAAATTTTACCGCCATACCAATAATAGCAATGTCATTATTATTAACTTCTTTGATATAGGTCTCATTATTATTAAAACTGTCGTTTAGAGACAATGAATCTAGTTCTATTGAAAAGTTATTCAAGCTCTACTCCCCTCCTTAGAGTTAGAGGTAGCATTTGAATCTACAAACAACTCCCGTTTATTAGAAAGGTTATTTATTAATCGCATGAACTGATTAAAAAGCTCCTTAACTTTATGCTTTTTCAATCTTCCTTCATTAAATATGCAAAGCAAGTCTATATAATCTTTGCCTTCAAACACTTCTAAGACTAGATCAAACACAAAAAGTGTTTGATAATACTGAAATCCATTATGTTTTTTAGATAACATTGGTATGATTTCATTCGAATTTTTTCTATTTACTACATACTCCAATTGCTCAAGTGAAAAAGTGGATATATTTTCATCTTGATTGTTTTGACTCACTTTTAAGAACAAAGTATGTAAATCATTTATCTGATCAAAATTAGCATTTAACTGTACTACGGTACTTTGATTATGTACAAGCGTTTGTATTGTAACTTTTGCTTCATTCGAAACTTGATTAAACAAATACATGTACATTGCTGAGAAGATATCAATCGTATTAATCCCAGTTACCCTAGCAATAGATAGTAAGTTCATCGTTATATTAGGATCTAACCGGCTTTCAAACATCCCTTCTTTTTTACCAATGTTACCTGTATTAAAATAATCAGCCGGAAGCGTAATCATATCTAGATGAATAGCATTTTTTCTGTCAATTAGCCTTGCAATATCAGATACAGTTTTACATGAATACATATCCGAGGCGGTAACTTTACCAGGATACAATTGATCAAGTCTTTCGTGAATTTGAACAAGTTGAATTGACCCGCCACCGTATTCTACTAAATTACTACTAACACCAATTGTTCGATTTTCAAATATATCTCTACAAATCTTTAAGATACTTTTCTCCGTTTCTGTAACTTTTGATTGTTCCAACTCAATATTCACCATCATCGCTGCTCGGAAGTTGTCCATTTCTGTTAAGACTGAGTTGAATTCGCCTTCATGATATTGTTCAACAAGCTTGAACCTTTGGGGTTTACCGCTCGTCGTTTTTGGAATCCTTTTTAATGGGATAACCCTGTTTATCTTTATCCCCATTTCTTGCTGTACTTTCCTTTCAATCACGGTAGCTAATTCAACAAATTTTTGTGACACAGCACTATTAGCTATATATAAATGTACTTCTTCTGTTTCTGTTTCATAGTTGTAATAACCACAAATTGCTACATTCTCTAGGGAGATATTGGCTATATTTACAACAACTCTTTCTATATCGTTTGGATAATAATTTTGTCCATTTAATTTAATAACTTCTTTTGCCCTACCAACCATGAACAATCTTCCATCTTCATTAAAAAAGCCTAAATCTTGAGTATTTAACCACTGATTTTCTATAAATACCTTACGTTTCGCTTCTGGGTTGTTATAATATCCATTGGTCAAGTTTTTTCCTTTTATATGTATAAATCCTAAATATTTAGCTCCAAGTACCTCATTTTTTTCATTGCATATTCTAATTTCACAATCATTAACTGCTTTTCCTAACTCTACGATTGTTAAATCATTCCCATTATTACTTTGATCCAAATACTCTACTTTTTGTCCAATATTCAACGTTTGTCGATTTACTACAACTCCCGCTAAGCCGTCTCCTAGTTTAGGAAAAGTAACCGCTAAACTTGCTTCAGCCAAGCCATAGCAATTTGTAATTACTCGTCTATTCAATCCATAACGCTCCATCGTCGTTAGAAACTCATCTATTAAACTATAAGAAATCGGCTCAGCTCCGTTTACGATTACTTTAATACAGGATAAGTCCCATTCTTCACAAATCTTCGGTTTCATGCGACGTAAGAAATAGCTAAATCCAAAGTTAGGGGAACAAGTTATCGTAACTCTATATTCATTGATCTTTTTTAACCAAAGCATTGGATTTCTGATAAATAGTTCTGTAGGCATATTATATTGATTATTATTAGTCACCACATAAAGAAGATGACATCCAATCATCCCCATATCATGAGTAAGGGGCATCCAACTTAAACCAGAATCAACAGCATGAATCTCAACTGCAGAATTAATGGCATTAATGTTGGTAATAAGATTTTGATGAGTTAGTTCAACACCTTTTGGATCATTCGTTGAACCAGATGAAAACTGTATGAAAGCTATATCTTCCGGTTTTGCTTCATGTAAAATCCCTTTATTAGAGTAAGTGAAATTTTCAACCAACAATAGCTTTTCTTCCATTTCTTCTATTATCTGTTCGTATGATTCGTCTTCTTTCATTTTTTTAAGTGTTTCAAAACGTTGCTTTTCAGTAATGAGGTATGCACGATCAAGGGATTCCCAAATTTTTAATAATTTAAGCTTATGATCACTAGTAGTACCCACTGTAACCGGTACAGGAATAATTCCTCCTAACAAACATGCCCAAAACACTTTTAGGAACATCTCATTATCGCCAATCTGAAACAACAGTAAATCTCCTCGTTTGACCCCATCGGATTGTAAATCGTGAAGAATTTGCAGTGCATTTTCTCGAAGCTCCTGATATGAAATAAATGTTTCTTTTGTTGAACTTCTGATGAATGTAATTCCAATATTTTCATTATTTCTTTCCATCATTGCCTGGACCAGTGTTGTATGCATAATCCACCTCCTAGTTAAATAAACTTTGGGTTTGTCCAATTAATCGATCATTAATAATTGTAGTCACCTGTTCTACATTTTCGTTTTGAAAAAAATGTCCTCCCGGCAGTCTGTAAATTTTACATCCAAACTGGCTATGTTCTTTCCACTGAAGTAAATCGGATATAGATATTTCTTTATCCTCTTTTCCACCCATCACTGAAATAGCGCATGGCAATTTTTCTTCTCTATCCACGTAGTCGAATGTACCCATCACTTTGAAATCAGAGTATATTATAGGTAAAAAGGCATTCATCATTTCATCATTTTCATATATTTCTTTCGGAGTACCCCCTAATTTAAAAATCGTTTCCTTAAGGTTCTCCATTGAAAGCCCATTCATATCCAATTCATCTTTCGTAAGATGAGGCGCTCTACGTGCTGAGAAAAAAACATGCATTGGAGGATGACGTTCTTCAGACATGATTTTGTAAGTTAACTCATATGCAAGCCAACTTCCCATACTGTGACCAAATAACGCATAAGGCGACCGCTCATCTATCTGATCCTTCACAATACTATAAACATCTTCTACCATTTCATTAAAATCTTGATAATGATTATCTGTATATCGCTTTCCCCTTCCAGCTAATTCAATCGGAACCAATTGAATACGGGAATTCAAGCTCTTTCTCCAATTGTTGTATACCATCGCAGAAGCACCAGCATAGGGAAAACAAACCAATTTTATAGTTTCCATCCATTACCTCCGATCATAGTCTTGAAAGCCTATTTCATTTTCAATTCCTTTGCCCCACTTCCATCTGCCTTGTTTCATCTACTAATTTTCCTATTTCCATCTTAATAACCTTATCTGCAATATGAAAATAACGATCGTCATGGGTTATCGCTATTACGCCCTTACCTTGTTGCTTCATCTCAGGAATTAGGGTTTCGTAAAAATATTTTCTAAATTCGGGATCCTGATCAGAAGCCCATTCATCAAATAAATAAATTGGCCGATCATCTATACAGCTAATAAGCAAAGCAAGTCTCTTCCTTTGTCCTGTAGAGAGCTTTGTAGTACTAAACTCACCATTATTAATTTTTAATTTTTCATCAATACCCAAATTGACCATCAGCGTTTCAATTCTATCTTTCTCTTTCGTAAAATCAATGCCATAAATACGATTAAACAGATAATAATCACTAAATACAGTTGAAAAATATTGCCCTATTTGTTCTGGCTGCGTATTCTCACCATTTAATTGAATTACTCCATGATCAGGAGCATATAAACCTGTAATCAACTTTCCTAATGTTGATTTACCACTTCCGTTTCCACCTGTAACAAACACAATTTCGCCAGTATTAAATGTGTAATTAATTGGTCCTACAGTGAATTGCTCATTTTCTTTGTTTTTATATGTATATGAGATGTCTTTAAATGTGAGTGAAATTTCTTTCTTCGGTTGTAATTTAGAGGTAGTTTCTATGTGAGATTGTTCTAATGATGTAACTTGTTTTGACACTTCTTGAACTCTTTGCCAACTAACCTTTACACGATTGATACCAGGAATCATATTTAATACATTGTCAATTGGTCCTTTCAAAAATAGAAAGATTAATACATAATCCGTTAAGGTCACATTACTTATCGATTTATACACAATAGGAAGTAAAAAAATTAGACCTCCTAATATAATAAAAGCCATTAACTCTCCAACAAAATATACATTTGTCCCTACCAACTCAGCATCCGTACGTTTTTTCCGATAATTATCACAGCTCTGAATCATTTCTGCTCTGAATTCTTCTTTTCTTCCTTTATGAAGATATAATTCTTTGTAGCCACTAACTAAATCGTTAATAAATTTAAAGAAGGTATTCTGAATATCTCGAGTTTTACTATACAAACGATGTGCAGATTGATTAACCAGAATTAACATAATTCCAGCTATAACTACAAAAAATACGGATGTTAACAAAGCATATATATTAGATATACCGAGGTAAATAAAACTAATTAAGATTGTTACTGTACTAGTAACTCCTATAACAATCAACCCAATGGAGTTACTGATTACTTCTGTATCGTTATTAAGACTTGTAAAGATCTTCTCTTTCCCTACTTTTTCGAATTTATAATAGGGAGATTTTAATAATTTATTCATCAATTCAAGTCTTTTATTGAACACCAAATTATTGGTCATAATGGTCAATTGCTTTCGAACTCGCTTTTGAGAAAAAACGTAGAGGACCAAGCCCAACACAAAATATATGCCTAATGTAAATTTCAGCTCATTTTGATTCTTAAGCGCCATATTTACAACAAACATGACAAATGCATAAGAGCCACCACTCAACAAACTCAGAATGATAATAGAAAAATAGGATTTATCATTTACCTTCTCTGAGAATGCTTCCAACACGATGAGTCCAGAAAATAAAACAACGAGAGCTAAAATAAGATAGGCGGACCATAATGCACTAGCAGGTAATTGCGTGTAAAATTCACTCCAAGTAAGTCCAGCAAGAAATGTTTCAGGAACACGATAAAAGGAATAACCAACAAATGTTAAGAGCACTACCAAACCAAGCAACCTTGTGACGTAGTAAACAGCGCCCGCTTTTATAAAATTTCTTTGTTTCCTTATCAACTCTATCACTAACTTCACAAGAAAGTAGAAAGTGAATGCAGTTAGTAGACCAACAATGATACTAATGATAATTAATAAAATCCCGTATTGACTGATATCGAAATTCACACTATTTGCTGTGGAATTCATCTCAGTATTAGCAAAAGCATGTTGAACCGTTCCAAATAATAAAACAAATAAAGTGAGGATACTGCTAACGATTATTTTCTTTAAGCTTACCAAACCGATACCACCTTTACCGCAAACTAGTTTTTTATCCTAAAATAACCAAGGTATCTAAACAGTTCTAATTGTATCAGCTGAGATTAATAACTCATGTATTTGAGTTGTACCTTCGATAATTTCATTGATTTTTGCATCTCGATAATACCGCTCCACTGGATATTGATTCGAGCAACCATTAGCTCCATGGATTTGTACAGCATCACTTGCAATTTTTATAACTGCTCTTGATGCAAAATACTTAGCAGACCAGGTCTCCATAATACTATCAGGATCGCCTATTTCTTTTAAGTGGCCAGCATTATAACATAAGAGTCTAGCTGCCTTTAGATTAACGGTCATTTCTGTAATCATTTTTTTAATCAACTGATTTTTATGCAATGGAGCTCCAAACTGTATACGCTCCCTTGAATAGTTTACGGAATTCTCCAAACATGCTTGTCCAAGGCCTACACAACCTAAAGCAATCGTATATCGTCCATAATCAAGACAAGTTAGCGCAATATGGGACAGTCCTGTACCTACCTTACCAATAATATTTTCTTTAGGTATACGAACATCCTCAAAGGTTATCTCAGCGATCATTGAAGCTCTTGCACCAAGTAATCCTGACATAGGTTTCACACTTACTCCTAGACTATCCCGTTCTACAAGAAATGCCGATGGCTTCCCATCAACCTGAGCAAAGACAAGAAAGAGATCAGCAATTTGTCCAAGCGTAATCCATTTTTTCTTCCCACTTATTACAAAAGAATCCCACTCTTCCACCGCTTTCGTTTCAATATTTTTTGCATCGCTGCCCACATTAGGTTCCGTTAATGCAAATGCTCCAATCAATTCGCCAATTGCAAGTTTGGGCAACCAAGTCTCCTTTTGGGCAATAGTCCCCCATTTTAAGATGGCTAGCGAAACCATGCCATGTACAGTTAACATACTTCTTGTTGATGAACAGCCCCGACCTATTTCTTCATTTAGAATCGCCAAACTAATTTGGTCCATTCCAAGTCCATTGTATTCATTTGGAATAACGCATCCTAAATAACCTTGCTCCTTCATTTCACTAATTATTTTCGGATGAAGTTTTTCCTCTCGATCATGATATTCCGCAAGAGGAATAATTTCTTCATCAACAAACTTTCTTATTTTTTCCTGTTCGATAATATAGTTATCTGATAATATCAAGCCGAAACACCTCCATCAAATTCAAATTGAATAACATTAAAAGTCTGATACTAATAACTTAGAGATTCATTGATTAACTTTGAACATTCACTATAGACGCATTGTTCAGACCGTTGTTGTCCTAACGGCTAACAACTTTTCCAATGAACGCAAGGAATTCTATGTAATCCAAAAGATCTAGGATTAAATTAAGTAAATTATACATTATTTTCCTATATAGTGTAAAGTAGGAATAGTTTAATATTTATGAATTTTGGAGAAATTAGGAATCATTTCCCATGAAATACCATTATCTATTACTTGAACATAAAAAACCATTTCAATAGAAATACTAAGCTAGATGTAATGGAAGAGAGGTGATTTAATGAGAGTATTGACATACAAATTAGTAGAACAATTACTAAATACTTCAACTATGAAAAAAGAGGACTTCGGTAATAACATTTTTTAAACTTGGTGGAGACCAACAAAACATGTAAAGGATCTTTTCAAAAACATGTAAAGGATCTTTTCAAAACTTAATGTAAAAGCAAGTGAATTGATCCACCTAATAATTTTCCAAATCAAATGGATAGCCAATTTGATTTTGTGCAATAATTAAATGCTTACGAAGATAATATTTCGTAAGCATTCTTAATATAAGTGGCATGAATAGATGTATCGTTTAGTCATTAAACTTTTTTAAACTATCTATTTCACAATTAACCTTTAATTTTTCCTGTTAAAAGCGGAGGGCTTGCATCTTAGTAAAGAGAACGTGCAGTAGACTTAACTCCCACTTTTTTGTTGCTGGGTAGAGCTGTAATTGCAAGCTTCGCTACCTCGTATTTCTTTCCAATAACTTAAATCCGTTCCAATATATTAAGGTAAGTAAAAACTTAAAATCTTTTGTACAAAAGGTATTGCTAGATTCGGATTTTTTAAAAAAATGATTGAATACTTAAAAGTGGATCATAGGTACATGTCGTGAATGGGTCAGGGGGAGAGGGATAGTTCTTCCTCTCCCCTATCCCCGCTTTCACTAAAATAAATCATTTTTGTTTAAAATGGCTGAATCTCTTGAAGTACTTTGAAATATTATTCCTGGATAATCTTACTTTGGATACAAAGAGTCTGAAGAAATCGTATTCGAATGTGCTAAAGAAATCTCTACTAAAAGAGGCTTAAGCACTGATGAATGGTTAGGTATCATTATCATAAAGCGTATGAATTAGCTTTAAATGGTAACTTGAATTAAAATATCCCTAAGTTTGTGTTACTTAGGGATTGTAGCATTACTATAAAACTTGATTATAAGAATAAATTGTAAAACCAGACTCTAGTCTGAAATTCCACAACTCAGGAGCAGGAAAGGCTTTAGGATTATTAAGCTCTAAAATGTACATAATGACATTGCCTGAATCGATCCAAAGAATTCTATATGTTTCACTCTTCCATGAGCAAGGTTAAGCTTTCCTCAGCATTAATAAAATATGCATCACGTAAAAACTTTAAATTATTTAGAAAGGCTGTAGGCAACTCTTTTTCTGTCACAATTGCCCATTCAATTCCTTGTTGTTCCCAATACGCCCTCTCTATTTCGAATTTTTCGATAATTCTTTCGTCATTTAGGTCTTTTTCAAGTTTAAGTGTACGAGCTTTATAAACGATTGAAGTGCCTTCTCGCATGGTTAAGAAACAATCGGTAGTCATCACAATGGGAGTATTTGTTTTCTTGTCAATAGGATGATTAATACCTAAATCCTCAGCTATTTTTAAGGTTAGCTCTCGTTCTAGGGGGAACTGCTCACGAATATCAATTACATTTTCTGCCCAATCGCAAAAGCAATGATAATTAAACTCTAAATCCGATCATGTTTCGTGTAAGTATTCTCTTCTGCTTCTTTCCACCTTTATGTTCTACTACTCTTTATCAAAAAATTGTTTACGATAAACATGTGGGGAGTATCCTGTATATTTCTTAAACTTTTCAATATAGTAACTTACTGTACTAAAGCCTGTTGTTGTAGCAATTGTAGTGATAGATTGCTCACTATCACGTAATAGCTCCATACTTTTGCGAAGACGATAGTGTAGTAAATATGTGAATGGTGTCATGCCGACCATTTTTTTGAAAAACCGACTACATTCTGCACGGCTTAGAAAAACATGTGCAGCTAAATTTTCTAAAGAAATCTTCTCTTGATAATGAGCATGTAAATAATCAAGCATCTCCTTAGCTCGATCATGCTGGACAATAATTGCCGGATCCAGTATTTCTTCTGTTAGCATTGATTGTGACAAAATAGTTTCCCAAATGACTAATAGTTCTCTCCATACCTTTAACTCATAAAAAACGGCTTGCTCTTGCAGTAATTTCGCCAAGAATTCAATTTTTTGCGCCAATTGGTCAGAAAGCTTTACATAAGGCAGTCTATTGCTCGTTATATACGGCAGCACATATTTAGTGGCAAAAATACTGTCCTTGTGTCCGCCTAATATCACTGGGTTCACGTTAATACAGAAAATTGTAGCCCGCTCTATTTGAAAAGGCTTTGCTTCATGTAAACCTGATGCATTTACAAATAACCCCTCTCCCTCCTCAAGTATAAAGACATCTGCTCCTACTCTGTATTCCACACGACCGCTTTTCACATAGACAAATTGAATTTCCTTGTGCCAATGTAACGGTAAAAAATCCATACTATCTAATCGCAAAACTGTCTCATATAAGGCAACTGGAAATTCCTTCTTCCCATGCAACGTTAGTTCTTGTAAATCCTTCGCAATTTTAATATGAGTTAACACCATTACTTAGATCACCTCAATATATTGATATTTTCAATCTTATAAATCGATATTTTTTGCGCTTAGTATTCCTTATAATAGCTTTATATTGATAGTTTAGGAGATGTTTTAAGATGAATCAATCTGCACAGAAAAATCGTACTCTTGGTTTTATTCTAGTCATTCTTGGGGCAAGTTTTTGGGGTATTGGTGGTACCGTCGCACAAAAGCTATTTCAGCAGGAAAATATAGAGGTTGGCTGGCTCGTTTCCAGTCGCCTTCTTTTAGCTGGCCTATTACTGATAACTGCCTATAAAATTACACATCGTAAAGAGTCTATTTTTGTGATGTGGCGAACAAAGTACAATGCTTTTAGACAAATATTATTTAGTTTACTTGGGATGCTAGCGGTTCAATATACTTATATGATGTCGATTTCTATAGGTAACTCTGCTGTAGCAACATTATTGCAATACTTAGCACCACTCTTTATTATGGCCTATTATTTAATAACAAAGCACAGTCAATTGACAAGGCAGGATGGGATAGCTGTGACTCTAACACTTATTGGTACTTTTTTATTACTAACAAATGGTTCGTTGTCTACACTTTCTGTGCCGTCGATGGCAGTTTTTTGGGGGATTTTATCTGGTCTTTCGGCTGCTTTTTATACGTTATATGCCGTCTCACTTTTACAACAATTTCATTCACTGTTAGTTGTAGGCTGGTCAATGCTTATTGGTGGGATTGTGATGAGTCTTTTCCATCAACCATGGCAAATTGATATGTCAAACTGGGCATTTTCGACAATCGCTTACTTTCTATTTATCGTGGTTTTTGGGACAATGCTAGCATTTTGGTTTTATATTTCAAGTTTGCATTATTTAGCGCCAAAAGAAACTAGTTTACTTGGTAGCTTAGAGCCTCTAACTGCTGTTGTTACAAGTGTTTTCTGGCTTAAAATTGCCTTTGGTGGTTTTCAGTTTATTGGGACAATGCTAATTCTCTGCATGATTTTATACCTCACAGTTTTTCAGAAAAAGAATAGAGAGGAAGACTTAACCAATTTAGGATAATTTCAAAACTATTAGTTATAAATTCCTAACTATAATATATAAACTATGAATTTCCACATAAAATTTACATATTATTTATATCCTTTTTCCTTAGCTGTCTATTATACTGAAAATATCATCATTCAAGGGGGTATTTTTATGGATAAAAAGGTTATTTTTTTCGAGGTTCGTGGCGGTACAGATAAGGGCCCTGATGGCTATCGACAAGATACAATGCCAATGGTGAATGCGCTAAAACAACGTGGACAGGATGCAGAAGTCATTTTCTTTGATGTTACAAAAAAAGAGGAAATTTTTAATTACGTCAAAGAACAAGCTATTGCCTATGTTTCACGTATTAATCCAGGAAACTTACAGCATGAAAAAGAGTACTTTGATATGTTGCGTGAACTATGTAAAGAGGGTGTCATCGGTATGCCACACCCTGATGCAATGATTGGTTATGGTTCTAAAGATGCATTATCAAAGCTGTCCTCAACGAATTTAGTGCCGGATGATACATTTGCTTATTATACAATTGAAGCATTTAAAGCTCAGTTCCCTACTTCTCTTGCTATTACTGAACGCGTCCTAAAGCAAAATCGTGGATCGACTGGCGAAGGTATATGGCGAGTTAAATTGGTTGAACCTCTTGCTGAGGGAATTACAACAGTGCCACTTGATGCGGAGATCAAATGTACAGAAGCAAAGGATAATCATGTGGAATATTGGAAACTTAGCGACTTCATGACGTTCTGTGAGCAATATATTACAGGTCCAAATGGCATGCTAATTGATATGCGCTTCCTTCCTCGTATTACTGAAGGCGAAATCCGCTTATTAATGTTACGAGATAAACCCGTTCACGTAGTACATAAAAAACCGGCAGATTCTGAGGACGCATTTAGTGCAACACTGTTCTCAGGCGCGCATTATCGCTATGATGCACCAGAGGATTGGGAAGAGCTTGTCCATAACTTTTTAACACAGCTACCTCTTGTAACTAGTTTACTGGGTAATTATGCATTACCACTTATATGGACTGCCGATTTCATGCTTGATACAAACGAAGCTGGCGAAGATTGCTATATTTTAGGAGAAATGAATTGTTCATGTGTAGGCTTCACTTCTGAACTTTCTTTAGCACATCAAGTAGCAAAAGAAATTTTAGCTTGTATCCATGAAAATGCCGAGATTTCAGCATAAAATGATACAGGATAAATGAAAAAGTGCGATCTCTTAGGATCGCACTTTTCATATATAAATCTTAATAGCTTGTATAAATTCATAGATAAAATATCCGGCAAAGCAAATAAGTAATACACCCGCTAACATTGTAAGCGACTTAATGACCTTACGACTCATCGCTTTACGGGTAACTGAAACAATGGTCATCAAGCCAATATCATGCAACAATATGCCACTCAGAACCCCTGCAGCGATCACTAAAAAGTTTGCTGACTCTCCCTGGCCATATGATTTAGCTAGTACAACGCCAAAAACATTTACCCAGAATACTAGATTTCCAGGTGAAACTGCAACTAGTAAGCCGTTACGATAAGAAGTAAAAAATGATTTTGTCACTTTCTCTCCTGCAAGCGTAATATCATGATCAGCATTTTTTATAGAATCCAGCCCTAGAAGGAATAAAAAGCCAGCCCCTATAATCCACATAGGAATTTGAATGATAGGCATTGCTAAGATGGACGCTAGTCCCATATACAATGCAAAAACCAATACAATATCAATTGTCATACCACCAAGCCCAACAGCCCAACCATGCATAAAGCCATTTTTTAGTCCTTGCTTTGTCATTTCTACAGTGATGGCCCCAACAGGCATGGCAATCGCAAGACCTACCAATACATACGCTACATATAAACTCAAATAAACACTTCTTTCATGCAATAAGATAAGTTTCATACGTCCGTTTATAATTGCATTATAGCATAAAAATACATATACGGTTATTTTTACTAATAAATATTCATTTTTTATATGCTAGTACTTTATTTATTTGTATGAAATTATTGGGATACCTATTCTTATTGCTATTCAAGTTTTTATATTCTTATCTTAGCTTTATAGTTGTGGACTGCTTTCTTTTTCCTCTTAGAGCATTTGTTTTTTCCATTGTGATAGTACGTCGTTGGATTTCGCGATGTCCACTTTTAATGCAACCTGTTTAGCAGAGCAACGTTTCTTAGCCTTTTCCCACGCGTCTTCTAGAGCAGGTAAATAGCTTAAATTTTTTGTAGCTGCGACAAGCTGTAAAAAAATATTCCCCTGAATGTAGTACCAGCGCGGGTTCATGTTATCTAACTGAATAGCTTCTTCAATAAGACGTAATGCTAAATACGGACTGCCTTCACTTCGACTCAAAAACTGTGCAAAGGCTCCCCAGTAAAGGCCTTTATTTGGCTGTAGTTTTATCGCTTCCGCATATTGCACAAGTGCTTTATCATGCTCCTTTGCAAGAGCAAAAAATTCAGCCATTGTATAATATGCATTCGCTTGTGCCTCGACCGATCCTGCTAATAATTCATCTACTACTTTACCGAATTGCTGATCATCCTCACTTCCTATGTATGCAGCTAGTACATCGCGCTCTGGATAGGATCCATCTGTCCGTTCAACACTTTGCTTCACTTTTTCATCTGTAGGAACTGGCATATTTGCGTAACCGTTCGCTTCTAGCAACGCGACGTGCTGTTGTATTGTTAGAAATGATTCATGATCTGTAAACGTACTATTAGCTAACAGTGCTTTCGCTAATTGATAGCTTTCTTTCACATGACCATTTAAAAATAATTCATTTATCTGCTGGACTTGCTCATCAAACTGTTTGATCACTATAAAAATCCTCACCTTCACTATAAGAAAAGTCTTATAGGTATTTTACCATCTTTAAATCTAAAACAAACTAAATAGCAATAATTTTTCTACAATTCTTTTAATTCAAGACTGATTCACCAGACCACACGAAAAAGAAAAGTCTGTTCATTGTACATTTCATCCTCCAGTCGTTAGGACTAACTTAATAGCAAGGCACTATTTTAGAATCACTTTAAAGAACGGTAATTTAAATGATACATCATTATTAGGATGACATTTGGTAGAACATATACTATGTAAATAAGTTGATTGGAGTGGAGACTGGGCGACTCCTTGGGGATTAGCGATAGAGGAACGAAGGCTAAAACCATCACATCCTGTGATAACGCCTTCGTGACCAACATCGTGTTGGCCCGAGACCCTGGAGCGAGCAGCGCTTTCCTAGCGGCTCATCGGACGCCCCTAGGAAAGCGCCCAGTCGGAACGGAAATCAACCCCTACGTTATAACGATAATCCAAAATGAAAAAACATTGGATAATGTTCTGAATTATGAGATAATTGAAGTGTATTTTCATTTATTGAAGGCATGTAAACTATATAGGAGGGCGGCTTGCTATGAATAGACGTTTTCATTTTGTAACGCTTATTATTGGAAATTTGTTAACATTAGGAGCTATTTTCATTTATGCTATGCAAAGTCAAGTGGATGTGGCCCTCAGCACTTACGCCCTCGTAATGGGGTTCTTAAGTGCATTACTACTAATCTTTTTTTATTTATGGGGGGACGAAAAACAACAAATATCGAATCATTTTTCTAAATAACTTGCATGATTTAAAACTACAGTTTTTAAGTCACCTGAATTTTTTTAAACGCTTGTTGAACAAAAAAGAAATTCCCCCCTTCTCTACATCCGTAGTAAAGGGAATTTTTTTTCATGAAAAGCTTCTTTTTTCGTGGTATTACCCACTGAATACGGCTAATTGTTGCTGAAAAATAAAAAATTTGTAGAAAATTTAAAAAGAATGATTGAGTAGTAATTCAATTTTCTGTATAATCAGCTTGTTTGACAATACTTATATGAATTTGGGGGTAGACAATTGGGTAAAGCATTGATTATAGGAGCTGGCGGAGTAGCCAGTGTTGTGGTACACAAGTGTGTTCAAAATTCGGACGTATTTGAGGAGATTTGTATCGCAAGTAGAACTGTTTCAAAATGTGACGCTCTAAAAGAAAAACTAGATGGCGGAAAAACAAAGATTCATACCGCACAGGTAGACGCAGACAATACGGAAGAGGTTATTGAGCTGATTAAAGCCTTTGGACCGGAAGTTGTTATTAATGTAGCACTACCTTATCAAGACTTAACGATTATGGATGCTTGCTTAGCGACGGGTGTACACTATGTGGATACTGCAAACTACGAGCCACCTGAAACGGCAAAATTTGAATATAAATGGCAATGGGCTTATAAAGAGAAGTTCGAAAAAGCTGGCTTAACTGCTTTACTTGGTAGCGGTTTTGACCCAGGTGTAACGGGCGTTTTCACAGCTCATGCACAAAAACATGAATTTGATGAAATCCACTACATTGATATCGTGGATGCAAATGCTGGTGATCACGGTTACCACTTCGCAACAAACTTCAACCCGGAAATCAACATTCGTGAAATTACTGCGAATGGTCGTTACTGGAAAGAAGGCGAGTGGGTTGAAACTGCACCACTTGAGAAAAAAGAGATTTATAACTTACCAGAAATCGGACCAAAAGATATTTACCTTTTATACCATGAAGAACTAGAATCACTTGCTAAAAACATTAAAGGCTTAAAGCAAATCCGTTTCTGGATGACATTCTCTGAAAAATACTTAACTCATTTAAAAGTATTAGAGAATGTTGGTATGACTTCTATCGAGCCTATCGAATTCGAAGGACAAATGATTCAACCAATTCACTTCCTTAAAGCTGTACTGCCTGATCCAGCTTCACTTGGACCACGTACAAAAGGAAAAACTAACATCGGTTGTATTATTCGCGGTCTAAAAGATGGTAAGGAAAAAACTTATTACGTGTACAATGTTTGTG
Organism: Lysinibacillus xylanilyticus; assembly: GCF_001183605.1. Classification (GTDB taxonomy): domain Bacteria; phylum Bacillota; class Bacilli; order Bacillales_A; family Planococcaceae; genus Lysinibacillus; species Lysinibacillus xylanilyticus. Next base: position 410,037 of record NZ_LFXJ01000005.1, on the reverse strand, counting down.
ACCACGAGGAATGCTATAACGAAGTTGGTTCACAGGCAATTTCATACACAACTGGTGTACCAGCAATGATTGGTGCAATGCTTGTGATGAATGGTGAATGGCGTAAACCTGGCGTTTGGAATGTTGAAGACTTCAATCCCGATCCATTCATGGATGCACTAAATAAATGGGGTCTACCATGGCAAGAAAGCCATAATCCAGAATTACTTGACCTTGAGTTAGATGCAAAGGAATTAAGTCGATGAAGCCAATTGATTTCTCAAAAGTTCCATCCCCTTCTTACGTTGTGGATGAACGATTATTAACAAAAAATCTAGAACTTTTAAAATCGATTCAAGATCGCACAGGCTGCCGTATTTTACTGGCCTTAAAAGGGTTTTCCATGCATTCAACATTCCCATTAGTGGGTGAATATTTAGCAGGGATTACGTCAAGCTCATTATTTGAAGCTCAACTCGGCTATGAAAAAATGGGCAAAGAAGTTCATGTCTATGCACCTGCTTACGTGGAACATGAAATGGACGAGCTTCTTGGCTATGTTGATCATATTGTGTTTAATTCATTTAACCAATGGAATCAATATAAGGACAAAGTAAAATCTGTTGGTAAAACAATTGAATGTGGTATTCGTATCAATCCAGAGTACTCTGAAATTGAAACAGCACTTTACGACCCTTGCTACACGAATTCTCGTCTTGGCACAACATTAGCCAACTTCGACAAGTCACAGCTTGACGGTATTGATGGCTTACACTTCCATGCAATGTGTGAGCAAAACTCCGATACATTAGAGCGTATTATACAAGTTGTCGAAGAAAAATTTGGTGAGGTCTTACATCAAATGAAATGGCTAAACTTTGGTGGAGGTCACCATATTACTCGTAAGGATTATGATGTAGAAAAGCTTGTGAATATCATTAATTATATTCAAGACAAGTATAACCTTCTTGTATATTTAGAGCCAGGTGAAGCTGTTGCACTTAATACAGGTTATTTAGTAGCAACTGTTCTTGATGTACAGAAAAACGGTATGGACCTAGCAATTTTAGATACATCGGCAACTTGCCATATGCCAGACGTTCTAGAAATGCCATACCGCCCAATGATTATCGGTTCTGGTCAACCGAATGAGCTTGCTTACACATATCGCCTAGGCGGGCTTACATGTCTTGCTGGTGATGTAATTGGTGATTATTCATTCGAACAGCCTTTACAACCAGGCAATCGTCTTGTATTTACAGATATGGCGCATTACTCAATGGTGAAAAATCATATGTTTAATGGCGTAAATCTTCCATCAATCGTTTCTTATAACGATGAAGAAGGCATTAAAGTCATTCGTGAATTTAAATTCGAAGACTATAGCGGCCGACTTTCATAAGGCAAAGAAAATCCTCTCCAACTTAATGCTGGAGAGGATTCTTTATGGCTGCATATTCATCCAACTATCAACATGATGAATGGCAAAACCACTATAGCTTTTTTTATTTGCATAATATTGATGAACTTGTGCTAACTGTTTATTCATAAAGGCTTCTCCATCATCATAGAAGGTAATATTTTCTCCTTCATCAGAGGCTCCTGTTTCCACACCAATAACAATTGATTTCTTTACTTTTTTTGCATAGTTTATTTCATGTTCAACAATATTAATAATATCTTTAGCCGCATCTCGATATGCCATTATCGAAACACTTTCCACTTGGTCAATCACCCAATCAGCTAATAACCCTTTACCAAATTGGTTTTTGTAAGTAATTTCGTCAAACCAAAATGGCATATCAACTTCCAATGGCAAGTGTAATCGATCGGTATCCCCTTTCGCTCTAGTAAGAAGCGCTTGATAGGATTCAATTGTTTTCGCTTGGTTCGAGCTCCAACCACTATTTAAGTAGGGCTCTACATCAAGATGAACGCCAGAAAATTGCTCTGTTGCTGCTGCGTTTTCATTATATGTTTGTAACCATTCAAACAGCTGATCCTGCATTTTATAGCCCACTGTTGAAACCCAACTTGCAGAACCATCTAACGCGTATACTTTTATACCTTTTGCCGTTGCTTTATCAATAAAGCTTTTGTAATAGTTACTAGCTATATCACTATTAATTTGTAAATATAATTTATTAACTTGTTTGCTTTCTAAAAATGAGAGTACTCCTGATTCATCTTCGACAATCTTTGTCGTATCCCATAACCAGGTAGCCCTATCTTGCATGGCCATTGCGTCTACCTTCCCCATTGATAATCCTAGCGTACTTACAATTGTTACTATAAAAACAATGATTGCTTTTGATAGTAAACGACTTACCATATATTACATCTCCATTCTATTTGCCGGGGCTCATAGAACAGAACCTGGCAACCTGACAATCATGCACTAAAATAGTGTTTAGACTCATGGCTTTGCGTCCTTCCCTTTCGGTGAAGTTTGCCTTTGACAGTAGTTTTCTTACCTAACATAATACGGCGTTAGAATGATTATGTCTGTAGGTAAAACGCATAATTTTATTGCAGACTTTTAAATAAGATAATACGAACACAGGTTATTTTTACTATATCAGCATAAAAACGTAGTAGTGATGATCAAGGTGAACATATTGAATGAACGATAGTGAAGATGTATGCGTAGCAATTGAGGATTAAGGAATGCAAAATTAGATAAAGATTCCTTTCGATATCTTTAACTGAAAAACAATTTATATGTAATGTATCCTATAAATAACACTAAAACTAATACCACCGTCTCTTTCCAACCCATACCATTTAGATTTCCGCTAGTTCCTCTATTTATTCCATCGTTTAAAGAACCAGTAGCATTGTTTTTTAATTCAGTTTGTTTTAAACGCTCTCTCTTTTCTTCTGGTGTTTCCTTTTTCTTTGAATCCATATGACAAATACCTCCCCTAATTTAATATTTACTTATTTATACTATAGAAAGACATATTCATATTTATGCTTATTTGTTATTATGTCGTTTATTGGACACCTCCAGGAAAGTACGCCAAGTCGAAATGGAAAAGAGGTTAAAAAGAAAAGCAGAATCACAAATTTGTAATTCTGCCTAAAACATCAACTATGATGTGTAAATTATTGTATTGAATTAATTCTTAATTATAAAAAAATCATGCCTCTACGTTTTCTTTTTCATTTTCAAGCATTTTGTGTAAATAATTTATTATTTCACGTATACCTTCTAATGAATTCACAAGTATTTTCGGGTCAACGTATGTGATCATACGATTTTCAAGATTGGCCACAGCTGTAAAGTACCGTGTTTTTGAATAATTGACCAGTCCCATCTGCTTTAAAACCGACTCATCTAAATCAAGAATTTCACGAGCTTCTGTTACAAGTAACCCATAATTCACAACATCCGTGTTCAACACAATAATCCGTGCTGTTGTAGCATTTGAGGAACGATTATAAAGAATACGCTCAAAATCAAGCACAGGCACAAGCTCACCACGAATTCTTGTGAAGCCTAGTAGATAATTAGGCAAATGAGGAATCGGTGTTACTTGCTCTAATTTTTCAATCGAAATGGCTTGTTCCACAGGCACTGCATACTCCTCTGTACCACAAGCAAAAACTACTGCCTTTACACTTTCCATGCGGTCACTTCCTTAGATTCTGTTGTTATTTTTGTGCAGACTCTTTTACGATTTCAACTAGTAAATCTGCTAATTTTTCTAATTCTTCTACTGGGATTTTTTCATTTGTTGTATGAATGTCCTCGTATCCAACAGAAAGATTCACTGTAGGGATGCCAAAGCCTGCAATAACATTAGCATCAGAACCCCCGCCTGAAATACCAAGCTTTGGTGTGCGTCCGATGTTGTTAGCAGCTGCAATAGCTACTTGCACAACTTTATCTGATTCTGTTACACGGAATCCAGGATACATTAGCTTCACTTCAACTTCAGCCTTTGCTCCTAATGAAGCTGCTACTTGCTCAAACGTCTCCTGCATATGCTTAGTTTGTGTATCTAGCTTCGCTTTGTCAATTGAGCGAGCCTCTGCAATAATCGTTACTTCATCACACACAATATTTGTTGCCTGACCACCCTCAAAGCGACCAATATTAGCTGTTGTTTCTTCATCTAATCGACCAAGCTTCATTTGTGCAATACATTTGGAAGCAACCGTAATCGCAGATACTCCTTTTTCTGGAGCAACACCAGCGTGAGCTGTTTTCCCAATTATTTTAACGAAGATTTTTGCTTGGAATGGAGCTGCAGTTACAATTCCTCCTACTTTGCCATCGCTGTCTACTGCAAAGCCATATTTTGCTTTAATTTTAGCTGGATCTAACTCTTTAGCGCCAACGAGTCCACTTTCCTCACCAGCTGTAATAATAAATTCAATATCACCATGTTCAATATTTTGCTCTTTTAAGCGTTTAGCCATTTCAAATAATGCAGCAAGACCTGCTTTGTCATCAGCACCTAAAATAGTTGTACCATCTGAAACGATATAGCCATCTTCACGAAGAGATGGTTTAATCCCTTTACCTGGGACTACTGTATCCATATGAGACGTAAAATAAATTGGTTCAATGTCTAATGAACCCTTAAGCGTAGCAAGTATATTACCTGCTCCATGCCCGTTACGTGTATGTGCATCATCTTGTTCTACTGAAAAACCAAGTGCTGTTAATTTGTCGATTAAAATCGGCGCAATCACTTCTTCATGTTTTGTTTCTGAATCGATTTGTACGAGCTCAAAAAACTCTTCTACTAAACGACTTGTCATGTTGTAGGACTCCCTTAGTTTACGTGTTTTTCCACGTTATAGTATAAGTATTATTTTAGCACAACGTCTAAAGAGTTGAAATAATTCGCTTACAGAACTAAGCTATTTTTATGAAGGAATAGCAATTACTCCTTGGCAAAACAAGGGGATGATTCCCTTTCCGGCTGGTCATTTTACTGCTGTCGCTTCGCTTTCGCACAGATAAAACATTGTTGCTAGCGCTCCAGGGACTCATCTGTGATGCTGATCCCAAGGAGTCGCCCAGCCTTCACTCCAATCGACACTTTCACACCGCTCACTGCAGGAAAAGCAGCAGATTGAAACGTAAATCACCAATCATCCTTTATTGATAAATAAAAAAACTGTGAAAAGAGGGGAAAGTCTTTTCACAGTTTACTTTATATCTGGGTTTTGAAAGATTGCTTCTTTTTCTTTATGTAGAGACTGCAAATAGCCATCTGCCTTGTTATGTTTATCCTGTAGACGCAAAATCGTATTATGTACATCATCTTGTACACGAGAAACCTGCTCTCTTGCGGTAGATATTTTAGAATGGACAGACCAAGCTGAAAAAATATCATCAAAGAAATAGTCCGCAAATTTTACAAATCCATCTGTTTCAATTGCTAATGATTTCGTTGACATATCATGTACATCCAGTAGTTCGTTATGGAAGCGCTGTAACGCAATTTGAGCATTATGAAGATAATTTTCGGACTGATCAAGTGCATCATGCTTTAAATGTGTCGCAATGAGTCCCCCACCAAAGAACGTATCCCACGCTGAGTAACCATTTGCGGAATGCAGGGACTCTGCAGCTTGCCCAAGCTTTGTAAGTGCTGCTTCACCAGCTTCTTCTGCTTCCCCTATCTCTGTAATTAGTTGTTTCGTTAACATTTCTTCATGTGCTAATTGTTCAAGCCTTTTTGCCTGTTCAGGCTCATGTAATTGTAAATAGCCTTTCTTTTTAGCATTTAATTGGCTTAAAACTTCTTGCAACTCGTGTTCATTAATTTGAGTAAGTTTAGTGTTTATTTGCCCTAAATCATCTGTCAAATCAAGTTCCATCTTCTTTGCTTCATTTATTTTTAATTCAAGAATGGCCGCTTTATCAATTTTTTCTGTACGTAGCTCATCTTGTTGCCCTGTCCACGTACGAATCATATTCATAAAAGAAAAGCCTTCTAACTTATCTAGTTTCAAACGAATTTGATTGAGTGCTTTAGAATGTTTATAAATTTCCTGTTGTGCACGCTCGATTTGCTTTTCAATTAAATCCTTTTGTTCACTTAACCTACTAGCAGTTCTTAATTGTGCATGAATCATCTCTTGTTCTTTTTGTAATTGTTTCCATTCCATTCATCTCAACTCCTCTTACATATATGTACGGATGAAGCGAGGATATGTTTCAATTATCTAACAACTTTAATAAAATCTTTTATTATCTAAAGTTCTTAAAAATCAGAAAGTAAAGCCTAGTAATCTCAAAGGATACTAGGCTTTTACAATTTTTATAGAGGAATATTTCCGTGCTTTTTCTCTGGACGTGTTTCGTGTTTGTTCGATAACATATCTAGTCCTTGAATTAGCTTAATACGTGTATCACGTGGATCGATAACATCGTCTACCATACCGCGAGATGCTGCCACGTAAGGGTTTGCAAATTTTTCTTTATATTCTTCAATTTTCGCTGCACGAGTTGCTTCTGGATCTTCCGATTTTGCAATTTCACGCGCGAAAATAATGTTAGCTGCACCCGCTGCACCCATTACAGCAATTTCTGCGTTAGGCCAAGCAAATACTAAGTCAGCCCCAATTGATTTAGAGTTAAGGGCAACGTACGCTCCACCGTATGCTTTACGCAGAATCACTGTAATTTTTGGTACAGTTGCTTCTGAATATGCATATAGGATTTTCGCTCCGTGACGAATGATACCGCCATGCTCTTGTTTAACGCCTGGGAAGAAACCAGAAACGTCTTCAAATGTGATGATTGGTATATTGTAAGCATCACAAGTACGAATGAAACGAGCAGCCTTGTCTGAAGAATCAATATCTAATCCACCAGCTAATACTTTAGGTTGGTTACATACAAGACCAACTGATTCACCAGCAATACGCGCAAAACCAACTACTACGTTTTTTGCAAATTCTGCATGAACTTCCATAAATGAGCCTTCATCCACTATTTGCTCAACTACTTTACGTACATCGTAAGGACGAGTAGTTTCGATTGGTATAGTATCCACGATTTCTGGACGATAGTCATCACCCTCTGGTCGTGCCTGACGCGGTGCTTTTTCTTTATTATTTTGTGGTAAGTAGCTTAATAGTTTCTTAATTTCATTAATAGCTTCTTCTTCAGATGGTGCGCGGAAGTGTGCGTTACCACTTACAGCGTTGTTTACTTTAGAACCACCTAAATCTTCAGCAGAGATCTTTTCACCTGTTACCGTTTCGATAACTTTAGGTCCTGTAATAAACATTTGAGATGTTTTATCAACCATTAAAATGAAGTCTGTAATTGCTGGAGAATATACCGCCCCTCCAGCACATGGCCCCATAATAACTGAGATTTGAGGAATTACCCCAGAGTAGATTGCATTACGATAGAAAATATGTCCATAACCATCAAGTGAAAGTACACCCTCTTGAATACGAGCGCCACCTGAGTCATTAATACCGATAAATGGTGTACCATTTTTTGCAGCGAGATCCATCACTGTTGCCATTTTCTTTGCGTGCATTTCACCAAGCGCTCCACCAAATACAGTGAAATCTTGAGAGAATAAGTATACTGGACGTCCATTAATTTTACCGAAACCAGTGACTACACCATCACCAGGACCTTCCATCTTGTCCATGCCGAAGTCTACTGTACGGTGTGTAATGAATGGGTTGATCTCGAAAAATGTACCTTCGTCTAGTAATAATTCAATACGCTCACGAGCAGTTAATTTGCCTTTATCATGTTGCTTCTCGATGCGCTCATAGCCGCCACCAAGTTCAATTACTGTCTTACGATCATACAAGTCATTAATTTTGTCGAACATATCCATACTAATCACTTATCCCCTTTTCCACTTTTATCGCATAATTCATATAACACACCGAAAGATGATTTCGGGTGCATGAAAGCAACCTCTGCACCACCAGCACCTGGTCCTGGCTCTTCGGATAAAAGTCGTACGCCTTTTTCACGAAGCTCAGCCATACGCTCACGAATCCCTGTTACACCGAAAGCTACATGGTGAATACCTTCTCCACGTTTCTCGATGAATCCGTGAATAGTACTTTTTTCATTCATCGGTTCTAATAACTCAATTTTCACATTACCCGCATCAATGAATGCAACACGAACCTGTTGAGATTCTACTTCTTCCACTTTCAGCAGCTTTAAGCCTAAAGTTTCTGTATAATATGTAATGCGTTCATCAAGATCGCGGACTGCAATCCCAATATGATCTACTCTCTCCATGGTGACATCTCCTTCTGTTATGGTACATAATCTATTTTACAGACTTTTTCGTCAAAACTCTACTACTTGAGAAATTTTTCAGATTTGATAAACTATTTATAAGAAAAGAAGGAGCGAACGAGCATATGAGTAATAAAAAATTTCAAAAAATCGTTGTTTATACTATGATTGCAATTATGGTAATTTCATCTCTAGCATTCGGCTTATCAATGTTTGTGTAATGAAAAGCTAGGCGTCCGCATTACTGCGGGCGCTCTTTCTTTACCTTTAACCCCTTAAAAGATTGCTTAATTTCTAAATATCGATCCATTTCCTCAATAAATTGATAGAGTGCCGCTTGTGCTAGAAATTGCTCATGATTTTCCGGTAAAGGTAACTGGGCGAAATCTAGCTTTACCTGCTCTAACTTCTCTCTAAAATGACTAGCCGTATTTCCTGAATGAACATGCTCACCGAGGTCCTGTAAAAAGTCAGCGACAATCACCGCCTCCTGTACTATAACAGGGAGTGCCGTTATTTTCGGTAAAACCCTATCGATAATTTCTAGCTGCTGTTCACGCATATCAAAATACACGTAGTAGTCATTTTTTCGTCTCGTAAAATGATTTTCAACATCTTTAAACGCTAGGGATTTCGCACTATTTAATGCTTTAATCGCTTCAATAATCTCCTGCCCATCCCACAATGTATCGCCTTCTCTTAAATAGTTGGCGATTTCTAAAAAAATCTTACTGTAGAGCTCCTCAATTTTAACTCGATAGTAATTTAATTCCTTTTGAATGTCTGGCATATACATATTTATAGCTATTCCCGTACCATAACCAATTGCCATTAATGCAAATTCATTAGAAACAAGTGCCAATGAAAAACCTTTAGCTGCATAAATATGCATGATAATTACTGCACTAGAGACAAAGCCGTCCGCTACCTTTAAAGATACAATTGTTGGTATGAAGACGATTAGCATACCTGCTAATGTAAGCGGATGATAGGAAAATAGCTCAAAGCTTAAAAATGCATAAAGCATACCGATAATACTTGCGACGAATCGTGTATAAGCAGAATGAAGAGATTTTTTCTTCGTTGGCTGTACACATAATATTGTTAGAATACCAGCAGATGCATAAGAAGCTAATTCAAAGTATTGGGCAATGGCAATAGCGATTGCTGCACCAAATGCCGTTTTTAATGTACGATAGCCGATTGAAAACTTCTTCAAGTCGACTGCCTCCTATCTTTCAGTACTCTAATTATACAAACGTGTTGAAGGCTATATATCACTACAAACATAGGATCATCACCATAATGTGAGGTTGATTTCCGTTCCGGCTGGGCGCTTTTATCGCTGTCGCGCAGATAAGACATTGTCGCTGAAGCGCAGAGGAAAGCTTCCTGGGGGCGTCCGATGAGCCGCAATATATAATTTTAGAAAAATAATGGGTATCACCACAATAATGCCCAATATTTCTAATCAACAGTCCTGTTAATTTTATTCATTTCGAACTTTAGGTGATTCATTTAGCCAATATTTCAAATATTCCGAACGCCAAATGACTAATATATTGATATAAAAGAAGGTTATCTATGGAGTCATGCTAATCGGGGATCAACTATCATGGCTAAGCAGTAAGCCTCCGCAGATGTTTTTGTAGCTGCGGGGCTTACTAATAGCTCTTCTTTTAACTCTTGTGAATAAAATTAAAGTTCGTCGCAGTATTCCTCAAAGTTTGCTTGTAGGTTTGTTACTACTGACATTGGGTCATGCCCCTCAATTTCATAGCGTCCAACTTCTGCTACTACTTGTCCATCTTTTAATAACACAAATGATGGGGAAGATGGTAAATGATCTTCACCGAAGTGATAACGGGCAGCTGCAGTAGCTTCTTTATCTTGACCAGCAAATACCGTTACAAGATGGTCTGGACGTTTATCGTAATGTACGCATTGCGCTGCTGCTGGACGTGCGATACCGCCTGCACAGCCACATACTGAGTTTACCATGACTAATGTAATACCTGGACGAGCAAACGCCTCTTCAACAGCTTCTGGCGTGCGAAGTTGCTCATAACCTGCACCCTCAATTTCTGCACGTGCTGTTTTTAAAATTTCTTGCATAAATAAATCGTAATCCATATTCATATAGCGATTAGCTCCTTTCAAGTTCGCGTCATCATCAAATTTGTCTCGGCATAATTGCGTCCGGAGACTTTAACTTCTTTCAGCTGAAAGAAGTTAAACTTACTAGCTTTAGATAGTCGACGCACATACATCTCCTATCATAGCAGTTAGTGACGAATTTGTGCACCTAGTTGCTCAGATAAAGGATCATATTATTTCTGTGATTGTTTATCGCTAAATAAACGATCTACACCTTGTGTGACTGTCAACTGTCCATTTAAAATTTGACGTTCTAAAAGTTGCACCTGTGCTTTACGTTCTGGATTACCATAAAACATATCGATCAAATGGTCGGTAATCATCGATTGGAACCAATCTTTCGTCTGATTTTGGCGTCTGATTGACCAGTAATTATTTGCCTCAACGATTTGTCTAAACTCCCCTATTGTGCTCCAGACTTTGTCGAGACCACGTTTTTCCCATGAGCTTACCGGCATTGCTGTGGACATCCAACCTGGAGTTGCAGGCTGTAAGAAATGTAAGATTTGCTTATACTCGGATACCGTTTTTTTAGCAAGGCGAACATTATCACCATCAGCCTTATGAACAACAATGGCATCTGCTAACTCCATAATGCCCTTTTTCATGCCTTGTAGCTCGTCCCCTGCACCTGTTAAAACTAACAGCAAGAAGAAATCAACCATACCGCGGACATACGTTTCACTTTGTCCAACACCGACTGTTTCTATTAAAATGACATCATAGCCAGCCGCTTCACAAACAAGCATCGTTTCACGTGTCTTTTTATGAACACCCCCTAGGGTACCAGCTGAGGGAGAGGGACGAACAAATGCATTAGGCTTTTTCACGAGCTCCTCCATTCGAGTTTTATCGCCTAATATACTTCCTCCCGATAAAGAAGAGCTTGGATCAATCGCAAGGACTGCCACTTTTTTCCCCATCTCACAAAGCATCGTTCCGAAAGCTTCAATGAACGAACTCTTTCCCGCACCAGGAACGCCTGTGATCCCAATACGGACACTATTTCCTGTATGTGGTAGAAGCTCTTGTAAGAGTTCTTGTGCTTGCACTTTATGTGCTACATTTGAACTTTCAATGAGTGTAATAGCTTTTGACAAGTGTGTACGAGAGCTTGCACGTACTTCTCGTGCAAGCTCCTGTATGTTTAAACTGTCTGCTTTTTTCTTTCGGAATTTTTTCGGTGTACCATATTGCATTCCGTCGTGAGTTGCCTCTACTCCGTCCATAACAAATAGCGCACTTTCAGGCATTCCTTTGTTTTTGTCCATTATTCAGACACTTCCTCATAGCCTAAACGTTTGTAAATCTCTTCAATAATCTTTTGTGCAGATACAGGAATAACTGTACCAGGTCCAAAAATTGCTACTGCTCCAGCGTCATAAAGGAATTCATAATCTTGTGCTGGAATAACACCGCCAACAATAATAATGATATCTTCGCGACCCAATTTTTCTAGCTCTGCTACTAATTCAGGAACTAGTGTTTTATGACCGGCTGCTAATGAAGATACACCAATGACATGAACATCGTTTTCAACAGCCATTTGAGCTGCTTCAGCAGGTGTCATAAATAATGGTGAAATATCCACGTCAAAGCCTAAGTCAGCATACCCTGTTGCCACAACCTTCGCACCACGGTCATGTCCATCTTGTCCCATTTTCGCTACTAAAATACGTGGGCGACGACCTTCATTTTCAAGGAACTCTTCTGTCATTTGTTTCATTTCAGCAATTTGCTCTTCATCTGAGAAGTTTGCAGAGTAAACGCCAGAAATTGAACGAATTACTGCCTTATGGCGACCTGAAACAACTTCGATTGCATCAGAAATTTCACCTAAAGAAGCACGAGCACGCGCTGCATCGACAGCGATTGCTAATAAGTTTTCTCCACCATCTTGCGCCGCTTTTGTTAATCGAGCTAGATGTTTTTGTACTTCTGCTTCATCACGAGCTGCCTTCATTGCTTCTAAACGTTCAATTTGCTTTTGACGAACTAATGTATTATCAATGTCAAGAATGTCGATAGGCTCTTCTTTTTCTAGACGATACTTGTTTACACCAACGATTGTTTCTGTTTTAGAGTCAATTTTCGCTTGACGTTTTGCCGCAGCCTCTTCGACTTTCATTTTTGGCAGACCTGTTTCAATCGCTTTCGCCATACCGCCTAGTTCTTCGATTTCTTCAATTAATGCCCACGCAGATTTTGTAATTTCGTCTGTTAATTTCTCCACATAGTACGAACCGCCCCACGGGTCAATGACCTTTGTCATTGCCGTTTCTTCTTGTAGGAACAGCTGTGTATTACGTGCAATACGTGCAGAGAAATCAGTTGGTAGGGCAATCGCTTCATCAAGTGCATTTGTGTGAAGAGATTGCGTATGCCCCATTGAAGACGCATTAGCTTCGATTAATGTACGTGCCACATTGTTAAATGGATCTTGCTCTGTTAAAGACCAACCAGATGTTTGCGAATGTGTACGAAGTGCTAATGTCTTAGGATTTTTCGGATTAAACGTTGACATCATTTGTGCCCAAATTCGACGCGCAGCACGCATTTTTGCAACTTCCATGTAATAGTTCATACCGATTGCCCAGAAGAATGATAGACGCGGTGCAAAGGCATCAATATCGATTCCAGCTTTTAGCCCTGTACGAACATATTCAAGACCATCTGCTAGTGTATAAGCAAGCTCGATGTCATTTGTTGCCCCCGCTTCTTGAATATGGTAACCAGAGATCGAAATTGAGTTAAATTTTGGCATATATTTCGCTGTATATTCAAAAATATCTGCAATAATCTTCATAGACATTGCTGGTGGATAAATATATGTGTTACGAACCATGTATTCTTTTAAAATATCATTTTGAATCGTACCCGCTAATTGGTCTGGTGTAACACCTTGCTCTTCAGCAGCAACGATATAGAATGCAAGAACTGGTAATACAGCACCATTCATTGTCATAGAAACTGACATTTGATCCAAAGGAATTTGGTCAAATAAAATTTTCATATCCTCTATGGAGTCAATCGCTACTCCAGCTTTACCAACATCCCCTGTTACACGAGGATGATCTGAGTCATAGCCACGGTGAGTTGCTAAGTCAAAGGCAACTGAAAGACCTTTTTGACCCATTGCAAGATTACGTTTGTAGAATGCATTTGATTCTTCAGCTGTTGAGAAACCAGCATATTGGCGAACAGTCCAAGGACGAGCTACATACATAGTAGGGTATGGACCGCGCGTATTTGGCGCAATACCTGCTACATCATTTAAATGTTTAGCCTCTTTAATATCTTCTTTTGTGTATATATCTTTAATTTCGATACCTTCATTGGTCATGAATTTTTCTTCTGACGCTTGAGGTGCTTCTGCTGCTAAAACTTTTTCAATTTCAACTGCACTAAAAATTGGCTTGCTCATCGTTGGACCTCCTTCATGCTAGCGAACACTGAGTTTAATTTTTCGATGATGTTCTGTCCTGCGAAAATAAAGCCGTTTAAGCCATTTGCTAACCAAGCTTCTTCTTCGTCTTTAAATTTACCTGCAACGTCAACAATTACGTTATCTGGTTTACCTGCTAAAATTGCTGGTACTAATTCTTTAGTATCGTCATCATTACCTGAAATCACCACATATGTTGCTTCTGAAGAGTTTAACCAAGCTAATGCTTCTTCTGCTGTAGCAATTGGTTCACTTTTTTCTGGCACAAGCCCTACAGTGTTTAAAAAACCTGACACGAAATCAGCACGTGGTTTTGAGCTTTTTAGTGTACCTAATGCTAAGATTCCTGTTTTCATATTTGCTGCTGTCATCTCCGCACGTAACTGCTCAAAAGGTTTAGCAATTCGCTTAATTGCTGCAAATGCTGGGTTTGTTTCGCTTTCAAGCACATCTGCTGGATTAGCATAAATATTTGTACCTATTAATGATTGCTTACGAGTTTGTACTGCTTTGATACGAGCTTGATAGGATTTTTCTATTTCCTCAGTAAGCTTTCCAGATGCAGTGTAAGCGTCAATGCCTCCAGCTGCTTCAATTTCTAAGAATAATGCCCAAGCTTCTTTCACAAAATCTGCTGTTAATGACTCAATAAAGTAAGAGCCACCAGCTGGGTCTATAACTTTTAAAACATTTGTTTCTTCTTTTAAGATTAAAGATACATTACGTGCAATACGAACCGATTGATCGGTTGGCTTCGTTAATGCATCATGAGGGTGAACTGTAAAGACATCCGCACCGCCAATTAAACCAGAAAGAGCTTCATTCGCTGAACGTAATAAGTTTACATAAACATCCAGCTTCGAGAAGCTTCTTAACGATGTTTCAGCAATAGTTGGAACTTTTACGCAATTAGATACGCCATAAGCGGATGAGAACGCTTTCCAAAGTACTTTAAAAGCACGGAGTTTTGCGATTTCTGTAAAGAACTGTGTATCAACTGCAAAGGATACATAAAATTTCTTCGCGAACACTTCAAAGTTTTCTTCTTGATTTGCGTATTTTGCGGCTAATGCTAGTGCATATGCTAACTCTTGCACAGCATTTGCTCCATCATTATGATAAACTGTCGTATTCGCACCGACTGAGCGCACGCTCGGGTATTCATTTAAAGAGATCGGGTCTTTCGATACGATGAAACCGTTTACTGTTTCTCGCTGATTAACTGCTATTTTGTCGAACACTGCTAATAATGGGTCATTTGAATTTTCAACCGTAACTTTAAACGAATATTCAGAGAAATAAGTCGCTAATTGTGCCAATACCTCTTCAGTCCATTCAAATTTCATACGGCTATCAATTGTTACTACTTCATTGCCACGAGCTAAGCTATCATCAAGCTGCGCAAAAAATGCCTCGCTTGTATCAGTATATATTTGCTGTGCCACTCGAAATGCTTCGTTATTTTGTAGGGAACGGATTGTAGCAACTTGTTTATCAAGTTCTTCACCAAGTTTTGCTACTAAACTTTCTTGGGTGTAAAGAGGTTCTAATGTAATACCTTCACTCGTTTTCGTTAAAAGAGACTCGAATGGTTTCCCTTTTAAAGCCTTGATTGCTGCATCTTGCCATTCTGAATAGGACGGCTTTTCAAATTCAATATTTTTCATGTTGTTTGACATGCGGACGCTTAATCAGCTTCCCCCCTTAGTAGTTTCTATTTGTTATTCTACATGACAAATTGCGACTCGAAAAGCAAAAAAAAATCGGAAACCGTTATATAACAGGCTTCCGACAAGTCATCAGTAGACTGACGTTGAGGATTTATTTGTATTTTCGAGTATTTCTTTTACTCTATTTAGGAATTTACCACAGACAAGTCCATCAAGAATACGATGGTCTAAAGATAAACATAAATTCACAATATCTCGTGCAGCGAACATTCCACCAGGTAAAACAGCCGGTTTTTTTACAATACTTTCCACTTGAAGGATAGCCGCTTGCGGATAATTAATGATGCCCATCGACTGCACAGAGCCGAACGCACCCGTATTATTGACCGTAAATGTACCACCACTTATATCATCCATCGTTAGTTTTCCGGCACGAACTTTCATTGCAAGCTCATGAATTTCCTTGGCGATACCTTTAATTGATTTTTCATCAGCGTGTTTTATAACAGGAACAAATAATGCATCATCAGTTGCAACTGCAATGGAAATATTTATATCATGCTTTTGAATAATTTTGTCCTCTGCCCACATGGAATTCATCATCGGGAATTCCTTTAGAGCTTGAGCGACTGCTTTTACGAAGAAAGCAAAATACGTAATATTAAAGCCTTCCTTTTGCTTAAACTCTGTCTTGATGCTATCACGATATGCAACTAAATCAGTAACATCTATTTCCATCATCATCCATGCATGTGGCACTTCATGAACGCTTCGTACCATATTATTGGCGATAGCACGGCGCACCTTCGTTACCGGAATTTCAATATCGCCTGCCTGAATTGGTTGTACAGATGTGGCTGGTTTAGTATTCTCCTGTGATGTAAGTGCTGCTGCAACAGGTGCTGACTGTGGAACGGCTGTATCGACTGCTGGCGGTGCTTCATCTATAGCAGTTGGCACATTTCCTGTTTCAATCAGTTTCATTAGGTCTTTTCTTGTAATGCGTCCCCCTTCACCTGTACCTGTGATTTGATCAAGTGCAATTTCATACTCTTGTGCAAGTCGAAGAACAGCTGGTGAATAACGCACTTTATCTTGTCGCACTGTTTTTTGCGATGCTACTGTTGCTGTAGTTGTTTGCTGAGTTTGCTGAGTATCCTGTTTCTTTTGTACACCTGCATTTAAAATTGCTGTACTTACCGCTGATTTTTTCGGCGGAGGCGGAGGAGGTAACTCACTGTCACCTGCTATTTCAACGGAACAAACGATTGCACCAACCGGTAACGTTTGCCCTTCCTCTGCAAGTAGCTCTGTAATGACTCCTTCAAAAGAAGACGGGATTTCAGCATTTACTTTATCTGTTACAACTTCTGCTAATGGATCATATTTTTTTACCGTATCACCTGGCTTAACAAGCCATTTTTCAATCGTACCTTCTGTTACACTTTCGCCGAGCTGTGGCATTGTAATATTTTGAATAGCCATCATCTATTCCTCCCATCAATATTATGCCTAGGTGTAAATATATCTATCGAATAATATTAGAATGCTGCAAGTTCTCGCATCGCACGCTCTACTTTTTCAGGGTTGATCATAAAATACTTTTCCATTGTTGGTGCATACGGCATAGCTGGAACATCTGGTCCTGCAAGTCGCTGAATTGGTGCATCAAGCTCAAATAAACAATGCTCTGCAATAATTGCTGCAACCTCACTCATAATGCTACCTTCTTTGTTATCCTCAGTAACAAGTAAAACTTTACCTGTTTTACTAGCCGCTTCAATGATCGCTTCTTTATCAAGTGGATATACCGTGCGTAGGTCAAGAATATGCGCTGAAATACCATCTGCTGCTAGGCGCTCTGCCGCTTGTAATGCAAAATGGACAGCTAAACCATACGTAATAACAGTAACGTCTTCCCCTTCCCGCTTAACATCTGCCTTACCGATTGGCAATGTATAATCGTCTACAGGGACTTCACCTTTAATGAGTCGATATGCACGCTTATGCTCAAAAAACAGTACTGGATCCTCATCGCGGATCGCTGCTTTTAATAAGCCTTTTGCATCATACGGCGTTGAAGGTATAACAATTTTCAACCCTGGTGTTCCTGCAAACAGCGCCTCTACAGACTGCGAATGATAGAGCGCTCCGTGAATACCTCCGCCAAATGGTGCACGTATAACCATCGGGCAAGACCAGTCATTATTTGAACGATAGCGGATTTTTGCTGCCTCAGAAACAATTTGGTTAACGGCAGGCATGATGAAATCAGCGAATTGCATCTCGGCAATCGGGCGCATCCCATACATCGCAGCCCCAATACCAACACCTGCAATTGCACTCTCTGCAAGCGGCGTGTCAAGTACACGATGTTCACCAAATTGCTCGTAAAGACCTGCTGTTGCTTTGAAAACCCCACCTTTGCGACCAACGTCCTCTCCTAAAATGAAAACACGCTCATCACGTTCCATCTCTTCCTTCATCGCTAATGTAATCGCATCAATATAAGACATCACTGCCATTACACATCACCTCCGTCCACTGGTGCATACACGTATTTCAAAGCATGCTCAGGTATTGCATACGGAGCAGCTTCTGCATAATCTGTTGCTTCATTCACCTCTGCCATGATACGTTCTTCTATTTCAGCACGTAGTTTTTCTGTCATAACTCCTGCATCCGTTAAATACTTTTCAAACAATAGAATTGGATCCTTGGCCTTACCTTCAGCTATATCCTCGGCAGTTCGATATTGACGATCATCATCATCCGAAGAATGAGCCGTTAAGCGATAAGTCACTGTTTCTATTAAGCTTGGACCTTCACCACTACGAGCGCGATCAGCTGCTTCTTTTACAACCTTATAAACTTGTAAAGGGCATTTTCCATCAACAGTAACACCTGGCATTCCATAGCCAATACCGCGATCTGATACTTTTGCACAGCCCAATTGACGTTCTACAGGCACAGAAATTGCGTATTGATTATTTTCTACCATTATAATTACTGGCAACTTATGCACTCCTGCGAAATTCGCACCTTCATGGAAATCACCTTGGTTAGAAGAGCCTTCACCAAGCGTAACAAAAGTAATGAAATCTTCTTTTTGTAGACGACCTGCTAGAGCTACTCCCACCGCGTGTGGAACTTGTGTAGTAACCGGCGAAGAGCCTGTTAGAATACGATTTTTCTTATGTCCAAAATGACCTGGCATTTGACGCCCACCCGAGTTTGGATCCTCTGCTTTAGCAAATGCGGATAACATCAATTCTCTTGGTGTCATGCCAAAATGTAAAACAACACCCATATCACGATAGTAAGGTGCAATATAATCTCTATTATTATCAAGAGCAAAGGCTGCCCCTACTTGTGCTGCCTCCTGTCCCTGACAAGAAATAACAAACGGAATTTTACCAGAACGGTTTAATAACCACATACGTTCATCTAGTCTTCTCGCCATTAACATCGTTTCGAACATTGCAAGTACATCTTCATTTGATAAACCTAAATCTTCATGCTTGATTTGAACACCTTGCATTAGAACACCCCTTCCTGACGTTTCACTTTCGCTACCAAAAGAGAAATTAAAAATGAATTGCGCGATTATCTACTGCTAACGCTGATTCCGCTAGCACCTCATTGAGTGACGGATGTGGATGAATGGCCTGGCTAATTTCCCAAGGCGTTGCATCTAATAATTTAGCAAGTGATGCTTCTCCAATTAAATCTGTCACATGTGGTCCTACCATATGAATACCCAAAATATCATTCGTTCCTTCATCGGCAATAATTTTCACAAAGCCATCTGTCTCTCCATTAACAAGCGCTTTTCCAATCGCCTTGAACGGAAACTTACCGACCTTCAATGAATAACCTTGCTCTCGTGCAGCACTTTCTGTTAAGCCAATACTTGCAACCTCAGGGTAAGAATAAACGCACTTTGGTACATTTAGAACATCAAGTGCATCTGTTTTACCCGTTGCAATATGCTCAATTGCAGATACCCCTTCGTGTGAAGCAACATGTGCTAATTGTAAGCCACCGATAACATCCCCTATGGCATACATATGTGATTCCTTTGTTTGATACGAATCATTAACTTTGATAAATCCATTCTCAACTTCAATTTCTGTATTATCTAATCCAATACCTTGTGTATTTGCTTCACGTCCTACACAAAGTAATACTTTATCAGCCTCAAATAATTCATCTTTATCATTAACCTTCGCAGAAATGAAAACGTTATCATTTTCAATTTTAAAGGTTCCTGTATCTAAGCGAGCGTTTGTCACAATGCGGACGCCTCTTTTTTCAAGCTGCTTGGTTACTTCTTTTACAATATCCGTATCCTCTGCAGGTAAAATGGATGGCCCATATTCAATGACCGTTACGTAAACCCCAAAATCACAAAGCATCGAAGCCCACTCAATACCAATAACTCCTCCGCCAACAATTAACAATGACTTTGGGAGATTTTCCATTTCCAGTGCATGATCAGAATTCATCACATATTTACCGTCAACCGTTAGTCCCGCCATTCCTCTTGGCTTTGATCCTGTTGCAACGACCACATTTGTTGGAACTAGCATTTCATTTTCATCGCCATTATTCATTTCAACTGAAATAGTGCCAGGCATTGGTGAGAAAATGGACGGCCCTAAAATACGACCCGTTCCCTGATAAACGTCTATTTTGCCCTTTTTCATCAGTGTATTCACACCTTGGCTCAATTGCTCAACAATCGTTTGCTTCCTTGCCTGCACTTTGTCGAATTGCAATGTAACACCTTTAATATCAACACCATATTCAGCAGCCGTTTTATTTGCCATACGATATACTTCTGCACTTCGAAGTAAGGCCTTACTTGGAATACAGCCTTTATGCAAGCATGTTCCACCTAGGCGCTCACGTTCGACAATAGCTGTTTTTAAGCCCAGCTGTGCAGCTCGAATTGCTGCAACATAGCCACCTGTACCTCCGCCTAAAATGACAACATCATAATTTTGAGCCATATGGATTCCCCCTTATGAGAAAGATGCTAAAGCATCCTGTTCCTTTGGTACCTAAGATAAATGATCTGCCTTTGCAGTTTAAATTCATTAGTTAAACTATTAATTTACTATAAAGTTAGAAGAAGTCGACAATGCGACTTCTTCTAACGAATAAGCGGTTCTTAACGACCATTTAAAATATTTTTTTCATTTTTTAAGAATTGGCTGCGAGATTTTGATACTCGAGCAATACGTTCTTCTGCTAAACGATTAGCTGCAACATATGTCGGTATACCATCACGTTTAGAAATCTCGAAGATTTTTTCGATACTATCATAAATGCCTTCAACACGCTTCATCGCACGCTCACTGTTATATCCATATAATTCATCAGCTACATTTATTACTCCACCTGCATTAATCACATAATCAGGTGCATAAGCTATCCCTAATTCATGTAAATAATCACCATGGCGAGAATCTTGTAGCTGGTTATTAGCAGAACCAGCGATAACTTTTGCTTTTAGTTGCGGAATCGTTTCATCATTTAAAATCGCTCCTAATGCACAAGGTGCGAAAATATCAACTTCCTGTGAATAAATTTCTTCTGGTGCTACAGCAGTCGCATCAAAATCATTCACAACTCGATCAATTGCCGCTTGATTAATATCTGTAACAACAAGTTTTGCACCTTCATTATGTAAATATTCGCAAAGCTTGTAGGCTACATTTCCTAAACCTTGTACAGAAATAGTACGCCCCTCTAATGATTCAGATCCAAATGCTTCTTTTGCTGCTGCTTTCATACCACGGTATACCCCGTAAGCAGTTACTGGAGATGGGTTTCCTGATGAACCAAAAGCCGGAGATATTCCCGTTACATAATTTGTTTCCTCATGAATTAAATCCATATCTGCCACTGTTGTACCAACGTCTTCTGCCGTAATATAGCGACCATTAAGCCCTTGGATGAAACGTCCTAATGCACGGAACATTTCTTCATTTTTATCTTTAAATGGGTCACCAATAATAACCGTTTTTCCTCCGCCAAGGTTTAAACCAGCTGCAGCATTTTTATAGGTCATCCCTCTTGCTAAACGTAATGCATCCTCTATCGCATTTTCTTCTGATGCATATGTCCACATACGTGCCCCGCCTAGTGCTGGCCCAAGTGTTGTGTCATGGATAGCGATAATCGCTTTTAACCCCGATGCTTCATCTTGGCAAAATACCAATTGTTCATAATCATACTTTTCCATATACTTGAAGATTTCCATGAAAACTCGCCCCTTTGCTTTAGAAAGTGCATCCCCAAATGCCCATTCCAATTAAGTATAATAAATGTATCAATTATGCCTCGGCATAATTGCGTCCGGAATCGGCTTTGTGCTACACAAAGAATTCCTTTCCGATTCCGTGACATCCGCCGGAGGCTTTAAATTCTTTCAGCAAATATCTTTTGTACCGAAAGCGTAGCGACAGGTACAGGTATTTGGGTACCAGCTGAAAGAATTTAAAATGTTTAACAATGGATAATATTGCTCCATTTATTTTTACAATACTCACAATTTCACAATTTATCAACTATTATTACACTTTCTTATTTAAGTAAGAATTTTCTAAACATTCAGTTACAATTATTCTATTATTTCTATACTTGTCTTTGGGTCCACCGGATACTTAGTTCTATAACCTTCCTTGACATTCCAATATCCACAGGTACAATTAAAATTAGGAATAAGGGGGGACATGCATGGGTCGTTTAGCTGCTTTTATTGTGATGCTAATTCCAGGTCTTATGGCTGCAGGTGGCATTAAATTTATGCGTGATACATTATTTGGTAAGCTCATCTCACCTTTCCCATTTTTATGGCTACAATTCGTCGTTGGCATTATTCTTTTTGTTATAGGCTTTGGCTTTTTCGCAGGATTCTTACTTCACCGCGATCGAAAAAATGGAAAAGTGGCTCCGCGCTTCCAAAAAAAATAAAAATAGCTATCCTTTTAAGTCCAAAAGACTTATTGGATAGCTATTTTTATCTTCATTCATCAGAATGATTAACGTTGCTGTTTTGCAATAACTTTATCAGGAAAATCAGTAATCCAACCCATTACAGAAGGATGTGGATTCATTAAAAATGGTTCATCTCCATCAATTGCATAAACACGACATGCTTTGTCACTCGCTACACAGGCCTCTAAATATCTTGGTTTATAATACCTTTTATGCATATGAACACTATCAATTGCTTTGTAATCACTAAGCATATCCCATTTTAATTTTTTTGTTGCTATAAGTGCCGTTTCATAGTCCGGCCTATATTGTTTCACCATCTCCAGAAGCTCATAGTGAAACGATGAAAAATGACTGCCAACAGGCAAAGTTAGCCCATGAAGCATTTGAATAAGTGCGGTTTTATTATCGAGTATTGTTGATTTTAATTCGATATTAAGGGGTAGCTGTTGTGAATTTGCCCATGCTAAAACTACATCAAACGTCGGGATTTTATACGTTGAAAATAATCGCCTCCAAGGCTTCCCTAGTTTAAAGCTTATTAGCTCCTCTATCGTACATTCATTCACAAGCTTATTAATGCCAGCCAATCTCGACAGCTGTGGATCGTGATACACAACCGGAATACCTTCTTTTGAAAGTTGGATATCTAATTCAATCCCATCTGCGCCAAGCTCTAAAGCCTTTTCAAAAGCCTTCAAAGTATTTTCAAGTGTATACGCTGAAGCCCCGCGATGTGCAAATACAGGAATGAAAGATTCACTAGACATTTAACTCACCTAATTCGATTAGAAATTTACCATTTGTCATTTTACTTAATTGGGATGATTTTTTGCCAATTTGAATATAGGTACCTGGATGAGCTTCCTTCGTCACAATAATTTCTTCTTTTCCAGCATGACGCATTTCATCCATTATTAGCTTGACCTCACGATCAATTGCTACTGCATCCGCTTTCAATTTTGTTAAGCTCTGTTTTGTTTCCTCAAATGTAGCTATCTGTTCCTTAGACATTTTGTTAAGGAACGGCAGTAAGTTTTTAATTTTCCCCTCGTGATTAGAGATTTCTGCTTGCAGCGAATTAAGCTGTGTAGCTTTCTCTTGCATACTAGAGTATCTTTCCTGTTTATTAACGCTTTCGATGATTAAGTCCGTTCGACGCTCTAAACGATTTCCTGTGATGGCAGTGACGATTGTATTCTTAGCTATTGCACGTCCCCCAATAATTTTCCCTCTTCGTTCGTCCACAAAGATTGAGTGTGCAGAGAGTTGTGATCCTAATGCATAAGATCCTATATGAATGCTGTCAGTTGCAACTAGATTTGCTTCATTGACATGCTTAACGAAAATATTGCCGCCTGCCTCTACAATTGTTGAGCCCAAACCAAAAATCCCACCACGAATATAAACATCACCTTCAATGGATTTAATAAGTTTGGCACCGCTTACACCTTCAGCACCCTCGATGGAAATATCTCCAGTAGCAATGACTGTATAGCCTGATGAAACTGTTCCTTTAATGCTTAAAGAGCCATTAAATTCGAGATTCCCTGTTTCAACGCCAACGTCCCCATTAATCGGCAAATGTCTATTAACACCGATCATGCCTTTGACATCATCTAATACACCAGCTATTTTAGAACGGATGACCGTTTTCCCATCCTCTTCCACTTCATAAGCTGATTTTTTATCATATCGTATAGGAAAATCACGACCAGGTACAGTAGCCATAATTTCGCCTAGTACATTTTCCCCCTGTTTACCTAATGTCGCAGGGATTTTTTCGCCCAGCCACGAACCTTCTGAAATTTCAGAAATAAAGTTCATGTCATAATAATTAGCTTTCCCATCTTCGCGAATTACCGGCTTTCTCTCTGGTTTAGGTAAGTATGTAATTTGTGCATCTGCTCCTGCTACAGATGGTGTTCCTTGTGCAATTAAAAATGCTTTTCCTGACTCAATTTTAGAAATATCAAAATCTAATATTCCATGAACAATTCCTTCATTCTCGATTGTTTCCAGAATTTGTTGAGTTAATTTCTCTTTATTCTTTAGTAAATAATCATGAGTTTCATATACAAATATAGAGGCAGACATTTTGTCTCGTGCAATTTCTGCTTTAACATTTGGAAGCCAGCGTCCAATTTCAACAGGGCTTGTGTTTTCTGTTGCTAAGACATTTTTTAATATTGAAAAATTTGATAATTTAAGTCGGGGATGACTACGTAAAATACTATCAAATTCTTTTAATGGATAACCGGCACTGTAAGTAAGCATATAGACCTTGCCATTTTCTTCGGTGATTTCGAATTTATCATTTCGAACTAGAATCAAGCTACCTCCTCCTTCCCTCTAACTGTAAGTATATACAATCTATTTACATTTGTTTAGAGACAATTGTCACTACTGAGAAAGAATTCACCCATACTTTGTAAGTAATACACTCACATATCCTTTTAAATTTCATATCGAAATTAGTCTATTTATACTAAAAAAAGGTATGTTTTTACTCAAATTTAAAAATCCCGCTTCATTAATTGAACAATTTCCACTGTTATTAATCAGGGAATTCACAAAATCTATAACAAATTGAAATAAAATAGATAATGTATCTCTCATAATTTTCATAAACATAGATTAGGCCTTCAATACTAAATGAATATATCTTGTAAACCATTTATCAACTACTTATACAAGCGTTCGAAAAGAGTTGAAATATGGCTACTGATCATTCTCTAAAATAGCCTCAATGCGAATATGAGCACCTATTTGATCAAAATTCAGGAGCTGTTCACGCGTCATATAGTAAACACTAATGCTTCCATTAATGCCAAGTCGCACCTCAAATAAATTTTCTTCTATCTGCGTTATTTCTAACGAGTTATTTTCGTCAAGTTGTAAGTTTACGCTTTTCATATGTTATCACCCAAAATAATTATATACGTTCAAGCAAAAATAAACAGTATTGTTGACATCCATAGGAGACTTTAGGCCAACAAATTTTTTTGCCCGAAAACGTAGCGGCAGTAGCAAATGTTTTTTTGCGCGAAAGCGTAGTGCTAACGTAGCGGCAGCAACAAATGTTTATTGGTGATAAATTGCCACTGGACAAGGCGTTTTAGACTGAGTCCCTCAATTTCAGCGGATGTTAGTACATCCGCTGAAAAGTAACTTAAACCCGCATTCATCTCGCCACCTATGAGGTGGGAGACTCTGTACCTGACGCTTCACTTTCCTAATACATATTCTGCTAGCACACTTTGAATTTTATATATGTTAGTTGTTTTATTAAAGTTTTTTTGTATCGGTAATTCATTACCTGAAATCCAAATTTTCAACTCTGCGTCTAAATCAAAAGTTCCCGCAGTTTCAACTGAAAAATGAAGAATACTCTTATATGGAATCGAATGATATTGCGTTTTCTTACCAGTTACTCCCTGTTTATCGATTAAGATAAGTCTTTTATCCGTAAAAATTAAAGTATCTCTTATGATTTTATAGGCATTCTTAATTGTTTCATGAGGTGTTAATAAATCATTAACTTCTTCCCGTAATTTGTCTAGATTTACTTCACTTGCATTCCCTATTATCCCATCAAATAACCCCATCTTAATTCCCCCTCCAAAAGTCCATTCTTCATTTAAAATATGAGATTATTTTTCCATAAATTCTATACGTTGCAGTTTATCTTTAAAACCAGTAACATCAGCGAAGGCAATTGAAAAAAGAATGCTCTTTTAGGCATTTTATCCAACAGTCCAACATATAACGCTCGATTTCGATTTTTGGACATAAAAAATACGCCCTTCAAACAGTCGGCATAAACTGTCTAAAAAGGCGTTATATTCTCTTGTCTTGCTTCATTTCTGCAATTTCGGCTTTCAATTCTTGTAGCATTTCGATAATCGTTTTTTCAGTTTCGTTTGTCATTTTGAATTCTCCTTAATTTAGTATGATACCATAATGTTTCAGAGAAAAAGAGGCTTTCTCCCTTTATTAAATATGCTGTTTAGTTTCTGTCCCATAAAGGAATGCGAATAAATTATTGATGAATAGTATAGTGTACTGTATGTTAGTTCTATCCGTCGCTTCGGGCATTCTTTCCGTCGCTCAAGAGAGGCTTTCCGTCAATTCGAACGTTCTATCCATCAATTCAGAGATTCTATCCATCTTTTCAATGGTTCTATCCACGACTTTGGACTTTCTATCCACCATTTCGGAGGGTCTATCCATCGTTTCAGTAATTCTTTCCGTCGCTACTGAGGGTCTATCCGTCGTTTCTAAGAAATAAAACAAGGGATAGGCTTATTGCTTTATGAATTGATTTTTAACAGCACATAAAATTGCTCCGCTAACCAAGCAAAGAACGCCGCTAAAAAATGTGAGTTACACCTCTAACTCATATGAATGTCTATTCCATACTGATGTAATTTCAGTTTCCTTGCCATAGATTGGGATGCGAAATTATCCAACGAGGTACTATATAGAGCAATTCGACCTCTTTTTTGTACCTCTGCTGCCCAAGCATTTGTAACATCTATACCGTACCCTTTTCCACGGTAATCTTCATGTGTGAATACGCTTGCTTCATCTGCTTTTTGGGACCTCCTTGCACTACAACAAATAGAAACAGGAATATTGTCCTTCATTATTACAAAACAGGGTTCCTTATATTCAAAATCCTCAAATGTATGTGGGAAGTAAGGTTTTAAAAGCTCTTTATTTTCGTGAGTTACTTGTATTACTTGTGTATGAGAACAAACCATTACATCCGGAAACACATACGCTGGGCCAATCCATAAATTATTTATTTGACGGTCTATGCTTAAAACATTAATTAATTCTGCAAGATAACTAACAGAATTTATACCAATAACCTGTTCTAACTTCTTTACAAGGCTCGCATCTAGCGTTTTTGAATACCTTACTACACTTCCAAGGTGGGTGCCACCAACGAAAATTCTTGGTGCAACATCGTATGGTGGTTCATTCACGACTGTTACTCGATTTTCAGTATCGTGTTTAAATAACACGTTCACATGAAGTTCCATCAATTCTAAATCAGATAACATTTATATCCCTCCGTAATTTAACGTATTAATCTAGGTTTGATTGTTTAATCCTCCATCTTCTTGATCTGGAAGCATTTCTCGAATACTTGATAATGCTCCTAAAGCGTTGAATTGAATTTAGTAATGTGCTTTTCTTCTGTTAGATCTAATGTATTCCCGCTTCCATCACTGAAACAATTACCGTTACGTTTTATTCCGTAAAAATTGTCCGTTCCCCTCTTAAATTGCGGTCATAATAAGTTCCATCTCTGATGCTGCGTAAATTACGTTGTTGACCGTTAAAGGTTCGCCCATGAATACGTATAAGGCGCCTTGACCTTCGCTGTAATATACGTCTGTTTTACGTCCAGTCCGTTCGAGTAGTTTGCGTTGGATATTAACGATACCTGCTGCGATTTCCATTCCTTTCAACCCTCCTTGTTATTCCGTTTGATCTAGCGTCGAAATGCTTTAGGTGATAAATACGTTGACTTGCGATATAAAACCGTTTTTAGCCACAATTTATAAATGCGAAATAAAGGCGCTTTGCTTCCTTATTACTTACACCCGAGCATAATCCCGTTTTCGGACAAGATATCCGCAAAAACATTTAAATGTTTTCCTCGATGGATCCACGCTATCTTACCATTGATTTAGCCGTTATAAGCCGTTTAGGATAAATACTATTACTTGCGTACCATGGCGGTTAGTGCAAGGAATAACGTTGAATTAAGTTTAGAAAATTAAATAATTGAAAGTGGTCATCTAAAATGCACGAAATATAAAAAATTTTTATGAACGAACCCTGGTGGTTGATTTCAACAAGTATGTCAAAATCCTTAACTAAAGAGTTAGAGAAAGAACTTTTACTAAAACACATTCTCTACGAAAAAGAAGCTGTAGCAGTGGCTAGAAGAAAAGATAATGATGATGATGTTATTTTTTGGATTAAAAAGCTAAATAAATATGATGTAGTTCATTTAATATATTCAAAAGAAACTTCAAGTGATTTCACTATTACATTACTATTTACATTAAGTAAGTTAGAAGAATACTGTAAGACTGTTTCAAAATTTCATTAATCAAATGGAGGATATTAGTTAAAACTTAATCAAACAATTCTCCTATTCTAGCCCCAGTATCGAAGATTAATCGCGCAATTACCCAGGTAAAGATCGAATTTCGAAACGTCGAAAGAACGGAAAAACTGTTTTAGTTCATCTTCGAGCATAACTTTGATTTTTCGCTCAGGTTTAACATTATTTAAATCCTTCAAAGGATTGCTGAGGATAAGTTGTTCTGAAAATAAATGTGAATAAAATGTTTTTATGTTACGTACATAATTAACTATTGTCGTTTTACTAACTGGCTTGCCAAAATCGCTACGCCGTTCCGGGTAGTTTACAGGCGTTTCATCAGCACTTACTTCGAACTTCCCTCTTTCTTCGATTGAACGTATATAAGCTTGTAATAGCTCTGCCTGACATTTTTAACGTCATCTATTTCGAAGTTATCCAAGAAATACCTTGCGAATAGTTTAAGCGTTTGCTCATATGATCTTAACGTTTTAGGCGAGAGACCTTTTGCGGAAAATTCAACATATAACGGTTGATTTCGATTAAAAATGGTCTGATAGACATAAAAAATACGCCCCCTCAAACAGTCGGCGTAAACTGTCTAAAAAGGCGTTATAATTTTCGCTATATAAGTGTTATCTAATTTAGATTTACCGGTCATTCGCCGCTAAGCCACACGTTACAAACCTTGATATACCGCGATTAACTAGCCATCATGTCGATACGAATCTTGTCTGCAATCATGGCGATGAATTCGCTATTTGTCGGCTTCGACTTTAAATGATGTACCGTATAACCAAACATCGACGAAATTGATTCATAATTGCCACGATTCCATGCGACTTCAATGGCATGACGAATCGCACGTTCAACTCGTGATGGCGTTGTGTTGAATTTTTTAGCAATTTCTGGATATAAAATTTTCGTCACAGAGCCTAATAACTCGATATCTTCGAACACCATCTGAATAGCTTCTCATAAATAAGAGTAACCTTTAATATGTGCGGGAACACCGATTTCTTTAATAATTGCTGTAATCGTGCTATCTAATTGATGTTGATTTAATTTTTGAGGTGACGCTGGTTGTAAAACACTTGTCTTTTTAGGAAGTGTAGCCTTCTGTCCAGCACAATGTAAGATCTTTTGAACCAATTGATCAAATTCAAATGGCTTTAGCATGAAATAGGATGCACCTAAGTCTACAGCCTGTTTCATCACATCTTCTTGACCAAAAGCAGTTAACATTATAACTTGAATTGATGACATTCGTTCATTTTGATACATCGACTCTAAAACAGCTAACCCATCAAGATGTGGCATTATTATATCTAGTAGTAAAATATCTGGTGTGAATTCCTCTAGCATTTGTAAACAAACTTTCCCATTTGAAGCAGTTGCAATTATTTCAATTTCAGGATGCCCTTGAAAATACTGCTCCATCGTTTTTAATAACTCACGATTATCATCTGCAATCGCTACTTTAACCTTTGTCATTTAAATTCCTCCTTTTGAACTGTGCTTTGAATCACCTCAAAGCGTCACCTATCCCCAAATGCATTTTTTGCACACTTTGGAATTTTCGACATTTTTGTTTCAAAAACCTTTTCTATTCTCAAAAATGAGTATGTAGTCCGATACTTTCTTTTTATATCGACAAGTTATGATAAATACCTGGCAAAACTTGATATGCTTATATCATTTATTTTAGAGAAAAAATGGAGATAAAACTACAGTTTTTTTAAAGTGTCGCTAATCGCTTCATAAATAAACGAAATACTTGATGAACAAGATATTTTCATGAAAGAATGGAGCTACCTCTTGGCAGCTCCATTCTTTCATGATGATTTTTTTAACATTTCTGCTACTGTAAGTGCTGCTCCCTTTTTTGGCTCCTCCACAAACATATGTGTAACCGCACCTACAAAACGACCGTCTTGAATGATAGGACTGCCACTCATTCCCTGCAAAATACCACCTGTTTTTTCAATGAGCTTTTTGTCAGTTACTATAAATTCAAGGCGTTCATTTTCAACCTTTGTAATTTCAATTGAAAAAGTTTCCACCTTACTGCCCTCAATCGCCGTGTAGATTTCAGCTTTCCCTGTTTTTATATCCTTTTCATGCATAATTTCAATTGCTTTAGGCAAACTTTGTTGATAACCGTCTTCCCAACGGCCAAAAATTCCATAAACTGTATTTTTATCTATACTCCCTAATCGATCTTGATGTTTTTCAATGGAGGATATTTTATAGCCAGGTTGACCGGGTATGCTTTTACGAATTTGTTGAATCGAAGCTAAAAAAATGGAGCCAGCATGGAAAATAGGGGCTTCTTGTAACGTTGAATCAACGATTTGGTGGCCTAATGCACCGTAATTTTTTGTCTCTGGATCAATGTATGTCAATGTTCCTACTCCATCTGTTTCATCTTTTAGAAAGGAAATAACATGTTCTGCTTCTTGCTCCTGTAAATCAAGTGTCACTTCTTTTCCTTCACTTTTTAACGTCCATTTTTGTTGTCCTTGCCGAGCAACAGCTTTTTTGGCATCTTTTAGCGTTTTTACTGTCATATCATTTATTTTTTCAATTACAGCGCCTCCTTTCATCCATTGATTGGAGGCTAATAGCACATCATGTGCTACAAATACATGTGATAGCTGAAGTTGAATACCAATTGCTTCGCCCATCGGAATTAGCTTTTTTGCGGCAAAAGCCTTTACGGGCATGAATAATAAAACAATGAGCATAGGCAAAATGACAAATTGACGCCAACGACGATACATACGACACCTCCTTTTTATTTTTGTCTTGTTACTATGTGTTTTTGTGGCGTTCTTATAAGCGGTAAATATTTGCGCAAAAAGAAAAAACCCAGAAACAACGAGTTGTTTCTGGATTCTTTTGCTATCTCATTTGTTTTTTCGTTCATTAGCCATTTTTAAGAGCTCTGTTGCGTGCTGCAAAGTTAAATCTGTAATTTCCGCTCCAGACATCATGCGACTGATTTCTTCAATACGAGCATTCGTATCTATTTCCAATAATGACGTAAATGTTCGATCATGCTCGACTTCTTTTTTTATAAAATAATGATGATCGGCCATCGCAGCCACTTGCGGTAAATGCGAAATACATAAAACTTGAGAATTAACGGATATTGCAGCAATTTTTTCTGCGATTGCTTGCGCAACACGACCACTTACACCTGTATCTACCTCATCAAAAATAATAGATGTTATGCCATTAGAAGATGAGAAAATCGTCTTTAACGCAAGCATCATACGTGATAATTCTCCACCAGAAGCAATTTTCGGTAAAGATTTTGGCGGCTCGCCTACATTTGTAGAAATATAAAAAATTACTTGGTCTTTACCATTCGCATCAAAGTAAGGCAATTCATCAAAATTAACAATGAATTTTGCTTTTTCCATATGTAATTCACGTAGTTCGGCCATAATAGCTTCACTTAAATTATGTGCAGCGTCCTTTCGAACTGAAGAAAGTTCTGAAGCAAGCTCATTTAACACTGCTTCCATTTCCAATACTTTACGTTCTTTTACTTGCAAAATTTCGTCTCGATTTAAGAGCTCATTTAGCTCTGTTTTAATTTTATCGTAATACGCTAAAATCTCTTCAACTGTTGAGCCATATTTGCGTTTCAAATTTTGTATTAAGGCTAAACGTTGCTCAACTTCATTTAAACGAGCAGGATCAAATTCTAATTCATCCAACACATTTTTGACCTGGTAAGCAGCATCCTGTAACGCATAAAATGCAGTTGTGACAGATTCTGCGGCCTCTTTAAATTGCTCGTCAACCGTCGCAGCATCCTCTAAGGCACCCATTGCATTGCCAATCCAGTCAAGGCCTTTTGAGTCACCTTGAATAGCTTCATATGCGGCACTCGAGCGTTCGAAAATCTTATTGAAATTCATTAGACGTCGACGTTCATCAAGTAGCTCATCTTCCTCGCCAAGTTTTAAATTGGCATCCTCCAGCTCTTTCATTTGGAATTGATACAAATCAATACGTTGCGCCATTAACTGTTCATCAATCGAAATCGAAGCTAATTCTTTTTTTAGTGAACGATATTCATCATATTGGGAACTGTACAAATCTTGAATAGGTGTAAGTTGTTCCTCGGCAAAATGGTCAAGTAAATTGATATGTTGTTTCTCATCCATAAGTTCTTGATTTTCATGCTGTCCATGAATATCAATGAGGCTAGATCCAATATCACGTAGTACAGATAATGGTACAAGTTTTCCGTTTACTCGACAAACACTTTTTCCAGTATCATTTAAATCACGGCGCAAAATTATAGTATCTTCTTCAATTTCAATGCCTGCCTCTTCAAGTTTCTTATGAACAGGATGTCCAGAACTTGAAATTTGAAATAAACCACCTAATTCAGCCTTTTTAGCTCCATGACGAATAAATTCGGAATTTCCTCGTCCACCAGCAAGTAAATGCACGGCATCGATAATAATTGATTTTCCTGCACCTGTTTCACCTGTTAAAACTGTTAAACCACCTGAAAAACTAACTGTTAAATCCTCAATGATGGCAAAGTTTCGAATACTAAGCTCTCTTAACACAAATTGTCACCTCTGTATCAAATTACTCTACTATTTTATAGCATTTCTAATAAGCGATTTTTTGTATTTTCACGCTCATCTTCGTTACGACAAATAATTAAAATAGTATCGTCTCCAGAAATAGTACCTAAAATTTCAGGCCAATCTAAATGGTCAAGTAGTGATGCAATAGCATTGGCATTACCAGGAAGAGCCTTCATTACTAAAAAGTGTGATGCACCATCAATGCTGACAAAAGCATCAGCTAACACACGGTGTAATTTTTGTATAGGATTGAAACGTTGGTCTGCGGGCAAGCTATATTTATAGCGTCCATCCTGTAAAGGTACTTTTACAAGATGAAGCTCTTTAATATCACGTGATACTGTTGCTTGTGTCACATTATAGCCTGCATCTTTTAAAAAATCGACTAAATCATCTTGTGTTTCAATTTCATGATTGGCAATAATATCCCGAATTCGAATATGTCTTTGTCCTTTGTTCATGTCGGTCACCTCTTATAAATAGTTGAATATTTGTATATTTACACTACCATTTTACACATAAAAGCACAAGAAAAAACACGGCTCTATAAGCGAGCACGTGTTATTTTAGTGCACTATGCGCTTCTTCAACGAGTGCATTAAAAGCTGTATATGCAGGAATTTCTTCATTACCTATAGGATTCACTAAATGGAATAAAAATTCAATATTTCCCTCTCCTCCTGTAATCGGAGAAAACGAAGCATCCTTAACGACAAAGCCAACCTCTGTCGCCATTGCAGCTGTCTTTTCTAAAACTTCTAAATGTACTTTTTTATCACGAACAATACCTTTTTTACCGACATTCTCTCTCCCAGCTTCAAACTGAGGCTTCACCAGTGCCATTACATCGCCACCTGGCATTAATAATGTTTTTAAGACAGGTAAAATAAGTGATAATGAAATAAAGCTAACATCAATTGTTGCAAAGTCTGGTAATCCCTCTGTTAAATCTGCTGCTGTCGTATAACGGAAGTTTGTTTTTTCCATTACAGTTACACGTTCATCAGAACGGATTTTCCATGCAAGTTGGTTAGAACCAACATCTAATGCGTAACAATGTCTTGCACCCTGCTGTAATGCGCAATCGGTAAAACCTCCTGTAGAGGAGCCAATATCAAGCATTAGCTTCCCCTCTACAGACATATCAAAAATTTGTAGCGCCTTCTCAAGTTTCAAGCCGCCACGACTAACATATTTCAAATCAGAGCCTTTTACTTGTAATGGTGCATCTATAGCTATTTTTTCCCCCGCCTTATCAATGCGAGTTTCATTAGAAAAAACTAGTCCTGCCATAATAGAGCGCTTTGCTTTTTCTCGCGTTTCGCATAGCCCACGCTCTACAAGTAAAATGTCTACACGTTCTTTTGGTTGTTTTGTCATTATTTATTCAAACCTACTTGCTGTTTTTGTTGAAGTAACACGTGCATACGTGCCACTGTATCCTCAGCCGTCATATGAATTTCAGCGAGAAGCTGATCTACATTACCATGCTCAATAAATTGATCAGGGATTCCCATGCGATCGATTATTGCAGTTAAATAGCCATGGTCATGGGCAAATTCTAATACACCACTACCAAAACCACCTTGTAGGACTGCCTCTTCAATCGTCAATATTGGTTTACGACTTGTTAATATACGGTGAAGCATATCCTCATCCATCGGTTTAATGAAACGAGCATTGACTACTTCTATCTCTATACCTTGCTGTGCTAAAATATTGGCTGCTTCCATTGCCATAGGAATCGTCGTACCAAAGGTTAAAATCGTTGCATCCTTACCTTCACGTAACACTTCCCAGCTACCAATAGGTAACGTCAGAAGCTCATCATCTAACGGAACACCTATACCATTACCTCGTGGATAACGTAACGCAATTGGACCGCCATCATAGTCAATGGCTGTTTTCACCATATGCTGACCTTCATTTTCATCTTTTGGCATCATAATTGCCATATTTGGTATTTGACGAAGGAATGCAATATCAAATACGCCTTGATGTGTTTCACCGTCTGCACCAACTAAGCCTGCACGGTCAATTCCAATAAAGACATTCAGATTTGGACGTGCGATATCATGTAGTACTTGGTCATAGGCACGTTGAAGGAATGTTGAGTAAATGGCTAAAAATGGCTTCATGTTTTGAGTCGCTAAACCTGCCGCCATCGTTGCTGCATGTTGTTCAGCAATCCCCACATCAAAGAAACGTTCTGGGAAATCCTTTTGAATCCCTTGTAATTTTGAACCCACTGGCATTGCAGGAGTAATAGTGACAACGCGTTTATCCTCATGAGAAATTTTGCGGACTGTATCAGCAATCAAGCTACTCCAAGCTGGACCTTTCGCCTCAGACTTTACAAAGGCACCGTTTTCAATTTTATAAGGTCCTGTCCCATGCCAATTACCAATTGTATCATCCTCTGCAGGTTTATAACCTTTGCCTTTTTTCGTAATGACATGAACGAGCACTGGGCCTTTTACTTTTTTAGCTTGTGATAAAGTTGTCTCCAGAGCATCAAAATCATGTCCATCAATCGGACCAAGATATTTAAAGCCTAACTCTTCAAAGAACACACCTGATACTACTAAATATTTTAAGCTATCCTTTACGCGCTCAGCCGTTGTAGCAAGCTTACCACCTAGCACTGGAATTTTATTAATGAGCGATTCCAGTTCTTCTTTTGCTTTTGAATATTCTTTGGCTGTACGAAGACGCCCAAGTACATTGTGTAACGCTCCGACGTTTGGAGCGATTGACATTTCATTATCGTTTAAAATGACAATCATATTTGTTTTAGCATGACCTATATGGTTTAATGCCTCCAGTGCCATACCACCAGTTAAGGCTCCATCTCCAATAATTGGGATTACGAAATTCTTTTCTTTTTTGATATCACGTGCTGCTGCCATACCCATGGCTCCTGACAAAGATGTCGAGCTATGACCAGTCTCCCATTCATCATGTTCACTCTCCACACGCTTTGGAAAACCACAAAGCCCTTTGAACTGACGTAATGTATCAAATTGATTTGCACGACCTGTCAAAATTTTATGCACGTAAGCTTGGTGGCCAACATCCCATAAAAACTTATCTTGTGGACTGTCAAACATTTTATGGAGCATAATTGTTAGCTCCACAACACCTAGGTTCGGTCCAATATGACCACCTGTGACAGAACATTTTTCGATTAAGAAGGTACGAATTTCTTGTGCAAGTCGCTCAAGGCCCTTCTTATCTAAGCTTTTTAAAAAGGCTGGACTAGTTATCTTATTTAAATCCACCTTTCTCACACACCTTTTCAATAAATTATTCACCGTAATTGTGTTTCCACCATTATAACAGTGTTATTAATATGCTAAAAGTACGAACACTTTATGTTTGCACATTGGCAAACGCCCTCACCTATTCTAGCATATTATGTGCCGTTAACGCCTCGTTTTTCCCCTAGTTTTTACGATGTACAATATAGGCTGCAAACTCACGCAATAAGCTGGAATCCACTTCCAATTTATCTAGTGCGTTAATGGCATGTTGATAATGCTCAGTAAGCTTTTCTTTTGCTCCATCTATAGATAATAGAGCTGGGTATGTGCTTTTATCACTTGCTACATCTTTACCGGCAGTTTTACCTAGTTCTTCTGTAGTACCCTCAATATCTAAAATATCGTCTTGAATTTGGAAGGCAAGACCGATATGATGCGCATATTCCTTTAAAGTTTCGCGATTTTCTTGCGTTACATCAGCTAACACTGCTCCCGCTTCAATACTAAATCGTAAAAGAGCGCCAGTTTTATTGACATGGACATGCTCAAGTTCAGCTAAGTTTAGCTGACGCTTCTCACCTTCCATATCGAGTACTTGACCCCCAACCATACCTTCTGCACCAGCTGCTTTACTTAACAGATTGACTAGTTCAATGCGTTTTTCAGCTGATACATCCATGCGTGCTAAAATACCAAACGCAAGTGTATTCAATGCATCGCCTGCAAGTGTCGCTAATGCCTCACCATAAACTTTATGATTTGTTGGCTTTCCTCTACGGAAATCATCATTATCCATACTTGGTAAATCATCATGGATTAACGAATACGTATGGATGACTTCAACTACAGACCCTACAGTTAAACCATCCTTCAAATTCTTATTGTATAGTTCAAGAACAGCTAATACGAAAAGAGGGCGAATACGTTTACCTCCAGCTTTTAATGAATAAAGCATTGATTCTTTTAAATTCACTGGTGCATCAATTTTCTCGACTAGTGCAAACATTTCAGCTTCAACTTGTGGTATGTTGCTTTCAATAAAATGTTTTAATTGCTCGTTCATTTTTAGTTCTCTCCCTTTAGTGGATCAAATGCCGTAGTCTCACCTGTCTCTTGGACAATAGAAATTAACTGCTCCTCAGCATGTTGCAGCTTGCTATGGCAAAATTGTGATAGCTCCATTCCTTGTTTATATAGATCAATTGCATTTTCTAGCGGCACATCACCTTGCTCTAGCTGACGGACAATTTCCTCAAGTGCCATCATTGCATCTGCGAAAGTTTGTTGTTTCTCTGCCACAATTATTCCCCCTCATTTTTCGGCAAGATCTTTACCACATCAGCAATAACCTTTCCATCATGGAAGGAAAGTGTTAATTGATCCTGTGGCTTTATATCAGCTGATGATTTTAACATTTGATTATCTTTATAAGCTACCGTGAAGCCCCTTGTTAAAATGGCAAGTGGATTCAATGCCTCTAAAGTTCTGACAGTTGCCTCAAATTGTTGTTTTTGCTTCGTTACATAATGCGTTGCAGCACGAGTTAATTGTTGGACGTGAGTTTCTAGTTCTCGTTGATGGAAAGCTAATGCCTTTTTCGGCGAGTGCTGTTCTACCGCACTATGTAATTGTTGAAACTTCGCTGTTTTCTTCATCAAATCGACTTGCATTGCTTTTTGTAATCCCGATTCGAGTTGTGCCAGCCTTTCCGTAAATGGTCGATATAGGCGTTCTGGCATTGACAACGGATAAGATTGTTGGAGCTTATTTAGACGTTGACGTTCTGCCATAAGTTGCGCTCTTACAATTTGATGCAGTTGTGATTTTTGTGTAAGCACCCGTTGATATAAATCTTGTTGATCCGGTACAGCCATTTCAGCAGCTGCAGTTGGTGTCGGTGCGCGCAAATCAGCTACATAATCCGCGATAGTCGTATCAGTTTCATGGCCTACTGCACTAATAATAGGAATACGACTTTCAAAAATCGCTCGTGCAACAGCTTCCTCATTAAATGCCCATAAATCTTCAATTGATCCACCGCCACGCCCAACAATCAATACATCGCAACTAGCATCAATATTTGCTCGCTCAATATTTTGAACAATATTTGGCGCTGCTTGTGCTCCCTGTACAAGGGTTGGATAAATAAAAACTTCCGCAAGCGGATAGCGTCTTTTTAATGTTGTACAGATATCTCGAATGGCGGCACCTGTTGTCGACGTTAAAACACCGATTTTTTCTGGAAACCTCGGAATTGGTTGTTTCCACTCAGGTTTAAAAAGCCCTTCTTGTTGTAACTGCTCTTTCAGCTGGTTAAAGGCAACAAACAAGCTACCAATTCCATCTGGTTGCATTTCCTGTACATATAATTGATATGTACCGTAGCCTTCATAAACGTTTACATCTCCACGGATAAATACTTGCATACCTTCCTTTGGTTCAAACGCTAATTTTGTGGCTGCCGTTTTAAACATGGTAGCAGCAATTCGTGCTCCATCATCCTTTAATGTAAAGTAAATATGTCCTGATTGATGAATCTTGACATTGGATAACTCTCCCTTTACGTAGACTTCACGTAAATGCGGATCAGCATCAAATTTCCGTTTAATATATTTTGTTAATGCTTTTACAGTTAAATAAGAAGCAGATGACATTTTTCCGGCTCCTTTACTAAAATCAAGTTTTTCACAAAACTACACCTATCATAACATTTTTTATTGCGCCTGACGTGCCAAAATGCAGTTTCGTTAGAAAAAACGACTGTCTTTCTCATACTTTGAAAATCTTACTATAACATTTCTATTGAATAGTTACCTCGATAAAGCTTCCATCAAACGAAATGATTGCTTATGCAAACGCATTAGAATTACAAATTCAGGAATTCCACTGCAACTTCTCGGCAAAGTGAGGGGTTGATTTTCGTTCCGATTGGGCGCTTTTTTGGGAAGCCGCTGATCCCGGAGGAGTCGCCTGGTCTCCACTACAATCAACTATTTCATTTAACTTTAGGATGAAGTTTATAGCAATTAAGTGAAGCGGCAGCAACATGGCTTTTCTGTGCGAAAGCGAAGCGGCAGCAACATGGCTTTTCTGTGCGAAAGCGAAGCGGCAGCAACATGGCTTTTCTGTGCGAAAGCGAAGCGGCAGCAACAACAAATACTTATATCTGCGAAACATAGGGGAAGGAAGTAACAGTAAGCTACAAGCACATCACTGATAAAAGTCTTTTCTTTTCCATTATGGCTTGTAGCCTGGAACGGTAAACCTCCTCATTTAAGACGCTACAACATTCATTTCATTTTTCAACAAGAAGACCTCACAACTAATTATAGTTATGAGGCTTTTTAAATTAATAAAATATTAATAATAACGTACCTACGAGAAAGCAATAATATGAAAAGTAGCTAAGCTTGCCACTTTTCATGATTCCCATAAACCAACGCATCGCAAAATAAGTCATAAATAATGTAACAATAAATGTCGCAGCATAAGGAATTGCTAATGCACCTTTATTAGGTTCTTTTAAAAAATCT
Organism: Lysinibacillus xylanilyticus; assembly: GCF_001183605.1. GTDB lineage: Bacteria > Bacillota > Bacilli > Bacillales_A > Planococcaceae > Lysinibacillus > Lysinibacillus xylanilyticus. Next base: position 369,985 of record NZ_LFXJ01000005.1, on the reverse strand, counting down.
GAGATCCCAAGGACAACCCCACCAAGACTTACAGGAATATAAAGCATAAAGGAAAATCGCAAAGCGGTTTCCTGCTTCATACCAACTGCAATGGCTGAAATAATGGTTGCTCCTGAACGACTAATGCCAGGTGTTAAAGCTACAGCTTGACCAAGACCTACGATAATGGCGTCTTTTGCAGTCAAATCCGCATCCTTTTTCGTACCACGCATATTACGGATTAGCCATAAGGCAATACCTGTCACAAATAACATAAGAGCAATTGTAGTCATACCAACATTATTCGCAATAACATCACTTAATAAAACACCTAAAACGCCTGCTGGAATAGAACCAATCACAATAAATACTGCAAAACGAAAATCAGCTTTATAACGATTCTTTCGTGTTTTTAGATAAAGGAAAAAATTTGTGATGAGTCGGACAATATCCTCCCGATAAATATAGACAATAGCTAGTAAAGAAGCTGTGTTCGTTAAAATAGCAAAAGTAAAACCTTGCTCACCTAGACCAAGAATTTCACTAGCAATCATAACATGTCCACTCGATGATACAGGAATCGGCTCAGTAAATCCTTGTACAAGACCGATAATGATATGTTTGATTAAAAGTATTAAATCTATGTTTTCCAAAAAAAACCTCCCTATTTATATGTATGACCCAAACGTTACATTAGACGTTCGTTCACAAAGAACACCCAGAAAGTAAAAAAAAATGCAAAAAAACTACCTCAATAAGAATATTGAGATAGCTTTTTGCAAATTAAAGAGTCATTTAAAATTATAACTTAACTTGAAGTGCAAGCTTATTTTCTGCTGCTTGAACTGTGTTGAATAGTAGCATAGTAATTGTCATTGGTCCTACGCCGCCTGGTACAGGTGTAATGTGAGAAGCAATACCATCGACCTCACTAAAGTTTACATCACCGCAAAGCTTGTTGTTTTCATCACGATTAATTCCAACATCTATAACAACTGCGCCTTCTTTAACATGCTCCTTCGTAATAAAGTTTGCACGTCCAACTGCTGCAATTAATATATCTGCTTGTTTAGTAAATGAAGGTAAATTTGGTGTTTTGGAATGCGTGTATGTAACGGTTGCATCTTTTTGTAGTAGAAGTTGTCCCATTGGTTTCCCAACGATATGACTACGACCCACGATGACCGCATGCTTTCCTGCTATTTCAATTCCTGAATATTCAAGAAGCTTCATTACGCCAAACGGTGTACAAGGCAAAAATGTGTCTTGGCCAAGCATCATTTTCCCAACACTTACTGGTGAGAAGCCATCAACGTCTTTTTCAACAGCAATTGTGGCAATAACAGTATCCTCATCAATATGTTTTGGGAGTGGTAATTGTACTAAAATACCATGAATATCTTCACGATTATTTAATAATTCAATTTGTGCTAATAATGCATCCTGCGTAGTTTCCTCTGGTAGTTTGATTAGCTCAGAAAACATACCAATGGCTTCACAAGATTTTTGCTTATTTCTCACATATGTAGCTGAGGCTTGGTTGTCTCCTACTAAAACAACCGCTAAGCCTGGTGTTAATCCTTGCTCTTTTAAACGCGTTACTCGCTCTGCTACTGAATTACGAATTTCTTGACCAATTTCTTTACCATTAATAATTGCACTTGACATAGACCTTAGTTACTCCTTCCAATTCAACACATTTTATAGTTCTGTAAATTTAGAAAGTACGCCATTAACAAATTTCGACGAGCCATCGTCTCCAAATGTTTTGCATAACTCGATTGCTTCATTAAGTACTACTCTTTTTGGTGTTTCTGGCATGTATAAAATCTCGTATACAGCTAGACGTAAAACCGTTCTTTCAATCTTAGGTAAACGGGCAAGTGACCACTTTTCAAGATGCTGCTCTAAAGTAGCATCGATTTCCTCTAAATGTTCAACTGTTCCAGTAACAATCTTTTCGTAGAAGACATTTGTTGGTTGACCTTTGATATGGCCCATTGCTTCTTCTACTGTTAGTTCAGTATTGTCTAGCTGAAACAAAACTTGCAACGCTTTTTCGCGTGCTTCATGTCGTTTCATGTAAAGCTCTCCTTCTTAAGTGGCATTAAGGTTTATAATAGCATAAATTCGTATGAGAAACACGAATTCAAGCAAGTTTTAAATAATCTGATACCTTTTTCAAGCAAGTTTTTGTTTATTTTAACACCCTTCAATCAACTTTATGAAATTAAATGTAGAAAATGAAAATTCACCATTAATGTTTAAATAACAAGAATGTTATAATTAAGGAAAATAATTCATCTTTCGAAGTGTACATTATGCATTATGAAGTTAAATGTACAAGTTGCAAAAGAACTTTCAAATTATATGAGGGTGAGGAACAATATAAGCAATACAAAGAACGCAAATCCCGCCTATTTTACTGCGAGGATTGTAAACATAAAATTCGTTTTGAAGCCATAAAAACTTCTTTAGGAATTATTAGTCGAGGGAATACTTAAATAGTGAAACAACACTTCGAAGCAATAAAAAAATTTATTGTGCACTTTCTCTGCTACCTTAAAAATTATTGTGCCACCTAGTATAACTACGAACTAATACTTCCAAACTTATAAAAAACTGAAAAAAATTAAAACAAATCTTTTGACCCTATAGTTACTATAGGGTTTATTGTATTACGTGGAAATATTATAGTAGATTTAGATTCATGTATCGTGAAAGATTGAAGGAGAACAAAATGAATAAGAAACAAATTTTAACATTAAGTATTTTATTATCGAATTTATTCATTGCCTTTTTAGGTATTGGTTTAGTTATACCTGTGCTACCAACAATCATGAATGACCTGAAAATTTCAGGCTCTGTTGTTGGTTATATGGTGGCAGCATTTGCTATTACTCAACTTATTGTCTCACCATTTGCCGGTAAAATGGTGGATAGTATTGGCCGAAAAATTATGATCGTTGCAGGTCTTTTTATATTCGGTTTTTCAGAGCTGCTATTCGGACTTGGGCGCACAGTTGAAATACTCTTTATCTCACGTATGTTAGGTGGTGTAAGTGCTGCCTTTATCATGCCTGCGGTGACCGCCTATATTGCTGATATTACAACATTGTCACAACGTTCAAAGGCACTAGGCTATATGAGTGCAGCGATTAGTACTGGCTTTATTATCGGACCTGGTATCGGTGGATTTTTGGCAGAATTCGGAACACGCATACCATTTTACGCTGCAGGTATACTTGGATTTTTAGCAGCGATTTTATCAATTATATTACTAAAAGAGCCGGCACGTACTTCAGATGATACAGAGTCTGCACCATCAATTTTAGGCAGTGCGAAGCGCATTTTTAGCCCACTATACCTTATACCATTCGTGCTTATTTTCGTACTATCATTTGGTTTAGCTGCATTTGAATCGTTATTTAGCCTATTTGTGGATCATAAATTCGCATTCACGCCTTCAGATATCGCGATTATTATTACGGGAAGTGGGGTAGTTGGGGCCGTTGCTCAGCTAGTATTATTCGATTGGCTGACAAAGAAAATGGGCGAAATTAATCTTATACGATATTCACTCATCCTATCTGCTGTTTTAACATTTGCTATGACCCTTGTTAGCCACTATTTCGCAATATTATTTGTCACTTTCTTTATTTTCGTCGGCTTCGATTTAATACGTCCTGCCGTTACCTCTTATTTATCGAAAATTGCCGGTAATGAACAAGGATTCGTCGGTGGCATGAACTCCATGTTTACAAGTCTCGGTAATATCTTTGGTCCTATTTTAGGTGGGATATTGTTCGATATAAATTTAAACTATCCATATTACTTTGCGACAATTGTTTTAGCAATCGGCGTAATACTTGCTTTGTTCTGGAGAAAGCCAAAGCAAATTGAAATATAATAAAGTAGCGATACTAATCACTGCTAATCAATTTCCGTTAACTACGTAAAAAGAAGGATTGCCCTATAGGCAACCCTTCTTTTTATTCTTGTACAGCTACTTCTTCTTTTTCAAAGTGAATACCTGTAATGTGTACATTCACTTCTGCTGTTTCAAGTGCTGTCATATTATAAATCGCTTGGCGAATTTGAGTTTGTACTTCCTTCGCCACTTTTGGGATTGTAAAGCCATATTTTACAGAGCAAAATACATCAATGGCAATCTCACCAGTTTCAGTAACACCCGATTTAATGCCCTTATTGTGAACTTTTTTACCGAAGCGTTCTACTACGCCAGTAGCAATATTACCACGAGTTGCCGCGACCCCTTCTACCTCGTTCACTGCGATTCCAGCAACAACCTCGATTACTTCTGCTGCTACTTCAATTTTCCCAAGTTCTTCTTTTCCAGAAGGCGTTGGTTGTACGAAAGATTGTCCTACTTTCTCTGCCATACAAATATCATCCTTTCCCTTACACATCACAAACAAATGCTGTACTTACGCTTATTATACTATAAAAAGGAAGGTTTGGCTTCGCAAAGCCGATTTAATTTATTTGGGACAGGTTAATGTCGATAAATATGAAAAGCGAAAACAGCTGCTACTCCACAAATGAATCTCCCCCACCCTCTATGCAAATTAATCAAATCAAATTTAACTTACAGTAGAGTGAATCCTTCTATTAGCCACTTTAAAACCTGACGTTGATTTTATCACCTACGACTTTAGATAACATACCAAAATATTTCAATTTTTCCATTTTAATTTCTACAAACAATCATAATACGCTATAATTCCCTTATATATGGAATTTCTGAATAATTAAGAAATATGTAAGAGAAGGAATTGAACTAGATGGGTATTTTTACGTTTATATTAGTGTTACTTTTAGTTTTTACAGGTTTAGCAATAGAAAGAATTTTGAAAGATATACGTGACCAAAATAAAGAAATCATTGAAATATTGAAAAAGAACAACCGAGATAAAGAAGAAAATACAAGCGATTAAGTTGAACATTAATTCTAAGCTTGTATGTATCAGGACTAGTTACTAGACGCTAGTTCTTTTTTCCGCTTCTTCAATCGCTCCTATAACTTCACAATAAGCTACTTAGCAATTATTAAACAACATCCGCGACTGATTCTCTTGCACTTTACAGTCTAAAAAACCTCCTAACTAATAAAAGTTAGAAGGTAATAAAAATTTATAGTTTTCCTCTATACCCCTTGTACATGGGATGCACTTCATCCATGACTGGAGTTTATTTGTATTTATCTCACTTTTTCCGACTTAAAGGCAAATGTTACGATCAACAACAAGGCAGCAAAGCCAATCAAATATGATAATTCAGGGATGGCACCGTTTAAACCTTTGCCGTACAAAACAGTCTCCCCTGCTTGTAAAAACCAAGTCGTTGGCATAAAATCACTAATTCTTTGCATAAAGTCCGGCATGATTTCTCTAGGCCAAAAACATCCACCGAGCATAAGCATCGGGATATTGATCAAAGCTGTAAGCGAGCTTGCCATCAGTGCGCTTTTTGAAAATCTGCTGATGGCAACGCCAATGGCTACGCAGGCAAGGGCTAACGCAAGACAAACTGCGATGACCTCCAGTTGCTGATTTGACGTCGACCCATAGGATATATCGACCAGTTTCGGTAAAGAACTGATTAACAGCAGAACCTGAATCGCTGCAACAAGGAAGCTGGCTAACATATGCTGTGAGAAATAACTAGATCGTGTCAGCGGGGTTGCAGTGATCCGATCATAGACTCCGGTAAGCTTATCCTCCAAAATCAAGCTTGTGGAAAAGGAAATCAGAAACAACATACCAAACGCGATGTATCCCAGTGACGTAACCGCATTGTTTACGTCTTTTTCAGAGACACCAGTGGAAAAGCTCTTATATTCAACAGCAAATGCATTCTTATTGTAAGCTTCCAACCCCTTATAGAATACATCTTCATTCCCTTTTGCAGATGTCGCAATTTGTTTCGCAGACGATATGTAACTAGATACATACACTTGAACGGGTCTGGCCACATTGGAAGCTTCAAGGGCATAGCTTATAGCAGCAACATCTTTTCCTTCCAGCATATCTGCAGTGAATCCTGATTGAAAAGTAAAAGCGATGTCCAGTTTCTTGTTTACAATTAAGCCCTTCACATCGTCACTTGGGGTCAGTAATGTCACATTGTATTTTTCTTGCATTTTCGAGACAAGTTCCTTTGTGAACGGGGTGGAATCCTGATCTAGTATGCCTAAATTATATTTTACATCTTTAGTTGCAGCGGAAATCAAAAACAAATTCATTAGGATCGGAATTACAAGCATAAACAAGATGTTTGTTCGTTTACGAAATATTCGTTTTATGCTGTTGGATAAGATTGTCATGCTCTTTTCCTCCTTGAAACCAAAATGCTAATCACCGCGAATAACATCGTGATAGCCAACATTTGACCAATATTCATAAAAGCAGAACCCAGCTGATCGTTATACACGACATTGAATATCGCTGATTTTGCATAATAGCTTGGCGCAATTGCTGCGAAGGCTCCAAAATCAACAATGACAAAGCCACCGATAAGGAAAGTTGACCCCAGAGTCACAATGTTAGCAATAGAATCGGCTTTTACGGAATCCTGGGTGAGAATGGTTAACATGCCACCTAGCGTCGTGGTTAATAAGGAGAATACAAAGACAACCAAAACGATGACAGCAAAGTGATCACCCCAATCAACATCGTATACATATTTGGTAAATAGGATAATCACCATGCCCTGCAAGAAGGTAACCAAGGAAAGACCAATCGTTTTACCTAGGTATTGTTCAAAAGGTTTAATCGGCGAGAGCTTGAGCCGATCACCCACTGTGCCCAAATAGTCCTCTCCCATTCCGGACGCGCCGTATTCCTGACCGCGTAACAGAAACATCAGAAGCATTGCAATGGCGTAATACCCCATCGCTGTTGCCGATTTGGAATCGGTTAGAGGCTCTTCTTTCAAACTAGTATCCGAATTCGCTTGTTCAACTTGCAAATCGCCCGACATGGTGGCGACTACGCCTGCGGTATTCATGTCATTCACCAGAGTGTCCACGACATTCCGGACGATTGTCGTATCGACGCCGGTAGATTTGGCAAGGTAGACTTCAACCGTTTTGCTTGTCCCTTCCGTTTCCCCTTGATTCGAGAATCCATCAGGAATATAGATAAACGCATCTGCCTCATCGTTATTTAGAATCTCTCGTCCCTCATCAAGAGAGTGAACTTGATCGAACTCCGCCAAGGATTTAATGTCTTGCGAACCAATCATGGAGTTGATGAACAGTTTACCAAGTGGACCTGAATCCTTATTGCTGTAGACGACCTTAACTTTATCCAATGAGGTGACATTAAACTGGTCTTTGAAAGCTGAACCCAATATTAAGATAATCACCATAAAACTGAGCAATCTGACGAAGATAGGTTTAGGATCCATCAAGATCCGCTTTCCTGAATAATAAATTTGTGTAAGAATATTCATAGTTTCACCACCACCTCGAATTAGTCTCTCAGTTTTTTACCAGTTAACTGCAAGAACACCGTCTCCAGATTCGGTTTTTCCATCGTCATGGATTTAATTTCATATTCATTCTGGATTAGATTTTCCAATAACACCGTAAGGGATCTCTCGTTTTTTTCCAAATGGATGTCAAGTACTCCGTTTATGTTATTGCATGCGGTGACGCCATCCGTCTTTTCAATCACTGAAACGGCAGTTTCGGTATTCGATACAAGCTCCAGGCTCAATCGATTTCCTGTCGAAATGGAATCGATCAGCTCCTCGATGCTTCCAAGTGCGATCACTTTACCAAAGTCCATAATAGCAACACGTTCGCAGATGACCTCGATTTCTTCCATGTAATGTGTCGTATAGATGATAGTCATCCCATTTTGATTCATGATTTTGATTGATTCCAGAATATTGTTGCGCGATTGAGGATCGATTCCGACCGTCGGTTCATCCATAAACAAGATACGCGGCTTATGTACAATCGCACAAGCGATGTTCAGACGTCTCTTCATACCACCCGAAAAAGTCTTAGCAATGCCTTTTCTTCTGTCCCAGAGTCCGGTAAACTCTAGCGCTTCCTGCACGGCTTTATCTAACTTTTCGCCACGCAATCCATATAACTTACCCCAATACATCACATTGTCGATGGCGCTTAAGGTCTCGAAAAAAGCGTAGTCCTGCGGCACATATCCGACAGATCTTTTAATTTCTCTCGCATGTTTGGAAAAATCCTTGCCGAACATCTTCACTGTGCCATCGTTGACTCTTAACAAGCCCAGCAAAGTATTCATCGTTGTCGATTTGCCTGCACCGTTAGGTCCCAGCAGGCCAAATATTTCACCTTCGTTAATACTCAAATTGACACCATTCACAGCTGTATAATCCTTGTACTTTTTCACCAGACCCGTTACTTCAATGATCATCCTATTTCCCTCCTCAAACGTATTGCAATGCGGGTACTCTCCGATTACTCTCTTGATTTCACATTTCTTTCCTGCAAAGACGTGGGAGGGTACATCTCCTTGACCACCTTACTACTGTCGCTGTTACTTATCATATACAACTCCCCTATCCCATCGGCAATCTCATTTACCAAAAGATAAAAATACCCTAACAAACCAAATAAAGGAAATGAAGAATGCGCTAGTGCCTCCATCTACGACCAACGGGGACACTTCGCATTCTCTCCATCGATTCTTTGAAACTACGCATACCTCTTTCTCTTAATAAGCTGGACGATCCCACTAGATAAAACAAACAATCCGTACAAATAAAGAATCATATTGATTCCGACAAAGATACCTTCCGTGACTGTCAAAGGAAAGATTTCATTGAAAGAAGTGATTTTTTTAGACAATCCTAGGTTGGTTGTAACATGATCGAACGCGGAAGAAGCCAACAAAATAAAAATACCGTGTTTAATTTTGTTTCTCATTGTTATGTGCCCCTTTTTGTTGAAAGATAATTACATGTGACTTTAATCCCTGTAGTTTTCGCACTATTCAGTATAGTTATTTTTTTACATTATGTCTATTAAAATATATCAATACAATTAATTGGTAGATTTAATAAACCTCTTAATGAATACTCTTTAAATTTGTAAAAATGACTATTCAAATTACAATCCCCTCTTGAAAAGAATACAATTTAATAGATTGAACAAAATAAATTTTTCTCTCCGAAAATTTTATCCATTAGGAAAACCATACTCTTGTCCTTATGGTACTGTTTCTCTTTATAGTCGAAACAATCACACTAATAATCGAAATTACTAATTTAGCAACCTTTTGCAATAGACACCTACTATAATTTTATGCTACAAACAGACTATATATTAAGTGTAAAAATTAAACATTTAATGAAAAACTAATCTATTTACAAAAGTGTGGCCCCTAGTAAGTGGACTGAATGTTCTTAGTAAAATATATAAATTTGTTAAACTAACGAAGTGTTTTTCTTGAAGATCATTAAGATGCATATGCGGCTCTTTTTTCTTTGTGGAATCTATTTGAACTTATCGCTTCTCCCTGTGCTGTATGCCCCCTTATAATGTCAATCATGCCTGTTCTCTGCTTATTTTTAGACATAAAAAAACCTCCTAACTAATAAAAGCTAGAAGGTTATAAAATTACGAACTTTGATAGGTGTTCTACTCCCTATTCTATTCCGGGCGTATAGAGTGGGTAGACAACAATAAAGACGACGGCCAATAAGGCTATCGTCTTTCTTTTTATTTACTTTGCTTTTTATGCGATTTCTTTTTCCGCTTTTTTGTTCTTAGTTGATCTCAGTTTCTAATGCTTCTTTCCAATCTTGTTCATAGTCATCTTCATCAAGAACAACGTTGTAAATTTTCCATTTACCATCATCACTTTTCTTAAGATGAGCAGTTCCTGATAAGTCAATTTTCATGTTAAAAGACATATCTGGAGCTGTCAAAGATTCATTATATACTAAGTTATCAATGCGGACTTGAGCAAAATGATTATTTACAGAAACAGCATTGATCGCATATTCACCAATCGGCTCCATCTTGAATATAGTATCTGATCCTTCAAACATACCTACCATATCCAAACTATCAAGTGAATAAGCTAATTGGTAACCAATTGTCGTTTCACGATAAAGTGCTTCTAATGCTTTTAAGTCTTTTTGTACAGTGAATTTCATCTCATCTTTAATGTTACGATCAACTGTTTGAATGATCGCAAGTTGATCTCCATCTGTTTCGGGCTCTAGATGTAAGGCACGGTCAATCATCACGATAGCTTCAGCACGAGTTGCATCATTGTAAGGTTTGAAAACATCTCCGTACCCTTTGATAATTCCTACAGCTGCCGTTTTCATAACCGCTTCATAGGCGAAATTTCCCTGTGGTACATCCGGGAATACTTTTCCTGTTGCTGAAAAATCAAGCTTTGACTCGAATGCACGGTAAATCATGACTGCCATTTCGTTACGAGTAATCTTGTCATTCGGTCGGAAAGTACCGTCTGGTTTACCATTGATAATGCCTTGGCTACTAGCAACCTTAACATACTCGTAATACCAATTCACCGGTTTTACATCAGGGAAAGATTTAACTGTTTCACCTGCACGTAAATTCATCGAATTCACTAAAATTTTAGTGAACTCAGCACGAGTAATCGAATTTTTTGGTTTTATAGAGACGGATGTGTATTCATATTTCTCTCCATCTTCTTCAAACGATTCTGTTTCCACATATCCGTCTATGATATCCGAATACAAGAAGCGTTCCAATTCATTGTATGCCCAATGATCGTAATCAACATCCTCCAAAAAATACCTATCGATGGATTTTTCTGCTGCTTCTGCTGGCGAAACAGAAATAAGTCCAAATAATATAAGGGAAGATAAAAAAACATATATTGCTTTCATTGGTTTTCCTCTACTTTCTTCTATTAAATTTCTACCAATAGACATAGTTTACATGACTGCTACTAATATAAATAGAGTGAAAAATATGGAAATTTTAATAGTTTTACGCTTGACAACCGCACCCAATAACTAGCAGAATGGCGCACGCTCTAAGAAATCGGCTGAAACGTAGTTACCTTATGTCACAAACCACAAAATAAAGCCTAGTATTTTCTAAATCGAAAATACAGGTACGCTGACTACTTTTACGCACAAAAAAGACCCCCTAACGAATTCGTTTCGTTAAAGGGTCTAAAAATCGGATATTCCGTTTTGTTTTATTCCTAATTCTATTCCGCTGACAAATACCGCACAACTATTTCGCAAGCTTCCCGACTAATAGCCGAGACGATTAAACGTTGATACGCCTTACTTGCTTGTCCCCAAAACATCATTCTCTTCTAGGAACTTCGTATTGAATTGCGCTGATTTGAAAACGTCATTGTTCATCAATGCTTGGTGGAATGGAATTGTTGTTCCTTAAGGCTTCATGAAACATCTTCCAAAGCTCAGAAACCCTTACAGAGCAAGGATTATACGGATATTTAAGAATAGAATGATTTCAGAACGCAATACTATCACCTTCTATTGATAGAATAGCATTTTGAAAAGTTGAATACTAGTCTCGTTTCTTAGTAACCCCAATTTGTGTGGTTGATACAGGTCATATTTAATAGGAAGACATACGACCATATACAATCGCTCTTTTCTTTAGGCTGTTTTCGTATAGATTGTTGCTATTAAAACATAAAGACCAAGTTGAACCTACACATTTTGCAGATTAACTTGGTCTTTTTGTTTTGAGCTTTCGTAAGTTCTTCTTAAACTAAAGCACTCTGTTAGTTCAATTAGGCAAATAGTTTAATATTCTAATTATTTCTGAAGAAGATGACACAAATTTGATTTTACATTTGAAAGAAAAAACTAATTTATCTTCACCTTCCCCGCAGTACGGTCAGGTAAAATTGTATCTAAACCATTTATCATAGCGAAATCTTTTGAAATACAAAATACCTGTCGAAAACAAGCATGTAGTTGAGCTACATTGTAAAATTCTATTTCTTCAACTTTCTTTATTGATTTAACCTTACGATGATTCAAAATTTCAGTTAAAAATTCCTCCCTCTTTGCAAGTACTAATAAGAGTTTATCGGTCCGAGGAATAGCATATTGGTCAATTTCATTCGGTGGTTCATGTATAGCTTGTAGAAATTCCCCATCGTCTAATACCCAAGCTACCACTGGGGTATCCGATGTATAAAAGGGTATTCCTGTATTATTTTCCATAAGAATCCAAATGTAATCGTTGGCTAGTTTTTCTGCTAAAACATAGGATTTACTAAAGATTTTTTTAGAATGTTCAAGTACTATTCTCTCATCAAAAAAGCCTCCTATTTCCGCAACAGACTCAGCATTTAATGCTCTACTTATAAAACTTTTGAAGTCTTGTTGCATTCCGTTACGGAAAGACTTTGTTCTGTAATACTGGAAGGCTAGACTGAAGGCTAATTGTGATAAGTCGGATTCTAATAATACATATTCATTTTCATTTTTTAATTTGCTATAAGAGTTAAGTAGTTTTTCAAGAGAATTATTAAATACAGGCTCTATTTCATAGGTAAATAAGTCATCCACAAAATTTGGATTAATCTCATCTTGAAGTAACTCTTTCTTAATATCATTAATTTCCTTTTCCGATAATGTGTAAAAAAAATTCTCTGAAGATACCCCCATTAGGCCTGGGTTGTAAGTTTTATTTTGTATCTTATCATACACCCAGATGGACTCCTTAAAATTGGTGTATTTTCTTAAGTATAACCTTGGAACAAAGTGCTGGTTAATTCCTGACATAATTACCACTCCCTTACTATCAATTCAAATTATCTTTTTGAACTATACTAATATTAATAAAAAATAACAACTCTTATTTTAGGTGTGGAAATAGTTTATATTGAACTAACCTGCTCCGTTAGTTGAATAACAACAATCTTTGAGAAAACAGCCTTTCTTTATCATATCGTTTCGATTTCTTTCTAGTTAGGTGTTGAGGGAACGGGACACGCTCTCTTTGAAATGCCATTTTTCGGTATATCGGAAAGTGCGGGGGTAGGTTTACCGCTCTTTGTCAATATTTCCCCAACCCTATTCAGATGGCTCTGTAAGACGTTCTGATACTAGAATGATTAATGTGTCAACTCGACCTGTGACGGCTCTGTGTAGCGCTCCTGTGACGTTGCTGTATGGCTCTGACACACTCACTGACCTGCAATATCACCTCTAGGTAAAATGTGAATTTTACAAGTCAATTTGTAGTTAACGAATAGGTGATAACCCCTTATGTATCAATACTTTTAGAACAATAGAGCCGTTAGAAGAAAGATACACTTTTAATGCTATTTTCAATTGATTCCTCTGTTATCCCAATGTAACGCAATGTTGTCTTTTGTGATGAGTGATTGAAGATTTCCATTAGTGTGGCTACGTCTTTTGTCGCTTGGTAGTATGTATAGCCAAACGTCTTACGCATTGTGTGAGTACCAATGTCCTCCCTACCAATCATGTCACCTGCATTAGTAATGATTCTGTATGCCTGTGTAGTTGAAATATGACCGTCACCTTTACGGCTTGGGAATAGGTAAACTGTGCCTGTTGGCAGTGTTGCTGTATAATCTGCAATTTCCTCCATTACGTGTGATAGAATCACTGTACGCTCTTTTTTAGTTTTGCCTTCTAGGATTTGAAATTTCGATTTCCCTTTAACCTGTTCTACATTTAGCGCTACTAAATCACCACAACGTAAACCTGTTGTAATCCCTAACTTGAATAAAAGTTGATTGCGTAGACCAAATTCTTTCGTCATTCCCAATGCTTCAATCAAGTTATTAATATCTTTCTTTTCTTTCAACGGTTGTACATCAATTAATGTACCTTCTTTCGATTTCGTGTTTGCCATGTTTATAACCCCTTTTATTATGTATCCTTATGTCAATATATAAACAATACCATACATTCGTATATCAGTCTATATAAGAATGGCTCTACATCAACATTCGTTATGTATCCTTTTCACCAAAAGCATACATTCAACTTACGATAACACTTTTAATTTATGTGGGCTATCGTTAGCACCTACATTTCTCTATGTAAATATCCATCAATAATTACTCGCATTAATCAATGAAACAATTTGACCTGTAACTCGCTGCTCTTTCATCTGTTTATCCATTGGTGCAATCTGTACGGGTTTATGATGTGGTTCATAATGGATTAGCGATTGATTAGATTAGTATGGGACGGTTTAGGTCTTGTCGTGTCGCCTGTGATAACAGTCAATCTTATTTAACGCACTTAAACATTCACCTCACACCAATATTTGTAAATGTGCTATACTACAAAAAATGACTGTCAATTCCAAATTTTGTTATTTTGTAACAAAGGAGGTGAATACTATGAACAAAAAAACATTTGTAATTTTCGTAATGGGTTTTCTTACAACAGCTCTTGCATTACCATTGCTGAGTTCGTTGGGTGTACCTTCGTTTGATGTTGTATTAACTGCTCTGTTTGGGGAAGGAAATATATGGGCGTTGATTTTTTCTTTAACGTTAATCCTTCTAGCCACATTTGGTGTTGGGAAGGCTATAAAAAGCTATAACTAAAACTACAAAATCAAATAAATTCTATTTCACAAACGAGTGCTTAACTCAAAAGAATAGGACTTGTCTGTATGATAAATTTTCATATATGCAAGTCCTTTTGTTTGCTCCCTCAATCACTCCTACAGCTTCACAAATGGCTTGGTAGCTCCAATCAGACAACCTGTAAAAATGATTTCCTCTATTCAGCTATCAACGCTCTGTAGCTCGTTAAACACTTTTAGACGCTTGCTAACATTCTTGTCGTAACAGTCAATCTAACTTGTTGCACATTTACCATTCTTCTACCAACTCACATTTCATTATGTTATGATTTTCCCATATAGAGAATCTTCATTTAATTGGGGGAAAGGTAATTTATATGGATATGAACGATATTTTAAAACAAGAAATCAAAGAAGAATATAAAAAGCATCACTTAGATAGACCTTTTATCGTAGCAATCGACGGGCTAAGTGGTGCAGGAAAAACTACGCTTGTACATCAACTTAAAAATGTAATTGATAATGTAGTGATTTTACATATTGATGACCATATTGTTAAAAGAGAAATGAGATATAACACAGGCTATGATGAATGGTTTGAATATTATCAGCTACAATGGGATACTATTTATCTAAAAGAAATTTTATACGAAAAACTACATCAAAACGAAAAGCAATTACTTTTGCCATTTTACAACAAAGAAGAAGATACCTTGACAAGCAAATCAATCAACTTACCACCTAATAGCACAGTAATCATCGAAGGCATATTTCTTTTGAGAGAAGAATGGAAAACATTTTACGATTATATAATATTCCTAGATTGCCCTAAAGAAGTAAGGTATGAACGTGTACTTCATCGTGATACTTACTTAGGAGATTTAGAAGAACGATTAAAGAAATACCAAAAAAGATATTGGGTAGCAGAGAATTATTATTTAGAAAAACAGACCCCATTAAAATTTGCTCATAGTATTCAACGTGTATAATGGTAGTTTATTAAAATAAATTCCAACTTCATTACAGCAAACTAGGACTTGTGTTTATGATTGATTCTCATATATGCAAGCTCTTTTGTTATACTTCCTCAAAAATCTCAAGTACGCTTCATAGAACCAACTGTGAGATTAATCCATGTGACCAAATATCCACTTGAACGAATCTCGATGCGTTACAATGCTGTTCTGTAGAGGTAGGCAATATAAAAAGCACACCAACTTAATTGTGATGTGCTAGTAGGAAATCGTACATAATATCCTTTGAATCAAGATAAGCGTTCTCTATATCATCTCGACATGCTTTGAAATATTTACGGAATGTTTTCCATTGTCCCTATCTATCTCTAGTATGACTCTGACAGTGTTTCATTGAAGCGTTAAAGCAAATCTGTATGGCAATGTCTAGCGACTTGTGGTTCATTGGTGAACGTGTGACCAGACAATAAAGAGCGATAGAGCATTAATTCACTCTACCGCATATCATGACTTCTTATATTAGTTTGTATTTCATTCTAGTTCCTGCATAGCAATATATTAAAACGGTAAATAACCAAGGTCATCTAAAACATCGCTTAACACTAAATATAATTTATTTTTATCTTCAGTTAAACTCTTAACCACATTATCTCTATTAATCCAATCTAAAACCTCATGTTCTACACTGAATAACTCCGAACCATCTCCAACATCATTATTCGCAATGTATTCTCTAACTATCAAATTAATTCTATCTTTTAATATCTTATCTCTTTTCTTCCTATTTTCTTCACTGAATTGATACGTTAATTTCGATTCAACCTTATTAGGCTTCACTTCTCTAATTTCTCGCTTAACATCACTAAACATTTTTTGAAGATAGTCCATCATAGGTAATTCTGTGCTTTGTAAATTCGCTACTTTAAATGTACCAAAATCTTTTAAGTACATACTTTCTTCTTTTAACGACTTCTTATAAGTAGCATCTAATTTCAATTTCAATTGATTCTTCATATCAACAATATCTTTATACCTTAAATCTCTCGGATAATTTATATGGTATATAGATGAAATATCAAAAACATAATCTGTTGAATCATCCTTTAACAATATAAACGGTCTATCAAATGCCAATCTTACACCTAGTTCGAACATTACATTTGGATTCTTAGAACTAACATCAACAATTACAATATCATCAGAATAGATTCTTTGAATTATTGTTTTTTGAATTAATGTAGAATCCTCTGCTTCGCTAACCATACTTACTTCAACTTTATAATCCTTAAACTCACTTAATGCTTCTTCAATTATTTTTCTCACGTCACCCCAATGCCCTACGGGATAACCTTCAGTATGCGATATAGGCATTATTAAACCAACTTTTAATTTCTTTGTCTCTGTTTCTGTTTCACTTGATTCATTCTGTTTAGATTCAGCAACCATCTCTACCACAACTTACACCCCTTATATTATATTTATTCCATTATAAGACAAAAAGCGACCGTATTTCTAGAAAAAGCGATATAGCCATTGCTTTAGAACTGAGAAGCAATCTGAGTGCAATCAATGCAACCAACCATCCACTTGAACAAATCTCGATGCGTTACAATCTGTTCTAATCTATTTTATTCCACTAGCATTATCAACAGGAATTTAGTTCGATAGTAAATGAAATGACCACTTCAAAATTAAATTGAAGTAGTCAAACATTATCGTATCGTCATTGGTAACAGCGCCACTTCGCTGTACTAACCGTGATGAATATATTCATTGTAGATTTCAACTAAAAGCACAATATTTGTGGCACATAGATTTAGTGCATACCGAACAATCTTATCGGTTACTTCAACTTCAATTACTCCATCACCATGTGAATGTTTATTCCTTACAGTTGGTAAGCCACTTTCTAAAGTGTTACTTAATCCGCTAGAGTGTGTCTGCAAATAACTTGGAATAAACTCTTTATTCATCAAAGTTGAAATTAACTTCTTAGCATTATCACTTTGTTTATACGAGTAATTCAATTCTTCACAAATAATCTTCATAGTACTTTCAAATGCTTTCCCTGCATTTGTGATAGAACCTTTTAGATTTCCATTTTTGTAATCATTAAATGCTTGCATATACTCATTTGAAGCACTCTCAAATTCGTTTTCATATAAGAGTTGAATAGCATTAACTATTACCTCTTGATGAATGAACTTACTATCTATTCTTATTAAATTCCCCGATATGTATTCATAACCTAAGGAATTTTCTCTAAACTTTTTATTTACCTCACTAATTAAGTAATGGAAATGCTCTACTAATTCTCCTGCACCTTCAGTAGATTCTGCTACTTCATACTGTACTAATTCTTCTAGTGTTGCTAATACAATTTCAAAGCAATATAATGCCCCAACATTATTGCACATCTTTAATATTTTAATAACTTGAACCTTATTCGAAATACCATTGGTCTTCATCTCACCAAATTCAATATTAAGTATTTTTGTAACAGGTGTCCATAAGTCATATTCTGAATAGGGAACACACTCTGAAACTAATAATATAAACTGATTTCTTAATTTCTCACTAACCATCTCATATTGATAAACCTCATTATGTTCTCTAAATCCCATTCTCTGTTCAAACTCATATAAACTCCCCATAACCAAGCCTCCTTACACCTAAATGTTACACAATTAACCTAATAATCTCAAGGTTAGAATCATATGGCTTTGTCTTTAGGTTTTATATATTTCTTGAATACTGTGCTAAAAAATCATATATTAAATCTGCTGAATCACTGCACACTCTCTCTATGTCGTCACGACCCACTTTGAAGTGCATACGGAATGTTCTCCATTGCTCCTAACCACCTCTAGCATAGCTCACATGACGCTCCATTGAAGCAGACAACCAATGTCATGACTTCATCAAAGCACCTCATAGCGTGACTATAAGCTTCTGACAAGACAACAAAAAAGATAGAGCTGATTGCTCTATCCCTTAGCCCCACTACTCAATTTGAGTTGGTTATATCAAAAACATATCCATCTTTCATTGTCAAAACCATATCATCATATGTCCAAAACTCTGCTTCATCTGAATTGAAAATATTATTAGGAGAACCTAAAATGAGTTTCACTTCGTCCTCTGAGTGACCTGTTTTAACCTCTCCTAAGCTCTCTTTTAGCTCTTTTGACTTTGCTGAGATATATCTGTCAAAAACATCTTCTGCTTCATGGTATAGCGCCATATTTTCTTTAGTGATATATTTCTCGTCAGCAAATAACTCTGCTTCTGTATAGTCCTTATAGAGTACATTTCCTTTCATAACAGACGCAAATGAGTTATTCATATTCTCTATCGCTTCTTTTTTAAGCTTGTCTAAATGTTCATTTCCCTTGTTTGTTTTCTTGTATTCTTCATTGTTCTCAATTTCATCAAGTGCATCCCATGACAACCTTATGATTTTTAAGTTTTTAGCGACAGCACTTGTTTTCTCCATGTTGTTTATTGAGTCAATGTAGCTCTCGTAAGCCCATTCTTTTGATTCAACCAAAGCTTCTAGTTCTTCTCTAGCTTCTTTTTCTTTGTATATTTTAATAAAATAACCTGAAAAAGCTACTAATAAAACTAATGTTATAATTGCTACTATAATTTTTGATTTTGTGTTATTTTTTGTCATTAATTCCACTCCAATAATAATACTATGGTCTACAAATACATAATACTACATTTATGACTATATTAGTATATAAATTTAAAACTTAATTACTTTTGTAGTCCATAGTATGTGGTTTAGTGTCTTACATACCATTGTAATTGATTTAAAAAGGAGATTTTGTCTCTTGAATGAAATCGAAAATATTACAATTGGTACAGTATTAAAACGAGTTCGTAAATCTCTAAAACTTTCACAAGAAGAATTAGCTCATAGAAGCAGTTTAGACAGAACTTATATAAGCATGTTGGAGCGGAATATCAAACAACCTACCATCACTACTATTTTTCTTTTGTCAGAAGCACTTGAAATGAAACCCTCTGAATTTGTTCAGCTACTAGAAAATGAATTTGAAGGTCACACTATTAAGCGAACTACGGTATAGCTATAAATGCTCACACAAGCTCTATGACCACCTTAAGCATGATTATGACACCTAAGTTATTTATAACGCTATCGTTGCTCATAGGGCTTGTAGCAAAGCACTCTGTTATGTCACGCTCACCTTCGACACTACTTCCTCTGTGGAAGGTGTATCGGCACACAGAACCCACCTGAGAGCAATCTATCCAACCCAACTGACATCTATCTAATTCTTTAATCGTCTGAGTACAGTTTTGAGGAGGTAGGAAACAAAAAAAGGAGAGCATTTGCTCACCTTTTCCTCAATTCCCATTAATCATTTTCCAATTATGACCAACTTTAGTGAATCTATCATCATCTAAAACATTATCAATTATAGTTAGAATCGGATTTTCTGAAAGAATATCCTTTACGAAATAAACATAATGTTTCTTTCCACTTTTCAGTAATTGCTCTGCGGTATCTAGTTCATGTTGTGAAATATAGAACTCATCTTTATCAGTAGAAGTTGCTTTAACCTCAATATAGATTTTATTTCCTTCCAAATCATAAGATAATATATCGTAACCATTTTTCGGATTATCTGCAATTGACTTGTCAATTTTGTTTGCGAATGGGGTGTTAATTAACTTTTGATATTCTAGTTTAAAAACATACTTTTCCCCCATTCTACCTATTTCTTGCATCACTTCATACAACCTTTGAAAATCCACTCCTTTCTTAGTTAGTTCCTTTTTTCTTTTATCGTATTCCTTTTCAAGTGTCTCAAACACTTCGAAGTTGTTTACCTTCTCAATAGGACTATTTGACAGTTGCTGATAACCGAATACTTTTCTTAACAAATCTCCACAATCCTTACATACAAGTTTTTCTTCAATGGCACACCAATTATGCAAGTCCGATGAATATTTTTCTTGGCAATTAGGGCACGTTAAAGTATTAACTGTCTTAGTGTTCTTAATCAGTTGAGGAGTAAGATTTTTTGTAATGCCAACTTCTCTTGCTAAATCTTTCAAGTTCCCATTCAAATTCGTGAATCCATCATTTTTACGTTTACTTAACTGCTCAAATAACTCCTCAAAAATATTCGGTAAGTCAATAGTTTCATCTCCAATGTGTAATTGACCGCTATCAAAGTTATCGCTCTTAATACTCAAAATATCTTTATTATTAAAGTCATATTCATTAAGAATGTACCAACATAATTTCATCTTAAGTTTTTCTATGTTATCTGTATGTACTTCATAAAAACTTTCTAACTTAAGTAAATCCTCAAATTCCAAAATAGGGTACTTATTTATTGGTCTACTCAGTTTAAATCTATCTTTATTCTGAGTTCGTTTTACAAAATGCTCCTTTACTTTTTCAAGAGGAAAAATTCCTTTGAACTCATCATCTACGAGAACTTCTTTAGAAAATAAGAACTTAAAAAGTGTATTTGCGTAATTTTTAATATC
This sequence comes from Lysinibacillus xylanilyticus, assembly GCF_001183605.1. Classification (GTDB taxonomy): domain Bacteria; phylum Bacillota; class Bacilli; order Bacillales_A; family Planococcaceae; genus Lysinibacillus; species Lysinibacillus xylanilyticus. Next base: position 348,916 of record NZ_LFXJ01000005.1, on the reverse strand, counting down.
TGCGCTGCTTTTCTTTTCATTTTGAATAACTAGATAATCATCATAGATAAATTCAGAAAAATGTTTTCCAAACTTCTTAATAACATGCTTATTTAACTTGCTATAAACCTGATTGTATGAATCTTTAGAATAAAACTGCGTAACAAACTCATTGAGAAAACTTTCATTGTCAATCAATATTAATTGACTTCTTGTAATGCCTAACAAATTCATATTTATTCCTCCATTCTCCAATACAATCAACCTTAACACATAAAATGGATTTATTTGCAATCTTCACTTTATTGTAAAGTATTTTACTATCATTATTCAGTCCCTACAACGCTCTCAATGAATCGAGAAATGAACAGGTGAATAGTTGGTCACTCAGTTATTCTAAGCGCTGTTTAGGGAACATGTGTCAATCTCATTAGAAGCAAACATAATAGCCATAAGTAGCTCTTTCTCTTTTGTTATCTCGAATGTCTTATGTTCATCACTAGAGTTCTCAATGATGTTTAGAGCTTGATTTCGAACCTCTTGAGCTATCTTAGAATCACGTAGCATGAAGCCAACCAATAGGATTGCTCGTTTTGTGAAGATGTATGAACCTCTACGAGAAACACCGTATTCCCCTAGCTCATTTAAAGTGTACATCTTGTACCCTTTATCCATATCTGCTTTAATCTCAAGGTAAGCCGTCATTTTCATACCATTGGATTCAAGCTCCACTGAGTTGCGTTTGACCAATTGCTTCAAAGTGTTTAATTCTACACCGTAGAACTCAGCAACTTGTTTAGTCGTTGCTAATTCAGTATTAGGTAACAGTAATAAGCCATTACAGAAGCTTTTATACTAGTTCACTACTGTTGCTTCTATCACTGTTCATTTATTTCAAAATCAACTAATGTATGTTTCTGCACTATATAAAATAGAAGTATAATGACCTACCACTACTCTATTACTCCCTATTAATACGGAAATAATACGAATCATAGTTCATCTATGCTTCTATTCTATATAGTGCAAATATCTACATTTTTTTTTTTTAAAAAGGTAATTGCTCCATAGTCACTACTACATCATTCCTTTTGTTGTAATCATCTTTGCTCATAACCATCATCTTTTTGAATGACTTTGGTACTTCATAGAAATTACTGTAACTGTTTGCATAGTAAGTAGTTGCCATTCTATCACCATCTGTCATACCTATCACATAATACTGTTGATTGAACTTAAAGCTAATTAAATTGTAACCCTTTAGAGCATTAAGGTATTTAATCATCGTACGTCTTGGTAGACCTGTTTCAGCACTTAGCTTTTCGTAAGATACGTCATAACCATTTCTAAAAATGTCATGCTTATGCTTCAACCAACTATACAGATAGAAACCTATTGTACCTATTTCATCGTTTGCCATACAGTACATGAACACATTAAAGTCCACTGAATGTGTATTTGAAACATCAAAGAATGTTCCCTGCGCTTCTTCTTCAACTATCTGATTAGTTTCTATATCGTGCTTTAAAATAGTTCGCTCAAACGCTTTGGATGGTTTCTTTAAGAAGAACATCTTAGGAATCTCAGGTAACATATCTTTCGGCATATCATAAGCCATTGTAAAAGTTAAACCTTCTATTTCCTTGAGTTCCCAACCTAAAGGGATATTTTTTATAGATTCTGTATAACCAATATCATCAAGCAATCCACCTTTTTTAGTGATGTAGTTCATTGTGCGATTGCTTTCAGCGTAGCCCAACACCTGCTTAATGACATTTCCATCAAGGAAAACCTCAGTGTTAAGATACTTACAGTTGCGATATAAGAAATGTGTAAGGTAGTAATAACTGTAAGCATATGCCAAATGTGTGCCACTGGTAATGTAGCCCTGTAAGTCATCAAAAATTTCGTTTGGTAGGAACACCTTAGATTCCTTTCCTGTGATTTTCAATGTTGATTTGATTTGATAAAAATTCATACTATTTCTTCCTTTTCCTAAATAATTTATTAGGTACTCAGAGCCAACAAAAAAGGTAGACAACACCAATCAGACCTTCTTATTTCTAAGAAAAATCCAATTTAGTATTGTCTACCGCTGCATGTTAGTAGAATGTATTAGTTTTCATATAATATAGCCTGTATGGCTTAGTTAATGTTTAGGTTTCATTTTAAATGTAAAGTTTCATAAAATGGCTTCAAGTGCCTTAATACAATATTATACAAGATTAATAACTTTTTGACAACTATTTCTGTTACATAGTAGAGTTTAGTTCAAAGCTCGGTACAAAAAAACGACCTTCATCATTGAAACAAGTAATTTTTATCTAAAATCTTGTTCTATATGCCTTACATATACTTAAATTCCTATTTTATGAGGAACTCAAACTTCTCTTCTTAGTTTCTTCTTTTATTAGAACTTCACATAGTAATTTAAACAACTTTTCTATTTCAACTATAAAATAATCACAAGCCTCTTCACCTAAAATAATTCCTTTTCCATTTTCAGATAGACCAATGCTTTTATCAGATAAATCTTCAACAACCTTTATGAGCTTTTTGTCTGATTCACCCATCCAAGTAATATAACCTCTTTTACGAACAATACAATTCCTTAATTTTCTATAGTTAGAAAAATTATTTTTGAAATTCTTAGGAATCTTATAATTCAAGGCTTTTTCTATAATGTTAAAATACTGAGTAAGTATGGGTAGCTTTCTATTTTCTTTTAATGTCTCTTCTATTTTTAAACGATACTTACAAATTTCAATGAATCTGTAAAGAACATCCTCTAAAAGACTGTATATACTTATAAAGACAGAATTATTTAGTAGATACTGATACCTAATATCAATTCGGTGTGCATACTCATAATCATTCGACAATAAAAAATTAAATGCATCTAAATCTCTTTCAAGCATTTCATTCTTAATTTTTTCTACACTTAATTTCATATCGTCTAAATAGTATGTAAAATCTTGTAGTTCCAACCCAATTAGTCTGTAATACAAATCTAATGGTTTATGGATATCATATACCCTTGTAGCAATCACTCCATTTGCATCTTTTGCATCAATACCAAATCTTGTATATATTTCGTCCATAAAGTATCCTCCTAAAATAATCTAAATTGTTCGATTCACTAATTGACTTCACCTTACCTTGAAGACATAGTAATAACAATGGCATGTTGCTAAAATAATTGCCTACATCATAGAAACAAACTGAATCTAAGACATAGACAGCAATTAATAATTATAGATACTCCCTCAAATCCTTTGTTACCTCTTTAACATCTATAAAGTTAAACAACCTTGATTAATTACATAATTAACCCCTAGTATGTCATAAGTAATCCCTTAACCCCTTCAATACATCATCAGAGCTTATCCCTAAATATCTCGTTGTGGTTGATAATGATTTATGGGATAGCGCCTTGCTAATTAAAACAACATCCGCCCCCTTCTTCCTTAAGTTAGTTGCATACAACCTTCTAATTGCATGAGCGCTAATATTGTTTAACTTGTACTTCTTAGCATAGTAAGAAAGCCTCTTAGTAATTGCACATGGCTTAGATTCAACGTCTAACGAGTCTCCAAACTTACTTAAAAATACAACTTCATTTCGTTTCTTATAATGTTTACGAATAATATTATTTTGAGTTATCAAACGATTCAAATATAGTGCTAATTCATCATCGAATGGCAATTTCAATATATCATGGTTCTTCAAAAAGTCACCCGTCAGAAGCAATGAATTAGTCTTAAAGTCAACATGCTTCTCTTCTAGCTGTATTAACGTGTTCATTCGAATACCCGTCTTGTATATAGTCAATACAGCCACCGCATCACGAAACTGAATGAAATCCACCATATCAAGTAATGACAATAAGATTGACAATTGCTTCTCATCAGCAGGAAGTTTGATTTTAGTATCAACACGTATACGAACGTCTTTCCAAAAGTTTCTCTCTATCCATCCGTTATCGTAAAGTCGATTTAAAACAGCTTTAATGACACGTAGACGGCTTTGTTTCGATACATCTGAAATATCCCCTAAGCTCGCAAGCCAACCAAATATAGACTCCAATTTAATGTCATCTACGTATTCAATTTTCATTGCATCTACTAAACGTTTAAAAGTATAAATATATTCGCTGATTGTTGCCTTGCGAACGCCCGAGAGACGCATTTGCTCTTTAACAATTAACAAAGCACTATTTATTTCTACACCTTTCTTACCCTCATGTAATTCAGCTACATCAATCATTAGCTTTGGTGGAGTAATCAGTATCGTATCTTCCTCTTTAAACGTATCATCAAAACTTGGTAGCTGTATAGCTTCTGTCACATCTTCTAAATCAAAAATCCCTGTACGCTGACCTTTTTTAGCCAAATAAAAAACCTCCTAACAATTGAATGTTAGAAGGTAATTTTATTGCGATATTTGGAATGCATTCTATTCCCTATTCTATTCCCTAAATCCACAAATCAATTACTTGCTTGTCCCCAAAACATCATTCTCTTCTAGGAACTTCGTATTGAATTGCGCTGATTTGAAAACGTCATTGTTCATCAATGCTTGGTGGAATGGAATTGTTGTATTGATACCAGGACCAGATACTTCAAATTCGCTAAGCGCACGATTCATTTTAGCAATCGCTTCTTCACGTGTATTGGCATGAACAATTAGTTTTGCAACCATAGAGTCATAGTATGGTGGGATTGTATAGCCAGCATATACAGCAGAGTCAATACGTACACCGTAGCCACCTGGAGTTACGTAAGTATCTACAGTACCAGCTGATGGCATGAAGTTTTTATAAGCATTTTCTGCGTTAATACGGCATTCAATTGCCCAACCATTTAATTGAATATCATCTTGAGTGAAAGGAAGTTTTTCACCAGATGCAACTTTTAATTGTTGTTGTACAAGATCTACACCAGAAATCATTTCAGTTACTGGGTGTTCTACTTGGATACGAGTATTCATTTCCATGAAGTAGAATTTATCTTCTCGATAGTCATAAATAAACTCGATTGTTCCAGCACCTTCATAGTTACAAGCTTCTGCAGCTTTAACGGCAGCTGCTCCCATTTCAGCTCGGCGTTCAGAAGATAGCGCTGGAGATGGAGCTTCCTCCACTAATTTCTGCATACGGCGTTGAACTGTACAGTCACGTTCACCTAAATGTACAACGTTACCATGGCCATCCGCTAATACTTGGATTTCACAGTGACGGAAGTACTCGATGAATTTTTCTAAATATACGCCCGGGTTACCAAATGCTGCAGCAGCCTCTTTTTGCGTAATTTCAATGCCTTTTACAAGGTCTTCTTCTGTACGAGCTACACGGATACCTTTACCGCCACCACCAGCAGTTGCTTTGATGATCACTGGGTAACCAATTTTAGCAGCCCATTCTTTACCTGTTTCGGTATCTGGAACAATACCAGTACCCGGAACAAGTGGAACACCTGCTGCTTCCATTGTTGTACGTGCAACGTCTTTAATACCCATAATTTTAATAGAATCAGATGAAGGTCCAATGAACTTAATGCCTGCATTTTCACAAGCCTCAGCGAAGTCAGCGTTTTCAGATACGAAACCGTAACCTGGGTGGATACCGTCTGCACCAGTTTTTTCTGCTACGCTAAGTAAAGCCGGAAAGCTTAAATATGAATCTTTTGATAGCTTCGGCCCGATACAATATGCTTCGTCTGCTAATTTCACATGTAATGCGTCTGCGTCTGCTTCTGAGTATACGGCAACTGATTGAATGCCTAACTCTTTACAAGCACGAATGATACGCACAGCGATTTCGCCGCGGTTTGCAATTAAAACTTTTTTCATGGTTGTGCACTCCTTACTCAGCTTTTACAAGGAATAATGGTTGACCGTATTCTACTAATTCACCGTCTTTAACTAGTACTTCAACGATTTCCCCTTGAACTTCTGCTTCAATTTCGTTGAATAGTTTCATAGCTTCTACGATACATACAATTGTTTCATTACCAACTTTGTCCCCCACTTTAACGTAAGCTGGTGTATCTGGATTTGGAGATTGATAAAAAGTTCCAACCATCGGCGATACAATTTTATGCAACGACGAGTCGTTACTTGTTGATGCTGCAGCTGGTGCTTCTTCAGCTTTTGCTGGTGCTACAGGAGCTGCTGCAGGTGCAGACTGTTCTACAACAGGTGCAACTACTTCTTTTTTAGGTGCTACAGTTTCAGTAACAACACCATTCTTTTTTAATTTAACTTTTGCGCCATCTACTTCGTAAACGAATTCGTCAATTGAAGAAGAATCTACTAATTTAATAATTTCGCGAATTTCTTGAATTTTGAACATTCCTAACTCTCCTTATGAAATAAAATCTACTACAAACACTATTTTATATTTTTTTCGCACAATTTGAAATACTTTAATGCAAATTAAGTAAATATGAACAAAATAAAAGGCTTTCCTTTAATAAACGAAAGCCTTTTCATTATACTGATATATAACAATAGCTATTAAATAGACAGAATATTCATCTTTTTCTTTCTATTTTTAATAGTTATTCGCACTGAATTTTACTTGGACGTTCTTTGCGTCCTCCATCTCTGTTTTTACCAAGTAAATAATTTCATTTGCTTGAGCTGTTGATAGCTCCTCCGCCATAACAGTTACCTGTACTTTATCAGCATCTGCTCGTACAAATGCATCGGAATAACCTAAAGATTTAATAAGCATTTCTAACATTGCTTCAGAGGATTCTTGTTTAATAAGGTTATCCATTTCATTATAAGCCTCACTTTTTTGTTCCGCTGTGTAATCTTTTGAACCAATCTTCGTTGTTAGTTGTTCACGTAGTTGGCTTCTTTCATCACTAACTTGCATGCGCATTTCTTCAAATAAATGACTTGGAGAAGATACTTCCTTCGTCTCTCCGTCTTTCGTTGCTTCTTGATCAGTCACACCCGTTACCGCAGTTTGCTGTAATGCGTCATCTGTGAAAATAGTTAGTCCATTAAATTGTTTTGCTGGATCAACCAAATAATACACTGAAATAACCGCTACTAGACTTAATAATGTCATAAACCAAACTGTTCTTCTACGTACGCGCATTTACTTTTCCTCCTTATTCTCCATTGGAACGATAATAATTCGATGAATCGGCAATTGCATTACTTGACTAACAACAGCACGAATTTCATTTTTCACAAAGATATCTGATGCTCCTTCAGAAACAACTAGCATCCCTGTTAATTCTTTCGTGCCTTGTTCAGTTCCTCGAAAATATTGACTGAATAGTTTATTGTCATCCTTCTCATCTGTCATATCTCCGTAATAAAAATAGACTTTAACCTCCCCAACACCTTTCATAGCCTTTAGTGTCTTCTCAAGTTTTTCTTCATTGGTCATCGATGTTACTTGCCCATTCGTTGTACTCGTTTGATACATTGGTAAAATGATGAAAATTCCCACGGAGGCAGCGATAAGCATTAAGACTATAAATGACGTTGTTTTTTTTCGTTTCTTTTCCACATCACTTGTACATTGCCTCCTTTCATCTTCTCTTTTTCAAGTGTATGTACGCTTGTTTCCTCCTATGAATTGATAAATGGAATCTTTAATAGCAATTGCAAAAATACTAACGTAATAACAAGCTTTGTAAGTGAAATTATTTCTTTATCGTCAGTTAGAAACACAAATATCTGACAGATAAAGAGCATTGCTAATAAAAGAATCAATCTATCTCCCCCCAGCCATAACTTGCACAAAAACGATGAGGAATAAACAAGAAAACATAAATGAAAAAGCAATTAGAAATGATACAGCACATAAGGTAAATAGAGATTTACTAACATGATCAAGTAGTTTACAAATATCATCGAAGGCAATTGGTTCTAAAATAGCAGCTAACATTTTCAACGAATATGCACTAACAACAAGCTGAACTGTTGGAATGAACGACACGGTAATAACCGCTATAAAAGCAGAAATACTAGTAATTGAAGAGGAAAATTGTGTCATATGTTGGAACATCGAAAAACTATCTACTATAAAGGAACCTACAACCGGAATATTTTCCTCTATTAATTTCTTTACAGGCTCTGCAACAGCTGCATTGACACTAAATGCGGCAACACCACTCGCCGACATTAAAATGATGTAACAAATAACAGATGCCGAGACGATACTCATAATCGTAAAACGAATCAAATCGGCAATTCTCGTAAACGAAATTTCTTTAACAATGACACTACAGACATCAAACACAATGGCAAAAAGCACTCCTGGGATAAGCCACTTACTACTAACAAACGTTAAGACTTGTACAAAAAAAAGTAAAAAAGGCTGCCAAGAAGCAATCGCAGTAATACTACTAGATAAAAGAAAGCTTGAAGTAAGAATCGGATAAAATGCAGTAAAAATATGAGCAAGACCTTGTGCTATTTCGTCTATTAATTTAAATGAATTCACAACAACTGGTCCTATAGTTGCCAGTACAATAAGAAAAAAAAGTATCCTTGTCCCTTTTTCAAATTCTGGTAAAATCATATTAACAATCAAAATAATAATGACATAGCCACACAAAATAAGTGTCATCTTCAGCAATAGAAAGAATGGATCAGTTAAAAACGAAAATATTTGCTCCAGCAATGTCTTCGCCCCTTAGTTTAGCCGTTGTAAAATGGCCGACACCTCCTGTAAAACAGCCAAAAATTCCTTAAACCAGTACAACAAAATAACAATCTTGACCCCATCATAGACAATATGCCCGAGTACTTTATAGCCTTGTTCTACAAGTAAAAAAGACACCCATTGCCCTATATAAAAAAGGCTAGCACTTACTACAATTGCTTTTGCATAAGGCAAAAAAGCTAATGTCTCAAGCAATTGCTTGATGAATGGCAATAGGAGTGTCGAGAACAACATACTGAACAGCAAAAACGAAAACATAACACTAATTAGCGCATGGAGTGGCTTTATGACTTCTTTTATAAGCAATAATAAAAGCAGCATGACAACAGCTATGATGACAATTTCCATTTACACTACCCAGAAGAGGTCAGCCATTGAAAGAATGTAAGAATTTCATTAAAAAATAGACGTAAAAATCGCAGTAATTCCGCTGTCATATATAAGTAGGCAATGAAAAATAGGAAAAATGAAAATTCTTTTTTTCCTGTTTGATCAAAGAAGACATGAAGAAGCGCAACTACTAGTCCCACTCCAGCGACTCTTAATACGTCTTGTAATTCCATTTCATACGCCCCCTCGTGTACAGCAATATATGTTGCTACCCACAAAAAAAGACCTCCATACTTACGCATAGAGATCTTAGTATTTTTATTAAATTAATGATGCCTCGGCATAATTGGCATCCGGAATCAGAAAGAAACTAAAGTAGCTTTTCAATGATGCTTTTCACAGTACCTGATTGATTCACTAAATAGCTCTTTTCACCCATCCACATCGATAAATTATCGCCTTTGCCCTGTTTTGCACTTTCTTTACGAATAGTTGTAGTTAGATCATTTTGCAATGGATAAGGTGCTACAACAGCATCCTTCATACGTTCCGTAAAACCATTCGCTAAGCCTCTTGCTGGTTTACCAGAAAAAGCACGAGTAATCGTCGTCTGCTGTTCTTTAGATTCAAGCAAGGCATTTTTATAAAGAGGTGAAATTTCACACTCATCCGCTACTAATAAAGCTGTACCGATTTGAACCGCTTGAGCACCAATTGCTAGTGCGTTGCTTACATCTTCCTTTGTGACAATGCCTCCAGCAGCAATAATCGGTATGGAAATTTGTCCTACTACTTGCTGCAGTAAATCATGCAAATCAATTAATTGCATAGGTTCAGTGAAAGAACCACGATGACCACCAGCTTCACCACCCTGAAGGACAACAGCTTGCATTCCCGCTTGCTCTACACGCTTTGCTTCCTCTAATGTAGTAGCTGTTCCAATAACATAAACATTGTTGTCCTTTAAACGATCAATAACATCTGCTGAAGGAATGCCAAACGTAAAGGAACAAATGGCAACATTTTCATCAAGAACAGCTTGTACTTGTTCTTCAAATACTTCCTTGGACGTGACACTTTGTACAGGTGAAAGTCCAAGCTCATCATAAAACGGTTGTAAAGCCATTCGAGCTTTCTGTAGTACATCAATATCAATACGCGGCTCTTCCTGTACAAATAAATTAACTGCAAATGGCTTTTTCGTTAGCTTTTTAACTTCCTGAATAAAGTTTTTTGTTTGCTCCCCATCTAAATAGCCCGCTCCAATCGAGCCTAAAATGCCTTCCTGTGCACAGGCAGCCACAAATTTTGGCGTAGTTATACCAGCCATTGGTGCCTGTATTATTGGAGATGTTGTTTTAAAAATTGTTTGTAACATAGCATTCACTCCTTACTATTATTGTAAACAACTCTTCCAAATATGGCCATATACCAAATGATAGAACCATATTTTTATACTAGAAATAACGGCTGCTATTTCTCTATCTATTGTCACAAAGTTAGATTTCTTTAGCTTTTTATGTATAAGTAAAAACCTACCCTTTTGTTAGAAAAGAGTAGGCTGAATGTTTTTATTTATTACGCACGAGAAACGTAAGAAGCTTCTTCTGTATTGATGATTAATTTATCACCTTGGTTTACGAAGAATGGTACTTGTACAATAAGACCTGTTTGAAGAGTTGCTGGTTTTGTACCACCAGAAGCTGTATCACCTTTGATACCAGGTTCTGTTTCTGTTACTTCTAGCTCAACAGTGTTTGGTAATTCAACACCTAGCATTTCACTTTGGTATGATTGAATATGAACTTCCATGTTTTCTTTTAGGAATTTTAATTCATATTCAATTGCAGCTGAAGAAAGTTCAGTTTGCTCATATGATTCTAAATCCATGAAAACATGCTCGTCACCTTGTGCATAAAGGTATTGCATTTTACGGTTATCGATTTGTGCTTTTTCAACTTTCTCACCAGCACGGAAAGTTTTTTCATTTACTGAACCGTTACGTAGGTTACGTAATTTAGAGCGTACGAACGCAGCACCTTTACCTGGTTTAACGTGTTGGAAATCTAACACGCGATATAATTGGCCATCTACAATAATTGTTAGACCAGTACGGAAATCGTTTACTGAAATCATTTGTGTTCCTCCATAGTTTATAAAATAATAAGTTCTTTTGACGAATGAGTTAGTAGTTCATTTCCTGTCTCTGTGATTAAAATATCGTCCTCGATACGAACACCACCGATTCCAGGTACATAAACTCCTGGTTCAATCGTTACGGCCATACCTGACTCTAGCACCGCTTCTGATCGCATTGATAGACCAGGGCCTTCATGTACTTCAAGTCCAATCCCGTGTCCTAATGAATGACCAAATGCCGCGCCATATCCCTTTTCTGTTAAGTAGTTACGTGCAATCGCATCTGCTTGAATCCCTGTTAAGCCAGGGCCAACCTTTTCAAGTGCTAAAAGCTGGGAAGCAAGTACTGCGTTATACATATCCACTAATTTTTCAGATGGCTCGCCAACTGCCACAGTACGTGTAATATCCGAGATATAGCCATTGTACAGCGCCCCATAGTCTAAAGTGACAAAGTCGCCTTTTTCAATCACTTTATTCGTTGCAACACCATGTGGTAAAGCTGAGCGAAGACCAGACGCAACTATTGTATCAAACGAGGATTGAGTTGCTCCTTGTTTACGCATGAAAAATTCTAATTCATTCGAAACCTCAAGCTCTGTTTTTCCTGGCTTAATGAAGTTTAAGATATGTGTATATGCGTGATCAGCAATTTCACACGCAACCTTAATAATATTAATCTCTTGTTGCGTCTTAATCAAGCGAATTTTTTCAATTAGCCCTGAAATCGGCACTAAATCAGCTTGAATTTTATTTTTATACAGCTCATATGTGCCATAGCTAACAGTATCTTTCTCAAAGCCCAATAATTTGATACCCATGTTTTTTACTTGTGTTGCAATTTCTTCAATGATCGTCGCCTCATGCTTTACAATTCGGAAGTCCTGTACTTGCGCAGCTGCTTGCTCTGTATAACGGAAATCCGTGATAAACACAGCATCATTTTGAGACACAATCGCTACGCCCGCTGTTCCTGTAAAACCAGTCATATAACGACGATTGTACTCGTTCGTAATTAAAATGCCATCCATGTTTTGTTCCTGAAGTGCCTTACGTAGCTTTTGTAATTTCAACATAATCAATTCTCCCTCTCGATAAATGTGCGTAGTGCCAGTTCATAGCCTTTCGTACCTAGTCCACTAATTTGACCAAGGCATGCCGGAGCGAGATAAGAATGATGACGGAAAGCCTCACGTTTATGGATATTTGAAATATGTACTTCTATAACCGGCACAGAAATCCCTGCTATTGCATCATGTAACGCAATGCTTGTATGGGTATATGCACCGGGATTAAAGATTATACCATCATATTTTTCGTCCTCTGCTTCATGCACCCAATCAACAAGTACCCCTTCATGATTAGATTGACGAAACTCGACAGTGGCGCCTAAAGATACCGCAAGATTCTGAACATTATTTTTCACATCTTCTAATGTCTCATAACCATATATATGTGGCTCTCGTTTACCTAGTCGATTTAAATTAGGTCCATTCAAACATAATAACTTCACGCATATTCGCCTCTTTCTATGTACTTGCCATTATTTTATCATACAAGGCGCATACAGCAACTAATTTCCTTTTTGTGCTGTGTGCTCCTTTTGATGAAAATTCGCAGTTTCAAGCAAGAAACGTAATAGACAAATAACAATGACTATGAAAGGGATCGATAGTTTTTTAAAAGAAGAAGATTGTAAAGGCAAATCAAGAACAATCCATTCTAACGTGATGGACAAAAAAAGGCCGAGCAAAAAAGAAGATAGCACAGCTGGGATTATATAGACATATCTCAACGTAATATATAACACAAATCCAATAAAAAATAAGACTAGGATGAAAAAGCTCCATTGAAATAGTTTTGAACTACCTTCGAATAAATCCCATTTCTTATAAAAACCTATTGGATTCCATTTAATGAGATGAAAGTATTGAAGCCCCTTTAAACACAATGCTAAAACAAGTGCACTGACGAGCGATGTTATACTAGCTACTTTCAAGCAAAAGTCCTCCTAACTTGTACCACGAGTCTATTTTCTAATGCTAATCATTTCCTGAACTATACGATTAGTGTAACCATTTAGAAATTTTACTATGCGTAACTCTAGAGGTTTATCACTAAATTTAGTACAATGGTACAGTTGAAATATAAAAAGAGAGTGGTGTTAGCCTTGAGCAATTCACCTGTTTACGGGGGACAAGCACAATTAGAGGGTGTAATGTTCGGCGGAAAGGAACATACGATTACTGCAATTCGCCGTAACGATGATTCCATTGATTATTATCATTACAAAAAAGTTCAAAATCCTATTTTACAAAAGCTTAAAAAAATTCCATTGGTGCGAGGCGTTGTAGCACTGATTGAATCAGCTGGTTTAGGCTCTCGTCATATGCAGTTTTCAGGTGACCGTTACGACGTTACACCTGGCGAGGAAGAAGAAAATAAAGAGGAAGGCTCGAGACTTCAAATGATTTTAGGAGTTGCAGTCGTGGGTATTCTTTCCTTTTTATTTGGTAAATTTGCCTTTACACTAATTCCAGTATTTATTGCGGATTTTTTCTCTAAATGGATAGAGGGCAAAACCGGTCAAATTTTACTTGAAAGTGGCATTAAGCTAATTTTACTACTAACCTATTTATATTTTATATCTTTAACTCCACTAATTAAACGAGTGTTCCAATATCATGGTGCAGAACATAAGGTTATAAATTGCTATGAAGCTGGGATGGACGTAACAGTGGAAAATGTGCAAGCACAATCACGCTTACACTATCGTTGCGGTAGTAGTTTTATGCTGTTCACTGTATTCGTAGGCATGTTTTTATATTTCTTCGTGCCAACTGATCCACTTTGGTTACGCCTCTTGGACCGTATTCTATTAATTCCAGTTGTTCTTGGTATATCATTTGAAGTACTTCAAGCGACAAATGCATGCCGTAATATTCCCGTGTTACGCTTCCTTGGCTATCCAGGCTTATGGCTGCAATTACTGACAACACGTGAACCTAAGGACGACCAAGTAGAAGTAGCCATCGCATCCTTCAATAAGTTGCTTCAAGTTGAGCAACAACCAGAAATCGCGGCAACTTTAAATCATGATTAAAAATTAAAGAGCAAGTCCAACTAATTGCATCAGTTGGACTTGCCCTTTTTTATAGTTTTTACAATAGCTGTACAGAAATTATTTGCTGCTTTGCTTTCTCGTACTCATCTTCCAATGTTTCAAGTATTTCACGAACTGACTCTCGTTTGACAATGTTAGTGATGCCATGTCCAGCAGACCAAATATCTCGCCATGCCTTGACATTTACAAGGTGTGTTAAATCAATATCCTCTCTTGGCTTCAATGTCGCTGGATCAATGCCTTCCTTTAATAAGGATGGAATTAACACATTAACATGGACACCGCTAAAAGCATCGGTATATAAAATATCAGAGGTATCACTTTCAAACACCATATTTTTGTACTCCTCAGGTGCATTTCCTTCATCACAAGCTAAAAAACGAGTACCCATATAGGCATAGTCTGCTCCCATTATTTGAGCAGCTAATACGTCTGCACCGCTAGAAATGGAGCCTGATAAAATGATTGTCCCCGTAAAGAATTTCTTTACCGCAGATACAAAACCAAATGGGCTCAGTTGCCCGCCATGCCCACCAGCCCCTGCACAAACAAGGATTAGTCCGTCTACACCTATGGCAGCAGAGTTTTTAGCATGCTTGACGTTCGCAACATCTGCATAGACCTTCCCCCCATAGCCATGAACAATGTCTATAACTCTCTTTGGATTACCTAATGAAGTAATGACAATTGGTGGCTGGAATTGTTCAATTAACTGTAAATCTTCCTCAAAACGTGTATTCGCTACAGGGTGACATATAAAGTTGACTGCCCATTGCTCAGTAGATAGCGCCTCTTTTATTTCTTCAAGCCACTCAGCACATGCTGAAGCGGGTCTTGCATTTAATAATGGAAAAGAACCTATAGCCCCTGCTCTACTAGCTTCAATAACCATCTTTGGGTTAGAAACTAAAAACATCGGAGCTACTATAATCGGTAAACTATTCATACACTCTCCCCCTTTATACTTAAATAATTCGAGAGATTTCCTGAAAATCCTACTAAAAAATCAATTATTCCTCGGCAAAATTGCGTCCAGAATCGGCTTTGTGCTTAGGCCAGCAGATGTTTTTTGCGCGAAAGCGTAGTGCTAACGCAGCGGCAGCAGCAGATGTTTTTTGCGCGAAAGAGTAGTGCTAACGCAGCGGCAACAGCTTGTTTTTGTCTGCGCAAAAGCGAAGCGACAGCAAAAGGGTTTCATCTGCACGAAAGCGAAGTGACAGCGGCAACAATAAGATGTTGGTCACTCAGTCGTTGCCACAGGGCGTGGCGCTCTTAGACTGAGTTCCTTAATTCCAGCTGGTGTTTGGACATATACTGAAATGTAGCTTATATCCTGATTCATCTCACCACCTATAGAGGTGGCAGAATTCTGTAACTGCCGTTTCACTTACGTTACATAAAACATCTGTAACTGCCCGCTACGCTGTCGCTACAAATGACATTTGCTGAAAGAAGTTAAATTTTAGCTCTGCCCCCGTATCTTACGTTGAAATAACAGGATTGCGATCATGAAAATAAAGACCGTATAACCTAAAACGATAGAGAGCGGGACGAAAACATCTGAATATGCTCCACTTAGTACTGCACGTGCCGCATTAACAGCATGGACAAAGGGCAAAAATTGCGTGATAGATTGAAATGTTCCCCCTATCATGTCAGGCTCAAACCAAGTACCACTAAACCACGTTGATAAATTGACAAATATCGCAAAGATACCTCCTACTTGCTTATCCGTAAAAATTGTTCCAAGTAATAAACCAAATCCTATATACAATAAAGAGATTACAATAAGTACGCCTACCATTAAAAGGACAGATATATTCAAGGACAAGCCTAAAAATACAGCAGCAAGTATACAGAAAATGATTTGCAATAATGCAATCGGTAGCAGAGGCAGGACATAACCCAAAATATAATCACTTGCTGACAAAGGAGAAGCAAATATCCGCATTAAAAACGATGAGCTTTTATCCTTGCCTAATAACATACCAGAAAGAAGAGTGAGAAATGAGAAACTAAAAACAATAACTCCTGGTGTGAGATTACTAATTTCATATAATGCGAACGGCATATTTTTTTGCATGACAGAAAACAGCCACATAAGAAGCATTGGCAAGCCCATACCAAAAAGGAGTGTTAATGGATCACGTACTATTTCCTTATGATTTCTTGTTGCAAATACACTTGCTTTCAAAGTGCCCCCTCCTCTGTAAGCTCTAAAAATACATCTTCTAAAGAATTCTTTTTTGTTTCATGTTTTAATTGCTGGACTGTACCAAGAGTGCGTAATCTGCCCCGATGCATAATTCCCACACGATCTGCCAGCATCTCGACTTCTTCTAAGTAATGAGTCGTTAATACAATCGTTACTTGACCTTTTAATTGATTTAGTATTTTCCATAGATCACGGCGTGCACGTACATCCATACCTAATGTTGGTTCATCTAAAAAGAGTATTTTCGGATTAGACATCATAGCCATCGCAACACTTAATCGACGCTTATAACCGCCCGATAACGTTTTGGCTTTATTGGACTGACGAGGAGTCAAACCAAATAAATTCATTTGTGCGCTTGCTCGTTTCTTTGCCTCTGTTTTTGAGCACCCATAAATCCGGCCCATTAATAGCAAATTTTCGAATACCGTCAAATTCGGTGCAACTGCTGTTTCCTGCGGAGAAATGTTTAATTTCTTTTTAGCAGCGACCTGATGATGAACAATACTTTCACCATCCAAAAGGGCATCTCCAGCTGTTGGTGATAAAAGTCCACAAAGCATTTTAATCGTTGTCGTCTTCCCGGCAGCATTTTGGCCGAGAAGTGCAAAGAATTCCCCCATTTTTATATTTAAAGATAACTGATCCACTACTACATGTTCCTTATACTGCTTTGTTAAGCCGTCAATTTCAATTGTCATGTGCCTCACCTCTCTTTTGTTAACATTGCATTTATTTTTTCAATATCACGCTTTGAAAGCTTATATTGAAATAGCCAAGTCACGACATATGTTCCTAAGAAACTTGCTAATAACGAACAAACATTAGCCACTGTTTTCGGCATCCATAAAATCATCACAATCGGTATCCAAATAATTGCCGTTACAAAAAAGTGCACAATATACTGCTTCAACATTCCCCATCTTGCTATTTCAAAAAATAGTGCAGCTAAAGCGAAAGTTATCCCAATCAAACCAGTCAACAAAACTTGAGTAATAATTGCGAATATTTCATTTGTAAATAACGCTCGAAATTCGGGAACTACCCAAGCGTAACTCCCTTGCGCTATCCCCTTTGATACAAAAAATTGTACTACTTGCCCAATTACAACCCCAATGACAAATCCACCTATAATCCGAATTAATATGTCTTTTCGCATGTTTTTCACCTCAAAACCCTAATTGCTTCTTAATTTTTGTTACATAGCGCCTTGAAGCGTATGTTTTAATCCCGCCTTTTAGCTCAACCCCGATTGTTCCTGTCTTGCTTATATCCATATGTATAATCATATTTCGATTGACAATTTCAGCATTTGAAATACGTACAAACATCTGTGTATTCAGCTTTTCTTCAAGCTCGTACAAGCGAAAGCGTACATTGTATATACTAACCATCGTTTGAACAAAAACTTTCTTTTGTTCCGTATAAATGCGCACAATGTCCCCACAGTTAATAAATTCAACACCTCTATGTGATAAAACCGATAATGTGTTCATTTCAGTGGAAGTGATACACTGCATGATATTCTCTATTTCATCGGTCATTTTATCTGTGTGAATAATAACTTTTGGCTCTTTGCATGCCGGGTCAATCGACACTTCTACCTTCATATCATCACAATCCTTTCTTCCGTTTTTACTATAAAATTTTCATCTAGTTATGTAAATGGATTTTCGATGACTGGTCGTTTAGACGGGATAAGTGGTTTGGTCATCCATCTCCTCCCTAAAAGGTGTGAGAGTTCCTTAGCTGGCATTTATCTAATGAAGAAAAAGGTCCTATCCGTCTTTGATAGCGTTGCTTTGAAATAAAGTTTGATCAAAAATTCCACACCACCAGTATTTAAGATAAATAAAAAGAATCCATTTTGAAAAAAAGATTGATCAAAATGGATTCTTATTCACACGATTTAATTATCAGTTTTATAAAAAATTTTGATCTTTTTCTACCTACGTCCTTCACAAATCATGCCTTCTAATGGAATATCATATTATTTTTATTATGTGGTTTTGTTGAAGATCATTGCTTAAACCTAATTCAAGTTAAGCACCTGTTTGTGGCAAGATAATCTTTATAGCCAATTTATAATGACGTTATGGGTGGAGTAATCCTTTAGAGCGTGATTTCAATATTTGAATTCGTCAATGTGAAGGAATTAATTTAGCGAAAAAGGAAGGGAAATACCGTAGAATAGTTAAAAAGTATCACAAGCATATCGGGATTAACTATGCAGTGAGTCGTTAAATCAGTTTTTTTGATGTGATTAGTAGAAGAGAGAAACCAAGAAAAAACTTGGATATTTTACCAAGTTCTTTAATATTGCACAAAAACAGATACGAATATATAATTATATTACAATCGCTATCGGTTGCATGTGCATAGTTACCCTATCTTATATTTTAATATTATCACGCCGGTAAGCTCTTGTCAAATATTTTTTCTCAATAGAATGGTTAGGAGAGATGTAGAATGAGTTCTTTGGTTCTTAGTTTTCAGGAAATGGATAAAACACAGTTTTTGCTCGTTGGTGGAAAAGGGGCAAATTTAGGGGAATTATCAAAAATTGAAGGAACACAAGTACCAGAAGGATTTTGTGTTACGACAGTGGGTTATCAAAAAGCCATCGAACAAAACGAAACCTTTCAAGTATTGTTGGATCAACTATCAGCGCTAAAAGTAAATGATCGTGATCAAATTGGTGAAATCAGCAGGAAGATTCGACAAATCATTTTGGAAGTAGAAATTCCTTCCGATGTTGTAAAAGAAGTTGCTCACACACTTTCTCAGCTTGGTGATGATCATGCTTATGCAGTGCGTTCTAGTGCGACTGCTGAAGATTTACCACATGCCTCTTTCGCTGGTCAACAAGACACCTATTTAAATATCATCGGCAAAGAATCCATCTTGCAGCATATTCGTAAATGTTGGGCTTCCCTATTTACGGATCGGGCGGTAATCTACCGTATGCAAAATGGATTTGACCACAGTCAAGTGTATCTATCCGTCATCATACAACGGATGGTTTTCCCACAGGCATCAGGGATATTATTTACTGCTGATCCGATTACTTCTAACCGAAAACTACTATCAATCAATGCCAGTTTTGGACTCGGCGAAGCACTGGTCTCTGGCTTAGTCTCTGCCGATTGTTATAAAGTACAGGAAGATAAAATAGTCGATAAAATGATAGCGACCAAGAAATTAGCTATCTATGGCCTAAAAGGAGGAGGAACTGAGACACAACAGATCGATCCGGAACAGCAAAAGACACAAACACTTACTGATCAACAGATTTTACAACTAGCACGTATCGGAAGACAGATCGAAGCTTATTTCGGTTGCCCACAAGATATCGAATGGTGTTTGGTGGATGACACATTTTATATTGTTCAGAGTCGCCTAATCACGACTCTTTTCCCCATCCCTAAAGCGACTGATCAAGAAAACCACGTCTATATATCTGTCGGTCATCAGCAAATGATGACAGATCCCATGAAACCATTGGGATTGTCTTTTTTCCTGTTAACGACTTCTGCGCCCATGCGAAAAGCAGGCGGAAGATTGTTTGTTGATGTCACGCATCAACTGGCTTCACCGGTCAGTAGAAACAATTTATTAAATACTATGGGACAACACGATCCGCTCATGAAAGACGCACTTATGAACATCATTGAGCGTGGAGATTTTATTAAATCATTACCTAATGATAATAAAGCACCGAGTCCCAACAGAGGCAATACAGATACGCTAGCACAAATCGAAAACAATCCATTAATCGTTTCTGAATTGATTAAGCGTAATCAAACATCCATAGAAGAGTTAAAACAAAACATCCAAACGAAATCAAGAATAGATTTATTTGATTTTATTCAAGAAGATCTTCAGGAATTAAAGAAGATTTTATTTGATCCACAAAGTTCAGCTGTATTTATGTCTGCTATAAATGCTTCAATATGGATCAATAAAAATATGAACGAGTGGTTAGGTGAAAAAAACGTAGCAGACACACTTTCTCAATCTGTACCAAACAATATTACTTCGGAAATGGGTCTAGCACTTTTGGATGTCGCAGATATGATCCGTCCTTATCCAGAAATAATTGCCTATTTACAACACACAAAAAATGATAACTTTTTGGATGAACTAGTTAGGTTTGATGGCGGACAGGAAGCAAGAGACGCTTTCCATGTTTTTCTCAACAAATACGGAATGCGATGTGCTGGAGAAATCGATATTACGAAAACTCGTTGGAGTGAAAAACCAATTACACTTGTCCCTATGATTCTTAACAATATCAAAAACTTGCAGCCTAATGCCAGCAATCGAAAATTTGAGCAAGGGCGACAGGAAGCTTTGAAAAAAGAACAAGAGTTATTAGAGCGATTGAAGCAATTAGCGGATGGTGAACAAAAAGCCAAAGAAACTAAACGAATGATCGACCTAATCCGGAATTTCATCGGCTATCGTGAATATCCAAAATACGGCATGATTAATCGCTACTTCGTTTATAAGCAGGCTTTACTGAAAGAAGCCGAACAACTCGTGCAAGCCAACGTTATTCATGAAAAAGAAGATATATACTATCTCACTTTTGAAGAACTTCGCGAAATCGTACACACAAATAAACTAGATTACCAGATCATCAGCGAACGAAAAGACGAGTACAAATTATATGAAAAACTTACTCCCCCACGCGTTATCACGTCTGATGGTGAAATCATTGTAGGTGAATACAAACGAGAAAATCTCCCAACCAAAGCTATTGTAGGGCTACCTGTTTCATCCGGAGTTATAGAGGGACGTGCTCGTGTCATCTTAAACATGGAGGATGCTGATTTAGAAGAAGGAGATATATTAGTTACCTCCTTTACTGACCCTAGCTGGACACCCTTGTTTGTATCCATAAAAGGTCTAGTTACCGAAGTTGGCGGACTAATGACACATGGAGCAGTTATCGCGCGTGAATATGGTTTACCAGCAGTTGTTGGGGTGGAAAATGCCACTGAACTGATAAAAGATGGGCAACGAATTCGCGTACATGGAACAGAAGGATATATTGAAATATTGTAATAACTAAATACGTCAAGTTAGAGCCTCTGTCTTAATGGACGGCATTAAATTCAACCTGTCATGGATAAACGGACGCTTTCCCTAATTTGTCTATTTTCTACCCATTTTTGTTAGGTAATTGATAGTAAATCCATTGCAAAATTGGGATTCTATTGTTCAATAACGAAAAGTCGATTCTTCCTTACTTTGCGTAAGAATAATTGATATTGAGCTTCTCTCGAATAAGATTTAGGCATTGATCTTCAACCACTGGACGCGTTTATGTAGTAACGAAAAAAGGCCAATTTCTCGATTTTAATTCCGAGGAATTGGCCTTTTTATATATTAACGTTGAAATCCTCATTTCCTAACGCTCCCCCTCAAAATTTACTCTTCGCATTCATAAATTTTGAGATTCTGTTCAACCCATCTTTCAAAGTCCTTTTACGATACATTTTAAACTCTTGGAAATAGAAGGAAGAGCATACTCTTATTCGATAACACTCATTTCTAATTTTTTCTGTACAGCTTTAATCATTCGAGCAGATCCATAGCAAGTTTCTCCATTTCCCATTAGAATTTCTTTCTTTTTCAAGTCCACTTCCTGAATATTGTCGATATTTACTACGTAAGAATTATGGCAACGAATGAAGCTTTCATACTCTTTTTCTATGTCTTTCAGCTTCCCATAAAACTCTACTTGACGATTATCCAAATGTAAAACAACTTTATGTAATGGGGAGGATTCAAAAAACATGATATCATCATAGTTGACACTAATAATTTTATCTGCAACTCTTTGAACGAATTTTTTATTGGATGTCTTGTTCATTACTTGCTTTCTTTCATTTGTCACCTTCAAACAACTAACAATCTTGCTCTGTACAGAATCGACATCATCTTTAATAATAAAATCCATCGCGGCTACTTTATAAATGAAATTTAAATATGTAAGTTCTGAGTGGGTTGTGATAAAAACAATATCACCTATTGGATCAATTTTTCTGATTTCCGAGCCAAGTGTGATACCATTCATCTCATGATTCAAGTCGATATCAAGAAAATATAAACCAGGTCGATTACTCTCCTTTATATAGGCTAATATTTCTTCTGGATCTGCAGTTGTTAGTACCAGTTGCATATCAAGGTTTTCAATCATTATGTAATTTGAAACATACCTGGCTATCTTTTCTCTTTGTTCCTTTTGATCTTCACAAATAAAAACATCAATCATCTCAATCCCTCACTTTAAAATTACAATTTCTTGTTTAAAAAATTCATCCTCTATAACTGTATCCAACTGTGTGTTATTTTCTTGATCAACCATTTTCTTCAGGCTATTCAGCCCCAATCCTCGATTTTCTCCTTTTGTTGAGAAACCTTTTTCGAAATATTGAAAGAGCTTATACCCAGTATCTCGGAACGTATTCCAAACGACAAAGGACACGGATTGTTCAAACTCCACAAACCCCACTCGAACCGTACCCTTTTCTACTTCTTCTGCTGCTTCAATGGCATTATCTAAAATAATTCCGATACAGCGGCACAACAGTATACTATCCATATTCAGATAATGAATTTCATTAGGACATTCAAAAACCACATCTATACCTTTTTCCTGTGCTGTAATCAGTTTGGAGGATACCAAACCTTTTACTTCTGGGATTTTAATTTGGGACAATCCCCTCATTTTAAAATCATTGTCACGAATCTTTTGACTGACGCGCATAATATTGTCATTAAAATAGCTTTCTAAAGCATTCATATCACGATTGGTGATGTATTCTGACATAGAAGACAGGATATTGATGTAATCATGGCGGAAAGTTCGCATTTCATTATAGTTTCTTTCTAGCTGTTCAGTGTACATTTGTAGACTGTTTAGCTCAATTTCCTTTTCCCTCATCTCAAACCGCTTTCTGAAGGTATATACTAGAAACGACAAACTAACAGCAAAAATAATAAAATAGATAAATAAGTACAGCGTATTCATCAATACAAGCTTGTTTTGATTTCCTGTTAATCGTACATAAACAATCATTGTAAAATAAATCGCATATGTAAAAAGACCCAAGAAAGCTGCAATTCGCGTTAAATTCCTATCATCTGTATCCTTCTCAAAAATTCGGATAGTCACTTTTTTCCAAAAGGCTATAAATATAAAGCCAATAATCAGTGTAATAAATTGATGAAGTAATGTCGCTGATGAAATTATTCCGTTTGTTTCTATAAAGGTAGTACTAATCCCGAAGATTTTTACCATAATGAAAGTTGCTATATGATCAATTAGAATCGTAGCAATCATTACTGTTGATGCGTAGTACAAAGCAGGTATCCACTTTAGATATGTATATTTAAACATAGCAAGAATAAACGCAAATATTAATAACGAACCAAAAATATCTAAATACGAATATAACCCAGCCATAATTAAACTAAACAATACGGCCGCAAAAATATATTCCTTTCGAAAAAAACGTTTACCTATAACGAAACTTACCAAAATACAATAAAATAAAACCTGAATGAATGCTAATATAGCCACTCACTGACCCTCATTTCTATATAGTAACTCCACTATATAGTATACTATAGATAAGTAAATAAAAGGAATCCAGGAAGGCGTGTTAGAGGAATATAGGAAATTAAAAGAAAGACAAAACCTGACCAAAATACAAGCTTATATTCCAGCTCTTAAAGACTCTTTCAAAAAATTCATTTAAAACAACAGTTCATTATCAAATAGTGTAGAAGACAATGTCTACTTATAACGATTCTCACTAAATCGCTGGAACTCATTAAAATCTTTTTTTGAGCTTCATAACAACTAATGAAATAATTAGAAGAAACGATGTGTACCCGATTGAAATCACCATATCTTGATTGAATTCAAATGTCTGATTCCAAATTGAAATATACATTTTATTTAAATGATAGAACGGATTCACATATGATACATATTTCACAAAATTCGGAATACTATCCACAGGAACAGAAAAGCCGCCAGTGAACATAACAATTTGAAACAAAACAATTGACATAATTAGTGCTGTTTTTACTTCCTTGAAGTTTGAATAAATCGCATGAGAATAAACTAACATTATCGCATTAATAAGCAACAAACTTAAATATGAAACTAAGAAATTAACAATAGAAAGTTGCAAATCATAGATAAGTATGCCAATCAATGTGATTAAGACAAATCCTGCAGTTGCAATAATAAATGACTTGGCAATACTGGACATCAGAAGAATTTTATCTGTTATAGGCGTAATGAAAAGTCTTTTTTCAATTCCTTCCGCACGATTCATTACCTGATCAAAACCAAAAGCAAAAAATACTACCGAAAAACTAATTAGGACAATAAACGATGGTGTATACATTTGAACATAGTTCATTCCTCCGCTATAGGTTGCATTACTGAACATTTGTCCCATTAAAATATATGTTACTGGCGGTACAACAACTGTGAAAACTAAATAAAATAACTCTCTAAAAAACATGATTAAGTCATATTTAATTTGTGTTAATAACATCTTTTCTCCTCCTTATTTAGAAATTTTATCAAGATAAAAGCTATTAATAGACTTATAACCTGATTTCAAAATATTTTCTGGCGTATCATATACTTCGGTTACACCGTCGTTAATGAACAGAACTTTATCACAGTAGAGTTCGATTTCGTCCATGTAATGAGTCGATAAAATCACTGTACTGTCATTTTTTTTTATATATCCTGTGATGCTTTCCCATAATATGTTCCGCATATGAGGATCCAGACCGGTAGTCGGTTCATCCAAAATAATCAAACGCGGTTTTGACGAAAAAGCAATCGCTAGGCTAACCTTTTGCTTCCAGCCTCCAGATAAGTTATCAAAAAACGTATTTAGATGCTCTTGCAATTCAAACTCTTCGATAATTTCATTTAAATCTACTTTGCTACCATAATAGGCACGAAAAAGATCTAGTAATTCTTTTACTTTTAATTTTTTATAAAACTGTGTAGGCTGAAGTACAGCAGATATATTACTTTTGATTTCTTCCAGCTGAGCTTGATCAATTTCCTTTAAGTTATTACCAAAAACAGCTACCTTACCGCCATTATAATCATTAATCGTCATTAAAATTTCCAAGAATGTCGATTTCCCAGCACCATTTTTACCGATAACACCAATAATTTCACCTTTTTTAGCAGTAAAGTCTATTCCTTTCAGAACAGCTTTTTTCCCATAGTTCTTTGTTAATTTTTCTACCTTTACATTGTAATCCTGCATGGCTCACCCTCCTATTTACATACATACTATAACTCGAGAATTCTACTGTTTTTCATTCCATGCATACAATCTGCTCCTCTATACTTAGATGTCCAAAGTATTTGATTTAGGTGTTCTATTTTTATTCCTAACTGTCAACAAGATCCCCTGTGGCGGCACTTGTTTTACAAGTACAGCTAATTTGAACAGGCAGACTGCTGCATGATTAGGAAATTACCTTCTCCTTTAGGTGTGCTATGAAACTCTAATAAACCATCTACTTTTCACAAAATAGGTTATGAAGGGATACTTCACGTTTCTGTCAGACCTCCCCGGATAAGCACATACACTTTCACACCATCTTTCCACCTTATTTATCCGATACGGTCTTCAAAAGAAAGCGCGTTGTTTTATTGAGCAAACTCATTCGGATCTAGCCTTATATGTAGTAGTGTTCCTCGGGCAGGTATGTTACTTCCTTCAGAGATTGGAACTTGCACCCTAAAGTTCATGTGCAAGCTACACATACCACTAAAAAAAGCACCAGCAAGATGCTGATACTTTAGGTCTGTTAAATGCATAATCAAATGGTTTTTTATTAAAATGATAGAAATACATGCTGTTTATTTATTTTAAAATCTTTTAACGATCGGACCCTCCTAACTATGAAACATCCTGAAGTTTAACTACGGCATATAATCCGCACCCACTCCAGCTTCTTTAATCCATTCTGACCGAAAGCCTACGAAAGATGAAATCTTAGAATTATCGTTTCCATGGAAAAACTATGGCGTGTCCTTTACTAATCCTTAGTTTTAAACCAAGGCGGATAATCTACCCAACTGCCAGTTCCTTGACTCTCTTTAATCCACCTATCGATTTTCAATGTTCTTTTTCTTTTCGACACAAAAATGCCCCTTTAGATAAAAATATCCAAAGGGGCAAAGCTTCGCTAATTTATTTTAAACATCGCATCTTTTTTATAAACGGTTTATAGGCCACATTTTAACTGTGCAGCACAGTTTGTACATGTATTACAGCCACCGATTTCTTCTACAGTTCCTTTACGGCATACAGGACAAGTATTCCCTACATCCGAACCAATAACTGTTGTCGATTCTAATGCTTGAATCGTATCTACTAATACAACTGGACGCTTCGTTGGTACTTCTACTAATTCTTCCTCAAATGATAGTTGATCCATATCATTTTCTTCAGCCTTTAGTGTTAGTACTTGTGAATCACGGCTACCATCTACATAGACCGTACCACCTTTAGCGCCACCTTTATATAAACGCTCGTATACTTTTTCAACTTGTTGTACTGTATAACCTTTTGGTGCGTTTACAGTTTTTGAAATAGATGAATCAATCCATTTTTGGATGATGCATTGTACATCAGCATGTGCTTCTGGTTTTAATTCCATCGCCGTAACGAACCAATCAGGAAGATTATTCTCATCTACTTCCGGATGACGTTCTAAATATTCTTGTACGATTTCTGCTTTTACCTCGATGAATTTACCTAGACGACCTGAACGGTAATATGTGAATGAGAAGTATGGCTCAAGACCTGTTGCCACGCCAACCATCGTACCAGTAGAACCAGTTGGAGCTACTGTTAGTAAATGCGAGTTGCGAATACCTGTTGCTAAAATTTGCTCTTTAATGTGTGCAGGCATTTTTTGCATAAAGCCTGTTTCAGTAAATGCTTTACGTAAACGTGCTGTCTCTTCCTCAGTTGCTCCTACAAGGAATGGGAAGCTACCGCGTTCTTTCGCAAGTTCTGTTGACGTCTCATACGCAGTCTCAGCAATCGTCTTAAAGATTTCATCGACTAGCTCATTACCAGCTTCTGAGCCATATTCTTTCTCACAATAAATTAGTAAGTCCGCTAAGCCCATTACGCCTAAGCCAACACGACGCTCTCCAAGAGCTTGTACACGGTTTTCTTCTAAGAAGTATGGTGTAGCATCAATTACATTATCCTGCATACGAACACCAACACGAACTGTTTCACGTAGTGCTTCGAAATCAATTGTTTGATCTTCTTTATTTGCAAACTGCGCTAAGTTCACAGCTGCTAAGTTACACACAGAATATGGTGCAAGTGGTTGTTCCCCACATGGGTTTGTCGCTACAACGCTTTGACCATAAGCTTTTGCGTTCGTCATTTCATTGGCGTTGTCGATGAAGAAAATACCTGGCTCTGCAGAGTACGTTGCACAAACGTTGATTAAATTCCATAATTCCTTCGCTTTAATCGTGCGGTAAGTGCGTACTTTATAGCCCATTTTCTCCCATTCACGCACATCTCCAACTTTATGCCATTCACTGTTGTAAATAGCCATCTCTTCTTTTGTATATTCTTCAACAGCTGGGAAACGAAGCTCAAAGTCAGCGTCATTTTCTACAGCTTGCATAAATTCTTTTGTTAATGTTACAGAAATATTTGCACCCGTTAAAAACTCTTGATTGTGAACAGTATAAGTACCACCATCACGAAGCTTGTTTTCCGCTTCACGAATAATAGCCGTATCAAAACCGCCTAAGCCTTCGATACCTTTATAGTTTACAATACCTTGATACATAGCTTCCTCTTGGAATGAAAGAGGTTTAAAGTTTAATTTTTCTTTTGCTAGACGAATAATTGTTTTATCCGTTGTATTTTCGATTAGGTATCGTAGAATACGTGGATTTTGCATTTTTGAAATAATAAATTCCACGATATCAGGATGCCAATCTGCCAGCATAATCATTTGTGCCCCACGCTTTTTGTTACAAAAAAATATTTTAAAATACTTTTTCGATGTGGTCATTTCTGCCACATTCTTATGCTTTCACATAAGATCAGACTATATCATCAAAGAAGGATTTGATTTTTTCATATTTTCTATTGAGCTGTATGGAACCATGTGCGTATAACTTTCGAACAATCTTTAACACATCATCTTTTCGATAAATAAATAAGTCAACGCATCCTTGTTTTGGGTAAACTTTATGGACCGTTAAAGCTAGTTGTTGATTATGCAAAAATTTTAGTAACGATAAAAACATTTCGCGATTACCCGTAAAACCTATTCTCCCACGCTTTGAGAAATGGCCATCTGCATCAAAAAAACCTCTTAAATAGGTCCATTGCA
The DNA here is from genome assembly GCF_001183605.1 of Lysinibacillus xylanilyticus. Classification (GTDB taxonomy): domain Bacteria; phylum Bacillota; class Bacilli; order Bacillales_A; family Planococcaceae; genus Lysinibacillus; species Lysinibacillus xylanilyticus. The sequence continues at coordinate 319,993 of NZ_LFXJ01000005.1, read as the reverse complement.
AATCCTCATTTTTAAAATCAATCCAACTTTCAAAACCTGTTTTTCGAGGTTTAATTCCCAACCTCATTAAATCATTGCACATTTCTGTTGAATTAATTATTAAAGAGTATTTGTTTTGTTCATTTGGTGCATATCGCTTACGGAATTTAATCGCTTCTTGCATAGTCAATTCTTTTGCAAGTGATAAAATAAGACGTTTAGATTTACCACGGTCATGTAGAGTACCATCACCAGTAATATAACCTACTAAATAAGCCTTATTGGGTGTATCAATATTTTTAAAGTAGTTTTCATCGTAATGATACTTCTTATTTTTCAGCTTTCCCGCTTGACCAGGCTTTCTCGCTTTAAAAAGCTCTAGCTCTTTGTTCCATCTAAGGATTGTTCCTCTACTTATGTTAAGTGTTTTTGCAATATCAACTTGGCTCATACCATTTTCATGCAACTCAATAATTCTTTTAATCAATCGTTCTTTGTCTCGCGCCTCGTAAGGACGTCTCCGTACAATACGATCTACTTCTTCCATTCTTCCACCTCCGATGTGGTCCAAAGTTTAGGAAGGTTCAATAGTCGTTGAACGTTCATCTACGTTTCCATAGATGCTTCGCTGCTGATTGCCCAATCTTTTCTTTTTTCAAGCATTCACATCTAGCTTCGCAGCTTACGTTGTAGCAAGAAAAGCTCTAAGGGTGTTCCAGCAATTCACGAGATTTTAATCCCGCCGTTATAGGTTAACGGGATCCACCTTGTTCGACAAGATGAGTCAGCTTCGCAATATCATCTAACCATGATACAGAGCCAGATGATTTACCATTTACACCACGCGCTAAAGTGTTACGCGGACGTAATGTTGAACCATTCGTCCCTACACCACCACCGCGGCTCATAATTTCCATTACTTGCTTACGGTGATCACTGATTCCTTCACGTGAATCTGCTACAAATGGCATTACATAACAGTTGAAGAAGGTTACATCTGTTTCAGAACCTGCTCCGTATATAACTCGTCCAGCTGGAATGAATTTTAATGATACTAACTGCTCATAAAACTTCTCAAACCATTCTTGGCGTTTCTCTTGTGTTTTTTCAACAGAAGCAAGCCCTGTTGCATTTCGTTTTGCGATTTGTTCGTAAAATATTTCAAGAGGCTTTTCTAGCACGTCAATTGAACGCGTAATCACACCCGTTTCTTGCTCTTTTGGATCATCTAATGCACTACGGTAATCTTCCTCAATCAAAATATCTGCCGTTTTTGTAGACATATCAAGCTTTTGAATTGTCCCTAAACCACGTGCAGGGAATTTTGGATCTGACTTCACTGTTAATACGACGAAATCACCAGCTTTTAATGTTTTCTTCTCCGTATCCTTAAACGAGTAGCGATCGATCATCACAAGTCTTGATACACCTTTATGCTTAATGTGCATATCAGGCGTTACAGGATGCACCTGTGGAAATTGTTCAATATCTTTGTTTAACTGTTCAAATTTGTTTACTTCGGGTTGATGATTTGTGAGTACCATCGTTTTGCCTCCCTTATTTTCTGCTTTACAAATATAAATACACAATATCATGTGTCGTTAAACACTACATATTGTGTATGTTTCTTAAAAAAAGATACTATATATAGTTTTTTAATTCAACTCTTGCAATTTCGAACGGAATGCTAACTGCTTGTTACTACAAGGGTTGAACGCTAAAAAAATATTTTTCTTATACCATTTTTTATTTTTTGAAGTTCCAATCATCACATGCATATTTTTTTTCTTCTAGTGCATGTACATATTCTAATTGCTCCTCAGAAAGTGTAAATGGTTTTAAATCAATTTGCAACGATTTTGCAAAACCATCTCTAAAAGCTGTCACACATTGTTCAATAGTCACTGGTTCTTTAACAAGGTTATTGATAGCAACCGCTTTCTCTGGCATCTTTCTACGCATACGGTCCTTCGCCTCTTCACTTGAAAAATTGAAGACAGACAATAATTTTTCTTGATCTAAATCAAGTAAAATAGCTCCGTGCTGTAAAATAACACCTTTTTGACGAGTTTGTGCACTACCTGCTACTTTTTTACCTTCTACAACAAGCTCATACCAGCTTGGTGCATCAAAGCAAACTGCGCTTTTTGGTTTCTTTAAGTCTGCTCTTTGTTCTTCTGTATCAGGTACACTAAAATAAGCATCCATACCTAGATTATGAAAACCTTGCAATATACCTTCACTTAACACTCTATATGCCTCTGTCACTGATTCAGGCATATCTGGATAGCTTTCTGAAACAATGATGCTATACGTCAACTCATGTTCATGTAAAACAGCTCTACCACCTGTTGGACGACGAACAAAGCCTAGTCCTTGTTCTCTTACCGCTTCTAGATTAATATCTCTTTTCGCTTGCTGAAAATACCCAATCGAAAGAGTTGCTGGCTCCCATTCATAAAAACGAATGACTGGTGGGATTAAACCTTCACTATGCCAATCAAGTAATGCTTCATCTAAAGCCATATTAAAAGAAGGGCTACATTTCCCTGAATTTAAAAAATACCAAGTTGTCATATTTTCATCTCCTAAAAATATTAAATTAAACTTTGCGAATGTGTGCAAAAATAAGTCTCATCACAATTACGTGAGGTAGATTTCCATTTTGGCTGTGCGCTTTCTTGGTGGCGTCCGATGAGCCCAAAGGATTCTCTCAGCCTCATTTTAACACTCTGCGTTTAGTTCTATTCTTTATAAAAGTATCCCCCACCCTAATCCAAGAAAATAGTGGAATGGTTCTGTGACAGTTCACTAATATAATCCGTATTTATAAAGATAGATTAATTCTAGCCACAATCTAATTAATTTTATCAAACTCATTGGACTATCGCTAGCGCATCTTTTATAATAATAAAGAAGATAGAAAGGGGTAAGAAATTTTGAACATACTTATCACAATCGGTGTAATTTTAGTAGTCGTAATTGCATATATCGCTATCAATGCCCTTCGACTAAAAAAAGCCGTAACAAACCTAACACAAGAACAATTTATTGAAGGCTATCGTAAAGCTCAGCTTATCGACGTACGTGAACAAAAAGAATTTGATGCTGGTCACATTCTTGGCGCGCGCAATGTTCCTTCAACAACTCTACGTCAACGTTACAAAGAAATTCGCCCAGATTTACCAGTATATTTATACTGTCAAAATACAGGCCGTAGCTCACGTGCTGCTATGTTTCTTAAAAAACGTGGCTACAACCAAATTTACCAACTTCAAGGCGGCTTCCGTACTTGGACAGGTAAAATAAAGTCCAAAAAACAAAATTAAAAAATCGATAAGACATAAGTGACTAATATAAATAAATCTACTCATGAAAACTAAGTAAATTTATTTATATTTACCAATTTCACTTTGTTCTAACTTCTTTCAGCAGATGTATCAAAAATCTGTTGAAAGAAGTTAAAGCCTCTGGCAGATGTCACGGAAATCGGAAAGGAGTTCTTTGTGCAAGCACAAAGCCGATTCCGGACGCAATTATGCCGAGGCAAAATTGATACAAAAAGAAACCATCTCAAATAACTATGAGATGGTTTCTTTTTGCAAAAAATTCTGAGTTTCTACTATATTATATATATTGTATAACGTCTGACAAGTTAGTTCTACAGAAAAAGGAAAAGCAACGTGAGATAATATACTTATTACATTCCCATCACCAACTTATACAAAAGATCATACATTTTTAAAAATGCCATTCATAATTTTCAGAGATACACCACTTTAAACCGCGAATTATATATTATCCTTAAATTAACATATGTCTAAAAATACTATTTTTCGTTAAAAATTTACCTAGACGAACTCCAATCTTCTTTTTTTCTGAAAATAACTGAAATTTACTCTTGAATAATTAAGCAGGCACTGTTAGGATTTATAATATCTTAAAATAATGTCATCAAGACATACAATACAAGCTATGAATGCTATGGATAACACTATAGCAGGAGCAGTTCTGGAGAGAGCGCATTTTGCGTCGCCGAAGGGTTCACTATCTCAGGCAAAAGGACAGAGGAGTAATATCAACTTTCAACATGAAAGCTATACCATACGAATGTTTTCTTTTTTTTACATACAACATCCGTAATTGGTATTTGTTATTCTGTCGTTTACGAGACTAGTGTCACTACTAGTCTCTTTTTTATTTTCCAGTCATAGTTTTTACGTATCTTTGAGGGGGATCAACGTGGAACAACAACAATTAAAACGAGAGTTAAAAAATCGCCATGTGCAGCTCATTGCAATTGGCGGAACAATAGGTACTGGCTTATTTTTAGGATCAGGTAAAGCCATTGCTTTAGCGGGACCATCCATCATCTTTGCCTATCTCATTGTCGGAACCGCCTTATTTTTTGTTATGCGGGCATTAGGTGAACTATTATTATCAAATGCTGGCTATACATCATTTACTGATTTTGCATCTGAATACATAGGACCATGGGCAGGTTACATCACTGGCTGGACATACTGGTTCTGCTGGGTCATGACCGCTATGGCAGATATTATTGCTGTCGGCGTTTATACACATTATTGGTTTGATATACCTCAATGGGTGCCTGCAATTGGCTGTCTAGTACTGTTATTAATTTTAAATTTACTAACTGTAAAACTATTTGGCGAACTAGAATTTTGGTTTGCACTTATAAAAGTCATCACAATTGTGGCGCTGATTGTTATTGGCCTAATCATGTTATTTACAGGCTTTCAAACGAGCTCTGGCACAGTAACAGTTGAAAATCTTTGGGCACATGGTGGGTTATTCCCGAACGGCCTATACGGATTCCTAATGGCATTCCAAATGGTTGTTTTCGCTTTTGTTGGTGTCGAATTAGTAGGGGTATCTGCTGCAGAAACGGCCAATCCTAAAAAAAATATCCCTTCTGCCATTAACAAAATTCCATTACGCATTTTATTATTCTACGTAGGGGCATTATTTGTTATTTTATGCATTAATCCTTGGTATGAAATGTCTGCCTCAAGTAGCCCATTTGTACAAGTATTTACGCTAGCTGGTATTCCCATTGCTGCAGGTATTATTAATTTTGTCGTACTAACATCTGCCGCTTCGGCTGGTAATAGTGGTTTATTTTCTACAAGCCGGATGCTTTTTAATCTTGGAAACAACAAGCAAGCTTCGCCAAAGTTTGCAAAGCTTAATAAGAACAGTGTGCCAAGTAACGCACTCGTTGTGTCTGCAATTGTAGTTTCCGCCGGTGCTTTACTAAGTAAATTAATGCCTGAAAATGCCTTTAGTGTTGTAACGACGATTAGTGCTATTTGCTTTATTTGGGTGTGGAGTATTATTTTAATCTCTCATATCATTTATAAACGTAAAAATCGTGCACTTCATGAAGCATCGACTTTCAAGGCACCTTTTACTCCGTTTGTGAACTATTTAGTACTCGCCTTCTTTGCATTCCTATTAATAGTGATGTTCATTTCAGAGGCAACACGTACCGCATTACTGTTAACACCAATTTGGTTTATCATACTAATGATTATTTATAAAATGAAAAGAAAGAACTAATACGGTGAAATGAATTGTCCTGGATAGTGACACTTTGCAGAAAGTGATCCTATTCAGGGCTTTATTTTTTGCCCGAAAGCGAAACCACAGCAAAATAAACAAAAAGATGACTTCGTATATTTTACTGAAGTCATCTCTCTTTGATTGATTAAAAAATATTCATATTCCACTCGGTAGCGATATGCTTTAGTAAATTCACTCCGGCTACACTGTTCCCGATGTCATCGATTGCTGGCCCATAAATCCCAATGCCACAGCCAGTAGGAAAAGGTGAATCTAAGCCTGCGTGACTTGGCACAGCCGCTAAAATCGCTCCAGAGACACCACTTTTAGCAGGTAACCCTATAAATGCTGCAAATTTACCAGAAGCATTATACATACCGCAAGTAACCATCAATGCTTTCGCTAATTTCGCTACTTGCTTAGGAAATAGCTGTACATTTGAATGAGGATGATAGCCGTCATTGGCAATTACTAAACCAATCATTGCTAAATCCGAAACATTTACTTCAATAGCACATTGTTTCAAATAAACCTCCAATGCCTCTTCTACAGGACAGTCTAAAAAGCCAGAATCCATTAAATAATAAGCTAAAGAACGGTTTCGATTAGCAGTTTGCCACTCAGATTGATAAACCTCTTCATTAACTTTTAATTCCTTACCAACGATTTGTTCTAAAAATTGAAGGATTTTTGAAACCTTTTCTTGCGGAGAATTTCCGTCAAGCATAGAAGATACTGTAATTGCTCCTGCATTAATCATTGGATTAAAAGGTTTTCCAGGCTGATGGCTTTCTAGTCGAATGATTGAATTGAAGGTGTCACCTGTAGGTTCTACATCTACTCGTTCTAAAACATAAGATAATCCCCGTTCCATACACGCTAAAATAAATGTAACGACTTTTGAAACACTTTGCAGAGTAAAAAGTTCAGTTGTCTCTCCAGCTTTCATTTCCTCATTATTAGTACCGATAATCGAAATCGCTAATTGATTTGGATCTTTTTCCGCTAAAGCGGGAATATAACTTGCACATTTTCCCTCTTTAGCATAAGGACGAAACTGTTTCACCCATTCTGCCGCAAGGTGATTGTTATTATGATTGATATGATCTGTTGGCATTTTGTGATCTCCTTTCAAAAAATGGCATTTTACACCATAACTACTCAATAAGTACACTTTACTAAAAAAACTTAATAATAGGCAAAAACAGAGCCTCCATAGTTTACCCTATGAAGACTCTATATGGAATAACTTTTTACTGTTTTGGAGGCAAAGTACCTTCTGGAATTAACGAAACATAAGTCTCTCCATCCAGACGTTCCTTCCATTCTTTTTTAGCTTCTTCAATAAGTGCTGGATTGTCAATTAAATCAACAGCAGTACAAGCCATAATTTTTGCTGCCTGTAGCATCCCTTTATGCGCTATTGGCATAACCCCCTGTGATACAACTTGCCAAGTATGAAGTGGTGTACCAAGTGCCATACATACCGTTGTACATTGAACAGTTGGGACATTCCAGCTTACATCGCCAACGTCCGTTGATCCACCCAATATAAACTCAGGTAGGACACTTGGAATGTGGTTAGCAATAACTTTACCTTGTAGCTGCGTGACATCATCTTTTTTTAGACCAATTAACGATGTTGCCTGAATTTCAGGAGAAAATGTATTAAAAATCGCTTGGGCATGCTGCTCGTCTTCTATTGTATAAGTTGGCATTCCTAAATCAAGTATTTGTTTTTGCATCGCATCATAAAGTGTTTTATTTGGAATAAGATTTGAAGCAGCTCCCTCGAAGGCAATTTCTAACGATGTTTCAGTCATTAACGTTGCGCCTTTAGCAATATTTTTAACACGTTGATAAATCTCTTGTACTTGATGCTTTTTAGGCGCTCTAACTAAGTATGTCACCTCTGCATATGGTTGAACAACATTTGGAGATGTTCCTCCTGTATTTGTAACCGCATAATGCACGCGCGCTTCTGGAATGATATGCTCACGTAAATAGTTTACCCCAACATTCATGAGTTCAACTGTATCTAATGCACTTCTTCCTAGATGTGGTGCTGCTGCTGCATGTGCACTTTTCCCCGTAAACTTAAAAGTTGCCGCATAGTTTGCTAGAGAGCTACAAGTCATAACTTTGAGCAGGTACTGTTTAACAGATAACTAATTAAAGTTGTCTGTTTTTTTCTCCAAATTATACTGACACATTATAGTAAATTTGGTATAGTTTTATACGAACTAAATATTACATATTGAGGGAGAGATACTATGAAGAAATTTTTCAAATTTGGATGTGGAGGAATAATAGCCTTAATCATTCTAGGGGTAATCATCGCTGCACTTGGAGGCGGTGATGATTCAACTAAGAATAAAAGTGATAGCACTGATAAAAAGATTGAAACATCAGCTAAACCTCAAGAAAATGCAGAAGAATCAAAAGAGGCAAGTGTTCCTAGAGAATATAAATCAGCGTTAAAGAAAGCGGAGTCCTACGCAAAAACTATGAAAATGTCAAAGGCAGGTATTTTTGACCAGTTGACTTCTGAACACGGAGAGAATTTCCCTGTAGAAGCAGCTCAATACGCTATCGATAACATTGTTTTTGATTGGAAAGAAAATGCATTAAAAAAAGCTCAATCATACTCAGAAACTATGAACATGTCAGATTCGGCTATTTATGACCAATTAATTTCAGAATACGGAGAGAAATTTACTCCAGAAGAAGCTCAATACGCGATTGATAATTTAAAATAAGTAATACCCTCCACACTAATTATTGTGGAAGGCACGCCAAAGGTCACTCAAATGAGTGGCTTTTTTAATTGCATAAAAAATAGGCACCTATTAATAAGCACCTTTCATTTGTTAATTTGATTTAAAAGTAATCCCTCAACCTTTGTTTTAAGCGTCTGTTTGGCAAAACGTAATACCTCATCTTCACCCGCTGTTTTTACGATCACATCGCTAAAATGTTCATCTACATTTACCCACCTTTCGATCCTTGTAGTCCGGTTGCCCCTGTACCTCCCTTAACTCCCTGTGGACCAGTTGCTCCTGTATCTCCTTTAGCACCTGTTTCACCTTTAACACCTTGGATTCCTTGTGCGCCTGTAGCACCTTTGGACCCTGTTAATCCAATTGGTCCAATGTCACCTTTAATCCCTTATGGTCCTTGCAAATCTACAACAGCTTGCATTGCTTCAATCAATACGAATTCACCTTGGTTTGATGGCTGCTTTAAGGTGACTGTGTAACCATTAGTCTCGATGAAGGCATCATTTGGTTGCTTGTTACCGCTGATATAAACAGCTACAGCATTTAATGCCAACTGGATAAACAAAAGCAGCATTCCATGTAAAGACTGTTTGACCTTCAGTTGTTGTAAATTTTCTTTGGAAAACAACATATGATTGTCCGTTTCCCGCTGGACCTTGCACACCTTGTATTCCTTGTGGACCTCTATCACCAGTTGCTCCCTTAGGTCCGGTTAAACCTAGAGGACTGGTATCTCCTTTTCACCTTTAAGTAAAGCTAATTGAGAGGATGTTAAATCAATATACACGAAAGGATTTCCCTTATCGCCTTTGACTCCTGTTAAACCGATAGATCCCTGTGGTCCTGTATACTGCGCGAAAGCGAAGCGGCAGCGATAAAAGCGCCCAGTCGGAACGGAAATCAACCTCTCATTTTATAAAAGAGTCATTTAATAAGACACCTTATTGTCATTAACACAATATTTTTTAACATTATTAAACCCCGAATAAATTTCATTATCCGGGGTTTGGGTTTAAACTATTTTTTATAAATCGTTTTCATACATTTTCTTATATAAAATTTCTAATTTCTTCGAGAGTTTACCATATGCAGTTTGCCAAGCTTTACGAGCAGCTGCGTTATCGTCCTTAGCTGGTACGTAAAGAGCATGAACCTCGGCTACTTTTTTCAAGTCACTCTCGGCCTGAGTTAGCTTAGAATAATTTTTCACGACGCTCTTTTCAGAAGCACTAAGACCATCATATGCTGTACGAATTTCTTTTACTTTCGTCTCCAAATCATCAATATATTCACCATTTACAAGTAGTGAATTAATTGATTCTACCAATTTCAAAGCAATTTCATTTGACTGTTGTTGGCCTTGATCTTTATCTATAATAGATTGTCGTATTTGTGGACTTACTAAACTCATTTGTTTTGATGTAAGCTTATCAAAAGCTTTGATGACAGTTGATGGGTTACTATTAAATGATTTTTCATATGTCTTTATAAATGATTCTACTTTTTTTACATCGGAAACTGCAGTTGTTAAGATGGCAGCATTCGAAACACGTTTTTTATCGCTAGAGCTCAGCTTATTATATTGAGTTGAAAGCTCTTTAATTCTTTCCATTGAAACTGTATACGTATCATTTGAGACAATAGTTGCAATTTCATTATTTAATTTAGTGATATCTGGTGTATTCCCATCTTCTAAACGATTATTGAGCAAATCTTCATATTGCTGCTTTGCTAAATGCTGTTGGTTTGCAGGTAGCTTTGCATAAGCAGTTTGTACTGTTTGAATTTTTTTTGCTTGCTTCGTAACATCAGTTTCTTCTCGTGCGGTTTGCACTTTTTTATGGAATGACTTCACACCAGAAAGATCTTTACTAGCAGCTGTTAATAAATAATAGTTTGTTACATACTTTCGTCCAGCGGAAGATAGGTTTTTATATTTTGTTGTTGCTGCATTAACAGCAGATTCAAATTGTACAAATGTATATTTCGTTACATCAGCAAGCTTATCAACTTCAGCCTTTAAAGCCAATGCAGCAGCTTTATCAGCAGGTTCCTTACCATTTAAATCAACTGTAATAGTCGGTGGATTCAATAAAAAATCGTTTGCATTATAAACAAGTGATTGTTGTAAACTAGTTAACTTATTATAAGCTTTCAATACATTAGTGTAGTTAGTTTTCAACTTACTCTCAGCTACCCCTGGCGTTACTGATAGCTTTTTATAGGCGTCCATGTCCTTAATAATTTTTTCAGCTGCTTTAAAATCCTTTTGTAAAGTTACCATGCTATCATATCCGACAATTTTAGCCGCTGAATTTTTCGTTAAGCCCTTATATTCATTAATAATACGGTTTACATTACTAACATGACTTTGCCAAGTAGTTACTGACGGATCAATTGGGTAACTGTCATCAGCATCGCCTACATAATTGTCAATCTCGATATTTAATCTGTCAATTTGACTGTTTTCTGCGTTTTCCGCTTGAAGTAATGTATTCATATATTTTGCTGGTACAAGTTGAAGTTGTTTATAAGTTAACTTTTCATAAGACGTACGTATTGATTTTGCTGTAGTCACCTGTTTGCTAGGTGAATCATTTTGTGACAGCTTATCGAAAAGTTTAATATATTGTTCAACCTTTTTAATATCCGACTTAGCATCACTTAAAATTGTTTGATTTTGAACAGTTGCTCGGTAATTTTGAGATAATTTTGCTATATCCTTTTCAATTGTTTCAACTGCAGCTTGTAAAGATTCTTTGCTAGTAGGTACATACTTCACAAAAGAATTTTCATATGTTAATAATTCTACAATTGCCTGATTTATTCTTCTAACTTCTTTAAATTCATCGATATCTGTCGGATCTTTCAATATGGTTTTAATACTATTGTATAAAGCATCATTTAGATCTAGGCTTCGTTGTAATAAATCAAACTTATCATAAGCCTCTTCAATGTCTTTTAAATATTTTGACAGATCCTTTTCATTAACTTCATTAACCTTATCTACTTTCTCATTTAACTTGCTAATTAAATCTACATCTGCAGCTGCTCTCTTTAATACATCATAATTTGTCACATTTGCTTTTGCTGCAGTTGATAGTGCCTGATATTTACTTTCTAATTCCGTTACTTTTGCCTTAAAAGATTCTAGACTTGTTACATTATATTTGTTGTCAGTTATTAGTAAAGTTTTAATTTCATCAATCATTGAATCAGAAGGTTCATTAGATACTGATATCACAGCAGAAACATCTGATTCTACTAAAGAAGCTCCTACCTTTGCCTTTACTTTAACAATGATATCTTTCATGCCTTTTTCCAAAGCATCTTTAGGAATAGTGTATGTGTCTTTTGTAGCCCCTTCAATTATTGTGAAGGATTCACCAACTTTATAAAACCATTGATAGCTATATGTAATTTGACTATTTTGTAACTTTGCACCTTCAACATCGGTTACAATTGCACCCGCTACTTGTACCAATTCACCAGGTACTGCATAGTTTGAACTACTATCAATTCTAGGTGGAGTTATTGCAAGTTTTAGTTCTTTAATCGAACGGGGTTCACTCTTATATTTTTCATCTTTTGTTGTAGTAGCTTCCACGAAAACTGCTTTGCCTGCCGCTTCTACTGGTATTATAAATGTAGCTGATGTTGCACCAGAGATTGGTTTTTTCGTTGAATCGCTGGAACCATCTACATAGTACCACTGGTAACCCTTGACAATCGAATTTGCTGGTAAGTTTTCGATAGACGCTTTTAAAGTTTCATTTACTATATTTTGTCCTGTGACGGAAACTGTATCGGCTCCCGCCGCCCCTGCAACTGTTGGCACAATAAGAGCTACTGGAATGGCTGCTGCTGTGAAAAGTAATTTTTTATTCAAATTTTCATACCTCCTCTATCATCTATTGAATTATATCGGTTACATTTTTAATAATTCTCTTTATTTTATAGATTAATTTAAAAAGTGAATATCCTCCCATTCCAATATGAGAAATAATAATCTTTTGATTTTATATTAAAATTCATACTAATTATTTTCTCCTACGTATTGTTACAGCAAATGCCATTTACTTGAGTTAATGAGCTCCTAAACGAGTAAACAATAGACGTCATCGAATGAAATTGATTCAAATAAATGACTTGAATGATATTCTCTTTACACCTCACATAAAGAAGATGTTTCCAGTTTTAATAAAAATATGTATAATACAACTATTATTAGGATAAGCAAACAGGGAGCTTGATGGATTATGGAAAACCTCTATGAACCTAGTTTAACAAGCAATGATGTAGACAGGACAAGAAGTTACGAAATTAGTCATCTATTTTTTGTTGCTATGTTTGGTGGCATTTTAGCCATTACCTCATTAGGTATACAAAATGCTAGATGGCTAAAAATCGAGAAAAAACACATACAGTTGTTAATAATTATTAGTTTTGTACTTATTATTGCGAAGCTTGCAGTAGTTTACGCAATTGGGCAACAAATAATAGCCATAGATAAAAAGTCGATCATATTTGTTGACCGACTTTTCGGGATTGCTTGCTTTTTCATCTTCTTTGTATTTCTAAATAAGCCCTACAAAGCACATTTAGCTGTAGATGGTGAACCTGAATCATTGCGGAAGTCAGGCTTTATCGCATTCATCGACTCTAGCTTACTCGATGCTTTGGTTACGATATTCTTACTAGCACTTTTAGAATGGAGATAAATATTTAATGAGTGATTACGAAGAATATGAAGAATCATCCTTTGAAGTTATCGAGCATTATTTTGGTATAGGAAAATACCCCCAAGTTATAGAACTTATTAACGAGGAATTACATAACAATATTGAAAATAGCTGGCTTTGGTATATGTTAGGTTACAGTAATTATGCAATAGACGAGTTTGACAAGGCTGAAGAACAGTTTCAAGAAGCAATGAGATTAGGCTATGATGAGGCAATCATCTTTGATTTACTTGGCCATCTTTACATGGAAACCAGGCGATGGCAAGAAGCGGAAGAAGCCTTTCTTGAAGCTCTTCGCATTAATCCAAATGATGCAGGAACACATGCTGGCTACGCTGTTTTAATGAAACAAACAGGACATCGTGAAAAAGCAAAATTATTAATAAATAAAGCATTAGAATTAGATCCAGAAAATTCTTATGTGTTACGTAGAAACTTAATTTTAGAAGGTATGAATAGAAATAAAGAGCAACAAATCCTTGCATTAGAACAATATATGAATTCAACAGATAGAGAATCGTCCAAATTGTTGACCCTTGGAAAAAATGCCACACTCCGAAATAATAAAAAAGAAGCGAAAGAATATTACAGACAAGCTTTTCTTTTAAATCCTGAGGATCAAACATTGCTATCTATATTAAAAGAAATGGAGATTACAACCCACCCACTACTAGCGCCTAATCGTTTTATAGAGCGTTTAGGAGGTCCCGCTATCATCTGGCTTGTAGGAATTGGGCTAACCTTTTTGTTACTAGCATTAGGCTTTGATAGTTTAGCAATGTTATTTCTACAATGTTATGTAGTACTTACACTTTATACATGGATTTCAGTTCCATTGGTAAAGAGATTAAGAAAAATAAAGGGGTATCGATATGGATAAAGTAAAATGGTTACAGCAAATGGTGGAACAAAGTCCAACTGACCCACAAGCACACTACTGGCTTGGAAAAGAACTTGCTGAAAACGGTCGTTGGCTAGAAGCTGTACAATCGTATTCAACAGGAATATCTCTTTGTACAGATGATACATTACGTATGGAAATCATTCATGAATTAACAAAAGCGAGTGTACAAATTCAGCAAACGAATTCAATGGATTTCCAATCCCCAGTTAATGAGCGGGAAAGTCCTGATTTAGATGGAATGAACGAGACTGAAGAAGCCGTTGCCTCTTCAGCTGAAGTGTTATCAGGAGTGAATGTCAAAACAGAAGATACTGAGTCAGAACAAGACAACGAACTAGTGGCTTTTGAACCTAAGTTAAAAGTTATTGATAGTGAAGGGCCTAAAAAAGCCGTAAAAAAAGGTAAGGAGCAAATCACTTTTGCGGATGTCGCTGGCCTTGATGACTTAAAAAAGACAATTAATTTACGTATTATTAGCCCATTTTATAACAAAGGTCTATTTGCAAAGTTCCGAAAAAAAGTAGGCGGTGGCGTTCTCCTCTATGGTCCCCCTGGTTGTGGGAAAACCTATATTGCTAAAGCAACTGCTGGCGAATGCAAGGCTAATTTCTACCCTGTACATATTACAGATATTTTGGGCTCCTATACGGGGGAAAGTGAACAAAATTTAAAAAGCTTTTTTGATAAAGCACGCTTTCAAAGACCAAGTATTATGTTCTTTGATGAAGTAGATACCCTTGGTTATAGTCGCTCAAATTCTTCAGAGAGTACTAGAAGCCTGATTAATACATTTCTTACCGAGATGGAAGGAATTGATACAAGTACAGATGAAGTGCTTGTCATGGCAGCTACGAATACCCCATGGGATATTGATACAGCCTTAAAGCGTCCTGGACGGTTTGATCGTCTTATTTTTGTCGCTCCACCGGATATAAAAGCGAGAGAGCAAATTTTTAAATTGAAGCTAGAGGGAAGATATGCTGAAGAAATAGATGTAGCAACACTTGCTGCCCAAACCGAACTTTTCTCAGGTGCAGACATTGAAAATATAATTGAATTAGCTACTGAAAATGTACTTGCGGAAATTTTAACAACTGGTGATGAACGTCCAATCATGACTGATGATTTATTACACGTTTTAGAAGGGTTGCGCCCCTCTACATTAGAATGGTTACGTACTGCAAAAAACTACGTGAAATACGCAAACCAATCAGGGTTATACAATGATGTTGAAAAATATCTACGTACCCATGCTAAACGCATTTAAAGAATGACATCAAAGAGGAATCTCCAGTGATAGTTGGGATGCCTCTTTGACATCTGAATCATCGTCGTTTATCTCCTAATTTCTAAATATTTTCTTCATTTAAACAAATTTCTATAAATTCAAAAAGACCCTTTGCATCAATTGTTCGATCTCCCCAATCATGCCAAAAATACAACACCTGACCGACTACTCCTTCTTCTGTTGGATCTGTATCAAGACAAAGATAATCGCCTCCACCATTTTCAGCAATCGGAATCCATTTTTCATTCCAAAGCGTTGGTTTAACCTCAACACCATACTCTATATCTGGAAGCAAATCATCTGGATCAAACTCCTCCTGTAGAAACTCCCAATTATCAATAATTTCAGATATAGGAGAAAGGGTTAAATTTCTAACAAAGGGCTGTACTCCTTGTGACCAAACTTGTCCATTAAATATACGATAAAACCTTTTCATCTCTTCAGGAAGAGTAATTCCTAATGTAGTTTCGATTAGTTGAAATTCTTCAACTGTTGCACCTGGTTGAAGGTTTAATAATTCTTTACCATTCATTTCTAACTTCGAATTTTTTTCAATGATACGATTCCATAGAATTTCAACTTCACTTTTCACTTTTTATCCCTCTCATTTTAATATTCTCGTTCTAATTTTCTTGCCTGATGAGTTGCTAAATCCGCATATCTTGTGGGGATCGGTAAACGGCTATCTTTTTCAATAAAATGCATCGTTATATTAGTTGCCGTATCTAAATCAATCTCGTTACCACACGAAACAAATATCGGTTTAACATCCTTTCTACTTCTTAGAGCACGACCATACACTACCCCATCAACCACAATATCAGTAAACGCTCCAGCTATATTTTCCGGCATTATAAAATCTGTGTTCTCTATTTTATAATAAGTTTTGGCAACACCAATTGTAGGTTTTTCCAAGAAGAATGAGGCATGTGTAGCAATGCCCATATGACGACTATGCAAATACCCATTTCCATCAAACATATAAAGGTCTGGATTCGTTCTCAACTTTTTAACAGCCTCTAATACAAGAGGCAATTCACGAAAGGCTAAAAACCCTGAAATATATGGAATTGTAATTTCATTTATGTACTCAATTTGTTCAACTATTTTTTTGGAGTTAAAATCAATAACTTGAATGCAACAAGCTCCATATTCTTTATTATTTTCACCCCAATAGGCAATATCTACTCCTGCAACGAGTTTAATTTGATCAGCTGAAAAATTGTTTTGTAGTGAAATATGCTTCCTTAATTCATTTTGTTGCGATGTATAATTCAAGATCATTTCTTCCATTTCCACGAAGATATCATCTCCTCTCTATACAAATATACTATCACGATACATAAATAACCATATTTGTTAAGGTAAATATCACGATACAAAGAAAAAAATCCAATCTATACACGTGCTGTGAATGATTAGGAGGTACGAAGTAAGTTGGCCTTCTATGATACACATCGAAGTCATATGATGGTGAAAAGTATCTTCGTATTCACGCTAAGCGCATTTAATGAATAAAATCAAAGAGGCATCTCAACTAATGAGTTGCCTCTTTCTAAGTTTCAAAATATAATATTGATGCTCCATCTATTGCTTATAAAGCATATAAGTTTTATCATAACAATCGACGTACTGCACACGCTCTATTTCCCCTGCTAATGTATAATAAAATATCAATTGTTCATAAATCATCTCGGTTAAAAAAGCGGTTTTCTTTGCGTCATGACTAAATGGTATAAGCTTAAATTTATATAAAGCTCCATACATCTTAGGAACCGTTAGATAAAGGTCTTTATTTTTAGTAGTAATGGTAAGTACTTTCTCTTCATTTTCTATTACATATTGCCCCACGATAGATTCCTTATTTGTGAATGCTATCGGAACTGCAGGTGCCGGTGAAGATACATTTTTATCAAAAACGGTTTTTGCAATCTCTCTACTTAAATGCATGACAGGTGTAACATTCATATTACTTAAAAAGATAATCGTAACTTGATCGTCAACAAATCTAAGAAAATCACTTGAAAAACCGCTAATATCTCCAAAATGATGCATACATTTTTTCCCCATTACTTCAGAGACCATCCAGCCACATGCGTAGGACCCAAGATTTGGAGTCAACATTTTCTCTGTTAATTCCTTAGAAAGTATGTTGGAGAATTTTAATGCCTGATCCCAAATAAAAAGGTCTTCTGTTGTAGAATATAACCCGTAGGAACCCAATGGAAATGACATATCCGCATATGCTGAATGAATGGGTTCTTCCCAAAATGAATAACCAGATGCTAAACCCGGAATCACCTTTATTCCATCGTCACAGCCTGTATGATACATACCTAACGGATGGCATATAAACTGCTTGATGTAATCTGCATATGACATGTCTGAAACTTTTTCAATAATGGCCGTTAACAACGCATACGCTGAATTTGAATAGCCAAATTCACTACCAGGTTCAAACTCTAATTCCCTTCCCTTAAAGGAATCAATTAGCTGATCTAATGTGGATGGCAGCCTCATTGTGCGAAACCAAAAATCAGGGGCATTTGTATAATTAGGTATTCCGGAACTATTAGTTAAGCAATGATAGATTGTTATTTGTTGACCATTCGGATAATCATGTAGATATTTTCCTACATAATCGTCAATATTCAATTTTTGCTTTTCATGCAATTGAAAAATAGCCAACGCTGTAAATGCTTTCGTTAATGACCCTATACGAAATTTAGTTGTTGGCACATTTGGAACGTTATGCTCACAATTCGCCATACCAAATCCCCTGTTTAAAAGAATATTCTCATTCGATGCAATTAATATAGTACCATTCAAATAACCGTTTCGATTATAAGAATCTACCCAATTATTTAACCGTTCCTCCAAAAGCATGTGAGTTTCTCCTTCTATCTTTATATTAGGTTTTCCTTACCTGATGAGTCGCCTAAACCGCTTGGAATTAAAAAGACTATCCTTTTTAATCAGTTTCATCGTTATGTTGAAGATATTCCCCTCCCCTATACAAATAAACTCCAAAGCAAAACCTCCCAATTCATCCTCATACTGTGAATTCTGCACAATACAAAAGATTAGGAGGTTTATAAATGGTTCATATCTTTACTTCTATTCATCTATTATCCTCTACTATGAGTTGGCCTTCTATGATACGTATCGTAATCATAGAAATGAGTATGATTCCCTTCAACAACCTTAATTCGTATCGACATTCCTTCTCCTACATTGGTATTGATAGAAAACTGGCCATTAAAGGCTTGTACCCTCTCTTGCATCCCCCTGATTCCCATTGAATCAGAAACAATAATGTCATCCATTTTACATCCTACACCATCATCAGAATAATTGATTTCAAAACCATCTTCTGTTTCCAATAGATGAATTTCGACAGTATTGGCATGTGAATGCTTTAAGGCATTGTTCATTAACTCTTGAAAAAGCCGATATATTATCAAGTTTAATCGCTCATCCTCTAAATAAAGACGATCAATTGTATAAATTAAAACAAAATCAGCACGCTTATGAACTTTTTGAATAAACTTCTCAAGCGCTGCATTTAAGCCTAGTGTATCTAATAATGGCGGCTTCAAATTTTCACAGTAGCCTCTTAAATCTTTCAATGATGCAATCATATGATCATGAATCTTAGTAAGGTTCATATGAATATCCGTTGTCCTCTTCGTATGAATAAATACATCCATTTCTCGAGCAATATGTAGCTGCTCTTGTAAAACCGTATCATGAAGCTCTTGAGCTAATTGATATTTTTCTTGTTCAAATCGTAGCCAAAGAAGCTTATTGAGCCATGGTAGCTGACTTTTATCAGCCTCTTTCATATGCTTTAACTGTTCTAATAGATCTTCCACCATTTTCGTATTTTCTATAAAATTGTTTAAATATAAAAGTAATAATTCAAGCCACAATAACTCCTCTTCCTTTAGGTAAATAGATTTATTATGGTCTACGATTAATATTCTTTTATAATTTACATCTTGGTGGATAAAAGCTATATAAAAATGCTCCGTTTTCTTTATATCCCCCAGACTGAGGTTCTCAAGTAATATTTCGTTAATTTGATTTTGAGTATATTCTTTCGATGGGCTTGTGGAAGTCATTTGATGTGTTTGTAAATCATAGGTTAATACGTTTACATGTTTGATCTCAAGGTGTGTAGCAATTTCTTGAACAAACTTCTCAAGTAAGTCCTCAATCTTCACGACCCTTCCAATACTTTCAACGGTCGTATACAATCGATGGATATAATCCCCTTTTGTTGAAAACAAAATTTTTCGCTTATGATAATCTATTTTCTCTTTTATATAAAAAAGTGCTATTAAAGAAAAGAAAGTAAAAAAGAAGATTTCCGTCATTCTTGAAAAAGATAAATCAGTAAGCCAATAAAGACCCATTAACAGCCAGATTGTAAAAACAAATGAAAAATTAAAATAATGGCGCAAACGGGTAATAAAGTATTCCATATCAAATATACGTTCAGTGAGTTGTGTACAGATAAAGCTGTATGGTATAAGCATTAAGAAGAAAGAGCATACTTCACCAGTGAGTATGTGCATTTGGAAAATGATTTCCGGCAAAGCAAACAAAAACAGAAAAGGTAAAAATGGGATTATAATACTTAACAAAACCACTTTCAATTGAGGGGTTTTATATTTTAAATAGCCTATCCCTAAAACACCAAAAATTATTACTAATAAAATAAAAAATAACCACAGAGTAATATTAGAAAATAAAGGGTTCAAAGACGGATAGACGATACTAAAGAAGCTAAGAACAGCTATCATTATTGGTACTACATATATTATTTTAATGTTGTAAATTAATAGCCATTTTAAATGTAAAAATAAAAAATAATTTCTTAAAAAGTGAATCAATAGAACAAGACAAAGAATCATGCTAATTCGATTCACGACAGTTCCAACACTATCTAACATTCCAGATGCACCAATACTAACATAAGCCAAAGAAACTGTAAGAATAAACAAAATAAGTAAATTTATCAAACTCGAATTTTCTTGCTTATAATATAAGAAGATAGAAATAACTAGACTTAATAAATAAAAACATGCCGGTAGAATCAATATATAAAAAAGTTGTTCAGGATTGTCCATTACGTCTATTTGTATATGAAGTAACTGATTACCTTGCTTCAACAACGTTAACTCTTTAGCGACCCTAATAATAGGATCATATTTTATATTTTCATTAATATCTTCGCCATCAACTTCTACTATAATATCCCCTGTTGATATTCCTTGCGAATTTGCCCATCCCTTAGAATATGGTTCAATTACTAACCATTGTCCATTCTCTTCTTTTAACTTAATTCCCAAAAAAGGCGTGCTATAAGTAACATAAAGTAAATAGCATCCCAATATGAGATAAGTACTTATAGCAAGCCAAAGCCAGTTATTTTTTAAAGTTTTTAGAACCAAAAGCCACTACTTTCTAAACGTACCTCTTCATCAAAGGATGTGATAATCGCATTTAGTTCAAGTTCTGTAACACCAACTAGAGAAGCTTTTTTTTCTTTTAACAAAGTTATCAACGACGGATTTTGCTCTAAATATTGAATTACGTTAATCATAAAATCGCCTCATTTCATTAGTTTTTTTAGCTACACATTCTGGAATACTTATATTAAGTCCAACCTTAATTTACCAATTATTTACCAAGGAATTAATAACCATATATGTAACTACAACTCCATTATACTATCATTCATCTTTTAATCAACAATATTTTCTATTAAATGCTAAAAAAACAATAGATTATGTAGTGTTTTTCACAAAATGCACCAATTTTCGCAATACTTCATCAAATCGCTATTGTTAACTTCTACCGTTAATATGTTCTACATAAATGGATTAAGAAAATATTCAGAAATATATTTTATCGAATTTAAACTTCTTAATTTTCCTTATAAAATCCTGATAATTATTATTTAAAGTTTCATTAACAAAGTTTTTTCAACAGTAGCATTTGTTGAAAGAACAAAATAACAATGAAAAAGGATGATTATATGAAGCAAAAGCTTTCACCTATATCTGCCAAGGAGCGGATTGAAACACTCGATGTATTGAGGGGGTTCGCATTATTTGGAATCATATTAGCAAATATTGTTTGGTTCCTTTATCCGGCCTATATGCAGGAAGATCTAAGTTTTAAAAATGAATGGACTTCTTTTTGGAATCAAGCAGATTATACAGTTCATACTATTCTTTCAATGTTTGTCGATGGGAAATTTGTTATGCTGTTTTCTATGCTGTTCGGTTTTGGAATGGTCATTATGCAGGAAAGAGCCGCCGCAAAGCAACTAAACTTTTGGGGAATTTATTCTAGAAGACTGATTGCGTTATTTATTTTTGGTTGTATCCATGCTTATTTCATTTGGTTCGGTGATATTTTAACAGACTATGCAATCTTAGGATTATTACTCCTTTTCATGCATAAGTTAAAAGCTAATGCTATGTTAATCATTAGCGTAACTTTATATAGCTTATATTTTGGATTTTTAACATTAGGAGCTCTATCCTCCGATTCTACGATGATGTCAATGACAATGTCTGAGGAAAGTCGTCAGCTCATGCAATTTACGATAGATACCCATCAAAATGGAAGTATTCAAGAATTAATGAATGCTAATTTTATGGAAAGAACTTTTTATACAATGCGAACTGGGTTATATGTCCTTTCTCTAGGCAACCCTATATTTTATTTATTTACAAATCTTCCGTACTTATTAATGTTCTTATTCGGAGCAGCTGTGGCAAAGAAAAAATGGATTCACCGTTTTGAGGAATATAGAAAAGGCTTTTTCATTACGTGGTTGCTAACATTTATTTTTGGTGGAACATTGTGCTGGATCTTACCTTTACTTTCAGAAAATTTTTTAGCTGTTCAATATATTAGCTCACCACTCCTCACAATCTTTTATGCTATTAGCTTGATCTTTATTTATCACACGGTGAAAGGGAAGAAAGTTTTACAGTGGTTAGCGTTCCCTGGCAGAATGGCATTCACAAACTATATCGGCCATTCTATCATTTGTACATTTTTATTTGGACCATTTGCTTTCGGCGTATATGGAAAACTTCACTTAACGACAGCCATCATCATCGCCATTGTCATTTTTGTCTTCCAAATCATTATTAGTAAGCTATGGATATCCAAATTCCGCTTCGGACCATTAGAATATGTTTGGAGGTCATTCACATATTTAGGTATCCAAAAATAATATTTGGTTATTTAACATAACGGAAATTCACTTGATTTGTAGACTATCTATTTACAAATTCTCTAGTAAACACGAACGATTCCAGATTTAACATATTGCTTCTAATATAATAAAAAAAGAGCAAGTATATAGGTAGTGACCCTTAAAGTTAGATTTTTAACTCTAACTTTTGGGGTGCAGCACCATACTTGCTCTTTTTCTGTTCACTACTTATTAAGAATACAACATACATTTATGAAGAAGATATTACCTTTGCTGTATTGGCTAGTGTAAGAATTTCTTTTCAAAGAAATCTAACTGATATTCTAAAGTTTTTGCATCATTAAAGTAAAATGTGTTCGCATTCACTTCATATAAATGACCATCTTTTACAGCTTTTATATCTTTAAACCATGCTGTATTTGTAAATGAAGAATCTTGGTCTTCTGGTACACTTAAAATGATATAGTCACCTGCATATTCGCCTAATACTTCTTGTGAAATTGCATAATAGCCTGGCTCTAAGGCCACTTCCTTCACTTTTTCTGGCATTTTTAAGCCCATTTCTTGATATAAAATTTCTGTTCCACGGGCCCAGTTATCTCCGAAAACATACAATTGTTTATCAAAACTTTCTGCAACAGTAACTGTGGCATCCTCACCAATTTTTTCTTTAATTTTCTTCCCTACTTCTGAAGCACGTACTTTAAAATCCTCTACCCATTTTGTTGCTTCTTTTTCTTTATTGACAGCTTTTCCAATTTCGATAAATTGTTGTAAATAATCTACTTTACCGTATGTAAACAATACAGTTGGTGCGATTTCAGCTAATTTGTCTCCATTTTCAATATTATTTAACCCAATAATTAAATCTGGATCAAGTTCAATAATTTTTTCAATATCCGTATTTTCAACTACTTTCGCATTTTTAAGGCCATCATCGAAGTTTGGATTATTTGCCTCCCATGCATCAACACCCACAACATTAACGCCGAGCTGCAACAAATCACCAGCATAAGAGGATAATACTACTACACGCTTTGGATGAGCTGGTACTTCGATCGGGCCAGTTTCTGATTGATAGGTAATCGTTTCCGCTGAAGAAGCTTCTTTTGTACCCTCATTATCTTTCTTCGAATTGTCTTCCTTATTGCCACACGCTGCAAGCACTAGTATGAGCACCATCAACATCGGTAATAACCATTTTTTCATTGTCAAAATCCCCTTTTAATAATGTTCTATGTAATGCATATTGGTTTATTGGTACGTGAATTCTTGCCTATAATGCATCAATATGAAAATCGATTGCGAATAAAGTATATTTTCCGTTCCAATCAATTTAGCTTGTAAAAAACGTGACCTCACTTTCCAAGATAATCATCAGATAACGATAATGATAATCATTATCACTAAAGTTAGTCTAGTTATTCGAAAAGGTTTTGTCAAATACTTTTTTAAGATGTTTCACTAATATTTTATATCGTCCCTAACATCTAACGTAATCAGAAGCTATCATTATTAGCATCATGTGACAACAAACAAAAAATCAACTTATTGCCCCAAGTAAGTGCCCTGAGTCTATAAACAAAAGTACCCTATAGGATAGACTTTTTTCAAAGTGACTATCTAATAGGGTACAGTTTATTTTTGTAATTAGCTTTTATCAAAATAAAAGTCATCCAGCTATCTAGCGACTTTAAAGTATTCAGTGCCTTTGCACCTTACAAAAAGCATATATATATATTCATATCCAATAAGACAAAAATTGGTAAGTTCGTCATATTAAGTCTCAATCTATACCTATATACTCAGGTTGCATTCCCAACTTTCTCAAAAGATAATCCTTTAATTTGATTATTTTCAATAAAGTCAATAAACTTTTGAGTACAGTAATAAAAATTGATTTTAACATCTCTAAACAGGATTTCATTTGATATTTCGTTTAACTTAAACTTAATTTCCTTGTTTCTTATCATACTAAGAGATTGTTGAGTATCTAAACCATCAAAATCAATAGCAGGAATGACTTTAAGCACATTTATATATATGAAATCCTCCGGAATATCTTTTATCCTTACTGGAAACATTTCAATCTCATTTGGAAGTAATTTCTTTAATTGATTTTCAAATTTCTTTTTCAAAATTAAAGTAGAGCCAAAACAACGTGAATCAAAATCTAAAAGCTCATTTTTTTGTAATTTATCCTTTGATATAGCAAAAATATCTTTTTTCCATTCTAAAGTAATTTTCTGACCTTTAAAAGTTGAAAAAAGTCTCACTTCTTTTTCATCAAGAAAAGTCAAATCAAAATAGTCAAAATCATTTCCTATTTTAAATATATCCATACAAATCTCCCACCTTATTTCATTACTATATTTTTCTATTAAATAATAAATCATTTCGTATTAATTCTAGTTCACCTCTACTAAATCTTATCCGCCTAACATTTCAGCGCTTCTAACCTTTGAGCAACATTTTCAAAATATTCTTTGGTATGAATCACTTTATGATAAGCACCTGGTTGTAAACTATTTGGATCCATATGTTTTAAATAAATTCCATTATGTGCACTATTGACATCAATATCTACTCTTTTCAGTACTTCTCTTGCCCTCTGAGCAGCTTGATTTGAATGATCACCCGCATATTTTCTGCTTTTTTTGTTATTCTTTATTCTGCTTCATCAGTATAGATAGAACATTCATTGAAAATTAATGCATCACATTCAAGTTCAATGCTCCAATTAGAACCCTGTTGAGAAATAATAAACGATTCTATATTTTTGACAATAGTTAATTTTCCATATCTAGCATTTTTCCAGTTTTTTAGACTAGCTGAATCTCGACACAATCCATTTAATTTAATTACTATAACATTATAGTCGACACCCCAATTACCCCATTTAGCAACTTCTATTGCGGGTTTTTGTTTCGTATGAATATTTACGGACATTCTCCCTTCAATATCGAAACCAATTTGCCCTATATAAACAGGTTCTGTTAATCCATTAGGAAACAATCTCTTTAGAAAAACATTAGTATTAATTAACTCTAGTATATCCATTTAATTACCCCCAAAATTGTAATGACCGTGAGTGCCACCAACTGAACCTGTATTCAAATTATCTGGAGGTCTAACATTAAAATGGGGTTCTAGCCCATGCCCAGGTGGCAGTATGAATGTCTTCAGATAAATGAACTATTGCCTTGTTTTAGGAACCAAGCCATTCCGATGAAACAGGGTAGTAAATAAACGGGACAAGGCAGTTCCTTTCTAACAAAAACACATATAAAAAAGCTTAAAATGGCTTCTTTATATGTGTTTTTAAAATCATCTCTGTTGTTATTTGTGCCTAAAGTTTTAAATAACGGAAATCAAAATCAATATCATTTCCATCCAACAAAGCTGCTTTATACTCTATTTCTTCCTTAGAACTATCAAAAGTAACTTCTGTGTACAATTTCTGGATTTCAATTATCTCATTTAATAAATAGTCATTGAAATCTTTATATACTATAGCCCCTTTAATAGGATCATGAGAAAACAAATATATCTCTCCAGTTTCTCTTTTAAAACAAATAGGATCATTGCTAGGACTTTCAGAAAAAACAATATATTTATCTGTTTCTTCCTGTTGAAAGTGTAATGATACAAACTCCCAAATAGAATTTGTCAATACTTCCCACTCATCAATTTTCTTAAGGTTGTACATGAAATCAAAACTTTCAATACCACCAAAATTTATGAAATAGTCTTTCGTTTGTGAGGGAATTATCCAATCTAGATATTTCTCTATCTTTTGAAAAACTTTTTCACATTCTAATGAAATCACTTCTACATCATGATCCTCAAGAAAGGATGTTAGGTTTTCAATCCAATTGTCTTCTCCTATCTGTCTAATTGGTACCATCATAAGCATCCCCATACGATTCGAAATTTTCAGCTAACCAAAACCAATGTTCACCTTTACTAGAGTATAAATTTTCTAACAGTTCCGTAAAGCTTTTAGCAATAATCTGACTATCCCCTGGCGTTGCATGGGTTTCCAAGAAACTATCATAGTAATAACCAAAATGAGACTCACTAAGATCGATACTAATGTATTGGTTTATTTGTTCAGATTCAGCAATAAGATACCACTCATTACTTATATCCCCTTCAAGTTCCTCCCAAATAATATCATCCTCTGGGTAAAGCCTTCTACTAGTTGGTATAAACTCATTTGAAGAAACTATTTTTATTCCATAAGGCTTATCTAAATACATTTGTAAGGAGTCATAATTGCTAAAAAAATAATGCAAATCTTTTGGAAGAGCTAAATCACTTGTGAAATCTGTGATTCTTTTCAAAAGTCTACAATTACTATCCTGTTCAATTTTTTTAATAATCTCTATTATCCTCATACTTACTCCTTTAAACTCATATTTACTTGAATTTAGCATTTATGTACGTTACATCTAACAACTCTTATGCTTTCTTAGCTATTATTTTATCTCATTTTCCGTGCTTTTCCAATTGTTCCCTTAAGTCACTTCTGAATTCGTCAAAACCATAGTTAAACCCTATCAAAAAGGTAAATAAATTAAAAGAAAGAGTAGCAATAAATCCAATTCTACGGATTTATGCTACTCTTTTAGTTAGGTTGAAACAAATGTTTTTTTGCAAGTGAGAAAATTCTTAATTAACAAAGAGATATACGATCTGTAAAATGTTATCACATATTATCAAACGAGTACTACGGTGTCTGTTTTATTATCACTAAGTTTCTACTTCCACTCAGAATTCAATTTTACGAATTATTTTAAATCAACAATTTCCTGAATACGTACATTTCCTTCTTTAGCTAACAGAACACCTTTAATTTTTTCTTTTCTGCAAGCATCCAGGAAAACTTCATCTACAATTATCTCTTCTTTTGATTCTTTCATTCTTACTACATGATATCCATTAAGGGATTCATTACCCCCTAGCGTTTAACTAGAAAAATAGTTATTACTTAGTTTTAAAAAACACTTTTTCTGAGTAATAATCTCTACATTATTATGGTTTATACACATCAGCTTCATTTGAAGGAACAAAGGCAATACCTTTCAATTTAAGTTTTTCAGCTTCTTTTTTAAATTCTTCTGAACAAAACATTACCCTGAAAAGTCTAATATTATTTATTTGAAACACTTCAGGAAGAATAGTTGTACTTTCTAATTGTAAATCCCATATTTTCTTTATACGTCCATTTTGCTTATAGAATTCAATATTTGATTTCTCCATATCTATCATATCTTCTAACTTATCATAGAACCGTACAAAAAATATTCCTTTGAAGATATACTTTCTTTATGTTTGTTCACCATATATAAGTTAGTGTATTGAAAATTATCAATTCCAAATTTCTTTAATAGGTTTAGAAATTCTAACGATACAAAAAATCCACCATCCTGCCATCGTAAATCAAAATCATATCTTCTATCTTTTGAAACAAACCATATTTCCTCCGGCAACTCTGTCATAATATTTTTTGTGGTTCTCCATTCCCCATCATCAGACTCTCTTGGTTCAAAAGGATCTTTTTCAAAGAATTCTGTATGCATTATACCCTCAAGTAAATTAGGACAAAATATACCTTCTTTTTTAAAAATCGCAAATGTATTTCCCATATTAAAATATCATTCCCTTCTTTAAGATAATCTACCACATGCTGATTAAGTTTTTATTTTTCCAGAAATTATTTTCTTTCTCAGACTACTTTGTAGAGATTCCGTATATTGTTTTGCTTGTTTCGCATCTATTTGTCCATTATTATACATTTCTTTTATATTTTAGTTCTCTAAGCTTTCCATACATATCCAGCTCCGTTGACCATACAAGCTTGCCTTGACTGTCATAGGCAAGCTTGGAACACCTAGATAGTTAGAATTAAAGTCGACAACAAGGGTATTGCATATCAATTTATTTTACAATGGAGATTTTTTCAGGGTTACGTATTGGAATTTTAATTTTAATACCCTTTGTACTTGTTACTTGAATAGAATCATTTTCTAATTCCGCTTCTATAAAAGGATTACTATTATCTAAAAATAAGAACCAAATTAAATTTCCTGTTTTATCATTCAATTGAACAATACCGTCTCCTCCAAAACTACCTTCTCCAATGCTTACAATAAAATCATCTGTTTCATACTTTTTCAATATATCAAAATGACATACGGAATCTCCATCATTGTACTTGAAAAAACTTTCAATAGTCGATTTGCATAACACTCTTATCCATTCGTTGTTATTATCTAAAACTAGTATATCTTCATTAGAAAAGAAAAAAGCATTAATTAATGGACACTCAAAATTTTCAATCAACTTATTTATACTCATAAAATCTCCTTTATTTTTCCAAGGAACTATAGGTTTCTCTTTCAATCCTTTATCAGGAACAACTCCACCTGCTTTTTTGTTCCTTATGTCGTTAAACCGTTCTTTGAATTTCTGTCCCCAAGTCTTCCCTTTTGTAAAATCAGGATGTATGTCTTCTGCTTTTACAACATTAACTTCAAGTTTTTCTATCCCTGCATTTTGAGCAGAGAGTAATCTTCTATTGTCGTAAGATACCAGTTGTCCATCATCTTTGATAACATTTAATGGTGTATACTTAGATGTATCAAATACCCTTACTTCTGATACAGTCTTTTGTGAGAAATTAATGTCATTTGAATTTACAAATATGGTTTCCAACCCAAACACATCAATCCATGTGTTAGGATCTTTCACATATCCGTATAGTGTAGGATTCCCACCAGTCAACCCAATCGGATCGACCTGAGTATATATACCCTCAACTGGTGAGTAGTAACGGAATCGATTATAATATAATCCTGTTTCAACATCTTCATACTGCCCTTGATACCTAAATGGGATAAAATCTTCTACATCTGTAAATTCTTTTACCCTACCGAATATATTAAGCTCAGCTGACCAAACCTTATTACCTTCTTCATCATAGGCTTCAACAGGCGTTCCTAGATAATCACTAATAATACTGTAATTACCTTCATTTGTGATTTTTGCTGAAGGTACGAACCCATCATTAAACACCCATGTAACTAGATTGTCTGGTATTTCGGATTTACTCTGCGAAGAATACTCCTCTAGGTTTTCAAATTTATAAAATTATCCTTCGAGAAATACTCATGCAGGATAGTATTCCCATCCCATACGAATCTCATAGTTCTCTCGTCAGAACTCTTCTCTACTCGTCTACCTAGTGAATCATACTTGAAAGTAACTTCTGCCTTGTCTGGTTTGATGACTTTCGACATCATACCATTGCCATTATATTCGTACTTCCACGTTACACCAGTCTTTTCAACCTTCTGAACCAGATTACCTTCATCATCATAAGTGAATGTTGCCTCTTGCGTTTCAAGCAATCTACTTCCGGCACCATAGACACGATCTGTCTTTTCTTTTCTTTTGTTTCATACAAATTCCCGACATTATTGACACTGCGGTGTAAGAAGTGAAATTGACCTCCCTGATTGGACCAAACGAGGTTACTAAATTCATCATAACCATAGGTCACTTTTACACTTGTTAACCGTTTACCATGCTTCGTAATCGATGATTAACATCCCAATTATACACACGTCTTCGTGTATCTCGATTTTGGCTACTTATTCGATGGTGTGTTGGTCTACCTGTTACGTCAAACTGCCATTTGCTGATGACATCTCCTGGTAAGATTCTCTCAATCTCTTGGCCGAGTTCATTGTACTGCATGGATGCTGTCCAATAGGCTTGCTCTGAGCGAGAAGCCGTGATTTGCGACACATTGCCCATGTCATTACGAACGACATCGATTTTTGCACCTAAGCTACTTGTAATTTGTGAACGATTGCCTAATTCATCATAGGTACTTGCAATCCAATTGTCATTCTGCGATTCTTTGATTACTTGTCCAGATAGTATGGAAAATCATTTCCGGAAATCAAACAAACAAAATTTCATTTAAAACTAAAGAGTAGCATTATAATCCAAATCATTTGGTTTAATGCTACTCCTCAGTTTTTTAGAATATTATCTAAACTAATTTTTAATCCATACCTGCCACATTAAAGTTGTATCTTTCATCTTCGCGTGGATCATTAAAACCTTCAAATTCATTTACTTTATCAAGAGAAAACAAAAAGCCGAAATTTGGATTAGGGTAATCCAATTTCTTTTTACGTGCAAAGCCCTTTATGGATACTAAGTATTTTCCAGAAGGAACATTATATCTAAATCCAGAATATAATGTCTCTCCATCTAACGTTTGGTATGATACTTCATCATTTCCTAAAAATTCATTTTTATCGAATTCATAAAATGAACCAATATCAGCAATCCATAATGTATCTTTAACTTCAATATTGAAGTTATGATATATTAATTTTTCCTCCCATTCATCATCAAACGACTGATTATAGGTATCAAGTTTAATTACATATTCTATTGAGTTTATTGGTAAAAAAGGAATCCAAATACCCTCAGCAAGTAAAGTTAAATAACGATCGTGATTATCCTGAAAATTTTTTAAAAGTTTTTTTGACCTAACTTTTTCTTTCTTTAAAAAATCCTGTAAGACATCTATTGAAA
Source organism: Lysinibacillus xylanilyticus (assembly GCF_001183605.1). Classification (GTDB taxonomy): domain Bacteria; phylum Bacillota; class Bacilli; order Bacillales_A; family Planococcaceae; genus Lysinibacillus; species Lysinibacillus xylanilyticus. The sequence continues at coordinate 288,852 of NZ_LFXJ01000005.1, read as the reverse complement.
ATAAGCAAATTCCATAACTTCCAGTATCTAAAATTCTATCCATAATAATAACTCCTTTTCTTCTATTTGCTGATGACATCTCCTGGTAAGATTCTCTCAATCTCTTGACCGAGTTCATTGTACTCACCCGTAATTTTAGCTGAAGGTACGAATCCATCATTAAATACCCATGTAACTAACTTGTATATGGTATTTCAGATTTGTTCTCTGAAATAAAATAACTTAAAACATATCACCATTTATTATATAAAAAGCCTATTGATTCTTATTATATATGAGTTATTAGTTAATTAATAAAGTATCAAAAGAAAAGGGCAATTGATCCTAATTAATGGGTTTATTGCCACTTCTAAATTAATTTATCCAAATTGAACTTTAAATCATTAGAGGAACATAAAGATAGTTACAAGTATAGGCATCCCACATTTTTTGCTCTTAACATTTTTTATCACATAGCTCTATTTAACTAACTACTTAATATTAGTATTTATTTGATTACGTTCTAACGAAAAAAAGTAGCATAACTCCTTTAAAATCAAGGTTTATGCTACTCTTTTTCTAATTTTTTATACTCGTATTTCAATTTGCAATGCAGTTCGATTTTCTTCAAAAGAATTGATTAGACTTTGATAATATGTGATAGTATAATGATATTTTTATAAATTAAATGATTAAATATCTCTTATAAAAAAAGCGTAATCATTTTCTTCAGGAGATACATCTAACAACTTTTTCAAACTTCTATTAATTATACAAAGTCCTACTTGTGATTTAGAATTCAAATAAAAATCAAGCATTTTTTCGGTATCTAAAATTGTAACATTAACACCAAATCCTCCATCCATAAAAACTACATTATTACCTTTCCCTAAGTATGGGGTTACTTTTTCTTTAAGCCATGTTTTCAGATATTCTCTATCACATCTAGTATCTACACGATCATTTGGTATACAAAATGTTTTTGTTAAATACTCCAGTTCTCTATCCTCGTTTTTAGTGTATTCATCAGGTAATAATACTTTTTTGAATTGAACCCCAGGGAAGTTTTCATACTCTTTTTTCAATACTTGCCGCCGCAACTTTTCCCTTAATTCCATAGTTTCACTACTTTCTACATTTGATCTCTAAATGATGGTCTGCACCTTTTGGGTCATCTATTGAAAAATATCTTTTCTCTTGGTTTTTAAAGTCCATTGTACGTCTCTCAGTCATATTTTCTACTGGCTGGCTGGATGAACCATTCCAGCATGTGCGTGTGTAGGACCAACACTGTTTGGATTTGGATCATTTGTATGAAGCACAGTAACTTTCTTTTCTCCATGAGCATCTGTAAAATCATAATATCTACCATGAGTCGTATTATTAGAGTTATACTCATAATGTGGATGGGTTTTGTCCCAGCCTCATACTTTTTTTTAGTAGATACAATTTGCATAAATGGATATTTTGTTTGTGGTGTTACAGCATATGATTTAATTGGGGCATATCTTTTATGGACCCATATCAGGGTCATAAAAGTTTAACTAAATCTATTTTATCCTTTTCAATAAAAACTCAAAAAGCTGAGTACAAATAATGTCCTGATGTCCTTCTTTAACTGGAAATCGAAAAAAATACAATTGATCTAGGTATGAATCCATTTCATAAAAAGGAAGACAAAAAAATTCTGAATAACTCACGAAAATGTTTTTTATATTTTCAGATATTTCTTCATGATTCACTTTAAAATTTGTGATGTCATAAAAAACTTCATAATAAGTTTTGTTGATTCTCTTAACCGTGACGAAAGGGATTTTGTGATTTTGACAATAATTCCAGTGGTCACTTGCGTCGTTTTCAATTGATAAATAAATGAATTTTATCATCATAAATTACCTTTCACCCTACATTTTATCTTAGGCTTGTTGTCTTTAAATTTAAAAGTCAGTTACCTCTGTCATTTTTCCCTTATTATGTTTAGCCATATAATGTACATTTACGCCATTTACTTTCTGCTCTATCCTACTCCATCCCTTCACCTCATAACACTTATCTCCTATTTCACTAGCCTTAATGATTTCAATTCCATTTTCGGGATGTTTTTTAATATGATCCATTGCAAAAGCTTCATTTTTGTTTCTTGGCTTCGCTCCATATAATGATTGGGCACATGACCCACAATCGTTAACATCTAGTAAGACTAAGTTCGTATTTGCAGTACTACATGATCCAATGATATTGATTGATGATTTTCATGTAGCTGTTCCTACCTCTTCAAAACACAATCCATTAATTCCGTTTTTTTCAATAAAATCTATAAACTTTTGTGTACAATAATAGTTTGAACTAACTTTATCGTCTCTAAATAAAGTTTCATTTTCTATCTTTTCTAAATTAAATCTGATGTTTGTACTTCGCATCATTGCAAGAGATTCTTGCAAATCTAAGCCATTAAAATTAATTGATGTTACCACATTAGTTACATTTATAAATATATATTCTTCTGAAATGCCTTTGATTTTTATTTGGAAGGTTTCTATAATATCAGAAAATTCTTCAATAAAAAGCTTTTCAAATTTCTTTTTTATTATAAATGTAGCTCCATAACATCGTGAATCAAAATCTAACAATTTTCCTCTTGTATGTTTATCTTCTGAGATACCAAAAATCTCTTCATTCCAATCCTGATTAATCTTCTGTCCCTTAAAAGTTGAAAAAAGACCAACATCTTCTTTATTCAAAAAAGTTAAATCTTTATAATCATAGTCATTTTCAAATCTATATACTTTCATAAACAACACCTCTAATCACCAAATTTTAACATTGAATGATAAATCATTCCTTATATTCTCTAGCTCAGCTATCACTGCGTCTCTCGCTTTTGTCCTACCTAAACTTTCAGCAAACTCCAACCTACTAGCAACATTTTTAAAATATTCATCGGTATGAATTACTCTATGATAAGCACCAGGTTGTATACTATTTGGATCCATATGTTTTAAATAAACTCCATTATCTGCACCGTTGACATTAATCTTGAGTCTTTCCAGAACATCTCTAGCTCTTTGGGCATGTAAGTTTGAATGATCTCCAGCAACAATATGATGAGCTGCTGAACCTTTAAACTTATGCCAAGCACGTTTCATGTACCCTTGATTCTTTCTTAACTCACGATTAGCTTTGTTCATATTCTTTCTTAATTCTTTTGTACAAGAAAGACCGAAAATATCTATAGAATTATTTGTATCTTGTACATATCTATATAAGACCAAACCACCATTAAGCCCAATCGGATCTTTTTGTGTATACATTCCCTCAATTGGTGAGTAATATCTAAATCTATTGTAGTAAAGACCAGTTTCCTCATCCGCGTATTGCCCTTGATATCGGAATGGTATATAGACTACTCGTATTCTGTGAACGATTGCTTAATTCATCATAGCTACTTGCAATCCAATGGTCATTTTGCCACTCCTTGATCACTTGGCCAGATGGGTCTCGTTCCAGGTTTAAAACAGCTGAATCTAGTTTTCCTTTGTTTAGATGTTGATAACAACCTCTGATAAAGATTTTTTGCCTTCCCTACATTCAATACCTTCTGGGAAAAAGTAAACGTCATTTATTTTCGACTACCAAATTGAACAACTTCAAAAAATTAAACCAAGGAATTACTAAGTCAATTAATCCAATATATTTTTTAAATAAAACATCAAAATTAAAGGGCGGTAAACCCCATTAATGGATTTATCACCCTCTATAAATTAAAATTCTAATCAATTAAAAAATGTAAAGACTTTTGGAAATTAGAGATATAAACTCAATTGTTTTATGCTTTTGATTTTGCATTAAAAATCTTCGTTATATTTTCAAGATTTTATGAAGTAGCTTAGTATATACATAAAAACAGATTCATTTCTACAAAAGAAACTGTTCTTAACAAAAACTTATCTTGCAGTTGTCAATTGTATGTCATTTGTCATCCAATCTTTTTAAATATCTTTAATAAAAAATTCTAGAAAATACTCTTCTTCAAATATCACAATCCATTTTTTTAAATCCCTGTTTAGTATCATAATATCCAGAGATGGGCTTACTTTAAAATAATGTTGTAAAAACATTTCAATATTTTCAAAGAAAACTGCTAAACCTCCATTACCACCAATAATGAACTCAGAACTGTAATTCAAATAAGGTAGTATCTTTTCTTTTACCCAATCAATCATATTACTTCTTTTAGAGTCTATCGGAATTCTATCATCACATTTACTATCAATCTTTCTTATAGCATCGATTACATATGTTTCATCTTTCGTTAATTCCTCATTTGAAGCCATTCTAAATGATTTAATTCCAGGAAAATTTTCGTATTTCTTTTTAAATTTGTAGAGCGCTATTTTGTCCTTAAAATCCACGTACTCTCATCCCTTCTTACATTTAATATCTAGATGATGATCTTTAGTCTTCGGATCATTTATCTTCCTATATCGCTCTTCCTTAAAATCATACGTAAAACGCTTTGGATCATTCGGAGGCCCTTTGTGAGTCCCTGCATGTGCATGTGGAGCCCTTTCTGGATCATTCGTATGCAAGACGGTAACTTTCTTTTCTCCACGGTCATTAACAAATTCATAGTATCTACCCTGTGATCCTTGGTCATTTGATACTTTATAATTTTCATAACCATGTTTATTGTAATCACTGCCTACAGTCCATTGTCTTACAGGTTGTTGACTTCTTGGTATTCCTGCTAGTTCTTTTGCATAACGAAGAGCTGCTCTTTTAGATGGGAATGGATTTAGTCCAAAAGGATCTACCTCATGTAATGGGTCTTTAACATAGCCATAAAGAGTCGGATTATTCCCTTCAAGTCCTATCGGGTCAGGCTGTGTATACGTGCCCTCTTTTGGTGAATAGTACCTGAACCTATTATAGTAAAGTCCAGTTTCTACATCGTGATATTGTCCTTGACACCTATAAGGAATGAAATGCTCCTCACCAGTGAATTCCATCACTCGTCCATAAATATCAAGCTCAGCTGACCAAACCTTTTTACCTTGTTCATCATAAGCTTCTACAGGCGTTCCAAGATAATCACTGAAAATACTGTAATTACCTTCACTCGTGATTTTAGCTGAAGGAATGAACCCTTCATTAAACACCCATGTCACTAGATTATCTGGTATTTGAGACTTGTTTTGTGAATAATACTCATCTAGATTTTCAAATATATCTGAATTATCCTGCAAGTAATACTCATTTAGGATAGTGTTTCCATCCCATATGAAATGCATTGTTTTTTCGTTTGAACTCTTCTCAATTCGTCTACCTAGCGAGTCATACTTGAAAGTAACTTCTGTTCTGTCTGGTTTGATGACCTTCGACATCATGCCATTGCCGTTATATTCGTACTTCCACGTATCACCGTTCTTCTCAACTTTCTGAGCGAGATTACCCTCTTCATCATAAGAGAATGTTGCCTCTTTTGTTTCAAGCAATCTGCTGCCAGCACCATAGACACGATCTGTCTTTTCTTTCGTTTCATACAAATTCCCGACATCATCGACACTACGGTGTAAGAAGTCAAATTGACCGCCTTCATTGGACCAGACTAGGTTACTGAATTCATCGTAACCATAGGTAACTTTTACACCGATTAACTCGTTTACCATGCTTCGTAATCGATGATTGACATCCCAATTATACGCTCGTCTTCGTGTATCACGGTTTTGACTACTTATTCGGTGGTGTGTTGGTCTACCTGTAACGTCATACTGCCATTTGCTGATGACATCTCCTGGTAAGATTCTCTCAATCTCTTGACCGAGTTCATTGTACTGCAATGATGCTGTCCAATGTTCTTGCTCTGAGCGAGAAGCTGTGATTTGTGACACATTGCCCATTTCATTACGAGCGACATCATATCATTTCAATGTCTCATGTCGAATAGTTAGTTAGCTATAGACCATTTAAGATTAAAACTACTAGCTGTTTTGGGTTCTCATGTCAAAAAAGTCTTGATCTAGACGAAAAGGGATAATAATTACACAAAAAACAAACCCATTCCTAACAAAAACATATGTAAAGGAGATCTTTTGAATTCTCCTTTACATATGTTTTGAAAGTTAAAATAAATACTAATAGTATAATAATAAGTTCTTAACTAATAAAATTATATAAGCCACTCACCTTCTCCTTATGAATAACTTCCAACATATTAAACAATAACTTAACATTGTTACTTTTCTCTGTATCAGTCAAAATGGTATAGATATAGTTATGCACAGGACAACAATACTTTTCATCCTCAGAGACTACACAATAGCCCCTATTATCATTTTTCTCTATATGCCTCCACTTCCAACCGTATTTTTTTTCTAGAATGGATCCATATAATGAACCAATTTCAAATGCTATTTCTTCAACTTCTTCGTCTATTAATTTATTATCTCTATAATGAGACAACGCTAATTTAATATTGTCGAGTGACATTAAATAATCATCAATATCTACTATTTTTAATTTTTCCTGACTCAAAACAGATAAGCTTCTAATTTCATCCATTTCTTCATTTTTTAATTTACGAACCTTAAGATTATCCTCATGAATTAACCAATTTTCTTGCATAATTCTTTCCCCCTTAGGACTTTTCTAGATTTTATTTTCCCATTTAGCTTTACTTATAATTAATCAAGTCTTCCTTTTAACATAGCAACATTATTGATTCCCGGTTTCCACTAAGTTGCATCTGAATTAATAGAATTGTAAAGGATACCATGTAATGTTTATTTTTGAAAAACATTTATTAAATAAATTTCCTTCACAAAAAAGGAGTAGCAATAAAATCCGATTTCTAAGATTCATGCTACTCTTTTTATTTAGGTTTAAATTTTACTCCAAGAATAACCACCGAGTATTAATTTCATATCTTAAAAACTAACTAAGATAAATACAAGTTACCCCCTAGCGTTTAACTAGAAAAATAGTTATTACTTAGTTTTAAAAAACACTTTTTCTGAGTAATAATCTCTACATTATTATGGTTTATACACATCAGCTTCATTTGAAGGAACAAAGGCAATACCTTTCAATTTAAGTTTTTCAGCTTCTTTTTTAAATTCTTCTGAACAAAACAATATACTTGAAAGACTAGTATTATTTATTAGAAAAACATCTGAAAGAGTATTTGATTTTTTCAGCTGTAAATCCCATATTTTTTTTATACTACCATCTTGCCTATAAAATTCAATATTTGATTTCTCCATATCTATTACATCTTCTAACCTATCATAAAATCGCACATAATAATATTCCTTTGACGATATACTTTCATTTTGCCTGTTAACCATGTGCAATTTAGTGTATTGAAAATTATTGATTCCAAATTTTAATAATAAATTTAGAAATTCTGATGTTATGAAAAAACCTTGACTATCCCATCTCAAATCAAACGCATAATTTCTATCCTTTGAAACAAACCATAACTCTTTAGGTAATTCTGTTTTTATATTTTTTGTGGTTCTCCATTCCCCAGCATCAGATTTTCTTGCTTCAAATGGATCTTTTTCAAAGAATTCCGTATGCAATATCCCCTCTAATAAAGTAGGGCATGACTTCTCTTTCTTTTTAAAAATTGCATAAATATTTTCCATTAACAACACTCTCTTTCATTTATGATAATCTACCACAAGGTGTTTTAGTTTTTATTTTTCCAGAAATGATTTTCTTTCTTTGACTTCTTTGTAGAGATTCAACATACTGTTTTGCTTGTTTTGCATTAATACTCTCATTTTCAAACTTTTTGTATATTTTATCTAACTTTGTCTCCAACATCTCGGTATAGTTACGATGTCTTGATCTGTGGTACACTTTTTGCCCATGATTTTTTGCATTTGCAGGGCTATCTGACATTAATAATCCATTTGTAAAATGATCTCTCATTTCTCTTGGTAACCCAATACTATCTAAGAAATTAGCATATCGATCCCATGTTAACTCAGGTATAAGATGATGTGCTTGCATTCCATCTCCTTTTATTCCTCCTAATGATTTATCTAGTGCTGTAGAACCTTTGCTTAATCCAAATATATCTATCCATCTATTTGGATCATTTACATATCCATACAAAGTAGGGTTTCCACCAGCAAGGCCAATCGGATCTACTTGAGTATAATTCCCTTGTTCCGGGTCGTAATATCGGAATCGATTATAATATAATCCTATTTCTACATCTTCATACTGCCCTTGATAACGGAATGGAATGAAGTCTTTCTCACCTGTAAATTCATTCACTTTACCGTAGATATCAAGCTCAGCTGACCAAACCCTATCACCTTGTTCATCATAGGCTTCAACGGGAGTTCCTAGATAGTCACTAATAATGCTGTAGTTGCCTTCATTCGTAATTTTAGCTGAAGGTACGTTCCCATCATTAAAAATCCATGTGACTAGACTTTCATTTTCTAGTTTAGCTGAATAATTAACTAAATACTCATGTAGAATAATATTTCCATCCCACACGGTTTTAGTTGTTTTTTCGTCAGAACTTTTCTCTATTCTTCTACCTAGCGAGTCATACTTGAAAGTAACTTCTGTGTTGTCTGGTTTGATAACCTTAGACATCATGCCATTTCCGTTATATTCGTACTTCCAAGTATCACCGTTCTTTTCAACTTTCTTAACGAGATTCCCTTCATCATCATAAGAGAATGTGGCCTTTCTCGTTTCAAGCAATCTGCTGCCGGCACCATAGACACGATCTGTCTTTTCTTTCGTTTCATACAAATTCCCGACATCATCGACACTACGGTGTAAGAAGTCAAATTGACCGCCTTGATTGGACCAGACAAGGTTACTAAATTCATCATAACCATAAGTGACTTTTACACCCGTTAACTCGTTTACCATGCTTCGTAAGCGGTGATTGGCGTCCCAATTATATACTCTTCTTCGTGTATCGCGGTTTTGACTATTTATTCGATGGTGTGTCGGTCTACCCGTCACATCATACTGCCATTTGCTTATGACATCCCCTGGTAAGATTCTCTCAATCTCTTGACCGAGTTCATTGTACTGCATTGATGCTGTCCAATGGACTTGCTCTGAGCGAGAAGCCGTGATTTGCGACACATTGCCCATTTCATCACGAACGACATCGATTTCTGCACCTAAACTACTCGTAATCTGTGAACGGTTGCCTAATTCATCATAGCTACTCGCAATCCAATGGTCATTCTGCCATTCCTTGATTACTTGTCCAGATGGGTCTCGCTCTAGCTTTACGGTCATATGCTCATTTTCAGTCTCAACTAACGAACCACTTTTGTCATAGCCAAACGTTTCCCAGGTACCATCATAGTAGTCAGATCGAATGACATTCCCTAAATTATCATGTTGATACGCTGTCCAACGATCACCCGGACGTTGAATTCTCTGAACTAATCCTGCCAGACTTCGCTCATACTTTCTTTCCATCTCATCAAAGCCGATTTCTTTAATGATATTCCCTTTCATATCACGTTCAAACTGATATGCTTCGCCTTTTTCATTGAATATTGCGTTTAACTGCTCCTCTGTATCATAGGCGAATTTGACCTTCTTCCCACCTTGTTCTCGGGATATTAAACTGCCAAGAATGGTGTAATCAAAGGCTACTTGCGTATGATTATCTTTTGCCAAAACTATATCTTCATAGGCATTGTACTTCATTTGAACGTCGTTACCATCTGATAGATTTACTCGTACAAGGCGATTCAAATTATCATAATGGAACTTCTCCGTGGCCCCTAGCGGATTTGTCGTTGATGTGCAGTTACCACGACGGTCATACGCCCATGTCGAACTCGTTCCGTCTGGCAATGTCACTTGACACAGGTTCAGATCAGCATCATAAGCTAAGCTTACCACATGGCCTTGCGCATTTGTCACAGTTTTAATTAAATATTGCTCATTATAGGAAAATTCTGTTTTCGTTCCATCTTCTAAAATATTTTCCTGTAATGTCCCATCTTCATTATAAATCCATTGACGACTTCCGCCCTCTGCGTTTACAGCCTGAATCGGTCTATCTTTTTCATCATACTGAGAGGATAAAGTACTACCATCTGCAAAAGTAATCGTCACTGGATTTGCCCATTCATCATAGCTATATGCCGTGACACGACCATCTTCATCTACTTCTTGCAGTAATTCAAAGTCCTCATTATATTGATAGCTAACTTCACTACCATCTGGATGAACTATTTTCGTACAGAGATTATCTTCGTTGAAATAATAATAACTCATATGACCTAAACTATTCGTAATTTCGTTATAGCCTTCGTGATATGCAAGCTCCCCTGCAAGGACATTGCCATCTCCCCATGTTTTGATGACTCGTGCACCTGTAGTTGGGCCATCATAGCGCCAGAAGAAGCTATTTTTATTGCGATCCGTTTTTTGCATCATTAAATGATTAACATATTTAATATGTGTACTTTGCCCTAACGCATCTTGGATTTCGATTAAATCTTGCACATCATTGTAAACATAACGAACTAAGACTTCACGACTCATCTGGTTACGTAGGGCAACTTCTGTCATTCTACCTGCCTCATTGGTCGTAACCTCGAGCACTCTACCCACACTGTCCGTTACTTGAGATAGGAAGCCTTTAAGGTTATAGGCAAATTGAATATGATGGGCTTGCTCATTTCTTACTTCTTTTAAACGGTATGTTGTTTCTGTTGTTTGTTCAAATACATAAATCAATCGTGTATCATGCTCAAATAAATGATACTCCTTGCCTGTATTTGTTAAGGTCATTCTTTCTCGTTTGTTAAAATACGGCAAGTTTATTGGTAAAATTGGAAACCCTGCTGCGCGACCATCCGTCACAACTATCCCAATCAGGTCTTCTTCTTCAAAAATCTCTAAGGCTAGATCGTATGTAAAGTGCATACCATGACCTGACAAGCCAATCCGGCTACTATCACTGTACCAAGCACGTTCCCATGATAGTGGGATAGGTCCAGGTAGTTCAAAGTCGATGCCTTCATAAATCATACGCCCTGTGATTAAATCAACAGGCTCAAATCCTCTTTTACAGAATTTTTTACTTAACCCTTGTGTACAATTAAATTTCTTTAATACCCCATGATTAAGTTTCGTTAGCCCAGTTTTGGCCATAGCTTTCATACCGTCTACTACCTTCGACGCAGCAAGCAATTCATCCATGGATGAGACAACTTTATCTGCTGCCGTCTTCACAGCCTTAGACGCTTTGTTAGCTAGTTCCGCTAGTCCCTTTACTGCATCTAACGTTTTAGATACTTTCGGATAAGCTGCCTTCATCCCTTTTGCTAAAGCTTTTGAAGCATCTATTGCCTTATCAGCACCTTTTGCGGCATCAGCAGCTTTATCTAAGAGTTTTGCCCCTTTTTTTACCTTGTAGGCTGCTTTCGCGGCATCACCAACTAATGGGACCGCGCCTACTAAGTTCATGGCTGCATCCATGTAATTCCCTCTTGCCAAGCTAATACCTGCATTCGCAATATCTGCAAATGTACCTATGACAGGAATAAATCCAGCAACATCCAATGCTGCACTTACGCCATCTACTAAACTACTAAACCAGCCTTTTTTCTCTTTCTTCTCTTCTGCCTTTTGCGGGAAGATTAAGTCAACTTTCGTTGTAGCTTCGATTGCTTCTTCATTTAACTTCGGTGGCTGGCTTTGCTTCTCTATACCTTCTTGATCAATGAGCGTACTAATTAATTGTGTGTCAGCGGCCATTATCACATGACTTTGTTCCTTCGCTGATATCGCAATCCATTCTTCCGCCTCTACGGCAAGCTCTTTCATTCCACTAATTTCGAGTGTTTCATCCGCAGCTAGCATGATGGTACTGTTACTTTGAAATGTTACGCCATCCCCATCATCCATCTTTAAGTCCAAGACACCATCTACTGCACTAAAGGTAATATCACCAACACCTAATGTCACATCTTTCCCAACATTAGTCGCCAATGATTTAACGGTAGTGTCCGCCATTTTCTTCGTCTGCTTTTGCCCGCCCTCTGGTGTGGCTGGACTCACACGCACCGAGCTGATAACGATGGCTTCTTCTTCAACTGCACTAGGGAAATGCAATTGGGCACGTGCACCTATTTGGGGCATTAAATACATAACGCCATTGGCATCTGCTGAATAAGCAAACCAATGTGCTTTTGCTTGATCCTGGCTTTTATCTATATCTAAATGAATTTTAACGGTGTTTTGCGTAACATCAATGATTTTTCCTGTAAATGCTGCACCAATGAGGTCTAAATTGCGTGCCAATCGCTGACGAATACTTTTCTCTGGTTGGGCAGTATATTGAAACTTCAACACACCCCCATCAAGATGGGTTTCTCTAACCGTTACGACATAGGAACTTCCCTTGAATTGCACCAACGTGCCCAACTCATGGGGCTCCGTGCTTTCAAACTCACAAAATGTATAATCGGCTTCACTCACATCCGTACCATCATTTTCAGTAATCAAGCGATACGCATCGACGTCCATACGTAATGTAGACGGCAGATGGTCAATCGTTATGCTTTTCCTACTTTGAGGTGTACCAAGCCAGAATCGAGCACCTTTTCCTTTTAAATCTGGAAAAACAACGGCGTGCAAATGAGAGGCCATTCTTTTAATAAATTCCCAATCTGTTTCTAAGTATTGAATCGCGATACTACCAATAGCTTGACCGTTAGAAGCTTGGTCGATGTAATCCCCGTTAGGATAGGCTTTCACGATGTGATTTATTAATTGCACATACGTCATATTGGCATCTTGAAAAGAACGTGAGCGCTTCGCAATATCCATATCTGCAGTAAATGATACAGCCTCAACGGAGACATAGTGCACTCCTTGTGATGCCTGCAACTCTGCATTTTCAATTCTTCCTGAGAACAATATGGCACTTTCTCGTCCAAATTTCACAACCACTTCATCTGTATGATTGACCCGCTGAATATACTTTTGCGCTTGCTCTTCAGCGATCATTCCCGTAAAGTACAACCTCGCATGGTCATTGCCCTTATGTTTGATAGTTAGTTTATCTAAATGAATAAGTGGATAAGGCCATTCGAGCACAAGATCCTCATACGTACTAACCATGTGTACTTCCTTTTCTTCTAGCGATTTCATTACTTACCTCCTTTCAATCAACCTCGTCTTTTAAAAACCTTGTTTCGGTATTTCTACTTCCTCTTGTCCGTCATGAATAATTTCGATTTTGCCTCCACCTGCTGAGCATTGGGTATGACAGCGGCTTAATAACGCTTGCTTCCCCTCGATATTGACATTTTCCATTCCTTCCATCCAATCAATGGAACATGTTGGTGTACATGGCTTTTGCAACTGTAAACAAACACCAAAGGTTGGGATGTTGTCAGGGTTTCGATCCCCTACATTCATGACGGCTTTCTCTTTAATATAAACGCCATGGTCTTTCGGCAAATTTAAATAATTGAGATGGCTTCCAAACTCACAAGAAATGATTGCTCCATGTACCACATAACTAAATTGCTCCTGTTCCGAACCTTCTGTTTCCAAACTTTCTACAACTTGAGCCATTAGATATCCTTCCTTTCGTATCGATTGAACAATGTCTCAAACTATGACAGTGTTTTGGAATGATTTATTAGAATGATCTATCGTCTTTGTAGTTTTACTCGCTGCAACTGAATCCCGAGATATGGTCGTCGTAGCATACTCTCTGCCACATCTAAATTGACGATGGTGAACGATTCCTTTTTGCCGTCGACTTGAAAAATACAATCCAGTTCCACTTTCTTCGGGTCAATTACGAGTTCCTTTATTTGTCCGTCTGGATAATAAATCGTCTCATCGGAAATACAGTTCTTCTTTACAATGTCCATAAGCCAATGCACACGCTGTGTTCCTTTCTTCACATCCGTAAAGACAATGGCTGTAAATTCTAAGTTATCCTCGTATTTCACTAACAATCCTTTTAAATCATCCGACACGATTCTTCTAGGCTTCTCTAAATAATCCAGATATATCGCATTGTCTTTTTCTATTACTTCCCCGAACACAGACGAACAGACAAAGTTATCATCGAGGTCTGTCTTGAAAGGAATAATTGGATTTGTAATGCTTTGATCTTGTCGAAGAATAAAATACTCCATCTTTTCCTCCTGTAACTATCATTTCTATTAATTTCAAAGTTAATGAATCCAATGAATGTCTTTTATCTGGTCTGGGCTAAATAGACACTTCTCTTGATCGCGTTTAAAGAAGGTAGCTCCTTTTAAATTAGCACCTGTAAAATTGGCGCCTGCAATTTGTGCAAACTCAAACCGTGCATTTTCCAAATTCGCATTACTGAAATCAGTACCTAAGTAACACGCAACCTCGTCATCGGGAAGCATCAGCGTTTTTCCCTGTGCATGCGTAAAATTAGCACCTGCTAAATTGGCATTTCGAAAATCAGCATCTTGAATGCCTGCATAGGAAAAATCAACATTCGCTAAACTACAATCTACAAAACTAGTACCGACGCAAACACTTTGTTTCAATGAAGCCCCTTCTAAGTCACTGCCATTGAAGTTTGCATAGGAAAAGTCCATTTCGTTGAAGTGTTTTTGCTGTAATTGTAGGCTTGAGAAGTTTTCAAACGTATACGATTTGTCCATCTCGTTTTTCTCTAACCATGAGACAAGATTTTCTTCCACCCGTTCTCGTTCGTCGATGATCGCAACATCTTCACTAAATCCTTTATATTCACCGACACGAAATCGTAAACACGCGGCTCGTTGAAAGTCTATTTCAGGTACGCTTTCTTTTTGATAACGGAAGAGATAGCGTACCAATTGAATAATATACTGATGAAACAGAATCACTGTCTGTTGAATAATTCCTCGAACGTCAGCTGCTTGGATGGAGAGATATGGCTTTCTTTCTTTTTCAAGCGTTTTGTGTAAATCTATAATCGCCTCACTAAGCCAATCCGCTTCATACTGTGCCGTGCATTCTCCCCAGTCGTAGTACCATTTTTCTCCATACGCTTCTAGCAAATAAGTACACTTGTTATCTAGTAATGATGTTCGTAGCAATGATAAATGAATAAAGGCAACTGACGCTAACCTTTCTTGCTCTTGCTGATCTTTAATATTTGCAAACAGCTGTTCAAGCGAGTTAATGATTGGCTTTAGTAAGATTTCCTTCTCTTGGCGAAACTGTCGATCAACCTTCTCTTGTAATCGGCTGATATGAACTGACACGCATTCATCCATAAAATGCTGTAATGCTTCTTCTCGTTTCATGCGTTCACATCCTCACTAATTTGCTCGTACTTCTGTTCCTTTAATCTCCATTTTGTCTTCCATCTTGATTGAACTGTCTTTACAAATCATTTCTATTTTCTCGGTCGCATTAATCATAATTTGCTTCGCATTGATGGCAACTTTATCTGTTGCTTGTAAGGTAATATTTTTATCACTTATGATGGAGATTCCATTATCATCCATAAGCGAAATCATTAATCCTCCACCAGATATGACAATTCGATCAGGTGCAAGTAGAATTTGTTTACCGTGCTTCGTTCTCAGTGTTTTGACATCTGGATCAGCCATCCGCGCTGGGTCTTGGCGGTTATCCTCTGGTGGTGCAGGTCTTGACCCACCGCCGCCTCCGCCACTAGCACCGGCACTTCCACCACCGCTTGGGCTAGGCGGATTCGTCGCTGCTAACATCGAACCAGATTGTGGTGGTGCTTTTGATACGGAGCTAATCGCAATCCCTTCATCCTCACGATTGCCCGGGAAATAGATTCTAACGTTATCAGATAGCTCCGGCATGAAGTACCATCCTGTATTATCTTCTGATGCATAGATCGTTGAATATGGAAACCAATAAGCTGTATCTTTTTCTTGACCCTCATCGAAATCGACATGAATACGAATTTTGTCCCCCGCAACATCAATTACTTTCCCTTGAATGGAGGCACCAATAATAGCTTGATTATAAGTAGTATGAACACTGAAGCCGTTCTGAGGTGTTAACGTATAGATATGCTTGAACAAGCCATCTTTTAAAGTTGAGTAGATTTTATAGACATACAATTTCTTTGATTGGAACGTCACTTCATTGCCTATTTTGAATGGTTGAAACGATTCTACTTCATAGTACATGTAGTCACTATCAGTAATACCGTCGAGATGATTTTTACTGGACACAAGGAAATTGCCAATCGCCTTTTTAACTCGATAATTAACGGCCTCCATTTTCTTCGTGCCTCCAGCTTGAAACGGTACACCGAAGTAAAACTTTGCGGCCGGATGAACCGTATCTGGCACCAGGCCTGAATGGAATCGCGATGCCATTCGTTTAAGAAACTCCCAATCCGTCTCTATATATTGCATCGTGAAACGACCAATGCTTGCGCCCTTAGTGACATAATCCATGAAATCTGCACCTTTTTGATCGGCAATACACGCATCTATTAATTCACCATAGGGCATACTTGCATTTTGATAGGTTTGGTTTTTCTTCTTAACATCTAACACATACGTATGTGAAACTGCTTTAACCTCCAAATAATAGGTGCCCAAAACCGATTTCACTTGTACATCTAACGCGAGCCCATTAAAAATAGGAATAGTTTGTCCACCACTGCCGATTTGCAATACTTCAATAGCCGTTTCTGCATCGGTCATATATACATAGGAATCTTCGAGTTCATCAGGAATCACGCCCGTTAAATGCAATGTAGCATGCTCATTCATCTGTTGCGTAATTTCGATTTGATTGACGCGAATATTATAGGGCATCACGATGATATCTTTATACGTTAAGGCAGTTTCCTTTTTCATTAAACAACACCTTCTCCATCTAATAATTTGTTTTCAACCGAGATAGATTCCATCATGCCGTAAGCAATGGGTTTCCAAATATTCATCTCTTTTTTCAAACAATTAACCGAGCCCATCGTCACATTCTCGCCTACTATAAACAAAAACATTAAATTATAAATCTTGTTATCTAGTGCTGGCGAAATGAAATCGAAGTAACCAATTTGTAGACCGTTAACTTCATTCATGCCGATATCCAACATTTTTGTAGTTGGCTGCGTTTTTTGAAGGATGTTCCTCATGGCCTCTGTGAAGTCTTCTAATTCCTCTTCTTTTACCTGTTGTTCCATGATTTTCAGCGTGACATTGATGGACGTACTTTCGCTTGTATAAATATAATCGGGTCTACGACTGGACGGATATTTAATATCCATTAATTCAGGCTCCATCACATCAAATGTTGCAGGCATGCACATCCGGATTTGATCCTCATAAAAACTCATTTCTTTAAACTCAATCGTTTCATCTTCAATCATGAGCTGACCATCTTTAATCGCCTTCACAATATCAGTATGTAATAATTGGTTTTCGATGTTCTCCATTCGTTTCTTCTGCCTTGCATGTTTCGTCATCTCAATAACTTCTTCATCCATAAAACTCATTTTTTTCGCTCCTTTGTTTCGATTAGTCTTTCTATCTCATGACCTTGTATTTTTATTTATTGTTAAATAAAACCAATTACCTAGGCCATTTTGTTATTAATTTAATTTTTTTCAGTAATATTCCAGTATTAATTACATATATGGCAACACAACCATTAATTGGTTCTTTTTCATCATTAAATATGCTAATAAACCCCAGGTAAAAAGTCAACATCCATAAGTTCTATTATTTGGAATAGATAAAAAAATAATCCTGAAGATCGGGAGAATTTGAAATTTAGTAGTTAGATATACCGTGTGAGGAGAAGGATAAAATGAAACTTTAATCATTGGGGTATAGAAATGTAACTCGATCGAACTGCGAAAACATAATGGTGTCACTAAGACACTAGGGAAATCAAAGGAACAATTGTGTATGGTCGTTGCTTACAACAGCGGTAGAGAAATCCTCTCTCAAATGGCAGGCAAGGGTCTGATTACCGCACAAGAATTGGACGGGTTGTTAGGTCGCTACATCGACACTCAGTTGTGTGATGTACAGATTCTGCAACGAACTATAAGAATTTTGCTAAAATGAAAGGTATAAACACGAAGCCATTACTGTGCGACAAGGCAAATACATTAGTAAAGGGATATACCGTTTTCATCACCTCAATGGGTGAATCGTTTCCAAAGCGTGGCGACATGTTGCTTGGATAATTATTTGTTTTAGTATCAATTCTTAGAATTGCATAAAAAAATGTCAAATTAAAAAAAAAGCTAATTTGATGCATCTTCAAACGTGTCGTAAGGTCTATTTCTGGACAACTAACTCTTTTAGGAAAGCTGCATAATGAGAGATAGGCTAAAATGTTACTTATATACTAGAAAGGGATTGGATAGATATGAAAAAGATAACTTGGAGTAGAAGAGAACTTTGGGAAGGGTGTATATTGGCTTCAGTCGTTCACTCAATAAACGTTGCACACTACCCAGAACTTGCTCACGAACAATCTTGGGACGGCTTCAATTACAACGTACAGGATAGTTCTGGCACACGAGGGACAATAACATTCCATTCTAACTACTTAGTAGCCGCCTTTCGTGATGATAATAATGAAAGGGTATCAGACTATAAAAATGCTTTAGAATACTTTAAGGATGCACCTGAAGAAGTAAAAAAGTTAGCCACAGATGAAACTCTCCAATATTTATTAGAAGATATTAATGGAGAGACAGTGCCTATGATTACTGCTGCTTTTTGGGGAACTGGCGAGGAAATCTATTCACAAGAGGAAAATGATGAAATGATTGATAACGGGGGTTTTCTCTTAGAAAGACAAGCAATGGACATAGAAACTGCTATTACTGAATGGCAAGAGGATGCTGAAATGTCTGATGTACAAATTACCCTACTAAAGTCCATCTTCCATCGTAAAATAGAAAATCCCAATAAAACCATTGTTTTAACGGCAGAGGAAATTCAAATGATTGAATCTGAAGATGAAGAAGGGTTAGCTGAAAGCAGAATTTCTTTTGAGGAAATAGGTATCGAGTGGGAAGTATAAAAAATCAGTACATTTGGAATAAGAGGCTGTGACATAACAATCTCTAAATTAACAAAATACATAAATAGAAAAACTACCCAATGAAACACTCCATGAGCGTTTCATTGGGTAGTTTGGTATTTTTGTTGGTTGAATCACTTTCGTCCCAGTCTCTTACTATTAGCCACATATTAAGCGCATGGATTCTGTTGCACTCATGGAGATGCTTTTCCCTGTAAAGGTGGTAGTATCATTGGCTGTTAGTGTAAGCGGGTGCCTACTATGTAATTCTACTCCGCTTCCTGTAGAACTCACTTTTTTAATTATTCGGATCTATATTCTGATTTGGAGTTTTATCCTTCGGCATGGTCGCCTAAATAATAAAAGGTTGATTATGGTTTAAGTCTAACCACAATCAACCTATCAAATTTAAAGTTTCCATCTTTTCGTTCAAGCTCTAAAGCTAAAATTTGATTCAGGAAACATTGTTATTATACTTATTAGTAAAAATACTGGATAAACCTTTCTTTATGAGGAATATATTCATCTTCAAGTAATTCGACTTGTAATAATTCCTTTTTATTCTCTAATTTAGCAATGAATAGAGCGTAAAAGTCACCGGTAGTCGGGTAAGAGAATAATCCATATCCTTTGGAAGAAATGACTTTGTTGACCTCTTTCACCTTTTCAGGTAAAAACTCATATTCATATTCTCCCAACTTCTCAAGCTCTTCTTGTGAAGCTAACTCAATATTTTTGTCAAATTCATAATCTAAAATGTAGTTTACAATTTCATAATTTTCTTCACCTTTATAATCAAGATAAAGAAATTTTTTTGTAAGCATTCCATGTTCTAATACACTTGTATATATACTTTGCATTTTTGAATTATTAAAAATGACTTTTAAATCATCATTATCTTCAAAAATAAGCGGTACGATATTCTCATCTGACATTTTGATTTTCCTCCTGTTTAACTATTGGAATAGTTCCCCATGTTTGTTTGGAATATAATCTGGATAGTTTTTTCGATAAAAAATATCTATTTTGCGCAATAAAGGGTCCCATTCAGGATATGGTTCAGGATCATCTATTGTCATTTTTGCTTCCGGTGTATTCATTAACAAATCATTAAAATGGTCGGGAACTGGTAAACCAATCTTTTCTCTTACATGTATTAGGAACAAAATTTCATAGGGATAAAATCCATATCTATAATCGCCAAACTCAATAGATTCTCCTAGCTCTGAGGCTAAATTCGAATGAAACACAGACATTTTATCAATTAAAGTTTTGATTTCATCAAGTTGAGGTGTAGCCCAATTTTCTAGTACTTCTGAATAAATATCTAAGTCTTCAGGTATTAAGTCGTACTCTAAATCCGATTTTTTAAATTGTTCTCTCACAGTGATATGCAATTTTTGGTTTGTTCCAACAATCGTCTTATTTCGATATTGTAAGTATAGCTCTAGCAAAAACCATGTATGTTTGTTCCAATTATTTGCATCCATTAAATGTTTACCAAAATGTCTCACAATAAAATCAAATAATATTTTCTCTTCTTTCTTCCACCCAAACATCGTGAAATGCATTAAGGCTTTTATTGCCTCCGCAAAAGAGTAACTCAAAAACATTTTTGGATATTTGATTTGATAAAGCTCATGCGCCATACACTGATAAAACACCACTATTTGCATAGTTTTTAATCCATCAGAACTAACTCCACCATTGATCAATACTTCATTTTTCCATTTCGACAAATAATATGATGAAATATTGTTTAGATTTATTAATAATATATGATCTTTTTCTATATCATTTAGATTAACTATATTATTTATTTTACTTTTACTAATTTCATATTTCTCTACCACATCTTCAAATTTAATCCCCTTTACAAAATTATTGCTATATCTCTTAAAAGACATTTCTAATTTTTTTGGGTTTAGCATTATACTCTTCAAAGTTGTTTATTCCAATCTTTTATCGTTAATTAGTCTACTCTAAAACCTGTATTCGTAATTTTCATATCTGTTTCTACCGTAATTAAGTCAAATTCTAGTCCCGGATTTCTCCTTCTATTTATTGACTACATAGAATCATTTACTTTTTAGCAACTTCAGATATTTAATACTCTTTGGACTCCCAAAACATCTACCTTCTGATTTATTGTTGGCAATGCTAAAAAATTCTTTTGCTGTTTCTAAATCACCTAATTCAAAAGTAACTTTTCCTGAAATAAATTCCTTATCCCCTGAATCAATTCGTGCATATCCAGTTAAATATATTTTATCTGCCCACTCCTTTGCTTTTTTAAAATCATTTATTATAGAATAAGTAGCAATAATATCTTTCACTAAATGAAAACTTTCCTCAGAATAAATTCCCTTTGGTTCAGGTATTAAATCCCAAGCCTCTTCTAACAAAAAAATAGAGTCTAGGTGGTTACCATTATCAAATTCTTTATTACTTTTATCCAATAGACTTTCAAATTTATCTTTTATAGGTGATTGTAAAAAAGCCATATGTATCCTCCTCAAATCATATCCACAATTAATTCAAAATATTTATCATCCTCATTGAAAAAGATCTTATAGCCTTCTAGCATATAAGCTTTTAACAAATATTCCTTAGCTTTATCCATTTCCCCACACTCGAACAAACTTTCTCCAAGTCTCAGCAATATAAAAGGATTGGATATCCCATTTGGACAGTCTAAAGCATTATAAAGATCGCTTTTTGCCTTCTCATAGTCACAATTTAAAAAATATGTATCTCCTAATGCTGTATAAATCCATGTACTTGCTTCCCAATTGTTCTTCGGTAACGGAACCAAATCAAGTGCCGCTATATAGTGCTCTATTGCCTTTTCAATTTGTCCATTTTCTACAAGAGTATTTCCCCGTTCACACAATTGTACAATTTGGTCATATACTTGATCGTCAAGTTCCATTGTTAATCACCTCTAAATTTATAACAAGCTTAAAACTTGCTCTTTTACTCCTTCATCAAATTTTGCTTCTTCTACATTTGCACCACTCCAAATTACATTTTCCAATTTTGCACCAGTAAAGTTTGCTCCATTAAAATTACCATTCTTAAGTATAGCCCCAGTTAAATCACTATTTGCAAAATTAGTATTGATTGCCTCTACTTCAGTTAAATTTGCATGTAAAAAAGATACTTCTTCAAAATTGCCATCTTTTAAAGTAGCGTAACTAAAATTTGATTCCGAACAAGTAGCTTGTTTAGCATTTATTCCACAAAAATTGGCATATAGAAAAGTACTATAATTAAAAGAGGATCCCATAATTTCACCGAATGAAAAATCTACTTCATCTAAGCATGATTCGATAAAAAAACTCACATTTATTCTGGCATAACGCATATTAGCCTGATAGAAGTTAGCACTATTAAAGACACAATCTACACTATTGAAGCTTTCTAAATTACAATTTCTAAAGTCCGCTGATTCAAAATTACAATCTAAAAAAGATGCTTCTATCAATGACGTAGCTCTTAGTATAATATTTTTTGCTTCCATACCATCTGCCATCATTTCTGATAAATCTAAAAAAGATAAATCTGCATAACTTATATTCAAATTTTCAATTATCTCGTGATCATTTTGTGCTTGACTAATAATTTCCATTATATGTTTTCTATCTACGCTATTTTCATTCATGACAACTATCATCACCCATCATCTATTATTAACTATCTAAATATTTAATCCAAGCCTGATTAGGAGTAAATGATACGCCCATTCTATCTTCATCGAAACTAGGTATTGCCATAGTTTGGGCTGAATCTAAATATTCCATTATATTTACCCAATTATTAAGTAAGCTTTCAGCTGATGCTTCAAATGGTTTTTCTAATATATCTAAACAAATACCTCCCCAATTTAATTCGCTCACAATACCTGGACTTTTCAACAAAAAATCCTTCCCAAACATTTCCAATACATGACTACTCATATAAGTGCGAGTTCCAATTCCTAAAGGACCGTTCGGAAGAAATTTAACTGGAACAGGATACGAACATCTATTCATCCACATTTGTAGTCGCTCTTGCTCGGTATTCCAAGGATAAGATGATGGCCAAAAAATATGTGTAATACCAAAGCAAGGTTTTACTATTTCTGCTAATTGATTCGACAACTCAAAAAAAGCTGGCCACATTTTAGAAGACATAGTCTTATGGAAATCAAATTTTAAAAATGAACGATGACTCCAATTCACATTAAATCGCCCTGAATACTTTACAGACTTATCACGATAAAAATATAGTTCAGATACTCTCTTCTCCGAAATAACTTTTTCAAAAATTTCATCACGATTATACTTTAGCTTTACTCGCTCATCGTTACCCCAATGTGTAGGAGTAAATTTTTCATTTGATTCCAATAAATCCATAATACCCCTTAATGTTTCTTCCGTATTTAAAGATACGGTAGGATACATAATAATAGAAAACAAGTCAGGCTTCATTCAAAAAACCTCCATCATTATTTTTTTATCTTACTCCATTTACCTCCAACAGGTAACTGAGTGCCATTTCCAATTGACGAGTAATTTATCCACTTTTCGTCTCGGTATAATAAATAGAAGTAATTTTTTTTAATAAAATGTACTATTAGAAAAATAGAATAACTATGACTATTAGTTTAATTTGTTGTTTCATGAATAAGTTTTAATTCTTTACATTCACATAAGTTATTCACTGCATCATATATATTATCTCCTAGTTTCCAAATGTAATAATCATCGTGAAAACCATATACTTTTCCGACTTCATCCATAAACATAATCGCATTATCGCCATATGCAGTACCAATTACAATTAACTTTTTTCCTAATATTACCTCATATCTTTTAAAATGTAACCTTGCTGCATCACCTAAAGCCTCATGTGGTGTTCTGATAAAGCTTCCCTCAGTATCATCATCTAGGTAAACATATGTTAGCCCACCAAATTCCTTTAGAACATCTTTGGCACAATCAAAGACTTCGTAACCTTTCTTTTCTAAATAATCAACTGTTGAATCTATATCTACACTCCGACCACTGTACCATCCAGCTGCTTCTATTATGCTTTTTGTTTTCTCTGATAATTTTCCCATTTAACTTTCCTCCCACTATTTTTGTGGAACATCTACAATGAAATCTTCAAAGAGTGAATAGCCTATGATAATTTTAAGGAACTCCCGACTAAATTCCATGATTCTATTTGTACAATTTAAATCTTTTCATCAGCATCAGAACTATAATAAATGTATTTTCTAAATAATTTTCATTAAGAAGAATTTCATAAAATATATACTAATAAATAAAAATAAGATTCCTTCTCTCTACAAAACAAAAAAGCTTATCCCTCCTTATAAGTACGAATAAGCTTTGATGTTTGATTTAAGACAAGTTTTTGATAATCTCACAAACTATTTTACAAACAAATGTTAATTAATGGTTTCATTCAGCGCTAGGTAATACTTATCACCTTAATTTTCTAAATGCTCTTCATGTATTACTTTTAACTCTCTCCCTTCACATAAATTGTTGAGAGCTTCATATATTCCGCAACCTATTTTCCAAATATAGTAATCATCTCGTATTGCGTAAACTTCCCCTACTTTAGACATATATAATACTGCATTATCTCTAAAAGCAGTACCAATCACAACCAAATCGTCACCTATTATAACTTCATATCTTTTATAATGTCTTCTGTCTAAATCCCCTAACCCTACCTTCGGTTCTATGACAAAATCCTCCAAGTTTCCGTTATATTCATAGATACACTTTAATTCGCAAAATTGCTCCAGTGCTTCTTTTACACAATCGAAAACTATATATCCTTTATCTTCTAAATATTTTACTTGTGAACTAATATCTTTTTTTCGGTCTGTTGTCCACCCTGATTGTTTTAATATTTCTCTTGTTTTAATTGATAGTCTTTCCATGCTAAACACCTCACTTTTTATCAAAAGGTATATCAAACAAAAATCTATTTCATCGACACCTATCTTTTTAACTTGATCACCTATTGTTTCAATCCAAACTCTATGTAATTCTAAATGTTCTATGATTTCTACGTGGTTAAATCTATTCAATTGTAATCCTCAAAATTGTCTCCATATTAAATGTATTGTTTTCCTACCTCTCTTTTAGGATTTAAATTTATTATTTCTTCAGCCAATGTTTTAGCTTCTTGATTACTTAGTAATTTATCGGGTTTTTCGTAAAAAAATAATAAATATTCTTTAAGTTCTATATCTTCTTCATCTAATTCCACTGCTTTTCTCGCATGATAAAAAGCTTTATTCAAACTACCAACTAAATCTGTCGCTTCTGTAAAATTTAACGAAATAATTAATTTTTCTAATCTTGTTTTCATATTGTTTTCACCCACGCATCTGATATTAATATAGTTCCTTTTGATACCTCCTTTCCAAAATCAGCGTCGGCATGCCAACATTTAATTCTTTTTATTAACACATAATTCAGCTAGTAAAGTTTCGCCAATATTGTCGATTTGTTTATCTAAATCACCTGCTACAAACCCACACAAAGAATTATCTCTATTTTCAATGTAAAAGCTAATGCCGTCTTTAAAACATATGTGATGGGTCAGGTCACTAAACCATGCTCTTTGAAAATCATATGTTTTTGAAATTTTTTCAATTATGCTAAAAACATCCGATTCATTGTGTCTCTTTATTGCTTCTTTAAGCATGTTAGGTGATCCAGCAAAGATTATACACTTATCATAATTTAATCTTTCATATTTACTAAACGCACATTGAAATAAGAATTTTTCAAAGTTATCTGCAAAATAACTTACAAACTGGCTATCCTCATCAGTCATAACAATCTGAGGATTATCAGTTTGGGTAAAATCAAATGATAGTTGACCATAAAATAATTCAGTTTGAAAAAAATGTATATATTTATCACATAAAGTGTCTGGTTCTTCCTCATGTATCCCTTCATAAGAGTTAATTATCTCAGAAATTGAAGCATATCCTGGAAGTTGAGTTTTTAGTAAACCCTTATCATCCTGCCCCATATAATTTAAATAAATCTCATATTCTTTAGGAAAATGATAGTTATATTTATTAATTTGTGTTAGATTTTTTAGCGTATCTATGTCATCTTTTTTTGCAGGTTCTATTTCATCTACCCATTTCTCATCAAATCTGGATATATATTTTGATAATCGTTCAAAAAGATTTGTACAATCTCCTATGGGTGGGATGTGATTGCTTTTTATTGGCATTTGCATCTCATATACTCCTCTATATTTTATATATCACTACACGTTAAACATGGATTCATTTGGTTTGAATTTTCTGCATATGAATACGGATTTTCTTTTTTAGATGCGCGCCAAACAGTATCCATACCTGTATTTCACTACTCCGCTTCCTTAATTTAACTGAAGAAAAACAGCTAAAAATAAGCTCACTCCAACTTTGCGCTAAAGTTGGAATAAGCTCTTAAAAGGGAAATTTGAAATAAAATTATAAATCTCAATAACAACTCTTTTTATTCATCCTCAATAGTTATAACTTCTAATTCTACACCACTAATTATATTATGAAATGCTTGATAAAAATTGTCTCCTAAACGAATAAGAAAATCATCGTTTCCACCGTAAAACGCACCACCTGATGAAATATACCAAGTCATATCCATTAATGCGATTTCTCCTATTACTACAAATAACTCGTTACAATAATCTTCGTATCTTTTTGATACTTCTCTAAAAATTGAGTTTCCGGCATCGATGGGACTAAGAGACAAGGTTAAATAACTATTTAATCTTTTTGGATTTTCAAATTGAATAATCAGCCCACCATATTCTTTTAAAAAATCAGATGCACTTTTAAATATCGTATATTCTTCATTAATCAAAAAATTTAAGTACTCATTAATATCGACTTCTCGTTCCTTATACCCTCCGGATTTAAAGAGTAAATCCTTCACTTTTCCTTCCATATTTACGCTCCTTTTACTAGTGCTCCGCAGAATCCTTTTCCCTACTTCGCCATTAAGCACTCCCCCACCAACAAGGATCATGCTGATGACGTCTAGGGCAGATTCAAGGTCAGCTCCGTCTTCTGATTCAGCGGACCAGACACAGGTGCTTTGTTTGAGCCTTCCATCGTCATATTTGTTCCCGTATATCGGGGATGCCGTCGAGGACGAGACTGCTGGAGCCAAATGCTTACTATGTATTTCTACTCCGCTTCCCTTATCCAACTTTAGAAAAACGGCGCCTTCCTGTGTGGTAAATGTGACCGATTGTGGGTCTAGTTTGAGTCCTTGCCTTTTGTTGCGCCCACGTAGTATGCTGTGCCTGACAGTGAAGAAATATTTAGTCTTTCTTGCCTAATCCTGCCTCATGCCTAGGAAATAATCTACCCTAGCTTTAGTAGAATAAGTTGTTTCCACTATCTTATATTCTTCTTTGTTCTTGATTAGCTTTTTACAACTTTGTATATCTAGTAAAAGTTGTTCAACGTCATTTTTATCTATATTTTCTTCAAATATAGTATTTTCAATATAATCTTCTAATTTAGAATATATAAAATCAGCAATTTCATTGTATTTCAAACTCTCTATTGCAATAGAAACAAAATACAATGTTTTAGTAAACAAACTATTGGTTTCTCTTATCCAATCTTCTTCTAATATTTTCGCTGAAACTTGCGTTACATTTAACCCCTCTTCTTCTATATATTCCTCAAAATCCAACTCTATTGAACTTTTTATACTTTCATAACTTGTCATGCTCATATTTTTCAGTCCTTATCTCATATTTCCGAAAAAACATTAAGCTTAATATTAGGGAACTTAATATTCTAATTTCTTTTACCACCCTAGCATAACTGGCTTTATAATGATTCAAGTTAAGAGTCTAATTGAAATTATCTATAATATTAACTCCACCATATTCTGTTAGCTTAATTTCTTTTTTCTATCAGTTTTTCAACCGCTTCTAATCAAGGTCAAAAACCTACAAGGTCATATCATTTTGCAAATTTTGTTGTTCCTTGTTTAGAAAGTCATTAAATATGTTTATTAATCTAACTAGATTCTCATCTTTTGAGTATTGTGAAGGATTATAGCCGTCTTTTGGAGGGAGATAATTAATAAGACTATTCATATCTTCTGGATAATTAAAATCGGCATATACTTCAGTAACTTTGTTTAATAACTCACCGAAATCATCTAGATGTTTCATTTTTAAATAAGCCAATATCCCAAATCTCCATTTTCGTTTTTCAAATTGCCAAACAACTGCGCCCTGATTCAAGTCATTGTAATGTGACTCGTTTAATATATTTACTAGTAAACTTTTGTAATCAAATCTATCCTCACCCCAAGCTAGCTGAATAACATTTTGATTACTTGTTTCTGGATGATTAGTCAGAAATTCAACTGCATAATTCGTTATGTCAGTATATTTTATTAGATCAAGTTCTAATCCTACATATAGTGTAAGCCAATCGTACTTTATTTTGTTTTGCTTAAGAATATCTACAGAAATATCTATTTAAATCACCTTATCCTTATGGTCTTTTTTATCACGTGGCAAGTATGAGATTAAAACACATTAGCTTGTTTAATTTTGTGTGATTTTGTGTGTTCGGTGCGCTTATAACATACGCTTCCAGGGAAATGCCGTGCCTATTTCAATTAAACTAAAAGAAACCCTCTAAAATACAAGGGCTTTACCCAAATACAAAAGTCCATTTTTGTTCATACAGTGCGGTGTCTCTCAACATTAGAAACTGTATGCAAAGTATCAGGTATCGACATTCAGGGTTTAATCGGAGTGAAGTAGTCATCTTGCCATAGTAATCGTTCTATCGTATGTATAGTTGTGGAAAAATTTATAAGGTCGGGAGAAAACAAAAATTGTCTTTTTAAAAATTGAAGTGGTGGTAACTGATGAAAAATGGTTCTTTACTGAAAGAGCATTAAATAAGGTATATGTTAAAGGTTGTTATACGCACTAAATAATTTGATGAAACATTTATTACTAGCGGTTTATTTGGCACTCCACCTTATTTATTTGAAAGGATAGTAGCAGAACTAGCAAATTTTCTAATAAATAATTATTTGTGGTGCAATTGCTGAAATTACTTCTACGATATCATCTTCGGTAATAAATACATAATGCTCTATATTCTTATCAGCAAATTTCTCACAACTTTCTTCATTAAACCATTTTACAAATGAAGAATTATTTGATTTATATAATGGCCATGTAAAAAAGTCATCTCCACATTCTTCTGACCAATAATTGATAGATTGTAACATATCCTCTTCATCCGTAATTCTACAAGACAAAGCTGTATTTCCCCAAAAAATAATATCAATTTTTTTGTCATTTTCACTTTCAAATTGTATTTTTAATCCGTTCCTATCTTGCAAAAGGCTTTCTAGCCAAATTTTATTTGGAATCTCATTTAAAGGTTTACATTTTTGCCAATGTTCTTTTTCCATAATTTCACCTGTTCTAAATAGAATTTCTATCATACTTAAACTCTGCCGACTGTTCAATACAGTTACCTGGCTGTAGAATAAGGTGTTCTTTATATACGGTACCTTATCGCAATTAAGTTTTTTAATTATACTTTGACAATTAATATATCCGTACATACTACTCCCACATTTAAGGGTGGCATTAAAATATTACATTTTAATAAGTTTTCTTTATCCTCAAACTCCACTTCGCTTATTTTAATATCCTGAATAAAATAAGGAATCTGAGATTTAGTTAATTCTTTTAGAGGTTTTAATCTATCCACAACACTTGTTATAAACGAAAACTTTGAACATCCAGTGAATAGTAATTTTACATTATAGTCTGTGTCCTCAAACACAATAGTAATCTCATCACCAAAAAAGTTTGTGTCCATTTGTAATACTCTTGCATCCCAATAATGTATAGCTTCTATTTCACTTTGAATAAACTGCGCTTTCAAATTAATCACCTCACTTTTTATAAGGAAGTTTTTTAAGACCTTAAGTTTTTAGGCTTGTGTTAATTTCCCGAACAAAGAGATTGTACCTCTGAAAAATATAAAACAAATAGTACATGGATTACACACTTTTTAGACAATAATAGGTCGAATATAAAATATCCCTCACCTATTAGTAGTTTAGATACATAAATCTATCATAAAGTTAGGTGTAACTTTAACTTCGATTACTGCCTCTTTATTTTTTTGCTTAATTATTAATAGTTTAGCATTCTCTACCCTAATTTCCTCTACATTATGTATTTCAATGTCATATAATGGATTTTGAAGTTGTTTATGGTCCAATCTTATTGTTGCATATTGATCATAAGCCGAAAAAGAAAATGCTATTTCTAATCCTAAAGGATCTTGCATTTTATATTTGTAAATTTCAGCTTCTTTATCAATTAGTATTGGCTCACTATTGAATAATTCAAGCAATAAATATTCATTATATTTTAATGCCATGACACTTTTTCCTTTCCTTTGGAATTACCGTAATAACATCACCATTTGTGTTAGTAATTAAAGTAAGCGCAATGCCCGCAAATCGTGCTAATTTGTTGGCATACTAGCCTCTCTCCTGTTGCCAAAATCCTTCATAGAATGACTGAATTTTATTATTCTATTTCTTCTGGTTTTCTAAATAAGCAAAGAGTATCTAGTGCCTCAAATATGTCATCTCCAAACTTAAATAATGAATAACCATTTTTCCCAAAGACCTTACCCGATTTTGAGATAAACATTACTAAATTTCCACGATATGCTTCTCCAATTACTACGAGCGGCTCTTTTACTCGTACCTCAAATTCCTCAAAGTCTTCTTTTTCATAGTAATCCCCAACAACTTCTTCTGGGCTAAAATGAAAGGTTTCCAAACTTCCATCCGGATGCTTAAATTTATATTCAACCCCACCAAATTGACTTAATGCATCAACCACTGGATTAAACACTTGATATCCCATCGCCTCTAAAAATTTTACTGTTTCGGTTAATTCAACCTTATTATTTGGATTCCATCCCGCTTGTAGCAATATATCTCTCGTTTCATCTGATAAATTTTGCATAAGTATCCTCCCTATTTATTCAAAAGTTCTATTCACGAAAATCATTAATGAAATTTAAAAATGTCTCTTGACAATTTTTACATGGCGCTTTATATTTCCCATTACCATTAATCGTGCTTATTAATATATCATCTATTTTTGAACCTGACCATAATAGCTGATTGACTGTCTGAATCTCAGCACAATTTTCAACATGCCACGTTTCAAAACTCTCATCATCCTTATAAGGATTCTTGGGGTCATTTTTGGCTTTTTTCCTTGTTCCTTGTGCTATATTAACTAAGTCTGGATGCAGTTCCACTACACTTGGATTGAATTGTCCTTCTCTAGCCCCATTATAACCAAACGCTATTTTAGTTTTTTTACCATCTACCCTTGTTACGTCTACAGCTGCACTTATTACATCTGGTTTATATTTCCCTCCACCATATCCATTTCCATCTATAGGTTTTTTGCTTCCACCGTTCTTTAGAAACTTAACATGTTCATCTAACTGCTCTCTTGCAAAATCTTTGGCAACCTCAATTTGCTTTGTCTACTAACATTATCCGTACTCTTAGGAACATCACTTTTAGTTGCTGATGCCGCATTTTTCGATGATTTAGCAGCTGATTCGGTTGCATTGGACGCGTTTTTGCTTTTGGAGAAGAGATTTAATGTAGCCTTTCCACCTTTTCCAGCCGCTTTGGCAAATCCACCACCTAAGATACCTGCCGCTGATATTCCTCGATCCAACGCACTCAATTTTTCCCCTGTAATCGGATTAAATCCAAAGGCCGTTTCAAAAACAGCTTTGGCATTACCAACGACTGGAATGAAATCAGCTACTGTTGATATTGCTTGGCTGATGCTATCCGATTTAACAAATACTGCTGCTTTCTTTGTCGCACTTTTAGCCACCTTAACAGCTGTCTTTGCTGCGGTTTTAACCGCCTTAACAGTTGTTTTTACTGCCTTTTTAACTGCCTTAACAGTTGTTTTCGCTGCCTTTTTAACTGCCTTAACAGCTGTTTTCGCTGCCTTTTTAACTGTCTTTACAACTTTTTTTACATACTTCTTGGCCTTTTTAACTGCTTTTTTCACAGCCTTTTTAAACCTCTTGACCAATTTTCTCTTGGATAAATTATTTTTAAGCTTCCTGGCTTTTGTCAAGACCTTGCCTAACTTTTTCTTGAGCTTTTTCTTTGCTTTTTTTAAGGCTTTCTTTAGTTTCTTTTTGGCCTTTTTGATTTTCTTTTTTAACCGCTTTTTTAACTTTCCCTACAACGGGGATACTGCCTAAAGCACTACCTAGTGCTCCGAAGAATCCTTTACCTTCTTCGCCATTAAGCATCACCCTCACCAATAGGGATCATGCCCATGACGTCTAGTGCGGAGTCAAGGTCAGCGCCTTCTCCCGATGTATTAGATAATGTCACAGGTGCTTTGTTCGAACCTTCCATTGTGACAACCTGTCCCTGAATATCGGTTATTTCATCAAAAACGAGACTGCTGGATCCACATGTTAAGCGCATTGATTCTGTTGCGCTCATGGAGATGCTTTTACCTGCAAAGGTGATAGTATCATTGGCTGTTAGTGTAAGCGGATGCTTACTATGTACTTCTACTCCGCTTCCCTGATCCAGCTTTAGGAAAACGGCGCCTTCCTGTGCAGTAAACGTGACAGATTGTGGGTCTAGCTTGATGTCCTTGCCTTTTGGCGTACCCCAATAGGAACGTTTTTGGATCGGCTGTCTTTGGGTTGGAGTCGCCGTCCTTTACGGCTGCTTCCTCCCGGTGTGTCGGGAAGGCAAGATGAACGCTATCGCCTTCTTCTGACGGGCTGTAAAAGCCGCTATGTCCTTCCGATTCTAATAATAAAAAAAGCCCATTTAACCACTGTTATGTATGGTTAATGGGCTCAAGATAATAAGAAATTATTTGTCTAATTAGAAAATAGTTTTTTTCTTATTGTCCTTTGGAGATAAACAACTATAATTTCATTTTAAATTAGATAAAACACTTTTAATTCGATCAGCTAAATTTTCTTGTTCATCTTCAGTCAATTGCTCATCAGATACATCTTCGATACTGAACGATTTCAACACATGTTTAACATCTTCAATACTATCCACTCCAGTTAATCCATGGTTGTACAAATTTTCAGCAAGTGTTGTATAGACAATGAACTTTTCACTTTTTGTATTGTCACAATCTCGATCAAATCGTTGCAACACGGTAGTAACTATTGAATCAGTATTTTCATTTTCTAACTTAAAATTATTAATAAATCTTTGGACCTCTTCTACTAATTCGTCGTAATACCAACAAGCTCTTGGAAAATAATCTAACGGCTTTTTTTTCAGCTCTTGTAAAACATAGTCTTTTCGATTAATCAAATCGATATATTGTTCTGAAGTTAAACTATTTTCTTGCTTAATTACTTTAAAATCCAATTCAATTAGTGACTGTTCCATATAATTCTTAAAAGTATAAGGAATTTTCTCATGAGAAAGTGATATTTCTGAAATTATTGTGCAAAACAGCGCTTTATCTGTTTCACTTTTTTTGGCCAACATGTCATACTCATTAAATGTTCTTGCTATTGCCTCACCTCTACTCATTTTTTCTTCTATTAACTCTTTATAATCTTCATGAATATATTCTTCATATTCTTCATAACTATAAACCATTTAAAAACCTCCTTGATAGGTGCAGGCATACTTGATCCTTCTTTACCTCTAATAGCTTACCTTCAATTGCTGTGCCTGACAGAGGAGGTATGTTTAGTCTTTCTTGACGAATGCCTGCCTCCAACAGTAAATGATATTCATATAGAAGAATACCTTTTTGCATAAGTGTTAATTAACAGAAACTATACAAAAAAAGGTTCATTCTATTTTGGTAGGTGTTCAATTAGGTCTTTAAGCAGCACTTGCTCATTTACCTTGTAAACCACTTCTATTCGGCTTATTTCATGTGCTAAATAAATTCCTTTATTCTTTGCTAGCTCTAGCCGTTTATCATAAATCCTACAGTAACCATTCCGTTTACGTTGGTCGCTTCTATCAAAATATCGTGTTGTATCAAAGTGTGTCATATTCCTTCGTACGTCTGTCGGTATCAACCACTATATTATCCAAACCTGTTTGTATATCATACTCAACATCACAGCTCACAAATTCTACTCGACTTGCCCGTCTCCCTATTATCTCTTTAAAATGTGAGTAATGCTCTGGCCTTGTTTCAATCCTTAGGGTATGTAAGTGACCTTCTGTTTCTCTAAAGTTTTTAAAATACATATGAAAGTATACATCGTCACTTTTCTGCATGTGCAATTCATAGCTATATGTTCCACTATAAATCTTCATTTTCACTTGATATTTCTTCACCCCCAACATATAAACACGTAAAAATGCTGAATGTGGTACATCCTTAATCTATAACGAACTTATCTATCGAAACCTCTATTTCCATCGCATTTTCTTCTCCTTGTATGCAAGTACTTGTATAAAATTTAATACTTAGTACACTAATTAAATAATCGTAATCCGTATTTAAACATGCAAAAAAAGCACTTGTCGCCTGTTATAGACAATCAAGTGCTTTAAGTTTATAAATTTTCTAAGTTGATTAATATTTGCAAGTTTTATAAGTTATTTTAGTATTGACAGTATGACATCTTTTTTATCATATGGCAAGTTTAACGTTTAAACCCTTTAGCTTGTTTAATCTCGTGTGTTTGTTGCTTATGCGACCCATAAAGTGGTCCCTTGTAAGTAAAATGTCATCTCGCCTATTCTCGCTCTTATTGCTTTATTGTTAAAATAGCACTCCTTGATGGTCTAGCCTTCATGAGTTATTAATTCAAATTCAAGGATATCTTTAACTGTATACAATTAAAAAACTATTATTTCCTTGTTTATCACCACGAGCTTTGTCATTCTCGTTAGTTTGTTAGCCATTCAATGTAGTAAGTACCCCTGCCATGTACAATGTCATCTCGCTTAATTATCGTACTTGTCACTCTATCCTACTTGTAAAATCGAACTCCATAATGGTACTTCCTTCATGAGCTCGCGATTCTCAAACAAATCATTTTTTCTTATTGTCTCACTCAAATATCAGCTGATTTAATATAATTAAAGTAAAAAACCTTGAAAGGCATTTAGCCAGTCAAGGTTTAACAACTCAATAACTATCCTCGAAAAGACAATTAAATATTGTAACGTCTTCCTCTTAAGAATCTTCATTCCTAATAGCCCAATTCCAAGGGGCCTTCCAAATTTAATTGTTTTGTCAGAAGCAGCTCTGTCTGGAATAAAGCTACTACCTAATGTAACTATATATTATTCTCATAGAGTATTATATTGTCTGTTTCAAATCTTAGATAACTTTGTACCTCCGAAGGAACTCCTTCAGTTTCAAGAAGTATGATACTGTCGCCTAAACGAACTACACAACAACCATCCTCGTCACTAAATGATTCAAGTTTCCCTTCAAAACAAACCCTGTTATCTAATATTTCTATTAAATAACAATGCGATTTTGTCCCCTGGATATCCTTATCCCATTTTAATAGGTTTGGAATTTCTAACTCAACATCGTAGGAGTTGCCCTCCTTTGGAATCGCGCCCTGCCACAAAGCTATACCTTCCCCAAAATTTGAGGAAAATACCACCTTTATTTCCTCGTTACTTTCCTCGTAGCTTTTTATTACTACTTTCATTTCTTCACCTTCTTTGGACTTGGAACACGAACAACAGAATTGTCTACATTCATTACATCATCAACTGAGTCATACGTCCACGTTTCCTCATGATAATGGTGTTTTGTAGGACTACTGTTCATTTCATGGTTACCATATCGAATACTTCTTTTTCCATCTTCGGATACTATCCTGTTAGGGTCAGGTTGACCAGTTCTAGGTTGAATATCTGTATGTTCACCAGGCCCTAAGAACTCATCCCACTTATCCGTTGCATCTTGTGGTTTAACTGGTCTTGGAGCATAAGTTTCATTATGATATCTTTGGCCAGGAATGCTAGAATTACCCGTACCCTTATTACCCGTACCCTATGTTGTAATCTTAAAATCCGCTAATTAAAAAACAATCTATCTTAAACCTTATTAAACTACCTCTTCCTCTTTTATTATCGGCAATTCATAGGCTGTTTTGTGCTTCATCATGCCGTATATAATGTTTACAAGCTGTCTCATTATACAAACTAATGCTTGTCCCTTTGTTTTGCCTTCTTTTAGCTTCCGTTGATAGTATGCATGGAATACTGGATTCCTTGGCAGCTTACTTCCTTTTGCCACTTGTACTTGCTGTACGGCTAAGTTGTAAAATAAAGCGTGTAGCGCCCGATTTCCTTGCTTGCTTTTTTGTTCCCTTCCTTTCCCACCAGAACCAAAGTAAACAGGCGCAATGCCCGCGAATCGTGCTAATTTGTTGGTATTTGGAAAACGGCGTACATCACCTATTTCTGCAATTAAAGCCGAAGCTGTAACGAGATCTATGCCTGGCATCGTGTCTAATTGAAAGTCTAGTAAACTCATTAACCCTTTTAATTCTCGTTCCACATAGCGCATTTCCTGCTTCTTAAATGAAACGTCTCGGACGATGCTCTTTACTAGAAAGTCTCGTGTTTCTTGGTGTTCTCTTAGTGTGTTTCCATCCTCTTTCACCAACTTTAAAATTTCACTCGCTTTTTTCACCGAACATGTATTGCTACTGGCTTCTAATAAAAATATGGTCAATTGCTTTACACTTACCCCATCTAAACACGGTGGAGACGGGTATCGTTCCCAAAATGCCAATGCTGTTTTTCCATCTACCTCTGAAAAAAACTTTTTATAGCTTGGATAGTGGTGACTTAATTGAATATGCAGTTGGTTCTTTAAAGCACTTTGTGCCTTTACTAATGCATTTCTTCTACTGACCAGCTGTTGTATCGACCAATATAAATCATGTGGTTTAGCGTCTGGTAACTGCTCTAGTTTGTTCACCAAAATTCTGGCTACACATTCTGCATCCCAACTATCGCTTTTTTGTGTGGTCATATTGCTTTTTCGTTCAGCGTATGAAAGAGCTGGATTCACTTCTTTTACAATTTGCTCATGGTCTGCTAAATATTTAGCTAACGCTCTCCCATAACCCCCAACATCTTCTAAACCAAAAATAGGTGTCAAACCATCCTCCATATGTTTATAAATATCCAATAAAAAAGTTGAAAAAGCAGACGGTTTATTTTCAAACTTTATTTCGTCTAGTTTTTCTTGCCAACAATTAATAATAACCGCCACATGGTGTTGCTTATGTAAATCTACTCCCACATAAAAATGCTTCTGTCTTTCGTGCATTAACTTATCCTCCTATTCAATGGAATGAAAATGCCGGCAACCTTAGTTCGAGCGTTCACCAACTGGTGCGCATTGGTACGAAAGCCTATCCATTTTCACCGTTATATGAAGATATATAAGTAAATGAGCACCTTTTTTAAGTAACCCTTCAAATTATTGCAGGGTGTTGCCCATTTGCTTGTATTTGCCCATATGTATAAATCCCCCGATAAAAGCTTTCACGGTCTAAAATGCGCTTCACTTGTACTTTTGTAAATCGTTTCCCTTTCTCTGTTCGATGGCCTTCTATGTTGAGCTGTTCTGCCAATTGAGATAGTGACCAATGTTTAAAAAAATGTCTTAATTCAAATAGCCTACGTACAACGATCGCTTTCTTTGTATCCACTTCTAATACTTTTCGCCCTTTCTGTACTGTATAACCAAACATGACACCGCCACCTGCATATCCACCTTGTTCAGCTTTTTTCTTTCTGCCCCTACTTAGTTTCAATGCAATCTGTAATCGTTGATATTGGTCTAATAGCTCCAACATCCCATTCACTAAAAAATCATTTGGTTCATGTGTGTATATGCTGTAATTTGGCTGCTCAATCGCTTTCACATCTACGTTATATTTTTTCAACTCTCGTTGTATCAATACTTTTGCCATATCAGAGCGCCACAAACGAGACGTATTTAATACAATTACTTGGCTCACTTGATGATATTCTATATCTGCCAATAGCTCTTGCAAGCCTTCTCGCTCAATAGTTAATCCATCTTCATCAACTGTCGCTCCGCTGAGTCCTCTATCCTCATATATGTGAAGCAGTTGTAGCTTATTTTCGTCACAATACCTCTCAATTTCTTCTACTTGATACGCTAAGCTATATCCTTCACGTACTTGCCCTTCTGTTGAAACTCGTACATAACCAACTACTTTTTCTTTCATAATGCCCCTCCCGTTACAGCAATTAAAGTCCCTGTAACGCTTACCCGTTTTTTGCGGATAACTTGTGTGTAACGTCTATCCGTTACAACATACTGTACGACCTTACCCAAATTTTGCACAACCCTTTATTTTACAGTCGTTTTTTCTCTAGTAGGGTCGTACACTATAAGTAACCGTTACAATCAAAAAAAAGAGGTGGTGTTTTTATTATGTCTTCTACTATTCGTTTACGTCTCAATGAAATTTTAATTGAAAAACAAATGAGCCGTCGGCAACTTGCCAGACAAGCCGCTTTACGTCCTAATACGGTAAATGACCTATGTACTCGCCCTGTACAATGTCTGCATACACGTATTCTCTCTATCTTATGCGATACATTACAAGTTTCTATTCAAGACCTCCTTGTATTAGAGCCAATTGACTAAGCAACCCCAAGTATCATCGAACATGGCTCATCTATCAGTTGTTTCCATACTGCTCCTGCTAACTCGTCGAAATCCACTCGATACTGGTTCGCAAGGGGCTTTTTTATTGCTCTACGTATATACTGCGTGTACATGTCTTTTCCATCTCGTAAATTAATGACTCGTTCTATTTCTTTCTTCTCCAACGCTTGCCAATCTATTATCACCGCCGCAAAGTATTGTTTATTCTGTTTTGGCGAATGTCTCTCTATATCTTTAAGCTCTATTTTTTCATCTGGTTTATAGACGACTTCAATCCTACTCAAATCATTTTCCAAATAAATACCTTTATTTCTAAATAGCTCTAGTCTCTTATCATAAATTCGACAATATCCATTCTGTTTTCTTTGATAACCTTCACCAAAATAACGTGTCGTTTCACAATGACTCATTTTCCTCCGCACGTCTATTGGTATAACGACCACATTTTCTAGTTTCGTTGGTATATCGTACGCTACATCACAGCTCACAAAGTTTATTCGCTTTGCTCTTTTACGTATAAACTCTAGTATTTCGCTAAAGTGTGCATAATGCTCAGGACGTGTTTCTATGCGTAGTGTATACATATGTCCTGTTATTTCATTAAAATTCCTATAATATATGTGCATGTATACCTTTTCATCTTTCTTTATGTGCAACTCATATACGTATAATGCTCCCTCGTATCCGTATTTCATCTTCACTTTATATCCCATTGTTACCATAATCATCATATAAAGCCGTAAAAATGCTCCGTGTGGTACATCTTTATATTCCATCGTAAACTTGTCAATCGACACATTCAGTTTCATCATTTGCTTCTCTCTTATCCTTTCTCCTTTTTAACACTTATTGTACTTATTAATAATCTGCTCCTTTTAACTTCAACAAGCACTCGTCACCTTATCAAAGGCAATCAAATGCTCAACGTTTAGAAAGTAGTTATTCATTAGGTAGGTCTATACCATCTTTCTTATTCTGTCGTTTCTCTTTTGCTTTTTTTCGCTCTTCTTCCTTTTTTCGCACCAACCTATCAATTTCTGCCCATTTCAATTCTTCTACTTCTTTGAAAAGCAATCGCTGAAGCCACGTTACTTTATCACCTTCAATTATTGTTCCCGGAAAATGCTTTCGTATTAATTGATTTCTATAGCTCTCTAAACTTTTGCTCAATTTGTTTCCACCTTCGTTAATTTGTTTAGTCATATTATTTCCTCTCCCTTTTTCATTTTTGTCTTACACAGTAATATATAATTTCGAGTTGAAGTTTTTTAAGTCGGCAACTAAAATTACACAAAAAAACATCTGTTGTCCTCCTTATTTTCTTACATAAAAATATACTGTAAAATGGGGCATTTTTTTAAATGAAGCCTTAAAATAAAATACAAAAAAAGCATCTGTCGCCCTATAATAGACAATCAAATGCTTTATGTTTATCCATTTATCTTGTGACAGCTTGCTTGAAAAAATCGCTATTTTCAAAACGATAAACTTCAAGCTCTGGTAGGTTCTTCTTTGATAAATTAATTCCCCACTCTGCTTTACTCTTTTGCCACTCTTGTTCGTAATCACGACTAACAAAAACTTCATTCGGGTTTTCCCATACTGTTGACGGTATCAAGTAAAAGTCATTTTCTTTATCTTCATGAAGTAATACAAGTGCTAAAAATGCGTTATCTCTAAGTGTAAATACAGTCGCTTCTTCTATTTTCAAAGAGCGACTTTTTCTACATGAATAAAGCTATTAAACTGTCAGTTCAAACTTCCGTTTTACGGTTATTTATAGTACCGTCTCATTTAGGCTAAGGCAGAGCCGAAATACCTTTTTAAGTTTCCCGTTGTTTATCGCCACGAGCTTTGTCATTTTCGTTTATTTAGTCACTATTCCATACAAAACTATCTCCTGCATGTAAAATGTCATCTCGCCTAATTCTCACACTTTTCTTCCTAGACCACTGTTTACATAGCACTCCTTGATGGTCTAGCCTTCATGAGTTATTAATTCAAATTCAAGGAATCTTTAACCGTAAACAAGTTTTAAATGACTCTGTCATATTATACCTTGTATTTATCGCCACGAGCTTTGTCAGTATCATTCGTTATTAACCATTCCCCGCCCCATATACCCTCGCCATGTAAAATGTCATCTCGCTTACTTCTCACGCTTTTTATCATCGGGTAACACTCTTGATGGTACTGCCTTCATGACATATTGATTTTGTAAATGTGGGAGCTTTATTTAACACCTACACTGTAAACCACAAATTCTCACAGTAAATATGGGTTGTCTTCCTAAAGTCGTATTGTTTTAACCATAACAAAAAACCTTGAAAGGTAGTTAGCCTCTCAAGGTGATAGTTAAATATTCAAAAATAATTTTATTCCTACTCCAAATTTAACATTTAACCCACTTCTTCTCACATATATACTAGTACTTTTGATTAATCTAAAATCTGGTAAATGTGTCTTGAAATATCTATTTCTTCTCCATCTTAAATTATGATAAATTTAAAATTTCTTTTAGTTCTTTTAAGGAAACTTCAACTCTTGTTCGATCTTGAGGTCGTCTTGTTAAATAGTCTTCCCCAGCCTCTGTTAAATATTGAAAAAATACATTTTCATCTACAATAGCATTTTCCTCAACTTCAGCCATAGGAGGTTGTATACTGAAGTTAACACCAGTTTCACCAAAATACCCCTCTTCTCCTGGCTGATATTCATTTGCAAAAATACAACATACTGGATCAATCCCAAAACCTTGTTTGTTTTTGAAATTTTCAATCGCTTCCATAAACTTCCCATCACCTATTATTTTGTAATATAGACGCATCAACTCAACTTTTTCTGAAAATTCTTCAATAATAAAAACTTCCTCACTCATAACAAACACTCCTTTAACATTTAATCTAGAACTGGGAAGAAATTCGAAATCTCACCTGTATTTTTGTCTTTAAAGCCCATAAATTTCAATTGTTTCCCATTTACATTGACATACCCTTCTACCATATCACTTGGTGACCTATCTCCACCTTGAATTATCCTATTATTACTAATACCTTCTTCCATTGCTTCTCTACCCAACTTTAATATCTGTTCATCAGAAAAAACCTTTGGGTCATATACTGTCTTAGGATTCTTATACTCTTTCCACTGTCCAGTAAAGTTACCTTTTCCACCATTTTCTTTACTCAATCCATCATAAACAGGAAGCTTATATTTTACCTCATAAATTCCTGAAATATCAGGATGAGACGTTTTAGTAACAGCTTGATTAATATCCTTAACTTGATTACCAAAGTTATCTAAAATAAATTGTTCAAAGTTCTCAAGATTGTGACCACCCTTTATTCCAATATTCGGTTTTGCTTTAAAACCCTCCACTTCGGTTAAATGTGTATCATAACCCTTTTTAAAAGTAACATCTTTTACCGTACCCTTAGGAATATCACCTTTAGTTATATCTGGTATTTTACCAGTCGGAAGCTTCCCTGTTTTTGCTAGTGAACCAAGACCTTTTGTACCAA
The DNA here is from genome assembly GCF_001183605.1 of Lysinibacillus xylanilyticus. Classification (GTDB taxonomy): domain Bacteria; phylum Bacillota; class Bacilli; order Bacillales_A; family Planococcaceae; genus Lysinibacillus; species Lysinibacillus xylanilyticus. The sequence continues at coordinate 246,505 of NZ_LFXJ01000005.1, read as the reverse complement.
CCACAGCAGTTGCAGTGTTTATTGTTGCTTTAGTACCCCAGTATGCTTGTGAATATGCATTCCCATTGACGACATCTCTCTCAAAGAAATCTTTAATTGAATTACCTATGGTTTTTGCAGTTTCAATAGGGTGTGAAATTGCTTCCACCGTATTTTTAAATACTCCAATCGGATTAGTCACTAATTCTTTTAAATCATCATATACACCTTTCACTGCATCTACGGTTCCGTCAAACGTTCCTTTGGATTTTTGAGCTAAATTTAAGCTTGCATTGTATCCCTCTCGTAACCATTTTTCTTTAGCAGACATATCTTTAGTAATTTTTAGAGGTTCCATTTTTTCTAACGACTGATAGACTTTGACAGCTTCTTTTGTTGCCTTTTTAACTTCCTTTACAATTGTTTTGGCTGCCTTTTTAACTTCCTTAACAGCGGTTTTAACCGCTTTAACAGTTGTTTTGGCTGCGGTTTCAACCGCCTTAACAGTCGTTTTTACTGCGGTTTTAACCGCCTTAACAGTTGTTTTCACTGCCTTTTTAACTGCCTTAACAGTTGTTTTAGCTGCCTTTTTAACTGTCTTTACAACTTTTTTAACATACTTCTTGGCCTTTTTAACTGCTTTTTTCACAGCCTTTTTAAATCTCTTGACCAATTTGCTCTTGGATAAATTATTTTTAAGCTTCCTGGCTTTTGTCAAAACCTTGCCTAATTTTTTCTTGAGCTTTTTCTTTGCTTTTTTTAAGGCTTTCTTTAGTTTCTTTTTGGCCTTTTTGATTTTCTTTTTTAACCGCTTTTTTAACTTTCCCTACAACGGGGATACTGCCTAAAGCACTACCTAGTGCTCCGAAGAATCCTTTACCTTCTTCGCCATTAAGCATCACCCTCACCAATAGGGATCATGCCCATGACGTCTAGTGCGGAGTCAAGTTCAGCGCCTTCTCCCGATGTATTAGACACGGTCACAGGTGCTTTGTTCGAGCCTTCCATTGTCACAACCTGTCCCTGAATATCGGTGATTCCATCAAAAACAAGACTGCTGGAGCCACATGTTAAGCGTATAGATTCTGTTGCGCTCATGGAGATGCTTTTACCTGCAAAGGTGATAGTATCATTGGCTGTTAGTGTAAGCGGATGCTTACTATGTACTTCTACTCCGCTTCCCTGATCCAACTTTAGGAAAACGGCGCCTTCCTGTGCAGTAAATGTGACAGATTGTGGGTCTAGCTTGATGTCCTTGCCTTTTGGCGTACCCCAGTAGGACGTTTTTGGATCGGCTGTCTTTGGGTTGGAGTCGCCGCCCTTTCGTACACTGTGGCGGACAACGGCTGCTTCCTCCCGGTGTGTCGGGAAAGCAAGATGAACGCTATCGCCTTCTTCTGGCGGGCTGTAAAAGCCACTATGTCCTTCTGCTGTATAAGGAGTAGCAAGTGAGAACCATGTGGCTTCTTCCTTTTTTTGTGCCTCATCAATGGATAGGTGCAGGCGTACTTGATCTTTTTTGACCTCTAATACCTTACCCTCAATCGCTGTGCCTGACAGGGACAGAATGTTTAGTCTTTCTTGACGAATGCCTGCCTCGGACAGTAGATGATATTCATATGTAAGGACACCTTGTTGCATGCGTGCTATGGACTTCGCCACACCTATAAATCATAGATTAGAAAAAATAAACAGCTCAAACTCACCATAATTATGGTCGTTTGAACTGTTTGTTTTTACAAAAAATTGTGTCATTCTAATACTTTACATTTACTCTAGTAAACAAGTCTGAATTTTACCATTATTTAGTTTGATTGAGTCACATTCTAAGTATTTCTCACCACATTTAAAACTTGTTATTTGCACATCCCATTCAGCATCTTGAATGACACATCGAATTTTTGAAAGTAGACTTTTCCAATGCTCTATACAGTGTTACCTTTGCGCTTAACTGTCAAGATTTTCAAGAACTCTAGCAATTCGTTTCGATAAGTCCTGACGCTCTTTCTCTGTCAATTCAAAATCGGAATTATCAAACAATCCTTCTTTTATCTCATTGATGATGTCTTCAGGCAATTTTTTATTTAGTCTTATCAAGTTCTCAGCGATTATAGTGTAGACAATCTTTTTTGCACAAGCCTTATTTCGAAACCGTCAACTTGCTGTAGAATATGGTATTTACTTACTGCCTCAAAAACAACACCCAGTTCCATTTTCCCCTTGATTTTTTGTATATATTGTTGAAGAATAATCCAGGATAAAAGTTCGATTATACTTACCCAGTTTTACAGAAATATAATAACGAGCAAGTACTATTTTGCACAAAGCTGATTGCACATAGTCACTACTTTATATTAACAAAATAGAACCAGCTTCGTCTTTATTACCACTCTGATAACAAAAAGACAGATCAATTATAGGTAGTATTGACCACAATTGACCTGTTCAACATTAAAAATATGAACTATCCGTTTCAACATAATATCGAATTTTAATTTTTAATTTCTCTTGATATACTTTTAATAGATTTTTATTAAATTGTTGATACGTTGAGATAAATCTTCTTTTTCTGATTCCGTTAACTGTTGCCCTACGTCATCTATATTGAACTTCTCAAGTTCATATTTTATATTAAGTTCTCCATGTTCATGAATTCCTTTATTAATTAATAGTTCAGCTAATGTGACTTTAATAGTAATATTCTCACTAAGCGTATTTTTACAGTCCCTTTCAAAACGTTTCAGCACTTTATCAGAAACTTCTTCTAAGGGGATAATACTAATAATGTTATCAAAATAAACTTTTACTTCCTTAGTCATCTCATGATAATACCAGCGTGCCCTAGGATCGTGATTTAATGAAATCGTTGTATCATTAAATTGACGTAATACGTAATCTCTTCTTTCTAATAGATCATCTACTTCTTCTGTACTTAACTGCTGTCTGATACTGTTAATATTTAGATTTGTTAACACTTCACACGATAATTCCTTAGCACGCACAGATAATTTTGAATGTGTTAGAGCAATTCTCGCTAAAGCAACACGGATAGTTGCTTTCTCGGCTTCTCCATCATTCATAGAAACTTCAAAATCATAAGTTGTTCTCGCTAATGCTTCATAATCACTAAATTTTTCATCTTTGTATTCCAAGTAAGTATCATAAACTGAGGTTAAAAGCTCGTAATAACTCCAATCCAATTTTCTCCACACTCCTGTATAATTTATTATTTATTAACCTTAATTTTTTGGCCATTATTATGAATAATTTCAATATCAATATTTGGGTATTCTTTGCTAAACGCATTTATAACTCTACTACAACTACCACAAGTATCAAGTTCAGTAAATAATTTTATTTTACCACTAGCATCGGGATTATGCCCTAATTTGTCTGCAATATCATTTAAAATTTTATACTCAGTATCCATATCTCTAAGGAAAACATCTCCTACCTCATTCGGGGCATTTGTTGCACTAAATTTAATCTTATCCTCAGTTGGTTTAACTGAAAACCCTTCATAATTGGGATTTCCATGTGTTGCATCTATTTTACTATGTGCATAGAATTCTTTCGTGTCCAATCCTGATATATTTACCTCAGCGTAACCGAAATTCCCCCCTCCTCTTTTCTTAAGAAGCGTATTTGATACTAATTTTTTATATTCCGTAGCACGATCAAGAATATATCCTTCATTCTTCATATCAATTTCCCTTGTTGGAAACACTTTACCATAACTAACTCCATTATCCTTATGCGCAACCTTAGTCTCATCTTGTTTTTTAGGATCTTTGTTTAGATTTTGATTTTGGTTTTGTACGGGTTTTGGTGTTGAATTTGTATTTCCTTTTGGTGTTGAATTTGTATTTCCTTTTGGTGTTGAATTTGTATTTCCTTTTGGTGTTGAATTTGTAGTTCCTTTTGGTGTTGAATTTGTAGTTCCTTTTGGTGTTGAATTTGTAGTTCCTTTTGGTGTTGAATTTGTATTTCCTTCTGGTGTTGAATTTGTATTTTCTTTTGGTGCTGATTTTGTTTTACCGCCACTAGGTGTTTTTGAAGTAGATCCTTTCATTCCTTTTACTCCAAATACTGAGGTTACAACACCAAAACTATCTAACAAATGTTCCTTTGATAAAGGGTCTTTTGGGTTTACTGCCCCATTAACCATTCCGGTAAAGCCAAAGGTTGCGTAATTGGCAAAATCAGAAGGTGAATTCCACATCTTTTTTTGTCTGTCCTTTGCTCCAGACACTAGACCATCTAATGCTCCTAATGTGAGATAGTTTGCAAAATCATACGGTGAGTCTAATGCTTTGTTCCACCTTGTATCTAGACCATCCTTAAAATCTTTACCAATTTCTTTTAAACTATTGTATGTTTTTACCAATGGGTTTTCAGTTTTAGGCTTTGTTTTTACGACCGTTTCCTTAGTGGTTTGTTTGGATGCTTTTACGGCGGCTTGCTTTGCTTGGGTTTTTGCCTTCTGATAATACTGTTTGGCTTTTTGAACAGTCTTTTTCGCATAAAGGGCAGCCTTTTTTACGGTTCGTTTATACCATTTTACAAGTCTCTTTTTCGTAAGTTTTAAGAATTTACGGGCTTTCGTATAAACCTTGCCAATCTTTTTCTTAAGCTTCCTCTTAAGTTTTTTGAAAAGATTCTTTAATTTTAATTTACTTTTCGCCTTTTTGATTTTCTTTTTTAAAGACTTGCCTGCCTTTTTAACACTCTTAACAACTGGGATACTTCCAAAGAAACTGCCAACGGCTCCCCAGAAGCCTTTACCCTTCTTTGCCATTAAGCATCACCCCCACGCTTTTACCTGCAAAGGTGATATCATTGGCTTTTAGTGTAAGCGGATGCTTACTATGTACTTCTACTCCGCTTCCCTGATCCAGCTTTAGGAAAACGGCTCCTTCCTTTGCGGTAAACGTCACCGATTGCGGGTCTAGCTTGATTTCCTTGCCTTTTGGCGTACCCCAGTAGGACGTTTTGGGATCGGCTGTCTTTGGATTGGCGTCGCCGCCCTTTTGTACACTGTGGCGGACAACGGCTGCTTCCTCCCGGTGTGTCGGGAAGGCAAGATGAACGCTATCGCCTTCTTCTGGCGGGCTGTAAAAGCCGCTATGTCCTTCTGCTGCATAAGGCGTAGCAAATGAGAACCATGTGGCTTCTTCCTTTTTTTGTGCCTCATCAATGGATAGGTGCAGGCGTACTTGATCTTTTTTGACCTCTAATACCTTACCCTCAATCGCTGTGCCTGACAGGGACAGAATGTTTAGTCTTTCTTGACGAATGCCTGCCTCGGACAGTAAATGATATTCATATGTAAGGACACCTTGTTGCATGCGGGCTATAGACTTGGCCACCACTAGCTCCTTGTTTTGGAGTTGAACGCGATCACCGAGTGCTAATGTTTTTTTGATTCTATCACATAGGCTACTGCATCCCGCTCCTCCATCGGTCGCTCAATGTCATTGTGCTTTGTATGTAAAAACAGAGAGCGATCTTTTGTGATCGTATAGTTTGCAGTCGAAAAAATTTTTTTGACAAATATAAAAAGGTCAATAGCCACTTTAACTAGTGTTGCTATTGACTCTTTTTATATTTTCCGCTTTTAAACTTTATTTTTCAACTGAAATAAATTTAGTAGGTATATAATCAGAAAGCCATACTTTTTCATTCCCTAGATAAAAAAATTTAATTCCACTTACCCTAGATTCTTCTGTATTGATGACTAATATCATTGACTCTCACACCCTTACGTTTTCCAACTATGAAAGCTGTTTCAATATCTTCTGTTAAAAGTACATATTGTTTCCATCAGGCATTGTTACAACATCAATAGGATCACCTTGGCAGGAAACCAAACAAGATATTTACCGAATAATACATTCTAAACCATTTTATTCTTACTGTTTACTCTAGCTTTTTACTTAGCTTTCCTGTCTGTTTATCAAGTAATAGACACTTATTGCAGTATATAATTACTTTTATCATTACGAGCTTCATCACTCTCGTGTGCAAACATAAATCGAGTAGCTAAGTGTGGTTGTTTTATTTAAATGTCACTGAATTCAGTCTCCTGTGCCAGTTAATCATCATGAGTTTTTGATTCAAAATTAGTATATTTTATTTCTTCGATTCAAGAAAAAACCTTAAAAAGCCTATCAAGGTCATAGCCAATCAAGGTTCTTCAATTTTGTAATTTACCCGTATAATTTAATACTTTCTAAATATTAATGTTAGGTTTTTTTTAATTTTATCTAAACCATTATTTACTTTTAGACGTTCCTCATAGTTATCTCTCCAGATAAAATAATCTGACAGACCAACACTTGGCTGATTAATTTTTATAAATATTTCCTCCAATTTACTAAACAGCTGTTTTAAATCTTCATTTTCATAGGTGCCATTTAAACATTCATCAATTAAAAGTAAACCTAATTCCAATTGATTAATGATATACAACGTTTCGTTATCATTTTCTTTTTCTAAAATTCTTTTTAATTCTTGAAATAGAATTCTTAATTGTTCTATATCTATTAGCATAGTTACCCCCTCTTTATTTAATAGGTGTTGACGAAATCACTTCTACTCCATTAATCTTCCAAGGCTCTGGAACGAATATTTGATTCCCTCCACCTAGTAAATACCTCCTTGATTTCCTGCTGGTCCTTCATAAATTGTAGTACCCTTAGGTATTTTAATTTCATAAACCGTTTCTAACGGTGAGGAACCCGTTAATACACCAGTTTTAGGATCAATCCATTGTACTTTAACTGCAGAGTCAATACGTCCTTCAATTTTTGTACCTGGCTCCCTTGTAAAATATTGACCTAGAGCATTCTTACCTCCACCAGCTTTTCCAGAACGATAGAGAATCGTATCACTCTCGAGTTTTGTGACATTATTATACATTCCACTTCTAAACGTAGATGCTGCACCTTGATTAATTTCAGCTAATGGTCCAAGGTTTTCAACCATGTTATAAGTATATTTAGAATTAACCGTACCCTATGTTGTAATCTTAAAATCTGCTAAATAAAAAACAATCTATCTTAAACCTTATAAAACTACTTCTTCCTCTTTTATTATCGGCAATTCATAGGCTGTTTTGTGCTTCATCATGCCGTATATAATATTTACAAGCCGTCTCATTATACAAACCAATGCTTGTCCTTTTGTTTTGCCTTCTTTTAGTTTTCGTTGATAGTATGCATGGAATACTGGGTTCCTTGGCAGCTTACTTCCCTTTGCCACTTGTACTTGCTGTACGGCTAAGTTGTAAAATAAAGCGTGTAGCGCCCGATTTCCCTGCTTGCTTTTTTGTTCCCTTCCTTTCCCACCAGAGCCAAAGTAAACAGGCGCAATCCCCGCAAATCGTGCTAATTTATTGGCATTCGGAAAACGGTGTACATCACCTTTTTCTGCAATTAAAGCGGAAGCTGTAACGAGATCTATGCCTGGCATCGTGTCTAATTGAAAGTCTAGTAAACTCATTAACCCTTTTAATTCTCGTTCCACATAGCATATTTCCTGCTTCTTAAATGAAATATCTCTGACGATGCTCTTAACTAGAAAGTCACGTGTTTCTTGGTTTTCTCTTATTGTGTTTCTATCCCCCGTTCTTCCCCTTGCATGCTAATAATTGTATAAACTTTAACACTTAGTACACTAATTAAATAATCGTAATCTTTTCAATTTACGTATTTAAACATGCGAAAAAGCACTTGTCGCCTGTTATAGACAATCAAGTGCTTTAAGTTTATAAATTTTCTAAGTTTTAATATTTGCAAGTTTTATAAGTTATTTTTATATCGAAAGTATGACATCTTTTATACCAGTTGGCTAGTGTAACGTTTAATCCCTATAGCTTGTTTAATCTCGTGTGTTTGTTGCTTATGACATCCATAAGTGGTCCTTGTAAATAAATTGTCATCTCGCTTATTCTCGCTCTTATTATTAGCGCTAAAATAGCACTTCATGATGGCTCTGCCTTCATGAAGTCTCGATTCTCAAACACTTATTGTTCATTGGGTCCATTCTGTTCTTCTTCTCGAGAGTGACAATATAGCCAATCAAGGTTTAAAAGGCTACGATTCCCCTCTTAAATTCTGGATCATCTATTTCTTTGACTGAAATTCATAAAATCCGGTGCTCTTCAGGGTCTGTTTCAAGTAGACCTACCTATTTTTCATTTATTTTGGTAGGTTGATAGGTTTAATCAACTCAGTGTGAAATTTTCACAAATTTAAAACAGTCTTTATCTTGTCGATAAGTACATACACTTGGATTTCCAGTTCTTGATTTTCACCAACAAATTCCATACACGTTTCTTTCAAACAACCATAGAAATCTGAACTATTCATAATGATTTCGTTATATGATGCTGTGTTAATGAATATCATTATGCCTTCTTTAAATTCAATCTCCTCAGAATGCTCTGGTAGTTCATATCCCATCATATGATCTTGCCACGGCTCTCTCTTGGATAAACACTCTAGTACATTGAGTAAATCACTCTTCAAAAAAGAAAAAAAATCTTGGATGACTGGCTGTTTGTCTATTAACATGAAATCCCCCCTAATTACTATAATTTTTCCATTCTAATACTGGGTATACACTTTCTATTTCTCCTGTAGTTGGATTTTTCCATCCTTCGAATTTTAATCCATTTGATGTGCCTTGTATTACCTGTTGCCCACCTCTAGGCCATTCACTAAAATCATTTGGTTCATGTGTGTATATGCTGTAATTTGGCTGCTCAATCGCTTTCACATCTACGTTATATTTTTTCAACTCTCGTTGTATCAATACTTTTGCCATATCAGAGCGCCACAAACGAGACGTATTTAATACAATTACTTGGCTCACTTGATGATATTCTATATCTGCCAATAGCTCTTGCAAGCCTTCTCGCTCAATAGTTAATCCATCTTCATCAACTGTCGCTCCACTGAGTCCTCTATCTTCGTATATGTAAACCAGTTGTAGCTTATTTCTTCACAATACCTTTCAATATAAATGAATGTATACATTGTCACTTTTCCGTATGTGCAATTCATAGCTATATGTTCCACTATATATCTTCATTTTCACTTTATATTTCTGCACTCCCACCATATAAACACGTAAAAATGCTGAATGCAGTACATCCTTATAATCTATAACAAATTTATCTATTGAATCCTCTATTTCCATCGCCTGTTCTTCCCCTTGTATTTTCGTACTTGTTTAAATTTAACACTTAGTACACTAATTAATAATCGTAATCTTTTCAATTTACGTAACTAAACATGCAAAAAAGCACTTGTCGCCTGTTATAGACAATCAAGTGCTTTAAGTTTATAAATTTTCTAAGTTGATTAATATTTGCAAGTTTTATAAGTTATTTTAGTATTTATACCAGTTAGCAAGTGTAACGTTTAAACCCTTTAGCTTGTTTTATCTCGTGTGTTTTATGCTTATGACATCCAGCTTTTAAGTAAAATGTCTTCTCGCCTAATCTCGCTCTTATTGCATTAGTGCTAGAATAGCACCTCTTGATGGCTATGCCTTCATGAAGTCTCTATTCTCATACAATTATTGCAATTATTGTTCATTTGGTCTACTCTTTAATCTTTATTTTTTGTACCTTTATCTAGTTACATTTCAAAGCCAGTTACAATCTATTTATCTACATAACTCCAAAAACAGATATTATATTTGGACTTTAATTTTGCAGACCAAAAGGTACCATTGTTATCAATCAATTAGTGTAATCTATAGCTACGTAGCTTCCCATACCATTAAATTATAAAACCACGCTCCTCCAAAGAAATGGTGGCAGTTGTATTTTCAAAATACCACCTTACTTAAAACAAATTTATTAACAAATTCATTGAAAATACTACATTGATTCATTAGTTACTCATTTAAACTGACATTTTTCACCTTGATGATTCCAACTGATTTCTTGTGCAATGTTTAATTCAAATAATCTGCTTTTTTTAACATTGCTACATTTGCAGGTACTAGAAGTTCATGACTCTTAAAAACTTTTTCGTCGTCTTCAGTGTATGAACATGTTTCACAATATCTATACAAATTAACGCCTTCAATATCAGATAAAATTCTAAGATGATCACTTTTACATTGAGGACATATTGTTGAAGAGACGAATGTTATAATATCTTTTATTAGATTTGATAACCTGCGCCAAATTTCAATATCTGATTTAGGTAGTAGGTTAATATAACTACTACTAATCAAATCAAAATCATCGCCAGTCGCACCAATAACATACATTTCAGGTTCAATCGTCATTACATATTGGAAATATAATTTTTCATCCTCTGTATTAATTTTATTGTTATTTTGGGAGTTATTCAAAAAACGCTCAATTGCTTCTCGATTATTTCTTATTATTTCAATTAATCTAAATAAAAAGGTATCCAAATCCAAATTCTGTTTTTCTGAAAACAGTTCCAAAGCTTCAGACCATAATATATTCATTCTTCTTTTTTTATTCATAATCCACAACCTTCATTACCACCTCGCCTATTCTCGCTCTTATTGCTTTATTGTTAAAATAGCACTCCTTGATGGTCTAGCCTTCATGAGTTATTAATTCAAATTCAAGGATATCTTTAACTGTATACAATTAAAAAACTATTATTTCCTTGTTTATCACCACGAGCTTTGTCATTCTCGTTAGTTTGTTAGTTATTCCATATTTATAATACCCTTTCCATTTAAAAGGTCTCGCCCAATTTTCGTTCTTTTCTCGCTATCCCTGTTCTTATTGCTCAATAAATCTTCCAGATTAAACTTGATATGTTATTTTAACTCATTAGTCTGCTTATCAAGCAATAGACAGGAGATTTTTTTCGCTCCAACAAAGTAATATTTTTCACTATCGAAGCCTTCAGCAATGAACTTAAAAATATAATTACCTTTATCCACTTCAAATTTATCTGTTAAATTCTCTATTTCTTCCTCAGTAGCTAATCCAATTACTGGATATGATGTATCTGTTTTCCAGCCAAAAGGCAGAGAAACAAAGTGGACTTGCTCAAAATTAATCTCAATATTAACCTTCTTTGTGGTATTATCCAACCGACCTATAATTGTTAAATCCCATCCATTTGATAAAGCAACATCAAAATCCATCCATAGCTCTTGAGAAGCATATTCATTGATTCGCGTTATTACTTGAAGTACTTCATTTTCATTCATAAAAAATCTTTGTTCACTCAATATTATCACTTCCTTATCTATTTAACTGAATATGCGTATCTCTTGCAGCCTCTTCATTAAATAAAGGGTTCGGCCGTCCACCTTTACAAGTTTCCTTTAATGTACTTTAATGGTGCTATTCCCCATTAAAATCCATATATTCTGTTCCGTTACCAGGCTTCTATCTCCCCACTCTATAAATACTTCCCGATTTTCCATACTGAGTTTCAGCTTCATGAGCTCTTATTTCGTATTCATAATCACCATCAACCCACTTTTCTTTGAATCTTCCAGGTAATTTATCTAGCCCTTGTCGCTTCATTACTTCATCTAAGAAATCTTCAGGGTTAGTTGTTTTAGTCAAATCAACTTTACCCGTACCCTAAGTTGTAATCTTACACTTGGAAATAAATAAGGTAGCAATTGTCTTACCAATTACCACCATTCTATGATCCTACCTTCTTCTGTTCGATTACAGGAGCAATATACGCTGTCTTTTTCTTCATCATACTGTAGAAGTCACTCATTTTCATTACCATCCGTAGCGTTATTTAGGTTATAAAATTAAAGCATTTGATGTGCGTATAAACGAAATGGAGAAATCTTTATATGGGTATTACATGGGTTATATGTGTTATTGGTTGAATAATGAGTTCATTCGGCACTGGTAGCCCCCAAATTATTTGTAGCCCTCGTGATATGACATCTGTGTCTACTATATCAACAGAGTCCCGTCTCGACTGCTCTATCAAGCTAATTTATTTTGCATACTTTGCTACTTTATTATAAAAATATTCACAAGCCATATCTTCATCGTCAAATATTTTTAATCCAGATTTGCTTCCTCTTTCACTATAATACACTTCCCAATTATAGCCATCTTTAGTTATACAATACTGTTCAATTGGAAGCCCCCCTTTTAATATCGAATAGATATCCTTAGGCACATTAATTTCTATCAATTTTTGCTCTAGTTCTTTTACCTTCATTATGGTGTAAATCCTCCTTAGTATTCTGGCTTCTAATAAATTCTCAATTGTATTTGGCAGTACATTTTCTATACCACCTCCAACTTCACCAAACCATGGTGCTTTCTCCCCTCTTTAACTTCAATAGGAGCAACAGCTCTCATTTCATAATGAATACCTTCTGGTCAATTCAAATTCAAAACTCATCAATATCAACCTCCTTTTTTATTTGCAATCTCACGAATCACTGGAAAGGTCCCTTCAATTTCATATTCGCCTCTAATTGAATCTGGTCGTATTGAATCCCCAGAATATATCGGATAAAGTCTCTTGATGTTTGATATTCTCTCACTATCTTCACAATCAGTTTGAATAGCTATATGTTCCACTATTAAGATACTGCAAATTGGTTGTTCAATGCTTTTAATATCACAGCTATATTTCTTTAGTTCTCGTTGTATCAGCACTTTTACAATATCTGACTAATCGGCTTGTGTTCAGTATAACCACATAACCTATTTGAACAGACGAAAGGTGAGCCAACATCTCCTGTAAGCCCACCCTATCTATTTCTAGTGCTTCCTCATTCAGTTTGGCACCACTTATTCCTTCATCTCTAAAAATATGTACCCAGTTTAAGCCTTGTTCCTTACAGTATGCCTTAATTTCATCTTCTTGATATCTTAAGCTATATCCGTCTCTTGCTTGCCCTTGAGTCGAGACTCGTATATACCCAACAACATTCAATTTCTCAACTTCCGTTACATAAATTGTAATTTCCCTAACGCTTTTTAACGAATAGCGAGTATTATACGACCGTCTCTAGTAAAAATACAACCTAAAACATATTTGACTATATAAAGCAACAATCCCCTCTCACATTAATCATCGTTTATCGCCACGAGCTTTGTCATTATCGTTTTTTAGTCACTATTCCATACAAAACTACCTCCTGCATGTAAAATGTCATCTCGCCTAATTCTCACACTTTTCTTCCTAGACCACTGTTTATATAGTACTCTTTGATGGTCCAGCCTTCATGAGCTCTCGAATCAAATATCAGATTACTTTTTAACCATAAACTTCATTGAGTTAAGAAAAAACCTTGAAAGGCATAGAGCCAGTCAAGGTAATAAACTCTCAAAGAATTATTTTATTTTCGACCTTATAATTATCGCTTAATTTGCTTTCAATCGAGTTAGCGGTTTCGCTAACTAAACGTAGAAAATGTTCTCTATCTTGTTCCTGTGCAAAACCCTTAAATTCAAAACTCACTTCGTTATCCTCAAATAAGTTATCATACGTTTCTTGAATTGCATCTAGTGCTTTAACAATCGATTGCTCATTCATAAGTTCACTAGCAATATCATTATCAACTAGCTCACCGTCTTCATCGTAAATCCACATTGGATAGCACTGATATTCCAAGTATAGTTTTATTTTTTTCATGTTTCCTCCTATTTTATAGAGACTGGATTTGCGCCTACAATAAATCCATTGCTACCCGTAGTTATTGCAACCCTTTGCGTTTGTCCATTAAAGTTGATTTCGTAAATAGGTCTTCCAGTGCCCTTTCCTTGATATCCAACGATTTTACCTTCACTTACCGCCTTTGTAATAAATTCAGGCAATTGACTTTGATTAATTCCTTTGGTGGCAAATTCATCAGCATGATTAAGAATATGATTAAACCCTGCCTGTGAATTTCCATTTTCAAGCCATACTATTTTGCCATCAGCGTTTTTAGTTACGGCAACTACATCATTAGGATTATACTTTACACCACTATTAGCAAGTTCATCCATAAGACCTTGTGGTTTAAGGTTACCCGTACCCTTAATAGCTGTTTCGGCTACATTAGTCGCGTTCTTGCCTTCAGAAATTAATTCAGTGACAACTTTCCCTCCTTTTGCTACTTTAGCAAAACCACCAAGAATGATACCTGCTGTGGCTATCCCTCGATCTGTATAATCCAATTCTTTCTTTGTAATTGGATCGTATCCTTCGTACGCCTCAAAACCAGCTTTAGCATTTCCAAGAAACGGGATAAAATCTGCAATTGCAGATAGTAATGTTAATAATATTCCTGGTTTCTTTACTGATTGTTCAACAGGACAGGAGTTTTCTAAATTTATATACTTTGATTTTTGTACTATTGATGCTGCAGCTTTACTTGCTTTTTTAGTTGCCACATTAACATCATTTTTCTTTGCTTGTACTAATGTTTTCGTTGCGGTTTTAACTGCCTTAACAGTTGCTTTTGCTGCGGTTTTAACCGCCTTAACTGTTGTTTTTGCTGCGGTTTTTGCTGCGGTTTTAACCGCCTTAACTGTTGTTTTTGCTGCGGTTTTAACTGCCTTAACAGCTGTTTTCGCTGCCTTTTTAACTGTCTTTACAACTTTTTTTACATACTTTTTGGCCTTTTTAACTGCTTTTTTCACAGCCTTTTTAAACCTCTTGACCAATTTTCTCTTGGATAAATTATTTTTTAGCTTCCTGGCTTTTGTCAAGACCTTGCCTAACTTTTTCTTGAGCTTTTTCTTTGCTTTTTTTAAGGCTTTCTTTAGTTTCTTTTTGGCCTTTTTGATTTTCTTTTTAGCCGCTTTTTTAACTTTTCCTACAACAGGGATACTGCATAAAGCACTACCTAGTGCTCCGAAGAATCCTTTACCCTTCTTCGCCATTAAGCATCACCCCCACCAATAGGGATCATGCCAATGACGTCTAGTGCGGAGTCAAGGTCAGCGCCTTCTCCCGATGTATTAGATACTGTCACAGGTGCTTTGTTCGAGCCTTCCATTGTGACAACCTGTCCCTGAATATCGGTGATTCCATCAAAAACGAGACTACTGGAGCCACATGTCAAACGCATGGATTCTGTTGCGCTCATGGAGATCCTTTTACCTGCAAAGGTGATAGTATCATTGGCTGTTAGTGTAAGCGGATGCTTACTATGTACTTCTACTCCGCTTCCCTGATCCAACTTTAGGAAAACGGCGCCTTCCTGTGCAGTAAATGTGACAGATTGTGGGTCTAGCTTGATGTCCTTGCCTTTTGGCGTACCCCAGTAGGACGTTTTCGGATCTGCTGTTTTTGGATTCGAGTCGCCGCCCTTTCGTACACTGTGGCGGACAACGGCTGCTTCCTCCCGGTGTGTCGGGAAGGCAAGATGAACGCTATCGCCTTCTTCTGGCGGGCTGTAAAAGCCGCTATGTCCTTCTGCAGTATAAGGCGTAGCAAGTGAGAACCATGTGGCTTCTTCCTTTTTTTGTGCCTCATCAATGGATAGGTGCAGGCGTACTTGATCTTTTTTGACCTCTAATACCTTACCCTCAATCGCTGTGCCTGACAGGGAAGGAATGTTTAGTCTTTCTTGACGAATGCCTGCCTCGGACAGTAGATGATATTCATATGTAAGGACACCTTGTCGCATGCGTGCTATGGATTTGGCCACAACTAGCTTCTTGTTTTGGAGTTGGACACGGTCACCAAGTGCTAATGTTTTTTTGGACTCGATTACATAGGATACTGTATCATGCTCCTCCATTGGTCGCTCAATGTCATTTTGCAGCGTATGTAAATACTTGGAGCGATCTTTGGTGATTGTATAGCTAGTAGCTGACAGTTTTTCTATTCGACCTTCTGGGAGACCGAACCATAGCTTAGGTTTATCGGCATCTACTGCTGGTACAAGCACTGTTCGAAAATGTGAGGCCATGCGCTTTAGAAATTGCCAGTCCGTCTCCCTATATTGTAATATAAATTGCTTTAGAGGAGTAGCCTTTGACGCAGTGTCAATAACATCGGAACCTGGATAGTTAGCAAGTACTTGCTTGAGCATGGCATTATACGTCATCTTGTCATGCTGGAAGGAGCGAGCATTGCGTTTACAATCTAAGGTAAATGTAGATGACACCGCTTCTAGCTCAATTTGGTACACGCCTCTCACCATACGAACAGCCACTTCGGATACTTGCCCCTTAAAAAGCGGTCGCACACGCTGTCCATTGCGTTTTTGATAGAGCTCTATTCGATCTGAACTGCTGGCAATCTGCATACAGCGATCTTTCTTCTCCTCTGGGATGAATCCCGTAATTGATAACCTTGCATGGTCATTCACAGTTTGGGTCAAGCTGAGATCATGCAACGTCTGAACCTCATAGGGGGATACGAGTTCAAGCTCTCCGTATCCAATCACTTCCTCATACGTGTTCACATGAATACCCTTCTTTCCTCAGTGGATGATGGCTTATTCTTGACCATCATCTTCTACCTTTATCGTCCCGCAATATATGCACATATTAGTAGATTGATTGATAAGCGCGGGAGAATTCTCAATCAACTGATCGGACTTTCCGTTAATCCATGGCATTGTGACTACTGGTGTACACGGCATCGGTTTCAAGACACCATTATTAGCCGCGGTTGCAGCTGCCACCGTAGGATTAGATAATGTTTGACATAAACCAAAGGGCTGAATATTGACATAGGGCTTATAATCCATCGTGTTCATCTTTGCCTTGTCTTTTGTATAAACGCCATGGCTTACAGGCATCTTTAATATGCTTGTCTGATCGCCCTGCGTGCACGATAATTTGGCACCAGCAACTACATAACTGCGCTGCTCATCGCCTTTTGTCTGCATTTCATCTGCCATTGAAAACCACCCTTTCTATAAGAAAAGTGCATTACATCGCTTCACTTTGCAAACTCAAAACGAAAATAATACGTTACTATTTTCGCTTTTGAGAATCTGTATCTCGATGCTTGAATGCCTAGATATCGCTTTAATAACAAATCACTTTAGAACATAATGATTTCCTCTTTTTTCTCTTTACCTTCTTCATACAACTCTGTATAAATAATGTTTTTCTTGCTGTCCTCTAGCTGGCCAATTGAAACTTTGAGAAGCTGTATTGTATCATCGCCATACATGCGATATATATGACCGTTCCATTTTCCTGTTATTTTTTGTTCATCGGAAGCTTTGATTTCCTCTACATATGCAAGGTCACCTAAATCACTTTGCAATGTACTTCCATCCGCGCTAATTGTTAGCTTTTTCACGATTGTAGCAGTAGGATTTTCAATCGTTAACTGATCATCCTTTTTTACAATAGTAATATCACTTTCGCCAATTTTTCCAAGCTTCATATGCTGATCAAGTTCTGTGAAAAAATTATATTCGTCTTCTGTAATGCCTAATTTTTCATCATAGGGAAACTTCTCACCTTTAGCTAGCCCGGCTAATGTTTCTAAATGCCACTCTTTATTTTTTGCGAGAGAAGCTTGCATCGCTGCTGTAATTTTTTCCACTTTCTCGTTTATATCTTTTGGAAGACCGATTGCCATGACATCTGCCTTAAATGTGCCTTCTTTAAAGCTTTTAGCCAAACTTTCTTTACTCATATCTACTTTAGCTGCGCTTTCCTGTTCAGCTACGGGCTCTTTTTTCTCACCTTTTTCAGCCTCACCTGCCCCACAACCAGCTAGTACTAATGCTGCGAAAGCAACCGATGCCCATCTTTTTTTCATGTTAATGCTCTCCTACTCTATGTATTTCTAGTTATCTATACATGAAGGATCTCGTTCCATTTGCCTTCTGTTTGCACTTTGCGTAATCGAATACCTCGAAATGCTCGGCGCAATATACTTTCTGCTAGCTCAATATTGACAATGATGTAATCCTCTTTAATACCTTCAATTTGAAAGAAGGTGTATGGTGCGGCTAAAGTCTCATCAATAACGAGCTTTTTCAGCGTTCCGTCTAGATTGAATTCGGTTTGTGCTGAAAGACAGGCCACTTTTGGCGGAATGGAGAGCCAATATAACGTCTGTTTTAATTTCGGCATATCTACGAGAACAACTGCTTTAAATGGTAAGCGCGGCTCATATTTTTCCACTAGCTGCTTCACTGAATTAGCTAAAAGAGCAATGGGCTTTTCGATAAAATCGATATAGACATTTTCACTTTTATCTAAAACAGGAAATTGACGCTCGAGCTCATCTAGCTCATCCATTCTTTCCACTGTTAATAGTTCTTTTTTAATAATTTTTGATAATCCAACTGGTTCTACAGCATTCGAGATACGCTCATCCTGAGATAGAATAAAATAGTTCATCTTTTAATCTCCTTTTTCACAACATCTATTTCCAAATGACACTCGCTATTTGGAATGGATCTAGCTTCAGATGCCCTCGTGCTTCCTTCGAGAACACAGCTTTTTCTAAATTGGCGCCTTCAAAATGGGCATTCTTGACGTTAGCGCCGATAAAGCAAGCACCTCGTAAATTAGCTAGCTCAAAATCAGCTCCCTCTAAATTAGCACCAGTAAAGCGCACTGGGAGGTAGCCTGGCATTTCCCACTTTTGTCGATCAGTTAGTCCGCTTGCACCCTGAGCTTGTTGGAAGTTAGCACCTTGCAATTGACTATTGCTAAAATCTGCTTCATGAATCGTACTGAAGCTTAAATCAGCGTCCATTAGTTTACTATTCCTAAGATTGGCGCCAATGAGTAAGCAATTACGCATTTGACTCTGTGCTAAATTTGTTTTCTGGAAAAAGGCATATTGAATATCTAAGTCTTCATAGTTGCCACCAGAAAGATTTAAGTTGTTAAATACTTCATACGCATATTCATCTTCTAATTTTTGAGCCAGCCAAGCCTTAATTTCTTCGATATCTTTCGAAGAGAAATCCTCGCTATAGACAACTTCATTGACATCCAGAAATTCACCTATACGAACTTCTACAGCAGCATCACGATCAAGTGCTAAATATTCGGGGCATCTAATAATATCTGGCAATGCATATCTAGCAAGGCTAATAACATATTGATGAAAATGGGTTACTTCCTTAAGCTTGATCTGCTCAATATCCGCTTGGGTAATGGCTCCCATGAATGTTTTGCTGTATAAATATAGTTCCTCAACGAATTGCTCTAAAAAGCTCAGAGCCCAGCTTGCATCATAGGTAGTTAGAATAGGACGCAGGTCAAAGAACCATTCCTCATCTGTCCCCTCCACTAGATAGTGATGACGCCCCTCCAGTAGCTCCGTACGCAGCATGGAAAATGTGATATGTCCAATTGGCCCTTTCTGTTTAAGGGATTGTTGCTGCTGTAGCTGACGACAAATGGTTTGAAAGGATTTTCTAAATTCCTCAGCAAGCTCATCCTTTGAGGCTTGGAAAAAATCCTCTAACGCCAAGAGATGTTTCAACCGTCTTTTCTCTACTTCCGTTTCATAAAAATGCTGTAAAATTTCCTCTGCTTGCATATGTGTCTCCTTCTTTCTCTTCATTAAGAAACCCATCTATAGGGCTATTAATTGGCCTTTACTTCTTTCCCGAAAATTTGCACACTGCCATCCATCGTTATTTTACTTTCCTTGCATTTTAGTGAAATTTCTTCCTCCGCAGACAAAAGAATTTTCTTACTTGCATTGACTGAAATATCTGCCTCGGATATAAGATTGATTGCCTTTTTACTAAAAATTTCGATACCGCTCGCCTCATTTAAACGGATAAAAATATCGTTATCCTGTGCTGTAATAACAATTTCTGTTGGACTCATCTTAATTTCTTTGCCAAAGGCTGTTCTGTAATATTTCGTCGAAGGATCATCTAGCTTATTAGTTGCGCTGCTGTCTGAATTTTTTCGAATAGAACTGCTGGCAATTCCCTCTTCTTCACGATAAGAAGGGAAATATACATGAACAAAGTCGTTAATTTCAGGCATACAATACCAGCCACTATGCCCTTCAGCTGTATAAGGTGTTGAATAGAGGAACCAATGCGCCTTCCCTTTATCCTGTTTTTCATCAATATTTAGATGGACCTTAATATGATCCTTAGCTACCTCTAACACTTTACCTTCAATAGAGACACCAGAAATTTCATCGTTGAATACTTCTCTCTTGTTCATGCCATTCTTCGTTGAAAGTGTATAGCGATGCTTTAGTAAGCCATCCTTCATCGACATATAGGCTTCACAAACATAGAGAGTTTGCTTATGAAAGGTTACGTGGTCTCCTATGGCAAGTACCTTATCGGTTTCCACTTCATAATACAAAAAGTCATGTTCTCCCATGCCATCATTGCCGTTCTCTGTATAGAGAAGATAGTCTGCTAGTTTTTTTCTTGTCGTATAGTGATAGTCTTCTAGCTTTCCTTTTGCTTTGCCGGCAGGGACACCAAAATGGAACTTTGGCTTATCAAAGGTAGCAGCAGGAACTAGTCCAGTGTTATAGCGGGAGGCAAGACGTTTTAAAAATTCCCAATCGGTTTCTCGGTACTGTAGAGTAAACTTGCCTAATTTTCCTCCCTTTGTAGCCTCATCGATCACATCGAGACCAGGGTAAAAGGGACTCAATTGTTTGAATAGAGATGAATAGGTCATCTCTTTATCCTGATAGGAGCAATTTTTCTTCTTAATATCGAGTTGATATGTATTGGAAGCTGCTTCTACTTCGATATAATAAATATCTCGAATCGCACTTACTTTGACGCCTAATATGACCCCCTTAAATAACGGGGTAGGTGCACCTAAATGATCGAGCTGATTCACTTCAATAGCTGAATGGACCTCTGTCATTTCGACGTACTGATCTCGAACTTCCTCAGGTACGATTCCTGTGAAGCGTAATGTCGCGTGCTCGTTCATTTTCTTCGTGAGCGTGAGCTCTTGAATGCTCACTAGCTTGAATGGCAATATTTGAAGATTATGATAGGCAGTTACTACTTCACTCATCGTCATACTCCTCCTACCCTTCCGTTAGGTGCAAATTGCATCGTTTCCATCATCGCTCTTGCGATAGGACGCCAAGTCTCGGTATCCTCCTCCATACAATTGAACGTACCGATAAGCGCTTTCCCATCAATCGATACAAAGAACATTAAATTAAAAATCTCACCATCAATAGCAGGTGTAATGACCTCAATAAAGCCAACTGTTTTGTCATCTATTTGGATCACATCTGTATCAAACCATTCTGCTGCAGGCTGAGCTTGCTCTAGAACTTCAATCATGTTTTCCTGAAACTCAGCTACACCCTCATCAGGTAAAGAATGTGATGTCTTGTTGAAGGCTAGATTGATAGTAGATGATTCATCCGTATAAATAATGTTTGGTCTTCGTTCAGAAGGGTATTTTAATGAGGCTAACGCAGCTGGCATGATTGAAAATATCTTCGGCATTCGGAACGAAATTTTTCCATCTAGGACATGCTGATCAATGACTGGCACTTCCTGCTCGTCTATATTGACAAAGTCCTTGTAAAGATCAATTGCTTCGAGCTCAGACTGTTCCTCCTGTATAGGCTCCTCAGGCGGCGCTTGCTCCTCTTTTAAAGCTGCTTCCTTTTGAGCTAATTCATGTTGTTCCTGCTCTCGCATTTCATTTCTAAGAGCAATAATTTGTTCATCTAAAAATTTCAACCCATTCACCTTCCATTTCTTGAACGTTTTTTCATCTGCAGACCATCAGCTAGTCAACAATCATGCGCTTTGGTCGCCCTTGGCTATGCCCTGTCATACGACCACCGCGCTTTGATTCCAATAAAATGCGGTTCAAGTATTTATGAATTTGACTATTCGAAAATGTTTGGTAGTCTAGCTCTAGCCGATTGCAAATATAAAAATCAATCGCATCTCGTTGAACCCGCTCCTGATTTATGCACTCTAAAGCAAAAGCTATATCATACGGATTCGCTGGGCGATTTTTTAACAACTCTCGTGCAAAATAGCGCAAAATGATTGGATGGTATGTGCTTTTTTGAAAACCTGCATACTGACTGTGAAGATAATTAACCGTATTGTATTCAGTCGCAAAATCGGAAAAATCAATATACTCTGAGCGCAGTTTTGCACCCGATTTTAATTTAAAGCGCGCCAACTCTAGCTCATTATTTGCAAGTTCTAATGAATCATCTAGGACTATTTCTGTTGTATGGTTTCTAAAATCTAATTCATTCACTTCTTCAGCAAACCGTACTTTTAGAATCGTTTCGCTTCCTGTTGCCTCATAAGGAAGCTCATAGCTACTATGTAACATATAGAGCTTTCCGTTATGCTTGATAATGCCTTTCGCTATAATGAGGCTTGTATCTGCTACGATAATATTGGCACCAGCAATAATGCCATTTGAATAATCTTGGAAATATAAATCTAAAAATTCTCTTGGGTAATCTCGCAAATTTTCCAGCATTTCTCGCTTTAAAATTCGGCCCTTTTGAAAATGTGGATATTGATTGGCAAACAAGCTGTCACCCACCTCTTTTCTTGTTTTTTACTGATCAAGTATGCCTCGGGGATACCTGATCACTTTCGGGACTTACCCGATCACTTCTTAGAGTTACCTGATCACTTTCGGGGCCTACCCGATCACTTATCAGGGGTACCGGATCACTTTCGGGGCCTACCCGATCACTTCTCAGGGGTACCGGATCACTTTCGGAGCTTACCCGATCACTTCTTAGAGTTACCTGATCACTTTCGGGGTTTACCCGATCACTTATCAGGGGTACCGGATCACTTTCGGAGCTTACCTGATCACTCCTCAGGGATACCTGATCACTTTCGGAGCTTACCCGATCACTTCTTAGAGTTACCTGATCACTTTCGGGGCATACCCGATCACTGCTCAGGGGTACCTGATCACTTTCGGGGCATACCCGATCACTGCTCAGGGGTACCTGATCACTTTCGGGGCATACCCGATCACTGCTCAGGGGTACCTGATCACTTTCGGGGCATACCCGATCACTGCTCAGGGGTACCTGATCACTTTCGGGGCATACCCGATCACTGCTCAGGGGTACCTGATCACTTTCGGGGCATACCCGATCACTGCTCAGGGGTACCTGATCACTTTCGGGGCATACCCGATCACTGCTCAGGGGTACCTGATCACTTTCGGGGCATACCCGATCACTGCTCAGGGGTACCTGATCACTTTCGGGGCCTACCCGATCACTTTTCAGAGATACCTGATCACTTTCGGAGCTTACCTGATCACTTCTTAGAGTTACCTGATCACTTTCGGGGCTTACCCGATCACTTAATAAATCCTCTTCATCCGTCGAAGGTGTTACTTTAATCCATCAAAGAAATCTAGCTCAGACAAATCGGTTTCGAAGGCAAAGAATTGCTTGCTTCCGATAAACAGCTGCTCGTCTTTTCTTGCTACTGGAACTACATGGAAGCCCCAATGATCTTCGCCTGCAAAGACGAAGAATTTCACTTCTCCATTCATGATGGAATCCGTCTCGTCCTGCGGAATTTTATCTTGATAGTGCATGGCGATATTCTCATAAAGAACAGGCGCAAAATCCTCCTGACGATTAAAGTAAGTGTATTTATACGATGAGTGATTGTCGCTACCCGTTAAGTAAAACTCCACCTCTTTTACACCCCATGGGCGAGAAATCGTCCCGTGTATTTGATTCAGTCTTTCTAAGCTACTAATAAGTAATTTTTCCTGACGATTATGTGTAAAGGCACTGACAGCATAAGGCACAACAGGCGCATGGTTCGTCACTTCTGTTTCAATCATGCCGATTTTCTTAGCATTTAAATAACGAAGTGCTCCCCTTAAACAAGCAAGCTTTAACTCTGGGACTTTACCGACATTTTCAGCCTTTTGTCTAAATTCAATGCTTCGTCCTGGTACAAATTCCTTTAAAGCCTCGCGAAATGCGTCTATTTTACAGGACTGTCCCGTTAATTTAATGATGGAGTAGTCACTCAGTATGCCAGTCTCATAAAATTCCTCTAAAAATTCTCGCACAATATCATAAATATCTGCCTTTATGAGATGATTGATTTCTTTAATGTTGAAGAAGACATTTGGAAAGTCATAAACTTCCTTAAATTGATTATTTTCTACCAACGATAGGCACCAGCGATCTACTGCTGTCACATTTAAATCACTATCGTGCTGCATTTCGCTATCCGCATAAAAACGACTTCTTAATATACCTGTTTTGCGGAAAAATTCCTTCTTCATCTCTTCTGCCATTTCCCATAAGAAATAATAATTATTGCGAACACGGAGGTACTCATCACGTGTTCGATTTTCAAATTCCTTAAAACGTGTAGGGATAATAGATTCGGCATCTAAAAAGGCTTTTTCGAATTGCTCATACACTGCTTCCACGCCATGGTCGTCTACATATCGATAAATATCCTTACCTGGAATATCTATTAATGCATCGATATCATAATCATTTTTTCCTCGACTATAATAGTTGGCAAAGACGATTTTCATAAATTGGAAAATACGATAGGTAATATTGTTGCCGCCAAAATTCGTATCCCCGTTTTCATAGGTAGTATGAATATCAATTTTGTAAGAAATATGTCCGTCCTCTATTCGAAACTTACAGGAAGAAAGGTCTGTTGTTCCGCCACCACAATCGATCACGAGTGCTTTATATTCCTTGCCATCGAGAAAACTATTATTCTCTATTTGATTGGCGATCGTGTTATAAAGAACCGACATCCCTTCATCAAGGGCATGCTCAGTTTCGATTTGGTATTCAGGCAAAATCGCACGAAACATATCTAAAAATTGTGTTTTCAGCTTAACAGGGCTGGAGATATGTAAATGCTTGAAGCGACATTTAAATTGATGCTCCGCCATTCGAATAATATAAAGCATAAACTCTCTTAAAATTTGACTCCGTGGAACAAGTGCAGTATTCCCGTTGGCATCCATTACTTCTTCCAACTTGGCATAATTACTAACCCATCGTTTAATACCTTGGAATTTCGTAGCCAAAGATGTATAGCTATTTTTTTTCATCATTTTTAACGCTTCATAGCCGTAGTGATAGCTAACTTGGTCTGCATTTGAGCAATCTGCTACAGTCATGACCGTCGGTACTACTTCTATCCATTCGTTTTGATGAAGTGGATCTGGAAATTGTACAAAATTGATGCTATTTAGCTGAATTCTGTTATTTAATAGATCATGACTACAAGGAGAGGCTACATAATCACTCTCTAAATAGACACCAGCCGTAGTATTTGTTGTTCCAAAATCAATGGCAAGAATGGCATTAGTTGTTTCAAGCTGTTTAATCTCTAAATCTGGTATTGGAACCTTATAGTAATGAAGATTTGTTGGCGGAAGTGGGGTCTCCTGATAGTAAGTCTTATAGATATACTCGGAATCTTGCTTTCTTAAAAAAATAAAGCTGTAGTTTTTATTATTTGTCTTCCGAATACCAATTGCTTGATCAGCTGCGAAATAATATTGATTTGGAACTTCGTCGTCTTTAAGGATATTAAGAATGCCGCAAAGATCTAGCTGCTCATTTACTAGCAGTACATTGGATTCAACAAGAAAACCGCCTGTTTCTACGAAATACTGATCCGGTTTATCAATCTTCATCCCACTATATAAGCTCATTTTGGCAGGAATTTTAATGTCACCATTGTCAGTCATCGGCGTTTTTAAATACTCCTGCATGGCCGCTTCTACTCGTTCAAAGCCCCCATCCTTTTTTTCTCTAATAAGAGGGTTTTCTTCAGAGCCACGATATCTTAAAATCTTGTCGATTAACTCATCTCTAGTCAGTGTATTAATAAGCCCCGTCACAAGCTTTTCCTTATAGCAAATATTTCTAAGCTGGAAGGTTGTCATTTCCATTAATTCTACTCGTGTATAGGTCATATATTTCTTTTCTGTATTACGCTTATTGGCATACAGCTTATATGAATAGTTAGTTGTCATTGGAATACCTCCTCTGCCCTATTTAGTAAAGAGCTATTCGATCTAGCTTCATTGTTTCCTCTGCATCAATAATGCCAAAGTGATATTGCCAATAAACCTCCATATGAAAGCCTATTGGCAGAAAAATTTCTCGTACAAGCTGGACCTTTCGCTGATTCTGTTCAGTCTGCTTCTGACGTATGTATAAAAGCAGCTCATCCTGCTCCTCCGATTTCACATAAATCATGCAATTTTTAAAGAGTCTTTTCAGCGTATCCTTTAATAAGTAAATTTCTTCACCTGTCTGGTAAAGCCTAAGCATGTTGAGCGCAACTATTTCTTGCTCCTTTTTCGTAAAGGCATGAATATCATCACGTACCAATTTTCCAAATACATTGGCTTCGATTTCTCTTAAGATAAAGCGAATATAGAACTCTCGTTTATTCATGCCCTGCATACGATCAATTTCAGCTAAAAAATGCAATACGGTATCTAAAAGGTAATCCCTAGACTCAATATCTGAAGTATTATCAAGGTGGAAAAGATTGTTGAAAATTCCGTAATAGCGATAATACGGATTTACTTCAACATGCTGTTCAATATCTTGTGCATTTAATAGTTGTGGGCTAAGTTCCATATAAGGTGAATAGACTTCGGCAAGATGAAAATATATATCCTTTTTAGAAAGGCCTTCATCCTCAGCCTTAATGAGCAAATCCCAAATATAGTTCATAGCCAAACACCTACACATTCATATTCGAAGAAATGTCGTTGCACTTCTGATACGAGAAAGCTCAAAATATCGTTTGCAATAAAGTTTCTCTCCTCATTCGCCTTAAACTTTAGTAGCATCGTTTTTTTATGATTATTTTCTCCTATCATTTCCGTTAAGAAAGTGTTCGCAGAATGAGTAAAGCTTGTTCCAGAATAGGAGTCCACTATTTCGACATCTACAAGCTCAAAGCTGTCAGCTGCCTCGAAGGAATTAATCATACGAGTAATTTCGCCCTTCGTTTTAACATTGGCCGTATACTTGTTAGCAAATTTGTGTATAAAATGCTCAATTCTTCTATTTGATACAAGCTCGTAATATAATTTCCCGATTTTCTCATCTTCCATTTTTGCAATTTTTATTAGCTGCCAAACCCCTGACTTATCCCGGGGTGAGACAATTGTTAATTCATTGTCTGAACGTTTAACGTAACGAACATTATCCTCATCGGCCTCTACAAGATAGCCATGCTCGTTGCCGATTTTACGTATGGAGAGGACATGCTCATAATTCACCTTATCGATTGCAGGAATGGGAAAACCGACATTTTTGACCTCATGGCGTTCAATGTTCCATAGTGGAACCATATTCAGTCGTTTTTCTTGCTCATACTCCTCTAAGTCAACAATTATTTCTGTAATTTCGACATCCTCATTTAAAGGTGGGCAATTTACTAAATTTACATTAAAAAATTTATAGACGAACGGGTGATTAATGGTTTTCCAGGGCAAACCATTTACTTGGAAAAGCGGATATAGCTTGTTAATCTCTTGTAAATAGTCAGTATTCTGCGAAAGACTGACTTTAATTTCTACTTGTCCTTCTGTCGTTACTAGCTTTCCATTAAAGAGTCGCTGCCTAGCAAGTAACTGTTGGATTTTTATGGAATCACATTCTAGAAATAATGTAAACAGTTCTACTGATTCATTGTTTTTAAACGCTTCAAGCATTTTTTTAAAATTGATAGATTTACTTTCTAAATCAGCTTGCCGCATTGGGAATAAGCATTCATGAATAGGGTCAACATCCTCCTTAGAACTTAACGTCACATAAATATCAAACCTATTTTCGACATCATCTATTTCGTTGAAAATGCGTTCCTCAAGCTTTTTGTTCATTTCATCCTGATAGTCGATTAAATTTACAAAAACGCCACTGACAATATCCTTTAGCAGTTGACGTTGCTCTAAATCTTCTATTTTTCGTAACCGTTCAATCATGAGCTCTTTCATCAATTTATTTTCCCTCTTTCATCACTTCAGCATCAGATGGCTCATTGGCAGCTGTCCCTTCATTCGGAGGCGGTGCTGCATTATCGGCAGCTTGTGCTGGGGGAGGAGGATTTAATTTATCATTGGCGTTCATAACCTTTCGCTCAAGGCCTAAAACCTTCGACAGCAGTTCTGTCTCCTGATAAATTTCCTGTGCAAGTGTATAATATTCAATTGCTTTCCCGAACTCTTGGCGTGCATAGCTCTGATCTCCGCTTTTTTCTAAGCCTTCAGCCTTTAATTCCTTCTGGGCCTTTTTCAATTCAGCAATTTTAGCCTCTGTGTCTTCTATTTTTGTCTTTATTTCAGGTTCACCAGTAAAGGCTATTGTCAGGGCTTTTTTTCTTGCCTTTTGATACGTTTCAAGAGCTCCATTGTAATCCTCTGCCTCAAATAGAAAATCTCCATCTTTCACAGCTTCAGCAATTTGTACAATGGTATCCATATTAGCGATTCTTTGTTCAACTACTGCTTTCCCAAAGTCTTTAATAAGCTTTCCTTCTTTTTTAGCCTTTTCATATGACTCAAGGGCATCGTTAAATTTACCTTCCTCCGCAAATTTATCTCCACTGATAATTAGATCGGTAACTCTTAATTTTTTAGCTAGTAAATTCCTATGTATTGGGTCCTTCAATTTTTTTGCCGCATTTCTACCTTCACTATACTCCAGCAGTGCCTTATCATAAGTCCCATCTTGAAAATAAAGGTTTCCGCTCTTTTCATGATCTTTCATCTCGACGGTTAATTCAGCCATTTTTTTGGCTTGCTTTGCCTGATAAAAAATCGTGCCTCCACCTACGACTAAAGCTAGGACTAAAGCAGCAGCAATCATTTTGATGTATTTCATTTTTTTCTTATTTGTTTCCTGATAAACCTTGTTAGCAAATATAGCTGCGATTGTGTAATTATTGACAACTTTCTTTTGCCTACTTAACAGTACCTCTTCTAATAGATCAATGTATTTCTCAGGCTCTTTTGCATCTTCCAACGCATCTGCCATTTCAATTTCATTGACATCTTCCCAAAAGCCGGCTGTACAAAGCACTAGTACATCGTCATCCATTAACTTCATTTTCTTTGAAACAAAAGGTTGGAAATCTTTCGGTTTGCCAAGATAATTTAGTAAATTGGTTCTTTCCTCGTGATGACTTATATCAAGCGAACGGTTCCTAGTATTCACTATCTCTTGCGCTAAGCTTTGATCTGTGCTTTTAAACGATAAAGTACCATTACGAAAATGATACAATCTCGAATTTCCTGCAACTGCCACAATCATCTTTGAGTAATCTGATACGACAATGACAATACTAGCCTTCAATCTCACCCTTAAACTTTGCGCTTGAAGTATGTCTTGTGCATTTTTCAAATATTTTTTAATGCTTCTTCTAGACATGGATGGCTTTTCCATGAATTTCTCTAAAATTGCCTTCACGGCAAGCTCCGCACTACTTATTTCCTGATCAGAATCTAACCCTTTTACAGCTACCCAGCAGGCTACATCATCCAGCTCTGTATAGGCAAAGTAATCTTTATTTTGCAAAAATGAGCCCGCTTCGGATAAAAAGCTTGTTTTAAAGTTGCTATTTTCCTTTCTCATGATTACTCCTCCTTATTTACTGACTCATTTAAAGACGACAAGTAAAATGATTACCATGTTTTTTCTAGAATAACGATGGTTGCATTATCTTGATTTTTTAAGCGTTTTTGTTCAACGGCTTTTATCATGTCTTGAGCAATATCATAGGGAGTAGCTTGCTGAGAGAGAATTTTCTCCATTTCAACCTCTGTTAAAGTATCATAGACTCCATCACTAAATAGACATACTTTGTCCCCTCTATTTAGCTGAATCGGACTTTTTCCTATATCCATATTTTTAAAGCCTTCATACCCTAAATAATTGATAAGTCTCTTTTTCAAAGGATTTTCCTGCACCTCAAGCTGAGATATTTCACCAGATATATATCGCTCAGTTAAAACTGATTCAAAAATATGCTTTTGATTGATTGCCTTAAATTCTCCATTTCGAAAAATGGTTATGACACTATCGCCAACGGCTCCCCAGTGAAGAAATCCGTTTTCGTCAATAACGGCTGCCACTAATGTAGTACCACCGTTCGAGCCATTTAAATTTTCGACAATCATATGATTACTTGCAAAAGCGGCCTCTTTAAAAAATTTTTCTAGAGTATTTAGACCGCTAAGCTTTTTAAATTCTTCAATAAATGTATTAACAGCAACCGTGCTTGCCATCCTACCGTTTGCTAAACCACTGATACCATCTGCCAGGACAGCAATTGTCCCATCTTTCGTTTCAGCTGTTGAGAAGTAATCATCTTGCTCATCACGTCTGCCAATTGTTTGTCCATTCCCGATTTCTATTTTGTTTTTTTCATTTTGTTGCGCAAGCATGTTTCTAATGATTAATAAGGCAACGAGTACAACGATAAAAACAAGCGCAATTATGTATGGCAGTAGTTTCGGATCCATTTGTCATCATCCCTCACTATTGTTGTTTTCCCATTCAAAATGAACACCACATAAGGGAATAAAGAGAAACATACTTCTGCCTAACTGAATAACATCATACGCCGCTAGCTCTGTTGGCGTATAAACCGCTTCATTGTTCAGATAAGCTAAGCCTGATGCATCACCTGGCAGTAGATAAAAATTTCTTTTTTTAGGATCATAAACAATAACGGCATGATTACGCTGAGAAATCGAATTATCTCCAACAATACGAATGTGCATATCCTCAGCTCTACCAATAAAGTTTTTTTCCGATAAAATTCGATAGTCTCGACCCATTTGAGGCCCTTCAATACAAACTAACCATCCCGTTACCGGATCAATGCCGTCCATTTCTCCGAGATATGGCATTGTTTTATCATCAAGCTCTGCTACAGCTGTTTGCTGACTGCTTGGTCTTTGCTCCTGTTCCACCATTACATTGCAATATGGACAAACATTTCTATGTCTTCTTGAACTAAACATGTGACCATTCGTACATCTAATCAAACTCATTTTTGCTATCCCCCGTCTATGTTACGAATTTACTTGTCTCTATTTCACTAAAATTCGCGTATTTGCTATGTAAATCGTGTCTCCATTACCGATTGGGTAAGGGTTTTCGTGTTGTATTCTATTTTTAACGCGCTTATGAGCTTTTTTTATACCAACACCATTTACTGAATCAATATCCTCTATGTACCATACTCCAGAAACATTGTTTAATACAGCATGCTCATAGTTAATAAGCGATTCATATTCTGTACCGCTTAAATCGATATCTGCCTTATTGTCAGCTGAATTTTTACCAATAAGTAATGACGTTTGGTCATCTATTTCCCATTCATCTATTTCAGCTCCTCGATCATTGAGGAGAACTAATTTTCGAATTTTTTTGTTTGTCACATCGTAATTTTTATCTCTTGCCTCATACATAACAGCGCCATAAACAATTGCTAGTATGACCAACATAAGTCCAATAATTGTTTTCAAAATAAAATCCTGATTCATGACAAATACGTAAAGAATGAAAAAGAAGGCGATTGTGACAATAATGATATCTATAACTTTTATAATCATTTGTTTTTTTGCGTTTTCAGTGTATGTATCCATTGAATTTTGATCATACATGGTATCACACTCCTTCATACTAGCTATGGCTTAGTTTTACTTATTAAAAAAACGTTCAAATAAATCAGTTGTATCTAGTGGATTCTTCTTTGCATTCTTGTTAAGGGTTGATCCCGTTTCCTTTGTTTTAGGGTTAAAACCAAAAAAGTGTTCAAAGTTCTTTTCAATATTGTTCATATTGAAATCTGGCTTTTTTTCAGTAGACTGTTGGCGTGTAGACTGTTTTTCATAAGTCTGTCCATTACTCCAACTTTGACCAGCTCCATCTAGTCGAGCATCATATGCCTCTCTAGAAGCTTGATCCTTCAGTACTTTGTATGCCTCTGTCACTTCTAAAAAAATCTTTTCAGATTCTTTGTTTCCACCGCTCACGTCTGGATGATGTTTTTTTGATAGTTTTCGATAAGCGAGTTTTATTTCTGCTTGCGTGGCGTCTCTACTGACACCTAAAGTTTCATAATGCGTTTTCATGTTTTCATCCCCAGTATTAGGATTATTCAAAATTATCTAAGGAACTATGAAAGTCCCTTAGATAATGTGGAGTGCTATCAAGCAGCAATCTTAGACAGCGTAGCCGCCTTCGATTTTCGCCAAGTCTGTTTTGTCTTTCTTTTGCTTAATGAATAAGTAGAATTCACCAATACCTTCTGTGTCACCATATCTTTCTGAATAGTCAACAACGAAAGCATTTGGGAAGTTAATTTTTCTTACTACTTGATCAGCAGAAATAACTTCTAAAGTTACTTTACGGTAACAGTCAGCTTTCTCAGCTGGTACTAATGACCATAAACCTAATTTCATCGTATCATCAGAATTGTCACCATCTGTTGCAGTAAGGATTTTACCTTTTATTTTTAAAGTTGCTCCTACATCTGTAGAACGTGCGTTAGAGTCATTTGGAGTATCTGTTTCATACTCAACAGACATAATGCTGTCTAACCCTAGTTCAATTGCTTCTGATCCTTCTACTTTTAATACAAAACCCATTTTTTGTACCTCCTAATATTTGTTGAATCGTCTCAATGAAATGCTTTAGATGAAATTTATAACTAGCTGTATACATTCCTCCATGCCCAATGTAAATACATTAAGCATGGAGAAATATGTAATTTTTTCATCTAGCAATTCATGGAAGATTCTATTTATGTTAAAAGATTTATGAATAAATCTTAAACATCCCACTTAAAAAGTTTTTGATTGTATGTTTAAACTTGTTAGGCCTTAACAGCACTGCTTGCCTTTGTAATCATAACTTCAAGATTCTTCACATTACCGTTAAACACTAGGTCAATCTGACATGTGCTTGATTTTTCATCGATAATGTAGCCGATGTCATCTCCATCGTGAATAATAGAGTTTACATAGCCTTTGTCATTAACCCATTTGCTTTTTTGGCTACTTGGATTATTACTAAAGAATCGAACGATATTTTCATGCTTAAAGTCACCAGATTGGAATCGTAAAATTCTTTCAATATACGTACTAACTTGTGTTTTGTAGATTGAATCGAATCCATCTTCTTCCATTGCTAGACTTCTAGCTTTATACACTGTAATACGTTTAATATCTTTATCTTGAAGCTGTACATTCTCTGAAGAGAATACAAAGCCAAAGCTTCTGCTGTTAATAGCATCTTTAATATTATTAGTAAATCCAGAGATTTCTTTCGCCATTGTTGTAACGGCTCTAAGCGAGTTATCACCAGCTTCGATATCGAATCGTACACCTGGATAATTTCTCTGAACATTTCTAAATGAGTCTTTCAAATATTCTGGACATTGATATGCTGAAACAATACCTGCCGCTACATAGCTAGCACCAACGTAAACGCCATCTATCCAAAGCTTTAAAATATCCTCTTTTTCTTTAGATAATCGCGCTCCGTTTTCTGTTGTCTGCATTCTTGTATCAATGATTACACCTGATTTATCTTTAGGAATAATAGTGAAGTTCGGTAAACATGGTATCGCAAACTCACTATAATCTTTTCGAACAAGCACTGAGCATTTATCGATCAGGCGATCAATACCTGCTGTCGCAATTCCATTGAATGTTGTTTCTTCTTCTGTCATGAAGTTGAAGAAAATCTGTATTTTATAATCTTTCACAGTATCGAGAAGGATGGATAACGATTCCATTGTATTGCCGTCTTGCTTGGCAACCTTATCGTTCCCTTTAAATCTAGCTCTGCTTACTTTCATTTTTCCAGAAGCCTCTAGTTCTAGTGCAGGGACAATTCCATACCATACCGTATCTGTAAAGTCATTTTTGGAGTTAACAGTGTTTAAATACGTGCGTAATCGTGGTAGATTATTACTTTTAACGAGCATATCTAACTTTGTGTTTGTTACAATTAACGAGGGCTGCATACCTTTGTTTTTAGTTGCATACTGATCAAAGTACATTTTTACACCTAATAGTTTTTCAACTAACGGCTTCACTGTTTTTACAAATTCATCCTTAGCATCCTTATAGAATTCTAAGTATGTATTGTAGTTTTGTACCTCTGTCTCTACATCAAATTCAGCCCTTACAGCTGGCAAAGGAGAGAAAGTTCTTACAACTAAATCTTTCACATAAGAAGATGGTGTTTCTGTAATCGCCTCATAGTCCTCTTCGAAAACTGTGCTTAAACCATAGTTACTATTTTCCTCAATAACCATCAGTTCCGAGCTATTATTTTGTGGTGCCTCAATGATTTTTAATTCACCATTGTCACCAATAGAAAGTGTTCCTATTTGTAATTTTTCGGATTCATCTTCATCCTGATTAGCACCTAACAATAGTCTCGTTTTAATATCTTCAATTGCTAAAGGAAGCATCGCCATGACATTGTTGTAATTTCTACTTGCCACTTCAAACATCAGGTTTAGCTTGTCCCCTGTATCCAATTTTTTTGGATCGCCTTCATCTAACTTGTCATATTCACCGTATAGGTAATGGATTTCTTTTCTGACTTGTCGAATATCATCCATAACCTTTTTAGGAGAGATCATATCGAGCAAATTCTCAAACTTAAAATCAACATTCGCAATGCCCTGACTTCTTTTCGTATCAATGAGGGTAAATAGCATTTTTAAAAAATCATTATTTTGGTCAATTGCTATTTCAGAAATACAGTCATCTTGAATTCCTTCTGGTTTCTTTAATGTATACATAACCTTTTGGTTAGCAGCATTGTAGAATGAGTAAACCGTTGGAGAAAACTTGTCTAAAAATTCGTCGAAGCTTTTGACAAGAAGATATTCATTAATTTCTTTGATTTTTTCATCACTAAGGCTATCAATCCCTTTTACATCTCCAACAAGCGTAATTAAATCCATTTTTTCCGGATTAATTTCCTCGAAGAGCATGGTTCTGTTTGTTTGACTAATAATCTCCATTCAGTCGGCCGTATAATTATACAGCCATCCCTCCTTTTTGTAACGAATTTCGAGTAAGCATAATCATTTAGTGAGTAGCAAATAAAATATGATAATCGCGTTCGAAATCAACTAATAAAATACTAATAAGTAACAAAATGGTAATTACAGACAAAGAATTAGTATTTATTCTTATTTATGATTATGTATGTAATTATGTATACCAGTTACTCAATACTAGAATTCCTATTGGTTCTATAATTTCACATGCTTACTTCACTGATGACATTATGTATCACAAAGTAACTATACAATATCTAATTTTATTGTCAATATTTACATTAGGATATTATGCAATATAAATGTATTAAACTGGATTCATCGCAAAAAATAAACATGGTAAAATTTACGCATATTAATAAAAATAAATGTATTTATTCTATATTTTTACTAAAAAAAGAGCTTATGGAATTAAAATAAGTAGTCCATAAGCTCTTAACAAAAAATATTTTTTAAAATCAAAATTGATACTTTAGAACCATCCTTATAAATGGATAGTCATTTAGAATCATCCGGTTTAAAATAATCCTTTAGTCTATTAATAATATTTCCAACAGCAACGGCCAGTTCCATAAATTTAAGTGAAGAGCATCGTTTTTTTGCATGCACTGCAAGACCCCACATAATTGTTCGAGATAGAATAATACTCACTTTTTCATTATATTTTCTCACATTTTCGATTTTATCCTCGATTACACGTTTTGAGCTATCCGGCGGGATAATATCTGTTAAAGAAAAATAAAATGTTGCTGCTAAACTATAAATATCTGTATACACACCTTGCTTAGATACATTCGAATATTGCTCTAAAGGAGAATACCCTGGGCTTGTAAATATTTGATGATTCTCAGCAGTTTTATAAATAATAGCCGAACCAAAATCCAGTAAATATGGATTACCTTCAGAATCTATCATAATATTACTTGGTTTAATATCACGATGAAGTATGCCTTTTTTATGTAAATAGCTTAAAGCACCAATTAGAGGAAGGAATATACTCGCGTACAAATGGTCCCTATCATTAATAGGAAAATCCTTTAAGTATTGATCTAATAACGTTCCTTCATAATACTCCATCACGATATAAATTGACTCATTTTCTTCAAAGTGGTCAATATATTTGACGATATTACGATGATTTATTTGCCGCATAATTAACGCTTCATTTAGAAAAATAGCTTTTAAATCCTCGAACTTCTGCTTTGTTGAAGGCAAACGATTAACGACAGTTTTATTATCTAAATCCCGTAAAGCGATGTCATTTGGAAAGAACTCCTTAATAATTAGCTGATTCCCTTCATTAATATTCTCCGCGATATAAACAAATGACAATTTACTAGTAGCAATAACTTCTTTTATTTTATATGTATCATTCAAAACACTGTTTGCCGGTAAGCTCAATTCAACTTGAATCACTTGCATTTTTAATCTATCAGCCCTTTCAACACATGGATTACGAACAATTTGTTACATTTTCAATGCGAAATATATGATGATTTTAACTAAAGTACAAATTAATGTAAGTATATCAATATACACCCTTATATTAAATAGTTTCTTATAGGGGTTCGGGGGGGCGGGGTTCTGCATTGCATGGGGGGTTTGGCATAATGTGGTGGGGTTGCTTTGTTTTTTCTGGCTTTTTGATGGTTCTATCCAGCTTTTTGATGGTCCTATCCAGCTTTTTGATGGTCCTATCCAGCTTTTCGTCGGTTCTATCCAGCTTTTTGTTTTCTTTCCGTCGCTTGGATCTCTCCTTCCGTCTCTTTGGCTCGTCTTTCCGTCGCCTGGTCTTCTTTCCGTCACCCTGGCTCAATCTTCCGTCGCTTCCGACTTTCTTTCCGTCGCTTGGATCTTTCCTTCCGTCACTTGGACTCTTCTTTCCGTCGCCCGGTCTTCTTTCCGTCACCTTGGCTCTTCCTTCCGTCGCTTCCGCCTTTCTTTCCGTCGCTTGGATCTTTCCTTCCGTCACTTGGACTCTTCTTTCCGTCGCCCGGTCTTCTTTCCGTCACCCTGGCTCAATCTTCCCTCGCTTCCGCCTTTCTTTCCGTCGCTTGGATCTTTCCTTCCGTCACTTGGACTCTTCTTTCCGTCGCCCGGTCTTCTTTCCGTCACCCTGGCTCAATCTTCCTGCGCTTCCGACTTTCTTTCCGTCGCTTGGATCTTTCCTTCCGTCGCTTCAACTCTTCTTTCCGTCGCCCTGTCTTCTTTCCGTCACCCTGGCTCAATCTTCCCTCGCTTCCGACTTTCTTTCCGTCGCTTGGATCTTTCCTTCCGTCGCTTGGACTCTTCTTTCCGTCGCCCTGTCTTCTTTCCGTCACCTTGACTCTTCCTTCCGTCGCTTCCGACTTTCTTCCGTCGCCCTGTTTTCTTTCCATCACATTGCTAATGTTAATCAAAAAAAGAATAAAAAAAGACGTCCAACAAGTACTCAAATACTCATTGGACGCCTTATGGCAGTTAATTATGCTTTTTGATAGCGAAGCACAGGTGTACGAGCAGCGCGTGTTTCGTCTAGGCGAGTTACGACTGTTGTATGTGGTGCTTCTTGTACGATTGATGGATTTTCTTCTGCTTCTTTTGCAATTTGGATCATTTTATCGCAGAATGCATCTAATGTTTCTTTAGATTCTGTTTCTGTTGGCTCGATCATTAACGCCTCTTCCACATTTAATGGGAAGTAAGTTGTTGGTGGATGGTAGCCAAAGTCTAACAGACGTTTTGCGATATCTAAAGTACGAACGCCAAGTTTCTTTTGACGATGACCTGATAATACAAATTCATGTTTACAATGACGGTTATATGGTAAATCATAGAATGGCTCTAAGCGACGCATCATATAGTTTGCGTTTAGTACAGCATATTCTGTTACAGCTTTTAAGCCATCTGGACCCATTGTACGGATATAAGTGTATGCACGTACGTTGATACCAAAGTTACCGTAGTAAGGTTTAACACGTCCGATTGATTGTGGACGGTCGTAATCGAAATGATATGTTCCTTCCTCTGTTCTTACTAAAACTGGTTTTGGAAGGAATGGAATTAAATCTGCTTTTACACCTACTGGACCTGAACCTGGGCCACCGCCACCGTGAGGACCTGTAAATGTTTTGTGTAAATTTAAGTGCACGCAGTCAAAGCCCATATCACCAGGACGTGCTTTACTCATAACCGCGTTTAAGTTTGCACCGTCATAGTATACTTTACCGCCAACAGAGTGAATAAGCTCTGCCATTTCGATAATATTTTCTTCAAATAGACCAAGTGTATTTGGATTTGTTAGCATTAATGCAGCTGTATCAGAACCAACTACTTTGCGCAAATCTTCAATATCTACTAAACCATT
The DNA here is from genome assembly GCF_001183605.1 of Lysinibacillus xylanilyticus. Taxonomy (GTDB): domain Bacteria; phylum Bacillota; class Bacilli; order Bacillales_A; family Planococcaceae; genus Lysinibacillus; species Lysinibacillus xylanilyticus. Next base: position 208,176 of record NZ_LFXJ01000005.1, on the reverse strand, counting down.
ATCATCTGATTTAACAGTGATAGTTTCAAAGCCTGCAACAGTTGCCGATGCTGGGTTAGTACCGTGAGCAGAGTCAGGAACGATAACTTTATTACGATGGCCTTCACCGTTTGCTTCATGGAATGCACGAATCATCATTAATGCTGTCCATTCACCATGAGCACCCGCCGCTGGTTGTAATGTCACTTCATCCATACCTGTAATTTCAACTAATGAAGTTTGTAGTTCGTAAAGAAGCTCCATTGCACCTTGAGCTGTTGATTCATCCTGTAATGGGTGAACATTTGCAAAACCAGAAAGTCGTGCAACAGCCTCGTTAATTTTAGGATTATATTTCATCGTACAAGAACCAAGTGGGTAGAAGCCAGAGTCTACACCGTGGTTTCGACGAGAAAGTGCTGTATAGTGACGCATAATATCAAGCTCAGATACTTCTGGTAACTCGGCTGCTTCCGCGCGTACTAAATTTGCAGGAAGTAAATCTGCAAGATCAACCTCTGGTACATCAAGTGCTTCTAAGCTGTAACCTACGCGATCTTCTTTTGAAATTTCAAAAATGAGTGATTGATTTTCGTTATGCATTAAGAGCCCCCATTTCTGCAACAAGTGCATCAATTTCTTCCTTCGTGCGTAATTCTGTTACTGCGATTAGCACGTGATTTTTAAGAGAGTCATATGTTTGACCTAAAGGATAACCACCGATGATACCTTTTTCTATTAAGCCTTTATTAATTTCTTTCACACATTTATTTGTCTTCACAACGATTTCGTTAAAGTGTGCACCTTGGAATGCTACTGTGAAGCCTGCCGCTTCAAAAGCATTTTTAGCATAGCGAGTTTTCGCGATATTTTGCATAGCCATTTCTCGAACGCCTTGCTTACCTAGAGCAGTCATTGCTACAGATGCAGCAAGTGCAAGAAGCGCTTGGTTCGAACAAATATTAGATGTTGCTTTATCACGACGGATATGTTGTTCACGCGCTTGTAACGTTAAAACATAACCACGACGACCTTCACCGTCTACTGTTTCACCAACAAGACGACCTGGAACTTTACGCATTAGTTTCGTTGTTACTGCAAAGAAACCACAGTGCGGACCACCGAATGCTTCAGAAATACCAAAGACCTGTGCATCCCCTACACAAATATCAGCACCTAGCTTACCAGGAGGTGTTAAAACCCCTAGTGAAAGTGGGTTTGAAGATACGACAAATAAACTTTTTGCTTCATGTGCAATATCGCCAATTACTTGTAAGTCCTCAATTTGACCAAAGAAGTTAGGATACTGTGTAATAACAGCTGCCGTATTGTCATCAATTAGTTCTTTTAAAGCTTCTACATCTGTCACACCATCTTTATGTGGAACGGTAACAATTTCAATGGATTGACCGTATGCATATGTAGCAACGACATCGCGATACTCAGGATGAACCGCCTCAGATACTAAAATTTTCTTACGGCGTGTATGTCCAGCTGCAAGCATACCAGCTTCAGCTAATGCTGTTCCTCCATCATACATAGAAGAGTTTGCAAGATCCATACCTGTAAGCTCTGCAATCATCGTTTGGAATTCAAAAATTGCTTGTAATTCCCCTTGTGAAATTTCTGGTTGATATGGAGTATACGCTGTGTAAAACTCTGAACGAGAAATAACGTGATCCACGATAATTGGTTTATAGTGGTTGTATACGCCTGCACCTAAAAACGATACGTTAGCATTTGTATCTTTGTTTTTCGCAGCAAGTGCCGTTAATTCTTTTAATAAAGCTGATTCAGATTTTGCTTCTTTAATATCATATAGGCCTTTAAAACGTACTTTTTCTGGAATATCCTCAAATAACTCATCAACTGAGGATACGCCAATTACGTCTAACATTTCTTGTTTATCTTGCTCCGTCATTGGTAAATAACGATGTTTCATAAATGTAGGTCCCTCTTTTCAACTTTTATTTTGAACGCTTGTAAAACGGTGTTTCAACTGTTACTACCTTTAAGTGCTTACCACGAATTTCGATTTCCAATTCAGTTCCGATAGTTGCGAATTGACTGTCAATTAATGCGTGACCAACATTACGTTTAGAGGAAGGAAGCTGAGTACCTGTAGTCACTTCACCGATTTCCTTACCATCCTTAAACACTTTATAGCCATGACGAGGAATTCCTTTATCGATCATCTCAATACCTACAATTTTACGTGACAGTCCATTTTCTTTTTGTGCCACTAATGCATCATGACCATTAAAATCCTCTTTATTTAATTTCACAGCAAAACCAATACCAGCCTCAAGAGGTGAAATTGTCGCTGATAGCTCTTGCCCGTATAATGGAAGACCCGCTTCAAAGCGAAGTGTATCACGGCAACCTAAACCTGCTGCAACTACGCCTTTGTCTTTTCCAGCCTCTAAAATTTCATTCCATAACTCTTTAATATCTTCTGGAGAGCCGTATAGTTCAAAACCATCTTCTCCTGTGTAACCACTACGAGATACTAATGCTTTATGACCAGCAACTTCAACATCTGCTTGGAATCGGAAGTATTTAATCGTTTTTAAATCAGTGTCTGTTAATGTTTGAAGAACCTCTTCTGCTAATGGACCTTGAAGGGCAATTTGTGCATAAGCATCTGATTGATTGTCGATAGTCACATCATATTGATGTTGATTTTCCATCATCCAATCATAATCTTTTTCAATATTTGCCGCATTTACGCACAATAAATAATGATTGTCTGCTAATTTATACGTTAATAAATCATCGACAACTCCACCATCTTCATAGCACATTGCATTATATTGCGCTTGACCAACTGCAATTTTTGAAATATCATTTGTCAAAAGATTTTGTAAAAAATCTAGTGAATTAGGTCCAGTTACTAAAATTTCACCCATATGTGATACATCAAATAAGCCAGCACGATTACGTACTGCATCATGCTCTTCTTTAATAGAAGAAAATTGCACTGGTAATTCCCATCCACCGAAGTCGATTGTTTTACCACCATACTTTGCATATTCTTCAAATAGAGGTGTACGTTTTAATTCACTCGTCATTATTTTTGCCCCCTTATTGGTAGTTACATTTTTTACTGGTAGTAGTTCGTCTGCTTTTTATTAGTACAATCATGCTTCCCCTGTTTGTTCATTCAAATAAGGAATAGGAACTAACAACATTAGGCAAAACATTTAGACATAAAAAAAGACAGACGAACCCCTTTTCGGGATTCTCTGTCCTTAAACCTGAAAGTTACACCAGACTGGCTCGCATTACCACAATGCCAATCAGCCGGCTTTCCCCTTTGGTGGCTGTAGTACTACAGCTCTCTCCAGAGTTGCGTCTTGTACGAGTCCTTTTACCTGAGAGATTCATAACATTTTGTTATTTGCTCCTTCGGTGACGTCTACACGTGCTCTCCCCGCACAATCATCCGCCCAAGATTCATCTTGGTACTATTTAGTATTCAATGAACATTTAGTTACTTATTTGTCTATATCCTAACATTAAATGCATTGAAAAGGCAATCATTTTTTATTTTATATTAAAACACGAACATTATTCTGCATTATTTTAATAAATGTTCGCCTTTCAACCTTTTAACTTGGAATACTAAATACTCAAGAATTTGGCGGAGTGTTCTGCCCTCTGTTAACACTTGTATATGTCCAGTCTCACGATAGAATCTTCTTCTGTAATGATACAGCTTCTCTAACTCCTCTTTCGTTGAACTCTGTACAATTGGTCTGTTCGGATCATGCTGTATTCGTTTGTATATATCTTCGAATGACGCATCTAAAAAAAACACGAGCCCACTGCGTCTCATTATTTTTCGATTTTCAGCATTGATTGCAACTCCACCACCTGTTGAAATAATACAAGCTTCGTCTCTGAATTTTTTCAAAAATTCTGTTTCTATTTCTCGAAAACGTGCTTCCCCGTATTTTTCAAATATCTGTGGAATTGTCATTCCCTGCTGCCGAACAATCTCATGATCCATATCATAATATGGCATCTTTAATAAATAGCTCAATCGTCTTCCTAACGCACTTTTGCCGGAGCCCATAAAACCAACTAAATATATTTTTCGCATTCGAATCACCTTCTTATAACTACGATTCTACACTGTCTGACAAAATTTGTCCTAATAAATTTATCGTAGCTCGAATATTCAGCTTTTCTAGGTCATCATATGTTCGAAACTGAATCTCATAAGACGTACAATACGTAAGAACAAAAGTAGTTACAAAAAATAATAATGCAATTGCGATTAAAAAAATAGCCCCTCTGTCATTTTTCAATAACTGGAACATAGAAAGTTCGCTCCTTTTTGATACCACTTGGAAGTTCAACAGCTATTGTTAGCATATCTTTTTCATATTGGAACTGACATTTATTAATACCAATTAGCATTGGTACATGACCACCGTTTACTTGATCACGAATTAAATTGCTATAACAATCGATATTATGAATGGTATCTGCTTCCTGGAATGTTATTCTCTTTTGATCTTGTCGAATCGTTAATGATGAAATATCCTTTAAATACATATTCAAATCATAAACAAAAAGCTCCCACTTTGATTGTTCATCAGATAGTACCGTTGTTTTCATTTCTGCAAACCAAAGCATTATGAACACAACAAGATGCGCAATAAGCACAAAAACAACTAATTGAAACAATGCTTCTAATAAAGTATAACCTTGCTCATTCATCGACTACACCTGTCAGTTGTATACATTTTTTGCGTAATTCTCGCGTATTTAGAAAACTTACACATATCCCATGTCCATTCATAGACCATTGATAATCTACATTTTCAATGGTTTTAGTGCCTTCCGTTTGCTGTAAATAGCGAAAACGCTTTAAGCCTTCGTAGGCAGTTTCAGCTGCGATGACTTCTAACTTCTTGTTATAAAGAGTCGATTTCATCGTGTAGCTGAGCGGTATTAATGTCGTGCATAATAACATAACAATGACTACTGATAAAATTGTTTCTACAAATGAATAACCTGATTCATTCAACTCTCGACCTCCCACGTCCTAACGTAATCACAATCTTTTTAGTGCCTTGAGGCGTCTTAAAATAAACAGTCCCTGGTGTCATGACGTTTCCATTGAAATTGTATATAATCGTGTAAATTGAACTTGAAGTAGGTATGAGCTCAACCCCTTTCGGAAAAGGTCGTTCAAATAATTCTGTAAAAATATCCTTTTTAATGATGTATCTCTTTGATGAGCTCTCAAATTTCATCGAGATATATTCCCCTTGTTGCATACTATAAGTTTGTATATATTGAATATCTAATTGGATTTGTGTAAAAAACTGCTCAAGTTCCCTAGTTTCCGCTGCTTTTAACGAATACTTTACAACAATCGTTGACAAACATATAACGATAAACAATACAAAGAGCATTTCGACAAACGTATAACCCTGCTCACTTTTTACAACATCCATCAGCTACCAGAACTAGTATCAGAAGAGGTCTTCGCCAATCGTACCTCGCCGTCATTAGTGATCATAATCTCTTCTTTATTAGGACAGGTCGTTTCATTCTTTTTCAAATAGCCTTTTGCTACCAAATCTTCAATTGTTGGATACTCCATAAAATCTACTCGATATGCCTCAACCTGCCCCTGCACCATGGAAATATACGCTTTACACCCCTTCTCATCGACAGTGGCAAAATGTTTCGTAACATTTGGGATTGTTATTAGAATTAATATAGAAATAATTAGCAGAACAATAAGCATTTCTATTAATGTAAAACCATGTTGCTGCTTTATCCTTTTCATTATTATCCTCCTATACTAGTTCAATCATGTGATATATCGGCAATAATAAACTTACATATGCGGCAACTATGCACATTGCAATAATGATAAAAAAGGTTGGTTGCACAAAAGCAAGGATTTTATACAATAGTTGCTCTTGCTTTTCAGTCAATAATTCGCTGTATAGTACCAGCTCTTTTCCTAAATAGCCACTTTGCTCTCCATGTTCAACAAATGCCGAGAAATCCTTCTGCCAAACTGTCATCAAATGAACAGCTTGTGTCAGCGTATCACCAAAAACAACACGCTCCTTTATACATCTTGCCAGATATTGTAGGAAAGGTTGGAGTCGCTGTTCCTCTAAAATTTGTAAACTCGCCTGTAAAGAAAATCCACTTTGGAGTAGACTTCCTAAATAAGCGGCAAATTGTCTCGTCAAAGACATTCGTATATAAATCCGAATCAATGGCGTTTTTAGGATAATATTTAGCCGGTAAGTAATCGGACGTCGTTTGAGATAAAGGTGAAAAATCAAAATACTACAAATTACTGCTATGCTTACGACAATTAAAGCATCTGGAAAATGCAATAATACTTTTGACAAAGCAATGCTTGTCTCCTCTGTGCCAGTAGTTCGACTTGTCACCATTTTTTCTATATTAGGAAAAAATATGGTGCGAAACACTAAAAACAACAGCATCAAAAATAAAATGAGTACTACTGGATATAAGAGTAGCTTCATTAATTTTTTCTTCGTCGATTCACTTAAGGCCATTTGCTTTGCCACACCTTTAAACGTCTCGATCATATGCCCATTGTTTTCGGCAACTGTAATAGCTACTAAATGCTGCTTTGGTATTTGCAATGCTTCAAAAACTCCTGAAACACCAACACCCTGCCTCAGCTTTTCATTGACTAGCTTTTGTATCTCTTCATGCGCTTCAATATGATGGGGTAATAGAATAGAAATAGCTTGTGAGAATAAATAACCTTCCTGCATTAACACGCTTAATCGACTAAAAAAATGAGCTTGTTCCTTTACTCGCCATATTGTTGCCTTTTTGTAATCTAATCGAATTCTTTCAATAAACTTTTGTATTCGCATAGATCTGACTCTCTATCAATTCTTTTTGACCTGCAAGCGTTAAATTATGTGGTAGCTCAAAGTTAGTTTTTTGCATAATTGCATTGATGGCCATTTGAAGATGTACATCGCTTAATATTTCAAACAATGCACGGCGTTCTTCCTGGACTGTTGGTGATTGGAAAAGTGTTTGAGCAACTATGCCCACCACAGTTTGACGAAGTTCTTCTATTGAAACACCTAAGTCAATAAAACGATATAGACAGTTTACCGAATCCTTAGCATGAATAGTCGAGACCACTAAATGACCTGTTAACGAAGCTTCGATTGCGATTTTTGCAGTCTCTTTATCACGTATTTCACCAATCATAATAACGTCAGGTGAGTGGCGTAAAATAGCCTTTAAGCCTGTAGCGTATGTAACGCCAGCTCGTTCGTTTACTTGAATCTGTAAAAGGTTTGCCTGATTATTTTCCACAGGGTCTTCTAAGGAAATGACATGTCGATTTAGCTCTGTCGAACAGTAATGGATAAGAGAATATAAAGATGTTGATTTTCCAGAACCGGTTGCACCTGTGAAACAGAGGAGTCCCTGTCGATGCTTCACTAGTTCCATTAACATGTCTGCTACATATTTGGAATAAGATAAGGAAGTAAGTGGGAATGCATGATTTTGTAGAAGAAGCCGGATATGTGATTTTAAGTATATCTTCGCCAATTTTTTAACAATATATTTGCCAACACAGTAATAGCAACCCATTCAATACTACTTGGTTTTAATACCCTATGTATTTAAAATTGTTTTATTATTTTCAATTGAATTTACCTATAACTTTTGGCATTGTTTTGATTAATTTTTTTACTTTTGGCATATGTATGATTAACGATCGCAATAGACAACTAGTAAGTTCATTATGTAGAAAATTAAATAAATAAATTTTGAAAAAAGATTGATCAAAACATGCTCTTATTTAATGGGATTCTACTTTAATTGTTCCAACTCCGATTGGTTCAATCGAATATAAACAACTTCTTTCCAATTACAATGCACCCCCATTTCAATATTGTTTATTATTACAGTGAATAAACTATAAACATAGAATTGTCTAGAATCCTTTCTTTTATGCCATGTTGTCCAAAAATTCTTATCTATTTCCGGTACGCTTAACCACTTCTCTAATAGCTAATCTAATAACTGCATAACAATTACCTACATTGTTTTGAGCAAATAAATAAGTACCGAAACACATCTAAATAGACGATGTATTCGGTACTTCCGTTTGCATCATTGAACTTTGCACTCATTGATTGAAATGCAAAATTTTTGGACCTTTTGTGGCAAAAGATATAAACTAAATAAACTTAGAAATTGAATGTGGCAATGAAAACGGCAGCGGTTCAAATAATTCCTTTCTCTCAGGGATTACAACATCTGTGGTTAGTACCCTGACTTTGGTTTTACCTCTAGCTTTATATGTTTCGGTACTGTTGTTAACGGTGTGACTATATTAGATGACAATACAATAAACTTAACCGGAACTTTAAACGAGTCCTTCTTAGTTCCACGTAATAGTAATTAATATTTTTCTGCAGTATTTAACGTTTTTATAAATTTTAACTTAATTGAAGTTGCTACTATCAAAGTGCAAATTTATCGTGTCCAGCAGGAAGCAACACCTTTACTCCTACAAATGCACGTGTCGATTTAGATCTCCCTGCTACAAATCACGGGTTTATATCCTATCCTTTGGATCCACAGACATTTCCTTTATCTTATTGTTCGTTTTATACCCCAAAACAGAAAACGGGTATAAAAGTGCAATAAGATAAAGCATATAAACAAACTCGAATAGAGAGAAAGGCTCATAATCAATTAATTATGAATTAATAAAAAAATAACACTAAAGACAATAGCTCCGTTAAAGAGTCTTTGAGTCCATTTTTTCCACCTCTTGTTTTTTAGCTTATGCCAAGACTAATAGCCACACTCTCAAAAGGTCACATGGAAAAATGTTGTTTTTTATTTTTGCTGGTTCCTAATTCTTTTGAGGTTAAAGATATCTTTTTGTTCTCGCTTAAAAACCTAGGGGCAATTTACTCTTTTTTCTTACAAGAACCAATTATTATTTATTATTTTTCACTAATTTAACAAGGAATTTTGATGAAATTTTTAAACCAGTAATTGTACATAATTTTTGTTTATCTGATAGTGAAATATCATTTAAATATATATATCTTTTTACAACTTCTCTAATAATTTGCATCACAATAATATTATTTTTATTTTTGTTTACAAATAACTCTAACTCTCTATACGGGAAATCCTTATAGTATTCTATTTTAATAATTAAATTTATTAAACTTACTGCAACAGTTGGTATTTTTTCCTCAATCCTAGTAAATGTTCGGTCTAAGTCTTCAGTACCAGCAGTCATAGCAATTTTCCATAGGTTATTATGTGTAATAATACTCGCTAATGTGTATACAAACTGTTGAGCAAATGCTGTTGATTTATCTTGAGTAATTGAACTTTTTTTACTTAAGGAATCTGAGATATGCTCTATCAACATGTCGGCTATTTCTTCAATTTGTGTGATCAACCAATGATTTAATCTAAGTCCTAATTGGTAATGTTCAGTACTTAATGCTATTTTTTCTTCCCTGTTCATAGATCCATAATAGTTTCTTAATATTTGACCTATTACTTCTAGCATTTTAAAGGACTTATTTGCAGTATTTACCTCTTCAATAACTTTTTGTTTTATTTCATCGTCTTCTACTTCTTCCAAAAAACGGCTTTCTTTCGATAGATTATCACCTTCAGATTGCTTAGATATTTTTTCAAAATCATCTTTACTTTTATTTACATTCTTCCTATTTGCCACAGCGTCCAGATCTGCATTTACTTGTGGAATTATAATTGTTCTACATAAATTGTTTATAAATTGAATTTCGTCTTCTAACTTACTTGGGGGTAAAGTATTTAAAAGTTCTCTTGCAGCATTTAAAACACATTCTTTAATAACTGCCTCTTTAGAAAGATGAGTCAAAAACATAATTATATTCGCATTTTGTGTAACGTGAAGATTATTTGTTATATCTATTAACGCATCTTTAATCTCAACTTTATGCAAATTTCGGGCAAAATATTGAGCAGTAAAAAAATAAAAGACATATGGATAGTAAAATTCGAAACATGATTCCTTAAATCGAATAACTTTTTCATTAATAAGCTTATTTCTAAGTGAAATAAACGGAATTTGATCGGGATTCATATCATAATATTCTAAGTGATTCTCATGAAATCCTCTCCACTCACTTAAAGTGATTTTGTTATCGGGATGAATAGAAAGATAATATGCGAAATCAGTTAAATACTGATATAATTTTTCTGTTTCATTAAACTCAACTTCTAAATTAACCAAGGAATCTTTTATTAAAATTTCAAAGTAATATCCGTTCGAACTTTTTTCCAAATTATGTGGTTGTCTTGATTCCATTGAGCTTAATATCATTAACATGTATAAAGGATATTTTGGCACGAAACCATTTCTTAAAATAGGAGCCATACCATGTTTTTTTATATCAATCTCTTTTAACAGTTTAGCACGATCAATAATCTCATGTTGTCCTAGCAAAACCCATTTCTCAATTAATTCCTCTTGCTTTTGATAACCAAATTCTAGAACTTTAAATCGTCTAATTCGTATACCTTCATTTGTAACATTTAATACTAATTTAGGTGAGAGAGGAGTTTCAGAATCAGCAAAAATAATTATTTGTCTAAAAAATTGAGATAATCTTTTAAAAAACTTTACTTTAGTATCATCGTTTAAAATACATTTATGCCAGTCTTCAATAATTAAAATTCTTTCAGCAGTATTTAGCTGTAAATATATATCAAGATCATTTAGTGAATAAACTTCATCTATGGATTTTTCTATTAATTTTTCAATATTATGTGCTAATGTGGGGTTTATTATCTCACTATTTATTAATAAAGGATAATAACCTTCGCTTAATTTATACTGAATGATTATTTTTGATAAAGTAGTTTTTCCACTATCCTTTTCACCACTAATAAGAAGTGTAGATTCTGTATCATTAGATATTAGTTCAGGAATATCTATAGTTTCAATTAATTCTTGCATTTCATTTTCTTCATGGTATATCATTTCTTCTAAATCAGGATATACAAATAAATCATTAAGATTAACTTTTTCTTTTCGAGGGTGGTTTAATGGAATAGCAGATTCTGTTAAAAAATCCCTAAACTCAGAATTAATCAATAATTTACGAGTTGACAAAGTTCCATATTCTCGAGAAATTGGATACCACATCTCCCTATCTCTATCCTTTAAGCAGTACATTCTAGAATTCCATGACATTGTAGATACCTTAAATTGATTTTTTTCTAAATCAAACTTGAGTATATTGTACTCACTTAAACTTGGATCTGAATGTTCTTGTAATGTTCCTCCTTCAACATAAACTACATTTTTGTTGTTCCAGTCAGTCTTTATAACTTCAGTTTTTACATGTTCATGCCCTGACAATACTATATTGGAAACACTTTGTATTATCTCCTCTATTTTCCTCTTATTATTTGGTTCTAACCAATGCGTAGGGTGATGTAATAGAGTTATATTTATAGGACTTAAATGGCCTTTTACTTCATTTAAAAACTTTTCGTAAAATAACATTTCCCCTGGTTTTTCATGAATAGTTGTAATCCAAGAAGTATTCATAAGTATAAATGATATTTCTGTTTGATTAGTAAAACAGTTAATGACCTTTACTAAAGGGTTGGGGGCATAAACTTCTTTAAGAGTCCTCCATTTACTATGATATAAATCAATAAATGAGTTAAATTCATCTTGCAGTAAAATATTTTTTTGAAATATTTCATTTTCAATTAACATTATATTATTTTTTACTTGTGGTAATATTGAGTTTCTAAATTCTTGTAACTGTATATTAGAAAAATCACAATCATGATTTCCAGGAATAAATATAAAATCGAATTTTAAATCAGGTAATTTTTCCTCAAGGGTAGCACTAATACCTTCAAAAAAAGGTGAAGCTATACCATTATATTCCTCTTTGTCTCCCCTATCAGCTATATCACCTGTGACTGTAAAAATAACTTGTTCTTGATCTAAGCATTCTGCTACTAATGAGTCCAAGAATTTATTTCTTTTTTTAAAAAGTGAATTATCTTTAAGCTTTGAAAAATGAATATCAGATAATTGGATAATTTTCATATTAAGCCCTCCATTAAATGTTACTTTTTCTACTATAATAACCTTATTTTATAATCATCAACTTTATTATACATAATATAAGTTATATGTTGGAAATTTTCAGGAAATATGTTTCTACTTAAAAATTTAAAGTCAGAAAAGTATGAATCACCAAGGAAGGATCTTTGGAAGAGAAACTACTTTTAGACGAACTAGGACAAGTAGTTGAAATACAGGCACAAGAAAGAATAAATGAGTTGATTCCTTCATTTAAATTAGCATTTGATCCGAATGTTCCATATGTGTTCTCATCCGAGTCAAATTCTAATATCAAGTATGGATAATGTAGCGAACGAGCCACTGTTCATCTTACTTTTGTAAGCCCGAAATATAAAAAAATAAGCGCACCTTCTCGGTACGCACGGTGTTTCTCTGTTTTAAATAAACTAATAATTTTGGATTAAAATCATAGAACCCTTAAATCTCATTTGTCACCCAATATTAACCGAAATCCGTTTTATGATATCATATACAATAAAGGCGATAATTAGGAGGTTTTTATGTATATTAAACAATTAAAAATATGGGGCTTTAAAAAGTTTGAAACATTTGACTTAGAATTTAATGAACATATTAATGTAATAATAGGAGAGAATGAAGCTGGTAAAAGCACGATATTAGAAGCAATAGATATTGTTTTAAATCAAAGATTATTTAATAACACTAATAACTTTGAAAAATACTTTCATCTCAACAACATAGAAGCTTTTAATACTAACCCTATCTTAGACAATCTACCAGAAATTAAAATTGAATTAATATTTAATGACGAAACTGAAAATGAGATAGAGAATGAATACTTTAATGGTTTACATTCCTCATACGAATCTCAATTAAAAAACGGCATTACTTTTAGTTATAAATTCGATCAAAATTATAGAGAATTATTTGAGACTACACAAATAGATACTTTAAATGAGAATTTTATCCCTACAGATTACTATATAGCTGAGTGGACTACTTTCTCTGGTAGAAAATATATTAATAAAAAATGCCCTATAAAAAATGTACTTATAGATAATTCTATAAGAAAAAACAATCTATTTGATTCGTATGCTAAAAGGATTTTTAACGCTAATACAGAACCCCAAAAGCGTCAAAATCTATCTCATCAATTTAAAAGAAATATTTCAAAATTCATTCTAGAAAATAATGATGATTTAGCAATCAAGGACTATACACTAGGAATAGATGAAAATAAAACCATATTAGAAAACTTAGTTGATTTAAAAAGTGAAGGTATCTCGATCCAAAATAAAGGTAAAGGCAAAGAAAATCTTATTAAAACAGAAATTGCATTAGAAGTTAATAGTGATTTAATAATGTTAGAAGAACCTGAAAATCATTTGAGTTATGTTAACACTCGTAAACTAATAAACGACATTCAACATATGTGTGGACAGGCCCAAATGATTATCACTACTCACAACCCATTAATCGTAAGTAGATTGAATCTAAAAAATACATTATGGATAAGCAACGATACTTGTCATTCTTTAAAAGATGTGGATGATGAAACAGCTGATTATTTTATGAAAACTGACAATATGCAATTGTTAAATTTTATTTTATCGAAAAAAATAATTCTTGTAGAAGGTAACAGTGAGTACATTCTTTTACCTTTCCTTACTAAAAATTCATTTACAAGCTCATTAGACGATATGAAAATAGAGATTTTATCTGGTGGTGGCATTACATATAAACACTACATAGAAGTTTCAAAAATAATAAAAAATCATTTATTAGTAGTAACAGACAATGATGGCAATCAAGAAACTATCGATGAGATTCAGCTATTTAATAGTGCTACTTTTGGACAAAGCATACTTATAAAATGCGCAAATACACCTGAGGAATTTACCTTTGAGGTTTGTCTTTATAATAAAAATAAAGCGATACTTAAAGAAATTTCCGATAAGAAACCTGGTACACATGCTGAATATAGAAAGCAACCTTGTGATAAAGATTTAGCTTACATGTTAAAGAACAAAACAGAAAGTGCATTATATATTACTACCGAAGGATCTTATAAAAATACAATTCTCCCAGACTATATTAAGGAGGGCATTGAATGGCTAATTCAACAATAATGCTTGCCGCAGCAGGTTCAGGAAAAACATACTACGTCGCTAACCATTTAGACCCTAATAAGAAAAATTTAGTTATCACTTATACAAATCAAAATGTAGCAAACTTACAAAAAGAAATCATAAAAAAATTTGGCGAAATCCCTATTAATACCAAGGTAATAACTTTTTCTAGTTTTATATACAGATGGCTGTTAAAACCTTTGGAACCAATTTTAAAAATTGGAAATCATGAAGGTTTTATTACTACTGGTGTTGAAGTAAAAAAAACACCTGAACCCCAGACTGTTGATAAGAAACCTAACCCCAAATATAATAAAAAAGTTGAACTAAAGCACTATATTTATTTTGGTAAGTATTATGTATCAAGAATGTCATCTTTGTTCAACGATCAAAAAAATTCAGTAAAAAAAATAATTTTACAACGTATTATTAAATTTTGTGATTGTATATATTTCGATGAATTACAAGATTTTATGGATGCTGATTTTACACTGCTACAGTATTTTATAAAAAATAAAGAGATTGAAGTATTTGCTGTAGGGGATTTTCATCAACATTCTGTTAGCAAATCTAACACAATCTCTAGTAAGCCATTTAAAAATGGAAAACGTTATATCACTAAAGAAGACTACATAAATTTATTTCCTAATGATACTGTAATCGATGAGACAACTTTAATAAAAAGTAGACGAGTCCCGAAAGAAATTTGTAAACTTATAAATAGTAAATTAAAAATATATATTGATTCTATAAGTGAGATTAAAGGCCATTATGATTTACTTACTACTGAATCTCAAATTAAAGATGTTCTAAACGATACATCAATAAAGAAATTATTTTATAGAGAAAGTGCCAAATATACATGTCTTCCCAATATTAATTGGGGATATTCTAAAGGTGATACTTATAAAAAAACATGTATTATTTTAACAAGCACTTTTGATAATTTATTTGAAGACAATTTCTCACCTAAAAAATTATCCCCCACTCAAATAAATACCTTATATGTAGCAATTACACGAGCAACACATGAAGTGTATTTTATAAAAGATAAAGATTTTAAACCATTAAAAATAGACTATGTAATCAAAAATTAAAATACCAAGTAGAGATTATAAATTAATAATCTCTACTTGGTATTAGTAAATCAACCATATAACTACGTCACAAATTTTTTTGTGATTTTAAGTATATATTCGCCAACACAATAATACCAACCCTTTCAGGCTACTTGGTTTTAATACCCAATGTATTTAAAATGGTTATATTAATTTCCATTGAATTTACCTATAACTTTTGGCATATGTATGATTAACGATTTACAATAGACAACTAGTAAGTTCATTATGTAGATAATTAAATAATTGCCCACAATTATAATCGATTGTAGGCATTCAACAGAATAAAATTCCCAGTATATCAATAAAAAGGAGGGAACTCTAAAACTTATTGTATCTGGTCTCGAAGCTAATTGTTGGATTCACTTCACTGGAATAATTAGTGATTTTGCAACACTTTTAATAAAAGTCTTTACTACGAAGTTCTAGAACTTCTTTTATGTAATCTCGAATTTCAGGCTCTGCAAATTTCTTCCCTATTTTAACTTTGCTATAAATGTAATTCTTATTAAGCACTTTCCCTTCTTCAAAAGCAGTAGAAACGCATTCATTAATTTGCTGTTTTATTTTTTTTACTTGTTCAATTTTTTCTTTCGATTTATATGCTTTATATCTAGCGCTTATAAATCGACATTCATCTGGAAAAAACGCCCTTAATGATTCATTGCTTTTATATCCAATTTGTTTAGTTACATCACTTAATTTAAGCGGTGGATACTCTTCGCTATTAATATACTGATTCATTGCAATTCTTTTTTCTTCAATGCTAAGTCTAATAAAACTCTTTTTGTTAAAAATATCCTTTTTAATAGGTCTAATTTGATTGATATTTATACTAAACTCATTTTCTTTAAATAGAATTTTTTCTATAGAAACATTTACGCAAAAACTTAATATTAATAATGATTCAAAAGAGATCTTCTTAGATTTGTTTTTCCATTGGGCTAAAACTGCTCTATTAAAACCCATATTTTTCGCCAAATTGAATATCGAATTATTAGTCGGATTGAAATTTTTAGTTAACAAATCACTTATTGCATTTAAAATATTTTCACGATTGAGAAACTCTTGCATTTCACTTTTCATAAGTTCTTCTACATTTTTGTATACCCACTTCTGCCATTCTCTAGTTTCTTCACATGTATTATTATTTATTACAAGATTAGAACCTAACCAATTCTTACATTTCGAACAATAACCAATTACAGAATACAAATCTAACTGTTTGTTTTCCTTTTTACAGAACGGACAAATTGATTCCAAATTACAATTATGAATTAAACATAGTGTAACTGAATTTAGGGACCATATAAGCTTTTCATAGGCCATATTTTCATTTTTTTGTTCATATATACAAGCGGGACACCAATGCCTTGAAACTTTAATATCACCTTGAGATAACAATGGCGCTATCTTCAACCATGTTAAATCATATAAGTCTTTTCTACCTGTTAATTTCCTCAATGCATACAAAATAAATGAAGCCTGTTGATTATATCCATTTGTAGCATATGATTTATAATACGAATCATAAAGTTTATTAACGGTAAATTCCTGAGTGTCATCTGCATATATAGTTGGAAATATTAAATGCTTAACTAGACTTGAAACTGCTATAGTATGAGCATCAGAAATCCGTTGGATATAACTAGTCAAACTCTCAACATCTATACTATCTTTATACATTGGTTCTAATGGATAGCATATACTCCTCTCAGGCCTTTTAATGTTTTCATTATTCCATAAGGTAAGCATTTAATCACCTCAATTTGATGGATTTATTTTGGCATCCTTGTATTCATCGACTCCAATTCGATCTCGATTTGGTTTTCTTTCACCTACCCTTCCTCTTTGTTTCAAAGATTTATGAGATGTGCTTATTTCTTCACTTTGATTGGCACCCATTCCAAGCTTTAGGCTAATTCTCTCCCTAAGCTTATACTCATTATCGCTATCTTCTACGTACTTCTCCATTTCGGTTGCCTCATCCGCCATTTTCTCTACCTTTTCTAAACTAAGTTCAAATTTTTCGAAATCATTTATAGTCAAAGTCTTTTTGTTCATATCTTTAGATAAAGAATAATCAAGTGTTCGATTAAACCACAACTTCATGTTGCCAACGCAGCCTACCGAATGCAAATAAAAATACTCCCAGTGGCCTATCAAATTCGGCTCTTCATTAAATGGAAGATGCTTCTGAAATGTCCACAAAACATTTTGAAAAGCCTCCCTGTCATCTGCTATATCGGCTTTGTACCTCGGTAAATGTATATCAATTCCTCGACGAATTAGTTGATCGCTTAGATTTCTAAATTTAAGAATTTCATAGGTCCCAAATAAAACAAACGGAACCATACTAATGGAGGCAAGAGACTTTATTGTATCCATCTGGTTTCTAAGGCTTTTTCCTCGTGCTATCCTAGAAATATGTTGAGCTTCATCAATTAAAAATGCATGTGGCTTTCTATATATTAATGCGTTTTCCATTGCCCTTCTATAAGCATTTTTACTTTTATCGGTTGGCACGATTCCTTTAGAATGAACTTCAATATTAACTTTATAATTTATTAATGGCTCATTTAGAGCTGTCAAAGATCTAATATA
Organism: Lysinibacillus xylanilyticus; assembly: GCF_001183605.1. Lineage (GTDB taxonomy): Bacteria > Bacillota > Bacilli > Bacillales_A > Planococcaceae > Lysinibacillus > Lysinibacillus xylanilyticus. The sequence continues at coordinate 190,210 of NZ_LFXJ01000005.1, read as the reverse complement.
GAAATCTTTCCAATCAAAACGCCCATCATCAGGTGCAACTGCTTCTGTACCAACAATAGATATAAATCCTTTGTCTTGAAGCATTTCTGTCAAATATTCTTTAGTATAATCTTCAAATATCCTACTAAATAATGTAGATTTTCCGACACCACTGGGTCCAAAAATAAGTAAAATCTCATTTTTATCGGCAACACTAATCTTATTTTTAAAATCTTCATAAGCCTTCATCAAATTGGGATGAGCCACAGTGAGATTTTTAAAGTAATCTATTTTTTCATTAGCTGATTTAAGCATTAGGTCTTTAGGAAATAGCTGTTCATCCATTTCTAAAACTCCTCATAGGTGATGAATTTTTTTATATCAATTTCCTCCTGTTTTTTAGAAGGAGTTATACTTTCTTCACTCACAATAGAAAGATGCTTTCCTTTAAATTTAGGAGCATTATTATTACTTTGATTATCTTCCCCATCAGTCACTTTTGTCGATAATTTCGCTGCCTTATCTTTTAAATGTTGTATTTGTAGAACTTCTTTTGACTCTGCTGAATCAAGGAAATTTGCAATTATCTTTCCTGTAATTTCAACAGCCTTTCCAGCATTCTTCATACGTTTCCTAAGCTCGATAGTAGCCATTTGTATCTCTTTTTCGGTACGATTTTCAAAGAGCATAAAATTTTCAGACCTAAGTTTAATCCAATATTTATTTACATAGGCATAAGCAGTAGACATATCAAATGGATCATACCTTACAAAAACACTCTGTCCTTCCAGTTCCGGGTGATCAAGCATATCTCCCCAATAATAAATGTTATTTATACGAACCCCACGTCCAGGTTGAATTTTAGCTTTTTGTTTTGGAGTAGAGGGCAACGTCATTATTTCAAATAATTCATCATATCTAATAAAAGTATGCTCTCGCTTGCCAGTTCTATATAATCGATTTTCATAAAAATTCCTTGGAGAAGTACCTAATGTTGAATGAATTTGCTGATCATATATTTGATAACACCATTCATCCATCATTTCGTGTAATGATTCAAATGTCCAAATGGCATTATGTTTAGGGTTGAATTTTTTAGTCACTTCTCTAACTTTCTTCATTATTTGTGTATTCCCTAATAGATTATGAATAAATTCAGTATTAGTAGTACCAAACATTCTTTCACAGACAGAACCGAATTTAGGCTTTGCTCCCGGCCGCTGTGCTTTAGTGACATTATATTTGGCTAACAATGTATCAAAATAAACACTATGAAATTCCTTACCACCATCTACTACTAACATTTTTGGTAATCTTGAATTTCTCTTAACGCATTCTCTCAAAACCATCATACAAGATCGGTAGCTAGGTGGATCGAATGTTAAATAGAACGCTAGTACTCTTCTGGAATAGGCATCGATTAATAGGCTGAGCCAAGGTCTACCTAAGTTTTCATGTGTATCTGAACAAATTAATTCAATATCTAGTTCAGTATGATCTAAATGACAAATCTGATATGGGAAATCTCCGTGCCTTGGAGTAGTTGTTTGTATCTCAAAATAGAACTTTTCTGTGTCATATGCAGCTTTCGGCCCTTTTCTTTTTTCTGTTTGAACATGGATGGATCTCTTTTTTGATGCTTGCCAAAATGTAACGTTACTAGGGGGCGTCCATCCCCTATCTATACATTCTTGATAAAATCGTTTATAGATTGAATTAAGATTAGAACTGCGTGGATTTTCATATTTCTCTTTGATATATTCATCCATTAATTCTATAATTTCAGGAGATAGCTTTCGTTCTCTATTTCCTTGATTATTTCTTTTGTTTAATAGACCTACAAAACCATTTCCAAATTGACTTTGGGCATCTTTGTATTTCTTTACCCAATCCCTAAATGTTCTTGGACTAACCTTTAACTCTTCTAAAGAGATGCCATTCCAGTGGTTTTGCAAAACACAATATTTACGATTAGCCTCCTCCAAGCTTTTGGGTGAAGCACTAAGTATAATGTCTATAACTTCTTCTGAAGTGGTTGATTCATTATTAGTATCATTGAGGGGTTTTATTGTACCTTCCTGATATAGTTTTTCAAAAAGAACATGTGGGATTTTAACTTCCTGTTCTCCATTCATAATAGAAATACTGGATTCGCTTATGCTTAAAATTGTACAGGGTTCTGCTGACCATAGGAGTGGTTGTAACGGATAAATGTTGAGAGCTGATATATTTAATGTATCTTTTACTTTTTCATTAGCCATATTGTAAAATGCGTTCGCAGATTCTTTATTTAGATATATTGAGAACTTATCAAAATCAGTGATTAAAGTTTCTTTGATATCAGCATAGATCTCATTTTGTGCAAGAAGATGGTAAATATCATCAGCACTAAAATCAAGTTTCATATTTAGTAATCTTTCAAGACTTATACCTGGTTTCTCAGCTATTAAATTAATAATAAGATCTTTCCTGGTTGATGAAACAGCAGTTTTATCACCAATTAGATAATCTTCTAAAAATCTAATATTCCTTTGGAGTGTCCAATCTATTTCGCTAGAAGTGCGAATTCGAAAAGATAATCCACACGCTTTTGCATACTCTTCAGCTGGTGGGCATCGGAAAGCACCTGTTTCATCTATACAATATCTACCAGGATACTTTAGAGTCAAGTTCGATAATTCTTTTTCAGTCTTCCATTCTTCATAACCTATCCATTCTTTTTCAATAACGAAAAAGTCCGGAGTATAATAGTGTCCAGTGTTACGCCCTTTATTTTGGTATCGAATTGGAAAAGTTTCCGGTTGGTCATAATACTCAACGACATTTGAATCGAATTCTTTTTCATAGATAGCCGCTAATTCAAGGGTCCTACTTTCAAATTGAATTGTTACTCCCATTTTTTCACTTGGATAAAAGCCAGAAACATTTTTTCCACTTGATCTTACTTTTCGTGAAGGTTGAGATGTTCTTATACACTCTATTTTCTTTACTACATTTTCCTCGATATTCAGTTCAAGAAACAGCTTCATTAAATCTTTTTTCAAAATTATTCCTCCCTTCTTCTTTCAAGTTAATTATTATTTTGTCAGCGATGATTTCTTCTCTTTTCAATAATCTTGGTACTTTCCCTTACCTATTATTTCCTCTACTTTCCCACTACTTGGATAAATACCCCGTTTCATTAAAGTATAAACTGTATTATCAATACTTTTTTTCATAGCATTATTTTTAAATTGTTTTTTCACTTCTAAGCTATCCAAATAATTCATTTTTATTTGTTGGCAATCGTTTGGGTACATACATCTGGGTTAATAGCTTTCTGTCACACTCCATCTGATTCGCTATCTTACTTAATTGAATAGGGCCTCTTTTCCGCAATTATAAATTTAAGAAAATTCCGAATTTTTTTACAATCTTTTTTAACTCTTCCAGAGGAGACTATTCTATCAGAACAATCATTTTTAAAAGTTATATTAGATTTCTTCATATTAAAGAAATCAGTTAGACTATATATAATCGGTAATTCTACGGCTTTCAAATCGCCCATTTTTCCACTACTATATTTACACTAACATTTTGTTTCCTCCCTCCAACTCTCCTTGCTGGTGCTGATACTCTCACTCTCTATATTTTTTACAGTTTCTATGTTTAAATTTAATTATTTATCCACTTTTTAAACACGTTTGAATCTATCATTGTTAATCGTTTCCTTTGACTATTAAATAAGCTTATGTTCTACCAATAAGTTCTTCCAATATTCCTTTAGTACTCTTTCTCTAAATACACTTCTTTTACCTAATCTCTTTTCAATTTCCCTTCTACTCGGAAATATTCCATCATCAATTAACAACTGAAAAATAACTTGTACTTCTTTTTTTAATAAATTTATTCGTTCAGTCGCCTTTTCTTTGGTGAAACTCCTATATCTTTGAGAAATCATTTTACAGTACACTGGAAATTTTCTGTACAAAACACGTCTATCTCTTCCAATTTGATTAGCAGCTAAAGTCATTGAAATTGGGATATCTAATTTTAGAATACCTTCAAGTTTTTTTTCTATTAAACGGAAATCTATAGGTATAGATACTCTTTGTAACTTTTCATTATTGGAGAATAATAAGTTTATTGAATTAGTATTTATACCCACCTTTTTTCCCTTTAATAAAAAATCTATGATCTCAATGTTCAATTTGAAACAAATTAATAATATTCCCTCTAGTGTAGATTTATTTATCCCTTTAATCCAATACCACAAAGTAGAATTTGGAATACAGCAAAATTTAGACATTTCAGACATATTACCTCCGAAAAACTTTTCATTTATAAAATTTAATTGTTTTATAATTACAAACTCCGTATGAATTAAATTAAAGTCTAACTTTAAAAGATTGAGAATATTAAGACTTAAAAATCTATGCCAGTCTGTTATTTCTTCTTTTTTTTCAGTCTCCAGGTTACTATCTCCTAAAAAAATAAAACAGTTCGAACAATATCCCGGTATATTTTTTCTTCTAAGAAATTTCATTTTCTTATGACAGTTCAAACAAAAATCTAAGAGGAAACAATTGTGCTTGTCACAAATTTCTACATTTTTCAAGTGCCATACTAGAGGATAATATATTTCCAAATTTTCAACAGACCATTCATTTATACATTTTGGACACCACGATAAGTAATCATTGAATAAGTTCCTAAGCGAAAAAAACCTTTTAAAGCGATATAAAGTAAGATTAGATAAATCATTTCTTGTTGTAAATAATTCCAACACTCTTACTGTATCTATCGAATTATCCATACAGCCATTTATTGTTTTAGCTCCTTCAAAAAAACTGTCACCACCATAAATAGCACTTTTTATTAAATAATCTTTATTAAGTTCAGGAATGATAAGTTTATTTACTAGATCCCCGACATTAAGATTATGTTTATAAGTAAGACGAATTATATAACTACTAAGGCTTTCTACCATTCCTGTTTCTAGCCCCAGTGGTTCGATATTATATAATTCACTTCTTTGATTCCATATCATACTTATTCTATATTCTCCTCTAAATAAATTTTATATTTAATTCAAAAAGCCATCTTATACTTTAAACATTCACAAAATTATCCTTATCATTAATTTCAATTCATTGTATTACTAACGGTTAACATAAATCCTTCAAAATAAACTCTTGAGCTATTTTTTATACTTTATTTTACTTAACCCTCTTTGTGCTGCGATAAAAAAAACAATTGCTATGAATGTATCTGATGCTTTTCCATCAGCCTCCTCTCATTCATAGCAATTCTTCATCTGTTTACATTATTTTTTTACGAATTACTAGTTGATCGATTAATAGTTGAATTTTGTAATGATTGATTCATTTGTTGTGAAGATTGGTTCATCTGTTGTAAAGGATGAGACATTTGTTGTATTGGCTGCATCATTTGTTGAGCATCCTGTAGATTTAATTTATCCGAAATGTTTTTTGTGAACTGTTGAAGAGTACCATTTTGAAATCCTCTAACTACACCAAAAATAACAGCTCCAATTACACCCCATGTAAGAAGTCTCACTAATAAAAACTTCCTTCCTTAAATAAAATATTTTAATTTAGTATTGGAAATTAGCCTAATACTATACTGAAAATTTTTGGGGTTATGTTCTGTTACTCTTCCCCATTGTAAAAAGGCACTGAACATCATCCCCATAAAAATATAGTTGCTCTTTATAACTAAACTTTATTGTCACTTTACACTGTACTTTAAATAAATATAAAATGCCCAATTTTCACAACATAACAATTAAGAAATTGAGCTTTTATTATTACTTCGGAATGGCACCAGCTAAGCTATAGAATTTCTTTAAATCAAGTTTTTCGAACATTTTAAAAGGGCATAAATCCGGAACTTTACCGGACGCATGTCCAACGGTTGTGTAATGAAATCATGACCTTTTTTCTGAAGCACTTCATCTTGATATGAAGACTTAAGAGGTTATTCACTGAAGTTTTTAATTCAATGTACATATAATCATTGCACATAGTTCATTGTGCTAAACGTGAGAACAACGAGACCCTTAAAATCTATACTTTCACTTCTTTTAGGGTTACTTTTATACGTGGAAGATAGATACTCGTAACACATTTGAACGCGGAATCTGGCCAATCATTAACCACAGCTCTCCATTTTTGAAACATATAAACCTCTTTCTAACTACTTATATAAAAAACAATTGTAGGCTACTCTCCGAACTATTAAAACAAGTAAAAAAACCAGTTTGAATTTTTAATTAAACTGCTCCGTTAGTACAATAAGAAAAAAGAGCTGCCTGAGCAGCTCAATGGTCTTCAAGTAAAGCGCCCGATTGTTGAAGAGAATGTTATTTTATAGTTTTTCCTTTCCCAACGAAAAACCTTCAAAAAGTCGACCGCCAAATGGTTCTAAAACAATTTCAGTTAGTTGAATAACCTTTCCTTTCTCACCAGTTTTATAAAAGTCATCGAAAGCCTCTATGAATTCTTCTGTAAATTTTACATCGTAATGCTTCAGGGCACGTATAATCCATTTCGATGAACCTATCCAATATCGATTAGTTCTTAAAACGAACTCCTGAACAAGATCAGCTAAGGAGTTGGCTATAAATATTTCCTCAGCACGATTATTACAACCTATAAAGTCATCAAGAGCATCAGTTATAAAATACCGTTTTATCGTAACCTCTTCTTCTGTCCATTCTTCAGGACCCTGTTTTAATATCTCTTCGGCCTCTTTTTTTATAGAATCTATAATTCCTTCATCTTTTAATATAATCCCTTCAGATATCATTCTTTGCATAGAAGGTTTGGCATCTTTATAATCCATTTCGAAAAAATGTTTATAGGAAGTTAAATTGTGAACAAAAATCTCTATTGGCCATCCGAAATCAATCAATGACTCCCTATAAGATGCCATTATATTTTTTTCAAAAATAACAATATCAAGATCTGAGGTATCAGTTTCTTCACCTCTAACAACGCTTCCAGCCAGTACAGCTCCCTGACAATGAGGAAAGTACTGATTAATAAATCGTTCTGCTGCTTTAATAGGCTTTAAATTCACTATAACCACCTCTGTTTTCCTATCGTTAAACTCTATCTCCCATTGTACAATCTTTTTCAACAATTTTTGCCCTTTAATTAAAAATAGGCATCTCTTTATTAAAGAAATGCGCCCGATTGTGGAAGGTCGTTATTTAACTAAAGCACCCCGTTAGCCATCCATGAAGCGCAAAATCAGCACTTCACCACAGAAAATGAAAGATGATTAAGTTCTTTCATGGTAGTTTAACAATACATTATTTAATTGGAATAAATTTAATTGATTTCGCTTGATACATTCTATCCTTATACATATACGTAATTTGAATATCCCCTATACTCCCACTTCCTCACTTTTGCGTTGTTTATATAGCTGATCTACATTTTGCCATATTTAAAAAATTCATAGCATTAATTATCCCTGTTAGCATTTTCTTTACGCAGTTTTAAATCAATATTTTTGGAACATAATTAGTTGTGTTGGAATAAAAAATTAAAATAATTAAGGAGTGTACAATATGAAGAGAATTCTATATCCATCACTAGTTGTTATGTTTTTGATTTCCATTTTTTTAAACAGTTCAATTTCTGCAAAATCTCAAACTTCAGAAAACGTTGGGAATTCTTCAAATATAGAAAATAAAGATGAAGGAAAAGTTGTTTTTAGTTACAAAAGAGATTTCAAAGCTTTAGCAAATTTTTTCAACCTTACTGAGAATGAGTATTTCCAAATGCGGGGAGATAAAAGTATGATAGAAATTGCTGAAATTCAAGGCATAAACAAAGATGACCTATTTTATTATTTGGTCTCTAAAAATTATGATGCTCTGGAATCGGCGTACAATAAAGGGCAGGTAGATTTACATTTTGTTATGGATTATGTTTTATATTTAAAACAAGATGTGGAGCAAGAAATGCAAGCTAAAAGAGATATAGATCTTCAATACGAAGATTAATTTTGAAAATAAATTTATTAAATCGATTTCAATCTTTTCCTTATCAATTAGTCGACTCAACTTTAAACACTAAATAGCCATCTGTTGAGAAATTCAGCCAGATGGCTAATTCGTTTTATAAGCGATGATAGTTACAAAAGTAAAAATTATTCTTCTACTACTTGCATAGCTCCTTGAAAAATAACAAGCATTCATTCTTCAAGAAGAAGTGTTTTATGCAGGTAAATGATCTTCAAGAAACGCACCCGTTAGTGAACAAGACGAACACAACCTTTTTTGCTATTTCCCTAAATTTATCCTTCTTCATTGAAAGTGTTCCTTGTAAGATTGAGTTTTGGCATATAAGTACCTCCACCTGCTACCATTTCTTTTGTTTCAACATCATAAATTGCATATCTACCTCTAAATTCTTTTTCTGTGTCTTTAAAGGAATAAAAGAAATAAACTTGCCTATCAGGGCTAACGGTCTGATAGTATTTAATATCAATATCAGGGTAGGGACGAAGAATATTTCCATCAAAAGTTATATAATTTAATCCTTCCACCTCATTAAACAATAACTTTTTTCTAATATTTACAGATGCATCAGGCATTTCTTTAAAAAGAACAGTATCCAAATGTCTTTGCTGTTGCTTTGGCCTCTGCTTATATCTTTGATAAACCTCCTGATGTACAGGATACTTTAGTTCTCTTAATGCCTGGTAAAATTCATCTACTGTTTCATCAAAAACTTTTTCCTTATTTGCAGTATGTAAATATTCATTTTTATCTGAAGGTGTAGTTTGTGAATAAACAGGATTTCCTAATAACATAGAAAGACTGAACGAAAATATAAACATAGACAAACTAATTAAGATTAGATTTTTCATTTAGGTTACTCCTTTTTAGAAGTAACGTACCCTAAATGTTCTTTAACTATCCTGCATCGTTAGTTGAAGAAGAAACGATATTTATATCTTAAAAACTAGAAAAACTAAGCGTATCATAAGTTCCTAAATTTTCCAGTTATATTTATTATAGTACATAAGCTTCTGCTAAATTAAAAAAAGAAGAAACCCGAAGGTTACTTCATCATCATATCAATAACTCGTTCACGCACTCGCTGTACGCTTGTATGGCTCATACTAAGTTTTGCACCAATCCAACGGAAAGGCATGCCCTCAAGCAACCAATAAAGCACTTCTTGCTCTATGTCGCCAGTTACCTTGTCAGTTAAGTTTTGAACCATTAGTAATTCATCTTTGATTTTATTAATACGAACCTCACGTGAAGCTCTGATTTGAACATGTGCATGCACTGGGTCACTTGTTCCACCAACTGCTTTTGGCATTGTTGCTTCAATTCCGTATTGTGCTGTTGATGCTGCCGCTGTTAATGAATCCAGCTCGTCTTTCATTCTCATGTACTTACACAAGTTGTCATGGTACTTCTTAATTGCCTTGTCTAGTTGGTAGCGATTTAATTCTGTTTTCTCTTTTAACATAGGTTCGCCCTCCTACGGTGTGGTATAATAATGTTGTTAAGCACCGTCAAAGGGCATAAACCAATTCGAGCTGTAGCGTCTGATCACGCTGAAAGGTGTTTTTATTTGTCTCATTTTTTTAGGTCAGTGCGTCTGCAAACGCTGCGGCTTTTTTATTTTTAAATCTATTTCACAGGCAATTCACTATACAAACATAGCTATCACATAATAATAGTAAGGTAAAGCTAATTTAGCCTTACACCTCCTAATCTATTTTACTAAGGGTCACTCCATCCCAAGTGGCCCTTTTTTTTATGATCTTATCTCACAAAAATATATTTTTTAACGCCTATAGCTAAATGGTTTATCAACCATACTCCTTCTCTACAGCTAACATATTATATATTGTAAAAAGGAGGTGTGCTTTATGGGATACTATGGTGGAAATGTTGGTGGCATTAATAACTGCGGCTATTACGGCGGCGGTAATGGTTCTACATTTGCCTTAATTGTTGTTCTATTTATTCTTCTAATTATTGTCGGCGCTACATTCATGACTGGATATTAACTTTTCCGATTTAAGGGTCGCCATCCCAGCCTGGTGACCCTTTAATAGTTTCTTTCCTCAAAGTGTGCAGTAATTATTGTTCATCACAAATTGGACATGGCTCTACCCTAAGTTTGGTAATTACTTGATTTAAACGTTCGATTTCCTGTCTAGCACCCTGAAGAACTTCAAGGATGTCTACAATATCCCTATCATCCATTCTGGAAGCCACTTCACCTCTAAGTCTTTTTTCTAAATCTTCTATAGCTTTCATATTTCAATCTCCTCCCTTCTCAAAATCTTTCTCAAAATACGTAACATTAATATTTTTTTAAAAAGAAAATATTAATTAGATTAATGCCACCTCTCATTTTTATAACTCTACATATTATAGATTATAGAAAGGAGGGATATTTTATGGAATACAGCGGAGAATTTCGCGAAGAGCGTCGCGAACGAAACCCATTCGCTTTTATCGTTGTACTGTTCATTCTTCTAATTATTGTCGGTGCTAGTTTCATGAATAGATCGTATTAACAAAAACATCTGTTGATAGCTATGATGGTCAATAAATAATAATAGCTAGGCACCTCCCTTCTGATTTTTGGGTTTAGGGTCACTTTCCACCGAGTGGCCTTTTTTATAGTTTCTTTCCTCATATACATATTTAGTTCACACCTCACTTACTGCACATTTTCTTTCTAACGTACATTAATGAAATCTTAAAATGGTCTATTTACCATGTTCGATTTTTATAAGATTAAATCTTTAGTTAATAGACAAATCGCCAATCAATTTTCTTTTTCTAATCATAAATTAATAAAGTAAGGTTAACTTTACCTTAATAAAATTGAAAAGGAGGTATTGCTAATGAGCGATATTAGAACTAAATCTAATTGTGATTCTTGTGGTAAGAAGGAAAGGAAATCCATGAATCCCTGTAAAGGTTGTGTTTGTAATCAATTAAGAACCTTACAAACTTCAACTGTAGTTGATCTTTTCATATTTGGTCGGAATATAGAAGACGTTATTTTTATTTCCTTTGACCCAAACAATTGCTGTGCATTCTTCAACGATCCAACAACGGAACCAGGCTCAACAATAATCGTCGATTGTCAAGATATTCAGGCTATCCGGATACCTGGATAAGTTATAACAGGTCACTTTCTTTATAGAAGTGACCTGTTATTATATTTACTGCACAAAATCCTCATAAAACTAATAAGGGTCTATTACCCATTTTCTTTTTTGTATAACCCAATCATTGTTTAATAGACAAATCGCCAAGCGAACTACTTTTTTAATCATATATTAATAAAGTAAGGTTAACTTTACCTTAATAAAATTGAAAAGGAGGTATTGCTAATGAGCGATATTATAAATATTAAAATTATGAACTCTGATTGTGATTCTTGTGATAAAAAGAAAAAAGAAAAACACTCCATGAATCACTGTGAAGGTTGTGTTTGTAATCAATTAAGAACCTTACAAACTTCAACTGTAGTTGATCTTTTCTTACGTGGTGGTCAAGATATAGAAGACGTTATTTTTATTTCCTTTGACCCAAACAATTGCTGTGCATTCTTCAACGATCCAACAACAGAACCAGGCTCAACACTTATTATCGATTGTCAAGAAATTCAGGCTATTCGGATACCAGGTTAAGTTATAATAGGGTTACTTTTTTATGGAAGTGACCCTTTATTATATTTGTTGCACCAAATCTTTCTGAGCTGTAGCGTATGACGACGCTGCGGCTTTTTATGTTACAATTCACATAAAAACATAACGAGGTAATTCAATGGACATATTTTCAGGAATATCGCTAGGTGGAAGTCTTTTATATTTCATTCCACCAATGCTATTACTCCCTGTTGTTATGGTAGTATGTACAGCGATTTATAAAGTCCTATTAGGCAATATTTTGCCAACCAAGATTTATAATTTATTACTTGGCCCAATTGCCCTGCTCGGGTTCTTTATTTGGGCTATCCCGATGAATATGGGATTTTATGAGTTTTTTAGAGCGATATTTTAATCGCTCTATTTTCGTTTAATCCTCATATTGTTCGTTAGTTTGCTGTAGCGTGTGACGACGCTGCGGTTTTTTTTATTTTTTAATTCGATTTTCAAGGCCATCAACTATTCAAAACCCGCAATTACAAAATAGTTATAGTAGTGTTAAGCAAATTTGCTTAGCAATCCCACATTGTGAACACCCTGTTTAACATAACGTTATAGCCGTTTCCGACTAAGGAGATGGCTTTTTTTCATCCTTTCCCACATCTTTATAGTGTTATAAATGTTTTTAAATCCCATTAGCTTTGCATTGCCCCACATTGTTATTGCACACCGCTATCCAGCCTATCACCTTTTCTCCTGTACATTTTCCTCAAAATGTGCATTGACCTTTTTATAAATTATTTAAACCATGTTACCAATTTTCTGTAAAACAGAATATCAATAATGAAGTTTAAATTATTAATTGATTGTAGCCTATTGCCCTTTACTCCATTTTTCATACGAATAAAATACTACAAATGGAGGTGAAAAAATGGATAACTGTAGTAACTGTAATAAACGTACCTGCTTATGCGGAAGCCAAATAGGACCATTCACAGCCGTAGATCTCTGTGGAATTACCGGCGCTATTCCTGTAACACCAACAGCATGTAGTGGTCTTTGCGAATATGGTTATATCTATAATCTAGGTGCTGAAACTGTAGCTGTAGAGGCAGATATTATTTTTGATTCAACAGGTATAGTTACACCGGGGATTACGCATGCTCCAGGAACCTCTCAAATTTTTGTTACCACACCGGGAATCTACGAGGTTACTTTTATCGTATCAGGTGTTGAACCTAACCAATTCACACTATTTTTAAATGGTGCACCTGTTACGCAAGCAGTCTATGGTTCAGGAGCTGGTACTCAACAAAACACAGGTCAAGTAATAATTTCCATACCATCCGACGGGTTTCTTACACTTAGGAATCATTCTTCTGCCGCAGCAGTAATCCTTCAAACTTTAGCAGGAGGCACACAAACAAACGTAAATGCTTCTATTATCCTTAAAATGTTAAGTCCAATTGTCTAGAGATATAAAAACTCTCTTCATTTCAAAACTTCAATAGATTTCATAGTTAGGAGTGATTAACCTTTTGCGCAGGGATTACTCCTTTTTTCTTTTCATACTTATGCACTCTTCCTTTACTGAACAATATTGTTCGTTTGATCCTCACAATGGTCAGTAACTCATTTGGAATTTTAAGTTATGCACTAACATTAAAATTACAATTAGTACCTAAGGCAATTTACTTTTTTATTGCACATTAGAAATCCTTCACAAAAAAATGACTGTAGGAAATAGGTTTCACTTCACTTCGAAGCATCCCCTTAAAGCCGTTAGTTACTCCGAAACATTTCCAAGTGTTGTTGATTAGTAACCATATTGCAAAGAGTAATAAAATTCTTCTGCTGTGGCACTTTTGTAGTCTCTTGCCTGAAGCCCAACGTCTTATCATTGAATGATCAATTCCAAATTCTTTCGCTACTGTTTTATAACTCATACCCTCTTTTGATTTGAATTTATTAAGTTGTTATTTAATTTTACTCAAAAAGGTAAGAGCCTTACTACAAATTATAAGTAGCAAGGCTCTTTAAGTTGTTTCATTTACATCCAATAATTATTTATAAAATGAATAATAAGTTTATATTTCTTCTTAAACAAACGCACCCGTTAGCCATCCATGTAGCGCAAAATCGGCGCTACACCACAGAGAATGAAAATGTGAAAATCGGGTATAGGATACTACGGCTGGGAGAGGAAGGTCGATGAACTATGGTGCGATAGAGCCCATCCGTTAGTCTGACTCCAACGACCACGGTGCATCACAGAATGTCGCTCCCTTACGGGAAGCACTCATGGGAGATTAATCCTACTCTGGTTGTTGCACCAGCCTCCAACACTATTTGCCGTAGAAAGGATGATTACAATGGAAGTAATCATTGAACGCGCATGTGGGATGGACGTTCACAAGGATTCCATTACTGCATGTGTTATGACTCCAAAAGGAAAGGAGATTCAAACATTTTCCACTAAAACTGTATTTCTATTACAGTTAATCGACTGGATCAAGGAGCATGGTTGTACCCACGTAGCAATGGAGAGTACAGGTGTATTTTGGAAGCCGATCGTTAACTTACTTGAAGCTGAGAATATTGAATTTTTAGTAGTGAATGCTCAACATATGAAAGCAGTACCAGGTCGCAAGACCGATGTGAAAGACGCAGAATGGATCGCCAAACTACTTCGACACGGACTACTCAAAGCAAGTTTTATTCCGGACCGAAATCAACGAGAACTACGAGAGTTAGTTCGATACCGTCGTAGTATTATCGAAGAGCGTGCTAGACAACATAATCGGATTCAAAAGGTACTAGAAGGAGCAAATATCAAACTTGGCTCCGTTGTCTCCGACATTATGGGTGTCTCATCTCGTGACATGCTTCGTGCCATCGCAGATGGAGAGGATGATCCTGAAAAACTAGCGAGCTTCGCTCGAAGAACAATGAAGAAGAAAAAGGATGAGCTTGAACTCGCTCTTCGCGGGTATATCAATCCACATCAACGGCTAATGTTAAAAACCATTCTTACCCATATTGATTTTCTTAGTGAACAGATTGAACTGTTAAATCTGGAGGTAGCTACTAGACTATCTTCTCACCAAGAAGATATAGAACGGTTGGATTCCATTCCTGGCATCGCTACCCGAATGGCTGAGCAAATCTTAGCAGAAGTCGGAACCGACGTGGAGAAGCAATTCCCCAGTGCGGCTCACTTATGTTCCTGGGCAGGGCTAGTACCTGGACACAACGAGAGTGCTGGTAAAAGGAAATCAACTAACATGAAAAAAGGAAACAAATACTTGAAATCAGCTTTAATAGAAGCTGCTCATTCTGTCAGAGGATCCAAAACCTACTTGGGTGCAATGTATAGACGAACTGCTTCGCGAAAAGGTAAAAAGCGAGCAGGAATATCCGTTGCCCATGCAATTTTAAGGATCGCCTACTATCTCTTAACACGCAAAGAAATGTACGTAGACTTAGGTGAAGATTACTTTGACAAGCAAAAAGAACAATCTATTGTACGATATTCAGTTCGAAGACTTGAAAACTTAGGGTATAACGTCACAATCATTGAACCAGATGCCTCCTAATCCAACAAATAATTCCACCCTAATTTTGACGCTGCAAATTTAAAAAAACAAATGAGCTGCGTCTGCTTTCGTGTTGTCTTTATTCCGAAATTGAAGAGTTTTATTTTCATGGGAGTTTAAGTGCAATTCTTCACAAATTCTTAGGTATTCCAATTAAAAGCGGATCACACCATATTTATTAATTTCTTCAAATTGTTCAGTAACCTTGTTTTTATATGAATTTTTTAAAAAATTTCATCCATACTATCCTTGTTTGAAAATTGGCGAAAAACCAGAAAAGGAAGTGTAGTATGGGAATACTTAGCGGAAATCCAAAAGATGAACCGTTGCATTATGGTGAAGTATTTAGTGTTTGGTCAGGTTTAGTTGCAGACTACGGTATGATTGCTGGATATCAAACGTTCTATAATCATGCAGGTGACGAAGATCTAAAAAAAATTATTGAAGATATAATCGAACTTTGTAGGGAAGAAGTAAAACAATTAGAAAAAATTCTAAAAACTAATGGTATTGGTTTACCACCTGCTCCACCTGAAAGACCTGTAGCAAGACTAGAAGATATCCCTCCTGGTGCTAAGTTTAATGATCCAGAAATAAGTGCTGCACTTACTGCTGACCTAGCCGCTGGATTAGTTGCATGCAGTCAAGTAATGGGTACTTCTACTCGAGAAGATATCGCATTAATGTATGGTCAATTCCATGCAGCAAAAGCTCTAATCGGTGCTAAACTACTACGACTTAATAAAAATAAAGGTTGGTTAGTTCCACCACCATTACACGTAGATTATCCAGAAAAATAATATTTATTTACCTGATAAACCGTCTCCCCAGTTTAGAACTGGGGTTTTTATTTTGTCATATTCAAAACGAATTTATAAGTAATGTTACAAACCCCATTAACATAATATAGTTTTGGGATAGCATAATTTGTTTTAATATCGCCCCACGATGTTTTTGTACTAAGCTATCCCATATTACATAACAAACAATCAGCTGTAATGTGTGGTGTGGCTTTTTTTAATATATAAGTAACATTAAATTGCACACATTAATGTTGAGTGTATCGCACGCACTTATTAGGTAGTAGCGTTGGTTGACCGTCACGGCCTCCCTCATTTTTAAGGTCACTACCAGCTCAGTGACCCTTTCTTAGTTTTTTCCTCATATTGCACAGTAATTAAATCAATCCATAGTTCTAAAAACTTCCTAATTAAGATATGCTTCGATATACGATAATCCATATTTCAGGAGGAATCTACATATGGAAAAACGTACTACAATCGGAAGATTCCTTTATTTGATAGGCTTCTTTATGTTTATGAGTGGATTTTGGACGTCACTCGGTTCAAGTAATTACATTTTATTTATTCCGAACAAATCTGTAGCATTAATTTACCTTTTTATAGGAATGGCTTTTTTATTAACTTCAAACTTTTTTAAAAAAAGAACTAATTTCCATCTGCAGTTATTTTGTAATGTAGGTCACTATTCCAACTGCCTTTATGTAACTCTTTTTCAATAAATAATGATTCGTTTCCTAATGAGTAAGGTTCAAGTGCCCTTTTTATCAATTGGTACAATTTTATATCTCCTTAAAGTCACTTCTTTTAACTATGGTAAGATAGGATGTTTACTTGTTCAACTAACCTGCTGCGATAGCTTAAGTTTAATCCTTCACAATCTCAATTATAGTATAAATATGTGTTTATTTTCTTCCATAATCTAGCCCTTTTCATGAGAAAGACGCTTTCCTTATTTCAGAAAAGCGCCCGATTGTTGAAGAGAATGTTATTTTATAGTTTTTCCTTTCCCAACGAAAAACCTTCAAAAAGTCGACCGCCAAATGGTTCTAAAACAATTTCAGTTAGTTGAATAACCTTTCCTTTCTCACCAGTTTTATAAAAGTCATCGAAAGCCTCTATGAATTCTTCTGTAAATTTTACATCGTAATGCTTCAGGGCACGTATAATCCATTTCGATGAACCTATCCAATATCGATTAGTTCTTAAAACGAACTCCTGAACAAGATCAGCTAAGGAGTTGGCTATAAATATTTCCTCAGCACGATTATTACAACCTATAAAGTCATCAAGAGCATCAGTTATAAAATACCGTTTTATCGTAACCTCTTCTTCTGTCCATTCTTCAGGACCCTGTTTTAATATCTCTTCGGCCTCTTTTTTTATAGAATCTATAATTCCTTCATCTTTTAATATAATCCCTTCAGATATCATTCTTTGCATAGAAGGTTTGGCATCTTTATAATCCATTTCGAAAAAATGTTTATAGGAAGTTAAATTGTGAACAAAAATCTCTATTGGCCATCCGAAATCAATCAATGACTCCCTATAAGATGCCATTATATTTTTTTCAAAAATAACAATATCAAGATCTGAGGTATCAGTTTCTTCACCTCTAACAACGCTTCCAGCCAGTACAGCTCCCTGACAATGAGGAAAGTACTGATTAATAAATCGTTCTGCTGCTTTAATAGGCTTTAAATTCACTATAACCACCTCTGTTTTCCTATCGTTAAACTCTATCTCCCATTGTACAATCTTCTTCAACAATTTGGCCCTTTAATTAAAAATAGGGAATCTCTTTATTAAAGAAATGCGCCCGATTGTTGAAGAAAATTACAAATACTAGGCTACGTCATCTACTTCTTCAAGATAATTGGAAATCCCCAAAGCTATGTCACCGCATGCTTTGAAGCAATTAGATGAAGACTATCCCGAAAAGAGAGTCTTTTGCATAGTTATTTTTTCCGATACCTTTCCGGAATGGTTAAGCCATTTCTTTCATCATCCCAAGCTATTGAGCTTATCTTCCAACCAGAGGGCGTGCAAATGAACTGCATCGTTTTCATGCCCATTGTATCAAATGCTTCGCCAGACAACACACCTGTTTTTCGATACAGGCTGAAGCGATGAGCGATATTTCCGAAAATCTCTGTGATTTCGTACACTTCTTCTTCCTTGAAATTTATCAAGTTCCCTTCACTTAATAGTTTCTCACGGGGTTCGATAAACTGCTGAAGACTATAAATAATAGGAGCGCAATCTGTATTCGCAATGATCATTGCCTCTGGAATAAATAATTCGGTGAGGGCGCGTACATTCGGTTTATTTCCATTTTTATTAGTAAAAGCATCGAAAAATGAGGCGGTTAATCTATCTAGAATTACTTTTGTTTCAAGTCGATCCGTTTCAAGAATTTTCAATGAAACTCACCATCCCTTAGTATTTTTTCCAACTAACTAATTATATCAGACATTAGATTGAATTTTGGAAATAATCAAAAGATTAATTTTGCTAATGTATCTAGTTTTTCACCCACATTGATTCATATATTACTTTTGATAATTTATCCGTATTATTAGCTCTCTTCTAAATTTCAACCTATAAATCCAATTTTCTTTAAAGGCATTACTCCACAATCTGGCCCGATTGTTGAACAACAAGTTAAACAACACTCTTCAACTAAACTGCATCGTTAGTTAAATAACAACAGTTTTTAAAACAGCAGAGTCACTCAAATATATTCTTTTCATAAGATTTAGTGAACGGCATAAAATTTTGAAAACCCCACAAAATAAAACATAGTTAAAATCAAAAATGGAGGAGGTGTTATTTTGAAGCTCCTTATAAAAACAGTTTTATCCTTGTTTTTAATTTCTATTTGTTCGAATCCCCCCCAAATTGCTCAAGCAAAAGATAGTCATTTAGATGAAATAGCTACAAGTGAAGGTGAAGTGGTTTACCAATTTCAATATAAATATGATGAAATTTATAAACTATTGGGTTTAACTGCTAAAGAGTATGACGTATATTGGAAAAAAGGTCTTTCTATTGCAGAGATGGCTGAAAAACAAGGAATTGGAAGGGAAAAATTGTATGAGTATTTTGTAACTTTCCATTATAATGAAATGGAGAAATGGAAATCTAAGGGTATTTTGGTAGGTCATCTTTACTTCACTCAGGTTTATACCTTGAAGGAAGAAATAGATGATTTTATTGACAGGAATCCTGTATACAAAAAATAATCTTTCTCTTGTAACTCAGAACGATGGTGTACTTTTAATATAGTTTGATTAAAAATATTATATAAGCCTACTTTTTATCAAGGACTGTTTTCTCTAAAACAAAAAGGCAGATTTAATCTACAAAATGTGTAGAAATTAAATTCTGTCTTTTTGGTTCGATATTTCGTGAATCAAAATTTAACTAAAGCACCCGTTCGTATTATAAGGTCAACCGGAGAAATCTGGTTGACTATTTTTTATTCAATTTATAGATTGATAGTAGCCGGAGTAGAACGGAAGCACCCGTGGGACTTGATTCCGATAACTAAACTGTTCGCCCTCTACTTGTTAACACATGATTAGGCTGGTTGGGACATTACGATCCCGTATAACAAGCGAAGATATGAATGACAAGGTAGATAGAGGTTACTGGTCAATCCACTTCATAAGGAGGAGATAATTTATGAATCCAGTTGTAGGTCTGGATATCGCAAAAGGTGAAAGTCAGGTTCAAATGTTCTTGGATAAAAAAATACCCTATAAAAACAGTGTGAAAATTGAACATACGGTGGAAGGACTTAAAGAGTTACACTCTTATTTACTAGACTTAGAGCGTCAAACAGGGTTAAAACCACCTGTTGTTTTGGAATCAACGGGTCACTATCATGCCCCCGTTGTACAATTTTTAGAAGCGAGAGAATACGTCGTCATTATCGTAAATCCCCTTGTTTCATACCGAGCCAAAAGCTCTAGTTTACGAAAAACCAAAACAGATGTCATAGATGCTTATCATTTAGGTGAACTATATTACAAAGAGGATTTAGAACCTCAGAAAAAGCGCGGTATTCAGCTGTTAAATCTTCGACATCTCACAAGACAACATGAAAATATGACAGGAATTATGGTTCAAACAAAGCTGCAATTTCAAGCTGTATTAGATCAAGTTTTCCCTGAGTATAAAGGAGTTTTTGGTGATTTGTACGCTGAGATTTCATTAAGGACTTTACAGTCCTTCCCTACATCTGAATCAGTACTAGAAGCAGGTGTTGAAGAAATCGCACAATTCATTGATACACATTGCAAAGCACGTTCGTTTAATTGGGCGCTTGAAAGATCGGTAAAATTAATCAGAGCTGCAGAACGCAATCCATTTCAATCAACTCTTTCTCAAAGTCTTCTAGTCAGTTTGAATATGTATATTGATTTACTTCAAGTGTACCACCAACAACTTTCTACGTTGGAGCGTGAGATTGATGAGTTAGCGGCACAACTTGAAGAATATGAATTACTCCAATCAATTCCCGGTATTGGTGAAAAAATCGCTGCAACGATTATTTCAGAAATCGGAGAAATTGATCGGTTTAATCATCCGAAAAAATTGGTGGCTTTTGCGGGACTAGATCCAAGTATATTTGAATCAGGACGCTTTAAAAGCACGAAAAATCACATTACTAAACGTGGCTCAGCTAGGCTTCGCCACATGCTTTATACAGCTGTTCGCTGTTCTATTCGAGATAGTCGGAAAAAGAAAACAACACCTGAAACTATAGCAAGAAATAAGCGATTACGAACTTTCTATGATTTAAAACGAGAAGAAGGTAAACCATATAAAGTAGCTATAATTGCTTGTGCTAATAAGCTTTTACACTGGATTTATGCCATGTTAAAAACGAAAACACCATTCCAAGAAACTATATAGAAACAAAATTTTCAAATACAACAAAATCCTCCTAAATTGAATTCGGAGGGTTATTTGAGTTGCGCTTTTTAGTATAGCATGAAGTGTTTTTTAATTTAAAAGATTTTTATTGACAATCTATTAGCTGGTTTAGTTGAATAAGAACAGCGACGCTTCTTCAACAATCGCGCCCGATTGTTGAAGATAAAGCTCTCATTAGCTTAATGATGAAGTATAAGTTTTAATCGATTTTAGCTATCCATTCCATTAAAACTAGATTGTTGTTAAGATCTTTGATTCTCTTAAAACCACATTTTTTATAGCTTGATATTGCTCTGACATTATCATTTTTTACCTCTAATAGAACCTTTGAGGCACCTTTATTACAAAGGTAATTTAACATCATTTGTATTATTTTGGTTCCAATTCCTTTACCCCATAATTTAGGTTCACCTATAAATTGATCTATTCCATAGATATTTTGGTTTCCTTGATAGTCGTATTTTTTCAATTCAGTTTCTGGAATCTCATAGTATTGTATATAACCAATTGATTCATTTTTGTATTCTACAATACAAGGAATAACATAGTGTTTACCTTCTATTCTTGGACCGTATTTATTTATCACCCTACCTAAATTTGAAGGTGGTTCTTCATAAAATTCTAATACCCTCTGGTCATTTAGCCATTTTACCATTAAATCAAAATCACCAGATTTCATAAGTCGAATATGTAGTTCTTTATCTAAAATCAAGCCTAATTCCCCCCCATCCAATTCAATTAATATACTTAGAAAGCATACCTCATCAATACGGCTCTATATATAGAAAGGGCATAATTCATGTTCCAGAATTGCGCCAGATTGTGGAATATCGTTATTCCTCCCAAAAAGGTACGAACATTGATTTAAACGACATTCGTACCTTTTTGTTCTATTACTTAACTTTCATTTGGGAACGTTATTTTATTTTCTTATGCATGATGTACTCACAATATGGTGTACGATTTATCCTCACCAACTGTATTAAGGCAGTTAAATTTTTAAATGACCCAAAGGTTTTTTCTTAACAAAATTATTTTCAATAGATTGAAGAACTTCTTCATTACCAGGTAAACTTACAATTTCTTTTGCTTTTTCAAAAGGAATCCATTGATATTCACTATGTTCGTCGTTTAAAAAGACAGATTGCTCTTCGTGAACAAAACCTACAAACACCGGTGCAATGTAAATGTAATTCTCTTGCGGAGAAAAAATTTGGTCAAATTGATTAGAAGAATACAATTCGAGTTCTGTGATGCCTGTTTCTTCTGTAATTTCTCTATAAACAGCTTCTATTGCCGTTTCTCCATCTTCAATACCGCCACCTATATAGCACCAAATATTATTTAAATTATGAGATGTTCTTTTTAGTAGTAAAACATGATATGCGTTATTTATTTCTTTTAATAATACAGCAGCGATACCTGTGGACTTAATAGGAATAACATTCATCGTTTACACCTACTTTCATATTTTAGTGTCAAAATTTTTTATTAATTAGACAATATTAAATAAAAAAGTTCCAAAAGCGATGTTTGGGACTTTATTTTGCTTACCGTTGTAAATCCAAATGAACAACAATCAGTAATTATTTTTTATTTTTTAGTTCTAAAAGTATAGGTGCTATATTTAGTAAGATAGAAACAATTGTCAGAAACCAAAACGCCTTATTCATATTAGGTACTTCCCTTAAAGCCGACCAATCTTCACCTTTTATCCAATTAGATACAAGGCTATGTTCTGCACAGAGTGTCAATGCTGTAAATGATAACCCCATTGCCATTGCCAATTTATAATCTTTACCTGTCCCATACATAAAAAGATTTATACAAGTTGCTACTATAGCAATAAGACCTAATATTAACCACATAATGACACCTCCCTTTTTCAATATAGACATAAATTGTAATTAAATTGTTCCCAAACCTTCATTTAGTAATCTTTCATAAAAAGTTATTATTCAACAATCTGGCCCGATTGTTGAACAACAAGTTAAACAACACTCTTCAACTAGCCTGCTCCGTTAGTTCAATAAAGAAAAAAGAGCTGCATTATTCAACTCAATGATCTTCAAGTAAAGCACCCGTTAGCCATCCATGTAGCGCAAAATCGGCGCTACACCACAGAGAATGAAAATGTGAAAATCGGGTATAGGATACTACGGCTGGGAGAGGAAGGTCGATGAACTATGGTGCGATAGAGCCCATCCGTTAGTCTGACTCCAACGACCACGGTGCATCACAGAATGTCGCTCCCTTACGGGAAGCACTCATGGGAGATTAATCCTACTCTGGTTGTTGCACCAGCCTCCAACACTATTTGCCGTAGAAAGGATGATTACAATGGAAGTAATCATTGAACGCGCATGTGGGATGGACGTTCACAAGGATTCCATTACTGCATGTGTTATGACTCCAAAAGGAAAGGAGATTCAAACATTTTCCACTAAAACTGTATTTCTATTACAGTTAATCGACTGGATCAAGGAGCATGGTTGTACCCACGTAGCAATGGAGAGTACAGGTGTATTTTGGAAGCCGATCGTTAACTTACTTGAAGCTGAGAATATTGAATTTTTAGTAGTGAATGCTCAACATATGAAAGCAGTACCAGGTCGCAAGACCGATGTGAAAGACGCAGAATGGATCGCCAAACTACTTCGACACGGACTACTCAAAGCAAGTTTTATTCCGGACCGAAATCAACGAGAACTACGAGAGTTAGTTCGATACCGTCGTAGTATTATCGAAGAGCGTGCTAGACAACATAATCGGATTCAAAAGGTACTAGAAGGAGCAAATATCAAACTTGGCTCCGTTGTCTCCGACATTATGGGTGTCTCATCTCGTGACATGCTTCGTGCCATCGCAGATGGAGAGGATGATCCTGAAAAACTAGCGAGCTTCGCTCGAAGAACAATGAAGAAGAAAAAGGATGAGCTTGAACTCGCTCTTCGCGGGTATATCAATCCACATCAACGGCTAATGTTAAAAACCATTCTTACCCATATTGATTTTCTTAGTGAACAGATTGAACTGTTAAATCTGGAGGTAGCTACTAGACTATCTTCTCACCAAGAAGATATAGAACGGTTGGATTCCATTCCTGGCATCGCTACCCGAATGGCTGAGCAAATCTTAGCAGAAGTCGGAACCGACGTGGAGAAGCAATTCCCCAGTGCGGCTCACTTATGTTCCTGGGCAGGGCTAGTACCTGGACACAACGAGAGTGCTGGTAAAAGGAAATCAACTAACATGAAAAAAGGAAACAAATACTTGAAATCAGCTTTAATAGAAGCTGCTCATTCTGTCAGAGGATCCAAAACCTACTTGGGTGCAATGTATAGACGAACTGCTTCGCGAAAAGGTAAAAAGCGAGCAGGAATATCCGTTGCCCATGCAATTTTAAGGATCGCCTACTATCTCTTAACACGCAAAGAAATGTACGTAGACTTAGGTGAAGATTACTTTGACAAGCAAAAAGAACAATCTATTGTACGATATTCAGTTCGAAGACTTGAAAACTTAGGGTATAACGTCACAATCATTGAACCAGATGCCTCCTAATCCAACAAATAATTCCACCCTAATTTTGACGCTGCAAATTTAAAAAAACAAATGAGCTGCGTCTGCTTTCGTGTTGTCTTTATTCCGAAATTGAAGAGTTTTATTTTCATGGGAGTTTAAGTGTGATGTGATTCTTCACAAATTCTTAGATATTCGCAACGAAAAGTGAAGTACACCGTATTTATTAATTTCCTCATATTGTTCAGCAAATCACTTTATATTTTTCAGTACAAATAATCGCTTCTTTAACATTTTTCGATGAAAATCTCCTTTTATTTAACTTGAACCAAGAATCATATTTTTTAATAATATACATACCTTTCATGTAAGGAGGAATTAACATCAAGAAAAAGATTATCTTTTCAATTTCATCTCTTTTGTTAATTACAATCGTCGGAATCTTCGTGTTTTATAATCGTAATTCCCAACCTGTAACAGAAATTACCCCTTATATATTCGTTTCAAACTCCGAAGAACAAATAAAAGAAGTTGACGAGATTCGAAAAAAAATCGAAGAAACTGAACTAACTAAAAAAATAATAAACGCTCTCACAGAAAACGGATTTTCTCCAGACAAAAGAATTCTTTATACAATATATTCACCTGAACATAAAATACTGTCATTTTCACTATTTAACTTTGACAGAGAGGATAAAACTATAAATAAAATAACTGACATTGTTAACACAATTACAAAAGAAAATAATCTCAACACATTTTCAGTGCAGTTAGGAGAAACTGAAAAATAATAATATTGTTCAAACTTAAATCTTAGATAGTAGGATTATAAAACTAGTTATGATTAGATTGAGGTAGCGCATCATTAATTGATGTGCTTTTTTCTTTTATCCCCCTGTTCAAATAGCGCTCAGACGCATCGAGATTTGTTCAAGTGGATACTTGGTTGCATGGGTTGCTCTCAGGTCAGTTTTTTAGTGCCAATAATGCTGTGTGGAGCTACAGGAGTATTCTTATGAAGGCACAACAAAAGGACTTGCATACATGAAAATTAATCATAAACGCCAGTCCTGTTCTTATTGAAGTAAAGCCCCGTTAGTTGAATAGGGTAGAAAGCTTTATAAGGACTTACTTTTGAATATTTTTTACTGAAACCCCTTCTGTTGTTACAAGAAAGGTTAATGTAATAGGACCTTCAGGTGGGTTAAAAGGACCTGTATACGTATCATATTTTACTTTCACTGTAAAATCATACTGAGAATATCCACCAGCTAATCGTTTAATTTCTAATATTTCTGCATCCCAAAGTGCATAACTACGACTTGGATATTCCTTATTAATTACTTTCCTTGCATACGGGTCTAATAACACCAATAATACATCATAAAAATCGGAATGTATTTCTTCAGCACTGACATTCTCTGCTAACTGTGGTCTGTTCCAAGTTAAAACAGATGTTAAACTAATTAATAACAATAAAAATATTACTGATATCTTTTTCATCTAATCACCTACCTTTTTAAAAGGTAGTATTTGCTTTAGGTAAAGCAATATTCTTTAAGTAAAGCACCCCGTTAGTTTAAGTGAATTCATTCACAAACTTTACCCTTAATTTGATTGTTTTTCAAAAAAGAGAAACCCAAGATGTATATTAACGGGTTCCGTTTTGAGGTGCAAACATAAGAAAAATCATATCAACAGCGTATTTTTGTGGAATTGTTAACTGCAATGGTTTATTTTAAAACTGTCTCGGCTGGGGTAAATGCTTCCCATTCGTTATATTTCGTTGTTATTGATGAAATAAACCAATTTTCTTTAAATGGTTCTAGATTCTTTTCCACAATAATAATCTTCTGCCCACTTACCAAATTCTGCGTAGATGACTCTACATCGTATTTAACGGTATACCGCCTTTTGGATTCGTTAAGCTTTTCTTCGTTGGTTAAACGAAAGTTATTAACCGAAGGGCTTGACTGCCCTGTTATCCAGCGAGTTTCCTCAAATTTACTCCTTGTTTTTTCTTGAAGCGAAGGGGACAACATCGTATATTGAATGGCACCACTTCGATTATTTACGCCTAATATCCAAAATTCAACTGCTTGTTTCGGTTCACCTACGCGCAGACCGCCTATAAAAGACTCTAACTGGAGTTCTAAAGGGGTGTATTGTCTTACTTTAGTAGATTTTTCCTCAAAAGAGGGAAGAGTATCGTTCGGTTGTGCATTTACTGTTCCAGAATACAACCCACAAATTAATATACTAAATAAAACCAATAGAAGAGGTTTACTTTTATCCAATTTCATCACCCTAAATTATATTTAGGTTTAGTTTATCCTGTTCAGTTACAATCATTCCTTCTTCAACTAAACTGCTCCGTTAGTTCACTAAAGAAAAAAAGAGGTGCATATGCAACTCAATGTTCTTCAAGTAAAGCTACCCGTTAGTTTAAGTGAAATGCTTCACATGGTTTTTTCATGGATATACACTTCAAACTTTTACCGTCTCTGCGGAATCGGCATTTCTTCCCACGAATAATCAGGTATAGTTGCAATCCATAAAGTATCTCCCATGATATCCACATCCCAAACGATGAAATCCCTCGCATCAAACACTTTTTCAGATTTTCTTTCATCTTTCGTGTTGATGGAATAAATAGCTTCACCTCTATGTGTAGTTCCGAATAATTTCTCTCCTTTTTTAACGAATTTAACTACCTCTTCATCAACATTAATTTTTCTCCAATTTCCCTCTTGAAGATCTCTGACCCAAATTCCACTTTGTGTGGTAATAAATAGCCTATTATTAATCACTTTTATATCTAGAGGTTCATCATTTCTTTTCGGCATAGTTATCTCGTTCCACTCATCATTTGTCTTTTGAAGAATCTTCTTTTCCTCTGTAAGTCCTATCAAATCACCATCATCCGATATTTGAACCACATAAAATGGTTTAGGTACTATAGCTTGTTCCCAACTCTCCCCTTGATTGGTCGTATAGTAAACCTTTCCATTCGATAGCACAGCTATATGGTTGTTGATTGAATAATCGATTTTCTCGATAGATTGGTCTAGTGAAAGAATTTTCGTTCCTTTACTTTTTGATGTAATACTGCCCTTAATTCTTTTTCCGTAGCTACATATAATTGATCATTTATATCAAACCACGCGTGTGTTACAAAATTATTAGCTTGAAGTTCTGTCCATGTTTCTCCATTGTTATGGCTCCATTCAATAAAAGGTTGTTTGGTTGTACTAAATTGTGTTGGCTTTTTGTCTCCCCATACCACTAAATTGTTGTTTCCAGCAACAACCCCCGTTATCGCCATCCCTTTTTTTGTTATGTTATCGATGCCAATGCGTTTGGATATTAATCCTCCACCGTATGGTAATTTATGAATGGCACTGACCACATCTCCGTTTTGGGCATTGAATGATATTCGAGTAAAACGGTTTTCTCGATCATTTCCAAACACTGTTAGAATAGGCATACCATCAATACTATCAAGTGTAAAATGATATCCCGTTGCGCAATCTTTTCCTTGTCTTAGTCCGAATTTATCCTTTGCCAGTTGGATAACATCAGAGCTATCGAACTTAATCTCATCGTAGGGTATTATTGGAACCTGAGATTGCTGGCTCGGTCTAAACACGGTAATTTTCTTTTCTGAGATACCAATTAGTACATAATCCTCTGTACCTGGAACCATAAAAATCATAAACCAATTAAAGCGTTTCCCTTTTTCTCCTCTCGAGCCTCCCATCTTTTCATCCACACTGTTTACACTTATAAGTGTTGCTTTTTCATTCCATTCTTTTGCTCTCTGTAATCCAATATTAATCGCTTCTTTTAACGTAATTTCACCATCTGAAGCGATTCCTTCACTACCAATCAAATTTACAAAAACTAAAAAAACAACTAACAAACAGGAGATTCTTTTTTTAAAACTCAAAATTAACACCATCCCATAACTAAATAGGTATATTAATCATATGATTAATATACCTATTTAGGATGGAGTAAATCCTTTGTTATATGCCCTCTAGAATCCTTCTTGCATTAACCTGCACCGTTAGCTCAACAAGAAAAAAGATGCTGCCGCTGCAACACCTTGTTTAACTCTTGCCCCTTTAGTTGAAGAAGAACTCTAGCTTTTTTACCACAAAAGCACCTGATAATCATTTATTTGGATATCCTTTTGTATTGAATATCAGCTAAGTTTTCTTCATTTTCATGTCCTCTACCTATGATTTTAAATCCTTGTTTTTCATAAAATCGTTGTGCATTTTCATTTACTTTAAATGTGTATAATGTTAATCTCCCACTTGATTGTGCTTTTACTTTATCTAGTAATGTACAAATCTTTTTGTCCAAGAATGTTGAACTAATCCTAAACGTGAATATTCAACCATAAAACTTCCTAAATAAAATAAAGCATAAAGGCTTACTTTTTAAGTATAATCTTGCCTAAAATAAAATTAAGTATATCCTTGCCAGCGCGGCAAAGATATACTTAACATCACAGGATAATTAGGCTTTCTTTAAAAAATACTGAGGGAAGTGTCGAGACACGAAAGGCATATTGATCTTGTTCCATAGCTTTCTGGAAGGAGCCGCTTTGGGGTTTGCGTCGCTCGCTAATATCTAATGCCGCTAAAAATTTATAAAAGGAAATCATTCGCTCTGCAAGCTCGTTCGGTAATTCACCAGCTTGGAGCAGCTTGTCATATTTTCGAAAATAAATACGATATCGTACACTTTCTGGAACTAATAATAAATCTGATGCACCGAAATGGTAGGCTTTTAGTAAAAGTTGCTCACATTTTTTCTCAACAACCGTTTCAAAATTTTGCATATTCGCACCCCTCTTCTGGTTCATTCGAATATGACCGCTCTATTCGTTATTTCCTAGTATATATAGGAAACTATTACGAGAAAAGCCCTTTTCTTAAAATAAAAATTTGCTATAAAATTTCCTGGCAAACTTGTTTTTTGCTATAAAAATGTGGATAACATGCAAAATCCCACTAAATATGAACATAATCTTATGGAATATCATCTTTTAATAGTTTTGTTCGAGGGAATGATTTTATTTTTTAGGGAGATTTAATCCCTACCAAAAACAAATTTCTCTCTATGGATATCCCTTCTCCTCATTCTATCACCTCAAACATCACTTCTAGTTCTGCTCCAGCCTGATTAAAACCGATAAGAGATAAGACAATTTGTCGCAAAGTTTTGGTTTTCAAAAAAGAAGCATTTCAGCTTCTTATAATTGAAGCACCGATTAATGGAAGAATAAAGTTTGATTTCAACTTTATCTCATCTTCACTTCATCTTTACATGCTGCGTTTATATTAGTACTTGTAACACCCAATAAAACAATGAAAAGAGGTTTTAAAATGTTATATCCAAAGACAAAATTATTCACTGCACTTGGAATGTCAGCAGCATTATTAGTAGGAGCTGGCAGTGCCTATGCTACTCAAAAAAAAGAAATAAATGAGCCAGTAGAAACTGTAAATTCTATGAAAGAACCAACCCCTGAAGAAATCCAAAAAGTATTAGAAGGTAAACCTACACCTTCAAATATTAAAGTCGAAGGTTTATTTTCTTTAAATGGTAAACCTGATTATACTGCAGACTTTTATTTGAACGATGAAAATTTATTGTCTTTATTAAAAATAAACGCACAAGAATTAAAACAAGAATTGGCAACAGGAAAATCTGTAGTGGAGATTGCAGCTTCTAAAAACGTTACTAAACAACAAGTAATTAGTGTTATTACAAAAACACAGACTGATGTACAATTTAAGGGTGAAAATCATGTCGATAGTAAACAATATGAGCAAATGTTGAAAAATATTGAACCAATAGCAATAAGTGTCATCGAGCATAAAACTGAAACTCCATGGATAAATGAGTCGGTAGAAACTGTAAATTCTATGAAAGAACCAACCCCTGAAGAAATCCAAAAAGTATTAGAAGGTAAACCTACACCTTCAAATATTAAAGTCGAAGGTTTATTTTCTTTAAATGGTAAACCTGATTATACTGCAGACTTTTATTTGAACGATGAAAATTTATTGTCAATATTAAAAATAAACGCACAAGAATTAAAACAAGAATTAGCAACAGGAAAATCTGTAGTGGAGATTGCAGCTTCTAAAAACGTTACTAAACAACAAGTAATTAATGTCATTGCAAAAACACAGACTGATGGACAATTTAAGGGTGAAAATAATGTCGATAGTAAACAATACGAGCAAATGTTAAAAAATATCGAACCAAAAGTAATACATGTCATCGAGCATAAAACTGAA
Source organism: Lysinibacillus xylanilyticus (assembly GCF_001183605.1). GTDB lineage: Bacteria > Bacillota > Bacilli > Bacillales_A > Planococcaceae > Lysinibacillus > Lysinibacillus xylanilyticus. Next base: position 159,400 of record NZ_LFXJ01000005.1, on the reverse strand, counting down.
ACTCCATGGTAGAAATAAAATAACCAATCAGTAATAAAACGATGGTTCTTTCCTCTTATAATTTCATGATTTTCTTAACTAACCTGCGGCGTTAGTTTAAGTAAAATTTTTCACAAGAATATACCAATCGGGCGAGATTTCTGAGCAAGAAATAATAGGGTGATACATATTATATATGACTAATATGTATCACCCTTTATATTTTATGACTTTTACAATTTAAGTCTTGATAAATATGAAACAGTACGTCTTTTTTCTAAACTGCACGTCTTTATTTCAAATCAACAGAAAGAGTCCGTGTAATACGAGGGCACTGAAAAACTTACGTTTTCATAAAAACGAACCTTTTTCAGATAAAAATAAGGCACTTCTTGTTCAGTTTTGAACAGGAAGTGCCTTATTTCTGTCTCTATTCCTTATTCATTTTCGTTTAGTAGCTTTAATATCCGTTTCAAATTGACGGCGAATATCGTTGTAGCACCTTGAATTTTCATGCCAAATAGACCCGCAGTCGATGCCGTATCGTACCCGTGTCCGTTTTTTAATTCACTATTCTTCGCTTCTACTTTGTAGCGATTTGCGGCTAATTGCTTAAAAGCTTCCGTATTTTGAAATGCCTCTTGTTCGGCATGTGCATCCGACTTAATTGTGACAGAATACGTTTTACTTTTTGCGCCTTCTTTATAACAGTCCTCTCTCATTGGACATACTTTACATTTTTCAATATCAAAATAATATGTCTGACTTTGACTCATACTCGTTCCTTTTTTACCAGTACGTGCTTTTCTTGTCGCGAGATGACCGGCCTTACAAACAAACATTCCAGCATCTTTATTAAACTCAAACTTGTCTTCTTCTTTTCGTGGTCCTTGTGTAAGAATAGGGTTCAACTTTGCCACAAGTGCGATTTTCTCTTCTTTAGTATATTCGATGTTTGCCTTTTCAGAGTAAGCTGCGTCTCCAATAACTGTATTAATTTTCATACCTGCTTGTGTGCTTTTTTCAATTAACTCTTGAAGATATTTCCCATCGTTTTTTTCACCTGTTGTAATGACAGCCGCTGTAATAATACTTTCATCACTCAACGCGATATGTGTCTTGTACTCGAAGAAAGAAGATTCCGACGTCTTATGCCCTTTTCGCGCATCCGCATCAGAAGAGTAATTTAGATGTTCTTGAAAATCTTCTGCGACTTCTTTTAAAACATTCAGCTTTTCCTTGACAGCTGGCATTTGTGCAATTTGTGGTTCCTTTTCAATGACTGAAATAACTTCCTTACAGTAAGCTAATTCATCCTTTACTTCGTTAGAAGTGGTCTTTGCGGGGAATTTGTCTTTCATCGATTCGTCAATTTTGTAGACAGCTTTTCGAGCGTGTTTTGATTTCTCTTGTAAAAATTCTTTAGGTGTTTTTTGGTTGTAACGTGCTTTTGTATGTGTGGCATCCACAATAATCGTTTGACTGTTGATGATTTTTTTCTCCAATGCGATCTCAACTGTTTTCCCAATGAGCATGTCTAATAAGCTTACGTCTTGGAGACGAAGCCGACGAAATTTTGTAAGCGAACTTGAATCAATGACTGGATCTTCTGGCGCCATATCCAAGAAATATTTGAATGACATATCGTACTTTGAACGCTCTACAAGATCGACGTCTGATACATCATAAATCGCTTTTAATAATAAGTACTTAAACATGCGAATTGGAGGAATGGCATTACGTCCATTGTCTAAACAATATTTTGTTTTTAACTCTTCTAAAATGAATGAAAAATCAACAAGTTCATTGATTTGGCGAAGTATATTATCTTTTGGTACAACAATATCGTAGATCGCCATATATGGACTTAAATTAAGGGTTTCTTGATTTGAAATCATCGGGGGCACCACCTGCACATTAATTCTTTCATTATAAAGGAAAGCGAGACTAAAATAATAGTGTGATACATTGCGTTGTTTGGAGAAGCATCGCTTGACTCCTGCGGGAAAGCGAGACAGACGAGACCCCGCACGAAGCGAAGCGTAGGAGGAGGCTCGGCGCTCGCCCGCGGAAAGCGAGCGGAATGCTTCGGAAAACAACAGTAGAGTCACAGTGCCAAATGAAAAAGCGAGGTATTCAACGATTTAATCGTTGAATACCTCGCAATGTAAGAAGATATGGACTTTTTCAGTGCCCTCTGTAATACCGGACTCTTTTTGAGCAAACTTTATATTAAATAACCGATTCTAACTTTTCAGGGTCACTTAAATGTTATCTTTTAATAGGGTTGCATTTAATATTTTTCGATTTTTTTTTAGGAGGATTATTTCTATCTTTTACTTCTAATTTCTTATTGCTTAAGTAAACTGCTCGATCCGATTGTTTTGCAACTTCTTGTGAATGCGTAACAACAATTACACATTTATTCTCTTGATGGGCTAGCGCCTGAAACAATTCAATAATCTCTTTTGCTGTTTCTCCATCAAGGTTTCCGGTTGGTTCGTCAGCAATAAGTAAATCTACATTGCAAGATAGTGATCGAGCAATTGCTACACGTTGTTGTTGCCCACCACTTAGTTGCAAGACGTTGCGTTTTGCTTCTACTTCTGTGAGTCCTACCTTCTCTAATAATTCTAATGCTCTTGCTTTTTTATTTTGTACCTTCACACCTGTAATTTCCATTGCTGTTAGTACATTCTGAAGAGCAGTCATATAGGTAATCAAATTATAAGCTTGGAAAATCGCGGATACATACTGATTACGGTATCGAACCAAACCAATTTTTCGAATATCCTTGCCATTATAAAGTACATGACCCTGCTTAGGTAAATCCAGCCCACAACCTAAGCTAAGAGTTGTAGTTTTACCAGATCCAGATGGCCCTAAAATCGTGTAAAAAAGCCCTTTTTGAAAAGAAAAATTAACATTATCTAATATCGTTACTTTTTTTCCATTACTTTCATAATAATATTCTAAGTTTTTAAATTGTAAAATCGTCTCCATATCGAGCCTCCTTATTCATTTATTAAAAGGATTTGTTTTGGATTTAACCGTAGAATAGATAATGCCGGAAGAAGAGTTGCTAATATAGCAATACCTAGTCCAATTCCCCCCATTTTTCCTAAATCCTCACCTGTTACACTTACATCAATTTTATCAATTAGATCCTCTGTTTCATTTTGTAGAGTAGAAATTCCCAAAGTACTGGTAATATAATTATAGTCTTTTACATACTGGGACTTCGCTAACTGCTCTGCTTCTTTTATGTTGAGATCTGGCACAATAGGCATTTCGCCAGTTTCCCTTGCTGCTTTCCTAATTTATCAAAATCAAGACCTAAAGTAACATCTGCACCCAGTTTTTTTCTTGCTGAATCAGCAGCTTTTTGTGATGCATTGTGAATTGCGAATCCTCCCAGCACCAAATTTGTAACAATCAAGAAAACGGCCATCAATATTAATGATGTGATGTTCCTATTCTTTTTTTCATGCTGAGAATTGCGTGTTTTATAAAATTCATTTTTCCTAACCTCCTTGACAGTTGTTATTCTAAATATGCTATCTGGAGTTTGTATGAAGTTATTCAGGAGGTTATATGGAGTTATTCAGGAGGTTGTATGGAGTCAAGTATTACCCAATTTTTCTTCATAAATAAATATTTACGGAGCGCTCTGAAGCACACATACTTTTGAATTCTTTCCAGAAATGAGTTCATGTAAAGAACAGATTATACGAAGGGTTAACAAAACCATTTGTATAATCTGTTTTCTTACTAAGTCTATAAAAATTCGATACTTTTATAATATTCTTCAATCGTTTTTTCTGTTTCTCCTCCTTTAAGCTGCACCTCTTTTTGTGCATCCGCAATAATCTCAATCACTCCTTGTGTAGATATATTCTTAGATGATGCAAATTCTACAACCCTATTTACCAGTTGCCAATTCTTGTTTTAATTCTATTGTATTCATATTTAATAAAGAAAATAGGTCCTGATTATTTAAGAATACATTAGCAAAGTAATTCGGCTGACCATTCTTTGTAAACAAAACCTCATCAGTAAAACTAAATTGAGTTGGTAGCTCTTTACTTTCTTATTTTGTTGTATCATCCGTTTTTGCGTTGACTATTTGTACGGGTTTTACTGACTCTTCTTTCTGAATTTTTTTAGCGAAGGTATACCCACACCGCCTACTAAAAATGCTGTTGAAATACCAAGTACAATGAATAAATTCTTTTTACTCATCTTAATCCCTCTTTTCATTTATTTGTACTACATAAATAATTATTGCAGAACAATGTACAGATAAAATCAAGATTAGGTGAATTCGGAATGAAATCTCCCAGAAATCAAAAAGATGTATCCTGTACAATACCGAATTCATCTAATTGCAACTTAGAATGCGAAGTCGCTTTTATGAATTGCCCTTAAGTGGTTCAATAACATGCCATTATTCTCTAGTAAGTAGATTGACAGTTGTATCCGAGTGAAAAAGCGAAACTACCGTTTAGAGTTAGACACGTCCTCTCGTATACTCAATTTTATTGATTTACAAAATACATCCACCTATATTTTTCACAATCGTTCATCGTTGTGGAAATTTAAAGGGAAATGAAGAAGGTCATTATAAACCCCAAACTTATACCCTCTTTCCTTATAAAAAGAAATAATGTTTGGAAGTACTTGAAGTGTTTGACGTACTTCATGCATGAGAACAACTTCTATATCTCTTGAAGTTCCATTTTTTATATTTTCTACAATTTGATACGGGTTATTTTTCAATTTCCAGTCTAAAGAATCAACTGTCCAATCCCATATTTTAATATTCGCTTTTGCAATTTGATTGCGAAGTTGTTCATTATCTAAGCCTGGTACTGAACCATATGGAGCTCTAACTAATTTAGGGTTTTCACCTGTAATATCATGAATTATAGCAATTGTTTCATTCATTTCTTCTACAAACTTACCGTCTGTGTATAAACGTTTACTATTATGTGTCATGCTATGTGCTCCTACATAATGCCCTTCAGAAGTAGCTCGTCTTACATTGTCTTGAAAATTCTTATTCTGTAAATTAGCCCCTTGCATAAAAAAAGTTGCTTTTACATCATGTTCTTTTAAAACATCTAAAAATTGCCCCGTCAATTGACTAGGACCATCATCAAATGTTAGATATACAACTTTTCCTAAGGGTCTAATCGATAGTTTTTTCTCTATTTCGGGCTCCTCTTTTATGACTTCACTTTGTTCCTTTGGTGCTATTTGTTTACTTTGTTCCGTTGCAATTATTTTGACAGATGGTGCTTCGAATTTCTCTCTCATATAGAACATTAGAATAGTAGTTAGAACTATTCCTATTATTATTAACCAACTTATCGTGATAGTTTTTCGTGATGCTTTTGTTTTCATATTGTTCAACCTCTCCTTCTCAAAAGCTAGTTTAATTGAACAATATAAAGATAAAATGCAGATTGTGTCGAGTTAAATTAAAGAAGTACTAACTCTATTAGTTTTACTTCATATTTATCTTTTCTTCATTTTATCTTGATTTAGGTATCTTACTATTGGTTCACGTTAAGCAACGAATTTAATAGTTTGGAGTATGAAAGAGATGAAGAAAAATAGTTGGAAGTATCTTTTAGTATCTATTATTTGTGCTAGTATTGTTTATCTATTGTATGTAACTCAAGGTAATCGTGCTGAGATAATTGAAATTGACAATACTATAGTAGAAAGTAATACCCTTGATTTATTAGAAGGAAAAAAAATTGTAATTGATCCTGGCCATGGCGGCGTTGATAATGGCACAACTGGTTTAACCTATGGAACAAAAGAAAAAGCGGTGAATCTTACAGTAGCGCAAAATATTAAGCAGGAGCTTGAAAAAAGAACAGCCGCAACAGTCATCCTAACACGCGATAAAGATATAGATTTAGGGCGTAATCAACTAGAAGCTTTACAAAAAAGAATTCAAATTGCCGATGATGCTTCAGCTGATTTGTTTATTAGTATTCATCACGACGCTTTTCACGATCCTAGTGTTAACGGAATAACTGTTCATTACAGTTCACATCAAAACAAGGGTGAAAATTTAGCTAAAATCCTGCTAGCATCTATCTTTAAGCAAAGTATTGATGCCAAAAATCGTGGTGTAAAAGACAGTGATTTTTATGTGTTAAAGAACAATTCTGCTCCTGCAGTATTACTAGAACTGGGCTTTACGTCAAATAAAGAAGATGAAATCCGAATGGTTTCTAAAGATTTTCAAAGCAAAACTGCTATATCTATCGTAGATGGGATTATTGAATTCTTTGCAAAATAAAATCATTATGAAATTATGTAGCTCCATAAAAAACAGCTCATACGAATGGTTTATAAAACCGTTTGTATGAGCTGTTTTTCACTTTTTAATTGGTAGATAAAAATAAAACTGTACGCCATTCTTTGTATTGCAAACACCGTATTCTACTCCATGTAGCATTAATATATTTTTCGAAATTGCCAGTCCTAAACCAGTACCACCGTCTGACCTTTTTCTAGAAGCATCAATCCGATAAAAGCGCTCCCAAATTTTCTCTAGATGTTCTTTTTCAATATGTGCACCTTTATTCTCCACACTTATTTTCACCAGTTCTCCTTTCACCTCTATCGCCAAAATTATTCTTTCTTGCGAAGGTGAATATCGAATAGCATTCGTCAAAAAGTTCGTAAGTACCTGTTCGATACGGCGTTGGTTGGCTACTACTTCAATCTGTGATAGATGGGTCTCAACAAGCAATTGTTTTTGCTGTATTTCTGGCATTAGTTTTTGACAAATCTCTTCTAATAGTGAATCGATATAAAAAGAATCCATTTGCATTTTATACGTACCCGATTCATACTTTGCTAATTCAAGCATATCGATAATCAATAAATCCATCTTATCTACTTCTTTTTCTAATGCATCGAAATAATACTCTTTCTTGTGTTTTGCGACATTCCCTCTCAATATCGTTATACAGCTCTTCATAATACTTAAAGGTGTTTTTAATTCATGTGATACACCAGAAATAAACTCTTTCCTCGTATTTTCTAGCTTTTTTTCCTTTTCAATGTCTTGCTGTAGCTGCTCAATATACATACTCAACCCGTTCGAGAGTAGGTTGATATTCCTCGATAAGTCTCCAATCTCATCATTTGATTGAACAGCAATTGTCTCAGAAAAATCCAAATTCGCTATTTTCTCCGTTGTGCGATTAATCCTTAATAATGGCTTTGCAATTTTTATTGAATAGTAATAAGATACCAATAATATTAATAAAGAAACAAAAACAACAATGTAAATATAATATTCTTCAATCATTTGCACAGCTTCATCAACTGGCTGTAGTGAAGTCATTGAAAATATATATGAATTCGTTTCATCTGATTTCGTTATTAAAATCTTGTATTTAATATCATTTTGTTCATAATTAAGTAGTGCTGTAGTGGAATTAGGAAAATCTAGTTCATCTAATAATAGCTTATTTTGAAAATCTTTAATTTGCTCTAAAAATAATGAATTAGAATAAATGACGTTGGATAAATCATTACTTTGTGGAAGTTGAATATTAATAATTTCCCCTCCTAGATTAACCAAATCATGTTTATTTGATATATATATTTCTTTGAAATTTTCCCTAGTTATTCCTATTTTTTTATAGAGCATTTTGTTTCTGAAAGTAAAAGACATATTTTGATCTCTACTATACACCCTTTCATTTTCAATATTTATTTCAGCTGGTTCTATCATTATTTCGACTGGAGTTATTTGCGAATCTTTCAAGATTCCCATTACAAATACTTGACTATTCTTCAATAATGATTCCGACAACTGGACCGAATTATCATCATCATCAATCATGTATAAAGGAACTTTAGTTGTTTTCATACCAAGTTGTGTTTGATAATACTCATTTAATTGGATTTCAATGTAGAAATCATCCTCATGCTTTAAATGACCATACTGATCCAATATTGTAATCCAAGCATTATTTCCTCCTGCAAAATCTCTTTCTAGCTGCTGAATTTTTGCAATGTCGTTACTATTTTTTCGATACTCTTTTTCAAATACAGTTAAATTGGATTTTAAATCTTCTACTTTTTTATTCATATAAAATTGTTTGAAGAATATTGTTTGTCCTACAAAAATGGTAGCCAAAATAAGTACACAAAGCATAGTTGTTAATAAAAACAACTTAAATACAATTCCTCTTTTCATCGTATATCCTCGAATTTATAGCCTGTTCGAACAATCGTTTTTATACATGTGGAATGGTCACCTAATTTGTTTCGCAAGTTTCGCATGTGACTATTAATCGTTCGGTCATCTCCAATATGTTCATAACCCCATACTTTTGTTATAAGCTGATCTCTAGTTATGACTATCCCTTTATTTTCCATTAAATACAGTAGCATTTCATATTCTGTATGCGTTAAAGAACTCTCTTCATTATTTATTTGTACAGTCCTAGACGGAATATGAATTTTGATGCCACCGCTTTCTAAAAAATCACCTACTACATCATTTTTCTGTTCCCGCTGATGTAATAATCTTTTGGCTCGTGCTAATAAAACTAGTGGATTGTAAGGTTTTGTTACATAATCATCGGCTCCTAATTCAAAACCTAATAATGTATCATCTTCATCTGTACGAGCAGTCAACATAATAATCGGGATATTTGAAGTCTTTCTAATTCGTCGGCAAATAGTCCACCCATCCAATTTAGGTAGCATAATATCTAATATTATTAAACTAAGCTCATTTTCTTGAAATACCTTTAGTGCCTCTTCACCATCTTTAGCTTCTAATACCGAATAACCTGCATTCAGAAAATAATCTTTAAGAATTTCTCGTAAAATATCCTCATCTTCTATAATCAATATTGGACTAATCATTTTTATCCCCTGCTTATTTAATGTTCTAAGTTCATTCTAACCAAGATTAAATGTAAGTAACATTTAATCTATTTATTGATGAACTTTACATGTCCATATTAAGCGAGTAAGCAAGTAGAATCAACGACATTGCTATATCTTTATTTAATCTTCACATCAGGTAAAATCTCTGCAAATAATTCATCATTTTCTGGGTATCTAATAAAAATCTGGCGAGAAATAAAATGCACCCTTAGTGAAGTGCTTGTAAAAAAACTAGTCAACTTGTTGAAGCTTCTGCCTGTACTTTGCTGGTGGCAGCTTTTTCTCTACTGAATAGATGCCCAATATATTGATGTTCAGTAGATGTGGAAAATTGTTGTAGAATATGTAATTTATTTTTGAAAGGGGGAATTAGAGATGTTAAAAAAGTAGCTATAATTTCAGGAATTGTATTTAATTCAATTTTGTTAGTTGGGTGTAATGGAGAGCCGGAAGTGGCAGTAATAGACGTTTCGAAAAACGGGGGAATGATACAAATTTACCAGAATCAAATTTATTATCTAAATTACGAGATAAAATAATAGTTTGCTTCAGTAAGTTTCCCGAAAGATGTAAAAGTTGATGATACGATGTTTCAACAAATAGTCAAGGATTCTATTAAGAATGTTTCTTAAACAGAAAGCGTAGCAATTAGCAAAGAAAATATAAAAATAAAAATCGAGAAATACTAACGGAGAAGTTTTTAAAGGATACAATCAACCTTTAAAGTACAGTTGCTCCCCAAAATTAATAAAGTAGCTATTACAAAAGCTAGAGTACATCTGCAGCTTCTGGATAAACTATAATTACCAAAGCTAAGTGATTTAAGACTTTCTCGGCTAATTTTTCTTGTTACTCATGACTGACCCCCGCTGAGAAAATTATAAACTTTAAATCATCAAAATCGCCTGTTGCTCAACAACCGTTTCAAAATTTTGCATATTCGCCCCCCTCTTCTGGTTCATTCGAATATGACCGCTCTATTCGTTATTTCCTAGTATAGATAGGAAACTATCACGAGAAAAGCCCTTTTCTTAAAATAAAAATTTGTTATAAAATATCCTATCAAACATGTTTTTTGCTATAAAAGTGTGGTTAACATGCAAAATTCCACTAAATACGAACATAATCTTATGAAAAAGTTAATATTTATGTCTAAAGGAACTGTATCTTTTTCAATAATGCAATATAATAGAATTAACATGATTTTTTTCCTACACTTGGTAAAAGAGTTACTATTCAAAAAATACATAGAGGTGAAGCAAATGATCAATCCATTAAAAATTACTAGTACATTGGCTGATGAAACTAGATATTCTATTTATGAGTACATACTGCAAGAGAAGAAAACTGTAACGGTCCAAAATATCGCTGATAGATTCGGTATCCACCCAAATGTTGCGCGTCTACATTTAACAAAACTGACAGAAATTAATATAATTACGGCTGATTTCGCCAAAACTGGGAAAGGTGGTAGACCTGGGCGTGTTTATAAGGCCTCAGATAAAGGTGTATCATTATCGTTCCCAAGACGTGATGAAGATCGACTATTAAAATGGACAATCCAATTAATTAAAGAGTTCGGACCATCTGCATTAGAAAAATGCAAGGACATTAGCTACCAAGATGGCTACCAACAAATAAAGAATCATGTAAATGCTGAGTTACAATTAAATAATACCCTTTCCTTCGAACAAAAACTTCAGCTTTTAACTGACAATGCAGCATTAATTGGCTATATTCCGCAAGTACAACAAACAGAGCATGGTAAAAGTGTGACTTTCTCCATTTTTAATTGTCCATTCCAGGAGCAGCTTACTACTCATTCAGAAATTGTTTGTTCTCTACATGAATCCTATTTAAAAGGACAGGTAGATGCGTTATATTCCAGCAATGAATTTGTACAAATTGATAGCATGATACATAATTGCGATTTATGTAAGTATGAAATAAACGTGACAGAAATTGATAGTTAATTTTTAAATATCCAATTCTTTGTCACAAAGAAGAAGAAGTTCCAGTTTACAGATACCTTTCATATCATTTATAATGAGTAAGAGATTATTGTGTCGTGGGCAAAAGGAGGGGAAATCTTCATGGATAATATGTATAAAGTTATGGCATTCTGGACAGGTATTTTTGCAGTCATGTTCTACCTTGGTGGTATGAACGAAGTATCGCTATTATTCGTAGGTAATACAGGTTTATTCTTATTATTAGGCTTCTTAAACCTTTCAGAACGTATGTACATGTACATTTTCGGAGCATATTTAACTGTGTTCTTTGCTGGCTTCACGTACTATACTACATTCATTCACGTACCTGGTGGCGGTCATTAATACAAAGAAAAACGCGTGTCTCACTGAAAGTGAGACATGCGTTTTTTATGTAAGTTTATTCACCAGATGCATGATCGATTATCAAGGAATAGAAAAAATCCCCTTTTGCAATGATATGGTTAGATTTTGGTTTATTTTATCTAAACAACGATTTGCAAGGGGGATTTTTGTACTTTATGAAGTTAAAAATTCAACTTACAGTTGGAGCGAGCAACGCGAGTGAAGCGGCTCATCGGACGCCCTCAGTAAAGCGCCCAGCCGGAACGGAAATCAACCCACGCTTTGATGATGAGATTTTTAACTATCAGCTAACATTAAAATCCATTCAAAAAAGGATTTGTCTCCATTTCTGCACCGACCGTTGTATAATTCCCATGACCAGGGTAGATAATAGTATCCTCAGGTAGTGTCAATAACTTATCATGAATGGATGTAAGTAATGTTTTTGTCGAGCCTCCAATTAAATCAGTACGACCTACACCTTGTTCAAATAGTGTATCTCCAACAATAGCAAAGCCATCATTTTCAAATATATATGAAATACTACCTGGTGAATGTCCTGGCGTAAAAATAGCTTTAAAATAAAAATCGCTTATTTCAAATAGCTGTTCTTTTTTAATAATATTTTCATCAGCTGGTGCATCAACAATATAATCTGGTAATGCTGCGTATTTATTAGAGCCATTTTTTGTTGGATCTCCTAGCCAACTCACTTCTTTTTCATGAATCCATAACGGAACATCAAAAGCCTTGCGGACAGCATCTACGGCACCGATATGGTCGAAATGTGCATGTGTTAAAAAAATGGCTAATGGCTTTAAATTGTTACTACGTATAGCCTTGATGATTCGATCTGCTTCTTCTCCTGGATCAAATATTAAGCATTCCTTATTTTTATTCGATACGATATAACAATTCGTTTGGACAGGTCCAAGCGAATAACTTCGTACGTTTATCATTGTTATCACCTCTATTTCAATTATACAGCCTTTGCCACAATTTGACGATAAATGTTCATAATTTAATCTATTTCAGTTCTCGACAAAAACAGGTAGAACGTTTACAATTAAGGAGGAATATTGTTTACGACATTCATTTTCTGATGTCGAAAGGAGTGTCAATTTTTAATGAACTTATTAATGGTTATTTTTGGTCTTGTTGCAATTTTAGCTGTAGTTGGTACATTCCAAGCAATTAAAGAAAAGAACCTTTTAAGCGTTGTTTTCAACTTATTAAGTGCTGCAGTATTCGGTTGGTTCGTAATTATGACTGTTATTAATAGCGGATACCCACCAAAATTACACTAAAATTCAGACAGAAAAAAGAGCAGCCTCCATTACGAGGTTGCTCTTTTTCTATTGTTTTTATATTTTATTGAGCACCACAAACAATGCCTCAGCCCTTCCTTTAACGATAATAACACTTTCCTTCAAACTGTTTATTTGGCTACATGAACATTAAATATCAATTCGATATTATACATAAAAATTTTTCCATTCCCCTATTTATGTGCAAAAGGAGTTTCTTATCATTTATGTTCGTCATCAAAAATTGTGTACCTCATCACTTCTGACAAATGAAGATTGAACATTGTGCCCTACCCCAACATTTGATTTATAGCAAAAAAGAGATCTCATTAAATGAGATCTCTCTTTTTGTTACTTGGCAGCCCCTTGCTTCAAGTTACCTGTCTTTTGGTCATAGAAGCGGAGTAAATCACCGTTAATGATGGCATCTGAATTTTCAAGTTCTTTCGTAGCTCGATCAGCATATGACTGACATGGCTCACCATCAATTTCTTCGCCAGTTGCTTTGTCATAGCAAGCTTCACCAGCATATACATATTTATCTGTTACAAAACGACCATCGCGGAAAATAACGAAGTCTTCATGCTCTGGTGAGAATAGGTCTGCACCAAGTTGCATATCTTTTGAAGTTTCAACGCCAAGAAGGTGTAGAATTGTTGGACGTATATCCATTTGCCCAGAAATCTCTGTCATTTCTTTACCATCACCTGAGCCAGGGATATGGATAAATAAAGGTACTTCTTGTAGCAATGCATTATCAAATGGTGTAATGCCATCTTTTCCTAAATATTGAGCCATCGCTTTGTTATGGTTTTCTGAAATACCGTAATGGTCACCATACATTACAATAATAGAGTTATCATATACACCTTGATCTTTTAAACTTTGGAAGAAGTCTTTAAGGGCTTCATCCATATATCGAACTGTTTGGAAATAACGATTTAATGTACCTGAGTTTGAAGTATATTCAGGAATCATTATATCATCTGGATCCAATGTGAATGGATAGTGGTTCGTTAAAGTAATTAGTCGAGAATAGAACGGCTGTGGCATATCTTTCATTAATGCTGCAGATTGCTCTACGAATGGGACATCTTTCATACCCCAGTTAACAGCTTGCCCTTCGCCAATCTTATATGAATCTATATCATAGAATTTATTAATGTGTAATGATTGATACATCATGTCACGATTCCAGAATGATTTATTATTCGGGTGCATGACATTTGTAAAGTAGCCATTATCACCAAGACGTTCAGCCATTGAGTTATACGTATTTCCACCATGTGTGAAGAATACCGCACCACGACCTAAGCCGAACAATGAGTTTTCTAAAATAAATTCTGAGTCAGAAGTTTTCCCTAATCCAGTTTGGTGATAGAAGTTACTGAAATAATACGTATCTTTATCTTTTGATAAAGAGTTTAAGAATGGTGTAATTTCATGACCATCCATTTGGTTATTAATCACAAAGTTCTGTAAAGACTCCATTGATACAACAATCAAATTACGCCCCTTGTATTTACCAAACATTTCAGGGTTGATTGCTGCTTGATTAGAACGAATATAGTTGTTCACTTCTACTAATTCACTGCCATCCGCTAATGCACGTTGAGCAGAAGATTTTGATTGAATATAAATGTCATACAAATGATAGTTATAAGTACCTATGTTTTTCACAAGTAATTCACGGTCAAAGCTACGCGTTAACAATTGTGGACGCTCTGTTTCAGCTAATCCTAAGTTTAAGAACGACACAGCAATCGCTAATACGAAGTACGCGCGACGGAATTCCACGTTTACTTTTACTGCATCTTTCATTTTAGGCACATATTTATTAGCTAAAATTAGAATAAGTACGTCAACGAAATATAATAAATCCCAAGGGCTAACAATCGCTGCTACTGAAGTTCCTAAATCACCAAAGTTACTTGTTTGGAATAATACCGGTAACGTAATAAAGTCGTTGTAGAAACGATAGAACGCGACATTCCCGTATAATACAATCGACAAAATAACACTGATAGTTATAATATAACGATTTTTAACTTTTGGCGATTTAAAGAATAACGATATACCATAAGCAAATAGCACGAAACTTAATGGATTAATAAACAAAATAAATTGTTGCATCGCATTTTCGATTTTCATCTCAAAGCTTGTGTGATAAACAATGACCGTTTTTATCCAAGTTGCTACGATTGCTAGTATCATAAATGAATGTTTAGGCCACTTTATTGATTTCATCCCTAACATCCTCCCTACTTTCTTACAAAAAAATAATAATTTTTAACAATTTGTTACTGAAACAAAATATATCTTAATCCATTTTTTACAGATAATCAATAGATATATTTATGGAAAAATTGCGCTCCTCGTTCATTTATGCGCCCTGATAGTAATATATACGTTTTTGTTTGTAAAAAGTTTCGTAAAAAATAAAAACAGTGGAGAACCACTGTTTTTTAAGAATATTACATACATGTTACATTATGTTTACAATACCACAAATGAATTATATTTAAAACATTACTGATTATTTTCTTTCATGCGAAGCTTTGTTGTTTCTTGTCGAATTAGTAATAATGCCATTTGGTAATCTTTAATATCTAGTACATTCGCTTTATACAACTCACGAATTTCATCCTCCATTAACATCAAATCTCCAATGGGATCTCGTGTGTAAATATAAGTGCCATATGTTTTCAATAGTTCATAAATATCTAACATTTTGTCCATTTTAGTTCGCTCCTCGTTGTGTTACACAGTCAATACGTTTTGTCGGTGTCACAATGATATCTACTGGGCAGTCGTGTGCTTCTTTAGGTACGCGTTCATATAGCTGTTCATTAAATAGTAGAGACATGAGCTTACCCTTCTTGTAGTTTAATACATAGCGATCATAATAACCACCGCCATAGCCTATTCGATAGCCGAACTTATCAAAAACAACTCCTGGAACAAGTATGACATCCATTTCATTTGCGTCAACAAACTCACACATCTCTGGAATTGGCTCACGCAAATGCATATAAACAGTTTCTAGCTGGGCAAACGATTCAATGGCATAAAATAACATTTCTCTTGTTTTTGGGTTGCATTTAGGTACAGCGACTTTTTTACCAAGTTGCCACAATTCTTCTATTAGTTGAATTGTGTCGACTTCTGGCTTATTGGAAATGGTAATGCCTATTGTAGTTGCTTCTATTATATATGGTTCCTGTAGCACTTTTTTAACTACAGCATTGGATTGATTGTGGTAAGCTACTTCGCTCATTGTGGCAAGAGCTTCCTTTACTTCGTTCCGTAAAGTTGTTTTTTCCATGCTAAGCTACCTCCTATTAAATTTCTCCTTGGCGTAATTGCTGCTGCCGCTTCGCTTTCGCGCAGATAAATTAACACAAGACTTGGCGTTCTTAGACTGAGTTCCTCTATTTCAGTTGATGTTCGGTTACCCATTGAAAGAAATCCTCATTCATCTTTCAACCTTCAGAGGTAGCAGTCTTCAGTGCCTGTCGCTACAGAAAAAAATTGTTGAATGAAGATAAAATGTAGAAAGCCAAAACCACAAGTGGTTTTGGCTTAATGAGCGATTACTTAGTTTCACGGTGAAGAGTGTATTTCTTCTCGCGAGAGCAATATTTTTTAAGTTCAAGACGCTCTGGATTGTTACGCTTGTTCTTTTTAGAAATGTAGTTACGTTCGCCGCAATCTGTGCAAGCTAAAGTAATGTTTACGCGCATTATTAACCCTCCCACTCTATATCAAGAATTAAAATTTTGAGCATGATTTATACGACTAACCTATTATAACATAAAACAAAAAAAAATCTACCTTCATTTCATATTAAGTTTGCATATGGTAAAATACCTTATAATTACATACTTAATGAGGTGAAACTATTGGATTTATCCATCATACTTATGATTGTGGGAATTCTCCTAATTATTGTTTCGTTCTTTTTCAAAAACAGCTCGAAAAAGGTCGAACAAGATGTAGAGGAGCTATCCATCTCTATTTTTCAAGAGACAAATAATTTAAAACGACGTCTGAAAATTGTTGAGGAAGAGCTGTTATTAGAGCCAGAGTTTCAGGTTAAATCAGCACAAAATAACGCTATACCAAATCCAAAGGTCCAACAAGTCATGCAAGCTGTTCAACTGGCTGCTCAGGCATCGAAAACAGGACAAGCTGCTCCAAAAACGAAACCTATACATCAAATTATTGTAAGTCAGGTGCTTGAACTAAATAAGCAGGGTCTTTCTGTCGCAGATATAAGTATTCGTTCAAATTTAACTGAAGAGCAAGTCTGCCAAGTGATTGCAAACGGAGGTCGGTAATTCATGAATAAGTCCGCTATCCGTGCATTCGGCATTGCGCTTTTTCTTGTAGGTGCCTTGTTAGCTTTAGCTGCTCGTTTTGATCTCAATATCGGTCTTCCAACTAAAGCTTCCACAAATACAGAACATGTAGATGAGTTGCAAAAAAAGCTCGAACAAGCAAATAAAGAAATTGCATTGTTAAAGGAACAAGCTAAGCAAGCCCCAAGGGAAACTAATCAGAAGACAGATACACCTAAAACAACGACTAAGGACACTCATAAAACCGCAGATGTACCTGCAAATGATACAGCAATGACACTCCAAATTTACAGCGGTATTACACCATATATTGTGGCGAAAAAGCTTGAAGATGATGGCATTATTGACAATAGTGTTGAAATGGAACTTTTACTTGCTAACCCTAAATACTCTCGAAGCTTACAAATTGGCTCCTACGAGGTCAATTCTTCGATGTCTCTAGAGGAAATTGCAAAATTGATTACAGGGAAAAAGCAATAACACTATCATCCAATTGATTGGAAAATATCTCATATAAAAAAGTCTGTCATCAAAAATCCAACTACTGATTTTTCGATGACAGACTTTTTAATTTATGAAATTTGTTCTAAGAAAGCACGCATCATTATACTGCCCTCTTGTGTCCCAATGGATTCCGGATGAAATTGCAATCCAAAAAGTGGGTATTCCTTATGTTGAATTGCCATAATTTCACCATCATCACTGGACTTTGCTAAAATATTAAAATCCTCATGTAACGTGCTCTGCTCAATAACGAGGGAATGATAGCGCATTACTTCGATTTTACCGTCTAACTGAGCAAATAAGCCTGTTTTTTCATATTGAATCGTCGATAATTTTCCATGCATTATATTTTTAGCTTGAACGATACTACCCCCAAAAGCCTGCCCTATCGATTGGTGTCCAAGACAAATGCCTAAAATCGGAAATTTCGTATATAGCTCTTTAACAACATCCACTGTTATTCCTGCATCAATTGGCGTACCTGGGCCGGGTGATAAAATAATGGCTTCAGGTTGCATTTTCTTAATGTCTTCAATTGTTATTTCATCATTTCGTACTACTTTTACATCTTTGCCAAGCATTTGTATTTGCTGAAATAAATTATATGTGAATGAATCATAGTTATCGATCAGTAAAATCATTTTTTCACCTCCAATAACGCACGAGCTTTATTTAGCGTTTCCTCATATTCAGACAAAGGCACAGAATCGTAAACAATACCAGCTCCTGCCTGAACATGGGCACGATGATCCTTTATGATCATTGTCCGAATGGCGAGTGCTAAATCCATATCCCCTGTAGCGGAAATATAGCCTACTGCACCTGCATAGATACCTCGCTTCACAGGCTCGAGCTCATTGATAAGCTGCATAGCGCGTATTTTCGGCGCACCTGATACTGTACCAGCAGGTAAGCAAGCTCGAAGAACATCCAAAACATGTACATCATCACGTAATTCGCCGATAACCTCTGATACAATATGCATAACATGTTTATATCGCTCAATATTCATATATTTTATAAGCTTCACTGAACCCACCTTGGCAAGACGTCCAAGATCATTACGCCCTAAATCCACTAGCATACGATGTTCAGCAATTTCTTTTTCATCATTTAATAAACCTTCCGCGATCGCGTTATCCTGCTCCACCGTTTTACCTCTAGGCTTCGTTCCTGCTATAGGATTTGTCGTTACCTTTCGATCCTTCACCTTAACGAGACTTTCAGGAGATGTTCCTAAAATGGTATACGTTCCAAAATCCATATAGAACATATATGGCGAAGGGTTAGAAGTACGTAATTGACGATACAAAGCGAAAGGATTACCTTTATATGGTGAAGTGAAGCGTTGTGATAAAACAATTTGGAATATATCCCCCTTACGAATATGCTGCTTTGCACGTTCAACCAGTGCCACAAAATTTTCTTTGGCGATCATTGGGCTGAAATCTAGCTTTCCAAACGTCGGATCGTCAAACGTTGTTCCAGTATAAAGCTGCTCTTTCATCGTAGAAATAGCCAATTCCATCGCTTCAGGAGAACGCCCTTCATCAAATAAATCGATTGCCGCTAATGTAATCTCTTGCTTTAAATGATCAAAAACGATAAATGTATCATAGAAAAAGATATGAACATCCGGCATTTCTAAATCATCCTGCAAGTATTCACCTATTTTTTCTGTATAAAATGCTGTTTCATAACCAAAGAACCCAATTGCTCCTCCAAAAAAGGCGAAAGGATACTGTGCCTTATGCAACGGCATAACTTGCTTTAATTTTTCTAATACATTGTCGCTCGATTTTTCTGTTTCTCCGCCTTTAGTAAAAGAATAACCATCCCTATCACCAATCAGTTCTGCAATTGGGTTGACCGCAATAAACGAATAACGCCCACTTTCTTCATGTTTTGCAGATGATTCGAAAAGCATCTTATGCTCCCCTTTAATTGATTGATAAACGGAAATTGGCGTCATCATATCACCCTGTAATGCCTTCATGGCAAACTTCCTAAGCTCAACTGTCATACTCTTTCTCTCCTTTTCTATGCTCTGCTCTTCTACACCAAAATCTATCAATTATGCATTGGCGTTATGAACGCTGCCGTTTCTTTAGCACTTCTATAAACATCGCGTCCGGATTCATTCCGCCAAAACAAATAAAAAAAGGCCTTTCCATCACAAAAGGACGGAAAAGCCGTGGTGCCACCTTCATTGGTCTTCATCAATTATGCCCTAGCATAATTACAATCAGCTGATGCTTGGATACCTGCTGAAAGAGTTAAAGACCCACTCTATACCCTGTAACGTAGGCAGACGCTAATCCATACTTTATTCAGGATTAGAGCTCCGAAGTCCATTCACTATTTATTTGTACTAGTTTCCACCAACCACTAGCTCTCTATAACAAATAATAATAGCTACTACTCTTCATCAAAGCTGATTACATGTATTCATTGTAAAGTAAAAAAACTAACAATTCAATTTGTTTTTTTATTACGAAGCCATTCATCTTCATCTGGATTAGCTAGTATAATATTTTGTTCTTGAAAGATTTGACGAATAGCAAATAAAATATCTTGTCGCACATTTAGCATCTCTGCCGTATCGTTTGTTGCCACATAGAAACGCACTAGGACGCGATAAGAGGTTGGATAAAACTCATCTATAAATACATGAATCATTTCTTTTTCTGTTTGAGCATGCAAATAAATTTCCTTCTGAATAGCACTTAAAGCACTTCGTAGTTTATCTTCTTCATTTTCAGCAGCTACAAATAAAAATTGCTCACATTTCCGTTTTTCTCGTTTCGATAAATTATAGATTGGTCGATTTACCAAATAGGAGTTAGGTACATAAACAAGCCCTTTATCTCCCGTTTGAATTAAAGTACTTCGAAGATTAATATCCTCGATAGTTCCTTCAATTTTTTGGTCCTCTGTTGCTATCCAATCGCCAATTTGGAAAGGGTTATCTAATGCTACTGACATCCCGCCAAAAACATGTGCTAGTGTATCTCGAATACCAAAGGCAATTGCTACACCAGTTAAGCCAATCCCTGTTAAAAAGCCATTCAAATTAAAATTCCAGAAAGAAGCAATCGTAAACATTGCCAATATCATAATAAGCACTTTTCCTATACGAAGAAAAAAAGGTAACAGGACATTTGGTTCATCATCGTTATTCAACAGTAGTGGCTGCTTTGTATAAAAATTTAATACATCATATACGCCTTTGAAGGCAAAAAAGACCATAATAGACAATACAAAATTTTTAGTTGCTACATGTGTAAATAAAAAGATTTCTAATAATATTGATAAGCTAAGTACAATTACTGCAAACATAAATGCATAGCGAATCGCTTTATTAAATTGTGCGAGTACTGTTGCCTGAAAGTTACGCTGACGATCTCTCAAAAAAGTAACAGTACGATTAATAATTTTCTTTATAACAAACTGCTGAAAAAGCCAACCAATTACA
This sequence comes from Lysinibacillus xylanilyticus, assembly GCF_001183605.1. Lineage (GTDB taxonomy): Bacteria > Bacillota > Bacilli > Bacillales_A > Planococcaceae > Lysinibacillus > Lysinibacillus xylanilyticus. The sequence continues at coordinate 138,501 of NZ_LFXJ01000005.1, read as the reverse complement.
CAAAGTGCAATGGCAATAATAATTTCCATCCATGTTGGGGTTGAAATATCAGGTAATAACCAATCCATTGAATTCAAATTTCATTCTCCTCTAACTACTATGTATATTCACAGAAAAGGAGCCAATCAACAATGACGATCAGCTCCGTTTTATTGAATAGCATCATCCGCAAAAAAAGCCTTATTAGCAAACCAAAATTGTTGCTCATTAAAATTATGTTCATGCATAGCGATAACCGAAAATTCAGCATGGTACTTTCGCTTCATTTCTTCAAGCACTGCCTTCGCTTGCTTTCCAACAAGATGCTGCCCGTCGATTGGGGTGCCTTCTGTAAAAATAATAATATCCGCTTCTGTACAATGTTGATTTTCTTGGAGCAAGCCCTTTACAAAATGGAGCACTGGCAAAAAGGCAGCTTCTCCCTTTGCCTTATAATCAATAAAATCCTTAAAATCGGATAAATTTAAATGCCCTTTTTCAAATTGAAAATGTACATGAACTTGACAGTCATATGGAACGATATATAAATCTCGACGTTCACGGTGAGCGGTCATAAATAACGGTAAAATTATGCTTTTACAAAGCTCAGAATATGCCGCCATACCAGTTGTTTGCTCAAGACAAATAATAATAGGACCTGCTTCTTTTTTGAATTCATCAAACGGAACATATAGAATGTTTCCTTTTTTTATTGTTTGACGATTAAGCTTTCGTCGCCTAGCTACCTGCCACTTTCGCTCATAATACAAGCGCTGCTCTTTTCCATTAGCCAATCGTTCGTTTTGCTCAATAGCTGGTATATTTTCATAAATTTCATGAATAATATCTGCCAATTCAAGTGCAAATGCTGCCATATTTCGTAATGCTTCACTCTTGTAAAAAAAATCAATAAAAAAATGTTGTTCCTTGTTACTTAATTCCTCTAGATGTAAGTTTTCATATAGAAAACGTAAAAAGTCACTTTGTTCTGACGTGAATTCCAGATCAAATTTCTTTATGAGTGATTCTACAGCGTCTTTCACGAAGCAGCACCTCCCAGCGCTTTTTTTCGGATAATGTCTATAGTATAACCAAAATAATTTTTTGACAATACAATAACATTTGTAGTATTTTGACGCTATTTTGATTAATAATGTTGCTGGTATTTATTATTAAATTTAGTATGACTCTTCGGCAAAACAAGGGATTGATTTCTGTTCCGACTGAGCGCAATGTTAGCGAAGTTGCAGCATTATTGTAAGCGAAGGAAGTAGCTCGTGCTCACCCACAGGAAAGCGAGTAGCATGGAATCACCTAATTTAAAGTACCACCACATTTACAAAGATTTCTTTGACCATTTGTTTTTTTACAATATGAAAAAAAGAGCCTATAATTGGCTCTTCTCTTACTAATTATTTAATTCATAATGCTTACCTTTAACTAAGTAAAATAAGTGTTCAGCAATATTTGTAGCATGGTCAGCTGAGCGCTCTAAATATCGGCAAACAAAGGTTAAGTGTGTGATTTGAGAAATATGTGCTGGATTTTCAGCTCCTGCGCGCAACAATAATGTTATTGTCGCTCCATATAAATCATCCACGTAATCATCTAGCTCAGCAATTTCCTTAGCATGAACAGTATCTTCCTCTGTAAAAGCTTTGATAATACTCTCTAGCATTTCTACAGTCTTGTTACACATCGTTTGCAAATTTGTTGTAGGAAAGACAAGCGGTTCTTTGCCAATTCGAATTGTCTCTTTGGCAATATTAACTGCATAGTCCCCTACTCTCTCCATATCAGATGACGCTTTGACAAGCACCATGAGACGACGTAAATCAGTAGCTACAGGCTGCTGCTTAGCGATCATTAAAATAACATGGTCATTGATTTCTTCTTCAAGACGATTGATGATTAAATCGTCCTCAAGAATCTTTAAGGATGTCTCTAAATCCTGATTTAATAATGCTTCAAATGCTAATTTAAGAGCATTGATACTACTATTGGCAATCTCGATAAATTGTTCTTGGACCTCTTTTAATTCCTTTTCAAAACGTTCACGTACTACCATCTAATCCCCTCCTTAACCGAAACGACCTGAAATATAATCTTCAGTGCGTTGATCTGCTGGTGTTTGGAAGATAACGTCTGTTTTATCGTACTCAACTACCTCTCCACTCAGGAAAAATGCTGTACGATCAGAAATTCGCGCCGCTTGTTGCATATTATGTGTCACGATAATAATTGAATAATCTTTTTTCAGCTCTTGTACAAGTTCCTCGACTTTTAATGTAGAAATCGGATCAAGTGCAGATGTTGGTTCATCCATTAAAATAACATCTGGTTCAATCGCTAAACAGCGAGCAATACAGATTCGTTGTTGCTGGCCACCTGATAAACCGTATGCATTTTGATTTAAGCGATCTTTTACTTCATCCCAAATTGCGGCACCGCGTAAAGATTTTTCAACGATTTCATCAAGAATCTTCTTATTCTTTATGCCGTGGATACGTGGACCATATGCAATATTATCGTAAATAGACTTCGGGAATGGGTTTGGCTTTTGAAATACCATACCTACACGAGTGCGTAATTCCTCAACAGTATAGCTTTTATCTAGAATATTGCGCTCACGATATACTATTTCACCTGATGTTCGAACACTTGGTACAAGCTCTACCATTCTGTTTAGAGTTTTTAAATAAGTAGATTTCCCACAGCCTGAAGGGCCAATTATAGCCGTTACTTCATTTTCGTAGATGCTTAAATTGATGTCTTTTAAACCATGATGATCACCGTACCATAAATTTAAATTACGTGTATCATATACTACTTTTTTGGCAACATCAGCAGATGGCTTTATAGCCGTATGAATCGATTTGACAATTGAATTTTCCTCTTTTATACCCAGTACCATAAGGTCACCTCATTAATAACGTTTTTGGAATTTATTTCGAATAAAGATGGCAATAGAGTTCATCAGTAAAAGCACTGTCATAAGAACTAAAATACCGGCTGCCGCTACATATTGAAATGCCTCTTGCGGACGTTTTGCCCAATCGTAAATTTGCATCGGTAAAGCTGTGAATTGACTCAATAAACCATTAGGTAAAAACTGTAAAATAACAGGGATACCAATTACAACAAGTGGTGCTGTTTCACCTATCGCACGAGACATTGCTAATATACTTCCTGTTAAAATCCCTGGAATGGCTGCCGGTAGCACAACATGCAATATCGTTTGCCATTTTGTCGCGCCCATACCGTAAGAAGCTTCGCGTTGTTCATTCGGTACAGCACGAATAGCCTCCTGCGCCGCAACAATGATCACTGGTAAAATTAATAAACTCATTGTTAAACCAGCTGCTAAAACACTTTTCCCTAGTCCCAACATTCGAACAAAAATTGTTAACCCAAGTAAACCAAAAACAATGGAAGGTACACCTGCTAAGTTAGAAATATTCATACGAATAAAGTCATTTAGTCTATTTTTCTTTGCATATTCCTCTAAATAGATCGCAGTCCCTACACCTATAATAATCGACACTGGAGCAACAACTGCCATCAGCCAAAGTGAACCTATTAAAGCTGCCTTAACACCCGCTTTATCTGCGAATCGTGATGCAAAATTTGTTAAAAAATCGATTGTTAAATAGTCGAAACCTTGTGTAATTATTCGATAAAGCAAAATAGCTAGTGTCACTAATGCAAAGGTCGTAGCTAAGAAGAATAATGACTTCCAAACTTTATTAAACGTAATACGCTTTGTCATTCGTTTCATGACGACCGTGTCATCAATATAGCGCATGTTAGTAAACCTCCCTGAAGCGTTTAGAAATATATTGAGCAAGTAAATTCATCACTAAAGTAAAGATAAATAATGTGAATCCTACTGAATAAATCGAATAATAAATCGTCGTACCATAACCAGCATCGCCTGTTGCGACTTGTACAATATACGCAGTCATCGTTTGAATCGAGTCTGTCACATCTAAATCGAATTTAGGTGTAGATCCACCTGCAAGTGATACGATCATAGTTTCTCCAATTGCCCGGGAAATGGCGAGGACAACCGAAGCGATAATGCCCGATAATGCAGCTGGTAATACTACTTTTATAGCTACTTCAAATTTTGTTGCTCCAAGAGCTAAAGCACCTTCACGCATACTGTTTGGGACAGATGACATCGCATCCTCAGAAAGTGATGTAATCATTGGTAAAATCATAATACCTACAACAATCCCCGGACTAAGTGCATTAAAAAGTTTCAGCCCTGGAATAATTTGCTGTAACATCGGCGTGACAAATGTTAATGCGAAGAAGCCATAAACGATCGTTGGTACACCTGCTAACACCTCTAAAATAGGCTTAACCGTACGTCTTATTTTTTCGCTTGCATATTCACTTAAATAGATTGCAGAAGCAATGCCAAACGGTACTGCTACGACAACTGCAATAAGTGTGACTTTCAATGTTCCAGCGATTAAAGGTAATATCCCAAATAACGGTTCCTTCCCTGAAAACGGTAGCCACTGTGTACCAAATAGGAAATCCGTAATCGAAACACGTTTAAAGAATTCAAACGTTTCAAAAATAAGGGTGAAAACAATGCCAAATGTCGTCAATATAGAAATAAGTGCCGCAGAAAATAATAGGGTTGGCATTGCTTTTTCCACTATTTTCTTTGTTTTTTTATTGCGCGAATTTGCAATTAATTGCTGCACAGATGATGTCTTGTTTTCTTTTTGAGAAACCATTGGGTGCTCCTTTCAAATAAGAGAGGGAAAGAGCATACATCTCTTCCCCTCCATGCATGTCTACTTATTTTAAGCCTTCTAAAGTTTTTAAAGCTTCACTATATTTATCTTCTGGTAGACTGACATAACCTACTGCTTCTGCCATATCTCCTGCGTGCTCAAGTGTATATTTGACAAAGTCATATGCCGCTTCATTTTCTTTCATAGCACTATTTTTCACATATACAAATAGTGGTCGTGAAAGCGGTGCGTATTCACCAGATTCAATTGTTTTATTTGTTGGCTCAATGCCGTTAACTTTCACGATACTTAATTTATCTTTATTTTCTAGGTAGTAAGCGTAGCCAAAGAAGCCGATTGCGTTTTTGTCACCCGCTACACCTTGAACTAGCATGTTATCATCCTCTGATAATGTTGCTGATTTTGCTAGATCAGCACCGTCTAAAATCGTTTCATCAAAGTAATCGTACGTCCCTGAGTCAGTACCTGGTGAGTAATACACGATTTTTTCATCTGGCCAAGATGGGTCTATATCCGACCATTTTTTTTGTTTACCATCTTCAACCCAAATTTTCTTTAATTGTTCAACTGTTAGATCCTTCGCCCAATCATTTTCAGGGTTCACTACAATCGATATCCCATCATATGCTAAAGGAAGCTCTGTAAAAGCAATTCCTGCTTTCTCTAGTTTTGCTTTCTCTTCATCTTTTACTGAACGAGATGCATTTGAAAAGTCTGTCTCACCTGCGATGAATTTTTCAAAACCACCACCAGTACCAGAAACACCTACCGATACTTTGACATTCGGTTGAGTCCCTGCATACTCTTCAACTACTGCCTCAATAATTGGTGCGACAGTTGATGAACCATCTCCAGAAACAGCTCCTTGAAGTTTTTTGTCAGCAGCATCTTGTCCTGAACTCGCCGGTGCGTTTGTTTCTGTGTTGTTACCTTTTTGTGCAGAGTCGCTACCACATGCACCAAGCATTAATGCTGAACCCATTACCGCTGTCATCGTTAAGTACTTCCACTTTTTCATCTCATTTGCCTCCGTCACTAACATTTTTATAGTTGTTTGTCTTACAATCTTTACTATAATGACTAAATGTTGAAGTCGTATAAACAGTTCGTAAAAGAGACGTAAAGGAATGTAATGCTTTGTAAATGATTGTAAAGATGAATTTACAATTGAATCGATTTTCCACAGGATGTGAAGTTCTTAGCTTGAGTTCCTCGATTTCAGTTGGTAATTGAGCATTTACTGTAAATGGGCCGCCTCCACAATCATCTCACCATCTTAAGAGGTGAAAGTCTTCTTTGGAATGAAGATAAAACTTGCTTCCCTTTGGAAAAATGCTATAATATGCAATTGTGTCAGGAAATAATCTAAGAGGAGTTTGACTTTGTGATAAAGCATGCAAAAGTACAAAATGCCGATTACTTTAAAACGTATTTAACACTTGTTATGGAACATCGGGAATATACTTTACAGGAAGCCGTTGATTTTATGGTAGAGTCTTATTTCTGTAATAATATAGAGCTTTATGGATTAAAACCGAAACAACAATTTGAAAAAGCGATTCAACAATTATCTGTATAATAAGTCTTTTATATAATAAATAAAACACGGTATGAAAATGTATCTTTCATACCGTGTTTTTTCGCAGATATTCAATAATAACTCTGAACTGTAAAAAAACCGCTAGGCATAGAAATGCACTAGCGGTTTTTCTTATTCTTGCTCATCTTCACCAATTTTGTCTTCTGTAATAGCTGGTAAAATTGGTTGTTTCACATTACTGTCAGTCACTTTTTCAGCGTTATATTTTGCTTTTAACTCAAAATATTTGTCTAAAGCATCGCGAGCGATAATGTTATTATTTGGCAAATGTTCACGACCTGTAGTTGCCCAAGGAATGACAACAGCATAGGCAATTTCAGGATTTTCATAAGGAGCAAAACCAACATGTGTAAAAGTAAGTGTGTCCGTACCATAATACTCTTTTAACGGTCCGAAATACACTACCTCTGCTGTTCCTGTTTTCCCTGCCGCTGTATATGGAGTATTTGCAAATTGAGCTCGCGCAGTACCTTGCGAACCTGTATAAACTAGACGTAACCCTTTTTTCACATAATCAATTTCTTCTACAGGATTATCGATACGATTTAAAATTGTTGGCCCTATTTCATTCACTAATTGACCTAAATGTTGCCCATCATTTGATGGCTCACGTACCTCTTTTACAACATGTGGCTGAATACGATAACCACCATTTGCGATTGTCGAGATATACTGCGCCAATTGTAAAGGCGTATACGTATCATATTGTCCAATTGCTAAGTCGAGTGTTTTACCACCCATCGTTGGACCTGATGGACCCTCTACACCACTAAATTCATTCGGCAAGTCAATACCTGTTTTTACACCTAAGCCAAATTGCGCAAAATTATTACGCATTTTAGGGAATGTATCGTCTTTTAAACGAAGTGGCATCTTATAGCTATAAGGTGTTCCATTAATAAGCATTGCAATTTTAAACATATAAACATTCGACGAACGTTCTAGAGCCGTTAAGTCATCCATTGAAATATAACCATTTCGGTTAAAAATTGAAGCTTTTGGTGATGTCCCTGCTAATACAATAGGTTCATCTCCCATTACGGTACCCATTGAAACAACTCCTTGATTATAACCAGTAAGGAGAGTTGCTGCCTTAACTGCAGAACCTGCCTCATATGCTGTTGTAAAGGTACCATATGAATAATCGACTACTTCAATTTTCCCGGTTTCAGGATTTTTCTCAATCTTCTTACCAACCATTGATAAAATATCGCCTGTATTCGGGTCCATCATGACTAAAAAGGCACGATCAAGTAAATACGAACCCCCTCGTGATTTTAAATTAAGCAATTCACGCTCGACAATTTTTTCTGTTTCTAATTGTAGCTCACTATCAATTGTAAGTTTTAAATCTTTACCAGGCTCACCTTCATAGGTCGTAACGGTATCGACTACCTGCCCTTTTTTATTCGTAATATTTTTTACAACTGATTTTTGTCCTTGCAGTAAATCTTCATATTGCGCTTCAATATAACTTTCACCAACACGGTCATTTCGTGAATAATCACGAGCTAAATAATAATTCAGGTTTTCTTTCGGAATCCCTTTTGCCGGTACTGTTGTACGTCCTAAAATACCGAGTGATGATAATTTCAAACGCTTCCAGTCAGTTGTTGTGTTAACGCCAGGTAGTTGAGTTAAACGTTCAGAGACACGTGCAAACTCATCGTCAGATACATTTTCACTTTTAATAATTTGTGGTGATAAATTGTAGCCTGATACCATCTCTCTAAAGATTGCTAATACTTCTAAGTCCTTTTCTGTCAACTGCAATAATTCTTCGTTTGTAATTCGTTCACGAACAAGTTTATCTATCTGTGCATTGATTTGACTTGTCTGTACATTTTCTTGGGCACTAATTTTCTTTTTTTCTGCCTCTGTTACTTTTTTATAGGCAGCGTCGTGGTTTTTTATAATCCAAAAATCCTGTTTGTCACGTAAAGTAACACGGTTTGTTGGCTGCTCAATCAATTGTGCAAGCTTTTCGGCTATGTCTAAGATTTCATCTGTTTTTGTCGCCGGCATTTTCGTATACGTAATAGCGTTTTCTGGTTGGTTATCCACTAAAATACGCCCGTATCGATCATACATTCGTCCCCTTGGCACACTTGTATTGACAGATACCTCCTCTTTACGCTCTAAATCACGTACATAATCTTCCCCTTTTACGATTTGCATATAGCCAAGCCTAAAAATTAGCATTGAAAATACGAGAAATATAGCAAAGAAAAGGACATTCATACGAAATGTTAAATTAGAGTGATGTTTTGCTTTAACACTCGTCGCGCGATTTTTTCCCGGTGCTTTGCGCATATGTATTCCCCTCCTCATCTAATTACAATTTAAATACACGATATCTAGTATACCATTCGAAGGTACGACAGGAAAGCATGCACTTGAGAATTTATGCTTGAAAACATCATTTATTTGACGGCACTTTAAGATGAAAAGTTTCTGTTTTTTATCGATTGTTAGAAAAATAGTTTTTACATTAAATATTGGAGGGTGAGGTACAATGTGAAGCTTCTTCACCAAACGTTCCGGCGATTGCTCCGCCCTTTCTACTAATGGGCGTATCGAGGCATTCACCTTAAATTGTATTGGATACATCAAACATTATAGAACCCAAAAAAAGACAGCAAAAAAGGCTATGCCTTGGCGAGTAATCACCTTTGGCATAGCCTTCTAATAAACATTAATTATTTTGCAGCTTGGAATTTAGCTTCAACTACATCCCAGTTTACTACGTTCCAGAATGCACCGATGTAATCTGGACGACGGTTTTGGTAGTTTAAGTAGTAAGCATGCTCCCAAACGTCTAAACCTAGAACTGGAGTTTTACCTTCCATAACTGGAGAGTCTTGGTTTGGAGTAGATGTAACAGCAACTGAGTCACCATCAACGATTAACCAAGCCCAACCTGAACCGAAGCGAGTTGTAGCAGCTTTTGCAAATTCTTCTTTGAATGCATCGAAAGAACCGAATTTAGCATCGATTGCTTTTGCAACTTCGCCAACTGGAGTATTTGAACCGCCTGGAGCGATTAATTCCCAGAATAATGTGTGGTTTGCATGTCCGCCACCGTTGTTACGTACAGCAGTTTGTTTGTCAGCTGGAAGAGCATCAATATTTGCGATAAGATCATTAATATCTTTTTCAGCAAATTCAGTGCCTTCTACTGCTGCGTTTAAATTTGTTACATAAGTATTGTGGTGTTTAGAATGGTGAATTTCCATTGTTTTTGCATCGATATGTGGTTCTAATGCGTCATAAGCGTAAGTTAATTGTGGTAATTCAAAAGCCATTGTTAAGTTCCTCCCTAAAGTAAAGAAATAATTAATACATTCTTAGATTATCAAAATTGGTCAAACCATTCAACGAAAAATACTTCAAATTGAAGATTTCAGCCTTTTGACTGAAAAACAATACGTCTACTATCCTACCCTATTGTTTTGTCAATTATGCCTCGGCATAATTGCGTCCGGAATCGACCGAAGGCTTTAAAAAACTATATGGAATAAAATCATATCGCTATAAAGAACACCACAATCATGACGATTTGAATTACTGCTTTTGCAAGTGTTGATGTTAAGAAGCCAACGAGAGAGCCAACACCGCTTTTCACAGCCTCTCCAAAAGTACGACGCTCTACGATTAACTCTCCAATCACAGCTCCTAAAAATGGGCCGATTAATATACCTACAACCGGAATAACGAACGGACCAATTAATAAACCAATGGTACTGCCCCACATACCAGCATTTGAACCACCAAATTTTTTAATACCAAAGGCATTTGCTACAGAATCAGCAACAAATAAAATGACAACAAATATAATTTCAGTCGCCCAGAACCACCAGCTTAGCTCCGCAAATGAAAAAAATAATCCATATACTATAAAACCACCGATTAAAAAAATCACACCTGGAATTATCGGGTATACCAATCCAACAAATGAAATGATAAAGCAGGCAATCACTAAGATCCAGCCAACAACTTCCATAAAAAAAATTCTCTCCTTTTGTCGTGCATCAGGTTAGTTAACTAAGAAGAAGCTAATCTATTCTATTGACGTGAGCTGAGCCACTTCCTTCGCTACAATTTGCTCTAAATGAGCATACATAGCTCTAAATTAACAAAGAAATCCTTGTTCCTTCTCAACCAGCCTGATCGTGCATTACCTTTCATACGGATTCACAAAGCTAAAAGTTTCGTTGATTTAATGTCGAATCCCTAAAATTGAATCAGCTATATTTACAGCATGATCTCCTATACGCTCTAAATTGCTAACGATATCCGTATAGACGATTCCTGCCGCTCCATTACATTCATTTGTATTTAAGCGCGCAATATGCTTTTGTCTTAGCTTATCTTCCATATCATCTATCAAGCTTTCGAGCTCAGTTACTTCCTGCGCCAAGCTCAAACTAGCTGTATCTAGAGCCGCTATACTCTTTCGTACAGCTTCAATCGCCAAGCTAAACATGCCTATTAAATCTTGTCGGGCTGACTTACTTAAACTTACCTCATGATGATCTTTATATTGTAAAAGCTCTAAAATATTTTCAAAATGATCGCCAATACGTTCAATGTCTCGTACATTTGTTAGCAGTGTATGGTGTCTTACTGAGTCTGCTCGAGACAGTGGTTGCTTAGACACCATCACTAAATAATTCGTGATTTCCTTGTCTAAATGATTGAGCGCTACTTCTAATTGTAAAACTGTAGGGATATGAGCACCTTCACCAGTTTTCATATATAAAAATGTTTCTTCTAAACCATGAAGTGCATGTTCCCCCATACGTAACACTTCTTCTTTCGCTTGCCCAAGTGCAATCGCCGGAGAAGAATCAATGAATGATGGATCTAAATGCTTCGTTGTCACATTAATATTTCCATCATGCCCAGGTACTAGCTTCGTGACAAGTGCAGCCAATCCTCCGATAAATGGTAGCTGAATCATCATATTAATCACGTTAAATGAGCCATGCGCTATCGCTATTTGCATTTTCGCTTCTAAATGGAATAGCCCACTAATCCACTGAACGTAATGCATAAAGGGTATAAAAAACATCATGAAAATGATCGTACCTATAATATTAAATAGCACATGGGCTGCCGCTGCACGTTTAGCATATACAGAAGCACCAAGTGAAGCTAAAACTGCCGTAATGGTCGTGCCTATATTTTCACCAAATAAAATAGGCAAAGCACTATCTAAGCCAATTAAATGCTCAGCATATAAGCCCTGTAGCACACCAACAGTGGCTGTTGAGCTTTGGACAAGCAACGTAAACACTGTCCCTAGAAAAATTCCTACAATGGGCTGATCCCTTAGATGAAGCGTTAATGATGTTAGGTCCGCTAATTGATGAAGTGACTGCATGCTTGCACTCATTAGCTCTAATCCTAAAAATAATCCACCGAAGCCAAATAATATTTGTCCGATATACTGATACGTCGCTTTCTTAAAGAAAAATAACAACCCAGCACCAATCGCCAATAATGGATAGAAATATATGCCGATATTAATACCAATAATAAAGGCGGTTATGGTCGTCCCAATATTTGCCCCCATAATGACACCGATTGCTTGACGTAATGTTAAAAAACCTGCACTCACTAGCCCCACCGTAATCACCGTTGTTGCAGAACTCGACTGGATACAAATCGTTACAATTATGCCCACTAGAACGCCCATTAAAGGGTTTGTTGTAAAACGATTTAACCATTCACGCAGTCGATCATCTGCTGATTTTTGAAGCCCATCCCCCATAAATTTTATGGAAAATAAAAAGACTCCTAAACCGCCTAAAAATTGAAACAGTATGCTTTGCCAATCTATTGTCAATTGTATTCGCTCCAATTCCTACATCTCTACTTCTCTATTCCTAATCTTTAAATGATAGTTTAAAAAAAGTAAAGAAAACCTTTAACTTCTTTACACAATATTAACATTTCATTACCGTATTCTCAGTAATTATTACTAATTTCATTTCTTGTCAAAGTTGAACATGGTAGAATAGCGATTGGAGGAGATATGCTTATGAAACACTCACAACTATTTATCGATAGCTTAATTCATCCAAAAAAACTTGCTGCCTATCGTTTATTACCTATCGGAAAAGTTATTCAATATACCTTTCTTCTAATTACTGTTGTTACAGTTTTCTCTTTTGGTCGTTTTACGGCAGGATTGTCTGTTGATACACTTGATATGAATAGTTTAAATGGTATTACTGAATACATAGAAGGCGTTAAATGGGTATTGTATCCCGTGACATTCATCATGCTTTTTGTTTTTACAACGATGCTTATTTTTGCACAAATTGCTCTCTATGCCTTAGCAGGTCTACTGATTTTAAATGTCATGAAGCGTCGTGGAGAATACCGTCACATTTGGAGAACTACGACATTTGCCATGACTTGGGCAATTCTAATAAGTATGCTATCAGATTATTTACCGATTAACAGTACAATTATCTCTGTTTTTTCTTTATTTTTAACTGTGACTCTACTAATCGTAGCCCTCACAAAATATCCAAAACAACCAATTACAAAATAATATGCATGATTCCCCTCTCTTCTAAATATAGTGTTAGAAAAGGAGGGGATTTTTTGCGTGCTTTAGTGTTAACAGCTATCATTATTATTTTTGCTTTTGTTGTGAAAGTAGATTTAACAGAAGGTTCATTACAATTTGCTGCCATTAATCCGAAAAATACTGAAAACGCCCTTTGTGAAAAGCAGCGAGAGCCAAATTATATCACTGTCCAGACTATTCAAGGCGATACCATCCACAGTTTATTTGCACTACATCCTGCCAAAGTACCAATGACCTTCCCTGAACGTTTACAACTATTTTATGAATTAAATCCACACTTACAGTTACAGGCGCTTGTTCCTGGTGAAAATATTAAGCTTCCGCTGTCATTTGAATTTGAAAACACATGTGGAAAATGAAAAGTTAGCGTTTCTTCCTTGTCCTTATTTTCTTACACTGCTAAAATAAATGTCAGTGACGGTCGAAAGTATGGCCCGAAAAGGAGAGAAAGTTAATGAGTGAAATTTGTCACCGTACAAATACACGTCCCGTGCGTGTCGGTAATTTAACAATTGGTGGTAGTAATGAATTATTCATTCAAAGTATGTGTACAACAAAAACACATGATGTCGAAGCAACAGTAGCAGAAATTCTTCGTCTTGAGGAAGCAGGCTGTCAAATTGTTCGCGTCGCAGTACCAGATGAGCGTGCAGCTGATGCGATTGCTGAAATCAAAAAACGTATCAATATTCCATTAGTAGCTGATATTCACTTTGACTATAAATTAGCTTTAAAAGCAATTGAAAATGGCATCGATAAAGTTCGTATTAACCCAGGTAATATTGGGCGTAAGGAAAAAGTAGAAGCTGTTGTTAATGCAGCTAAGGCTAAAGGTATTCCAATCCGTATCGGGGTAAACGCCGGTTCATTAGAGCGTCATATTTTAGAAAAATATGGTTACCCTACTGCAGACGGTATGGTAGAATCTGCCCTTCACCATATTAAAATTTTGGAAGACTTGGACTTCCACGATATTATCGTATCGATGAAGGCATCAGATGTAAATCTAGCGATTGAGGCCTATGAGAAAGCGGCTAAAGCCTTTGATTATCCTCTACATTTAGGAATTACTGAATCAGGCACATTATTTGCGGGTACAGTAAAATCAGCGGCTGGCCTTGGCGCAATCCTTTCAAAAGGTATTGGTAATACGCTACGTATTTCACTATCAGCAGACCCTGTTGAAGAAGTTAAAGTAGCACGTGAGCTATTAAAATCATTCGGTCTTGCTTCTAATATGGCAACACTTATTTCTTGCCCTACATGTGGTCGTATTGAAATTGATTTAATTTCAATTGCCAATGAAGTAGAAGAATATATTTCTAAACTTAGTGTACCGTTAAAAGTAGCTGTTCTTGGTTGTGCGGTAAACGGTCCTGGTGAAGCACGTGAAGCCGATATCGGTATTGCTGGTGCTCGTGGTGAAGGTTTACTATTTATGAAGGGCAAAACAGTTCGTAAAGTGCCTGAAGAAACAATGGTAGAAGAGTTGAAAAAAGAAATCGATAAATTAGCAGCTGAAATGGCTGAAAAACGTGCGGCTGAAGAAGCAGAAAAAGCGAACGCCTAAGGAGGTGCTAGCATGAAAAAGCCCCGCTTTGGTATTGATATCGATGGAACAGTGACATGTCCTAGTACTCTCATTCCACATATCAATAAACAATACAATGTAAATATTACACTCGACGATGTGTGCGAATATGATTTTTTATCAGCATTTCCCCACCCTGTTGATCGTGTAGCATTTAATACATGGTTTAAAGAAAATGAGCCATTTATGTATGAAGTTTCTGAAGCAGCTAAAGATGCAAAAGATATTTTAAATACGTGGAAAGAAAACTACGAACTTTATTACATCTCTGCTCGTGGTGAGAATGTATCAGAAGTTACGGTAAATTGGTTTAAATCACAGTCTATTCATTACGATCATATCGAGCTCATTGGTAGTCACGATAAGATTTCAGTAGCAAAAAAACATGGTGTTGAGGCATTCTTTGAAGATAAGCATGATAATGCGGTCATGCTTGCGGAGGAATTAAAAATACCGGTCGTATTATTTGACACTCCGTATAATCGTCTTGCTGTTCCGGACAATGTAGTACGCGTTTATAACTGGCAAGAAGCCAACCAATTTATCACAAACTATTTTAAATAAATCAAGGGTCGTGTTCGTGCATTGAACACGACTCTTGATTTTTTATATCTCAAGTATCCCTCGCAACCAACGCTCCACAAAACTTTCAAAAGTAATACCATAATTTTCATAAACAGCATGGTACACGAAATAAGTTCCTAATCGCTCAAGTAATTCATCATTAATCTTCATCACAAACCGCTCCCTTTCTTTGAATAATTACCCAAATTTTCAGATACTTAAATTCCCATTTTTCCGAACATTCTAGTGGAGGTCGCATCGTTGCAAAACCGTCACAATCTACCGCCTTCATGCCCTTTCTTCGTAGTTTTCTTTTCGTTAATATAGTAGTAACAATTTGCAATACTGGAGGGACTACTTGTGAGATGGATGACAAAGGTAGCTTGTATAACATGTCTTTCCGCGCTGCTAGCTGGCTGTGATGATCGATTATCTGAAATTAAAGAAGCGGTTACAGGCATAAATTCAGCAGCAGAAACTGCAGCCAGTGCAGTTGGTCGTGATGTACATGCTATACGAGCAATTGCCATTAACTATAAAGATACATCTTTTACGGTTAATGACCTGTTTAAAACTATTTTACGTGACGTACGCTGGGATTATGACGCTGAAAAAAGTGAGCTTCATGTGAGAGGTACATGGCAAGCACCACTATTTTCTGAGCAACCGTGGGATGATACGATGAAAAAACAACTAGCAGAAACAGGTGTAGTAAAGGTTACGTGCACTATTAAGAACAATAAAATTGATAGCGCTCTCACAAATGTAACACTAATTTTTAATGATGAAACGATTGTAGAAATGACTGACGAAGAGGCACTTCATCACCTATATGATACATATTTACAAAAAGAAACTTCGTAGTTTTCTATTTTTAAAAATTTATATAATGTATAGCTCTTCGGCAAAACATGGGGTTGATTTCCGTTCCAGGCTAGCGGGCGAGCGTCAAGCCACCTCGATAGCACTACGCTTTCGCACAGACAAGACCCTGTTTTTAAATTATTTTTGCTCCATCACTATAAATTAAAAAGCAATGCCTGAAGATACATTTTAAGCGCAGTAGTTGATTGGAGTAGCGACGGGGCGACATAATAAAGGATTCGCACACAGTTTTGTGTGTGAATCTTTTTTTGCTCTTTGACAGGTGGATGTGGATAATTATCAAAAGTTGGGCGATAAAACGTAAAAGTTAGTCGATAAAATTCAAAAGTTAGTCGATAAAACGTAAAAGTGTGCCTATAAAACACAAAAGTTGGATGACATTTTGTTAAAACGTAAGTCATGTGGATTAGTTGATTGGAGTAGTGACTGGGCGACTCCTTGGGGATCAGCGTCACAGATGAAACCCTGGAACGAGTAGGCAGAGGAACGAAGACTAAAAGCATCACGTCCTGTAATAACGCCTTTGTGACCAACATCGTGCCGAGGAGCCGTATATTGTTTAACATAACAATTTCACTCGCTTATTATTTTTTCAAGAACATATAGCTTTTCTAACATTTCAGTTGTTAGGAAAGCTATTTTATGTTCATTCACAAATACTCCCTCCCCCAATAGAAATCTTACAATTTCGAAATATTGGACTCTCTTATTTGAAACCGACCAAACCAGCAAGTTATAATCAAAGTATCACGTGATGGTTTGGAGGTGTTTGCATTGGGACAGAGAGATTAAAAATTGGCGAGCTTGCAGAAAAAACAGGCATTACAAAAAGAACAATCGATTATTATACACACATTGGCTTATTAGAAGCAGAACGTTCTACATCCAATTATCGCTACTATGCCCCTGCAATGATTGAACGACTTCATTTTATTGAGCAACGCAAACAGCAAGGTCTTTCACTCGTAGATATACAGCATGAACTAAACATCACACCGCATGAAGAAATCGATGTACAAATGCTACGTGTAAAAATGCAAAACTTAGAGCAAGATGTAACTTTTCTACTTGAACGAATAAACAAACAAGACAATAAAGATATTGAAAAGATTAAAAAAAATGTTTCTCCCGAAAGCATTGCACTCATGCAATCTTTACTTTTACTTATTCATAATTAGGAGGTGACGTTCTGTTCATACAGAACGACTATTTGGAGACCATACTCAACTTATCGATTTTCACCATTTTATTAGCTTTAACTGGCTTTTTCGTAGCAACAGAATTTGCTATTGTAAAAGTACGTTCCTCAAGACTTGACCAATTAATTGCGGAAGGTAATAAAAGAGCCATTTCTGCAAAGTATGTTGTCAGGCATTTAGACGAGTACTTATCTGCCTGTCAGCTTGGTATTACTGTAACAGCGCTTGGTATCGGGATGGTCGGCGAAAAAACCTTTGAATTTATGCTACACCCTCTTTTTAACTTGATTGGTATTTCAGATAAATATATGACGATTTTTACAATTGGTAGTGCTTTTGCCCTTGCAACATTTTTACATGTTGTAGTCGGTGAGTTGGCACCTAAAACTGCTGCGATTCAAAAGGCTGAAACGATTACACTCCGTTTTGCCAAACCTATTATGCTGTTCTATAAAGTGATGTATCCATTTATCTGGTTCTTGAACGGCTCAGCTCGAGTATTAGTTGGCCTATTCGGTATGAAGCCTGCTTCAGAGCATGAGTTATCACATACTGAGGAAGAATTACGATTACTGCTATCTGAAAGCTTTGAAAGTGGTGAAATCAATAAAACAGAGCTAAAGTTTGTGAATAATGTCTTTGAATTTGATGAACGTATTGCTCGTGAAATTATGGTTCCTCGAACAGAGATTGTTGGAATTGAAAAAAATGAATCTTTTACAAATATGATTCATTTTATCGCCGCTGAAAAATATACTCGTTATCCTGTTTATGATGGTGATCGTGATAATATTTTGGGCTTTATCAACGTCAAGGAATTGTTTACACACGGTTTGCTTGAGCAACTTACAGACGATTCATTAATCCTTGAAGATTTCATTAATCCTGTTATACGAGTAATTGAAACGATTCCTATTCAAGAATTACTTGTACGTATGCAAAAAGAGCGAATTCATATGGCCATTTTAATGGATGAATATGGTGGGACATCAGGGCTTGTAACAGTCGAGGATATTTTAGAAGAAATAGTAGGTGAGATTCGCGATGAGTTCGACGATGATGAAATTGCGGAAATCCGAAAAGTAAGTGACAATCATTATATTTTAAATGCAAAAATGCTCATTGAAGATGTTGAAAAACTGTTAAATGTAACACTTGAAGCAGAAGAAGTCGAAACAATAGGTGGTTGGTTTTTAACTGTAAATAATGGCATTAGAGCAACTAAAAATATTGAGCTGGCCCCATATATTTTTAGTATTTATGAGCAGCAAGGGCATCGGATTCATTACATCGAAGTTCGTCCCCTTCGCAATATTTTACCAACTGTATTAGAAGCATAATCTGACTGATACGATTTTCTTAATAGTTTATAACAGTTTTAACTCCATAGTTTCATTCAAATAGGTCCATTCTAGTGTTTCCAAATACTTTCTTAGTATTCCATTATTAGACATATCCATATATAATAGATATATGGATATGATTCTATTATCAGGGGGCATTACATATGAAATTGTTTAAACTATATCATTCGGACGGTATTCATATCATTACCGACGTCAAAAAACACAAAACTAACATTGAATTAAAAACAATTACAGGTGAAGTATTATATATTATCGTAGTAACAGATGAAAACTACACGGTATACGATGATCGCTTTGCAGGTGCTTCAAAGCAATTAAATTCTGTAGAGGCATTTGATATTGATGGGAGCTTCCGTAGCTTAGATTTTGATAATATGCGTTCACTTTTCAAAGAGGCATTTACGAAGCTATTACAAGAAATTGCAGAATGTGTCAATGAAAATGATGAGCTAGTTGATATCGATACACTACGTCATAAAGTAAGTGCTCAAATTAAAGGTATCCATTTCCGTGTTATTTCTGACACGAAAAAATACGAGATTTAAATACTTAACAGACTGTCTAAGAGTAGATTGCGGGACAGTCTGTTTTTTACGTTACAAATATTCAGTACTGTACACGTAATTTAACCGCAGTTTCCCGCGAAACAGAAAACACCTCAAACCACTTTCATGTATAATAGTATTTAACTATCTGAAAGAAAGGGTGTTTTGGATGAATCGTGAACAATTAATCACACTTATTTCAGAAAAACTGAAATTAATCCGTACTGAAAAAGATTTAACACA
This sequence comes from Lysinibacillus xylanilyticus, assembly GCF_001183605.1. Taxonomy (GTDB): domain Bacteria; phylum Bacillota; class Bacilli; order Bacillales_A; family Planococcaceae; genus Lysinibacillus; species Lysinibacillus xylanilyticus. The sequence goes on along the minus strand of NZ_LFXJ01000005.1, from coordinate 119,149 downwards.
GGATCAGATGAGTGATTTACTAGGACTATCTAAAAAAACACTTGTTCAAATTGAAAAAGGTCGTATTTATACTGGTTGGACTACAGCGGTTGCAATTTGTGCATTATGCCGAGAAAGCTCAATTTTACAGCATGAGCTTGGCGGGGATCCACTTGAGGTTGTTGACTTAATCGCTAATAACGGCACAATACAACCTAAGGAAAAGACGATGGGTGGATACATATGGTGGAAAAATCTTAGCGAGCACAAAGGTTATCGTCTACAACAAAACGTCATTAGTCAGCATTTTCGAATTTTAGATACGAATAACTTTCGACTACTGTCAACATTCGACGAGTCAATAGCCAAGCAAGAATGGGAAAAGTTTCAAGAATAATCAATGTACTGTACTTGCACACAGCGTAGAAGCATTGCATCCAAATACTTCTATGCTATGTAAGTAGTATCAGAATCGGAAACTGTCAATGATGGTGCTCTATTTGTATCTTTATTCTCCTTTTGTATTTGTTGTACCACTTTCCCCTCTCCTAGCTCTTTTCTTTTACACACACTAAATACATTTATCTCACCGCCTATAAATAAAAATATATACTCTCTCTTCTCTATTCGAATACTATAGACGAATGAATACGGAAATGGAGTAACTTTTTCATATGATAAAGTGTAACTAGAAACCGAAAGTATGGAATGATAACATTACAATCAAGTTTTTGGTTAAAAGTTACATTAGTCGAAATTTGTAACACTATTCTCTATACTTAACAATAGCTTCTCTAATACTGGAAAGGATGCTCTTTTATGGATCGAATACTAGCAATTAGTGATATACATGGGGAATTAGAACTTTTTGAAGAATTATTATTAAAAGCAAATTATGATACTATGCAAGATCAGCTATTTTTACTTGGCGATTATGTTGATCGAGGACCTGCATCTTGTGGCGTTTTAAACTTAGTTGGAGAATTGCATGCAAAAGGTGCACGTGTTCTATTAGGAAATCATGAAGCCATTATGCTAAAAGCCTGTCGCTCTGGCCATCCTAAGCCGTGGAATCATTGGGTGGAACTGTGTGGTGGCGAGGCAACACTTGCAAGCTATGGTTATCATTTAGACGACTTTAAGGAAGTCATCGAAAATGAGACATTACCTAGCTTTATTCAAACCTTACCAAAGCTCGAAGAACATTTACAGCTTATCGAAACCTTTGATACTTACATCGAATTAGAGGATGCAATTTTTGTACATGGCGGCGTTGTTCCAGGAGTAGCTTTGGCAGAAATGGATCCCATGCAATTTTTATGGATTCGTGAAGAGTTTCATGTAGGTTATCAAGGCGAGAAAACTGTAATCTTTGGCCATACACCTACCTATAGACTTCACCAAAATCCAACAGATTACAGTGTCTATTTTGGCGAAAATAATATCATTGGTATAGATGGTGGAGCTGTTTTTGGAGGTCAGTTACACGCATTAGAATGGCCAAGTCGTCAAATAATCTCGGTAGAAAAAGAAAAGCCAACAAGTGTAGAATAACCTGTTGGCTTTTCGTGTTTAATGAAGATAAAAGATTTAATACAATTTAAAAATTACACCTACTAAAGAGTACACAATAACCGTTGTAAATAAAATTGTCATATGGATAAGTGAGAAAACAAACATTTTTGTCGCCCACTTTATTTGATCTTTATTACTGTGATAACCGTAAATACTCATAATAAGCCAAGCAATACTTAGCAATAGTGCAACAAGCATTATGCCAACACTTAAAGTGCCAAATAAGAGGCTTGATAAGATTAATAAGATTAAATAAAAGTTCGTTTGATAATAAGTACGTCGCATCCCTTTTACAACTGGAAGCATTGGAACACCGGCCGCTTCGTAATCGGCATGCTTACGAATGGCAATGGCATAGAAATGGGGCATCTGCCAAATGACCATAACCAAAAATAGGCCAAGTATCGCAGGATGTGTAATATCAGTAGAAACAGCGGCCCAACCAATTAAAGCTGGAATCGCACCTCCAATACTCCCAATTTCCGTATTATAAATCGTATGTCGTTTTGTCCACATTGTATAGGGTACTACATATAAAAACACCCCTAAGAGACCAAATCCTGCAGCTAGTGGTGATGCAAGTGCCAATACAGCTGCCCCGATAATGAGCATGGCAAAAGCTAAAGTTAACGCTGATTTAGCGGACATTTCACCAGTTACGGTTGGTCGACTTTGCGTACGTGGCATTATAGCGTCAATGTCGCGGTCATACACATTATTAAATGCACCGGCAGCACCAATAACAAGTGCAGAACCAATTGTTGCGAAAATGATCTCAGGTATATTCTCTACAAAAGTCATTTTATTTTTGTACATACCTAGCGTTAAACCAGCCCACATAGGAATTAAATTAGATTTAATGATTCCTGTCTTTACTGTCTGCGCTAATATAGAAGAGCGTGAGGACTTCTCCAACGATTCCTTGGAAGAATGTGGTTTATGCTCCGTTTTTAGATTTTGTTCCATCATCTTAATCCCTTTTCTCTCTTAATTTCTACACGCTTTACCATTAGAAAGCGACAAATTTCGCATTAGACATTTCAAATTATTATTCTACCTCTTTTAGATAGAGTCTGTCTCAATGTTCACATAAAGTACATGATTTTCTTACTCTTTATATTCTACATAATGAAAATAGAGATACACGTTCATTCACAACATCTTCTATGATACCACCGACTGACGTGAATTTGAACCTAATTGGCTTGATTCTTTGCATATTACTATTCAAGTAAAACAATCTACTCTATACTAAGGTGTATGTTTTAACTATATGAAGGAGTGTCTATCACGTGAAATACGGATTTATCGGCCTTGGAAATATGACAACGGCCATTATTAAAGGAATGTGTAAAAGCAGAGATTTTGATCCTACTTTTATTTATGGCTATAATCGTACCCAAGCCAAAACAACAAAATTAGCAGCCTCTTACGGTATTCAAGCCGCAAGTTCTATTGAAGATATTATGTCAAATTGTGACGTCATTATCCTCGGTGTCAAACCCCAAATGTTACCAGATGTTTTACCAGAGGTGAAAAAACATTTACAAGACAACCATGTCATTGTTTCTATTGCTGCAGGTAAAAATATTTCATATTTTCAAGGTTATCTATCTGAAGCTACCCCTATTGTTCGTGTAATGCCAAACATTAATGCGATTATTGGTGCCTCCACAAGCTGCTTTACAGCGAGTGAACCAGTCTCAGATATCCAGCTACAGCATGTCGTTTCCCTGTTTGAAACAGTTGGCACAATAATCGAGGTACCTGAACATTTATTTTCCATATTCACAACGATTGGTGGTGCTTCACCAGCCTTCACTTATATGTATATTGACGCTTTAGCACGTGCTGCTGTACGTGAAGGGATGCCAAAAAGCATGGCGCTTGATATTGCGGCAAATGCAGTACTCGGCAGTGCAAAAATGATTATACAATCACAAGAACATCCCTGGGCACTCGTAGATCAGGTATGCTCACCGGGAGGGACAACTATTCAAGGTGTATCCTCATTACAAAGCAATCATTTTGAAACAACGATTCACGATGCAGTAGCTGCAGTGACTAACAAAGATCGAAGCTTATCAAAATAGCGCTTGATTGATCTACTAAAGTAAAAAATGAAGCCGAGACATCATTCATGTCTCGGCTTTTCATTTCATTGAATATTATCTTGTAATTCCTGTGCTAAAAATGCAGTTAAATCACGTAAATTTTCCGGTGTAACACCGTGACCGTCTGGATACTGTTTAAATGTCACAGTAGCTCCAAATTGCTCAAATATTTCTTTACTTTCAACGCCCCATTGCGACGGGATGACATAATCATAATCACCATGAGAAATAAATGCATGTAAGTGATTGATTGGGCGAATTGCATATTCCTCTGTCACGAATTTCGGCGTGTAGCCACTTAATGCTACTATTCCTGTAATTAAATTACCCATTGCAAAAGCAAGTGACTGTGCCAAAACTGCTCCTTGACTAAATCCAAGCATGTACACTTTATGTGGATCAATTTGATATTCATCAATTGCCTCTAGCACAAATCGTTGTAGAGCAACTAACACTTTATCGAAAACTTCACGGTCTGGTTTACCGATATCTTGGATTGTGAAAAAAGCATATCCAGGCTTTTGCGTAATAGGTCCACGTAAACTAAAGATATGACATTGCTCTTTAAAGTCCTGCACTAATTGTGGTAAATCATCTTCATTGCTACCCATTCCATGCAATAAAAAAATTGCTGGATATTTTCTATTTGGGTCCATATTTGTTGGTTGTGTATGTTTAAATGTAAATGGTGTATTCATAATAAAATTCCTTTCAGGTGAACTTGGTGTCACCTTATTATACTGCAAAAAATATCTAGACAAAAACAGGATTGCTTCGTTATCATAAATAGCTTTCATTATTTTTAGTCTATAAACTTATTATCATAACGATAGATTGAATTCTGTTCCGCCTAGGTGCTATCCTGGTGCGTACGATATGACGCTTGGAACACGATGTTTTATGTACGAAATCTTCGCGTAATCACATGATGGTTACGAACCTTCGTTCCTCTATCGGCTAGCTCCAAGGCACTTCAATCGACTTATATACATAGCATAAAACTTTTGGTACTATATTAATTTTGTTTTATTAATAAGCCCATCAGTGTGATAAGCGATATAACCGTTAATTATGCGAATCGTTTCTTGCGGATCTGCGTTAAATAGTACTTTTGACTGCTCTGGTGTTGAAACAAGTACCGTTAATAAATCTATACGCATTGAATTTCCAGCAGAACTATATGCATAATCGTAAACAATATCTTCCTCTGTCACATTGTTTGTCTCATACTGCTTATGAAACAATTCTTTAGCGGCATCCATTTGTTCCGCGACCTGCTGACGAATTCGCATTTGATGCATCAATAGCTCTTCTTCTAGTGCAGTGGTCTTTAACCACTCTTTCTTTTCGAGCATCTTCAAAAATTCTTTTTCCCAAACTTGCTCATTTTCAGTAAAATACAGCATATTCATCATTAACATATCCCAAAAATCGATTTGGGATTGAGCTGATTTACGCTGTATCTCTAACGCCTCTTTAAAGTGCTCCTCAACCTTTGTAATATCCATATTGCGCACTAAATGATTACATACATTTTCAATAAATTTATTTGCCACTTCTTGTGCCATGAAAAAAACCCGTCCTTTTTCTCTACAAATCATTTTCTCACTATCATACCATGATTGCAGAATATAAAGAAACGGTTAACGTTTAGGTCTACAATCAGGTTGTCATAGATTTACATAGCTAACAAAAAAACATCCTCGTCATAAGATGAAACAAGGATGTTTTATGAACACGTTATACTTCAGAAGTAGTGATTGATTCTAAGATAGACTTTGCATTATTGTGAAGCGTTTGGTAGTTCTCTTGTAATATATGTGGAGGTACAGGTTTGCTGAATAAGAAGCCCTGTACAGTATCACATTCGCTGTCTATTAGATATGATAGCTGTTCTATCTCTTCTATCCCTTCTGCAACTACCTTTAACTGTAGATGCTTTGCCATAGAGAGAATCATGCCAACTAATGCTTTATCTGTAGAGTTCGATTGTATTTTCTGAACGAAAGACCGATCAATTTTTAAACAATCTATAGGGAAATCCTTTAAATAAGATAATGACGAATAGCCCGTCCCAAAATCATCTACTGCGATTGTAACTCCAAGTGCCTTCAATTTGTGCAAGATCGTCGTCATATGATCAATATTGATAGTCATACTTTCTGTTATCTCTAGCTGCAAATATTTTGGCTCTAATTGCGTTTTCTCAAGAACATTGTGTATTAATTCAACTAAATTTTGCTGAAAAAGTTGACCTAATGACAAATTGACCGCTACTTTAATTGGCGGCAATCCGGCTGCTTCCCAACTCTTTACTTGTTTACAGGCTGTTTCTAGTACCCATTGTCCTATAGGAATAATTAATCCCGATTCCTCAGCAATTGGAATGAAAACTCCCGGTGAAATCCAACCCTTTTTTGGATGCTGCCATCTGACTAAAGCCTCTACTGACTTAATTTGTCCAGTATATAAATCTAGTTGCGGTTGATATTCTAAAAAAAGCTCTTGATTAGCTAATGCATCATGTAGATCATTTTCTAATAAAAGTCGTTCTGTCATTTCATTAGATATTGAGGACTCATAAAACCGGATACGAATTGGCGTTTTCTGTGCTTCATGCATAGCATAGAGTGCAAATCTAATAAGTTCTTCTTCCCTATTTGAATCTGTTGGAAATAATGCAATACCAATATTTAATTGACTATTGAGAGAAAAATGTTGTATTTGGAATGATTCTTCCATAACAAATTGGAGCTGTTGACTAAGCAGCTCCAATTGATGGGTATTATTCACCTCATCAATATAAACGACAAAATAATCTTCTCTCAGCAAGCAAAGTAAATACTTCTCTGGTAAAACATTTTTCAACCTTTGCGCAATTAGACTTATCATTTGGTCTGCATATGTACTACCTAAAGACGCTTTAATAGCTGCAATTCTTTCTATACCGATAGCAAGAATTGCCTTTTGTGAATTAGATATGTATAAATCTTTTTTTAATGATTCCATCAAAAAACGTTCATTTGGTAAATTCGTAATCTCATTATGATATGCCATATAATGCATCTTTTCACGAGATTTTTCTAAATGCTCTTGTGTATCAACTAGCTGCTTAAATGGTTTTTCGATAGATGAATAATACATAGCTCTAAATAAAAGATAAAATGCACCTAACTCAAACGTATGTCCTACGAAGTTTTTAATATCATAAACATCTTGATACATTGTATAAAGAAAATCACTCATTATTAAATAAATCGAACTACATAATAATAAAAATATAATTTTAGGTGCTTTTTTAAAATTTTTAAGCAATAGAACCATAATCACCATTTGAAGCGCTACAGCTGTATATTGTAAAGTATTTTTTAAAACAGTAGGACCTTCACCTTCTATCATAAGAGGTGGCAATATAGGCGATTGGGCATAGAGAACACTAAAACAACCAATGATTATTACAAATGGCAAACTATAAATAAGCCAGCGATAAATTAATTTGATTCCCTTCTCTTTGATAAAAAACATGGAAAGAAAACCGATCGATAATAGTAACCGACTAAGCATATAAAACCAAGTTGCCACATACGGTGTACTTTCAGTAATGAAAAACGGCATTCCTTTATAGGTGAGTGTATGTGCTATTTCTATGAAGCTAATAGTTAAAAACAATGCCCCAACATAGAGAAATCTATTAGATAAAATATAAGGTGATATTAACCATGACTGAATCGAAATAGACATCGTCACCACAATAATAAGAATTCCCATCATTAAATGAATCGCTACATAGTTGTTCTCACCAAATATTTCATAAAATTTATAACTACCTAATCCAATTACGATTAAGAAAATCATAGAGAATAGGATGAATCGAAAGCCGTGCCTTACAAATGAAAAATCCTCATTAAATTTCCACATTTATCTCCCATCCTTAAACTGAAAAAATTATCACAGATGTGTTGATTCAGTCTATTTATTACAAAATCTAAAGCTGATTTCATACAGCTTGTAGTTCTAGAAATATAGCGAAATTCCCCGAATAATCCCTGTATTCTCAATAAATGAAGAAATTATGGAATAATTATACTATAAAATTACCACGAAATATCTACTTTTCAATCAAAACTCAAAACCGAATAGAATTAGGGATAAATTACAAAAAACGGGTTCGTTAGCGTAGCGACAGCAACAACAGGAGTTTGTCTGTGCGAAAGCGTAGCGGCAGCAACAACAGGAGTTTGTCTAGAGGCATTATCATAGGACGTGATACTTTTAACTATCATTCCCCAGGTCAAATTTCGGCACAAAAAAAGATGCCTCAACTTATTGAAACATCTAATCAATTACTCCTCGGCATAATTACGTCTTGAATCGGCTTTGTGCCTAGTCCTACAAATGTTTTTTGTGCGAAAGCGTAGCGGCAGCAACAACATGGTTTTTCTCTGTGCGAAAGCGTAGCGCCAGCAACAACATGGTTTTCTCTGTGCGAAAGCGTAGCGGCAGCAACAACTTGGTTTTGTCTGTGCGAAAGCGTAGCGGCAGCAACAACTTGGTTTTGTCTGTGCGAAAGCGTAGCGGCAGCAACAACTTGGTTTTGTCTGTGCGAAAGCGTAGCGCCAGCAACAACATGGTTTTCTCTGTGCGAAAGCGTAGCGCCAGCAACAACATGATGCAGGTCGGTTAGCCGTTCGATGATTTTAGGCTAACATCCTTTATGAAAATACATAGCTATCCATATTATCTATTGTATTTTGGATAGCATCTTTTAATGAACACTGATGTTCGCCACAATCAGCTATTGCCTCTTCTAATGTTATCGCAGCATTTGCCATAAACGGTGCCAACTGCAAATCCTTCGCTAATTGAATAAGAACGAGTGCTTTATTCCATTTCCAGCGGGCATTTTTGGGATCTAAGTTAATAGCTTGCTCTAAGTAGCCAAGTGCATCAAATGGCATCCACCCAAAGCGATGCATCGTTTGACCTGTGATGCCCCAATATAATGCCTTGTTAGGGTTTTCTTTTACTGCTTGTCTAAAACAATGGACACTCTCATTGTAATGATGTGCATACAAAAAAAGTTCACCCTGTGTAAAAAATGAATGAGCCTTTTCATTTGGAGTACCTATTGCCGCTACATCCTCTAGTTCTTTAATTCGCTTTGAAAACTCTGTTTCATCTTTTATCGCACGAATCTCGACAACGGCATCCGATTCAGGATAGCTTTCATCTGCTCGTTCTCCATGTTGGGTTTCCACAGACAGCGTTGCTTTTGGATAGTTAGCAAAATCATACTCTTCTAGTAATTTTATATATTTATCAGCTAACGCTTTCTCATTTTCATTTGTTACTTGCTTAGCCTCCTCATAGCACTTCATTAGCTCGCCATTATAAAAATAATCATCCATCGTCATTCAATATTCCTCCAATGTACAACTCTTCAGTATATTTAGTATACACTACAAAAATTAATTATGGCTCTGCATAATTTCGTCGGAGGCTTTAGGCCAACAAAAAAAGACTGATCAAAAATAACTTTTGATACAGTCTCAGCTTGACTTATTTTTTTAATACTTCTTTATTTAAAAATGTACGTAAATCTTCCTCTGATAAAGCACCTACAAAACGTTGAACCTCTTTACCACCTTCAAAGCGAATAAAAGTTGGAGTCGCTTCAATATTGTATTTACTCCATAAATCTTCGTATTCATAAACATTTATTTGGGCAACATCAACACCAAGCTCCTTAGCAATTGGCATTAACTTAGGTGTAAAAGCCTTACAGTGCACACATACTGGACTGAAGAAATAAGCATTTACATCTTCACCGGCCGCTAATTTTTTTTCAAGTTCGTCGGGCAACATAATGTTTTGATAATTTTTGTCATCTAATTGATCAATTGTTTCTTGTTTCAGTTCTTTGTCGCCATAAGGATTACTTGCACTTGATAATTTACTTTTGTTCGAGACATTCGTAAGCACAATAATTGCCACAAATAACAAAACAATAACTGAGCCAATAATAAGTAGTTTTTTCACTAGAATGTGTTCCTCCTTTTTTACACCAAAAAACCCTAGTTTTAGTGTATTCGCGATTGATTATAAATCGTTTTTAAAACCTAGTAAACTAATTAGTCTTTAAAATTAAGTTTTTCCATAATTCAAACATAATTTCGACCCAATTTTGGGAACATACATATATAATGCTCAATACGAATGTGGAGTGATTAATATTAAACACACTATCCGAAATATTTTTCAAATTTATAAAAGTGATATCCATAATATCTTAACAAACTGGGTAGTTGCTGTCATTATTGGTGGGCTTATTTTTTTACCTTCTCTTTATGCGTGGCTCAATATTTATGCCTCTATGGATCCTTATGCGCATACAGCCAACATGAAAATTGCTATTGTCAATGAAGACACAGGAGCTAATGTTAGAGGAGAAGATATTAATGTCGGTAACGAGGTAGTAGACAATTTAAGTACCAATCAAAACTTTACTTGGGAATTTACCTCTCATGAACAAGCCATCGATAATTTAAAAAACGGTAACTATTTTGCGGTTATTGTTGTCCCTAGTGATTTTTCTCAAAAACTGACCTCCATACTATCAAATGTGCCTACTAAAGCGCATATCGATTATTATGTAAATGAAAAAATAAATCCTATCGCACCCAAAATTACAAGTAAAGGTGCAAGCGGACTGACGCAACAAGTTTCTAGTGAGTTTATCTCAACTGTCAGCGGAACACTTTTTTCTATTTTTAATACTGTCGGTGTTGAGATGGAAAAGGAAATTCCAGATTTTAAGAAATTCGAAAATTACATTTTTACAATCGAACATAATCTCCCAGATATCGGAACGTTTTTAGCAAAAACCGCTAAAGGTGGCAAAGAAGCTGAGACTTTACTGAACCATACGATTACCCAAGTTCCTGAAGTTGAAAAATTAACAAATGATGGTCTAACAACTATCAACTCAGGCTTAAAATTAATTAATGAAGCTGATACATTGTTCAACGAGTTGTCCCCTATCATAAAAAAAGATCTAGAAACTGTACAAAATATTGCACAACGATTTACAGATATAATAGGAAAAATACAAAATGCTAATGTGGATTCAGCTACCCTTGCACAAATAAAGGATACGATTAAAAATCAACTGGATGCATCCCGTGATAAAGTAAACTCTAGCATCCAAACACTTGAAGCTCTTCAAAAATTAACACAAGCTGATGCTTCGACACGTAAACAGCTTGAAAACAAAGTGCAAAACATCCTGACGGCGCTGCAGCAAAGCACTTCTGAAGATGTTAAGTCGTTGCTAGCAAATAATAAAATTATTGAACAACTTGAAGCTATACGTGGAGATTTACAGGCAAATCCTAGTTTAACCGATTATTCCTTAAGCTCTTTAACAGCACTAAATCAACTAAATACTTTATTAACGGACGCCTCAACTAAAGTACAGCAGTTAAATAATATTGATGTCGAGACAATAAAAAAAGATCTTGCCGATGTTCAAAATGTTGCGCAAAATGCTTCTAACAATCTTCATCAATTCCTTACTCATTATAACGATAACCTAGAGCCACAAATTCATACGACTATGTCTTCTGCTAAAAATACGTTAACAAATGCATCAACCATGCTGACGAATGTAAAAAGTGTACTGCCTAAAGCAACCGATCGTTTAACAAATGCTAAAAGTATGTTAGCAACAGCTAATAAGACAATTGGTACAGTACAATCAGATTTCCCTGCTTTAAGTACAAAAATTAAAGCTCTTGCAGACAAGCTGAGAAAATTAGAAAGTGAAGCTGATATTTCGGAAATCGTTCAATTATTGAAAAACGACGTTAACGCTGAGCGAGACTTCTTTGAGGAGCCTATTAAGCTTGAGGAACATAGAATGTTTCCAATTGCTAATTACGGAACAGCTATGACACCGTTTTACACTGTGCTTTCCGTTTGGGTTGGTTGTTTATTATTAATTTCTCTTTTATCTGTAGATATTCACGACAATAATCAATATAGTATTCGCCAAATATACTTTGGACGTTTATTAACATTTGCAACTTTTTCATTTATTCAAACGCTCATTATTACAATAGGAGATGTTGTTCTATTAGATGGATCAATTAGTGCGCCTTACTTCTTTATTCCATTTGGGCTATTTATTAGTTTAGTGTTCATTACCGTTGTCTATACGCTAGTATCCGTATTCGGAAATGTTGGAAAAGCTTTAGCCATAGTCATGTTAGTACTGCAAATTGCTGGTTCCGGTGGCACATATCCTGTAGAATTACTACCAAAGTTTTTCCAAATGATAAATCCATTTCTTCCTTTCACTTATGCAATTGGAATGATGCGAGAGGCAGTTGGTGGTATTATTTGGTCAAAGGTCTGGGTTGATCTTGCCTTTTTATCTTTCTTCTGGCTCATTTTCATTCTATTTGGTTTCTTCTTGAAAAAATTACTGAGTGAGAAAATGGAACTTTTAATGAACAAAACACGTGGATTAGATATATTTCATTAATTTTCACTTGCGCTTCCTGTAAATGTTTAAATGAACGATGTTATAATGGAAGTATTGTAAACATGTAGGAGGCGCTTTTGTTGAAAAAACTACTATCTATTTTCGCTTTGTCGTTATTGGTGTTAAGTGCTTGTGGTGAAGATAAACAGGCTGTTGAAAAAAATCAGAATGCAGCGCAAAAAGAAGCTTCACATGAAGAACATGGACATGCTTCTGGAGATATTCAGGAAGAAACTGCATCTGCTGATGTTTTACCTTCGTTTTTAGATAATAAATCAGAAGATATTCGATTAGTGTATCAAATTGCTGGACAGTCTACAGAAATTCTAGAGTGGATGCCATGCTATTGTGGATGTGGTGAATCAGCTGGCCATAAAAGCAATTTAAACTGCTTTATTGAGGAAAAGCGTGAAGATGGCACAATCGTCTGGGATGATCACGGTACTCGTTGTCTTACTTGCCTAGAAATTGCTGTACAGTCTGCAAAAATGCATAAAGATGGTATGAGCCTGAAAGAAATTCGTCAAACAATTGATAACACATATAAAGAAGGATACGCAAAACCAACACCGACTGATATGCCTGCTTAATAACAAAAAAACTCATCGATAAGATGAGTTTTTTCATGTTGTTGAAAAATATGATGTTAATGAAATTAAGCGTCATTTTAAATAAGTAGGGCTTTTCCGCAAAACGAAGGGTTCTTCACCCAGCCTCTACTCCAATCAACAAACACCTCAAAATTCACAAACATCTACTTAACCTTTTTGCAGTCTTTTGTTATTTAACGAGTTGTAGCACCGTTTTAAAATGTGGATGATCTGCACGTTGTAATAACTCGTATAAAATCATCTCCACACTTGTCGGTAAAATTCCAAGCTCCTTCATTTTCTCAAGCCCTATCTCTTTATTGGCTTTTGTACGAGAGGACACTGCATCTGCAACAACTTCAACCTCAAAGCCTTGTTCTTTTAGCTGTCGAGCTGTTTGGTAGACACAAATATGTGTTTCGATACCTGTCACGATAAATTGAGAACGACCACTTGCTTTCAATGCATCTACAAATTCTTGCTCCTGACAAGCACTAAATGCCATTTTAGCAATAGCTTGCCCTTGAAGATGCTGAGAGATATCTAATGCAGTCCCACCTAAACGACTAGGATTTTGTTCAAGCCATAAAATAGGTACCTCCAATGCTTGCATACCTTGTACCAGCTTGGCCACATTTGCAATCATCTCTTCACTTTCATCAACAATTGTCGCTAACTTCCCTTGTACGTCAACGACAACTAAACATGCTTCTTCTATAGTAAACATTTAAAACACCCCTTCTATCCGTTTTCACCATTCATTATACCGAAAGTTACTTGTTTATGTGATAGATTATGTCCATCCAACTTAATCAGTGCTAGAAGAGCAGTCAATGTTAGTTGCTTTTTATGTGTTCCTTTCTCTCTACCTAACTACCCCTTCCCTCTGGATTAATCTATACCTTATAAGAGCTTAGACTACACTCGCAGATAGCGTCTTTCTGGAGTGGAATGCGCAAACGAGCATATATTAGAATGGAGAAATTCCACTTGAACAAACACGAACATTTTATAATTCCACTGATTAAGCAACATGTAAATCACGAAATATTAACTCATATATGTACAACAACGTTTCCATTTGTTCGTATTTAAACTCAAAAAGCATTTATGAATTTTACCTCAATTGTGTACATTTTGTAGCGAGCCTGTCATTATTCTGCTCGAATAGTGAGAATTTTATTTTTTATCTTGAAAATTAAGTTATAATCCAGTAAAGTGCTTTTATCCCGCTTTAACGTTCAGTATATTTCTCAATCTATGATCGTAAAAGCTTGATAGATTCAACAACTAATTATTAGTAGGGACGCATAACCCCTATGATTAAAGTTAACCTTATAAAACCAAACAAGGAGTGTACCACTTTGACACATCGTGCATACAATTTTAACGCAGGCCCATCTGCCCTACCACTAGAAGTATTAGAAAAAGCCCAACAACAATTAGTAAACTTCCGTGACTCAGGTATGTCTATTATGGAAATGAGCCACCGCAGTGCCATTTTCGACGAAGTACATAATGAAGCAATTGCTTTATTGAAAAAGCTTTATGCTATCCCAGAAAACTATGAGGTTCTTTTCCTACAAGGTGGCGCTAGTCTACAATTTACTATGATACCGATGAACTTCCTACAGGCAGATCAAAAAGCAAGCTATGTATTGTCAGGTTCATGGTCTGAAAAAGCATTCAAAGAGGCTAAATTTTTTGGTACGCCTGTAGAAGCTGCTAGTACAAAAGAAAATAAATACCGCAATATCCCAGCTTTAGCAGATATCCAATTCAATGAAGAGGATGCCTATTTGCATATCACTTCAAACAATACGATTTACGGTACTCAATGGAAGGAATTCCCTGAAACAGGAAATGTACCGTTAATTGCGGATATGTCTAGTGATATCCTTTCTAAACCAATTGATGTAAGTAAATTTGGTCTAATTTATGCAGGTGCTCAAAAAAATCTTGGTCCATCTGGTGTAACAGTAGTCATTATTCGCAAAGATTTGCTAGAGAAAGCGAATAAAAATATTCCTACAATGCTAAAATATTCAACACACGCTGACAGCAACTCTTTATACAATACACCTCCAACTTTTGGTATCTATATGTTAGGTGAAGTATTAAAATGGGTAGAATCAAAAGGTGGCGTTGCTGAAATTGCTAAGCATAATGAATTAAAAGCAAAAGTAATTTATGATGCTATTGACAATAGCAACGGATTCTATACAGGTCATGCAACACCTGAAAGCCGTTCTTTAATGAACATCACTTTCCGTGTTGCTGATGAAGAGCTTGAAAAACAATTCCTTGCTGAAGCAAAAGCAGCAGGATTTGTTGGACTTAATGGACACCGTTCTGTAGGAGGCTGCCGTGCTTCTACTTATAATGCTGTACCGTTAGAGACTTGTGAAGCACTACGTGACTTTATGGTAGAATTCCAACAAAAACATCAATAATAAAAATTTGACGAATGATATGTAATCATTCGTCTTTTTTATTATTTGCGGAAAGAAAACAAATACCCATGAAGCAATAAATACCTTCTATTCAGAATGAAAAAAATCTTTTTAAATGCCTAGCGGACATATTACCAATCTCTTTTCATTCAAAAATCATAGATTATTAGAGTAATGCGCAATAATAGTCGGAGAAGACCTTTATACAATAAAATTAAAGCTGCTCGATTACCACATAGTTACTATAAAAGGGGTAGCTCCAAGTTAAATCTCCGTTGGAACTACCCCTTTCTTCAAATATTGTCATTTCAGATCTTACAAAGTTTCATGTTTACACTCTGGACATTTACCATAGATCTCAAATTTATGATTTTCAATTTCATAGTTTGGCAGCTTTTCTCCAAGCATTTCCATAGGGCAGAGATTTAGCTCCTTAACATTACCACAATCCATACAAATAAAATGATGGTGATGATGTTCAGACTCACAATGCATACGGAAATTTCGTTCCCCAGATAACTCAGTTTCATCTAGTATTCCTAGCTTCACAAACGTTGCAAGGTTTCGATAAATCGTATCAAAACTCATACCTGGAAAATCTTTTTTCAAAACATCTAATAAATCTCGAGCAGTTAAATATTTATCTGTCGCTGCAAACATATCTAATATTAACTCCCGCTTATCTGTTTTTTTAAAGCCGTTTTCTTTTAAAATTCCCCACGCTCTTGAAACATTCACTGCGCTACCTCCTCCCGATTTGTAGCTATTTTAAATACTATTTTCTTCACTAGTATTACAAGTAACAAAATTAAGATAGAAGTAACGACAATTGTACCACCGGGTGCTAAATCTAAATAAAAAGCACTGACTAAACCGATTAACACAGCCGTTTCGCCAAAGACAATTGCATAGATGATTGTTTGCTTAAAGCCCTTTGCAAGTCGCATTGCAGCAGCAACTGGTAACGTCATAAGTGACGATACCAGTAAAATACCGACGATGCGCATACTTGCAGCAATAACAAGCGCTGTAACGATCATAAATAAGAGATGAATCCAACGCGCAGGCAGTCCGCTTGCTTTTGCATATTCCTCATCGAAAGATAAAACAAAAAGTTCTTTAAAAAATATAAACAAAAAGATAATGACAACGGCAGCAATTCCTACTACTACCCATAAATCCTGACGAGATACAGCTGACACCGAACCAAATAAATAGCTCATTAAATCCGTGCTAAAGCCACTTGCAAGCGAGATAAATATAGCACTAATACCAATCCCACCTGACATAATAATTGGAATGGCAAGCTCTTCATAGTGCTTATATAAACGTCTAAGACGCTCAATTAAAATCGATCCACTGACAGAGGCCAGTATGCCTAAGTAAATTGGATTTAGCATTGCCAAGGCTGTAACAGATTGACTGATATATAAGCTCCCCGCTATACCTGCCAGCGTTACATGTGACAAGGCATCAGCAATAAGCGAGAGCCTGCGAACGACAATAAAAACACCTAGTAGTGGTGCTAATATGCCAATTAATAGCCCAGAGAAAAAGGCGTTTTGTAAAAATTCATAGTTAAAAATTGCTTCAATCATTTTGCCTTCTCCTTCTAGTGAATCTTTCTCACAGAATGGCCATACCAAGCATCAAGCGCATCATGAGAAATTGTATCAAATTCATTTTTGTAACCGTGGAAGTGTATTGTTTGATTTAAACATGCTACATGACTGATACGGTTCGACACAGTGTCAACATCGTGTGTAACAAGAATCATTGTAATTCCCTGTTCCCGATTCAATTTCGCCAGCATATCATAAAATGACTGCACATTCTCATGATCAATGCCGACAGTTGGTTCATCTAATATTAGTAGCTTTGGTTCACTAACTAATGCTCTTGCAATAAATACACGTTGCTGTTGCCCACCAGATAATTCACCAATATTACGATTCATAAATGCTTCCATTCCAACAGCTTTTAATGCTTCTAACACTTTTTCCCTTGCATCTCGTCCAGGTCTTTTAAATAATCCTAATTTTTTCGATAATCCACTTTTTACTACTTCTTGGACAGTCGCTGGAAAACCCGAATTGAAGGCATTAGATTTCTGTGACACATACCCTATCCATTCTCGATGCTTAAAAGTTGAACTTGGTTCACCAAATAGCTTTATTTCTCCAGACATTGGTTTTAGTAACCCTAAAATAATTTTTAATAATGTAGATTTCCCTGAACCATTCGGACCAAGAAGTGCTAAAAAATCTCCCTCTTCTACACGAAAAGAGATATTTTTTAATACTTGAGTATAGTCATATTGAAATGACACGTTTTCAATGTCAATTAATGATTTTTTCATGTATCTTCTCTTCTTTCTAATTCAAAATCATTACGATTTAACAAGTTGTAAGTATAAATGAAAGTACAGTATTTGTAAAGAAAATAAGATTGCTATTCTACTGTTTTCAATTTCAGTTGTTATAGACATTGATTCTGACACATTAATGTGAAGCTTTTTCATAGTTACCACGACGTTCACAAGAATGATTTTGTTTCAAAAAACTAAACAACTTTAAAAGGAGGATTAGCTTTGAGTATTCAATTTTTACAGCAATTAACACATAGTAGTGATAAGGAAATTGTTGCTATTGCACGTGCTGAAGGATTTGAAATTACTAGTTCTGAAGTAAAAAAACTCCGGCCTTATTTGGAGCAATTCTCATTTTCATGGCTTTTTTTAGGTATTCCAAAAGATATTCTTGTAGAGGTTGAAGCTGTTTTAGGTAGAAAGCGCTCCAGACAATTGATTGCATTGTTTACGAAATAATCATTTTCGCCTTGGTGTAATTGCGCTGTTGCGCAGAAAAAAACATTTGCCGCTGCCGCTTTGCTTTCGCGCAGAAAAAAACATTTGCCGCTGCCGCTTTGCTTTCGCGCAGAAAACATTTGCCGCTGCCGCTTTGCTTTCGCTACAAAAAACAATTGTTGCTGTCGCAACAATTACATTTGAATAAAGAAAAAAGTAGCCCGAAATCAGTCTTATGCTGATTTCGGGCTATTTATTCTATCCTCTTAGAGCATCGATTAACTCTGGTTTAAATTCTCCATTACGAAGCATTTCAATTTCATGTTTATAAGGAGCCGATTTTGATTTGGCATCACTATTTAATGCGACAAATGGTGTTTCTAAGATTTTAGGAATCTCCATTAATTGTGGATGATGGACAATATATTTTAATGCATCAAAGCCAATATGACCAAAGCCGATATTTTCGTGACGGTCTTTTCCTGCACCACGAACATTTTTTGAATCATTGATATGAAGGACTTTGATACGATCAACACCTATCATTTTATCAAACTCATTTAAGACACCATCAAAATCTTCTACAACATTATAACCAGCGTCATGAGTATGACATGTATCAAAGCATACTGAAAGACGTTCATTATGTGTTACACCATCTATAATTTTAGCAAGCTCTTCAAAGGAACGACCACATTCAGTTCCTTTCCCCGCCATTGTCTCTAATGCGATTTGTACAGGGAAATCCTGTGACAACGCTTCGTTTAAACCTTCAATAATCTTGGCAATACCTGCGTCTGCTCCCGCACCTACATGGGCACCTGGATGTAAAACAATTTGTGTTGCTTCCAATGCTGCTGTTCGTTCGATTTCAGTCTGTAAAAAATCTACACCTAGACGGAAAGTTTCGGGTTTTTCTGTGTTCGCAATATTTATAATGTATGGAGCATGGACAACAATATTTGTCATGCCATGCTCTTTCATGTGTAGTAAACCATTCATAATATTAAGATCAGCAATTGCTTTACGACGAGTGTTTTGCGGTGCACCTGTATAAATCATAAAGGTATTTGCCCCATATGATAGGGCCTCTTTACTTGATCCAAGCAGCATCTCTTTTCCACTCATTGAAACATGTGATCCAAGTAGCATTTGAATGCCTCCTTATTTTTTACCGCGAGCTTTTAAACGACGTTCACGTTTTTTAATTTTTTCCATTTCCCATTTCATATTACGCTTATAGCCTGGTTTTACTTTTTTCGGCTTACGCACTAATGCTTTAGCCTTCACATCGATTTCATTTTCTTGCTTCACACGATTTTTACGTGCATGGCGCTCTTTTAGTTCAGACCATTCGCCATCTTTTACATCTTTTTGAACAAATGGAATGCCCATTTTTTCAACACGTACTACTGCATCCTCATCTGATGGCTCAAACAACGTGATAGCCGTTCCTTTATTCCCTGCACGCGCTGTACGTCCCACACGATGAATAAAGAACTCTAAGTCCTCTGGAATTTCGTAGTTAATGACATGTGAAATTCCTTGAATATCGATACCACGTGCTGCAAGGTCTGTTGCAACGATATATTGATAGTCCAATTCTCGAATTTGCTTCATCATCCTCTTACGATCACGTGGACTTAAGTCACCATGAATTTGACCACAGCGAATCCCATTTTCATTTAAGTAGCCAGCAACGTGCTCTGCTGTTTTACGTGTGTTAGTGAAAATTACAGCTAAAAATGGATTAATCCCTTCAATAACTTCCAACAAACGTTTGTTACGAGATTTAGAACGTACTGGGACAAGCACAAAGTCAATTCCTTCTGCGACCGGGCGTTTATCGTTCATATGGATATGAACAGGTGCTTCCATATATTTTTTCAAGAAAGGCTGAAGCTTTTCTGGAATTGTTGCTGAGAATACAAACATTTCAAGGTTTTCTGGCATTTGGGAAGCAAAACCATCGATTTCTTCTATAAAGCCCATATCGAAGGCTAAATCTGCCTCATCGACAACTAACATTTGCGCCGTATGCACAAATAACGCTTGCGCTGAAACGAGATCACGAATACGTCCTGGCGTTCCGACAACAATTTGTGGTTGCGTTTTTAACTTATCAATGGAGCGTTGTTTGTCCGTACCTCCAATAAATAGTTTCGCTTGAATAGTTGTTCCTTCTATTAATTGATTTAATGCATCAAAAATTTGTTGTGCAAGCTCACGTGTAGGTGACGTAATAACAGCTTGTACTTCCTGCTTGTCAGCATTAATGCGTTGCACAATCGGAATTAAAAAACTATGTGTTTTTCCCGTCCCTGTATGCGCTTGTCCGATTGCACTCTTCCCTTTTAGTATTAGCGGAATAATTTCCTTTTGAATCGGCGTTGGTTCTGTAAAGCCAAGTTTTGCAATTGCGTCCTGCAAAAATGGCTGAAAATTATAATCAGTATATTTTGACATAATTCGTTCCTCCTAACATCTTTCCCATTGTATCATGATTCAACTTTTAGGTATATTAACGTCCCATTATCTAAAGCATGAACATAATTTTATATTTTTATCATGGCTGTAGCGAAGCCCTTATCAAAGTTACTCGAAATACTGTGAATATGCAATAAAAAAAAGCATTCAGACCTTTAGACAAATGCTACTCCTAATTGCATAAAGCTGTTTAGTAATGTAATCGTAAGACCTCGACATTCCCATTTTGTGAGGAACGTCGAAATTGACTCGTTTTCTTCTAGGATGAGTTTCCAATATAATTTAGTCGATATTTTCTAAGTATGTAAAAATTAATACTATTTTGATTCAGTTTGCTACTTATTATAATGATGAACTCACTGAGAGTGGCGACTCCTTCGGAATGAGCTTGCGCGAAAAACACTACTCGGAATGAACATCAACCTTTGTTTTTTCGACACACCTTATTTATATTTTGTCGAAAAGAAGAACACGAATTAGTATTTTTTATGGCAATTAATTGTTAACTAATGCCTCGTAGAATTTCCATATGTTACGATTAAAATGTAAGATACTAGAGGAGGTTGACTTATCATGAAAGCAGCAAGATGGTATAAAGCAAAAGACATCCGTGTAGAAAACATTGAAGAACCCGTAATTTCACCTGGAAAAGTAAAAATTAAAGTACATTGGACAGGGATTTGTGGTAGTGATTTACATGAATACGCGGCTGGCCCAATATTCATTCCAGTGGAACAACCTCACTATGTAAGTAAAGATATTGCACCAATTGTTATGGGACATGAGTTTTCTGGTGAAGTAGTAGAAATTGGCGAAGGTGTTACAAAGGTACAAGTTGGAGATCCTGTAGTTGTAGAACCTATTCTTGCATGTGGCGAATGTGCCGCTTGTAAAAAAGGGAAATACAATATTTGTAAGCATTTAGGCTTCCATGGTCTTTCTGGCGGTGGCGGAGGTTTCTCTGAATATACAATGGTAGATGAAAAAATGGTACACAAAATGCCAGAGGGTCTTTCCTACGAACAAGGTGCACTTGTTGAACCAGCGGCAGTAGCATTACATTCAGTTCGTCAAAGTAAACTAAAAGCTGGCGATACAGCGGCTGTCTTTGGAACTGGGCCAATCGGTCTTCTTGTTATCGAGGCATTGCGTGCAGCTGGAGCAGCCGAAATTTATGCGGTAGAGCTTTCGGTAGAACGTGCTGCTAAAGCATTAGAGCTAGGCGCTTCAGCAGTTATTAATCCTAAAGATGAGGATGCAGTAGCTCGTCTACATGAATTAACAAATGGTGGCGTAGATGTTGCATTTGAAGTAACTGGGGTTCCTGTAGTATTACAACAAGCTATTGATTCAACAACATTTGAAGGTGAAACAATTATCGTTTCTATTTGGGAAACTGAAGCTTCTATTCTGCCAAACAATATCGTATTGACAGAGCGTTCTGTAAAAGGGATTATTGCTTATCGCGATATTTTCCCAGCAGTTATGGAATTAATGAAACAAGGCTACTTCCCTGCTGAAAAACTTGTAACGAAACGAATTGCACTTGATGAAGTCATAACAGAAGGCTTCGAGGCACTAATGAAAGAGCGAAACCATATTAAAATCCTTGTAAATTCACAAGCATAATTTATTTATATAAAGACAGGTAGAGAAAATAGCTTCTCTACCTGTTTTTCAATTTGTTGTTCCGCCTCTATTTCTCATCATCATAACGTAGGGTTGATTTCCGTTCCGACTGGGCGCTTTCTCAGGGGCGTCCGATGAGCCGCTGATCCCCTAGGAGTCGCCCAGCCCCCACTCCAATCAACTTATATACAAGGTAAATCTATTAATAAATCTCACCCCACCTTATAGTGACTAACTTATTCCCCCTCCATTTTTTTCATTATATCCAGATTGGCCATTAGGAAGTTCACTTTATTTTCTCCAAAAATCCCTAATGAACGCTTTTCTGTATTTGCTTCTATAATTTTTTCTATCTCATCCTTCGAAAGCCCACTTGCTTGGGTAATTCGTTCGATTTGTATTTCTGCAGCCTTCATACTAATATGTGGATCCAAACCTGAGCCTGAAGCGGTCATTAAATCAGCGGGTATGTCTTGTCGTTTTACCGATGGGTTTGCTAGTAAAAACTTCTCGATATCTGCTTCTATCCGTTTCTTCAATTCTGGATTGGATGGTGCATAGTTAAAAGTTCCAGAGCTAACACCACTATAGTTCACCTGACCATTTTCGTCTGGTATCGTATCCTCTTTTGTATAGACATTATAGTTAACAGAGGAGACACGACCCCAAAAATATTGTGGTGCAGTAAAAGTTTGACCTATTAATTCTGAACCGACAGTTTCACCATCCGCTTCTATTAAACTACCATTTGCTTTATGATGAAATAGCCCTTGAGCTAATGCAGTCACTGCAAATGGGTATATAAAACCACATAAAACGAACATTGTCATTGTAATGAGTAATGCTTGCTTTGAATTCTCAAAAAGTTTTCGCATGTACTTCCTCCTATAACCCAAACGTATGGAATAGTGGTCCAACTAGTAAATCAATCAACTTAATGCCAATAAACGGAGCGATAATCCCGCCTACTCCATAAATAAGTAAATTTTTATTTAATAATTTTGTAGCACTCATCGGCTTATACTTTACACCCTTCATTGCAATAGGTATTAATAGTGGTATAATCACTGCGTTAAAAATTAATGCAGAAATAATCGCACTTGATGGAGAATTGAGATTCATAATGTTTAATGTACTCATCTCTGGTACAGCAACCATTAACATTGCTGGAATAATGGCAAAATACTTTGCTATATCATTTGCAATACTGAAAGTCGTTAACGCACCTCGCGTCATCAGCAACTGCTTTCCTATCTCTACAACTTCAATAATTTTAGTAGGATTTGAATCTAAATCGACCATGTTCGCAGCTTCCTTTGCTGCGTTCGTTCCCGAATTCATGGCAAGACCTACGTTAGCTTGTGCTAATGCAGGAGCGTCATTTGTTCCGTCCCCTGTCATAGCTACTACTTTTCCTAGTGCCTGCTCATCTTTAATAACTTGAATTTTGTCTTCTGGCTTACTTTCTGCAATAAAGCTGTCCACCCCCGCTTCCTTTGCGATGGCTGCTGCGGTTAGTGGATTATCTCCTGTACACATGATCGTTTTAATACCCATTGCTCGGAGCTGCTCAAAGCGATCCTTGAGTCCGGCCTTTACGACATCCTTTAAGTAAATGACACCTAAAATTTTATCGTTTATCGCTACTACTAGCGGTGTCCCGCCAACAGAAGAAACTTGTTGAATCAGTTGTTCCAAATTTGTAGGAATGCTATGACCTGCGTTTATGCTCTCTTTTTTTATCGTATCATAGGCTCCTTTACGAATTTTTGTTCCATCCTTCATATCCAAGCCACTCATACGAGTCTGTGCGGTAAAGGGAATATGTTCACTTGACTTGATAATGTTTTCTTCATCGTCAGTTTTCACTCCTAATTCACAAGCAAGTGACAAAATAGACTTTCCTTCAGGTGTATCATCTGTTAAGGAACTAAGCCATGCAGCTTGCATTAAATCTTTACTTTCCACCCCTTTTACTGGGAGAAATTCAGCTGCCATGCGATTTCCATAAGTGATAGTTCCAGTTTTATCCAAAATTAATGTATCTACATCTCCACACGCCTCTACTGCTCTTCCAGACATCGCAATAACATTAAACTGAGTAACTCTATCCATTCCTGCAATACCAATTGCCGACAATAGTCCACCAATTGTCGTGGGAATTAAACAAACTGTAAGTGCAATTAACGTTGCGATAGAAATTGGTACATTTAAATAAGTTGTCATTGGATAGAGCGTCACAACAACTAATAAGAAAATAATTGTTAAACTTACTAAAAGTGTATTGAGCGCTATCTCATTTGGTGTTTTTTTTCGACTGGCTCCTTCGATGAGCGAGATCATTTTATCTAAAAATGATTCACCAGGCATCGAGGTAATTTCGATCATTAACCAATCACTCGTAACCGTCGTACCACCTGTCACTGATGAAAAATCTCCACCTCGCTCCTTTACAACAGGCGCAGATTCACCTGTTATCGCCGATTCATCTACCGTAGCGATTCCTTCAATGACTTCACCATCATTTGGAATAACCTCTCCTGCCTGAACTAAAACAATATCACCCTTTTTTAATTCATGTGCCTGTTTAAGTATTTCAGAGCCATCACTCAGTAAGACACGAGCCTGTGTAACTGTTTTAGTATTTTTTAACGTTTGAACCTGTGCTTTTCCTCGCCCTTCAGCAATCGACTCAGCAAAGTTTGCAAATAGAATGGTTACAAAAAGAATGACAGCGACAATTGCATTATACAATCGATCATGCTCTCCTACTCCGCTACCAAACATATTCGGAAAGAGGGTTAATAGTAAGACAAACATAAACCCTACTTCTACTACAAACATAACAGGATTTTTCAACATATATACTGGACTAAATTTCTTTAAAGCATCTATAATCGAGCTTTTTAGCATATTGCCCGTAATCAAACCTTTTCTTGCTGTTTCCATAGGTGTCTCTCCTTATTAAAAATCAATTTCGCCTTGGCGTAATTGTAGCTGTCGCTTTGCTTTCACTACAGAAAACATTTGCCGCTGACGCTTCGCTTTCGCGCAGATAAACAATGCGTCCGGATTTTGAATTGTGTCCAGGCCTGCACGAGTGGCCGACACGATGTCGGTCATTTCGGTAATGCCACAGGACGTGGCGTTTTTACCGATGCAGGTCAGTTAGTCGTTTTCGCAGGATGCGAAGGTTTTAGGCTAACATCCTTTATTCATTCCTTTCAAAATCCGTGACATCCGCCGGAGGCTTTATCTTCATTCAGTAGGTATTTGGGTCCCCACTAAAAAGGAACCACATCCACATTCATCTCACCACATTAACAGGTTAAGATGAATGAAGATAAAGTTGTAAGTGCTCTGTAATTGGCCCAAGTGCTAATGCCGGTAAAAATGTAAGAGCACCAATCATTAAAACGATAGCAACAAGTAAAAATGTAAAAATAGTATTATCTGTTTTTAATGTTCCCACCGAATCACTGTGAAACATTTTTTTCGCTAGTAGAGACGCAATAGCTAGTTGAATAATAATCGTTAAATAACGCCCAAAGAACATTGCAAGCCCTGTCGTGACATTCCAAAATGTTGAATTGTCAGCTAATCCTTCAAAACCTGAGCCATTATTTGCAGAGGCAGATGCAAATTCATATAGAACTTGAGATAAACCATGTGCCCCTGGATTCGTTATGGCTGCAACTCCTGACGGTGTTAGTACTGCAAGCGCTGAAAATAGCAAAATAATAGCAGGATGAATTAGAATGCAGAGTGCAATTAACTTCATTTCCTTTTCCTCAATTTTCTTACCTAAAAACTGTGGTGTTCGACCAATCATCAAACAGGCGATAAAAATTGTTAATAACACATACATCATCATGTTCATCAGGCCGACTCCCTTGCCTCCAAACACAACATTTAACATCATATTAAACATCGGTACAAGACCACCAAGCGGCGTTAATGTATCATGCATATTGTTGACAGACCCAGTTGTAAAGGCAGTTGTCACTGTCGTAAATAACGCTGATTGTTCCACCCCAAAGCGCATCTCTTTTCCTTCCATACTTCCTAGCTCCTGAGTAATTCCGAGCTCACTAATGATCGGATTACCTGCTCTCTCCGCTACATACACAGTCACCAATCCAACTAGGAACAGCGCACTCATTGCCACAAAAATGGCTAGCCCTTGCTTTCCAAATATAGTTTTCTTTTTTCTATATACAACCATTAAACTAAATGCAACTACACAAGCACCTGGTAATAGCATCATAGATAGCATTTCCACAATATTAGAAATGACCGTTGGATTTTCAAAAGGTGTTGTTGAATTCGCCCCATTAAAGCCACCACCATTTGTTCCTATATGTTTGATAGATTCAAGAGAAGCTACAGGTCCAAGTGCAATATCTTGTAATTTACCTTCTATTGTTTGTACAGTTTTATTCGCACTCAAGGTTTGTGGTGAACCTTGAGATACTAAAATAATGGCAACAACAATAGATATAGGCATTAACACACGTGTGATAACACGAACAAAATCCACAAAGAAATTACCAATAGTGTCGGTTTTCGCAACAAGTCGACGACAGAACGCCATACAAGCGGCATAACCAGTAGCTGCAGATGTAAACATCATAAAGATAATGATTAGCATTTGTGATAAATAACTTAGTCCTGATTCGCCACTATAGTGCTGAAGATTTGTATTCGTCATAAATGAAATTATGGTATTAAATGAAAGTGTTGCTTCCATATTGTCAATATCATTTGGGTTTAAAAACAACATAGCTTGAATTCGTAAAAGAACGTATCCAATAAACACCATAAAGGCGTTCGACAAAATTAACGAAAGCACATACTGTTTACCCGTCATATCTACTTGCTTAATGCCACATAACCTATAAATTATGGCATCAAATCTATCCATTATTGGATCAAGCCATGTTTTTTGTTGCATTGTCACCCGAAATAGATAATGACCAGTTAAAATTACGATTGGTAAAGAAATAATTAATACAATGGCGATTTGCCACATACCGCAATACCTCCTACAAGCCTATTAATAGTTTTCAGGATAAAGTAATGCATGCCCTAGATAACCGAAAAGGAACATGAGTACAATCCCCATAACAATCCACATTTTTATTCCCCCTTACTTTTCTTCGACAAGCTTGAAACACCAAGCTGTCAACGCATAAAGACATGCAAAGCTTATGATGAGTAAGCCAATCATATAAAAGTCCATCAATCGAAACACCCTTTCTCTAATTGGATGTTCTCATCATACTGACTTTCAAATTAAAGTAGTGTTAGGAAATCGCTTTTCCTATTAAGAAACTATAAAGAGGGAAAATCTTAATACTTTCTTAATGGAAGATAGCGCTATAATACAAATGAGGTGAAAGAGGATGGAAAATACACGTCCAACTCCAGAGACGTTTTTAGCGAGGCTTCAGCAGGAAGAACCATTTATAGGGAAGCTAAAGATCTTTCTTGGTTATGCTGCTGGAGTAGGAAAAACTTATGCAATGCTAGATGCAGCACATCAAGCACAAAAACTTGGTAAAGATGTGGTAGTGGGCTATGTAGAACCACATCCTCGACCAGATACGTTAGCTTTACTAGAGGGACTTGAGCAAATCCCTACAAAAAAAATAATTTATAAAGGGAAACCTTTTCAGGAATTAGATATTGATGAAGTACTAAAGCGCAAACCGGAAATTGTCATTATTGATGAATTGGCACATACCAATGTTCCGACAATGCGTCACAAGAAACGTTTTGGAGATGTAGAGGAATTACTTGCAAAAGGTATTCATGTCTATACAACCGTAAATATTCAACATATTGAAAGCCTACACGATATAGTAGAAGAAATAACCGGGATAAAAGTACGGGAGCGTATTCCAGATTATTTAATTGATCAAGCCGCACAAATAAAAATTGTCGATATTGAACCAGATGAGTTAATCCAGCGCCTACAAGAAGGCAAAATTTATGTAAAACAACAAGCTGAAAAAGCGTTAGAATCTTTTTTTCGCAAACAAAATTTAGTGTCACTTCGAGAGATTGCATTACGGAGAGCTGCAGATACGATTAATTATAAGCAGGTAAACAGCGACGAATCTATTAAGCATCATGTACAAATCGAAGAGCATTTACTTGTTGGTATTAGTAGCTCTCCTACGAATGCTAAGGTTATTCGAACTACCGCACGATTAGCACAGGCATTACATGGGAAATTTACAGCTCTTTACGTTCAAAACGTACAGGAACATGCTAGAAATAATGCAAATTCTGAACGACTTCAGCAGCATATAAAACTTGTTGAACAGCTTGGCGGTCATGTCGTAATTGTTCAGGAAGATGATGTAGCTGCTGCCCTTGCCAACTATGCACAAATTAGTGGTGTCACTAAATTAGTCCTTGGTAGAACTAGCATGAGAAAAAAATGGTGGCGACCAAACACAAAAATTAGTGATCGACTCAACGAATTTGTGCCGAATTTAGCCATACACATAGTCCCAGATCAAGAAAATGAACAATTCTACTTCCCTACTGTAAAAAATAAACTGTCGTTTGAATGGCTTGACTTATTAAAAATGGCTATAGTGTTTGGCATAGTATCAGTTGTTGGGCTATATTTTTACACAATTGGTGTCAGTGACTCGAACATCATCACTATCTACATTTTAGGTGTCTTAATTCTTGCCATTTGGTCATCAGGATGGATGATGAGCATTATTAGCTCCATCATAGCAGTACTGCTTTTTAATTATTTTTTTACAGAACCACGATTTTCATTTAACGCCTATCATCGCGACTATCCGATGACCTTTGTGATCATGTTCCTTTCCGGATTGATTACTAGTAGCTTAACGAAAAAAATAAAGGAGCAAACTATTGCAGCTGTTCGTAAATCTTATCGAATGGAGGTTCTCCTTGATACAAATCGTAGGCTACAACATGCTAAGTCAATAGAAGAAATTATTACTGAAGGCATGTCACAAATCGTTAAATTAGTAGAAAAACCAGTACAATTTTTTGAGATAGAAAATAATTTAATTGTGAACTCTATTTTTTTCCGTGCCGAGAGCATATCTACTATTGAAAATAATAAGATAGCTTCCTTTTTTGAGAATCCGAATGAGCATGGTGTAGTAAGCTGGGTTATCAGTAATAAGCATGGAGCAGGTGTGTCCACTGATATATTTCCTGAAGTGAATGCCTACTATTTACCGGTTATTTCAAATGGGAATGTTAAAGGCGTTATCGGTATTGCCCTATCAAAGCAATCACCATTACCTGCATTTGAGCGTAATATTTTGCATGCCATTATTAATGATTTTTCATTCGCACTTGATAAATGGTATTTACAAAAACTCAATGCAGAAGTAGCTAGAGAAGCTGAAATGGAACAAATGCGAGCAAACCTTTTGCGCGCAGTTTCTCATGATTTAAGAACACCGCTAACTGCTATTTCTGGTAATGCAGATATATTACTATCCAGTGCATCTCAAATACGAGAGGATGAAAAAAGCAGAATATACGAGGATATTTATAAAAATTCAAAATGGCTTGTGCAAATGGTTGAAAACTTACTTGCTGTGTCTAAGTTAGAAGATGGACAATTTGCAATGGAGATGCAATTGGAACTTGTAGAAGATATTATTCAAGAGGCACTAACGCATGTCGTTCGTCTAAACAATACACATGAAATATCCTATCATATTGAACCAGAATTTTTATTTGCTGAAATGGATGCGCGACTGATTATTCAAGTTCTAATTAATATTATTGATAATGCATTGACCTATACACCATCAGGTAGTGCTATTACTATAACGGTCAAAGAATCTGAATGTTTCGTGCACTTTACCATTTCTGATGATGGCCCCGGTATAGATGATGCTATAAAAACCAGCCTTTTTGAGCCATTTACTACCGGAAAAGTACAGCGTAGCGATAGTCGAAGAGGTTTAGGATTAGGCTTAGCTCTATGTCAAACTATTTTAAAATTACATGGTAGTGAAATAACAGTTTCAGATAATAAACCAAAAGGAACGGTTTTTAATTTCGCACTAAAAAAAGGAACCTTATCATCAAAAGTTGGGGATGACATTTGTTAAAAGGTATGCCATCTATATGAGTTGGTTGAAGCTAAGACTGGGCTACTCCCGGTCTTAGCGGAAATCAACCCTTCACGCTGGTGATGAACCAAAAAGGAGTAATGAAATTTGATGAGTAAACGAATTCTAGTAGTAGAAGACGATATAGCCATTGGCAATTTAATTAAAATGACATTAGCAACTCAACAGTATGAATACGACATTGCAAAAGATGGTAATAGCGCTCTACAAAAAGCTCTTGCCATGAATCCAGACGTTATTATTTTGGATTTAGGACTACCAGATATAGACGGTGTAGAGCTTATATCGAAAATTAGAAGCTGGACTCAAACCCCTATTATCGTAGTTAGTGCACGCGGCGAAGAGCACGATAAAATCAATGCTTTAGATGCCGGTGCAGACGATTATGTTACAAAGCCTTTCAGTGTTGAAGAGCTATTAGCCCGAATTCGAGTAGCTTTAAGAAGAATGTCGTTTGAGCATCAGCAAGGAAATGAGCCTTCTGTCTTTGTAAATGGTCATTTACAAATAAACTATGCGGCAAATACAGTGTTTGTAAATGAAAAAGAAGTACATTTGACGCCTATTGAATATAAGCTCTTGGTTATTTTATCAAAGCATGTTGGCAAAGTTTTAACGCATAATTTTATTTTAAAGGAAGTTTGGCACAACGCACTTCAATCGGATGTTCCAAGTCTAAGGGTTTTTATGGCTACTCTTCGAAAGAAAGTAGAGAACAATCCAGCTAACCCGAAGTTAATCCAGACACATGTCCGTGTTGGATACAGGATGCTTCGTTGTCACGATGAAGAATAAGGTTTGATCTCACTTTAACTTTGCTATCCCAATATTACTTTCAACAGTAAACTTATTATTGATACACTAGATAAAAAATGATAAGATTTTTTTGATAATGATTATCACTCACAAGAAAGTAGGTAGATCTTATGAACCTTCACGCGGTTCAATTGGGAGAAAAAGTTAAAGTAAAAGATCTACAGCAAATTGACTCTCTTTTATGTAAACGATTAAATGCTTTTGGAATAAAAGAAGGCTGTCAAGTTTGCATGGTCCAAAAAGGATGGTTTTCTGGAGCTTGCATATTAGAATGTCAAGGTCAGAAAATCGGGCTTAGAAAAAAAGATTTAATGGATATAAAGGTCGAACAAGTATGAGTAGATTAGCTTTAATAGGAAACCCAAATATCGGTAAAACATCATTGTTCAATACGTTGACAAATTCATATGAATACGTTGGCAATTGGAGTGGTGTAACCGTTGAAAAAAAAGTAGGACAAGTAAAAAAACTACAAAAAGAAATAATTGATTTACCTGGTGTCTATACGCTTAACCCTATTTCAAAAGATGAAAGTGTTGTTACTTCATTTTTACTTGAAGATCAGGTAGATGGAATTTTAAATATTATCGATGCCTCTAACTTCGAACGAAATATGCAATTAACAGTAGATATACTTGAACTTAGAAAGCCTGTTTTCATCTGTTTAAATATGATTGACGTAGCGAAAAAGAAAGGCATTTCGATTGATGTCGAAAAATTGCAGAGTTCTTTAGGAGTACCTGTTATTCCAATAAGCGCTCGTACTGGTAAAGGTGTCGAAGGTATTTATGCTGCTATTCAAGCCTCCGATCGTACTCAACAACGTTTTGCATTAACCTATGATGACTTAATTGAAGAAGGCATCTCAAAAATTGAAGCATTGTTACAGCATGTTCCTGAAGAACAAAGAAGATGGTGCACAATTCAATTTTTAATGGAAAATGAAGCCGTTGACGCTTATTTGAAAGAAAAGGAATACTATGAAAAGCTAGCTGCAATGCGAGATGCTTTAGAAAAGAAAATTGGTGAACCATTAAATAAAGCTATTACTAAAAAACGTGATTTATATATTTCTAACATTTACAGCGAAGTAATTATACAAGAGAAAAGTGAAACACAATGGTCAGAGAAAGTTGATAAAATTCTAACACATCCAATTTTAGGTGTTCCGATTTTCTTAGCACTAATGTTTTTAATGTTTCAAGCAACATTTGCATGGATCGGTACCCCACTTTCTGATTTCCTAGATGGCATTGTAGGTGGCCCTCTTACAGATACTGTTACTCAGGGCTTAGAAGCTATTGGTGCAGCTCCTTTTATTGTTCATTTAATATGTGACGGGATCATTGCAGGTGTTGGCGGTGTTTTAGTTTTCATTCCGCAAATCTTTGTACTATTTTTCTTTATTTCTCTATTAGAAGATTCAGGGTATATGGCGAGAATCGCTGTTGTGATGGATCGCCTTATGGAATTTTTCGGTTTAAACGGCAAAGCCTTTATTCCGATGATTGTAAGTTTCGGATGTAATGTTCCAGGTGTAATGGCTGCAAGAACAATTGAACAGCCAAGAGAACGTCTATTAACAATTCTTGTTGCGCCGTTTATGAGTTGCTCTGCAAGGTTACCTGTATATGCTTTGTTCGGTGCAGCATTCTTTTCTGCACATCAATCGTTAGTAGTATTCTCCCTATATGTAATGGGTATAGTGATAGCGCTTATTGTAACAAAAATATTATCAATGACAATTTTAAAAAATGAAACCTCTGTATTTTTTGTTGAGTTACCAGCCTATCATGTACCACAACTTAAAACACTTTGGCGTTCTACTTGGGAAAAAGGGAAAGGATTTTTCCGCAAAGCTGGTACTATCATCTTTGCTGGCTCCGTTATTATTTGGCTTCTTTCTTATTTAGGACCACATGGCGCTAACGTCAATATGGATGACAGCTTTTTAGCAATTATTGGGGGCGCTTTTGGTGTGTTGTTTATCCCACTTGGCTTTGGAACATGGCAAGCCGGTGCATCTCTTATTGCTGGATTCCTGGCAAAAGAAGTAATTGTTTCGACAATGGCGATTATTTATGGCGTAAGTGAAGGTGTCTTATCCTCAACGATGACAACACATTTTACTGCTTTAAGCGCGTATACATTCTTGGCCTTTGTTTTACTTTATATGCCTTGTTTAGCCACAGTTGGCGCAATAAAAAGGGAAACACAATCTGTGAAATGGACTTTATTTGCAACAATATATCCATTTGTTGTAGCCTATATTATTGCACTTATGATTTATGGTATCGGGAACTTATTCATGTGAGGTGTAGAGAATGACTTTATTGATTAATATCTTAATTGGTAGCATTATATTTGGCTATGCTGGCATTACCTTATATAAGAGCATTAAGAAACAGAAGAAGGGTAAATGCGCATCATGCTCATTACAGAAAAGTTGTTCCTCTAACGTTTGTGTCCCCCCTTCTAAACTGAAAGATATTTCCCACAAATAAATTTGTAGAAAATATAGCGAGGTAATCTAAATGGAAAATTCCATTGGAGACTACCTCGCTTTTTTGTGTGCTTTTAGACATGAAGCGCTGTGTTCTAAAGCTAAAGTATATCAATTATCCCTCGGCATAATTGCCACTGTCGCTTCGCTTTCGCGCAGAAAACATTTGTAGCTGTCGCTTTGCTTTCGCTACAGAAAACATTTGCCGCTGTCGCTTTGCTTTCGCTACACTTTCGAGCAGATAAACAAAAATAATTGCTGAAAGAAGTTAAAGAAATAAACCTTACAGGATATAGACAGATACATTTACAATCGCCCTAGTTATTTATTGCGCGTTCGAACGCTAACTTACCCATCTGCATATCATATTTATAATCAGGTATGTCATCAATGTTAATTCACTATCGAAAGGAGATCGTTATGGTATTTAGACCACAGTTCCCGATGTATCCTGGTGGCATGAGAATGCCCATGCAAATGCCGATGCAAATGCCAATGCAAATGCCGATGCAAATGCCAACACCTCCACAGATGTCACCGCAGTCCTTTTTCCAGCCCGGAGGCTTCCCAAATCAACCACGAATTCCCGGTGGCTTTCCTATGGCCAGTGGAATAGGAGCATTTGGAGGACAAATGCCATCAATGCAGGAACCTTCAAAAATCGGTTCATTTTTGCAGCAGGCGAATAGCTTATTTAACTCAGCGAAAACATATACTCCTTACATTCAGCAAGCAATGCCAATGGTAAAAAATATTCCGTCACTTTTAAAATTGTATAAAGGATTTCAAGGTCTTCCTGCTGCAGGAGCTGCCGCAGGGGCTGCAGCAGTAGCAGCTGAAGCAGCGGCTAGCGAAGGAGCAAGTTCTGCTAAAAGTAGAAAATCGTCTCGGCAAAGTGGATCATTTACTCCTGCTGACCCACTTCCATCTAAGCCGCGTATTTTCCAGCCGCCTATGTAAGATGAAGGTTTCTTTGTGTTCGCCGTCCCTGTCCGTTATAATGTAGATAGGTAAGCTTGAAAGGAGTCACAACCATGCAAGTATTAAAAATTAATCCACGTGGCTATTGCTACGGTGTTGTTGATGCGATGGTCATCGCTCGAAACGCCGCACTCGATAAAACATTACCAAGACCTATCTACATTTTAGGTATGATTGTGCATAATAAACATGTCACGGATGCCTTTGAAGCAGATGGCATCATCACATTAGATGGCGACAATCGTTTAGAAATTATTGAACAAGTTGAAACTGGCACTGTTATATTCACAGCGCATGGTGTTTCACCTGAAATTCGTGAAATTGCGAAGCGAAAAGGCTTAGTATCCATTGATGCTACATGTCCTGACGTAACAGTTACTCACGATTTAATTCGTGAAAAATCAGCGAGTGGCTATGATATTATATATATCGGTAAAAAAGGCCACCCCGAGCCAGAGGGAGCAATTGGGGTTGCACCTGATCATGTGCATTTAGTGCAATCATCCTCTGATATTGATGCATTAAATTTAACGAATGATAAATTACTAGTAACGAATCAAACGACGATGAGTCAATGGGATGTCGCTCATTTAATGGATAGTTTAAAAGAGAAATTCCCACGAATTGAAGTGCATAAGGAGATTTGTTTGGCAACCCAGGTACGTCAAGAGGCAGTTGCTAAGCAAGCTGGGGAAACAGATTTACTTATTGTTGTTGGTGACCCAAAATCCAATAACTCGAATCGTTTAACGCAGGTGTCCGTTGAAATTGCAGGGACACCATCTTATCGAATTGCAGACGTTTCTGAGATAAAAATCGAATGGTTAAAAGGAATTAATTCCGTCGCTGTTACAGCAGGTGCTTCTACGCCAACACCAATTGTCAAAGAGGTTATTTCATTCCTTGAGCAATTCGATGAAATTGATGAATCAACACATAACATTAAGCGTACAGTTACATTAGATAAAATTTTACCTAAAATTAAAACGCCAAAGCCTGTAGACAAAATTATGCCTTACTAAGAACAAATGCGCTGGAGAGCCCGAAGCAAAAGTAAACGCTCCACCACTTTTGCCCGAGGGATCGAAGCGACCTCGAGGATGTAGCGCTTTAGCCTAGACGATAACTATGACTTTGGTTATCCACAACTTAAAAATCTAAAGTAGTAAAAAATCCTGATTGTCTATTTTGACGATCAGGATTTCCTTTTATTTACTGAAATAATAATTAACCGGACGACCAATGCCACCATAATGTACATCCATCGTAATTTCCTCTTGCTTCTCTAAATAATCTAAGTATCTTCTTGCTGTTACGCGCGCAATACCTACACCACTGGCTACTTCTTCTGCCGATGCTCCTTCTACAGATTGTAAATAGTGCACAACTTTCTCCAGTGTTGCGCGATTAAAACCTTTAGGTAAACTTTTTTCTGACCGTATGACATTGGATTGCTGAACCTCATTATGTCCATCATGATAATGGAATAACTGATCAAGCTCTCCTTGTGTTAATCCACGCTCCGTTTGCATTTGCTTTTTGAAGCGCAAATAATTTTCAAGCGTTCCTTGCACTCGTTCAAATGAAAAAGGTTTCATAATATAATCAAAGACGCCCAGATGCAGGACTTGTTTTACAGTTTTCATATCATTTGCAGCGGTTACCGTAATTACATCTACAGGTAACTTGAGTTCACGAATTTTTCGTAAGCTTGTCACTCCATCCTGCTCTGGCATGAAAATATCCATAAATACTAATTCTGGTTTAAGTTTTTGAATTTGAGCAATCCCTTCAACTCCATTTGAGGCTTGTCCAATTACTTCAAATCCAGCTATCTTTTCAATAAATTGGCGATTAACCTCTCGCACCATTGGATCGTCTTCTATTAATAAAACCTTTGTTTGTGTCACTGTTAGTCCTCCATACACTCTGTTCTATCTCTATATGTGCAAATATTTACTTAAGAAAGCTATCTAAGAGAGCGCCACGCTGTTCCCATAGAATATTTCGCATCTATTCATATTACATTACTCATAGGGTTGATCTCCATTACAACCAAGCGCTTTCTTAAGGACGTCAAATGAATCCTAAGGAGTCGTTCAGTCTATACTCCAATCAAAAAACAAATATTATCATCAGATGATGAGCCTATTAAGTATAGTAAAAAGTTATTAAAAAGCTTGTTCCTTTATTCGGTTCACTTATGACTTCGATTTCTCCCTGTCCTTTTTGTACAATTTCTTTTATTAAAAAAAGTCCAATGCCACGACCTTTATTCTCTTTTGTTGAATATCCATTATCAAAAATATGAGCCTTTACTTCATTTGTCATGCCTATACCATTATCCGTTACTAAAATTGCTAGTACATCCTCATCCTCGTCAACAGAAACATGGATAATTTTCTCTTCCATTTGTACATCCCTTAATGCATCAAAAGCATTTTCTATTAAGTTACCGAATAAAATAACGAAATCATGATGATCTAAATTGTTAGGAAAGGTTGTCAAACGGCTTTCCCTGTCAATTTCTAGTAGAATTCCCTGTTCTTTTGCATAGGAGATTTTACTAAGCAATAGCCCGGAAATATTTTCATTTTTAATTCGTTCATTTAGAAAATTTGTAATTTCATCATGTTCTTCTTTTACTTGCGTTAAGTAAGAAAGTGCTTGGTCATGATGTCCAAGCTGTAAAAGACCAGCAATTGTGTGCAATTTATTTTTATGTTCATGGGTTTGTACGCGTAATGCTTGTACAAATGCCTTAACA
This sequence comes from Lysinibacillus xylanilyticus, assembly GCF_001183605.1. GTDB lineage: Bacteria > Bacillota > Bacilli > Bacillales_A > Planococcaceae > Lysinibacillus > Lysinibacillus xylanilyticus. Next base: position 81,757 of record NZ_LFXJ01000005.1, on the reverse strand, counting down.
CCTGTTAACTCCTCTGCAAGCTTTTTAACTTCTGTACGATCCTTAAACATCGCCACAGCTCCAACCGTTTTTCCATTAACTTGTATAGGAATACGATTACTCATAATACTGTGATCATTAATATAGAGCTCACGATTAAAAATGGGGTGATCTAGCTCCAAAATTTCCGGTAATCGTGTATCCGGTAATACAGTAAAAATTTTCTTCCCTATTAATGTTGAAGGTTGCTCGTGAACACCTAATATGTCACATGCTTTTTCATTAAATATTGTGATTGTCAAGTCATTATCAATGGCAATAATCCCTTCATGCATCGCGTTAAAGGTTTCAGTTCGTTCTACATACATTTTAGCAATTTCATGGGGCTCTAGCCCAAACATTTGCTTTTTCATATGAAGCCCTAATGTATGAGCCCCCCATGCACTAAAGAAAAGAGATAATAAAATAGTAATCATTAATTCTGTTTGAATAGATTGTAGTAACTCTGCTACAGTTAAAACACTATAGCCTACTACTACAACTCCTATTTGTCTACCTTCTTTACTCATAATCGGGACGAATGCTCTTACCATATCTCCATGTTCACCATGTGCGATGGATGTATAATAATGCTCAGAAAACGCTGCGTTTAGATCACCTGACTGCGAGAATTGTCCGATCTCCTCTGTATTTGGATGTGAGTACTTGCGCCTTTGCATATCAAGTACAACAATATACTGCGCCCCATTTATATCACGTATTTCCTCCACTACAGGATTAATGTGTTTCGTAGCCTCGTTAAAATTATTGTTTGCAATGTAAGTTTTTAGTTCAGGAAGCTGTGATACAGTTTTAGCTACAAGTAAAGCTTGGTTTCCAAGCTTATCTTTTTGTTCATTCATGACAAACCCTAGCAAAAATGTACCACCTATACTAAAGGAGAGCATGAGAATAAAAAAAGTCAGAGACATAATTTTTCTCTTCATCGATAATTTTTGAAATTTCAAGATGTACGCCTCCCTCCTACTATATTTTACCTTACTCCATATGTTAGAATAACAAAAACATCAGAAAATACGAATAAATTGGGTGTAATTGATGAAAAAATTTATTATCGGAACAATAGTAAGTGTTTTATTGTTAACATTAGCAGTTGGTATTCAACAAGGCTTACTATTTGCTAAGCCTCTCCCCTATGACGATGAGCAACTTGGCTTAGATACACAAATTACGATTCATTTAAGTCATGTTGTAGCTGAGAATACACCAAAAGGACAAGCGGCAAGTAAATTCGCCGAGCTTGTTGAGGAAAAAACGAATGGTAAGTTGAAGGTACACGTCTACCCAAACTCCTCCTTGTTTAATGATAAAAACGAGTTTCAGGCTTTGCAAAATGGAGAAGTAGAAATGATTATCCCCACTTTCTCAAAGATGACATCCTATATACTAAATTGGCAGGTTCTTGATTTACCTTACCTTTTTAATACGGATGATGAAGTGCATGAAGTACTTACAGGTTCGATTGGTGATCAATTGTTAAGTGAGCTTAAACCTTTTCATATAAAAGGACTGGGCTTTTGGCATAATGGCTTTAAACATTTAACCTCTGTCGATCAACCTATTCATACATTTGAAGATTTAAAAGGCTTACGTATCCGGACAATGCCAAGTGAAACCCTTGAAAAGCAATTCGAGGCTGTTGGGGCTACACCAATCCCGACCTCCTTTAGCGAGGTTTTTACTGATTTAGAATCGAATACCATTGATGCTCAGGAAAATACAGCATCCAATATATATTCTAAAGGTTTCTATAAAGTGCAGAAACATATGACATTATCTAAGCATGGCATTTTAGGATATGCCGTTTTAATTAACGACAAGTTTTGGAAATCTCTACCTACAGAAATCCAAAAACAGATTATGGAGGCTATGAAAGAAACAACAGACTGGCAATTTGAACAAGCTGTAGAAATGAACGAAGAAGATTTGCAAAAACTTAAGCAGCAGGATAACTTTGAGATCTATACGATGAGCAATAAGGAACGCCAACGCTTTAAAGAAAAACTAGCACCTGTTTATGATTTTTATAGAAACAATGTACAAGAAAACGATGTTTTATCAGAAATCGAAAAAATTGTTTCCCCTTAAAGTATTTCTACACTGCGGGATCAATGCTTCTGTTCATTAATGATAAAATCCTCACTAGCGTGGGGATTTTTTTCTTTTGTATTATAATAGATTCTAAAATTGCAAAACTACTATAAAACAGCCGCAAACCCTTGCTATCACTAGTTTTATCAATCTACCAGCTGAAAATGAACAAAATGAACAATAGAAACTTTACGATCATAAAAACTATTGTCGGAAAATTTCAGCTAAGATAACCTCATGAAAGCGTTCACATAATATTCATAAATAGTGTTAGGGGAGAACTTTATGCGTATAAATTTCAAAAATTTAACTGTACAAGTACTGATTGCTATTGTGCTAGGTATTATTGTAGGTGCTACGTTCCCAGAGTTCGGAGCGAAGTTGAAAATATTAGCTGATATTTTTATAAAATTAATTAAGATGTTAATAGCTCCTATCATTTTCTTAACAGTTGTTATTGGAATTGGTAGTATGGGCGATGTAAAAAAAGTTGGTAAAATTGGCGGGAAGGCATTAATCTATTTTGAAATTGTCTCTACTTTCGCACTAGCAATCGGCTTAATCGTTGTCAATATTGTACAACCCGGTAAAGGCTTTAATACAGAGGCTGCAAACGGTGCAGATGTTTCCCAATATACAGAGGCAGCTGCCGCTACGGAGCATGGTATTGGTGCATTTATTATGCAAATTATACCTGATAATGTCGTCGGAGCACTTGCAAATGGAGAGTTATTACCTGTTTTATTTTCAGCTGTTTTATTCGGCATAGCTGCTGCTGCTATTGGTGAACCAGCTAAACCAGTTATTAAATTTTTCGAACAAGTAGCAGATATATTCTTTAAAATTGTTAATATAGTCATGAAGGTTTCCCCGATTGGTGCATTTGGCGCTATGAGCTACACAATCGGAAACTTCGGTCTTAAATCACTAGGAAACTTAGGATTTTTAATGCTTTCCGTTTATATTACAATGTTTATCTTTATCGTAGTCATCATTGGTCTTATTACACGTTACTTTGGATTCAGTATCTTTAAGTTTATTAAATATATTAAAGATGAAATTTTTATCGTTATTGGGACATCATCATCAGAATCTGCTCTACCTTCGATGATGCGCAAATTAGAAAACTATGGTTGCTCTAAACAAGTCGTTGGTCTTGTCATTCCAACGGGGTACTCCTTTAACTTAGATGGGACGTCCATTTACTTATCTATGGCGGCTATTTTTATCGCACAAGCTTATGGGGTTGATTTAGATGTTTGGCATCAAATTACATTGCTTGCTATTTTAATGCTAACATCTAAAGGTGCGGCCGGTGTAACAGGCTCAGGCTTTATTACACTCGCTGCAACATTAGCAGCATTCCCAATGATTCCAGTAGAAGGGATTGCCCTTTTAATCGGGGTCGACCGCTTTATGTCAGAGGCTCGTGCAGTTACCAACTTAATTGGTAATGGTGTAGCAACAGTTGTCGTTTCAAAAATGGAAAAAGAATTCGATCCAGAGCAGGAAAAACGTGCTCTTGCAGGAGAAGTCACACCTCAATAATAAAATTAAAGGCTGACTGATCGTGAAAATTTCACATTATCGATCAGCCTTTTTCATTGATTAATTATGTCTCGACATAATTGATCCCTTTGGATGTACCTCTTTACCTGTTTATCAAAATTTTTGTTAAAGTTGAAACCTGAAGTAAATCATTTCCGTATAGTAAGTAGATTGGAGGCTTTTTTATGACTACATTTACTCTTACATACCCAAAAGCTTTCGAAAGCTTTTCAAATATCCCTATTGTGAATGAACAAAATGAGACGGTTTGTGTGCTACAAAAGGTTGAACGTTCATCAGTAGGAAAAGTAATCAATGCTGTAATGCTAGTTGCTGCACAACAGTCATTACCACATCGATATGAAACACGAACTACTTTAGGGGCATCTCTTTTTCAAGTGCAATCTACACTATTAACAAAGGGAGTTAGCCATCAGCTTATTATGCCAGATGGATCCATTTTACCGATACAAAGGAAGACGGTTCAACTACTTGAATCTTCCTACTCTTTTACAATGGATGGACTCGCTTTTCGCTTTGAAAAGGATTTTACCTCAACCGCCTATTTATATTGTAACGATGAAAAAATAGCAAGCGCTAGTAATATAGAAACTGAACTTGTGCGTACTGGTATATCTTTTAAGCTTATTAACTCTGACGATATGCTCTTTGTTGCTTTGCTAGCAACTTTGTATCAGGCGTTATTCTCAATGAATAATTAGGTAGGTTTATCATCATAGAGTGGGGTTGATTTCCGTTCCAACTGGGCGCTTTGCCGCTGTCGCGAGAGCAAAGCTTCCTGGGGGCGTCCAGTCTCCACTCCAATCAACATATATACATAACATATGGTTTAATAAATGTCATCACCGATTTTGGATGATGAACAATAAAACTCCTATTGCTAGGATTTTTTGATATTAAAAATTATTAAGTAACTTATTTATTGCTTCTACGACTACTGAAGGGGCATCATTTTGTATGTAGTGCGCACTATTTTCAACAATAATAAATTCACTTTGAGTGGAAATTTGTAATATTTCCTTTTGCATTTTATTCCACAGTTCTTGAGATTCTTTAGTATAGTGATGTTTATTACCTGCTGAAAGAACAATTAACGGTATGTTTAATTTTATCTGATTGTCTTTTAATTGTTTTAAGCTTACCTTAAATTCTTTATAATTGCCTTCGTGTATAAATTGTTTTTTATAAGCCTCTTGAAATTCCCTTCTCATAGTTGGCAAGAATCTTTCTTGGTAATCCTCTGGAGTAGAATCAACTAACAACAATCCAGCAATGTCATTAGGATATTCACTCGCATATAATCTTGCGTTTACTCCACCAAATGAATGACCTACAAATATATACGGAGGGGCTATTTCCAATTTAGTAAGAAGCTCTTTCAGTTCCTTCACCATTTCTCGACTTGTTCTAGGATTTGAACTTTTCTCACTTTTACCAAGTCCAGCTCTATCGTAAACTAACACTTCTGTAAATGCTGAAACATCAGAGACTATAGAAATCCACCCTTTAGAATAATCACCATATCCCGCATCCATAACCACTGTAGGTTTACCATTTTTTTCACCTATCAATTTGGCATACAATTTAAAATCATTTATTGGTACAAACATTTCTTTAGACATATTATAGTTTCCTTTTTTATCTTAGACTTCATCGAATATTTAAGAACTGATATCTTAATAAAAGATCAGCCTTTTTTTATTTTCCACTACCGCTAGAATCATTCAATATATTCCGGGACACGAAATATTTTCGCTTTGTTTTGACCATTTTATGTCGTCCTTCTAAAAAAGGAGTACACTAAAGAGGTAGAAATACTATACATTCGGAGGCATTTAAAATGGATACAAAAGCAGCAGATATTAAAAATTTAATGACGTTAGATTTACTTGTTCAAATTCTAGAAGAACGCGGTATTATGACAGATCGAGAATTAAAAGAACGTCTTACAAATAACGTTAAGCTTTCATCTATGGATGCAGATTTAAAAGAAAAAGTTATTGAAGAAATTAAACATTAATGGAATGAATGGCATTTTAAAAAGGGGCCGCTTCCTAGTTAAAAAAATACTATAAGCGGCTTCCTTTTTATATATGCACTTTTAGTTCCTTCACATGTACAGCCGTTCCTGTAATCGAAATATTCAGTTTCCCCTCAACATTTTTCACGTGTACATGCACACGCCCATCTTTCTCAAGTTCCTGACCTTGTTCTACGGTAAGTGTTTTTGGTAATTGAGCTGCTCGATCGATATACTCTGCAAAATATGCCCCCATAACACCAGAGGCAGTACCTGTAGTTATATCTTCAATTGTTCCAGAATAAGGTGATGAAAAATGTCTTGCGTGCATATCTGCATTCTTATCAAATGCCTCTAAGCAAAAAGGATGGACGGATGCTTTTGGCATTTCGTCAAGGATATCCGGAAAATTTGCATTTGCGGAGTCATTTTTTCAAAGTATGATAAATTTTTTATAGGTACTATCAATGTCCAAATTCCTGTACTTCCATAGACTATCGGTAATTCAGGATGTATCGCTTCCTCTGTTAGTCCAATAGATTGTGCAAGCTTAGTTTTTGAACCGTTAAAGGCTTTAAATTGAGGTGCTGCATGTTGCATAGTAATATGAATTTTTCCTTTTTGTTCCTTTATCTCAATTTGGAGAATTCCTGCTTTCGTTTCAATAGTCAGTCTTGACTTATCTTCTAGTAAACCTTTTGTTTTAAGTGCATATATCGTTGCCATTGTTGCATGTCCGCATAAATCCATCTCATGCCCTGGCGTGAAATAACGTATACGTAAATCTGCTTTATCCGATTTTTGCGCAAAGGCTGTTTCATTGAAGCCCACCTGCTTAGCAATAGCCTGCATTTCTATTTCACTATATTGATCTCCCTCTACGACGACACCTGCTGGATTCCCCATATTAGGTATCGTACTAAACGCATCATAATGATGGACGGTAACAATTTTCATTTACTTTTCCCTTCCCTAATGTAAGCCATGTACATAAAAGCTAATTTAATTAGCGTGTACTACCAAGCCTTTCGAATGGCCACAATACAAAGCCTGCAGTTCCTAAAATTTTATCCTGCGAAATGAATCCGACATCTGGACTTCTACTATCTATGCTTCGTCGACGATTATCCCCAAGAACGAAAAAATGCCCCTCTGGTACAGTTATTTCTCCTAATTGTTCCTCTAGTGTGAAATCATATGTAAAATCGCCTTTATCAAGTAATTCTTCTTTATACTCAGTTAAATAAGGCTCGTCAAAAGCCTCCCCGTTTATATATAAAACATCATCTTTATAGGCTATATGATCTCCTGGTAAACCGATGATTCTTTTAATATAATTTTTATCTTCTTTTGTTTCAAAGACAATAACATCGAAGCGGTCATAATCGGAAATTCGCGGTCCCACTTTATTCACAATGACTTTATCTCCATTTTCAAAAGTCGGCTCCATTGAAGCACCTTTTACAACTACAGGAGATAGAATAAAATAACGTACACCCATTGTAAAAATGATTGCTAGCCCAATTGCTTTAAACCATGCCCAAAATTCACTCTTAGTTTGTTTTTGTGTCACACGTTACGCTCCCATCCTTCTTCTCTAATATCATAATCCCTTACATTAATAGATACGAGCAAATAACAGAAAAGTTCCATAATTAAGAATGCTATTAAGTATTTTGAATTATTTTCTCTATCATAAAAAGAATTAGCACAGAGAGTTTTTTAACAATAGAAAATATAAGAACATTAACACTCTTTTAAATATCATCTTATCTAAATTCAGGGAAACGACTACTCAGCCATACGTCTCTATATGTATAAAAAAAGCAATATGCACTTTTTACTGTACATATTGCTTAAGGCCTTTATCGAATTGTTTTTAATGCAGTTGCCCAAGGGATAAGTTGATCTAGCATTTGATTTACTGAATCTGCTTGCACTTCCTTTGGTTTAAATACTTTGCCGTTTTCGAAATCTGTAAATAAAGATAAAGCAGGATGGACACGAACATCCGCTACTAATAATTCGCCAAGAATTCCACGTAAATGTTCAGCCGCTCTTGCACCGCCAACAGAACCGTAAGAAACAATACCTGCCGCCTTATTATTCCATTCCACACGTAAGTAGTCTAATGCATTTTTTAATGCCCCAGTAATGGAATGGTTATACTCTGCAACGATAAATACAAACCCATCACATGCAGCAACTTTTTGTGACCATGTAGCTGCTCCTGAAGCATCTCCACCCGGCTCACCTAGAAATGGTAATTTAAAATCCGCGATATCAATAATTTCATATTCCGCATCACCGCGTTTTTCAGCTACTGCCTTTACCCATTCGCCAACTTGTGGGCTTAAACGACCCTCACGCGTACTACCTAATATTACCCCTATTTTCAACATGTTGTTCCCCCTTCACTCATCCCTCAAATTGTGACCAAATCATTCATTTGAACTAAAAGTGGTTCTCTTAGCCATGATGTACAGGAATCCATTTCTTTATTCAATACATGGATGGTTAATGAAACCATTGTTTTTTACTTCGAATTAAATTATCTTTAATACAAGATAAAAATATCATATATTTTTAAAAATTTCCAATAATTAAATTATTTTATTTTAATCGGTCTTTCTAATGCTGCAAGTTCATCCTCAATCGATGCATATTGTCTTTCTACAACATATTTTGCATCCGAGATAGCTACATTATAAATATGTGGAGCAATATTTTCCTTTACAAAGTCTAATACTCTTTCTGCTTCGAATTCCGTAATATCCTCATCACGATTATTATAGAAAAATCGTTGAATATCAGCTATTATTGTTTCTTGTTGTTCTTTTGTTAATCGAATAAACAATCCAAAACTCTCCTCTCATAGCAATTTATACTCACCTATCATAACACTCTAAAATTAATCCATGCATACACAAAAAGACTGAATTATATTTCACGATGTTGAAGAACTAATATGTCAATGAAGTTAAGGTGTCTTATTATATATAGCTCAATGGCAAAACGAGGGGTTGATTTCCGTTCCGACTTGGCGCTTTGTTGCTGACGCTTCGCTTTCGCACAGATAAAACATTTGCCGCTGACGCTTCGCTTTCGCGCAGAGCTTCCTGGGGGCGTCCGATGAGCCGCTTGGGCCAACAGGATGTTGGTCACGAAGGCGTTATCACAGGATGTGATGTTCTTAGCCTTCGTTCCCCTATTTGCTCGCTCCAGGGTCTCGGGCCAACACGATGTTGGTCACGAAGGCGTTATCACAGGACGTGATGGTTTTAGCCTTCGTTCCTATATTGCTAATCCCCAAGGAGTCGCCAAGCCTCCACTCCAATCAACTACTTCACATAGCATAAATTTTCTTGCATGTTTCTCTTATTTATAGTGATAAAACTAAACCTTAGCAATAGGGTTATATCTGTGCGAAAGCACAGCGACAGCAACAACAAAAGCGAAGGAAGCCACTCGACGCTCGCTCACAGGAAAGCAAGTAGCCCGGAACGGAAATCACCCTTATTTAAAAGCACAACATTCACCAAGATTTCCTTGAACATATTGTTTTTTTACATTAAAAAGACTGAATTATATTTAATACTATAATTCAGTCTTTTTATTATTACTGTTTACATTTAAATGAATAGTTTGTTGATAGAAAACTCTTTTCCTTTGAGACGATGGCTTCTCCACCGTCTTTTTCACATTGCTCGGTCATAGTATCAATTTTTTTGGCATTCATCGTATTCGTCATAAATGTCATCCCTACTCCAAACACAGCAATCAGCAAACCAATCATCATCCATAACTTGCCGGCTTTATTGCCAGCAGGTCTTTCACTTGCCACAACTATTCCCCTCTCTTACACGAATAAAAACGGTTCTGTATGAATAGTAGATTGTACAAAATCAACAGAATATTTTTTATCCTCACACATTCTTGCCATCTTTTTAGCTACTCCTGCAATCATCACTTTCTCCACATGATGTCCTGGATCTACGATTTGTAGACCAATTGCTTGAGCATCCTGGGCAGTATGGAAATACATATCTCCTGTTAAAAATACATCTGCCCCAGCACGTTTCGCAGAATAGATATATTTATTGCCGTCGCCACCGACAAGCGCAACTTTTTTCACCTTCGATTGTAAATCACCAACAACGCGGACAGCAGGCACGTCTAGCTGCTGTTTTACGAATTGCGTAAATTCATGAAGAGTCATTTCTTGTGGTAAATAACCAACTCGTCCTAAGCCCATTACATTTGTTTGCTGGTCTAAACGGATGATATCATAGGCAGGTTCTTCATATGGATGTGCATTTAACATTGCCTTTAATACACGTTTTTTTACAGATTCCGGAAATACCACTTCTACTTTTACTTCTTCTTCAACATGTAATTCACCAATAGAACCTACGTGTGGATTTGCACCTTCAAGTGCACGGAAACGTCCTTCTCCCAATGTAGTATAGCTACACGCTTCATAATCTCCAATGCGACCTGCTCCTGCCTTTGCTAATGCCTCACGTAAATCATTGGCATTTGCAGTCGGTATAAAAACTGCCAGCTTCAACATATTTTCCGCATATGTTTCTTCTAAAATAGAACGGTTTTCAAGCTGTAGAGCATCTGCTAGTAAGTCGTTAACACCGCCTTCAGCCACATCTAGATTCGTATGCGCTGCATAAACGGCAATATCATTTTTTATAAGTTTTTCATATAAACGCCCGGTTGGATTGTCAGTACGAATATTGGAAAGACGTCTGAAAATAGGTGGATGATGCGCTATTATTAGCTCGCATCCTTGAGCAATAGCCTCGTCTGCTACTGCTTCATTAACATCTAATGTGACTAATACTTTACTTACAGGTTTATTTAATGTACCGATCGCAAGACCAATTGGGTCATTTTCCATACAGGCTAGCTTTTTAGGCGACCATGATTCGAACAATTGTATAACTTCTTGACCGTTAACTGTTTTCATCTCACAGAACCCCTTCCACTAAATTGAGTAGAGCTACTAATTCTGCACGTTTTTCTTCAATTTCAGGTGTTTGATCTGCCCCTTCAATGGACTTTAATACACGTTGCCAATTTTCTTTTTCACGCGACCATTTTTTAATAAATGCTGGTGATTTTCGTTGCATTAATTTCGGCCCAAATGAAATTTCCGGTTCCGTTAACGTCATTGAGCTTCTTTGCAATACAAGAATTTCATAAATTTTTTCGTCTTCCTCTAAAATCTCTTCATCCTGTATTGCCCAATTATGTGCTAACGCCCACTCGCGAATCACTTTTGCATGAATATTCGGCTGCAAAATAAGTCTTGTTACACCATGTAATTTTTCTGGATGCTTCTCTAAAATAGAGACAATAAGAGGTCCACCCATTCCAGCAATAGTAACTGTATCTACATGGTCAGCTTCTTCAACAGCCGCTAAACCATTCGCAAGTCGTACTGTAATTTTTTCTGTTAAGCCTTCCTTTTGCACTTGTCCAACTGCTGATTCAAATGGTCCTTTCACAACTTCCCCTGCTATTGCATAAGAAGCAATACCTTTATGAATTAAGTAGCATGGTAAATATGCATGGTCGCTGCCAATATCGGCTACAACCGCACCAGTGGGAATAAATTTTGCTACTGTTTCTAATCGTTTTGATAATTTTTGTGCGTTCATTTTTTTACCGCCTGTCTAAAATAGTGTCCATCCTTAGTATGTATGATGTCGTGAAAAAAAACAAATGGAGTTGTCTCAAAAATTTTGAGCAACTCCATTTTTCATTTAATGAATGATGATAAATAAATTGTAGCTGTACCGATTACGATTAAACGCTTTCAGTACAGCTACTTTTTCAGACTATTTTAAAGTTGAAATGTACTTAGCGATTGCTTTTGCTTCCGCTTCGTTTTTCATGCCAGGCTCCATTGGAGTTCCTGGGATACCGTTTGTTAAAACATCTACGATATGCGCTTCATCTAAGCCGTGTAGATTAGGACCAAAAGCACCACTTAAGTCAGCACCGTGACAACTAATACAAGATTGTACTAATGCAGAATCATCAGTAGCTTCTGTTTTTTCGCCACCACCCTCTTTTTCAGCAGCGATTTCCTTTTTGTTCTCTGCGCCTGTTAAAGACATGAAGAAAATAAGACCAATACCAAATGCTAAAATTAGAATGTAAGGAACGACTGGATTGTTTTTCATATGTTTCCCCTCCTCATTTAAATCTACTTCTATGATAATATAGAATCAGTCAACATCTAATATTGTACTTCATTAACTATGAAACGAAAAGCCTATTCGCTAAGTTTTCCTTTGTTTGTAACAATTTCGACATTTCTGTAACTATTGGATAAAATATGTCTTGAAATCCCCAATATTTGCACATTCCAGTATTTTTTTAATAATTAATTTACATCCTTACTCGCTGTTATCTTTCCACTCTTTGCGCATTCATATACCAAGGAAATCAAAATATCTTTTTTTATATGTGTAGCTAAAAAGCTATACGATTATAGTCTTCACCAATAGAGCGTTTAAGTTAATGTAGGATAAATTACAGACACAATTTTGATACAAAAAAAAGAATCCGTTAGCTATTGGAAAGCAAACAGATTCTTGTCATTGTTAGCGAAACTATTTTACAAAATAAATTCTTATAATAAGTTTATGATATAATAGCTAATCAGTGCCAGTAAACCTAGGACACCTGAGACCGTGAAATAAAGTAGCTTCATTTTTAAACCTGACCAAAGCCAAACCCCACAGTTTGCTGCAATCAAGCAAAACAATGCAATATTATTCCCATTAAAATATGTAGTGTAAATTCGAATTGACATACTAAACAATAGAACAGCACCCATAAGATGAAAAATAGGGGCTAATAAATCATTTTTACTTGCCATTCTAAACGCCGTCAGAAATAACATCACAGCAGCTATTCCAACGACAACCGTTAAAATTATCATTAAGGATGATATTGTAAAATAAATAGACAGCAGTGTAATCATTGCAATACATATACATGCAATTACAAGTAGCAGCCTCCTCTTTTCTGAAGGTAATATTGCCTGTTTATGATGTACCGGTTCTAACTCCTCTACATCTGACCCCTCTGCATATAGAGCCGCTAAAAAATCACAGTAATGCTCTGGTAATAGCTTATTCTGCTTCCAAAACAATATCTCATTCAAGATTATTTTTTTCCGAGGATTTGTCATAGTGTATACTCCAAACATTGCTTAATAATGGTTGTTATTACAATTTTATCTTAAAATCTGTAAGAACACATCTGTATAAAGTAGCAAAAATAATACTAATTCATTAATTGCTCGATATAACATTTATCGAAAAAATATCTACTATGTTTAGTATGATCTAGGGAAAAAATGAAAAATTTTGTGTGGGTATTAACTTCGCTCTCACAGGTATTCTCCTATTTCATATGAATATAATAGTAGTCAGAAAAAAGGGCTATCCAATTAGTCATCACTAATTAGATAGCCCCAATTTTTTATCTTTATTCTAGGAAGTCTTTTAAACGTTTGCTACGAGAAGGGTGACGTAGCTTTCTAAGCGCCTTAGCTTCAATTTGGCGAATACGTTCACGTGTTACACCAAATACCTTCCCTACCTCTTCTAAAGTACGTGTGCGACCATCATCTAAACCGAAACGTAAGCGAAGGACATTTTCTTCACGGTCAGTTAATGTATCTAACACATCCTCTAATTGCTCTTTTAATAATTCATAAGCTGCATGGTCAGATGGAGATTGAGCTTCAGAATCCTCAATAAAGTCCCCTAAATGTGAATCATCTTCTTCTCCAATTGGTGTTTCAAGAGATACTGGTTCTTGTGCAATTTTTAAAATTTCACGTACTTTTTCAGGTGTTAAATCCATTTCCTCGCCAATTTCTTCTGGAGATGGCTCGCGACCTAAGTCTTGTAGTAATTGGCGTTGTACGCGAATTAATTTATTAATTGTTTCTACCATGTGCACTGGAATACGAATTGTACGTGCTTGGTCCGCAATTGCACGCGTAATTGCTTGGCGAATCCACCATGTTGCATAAGTGGAGAATTTAAAGCCTTTACGGTAGTCAAATTTCTCAACAGCCTTGATAAGCCCCATATTCCCCTCTTGAATTAAGTCAAGGAATAGCATTCCACGGCCAACATATCGCTTTGCAATAGATACAACCAGACGTAAGTTCGCTTCTGCTAGGCGTTTACGTGCTTCTTCGTCACCTTGCTCAATACGCTCAGCTAATGCGATTTCTTGCTCGGCAGAAAGTAAATCAACTCGACCAATTTCTTTTAAATACATGCGAACAGGGTCATTTATTTTAACACCTGGTGGTACACTCAAATCATTTAAATCGAAAGTCTCTTCGTTTGCTTCTTCTTTCATTAAGCTTTCTTCTTCAAACTCTTCTTTTCCAATGATTTGAATGTCTTTAGCCTTTTCAAGATCCTCAGCAAAGTGGAAAATCTCTTCGTTCTCCAATTCATAAGGCGCTAGTTTCTCTGAAATTTCTTTCATTGAAATTTCACCTTCTGTTTTTGCTTTTTCTTGTAGTATTTTTTTTGCTTCATCTAATGTAATTTCTACTTCTACCTCTTTTGAACGTTCTGACTTGTCCGCCATAAACCTTCCTCCTTCTAAACAACCGAATCGGGTTAAATCGCCGATAACGATTTTCTTAAATGAATAATCTGTTGGGCGATTTCAAGTGCACGCGCATACTCATGCATCTTCTCCGCTTCCTTTGACTCATGCATCTTTTGTTGAATTTCTTGCTCAATTCTATATTTTTGCAGCTGACGTATTGAATCTGTGACCTCTGCCTCTGCTTGGTCGGGATCCCGTTCCGCTAAAGCCGCTTCCATTACAATCTTGCGTAATTCAGAGTCATCTAATATCTCAACAAAACGCTGATAATCAGGATGACCATATTCCTCATAAAATCCTACTAAGCGAACAAAAACTGCCATATAGGCATCTCGTACAAATGGATCTTTTTGCTCACTACGTAATACCCTGTCCACTACATCTATATTATGAAGCATATGAGCCAGTAATAAACGTTCGGCGCGTTCAGCTGCGTCCATAGGCTTATGTTGTTGCTGAGTGACCGGCATCGAAGGCGTTTGAACAGGCATTTCTACTTTTGCAGAACGAACCTGATTTGCCTCTAGCTTTCGGAATTGAGCATAAATCGCTTCTTCCGAGATGTTTGTTTCATTCGATAGCTGTCTTATATACAAATCTCGTTCAACTGGTGATGATCTACCTACCAGTTGCTCAAGAACTTCTTGAATATATTGAAGCGTATCATTTTCAAACTGAAAGTTCTTATTTCGTCTAGCATGCATCATCATAAAAGCAATATACGCATGAGGGTTTTCCAAAATTTGTTCTTTAAATGCTTGTCCACCTAAACTACGAATGTATTCATCGGGATCCAGCTTATCTGGTAACACCGCAATATCGACTTTCATGCGTTCCGTTTGAAGTAACTGTGCTGCTCTTTTCGCCGCATCAAACCCAGCATTATCACCGTCATAGCAAATCGTAATCTGCTCTACTAAGCGCTTTAGCTTTGTGATATGCTGATTCGTAAGCGAAGTGCCCATTGTTGCTACAGCATTCGTTACACCTACAGAGGTTGCTGCTAAAACATCCATAAATCCTTCCATCAATACTACTTGACGATTTTTTCTAATCGAGGTTCGTGCTTTATCTAGGTTATATAGCACTTCACTCTTTTGAAAAATTGGTGATTCTGGACTATTTAAATATTTTGCCTCTTCTCCAGTTGATGCAAGGATTCGTCCTGAGAATGCTATAATCTTACCGTTCTCATCACGAATGGGGAACATAATACGCCCTCTAAAACGATCAAAATAGCGTTCTTCCCCTTCACGCTTGATTACTAAACCACTTTCCGAGATTTCTTGTAAGTTATAACCTTTTCTTTCAAGCAATATCGTTAATGCATCAAAGCTTGGAAGAGACCATCCAATGCTATTAGATTCTATAAGTTCCCTTGTAAATCCTCTTTCTAGCAAATAATTTAAAGGTTCTTCTCCATCTTCAGTATTTAACAGTAAATGTTGAAAAAAATCTGCTGCAAAAGCGTGAGCTTCTTTCATCCTTTCTTCTGCTTTAGATACCTTTTTCGTTACTTCAGGTAAACTTGGCCCAATATCTAACTGTATGCCAACACGTTCACCAAGTTTCACGACAGCGTCAGGAAAAGAAATACCTTCTATATCCATTACAAAAGTAACAGCATTACCACCTGCACCACAACCAAAGCAATGAAAAATTTGTTTGTCTGATGACACAGAAAAAGATGGCGTTTGTTCTCCATGAAATGGACAGAGCCCAAACCAATTGCGCCCACGCTTTGTAAGCTGCATGTATTCGCTTATGACATCAACAATCTCCGATTGTGAGCGAATCTGTTCAATCACTTCTTCAGGAATCTTCCCTGCCAAATCTATCACCATCTTTAAATTACGTTCTAAAACACAATTCGCTATCCGATTTAAAAATCCTTTATTTCTCGACAAAAAAACAGGATTTTTCTCTTAATAAATATTTTTACCACAATTTTATTATTATAAAACAAAAATTAGTTTTTATCTATACTATTTTCAAAACCGACTCAAAAAAACCGCCTCTAACAACCGAGGTGGTTTATCACAATTCGTTTCTTATTTACAGTTCGAGATATGCTCAATAATGACGTTCGCTGTTTCTTCAACAGCTTTGTTCGTCACATCAATAACCTTACAACCGATTTTAGCGGCAATTTTTTCAAAATGCTGAATTTCTTCTAATATTCGATTATGCTGCGCATAGATAGCATCATCATTCAATCCAAGAGACATTAATCTCTCTTTTCTAATTGAGTTTAATTTATCAGGAGAAATAATTAAACCAAAACATTTTTTCGGGTCAATTTTCAATAATTCTTCAGGTGGCTCAACTTCTGGTACTAAAGGTACGTTCGCCACCTTAAAACGTTTATGTGCTAAGTATTGTGATAACGGTGTTTTAGAGGTACGTGAAACACCGACTAACACAATATCAGCCTGTAATAGACCACGTGGATCTCTACCATCATCATATTTTACTGCAAATTCAATAGCTTCTATTTTTTTAAAATAATCATCATCTAGCTGGTGAACCATTCCTGGTGCTTCTAATGGGAATTCTTCCACAAATGTTGCCATTGTTTTTAAAGCAGGCCCTAAGATGTCGACAGCATAGACCATTTCTTTCTCACACAGTTCATGTAATAACGATCGCATCTCCTGACGAACAAGCGTATACACAATAAATGCATTCTGTTTTGCTGCAAGGCATACAATTTTTCGAATGAGCTCCTCTGATTGTATATGAGGAAAACGACGAATTACCGTGTTTTCCAAACCAGGTCGAAACTGGCTTATAACCGCTTTCGCTACTTGATCACCAGTTTCACCTACTGAATCAGATACAACAAAAACCCGTAGTCTTTTCATGCTGCTCTCCTTCAAATATTTAGACATTCTGTGCAAGTGATAAGAACGCTCGTGTAATCGTCGTTTTTGTAAGACGACCAACGATTTTCAATCCACCTTCTTGTGGCTCTACTACTGGTAGAGAATCAACTGCTCGATCAATTAGTTTATTCGCTGCAACAACTAATGAATCTGATCTCTCACAGTACGAAATATTTGGCATACGTGTCATAATTATATGTACAGGAATTTTGTTTAAATCCTGTGTACCAATACTTGTACGTAGTAAATCTTTACGAGAAAGTACCCCTGTCAAAAATTCATTCTTATCTACGACAAAGAGTGTGCCAACATCCTCAGAAAACATGAAGCAAATCGCATCATAGACAGTCATTGTTTCCGGTACAACAACTGGTCCTGTATGAAATTCTTTCACCTTTAAATTTTGAATACTATCCGTCAATGTAACGGATGTTTTTTTACCTGAATAGAAATAGCCAACACGAGGTCTAGCATCTAAAAAGCCCGCCATTGTGAGTATTGCTAAATCTGGTCTTAAAGTTGCTCTTGTCAGATTGAGACGTTCTGCAATATGTTCGCCTGTGATTGGGCCGTTTTCTTTCACAATTTGTAAAATGTCTTCCTGACGTTTGTTGAGTTCGATTGGACTCACCGCCTCAAATCTAATAGTGTTATACTTATGCTCAATTATTATATACTATTTTAATAATTATTGCGAAGAAAAGAACTACATGCTACAATATTGACACATACGCTTGCTCTAAATGTATTTTCGAGCGATTTGCGTTATACAGGCGATGATGGGAAAAAAGTATCTGTTCAACTTTTAAGCGAGTAGAAGATGGTGAAAGTCTACATAGTAACAGAGAAAAGGCACTCCTTGAGCTAACTTTTTGAAAAGAGGTTTTAAACAACGCGTTTAAAACAATCAGGGTGGAACCGCGGGTTTTAGCACTCGTCCCTGGGCATTTATTGTGCCCGGAGACGGGTGCTATTTTTAATTTAGTCCTTACTAAATTAAAAAATATCTTTAGTGAATTATCAATTATGCCTCGGCATAATTGCGTCCGGAATCGGCTTTTACTTTGATCTGCAGATGTGTTTTGCGCGAAAGCGTAGCGGCAGCGGCAGATGTGTTTTGCGCGAAAGCGTAGCGGCAGCAGCAACAACTTGATGCAGGTCAGTTAGCCTTTATCGCATGGATGCGATGATTTTAGGCAAATTCACTTAAACAAATTTATTGTTCACTCTGTGAAAACTATGAAGGAGGCTATTTTTATGGCTAACAAATCAATGGAAACAATCGTATCATTAGCGAAGCATCGCGGCTTTGTCTTCCCAGGTTCTGAAATCTACGGAGGCTTAGCAAACACTTGGGATTACGGTCCACTAGGTGTTGAATTAAAAAACAATGTTAAAAAAGCATGGTGGAAAAAATTTGTCCAAGAATCAGAGCACAATGTTGGAATAGATGCTGCAATTTTAATGAACCCAAAAGCTTGGGTGGCTTCTGGTCACGTTGGCAACTTTAATGACCCAATGATCGATTGTAAGGCATGTAAAGCGCGCCATCGTGCTGACAAAATCATCGAGGACGCTGCACTAGCAAAAGGCGATGAAATCATTGTCGATGGTATGACATTTGATCAAATGAAAGAAACGATGATTAAGTATGACGTAGTGTGCCCTGATTGTGGTAAAGCTGATTTTACAGATATTCGTCAATTTAATTTAATGTTTAAAACATTCCAAGGTGTAACAGAATCTTCTACTAATGAAATTTATTTACGCCCTGAAACAGCTCAAGGTATTTTCGTGAACTTTAAAAACGTACAACGTTCTATGCGTAAACGTACACCATTCGGTATTGCACAAATCGGTAAATCATTCCGTAACGAAATTACTCCAGGTAACTTCACTTTCCGTACACGTGAATTTGAACAAATGGAGCTTGAGTTTTTCTGTAAACCAGGCGAGGACCTTGAATGGCACGCGTACTGGAAAGAATTTTGTGAAAATTGGTTGTTAAATTTAGGCATGAAAGAAGAGTCTATGCGTCTTCGTGACCATGAAGACGACGAATTGTCTCACTACTCAAACGCTACAACTGATATCGAATTTAAATTCCCATTCGGTTGGGGTGAGCTATGGGGCGTAGCAGATCGCACAGATTTCGATTTAAAACAGCATATGGAGCATTCTGGTGAAGATTTCACTTACATTGACCCAGTATCAAACGAACGTTATGTTCCATACTGTATCGAGCCTTCTTTAGGTGCAGACCGTGTTACATTAGCATTCCTTTGCGATGCTTATGACGAGGAAGAACTTGAAGGCGATGATAAGCGTACAGTTTTACGCTTCCACCCTGCTCTAGCGCCATTTAAAGCTGCAGTCCTACCACTTTCTAAAAAGCTTTCGGATGAAGCTACTAATGTTTGGGCAGAGCTTCGCAAGTCATTCCCAGTTGACTTTGACGAGTCACAATCAATTGGTAAACGTTACCGTCGTCAAGATGAAATTGGTACTCCATTCTGTATCACATACGACTTTGACACAAAAGAAGATGGTCAAGTTACAGTGCGTCATCGTGATTCAATGTCTCAAGTTCGTATGCCAATTACAGAGGTTAAAGCATACATCGAAAAACATCTTCAATTCTAAAATTCATCAATATATAAAGAGGGAGTTGCATTTTAAGCGACTCCCTCTTGTTATGTCTTTAATGAATACAAGCGCTCTTGCATCTTCTCCTCAAATGAAAACCTTTTCATATTCATGCCTACTAAGCTAATAAGTAATTCCTCAATATCTACAAGCGAATAAAAAAGGAATGTTCCTTCTCGCATTGGGCGAACTCTCTTATCTACTGTGAGTTCATCATCGATAAAGTAAGCTACATTTACGTTACAATGTTCCATTAATTGCGTAATGCGCTGGTCATCATCTGGATTAATAAAAAACGGTACAATTTTATCAATATACAAAATACTTTGCACAAGTTTTATGAAGAAATTTTCACGAAGTGAAGTTTCCACAACTAATATAGTTGTTTTCTCATGCTGATAATCCATATACAATACATTTAATTGCTCTTCTAATAGTTTCTTTAATATATTAATAGAATTCCTATATTTTGTAATATCCGTTTGAATTTCTCTTGTTAATAAACGTAGAATTTGAAAGGCAGGTAAAAATATTTTTAAAATAATTTCTTTTGGATGTAAATGATCTATTAATTTATCAAAGTAGACTCTTAAGCTATTTTCGTCACAGCGAATTAATTGTTCTATAAATAAGTTAAAAATTTCTTCAAAGCTGTTAGCACGATAATCAATCATTTTCGAAATTTTCACACTATAATTCAAAGGTAAGATCATAGACTTTTGTTCATCCAACAACTTAACTTTAGGTAACGTTGGAAATAAATCATAGACTAGTTCTACTTGTGCACTTCGATTATCAGATAATTGAACGACCGAGTTGACAGGATAAATCCCTAGGCACTCTACAAATTTGTGCATAAATTTCTCGTTATATAAATGTCGATCACGATATAAAACAGCTAATGCATCTGTTGCAGCATATCCCGAATGATATACACGCTTTGATGTCATAGCTGAATAAACATCAATAATTTGCAGTAATTGAACTCCCTCACACATATCGTCCTCACAAAGCTGATTCGGATAACCTTTACCGGCAAAGCGTTCATGATGATCACGTGCTAAATAGGCAATATCCTTTTCCCCATTTCCCATGAGCAACTCATAACCTTTAGTCGTATGTGTTTTAACAATGTCAAACTCATCTTCTGATAATTTCCGTTTTAAATTTAATATTTCTTGTGGTATAAATACCTTCCCAATATCGTGGAACAAATAGCCCGTTGCTAGCGTTTCAATATCCGTTAAACCTAAATAACGTGCAAAAATTGTACCTAAAACGAAAACATCAAATGAATGAACAAAAGAATACTCATCCCATTCTTTTAATCGCATGAGTAATTCATAACGCTGTTTTTTTTCTAAAATTTTTTCAAAAACACCTCGTACATAAGCAGTATCTTGGATACTTTTTAAAATTTGACCATAGCGTAATTCATGCACGACATTCTCTAATGTAGTCATAAAAAGGTTATTTACCGTATCTTTATACTCATCTACCTCATCCTTTTTATCCATAAGTGGTGCAAATACATCCCCGTAATCCTTTGTACGTTGAACACTTAAATCATGAACTATTCGGACTGAATCAATTGGTAAATATACAGATAATTCGTCTACTTTTCTAAGTTTAAGTAAGGCAATAATTCGTTCCGTTAAAATTAGATCTTTTTTAGCTAGTAAGCGATACTCAGAAAAAATATCTTCAGCTAAAATATCATTTGCTTCAACTTCTTCAATACTTAACTTCACTTTTCTTAGCATATTTTCTGCCACATACGAAATATTTAAGCATTATGTGACTCCCTCCCTCTTTCATAAGACTGCGTTATTCATCTATTATGCCTCAGCATAATTGTGTCTGGAATTGGCTTTGTTTTTACAGCACTCCATTCACATTTTATATGCATGTCAAATTTATATAAATCGGCCTAGATTCATTGGGTACGAAACGTATAAGTAAGACGAGAATAGTTAAAATACAATCATCTATAATATTTACAATATCATAGATTAAAATGCCTTTTCAACTAGTTTATGGTACTGGAATGAATAGTTATTACTATGTTTATGTTAAAAACTCTTCCGCAATTAGTGATTTATATCTAACATCATCCTTGGTCAATAGTTATTAATTTTGAATTAAAAAGATATAAAGACCTATACTCCAGAACTTAAAAGTGTATATTTATAAGTTAAAGTTAAATTCCTATCATATATAATATTTCTGTAAATTATTAAGTATTAATCAATTTTTCCTAATGGTATTGGCGAAAAATTAAAACCAATGTGGAAATATTAACATTTCGACAATATAACTGCTCAATATACAGTTAGAAACATAGGAGATTAATCCTTTTTCTGTATTTTTTTCTACCTTTCGACTCATCTCCAAAGTTCGATAGTGACCTTTGTTAATATGTATTTATTTTATCGATGATCCTCACTGAAAGCCCTTCAGTTGGAACGGAAATAATCTCTACACCACTTCGATCCATAATCAATTAGTAGTGTAGAAAAATAAAATGCCAGAAGATCAATATTAATGGTCTTCTGGCGTTTTTTCTTGATTAGGACTCGTTCTTAACTGTAATTCAGGCGTTCTTTCAAGCTGCTCTATAAATTTTTTAGTCTTAAAACGAATTCCTGTTTGTTCTTCATAAATTGTAGTAATTATTTTTTTAATAAAATATTTTGTTTCCTTTTTTAATTCTAATTTCCCAATCTGGTCAATCGGTACAGTATAGAACATCCGGATAAGCTTAAGCTGAGTCGGTGTTAATCGAATGATATAAGGATCATGCTGATAACAACGATGACACAAAAAACCTCCCTGCACAAAAGAAAATGCAAATTCACCGTCTACTGCACCACATGCTGCACAAGCATGTAATATAGGCTGTACGCCAGTATAGGGTAGCATTTTCCATTCAACGAACAATGTAATGGCCTCCGGGTCGTAACCTTCCTCAATTGCTTGTAACGCTTGAAGGAGCACATCAAATGCAAGTGGCTCAGGTTTCCCCTCCTCTACTACACGCTCGACAAGTTCCATTATGTAACTTGCATAGGCCGTTGCTATGATATCCTCGCGAATATGTCGCATTGAATTGACATGCTCACCTTGTTGCAAAGTCCCCATACCGGTATGATGCTGTACCATAAACATGCCATATGTAAATGGCTGTGTCACAGAAGCTAATCTACTGGAAGGCTTCTTCGCTCCTCGAGCCATCGTGGCAACTTTTCCTGCTTCTTTTGTTAGTAATGTTACAATTTTATTTGATTCTCCATAGGCACGCACCTTTAGGACAATTCCTTCCCATTTATGAAGCATCGATTCTCCTCCTTTCAACAAGCTTCGCTACAGATAAACAATGCTTCCAGAATCGGCTTTGTGCTTAGGATTGCACGAGGGCCGACACGACGATGTCGGTCATTTCGGTAATGCCACAGGATGTGGCGTTCTTAGACTGAGTTCCTCTATTCCAGCGGGTGTCCTAACACCTGAAGCTGACGCTTTGCTTTCGCTACAAAAAACACGTGCTGAAAGAAGTGAAAATAGAGCTCTCCAATAAATTATTGGACAGCTCCATTTAAAACTACAGCGACAAATAGGAATGTTGTAAAGTTGTTTCAAGCTTTACAGTATATCCTATTAATATTCATCATCACGGAAACCGAAGTCACGTAAATGTGTTGATTTATTTCGCCAATCCTTTTGAACCTTTACCCAAAGCTCTAAATACACTTTTGAACCAAGAAGCATTTCAATATCTTTTCTTGCACGTATCCCTACTTCTTTTAATAGCGCTCCACGTTTACCAATGACAATCCCTTTTTGAGAATCCCTTTCCACGATAATCGTTGCTGCTACACGAATTTTATCTTCATTCTCTTCATCACGGCGAATTTTATCAATAACAACAGCAATGGAGTGGGGTATTTCTTCACGCGTTAAATGTAACACTTTTTCACGAATCAACTCTGAAATAATAAAACGCTCAGGATGATCTGTTACTTGATCTGCTGGGTAATATTGTGGACCCTCTGGTAAATATTTCGATAATGTTTCTAATAAATTTTCTACATTATTCCCTTGTAATGCAGAAATCGGTACTATTTCTGCAAAGTCATAACGCTCTTTGTAGCTTTCAATAATCCCCATTAATTCATCAGGATGAATTTGATCGATTTTATTAATCACTAGGAAGACAGGCGTTGGATTACCCGCCAGCATCTCAAGGATGAATTCGTCACCCTTCCCAAGTTTCTGCTCTGCATTTACCATGAACATAATAACATCCACTTCACGCAATGTATTTTTAGAAACTTTTAGCATAAAATCCCCTAGCTTATGTTTCGGCTTGTGGATTCCTGGTGTATCTATAAAAATCATTTGGCTATCATTTGTTGTTAGTACACCTTGTACTTTATTTCGTGTTGTTTGTGGTTTATCACTCATAATCGCAATTTTTTGACCAATAACACGGTTTAAAAATGTTGATTTTCCTACATTTGGTCGACCGATTATGGAGATAAAACCTGACTTATAGCCATTGTTATTTTCCAGCATTCTCTAAATCCTCCGTTGTAAATGCAAACGGTAGTAATTCGCCTACAGACGTTACCGTGACATCACCTTTTAAGTTTGTTAAATATACAGGCATAGATGGTTTGCAAAATTCCATCATCACTTGTCTACAAGCTCCGCATGGCGCACATGGTCCATCCGTATCAGCTACAATAGCAATCGCCTCAAAATCATAAATACCTTCTGATACGGCTTTGAAAAATGCTGTACGTTCAGCACAGTTGGTCATACTATAGCCAGCATTTTCAATATTGCAGCCATGAATAACCTCTCCATCTTTCGTTAAAATCGCCGCGCCAACTTTAAATTTTGAATAAGGTACATAAGCCTTTTCACGCGCTTTTTTTGATTCCTCTAGTAATTCATGCATATCAATTGTCATTAATGTCCACCTCTACATAAAAATAGCTCATCACCATAACGTGGGTTGATTTCCGTTCCGGCTGGGCGCTTTGTTGCTGACGCTTCGCTTTCGCGCAGAGCAGAGCTTCCTGGGGGCGTCCGATGAGCCGCTTCGCTTGCGCTCCAGGGTCTCAGGCCAACAGATGTTTTTTGCGCGAAAGCGTAGTGCTAACGCAGCGTCAGCAGAAGGGGTTCATTCTGTGCGAAAGCGTAGTGCAACGAAGCGACAGCAACAGCACCGATGTTGG
Source organism: Lysinibacillus xylanilyticus (assembly GCF_001183605.1). Taxonomy (GTDB): domain Bacteria; phylum Bacillota; class Bacilli; order Bacillales_A; family Planococcaceae; genus Lysinibacillus; species Lysinibacillus xylanilyticus. Next base: position 56,594 of record NZ_LFXJ01000005.1, on the reverse strand, counting down.
TCACGAAGGCGTTATCACAGGATGTGATGGTTTTAGCCTTCGTTCCTCTATTTGCTGATCCCCAAGGAGTCGCCCAGCCTCCACTTCAATCAACTTATTGCATGGATTAACAAATGTCCCCGCTTAACTTTTGGTGACGAGCCCAATAATCATAATTCTCCAGCACAATTGTTACCACTTCATGACCGAGTAATAATTTTTAAAACCATTTCGGTATAAATATGAGTAATCCGATTATAGCACTGAATATCGCAAATACAAGTACTGCGCCTGCTGCAAGATCTTTTGCCTGCTTAGCTAGTGGATGAATATTAGGTGAAGCTAAATCTACTACTCGTTCGATTGCAGTATTAATCATTTCAAGTGCAAACATTAGTGCTATCAATAGCAACACAATATACCATTCTATACGTGATAATTCCGTAAAATAGCCAGCAATCAAAACTATTCCCGCACTTAGCAAGTGGGATATAAAATTTTGCTCAGTACAGGCTGTAAGAATACCTTTAAAGGCATACCCAAAAGAGCGTACAAATTTGCGAACATTCATTTACTCTCGTCCTAAGCCGAAAGATTGTAAAATCTCATCCTGCTTACCGAACATCACCTTTTCATCTTCTGGCACCATATGATCATAGCCGAGTAGATGTAAGAAACCGTGAACCGCTAAAAAGCCTAATTCTCGTTCAAATGTATGCCCATATTCCTCAGCTTGTTCTTTTGTACGATCCGTTGAAATAATAATATCCCCTAATACTCGAGGCATTCCTTCAAACGTTACTTCCATTTCTCCTTCACCTAATTCTTCTAGGGCAAACGAGATAACATCTGTCGGTTGATCCTTATCACGATATTCTCGGTTTATTTCTTGAATCGCTTCATTTGTAACAAACGTCACTGAAACTTCTGTTTCTGGCTCAATATTCTCTTGTTTCGCAGCATGCTGTAAAAGCTTTTCAACAAGCTCCATATGCTCAGCAGTCACTTCATTTGTTTCATCTGTAAAATCAATTGTTAAAATCATAGATCCTCCTACTTATCTGCCTTTGGATATTCAATTCGTGAGTGGAAAATTCCATTCATCGTTTCACAAAGTACTTTCTCTATACATTTTAACTCTTTTATTGAAATATCGCATTCATCAAACTGATTGTCTTGTACTCGATCATCAATAATTGCTCGTACCAACTTTTGAATTTTCTCTGCATTCGGTTCCTTCATCGATCGAACTGCTGCCTCAACGCTATCTGCAACGCTAATAATTGCCGCTTCCTTCGTTTGTGGCTTTGGACCTGGATATCTGTACTTTGTATCATCTAAACATTGTCCTTCTTCCTTCGCTTTAAAGTAGAAGAATTTTAATAGACTAGATCCGTGATGCTGCAAGGCAATATCGATAATTTCCTGTGGCATCTTATAACGTTTTAGCATTTCAGCCCCGTCAGTTGTATGCGCGATTATAATTTCCGCGCTTTTTTCTGGGGGCAATGAATCATGTGGGTTAATACCAGACATTTGATTCTCGATGAAAAAGGCAGGACGCTTCGTTTTGCCAATATCATGATAATAGCATCCTACACGAGCTAGTAATCCATCCGCTCCAATTTCCTCGCATGCTGCCTCTGCTAAGTTCGCCACCATTACACTATGATGATATGTTCCCGGAGCCTCCATTAGTAATTTTTTCAACAATGGATGGTTTGGGTTCGATAATTCAATTAATCGCAACGACGACAATACACTAAAGGCTGATTCAAAGAATGGTAAAAGACCCATTGCAAGAGCACCCGATAATAGAGCCGATATCATTGCCGCTATAAAGTAATACATTAACTCTGACAAACCATAAGTAGATTGTGTCATCAGTAAATAAAATGCGATAAACGATATATTTACTAGCCCTATAACACCTACAGCATGTAAAATATGCGAACGCTTTTCCATACTATCCAAAAAGAATAAGCTCGCAAAGCCTCCAAAAATTATATACAGTGTAATTTCCATCTGCATAACAGATGAATAGCCCTCTTGAAAAATAACACCCGCAGATGCCGCTGTCATAACCGTAATAAGTGCCGCAGCACGTTCATCCACTAATAACCGCACAAGCATTGTTGCCAATGCTGTTGGGAAAAGGAAGGCAACAGTAACATCGAAGCCACCTGAGACTAGGCTTACAATTTTCATTAGCAGGATGGATAAACTATAAACAATTACTGTAACCAACAAGGCATTATGTTTCTTGTCTACATGTGTATCCCAACGTTCAAATAAAACAAACATGAACGTCATTTCCAAAAGTATTAAAATAATCAGCCCTGCAATCGGCTTCATCGATGCCTTATTACTCACCATACCCAGAAGCTCTAATTGACGAAACGCCTCATTATCAATGATTTGTCCTTCCTGTACGATGATTTGGCCTTGAAGAATTCGAGTGGGTTCAACCGATTCCTTCGCTTGTTCTTTTCGAATTTTCGTTTGTTCTTCGTTTATCGTCTCATTTTCGATAATACTCATACGTCCAATTAAAACTACCGTATTAAATATTTTATCTGGATAGCCTCGTTGTCCACGAATTTTTGTCTCAAAATCATTTTGACCCGCAAACACATTTTCTGAACGAATGGATTTTTGCAAATATTCCTGCACAGATTTTGATAGTTGTGCACTTGTTCTTTTTAAATCTGCTTCACTTTGTACTAACAAACCCTCTAGCTGTGAATCAGTAAAGATAATTGGCATTTGCTCTGAATCTATGGATTCGAACTTTTTGCGGAGCTTCGTCACTTGGTCGGCAACCGGAATTGGTTCTTTGCTACTCTCTACATCCGTCTTTACCTCTAGAACATAGTCAAACAAAGACGTTACTATCGCAGCTCGTTGTTTAGCAACATCCGCAGAAAATTGATAGACTGGTTCAATCGCATTTGCTGCTTTATCTCGTTCCTGTTGTGTTTTATAAGTATCTTCTATCGTTTTAGTAGATCGTACTGTTTCAGGCGCTAGTTGTAATGGTTTAAAATCATATGTAACACCTTTAACATTGCCATACATTAAAGCAAATTGTAGGGCTCCCGTTAAGATGAGAACGACAATTAAAAAGTAGCGGAAGCCTATAAGTTCTGTAAATTTTTTTAATTGTTTCTCCATCTGGCACCTCCTCTTATCTATCTACTATCATACCAATTCGAAAAACTTTTTTCCCGAAAAATGTATAAGAAAGTAAAAAAACAGCTATACATTTTGTATAGCTGTCACAATTTTTTCCATTTTCATGTTTGTTAAATTTTAGATCAGTCAAAAATCTTCGGTGCAGACTTTTTAAACCCTGTTGCACCTGCCGTTCCGTTTCACTTCACTTTCGGTACAGACTTTTAAACCCCGTTGCACCTGTCGCTACGTTTCACTTCGCTTTCGGTACAGACTTTTAAACCCCGTTGCACCTGTCGCTACGTTTCACTTCGCTTTCGGTACAGACTTTTAAACCCCGTTGCACCTGTCGCTACGTTTCACTTCGCTTTCGGTACAGACTTTTAAACCCCGTTGCACCTGTCGCTACGTTTCACTTCGCTTTCGGTGCAGACTTTAGAATTGCGCATAGCGCAATTCTAAAGTTGCTGTTCTTCGTAGGCTTTGATGATTTTTGCTACGATTGGGTGGCGTACTACATCGCCTTGTTCTAAAATTTGGAAATGTATTGATTTTACATACTTTAGTGTACGTTCTGCTACGATTAACCCAGATTCCGTGTTTTTCGGAAGGTCCATTTGTGTTTTGTCGCCTGTAATGACCATTTTCGAGCCAAAGCCTAGTCGCGTTAAAAACATCTTCATTTGTTGATGTGTCGTATTTTGAGCTTCATCTAAAATAACAAAGGCGTCGTCTAATGTACGGCCTCGCATATACGCTAAAGGTGCAATTTCAATTGTGCCTCGTTCAATAAGCCTTTGAGTTTGTTCTGTCCCGTAAATATCGTTTAAAGCGTCATAAAGAGGTCGTAAATAAGGATCTACCTTTTCCTTTAAGTCCCCCGGAAGAAAGCCTAGAGACTCTCCTGCCTCAACTGCAGGGCGTGTTAAAATAATTCGCTTAACGTACCCATTTTTTAGCGCCTGCGTTGCCATGACTACCGCTAAATACGTTTTCCCAGTACCCGCTGGACCGATACCAAAAACAACGTCTTTATGACGGATTGCTTGTATGTATTCTCGTTGACCGATTGTTTTTGCACGAATAGGCTTTCCTTTCGTCGTGCGTGCTATTTCTTCATCATAAAGTTCCGCAAAATATTCAATCGTTCCTTTTTGTGTCATTTCAATCGCAGTTGTAACATCACGCTGATCAATATTAATTCCTTTACGAATGACCTTTAGAAGAGCATGTAAAAGGAATGTCGCTTGTTCTTTCGCATCCTCTTCACCAGCAAGCTGAATTTGTTCACCACGTGTAATAATGTGGACTTGTAGAGCCTCTTCGATTAACTTCATATTTGCATCGGAAATTCCCAGAAGCATAACCGCTTCGTTTGGATTATCCACTTGTAATACAGTTAAATGTTCTGACATAATCATTCTCCTTGTAGGCCTTGTATTGGACTGGCAATGTTTTCATTGACTAAAAATAGAACTTTCCCTTCAACTGTACCATTCCCCCACTTTACCTGTAAAAGGTTTTCTTTTTTTATAACCGTTTTCGCAGGTAATGAACGTATTACCTTTTCATGAAGTAATGGTATGAGCAATGAATCTATTTTGGATTCATCAAGCTCTACTTGCATTTTTTTAGTGTACTGCTCCTCAACAATTGAAACATATGGATCGAGCCAGCTTGGTAAATCTTTCTTCTGCACATAGTCAACTTTTTCTTTTTCTTGATGAATGCCTTTCACTAATACACGCCACTGCTTCTGTTGTAGCGTTTCCATCGTTAGCTTTTTTGGAATTTTAAATGAACACTCTAGCCAATAATCAGCGTAGACCTCTCCCTTTGCACCAACGAAAACCTGATCTTCACCACTTTCAATTACACCACTTACGAGAACATCACCTTCGTAAGCAGTTTCGTTAACTGAAATTTTTCGTTCTCCATTTTGAATATTAAAGTGAGTAATAACACCACTTTTTGTTGCCACTAAATGCGTCGCTAGTTTCTCATTCGTTTGTTTTGTTTGTTTCGGGGACTCCTGAGGTCGTAAAGTTACACGTCCACCATGCTTTTCAATATGCACCCATGATAGATCTCGATGCCCTTCTAATAGCTTCTGTCGAATGACAGCATCTGAGGGTAAGTCTGTTTTAGAAATGGGTGTTTCTAGTTGAAATGTATCTTGAAAGGTCTTTCCTAGACGTTCCTCCAATTCTGGCGTTGCCGCTTCAATATCAATACGCCAAATAATCTGTGCACATAGCAATGGTATTAATATCATCAACGCTAGACCGAGCAAAGTCCAAAGCTGCGCTCGAAAAACTTGAAGCTCATCTGCATAATAGACAGCCATTTTAAGTCGGAAACGACTACGTACACGGCGTATCTTTGGTAGATAATGCATAGTTGTTTCAAAAGTAACCTCTTGCTCACGAAAGACAATCCGCTTTAATGGCACATGTTGTGCATGCAATGCTTGAATAAAAGGATGAACATTTTCATGGCGCTTTATACGTATGATAATTGGCCGATTATTCCACATTATCGCTCACACCCATATCCTTTGTCATTTTCAGATGAAGCTCCTGCAAATCCTCTACAGAAAGATGAAGCATTTCTTCTTTAAGAGCATTAATTTCCACCGATTTTCCACGCACAGTAATATGATAGTCTGCATAAATAAAAGAGCATGATGAAGCATCAGCATGTAGAAAACGATATGGGCCAATGATTTTTAAAGTATCATATTGTAATAATTCAAGTAGTGGCGTTAATTGAAATAGTTTTCTCATAAAAAATGCCTCCTTCTTCGGCAATATATGCATCGAAAAAGGAGGACATGCTAGTTATTTTCTTTTTGCTTTTGGAGGACCTAAAACTTCTGCCATTACAACAGCTTGCATTAATGATTTTTTTGATTTTGGTAATTGAAAAGCTGATTGTGATTTAGCTACTTCCACAACTTTTTTCCCCGCTGCCAAACGACCGATACTTTCTCTTTTCGTAGTACGACTCACTTTCTCAGTTGGGATTAACGGTGGAGCAGCATAGCTTGGAACGTCCTTTTTCACTGTTTCTTCGACAATTTTTTTCGGCTCTTCAACTTGAGGCTGTTCATTTTTCCATTCACCTAAAAATTCACGTGCAAAATCCTCAAAACTTTGTGGTTTAGAAGTAGGACGTCGCTCTTGAGTCATCTCAACAGGAGGCTCAACATGTGAATTCTTATTAAAAGGTGGCATTGGTTTTTGTTCTTTCTTTTTTGATTTACCGAAAATAGAGCTGACTATGGCAATTATCACAAGTATAATTAATTGTTCCATTTATTAGTACCGCTCCTTTCAGTTTTTTATTCGTTAGATTCATTTGCTTCTGATTTATCTGAGCTTACTTTAGAAATGGAGTCTCTCATAGCTGTATCCGCTTGAATGTTACGATAGTTCATGTAATCCATAATACCAAGATTACCCGAACGTAGAGCTTCTGCCATCGCCTGTGGTACTTCAGCTTCTGCTTCTACTACTTTTGCCTTCATCTCTTGTACACGTGCAATCATTTCTTGTTCGTTCGCTACAGCCATTGCACGTCGTTCTTCAGCTTTCGCTTGGGCAATGTTTTTATCAGCCTGCGCCTGCTCAATTTGTAATTCAGCACCGATGTTTTTGCCGATATCAACGTCTGCAATATCGATCGATAAGATTTCAAATGCTGTCCCAGAATCTAAGCCTTTTGCTAATACAGTTTGAGAAATCATATCAGGATTTTCAAGAACTGTCGTATGACTAGACGCGCTACCAATTGTAGAAACGATCCCTTCACCTACACGGGCAATAACCGTTTCTTCACCAGCACCACCGACTAAACGTTCAATGTTTGCGCGCACTGTAATACGTGCCTTCGCTTTTACTTCAATACCGTTCATAGCAACACCTGCAATAAATGGTGTTTCAATGACTTTCGGGTTAACAGACATTTGTACAGCTTCTAATACATCACGACCCGCTAAATCAATTGCCGCACAACGTTCAAAAGTTAACTCGATATTTGCACGATGGGCTGCGATTAACGCATTGACAACTCGGTCAACATTACCACCTGCTAAATAGTGACTTTCAAGTTGATTGATTGTAACAGGTAACCCTGCTTTATGTGCTTTAATTAATGGGTTCACAATTCGTGAAGGGATTACACGACGTAAACGCATACCGATTAATGTGAAAATACTAACACGGACACCTGCAGCAAGTGCAGAAATCCATAGCGCCACTGGTACAAAGGTAAAGAATACCGCGACAACAATGAATAATATGACTAGCCCTGCGATTGGACCTATTAAAGCTAAATCAAATCCCATTTGTTATTCCTCCATCTCTTTTTCTGTTTGTCTCACAACAATACGTGAGCCCTCTACTTTAATAACTTCTACATGTTTCTCAGCATCAACATAGCCACCATCTGATACTACGTCAATGCGTTCATTACCAAATTGCATTGTACCTGCTGGACGAAGTGGTGTAATCGTTGTACCCACTTTTCCGAGTAGCTCTGTACGATTCACGTTAGATACATAGCCCTCTTCCGTCGTTGTCGCATCCATCAAGACCAACTTGTTTAAAACATGCAATTTTTTACCGAAAAATTTCATCAGGATCACCATTCCTATTATCGCTACAACAAGCGCAATGAAAATCGCTATAATCATTTGCATCATATTCGCACCTGCCAGTATTAGACTTAGTAAGACTAGTACACCACCTAAAATACCAACAATACCTCCGGGGACAAAAAATTCCGCAATAACAAGCGCCAAACCTACAATAAATAAAAGTAATGTTTCATAACCTGCCAAGCCCGCTACCATATGACCGAAGAAAAATAACCCAAGTGCTGACAGCCCCATTATACCTGAAACACCAAAACCTGGCGAATATAGCTCAACTACAAGTCCCAAACTTGCAATCGACAATAAAATTGGAACTATAATCGGATTCGTAATAAAACGAGCAAGTTTTTCAGCAAAAGTAGGTTCAATTGGAACGATATCACTACCATTTAATTGCGTTATTTTTAAAAGATCTTGGAAATTCGAAACCGTCCCATTAGAATAACCAACCTTTTTTGCCTCCGAAGCAGATAAAGTTAATAAATTCCCTTCTCCCGCTCGAAATTCTGGTAAATCAACAGATGCATCAGCCATTGCTCGTGCAAATAACGGATTGCGTTTTTTCGATTCTGCAGCTGCCTCCATTTGAGCAACCCATGCACTATGAGCCTTTAAGTCCGCCGCATTTCCTGCTGAGTCAATAACTGCAGCCGCCCCGATTGTTCCATTTGGCACCATATAGATTTTATCCGCATGTAAGGCTAAAAAGGCACCTGCAGAATGCGCATCTTTGTTAATATAAGCAATCTTAGGTATATCCGTTGCATCCATAAGCATAGCAATATCACTTGCTGCACTCACGAATCCGCCAGGCGTATGAATGTCTAAAATAATCGCCTCTGCATCGTTTTCTTCCGCCTCTTTAAAAGCTCGTTCTAAAAATGCGTGAAGTCCTCGTTCTACTTCATTATGAATAGGTATGTGGTAGACCTTACTACTTGCAAAAGCAGATGTTAATGGAAACGCTAACAAAAATGCCACCCAAATAACTAATAAATAGCTGAGGATTCTTCGTCTCCGCATCTTCTTCCCTCCCTTCTAATCATGCTTCTCTCCTGTATATACGACTGACTATGCAAAAAGTTTCATAAATCCTAATAATTTTATTATACAGTGAATTTTAATTTGCGGGGTATATAACATAAAAGCCGAATGAATCTCAGGGATCACATTCGGCTTCTCCAATATGTACGTAAATTTGAGTTTAAAGTAAAATACCTGAAATTAATCGACATGCGATTAATTCCAGGTATATCTTTGTCTGCTCAGTGAATCATACAATTGCGTGTTATGAACGTAGGGATTTTTAATGGGAAATTAAATTACCACTTACGTTTACGTGCAGCTTCTGATTTCTTTTTACGTTTAACGCTAGGTTTTTCGTAGAACTCGCGCTTTCTAACTTCTTGAATTGTACCACTTTTTGATACAGTACGTTTGAAGCGGCGAAGAGCATCTTCAAGCGATTCGTTTTTGCGAACGACAGTTTTTGACATCTCTCTTTCCCTCCCTCCGAACACACGTCAATACACAAGTAGGCAAATAACCAACTGTTGTGTACTAAAGAATTATAACGTATTGTCTAAAAATGGTCAATAGAAAGTACACGAATTAATCCGATGAATTTTTGGTTTTTTTAACTTAAGAATTTTCAGCTTGTTTTTGGACACCATAAACATACAAAGTGATCAATTATACCTTGGAATAAATTGCGTCTGGAATCTGCTTTGTGCTTAGGCCTACAAATGTGTTTTGCGCGAAAGCGTAGCGTCAGCGGCAACATCATATGCTGGTCACTCAGTCGTTGCCACAGGCCTTGGCGTCCTTAGATTGAGTTCCTCTATTTCAGCGGATATTTGAACGCCTGCTGAAAGAAGTTAAATTAAAGGTCCAAAGAGGAGTAAAAAATGAAAACATTTAAAAATAAATTAAATCCTCCAAAAATACTTGTGCTAGGCTTTGCTGTCATCATTTTAATCGGAACATTTTTGTTAATGCTCCCCATTGCAACAGTCGATGGTAAAGGTCTTTCATTTTTAGATGCTTTATTTACTGCTACCTCTGCTACGTGTGTAACAGGATTGGTTGTTGTAGATACCGGTGATACATTTTCGATTTTCGGGGAATTAGTTATTCTTTTTCTTATCCAAATTGGCGGATTGGGCTTTATGACGTTCGCGACGTTTTTATTTTTGCTATTAGGAAAAAAGATTTCTTTAAAAGAAAGGCTTTTGTTAAAGGAAGCATTTAATAACATTACAATTGCTGGTCTAGTGAAATTGGTTAAAAGAATACTGTTATTTACTGCACTGATTGAATTTATAGGTGGCTTAATTTTATCTATTCGTTTTTCGTTCGATATGCCTGTAGGTAAAGCCTTTTATTTCGGATTTTTCCATGCCATATCGAATTTTAATAATGCAGGATTTGATTTAATGGGTGGCTATAGGAGCTTAACAGAGTACGTAGACGATCCTTTTGTCGTATTAACTATTTGTGCACTTATTACGATTGGAGGCTTAGGGTTTATTGTTATCAATGAACTATATGATTACCGCAGAACGAAACGACTTTCAGTGAACTCAAAAATTGTATTAACTACAACGCTTATTTTAACGGTCGGCTCGACGCTTTTAATTTTCTTATTTGAATACGGAAATAGTAAAACCCTTGGGCAACTATCTGGATGGGGCAAAATTCTTGGTTCATTATACCAAGCAGTTACACCAAGAACTGCTGGCTCTAATACCCTTCCTATAAGTGATTTAACACATTCAACATTATTTTTAATAATTTGGCTAATGTTTATAGGCGGAGGTTCTGGATCAACTGCTGGAGGTATTAAAATTACAACTTTCGCTGTTTTAGTTGCTACGATGTGGTCTCAATTAAAAGGGCAAGAAGATGTTGTGCTTTTTAGACGTAGAATTGTTCACGGAACGATTTTAAAAGCTTTAACAGTCACAATGTGCGGAATGATGATTGTCGTACTTGTTACCATCGTCTTAAGCATTATTGAACAACGTCATAGTTTTATGATGTATTTATTTGAGGCTACCTCTGCATTCGGTACAGCCGGACTTTCAATGGGACTAACTCCCGAGCTATCAACTGGTGGCCGCCTTCTTATCATATTAACAATGTTTGCAGGAAGATTAGGCCCCTTAACAATTGCTTTTGCCATCACAAATCGTCGAAAGGCAGAGGCTTTCCGTCATCCAAAAGGTAATATTATGATTGGTTAACCATGATAAAGGAGCATAGATACAAATGACTATCAAACAATATGCTGTCATAGGTCTTGGTAGGTTTGGTGTAAGCGTAGCCCGTAGATTGTATGAAGCTGGGCATGAAGTTTTAGGAATCGATATTAATGAGGAAAGAGTCGAAGATGCCGAACCTTATGTTACACATGCAGTAGTTGCTGATTCTACAGAAGAAAAAGCACTAAACTCTATAGGGATACGAAATTTCGATTGTGTCATTGTCGCTATAGGTATAGATATGCAATCAAGTATTTTAACGGTCTCCATATTAAAGGAGCTTGGAATCAAAAAAATAATTGCAAAGGCTCTTGGAAAAAGACATGGACAAGTTTTAGACAAGGTGGGTGCTGAATGGGTTGTTTACCCTGAGCGGGATATGGGGGAACGTGTAGCTAATCAGCTACTTTCGCCGAATATGCTAAATTACATTGAATTATCAAAAGAATACAGTATTGAGGAAATTATGATTCCTTCTAAAATGGCTGGCCATAATTTACGAGATTTAGACATTCGGGCTAAATATAATGTCAGTGTAATTGCCATAGTTCGAGATGGTAATATTACCATTTTGCCCTCTCCCGATGAGATTATTAAGGAAAAAGATATATTAGTTATGATTGGGCATAGAAAGGATCTCACTGTATTTTCAAATATCTAATAGAAAAAAGCCAAAATAAATTAGGCTGCGTCAAAAGATGATCTTCCTTTGAAACAGCCTGTAATATTTTATCAATTATGCCTCGGCATGATTACGTCGGGAATCTGCTTTGTGCGATAGCGCAGTGCTTACGTAACGGCAGCGGCAACAACATGATGTTGGTCACTCAGTCCTTACCACAGGCAGTGGCGTTCTAAGGCTGAGTCCCTCATTAGCGGTTTGAAAGAAGTTAAAAGACTTTCTTGCTATCCCTATCGTCTTTTAAAATCTCTACAGCCTCTCTGAAACGTAGGGAATGGACGATTTCTCGTTCGCGTAAAAATTTCAAGCTATCATTCAAATCAGTGTCATCTGATAAATCAATAATCCACTGATATGTCGCTCGTGCCTTTTCTTCAGCTGCAATATCCTCATACAAATCAGCAATCGGATCCCCTTTAGCCTGAATATAAGTTGCCGTAAACGGTGATCCAGCTGCATTCTGATAAAATAATGCCCTGTCATGATTGGCATAATGCTCTCCAAGACCTGCCTCTTTAAGCATCTCTGGAGTGGCATCCTTCGTAAGTTTATAAATCATTGTGGCAATCATTTCTAAGTGAGAAAATTCCTCTGTAGCTATATCTGTCAACAGACCAACCACTTTATCAGGAATAGTATAGCGCTGATTCATATATCGAAGTGCTGCCGCTAATTCTCCATCTGCACCACCATACTGCTCAATTAAATATTTAGCTAGAATTGGGTTACACGTACTCACCCTTACTGGATACTGGAGCTTCTTTTCGTAATACCACAAAAAAATTCCTCCTAGTTACTTATAATCAATTATGCAGAGGCATAATTCCGGCCGGAATCGGCTTTGCTTGCACAAAGAACCCCTAAAACAACTTCTGAACAAAGTTAAACTTGCCATGGCCAAGGTGTATCTACCCAATTAAAAGGATAATTTGAATAACTTCTCCCAAAATTCATAAGCGGACCAAATTTTTGCTCAAACTCAACCTTAAGTCGCATACTTATTTCAGTGTTTTCATTAAATTGTTGAATAGCATCATAATCGTGAGGATGAGTATCTAAATAAAGATTTAATTCCACTATTACAAAATCAATGGCTTGTATTTCTTCAAGTAGTTTATAAAATTCTGGTGGCATCTTTTTACTCATTCTTCATCCCTCCTTCTTGGGGATTTGGGTAGGGGCTAAATAATTGAGGCCATAATGTGCCGGATCTGAGAGCTTCTTTAGGGGTTTGGTATTGTGGTAGCCCAGGCGGTTGAAAACTCATATACAATTGGGGCGGTGTAGAAAAACTTTTAACCCTTATAGGTGGACATGGATCGAATGGGCTAATAAAAGGCTTCCAATATTTATATTGAGTAAACATTGTATCCTCCCTTCTGTATTCAATTACATCAGTGGAGTATATGAGGTAGCTGAAATTTTTATTCAGATATATTGTCCTGTAGGAAATCGCATAACCAGAAAGGTAATCACTAGCGTGCCAAGACCACAAAAAGTAACTCGCATTTTGAAAAATGCGAGCTGAATTTTGTACCTGTTATGCACTCTTATATAGTTACACCAAGAAAATACCCAATTGAAATAAAAATAATTACCCATGTCAAAGATCCAAAACAAGCGAAAGCAAGATAAGTCCTAAACTTCATCTGTGTTATTCCAGACATGTAACTTGTTACATGTCTAATACCTGGAACATAATATCCTATAATTATTGTCCATGGTCCAAAACGATGAAACCATCGTTCAACTTTAATAAACCGTTTATTATTTAGACCAATCCATTTTCCATATTTTAATATTATAGGCTTTCCTAATTTATTACCGATTAAATAGCTAATTATCATACCAATAGATGAACCAAGAAAACTTAAGAAAATACTCAAGAAATAGTTTAAATGCCCCTCTTGGCACATAAATCCTACAAACGTCATCAAGATCTCATCGGGAATGGGTAAGCCTATTATTCCTAAAGACAAGAGTAAAAATATAGCAAGATATCCATATTGACTTATAAAACTACTTATGAATTCCACGGATAGTTTCTCCTTTTTTAATACAATTCGTTGCTTTTATCATCAAATATCATATATTCCCCTATTTTTTCTTATTAAACACTGGGAATGATTAATCAATTATTCTGTTACTGCCATATCACTACGTTATAAAAAAAGTATTTGTAGCTGACACTTCGCTTTCGCTACCAAAACATTTGCTGAAAGAAGTTAAAAAGAGAGGCAATTCAGATTTTAAAATAGTAATTAATGAATGATTGACCCGTTAATTTTACGTATACAAGCTTACGATATTATATGGTATCGATGTTACTAAGTTATGTAAGAATTTGGTTCATAACTATACACTGTTCATATAAAGAAAAAATTTATCAGTCCAAGAATCAAGTTTTTTCATCTAATAAAAACTTGAATATAAACCATAAAAATTATCATATTCCTCCCATTACATTTTTGCAATTACTCTCCATAATACATCATCTACTATGAGTTAAAAAGAGGGATATTGCGGATGAACCAATAAAAATAGATCCTAGTCGCTTGGTTTATTCCAAAGAAAAAAACACTGCTATAAAAAAGCAGTGTCTAAATACATCTTTAAATCAAGTTGCTAAAAAACTATATTCCCAAGTATTGTTTTAATACGTTGACTTTCCTCTACCTTATTGTGATACTCAAACAACCCAATTCTATTCCCTCTGTAGTGGTAATTAGACAAAGTTTAAATGAAAGTGGGGCTAGTTCGTATAGAACAGCCCCGTAACATTACATATAAGTATTTTTCATTACTATTAATAATTAGAATCTGCAATTAATCCGTTCATAATAGCAACACCAGAGCTTGCTCCAATACGAGTTGCTCCTGCCTCAATCATCTTTTTCATATCCTCTAAGCTTCGTACACCACCAGAGGCTTTTACACCTAAATCTGGGCCTACTGTTTTACGCATTAAGGCAATATCTTCTGCTGTTGCGCCTCCAGTAGAAAAACCAGTTGATGTTTTCACATAATCAGCACCCGCTGCCACAGCTAGCTCGCATGCTTTTACTTTTTCTTCGTCAGTTAGAAGGCAAGATTCAATAATTACTTTTACAAGTGCATTGCCTTTTGCCGCTTCAACAACTGCAGCAATATCTGCTTGCACAAGGTCATAATTTTTATCTTTTAATGCACCGATATTAATAACCATGTCTACCTCTTGAGCACCATTAGCAATCGCATCTTTCGCCTCGAATGCTTTAACAGCTGGCGTGTTAGCACCTAAAGGGAAGCCAATTACAGTACAAACTAAAACATCTGAGCCTTGTAAAAGTTCGCTACTATTTTTTACCCAAGTTGGATTTACACAAACAGAAGCAAAGTTAAATTGTTTTGCCTCTGCACACAGTTTTTCGATTTGCTCTTTTGTTGCTTCAGCCTTTAATAATGTGTGATCAATCATACGTGCGAAGTTTTGTTCCATTTTTATTAAACTCTCCTCTATCAACAAGTTGTACGTACCTCTTGAAATCATAACATTTTTCAACGTTGCCGTCTAATTTCTTTCTAGTTAGGTGAATTTAATAAAAGTACTTAGAAGATAAATATGTGATATCTTTAAACAAAAATATAGTAAAACACCGTCCAAAGTTTGAACGGTGTTTCGCTTCATAGTTACTCTATTTTTATTTTACAGTTTCTAAAATACGAACAAATTGTCCTTTAGAATGAGGATATCCAGCTTGAGTAATTTTCACCTTCACAAGCTGACCGATTAGGCTTTCAGGACCTTCAAAGACTACTTTTAAGTAGTTATCTGTATAACCCGTTAAAAGCCCATCCTCTTCGCTTCCATCATGCATGAATTCTTCAGGAATTACCTCTAGTACTCGATCTTCGAAGCGGGAAGCATATTCCTTTGCTAATTGGTCGTTTAGAGCGATTAATCGGTGTACACGTTCGTTTTTAATGCCCTCGTCAATTTGGTCCTCCATACGCGCAGCTGGTGTACCTGTACGTGGAGAGAACGGGAATACGTGTAATTCAGAAAACTTATGATCACGAATAAAGTTATATGTTTCCATAAACTCTTCCTCAGTTTCTCCTGGGAAACCTACGATTACGTCAGAAGTGACAGCCAAGTCTGGCAAAGCTTCATGAAGTTTAGTTAAGCGTTCACCGAAGAATTCCATTGTATACTTACGACGCATACGTTTTAAAACTGTATCAGAGCCAGATTGGATTGGAATGTGTAAGTGATTAACAACAATTTTTGATTCACGTAAAACTTCAATCACTTCATCTGTTAATTGACTTGCCTCAATCGAAGAAATACGAAGACGTTTTAAGCCCTTCACATTTGCCTCTAAATCACGTAGTAGCTGAGCTAAATTGTAATCTTTTAAGTCTTGTCCATAGCCACCTGTATGAATACCAGTTAGAACAATTTCAAGATACCCAGCATCCACTAGTTGTTGGGCTTGGTTCAATACTTCTTGAGGATCTCGAGAGCGCATTAACCCACGTGCCCATGGAATAATACAAAACGTACAGAAGTTATTACAGCCTTCTTGTATTTTTAAAGATGCGCGTGTTCGATCTGTAAATGCAGGCACATCTAATTCCTCATAAACACGATTTTTCATAATGTTGCGTACAGCATTAATTGGTTGGCGTTCAGTAAGATATTGGTCTATGTAGCCAAGTAATTTTGTACGATCCTGTGTTCCTACAACAATGTCAACTCCAGGAATCGCCATAATTTCAGCTGGAGATGTTTGAGCGTAACATCCAGTTACACAAATAACAGCGTCTGGGTTTTGACGAATAGCTCGACGGATAACTTGACGTGATTTTTTATCCCCTGTATTTGTTACAGTACATGTATTAATGACATAAACGTCTGCTTGACGATCAAACTCCGTACGTTCATAGCCATCTTCTTTAAATAGTTGCCAAATTGCTTCTGTTTCATAATGATTTACTTTACAACCTAGAGTATGGAAACTCACGATTTTCGATCGCTCGTTACTCATAATATATATCATCCTTTCAAGAGTACACTACAATAAATAAAATTATTAACGTGTCTTATAATAGCACAAATAAATATAATGAGCCTAGCTTTTTGGCTAAGCTTATTTTTTTGTATAAAAATACAGGTACCATAATTGGGTACCTGCTTTATAATCAGTGTTCGAACCAAAAACCCATTTTTTCGTTATTGATTCATATAGTCAAAATGAGACACCTGATATTTCCTTTTAAATACCCTAAATCAATCTCAATTATTCCTCGGTATAATTGCGTCCGGAATCGGCAGAGGCTTTAGGCCAACAAATGTCTCTTCCGCGAAAGCGTAGCGGCAGCGACATGATGTTGGTCACTCAGTCGTGTGTTGTTTGTTGTTGTTGTTGTTGCTGTCGCTTCGCTTTCGCACAGATAAAACCCTGTTGCTGTCGCTTCGCTTTCGCACAGATAAAGCACAGGACGTGGCGTTCTTAGACTGAGTTCATCTATTTAGATGTTTAAAACCTATGGGTAAATAATAAAATATTTATAATCAATTTTTAATTTGGTAATAGCAAAAGGCAGTTAAAAATTAGATTAAACCTAACTTTCAACTACCTACTTAGATTGGATTTTTTACAGTGACCATTAGACAATTAAATATTACATTGTTTTTTTCAATTTCATTTTTTCAGTAAACTGCCTTTTTTACTTGTTCTACTCCTCTAAAAACTAGAGTTTTTTAAGGACTCACAGGAGGAGTAAGTCCTAAAAGATTAGGAGTTACTACACTAGTGCCAGCTCCAAGGCGTACTTGTTGAACTTGCAGTACTTTTACAGTAAGCTCCAGCACAATTTTTTCACGCAATGTGCTGAAAGTAGCTTCTGGTGCTGCCATAATTGGTGAGAAATCAAGTTCAAAGAAGTTTGCAGCTACTAACTCGCCAAATGGTTGTTCATTGTACTTAACTAGATTTTGGAAGAAGGCCTTATCCAAACGAGCATCCATTTGCGTTTTTTCATTAAGGAAGTTCGCTTCGGCAAACTCGGAAATTCCTAAAATCGGAGTAGTGCCTCCAGGTATTTGTGGGAAAAAAAGGTCTGTAAAACCAGAAAACTGAACATCGGCAATTCTATCACGAAGTGCCCCATTACAAGCTGATGAAGCATATTCTATATTTTTGCGAATATGACCTGCAACAAATAATTTTGCTCTTGTTACTCTAAAAAAGTCAGTGTTGTCAATACGCGCAAAGCTAACCGGTACTAATTTAACTTGATTTAAGAATACATTTTTTTTCACTCTTTTGATTTCAGTTGCTGCAGGAGTGAGCGTAATATCCGACTCCACAACGATTTGAAGTGTTGGTTCTGCAAGTACAACTGGAACTTTAATAGTTGGAGCCGTAACCGGCGTAGCGACTAGTGGAGTAATTTCATTAGTTAATGGCATTTGTTCAGTTGATGCTACTGGACAAGGTTCAGATGGACGAACTTGACTATCTAATTGATTATCTAATTGATCACTCAAAGTATTCCCTCTTTTCATTTTTTTGTGAGAAAGCTCTCATATCGCTAGAATATGTTGGGATTTAATCCATATATGGACGATACACCAGTTTTTTATAAAAAGAGTTTTTGAGCAGATTAGATATGTTTCAATTATCCTCTAGATTCTTGGCACTCGAATTTTCTGCACTTGTAGCATATGAATGATTAATTCTAATACTATGTTTAGACACATTTGATTTGAATGAATTAATGACTCCTTTTGTGTAGGTACTGCATTCTTAGTGCAATGTGTAGTATATTCAATATTCTGATAAATACAGCCTTCAATAAATAAATTCCCCTTCAAAGCTGAACATGTCCCATTACCTAATGATTGAGAAAACTGATTTGGTACGAATCTACAATTCGTTAATACTACTTCACTCGAGATATCTTTAACTCCCACAATTCCTTTTTCAAATACGATATTCTCTTCAAGGCATGTTTCTATTTTATATTCCCCTAATACAACTGGAACTCTAATATTCATAAAATCATCGGAACTGTAAGAATGATTATTTGTTTTTCCTTTTTTAATTGATTGTGTGTTATGTAAAGGAACTACAACTGATTTAGACGGATTCCTGTTCTGATTATTTTTATCATAAGTATCATTTCTCATAAAAAATATAATTTCATTCATTTTTGAGTTAACCAAACGACAATCAGGCAGTTCAGGATAATCCGTTGTAATATTAAATAGTTTGGTTTCAAATTGAGGAGTTAGATGATTGTTTAAATCGAGAAAATCAAATGTATTTTTAACAATATCACCACAGATAGGAGCATGAAGAAAATCATCAATTTCCACGTGAGTAGAAATTGGGATTTCTTGGGTTCTAAAATATATTTCTCCTTGAACTGATTCCGTAGACGCACTATCATGACCTGCAGGAGTGTTTTTCTCCATCTCTTCTGTATCAATAGTACTCCTAATTTTATCCTCCCCGTCGGATTCAAAAGGACTTAAAAATTTACGATTAGAGTCTAGTTGAGATGCAAAAAATTGTTCTTCCACATGATTGGTTTTGTCTGCCTCTTCTATATCAAGCGGATCATTCATTTCATCCTTATCATCAATTTCAGAAGGAATAAGTAACTCACGATTGGAATCTAGATGCGCTGCAAGTTCATGTTCCTCTACAGGTTTGATTTTATCCGCCTCTTCTATATTTAGAAGATCATTTATTTCATCCTCAACATCAATTTCAGGAGGATTGAGTAACTCATGGTCGGAATCTAATTGCTCTGCAAGTTCATGTTCCTCTACAGGTTTGATTTTATCCGCCTCTTCTATATTTAGAAGATCATTTATTTCATCCTCTACATCAATTTCAGGAGGATTGAGTAACTCATGGTCGGAATCTAATTGCTCTGCAAGCTCATGTTCCTCTACAGGTTTGATTTTATCCGCCTCTTCTATATTTAGAAGATCATTTATTTCATCCTCAACATCAATTTCAGAAGGGGTGAGTAACTCATGGTCGAAATCTAAATGCTCTGCAAGTTCATGTTCCTCTACAGGTTTGATTTTATCCGCCTCTTCTATATCTAGAAGATCATTCATTTCATCCTCAACATCAATTTCAGAAGGGGTGAGTAACTCATAGTCGGAATCTAAATGCTCTGCAAGTTCCTGTTCTTCTATAGGTTTGATTTTATCCGCCGCTTCTATATCTAAGACATCATTCATTTCATCCTCTACATCGATTCCAGGGGGAATAAGTAACTCGTGATTAGAATCTAGATGCGTTGCAAGTTCATGTTCCTCTACAGGATTGGTTTTATCCGTCTCTTCTATATCTAGGACATCATTCATTTCATCCTCAACTACAATTTCAGAAGGAATGAGTAACTCGTGATTAGAATCTAAATGTGTTGCAAGTTCATGTTCCTCTGCAAGGCTGTTTGTTTCATCCTCTTTTTCTATATCTAGGGGATGATTTACAATATCAGAATATGGAGAATTTAAAATTTCAAATGAAGAATTTTTTTGAGATTCATGATCTATTTTTTTTCTGGGTTTAGTTAGATAATTAAAATTGATGAAAACTTTTTGCTTGGAACTTATTTCCTTCATCTCACTATAGTTAATCCATGGAGTTTTCATTAGTTCACCCCCCAAATAATGTTTTAACAAATAAAGTGCATCAGTTAATCCGCAAAACTTCTAGGCATTTTTCCACCCAAGACGTCTTTTTGGTCGATTTATTAATGTTCAAAATCTGTTTTCTTCAGGAAAAGCTCATGAAGTAACCCGTTTTTCATTTATATTACTTCCACTTTCATTTTCTAATATCTGATAATAGCTAAAATCTTTTTCTTTTATTTTTTCTCAAAGAAATGATAGATATATAACTTATAATGAATTCCCTTTTTCCAATGTGTCAAATACAATATCAATTATGCCTCAGCATAATTGCTTCCGGAATAGGCTTTGTACTTACGCCAGCAGATGTTTATTGTGCGAAAGCGAAGCGACAGCAACAGGGTCTTAACTGCGCGGAAGCGAAGCGACAGCAACAGGGTTTTAACTGCGCGAAAGCGTAGCGACAGCAACAGGGTCTTAACTGCGCGAAAGCGAAGCGACAGCAACAGGGTTTTAACTGCGCGAAAGCGTAGCGACAGCAACAGGGTTTTAACTGCGCGAAAGCGTAGCCGCAGCGGCAACAGCAGGTTTTTTTGCGCGAAAGCGTAGTGCTAACGTAGCGGCAGCGGCACGATGCGGGTCACTCAGTCGTTGCCACAAGACGTGGCGCTCTTAGACTGAGTTCCTCTATTTGCAGTGGGTGTTTGGATACCTGTACCTGTCGCTACGCTTTCGGACAAAAAACATTTGTAGCTGACGCTTCGCTTTCGCTACTAAAAATAATTGCTGAAAGAAGTTAACGACATCATTATGAGCTATTATTATTTTGGTCTAAGTTTTGCACTTATAATTACAATCCATTTTATGCTTGACTTTTACTTTTGTCACCGAGTACTTCCAAAAATCTCAGTAGCAGTTGAGAACTAATGTGTTTGAGAGACGATTGCTTAGTAGTAAAATCTAAAGTTTTTCTTTACATTTTTTCAACTCAATTATTTTGATAGCACCTATTAGTGCATCCAACGATCAATATTTTATAACAAGAAGGCAGTTGAAAAATCATTTTAATCAAATTTTCAACTACCAACTCAAATATTGGATATTTTTCAGTACCCTCGAATATCCTTTTACATCTAATTTGCTCCTAAATTAGAGATTAACAATCAGAAGAATTAGTAGGAGGAGGGTCCATAACCGTACTAACTGGTGGAGTCAATCCGGAAAGAACAGGAGTTATTACATTACTACCAGCTCCAAGACGGACTTGTTGAACTTGCACTACTTTCACAGTAAGTTCCAGTACAATTTTTTCACGCAATGTTCTGAAAGCGGCTTCTGGTGCTACCATCATTGGTGAAAAATCAAGTTCAAAGAAGTTTGCAGCTACTAACTCGCCAAATGGTTGTTCATTGTATTTAACGAGATTTTGGAAGAATGCCTTATCCAAACGAGCATCCATTTGCGTTTTTTCATTAAGGAAGTTCGCTTCGGCAAACTCGGAAATTCCTAAGATTGGAGTAGGGCCTCCTGGTGTTTGTGGGAAAGTTAAATCTGTAAAACCTGAAAACGGAATATCAGCAATTCTATCTTGAAGTGCCGCATTACATGCTGCTGAAGCATATTCAATATTTTTACGAATATGTCCTGCTACAAATAATTTAGCCCTTGTTACCCTAAAAAAGTCCGTGTTGGCAATACGTGCAAAGCTAACCGGTACTAGTTTAACTTGATTTAGGAATACATTTTTCTTCACTCTTTTGATTTCAGTTGCTGCAGGAGCAAGTGTAATATCTGACTCTACAACTATTTGAAGTGTCGGTTCTGCGACTACAACTGGAACTTTAATAGTTGGAGCCGTAACTGGTGTAGCTACTACTGGAGTAACTTCACTAGTAAATGGTATTTGTTCAGTTGATGTTACTGGACAAGGTATAATTTCATTATTTGGTTGATTACTCAAAAAATTCTCCCCATTCATTTTGTATTATTTGAGAGCTCTCCATATCAGAATATGTAGCAATTAAATCTATGAATGGACGTGTATACTAGTTTTTTACTTATTTTAAAAAAGGAATTTATGAGCTGAAGAATGAACACAAAAACTGTAAAATACCGAATCCAAACCCAATACATAAAGCTAATATTGCAATTGTAATTGGTATTTTACCTATTTATGGTAAATCAATAATCAATTATGCCTCGGCATAATTGCGTCCGGAGGCTTTAGGCCAACAGATGTTTTTTGCGCGAAAGCGTAGTGCTAACGCAGCGTCAGCACCGTGTTTTTGCTACATATAAATAATTGCTGAAAGAAGTTAAATAATTCAGGAAATGAGATGGTATATAAACCTGTAGCAATTAAAGTAGAAGAATAGATCATAGCAGCTATTACAAAAAAGTTAATGAGATAATTAATTTATTCACTTGCTTATCCCCCTCCGAAGTTGAGATCCCCTATAAAAAGAGGTTACTATGTAAAACATGGAATATAACAACATATTTTTACCGTCATTTAAAACCCTCTTTAAGCGGTAGAATGGCAATTCATCATAAGTTATTTAGTTATGTTGATACTACACGGACGCTAATTTTATTGGTGCTGCCTTTTTTGAAATATAATAGAGCCGATTCAAAGTTTTTTGAATCGGCTCTTATTGTTAGGAATATTAATATAAGCAGTCATTAAGGTGGATCTCTATCTCTTTAAACCTTGTCACGACTGCACTTATACTCAATCAAAATGCAATTTACTCATGCTCAGCAAGGTGATGAAAAACTTCTTTTAACTAGGCTGAACGCCTATTTCATTCAAATTCATAAGATATTGCAGACAGTGCATAGAGAGGCGCTGTTTCTGCTCGTAAAATTCGGGGTCCTAAAGACATCGTTTGGGCACCGGCTTGAAGCAGAGCATCTGCTTCTTTTCTAGCAATACCACCTTCTGGACCAAAGATAATAAGAATTGATTTCGACTTCTTGTCATTTACGTTTTTTAGCTTCTCTGCAAATCTTGTGCGTTTTTCTGCTTTTGCATCCTCTTCATCTGCTATAAAAACGGCATCGAAATTGCCAACTTGTTCTAGTAGCTGTTTAAAAGAGATTGGTTCATAGATTTCAGGGATATGTGTACGATGGGATTGCTCAGCTGCTTCTTTTGCAATTTTTTGTAGACGCTCTTGCTTTTTAGCACCTTTCTTTTTATCCCATTTAACAATGGAACGCTCTGCTTCAAAAGGCAATAATGCAAACATTCCAAGCTCTGTTGCCTTTTGTGTAATAAGTTCTAGTTTATCGCCCTTCGGCAAACCACATGCCACTGTTACATGAACAGGTAACTCTGGAGAAGGAATACTTTCACCCGTAGTTTGAATGTGTACCTCATCTGCTTCAAAGGCTACAATTCCACAAATATAGGCAGTATTTTGTGCAACTACAACGATTTTGTCGCCCTCTTTCATGCGCATTACTCGTTCAATATGTCGCGCATCCTCTCCGCTAATACGTGCTTCTTCAATGGTCGTCTCAATAAAATAACGTTGCATGTTACCATACTCCTTTATAGCAAGAAGAGAAAAACGCCAAATCGCCAGCACTCGGCTCACGATTTGGCGCTTTCTCAATCAATTTATTGTGGTCGACGGGCAATAATAGCAACCCAATCTTCCATTAGTAATACTTCTTCGATTACAAACCCTGAAGCTTCTAGTGCTGCTTTTACATCATCACGTTTCGCGCCAATGATGCCTGAAGTGACATATAATCCACCCGGTTTAACAACTGAAAATGCATCGTCAGTAAAGGACATAATAATTTCTGCTAAAATATTAGCCACAACAACATCAGCTGGTTCCTTAACTGTATCCAATAGATTTCCATGGAATACTGATACTTTATCATCTACTTTGTTTAACGCAATATTTTCTTGTGCTGAACGTACAGCTACTTCGTCTAAATCAAGTGCATGTACGCTCTTAGCTCCTAGTAATGCTGCACCAATTGATAGAACGCCTGAACCCGTACCGATATCGATAACCGTATCGCCCTCTTTTACAACCTTCTCAAGCCCTTGTAAGCACATAACAGTTGTAGGGTGTGTTCCTGTACCAAAAGCCATACCAGGATCTAATTCAATAATTAATTCATCTGTTGATACTGGTACATAATCTTCCCATGTTGGTACAATTGTAAAGCGTTCAGAAATTTTTACAGGATGATAGTATTGCTTCCATGCTGTCGCCCAGTCTTCCTCGTTAACTTCCACAATCGATACAACATTCTCACCAATATCGATGTTGAAATTCGTTAGATTTGTTATAGCCGCCTTAATTTCTTCGACTGTTTCATTTAAAAAACTAGACTCCGATAAGTAAGCCTTAACAATAACACCATCTTTCGGAAAATCCGCTTCATTTAACGCATAAATTTCACCATACTGATCTTCTCGTGGCTTCGCAAATTCTGCAGAATCCTCAATAACCACACCACTTGCCCCTGCTTCATGCAAAATATTCGAAATTGCTTCTACCGCTTCATTTTTTGTATGAATGGATAATTCTGACCACTTCACGTAGCTCTTCAGCTCCTCTAATTATTCACCTTGGAATTTTTTCTTAATTTTATCGAATAGTGAGCTTCCTTGCTCTTCAGGAATATCACCACTGATTTCTGCAAATTCACGTAGTAATTGTTTTTGTTTTTCTGTTAATTTTTCTGGCGTTACAACTTTTACTGTTACATATTGATTCCCTGTGCCATAGCCATGTACATTTTTGACACCTTTGTCTTTTAGACGGAATTGCGCACCTGACTGTGTTCCCGCTGGTATACGTAGTTTTACTTTCCCATGGACAGTCGGTACTTCGATTTCATCACCAAGAGCTGCTTGAGGGAATGTCAGTTTAAGTTCGAAATAAATATCATCGCCATCACGTTCAAACTCTTTGTGTCCTTGAACGCGGAACATAATATATAAATCCCCCGCTGGTCCTCCATTTATACCTGGCTCACCTTGACCAGACACACGAATTTGCTGACCATCATCCACTCCTGCAGGAATGTTTACTTTGATTTTCTTACGTTTTTGAACTTTTCCTTCGCCACGACAAGTTGAACATTTTTCTTTAATGATTTTACCTGTACCATGACATGTAGAACAAGCTCGACGATTCATCATACGGCCGAAAGGTGTATCTACAGCTTGATTTACTTGACCTGCCCCTTGACATGTTGAACATGTTTCAGGATTAGTACCTGATTTTGCACCTGAACCGTGACAAGTATCGCATAATTCATCTTTAGGAATTTCGATTTCTGTTTCTTTCCCGAAGATCGCTTCCTCAAATGTAATATTCATACGATATTGAAGGTCATCACCTTTACGAGGTGCATTCGGGTCCTGACGGCGACCGCCACCACCAAAGAATGAGCTGAAAATATCCTCGAAGCCGCCAAAGCCGCCGCCGCCTCCGAAGCCTGCATTTGGATCCTCGTGGCCAAATTGATCATAGCGTGCTTTTTTCTGATCATCACTTAATACTTCATAAGCTTCAGCGATTTCTTTGAATTTTTCATCTGCACCCGGCTCTTTATTAAGGTCAGGATGGTATTGCTTTGATAATTTACGGTATGCTTTTTTAATTTCATCTTTAGAAGCCGATTTTGTTAAACCAAGCACCTCGTAGTAATCGCGTTTATCCATGATTCACACTCCGCTCTTTTTGCATAAAATCTATTGTATCACGCAGTTAAAAAAACTGCCTCTATTTTAATATTAAATATTCATTAAAAATGTTGCATATATGTTTTTTCACTTTTCTCGCAGTTAACCTATGCAACTTAACGATTAAATGTTTGTAGGTTATACCTAATAATATAGAGAAAAGCCAAAGCCGCAAGCGGTCTTTGGCTTCTTCACTTAACTGTGTTACTTACTATTATTTATCGTCTTTTACTTCTTCAAAGTCAGCGTCAACGATATCGTCTTTTTTACCAGCGCCAGCATCTGCACCTGCATCGCCACCTTGAGCTGCTTGAGCAGCTGCTGCAGCTTGTTCATATACTTTCATAACTAATGGCTGTAATACGCCATCTAGTTTTTCTTTAGCAGATTTAATGCCTTCTAATTCGCCAGCTTCAAGCGCTTTTTTCAGTTCATCACGAGCATCTTCTACAGATTTTTTCTCGTCTTCTGTAATTTGTTCGCCTAAGTCAGCAATTGTTTTATCAACTTGGAACACTAATTGGTCAGCTTCGTTGCGAAGATCTGCTTCCTCTTTACGTTTAGTATCAGCCTCAGCATTTGCCTCAGCATCTTTTACCATACGTTCGATTTCTTCCTCAGATAAACCTGAATCAGATTGGATAACAATTGTTTGTTCTTTGTTTGTACCAAGGTCTTTTGCTTTAACAGATACGATACCATTTTTATCAATATCGAATGTTACTTCGATTTGTGGTACACCACGTGGTGCTGGTGGGATATCTGATAATTGGAAGCGACCTAATGTTTTGTTGTCTGCTGCCATTGAACGTTCACCTTGTAGTACGTGAATATCTACTGCTGGTTGGTTGTCAGCTGCAGTTGAGAATACTTGTGATTTAGATGTTGGGATCGTAGTGTTACGGTCAATTAATTTTGTGAATACGCCACCCATAGTTTCGATACCTAAAGAAAGTGGAGTTACGTCAAGTAAAACTACGTCTTTTACATCACCAGTTAATACGCCACCTTGAACAGCAGCACCCATCGCTACAACTTCGTCAGGGTTTACACCGCGGTGTGGCTCTTTATTAGTTTCTTTACGTACAGCTTCTTGTACAGCTGGAATTCGAGTAGAACCACCAACTAAGATTACTTGGTCAATTTCAGATGTTGAAAGACCTGCATCAGATAATGCTTGACGTACTGGACCTACTGTACGATTTACTAATGGTAATGTAATTTCGTCAAATTTTGCACGAGTTAAAGAAATTTCTAAGTGTAATGGACCCGCTTCACCAGCAGTGATGAATGGTAAAGAAATTTGAGTAGATGTTACACCTGATAAGTCTTTTTTCGCTTTTTCAGCTGCATCTTTTAGACGTTGCATAGCCATTTTATCTTTAGAAAGGTCAATGCCGTTTTCTTTTTTGAATTCTGCTACAAGGTACTCGATGATAGCGTCGTCGAAATCGTCCCCACCTAGTTTGTTATCACCAGCTGTTGCTAATACTTCAAATACACCGTCACCTAATTCAAGGATAGATACGTCAAATGTACCGCCACCAAGGTCAAATACTAATACTTTTTGATCTGTATCTTGTTTATCTAAACCATAAGCAAGTGCAGCTGCTGTTGGTTCGTTGATAATACGCTCTACTTCTAAACCTGCGATTTTACCAGCATCTTTAGTAGCTTGACGTTGAGCGTCGTTGAAGTAAGCAGGTACAGTAATAACTGCTTTTGTTACTTTTTCACCTAGGTAGTCTTCAGCATAGCCTTTTAAGTATTGAAGAATCATTGCAGAAACTTCTTGTGGAGTATATTCTTTATCTTCCACTTTAACTTTTTCAGATGTACCTATTTTAGATTTGATAGAAATAATTGTGTTAGGGTTTGTTACTGATTGTCGTTTTGCTACTTCACCAACTTGACGTTCGCCATTTTTAAACGCAACAACAGATGGCGTTGTACGGTTTCCTTCTGGATTTGGAATTACTTTTGGTTCTCCACCTTCAAGTACAGAGACACAAGAGTTTGTTGTTCCTAAGTCAATACCGATAATTTTGCTCATAAATATTTCCTCCTATTATATAAACGCAAATAATGCGTTTCTAACTAATGTAATTAACTAAATAGTACTAAGTCTATTCGTTCACAGATACCATTGTTGGGCGCAATACGCGTTCCTTTAACATAAAGCCTTTTTGAAGCTCGCGTAAGACAATACCCGTCTCTTTTTCACTATCTTGCTCTTGCATGACAGCTTGGTGAACATTCGGATCAAATTGCTCACCTTCAGCTTTAATAACCTGTAAGCCTTCCTTCTCAGTAGCTTCTATCAGAGAACGATACACCATTTCAATACCTTTTACGATAGAAGCAGTTTCTTCTGAAGACGCTTCAACTTGTAAGGCACGCTCAAAATTATCGATTACTGGCAGTAAATCAGACAGCAAGCTCTGAGCGCGAAACTTTTCAGCAGCCTCACGATCAAGTTGATGGCGACGGCGCATATTATCGAAGTCAGCGCGTAAGCGTAGATGACGACTTTCCTCGTCGTCTAACTTAGCTTGTAACTCAGCTAACTTTGCTTCGTACTGTTCTTCGATTGTTAATTCAGTCTTTTGTTCTTCTACTACTTCTGTTTCTTCTACTACATTTTCAGCTTGTACGTCCTTTTCTTCTTGTACAAGGTCTTTGTTTTCAGTTGTTTCCGTCACTTGAATCCTCCTCATTATCAATCACTACGATTCTTCGTAAAGGCTTGTGTTAAATCCATGCGCATTACGTCTAGTAAAGCAACAACACGCTTATAATCCATTCGTGTAGGACCAATAATTGCTATAGCTCCTTGTTGATCTTCACCAATAGAATAAGTGGTCGTAATGACACTACAGTTTTCCATTTCTAGTTGTTTATTTTCTGAGCCGATACGAATTTGAATGCCCGATTCATTAGGATGGAAGAGCGACTGCACTTGGCTAGTCGTTTCCATTAAGTCCAAAATCATTCGGACTTTATTTAAATCATGGAATTCCGGTTGGTTGAACATATTTGTTTTACCACCGTAGAAAATTTTACTTTCCGAATTATGCATCGTCGCTGTCACGAGAGCGTGAATAAAATCATCCGCTGATCGAACATGCTGTTGTAATACTGTTAGCACTTCAGCTTCGAGTTTTTTATGAATATCCTCTAATGACACACCAACTAGACGTTCATTTAAGATATTAACCATTTTCTCTAAATCAGAAGCGGTAAAATTAGGAGGTAGACTAAACATGCGATTTTCAACATGCCCGTTATTCGTTACGATAATCGCTACTGCTGAATCACTCGAGAGTGGCACAATTGAAAATCGTTTTACTCGATGTCTTTGAACATCTGGTCCTAAAAGAATCGATGTATACGATGTCAGCTCTGATAAAATATTGGCTGACTTTCGGATAATATGCTCTACTTCTACTAAGCGATCGTTAAAAATTGATTGGATTTGTTGAATATCCCGCGAATTAATGCCTTGTGGGTTCAACAAATGATCTACATAAAATCTATAACCCTTTTCCGAAGGCACTCGACCAGAGGAAGTGTGCGTTTTTTCTAAGAAGCCTAATTCCTCTAAATCCGCCATTTCATTTCGAATTGTGGCTGGACTAAATGTAATCTCTTGCTTTTTGGAGATTTGGCGAGAACCTACCGGCTGTGCAAACATAATAAAATCGTCTACAATAGCTTGCAATATTTGTAATTGCCGATTTGTTAGCATGATCATCACCTCTGTTAGCACTCAACTAAGAGGAGTGCTAATACTATTATTAAGTTATCAAATCCTACATTTTATGTCAACGATATCGCTCAATCTTCTAGTAAAAATTGTTGAAATACTTCATTACCTACAAAGCGACCTTTTCGCGTAAGACGAATTCCTATAGGATCATGTTCCAAAAGACCTTCTGACACTAACTTTTCAATGACATGTGAATAATCCCTATGCATTGATTCTTTAAATTTTTCTTCATATATAGAGTGTGTAATTCCTTCTGTTTTACGCAAACCTAAAAACATTTGCTCTTCGCGTTTCTCATTCTCAGTTACAATATTTTCATATACAATTGGTAGTTCCCCTGCATTTACTAAATCCATATACTTTTTCAATGGTCCATGATTTGAATAACGCACACCAGCTAAATACCCATGAGCACCAGCACCAAAGCCTGCATATTCATCGTTTTCCCAGTATATTTTATTATGTTTAGAACTGAAGCCAGATTGAGCAAAGTTGCTAATTTCGTATTGTTGAAGTCCATGCGCCTCCATCTGGTTCATTAGCACATCATACATATCCGCTTCAAGATCTTCAGTTGGTAAATGGAGCTTACCTTTTGTGTATTGATTATAAAAAATAGTTTTTGGCTCCACTATTAGTGAATATGCAGAATAATGTGGTATATCAAGAGCGAACGCTTTTTCTAAGGTGTCCTTCCATTGTGCCATCGACTGACCCGGCAAACCGTACATTAAATCCAAACTAATATTTCTGAAGCCTACCTTTTTCGCCAAAGTAACTGTTTCATAAACATGATTGTTGCTATGAGTACGACCAATTTTCTTTAACAACTCTTGATCAAAGGATTGAACACCCATACTTAAGCGATTTACACCACCATCAAATAATGCATGTAATTTTGCTTCTGATAGCTCGTCCGGATTTGCCTCTGATGTAAATTCTGTCACACAGTCCATTGAAATATACGTACGAATAAGCTCAAGAAGTCTTGCTATTTGTTGAGGAGATAATGCTGTTGGTGTACCACCACCAAGAAATACCGTTTCGATTTGCTTAAAACTCTCGGGATATTTTTTTGTAGCAAGCTCCATCTCCTTGCCAAGCATTTCTATATATTCATCCACTGGTTGGTTTTTAAAATAAAATTTATTGAAATCGCAATAGTTGCAAATTTGATGACAAAAAGGAATATGAATGTAAACACCTCGTGCCATAGCTATCCCTTCTTTCTCGTTAGTCTTTTTCCATTTCCTCATTATAAACAATCGAGGCAGGGAACGCCATGAATCCAACTAGTAAAATAACTAAATCAAAACAATATAGTATTAGCAATTTTCCACAAATTATGTACTAGACTGCACATTCCACTCTAAGAGGATACTTTCCGTGGGTGTGGCCCGGGACTCCTCGCCGCTCATACTTTGCTCCTGTGTAGTCACAGTTCTCACGCTATTTCAGCAGG
Source organism: Lysinibacillus xylanilyticus (assembly GCF_001183605.1). GTDB lineage: Bacteria > Bacillota > Bacilli > Bacillales_A > Planococcaceae > Lysinibacillus > Lysinibacillus xylanilyticus. The sequence continues at coordinate 25,245 of NZ_LFXJ01000005.1, read as the reverse complement.
AATAATCTTTTGCCCTTCGACGAAAGCAAAGTTACTGGGCGGGCTCTAGCCTCCCCCTACTTCATATACTTTCATACAAACCAACTTTTTTTAATCCAGAATAGATTTTAGTTTTAATCTTTAGCACTGTTTACTTTTATTAACAGTCTGAAAATTCTATCATTTTTATGATATGCTTATAAAAAGCAAAAAACGGAGGAATCATGATGGACATGTTTTTAAAGCAACAACAGCAGCAAAAAATGATGATGACACCTCAATTACAGCAATCTATTGAATTACTACAATATTCAACACTTGAACTCGAGCAATTTCTTTATGATCAACAATTAGAGAATCCGTTAATAGAACTTCAACCACCATCATTTCAAGAACGTATTTTTGGAGATTCACATTCTCACGTTCGATCAACTGAGAATGATTTATATACAAAAATTGCAGAACCAAACTACCGAGAGGAATTGTTGCAACTAGCTACACTCACTTTCACAGGAAATGATTTACAGATTGTACAGTTTCTTATTGCAGCTAGATAACAAGGGCTATTCTCCAGCACACCTTTCTAATGTTGCAGATAAGCAACATTATTATGGTATTCAGCTTTTACAACAAATCGGGCCGCCGGGAATTGGCGCACGTAATCTGCAAGAATGTCTTTTGCTACAAATCGAAGAGAATGATTATGATTTACAGCAACTTATTCAAAAAGGGCTGTTCCTACTAGCTGAACGTAAATTTCCTGAATTGAAGAAATCTCTTAAACTTTCTAAGGAACAGTTATTAGCACTTATTAATCGGCTACAGCAACTAACACCGATACCTTGCGCTTTGAACTCAGTAGATAATATCGAATATGTCACACCAGATATTGTTGTTGTGATCGAAGATGGCACATTACAATTCAGTTTAAATGATCGCTCACTGCCAACTATTCAGCTTCAGAATAGCTATAAAAATGCAGCATCTTTACTCCCCATAGTCGAACAAACATATGTAAAACAGCAATATAAGCATTATGAATGGCTCGTCCATAGTTTACAGCGACGCCGTCAAACAATTATTCGTATCATGTCAGTTGTCCTACAGCATCAACAACAATTTTTCTATCACGGGCTATCTTATTTAAAACCTTTATCTCTAAGAGATGTCGCAACACAAATCGAGATGCACGAGTCAACAGTAAGTCGAGCAATTCGGAATAAAATAATACTAACACCTGTTGGAACATATTTATGGAAGGATCTATTTTCTTCTAAAATTGAAAGCACTCAAAAAGAGCATTCTCAAACTTCTATCTTAGAAACGATTAAAAAAATAATCACCTTTGAAAATAAACAAAAGCCTTTATCCGATCAAAAGATTGCTGAAAGCTTAGCCAGCTCGTTTCAAATCCATTTGGCTAGACGTACTATTAGCAAGTATCGAGAAGAGTTAGGAATACCAGCAGCAAGCAAACGTAAGGAATTATGAAAACGATTTCTATATTACGGGATTTCGGCAATACTTCCATTTGCGAGAATAACAAGCTTCGTGACTATTATCTTGGTAACAAAAAAGTATGCTAGAAGACACCTTCAAGCATACTTTTTCTTATTAGGGATAACCCAGATTTTGTCTTATTCAATGCTTAAAATATCATTACTACTTAATAAATAATGAGCAAGAGCTTCGGTCTCTTCACCAATGGCCTTATCACCTTCTAATGGTGGGCAGAATGAACGTACTATTTCTAAAAATTTTCGTGTTGTCGGGGCTAATTGATGCTCTGCTTTTTCTAAAAAAATTGCTTGAGAAGCATACAAATGAGGAGCAATACATCCGCAAGATTTTAACGCTGTGTGGAGGAAATATTTCAGCCGCTGCTAAACAATTAAATATTTCTCGCCAATCTCTGCAGTATCATATGAAGAAACTAGCCATTCAAAAAGAAGAGTTTATCTAAGTATTCAATTCCTTTCACAAAAAAATCAAAACCAAAGCAATAATGGTTTTGATTTTTTATGTGTCCTTAATAACATACAGTTCCTACACAACCGCCAATTAGTACAAGCAAATAAGGTTGAACTTTCCAACGTATCAAGCACCATAAAAAAACGGCCCCAATTACTATGTCTAGACCATTTTGAATTGTCTGTGTAACAATCGGATGAATAAAAGCTGCAGCTAATATTCCTACAACTGCTGCATTTGCACCAGCCATCGCCCCTCTTAATCCAGCGAAACGATTAAGAGCTAGCCAAAAAGGCATTGCCCCTACTACTAGCAAAAATGCCGGTAAAAAAATGGCTATCGTAGCGATAATGGCTCCAGGTACCCCAGCAATGACCATACCTATGTAGGAAGCAAACGTAAATAATGGACCAGGGACTGCCTGCGTCATTCCGTAACCTGCTAAAAATTCTGAAGAACTCATTAATCCACTTTGGACAAACTGTGCCTCTAATAAAGGCAATACGACATGACCTCCACCAAACACTAAAGCGCCTGATAGATAAAACTTTTCAACGATTGAAAACCACTCATATTGAATTAGCGAGCTAACAATTGGTAAACCAACAAGAAGTATCATAAACAGCGTTAAAAAACATATACCCGTCTTTTTTGAAATAGGTACAACCGTTTCTTTCGAGTCATCTCTTTGATTAATTTCCTTAAAAAAATAATAGCCTATAAAAGAAGAAACAATAATAGTAGTTACTTGGGCAAGTGGATGAACCCATAAAAGCACTACTACAAGTGCCAACAAAGCGATTAAAAAATGGAGAATACCGGGAATTAATTTTTTCGACATTTCAAAAATTGCTTGTGCAACAATCGCAACAGCCACTAATTTTAAGCCATGAATCCAACCCACATCAATCCCTATATGTGCTGAAAAATACGCAAATGCCATTAGCAGCAAAACTGATGGTAATGTAAAACCAAGAAACGACACAATACTCCCGAATAGACCACCTCTTAATAAGCCAATACCCATCCCTACCTGGCTCGATGCTGGACCAGGTAAAAATTGACTGAGTGCAACAAGCTGACTGAAGTCATTATCAGATAACCATTTACGCTTCTGAACATATTCATTTTGAAAATACCCTAAATGTGCAGTGGGACCTCCAAAGGATGTACAACCTAATTTAAGCGAAACTAAAAAAATTCCCCATAACCTTCGCAATATCTTCAACTACTTTCCATGTCATCTATATTCATAGTACAAGGAGCAATGATCCTTTTGGTTTAAGATATTGTAAAGTTTAAAATAGCTACTGTAACAGGTTTCGTTCTTAATCTCCAATTTTGATAGCAGAACCAAGCTCACTTCCATTTGCAGCTATCGGAATTAGTTCATAGCTCTTCCCCGTTAAATATAATGCATCGATGCGGACACCCCACTTCGTATACTCTTCATTTAAGGGATATGCTACGTTAAATGGCCAAGATTCCCCTGTTGCTGATTGGATTTTAAAATGTAATGCTTTATTTAATAAACTATTCTCGGAGAGAAAGTATATCGTTGTTGATATCGGTGTAGAAACAACCTTCTCTATTGTTATTTCTTGCCCATCTAACAGCTTTACTTTTTTCTCAACAGGAAAGACCTTTTTATCTTCTTGTAGGCGCTCTTGTGAAGCCTCCACTTGAAATTCCCACGGCTCGTCAATCTTTTTTTCCCCGTTCCAGTCGTTATAACGAATATCTAAGTTTAATATTTTATCCTCTGGAAGTTCACTTAATTTCACACTACTATAGATTGTATAGGATTTATCAGATTGTTGGATTGTCTGTCCTCCATTTCTAACCGTGAATTCTTTTCCATTCACAAAAACCTGTGGAAAGAAAAAGATTTGGTGGTCGAAATTCAAGTCTTTTACTGGCTTAAAGGTAGCATTCAATAGTATTTGGTTATCATCAATTATTATTTCATTTAACGTTAAACGTCCAAGCCCATTTTCAGTAGTTATATCGACAACTGTTTTGTAGTCTTCAAAATTCAAATCCTCCTTAAACAAAAAATAATAAACAATTACACAAGTAACTATCAATAAAAGCAATACTACAATAAACCATATTTTCTGCCATCGATTTTCCTTAGGTTGACTCTCGACAAAAAGCATATCATTGGACATCATGTACACCTCATTTTAAGAAAATATCTAGACAAATGCTTTTTATTTATTGTAGTTTTTAGTTGTACATTATATAACCTCTAACGATGTCAAGGTTTGGCTGATTTCACTATGTATCTAAAGGAATAATTTTTATTCCTTTATTTTATGGCTCTTCTGCAAAATGAGGGAGATTTCCGTTCCGAATGTGCGCTTTCCAGTGGGCGTCGGGGTGGCAGGTTGTTTTTTTGAGCGAAAGCGTAGCGGCAACAACTATGGTAGTGAAGAAAGCGGCTCAACACATGCCCTTAGTAAATCTGAAACTAAATTTACCCTTTATTTATAACACCACAACATTCAAAAAATCCCCCTGGCTGTTTAATTTCTCTACACTCTCAGAGAGATAATTATATCCCCTTACTCTCGATGACGAACCTTTTTGGCCTCTTCCATTAAATAGTCTACAAATAACTCATCTTTAACTAACCATGCTTGATAATTTCTTTTTAAAAACCATTCCGCTTCATAAAAACTTGTAAAGATTTGATCTAATGGAAGTTTATTTTTTTCAATTACCCAATCAAAATCACTTTTTGAATATAGGAGGAAAAATTCTCCCTTAAGGTTTTTATACATTGTCCCAAAAGAAGAAAACCTTAAATTATAGCGATTTCGTTTCGCATCCTCTGGTAATGGGGCTATATGAAATATTTGAACCACATACTGCTCATACGCTTCATCTGTTAAAGAGCAACCAGCTGCTTTTTGATGCCCTCCCCCTCCGAATTCTGATGCAATTGCCGAAACATCTATGTGATCATGAATCGTACGGAAGGAAATTCTTTTGCCACCCATATTTAATATAGCTATAAAATCAAGGTGTACATTTTCTTTTCCTAATTCATTACCAAGCTCTGAATGATAAGATTCTGCATAAACCACACCTGTAAAGTATTCCCCTATCGCTGTTTGCACTAGTTCTCTTTTTTTCCGGCGGATATACCGTTCTATTTTCTCTTCTTCCATAGTCAAAATTTTCTTTTCAAATTCATCAAAGTAAAAATGTTCGTTTGTTTTTAAACGTTCAAGCATTTTTTCTTCAAATTCCTCGATTGACACTAAAAAAAATAGAGTATTTAGTCGACGTGCTTGCTGATTATCATTCTTTTCCCATTCCCACGTATCGTACTGTCTCACTAACTCTACAAATTCTGTGATGGCATTCGTTTGTTCTAAAAATCCATGCGTCACAAGATACTGATAAAACAAAGACGTTGCTGATGTTAAATAGCCATTTTCATCTTCTGTTAATACTTTACCCCATTCATATTCGTTCAAATAAAAAGCCGTTTTATGATGATCAAGCAGTTGAACATTGCCAGTTGCGATATAATAATCATTTAATCTCTTTTCATTTTCTTCGTTTGGAGATAAGTCGGTAATAAATAAAAATGTGTCTCGTTCGTTATTTTCTAAAAAATACTCAATTTCGCGATCTAGCGACGAGATTGAATTGTACTTTACCTTCACTTGTTCTTGAAAAGCTAGCTTAGCTAATATCCCGCAACCTATACCATCTAAATCATTATGCGATAGCAATTTATACATTTTTTCACCTCCGTATTAGTATGGTTTATCTTTGAAAAAATTATCGGTATCGTAAGGTGCTACAAAAAATTGTCAAACAGGTCACCAAATTGGAAATCATTCTTATTTACATAAGCGAATGGTGTTTAAAGACACTACTTTTACAAAAAAGAAATCAAGATACCGATATGCTAAATAGAAATATAAGCTATACAGAAACTCCACCCGTCCGACCGCTATATGGTAAAAAACTAATTAGTTATGAAAAATATCGCGATACAATTACATGAGATTTGGAGCCTGATTCATATTACTTAACGGTCAATATTAAATATTATCTTAAAGCAGATTATTATTTATATATTTCCCTCCTTAATAGTCATAAATATTCACCGTACTTTAGAAATTAAAATTATTTTGGACATAGTATTTGTAATAAAAAGACTTATCCCTTCATAGCACTTCCCCATCATTAGCTTTACAACAACTTATTTTAAAAAAGTAATAAAAACCCTTTAAATTCAACATTTACAAATACGATCAATTAAATTTCTATCCCTTATATTTCCATTTTAACCTAATCAGATTATTTAGAAATGACTGAAATTAATTATCCTATAAAATATAAATTCATTTTTTGTTATAATATGTTATCATTATTTTAGTAAAACGACCTATTTTTACTAAACGCAAAAATAGAGGAAAAACGAACTAAAAAGGACGATGAAAATGAAAAAAATCCAACAATTATTCCAAAGTGAAGATGGAAATATCGAACAAAGAGAGAATTTTTTATCCTTATTAGAGAAAATTGTTTCATCATTAGATGAGTTAAAAAATCCAAAAACAACAACTCTAGGACCAATGAAAGAGCGCTCTGATAATTTCTATAAAGAGTTAATGCAAGAAAATGAAGTACCAACTGCAGGTGTCGGACTTGATCAGGTTGTGAATGATCTAACACAATTAATGCAAGGACATCCATACCATACACGCAACTTTGTAACAAACGTTTTGCCAATGGCTAGCATTCCAGGCATATTAGGCCAATTTACTAATGCTCTGCTTAACGGTAACAATCTATGGGATGTATACGGACCTGCTGCCGCAGAATGTGAGGTAAAGGTAGTTGCAATGATGTCGAAGTTAGTTGGCTACGACTATACACAAAGCTTTGGTTACACAACTTGGGGTGGACAAGGGGCAGTCTTCAGTGGGCTTCGTCTTGCGATCGCTAAACAATTCCCAAATGCAAAAGAAGATGGCGTACCGAATAATTTATATTGCTTCGCTTCAGAAAATGCTCATTACAGCTTATTAAAATCAATTGAAGCAGTCGGCATCGGTAGCAAGCATTTAATTCGTATTAAAGCTGGAAAAGATCATTCAATGGATATCGAAGACTTACGTATGCGTATGACTGAGGTTATCGAAAATGGTGGTATTCCAGTGTATGTAGTTGCTACAACAGGCGCAACTGATCAATTTGCCATTGATGATGTACAAGCAATCAAAAAAGTTACAACTGACCTTGAACAAAAACATTCCTTAAAACCTATACATATTCACGCTGATTCAGCTTTAGGTGGTTTTTACGCATTTTTCAACGATTATGATTTCAAGGCAAATCCACTTCAATTAGAGGCTAATGTTTTACAAGCACTAGAACAAATTAAAGAACGTATGCAATACCTACCTATTGCAGATAGCCTTTGCTTCGACTTCCAAAAGCTTGGTCAAACACCGTATTTAACAAGCTTATTCTTAATAAAAGAAGGAAAACATCTACAATTATTAGATATTGAAGACTTCGACACACCTTATGTTGGCAATCGAGGCTATGGTTCTTATCATACAGGCTATACATTAGAGTGCTCTCGTATGGGTAGTTCAATTGCTATTTATGCTGCATTACAGGCGTTTGGTAAAGAAGGCTACCAACAAATATTAGCTAATTATGTGCGTGTAAACTTAGCGTTCCGTGCGCAGTTAGCAGAGAAAACTCCAATGTTACAAGTAGTCAATGAGTCTAATATTGGACCAGTCACAGCCTTTCGTTTGTATCCTGAAGGCTTTAATTGGAAATCTGAACAGTCAGGTAGCTATACACAAGATCAGCTTGAATATATTAATGGCCTTAACGCTTCTTTATTTGAAATTATAGGAGAAGGTCGCGACGAAGTATTTTTCGGTGATACAACACGTGTTTGCACTGTCAACACTAGCGATACAAAACAACAAATTCCAGTCGCTGCTGCAAAATTCTTTTCAATTTCTCCTTATACAGAGACAGAACATATTAGTGATATGATTCATTTCTTACAACAAAAGATAAAAGTATTGGAGGGTGTTAAAGTTGAGTATAGTCAACAAGTTTAAAAGCTCTTTACTATATAAATATATTGCTAGTTTTACTATTCCAATTGCTATTATTTCGGTAATATTTAGTGGCGTATTATTTATTTCATCTTATCAGATTATCGATAATTTCGTTATTACACAATTTGAGTCATCATTAGATGTTATATCTCAAACAATTTTTGATGATCTAGACAAAAATGACATCAAAGCTGCTGATAACGGCGATAAGGATAAATATAAAGAATTATTAAATGCATTAAATGAAACAATGAACGAGTACGATATTCAAAATGCTTACGTTCTTTCACGTGCAAATGGCAAAGAACATATTGTGGCATTAAGTAAAAAAGATGATTATCAAGAGCCCTATGTTTTTAGTAAGGATATGGAAGAAGCGCTAAAAACTGGAACCGTTCAATCTAGTGATATTTATAAAGATGAATACGGTATTCATAAATCAGTTTTTATACCATTTAAGGATACCGATATTCTTTTTGGTTTAGATATGGACGCTTCCTTCATTTCTAAACTTCAAACTAAGACTCTTTGGACTTGTATCACTATGACCGTGATGTTTTTGATTTTCGGTGTTATTGTGGCGTATTTCATTAGTAAAGGCATTATCAAACCAATTAAAAATATGACGAATTATGTTGGTAAGGTGGCACAAGGAGACTTAACTGTTGAGTCACTTCAAATAAAGGGTTCAAATGAAATTGCTCAGCTATCTGAAGGCATTGAAAATATGACTGAAGACTTACGCTCACTTATTCAGCAAATTGCTGAAAATGCTGAGCAAGTAGCTGCTATGTCTGAAGAGTTATCGGCAGGTTCTGAGCAAACTAGTGCATCTATTCAACAAATTACATCTTCAATGCAAGAAGTAGCTTCAGGATCAGAAAAACAAACATCCTCTATTGAAGAAGTAGAAAGTCATATTACGACAATCTCCACAAAGATGTCAGAGGTTGTATCGAGCGTGAATGATGTCACTACTAAAGCAATTAGTGCATCTTCTATTTCCGAAACAGGTAATACGACTATTCAAAGCGCTACAGAAAAGATGTCTATCACATCTAATGCTATTCAAGATACTTCAGAGGTTGTAAAACGTTTAAGCACATACTCAAATGAGATTGGCGACATTGTAACTTTAATTAATGAAATTACGGATCAAACAAATTTACTCGCTTTAAATGCATCAATTGAAGCAGCACGTGCTGGTGAGCATGGTAAAGGTTTCGCAGTTGTAGCAGAAGAAGTACGTAAACTTGCTGACCAATCATTAGCAGCAACGAATAGTATTCGAACACGTATTGAAACGATTAAGCAAGAGTCTATGCAAGCTGTAAAATCTATGGAAATTAGTAGTAATAACCTTGCAGAAAGCTCAACTACCTTTAACGAATCAGGTAAAGCCTTTAAGGCAATATATTCGAATATTACTTCACTAACTCAAGAAATGGATTATGTCAATAACATCATTTCAAATATTAATGACGGGGTTAGCAGCATTGCAACTTCTGTTGAGGAAGTTGGTGTAGTAGCCGTACAATCATCAGGAAACATTCAAAATGTGGCTGCTGCTTCTGAGGAGCAATCCGCTAGTATTGAGGAGATTACGGCGTCTTCAAATAATTTAGCTGAGATGGCACAGCAACTTCGTAATATCATTCAAAAATTTCAGCTATAAGAAAAACTAATAACAAAAATCCGCTACTTTCTGTAGGTAAGTTTTACCTATAGAAGTCTATGCGGATTTTTCATTGATTTTTAAAAGCCTTTTAGTGCTCTCTCGTTCATCCATGCAATCGTTTCTTCTAGCCCTACTCTATATGAAGTACGTGGTAAAGCGCCTATTTCCTTTTCGAATTTTTCCCCACTTAATATGACTGGTTCTTCTGTTAAATACAACATTTCAACTACTTCTTTCATAGAAGTATTAAATAATCCAATTAGTTGGATCATGCCTTTAGAAACTGTACGAATACTTTTTTTATAGCCTGTAATTTCTCGTAAAATTTTTACTAGTTCTTCCCCTGCAATTGGATGAACAGCTGGCACGTTCCAATTCTGATTATATGTGTCATCTCGTAAAGCAAGCTCAACCATAGCCTTTGCGCCATCAACTGTATAAAGGAATTCCCTTTTCACCTGCATACTTCCTACAAAATTAGCTTTTTTACCTTGTGCTACATTTTTTAACGTTTCATAGAGTATTGTATTCTCTGCATTTGGTCCGTATAAATCCGGGAAATGTACAATTAACGAGGGCACATTACTGATTTTTAATTTATTTTCCATCGTTAAACGAATTTTCCCCTTTTTCGTCTGTGGTTCCTTTCTAACTTGCTCTATTACAGGGTTTGTCGATGGTCTCCCATATGCATAAATATTATCTACAAGTGCAATCTTCGCTCCTTGCCTTTCGGCTATATTAATCACCATATCTACGCAACACATATGGAGCTTTTCCCAATCCTGATACGGAAAACTAATAGCATGAAAAATTATATCCACATCTTTTGAAGCCCTCATTAAATCCTTTTCATTAAATGCATCACCTGAAATAATTTCTACATTTTTGTGATGCTGAAAAAGTGCAACTAACTTTTCTTTATTTCTAGCAAATGCCTTCACCTGTAGATTTCGACTCACTAGTTCATTTACTAGTGCATATCCCATACCACCAGATGCTCCAATAACTAATGCTGTTTGCAAACTTTATTCCTCCTTTATTAATTAACCACTGGTCAAATAACTCTTAAATGAAAGCTCTAGATTTTTAACTAGAGCTACTCTCTGTACTTTAAAGCCTTGATAAGAAATTTTGCATGTACATCCACTGCTTCTTTCGCTTCCTCATAATTTTTTACATAATGACGATAATGTGCAACAAATCCATGCAGAGCAATGAATGTGGAATGTATATCTGAAATCGATAGTTCAGTATTTGATAAGGACTGTACAGATTGTGCAAATTTCTCATAACTAAGGTTCGCTGCCTCTTGCGAAAGCCCATCAATTTCGCTATCCCTCATTATAAACATTAATTCATACTGACTTTGATGATTTAAACCAAACGCCATATATCCTACGAAAACATTCAGTAGTTTAGTGCTATGATCTTCAGGACCGTTCATATTTTCATCTAAAATATTATTTAGTTCAGAAAAATAATCACCTAATATAGCATAAAATATTTCTGCTTTATTTTTAAAATGATAGTAGATTGCCCCATGACTACAACCAAGCTCTTTAGCAATACTACGCATCGATACTTGGTGAAAATCCTTCGTGATAAATTGCTTATGAGCCTCATTTATAATTATTTCTTTCGTCAAATCTTTTGTAGACGGCTTACGTGGCGACATATTGCCCTCCTTATTGACCAGTGGTTAATAATTAGTATATAGGTGTTTTCATTTTTGGGCAATAGTGACAATAACATGAAACAAAAAATATTGGAACTTAAAAACAACCTCTTACTGTATAATAATATAGGGTAAATAGTATAATAAAATAAAACTAGACCTTATATAAACTTTATAATTAAACTTTTTATTTGTATATAAAAATACATCCATTAAATCAATCGTTTTTGAGATAATGGATGTATTTTTTAGGCTCTGTTCGTATATATTGTTGCTAACGAATAAATATAATAGAGAAAGTACACTTTGTCTCTATTACAGAACTAACGCACCCCGTTAGTTTAATAAGAACAGAGACGCTTATTCAACAATCGCGCCTGATTGTGGAATAAGAAAAAATTCTTCATAACACACAATATTTTATTTTAAATAATCGAATTAAAGAGCGTTAAATCCATGTTGGATTAACGCTAAAGTTAGTTATTATTCTTACGATAAACATAAAAAGATGATAACTGAAGTTATGAACATAAAAATTCTTATAGTTTATTTTTAAATAAGCTATTGAAATTCTTCCTTTTTTCTTCAATAACTCTCTTTTCATCCTTTTCTTCTTGTTTCCTCTTTAGTTCTTCATTTCTTTTATTCTTCTCTCTTTTTAATTCCAGTTTAGATTTCGCTTCTTTAATTTGATCTGTAATATAAGTACACCATGTACCTTCGTGATCCCACTCAATATCTAAACTACCATTTCCAAACTGTGCTAATTCTATTGTTCTCTTATACCAGTCAATTTTTAGTCCCGGTGATTTATACACTTGAAAAGTATCATTTTCATTATAAACATCTATTCGAACTGTCCATTCAGACCACTCTGAGAAATGCACCCTAAAATTATCAAACTCTAACACCCTATACATAGCATCAGAACTATCATAATCTTTTATTTCTAAGCCAATCAGAAGCCCATTTTGAACTAAATCTAATAACGTCGATAATTTAATTTTTTCAGGTATCAATACCTCACTATTTACACTTTCAACTCTCTTTTTACCAAATAGGCGCAATTAATAACCCCCATTTTAATTATTCATAAATATATATGTTTTCCTTTGTGGATTATTCCCTTTAAATTGTTTTTAAGATGGCCCTTTAATGAAAACGAGCGCTGATCCTTGTTATAGAATCGCGCCCTTTACTTGAATAACTAAAACAGAATTTTAAGCTTAAAATCAATTAACTCTTACTAATTAAATTTAAATGTAACTTTATACACCTTTACTACTTTAAAGATACTTTTTAGCCTTTTACGTGATTCCTTATTTCCTAGCATAGAAGAAAAAAGGTAGCACCAAAAATGAAAAGGAGAAATTAACATTAACCTAGCAGTAATTTGTCTTGTAGATATCTTTTCTATTATTTCGTAATTAAACGAGACGTTTAATTCAGTCGCTTTAAGTTTCATTAATCTAAAAAAAGCAGAATAAACGTCAGTTTTAAATTCTTTATTTGTCCCATAAACTTCCTTTAATTTTATTAATCCCTCAAAAAATGTATCTTCTAATTCAATCGCCATATCATCTCTATTTTTTCCAGAAAACCAATATTTCACTAAAGTACACGGTGGAATATCCATCGCCACCTTTTTGGTTATACGATCATAAACTAATGTTTTTGATAGACTTTTGAATAAAATTGGACGAACTACTAAATTAATAATTAATAGTAGTAGTTCAAATAAAATAAATGGTTTAGTAATTAGATAAATAATATCAGCAATACGTCTCAAGGCAACCTCCAAATATAAACAATTAATTATTTTGTTAAAATTTAACTTGAATAAATTATATTACATTATGACATGAAAGTATTTAATATTTAGTAGTTTTATATCAGTCATTAATAATTATGGCAGGCTCCTATTAAGTAAAACTGACGCGTTATTTTAAACATATTTCGTCATAAGAACACCTATTATTTAAAAAATGTTGCTCCACAATCTGGCCCGATTGTTGAACAACACTCTTCAACTAAACTGCTTCGTTAGTTTAAGTACATTTCTTCACAATCCTTACAATTACATTAACATAAATATCCAATAAAAAATCATCTAACCTCTAAGGAATATACAGAGGAGAGATGATTTTAATCAATCTTTATTACAAATAATCGAACTTTAATATAAATAATCAATCTTTATTACAAAGCTACACTTAATGAAATATAAAAAGTTTGATTATATATAATCAAACTCAAAATATCTAAATATAAGGTCTGGTTTTATTTTATTATACTATTTACCCTATATTAATAAATAGTAGGAGGTTGTTTTTAACGCCAATCAATTATGCCTCGGCATAATTGCGTCCGGAATCGGCTTTGTGCTTAGGCCTCCATGATGCAGGTCAGTTAGCCGTTATCGCATGGATGCGATGATTTTAGGCTAACATCCTTTGTTAACTCCTTTCCGATTCCGTGACATCCGCCGGAGGCTTTGGGCCAATACGATGTTGGTTACTCAGTCGTTGCCACAGGACGTGGCGTTCTTAGACTGAGTTCCTTTATCCCAGCGATGTTTGGGCATCCGCTGAAATAAGTTAAATTAGACCCTTCACAACTTTTGAAATAACAGCGCCTTCAGCTTGACCAGTTAACAAAGGTTTTGCAATTTTCATTGCTTCCCCCATGTTCATCCCTTTTATAACACCAGCTGCCACAAGTTTTTCTGCAATTTCTTCTTCAGTTAATTGCTTAGGTAAAAATGATTTTAAAAGTGCTAATTTCGCTTCCTCTTTTTCAATTAAGTCAGCTCGCCCTGCAGTTTGAGCACCCTCTAAAGCCTGATTTGTTTGCTTGACTTCACGATTTATAATCGCCATTTCCTCTTCAGACGATAAAGCCTCTCCCTTTTCTTTTTCAGTTAAATCTAGGGCAGATTTCAAAAGCGTTAATACACCTTTTGCTAATACATCCTTTTCTTTCATTGCCTTTTTTAATTGTTCAAATACCTCTGTTTTTAACAATATTTTCACTCCTTCGTGACAATTATTATACCATAAAAAAATACCGTATCCTTAATGGATACGGTAACTATTTCACTTGTTGGAGCATAGATACTTCAGCTTTTGTCGTTAATAAATCTCGTGATAAAATTTCAAATTTTGCATCTACAAGATCAATTTTTCGACTTAGATTTTGTTCAACCTTTTCTAATCTTGATTCCACTGTTTCAATTTTTGCTTCTAATTTCTTTTCAACAGCTTCGATTTTCGCTTCTAATCTCTTTTCAACCACTTCTATTTGTTGCTGAAGATCTGATTTCATGTCTTGCATTTGCTTAGAAAGCTCTAAAATTGCTTGAAGTATCGTATGTTGGTTTACTTCTTGTTCCATTTTTAACTTCCTCCGCTCTTTTATATTCATTACATTATCTATAAATTTCACAGCGTTAATAACTTTGACATAAATAAAATAGGTAGAGTCACTTAAGCAACTCTACCTGTCATTCTATCTTTCATTTATTCCAAAGTCAAAATATTAATAGATGAAATCTGTCATGTACTCATCCGTGAATTAAATTGAATGACTTTAATTCACTTCTTAATTTGCCATGGCACGTAGTATTTTACTTAGCCAAGCAAATGATATTAACTGAATAACAATATCTAGTTAATTATTAATCTCTTCCACTTACCCAATAGACAAAACCAATAACGGCTCCCCCAATAATATTACCTAGTGTTACAGGTAATAAATTTGAAAAGGCTCCAGCAAACGATACAAGTTCACCATGAGGTACTAAAAAAGCAAGTGAAAACAATGTCATATTTGCTATACAGTGCTCAAATCCAATTGTAACAAAAGGAAAAATACAGCAGAAAATCATCACTAATTTTCCAGTCTCTGTTTTTAATTTATAGGTACACCATACTGCCAAGCATACAAGCAAATTACATAAAATACCTCGACATAAAAGTTCAACGAAACTACCACTCATCTTAGCTGTAGCCAGTTTTTCAATGTAAGCTGCTGTGTCTCCTGCTGCTAGCCCCGAGTAAAAAAATAATGCGGCTGCTAAAAGAGAACCAAAAAAGTTTCCTATGTAACTAAACGTCCAAATGCCCAACATCTCTAATGGTGATGATTTTTTTGATAGTGTACTAACCGTTAACACTAGATTATCACCGGTAAATAAATTGGCCCCAGCCATCATGACCATACTAAGTGCCACACCAAATGCTAATCCTTGTACGATCTTCATACTCGGTACCCCAGCTGGACTTAATAAGCCGCCAATAGTAGTGATGAGCAAAATTCCAAATCCGATAAAAAGTCCGCCAAAAATAGCTAACAATAAATAATTAACTGGCCTTTGCTTCATCATGTTAATTTTTGTTTCAGCTGTTATACAAACTGAAGAAATTGTCTCTTTCATACTTTCATCTCCCAAACAACATCAAGCTAAACTAATAACTCATATTTACGCTGATTTCAAGTAGGCATCAAATTCCCACTTTAACCATTTTTTATACAAGACTTACATTTTAACAGATATTATTCCAAAATAACGTTAATTAACAAATTTAAAGTAAATTCCTCCAAATAAACATATTTTCATGCACTTTAAAGATTACTTTAGGATCTCTTTTAGTTCATTTGGATTAAAATGAGATAGTTAATCAAATATTGTGCAGGATTTTCTTTCTAAGAAGACGTCAATTTGTGTTCGGGGCTACTCGCTTTCGCAAAGAAACATCATCCATAATAATCCATATTTCTCCTATGTACTACATCAAGAAAAAATTAATTTATAGATTTAATTAATTATTTTTTTCTATTGCTACATTTAATATTTCTATTAGTGATTTTATTGCTTATATGGATTTATATTGATATGATTCCACTAATTCCTATAAAACAAGTATGTTAAGTAGGTTAAACAGGAGGGGTTGATTGGGATGGGTCGAATTGTAACGAATAAAATTAAACAATCTATTACAGAGTTAATCGGTCATACACCACTTTTAGCATTAAATCAGTATGTAAAAGAGCAACAGCTAGAAACTGAAATTATTGTAAAGCTAGAGTATTTTAATCCTGCTAATAGTGTGAAGGACCGTGTTGCTAAAGCGATGATTGAGGATGCTGAAGCTCGTGGTGTATTGACAAAAGATAAAACGATAATCGAAACAACAAGTGGCAATACTGGTATTGGTCTAGCAGCAATTGCAGCTGCAAAAGGCTATAAGCTACGAATTTACATGCAAGATGGTGTAAGTGAAGAGCGTACAAAGGTCGTTAAGGCATACGGAACAGAGGTTGTACCTTTTTCAGATGTTCCGGAAATGGTAGCTGCCTTCGAGGAAACGGATGGTGACTTTGTTGAAACGATCAAAGTATTTCGAGAAACAGTCGTTGAACAAGAAGAAAATGTTGTATTTTTAAATCAGCTTGATAATGATGCCAACCCAAATATTCATAAGTTAACAACTGGTCCTGAAGTATGGGAGGATACAGACGGACAAATTGATATTTTCGTAGCGGCAATTGGCACAGGTGGTACGATAAGTGGTGCTGGTGCATACTTAAAATCTAAAAATCCAAATATCCAAATCATTGGTGTAGAGCCTGCTGTGAATTCCATTGCAACTGTCGAAAATCCAGATATTATTGAAATCACAGGTGTTCACCGCTTCTCCGATGCAGACGAGGCTCGTGTGCCATCGAATGTTCATTTAGAAATAATTGATGAGGTACTCGAGGTGGAAACTGCACAAGCTTATGAGGCTGCACGCGCTGTTGCGAAATCAGATGGTCTATTAGTAGGTACATCATCAGGGGCTGCTTTATTTGCCGCCACAGCCCTTGCCAAACGCCCAGAGAACAAAGGGAAACGGATTGTCGTTATCCTACCCGATACTGGTTTACGATATTTATCAACAGATTTATTTTAGAAACAAGTGCATCGAAGAATATCGCAGTAGCATATACACTCTATAAAAAACGAAGGGTAAAATAAATTACCCTTCGTTCGAATTAATAACTTGTTAAAAAAATCTTTCCTTTAGTGGTTTTAGACGATTCAACAGCCGTTATCGCATTTTTAATGTCTAACAAATCATAATGTGAATCCACTGCCATCATTTTTAACTTTCCACTATTAACTAGATTGATTAAGTGATGAAATGTACCTTGCCATCTTTCTACCGAGACTTGCTTGTTCCAATGACGTAAATGGAACATATTTGCCTTTACATTTGCCTCTTTAACGATTCTTTGCCAATTCACTTGCACACCTGATAAAAGACCAATAGCTAAAAAATTCCCTCCAGATTTCAGACAGAAAGCAAGATCATTACCTGCTGTCCCCCCGATAGAATCAATAGCAGCATCAGCCCCCCTGCCATTTGTTAGCTCCATGACTGTCTCATAGAGCGGTGTTACTGAAGTATCTATTACATAGGAAGCGCCAAGCTGAATTAAATCGTCAGTATGTCTATTATTTCTCGTAACCGCGATTAACTGAAAGCCTAACAATTTTGCTAGCTGAGCAAAAATGTGTCCAATTGCGGACCCACAAGCATTCACTAGTAAAACATCATTTGGCTGCAATTGTAATATGTCAGTACAAGTTACCCAAGCTGTCATTGGGTTGATATACACTTGCGCTGCGGTAAAATCATCAATGGAATCGGGGATGGATACTGCAAATTCTGCACTTGTTTTTACAATTTCCTGCCAAGTTCCTTCTCCCCTTAAAGGTAGTACACGCTTTCCGATAAGATTTTGAGAAACATATGGACCTACATCCTCTACAACTCCTACTCCTTCATAGCCAGGAATAGTTGGTAAAGAAATTCGATGAGCGTACTTCCCCCATATTGGTATTAAATCAGAAGGATTAATAGGTCGTGCTAGCATTCGAACAAGAATCTCATGTTCATGGGGAGGTTGAATCGTTTTATTTTCAAACTTCAAAACCTCCCGAGGGCTTCCAAATTCATATAATTTAATGCTTTTTGCTTTCAAAAAATATTACTCCTTTATGATTGATTAATAATATTTTTAGAATAAAGTGAAACATTTTCCTTCACTAAATAATGTTCTGCATACTGTTTGCTAATTTTCAAAATCGATGTTCACCTTCCTTTTATCTTGATTGCTATAGATATTTATCCAATATTTTCATAAAATACAAATAAGCACATTAACTATCACGCAGAAGGAGTGGGATCGTTGAAAGCACAATTGCTGGGCACTGCTCTCGGCTATATGCTGGCATTAATAATTGCATACATCTTTTTCGATTATTTTTCTTGGTCGTTTACTCTAGGTTCATTTATAGGTATTTGTTTATTTGCTCTAATTTTAATGATCATAAAAGAGAGATAAATTCCCTATTCATAATGTATTTAATATTTTTTCGAACTTGTTTGCACTCGGTATTTCATGTGTCATAAAAATACCATTGTAAAACAGTCCAACGGTAGTCCATATGATAGGTGCATTCTGTGCTTCATCTTTCGTCATTAGTTGATATGCATGAAAAGGAATGCCCCTTTTCTCTGTATTTTTTTCAGATCATCTATAACACCTACGGTAAACGGATATTGGGCAGTGAAGTATATCACAATACCACTGTTATTAGATAAAGGATTTTTCACCTGTATTTTAAAGGAAGGATCATCAGCACAATCGTTAAATTTATAGACAATTAGCTGGAAATAAGGTAGAGCTTGATCTACAACTATCAATTATGCCTCGGCATAATTGCGTCCAGAATCGGCTTTGTGCATAGGCCTGCAAATGTTTTTTGTGCGAAAGCGTAGTGCTAACGCAGCGCAGCAACAGATGTTTTTTGCGCGGAAGCGTAGTGCTGACGCAGCGCAGCAACAGATGTTTTTTGCGCGAAAGCGTAGCGGCAGCGGCACCGACGCAGGTCAGTTAGCCGTTATCGCATGGATGCGATGATTTTAGGCTAACATCCTCTAAGAAGCGTAGCGACAGGAGGTACAGGTGTTTGTAGCCCCACTGAAAAGTAACTTAAATCCGCATTCATCCCATCTCCTATAGAGGTAGGAGACTTCTGTAGCTGACGTTTCACTTTCGCTACAAAGAACATCTACTGAAAGAAGTTAAATTAACCTTATCACATCAACACATAATATAGTCATTATTCTTCACTTGCTTTCTAACGGTCTTATCACAAAGGATTTAGCAGCAAACTCCACTCTTTTTTGATATATGAGTTTCAAAATGGTTAATTATTTTCCTTTATACAACTTTTTTTCACACTAGTTATTTAATCGGAGTTAGGAAAAAACGTTGCTATAGACCCACTCAAAATTTACTTGTTATCATAGGTCTATATATATCAGGAGGTGATTTCAGGTGAATTCATCAAAAGTTGCATTTTTATCAGTTTTAAGTAATTCTACTGTTGTCATATTAAAACTTATCGTTGGATTGTTCACTGGATCAGTTGCAATTTTGTCTGAGGCAATCCATTCACTTCTAGACTTACTCGCCTCTTTTATTGCCTTTCTCTCTGTACGAATATCCAGTAAACCAGCTGATAAAGAACACCCTTACGGACATGGGAAGGTTGAAAATATTTCAGGAACAATTGAAACACTTTTAATTTTTGTTGCTGGGATTTGGATTATTTATGAATGTATTCATAAAATTATCACTCCCACTCCAATCAAACTCCCAATTCTAGGAATACTGGTCATGTTACTTGGCGCCTTGATTAACTTTGTTGTATCAAGAATTGTTTATAGAACTGCAAAGAATATCAACTCTGTTGCCATGAAATCAAATGCACTGCATCTACTTACAGATGTCTATACATCATTGGGTGTTGCCTTGAGTTTATTGATTGTCCATTTAACTGGTTGGTACATTTTAGATCCAATTATCGGAATAATATTAGCTTGTTATATAATGATTGAAGCTTTCAAACTGATGAAAGAAGCGTTTCCTCCATTATTGGATGCACGATTATCAAAGGAAGAAGAAGAACAAATTATTCAAATTATTGAATCATTTAAAGATGAATACATCGAGTATCACGATTTTCGAACTAGACGTTCTGGTGCGGAAGAATACATCGATTTCCATTTAGTAGTAGCATCAAATAAAAGCATTGAAACCGTTCATGATTTATGTGATCGTATTGAAGAAAAGATTAATAACCTATTTCATCAAGCCAATATTCTTATTCACCTAGAACCGGAGAATGAAAAAATAAATGAATAATTTGCAAATGACCAGGTCTTTTTTTAAAGAACCTGGTTATTTGTTTAATTGCTAAATACATTTAACTTTTTTATTTTATCATTTACAATAATATTACATTCATTCTAAAAGGAGGATGCTATTTGGAGAAAATTAATATAAGACGTCCTCATCCAACAGATACTGAAAAGTTGCATGAGTTTTTTCTCCTTGTGATTACCGATACTTTTGCAAAAGAAGGTCTTGCAGGTCTACACGATGATCAAAAAGACGAATGGGAAATAAAAAAACTTTATTTACAATGGGATTTGGAGAGCCAAGGAGAGCAACGATTTTTCTGGATAGTAGTTAATGAGGAAACAGAGGAAATTATTGGTACAATCGAATATGGCGCGGCGAATGAATTAATTCAAAAAACAGTAAAGGAAGATCTAACAGACTTTCCTGAGATAGGGACGGTTTTTGTGCACCCTAACTATCAAAAACGTGGAATAGGATCAATATTACTTCAAAAAATGGTCACTACGCTAGAGAGTAAAAATGTGAGAGGTTTTTGTTTAGATAGTGGCTACAAACAGGCCCAAATTTTTTGGCAGAAAAAATTTGGGAGGCCAAACTTTTTACTGGAACATTATTGGAGTGAAAATAGCCATCATATGATATGGAAACGAAATATCACATTATAAAAGAGGAGGAAAAAATTATGCAATACAAAATCTCACAAGAACAAAATGAACGTAAAAAATCTTTGATTAATAATAAGCTTTACGAATACAATTTAAAACATTTCCCAAAAGATCTAAGAGGCAGATATCAAGAAATCAACCTCTTCCTTACAGATGAAAATGATCAAATTTGTGGTGGCGTATTGGGGGAAATTTGTTGGAATTGGTTAGAGATACATACACTTATGATTGATGAGGATATTCGTGGTCTAGGTTATGGATCTAAATTGTTATTAGAAATTGAACAAATTGCTTTGAATAATAAATGTGATCTCATAAAGGTAGATACTTTAAGTTTTCAGGCTTTAGATTTTTATAAAAATAACGGATATCAAGTCTACGGTACATTGGACAACGTTGGAAGGGATCATAAACACTACTATTTAAAAAAGGATCTTTCATAGGATTTTCCTTGTAACTATTTGAAAAGATCCTATCTAACTTAATTATATCAAACACGAAATATCCAATAATTCTCTATATAAAGGTATCAATAAGTTGTAATTGTAATCACTTAGTCTTCACTTTTTACAATCACAACTTATTTTTTACTAAATATACATTAATTATATTTCTGAAAGTTGTATTGAATATATATGATGAATTTTATTAAAGATAAACGACTCCTTCTCCTTCATAAAACCATTTTTTTCAGCGACACGAATTGATGGTCCATTTTTAGGGTCTATAATACTTATTAATTTTTCTTGTCCTAAATGTGACAATCCATACTCCATACAACCTTTAGCTGCCTCAGTTGCATATCCTTTAGACCAATATTTTTTATGAATATGGTAGCCCACTTCCACTTCAGTTTTTCCATCAACTATTTGTTTAACAAGTCCACAATCTCCTATTAATTCATTCGACTCTTTTAAACATACAGCCCATAAACTATAACCATCTTCTCGATATCTTTGTTTATTTTTCTCAATCCAGTTCTTTGTTTGTTCTAAATTGAATGGGGACGGATAATATTTCATTGTTTCTGCATCTGAAAAAATTGAATATAGGACAGAAATATCATCATCATTTAGCTCTCGTAATACCAATCTTTCAGTTTCCATAATTTTCAATACACTCTCCTCCTTAAATATGTAAATTATTGTCCTGATTCCAATTTTAAAAGAATCAGTACAAAATATATACATTTATTCTATTGAACAATTAACAATATTTTTTAAGGTTTATGTAAGGATTAAGTAACAAGGATGTAATTTCAAAAAACTATGCTAACATATAGAAGCTTTAATAGAAAAACATATATATTAATCCCAGCTTTTTCTTTAGTGGATATTTTTTATAAAATAGAACAATCAATAATATATAGTCGAGGTGTAGGATTTTGATGTATTTTGGGATTATTCCGCTTATCCTATTTTTTATTTTTCTGTATTCTTACTTGAAAGATCCCAGAAAGATAGTAAATGGCTTTTTATTTAATATTTTTTTCTGTTCATTTCTTTTATTTTGTACGATTATTTCTTTAGCATCTGAAAGCAATATTATAAAGCTTTTAGTTATTATTCCTTTAATAGCACTTTTCTTTATTATACCTTTTGGAATTGTAGCTTTAATGTTCGGTCTATTTCTTAATGCGAGAATTTTAATGAAAAGAGAAGGAAGACGCTTAGCAAATTCCTTAACTTTAATAGTAGCTATTATTATTTTATTATTTATTGTCATGACTATTATTAGTCCGTCCAGTTTGTTATCAAGTATATTTCAACCTATGTTTGGTGGAATATCGCTTATTATTTTTTATTTCTTGATTCATTTATCAAACTTTCTATCTGCATATTTCCTCTATCAGTTTAATAGACCAAAGTATAACCAAGATTTTATCATCGTACTAGGCAGTGGTTTAATTAACGATAAAGTACCACCACTTCTTGCAAGTAGAATTAATAAAGCTATTGAGTTTTATCAGAAACAAGCAGCGGTTACCACACCACCAACAATTATTTTCTCTGGTGGACAAGGTCCCGATGAAAATCTACCTGAAGCGGAAGCGATGCAAAAATACGCTGTTGAAAAAGGGATCCCTCTTGAGCATACTATGCAAGAAAATCGTTCCGTAAACACCTATCAAAATATGTTATTTTCTAAACAGGTTATGGATACGTTAAAGCCAGATGGTAAATACAACAGTATCTTTACAACGAATAATTTCCATCTTTTCCGTGCTGGTCTATACGCTAGACAAGCTGGTCTAAATAGCCAAGGTATCGGCTCAAAAACTGCATTTTATTATTGGCCAAATGCAATGGTTCGTGAGTATGTTGCAATTGTTGTAATGGGACGGAAAAGACATATGAAGGTTGTTGGGGTAGTTCTCGGAATTTCTCTTCTCCTTTCTTTAATTAGCTTATTATTCTTATAGTTAAATATAAAAATTAATCAATAAAAGGGTACTGAATCATAATATTCTAGTACCCTTTTATTTTTTGTTCGCAGTAGGCGTTTTTCCTATACACCAAACAGGAAATATAACAATACGCTCGTTCATGACACCTGTTTTAAATGCGAATGCAAAACTTATTTTTGATAATTTAAAGTAGCTTCTAAAAACCGGACAGACAAAATGAGTTGTTTTCGTATAAATGCTGGCATATTTATAAATAAAAATAAACTGCTACACGTGTTCATATATTTTCATTTTTTATTTAAATATCTCTAATGAAACAGACATTGAAAAGATGCTTAGAAGTATTTCATCAAATTTATCGATGGAGGGACTGTGGATGCACCTACAAAAAAAATCTTCTTGGTTTCTTGCATTATTAACCCTAATAGCGGTTATTTCAGTTTTATATTTAATGGATTCTACAAAACAATCAAAAGAGGATATTACCTTGCCTGTAGATGCAGGTCAAAAAGCAGCAATACAGAGTGTGACGAAGGAAGTATCTTCTCCTAGCTCTTTATTTGAAGAAACTCGCCTTCAAGTTAGTAACGAAAGAAACCAAATTCGTCAAAAGTTAACGCAAAAAATAACGTCAGATGAGTCTTTTGTTGAAGAGAAAAATATGGCCTCTATGGAAATTGAGACTCTCAATAAAGAAGAATCTACAGAAGCAATACTTGAGAAGCAAATTAAATCATTAGGCTTTCCCGATGCTTTAGTACGAATAGAAGGAGAAGACGTTTCCGTAACAGTGATGGCCGAGGAAGTATCAAAATATCAAGCTAATGAGATTATTTATCTGGTAAAAGAAGAGTACGAGGATGCAAATGTGCAAGTTAAATTTGGCGCAAATAATTATTAAAAATAGAAAATGGGGTTTTCATTTTCTTTACGAAAAACAGCGTTATTAGAGATCATTCACAACCATGCCTTCACTAAAATATATAAATTATTATACAAAACTCATATTATTTTGGATCATTACCATAATGTTGGTTAATATCAGATCCGACTGAACTCTTCCCTTGGGGCGTCTAAACAGGGTCCAGAACGTAATTATGTATGTAATAAAGAAAATGGCGAACATTGTACGCAAAGCGTCATTAAATATAACACTAGAAAAATTAGTGAAAGATTAAACAATAGTTTTAACTACCATTCATCAACAACATTAATCGAGAACGGCACATCTATTAAAACTGTTACAAAAAAGATTAGGACATAGCAGGTCAGCAACTACTGAAGACCGCTATGTCCATTTAACTCAAAAGATGGCAAGAGATGCTGCCGATATTTTTGATTCCATCGCAAAAGATTTATAAATTGCTGGCACAATTTTAAAGCGGTGGCAAATCGGTGGCAACCTCCACCATACTAATATAAAAACACACATTTCAAATCCTTATAAACGCTGTTATATCAACGTTACTTCGAATCATCCATCTTCAGAA